>NZ_CM135107.1:0-5158755 GCF_054165735.1 Phytobacter cepae
GTGTCACTTTCGCTTTGGCAGCAGTGTCTTGCCCGATTGCAGGATGAGTTACCAGCCACAGAATTCAGCATGTGGATCCGCCCATTGCAGGCGGAACTGAGCGATAACACGCTGGCCTTGTATGCGCCAAACCGTTTTGTACTCGATTGGGTAAGAGACAAATACCTGAATAACATCAACGGACTGTTGAATGATTTCTGCGGCACCGATGTGCCACAACTGCGTTTTGAGGTGGGTTCCAAGCCTGCCACGCCGTCGCACCGTGAGCCTGCCCATGTTGCAGCGCCCGTGCAAACGCATCACGTGCAGCAACCGCAGCGCGTTGCGCCTCCGGTACGTCCAGGCTGGGACAATGTCCCTGCACCGGCGGAACCTACTTACCGCTCTAACGTTAACCTCAAACATACCTTTGATAACTTCGTTGAAGGTAAGTCGAACCAGCTGGCCCGCGCGGCGGCCCGTCAGGTGGCGGATAATCCGGGCGGTGCGTACAACCCACTTTTCCTCTATGGCGGAACGGGCCTGGGTAAAACCCACCTGTTACACGCGGTAGGGAACGGCATTATTGCGCGTAAGCCGAATGCCAAAGTTGTCTATATGCACTCCGAGCGCTTTGTTCAGGACATGGTAAAAGCCCTGCAGAACAACGCCATTGAAGAATTCAAGCGCTACTACCGCTCCGTCGACGCGCTGCTTATTGATGACATTCAATTCTTTGCCAATAAAGAACGATCTCAGGAAGAGTTCTTTCACACCTTTAACGCCCTGCTTGAAGGCAACCAGCAGATCATTTTGACATCGGATCGTTATCCTAAAGAGATCAACGGTGTTGAAGATCGTCTGAAATCCCGCTTTGGTTGGGGACTGACGGTGGCGATCGAGCCGCCTGAACTGGAAACCCGCGTGGCGATCCTGATGAAAAAAGCGGACGAGAACGATATCCGTCTGCCGGGTGAGGTGGCGTTCTTTATTGCCAAACGTCTGCGCTCTAACGTGCGTGAGCTGGAAGGCGCGCTGAACCGCGTGATTGCCAACGCCAACTTTACCGGGCGAGCGATCACCATTGATTTCGTGCGCGAAGCGCTGCGTGATTTACTGGCGCTGCAGGAAAAACTGGTCACCATCGACAATATTCAAAAGACGGTGGCGGAGTACTACAAGATTAAAGTGGCGGACCTGCTGTCTAAACGCCGCTCCCGTTCGGTGGCTCGTCCGCGTCAAATGGCGATGGCGCTGGCGAAGGAACTGACTAACCACAGCTTGCCGGAAATCGGTGATGCGTTTGGTGGTCGCGACCACACTACCGTGCTGCACGCCTGCCGTAAGATCGAGCAGCTGCGTGAAGAGAGCCACGATATCAAAGAAGATTTTTCCAATTTAATCAGAACATTGTCTTCCTGATGCGATGAAAGTGACGCTATGAAATTTACCGTTGAACGTGAACATCTTTTAAAGCCGCTGCAACAAGTCAGTGGCCCGCTGGGCGGTCGTCCTACGCTGCCAATCCTCGGTAATCTGCTGTTGCAGGTGGCAGACGGTATCCTGTCGTTGACCGGTACCGATCTCGAAATGGAAATGGTTGCTCGCGTAACCTTACAGGCAGCGCATGAACCTGGTGCGACAACCGTACCGGCGCGTAAGTTTTTTGATATCTGCCGTGGCCTGCCGGAAGGGGCAGAAATCGCCGTGCAGCTGGAAGGTGAACGTATGCTGGTCCGTTCAGGACGCAGCCGTTTCTCACTCTCCACCTTGCCTGCCGCGGATTTCCCGAATCTGGATGACTGGCAGAGCGAAGTCGAATTTACGCTTCCTCAGACGACCATGAAACGCCTGATCGAAGCAACGCAGTTTTCGATGGCGCATCAGGATGTGCGTTACTACTTAAACGGCATGCTGTTTGAGACCGAAGGCGAAGAACTGCGTACCGTCGCGACGGACGGCCATCGCCTGGCCGTTTGCTCGATGCCTATCGGCGTGAGCCTGCCGAACCATTCGGTGATCGTGCCGCGTAAAGGTGTCATTGAGTTGATGCGTATGCTCGACGGCGGCGAAAACCCGCTGCGCGTGCAGATTGGCAGCAATAATATTCGTGCGCACGTCGGCGACTTCATCTTTACGTCGAAGCTGGTTGATGGACGTTTCCCGGATTATCGCCGCGTATTGCCGAAAAACCCGGACAAGCACCTCGATGCAGGTTGCGATATTCTCAAGCAGGCGTTTGCCCGCGCGGCCATTCTCTCAAATGAGAAATTCCGTGGCGTGCGTCTGTATGTCAGCGAAAACCAACTGAAAATCACGGCGAACAACCCTGAGCAGGAAGAAGCTGAAGAGATCCTGGATGTCACTTACGCTGGCAGCGAAATGGAGATTGGTTTTAACGTCAGCTATATCCTGGATGTGCTTAATGCGCTGAAATGCGAGAACGTGCGCATTTTGCTGACCGATTCAGTGTCGAGCGTGCAGATTGAGGATGCGGCTTCGCAATCCGCAGCCTACGTTGTCATGCCAATGAGACTGTAGTATCTGAAATGGGGCTGGTTTACTTGCCATTTCGCCTCCCGGCAGTGCTCGAAATGCTCACGTACTTCGTGTACGCTCCGCTTTCGGCGCGCTGGCGGTAGACGAACTGGCTGCGACACTCACGCCCCTGGACGATGCTCTGAAATATGTCGCTTACCCGATTACTCATCAAAGACTTCCGCAACATCGAAAATGCGGATCTCGCCTTATCTCCCGGCTTTAATTTCCTGGTGGGTGCCAACGGCAGTGGTAAAACCAGCGTGCTGGAAGCCATCTATACGCTCGGTCATGGCCGGGCGTTTCGCAGCTTGCAGATCGGTCGCGTGATTCGCCACGAGCAGGCCTCGTTTGTTCTTCATGGGCGATTGCTGGGGGACGAGCGTGAGACGTCGATTGGTCTGACGAAAGACAAGCTCGGTGACAGTACGGTACGCATTGACGGAACCGACGGACACAAAGTCGCGGAACTGGCGTTGCTGATGCCAATGCAGTTGATAACCCCAGAAGGGTTTACTTTGCTCAACGGCGGCCCCAAATACCGAAGAGCGTTCCTCGACTGGGGCTGCTTTCACAACGAGAGCGGCTTCTTCACTGCCTGGAGTAACCTTAAGCGGTTGCTCAAGCAACGCAATGCTGCGCTGCGCCAGGTCGGTCATTACGGGCAGCTGCGCCCGTGGGATAAAGAGCTTATTCCGCTGGCGGAGCAAATCAGCGGCTGGCGGGCCGAATACAGTGCTGCCATTGCGGCAGACATGGCAGATACCTGCAAACAGTTTCTGCCAGAGTTCAATCTGACCTTCTCTTTCCAGCGTGGCTGGGAAAAGGAGACCGATTACGCGGAAGTGCTGGAAAGAGGCTTCGAGCGCGATCGCATGCTGACCTACACCGCGCACGGTCCGCACAAAGCAGATTTTCGCATTCGTGCTGACGGTGCGCCGGTTGAAGACACGCTTTCTCGTGGGCAGCTAAAACTCCTGATGTGCGCCTTACGTCTGGCGCAGGGGGAGTTCCTGACACGCGAGAGTGGACGACGGTGTTTGTACCTGATAGATGATTTTGCCTCAGAACTTGATGACGAAAAGCGCGGATTGCTGGCCAGCCGCTTAAAAGCTTCACAGTCGCAGGTTTTTGTCAGTGCCATTAGCGCTGAACACGTTCTGGACATGTCGGACAAAAATTCGAAGATGTTCACCGTGGAAAAGGGTAAAATAACGGATTAACCCAAGACAAAATGAGCGAGAAACGTTGATGTCGAATTCTTATGACTCCTCCAGTATCAAAGTCCTGAAAGGGCTGGATGCGGTACGTAAGCGCCCGGGCATGTATATCGGCGATACGGATGACGGCACCGGTCTGCACCACATGGTATTTGAGGTTGTGGATAACGCTATCGACGAAGCGCTCGCAGGTCACTGTAAAGATATCGTTGTAACGATTCACGCTGACAACTCCGTGTCCGTTACCGATGATGGCCGTGGTATCCCAACCGGTATTCACCCGGAAGAGGGCGTGTCGGCGGCGGAAGTTATCATGACCGTGCTGCACGCAGGCGGTAAATTTGATGATAATTCCTACAAAGTATCCGGTGGTCTGCACGGCGTAGGCGTTTCCGTGGTAAACGCCCTGTCGCAGAAACTGGAATTGCTGATTCGCCGTGAAGGCAAAGTTCACCAGCAGACCTACGTTCATGGTGTGCCGCAGGCTCCGTTAGCAGTAACGGGCGACACTGAGGTGACGGGTACCCAGGTCCGTTTCTGGCCAAGCCATGAAACCTTCACCAACGTGGTTGAATTCGAATACGAGATCCTGGCTAAGCGCCTGCGCGAGCTCTCCTTCCTGAACTCCGGCGTTTCTATCCGCCTGCGCGACAAGCGCGACGGTAAAGAAGATCATTTCCACTACGAAGGCGGCATCAAGGCGTTTGTTGAGTACCTCAACAAGAACAAAACGCCGATCCACCCGAATATCTTCTACTTCTCCACTGAAAAAGACGGCATTGGCGTCGAAGTGGCGTTGCAGTGGAACGACGGTTTCCAGGAAAATATCTACTGCTTTACCAACAACATTCCGCAGCGTGACGGCGGTACGCACCTTGCAGGCTTCCGTGCGGCAATGACCCGTACCCTGAACGCCTACATGGACAAAGAAGGCTACAGCAAAAAAGCCAAAGTCAGCGCCACCGGTGACGACGCCCGTGAAGGCCTGATTGCCGTTGTTTCGGTCAAAGTACCGGACCCGAAATTCTCCTCTCAGACCAAAGATAAGCTGGTCTCCTCTGAGGTGAAATCGGCGGTTGAACAGCAGATGAACGAACTGCTGAACGAATACCTGCTGGAAAACCCGTCTGACGCCAAAATCGTGGTCGGCAAAATCATTGATGCTGCCCGTGCCCGTGAAGCAGCACGCCGTGCGCGTGAAATGACCCGCCGTAAAGGCGCGCTGGATCTGGCTGGCCTGCCAGGCAAACTGGCTGATTGCCAGGAACGCGACCCGGCCCACTCTGAACTGTACCTGGTGGAAGGGGACTCAGCGGGCGGCTCTGCGAAGCAGGGGCGTAACCGTAAAAACCAGGCCATTTTGCCGCTGAAAGGTAAGATCCTGAACGTTGAGAAAGCGCGCTTTGATAAAATGCTCGCTTCTCAGGAAGTTGCCACCCTGATTACCGCACTGGGTTGCGGCATCGGGCGCGATGAGTACAACCCGGACAAGCTGCGTTACCACAGCATCATCATCATGACCGATGCGGACGTCGATGGTTCGCACATCCGTACCCTGCTGCTGACCTTCTTCTATCGTCAGATGCCGGAAATCGTTGAGCGTGGCCATGTCTATATTGCTCAACCGCCGCTGTACAAAGTGAAGAAAGGCAAGCAAGAGCAGTACATCAAAGATGACGAAGCGATGGACCAGTACCAGATCTCCATTGCTCTGGACGGTGCGACTCTGCACGCCAACGCCAGTGCACCAGCCCTGGCCGGTGAGCCGCTGGAGCGTCTGGTCTCTGAATACAACGCAACGCAGAAGATGATTGGCCGCATGGAACGTCGCTTCCCGCGCACGCTGTTGAAAGAGCTGGTTTATCAGCCGACGCTGAACGAAGGCGATCTGGCTAATGAGCAGACCGTGACCCGCTGGGTGAATGCGCTGGTAACTGAGCTGAACGAGAACGAACAGCACGGCAGCCTGTGGAAATTCGACATTCGCGAAAACGCGGAACAGCAGCAGTTCGAGCCGATCATCCGTGTGCGTACTCACGGTGTGGACACCGATTACCCGCTGGATCACGAGTTCGTGACCGGTGCAGAATATCGTCGTCTGTGCACGCTGGGCGAGAAACTGCGTGGTCTGATTGAAGACGATGCCTTTATCGAACGTGGTGAGCGCAAGCAGCCGGTCGCCAGCTTCGAGCAGGCGCTGGACTGGCTGGTGAAAGAGTCTCGTCGTGGTCTCTCCATTCAGCGTTATAAAGGTCTGGGCGAAATGAACCCGGATCAGCTGTGGGAAACCACCATGGATCCAGACAGCCGCCGTATGCTGCGTGTGACGGTTAAGGATGCGATTGCCGCTGACCAACTGTTCACCACGCTGATGGGCGATGCCGTTGAACCGCGCCGTGCCTTTATCGAAGAGAACGCCCTGAAAGCGGCGAATATCGATATCTAATCCGCACTGAAAATTAAAAGCCCGGTGGCATCATGCCTCCGGGCTTTTTTTTGCCGGTAAAAAGAGGAATCTCTCGCTGCGATCCTGGCCCCTTTTCCCCCGACTCTTTTGCTGTTTTTTGAGCTAAATCGCGTTAGCATGAGTCTGGAATTATTTACTCCGGGGATCTCATGGCTATCAAACTTATCGCAATCGATATGGACGGAACACTGCTGTTACCCGACCATACCATCTCTCCTGCTGTTAAAAACGCTATTGCAGCTGCACGCGAACGCGGCGTCAAAGTGGTACTGACCACTGGCCGTCCTTATGCCGGGGTGCACGCTTACGTCAAAGAGCTGCATATGGAGCGTGATGGGGATTACTGCATCACTTATAACGGCGCACTGGTACAAAACGCCAGTGACGGCAGCACGGTGACGCAAACAGCGCTGAGTTATGACGATTACCTGTATCTGGAAAAGCTGTCCCGCGAAGTCGGTTCTCACTTCCATGCGCTTGACCGCAACACGCTCTACACCGCTAACCGCGACATCAGTTACTACACGGTGCATGAATCCTATGTCGCGACCATCCCGCTGGTGTTCAGTGAGCCGGAAAACATGGATCCGAACACGCAGTTCCTGAAAGTCATGATGATCGACGAACCGGAGATACTGGATAAAGCCATCGCGCGTATTCCGGCGGAAGTAAAAGAGAAATATACCGTGCTGAAAAGCGCGCCATACTTCCTGGAAATACTCGATAAGCGCGTGAACAAAGGCACGGGCGTGAAATCACTGGCTGACGTGCTGGGCATCAAACCGGAAGAGATAATGACCATTGGCGATCAGGAAAACGACATCGCGATGATCGAGTATGCCGGCATGGGTGTTGCGATGGATAACGCCATTCCCTCCGTTAAAGAGGTGGCCAACTTTGTCACCAAATCGAACCTCGAAGATGGGGTGGCGTACGCCATTGAGAAGTTTGTGCTGAACTGATCTTCGCGACAGGCAAGGGCCATTACGCCCTTGCCTTGGTGACGTCGTCCTGGGTAACACGAATATGGCTTACCCCGCTTTTCATAATTGCGCTGCGGATCCATGGCGTCGTCAGACAACGGTTTTTGACCACTTTTCCCAGCAATTTGATGCGTAATCCCAGCGTTTTTCGCTCATATACCGCATTGGCGTTTTCAGGTGCCTGATGCAGAACGCCAGCCAGAATTTCCGCACTGTCCAGCGCGTAGCTGATTCCTTCCAGAGAGCTGGCGCTGATAAATCCTGCCGCCTCGCCAATCAAAAAGGCATTCTCTTTTCCACACACAAAATCTTTCCAGCGTGACGGGCACAGCACGGTGCATTTTTCGTTTTTGACCGGCTCGCCAAAGCGAAAGTCGAACGGTACGAGGCGAGTTTTGAGCGCCTCAAAATGTTCACGTCCTTCTTTCATAGCAAACGCCCCACCAAAGATGAAAAATCCGTCTTTAGAAATGCTCCATGCATAACAATCGGTGGTGTGATTATCGAAGACACAGGAATAAAACGGCGACGGATGGGTGTCCTTAAACCACTGCTGTAGCGCAACATATTTGCGGATTTCATGCGTTGGGTATAACTGGCGTCGCACCATAGAGTTTGCTCCATCACCGCCAACAAGATAAGTCGCCGTGGCGTGCCGGGTGACGCCTTCAACGACGTAGCTCAAATGCCAGAGGCCGTTCTCACGCCAGATTTTGCGGCATAAGGCGTCGTGATGAACGGTAACCGAAGCGGGAATCAGCGATTTCATCCATAAATCAAAGGCGTGCCTGTCGATATTGAGATAGCTGCGCTGGTAGTTGCGCGCCACTCCCGTCTGCACATCCAGCGTTTGTACGCTAAAAATCTGCGGATCGGCCATCACATGCTTCGGCATCGTAATCCCCATGCGAATAAACGAACGTTGCGCATCCGGTGCAAGCAATCCGCCGCAGGGTTTCATAAACCCGCCCGTGCCACGCTGCTGCTTTTTATCCAGTGCGAGCACGCTTTTCTTACCTGCCAGCTGCCGGGCCAGCGCCGCGCCCGCAGGCCCCAGACCAATAATCGCTACGTCAAAATGTTGCATATCCCCTCCTTTCATTGATGAGGAGAATAAATGGCGCACGTGAAGTCAGAGTGAAGTGTAACGAGAGCAATTCTGTGATCTGTAGTACGTTTTGCGATCTAAATTGTAGTACAACCATCATTGATTGTACTACATTATGATCCATCGGAATGAGAGCACGCCAGGTTTGTACTGCAAAGATGAGGCGAATATCACCGGTCGAGGTAAAGTAGGCATGCACACACTGTGAATAAGGGCACGCCATGACTCTCACCAAAACCGACCGCATCATCGTTACGCTGGGGCACCAGATTGTCGGTGGAAAATATGTCCCCGGATCGGCACTTCCGGCGGAAGCAGAACTTTGCGAGGAGTTTGAAACCTCGCGCAACATCATTCGCGAAGTCTTTCGCTCGTTAATGGCGAAGAGACTGATCGAGATAAAACGCTATCGCGGCGCATTTGTGACACCGCGCAACCAGTGGAATTACCTCGATACCGAGGTACTGCAATGGGTGCTGGAGCATGACTATGACCCGCGACTCATCAGTGCGATGAGTGAGGTGAGAAACCTGGTGGAACCTGCAATTGCCCGCTGGGCAGCGGAGAGGGCCACTTCCAGCGATCTCGCGCAAATTGAGGCAGCACTGAACGACATGATTGCGAATAACCAGGATCGCGATGCGTTCAATGAGGCGGATATTCGTTACCACGAAGCGGTGCTGGAGTCGGTGCACAACCCGGTATTACAGCAACTGACCGTGGCCATTAGCTCGCTTCAGCGGGCGGTATTTGAACGAACCTGGATGGGTGATGAAGGCAACATGCCGAAAACGCTCCAGGAACATAAAGCACTGTTCGATGCGATACGGCATCAGGACGGTAATGCGGCAGAGCAGGCGGCACTGGCCATGATTGCCAGCTCGACACAAAGGTTGAAGGAAATCACATGACATCTCGCTACATCGCCATTGACTGGGGATCAACCAATCTGCGCGCCTGGCTGTATCAGGGCGAAGAGTGCCTGGAGAGCAGGCAATCCGAAGCAGGGGTCACAAGACTGAACGGTAAATCCCCGCAGGCGGTGTTAGCAGAAGTGACCCACGGCTGGCGCGATGCTGCCACGCCCGTCGTGATGGCTGGAATGATAGGTAGTAATGTGGGCTGGAAAATTGCCCCCTACTTACCGGTTCCAGCGCATTTCTCTGCCATTGGTGAGCAACTCACCTCTGTTGGCGACAAGATCTGGATTATTCCCGGCCTTTGCGTCTCCCGCGATGACAACCGTAACGTCATGCGCGGCGAAGAAACGCAACTGCTGGGCGCAGTGTCACTCTCTCCTTCTTCTGTCTATGTCATGCCCGGCACCCACTGCAAATGGGTGCAGGCCGATGCCGGGCAGGTTCATGATTTTCGTACGGTGATGACCGGTGAACTGCATCATCTGCTGCTGAATCATTCGCTGGTGGGCGCAGGCCTGCCCGAGCAGGAAACCTCTGCTGAGGCTTTCAGCGCCGGTCTGGCGCGCGGTCTCGCCACGCCAGCCATCCTGCCGCAACTCTTTGAAGTTCGCGCCGCCCATGTGCTCGGCAATCTGCCGCGTGAACAGGTCAGCGAGTTTTTATCCGGCCTGTTGATTGGTGCGGAAGTGGTCAGCATGGCGGCGCACTTCAGCGCACCTCAGGTCACCATTGTCTCGGGCAGCGCGCTGGCAAACCGGTATCAACAGGCGCTGGAAGCGATGGGCCGCAAAGCCGTGGTCATTTCTGGCGACACCGCATTTCAGACAGGAATAAGGAGCATCGCTCATGCAGTGGCAAACTGATCTTCCCCTTATCGCGATTCTGCGCGGCATCACCCCCGACGAGGCCCTGGCTCACGTTGGCGCGGTGATCGATGCTGGATTCGACGCGGTGGAAATTCCGCTTAACTCCCCGGCGTGGGAAAAAAGCATTCCAGCGGTTGTGAATGCGTTTGGCGACAGAGCGCTGATCGGCGCAGGTACCGTGTTACAGCCGGAGCAGGTGGATAGCCTGGCGAAGATGGGCTGCAAGCTGATCGTCACCCCCAACATCAACCCTGAGGTCATTCGCCGCGCGGTGGGCTACGGCATGACCGTCTGCCCGGGATGCGCCACGGCGACAGAAGCCTTTACTGCGCTTGAAGCGGGCGCCCAGTCGCTGAAGATTTTCCCGTCGTCGGCCTTTGGCCCGGATTACATCAAAGCGCTGAAAGCGGTCTTACCCGCCAGCGTGCCGGTCTTTGCCGTTGGCGGCGTCACGCCAGAAAACCTGGCCCAATGGATGAAAGCCGGTTGTGTCGGCGCGGGGCTGGGCAGCGATCTCTATCGCGCCGGGCAGTCCGTAGAGCGTACCGCCCAGCAGGCGGCAGCATTTGTGAAAGCGTATCGAGAGGCAGTGAAATGAAAATAACGAAACTCACCACGTACCGTTTACCCCCGCGCTGGATGTTCCTCAAAATCGAAACCGATGAAGGGATCGTAGGCTGGGGCGAGCCGGTCATCGAAGGACGTGCCCGTACGGTTGAAGCGGCGGTACATGAGCTGAGTGATTATCTGATTGGTCAGGACCCGGCGCGTATTAATGACCTGTGGCAGGTGATGTACCGCGCGGGCTTCTATCGTGGTGGCCCGATTCTGATGAGTGCCATTGCCGGGATTGACCAGGCGCTGTGGGACATCAAAGGTAAAGTCAATAACGCACCGGTCTGGCAGCTGATGGGCGGCCTGGTGCGCGACAAAATCAAAGCCTACAGCTGGGTTGGCGGTGACCGTCCGGCAGAGGTTATTGACGGCATTAAAACCCTGCGCAACATCGGCTTTGATACCTTCAAGCTGAACGGCTGCGAAGAGATGGGCGTGATTGATAACTCACGTGCGGTGGACAGGGCGGTCAATACCGTGGCGCAAATTCGTGAAGCCTTTGGTAACGATATTGAGTTTGGTCTTGATTTCCACGGCCGCGTCAGCGCGCCAATGGCCAAAGTCCTGATCAAAGAACTCGAACAGTATCGTCCGTTATTCATTGAAGAGCCGGTACTGGCCGAGCAGGCGGAATATTATCCGCGCCTCGCCGCGCAAACGCATATTCCAATTGCGGCTGGCGAGCGTATGTTCTCTCGTTTTGAATTTAAACGTGTCCTGGAAGCGGGGGGAATTGGCATCTTGCAGCCGGATTTATCGCACGCAGGCGGTATTACCGAGTGCTACAAGATTGCTGGCATGGCGGAAGCCTACGATGTGGCACTGGCACCGCACTGTCCGCTTGGGCCGGTGGCGCTGGCGGCCTGTTTGCACGTCGACTTTGTCTCCCACAATGCAGTATTCCAGGAGCAGAGCATGGGCATTCACTACAACAAAGGTGCTGAGCTGCTCGACTTCGTGAAAAACAAAGAAGACTTCAACATGGAAGGCGGCTTCTTTAAACCCTTAATGAAACCAGGCCTTGGCGTGGACATTGATGAAGAGAAAGTCATCGAGTTGAGTAAGCATGCGCCAGACTGGCGTAACCCGGTTTGGCGGAATGAAGACGGCACCGTCGCCGAATGGTGATGTCCGTCATACTTCGCGCCGCAGATGCGTTGGCTGCGATTGCGCACCCCAGTTACTTACTTATGTAAGCTCCTGGGGATTTGCAATCTTGCCGCCTTCCTGCGACACGAATTATTTAGGACATTCCTCTTATTTATAAAAATTAAACACACCCTCTGAAACTACAGGGCATGGTGAGCGGCCTCGCTATGCCCAAAATCTGGAGACAGATTGCGATGGATATTTCAGTTACTGCTGCAAAAGTCGGTCGTCGGCGTTACCTGACGCTGGTGATGATCTTTATTACGGTTGTTATTTGTTATGTCGACAGGGCTAACCTTGCGGTGGCGTCGGCCCATATTCAGGAAGAGTTTGGTATCAGTAAGGCTCAAATGGGGTATGTCTTCTCTGCCTTTGCCTGGCTGTACACCCTCTGCCAGATCCCCGGCGGCTGGTTCCTCGACCGTGTGGGGTCACGCTTAACCTACTTTATTGCCATTTTCGGCTGGTCGGTTGCCACGCTTTTCCAGGGCTTTGCGACAGGGTTGATGTCACTGATTGGCCTGCGCGCCATTACCGGGATTTTCGAAGCACCTGCTTTCCCGACCAACAACCGCATGGTGACCAGCTGGTTCCCGGAGCATGAGCGCGCCTCTGCGGTCGGCTTCTATACCTCGGGGCAGTTTGTCGGACTGGCGTTCCTGACGCCGCTGCTTATCTGGATTCAGGAGATGTTGAGCTGGCACTGGGTGTTCATTGTCACCGGCGGCATCGGCATCGTCTGGTCACTGATCTGGTTTAAGGTATATCAGCCGCCGCGTCTGACCAAAAGCGTGAGTCCGGCAGAGCTTGAGTACATTCGCGAAGGCGGTGGGCTGATTGATGGCGATGCGCCGGTCAAAAAAGAGGCGCGCCAGCCGTTAACCAAAGCGGACTGGAAGCTGGTATTCCATCGCAAGCTGGTGGGCGTTTATCTGGGGCAGTTTGCCGTGACCTCAACGTTGTGGTTCTTCCTGACCTGGTTCCCGAACTATCTGACTCAGGAAAAAGGCATTACCGCACTGAAAGCCGGTTTCATGACCACCGTGCCGTTCCTCGCTGCTTTCTTTGGCGTGCTGCTTTCTGGTTGGCTGGCTGACCGTCTGGTGCGTAAAGGCTTTTCCCTGGGCGTGGCGCGTAAAACACCCATTATCTGCGGGCTGCTGATCTCAACCTGCATCATGGGGGCCAACTATACCAACGATCCGGTATGGATTATGACCCTGATGGCCATCGCTTTCTTTGGTAACGGTTTTGCTTCTATCACCTGGTCGCTGGTCTCTTCCCTGGCGCCGATGCGCCTGATTGGCCTGACGGGCGGGGTGTTTAACTTTGTCGGTGGTCTGGGCGGCATTACCGTACCGCTGGTGATTGGCTACCTGGCGCAGGACTACGGTTTCGGCCCGGCGCTGGTCTATATCTCAGTGGTAGCACTGGTGGGCGCGCTCTCTTACATTCTGCTGGTGGGCGATGTAAAACGGGTAGGTTAATCCCTCTGCCTTGCGATACCCTGATGCAAAACATGGCATCAGGGTTATTCATTACATGAAACAGATCACCACCGCACCCCGTCATCATCAACTCACCAATATTCACACCTGGACACCCGACAGCCAGTGGCTGGTGTTTGATGTTCGCCCCTCCGGCGCCTCGTTTACCGGTGAAACCATTGAGCGCGTCAATATTCATACTGGCGTGGTCGAGGTTATCTACCAGGCGTCTGAAGGTGCGCACGTTGGCGTCGTGACGGTTCATCCTCATGATGAAAAATATGTGTTTATCCACGGCCCGGAAAACCCGGATGCCGACTGGCACTATGATTTCCACCACCGCCGGGGTGTCATCACTACCCACGGCAAAACCGCGAATCTGGATGCGATGGATATCACCGCGCCCTATACCCCAGGTGCATTGCGCGGCGGCAGTCATGTCCATGTTTTCAGCCCTGACGGTGAAAACGTCAGCTTTACCTATAACGATCATGTGATGCATGAGTGGGACACACGTTGTGACCTGCGTAATGTGGGGGTAGCCGTGCCCTATGGCCCGGTGGCGCCTGGTGGTAAGCATCCGCGTGAATATGCAGGCAGTCACTGGTGCGTGCTGGTCAGTCATACAACCGTTAACCCCATGCCTGGCAGCGATGAGATTAACCGGGCCTACGAAGAGGGCTGGGTCGGTAACGGCAGGATTGCGTTTATTGGCGATACTCTTTCGATAAAAGGCGAGAAAGTGCCAGAACTGTTTATTGTGACGTTGCCTGAGAGTGCGTCCGGCTGGAAACAGGCGGGCGATGCGCCACTGGAGGGGACGGCAACCACCCTGCCTGCGCCGCCGAAAGGCATTATTCAGCAGCGACTAACGTTCACCCATCAGCGCACCTGGCCTGGGCTGGTTAACGTTCCGCGGCACTGGGTGCGCAGCAATCCGCAGGCGACGCACATTGCGTTTCTGATGCGAGACGACGCGGGCGTTGTGCAGCTCTGGCTGATATCCGCCGAGGGGGGAGAGCCACAGCAGCTGACTCAGCTAACCACTGGCATTCAGTCTGCGTTCAACTGGCATCCAACAGGCAAGGCGCTGGGTTGTATTGTCGAAAACCGTATTGCGCTCTGCGATGCACTCAGCGGTGAAATCACCTTTTTGACTGCCGATCACGCAAATAGCCCGTCGGCAGACGCGATCGTGTTCTCACCGGACGGGAAACAGATCGCCTGGATGGAAGAGGTGGAGGGTTTCCGTCAGCTGTGGGTAACGGAAACGGGCCTGTAAATCAGGGGGCGGGCATCGGTGCTGGCGGGATGACATTGTTCGTCGCCAGGTTTGATTGCTCGCTTTTTTCCACACGGGATTTGATTGAGCTGTCGGTGCGGAACATGTCCCACGGCAGCAGGAGGGTATCCATTACCGCCGTAAAAGGCATATCCAGAACGACCAGGGATTTCATACCGATGTTAGTGTCATCATCCGAAAGCATGGTCGAACTGGCTTTCATGCCAGGGTAAACACCCTCTTTACCCCCGGTGTGTGACATCACACTGGAACACCCGCTGGTTAACACCATCCCGCCAAGTAACGCTGAAACTATCAGAATATTTTTCATCATGAGTCAATCATAGTTATGTGCATTATGAGGACGGCATAAGGCGTTATAGCTGCCTTGCTGTTAAAAACACAGTCCTCGAGCTCCGCTCTGTGGCGGCATTCGCAATTTGGCATTTTGTGCTGTGATCCCAGTCTATGCAAAGTGCCAGAAACTGCAAAAAAAAGTCAGAAAATGACCCTTGAAAAGCCCGTGACTAACCCAATTTTAAGAATGTAGCCCGGAGACACGCCGTAAGGGTGTTGAGCTACAGCAGCCTGTCCATTGTGGAGGGCAATTGTTTATCTCGCTGATTTCAGGAGCTTTTGTTTATGCGTAACTTCGATCTCTCCCCGCTTTATCGTTCTGCTATTGGTTTCGACCGCCTGTTCAACCTGCTGGAAAATAATCAGAGCCAAAGTAATGGAGGCTACCCTCCGTACAACGTTGAACTGGTTGACGAAAATCACTATCGCATCGCGATCGCGGTTGCCGGTTTCGCAGAAAGCGAACTGGAAATCACCGCCCAGGACAATTTACTGATCGTGAAAGGCGCACACGCTGCCGAGCAGAAAGAGCGCACCTATCTGTACCAGGGCATTGCCGAGCGCAACTTTGAGCGCAAATTCCAGCTCGCTGAAAACATCCATGTGAAAGGCGCGAATCTGGTGAATGGCCTGCTGTATGTTGATCTTGAGCGCGTCGTCCCGGAAGCGAATAAACCGCGCCGCATCGAGATTAACTAAGTACCTGAATGTATTTGAACTAGCTTGCTCGCCGACAGGGAGCAGATGCGAGCCGCGAGGCTTGCAGGAACCCACTCGCTTCTCAGAAGGAGAAACAGATTATGCGTAACTATGATTTATCCCCATTACTGCGTCAGTGGATCGGTTTTGACAAACTGGCTAACGCTCTGCAAAACACCGCTGACCAACAAGCGTTCCCGCCTTACAACATTGAAAAAGGCGATGACAACCACTACCGCATTACCCTGGCGCTGGCCGGTTTTAGCCAGCAGGATCTGGATATCCAGCTTGAAGGCACGCGTCTGGTGATCAAAGGCACGCCTGAAAAACCGGCGAACGAGCCAAAATGGTTGCATCAGGGGCTGGTGATTCAGCCTTTCACCCTGAGCTTTACGCTGGCTGAACATATGGAAGTTTCCGGGGCGACCTTTAACAACGGGCTACTGCATATCGACCTGACCCGTAACGTACCGGAAGCCATTGCGCCGCAGCGTATCGCCATCAGCGAGCGTCCGGCCTTAAATAGCTAAGGGTCGTTTGTGCGGCTTGATGCCCTCACCCCGCCCCTCTCCTACGGGAGAGGGCGCAAACACTAAAAACGGTCACCTTCGGGTGGCCGTTTTGCTTTTTGCCTCGGGGATTTTTGTTTTTTGCCCGGTAGGTAGTGAAGAGATACACTGAACAAAAGGCCTTTTCTGGAGCGGACTATGTTGGGTGATAAATTGGAGTTTGAAGGGCTTACTGGTGTCGGTCACGTTCAGCTAGCGCTTGAACCCCATCAGCAGATCTACACGTTTATTGGTGCCAATGGCGTGGGTAAAACCAAAATGCTGGAAGCGCTTTTTCAGGTCCTGTTTTTCACCAACTCAACGGTAAACAAAACGCTTGAACCGTTCAGATTTGCTCATTTCCGTTTTAAACGTTTTCAGCAGAATTCGCCGTCACTGTGGATTCTTGATAGAGGCTCGGATCCTTCCCCACTTTGGGGAAATATCAAAGATACGTTTAGCCAAAAAAATCATAAACTCCCCGTTGTCTTTCTGGGGGCGCAATCTCGGGGCTCGATATCTGACTCTACTGCAGCCAATAATTTATCAGTAGGCTCTCTTGATGGCCGCAGAAAAATCTATTTTAACGCACTAGTGGCTGATATGGAGTCGCGTTTTGGTTCCATGAATATGTCCACCAGCATTCAGGAGTGGTTTATTTCTGTGGCCCGCTCTTCGAATCGTTGGCAAAAAAATGAAGATAACCGTGAGGTTGAAATCTCAACCGTCATGCGGTTGTTACATGCAATTGATAATCGAATCGATGCTGAGTTCCTTGAAATAACGGGTGATGACCGGGTCAGTATTCAAATCGAAGGCCAAAAGCGCGAGTTAACCCAGCTAAGCTCTGGATTTACCTCCATTCTTAAACTCATTCAGGCCATTGTTTCTGGATATAGCTATTTCACGAATGAAACCAATATACAGCATGTCAAAGGCATCGTTCTGATTGATGAAATAGAAAGCCATCTGCACCTTTCATGGCAGGCCAATATTATTCCTTTGTTAAAAAACCTTTTTCCTAATACAACATTTTACATTACAACTCACTCTTCCGTGGTTCTTGCCCAACTGAAAGATGGTGAGGCCTACAACCTTTACCGTGATGATGATGGTGTAGTGAAAACCAGAAAGATCCCGGCACCGAATAAAGCCGCTCTTGCTGATATTCTAAAAGATGTCTTTAGTGTTGATATCAATCAACTGAAGCTTCAGAACAGCAGTATTGCTGAACAACAAACGGCGAAAGATGATCTGTTACGGTTGCTCAATCAGCAAGGGAAACAATAATGACAAGGAAAGTATTGCTGGATACGAATCTATTGATTGCGGCACTGGATAAAAGTGGCACCACCTCTGCTGAAATAAAAGCATCGGCAACTAAGAGGCTTGCTGAATTAGCATCAGAACCTGATGTGGCTCTTTTCATTACCCCTTTGATCCGCTACGAAGTTTTACGTGGCATCAATTGGCTAAATGAAGACGATTTCCATGAAATGCAGGCGATATTGAACGGTTTTCCTGAGCTGGAAATTACGCGTAATATTTCTGAACTTTCTGCCAATTTGTACCGCTATGATAGCTGGCAAGTTCGTCAGCCGGGAGCGGTAGCACGCAACCTGGAGAAACGGAAATTTGATGTTTTCCATTTCTGTAGCGCACATTGTAACGGACTCGAATTGTGTTCTCTAGATACGGACATTGGCCGGATAACCCTGCTACATCGTGATTTCGAAGCGCAAATGTCGCATTGACTCTTAAGCCCCGCGTCTTCGGGGCTGTTTTGTGCGCCATCGCCCATACATCCCGCTGCCGCTCTGAGAGAATCCCTTGTGTTTACAATGTTATTCACAGGGAACCATTATGAGTGATATAGCGTTAACTGTAAGCGTATTGGCTCTGGTCGCGGTGGTCGGATTATGGATCGGCAACGTTAAAATTCGCGGTGTCGGTTTCGGGATTGGCGGTGTCCTGTTTGGCGGGATTATCGTCGGCCACTTTGTCGATCAGGCGGGGGTGACGCTCAGTGGCCCGATGCTGCACTTCATTCAGGAGTTCGGCCTTATCCTGTTTGTTTACACCATTGGAATCCAGGTCGGGCCAGGCTTTTTCGCCTCCCTGCGCGTCTCCGGGCTGCGCCTGAATCTGTTCGCCATCCTGATTGTCATCCTCGGCGGGCTGGTGACCGCCATTCTGCATAAACTCTTTGATATCCCGCTCCCGGTTATCCTCGGTATCTTCTCCGGTGCCGTGACCAACACTCCGGCGCTCGGGGCCGGGCAGCAAATCCTGCACGATTTGGGGACGCCGACGACTGTCCTCGATCAGATGGGGATGAGCTACGCGATGGCCTATCCGTTCGGCATTTGCGGCATTTTACTCACCATGTGGTTGTTACGCGTCGGGTTCCGGGTCAACGTTGAGCGCGAAGCCGAACTGCATGACGCGGGCACCAGCAACGGCAGCGCGCTAATCAAAACCATCAACATTCGCGTTGAGAATCCGAACCTCAACAACATGGCGATTCAGGACGTACCGATGCTCAATAGCGACAAGATTATCTGTTCGCGCCTGAAACGGAATGAAACGCTGATGGTGCCTTCTCCCGGCACGCTCATTCAGTTAGGTGACTTGCTGCACCTGGTGGGATTACCGAAAGATCTGCATAGCGCCCAACTGGTGATGGGCCAGGAGGTTGAAACCTCGCTCTCGACGCGCGGCACTGATTTGCGTGTGGAACGTATCGTGGTTACCAATGAGAAGGTCCTCGGCAAGCGCATCCGCGACCTGCACTTTAAAGAGCGTTACGACGTAGTGATTTCACGTCTTAACCGTGCCGGTGTAGAGCTGGTGGCAAGTAGCGACGCCAGCCTGCAGTTTGGTGACATTCTGAATCTGGTGGGCCGCCAGGCCGCCATCGATGCGGTGGCCTCTGAACTGGGTAACGCGCAGCACAAGCTCCAGCAGGTGCAAATGCTGCCGGTCTTTATCGGCATCGGTCTTGGCGTATTACTGGGGTCGATCCCGCTCTTTGTGCCGGGTTTTCCGGTGGCGCTGAAACTCGGTCTGGCGGGCGGCCCGCTGATTATGGCGCTGATTCTTGGGCGTATTGGCAGCATCGGTAAGCTCTACTGGTTTATGCCACCGAGCGCTAACCTCGCGCTACGTGAGTTAGGGATTGTGCTTTTTCTTGCGGTTGTTGGGCTGAAGTCCGGCGGTGATTTTATCACTACGCTCACCCACGGCGACGGCGTGAACTGGATGTGTTACGGCATCTTTATTACCGCCATTCCGCTCCTGACCGTCGGCGTGCTGGCGCGTCTGTTTGGCAAAATGAATTACCTGACCCTGTGCGGTATGCTGGCCGGGTCGATGACCGATCCGCCGGCGCTGGCGTTCGCGAACGGCTTACACCCCACCAGCGGCGCTGCTGCCCTCTCCTATGCCACCGTCTACCCGCTGGTGATGTTCCTGCGCATCATCACGCCGCAGTTGCTGGCGGTGCTGTTCTGGGGAATGGGTTAGCCCAATCAGAAGGGGGAGGTTCCGGTGAAAAAGGAGATGACGGCGAGGATGAGGAGAATCGTCAGAACCACCCCGATGCCGAACAACAGCGCATGAAACGCAAGGGTACCGCCGCCAAAACAGAGGGCACCGTACACGCCCCAGCGATGCTCCTTGCGCATGCCCGCGATGAACGCGCAAAACAGGGCCACAACGGCCAGCACGATACCTGTATTATCAATGATCTTATCAATATCCGCAGGCTTGTTTGCCGTGGCGTTGGTCTGCGGTTCTTCGCCTTTTAAGCCTGCAACAATCCCCTTTTTCACGGCGATGATCTTCTCAGCAATCACTTTTTCGACGCTGGGAGCAGGAGCGGAAAAAGGGCCCATTGAATAGTGGATAAGCCCCATCAATAATGCAACGGCACCCAACAACAGACCGAGTGAACCGAACTTATTCTGCATAACCATTGCGTATTGCTCCATTTAGATGCCAGTTTGTTGTTCCCGATAGTAGCACTTCATAAGAACGTGCGCGGCAAACGCCTTATCTGTAGACACGACGTTGAGGAGTTTTCATGAAATCGTCCCTGCCCGGAGAAGCGCCAGATTACCGCTTTTCGCTTGCGAATGAGCGTACCTTTCTCGCCTGGATCCGTACCGCGTTGGGCTTTCTGGCCGCAGGCGTGGGGCTCGACCAACTGGCACCGGAGTTTGCCACGCCGCTGATTCGTCAGGTACTGGCGCTGATGCTGTGTCTTTTTTCCGGTGGACTGGCGGTATACGGCTACCTGCGCTGGCTGCAAAATGAAAAAGCGATGCGCCTGAAAGAAGATCTGCCTTACACCCGCAGCCTGCTGACCCTAAGCAGTGTGTTGATGATCGTCGCGGCAGTGGTGATGGGGCTGGTGTGGTATGAAGGATAGCCGCAGGGCAAGGCGCGAAGCGGACCCCGGTTTGCAGCCGGAGCGCACTTCGCTGGCATGGCTGCGCACTTTTTTAGGCTACAGCGCCCTGCTGGCCTTTGCGGTAAGACACAATTGGCAGCAATCCGGAGCGACCTTCTGGATCTCGATCGCTATTCTGACCGCCGTCGCCATCATCTTATGGCGCTACACGCGCAAACGGACACTCATGGACGTGGAGAGCAGCGATTTTGCCAGGCCAAAAGCCGTGCGCGATAAACTATTGATCGCGCTGGCGGTGCTCTCCCTCGCGTTACTTTTTGCGGTGAACCATCTGCGCCATATCCTGCTCGCATTGTAATTGCGACACCGTTAGCACTGCCCTTTCGCCAGATACTGCGCCATCTCGGCATCCGGCACCATGCCGCCACCGGTCGCCCAGACCACGTGCGTGGCATTCGCCATCTGTTCTGGCGTTAAGCCTTGCAATTGATGATATTCATCGCTGGCACTCACATGCAGCGGTCCTGGCATTCCAGCCAGCGCCGACGGCTCCAGCCGAATGTCCTCTTCCTGGGCCAGCAGGCCAAGCAGGTTGTACATCGTCTGGTCATCCAGCGTATAGAAACCCTCCAGCAGTCGTTGCATCGCACGGCCGACAAAACCCGATGCCCGCCCAACGGCGAGGCCGTCCGCCGCCGTCACATTGTCGATGCCGATATCCTGTACTGATATTGCATCGTGCAAGCCGGTGTAGACCCCCAGCAACATACAGGGCGAGTGAGTGGGTTCGGCGAAGAAGCAGTGTACGTGGTCGCCGAACGCCAGCTTCAGGCCAAAGGCCACGCCGCCAGGACCGCCACCGACGCCGCACGGCAGATAGACAAACAGCGGATGCGCCGCATCCACCACACGACCCTGTTTTTCAAATTGCGCTTTCAGACGCTGCCCGGCAACCGCGTAGCCGAGGAACAGCGTGCGTGAATTTTCATCGTCGATGAAGAAGCAGTTCGGATCCGTTTCAGCGGCTTTGCGCCCCTGTTCCACCGCCACGCCGTAATCCTCTTCGTACTCTACGACCGTCACGCCGTGGCTGCGCAGTTTGGCCTTTTTCCACGCACGGGCGTCGGCGGACATATGCACCGTCACCTTAAAGCCAATACAGGCACTCATGATGCCGATCGACAGCCCCAGATTACCGGTCGACCCAACGGCAATGCTGTACTGGCTAAAGAACTGTTTGCATGCAGGGGAGAGCAGCACGCTGTAGTCATCCTGTGTGCTGAGCAGTCCTGCTTCCAGCGCCAGTTTTTCCGCATGCGTCAGCACTTCATAAATACCACCACGGGCTTTGATGGAGCCGGAAATCGGCAGGTGGCTGTCTTTTTTCAGCAACATCTCACCGCAGATACGTTGCCCGTACACCTGTTCCAGCCTTTTTTGCATGGCCGGAATGGGAACTACGTCTGATTCAATCATTCCGCCGGTGGCGGTGGTTTCCGGGAAGGCTTTCGCCAGATAAGGCGCAAAACGGGCCAGCCGGGCATGGGCCGCATCGACGTCCTGCTCGGTCAGGCCAACATACGGTAAGCCCTGCGCCAGAGACGTGGTGCTGGGGTTAAACCAGACGGTCTCCTGTAAATTTTGCAGAGAGGCGATCAGCGGGAAACGCGTGATGAGGCTATGAATATCGAAGTGATTCATGGTGTTGATTATATAAAAAGGGAAAACCCTACCTTCGTCGATTTTTGCCCGGAACGCTACTGTTAAGGCCGGGGGATGACTGCTATCCTCACATTTGGCTATTTAGCAGCGAATTATTACTTTTTCGCACTATAACTCAGGCCATAAAGCATGCTAAATACATGTAATCACCACCGATTTTGGCAAGGTCAACCGTGTTAAAACCTCTGTTAGCTGTGGCGCTGCTCCTGGCAGTGGCCCCTGCGTTTGCTGCCGATACGCCACTTACCGCGGCGCGCTACGCCCGTGAGCTGGGGGTCGGTCTGGACGTCGACTGGGCGCGGACCGATCGGGGTATCCGGGAGTTTGATCCGCTGGTGGCGCGTGACTTCTATGCAGAAGGGATTCGCCATGTGCGCATTCGTGTTGCGGATACGCTGACCGAAGCCCGACTTATCCACCTGCGCAAACTGGTGGAAGCCTGCGAGCAAAACGGCCTCATCCCTATTATTTCCTACCAGGCCGATGCCTTTAAAGCCGATCCCAATGTGAAAAATGAAGCCCAACTGGTGGCATGGTGGAAGACGCTTGCCACATATTTTGGTGCCGAACACCCGCAGTTGGGCTTTGATCTGATTTACGATCCGGCGGATAAGCTTAACCGTGACCAGGCGGGGCTGAATCGGGCGTATGAAAACATCATCAGAACGGTGCATGAGATTAACGCTCAACGCATGATTTTCATTGCCCCGCGATTGCGTGCGGCACCTGAAGAGCTCAACACCTTAAAACTGCCCCCGCACAGCCAGAACTACCTGCTGGCTGAGTGGCATATTTTCCCCTGGGGGCCGCTGAAGAATAACGGCAAATATCCGTGGACGTCCGGTACGGCAGCTGAAAAAGCAGCCATCCGAACGCGCATCAACACGGCAGTGCGCTGGCAGCAGAAAACCGGGCATGTTAGTTGGGTGGGCGGCTGGTCGGTGGGTGAGACCATAAAAAATGCCCCCGTTGAATCGCAAATCGCCTTCGCGACCTTTATGGCATGTGAGCTGAACAGGGCACAAATTCCCTATGCCATCAACGCCGATACGCAATTTTATGATGGGGAAGAAGGGGACTGGCGTCCGACCACCGAGCCCTTACTGAAGCTGATGATTTCGCCTGAATGCGACACGCCCGACGCGAGGCCGGGCCATCGTAATACTAGACAGTCTGCTCATGTTGCCCCTGGCGCATCGCCAGCGGCAACCAGCTCAGCAGAATCAGCAGCCCCGCGAGCGTCATCAGCATCCCGAGACTAAACTGGCTGGTCTGCGGCAGTTTTGCAGAAAGCCAGGCCAGCCCGCCGGAACCCATATTTTGCAGCCCGCCGATCAGCGCACCTGCCGTACCCGCAAGAAAGGGAAACGGCTCCATGGCGCCGCTGGTGGCCAGCGGAAACAGCATGCCTGCGCCAAAGAAGAACAGGGCAGCGGGCAGCAGTAACGTCCAGAGATTCATCACCCCAAGCCAGCCGGGTATCCACATCATCACGCCTGCCAGCAGGCAACTGCCGACGGCCTGCCACATCAGCGTTGAGAAGCGCTTGTTTTGCCGACCAGCAAACCACGCGCCAAAAAAGGCCGCCGGAATGGGCAGAATAAACAGAATGCTGACCGCCATGCTGGAAAGCCCCAGCACCGAGCCCATCAGCACCCCTGAACAGGCTTCGAACACTGCAATACCCGCCAGCCCGCCAATCAGCATCAACAAATAGCCGCTAAACATGCCGTTACCGAGCAGGGTCTTGTAGCGGGTGATGAGGCGCATATTCAAGGTGCCCGTGGGGCGGGTTTCCGGCATCCAGCGCGCCATGCTCCAGGTGACACCCGCGCAGAGCACCAGTAAAAAGAGGTAACAGGCACGCCAGCTCCATGCCGTGGTCAACAATCCGCCGATCAGCGGTGCCAGCAGCGGACTTATCAAAATGCCCATATTTAACAGGCTATTCGCGTGACGCAACTCGGTGCCAGAGTAGAGATCTCGTGGCAGTGTGCGCGCCATGACGCCACCGACGCCGGTCCCCATTCCCTGAAAAGCACTCGCGACAATCAGCACCGTCAGGCTCTGCGTAAACAGTGCGACCAGGGTGGCCAGCATAAACAGGCTCAGGCCAAACAGGATTGCCGGTCGCCGCCCCGCGCGATCGGCGAGTGGGCCATAAAACAGTTGTGAGACGCCGTAGGTAAGCAGGTAAGCGGCCATCACGCTTTGTACTGCCCCCTCGCGCACGTGCAGATCCTGCGCCATACCGGCAATCGCCGGGATATAAATGGTCTGCGTCATCTGCCCAACCGCCACCAGCAGGACCAGCATCAGAAGCAAACTGACGTTACGTTCTCTTTTCATTCGTTGATTGCATCGTAAAAAGTAGATATTAAAGGACAGGCTGCTGCCATAACCGTGAAATGCGAGAGGAATCTACCACGGCAATGTGACAAGGCAAGCAGGGCGGCCATTTAATGCCGCACAAGACAGGCAGGTTTTATAAACGATGTCCGGCAAGATTTGTTGCCAGTCTGAGATTACGAGAGACGCAGCAGAATTGCCCCCAGCGCAATGCCACAGGCGGCAAAAATACGCAGGCCGGAGACTTTCTCTTTCAAGAGGACGAAGGCGATAAAAGCGCCGAACAGAATCGAGGTTTCACGTAGCGCGGCCACCACGGCCAGCGGGGCCTGCGTCATTGCCCAGAGCGCCAGCCCGTAGGAACCCATAGTGCCAATGCCGCCCGGCACGCCCTTTTTCCAGTGCGTAAGCAGGTAGCGTGAGACCTCCTGCCTGCGCATCAGCATTGCCCAAAGCAGTAAGCAAAAACCGTTCAGGAAGAACGTCCAGAGGGTGTAACCCAGCGCGGTGCCGGAAAGCCGCACCCCGGTACCATCGACCAGCGTATAACCGGCGATGAAGCAGGAATTCAACAGCGCCAGCCAGATCCCCTTTCGGGAGCTGTTTCGCCCGTTACAGGCCATGCCGAGAATGGACAAGCAGATAACGCCAATGCCTCCCCAGGCCAGAGTGGACAAAGCATCGCCGAGAAATATCACGCTGATCATCGCCACCAACAGCGGGGCTGTTCCGCGCATTAGCGGATAGGTCTGGCTCATATCAGAGACCTGGTAGGTTTTGGCGACCAGAACGGTATAGACCACCTGTAAAGCACAGGAGATGGCCAGGTAAGGCACGCTGGCAAGCGCAGGCTGCGGCGAGAACGGTAAAATAACCAGTGCCATGGCGGCGGCAGTCCCACTTACGCTAATGGCGGAGTAGAGCTTGTCGCTGCCCGCTTTAACGATGGCGTTCCAGCTGGCATGCAGCAGGGCGGCGAACAGTAAAATACAAAAAACCGAGAGGGTCATAAGCAGAAATTCGCGGTGAATGTCATAAAAATGTAACACGAATTTTGGTATCGGCCAGGGTTTCCTGTGCTGATGAGGGTTATTAAAGGGGGACGGTTTCCCGTCCCCCTTTGGTGCGACTTGAACCTGAACTACTGCAAAAATTTCAGGACCGCATCAAGCAGTTGCAACAAAGCAACAATGAGTTTAAGGATAAGAACAACCATATCCGTATTGCTCATACGCTTCTCCTTTCGGCAAAAGGAGCACGACCGGCTGGCGTACCTTTCCGCTGCCTGTAACTAGCCGTTTTGTTGGCGTAACACAGTGTGCTCTCAAGGGGTTAAGGCACTGACGGCACCACCCGTTTCAGTCAGGACTTGATATGCGCCAGTATCAACGCGGCCCCTTATTCACACTGTGAAAAGCAGAATCAGTATAAATAATCACTGTATATATTTACAGTTATTTCTGGACGAAATTTATATCTTGTCACATACTCAGACTGCCTGAATTGTGTGCTGAAATTGCGTACAGGGTGAATTAATCGTATAGTTTCACTGTTGACGTAACACAGTGTGCTTTGCGGCTACCACCCGCAATACTCTGGCTTAAAACCTCGCTCCGGCGGGGTTTTTTGTTTTCAGACACCGGCCAGGGAAATGTGATCAATAACCCACTTTCTTTTTGAGCCCTAAAAACCGGTTGTTCAAAAAGATTTCCTGTGGTTGTATAAATCCTGTTAACTCATTCAAACACGAGTTCCTAAATGAACGCTTCCACTATGACGATGAACCTACTAAAAACCGCGCACAACGCCGCGGTGGTCGTCGTGCGTGTGGTGGTGGTCGTCGGCAACGCGCCGTAGGGACTGGAACAACACACGATTCCAAAACCCCGCCGGCGCAAACCGGGCGGGGTTTTCTGTTTTAACCAGCCCGGAAAGTCGGCCCAGAAGAAAAAGGACTGGAGCATGGCAAGTTCGGGCACAACAACACGCTACACCGGCGCACAGCTGATCGTTCATTTACTGGAACGCCAGGGCATTACCACGGTAACGGGTATTCCTGGCGGCACGGTTCTCCCGTTATACGATGCATTAAGTCAGAGCACCCAAATCCGTCACGTGCTGGCGCGCCATGAACAAGGTGCCGGCTTTATTGCGCAGGGTATGGCGCGTACCCAGGGCAAACCGGGCGTCTGTATTGCCTGTAGCGGGCCGGGTGCCACTAACCTGGTGACCGCCATCGCTGATGCGCGGCTCGACTCCATCCCGCTGATTTGCATCACCGGCCAGGTTCCGGCTTCGATGATTGGCACTGACGCGTTCCAGGAGGTCGACACTTACGGTATTTCTATCCCCATCACCAAGCACAATTATCTGGTTCGCGACATCACCGAGCTTCCGCAGGTTGTGAGTGACGCCTTCCGCATTGCGCAGTCCGGTCGTCCAGGCCCGGTGTGGATAGATATTCCTAAAGATGTTCAGACCGCCACTATCGAACTGAGCGAGTTGCCAGAGCCGGGCGATAAAGCGCCAGCCCCGGCGTTCGAACCGCAAAGCGTGCAGGACGCGGCGGCGATGATCAACGCGGCAAAACGTCCGGTACTCTACCTGGGCGGCGGGGTGATTAATGCGGCAGAAGCCGTTCGTCAGCTTGCAGAAAAAGCCAACCTGCCGACCACCATGACGCTGATGGCGCTGGGCGTATTGCCAAAAGCGCATCCCCTGTCTTTGGGCATGTTGGGGATGCACGGCGCGCGCAGCACCAACTTTATTTTGCAAGAGTCTGATTTATTGATTGTTATGGGCGCACGTTTTGATGACCGGGCGATCGGCAAAACCGAGCAGTTCTGCCCGAATGCCAAAATCATTCACGTCGATATCGACCGTGCCGAGTTTGGCAAAATCAAGCAGCCGCATATCGCCATTCAGGGAGACGTGGGTGACGTGGTCGCGCAACTGCTGCCGCATATTGACGCGCAGGCGCGTGAAGCGTGGCGCAGCACGGTGAGCCAGTTGCAGCAGGAGTTCCCGTCGGCCATTCCGCAGGCGGGCGATCCGTTGACGCACTATGGCCTGATCAACGCCGTTGCCGCCTGTGTGGACGACAGCGCCATTATCTCGACCGACGTGGGCCAGCATCAGATGTGGACCGCGCAGGCGTATCCGCTGAACCGCCCGCGTCAATGGCTGACCTCAGGGGGGCTGGGGACCATGGGCTTTGGCCTGCCTGCGGCCATTGGTGCGGCGCTGGGGAACCCGGACCGTAAAGTCATCTGTTTCTCCGGCGATGGCAGCCTGATGATGAATATTCAGGAGATGGCGACCGCCGCCGAGAACAATCTGGACGTGAAAATCATCCTGATGAACAACGAAGCGCTGGGACTGGTGCATCAGCAACAAAGCCTGTTCTACAAGCAGGGCGTGTTCGCGGCGACCTACCCGGGAATGATCAACTTCATGCAGATTGCCGCCGGTTTTGGCCTGCAAAGCTGCGACCTGAATGCGGAATCTGACCCGCATGCCGCGTTGCAGGCGATTATCTCGCGCCCGGGTCCGGCGCTGATCCATGTGCGCATCGACGCTGAAGAAAAAGTGTATCCGATGGTGCCGCCGGGTGCGGCTAATACTGAAATGGTGGGGGAATAAGCCATGCAACAGACAACTTCTGACAACGTCATCCTTGAACTCACCGTGCGCAACCATCCGGGTGTCATGACCCACGTCTGCGGCCTGTTTGCCCGCCGCGCCTTTAACGTCGAAGGCATCCTCTGTTTGCCGATTAAAGAGAGTGAGCACAGCCGCATCTGGCTATTGGTGAATGACGATCAACGTCTGCAGCAGATGATAAGCCAGATTGAGAAACTGGAAGATGTGGTGCAGGTGGTGCGCAATCAGTCGTCGCCAGGCATGTTTAATAAGCTGGCGGTCTTCTTCGAGTAAGATACGCTCCGATCCTTGGCCCGGCTTGACCGGGCCTTTTTATGAGCGTTAGCGCTCCACTTCACTCATCTGCCTGATCCTCACGCGACAATTTACCCCGTAACCTGCGGTTAAGGCTGTTCTTTTTGGCCGATTTACTTTTATGATGTGCCTCCTATGACGTGGCAGGAGTTTTCATGATTTGGTTAACGCTCGCGACGCTGGTTGCGGTTTTTATCATCGGATTCAGAGTGTTAACGTCTGAACCACGCAGAGCCGTGCGCCGTTTAAGTGAGCGGCTGTCTATTACGCCCGTACCGGTAGAAACCATGATTGACCAGATGGGAAAAAGTGCGGGCAACGAATTTATCCGCTACTTAGCCCGCCCGGACGAAGCCCATCTGCAAAATGCCGCTCAGGTACTGTTTATCTGGGAAGTGTTTATCGTTGACGGCAGCGAACGCAACCTGCAGTACTGGCACCGGATCTTACAAAAAGCGCGCCTGGCCGTACCCATAACCGATGCGCAAATCCGCCTCGCCCTCGGTTTTCTGCGAGAGCTGGAGCCAGAGGTGTCAGAACTTAACGCCTTCCAGATGCGTTACAACACCCTGTTCGTTCCCGAAGACGGGGTGCACTGGCTTCACTGATTGTCGTACGTAAAGGCAGCAAAAAGTTGCCAAACTGTTAAATAGATCACATCGTTGTTTGTTACACTGCGCGACTTTCACGGTAAAACACCACGGCAGGTTACAAAAATGATTGAGACATCCAGCGCGCAACCCCTACACAACGGCGTCACCCGGCCCAACTGGTCGGCGGTTTTTGCCGTGGCTTTTTGTGTCGCGTGCTTAATTACCGTGGAGTTTCTTCCGGTCAGCCTGCTGACGCCAATGGCGCAAGACTTAGGCGTTTCTGAAGGCGTGGCCGGTCAGTCGGTGAGCGTCACGGCGTTTGTTGCTATGTTTGCCAGCCTGTTTATTACCAACATCATCGGCAAAACGGACAGGCGCTATGTGGTGATCGCCTTTTCTATTCTGCTGACGCTCTCCTGCCTGCTGGTCTCGTTTGCCAGTAATTTTGCATTGATGCTGGTCGGCCGCGCCCTGTTGGGGCTGGCACTCGGCGGTTTCTGGGCGATGTCCGCGTCACTGACCCTGCGTCTGGTTCCGGCGCGTACGATCCCGAAAGCGTTATCGGTGATTTTCGGTGCGGTGTCGATTGCGCTGGTGATTGCCGCACCGCTGGGCAGTTTTCTTGGCGGCATTATCGGCTGGCGTCATGTCTTTAACGGCGCGGCAGTGATGGGTCTGCTGTGCATCGCCTGGGTGTGGAAAGCGCTGCCGTCGATGCCGGGGCAAACCGAACATCATCAGAATATGTTCGGTTTGCTTAAGCGCCCCGGCGTACTGGCGGGAATGATCGCCATCTTTATGGCTTTCGCCGGGCAGTTCTCCTTCTTTACATATATTCGCCCGGTTTATATGAATATGGCCGGGTTCGACGTCGACGGCCTGACGCTGGTGCTGCTGAGCTTTGGTATTGCCAGTTTTGTGGGTACCTCGTTCTCCTCGCACATCCTAAAGCGCTCGGTGAAGCTGGCGCTAGCCTGCGCGCCGCTGATTCTGGCAATTAGCGCGCTGGTGCTGATTCTTTGGGGCAGCGATAAGGTCGTTGCATCAGGCATTGCCATTGTCTGGGGGCTGGCGTTTGCGCTGATTCCGGTGGGCTGGTCGACCTGGATTACCCGTTCGCTGGCTGACCAGGCTGAAAAAGCCGGGTCGATTCAGGTGGCAGTGATTCAACTGGCGAATACCTGTGGCGCCGCCGTGGGTGGCTATGCGATTGATAATCTGGGCCTGCTTTCACCGCTGGTGCTGGCCGGTTCGCTGATGCTGCTCACCGCGCTGCTGGTGGCGAGCAAAGTGAAGGTGAAGTGAGTCGCTAATCCGGGCAAGAGCGTTCTCCTCTCCCTGAGGGCTGAGGGATCCCTGGTAATATTACGTTTTATAGCGATAACACTGCCTTATGAGAATAAAACTGTCACCGCGATGACAGGGGTCCGGCTGAAAATCGGCGAAGCGTATCCGCAAGGCCGGGGCGACGCGCATGGATGCGCGGCGAGGGCGACTTTGCACGGACGTTACCTTCGCCCGTCCCCGATAAGCCTGAAGGCATACGCTGAGTGAACCGCGCCAGCGGCGATTTTCCTGGCCGGGAGCCCGGGTCGCCAGGGTGGTGGCGGTGAACCACCCTGGCACGTTCACGGGTTCTGGTGTGACAGAAAAGCAAGGAACATAAGGTGAACGGAATGCCCCTCAGCGCTGCATTTTCCCCCTCACCCTAACCCTCTCCCCGGAGGGGCGAGGGGACTGTCCGTGCATACATTTTTTCTGGGGATTCCTCAGCTGGTGGGGTGAGGGGACCGCTCGTGCACGCATTTTTTTGTGGGGATTCCCTAGCCCTTGAAGGTGAGGGGGGAAGCATGCGGCTCTGAGGGTCTCAGGCCGAAACCTGAACCCGTTTTCTGGAATCCAGTGAAATCAGCAGCACGGATGAGACAATCAGCAAGGTGCCCAGCCAGTCCGGCAGGGTGAAAGCGATGCCTAAAAGCGCGACCGACAGCAGGGCGCTGCTCAGCGGTTCGGCACAACTCAGAATGCTGGCGCGGGATCCACCAATCATCTGCGCCCCTTTGAGATACAGGCTAAAGGTCAGCGCGGTGCCAATCATCACCAGGTAGAAGAACGCCATCACCAGGTTGCCGTCGATAACAAAGTCATTGCCACGTCCGGCATAAAACGGCGTCAGCATCAGACCGGCCAGGAACATACTCCAACCCACAATCGGCAGCGTACCGTAGCGGGCAATCAGCGCCGACGGATAAGTCGTATAAAGCGCCGCAGAAAAGGCCGAGGCGATACCCCAGATCAAGGCTTCGGTAGAGACGGTCAGCGTTGTCGGGTTGCCGTGGGTTACCAGCAGGAAGGTGCCAAGCAGCGAGGTACCAATGGCCGCCGTCACCGGCAGGCTGGGCTTCTTTTTACGCACCAGCGCAAACCACATCACGATGATGGTTGGCGAGAGAAATTGCAGCACGGTCGCGGTGGCGGCGTTGGATTTTTCGATGGTGACCAGGAAGGTCAGTTGCACGATAAGCGCACCAAACAGTGAGAAAAACAGCAGGCTCAGGGTGTCTTTGCGATTTTTAACGATCGAGAAAATCTTGTCGCCGTTAAAGAACGAGAGGATGAGCAGTACCACACCGCCAGACAACAGACGCACCATTGTCAGCCACGGGGCATCAATATGACTTCTCTCCATGATGTACTGCGCGCATACGCCTGAACTACCCCATAGAACGGCGGCCGCCAGTACGTAAAGCATCCCTTTCTTTGTGGAACCCATTTTCCAGTCCTGCCATGCTGATTGCTTATTATTAAGCCGCGCATCATAGCATAAGGAGATTGTGATCGGGGTCGCATCCGTGCTCCTCAAACGGAGAGACTTCTCCGGTAATTTTCATTTCGCTGCAATGGCTATTTGGCATGAGAATAAAAAACTTACAGCGATGACAGGGTCCGGCTGAAAATCGACGAAGCGTATCCGTAAGGCCGGGGCGACGCGCAGGGATGCGCGGCGAGGGCGACTTTACACGGAGGTTACCTTCGCCCGTCCCCGATAAGCCTGAAGGAATACGCTAAGTGGACCGCGCCAGCGGCGATTTTCCTGGCCGGGAGCCCGGGTCGCCAGGGCGGTGGCGGTGAACCGCCCTGGCACGTTCACGGGTTCTGGCGTGACAGAAAAGCAAGGAACATAAGGTGAACGGAATGGCCCTCACAGCCGCATATTCCCCTCACCCTTACCCTCTCCCCAAAGAGGAGAGGGGATTGTCCGTGCTCGTATTCTGTTCCGGGAACCCCGTATCCCCATACATATAAGCAATTAGAACCAGGCTTCCCACATCGCGCCGATATTAAACGAATCCAGATTATTATCGTCGGTACCGTTCACGCGCGCGGTGCGCTTGTTATCCACTTCGCCGCCGGTTACGTAGAAGCGCAGCATTGGGCGGAATTCCGGTCCCATGTCGATGGAGATGTTCTGCGACAGGGTAGCTTTCCAGCCGTCGTTATCGCCGCCTTTGTCATACGCCACTTTCTGCCAGCCCAGTTCGAGCCAGGTTGAATGGACATCGTTCCACCAGTACATCGGGCGCACGATGGCGTTGTAGTTCTTACGGTTGTCGGTCTTAATCGAGCTGTTGTCGTAGTCATGGAAGGCAAGCAGATACTCCACCTGCATCTGACGCGTAAACTTGTGCAGCCCTTCGAAGCTGGCATAGATGGTTTGCAGATCGTCGGTTTTGTTGTAAACGCTGTTATCTGAGTTATCAGAGTAACGGGCGATAACTTTATTCACGCCGCTGTCATTGGTATGGCTCAGCACCACGCCGCCCTGCCAGGCTTTCAGGCGATCGTCGCTCTCGATCGCTTTGGAATCAAAGCCGTAGTTGGCATAAATTTCCAGATCCAGTGGGCCGACTTTCATGCCGTGAATTTTTGAGGTGACGGCATAGTTACCTTTGTCGCCGGTGCCAGAGCTGCCGGTACAGGAAATACGTGACGGGTTATCACCATCATCAATCATTTCAGGATTACAGGACTCGACGGAGGCGACGGTTGCAACGTCAAACTGTACGCCACCGATATCGAAGTTCTTCACCCCGGCACCCTGGCCGTCATGGTTCATCCAGAAGTAGTCGTTAATGCCCTGTTGCGGACGCTGATGGAAGTCACGACCGGCCCAGAAGTAGGCGTTCGGGTTGGATGCCAGCAGATTGGTGACGCCAGCGTAGGCTTTTTTCAGGTTAACTTCGTCGCCCCAGTGGTCAAACATCACGTTGACGTCCCAGATAGCGCCGTGCGAACTTTTGAAGGCTTTGGAGAGCTGGAATTCACCGCCGTTGCCTTCGTTACCCAGGCGACCAATCGCGGAGGAGCCGTTGTACGAGCCGTCGACCCCCACGTATTTCTGATCGCCGGTCTGGTAATGGGCACCGTAACGGGCATAACCACTGAATTTCACGCCATAAGGGATCGCCAGATCCGGCGTTTGCGCGGTGGTTTGCGGTTCAGTAATGACGTCCGCTTTTTTATTGATGGCAGCGTCCATTTTCGCCTGACGTTCAGCCAGCGCTTTATCCACCGCTTTCGCCACGATGGCATCAATTTGTTCCTGAGTAAATTCTTGTGCTATCACCGAACCAGAGCAAAGAGCAGCCGCAACCGCCAGTGCCACTGGAAGTGTTTTATTTAATTTCATGATTATCTCATTTTAGTTTGTTGTTTTCAGACAATAACCATCCCGTCCTGATGTGACAGAACAACATGCCTTTATCAAAACAAGCTGATTTTGTTATTTTTAATTTGGGTACAGATTAAACTAATTTACCGTAATCACTTCTCCACTCTTAACGCTGATAAAGATGAATAATTTCCTCCGATAATTCACGCGCCAGTAATGACGTCATTAAATGATCCTGCGCATGCACCATAATTAATGTCATAGGTTGCCGGCCTTCGCCGGCATCCTGTTCAATTAATTTGGTCTGCATCTGATGCGCCTGTCGTGAATAGCCGTCTGCTTCACGCAGCAGGTTATTGGCTTCGGTAAAGTTACCCAGACGGGCCTCACGCAGTGCTTCAAAACACAAGCTGCGTGACTGACCGGCGTTAACGATAATTTCCATTACCGCTTCTTCTAATGCGACCATATTCATTTACTCTTCGTCAAAACCATTATTGCCTGCGGTGGCAGTAAACCACTCGCCGCTTTTCTTAATGGTACGTTGTTGGGTTTTCAGATCTAATTGCACAAAACCGTAGCGGTTTTTATACGCATTACACCATGACCAGTTATCAATAAATGTCCACATATGGTAGCCAAGGCAATTACACCCTTCGCTGATCCCTTTATGCAGCCATTTCAGATGGTCCGAAATAAACGCAATACGGTATTGATCGTTTATTTGACCGTTTTCAATAAAGCGTTGTTCGTTTTCGACGCCCATGCCATTTTCAGAAATAAAGCAGCGCGGGTTGCCATAATTATCACGAAGGTTTACGAGGATATCGTAAATACCGGGTTCATAAATCTCCCAGCCGCGATAGGGGTTCATTTTGCGTCCCGGCATCTCGTAATAATCAAACAACCATTCGGGCATAAACGGGGAATCCGGGTTAACCGCATTTTCCCGACACTTCACGCGGCGCGGCTGATAGTAGTTAATCCCTAACAGATCGATTTTGCCTTCTGCAATTAGCGCCACATCCTGCGGCTGGCAGGCGGGAAGCTGGCCGTACTCCTTAAGCAGCGCCACCAGGTCCGCGGGATACTCGCCACGCAATACCGGATCGAGAAAACTGCGGTTAAACAGCAGATCGGCATGATGTGATGCCTTCACGTCCGCCGGATGCTGCGATCGCGGATAGGAGGGCGTCAGGTTCAGTACGATGCCAATTTCTCCGGCATGGTGCCCGGTACGGAACGCTCGCACGGCGCTGGCATGTGCCAGAACGGTGTTGTACGCGACGGTGGCCGCACGTTTGAAGTCCACCACGTTCGGGTAATGGAAATCATACAGATAGCCGCCTTCAACCGGCACAATCGGCTCGTTAAAGGTAAACCAGTGATTAACCCGATCACCGAAAAGCTCAAAACAGATCTGGGCGTAACGGCTGAAAGCCTCGACCACTTCGCGGCTCTCCCAGCCCCCTTTCTCCTGCATCACCATCGGCATATCGAAGTGGAACAGGGTGATGAATGGCGTAATGTTCTGCGCCAACAGTTCGTCGATAACGTCGTTATAAAACGCCACCGCCTGCGGATTCACCTCGCCCGTACCGTCCGGGATCAGGCGCGCCCAGCTCAACGAAGTCCGAAAACTGTTATGGTTGAGTTGCTTTAACAGCGCGATATCCTGACGCCAGTGCTGGTAAAACGTCGACGTATCCTGTGGCCCAATCTGGCCGTGGAAGCGCCAGGGCTGGCTGGCATACCAGGCATCCCAGGTGGTTGCGCTTTTTCCCGCTTGTGTACTTTCCCCTTCGGTCTGGAGTGCGGAACAGGCGCTGCCCCACCAGAAGTGTTCAGGAAATGCGTATTTCATGGTTCTCTCCTTGTTCAGTTACTGCCGACGGTTTCCGCCATCGGTGCGCTACTCTGCGCTTTTTGTTCTTCGGTTTTCATCAATGAGCGCTCATAAGCGCGCAGGAACGGCAGGTACATCAGGGCGGACATCACCATACAGATGAGGCACATCACTACCGGACTCAGCGCCCAGTTGGCAGCCCAGGAAGCACCGATAGGCGCAGGCGTGGTCCACGGCGTCAGCGAAACCACCTGTGCCAGCCAGCCCATGCGGGTCGCACCGTAAGCCAGTACGGCGTTCACCAGCGGGACGCAGACGAATGGCAGGAACAGCATTGGGTTCATGATGATCGGCGCGCCAAACAGAATCGGTTCGTTGATATTAAAGAAGCTCGGCACCACGCCCATTTTTCCGATGGTACGCAGATGCAGTACGCGGCTACGCAGCAGCAGGAAGGCCAGCGGCAGCGTCGAGCCTACGCCGCCAATCAGCAGGTAGTGATCCCAGAAACCTTGCAGATAGACGTGGGGCAGTGCTGCGCCAGCCGCCAGTGCTGCCTGGTTTGCAGAGAGGTTTGCCATCCAGAACGGGTTCATGATGCCGGTAACAATCAGCGAGCCGTGAATACCGGCAAACCAGAAGATTTGGCACAACAGAACAGACAGCAGAATCGCAGGCAGGGAGTCAGACGCCGAGACCAGCGGTTCCAGCAGGTGCATGATCGCCTGCGGCAGAATCATGCCAGTTTGTGCTTCAATAAACAGGTTAAGCGGGTGCAGCGTACCGATAATCACCAGTACCGGGATCAGGATTTCGAATGAACGTGCCACGCCGGTCGGGACTTCTTTCGGCAGCTTAATGGTCACGTTGTGCTGCTTGAGCCAGGCATAGACGCGGGCAGAGTAAATTGCCGTCAGCAGTGCGGTAAAGATGCCCTGGCCGGAGAGATACTGTGTGGAGATCTGCCCTTCATGGTAGGGTGCCGCAACCAGCAGGAAGGCCATAAATGCCAGTAAGCCGGTCATCACCGGATCCAGATTGAACTGGCGACCCAGGCTGGCGCCAATGCCCACCGAGATAAAGAACGTCATCACGCCCATGCTGAGGTTAAAAGGCAACATCAGTTGTTCACGGTACTGCGTGGAAAAATCCAGCCACCCACGCGCAAAACCGTTGGTGGTTTCCGGTGAGAACGGCGGGAAGATAAAGACCAGCATAAACGAGCCGATGATCATGAACGGCAGGGCGGCCGTGAAGCCATCGCGAATGGCGATAACGTACTTCTGCTGTCCGAGTTTGCCCGCCAGCGGGGTAATGGACTGCTCAATAACGCCAATCATTGACTGATATAACGAACTCATGGGTTCACCTTTTAGTGCGCCGCTTCGATCAGCGACAGGGCATAGTCCAGTACTTTATCGCCACGCTGCATCCCGTAGTCCATCGGATTGATGGGTTGCACTGGGATGCCGGCGGCAGCGGCCTTTTCTGACAGCGTGTTTAACATATATTTGACCTGCGGTCCGAGAAGCACGACCTGATATCGTGGAAATTGCGTATCAAACTCGGCAACGCCAAAGGCGTCGATCTCGACCGGTAAATTCCGCTCCTTCGCCTCATCCAACATTTTCCGCACCAGCAAGCTGGTGGACATCCCTGCGGAGCAACACAACATAATCCTGAACATCGTTACCATCCTCGAATGTAAAAAGTTATTGCGGAGACGATTGGATAACATATGGAAACCGGTTTCCATTTGATCGCAAGAGAAGTGTGATAGTCATCAAAATCTCGATGATATAAGGTCTTTTTTCTGGATTCAGGTCACGGAATTTAACGCTTTTTTGATAGCAAGTGAGTCCAAACGGAAAATCGGTTTCCATGAAAAAAAGAAAAGGATATACTTCGGATGGTTATATTATGAACCGTTGTGGTACTTGGTTTTTGCAGGCGCAATGAAGTCGTCTGTCAGGGGAGAAAGATGTCTACAATCAACGACGTATCGCGTTTAGCTGGGGTGTCCAAAGCCACAGTCTCACGGGTGTTGAGTGGTTCGCGCGGGGTCAAGGAAGCCAGTCGCCTCGCCGTATTAAAAGCCGTTGATGAGCTGAATTACCGGCCTAATGTTATCGCCCAGTCCTTACTGAGTCAGTCGACAGGGTGCATTGGCGTTATCTGCGCCCAGGAAAATATCAACCAGACAACGGGCTATCTCTACGCGCTGGAAAAACACCTCAGCCAGAGTCAAAAGCACCTGCTGCTGCGCTTTGCGAATACCAAAGCGGGTGTGATGAACGCGCTGGATGAACTGACCTGCGGCCTGTGCGACGACATCCTGATTATCGGTGCGCGTTTTCCGCTCGATATCAGCGACGACAATGTCATTCTGGTGGACTGTGCAGAATCGGATACGCCCAACAGTATTCAGTTTGATCACGCTTTTGCTGCCGAAACCGCGTGCAACTTCCTGATAAGCCAGGGCAGAAGACAAATCGCACTGATTCACCCGGATGCTCGCGGTTCTGCCGATCAGGTGCTGCTCGGTTATAAACACGCGCTGGAAAACAATTTCCTGCCGTTTAATCGCAATCTGATTTTCATGGACGATACCTCATCGTCCGTGGCGCTGCAGGTGCTGCTCAATAATGCCACCACCCTGAATTTCAATGCCTTGCTGGTGGCTGACGAACAGGAAGCCCAGCGGGTCATTCCGCAATTGCAGGCGTTCAATAAATCCGTGCCGGGGGACATCATGGTCTTCAGCCTCGCCGGTTCGTTGCATTTGCCGGGCATACCGAAAATACCGGCCATTGAGTACTCAATGGATGCCATGGCGGCGCGCATTGTGGCGTGGCTCAATGAAAAAACCAAAAGCGTGCTGGGTTCCTGCGTGGTACGCGGGGATTTAATTATTCCTGAGCGCTAACTCTGAAAAAAGCCTCCGCCTGGAGGCTTTTGTTTTCCGAATGCCGGCGCAAGCGCCTGTAGGCCTGGTAAGCGAAGCGCCAGCAGGCGTTCCAGCATCACTGACCAATAAATTCCACTGCAACCTGCCGGACCAGCCACACGCCATTATCTGCCTGAAAGAACTGATGCCCCTGCTCAAACATCGCGAGTGCATTAATTTCCAGGACAACCGGCGTACCGTAACGCTGCCCCACCTGAATCGCCACCTCCCGATCGGCAGAGAGATGCACATATTGTCGCGACTGCGGGGTCAGACCTTCGGCAAGAATCGAAGCAAGAAAACGACTGGCAGTGCCGTGGTACAAGGTGTCCGGCGGTCTTTTTTCGCTGAACGTTATATCGACTTTAGCCGTCGAGTGTCCCTGCACCGCGCGAATGCGCAGCCCGTCAGCGGAGAGCGCGAAGCGTTTTTTATCACTGCTTGCCACGACGGCTTCAATGAGGGGCTTATCCAACTGCTGCCCCTGGCTGGTCGCTCCCGCGATCAGCGTATCAATGCTCGCCCAGCCTTCGCTGTCCAGCTCAAGGCCAATCGCTTCTGGTTGATGACGGAGAACGTAGCTGAGAAATTTACTGACATCATTATGTTCTTTTTTCATCATGGCCATCCTTAGACTCACTTTTCAGTGAGGATACCACCTAAAAATTTTTTGCAAATATGCCCTAAATAATTAGAAGAATTGCGACGAGAATTTCAAAGCGCGAAAAATGCATAGGTGCGATCAATGAATTCGCTGACCGCTACTTTTGATAAACAGTTTTTCGGAAGAATAAAAAACGCAGAGTGTGATGAGACTCAAATATCTCATAAAGAGAAATCGGGGGCATGTATCGCCCCCGGCAAACAAGCCTTAAATAAAGGTAAACACCTCTTCGCGCGGCAGGCGGGATTTCGGCAGGGCGGCGTTGAAGTCTTTTTCGCTACGATAACCCAGCGACACCAGCACCACGCTGGTCAGCCCTTTTTCACGCAGGCCGAGGGATAGATCCAGCTCGCGCTGATCAAACCCTTCCATTGGTGTGGCATCGATACCGAGCATCGCTGCACCCAGCAGCAGCCCGCCGAGCGCCAGATACACTTGTTTTTCCATCCACTGCGGCACATCGCGGGACTCATAGCGGTGCATATCGACATAGGAGCGGCGGCTCTTATCCTGACCGGCCTGCGCACCGTCAGCCACGAAGCGGCCATCGCTGTTCTCCTGCGCGAGCACGTTTTGCAGGTGCTGTTCGGTAATGTCGGTGCGCATACACAGCGCAATCACATGGGACGCATTCAGCACTTTCGGTTCGTTGTAAATGAAGGCGCCGGTGGTGGATTTCGCCATCGCTGCGCGGCCTTCCGGGGTTGAGGCCACCACAAAATGCCACGGCTGGGAGTTCACCGAAGAAGGGCTGTTGTGCAGCACGTTCAGCAGCGTATCAATCAAATCCTGAGGCAGCGACTTACCGGGTTCAAACGCCTTCACCGTGTGACGGGCGACTACCGCATCATCTAAAGTCATCATCTTTCTCCTGGCGCAAAATGGAAATAAGGGGCGTGCCGCCCCGTCTGGTGGGTCGAGAATAAACGCAAATGACGACGAGATAAATTGCCCTAATCGAGCAGCACTTTCACATTTGCAGTGAAAATAACCGTGCTTCTACTGTCCGCTGCGCGTGTTTTCTGGCACAAAGAGGGCTACGTATATTTCGGCCCGGGAGCCGCCATGATTCGCCTTGAAGATGTCACGCTGTTTGTCCGTTCCGCGGCACTGGGCAGTTTTTCCAATGCAGCAAGAGAGGCAGGTTTGCTGCCAGGGCAGGTCAGTGCCGCCGTGCATCGGCTTGAGCGGGATCTCGATAAACGCCTGTTCGTGCGCTCTACCCGCAGCTTGCGCCTGACATCAGAAGGCGAGAAGTACCTGCCGTTTGCTCAGGAGATGCTCGCGGTGGTACAGGCGGGTGCAGAGAGCCTGCACAGCAGCGAAGATGACATCCAGGGAGAATTGCGCATGGCGGTGCCCTCGGATATCGGGCGTAACGTGCTGTTACCGCTCATCACCCGTTTTTGCGAACAGCACCCAAAAATTTCGCTGCGCTTATCGCTCTCGGATCAGATCAGTGATGTCTTTCGCGATCCGGTGGACATCGCTATCCGCTACGGTGTGCTGGATAACAGCAGCTACGTGGCCCTGCCGCTGGCGGAAGATAACCGGCGGGTGCTTGCCGCCTCACACGCCTATCTGGCCAGACACGGCAGGCCGCAGACCCTCGACGATATCGTTAACCACCACTGCCTGCTGTTCACCATGAACAGCCATGTTTATGACAAATGGAGCTTTGTGCAGGACGGCATGCGTCGTCAGCTGATCGTCAAAAGTCGGATGCTGTGTGATGACGCCGATGTCGCCCGTCGCTGGGCCATTGACGGCATGGGAATTGTTTATAAATCCTGGATTGATATCAGTGAGGATGTGCAGGCGGGGCGTCTGGAGGTACTGATACCCCAGCAGCCGGGTGAAGCGGCACCACTGAACCTGATTTGCCCACATCGTAAGCAGTTTTCTCCGGCGATTCGCCAGTTACACGGCGCGCTGCGCGAGCCTCTGCGTGCGATTACCGCGCAGCTCAGCACGCTGTCCGTATTCCGCTCGCCGCGCTAAAACCGGCGCTGCTTTTGCCTTCATTTTGCTATCGATAGCCGAAATTTGACGGTTAAAAAGCCACATTTTGCTAACCCTGGCCCTGATACCAGGCGACTATTGTATAACGCGAACAAAAGATCACGATTCCGGTTCAGTGATGATCCGGTTGAGTATTGTGGACCGGACAGGCAGGGAATGCCCGCTTCCGTCCACCATCTGAGAGGGCGTTGCGCATGACCTTACGAACACTGGGCACCACCGGTTTACAGATCCCCGCGCTGGTTTTTGGCGGTAACGTATTTGGCTGGACCGTGGATGAAAAGCAGAGTTTCAGCTTACTGGATGCGTTGCTGGAAAGAGGGCTAACGGCGATCGACACCGCCGATGTCTACTCCGCCTGGGCACCGGGCAATAAAGGCGGTGAATCAGAGACTATTATCGGTAAATGGCTGGCGGCCCATCCGGGCGCACGCGACAAAGTCACTCTGTTTACCAAAGTGGGTTCCGATCTCGGCGAACCGGGTAAAAAAGGGCTGTCTGCCCGCTGGATTACCGACGCGGTGGAAGACTCGCTGCGTCGTTTGCAAACTGATCATATCGATCTCTATTTCTCCCACTGGCCAGACAGCGAGACCCCCTACGAAGAGACCCTGGGTGCTTATGAAAAACTGCTGAAGGCCGGGAAAATTCGTGCCGTAGGCGGATCGAACCTGAATGCCGGGCAGCTACAGGCTTCTCTGACGGTGGCGGATGAAAAAGGATTACCGCGCTACCAGGTGTTGCAGCCGGAATACAATCTGTATGACCGCGAAAGTTTCGAAGGCGCACTTCAGGAGTTAACGGTGCGGGAAAACATTGGCGTGGTGACCTACTACAGCCTGGCGTCCGGGTTCCTCTCCGGTAAATACCGTAGCGAAAAAGATTTGAGCCAGAGCCAACGCGGTCAGGGTGTTGGTAAATACCTCAATGACCGTGGCTTCCGCATTCTGGATGCGCTGGACAAGGTGGCGGCAGCACACGATGTGAAACCGGCAGAAGTGGCGCTGGCATGGCTGATTGCCCAGCCAGGCGTGACCGCACCGATTGCCAGTGCGACCAAAATCCCGCAGGTGGACAGCTTCGTCACCGCGCTTTCCCTGACGCTCTCCGCCGATGAAATTGCGGCACTGAACCACGCAGGTAAATAAACTGGACGAGGCACCTGACCCCGCGTCAGGTGCCGTTTGCCGCTTACCGGCGGTACTGTTCGTCAGAGACCTGCTCAAGCCAGGTGACCGGGCTGCCGTTTTGCGACTCCGCAATGGCGATATGGGTCATGGCATTATCCGGGGTGGCCCCATGCCAGTGCTTCACCTCTTCCGGTATCCAGACAATATCGCCCTGGTTCATCTCCTGAATCTCCTCGCCTTCACACTGAATCCAGCCTTTACCGTGGGTGATGATCAGCGTCTGTCCAAGCGGGTGGGTGTGCCACGCCGTGCGCGCACCCGCTTCGAAGGTGACGGTCGCACCGCCAACGCGAGCAGGCGCATCGGCACTGAAGGGGGAATCAATACGCACACGGCCAGTGAAGTAATCTTTTGGGCCAGCGGCTGAGGGCACGGATGCACTGCGGGTAATCTTCATTTTTTCTCCAGAACGCAAACCAAGGGTCCTGATAAGCTTACGCAGCGTGGCGAGAATGGGTTAGTGGGTAAATCAGAAAGGACCTATGAGGCAAATTCATTAATACTTCAAATACCCGTCATACTTCAAGTCGCATGTGCGTTGGCTCTCCTCGCTCACCCCAGTCACTTACCAGAGTAAGCTCCTGGGGATTCGCTGCGTTGCCGCCTTCCTGCAACTCGAATTATTTAGGGTATATACTTTTTTACTTTCCCGTACGCCCCGGAATTGCCCGTGCTAAAAGAAAATTTTAATGATCTTATCGCCTTTCTGGTTGTTGCCGAAGAGCGCAGCTTTACCCGTGCCGCTGCCAAACTGGGCGTATCGCAGTCGGCGTTAAGCCATTCGATGCGTGGGCTGGAAGAGCGTATGGGCATCCGCTTGTTAACGCGTACCACTCGTAGCGTATCGCCCACCGAAGCGGGGGAGACGCTGCTGGAGCGCATCGGGCCACACTTTCGCGACATCGAAACCGAGCTCAACATACTCAAAGGGATGCGCGATGTCCCCGCCGGGAACATTCGTATTACGGCGGGGGAACATGCGGTGGATTCGGTGCTCTGGCCGGTGCTGAAGGATTTTCTCGTTCGCTGGCCCGATATCAACGTCGAAGTGACCGTCGATAACGCGCTGATGGACATCGTCACCCAGCGCTTTGATGCCGGTATTCGCCTTGGTGAGTCCGTCGCAAAAGACATGATTGCGATTCCCGTCAGTCCGCCAATGCGTATGGCGATTGTCGGGTCACCGGACTACTTTCGTCGTAATCCGCCACCCAAAACCCCGGCAGATCTACAACATCATCGCTGTATCAACATGCGGATGGCGACCCTCGGCGGCCTGTTGCCCTGGGAGTTCTCGAAAGACGGCAAGGAGTTGAAAGTACGGGTAGAAGGGCAGCTCACTATTAATGCGCTGCGCCATCGCATTGAAGCGGCGGTGTCCGGTGTGGGGTTGGTTTACCTGCCGGAAGATGCGGTGGCCGGGGAGATCGAACGCGGTGAGGTGGTCCGGGTGCTGGACGCCTGGTGCGAGCCATTCCCCGGTTATTATCTCTATTACCCCAGCCGACGGCAGCACACCACCTCCTTTTCGCTGTTTGTTGAGGCGATGCGCCTTAAGAACTAACGCGCGGGTACTGATTTTCTCCCTTTCCCCTTTGGGGAAAGGAATCCCCACAAAAAAATGCCAGCACGATCGGTCCCCTCGCCCCACTGATCTGAACCCCGAAACCTGGAATCCCAAACCAGTTTTTCGGAGGTTCTTATGAAGTACACATTCGACATTAAGCTGGCCGCCGTCCGGGCGTATGTGGAGGGCGGCAACAGCCTCACATCCACTGCACGCCAGTACGGCTGTCCCGAGCCCTCTCTTCGTGCCTGGGTCAGCGCTTACGGCTTTCATGGTGAGGCTGCACTTCGCCCCTCACGCCGTTCTTACTCCGATGATTTTCGCCTTCAGGTCATCCAGACCATGCAGCGTGAACATCTCTCTGTGCGAATGACGGCTGCACGGTTTAATATTCCTGATCACAAAACAGTCAGTAGCTGGGCCAGACGCGCAGCAAACGGACAGTTAGCGCCAGACAGTCACGAGGATAAACATATGATCCGTAAGCCATCACATCGCGGTAAACCGCCTGAGGAAATGACACCGGAACAACTGGTTGATGAAGTGCTTTACCTGCGTGCCGAAAAAGCTTATCTGGAAAAGCTGGACGCCCTGATGAAAGAAAAAGCGCAAAAGGGAAAGAAAAAGCCCTTATCGTCAGGGCACTGATCCCCGAACACCGGCTGTCCCGCTTGCTGGAAGCGGCTGAGCTTGCGCAAAGCACATGGTATGACCGGCAAAAGCGCGACGCACGTGTGGTCAGTCCGGATCCGATATGCGACCTCATTATGTCCACTGCTGTTCGCCATAAACGGCGCTACGGCTACCGGCGGGTGACAAATGAGCTGCAGGCGCAGGGCCACCGCATTAACCATAAAAAAGTGTCGAGGTTGATGAGAGAGCTGGACTGTCAGGCGCTGACACGCAGGAAGAAATACCGGAGCTGGCAGGGGGCCGCTGAACTGGAGCCCGTCGACAATCTGTTAAACAGGGACTTCAGCGCTGACACGTGGGGAGTGAAACTGGTAACCGATGTGACGGAGTTCCGGGTGGGCAACGCGAAACTGTATCTGTCTGTGGTAATGGACCTTTACAACAGGGAAATAGTGGCGGCCAATATGGCATCGCGTCCGGCGTATGTGCTGGCGGAAAAAATGCTGGATGCCCTGCTGAGTTCAGGCACTGTCAGACAGGGAGCGGTACTGCACAGCGATCAGGGCTGGATGTATCGGATGCGTCAATGGCGAAGCACGCTGGAGAAACACGGGCTCCACCAGAGCATGTCGCGACGGGGTAACTGTCTGGATAATGCGGCAATGGAGAGCTTCTTCGCGGTGCTGAAAACGGAGATGTTCTACGGAATAAGGTATGAAAACGTGTCGGAGCTGGAAACGGCGACAGGGAAATACATCCATTACTATAACCATGACAGAATAAAGATGGGACTGGGAGGGCTGAGCCCGGTAAATTACCGGACTCAGTGGCACGCTCAGACCTGAATCTGTTCCAGGTTATGGGGTTCAGATCACACCGGGGAGAGGGTCAGGGTGAGGGGGAAAATGCAGCTCTGATGGTTATTCCGTTCACCTTATGTTCCTTGCTTTTCTGTCACGCCAGAACCCGTGAACGTGCCAGGGTGGCTCGCCGCCGCCACCCTGGCGACCCGGGCTCCCGGCCAGGAAAATCGCCGCTGACGCGGTCCACTACGCGTATTCCTTCAGGCTAATCGGGGACGGGCGAAGGTAACGTCCGTGTAAAATCGCCCTCGCCGCGCATCCCTGCGCGTCGCCCCGGCCTTGCGGATACGCTTCGTCGATTTTCAGCCGGACCCTGTCATCGCGGTGACAGTTTTATTCTCATTGAGCAATGTTATCGCTGTAAAACGTGAGAGCCAGTGTGAGGAGAAATATCGGCATACTCACAACCGCGTCAGTGCCGCAAACGACGCCGCCAGACTATCAATCAGCGCCCTCACCGCAGGCGGCAGGCCCTTACGGGTGGTGAACACCAGGTGAACAATCCCCGGCACGCTGCGCCACGCCGGGAAAATCTGCACCAGTTCTCCACACTCCAGGGCGCGTTGACAATAGTGCTCCGGTAAAAAGGCGACGCCCAGACCCTCTTTCGCCGCACAGCGGACGGCAGAAAAATCACTACAGCTCATCACTGACGTATGGCGCAGTACCAGACTTTGCTTGTCGCTGTTTTCCAGCGGCCACTCGACTTCCAGATCGTCATCATTGGTACTGAGGGTGGGTAAATTATTCAGAGCAGCAATATCGTTCCCGGCACGGCGCGCCAGTTCCGGGCTGGCAACCAGAATCCGATGCGAGATGCCCAGGGTGCGCATAATCAGTTCCGCATCGCTGTTCAGCTGCGTACGCACGCGCAGGGCAACATCAATGCGCTCGTTAATCAAATCAACGGCCCGGTCAACGGCCACAATCTGTAGCCGCACCTTCGGGTAGCGGCGCATATAGGCCATTAAGGTGTCGGCCACCACTTCCACCATACCGGTCGGGCAACTGAAACGCACCAGACCATGTGGCTCAGCGTGAGCGTTGACGATCAGTGCTTCCGCCTGCTCCGCTTCCAGCAACATCGCCCGACAGCGCTGGTAAAAAGCCTCGCCCACCTCGGTAACGCGAAAGCGGCGGCTGGTGCGCTCAATCAGCCGCACGCCCAGACGTGACTCCAGCTCCGCCACCCGGCGGCTGAGCTTCGATTTGGGCTCATGCAAGGCCCTGCCTGCGGCGGCAAACCCGCCGTGGCGCACCACTTCGGCAAAATAGCGGTAGTCATTCAGGTCGGTACGCATCGTCTTTCCATCGTTCCATTCGTAGAACGATAGGTAGCATATTTGCTCTCTTTTTGCACCATCGTTCCACTGGTATCTTCATTATCACTCACCCAACGGAACAAACCGGAGCGTAAAATGAACAGATACAGCAATAAAGTGGTCGTGGTAACAGGTGGCACCAGCGGTATTGGCCTGGCAACAGCAAAAGCGTTCGTGAATGAAGGCGCGCAAGTTTTCATTACCGGCCGTCGTCAGGAAGCGCTGGACAAAGCGGTGCAGGAGATTGGCGGCAGCGTGGTCGGCGTGCGGGGCGATATGGGTAAACTGGGCGATATCGACCACCTGTACGACGTGATTCAACAGCAGCACGGGCAGATCGATGTGCTGGTGGCAAACGCCGGTGGCGGTGACTTTGCCGCACTGGGCGAAATTACCGAGCAGCACTACGAACAGACCTTTAACACCAACGTGAAAGGCGTGCTCTTTACGGTACAAAAAGCCCTGCCGCTGCTGAAAGACGGCGCTTCCATCGTGATGACCGCCTCCACCACCAGTGTCAAAGGCACCCCAGGATTTAGCGTTTACTCGGCGACCAAAGCAGCAGTGCGTAACTTCGCGCGTAGCTGGATTCTGGATCTCAAACCGCGCCGTATTCGCGTTAACGCCGTCAGCCCGGGCCTGACCGACACCGCCGGTCTGAATGAACTCTTCGGCGGCGGTGAACAGGCGGAAGGCACCAAATCCTGGCTTTCCGAGCAGGTCCCGTCAGGGCGCATTGGTCGACCGTCTGAAGTTGCCAGCGCGGTGCTGTTCCTTGCCTCCGATGACGCAAGTTATATCAACGGCATCGAACTGTTCGTCGACGGCGGCCTGGCACAGATTTGATGAAGAAACTGCCCCGTGTTGGCTGTGTGAAATACGGGGCAACTCGTGTCAGGTTGGCGAATAATTTAAGCCGGGTTTGGAACACATCAAATCAAGGAAATGGTTTTTATAAAATCCCAAACAATCCCTTATGCCTTAAACGCATAAGCATTCCTGGTATATCTAGATACGTCCCGAATTACCTCGTGGTAGACTCCATCTCATTAATATAGTTTATGTCGTTTAACTTATTACAACTGAAAATAATAATTTCAGGGAAGGTGACGTGTGCCTGATTGGTTGTCTTTAGCGCTCGATTCATTTTGGCCGATGCTGTACGCCGGACTGACGTTTACTATTCCCTTAACGCTTATTACTTTTGTTCTCGGGTTAATTCTTGGGTTTATTGTTGCATTAATTCGCTTATATGGACCTGCGCCGCTGAAAAGTCTGGTGCGCTTTTATGTCTGGATTATTCGCGGCACACCTTTATTGGTGCAACTGTTCCTTATTTTCTATGCGCTGCCTAATGCCGGTATCACCCTGGATGCGTTCCCGTCCGCAGTGATTGGTTTTACGCTGAATATCGGCGCATACACCTCAGAAGTGATCCGCGCCACGCTGCTGTCCGTGCCGAAAGGGCAGTGGGAAGCGGCGCACTCTATCAGCATGAGCTGGAGCCAGTCGCTGCGCCATATCATCCTGCCGCAGGCTGCACGCGTCGCGGTGCCACCGCTTTCCAATACCTTTATTTCTCTGGTGAAAGACACCTCGCTGGCCTCGGTCATTACCGTGCCGGAGATGTTCCTCGCCGCCCAGCGTATTGCCGCGGTAACCTACCAGCCATTAATTTTGTATACCGAAGCCGCCATTCTTTATTTACTGATCAGCTCTGTTTTATCGTATTTACAGTCGCGTCTGGAAGTTCGCTTAGAAAGAAATACCGTGGTGAAGGAAAATTATAATGATAACACTCTCCGGACTTGAGAAAAGCTTTGGCTCGCAAAAAGTCTTACACGATATTTCTCTTTCCCTGCCGGAAGGGAGCGTCACGGCATTAATTGGCCCTTCCGGTAGTGGCAAGAGCACACTATTACGCTGTGTGAATTTGCTGGAAATACCGCAGGCCGGAACGGTACAAATCGGTAGTGAAGATATTTCATTTAACGGCCACGTTAAAACAAAGAAAAAAGATATTCGGCGTATTTGCCAGCAGACCGGGATGGTCTTTCAGAATTTCCAGTTATTCCCGCATTTAACGGTGCTGGAAAACATCATGCGTGGGCTGGTGGTGGTGCAAAAATGGCCAGTCGCAAGAGCGACCGCTCGCGCTGAAGAGTTGCTGACCAAAGTCGGCATGTTGCATAAGCGCGATGCGTGGCCTGCCATGCTTTCCGGTGGTCAGCAACAGCGTGTGGCCATTGCCCGTGCGCTGGCCCCTTCGCCCAAAGTCCTCCTTTGCGACGAGCCCACCTCGGCACTCGACCCTGAGCTGTCGCTGGAAGTGGTTGCTGTCCTGCGCCAGCTTGCGCAGGAAGGTACCACCATGTTGATGGCGACCCATGACTTACGCCTGGCGGCGAATATTGCCAATCAGGTGGTCTTTCTGGAGTCCGGGCACATTGTGGAGAGTGGCACCTCAAAGGCCATTTTCACCCAGGCGAAAAAAACGCGAACGCAGCTGTTTATTTCCACCCTGACCGACACGCTTCCCGATTCCTGGGAAATTTAAAACAACAACACGGCATTCACTATTTAGGAGTTAATGATGAAAGTATTCGCGACTGCACTACTGGCGACCGCCATTCAACTGAGTGCCTCTCATGCGGCCTTTGCCGCTGACGATCTGGCCAGCATCAAGTCTGCCGGGGTGTTTAAAATCGGTACCGAAGGCACCTATCCGCCGTTCACCTACCATGATGCCTCCGGCAAACTGGTGGGGTTTGACGTGGAGATCGGCCAGGAAATTGCCAAACGTATCGGCGTGAAGGTAGAGTTTGTTGAAAGTAAATGGGATGGCCTGGTGGCCGGACTGGATGCCAAACGTTATGACGCGGTAATTAACCAGGTCTCTATTACCCCTGAACGAAAGGCAAAATTCGATTTCTCCGAGCCGTATATCTCCTCTAAAGCGGTGCTGATCGTCAACAGTAATAACACGGCGATCAAAACGTTTGACGATCTGAAAGGGAAGAAATCTGCCCATACCCTGACCAGTAACTATGCGCAACTGGCGCGTAAATACGGTGCCGAAGTAGTGGGAACCGATGGCTTCGATCAATCCGTTTCACTGGTTGCGCAAGGCCGTGCCGATGCCACCATCAACGACAACCTGTCGTTCCTCGACTTCAAAAAGCACAAGCCGGATGCGCCAGTGAAAATTGTGGCGTCGCAAAGCGATGCAGAACAGGTTGGGGTGCTGATTCGTAAAGACAACGCAGCGTTGCAGCAGTCGATCAACAAGGCGCTGGAGAGCATTAAATCTGACGGGACTTACCAGAAAATCTCCAACACCTATTTTGGCACGGACGTCTCAAAATAAGCCGCTCCCCCGCTGTCATGGCGGGGAGCCTTTTCGAGGCTAATGAAGAAGACAGGCAAACTTTTGCGGGATAAAAAAGGCGGCAGTCGTTCAGGAGGGTGGAGTCCAGACTGCCGCCAAACAGGCACTGCGGTTACTGCGCTTTTTCTCTTATTATCATTGCAAGGATAAGGAAGACGACCACGAAGGCGATGATGAAGTTAAAGCCGGTGGCGATACCGTAGCTGTCAGATATCTGACCAATCACTGAACCTGCCAGCGCGCCGCCGAAGCCTGAGGCGACATAAATCAGCCCCATCACCGAACCGCTTTTGGTGGTTAAACGGGTAGCAATGGCCGCCGCCGTTGGGAACAGCACCGACATGGCAAATCCGAACAACATAAACAGATAGACGAACTCGACGGCCAGCATCCGGCTGACGATGATGGAGGCCAGCGACAGCACTGAGAACCAGATTAATGTCCTGCGCTCGCCCAGCTTCAGAGTGATAAATCCGCCGATCACGCGTCCAATGGTAAACAGGCCCGCAAAGGAAGAGATCACATAAGCGGCTTTGGCGGCTTTGCCGGCGGCATCCAGCCCGTCGATATCCAGCGCGGCATAGAAAATTGGGAAGAAATTCAGGAATGCGGCTTCGGCGGCCACGTAGAACAGCAAAAACGCGATAACAATCATCACATCTTTCTGCCCCAGCAGCTGCACAAAGTCACCGACCTGCATGGAAGACTGGGCCCTGTTTTCTAATTTCAGGGTGCTCAACACCAGTACCAGTACTGCCACAATCACGGCGATGCCGACATAGAAGCTGCGCCATGAGACGCTGTTGGCGAACAATTGGTGCAAAATCAGCGGGGTCACAATCATCCCGACGCCGAACATCGCATTCGAGATGTTGAACATCATCCCGGCTTTTTCTTTATAGAACGTCGGAATGACGGTCACGATCGATACCATCATTGAGCCAATTCCCAGGCCGATAACCAGATAGAAACCGAAGAACAGCGCGACCGTGTAGGCCAGGCTGGTCCCCATCAGGCCGACTATCATCAGCAATGAGCCAATCAGCATCATCACCTTGAGGCCTTTTTTATCGGTCAGGTAGCCGGTCAGTAAACTGGAGATCAGGAAGCCAATCTGGAATAGCGTGATAAGCGTACCCACCTGGCCCAAATTGAGGTCGATGCTGTGTTGTACCTGTTCGAGAATCAGCCCTTTGGTGTTTTGAATGCCGCCCAGTAAAAACATGGTCATAAACAGCAGGAAAAAGACCTTCCACTTCTGCGCGTTAGTCATTGTTCAGCTCCTTTGTTTTTTTCTTCCTCGCCGATAGCGTCAAACAGCGCCTGGTCGGCCCATCCATAGCAGTAATAAAGCAGGTCGTCGCAGGCACTCGCTTTGGCTGCGTGCACGGCGTCAAGCAGTTCATCGGGCGGTAAATTCCACATCTGAATACCGCTGAAGATAAAGGTGCCCGGCTGAGAAAGTTGCCGCACCCGATCGTTTTGTTCTTTGACGAAACGAATCGGGAAACCAGATCGTTTGAAGTCGGCGTAGGTCAGGTCGTAGGGCAGGTCGAACAGTTTTTTCACAGCCGAGAAGGCCAGCTCCTGGGTGTCTTCATCGCCGGCGAAGAAATTAACCAGCCCCTGCACATCCGCGCCCCCACCCAGCTTGTGATAGGGAAAATGTTTGAGCGTATCCGCGTGGCGGGTCAACGCGTGGTAGTCCTGACCGAGGATCCAGCTCCAGGCTGGCGGCCAGAGATCGAGCCAGAAATGGATGTCGCCAATGTTCTCTTTGGCCTGTTTCAGGATGCGTTCAACCAGCCCGGTGACGCTCTGCTGGCGAAAGGCAATCCAGCGGGCGATAAGCGGGTTGTTGCGAAATGCCTCGACCGGCACATCGAAATTGCCGTCTGCAAGCGCATCGGAGAGGGTTTCCAGCTCCGCTTTTACCGCTTGCGGGTCAATCCCCTGTTCCTTCATGGCGTTCTGGCAGTGTGGGCAGAAGCAGGTGAACAGTCCGGCCGGGTTGACCTCTTTGCCCGCCCAGTCCGGGAAGCGAATGCGGTCAATCAGGAAGGTGTCATACCCATATCTTTCCTTGATGCGGCTGAAGGTTTTTTGCCAGTAATCCGCGACGTCCGGCGCGTTCGGGCACAGCCAATATTTAATAATCCGCCCACGGTAATCAATGACGTGGTTACTTTTTACATCTCCGGCAAAGTCGCCATTCAGAATATTGACCCACGGAATGACCTTGAAACGTGTGCCTTCGGTGGCGTGCTTCACGGCTAACAGAGGGTCATCTCCGGCGAGGACGCCAGGATCGATACTTTGCTGGATACGTGCGTCGCCACTGTAAATATTGACGTGCAACATGCCGTTACCCATCACCGAATCGTGAACCGGGTTGTGCGGCAAGACGCCTGTCGGGTAGGGATTGCGCTCGAAAATGGTATTGAGCTCGACGAAGAGATGTTCAACACTCTGCATGCCGTCAATGCGCTGCAGAATAGCGTCCATGCCTTCGTCCAGAATATCGTGCGGGTGTAAGTGGATTCCTGCCATCCTATTCTCCTTGTTAATTCACCAGCATTATTAAAGTTGTGTTTCTGGAATAAATTCGATTGAGGGGTACAGCGTTGAAAGCGCCAGAATAGCAATGCCGTGAAGCGGGGCTTTCTCCCGAAGTTCTGATAATTCAACCGTAACGTGCATATTGGTCGACAATTGCCTGTCGAGAATCGCCTGTACCCGTGGCAGGAAATAATTCGCTGCATGGGTAACGCCCCCGGTTAAAATTACTTTTTGCAAATTCGCTATAGCGGCGAGATTAATAATGCCCATCGCCAGATAATCGGCCATTTCGTCAATCAGCGCGCAGGCGAGCGGATCGTTCTGCTCAACGTTCTGAATGATCTGCTCTAATGTCATCGGCTGGCGTAGCAGCGTCATGGCGCGTTCACTCAGACCTGAACCCGAACAGTAACTTTCAAAACAGCCTTTATTTCGCCAGTCCTGAAAGAGCTGTTCACGGCCAAAAATCATATAGCCAATTTCGCCGGCTGCGTTATTCGCCCCGCGAATGATTTTACCGTCAATAAGCAGGGCTGAACCCAGCCCGGTACCAATACCGATCAGGGCGGCACTGCTGATATCACGGCATTTTCCACACCACATTTCGCCGACCAGCGCCGCCCGAATGTCGTTTTCCAGTACCACCGGAATATAGAGACTCCGCGTGAGCGCGTCAGCGAGGGCAAGATTGCCCCAGTCGGGCAGATTGGGGGAACCTTCCAGTACCACGCCGCTGCTGATATCAATAATCCCAGGCGTTGCGAGACCAATGACGCTTACCCGGCTCCTGTCCACGCCGCTTTCACGAATAAAGCTGGCCACACCGTTGATCAATTGCTCAATAAAGGTGTCCCGATCGCTGGTTTTCCATGTGGCTTCACGCTTCTCATATAAGATTTCGGCGTCCAGGTTGAAGATGGAATAGGTGATTTTGGTTCCGCCTAAATCAATCCCCACCCCCAGTCTGGCAAAGGGGTCAAAATTAAGCAGGATGCCTTTTCTGCCCTGTCCGGTTTGCTCGCTGACACCGCCCTCATAAATGGTGCCTTCCTGAATTAAGCCGCTAATAATGTCAGAAATCGTGGCTTTGGTTATGCCGCTTATTTTGGCCACCTGCGCTCTGGATAGCGGCCCATGCTGGCGAATAATATTTACCACCAGCGTGGCGTTCATCTGCCTTAAGGTATTGGGAATGCCTGCATTCATCATGAATACTCTTTTCGTTTGCTTTCCATACTTAATCAAGAAAATGAATCTTCCCTGATGTCCTTTTTTGCGTATTTATTGCCTGGGATGCACAGCTTGTAAAGCTATTTTGCTTATTTAGTTTGTATTCCATACTAATTTATTGAGGTCGGTCACATGCTTAAATTGTGAATTTTTGAGTTATTTGTTTTATGAATTAAATGAAAGGATGGTTGAGGTTTGCTTTATATTTCTTTTGTGAATGCATTTAAGGGGGGATTGTTTTTTAATATTCGCCAGAAAAATAAATATTAACGATCTTCTTTGGTGTGCCAGAGATCGACGATATAAATATCGCCATCCTTTAGTTCATAGTGAACTTCATAATCGTCAAAAAGGATTTTGCGCACTTCACGAGGTTCATATCGGATTTGCATCACCCCTAAGGCCGGATGCATAGCAAGTTTCTGCACTCCCTCAATCAAACGATCCAGGACAGCATTCGCATGGAGGCGGTTATACTGGCATGCGAAACGATAAATCCGTTCCAGGTCATCCTTAGCCTTACGTGTCCAGTAGATTTCCATGCATTACTCTTTTTTCAATGTTGCCGCAAAATCCATTATTTCTGAATGACGTACGATACGACCCGTTTCTACGTCTGCAAGGCCTGTCAAGATTTCCTGATGTCGACGTTCTCTTTCGGCCAACATGGATGTCAATGCTTCCTTGATTATCCAGCTTTTAGACCGGTCTAACTCTTCAGCCATTCTCTCCACTGCCTGAGCAAGTTCGATAGGGATTTGTGCACTGATAGTCTGTTTCATCGATGAGGGCATCGCTTTTCTCCCTTAATAAAAGTTATTAACTTTTATTAAGATTAGCATGGGTGCGTTTTTAAGGCAGCATTAAAGCAAACTGAAGGATTAACTGAGGGCGTTGAAGAGCGTGTAAAGTTTGCCCCGGCACGACTGACCGGGGCAGGGCAAGCTTACATCACCATACTCGCCAGCAAAATAAACAGCAGACCGCAGATCGAGAGCAGCGTGGACATCAACGTCCATGACAGCAACGTCTCTTTGGTGGTCAAACCGAAGAAGTCCTTAATCATCCAGAAACTGGCATCATTCACATGAGAACAGATGCAGGAGCCTGCGCCTGTCGCGAGGGTGATCAGCGCCAGATTGATGTTTGGATGCGACGCCAGTAAGGGGATAACCAACCCGGCGGTGGAGATCGCCGCCACGGTGGCTGACCCCAGGCAAATCCTCAGGAACGCGGCTACTCCCCACGCCATCAGGATGGGGTTAATGTCCATACCCGCCACCAGCGTGGAAATATACTGCCCGACGCCTGAATCAATCAGCACCTGCTTGAACGCACCGCCACCGCCGATGATCAACAGCAAACCGGCAATCCCGGCAATGGCTTTGCTGCATGAATCCATCAGTTCAGCAATGGTTTTCCCACGGCCCACGCCCATGGTATAGAGGGCAAAGAGCAGCGAAATCAGCATTGCAATGGTGGAGTTCCCCAAAAACAGGAACAGATTGTAGAGCGCGCCCGGGTCACCGGCACCTTTCGGGCGAACCATCTGCATAACGGTCACCAGCGCCATCAAAATTACCGGCAGCATGGCAGTTAAGAAGCTGATACCAAAGCCCGGCATTTCGCTCTCGGTAAAGCTTTTGCTGGCGCCGAGAGAGGCAATATTGCCCTCTTTTTTAAACGCCTCGGGGATTAACCGCTGGCACACTTTATTCAGCAACGGGCCACACAAAATAAAGGTCGGGATGCCCACGATAATGCCGTAAATCAATACCATCCCGACATCCGCACCATATTCACGGGCGATCACGGTCGGGCCGGGATGCGGAGGCAGAAAACCGTGTGCCACCAGCAAACCGGAGAGCATCGGCACGCACATGTACATCGGCGAGATTTTCGCTTCCCGGGCGATGGCGAACAAAATCGGCACCAGCAGAATCAAGCCGACTTCGAAAAATAGAGCAATCCCGACGATAAACGCCGAACAGACAACCGCCCAGTCGAGCTTTTTCGCGCCGAAATATTTCAGCATGGTAAGGGCAATCCGTTGCGCGCCCCCAGCATCGGATAATAATCGTCCGAGCATGACACCGAAGCCAAAGATTAAACCAATATGGCCGAGCGTACCGCCGAGGCCAGACTCCACCGAGGCGACCACTTTATGCAGCCCCATGCCACTGGCGATGGCAACGCCGATAGAGACAATGATTAACGAAACAAAGGTATTTAATTTAATTCTTATGGTTAAAAGCAGGAGTACAGCAATACCTGCCACGACAATGAATAGTGGCATAAAGTCCTCTCATTTTCGGATACAGATGTGGGGTGTCACGCGGCCAAACCGGCCGCGCTAATGAACATATGTATTAATTGTTATCTCTGTTATTCAGGGCTTATTTAAATGCGCCCATAGTGCTTCACTGATTTTATTAACGTCGTAAATACAGCCACGCCAGGTGCCGCCGCTCACGGCCTGAAGCATCGCCCAGAGGTGGGTGTCGTCCGGTAATGCCGGGTCAGGCATTAAATCCGGGTGGCTGCTTCGGTTATTTAACATCGCAGTGGCTTCTTCTCGTGAAGGCAATATATCGTCAGTGCTGGAACCTAAGAAATTCACCTCCCCCTGGAGTTGTTTGCAATCAATTTTAATTTCGACAATATCCCCGGTGCGTAATTTACCAATCGGGCCGCCCGCTAATGCTTCTGGCCCCACGTGGCCGATACAGGCGCCGGTCGACACGCCGGAGAAACGGGCATCGGTAATCAGCGACACCTGTTTACCCCAGGAGAGATGCTTCAACGCACTGGTCACCTGATAGGTCTCTTCCATGCCTGTCCCGGACGGGCCGACGCCGATGATAACCAGGATATCGCCCGCTTTGATCTTGTCGTGTTTGATGTCGTAAATCGCTGTTTTTTCTGAAAGATAAACTTTCACCGCCCCTTTATGGTAATAGACGCCTTCTTTATTAATGACTGACGCATCGATGGCAGTTGATTTAATCACTGAACCTTCCGGTGCGATGTTGCCCACCGGGAAGGTAATGGTCGAGGTGAGGCCGCGCTTCGCCGCTTGCGCAGGCGACATGATCACCTCCTCCGGCTCCACCTGCTCCTGTTCGCGAAGCAGGGCTTTAAACGTCTGGCGACGCTCAGACTGTTCCCACCAGTCGAGGTTCTCCTTAAGCGTATTGCCGGTGACGGTCATAACCTCTTCATGTAGCAAGCCGAGGCTGCGCAGGTGAAGCATGACTTCCGGCACGCCACCGGCCATGAAGACGTTCACCGTTGGGTGATAAACCGGGCCGTTAGGCATCACGCTGACCAGACGCGGCACCTGTTTATTGATGCGGATCCAGTCCTCCACGGTCGGAATATGGCACCCGGCCTGGTGAGCAATGGCCGGAATGTGCAGCAGCAGGTTGGTGGAACCACCAAAGGCCGCATGCACCATCATCGCGTTCTCAATGGCTTTATCCGTCAGGATATCTTTGGTGGTGATGCCTTTCTGATTGAGCAACAGCGCGGCGCGTGCGGAGGCGCGGGCAATCTCCTGCCATACCGGCTCGCCGGACGGGGCCAGCGCTGAATGGGGGATCGCCAGCCCTAACCCTTCGGCCACCACCTGGGAGGTGCCCGCCGTACCAAGGAACTGGCAGCCGCCGCCGGAGGACGCGCACGCCTGACAGCCCGCGCGACGTGCGCCCTGTAAAGACAATTCACCGTTGGCAAAGCGCGCGCCGATGGTCTGCACTTTGCCGTTATCTTCACCGTTGCGTGCCGGAAGGGTGGCACCGCCTGGAATCAGCACGGTGGCTTTGTCATGCTGAGACGCGAGCGCCATCATGGTGGCGGGCAGCCCTTTGTCACAGGTCGCCACACCGATCACTGCTTTGGCGTCTGGCAGAGAGCGAATCAGGCGGCGCATCACCATCGACGCATCGTTGCGGTACGGCAGGGAGTCGAACATTCCCGTGGTGCCCTGCGTGCGACCATCACACGGGTCGGACACGTACACCGCATAAGGCAGCGCATGGTGACTTTTGATCACCTCGGCCGCGGCTTTCATCTGGATATCCAGCTCATAGTGACCCTGGTGAAGCGCCAGCGCGATCGGTTTTCCGTCCGCACCGCGTAGCCCGCCGAGCGTGCTCAGCAGCAGAATGCCATCGCGATTAAGCGCGTCCGGCGACCAGCCCATTCCGGCATTCATCGTCATGCCAAAAATATCGCCGCTCGGGCGGTTTATCAGCATTTCCGGGGTCAGGGGCAGCTCCCCCTGCGGCCCTTCCGCATGGGTTCTGACCCGGTAAATATCCCGGTTGTCGTTATCAAAAATGGTGCGAACAGACATGGTGTTCCCCCTTATGATTTTAAAATTCCCTGAGTGGCTAACAGTTCACGAACCTGACTTCTGGCCTCTTCAGATGCCTCCAGGATTGGCGGCAGGCAGTAGGTATTGACCGGCAGTCCCACGCATTGCATGGCATATTTGATGAGTGAGACAAACGGGGTTTCCAGCGCATAAATCGACGGCAGCTGGAGCAGTTTTTTATTGAGCGTCGCTGCGGTGGCGAGATCGTTCTGTTGCCAGGCGCGGTAGATGCCAACGGATAAGTCCGGGGCAAAATTGGCGCTGGCGGTGATCGCCCCATCGCCACCGAGCAGGAGCGTGTTGAGTAAGTGGTCGTCGTAGCCGCAGAACACCGAGAAGCCCGGGCGCACCGCTTTAACGGTATTGATCATCGTGCGCAGGTGGCCGACGCTATCGATGGTGTCTTTAATGCCCACAATGTTGTCATTCGCCAGCACCAGGCGTTTTACGATGGCAGGCGTCAAATCCTGGCCGGTGAGGTCCGGGAAGTTATAAATGATGACCGGCAGGCTGACGCTACGGGCGATTTGCTGGTAGTAATCGTCGAGATTGCGCGGGGCCACTTTCCAGTAATAGGGGTTGATGGCAACAATCCCGTCTGCGCCGCAGGCTTCAGCGTGGCGCGCCAGTTTGACCGCTTCATCCGTGGAGGTTGAGCCCACGCCAATCAGCACCGGCACGCGCTTGTCGACGATGGCGACGGCGGTTTCGGCCAGGGCCATTCTCTGAGCGGCATTCATCTGGCTGAATTCGCCGCCGGTGCCCAGATAAAACAGCCCGTCGACCCCTTTTTGAATCAGGAAATCGGCAACGGCTTTCATCGCGGTTTTGTCGATATTGCCGTCACGGTCAAAGGTGCTGGAAACCGGGGGAATAATGCCACTGAATTTTTTCATTACATCAATTTCCTTTTCTTAAATAAGCGTTTTCATTCCTGTATCCCAGCCCATACGATATTTGCGCGGCACACTGGCGGAGCAAATCGAGATAACCATCGACCTTATTTCCTGAATACACCACCGGATCGCCCGACAGTGAGATCGCATAATTAACCCGGTTATACATATTGAAGACCGGCATACTCAGACATACCGCACCATAGGTCGATTCTTCGTTATCTATGGCCCAACCTCTCAGACGCGTTTTTTGCAACTCGTCACGAAATAGCTTCTTATCCGTGAAGGTATTGCGTGTGTGTTGAGTGAGTGTTAACGCATCCAAAAAATAATTCATCTCCTCTGGGGATTTCCATGCCAGTAAGGCTTTACCCAACGCGGTGATGTGTAACTCTAATTTCTTGCCAATCCAGCTTTTCTTTGTGGGCACAGAGCCGGGGCTTTCGACTTTATCCAGATAAATGGCGTAACAATCTTCGATAGCGCCTAAATGGCAGACCAGCCCGCTTTGTTGCGATAATTCCTGCATCGGCCGTTTGGTCACTTCAAATATGTTTTTCCGGTGTAACGCCTGGCAGCCCAATTCATAATTCTTAATGCCGAGCGAATACTGGTTGCGTTCGCTTTTAGTTAAAAAGCCGCATGCCACCATTACACTTAATAAATTCAGCAAGCTGCTTTTTGGATACTGGAATTCGCGCAGTAACTCCATAAACGTTGCCGCACCCACATAAGCAATGTAAGTAAGAATCTTTTCTGCCCGAATAACTGAATGACATCCTTTACCGCCCATAAACGGCTCCCTTTTTCTGTTGATAAAATTCTATCTGCCGCGCAGGGCGGAAAATATATCTGGTTCAACAGGCTGAACCGAGTTAGGGCGGGGAAACGTGATCTGTGGCGAGGTTTTGACTAATCTTTTGAAGGAAAGGGATGGCGCTTGTTTGCGAAAATTCTCACCCTGCTTTAAGGAACGTCACCTTTGCGGCACAACGCAACGGCACACAAAATAGGCGGATATTGCGGATAACTGTGACCTTGTCCGCCCAAAAACGCCATTTAGCACGTTATCGATTAGGAAAATCCTGGCACTATGCATTCCGGACCTGATGAGACTGCGGCACATTCATTGGGGAGAGGACTATCTGCGAATGGAATATGCGGCGTGTGGTCCGCAGGGGAAAAAAGCGCAGAACGAAGGGCCTGGCTGGGGTGTTACCACGGCGGTATGATGCCCCTCTGGCGGTGGAAGCGCTGTTACCGCTTTCGCCGTCGCTCGGCTACACATCGCCTGAAAGCCCCCTTAATCAGCTTATTGTCACCTCAGACACCTTTCTGGCCTGGGCCTGGCGTCGTCATCTTTTTGTTGATAAACGCACGGCGGCATTTTTGTCGCTGGAGGCTGCCCATTACCGTCTGAACGACAGCAATCTCATCTCACTGATTGTCGACATGGAAAGCCTGACCACCAGCCGATTCGTGGCTCTTGAGACGCTGCGCGGCTGTCGCATGGCGAAAAATGGGCTGCGTATTTTTCTGCTGATTTCTCAGCAGGACCCGCCCATGAGCCGGTTTTTGCGTGCCGCCGGGCCGTTTGAGCTGCTGATGCGCACGCTGCCGGTACAGGCGCTCAGAGAGGCGGTGCTGATGCCGCCGGTGCCGGAAACCGTCACGCGCTTCACGGCCCTGGAATGGCAACTGATTGGCCGCCTGGCACAAGGGCAGACGCTTAAAAACGTGGCCAGAGAGCTCCATCTTCCCTACCATCGCGCGGTTTATCGCATCACCACCCTGTCGCAGCATCTGGGGCTACCTGGCCGCCAGTCTCTTACGCAGCTCCTGCATCGACTGACGCTTGATGTAAATCATTAAGGCGCAACGGATGAGTTGTTACTCTCCCGCAGCATAAGAAACTACTTAATTCTTATAAATTTTAGGAAGTTAAGTTACATGTAGTTAACAATTATAACTATTCCTGGAGGGGGTTCTCCCCCAGTAATACCCTTACTATTTGTAGTAAATTCATGGTATTGCGTTGATAATTGCCTGAAAATTGCGGCGTTTAGCGTAACGATATTCACACATTTGGGTTACAGCTTTGTTTTCTCTGTTAATAACAACGCGTAAATCTTAAAAATGTTGTTTCGTTAGGCTTTCGTTTCAAAAACCCTCCCTATACTCCGTTTTTCCGGGATTTTATATTATTGAAAAAAGCTTTTATTTTTCTAAGGCTTTTCGAATGAAGCGTCCCAGGTATAATCATTTCAACTTATTAACAAATAAGACTAATCTCAACTGTAATACGAAAAGACGACGCTCCACATTCGCAGTCTGCGATTGGAAATAACAAAGCACGCAAGGATGCTTATGGTTTTCCCGAGGAAAGCCCCGGCATTGAATTCTTGATTGAACATAAATCCTGTCAGCGCGAATACTTATTATTAGCGTTGTATTAAGAAATCAGAGGCAAAACATGAAACCGGCTTCCGTTATCATTATGGACGAGCACCCTATTGTCAGAATGTCGATAGATGTCCTGCTCGCAAAAAACAAAGATGTGCAGGTGGTGCTGAAAACTGACAACAGTCGTACCGCACTTGATTATATTCGCGCTAATCCTGTGGATCTGGTTATTCTCGATATTGAATTACCCAAAACCGATGGCTTTAGTTTATTAAGAAGAATTAAGGCGATAAATGAAAAGACCAACGTGTTGTTCCTGTCATCGAAATCAGAATCCTTTTATGCCGGGCGGGCTATTCGCGCCGGAGCGAATGGATTTGTCAGTAAACGCAAAGATTTGTGTGATATCTACAATGCGGTCGAGATGATCCTCGCGGGTTATTCTTTCTTCCCCTCGGACACCATTAGTTTTATCAATCATCCGGGACGGCGGCGCGGAGAACAATGGGATATGCCCTTATCCAATCGTGAGGTCACGGTATTACGCTATCTGGCTAATGGGTTGTCGAATAAAGAGATTGCCGATCACCTGCTGCTGAGTAATAAGACGATCAGTGCGCATAAATCCAATATCTTTTCCAAATTGGGCGTCCACACGATTGTTGAACTGATCGACTACGCGAAGTCACACGAACTCCTCTAGAAAACACGCCCGGGAGAAACCCCTCCCGGGCGTGTTTTTTATCGTGTCCGCTCAATAGTAATTGAGGGTAAAGGTCGCATCCGCGCTGGCATCGCCCGGCTGGGCGTTTGCGGCCAGCGCAATATAGTTAGCGTAAAACTGCAGCGTCACATCACCGTTATCATCGATGGTCGCCTGCTGGCTGGCATTGTCCAGCGCGAGACGGCTGCGGTCGCCGTCGCGCAGCTCAATGGCCACCGTTTTCGCCATTTCACTGTCCCTGAGCGCCAGCAGAGACGGATTGGCGGCCGGCGTGCCGGAAAAGGTGATAGACGCGCTGCCGGGCGGGCAGCCGGTCAGCTTCAGTTTGAACGGCACCGCCATCGTGGTGCTGCCCGGTGTGCGCAGTTGTTTCGTGGGCCAGGTACCGAGGCTCACCGTTTTGTTGCTGTCGGCGGTCTCGACGGTACAGCTAAAATCCACCACGTTGCCGCGCAGCTCAATGTTGATTTCCCCCAGCGGGGTGGCGCAGATTGCAGCCTGACTGTAGAGCAAGGCGAGGGCCAGAAGGCGGGATTGTTTCAGCATCGTCTCTCCCCTTAGTCGAAGTCCACGCGCAGGTAGCCGCGTGCGGTGAAGGGCCCTTCCGCCGGTTTTTCCCCCGTCACGCTGACCGGCCAGGCGCGGATGCCTAAATTTGCTTCGGCGTTATCGTCCAGTTGGAAAGGAATTTTGCTCGCCAGCGTGTTAGGGGTCAGGACGTTCCCACCCTCTTCGGCAATTTTAAAGCCGACGTCCGGGTTGTCCGACACCATTATGTCGCCCTCATATTTTTCTGCTTCGAGACGCATCGAAAGATAGGCCTGAGCGTCAATATTGGTGCACTTGATGGCGATACGCTTGTTTTGCGGCGTGGCGGTTGACGGGCGGCCGCCGGCTCCCGCTTTGCTAAAGAGCGCCGCGCCGATGTTGTCGAAATCGAACTCCACCGTTTCGCCCGCATTAATCTTGCAGTTTTGCGGCACCTCGACTCTGCCGCTGTAACTGATGGTGTAGACGGGCGTATTAAGAGCATCTGACGCGGTTGAGGTCACATAGACCGTCAGCATCGTCTGGCGTGGAATCGGCACCATATTGATGAACGGGCGTGTCACTCTAAGCCTGAACACCAGTTTCGAATCCATGACGGGAAAGGGTTGTCGCTTGCTAACATTGGGATGATTTCCCATGCGAATGTAGTTTTTAGGCGGATAAAACACCCCCGCCTCAGAGTCGGTTATCTGCATCGCCCCTTGCAGGTAGTCGTTGAGTTTCAGGTACTGAAAACTGCCCTCTGTGTTCTGCACCGGTAGGGTGGTGACATAGCTTCGGTAGGTGTAATTCACGGTCGTTCCTGCGGGGCAGGTAGCCCGCACGCCCACCCAGCCCGATTTTTCCGGTAGTGTAATGATCTGCCCGACCTGGTTATTCGAGCTGTTAAAGGTATTCGACAAATCGTAGGCGATGTCGGTCGGGCTGCCGTTCGAGTTGTAGCAAATGGTGGCGCGGGCGGAGGCCGCCATCCCCAGTGACGCTGCCCCAAGGAGCAGCAGACAGGTCTTGTTCATCATGATTATCCTTTTCGCTCGCACTGCGCGCTGTATTGAGTGACAGCCTGTTGCAGACTCTCTTCGGGCAGTGAATAACGGGCCACGCAGCGTGATGCCGCATCGTCCCCCCACTGCACTAACAGTTCGCCTTTAAGCGGCAGTCCGCTCAGGTAGATCTGCCCCTCATCCCCCACCATGCTGGTGATGCCGCTGTGGGCTTCGCGCACGATGGCGCCGAACGGCACCGGGCGGTCGCCGCGCTTCACGGTCAGTAGCGCACGCACGCCAATACGGGTATCGAAGCTGGCACGCACCAGGGCGCCCTGGGTTGGCACCACGCGGCTGACGTTATTTTCCACGTCGGTGTGGTTGTCCATCGACAGGGTATCGAGCGCGATGCGGTTGTAACGGTAAACGGTGGCGTAGGGCATCACGGCATAGCCGCGCCAGTCGGTTTTCACCCCGGTCTGGTTTTCGATACGCACCCCGCGCGCGCCCGGCGCTTTGATCAACACATTGGTATCGCCTAGCGGCTGGCTGAAAGTCACGCCGTTCTCATGCCCGACGATGCCGCCCGCCAGCTGCCAGTTGTAATCGTGCTGGTTACGGTCGACGTTATAGCCGAACCCCAACGTGCCGTACGTTGCCTGCCAGTTTGCGCTGGCGCTGCCGCTTGTGCCGTTGGTGCTGCTGTGGCCCTGGCTCACGCTGTAACTGAGGTTGCGCCCTTCCAGTAGCGTGCCGCCCACGCCGGTGCGCCAGCTCTGCTGGCCGTTACTGTTGCGGCTGGCATTGATGCTGGCCCAGGCGCGGTCAAGCGCACTGTCCCGGTCATAACGCTGACCGCTAAAGACGCTGAAGGGGATGGTGACGTTCAGGGCCGCGATTTTGTTGCTGCCGCTGATGCCGGGTGAGGCGTTCCATGACCAGGAGAGCGAATAGCTGACGCCTTTCCAACTGCTGGCATAGCCCAGTTGATACCAGGTATCGGTGTCGCCGGTGTTCCAGTACGTTTGCTGGCTGCCGGAAAGGTACATCGACCCGTAATCGCCGAAGTTCTGCGAGATGTTGGCCTGAAAACGTCCTTTTTTACTGTTATGCAGGTTGTGGTAACTGCGTACCACCGGGGTTTTGACCGATGTGCCTTCGCCGTCATCTTCGTATTCGTAGCCTTCCATATTGCGATAGGCCACGTCGCTCAGGGTGTAAAACCCGCGCGTGGAGTAGCGATAGCCGAGCAACTGGAAGTTGGTGCCGTAACGGTTAAGGGATTTTGCATACAGAAAACGCAACGATTGCCCCTGATGGGTGCTGTTGTCTGCCAGTTCGCTGCGCGCATGGGTAAGGTCGACAGAGACGGCTCCCCAGTCGCCGAGGTTTTTCCCTGCGCCAGCCACAAAGGCGCTGTAGCGTGAGGCCAGCTGTGTGCCGGAATAGAGGGTGTAGTTATCGGCGAGCCCGGCGATCAGCGTGCCCTGCGTAAACCCCGGCTTAGACTGTTGACCATTGCCGCTGCGAAATTTACCCACCACCGCATCATATTTCACCCGGCCTTCACGTTGCAGCAAGGGCACCGTGGAGTAGGGCACCACGTAGCGTTGCTGGCCGCCGTCTTTTTCCTCTACGGTCACCTCAAGGTCGCCGCTCGACGATGTGGGGTTAAGATCGGTTATCGCAAACGCACCCGCAGACACATAGCTCTGATAGATGACGTAACCGTTCTGGCGAATCACCAGTTTGGCAGGGGTGCGGGCAATGCCACGCACGGTCGGGGCGTAACCCTGCAGGCTGTCGGGGTACATGCTGTCTGAGGAGAACAGGCGTACGCCGCGAAACCCGAGGCTGTCAAAAACGGTGTTTGTGGTGTTGCTGTCGCCCACCACCAGTTCGCTTTTCAGGGGAACAAGGGTGCGTTGTAGCCAGGTCCCGATGTTGCTCCAGCGCTGAGAATGCCCGCTGTCGCTGCTCGTATAGCGCCACGCGCTGCTGTTACGCAGTCGCCACGGCCCCGCATTCATGCCGCTTTGCAGGCTGACATAGTAGTTATCGCTGTCAGTGCCCCGGCTGCCGGTAAAGGTGTAGTTGAGTAGCCCGGCCGGAATGCCTTCGTCCCACTCTTCCGGTGAAATATAGCCGCGTGCGCTGTTGTTCATCGCCGCCTGGGGCAGAGTGATGTCCAGTCGCTGGGAGGCGAAATTGTAGGTCACGGTGGCCCCCGGCACGAGCGTCGGGATAGTCAGACAGGTTTTGTCTTGGTGCGTGCTGATGGCCGGGAACGCCTGCAGGTTAACGCCGAGGCGTTTCAACCACTGCTCGTCAAAGCAGGGAGTCAGCCCGCCAGAGGCGGTTGCCGCCTCGCCTTTGGCGATCGCGAAGTGCACATCCTGGGTGCCAATAAAGTCATCGTTGCGCCAGATATCCACCCGGTAGACGCCCGGCGGCTGGTTATTTCCTTTCTCAAAGCGCGACAGATCCGCCACCGTGGCGGTGTCATCAGATAAAAATGCCGGGTTGAAATAGCTCTCAGCATGGCTGAATAGCGGGCAACTCGCGGCCAGCAAAAATCCGCACCAACGGGGCGCACGCCCTGCGCACAATGAGAGACGTATCGGGGTCATCATCCTTTCCTGTGTTTTCTCAACGCGCAGCGTTAAGGCAGGCGGGCAGTGATGGCAGGCGTTACTGCGCCGTAATCATTGACAGTCTGATACGTCAGGCTGCCCTGCGCACCGGCGGGGAGAGCAACCTGGCTGCTGGCTTTCGGGGCGACCATCAGGTTTTCTATTTTCTGACTGCCCATGCGCACGTTCACCAGCGAGACGTAATACGCCGACGGGTTGTTAATGGTAAGGGTGCTGCCCGTCCGGGCGAAGGTCAGTTGTGCCGGGGCTTCTGTCGGTGAGCCGGGCAATTTAGCCGGACGCACAAAGAGTTTGATGCGCGACAGCACCGCCAGTTGCAGGACGTTTTTGCCCTCCAGGCTGTTTTTGTTGATAGACGGGATGGCTTTGACGTTCATCCAGAATACCGATTCGCGATCCGCAGGCAGCGGCTGTCCGGCATAAATGATGCGCAGGGTATGTTCGCTTTTCGGTTCGCTAACAAATAATGGCGGGGTAACCACAAAAGCTTTTTCTTTTTGTCCGTTATTATTTTCAATCCACGCGTTGACCAGGAAACGTTCTTTATCGCCGCTATTGGAAATAGATAAAGACGTTTGCTGGGCATCGGCAGGGTAAATAACCCGCGTGGCACCCAGAGAAATACCGCCAGCGGCATATGCCGGCAATGACACCATCGCCGAAAAAATAATGGCAGCGGCTGTTTTTAAATAATTACGCATCGCGAAAAAAACTCTTTACGTTTTATGGCGGAAATAAAAATGCCCCATCCATGGGGCGAGGAGCGTCCCTTTACTCGGGTGCTTACTCGTAATTCATGATGAAGGTGGCGTCTGCGTTTGCCTGACCCGGCGAAGTCGTCGCCGCAGTCGCTTTATAGCGCGCTGAAAAACGCAGGGTATTCTCACCTTCCACCAGCTTCTGGGCGACAGAGGTCACCACGCCGTCTGGTTTCAGTGGAGTAGAGTTGTTGTCGAGGATCTCAATCCCTACGCCTTTCGCCGTGGAGCCATTGTCGCCGGAAGCAATGGCCAGCAGCGTGTTATTGGTAGCGTCTACCTGGCCGGTGAAGGCAACGGCAGCGGTTTCAGCCACCGCAGGATCGCAGTCGGTCAGGACAATTTTAAACGGCACCAGGGTGGAGGTATCACCCACTTTGGTGAAGGTGGCGGTGCGATACTGACCGAGCTGTACGGTCTGATCGGCAGAGGTGGTGCTGACGGCACAGGCTGCGTTAATCAGTTTACCTTCGAAATGGACGGTACCCCCGGTGACGCTAACGGCATCAGCCTGAGCTGCCCCTGCTAATAACATCAGACCTGCGGCAACAGACGCGGACATCAATTTCATATTCATTGCTTTTCCTTGAAAATAACTATCACCAGCACGTAGCCGGATCCATTTAAGTGATAACGGCAAGCGTTGAGTGCCGTGGTTATAAATTAATCTTTCAAGGGATCTTTAAATATTCGAAATGACTCGGAGTAGCCTAAGTTCTTTCTTAATCGAATATAAGATGGCGCTCAGGTGTAATGATTAGTGGGATAGTGTTTAGGGGGGATGTTATTTCGGAAGGTGATTATTGAGGGCATAGGTTTCTCTTACTGCAAAAGAGTGAGGGGGCGTTCGGCCACCTCTCCCTTGAGGGCTGAGGAATCCCCACAAAATAATACGAGCACAGTCGGTCCCCTCTCCTCTTTGGGGAGAGGGTCAGGGTGAGGGGAAACATGCGGCTCTGATGGTCTTTCCGTTCACCTTATGTTCCTTGCTTTTCTATCGCTCCAGAACCCGTGAACGTGCCAGGGTGGTTCACCGCCACCACCCTGGCGACCCGGGCTCCCGGCCAGGAAAATCGCCGCTGGCGCGGTTCACTTAGCGTATTCCTTCAGGCTAATCGGGGACGGGCGAAGGTAACGTCCCTGTAAAGTCGCCCTCGCCGCGCATCCCTGCGCGTCGCCCCGGCCTTACGGATACGCTTCGTCGATTTTCAGCCGGACCCAGCCGTCGCTTTAACTATTGTGTTCTCATGGCGCAGTGTTATCGCTGCAAAATGGAATATTATTGGGGATCTCTCAGCCCTTGAGGGAGAGGGCAGGGATGAGAGTGAGACCCAAGGGCGATGTTAAACCCTTTACCCCTTCAGCAGTGACAGCACCAGTTCCGGCGTGCTGTTCGCCTTCACCAGCATTTCGGCACTGGCCTGTTGCAACAGCTGCGCGCGCGTCATGGCCGACACTTCGGTCGCATAATCGGCGTCTTCAATACGTGAACGGCTGGAGGCGATGGCGCCGGTGGCGCTGTCCTGGAGGTTTTGCACCGATTCAAGGCGGTTCGCCACGGCACCCAACTGCGTGCGGCGGGTGTCGATCCGGTTGATAGCGCGGTCGAGCGTGGCCAGTGGATCATCCGGGTTGCGCAGGCGAATCCCTGAACCCACTTCTGAAATGTTCATCACCGTGTGGTTGGTGGCGGTATCGGTACTGGAGGACATGCTGGGGGTGTAGTAGATCTGCACATCGCCCACGCCGTTGAGCGTTTTCAGCAAATACGGGTTGGTCGGCGTATTGCGAACCACCAGGGTGGCGGTCTTCGATGTGCCGCTGCCGGGCAGATCCATATAGTAGTTACCGTCGCTGTCCAGGCGCAGCACGTCGTTAAAGGTCTTGCCTTCGGCGTCAGTGTAATTGACCTGCACTTTTGCCGGGTCGAGCGTCACGTACGAGGTGCCGCTGACGCTGGTGACGGGCGTAAAGCTGTTTGCCAGGGTGGTGCTGGTGGCTGTTACGCTCAACGAGGTCGTGGTGCCGTTCGAGGTGGCGGTAAACCTGGCCGGGTAGTACTGCAAATTGCCGCCGTTGTTCACTTCCATCACGTACTGGCTGCCGGACTTCATCAGCCTGCCCGCTACCGTGTTGCCATTGGCATCGGTAAAGGTCGAGGGCACCGTGCTGCTGTCCACCGCAGGGGTAGTCGTGACGTTGGTGGGCAGGGTGGTAAATTCGAAATCTTCTTTGCCGGTCGCGCTGGTCATCTGCGCCGTTACCGCGCCGGATGGCCCAAAGGTCAGGCTCGCGGGGAAGTAAGTATCACCCTGCTGAATATAATACTGGCCGTTATCCTGAGTAAGCGTGCTGCCACTGACCGCCGCGCCGTTGGTGTCGAACACATTAAGGGTGGTAATGGCGCGAGAAGGGATCTGACCCGCAGCGCTATAGGCTGCCGTGCTGCTGGTCTCACTGACTGCAATAGCTCCGGTTCCTGTCTGGGTGTCCCAGCTTGCAGAGTAGTTCGCCCGGTAATAGGCCGGTTTGCCGTTCGCATCATTGCCCTGAATGTAATACAGATTATCCGTGCCCCTGACCAGCTGCGGAGACGTTAACGTGGTGGCATAGCTCACGCTAATGGCGGGATTGCTGAGCGACATCGCGCTGGCACTGCCCACGTAATTGTTAACATCAGACACGGAGCCGCTGAGGCCGCTGATAATCAGGTCTTTCAGCCCCAGCTCATCCACGCTGAAGCCGGGGGAAGATAAGTCGAGGTCGATTTTCTCGTTGTCGTGCGTCCCGACCTGAAACCCCATCTTGCCCGCGCTGCCGTCCAGCAGATGAATGCCGTTGAAGTTAGAGGTGGAATTAAGCTGGTCGATGGCTTTCAGGTTGAGGTTAATCTCCGCCTGAATGGCATCTGAATCTTCCTGCGAGTTAATGCCGTTCAGCCCCTGCACCGCCAGTTCACGGATGCGCTGCAGGCGGTTGTTGATTTCATCGAGTGCACTTTCTGCCGTCTCCACCATCGAGAGCCCATCACCCGCATTGCGCTTCGCCTGCGCCAGCCCGCTTTGTTGACTGGCGAGACGGTTGGCAATCGCCTGCCCGGCAGCGTTGTCACTGGCGCTGTTGATACGCAGACCGGAACCCAGGCGACGGATAGACGCATCCAGTTCAGATTTGCTCTTAGCTGCCTGGTTCTGGGTGTTTAGCGATGAAAGGTTAGTTTTGAGACTGATCATTAGCCTGCTCACGAAGAAATCCCTGGTATGAGTTATCGGCATCGCCCTGCTTTCTTTAGGGCAATAATTTTACTTAAGCGAACCTTATGTGATTGCAAAGAAGATTAGGCTGATGAAACGAAGAGATTCATCGATTAGCGACATTTCATATCGCCATTAATAAACTTAGTGGGATTAACATAATGAAAATGGCCTGACCTACAAAAAAAGGTAGGGCGGAAAGGCAGCGACCAATGTGTGGTGTTTGTCACTTCTCCCGGAGAAATCGTTGCGGGCATATTCTCCGAAATGCATCCAAAAACAGAGGATAATTGGCGTTTTGCTTTTCTTGATTGCTGGAATAATGGTGCGGTTATGACTGAAAGCTTCGCCGCTGCCCGGCGAGGACTTCGGCGCTCATCTTCCAAAAAGAGAATTGACGATTGAACACTCCAGCGTCAGCCGATACGTTGCCCGCGTCCGAAGCAACGTTCCCTCCAGCGGCCCATTTTTTCGGACTCGCCCCTTTTCTGCGTATGAGCATTGCCGGCATTGATTTCACTGCCCATACCCAGGAGATGATTGCGAAGGCGCAGGATAACCCTGACGACGCCATGCTGTGGATGAACCTGTCCACGGCGATGATGAGCCTCAAGCACGAAGAGCTTGGGCTGACCATTCAGGATCAGGCGCTGGCGCAACAGCGCATTTACGTGCGCCCTGCCGCTATCCAGCCTGCAAAGCTGCGTTTGCTGATGCTGGTGGTGCCGGGCAACCTCTCCGCCAACGTGCCGCTGGACTGCCTGCTGGAAAACAGCGACGTCGACCTCATTTACTACTTCGTTGACCCGCACGGCGCCGAGCCGCTGGCCTGGGCGATCCCCGAACACGACCTGACCATGGTGGCCATCGGTGCCAGCGACGACACCCGCGAGCTGATCGTTCGCCTGGAGCACAAACTCACTGACTGGCCGACGCCGGTGATTAACGCGCCGCAGTATGTGTTCTCGTCTGAGCGCAACACCGCCAGCCTGCTGCTGCAAAACGTGCCGGGCCTGCAAATCAGCCCGGCGCTGCACATCACCCGCACCGAGCTGGACGAGGTCGCCGCCGGCAACCTGATGCTGTCGGACGTGGTGGCGGGGCATCAGTTCCCCATCATCCTGCGCCCGGTGGGCACCCACGGCGGGCACGGTCTGCAAAAGCTCGACACCCCGGCGGAAGTGGCAACCTATCTGGCTGAGATGAACGAGACGGTGTTCTTCCTCTCGCAATTTATTGATTACAGCGGCGATGACGGCCAGTTCCGCAAGTACCGCGTGGTGCTGATTGATGGCAAGCCGTACGCCTGCCACATGGGCATTTCATCCCACTGGATGATTCACTACGTCAATGCGGGCATGTACGAAGACGCGGCTAAACGTGCGGAAGAGGCGGTGTTCCTCAACAACTTCGCCGAGTTTGCTGAGCGTCATAAAGCCGCGCTGGACGCCATTTACCAGCGTACCGGCCTCGACTACCTCGGTATTGATTGTGCAGAAACCAAAGACGGGCAGTTCCTGGTTTTTGAAATCGATCCGGCCATGGTTATTCACGCAATGGATGACGACGTTCTGTTCCCCAACAAACAGATCCCGATGCGTAAAGTGACCGATGCATTTCGTAACCTGCTGCTTGCGCGGGTTAACTCTTAATTCACATGTTATTGAGTACTCTGGAAAAATTATGTCATTAAATCCAAAGAACGCCCTTAACTTCTCCGGTGGCCCTGGTGCGCTGCCGGAAGTGGTTTTGAACCAGGTTCAGCAGTCGATCATCAACGTGCCGGAAGTGGGTCTGTCGATCCTCGGCATCAGCCACCGTTCCGAGTGGTTTGAAAACGTGGTGCGTGAAACAGAAAACAACATTCGCACGCTGCTTAACCTGCCGGATGATTTCCACATCCTGTTCCTGCAAGGGGGCGCGACCCAGCAGTTCTCCCAGGTGCCAATGACCATGCTGCGCGGTAAAAAGCACGCGGCGGAGTACCTGGACACCGGTTACTGGAGCCGTAAAGTGGTGACCGAAGCCATGCGCGAAGGCCCGGTGAAAGTGGTCTGGAGCGGTGAGAGCGACGGTTATCGTCGTCTGCCGAACGACGGCGAAGTGACCTTCTCCCCGGACGCGCCATACATTCACTATGTCTCCAATGAGACGGTGGAAGGCCTGCAATTTAACCGCGTGCTGGGTTATGACCACGTGCCGCGCGTGTGCGACATGTCTTCTGACTTCCTCTCCAAACCGTGCGAAGCGGATAAGTTCTCGCTGATTTATGCCCACGCGCAGAAGAACATCGGCCCGGCAGGCGTGACCATCGTGCTTATCCGCGACAGCGTGGTACAGGCGGGCACCAAAGAGCTGCCTGCGTTCCTCGACTACCGTCGCCAGATTGAAGCGCACTCTAACCTCAACACCCCACCGGTTTTCGCCATTTACGTGGTGCTGCTGGTGACCCGTTGGTTGCTCAACGATGTGGGCGGCGTGGAAAAAATGGGTGAAATCAACCGCGTGAAAGCCGACCTGCTGTACAGCATTCTCGACAACAGCGACGATTTCTATCACTCCTGGGCCGCACCGGAGCACCGTTCTGATATGAACGTGGCGTTCACCCTGCCGACCAAAGAGATTGAAGCCGCGTTCTTCGAAGAGACCCGCGCCGCAGATTTCTCCGGCCTCGAAGGCCACCGCGCCATCGGCGGCGTGCGCGCATCTATCTATAACGCCCTGAGCGTAACGGCAGTTGAGAAACTCGCCGACTTTATGCAGGACTTCCAGCGTCGCCACCGCAAATAAGCGGCAGCGGCAGCAAGACAGGACAGGGACGTTCTGTTGAAACCGGAGGCGAGTGCTAAAGGTTTGTCGCTTTTGTAGGTCGGATAAGCGTAGCGCCATCCGACGTGTTCCGGTTGTTCGGTAAAACCGACCCACCGGGCCTCGATGCCGGAAGATGTGTGTAGGTCGGATAAGCGTAGCGCCATCCGACGCTTTCCGGTTATTCGATAAACCGACCCACCGGGCCTCGATGCCGGAAGATGTGTGTAGGTCGGATAAGCGTAGCGCCATCCGACAATTCATCAGCACGAACGTTTAAGGCTTACCTGCACATTGCCAGGTTTTACGTTGGCTGGGTTGACTCCCTCGCTCTCAAGTAAGCCCTGGAAAAAAGTCTTGCCATCAACGCTATTTCCGGCCGCGATGCCCTCATTTGCGCGCTGGATTTTGGCTTTCAAATCCTGAAGTTTTTTTGCTTCGTCATCCCTGATCATCAGAATGAATATTCCAGTAATCTGGTTAGATCAGGTAACGGAGGGACTTTGGTTTTTGAGGGTGCCACATCCTGTTTCTCAGCCTGCACCGCCGCTTTAATTCCCTCTAACCACTGACGCGCTTCTTTTAATTCCGCCGTTAACGTCTCTTCTTTTTCCGTAAACGCCGTCAGCACGATGCAGCCATTCATCGCCCGCAGCGTGTAATGCTGCCCGGTATCAAACCCCACCTCTCGCAACCACTTGCCGGAAATCGTCAAACTCGGCGAACTTTTATCACGACCTCGCGGGCGATATCCCACAATTAACTCACGCGAGGTTCCAGTGGTCGTAATGTCCAGGTTAGAATGCAAATCAGCCATAATCAACTCCTTGATAGTTGGTGAGGTTAGACGCTCCGGTGGTGTTGCTGCACCGCAGGAGCGTTGATATAGAATTCATGTGGTAGGTACCATGTGGAGTTAACTTAACCTAAATGGTACCTACCATGCAAGAGAAAAAGAAACTCAGTTTTGACCGTACGAAAAGCACCATGAAGAACATCCGTTTCGAGGATGAGCTGCTGGAGCAGATCGAGAAAGCCGCGGGGAAAGGGAATTTTAGCAAGTGGGTGAAAGAGGCTTGCACGCTCAGATTGTCATTAAATGAAAAAGAGCGATAAATATGGAAATATTAATTGATGAATCAGGCTCATTTACACCAGAAAGCAGGATTGAAAACTCTTGGAGTGTAGTCGCTGCTTATGTTTGCCCTGAGACTGAAAAAAGAAAATACAGAAAGATATTAAGTAATTTAAAAAGAAGGAATTGCACTGGGTGTCGTGAAATTAAACTTGGCGATATTAGCGAAGAGAATTATATTAATTTTCTCCAAGAGCTGTCTGAACTTAAGGGTAGTCTTTTTTGTGTAGTAACTGATTCATATTATAACAATAAGAATTTTATTGTAAAACATAAAGAAAGTCATGTTCAGACCATCATTGATGGTATCGAACAAATGAGATTCCCAGAAGGGAAAGTTTCGCAAGAATTAATGGCGAAAGAAATGCAGGCAGTGTCAATTCCTTTGTATATTCAGCTCATGTGTCAAATTAGATTAGTGCATACCATTATCTCACAATCTCTAAATTACTATGCGCAACGGCATCCGCAGACATTACAAAGATTTAAATGGCGTTTAGATCAAAAACAACCTTCACATAAAACAAAGTATGAACTAATTTTCGAGAAGTTTTCTCCAGCTCTTTTACAAATGTATTCATTGGAAAAACCTATTGGGCTTGTGGATGGATTTGATTATAGATATTTGAGTGATTATCTTTATCAGAAAGGAGATATTCCAGCATATCTAGTTGAAAAAAAACCTTCATTGATTCATGGCCGTGCAGTTAATATTCAGAGGCTGTTGCGTAAAGATATTAGTTATGAAGATTCAATGAGAAATGAAGGGTTGCAAGTTGTAGACCTTTTGGCATCCGGAATGCGAAAGCTTTTGAAAATGAGATTTGATGATAATGAAAAAATCGCAAGTCTTTTTGCCAATCTTTTGATGCAACAAAAATATAATAAACCGCCAGTTGATATAATAGTTTTTGATGATAAGGAAGGGACTGTAAATAATGAAGTAAGCAATCTCGTGAATATATTAATTAAAAAGTCTAAAAGAATGATTCGTTGTTAATGGCAAACTTTGGCGGAAGATCACAGGAGTCGAACCTGCCCGGGATCGCTGGCGACCCCATCTGGATTTGAAGTCCAGCCGCCTCACCGGAGACGACGATCTTCCGCGCCTCGATTGCTACATGGAGGCGGGGCGCATTATAGCCACTTTCAAGTGCTAACCACATCCCCCATCACACTTTTTTCTCACTCTGCGGAGTGAAATTTTACGTATTTGAGATAAATCTTTACCTTTTCCGTAGGTTGCGATTTTTGCTTATTTTGCGGAAGGGGGTTTTTGCGTTGAGAAAAGGTAAGTGCGTAACGTAAAAAGGTTTTTTTATGGGCGAGGGAGAGGATTTTTTTCCCTTAAGCGGAGGGAAGAGGGGGAAAATCAAGGCCCCCTCTCCGTTTGGGAGAGGGGAAAGACACTACTTCTGCTGCGACACCCACACCAGCATCTTCAGGCTCGCGGAATAGTAATCATCCTGCGCCGTAATCTGCGGTTCGCTCACGGGTTCATTCAGAACCAAATCACGCACGGCCAGCAGGCCGTCGTTCATGTTGTAGGGCGCGGTGTCGTTAGTGGTCACATTTACCCACGCCGGGGTGCGGCTGCGGTTGTAGCCCTGCCACCAGGCGCGCCACGGGGTTAACAGCGTGCTCTGTGGGTTCCACCAGGCGATATACAGCGGAACGCGGATGGCGTCGTAGCTCGTGCGCGGCGGCCACTCTTTGGCAGGCGTCAGCTTGCCATCGGCAGAGAGCGCCACCCAGTCGGTGGGCAGGTGCGACTGACCAAAGCTCATCTTGCCAAGCAGCGTAGAACCATCGCGAATAAGGTCACGCCACACGGTCAAATGGCTGCGGTTGGCAAAGTCCTGCCACGCCGGGAAAATAAAATACGACGGGTTCAGGTTCACATAGCTGTTGAGGTTGAAGCCCTTTGCCCCTGGCAGCATCACCCGGTAGCCTGCAAAGTTAATCACCGTATGCTTGATGAGCGCCTGGGTAATGGCGTCAGACGCCGTGGCGTAGCTGTTGTCATTCCAGCGCTGGCTGGCTTTTAACAGCGCCCAGGCAATCATCGCATCGCCGTCGGTGGCATCGTTTTTATCAACGATCGGATCGGCTTCAACCGGGTTGTAACGCCAGTAAAAGAGACCGTTGTCTTTGTTTCTCAGCGTCTTGTTGGTCCAGCCCCAGATGCTGTCAAAGGCGGCTTTGTCGTTGCTGACCACCGCCATCAGCATGGCGTAGCTCTGCCCTTCCGAGTGAGAGACGTTGTTATTGCCGGTGTCCACAATACGGCCATCCGGCATCAGGAAGCGGGCTTTGTAGGTGTCCCAGGCTTGCCCCGCCGAGGCGAACGACGAAAACAGCACACTCACCATCATCACCATTGCAGGTATCACGCGTTTAAACATAAACAGACTCATTGTGGGTTAGCGTAGCGGAACGTCACGTCCGACACGGAATAGAGCCGCTCACGGCTGAAGGCGACGTGCGAACCGCCACCCTGACCCAGCAGCCAGCGGGAATAGAGACCCTCAAGTATGGCGCAAAAAGCGTAGCACCAACGGGTCTGGCTGTTTTCATCGCGGGAGACGGGCAGCGCCTGGTGGTGGAAGCTCATGCCGGTGTCACTGGCTTCAATATCGATAAAGCCCCAGTTGAATTGCGCCAGCTTCGCGTTGATGTTGGCTTCCAGCTCGCCCACGGTCTCGGAACCCGGCAGCGGGAAACGCTCCGCCATCGCCTCGCCCATCTGGCGCAGAAAAGGCTGGCTCTCCGCTTCCCCGACGTTGCGCACCATGCCATCAATCATCACGGTCAGCAGATCAAACCAACCTGCCGGGGTTTGTTGCCCCTGAAAATAGGTGTGCAGCAAAGGATTCGCCGTTATTGATGTCATTATTTGTCTCCCAACATATAGCGGAAATAGATCCCGGCGGTGCTTTCGTTGTAATTGCCGAAGGTGTCGTAACCCACTTTTCCGCCCACGGTCATATCTTTGTTGACGTTGTAATCCACCCCGCCACGGAAGGTGTAGCCAATGCCGTTTTGCGACGAGCCTTTGTACTGCGCTTCTTTGGTGAAGCCCAGGTCGGCCAGTTGCTGCAACATTTTCTGGGCATCAGGATCGTTCGGGAAGTAGTCGCTCTTATCCTGGGTATAGGACTGATAGCCCACGGATCCGCCAATGCTCAGCTTCCAGTTGTCGATTTTCTGCGAGAAGTCGACCGGCAGCGACACGCTGACGTAGTTCTGCGGGCTGAAGTAGCCCCCCTGGCCGAAGGTGTAGTAACTCAGGTTTTTGGAGAAGTTCATCCAGTTGACGCTTAAGCCGGTCTGTAACTGGCGGAAGTCGTCATGCCACGGGCGCAGGTAGACCCCGGCTCCGGCATTCACGCTGGTGTTGCTCGCCACGTTTTCACCGAGGTAGCTGTAACCGCCGCCGCCAACGAAGAAGCCGGCGTCGCCGTCGTCGTAGCTTAACTGCAGATTGCCGCCGTTTTTGGTGACCTGGCCCCAGCGCTGGCCGGAATAGGTATCTTTCAGCCCCACGTAGGAGAGCAGGCTGTCGGTCATGGCGCGGCGCTCACCGGTGAAGATAAGCGACAGGTAGTTGGTCAGTTTTGGCGACCATTTTACGCCGCCGACCAGCGTGCTCAGATCCTGCCCCAGCGGCGTGCTGCCAATGTCCATACGATAGCTGTCGCCACTCAACGCCATATTCAGCTCTACGCCGTTGGCGTTTTGCGAGTCGGTTGAGGAACGAATGGTGTCGTTGTAGTTCGCTTTGTAGCTGGAGCGGCTCAGGGCGCGCAGACGACTGGTATCGCTGGTATCCCCCAGCAGCGTGGTCAGCCTGTCGAAGCCCGTATCGGTAAACGGCGACAGATTATTGGCATCTGCGAGGTTACTAAGATCGCTAAATTTATCGGTGTTGCCATCGTTGGCCGCCGAATTATTGGCGTTGCTGACGGATGCGCTGATATTGCTGACCGCGTTCGCCAGCGGGTTCGCACCGGAGCGTCGCCATGCATCGCCGGAAGCACTGCCTGAACTTAAGGTTATCGGCGTGGCGGTAAATTCAAAGCGTGAATCGCCAAACGGTGAGCTGGACCAGGTGATCGGCGCTTTCGCCTCCGTCAGCTTACTGGTGCCCGACTCGCCGTCGCGGCCACGGACTTCTACGCCGCCCTGTAGCCACATGCCGTTCTTCTCGTCCATCTGCTGCATCATTTCATCCACCTGACGCAGCGTGCGGGTCTGTGCGGTTTCCATCGGCAGATCGGTACGGGTGGTGCCCGGCAGGGTAGAGCCAGGTTCCCGTGCCTGTTGCGCCACCTGCCACGGCAGCGAGGTGCCATAAATGGAGGGAGAGGTGCCGGTTTTGCTGGTGGTGGTGAACGGGTTATCCGCCAGCAGTACGCCACCGATGGTCGGGGTGCCGGTGCTGTTGCTGGACTCCAGCCCAACCAGTTTGCCACGGGCGTTGCGCAGGTAAGTCATCGCCTGCTGATGGTTGCCTTTGGCCTCTTCCAGACGCGCCAGCAGCAGCATACGTTCCGGTGAGGTGTCGTTACGCAGGCCGCTGGCCAGCGTCGAGGCTTTCTGCACGTTATCTTCGGCCAGCGCCACGTCAATCGCGCCCACGCGGGCGGCCTGATCGTCGGTGTCGCGGGTCATCAGGTAGTCATACAGCACGCCCGCTTCTTTGTTCATCTTGCCGGTCTGGTAGAGACGGCCCATGGCGAACATCAGGTCGGTATTCTGCGGGTCGCTTTGCAGGGCGCGAATCAACTTATCGTACGCCGCCGCATAATTACCCTGCTCGCGCAGTTCGTCCGCCTCGTTAATCACGTAGCCATTACGTACCCCCGCGAGCTGTGCCGGGGTACTGCGTGACTGGATCTCCGGGCTGGACATAAAGGTCTGTGCTTCCTGGCTCAGCCCCGCCTGGTTTAACACCGCCACCTGGTCAGCGTAATCCCCGGCGTTGCCCTGCACACCCGCTTTCATGCTGTCACGCACCAGCGCAACGGCACCGGTCATGTCGCCGGTACGGGCCAGCATACGGGCCAGTTTCCCGGCGTCGGCTGGGGACTTCGGTGGCTGATTTGATAAGGCCTTCAGGGTGTTAGATGCCGCAGTCATGTTCCCCTGCGCGAGGTAACGTTCTGCCGTCGCCATTTGCAGGTTGTAGTTCACGCTCGCAGAGAGGTCGCGCATCTGGCCGTTGCGACTGGCGGGCGAAATCCGCCCCAGCAGGGAGTTAGCCTGCTGCCAGGCGCCGCTTTCGCTGGCAAAGAGCGCAGCGGCATACAGTGAGTTAGCCCCCGCGCCTTCACGCCCGGCAGGGAGCATGACCGTCGCGGCTTCGCCCTCCTGACCGGACTTTTGCAGCAGACGGGCCAGATCCAGACGCAGCCACGGGTCATCCGGCACGCGGGCCACGCCCTGACGCAGCACATTGATGGCCTGCGACGTGTTGCCGCTGGCCTCAAGCTGTTGGGCCTGACGGCGGATCGGGTCGCCAGGCGCACCGGCGACCGCGCGCGGGGCCAGCCGCTGCTGAAGCGTGGCCGGTAAGGTGCGCAGTACGGCTTGTGCTTCTTCGGTTTTGTTCTGATCGCGCAGCACATAGTAGAGGTTTTCCCGCGCCGGGCCGTTCTGCGGCTGATCGTTGAGCACGCTGCGCAGCGTCTGCTCGGCCTGCGAGTAATCTTTGTTCTGGCGCAGCACGTCAGCGCGGAACAGTTTGGCGGCGGTGCCGCGCTCGCCGCTCTCCTGGGCGAGCGGAGAAGAGAGCGCCAGCGCCTGGCTGATGTTGCCCTCTTTTAAGGTCTGCTGTGCTTCAGCCAGTTGACCGTAAAACGCGGCGTCGGTGGCCTGCTCTTTACGCTCACCGGACGCATCGCCGCCCTGGCTCGCCGCCCGGTTCAGGTACTGCGCCGCCGCTTTATAGTCACCGCTGCGCTGGGCGATGTACCCCATCCCGGCAAGCGCGTCGGCGTCGTCCGGGTTGGTTTGCAGCACCTGCTCAAATTTGCGTTTTGCCGCACTGGCATCGCCGCTGTTAAGGGCGGTAAAACCCGCGCCCTTGGCGGCGCCACCGACGTTTTTACGGTAGTAGTTCTGGACGTCGGTGTCCTGAGGGTGGCGCTGTAGCCAGGTGTCGTAAAACCGTTCGTCACCCGCCTGTGGGCCAAGCCACAACAGTGCCTGCCGCAAGCCCTCGTCAGCGTCTTTGCTGCCGCTGGCCATCGGCTCAAGCAACAAAATCCCGTCGCGGCGCGTCTCTTCACGCCAGGTCAGCATTTTCCCCAGCGCAATGCGCGCGGCGTTATCCTGCGGGTTTTGCACCGCAAAATTTTTCAACTGCGCGACGGCCTGCGGGTAGAGCGCTTTGTCTCCCGCCATGGTCAGGTAATACTCCGGCGCCAGGCTTGGCGGCGGGGTATCGCCATTGAACATGCTGCGCCAGGTGGCCAGCGCCGCCGGGACGTTGCCACTGCGCGCCTGCTGGCGGGCAAGCGACAGTTGCCCCTGCGGTACCTGGGTGAGCTGTTTGGCGTTATCCAGCGCCTGCAACCCGGCATCATCCGGTGACACCTGCGCCAGGCGCGCGCGCCACTGGGCGGAAGTTTGCAGGTCGCCATTCTGTTGCGTCCACAGCGCCATCAGGTACATCGCCTGGGTGTTATTGGCATCCACCATCAACACCTTTTTCAGCGACTCTATCGCCAGGTCGTCATGGGACTTTTCATGCCAGTAATTCGCCTGGTCAAACAGCGCTTTCAGGGCGGCGTCATTTTGCGCGGCCTGCGCGTGCCCCAGCGCTCCGAATGTGAGGACGCCGGAAAGGCACAGCGTCGTCAAACGGCGGGCGGTTTTTATCGTCATTGTTATCACCCTCTTAATTACGGTTATCCAGATCCAGGCGTTTCTTCGCCCGGTTTCTCAGCCACGCAAAGAGCGCCAGCCCGCCAATACAGCCGAACACCAGGCCAAGGATAGCGAGCATCGCTGAGTGCTGGTTCGCATACCAGATAACCATCATCTGGGCGGGCATTTCGCCGCGCGGGGACTGTTCGCCCACGCGGAAGCTGCGCACGCCGTTTTCATTGGTAATCACCGCGGCATCACCGCGGATGCCGGCGTTAATCCGTGCCGAGGTTAAATCGCCATGCAGCCGTGACAGCTGTTCGTCATTGCTGCCGAGCGCCAGCACCACTAAACGCGCATCGTTCCACGGCGACGGGAAGCTGACGAACCCGCGCCACGCTTCGTTAGAGGAGAAGTAGCGGTCAGCCTCCAGACCGTCAGAGCCCCAGTCACCGACCACCCAGCGTTTAATCCGCTGCCAGGTGGTTAGCTCGCGCACGCCGAGCGTGCTGTCATGCAGCACAAACGGCGAGTCGTTGAGGATGGCGCGGTTGAAATCATGTTGATTCAGGCCGCTCACCGCCAGCACGTCACGATCTTTCAGCAGCTCCGGGCCTGCCCCCGCTGTTGGAATCCCCAACAGAACACGGTTATGCCCCAGCGCCGTGCCGGTTGCGTTACCGGAGCGCGCCGCCATATCCAGCAGCGTTGCGATCTGCGTCTCGGTGGGTTGCGCAGGCAGCATCAACACCGTTTCCGAGTAGTCAGCAAGACGGGTGAACGGGAAGGACGCCCCCACGAAGTAGGAGAGGTTGGGCAGCAGCGCAAAATGGCGGGTGTTGCTCAAATCTATCCACGAATCTTCTTCGATGCGACTCTTGATGTTGTTGTTCAGCAGCACGCTGCACGGCGCGCTCGCCTTCGGCTGAATATTGAAGTAGAGCGAGAGCTGGTTGTCGCCGTAAATCATGTACGGCTCCAGCGGCATATCGAACTTCTCCTGCCGCGCATCGCCACCGAGTTTGTGCCACAGGGTTTCCAGCGCCCCCTGTTTGTTCACCGGCAGGTTGTGCAGGAAGGTGTCGTTCAGGGTCATGCTTAACCAGGAGCGGTCTTCATCAATCCAGGTTTCGGTCGGGAAGCGGTAGCCAATGTGCAACGGGATGGTCTCGCCGTCCCACAGGAACAGGTCCGGTGCCGCGCGGAACGCGACGCGCAGCGCGTCGTGCCAGAGGCCGGTGGTGGTCAGGCTTTGATCCTTACGGATCAGTTCTGAGAGCTTCACCGGACGATCGGTGGGGATCCAGCGCGGCGCATCATAAGGCTTGCTCACCGGGATCGTCTGAGCAGTCACGTCCACGGACGGCGTTTGCTGAGCGAAATTACCGCGTGTTAAGCGCCAGGCGGCGGCACGCAGTTCGCTTTCATCTTTGCCCACCACCAGCAGTAGCTTATAAACCGGGTTGGCCGGGTTATCGATCACTTTCAGCAACGGCTGAGGGGTTTGCGGCAGGGTGAAGCCGCCAATCTGATCGCCGGGGTGACCAATCAGAATGCCGTTTTTCTCCGGCAGACGGTCGTGATACGCCGCAAAGGAGACGCCACGGTAATCGGCCTGAATCCCCATCCACGAAGAGATAAGCGCACCCGCGCTGATGCCGTCCGGGCTTAAGGTCGCTGGGAAGGCCATCGCAATCGCCGCCGGGGTCATCTGCATACTGTCAAAGAAGGGGCGCGGGAAGTGGCTGAGATCCGAACCAATATCCAGCTGCTGGCCTTCCAGTTCAAAATGCGAATCCGGCATGATGGTGACGCGGTATTTATCCGTCAGGTCACGCTGGCACTGCATCGCATCGCCATCGTTCACCTTGAAGCTCAGGCTGTTGCTGGAGACCAGCAGCGCTGAGGGAATATCTAACTGGTAGCTCGCGGTGTCGCTGTCGGCGGCGGTCAGCGGAACGGTGCCCAGCGGCTGCCCGTTGAGCATCAGCTGCATGCTGGCGTTGCGCGTGGCCATCGCCGGAGAGATTTTCAGGTTTAATGACAGACGGGCGGTGGTGATGACCTGATCCACCGGCAGCGTAAAGGCCGCGCCGCCCTGGAACTGGCCGCCGCTCAGCGCGATCCCCTGCGGGAAGCCCATCTGTGAAATGCTGATGCTATTGACCGTCGAGGGCACAAAGACCGGCGAGGTCTGGGAGAGCGCCGCAGGCGCTGCGGGGGCCGGGTCATTCAGGCGCAGCAGCGACTCTATGGACGTCTCTTCTCCGTAGCCAGGGGCGACAAACAGCGCCCCGACCAGCAGGGCCAGTGAGGTTAAACGTTTCATGCGTTCCCCTCCTCCTGAGCGGCTGCCTGGGCGCGTAGCCGGCGGTTTTCACGACGGTTTTTCCAGGTCAGCCAGAAGAGGTCAAACACACAACGCATAATGGTGCCCAGTGAACGGAACGGGTTGTCCTGCGGTTTTGGCGGATTGATCCAGGCGTCAGCACGGGAGAGCACAACGCGCACCAGCTCGCGGCGACGTGAGAGCGGAATATCGTCAAACATCAGGCGGATAAAGTCTTCATCGCTGGCAATGGTTTTCACCGGAATGTTAATCGCGCCGGACTGCAACAGCAGCTCGATCTCTTCGATTTCATCATTCAGATGACGCTCGTCCGGGGCCACGATACGGCAGCCGCCCATCGACAGATCGGCGGTGACGCTGCGCGACACGATACCGCTGGCATGGTGCAGCAGCACCGGAATGGCCGCATCGACACGAATGGTCTTACGCGTCTGACGGGTTTCACGCGCCACCGCAATGGCGGCCAGCAGGAAGATCAGGCTGTACAGACCCCAGCCGACGTTGAGGGCGATAACGCGCGGGTCGACGCCGAAGTAGTCATGCGCAAAGGCGCGCACGATACCGGCAATCACCCCGGCACCCAGCAGGAGGGCGATGATCAGGTGCGGGCGGACCACGCTGAAGTCAAAGTAGCCCACGTTCAGCAGTGCGCCTTTGTCCGTGACGTTGAACTTGCCGCGTTTCGGGAAAATCATCGTCACCACGGTCGGTAGCACAATGTGGAAGGCCAGCACCAGGTCGTAAATTTCACCCCAGAAGCTGTAACGATGACGTCCGTTCATTCGTGAGTTGACGTAAATCGCGAGGAACAGATGCGGCAACGCATAGGCGAAAATCAGGCTCGCCGAGGAGTGAATAATGTTCAGGTTGAACAGCAGATAGGCCAGCGGCGCAGTCAAAAAGGCAATGCGCGGCAGGGCAAACTGGTAATAGAGCATGGCGCTCAGGTAGCAAAGGCGTTGTTGGATCGTCAGCCCGCGGCCAAACAGCGGGTTATCCAGGCGGAAAATCTGCGTCATGCCTCGCGCCCAGCGGGTACGCTGAATCACGTGCAGGACCAGGCGCTCGGTCGCCAGGCCAGCAGCCAGGGGGATGTCGAGGAAGGCAGAACCCCAGCCACGACGCTGCAATTTCAGCGCGGTGTGGGCATCTTCCGTGACGGTTTCCACGGCAAAACCACCGATCTCTTCCAGCGCGCTACGGCGAATCACCGCACAGGAGCCGCAGAAGAAGGTGGCGTTCCAGTTGTCGTTACCCTGCTGAATCGGGCCGTAGAAGAGAGAGCCTTCGTTCGGGATATTGCGCCCAACGGAGAGGTTACGTTCAAACGGGTCCGGCGAGTAGAAATAGTGCGGTGTCTGTACCAGCGCCAGCTTCGGGTCTTTCAGGAAGCCGCCGACGGTGGCCTGCAGGAAGATACGCGTCGCCACGTGGTCGCAGTCGAACACGGTAATCAACTCGCCCTGCGTCAGCTTCATGGCGTGGTTGAGGTTACCGGCCTTGGCGTGGTTGTTGTCGTTACGCGTGATGTAACCCACGCCCACATCGGCGGCAAAGACCGCAAACTCACGACGCTTGCCGTCATCCAGCAGGTAGATGTTTATCTTGTCGCGCGGGTAATCAATGCACTGTGCCGCCAGCACGGTATCACGTACTACGTCCAGCGGTTCGTTATAGGTGGGGATGTACACATCCACCGTCGGCCACTGGGTCATGTCGTCCGGCAGGGGGACGATGCCACGCTTGAGCGGCCAGACCGTCTGCAAATAGCTCAGCAGCAGCATGACCCAGACGTACACCTCCGCAAGGAATAACCCCATGCCAAGAATGGTTTCTATCTCGGAATTGAAGTGCAGGGTTTGTGTCAGGCGGAAGTACATATAACGGGTCGACAGCAGCACCGACATCACCACCATAATGACGGAGACGCTGCGCTTTTTACTGACGAAGCCCATTAAAAACAGAACGCCAATGCTGAGCAGGCCAAAAATATACTGCTTTTGGCTGTCCATCGGCGTAATGATGACCAGCACGGCAATCGGAAGCATTGCCAGTGCCAGCAAAACGTAAAGGAACTTTTTCATGGGGTGCCCTGAGCGAATTAGAAGCCAGACATCTTCGGTTTGCTATGAACCGTGCCGTCTCCGATATTGACGCCTACTATCCCGGCGACCCGTTTGGCGATGAGTTCAATATCAAACGCAGCGGCGGATGCAGGACTAAAGTCAAAAATGGACTGCTGGGAGGCGTTCGCTTCCAGGACGCTTTCATCACGATGGATGACGCCTAAAAGTTGATTACCTAATTTTTCTTCCATGAAGGCGGTGACATCACGGCTTATCTGGCGGCGGTTGTCGCTCTGGTTAAGCACAAAATAATGGCCCGCTTTTCTGTTCAGCACGTCGCCGGTCAGACGATGGTTTTCCACGTGCGGAAGCAGGGAGAGGGAGGCGGTGTCTGCCTGCAGGGCGACCAGGTGCAAGTCAGCCAGGCGCGACATGGCTTTCAGTGCCGCTGACGGACCCGGAGGGAAGTCGGCGACGATAATCAGGCCAGGGTAATTCAGTAAGGTGTTCAGGCCACGCACCAGAAAGTGCTCATCGTGCGTCAGGCGCTCTTCAAACTGCAGACGTTGCTCTTCGGTGGCATCGCCATAGGGCAGGACGAAAATATTGCCGCCTGCGGTCAGCACAAACTGACTCCAGTCCGAAGACTCCGCTGATTTTGCCACGTAGCCGCGACCATCAGACAGCGGTACGCCAAAATGCAGGCGCAGGGCGTTCTGTATGTCAAAATCCAGCGCCAGCACTTTGCTACCTGACCGCGCAAGGGCATAGGCCAGATTTGCCGTCAGGGTCGTTTTCCCCACACCACCTTTCGGCGAACAAACACAAATCAACGGCATGAAGCGATCCTTTCTAGCAAAGTGTGTAATGGCTGATTCTTTTCTACTGCTGGCCTGGTCTCTGCCGGTTTTGGCGCGAAGAGACGGGCATAGCTGGCCGGTTCAGTGGCGACGGAAGCCGGTTGAACAGGCGCGGAATAGTGCGGTTTCGGTGCGGGTTGTGCCAGCGGCGCAGCGGCGGGTGCCGGTGGCGCTATCGGTGCCGGTACGGGGGCGGTGAGCGGATCGCGCGTCGCCGAAAGCTGTTGTGCCACATCGCGCAGAATGGGCGCAACGGCGCCTGGGGTCACCTGGGCCGGAATCTCAACGGTCGGTTCGACGCTTGCCACCCCGGAAACGCTTTCATTTTGGGTAAAAAGCGCGGGATTGATGGGCTGAGGCTGAGGCAGCGAAACGTGTCCGCCCATGGCCAGTTTGTTATCATCGGAAGCAGGTGAAAGCTGATTGATAAGCGCCCAGTTGCCCTGGTCGTGTGCAGTATTTTGTGCCGAGAAATCCTTGAAGTCGTGCTGCTGGTTGCGGGTCTTATCCTTAAACCTCTGCAAATCATCATAATGATTCATCGTTATACTCATGATTTACATAATAATTAGTACCCACTACCGATATAATTCTACGCATCAGGTATTGGCAGAGTTCGGTATATATTTAGGCTATACGCCCGTCGTGAAGGTACGATGTAATGCTACGGCCTGAAAGCATCCGTTTTATAATCACGGTAATTTCACTTTTGCTAACAGACCCTTTAATTTCCAGCAAATATATAAACATCAGCTGTACACATGCTATCTTTTTTTAACGTAGAAATCATTAAAGTATTAAATATCAATAACCCATAATGGTGATTTGAACAGGCCCAGCTTTAGTCAGGTTTTCCAGTATAAAAGTCCGTCTTAAGGTAAAGCTTAAGGATAAAATGCCAGAATGATTTCTGAACGGTTTAATTTTTTATTACTCGCTGAAATTTTTTGAAATAGTTATTTGACTTTGATTCAGAGTAACAAATTACGCCCGCTATTTGATGGCCGAATTTTGTGATTACCACCTTTATTAGCAGGGTATGAATCAGAACCCACACTGTAGGCTGGTCTGCACCTTCGTTATGCGGTAAACAGTATTAAAGCGCTTTCAGGCAAGGGAGACGGCATATTGATTAGTGCCCAGGCAGTGAACGTGATCATCACCATTGCGCGGTGCGGCAGTTTTGCTGCTGCGGCCGAAGAGCTGCACAAGGTCCCAACGGCGCTGAGCTACACGGTGCACAAGCTGGAGAGTGAACTGGGGCTTAAGTTATTTAAACGCCTGGGAAAACAGCTTGAATTAACCGAGGCTGGTAATTATTTCATTAAAAAAGGCCAGCTTATTCTCAGCGAGCTGGACGAACTCCAGTTTGCCACTCAACGTATTGCCGCCGGGGTGGAAACGCGTCTCAATATTACCTTGAATAATATTGTCAGTCTGAAACCGCTTTATGCCCTGCTGGCTGAAAGCGAAAACCATTTTCCGCAGACCGAAATTCATATCTCTATTGATGTTCATGATGGCGTGTGGGATGCCTTACTGGAAAAGCGTGCGGATATTGCCATCGGCGCGCCTAATCAGGTGGCGTTGCCCGGCGAGATCTGTTGCCTCGAAATGCCAGCGGTTGACTGGTTGTTTGCCATCTCGCCTGAGCATCCCTTGACCGCGCTCAACCGCCCGCTGCGCGCCGATGACCTGCGGCGTTATCCTGCCGTCTGCATTCACGATACCTCCGTCAAGCTCGAACCCAAGGTGGCCTGGCAACTGCGTGGGCAAAAAGCGATCGTCGCGCCCGACTACCGCACCAAAATCGCCATGCACCTGAACGGGCTGGGTATTGGCTTTCTGCCGCGCCATTTTTGCCAGCACTATATTAATGACGGGCAGCTGGCGCTGTTACACGTTGAAGAGAGCAAACAAGCCACCCCGCTCTTTCTTGCCTGGCAGAATCGCCCTCCGCGACCCTGCTATAGCTGGTGGTTACAGCAGTTAAAACGGGCCGATGTGCAGCGGGGCTTTTTCACGCCGCTCGGCTAAAGCCGTTGCCGCGGTGAGGATGCCAGCCAGCATGTCGTGACCGGAAGAGTGGCCATAGTCAGCGACGTTTGCCACCGCAGCGGGCCAGGTGCGCGTATTCCCTTGTGCCAGCGCAAGCAGCTGCGCGCTGTAGTGACCACCGCACCCCTGTGTCAGCATTGCCCGGCTGATGTCAGTCGTGCGGGCAAGCAAGCCGGGTAGCGCCGCTGTCAGCGTGCCGACGTCAGGGCTTGTGCTCCATTCCAGTACCCATAACACCCCCAGTAAAAAATCATCCCCGGCGGGCGTCAGCCCCTCTCCCCGGCCAATAAAGGTGGTCAGGATGGCCGTGAGATCCCCGTTACCGGATAGCAGCCACTCCGTCAGCGCCTGATGCGCGGCAATAAGCGCCGGGTCGGACATCAACGCCAGGCGAATGCCTTTGGCAGGCTGGCAGGCAAAGAACGCCGCTATTTGTCTCGCCAACTGCGCAAGCGCGGGCGCTTCCGTGCAGATGGGGAGGCGGGTCGAGCACGCGACGGTCTGGTCCAGCCTGATACGGGTTTTTTCCGTGCGCAGGTTGCCTTCGTTATCCCGATGCAGGCTTTCACCGGTGCGAAACAGCGGGCGCAGGTCATGGCGGGTAATAATCATCCCCGAAGGTGCCAACGGCATCCCCTGCGCCTGAATGACCCATAGCGCTCCCTGCCGGGTTTGCAGATTGCAGGCGCGCTGAAAAACCGAATGCACACGGAGCACGGTCTCAGGGGAGAGGGGCAACGTAAGCGAATCGCAGCAATGTGTTGCGCTGAAATCCGTTAAGGTATTCACGGTGACTCCTGTTTTCAGTGGGCGATCACATCCCGGCGCGCTTTTTTTTGCCGGAGAGTTGCCGCCGATTTTCATGTTGTGCAGAAAAAGTCATAGCAGTACACGATTTACGCATTATGGTGGTTTGTTGCGCAACGATGCCTCATTTTTTTTGAGGTTGAGGCAGAAAACCTTTTTGCGCACATACCTTTAGCACTCCGTACACTCCATTTAAAGTCAACTCAGCAAGGGACGTTTATGCGCACAATTAAAGCACAACCTTTTGACTTTCAGTTTGACCCGGATACCACCGCATTGGTGGTTATCGACATGCAGCGCGACTTTGTCGAAAGCGGCGGATTTGGTGAGGCCCTCGGCAATGATGTTTCCCTTGTGCGCCGGGCGATCGAACCCTGCGCCGCGCTGTTAAAAAGTGCGCGTGACGCAGGCTTGCTGGTTATCCATACCCGTGAAGGTCACCGGGACGATCTCAGCGACTGTCTGCCCGCAAAACGGACCCGTGGCGGCAAAACCTTTATTGGCGAGCAGGGTCCGATGGGCCGCATTCTCGTCCGTGGTCAAAAAGGCCACGACATTATCCCGGAGCTGGCACCGCTGCCGGGCGAGCCGGTTATTGATAAGCCGGGTAAAGGCGCGTTTTATGCCACCGATTTACACCTTATTTTGCAATCGCACCGCATCACCTCGCTGATTATCTGCGGCGTCACCACGGAAGTGTGCGTCCAGAGTACCGCGCGTGAAGCGAACGATCGCGGCTATGAGCTGGTCATCCCGGAAGACTGCTGCGCCTCCTATTTCCCGGAATTCCATAAGGCGGCGCTGGAGATGATCAAAGCCCAGGGCGCCATTGTGGGCTGGGTAAGTGATTCAACGGCGGTTATTTCGGCGCTTCGCCTGTGACATAACGCCATACATATACCCTAAATAATTCGAGTTGCAGGCAGGCGGCAACGCAGCGAGTCCTCAGGAGCTTACTGAAGTAAGTGACTGGGGTGAGCGAGGACAGCCAACGCACATGCAACTTGAAGTATGACGGGTATAAAGATTTCCGTTTGAGGATAAAAGATGGCACTGCACTACCAATGTTTCCCGAATCTGTATAAGGACTCTGTTTCCCTTATGCAGATTTCCGCCAGACTCAATGCCCTGGACGGCGTTGAGCAGGCCTCTGTGGCGATGGCGACCCCTGCGAATATCGAGCGTATGCGCGATGCAGGTCTCGACATCACCCTGGAAGCGCGCCCCAACGACCTGCTGATCGCACTCGACGCGGGTGATGAGGCGGCGGCCCAGGCGCTGGAACTGGCCGCAACGCTACTGCGACCGTCCGCGACGCAGGAAACATCAGATGCCTCTCACCGCCCTGCGGTCAGTATCGCCATGGGCGTTCATGATGAAATGCAGGCCAACTTTGCCCTGATTTCAGTACCGGGGCGTTATGCCGCTGCCGAAGCCCTGAAGGCATTGAGCCAGGGCCTGCACGTCATGTTGTTCAGCGATAATGTTCCCGAAGAGCATGAAGCGGCCATCAAACGCTATGCCAGTGAGCACGATCTGCTGGTGATGGGGCCGGACTGCGGCACCGCCATTATCAACGGCATGCCGCTCGGGTTTGCCAACGTGGTACGGCGCGGGTCGATTGGCCTGGTGGCTGCCTCTGGCACCGGTTTACAGGAAGTGAGTTGCCATATTCACCATCTCGGAGCTGGCGTGTCGCAGGCCATTGGCACCGGCGGACGAGATTTGCACGAAGCCATCGGCGGGCTGAGCATGATCCAGGGGATCGCGATGCTCGCTGAGGATCCAGAAACAGACCTTATTGTTCTTATTTCAAAACCCCCAGCACCAGGGATTATGCAAAAAGTACTGGCCAGCGCACGCCAGTGTGGCAAACCGGTTGTCGTTCATTTCCTCGGCGCCGAAGACCACTGCTTAGAATATGAAGGCGTTATTCCCGCACGCAGTCTGCTTCATGCAGCGCAAGTTGCGGTAGCCACGTCAGAGGGTAAAAAAACGCCTCAGGAGTCCAATACCAGGGAATCCTTCCTCGCCGAAGCCCGGGCCAAAATCGGGACAATGGCGGCAGTACAAAAAGACATTCGCGGCGTTTTCGCCGGTGGCACATTCTGTTACGAAGCACAACTCGCCCTGCTGGCAGCCGGGCTGTCCTGCGAATCGAACGCCCCTGTTAAGGGGGCGGAACATTTGCAAAACCGCCAGCAGGGCAGCGGACACAGTCTGGTTGATATGGGTGACGACGAATTCACTCAGGGCCGACCGCATCCGATGATTGACCCCACACTGCGCAATGCGCGCCTGTTATCTGAAGGGCGCGACCCTGCCACTGCCGTCCTGCTGTTCGACATTGTCCTGGGCTATGGTGCCAGCGCCGATCCGTGCGCCACACTGTTGCCCGTGCTGGACACCCTGCAACGGGAAGCCGCCCAGGGGCAGCGTACGCTGGTGCTGATTGCGCATGTTTGCGGTACTGAAGACGATCCGCAGAATCGTCAGCAGCAAATTGAACGTTTACATCAGGCGGGTGTACTGGTGGCTGAGAGTAATATCGAGGCTGCACGGCTGGCGGCATTTGTCGCACAACAACGGAAATAGATTATGACGTCGTTATTTCAACAACCGCTTAGCGTTATCAATCTCGGTCTGGAGAGCTTCGCCGATAATCTGCGTGATGCCGGTGGGGACGTTTTGCATCTGCAATGGCAGCCAGCAGCGGAAGGGGACGAAGAGGCTAACTGGATGCTGGCGACATTGACCGCCGACACACGGGTTGATGCCGCTAACGAAATTGCCCTCCAGCGTTATCTTGATGCGCAACCGGTGCTTGTGGATATCAGCACCGCGCGGGACGCCATTCCTGCGCTGGCGACGGAACGTAAGATTCTTCATGCCGGTCCGCCGATTGCCTGGGCGGATATGTGTGGCCCGATGCAGGGGGCGATTGCCGGTGCGATTGTGCTCGAAGGCTGGGCCGACAGCGTAGAGCAGGCCATGCTGATGGCGGCAAACAGTGAGATTGAGCTGGAGCCATGTCATCACCATCATGCCACCGGGCCGATGGCGGGGATTATCAGCCCGTCGATGCCGGTGTGGGTGGTAGAGAACAAAACGGCGGGCAATCGCGCTTACTGCAACTTCAATGAAGGTCTGGGCAAAGTGCTGCGCTTTGGTGCCAACCACGAAGAGGTGCTGAACCGCCTGCGCTGGATGGCTGACGTGCTGGCCCCGACCCTCAGGCAGGCGCTGGGCATGAGCGGGCATATAGAACTGAAACCCCTGATTGCCCAGGCGCTGCATATGGGCGATGAGTGCCACAACCGCAATGTTGCGGCGAGTGGACTGCTGTTCCGCCGTCTTGCTCCCGACCTGGCGCGCATTGAGCACGGGCCGGAGGTGCTGGAGTTTATTGCCGCCAACGATCACTTCTTCCTTAATCTCTCCATGGCCGCCTGCAAGTCGATGCTGGATGCCGCAAGCAACGTGCCGCACAGCTCAATGGTGACGGTGATGGCGCGCAACGGCGTTAACTTCGGGATTCGCCTTTCCGGCACCGGTGACCGCTGGTTCCAGGCACCGGCTAACCCGGTCAACGGTCTCTTCTTCCCCGGCTTTGGCGTCAACGATGCGGCGGCGGATTTAGGCGACTCTGCGATCACCGAAACCGCAGGGATTGGTGGTTTTGCGATGGCGGCCTCTCCGGCTATCGTGAAATTTGTCGGCGGCACCCCAGCAGATGCGGTGCGCCACAGCCAGGCGATGCACGAAATCACCCTGACCACGCAACCGGCCTTTACGCTGCCTGCGCTGAACTTCGTTGGCAGCGGCTGCGGGATTGACGCCCGACGCGTGGTCGACAGCAACATTCTGCCGATCATCAACACCGGTATCGCCCACAAGCTGGCCGGGGTTGGACAAATTGGTGCGGGCATTACCACCGCACCGCTGGCCTGTTTCATTGCTGGACTGACCGCGCTGTCCCAAGGGGGATAACCATGTCTGGACGCAACATCGCTGTTGTCGCCGTGGGTGGCAATGCGCTTATCCGCTCACCGGGTGAAAATGCCCTTGAGCAGCAGTATGAAGCAGTGAAGGAGACCGCCACGCACGTGGTGGATCTGATTGCTGAAGGCTGGCGCGTTGTGTTGACGCACGGCAACGGGCCGCAGGTAGGCTTTATTCTGCGGCGCAGCGAAGTGGCGAAAGATGCCGCCCCGACCGTGCCGCTGGAATATGCGGTAGGGGATACGCAAGGGGCGATTGGTTTTATGTTCCAGAACGCCCTGGGCAATGCGCTGGCTGCGCGTGGCCTGGCGGAGGTGAACGTGGTTGCGCTGGTGACGCAGACGCGCATCGACCCCAACGATCCGGCATTTGCCAGGCCGGATAAACCCATCGGTGCGCCGATGGATCACGAGACGGCGACCCGCCTTGCGGCGACTCAGGGCTGGCAAATTGCCGAAGATTCTGGTCGCGGCTGGCGGCGCGTCGTCGCCTCCCCGACACCGCTTGAAGTGATTGAAACCCCCATTATTCGCACCCTCCTTGAGCAAAACGTTCTGGTCATTGCCTGCGGCGGCGGCGGCATTCCGGTCTGGCGCGACAGCGACGGTAGCCTGGTGGCCGCGCAGGCGGTTATCGACAAAGACAGGGCCTCGGCGCTGCTGGCCTGTGAGCTGGGCGCGCAGATGCTGCTTATCCCGACCGGGGTTGATCAGGTGGCGCTTCACTTTGGTACGCCGCAGCAGCGCTGGCTTAGCCAGCTTTCCCTCAGCGAAGCCGAGACGTTGCTACAGAGTCGTGAGTTTGGCGCAGGCAGCATGGCCCCGAAGGTTGAGGCGATGCTGACCTATTTGCGCGGCCAACCGCAGGGCACCGGGCTTATCACAACGCCACAGGGCATTGCCCGTGCGCTGCGTGGCGAGGGCGGAACCCGTTTTACGTGCTAGTACCGACAGACTATTCAGAGCAAAATTCTATGATAAATAACAAGATCTTACTCGCCGTAAATGGCACATTAATGCGTGGCCTTGTACTCAATCCTAATATGATTGCCGCACAGGCTGACTTTATCAGGGAAGACACTACCGCCGCCTGCTACCGCTGTTGGACCATCAACGATAATCATCCTGGCATGATCCGTACCCCCGGGGACGGTGGGCCGATTGCGCTGGAGATTTGGGCTGTTCCGCCTGCGGGACTTGGTGAGATTTTACAAAAAGAGCCTGCCGGGTTGTGCATCGGCAAAGTGGAGTTGAGTGACGGTAGCGAAGTCCTTGGCGTGCTGGCCGAACCCTGGCTGGTGGAAGGACAAAAAGAGATAACCACCCTGGGAGGCTGGAGAGCGTATACCGGCCACTATATGACTGAGTAATAACGTCAGGAGTAGGATCATGGCGCAAGGAAACAACGCCTTTAGACCACAGCTCTGGGTCGCGGGCGATTTAAACGCTTTTTTTGGTCTGTTCACCAATGTGTTATTGAATGTGCTGGTCCTTTCGGGGCTGGCGTTGTACGTCGCGCAAATTCCGGCGACCACCGTTTATGGCCGTATCCTGCCCGCTCTGGGCATTGCACTTCCCTTAGGCAATCTCTTCTATGCCTGGCTTGCCTGGCGACTGGCTCAGCGTGAGGGGCGCAACAACGTCACCGCGCTGCCTTACGGCCCCAGCGTGCCGCATATGTTTATCGTGGTATTCGTGGTGATGCTGCCCACGCTGCTCATCCATAAAGACTGGATGCTGGCGTGGAAGCTCGGGCTTATCTGGGCGATGATCGTGGGCGTTATTGTTCTGCTCGGTGTGGTGGTCGGCCCGACTATTCGTAAATACACGCCGCGTGCCGCCATGCTGGGGACGCTCGCCGGTATTGCCATTGCGTTTATCGCCATGCGCCCGGCGTATCAGATGTTTGATACCGCGTGGATTGGGGTCATCTGCTTTGCCATCATTCTACTCAACTGGGTCGGTAATGTGCGTCTGCCGTTTGGTCTGCCTGGCGGGCTGGCGGTGGTCATTGTCGGGTGCGTGCTGGGGTGGGGGGCGACCTTCTTAGGTTTCAGCGACATCATGAACCCAGCGGCGGTCAAAGAGGCGGCGGGCAATTTTGCGTTGCATCTGCCTTCGCTGACCGGCGACGTCTTCAGCGTGCCGTCTGAGCTGGTCTGGCCGCTGCTGGTCACCGCAATCCCTCTGGGCATCTTCAACTTCACCGAAATCCTCAACAACGTCGAGTCGGCGGCAGTGGGGGGCGACAGCTACAACCTGCGTGCGGTGCTGGCGGCGGATGGCGTTGGGGCGATTGTGGGCGCACTGCTCGGCTCACCGTTCCCGCCCGCGGTTTATATTGGTCACCCGGGCTGGAAAGCAATGGGCGGGCGGATTGGCTACTCGCTGGCAACCGGCATCTGCATGGCGATTGTCTGCTTCCTCGGCCTGACCGCGCTGCTGCTGTCGATCATTCCGCTGGTGGCGATTGTGCCAATTCTGCTGTTTATCGGGCTGGTGATTGGTGCGCAGGCGTTCCAGGTGTCACCAAAACGCCACGCCCCGGCTATTGTGCTGGCGCTGGTGCCGAACATCGCCGAATGGGCGAAAACCCAGGTAGACGGCGCGCTGAATGCGGCAGGGGCCAATACGGTCAATCTCCCGGCTGAGGTGATGAGCAATATGGCGAACAACGGCGTGCTCTATAACGGGATGGCGACCACCGGCGGTGGGGCGGTGCTGGCAGGGCTGATGATGGGGGCGATTGCGGCCTTTATTATCGACCGACGCTTTAACTGGGCGGCGGTGTACGCCGCGGCGGCCACGGTGCTCTCCTTCTTCGGCTTTATTCACGGTCATCAGATGGCGGTCAACGCCTCGCCGACGGTCACCTTTGCCTATGCGGTGGTGACGGTGATGCTGACGTTCCTCGCCTGGCGTCAGGTGCGGGAACAGGGCGCACTTGACTGGTCACCTATCGATAACGATAAAGAACCGATGGTTTAATCGGTTTTCCCCTCCTCTCCCGAACATCAGGCTATTTGTTCGGGGGAGGATTCTTTTTATCTCCCTCATATTTGCGAACCTTGTCACGCTTATTTCCGTAAAAAGTGTGATCTGCGCTGGAAATATCCTCTTCTTTCTCATTCTTGTCTTATTCTCTGTCCGGAATACAGGACACGATTTAGTATTGTCGTTAATTCAATGCTCTTTTATATTTATCATCACGGATTGCAAATGGAGCTTATCTGTTCAGGGCTTCTTAATTATTTTTAATCTGCGTAAGGGTAAATAATGCAAATGATTACCTCGCGACAAAACAGATTATTGAAATTCCTTCTTTCACGAAGGGAATTTATTACCTTGTTAAAAATCGCTGAATACTTAAATGTTTCGGAAAAAACCATCCAACGCGATTTACGAATACTGGAGCCGTGGTTAGCGGAATGGAGTATCGGCATAAATAAACGTGCTGGTGCCGGGGTAATGTTAAGCGCCAATAATATAACGGACTTGTTACACCTCGATCAGCTGCTTGGTGCGGAAGGTGACGACACCGATGGCATGATGAACAATTCCCGGCGCGTGAAAATAGCCTCACAATTATTAAGTGAAACGCCACATGAAACGTCCATCAGCAAATTGTCGGAACGCTATTTTATCAGCAGTGCTTCCATCGTTAACGATCTGAAAGTGATTGAATCCTGGATTGCTCCGCTGGGACTGACGTTGATTCGCAGCCAAAGCGGAACGCATATCGAGGGCAGTGAAAGTAGCGTGCGTCAGGCGATGGCATCGCTGATTAACGGCGTTATAAACCATAACGAACCAGGCAGCGTGATTTACTCTCGCCTCGACCCGGGCAGTTATAACGCACTGGTCCATTATTTTGGCGAAGAAGACGTTTTATTCGTTCAGTCATTATTACAGGAGATGGAAAGCGATCTCTGCTGGTCGCTGGGCGAACCGTATTACGTCAATATTTTCACCCATATTCTGATCATGATGTACCGCATTACGCGCGGCAATGCGCTGGTGAAAAAGGACGATAGCGCCAGCGTCTTCGATGAAAACATCTTCTCCGTCGCCAGCCGTATGATTCAGCGTATCGAAAAACGTATTGCCCATCCGCTGCCGGAAGACGAAGTCTGGTTTATTTATCAATACATTATCTCTTCCGGCGTGGCCATCGAAGAGCATAACGATGTCAGCGTCATTGGCCATATGCACTCCAGCGACGAGGCCCGGTTGATTACCCACCGGCTGATCGCGACCTTCGCCGATATGGTCGACAGCGACTTTAGTCAGGATATCGCCCTCTACGACGGACTGCTAATTCATATTAAGCCTTTGATTAACCGTCTTAATTACCAGATACGCATTCGTAACCCGCTACTGGATGATATCAAAGGCGAGTTGCAGGATGTCTGGCGGTTGACCGACTGCGCGGTGAGGTGGGTATTTAGCGGCTGGGGCGAGCAGGCGGTGTCGGAAGATGAAGTGGGCTATTTGACCGTACATTTCCAGGCGGCAATGGAGCGACAGATTGCCCGCAAGCGCGTGCTACTGGTTTGTTCGACGGGTATCGGCACATCGCACCTGCTTAAAAGCCGCATTCTGCGCGCTTTCCCGGACTGGACCATCGTAGGCGTGGTCTCCGCAGGGAGCTTGCCGTCAATCCTGACGGAGGATATTGAGCTGGTTGTCTCGACGATCAATCTGCCCGCCATTGCCCTACCGGTGGTGTATGTCACCGCCTTCTTTAATGATGCCGATATTAAGCGCGTGACGGAAACGGTTATCACGGAAAAATTGCATCGTGCGACGTTTCTGGTCGTCGAAAATTAATGTCTGAATTCCATGAGGTTTGATTAATGGACATAACGAAAATCCTGAATACGAATCGCGTTATTTTAGATATGAAGGCCACGACTAAAACGGAGGCGATTGAAGAGTTAACCGATCTTTTGCAAAAAGACGGCGCTATTAATTGCCGGGAGACGTTTATTCAGGATGTCTGGCAACGTGAGTCGGAAGGGTCGACCGGCTTCGAAAATCATATCGCAATACCGCATGGAAAATCGTCTGCGGTGGTCAATACCACCCTCGCGATTGGACGCACGCGGCACGATATTCCCTGGGAAACCCTCGATGGTAGTAACGTGCGCTGCATTATTTTGTTTGCTGTACGGCTTGAAGATCAAAACACCACGCATATCCGTTTGCTGTCTCAGGTGGCGGGTGCTCTGGCGGATGAGGAGATCATTGAGCAATTACTGGAAGAGAGCAGTCCACAAAAGATAATTGACTTGTTTAGTCAGTATGCTGAATCCGATGTTTGCTAAATAAAAAGTGGAGCATGTTATGAATATTGTTTGTGTCGCTGCCTGTACGGCGGGAATTGCACATACTTATATTGCCCGCGAGAAGTTAATTAAAGGCGCGAAAGCGCTCGGGCATAATATTAAAGTTGAAACTCAGGGCACTATTGGTACTGAAAATGAGTTACTGGCGGAAGATATTTCCGCAGCCGACGTCGTTATTCTTGCGGTCGATGTCAAAATAAAAGGAGAAGAGCGCTTTATTAATAAACGCATCGTGCGAGTTAAGACCGAAATTGTTATCAAATCACCCGTTCAGTTTCTTGAAAAGGTCGAAAAATCATTAGCTAATGCATGATCCTTATTCGGAGGGATCTCACATGAGTGAAAGTAAAATTCCTGTTTCTCTGGAAATTAAAAAACATCTTTTGACGGGCATCTCGTGGATGATTCCGTTAATTGTGGCGGCAGGGATCTGTATTGCCCTCGGCCAGGTACTCGGCGGCACAAACGTTGGAGAAAAAACGGGCACCATCCCCTGGATGCTCAATCAGATTGGCGGCTGGGGAATGGGGTTGATTGTCCCCTTGATCAGTGCCGCGATTGCCTATTCCATTGCTGACCGTCCCGGATTCGCGCCGGGCCTGATTGTCGGCTTTGTCTGCGGGCAGATTCATACCGGGTTTATCGGCGGGATGCTGGGGGGGTTCCTGGTGGGCTATACCGTCCTGCTGCTTAAACACTACATTCGCCTGCCGAAATCGATGCAGGGCCTGATGCCCATCATGGTGCTGCCCGTACTGAGCACCATCATCGGCGGCCTGCTGATGATGACTCTGATCGGCAAGCCCATCGCCTGGCTTCAGGAAGCGCTGATCCACATGCTGGAGTCGATGCAGGGCGGTTCACGCTTCCTGATGGGGGCCATCCTCGGCGCAATGGCGACTTTCGACTTCGGCGGCCCGGTGAATAAAACCATGTCGCTGTTCGCCGACGGGCTGCTGGTGAGCGGCGTGTACGGGCCGGAAGCGGTGAAGTTTGTCGGCTCCATTATTCCGCCGTTCGGCATCACCCTCTCGTTTCTGCTGACGCGCCACAAATACACCCGTGCTGAACGTGAAGCGCTGAAAGCGGCCTTCCCGATGGGGATCTGCATGATCACCGAAGGGGTTATCCCGATTGCGGCGCGCGACCTGCTGCGTGTGGTCGGTTCCTGTGTCGTGGCCTCGGCGGTGGCGGGTGGCCTGATCATGGTGTGGGGGGTGGAAAGCCCGGTGCCGCACGGTGGCATGTTCGTGGTCCCGCTGTTTACCCATCCGCTGCTGTTCTGCCTGGCGTTGGGGATCGGCACGGTTATCTGCGGTGTGATGCTGTCGCTGTGGAAGAAACCGGTGACCGAGCGTGACGAAGAGTTTGACGAACTCAGCGAGAAAAAGCTGAAGGACGAAGAGATCACCTTCACCCTGGAATAAATGGAGACCCTATGTTTGCCGACATGAAAAGCATGGTGACCAAAGCCTGGCGTGAACACTATGCGCTGCTCGCCATCAACTGTATGAATCTCGAAAGTGCCCGTGCGGCGGTGCGGGTTGCAGAGAAACACCGCGCGCCGATCATCCTGAATCTGTATCAGGGGCATCTGGCCCATTTCCCGGCACCGGTTGCCGTGGCGGTGGTAAAAGCGCTGGCCGAGGAGGCCACGGTGCCGGTTACGCTGGCGCTGGACCACGGGAAAGATCCGCTGCGTATTCGCCAGGCGTTTCGCGCCGGGTTCAGTGGGCTGATGATTGACGCATCCGCCTTCCCGCTGGAAGAAAACGTCCGCCAGACCCGCGCGGTGGTTGAGCTGGCCGCCAGCGCCGGGCTGTGTGTGGAAGGGGAGCTGGGCCATCTGGCCGATGCGCCGCGCTACGACCACGCCACCAATGCGGATCTGATGACCCAGGCCGCCGACGTCGAGCCGTTTATCCAGCAGACAGGAATTGACCTGCTGGCGGTGTCAGTCGGGACCGCACACGGCATGTACGCCCCTGGCATCACGCCTGCCATCGATTTCCAGCGACTGGAAGAGGTGGCCGGCAAATCGACGGTGCCTCTGGCATTGCACGGCGGCAGCGGTACCCCATTTGAGCAGATGCAGCGTTGTCCGTCCTTTGGCGTTGCCAAGATCAACGTCGGTGCCGCGGTGTTCGAAGCCGGGAAAGCCGCCCTGCTGCATACCCTGTGTCATGACAATTCTCGCGAGCTGGTGGATGTGTTGATGGCCATGGAGCAGGCCAGCGAGGAAGCCATAATCCCGTATCTGCAGGCCAGCGGCGCCATCGGCAAAGCCTGATTCATTTTTCTGTAACGCCTTCAATGCCTCTGCAACGACGCACCGGCAGGGCTTGCTACACCCTGAAACTGGAGAATTAACATGTTAATTTCAATGAAAGAGTTACTGAAACCCACCCGCCAACACGGTTTCGCCATTGGTGCGTTCAACGTGGCGGACAGCTGTTTTATCCGCGCGGTGGTGGAAGAAGCGGAAGCTACCAACACGCCTGCCATAATCTCCATCCACCCCAGCGAGCACGATTTTGTCGGGGATAGCTTTTTCGGCTATGTCCGCGATATCACTATGCGCAGCCCGGTACCGTTCACACTGCACCTGGACCACGGTGCGTCTATCGAGCATGTGCTGCGGGCAATCCAGTGTGGGTTTACCTCGGTGATGATCGACGGCTCGCTGCTGCCCTATGAAGAGAACGTGGCGCTTACCAAAGAGGTGGTGCGCCTGGCGCATGCGGTGGGCGTTTCGGTGGAAGGGGAGCTGGGCACTATCGGCCAGACGGGCACCTCCGTGGAAGGCGGCGTGTCGAAAGTGACCTATACCGACCCGGCACAGGCGGAAGATTTTATTGCCCGCACCGGGGCAGACACCCTGGCGGTGGCCATCGGTACGGCGCACGGCATCTACCCGAAAGGGATGCAGCCGGAGCTGCAAATGAACATTCTGCGCGATATTGCCGGGCGTCTGGATATTCCGCTGGTGCTGCACGGAGGGTCGGCAAACCCGGATGCGGAAATCGCCGAGTCGGTGACCCTGGGCGTGGGCAAAATCAATATCTCCAGCGACATGAAGTACGCCTACTTTCAGAAAGTGCGTGAGATCCTCGCAAGAGAAACCTGGTGGGATCCGAACGTGATCTACCCGGATGCGATCAACGCCGCACGGGATGTGATCCGCCACAAAATGAAGCTGTTTGGATCGACCGGGAAAGCGTCACTCTACTAAAGCCATCGAGGCGGGTTCGCCCGCCTCTTTCGCAATAAGGAAAGGGATATGTACTACCTGGGGCTGGATATCGGCGGCACGAAAATCGCGGCAGTGGTGATGGATGCGCAGGGACAAGAAATGGCCCGTTACCGCTGCCCGACGCAGAAAGCGAGCTATCCGCAGTTTGTGGAATCGGTGGTCGCTTTTATTGACCAGATTCGCCATGACATGCAACAGCCGATGATGACGGGAATTGCCCTGCCGGGCAGCGTTTCACCGCTGAGTGGGCTGATTAAGAATTCGAATATTCAGGTGATTAATGGCCGCGCGTTGCAGGCGGATCTCCAGCAGTTACTGGGACAGACGGTAGTCATGGCAAACGACGGCAACTGCTTCGCCTTGTCGGAAGCCTGCGACGGTGCGGGGCAGCGGCACGAGGTCGTGTTTGGCATCACGCTCGGTACCGGCTGCGGCGGTGGCATAGCCATTCAGCGCCAGCCTTTTGTCGGCGCGTGGGGGAATGCCGCCGAATGTGGGCATATCACTCTGCCAGGCTACAGTGAGCAGCACGACGGCCCGCCAGCGCGTTGTTACTGCGGTAAAGACAATTGCGTGGAGTCGTTTGTCTCGGGAACGGGAATAAGCGAGCGCTATCAGTGGCTGAGCGGGCAGCACCTGTCAGGCGATGCGATTGTAGCGCTGGCACAGCAGGGTGAAGCCAACGCCGTAAGGCAGGTTACGCGGTTTCGCCAGCAGCTTGCCCGCACACTGGCGACAGTGGTGAATCTGCTCGATCCTGGCGTGATTGTGATTGGTGGCGGGCTGTCGAATGCGGCACTGCTTATCGCAAACCTGGACGCCGACGTGGCCCCCTTCGTTTTTACCGATCATTTCGCCACCCCCATCGTGAAAGCCCATCATGGCGACAGCAGCGGCATGCGCGGCGCTGCCTGGCTTGCCCTTCGAACCGGGAGAACAGAATGAAACGTTCACAGATTAACTATGCCATTGATAAAGCTCATGCCATCGCTGAGACGTTCCGGGTGTGTCTGCCGGAGTTTGCGTTTTTTACCGCCGATGCCTGGCGAAAGCAGCCGCTGGAGGAATGGGGTGAGGTGCTGGACCTGCAACTGGGTTGGGACATCACTGATTTTGGCCAGGGAGATTTCGGCAAGGTTGGCCTGACGCTGTTGACGTTGCGTAACGGCGCGCTGAATTCGACGGCGTACCCGAAGCCGTATGCCGAAAAGATGCTGCAAATTCAGCAGGAGCAGCAGACGCCGTGGCATTTTCATCGTCATAAGATGGAAGACATTCTGAACCGGGGCGGTGGCGATTTGTGTATGCAGCTTGGCTGGGCGACGAATGAGGCGCTGTTTGATGAGCGGCGAACGGTAGAGGTACGCGTGGACGGGCGGCGACGTACGTTTAAGCCCGGCGAGACGCTGGTGTTAAAACCGGGTCAGGGGGTGTGCCTGCCACCGCGTTTGTATCACCGTTTCTGGGCCGAGAAAGCGTTTGTGCTCGGCTGGGAAATTTCGATGGTGAATGACGATAAGTGTGATAACCATTTCCTGGAACCCGGCGGTCGTTTTCCAGCCATCGAGGAGGATGTGCCCGTGAAGTGGCTGTTATGCAACGAATATAATCGACTGAATGTGAACTGATTTTCATGGCCGGGGGCCGGGTTCAGTGCAGATGAGCCACCCTGTCCCCTCTCCCCAAAGAGGAGAGGGGACATTCCGTGCTCGTATTATTATGTGGGGATCCCTCAGCCCACAGGGAGAGGGCGGGGTTATGGCACTGGTGCTGCTGCGGTAGGTGCCGGAACAGGTGCAGACGCCGCCGCTTCCCCACCTGACACCACCCCGCCACGCATACTCTGTTTCACCTGCTGTTGTTGCGCATTCACGACCGATAGCTCACCGTTCACCGTGGGTTTAAGCGGCGCATCAGCCTGCACACGCCCGGTGGCGCTCAGTTGCAGGTTACCGTCGCCATTGATGGGCAGCGCCGGCCAGCCCCAGTCCTGCAGCACATTTACCGGTACACCGCGTCCATTCAGACTGAGGTTCACGCTGCGTTCCGGCGTCTGGCCGACCACGGCGGTGCCCTCCAGCATCCCTTTTCCGGCGAAGGCACTGAGTTCAGTAATGTTCACCGAGCTGCTATTGGCGCTGAGCGCTAAAGACGGACGGCGAAGATCCACGCGGTTAAAGGTTGCGGCGGCGGCATTCAGCTTCAGGTCGCCCTTCCAGACGCCCCACTGGCGATTGCGTGCCAGCAGCAGATTCGACCCGTAGCCGTCCAGGGCGGTCAGCTGCCAGGGGTAAGTGGGATCGATGTCGATGACCAGGTTGCGGCTGGCGCTCAGCTTTTTCAGCTCCACGCTGTGCAGCCACGCAGGAAGGGGTTCCATCCACGTCTGTTTCCAGGTTTCAGGCAGGGTGTATTCCAGGCCAACAATCGCCGCATCGTTCAGCACCAGTGCGTTGCCACTGCGTGTCCAGTAGCCGGAGGTGCGCACCATGCCGTTCTCCCAGCGGGTCGTGAACTGCTTAACCGCCACGCCCTGCGGAGTAAATTCCGCATTCAGGATGGGATCGAAGAAGTGCAGCGAGCCGTAAATAAACTCGTTGGCATTCATCGACAGTTGACCGTCGTCGGTGTGCCAGTCGCCGTTGGCCAGCGTCAGGTTACGCACGTTGAGATCAAGGTCGGTGACCGCCCAGCCCGGCCCCTGTAAGCGTGCATCGGTGACATCAAGCCGCCCGATTTGCAGCGACGGCAGCGTTGTCAACGGGGCGAAAAAGTCGCTCAGGGACTTATCGCTTTGTAGACGAATATCGGTGAGGCGCAGGTTGTCGACGACCCAGCCGCCGTCAGCGTCGCGCCTCGCGTTGCCGGTGAGCGAACCACGTGCCATGTCTGCGCCGAGGGTGGTCAATGTCACCGTGCCTTTATCAATGCTCCCCTGAATCAATACGTTGCTGGCGGGGACGCCATTGAGGGTCATGGAGCCCGCACTCATCTGGATTTGCGCCTGATTCCCCAGCACGTTCCCGGCAACAGGCTGCCACGGGCTCACGCCGCCCGTCACGCGCTGGGCGCTGAGATCCCAGCCGGTCGCCGGGCTGTTAAAGGCCATATTGCTCAGTTGCAGGCGGTCAGCCTGGAAGGGCAGTGGTGCGGTAGCCGGCGAGAGATTCAGCGTGCCATCCTGAAGCAGGATGGTGTCGGTATGTAGCGGGTCGGTAAGCTGGCGGCTGCTCAGGCCGATGTCGACACCTTTAGCGACCAGCGTCGCAGGCTGGCCCTTACGGCCAAAATTCACATTGCGTAAACGGACATGGGACGGCGAAGAAAGCGAGTGGTCGATGGCATCGAAGGTGAGGTGATAGTCACTGTTCTCGTTAATCCAGTTACTGGCCTGGGTTGCGCCCCATTGGGTTTTCAGCAGGAAATAACAGGCTACTACCGCCACCAGCAGGACGATAACAACAAAAAACAGCAGCTTTCCAATAAATTTCATCATCTTCCACCCTCGAATACGGATACAGGAGTTATGCACGATTTGTGCGCAATCCTCAAGGTACGATTGGTGAAAGAGCGTTACAGCGAAGCGACAGCGGCAGCGGTGTGACCCACTGCCGCGATGGAATTACGGCTTATCGACAGGGAACACCAGGTTCAGCACGATGGCGGTGATACCGCCTGCGGCGATGCCGGAGGAGAGCAGGTTTTTCAGCCAGTCAGGGGCGAACTGGAGAATCATCGGTTGCTGAGAAACGCCGAGGCCAACGGCCAGAGACAGCGCGATAATCATGATGGCGCGGCGGTTCAGCGGCTCGCGGGAAACAATACGCACGCCGGATGCCGCGATAGTACCGAACATCACCAGGGTGGCGCCGCCCAGAACCGGCTCAGGCAATTGCTGAACGAAAGCCGCTACTGCCGGGAACAGGCCCATGACCATCAGCATGACCGCCACAAAGAAACCCACGTAACGGCTGGCCACACCGGTCAGCTGGATAACCCCATTATTCTGACCAAAGCAGGAGTTGGGGAAGGTGTTGAATACGGCGGAGACGAAAGAGTTCAGGCCGTTCGCCAGCACGCCGCCTTTCAGACGATTCATATACACCGGCCCGGAAACGGGCTGTTCGGAGACGTCGGACGTGGCGGTGATGTCGCCGATGGTTTCCAGCGAGGTGATCATAAAGACCAGCATCAGCGGCAGCAGCAGGCTCCAGTCAATGCTCAGACCGTAGTAAAGCGGCGTCGGGATCATGAAGGTGTCGGCAGGGGCAACATAGTCAGGCAGCATACCCATCATCATCGCCACGACATACCCGACGGCCATCGCAATCACCAGGGAGGCGATGCGCAGGTAGGGGTTACGCTGGCGGTTAAGCAGGATAATGATGGCGAGAACAATACCGGCTAATAACAGGTTTTTCGGTGCGCCAAAGGTGTGGTTTGCCATCGCGCCAAAGCCACCGCCTACTGAGGTCAGGCCAACCTGAATCAGCGACAGGCCGATAATCATCACCACCACGCCAGAGACCAGCGGGGTGATGACACGACGGGCAAACGGCAGAATGCGGGAGATAACCATCTCGGTGCAGCTTGCCAGCATCAGGGAGCCGAACAGCGCTGCCATCATGGTCGGCACATCGGCACCACCGGTTTTCAGCGCCGTACCGCCCATAATCAGCGGCGCAACAAAGTTAAAACTGGTCCCCTGAATCGATAGCAGGCCGGAACCCACCGGGCCCCATGCTTTAATCTGGATAATGGATGCCACGCCGGAGGCGAACAGGGACATGCTGATGATGTGCTGTGTGTCCTGAGCCGGTAAACCCAGCGCCTGGCAAATCAGCAGGCCTGGCGTGATCACGCCGACAAACATTGCCAGCAGGTGCTGCAGGGCGGCAAAAAGGGTTTGCGCTATCGGCGGGCGATCTTCAAGACGATAGATCAGTTCACTAGGCTGGGTATGCGCAACCGTTTGCGCATTTTCGGACTCGACGGTGTTGACAGACATCTCAAGCAATCCCCTGATGGAAAAGCGCAGATTCTAGCGGACTGTTTGGTAAAAGCAAACGGTTGCTTACCAATACAATGTAGTTTTATAAAGAAAGTTGAGAGTGGCAGATTGGGTTCTAAGACCCACCGATTTTAGGTGGTCTGCGCATTTATCGCTCCACAGGATTTGCGCAATGGTAGAATCATCGGCAATCGCACATGATAATTAAAACTTAGGGATTGAAATGAAAGGAAAAATATTGCTCGCACTGGCCTTTTTCTCCGCCGGGTGCCTCGCTGATGACTATGACCTGCATAGCTGCCGCAATGGCTATTTCCCCACCTGGCCGGGCGTCTTCAATCAGGCAAAAGTAAAAGCCGGTGATGATGCAAAAGTGCATTTCTATCGCGATGATGACGGCTGCCCGGGTCAGGGCGAGGCCTGCGCAACAAAACCGTATCTGGTGGCGGGCAACACGGTACTGGTGGCGCAGGAAGTGCCGGGCTGGAGCTGCGTCTGGTACTCGGGTAAAAAGCATGAATTTGTGGGCTGGTTGCCCACCAAAAACTTAGAAAAGCAGCCGATAGATAGCGCAACGCTTGCCGAGTGGACCGGAAAATGGCGTGCCGAAGTGGGGGACGATGAGATTGATATTACCTCTGTCGGAAAAGGGCAGATCAATCTCAACGGCCAGGCGACCTGGTATGGCGGCAAAAATTCGGCAGGCTATGACGTTGTCCATACGGGCGATCTCGATGAAACAATCACGCCACAAGGAAATGCGCTGCACTGGGGAAACCCGAAAGAGGAGTACACGTGCAGCGGGACGGCACAACTGGTCAACGGCAACCTAATCGTCAGAGATAGCGGCTACTGCGGCGGTATGAACGTTAGCTTTAGTAACGTCTATCACAAGCGGTGATCAGGCGTTGGAATAACGTTCGGTTTCCGGCATCCAGCGTTCAATCAGCGCTTGTGCCTGCTGCGGATAGCGTTCGTGGATGTGGCGGGCAATGCGCTGCACTTCCGGGATCATCGCCTGGTCGCGCAGCAGGTCCGCGACTTTGAATTCGGCATTGCCGGTCTGGCGGGTACCGAGCAGCTCGCCAGGGCCGCGAATTTCCAGGTCCTTTTGCGCAATCACAAAGCCGTCGTTGCTGTCGCGCAGCACCTGCAGACGCATTTGTGCGGTCTTCGACAGCGGCGATTTGTAGAGCAGTACGCAATGGGAAGCCACCGCGCCGCGGCCGACACGACCACGAAGCTGGTGCAGTTGCGCAAGACCCAGACGTTCAGGGTTTTCGATAATCATCAGGCTGGCATTGGGCACATCCACGCCCACTTCGATAACCGTGGTGGCAATCAATAAATGCAGTTCGCCCTGCTTGAAGGCATGCATTACCGCCTGTTTTTCCGCGGGTTTCATGCGCCCGTGTACCAGGCCGACGTTGAGCTCCGGCAGCGCCAGTTTCAGCTCTTCCCAGGTCGCTTCTGCCGCCTGGGCTTCAAGCAGGTCAGACTCTTCAATCAATGTACATACCCAGTAGGCCTGACGGCTCTCCTCGACACAGGCATTGCGCACACGGTTGATGATGTCGTTACGTCGGGTATCCGGTATCGCCACGGTGGTAACGGGCGTACGGCCCGGCGGCATTTCATCGATCACGGAGGTGTCGAGATCGGCATATGCGGTCATGGCCAGGGTACGCGGAATCGGGGTGGCGGTCATGATTAGCTGATGGGGGTGGAAGCCCTGTTGCTGGCCTTTTTCCCGCAGCGCCAGACGCTGATGAACGCCGAAACGGTGTTGTTCGTCGATAATCACCAGTGCCAGGCCATTAAATTGCACCTGTTCCTGGAAGATGGCGTGGGTGCCCACCACCATCTGCACCTGACCACTGGCAATAGCGTCCTGTTGTGCCTGACGCGCTTTCCCTTTTTGCTTACCGGCCAGCCAGCCCACTTCAATGCCCAATGGTTCAAACCAACTGCGGAAGTTATTGGCGTGCTGTTCGGCCAGCAATTCGGTAGGGGCCATCAGCGCCACCTGGTTACCGTTGGCAATTGCCCGCAGTGCGGCCAGTGCGGCGACCAGGGTTTTACCGGAGCCGACATCTCCCTGCACCAACCGCATCATCGGCACGTCGAGTGACATATCGTGTTCAATTTCTGCCACCACACGCGCCTGCGCGCCGGTGGGCTTAAACGGCAGTGAAGCCAGCAGGTTATTTTTCAACGCGTCATTTGCCGCAAGCGGCTTCGCGTGATAACGCTGTGCGCCTGCCCGCACGGCCAGCATGCTAAGGTTATGTGCCAGCAACTCTTCCAGAATCAAACGGCGCTGCGCCGGATGTTTCCCGGTTTCCAGATCCACTAACTGAAGCGATGGCGGCGGGCGATGGAGCGTGCGCAGAGCTTCTGGCAGGGGCATCAGCCCTTGCGCCAGCTCAGGCGGTAAAAGCTCAGCAATGGCGCAGGTATCCAGTAAGTCCAGCGCCTGGTCGGTGAGCTTGCGCAACGTGGCCTGCTTCACCCCTTCGGTGGTTGGGTAAACCGGGGTCAGGGTTTCCTGTAGCTCGGGCGTACTGAGATCGCCCTGTACGCGGTATTCCGGGTGGATCATCTCCGCGCCGTATTTCCCGCGTTTTGCTTCGCCGTACGCCAACACGCGGCGCCCGGTTGCCAGGCTGTTTTTCATCGCTGCGTTGAAGTTGAAGAAACGCAGGGTGAGGATGCCGGAACCGTCGCTTATCTGGCAGGTCATCATGCGACGCCCGCCAAAAGTGATATTGCAGTTCAGCACTTCCCCTTCCACCGTGGCGTAAATGCCCGGCAGCAGATCGTTAATTGGATAAAGCTGGGTGCGGTCTTCGTAGCGCAGCGGCAGGTGTAAGAGTAAATCCTGCAGGGTATGCAGGCCAATCTTCGCAAGTCGGTTGCTTTGCGCCGCGCCAACGCCGGTTAAGGTATTAAGGGGAATAGAATCTAACAGGCGACCTTGCATATGTTTTACCTTGAGGCCTGCATGGTCGCCCACCAGCTTTCGTCGGCGTCGACTTCCCCTTGCAGATTAACGCGGGGATAGGGCAGACCTTTGCGTTTGGCAACGCGCGCCAGCACCGGGTAGCCGCCTTCGAACAGCAGACGTTGCTGCACGTCGTCCGGCAGCATGCTGTTTTCCCGCTCGTACATCCCGGCATTTTGCCGCTGACGTTGCGCTTCATAGAGGATGAGGGCCGAGGCGACGGAGACATTCAGCGACTGCACCATGCCAATCATCGGGATGATAATGTCCTGATCCGCCAGATCCAGCGCCTCCTGGGTGATCCCGGTTTTTTCCTGGCCCATCAGAATACAGGTCGGGCGGGTGTAGTCGATATCGCGAAAATCCACGGCCTTTGCGGAAAGATGCGTTGCCAGCACCTGCATACCCGAAGCTTTAATGTGGGTAACGGCATCGCGGATATTAGCGTGGGTTTTCACGTCCACCCAGCTGTTGCTCCCTGCGGCTGCACCGGCCATGGTGCGTAAATTGTTGCCCGGCCAGACGGCATGCACTTCATGCACACCCACGGCGTCTGCCGTACGAATGATCGCAGAAACGTTATGAGGTTTGTGGACCTGCTCCATGCAGACGGTCAGGTCCGGTTGACGCCTGGCGAGCATTTCGCGAATGCGCGCATAACGTTGTTCATTCATATACACTTCATTCTTCAAATTGCCTCAGCGTTAGCTGCACTCTCTCACCCCAGTCACGTACTTTTGTACGCTCCCGGGGATTCATTCGTTTGCTGCGTTATTCGGCTTGCAGCCTCACCCTTTCAGGGCCAGCGCAAGCGCTGTTCAAAACGCTAAAGCGTTTTGTGACGCAATTCGAATGATTTTGTGTATAAAATTAATTTCGGTTACGGGTGACTTTAATAACGTCCGGCATCACGCGAATTTTGCGCATGATGTTTGCCAGATGCACACGATCGCGAGAGGTCAGGCGGATATAAGCGCTGTAAACGCGACCGTCTTTCTCTTCCGTATTCAGGCTTTGAATATTGGAAGAGGCTGTGTTGATTGCGGCCGTCAGGTTCGCCAGTGCCCCCTGGTGGTTGAACATATCCACCCGGATTTCGGTGATAAATTCCTGCGCGGTGTCCTTATCCCACTCGACCGCCATGTATTTTTCCGGCTCTTTCTGGTAGCCACGAATGTTACGGCAGGACTCATGGTGAATGACCAGCCCTTTACCTGGGCTAACGTGGGCCACGATCGGGTCACCCGGAATAGGACGGCAGCATTTTGCAAAGGTGATGAGCACACCATCTGCACCTTTGATAGGCAGATGACTGTGGCCGCTGCTAATGCTGGTGATGCTTTGCGTTACCGCCGTTGCGTCACCTTGTTGCAGGTTTTTCGCTACCACAACGCTCATGGCGTTGCCGAGACCGATTTCGGCCAGCAGGTCGTCCAGTGACGCCAGCTTCATGCGGTCCAGTTCGCGCTGAATGTGTTCTTGTGGGATCTCGGCCAGCTTGCGGCTGCCGCCCAACGCGTGGTTAAGCAGACGACGGCCCAGGCTGACGGAATCATCACGCTTGAGGTTTTTCAGCAACTGGCGGATTTTGGCACGGGCTTTCGAGCTGACGACAAAGTTCAGCCACGCCGCGTTCGGACGAGCGCCCGGTGCGGTAATGATTTCCACCGTCTGGCCGCTGGCAAGCGACTGCGAAAGCGGGTAAGGCTGGCGGTCGACGCGTGCGCCTACACAGGCGTGGCCGATATCGGTATGCACGGCATAGGCGAAGTCGACCGGGGTCGCGCCAGCCGGCAGTTCGACAATGCGGCCTTCCGGGGTGAAAACATAAATCTCATCCGGGAAGAGATCAGATTTTACGCTCTCGATAAATTCAAAGGAGCTGCCTGCGCTTTGTTGCAGTTCCAGCAGACTTTGCATCCAGCGCTGGGCGCGGATTTGTGCCGTGGTGCTGCTTTCGCCACCGTCTTCTTTATACGCCCAGTGTGCCGCCACCCCCATTTCCGCCATCTGGTCCATGTCTTCGGTGCGGATCTGCACTTCAACCGGAACACCGTGCGGGCCAATCATCGAGGTATGCAAAGATTGATAGCCGTTCGCTTTCGGAATGGCGATGTAATCTTTCACGCGACCGGGACGTGGCTTATAGAGGCTGTGCATCTGGCCAAGCACGCGGTAGCAGGTGTCGGCATCGTGGACGATCACGCGGAACGCGTAGATATCCATGATCGAGTGGAAACGCTGCTCTTTCAGCACCATCTTGCAGTAGATGGAGTACAAATGCTTTTCCCGACCGCTAACGCGACACGGAATCCCCGCTTCCTGCAAACGCCCTTCAATCTCCGCAAGGATTTTTTGAATCATCTCTTTACGGTTGCCGCGCGCGGCTTTCACCACTTCTTTAATGACGCGATAACGGTTTGGGTGCAACGCTTCAAAGCCCAGCTCTTCCAGCTCGGTTTTAATGTGATGGATACCTAAACGGTGCGCCAGCGGGCTGTAGATTTCGAGGGTTTCACGGGCGATGCGGCGACGCTTGTCCGGGCGAAGTGAGCCCAGCGTGCGCATGTTGTGGGTGCGGTCAGCAAGTTTGATGAGAATGACGCGGATATCCTGCACCATCGCCATAATCATCTTGCGAAAGTTTTCAGCCTGCGCTTCTTTCTTGTCGCGGAACTTCAGCTTATCAAGCTTTGACACCCCTTCCACCAGCTCGGCAACGCTTTTGCCAAACAGCTGTTCCATATCCTGGTAGGTGGCGGGGGTATCTTCAATCACGTCATGCAGCAGGGCGGCCATTAACGTTTCGTGGTCGAGTTTCATCTCGGCCAGGATACAGGCTACCGCTACCGGGTGCGTGATATAGGGTTCACCGCTTGAACGTGTCTGGCCCTCGTGAGCGTCACGTGCAACGAGGTACGCCTGCCGCAGACGCTTAATCTGGTCTTCCGGCAGATAGTGTTGAATCAGCTGATTCAGGCTTTCAAACAGATACAAGGGCGACCCGCTTTGTGATTAACGACGACCTTCAGCAATAGCGGTAACGGCTTGTAATTCAGCGGCTTCCTGCTCTTGCTGTTCCTGGCGCTCACGCACGTCGAGGATCTGGTTGTTGATCAGACCTTCTTCGATTTCACGCAGAGCGATAACGGTGGTTTTATCGTTTTCTTCCGGTACCAGCGGATCCTTTCCGCCTACCTGCATCTGACGAGCGCGACGCGCGGCGACCAGTACCAGGTCAAAACGGTTACCAATTTTCTCAACAGCGTCCTGAACAGTTACGCGTGCCATAATTAAAATGCTCCACAGGTGAAGAAATGACTGGGCATGATACTGAAACTGGTGTCAGTCTGCCAATAGTTTGCTGATTAAAGCGTCATGTCGCTGTTTTTGGCGGCTCATGCGCAGACGTTCGGCGCGAATGATGTTTTTCAGATCGCCCAACGCGGTATCAAAATCATCATTCACAATAAGGTAATCATACTCGGCGTAATGGCTCATTTCAGCAACTGCCTGCGCCATTCGTTTCGCAATCACCTCTTCGCTGTCCTGACCGCGACCGCGCAGGCGTCTGTCCAGTTCGACTTTCGACGGTGGCAGAATAAAAATGCTGCGCGCCTGCGGCATTCTTGAACGAATTTGCTGCGCGCCCTGCCAGTCGATATCGAGGAAAACATCCACACCGGTTTTAAGCACTTGCTCAATGGTGGCGCGGGATGTGCCGTAATAGTTGCCAAATACCTCGGCATGCTCAAGGAAAGCATCATCGTTAATCATCAACTTAAATTCGTCGTGATTCACAAAGAAATAGTGTTCACCGTGCACCTCACCCGGACGCGGCGCGCGCGTGGTGTGTGAAACAGAAACCTGGGTGTCATACAACGGTTGGGTTTTTAATAAAGCCTGAATGAGGCTTGATTTACCCGCGCCACTGGGGGCGGAAACAATATAAAGCGTGCCTTGAGCCATGAGAGTCTTTTGTATGTGAATTGCGAAAGGAAACTTACATACGTGCCTATTATACACAACGGCGCAATGTGACGTAGCCCCCGTCACACTTTTTACTGCCGATTATCCAGTTATGCGCGCCTTTTCCCTGATTTGTCGTTAGTTTTCTGCAACAGACATAATATCGCTGAAGCCGCCTCGCACTCCCTCTTTTTACCGCTCGAACGCGGTCGTGTCGTCAGATATACCCTTGCCATCCCGGTAAGGAGACGAACTTATGGCAATCAGGACAGGCATTTTAATTATCACTCTGCTTTATAGCGCCTGGGCATGTGCGGCCTGCCCGGTCTGGTCGCCCACGCAGGCGCAGCAAGAGATTGCCCGCCTGGAGCAGCAGATAAGCCAGTGGAATGATGATTACTGGCAGCAAGGCGCCAGTGCAGTCAGTGATGATGTGTATGACACCCTTACGGCACGGCTGGAGACCTGGCGACGTTGCTTCGGGGTTGAGATGAGCACGACACCCGAGTTACCCGGCGGCACTCAGAACCACCCTGTTGCCCATACGGGGGTTGAGAAAGTGCGGAGCAAAGCTGCGCTGCAAAAATGGATGCACGGAAAGTCGGCGCTTTGGGTGCAGCCAAAGATAGATGGTGTGGCTGTGACGCTGGTTTATCGTCACGGCGAGCTTACACAGGTTATCAGTCGCGGTAATGGCCTTGCAGGAGAGGACTGGACAGCAAACGCCCGCCAGATTCCCTCTCTGCCAAAAAAGGTGACAGGCGTGCTGGCGAACAGCGTTCTGCAAGGAGAGCTTTTTCTCCATCGCCCCGGCCATATTCAAAAGAAAATGGGTGGGATGAACGCAAGGGCGAAAGTGGCGGGCGCAATGATGCGTCATCGCGATCCTTCGTTGTTAAACGACGTTTCGCTGTTCGTCTGGAGCTGGCCAGATGGACCAAAAAACCTGGCTGAGCGGGGAAAGCTACTGTCGCAAGCGGGTTTTGCATGGGCAGAGAAATACAGTATTGCCGTGAATAATGCTGATGACATAGAAAAACTCAGGGAGCGATGGTTCACCTCAGCACTGCCTTTTGCGACAGACGGCGTGGTGGTAAGAAGCGAGCGTGAACCTGAGGGCAAGCGCTGGCTGCCGGGGCAGGGTAGCTGGGTCGTGGCATGGAAATACCCGCCGGTTGAGCAAGTTGCTGAGGTTAAACAGATCCTGTTTACCGTAGGGCGCACCGGAAAGGTGGCCGTCGTGGCGCAGCTTGAGCCTGTCCAGCTTGATGATAAGCGTGTGCAGCGGGTGAATATTGGCTCGGTCAGACGCTGGCAGGCGCTGGATATTGCTCCTGGCGATCAGGTGCGAGTCAGTCTGGCCGGGCAGGGTATCCCGCGTATTGATGACGTGGTCTGGCGCGGCCAGGTACGGGAAAAACCGCTGCCGCCGGAGAAAACCTTTACTCCGCTTACCTGCTTTTATGCTTCGCCCGAGTGCCGTGAACAGTTTATGGCCCGGCTGGTGTGGCTGAGCTCGAAACAGGCTCTGGATATTGCCGGGTTAGGGGAGGCGGGCTGGCGTGTACTGGATCAGGCCTGGCACTTTGAGCATCTCTTTTCCTGGCTGGAACTCACGCCTGAGCAGTTGCAGAACACCGCAGGGTTAACCCCCGCACGAGGAGCGCAGCTCTGGCATCGCTTTGAAATGGTCCGCGAGCGACCCTTTATACGCTGGGTGACTGCTCTGGGTATGCCAATACCAAAATCAGCCTTAAAGGCCGCGAGTGACGATACCTGGCATCGGGTCCAGGAACGCGATGCCAGGAGCTGGCAGCGCCTTCCGGGCATCGGTGCCGGTATTGCCGGGCGACTGGTCACCTTTGCCCGTCATCGAGACGTGGCTGCACTGGCGCAGTGGCTTGGCGAGCGGCGCATTTCCGGCTTTGCCCAGGATTAATGCACGTTATGGTTATAGTGAAAAACGGGCAGCCTCAGTTTCCAGCGCAGTGCCAGCATGCGTGCCGTGAAGCCGAACAACAGCGTCGAGATGACAACCACATCCTGATTGCTGACATAGTGCTGCAACGCGATATACAACACGGCGGCGGCAAAGGAAATGCCCGCGTAGAGCTCTTTTTGAAAGACGAGAGGAATGCGTTTGCAGAACATGTCGCGCAGGATGCCGCCAAACACACCGGTAACGACGGCGGCAATGGAGGCAATGACCGGACCTTCGCCCATCTCCAGCGCGATTTGCGCCCCGATAATGGAAAAGACGATCAGGCCAAGCGCATCGAGGACCAGGAACAGGCGGCGAAGATGGGGCATCACGGGGGCAACCAGCGTGGTCAGCACCGCTGCAATGGCCACGATAATGACATATTCCGGGTGTTTCACCCAGCCCAGCGGATAGTGCCCAAGCAGCACATCCCTGACCGTTCCGCCGCCCAGCGCCGTAGCGGTTGCGATGATGATGACGCCAAAGGTATCCATACGGCGGCGTCCGGCAGCCAGCGCGCCGGTCATGGCTTCGGCAGTAATACCAATCAAATAAAGAATGTGTAGCAGCATGTATCCCCCAGCAGTGAGGGCGTAAGGGTAGTGTTTTGTATTTCAGCTCACGATTGAGATTTTTTTGTGTGAAGCCTTAAGAGATACTTTTCGTAATGTATTGATTCATTGTTTACTGGGTTTATTAGGCAATTAGCTCATTTTAAATATTAGATTTATTCATGCTTAAGGGCGCGGTGGAAAAACATCTTCCCTAAAAGCAGCTAAAAAAATGGTCCCACAGGAGGGACCATTTAAAGGCTTACATAGCTTGTCGCGCAGTGTTACTCGATATTTTGAATCTGTTCGCGCATCTGTTCGATCAGGACTTTCAGTTCAATGGCTGAGTTAGTGATATCAGCATTGATCGATTTTGACGCCAGAGTGTTCGACTCACGGTTGAACTCCTGCATCATAAAGTCGAGGCGACGGCCGACCGCTTCCTTCTTCTTCAGGATGTTCCAGGTCTCTTTGACGTGTGCGTCCAGACGGTCCAGCTCTTCGGCAACGTCAATACGCTGTGCCATCAGCACCAGCTCTTGCTCCAGACGGTTATTTTCGAGCTGCACCTGCGCATCTTCCAGCTTGGCAACCAGACGATCGCGCTGCCATTGCAGGATTTCTGGCATCTGGGCACGTACTTTTTTCACTTCAGTGCTCACGCCATCAAGACGCTGTTCAATCAGTGCCTTCAGCGCCTGGCCTTCGGTTTCACGGGAAACGATAAAGTCATCCAGCGTACCTTCAAGGGCGGCGAGGATTTCTGCAGCAATCGCATCCAGATCCTGCTCCTGAGCCGCCATGACACCGGGCCAGCGCAGAATATCAACAGGGTTAATTTCACCTTCATCGCTCTGCATTTTGACCCAGTTCGCTGCCGAGACCAGCTGCTTAGCCAGCTTCTCGTTGAGGATCAGCTCGCCCTGTGCGCTGGCATCGGGTTCAAAACGCAGGTTGCATTCGATTTTGCCACGGGTCAGACGCGCACGGATGCGCTCACGAACGACCGGCTCAAGGCTACGGAACTGCTCAGGCATGCGGAAGTAGGTTTCCAGATAACGCTGGTTAACCGAGCGCAGTTCCCAGGAGGCGGAGCCCCAGCTACCTTTGATTTCACGCCGGGCGTAGGCGGTCATACTGCGGATCATAGACGTTCCCGTTTTTTAAGGAGAGATGCGAGGATTATAGCTTTCATGGGCTTGTCAGGATAGGAATAACCTGGGTAAGCCAGTATAATGCGCAGCCACATTGGTAACAGCCGGAGAAATCATCATGCGTCCATCAGGTCGTAGCACTACTGAGGTGCGTCCCGTCACCCTGACCCGTAACTATACAAAACACGCTGAAGGCTCCGTGCTGGTTGAATTTGGTGACACCAAAGTTCTGTGCACCGCCACCCTTGAAGAGGGTGTGCCGCGTTTCCTGAAAGGTCAGGGAAAGGGCTGGATCACCGCTGAATATGGCATGCTGCCGCGTTCTACCCATACCCGTAACGCCCGTGAAGCCGCCAAAGGCAAACAGGGTGGGCGCACCATGGAAATCCAGCGTCTTATTGCCCGTGCACTGCGCGCCGCTGTGGATTTAAACGCGCTGGGCGAATATACCATCACGCTGGACTGCGACGTGATTCAGGCCGATGGCGGTACGCGTACGGCATCTATCACCGGAGCCTGTGTGGCGCTGGCGGATGCACTGAACGCGCTGGTGAGTGCGGGCAAGTTGAAAGCGAACCCGATGAAAGGGATGGTCGCGGCGGTTTCCGTGGGTATCGTCAAGGGTGAAGCATTGTGCGACCTGGAGTATGTTGAAGACTCTGCCGCAGAAACAGACATGAACGTGGTGATGACCGAAGACGGTCGTATCATTGAGGTTCAGGGCACCGCTGAGGGCGAGCCTTTTACTCACGAAGAACTCCTGACCTTGCTGGCGCTGGCCCGAGGGGGGATCGAATCCATTATTTCAACGCAGAAGGCGGCGTTGGAAAACTAGTTTTTAAGGCGACTGAGAAGTCGCCTTTTTTTTGTCTGTCGATAAGTAAGGAGCGAATCCATGAAACCCTATCAGCGCCAGTTTATTGAGTTTGCGCTTAACAAGCAGGTCCTTAAGTTTGGCGAATTTACGCTGAAATCCGGGCGTAAAAGCCCCTATTTCTTCAATGCCGGCCTGTTTAATACCGGGCGCGATTTGGCTCTGTTAGGCCGTTTTTACGCCGAAGCGCTGGTGGATTCCGGGATTGATTTCGACCTGCTGTTTGGTCCGGCCTACAAAGGCATTCCGATCGCGACCACCACGGCGGTGGCGCTGGCTGAACATCACGAACGCGACGTGCCTTACTGCTTCAACCGCAAAGAAGCCAAAACGCACGGTGAAGGGGGCAATCTGGTTGGCAGCGCGCTGCAGGGCCGCGTGATGCTGGTGGACGATGTCATCACTGCCGGTACCGCAATTCGTGAATCCATGGAGATTATTCAGGCCAACGGCGCAACGCTTGCAGGCGTGCTGATTTCGCTTGACCGTCAGGAACGTGGCCGGGCGGAAATTTCTGCGATTCAGGAAGTGGAGCGCGACTACGGCTGCAACGTCATTTCCATCATTACACTGAAAGACTTAATTGCGTATCTCGAAGAGAAGCCGGAAATGGCCAACCACCTGGCGTCGGTACAGGCCTATCGGGAAGAGTACGGCGTCTGATGCTTAATGCCCACCAGGCGTTTGCCTGGTGGGCATTAAACGGTTTTAAACCAGTTTCGCTCCCAGCGTATTCACGTACAGTGAATAGATGGAAGTGCTGGAAGCCATAAACAGGCGGTTGCCTTTTTCGCCGCCAAAACAGAGGTTTGCACATCGCTCAGGTAACTGAATGGTGCCGATGTGCTTGCCTTGCGTGTTGAACACACGCACGCCATCGAGTTCTTCGCTGCCCGTTCCCCAGCCGCACCACAGATTCCCGTCCATGTCGCAGGCAATACCGTCTGCCGTACCGTTGCCGCAGTCGATATGTACGCGTTTGTTTTTCAATGTGTTATCGACTACATCCCATGCCAGAATTAAGCGGTTCGGCGTTGCCCGGCTTTCCACGACATAAAGGATTTTTTCATCCGGCGAAAAGCAGAGACCGTTAGGCCCTTTCACATCGCCTAAAACCACGGTCAGCTTGCGCGTTTCAGGATCCAGTCGGTAGACGTTTTGCGGCAGCTCCGGCGTGGCTTTATGCCCTTCATAAAAACCTGAAATACCAAACGGCGGATCGGTAAACCAGATAGTACCGTCAGACTTCACAACGATATCGTTCGGGGAGTTTAACGGTTTGCCATCATAACTGTCGGCAAGAACGGTGATGGAACCGTCGTATTCGGTACGCGTGATGCGGCGGGTATCATGTTCACAGCTGATTAAACGCCCTTGCCTGTCGCGCGCATGACCGTTGCTATAGTTGGCCGGATGACGGAAAACGCTGGCTTGCCCGGTGACTTCATCCCAGCGCATGATGGTGTCATTAGGAATATCGCTCCACAACAGCATTCGCGTATCGCCAAACCAGACCGGCCCTTCGGCCCAGCGGTATCCGGTGGCAATTTGTTCGACTTTCGCACTAGAGAGCATATAGGGTTTGAAAGTGTCATCGACGGCAATGATGCGCGGATCGGGGTAACGCCCGGCGGGGGCCCAGGCCGCAAAGCTTTTTTGGCTCAGCAGTAACGATGCGGTGGCGATGCCACTCAGCTTTAATAAATCTCGTCTCGAAGTTGCCATGACAACGTCTCCATGTCTGTAGGGATTTTTTCTGTTTATTTGTAAAAGGCAGAAAGGTTATGCCACAGGCAGGTTAAGAGATGTCCATGAACAGAACATCTGGCAACGTAACGAAATATGTTGGGCTTTTACCCAAGGGCATGTGCGCTGTGCAGCCTTTTCAGGCCGCACAGGGAGATTATTGCAGTTGGGCTTCCAGCAGCGGCCAGCGGGCTTCAAACTCATCGGTAGGGCTGTATTTGAACTCGCTGCGGACAAAGCGGGAGAGCATCCCCTCACAGAATGACAATAGCTGGCTGGCCAGCAGCGCTTCGTCAGTGCTGTAACCTTCGCCTTCGCGCATCTTTTTTTCACGCAGCACCTGACGAATCTGCGATTCGATGCGTTCAAAAAGCTGGTTGATACGCCCTTGCAAGCGATCCTGTTCGAACATCAGCGCGTGGCCCGTTAAAATACGGGTCAGGCCTGGGTTACGTTCTCCAAATCCCAGAATGAGCTGCACAATCAACCGCAGACGCGCCGTTGTATCCTTTTCATCTTTCATGATCAGGTTAATACGGGTCATCAGGCTGTCTTCGATAAACTCAATGAGGCTATCGAACATGCGTGTCTTGCTGGGGAAATGCCGGTACAGAGCGGCCTCGGAGACGCCCACAGACGCCGCCAGTTTTGCCGTAGTGATGCGTTGACTGCCATCGCTGGATTCAAGCATCAGTGCCAGAGACTGAAGTATTTCTTCGCGACGATTCCTTTTCGCGGTTTGTTTTTCTGCCATGTTGCAAAATACCCCTGAAATAAGCGCTTATCAGGCGAACATCCACGCGACGGCCGCACCCCAGAGTGCGGAAATGTTATGACGTTATTGCGTCGCGGGATGCGTTAAATGGGCTGCTTATTTACGCCCGGAGTGGCCAAAGCCACCTTCACCACGATCTGTGGCATCAAACTCTTCTACCAGATTGAATTCTGCCTGCACAACAGGCACAAATACCATTTGTGCGATGCGTTCACCCGGCTCGATGGTAAAGCTCACCTGACCACGGTTCCAGACAGAGACCATCAGCTGTCCTTGATAGTCGGAGTCAATCAGCCCCACCAGGTTACCCAGCACGATGCCATGTTTATGGCCCAGGCCCGAACGCGGCAGAATGACCGCTGCAAGCGAAGGGTCAGCAATGTGAATCGCGAGACCCGTCGGCAGCAGGGTGGTTTCGCCCGGCGCCAGTTCTACGGCGTCATCAAGACAGGCGCGCAGGTCAAGGCCAGCAGAGCCAGCGGTGGCATAGGTCGGCAGCGGGAATTGCTGGCCGACACGCGGGTCCAGAATCTTAACGTCGATTTTTTTCATCATAACGGGTAACGATCTCGTCCAGTAATAAGTGGCCTAACTCTTCCTTGCTCTTTAGCGGTAAATGTTTATCGCCATCCTGCCAGAAAAGATGCAAAGCGTTATTGTCGCTATTAAAGCCTTGATTTTCTTGCGAAACGTCGTTGGCGCAGATCAGGTCAAGGTTTTTGCGGGCACGTTTTTGCCGGGCGTATTCTTCCACATTATTTGTTTCGGCGGCAAACCCAACGACATAGGGGCGATGCTCGGTCAGTGCGGCAACCCCGGCCACGATATCCGGGTTTTTGACCATTTTTATTGTTAATTCATCGCCTTGCTTTTTAATTTTCTCTTCGGCTACTGCCGCGGCACGGTAATCCGCGACGGCGGCGCAGCCAATAAAAATGTTCTGCTGCTGAGCACGCCCCTGGACGGCGGCCTCCATCTCCAGCGCGGTGGTGACATCAATGCGTTCCACAAAGGCAGGCGTCGGCAGAGAAACAGGCCCTGATACGAGCGTGACATTGGCCCCGCGACTTGCAGCAGCGGCAGCAATCGCGAACCCCATTTTGCCGGAGCTTTGATTGGTGATGTAGCGCACCGGGTCTAAAGGCTCACGGGTTGGACCCGCGGTAATCATGATGTTGAGATGTTGCAGATCGTTGACAGGCAAGCTGACGGGTGAAAAATGTGCGGCGGCCATATCCACGATGGTCAACGGGTCGAGCATCCGGCCGGGGCCAATGTCCCCGCACGCCTGGCTGCCGCTGTCTGGCCCCCAGAGCAGCAGACCGCGCGAAGCAAGGACCTCAAGATTATGTTGTGTGGCAGCGGCACGATACATCTGTTGATTCATGGCGGGCACCACCGCAACCGGTGAAGGCGTTGCCAGACAAATCGTCGACACCAGATCGTTGGCCATACCGGCAGCAACGCGGGCAATCAGGTCTGCGGTGGCAGGGGCGAGAATCACAAGGTCAGCCCATTTCCCCAGCTCAATATGCCCCATCGCCGCTTCGGCAGCGGGGTCGAGCAGGCTGTCGGAAACCGGGTAACCGGAGACGGCTTGCAGGCTCAGCGGTGTGATAAAGGCTTTCGCCGCCTCGGTCATCGCCACGCGTACATCGGCACCGCGATCGCGTAGACGACGCACCAGCTCCGGCGCTTTATAAGCGGCAATACCGCCGCTGATGCCGAGAACGATTTTTTTACCCGCCAGACTCACCATGATTCTTTCCTGTTGGATTTCACCAGAAGGCGGGCATTTTATCACAATCCTGGTGTTGTCGTGTTTTTGCCCGTCGTGCGTTTTGCGAGGCGCTACGCAAGGGTGTTCATTGGTTGTCGAGTCGGTGTTTCGCTTATGGCAGCATGAGGAAAAAGGGAGGAGTCGAGATGGAAAGCGAGCTGCCCAGAGAAAAAATGATGCACTCGGGGGTTGAGTCATTAAGCGACGTTGAACTGTTGGCGCTCTTTTTACGCACCGGCATGCCCGGTATACCCGTCATGGCGCTGGCAACGGAGCTACTGGCTCACTTTGGTTCGCTTTACACCCTGCTGACGGCGGATTATCGCGCTTTTCGGCATGTAAGCGGCATTGGCGTGGCGAAATATGCCCAGTTAAAAGGTATTGCAGAGCTGGCCCGGCGTTTTTACAGCGTAAAGATGCTTGAAGAGACGGCGCTGCTCAGTCCCGAAATGACGCTGGAATTCTTACAAAGCCAGCTGGCAGGCGAGAATCGTGAGATCTTTATGGCGATCTTTCTCGATAACCATAACCGGGTGTTGAAATACAGCCGCCTTTTTACCGGGACAATCGACCAGGTTGAGGTGCATCCACGAGAAATTGTGCGAGAAGCGATGAAAATTAACGCTGCTGCCGTGATCCTTGCACATAATCATCCTTCGGGTAGCGCTGAACCCAGCAAAGCGGATAGAATCATCACCGAAAAGGTGGTGAAGTGCTGTCAGCTCATGGAAATACGTGTGCTCGATCATCTGGTGATAGGTCGTGGAGAGTACGTTTCGTTCGCGGAACGTGGGTGGATTTAGACTTCTTTGCGCGATCCATCGGGATCTTTGTCTGTTCGGGACTTGAGCACATCGCTGAGTCAGCGTATACTACGCCACCTTTGAGAATCTCGGGTTTGGCAATTGGGCCTGGCTACACGAGTTCGCTTAGAACCGTCAGACCAGGCTGTGAAAGCCTGACGAGGCGCCAATACCCCATACGAAGCTCGAGCTAATTTGATTTTTGGAGAATAGACATGTCCCGAGTCTGCCAAGTTACTGGCAAGCGTCCGGTGACCGGTAACAACCGTTCCCACGCACTGAACGCGACTAAACGCCGTTTCCTGCCTAACCTGCACTCTCACCGTTTCTGGGTTGAGAGCGAGAAGCGTTTTGTCACCCTGCGTGTATCTGCTAAAGGTATGCGTGTAATCGATAAGAAAGGCATCGATACAGTTCTGACCGAACTGCGTGCCCGTGGCGAAAAGTACTAAGTACTTAGAGGAAATAAATCATGGCTAAAGGTATTCGTGAGAAAATCAAGCTGGTTTCTTCTGCTGGTACTGGTCACTTCTATACCACCACGAAGAACAAACGTACTAAGCCGGAAAAACTGGAACTGAAAAAGTTCGATCCAGTTGTCCGTCAGCACGTTCTTTACAAAGAAGCAAAAATTAAATAATTTTGGCTTTCTTGTACGAAAACCTCGCTTCGGCGGGGTTTTTGCGTTTTCAGACCCGGAGAATGCAACATGCCAGAATTACCTGAGGTAGAAACCAGCCGCCGTGGCATTGAGCCGCATCTGGTGGGTGCCAACATCCTTCATGCCATTGTTCGCAACGGTCGCCTGCGCTGGCCTGTCTCCAGTGAGATTCATAGCCTGAGCGACAAGCCCGTGCTCAGTGTGCAGCGCCGAGCGAAGTACCTGCTGCTTGAGCTGCCTGATGGCTGGATAATTATTCACCTTGGGATGTCTGGTAGCCTGCGTATTCTCCCGGAAGAACTGCCCGCCGAAAAGCATGACCATGTCGACCTGGTGATGAGCAACGGTAAAGTCCTGCGCTACACCGACCCCCGTCGCTTTGGCGCATGGCTGTGGACGAAAGAGCTGGAGGGCCATAACGTTCTGGCTCATCTCGGCCCTGAGCCGCTTAGCGATGCGTTTAATGCAGACTACCTGCAACAAAAATGCGCGAAGAAAAAGACCGCCATTAAGCCGTGGTTGATGGATAACAAGCTGGTGGTGGGCGTGGGTAATATTTACGCCAGTGAATCGCTCTTTGCTGCGGGCATTCACCCTGACAGGCTGGCCTCCTCTCTCTCCCGAGCGGAATACGAACTGCTGGTACGGGTCATTAAAGCGGTGTTACTGCGCTCGATAGAGCAGGGCGGCACTACGCTGAAGGACTTCCTGCAAAGTGACGGGAAGCCTGGCTACTTTGCGCAGGAGCTGCAGGTTTACGGGCGTAAAGGGGAACCATGTCGGGTGTGTGGCACGCCGATTGTGGCAGCGAAACATGCGCAGCGGGCGACGTTCTATTGCAGGCAGTGCCAGAAGTAATGAATTAGTTTGCCGGACGAGCGAAGCCGCTATCCGGCATACTGGCGCTACTTCAGCTTTTCCATCAGCGCCTGATGCACATTCTCCGGCAGGAAGTGGGTCACATCGCCTGCGTGGCGGGCCACCTCTTTGACCAGCGTGGAGGAGATAAACGACCACTCCTTCGACGGCATCAAAAAGACGCTTTCCAGATCCGGCATCAAATGGCGATTCATGTGCGCCAGTTGCATTTCATACTCAAAATCCGCCACCGCTCGCAAACCACGAATCAAAATATTGGCCTGCTGGGCGCGGGCGAAGTTGGCCATCAGGTCGCTAAAACCGGTCACCGTCACGTTGGGAATATGTTGGGTTGCTTCTCGCGCCAGGGCGACGCGTTCATCGAGCGTAAACATCGGCTTCTTGCTGGGGCTGGCGGCAATCGCCAGCACCACCTCGTCAAACATGGTGGCGGCACGGGCGACAATATCAATATGTCCGTTGGTAATCGGGTCAAACGTACCGGGATAAATCGCTTTTGTGCTCATCCGTTACCCTTTCGCAGAAAAGCCGTGGTTCAGCGCCCACAGCTCGGTGTATTTATTGAAAGTATACTGCGCGTTGACCACCGCCAACAGCCAACCCTGTTTACCGTCCAGTACGCCGCCGCGCAGCACCAGCGTTTTGAAAAAGGCCCCCAGCGTGTGGGTGAAAATACCGGTGAGCGAGGTTTTCTTGCCTTTCTGATGCCGCTCTTTGGCCCAGGCGGTGGCGTAATTCAACTGTTTACGCTGGAAACTGGCAAAGTCGCGGCAGGTCAGATGTAACAGATCGCCACTGAGTTCAATGACTTTAGCGCCCTGGGTTTCCAGGGATTCGTGCACCAGATTATCGTTGTACTGATAACGCTCACGTGGGTACAAGCGCATCACCCGGTCCGGGTACCAGCCACTGTGGCGCATAAAGCGCCCAAGGAAATAGTTACGGCGGGCGATGCTGTAGACGGCGTCGGGGTGCGGGGAAGCGAGTGTGGCACGCAGCGCATTGGCCAGTTCAGGCGTCACACGCTCGTCGGTATCAATCATCAGCACATACTCGCCGGTGGCGTGGCTCTGGGCGCGTTGCCGCTGGACACCATAGCCCTGCCAGTCGGTGTGGGTAAAGACCTTCACACCTGCGGCACGCGCCACGTCAACGGTATCGTCTTCACTGCCCGAGTCGAGCAACACGATTTCGTCTGCCCAGGCGACCGAGGCAAGGCAATCCGGCAGCAGATCCGCCGCGTTTTTGGCGATCATGACCACCGACAGGCGTGGCGACATTAATGACTCCGTTGCGGTAGATACGGTTGCAGGAGTTGCAGCAGGCGCGATAGCGCGCCCTGATTCTGATGCAGCACTTCCACAGCATGGCGACCGCACCATAAACGGTAGTCTTCATCGGTCAGTAGGGTGGCAATCTCTTTGGCGAGGGAATCTGCATCCGTCACGGTGATCAAGCCATCCGCAGCCTGCAGGCGCGCACAAATGTCTTTGAAGTTAAAGGTGTGTGGCCCCATCAGCACCGGAAGAGCGTGGGCTGCCGCTTCGAGCGGGTTATGTCCGCCGCGCTCCACAAGGCTGCCACCGACAAAGGCGATGTCAGCAATGCCGTACAGCATCATCAGTTCGCCCATGGTATCGCCAATCACCACCTGCGTACTGCCAGAGGGGATTTCGCCCGAGCTGCGGGTAATAAAGCTAAAGCCGCCTTTACGGGCCATCTCGCAGGCGTCCGGGAAGCGCTCTGGATGCCGTGGCGCCAGGATCAACAGTAAATCCGGGAAGGATTCCAGCAGCTTGCGGTGAGCCTGCAAAATAATGGCCTCTTCACCGTCGTGGGTGCTGGTGGCAATCCACACTTTACGCCGAGGCGCCCACTGGCGGCGCAGGGTAATGGCCCGGGCCGCCAGTTCAGGCGTCACGGAAATATCAAACTTCAGGCTACCCGTAATCGCCAGCTGATTGCGCTTCAGGCCGAGCTGCAGGAAACGGTCACCATCTTCCTGAGTTTGTGCCGCCATCAGGGTAATTTTGCTGAGCAGGCGACGCATAAACTTGCCGAGCTTGCCATAGCCTTTCGCAGAACGTTCAGACAAGCGGGCGTTAGCAATGACCAATGGAATTTTACGGGCATGCAGAGCCGAAATCATATTCGGCCACAGCTCAGTTTCCATCACAATCACCAGCTTCGGGCGGACGGTGTTGAGGAAACGACGCATGGCGCAGGGCAGATCATAAGGTAAATAGACGTGATGCACGTCTTTGCCAAAGGCCGAGAGCGCACGCTCTGAGCCCGTGGGGGTCATGGTGGTGACGGTGATCGGTAAGGTGGGGTAGCGATGGCGCAAAGCGCGCACCAGCGGCACCGCAGCCAGGGTCTCTCCTACAGAGACGGAGTGCAGCAAGATCCCGTCCGGCTTCACTTTATTTTGACAATAGCCATAGCGTTCGGCCCAGCGTTTACGATAGGCCGGGGCTTTACGGCTACGCAGCAGTAAGCGCAACCACACCAGAGGCTGAATTAAGTAAAGGAGGAAGGTATACAACAATTCCAAGCGATAATCCGTCTTTTAAGTTTCGGCGGGCAAATTCTAAGCATTTAGCCCGCTTAAAGCTATATGTTTGGCGTTATTCCCGGAGGTGTTTAGTCAGGATCTGTTCATTTCAGAGAAAAACGGGCACCGTTGTGCCCGTTTCGCTGCTTTTATTAGCGCTCGGCTGGGGGCAGAGCGTTCAGGTGATAGGTTATACGTTCAGACAAACCCCGGATATCGCCACCCGTAATGAAGTAGCTGTCATCTTTCTGATTTGGGTTTTTAACATCATAGCCCAGCATCTTGTTGATAAGCGTTGCTAACTGGAAATGGTTCAGCGGCAGCTGCGGGCTGATTTTCCCCATGGCATAAGCCGGGTCATTACTGAAGTACAGGAAGGGCACCTGGGCTATCGGCATTTCGACCACCGAATGTCCGAATAATCCGCCGTCACCGACGCGCTCACCATGGTCTGAGGTGATAAAGACCAGCACGGGCAGTTTAGATTTCGCCAACGCGGTACGGATAGCGGAAGCCAGCTCTTTATCGTAGAGACGAAGAGCATCGTCATATTCGTTTTTCTTCTGGGCGACGTCATCACTCAGCTTTGGCGTCGAGAACTTCGCAAAGCCTTGCGGGATGTTGCGGTCATAAGGAATATGCGGCGCACGGCTGTTCAGCACCATCAGGAACGGCTTGTCCCAGTTCAGCTTCGCCTGCTCAACGGAGGGCGTGAGAACAACGTCAGCACCGATTTCCGGCGCGGGTCTGATCTGCGTATCTTCCCATAAATCGATGTCATGAATACCAATCCAGTTGCTCAGCCCTTCCAGCCCCTGGGCGGAAATGAAGGCCGTCTGGTAGCCCTGTTTTTTGGCATTCGCGAAGATATTGGTCGCCTTCGATTTGTAGGCGTCATAGTTATCCGGCTCGCGTAAATTGTTTACCAGCATCGGAATGGCCACGCGCGTGGAGACCGCATTGGAGACAATCAGTCGACCGGTCCCCTGATATTTGTCCAGCAGCGCTTTCAGTTCCGGGGTGGTATCACGGTCGTACCCCAGTGCGCTGACGTGGTGCGGGTTTACGCTCTCACCAATGGCAAGGATGATGGAGTATTTGCCCGTCACCACGCCTGCGGCCGGCGAGACCTGGTAGGGATCGTAATGGGCCAGCGTCTGGTTTTCTCCCGAGAGCGCTTCCGGGATGAGGCGAACGCTGCTGAAGCTCATGGCAGCAAGGCCGTTACGCAACAGCGAGTGACGCAGGTCCGGGTTGAATTTATACATCTGCCCGTCGATGGCTTTATAGAACTGACCGCCGAACATCACCAGAATAATCAGCAGGCACGGCAGGGTCTGCCATTTTCCCCACGCCGGCGCCATGCGGCGAGAAATGACGAGAGCAAACACCACCGCCACTACCATAACCGCAAAGTAGATGCCCAGCGAACCGAGGCTATCGGTAATCCCGCTGGCGATGTCTTTGGTCTCGACGAAAGCCAGCCACACCTCGCTTGGCCCGTAGAACTGACCATAGAACTGGTAGTAGATGGCCTCTGAAATCTGCGTGATAAAGGTGACGGCTAATAATAAACGCGTCAGAAAATGACGGGCGCTAACGGCCGCGAGCAGGGAGATCAGCACATAGAGTGCGATGTCGTCTGCTTTAGGCATATAGACGCGATCTTTGAGTAAAATCAGAATTTCTGAGAATGAAAAAAGCACTAAGAAAACAAGCGCTAATACTGCAGTGCGCGCCAGTTTACTTCCTGACGCGCGGGCAGACTGTACGGATAGTGTGGACATAACAGAACTCGATATGACTTAAAATTTCTTGGTCAGTGGACGAATAGCTTTACCGAAGCTGAAGCGCAGGGCGCGAGCAAACGTTGAGCGAGTGTGTAATCCTTTCTCCTGGATATCCTCAAAAAGACGATACCAGCGGGCAGCCACTGCCTCACGGGAGTAAACCTGCAGCCGTTTTTCACCCTGCTCGCGCATCTGGCGATACAGCTCCGGGTTATTTTTCAGCTTCATGATGGCATCGAACGCTTCATCAGGCGTCTTCGCAATCAGGTAATCCAGTTCGCTTTCGCGAATGGCGCGATAGGACGGTTCATCGTCGCAAATCATCACCGTTTTCCCCAGCCAGTTGTTGATCAACTTGCTGGCGGGCTTACGGGCCAGTTTATGGTCGTGGGATTTGCGGAAACTGATGCAAACGTCCACGTCCTGATAGTTCGTCCAGTTATCGAAGGAGATGCGCAGCGTAATCCCCTGCTCTGCCAGGCGCTGTTTAAAGGCTTCGCTGCGGAACTGTTCCGGGAAGCTGTCCACGCGGCCAAAAAAGGCAACGGTCTGGATGGTTTCATCAGTGCGTTCGCGCGGTTTGACGCCCGGCTGCGGCCAGTTTGGAATAAATATACGCCCTGGAATTGCAGCCACTTCAGGGTTTTGCTCGACAACATAATCAGCGCCAATGACCGGCGGACGATCGGCACGTGCGACAACAGTGACACCAACCCAGGGTTTAACCCTTGAACCATAATGGTCGTTGTGCATAAGGTTAATGGCATCAGGACGACATTCTGTTCCCCAGGAACATTCAATCTGTCCGTTGTAGTAATAATTCAGACTGAGCATGGTCTGAAAGGTCCAGACTCCACGACCACCACAATAAAAACGATGCGGAATATCGTTGGGATTAATGGCCTGATCAATCAATTCTTTGAAGTCGGCAAAATGTGCTTCAATAAAATCGGATCGGGAAACGACGTGTAATTTCATCCTGCTCATATATCCACTTTATTTAACATATTTTTTAAGACGGAAGTAACGACGTCCCAGACGCCAGCGCTGACGTAAACCCCGCGCATTATTCCAGATCATTGACCAGATGCCGCGCGCAAAAAGTTCGCGCGTAATTTCGCGCTTTTTGGCTGAATCTTCAATGTTATTGATGCTATGCAGGATGCCCAGGCCCTCTTTGGCGATTTGCCAGTGGCAGGCGGGAACGCGTTTGACCTGTTCCGGGTAGCGTTTGTTAATGGCATCCAGCATTTCCAGAATCTTCATATAATGCCGGGCAGAGCGCATCCGCGTGTCGTCTGTACCAGGCGTATGTGACACGGAGGCGGAGTGAATCAGGTAATCGTAGAACACCTCATCAATGTACTGCACGCGTTTAGCGGTCAGCAGCACTTCCGTCGTCCACGGAATATCCTGATGGCGCAGGCCATGCTCGAAGGTGAAACCCTGCGCCTTAATAAATTCATGGCGGTAGATATTCAGCCAGGTGACGTGCAGGAATTTGCGTGAGGTGAGGGCCATTTGCAGCCAGGTCGGGCCATCCAGGATGCCGGTTGATGCCAGCTTATCTGACGGGAAAATTTTCTTCGACGGCCGCCCATCGTCATAAATATAGGTGCCGTTACAGGTGGCGACATCCAGTTGTCCCGCCAGGGCAATATCCAACAGCCGGGGGTACATGCCGGGGTAGATAACATCATCAATATCGGGAAAGGCAACATACTCGCCACGGGCAACGGCCAGGCCGGTATTACGCGCCGCAGACACGCCGCCGTTGGCCTGATCGATAACCTGGTAGTGCTCAAATTCACTGGCATAGCGCGCGATGATTTGTGCTGAGTTATCCGTTGAACCATCGTTAACAACGACCAACTCCAGACCACTCAGGTTCTGACGTTTAATACTGTCAAAAAAAGCGCTCAAAAAATTTTCGCCATTATAGACGGCGATCACGAGGCTTAATTGCGGCGTTCCAGACATGCTTTCTCCGTATTGAAGCGGAGCGATGCAGCGATCGCTCAACTCTTTCTTTACTCTGCGGTGGTTATTCGACAGCGCAACGCGTAAAGGGTTCTGAAAGGGTAAAATGCGCCAGGGCAATCGCACTGGCGCAGCAAAAATCAGGCAGGGGTATTATGACACTTCGGTGAACGTAATGAACACATTCCGATGAGCAGTCCCGTCAGCATCATATATTGCTCCAGATAATGGTCTTTTAAGTTGTGATCGACCATGGTTCGGGAGAAAAATCCGACGGTAAACAGTAGCAAGAACATGCCTGACATGGTGTTGCCGCGGCGGAATTCACGCCAGCCAATATGCCAGCATCCGACTAACAGAATCAGCCAGCCAGCAATCCCCGCGATTCCATTCTGAATGCCAAATTCAATCAGGCCGTAGTGGCTATGCGGAATATTGATGCGCTTGTCCTGCGTATCGCGCTGTAAAACGTACTGGAACGCCTCTTTGCGTGGGCCGATGCCCGCCGGATGCTCACCCACCAGTTTCCATCCCTGATGGAAGAAACTGGCCCGGCAGCCGTTGGAGTGGTTCATGGGGTTACCCATGTCATTGACAGGCTCAGTGCCATCCGTTTTGTTGTAGCAGAAGCTGGTGAAAGGCGCATTCCAGCCCGCGATGGCGTCACTTTCCAGCCCCTGCCAGCGTGGGTCGGTCTTCCAGGAGGCATAGCCCAGCAGCACGGAAGCAATGACGATGCCTGCCAGAATACCGCCGGTCACGAGAACGCGGCTCCGGCGCATGCTGTGCAGGCTCAACAAAATAAAGGTTGAGAACAGGCTGCCCACCAGACCAATGGTTCCCCAGCGGGTATCGACCAGCGCGGTACAGACCAGGTTACTGAGCAGAATCAATGCGAGGACAGGGGTATTCAGGCGTAAGAAGCGCTGATGCAACAGGCCGCGTGCTAATAGCTCCGCCAGAATAAACCCGGTGATCATATTAATCTGGAAGCTCATGCGGGTGCGGTTAAAGACAATGCGCGTCTCACCCCAATGAATCACCCCATCGCGCCAGTAGAGCCAGAGCGTGTCCAGCAGATGGACGCAAATGACCCCCCAGAAGAAGAGGATGACCAGCGTGAAAAACTTCGCCGCAGAGAAGTGCGGATAGTGCGCCTGGATAGCAGGAATAAGCACAAGACCTGCGCAAAACAGCAATACTGGCCGTAGCCATTGGCCATCCCAGGTGGAAACCATCTCTTTAATATCTGGCGCGACAAAAAAGCCATTTATTAACAGGAAGAACGTTAATACCCAAATCGTAATAAGGACAAACTTAATTTTATTTAAGTCCAGTTTACTTTTGGCCAGTGGGGACGTAAAAAAAAGCCCCAATGAAACCGCAATGATAGGGTAAATGAAGCCATTACGGTGGAACGGAAGCTGTTCATTTGGGATGGGCCAGGCAAAGCATAAAGCCAGTACGCCCATGACTAAAAGGCTCGTCAGAAAACTACGAATACTTATCATATTTTTTGGACAGTTTAAGGGAATGGGTATCTTCACCAGCGAATGCGCAAAGCTTACATAAATTCCACTTTTTTAGTGGGAATTAAAAGACAGTGGAAATTAACATAGAAGCGTAAGGGACAGAAGGCTAATCATTGTAAGCAAGATTAATCTGCAACCCACTGGCCGATGGGTACTTACGTTCGCACTGCAAGTATATACTATGACAATCAGGCCGTTAGCTCATAACAGGAAATGTATGCATATCGTTCACACAGAAGCCGATGGCGGTAAGGGCGGACAGCCGTTACGCATTATCAATGAATCCGTCGGGCTGATTCAGCGGGGCCATCAGGTAACCATACTGTGCCCGGAGACGGCACCGCTGCATGGCCTGGCACGCGAGGCCGGGCTTACTGTCGTCACGATGCCGCTGAAGCGTAAAAATCTTAAAAATTTGCAGGCCTTACGCCGCTGGCTACGTGAGCATCGCGAGGCTATAGATGTCATAAATAGTCACAATTCTGCGGACACCTGGCTGGTGGCGCTGGCCAACCTGACGCTCAGCAAACCAATTCCGCTGGTCCGTACCCGCCATGCCTCCGGTGTGCCGCGCAATAACTGGACGACCCGTTGGTTGTTCCGCAAAGCCTGCGCCCACATCGTGACCACGGGTGAGGCGTTACGTCAGCAGATGGCGGATATCGGCGTACCCATGGCGCAAAGCACGTCGGTGCCAAGCGGTGTGGATACCGGGCGTTTTCATCCTGCAGATAAACAGGCTGCCAGAACATATTGCGGTCTGGCGCAGGATGATTTTCTCCTCGGCGTGGTCTCGCACCTGCGGCCCAACAAAGGCCACAGCGTGCTATTGCGTGCACTGGCGACCATTGAGCACCCCGAGGTGAAGTTGGTTATCGTCGGCGAAGGGACCTACAAAGCCACCCTTGAGCAGCAGATCATCGAACTGGGTTTACAGGAGCGGGTCATCATGACGGGCCATCGCAGCGACCCGGAGCGCTTTTTCCCGGCCTTCGATATTGCGCTGAGCCCGTCCCATGACATGGAGGGCCTGCCGCAGGGAGTATTGCAGTCGCTGGCCTCGCGTATTGCCACCATCGCGACGGACGCAGGGGGAACAGGGGACGCGGTCATTAACGGTAAAACCGGGCTGTTGATCGGTCAGCGTGATGAGAAGGCGCTGCGTGATGCCATCCTCACACTCTATAACGACGCAGCCTTACGCCAAACGCTGGCGCAGCAGGGTTATGACTACCTGTGCGCTCACTTTACGCGTGAATGCATGCTTGAGGCGATGGAGAACGTCTTTACCGACGCCGCTCAGCGCAGCAGACCACGATAAAGCGCCTGTAACTCCCCGGCCATGCGGTCGAGAGTATAGGGTTCGGCAGTCGCCCGGGCGGCTGTCGAATAATCGACGCCCTGTTTCCTGCCGTCCAGCCAGGCGCTAATGGCCTGCTGGTACCCCTTATCGTCAAGCGCATCGCGCACCCAGCCGTTGACCCCTTCTTCAATCCACTCTGCCGCCCCGCAGCCGTGGCTGGTGAGGAGCGGCAAGCCACAGGCCAGCGCTTCGACGCAGACGTTTGGGAAGGGATCGTAGAGCGTGGGCAGGATCAGCGCATCCGCAGAACCGTACACCTCGCGGACATCGGCAACCGGCCCCAGAAAACGCACGCGGGACGCCACACCCAGGGTCTGTGCCTGCTTTTCGAACTTGCGCGCATGTTTATCACGCCCGGCAATCAACAGCCAGACAGCAGGATGGGGCGCAATGGCCTTCAGCGCCGTTGCCACCCCTTTGCGACTAAAACCCGACCCGACGTAAGCCAGTACGGGCGCATCATGCGGAATACCTAACGCCTCACGCTGTGAGCGGTTTTTCACTGTCGGGTGGAAGTGCGTAGTGTCCACACCGTTATAGATAACGGTGAGTTTGTCATCCGGCAGGGCAAAACGGCGCGCAATATCATCCCGCACCATCTTCGAGTTACAGATAACATTGCGCAGTGCCGGATGGGTGAACATCTGCGCTTCCGCTTGCAGAATATAGCGATGGTACTTGCTGAACGCCTGCGCCCAGCGCGCCAGCGGTGACTGGATACGGCCATACTGCTCAAGCCAGGTGGCGTGTACACCATCACCGGCACGAAAAATGGTCGCCCCCGGAATGCGCTCGTGGCTTTGCACAATATCAAACTGGCCGAATTGCGCGGCGGCTGCGGCGGCAAAACCGGCCTCACGGCTCAGGCGGTTACGAAAGGGGGGATTCACCGTTAATGTCTGCCAGCCAGCGGCATCTTCCCACTGGCGGGCAATCAGCGTGACGTCGAGCGAAGTATCCTGCGCCAGCACGTTCAGAGCGCGGGAGACAAACCGCTCCGCGCCGCCGTTTGGGTTGTAGGTTTGTCGGACAATCGCCAGCTTCATGCAGGGTATTCCAGCAGCAGTGTGTCAATCGCACTCAGCACCTGCTGCGGCGTGATGGCGGTGATACAGTCAGAAACACCGCTGTCACCGCAGCCTGCTTTACCGCAGGGCTGACAGGTGAAGCCGGCGGTAATCACGCGGTAGTTCACTCCCCAGGGTGCCCATTTGATGGCCCCGGTAGGGCCAAAAATTGCCACGGTAGGCGTGCCCACGGCGCTGGCGAGGTGCATCGGCATGGAGTCGACGCCAAAGTAGACCCGTGCGTGCTTCATCAGTGCGCCCAGCTCTTTCAGATTCAGTTGACCGCTTAAATCGAACACCGGCTGCGTCAGCGCCGCGCGTAGCGCATCCATGTATTCCGTCTCATCTTTTGATGGCGCGGCGGAAAGGATGATCGGCAGGCCACGGGCCGCAAGGTTATCAATGGTCGCGGCGAGCTGGTCGATCTGCCAGGCTTTGAACATCCAGCGCGAAGTGGGGTGCACCAGAATGTACGACTTGCTGGCGAGGCCAAAACCGGCCAGCTTCTCAGCAATCATTGCCTCGGCGGCTTCACCTGGCACGAAGAGCGTGTTTTTATCTTCGGCAGACTGCGGGTGAATACCAATTCGACGCAGGGCGTCGAGGTTAACTTCCACCATATGACGGCTGTTATCCTGAATCGCCGGGTAGAGCGTGGTAAAGGATTTCACCCAGCGGCGACGGGCCAGTCCACCGCGTTTATCCGGCTTGAAGCCCACCGACACCCGTGGTTTGAGACGACGCGCCAGGCGGGCGCCGTGCCAGTGCTCGGTCAGGTTGATCAGCACGTCGTATTCCCGTGCTTTGAGTTTTTTCAGCAGTGCCCGGTAGAGGCGAAGCTGTTCAAACCAGCCTTTTTTGCGCCAGTTGCGGCCAATGGTGTGCACCTGATCGATGTACGGATGGCTGGTGAGCATCGCCTGGGTATCGTCATAGACCAGCGCGTCGACTTCGACATCAGGCCAGTTTTTTTTCAGCACGGTAAACACCGGCGAAGTGAGCAGGACATCTCCGTGATGGCGCAGCTTAACGATTAGCACACGCTTCGGCGGACGTTCCGGCGTAAAAAAATCAGACATAGTCACTCTCTGCTTTCAGCAAAGGCTGTAATTGCGCAAAAACCGCAGCTGCGTGAAGGTCGCTCAGCTGCGATGAATGTTCCGGGCGGCAGATATATTGATTTTTTCCGTAGCCGCCAATCAGCCCAGGGTCCGTTGGGCCGTAAAGCGTAATGTTAGGGCGATCGAGTGCCGCGGTCAGATGACTGAGCCCGGTGTCAACAGAGACCACGCAGCGGGCACCGGCAAGCACCTGCGCCACGCGCTCTAAGCTCATGCGCGGCAGCACCTCAACAAAATCATAGCCCTCCGCCAGCCGTTTCGCTCTGGCTTCTTCATGGGGGGCCCCCCACGGCAGTTTGATCTGCAGGCCGCTGTTTGCCAGCAGGCCAATCAGGTCACGCCAGTGGCTTTCCGGCCAGTGCTTGTCGTCGCGGGTGGTGGCATGCAAAAACACCGCGTAAGGCGTTGAATGGCTGCGACTGTTAGGGAAATGGCGTGCGATAGCATAATCACCCTGGGTTTCCGGCTTCGCATACCCAAGGCTTTTGGCAAACAGTTCGCGGGTGCGTTCCACGGCGTGCTGTTGTTTTGCGATGTGATGACGGCGGTTATAGAACAGACTTGCCAGCGGTTCGCGCGCGCTCTGCCAGTCCATGCCGTGTTTGATGCCGTGCGCCAGTCGGGTTACCAGGGCCGCGCTCTTGACCAGCCCCTGGGCGTCAATGATGGCATCGTACTGCTCTGCCTGCACGGCATGACGAAATGCCCGCCGCTCCGCCTTTACGGGGTCGGAGAACCAGGCTTTGCGCCAGCGGCGGATAGCCACCGGGATGACCCGGTCAACGTTTTCATGCCAGGAGGGGATCTGGGCAAAGCCCTCTTCCACCACCCAGTCAAAACGAATACCCGGTATGGCGCGGGCAGCGTCAGTCAGAGCAGGGAGCGTATGCAACACATCGCCCATGGAGGACGTTTTAACGATCAGCACCCGCATGCGTTACCCTTCTTCTTTCAGCAGCAGGTTATTCAGCTCGTTCAGTACCCGCTCCGGCGTAATGTCGATCAGGCTCTGATGGTAACCTTCGGCAGCTTCGCCTTTACGCACCTTGTGGTAGCCGGTAATCAGGCGAATCACCCGCGCCTTATGCGACAGCGGTGGGGTAAAGTCCGGGCTGCTCGGGCCATAGAGCGCCACCAGCGGGCGGTTAAGCGCCGCGGCGACGTGCATCAGGCCAGAGTCATTGCTGACCACGGCTTTGCAGGACGCAATCAGAATGACCGCCTGCTCAAGCTGGGTTTCGCCCGCCAGATTGCGGCACCACGCCTGCTGCTCAACGCTCAGGGAGGCGAGGATTTGATTGCCCGCCTCGTGATCTTTCGCTGAGCCAAACAGCACTACCTGGAATCCTTCGTCGATAAGTTGTTTCGCCAGTTCCGCATAATGGTAGTGCGGCCAGCGCTTGGCCGGGCCGAATTCAGCGCCAGGGCAAAAGCCAATAATCTGACGTTCTGATGAGAGATCGAATGCGGCACAGGTTTGCAGTTTTTCACCATCGCTCACCTGCAACTGCGGCCAAAGCAGCGGCTGTGGCAAATCTTTCGCGCTGTTCATCACGCCTTTGTCATAGGCCAGCGCCACATAGCGCTCGACCATCAGCGGCCAGGCCTGCTTATCCAGCGTGCGAATATCATTGAGCAAACCGTAGCGCATTTCGCCGCGCCAGCCGGTGCGATGTGGCACCCTGGCGAAGAACGGCACCAGCGCCGATTTAAACGAGTTCGGCAGCACGTACGATCGGTCATAACGCTTTTGGCGAAGACGATGACCCAGCTTGCGGCGTTCGCCGATTTCCAGCGCGCCGTGGCCTAGCGGCATCGGGATAGCTTCATTCACTTCCGGCATCCGCGACAACAGAGGACGGCACCACGCCGGTGCCATCACATCGATTGAAGCCTGGGGAAAGCGCGCCTTGAGCGTGCGATAGAGACTTTGCGACATCATCATGTCGCCCACCCATGACGGGCCAACCACCAATATTTTCATTCATTTCATCCTTCAAGCTGTCTCTGCGTTGGCTGCCTTTGTTCACCCCAGTCACATAGTTATTCTATGCTCCTGGGGACTCACTCAGTTGCCGCCTTGATACCGCTTAAATGATTTTATGAATGGGTGCCGTTATCGCGGTTCAGCCAGGCCATGTATTCGGTCACGCCTTCGGCAACGGTTTTGAACGGCTTATCGTAGCCCGCTGCGCGCAGGTTGGTTAAATCAGCCTGAGTGAAGGCCTGGTAGCGACCTTTCAGTTTGTCCGGGAACGGGATGTATTCGAGGCTGCCTTTCTGGTGGAATGCCAGCGCAGCGTCTGCCACTGCCTGGAAAGATTCCGCACGGCCGGTGCCGAGGTTGAAAATACCGGACACGCCGTTTTCCCAGAACCACAGGTTCACTGCCGCTACGTCGCCGACATAGACGAAATCACGTTTGAAGTTGTCGCTGCCTTCGAACAATTTCGGACTTTCGCCATTATTCAGCTGGGTATTGAGGTGGAATGCCACGCTCGCCATGCTGCCTTTATGGCCTTCACGCGGGCCATAGACGTTGAAGTAACGGAAGCCGACAACCGGGGAATTTGCCTCTGGCAGCACCTGACGAACATATTCATCAAACAGGAACTTAGAGTAGCCATATACGTTCAGCGGCTGTTCGTATTCACGAGACTCAATAAAGTTGCTGGTGCGACCGCCATAGGTGGCAGCGGAAGAGGCGTACAGGAACGGGATTTCACGTTCCAGGCAGTAGTGCAGCAGCTCTTTTGAGTATTGATAGTTGTTATCCATCATGTACTTGCCATCCCACTCGGTGGTGGAAGAGCAGGCACCTTCATGGAACACCGCATCGATATCGCCGAAATCTTCACCCGCCATAATCTGGATAAGGAAATCTTCTTTATCCATGTAGTCAGCGATATTCAGGTCCACCAGATTCACAAATTTGGTGCCATCTTTCAGGTTGTCCACCACCAGAATGTCGGTGATGCCTTTATCATTCAGGGCTTTAACGATATTGCTGCCGATAAAGCCTGCGCCGCCGGTAACGATAATCATAACTGTAACCTTTGAATTGTGGAGCGCTGAGACTATCTCAGACACTAATATCTCTCATCATACCATTTCATTGCACACCCTACAGCCATTCGCCACCAGGCCAGATTGTTACGCGTGATTTATGCTGCAAAATGCGCAATGAATGATGCGTCATCTCGTATCAACGTATAGCTTTGGGTAATATGTGCCAAAATTTGCCCTGTCTGGAGAATTGCGATGCGTGGGGATTTTTATCAGCAGTTAACGAGCGACCTGGAGACCGCACGGGCGGAAGGGTTGTTTAAAGAAGAACGCATTATCACCTCAGCCCAACAGGCTGACATCACCGTGGCGAATGGAAGCCATGTCATCAACTTCTGCGCCAACAACTACCTCGGGCTGGCGAACCATCCTGAGCTGATCGCGGCGGCGAAAGCCGGCATGGACAGCCACGGGTTCGGTATGGCCTCGGTACGTTTCATTTGCGGAACCCAGGACAGCCATAAGGTATTGGAGAAAAAACTCGCCGATTTCCTCGGAATGGAAGATGCGATCCTCTACTCATCCTGCTTCGACGCCAACGGCGGGCTGTTTGAAACCCTGCTCGGGGCAGAAGACGCCATTATCTCCGATGCCCTGAACCATGCTTCGATCATTGACGGCGTGCGTCTGTGTAAAGCGAAGCGTTTCCGCTACGCCAATAACGACATGCAGGAGCTGGAAGCGCGTTTAAAAGAGGCCCGTGATGCGGGGGCGCGCCATGTGCTGATTGCCACCGACGGCGTCTTCTCAATGGACGGGGTGATTGCCAACCTGAAAGGGGTTTGCGACCTTGCGGATAAGTACGATGCGCTGGTGATGGTCGATGACTCTCACGCCGTCGGCTTTGTCGGTGAAAACGGTCGCGGCTCCCACGAGTACTGCGACGTGATGGGCCGGGTAGACATCATTACCGGTACGCTCGGCAAAGCGCTCGGCGGTGCATCAGGTGGTTACACCGCTGCGCGCAAAGAGGTGGTTGAATGGCTGCGCCAGCGTTCACGTCCGTATCTGTTCTCCAACTCCCTGGCACCGGCCATCGTGGCGGCCTCCATCAAGGTGCTGGAGATGGTCGAGACGGGTAGCGAGTTGCGCGACCGCCTGTGGGCTAACGCTCGTCTGTTCCGTGAAAAAATGAGCGCCGCCGGTTTCACCCTGGCGGGTGCCGATCACGCCATCATACCGGTGATGTTGGGTGATGCGGTTGTGGCGCAGAACTTTGCCCGCGAACTGCAAAAAGAGGGCATTTACGTGACCGGCTTCTTCTTCCCGGTCGTGCCGAAAGGCCAGGCGCGTATTCGTACCCAGATGTCGGCGGCACATACGCCTGAGCAAATTGAACGTGCGGTGGCTGCGTTTATCCGCATCGGTAAACAACTGGGCGTGATTGCCTGAGGACGTAAGATGAAAGCGCTATCCAAACTGAAAGCGGAAGAAGGCATCTGGATGAACGACGTTCCGACACCGGACGTCGGGCATAACGATCTGCTGATTAAAATTCGCAAAACGGCGATTTGCGGCACCGATGTTCATATCTACAACTGGGACGAATGGTCACAAAAAACCATTCCGGTGCCCATGGTGGTCGGCCATGAATACGTTGGCGAAGTGGTGGGTATTGGTCAGGAAGTGAAAGGGTTTAAACTCGGCGACCGTGTTTCCGGCGAAGGGCATATCACCTGCGGTCACTGCCGTAACTGCCGTGCGGGCCGTACCCATCTGTGCCGTAACACCGTGGGCGTCGGCGTTAACCGTCCGGGCTGCTTTGCTGAATATCTGGTTATTCCGGCCTTTAATGCCTTCAAAATCCCGGACAACATCTCTGACGATGTCGCGTCTATTTTTGACCCGTTCGGCAATGCGGTGCACACCGCGCTCTCTTTTGACCTGGTTGGCGAAGATGTGCTGGTATCGGGCGCGGGGCCGATTGGTATTATGGCGGCAGCGGTAGCGAAACACGTGGGTGCACGTCATGTGGTCATTACTGATGTGAATGAATATCGTCTGGAACTAGCACGTAAAATGGGCGTCACCCGCGCCGTTAACGTGGCCAATGAGAACCTGACGGAGGTGATGGCTGAGCTTGGCATGACGGAAGGTTTTGACGTCGGCCTGGAGATGTCCGGTGCGCCGCCCGCTTTTCGCACAATGCTCGACACCATGAACCATGGTGGTCGTATTGCGCTGCTGGGTATTCCGCCGTCTGAAATGTCTATCGACTGGAATAAAGTGATCTTCAAGGGGCTCTTTATTAAAGGAATTTACGGTCGTGAGATGTTCGAAACCTGGTATAAAATGGCAGCGCTGATTCAGTCTGGTCTGGATCTGTCACCGATTATCACGCACCGCTTTGGTATTGATGATTTCCAGAAAGGCTTTGATGCGATGCGTTCCGGGCAATCCGGGAAGGTTATCCTCAGCTGGAACTGAAAATAAAGACGCCTGCGGGCGTCTTTTTATTATCTCCCTCACATTTTTACGCCGAAATAGCACTTAAGGCACATTTTCTGTAACGGTTTAACCGGATTAAACTTAAAGTCTGTTGACGATTGGTTTAACTTTTAATTACGGATAATTATGTTCAAGCTTTCGGTGTGCTTGCTCACCTGCAATTCGGCTCGTTTATTACGCGAGGTGCTTCCGCCGCTATTAGTGGTTGCGGATGATTTTGTGGTACTCGATTCCGGCAGCTCGGATGCGACGCTGGAAATTTGTCACGAATATGGCCTGACCGTCCATCACCACCCGTATGCCATGCATGGCGCGCAAATGAACCATGCAACAAGCCTTGCTGCCCATGACTGGGTGCTGTGTATGGATAGCGATGAAATCCTCGACGAACAGACGCTGAATTTTATTTTGCAACTGAAAGCCGGGGAGGAACCCTCACCTGAACAGGCCTGGCGTCTGCCGCGATATTGGTACGTGCTGGGGGAAGAAATTCGCACGATATATCCCATATCCTCACCTGACTTTCCGGTTCGCTTATTTCATCGCGCACATGCCCGTTTTAATGACCGGCCCGTTGATGACAAAGTTGAAGGGTATCTCCAGTCAACAAAAATACCGGGACGCGTCCGTCACGATACCTTTTATTCATTGCATGAAGTATTCAGTAAACTAAATAGTTACACGACGAGATTAGTGAAATATCAGAAAGTTAAACCATCGATAAGCCGGGGAATAATCAGTGCTATCGGTGCGTTTTTTAAATGGTATTTATTCAGCGGTGCCTGGCGAAGCGGTAAAGTGGGCGTTGTGACCGGCTTATACGCTACCTTTTATAGTTTTCTTAAATATTTCAAAGCCTGGTATTCACACAACGAAGAAAAAGCCGTCGCGGTCAACGAAAAGAAAAACTCCCGCGCCCTTTAGGGGCGCGGCTTACCCCAGCCCTGCCACTGATTGGTAAAATACTTTATCAGTGTGCTTTCACTGACGCTCTCTTTCACCACTGCAAAGAAATGACCTGCATAAACTGGCTCGGGTGCATGTTTGGTCTGGCACACCCTGACCCCACGGAACGGATTTCGCGGCGCTGGCGGATTCTGCGGCTGCGCCTGGTTTGGCGTTGAGGTGTCGACCTGGGGCTCGTTCAGCAGGCTGCTCGCCCGCACCAGTGTAATATCCGCCGGCAGGTTATAGATCATCTGCTGGAGGACGCGAACCGTTGAGGGGTGAGGGTGGCCAATCGCAATCGCGGAGCCATTACGACGTGCCAGCTCCACGGCGCGGGTAAACTGACGACGGATATCCCCTTCATTCTGCGTATCATCAAGGAAAACTTTACGTTTGATGACCTTGACGCCGGTGCCATTGGCCGCACGCATGGCCTGGCTGTTGCCAATGGTCATGCTGTCGAGGAAGTAGAGATCGTAACGTTCCAGCGCCTGCATCACTTTTTGCATACCGAACAGGCTGGAGGTCATGGCACTGCCCATATGGTTGTTCAGACCGGTGGCGTAGGGCACTTTGCTGACCGCATCACTGATGATCCGCTCGATTTCCGCGCTGCTCATTTCAGGGCGCAACGTGTCTTTTTCCAGCGGCTGTTTGCTTAAGGGGGCCATGGGCAGGTGAATCAGCACTTCATGCCCGGCGTTATGGGCTTTGGTCGCCATCTCGCGTGCGTGCGGCGCGTTGGGCAACACGGCAACAGAGAGGGCTGCCGGCATCGCCAGCACCTGATTTTCGGTCTGCGGACGGTAGCCAAAATCATCAATAACGATGGCAAGTTTTCCGGCGAATGCCGAGGTGGAACAGGCCAGCAGGCTAGCCATAACAACAAAAATACGACGAAATTGAAGCAAAACTTATCTTCCCAACCACGGCTGTGGATTGACCGCCTGACCCTGGCGGCGAATTTCGAAATAGAGTGAGGGTCGACCCTGACCACCACTGCTCCCGACGAGGGCTATCGGTTGACCGGCGCGAACCTGAGTGCCCACGCTGACCAGCGCACTCTGGTTATAACCGTAGAGGCTCATGTCCCCTTTCCCATGCTCGACCACCACCACAAGGCCATAGCCCTGCAGCCAGTCGGCAAGGATCACGCGTCCGTCAGCCACGGCTTTCACTTCGCTGCCTTCAGACGCACCGATAACAATCCCCTTCCAACGTAGCTCACCTTGCAGCTGTTCGCCATAACGATGGAGGAGAGGGCCACGCACCGGCCAGAAAGCCTGACCGGACGGCGAGCCAAGCCCGCCGGTACGGGACATCAGTGAACGTTCATTTTCGGTGGGTTTGTAGGTTGAGCCTTTGCGCGATGCATCCTGCTGTTTTTCACGCACGGCCTGCGCTTCACGCGCTTCCCGGTCGGCTCGGGCTTTGGCAGCCGCTTCTGCGCGGGCGAGGCGGTCACGCAGGCGGGATTCGTTCGCACGCATCTCGCCCAGCTGTTGTTGGCCTGCCTGGATGGACGACTCAAGGCCTGAAAGGGTTTTCTTACGTTCGTTGCGGGCCTGTTCAAGCTTGGCCTGCTGGGCTTTCTGCTCATACAGCAACGTTTGTTGCTGGCTCTGTTTCTCTTCCAGCTCTGCTTTCTGCGAGGCGACCTCTTCACGGGTCTGCTTCAGTTGCCCGATGGTCTCCTGCCGCGACTGGTTCAGATAGCCGAAGTAAGCCTGCAGGCGTTGCCCACGCTGGCTCTCTTCGCCACTCAGAATCAGCTGGATGCCGGTATGCTCGCCCTGACGAAAGGCGGCATCAAGCTGCGCGGCGAGGTTTCGTTCCTGCGCGGCTTTCTGTTTCTCAAGCTTCGCAATGGACGCATTCATTGCGTCTATTTGTTTGTTGAGCTGGGCGAGGGAGTTCTGGGTTTCACGCAGCGCCCGGGTAGCGGCTGAAATAGCCACTTCCTGCTGTTTAAGCTGGGCGAGCAGAGCAGAACGCTGCTGCTGTTGCTGGCGAACACTGCGCTCTTTGGCAGCAATGTCAGCCTGAATGGATTTTAACTGATCGCGGTCATCCGCGTGGGCGGGTAAAGCGCACAACAATACGCCAGCGCTAATCGCGCTGGCGTAAATCAGAGGTCGAACTGCACCCCATGTGACTGAATAAATCGCCTTTCCCCTCATGGGGAGGGATTATTCCACGATGAACAGCGGCTTACCAGTCATCTCTTGCGGGATTTCCATGCCCATCAGGGTCAGCATGGTCGGCGCGATGTCGGACAGTTTGCCGCCTTCAACGGCTTTCACCGTTTTGCTGCCGACATAAATCAGCGGGACGGGCAGGTTGGTGTGGGCGGTATGCGCCTGGCCGGTCGCCGGGTCACGCATCTGCTCTGCGTTACCGTGGTCGGCGGTGATCAGCAACTGACCGCCAACGGACTCAACCGCTTTGGCAACCTGTTCAACGCAATGATCCAGGGCTTCGACCGCTTTAATGGCGGCGTCCATCACGCCGGTATGGCCTACCATATCGCCGTTCGGGTAGTTACAAATGATGGTGTCGTATTTGCCGCCGGTAATCGCGCCGACCAGTTTTTCGGTCAGTTCGGCAGAGCTCATTTCCGGTTGCAGGTCGTAGGTCGCGACTTTCGGTGAGTTGATCAGAATACGGTCTTCGCCCGGGAACGGCTCTTCCACACCGCCGTTGAAGAAGAAGGTGACGTGTGCGTATTTTTCGGTTTCTGAAATACGCAGCTGCGTTTTGTCATTCTTCGCCATCCATTCACCGTAGGTGTTGGCGAGAGAAGAAGGGGGGTAAGCGCAGGCGGCTTTAATGTCGGCGGCATACTCGCTCAGCATCACGAACTCGCCCAACTGGACGACTTTTTTACGGGTAAAGCCGTCGAAGTCAGCGTTAACGAAGGCGCGGGTGATTTCACGCGCACGGTCGGCACGGAAGTTCATGAAAATCAGCGTATCTCCGTCTTCCATTGCTGCGTCTGCCTGGCCTTCAGCACGAATCACGGTCGCTTTCACAAATTCGTCGTTTTCGTCACGGGCGTAAGCATTTTTCAGGCCTTCCACAGCGGTGGCCGTGGTGAATTCGCCTTTTGCCAGCGTTATCAGGTCATAGGCTTGTTCTACGCGATCCCAGCGGTTATCGCGGTCCATCGCATAGTAACGGCCAATGATAGACGCCACACGGCCTTTACCGAGTTCAGCAAACTTATCTTCAAAGCGTTTTAATGAAGACTCAGCGCTGCGCGGCGGGGTGTCACGGCCATCAAGGAAAGCGTGAAGATAGATTTTTTCTGCGCCACGTTCAGCGGCCAGTTCCACCATCGCCAGAATATGATCTTCATGGCTGTGAACACCCCCGGCAGAGAGCAGGCCCATGATGTGGACGGCTTTGCCAGCGGCAACCGCGTTATCCACCGCACCGCTCAGTACCGGGTTGCTGAAGAAAGTCCGTTCTTTAATTTCAACATCCAGACGGGTCAGATCCTGATACACGATACGGCCCGCTCCCAGGTTTACGTGACCGACTTCGGAGTTACCCATCTGACGGTCCGGCAGACCCACTTCCAGGCCAGATGCATCAACCAGCGTATGCGGGCGTTTGGCCCAAAGCGCATCCATGACCGGGGTTTTTGCGCTGAAAATAGCGTTATCCTGCTGGTCTTCACGGTAGCCGTAGCCATCCAGAATCACCAGTACCATAGGTTTTTTAGAAACCGACATTGCGACAACCTCATGCTGAAAGACAAAAAAATTTGCGTAATTTTACTACAGCTGAATCGATAAAATAGCCGCAGAAGATCAAAGAAAACGGTAGCGCAGCGCAATGAATACGCCGTCTCGGGGCTTTTTTTTGATAACAGTCCGCAGAAAATGCAATCCATCACGCTCGCTGGCTGTATTTGCTACACCGCGCAGGTATACTCCTTTCCTGGTTTTTTAATCACTGATTCGGGAGCTGTTACCCCCCATGCAAGAAATTATGCAGTTTGTTAGTCGCCACCCCGTTCTTTGTCTCGCCTGGATTGCGTTACTCGGGGCTGTACTGTTCACATCGTTCAAGGGTTTTGCGTCGAAAGTGAAAGTGATCACCCGCGGTGAAGCTACCCGTCTGATTAACAAAGAAGATGCCGTTATTGTGGACCTGCGTCAGCGCGACGATTTCCGCAAAGGTCATATCGCCGGTTCAGTGAATTTGCTGCCAAACGATATCAAGGCCAATAATGTAGGTGAGCTTGAGAAACACAAAAGCAAACCGGTTATCGTCGTTGACGGTTCCGGCATGCAGGCTCAAGACCCTGCAAATGCCCTGATCAAAGCCGGTTTCGAACAGGTGTATGTGCTGAAAGAAGGCGTGGCTGGCTGGAGCGGTGAGAACCTTCCGCTGGTGCGCGGTAAGTAACATTCAGAGGAACAGTCATGGCCAATATTGAGATCTATACCAAAGCAACTTGCCCGTTCTGCCATCGCGCAAAAGCGCTGCTCGGCAGCAAAGGCGTCTCCTTCGAAGAGTTACCTATCGATGGTGACGCGGTAAAACGCGAAGAGATGATTAAACGTAGCGGCCGCACGACGGTACCCCAGATTTTCATCGATGCGCAGCACATCGGTGGCTGTGATGATTTGTATGCGCTGGACGCGCGTGGTGGGCTTGATCCCCTCTTGCGTTAATGCATACGCAAAAAAGGCAGGTTGTACCGGACTTTAATCGGTGGCAGCCTGAAAAACGCGTATTTAAGGACAACACTCAAGGGTTTTAGAATGTCAGAACAAAACAACACGGAAATGACTTTCCAGATTCAACGCATCTACACTAAAGATATCTCTTTTGAAGCACCGAATGCTCCGCACGTGTTTCAGAAAGACTGGCAGCCGGAAGTAAAACTGGATCTGGATACCGCGTCCACCCAGTTGGCTGATGGCGTTTACGAAGTGGTACTGCGTGTGACCGTTACCGCTGTGCTGGGCGAAGAAAATGCATTCCTGTGTGAAGTTCAGCAGGGCGGTATCTTCTCCATCGAAGGCATTGATGGTAACCAAATGGCTCATTGCCTGGGTGCGTACTGCCCGAACATTCTGTTCCCGTACGCGCGCGAGTGCATTACCAGCCTGGTTTCTCGCGGTACTTTCCCGCAACTGAACCTTGCGCCGGTCAACTTTGATGCGCTGTTCATGAACTATTTGCAGCAGCAGGCTGGCGAAGGTGCCGAACAACATCAGGATGCCTGATGAACGCACGCAATGCTGAAATGACTGTTATCGGTGCCGGCTCTTACGGCACCGCTCTTGCCATCACCCTGGCAAGAAATGGCCACCAGGTTGTTCTGTGGGGCCATGATCCTAAACATATCGCGACATTGCAGCACGATCGCTGCAATGCTGCCTTCCTGCCTGATGTCCCTTTTCCCGATACCCTTGCGCTGGAAAGCGACCTTGCTTCTGCCCTGGCCGCCAGCCGTAATATTCTGGTGGTGGTGCCAAGCCATGTATTTGGCATCGTGCTGCAACAGATTAAGCCGCTGATACGTAGCGATGCGCGCATCGTCTGGGCGACCAAAGGACTGGAAGCGGAAACGGGCCGTCTGCTGCAGGATGTGGCGCGGGAAGTATTAGGCGACGACATCCCGCTGGCGGTGATTTCCGGGCCAACCTTCGCGAAAGAGCTGGCCGCAGGGCTGCCCACGGCGATTTCGCTGGCCTCAACGGACTCCGTTTTTGCTGACGATCTGCAGCAGCTTCTGCACTGCGGCAAAAGCTTCCGCGTCTACAGTAACCCCGATTTTATCGGCGTACAGCTGGGCGGCGCGGTGAAAAACGTGATCGCCATCGGCGCAGGCATGTCTGACGGCATCGGCTTTGGGGCCAACGCACGTACCGCGCTCATTACCCGTGGGCTGACGGAAATGTCGCGTCTCGGAGAAGCGCTGGGGGCCGATCCTGCCACCTTTATGGGAATGGCCGGCTTAGGCGATCTGGTGCTGACCTGTACCGACAACCAATCGCGCAACCGCCGTTTTGGCATGGCGTTGGGCCAGGGGGCCGATGTTCAAACCGCTCAGGACCAGATTGGTCAAGTGGTTGAAGGCTACCGCAATACCAAGGAAGTGCGCGCGCTGGCGCAGCGGTTTGGGGTCGAGATGCCCATTACCGAGGAAATTTATCAGGTATTGTATTGCGGAAAAAATGCGCGCGAGGCAGCATTGACCTTATTAGGTCGTGCGCGCAAGGACGAGCGCAGCAGCCACTAGTCGCAGGGAATGATGTTACCTCACGACACGGCCAGCATAGACTGGCCGGTCGTCTTATTACGTCTGGAGTAAGCAATGCCGTGTGAAGAACTGGATCTGGTCTGGAACAATATTAAAGCCGAAGCCCGTGCGCTGGCGGACTGCGAGCCTATGCTGGCCAGTTTTTACCACGCCACCTTACTCAAACATGAGAACCTGGGCAGTGCGCTGAGCTATATGCTGGCGAACAAATTGTCTTCGTCGATTATGCCCGCCATCGCCATCCGGGAAGTGGTGGAAGAAGCCTATGCGGCCGATCCCGAGATGATTGCCTCCGCCGCCTGCGATATTCAGGCGGTGCGCACCCGTGACCCGGCAGTGGACAAATACTCCACACCGCTGCTCTACCTCAAAGGTTTCCACGCCCTCCAGTCCTATCGCATCGGCCACTGGCTGTGGAACGAAGGGCGTCGCGCGCTGGCGATTTTCCTGCAAAACCAGGTCTCGGTGACCTTCCAGGTCGATATCCACCCGGCGGCAAAAATCGGGCGTGGGATTATGCTCGACCACGCGACAGGCATCGTCGTGGGTGAAACGGCGGTGATTGAAGATGACGTGTCGATTCTGCAGTCCGTGACGCTCGGCGGTACCGGTAAAACCAGCGGCGACCGTCACCCGAAAATCCGTGAAGGCGTGATGATTGGCGCAGGGGCAAAAATCCTTGGCAATATCGAAGTAGGGCGTGGTGCGAAAATCGGCGCGGGATCGGTGGTGTTACAACCGGTGCCACCGCATACGACCGCCGCAGGCGTACCGGCGCGTATCGTCGGCAAGCCAGAGTCAGACAAACCCGCGATGGATATGGATCAGCATTTTAATGGGATTAACCACGGGTTTGAATATGGCGACGGGATATGACGCCTTGCCCGGTGGCGCTGCGCTTACCGGGCCTGGTAAACCGTAGGCCGGATAAGGCGCGAGCCGCCATCCGGCAAATATCAGCTGCGCAATACCGCGCCAGGATAACCGAGCTGGCGCCAGGCTTCATACACCACCACCGACACCGCATTGGACAGGTTCATGCTGCGGCTGTCCGGCATCATCGGAATACGAATCTTCTGCTCCGGCGGCAGCGCGTCCAGAATAGAGGCGGGCAGACCACGGGTTTCCGGGCCAAACAGCAGAAAATCCCCGTCCTGATAGCTCACTGCACTGTGTGCTGGCGTCCCTTTGGTGGTAAGAGCAAACATACGCTCAGGCTTTTCGGACTCAACAAAGGTCGCGTAATCATGATGGCGCTTCACGGCGGTGAATTCGTGGTAATCGAGGCCAGCACGGCGCAGGCGCTTATCGTCCCAGGTGAATCCCATAGGTTCGATGATATGCAAACTGAAGCCGGTATTCGCGCACAAGCGAATAATGTTGCCGGTGTTGGGTGGAATCTCTGGTTCGAATAAAACGATGTTTAACATGCTGCCCCCTTAATTGCGGGGGGAGCATAGCAGAATTTTTCCTGACCCTCACCCCAGCGTTCTTCTGGTGCGCGCTCGGTGTAAGACTGGGGGCGTTTTCTCCCTCTCCCGGTGGGAGAGGGCCGGGGTGAGGGCATCAGGCAGCTCTTATTTAAGCCGCATCCCCCTGCGACAGCGGTGCCAGCGCCGCCGGAATCTTACTCAGCTCCTGTACCAGCGAATCTTTGCCGATCTCGCTAATCGACTTCGCCCCGGTGAGGGTCATCGCCACGCGCATCTCTTTTTCAATCAGGTTCAGCAAATTAGCCACGCCGGCACGGCCATGCGTTGCCAGCGCATAAAGATAGGCACGCCCCAGCAGCACCGTGTCGGCACCGAGCGCAATCATACGTACCACGTCCAGCCCGTTACGAATGCCGCTGTCCGCCAGAATCGCGATATCCCCTTTTACCGCATCGGCAATCGCCGGCAGGGCGCGGGCCGAAGAGAGTACGCCGTCGAGCTGGCGACCACCGTGGTTAGAGACCACAATGCCATCGGCACCAAAGCGAACGGCATCCCGCGCATCCTCGGGATCGAGGATCCCTTTGATCACCATTGGGCCATCCCAGAATTCACGGATCCACTCCAGGTCCTTCCACGAAATCGATGGATCAAAATTGGTCGCCAGCCAGCCGATATAATCCTCAAGCCCGGTGGGTTTCCCTAAATACGCAGAGATATTCCCCAAATCGTGCGGCCTGCCGTGCAGACCTACATCCCACGCCCATTGCGGATGGGTCGCGGCCTGCCAGTAGCGCCGGAGCGCGGCGTTCTGCCCACTCATGCCGGAGTGCGCGTCGCGATAACGCGCCCCTGGTGTCGGCATATCAACGGTGAAAACCAGTGTGGAACAGCCCGCCGCTTTGGCACGCTCCAGCGCGTTGCGCATAAAGCCGCGATCGCGCAGCACATATAACTGGAACCACATCGGGCGTTTGATGGTGGGAGCCACCTCTTCAATCGGGCAGACGGAAACGGTCGATAACGTAAAGGGAATGCCTTTGTCATCTGCTGCGCCCGCCGCCTGCACCTCGCCGCGACGGGCGTACATACCGCAAAGTCCAACCGGGGCCAGCGCCACCGGCATGGAGAGTTTTTCGTTAAACAGCGTGGTTTCCGTGCTCAGCGCTGACATATTCTTCAGTACCCGCTGACGCAGGGCCACCTGACCCAAATCTTCCACGTTTCGACGCAGCGTATACTCCGCGTAAGCACCCCCATCGATGTAGTGGAACAGGAAAGGGGGCAGAATGCGTTGGGCGGCAGCGCGGTAGTCGCTGGCGGCGGAAATGATCATGCGGAGTCTCCAAAGGGAAGCGTGAGTTTTTCATCGGGAAGTCGGGTGATGCGCGCGCTACGCGCCTGGTCTTCGTCAAACTGGCGAATCGTGGTGTGGACAAAACTGAGATGCGCCATCATGGCGTCGCGTGCGCGCTGAGCGTCACCGGCAAAAATGGCATCCATAATTTCCCGGTGCTGCCCGGTTAACTGGGTAAAAACGGGGGGAACCTGGTACATACGTTGGCGGCTTTGCTTGACCGAGTTTTGCAGCAGATCGAAAAAGCCGCGCATGGTTTGCAGCAGCACAAGGTTATGTGACGCCTCAGCGATGGAGAGATGAAAGCGTACATCGGCCTGCGAGGCGAGGTCCGGGTCATCGACCAGGGTAGCCTCAAAACAGAGGCGGATTTTTTCTTTCTCGACGGGCGTGGCCCGTAAGGCCGCATGCCAGGCGGTGCTGCCTTCAATGGCGTGGCGGGCTTCAAGAATATCAAAGCTGTAATCCGGATCATCGTCCAGCAGTGTCTTAAGCGGTTGCACAATGCTCTGTTCTGACCAGGTCTCATGCTGCCAGCGCACAAACGTGCCGCCACCGTGTCGGCTCAGTAAGACCCCTTCACTGATGAGTTTCGCGATAGCTTCACGCAGCGAATTGCGCGAGATGCCAAGCTGCAATGCCAGTTGCCGTTCCGAAGGCAAACGCATACCTGCCTCAAGTCCTTTTTCTTTAATGAGTGTTCTGATACGCCGGGCAACATCCTCAGAAAGCCGTTCAGCCGTCGCGGTCATGGTCTGCTCCGTGTCAGTTAAATCCGGGAGGAAAGTGGTACTGCCAGTTTCCGGCAGCACAACGCCATGAGCACAAGGTTAATAGGCTGCATTGTAATGGCAATGTTAATTTTATGTGATTTTGCGGGGTGTGAAGCGGTGCGCATTAATGCGTGAAGTGGTAGTACCAATTAAAACCCATCCATTAGGCTATCTTGCTTGATGGGCGTTTTTTCGGGGGAAAGACATCCCCTTCGGTTAAGAAGGGGACGCGGGATCAGAAATCGGTCTTCGAAAAACCGGTCATCTCTTTCAGGCCCATTTCACGACCCAGGGCGGTCATCGGGTGAACGACGACCAGCCCACGCACGCTTTTTTTCAGTTTGCCGAGGTCAGCCTGCTCTTTCTTGGTGATGGCGCGTTTGAACGGCATGTTCACCAGCTTTTGTGCTTCTTTGCTGAGCTTCTGGCTGTACTGGCCGCGCAGACGTTCGATTTCCGTTTCGAGCGTCTCTTTTTCTTTTTCCAGCTCTGCGTATTTCTCGGCAGACTCCACCAAAGACAGGGCGGCCTGCTGGTGGCGAATGAGGTCCAGGCGGTCGCTCAGGCGTTTAATTTCGTTCTTTTCGACTTCTTTCATGGCATTTGACTCAGAAAACGGGGGAGATAATGACAAAGGATACACGAATGCGCGCAGGCTTACTTCTGAAACGCTTTTTTCAAGCTGATTTTAGAAATCAGCTCGGTCAAAGAGAGCACCATCGTTGAACGGACAATCTGCTGGTAGCGCTGTTTTTGCATCGCGTACAGGTCAGGGTCGCTGGTATCAAAAAGCGGGACAGGGGGAAGGGCGGACACGCAGTTGAGTTCACCGAAAGGACCAAGAATTTCGTCATCGGTAAACCCGTATTCGGTGCCGTCATGGTTGAGCTCTTCGCGCAGGGCCATCAGCAGCTCCGCGTCTTCATATTCCGGTCGACTCAGTACACCAAGCCCGTAAATCAGCTTCAAGCGCACGGAGAGATTGCCCAGCGGTCCATCTCCGTCAAGCAACGGCTCTACAGCATATTTCACTGCATAGTCGTCTTTGCGGAAGACCTGAAGCACCAGAATATTCACCGCCTCGGTGAGTAACTCCACGGCGGCTATCAAAAAGCTTCGTACGGTTTTGCCAGCATTCAGACGCTCGAGCACACGGTTTTCGAAAGCCTGTGTTAGTTCCATTATTGCCTGCATATCTGACAATCTTGTTAACAGGCGCGGGATGTCCCGCGCCAAATTCGGCATCATGCCTTTGCGTTGTAAGCGTTGACGACTTCGGCTACCACCGCGCTGTTAGCATCCAGACCCGAGATCTGTACCAGTGCGCCCTGTGGGCCTTTTTCTGCAATCAGTGCCGCCAGTTCCTGCGCTTGCGGGTCCTGTTCGCTACGGTAATGCATCGCAGCGGCGATACCCTTGACCAGATTGGTGTGTGCCGTGGCGTATTCCAGCGTGCCGAGCAGCGGCTTGATCAAACGATCGCCTGCACTCAGTTTGCGCAGTGGCTGACGGCCAACGCGCTCAACATCATCTTTCAGGTATGGGTTTTCAAAACGACCGAGGATTTTTTCAATATACGCGGCGTGTTTATCAGCATCGAAGCCATAGCGCTTGATCAGCACCGCGCCACTCTCTTCCATTGCGCCCTTCACTACCGCACGAATGTTTTCGTCCAGAATGGCGTCGCGAATGGTCTGATGACCCGTCTGTTGACCAAGGTACGCGGTTATAGCATGCCCGGTGTTTAACGTGAAGAGCTTACGTTCAACAAACGCCATCAGGTTATCGGTTAATTCCATACCCGGAATGGTCGGCAACGCACCTTTGAACTGGGTTTTGTCGACAATCCACTCACTGAAGGTTTCAACGGTCACTTCCAGCGGGTCGTTGGTAGCAGATTCAGATGGCGGAACGATGCGGTCAACGGCTGAGTCAACGAAACCGACGTGGGCTTCGACCCAGGCTTTGTCTTCCTCCGCCAGTGCATTGAAGACGTGGCCTTTAAGCTGGGTGGTGCCGCGTACCATGTTTTCACAGGCAATGATGTTCAGCGGGGTGTCGAGTCCCTGCGCTTTACGTTTTGCCAGACCTTTGGCAATGGCCGGGGCGATGCGCTCGAGCACAACCGGGCCAACCGCAGTGGTAACCAGATCAACTGTGGCAATCAGATCGACGACCTCATCACCGATGCTGCTGACGGCGTTGACGCCAGAGACGGTATCAACCTGCTCGTTTTCGCCAACCACATGAACCTGATAGCTATGACGGGCATTAAGGGCGTCGAGAACCACCTGATTCACATCGGCGAATGTCAGGGTAATTCCCGCGTCCGCCAGCAGTTTGCCGATGAAGCCACGTCCGATATTACCTGCGCCAAAATGTAATGCTTTCATAGTATTAACCTTCATTAATGTTTTTACCCGAGAGGGCTGGGGTGAGGAACCGCATGCGTTTCTCCTCACCCGAACCCTCTCCCCAGAGGGAGAGGTCCGTCCCCGTTTGGTTCGAGCGGCAGGTGGGTTGGCTTCTTCACTGACCCCGGTCGCTTAGAAAAGTGGCCAGAGTGGTGTTGTAACCTGCCTTCCCGCCGCCCGAATTTTCAGGGGAGCGTTCGAACATTACGCCTTCAGCAGAGCCAGAACTTCTTCTACGCTGGTGGTGTTAGCCAGACGCTCAATGACGGTTTCGTCATCCAGAGCGTTGGTCAGGCTGGTAATAACCTGAATGTGCTCGTTGTTACGCGCAGCGATACCGATAACCAGACGGGCAACATCTTCCGGCTCTTCACCGAACAGTACGCCTTGCGGATACTGGCAGAATACCACGCCGGTTTTCAGTACACGGTCTTTGGCTTCCACGGTGCCGTGTGGGACAGCGATAGACTCACCCAGGTAAGTTGGGGTCAGTTTTTCGCGTTCCAGCATTGCTTCAACGTACTCAGGCTGAACGTAGCCGCCTTTCACCAGCTGCTCACCGGCAAAGCGAATCGCTTCTTCTTTGTTGCTGGCAGTACGGCCCAAGAAGACGTTTTCAGCGCTTAATTTGAACAGGTTGCTGTTGCTGGTATCAAAGCTGTCCTGCAGGCTGCTCTGTACCTTAACGGTGTTATCCGCATGGCGTTGCGCAGCAACCAGGCGTTCCGTCAGGTTGGTGTACAGACCGCTGTCGAGGAAGTTGGTCAGCGAAATGTGCTGTGCCTGCGGCACCTGGCGCATCGCACGCTCGGTCAGGTCACGGTGGGTAATCACCAGGTCAACATCAGACGGCAGGCTGTTAATAGCGCTGTTGGTCACGGAGATGTTGGTCAGACCCGCATCCTGGACTTTTTTGCGCAGCACGCCTGCACCCATTGCGCTGGAACCCATACCGGCATCACAGGCAACGATGATTTTACGTACGTGGCTCAGATCGTTGGTTACGTCGCCAGTCGCCAGAGCACTCGCCCCTTTAGACTGTGCTTTCATGTCCTGTACGCGGCGGGTAGCGGCTTCGATATCATCATCTTCTTCTTTGACTTTGCTGGTTTTCAGCAGAATCGCGGAGATAACGAAGGAAACAGCCAGCGCAGCGAAGATAGCAGCGATGTTCGCGAAGTAAGCCCCTTTCGGCGTCATTGCCAGCACGGCCAGGATAGAACCCGGGGACGCCGGAGACACCAGACCGCCACCCAGCACGCTCAACGTGAACACGCCAGTCATACCACCGAGGATTACTGCGATCAGCAGACGTGGGTTCATCAGCACGTAAGGGAAGTAAATTTCGTGGATACCCCCCAGGAAGTGGATGATAGCCGCGCCGCCAGCAGACTGACGTGCACTACCACGACCGAAGAACATGTACGCCAGCAGGACGCCCATCCCCGGACCCGGGTTAGCTTCGATCAGGAAGAAGATAGACTTGCCGAGTTCATTCGACTGCTGAATACCCAGCGGCGAGAAGATACCGTGGTTGATGGCGTTGTTGAGGAACAGGATTTTCGCCGGTTCAACAAAGATGGACGCCAGCGGCAGCATGTCGTGCACAACCATGAAGTTAACGCCAGCCGCGAGGCCTCTGGACAACACTTCAACCGCAGGACCGATACCTTTAAACGCCAGCAGCGCCAGGATCATACCGATGATGCCAGCGGAGAAGTTATTCACCAGCATTTCAAAACCGGATTTGATCTTACCGTCTACAGCGGCGTCAAATTTCTTAATGCACAGGCCGCCCAACGGACCCGCGATCATTGCACCGAGGAACATCGGCATATCCGCACCGACGATAACACCCATGGTGGTGATAGCACCGACCACACCACCACGATCGCCACCCACCAGACGACCACCGGTATAACCGATGAGCAGCGGCAGCAGGTAGGTGATCATCGGACCGACGAGCTTCGCCAGCGTTTCGTTCGGTAACCACCCTGTAGGAATAAACAATGCGGTAATAATACCCCACGCGATAAACGCGCCGATATTTGGCATTACCATGTTGCTGAGGAAGCGACCAAAGCTTTGCACTCTGATCTTGATATCGGATGACATAAAACACCCCTTCTTATGTTTGCTATCGCACAGGCCGGAAGCCCGAGGTTTTGTTGTTAACGTGGCGGCAGAGGTAGCCGGACCCGTGTTCTGTGATGCGAAATCTCGCACCGAATCAGCCAACTGTCCAGATGACGCCCGGCAATGTGACTTAGATCACGTTAAAGTAGGGGGTGTACCGTGCTTTAACGTGATATTCGTCACAAATATGTTGTGTAGAAAAAGAACAAAGGGCAAAAAAACAGCGTGGTACCCCCATTAATGTGACTCTTATCACAAATGTTTGGGGTGGGTTTGTTATTCATTTGTGATCTTCGTCACAAGATATTTTAACCAGGTGTTTTCTGAGTGTGATCGGTCGCAAACTCTGGTTTTCGCTCACATCGCAACCTGTAATTCTCTTTCACCTCGCCTGGCACACGCGGCGGCTGGCCCAACATATCCAGATAAGTTTTCACATTTATGAAACGTCTGGCGTCGTATTTGTTTACCTTAGTACATACTTAAGGCTTTGCAGTTGGCGACAAGGAGAAGGCAATGAAACTGATTGGCAGCTATACCAGCCCGTTTGTGCGCAAAATTTCCGTCATTCTGCTGGAGAAGGGCATCACCTTTGAGTTTGTGAATGAACAGCCCTACAACGCCATCAACAATGTGATGCAGTACAACCCGTTAGGTAAAGTGCCCGCGCTGGTCACTGATGAAGGCGACGTCTGGTACGACTCACCGATCATTGCTGAATATATTGATTTGCTGGATATGGCCCCGGCCATGCTGCCGAAAGAACCCAAAGCGGCGCTGAAGCTTCGCCAGATAGAAGCCCTGGCCGACGGTATTATGGATGCTGCCCTGGTGTCGGTACGGGAAATTGCGCGCCCCGCAGCCCAGCAGTCAGAAACGGAGCTTCTGCGTCAACGGGAGAAAATCAGCAAGGGGTTAGATGCGCTGGAAAATTACCTCAGTGACGGCACGCTAAGCGTGGATGCGCTGGACCTTGCCACTATCTCCATTGCCTGCGCCATCGGCTATCTCAACTTCCGCCACGTCTCTCCTGGCTGGTGTGTCGACAGGCCTCAACTGGTTAAACTGGTGGAAAATCTGTTCCAGCGTGAGAGCTTCGCACGTACCGAACCGCCGAAGGCTTGATACCCGTTATGTCAGCCTGAATCAACTCGCGGTACAATCCCCTCACGTCGAACTTCTCTCCCGGCGGGAGGGGCAAACCCAGCCAGGCTCACTCATGACAACGGAAATTCAGTCGCTTTATATTCAGATACCTTCTACCGACCGCCTGTTACGTGATGAGGCGTTCTCCCCTTTGATGGCCGCCTTTGGTCACCGCCAGGTCGCTGCGGCGTTACGCCAGCTACAGGTTGAAGCGCGTGAGGCGGTGCGGCTGAAACAGACATTACCTGGCTGGTGCGAAAACTGGGCGCAGGCGGCGTATCAACGCCTGGCGAACGAGAGCATGGGTGCCCTGCGGCCAGTCTTCAACCTGACGGGCACGGTACTGCACACCAATCTCGGACGTGCATTGCAGGCGCAAGCGGCTATTGATGCCGTGACGCAGGCGATGCGCTCACCGGTGACGCTGGAGTACTCGCTGGACGATGCCGGGCGGGGCCACCGCGATCGTGCCGTGGCGGACCTGCTTTGCCGCCTGACGGGGGCTGAAGATGCCTGCATCGTGAATAACAATGCTGCGGCGGTATTGCTGATGCTTGCTGCGACGGCGAGCGGCAAAGAGGTGGTGGTGTCTCGTGGCGAGCTGGTGGAAATTGGCGGTGCGTTCCGCATCCCCGACGTCATGCGCCAGGCGGGCTGCGTGTTACAGGAAGTGGGTACCACCAACCGCACTCATGCCAAAGATTATCGTCAGGCGGTGAATGACAATACCGCGCTGCTGATGAAGGTCCATACCAGCAATTATCACATTGAAGGCTTTACCAAAACGGTGGATGAAGCCGAGCTGGTCTCTCTTGGCGACGAACTAAAGGTGCCGGTGATTGCCGACCTGGGCAGCGGTTCGCTGGTGGATCTCAGCGAGTATGGATTGCCGAAAGAGCCGCTGGTGCAGGCGTTGATTGCGGCTGGCGTGAGCCTGGTGAGTTTTTCTGGCGATAAGCTACTCGGCGGCCCGCAGGCCGGGATTATCGTCGGCAAAAAAGCGCTGATTGAGCAGCTTCAGCGCCACCCGCTGAAGCGCGCGCTGCGGGCAGATAAAATGACCCTTGCGGCGCTGGATGCCACGCTGCGCCTCTACCTGCACCCGGAAAAACTGCGCGAAAACCTGCCGACGCTGCGTTTACTCACTCGCTCGCAGGAAGAGATAAACCAGCAGGCGCAGCGCTTATTGGCGGCTTTGGCCGCAAATTATCCAGGCTTTACCCTGCGGGTAGAGCACTGTCTCTCACAGATTGGCAGCGGTTCACTGCCCGTTGACCGCCTGCCGAGTGCGGCACTGACCTTTACCCCTGTTGATGGCAGTGGGCGTGAGACAGAAGCCCTTGCCGCCGCCTGGCGCAGGCTGGACCACCCTGTTATTGGCCGTATTTATGACGGGCGTTTATGGCTGGATTTACGCTGTCTTGAGGATGAACCCCGTTTTCTGGAGATGCTGTTGAAATGATTATTGCCACCGCCGGACATGTCGATCACGGTAAAACGACCTTATTGCAGGCCATCACTGGTGTGAATGCCGACCGGCTGCCGGAAGAAAAAGCGCGCGGGATGACCATCGATCTCGGGTATGCCTACTGGCCGCAACCGGATGGTCGCGTACCGGGCTTTATTGACGTGCCGGGCCATGAGAAGTTTCTGTCCAATATGCTGGCAGGCGTCGGTGGCATCGACCATGCGCTGCTGGTGGTCGCCTGCGACGATGGCGTAATGGCACAAACCCGCGAGCATCTGGCTATTTTACAGCTCACCGGCAGCCCGTCCCTGACGGTCGCCCTGACCAAAGCCGACCGCGTGGAAGACGCCCGCATTGATGCAGTGCGTGAGGAAGTTCTTAACACTTTGCGCGATTTTGGCTGGCCGGAGGCTGCACTCTTTGTTACCGCCGCCACTGAGTCACGCGGTATCGACGCCCTGCGCGCGCACCTTTTGCAACTCCCGGCCCGTGCGCATCCGCAGCACCAGCGTTTTCGCCTGGCGCTGGACCGTGCTTTTACCGTCAAAGGGGCGGGTCTGGTGGTGACCGGCACGGCGCTGTCGGGGGAGGTGCGTGTGGGGGATACCCTCTGGCTGACCGGAGCAAATACAGCGATGCGCGTGCGCGGCCTGCATGCGCAGAATCAGCCCGTTGAACATGCGTATGCCGGGCAGCGTATTGCCCTGAACATCGCCGGGGATGCGCAGAAAGAGGCATTGGCCCGTGGAGACTGGCTGCTGTCTTCACAACCGCCCGAACCTTCCGATCGCGTGATTGTGGCCCTGCAAACTCATGCACCGCTCACCCAATGGCAGCCGCTGCATATCCACCACGCCGCCAGTCATATCACCGGGCGCGTCTCGCTACTGGACAACAATCTGGCAGAGCTGGTGTTCGACACACCGCTATGGCTGGCGGATAACGATCGTCTGGTCCTGCGCGACATCTCAGCACGAGAGACGCTGGCAGGCGCGCGCGTGGTGACGCTGCACCCACCACGGCGTGGCAAACGCAAACCGGAGTACCAGCAGTGGATAGGCGCACTCTCAGCAACCCAGAGCGATGCCGAAGCGCTGGCGGTGCACCTGCAACGCGGCGCGGTCAATCTTCCGGCCTTTACCTGGGCGCGTCAGCTTAATGAGACCGGCCTTGCGGCGTTAGTGAATGAACCGGGTTTTATTCGCGCCGGAGCTAACCTGCTCAATGCGCCAGTGGCGGCGAGCTGGCAGCGTAAGCTGCTGACCACGCTCGCGACCTATCATGCGCAACACGCGGACGAACCCGGCCCCGGCCGCGAACGCCTGCGCCGTATGGCATTGCCGATGGAAGATGAAGCACTGGTGCTGACACTCATCGAGCGGATGCGCGAGAGCGGTGACATACGGAGTCATCACGGGTGGCTGCATCTGCCGGATCACAAAGCGGGATTTACCCCGGAGCAGGCGGCAATCTGGCAGCGTGTCGATGCTCTCTTTGGCGATGAGCCCTGGTGGGTACGCGATCTGGCACGGGAAACCGGTGCGGATGAGCAGGTGATGCGTGGGGTATTACGCCAGGCCGCGCAGCAGGGATTGATTACGGCGATCGTCAAAGATCGTTATTACCGTAACGATCGGATTGTCGCGTTTGCCAGTATGATCCGCGACCGGGATCCGGTTCACGGCTCCACCAGTGCAGCGGATTTCCGCGATACCCTCAACGTTGGGCGTAAGCTGGCGATTCAGATTCTGGAGTATTTCGATCGTATCGGTTTTACACGCCGTCGCGGCAATGACCATATCCTGCGTGACAAAGCCTTATTCACGAAGTAAGAACATCGGCGGCCCATAAAGCCGCCGTGCTGCTTAAGACGATTTCTCGGCAAATTTGCGCTTCGCCAGCCAGACGGCACCCAGTCGTCCCGCCTGATTCCCCAGTTCGCAAGGGAGAATCGGGACGTTGAGCGCATCCCACTGTTCAAAGGTTTGCAGGTGACGGTCGAGCAGGGGGTAGAGTTTTTCCTGCTCGCTGATGCCGCCGCCAATCAATAACACCTGTGGGTCAAACATCGAAATCACACCGTAGACCCCGCGCGCCAGGAACCGCGCCCAGTCGTTCACCGCTTCGCGCAGATGAACATCGCTGTCCATCCTGTCGAAAATCTCTTTGCCGTGCGGCATTTTCTCTTCAGACACGCCGAGCGCTTTGCGACAGGCGCTCATCAGGCCGCTGGCAGAGGCGACTTCATGCATGGTCTCACCGCCGTTGCCGACCGGAATCACGCCAAATTCTCCTGCCCGAAAATGCGCCCCGCGATAGAGATCGCGATCGACAATAATGCCGCCGCCGATACCGGTCCCGACGGTGATGCAGACCAGACTGTCATAACGCCTGCCCGCACCGCGCCACTGTTCGCCGAGGGCAGCACAGTTGGCATCGTTTTCAACGGTTAACGGCAGGTCGGTCAGCTCGCCGAAGAGTTCAAGCAGATTGGTACCATCAAGAAAATCCACGGCCCCCGCTTTGGCGGCAAGCCCGGTGTGCGGATTAATATGGCCTGGGAAACTGATGCCTATGGCTGCAATATCCTGATCGCGCTGACATTTTTCCACCGCCTCCTGCCACTTCTGGCGGAACGTTTGTTCATCTTCAGGCGTGTCATATTCGTCACTGAACAGTTCTTCACCCTCTTCAGTGATCACGCCATATTTGATATGGGTTCCGCCCACATCGAAGCCGATAAATCGTTGCATCTTTTCTCCCTGCGCTGTCCCGGATAGTCAGAATAATTATGGCTTACCGCTGCGGGAAAACTGTAAATCCAGGTAATGACTGAATCTCCCTTTCCACAGGATGATTTTTGCAGAGGAAATTTTTGCGTACCTCTTCCCAGGATCTGCTTCTTCTCGATGAAACCCGCGCCGCACTGCGTTAATGTGATCGTCATGGATAAATTCGTGTGTATGATGTGTATAATTTAAAGCGGGGACAGGGAAAGTGGCCAGCGCACAGGTGATGGTAATACTAAAAAAACAGGGATGGGTTCTTATCAGAACAAAAGGAAGCCATCATCAGTTTAGCCACCCGCTTCGGTCTGGACTGGTAACGGTTCCGCATCCTCGCAAAGACATCAAACCTGGCACGCTGGCGCAAATCTGGCGACAGGCAGGCATTAACCCTCAATTCGCAGGAACCAGAAATGTTCTATCCGGCCTACATACACTCTGATGCTGATGGCAGCGCCAGCGGTTTTTTCCCCGACGTACCGGGCTGTTTTTTTGCGGGTGACAGCCTGAACGAAGCGTTTAAGGATGCGCAAGGTGCACTCACCGCACATTTCGAAACCCTGTGTGAGTTGGGGCAGGTTTTGCCAGCAGCAACTGCGGTTGAACAGCATTTACAGCAGCGGGCAGAGGATTTTGTCGAAGGCCAATGGTTGCTGGTGGATATTAATATGAATCAGTTCGATGGCCGGGCTGAGCGTATCAACATCACTCTGCCTCGCCGTTTGCTCAGCAAAATCGATGTTTTCGTGCACGATAATCCCGAATTCAGCAATCGCAGTGCCTTTCTGGCCGAAGCGGCGCGACGTGTATTGCCCGGATAATCGCCTCGTACGTGGCCTCAAACTCCTGTCGTCTATACTTACTGAACAACGACACGGGAGGAAATCATGTCCAACACGACGAAATCTGAAGAACAGCAGGTCAAAGACGTTAAAGATGCGCCTAACAAGCAGGGTGAGATCCCGCGCAAGCGCGATGACAGTAAAGACGACAAGAAAGACCCTTTTAAGGCGAGTTAAAAGTAAACCCAGGCAGGCGCGATGACCGGACCCGCAGAGTCTGCTAGCATAGCGGCCTGCCATTAATCAGAGATAACACCGTGACTGCCTTTTCAACCTTAAATGCTTTGCCTCCTGAACTCCTCGCCAACCTGAATGAACTGGGTTACCACACCATGACCCCGGTCCAGGCGGCGGCGCTGCCGGCAATCCTTGAGGGGAAAGACGTGCGTGCGCAGGCAAAAACCGGCAGTGGCAAAACGGCGGCTTTTGGCCTTGGTTTGCTGCAACACATCGAAGCCGGCCGGTTTGTGACGCAGTCTCTGGTGTTATGTCCGACCCGCGAGCTGGCGGATCAGGTGGCGAACGAGCTGCGTCGTCTGGCGCGTTATCTGCCAAACATCAAAATCCTCACCCTGTTCGGGGGCGTGCCGTTTGGCGCTCAACGTGACTCGCTCCAGCACGCGCCGCACATCATCGTCGCCACGCCGGGGCGTCTGCTCGATCACTTGCAAAAAGGCACCGTCTCGCTGAGCGCGCTGAAAACCCTGGTGCTGGACGAAGCGGACCGTATGCTCGATATGGGCTTTAGCGATGCGATTGTTGAGATCCTCGGCCATGCTCCGGCGAACCGCCAGACGTTGCTGTTCTCGGCGACCTGGCCGGAAGGGATTGCCGCTATCAGCACCCGTTTCCAGCGTGAACCGCTGAACATTGAAATCGACACCGTCGATGCGCTTCCTGCCGTCGAGCAGCAGTTCTACGAAGCGTCACGCCGCCAGAAAATCCCGCTGCTGATGAGCCTGTTGAGCAAGCATCAGCCCGCCTCGTGCGTGGTGTTCTGCAACACCAAAAAAGATTGCCAGGAAGTGTGCGACGCGCTGAATGAGCAGCACCAAAGCGCGCTGGCGCTACATGGAGACATGGAACAGCGCGATCGCGACCAGACGCTGGTACGTTTTGCTAACGGCAGCAGCCGCGTGCTGGTAGCGACCGATGTCGCCGCCCGCGGACTGGACATCAAGTCGCTGGAGATGGTGATTAACTTCGAGCTCTCCTGGGACCCGGAAGTGCATGTTCATCGCATTGGCCGTACCGCCCGTGCGGGGGCAAGCGGTCTGGCGATCAGCCTGTGCGCGCCGGAAGAAGCACAGCGTGCGGCTATTCTCAGTGAAATGCTGGCCCTCTCACTTGAGTGGCAAGAGCCGGTTATCAGCAGCAGCGTTAAACCGCTGCAGGCAGAAATGGCAACCCTGTGTATTGATGGCGGCAAGAAAGCCAAGATGCGTCCGGGCGACATTCTCGGCGCGCTGACCGGCGATATTGGGCTGGATGGCGCAGACATCGGCAAGATTGTCATGCACCCGATGCACGCCTACGTGGCGGTTCGCCAGTCGGTGGCAAACAAAGCGTATAAACAGCTTTCGCAGGGCAAAATCAAAGGCAAAGCCTGCCGCGTTCGCCTGTTTAAATAATCCTCCGCACAATAAAAAGCCCGATGGCGCAAGCTTATCGGGCCTACCGGATGTTGCTTTTGTTGCAGGCCGGATAAGGGGTTAGCCGTTATCCGGCAAGCGCGTTTATCGTTCTTCGTTTACCCAGATGCGCATCTCCCCCTCTCCACGGTTAGCCCAGCTAAACCACGGAATGAAGGTCAGCGTCTGCGGCGTACTACTGGCGGGCGTCTGGTCATAGCGCCACAAAGGCTGCTGCGTGGCATCGGCCGTGGTGTGTTTTACCCCCTGCGTCTGTATCAGCATCTTGTGGGCAAAAATGCCTTTGCCTTCAAAGACAGTGAACTGCGCATCCGGCGACAGCCACAGGTTATGCAACTCTTCCCCGTTATCCGCCTGCTCCAGGCAATAAACCAGCGGACCGCGCTGCACCGCTACTTTGCCTGCTACATGGCGCAGCAGCGGGTTGCCGTAAACACGGCGCACCGGCATCGGCAGCGTCAGCGTGAGGGTATCGCCCTCCTGCCAGCGACGCTGAATGTGCAGATAGCCTTTGCGGATATCCTGCGCAACGTCCGTGCCGTTAAGCTGTACCTGTGGGCTGGCGCACCAGTCGGGCAGACGCAATGCCAGGGTATGGTCGACCGGCTGAGGGGAATCAATGGTCAGTGTGACCTGCTCCTGCCACGGATAATTACCGCTGATGCGCAGGCGCAGCGTCCGATCGTTGACCGGGATCTCGACGCTGTTGCCAATGTAGAGGTTGATATAGAGCGCATCCTCGCGTGGCGTATAGAGATAATGGCCGAGCGAGGTCAGTACACGGGCGATATTCGGCGGGCAGCAGGCACAGCCAAACCAGCGCTGGCGAACCGGCTTTACATGATCGTATATGTGGTTGAACTTCAGCGATTTCGGATGCACTTCCAGCGGGTTCACGTAGAAGAAATGTTTACCGTCCAGCGCCATGCCGCCGAGCACCGTGTTATATAGCGCGCGTTCCATCACGTCGGCGTACTGGCTGTCGGCCTCCATTTCCAGCATCCGGCGGGCAAACATCATCAGGCCAATCGAGGCGCAGCTTTCAGCATAGACGGTGTCGTTCGGCAGGTCGTAATCGCTGCTGAATGCCTCGCCGCTGCTCTGTGAGCCAATGCCACCGGTAATGTATAACTGGCGCTGAGCCATGTTGTTCCACAAACGTAAACAGTCCTGGCGCTTGCCTTCATCCTGACTTAATCGCGCAAGATGAGCCACCCCGGTCATCAGGTAGACAAAACGCACCGCATGACCGATCGCCGTCTGCTGTTCGGCCAGCGGCTGATGCGCCTGGCTGTAGGCCTTGTCTTTGACCATCCATGCAGGGCCGTAGTTGTGCCAGTAGGAGGTGCGCCCACGTTTTTCATATTCGACGTCATAGAAGTGCGGGTGTGTGCCGCGTTGCTCAACGAAATAATTCACCAGCGTCATATAACGTGGTTCCTGGGTGACTTCATAAAGGCGCATTAACGCCAGTTCGATCTCCGGGTGACCGGGGTAGCCGTGAAGCTGATTAACGCCCGGGCCAAACACCGTATCGATATGGTCGGCGAGGCGGCAAACCACCTCCAGCAGGCGGCGCTTGCCGGTGCCCTGGAAGTACGCGACCCCTGCTTCAATCATATGGCCGGCGCAGTAAAGCTCATGGCACTCGGCCAGGTTAGTCCAGCGATCTTCCGGTGCTTTCACCGTGAAGTAAGTGTTGAGGTAACCGTCGTCACACTGGGCGGCGGCGACCAGTTCGATCACCTCGTCGGCGGTCTTTTCCAGCTCTGCGTCAGGCTTTTGACAGAGTGACCAGGCGACTGCTTCCAACCATTTCGCCACATCGCTGTCCTGGAAGACCATGCCGTAAAATTCTCCCTCCTGAAGCCCGGCGGCAATGCGAAAGTTTTCAATCGCATGGCTGGGATCGGCCTCGGCAATTCTGTCGTTCAGCGCATCCCACTGGTAGGGGATAACGACATCACGCACCAGTTGTTGATACTGGCCGAGAAAGGCATCGTTAATTTTCAATTTATGCAGACTGACTTCCATTACAGACTCCTTAAGACTGAACATGACGCTGACGCAAATCGCCGGAAATACGCGCCATCAAGGGATTGTTGAGCTTGCAGGCGCGGATAGAGAACGCCAGTAGCAGGTGGAACAGGGCGGGCAGTAACGTTTCCATCAGGGTGATGCCCTGCAACGATGCGGGGGTCTGATTACCCGCGCCCGGTTGGTAGGCGACGAAGATAAACACCAGACTGATGATCCCCGCACTGGAGGCCCAGGCGAGCTTGATGAAGAACAGGTTGAAGGCGAAGTTCATGCCTGAAGAACGCACGCCGGTTTTCCACTCGCCGTAGTCGTCCGAAAACGCCATTAATGAAAAGTGCAGCGGCAGGGTGAAACCTAAAATTACGCCGTTGCCGAGGATCACCGCCAGCCACATTGTCTGGTGTGCAGGCCCGGCTGGCAGAAACCACATCATTACCGACAGTGCCGCCAGCACCAGGTTGGTGTAGTAGTAGAGTTTCACGGTATCAATGCGCTTCGACAGCGGGTTTACAAGCACCGAGCCGAGAATGGAGGCGAAGGTCACCATGGTGAAGAACAGCGAGGTGTAACCGGTGCTGCCTTCAAGCACATAGGTGATGAAGTACATATAGCCGCCGCCACGAATATTGAACACGTTGATGAGCAGGAATGACATCAGCAGCATCAGCAGCAACTGATCGTTCTTGCGCAGTCCTGCCATATGTTCACGCAGGGTGAATTTGCCCATCATCGCCAACGGCACGCGCTCACGCACCCAGAAGAAGCAGCAGAGGAACATCACCACTGCGATGGCACAGAGCACGCCTACGCCCAGCTGATAACCCTGCGCAGCATTGCCCTGACCCAGCGCGGAGACCAGCCACGGCAGGCCCACTGAGACCAGAAACCCGGCCACACCGCAGAGAACAAAGCGCCAGGACTGGCAGGAGATCACTTCGCTATGGCGGGTGGTCATGGTATTGATTAAGGCGCAGTAGGGCACGTTAATGGCGGTATAACCCACTGACAATAAAAGATAAGTGCCGAAAGCCCAGGCGATTTTCACATTCATACTGGCATCCGGTACGGTGAAGGTCAGCACGCCGATAATGCCGATAGGCAGGGCAATCCACATCTGCCACGGACGAAAACGGCCCCAGCGGCTTTGGGTACGGTCGGCAATGATTCCCATCACCGGGTCGGAAATAGCGTCAAAAATACGTAATGCCATGAACAGCGTGCCGACCAGCGCCGGGGTTAAGCCAAAAATATCGGTATAGAAGAAAGTCAGGAAATTCATGATCAGGCAGGTAATGACTGTTCCGCCTGCATCGCCTAACCCATAGCCTATTTTTTCACGAACGGATAATTTATCGTCCAGCCGGGTTTGCGCCGAATCGGTATTAGAAATTAATGTTGAAGTCATGGAAAACGCCTCACGGTTATTCCAAATAATAAGCCGCTTATTTGCGGATTTTGTTTTGTAGTTTGCAAAGTACCTTATTTATTTTGCATTGAATTCAGCACACAACAAGGGAAGGAAAAAGTACAAAAAGGTGACAATTCCGACCTGATGAAGAAAATGTGATTTCGATCCAGCGTAGGGTGCATTTATCATTAATAATCAATACTAAAAAGAGGTTAACAACACTTTATTAGCGGGAATGAACATATTTATGCTCGAATTATCCATAACACTTCCGATCCGGGTACAAAATGGTGGGCTGTTTATTTCCCGCGGCGTAGGGAGTCATCCATCACGTACGCTCCATTCCTGGGAAGTTATTTTTGTGGAAAAGGGGACATTAACGATTCGTGAAGAGGATAAGGTTTTTACGGTAAACGCCGGTGAGAGTCTTTTACTCTGGCCGCAGCGTCGTCATGTAGGCGTGGGGGAATTTCCGGCGGATTTAAAATTCTATTGGCTGCATTTTGAATTAACGCAGTCGATAGAAAAAACATTACAACACTCGGTATTAGCGTTGCCTCAGCATACGGCTTTAAGCGATCCGCAATATATGACCGGCCTGTTTCGACAGTTTTTACATGAGCAGGAAAATATACATCGCAGCGTAGCGCTGGAGTGTATTTTGCTGCTGATTCTGCAACAGATTTCAGCATCAGCCCTGAGCGAGCAGGCGGCTGACAACCCCGGAATTGCCCTCGCCTGGAAAGCCAGGCAGATGATTGGCACACATTTTCACTTGCCGATTTCGGCCTCAACGCTGGCAAAAGAGTTGCACTGTAATGTGGATTACCTGGGGCGTGTTTACCGTCGTGCTTTTCGTCTGACACTCACCGAAGCCATCCATCGCCAGCGGGTGCGGGCGGCAGAGAAATTGCTGATCAGCGATTCATTATCGCTCAAGGAGGTAGCGGTACAGTGTGGATTTCATGATGTGGGTTACTTCCGCCAGATTTTCCGCAAGCATACCGGCATTACGCCCGCCGCATGGAAGCGCCGGTATTGTAAGGAGCATATTAATTCGGGGTGACGGGTTTGCTCCCTCTCCCTGTGGGCTGAGGAATCCCTGGTAATATTACGTTTTGCAGCGATAACACTGCGTCATGAGAATAAAACAGTCACCGCGATGACTGGGTCCGGCTGAAAATCGACGAAGCGTATCCGTAAGGCCGGGGGAACCCGCAGGGATGCGGGTTCAGGGCGCGCGTTGCAGGGACGCTGCATCGCGCCCGACCCGATAAGCCTGAAGGAATACGCTAAGTGGACCGCGCCAGCGGCGATTTTCCTGGCCGGGAGCCCGGGTCGCCAGGGCGGTGGCGGTGAACCGCCCTGGCACGTTCACGGGTTCTGGCGTGACAGAAAAGCAAGGAACATAAGGTGAACGGAATGACCAACAGAGCCGCATGTTCCCCCTCACCCTACCCCTCTCCCCGGTGGGGCGAGGGGACCGATCGTGCTCGCATTTTTTCTGGAGAGCTCCCAGCCCCGGAGGCGAGGGGGCCGATCGAGCCGGTCTTTCTCCCTCTCCCGTGGGAGAGGGCCGGGGTGAGGGCATCAGGCCGCAGAGGATTACTGCCCGTAATAGGCATTCGCCCCGTGCTTACGCAGATAGTGCTTATCCAACAGCTCAGACTGCATGTCCGGTAGCTGCGGGGCCAGCTGGCGTGAGAACAGGCCCATGTAGGCACACTCTTCCAGCACCACCGCGTTGTGTACCGCATCTGCCGCGTCTTTGCCCCAGGCAAACGGGCCGTGGGAGTGGACCAGCACCGCCGGAACCTGCAACGGGTTCAGATCGCGCGCTTCAAAGGTCTTGATGATCACTTCGCCGGTTTCGTACTCATACTCACCGTTGATCTCCTCAGAGGTCATCAGCCGTGTACACGGAATGGTGCCATAGAAGTAATCGGCGTGCGTTGTGCCCCAGGCAGGCAGGTCGAGGCCAGCCTGCGACCAGATGGTGGCGTGGCGGGAGTGGGTATGGACAATGCCGCCAATCTCCGGGAAGCGACGATACAGCGCCAGGTGCGTCGGCGTATCGGAAGAGGGCTTTTTACTGCCTTCCACGACTTTACCGCTGGCTACCTCCACCACCACCATATCCTCGGCTTTCATCACCTCGTACTCCACGCCGGAGGGTTTGATCACCATCAGACGGCGGGTTTCATCGACCGCACTGACGTTACCCCAGGTGAAGGTAACCAGCCCGTGTGCGGGCAGCGCCAGGTTTGCCGCCAGTACCTCGGCTTTCAGTTGTTCTAACATGCGAATCCTCCTTCCTGCATACGGGCTTCAATCCAGCGACGGGCCTGGATGATCTCCAGCACCGGCTCTTTGGCTTTTTCGGTCCACATCTCAATCAGAAATGCGCCGCGATAATTGAGGTCTTGTAACGTGCTGAAGACGTTCACGAAATCCACACATCCTTCACCGAACGGCACGTCACGGAACTGACCCGGACTGGTTTCGGTCACGGGCTGCGTGTCTTTCAGGTGGATGGCGGCGATACGGTCGATGCCAAGCGCCAGTTCCGCCGGGACGTCGTTGCCCCACGCGCTAAGATTGCCCACATCCGGGTAGACGGTGAACCACGGCGAAGCGAGCATCTCGTCCCACTTCTTCCATTTGGTGATGGAGTTCATAAACGCGGTGTCCATGATCTCCACCGCCAGCATCACCTGCGCGCCTGCCGCCTGTTTCACCGCCCACGCCAGCCCTTCGGTGAAGCGCTGCTGGGTGCCCGCGTCATGCTCTTCGTAATAGACGTCATACCCGGCAAGCTGGATGGTGCGAATACCCAAATCACGCGCCAGCTTGATGGCTTTGGTCATGATGTCGCGGGCGCGTTCACGCACCGCTTCATCACGGCTGCCGAACGGGAAACGGCGGTGTGCGGAAAGGCACATCGACGGAATCGACACATTGGTTTCCAGCATCGCTTCCACTAATGAGGCGCGCTGGGCGGTGGTCCATTCGAGTCGCGAGAGGCGCTCGTCGGTTTCGTCGACGGACATTTCCACGAAGTCGAATCCGCAGCTTTTAGCCAGAACCAGACGCTCCGGCCAGGATAGGTCTTTCGGTAACGCTTTTTCATAAATACCTAATGGATGGTTACGCATGTTCAGGCTCCCCAGATGTCGCGAATGCGCGCATGGAATGCTTCAGCCACCTGCTGCGGATTGGCGGCACCCGAAAGGGCGCGCCCGGCAATAAAGGCTTTCACGTTGATCTCTTTAAACAGCGGCAGGTCGGCGGGGGTGATACCGCCAGTGACGGAAAGCTCAAGACCGATATCCGACAGCGCTTTCATGCGTGCCAGGTCCGCGTCGCCCCACTGCTGGCCGCTGGCCTGGGCATCGCGGCCACGATGATAAATCGCCTGGCGCACGCCGGTGCTGTACCAGTCGTGGGCATCATCAAACGTCCAGTTACCAAAGAGCTCAATCTGAATTTCGCCGCCGCGGGCGGCGGCAACGGCATGGCCTTTCTCGATGGTTGCCAGGGGGGCTGCACAGATGATGGTCATCCAGTTGGCACCGGCGCCCAGCGCCTGCTGGGCCAGGGTTTCACCCGCGTCGGCCACTTTCCAGTCGGCCACGATGATTTTCTCCGGGCACTGGGCGCGTAAGGCACGCACGGCGTTCAGCCCTTCGCTGAGGCAGAGAATGGTGCCGGCTTCCACGATGTCGACGTGGTCTTTTAACAACGCCACGTCGCGCTGGGCGGCAGCAAGGTCGGTGTGGTCGAGCGCCAGTTGCAGTAATGGTCGGCTCATAAAGAGTGCTCCTTAATACGGGCGTGAAAGCCCTGAAGTGCTTCAATTAAAATCTGGTAACGGTGATATTTGCGCTGGTAGGCCGCGTGGGCGTTCATGTCCGGCGTCAGGGTGTGCATCTCGTAATTGAGGGTCTGCTGGGCGTCGGTAAAGCTGGCGTAGACCCCGGTGCCGACGAGGGCGGCGATGGCCGCGCCAAAGCAGCCGGTCTCTTTGACCTGCGGCAGTTCAACGGGCAGGCCGCTGACGTCTGCCAGCATCTGCATCCACACCGGAGAGTGGGCCGGTCCGCCGGTGACGCGCAGGGCACGAACCTCGGTAAAGCGTTCACGCATGCGGTTGAGGTGTGTCATGTGGCTGAACACCACCCCTTCATAGACCGCCTGTAATAAGTGCGCGCGGGTATGTAGCGCCTGCATGCCATAAAAGCCGCTGGTCATGTCCAGCCCGGCATTGCTGCCGTACAGGAACGGCAGGAAGAAGACCTCGCTGGCGGCTTTTGGCAGGCTGTCGACGAGCTGATTGATCTCAGCAAAGCTGATGTCGCCCCACTGCGCGGTCAGCCATTCGAGATTGCCGGACGAGGTGGGGCTGGCTTCGTGCACGATGTACTGTCCGTTGTTAACGTAGCGCCCGTAGACGTAAGGGTGCGATTCGTTATCGCGCAGCCCGTCGGCGATGCCGCTGGTGACCGCCCAGGTCCCCATTACGGCGTTTAGCGTATGTTCATCATCAAGCCCTGCGCAGAGCGCGGTAGAAACCACATCAAACAGACCGCCCACGACGGGCGTGCCCGCCGCGAGACCGGTAATGGCGGCTGCCTGAGAGGTGATTTCACCGCTGATTTGGGATGAGCCCACAATGGGCGGTAGCGCAGCGTTGATTTCGCTGATGCCCAGCCACTGCGTCAGGCAGGGGTCGTACTGCCCGCTGGTCATGTGGTAGAGGTTGGATTCAGAGATATTGCTCTCTTCACACTCCTTCACGCCGGTCAAACACCAGCGCAGATAATCGTGGCCCATCATTACGCAGCCAATTTGCGCGTAACGCTGCGGCTCGTTCTCTTTTACCCAACGCAGCAGCGAGGCCGGGTGGCCGGTCCAGAGGGTCTGGCGCGTTAACGGGTAGAGTTTTTGTGGAATGCCGTCCTGCTGCCAGCGCCTGACGATGTCCAGCGCACGACGATCGGAAGAGAGAATCGCGGTGCCCAGCGGCTGGTCGTTTTTGTCGAGCAAAAACAGCCCCTTGCCCTGAGCGGAAATGCCCACGCCTTTAATTTGCTCACCGCGAATACCGGTGCGTTGCAGCAGGCGGGCAATGGTCGCCGCGCAGTGCTGCCACAGGGCCGTCATGTCACGCTCGGCCCAGCCAGGTTGCGGGCTGAGAGTGCGAACGGACTGGCGTTCAATATCGAATTCTTTGCCCTGGCTGTTGTACAGGCCTGCTTTCAGATAAGTACCGCCACAATCGATACCCAGCCAGAAGGTCTCTTTTTCACTCATCTTTTTTTCCTGTTTTACTCCCTCTCCCACAGGGAGAGCCTGGTTTGCTCCCTCTCCCTGTGGGAGAGGGCTGGGGTGAGGGCATCAGACCGCACCTTGCTTCTGCTCCCTCTCCCTGTGGGAGAGGGCTGGGGTGAGGGCATCACACCGCACGTTTCGGCGCGTTCACCACGCCTACAGACGACGCTTTGGCATCACACTTGGACGGCAGCAGCAGCGCCATCAGCGCAGCAATCGCCAGCGAAATCGCCAGGCAGTAAACGCCTGCATCTTTGCTGTACAGGGTGATCAGCACGCCTACCGCATAGGGGCCGCAGAAGCCGCCGAGGTTGCCCAGGGCGTTGATAACGCCGCGTGCGCCACCGGCCATTTCGGCACTGAACAGGCGGGCTGGAATGGTCCAGAACACACCCGCAGCGGATTGCAGGAAGAAGCCGCACCCGACCAGCGCGGTATAGGAGAGCCAGACGCTCTCTTTGAGCACCACGGAGAGGAACATGCAGGTCGCAAAGCCAATCAGCGGCAGGGAGACGAACAGTTTGCGTTTCCCGGTGCGGTCAGACAGAGAAGAGAACAGGAACATCCCGGCAATGGCACCCACGTACGGCAGGATGGCGAGCATTCCGACCTGGCCCATGCTGGTGTGGGTCAGCTCTTTCAGGATGGTCGGCAGCCACAGGGTGTAGCCGTAAATCCCGGTCTGGTAGAAGAAGTTGAGGGCGATGAGCTGCCACATGGTGCGGTCAGACAGCACGGCGCTCAGCGAGGCATTCACCACGGTTTTACCGGCGATGGCACGCTGCTCGGCGGCGAGGGTTTCCACCAGGTAATTCTTCTCAGCGTCAGAAATCCAGCGGGCCTCCTGCGGACGGTCATAGATGGTCAACACCCACAACACCAGCACGACGAGGGAGAGCAGGCCTTCGATGATGAACAACCAGCGCCAGTCGAGTGCGGTGATGATCCAGCCGGACAGCGGGGCGGTGATGATCCCGGCAATCGGCACGAACATGATGACAATCGCGTTTGCACGGCCACGTTCAGCATCGGGGAACCAGTTACTGATCATGGTGAGGACCACCGGCAGCATGCCACCTTCTGCGACACCGAGCAGGAAGCGCAGGGCCAGCAGTTGGTAGTGGTTGGTAACAAGCCCGGTGAGAACGGAGATCACGGCCCAGGCGACCAACGACCAGCCGATGAATTTTTTACCGCTGCCGTGAACGGCAATTTTTCCGCCCGGCACCTGCAAGAAAAGGTAACCGAGGAAGAAAATACCGCCCGCCAGACCTGCCATGGTCGCAGTGATACCCAGGTCCTGATCCATACCGCCGGGCATCGCAAAGGCGATATTCACACGGTCCATATAAGAAATAATACACGCGATAAGAATGGGGGGAATAATTCTTAACCAGCGCTGGCGCGGAATATCCGCTGATGTAGTGTAAGAGGAAGTGTTCATATTAATCTCTCGTTAAAAGTAACTGGCCTTGCGATTAAATTGACGCTTTATATTTATTGTCTGGCTTTGTTTAACGCGTTAATGCCATCGCGTAATATGGCTATGCGATGATTCGCATCAGCATTAGCATCAATTTCCAGTAACTTAATACCGGCAAACTGTAGTTTTGCTGAGTCAGCCACATTAAATAATTCTTTAGCACTTTCTACCGTGAGCAGGCTTTCCGGGCAGAAAGGAGAGAAGGGCGTGTGCAGGTCAGTCCATTCACCGTACGGCCCTTCAGTGGCGGTGCCGGAAAACATCAGCGCCCCCAATTTTCCAGCGGCTTTCACCGCCTGGGTGTGTACCCGCGGCAGGGTGGTATTGCGCCCTTCGATGGCCGACCGCGCCCAGTTAATACAGATATCAATGTTGTAACCGGCAAGCGTCTCCAGCACGTTTTCCAGTGGCAGAAAACCCTTGCGTGGCGCAGGTTGGTTCATGGCATCACAATGTTCCAGTACGAGTGAGCATGACCAGTCCCAGGCGGCAATCTCTTTGATGGAACGGGCAAACGCATCGGTCGCCTGCGCCACGTTCGCATTGCCGGCCAGCGGTGCCGCCTGCAGTTCAAGGCTGATAACCTTGCCCGCATAACGCTTGTTTACCGCGTTGATTTTGTTAAGTAAATGACGATGGAATTCGACGCATGCCTTGCGCTGTTCTTCATCACTGGAGGCCAGACCGAAGGCCCCATTGCCGCCGCCACGGCGACGCATGGTTTCGGGGATGGCGGTGACCACCATTTCCCACTCCTGCGGCGTATGCTGGAACAACCAGTCATCGCCATAGGGGTGAAAGTGCTCATGGCACGGTTGCTCCAGCCCGCGGATGTGGGGCGTGTCCGCGAGTAAGCGCCAGAATTCCGTCTCTTCTTGTTCGCTCTTTTGATGAAAGGAAGGCGCACAAGGGTATGCACCGATAATATAACCGGCGTCATTTCTTTCCATTTTTCTTCTCCTGTTATTTATCGACTATCGATAAATAAATAACGGATTAATTCAATGCAGAAACCGCAACTTTAACCACTATTTTCCTGATGGCGGTTTCCCGGTGTTTATTACATGCAGGGCGGTGAACGTCCAGCGGGAAAAATATGGCGTAGCTTCCGGGGACCATTTCTATTAAAGATTCATTCTCACAGTCGTGATAAAAAATAATATCCCGCTGCTCAAGTAATTCTTCGCTCACTACGTTATTCCCGGTATCAATAGCCACACCGATCTGTTCTTCACCAGACCAGAGGAACTGAATGTCCAGATAACGGCGGTGTACTTCCGGGCGCAGTTCATCGTGCGGACGGGTGGTCAGGTCGAGGATCTGCGCATAAATCGTGCGTCCTTCAATTTCGACCACCCCGGTCTCCAGCGTGCTGAAGTCCGTGGTGCGCAGAAATTCCAGCGCTTTTTCAATCGCTGCCGGATACCGGCAGGCGTTAGGTTGAGAAATGTGACCATAGATCATGATGATATTCCTTACAGCGCTTTGATTTTTGCCCACACGCTGTCGTCAACGGTGATCCCGTTACGGCGGTTCTCTTCCAGCAGACGGCTAAACTCATGGCCCGGCAGGCGGACAGGCACATCTTCATCGGCACGTTCTGCGGTGGTGATGTAATCCATGATGCGTTGCAGCTTGACATCGCGGCTGGCACCGTCGATCAGTTTGTCTACTTCAATGGCAATGAAGACCTGCGAAATGTTGAATTCATCGCTGTTGTCTTCGGTCACGGCAGCAACGGAAGATCCATCGGAAAGCAGGGTGGCGATCATGTCCAGCACGATGGAGAGGCCAGAACCTTTCCAGTAGCCCATTGGCAGAATGCGGCGGTTTTTCTCAATCGGCGCCGGGTCTTTGGTCAGGTTGCCTTCGTCGTCGAAACCCCCGTCAACCGGTAGCTGGCGACCTGCCAGGCGGTTCACTTCCAGCATGCCGTAGGAGAACATCGACATGGACATGTCCACCATGGTGATCGGCGTGGACGGAATGGCGACGATCAGCGGGTTGGTGCCGATGCGGCACTCTTTGGCACCCCACGGTGGCATCACGGCAATGGAGTTGGTCCAGCAGATACCGATGTAGCCTTTTTCCGCCGCCTGCCAGCCGTAGCTGCCGCCGCGCATCCAGTGGTTGGCGTTACGCACCGCCACCAGACCAATACCGTGGTCGGATGCCAGTTCGATGGCTCGATCCATCATTTTTTTTGCGGTCAGGTTGCCAATGGAACGCTGAGCATCCCACTGTTCAATGGCGCCCAGGGAAGTGATGCGTTTTGGTAACGCGTCGGGAATGATGTCGCCGTTCTCCAGTTGTTGAATAAAGCGCGGGAAACGGTTTACGCCGTGTGAATAGACCCCGGACTCGGTGGTGCGGGCAAACATCTCCGCGCAGGCATCGGCAGTTTCTGCCGCCACACCGCGTGCCAGCAGGACACGGTTAAACTCATTTTTAAGGTCAGAAAAACTCAACAACATACGTTTTCTCCATAACTTCTTCGTTTTACATAGTGGAATCGCATTCCACTAAACAGTGTTGGGTGGCAAAAATGCACCAGCAGGGCCGGTGCGTTTTCCATTTTTGTTTTTTATGACCCCCCGAGAAAAAGGAGGCGCAGTGAGATTATGTGCCCCCTGTCCTGGTGTTGGCGGAGAGCAGTGAATGTGCTTTTAATTTCACTATGCGAAATCTGATTTCAAATATAGCGATCATGATTTCACAAAGCAATCCATGCATATATTTTTGAAATTCAATTAAATCAATGAATTACAAAATTTCTGTTCAGATCGTGAAGTGAAACACACTTTGCGCTACCATCAGGTCGCCACAAAACGGAGAGCGGAAGCGATGAACACAAAAGAGAGTGACACCACGCAGGAAAAAGAGCGGCCGGCAGGAAGCCAGAGCTTGTTTCGCGGCTTGATGTTGATTGAGATATTGAGCAATTACCCGAACGGTTGTCCTCTGGCGCATCTGTCAGAACTGGCCGGGCTAAATAAAAGTACCGTGCACCGATTACTGCAGGGGCTGCAATCCTGTGGCTACGTCACCCCCGCGCCTGCCGCCGGGAGTTACCGGTTGACCACCAAATTTATCGCCGTGGGGCAAAAGGCCCTGACGTCGCTAAATATCATCCATGTTGCGGCACCGCATCTGGAAGCGTTGAACCTCTCCACCGGAGAAACCATCAACTTCTCCAGTCGCGAAGACGACCACGCCATACTGATTTATAAGCTGGAGCCGACCACCGGCATGCTGCGCACCCGCGCGTACATTGGCCAGCATATGCCGCTCTACTGCTCAGCGATGGGCAAGATTTACATGGCGTTTGGTCAGCCCGAGTATGTAAAAGAGTACTGGGAGACGCATCAGGAGCAGATTCAGCCGCTGACGCGCAATACCATTACGGGGCTTCCGGCGATGTACGATGAGCTGGCGCAGATTCGTGAAGGTGTGATGGCGATGGACAGAGAAGAGAATGAGCTGGGTGTGTCCTGTATTGCCGTGCCGGTGTTTGATATTCACCACCGCGTGCCTTATGCCATCTCCATTTCACTCTCAACGTCGCGCTTAAAACAGATCGGCGAGAAAAATCTGCTGAAGCCGCTGCGAGAAACCGCAGAGGCCATCTCCAACGAGCTGGGATTTACGCTGCGGGTGTAGGCAGAACGCCAGATGTGGTTAGGCAGATGACAGATCTGGCAACAACCCTTGCCAGGATCAAAGCGAAGGCGGGGCATTTTCTGGCACTCTGGCGGCATTCAACGTCAGGCGGGGTAGAGAATGAACCGTTTTATTATGGCGGATTCCGCCAAATGTATTGGCTGTCGCACCTGCGAAGTCGCCTGCGTGGTGTCGCATCAGGAAAATCAGGACTGCGCATCCGTCTCTCCAAAAACCTTCAGTGCCCGTATTCGGGTGGTCAAGAGCGGGGCGCTAACCACCGCAGTGACCTGCCACCATTGTGAAGATGCGCCCTGTGCCAACGTCTGCCCGGTGGGGGCGATCAGCCGGGTGAGCGGTACGGTCTACGTCGAACAATCCCTCTGTATTGGGTGCAAAAGCTGCATGTTGGCCTGCCCGTTTGGCGCGATGGAGGTGACAAGTCAGGAGGGGCAGGTACAGGCGTTGAAATGCGATCTCTGCCTGCACCGCGAGACCGGGCCTGCTTGCGTAGAAGCTTGCCCCACTCAGGCGCTGAGCTGCATTGACCCTGCCAGACTGCGGCAGGTGCGCCTTAATAATCACTTAGCGTAAGTTATTGAAGTTCCAGGTCACCGTCAGGCTGTAACGCCAGTCGCGCCCGTGCGTATCGGTGGGCATGTCCCCGGTCGGGCGTGCGGCTTCAACGGCGACGCTATAGTGGCGATTGTCACCCACCATCACCCCTGCCGCGACAGAGCTTAAACGTTGATGACGAAAACCCGGCTGGTTAAACCAGGTACGTGCGGTGTCGGCGAGGAGATAGGGCTGCACGGTTGCCAGCCATTTACTCTCTTTGCGGTTATGCAGATAGCGCAATTCAACTTGTCCACCATAGCCGTAATCCCCCTGCGCTTCTCCATCCTGGTAGCCGCGGCCAAAGCGTTGCGCGCCAAAGCTGACGCGTTCAGCCTCGGGCAGGTCGTTATCTGACCATACACCTTCCAGTGAACTGGACAGGCGCACGTTCTCCGCCACCAGCCAGGCGGCGTCGAGATTGCTTTTCCAGCGGGTAAAGTCGATATCGGTACCCTGGGTGGGGGAGGCGTCTGCGCCTAAGGCGTCCAGCCCATGCCGAACGGAAACGCTGCCGCTGAGGCTACTTTTTGAGGCAGTAAACTCGCGAAACCCATTCACACCAAACTCCAGCGCCGGGTAACGCACGTGCTGATTTTGCTCCGGCAAAGCCAGCGTCTGTCCAAATCCGCGTGCCCGCAGCCGGTAGTCGTTACGCCGATCGGTGTAATCAATGCCGCCAAAAACGCTGAGCTGTTTTTGCCGTGTCAGCAGCCAGGGGTAATTCAGGCTCAAGCCACCGTTGTATTGGGTGGTTTTCTGTCGGGCATCAACCGCGATACCGTTTGGCAGATAAAGTATGGGATCGTAGCCCTTAGGATCATCGCGGTAATAGCTGCCTTTAAGCTGCAGATTCAGTCCCTCATCGTTAAGGAACTGCTGATAATTAAGTCCGACATAATCCTGTTCATCGCCATCACCCAGGGGCACGAAGGTGGCAACCCCAAGCTGATCGCCATAGCTCGTCAGATTGCTCAACGTACCATTCACCAGCGCCAGGCTTTGCCCACGGCGGGTGTCGAGCGTCGACGAGATGTCCCAGATGTGCGGCTGATCGGCGTTAACGTCCATCACCGCCGCGCCATAAATGTTCTTCGGCAACTGCGCATTGACGTCGACTTTGGTTCCCGGTGTGCGGGTCATTAACTGACTGTAGCGATCGAACAGCGCCTGCGAAAGGGGCTTTTCGGCCATGATTTTTTCCGCCAGTCGTTTGAGACGTGCGGCAATACTCGCGTTGTTACTGTTGATTTCGCTGTGTGCGACGTAGCCTTCCACGAGAATAATTTTTATCGTCCCGTCATGAAAATTATCGTCCGGTAGCCAGGCGTAAGAGAGCGGGTAACCGTCTGCCCGGTAGCGTGCGGTGATGTCGTTCGCCAGCGCGATAATGGTTTTCAATGGCACGGTCTTTCCGGCATAGGGGCGAAAGGGCTGAAGCAGGGACTTCAGCGGATACACCGTGCCGCCGACGAACTGAATGTGCCTGACCTGTACTGGCGTATTCGGGGTGAGTTTGCTCTCTGGCTTTGTCACCGAGACTTTGGGTGCGGAAGTGGGGCGCGTATCAGATTCCTGAGTAGTGCGTGAAGATTTGGCCGGGTTTGCGGAATCGACAATCGCTGGAAGCGTATCTGCATGAGCCAGTGACAGTATGCCGGTGCAGAGCAGCACGGAGCAGAGTGGCAGTTTCATCGCTCAGTCCCTTTTATGTTCTTGTCACCCTTTTAAAGCACGGGTGAACGCACGTGCTGTGAAGAAGTGCCCCCGTGAGGGGGCACAAAAGGCCTTACTGACTTTTTGGTTTCAGAATGCCGCCAACTAAACCGTTCACTAATCCCGGCTGGCTGGTGGTGGTCCCACTGGTGTTGGATACGTTATTAGTGACGGAAGCGTTAACATCCGCCGTTAAGGTATTGACCGTCGCCCCGACGTTGGCGAGTAGCCCGTTCTTGCTGGCGTCCACGTCCGCGGTTGCTGAAATGCCACCCGTACTGGCGGTGGAGGTGCCGTTGCCTGTCGACGCTGACGCGGGTTTCACCAGACCGCCGACGTCAGTCACCGTCTGACCAACGGTCTGTACAACCTGACCAACGCCTGCAAGGTTCGGATTAGAGGCAGTGACGTTGCTGCCTACGCCGCTGACGCCGTTACCGACCGTGGTCAACAGATTGTTCACCGGCGTGCCCAGCCCGGTGGTGGTGCCGACGCCCTGCGTCAATTTACTGACGCCGCTGGTGGTGTTATTCACCAGTGTTGTTGTACCGGTGGTGAGTTTGGTGACGCCATCGCTGGCCACCACATTCGTCAATGAATTACCGGTGGTACTGACCACCTGACCGGTTTTGTCGACAACCGTGCCTGCAAGTCCCGTGACCGGTGCGAGGCCCGTATACGCTGTTGTGCTGGCAAGGTTGGTGCCGACGCCGGAGACGGTGGTGCCAAGCGACGTCACCGTTGAAGTGACCCCCTGTACTGTGGTGCCGACGCCATTCGGGTTGTTTGAATTGCCAATCCCGGTGGTCACCCCGGTACCGGTGGTATTCAACGCGCCGCCCAGACCCGTGACCGTCGTGGCAACCGTTGAGGTGACCGGATTGTCGCTCGGGAGCTGGCTGCCCAGGCTATCCAGTGTGCCGCCGACGTTGGAAACTGCCGTCCCTGCATCGCTGACAACGGTATTTAAGGGCGCATTAGAGGCGGTGGAGCCGCCGCCGTTATTCCCACCGGTTCCCCCATCGCTGCCGCCACTGTTGCCACCCGTGCCTCCGCCGCTGCCACTCCCATTATTGGCACCCGTGCCGCCGGTGCCGCCGTCAGTGCCGCTACCCGTACCCCCATCGGTGCTGCCGCTTCCGCCGCTGCCATCTGAGCCATTACCTGCGGTCTGGCCGTCTGTACCCGAGGTTTGATTATCTTTCAGTTTGGAATATGACCCGCCGCTGCTCCCACTGCAGGCCGATAAGGAGAATGCAAGAATGACCGCCACCGCGATTGCGCTCAGGTGGCTAATTTTATCTGTTGCCATGATAAGACCCTCTGAAATAAAACGCCGCTTGGCGTATTAATCAGTGTAAATGGGGTTTTCGGCCTCGGTGGAAATTGTTAGAAATATTTTGTGAGTAAGTTAAAAAATATGATTATTCTTAATCTTGATTTATTTTGCCAATATTAAATATCATTAAAAACAATGTGTTAAATAATGCATTTAACAGTTTAGCGTGGCTTAACAGGTCTTTTGTTGTGTAGTCTTGTTTAACTTAGAAATATATTTTTCATTTGCCTTGAAATTATATAGAGATCTGCATTGACGATATATTGATGGGAAAACAAGACAATAATAATTAACCATTAAATAGGCATGGTTATTGGCGAGGTTATAACTGCCCCTCAAGGAGAGGGGCTAATTTATTTAACTGTTCTCGCGCCAGGCGTTTTCAATCTCTTCAGCAAGAATTTTCACCCCCGCTTCGATCTTATCCGGGTCCGGGACATAGTTCATACGCATGCACTGGTGGGTGTGTGGCCAGGGTTTATCGAGGCCAGGGAAGAAATAGTCACCCGGTACCATCAGCACGCCGCGTTTTTTCAGTCGTTGATAGAGAAGCTCGGTGGTTATCGGTAAATCCTTAAACCACAGCCACAGGAAAATAGCGCCCTCTGGTTTATGGATCAGACAGCGATCTTCCGGCAAATAACGGCGGATAGTGGCAATGGTCTCCTGCACACGCTGGTAGTAGAAGGGTTTGATAACGGTGTCCGACAGACGCAGCAGATCGTTACGCTTAATCATTTCACACATCATCGCTGGCCCAATGCCGCCCGGGGCAAGGCTGATAATGCCGTTCATGTTGCGGATGGCGGAAATCACTTTATCATTCGCAATAATGATGCCGCAGCGGCTACCCGGCAGGCCCAGTTTTGACAGGCTCATGCAGAGAATAATGTTCGGATTCCAGAGAGGACGTGCTTCGCTAAAAATAATGCCCGGGAAGGGAACGCCGTAAGCATTATCAATAACCAGTGGAATGCCATGCTGGTTGGCCAGGGCATCGAGCTTGATCAGCTCTTCATCGGTTATCACGTTGCCGGTCGGGTTGGTCGGGCGCGACACGCAAATCATCCCCGTTTCTTCGCCGATATGCAGATGCTCAAAGTCGACGTGGTACTTAAACTGGCCTTCCGGCAGCAATTCAATATTGGGGCGGGCGGAGACAAAAAGGTCCTCTTCGAGGCCAGAATCTGCGTAGCCAATGTACTCGGGTGCCAGCGGGAACAGCACCTTTCTGGTACTTCCATCGGAACGTCGGCCTGCGAACAGGTTGAACAAGTAGAAAAATGCGCTTTGGCTGCCGTTTGTCAGCGCGATATTCTGCGGTTCAATATCCCAGCCAAGCTCTTTACGCAGCATAGCCGCCAGTAACGTCAGCAGCTCAGACTTGCCCTGTGGGCCATCGTAATTACAAAGCGCATCAGTGGCTTTGCCATTTTCCAGCATCTCTGCGAGCAGGTTATGGAAGTAATCGGTCATGGCCGGGATTTGTGCGGGGTTTCCGCCGCCCAGCATGATGGCACCGGGGGTGCGCAGACCGTCGTTAAGGTCCTCCATGAGGCGCGTAATGCCTGCATGGCGGGTGAATTTGTCGCCGAAAAGGGAAAATGTCATAGCAGTTATTCTGTCGGTCTGATTTTAAAAATGGCTCACCATAGCGCTACATACCCTGCTGTGCAAATCGGATGAGAGCGGGTTGCGTGACGCTTTATTCCAAATATTTACCGTTAGATGGGGTTTTATTTTGTTTGAGTGAGGCGGCTCCCTCCGGGTAGAGGGAGCCTGGTGAGTCTTAGTGATTACCGGCCCAGACGACCATAACCCTGTCATCGCCCTGTTCACGGGTGAAACCGTAACCCTGCTTCAGGCTTAGCGTGGTCTGTTTTCCGCCACCCAGCGCCGGATGACGCGCACGGAACTGCCCCAGCGTTTGCCAGTGATGCAACGTTTGCGCCTCCTTACCGTTAGCGTCCTGCCAGTTCATGTCCGAGCGCGTGCCTTGTAACGGGTCTGAGCCCGTAGGGCCGAACGGCCGGTTGGTCTCATCGCCGTAGTAAATTTGTACCGCGCCCGGTGCCAGCATCAGCAGTTCAGCCGCCTCCTGCCCGCCGTCGCGGAACAAGCGCGTGTCATGAGAGGAGAGATAGCTCAGAACGTTGAAGCCTTGCAGTTTTTCCGCCATCTGCTGCCAGACCAGATCCATGTCGGCAAGGCAATTAACCGCGCTGGCGGCCTGCTCCTGATAGTCAAAATTGATCATCGCATCGAAACCGTGGTTGTAGTAATCGCTGCGCATCACGCCGTGCCCCCAGGATTCCCCGGTCATCCAGAACGGGGCATCGTCGAGTTTTTTCTGCGGATTCGATTTTTTCCATTCGACCAGTGCCTCGCTGGCCTGCGTCTTCAACTGCTGCCAGGCCGCGAGCTCTACATGTTTGGCCGTGTCGACGCGAAAACCGTCGATGCCGTACTCGCGTACCCATTGGCTCAGCCAGTGGGTCAGGTAATCACGTGGGGTATAGCCCGGTATCTCGCGGGCTGCGGTATCGGGTTTGTGCTGATAGAAAATCGGCAGGCCAGACGGCGTGGTCGACTCGGTTTTCAAATCCGGAAGGAACGCCAGCGACATTGTTAAGTCGTCGAAGCCGGGATTGTCATAGTTGCCGATGTCGGTGCGGATCCAGTTCTTGCCCCACCAGTTTTGCCAGGCGGTTTTATCGCTAAAGTTAATGAAGTCGTTAAAGCTATGCCAGCTTTGCCCTGGACCCGGTCGCCAGTCAGTCCAGCGCTCGCCGAGGATTTTTTTACGTTCTTCACCCTGCACGTACAGCGCGCCGAACTGGTATTCCTGCATATCCGCGAGCGTGGCGTAGCCGGTGTGGTTCATGACCACATCAAACAGAATACGGATGCCGCGCTTGTGGGCCTCATCGACCAGCTGGCGTAAATCGGCCTCGGTTCCCATGTTGGCATCAAGCTTCGTCCAGTCCTGAATGTAATAGCCGTGATAGGCATAATGAGGGAAATCCCCTTTGGTTCCACCACCCACCCAGCCGTGAATCTGTTCCAGTGGTGAACTGATCCACAGCGCATTAACGCCGAGCTGTTGCAGGTAATCGAGCCTGCTGGTCAGCCCTCTCAGGTCACCACCGTGGAAGGTGCCAATCTCTTCCTTGCCATCTTTGTGCCGGCCATAGCTGTTGTCGTTAGACGGATCGCCGTTGACGAAACGATCGGTCAATACAAAGTAGACGGTGGCGTTCTGCCAGCTAAAGGGAGCGGCAACATGGGTTTCGGCACGTTCAAGTAGCAATAGCCCACCACTGTTCACTGCCGGTTGCAGCGTAATCCTGCCGTTTTCCACGGTGGCTGTTTTCTGACTGTAGAAATCCCGTACCACACTCCCTTCCGGAAACGTTTTACTGACATCCAGGGTAAGGGGCTGCCCGTCCCACACCGGGCACTGGCGCATGACATTCACCACTTTCGTCGCCGCCTCGCTTTTCACCGACAGCATCAATGTGGGTGTGCCTGAGCGGGTATCGACCTGAATGCGATAATCGCCTTCACGGAACACGCGCCACTGGGGGGCGTCACCTTCGCAGGGTTTTAACGACAACATTTGGTTGAGTTTAACGTCGGCGGACGGTTGCCAGCACTGGTTATCGGCTTGCAACTTCAGCGGATACGCCCCTTTTTTGAGGGGAGTCTCACTGCGCCAGACGCCGGTGCCATCGTTTTTAAAGTCAGCAAGGCCGGGTGCGGACCAGTTGGCGCTGGCCACCGCCGGTAAAAGCAGGAGTAAAAGGGCGCTGTATCTCATCTGAAACCTTCTCATGACGTCAGTTTCCGCCATCTTGCCATTAGCAGGGCGCACGAGACTCATCCCATGCGCGGTATCGCCAGGGATGAGGGCGAAGGGTGAGTGATCGCGCGCAAATTTTGCCCAGAATTTGCGAGAAACGCTGCAAAACTGGCGCAATTTTTTCGCTTTGTCGCAGGTGGGTGATGACAGGCTTTCGGATTTGGCTTATTTGTGTACGTGCCCTGAGGCGTTATTTTTGGTATGATTTGAGATTCCGCTCTCAAAATTGTGAAAAAAATAAGGTGTTGGAATGCATATATCCGACCAGGAGACTTAATGATATCGATTCCCTTGCGACGACTTGGGGCTACGATACTCATGGTTCTCACCATAGCATTTTCAGGTGAGGCGCTTGCGCAAACGCACAGCAAAACAGTGAGTCAGAAGGCCCAAATCTCAAAGACGACCGGTAAAAAACAGGTAAGCAGTAAACAAGAGTATTCTCGCAATAGTGTAAATGGCAGTTCACTTCCTGATTTGCGAAAATACCCTTCCGGAGCACCAAGAAAGAAAGCGTTTCTCCGGACCGTAATGCCCTATATTACTCGTCAAAATGCGGCAATCACCGCCGACCGTAACTGGCTGATGGAACGTCAATACAGCCAGCAATGGTCGACGACGGATCGTGCGCGCCTGAAGGATATTGCCAAACGCTATAAAATCAGCTGGTCTGGCAATACCCGCCGTATCCCCTGGAATGCCTTAATGGAACGCGTGGACATCATTCCGGACAGCATGGTGGCGACCATGGCAGCAGCTGAAAGCGGCTGGGGCACCTCCAAACTGGCGCGCAATAACAACAACCTGTTCGGCATGAAATGCGGGAAAGGGCGTTGCACCAACGGTCCAGGCAAAGTGAAGGGTTACTCGCACTTCGACTCTGTTGAACAGTCAGTCGGCGCGTATGTGGTGAATCTCAACACCCATCCGGCTTACTCCTCCTTCCGTAAATCCCGTGCGCAGTTGCGTAAAGCGGATCAGGAAGTGACGGCGAGCAACATGATTCATAAGTTGAAAGGGTATTCAACGAAGGGCGCAAGCTATAACAATTATCTGTTTGCCATGTATCAGGACAATCAGCAGCTCATCGCCGCGCATATGTAATTGCGCTTCTGAATGCAAAAAGGCCTTCCAACTGGAAGGCCTTTTACTTTCTACGCTCTGATTTACCCTAAGGCAGCAACACTTCCCCGTAGCGTTCGCGGTACTCCTTCGGCGTGCTGTCATACGCTTTGCGAAACACCGAATAGAAATATTGTAGCGACGGATAACCACACATCTGGGAAATCTCATTGATCGAAAGGGACGTGGAGATCAGAAGACTACGGGCTTTTTCCAGCTTTTCCGCATGAATCACCGCGTGAATGGTTTCTCCCACTTCCTCCTTAAAACGTTTCTCGAGGTTCGAACGCGAAATCCCTACGGCATCCAACACCTGGTCCACTTTGATTCCCTTGCAGGCATGGTTGCGAATGTAGTGCATGGCCTGGATAACCGCCGGATCGTTAAGCGAGCGATAATCCGTCGAGCGTCGGGCAACCACGCGGACGGGGGGCACCAGCAGGCGTTGTAACGGCATGGATTCGTTATCCAGAAGGCGATGCAGCAGCTTTGCGGCCTGGTAACCCATCTGACGTGTCCCTTGCGCCACGGACGAAAGCGCCACGCGGGAGAGATAGCGTGTCAGCTCTTCGTTATCGATACCAATCACGCAGAGCTTTTCCGGTACAGGAATATGAAGATGGTCGCAGACCTGTAAAACATGGCGCGCGCGGGCATCGGTAACGGCAATAATACCGGTTTGCGGCGGCAGCGTTTGCAGCCAATCCGCCAGCCGGTTTTGCGCGTGCTGCCAGTTTTCCGGGGCCGTGGTCAGCCCTTGATAAACCACGCCACGGTACTTCTCCTGGGCAACGAGCTGGCAAAATGCATGCTCTCGCTCGGTGGCCCAACCCTTGCCACTGGAGGACGGCAGGCCGTAGAAGGCAAAACGGTGTACGCCTTTCTCTTTGAGATGCAAAAAAGCCTGCTCAACCAGCGCGTAGTTGTCAGTGGCGATGTAGTGCACCGGAGGGTAGTGCTCCGCGCTGTGGTAGGACCCCCCTACGCCGACAATAGGTACGTCCACATCGGCCAGCAGTCGTTCGATTTCAGGGTCGTCATAGTCCGCAATGACGCCATCACCGAGCCACTCCTTAATGTTTTCGATACGGGTGCGGAAATCTTCTTCGATAAAAATGTCCCATTCAGATTGTGACGCCTGCAAATATTCACCAACGCCTTCAACGACCTGGCGGTCATAGGCTTTGTTGGCATTGAATAACAACGTAATGCGGTGGCGCTTCTCAAACATGTCGGTTCCGTCGCGAGTGAATCATCAACCTTGCTTATCATATTCATCACACTGCCGGAGGAAAATTTTCCGGCAGTGTGACCATTATTGCGATCATGCCCGACGTTTGGTGGCGGAATCCATCCACACTGCCAGCAGCAAAATCGCCCCTTTGACGATGTACTGCCAGAACGTCGGCACGTCCATCATACTCATGCCGTTATCCAGCGAGGCCATAATGAAGGCCCCCATCACGGCTCCCGCCACGCTGCCGATACCGCCTGCGAGGCTGGTGCCGCCAATCACACAGGCGGCGATGGCGTCCAGTTCAGCAATATTACCCGCCGAAGGAGAACCTGCACCGAGGCGTGAACTGAGGATCAAACCGGCAATCGCCACCATCAGGCCGTTAATGGCAAAGACCGCCAGCTTGGTACGTTCCACGTTGATCCCGGAAAGACGGGCGGCTTCGAGGTTGCCACCAATAGCGTAAATGCGGCGACCGAACGCGGTGCGTGTGGCCATGAACATGCCTGCCATCAACAGGAAAACGAGCAACAGCACCGGTGTCGGAACGCCACGATAGTCATTTAAGAGCCAGATAGCGCCGAGTGCCAGTACGGCGATCAGCGCCTGGCGACCAACGACTGACGTGGAGGCCGGTGTGGCCAGCCCCAGTGACTGACGGCGTAAACGGCCACGCCACTGCCACAAAACAAACGCCACTAACGCCAGCGCCCCGACACCAAAGCCGACGCTGTCAGGCAAATAACTTTGACCGATTTGTGACATAGCGCTGCTGGTGGGCGATACGGTGGTGCCGTTGGTGATGCCAATCAGTACACCGCGAAAGGCGAGCATACCCGCCAGGGTAACAATGAACGATGGCACTTTACGATAGGCGACCCACCAGCCATTCCAGGCACCTAACAGCAGGCCCAGCACCAGCGTCACCAGAATGGTTAACGGCAACGGCCAGCCCAACCAGACGTCAAAAATAGCCGCCGCGCCGCCTAATAACCCCATCATTGAGCCTACGGAAAGATCAATTTCCGCGGAAATAATGACAAAGACCATGCCCACCGCCAGGATGCCGGTAATGGCGGTCTGGCGCAGCAGGTTGGAGACGTTGCGTGCGCTTAAGTAGGCGCCGTCGGTCATCCAGGTGAAAAAGAGCATGATCACGGCGATGGCGGCGATCATGACAAATACCTGGAAGTTCAGGGATTTTAGCCCGGAAAATGCCCCAGGCAGCGGGGCGGATAACTTCACTTCAGACGGGTTGCTTTTCGACATGATGTTCGCTCCTCAGCGCCGCTTCCATAACCTGCTCCTGGGTCAGTTGATGATTAATAAGGTCGGCTTTTAGCTTGCCTTCGTGCATCACCAGCACCCGGTCGCTCAGCCCTAACACCTCAGGCAGTTCGGACGAGATGACGATAACGGCAATCCCTTGCTGGACCAGTTGGTTGATAAGTTTGTAGATTTCGTATTTCGCGCCGATATCAATGCCACGCGTCGGCTCATCAAGGATCAGAATGCGCGGGTTGAGCAGCAGGCAGCGTGCCAGAATAGCTTTCTGTTGGTTCCCACCGCTCAGGCGACCAATCGCCAGATCGGGGGAGGAGGTTTTGACTTTGAGACGTTGCAGCGACTGCAAAATGCAGTGCTGCTCGGCAGCGTCGTCCAGGCTGCTGAGCTTGCCGGTAAACTGGTTCAAGGCGGCCAGGGTGATGTTCTTGCCCACGGCCATCACCGGTACAATGCCATCCTTTTTGCGATCTTCCGGCACCATGGCGATGCCGTGCGCAATGGCCTGCTGGCAATTGTTAATGTGCACCTGTTTGCCGTCCAGATAGATTTGGCCCTCCCAACGCCCCGGCCAGACCCCAAACAGGCACTGAACGGCCTCGGTGCGCCCGGCGCCGACCAGCCCGGCAATCCCCAGAATCTCACCGCGCTTAAGGGAAAACGAAACGTCATTGACCCGCTTGATATGCCGGTTTACCGGATGCCATGCGGTCAGGTGCTCAACACGCAAGATTTCATCGCCCGTGGTGTGCGGTTCGTTCGGATAGAGCGCTGTTAATTCTCGCCCGACCATCATGGTGATGATGTCATCTTCGCTCATGCCTTCAGCATCACGGGTCCCGATGTGCTGACCGTCGCGGATAACACAAATGACGTTCGATATCGCTTTGACTTCGTTGAGCTTGTGCGAAATATAAATACACGCAATACCGTGGTTTTGCAGGTCACGGATAATGTCGAGCAGGACGGCGGTTTCCTGCTCGGTAAGGGAAGCGGTCGGTTCGTCGAGAATCAACAAACGGACCTGTTTATTCAGCGCTTTGGCTATTTCCACCAGCTGTTGCTGCCCCAGACCGAGATCGCCCACTCGGGTGTCCGGCGAAATATTCAGGCTCACCTGGGCGAGCAGTTTTTCGCACCTGAGCGTCATGGTGTCGTAATCCATCACGCCATGCCGTGTGATTTCGGTGCCCAGGAAGATGTTTTCCAGCACCGTCAGGTGCTTCACCAGTGCCAGTTCCTGGTGAATGATCGCAATTCCTTTGCGTTCGGTATCGCGGATGTGGCCCGCCTGAAGCGTTTCTCCGGAAAAAACAATGTCACCGTCATAACTCCCCCACGGATAGATACCGCAGAGTACTTTCATCAACGTGGATTTGCCGGAGCCATTCTCACCACACAGGGACATCACTTCCCCCGCATTCAGCTGTAAGCTCACATTATCCACGGCTTTGACGGCGCCAAAGGCCTTGGTGATGTTCTTCATTTCAAGTAAATAAGGCATAACTGCTCCACGTAATTCGAGGTATTCACAGCGCCTGAAGAGACAACCCGGCATGCCTCCGAGCGGGAGACATGCCGTGAGGCTTAAAGCTGATCTTTCTGATGGAAGCCGTCTTTAATGACCGTGGCGTCGATATTGTCTTTGGTGACTTCAATCGGTGTAAGCAGACGGGAAGGCACGTCTTTCAGACCGTTGTTGAGGGTGGCATCGGCTTTTGGCGTCTTGCCATTGCCCAACTCAACGGCAATTTCTGCGGCGGTATTGGCCAGTTGAGTGATCGGTTTATAGACTGTCATTGTCTGGCTGCCATTGATCAGGCGTTTAATGCCAGCAAGGTCTGCATCCTGGCCGGAAATGACGACCTTCCCGGCGAGACCCTGGGCGCTCAGAGCCTGAATCGCCCCGCCTGCGGTGGCATCGTTAGAGGCCACAACCGCATCAATTTTGTTGTTGTTAGCGGTCAGCGCATTTTCCATAATTTTGAGCGCGTTTTCTGGTAACCAGCCGTCAACCCACTGATCGCCGACAATTTTTATTTTTCCACTGTCCACGTAAGGTTTTAATACTTTCATCTGCCCTGCACGGAACAGCTTGGCATTATTATCAACCGGCGAACCGCCCATTAAGAAGTAATTCCCTTGTGGCACTTTGCTGACCAGGCTTTGTGCTTGTAATTCACCCACTTTTTCATTGTCGAAGGAGATATAAAAATCAATATCGGCGTTATTGATCATGCGATCGTAAGCCAACACTTTAATCCCTTCCTGTTTGGCTTCTTTTACCACATTACTTAAAACCTGACCGTTGTAAGGAATAATCACTAACACATCAACGCCGCGATTTATCATATTTTCGATTTGCGACATTTGTGTTTCTTCATTGCCGTTGGCTGATTGCACAAACACCGTTGCGCCCAGCGATTCGGCCTTTTTCACGAAAATATCACGGTCTTTTTGCCAACGTTCGAGACGTAAGTCATCGATCGCCATACCAATTTTCACTTCTTTCGCATGACCCGCCATGCTGGCAAGCAGCAATGAAGCACAGAGAGTAAGGCAAAGGTTCTTTATCTTCATAATAGTAATACCTTTTGTAGGGTGACAAAGCTGAGATAAAAGAAACATGCACTGCGTTGAACGTTGCAAATTTTTAACAGGTCGGCGAGTGCTGGCAATTGCTGGTTTTTATCCAGGCGTTATGATTTTTGGTTTATTTGTGGAATTTTGACCGTGATCTGATTTTAAAATAAGCGGAATCGGTTTTGCGAAAAAAACAGGAAGGCACGCCGCAAAATTAATAACCGTGATTTTGCGATGCAGCGCACATTTGCGTATTCTCTTAATGGCAGTGTGAAATAACGTAATTGAGCCAGGCAAAGAGAAAATTCAGTATTAGTTCGTGAACGAAACTTTGCCGCACACCTGATTATGGAGCTCAATATGCAAGCTTATTTCGACCAGCTCGAACGCGTTCGTTTTGAAGGCCCGAATACGACCAACCCTTTAGCGTTTCGCCATTACAACCCGGATGAGTTGGTGCTGGGTAAGCGAATGGAAGATCACCTGCGGTTTGCTGCCTGCTACTGGCACACGTTCTGCTGGAATGGGGCCGATATGTTTGGTGTGGGTTCCTTCGACCGCCCCTGGCAACAGCCGGGTGAAGCGCTGGAGCTGGCAAAGCGTAAAGCTGACGTTGCGTTTGAATTCTTCCACAAGCTGAACGTGCCGTACTACTGCTTCCACGATGTTGATGTCTCCCCCGAAGGCGCATCACTGAAAGAGTACCTGAACAACTTCGCACACATGGTTGATGTGCTGGCAGAAAAACAGCAGCAAAGTGGCGTCAAACTGCTGTGGGGCACGGCGAACTGCTTCACAAACCCACGTTACGGTGCGGGTGCGGCGACGAATCCGGATCCCGAAGTGTTCAGCTGGGCTGCGACGCAGGTGGTCACCGCCATGAACGCTACCCATAAATTAGGCGGCGAAAACTACGTCCTGTGGGGCGGTCGTGAAGGGTACGAAACGCTGCTCAATACCGATTTGCGTCAGGAGCGTGAGCAGATTGGCCGCTTTATGCAGATGGTGGTCGAGCATAAACATAAAATTGGTTTCCGTGGCACGCTGCTGATCGAGCCGAAGCCGCAGGAACCGACCAAGCATCAGTACGATTATGACGTGGCGACCGTCTATGGTTTCCTGAAACAGTTTGGTCTGGAAAAAGAGATCAAAGTGAATATCGAAGCCAACCATGCCACCCTGGCAGGTCATTCATTCCATCATGAAATCGCCTCTGCCATTGCGCTGGGGATCTTTGGTTCAGTGGATGCGAACCGTGGCGATCCGCAGTTGGGCTGGGATACCGACCAGTTCCCAATCAGCGTCGAAGAGAATGCGCTGGTGATGTATGAAATCATCAAAGCGGGCGGTTTCACCACCGGCGGCCTTAACTTTGATGCCAAAGTCCGTCGCCAGAGTACCGATAAATATGACCTGTTCTATGGCCATATTGGTGCGATGGATACCATGGCGCTGGCGCTCAAAGTGGCAGCAAAAATGACGCAAGCGGGTGAACTGGACAAACGCGTCGCCAAACGTTACGCAGGCTGGAATGGTGAACTGGGCCAGCAAATTCTGCAGGGTCAGCTAACGCTTGCTGAACTGGCGAAGTACGCTGAACAGCAGAACCTCGCGCCGTCCCACCAGAGCGGGCATCAGGAACTGCTGGAAAATCTGGTTAATCACTATTTGTTCGATAAATAAGCGTTTAGTCGCAGCGTGTGAGCCCGGTTTGCACTGCGCAACCGGGCCTTTCTTTTAAAGGAGTTATCGCTATGTATATCGGGATCGATCTTGGTACATCCGGGGTAAAGGCGATTTTGCTCAATGAGCAGGGCACCGTTCTGGCCTCGCAAACGGAAAAGCTCACGGTGTCGCGCCCGCGTCCCCTGTGGTCTGAACAGGATCCCGGTCACTGGTGGCAGGCGACGGATCGCGCTATTCGCGCATTAGGCGAACAACATTCATTACAGCAGGTGAAGGCCATTGGCCTTGCCGGGCAGATGCACGGCGCTACGCTGCTGGATAAAGAAGACCAGGTGCTGCGTCCGGCTATTTTGTGGAACGACGGCCGCTGTGCTGAGGAGTGTGCGTTACTGGAAGCCCAGGTCAAACCTTCCCGTGCCATCACCGGGAACCTGATGATGCCGGGCTTTACCGCGCCAAAGCTACTCTGGGTGAAACGCCATGAGCCTGATGTGTTTGCACGGGTGGCGAAAGTGCTTCTGCCGAAAGACTACCTGCGGTTGCAGATGACCGGTACGTACGCCAGCGATATGTCAGACGCCGCCGGAACGATGTGGCTGGATGTCGCAAAACGCGACTGGAGTGACGACATGCTTGCAGCTTGCGGCCTCAGTCGTGACCATATGCCAGCGCTGTTTGAAGGCAGCGAAATCACGGGTACATTGTTACCCGACGTCGCCGAACGCTGGGGATTAGCCCCGGTGCCCGTGGTGGCAGGTGGCGGAGATAACGCCGCCGGTGCGGTGGGGGTGGGCATGGCGGATGCTGGCCAGGCGATGCTCTCTCTTGGCACCTCTGGCGTCTATTTCGCGGTAAGCGAAGGATTCCTCAGCAAACCTGAGAGCGCGGTGCACAGCTTCTGCCATGCGTTGCCTGGGCGCTGGCATTTAATGTCGGTGATGCTCAGTGCGGCGTCCTGCCTCGACTGGGCGGCTAAGCTCACCGGTCAGCCTTCAGTGCAGGCGCTTATCTCTGCCGCAGAACAGGCCGATGAGAGCGCGGGCGATGTATGGTTCCTGCCTTACCTGTCGGGCGAACGCACCCCGCATAACAACCCTGAAGCGAAGGGCGTTTTCTTTGGTCTGACCCATCAGCACGGTCCGAATGAGCTGGCAAAAGCGGTGCTGGAGGGCGTGGGCTATGCGCTGGCGGATGGCATGGACGCGGTACACGCCTGCGGAGTGACGCCGCAAAGCGTAACCCTGATTGGTGGTGGCGCGCGCAGCAGCTACTGGCGACAAATGCTGGCAGATATCAGCGGTCAGCAGCTGGATTACCGCACCGGTGGCGATGTCGGTCCCGCGCTGGGTGCGGCTCGCCTGGCACAAATTGCGCTTCACCCGGACGTCTCTCCGGCGAGTCTGTTGCCCCAACTGACCATTGAGCAGCAGCACGTGCCAGATGCGACTCGTCATGCGGCGTATCAGCCGCGTCGTGAAACCTTCCGCCGTATTTATCAGCAGCTTTTACCTTTGATGTCCTGAATCCGGGTTCCCTCACCCAGGGGGGAGGGATCCCCACAAAATAATGCGAGCACGGACAGTCCCCTCTCCTCTTTGGGGAGAGGTTGAGGGTGAGGGGAAACATGCGGCTCTGAGGGGCATTCCGTTCACCTTATGTTCCTTGCTTTTCTGTCACGCCAGAACCCGTGAACGTGCCAGGGTGGTTCACCGCCACCACCCTGGCGACCCGGGCTCCCGGCCAGGAAAATCGCCGCTGGCGCGGTCCACTACGCATATTCCTTCAGGCTAATCGGGGACGGGCGAAGGTAACGTCCGTGTAAAGTCGCCCTCGCCGCGCATCCCTGCGCGTCGCCCCGGCCTTGCGGATACGCTTCGTCGATTTTCAGCCGGACCCTGTCATCGCGGTGACTGTTTTATTCACATTGCGCTGTGTCATCGCTGCAAAACGTAATATTACGGGGTTCCCTCAGCCCAGGGGGTGAGGGAAGTAAACACCCCGTCCGTAATTCACCTGAAGATGTCCTTTTTTGGTCTTAGCAATGCGGATTCTCCTTGTCACAATGGTGTTACACCCATGTCGTAAGGAGTCCTGAAATGTCTCGTACTGCACTCATCAACATTGATACCCAGCTTTCGTTCCTGCATTGTGATTTCTGGCAGGAGGATGATTTCCCCGTGTTTCGCCAGAACATGACCGCGCTGATTGAGGGGGCTTTGTCACATGGCGTGCCGGTGGTGGATATTTTCCATGTGAATGACAACGGCGGCCCTTTCTCTTCGGAAAATGGCTTTGTGGCGCCGATGTCCTTTTTGACGCATCAGCCTGCGGTGACCTTTTACAAGCACGTGCACAATGCGTTTACCGACACCGGATTGGATCACTGGCTGCGCACGCGTGATATCAACCATGTGATGATCTGCGGAATGCGCACCGAACAGTGTTGCGAAACCACGGCGCGGGTGGCTTCCGATTTGGGTTATAAAGTGACCTTTGTCAGCGAAGCCACATTAACCTTCCCGATGACGCACAAAGGCATTACGCTGGATTCCGATGCGCTTCGGCATCGCACAGAGACGGTGCTGGACGGCCGTTTTGCCACCATCAAAACGGTCAGTGAGGTTCTGAAATCCCTATGACAACCGACGTCTGGTTTGTGATGTTGCCCGGCTTGCTGGCGCTGGATTTAACCGGCCCGGCAGAGACCTTTGTGCTGGCGAAGGGGGCTTTCAGGCTGCATTACATCGGGCCCGACGCGGAAATCACCACCTCCATTGGCATCACGATGACGGGTATTGCTCCTCTTCCGGAGACATTACCGGAAGGGAGTTTGTTGGTTTTACCCGGTGTGACGGATTCCGCGAATGCCTTTGCCACGCCTCAGGCGACGCGGGTAAGCCACTGGTTGATGCGGCTGCAACCCGAAATCCACCGGCAGAAGATCCAGCTCATGTGCGTCTGCTCGGGGGCACTGCTGGCGGCAAAATCGGGCTTAATGAGCGGTATTCATTGCACCACTCACCACAATCTTATCGGCAGATTAAAAACCGCCGCCCCGGCTGCGCTGGTGAAAGAAAATCGCATTTTTATAGAAGATCAGGGTATCTGGACCAGCGCGGGCATCACCTCTGGCATCGATCTGGCGCTGCATCTGATTAACCGGTTGTGCGGTGCGGAAGTGGCGCTGACCGTAGCCCGCGAGATGGTGGTCTGGTTTCGCCGCTCCGGTGACGATCCGCAGTTATCTCCCTGGTTACGCTATCGCAATCATATGCATCCTGCCATCCATCGGGTACAGGATGCTCTAACTGCGGAGCCGCAAAAAGCGTGGCCGCTGGTGGACATTGCCGCTCAGGCACATATTAGCCCTCGTCACCTGACACGCCTTTTTCAGCAGCATTTGGGCATTAGCGTGCGCGATTATCTCGAAAAGCTGCGTCTCGCGGTGGCAGAACAATGGCTTTTACAAGGACGAGGCGTGGAGCAGGCGGCAATGGCGGCAGGCTTTTCCTCTCCACGACAGTTGCACCGTGCACGTCAGCGCATCCCTAGCTGACGTAGCGCCGCGTATCAACGCGCTGCAACAGCATCGACAACACCAGGCTTACTGCAAGCGTCACGCTGAATATCCAGACGATATCGAGCACCGGCCAGCGTTGAATTTCAACCCCCCGGGTGCGTAGCGCATGAATGATGAGTGCATGAAAACCGTAAATGCCCAGTGAGTGACGTGAAACAGTTTTCAGGCCCGGCAGAACGCGGGTGTTGAGCGTGTTTTTCACCAGGGTTAGCAGGGAGATGGCGCAAATAAAGACCAACGGCCCGCAGTACAGATACCAGGTGTCGGCAAAATTGCCGCGCCATTTCAGCTCATGCAAGGTGCCATGCGAGATGGCCCAGACCGCCAGCACGAAGATCACGGCGCTAAGTGCAGTGAGGTGCTTTTTGTTGGTGTCCATCATTCCCAACGCGCGACCCAGCAGGCCATACATCACATAATAGAATGTATCGCCATTGATATAGAGATTGATGGGCAGCCATTCGAAGCCCCCTATTTTTTGCGAGACCGTATTCGGGTTGGCAATGACGCCAATCACCAGCATCAGCGCCAGCAGCATTTTCCCGCCGACGGTTTTCACCTGAATTAACGGTGAAACCAGGTAAATCACAATAATCGCGAAGAAGAACCACAAATGATAGAACACCGGTTTTTGCAGCAGGTTTTTCAGCGACAGATCGCTATTGATTGAGGTGAAGAAGAAAATATAGGCAAAGGCGAGAGCGCTGTAGAACAGTAAACAGAGACCGATACGCAAGAAATGGCGGGGTTGTGCGCTGCGCTCGCCGAAGAAGAGATAACCTGAAATCATAAAAAAGAGCGGTACACTGACCCGCGACGCTGAGTTCAGGAGATTGGCGACTTCCCAGTTAAACGCACTGACGCTCGCGGCGTTGGTGATGTACCAGGTAGTGGTATGAATCATTACCACCATTAAACAGGCTATCCCTCGCAGATTTTCAATCCAGTCAATTTTCGCCGACATCAGTTCCTCAGTTTTCCCGTTAAATAGACTCAGACTTATGATTTATTCCCGTTTCTCATTGGATAATTCTGAGTTTTCCCGCCTGCGCTTGTAGAGCAGGCTCTGGCTTTGCAAAATCCGCTATTCAAATGCATCCCCACTAAAAATAACAGCAGGTTAGCCTGACGGTGAAAAAATGATTTTCAAAGTTTTGACGGCTACGTTATTCCTGGTTGTGGCGGGTTGCAGTGGCCAGCACCCTGAACCGATGCAGAAGGCGCAGAAAGCGAAAGTCAGCCCGTCACTCTCTCTGGAAATGGAACAACTGTGCCGGCAGAATGCGGCGTCTCGCTATAATACCGACAGAAAGAAGATTGCGGTTACGGGGTTTGAACAGTTCCAGAGTAGCTATGAAATGCGCGGCTTTACCCCACTGAAGGAGCGTTTTGTCTGCGCTTTTGACCCGGAAGGGCAGTTTTTACACCTTTCCATGCGCTAGATGTTCAATTTTCCCTAAACAGACCTGTTTCATACTGTATATCTTGCACTCAGCGGGTATACTGACCCCTTCCTTAAATCCACACGTATCCAGCACGAAATAATATGCAAAAGTTTGATACCAGGACCTTTCAGGGCCTGATCCTGACCTTACAGGATTACTGGGCTCGCCAGGGCTGCACCATTGTTCAACCACTGGACATGGAAGTTGGCGCCGGCACCTCTCACCCGATGACCTGTCTGCGCGCGTTAGGGCCAGAGCCAATGGCGACCGCCTATGTGCAGCCTTCCCGTCGCCCGACCGATGGTCGCTACGGCGAAAACCCGAACCGTTTACAGCACTACTATCAGTTCCAGGTGGTCATTAAGCCCTCCCCGGACAACATTCAGGAGCTGTACCTGGGTTCGCTGAAAGAGCTGGGTATGGACCCGACCATCCACGATATTCGCTTCGTTGAAGACAACTGGGAAAACCCAACGCTGGGTGCCTGGGGTCTGGGCTGGGAAGTGTGGCTGAACGGCATGGAAGTCACGCAGTTTACTTACTTCCAGCAGGTTGGTGGCCTGGAGTGTAAACCGGTGACCGGCGAGATCACCTACGGTCTGGAACGTCTGGCCATGTACATCCAGGGCGTAGACAGCGTTTACGATCTGGTCTGGAGCGACGGCCCGCTGGGTAAAACTACCTACGGCGACGTGTTCCATCAGAATGAAGTGGAACAGTCCACTTATAACTTCGAATACGCCGATGTGGATTTCCTCTTCTCCTGCTTTGAGCAGTATGAGAAAGAAGCCCAGCAGTTGCTGGCGCTGGAAAATCCGCTGCCACTGCCTGCTTATGAGCGCATTCTGAAGGCTGCCCACAGCTTTAACCTGCTGGATGCGCGTAAAGCCATCTCCGTCACCGAACGTCAGCGTTATATCCTGCGCATTCGTACCCTGACCAAAGCGGTAGCTGAAGCTTATTATGCTTCCCGTGAAGCCCTCGGCTTCCCGATGTGCAACAAGAATAAATAAGAGGCGGCCATGTCTGAGAATACTTTCCTGGTGGAAATCGGCACCGAAGAGCTGCCACCAAAAGCCCTGCGTAACCTGGCGGAATCTTTTGCTGCCAACGTGACGGCAGAACTGGACGCGGCTGGCCTTGCGCATGGCAACGTTGAATGGTTTGCGGCCCCGCGTCGTCTGGCACTGAAAGTGGCTAACCTGTCCGCTTCTCAGCCAGACCGCGAAGTGGAAAAACGCGGCCCGGCCATTGCCCAGGCGTTCGATGCCAGCGGTCAACCGAGCAAGGCAGCAGAAGGTTGGGCGCGCGGTTGTGGTATCACCGTTGACCAGGCTGAGCGTCTGGTGACCGACAAAGGCGAATGGCTGCTGTACCGTGCGCACGTGAAAGGCGAAAGTGCCGAAGCGCTGCTGCCGAACATGATTGCCTCTTCGCTGGCTAAGCTGCCAGTGCCTAAACTGATGCGCTGGGGCGCAAGCGACGTCCACTTTGTGCGCCCGGTGCACACCGTCACTTTGCTGCTGGGTGACAAACTCATTCCGGCAACCATTCTGGGCATTCAGTCCGATCGCGTCATTCGCGGCCATCGCTTTATGGGCGAGCCGGAATTCACCATCGACAACGCCGACCAGTATCCTGAGATTCTGCGTCAGCGTGGCAAAGTGATTGCGGATTACGCTGAGCGTAAAGCGAAAATCAAAGCCGATGCCGAAGAGGCCGCACGTAAAATTGGCGGCAACGCCGATCTCAGTGAAAGCCTGCTGGAAGAAGTCACTTCGCTGGTGGAATGGCCGGTGGTGCTGACGGCGAAATTCGAAGAAAAATTCCTCGCGGTTCCGTCTGAAGCGCTGGTCTACACCATGAAAGGCGACCAGAAGTACTTCCCGGTTTACGCCAACGACGGCAAGTTGCTGCCGAACTTTATCTTCGTTGCCAACATCGAATCTAAAGATCCGATTCAGATTATCTCCGGTAACGAGAAGGTTGTGCGTCCGCGTCTGGCTGATGCTGAGTTCTTCTTCAACACCGACCGTAAAAAACGTCTGGAAGATAATCTTCCACGTCTGCAAACCGTGCTGTTCCAACAGCAACTGGGTACGCTGCGCGACAAGACCGACCGTATTCAGGCGCTGGCGGGCTGGATTGCCGGTCAGATTGGTGCTGACGTTAACCATGCGACCCGCGCGGGCCTGCTGTCTAAATGTGACCTGATGACCAACATGGTCTTCGAATTCACCGACACTCAGGGCGTGATGGGCATGCACTATGCTCGCCATGACGGCGAAGCAGAAGATGTGGCTGTGGCGCTGAACGAGCAGTATCAGCCGCGCTTTGCGGGTGATGCGCTGCCGTCTAATCCGGTCGCCTGTGCCGTGGCGATTGCCGACAAGATGGACACCCTCGCGGGTATCTTCGGTATCGGTCAGCATCCGAAAGGCGACAAAGACCCGTTTGCGCTGCGTCGTGCTGCGCTGGGCGTGCTGCGTATCATCGTTGAGAAGAACCTGAATCTGGATCTGCAAACGCTGACCGAAGAAGCGGTGCGTCTGTACGGCGACAAGCTGACCAACGCGAAGGTTGTGGATGACGTTATCGACTTTATGCTTGGTCGCTTCCGCGCCTGGTACCAGGACGAAGGTTACACCGTCGATACCATCCAGGCGGTGCTGGCGCGTCGTCCGACTCGTCCGGCAGATTTCGATGCGCGTATGAAGGCCGTGTCCCACTTCCGCACTCTGGAAGAGGCCTCTGCGCTGGCCGCAGCCAACAAGCGTGTGTCGAACATCCTGGCGAAATCAGATGAAACGCTGAACGACATTGTGCATGCTTCCGTGCTGAAAGAAGCGGCAGAGATTAAACTGGCCGGCAACCTGGTTGTATTACGTGACAAGTTGCAGCCGTACTTTGCTGAAGGTCGCTATCAGGAAGCCCTGATTGAGCTGGCAGCACTGCGCGAGCCGGTAGATGAGTTCTTCGAAAACGTGATGGTCAATGCGGAAGAGAAAGATGTACGTCTGAACCGTCTGACGCTGCTCGCCAAACTGCGTGAATTGTTCCTGCAGGTCGCGGATATTTCGCTGTTGCAGTAACGGTTACGTTAATTAAAAAAACCTGCCTCCCGGCGGGTTTTTTATTATCTGAAATTAATATTAAATGTTCCTTTAATAATACTCGTGTAAATATATTGGTAAGTTGTTATTGATTATGCAGAATTAATTTAAGAATCTATCAACATCGGTAGTGGCGTTATTTACGTTAGAATGCTGCCGGGTGCTTGAGACTGTTTGTCTCAGGCATTTGCTGAAAGGCAGACAGAGAAAAGCCCCACCTGACTATAAATCAAAGTGAGGCCCTCTATGCCTAGACCCCATAAAGGTAGCCTCTTACTCGTTGAAAATCAACTAAAGAGGCAAAGGATGCCGCGAAAGTCGTTGTTGTGTAGTTTAATAGTGATATGTTTCACTGTTCTATTATCTATATGGATGGTTCACGATTCATTATGTGAACTTAAATTTAAACATCATGACACGGAGTTAGCGGTGTTTTTAGCCTGCGATATTAAACGGTAAGGGATTATGGCGGGGAGCGATCCCCGCCATTCTTTCGGTGTCGGGTATTCTCAATGCATCCTTTTTATATTATTCATTATTGAAGACGGCCCCATAAAGTGGGGCTTTTTTTTAAATTAATAAACTGGCCGAAATTTAACCTTGAAATCCTGACCGGTCTGCGTCTATCCTTTGCCCCGACGAAGCCCTCGTCATTCTGGAGCGCACACCAAAAATGAACAAACACGACTGATGAATTTCACGCCTTGCAACGCACTGAGTGCGGGCAGGGAGGTATTGATTTCAATCAGGAGTGCTTATGGCTCATTGCGCCCAATCCCCCTCTTTTATATTGCATCAGCTCACCTGTCAGTTTGCGACGGGCGACACCCTTTTTGGCCCGTTAACGCTCACGCTTGAGACTGAGCTATGTGGTCTTGTTGGCCGTAACGGCAGTGGCAAAACCTGTCTGCTACGTTTGCTGGCAGGGCTGGATTCGCCTGCTCACGGGCATATCGAGCGCTTCGGCTCGCTGGCATATGTTGCGCAACAGCAGACGGTAACACCTGAAACAACAATGGCTGAACTGCTCGGCTATGACGCTCTCTTTGCCGCCCGCAAACGTATCGAACAGGGCGATTATCAAGCCGACGATATTGAGCGAATGGACGGTTTTTGGGATCTGCAGGAGCGTCTGGACGCCGCCTTTGCTGACGCCAGTCTACCGCCCTTCGCCGCGGAACGTTTGGCCGCCCAGCTCAGCGGCGGCGAGCGTATGCGGGCGCTGCTGTGCGCTGCATTGATGCACGAACCGGATTATCTGTTGTTGGATGAACCCACCAATCACCTTGATCGGCAGGGGCGTGAGTGGTTTTACGCCATACTCACCCGCAGACGCGGCGGCACCCTGGTAGCGACCCACGATCGCGAACTGTTGGCGCTGTTGCCACGCATCCTTGAACTTACCCCCTCAGGATTGCGCAGTTATGGTGGCAATTACGCAGATTACCTGCGCCTGCGTGATGCGGAACAGCAGGCCGCACAGGCGGCGCTGGACCATGCCGCCACTGAACGCCGCCGCACGCGTCTTCGACTGCAAAAAGAGCATGATGCCAGCCAGCGGCGCTCTGCCCAGACCTTACGTACCGTCGATACGCTGAATATCGCCTCGTTTGAGCGGGTGAAATACAAGGGGGCGGCAAAGGAGCGGCCTGGTGCCTTCCGTCATCAACATCGTGAGCAGAACGAGGCGCTCAATACGGCGATAAACGAAGCGCGGGAGAGGGTGGAGGCGGCGGCCCCGGTACTCTTTACGCTGCCGGGAAGTCGGATTGCGGAAGGCAAGCAGGTGCTGGTCATGGAAGACCTGGTGTTGCCGCATGTACCCCGCGCGCCGCTCAGCTGGCGAATGGATGGGCCGATGCGGGTGGCGTTGCGAGGGCCAAACGGTTGTGGAAAATCGACGCTGCTGAAGGTGATCATGGGTGAAATGGCGCCGCTTGCCGGCCACTGTCACGTACCGGTCACGACGGCGTATCTCGATCAGCATCTTTCGCATCTCGATCTCTCACTGTCCGTGCTTGCGCATCTCCGCCTTGAAGACACGCCTCTGGAAGAGGGCACGCTACGTACGCGTCTGGCGCAGTTGCAGCTGAGTGCGGACAAGGTCACGTTGCCGCTGTCGGCACTCAGCGGGGGAGAGCGTCTGAAAGCCGCGCTGGCCTGTGTGCTCTGGCGGCGCGAGGCCACCCAGTTGTTACTGCTTGATGAACCGACCAACCACCTGGATTTGGCGTCGACGAGCGCGATTGAGACGGCATTAGCCACCTTTCCGGGGGCCCTGTTAGTGGTGTCACATGATGAGGCGTTTTTGCGGGGGTTAAAATTGACGCACAGTCTTGAGTGGCGCGAGTCAGAGATTATTGGCGAAGCAAGAGTCTGAAAACATAAACCCCCGACATCGCGGGGGCCTGAGCATACTACTTTAGTCCATCAACTGCTTACTGAGCGTCGGATTGGAATGAATCAGGCGCATCAGTTTCATTTCGGTTGCTGAGGGACGCACGCGTTTCGATTCCCATTCCTGGACCATCGATACGGTCACGCCCATCGCACGAGCAAAGTCGTCTAACTTTAACCCAGTGCCACGGCGGAGTTGTTCCAGCTCATTGAATGTATTCGGCTTCTGGGTAAGTGTTACCGCTTGCGTTACATCTTTTTTAAAAACAATCTGTTCCAGACTGCTTAGCAGCTCAAACATCGGATCTTTATATTCCATTGAGAACTCCTCAAAATCACACAGCGGATAGAGATACAGCAAGACTAAGAATAGTCGGTAAAACGCCGTGTGCAGGGCCCTGCAAGAGATATATTGCATGCTAAGGGTCTTTTGATGCTTTCAGAATGCATATTCAAACGTTTCGCTACACCTTAATTGCTTGATTACGCACAATCTGTGTTAAGTCAGTATTTTTTTGTAAATGGTTAGCAAAAAGTCGCATGACGAAACGCGGTGAATACGTAAGCGTTGTGTTTGCGGTTACGTCAATAAGAATACAAGGAAAAGGGTATCCTCTGAGGCCGACCTGGACTATCCTTGTCAGCGTTGGGCACGCGGGTGCCAGTCTGTGTTTTTTATGGGTTTAAGGAGCTTAAAATGGCGACAGGAACGTCCTGTTCTCGCTGGTTTGCGCCACTTGCGGCGTTACTGATGGTGGTTGGCCTGAGTGGGTGTTTTGACAAAGAAGGCGATCAGCGTAAAGCGTTTATCGATTTCCTGCAGAACACCGCAATGCGTAGTAGCGAACGTCTTCCCGCGCTGACGGCTGACCAGAAAAAACAATTTGGTCCGTTCGTGTCCGATTACGCGATCCTGTACGGCTATTCCCAGCAGGTGAATCAGGCGATGGATTCCGGTCTGCGTCCGGTTGTCGACAGCGTGAACGCGATTCGTGTGCCGCAGGATTACATGACTCAACGCGAGCCACTGCGCCAGGCGAATGGTTCTCTGGGCGTGTTAAGCCAGCAGTTACAGAATGCAAAAATGCAGGCGGATGCTGCGCATTCTGCCCTGAAACAGTCTGACGATCTCAAGCCGGTCTTTGATCAGATTTACTCGAAAGTGGTGAGCAGCCCGGCTAATGCCTTGCAACCGCTTATCCCGGCAGCACAAATTTTCACGCAGCAGTTGGTACAGGTGGGTGATTTTATTGCGCAGCAGGGCACGCAGGTGAGCTTTGTGGCGAACGGCATTCAGTTCCCGACCTCGCAGCAGGCCAGCCAGTACAATACGCTGATTGGACCGCTTGCGGCACAGCATCAGGCATTTACTCAGGCGTGGACGGCCACGGTAAACGCGACCCAGTAAGCGCGAAGACCGTAATAAAAAAGAGGCGACAGGTTCGCCTCTTTTTTGTTTCTACAGGGAAGGGATTACTTCGTGACCTGCGGGTTAACGCAGTTTTTCTCGACCTTGCCGTTCAGTGCGGCAATAAGGTTGTCGACCGCGCATTCAGCCATACCGTATCGCGTTTCATGCGTGGCGGAACCAATATGCGGCAGTGCGACCACATTAGGTAAGGTCAGCAGCGGAGAGTCGACCGGCAGCGGTTCCTTCTCAAACACATCCAGCCCGGCGGCATGAATTTCGCCCTTTTTCAGCGCCTCAATCAGCGCATTTTCATCAACCACCGGACCGCGCCCGGCGTTGACGAAGATGGCGGACGATTTCATGAGGGCAAATTTCTCTGCATTAATCAGGTGGTGTGTCTCATCGGTATAAGGCAGGACGACCACCACAAAGTCAGACGCTTTTAGCAGGGTGTCGAGGTCGCAGTAGCGCGCCTGGAAGCGGGTTTCAGCTTCCTCATGCTGACGGCGTGCGTTGTAAAGAATCGGCATGCCGAAACCAAAGTGGGCGCGCTGAGCCAGCGCCAGGCCAATGCGGCCCATGCCGACAATACCCAGCGTTTTATGGTGGACATCGACACCGAACCAGTCCGGGCCGATGCCTTTGGTCCATTCGCCTTTCTTCACGCGTTCGGCCACTTCCACCACGCGGCGTGCGGAACTGAGCACCAGCGCCATGATGGTATCGGCCACGGTTTCGGTCAGCACGGTCGGGGTGTGCATCAACACAATTTTCTTCGCATTCAGCACATCCATATCGAAAGCGTCATAGCCGACGGAGATGGTCGATGCTGCACGCAGCTTCGGCATCTTCTCCAGCAGGGCGCTTCCCACCTTTTCACTGGAACCCAGCAGCCCCTCAGCATTGGCAAACGCATCAATGTTCTGTTCTACCGTTTCAGGACGCAGGTTCGGCACCTGCGTGATAGTGAACTGTGCTTCCAGACGACGTTGCAACTCTTCAGGCAGTGCTTTGTACAGGATGATGGACGGCTTCATGAATTCTCCCTCGTATGATTCAGGCGTGTCGTGCACCTGTGGAAATCGTTTTATCGTTAGCGGGCTTAGGACTCGGCTTTACAATTAAAGTAAGCCACACGGATGCAAAAAGTGCCACCCCCATAAAAATGTACGAGGCAGACGGGCTGCCGGTTGCGCCGTTCAGGTAGCCGACAAACCAGGAACCAAAGAAGGACCCCAGCGCCCCCATGCTATTAATGAGGGCCATCGCGCCACCCGCCACGTTACGCGGCAGCATTTCCGGAATAATGGCAAAGAAGGGACCGTACGGGGCATACATCGCGGCACCGGCGATCACCAGCAGGGTGTAGGAGACCCAGAAGTGGTTGGCGCCCACGGCCCAGGAGCCGATAAAGGCCAGTCCACCAATCAACAGCAGTGGCCAGACGAATAATTTACGGTTTTGCAGTTTGTCAGAAGCCCAGGATGCCAGAATCATGGCAATGGTTGCGGCCAGGTACGGAACGGAGGAGAGCCAGCCCACTTCGACCATACCGAGATTGGCCCCACCGTTGCGGAGAATTGACGGCAGCCACAGTACGAAACCGTAAACACCAATGCTCCAGGCAAAATATTGCATACACAGCAGGATAACGTTACGCGAGCGGAAGGCTTCGCCATAGTTACGTACTGCTTTAATTCCCTGCTGTTCCTGGTCCAGTTGTGTCTGCAGCGCCGATTTTTCATCTGCCGATAACCAGCCTACCTGCGTGGGCTTATCACGAACCAGCATCCACCATGCGAAGGCCCAGATGATGGCCGGGACCCCTTCAATAATGAACATTTCACGCCAGCCGAGCGCCTGAATCAGGTAACCGGACACCACCGACATCCACAGTACGGTGACCGGGTTACCGAGGATCAGGAACGTGTTCGCCCGCGAGCGTTCTGATTTGGTAAACCAACTGCTGATGTAAATCAGCATCGCGGGCATGACCGCTGCTTCCACCACCCCGAGAATAAAACGAATGGCGGCCAGCATCGGGATGTTGGTGACCATCCCGGTTAAGGAGGCGCAGCCACCCCAGAGAATAAGGCAGACGAAAATCAGTTTGCGCACGCTGCGGCGTTCTGCATAAATCGCGCCGGGGATCTGGAAGAAAAAGTAACCGAGGAAAAAGAGCGCGCCCAGCAGGGAAGAGACCCCTTTGGTTATCCCCAGATCGTCGTTGATACCCGCGGCGGAGGCGAAGCTGAAGTTTGCGCGGTCGAGGTAGGCCAGACTGTAGGTGATGAAAACAATCGGCATGATGTAAAGCCAGCGTTTTGCTGCATTTGTCGAGCTTTTCATAAGGTTGCCTCTATGGTTGAGGTTTGCGCCGCCGGGTTGTAGGGCCTGGGTGGCTGTGTCGCATTATATGTTCCCCTCACCCCGGCCTTCTCCCCGAGGGGCGAGGGAGAAAACGTCAGAGTGAGGATGTAAAACTCGTTATTCGCCCAACTCTTCCCGAGTCGGCAGCCCTTCGCTGTCACCCAACACCTGGATGGCGAGCGAGCCAATCTTGTTACCGCGCTGTACGGCCTGTTGCAGCGTTTTACCTTCGAGCAGAGCGCTGATAACGCCAACGGCAAAGCCATCTCCCGCGCCTACGGTATCCACTACGTTGTCCACCTTCACCGGGGCGACTGCGCCTTGCTCGCCATTAGCGGTTTTGTACCAGGCGCCATCCGGACCGGTTTTTATCACCACCGCTTTTACGCCGCGCTCAAGATAGAAATCAGCAATACCCTCCGGCGTTTGCTGGCCGGTGAGGATGACCCCCTCTTTCAGCCCTGGCAGTACCCAGTCGGCCTGGAAAGCGAGGCGATTTAACTTCTCCACCATTTCCGCTTCGCTTTTCCACAGCACCGGCCGCAGGTTCGGGTCAAAGGAGATCGTTTTACCCTGCGCTTTCATGGTTGCCGCCGCATGTTCCAGTAGCGCATAAGAGGTGGAAGAGAGTGCCGCCGCCACGCCACTCAAGTGCAAATGACGCGCCCGGAGGAAGACGGCAGCGTCAAAATCATCGGTCGAGAGGTGACTGGCAGCGGACCCTTTGCGGAAGTATTCCACAATGGGATCGGTTCCATTTTCTGCTTTAGATTTAAGCTGATAGCCCGTTGCGAAGCGGCAGTCTACGGTGACGCCACAGGTATCGATTTTCTCTTTTTTCAGGGAATTCAGAACGAAGCGGCCAAAGCTGTCGTCACCCACGCGGCTGACCCAGCTTACGTTCATGCCAAGACGCGCCAGCCCGGTAGCCACATTCAGCTCCGCACCTGCCACGCGTTTTACAAAATGCTCGGCATCGGCCAGGTCACCGGTCTCGGTGGCAACGAACATAGCCATAGCTTCGCCGATAGTGATGACATCAAGCGGGTTATGCATGGCGTTACTCCTCACGTAACAAATTAACGTAATGACGGGTGACGGCGGTCAGGTCGTCCCCTTCAAGCGGGAACTCAATGCCGCGGGGGGCATCGGGGGGCAGTTGGTTCAGCAATGAGAGCCAGCGCTCATCGGCCCTGTCGGGCGCTACGGCACGAAAACGATCGTGATGTGGCACGGCGGCCTTAACATGAATATAGCTCACGGCAGGGGCCAGGTGGCGAGCGGCCTCTTCCGGGGCATCCCCCACCCACAGCCAGTTGCCGGTGTCGAAGGTCAGCGTGACCGGAAGATTCAGCACGCTGCAGGCGGCTTTGAAGCGCTGCATGGGGGCTAATTGGCCGCATTCGGTCTGATCGTTTTCCACCACCAGCGCCATACCGCTCTCTTCCAGCCAGTCGCGCAGCTGCTCAAGCGCTGCTTTTTGCTGATAGTGGCCCAGCGAGACTTTCAGCCACAGCGCCTTCAGGGTGTAGGCTTCTTCCAACAGGGCTGGCAGGCGTGGGTTCAGCGAGCCATCTTGCAGGCACAACGGCTCGGGTGCGGAGTAACAAGCCAGCAGGTTATGGGCTTCGATAGCAAAGGAGAGTGAGGCCAGGTGGCTGAGCTCTTTCGGACTCAGCAGTTCACGACGAATTTCCACGCCGTCAGCGCCCGCTTCGGCGATGATCGGCAGAACAGCAAGCTGCCCACCGAGCGCGCGAATCTGTTCGTTGCCATAGGCGGCGGTAACCACGATGATCTTTCTTTTCATCTTCCGGCTCCTCGGAGTTAAAGACTGCATCTGCCTTTAACGCTAAATGGAACCGGTTCCAAAGAAAAGTTTAGTGTGTTGAATTTATGATCGTCATCACGAAGGGGAATTATCGTGCGGTAGAGCCGCGCACGATTAACTCGCCGGAAAAAACCCGTTCACGCACGGTATCGCTTTTCCCTTCAATGCGTTGCACTACTTGTTCAACAGCGGCATAGCCGATTTGCCAGGTGGGCTGTTTTAAGGTGGTGATTCCGACTCCGGCCAGCTCTGCCCATTCCAGTTCATCGAACCCGAGCAGGCCGATATCGCTGCCCCAGTGGAGACCGACGCGTTTTAGCGAGCGGGCGACCTGAAGGGTCAGCGCGCCATTGGCGGAGATGACGGCTTTGCGCATGCCGCGGTGACGGGTGTGGAACTGACGCAAGGTGTTATCCATCTGCTCGGCTTCATGCAGTGGCACTTCGGCGTTTTCGGCGACCACACCGGGGTAGCGGGCAAGGGTGGCGCGAAAGGCAGCGAGACGTTCGCGGCGGGTATTGACCGTGCCCAGCGGCTCGCTCAGGAACAGCAGCGCTTCAAAGCCCTGTTCGACCAGATGCTCGGTGGCCGTCGTGGCGGCCTGGGTGTTATCCAGCCCGACCACATCGCAGGCAAAGTCCGGGATTTTGCGATCGATAAGCACCATCGGCAGTGAGGATTGCTGCAGGCGGTTAAGCCCCTCTTCGCGCATCCCGACAGCATTGACCACAATGCCTTCCACCTGGTAGCTGCGCAGCAGGTCAAGGTAGTGCAGCTCCTGGTTGATTTCATTGTTGGTATTACACACCAGCGGCGTGAATCCCATCTCCCGGCAGGCGGCTTCGATGCCGCTCAGCACATGCACCGAATAGGGATTGGTGATGTCAGCGATGATCAGCCCAATCAGGCGGGTTCGCCCATGCTTCAGGCCGCGAGCCATGAGGCTCGGGCGATAGTCGAGTTCAGCAATGGCGGTTTCAATACGCGCCAGCAGCGCCTCTGACAGCAGGTGTTTTTCGCCGTTCAGATAGCGTGAAATACTGGTTTTGCCCGTTTTTGCGGCTTTCGCGACATCACTGATCGTCGCGCGCGTCTTTTTCGCCATGACTGCTTCTCTCGCCTGAAGAATGTGACCACACCATAGCGCGAAAAATGGAGCAGGCAAGGGGGAAATCCCGCTTATCTCCGTGTGTATCGCCGTCATGACGTTTAATTCTTTGCCAATTGGCCGCGCCTGTGGATGATAGAGCGCGACTTTCCTATTCCATAAGGCTGCGACAACGACGCGGCCATCACCTGCATGCACCAGGAGCGCGCGTTGGCAAACTCTGACATTAAAACCATTCTGACGGCTGCCCACTGGGGGCCGATGCTGGTCGACACCGACGGCGAAACGGTCTTCTCCTCCCGTGGCGCGTTACCCACTGACCATCCGAACTCGCTGCAAACGGTTGTGCGCGATCAGGTGCACAGTAAAACCCGTGTACGTTTCCCTATGGTACGCAAAGGCTTTCTGGCCTCGCCTGACAGCCCACAGGGCCTACGTGGGCAGGACGAGTTTGTTCGTGTCTCCTGGGATGATGCGCTCGCGCTGATTCATCAGCAGCATAAACGCATTCGCGAACAGCATGGCCCGGCGTCGATTTTCGCCGGATCCTATGGCTGGCGCTCCAACGGCGTGCTGCATAAAGCCGCGACCTTGTTGCAGCGCTACATGAGTCTGGCGGGCGGTTATACCGGGCATCTGGGCGATTACTCGACCGGCGCGGCGCAGGCCATCATGCCTTACGTGGTCGGCGGCAATGAGGTCTATCAGCAGCAGACCAGTTGGCCCCTGGTGCTGGAGCATGCCGATGTGGTGGTCCTCTGGAGCGCCAACCCGCTCAATACCCTGAAAATCGCCTGGAACGCCACGGATGAACAAGGCATTCCTTATTTCGACGCGCTGCGTAAAAGCGGCAAACGGTTGATCTGCATTGATCCGATGCGATCGGAAACCGTCGACTTCCTCGGTGACAGCGTTGAGTGGCTGGCCCCGCATATGGGCACCGATGTTGCGATGATGCTGGGGATAGCCCATACGCTGGTGGAAAACAACTGGCAGGATGATGATTTCCTCAGCCGCTGTACCGAGGGGTATGCCGTCTTTGCTGAATACCTGACCGGTAAGCGCGACGGCATTGCCAAAACCGCCGAGTGGGCGGCCGGCATTTGCGGTATTCCGGCGGCGAAAATCCGTGAACTGGCGCAACTCTTCCACGAAAATAAGACCATGCTGATGTCTGGCTGGGGCATGCAGCGTCAGCAGTTTGGTGAGCAAAAACACTGGATGCTGGTTACCCTTGCCGCCATGCTCGGGCAGATTGGCCTGCCGGGAACGGGCTTTGGCCTCTCTTATCACTTTGCCAACGGCGGCAACCCAACGCGGCGTGCAGCGGTGCTGGCTTCCATGCAGGGTGCGGTGAAAGACGGTATTGAAGCGGTCGAGAAAATCCCCGTGGCCCGCATTATCGAGGCACTGGAAAAACCCGGTGCTTTCTATCAGCACAACGGGATGGATCGCCACTTCCCGGATATCAAGTTTATCTGGTGGGCGGGTGGGGCAAACTTTACCCATCACCAGGATACCAACCGCCTGATCCGCGCCTGGCAAAAGCCGGAGCTGATTGTGATTTCCGAGTGCTTCTGGACGGCGGCAGCGAAACACGCCGACATCGTATTGCCCGCCACCACCTCGTTTGAGCGCAACGATCTGACGATGACCGGTGATTACAGTAACCAGCATATGGTGCCAATGAAGCGGGTGGTGGCGCCCCAGGGCGAAGCACGAGATGACTTTGAGGTCTTTGCCGATCTCAGCGAGTTGTGGGAAGCAGGCGGGCGCGAGCGGTTCACTGAGGGCAAAACCGACCTGCAATGGCTGGAGACGTTCTATGAGGTAGCGGGTCAGCGTGGTGCGGCACAGGGGGTGACGCTACCGCCTTTCGCACAATTCTGGGAAGAGAACGCCATTCTGGAAATGCCGGAGAACGCCGAGAATGCGAAGTTTGTTCGCTTTGGCGATTTCCGCCGTGACCCGCAGGCGCATCCGCTGAAAACCGATAGCGGCAAAATCGAAATTTACTCGGCGCGCATCGCCGGATTCGGTTATGCCGACTGCCCGCCACATCCGATGTGGCTGGAGCCGGATGAGTGGCACGGCAACGCCGAGGCTGAACAGTTACAGGTGCTGTCGGCGCACCCCGCGCACCGTCTGCATAGTCAGCTGAACTACTCTTCGTTGCGCGAGCAGTATGCGGTAGCAGGGCGTGAGCCGGTGACGTTACACCCGATTGATGCCAACGCGCGTGGTATTTCTGATGGTGACCTGGTGCGCGTCTGGAACCAGCGTGGGCAGGTGCTGGCCGGAGCGGTGGTAAGCGAGGGGATCAAGCCTGGTGTTATCTGTATTCATCAGGGAGCCTGGCCGGATCTTGAGCGTGATGAAGGCGGGATCTGTAAAAACGGTGCGGTTAACGTGCTGACCAAAGATATCCCCAGCTCGAAGCTGGGGAATGGCTGCGCGGGCAATACGGCGCTGGCATGGATGGAAAAATACACCGGGCCTGCGCTTACGCTGACGGCGTTTGATCCGCCTGCCAGTTCATGATCCACGTCGGGGATTGGGTATCCTCCTGCCAGGCGCTGTCTTCAATACGAAAGCCCTGAGCATGATAGAAATTCACGGCCCGTTCGTTTTTCTGGTACACCTCCAGGCTTAAGGCGCTAAAGTGCTGTTTGACGTGGTCAAGCAGCGCTTTACCAATGCCACGCCTGACCGTGGTCGGGCGAACAAAAAGCGCGCCTATAAACTGTGTTTCCATCACGCTGACAAACCCCTGCAGCGTGCCATGTTCCTCCCAGACCCAGGTTTGTGCCGAAGGTAAGTAGACCTCACGCACCAGTTTCTCACTGTCCTGCCAGTATTTTTCAGCAATAAACGGATGCGCAAAAATGGTGCTTTCCAGCCACAGGGTGAGCAGAGGAGAGAGATTGTCATTTTGCCATTTGCGAATCATGCGGCCCTCCAGGGTGGCAGATACAGCCTGCAACGTGGTCATTCACCAGACCGCAGGCCTGCATAAAGGAGTAACAAATAGTGGTGCCGACAAACTTAAAGCCGCGTTTTTTCAACGCCTTGGAGAGAGCATCTGAAATCGGGGTGGAGGTCGGTAATTCACTGAGCGCGGTGGCGGTGGTCAATTGAGGCTCATTGTTAACAAACGACCAGACAAATTCGCGAAAAGGCTCGCCGTTTTGCTCCATCGCCAGGTAGGCGCGCGCGTTACCAATAATGGCCTCGATTTTTCCCCGATGGCGGATAATCCCGGCGTCAAGCACCAGCCGGTCAACGTCATCAGGCCCCATTGCCGCAACGCGCTGTGGGTCGAAATGATGAAAGGCATGACGGTAGTTTTCGCGTTTCTTAAGCACCGTAATCCAGGATAATCCCGCCTGTTGCCCCTCAAGGCAAATCATCTCAAAGAGCTTTTGTCCGTCCGTTTGTGGCACGCCCCACTCTTCATCGTGATAGGCGAGATAGAGGGGATCCTGAGTCACCCAACCGCAGCGTTGCATATCCTTCTCCGTAGCTGATTTTGATCAAAATAATCTAAAAGTGTGTCTTGACGTACCTGTGAAAAAGACAATAGTTAGGTTAGGGATTTTACCCTTTTAAACGTTCCAAAAAAAACGATAACAACCATGCCGAATTCGGCTCTCTTCTGGAGTCGCATTGATGAAAATATTTTACAGTGGCCGTGTGCTGGCGGTGGTGTCCGCTTGTCTGCTTTTTAGTCATGTGGCATTCGCCTGGCAGCAAGAATATATCGCGCCGGACCTGCACAATAATATGGTGGAACGCTATACATGGGACAGCGATCACCAGCCCAGTTATAACGATATCCTCGAAGAGCGAATACGTTCCTCGCAAAATACCCCTGGCGTGACCTTTAATTTGCCGGATGACACCCCTTTGGATGCCGTCAGCACGATGAGCGTCGGCTGGAATATTCCGCTGATGAAGGGCGTGGTTACCGGGCCTGTCGCGACATGGCATTACGATGGTTCCACCCCGTCAACTTACAATGAATTTGGCGACAGCGTTGTAAGTAATCACTATAGCGATCCGCTCTGGCACGCCAGCGTTAGCTCTTTGGGATGGCGCGTCGATACCCAGCTTGGTGATGTTCGACCCTGGGCACAAATCAGCTATAACCAGCAGTTTGGCGAAAATGTCTGGAAAATTCAGTCGGGCCTGAATCGTCTCTCTGCCGCTAATCAATATGGCAACTGGATGGATGTGACCCTGGGTGCCGATATGTTGCTTAATCAGCATCTCGCCGCCTATGCCTCTCTGTCGCAGTCTGAAAACTGGGTGGTCGGGCAAAACTATCTTTATAGCATGGGCGTGAGTGCGCGTTTTTAAGCATATTCAGTACATCTGGTTTACAAAATATAAACAATAAGTACGCACTCTGGCGCGATAGTGTGCACTAACTTACTTAATTAATTCGTCAGGATGCTATTTCGCGCGGTCATTCATTCCCGCTCAGCGGCATTTCATTCCTTCCCCACTGCATTTCATGCCTTTTTTGCCCTGGCATGAAATGCGCTTCGTTATCTTTGTTGGCAGTGAATTCCTTTAATTTCTTCTGCAGGACAACTGCCATGAATACATCCTTTTCTCACCGCACTCGCTGGCTCACGCTTATCGGCACCATTATTACGCAGTTTGCATTGGGATCTGTCTATACCTGGAGTCTGTTCAACAGCGCACTGGCGGATAAGCTCGATGAGCCGGTCAGCCAGGTTGCGTTTTCCTTTGGTTTGTTAAGCCTTGGGCTGGCAATTTCATCGTCCGTTGCCGGGAAATTGCAGGAGCGTTTCGGTGTCAAACGCGTGACCATGGCATCCGGTGTGCTGCTGGGTATTGGCTTCTTCCTGACCGCTCACTCCGGTAGCCTGATGATGCTGTGGCTGAGCGCGGGTGTGCTGGTAGGGTTGGCCGACGGCGCGGGTTATTTACTGACGTTGTCCAACTGCGTGAAATGGTTCCCGGAACGTAAAGGACTTATTTCGGCGTTCTCCATTGGTTCATATGGCCTTGGTAGCCTGGGCTTTAAGTTTATCGACAGCCATCTGCTCGCCACCGTCGGGCTGGAAAAAACCTTTATGATCTGGGGCGTGATGGTGCTGGTGATGATTGTCTTCGGGGCAACGCTGATGACAGATGCACCGCAGCAGAAGGTGGGGTCGGTCAACGGTGTGGTCGAGAACGATTTCACCCTCGCGCAATCCATGCGTAAACCGCAGTACTGGATGCTGGCCGTGATGTTCCTCACCGCCTGCATGAGTGGCCTGTACGTCATTGGCGTCGCAAAAGATATCGCACAGGGTATGGTGCATCTGGACGTGGCGACCGCCGCGAACGCCGTCACCGTAATTTCTATCGCCAATCTGACCGGCCGCCTGGTGTTGGGTATCTTGTCTGACAAAATGTCCCGTATCCGTGTCATTACCATCGGTCAGGTGATTTCACTGGTGGGAATGGCCGCGCTCCTGTTCGCGCCGCTGAATGCGACTACCTTCTTTGCCGCGATTGCCTGCGTGGCCTTTAATTTCGGCGGAACAATCACCGTCTTCCCGTCACTGGTCAGCGAATTCTTTGGTCTGAATAACCTGGCGAAAAACTATGGCGTGATTTACTTAGGCTTTGGTATCGGCAGCATTTGCGGGTCCATTATTGCCTCCCTGTTTGGCGGCTTCTACGTCACCTTCTGCGTCATTTTTGCTCTGCTGATTCTCTCGCTGGCGTTGTCGACCACTATTCGTCAGCCGCAGCGTCGTACTTACAGCCATGCGCATGCCTGATAACTAAAACCGTGACAAAAGCCGCCTTTATACTGGCGGCTTTTTTGTGCCTGCTATTTACCGTTTCTCTCGCCCCGGCATTCGGGAGTAAAAACGGCAGGCGCCGTGAAAAAAGCACGGCAGAAACGCGTGATGAGATGCTGATAATGATTCATCTAAGAAATAATCTGCTGTATGTCATATATTTTTGTAAATAAATGACCGGATCGCATTCCCGGTAGACACTTTTAAGCGACCTTGTGGTCTACTTACCCGCGCATAAGAAGTTCCTCAATTAACTTCCCGCGTTGTATCTGTCTGCGAACGTTCGGAATGGCGTAAGCACGGCAGTGTTATCCCCCCCTTTTTCCAGGGTTGCTTGCATGAGTTATATAAAATCAATGACTCAGCAGAGGCTTAGCTTTCTGCTGGCGTTGTATATCGGCTTATTTATGAATAGCGCAGTTTTTTTCCGTCGGTTTGATGGTTATGCGCAAGCGTTCACCGTCTGGAAAGGACTCTCTGCGGTTGTGGAATTGGTTGGCACTGTTTTAGTGACCTTCTTTTTATTACGTATGCTTTCATTGTGTGGACGCCGCGCCTGGCGCGTGCTCGCGTCGCTGGTGGTGGTCTTTTCGGCGGCAGCCAGTTACTACATGACGTTTCTTAATGTGGTCATTGGTTATGGGATTATCGCGTCGGTGATGACGACGGATATCGATCTCTCCAAAGAGGTGGTGGGCTGGCAGCTTATCGTCTGGGTGGCTATCGTCAGCATCCTGCCGCTGCTCTCTATCTGGAACAACAAATCTCGCTATACGCTGCTGCGTCAGCTTCGCACACCGGGTCAGCGGGTGAAAAGCTTGTCGCTGGTTGTGGTGGCGGCGTTGATGGTCTGGGGACCGATTCGTCTGCTGGATCTGCAACAAAAGCATGAGGAGCGAACGTCGGGCGTGGATATGCCAAGCTACGGCGGCGTGGTGGCAAACTCCTATCTGCCCTCTAACTGGCTTTCCGCTCTTGGGCTGTATGCCTGGGCGCAGGTGGATGAGTCTTCTGATTATAAATCGTTGATTAACCCTGCCAAAAAATATACCTACGTGGCGCCAAAAGGCCTCGATGATACCTTTGTGGTGTTTGTGATCGGTGAGACGACGCGTTGGGACCATATGGGGATGCTCGGCTACTCACGTAACACGACGCCTAAGCTGTCGCAGGAGAAAAATCTGGTGGCCTTCCGTGGCTACTCCTGTGATACCGCCACTAAGCTGTCGCTGCGCTGCATGTTTGTGCGCGAGGGCGGGGCTGATGACAATCCGCAGCGTACGCTGAAGGAGCAGAACGTGTTTGCGGTGCTCAAGCAGCTCGGGTTCTCTTCCGACCTGTATGCGATGCAAAGCGAGATGTGGTTCTACAGCAACACCATGGCCGACAACATTGCCTATCGCGAGCAGATTGGCGCTGAGCCGCGTAACCGTGGCAAAAACGTTGATGACATGCTGTTGATTAACGAAATGCAGCGATCGCTGGATAATAACATCGGTGGTAAGCACCTGATTATTATGCACACCAAGGGGTCGCACTTTAATTACACCCAGCGTTATCCGCGTAGTTTCGCCCAGTGGAAACCCGAGTGTGTCAGCGTCGACGACAAGTGCAGCAAAGAGGAGCTTATCAACTCGTTCGATAACTCAGTGACCTACGTGGATCACTTTATCGACAGCGTGATTGATAAAGTCCGCGATAAGAAAGCGATTGTTTTCTATGCTGCTGACCATGGTGAATCCATTAATGAAAAGGAACATCTGCACGGTACGCCGCGTAAAATGGCGCCGCCAGAGCAGTTCCGTGTGCCGATGATGGTCTGGATGTCGGATAAATACCTGGCCGATCCGGATAAAGCCAAAATGTTTGCCCACCTGAAACAGGAAGCGGACATGAAGGTGCCACGTCGCCATGTTGAGCTGTACGACACCATCATGGGTTGCCTCGGTTACACCTCGCCAGACGGCGGGATAAATGAAAATAACAACTGGTGCCATTTGCCTGCCGGAGCAGCAAAATAAGGCCTGATGGCTTTCTCACCAGTCAGTTAGTTTTTTAACATTAAGGGATTGACGATCGCGGGGCGTGGCAGTAAGATGCGCCCCGCATTCGGTGATTGGCGCAGCCTGGTAGCGCACTTCGTTCGGGACGAAGGGGTCGGAGGTTCGAATCCTCTATCACCGACCAATTTTGAAAAGCCTGCTCTTGAGCAGGCTTTTTGCGTTATGGGGCCAGTGAGGATGAGAACCTCCGGGGGTAGAGGTTCGACCCGAGCGAAGCGAGAGAACGTTGCGTGAGCAACGGCCCGTAGGGTGAGCCACGCAGTGGCGAGTCATCCTCTATCACCGACCAATTTTGAAAAGCCTGCTCTTGAGCAGGCTTTTTGCGTTATGGGGCCAGTGAGGATGAGAACCTCCGGGGGTAGAGGTTCGACTCGAGCGAAGCGAGAGAACGTTGCGTGAGCAACGGCCCGAAGGGTGAGCCACGCAGTGGCGAGTAATCCTCTATCACCGACCAATTTTGAAAAGCCTGCTCTTGAGCAGGCTTTTTGCGTTATGGGGCCAATATGACGGTTCGGCGGATCGTTCCGTACCCCTCACCCCGACCCTCTCCCCCGAGGGGCGAGGGGGGAAAAGCGCGCCCTGTTTTGCCCATGTGCATGGCTTTTCTGTAGGCCGGATAAGGCGAAAGCCGCCATCCGGCAATCGAAATTTTGCAGAGAAGGTGAGGTGTGGTGGGTCCGGCTGAAAATCGACGAAGCGTATCCGCAGGGCCGGGGCGACGCGCAGGGATGCGCGGCGAGGGCGACTTTACAGGGACGTTACCTTCGACCGTCCCCGATAAGCCTGAAGGAATGCGCTGAGTGGACCGCGCCAGCGGCGATTTTCCTGGCCGGGAGCCCGGGTCGCCAGGGCGGTGGCGGTGAACCGCCCTGGCACGTTCACGGGTTTTGGAGCGACAGAAAAGCAAGAAACATAAGGTGAACGGAATGCCCCTCAGAGCCGCATGTTTCCCCTCACCCTCACCCTCTCCCCAAAGAGGAGAGGGGACTGTCCGTGCTCGCATTATTTTGTGGGGATTCCTCAGCCCCAGAGGGGCGAGGGGGGAAAAGCGCGCCCTGTTTTGCCCATGTGCATGACTTTTCTGTAGGCCGGATAAGGCGAAAGCCGCCATCCGGCAATCGAAATTTTGCAGAGAAGGTCAGGTGTGGTAGGTCCGGCTGAACAATGCCACCGAAATAAAATGCCCCCTCACTCCCCCTCTGAATCCGGCGTAATCACCTTCACCGAACCATTCCGGCAGTGCGCCGCATAATCCACCGGCAGCGGCTTATCACTGATCAACACATCGAACGCCGACAGCGACCCAATGCTCGCGGGCGCGACCTCATCGAACAAAGCATGGCGGGCAAGCAAAATCTTGCGCAGCCCGCGCTCCATCGCTTTCCGTTTTGTCGCTAAATCATCTGGATTAAACCAACTAACCCCAAAATGCTCATGCACCCCACTGGCGGAAATAAACACTTTCCTGGGGTTAAGGGAATCCAGTGCGGAAGGGTTATTGGAATCGTAAAACGCATCACTTTTAGCCCGATAGGTGCCGCCGCATAACACTGCCGTGGCATTGGGTTTTTCATTGAGTGCCACAAACACCCGATGCGAGTAACAAATGCCGGTAAAGGTAATGTCATCCGGGATCATGCTCACTACCAGCGGCATTTCCGGCCCGTTATCAAAAAAGACCAGATCGTTTTCACTGACCAGCCCGGCTGCCAGAATCGCGACAGGCAAATCATCCCGATGATGGGGATGTTTAACCGGTACAGGGGAAGGGGAAGAGGAGGCGGGTTTATTGACCATCACGATGTAGCCACCGAGCAGCGTGAGCGGCAGAGGTTCATCGTCCTGGCTCAGGTCGCGGCGAATCGTCATCACCGAGACTTCCAGCATGCGGGCAGCCTCTTTGAGGTGGATTCTGTCAGTCTTTTTAAGCAGCGCCATTAAGCGCCGGATGCGCTCTTTTTGCTTAGTTTCCATTCACTTCCCCGCCATTTAGCTTGCGTATGTTCCATTAGTAACATTTGTGTGGCTTCAGGAACATCACGTTGTTGCAATACTATACTGCCCAGGCACCATAATTAAAAGCACGGTCACACCCCTTTTTATTGTGATTAAATTCATTGATTTCAAACGGATGTGTTTTATTTTCCGACAAGGGGTGTGACAAGAAACACAATATGTGGTGATTAAATAAACATTAAAATGATCCTCTAATCGCGATCACAATCACAAATGATACTAAAGTAACATGATAATGTTATTTAAATATCATTGTTACGTGATTGTTTCTGAGAGGTAGTAAAAATGGATATCGCAGTGATCGGCTCAAACATGGTGGATCTCATCACCTATACCAACCAGATGCCGAAAGAAGGAGAAACGCTTGAGGCGCCGGCTTTCAAAATCGGTTGTGGCGGCAAAGGGGCTAACCAGGCGGTAGCCGCCGCCAAACTCAACTCCAAAGTGCTGATGCTGACCAAGGTGGGTGACGATATCTTTGCCGATAACACCATCCGTAACCTCGAATCCTGGGGCATCAATACGACCTATGTTGAAAAAGTCCCCTGCACCAGCAGCGGTGTGGCACCGATCTTTGTTAATGCTAACTCCAGCAACAGTATTCTGATTATTAAAGGCGCGAACAAATTCCTTTCGCCGGAAGATATCGATCGCGCGGCGGAAGATTTAAAAAAATGTCAGTTGATCGTTCTGCAACTGGAAGTGCAATTGGAGACGGTATATCACGCGATTGAGTTTGGTAAAAAACACGGTATTGAAGTGTTATTAAATCCGGCACCGGCATTACGTGAATTAGATATGTCATATGCCTGTAAATGTGATTTCTTTGTGCCAAACGAAACCGAGCTGGAAATACTTACCGGCATGCCTGTCGACAGTTACGATAATATTCGTGCCGCCGCGCGTAGCCTTCTCGACAAGGGGCTGAATAATATTATCGTCACTATGGGCGAAAAAGGCGCGTTATGGATGACCCGAGACCAGGAGGTGCATGTGCCTGCCTTCAAAGTTAACGCCATTGATACCAGTGGTGCCGGCGATGCCTTCATCGGCTGCTTCGCCCACTATTACGTCCAGAGCGGCAACGTTGAAGCCGCCATGAAAAAAGCCGTCCTTTTTGCCGCCTTTAGCGTCACGGGAAAGGGCACCCAATCATCTTATCCGAGCATTGAACAATTTAGTGAATATCTGTCCTTAAACGAATAACAATCACCCTGCAAAGTAAAAGGTAGCACTATGAACAATAAAAACATCATTCAGATGCCCGATGGATATCTGAATAAGACCCCTCTGTTCCAGTTTATTTTGTTATCCTGTTTATTCCCGCTGTGGGGATGCGCAGCAGCTTTAAATGATATTCTGATTACGCAGTTTAAAAGTGTATTTTCACTCAGCAACTTTGCCTCTGCATTAGTGCAGAGTGCATTCTATGGCGGCTATTTCTTAATTGCGATTCCGGCCTCGCTGGTGATTAAAAAAACCAGTTATAAAGTGGCGATACTCACCGGTCTGACGCTGTATATCGTCGGCTGTACGCTCTTTTTCCCGGCATCGCATATGGCGACTTACACCATGTTCCTTGCCGCCATATTTGCCATCGCGATTGGCCTGAGCTTCCTGGAGACGGCTGCCAATACTTACAGCTCAATGATCGGTCCGAAGGCGCATGCCACCCTGCGTTTAAACATCAGTCAGACGTTTTACCCGATTGGCGCGGTCGCGGGCATTCTGTTGGGCAAATACCTGGTCTTCTCCGAAGGGGAAAGTCTGGAAAAACAGATGGCCGGGATGAACGCTGAGCAGATCCACAACTTCAAAGTGCTGATGCTGGAAAATACGCTGGAACCCTATAAGTACATGATCATGGTACTGGTGGTGGTGATGGTCCTGTTCCTGCTGACCCGCTTCCCGACCTGCAAAGTGGCGCAGACGGTGAACCATAAACGCCCGACGGCAATGGATACGCTGCGTTACCTGGCAAGCAACGGGCGTTTTCGTCGCGGCATCGTGGCGCAGTTCCTGTACGTTGGCATGCAGGTTGCCGTCTGGTCGTTCACCATTCGTCTGGCCCTGGAACTGGGTGACATCAACGAACGCGATGCCTCCAACTTCATGGTCTACAGCTTTGTCTGTTTCTTCATCGGCAAATTTATCGCCAATATTTTGATGACGCGCTTTAATCCGGAGAAAGTGTTGATCTTATACTCCGTCATCGGTGCGCTGTTCCTGGCGTATGTGTCGCTGGCCCCGAGCTTTAGCGCGGTCTATGTCGCGGTGCTGGTGAGCGTGCTGTTTGGACCCTGCTGGGCCACCATCTATGCGGGCACGCTGAATACCGTGGATAACGAACATACCGAAATGGCGGGCGCGGTAATTGTGATGGCGATTGTCGGTGCGGCGGTCGTTCCGGCAATCCAGGGCTATATGGCAGACATGTTCCACTCGCTGCAGCTCTCGTTCCTGGTCTCCATGCTGTGCTTTGTCTACGTCGGTTTCTATTTCTGGCGCGAAAGCAAAGTGCGTGATGATGTGACCGCAGCCACTGCTTCTTAAGGAGAAACATCATGACAACGCGTCTTCCCTTATGGCGTTCACTGTTTACTGAACAGCCGCGCATCCTGCTGGAAAACAGTGATTTCACGGTCACCGCCTTTCGCTATGCCAGCGGGGTGGAGGGGCTGAAAGTGCAGAACAGTCGTGGTCACCTCGTTATTCTGCCCTGGATGGGGCAGATGATTTGGGATGCCGAGTTTGATGGTCATGACCTGACGATGCGCAACATGTTCAGCCAGCCAAAACCCGCGACGGAAGTGGTGGCGACCTACGGCTGCTTTGCCTTTCATTCGGGCCTGCTGGCGAACGGCTGCCCTTCGCCGGAGGATACCCACCCGCTGCACGGTGAAATGGCCTGTGCGGCAATGGACGACGCCTGGCTGGAACTGGAGGAGTGCGCGCTGCGCATTACCGGGCGCTACGAATATGTGATGGGCTTTGGCCATCACTATCAGGCGCAACCGGCGGTGGTCGTGCGTAAGGCGAGCGCGTTGTTTGATATTCAGATGGCGGTGACCAACCTGGCGTCGGTGGCGATGCCGTTGCAGTACATGTGCCATATGAACTATGCGTACGTGCCGGACGCCACCTTCAGCCAGAACATCCCGGATGAGGCATTGACACTGCGCGAGTCGGTGCCTGCACACGTAAAACCGACCGAGCAGTGGCTGGCATTCAATCAGCGGATTTTACAGGGTGAGGCCTCGCTGAGGACGCTCAGTGAACCCGGTTTGTACGATCCGGAAATCGTCTTCTTTGCCGATAAGCTGGAGGGGTATACCGCTACGCCAGAATTTCGCATGGAAGCACCGGATGGCACTGCCTTCGTCACCCGCTTCTCAAGTGCCGAGCTGAATTATGTTACCCGCTGGATTCTGTACAACGGCGATCAGCAGGTGGCGGCCTTTGCGCTACCGGCAACCTGTCGCCCGGAAGGTTTTCTGGCCGCCCGGCGTAATGGTTCGTTAATTGAGTTAGCACCACGGCAGACCCGCTCGTTTACGGTCACCACCGGGATTGCTTAATTCCGTTTAGCTGCCCTGGGTTTTGCCCGGCGAATGTTACGTTTCTCACATCGTCGGGCAAAAAAAGTCCCCTTTTTTAACCCATCCGTAACCTTATTTCACCCTGCCAGCTCACCGTTTTGTGACATATTCCATTGTATTTTTTTATATATAGTTAAATCTTTTTTCGCGTTGCTTATGGATAGAGGCAGCATTTTCCGCTGTGCGTTTTAACGTTCGCGGTATTTATCGCTCACATATTCATCGTTTCTTAAGAAATTTTGCATAATCTGTACAAACGATAAACACCATATACAGCAAATTCTTAAGCGCATTATTCTGCCATGTGGCGCATAGCACAAATTTACCTGCTGAAAATAGCACCCTGAAGTTTTTTTTAACTTTGTTTGTTGATTCTCATCAACGATGTAAATCCCCGTTACCTGTATTGACGTTTTGACATTCTATTGACAGATTGTAGGGCATGAGGGGCATTTCATGGAGAATCTGCACTGCAACTCAGTTCACCCCGTGAAAGGATTTCCCATCTCTCATAACTGCCGATAAGTCCAGGTAAAAAACAAATAAAGGCCTGTCGGATAACCCAGCGCAAGGGTAACAACACATATCACATTGGAGCAGAATAATGAGTATTTCCTTGAAGAAGTCAGGGATGCTGAAGCTCGGTCTTAGCCTGGTGGCGATGACTGTGGCAGCAAGCGTGCAGGCAAAAACCCTGGTTTATTGTTCAGAAGGTTCCCCTGAGGGCTTTAACCCACAGCTTTTCACCTCTGGTACGACTTACGACGCAAGCTCTGTGCCTATCTATAACCGTCTGGTTGAATTCAAAATCGGCACCACTGAAGTGATTCCGGGCCTGGCTGAGAAGTGGGAAATCAGCGAAGACGGTAAAACCTATACCTTCCACCTGCGTAAAGGCGTGAAGTGGCAGGATAATAAAGCATTCAAACCGACGCGTGAATTTAACGCGGACGACGTGGTGTTCTCCTTCGATCGTCAGAAAAACGATCAGAACCCGTACCACAAAATCTCTGGCGGCAGCTATGAATACTTCGAAGGCATGGGCTTACCTGAGCTCATCAGCGAAGTGAAAAAAGTTGACGACAATACCGTTCAGTTCGTGCTGACTCGTCCGGAATCTCCGTTCCTGGCCGATCTCGCCATGGACTTCGCGTCAATTCTCTCCAAAGAGTACGCGGATAACATGCTGAAAGCCGGCACGCCGGATAAAGTGGATCTGGACCCAATTGGTACCGGGCCATTCCAGTTGCAGCAGTATCAGAAAGACTCCCGCATTCTGTACAAAGCCTTCGAAGGCTACTGGGGCACCAAGCCGCAGATCGATCGTCTGGTCTTCTCCATCACGCCTGACGCATCCGTACGTTATGCCAAACTGCAGAAAAACGAGTGCCAGGTTATGCCGTTCCCTAACCCGGCTGACATCGCGCGTATGAAGCAGGACAAAAACATTAACCTGATGGAGCAGGCTGGCCTGAACGTCGGTTACATGTCCTTCAACACCGAGAAGAAACCGTTTGATGACGTGAAAGTCCGTCAGGCGCTGACTTACGCGGTGAACAAAGAAGCGATCATCAAAGCGGTTTACCAGGGCGCTGGCACTGCGGCGAAAAACCTGATTCCACCGACCATGTGGGGCTACAACGACGACGTTAAGGATTACACCTACGACGTTGAGAAAGCGAAACAGTTGTTGAAAGAATCGGGCCACGAGCAGGGCTTCACCGTTGAGCTGTGGGCAATGCCGGTACAACGTCCGTACAACCCGAACGCTCGCCGTATGGCTGAGATGATTCAGGCTGACTGGGCGAAAGTGGGCGTGCAAGCCAAAATCGTGACCTACGAGTGGGGCGAGTACCTGAAACGCGCTAAAGCTGGCGAACACCAGGCAGTGATGATGGGCTGGACCGGGGACAATGGGGATCCGGACAACTTCTTCGCTACCCTGTTCAGCTGTGCGGCTGCGAAAGACGGTTCCAACTACTCTCGCTGGTGCTACAAGCCGTTTGAAGACCTGATTCAGCCGGCACGTGCTACCGACGACCATAACAAGCGTATTGAACTCTACAAACAGGCTCAGGTTGTGATGCATGATCAGGCTCCGGCACTGATCGTCGCGCACTCCACCGTTTACGAGCCAGTACGTAAAGAAGTCAAAGGCTATGTGGTTGATCCGCTGGGCAAACACCACTTCGAAAACGTGTCAGTAGAATAATAAGCAGGATGTTCTCCCTCTCCCTCCCGGAGAGGGCAGGGGTGGGGGCGGTGCATGCACCCTCTCACCCTCACTCTCTTCTAAAAGGAGAGGGAATTTACATTTGTGAGCAATAAAGACGTCTCGCCTCCAGGCGGTGCGTCACTACAGAGAATCCGGGTTATGTTGCAGTTCATCCTCCGACGTTTAGGGTTAGTTATCCCTACGTTTATCGGTATCACCCTTCTCACCTTTGCCTTTGTTCATATGATCCCCGGCGATCCGGTGATGATCATGGCGGGCGAGCGTGGTCTCTCCCCTGAGCGTCATGCTCAGCTGTTGGCGGAGCTTGGTCTTAACAAGCCGCTATGGGAGCAATACGTCAATTATGTTTGGGGTGTCTTGCACGGTGATTTAGGCATCTCTCTCAAGAGCCGTCTTCCGGTGTGGGACGAGTTCGTGCCGCGCTTTAAAGCGACCATGGAACTGGGTATCTGCGCCATGATTTTCGCCGTTGCCGTGGGGATCCCGGTAGGCGTGCTGGCTGCGGTAAAACGTGGCTCCATTTTTGACCATACCGCCGTCAGTATCGCGCTGACCGGCTACTCCATGCCTATCTTCTGGTGGGGCATGATGCTGATTATGCTGGTTTCGGTGCAGCTTAACCTGACCCCGGTCTCCGGGCGCGTCAGCGATATGGTGTTCCTCGACGACAGCAATCCGCTGACGGGCTTTATGCTGATTGACACGGCTATCTGGGGTGAAGAGGGCAACTTCATTGATGCGCTGGCGCACATGATCCTGCCTGCCGTTGTGCTGGGCACCATCCCGCTGGCGGTAATCGTTCGTATGACCCGCTCCTCGATGCTGGAAGTGCTGGGTGAAGATTACATCCGTACCGCGCGTGCTAAGGGCCTGACCCGTATGCGCGTCATCATCGTCCATGCACTGCGTAATGCAATGCTGCCGGTGGTCACCGTTATCGGTTTACAGGTAGGCACCTTGCTGGCCGGGGCTATTCTGACGGAAACCATCTTCTCGTGGCCGGGCCTGGGGCGCTGGCTGATTGACGCATTGCAACGCCGTGACTATCCGGTTGTGCAGGGCGGGGTATTGCTGGTCGCGACGATGATTATTGTCGTCAACCTGTTGGTCGACCTGCTTTACGGCGTGGTGAACCCGCGTATTCGGCATAAGAAGTAAGGGGCCATCATGTCACAAACCACTGAAACTAAAGTTATCGCTGCGCCGGTGCCTATGACCCCGCTGCAGGAATTCTGGCATTACTTCAAACGCAATAAAGGCGCGGTTGTCGGCCTGGCGTATGTTGTCATCATGCTGCTGATTGCCATTTTTGCGAACGTAATCGCGCCGCATAACCCGGCGGAGCAGTTCCGTGATGCGCTGCTGGCCCCGCCGGTCTGGCAGGACGGCGGCACATGGACGCATCTGTTAGGCACCGATGACGTGGGCCGCGACACGCTGTCGCGCCTGATGTTCGGTGCGCGTCTGTCGCTGCTGGTGGGCTGCCTGGTGGTGGTCCTCTCGCTGGTGATGGGGGTCGTTCTGGGTCTGGTTGCCGGTTACTTTGGCGGTATCGTGGATACCGTCATCATGCGTATCGTCGACATTATGCTGGCCCTGCCGAGCCTGCTGCTGGCGCTGGTACTGGTCGCTATATTCGGGCCGTCGATAGTCAACGCGTCGCTGGCGCTGACCTTCGTGGCGCTGCCGCACTATGTGCGACTGACGCGCGCCGCCGTGCTGGTGGAAGTTAACCGTGATTACGTGACGGCTTCTCGCGTGGCGGGTGCCGGTGCGATGCGTCAGATGTTCGTCAATATCTTCCCTAACTGCCTTGCGCCACTGATTGTTCAGGCGTCGCTCGGCTTCTCGAACGCCATTCTCGACATGGCCGCCCTCGGCTTCCTTGGCATGGGTGCGCAGCCGCCAACACCGGAGTGGGGCACCATGCTCTCCGACGTGTTGCAGTTCGCGCAGAGTGCCTGGTGGGTCGTGACCTTCCCGGGTCTGGCGATCCTGCTGACGGTGCTGGCATTTAACCTGATGGGTGACGGCCTGCGTGATGCGCTCGATCCTAAACTGAAGCAGTAAGGGGTTCGAGATGGCGTTATTAAATGTAGATAAATTATCGGTGCACTTCGGAGACGAAGGGGCCGCGTTCCGCGCCGTAGACCGTGTGAGTTACAGCGTAAATCAGGGCGAAGTGGTCGGCATTGTTGGGGAGTCTGGTTCCGGTAAATCGGTCAGCTCACTGGCGATCATGGGCCTGATTGACTTCCCAGGCCGCGTGATGGCGGAGAAGCTGGAGTTTAATGGTCAGGATCTGAAACGCATTTCGGAAAAAGAGCGCCGTAGTCTGGTGGGCTCCGAAGTGGCGATGATTTTCCAGGACCCGATGACCAGCCTCAACCCGTGCTACACCGTGGGCTTCCAGATCATGGAAGCGATTAAGGTGCATCAGGGCGGTAACAAGAAAACCCGTCGTCAGCGTGCGATTGACCTGCTCAACCAGGTCGGGATTCCTGACCCGGCATCGCGTCTGGACGTTTACCCACACCAACTCTCCGGTGGGATGAGCCAGCGTGTGATGATTGCCATGGCGATTGCCTGTCAGCCAAAACTGCTGATTGCCGATGAACCGACTACCGCGCTCGACGTGACCATCCAGGCTCAGATCATCGAACTGCTGCTCGAACTGCAGCAGAAAGAGAACATGGCGCTGATCCTGATTACGCACGACCTGGCGCTGGTGGCCGAAGCGGCGCACAAAATCATTGTGATGTACGCAGGCCAGGTCGTGGAAACGGGGGCGGCGACGGATATCTTCCGTGCACCGCGTCATCCGTATACCCAGGCGCTGTTGCGTGCGCTGCCGGAGTTTGCGCAGGACAAAGCCCGTCTGGCGTCGCTGCCGGGTGTGGTGCCCGGTAAGTATGACCGCCCGAATGGCTGTCTGCTGAACCCGCGCTGCCCCTATGCCACCGACAAATGCCGTGTTGATGAGCCCGATTTGAACACGCTCGCGGACGGACGCCAGTCTAAATGCCACTACCCACTCGATGATGCCGGGAGGCCGACCCTATGAGTACGCATGAGGCCACCACGCAACAGCACCTGTTGCAGGCCATTGATTTAAAAAAACATTACCCGGTGAAGAAGGGGCTCTTTGCCCCGGAACGCCTGGTAAAAGCGCTGGACGGCGTCTCTTTTACCCTCGAACGCGGTAAAACGCTGGCGGTGGTAGGGGAGTCCGGGTGTGGTAAATCCACCCTTGGCCGCCTGCTGACAATGATCGAAACGCCGACCGGCGGCGAGCTTTACTATCAGGGGCAGGATCTGCTCAAGCACGATCCTCAGGCGCAGAAACTGCGTCGGCAGAAAATCCAGATTGTGTTCCAGAACCCGTACGGTTCACTGAACCCGCGTAAAAAAGTGGGACAGATTCTGGAAGAGCCGCTGCAAATTAACTCGACCCTGAGTAAAGCCGAGCGTCGTGAGAAAGCGCTGGAGATGATGGCAAAAGTCGGCCTGAAAACCGAACATTACGACCGTTACCCACATATGTTCTCCGGCGGTCAGCGCCAGCGTATTGCCATTGCTCGTGGGTTGATGCTTGACCCGGACGTGGTGATTGCTGATGAACCGGTTTCCGCGCTGGATGTCTCCGTGCGTGCGCAGGTGCTGAACCTGATGATGGATTTACAGCAGGATTTGGGGCTGTCGTATGTTTTCATCTCGCACGACCTGTCGGTGGTGGAACATATTGCGGATGAAGTGATGGTGATGTATCTCGGCCGCTGCGTTGAGAAAGGCACCAAGGACCAGATCTTCACCAACCCGCGCCATCCGTACACCCAGGCGCTGCTCTCTGCGACCCCGCGTCTGAACCCGGACGAACGGCGCGAGCGCATTAAACTGACCGGTGAACTGCCAAGCCCGCTAAACCCACCGCCGGGTTGCGCGTTCAACGCCCGCTGCCGTCGTCGCTTCGGCCCATGCACTCAGCTGCAGCCGCAGCTGAAGGACTACAACGGTCAACTGGTTGCCTGCTTCGCGGTCGATCAGGATGAGAACGGCGAAAAGCCCCACGCGTGAGTGAGCAAAAATAAAAACCGGTGCAGAGGCGCCGGTTTTTTTATGGGCCGGGGAGGCGGGCATGTGAGCCGTCTTTTCCCCTCTCCCTCTCCCTGAGGCATCCCCGGTATTATTACGTTTTACAGCGATAACATTGCGTAATGAGAATAAAACAGTCACCGCGATGACTGGGTCCGGCTGAAAATCGACGAAGCGTATCCGTAAGGCCGGGGGAACCCGCAGGGATGCGGGTTCAGGGCGCGCGTTGCAGGGACGCTGCATCGCGCCCGACCCGATAAGCCTGAAGGAATACGCTGAGTGGACCGCGCTAGCGGCGATTTTCCTGGCCGGGAGCCCGGGTCGCCAGGGCGGTGGCGGTGAACCGCCCTGGCACGTTCACGGGTTCTGGCGCTACAGAAAAGCAAGGAACATAAGGTGAACGGAACGACCACCAGAGCCACATGTTCCCCCTCACCCTAACCCTCTCCCCGGTGGGGCGAGGGGACTGCCCGTGCTCGCATTTTTTGTGGGAATCCCTCAGCCCTGAGGGAAGCCACGCGCGCTACTGCGGATACGGCACCCAATCGCCGCCGTTCAGGCGGACGTATGGCTTGTTCTGGTACTGAATCACCACCGCATTTGCGTTCTCCGACACCGGTGCTGACTGCGGCAGGCCGCTGGTCAATTGGTCCCAGTTCACGCTGTCCTCGGTGAAAATCTTGCCGTCCAGCACACGCACCACCAGCTCGGATATCGCCAGGAAACTGCTCGGCTGATTAACCTCAATGGGGGCGCCCTGATGCGGCGCTTTCATGCCAAAGAACTTAATCGCCGTCGGCACATGGGTAATGGACGGACTCGGAATATCACGCAGACCCGATACCTGCATTTTATCCCCCTGCAATGCTGCACCGTGTTCCGGCACCATCACCACCATTACCTTACGACCGGATTTCTCAAGCTGCGTGAAGAACGCATCCAGCTCATCAAACATCTTCTGCGCACGGATTTTATAGTCCGCTGTCTGGCGGATACCCGGGTAGTGGTTGCCGTCGTGCAGCGGTAACAGGTTGTAGAAGGTCGCGGTGCGGTGACCCTGTTGGGTCGCCTCGCTCTCCATCCAACGATTCAACACCGCCGTATCGTCGTAAACCGGCGAGCCGTCGAAAGAGAGCAGAACCGGCGGCAGGCCAGCCTGATTCATCAACGGAGCTTGCATTCCCCCGTTCTCACGTACTTCTTTGAGGAAGTCGCCGAACACGCCGTTGTGGTCCATCATCAGTTGCTGAGTGAAGCCCAGTTTCGCCAGATTATCGAAGAGATAACACTGCGCGCCCGCGGTCTGATAAAGGTTCTTATGCGAGGTCTGACCGCAGCTGGCGCGCAGCAGACGAATGGCCGCCGGGCCGCTGTAGGCGGTGGCGGAGTTGAACTGCTTAAAGACAATATCAAAATGCTTCCATAGCGGATGGGCGGAAAGGCCAGAGGCTTCAATATCGGCCCAGGAGAGCGAGCAAATGTTAATGACCAGCAGATCAAACGGCTGGGCATCCGCCGCTAACTGTGACGGGAAGGGGGTCTGGCGCTTCTCTTCCGCCGCATAGAAGCTGGACAGCCAGGCATTCAGGTTCTCTGACGTTGGCGGTGCGGTTTGCGCGGGAATATCGCCCACCACCGGCGTGGCGTTAGCGCCTGCAGTCGTGACCGTGGCGGCTGCCGTACCGCCCGTCGTCGAGACGGTCGTGGACTGTTGCGCACCCGGCCACAGGGTAAATGCCGGGCCGGCAAGGGTCATGACGTTCAGCCAGACCATAATCGCCACCACAAAGACCGTCACGCGGAGCCACTGGGAAAGGAACAGCCAGGCGATAAGCAGCACAAAGAGCGCGCCAATCATCTCCCAGTTAATAAAACGTGTTACCAGATCGAGCAGGTAGTCGGCGCTGAATCCGGCGACCTGACTCCCCTGGCTCATGATGCTCTCCGGGCCGGGCAGCCAGGTATCATGCCAGAACAGGCCAAAACCGATGGGCAGGGCCACCCAGTGTCGTAAGCGATGCAGACCTTTATTCGGTATTGGCATCAACAGAAATGCCATGAAGACCAGGTTCAGAAGAGGATGGAAATTAAGGTAGCCCGCCCACAATAAACCGAACTTCACGAGGAAATAGAAGTTCCAGCCGGAAAGCCCCCGCCAGTATTGCCAGAGCGGGGAGGGTGGCGTTGCGGTAACGGTTTGATTAGTCATCTTTTCGGTCTGCCTTGACAAGCGATGGGCGGCGTATGACGCCAGCCGATTTCACATACCGGGGTTTAATAAACATGATTCGCAAAATGACGCGAATACGGTACAGCCAGTGGCGTGCGAGATACCCCAGCGGAAAGAAGATCAGCGCGCACAGCACCACGAGCTGAATAATGTCGGCAATGGACATCATGATGAACGCTCCGTGTCTTCACTTAATAATCGCAGCGGTTCAGGAATGTGACGCCAGACGTGACCGTCATGCTCGGCGTTAATCACTTTTTTAGACTCTTTACTCACGATAGTCAGCGGCTTGCCCCACTTTTCCGGCTCGATTTCGCGCATCAGTACCAGTTCGCCGGTAATCTGCGTATCTTCAAACCAGATGGTACGGTTAGAGAAAATGTCGGCTGTCGGCAACGGGAAGATGTGGTTAAGCGCGGTATCAAGGTCGTTGACCCGACAGAAGGACAAAAACATGATTAACCGGTTATCCCCAATGGTGACGATATCGCCGACACGATTGGGTCTGCACAGGGTGAGCGCCTGCTCAACGCGGATTCCCGGGACCGGGCGTAATGCGACCAGGATGCCTTTACCGTCTGGCGGCAGCAGCGGGTTATTGACCATGTTGGCCACCGCTTCATTGAACGTTTCCCACGGCAGGTAGCCGCGAAGCTTAAGCGGCTGGGTCATCGACAGCAGCGTGGTGATATCTTCCGGAACGTGGCGAGTGAACTTCTGGCCCTGCACACTCTCGATGAGCGTCAGGCAGCGGGAGAGGGGGGCATTCCAGGGAATCACCATGTTAGCCCCACAGCCCAGTAACAGGCGCTCATCGGTGGCGCGCAGACTGGCCTGGGTTTCACGGACGATAATTTTTAACCCACTGCCGCGCTGACGCCGCAAGGTATGCACCTGGCGGGCAATGGTTTCAATCTGGTTGTTTTGTCTCAGGGCAAAAATAATGGTCGCGGCCTGGGCCATACGCGCGTCATTAAACATGCTTTCGTTGGTTTCAAACAGCGCCCAGTGCTCCGAAAGCGCGGGGGCACCTTCAAGCACCGTCACGTTGCTTAATACCCGCTTCTCATCGCTGCGCGGCTGCACCGTCGTCTCTTCCTGCTGGGCTAATTGCCAGACGCCGTCGTGATGCTCCAGAATAAGCTGCTGATGCGCACTTACGCCTTTTTCATTACACCACCAGGCCACATCATACAGATGGGTATCACTTTGCACGCGCAAACTTGCCAGCCCTAACAGCGAACGATACTCACTCATCAATATCGACGATTGTTTGTCACTGTTAGCCGCAGGATTTAATACCAGGAGGGTACAATTATGATATTTCGTCCAATCATGAATTTTTTTAATCCAGTGGTGCATTTTCTCTGCTGATATATTCTGCCAGGCGTTATTTGCACAGAGAAGGATAAGGAAATAATTTTCCGGCTCAAATGAGCACAATAAATCGCGGGAGAAAAAGTATAGACTATTCTCTTTTTCAGGCATGGAAAATATTCGAATTTTTTCGGGGCCGTGATCGTTATCTAATTTGATGAGCTTGCGAAGATCATAGCCCATCGCAGCCACTGCGACTTTGCTGTCACTGGACTGCGTCGCAAGTGTCTGGTTCAGTAAGCTTATGGCATCTTCTTCGCGATCGGCATTAATCCACCAGACACCGCCTGCTGGCATGTGACGCAATTCGTCCCACAATGAGCGGATGCCAATAGAAAATATGGGGTTCACGGTGTCCCTCTGCTTATCAATTTATGTCTATATCAGTTTACTAGCGAAAGCGAAGAAATAAACCTAACATTGAAATTAAAGAACATCAGTTTTAGCATGTAAATGTTTTTCCCTGGCAAAATACCATTACTAAGAATGTACTTATGATTTCTCCTCAAAGGGAACGGGCCTGAAATGCTTAACGATGAACCTAAAACTCAGGGCGATTCGACCTTGGGTTATACATTTCAAAATGACTTTCTGGCGCTTAGTAAGGCATTTTCATTACCTGAAATAGATTATGCCGATATTTCCCAGCGAGAACAGTTGGCAGCGGCTATTAAACGCTGGCCGTTGCTTGCCGAATTAGCACGTTTTCAATAAGGACGCCGTGGATGGCTGTTTTGGGGTTACAAGGGGTGCGCGGCGGGGTAGGCACAACATCCATTACCGCCGCACTCGGCTGGGCATTACACGTTCTGGGAGAGTCAGTACTCGTTATTGATGCCTGCCCCGATAACCTCCTGCGCCTGTCGTTCAACGTTGACTTTGATCGCGAGGAGGGGTGGGCGCGCGCCATGCTGGATAACCGGGACTGGCGTGAGGGGGGAATGCGGTACACCTCAAGCCTCGATATTCTGCCTTTTGGTCGCCTGACGGCGGCAGAATGGGAAAATACCCACGTATTACACGACGCGCTCGGCCAGCTCATCCCGGTTTTGCAGACGCTTCAATCCCAACAGCGCTATAACTGGGTGTTGGTTGATTTACCGCACGGCGTCTCCCCCTTAACCCGCCAGTTTTTAGACCATTGCGATCATACCCTCGTGGTGGTCAAACCGGATACCAACTGCCATGTCCGCCTGCATCAACAGCCCCTGCCCGTGGGTGCACGTATTCTGGTCAACGATCTGCGTATTGGCAGCCAGATGCAGGATGATTTGTACCAGGTCTGGCTGCAAAGTCAGCGACATTTGCTCCCGATGGTGATTCATCGCGATGAGGCGATGGTGGAATGTCTGGGTTCGAAGCAGCCTTTGGGCGAATACCGTGGTGACGCGCTGGCGGCAGAAGAGATTCTGACGCTGGCCAATTGGTGCTTACTGCATTGCGCCACCCCCCGCACCCCGGAAGGTCAATCTCTTCAGGGGCAGCCATGAACCATCCTGCCGCCTGGTTACTCATCCCCCCGGTTTACGCCCGCTTAAGCGCGCGTTATCACCATTATCGCCGTCATAAGGCGTCGGGATTCAGTGCGGCATGTGGCTGTTTCTGGGCCGCGATGGCGTGGTTGTTAATACCATTAGAAAACCCGCTGTGGCAAAAATTGCGGGCCCAGCATGCAACGCTGTTTCCGCATATCAATCCCGATCGCCCGCGCCCCCTGGATCCGGCACGTTATCTGCTGCAAACCTGCTGGCTGTTGGTGACCCTGCCCCGACACGCGCCGCATGCCATGCGCCCCAGACGTTTTTCCCGCACGCGAAGCTGGCGCAAGCGTTACCACAACTGGCTCGACAGCCTGCCGACGCGCGTCACCGGCAAGACAAGTCATCTGGAGAGTCAGAAAGAGTTAGGGCATTTGAGCCAGGGGGTACGGCGGCTGATTCTGGGTATCATCGTCACCTTCTCGCTGATTCTGGCGCTGTTGTGTATTACGCAGCCGTTTAACCCGATCTCTCAGTTTATCTTCCTGATCCTGCTGTGGGGGGTGGCGCTGCTGGTGCGACGCATTCCTGGCCGTTTCTCGGCGTTGATGCTGATCGTACTGTCGCTGACCGTCTCGTGCCGCTACATCTGGTGGCGTTATACCTCCACGCTGAACTGGGACGATCCGGTCAGCCTGGTGTGCGGCCTGGTCCTGCTGTTTGCCGAGACCTATGCCTGGATAGTGCTGGTGCTGGGCTACTTCCAGGTTGTCTGGCCCCTTAACCGCCAGCCGGTGCCGATGCCAAAAGACCTGTCCGTATGGCCGTCAGTCGATATCTTCGTGCCGACCTATAACGAAGATCTCAACGTCGTGAAAAACACGATTTATGCCGCACTCGGTATCGACTGGCCGAAAGATAAGCTCAAAATCTGGATTCTGGATGATGGCGGTCGTGAGGAGTTTCGTCAGTTTGCCCAGACGGTGGGGGTAGAGTACATCGCCCGTACCACCCATGAACATGCAAAAGCCGGGAACATCAACAACGCGCTCAAATACGCCAAAGGCGACTTTGTCTCCATATTCGATTGCGACCATGTACCGACACGTTCCTTCCTGCAAATGACCATGGGCTGGTTTATCAAAGAGAAAGATCTGGCGATGATGCAGACGCCGCACCACTTCTTCTCGCCGGACCCCTTTGAGCGTAACCTCGGCCGTTTTCGCAAAACCCCCAACGAAGGCACACTCTTCTACGGGCTGGTGCAGGACGGCAACGATATGTGGGATGCCACCTTCTTCTGCGGGTCCTGCGCGGTGATTCGTCGTGGCCCGTTGGATGAAATCGGTGGCATTGCGGTGGAAACGGTCACCGAGGATGCGCACACCTCGCTGCGCTTACACCGCCGTGGCCACACGTCGGCCTACATGCGTATTCCCCAGGCGGCAGGGCTGGCGACCGAAAGTCTCTCCGCGCACATTGGTCAGCGTATCCGCTGGGCGCGTGGCATGGTGCAGATTTTCCGTCTCGATAACCCCCTGTTTGGCAAAGGGCTGAAGCTGGCGCAGCGTCTCTGCTACGTCAACGCCATGCTGCACTTTATGTCTGGTATTCCGCGCCTGGTGTTTTTGACCGCGCCGCTGGCGTTTTTGCTGCTGCATGCCTACATCATTTATGCCCCTGCCATCATGATCGCGCTTTTTGTTTTGCCGCACATGGTCCACGCCAGCCTGACCAACTCCAAAATTCAGGGTAAGTACCGACACTCGTTCTGGAGTGAAATCTACGAAACGGTGTTGGCCTGGTACATTGCGCCTCCGACGATGGTTGCGCTGTTTAACCCGCATAAAGGCAAGTTCAACGTCACCGCGAAGGGGGGGTTGGTTGAAGAGGAATACGTCGACTGGGTCATCTCTCGCCCTTACATCTACCTGGTACTGATCAATCTGGTTGGCATTCTGGTGGGTGTCTGGCGTTACTTCTATGGCCCGGCCAATGAGGTGCTCACCGTCTTCGTGAGTATGGCATGGGTCTTTTACAACCTGATTATCCTTGGCGGCGCGGTGGCCGTGTCGGTGGAGAGCAAACAAGTTCGCCGTGCGCACCGTGTTGAGATGTCGATGCCCGCCGCCATCGCCCGTGAAGATGGTCATCTCTTCTCCTGTACGGTGCATGACTTCTCCGACGGCGGGATGGGTATCAAGATCAACGGGCAGTCACAGGTGCTGGAAGGGCAGAAAGTGAGTCTGCTGCTCAAGCGCGGGCAGCAGGAGTATGTTTTTCCCACCATGGTGGTGCGCGTGTCTGGCAATGAAGTGGGGCTGCAGTTGCTGCCGCTGTCCACCCAACAGCATATTGATTTTGTGCAGTGTACCTTTGCCCGTGCGGATACATGGGCGTTGTGGCAGGACAGCTTCCCGGAGGATAAGCCTCTGGAAAGCCTCATGGATATCTTGAAACTGGGCTTCCGTGGCTATCGCCATCTCGCGGAATTTGCCCCTCCGTCGGTGAAAATGATTTTCCGGTCTCTGACCGTACTGGTTTCCTGGATTGTGTCGTTCGTTCCGCGCCGCCCGGAGCGTGGCGTGGCGGAACAGCAACCGGTGACGTGATTGGGCTCAACAATGATGAAAACGCGATGAAAACAAAACTCTCCTGGATTTGTGCAGTGGCTTTGGGGATGAGCACCGTCCCCTCCATGATGACCCACGCGGCGCCCGGCAACCCGGCAGCGCAGGCAGCCCCGACCGTGCCTGCCGTTGCGCCTGCCACCGAACCTGTTGCGACACCTGCGCCAGGACAAACGGAAGTGCTCACGCCTACCACCCCGACGCAAGGGCAGACCACGCCAGCACCCGCCCCCGGTAATCAGGCCGTGGGCCAGGTGATGCCAGGCGTGGCGCGTGCCAATGCGCCGATTGTGGCCGACAATGCGCCGTCACGTAACGTCAAACTGACTTTCGCCGAGATCGCGCCGCCGCCCGGCAGCATGGTGCTGCGTGGCATTAACCCGAATAACGGCATTGAGTTTGGGACGCGTAGCGATGAAGTGGTGTCTAAGGCCCTGTTGAATCTGGAATATACGCCGTCTCCTTCGCTGCTGCCCGTGCAGTCTCAGCTCAAGGTCTATCTGAACGACGAGTTGATGGGCGTGCTGCCGGTCACCAAAGAGCAACTGGGCAATAAAACCCGTGCGCAGGTGCCGATCGACCCGCTCTATATCACCGACTTTAACCGTGTGCGGCTGGAGTTTGTGGGCCATTACCGCGACGTCTGCGAAAACCCGGCCAGCACCACCTTGTGGATGGACATCGGACGGAGCAGTTCACTGGAGCTCTCTTACCAGACGCTGGCGGTGCAGAACGATCTCTCTCACTTCCCCATTCCGTTCTTCGATCCGCGTGATACGCGTCCACTGACTCTGCCGATGGTGTTTGCCGGGGCGCCAGGTCTGGTGCAGCAGCAGGCAGCGTCTATCATCGCGTCCTGGTTTGGTTCCCGCACCGGCTGGCGCGGACAGAGTTTCCCGGTGCAATACGAAGGGTTACCGGATCACAATGCCATCGTGTTTGCCACCAACGACAAGCGTCCCGATTTCCTGCGTGATGCGCCGAAGGTGAATGCCCCGACCATTACCATGATGAGCCACCCCAACAACCCGTACGTGAAACTGCTGGTGGTCTTTGGTCGCGACGACAAAGATCTGCTGCAGGCTGCGAAAGGGATTGCCCAAGGGAATGTGCTGTTCCGGGGAAGCAGTGTGACCGTTGATGAGGTCAAACCGCTGCTGGCGCGTAAACCGTACGATGCGCCAAACTGGGTGCGTACTGACCGCGCGGTGACCTTCGGCGAACTGAAAACCTATGAAGAGCAGTTGCAGTCTTCCGGGTTGCAGCCCGCGTCGATCAACCTCGCCCTGAACCTGCCGCCGGACCTTTATCTGCTGCGCAGTAACGGCATTGATATGCAGCTTAACTACCGTTACACCGCGCCGCCGACGAAAGACAATTCGCGCATGGATATCAGTCTGAACAACCAGTTCCTGCAATATTTCAGTCTGACCAGTAACCAGGATACCAACCGACTGCTGCTGCGCCTGCCGGTACTCCAGGGGCTGCTGGACGGCAAAACCGATGTCTCTATTCCGGCGCTCAAGCTGGGTGCGGTGAATCAGCTGCGCTTTGACTTCCAGTATATGAACCCCATGCCGGGCGGAACGATAGAGAACTGCGTCACCTTCCAGCCGGTGCAAAACCGCGTGGTCATTGGTGATGATTCCACCATCGATTTCTCGAAGTATTACCACTTCCTGGCGATGCCGGACCTGCGTGCGTTTGCCAATGCGGGCTTCCCGTTCACCCGGATGGCGGACCTGTCTGAGACTATCGTCGTGACGCCACCGAATCCGAACCCTGCTCAGTTGACCACACTGCTGGATTCGCTGGGAACGGTCGGTGCGCAAACGGGTTTCCCGGCGATCAATCTGACGCTGACCGACGACAATACCCAGATTCAGGGTAAAGACGCCGATATCCTGATCATTGGCGCGATCCCCGACAAACTGAAAGATGACAAGCGTATCGATCTGCTGGTCAATGCTGCGCAAAGCTGGGTGAAAACGCCTTCCCGCCAGACCGCGTTCCCGGGCGCGCTGCCGGATGAAGCGGATCGTCAACCGGATGTCCAAACCTCGGTGTCGTCCAGTGGTCCAATGGCGGCGATTGTCGGCTTCCAGTCGCCGTTCAATGAACAGCGCAGCGTGGTCGCCCTGCTGGCGGACAGTCCGCGTGGCTATGAACTGCTCAACAGTGCGATGAACGACAGTGGTAAACGGGCGGCGATTTATGGATCGGTGTCGGTGATTCGTGAGTCGGGCGTGAACGGCCTGCGAGTCGGCGATATTTATTACGTGGGTCATCTGCCGTGGTTCGAACGTATCTGGTATGCCCTGGCGAACCACCCGGTGCTGCTGGCGATTCTGGCGGCAGTGAGCGTCGTGTTGCTGGCCTGGGTGCTGTGGCGTCTGCTGCGGATTATTAGCCGCCGTCGTCTCGACCCGGACCACGAGTAAGTTGTGATGAAAGCGCTACGCTTGATAGTGATGGCGGCGCTGATGCTGGCGGCGGTGCAGGTTCGCGCCGCCTGTAGCTGGCCGGCCTGGGAGAACTTCAAACAGCACTACATCAGTGATGGCGGGCGGGTCATCGATCCCAGCGATGCCCGCAAAATCACCACCTCTGAAGGGCAAAGTTACGCCCTGTTTTTTGCCCTCGCCGCCAACGATCGGCAGGCGTTTGACCTCCTCCTGAACTGGACGCAAAACAATCTGGCGCAGGGAGATTTGAGCGCCCACCTCCCGGCCTGGCTGTGGGGCAAGAAAAACGACAATGACTGGGCGGTGCTCGACGATAATTCCGCTGCGGATGGCGACGTCTGGATAGCCTGGTCGCTGCTGGAAGCCGGGCGATTATGGAACATGCCGGCGTACAGCCGAACAGGTAAAGCGCTGTTGTCGCGTATTGCCAAAGAAGAGGTTGTCACCGTGCCGGGTCTGGGTTCGATGCTATTACCCGGTCGTGTCGGTTTTGCAGATAAAGCGGTCTGGCGCTTTAACCCAAGCTATTTACCGCCGCAGTTGGCGCAATATTTTAGCCGCTATGGCGCGCCCTGGACCACGCTGCGTGAAACCAACCTGCGCCTGCTTCTTGAGACCGCGCCAAAAGGATTTTCACCGGACTGGGTGCGTTATCAAAAAAACAGCGGCTGGCAGCTTAAGTCCGAGAAAACCCTTGTCAGTAATTACGATGCCATTCGCGTTTATGGCTGGGTGGGCATGATGCATGACAAGGACCCGCAAAAGGCCCGTTTGCTGACGCGGCTTAAACCGATGGCAGCACTGGTTGCCAAAAACGGCCTGCCGCCAGAAGAGGTGGACGTGGCCACCGGCAAAGCGAAGGGCGACGGCCCGCCGGGGTTCTCCGCCATGCTGCTGCCGTTTTTACAAGACCGTGACGCCCAGGCAATACAGCGCCAGCGCGTGGCAGACCATTTTCCCGGCAACGATGCCTATTACAATTACGTCCTGGCGCTGTTTGGTCAGGGCTGGGACGAGCACCGTTTCCGCTTCACCCCTCGTGGTGAGTTACAACCTGACTGGGGCCAGGCATGCGCAACTTCTCATTGAGTCTTCTGAGTTTATCGCTGGGCATTGCTCTGATGCCCATTGCCCATGCGGCTCCGTCCGCACAGCAACAACTGCTGGAGCAGGTGCGCCTGGGTGAGACCAGTAAACGCGAAGATCTTGTGCGCCAGTCGCTCTACCGTCTGGAACTCATGGCACCCGATGACCCGGACGTGATTGCCGCGCGCCTGCGCTATCTGTTACGCCAGGGCGACAGCGCGGGCGCCCAGAAACAGCTCGACCGGCTGGCCACGCTTGCCCCGACATCTTCTGCCTATAAAGCGTCGAAAACGCAGATGACGCTGTCGACCCCACAAGGGCGTCAGGCGTTGCAGCAGGCCCGCCTGCAGGCGGCGACCGGGCATGCGCCAGAAGCCATTGCCGCCTATGAAAGCCTGTTTAATGGCGCGCCGCCTGACGGTGACCTGGCGACTGAATACTGGAGCCAGGTCGCTAAAATTCCGGTCCGCCATACTGAAGCGGTGAATCAATTAAAAGCCATTAATGCCAGCAGCCCCGGCAACGCCGATCTGCAAAGCGCGCTTGCGCGGATGTTGATTGCGGACGGGCGAAGCGAAGAGGGCTATGCCGTCCTTGAGCAGATGGCGAAAAATAATACCGGACGCGATGCCGCCGCAGTCATCTGGTATCAGCAAATTCAGGGCATGACGGTCAGTGACAACAGCGTCGCGGCGCTGAAGCGTTTTTTAAGCGTCTTTAGCGAAGGAGATACCGTTGTGGCGGCGCGCCAGCAGCTGGATGCGCAACAGAAGCAACTGGCCGATCCTGAATTCCGTGCACGGGCACGCGGCCTGGCCGCCGTGGAAGCCGGGAAGGGCGGCAGTGCGGTTGCGGAGTTGCAGCAGGCGGTCAGTAAAAATCATCAGGACAGCGAAGCCGTCGGCGCGCTGGGCCAGGCTTACTCCCAGCGCGGGGATCGCGCCAGCGCGGTGGCGCAGTTTGAAAAAGCCATTGCGCTCGATCCGAACAGTGATAACCGGGGCAAATGGGACAGCCTGCTCAAGGTCAACCGCTACTGGCTGCTGATTCAGCAGGGCGACGCGCAGCTGGCAGCGAAAAATCCCGACCAGGCAGAACGCTATTACCAACGGGCCAGAAGCATAGATAACACCGACAGCTACGCGGTGCTGGGGCTGGGCGATGCGGCGATGGCACGTAATGATTCGGCGTCCGCAGAACGTTTTTACCAGCAGGCACTGCGCATGGACAGAGGGAACACCAACGCCGTGCGTGGCCTTGCCAATATCTATCGTGCGCAGTCAGCGGAGAAAGCGACCGCCTTTATCCAGACGCTCTCCGCCAGCCAGCGACGCAGCATTGATGATATTGAACGCAGCATGACCAACGACACTCTCTCACAAGAGGCGGAGCGTCTGGAGAATCAGGGGAATTTTGCCCAGGCCGCAGAACTGCAACGTCGCCGTCTTGCGCTGGACCCTGGCAGCGTGTGGGTGAACTACCGTCTGGCAAGCGATCTGCGCGCCGCCGGGCAGCAAATTGCCGCCGATGCACAGATGCGTAATCTGGCCCGTGAAAAGCCAGGCGATGCCGAGCAGGTGTACGCGTATGGGCTCTATCTTTCCGGTAATAATCAGGAAAGCGCCGCCCTTGCCCACCTGAATACGCTGCCGAAAGCGAAGTGGAACAGTAACATTCAGGAGCTGGCAAACCGGCTGGAATCTAACCAGATGCTGGCGCGGGCCAATCAGCTTCGCGACGGCGGGCATGAAGCCGAGGCGGAAGCCTTCCTCAGGCAACAACCGGACTCGACCCGCATTGAACTGACGCTGGCGGACTGGGCGCAACAGCGGGGTGATAACAGCGAAGCGACGTCCCGCTATCAGTCTGTACTGGCACGTGAACCGGCCAATGACGATGCGCTGCTGGGGCTGGCGGAAATCTATGCGGCAGAGGGTAACCGCATGGCGGCGCGCGAGACGCTGGCGAAACTGCCAGCACCGGCACCGACGGTCATCCCCTCCATCAATACTGAGCGCCGTGTCGCGCTGGTACAGGCCCAACTGGGCGATACCCAACGTGCGCAGCAGACCTTCGAAAACATCGTGCCGCGGGCAAAATCTCAGCCTCCCTCCATGGAGAGCGCGCTGGTGTTGCGTGATGCTGCCCGTTTCCAGGCGAGCACCGGCCAGCCAAAACAGGCGCTGGACACCTATAAAGAGGCGATGATCGCTGCCGGAATTACCCCCTCGCGTCCTGCCAGCAATGACGCCTTTACCCTGCTGACGCGTAACGACGCGCGAGATGACTGGCTGAAACGCGGTGTACGCAGCGATGCCGCTGACCTCTATCGTCAACAGGATGTCAATGTCACTCTGCAACATAACTACTGGGGCTCCAGCGGGACCGGCGGTTATTCCGATCTGAAAGCGCACACCACAATGCTGCAGGCTGATGCGCCGCTGGCGGATGGGCGGATGTTCTTCCGTACTGACAGGGTCACCATGAATGCCGGTACCTTTGCAAAAGATTCAGACGGTAGCTGGTCGCCCAACTGGGGGACCTGTAATTTATCGGATTGCGTCTCCGGGCACCGTACCCAGAAAGATACCGGTGCCAGCGTTGCCGTGGGGTGGCGCAACGACACCTGGGATATGGATATCGGCACCACGCCAATCGGTTTTAATGTGGTCGATGTGGTCGGCGGCCTCAGCTACAGCGATGATATCGGGCAGATTGGCTACACGCTGAACGTCCATCGTCGTCCGGTATCCAGTTCGCTGCTGGCCTTTGGCGGCCAGCAGGATAATGCCCACGACGATCATCCTGGCACCACCTGGGGCGGTGTTCGCGCAAACGGTGCGACGGCCAGCATGAGTTACGATCGCGGGGAAGCGAACGGCGTTTGGGCCTCGCTCGGGGCTGACCAACTGACGGGGAAAAACGTTGCCGATAACTGGCGCGTGCGCTGGATGGCGGGTTACTACTACAAACTGATTAACGAGAATAATCGCCGGGTGACCGTCGGTCTGAGCAATATGATCTGGCACTATGATAAGGATCTGAGCCACTACACTCTGGGCCAGGGCGGTTACTACAGCCCGCAAGAGTACCTGTCCTTTGCCGTGCCGGTGACCTGGCGGCAGCGCACCGAAAACTGGTCATGGGAAGTGGGAGGCTCGGTCTCCTGGTCACATTCACGCAGTGCGTCGCAGCCAAGCTACCCTCTGATGGGGCTGATTCCTGCCGCCTACAAGGCGGATGCCAGAGACGCCATTGAGAGCGGCGGTTCATCCCGCGGTGTGGGTTATACGGCGCAGGCGCTGATTGAGCGGAGAATTACCTCCAACTGGTCGGTAGGGCTCGGCGTGAATATTCAACAGGCAAAAGACTACACCCCAAGCCAGGGCATGATGTTTGTCCGCTATTCCGCAGGCGGATGGCAGGGCGATATGGATATGCCGCCGCAAACGCTGACCCCGTATGCTGACTGGTAAAATAAGGAGTTTTCCTGGGTGTACAAACTGTTCACCGGTTTAGCTCAATAAGGGCGCGATAGAGTATACTCTGGCGGCAGTGTCCTGAGCCGAAGACCTGCTTTTTGTGTATCTCTGGAGAGTCAACTTGCGTGTCAGCCGTTCTTTAACCATTAAACAGATGGCTGCGGTATTTGCCGTGGCGATGGTGTTTATTTTGATTTTTTGCGTGACTTTGCTGTTTCACTTTGTTCAGCAAAACCGCTACAACACGGCTACGCAACTGGAAAGTATTGCCCGCTCGGTACGTGAACCCCTGTCGGAAGCTATTCTGAAAGCCGACATCCCCGAAGCGGAAGCCATTATCAGGCAAATTAAGCCCGCAGGGGTGGTCAGTCGCGCCGACGTGGTGCTGCCCAATCAATTCCAGGCATTACGGGTGCGCTTTATTCCAGAACGTCCGGTGCCGATGATGCTGGCGCGCGTCTTCGAACTGCCGATCCAGATTTCGCTCCCCATCTATTCCCTGCAACGCCCTGCGAACCCCCAGCCGCTGGCTTACCTGGTGCTGGAGGCGGACTCTTATCGGGTCTACAAATTTGTGATGAGTACGCTTTCTACGTTAGTAACTGCTTACTTACTTCTGACGCTGATTATGACGGTGTCTATCACCTGGTGTATTAATCGTTTGATTGTGCATCCGCTGCGCAAAATCGCCCGTGAGCTGCATGAACTTCCGCTTCAGGATCAGTTCGGCCATCAGCTTCCGCTGCCGCGTCACCATCACGATGATGAAATTGGCAGCCTGGTGCGCAGCTATAACCGCAATCAGCAAAACCTGCTGCGCCAGCACGATGAACTGAATATCCAGTCCATGCAGTTCCCGGTTTCCGATCTGCCCAATAAAGCCTTTTTGATGGCGTTACTTGAGCAGGTGGTGACCCAACAGAAAACCACCGCGCTGATGTTTGTTGCCTGTGAAACGTTGCAGGAGACGGCGGGTGTGCTGAAAGAGGCGCAGCGGGAAATACTGCTGCTGACGCTGGTCGAGAAACTTAAATCGGTACTGGCGCCGCGCATGGTGCTGACCCAGGTCAGCGCGTATGATTTTGCGATCGTCGCGCATGGGGTGAAAGAGCCCTGGCATGCCATTACGTTGGGCCAGCAAGTGCTCACGGTGATTAATGAGCGTCTGCCGATGCATGGCATCCAGTTGCGCCCAAGCGCCAGCATTGGGGTGGCGATGTTCTATGGCGACATGAATGCCGAGCAGTTCTATCGTCGCGCTGCATCAGCAGCCTTTACCGCACGGCGCAAAGGGAAAAATCAGATTCAGTTCTTTGACCCCGAGCAGATGGAAGAGGCGCAAAAGCGGCTGACCGAAGAGAGCGATATTCTCAACGCCCTCGACCAGCAGAAATTTGCCATCTGGCTACAGCCGCAGGTGGATCTCGCGACCGGTCAGGTGGTCAGCGCCGAAGCGCTGCTGCGTATGGAGCAGCCGGACGGAAGCTGGGATCTGCCGGAAGGATTAATTGAGCGCATCGAGTCCTGTGGCCTGATGGTGACGGTGGGCTACTGGGTGCTGGAAGAGTCCTGTCGTCTGCTGGCGGCGTGGCAGGAGAAAGGGCTCACGATGCCGCTGTCGGTCAACCTTTCCGCGTTACAACTGATGCATCACAACATGGTGCCGGACCTGCTTGAACTGCTCAATCGCTACCGTATTCAGCCAAATAAGCTGATTCTCGAAGTGACGGAGAGTCGCCGCATAGACGACCCCCATGCGGCGGTGGCGATTCTGCGTCCGTTGCGTAATGCCGGGGTGCAAATCGCACTGGACGACTTTGGTATGGGCTATGCCGGGTTACGCCAACTGCAGCATATGAAGTCGCTGCCGGTTGACCTGCTTAAAATCGACAAGATATTTGTCGAGGGGCTGCCGGAGGACAGCAGTATGGTGGCCTCCATCATTCATATGGCGCGCAGTCTGGATCTGCAGATTATTGCAGAAGGGGTGGAAACCGAGGCGCAACGTGACTGGTTGGCCGGGGCGGGAGTGGAAATGGCGCAGGGCTTTTTATTCGATAAAGCGGTGAGGCCTGAAGCGTTTGAATCACGTTACTTGACCCTTTCAGATAAGACTGAAAAGGGATGAATGCAGGCTGGCTTGTACGAGTCAGCTCTAATTTCTTAACATCATTGTTTCAAATTTGATGTAAGTTTATTTCTGTCATGTTTTACGGGTGTTATTTTTAATCCGCAGGCGCGAGAACTCCCTACAAAGCCTGTGGTTTAAACCTCAAGGACACCCTATGAAAACCACTCTGTTCAAAAGTCTCTACTTTCAGGTGCTGACGGCTATCGCTATCGGTATTTTGCTCGGCCATTTTTACCCGGATATTGGCACGCAAATGAAACCGCTGGGTGATGCGTTCGTTAAGCTCATCAAAATGATTATTGCCCCGGTGATTTTTTGTACGGTAGTGACGGGCATCGCAGGTATGGAAAGCATGAAGGCGGTAGGCCGCACGGGTGCGGTGGCGCTGCTCTATTTTGAAGTGGTCAGTACGCTGGCGCTGATTATAGGCCTGGTGATTGTGAACGTGGTGCAGCCGGGCGCCGGTATGAACGTTGATCCGGCGACGCTGGACGCCAAAGCGGTAGCGGTCTACGCCGAGCAGGCACAGCAGCAAGGCATTGTGGCTTTCTTGTTAGATGTTATTCCTTCCAGCGTGATCGGTGCGTTTGCCAGCGGTAATATTCTGCAGGTGCTGCTGTTCGCGGTGCTGTTCGGCTTTGCGCTGCACCGCCTGGGCAGCAAGGGTCAGCTCATTTTCAACGTCATTGAAAGCTTTTCGCAGGTCATCTTCGGCATTATCAACTTCATTATGCGTCTGGCGCCGATTGGCGCGTTTGGCGCAATGGCGTTCACCATCGGTAAATACGGCGTGGGTACGCTGGTGCAGCTGGGGCAGTTGATTATCTGCTTCTACATCACCTGTATTCTGTTTGTGGTGGTGGTGCTCGGCTCTATCGCCCGCGCGACTGGCTTTAACATTTTCAAGTTTATCCGCTATATCCGTGAAGAGCTGCTGATCGTGCTCGGTACCTCCTCTTCGGAGTCGGCGCTGCCGCGTATGCTGGAAAAAATGGAGCGCCTCGGCTGCCGTAAGTCGGTCGTGGGGCTGGTCATTCCTACCGGCTATTCGTTCAACCTCGATGGCACCTCCATTTATCTAACGATGGCGGCGGTGTTTATTGCGCAGGCGACCAACAGCCACATGGATATTTTCCATCAGATCACGCTGCTGGTGGTGTTATTGCTCTCTTCAAAAGGGGCGGCAGGCGTGACCGGCAGTGGGTTTATTGTGCTGGCAGCGACCATCTCGGCGGTGGGGCATTTACCGGTTGCCGGGCTGGCGTTGATTCTGGGGATTGACCGTTTCATGTCCGAAGCGCGCGCGCTGACTAACCTGGTCGGCAACGGTGTGGCCACCATCGTGGTGGCGAAATGGGTGAAAGAGCTGGATCAGAAAAAACTCGTCGATACGCTGGATAATCGTGCGACAAGCAGCAAAACAGGCGAAATATCCTCATAATTTCGCCACTTAAGCCCGTAGCCCTTGTCGGGCTGCGGGTGCCTGAGCATAATTGACCCCTGGACCGCTAACGTACGAAGCAAATTCGTCGGGATATTTCATATTGCGGTGTGACATTTTCGCTTTTGCGAGGTCTAACACCGGAGTGTTATGTATCTTCGGCTCCTACCTTAGCGGGGCTGACTTTTTAACCAGGAATGTTGATTAGGGGTTCCCATGCAGGGCACAAAAATTCGATTGTTAACAGGCGGTTTGCTGATGCTGGCGGCTGTCGGTTATGTGCAGGCAGAAGCACTCCAGCCAGATCCGGCCTGGCAACAAGGGACATTATCAAACGGTTTACAGTGGCAGGTTCTCGCCACGCCGCAACGTCCCAGCGACCGTGTTGAGGTTCGCCTGTCTATTGATACCGGTTCGCTGACCGAGAGTACGCAGCAAACCGGTTTCAGCCATTTTATTCCCCGCATCGCGCTGACCCACAGCGGCAGCCTGCAACCGGCACAAGTGCGCTCACTCTGGCAGCAAGCCATTGATCCGAAGCGGCCGCTGCCGCCCGCGCTGGTGTCCTATGAATACACGATTTTTAGTCTGAGCTTGCCCAACAACCGCAACGATCTGCTGAAAGAGGCGCTTCAGTGGCTGTCAGACAGCACGGGCAGACTGGCAATCACCCCTGAAACGGTGAATCACGCGCTGGCAAGCGAAGACATGGTTGCGACCTGGCCTGGCAATACCAAAGACAGCTGGTGGCGCTATCGCCTTAAGGGCTCGTCCTTGTTAGGACACGATCCGGCGGAATCGCTCAAGCACCCCCTGGAGGCCAAACAGCTTCAGGCCTTTCATCACAAATGGTATACCCCGGATGCAATGACCCTGATTGTGGTCGGTAACGTCGATACCCGTAACGTGACCGAGCAAATCAACAAAGTCTTTGGTGACCTGAAAGGCAAACGTGAAACCCCGGCCCCCGTCCCGACATTATCACCGCTGCCACGTCAGCCGGTGAGCATCATGACCGAGACGGTGCAGCAGGACCGACTCGCGATTATGTGGGATACCGCGTGGCAACCGATCCGCGAATCAGCCGCGTTGCAGCGTTACTGGCGTGAAGATCTCGCCCGTGAAGCCCTGTTCTGGCACCTGCAGCAGTATCTGACCAAAGCAAATAACAAAGATATTGGCCTCGGTTTTGACTGCCGCGTGCTGTTCCAGCGTGCGCAATGCGCTATCAATCTGGATTCGCCAAACGAAAAACTGCAGAGCAATTTAGGTACGGTTGCCCGCGAGCTGGCAAAAGTCCGCGACAACGGCCTGCCAGAGGAAGAGTTTAATGCGCTGGTCGCGCAGAAGAATCTGGAGTTGCAGAAGCTGTTTGCTACCTATGCCCGTACTGATACCGATATTTTGATCAGCCAGCGGATGCGTTCGTTGCAAAACCAGGTTGTGGATATCGCACCAGAACAGTATCAAAAGCTGCGGCAAAACTTCCTCGCCTCGTTGACCAAAGAGGAGCTGAATCAGGATCTGCGTTCGCAGCTTTCACAGGATATGGCTTTGATTCTGCTTCAGCCGAAGGGTGAGCCGGAATTCAACATGAAGGATTTGCAGGCAAACTGGGAGACGTTGATGTCAACCGGTGAAGCGGCGCCGGTTGCCACAACGGTGGGTAACGACGAGCCTCATTCTGATGTGTCGGATATTCCGCCAAAGTCGTAATCCCCACAAAAAAAAGCGAGCACAATCGATTCCCTCTCCCTTGAGGGAGAGGGTTAGGGTGAGGGGGAACATGCGGCTCTGAGGGTCATGCCGTTCACCTTATGTTCCTTGCTTTTCTATCGCTCCAGAACCCGTGAACGTGCCAGGGCGGTTCACCGCCACCGCCCTGGCGACCCGGGCTCCCGGCCAGGAAAATCGCCGCTGGCGCGGTCCACTCAGCGTATGCCTTCAGGCTTATCGGGGACGGGCGAAGGTAACGTCCATGTAAAGTCGCCCTCGCCGCGCATCCCTGCGCGTCGCCCCGGCCTTACGGATACGCTTCGTCGATTTTCAGCCGGACCCAGTCATCGCGGTGACTGTTGTGTTCTCATTCAGCTATGTTATCGCTTTAAAACGTAGTATGACTGGGGATCCTCTCCCGCTTTGGTGTGTGAGAAAAAAGCCATGCCACAGCCTGCTCGAGCAGTCCCTTCGCCCCTTATGGCGTGAGGGAAAAACCTCGTCTTAGTTCGGCATCGCGTCACGGGGGATGATCGCCCCGCGATACTGAATCACCGTACTGGCGGTTAAGTGACCACGTTTGGCTGCCGCTTCGGCATCACCGCCGGTCAGACGCACCGCCAGGTAACCGGCGCTGAATGAATCGCCCGCTGCCGTCGTATCCACCACGCTCTCTTTCGGCAGTTTCACCGCTGGCACCTCTGTTAACGCTTCGCCTTCAATGGCCACCAGGCAAGAATCGGCACCGCGTTTAATCACAATTTCTTTTACGCCAGCCTGCTGGGTACGCGCAATCACCTCTTCAACCGGCAATGCGCCCCACAACAGGTCTTCATCATCCAGGGTCAGGAAAGCGATATCGGTGCAGGCAAGCATTTGCTGATAGACCTGACGGGTCTCTTCTTTGCTGGCCCACAGGCGCGGACGGTAGTTATTATCGAAAATCACCTTACCGCCGTTAGCGCGGCACTCCTGCAACAGGGAGAGTAGCTTCATGCGGCTGGTGGGACTGAGGATCGCCAGGCTGATGCCGCTCAGGTAGAGGTAATCAAAGGTCGCCAGCTCTTCGCAGATAGCGGCAGACTGCTCGCTCTCCAGCCAGAACTTTGCCGCAGCTTCGTTACGCCAGTAATAGAAGGTGCGCTCGCCGGTTTCATCGGTTTCGATGTAATACAGGCCCGGAAGGCGGTTTTCCATACGCTGTGTCAGACGGGTATCCACGTTTTCAGCCTGCCAGGAGTCCAGCATCTGTTGGCTGAAATTATCCGTACCGAGTGCAGTCACGTAGTGCACCGACAGCGCGGCCGCGTCGACCTGACGGGCGATGTACACCGACGTATTAAGGGTATCGCCACCAAAGCCACGATTAACGTCCGTGCCTTTTTGTGACAGTTCAATCATGCATTCGCCAATCACGGCAATTTTCTTTGACATAGTCCGGAACCTGAATCAGATGAATTAACGATAGTGTGCTGTGTGCGTGTTTCATGGTCAACTATATTAAAACGTCGTTCCATTATTTATTTGAGCTAACGCGTATTCTGTGTAGATAGCCACATTTTCCGCTCGGCGTTTTCATATTGCGGCTAACCTGGACATAAAGTTATCAGTCGCAACGCCGATAACCCAGTGACGAGTTCTTTCTGGTACTCATCTTCAACAGGACATGCGAAATGAAGTTAAAGCAGGTTATCCAGCGGCTAAACTATCCTGAGGCAAGCATTGAAAGCCTTCAGGAGCGTCGTTACTGGCTGCAGTGTGAGCGTGCTTATACTTATCAGCCCATCTACAAAACCGACGGTCGCCTGATGGCGATTGAAGTGTTGACCGTGGTGACCCATCCCAGTAAACCGGGTGAACGCATTGCACCGGATCGCTATTTCTCCGAGGTCGCGGTGCGCCAGCGTGTCGATGTGGTTCATGAGCAGATTGCCCTGTTAGCGAAGCAGAAAGACTTTTTCACTGAAAATAATATCCTGGCCTCAGTCAACGTGGATGGTCCGACGTTGCTGGCAATGCGTCAGAACATCGCTCTGAGAGCGCTGATAGAAACCGTTCCCTGGATCCGTTTTGAACTGGTCGAGCACATTCGTCTGCCGGAAGACACCACCATCGCGATGATCAGCGATATGGGGCCATTGTGGTTGGATGATTTTGGCACCGGGATGGCCAATTTCTCTGCTCTTGGCGAGATGCATTACGACTACATCAAAGTCGCTCGCGACCTGTTCATCATGCTGCGTAAAACTCCCGAGGGGCAAAACCTGTTTGCCCTGTTGCTGCAACTGATGAATCGGTACTGTCAGGGTGTCATTGTGGAAGGGGTTGAGACCCTGGAAGAGTGGCGCGACGTTCAGAATTCTCCGGCTTTTGCCGCTCAAGGTTACTTCCTTTCCCGCCCGGTCCCACTGGATACGCTCGACCGCGTTATTCTGAACCTGTAAGCATCGCCCCCTTTCTGCCAGCCTCAGCTATCTTTATGACAGGCAAGGCTTTAAAGAAAGGGTGCCCGCATGACAAAAACACGGAAAACGCTATTCGCAGTACTTGGAACACTGTTGCTATTGATTGTTGTGGCGATCATCATCATCGCGACCTTCGACTGGAACCGGCTCAAGCCCACGATAAACGAAAAAGTCTCTACTGAGCTTAACCGACCGTTTGCTATTCGCGGTGATTTGGGCGTGGTCTGGGAGCGGCAAAAAGAGGAGACCGGCTGGCGTAGCTGGATACCGTGGCCGCACGTTCACGCTGATGACATTATCCTCGGTAACCCACCGGACATCCCTGAAGTGACCATGGTGCATCTGCCGCGCGTTGAAGCCACTCTGGCTCCGCTGGCGCTGCTCTCCAAAACCGTCTATCTACCGTGGATCAAGCTGCAAAAGCCGGATGCGCGGCTGATTCGTTTGTCAGAGAAAAACAACAACTGGACCTTTAACTTCGCCAGCGATGAAAACAAGGACCCCAATGTTCAGCCTTCCAGTTGGTCTTTCCGGCTGGACAATATTCTCTTCGATCAGGGCAAGGTGACCGTCGACGATAAGGTCAGCAAAGCAGATATCGAAATCCTGATCGATCCCCTCGGTAAGCCGGTCCCCTTTAACGAAATCACGGGCGATAAAAAAGATAACGGGCAAGTGGCAGACTATGTCTTTGGCCTGAAGGCAAAAGGGCGTTACAACGGTCAACCGCTGACCGGCACAGGGAAAATCGGCGGTATGTTGGCGTTACGCAGCGAAGGAACACCATTCCCGGTGCAGGCCGATTTTCGTTCCGGTAATACCCGCGTTGCTTTTGTCGGCAAGGTCAACGACCCGATGAAGATGGGCGGGGTGGACTTGCAACTCAAGTTTGCCGGCGACTCGCTCGGCGAACTGTATGATCTGACCGGCGTACTGCTGCCGGACACCCCGCCGTTTGAAACGGACGGGCATCTGGTCGCCAAAATTGATACCGAGAAAAGCTCAGTCTTTGACTATCGCGGTTTCAACGGCCGTATCGGCGATAGCGATATTCACGGCTCGCTGACCTACACCACCGGTAAACCGCGGCCGAAACTGGAAGGAGACCTGGAATCCCGCCAGTTGCGTCTTGCCGACCTCGGTCCGTTGATTGGCGTTGACTCGGGTAAAGGCGCGGAAAAATCGAAGCAGGCCGAGCAGAAAAAAGGCGAAAAAACCGTTCAACCTGCTGGCAAAGTGCTGCCCTATGACCGCTTTGAAACCGACAAGTGGAACGTCATGGACGCCGATGTACGCTTTAAAGGTAAGCGTATCGAGCACGGCAGTTCGCTGCCAATCAGCGATCTCTCTACCCATATCATTTTGCAGAACGCGGACCTGAAGCTGAGCCCGTTGAAATTTGGCCTCGCAGGCGGAACCATCTCCTCCAATATTCGTCTTGAAGGCGATAAAAAGCCGATGCAGGGAAGAGCAGAGATTCAGGCACGTCGACTGAAGCTTAAAGAGCTGATGCCGGATGTGGAGCTGATGCAGAAGACGCTGGGTGAAATGAACGGTGACGCAGATTTCCGTGGCACCGGGAATTCGGTGGCAGCACTGCTCGGTACCAGCAATGGCAACCTGAAATTGCTGATGAACGACGGGCTTATTAGCCGCAACCTGATGGAGATTGTGGGGTTGAACGTCGGTAACTACCTGGTCGGGCAGCTCTTTGGCGATGATGAGGTGCGGGTCAACTGCGCGGCGGCAAACCTGAACCTGGTGAATGGTGTGGCCCGTCCGCAAATTTTCGCATTTGATACGGAAAACTCACTGATCAACGTGACCGGGAGCGCCAGCTTCGCCTCGGAGCAGCTTGATTTAACCATCGACCCGGAGAGTAAAGGCATCCGTATTGTGACGCTGCGTTCTCCGTTGTATGTGCGCGGGAGCTTTAAGAATCCGCAGGCCGGTGTGAAAGCCGGGCCGCTGATTGCGCGCGGTGCGGTGGCTGCGGCGCTGGCAACATTAGTGACGCCTGCGGCTGCGCTGCTGGCGTTGGTGTCACCATCGGAAGGGGATGAGAATCAGTGCCGGACGATACTGTCGCAGATGAAGAAGTAAGCGTTGTGCGGTGATTGCCCCTCACCTCGGAGGCTGAGGGATCCTCACAAAATAATACGAGCACGGACAGTCCCCTCTCCTCTCTGGGGAGAGGGTCAGGGTGAGGGGCTGAGGATCCCGAGTCATCTTATGTTTTACAGCGATAATATTGCCCAGTAAGAATAAAACGGTCACCGCGATGACTGGGTCCGGCTGAAAATCGCTGAAGTGTATCCGTAAGGCCGGGGCGGCGCGCAGGGATGCGCGGCGAGGGCGACTTTACAGGGACGTTGCCTTCGCCCGTCCCCGATAAGCCTGGAGGCATACACTGAGGGCACCGCGCCAGCGGCGATTTTCCTGGCCGGGAGCCCGGGTCGCCAGGGTGGTGGCGGTGCACTGAACCCAGGATCCTGGACACCAGATTTCTCAGTCTGGAGGTTCAGTACGATGAAATATCCTTTTCACATCCGGCTTGCTGCTGTTCAGCATTACATGGCCGGGCATTCCTCTATCAAGGAAACGGCCCGCCTGTTCAGTGTTGGCAGGACACCGCTGACCCGCTGGCTGCGGGCCTTCAGACGCCTGGGTAAAGCCGGGCTGGAGGACCGTCCTGCCCGTGCCTATACTGCAAAATTCAGGCTCCGCGTTGTCCGCTACGTCATTGAAAACAGGTGCAGCTACGCGGAGGCTTCCGTGCGCTTCGCTATCCCCAATGAATCCCTTATTCTCGACTGGATGAGGCGTTACCGGAAAGGGGGTAAAAAGGCGCTTCACTCTGCCAGACCCGGACCCGCTATGTCACAGAAAAAGTACATTCCTGGCGCGAAGCCATTCAGTGAAATGACCCCGAGAGAGCTTCAGAGGGAACTGGAATATCTGCGTGCGGAAAATGCTTATTTAAAAAAGCTGAAAGCCCTGAGGGAGGAAAGCGCGCTCAGGGAGCAGCAAAAAAAACCAGAATAGTGCAGTCATTACTGGCGGCACACAGGCTGCCCTGCCTGCTGTATGCCGCGCGACTGTCACGCAGCACGTATTATTATCATGTCTCGCATCCAGCACATGATACTGAACGTTATGCGGAGGCCGTCAGCGCGATGAAGGCCATCAGCCAGCGGCATGCTCAGCGTTATGGCTACCGCAGAATGACAAAAGCGCTGCGTGATCAGGGCTTCATGCTCAATCACAAAACCGTGCGCAGGCTGATGAAAGAACACGGCCTGACCTGTCAGCTGCGCCGGAAAAGATATCGCTCGTACATGCCGGATGCCGGGCTGGCATCCTCTAATCTTCTTGCCCGGGACTTCAGCGCTGAACGAAGTGGGATGAAGTGGTGTACGGATGTGACGGAGTTCCGGGCCGCGGGGCAGAAACTGTATCTGTCTGCCCTGCAGGATCTGTTCAACAATGAAATCGTGGCCTGGAATATGTCGACCAGCCCGTCACAGCCTCTGGTCTGCAGGATGCTGCAAAGGGCAGTGAAAGCCGGCAGACACAAAGAAGGTCTGATATTACACAGCGACCAGGGCTGGGCTTACCGGACACCGGCATGGCGGTTAATGCTGGAGAAAGCCGGGATAACCCAGAGCATGTCGCGTAAAGGGAACTGTCTTGATAACGCAGTGATAGAAAACTTCTTCAGCCATCTGAAGGTGGAGATGTACTACCGTAAGAAATACGGTTCCGTGAAAGAACTGGAGCGCGATATCAGGGTGTATATCCGCTACTACAATAACGAACGGATCAGCCTGAAAACGGGCGGGATGAGCCCGGTGGCATACCGGGCTCAGGCAGAAAGACACGAATAAAAAAGTGTCCAGGAACTGGGGTTCAGTGCACGGTGAGCCACCCTGGCACGTTCACGGGTTCTGTCGCTACAGAAAAGCAAAGAACATAAGGTGAACGGAATGACCGTCGAAGCTGCATGTTTCCCCTCACCCTAACCCTCTCCCCGAAGGGGCGAGGGGACCGATCCCCGGTGGGAGAGTCCGGGGTGAGGGTATCAGCCCACACACATCACAGAGACTGGTGCTTAGTCTCGTGAGTCAGAATCAAGGCGATAAGCGTCAGCGCTGCCATTGCCGCCAGGTAAATCCCCACATACATTAAACCGTAATTCGCCTGCAGCCAGGTTGCGATGTACGGCGCAACAGAAGCCCCCAGAATCGACGACACGTTGTAAGAGAAGGATGCCCCGGTGTAGCGGACTTCGGTCGGGAACAGCTCCGGCAGCAGCGCGCCCATCGGACCAAAGGTCAGCCCCATCAGGCTCAGGCCTATCAGCAGGTACGCCATCACCAGCGCCGGATTACCGGAGCCCAGCAGCGGCGGGAAGACAAACAGCGCAAAGAGAATAATCAGCGAGGTAATCACGATCATGCTCTTGCGGCGACCGTATTTATCCGCCAGCAAACCGGCAATGGGCACCATCACGCCAAAACCAATCACCGCCATCATCAGCATCCACAGCACTTCGTTACGCGGCAGGCCCAGCCCGGTCGGTGAGGTACTGAAGGTCATGGAGTAGACGGTCATGATGTAGAACAGCGTATAGGTCGCCAGCATAATGAAGGTGCCGAGCACCGTCACGCGCACGTGTTTGGTCAGCAGGGTGCCCAGCGGTACTTTCACCTGTTTTTTCGCCGCGGCGATTTTGGCGAAGACCGGGGTCTCATGCAGCGAGACGCGCACATACAGGCCAATCAGCACCAGCACGGCTGAGAAGATAAAGGGTACACGCCAGCCCCAGCTCATGAACTGCTCGTCGGTCAGCAGCCAGGAGAGCAGCAGGAAGGTACCATTGGCAAAGAAGAAGCCAATCGGTGCGCCTAACTGCGGGAAGGAGCCATACAGCGCGCGTTTACGTGGCGGGGCGTTCTCGGTTGCCAGCAGGGCAGCACCACCCCATTCGCCGCCGAGGCCCAGACCCTGACCAAAACGGGCCAGCGCCAGCAGCAGTGGTGCCATCACGCCAATGGATTCATACGTCGGCAGCAGGCCAATCAGTACGGTTGAGATCCCCATCGTCATCAGTGAGGCGACCAGGGTGACTTTACGCCCCACGCGATCGCCAAAGTGACCAAAGACCGCTGAACCAATCGGACGCGCCACAAAAGCAATAGCAAAGGTCGCCAGTGACTGGAGCGTTGCCGCCGTTGGATCACCCTGCGGGAAGAAGATATGGGGGAAAACGATGACCGCCGCAGTGGCATAAATGTAGAAGTCGAAGAACTCGATGGCGGTGCCAATCAGTGAAGCAATAACGACTTTACTGCGTGAGTTTACCGGTGGGTTTTCCTGCTCGTTGTCTAAAGTTGTTGCTGTGGCTTGCATAAAATTTTCTTATTTTTGGGCGAACGGACGACCATATTAGTCATAGCAAAAGCGACATTTCAATCTGTAACAAGGGGCCACGGCGGGGGAAAAAGCGGCAAAAAGCGGATAATTTTCAGACTTGCGTTTTCTCTTCTATGAAATGCTTCACAAATTTTTAATATTAGAATTTAAAACTGGTTTTAGGTTAAATAAAAGTTACGGCTTGGTTATTCATGCTGAAATGATGAATCGGGCTGATATATTCAGCCCGATGAAGGTTTTAACGGTGGGATTTACCCGGCATACGCGGGTCATCTTTGTACTGCGCGGTCGCAATCCAGGCGGCGCAGAACAGCGTCAGGCGGGCAAAGAAGTAGAAAAAGGCCATCAGACCGAGCACTGAACCAAAGGCGGCACCGGAGGGCGATTTCACCAATGACGGCAGCGTCCAGGTCATAATGATCTTAATGACTTCAAAACCGATAGCGGCAATCAACGTACCGCGAATCAGGGCTTTTTTACGCGGACGGTGACGCGGCAGTCGCCAGAATATCCAGAAGAACAGCAGATAGTTGGCACAAATAGAAATAGCCAGACCGATAAGCTGCCAGGCCGGTTTCAGCCATTCGATATAGTCCAGATAGAGCGCCGAAATGATCATCTGCTGCGCTGAGCCGGCAATGGATGTAATCGACAGGGTGATAATGAGCGCTATCAGCAGGCCAATCAGCGAAATAAAATCGCGAAAATACTTCACCCAAATCTTCTCATCATCCTGGGGCGTACCTTCCCAGGTATCCCGCGATTGGGCGCGGATAGCTTCGCGCAGGTTACCCATCCAGTTGACCCCGGAATAGAGGGCGATGGCCAGCCCGACAATCCCCACGGTGGTACGCTGCTGCACGGCGGTGCTGATGGTGCTTTTCAGCGTGGCAGCAAGCGTCGGGTCGTTTACGTTCGTCAGGATCTTATTAAAGATGTCCTGAAGCAGCGTGGGGTGTGAGGCAAGAATAAAACCCGCCGCCGCGAACGACACCATCAGAATCGGGATCATCGACAGAAATGAAAAGTAGGTGATGGCGGCCCCAAACTGATTGCCCATACGATCGTTAAAACGTTCAGTGGCACGAATCATGTGCGCCACCATCGGGCGAAGCTGCACTTTTTGCGCCACGTGGGCCACGGTCTCCAGCGGTGAGCGACCGTCACCGTCGTCCGAACCGTCACTGGCTTTCTTTTCAGACGGTTCTGACGTCTCCATTTTTCTGACTGGCTCGTATTCCAGGTCCTGAGTCGGACGTTTTTCGCTGTTTTCCGGCGTCATCAGTGCTTATTTCCTTTGTTTATTCGCGATTACGTAAAATTATAGCCTGCCTCTAATCAACGTAGTCTTTCATCACCCCGGCCAGCCACTCCATAAACAGGCGAACGCGGCGTGAGAGGTTGCGACGGTGAGGATAAATGAGTGAGACCGGCATCGGCTCAGCGCGGTACTGGGGTAAAATTTCCACCAGCTTTTTGCTGCGCAGGGCGTCACGCACGCCGATGCGCGGTACCTGAATAATCCCCAATCCAGCCAGGCAGGCGGCATGGTAAGTATCGGTGCTGTTGACGGTCAGCACCCCGCCGGTTTTGACCCAGGTGGTCTGATTGTCTCGCCAGACTTCAAAACCCTGCGGACGCACCCCAAGATTGAGTGCGTAATGCACCACGGCGTGAGAGGAGAGATCCTCCAGGGTTTCCGGATAGCCGAAGCGCGCCAGATAGTCGGGGCTGGCGCAATTGATTATCGACAGCTTGCCCAACTGGCGGGCAATCAGCCCGGAATCTCTCAATGCGCCGACGCGGACCACGCAATCAAATCCTTCGCGAATAATATCCACCAGCCGATCGCTACTGCTGAGCTCCAGCTCAATGCCGGGGTACTGCTGCAGGAAAGCAGGCAGCCGCGGAATGACGAGATTTTTCGCCACCGCAACGGGCATATCCACCCGTAGTCGACCGCTGACGCTGGCGGGATCATGCAGGAACAGGCCGTCGAGCTCATCCATGTTGGTCAGTAAATCTTTTGCCCGTTCGTAATAGACCATGCCGTCCTGGGTCAGTTGCACGCGCCGTGTTGTACGATAAAGCAGCTGTGTGCCGAGCTGGTTTTCCAGCGCCTGAATTTGCCGCGACACGCTCCCTTTGGGCACGCCCAGAGAGTCCGCAGCACGGGAAAAACTCTCCAGTTCCGCAACGCGAATGAACAGTTGCATTGCATAAATTTTATCCATTTCATGCCCCTATTGTTGTTCATAGTGAAACAGTGAAGCGTATTTCAGCGCCTTTATTGTTTTACCATCAGCTAATAAGCTTTTTCTACAGTGAACAACAGACGAAAACGAGGTTTCTCATGACACAACGTATCGCTTTAATTACCGGCGGCAGCCGTGGGCTGGGGAAAAGTGCGGCATTGAAGCTGGCAGCGCGCGGAACGGGGATCATCCTGACTTACAACAACAACGTGCAGGCGGCTCAGGAAGTCGTTGAGGAAATCACGCGTAAAGGCGTGAAAGCGGTGGCATTGTGCTTAAACGTCGGCGATGCGGCAGGCTTCGAGGTTTTTGCTCAACAGGTGAAGGAGCAGCTGAATACCGTCTGGGGCCGGGAGTCGTTTGATTATTTATTGAACAACGCCGGCATTGGCATTACGGCGCCCTTTGCCGAGACCAGCGAAGCGCAGTTTGATGAATTAATGAACATCCATCTGAAAGGGCCTTTTTTCCTCACCCAGCGCCTGCTGCCGCTACTGGCCGACGGGGGACGCATTCTGAACGTTTCCAGCGGCCTGGCGCGTTTTGCCCTGCCGGGCTATGCCACTTACGCGGCGATGAAAGGGGCGATGGAGGTGCTGACCCGTTATCAGGCCAAAGAGCTTGGGGGGCGCAGGATCTCCGTGAATATCATCGCACCGGGGGCAATCGAGACCGATTTCCGCGGTGGAGAAGTGCGCGACAACCCGCAAATCAACCAGCACATTGCTTCGCAAACAGCGCTTGGCCGCGTGGGTAAACCGGACGATATCGGCGATGCCATGGCGGCATTACTGAGTGATGACCTGGCGTGGATGAATGCTCAGCGTGTGGAAGTGTCAGGCGGGATGTTCGTGTAAAAACGGGCCGGGTAGTGATGACCCGGCGCGGTTTTTCTGCAAGATTACTGTTTCTGGAAGTGGGTTACTTTAACGCGGGCAGGTTTCTGCTTCGCGTCGAGTGACCCGCTAATGCCGACCAGATGATCCGGGGAAACCTGGCGACCATCAAAGATAGCCATCGGGATATGCACCTCTATTTGCCCGGTTTTATCCCTGAATTCATACACATCTTCACCGATTTTACGCACTAAGTTGCCGCGTAAAGAGACGGAGGCACCATCGTGCATCGCTTTCGCCTGCTCCACGGTCATGGAACGGGCATCTTCCATGCCACGGTAGCCCTCATCCATTTTATGCGGTGCGGGTGGCGCTTTATCCGCTTTAAGTCCCGGTGATTCTTCTGCGAATGCTGTCATGGAAAACAGTGCTGCTACGGCTGTTGCCAGCAGAATCTTCTTCATAAGCTCGCCTCACGATCAGTAAAACACTGGCTAAGCCTGGCACAGCATGCTGAGGATGACAGGTGAATTATCTGGTTTCGCGGTATTCATGGTGCAGCAGGCCAAATAACCAGTCATTCTGCCAGCGGCCATCCAGCCAGAAGGCTTCACGCAGTTCGCCCTCTTGCACGAATCCCACCTTCTCCAGCAGCCGCTTTGAGGCGCTATTTCCCGCCGTTACGGTCGCGACCAGTCGACGAATGCCGCCCGCGGTGAATGCGTAACGACAGACAGCATGCAGCGATTCAAGACCGAAGCCTTTTCCCTGTGCATGCGACGCAAACAGGAACCCCGCTTCGGCGCAGTCTGGCTCGCGATGAATGTAACCCGTGACCCCAAGCGGTGTTTGCGTCTCGCTGTCGCGTACCACCAGACAGAGCCAGTGTTCGCAGCCAGGCGACCAGACGGGAAGCCGGGCCTCGAAGGCCTCACGGATCGCCTCTGGCGGGCGATGTGCCGCGACAAATCGCATCACCTGTTGATCCTGTTGCAAGGCGAGAAAAAAGGGCCAGTCGGCGTCCACCAGCGGGCTGCATTCAAGGCGAGAAGTGTTCAGCATTGGCATCGTGATGCTCCAGAGATTTTTGTTATGTTAATACCGCCGTCACTGATAATAATCATTAAGTGGTCTATGTTTTTAACTACTCATAAATAAAGAAAATTTAACGCTCACACGCGTTAGTTAATTATTTCTCTGGTTGTACTTAAAGGAAAAGAATGACCCGTAATGCACCGCTTAGTCTGAGTGAACAATTTGACGAATGTGTTGGTGTTATTCGTCTGGCATCCACTGAAATTTTACTGTTATTAAATGCCCATTTTGAGGAAGGCAAGGATCCCCGCTGGTTTCTGGAACAACTCGATATCGCCCGGCTGAGCCTGGGCGGTTGGGGCGCAGTGGCAAAACGCTTGAAACTGAACGATGCGGAGTTAACGCAATTCACGCTGCAATTACGCCACTTACAGCAGGTTGTGCCGCATTTTGAAAAAGGGCAGAACGTCAGTGAGAATCAGCTGATTGCGGCGTTACGTTTTGTGCGCGCGTTGGAACACTTGCGCATGAAGCAGCCTTTGCTGACCTATAACACGACCCTTCACGTGAAGAGTGGAGGCCAGGAGCAGGGGCTAACGCAGCTACGGGCGCTTGAGTTGATGATGAAGTCGCTGATTAATCACGCCTGGCCTGAAAACTTACGCTTACGTAACCATCTGAAAACCCGGTTCGGGGCTGACAACGTGCGCCGCTGGCTGAAAATCGGCGAGGATGACGACGTTCTCAGCGGCATGAAATTCAGTGAACTGGCCTCGCTGTTAGTGGACAGAAAAGAGTTCAGTCAACATTACGCCCGGCTCTTTAACGACACGGCGGTATTAAACCTGTTCCTTGAGCCGCGTAAAACGTTGCAGACGTTCCTCGACGATATTCGTCAGATCCGTAGCACCGTGGTGGCAGGGCAACCTTTAACCAGTAACCAGCTCACCTTGCTGGATAATTATTACCCGCAAATCACCGGCCCCGTGCAGCGTGCGTGGGAAGAGGGGCTAATCACCATTAATCCCGCAGGTTTGATGAAAGAGGCGGGAAACGGCTTAGAGGCTTTTTGGGAGCATGCGCGGACAAAAGATCGCGCAGCGGGAGGGGACGCAATGCAAATTCGCGGTGATATCGAGAAACCGGAAAAACGCGCTGCGCGAACGCGTGAGCAGCGTGAACAGATGCTGTCGAAAATATTATGGGGTGCCGTGGGCGTTGTGGTGCTGATGATGGCCGTGGGCGCCTTTTTCATGTTCAGCGACGCTTCTCTCACCTCTTCAGCACCGCTGGGTCGGGAGAGCCGCATCACGGTACCGATTTCGCAGGATAAAGAAAAAGTCACCCCCAAAGAGGAACTGAGTCGGCTGGGGATCCCACGTGATGAAAGCAACTTCCGTTCAGCTATCGACCGCAACGATACCCGTGTCGTCTCGCTGTTCCTGAGCACCGGTATGCCGTGGAAGCTCTCCTGGACCGAACAGGCGCTGGCGAACAATTACACTGACGTGCTGGATATGCTGCTGCGCTACCGCCTGCAAATGGAAGAGAATCGCCCCTGCCGTCGCTTTATTGAGAACATGGCGCATGAGATGTCGGCGGGTGCGCGGCTGAACGCCGTGCGTAAAAATCTGCTTCAGGCGTTTTGTACCTCAACGCCCGTGGTCAATCGTCAGCGGTATGAAATGGAACAGGCGCAACTGCGTTATAAAGCTACGCCCGGCGATGACACCAAAAAATGGGCGGATATTCAGTCCGCTATTTATGACGCCATCGACTGACGGATAGCCGGGGGGCTACGGCTCCCCGTACAGACCAATCAGGCGGCGTACCACACCGTTTGTCCAGCCAAAGCCATCCTGTAGCGGGTATTCGCCCCCGCCCCCTTCACGCGGCGTACCGCTCGCGATGTGGTACTTCTCGATGAGCTTGTGGTGATTCTGGTAAAAATGATTCACGGTGCGCAGCCAGTTGCGGGCAATCTCATCGCCCAGGGCGTCATTGCCATACAGCTTGAAGCCCTGAATCGCCATCCATTGCAACGGTGCCCAGCCGTTGGGTTTATCCCACTGCTCGCCCGTTTCATACTCGGTCGCCAGTATACCGCCGGGGGTTAACAGGCGGGTGGTTACTGCCTCAGCGACCCGTTCTGCCTGCTCATGGGTAACCATGCCAACGTACAGCGGCACAATGCTGGCAGCGGAGAACAGCGCCATCTCTTCGCGGCGCCAGTCGTAGTCGCGGAAGCAGCCTTTTTCATCGTCCCACATGTAGCGGTTTACCGCGGCGCGACGATCGCTGGCCTTCTGGCGGAATTCGCTTTCCCGTTCACGGTCACCTTTCAACCCGGCGATGTTGGCAATGGCGCTTTCCAGTTTAAACAGGAAGGCGTTCAGGTCGATGGGGATGAACTGGGTCGTGCGAATACTGGCCAGGCGGTGCGCATCCCGCAGCCAGCGTGACGAGTAGTCCCAGCCTGAAGCCGCCCCGGCTCGCAGATCGCGATACACTTCGTTAGCCGGGCGGCTGGAGTGTTTCGCGGTTTCCACATCTTCCAGCCACGACTCATCACGCGGGGTATCACGGTCGTCCCAATAACGGTTGAGCAATGAACCATCCGGCATACGCACCACGTGGCGGTAAGCCTGGTTGAGCGACAGCGACTCTGCGCCGTCCATCCAGAAGTCATACTCCATCAGCAGGTGTTCAAGATAACGTCGCGCCCCGCGCACGCCATCCTCTTCGAACAGTTCCACCATCAGGGCAAACACCGGCGGCTGGGAACGGCTGAGGTAGTAAGTACGGTTGCCGTTGGGAATATGGCCGTAGCGCTCAATCATCCACGCGAAGTTATCCGCCATACAGCGCAGCAGGTCGTCACGACCGCTCTCCGCCAGCCCCAGCATGGTGAAGTAGGAGTCCCAGTAATAGGTTTCACTGAAACGCCCGCCGGGCACGATATAGGACTGCGGCAACGCCAGCAGAGAAGACCAGGGAATATGGTCCTGCGGTTCACGCGTGAGCACCGGCCACAGCTGATCGATATGCTCTTTCAGGGTATTACCCGGATCGGAAACATACTCTTTGCTGTAGTCTTCAGGCATCCAAAAATGGGCCTTCACGAACTGGCGCAGGTCAAAGCCTGGCTTGCGTTTAATTTTGCGATAGCGAATCAGAATGTCGAGCGGATCCATTTTCGGCGCGCAGTCAGGGAAGGTTTTACTGTCGGTAAAAATACGTGCTGACTGCACATTCTCAAACAGCTCCAGATAACGATCGGCAGGGGTGAGCGCATCCGACGCAGGCAGCCCTTCGATCATTTCTGGCTCCGGCTCCGCCTCGATCATCTCTTCCAGTTTTAACTCGCAAGGGTCGATTTCGTAGCGGGCTTCTTCTTCGAGCCCAAATTCTACGGATTCAGCGCTGTGAAGTTTCTGGTTTAACATAGAGATACTGGCCTCCGGATGTCGTCGTAACAGAATACGGGTGTTTCCCGGCTATTATCTAAGCTTAGACATTCGCTTCGATATGTGGGGATAAAGTGTGCTACAGATCACGTTTTTATATCTACCCTGAAAGTTCTGATACTATTTAACCTTTTGATTGGAAAGAAGATATAAGGTTGATGTGCCAGCTTTTTTCAGATTAATCATTTTGCAACGATTTATGAACCTTGTGAGGTTATGCAAAGTTTATCGTATTTGACTGAACCTGCTCGCTAGCAGAGCATTTATGTTCAATAAATCTCCTCACTGACCGGAGTGATTGTGCGTATTATCCCCGTTACGCTTGCGCAGTGCCTCACCATCCGCCATCAGGTTTTATGGCCGCATCTCCCCAGGGAGGCTTCCCTTGTTGAAGGTGACGATAACGCGCTGCATTTTGGCGTGCAGCACGCGGATGGGATCGTGAGCTGCCTTTCCGTGTTCCAGCACGATGCCACCACCTGCCAGATTCGTAAATTCGCCACGCTGCATGCCTATCAGGGGCAGGGCTTTGGTGGTTTTCTGTTTCAGTCAGTACTGGAGAGAATGGCGGAAGGGGGGATTAAACACGTCTGCCTGGATGCGCGAACGTCAGCGACGGGGTTCTATAAAAAGTTTGGCTTTATCTCTGAAGGGGAGACCTTCTTTAAGCAGGGCGTGGAGTATGTGCGGATGACGCGGGAGTGAGGGAAAGTTGCCCCTCACCCTGGCCCTCTCCCCAGAGGGGCGAGGGAACCGATCGAGCGGACAGTGAACGGCTTTGCTCTCTGTCAACATACAGGCAGAGAACAGCTTTGCTCCCTCTCCCTTTTAGGGAGAGGGCAGGGGTGAGGGTCTACAAATTAGCGCGGAATCTGCTGCGTAATGCAGTGAATGTTGCCACCGCCAAGCAGAATCTCACGCGCCGGCACGCCGGTAATCAGCATGCCGGGGAACATCTGCTGGAACAGCACTTCCGCCTGGGCATCGGTGGCCGGGTCGAGCAACGGGAAAATGATATGATCGTTGCTGATCAGGTAGTTCACGTAAGAGCCCGCCAGGCGGTTACCTTCGTGGCGCTCAATGGCATTACCCTTCTCAACACCGCGCGTTTCATCCGCACTGGCGTACAACGCCGGCGGTGAAGGCATTTTCCATACTTTCAACGTGCGGCCCTGCGCATCCGGGGTGTTTTCCAGCACCTTCAGTGCGGCGACGGAACGGGCGTACTGCGGATCGTTCTCGTCGTCTGTCCAGTGCAGCGCCACTTCACCGGGGCGCACGAAGCAACACATGTTATCAATGTGCCCATCGGTCTCGTCGTTAAACACCCCTTCCGGCAGCCAGATAAAGGTCTTAACACCCAAATAGTCACGTAGCTGCTGTTCGATTTCGGCCTGAGACAGATGCGGGTTGCGGTTCGGATTCAGCAAACATTCCGCGGTCGTCAGCAATGTGCCTTCGCCATCCACATGAATCGATCCCCCTTCCAGAATCAGGCTGGTGTCGTAGCAGGGCATGTCGTGGTAACGGGCCACCTGGCCTGCGACCAACTGGTCTTTATCCCAGCTGTCGTACAGGCCGCCCAGCAGTCCGCCCCAGGCGTTGAACGTCCAGCTGACGGCACGCTGCTCGCCTGCGCCATTGCTGACAACGGTCGGGCCGGTGTCGCGCATCCAGGCATCATCGCTCTCCATTTCAACCAGCGTGACGCTGGCCGGCATGGTGTTGCGTGCCTTTTCCATCTCCGCATTTGGTACGGCCATAATGACCGGCGTTTTGCGGGAGATGGCTTCAGCGACGGCAGCAAAGGCCTGCTGGGCTGGCGCGCCGTTAGCACGCCAGTTGTCGGTGCGGTACGGCCAGCACATCCAGACAGCCTGATGCGGTGCCCATTCGGCTGGCATGGTGAAGCCATCCTGACGCGGTGTGGTCAACGCAGGCATTATTTGCTCCTCTCGCTACCGTCGGAGGTGGCAAGCGTGGTGTACATGTTCGGACGACGATCGCGGAACAGACCCCAGGAGGCACGCTGCGCGGCAATCGCTTCCAGATCGAAGGTATGAACCAGCACGACTTCGTCCGTCTTGTTCGCCTGCTCAACCAGCGCACCGGTCTGGTCGGCAATGAATGAGGAGCCGTAGAAGGTCATTTCCAGGCCTTCGATGTATTTGCTGGCTTCGGTCCCGATACGGTTAGAGGCGATAACTGGCACCAGGTTTGCCGCCGCGTGGCCCTGCTGAACGCGAGTCCAGTGCGGCTGGCTGTCGATTTCCGGGTAAGCCGGTTCTGAACCAATCGCGGTCGGGTAGAAGATGATCTCAGCACCCAACAGCGCCAGGCTACGTGCGGTTTCCGGGAACCACTGGTCCCAGCAGATGCCCACGCCGATTTTGGCGTAGCGGGTATTCCACACTTTGAAGCCGGTGTCGCCAGGGATGAAGAACTGTTTCTCCTGGTAGGCCGGGCCGTTCGGAATATGCGTTTTACGGTAAGTTTCCAGGACGCTGCCGTCGGCGTCGATCATCACCAGCGAGTTGTAGTAAGCGTTATTGTGCTTCTCAAACAGGCTCAGCGGCAGCACCACTTCCAGCTCTTTTGCCAGCGCCGAAAAGTGTTTAATCAGCGGGCTGTCAGAGACTTCCTGCGCCAGCGCATAGTGTTCCGGGCTCTGATCGATGCAGAAGTACGGGGCAGCGAACAGTTCCTGGATCAGGATAACCTGCGCGCCTTTGCTGTGCGCTTCACGTACCAGACGTTCAGCGTTGACCACGTTCTTGTCGAGGTCCCAGGTACAGGCCATTTGGGTAGCGGCAACCGTTACATTTCTCATGAGCTTCTCCGTAAAGCAGAGGTTAAATCGTTCTGAGTCATAAACGCTGCGCACAGGGCGCAGCATTTATTTTGCGTAAGCATGACTATAGCAATGTCTGTGGTTATGCATAAAATGTATTGTTTGCATGAAACCATGAACAGGATGCATAGTCGTGATTGATCTTAATTTGCTGCGCCTCGTCCCCATACTGGCGAAAGAGAAAAACGTCACCCGGGCGGCGCGCAAAGCCAACATCACCCAGTCGGCCTTCAGTCACGCGCTCAATCGCCTGCGCGAACAACTTAATGATGAGATGTTTGTTCGTACCCGTAACGGTATGGAGCCAACACCTTATGCCGCCTCGATGATTCCGGTGATTGAAAATGCCCTGAGCAAACTGGACTCGGCGACGCGTGGCAAAGGCAATTTCGACCCGAGCCGCGATCCGCACACCTTTTATATTGGTGCCGTAGATTATTTCGAGTTTATGTATATGCCTGCGTTAACCGCAGAGTTTAAAATTCGCGCCCCGAATATCCGACTGTCCGTCGATATTCTGTCGGAAACCATCAAGTTTGAACGGGTTGAACGTGGGCAGTTAGATGCCTTTATTGGCGTAAATAACCTGCAATACATTCCGCAGTATTTTAATAAGCAGCCGCTGATTTCCGACCATTATGTCGCGATAGCGTCAGTTGAGCGGACCGACTTGCCCGAGCAGCTCACGCTCAAACACCTGGTGACTGAAGCGCAAATTCATTTACCTGCCGTGAGCTCTGGAGCCGATCATATTGATAGCTGGCTGCTGGAGCAGCACCTCTATCGCCCATTAACCACGGTGGTGCAGAGCTACGCCGTGGGCGGACGCGTGGCCGTCGCGTCGGGGTACGTCATGTGTGTGCCGTATCGCATTGCTAAAGAGCTGGCGGCAATGATGCCGCTGCGCATTATGCAATTGCCTGACGGCGCGCCCTCTTATGATTTAATCCTGTTAACGCATCGCTTATTTGATTATCAGGCGGCATTGCAGTGGCTGATTAACGAACTGAAGGTGGTTAAAATATAATAATTAATCAGGGAATATAAAAACACCATACTTCCGCAACGATAAGATTATTTATTTATCGTCTCTTTACGCTAAAAATATTTTCCAGGCACATTATTTGTCGTCTGCCATGCCATTAAATAAATGATAATCGTGATTATTAATCATTTTAATTTTAATTGCAAAATTAATTTTTTTAATGAAGATTTTATTCATATTAATCAAAGACAAGGAGATATCTTAATGGAGGGGCGTTATTGGTTGTTAGTCGTTATGATTTTCTTCTCAGGGTTCACGCCTGAAGAAACGTTGGCTTTCGGTTATAATGATTCAAGTGCAACTGCATATATGGATGCGGCAACGTTTCCTGCCCGAACAGGAAATGTAACCTCTCTTACTAGTGGCGGTGCGTCAGTGAGGGCAAGTGGATATCCTAATTCTTCCTTTAAAGACATGGTGAAAATATATTCTGTTGAGTTTAATTCGCAAATTCAGAACAGAGGTTTTACTTTAGAGGTAAAAGTTGGCAATTCAGAATGGATGGAACCTTCCGCAGCCGTAGGTAAATGTGTTTGGGCTGATGATAAGTGTACTGTATCATATAGCAGTTCTCTTAATAACTACCCTACGGTAGCTGTATATATACGATTAAAAAAAAATAATACGGCGACATACACTACTATCCCGACGAATACTCTTATTGCAACAATAAGACTTCGTATGAATAATTATGGTGCATATGACTCTACTCTGTTGCCTTTATATTTTCGATTTAATGGCAGCGTTACACCCGTTGTCCCCACCTGCGATGTCAAAAACTTTGATAACACGGTCACCCTACCTGAGGTAAAGCGTGCCGATTTAATCAGTCAGGGTTCGGGTCGCTACAATGGTGTGACAAAAGAATTTACCATTAACCTCGCCTGTGAAAACACGCCGAAAGTCAGCGTAAAATTTGATGGCGATAAGCTGCCCGGTATTACCAGTGAGGATGTTTTGGTTAATAAATTAACGGGTAACGATAATGTTGGTGTGCAAATACTCTATAACAGCAACCCATTAAAAATTAGTGAGAAAGTGGCTGTCCTCAGCTCTGCTGGAGCCAGCGAAGCACTGAAATTCAATGCCTACTATTACTATAAAGGCGGCACGGTACAGAGCGGCCCCATTAAATCCCAGACTGAGTTCACCTTCTCCTACGAATAGTTCAGCAATATTCCCGGATAGCTTAGCGCATATCCGGGGGGGGGGGGCCTATCCGGCGAACGCGGCGACGGGCACGTTAAACCGTTTTGCCAGCGCCCGCATATGATCCAGTGTCAGGCTGCGCTGGCCGTTCATGATCTTGCTGACGAGTGAACGGCTGCCAATTTCCTGCTGAAAGCTGCTCTGATTGAGCCCATGCTGCGCCATCAAAACGCGAAGCAGTGCCAGTCCGGTTTCTGTGCTGGCCACACGGGCATTAAATGCGGCAAATTCAGGTGCGGTGTTTTCATATTTCTCGATACGCACACTGAGCATCTCAATCAAAGGGTTTGTGGGTTCGTGTTCAAGCAGATACTCCACCATTTCCAGAGCATCTTCATAATCTTGTCTGAGGGGGCTGCCACCCAGAATCGGAAGCAAACTGACCAGATGATTTGTGGTGTTAATAATATCCTGTGTTCTCATTCTGATTGCTCTCGATATTTTTTGATAAGTTTGTCATACGCAGAATGCGCCACGATATGCTTTATAAAGAGGCGTCCTGCGTCGAAATCCGCGTAAAACACAATTCGCAAGTTGTTGCCGCCAACATCAATGACCCACCATCGTTCCCGGTATTTCATGCGGTCCAGGGTCGCATAGACCTTTTTCATCTCCTCTGGTGTAGCAAATCGCAGGCGCTTAAGTGTCTTATAGACATCCGTAAGTGCCTGGGCGTCATTTGGAAAACGCTTTGCGGCTTCATCAAACGGTGCTCTTGAAATGATGTGCACGTTGATTTCTCTCTCCCTGAGAAGGTGAACAATAAATCCAATGTTGACATATTGTCAACATTGGTGGTGCTCATTTCTGATTTGAAATTTTATTCTTTGCCTGAACGAGGGCGAGTGTGCAAATTAACTGTTTGATAGAAATGTTATTATGGAAGAAAGGCCGCAAAAAAGTGTCGGAGTTGATTGATGTGCAGATGTGATAGATCTGATGGCGTTGTGCATATCTGTAGCCCCGGCAAGCTGGCGCCGCCGGGGAGCCGTATCAGGCACTTTGCGCCAGTTCACCTTGCTGTGGAATTTCGCGACTAAACGCCTGATGCACAAAGCGGCGCAGCAGTTCGGCGGTATCGGGTGACGGCAGCACGCCTGCTAACAAGGCAAGCGGATCAAAGCCTTCAGTGGTCAGCACCTCTTCACGCTGGCGAATCATGTCGGCGGCAATATCCGGGGTAAATTCCGGGTGGAACTGAGTAGACATGGCGTTCGGCCCATAACGCACAATTTGATGCGGGTCATGAGAAGAGGATGCGAGTGCCAGTGCGCCTTCCGGCAGACGAGAAACAGTTTGCATATGCGTCAGATGCGCCGGGAACTGGCGCGGCAAGGTGCTAAGCAGCATGTCGTTGCTGGCATGCGGATGAAGCTCAATCGCCTGGCTGCCCACTTCGCGCCCCTGCGGGTGCCATGCCACTTCGCCACCCAACGCATGCGCCATCAACTGGTGGCCATAGCAAACGCCAAACAGCGACATGCCAATAGACATGGCTTCACGGATCCACTCGGCAGCCGTTTCGCTCCAGGGCAGGCGGTCAGTCACCATCGCCCAGGAGCCGGTAATCACGGCAACGCGATTGGCATCCGGTGGGGGAAGGGCTTCGCCTTCAAAGACTCTGACAACTTCCGTTTGTTCAAGAGGGTGCTGAATAGCACGGCAAAACCAGGACGGGATATCGCCATGCGTTTCACGAATAGATTCTGAGGGTAAACCTACTTGCAGGATAATTAACGGACGGTCTGTCATTACAACCACTCTCTTCCTCTGCTGAACATTTGTTCAACTATGCGCCGAAAACTACGTGCTGTGAAGAGGTTAGGAGCAGGAGCTTTGTAAAAGCGAAGCGGCTAAGGAAAGGGCTTACAGACCCGTCATGCCGCTAGCTGGTTGTTTTCCTGATGAAATTTTAATCAAACTCTGGCTTATGCTTTTTTCAGATATTTTTAGCTTTTTCTCGCGCGTGACGGCACCGCCCTTTATGCGCTATTGACAGAGGTTTGTTCAGATGGTTGTATTGTACAACTATTTAAATGAACGGTAATGAGTATGCAAAACGCCCGCCTGGTCAATGAAATCCGCGTTGCCTCCCGCCTTATGGTTCGTGAGTTAGGTTTTATGAACGCAACGCTTGCCGCCACGGATTACTCCCCTTCAGCGGTACACACCTTATTAGAAATTGATAATCAGGGGGCGATGACAGCGGCTCAACTGGTCCACCTCCTGGGGCTTGAGAAATCCAGCGTCAGCCGGATGCTCGGCAAGCTCATTACCGCCGGTGAAATAGAGGAAGTAGCCTCGAAGGAGGATGCGCGATTCAAGACGCTGCAATTGACCCCGCAGGGGCAGGAGAGCGTTTCGCGAATTAATCAGTATGGCAGCCAGCGCGTGGTCGAGGCGCTGCATCATTTAACACCGTCTCAGCAGCACACGGTTGCTGCAGGTCTGACAAACTGGGCGCAGGCTCTCGAAGCCTGCCGGAAGGGCACGTCAACCTCGCAAAGCGACAGCATCGACATTGTTTCCGGTTATCAGCCTGGGATGATTGGCCGCATCAGCGAGATGCATGCCAGCTACTATTCATCGCATTATAACTTCGGTTATTTTTTTGAAAGCAAAGTCGCTGCCGGTCTGGCGGAGTTCACCGGGCGACTTGAGAATCCTGCTAACCGCATCTGGTTAGCTGTTCAGCAGGGCCGCATCGTCGGTTCGGTTGCCATTGATGGTGAAGACCTGGGGAATAATGAGGCGCACCTGCGCTGGTTTATTCTTGATGATGCGTGCCGAGGGTCAGGCATCGGTCGCCGCTTAATGAGCGAGGCGATGGCTTTTTGCGACAGTCAGGCATTTGCCGCCGTCCAGCTGTGGACCTTTAGCGGACTTAATGCTGCACGCCGTCTGTATGAATCCTTTGGCTTTCGCCTGACAAAAGAGTGGCAGGGGGAACAGTGGGGCAGTGAAATGCTGGAACAACAGTTCACGCGCCCGCAAAGGCATCCTGAATCAGAAAAAGCGCGGTAACCGGTTGATGTGACGGAAAGCATAAAAATAAGATGCGGTATCGGGTTCTGCTTCATTTCATGAGAATGTTCGCATCTTGCGACTCAACATATTGATAATGTTAAGTTACGCAAATCAGCGTGGGCGCATTCCATCACCTTTATTTTCTCTCTCAGAGATAAAAATAAATAAGCCAGTGTGCTTGTTTTTTTAAAATCGAATTTTGCCTGATGGAACGTGTTTTTTTATGAAATCAAAGCACAATTTAGATTAAAGAAATTCTAATAATTGTCGTTATACCGGTGATCCTTCAAGTTGCCTGTGCGTTGGCTGCGTTTGTTCGCCCTGTACTTACTCCCGTAAGCTTCAGGGGGCTGATGCACCTGGCGCCTGCCTGCGAATCGGATTATTTAGGGTAAATAACCTTTAAATTCAACCAGACCGAGTATCTGCCATTATGTCATGGAAAACCACGCAGGGCCGAATTGGCCTGTTATTAATTAGTTTTTTCGTCGTTTTACTCATAGTGACATGGATAGTTATTAAACAATTTGTTTCTCCCCAGATTATTGAAACGGAAACTAAAAATATTCAGGCAACGGTTGAATTGCAAAGTGATGCAATTAAAGAGCAAATGAACCGCGTTAAAGCACAGCAACGTGCAATTACTGAACTGGTCGTTGGCTTGCAGAGTGAACAGATTGACGAGTTATTACCGCAACTCGTTAATCAATATGGAGATTTAAACGTTTTTGGTGGCGGAATTTGGCCTTTGCCGGGCCAGCGCGCGCCTGAGCGTGACAAATTCAGCACCTTTTACGCACGTAATTCCAGCGGCACCCTTCAGGTCAACACCGTCTGGAACCAGCCGGAATCGGCAAAATACTGGGAGCAACCCTGGTATAAAGATGGCCTGAACGCGCCGAAAGGAGAGTGTGCCTGGGCGAAAGCCTATCAGGATGCCGCCAGTCCTCAGCCACGCACTAACTGTGCCATGGCGATCACCAAAGATGGCAAAGCCTGGGGCGTGGCAACCATCGATGTCACGCTGGGCTTCTTTAACCAACTGGCCGTGGACATGGGCAAAGCCGTGGGTGGCAGCGTTCTGATCGTCGAGGCTGATGGCAAAATCGTGGGTAACGGCTCTTCCGTACAGGATAAACCTGCGCTGTCCAACGTGCGCGACCTTAACCTCCCCTCCTCTTCAGCCTTAAGCACGCTACTGACAAAAGGCGGGCAGGCGGAAACCACCAGCACCTATGATGGCGATGATGGGGAGCATACGCTGCTGGTTCTGCCCATCAGCGGCAGCCCGTGGTTTATGGCGGTTGATATTCCGAGCAGTCATCTGGTGAGCATGTCTAATGCCATCATGACCAAACTCACTATCGTGCAGACCGTGATTGGCCTGCTGATTGTGTTAATCATGATGTTCATCGTGCGTAATATTTTCCGCAATGTGACGCTGCTGAATCAGAATATTGAAGCGCTCTCCAGCGGTGGGGCCGATTTAACCCAGCGTCTGGTGGCAAGTAAGAGCCCGGAATTTAACTCCATTATCAATAACTTCAATAAGTTCATCTCATTCCTGAATGAGCTGATGCAGCAGGTAGGCAGCAGTTCCATGGCTATCTCCTCGGCCTCGCGCCAGATTGCCAGTGGCAACCTGAATCTGTCGTCACGCACGGAGGAACAGTCGTCATCAATTGTCGAAACGGCGGCATCCATGGAAGAACTGACCAGCACCGTCCGCCAGAACGCTGAAAATGCGCTGCAGGCGAACAAGCTGGCGGTGGAAGCGACCCAGGCGGCGAAGAAAGGGGCCAGCGTGGTTAACCAGGTGGTGTTGACCATGAACAACATCAATGACTCCTCCTCGAAAGTGGTGGAAATCATCAGTGTGATCGACGGCATCGCCTTCCAGACCAACATCCTTGCCCTTAACGCGGCGGTGGAAGCGGCGCGTGCGGGTGAGCATGGTCGTGGCTTTGCGGTGGTGGCAGGGGAAGTGCGTTCCCTGGCGCAGCGCAGCGCCCGTTCCGCGCAGGAGATCAAAAAGCTGATTGAAGAGTCCGTCAGCAGCATTGAGCAGGGCAGTGGGTTGGTGCGTCAGGCTGGAACCAACATGGATGGCCTGATGGAAAAAGTGGAAAGCGTGAACGTGCTGATTTCGGAAATCAGTTCTTCCAGCGATGAGCAGAGCCGTGGGATCGCGCAAATCAACATTGCGATTAACCAGCTCGACAGCGCCACGCAGCAGAACGCCGCGCTGGTTGAGCAGGTCGCGGCTGCCGCCCAGTCGATGGAAGAGCAGACCGTACAGCTCGAAAACGTGGTCGGTAGCTTCAAGCTCTGAGGAAGGGGGGCATTTTGCCTTCGGGCTGAGTGATCCTCAGATCTGCATTCCCCCCTCACCCTAACCCTCTCCCTCAGGGCTGAGGGATCCCCACAAAATAATACGAGCACGGACAGTCCCCTCTCCTCTTTGGGGAGAGGGCAAGGGTGAGGGGAAACATGCGGCTCTGGTGGTCATTCCGTTCACCTTATGTTCCTTGCTTTTCTAAAGCGCCAGAACCTGTGAACGTGCCAGGGCGGTTCACCGCCACCGCCCTGGCGACCCGGGCTCCCGGCCAGGAAAATCGCCGCTGGCGCGGTCCACTGCGCATATTCCTTCAGGCTTATCGGGGACGGGCGAAGGTAACGTCCGTGTAAAGTCGCCCTCGCCGCGCATCCCTGCGCGTCGCCCCGGCCTTACGGATACGCTTCGTCGATTTTCAGCCGGACCCAGTCATCGCGGTGACTGTTTTATTCACATTGCGCAATGTTATCGCTGCAAGACGTGATATTACTGGGGATTCCTCAGCGCAAGGGTCGGTCATGCTGTTGCCTACCAAAATCAGCAAGTTACTGTTGTTATTTTATCTGTTATCGTTGCCGGGACGAAGATGGTGCCTTTTTTCCGTGGCAGCGGAATAAACGCATTAATACTTGAGCTTTATTTTGGGGCATTCATGAAAGAAAAAATAGACGGATTAATTAAAGACGGTCTCCTTTATTTTATCGGCAATAAACTCCCGGATGATTTTTATGCCGCGTTCATTGAATGGACAAATATTGCTAATACAACCAATGACCCCAAAGCGCATTATAATATTGCTTATTGCTACAATGTGGGTGAAGGTACGCAGCCCGATATTGAACGCGCGAAACACCACTATATGCTGGCGTTGGAGGGCGGGGTAAAGGCAGCAGGGCTTCGTCTTCTGCGGATGCAGCGAAAAGCAACGCTTAAACTGCCTGAAAAACTACAACTTTTTAATAATCGTAATTTAAGTCGTGAAGAGGCGATGCAGCATGTTGCCAGCCTTAATGCGCTGATTGCGCTGGTCGATGAGCTTATCAATAAAGGTTGCGATGAGCTCAAGTCAGCGGGAGAGCAATTCTTTATTTTGGCCACGCTACTGGAATTGCATGCGTTGTACAGATCCGGTGATGTTTCTGCTTATAAAGCGCTTTGCCAGGCGCGCATTTCACAGGGATATGAATGGGCGCTGCCGTTATTAAAAATAAGAGAGTGTCGAGTTGAAACCGAAATCGCTTATAGCGCGCGAAAAGATATTGTTGGTCAGGGTGTTACACGCGGAAACACGGTTCACTATCACGGAGATAAATATTATCTGGTAAGCTCTTTTGCTAAGTTTATTAATAGCAGTGATACCGAGCTGGTTGTTTTCGACCGGGCCCAGGGCAGGGCGGATGTGCCTGCCGGAAAGACCTTAGATTTTCATGATCCGCGCGTCGGCGATAAGGTGCATAGCCTGCCAGATACGTTTAATACAGACCGCACCCGCTTTGTAGAGGTCTTCCCCTTCCGCCGGAACCTGCCACCATTAACTGAAACCACCGTGAAAGAGTTGCAGTGTGGTTTTGATCTGCCGGAAAAAGCGACCATGACGGTGACTGAACTTCCGGTAAGCGGTGGTGGTGGTGGCGGAGGCGCATTTGGCAAAATCGTCCTGCTGGCAATCGTCGCCGTCGTGTTGTTTGTTGCCTGGCAGATCATGTCATCTTCAGGCTACCGATAAGTCGAAATCATTGAGTTAACGCGCCGTCAGGCATTTTCCCTGACGGCAGCGTGGTTAGCGCAGCAGCGCGCACGCCTTTTCAATGCGCTGGCAGGCCATCTCCAGCAGGCCATCTTCCACCGCATAGGCAATGCGCAAATAACCCGGCGTGCCAAAGGCGGAGCCGTGCAGCACGGCAACCTGGGTGTGGCTAAGCAGCCAGTTCGCCAGCGCTTTATCGCTGTCCAGGATTTCGCCTTCCGGCGTGACGCGCCCGATCAATGCCTGGCAGTTCGCGAAAATGTAGAACGCGCCTTCCGGCGTCCTGGCGCTAAGGCCGTCGGTGGCGGTAATCATCTGAAGCACCCTCTGACGACGCTTATCGAGCGTCGTTAACCAGCCATCAAAGAATGTTGCCGGGTGGTTCAGCGCCGCGACCGCTGCCGCCTGCGAAATGCTACTGGGGTTGGAGGTGCTCTGCGATTGCAGGACCTGCATGGCGTTGATGAGCCACTGCGGACCGCCCGCATAGCCCAGCCGCCAGCCGGTCATGGCATGGCTTTTCGACACACCGTTGACCGTCAGCGTGCGTGACGCCAGATGCGGTGCCGCGTCGGCAAAGGTGGTAAACGGCGTGTTGCCGTAGCGCAGCGGTTCATAAATATCGTCAGCCATGATAAGTACCTGCGGGTAATCCGCCAGCACCTCTGCCAGCGCGCACAGCTCCTGCCTGCTGTAAATCGCCCCGGTGGGGTTACCGGGTGAGTTGAGTATCAACCAGCGTGTTGATGGCGTCAGGGCGGCCGCCAGCTTCTGCGGGGTCAGCTTCCAGCGATGCGCCTCTTCGCACGGCACAATCACCGGTTCACCGTCGGCCAGCGCCACCATGTCCGGGTATGAGACCCAGTATGGCGCAGGGATAATCACCTGCTGGCCTGCATCCAGCGTGGCCAGAAACGCATTAAAAATAAGCTGCTTGGCACCGCTCCCGGCAATGATCTCTTCCGGGCGGTATGTCAGTTGATTATCACGGGCAAATTTCGCGGCAATCGCCGATTTCAGCGCGGTCGTACCGGAGACTGCCGTGTATTTGGTCTGCTGCTGCACAATGGCTTCGATTCCCGCATAGCTGATGTGTGCCGGGGTGGCAAAATCCAGCTCCCCTTCACCGAGATTAATCACCTGTTTGCCTGCCGCTTCGAGTGCACGCACCTGGTCAGATATGGCCGCCGTTGGGGAAGGGCGTACCGATTGCATACGACGGGCTGTTTGGCTGTTATTCATAAATCCTCTTTTGTATCTCATGATTCAATTAATACAATTAAGCACCCAACTTCAGCAGGAAAATCGCCGTGTCACCGATCTTTATTCTCGATAACGCCTCTGTTCCCGCCCGCTTTGGCATCACTGCCAGCCTGTGGGCCAATCGTCTGGGCTTGCCTCTGTGGAGCCTGCGCCCTGAATTTGCGGGCGACCTGCCCGACAGTCACCAGCACGTTATCCGTGCCGGATACTGCGTCACCAGCGGCCTCTGGCGCAGTGACACCCTGCGTGAAGAGGTGTGCGATGTGGCGCAATTACCCGCATCTGACGCGGTGATTGTGCTGGCGGAATCCGACGTACAGCGGATTGCCTCCCTCATCGGCCCGCGCCTGTACAGCGACGATCGCGATGGCCATCTGACCCTGCGCGAGGGCACGCAAACCCTGATGCGCCTGACGGGTGACCGCTTTGGGCGCTGGCTCTCCACCCTCCCCGGCGAAGCGGGGGCATCGCTACGCATTGGCCTGGTGGGGCGCGAAGCTGACCACCGTCTGGTTTACCCCGCCACCCTCGGTTCGCTGGGGGATGCCGCCTGCGCCCTGGGTTTTGATCTCGACGTCCATTTTCTGCCGCCCGCTGAGCTGTCTCACGGTTTGCAGGAGCTGGATACACTCCACGGCGTGGTGCTGCCGGGGGGGGCGTCCATGGCGGCGGTCAACGGGCAGATCCGCGTGGCGCAAGCAACGCTGGCCCGTCGGTTGCCGACACTCGGCTTGTGTCTTGGCATGCAGAGCATGATGACCGCTGCCGTGCGCCAATCCGCAGGCTTTGAACAGGCGATCCTGGCGGAAGTCGCCCCCGATGCCCCGGTGCACAGCTTTGTGGCCTTTGCCGATGGTCTCCATCGCTGCGGCGTGCTGCCGTTTACTTCAACCTTGCTGCCGGGCAACACCACCCAGATGCACTACAACCACCGCTACCGTTTTAACCCGCAGTGCCTGCCGCAGCTTGTCGCGAGCGGCGTACAGGTCAGTGCGCAAACCGACGATATCGTCGAGGGCATCTCCCTGCCGGCGCACCCCTTCTGGCACGGCGTTCAGGGGCATCCGGAACTGATGTCACGCCCGGATGCGCCCCATCCGCTGTTTACGGCGCTGCTACTGACGGCCCTTAGCGCGCAAGGGTAACGCCAGTGCGTGGATCGCTGGCGAGCACCTGCATCACGCGGGTCAACTCTGCCAGCGCCGCTTCAGAGACCGGTTTTAACGGTTCGCGCACGGTGCCGCCGTTAAAGCCGCGCAGCGCCATCGCTGCTTTCACCAGCTGCGGCTGCCCATGTTTACGCGCCAGGGCACGGTAGTCGTACCATAGCTGGTGCAGATCCCGCGCGGTGGCGGCATCACCCTGTTCCACGGCACGGAAGGTGTTAATGATAATCTCCGGCAGTGCGCCGCTATTGGTGGTGCTGATGCCGTCAAAGCCCGCCATCATCGGGCCGAGGAAGGCCAGGTCTGACGCACAGAACAGGCGCAGGCGACCACGCAGGCGATTGGCAATCTGGTCAATGGCGGTCGGGTTCAAATCGCCCTGTTTAATGCCGACCACGTTCGGGATATCTGCCAGTTCGTCGAGCAGCGCCGGCGAGAGGGTGATGCCGATGCCCGGCGCGTTGTAGACGAGAATGCCGGTTTTAGATAACGGGGCCATTTCTTTGAAATAGCTGATGATTTGCGCGTCGGTTATCTCGCTGACAAAGGGCGCCGTCACCATCGGCAGGCCGCCGAGGTCGCTCGCCAGTATCGTCAGTTCACGGGCATCTCGCGGATCTGAGCTGGCGCTGCACAGCATCACCGGAATGCGATCGCCCACGCAGGCCATCACTTGTGTGAACAGTTCGCGGCGTTCCGCCACGGTCATCACCGGAAACTCACCGTAGGTGCCGCCAATCAGCAGGCCGTCATAACCTAATCCGATGACGCGCTCGATGTTTTCGCGCAGCGCCGGGAAATCAATCGCCCCCTGGGCGTCGAAAGGGGTCACGGTGATATTAAAAATCCCCCGCAGGCGTTCACGGCATTCGTCGAAATCTTTCATGTCTCTTCCTTACAGCAGGGTTAATGGGCGAGCCAGGCTACCAAGCTGGCGATATCCGGTTTCGGTTACTACCACGGTTTCACTGACGCCAACGGTGAACTCACCGTAGATGCGCAGGGCAGGGGGAATGTGGAACGTCATGCCAGGTTGCAGCTCGGTGGTGACACCGCTGTACAAACTGAGGATGCCGCCTTCGCCCCAGTCGGGAGCAAAGGCCACACCGATGGAGTAGCCGGTGCGTTTTTTGAAGTTGTCGGTAAACCCGGCGTGGTCGATGACCTTCTGGCAGGCGAGGTGCGGTGCTTCACAGGTCGCCCCTGGACGGATCGCATCCAGCGCGGCCTGTAGGGCCTCCTGGCACACCTTTTCCATTTCCAGAGCAATAGCCGGCGGACGGCCCAGCCAGGCGGATCGCATCAGCGCGGCGTGGTAACGATCGTGAGCGGCGGACATCTCCAGGAAGACCGGATCGTTATCCTGCATCACACGACGACGCCAGGTACCGTGCGGCACACCGCTGCGCGGGCCGGTGGAAACCAGCGGCTCCATGCCGACATACTCGGAACCGGCGGCAATCGCGGCACCCATCATGGCGGAGACCAGCGCGTTTTCGTCGGCGCCGCTGCGAATCGCGGCCATCCCGGCGCGCATACCGGCATCCACGTAGCGGGCTGCAGCGGCGATTTTGTCCACTTCGGCTGCTGATTTCACCGCGCGCAGAGGCTCGATGACGCCTGCGGTATCGGCGATGGTGCCGAGTTTCGATTGCAGCAGTTCATACACCGCAATCGGCAGGAACCAGCCGCGTTTGTCCAGTCCGATGCGCTTGTTGAGCCAGCCGCGCTGTTGCAGCATGCCGACCAGGAAGTCCACCGGGTTATCACCGTCCTGATAGACGGCGGCGTCAGAAATAAAGGTGTTGGCGATAAAGTTAAAATATTCGAGCTGGCGAATCACAAACACCGGTTCCCCTTCTACCGGCAACAGCAGTGCCTGGAAGGTGTAATAGCCGGGGGTTTGCTGACCGGTTAACCAGAAAATATTCTCCGGTCCGGTGACAATCATCACATCTACGCCCGCCTGGTTTAAGCGTTCGCGGGTGCGCCGAATGCGCTGGGCATACTCGTCGGCAGCAAATGCCGACTCGCTGCCCTGAATGACGTTGTTAATATCTTGCATCACTAAACTCCTGAAGGAAGGTGGCCCGCGCGGCGTCGAACTGCACGCCCAGGCCGGGAGAATCGTTGACCGCGACACGTCCGTGCCGGTAATCCAGCCCGCTGACCGGATCGTCGGTTAAGCCGTCTGCGCCATACAGCTCGGCAAAATCGGGTTGCACGACACGGCAGAGCTGAAGGGCGGCAGCGGTGGCGGCGTGGCCCTCGTTCATCTGACCGACCATAAAGGGCACGCCTGCTGCCTTGAGGCGTTTTGCCGCCGCCAGCGTCGGGGCGATACCGCCCAGTTTCACCAGCTTGAGATGGCCCCACAGTGCGCCTTTGGCCGCCGCTAACCGCGTAATGGCAGCATCGCTGTTGAGACTTTCATCGAGCATGACCGGAATGCCGTAGTCGTAGAGTTCAGGTAACTGGTCGTCGTGCGCCGGGCTTAAAGGCTGCTCGATATAGCTCAGCGCCAGCGCGCGAAGCTGAGGAAAGGCCTTGTGCGCCTTGGCCACTGACCACTGCCCGTTGACGTCGATAGCCAGTTCTATCTGCTCACCAAAGCGCTGGCGCAGGGCGTGCAGGCGCGCCAGATCGGTGGCGAAATCCGCTACCCCGGTGCGCAATTTCAACTGGGTGAAACCGCGCTCGACATAGCGCCAGGCCTGGTCAAGCATCTGGGCTTCGCTTCCCCAAAACAGGGTCTGGTTGGTGGGCCAGGACGCCGGGCGGTGAGGTGCGCCGAGCCAGGCCGCGACGCTCAGGTTTTGCTGGCGCGCCAGCAGGTCGTGCAGCGCCATGTCCAGCACCATACGAGAAGGTGAAAGCAATGCGCTGCCCGGTGCGTGCACGGCAGCCAGTAGCGTTTGCGCGCTCTGCTGCCAGTTCCATCCGGCGAGCATCGTCAGCAGATTGTCCAGCACCTGGCTTTCGCTGTAGCCGTGCAGGTAGCCAATGTTGAGCCGTACTTCGCCAGTGCCGATTACGCCCTGGTCTTCAAGGCGCAGCCAGAGAGTGTCGAGTGCGGTGACCGCGCCGGAGGCGGCGGTGTGCAGCGTGACCCCGGCGTAGTGCAGGTCGCCCCGGTAGAGTTGCGCTTTCACGATGCTGATTCCACGGGCAGCATCGCCAGCGCGATATCGATGTAGATATGCGCCGCCGCGATGAACTCATCGACAGGGACGAACTCATCCGGTTTATGCGCTACCGCCAGCGAGCCGGGGCCAATGACCACCCCTTTTGCGCCCAGCGAGCGGAAATGGACGAGGTCACACCCGCCCTGGAAACCAAAGGGGCCAGGCTCGCGCTGTCCGTGACTGCGGCAGGCCACCAGACTTTGCTCGACGATGGCTTCACTGCTGTCGGTTTGGGTGGCGCCCCCGGTCGTCGGCTGCCAGGCGATGATTTCAGCGTCCACACCTGCATGAGCATGGGCGTGATCGAGAAGTTGCTGCAGTTCAGCTTTGACGGTCTCTTCGTCTTCGCCGGGTACCATGCGCCGGTCGAGCAGCAGCTCACAGCTGTCCGGCACCACGTTGTCGGCGTGACCACCGTGAATGCGGGTGACCGTCAGGCTGGCGTTACCCACCAGGTCGTGGCAGCGGCAGCGCACCTGCTGGTGGTGCGCCTCTTCAATCAGCCCCAGAAGACGTGCTGACTGATAAATAGCATTGACCCCCAGTTCCGGCGTGCCGGAGTGAGCCGTGACCCCGTTGACCCGCACGCGGGGGCGCAGGCTGCCTTTGTGGGCAGAGAAAGTGGCGTTGGAGGTTGGTTCACCGATCACCGCGAAATCAATGGTCGGCGGGTTATCACGCACGTAGTACTTCGCCCCTTCGCTGGCGACCTCTTCATCGGCGGTGAACACGCCCATCAGCGTGCCGGACCACAGATTTCGATGCGTGACCAACTGGCGCAGGGCTTCAATCATGGCGACCAGCGGCCCTTTGGCATCGCAGGCACCGCGTCCGTACAAGCGCCCGTCGCGCTCGGTCAGGGTGAAAGGATCGCTGCTCCAGCCGGTGCCCGCCGGCACGGTATCGATATGGGTGTTAAAGGCGAAGCAGGGGCCGGGGCCATTGCTCAGAACGGCAATGACGTTGGTGCGCCCCGGTGCATATTCGCTAAAAGAGAGGTCGAATCCGGCGGTGATCAACCAGTCGGCCAGGCACTCGGCGGCCTCGCGCTCCTGACCCGGCGGGTTTTCTGTGTTGATCGCCACCAGCTTCGCTAAGTTCTTTTTCATGCGCGCGCTGTCAACCTGATACGTAGACATAGGTCACTCCGGGATTAATGTAATATTTGGGTCAGGAAGCGCTGCGCACGCTCGCTGACATTGCCGGCGAAGAAATCATCGGTGTTGGCGCGATCGATGATTTCGCCCTCTTCCATAAACAGAATTTTATTGGCGGCCCGGCGGGCGAAGCCCATTTCATGGGTGACCACCATGCTGGTCATCCCCTCCGCACTCAGCTCTGCCATCACTTCAAGCACTTCACGAATCATCTCCGGGTCGAGCGCTGATGTCGGTTCGTCGTAGAGCATCAGTTCGGGTTTCATCGCCAGCGCACGGGCGATCGCCACGCGCTGCTGTTGCCCGCCGGACAGCTCGTCCGGGAAGTGGTCGGCGCGTTCGTTAATGCGTACCTTGGCAAGCAGCTTGTCCGCCAGCTTGCGGGCATCGATGCGGTTCATGCCGAGCACCGTCATCGGGGCCAGCATGATGTTTTCCGCCGCCGTCAGATGGGAAAACAGCTCGTAGTTCTGGAACACCATGCCGATACGCTGGCGCAACTGGTGGGCGGGGACTTCGCCCCGGCTGATGTGCTGGTTGGCAAAGAACACGTCACCGCTGTCGGCAGGGGAGAGCATGTTGACGCAGCGCAACAGGGTAGATTTCCCCGAGCCGGATGGCCCAATCAGCACCACGGTTTCGCCACGTTGCAGCTCCAGGGAACAGTTCTTCAGCACGGTCTGGCGACCAAAGGTCTTATCGATGCCGATCATTTCCAGCAGCGGTTTCTGGCTCATGGTGCCTCCCGGGCAGTTTTCGGTAATTTAAACAGGCGGGTCAGCCGCTTCTGGCTTTTGCTGCGGCGCTGTTTCGGGTCCAGCGCGCTTTCCAGCCACGACTGGAAAATCATGAACAGCGTGGTGAGCAGCAGGTAGTAGATGCCCGCTGCGCAAAGCGCTTCGAAGTAACGGAAGCTGGCGCTGGCGGTCTGGTTGGCGACCAGCAGCAGCTCCTGCACGGCGATGACCGAGACCAGCGCGCTTGATTTCAGCATGCTGATCATCTGGTTACCCATCGGCGGCAGGACGATGCGCGCCGCCTGAGGCAGGACGATTTTGCGCATGATCTGCCCGTTGGTCATCCCCAGCGCCATGCCGGCGGTGCGTTGACCGCTTTTCACCGCCTGCAGACCCGATCGCAGAATTTCCGCCATATACGCGCCCTCATTGAGGGAGAGCGCCAGTACCGCACAGGTAAACGCGGAGAAGCGTAAGCCGAAGCCTGGCAGCACGTTGTAGACAAAGATTATCTGGAACAGCACTGGCGTCCCGCGAAACAGCCACAGGTAGAAAAAGGCCAGCCCTTTTCCGGTGCGAAACGGCGCTTCCTGTAACAGCGCCAGCACCAGACCCAGCACCACGCCACACAACAGTGAGCAGAGGGTAATCAGCAGCGTCATCCACGCACCCTGAATAAACTCGGGTGAGAGGAAGTACTGCCACATTAATTCAATCGACATAGCTTTCTCCGGTTAATGGCAAAACGGGTTAGAAAATCGCAACGGAGTCAGGGAAGTTCCATTTCTTGATCAGTTGCGTGTAGGTGCCATTTTTAACGAGGCCCTGGAGGCCTTTTTCCAGCAGGGCATGGGTGGCGGTATCGCCTTTACGCACGGCAAAGGCGATGTGGGTATCGGCTTCGAACTCTTCGCCTACCGCTTCGAACATGCCGGCTTTTTCGGTCAACAGCGCGACAGTGCCCGGTGTGGAGAGGAATTCGGCGTCGGCACGACCCTGAGCGACAGCAACGGCAGAGTCGGTGGCGGCTGGGAATGTCATCACGTTAATCGCCGGTTTTTTGGCGTCCAGACAGTGCTGGTTATTTGCTCTTGCCTGACTCTCTTCGATCCCGCCCAGGGTCACGGCGATGTTCTTGCCGCACAGGCTGAGATCGCGCCCGGTGATCTTTTCCGGGTTGCCTTTGCGCACCACCACGCGGCTGCCAATTTTCAGGTAGGGTACGAAGTCGACCTGCGCGGCGCGGGCCGGGTTGACGTACATGGCCGAGTTAATGATGTCGAGGCGTTTGCCCTGTAGGGCAGGAATCAGCCCCTTGAACTCCATCGGCATGGGGGCAGGCGTCAGTTGGATCTCTTTGCTCAGGGCGTTAATCAGGTCGATGTCGAACCCGGTCAGCTTTCCCTCTTTCATGAATTCAAACGGCATAAAGGTCGCTGCCGTGCCGTAGGTGAGTTTGCCGGGGGCAATGGTTTCTGCCGCCTGGCCTGCCAGTGGGAACACGGTCAGCGCGAACATCAGTGTGCGTACGCGGCGAAACAGTAAAGATTGGCTGGACATAGTCGTCTCCTGGTTAAGGTCTAAATTGAATTTAGTGACTCAATAAATACAATTGTAAATGTGAAGAAATTGTCTCATCCTGGTGCGCCTTGCACGTTAACCGTGCAGTCCTTGCTTTATTTTGCTGCGTTTTGTTGCCCGTGCTATTGTATCTTTCGACCACAATAATGCATTCCAGGGAACCTCTTTCCATGCAGCCTGACTCCACTGCGAGCAGTCGCCGGATAGCCCGGCAAATACTCGACCTGATCTCTGAAGCAAGATTCGATCCAGGTCATCACTTACGTGAACAACATCTTGCCGATGCGCTGGGTGTTTCGCGCACGCCGGTGCGTGCCGGGCTGAAAGAACTAACCCGTATGGGGGCGGTTGAAGCGCGGCCTAATCAGGGTTTCTTCCTGCTCAAACGCAGCGATGAACTGGAGTTGCTGGAGATTGAACAATCCAAGAGCAATGACCAGAAGCTGTATGAGCGACTGGTGCACGATCGCATTGCGGGCGTGCTGCCGGAATCTTTTACCCAGACGGAAATCAGCCAGCGCTACGATGTCGATCGCGGCGTGCTGACCCGCACGCTGGTAAAGCTGTCAGAAGATGGCCTGATTGCCCGCAATGCCGGGCACGGCTGGCGCTTCCAGCAAACCCTGAACTCCGATGTGGCCCTGCGCAACAGTTACGGTTTTCGCCTGATGATTGAACCGGCCGCGCTGCTTACCCCCAACCTGCACGTAGACAGGCAAATGCTCAAACGCCTGCGCGCCCAGCATCTGCGCCTCATCACCCACCCCGACGTCACCCAGGTGCCGGCAAAAGAGATTTTTGAAACCGATGCGGCATTTCATGAACTGTTGGCGGAAGCCAGCGGCAACCTGTTTGTGTTGCAGGCCATCCAGCAGCAAAACCGACTGCGCCGTCTGCTGGAGTTCGGCAGTTATCACAATAAGCGTCGGGTAAAAGAGTGGTGTGAGGAGCATGTGGCGATCATCGATGCCCTGCGCGAGAACAAACAGGAACAGGCGGCGGAACTGATGAGAAAGCACCTGCAATACGCCTTTGATCAGGTGAACGTGAAAAACACCCGCGCATAACTGGCACTACTCTTGCACATATTGCTTCTGAAAATACAATCAGGAGCAGTTATGGATTTCCAGATACAACAACGTGTGGCACTGGTTTGCGGTGCCGGAAGTGGCCTCGGGCAGGCGATTGCCGTTTCGCTGGCACAGGAAGGGGTGAAGGTGGCGGTCACCGGGCGTAACCCGGAAAAGCTGGCCCATACCGTTGAGCTGATTACCGGCCTGGGCGGCACCGCACAGGCCTGGCAACTCGACCTGGCGGCGCCCGAGCAGTTTGATGAGATTCTTGGTGGCATTCGCCAGCACTGGGGAGATATCGATATTCTGGTGAACAACTCCGGTGGCCCGCCGCCCGCGCTGGCGCAGGGGACGGAGGGCGCACTCTGGCAACAACAGTTCTCCGTGATGGTCGCCTCGCTGATTCAGCTCACCGATAAACTGCTGCCTGCCATGCGCCGTCGTGGTTGGGGGCGCATTATTACCACGACCTCTTCCGGCGTTATTGCCCCAATCCCCAATCTGGCGCTGTCGAACGCTCTACGCATGAGCCTGCTCGGCTGGTCGAAAACGCTCGCCAGTGAAGTGGCGGCCGACGGCGTGACGGTGAACGTGATGGTGCCGGGGCGTATCGCCACCGACCGCGTGGGGCAACTGGATGCCATCAAGGCGAAACGGGAAAACAGCAGCGCCGAAGCGGTGGCCGAGAAAAGTCGCCTGTCTATTCCGGCAGGCCGTTACGGTGAGCCGCAGGAGTACGGGGCCACCGCTGCCTTTCTGGCAAGTCAGCCCGCCAGCTACATTACCGGCGCGGTGATTCGGGTCGACGGCGGATTGATTGGCTCAATTTAGTGGGTAAGGGATGCGAGCAGAGAATGCCAGCCGGCTGTGGAGCGGACTGGCATTACTGTTCATCGTCTGCGCTTGCAGAAGCCGCTTTTTGCTGGCGGATAAAATCCTCAAGCGAGCGGTCGGGGCGGTCGGCAAAGGATTTACCCGTCAGTGTCACCGCCAGACACCGGTCCAGACGGAAGCAGCGGTAATCCTGACGCAATTCGCACCATGCCACCAGCACCCATACCTCTCTCCAGAACGACAGGCCCAGCGGATGGATCGCCCGCTCAGAGCCTTCGCCTTTGTTGTTTTCATAACGAATGTAAACTTCATCATGCTGGCGCATGGCCTGATGGAAAACATCAAACCAGCGCCTTGCCTGCGGGTACCTGCCAAAGTCGGGCGTCAGAATGCGGCGGTCGGTGGGTAAGACTGCCAACAGCTTTTCCTGTGCTGACCCCGCCGCCTTTGCCAGCGTGTCGCCACTCCAGGTTTGCAGCATGCCGATCGCGGCAATCAGCGCTTCCACTTCCATGCCGGTAAACATCAGCGGCGGGATATCAAAGCCCGGCATCAGGCGATAGCCGCTCCCCGCCTCTCCCTGAATGGGTACGCCGGAGAGCGACAGATCGCGAATGTCCCGGTAGACGGTACGCTCTGACACCTCCAGCCTTTCCGCCAGCATGGCCGCCGTGACCCGGCGGCGTGTCCGCAGGATCTGCACTATCTGAAAAAGCCTGTCGGCACGGCGACTCATGGTGGGTTTCCTGTCAGTGGGGGGTTATTGCTTTCAGGCCGGTTGGTGCAGCCCAACTTTATTTCCTTCACTGTCAATGATAAGCGCGATGGTGCCAATATCATCCGGCAAAATTTCTGGGCCGAAGCAGCAGGTGCCGCCTTTTTCTGCCACTTTTGCCAGCGAAGCAGCGATATCAGCAGTGTAGAGATAAACCACGCTACCGCTGGTGGACGGCTGGAACATCTCCGATTTTACCAGCGCGCCACCAATCGACGGTGCCTGATAGTGAAAGACAGACATAGAAATGCCCGCGACATGCTCCTGACGAAATTGTGCGTTAACGCAGTATTCGTAAAAGGCCGTTGCCCGCGTCAGGTCCTGCACCGGAATCTCAAACCAGTTGATAATGTTGCTCATGTTCTCGTCCTCGTTGTGTTTTCGACAACGAGATAGTGCCACCCCCCTCCTGACAGCATAGTGTCAGGAGTGATTAGGGATTTTGCCGGATGACGGCTGACGCCTTATCCGGCCTACGGGATCAATCGCGGCAGGCTTTTCTCCGTCTCCCATCGGGCTGAGGAACACCCGCAAAAAAATGCGGGCACAGTCGGTCCCCTCTCCCTTCAGGGAGAGGGATCCCCAGTAATATTACGTATTCCAGCGATAACATCGTGCCATGAGAATAAAACAGTTACAGCGATGACTGGGTCCGGCTGAAAATCGACGAAGCGTATCCGTAAGGCAGGGGCGACGCGCAGGGATGCGCGGCGAGGGCGACTTTACAGGGACGTTACCTTCGCCCGTCCCCGATAAGCCTGAAGGAATGCGCTGAGTGAACCGCGCCAGCGGCGATTTTCCTGGCCGGGAGCCCGGGTCGCCAGGGCGGTGGCGGTGAACCGCCCTGGCACGTTCACGAGTTCTGGAGCGATAGAAAAGCAAGGAACATAAGGTGAACGGAATGCCCCCCAGAGCCGCATGTTTCCCCTCACCCTTGCCCTCTCCCCGGTGGGGCGAGGGGACTGCTCGTGCACGCATTTTGTCTCGGGATTCCTCAGCCATTGAGGATCGGGTGGGGTGAGGGGGCAGAAACGTAGGCCCGATAAGCGTGCGCCATCGGGCGTTTCTCAACGTATGTTCTGGCTAATCGGCAAAAATAAAAAAGGCGCTGAATCAGCGCCTTTTCATTCTTCACCAAAGCATTGATAACGCTGCTTAGCGCATCGTCACAAACTCTTCGGCCGCCGTAGGGTGAATCGCCACGGTGTTATCAAAGTCTTTCTTGGTGGCACCCATTTTGAGGGCGACCGCGAAGCCTTGCAGCATTTCATCCATACCGGAGCCAATGCCGTGGATACCAACAATCTTCTCTTCCGGGCCGACGCAGACTAACTTCATGCGGCACGGCTGGCGGTGCGAGGTGACGGCGGTGTACATGGCGGTAAAGGATGAACGGTAAACCTTCACCTGTTCATCACCGTACTGCTCGCGCGCCTGCGGCTCGGTTAAACCGACGGTGCCAATCGGCGGGTGGGTAAACACCACGGTCGGGATGTTGCTGTAATCCAGATGCTCATCCGGTTTGTTGTTAAACAGGCGTTCTGAGAGGCGACGGCCTGCCGCCACGGCCACCGGCGTTAGCTCAACGGCACCGGTGTTGTCACCCACCGCATAGATACCCGGAACCGACGTATTCTGGAATTTATCGACGACGATATAGCCTTTTTCGTCAGTTTTCACGCCGGTAACGTCCAGATTGAAGGTGTCATTAGCCGGTTCGCGACCAATAGCCCAAATCAGGCAATCGACAGTCTGCGAGCGCCCATCTTCCAGTTCCAGCGTCAGGCTGCCATCGGCATTTTTTACGAGCGCTTTTGGAATCGCTTCTTTGTGCAGCGTCGGGCCTTCGGCAGCCATAATTTCGACCAGCGTTTCGCTAATCATCGGGTCGAAGCTCCGCAGCGGCGAATGCTTGCGCACGTACAGGTGTGTCTCAGCCCCCAGACCGTTAATCACGCCAGCCAGTTCCACCGCGATGTAACCGGCACCGACAACTGCCACACGTTTTGGCAGCGCAGGTAGCGCAAAGAAACCGTCGGAGTCGATACCGTATTCGGCACCCGGAATGTTCGGATGGCTCGGGCGACCACCGGTGGCGATCAGGATGTGATCGGCAGTGATCGTCTCACCGTTGACCTCGATCGTCTTCGCATCGACAAAACGGGCGAATCCACGAATCACATCGACGTTATTCTTACCCAGCACGTTGTCGTACGAGGTATGGATGCGATCGATATAGGCAGTACGGCTGGCAACCAGCTTCGCCCAGTCGAAATGGTTAATGGTGGCGTCGAAACCGTAATCCGGGCCGTACAGGTGAATGGCTTCGCGGATCTGCGCCGCATGCCACATCACTTTTTTCGGCACACAACCCACGTTCACGCAGGTACCGCCCAGCTCTTTGGCTTCAATCAGCGCGCATTTCTGGCCATACATCGCCGCACGGTTGATGGAGGCGATCCCGCCGCTGCCGCCGCCGATGGCGATGTAGTTGTAGTGTTTGCTCATATCCATAGTCCTGAACGAGGTTGAAAACTGTCGCGATTGTAGCGCGCAGCGGCGAAGGTTCCCTCAATCGCTGCGATTACTCCGGTTCTGTTACTCAGGTACAACCCAGTTAACGAGCGTGTGCCCGGTACCGCCCGGCACCAGTGTACGGTGCAGCCACGGCAGCACGTTATTCATCTGTGCTTCTAACTTCCACGGCGGGTTAATAACGATCATGCCGGACGCGGTCATGCCGCGCTGGTCGCTATCCGGGCGCACGGCCAGTTCAATTTGCAGGATTTTGCGAATGCCGGTGGCTTCCAGATCTTTAATCATGCGTTTGATTTGCGCACGCAGAACAACCGGGTACCACAGGGCGTAAGTGCCGGTGGCAAAGCGTTTGTAGCCTTCATGGATGCCCGCAACCACGGCCTGATAATCAGATTTCATCTCATAGGGCGGGTCAATCAGCACCATACCGCGACGGGAAACCGGCGGCAGCTTGGCTTTCAACTGCTGGTAACCGTCGGCACGTTCAACGCGGGTACGCTCATCTTTCTGGAACTCCTGACGCAGTAACGGGAAGTCGCTCGGGTGCAGTTCAGTGAGGAACAGGCTGTCCTGCTCGCGAAGCAACTGGCGGGCAATCAGCGGCGAGCCAGGGTAGTAGCGCAGGGTGTCATTGCGGTTAAAGTGGCGCAGTACGCTCATATAAGGCTCCAGCTCTGCAGGCAAATCGTCCTGCTGCCAGATACGCGCAACACCTTCCAGATACTCCCCGGTACGCTCGGCATGTTCGCCGGAAAGCTGATAACGCCCCGCGCCCGCATGGGTATCCAGGTAGATAAAGGGTTTATCTTTTTCTTTGAGCGATTCGATGATCAGGCTCTGAACGGTGTGTTTTAATACGTCGGCATGGTTGCCAGCGTGAAAGCTGTGGCGATAACTGAGCATGGAGGCAGAGATTCCAGAAAATGAACGTGATTCAGCACAGTTTACCGTAGATTGCGTTGAAATGCCGTTGCCCGATGCGCTTGTTTCAACCCCCGTTAAAGCGTTTCAAAATTTATCCGTGTCACAAAAGCGTCAAACGCCAGCCCTGGCGTCGTGGGCAGGCAAGGTAATCGTTTGAATGAAAGGCTAAAAAATGAAAATTCGTACGACGCTGTTAATTGCCTCCCTGCTGCTGGCGTAACAGGCAATGGCAAAAGATGTGCCGGTGAACGTGGCCCAGGAGATGGCTAACACCACCACTCCGACTTCCATTAGCCCGTCGTTTGACGCCCTGGAAGCGCAGTCGCTCCCGGCGCTGGCGTCCTGTGTAGTTCAGAGAGTGAATGCGTTCAGTTGGCGCACGCTGGCAGCGGGGTTGGCGCGTTTCACCGCCTCCAGAAAGTCGGCGAAATCGGTGTGAAACAGGGTGTAGTTGTGGCGAAAACGTGCCTGTTTCGTCTGGCCTTCGGTGGAGTAAGTGACAATCCAGAATGAGCGGTTATTGACTTTGATGCTGTCCCGTTCGACTTTGGTAATGGCGCTCAGCGGCACGGATTTTTTCACATCCACCTGAATCTCATAAAAGTTCTCTTCATCAAAATAATAGGTTGTGGGTAACAACTGCCCGCCTTTGCCGGGGCGGAAGGTTTTGGTGGGGATAGATATCTTTCGTAAGCCCTTATCCGCTTCTGCCCCCTTTTTACGACGCCGCCATTTCGGGAAAGTGAGTGCCAGCCCGATAAGCGCCAGCAGGGGCAGTATCGCCAGAATGAAATTCAACATACGCTCTCCTTGTAAACGTTATGCTAAGTATACGCACTGAGGCCGAGTTATGACCCTGATTCCTGAGTAAAAATGGCAGAGTACGACGATACAGCGATGGCAGCAATTAGCCGTTACGCGCAACGTCCGCCATTGAAATCCTCTACACTTAACCCCATGCTACAACGTTATGCAGAGCGCCGGATTGTGCGCTTCATTCACTTTCTTAAACAGGACAGGACTGCGCATATGACCAACCCATTGTTGTCGCCTTTCGAATTACCGCCATTTTCAAAAATCCTGCCTGAGCATGTCGTACCTGCCGTTACGAAGGCACTGGATGATTGCCGTTCGGCGGTGGAAAGCGTGGTCGCACAAAGCGGGCCTTTTACCTGGGACAACCTTTGCCAGCCGCTGGCTGAAGTTGACGATCGCCTGGGCCGTCTTTTTTCCCCGGTCAGCCACCTGAATTCCGTACAAAACAGCCCGGAACTGCGCGAAGCCTACGAGCAAACCCTGCCGCTGCTCTCTGAGTACAGCACCTGGGTCGGTCAGAACGAAGGGTTGTATAGCGCATATCGTGACCTGCGCGACGGTGAGCATTACGCCACGTTGAATACCGCTCAGAAAAAATCTGTCGATAACGCCCTGCGTGACTTTGAGCTGTCCGGGATTGGTCTCGATAAAGAAAAACAGAAACGTTACGGTGAAATTGCCGCGCGCCTCTCCGAACTGGGCAATCAGTACAGCAATAACGTGCTGGATGCGACCATGGGCTGGAGCAAACTGATTACCGACGAAGCCGAGCTCTCCGGGATGCCGGAAAGCGCCCTTGCCGCAGCGAAAGCGCAGGCCGAAGCCAAAGAACAGCAGGGCTACCTGTTGACTCTGGATATCCCAAGCTACCTGCCGGTGCTGACCTACTGCGACAATCAGGCGCTGCGTGAAGAGATGTACCGCGCTTACAGTACGCGTGCGTCCGATCAGGGTCCGAATGCGGGCAAATGGGATAACAGCCCGGTGATGGAAGAGATCCTCGCCCTGCGTCATGAACTGGCACAGCTGCTTGGTTTTGAAAGTTATGCCTTTAAGTCTCTGGCAACCAAAATGGCGGAGAATCCATCGCAGGTACTCGACTTCCTGAACGATCTCGCGAAGCGTGCGCGCCCACAGGGGCAGAGAGAGCTGGCACAGCTGCGCGCCTTTGCCAACAAAGAGTTCGGCGTCGACGACCTGCAGCCGTGGGATGTTGCGTATTACAGCGAAAAACAGAAACAGCACTTGTACAGCATCAGTGACGAGCAACTGCGCCCCTACTTCCCGGAAAACAAAGCCGTCAGCGGGTTGTTCGAAGTGGTGAAACGCATTTATGGCATCACGGCGAAAGAGCGCACGGATGTGGACGTCTGGCACCCGGAAGTGCGCTTCTTTGAGCTGTATGACGACAATAATGAACTGCGTGGCAGCTTCTACCTTGACCTCTATGCCCGTGAGCACAAACGCGGCGGTGCCTGGATGGACGACTGTGTCGGGCAGATGCGTCTGGCGGATGGTTCACTGCAAAAACCGGTGGCCTACCTCACCTGTAACTTCAACCGTCCGGTCAATGGAAAGCCTGCGCTCTTCACGCATGATGAAGTGATCACTCTGTTCCATGAGTTCGGTCATGGTCTGCACCATATGCTGACTCGCATCGAAACCCCAGGGGTCGCCGGTATTAGCGGTGTGCCATGGGATGCCGTCGAGCTGCCGAGCCAGTTTATGGAAAACTGGTGCTGGGAGCCGGATGCGCTGGCATTTATCTCCGGTCACTATGAAACCGGCGAGCCGTTGCCGCAGGATCTGCTGGATAAAATGCTGGAAGCGAAAAACTACCAGGCGGCGCTGTTTATTCTCCGTCAGCTGGAGTTCGGCCTGTTCGACTTCCGTCTGCATGCAGAATTTAACCCGGAGCAGGGCGCCAAAATCCTCGACACGCTGTTTGAGATTAAAAACCAGGTGGCGGTGATGCAAAGCCCGTCCTGGGGCCGCTTCCCGCACGCATTCAGCCATATCTTCGCCGGTGGTTATGCAGCGGGCTACTACAGCTACCTGTGGGCGGATGTCCTGGCGGCGGATGCTTACTCTCGCTTTGAAGAAGAGGGCATTTTCAACCGTGAAACTGGCCAGTCCTTCCTCGACAACATCCTGACCCGTGGCGGTTCGGAAGAGCCGATGGAGCTGTTCAAACGCTTCCGTGGGCGCGAACCGCAGCTTGACGCGATGCTGGAGCATTATGGTATCGAAGGTTAATCCCCTTCATACTTCAAGCTGCCTCTGCGGCAACTGTACTCACGAACCCTGGCCACGTACGCTTGTACGCTCCCAGGGTTCGTTCCCTTGTTGTCTTGATGCAACTCGAATTATTTTGGGTACCACGTAGTGAAAATCTGTTTAATAGATGAAACAGGCGCCGGAGACGGCGCCTTATCTGTTCTTGCGTCCCGTTGGGAACTGGAACATGACGATGAGAATTTGATGGCGCTGGTGCTGACGGAGTCTCGTCTGGAGCTGCGTAAACGCGATGAGCCGAAGCTTGGCGGCATTTTCGTGGATTTTGTCGACGGGGCGATGGCGCATCGACGCAAGTTTGGCGGGGGACGTGGCGAAGCAGTCGCCAAAGCGGTGGGCATTAAGGGCAGTTATCTGCCGGATGTAGTAGACGCCACGGCGGGGCTGGGGCGTGATGCGTTTGTGCTGGCCTCGGTGGGCTGCCATGTGCGTATGTTAGAACGTAATCCGGTGGTCGCCGCGCTGCTGGATGATGGGCTTGCACGCGGCTATGCCGATCCGGAAATTGGCGGCTGGTTACGGGAACGGTTGCAATTGATTCACGCGTCGAGCCTGACCGGGCTTGCAGAGATCACGCCGCGCCCGCAGGTGGTCTACCTCGACCCGATGTTCCCGCATAAGCAGAAAAGCGCGCTGGTGAAAAAAGAGATGCGGGTGTTTCAGTCGCTGGTGGGACCGGACCTGGACGCCGATGGTTTACTTGAGCCTGCGCGTCAATTAGCGACCAAACGTGTGGTTGTGAAACGCCCGGACTATGCGCCGCCGCTGGCGAATGTCGCGACGACCAATGCGGTGACCACCAAAGGCCACCGGTTTGATATTTATGCTGGCACACCGGAGCAGAGTGCGCTCTGATGCCCTCACCCTGGCACGTTCACGGGGCGGAAGAATCCCCAGTAATATTACGTTTTGCAGCGATAACACTGCGCCATGAGAACACAACAGTCACCGCGATGACAGGGTCCGGCTGAAAATCGACGAAGCGTATCCGCAAGGCCGGGGCGACGCGCAGGGATGCGCGGCGAGGGCGACTTTACAGGGAGGTTACCTTCGCCCGTCCCCGATAAGCCTGAAGGAGAAGCTGAGTGGACCGCGCCAGCGGCGATTTTCCTGGCCGGGAGCCCGGGTCGCCAGGGCGGTGGCGGTGAACCGCCCTGGCACGTTCACGGGTTCTGGAGCGATAGAAAAGCAAGGAACATAAGGTGAACGGAATGACCCTCAGAGCCGCATGTTTCCCCTCACCCTGACCCTCTCCCACGGGGAGAGGGGATTGTTCCATGGGTAACCCGATTACTCTTCTTCTTCGTCCTTCAGCGGGACGATCAGCATATCGACGTGAACGGTGTTAATCAGCTGGCGTGCAGACGACATCAGCTTGCTCCAGAAATCCTGATGATGACCACACACCACTAAATCCATATCGTATTTTTTGATGGCATCTACCAGCACCTGGCCCAAATCACCGCTGCCGCTCAGGGTTTCGGTGATGGGGTAGCCTGCGTTGGTGGAAAGCTCTGTCAGGGCCTGATGCGTTTCATCGGAGATACGTTTTTGCATATCGCCGAGGTTAACGTCAATAAGGCCGGTGTATAGATCGGAATAGTTAACATCGACATGAATCAGGGACACTTTCGCGTTGTAAGGGCGCGCCATGGAGACTGCTTTCTCGACCAGCAATTTGCTTTCGGGTGAGAGGTCTACCGCGATGAGTATGTGTTTGTAAGCCATAATGTTACTCCTTCCATAAGTTGTCGATGACCACAGGGTCGATCCCCTATGATGCAGTGGCACTTCCCAGGTCCTGCATTCCACCAGCGCCGGTAGCGCATGGCCTTAAGGATCTCATTGTAGAGGATATTTCTACCTTATAACTCTCTTCAGAAACCGTCAATGCGCCACGATCACGAATCACTTAACGCATATTTGCAACCAGAATGAATAGAACGCATAACGATGTGGCAAAAAAATAGACTGATCTCCTACACTATTTAATGAGCCGTTCGGATATAAGTTTGTGATCCCGATCGGTTATTGGTAACACTCTTCACTGAATGACTTGGGTGATATCTGGGAGCGGTAGTCCCGGAGCAGGTTTCCGTGGGCAGGTCGCCGGGAGAGTAAATATGATGATCAGCACCGTCGCGCTGTTTTGGGCGTTATGCATCGTTTGTGTTGTTAACATGGCACGTTACTTTTCGTCGTTACGTGCTTTGCTAGTGGTACTGCGTGGTTGTGACCCGTTGCTTTATCAATATGTAGATGGCGGAGGCTTTTTTACCTCCCATGGACAACCTGGTAAGCAGATGCGTTTGGTGTGGTATATCTATGCCCAACGTTATCGCGATCATCATGATGATGAGTTCATTCGCCGTTGTGACCGTGTACGCGGTCAGTTCCTTTTAACCAGTGCGTTGTGCGGCTTGATTGTCGTGAGTTTGATAGCGTTGATGATATGGCACTGAGCCTATAAAAACGGGCCAGCAAGCTGACCCGTTTTTCCCCGTCATTCTTCATGTTGCATGTGCGTTGTCGCCTGCCTGCAACTTAGGGTAGTGCTTTTAAATCAGCTTCAGCGCTATCCAGTACAAACCGCCCGAAAGCAGGATGGACGCCGGCAGGGTAAATACCCAGGCCATCAGAATGCTGGTGACGGTTTTGCGTTGCAGACCCCCGCCATCCACAATCATGGTCCCCGCCACGGAGGACGAGAGCACATGGGTGGTGGAGACCGGCATACCGGTATAACTTGCCAGGCCGATAGAGACGGCTGCCGTCATCTGAGCGGACATCCCCTGCGCGTAGGTCATCCCTTTCTTACCGATTTTCTCACCGATGGTGGTCGCTACACGACGCCAGCCAATCATCGTACCCAGGCCCAGCGCTAACGCGACGGCCATGATAATCCAGATAGGCGCGTATTCGATGGTGCTCAGCATATCGCCTTTCAGCTTCTTGAGCAGGCGCTGGTCGTCAGCATTGACTTCAGGCAGCTTGGTCACTTTATCGGTGATATCGGACAGGCAAAGCATGATACGGCGCAGCTGGCTACGCTGTTCAATCGGCAGTTTGTCGTAGCTTTCAATGCCGGTCAGCATCCCTTTTGCCGTGTCCAGCGCCAGAATGGCGCGGCCAGGGTGGCAGTGGAACTCGGTCGGGTTCGCGACCACATCGGTCGGTGCCGGCACGGGTGCCATCGGGTCAACGCCGGTGACTTTCTGCAGCAGGTCAGGATGCTGCTGGAAGTAGGTTTCAACGTTGTTGACCGCATCACGGGTACGGGTGATGTCATAACCGGTGGCATTCATGTTGACCACGAAGCCTGCAGGCGCGACGCCAATCAGCACCAGCATAATCAGGCCGATGCCTTTCTGACCGTCGTTGGCGCCGTGGGAGAAGCTCACGCCAATGGCAGAGAGAATCAGAGCGATACGGGTCCAGAATGGCGGTTTCCTTTTACCGTCCTGCTTTTCACGTTCAGCAGGCGTTAAATGGATGCGATTACGCTTTTTACTTCCACTCCAGAAGCGGCGCAGGAGGTAAACCAGACCCCCGGCGAACACCAGCCCGACGATAGGGGAGATGATCAGTGAACCAAAGATGTTGATCACTTTTGGAATGTTCAGCGCGTCCACCACTGAGGTGCCGGTCATCAGGGCGTTGGTTAAACCAATGCCGATAATCGCGCCAATCAGGGTGTGAGAACTGGAGGCCGGCAACCCGAGATACCAGGTGCCAAGGTTCCAGATAATGGCTGCCAGCAACATTGAGAAGACCATGGCGAGGCCATGAGCAGAACTCACGTTGAGCAGTAAATCGGTCGGTAACATATGCACAATCGCATACGCTACGCTTAGCCCCCCCAGCAGAACGCCAAAGAAGTTAAACACAGCGGCCATAACAACAGCTAACTGCGAGCGCATTGCACGCGTATAGATAACCGTCGCTACAGCGTTTGCGGTGTCATGGAAGCCGTTGATCGCTTCATAGAACAGCACAAAAACCAGAGCAAGCAAAAGTAATAACCCGGTATGAAGATCCAGGCCGGCAAATAAATGTAGCATAGACGTTACGCCATCTTGGGGACATGAACGCGGCGCATTATCAGTGACTTTAGTGACATCGGCAAAGTGAAATATGGACTTTTTTTGACATTCTTTATGAATTTACATCTCTGATTTAATCGTATTCTCATAGTTTTCAATGAAATGGATGAATGTCGGGATATTCGGGCTGGTGCGACCAGCTTAGAAAATTTACAATTCGCGCGACTAAAAACGAGTGAGGTGAAGTGTGGAACGGTTTGATGCCATCGTTATCGGTGCCGGTGCGGCAGGAATGTTTTGTGCCGCTCAGGCAGGGCAGGCAGGATTGCGCGTGCTGTTACTGGATAACGGAAAAAAACCAGGCCGCAAGATCCTGATGTCTGGTGGTGGTCGCTGTAACTTTACCAACCTTTATGTTGAACCCGCGGCCTATCTCAGCCAAAACCCCCATTTTTGCAAATCCGCCCTCGCTCGTTATACCCAGTGGGACTTTATCGAACTGGTGGGTAAATACGGCATTGCCTGGCATGAGAAGACCCTCGGTCAGCTCTTTTGCGATGACTCCGCCGATCAAATCGTCAATATGCTGGTGGCGGAGTGTGAGAAGGGGAACGTCACCACGCGCCTGCGCAGTGAGGTGTTGAGCGTGTCGCGCGATGAAAGCGGTTATACGCTCGAGTTGAATGGTGAGACGGTGGGGACGCCAAAGCTGGTGATTGCGTCGGGTGGATTATCCATGCCGGGGCTGGGCGCTTCGCCGTTTGGCTATAAAATTGCTGAGCAGTTCGGGCTTAAGGTCTTGCCAACGCGGGCGGGGCTGGTGCCATTCACGCTACACAAGCCGATGCTCGACCAGTTCCAGGTGCTGTCCGGCGTGTCGGTGCCGTCGGTCATTACCGCTGAAGACGGCACGGTCTTTAAAGAAAACCTGCTCTTTACCCATCGCGGCCTCTCCGGCCCGGCGGTGCTGCAAATTTCCAGCTACTGGCAGGCGGGCGAGTTCGTCAGCATTAATCTGTTACCGGAGTGCGACCTCGAAAGCCTACTGAATGAGCAGCGCCAGGCGCATCCGAATCAAAGCCTAAAAAATACGCTCGCGATGCAGTTACCCAAACGTCTGGTGGAGTGTTTACAGCAGCTTGGCCAAATTCCGGACGTGACCCTGAAACAACTCAATAGTCGCGAACAGGATGCCTTAATTGACACGCTCACGAACTGGCACGTGCAACCTAACGGAACAGAAGGTTATCGTACTGCGGAGGTCACCCTGGGTGGGGTGGATACGCATGAGCTCTCCTCACGCACCATGGAAGCCCGCAATGTGCCTGGCCTCTATTTTATCGGTGAGGTTATGGATGTGACAGGTTGGTTAGGCGGTTACAACTTCCAGTGGGCATGGGCCAGCGCCTGGGCGTGTTCACAGGCACTGGTTGAAAGTCGTGCTTAGATATCGTCCAGCGTGTGATCGACCACGATCTCCAGCGTTTTGCGGACGACATCGCCGGTGACCACATCTTCTGTGTTCTCCAGCAGGTTAATAAGGCGCAAAATAATGGCCTTATTCGTAATCTGCCCTTCATAGGCGAGAATACTGCGAATCACGCCGCCAAGGATGGCTGCCTCTTCTGCGAGCATTTCACCTGCGTTTTTGAAATAGTCGGTAAGCGCACTATCCGGCAGATTTGCATATTGCTCTGTTGGGTCAAACATCGCTTGGCTCATTTATTCACGCCTTAAATTTAGGATTGATGCCGGGTGCCATCAGTGCTTTTTACTGCGCCCCTGACGTTGGCGATCGCCGAATAATGGATAAACATTATCTTCGGCCTCTTTTTTACGTACTACTTGCTTACCTTCTTCTTGCTCGCCCGCAGGGGTAATATGGCTATGACTGATCTCATCAATCAGGCGCGCCAGCATCTCAATGCGTTGTCGCTCTTGCTCGTTGCCCTTCATCGTCTGCAACCTGGCAATAAGGGACAACGTATTGATCGGGCCATTCTCATGGAGAAGAGACAGTACTGCTTCCCCAATCAGCTCATCGGTAAGCTGTTCAATATCACTACTCTTCATAACTGCATCTCTGATTGCCGCACCGTTCAGAAAGTGAAACGCGGCAGTGAGTTAATCCTCCGGTACAGTCGGCAGGCTTCCTGGAATGCCCGCCAGAATCAACTCAATTCACAGGTTAGTGCTGCGTTTTGTTTAGTCTGGGCCAAAGAGCAAGCCAATCAGCATCTGATAATGGTTCTCTTCTTCCGGTGTCGAAGCCTGGTCCAGTCGGCTCAAAAGTTTGGTGCAGAGTGATTTCCTGTTCAGATGTCGACCATCTTTAAGGATCTCCACTACAATTTGCCCAAGGGTTTCTTGCTGAGTCGGCAGGTCCGCCTTGTTAAAATACTGGGCAATCGCATTCGCTGTATCCGGTAGGTAGCCGTTCTGCTGCATGGGTCACTCCTGTAAAACCAATTTTTTACTCTTAATAAAAAGAGACATCTAAGTTATACAACTATAGGAAAACTGTACATGAAAGTTGTACAAATTTAACCTTCTTTTTGATCAATAAATGCTAGTAGTTAATTTTCAAAGAGATAGATGTAAAGAATCAGGTGAAACCAGGCGTTTCGGTCTACACTTTATGCGCAGTATTTAGAAGGTGATAAGTAAAGCCTCAGGGATTGCAGGATTTTTTGTCATTTCAACATCACTCAGTTGTATACCCGCCGTTGGTCACGATGGTTAAAAGACCCCCTGCGTATGCCCCCGTTATTGTGGCGATTACAACGCTTTCTTTCGGAAAGTTCATGCTTACAACAATCATTTACCGTAGTCATATCTGCGAGAATGTCCCTTTCTCGGTGCTCGAGGATATGGTTTCAACGGCCAATAATAAGAACTGGCACGTTGATGTCACCGGCATTTTGCTGTTCAACGGCACTCACTTTTTCCAGTTACTGGAAGGGCCTGAAGAGAAGGTTTCAACCATTTACCAGCATATTTGTCGGGATAAACGGCATTACAATCTTGTTGAGCTACTGCGTGACTATGCGCCATCACGTCGATTTGGTAAGTGTGGTATGGAACTCTTCGATTTACGCGAGTATGACCGCGAAGAGGTCCTGCAAAGCGTGCTCGATAAGGGCACCTCAAAATACCAGCTGACCTATGAAGATCGCGCCCTGCAGTTCTTCCGCACCTTTGTCGAAGATCTCGAGAAAGAGAACTACTTCGAAATCCCTCCGGGGGATTCGTGGGAATTTCTTCCTGACGAACAGCCCGCCTCCACGAAAACAGTCAGTTCCGATCGCAAAGCGGGCTGCCATTTCGCCTTTCAACCGATTATCGATCCGTTCGCACGCGAGGTGGTTTCGCTGGAAGCCCTACTGCGTACCCCTGAAGGTGATTCACCTCAGGCCTGGTTTGACGAGCTGAAGGGCGACGACATTTATGAAGCCGATTTGCGCAGCAAGAAGGTGGCGTTTGCTATGGCAGCCGCACTGGAGCTGGGCGAACAGACCTTATCTGTTAACTTACTGCCGATGACGTTGGTGAAAGTACCCGGTGCGGTAAATTTCCTCCTTCAAGAGATCAAAGCCAATGGCCTTGTGCCCGAGCAGGTGATTGTGGAGTTTACGGAAAGTGAGGTTATCTCCCGTTTAGATGAGTTCACCGAAGGCGTCAAACTGCTCAAAGGTGCGGGTTTCCGCGTGGCGATCGATCACTTCGGCGCCGGTTTTGCAGGACTGCTTCTGCTGGCGCAATTTCAGCCGGAGCGAATCAAAATTAACCGCGACCTTATAAAAGATGTACATAAGAGCGGGCCACGGCAAGCCATTGTACAAGCCATTATCAAATGCTGTATTTCGCTGGAAATCATGGTCTCCGCCGTGGGGGTAGAGCAGGCGGAAGAGTGGATGTGGCTGGAGTCTGCCGGTATCTCTCAGTTCCAGGGCTATCTCTTTGCACGTCCCGAACTTGGGGCGATTCCGGTCGTAAACTGGCCGGAAAAAACGGCCTGATTCAGGTTTAATCTTCCCCATTTACTGTTGATTCAACCCATACTATCCAAAGAGAGATCTTTGATGGTATGGGTGTGTTTTCTCATTCTTAATTGAAATTCGGGTTCTGAATTTTGAGCAATTCAGGTTATGCTTTAGCACCTGCTGTTCCATAGTTGTACAGCATAAAATGAATTGTACAACCTGTCCGTATTAGCTAGTTTAGATATACATGTATCGGGTTTAAGTACGAGGGAACTAATGACCTTTTACAGTATTGGCGATGTGGCCGAACGATGTGGAATTAACCCTGTCACACTGCGTGCCTGGCAGCGGCGCTATGGCTTGTTTAAACCTCAGCGAAGCGAGGGTGGGCACCGACAGTTTGATGAAGAAGATATTCAACGCATCGAGAATATTAAACGTTGGATCGAAAGCGGCGTGCCTGTTGGTAAAGTTAAGGCGCTGCTGGAAGAAAACAAAGTGGATTCGCATGAAGGTTGGGAATCACTCCAGGAAGCGCTGATGGCCTCGCTCCGTCATGTCCGCCCTGCCAAACTCCGCGCTACCATTGCTACCTTCTGCCGTGAACATCCGGTTGATGCGCTTATCGACCATGTTTTTGTGCCAGTGCGTCAGCGACTCTCATTGGACCAAAATACAGCCCGCGCCATGTGCAGTCTTCTGGACGGTATTTTAATCGATCATGCCATTCTGGCATTGACCCGTGCGCGTAAGAAGTTAGGTAAAGAGGCCCTGCTGATCGGCTGGAGCATTGACGATCGCACACGCCTGTGGCTGGAAGCATGGCGTTTATCGCAACATGGCTGGAACATCGACGTGTTAGCCGAACCCCTTGACTCACCACGACCCGAACTTTTCCCTGGCCAGCACATTTTTGTCTGGGCAGATAAAACGCTGTCGCGTCATCAACAAGAGCAGCTTATGCACTGGCAAAAACAGGGATTCGCCATTACTCACCATGAGACCGCGCTCTGATTAATTATTCTTTGTTAAATCAATACACTACCAATCAAATATTCAGGGGGTTATTTTCCCCCTCGACATCATTTTTTCGCGTAATAATTTAATTATTTTCTCTTAAAATTTAGCATTGGGTCATTTATTATCCCCACGTCGATTAACCGCCTCGCTCTAGGAATCCCCTGAATATCTATTAACATATTCAGGTGGGGCTATAATATAGTTATGAATCATTGATTACATGAATGTTTAAAACAGGACACTTGATATTTAACCAAGGTAAATACAGGAGGTGACATTAATGTACAATGAAGAAAGTATTAAATCAGGATATGTTGCTATTGGTGATGCTGTACTGGGTCAGCTTCATAGTAATGAAGAAATATCCCTGGGCTCACTTATCGCTGTATTAGAAAAGCAGGCCATGGAGGTGAAAAATGAAACTTTACGTAAGCAAATTCTGCAAGGGCAATCGCTGTTAAGCGAGTCGGCCAACTCAATTCATTAGTCTACTCAACGGTAGTTAATGTCACGATAGCCTTGCCGTCATGATGGCGTAAAGGCCTCAAAAATACTTTCGGCGATGCTTTATAGCTGGCTGAATGCCCATGCATATTCATAAACAACATGATTTTTATTAAATGTCTTGTACGCAGTAATATTATCCTAATCGAGAGGAGAAATTAATTTTACTATGGTAAAACAAACCGGTAATGATGGTTTGACACAAGAAGAATTAATCCGCGAAGTAATCGGCATTGCGACAACGCAACTTATTAAAAAAGGTCTGCCGGTGACCACACGCAGTCTCATCCAAATTCTTATTCAGGAAGAAGAGGAGACTGAAGTGTTAACGCGTAAGTCGATTTATCAGGCTGCACGTAGACGCGTATTAGAGAAAATGCAGTAATGACTTACATCAGCGATGTTTAGACCTGCATTATACGTTTCAACCATGAGGAGGATACGATGAAAACCACCGAAAGGTTATCCGACGTGCTTATATGCGAGGCAACAGCTCAGTTACTGCAATCGCAGGCAAAAATAACCTATGCCAATCTGATACGGACGTTAAGAACGGAACGCACGATGACGGATGATAATTACCGACGTCTACACTATACAATGGCCATAGGTGAAGTTCGGGCATATGAGCTTTTGTATAAGCGTGACCCTTCACATTCCGGGATAACACGTTTGAGTGAGTAACGGTAACCCCTGGAGGCAGAATCCTGCCCCCAGGGCTGATTATGTCTGAGGTCCTCTAAAAAACATTCTCTGAAACCTGCCTTCCGCCGTGCCAATTTACCTGACTGCGCTCACCTTCCATGTTGAGATATTCTTTCATTTAACGCCTGCAGGTGCCACAATGCGAGGTGCGCATTTTTACGCTGCGCTGTCATAGAGATATTTTCCTGAACCTAATGAAAAGGTTAAATATGAGTGACTCACGAAGTGACGGCCGGGATAAGATCGTAATGCCACCAGGCGGTGAAATGCTTTGTATTGAGCAGACGATTGGCGCTATCGTTGTCCAGATGATCCGGGAAGGACAGAGTATTACTCGTCAGAGCCTTTGTGTCGCGGTGGCGGCCTGTATCGGGGAAAATACGCCTGAGGTCATTGAAGCGCATTATGCGGACATTTTGCGCCTGCTCCTGACCCGAAAGCCTGATTAGCCCTGCACAATGTTCGCTGACATTCCAGCAGGATGGAAATTGAGGGAGGCAACATGTACAAAAATGTAAAAGAGAGCCTGGTTGAAATCGTCATTGGTGATGCCATTCTTGAACTGCTTGAAGCCGATGCTCCCATTTCTCATGAGGCATTGCTGGGCCTGTTAATCCGGCATCTTGAAACGGAAACGCGAGAAACGAGGCTGGAAGCCCTTTCAGCGGCGATAGAAGAAATTCGCAGTAGTCACTCCCTGTCGCTCGGCAAAAGAAAAGCCTCGACGCAATGGAAGGGGAGTCAAAACAGAAATTCTGAAAATATACTGCAATACCTGAACAGCGATCCGCCTGGCCGGGGCGATAAAAAACACTGAATGCTTAGCCAGGGAAACAACACAACACCGTCTTAGGGTTACAAATCATCAGGGGTCGTTCTGACCACCATCTCCAGTGCGCTACTGTATAACGCCGATCGTTGTGGATCGCGCTCATTCTCCAGATGACGAATGATCGCCAGAATGACATCTTTGTTGCTGACAGGAAAATTGAGAGCGCTTAGCTCATCTTTCACCGATTTAATAAAAGCGATTTCGGCACTGTACACCGGCATACGTATCGTCTGAGTTGGGTTCAAAAACTCAATTCTCGGACTCATAGTCATCACATCCCCTCCTGAAGTTTACTGCGCCAGTACATCAGAAAATTCTCCTTTATCAACTAACCGTAGCGTAGTTTTTGTTTTATGCACAGTAAGCGTAACGATTCAACTAACATTCATGAAAAAAGAGGTCAAAAGGGTGGCGCAGCCCTTCAGCTATTGCGGCTATTTCACTGCCCCTGGGCGTGTAATGCGTAGTTTGCTCACTTCCCGAAAGAAAAATCTGCCATAGGGTTGAATGTAATATTTCGCCACGTCGCTATCGTGGATGTGCTTAATCATACGGATTAAAGCGAATTGAATTTTATGGGAAATTTTTAATACATATTCCTTAGGCTTTTTTTATCTATACTTATGCTTTTTCGGGCGCTATTCCAGACAGCGTGATATCCGCCTAAAAACATGAAATAAATTAATATATATATCATGTAGCCTCTGCGGACAAAGCCACGCCTTATGCGTGTTAATAAAATGTAAAATCATCTATATAGGTAACGTGAATGTCTTTCATGTGAAAATATATTTTTATTATATTGATAATAAAAGATAACAATAATGAAAATAATCAACGAATTATCCTGTTGCTTTAAGATGAATTTTCATGATTTTTCGCCAGGTTGGTCTCTGTTGACCATAAGTAAAATAGCTTGTAGCGATCATTGAAATAATCTAGATAGGCAAAACCTATCAAATTATAAATATTGATCATTTAAAACAATTTTTAAAGATGCCGAATAAATGATTAGAATGTGTAATGTATGGGGGATAACGATGCATTCTTGAAAGGTCAATGGAACGATAAATAAATGGAAACGAGAATTTTCGAATTCAATAATAAAAAGTTTCATATGACCGCGGCGTTTCAGCCGATAGTAAGTTTGCGTGAACAAAAGATTGACCAGTACGAAGCCCTTGCCAGATTTAGTAACGAAGAGGGAATTGCAGTATCCACACAAAAAATTATCGATAGTGCAGAGAAGTCAGGTTCAGTAAATATAATAACAGACTTTATTTTTAAACTAGTTTGTAGTTTGATTGCAAAAAAAAGAAATTTAAAAGTGTCATTTAATTTTTCTCATGCTTTACTCAATGACACGAATTATCCTGAAAAATTTTATCTTGAATGCGCCACCCAGGGCGTCGATCCAAAAAATATTGAAATTGAAATCAGTGAGAAAGTCACGAAAGATCAGCTTCTTCAGTGTGAGCGATTTTTAAAAAAAGCAAAAGAGTTTGGTTTTTCTGTTTCGCTTGATGACTTTGGCGCTGGAAATATCCAGCTTGATAGTTTGGGTCTTTTTCATTTCGATACGATTAAAATAGACCGATCCATTGTTGATGGCATTGGTCATGATGAAGCAAAACGGAGATCTCTCCACCATATTCTCACGAATATTCTCCAGCTTGATGTCAAAATTATTTGCGAAGGAGTAGAAAAGAAAGCCGATCTTAACTTACTTAAAAAGTACAATAATATTGGCGTACAGGGTTACATCTTCTATTACCCCTTAACCATCAGACAGCTGAAGCTACTTGAAGCGTTCTAGCCCTTAACGCGGGCCGGTGCGCTTTCGTCTGCTTCAGCTCCTTCCTTCTTCCAGACTACAGAAAATGGTGTATTATACGTTTCATACATAAAACGTATATGGTGACACCATGGGTATTGTCAAAATCTCCGATCTGATGCATGAAAACCTGCGTCTGGCCAGCAACGCGCTGAGCCGCTCAATCAATGCGCAGGCGGAACACTGGCTTAAAGTTGGCATGCTGGCGGAGCTTTATCCGCATCTGACTCACCAACAGCTAACCCGATTGCTGATACAGGCAGAACTTAACGGTGGCGTCGACATGACCAGGCTGGTAGACGGCGAATCCCTTTCCCTGGCGATGGAGCAGGAAGCACAGTGAGCAAGGTAAAAATTCATACTCAACAAGAGGTTGAGATGGCACGCGCTGCCGGACACATGGCCGCAAAGGTGCTGGAAATGATCAAGCATCATGTCCGCGCAGGTATCACAACGGATGAACTCGACCGGCTCTGCCACGACTACATTCGCGATGAGCTCAAGGTTATTCCGGCTAATATTGGCTACAACGGCTATACCCGTACCGTCTGTACCTCAGTGAACCATGTGGTTTGCCACGGTATTCCGTCTGCCAAGGTCCTGAAAAAGGGCGATATCGTTAATATCGATGTCGCCATCATTAAAGACGGTTGGTACGGCGACACCAGTCGCATGTATGTGGTTGGTGAACCTTCCGTGCGTGCAAACCGCCTGATTAAAGTCACGTACGATTCGATGGTGGCAGGCATCAAAGCGGTTAAACTGGGTGCGACGCTGGGTGACGTAGGCGCGGCCATTCAGCAGGTTGCTGAATCTGCCGGGTTCTCGGTGGTGAAAGAGTACTGCGGGCATGGCGTCGGCCGGATTTATCATGATGAACCGCAGGTGTTGCACTACGGCAAGCCGGGCACCGGCCTGGTGCTGAAAGAAGGGATGATCTTTACCATCGAGCCGATGATTAATGCCGGTAAAGCTGCAACCAGCGTGCTCTCCGATGGCTGGACGGTGGTCACTAAAGACCGCTCGCTCTCCGCGCAGTGGGAACATATGGTTGCCGTTACCCGCACCGGGTACGATCTTCTCACCCCATGGCCGGATCCATCGGACGACTATCCGGGTCTCTGAGTCCCCCTTTCGATCGGGCAGATCCTCTCTTACGCGATCTGCCCCTTTCTCACAATGCCGCCTTCATTTTACGTCGAGGCCAGCCCGGCAATATCCAGCGCGCTCAGTGCATTGAGCAATGCATCCACTTTAGGCAGAAGCTGTTTGCGTCGCGGCCAGATAAGCGTTAACGGCAGGCCATCCGGTTGTCGTTCAGGCAACACAATCTCCAGTTCACCCCTGGCAAGCTGGTCACGGATAAGCCAGGTGGGGCTTTGTGCCACGCCAAGCCCGGCACAGACCGCCTGCACCTGGGCGTCCACATCTCCCAGCGCCATACGAAACGGCACTGTGCGCCAGTGCAGATGATTATCTTCCGTGATAAACAGCCAGGGTTTTACCGAACCATCAACCCGTTCATACAGAATGGCCTGATGTTGCAGCAACTCCTCCACCGTTTGCGGCCTGCCGTGGGCATGGAGGTAAGCAGGCGCGGCGCAGAAGACCATTTTCTCACGCCCCAGGTACTTGCAGCCCAGCGAGGCGGGCAGCGTCCCGGCGCCGCCAATCCGTACGGCGACATCAATACCTTCTTCAAACAGATCCAGAAAGCGGTCCGAGAAGGTCAGGCTCAGTTCCAGCTCCGGGTTTTGCTGACAGAAGGGGATGAGCAGTGGCATGACGCTCAATCGGCCATACGTGTTCGGTACTGCCAGACGCAAACGCCCGGAGGGGATGATGCGTTGTGCCGCCAGCACCGATTCGGCCTCAGCCAGCTCTTCCATAATGCGGATACAGGTCTGGTAATAGGCCGTTCCGGCGTCGGTGAGTTGCAGGCTTCGGGTGGTGCGTTCGAGCAGGCGTGAGCCCAGTCGGGCTTCCAACCGACTGACGCTTTTGCTGATGGCGGAGCCGGTAACATGCAGGCGTGCGGCGGCGGCGGTAAAACTGCCGCTTTCAACGCTAGCCACAAAGGGGACGATATCTTTCAGGCGCTGGTCGTGCATCGATTAATGAACTCAGGTTAAGAATGATGTGAATTAATGCCAGAGATAAGAATTAAATTCTCTATTAGTCTAATCATTAACCTGATTAAGGAGAAACCGGAATGCAGAAACAAGCACTGATAGTCGGCATCAGCGGCGTAATTGGTCGTGCGCTGGCAGAAAAACTGAAAACAGAAGGCTGGAACGTGTCGGGTCTGTCGCGTGGACGCGGTGCGGTGCCAGAAGGGTGCACCAGCCTGGTGGCAGATTTGACCGATGCTGAGGCCGTCAAGTCGGCGCTGGCGTCAACCAAACCGGATGCCCTGTTCTTTAGCGTCTGGGCGCGCCAGGAAAATGAGAAAGAGAACATTCGCGTCAACGGCATGATGGTAAAAAACGTCATCGAGGCGCTGGGTGAGCGTCTTTCCGGTGCGCATGTGGCACTGGTGACCGGTTTAAAACATTACCTTGGCCCCTTCGAAGCTTATGGTAAAGGTGCGGTGCCGGTGACCCCCTTCCGTGAGGAGCAGGGCCGCCAGCCTGTCGATAATTTCTATTACGCGCAGGAAGATGAGATCTTCGCTGGCGCCGAAAAATACGACTACCGCTGGAGCGTGCATCGTCCGCACTCCATTATTGGTTACGCGGTCGGTAATGCCATGAACATGGGGCTGACGCTGGCGGTCTACGCTACATTGTGCCGTGAGAAAGGCTGGCCGTTTATCTTCCCCGGATCCATCGAGCAGTGGAATGGCGTCACCGACGTGACCGATGCAGGCCTGCTGGCGGAGCAACTGATCTGGGCTACATCCAGCCCGAACGCCGCTAACGAAGATTTTAATGCGGTCAACGGTGATGTGTTCCGCTGGAACTGGTTGTGGCCACGTCTTGCCGCGTACTTCGGTATTGCATCCGCCGGCTTTAGCGGAACACCGATGCCGCTGGAAGGGCGTATGCAAGAGGCGCAGGCGGCCTGGCAGGAAATAGCCGGTCGTTATCAACTGAAAGAGACGGATGTGAACCGGCTGGCCTCATGGTGGCACACCGATGCCGACCTCGGTCGCCCGATGGAGGCATTTACTGACATGAGCAAAAGCCGCAAGGCGGGTTTCACCGGCTATCGCAGCACGCTCGACGCGTTCACTCAGCTCTTTGATCAACTGAAAGCGGAAAACATCATTCCGCGTTAAGAGAGAAAATAGCAACCGAAACGACGCAACAAGGTGCTAGCTTTAAAGAGCTATCACCTTTGCGGTCCCACTTTTGTTGCTATGGAGCTGAGATGTTCTTTCTCTGGACGCTGTTACCGGCGCTGTACATTGCTTTTCGTTTTATCTGGCGGCTCTCGCTGCCCGTCGTCCCGAAGCTACTCTTTACCCTGCTGGTCGTGCTGATTTGCCAGTTCCATTTTATCAGCAGGATGCTGTGGGGAAGCATGTTCTCCCCCGAATGGCCACGCCCGGCAATGATTGCCATCGGGACGCTGTTTGGTGCCACGGTACTCTTTGCCAGCTTACTGCTGCTGCGCGATCTTACCGCGCTGCTTGTTCGGCTGGTTACCCGTAAACGTCTGCCTTTTCTGCCCGTTACCCTGACGCTGCTGGTGAGCTCAATCGCGCTCTCAGGCTTTGGCGTCTGGCAGGCGATTCAGGTGCCAGAGGTGCGGACCGTTAACGTCAACATTGCCGGGTTATCTCCCGCATTCGAAGGCTACCGGGTGGTGCAACTTGCCGACATACACGCCACCCGCCTGCTGCCGCGTGAATGGGTTGAGCAGATTGTCGCAAAAACCAATGCGCTTAAACCTGACCTGATTGCCCTTACCGGGGATATGTCAGACGGCACCCTAAAGGTTCGCTACAGCGATGTCGAACCGCTCGCCCATTTGCGCGCGGCTGACGGGGTGTATGCCATCACCGGCAACCATGAGTATTACTTTGACTATCACGAATGGATTCCTGCCTGGCAGCAGTTGGGCATCCCGTTCCTGATGAACAGCCATGTGCGTATTTCCAGGGGAGAGGAGTCACTGGTGCTGGCGGGCGTGACGGATAAAATTGCCAAACGCTTTGGTTTTGAGGCCCCTGACCTTGCCCGTGCACTGAAAGGCACCACGCCAAATGACACCGTTATCCTGCTCGACCACCGTCCTGATACGGCGGTGAAAAACGCGCAGTCTGGCGTTAAACTCCAGCTTTCCGGGCACACCCACGGCGGCATGGTGCGTGGGCTCGATCAGGCGGTGAAAGCCGTGAACGGTGGATTTGTTTCCGGTCGTTATCAGGTGGGCAACATGACGCTTTACGTGAGCAATGGCGCAGGGCTCTGGAGCGGTTTCCCGCTGCGTCTTGGCCGACCCTCTGAAATTACGGAGTTTATTTTGCACGTGGAAAAGCAATAAGTCGTTAAACGCCGCCGCAGAACGCGGCGGCGGCAGGGCTATTTCAAACGCTGTTTAATTTTTTCCACCATGGCGTGAGTGGAAATGCCGTAGCGGTCGTGCAGTGTTGGCAACGCGCCAGCCAGCAGGAATTCGTCCGGCAGGGCGACCACGTCAAAGTCGCAGCGCACGCCTTTGCGCATCAGCAGGGCGGCCACGGCCTCGCTCAACCCGCCAACACAGGTGTGGTTCTCGGCGGTTATCACCAGGCGACCCGGTTTTGCCGCCTGCGCCAGAATGGTCTCTTCATCCAACGGCTTGATGGTGGGCACGTGTAACACTGCCACGCTCACATTGTCTTCGCGCAGCTTCTGTGCGGTTTCCAGCGCGCGCATGGTCATGATGCCCGAGGAGATGATCAGCACCTCGTTACCCTCTTCCAGCAGCTTCGCTTTCCCCAGTTCAAAGGTGTAGTCGTACTTATCCAGCACCAGGGGCACTTTGCCGCGCAGCAAACGCATATAGACCGGCCCATTGTGATCAGCGATAGCACGCACCGCCTGGTCCGTATCCAGTGCATCGCAGGGATCAACGATAGTCAGCCCTGGGATACCGCGCATAATCGCCAGATCCTCCGTCGCCTGATGGCTTGGCCCATAGCCGGTGGTCAACCCTGGCAGAGCCGCGCACACTTTGACGTTCAGGTGCTCTTCAGCAATCACCTGATGGATAAAATCATAGGCACGACGGGTGGCAAAGGCGGCGTAGGTCGTCACAAAAGGAGTGAAACCCTCTTTTGCCATTCCGCCTGCCGCTCCCATCAGCAACTGTTCTGCCATCCCCATCTGGAAGAAACGCTCCGGGAACGCCTGGGCAAAAATATGCAAATCGGTGTATTTCGACAGGTCTGCCGTCATTCCGACGATATCCGGGCGCTCAGCCGCCAGTTTTGACAGGGCCACACCAAAAGGCGCGGGAATCGTGGCCTGGCCTTCATCGGCAATCGACGCAATCATCGCCGAGGTTTTTAAACGGGTTTTGCCCGCAGTGGTCTGGCTCATTACAGCACTCCTTCCGGTTTGTTGGCATCCAGAACGGCGATGGCCTTTTGCCATTCGTCGGCATCAACGCGGATAAAATGGTTTTTATCGCGGGTTTCCAGGAACGGCACCCCTTTACCCATCAGCGTGTCGCAAAGGATGACGCGCGGTTGGTTTTCCGGGTAGCTTTTGGCATTCTCAAAAGCCCTGATGACGGCAGGCAGATCATTGCCGTCCACGCGCTGAACGTACCAGCCGAAAGAGGCCCACTTCTCATGCAGTGGCTCAAAGCCGAGAATTTTACGTGAGTCGCCATCGGCCTGTTGTTTGTTAACGTCCACCACGTTGATAAGGTTCGTCAGACCATAGTGGGCGGCCGACATTGCCGCTTCCCAAGTTGAGCCTTCATCCAGCTCGCCGTCCGACATGGAGTTAATTACCAGCGCCGGGTTTTTCTTCTGCCGCAGGCCGAGGGCCATGCCCACGGCGATGCTCAGCCCCTGACCCAGCGAGCCGCCGGACATTTCCATCCCTGGCGTGTAGGTTGCCATCCCGGACATTGGCAGGCGGCTTTCATCAGAACCATAGGTCTCCAGCTCTTCCTCCGGGATAATGCCGGCTTCAATGAACGCCGCGTAACAGGCAATCGCGTAATGGCCGTGCGAAAGCAGGAAGCGGTCACGCTCCTCCCACTCCGGCTCGTGCGGGCGGAGATTCATAATGTGCGCAAAAACGGTGCCGAGTACGTCGGCATAGCCCAGCGCCTGGCCAATATAGCCCTGGCCCTGAACCTCACCCATGCGCAGGGCGTAGCGGCGGATGCGCCATGCGGCGGCGGCAACCTTCTGAATATCGTTATTCGTCATGATGCTCTCCCTTAGTGAATTAACATCCCGCCGTTAACATCCAGCGTGATACCCGTTGAGTAAGAGGAGAGGTCACTGCCGAGGAACAGTGCCGCACGGGCAATATCCACGGCGTCACCGAGGCGGTTCATCGGGATGCCTGCAAGAATGTTTTCGCGCATCTGGTCGGTCAGTTTCCCGGCGGTGATATCGGTCTGAATCAGCCCAGGGGTAATGGCGTTGACGCGGATGTTGTCCGGGCCAAGCTCGCGGGCCATCGCACGGGTCAGGCCAAGGACACCGGCTTTTGCGGCGCTGTAATGAGGACCGCCAAAGATGCCGCCACCGCGCTGGGCAGAAACGGAAGAGATGCAGACGATGCTGCCGGATTGTTGTGCACGCAGGGTTGGGATAACGGCCTGAGACATAATCAGCGTGCCGCGCAGACTCACATCCAGTACGGCGTCATAATTTTCGCGTTTAATGTCCATCAATTTAATAGGCTGGGTGATCCCGGCATTATTGACCAGCACATCGATACGGCCATATTTTGCGATCACCTGTTCAATCGCCGCCTGTACCTGAATTTCATCGGCCACGTTGGCAGCAAGACCAATATGTTCGCTACCCAGCATTGCTGCGGCGGACTGGCTGGCCTCTTTATTTAAATCAATAATGGCCACTTTTGCGCCGTTCTCAGCGAATAATTTCGCCGTGGCAAAACCTAAACCGCGTGGGGAGGCCGCGCCAGTAATAATGGCGACTTTGTCTTTTAACAACATAATTTACTCCATTACATTAAATGAGGTGGTGGTTAATAAATATTATTGCGCTTCATCAAGTGTGAGAATAATGAGCAAGCCAATGGCGGCGCAGGCGCCAAAATAGGTAAATACAGAATTAAAACTGTTGGTGGTATCTAATAAATACCCGGCGACCATCGGGGAGACAAAACCGCCCAGATTTCCGCCGCTGTTAATAATGGATGACGCAATGGGGTAGGTTTTACTGTCTGAAACCGCCATGCCGTAGGCCGTAAACGCAGGCCAGCCAATATTGAGGCACAGACCGACGAAGAAAAGTCCTGTGCAGACCGCGAGGGTGCTTTGCGGAATATTCAACATAATCACCATCATAATGACCGTCGAAATGGCGGTGAAAATCATGGTTGGTTTACGGCGACGCCCTAATAATTTGTCGGAGATAAATCCGCCGCCAATTGCCCCCACAAATCCGCCAATGCATGGCATGCTGGCGACCAGCCCCATACGCATAAAATCAAAGCCTTTTTCCTTCACCAGATAGAGCGGGATCCAGGTCAATAAGCCATATAACACACTAACCATCATGAAATAGGCCAGACAGTCACCGAGAATGTTTTTAGAGGTGAATAACCCTTTTACAGTGGCAATCGGTGCCAGTTTTTTGACGCGGATAAATTTGTCAAGGGTGGCAAACCGGGGATGCATTTCAATATTTTGCCGCACTTGTTGCTGCTCATTAGTATCCGCGTTAATCACCGCCAGCTCGGCTTCAGAGACAAATCCGCTGTCAGCCGGGCGGGATTTAACAAACAGATACCAGACTATCGCAATAAAAATGCCGGGAATGGCAAAGGAGTAGAACACCCAGCGCCAGCCCCAGGTGACCGCAATCCATACGGCAAGCGGCGGCACGATAATGGGGGCGAACATGGTTGCAGCAATGTACACTCCTGTCGCGGTCGCTTTTTCCTTCGCCGGGAACCAGTTATTAATGGTAGAGGCGAGGCCGACCGGGCAGGGGCCTTCGCTCAATCCCAGCCCCAGGCGCACTAACTTCAGGCCAAAGACGGAACTGACGGTTCCCATCAGCCAGGTAAAGGCGGAAAAGCCGAAGATCGACAGGGCTACCACCCCGCGCGTACCCCGCTTCGCAATGAAGAAACCGGCGGGGATCTGACTGATTGCGTAGCCGAGGAAGAACATACTGGCAATCGCCCCGGCTTCGAAGTTGTTGATATGAAACTCTTCGATAATAAACGGAAGAACGGCACCGATATTCGTACGATCGGCGTAGTTAATCGCATATACCGCGAATATAATCGCCAGCACCAAAAAACGATAGTGAGTTTTCTTGGTGCCGGTACAGACAAGACTATCTATACGGGACATAGGGTTTCCTCTTATTTTTTTTATCTTAGGGGTACGTTCCGGACTCAACGTTCACGGTTATTTTCAGACCTGCGAATGAAATATATCAATGCGCCAAAATGCCGGGCATGCAAAAAACCTCAATTCATATTGAGAAAAATTTGATTCGTGATTTGACGCATGTAACCAGGCATCCAGAATCGCTTTCATTTAAGCAAAGGGGTAAAAATGCAAAGTCCGTCACAAAATGATAAATCCTGAGGCTGAAATTAGTCCCTAAACTTATCCTCCCTGTTTTATAAGAGGTTTTATCCTTGCGCTTTATGGTTGTAACCCTGTGAACGCACCGGGTTACCCATTGGTAGTAGATGCGAAGTGTGATGCAGCTATTGAGGCAATTGACAAAAGCGAGTTAACAATGACAAAAGCAAACCCAAAAAAAGCATTGCCGATCCCCTCGCTGCGAAATATTCAGACGTTTATTGAAGTCGCTAATACCGGAAGTATTAATCAGGCGGCTGATTTTTTGAATATTACCGCTTCAGCGGTGAGTCATCAGGTTTCAAGTCTGGAGCAATTTATTGGTAAGAAACTTTTTATTCGCAGCGGCAAAGGCGTTTCGCTTACTCCTATTGGTGAGAAATATTTAAAAGAAGTATCCGGTGCGGTCAGTGTTATCGGGCGGGCAACCGATCAGGTCATTAATGATATTCATCATGAGCATTTACGTATTCATTCGGCCCCCAGTTTTGGGCTGTTATGGCTCATTCAACGTCTTAATAAATTCAGACAGGAATACCCTGATCTAAAAATCAGCCTGACCTGCTCGTATGAGAACCTACAGTTCTCGCGCGATAATCTGGATATCGATGTGCGTCACGGCCTGCCGGAGTGGCCGACGCTGAACGTGAAAACCATTAAGAATGAAAAGCTGATCCCTTTTGCTTCACGCGACTATCTGGCGGGTAAGGCCATTAAAGTGCCTGCGGATCTGCTGCAATATGAACTCATTCACTCTGACAGTACGCTGGTGAACTGGAATACCTGGCTCGCCTGGTACGGCGTTGAGCATCACAATAAGAATTACTACTTCAGTTTTGACCGCTCCTACATGAGTATCGAAGCCGCCAGAATGGGGATGGGGATTATCCTCGAAAGTAACCTGCTGGCTGACGACTACCTGCGTCAGCACAATCTGGTGCCGGTGTTCAACGACGATCGCAGCATGGCGGTAGCCGCGCACCATTTTGTTCTGCCGCACGTCAATGAGCAGAAAGAGAAGGTAAAAGTCTTTCTCGCCTGGGTGGAAAAGGAGCTGAGCGCGTCGGGATTTGCGATGTGATCGGGGCTGTTCAAATAATCGCCGTCTATCAAGGATATCCGCAGAACACCGTTTGAGGGAAAAGGGAAACCTGAGCCTTTAAAATATAACCTGGCAGGAATTTGGTCTCGCCGTATCACTGAAGAGCATCGTCTGGTTTATTCCATTACCAACGATGCGCTTCTGATTGCAGCCTGTCGTTACCTTTATTAACGCCACACCCGCGCCATTTTACCTTGTTTTCCCCCTCGCTTCTCTTAACTCTCTGACCGCCCTGACGCACTGTTCAACCACATTTTCAATGTCATGGTTGATATCAATGCGGGCCACGTCTGGCTCTTCGGGGCCGGGGCGTTCCAGTGCAGCAAACTGACTTTTGAGCAACTCGACCGGCATAAAATGGCCTTCCCGTTTCGCCATTCTTCCGAGGATGGTGTCGTAGTCACCGTCCAGCCACAAGAAATGCACATTCGGGCTGCCCTCACGCAAAATGTCACGGTAACGTTTTTTCAATGCCGAACAGACAATCAACCCGGTTTCATTTTTCTTATACAGGCTGTAGGACGCGTCATTTAACCGAGCCAGCCAGGGTAATCTGTCTTCATCGGTAAGAGGAATACGGGCAGCCATCTTATCAATATTTTTCGCGGGATGAAGATCGTCACCATCAATGAATTTTGCACCCAATAAAGATGCTGATTTATTACCAATTAATGATTTTCCGCTGCCGGAAACACCCATCAAAATATAACTCTCACCGCTCATTATTTTTACCCTGTCAGTACGTTATGGCGCGGATAATACCCCGTCAGAGAGAGCAGGGTTATGATTTTTTTAGCCTGGTAAAGCAGATTTATAAAGCCCATCACGTTATGCGTAACATTGCAGTGTAACAATTTTTATGCGTGACGCACCTCACAATTCTGCCTTGTCAAAACCGCTTAAATGCCCACCAGGCCACGTCCTGACCAGAGAGGAAACATGAAAATTAAAACACAATCCTGCGTTGTCGCGGGTAAGCAAACTGTTGACGTTAGCGACCAGGAAATTGAATGGAATAATGAAGGTACGCTGGTGCAAATAACCCGTGGGGGTATTTGTGGTTCCGACTTGCATTATTATCAAGAAGGTAAGGTGGGTAATTTTACGGTTAAAGCACCGATGATTCTTGGCCATGAAGTTATTGGTAATGTTGTTCATACTGATTCAGAGAAATTAAAAGAAGGTCAGCCGGTTGCAGTAAATCCATCGAAACCTTGTGGACACTGTAAATATTGTCTGGCGAAAGAAGAGAATCAGTGTACTGAAATGCGTTTCTTTGGCAGTGCGATGTATTTCCCCCATGTCGATGGCGGTTTTACCCGCTTTAAAGTGGTCGATACCGCGCAGTGCATTCCGTATGCCGCTGATGCCAGTGAACAAGTGATGGCTTTTGCTGAACCGCTGGCCGTGGCAATCCATGCTGCGCACCAGGCGGGGGACTTGCAGGGTAAACGCGTCTTTATCTCCGGCGTAGGGCCGATTGGATGCCTGATTATCAGCGCAGTCAAAACCCTGGGTGCCGCAGAAATTGTCTGCGCGGATATCAGCCCGCGTTCGCTGGAGATGGCGCAGCAGATGGGCGCCGATACGCTTATCGACCCGCGCAGCGCAGACCTGACGCCGTGGAAAGCAGAAAAAGGCTACTTCGATGTCAGCTTTGAGGTTTCCGGCAATCCGGGCTCCATCACTACCTGTCTCGAAGTGACCCGGGCCAAAGGCGTGATGGTACAGGTCGGAATGGGCGGTGCGGTTCCTGACTTCCCGATGATGATGCTTATCGCCAAAGAAATTGCCCTGAAAGGTTCTTTCCGTTTTACCTCTGAATTCAACACCGCCGTCTCCTGGCTTGCCACGGGCGTCGTCAATCCGCTGCCGTTATTAAGCGGTGAATATCCCTTCCATGAACTTGAACAGGCGCTGATATTTGCGGGTGATAAAACCCAGGCCGCCAAGGTTCAGCTCGTTTTTTGATGCGTTGCGATAAGGAATAACAGAATGAATGACCTCTTTTCACTGGCGGGCAAAAACGTCCTGATTACCGGTTCTGCACAGGGTATTGGCTATCTGCTGGCGACCGGGCTTGGAAAATATGGCGCACAAATCATTGTGAACGATATTAATCAGGAAAGAGCAGATGCAGCGGTCGACAAGCTGCGCGCCGCAGACATTCGTGCCGTGGCGGCTCCTTTTAACGTTACCAAAAAAGACGAGATTGACGCGGCGATTGCGCGTATTGAAGCGCAAACCGGGCCGATTGATGTGCTGGTGAATAACGCCGGCATTCAACGTCGCCATCCGTTTACGGAGTTCCCGGAACAAGAGTGGAACGATGTGATTGCCGTTAACCAGACTGCGGTGTTCCTGGTGTCTCAGGCGGTCACTCGCCGCATGATTACACGTCAGGCTGGCAAGGTTATCAATATCTGTTCCATGCAGAGCGAGTTAGGCCGCGACACCATTACCCCGTATGCGGCGTCAAAAGGGGCAGTAAAAATGCTGACCCGCGGAATGTGCGTTGAGCTTGCGCGTTACAACATCCAGGTTAACGGCATTGCGCCGGGCTACTTCAAAACCGAGATGACCAAAGCCCTGGTGGAAGATGAAGCCTTCACCGGCTGGCTCTGCAAACGTACGCCAGCCGCACGCTGGGGCAACCCGGAAGAGCTGATTGGCGCGGCCGTGTTCCTCTCCTCAAAAGCCTCCGATTTTGTTAACGGACACTTGCTGTTCGTCGATGGCGGCATGCTGGTCGCGGTGTGACCTTCAGGTAAGACGATGCAGCGCTCCGGCGCTGCTGTTTCACACATAACAGAGAATCGATTATGCCATTACTGATTATCGCGGCAGGCGTAGCCCTGCTGCTGGTCTTAATGATTGGCTTTAAAGTTAACGGGTTTATTGCCCTGGTGCTGGTTGCTGCTGTGGTAGGGTTTGCTGAAGGAATGGATGCGCAAGCCGTGCTGCACTCCATTCAGGGCGGCATTGGCGGCACACTTGGCGGCCTGGCGATGATCCTCGGTTTCGGGGCTATGCTGGGGAAACTGATTTCTGATACCGGCGCAGCGCAGCGCATCGCGACAACGCTCATTGCGACGTTCGGTAAAGAACGCGTGCAATGGGCGCTGGTCATCACCGGGTTGGTCGTGGGCCTGGCGATGTTCTTCGAAGTGGGCTTCGTGCTTTTGCTGCCGCTGGTATTTACCGTGGTGGCCTCTTCCGGTTTGCCGCTGTTGTATGTGGGCGTTCCGATGGTCACGGCATTATCGGTGACGCATTGCTTCTTACCGCCTCACCCAGGCCCGACCGCCATCGCCACCATTTTCGAAGCAAACCTCGGTACAACATTGTTGTACGGCATGATCATCACCATCCCGACCGTCATTGTCGCAGGGCCGTTATTTTCTAAGCTGCTGACCAAATTTGAAAAAGCGCCACCGGAAGGATTATTCAACCCGCATATTTTTGCCGACCATGAAATGCCGGGCTTCTGGAACAGTATTTTTGCGGCAGTGATGCCAATTATTCTGATGGCGATTGCCGCCGTATGTGAAATCAATCTGCCGAAGACGAACGGAGTTCGCATTTTCTTCGAGTTCGTGGGTAACCCGGCGGTGGCGCTGTTTATCGCCATTGTGATCGCGGTGTTTACTCTGGGTCTGCGTAACGGACGAAACCTCGAAAAGGTGATGGACATGGTGGGTGAGTCCATTGGTGCGATCGCCATGATTGTCTTCATCATTGCCGGGGGCGGCGCCTTTAAACAGGTGCTGGTCGACAGTGGCGTGGGGAAATACATTGCGGAGATGATGGCCGGGACGACGCTCTCGCCGCTATTGATGTGCTGGACCGTGGCGGCCGTGCTGCGTATTGCGCTCGGTTCCGCTACCGTCGCGGCGATCACCACCGCAGGCGTGGTGTTACCGATTATTAATATCACCCATGCGGATCCGGCGTTAATGGTCCTGGCAACCGGTGCGGGTAGCGTGATTGCGTCACACGTTAACGATCCTGGATTCTGGTTGTTCAAAGGCTACTTTAATCTCAGCGTTGGTGAGACACTGCGCACCTGGACCGTGATGGAAACGCTAATCTCGGTGATGGGTTTGCTTGGCGTACTGTGTCTCAATGCCATCCTGCATTAAATTTGTGGCCTATTTTTAGCATCCACGGGGAAGCGTAAAGTCCTTCCCCGTGGCAGAGAGGAACGATGAGAAACCACCGTATTTCGCTACAGGATATCGCTACGCTGGCGGGGGTCACCAAAATGACCGTCAGTCGTTATATCCGTTCCCCTAAAAAGGTGGCGAAAGCGACGGGGGAGCGGATTGCGTTGATCATGGAGGAGATTAACTACGTGCCAAATCGTGCGCCTGGCATGTTGCTCAATGCGCAAAGTTTCACGTTAGGTGTGCTGATACCCTCTTTCCAAAATCAGTTGTTCGCCGATATTCTTGCCGGTATTGAGTCCGTGACATCTGAGCATAATTATCAAACACTTATCGCTAATTATAATTACAATAAGGTCTCTGAAGAGGAGTCAGTGATTAACCTGCTCTCCTATAACATCGACGGTATTATTCTCTCAGAAAAACACCATACGCCGCGCACGGTAAAATTTCTTCGCTCCGCCAAAATTCCTATTGTTGAACTGATGGATGTGCAGGGCGGCAGAATGGACATGGACGTCGGGTTCAACAACCGCCAGGCGGCATTTGAAATGGTGGCGACCATGCTGGCTAAACGTCAGCGGCGAAAAATTATCTATCTTGGGTCGAAAGATGACATGCGCGATGAGCAGCGTTTTCGCGGCTATGATGATGCGATGAGGCAGCATCATCTTGAGGCGCACCGCATCAACCCGCGTGCGATCTCCTCCATCCATCTTGGCGCGCAGTTAATGCGTGAAGCCCTGCTTGCCCACCCGGATCTCGATGGGGTTTTTTGTACCAATGATGATATTGCCATGGGCGCGCTGTTACATTGCCGTGAGCATCAGCTTGCCGTGCCGGAACAGATCTCCATCGCCGGTTTTCATGGCCTGGAAATGGGCAAACAGATGATCCCGAGTCTGGCGAGCGTTATTACTCCACGCTTTGATATTGGCCGGATGGCGGCGCAAATGCTGCTGAACAAACTCAGAAACGATGGCCTTAACCGCAACACGGTGGATTTGGGTTACCAGATCTACCATGGCAATACGCTATAGCGAGCCCTGCCTTCCCCAAACCCCTTCAAAACATTGTAAAAAAAATTTAATGCTTATTTGATTTAAGTGTTAACGATTTTTTACCGATATATGAAATATGAGCTGAATACATTGAACGCGTTGTTGGCCACAAGGATTCGGCCCAAGTGGGGAAACATGAAAGCAAGAAAGAAACTGACCGCCAGAACGCTGATGCTGGCGTCGATATTTGTCACTATCACTGCCGGGTTCCTGGTCACCATCGGGCTGCTGCTCTGGCAGTCTATGAATCAACAACAAGCCGTCGCACAAAAACACCTGCAACAAATCGCCCATACTGAGTCATTGCGTGTGCAGCAGCAGCTCGATACCGCGTTGACGGCCTCGCGCGATTTGGGGATCAGCGCCTGGTCTTTACATCAGTCGGGCCTCACCGACCGCCGTGGCCTCGACCAGTTACTCACCGATTTTCTGCGCCAGCATAATGACTTTCTGTCGATGTCGCTGACCTTCGAGGCCAACGCGTTTGACGGTAAAGACAGCGACTTTGCGGGCCAGCCAGAACAGGACCCGGCAGGGCGTTACGCCCGCTATGTGGATCGTGATAATGGCGGCAACCCGGCGCTGCACAACCTCGTGGATTATGAAACGCCCGGCAGCGGCGATTACTATGTGCTGCCGCGTCAGCGTCAGAAAGATGTCATTATCGAGCCCTATATCTACCCCTACAACGGCGTGGATGTGATGCTCACCTCCATTGCGTCACCGATTATGCGCGAGGGCAAATTCCAGGGTTCCGTCACCTCAGACTTCTCGCTGGAAACGCTGCAAAAGATGATTAGTGCAATCAAGCCCTGGGAAGGGGCAGGCTACGCACTGCTGCTCTCGGCGGATAACAAAGTCATTTCCAGCCCGGACAAAACCATGGCCGGTAAACCCTGGAGCGGGGCGATTACCGGGGAAGCGGTGACGCGCATCGATGACCCGCTGTTAAACGAGCCGGCGTTTGTGACCTGGCAATCCATTGAGGTGGGTAACAGCCAGACGCCGTGGAAGCTCGCCATTGTTACCCCGGTCAGCGTAGTGATGGCAGAAGCCTGGAACTACCTGCGTAACGCCATCATTTTGATGATTCTGAGTATTATCATTGTCAGCGTGGTGGTGGCGCTGGTCTTCACCCGTAAAGTGGCGCGCCCGGTGGGCGGAGAGCCGTCGGAAGCCTCTGAAATCGCCCTCTCCGTGGCGCAGGGGGATTTGACTAACCCGATTCCGGTGCAAGCGGGAGACAACCACAGCATCTTCTATGCCCTGCACACCATGCAGTCTGAGCTCCAGCGTATCGTGGGCAGCATCAGTGATGCCAGCCATTCGGTGCGCGCGGGCAGCAGTGAGATAGCGGCGGGGAATCTCGACCTGGCATCACGTACGGAAGAGCAGGCGGCGGCGATTGTAGAAACGGCAGCGAGCATGGAGCAAATTTCTGTGACCGTGAAAAACAACGCCGATAACGTCCTCAAGGCGACGCATCTGACCGAACAGGCCGCGCAAATTGCCGGGCAGGGTGAGACGCTGGTGGGAGAAGTGGTGGACATCATTGGCAAGATTGATGAGAGTGCCGGCAAGATCGGCGACATCAACAGCATCATTGATGGCATTGCCTTCCAGACCAATATCCTGGCGCTCAATGCCGCGGTTGAAGCGGCCCGTGCCGGTGAACAGGGCAGGGGTTTTGCGGTGGTGGCAGGCGAAGTGCGCAACCTGGCGCAGCGCAGCTCAAACGCGGCGAAGGAGATTTCCACACTGATTGACGAGTCCGCAGGGCGCGTCAGTAAGGGCGTGGCGTTGGTCAATGAAACCGGGACGATGATGAAGCAAATTATCGAATCGGTGATGAGCGTGCATCTGGTGATGAGCGAGATTGTGCAGGCGCTTGATGAGCAGACCAAAGGTGTCGGTCAGGTGAGCGTGGCGGTCAATCAGATGGACAGCGCAACGCAGCAGAATGCGTCCCTGGTACAGGAAATTTCTGCGGCGGCGATGTCGCTGGAAGAGCAGGCGAAGAATCTCGAAGAGACGCTGGCGTTTTTCTCTAAGGCGCAGGGTAATTATCTGAGTTAATTGTGTTTCTTCTTATCCTAACCCTTTCCGCAAGGGGCGAGGGACCGGTTTTCATAGGGAGAAGGTAAGGGTGAGGGGAAACATGCGGCTCTGAGGGGCATTCCGTTCACCTTATGTTCCTTGCTTTTCTGTAGCGACAGAACCCGTGAACGTGCCAGGGTGGTTCACCGCCACCACCCTGGCGACCCGGGCTCCCGGCCAGGAAAATCGCCGCTGGCGCGGTGCACTACGCATATTCCTTCAGGCTAATCGGGGACGGGCGAAGGAAACGTCCGTGTAAAGTCGCCCTCGCCGCGCATCCCTGCGCGTCGCCCCGGCCTTGCGGATACGCTTCGTCGATTTTCAGCCGGACCCAGTCATCGCGGTGACTGTTGTGTTCTCATTGAGCAATGTTATCGCTGTAAAACGTAATATTACCGGGGATTCCTCAGCTCTACTTGGGCGAGGGGCTGGTTTGCACCCTCTCCCTTTTAGGGAGAGGGCAGGGGTGAGGGTCAACAATCCACATCACCCCCCTGGTCAGCTGCCAAATATATCCCGTGCAATTTTACAAACCCGCACCGCTTCCCTGACGCTTCGCGTTGAAATCCTTATACTGCCAAAAAACATTAAATTTATTCACTTTGGATAGAACAGGCAGGGTAAAGGATGGAAAGCGCGAATTTCCTCGGGCAGCTTACGCAGCAAATGATATTGTCTGCACCGCTGTTTTCATTAATTGCGTTGGGTTATTGTCTCGGGCGTTTTGCCGGCTGGCCAGAATCGGCCAGCGCGGTATTTAACCGCTTCTGTTTTTCCGTTGCCTTGCCGTGCATGTTATTTAAGGTGATGAGTAAATTCTACCAAAGCCCCCCGGTCGATATGCGATTGCTGATTGCCTACTTCGGGAGCTGTCTGCTGGTCTATATCGTTGGGCGCATTGTCGCAAAAAGCGTGTTTGGCCTCGATGCTATCTCAAGATCGGTATTTGGCCTCGGTGGCATCTTCTCCAATAATGTGATGCTCGGCATTCCGGTGGCGGTGATTCTTCTCGGTCAGGGCAGCCTCGCCTCGGTCGCACTGGTGCTGGTGTTTAACAGCCTGATTCTGTGGACGCTGGTGACCGTCTCCGTGGAGTGGGCGCAGAGTGGCAGTTTTTCCCTGAAAGGGATCGGCAAAACGCTGGTGAATGTGCTGCGCAATCCGCTGATTATCGGGATCTTTTCTGGCTTTGCCTGGAGCGCAACGCACCATCCCTTGCCGCAGTTTATTGATGGCCCGGTGAGTATGCTCGGGCAAGTCGCCGCGCCCCTGACCCTGGTGACGCTGGGCATGAGTCTTTCGCATTACAAGATAAGCCAGGGGCTACGGGAAAGCGCCGCCATTTGCCTGATCAAACTGGTGCTAATGCCAGGGCTGATTTGGCTGCTGGCTTATGCTCTGCATCTGCCGCAGCAGGAGAGTCAGGTGGTGGTGTTACTGGGTTCGATGGCGGTAGGGATTAACGTCTATCTGATGGCGCAGAAATTCAATGTGCTGCAAGGGGCGACGGCTACCAGCATGCTGATTTCAACTCTTCTTTCAACCCTGACCACGCCGATGCTGATGATCATGATGAGCCGCTACTATCCGGCATGGCCGTGATTTTCCCGGCAGGGCACGCCGCGTGCCCTGCCAGAACGGGTTACAGAATGTCATCCACCACGCCGCCGTCAACGCGCAGCGCCGCGCCTGAGGTCGCCGATGCCTGAGTCGAGCAAACGTAAACCACCATATTCGCCACTTCTTCCACTGTTGCCGCCCGCTGAATAACGGAACTGGGGCGGTTCGCCATCACAAACTCTTTAGCCAGTGTATCCAACGATTTACCGGTTCTTTCTATTTCGTCCTGCATCATGGCGGTAAAACCATCGGAAAGGGTTGGGCCAGGCAGAACGCTGTTGACCGTGACGCCACTTCCGGCGACAAACTTGGCCAGCCCGCGCGCCAGCGAGAGCTGGGCCGTTTTGGTCACGCCGTAATGAATCATATCGGCAGGGATATTGCGTGCCGATTCGGAGGAGATAAAGACCACGCGACCCCAGCCTTTTTTCACCATTGCAGGCAGCAGCGCACGGGAGAGACGCACGCCAGACATCACGTTGGTTTGCCAGTAGTTTTCCCAGGTGGCGTCGTCGGTTTCATAAAAATCCTGCGGCCCGTAAATCCCGGCGTTGTTAACCAGAATGTCGGCGTCCGTCGCCGCACTCAGCAGTGTTTCTACCCCCTCTGCGGTACCTAAATCGGCGATGGCGGTACGCACTTTCGCCCCCGGCACGCGTTCATTCAGCGCCTTCAGCGCCTTGCTTACCGACCCTTCGCTGCGCCCGTTGAGAATCACCTCTGCGCCGCTTTCTGCCAGCCCCGTGGCAATAGCAAAACCAATACCGCCGGTCGACGCGGTGACCAGTGCAACCTTCCCGTTCAGATCAATGTTCATCCTCTGCTCCTTTTAGCGATCGGAAACCATTAAGCGTAGCAGTTTACGCAGGGGAATTTTTCAGGTGTCACCCGCGGTGATGCTGCCAGGCTATTGCTGTTTTCCTTGGTTATTGTTTTTTTTCAAAAACATTGAATTACGCTTATTCAGGATTTAGCTATCGATATGAAAATAGAAGAAATAGAGAATGTTGTTTTTAATTTTTAATTTTGTAGCATGGTGGCATAACGCGAAATAATTCGCGCACACATGGACATGCCAATGCTTGCGATAAAAACTCCGCAGACCTGGTTTCACCAGTCTGGTATTCGTCATGACGCAGGGAAATATATTGCGCCACTCACTCAACATATTTTAATTATTACCAGCGTAAAGGCGTGGGCGCAGGTGAATCCGGCGTTTGAAGAGAGTCTGCGTGCCAGTGGTATTCGCTGGCAGACCGAAATTATGACCGGATACTGTACGGAGGAAGGCGTGGCTCGCTACGTCCAACGGGCGAAAGCGCTGGGCATCAACTTTATCGTGGGTGTAGGCGGTGGCAAGGTGCTGGATACCGCCAAAGCGGTGGCCGATCTGCTGGAGGGAGGCGAGTCGGTGACCATTCCGACCACCGCAGCAACCTGTGCGGCCTGGTCCCCGCTGGCGGTCTTCTACACCGCTGAAGGGGCACAAATCAGCAGCCAGGCATTGCGCACGATGCCGCGACTGGTGCTGGTGGACAGTGAAATTATTGCCCGCAGCGACGTGCGTTATTTAAAAGCCGGTATCGTCGATGCACTGGCGAAATGGTATGAGTTTCGCCCTTACCTGCAAAAGAATCCCGATAACCTCGCGCTGCAATTAAAAGTCCAGAACGCGCGACTGGCGGTAGAGATTTTTGAAAAGCACGGTGAGCAGGCTATTCGCGATAATAAAGCGCAGGTGGTGTCTGATGCATTGATTAATGTGATTGATGCCAACATCGCGGTTGCCGGTATGGCTAACAGCGTGCGGGGCGAAATCCCCACCCCAGGCGTAGCACACGCCATTCACAATCGTCTGACCCATGAGCCGGCTTTACGCCACTGGCTGCACGGTGAGCGCGTGGGGTTCAGCCTGTTGGTGCAATCTATTCTGGAAAATGACAACAGTCAGCCCGATCCGGTGCTACTGGCGCTGCTGCGTCAGTACGATATGCCATTGACGCTGGCGCCGCTCAAAGAGATCCGCCTGGCGGTCATTCAGGCCGTGGCACGGAGCATTCCGTTTCCGCGTGATGCGCTGGCGTATTTACCCTTCTCGCTCGAACCCTCACGCATTGAACAGGCCTTACGGCTTACAGAACAATACGTTTCAAACCGTGCGTATGCCCGTGACCTGACGGCGTAACCCCGGCAATGCGCTGTAAATGGCCATGGCGTACGCCGCGTTGGGCGATGACATCATCGGCAAAATGCTGAACTTCGCCCATATTGCCCTTCAGCACCGCAATCTCCAGGCAGTCGTCGTGGTTGATATGGACATGTAACGTGGCGACGGAGAGATCGTGATGGTGATGCTGCGTGGCGACAAGGCGACTCGCCAGATCGCGCTTCTCATGTTCGTAAACATAGGAGAGCACCGCGTAGCCGTGGGTCTGGGGATTGACGGTGGCTTCCTCGCTGAGCGCATCGCGCAGAATATCCCGCAGTGCTTCCGAGCGATTGTTGTAGCCCCGGCGTTGGCTTAAGTTGTCGAGGGTGGCGAGCAGATCGTCGTCAAGGGTAATGGTTACACGTTGCATGGCATCGTCCTTTCGGGGCGTGGGCGGGGAAGGGCGGGCAGGACGGCCTCTTGCAGTACCTGTCCGGCCAGAGAGGTGAAGCGTAACGGATGAGTCACGGCAATATCTTCCGCGATATGGCCATTGTCCATCACCACCACGCGCTGGCAGAAGCGTTCTACCAGACGCAAATCGTGGGTGATAAACAGGCAGGCGATGCCCGACTGTTGTTGCAGTTTTGTCAGTAGCCGTATCACGCCTGCCTGCAGCACTCGATCCAGACTGGACAGGGCTTCATCGAGAATCAGCAACGTGGGGCGAGTTGCCAGCGCGCGGGCCAGACAGACGCGCTGCAACTGCCCTCCGCTCAACTGCGGCGGCCGATGCTCAAGCAGCGAGAGGTCGAGTTCTACATCCGTCATAAGCTGCTTAATGCGTACCTGCTGTTCCTGTTTAGACAGATTCAGCAGGTGGCGCAGCGGCTCGGCCAGAATGTCCCGCACCGTTTTACGGGGGTTCGCGGCGCTGATGGCATCCTGAAACACCAACTGAATATCCCGGCGAAACGCTTTTTTCATCAAACGGGGCATCTTTTTTAGCGGTTTACCCTGCCAATAAATTTCGCCGTCTGCAGGTGACTCCAGCCCGACCAACAACCGTGCGAGCGTGCTTTTCCCACAGCCGCTGCGGCCCAGCAGCGCCAGGCTTTCTCCACTGTTGATGGCCAGTGAGATATTCTCCAGCACGCCATGATGCTGATAGTGGTGTGATACACCGGAAACCGTCAGCAGATTCATGGGGTTAGCTCCATCCCGTACAGCGCCAGATGCGCAGAAATCAGCTGCCGGGTGACCGGATGCTGCGGCGCGGCGAAGAGTGACCCAACGCTCCCCTGTTCAACAATTTTCCCGTTTTCCATGACTGCCACGTCATCGGCAAGACGGGCGACCACGCCCATATCATGGGTGACCAGCAGCATGCCCGGCGCACGCGTAAGCATGATATTTTCCAGCAGATCGAGAATGCGCGCCTGGGCGACGGCATCGAGATCGGTGGTGGGTTCATCGGCCACAATAAAAGCGGCCTCGCTGAGCAGGGCCAGCGCGATCATCACGCGCTGCAGCATGCCGCCGCTCATCTCAAACGAATAAAGTCCGAGCACCCGTTCCGGGGATTCCAGCCCGACGGCAGTGAGTGCGGCGATCAGCGCAGCGTCATCGGCGGGCTTACCGAGCGCCAGACAGGTTTCGCGCATATGGGCCGCCATGGTGTGCAGGGGGTTAAAGGCGCTGCGCGGGTTTTGCATGATAGTCGCCACGTTCAGGCCGCGTAATGCCTGCGGTGAAACGGGCTGACCGTCGGCCTGCAGGCTGCCGCTTGTCTGATGAACGCCCGCCGGAAGTACACCCAGCGCCGCGGCGCAGGTCAGGGATTTCCCGCTGCCGCTGCCGCCGACTAAGGCCAGCACCCGTCCCCGATGAAGGGTCAGCGAGACGTTCTCGGTCAGACATCTGTCCGCCTCAAGAGTGATATTGCGCAGGGCTAATTGCGAGGGCATCAGTGAGCGTGCTCCGTGTCCATATAGGGATCGAGGTCGTCGCGCAGGGCGTCTCCCACCAGGTTGAAGGCCATCACGGTGATAAACAGCGCCAGCCCCGGCCACACCATTTGCAGCGGCTGCGTCCAGATGTACGGGCGGGCGTCGTTGATCATCACGCCCCACTCCGCCGTGGGTGCGGTCACGCCAAGGCCAAGAAACGACATCCCCGCCACGTGTAGCATCATATGGCCGATATCCAGCGTCGCCAGCACCAGCAGTGAAGGAATAACCGCCCCGGCCAGATGGTCGATAAACACCCGGGCATAACTCGCGCCGCTCAGACGTGAAGCGAGAATGTATTCGCGACTGCGCAGGGAAATCACCAGGCTACGTACCATGCGGGCGTACCACGCCCAGTGGGAGAGCGCGATGGCAATGACCACGTTGGTGAGTCCGGTCCCCAGCACGCCGACCATAAAAAACGAGAGAATGGAGGTCGGAAAGGTCATAAACACGTCGGCGACGCGCATGATGCACTGGTCTACGCGTCCGCCCAACAACCCGGCGCAGCCGCCAAGGGTAAGGCCTAAACTGAGCACCAGCAGCAGGCAGAGCATCACTGAACCGAGCGACACGCGGGTGGCGGCCAGCAGCCGTGAAAAGATATCGCGCCCAAGGTGGTCAGTGCCCAGCCAGTGCTCGCTGCCCGGCGGCAGCAGGCGAGCGGGCAAGTTAATCGCCTGCGGGTCGAACGGCAGCCACCACTGGCAGGTCAGCGCAATCGCCAGCAGTAACAGCAAAATCAACAGCGCCAGACGCACCGACGGGCGGGCACGATGGAGGAAGGTCATGCGTGTGCTCCTTCATGGCGGCGCAGACGTGGGTCCAACGCCGCGCTCAGGACGTCCACCAGCAGGTTGCACAGGGCAAAAGCGATGACCATGACCAGGGTGAAGCACTGAATGACCGGGTAGTCGCGGTTGAAGATGGCCGACACCGCGTAGCGCCCAATACCAGGCCAGGCAAAGATGCTCTCGATGATCATCGTGCCGCCAATCAGCTCGCCCACGTGCATGCCCAGCGCTGTCACCACCGGCAGGGCGGCGTTGCGAATAATATGCTGGCGTTCGGTCTGTTTCTCACTCAGTCCGCGTAGCCGCGCCCAGGTGACATGGCGCTGCCCGGCAGCTTCCAGCATGCTGGCGCGCAGTAAACGGGCATTGATCGCCAGTGACATAAAGGCAATCGATACGGCAGGCAGGATGATGTGCTGCCCGCCGCCATAGCCCATCGCCGGGAGCCATTTAAGCCAGACCGAGAAACACATCACCAGCAGGAAGGCGAGCCAGAAGTTGGGCATCGAAACGCCAAAAAAGGCGATCAGCCGCACCACGTAATCCGGCAGGCGGTTGCGGTGCCGCGCCGCCCAGATGCCGAGCGGCACCGAGGTCAGCAGGATCAGCACCAGCGCCACGCCCGCCAGTTGCAGCGTCGCAGGCAGAAAGTGCAGCACATCGTCCAGTACCGGGCGCTGGGTGGCGTAAGAGAGGCCAAAATCGAGATGCAGCGCCTGCCACAGCCAGTGCAGATACTGCTCCGGCAGCGGTTTATCCAGCCCAAGCATCACGCGGGTTGACGCGATCATCTCCTGGGTGGGCGGAAGATTCGACAGGCGCAGATAATCCATCGCCGGATCGCCGGTGCCCAGACGCAGCAGCAGGAAAATCACCACCGAGGCCCCGAGGATCATCGGGATCAACATCAGCAGACGGCGAAACACGTAGCGCAGCATCAGGGGGCCATAACCTTAATTTTATCAAAAGGGATCTCAGAGGTGATGGGGGCGAAGGGGATCGTGCCTAACGTCGGCTTAGCCACCACCATCATTGAGACGTAGCCAATCGGCAGATAGACCGCTTCGTTATGCAGGCGGGTGAGAATGTCGCGGTACAGGGCCTGGCGCCGGGCTTCATCCTGCGTGGTCAGTACTTCGCCGATCTCTTTGTCGATAAGCGGTTTATCCGCTAAACCCCGTTGCGCCTGGTAGTCTGCGTGGGACGGTACACGCATGGAACTCATAAACGCATGGGGATCGTAGGGGGCGCCCCAGGTGCGGTTGAAGATCATGCTAAAGCGCCCGTCGCGCTGACGCGCATCGATGCTGCTCTCCTCTTCCCCCACCAGGGCGACATCCACCCCGATATCCCGCAGATTCGCCTGAATGATTTCAGCAATGGATTTGCTCAGGGCATCGGTGCCAACAAAGGCCAGTTCGAGGTGCAATGGCTGGCCTGATTTTTCACGCACCGTCTTCCCGGCAGGCAGCGTCCAGCCCGCTTCATCAAGCAATGCGCGGGCATGTTCAGGGTCGTACTGGCGCGGTTTCAGGCCAAGGTTGGCATACGGTACGCTCGGGGCAAACAGGGTATCGGCAACCTGTTGCGTGCCATAGAGGGCGCTGTCGATCAGGGTTTTTTTATCCACCGCATAGTTGAGCGCTTCACGCACCGCCAGATCCTGGGTCGGCGAGGTTGCGGTATTCAGCGCCAGCATGATGGTTTCTACAGGGGCGGAAAGTTGAGTGTGCCATTGCGGGTTCTGGCTGAAACGGGCAAAGGTGTCGAGCGGCAGCAGCCCTTCGTTGCCGTAGAGCAGGTCAATATCCCCCGTTTCAAACGCTACGGCCCGGCTGGTAGGGTCGGGGATGACCTTCACCGTTATTTTGCTAATTTGCGGCTTCTCACCCCAGTAATGATCGTTACGCACCAGTACATCGTACTGGTTCAGACGCGTCTCTTTTAACACCCACGGCCCGGTGCCGATCGGCGCAAGAATGCCGTCCTGGGTTTCGTGGTTTTTGAACTGTGAGGGGGCGATAAAGCGGAACGGTCGCGGTAACGCCAGTTCCTGCAAAAAGGGGTAGTAGGCGCTTTTCAGGGTGATTTGCAGTTCGCTCTCGCTGAGCGCTTTTACGTCGGTAATCTGATTGGTCAGCTCAAGCCAGGCGTGGCGCTGGCGGTTATCCAGCACGGCGCGGAAGTTCTCGACCGCTGCCTGAGCGTTGAACGGTTCACCATTAGAGAAGGTCACATCGGTGCGCAGGGTGAAAACCCAGGTTTTGCCATCGGCTGATGTGGTCCAGCTTTTTGCCAGCCAGGGCGTCACGCTGCCGTCAGCCTGGTACTTCACCAGCGGCTCATACACCATGCTCTGGGCGAACATCTGGTTGGGGGTGTAAAGATGGGGATTGAGCGGCCCCACGTTGACCGGCCAGGCGGTCGTCAGTTCAAATGATGTTGAGGCCTGCGCCACGAATGCCGCGCAGGCCAACAGCAGCACGCTGACAGAGCGAGAGAGCGACATAACTGTCCCTGAAAAAGAAACTGCCACCAAAGAAGTATGACGATTCTATGCATTCATCATACGAATACGGTGCGCAGGATCAAAAACCCTATAAATTGGGCGGGTTATTTTGCCGGTAAAATTTTGTTGCTTACCAGACGGGATCCTCCCGCCGGCAAACAGCGTCTCAATAATCTCTTCGCCAGGTGCTACTGCCCCTTCAACAACTGCAACAAGGTTTCCACCTGTTCATCCAGCGGCATCAAATCCTTTTTAACAATCACATGAAGCGGTGTGGCGCGACGCGAACCGTGGCTGAGCGGCAGAATTTTTAGCACCCCGCTGGAAAGCAGCGACGCAATGCGCTCTTCCGGCAGCCAGCCATAGCCGACCTGGTACTGCACTGCCTCTATGGCCGCATCGATGGTCGAAAAGGTCCAGGATTCTCCGCTTTCATTCGGCTGCTGGCGGTTATCGCGGTCGGCAATGCGAATCAGCGGCCAGGCGGCGAGAGTTTCGTCGCTGACCGTTGATGCTTTACTGAGGGGGTGATCGCGATGGGCAACGGCGACAAAATCAATATTCATCAGCCACTCACCGCGCCCGGTCATGTCCTGTCGACGGGTCAGTACCATCACATCTGCCTCCGCATGGGCAGGGCGCTCCGTCGGGGCGTTCTCTAACACTTCTGTTAAATGCACCTGCGTCTGCGGGTAACGCTGCTGGAACTGGCGCAAAATGGCAAACAGTCGTGCACGTGGAAAGATGCTGTCCACGACCAGGTCCAGCCGGGTGCGTTGACCGTCGCGCAGCGTAACCGCCCGGGTTTCAACATAATCGAACGCTTTCAACAGGGGTTTTACCTGATTGAGCAACAGTTCGCCTGAAGGCGTAAGCACCGCGCGGCGGCCCTCCTGTACCAGCAATGCTACCCCCAGCCGCTCCTGTAACAGGGCGAGATTATAGCTAACAGAAGACTGACTGCGGTGCGTCTCTTCAGCGGCTTTGGCAAAGCTCCCGAGCTCGACCACTTTTTGCAGCAGCGACCATTGTTCCAGGGTGGTTTTATGCATAATACATCTAAAAAATGAATTAATTTGATTCAAACATAGCGTTATTCATTCATTTTTTGAAGGGGTAAGATCCTCTCATCGAAATGAGGAGAGACATCATGAGCAACTTTGATAAACACGACTTAAGCGGCTTTATCGGCAAACATGTGGTTTATACCTACGATAATGGCTGGAACTACGAGATTTATGTCAAAAATGGCACCACGCTTGATTACCGCATTCATAGCGGCATTGTGGCAAATCGGTGGGTGAAAAATCAGCAGGCGTACATTGTGCGCGTCGGCGAGAGCATTTATAAAATTTCCTGGACGGAACCGACCGGCACTGACGTCAGCTTGATTGTGAACCTCGGCGATTGTCTGTTCCACGGCACCATCTTCTTCCCGCGTTGGGTTATCAATAATCCGGAAAAAACCGTCTGTTTCCAGAACGACCACATTCCGTTGATGGAGTCATACCGTGCGGCAGGTCCGGCGTATCCGACCGAAGTTATCGATGAGTTTGCCACCATCACCTATGTGCACGACTGCGGCGCAGATAATGACAACGTCATCGCCTGCGCCGCCAGTGAACTTCCGGCAGATTTCCCTAATAATCTGCGTTAAGTTTTGCTAACCAGGCAGGCGGCTTTTCGGCCTGCCTGGCCCCAGCAGAATGGCCAGCTTGCTGCCGCCTTTGGTGGTTTCCATCCAGATTTTACATACGCTGGTGAGCGGTACGGAGAGCAGCATGCCCACCGGACCCAACAGCCATCCCCAGACCAGTAATGAGAGGAACACCACCAGCGTCGACATGCCGAGACGGTGTCCCATCATGCGTGGCTCCATGATATTGCCAATCACCATATGCACCACAAGGAACAGGCCGCCCACCAGCGCAGCTTCGTAGACGCCGTTAAACAGCAGCGCCTGAATCATCGGCGGGATAGCGGAAATGAACGAGCCGATATTGGGCACATAGTTGAGCAGGAAAGCCAATACCCCCCACATCAGGGCAAACTGGATGTCCATAATCGCCAGTCCCGCCCAGACAATCACCCCGGTCCAGACGCTGAGCAGTGTTTTCAGCGCCAGATAGTGGGAGACGCCTTTTAGCGCCCGGTGCAGGCCCGCAATGTGGATTTGCGGGTTGTTAAGTGCAAACCGCAGTTTGTAAGGCACATGGCGCACTTCAAACAGCATGAAGACCATGGTCATCACCAGCAGAACAATGCTCGCCATCGCGTTCGAAAGCTGCGTCATCAGCGCGGTGGCAAAGGTCATCAGTTTGTCGGAATCCATACGCTGGAGCATGCGTTCCGGTGAAACATGCAGGTGCAGGAAAGGGAGTGCATCCTGTAACTGGAGGAACTTACGTGTGAACTCGCGACTGTATTTCGGCAGCATCGTCATGAATTCATTCGTTGAAGCGGCTAATACGCCCACCAGCGCGGTCATGAAAATCATCACCACCAGAACGACAATGGCGATGGCAACGGGGCGCTTGATCCCCCGGCGAAGAAACCAGGTGACTAACGGGTTTAAAACAATGGCGAAAAACAGCGCCAGTAAGAGTTGAACAATGATGTCGGCAGCGGCATGAATACCGGCCAGAATAATGACCAGTGAGGCCAGTTTAAGCAGAATGTGTAAACCCGCACGATCGGGCTGGGGCTGTGTCATGGGTAATTCCTTTTTATATACCGCCCGATAAGTGTAGCTACTGCCAGACGCTTCGCCTGAGGCAGATAATCTTATTCTGCGTGCTGATTTTCAGGCCATGACGTGGTAATAGTGAAACATCGTTGTGAAAATCTGGTGACCCCCTATGCCCGAACAAGCCGCTGAACCGGCGCTAAGCGGATTACGTCTTAATCTGCGGATTCTCTCTGTTGTTATCTTCAACTTCGCAAGTTACCTCACCATAGGTCTGCCGCTGGCGGTGCTGCCCGGCTATGTTCATGAAACACTGGGCTATAGCGCCTTCTGGGCGGGACTGGTGATTAGCCTGCAATACTTCGCGACCCTCATCAGCCGCCCGCATGCCGGACGTTTTGCCGATACGCTTGGCCCGAAAAAAGTGGTGGTGTTTGGCCTCTGCGGGGCATTTATCTGTGGTCTTTGCTACTGGCTGGCGGATCTGCAAAGTGCCTCGCCGCTGGTGAGTCTGGCGCTGCTCTGCCTCGGGCGCGTGATTCTGGGCGTAGGGCAAAGCTTTGCCGGTACCGGGTCGATGCTTTGGGGCGTGGGGGTGGTCGGTTCACTGCATATCGCCCGCGTTATCTCCTGGAATGGTATCGCTACCTATGGCGCCATGGCGCTTGGCGCGCCGCTTGGCGTGATTTGCTACCGCTACGCCGGACTGAGCGGACTGGGCGGGTTCATTATGGCGGTGGTGTTCGTGGCGATTGCCTGCGCGCTGCCGCGGGCGGCGGTTAAAGCCAGTAAAGGTAAGCCGCTGCCGTTCCGTGCGGTGCTGGGGTTTGTCTGGATTTATGGCATGGGCCTGGCGCTGGGCACGGCCGGATTTGGCGTTATCGCGACCTTTATCACCTTCTTTTATGATGCCAAAGGCTGGGACGGCGCGGCCTTCGCCCTGACCCTGTTCAGCCTCGCGTTTGTCGGCTCACGGCTGGTGTTTCCGAACAGCATCAACCGTCTCGGCGGACTGAACGTCGCGATGATAAGCCTGGCTGTCGAAGTCATCGGGTTGATTCTGGTCGGCATTGCCGATGCGCCGTTGATGGCGAAAATAGGGGTATTCCTGACCGGTGCGGGCTTCTCGCTGGTCTTCCCGGCGCTGGGCGTGGTGGCGGTTAAAGCCGTGCCGCAGCATAACCAGGGTGCGGCGTTAGGCACCTATACGGTCTTCATGGATATGTCGCTTGGGATAACAGGGCCGCTGGCGGGGTTGTTGATGGCGTGGGCCGGTGTATCGATGGTCTATCTGCTGACAGCGGTGCTGGTGGCGGGGGCGTTGTTGCTGACGTGGTGGCTAAAAAAACGGCCTCCGCTGGAGGCCGCTTCCTGATTACTTGATGACCAGGGTATTCACAATATTTTCCGCTGCGGTCTGTGCCTGCTGCTGGTTATCTGCCGGCAGCGTGACCTGCAGGGTCAGCAATTTGTTGTCCACTTTACCCAATATCACGGTAGACCAGGCCGTCTGGCCTTTAGCGGAGATGATGCTGTCGAGCTGCTGCATCTTCTGGCCTTTCATCTCAATCGGCTTGTTCGTGACGACCTGCAACTGCGGGTCACGGTTGCGCTGCTGGTCTTCAAGACGTTTTGCCAGCGTGTCCAGCCCTTCCTGGGTGTCGTCACCTACAATCACGATCACGGCTTTCTGCCCGGAGGCATCCGAGTAAACGTGCATATTGTTGGCTTGCGTACCCAGCTTGCCGCTTTGATCGGTCATGTCTGCGGGCAGCGAGAAGCTGAGTTTACCGTCCAACAGCGATACTGGCTGCCCGGTGGCGTTGCTTTCCGCCGAGGCACCCTGCGCGGGCGTTTTTTTGCTGTCGCTGTTGTCGCAGGCCGCCAGGCCGACTACCAGCAGGCCAATACCGACATATTTAACCAGATTGCGCATTGACTTCTTCCTTTCGATAAACAGCCATAACGGCTCATTCGTCCATCTTACCACAACTGGCAACGCGTACCTTTAACTGGTCTGTAACGCTGAGATTTCAGATTTGTCTGCCAGTCTTTTCAGCAACATATTGAGCAATACGCCATACATCGGTAAAAAGAACGCGATGCTGATAAAGACCTTAAAGGCGTAATCCACCAGCGCGATTTCCATCCAGTGCTCGGCCATAAACGGGTCCGGGCTGTGCCAGAAGGCGATGAAGAAGAAGGCGAGGGTGTCGCTGGCGTTACCGAAGACCGTGGAGGCCGCAGGGGCCATCCACCAACGCCGGTTCTGACGCAGACGGTTAAAGACGTGAACGTCGAGGATCTGCCCCAGCGCGTAAGCCATAAAACTGGCGGTCGCGATACGGGCGACGAACAGATTAAAGTGGGTCAGCGCCTCAAATCCCTGCCAGCTTCCCATGTAAAACAGAGAAGAGATAGCGTAGGAGATAACCAGTGCCGGGATCATCACCGCAAAGATAATCCGACGAGCCAGCGGCGCGCCAAAAATACGCACGGTCAGATCGGTCGCGAGGAAGATAAAGGGAAAGCTGAAGGCGCCCCAGGTGGTGTGAAGACCGAAAATACTGACCGGCAACTGCACCAGATAGTTGCTGGAGGTGATCACCAGCAGGTGAAAAAGGGATAGCCAGAACAGCGCTTTCATGCGCTGCGTTTGTGAAAACTGCGTCATATTTTGACCTTTTTAGTGTTTGGGGTGAGGGAACCCAATAAACATGTAACTCGCTATTTTAGTTGCCATTTTGATATCAGATAGTGCTCGTCACCCCCACGTATACTGAGTACGTTGCGGTGCCTGCGCGCTGGCCTCCATCAAACGGGCTGCGACAATTACGCGTGGTTGAACGTGTAAGCGTCGTGCAAAGCCGCCGCATGATACTGCAACGGCCCGTTGATGCAATGGTTATTTTTAACGCAACCGTTAACCTTGCTTCTGCCCTGTGGCTCCACGCTAGCCAATATTGACCGTACCGCTACCGATAACCACACCGCCGCAGTCTATAACATCACCGGTTCTGGCCGCAGGCAGACCATCAATAAAAACCGTACCAGAGCCACTGGCTATTTTTCTTGGATGTGGAGGATGATTTGGTTTTGAATGGGGAGTTAGTGGATCTCCTTTTCGGGCTGCGGCGAGATTATCTATAAATACAGTGGATGAACCAGCAGTAATGACGGTTTCACGATAACCATCATGCTGAGTACCTTTATCGTTAAGTCTGGCGGCTAGGGGCATATTCTTGTCCGGTTTGAAGTGTGATCAGGCAGTAGATTGTTTCTGTGCATATTTTTTATCAATGACAGATTGTCAAGGTTGCGGTGTAACATCTTCTATTCCTGCCGCCCAAATGCGGAAGTCATCCTGGTAACAATTGGGCTGCAGTTTTTTTGCCAGTGCCTCACCATTTATAATTTGCTGTTTAGTGGAATTTTCTAATATTTCTTTTTGGAGAGATGTCTTGTTAAATTTATCTATAGTCGATTCTGGACTGTTTGTCTTATAATAGTAGCGTGGGTTTGATTTAATAAATTTAATAAAGTTATCACTGGCAATTAAAGACCATGCCCAGGCTTGTTCGATGTCTTGGTTAATACCAACGCCATAGTAATAAAATTCACTCATTTTAACCTGCGCATAGAGTGAACCATGAAGAGCGCTGATTTTATATGCATCTAAGCTAGCCTTTAATTCATCTTGAGAAGCGGAAGGGATTATATCTTTTAGTGTGTGTATTTGTGTGAAATCACTATCTCTATAAAGATGTCCGTTTTCAAATAAAAAGACGCTAGCAAGATATAAATGATCTCTCATTCCACCCTTGATAGTATCCCGAGTGTAAGCTATTATTTTTTTTCGATCTGCAGTTGTTAGCGGGTTATGAAGTGTATCCGTTCTTCCTGTCTTTCCAAAAATCAACCAGGTTGCAAATTTAGCTGCCAAAGGATAATGCTGGTCTGCAAATAAAGGGATAAAATGATCATAATCTAAATCCAGGATCTCGGGTTTTTTAAGTTGTTGACCGTGTTTATCCACGATGAGATGACAATGTTTTTCGATAAAATCATCCAGAATTGGATCTCCGTGGATCTCGAACTGAATGTCGACATACCGGATCATGGCATTCTTATCCCATTGCCAGGCATGAATGATGAGTTGCAGCATTGCTTGTTCATCATCGATACTCGGATGCTCTGGGGTTATAGCTTTATCCATCATCTTACGTGAATGTTCTATAGTCCATAATTCTTCCTGCGGCAGCATTGCGAGTTTTAATGTATAATTACGGTGTTTGTATTGGTAAATGTAAAATGTGACCACTAATATGAGGATAGTCAACAAACAGGCAAGTCCTGAATAAAATCGTTTTCCGGTGTAAGGCATGGCGTAGTTAATTCCTTGGATTAGATAAAGGTAAGGTCATCGTAATTAAAAGCATGTGAACTAACGGTTCGCACGATTTCTTGCCCATCTCTGTATTTCCTGCATGGCCATATTTGTCCACCAGACAAAACGCCATATTCTTTGTCTTTTGAGTAGCGATTTTTCACGGCATCACCAGATTTATATCCCCAAAGCACAAGTTCCTGTTTCCCAAAAATATCTATTGCTATTTTATCATTGAGTGTTTCTCGGTATTTCCAGTCTTCGGGATTCGGACCATAGTTAAATGACGCGTAAACCATTTGACCAATGACATATGTTTTTTGGTTTTCGGAGAATGTACGGGCAATGCACTCTTTGCTATTTCTTATTTTTTTGTCATCATTTTCATGTCTCCCTGAACGGCAACTATGCAAAACCAAATGGCCTTTTTCTTGGTTCCAGTCAAGTTTTTCCAGTGATTTTATTATTTCGCTGTCAATGTGTTCGCCCTCTTTTATTGTTATATGGTCAGGGTTACTGTGCGCAAAAATATGTATTTCATGTAAGTCATATTTAGGTAGGCCTGATTTGTTTCGCTCTCCAAGTTCTTCATGGGTTTTCTTCCAGATATCCAGAAATTCCTGACGACTTTTGAAAATTTTTGGTTCTGGTATGACGCCTGTAGGATAAAGGATCTGAAGGCGTTTTTTCTTGAACTCAGCGGCTTTTAGCATCTCAGGACCACCATGCCCACCGTATGCAATCATGATGTCATATCTTTTGGGTCGGGTTATAGCGACTTTTTTTATATTTACGTTTTCATTACCTTCAGTTTTCTTTGTGAATGCTGATGATATATTTCCTTGTTGAGTCATCGTATTATCCTTGTTTTAATGAAGTAACTTATTCACATGCATTGAATTAAATGATTAATAGTCGAATTTGAATATTTTCTTTGCTTTCGGTAATGAAGGTTTCTGTATAACCATTCTTATCTGTTTGTCCATTTTTCTCAGTTCCATTATTTAAAAAGGCGATATAACGCGTACCCTGGTACGGTATGTCTTCATCATCTGTAAAATGGAATTGGAGTTTGTATTGGTTTTTATCTTCCGAATTATCCTGATCATCAGAAGCCTTATCTTCAGCATTGCCATTATTATTTCTTTCATCCTGAGGTGATTCTTGTTCCTCAGGCGTTTCTCCATCCTCCAGCCCCTCCATCACCCCCGGTAACATCACCCCCACCGGTGTCCCCGGACGTCCGCCACTGTTCAGGTTGATTTTCGGCCCCACAATGTCCACCCCGCCGGGGTGTATCACCACAAAGGAGCCCCCCACCCGCAGGGTGATTTGCGTGTCGCTCTGCAGCACAATTTCACCCCGCGCACGGGTGCCGGAGGCGCCCGTCACCTTCAGTGCCTGGTCGCCGTTGACCGCCAGACTGTGCCTGCCCTCCACCCGGCTGAGGTGGTCCCCGGTGGTGCTGTGGTTCTGGTTTCCCTCCACGGTCACCGTGCGGTCATTTGCCACGTGCAGTCCGTCGTCGTGACCGGTGCTCACCCGCCTGTCGTTCTCCACACTAAGCATCTGGTCATTACGCACGGTAACGGTCCGGTCACGGGCCACGGTGAGGGTCTGGTCGTGCCCGATGCTAATCCGCTGGTTGTTGCCAATGGTCTCGGTGTGGTCCACCTTCACGTCCGTGGTGCGGTTGTTCAGCACCTCGGTGTCCATGTCCTTCTGGGCGTGGATGTACACCTGCTCCTGGTCCGTCGCATCCTCAAAGCGCAGTTCGTTAAACCCGTCACCCCGGTAGGTTTTTGAGCGGATGGTCATCTGCGTCTTCGTGTCCGGCAGGCGGCCGGGGGCACGGTTCACGTCATGGTACAGACGCCCCGTGATGACCGGCTGGTCCGGGTCACCGTGGAGAAAGTCCACAATCACTTCCTGGCCGACGCGGGGCAGGGCCAGATTGCCGAACCCGGCCCCCGCCCAGGCCTGGGAGACCCGTATCCAGCAGGAGCTGTCTTCGCTGTTGCCGTGGTAGCGGTCCGGGTGAAAGCGCACCCGCACGCGGCCGTATTTGTCACAGAAGATTTCCTCGCCCGGCGGGCCCGTGACCACCGCGCTCTGCGGACCGTCGACCCGCGGCTTCGGCAGCGGGGAGCGTCGCCAGGTGCGGTCTGCCGGGATAACCTCCAGGCGGTTGCTCAGCGTGGTGCCTTCCCCCGGACTGCCGTGCTGCGCCTGCGGCTGCCGGCCCTCCAGGAGACTGCCGGTGACCTGCCATTCCCGGTTCAGGGGAGAAGACGGGTGACCGGTCAGGGTGAACCGTCTGCCGGGCCACAGTACCGGGGAGTTACTTCTGCAGGTGGCGGTCTCTGCATCCTGGCGGTATCCCTCCGCCTGATAACGGGCAAAATCCCGCCCGTGCTGTTCGTCCTTGAAGCGCCCGGGGTAGTCAAAGATTTCGTAGTACGCGCGCTGGCCGTTGAGTTCACGGGGATGATGGCTGAAGGTGCCCTGCCAACTGGGGGCTTTGAAAGTGTAATCCTGCGTCTGCACCGAGGAGGGGCGTATCTGCGCCCGGTAACGGAATTCGCTGATGCAGTCCGTCAGGACCCCGGTGCGGGTGTTGGGGTTAAAGGGCAGGTCACCCACGGTGGCGACCCCCGCGACATCATCGGTGAGCACCAGTTTCTGCTCCGCGCCCCCGGAGGCGCAGCTGTCATAGAAGAAGATACCCTCTTCGGCCCACAGGCGGCTCAGAAAACCGAGGTCGGTCTCGCCGTACTGGACGCAGAATTCGCGGGCCGGATGGGCCTCATAAAAGCGGGACACCCGGCCGGTGACGCCGTGTTCCGTGAGCAGGGTGGCGGTGATGTCCGCAATGTTCTGCTGCTGGAAGAGGCGGAAATTCTGTCGCAGACCGCAGCGCCAGAGGGGAGGCGAGAGCGTCAGGGCATAGCCCATCTGACCGTGCGCGTTCTGCGCGAGGTCGAAGCCGGTCACGATGCCGGTGAGGACGCGCCGGGGAGTGTCGCCCTGCCAGACGGTGAAGGTGGCGTTTTTTTCGAGGAAATGGGCCGGGGTATAGCCGGACAGCCTGCTGGTGACCTCTGCGTGGAGGCAAAAGGGGGTGGAGAGGGACTGGAGAAGGGAAAAGGTGACGACGGCGGTGGCACGCGGGGGAAGCCCCTCCACGTCAAGTGTAAAACGCAGGCCTTCCTGAGACATAGATTCCTCCGTGAACAGGCACGCTACCGCCGGAGGAAACCGTGTTTTCTCCGGCCTGGCATGACCTGATTATCCTTAATATGAGAAGGGATAATTGCAGACGAGAGGAGTGAGGCGAAGCGATAACATACAGGAAGGGTGAAATTCGGAATTTGTATAGGATGGTAGGCACAGGAAAAAATAAAGAATGCGCCGCTGAAGATCTTCTCCAGCGCGCATAAAAAAATCAGTAAGCGAGGCGTTTTGAGATTGTTTCAGAATCACTGGACTAAAAAAGGATCCTTAACCAATCGGCATTGGCGTAAACTATGGCCGATTTTTATCAAGCGAGATGACCATGACCGACCCCTTTATTTCCGCCGACCATACTCTTGACGCGCTGGGCCTGCGTTGCCCCGAGCCGGTGATGATGGTGCGCAAAGCCGTTCGCACCATGCAGCCGGGTGAAACCCTGCTGGTGATTGCTGACGATCCGGCGACAACCCGCGACATTCCAGGGTTCTGCCGTTTTATGGAACACGAACTGGTGGCCCATGAGACGGAATCGCTGCCCTATCGGTATCTGGTGCGCAAAGGCCAATAATCTGCGGTTAGCAAGCCGCTTTTTTGCGCAGTTTGCGATCCTTGCCACCATTTTAAACCGACGTTTCATTATTTGGCGCTTTTTGTGAGGCGCTTCACCTTCGCTTTTCCAGCGGTAGTCTAGTTTTTAAGCGTAAAACTAAAACATTGTTTTAACATTTACCTTTCACTGCCCTGGAGAAGACCCGATGAAAACGACTTTAAAGCCGTTGCTGGCCGCGCTGTGCCTGTCCACCGTGTCACTGATATTCGTTCCCGCCGTTAATGCACAGACTATTAAAGCCGCCGACGTGCATCCCGAAGGTTACCCCAATATTGTTGCCGTGCAGAAAATGGGGGAAAAACTCAAGCAACAGACCGACGGTAAGCTTGAGATCAAGGTCTTTCCCGGCGGCGTTCTGGGTGATGAAAAACAGATGATCGAGCAGGCGCAAATGGGCGCTATCGATATGATTCGTGTCTCCATGGCCCCGGTCGCCGCCATTCTGCCGGATATTGAAGTCTTTACCCTGCCGTATGTTTTCCGGGATGAAGACCATATGCACAAGGTTATTGACGGCGATATCGGTAAAGAGATTGGCGATAAGCTGACGGCTAATCCAAAATCCCGGCTGGTGTTTCTCGGCTGGATGGACTCCGGTACGCGCAATCTCATCACCAAAAAGCCAGTGGTGAAGCCTGAAGATTTAAACGGGATGAAAATCCGCGTTCAGGGTAGCCCGGTCGCCCTGGCGACGTTAAAGCTGATGGGCGCCAACTCGGTAGCGATGGGCGTTAGCGAAGTGTACAGCGGCATGCAAACAGGCGTTATTGACGGTGCGGAAAATAACCCACCAACGTTTATTGCTCATAACTATATGCCGGTTGCTAAAAACTATACCCTCAGCGGCCACTTTATTACCCCCGAAATGTTGCTCTACTCCAAAGTGAAATGGGACAAACTCAGCCCAGACGATCAGAAAAAAATCCTCACCCTTGCCCGTGAAGCGCAGTTCGAACAGCGCAAACTGTGGGAAGCCTATACCCAACAGGCGCTGGATAAAATGAAAGCAGGCGGCGTGCAATTTCACGACATCGACAAAGCGGTGTTTATCAAAGCGACAGAGCCGGTGCGCGCCCAGTATGGCGACAAGCATCAGGATCTGATGAACGCTATCGCTAACGTTAAATAACCCCACTTTTCGCGGAGAATCTATGTCAGAACTCTACTTAAAGTGGATGGATCGCCTGTATCTGCTCGCCATGGCGGTCGCCGGCATATCGCTTCTGGTGATGACCATCGTGATTCCCATTGGCATCTTTTCACGTTACGTACTGAATCGTGGGGAGTCCTGGCCAGAACCCATTGCCATCATCTGCATGGTCACCTTTACGTTCATTGGCGCGGCGGTAGGTTACCGGGCCGGCTCCCACATTGCGGTCAACATGCTGACTGACCGCCTGCCGGAGATGCTGAAGACAGTTTGCGCACGGCTTGTCGATCTGCTGATGCTGCTGATTTCGCTCGTTATGTGCTGGTATAGCTACTGGCTGTGCGTTGAGCTTTGGGAACAGCCTGTTGCAGAGTTTCCTTTACTGACGTCGGGCGAAAGCTATCTGCCACTGCCGGTAGGGTCGGCCATTCTGATCCTGTTTGTGCTCGAACGACTGCTGTTCGGCTCGCAGGAAAACCGCCCGGTTGTATTAATTGGCAACCATGGTTAAGGGGTGAACAATGGACGCATTTGTATTGTTATTCACCCTCGCCATACTGTTGGCGCTGGGTATGCCGGTGGCGTTTGCCGTAGGGCTGAGCGCCGTCGCTGGCGCGCTGTGGATTGATCTTCCGCTGGAAGCGCTAATGATCCAGATAACCAGTGGGGTGAACAAATTCACACTGCTGGCTATCCCGTTTTTTATACTGGCGGGGGCGATCATGGCGGAGGGCGGCATCGCGCGGCGGTTGGTCAACTTTGCCTATCTGTTTGTCGGGTTCATTCGTGGCGGGCTGTCGCTGGTGAATATCGTCGCGTCGACCTTTTTTGGCGCGATTTCCGGCTCCTCGGTGGCGGATACCGCCTCCATCGGTAGCGTGATGATCCCGGAGATGGAAAAGAAGGGCTACCCGCGTGAATATGCGGCGGCGGTCACTGCCAGTGGATCGGTACAGGCGATTTTGATCCCCCCGAGCCATAACTCCGTTATCTATTCGCTGGCGGCAGGAGGCACGGTATCCATTGCGACGCTATTTATTGCGGGCGTTCTGCCGGGCTTACTGTTGGGGCTGAGCCTGATGATTTTGTGTCTGGGTTTTGCCCACAAACGCGGTTACCCGAAAGGGGAGCGGATTCCCTTTAAGCAGGCGATCAGGACGTTCGTTGATGCGCTATGGGGGCTGATGACGGTGGTGATAATCCTCGGCGGGATCCTCTCCGGGATTTTTACCGCGACGGAATCAGCCGCTGTCGCCTGCCTGTGGGCCTTCTTCGTGACTATGTTTATTTACCGTGATTACAAATGGAATGAACTGCCGAAGCTGATGTGTCGTACCGTGAAGACGGTCACCATTGTTATGATTCTTATCGGGTTTGCGGCTGCTTTTGGCGCGGTCATGACCTATATGCAGCTTCCGATGCGCATCACCGAATTTTTCACGTCGTTGTCAGACAACAAATACGTGATTCTGATGTATCTGAATATCATGCTGTTGTTGATTGGTACTTTGATGGATATGGCGCCGATCATCTTGATCCTGACGCCGGTGTTGCTGCCGGTGACGAATGCCCTGGGGATTGATCCGGTTCATTTTGGCATGATCATGATGGTTAACCTCGGGATCGGATTGATTACGCCTCCCGTCGGATCGGTGTTATTTGTCGCCAGTGCGGTGAGTAAGCAGAAGATTGAAACGGTGGTGAAGGCCATGCTGCCGTTTTATGCCATGCTGCTGGTGGTGCTCGGGATGGTGACCTATATCCCGGCGATTTCTCTGTGGCTGCCGGGCGTGTTGGGCATGCAGTGACGGATGCTCTCTCCCTGTGCTGAGGAATCCCCACGTCGGTCCCCTCTCCTCTTTGGGGAGAGGGCAAGGGTGAGGGGGAAACATGCGGCTCTGATGGTTATTCCGTTCACCTTATGTTCCTTGCTTTTCTGTAGCGCCAGAACCCGTGAACGTGCCAGGGTGGCTCGCCGCCGCCACCCTGGCGACCCGGGCTCCCGGCAAAGAAAATCGCCGCTGGCGCGGTTCACTCAGCGTATTCCTTCAGGCTTATCGGGGACGGGCGAAGGTAACGTCCGTGTAAAGTCGCCCTCGCCGCGCATCCCTGCGCGTCGCCCCGGCCTTACGGATACGCTTCGTCGATTTTCAGCCGGACCCAGTCATCGCGGTGAGTGTTGTGTTCTCATGGCGCAGTGTTATCGCTGTAAAACATAATATTACTGGGGATTCCTCTCCCACGGGAGAGGGAGCAGACACTAAAAACGGCACCCGGTGGTGCCGTTTTGCTTTTACCCTTCTGCGGTCTGATGCCCTCACCCCGGCCCTCTCCCACGGGAGAGGGAGCAGACACTAAAAACGGCACCCGGTGGTGCCGTTTTGCTTTTACCTCCGCAGAAGCCGCAGGGCGTTTGCTGTTACCAGTACCGTTGCGCCGGTATCGGCCAGCACGGCCAGCCATAACCCGGTCATGCCAAGCAATGTTGTCACCAGGAATATGGCTTTCAGTCCCAGCGCGAGCGCGATGTTCTGGCGAATGTTGGTCTGGGTGGCGCGGGCTAAAGTTATCATCTGCGCCAGACCACCGAGCCGATTATGCGTTAAGGCCGCATCGGCCGTTTCCAGCGCCACGTCCGTTCCGCTGCCCATGGCAATGCCGATAGTGGCGGCCTTCATGGCAGGGGCGTCGTTAATACCGTCGCCGACCATCGCCAGCGGTGCCTGTTTATTCAACGCAATCACCGCGTTGACTTTATCTTCCGGCAACAGACCGGCACGGAAATCCATCTTCAGCTCAGCGGCAATGGTCGCCGCGGCGCGGGGGTTATCCCCGGTCAGCATCACGCCCTGTACGCCAAGTTCCCGCAGTGCCGCAATGGCCTGGCGTGCGTCCTCACGCAGGGTGTCGCGCAGGGCAATCGACCCCATCATCGCCCCTTCTCGCAGCACCACAATCACCGTTTCGCCCTGATTTTCCTGATGACGAATAGCCATTAGCAGATTGTCTTCCAGTAAATTACCAGCCAGTTTATCCGGTGCGCTCAGGCGTATGGATTCCCCATTGACCTGGGCTTCAATCCCTTTGCCCACTAACGCACGTTGGTTTTCAGCGTGAGGCAGAACCAACCGGCGCGCTTCGGCTTCGCGTAAAATGGCCTGTGCGAGGGGGTGAGTCGAACCTTGTTCAACGGCGGCAGCCAGCATCAGCAGTGTGTCTTCACTGCTATCGGCAAGCGGGTAAATACCGGTCACATTGGGCTTGCCTTCGGTTAAGGTGCCGGTTTTATCGAAGGCGAGTTGCTGAACGGACGCCAGTTGCTCCAGGGCGGCCCCCCCTTTAATCAACGCACCATATCGGGAGGCGGCGGCAAGTCCTGAGGTAATCGCTGCTGGTGTTGAGATCACCAGCGCGCACGGGCAACCGATCAACAGCAGCGTCAGCCCTTTATAGATCCATGCCAGCCATGCGTCGCCCAACATCAGCGGCGGCACAACGGCTACCAGCAGAGCGACCACCATGATAGCGGGGGTATAAATCCGGCTGAAGCGGTCGATAAAACGTTCGATGGGCGCGCGACGTTCTTCAGCTTCTTCAATCAGCTTCAGAATGCGATCGATGGCACTTTCGCCGGGCATTGACACCACGTTGAGCGTTACCAGGCGGTCAACGCTGGTGGCACCGGCTGGAATGCTGTCACCGCGGACATGCTCTACGGGGAGAGATTCGCCGGTTAAGGCACTCTCATCAAAGCTGGCGAAAGGAGATATCAACTTACCATCTGCCGGTAAACGCCCCCCGGCCGGGACTTCAATCACATCGCCTGGGCGCAGCACGCCGGCCGTTACGCTCTCGCGCTTGCCATCGACGATGCGGATGGCGGTATCCGGTTTTAGCGCCATTAATGCGCTGACGCCACGACGGGCACGGCTGGCGGCCCAGCCTTCGAGTCGTTCCCCCACGAGGAACAGCAGCAGTACCATCGCCGCTTCTGCAGTAGCGCCGATAAACAACGCCCCAATGGCGGCCACGCTCATCAATGTTTCAATGGCAAACCAGCTGCCACTGCGCATCAGGCGTAATGCCTGGCGGGCAATCGGGAACAAGCCCACCAGGGTGGTAATGATAAATGCTGCCTGACCAAAGGGGTGGTTAAACTGCTCCAGCAGCCAGCTTGCGCTCATCATCACCATCAGCAGAATCAGCGGCAGATTTTCCCGCAGCCGGGAAGGGGTAGGTTCTGCAGGCGCGCTTTCGCTCTTAAGGCTGTAGCCCGCCTGTTTAACCGCTTTTTCCACCTGCTGACGAATATCGCTTGCGGCAACCACGGTCAGTTTTTCCGTGGCAAAGGCCACCTGAACGAGACTGACGCCGTCAATCTGGCGTACAGCATTTTCTACTTTTCGTGCACAGGCACCGCAGTCCATCCCGGCGACGAGCCAGCTATAACGTTCGCCTTCGCTGCTTTCAATGGGCGTGACAGACGTTTCGCATGCGTCACCGCACTCGCAGGTTGGTGTTTCGATGTTCACCGGGCGCATTTTCAGCGTGGCAAACTGAGGGGTTTTGGCGGTATTGGGGGGCGACATGGCATCCTCCGGTGAATGATAATTTTCTCATTAACCGGAGGATACACTCTGGAGTCGACTCCAGAGTCAAGCGTTTTAAATATACAGTGAACGCACGATCAAGAAATGCCCGGCAAAGTAGCAGGCTGCGGAGATAGCGTTATCTGCCCGGAAACGACGGCGATAGTGGCTCCCCAGCCAGACAACATTGCTGATAAGCAGCAGGGCTGCACCCACGAAGGCAGAGAGCGCCGGGCTGGTTGGGCGGAAGAACCACAGTTCACCTGCCAGCCAGACCATCACCAGCGTCATGGCGATAAAGGTACAGACCGGCATCCGCAGCGTTTCAAGGCGCGTCCAGATAACCCCAATCAGCAGAGCGCCGATGATGAGCAGCGCGACCGGCAGCGGCCAGAAAAATGAAAGCGTCATCTGACTGGCGAAGTAGATGGTGTACAACAGATGGGCGAGGAAAAACGCCCCAATGGCATACAACAACTGCTGTCGTGGCAGCAGCGTGAGCGCATCACCGACCAATGACGCACAAAGCCCGGCCAGTACAAGGTAGCTAATGGCATCGAACATCGGCGCCTGCCAGGCGAGCAACAACAGTAAGAGTAGCGTGACGGGTTTAAACACCCAGCGTTGCCATGTGGGCCCCCGGTAGGAGGCATCCACATACAGCCAGGCGGAGAAACAGACAGCAATAAATGACCAAAGCATAATAAGTCCCTGAATCCGTTATTGTATCGCGAGCACCATGCCCACGGCTCTTGCCTTGAGTTTAGTGGTCGCGACGGGCGAATGACAATGTTACGGAAGACAGGGGAATCTTAAAAAGGTGCTTTTATTTTTTTGCCTTGAGTTTTTTGAGCCAAATCAGCAGTTCAAAAACGCCAAACAGGAAGATGCGAAATTCTTCCAGGCGGGTCATCTGCGGGCCATCTTTCGGCAGCGTTTTTTTCATCATCGTGGCCTGCAGCGCATGCATAAACACGGTAAAGAACAGGGCAACGTTGACGAAGATGTTGAGTGGCTTCGGGAACGGGGAAAACAGGTTAAGCAGAAGAAACGCCCAGACGAAGAGCATCAACAGACGCCCGAGGTTAATCAGTATGTTCATCTTTCACTCCTTGTGATTCACGCAGATACAAACGGTAGGCGACCTGCCCGGCGATTTTCTCCCGGTGCAGACTCCAGCTTGCCGGGACCGGCGGCAGACCGTTTTCTACTTCGCTTTCCACATAGATTAGCGCGTCATCCGCCAGCCAGCCGTTGTTTTCCAGCAGCGTTAAGGTTTCTTCGAGCATACCTTTACGAAACGGCGGGTCGACGAAGACGATATTGTGCGGCGTCCCCGCCTGGGCCAGAAATGCCAGGGAATTGCCGGTGACCACGTTGCCGTTGCTGGCTTTTAATGTCGCCAGATTCTGCTGCAACTGCTGCGCGACGCCACGTTCCATCTCAAGCAGCGTGGCGCTGGCGGCATAGCGGGACAGCGCTTCTAAGCCCAGCGCGCCGCTGCCGGCAAAGCAGTCAAGGCAATGTGCATCAACCATGGACGGCGCCAGCCAGTTGAACAGGGTTTCACGCACGCGGTCGGTGGTAGGGCGCAGGCCGGGGCTGTCTGGTACAGGGAGTTTTCGTCCGCGCCATTGTCCGCCAATGATGCGGATTTGGCCGGTGGTGGCCCGAGTGGGTTTCTTCATGGTCTTCGCTTTGCTCATCATTTCGGCCTGCTATTCTAGCGGCGTGTCGCGCGGCGCGAAACCTTAATCCGCAGGCGGTGAAGCGTGTTCAGGAAAGTGATAGACTATTTAGCTAATTACATTTTTTTAGCCCCGGCTACGGCAATGTGGGCTTGTGCCATAAATTAACCGCGGGAGTATGGTCGCAAATGGCGGATGAAAAGAAACGTGGCTTCTTCTCCTGGCTCGGCTTTGGGCAAAAAGATCAGGCAAAAGAAGAAGTAAAAGAACAAGTAAAAGAAGAAGTCCAGCAACAGGAGACGGCGCAGCCAGCCGAATCTGAACAACCGCATACCGAGCAGGAGAGTGAAGCCTTCGCGCAAGACGTGGTTGAGGTGACGGAACAGCTCGTTGAACGCGATGCTGAGCCAGATATTGTTGAAGCGCCACAGCCTGCTGCGGTTGAACGCGATGCCGGGCCAGAAATTGTTGAAGTTCCACAGCCTGCGGTGGTTGAACACGAAGAGCTGCCGTTGCCGGAAGAGGTGTCTGCGCCTGACATTGCGCAAGAAGAGTGGCAGCCAGAGCAGGAAACTGTAGATGAAGAAGAGGCACCGCTCAGCGATGAAGAGCTGGAAGCGCAGGCTTTAGCCGCTGTTGCTGCCGAAGAGGCGCTGGTGGTTGTACCGGTTGACGCACCGGTAGAAGAATCTGTAGACGAACCGGTTGAAGAAGCCGTGGTTGAGCAAGAGAAACCAACCAAAGAGGGCTTTTTCGCACGTCTTAAACGCAGCCTGCTGAAAACCAAAGAAAACCTCGGTTCCGGATTTATCAGTCTGTTCCGTGGCAAAAAAATCGATGATGATCTCTTTGAAGAGCTGGAAGAGCAGCTGTTGATTGCCGATGTGGGCGTTGAAACGACCCGTAAGATCATCGCCAATCTGACCGAAGGCGCCTCGCGCAAGCAGTTACGTGACGCCGAAGCACTCTATGGTTTGCTGAAAGAAGAGATGGGTGACATTCTTGCCAACGTCGACGAGCCGCTGAACGTAGAAGGCAAAACACCTTTTGTTATTCTGATGGTTGGCGTTAACGGCGTGGGTAAAACCACTACCATCGGTAAACTGGCGCGCCAGTTTGAGCAGCAGGGCAAGTCGGTCATGCTGGCCGCTGGGGATACCTTCCGCGCCGCTGCCGTTGAGCAGTTGCAGGTGTGGGGCCAGCGTAACAACATTCCGGTCATCGCTCAGCATACCGGTGCGGACTCAGCTTCGGTAATTTTTGATGCGATTCAGGCAGCGAAAGCGCGCCACGTGGATGTGCTGATCGCCGACACTGCCGGGCGCTTGCAGAATAAAGCGCACCTGATGGAAGAACTGAAGAAAATTGTCCGCGTTATGAAAAAGCTGGACGAGGATGCCCCGCATGAAATCATGCTGACTATTGATGCCAGCACCGGGCAGAATGCGGTAAGCCAGGCCAAACTGTTCCATGAAGCTGTTGGCCTGACAGGGATAACGCTGACCAAGCTGGACGGAACCGCCAAGGGGGGTGTCATCTTCTCGGTCGCCGATCAGTTCGGCATTCCTATTCGTTACATCGGGGTCGGCGAACGTATTGAGGACCTGCGTCCGTTTAATGCGGGCGATTTTATAGAGGCACTTTTTGCCCGAGAGGATTAACAATGATTCGCTTTGAACACGTCAGCAAAGCCTATCTCGGTGGGAGACAAGCGTTGCAGGGGGTGACTTTCCACCTGCAACCGGGCGAGATGGCATTTCTGACCGGCCACTCCGGCGCAGGGAAAAGTACTCTGCTTAAGCTTATTTGTGGCATCGAGCGGCCAAGCGCCGGGAAAATTCTGTTTGCTGGGCATGATATTTCGCGCCTGAAAAACCGCGAAGTGCCGTTTTTGCGTCGACAGATCGGCATGATTTTCCAGGATCACCATCTCTTAATGGACAGAACGGTATACGACAACGTGGCGATCCCGTTGATTATTGCCGGCGCCAGCGGGGATGACATCCGCCGTCGCGTCTCTGCGGCGTTAGATAAAGTGGGCTTGCTCGACAAAGCGAGAAGTTTCCCCATTCAGCTGTCTGGTGGTGAGCAACAGCGCGTGGGCATTGCCCGTGCGGTGGTGAACAAGCCTGCGGTGCTGCTGGCGGATGAACCGACCGGTAACCTGGATGAAGCCCTCTCTGAGGGGATTTTACGTCTTTTCGAGGAGTTCAACCGCGTTGGGGTAACGGTTCTGATGGCGACGCATGCCCTGGGGCTTATTTCCAGCCGTCCTTACCGCGTCCTGTCCCTCAGCGACGGGCATATGCATGGAGGCCGCATCGGTGAATAAGCGCGAGGCAATGAACCACATACGCCGGTTCGGCGGCAAATTAGATCGTTTCCGTAAGTCGGCAGGCGGTGCAGGGGATGCGGGACGTAACGCTCCGCGCCGGGGTAAAACGCCACCGAAACCGAACTCGCGTAAAACCAATGTTTTTAACGAGCAGGTGCGCTACGCCTTCCAGGGGGCGTTGCAGGATCTTAAAAGCAAGCCGTTTGCGACCTTCCTGACGGTGATGGTGATCGCCATCTCCCTGACGCTGCCGAGCGTCTGCTATATGGTTTACAAAAACGTCAACGAGGCCGCCTCGCAATATTACCCGTCTCCGCAAATTACCGTGTACCTGGATAAATCGCTGGATGACGATGCGGCAGCCCAGGTGGTGGGGCAGTTGCAGTCCGAACAGGGGGTTGAGAAGGTCAATTACCTGTCTCGCGAAGATGCGCTGGGGGAATTCCGTAACTGGTCGGGGTTTGGCGGCGCACTGGATATGCTGGAAGAAAACCCGTTGCCGGCGGTCGCCGTGGTGATCCCGAAGCTGGATTTCCAGGGAACCGACTCGCTGAATACGTTGCGTGATCGTATTACCAGGCTGCACGGCATTGATGAAGTGCGTATGGACGACAGCTGGTTTGCGCGTCTGGCTTCTCTGACCGGGCTGGTCGGGCGGGTGTCGGCGATGATTGGCGTATTAATGGTGGCGGCTGTTTTCCTGGTCATTGGTAACAGCGTGCGCTTAAGTATCTTCTCTCGTCGTGACACCATCAACGTCCAGAAGCTGATTGGCGCAACGGATGGCTTTATCCTGCGTCCTTTCCTGTATGGCGGGGCACTACTGGGCTTTTGCGGCGCGTTCCTGTCACTCATTCTTTCTGAGATTCTGGTGATGCGCCTTTCATCGGCGGTGACCGAAGTGGCGAAGGTGTTCGGCACGCAGTTTGAATTAAGTGGTCTGTCGTTTGATGAATGTTTGCTACTGCTGCTGGTGTGCTCAATGATTGGCTGGGTGGCCGCCTGGCTTGCCACAGTTCAACATTTACGTCACTTTACTCCACAGTAAAAAATCTCTGATATACTCTTTCCCTGCAATGCAGTATTCCCGTAGCAGGGAAAGCGTATAACTCATATCTCCCTTTTCCTGCCCCGGTTTTTCATACTTATGTCACATTTTGTGCCTAATTTATTCACAACCCATCCTGGAACTTGTGGATAAAATCACTGTCTGATAAAAGAGTGAATGCTATTCTCGTTGCTCATTAACGCTGGCATGTTTGTTGCCTGATGGGGACAGACCGCCGCCAGTCGGATGTAAATTGAGAGGATTTGAATGACCAAAGAAATGCAATCTTTAGCTTTAGCCCCTGTTGGTAACCTGGAGTCTTACGTCCGGGCTGCGAACGCATGGCCGATGTTGACGGCTGATGAAGAAAGGGCATTGGCTGAAAAGCTGCATTACCAGGGCGATCTGGAAGCAGCTAAAACGCTGATCCTGTCTCACCTGCGCTTTGTTGTTCATGTTGCTCGTAACTATTCGGGCTATGGCCTGCCGCAGGCTGACCTGATTCAGGAAGGTAACATCGGCCTGATGAAAGCCGTGCGCCGTTTTAACCCGGAAGTGGGTGTACGTCTGGTCTCTTTCGCCGTGCACTGGATCAAAGCCGAAATTCATGAATACGTGCTGCGTAACTGGCGCATTGTGAAAGTCGCCACCACCAAAGCACAGCGTAAACTGTTCTTTAACCTGCGTAAAACCAAGCAGCGTCTGGGCTGGTTTAATCAGGATGAAGTGGAAATGGTGGCCCGTGAACTGGGCGTGAGCAGCAAAGACGTGCGCGAAATGGAATCCCGTATGTCGGCACAGGATATGGCGTTTGATATGTCCTCCGACGACGATTCCGAAAGCCACGCGGTTGCGCCGGTGCTCTACCTGCAGGACAAATCGTCTAACTTTGCTGACGGCATTGAAGATGATAACTGGGAAGAGCAGGCCGCTAACAAACTGACCTTTGCGATGGAAGGTCTCGATGAGCGTAGCCAGGATATTATCCGCGCCCGTTGGCTGGACGACGACAACAAGTCCACGCTGCAGGAACTGGCAGATCGTTACGGTGTTTCCGCTGAGCGTGTACGCCAGCTGGAAAAGAACGCGATGAAGAAACTGCGCGCTGCCATTGAAGCGTAATTAATACGCGAAAGAATAAGCCGGGTTAAGCGAAAGCGACCCGGCTTTTTGTTGTCTTAACTCTGCCCTTTGATGCAGTCGAGCAGTCCCTTAAACGCTGCCTCCATCTCCTCCTCTTCCATGGCGGCAAAGCCCATTAACAGGCCTTTAAGCGGCTCATTTCCTGCGTAATAGCGTGAAAGCGCGCGCACCAGAATGCCCCGTTCGTTCGCCCTGCGAGCAAGGGCTACGTCATCGCATTTGTCGGGCAGTGACAGCACCAGGTGCAGGCCGGCATTGTCGTTATATTCACTTAAGGCCTCTTTTCCGAGCGCGTCTGTAATCAGGCCTGCCAGCCGTGCGCGGCGTCGGGCATAGAGTAACCGCATTCGACGAATGTGCGCCGTGTAATACCCTTCGCTGATAAACAGCGCCAGCGCTTCCTGATCCAACAGTCGCCCACCACGATAAAGCTCCGTATGCGCTGTCTTTAAAGCCTGCATCAACGGGCGAGGCAGCACCAGATAGCCGAGACGAAGCCCTGGGTAGAGTGTCTTACTGAATGTGCCGGTGTAAATGACCGGGGCATCGTCCACCAGGCCCTGCAGCGCAGGGATGGGCTGACCGGAAAAGCGAAACTCGCTGTCGTAATCATCCTCGACAATCCAGCTTCCCGTTTGCCGTGCCAGCGCTAATAAACGCTGGCGACGTTCAAGACTCATCACGCAGCCGAGAGGATACTGGTGAGAGGGGGTAACAAAAATCAGTTTTGGCGGCATATTCCCGGCTTCGGGAGGATTCATACCGGCATGGTCGACGTTGATGGATTCCAGCGTGACGCCATTCATCGCCAGGACATTGCGAATGCCCCAGTAGGCGGGTTCCTCAATCCAGGCGCTATCGCCGGGATTACACAACATGCGTGATACCAGATCGATCGCCTGGTGAATGCCTTCGGTTATCAGGATCTGCTCTGCGCTGCATTTAACCGATCGGGTGATGCGTAGATAATCCACCAGAGCCTGCTGTAATGCCGGGCTTCCGCCGGCGCTGCTATAGGAGAGCTGACTGGCCTGCGGCTTTCGACTGACGCGGGCGTGGATTTTACGAAACAGCGTATGCGGAAAAGCATTCACATCGGGTACGCCGGGCAAAAACGCGCCCCACTGACGCGGGCTGGCGCTGCTGCGCTGGATGAGCGTCAACCCTCTGTCGGACAAGTGTAAGGGTAGGTCGCCTGCGGCATCTTCTGTTCGTGATGACGGGGCTGAGAGCAGGCTGTCCGGTACGGTCTGCGCCACAAAGGTGCCGCTGCCGGTACGTGAAACCACATACCCTTCTGCCAGCAACTGTTCATACACCGTTAGCACCGTATTGCGTGACAGATGCAGTTCGGTCGCCAAATCACGACTGGGCGGCAGACGACTTTGCGGCGGCAGGCTGCCATCAAGAATCGACAGGCGAATCGCGTTATAGAGTTTTTTATGCAGCTTGCCATCGCGCTGCGCGTCCAGGCGCAATTGCAATAAGTCACTGACAAGTGAACGCAATTGGATCCCTTAATAATTCAAAACTGGTACTCGATTATAGGACCGCTTGTGGCATTGTGGCAAAAGATGACTGCTGCTAAATGAATCAGTGACGGGGGAGTACAGGGTGAAAAATAATGACTTACAAGCACGCCGTTTAGCGGCGACACCGCGTGGAATTGGCGTCATGTGCGGCTTCTATGCCGACAAAGCAGAAAATGCCACGCTGTGGGATGTCGAAGGTAATGAAGTGATCGATTTTGCAGCCGGGATTGCGGTGCTGAATACCGGGCATCGTCATCCGAAAGTCATTGCTGCGGTGGAAAAACAGCTACAGGCCTTTACCCACACCGCTTATCAAATTGTTCCTTACGAAAGCTATGTCTCGCTGGCGGAGCGCATTAACGAACGCGTCCCTGTCGAAGGCCCGGCAAAAACGGCTTTTTTCTCGACCGGTGCTGAAGCCGTTGAGAACGCCGTAAAAATTGCTCGCGCCTACACCAAACGTCCTGGCGTCATCACCTTTGGTGGCGGTTTCCATGGCCGAACGTACATGACCATGGCGCTGACCGGCAAAGTGGCTCCCTACAAAATCGGTTTTGGCCCTTTCCCCGGTTCTATCTTTCATGCGCAATTTCCAAATGCCCTGCATGGCGTGAGTACGGCTGAGGCGCTAAAAAGTCTGGATCGTATTTTTAAAGCGGATATTGCCCCCGATCAGGTTGCTGCTATTTTGCTGGAACCGATTCAGGGCGAAGGTGGGTTTAACGTCGCGCCTGATGATTTTATGCAGGCCCTGCGTAAACTTTGTGACACGCACGGCATTCTGCTGATTACCGATGAAGTGCAAAGCGGTTTTGCCCGCACCGGCAAGTTATTCGCCGTGGAGCATTTCAGCGTGAAGCCTGATCTCATCACCATGGCGAAGAGCCTCGCGGGAGGCTTGCCGCTCTCGGCGGTCGCCGGGCGTGCAGAGGTGATGGATGCGCCAGCCCCTGGTGGGCTGGGTGGTACTTATGCCGGTAACCCCCTGGCGGTGGCGGCAGCGCATGCCGTGCTGGATGTTATTGAAGAAGAGGATCTGTGCGAGCGTGCGAATCATCTTGGCAAACACCTGGTCGAAGTGCTGACGAAAGCCAAAGCGGACTGCCCGTTCATTGCGGACATTCGTGCCCAGGGGTCGATGGTGGCCGTCGAGTTTAACGATCCACAAACCGGGGAACCCTCAGCGGAATTTACCAAACAGGTACAGGATAACGCGCTGGCCGCCGGGTTGCTGCTACTGAGCTGCGGCGTTTATGGCAACGTCATTCGTTTCCTCTATCCGCTGACGATCCCTGAAGTTCAGTTCCGTAAAGCGCTGGATATCATTCACCAGTCGCTGACACGATAAACCTCTTTGCTTCCCCGAGCCGCCTTTTTGGCGGCTTTCTTATTATGTTCATCTGTCTGTTATCTATCCTTCAAAAATGTTGTTCCAAATTTCAGAAAATGGGGTATGTTTTAGCAGAGAATGCTGCAAAGGCACGGGCAGACTGGCTCCGAATCACTATCATATTCTTTTCTTATGATGGTAAACAAAATAATGTGCCGAACAACAACATCACAACAAATTCAATCACCATAAGAATGGGGAACCTCAGGATGAAAATGAAGGGCAAAGCGTTACTGGCAGGATGTATTGCGTTAGCGATGAGCAACATGGCATTTGCCAAAGATATTAAAGTTGCCGTTGTCGGTGCGATGTCTGGCCCGGTTGCGCAGTACGGTGATCAGGAATTTACGGGTGCTGAGCAGGCTGTTGCGGATATCAATGCCAAAGGCGGTATCAAAGGCGACAAACTGGTCATCACCAAATACGACGATGCATGTGACCCGAAACAAGCGGTCGCGGTAGCAAACAAAGTGGTCAACGATGGCATTAAATACGTTATCGGCCACCTGTGCTCCTCTTCTACTCAGCCAGCGTCTGACATTTATGAAGACGAAGGCATTCTGATGATCACCCCGGCAGCGACCGCACCTGAGCTGACTGCACGTGGTTATAAACTGACACTGCGTACCACTGGCCTGGACTCAGACCAGGGCCCAACCGCTGCAAAATACATTCTTGAGAGCGTGAAACCGCAGCGTATTGCTGTTATTCACGACAAACAGCAGTACGGTGAAGGTCTGGCGCGCGCAGTACAAGACGGCCTGAAGAAAGGCGGCGCGAACGTTGTCTTCTTTGACGGTATTACCGCAGGTGAAAAAGACTTCTCTACACTGGTAGCGCGTCTGAAGAAAGAGAATATCGATTTCGTCTATTACGGTGGTTACCACCCGGAAATGGGCCAGATCCTGCGTCAGTCTCGTGCCGCGGGTCTGAAAACCAAGTTCATGGGGCCGGAAGGCGTAGCGAACGTTTCCCTGTCTAACATCGCGGGCGAATCTGCTGAAGGCATGTTAGTCACCAAACCGAAGAACTACGATCAGGTTCCAGCGAACAAACCTATCGTTGATGCGATCAAAGCGAAGAAACAGGATCCAAGCGGTGCCTTCGTCTGGACCACCTACGCGGCACTGCAGTCTCTGGCCGCTGGCCTGAATCAGACCGCAGAACCGGCTGAAATCGCAACCTGGCTGAAAGCTAACTCTGTTGAAACCGTCATGGGCCCGCTGTCCTGGGACGAAAAGGGTGATCTGAAGGGCTTTGAGTTCGGCGTGTTTACCTGGCATGCGAACGGTACGGCCACCGACGCCAAATAAACAGCAAAAAGGCAACGCAAGTTGCCTTTTTTAATGTTTGCTCCCTCTCCCCGTGGGAGAGGGCCGGGGTGAGGGCATCAGGCCGCACCAGAATAAAAGCAAAAAGGCAACGCAAGTTGCCTTTTTTAATGTTTGCTCCCTCTCCCCGTGGGAGAGGGTCGGGGTGAGGGCATCAGACCGCACCAGAATATAAGCAAAAAGGCAACGCAAGTTGCCTTTTTTAATGTTTGCTCCCTCTCCCCGTGGGAGAGGGTCGGGGTGAGGGCATCAGACCGCACCAGAATAAAAGCAAAAAGGCAACGCAAGTTGCCTTTTTTAATGTTTGCTCCCTCTCCTCGTGGGAGAGGGCAGGGGTGAGGGCATCAGACCGCACTGCCCCACAAAAACTAACGCTTCACCCAGCCATCGTTTTGCGCGGTAAAGCCCATCGCCTGAGCGAAAGCGGCCATCACCGTGCGATCTTCTACCCCGGCTTCGGTAATCCACCAGGTGGTGATGTTAGGGTTTTCACGCATCACCTCTTCCAGCAGATATTTTCCTACGCCACGACGGCGGGTGACATCACGTATGCGCAGGGAATCCAGCGCACCTTGTGCGCCCAGCAGCGTCACGCGAACCGCGCCTAACAGGCGGTCATTAAAACGTGCCGCATAGATGTGGTGTGTCTCATCAACCTGCAACGATGCAGGGGAGTATTCCGGCCAGACTTTAGCTAAATCAATATGATCCTGGTCGGTGAATTTCACCAGACGGATGATAGTCAATTTCATGTACAGCGTGTCCATGTCTCTCAAGATAAGGCAGTGTAAACAATTTCCTCTGTTACGGGCTGATACTTTTTTATATTTCGATTTGCAGGCGATTACTTTTGAGGCAAGCGTTGTAGCAGTTTTAAACATCAGTGAATGAAAACCAGCCAGCATTTTCCGCTGAAAGGTAGCGTTTTATTCCGCTCTTTGTGCCATTATTTTATGCTGCAAACTGAACTTTTTTGGTTTATCTCCAGGAGAATTCAGAATATTATCTTAGCTTAATCGCCTGAAAAATAGAGTATTTACTCTGGTTTTTGCCAAAATACTGCGCTAAACCATTCATGGCACTGGTAAAAATAGTGTTGTCTATTAAAAGTACAGAATGCTTTTTAACCATATAAAAACAAAATTTTCACACATCGATCTCATGTCGCGACGACGTGACCTGATGAGAACGTGTGGTACTACATCACGAACGGGGATTTGAAGTATGAAAAGGAACGCGAAAACCGTTATCGCGGGGATGGTTGCATTTGCGATGTCTCACGCGGCCATGGCCGCTGATATTAAGGTCGCGGTTGTCGGCGCGATGTCCGGTCCGGTTGCCCAGTGGGGCGATATGGAGTTCAACGGCGCACGTCAGGCCATTAAAGATATCAATGCGAAGGGCGGCGTAAAGGGTGACAAACTGGTGGCGGTGGAATACGACGACGCCTGTGATCCTAAACAAGCCGTGGCAGTCGCCAACAAAATCGTTAACGACGGCATTAAATATGTGATTGGGCACCTTTGCTCATCATCGACTCAGCCAGCGTCTGATATCTATGAAGATGAAGGCATTCTGATGATCTCCCCGGGGGCTACGAACCCGGAACTGACACAGCGCGGCTATAAGTACATCATGCGTACCGCTGGTCTGGACTCTTCACAGGGGCCGACTGCGGCGAAATATATTCTGAGTGCCGTTAAGCCTCAGCGTATCGCCATTATTCACGACAAGCAGCAGTACGGTGAAGGTCTGGCACGCTCCGTTCAGGAGAGCCTGAAAGCCAGCGGGGCCAATATCGTCTTCTTCGACGGCATTACCGCCGGTGAGAAAGATTTCTCTGCGCTGGTGGCGCGCTTGAAGAAAGAAAATATCGACTTTGTCTACTACGGTGGTTATTACCCGGAGATGGGGCAGATCCTGCGCCAGGCGCGTTCAAACGGTCTGAAGACCCAATTTATGGGGCCGGAAGGGGTAGGCAATGCCTCCCTCTCGAACATTGCGGGTGAAGCGGGCGAAGGCATGCTGGTGACGATGCCAAAACGCTACGACCAGGATCCGGCCAACCAGGGCATCGTGGATGCACTCAAAGCAGAGAAAAAAGATCCGAGTGGTCCGTATGTTTGGATCACTTACGCCGCCGTGCAGTCGCTTGCACAGGCACTTGACCGTTCAGGCAGCAACGAGCCGCTTGCACTGGTCAATGATTTAAAAGCCAACGGGGCTAAAACCGTAATTGGGCCGCTGAACTGGGATGAGAAAGGCGATTTGAAGGGATTTGATTTTGGTGTCTTCCAATGGCACGCCGATGGGTCATCTTCGGTAGCTAAATAAGGCAACCACTCATCATACTTCGCGCCGCAGAGGCGTTGGCTTCGCTCGCTCACCCCGGTCACGTACTCAAGTACGCTCCCGGGGATGAGCGGGCTTGCCGCCTTTCTGCAACTCGAATTATTTAGAGTGGCCTCAGTATCCCGTCCTTGCGGGTTTAGAAAGGTTACGTTATGTCCGAGCAGTTTCTCTATTTTTTGCAGCAGATGTTTAACGGCGTGACGCTGGGAAGCACCTATGCACTGATCGCCATCGGTTACACCATGGTATATGGCATTATCGGCATGATTAACTTCGCCCATGGCGAGGTCTACATGATCGGTAGCTATGTCTCGTTTATGATTATTGCTGCGCTGATGATGATGGGTATCGACGCCAGTTGGTTGCTGGTTACCGCAGGGTTCGTTGGCGCTATCGTGATCGCGAGTGCGTATGGCTGGAGTATTGAACGGGTAGCCTATCGCCCGGTTCGTAGCTCTAAGCGCCTGATCGCGCTGATTTCCGCCATCGGGATGTCCATCTTCCTGCAAAACTACGTCAGCCTGACCGAAGGCTCGCGTGACGTCGCGTTACCGAGCCTGTTTAACGGCCAGTGGACCGTGGGCAGTAGCGATAACTTCTCTGCGACCATCACCACCATGCAGCTGGTTATCTGGGTCGTGACCTTTGTCTCGATGCTGGCGCTGACGGTGTTTATCCGTTATTCCCGTATGGGTCGTGCCTGCCGTGCCTGTTCGGAAGACCTGAAAATGGCCAGCCTGCTGGGCATTAATACCGATCGCGTCATTGCGTTGACCTTTGTGATCGGTGCGGCGATGGCGGCGGTTGCCGGTGTCCTGCTCGGTCAGTTCTACGGCGTGATTAACCCGTACATTGGCTTTATGGCGGGGATGAAAGCGTTCACCGCGGCGGTATTAGGCGGTATCGGCAGTATTCCTGGCGCAATGATCGGTGGCCTCATTCTGGGCGTGACCGAATCCCTCTCCTCTGCATACCTGAGTACAGAATATAAAGACGTGGTGGCCTTTGCCCTGCTGATTATCGTACTGCTGGTGATGCCGACCGGTATCCTGGGTCGTCCGGAGGTTGAAAAAGTATGAAACCGATGCATTTTGCGATGGCGCTGCTCTCTGCCGCCATGTTCTTCGTGCTGGCGGGCGTCTTTATGGGCGTGCAGTTAGAGCTGGATGGCACAAAACTGGTGGTCAATACCGCAGCGAGTATTCGCTGGGAGTGGGTTTTTATTGGCACCGCCGTGGTCTTCTTCTTCCAGTTGCTGCGTCCGGTCTTCCAGAAGAGCCTGAAAAACGTCTCTGGCCCGAAATTCATTCTGCCGGCGATTGACGGTTCCACCGTTAAACAGAAGCTGTTCCTGGTCGCTCTGTTGGTGGCAGCCGTCGCCTGGCCGTTCGTGGTCTCCCGTGGCACGGTCGATATCGCCACCATGACCATGATTTACATCATCCTCGGCCTGGGCCTTAACGTGGTCGTCGGGCTGTCTGGCCTGTTGGTGCTCGGCTACGGTGGTTTCTACGCGATCGGAGCGTACACCTTTGCGCTGCTGAACCACTATTACGGGCTTGGCTTCTGGACCTGTTTGCCGATTTCGGCGCTGGTCTCTGCGGCGGCGGGTTTCCTGCTTGGCTTCCCGGTCCTGCGTCTGCGCGGTGATTACCTGGCGATCGTAACCTTAGGGTTCGGTGAAATCGTTCGTATCCTGCTGCTTAACAATACGGAAATTACCGGTGGCCCGAACGGTATCAGTCAGATCCCTAAACCGACGCTGTTTGGCCTGGAGTTCAGCCGTAGCGCCCGTGAAGGCGGCTGGGATACCTTCAGCAACTTCTTTGGCGTGCCGTATGATCCCAGTGACCGTGTGATTTTCCTTTACCTGGTCGCGCTGCTGCTGGTGGTTTTCTCTCTGTTCGTGATTAACCGTCTGCTGCGTATGCCGCTCGGTCGCGCCTGGGAAGCCCTGCGTGAAGATGAGATTGCCTGCCGTTCACTGGGGTTGAACCCGACCCGCATCAAGCTGACCGCGTTTACCATCAGCGCCGCCTTTGCAGGCTTCGCCGGAACGCTGTTTGCCGCCCGCCAGGGCTTTGTCAGCCCGGAATCCTTCACCTTCGCGGAGTCCGCATTTGTGCTGGCGATTGTGGTGCTTGGTGGTATGGGATCGCAGTTTGCGGTCATCCTGGCAGCAGTGCTGCTGGTGGTATCGCGTGAATTAATGCGTGATTTCAATGAGTACAGCATGTTGATGCTGGGTGGTTTGATGGTACTGATGATGATCTGGCGTCCGCAGGGCTTGCTGCCAATGACCCGTGTGCAGTTGAAACTGAAAAATGGTCAGGCGAAAGGAGAGCAGGCATGAGTCAGCCACTGTTATCCGTAAATGGCCTGATGATGCGTTTTGGCGGCCTGTTGGCCGTTAACAACGTGGCACTGGACTTACATCCTCAGGAGATCGTTTCGCTTATCGGCCCGAACGGCGCGGGTAAAACCACGGTGTTCAACTGCCTCACCGGCTTCTACAAGCCGACCGGGGGCACCATTATGCTGCGTGACCAGCACCTGGAAGGGCTGCCGGGGCAACAGATCGCCCGTATGGGCGTAGTGCGTACGTTCCAACACGTGCGTCTGTTCCGTGAAATGACGGTGATTGAAAACCTGCTGGTAGCGCAACATCAGCAACTGAAAACCGGTGTGTTCTCGGGCCTGTTGAAAACCCCGTCGTTCCGCCGCGCACAAACGGAAGCTCTGGACCGTGCGGCTGTCTGGCTGGAGCGTATTGGTTTGTTGGCGCACGCTAACCGCCAGGCCAGCAACCTGGCTTATGGCGACCAGCGTCGTCTGGAGATTGCCCGCTGCATGGTGACGCAGCCGGAAATCCTGATGCTCGACGAACCGGCGGCAGGTCTTAACCCGAAAGAGACCAAAGAGCTGGATGAGCTGATCGTTGAGCTGCGTAGCCACCACAACACCACCATCCTGTTGATTGAGCACGATATGAAGCTGGTGATGGGGATCTCCGATCGTATTTACGTTGTCAACCAGGGAACACCGCTGGCGAACGGTACACCGGAAGAAATTCGTAATAACCCGGACGTGATCCGTGCATACCTCGGTGAGGCATAAGATGGAAAAAGTCATGTTGTCTTTTGACAAAGTTAGCGCCCACTACGGCAAAATCCAGGCCCTGCACGAGGTCAGCCTGCACATTAATCAGGGTGAGATTGTGACCCTGATTGGTGCCAACGGCGCGGGTAAAACAACCCTGCTGGGTACGCTTTGCGGTGATCCCCGTGCCACCAGCGGCCGTATTGTCTTCGATGATAAAGACATTACCGACTGGCAGACGGCAAAAATCATGCGTGAGGCGGTGGCTATTGTCCCGGAAGGGCGTCGCGTCTTTTCTCGTATGACGGTAGAAGAGAATCTGGCGATGGGGGGCTTTTTTGCCGACAGCGACCAGTTCCAGAGCCGCATTAAGCGCGTCTACGATCTGTTCCCGCGTCTGCATGAACGCCGTGTTCAGCGTGCGGGTACGATGTCCGGTGGCGAGCAGCAGATGCTGGCCATTGGTCGCGCGCTGATGAGCCAGCCGCGTTTGCTGCTGCTGGATGAACCTTCTCTGGGCCTGGCACCCATCATCATTCAGCAGATTTTCGACACCATTGAACAACTGCGTAAAGAAGGGATGACCATTTTCCTCGTCGAGCAGAACGCCAACCAGGCGCTGAAACTCGCTGACCGCGGCTACGTGCTGGAAAACGGCCACGTGGTGTTGGAAGACACCGGTGATGCGCTGTTAGCGAACGAAGCGGTACGCAGCGCCTATCTGGGCGGCTGACAGAGCAACACCCGGCAGCACTAACTTGCCCGGTAGATAATCTTTATATACTCAAACCGGGTGACGCGAATTCGTCGCCCGGTTTTTTATGCATAACTGTACCTCTTTGTTGTACAATTAACCTGTACAACTCTGGAGGCGATATGCACACAATGAACTATAGCGAGGCGCGACAAAACCTGGCTGCTGCACTCGACACTGCCGCCATGGGCACTCCCGTCACCATCACTCGCCGCGGTCACAAATCTGCAGTGATCATTAGCGCTGAAGAATTCGAGCGTTATCAGGCGGCAAAAATGGATGCTGAATTTGATGCCATCATGGCGATTCATGGTAATGAAATTCGGGAACTGGCTGATAAATGATGATTCAGTTTATCTCAGCGGAAGAGATAATCCGTTTCCACGATAAGCTACTGCAAGTTACCCCTGGTGTTCCGGGCATGCCCGACCCCGGGAGAGCGGAAGCGCTGCTTTACCGCGTACTCAATAAATATGAGTACGAAGGTATGAATGATGTCTGGCAGCTTGCGGCGATGCATCTTCTGGCTATTTCTCGCGGTCATATTTTCAATGACGGTAATAAACGCACTGCGCTTTTTATTACGCTACTGTTCCTGAAGCGCAACGGTATAGTGTTGTCCGCAAATAATGCGTTCGTTGAGTTAACCGTTGATGCAGCCGCGGGGCGACTTTCGGTAGACGATATCGCACAGACTCTGCGCGGATGATTCTCGCCCGCCATCTTTCCTTCACTAATCCATCATCCCTTCATCATCTCTCTGACGCCTTGTTGTCACTTTATTGTAATTAAACGGTTATTTTTCTGTAATTCGAGCGTGTCATGTTACCTCGCGAGCATAAAACGCGTGATATCGCGCATCCGGCACAACAAGAGAGAAAACCGAATGACACCGTTACGACACACAGCTTTAGGTCTGGCACTTGGGTTGATCTTCGCAGGCAACGCCATGGCCGCTACGTCAATCCCGTTCTGGCATTCCATGGAAGGCGAACTGGGTAAAGAAGTTGAGTCCCTGGCGCAACGTTTTAACGAAACCCACCCGGATTACAAAATTGTGCCGGTGTACAAAGGTAACTACGAGCAGAGCCTGAGTGCCGGTATTGCCGCGTTCCGTACGGGTAACGCGCCTGCCATGTTGCAGGTTTATGAAGTCGGTACGGCAACCATGATGGCGTCTAAAGCCATCAAGCCGGTCTACGAAGTCTTTAAAGACGCAGGTATCAACTTTGACGAATCTCAGTTCGTCCCGACCGTTTCCGGCTACTACACCGACTCTAAAACCGGTCACCTGCTGTCTCAACCGTTCAACAGCTCCACGCCGGTGCTGTACTACAACAAAGATGCCTTCAAAAAAGCAGGCTTAGATCCAGAGCAGCCACCCAAAACCTGGCAGGATCTGGCAGCCTACACCGCCAAACTGAAAGCTGCGGGCATGAAATGCGGCTACGCCAGCGGCTGGCAGGGCTGGATCCAGATTGAAAACTTCAGCGCCTGGCACGGTCTGCCGGTGGCGACGAAAAACAACGGCTTTGACGGTACGGATGCCGTTCTTGAGTTCAACAAACCCGAGCAGGTGAAACACATCGCCATGCTGGAAGAGCTCAATAAGAAGGGCGATTTCAGCTACTTCGGTCGTAAAGACGAATCTACCGAGAAGTTTTATAACGGTGACTGCGCGATCACCACCGCCTCTTCCGGTTCTCTCGCGGACATTCGTCATTACGCCAAATTTAACTACGGTGTCGGCATGATGCCTTACGACGCTGATGTGAAAGGCGCACCGCAGAACGCCATCATTGGTGGTGCAAGCCTGTGGGTCATGCAGGGCAAAGACAAAGCGACCTATACCGGCGTTGCCCAGTTCCTGGAATTCTTGGCTAAACCGGAAAATGCGGCTGAATGGCACCAGAAAACTGGCTACCTGCCTATCACCACCGCAGCGTATGAGCTGACTCGTAAAGAGGGCTTCTACGACAAGAACCCAGGTGCTGATATCGCAACCCGTCAGATGCTGAACAAGCCGCCGTTGCCGTTCACCAAAGGCCTGCGTCTGGGCAATATGCCGCAGATCCGTACCATTGTGGATGAAGAACTGGAAAGCGTCTGGACCGGTAAGAAAACCCCGCAGCAGGCACTGGATGCGGCGGTAGAGCGTGGTAATCAACTGCTGCGCCGCTTCGAGCAATCCACTAAGTCTTAATAGCTTACACCCTCACCCCGGCCTCTCCCTGAAAGGGAGAGGGAGCAAACCCTCCCTCGCCCCTCTGGGGAGAGAGTTAGGGTGAGGGGAAAATACAACTCAGAGCTTAACTATGTCCTCATCCCGTCCGGTGTTTCGTTCCCGCTGGCTACCCTATCTGCTGGTCGCGCCCCAACTGGTTATCACCGTTATTTTCTTTATCTGGCCTGCGGGCGAAGCGTTATGGTACTCCGTACAAAGCGTGGATCCCTTTGGGCTTTCCAGTACCTTCGTTGGGCTGGACAATTTCGTCGGGCTGTTCCGTGACAGCTACTATCTGGACTCCTTCTGGACGACGATGCGCTTTAGTGCGCTGGTGACCTTCTTTGGGCTCTTCACCTCGCTGTTTTTTGCCGCCCTGGTGGATAACGTGGTGCGCGGCAGTCGCATTTATCAGACGCTGATGCTGCTGCCCTATGCTGTCGCCCCTGCCGTCGCTGCCGTGTTATGGATTTTCCTCTTTAACCCGGGTCGCGGGCTGATTACCCATTTTCTTGAGCAGTTTGGCTACGACTGGAACCACGCGCAGAACAGCGGCCAGGCGATGTTCCTGGTAGTCTTCGCCTCCGTCTGGAAGCAGATAAGCTACAACTTCCTGTTCTTCTTCGCCGCGCTGCAATCCATCCCGCGTTCGCTGGTGGAAGCCGCTGCGATCGACGGTGCAGGGCCTGTTCGCCGCTTCTTCAAACTGTCACTGCCGCTGATTGCACCGGTGAGTTTCTTCCTGCTGGTGGTCAACCTGGTGTATGCCTTCTTCGACACCTTCCCGGTGATTGACGCCGCGACGGCGGGGGGGCCGGTACAGGCGACGACGACGCTAATTTATAAGATTTACCGCGAAGGTTTTGTCGGACTGGATCTTTCAGCTTCTGCTGCGCAGTCGGTGGTGCTGATGTTCCTGGTGATCGTGCTGACCGTCGTGCAGTTCCGTTATGTTGAAAGTAAGGTGCGCTACCAATGATTGAGAATCGCCCCGGGCTGACCTTATTCAGTCACATCATGCTGATTCTGGGCATTGTGACGATCCTTTTTCCGATGTACGTCGCGTTTGTTACCGCCACTCTGGACATCAAGGCCGTATACGACACGCCGATGACGCTGATCCCCGGCACGCATTTATGGGAAAACCTGCGCACCATCTGGACGCAGGGCGTGGGGGTAAACAGCGCGCCGTTCTGGCTGATGCTGACCAACAGTTTCATCATGGCCTTCTCCATTACCGTGGGGAAAATCGCCGTGTCGATGCTGTCTGCTTTTGCCATCGTCTGGTTCCGTTTTCCGCTGCGTAACCTCTTCTTCTGGATGATTTTTATCACCCTGATGCTACCGGTAGAAGTGCGTATTTTCCCGACGGTGGAGGTTATCGCTAACCTGAAAATGCTCGACAGTTATACGGGTCTGACGCTGCCGCTGATGGCTTCGGCCACCGCAACGTTCCTGTTCCGCCAGTTCTTTATGACGCTGCCGGATGAGCTGATTGAAGCCGCGCGCATTGATGGCGCGTCACCGATGCGCTTTTTCTGGGACATTGTCCTGCCGCTGTCAAAAACCAATCTGGCTGCCCTGTTTGTGATCACCTTTATCTACGGCTGGAACCAGTATCTGTGGCCGCTGTTGATCGTCAGCGATGTCAATCTGGGCACTGCCGTTGCAGGCATCAAGGGCATGATCGCCACGGGCGAGGGCACCACACAATGGAACCAGGTGATGGCAGCGATGTTGCTTACGCTGATCCCTCCGGTTGTTATCGTTTTAGCCATGCAGCGCGCGTTCGTTCGTGGCCTGGTCGACAATGAGAAATAAGATGGCAGGATTAAAATTACAGGCCGTAACCAAGAGTTGGGATAACGGTAAAACGCAGATTATTCAACCGTTAACACTGGACGTAGCCGATGGCGAATTCATTGTGATGGTTGGACCGTCAGGCTGCGGCAAATCCACATTGCTGCGTATGGTGGCCGGGCTTGAGCGTGTTAGCGCGGGCGACATCTGGATCGACAGCCAGCGCGTGACCGAGATGGAGCCTAAAGATCGCGGCATCGCGATGGTGTTTCAGAACTACGCACTCTACCCGCATATGAGCGTGGAAGAGAACATGGCGTGGGGACTGAAAATTCGCAATATGGGCAAAGAGCATATTGCCGAACGGGTTAAAGAAGCAGCCCGCATTCTGGAACTCGACGGCTTACTTAAACGCCGTCCGCGTGAACTTTCCGGTGGCCAGCGCCAGCGCGTGGCGATGGGCCGTGCGATTGTGCGTGACCCGGCGGTGTTCCTGTTTGATGAGCCGCTCTCCAACCTCGACGCTAAGCTGCGTGTACAGATGCGCCTTGAGCTTCAGCACTTGCACCGCCGTCTGAAAACCACTTCTCTGTACGTGACGCATGACCAGGTCGAAGCCATGACCCTGGCGCAGCGTGTGATGGTGATGAACAAAGGTGTAGCCGAACAGATAGGTACTCCGATTGAGGTCTATGAGAAGCCCGCCAGCCGCTTTGTGGCGAGCTTTATCGGCAGCCCGGCAATGAATCTGCTTGATGGGCGTATCAGCAACACCGGAACCCACTTTGAACTCGACAGCGGCATGGCGCTGCCGATCAACTGGTTCTACCGCGGTTACGCCGGGCGCAAAATGACGCTGGGTATCCGCCCGGAACATATTGCGTTAAGCTCACAGGCCGCAGGCGGTGTGCCGCTGGTTCTGGATACCCTGGAAATGCTCGGTGCAGATAACCTGGCGCACGGTCGCTGGGGCAACCACAAACTGGTGGTGCGTTTGCCGCATCAGGAACGCCCGGCGCAGGGCAGTACACTATGGCTGCATCTGCCGGAAAATCATCTGCACCTCTTCGACGGTGAAACAGGACAACGCGTATGAGCAACTGGCCTTACCCCCATATTGTCGCCCACCGTGGCGGCGGAAAACTGGCACCGGAAAATACGCTGGCGGCGATTGACGTGGGGGCCCGCTACGGTCACACCATGATTGAGTTCGACGTCAAGCTGTCTAAAGACGGGCATATTTTTTTGCTCCACGATGACAACCTTGAGCGCACCAGCAACGGCTGGGGTGTGGCAGGGCATCTGGACTGGAACGATCTGTTGAACGTTGACGTGGGCAGTTGGTTTAGCGGTGAATTTAAGGGCGAGCCTCTGCCAGAGTTATTTGACGTGGCACAGCGCTGCCGCGATCGCGGATTGCTGGCAAACATCGAAATAAAGCCGACCACCGGTACCGGCCCGCTGACCGGCAAAGTCGTGGCCCTTGCTGCACGCGAGTTGTGGCAGGGCATGGTGGCGCCGCTGTTATCGTCTTTTGAGATTGATGCTCTGGAAGCCGCTCAACAGGCCGCACCGGAATTACCCCGTGGGCTGCTGCTGGACGAATGGCGGGATGACTGGCGTGAGCTGACGACGCGTCTCGGCTGCGTCTCGATTCATCTTAATCATCGTTTGCTTGATGAGGCGCGTGTTGCCGCGCTGCGTGACGCGGGATTACATATTCTGGTCTATACCGTCAACAACCCGCAGCGTGCAGCAGAACTGCTTCGCTGGGGCGTTGACTGTATCTGCACCGATGCGATTGACGTCATCGGGCCGCATTTTCAACCTTAAGGCGTGACCGTTTTTAACGGAATGTTGGCCTGCGGCGTGCTGTTAGTGTTCTGATTCAGCATGCCGTTGGTCTGCCTCGGCGGCAGCATATGCTGTTGCTGCGTAAGGGACGCCTCACTGTTGGCCCCCTGGCTCAGCATACCGCTGTTATTGTTAGGCAGCATTTGCTGCCTGCCGGGGTCAAGTTCGCCAGGTTGTGCCTGGAGTACTCGCTGAGAATTGTTGTTTATCTGCGCTTCGAGATGCTGTTGTTGCAGACGCGTTTGTGTCTGCAGATTCTGGTTTAACATCCCTTTCTGCTGCTGTTGCTGATTGAGCATTTGCGTTTGCATACGCTGCTGGCTGGGGATCTGGTAACCCGGCTGGTTAGGGTTATTTAAGGTATTTATCGGCTGTGCGAATGCGGTCAACGGCAAAAACGCCGCCATAATAATCAGTCGTTTCATCGTCATCTCCTCCGTCTGAGGCTTCTCCTAAGTTTACTTGCTTTTCGCCATGACGATGATCTTTTAAGAGTTCTGAACCAGGCTTAAGCGGGGACTGTCGCCCCAAATCTGGAGAACGACGATGATGAAGCAGAAGTTTGCACGTTGGGTGGCGATAGCCGCTCTGACGGCGGGAGGATGTTTTAGCGTTGCAGCCGCTCCCCCGCCCGTAGCGGCACCGGCGCCTGTGTCCTATGGCGTTGAAGCCGATGTCTTCCACCCCGTCCGGGCGAAGCAGGGGATGGTGGCCTCGGTGGATGAAACCGCGACCCGGGTTGGGGTTGATATTCTCAAACAGGGGGGGAATGCCGTCGATGCGGCCGTTGCGGTGGGTTACGCGCTGGCGGTGACGCACCCCCAGGCCGGTAACCTCGGCGGCGGCGGGTTTATGATGATCCGCACCAAAGACGGTAATACCACGGCCATCGATTTTCGCGAGATGGCCCCTGCTGCGGCCACGCGTGATATGTTCCTCGACGATCAGGGCAATCCTGACAGTAAAAAATCCCTGACCTCCCATTTAGCCTCAGGCACGCCGGGCACGGTAGCGGGCTTCTCACTGGCGCTGGAAAAATATGGCACCCTGCCGCTCAACAAAGTCGTGCAGCCAGCCATTAAACTCGCGAAGCAGGGCTTTGTGGTTAATGACGCGCTGGCTGATGATCTGAAAGTTTATGGCAGCGAAGTCTTGCCGAATCACGAAAACAGTAAAGCTATCTTCTGGAAAGACGGAGAGCCGCTGAAAAAGGGCGACAAGCTGGTACAGGCTAATCTGGGTAAAAGCCTTGAGATGATCGCTGAGAAGGGCCCCGAGGCCTTCTACAAAGGTTCGATAGCCGATCAGATTGCCGAAGAGATGAGCAAAAACGGTGGCCTTATCACCAAGGATGATTTGGCAAATTACAAAGCCATCGAGCGTACGCCGATTAGCGGGGAGTACCGTGGCTATCAGGTCTTTTCCATGCCGCCACCTTCTTCCGGTGGCATTCATATCGTGCAAATCCTTAATATCCTGGAGAATTTCGATCTCGCGAAATACGGTTTTGGCAGTGCGGATACCTTGCAGGTGATGGCAGAAGCTGAAAAATACGCCTATGCCGACCGATCGGAATATCTAGGCGATCCCGATTTCGTTAAGGTCCCCTGGCAGGCGCTGACCAATAAAGATTACGCCAAATCGCTGGCCCAGCAGATCGATGTGAATAAGGCGAAACCCTCCAGCCAGATTCGCCCCGGCAAACTGGAGCCTTACGAGAGTAATCAAACCACGCATTACTCGATTGTGGATAAAGACGGCAACGCTGTTTCGGTCACCTACACGTTAAACACGACCTTTGGTTCGGGCATCGTGGCGGGCAATACCGGTATTCTGATGAATAACCAGATGGATGACTTCTCGGCTAAACCTGGTGTGCCTAACGTTTACGGGCTGGTGGGCGGCGATGCCAATGCCGTGGGGCCGGGTAAACGTCCGCTGTCGTCGATGTCGCCGACTATCGTGGTGAAAGACGGGAAAACCTGGCTGGTTACCGGTAGCCCTGGTGGTAGCCGAATTATTACCACTGTTCTGCAAATGGTCGTGAACAGCATCGATTTTGGGATGAACGTCGCCGAAGCCACGAATGCGCCGCGCTTCCATCATCAATGGCTGCCGGATGAACTGCGCGTCGAAAAGGGCTTCAGCCCGGACACCCTTAAACTGCTTGAGCAGAAAGGGCAGAAGGTGGCAGTGAAAGAAGCAATGGGCAGCACACAAAGTATTATGGTCGGCCCGGATGGCACCCTGTACGGTGCGTCTGACCCGCGCACGGTGGATGATTTAACGGCAGGGTATTAAGGGAATTCCACAAAAAATGTGAGCACGGACAGTCCCCTCTCCTCTTTGGGGAGAGGGCGAGGGTGAGGGGAAAATACAGCTCTGGTGGTCATTCCGTTCACCTTATGTTCCTTGCTTTTCTATAACGCCAGAACCCGTGAACGTGCCAGGGTGGTTCACCGCCACCGCCCTGGCGACCCGGGCTCCCGGCCAGGAAAATCGCCGCTGGCGCGGTCAACTCAGCATATTCCTTCAGGCTTATCGGGGACGGGCGAAGGTAACGTCCGTGTAAAGTCGCCCTCGCCGCGCATCCCTGCGCGTCGCCCCGGCCTTGCGGATACGCTTCGTCGATTTTCAGCCGGACCCTGTCATCGCTGTAAGTTTTTTATTCTCATTTCGCGGTGTTATCGCTGTAACACTTGAGAGGGATCTGGCGTGGAACAGGATTCAGTGTTTCACTCGCGCCATAAAGTACGCATCCACATACTCACCGTTACGCAGAGCAAATTTCTTGCCGGTGCCTTCCACTTCAAAACCAAACCTGCGGTAGAGCGCCAGCGCCGGGGCGTTGTCGACGAAAACCGTCAGCTCAATGCGTTCGATGCGCAGCCAGTTATCACAGAGATTCACCATTTCACGCAGCATGGCGCTGCCCACACCTCGTCCACGGAATTCGCTGGAAACACTGATACCAAAGGTCGCAACGTGGCTGCGGCGTGGACTTTGCTCGACATCCACCACTAAATGCCCGGCGACGACATCATCAATACAGGCCACAAGATGGCGACGGCCGGGGCGCGGTTCCAGCCGCTCCTTCCACATATCCATAGAAGGATGAGGAAGTTGTAGCGTGTCGTGATAGACCTCCGGATGCGCATTGATTTGACGTAAAGGCTCAGCGTCACGGGCTTCGGCATGGCGGATCACGATGCTATTCATTTCCTTTCTCCTTGTTGAATGTTCCCTTTCAACTTCACTGAGTTGCCAAAGCGAGTCAAGCAGCATTTTTTGCAAAATAGGGGTAGACAATTGCGAATGATAATGATTATTATTGTCATGCGTTCAGGGAAACCTATGCGGTAATCCTGAAAGCACGACATTGCTCACATTGCTTCCAGTATTTCTTAGCCAGCCGGGTGCTGGCTTTTTTTTTGCTCATTTAACCCGCCTGTGGATTTATCGCTTTTCTCAGGAGGCGCATCTGTTTTCAATCCTACGACGTTGTTCTTCGTCTGAACGGGCGGCTGAACATCGGCCTGACCGGTAAACTGGCCTCCTTTTTTTATGGCCAGTTGCCGATACGCCAGGGTGCCATTTATTCGTCCATTTTCATAGATTTCAACGGCATCTGCGAGGCATTGCCCCTGAATCGTACCGTCAATAATCAGTTCGCGGCAGATAACGTTTCCTTCCACCGAGCCCGTGCGCATGACCTTGATCAGACCTTCGGGCGCGGTGATATTGCCGTGAAGACTCCCGTGAATGTAGACCGGGGTCGACGAAACGATGTTGCCTTCCACATGAACATCACTGGCGATAACCGTATTGGTATGTTTTTCCGCACCGCTGGCTGCTGCTTCACTCACCGGGGCAGGGGGCGTATGCATGGCAGGTACTTCAGAGGACTTTTGTTTTTTAAACATCGGTATTATCCATCCTTGAACGAGTTGAATGATAAGAGCAGCAACAGCCAGCAATCCTGCTGAGCGGGCTGCGGTATGTGCACCCAGGCACCAGGCCAGCAGGGCAAGCAGCCACAATAAACAGGTGAGGTTGAGCAGGTAATACTTCCTTTCCATAGACGGCTCCTGAGCCACCTTTCCAGTCTGTTAGCGACGCGAGTGATGACCTGTGAGTGCAAAAATGCGGCTCTCTTATGCGGAATTCCGCGGCTTGCGTCAAGGTCTGAAATAGCACTTTAGGAATAATAAGTCATTGTATCTGCTTGTTTTATTCAGAATAAAAATGCTGTTGATACAAGCCATTGTGGCAATGAATGTTTAATCTCAGAGGCTCGGCGGTTTTTATCACTGGCTGACTGCGCTAAGGTTTAAAGCTGCAACGCTCAACAAGGAAAGGATCATGACCTTACACTGCGCATTTATCGGTTTTGGTAAAAGCACGACCCGTTACCATCTTCCCTACGTTTTGAACCGCAAAGATAGCTGGCATGTCGCCCATATTTATCGCCGCAGCGCGAAGCCGGAAGAGCAGCATCCGCAGTACCAACATATTCATTTCACCAGCGACCTTGATGAGGTGCTCAACGATCCCGAGGTCAAGCTGGTGGTGGTTTGTACCCATGCTGACAGCCACTTTGAATATGCAAAGCGGGCGCTGGAGGCGGGGAAAAACGTGCTGGTCGAAAAGCCGTTTACGCCGACCATGGCCGAGGCCATTACCTTGTTTACGCTGGCGAAAAGCAAAGGTCTGACCGTCACGCCGTATCAGAATCGCCGTTTTGACTCCTGCTTCCTGACGGCTAAAAAGGCCATTGAAAGCGGCAAGTTAGGTGAGATTGTCGAAGTGGAGAGCCATTTTGACTATTACCGTCCGGTTGCGGAAACGAAGCCAGGCCTGCCGCAGGATGGTTCTTTTTACGGCCTGGGTGTTCACACCATGGATCAAATTATTTCACTGTTTGGTCGCCCGGATCATGTCGCTTACGACATCCGCAGTCTGCGTAATAAAGCGAATCCTGATGATACCTTCGAGGCGCAGCTGTTCTTTGGTGACCTGAAGGCGATCGTTAAGACCAGCCATCTGGTTAAAATCGATTACCCGAAGTTTATCGTACACGGCACCAAGGGGTCGTTCATAAAATTTGGTATCGACCAGCAGGAAACCAGCCTGAAAGCCAACATCATGCCTGGTGAACCGGGCTTTGCGGCTGACGATAGCGTGGGTGAGCTGGAATACGTCAACGAAGCCGGTGAGAGCGTACGCGAAACGCTGCCCCCGGAAAAGGGCGACTACGGACTGGTCTATGATGCGCTTTATGTCACGATTGTGAGTGGGGCGGAAAATTACGTCAAGGAATCTGACGTTCTGACCAATCTGGAGATCCTTGAAAGGGCATTTGAACAGGCCTCCCCTGCCACGGTAACCCTCGCAAAGTAAGGGATTCTGGCAGAAAAATAGTCGTTCATTTTTTTTGAACAGAGGCGTCAATTTTCACCCTCTATGATTGCGGGTCGATCGGGTACACACTGACTCCATCGAAACGAACACGAGGGTGAAAACATGATTTACTTACGCAAAGCAAACGACCGTGGTCACGCAAATCATGGCTGGCTTGACTCCTGGCATACCTTTTCGTTTGCCAACTATCACGACCCTAACTTTATGGGCTTCTCCGCACTGCGCGTTATCAATGACGACGTGATTGATGCGGGGCAGGGGTTTGGCACCCATCCTCATAAAGATATGGAAATCCTGACCTATGTGCTGCAGGGTGCCGTTGAACACCAGGACAGCATGGGTAATAAAGAGCAGGTTCCGGCGGGTGAGTTCCAGATTATGAGTGCCGGTACCGGGGTGCGTCACTCCGAGTACAACCCGAGCGCGACCGAGCCGCTGCGTCTGTATCAGATCTGGATTATTCCAGAAGCGACGGGCATTACGCCACGCTATGAGCAGCGTCGTTTTGATGCGAAGCAGGGCCGCCAACTGGTGCTGTCCCCGGACGCTCGCGAGGGTTCGCTGAAAGTGCACCAGGATATGGAACTGTATCGTTGGGCACTGCTGAAAGATGAGCAGTCGGTGTACCAGGTGTCTGCGGATCGCAAAATCTGGATCCAGGTGGTGAAAGGTGACGTGACTATCAATGGCACGAAGGCGACCACCAGCGATGGTCTGGCTATCTGGGATGAGCAAGCCCTGTCGATTCACGCGGACAGTGACAGCGAAATTCTGCTCTTTGACCTGCCGCCAGTTTGATCCGGCTTAAATAAATGACTCAACCTTCTGGTTAACACCGGAAGGTTGAGTGTTGTCCGTGATAAACTGAGCCATTGTTTCTCAGCTTATTACTTCAGGACGATGAAAAAGAAAAGACCCGTACTACAGGATGTGGCCGATCGCGTGGGCGTGACCAAAATGACGGTCAGCCGTTTTCTGCGCAATCCGGAGCAAGTCTCCATCGCACTTCGGGGAAAAATAGCGGCCGCGCTTGATGAGCTGGGTTACATTCCTAATCGCGCCCCTGACATTCTCTCTAACGCCACCAGCCGTGCGGTGGGCGTTCTCCTCCCTTCCTTAACCAACCAGGTGTTCGCTGAAGTTCTGCGCGGCATTGAAAGCGTCACCGATGCTTATGGTTATCAAACGATGCTGGCCCACTTTGGTTACAAGCCGGAGATGGAAGAAGAGCGTCTGGAATCGATGCTCTCCTGGAATATTGATGGTCTGATTTTGACCGAGCGTACCCACACGCCGCGCACTCTGAAGATGATCGAAGTGGCAGGGATTCCGGTGCTGGAGCTGATGGACAGTGTAACGCCTTGCCTGGATATTGCCGTCGGCTTCGATAACTTCGAAGCGGCACGACAAATGACGGCCGCTATCATTGCCCGTGGTCATCGCGGTGTGGCCTACCTGGGTGCACGTCTGGATGAACGTACTATCATCAAACAGAAGGGGTATGAGCAGGCGATGCTCGACGCCGGGTTAACGCCTTACAGCGTGATGGTGGAACAGTCTTCTTCTTATTCCGCCGGTATTGACCTGATGCGTCAGGCCCGACGCGAATACCCGCAACTGGATGGGATTTTCTGTACTAACGATGACCTGGCCATTGGCGCCGCCTTTGAGTGTCAGCGTTTGGGACTGCGAATTCCTGATGATATGGCGATTGCCGGGTTCCATGGACATGACATCGGTCAGGTGATGGAGCCGCGTCTGGCCAGCGTACTGACGCCGCGTGAGCGCATGGGGCGCATCGGTGCGGAACGCCTTCTGGCGCGGATTCGCGGTGAAACAGTTACGCCGAAATTGTTAGATTTAGGTTTCACTTTGTCACCGGGTGGATCAATTTAGTCTGACAAATTTGAACTAGCTCACACTTATTCACTTCTGGCACGAATGGTTATTGCTTCTCCATTTCCCCGGCAGGACAATGTTACCGATAACTGTTACCCGTAACAATTCTCTTTGTCTCAGTGGGAGCTACGCTTTGAGCACGACTAATCTTGAAAACCGCGTCTATGTCCTGATGGGCGTTTCTGGCAGTGGTAAATCCGCTGTCGCCAGTGAAGTGGCGCATCAAATCCATGCCGCGTTTCTCGATGGCGACTTCCTGCATCCGCGCAGCAACATCACCAAAATGGCCGCAGGCGAGCCGTTAAATGATGACGATCGTAAACCCTGGCTGCAGGCGCTGAACGATGCCGCCTTTGCGATGCAACGCACCAACAAAGTGTCGCTGATTGTCTGCTCTTCTCTGAAGAAGCGCTACCGTGACCTGCTGCGTGACGGCAACCCGAACCTCTCTTTTATCTACCTGAAAGGCGATTTTGACGTGATCGAAAGCCGCCTGAAAGCGCGTAAAGGCCACTTCTTTAAAACGCAGATGCTGGTGACGCAGTTTGAAACGCTTGAAGAGCCGGGTGCGGACGAACGCGACGTGCTTATCGTCGATATCGACCAGCCGCTGGAAGGGGTTGTTGCCAGCACCATTGAAGTGATTAATAAATAAAGGCAGTGGTTTTGAGTACATTAACGCTTGTTTTAACAGCAGTAGGCTCGGTTTTGCTGCTGCTGTTTTTGGTGATGAAAGCGCGTATGCATGCTTTCGTTGCCTTGATGGTGGTTTCTATTGGCGCAGGCCTTTTTTCCGGCATGCCGCTCGTTAAAATTGCGGCAACGATGGAAAAAGGCATGGGCGGTACCCTGGGCTTCCTCGCGATTGTTGTCGCTCTCGGTGCCATGTTCGGCAAAATTTTGCATGAAACCGGCGCGGTAGATCAGATTGCCGTGAAGATGCTCAAGTCCTTCGGCCATAGCCGTGCGCACTATGCGATTGGTCTGGCGGGTCTGATTTGTGCCTTGCCGCTGTTCTTTGAAGTGGCCGTGGTGCTGCTGATAAGCGTTGCCTTTTCTATGGCGCGCCATACCGGCACCAACCTGGTGAAGCTGGTCATTCCGCTGTTTGCGGGTGTGGCGGCGGCGGCGGCATTTTTGCTGCCGGGGCCTGCGCCGATGCTGCTTGCCTCTCAAATGCATGCGGATTTCGGCTGGATGATCCTGATTGGCCTGTGTGCGGCGATCCCGGGCATGCTGATTGCCGGGCCGCTGTGGGGCAATTTTATTAGCCGCTATGTTGAATTGCACATCCCGGACGACATCTCCGAGCCGCACCTTGGCGAAGGTAAAATGCCGTCATTCGCCTTTAGTTTGTCGCTGATTCTGCTGCCGCTGGTACTGGTAGGTCTGAAAACGATTGCCGCGCGTTTTGTTGCAGAAGGTTCCGATCTCTACAACTGGCTGGAGTTTATCGGCCACCCGTTCACCGCGATTCTGGTGGCTTGCCTGGTGGCAATCTACGGGCTGGCGATTCGTCAGGGCATGGCGAAAGACCGCGTGATGGAAATCTGTGGTCAGGCGCTGCAGCCTGCCGGGATTATTCTGCTGGTGATAGGGGCAGGCGGCGTGTTCAAGCAGGTTCTGGTGGATTCCGGCGTGGGTCCGGCACTGGGCGAAGCGCTGACCGGAATGGGGCTGCCCATTGCCGTGACCTGTTTCGTGCTGGCCGCCGCCGTGCGCATTATTCAGGGGTCGGCTACCGTTGCCTGTTTAACGGCGGTAGGTCTGGTGATGCCGGTGATTGAGCAACTGCATTTTTCTGGTGCGCAAATGGCGGCTCTGTCGATTTGTATCGCCGGTGGCTCGATTGTGGTCAGCCATGTGAACGATGCGGGCTTCTGGCTGTTCGGTAAATTTACCGGTGCGACCGAAGCGCAGACGCTGAAAACCTGGACGTTGATGGAGACCATCCTCGGCACCACCGGTGCGATTGTCGGGATGATTGCGTTTACGTTGTTGAGTTAATTTTCCTGTTTAGGGGAGTGCGGCCTGATGCCCTCACCCCGGCCCTCTCCCACAGGGAGAGGGGGCAAACACTAAAAAAGGCAACTTGCGTTGCCTTTTTGCTTTTGTTCCCGTTGCCGTTTTGCTTTTACCTAGCCTTTCATCCACAAACGGATGCCGTCCAGGAACATCTGGGTTGCCAGCATCACCAGTACCAGCCCCATTAAACGCTCCAGCGCGTTCACCCCTTTTTCTCCGAGCAAACGCAGGAACAGCGAAGACTGCAGCAAAATTGCCACGGTTCCGCCCCAGGCAATCAGCAGCGCAATGACCAGGTGGCTCATCTGATTGGGGTACTGATGCGAAAGCAGCATCAGGGTGGCGAGCAACGTCGGCCCGGCAACTAACGGAACCGCCAGCGGCACGATAAACGGTTCTTCACCCGCGGGCAGGCCCATACTGCTGCCGGACTCGCTGGGGAATATCATCTTAATCGCGATCAAAAACAGAATAATGCCGCCGGAAATAGAGACGGTCTCCGCACGCAGATTCAGAAACGCCAGTATATTTTCGCCCGCAAACAGGAAAACCAGCATCAGCGCCAGAGCGATGAGCAGTTCGCGGATCATAATTTTGCGGCGGCGTTTTGGCTCGGTATGTTTCAGTACCGACATGAAAATAGGCAGGTTCCCGAGAGGGTCCATAATCAGGATCAACAACACTGCCACAGAAATAATTTCGCTCATGACTCTTCCTGTATTGCCGCAGATTAGCGGTATTTCTGATGGCTTGCCCATCATTGATTAATTTAACTTGCGACTTTGTGTGCATTTTGTAATGTGGGCTATTAGCGCCAGTCAGGATACTGGCTCGTACATACAGCACACACCTTCGCAGGAAATACGTTATGAAAAATGTTGGTTTTATCGGTTGGCGCGGAATGGTCGGCTCCGTACTCATGCAACGCATGGTAGAGGAGCGTGACTTCGACGCCATTCGCCCGGTCTTCTTTTCAACTTCCCAGCTTGGTCAGGCGGCCCCGACGTTCGGCGGTCACTCTACCGGCACGTTGCAGGACGCATTCGATCTGGAAGCACTGAAGGCACTCGACATTATCGTGACCTGCCAGGGCGGCGATTATACCAACGAAATCTATCCAAAGCTTCGTGAAAGCGGTTGGCAGGGTTACTGGATTGATGCGGCGTCCTCACTGCGTATGAAAGATGACGCCATCATTATTCTCGACCCGGTAAACCAGTCCGTCATCACCGACGGCCTGAACAAAGGCATCAAAACCTTTGTTGGCGGTAACTGTACCGTGAGTTTGATGCTGATGTCGCTGGGCGGCCTGTTCGCCAACGATTTGGTGGAGTGGGTATCGGTCGCTACGTATCAGGCTGCGTCCGGCGGCGGTGCGCGCCATATGCGTGAACTGCTGGCGCAGATGGGCCAGTTGCATGGCCATGTGGCCGCTGAGCTGGCCGACCCGGCCTCTGCCATTCTCGATATCGAACGCAAAGTTACCCAGCTTTCCCGCAGCGGCGAACTGCCGGTAGATAACTTCGGCGTCCCATTGGCAGGCAGCCTGATCCCGTGGATCGACAAGCAGCTTGATAACGGTCAGAGCCGTGAAGAGTGGAAAGGCCAGGCAGAAACCAACAAGATCCTCAGCACGGCGTCTGCGATTCCCGTTGATGGTTTGTGCGTGCGCGTGGGCGCACTGCGTTGCCACAGCCAGGCATTCACCCTTAAATTGAAAAAAGATGTGTCTATCCCGACCATCGAAGAGCTGCTGGCCGCACACAATCCGTGGGCGAAAGTGGTGCCAAACGACCGTGAAATCACCATGCGTGAACTGACCCCGGCTGCCGTGACTGGCACGCTGACTACTCCGGTGGGGCGTCTGCGTAAGCTGAACATGGGCCCTGACTTCCTCTCCGCCTTCACCGTTGGCGATCAGCTCCTTTGGGGCGCCGCAGAGCCGCTGCGCCGTATGCTCCGACAGTTGGCATAATCTCAATTTGTTTAAAAAGGGGTGCTTGTCACCCCTTTTTTTTGCGTATTAAAGGATTCTACGCGGATATTGTTATTTTCACAGGAGATAGATAAAGCGTTGGCTATGCTTTAAGTAGGGTGCTTGTGCACGCTGCCTGAAGGTGGGACGGAGCAGAGAGGATGCACATTATGTGCTGCGCCGTTCAGGTCAAAAAAAGTGTCGCAATCGGGTGTATAACTCCCCCGGTTTAGGTGTGACACCAATAATAAAGGATGAAATAATGTCCGTGCTTGTAGATAGAGACGTGATTAATGCGCTAATAGCGGGCCATTTTGCGGATCCCTTTTCCGTTCTCGGCATGCACCAGACGGAAGCGGGGCTGGAAGTCCGCGCATTATTACCCGATGCGACCGAGGTCTGGGTCATTGAACCCAAAACCGGACGCAAAGTAGGCAATCTGGATTGCCTGGATTCACGAGGTTTTTTTAGCGGCGTTCTGCCGCGACGCAAAAATCCCTTTCGCTACCAGTTAGCCGTTATCTGGCATGGTCAGCAAAACCTTATCGACGATCCTTACCGCTTTGGTCCACTGATTCAGGATATGGACGCCTGGCTACTTTCTGAAGGCACCCACCTGAGGCCTTATGAAACGCTGGGCGCCCATGCGGATACGATGGATGGTGTGACGGGCACGCGCTTCTCCGTCTGGGCACCAAATGCCCGCCGTGTGTCAGTGGTCGGTCAGTTCAACTACTGGGATGGCCGTCGCCATCCGATGCGTTTACGCCAGGAATCCGGTATCTGGGAACTGTTCATCCCCGGTGCCCATAACGGCCAGCTCTATAAATTCGAGATGATTGATGCGCACGGAAAACTGCGTATTAAATCTGACCCTTACGCCTTTGAAGCGCAAATGCGCCCGGAAACCGCATCAATGATTTGCGACCTGCCGGAAAAGGTGGAGCAAACGGAAGCGCGTAAAAAAGCCAACGAATTCGATGCCCCGATCTCTATCTACGAGGTGCATCTGGGCTCATGGCGTCGCCATACGGACAATAACTTCTGGCTAAGCTACCGCGAGCTGGCGGATCAGTTAATTCCCTATGTGAAGTGGATGGGCTTCACCCATCTTGAACTGCTGCCCATTAACGAACACCCCTTTGATGGCAGTTGGGGCTACCAGCCCACCGGACTTTACGCACCAACCCGCCGTTTCGGCACCCGCGATGATTTCCTCTATTTTGTGAAAGCCGCGCATGCCGCCGGGCTAAACGTCATTCTCGACTGGGTGCCGGGCCATTTTCCGTCTGATGATTTTGGTCTTGCTGAATTTGACGGTACCGACCTGTATGAGCATAGCGATCCACGTGAGGGCTACCATCAGGACTGGAACACGCTGATTTATAATTATGGTCGGCGAGAAGTCAGTAACTACCTGATTGGCAACGCACTTTACTGGATTGAACGCTTCGGTATCGATGCCCTGCGCGTCGATGCGGTGGCATCGATGATCTACCGCGACTACAGCCGCAAAGAAGGGGAGTGGATCCCGAATGAATTTGGTGGTCGTGAAAACCTTGAAGCCATCGAATTTTTGCGTAATACCAACCGCATTCTTGGTGAGCAGGTTCCCGGTGCGGTAAGCATGGCGGAAGAGTCGACGGATTTCCCAGGCGTCTCGCGCCCGCCTTCACTGGGTGGGCTGGGTTTCTGGTACAAATGGAACCTGGGGTGGATGCACGACACCCTGGACTACATGAAGCTCGATCCGGTTTATCGTCAGCATCATCACGACAAACTCACCTTTGGTATGCTCTACAACAGCACCGAAAATTTCGTGCTGCCGTTGTCTCATGATGAAGTGGTACACGGCAAAAAATCCATTCTGGACCGCATGCCGGGCGATGCATGGCAGAAATTTGCCAACCTGCGCGCTTACTACGGCTGGATGTGGGCCTTCCCGGGCAAAAAACTGCTGTTTATGGGCAACGAGTTTGCGCAGGGTCGCGAGTGGAATCACGATTCCAGTCTCGACTGGCACTTGCTGGAAGGGGGCGATAACTGGCACCACGGTGTGCAGCGTCTGGTACGCGACCTGAACCGTACCTATCGGCACCACAAAGCCATGCATGAGCTGGATTTTGATTCTTACGGCTTTGAGTGGCTGGTGGTGGATGACCATGAGCGCTCGGTATTCGTGTTTGTGCGTCGTGATAAAGCAGGCAATGAAATCATCGTCGCCAGTAACTTTACCCCGGTCCCTCGGCATGGATATCGCTTTGGCATCAATCAGCCGGGCCGCTGGCGTGAAGCGTTGAATACGGACTCCATGCACTACCACGGCAGTAACGCCGGTAACGGCGGTGGCGTACAAAGCGAAAATATTCCGAGCCATGGTCGTGAACATTCGCTCTCCCTTACCCTGCCGCCGCTGTCGACTATCTGGCTGGTTCGGGAGGGGGAATGACCGCCCTTACGGCTGGGCAGCCCGCTCCGCTCGGCGCGCGCGTGGTGAAAGGTGGGGTCAACTTCACCCTCTTTTCTGCGCATGCATACCGTGTGGAGCTGTGCCTGTTTGATGACGAAGGCAACGAACAACGTGTTGATCTTCCGACGCGAACGGACGACGTCTGGCATGGTTTTTTAGCGAATGCAAAAGCGGGTCAGCGTTATGGCTACCGTGTGCATGGCCCCTGGGATCCGGCCCAGGGGCACCGCTTTAATCCGGCGAAGCTGGTTATCGACCCCTGTGCGCTGCGCATTGAGGGTGACGTGCCAGATAATCCGTTACTGCACGGCGGTTATGATTCGCCGGATCCGCATGACAGCGCTGCGGTTGCACCGAAATGTGTGGTTGTCGATGAACACTATGACTGGGAAAACGATCGCCCCCCCGCCACGCCCTGGGGCGAAACCATTCTCTACGAAGCCCATGTTAAGGGGCTAACGCACCTGCACCCGGATTTGCCGCAGGCGATTCGTGGCACTTATCAAGCGCTGGGTCATCCGGTGATGATTCAGTACCTCAAAACGCTGGGCATCACTGCGCTGGAGCTGATGCCGGTTGCGCATTTTGCCAGTGAACCGCGCCTGCAGCGGCTGGGATTAAGCAACTATTGGGGCTACAACCCGCTGGGTTTATTTGCCCTCGACCCGCGCTATGCTGCTTCACCGCACACGGCCATTAACGAGTTTCGTGATGCGGTTAAAGCGCTGCATAAGAACGGTATTGAAGTCATCCTGGATATCGTCCTGAACCACTCTGCTGAAATTGATCTTGATGGGCCGACCGTCTCCCTGCGCGGAATCGACAACCGTAGCTATTATTGGTTAAGAGGGGATGGTGATTACGAGAACTGGACCGGCTGCGGCAACACGCTGAATCTCAGTCATCCTGGCGGTGTCGCCTTTGCGTTGTCTTGCCTAAAGTATTGGGTGGAATCCTTCCACGTTGACGGTTTTCGTTTTGATTTAGCGACGGTGATGGGCAGAACGCCGGATTACAGCCCCCATGCGCCGCTGTTCGAAGCCATCAAACAGGATGCGCTTTTGTCCGGCCTGAAGCTGATTGCTGAACCCTGGGACATCGGTCACGGCGGCTATCAGGTGGGTAACTTCCCCCCGCCGTTTGCGGAATGGAATGACCATTTTCGCGATGCCGCCCGTCGCTTCTGGCTTGAGCAGTCCCTCTCATTGGGTGAATTTGCCGGGCGCTTTGCCGCGTCGAGCGATGTGTTCCGCCGTGAAGGGCGTTTACCCTCCGCTTCCATTAACCTGGTGACGGCGCACGATGGCTTTACGCTGCGTGATTGTGTGAGTTTTAACCACAAACACAATCAGGCAAACGGCGAGGAAAATCGCGACGGTACTAACAACAACCATAGTAACAATCATGGTATAGAAGGTTTAAGCAGCAGTTTTGAGGTAACAGAAAGGAGGCGAACCAGCGTCCATGCCCTGTTGACGACACTGCTGCTTTCTCAGGGAACACCAATGCTGCTGGCAGGTGATGAACACGGTCACAGCCAGCATGGTAATAACAACGCTTACTGCCAGGACAACGTGTTGACCTGGCTTGACTGGCAACAGGCAAACAGTGGGCTGGTGGGCTTTACCGCTGCGTTGATCCATCTTCGCAAGCGCATTCCGGCGTTAACCCGGAATCACTGGTGGGAAGAGGGCGATGGAAACGTTCGTTGGTTAAATAATGCGGCGCAACCTCTTAGCGCCGGGGAGTGGCAAGGTGGCATGCATTGCCTGCAAATTCTGTTATCGGATCGCATTCTGATCACGATGAATGGAACACCTGAGGTTGCCGACCTGGTTTTACCCAATGGGGAGTGGCGTGCCATTCCTCCGTTTGCCGGAGAGGATAATCCGGTAGTTATGGCTGTCTGGCATGGGCCCGCGCACGGAGTGTGCGTATTTGAAAGGTCATAAGAAGGAGTTCGTCATGGTTAGATTAGAGAAAAATGATCCGTTAATGTTAGCGCGCCAGCTGCCATTAAAATCTGTAGCCCTGATTCTTGCGGGCGGGCGTGGTACTCGCCTGAAGGATTTAACAAAAAAACGTGCCAAGCCTGCTGTCCACTTCGGTGGAAAATTCCGCATCATCGATTTTGCCCTGTCCAATTGCATTAACTCCGGTATTCGCCGCATTGGTGTCATTACTCAGTATCAATCCCACACGCTGGTGCAACACATTCAGCGCGGTTGGTCCTTCTTTAACGAAGAGATGAATGAGTTTGTTGACCTGCTGCCTGCACAACAGCGCGTGCACGGGGAGAGTTGGTATCGCGGCACTGCGGATGCGGTAACGCAAAACCTCGACATCATTCGTCGCTACGGGGCTGAATACATTGTCATCCTGGCCGGTGACCATATCTATAAGCAGGACTATTCCCGCATGCTTATCGATCATGTCGAAAAAGGTGCGCGTTGCACCGTGGCCTGCTTGCCGGTGCCCATTGAAGAGGCAAGCGCGTTTGGTGTGATGGCGGTGGATGAAAATGACAAAGTTATCGAATTTGTTGAGAAACCCGCTAACCCGCCTTCAATGCCCAATGACGACAGCAAGTCGCTCGCCAGTATGGGGATTTATGTCTTCGACGCAGAATATTTGTATGAGCTGCTGGAAGAGGACGACAAAAATGAAAATTCCAGCCACGATTTCGGCAAAGATATCATCCCGCTGATTACCAAATCTGGCATGGCTTATGCACATCCTTTCCCACTATCCTGCGTGCATTCAGACCCCGAATCAGAACCTTACTGGCGCGATGTAGGAACACTGGAAGCGTACTGGAAAGCGAACCTCGACCTCGCTTCTGTCGTACCTGAACTGGACATGTATGACCGTAACTGGCCAATCCGTACCTATAATGAATCTTTGCCACCGGCGAAATTTGTTCAGGACAGATCGGGTAGTCACGGTATGACGCTGAACTCACTGGTTTCTGGTGGTTGTGTGATATCCGGATCGGTAGTGGTGCAATCGGTATTGTTCTCACGGGTGCGCGTAAACTCGTTCTGCAATATCGACTCTGCAGTTCTTTTACCTGAGGTTTGGGTCGGACGCTCCTGTCGCTTGCGGCGCTGCGTCATCGATCGGGCCTGTGTTATCCCGGAAGGGACTATTATTGGTGAGAATGCAGAAGAGGACGCTCGTCGGTTCTACCGCTCCGAAGAGGGCATTGTGCTGGTGACGCGCGAAATGCTGCGTAAATTGCAACAAGAGTAACAGCATCGAGATAACCTTGCGCGGAAGGGGTCCGCGTGCTGTTTTTCCGCTAACGCCGGGTGAGCGTTAGCGGTTTTGACAGGAGCGAGAATGCAGGTTTTACATGTATGTTCCGAGATGTTTCCGTTGCTTAAGACCGGTGGTCTGGCAGATGTTATTGGCGCATTGCCGGCGGCACAAATTGCTGATGGCGTAGATACGCGCGTACTCCTGCCTGCATTTCCTGATATCCGTCGGGGAGTGACGGATGCGCAGGTTGTCAGCCGTCGGGAAACTTTTGCGGGTCGAATTACATTGCTGTTCGGACATTTTAATGGGGTGGGGATCTATTTAATTGACGCGCCGCATCTCTATGACCGGCCCGGCAGTCCTTATCATGACACTAACCTTTTCGCCTACACCGACAACGTATTGCGCTTTGCGCTGCTTGGCTGGGTAGGAGCGGAAATGGCCAGCGGTCTTGATCCTTTCTGGCGTCCTGATGTGGTCCATGCCCATGACTGGCATGCAGGCCTTGCGCCAGCCTACCTGGCGGCGAAGGGGCGTCCGGCGAAGTCTGTCTTTACCGTCCATAACCTGGCCTATCAGGGGATGTATTATGCGCATCACATGAGTGAAATCGCGCTGCCATCATCCTTCTTTACCATGCACGGGCTGGAGTTCAACGGGCAGATTTCGTTCCTGAAAGCGGGGCTCTATTACGCCGATCATATTACGGCGGTCAGCCCGACCTATGCCCGCGAAATTACCGAGCCACAGTTCGCTTACGGTATGGAAGGTTTGTTACGCCAGCGGCAGATGGAAGGTCGCCTGAGCGGCATTCTCAATGGTGTAGACGAAAAAATTTGGGATCCGGCGACGGACTTGTTACTCACCTCGCGTTATACGCGGGACACGCTTGAAGAGAAAGCAGAGAACAAACGTCAGTTGCAGGTTGCCATGGGACTGAAGGTTAACGACAAGGTTCCGCTGTTTGCGGTGGTCAGTCGTTTAACCAGTCAGAAAGGCCTCGACCTGGTGCTGGAAGCACTGCCAGGGCTGCTTGAGCAGGGTGGACAACTGGCGCTATTGGGCGCGGGCGATCCGGTTCTGCAGGAAGGATTCCTGGCCGCAGCAGCAGAGCACCCGGGGCAAGTGGGTGTTCAGATTGGTTATCACGAAGCGTTCTCGCATCGCATCATGGGTGGCGCAGATGTCATTCTGGTGCCGAGCCGTTTCGAACCGTGTGGATTAACGCAACTTTATGGACTGAAGTACGGCACATTGCCGCTGGTACGACGTACCGGTGGGCTTGCTGATACGGTGTCCGATAGCTCTCTGGAGAATTTGGCAGATGGAATCGCCAGTGGTTTTGTATTTGAAGACAGTAATGCCTGGTCGCTGCTTCGCGCGATACGGCGTGCTTTCGTGTTGTGGTCTCGTCCTTCATTGTGGCGCTTTGTTCAGCGTCAGGCGATGGGCATGGATTTTAGCTGGCAGGTCGCCGCGCAGTCTTACCGCGATCTTTACTATCGGTTGAAATAGGTTCCTGGAATCACTTATATGAATGCACCTTTTACTTATGCATCACCCACTTTGAGCGTTGAGGCGTTAAAACATTCAATTGCTTATAAGTTGATGTTCACCATCGGTAAAGACCCGGTTATCGCCAATAAGCATGAATGGCTGAACGCCACGCTGTTTGCGGTACGTGACCGCCTGGTAGAGCGCTGGCTGCGCTCTAACCGTGCACAACTGTCTCAAGAAACGCGACAGGTCTACTACCTGTCGATGGAATTTCTGATTGGCCGCACACTTTCCAATGCGCTGTTATCGCTGGGTATTTACGATGACGTGAAAAACGCGCTTGAAGAGATGGGGCTGGATCTCGCTGAGCTTATCGACGAAGAGAATGACCCGGGACTGGGTAACGGCGGCTTGGGCCGCCTTGCGGCCTGCTTCCTGGATTCTCTGGCCACCCTGGCGTTGCCGGGTCGTGGCTATGGCATCCGTTATGACTACGGCATGTTCAAGCAAAACATCGTCGACGGGCGGCAAAAAGAGTCGCCGGATTACTGGCTGGAGTACGGTAATCCGTGGGAATTTAAACGCCACAATACCCGTTATAAAGTGCGTTTCGGTGGCCGCATCCAACAGGAAGGCAAGAAGTCCCGCTGGCTTGAAACCGAAGAGATTCTGGCCGTCGCTTACGATCAGATTATCCCCGGCTATGATACCGATGCGACCAACACGCTGCGTTTGTGGAATGCGCAGGCCAGTAGTGCAATCAACCTGGGTAAGTTTAACCAGGGCGATTACTTTGCGGCGGTGGAAGATAAAAACCACTCCGAGAACGTGTCTCGCGTGCTCTACCCGGATGACTCAACCTATTCAGGGCGTGAGCTGCGTCTACGTCAGGAGTATTTCCTGGTCTCTGCGACTATTCAGGACATCCTGAGCCGCCACTTCCAGTTGCACAAAACCTACAGCAATCTGGCGGAAAAAACGGCCATTCACCTCAATGACACCCACCCGGTGTTGTCTATTCCTGAGCTGATGCGTTTATTGATTGATGAGCATAAGTTTGGCTGGGATGAAGCCTTTGAAGTGACCTGCCAGGTCTTCTCATACACCAACCATACGTTGATGAGCGAAGCGCTGGAAACCTGGCCTATTGATATGCTCGGTAAGATCCTGCCGCGCCATTTGCAGATCATCTTCGAAATCAATGACTACTTCCTGAAAACCATTCAGGAACAGTACCCCAATGATGTCGGCTTGCTTAGCCGTGCGTCCATTATTGACGAGTCTAACGGTCGTCGCGTGCGCATGGCGTGGCTGGCGGTGGTGGTCAGCCATAAAGTGAACGGGGTCTCTGAGCTGCACTCCAATCTGATGGTTCAGTCGCTGTTTGCCGACTTTGCGAAGATCTTCCCGATGCGTTTCACCAACGTGACCAACGGCGTGACGCCACGTCGCTGGCTGGCACTGGCGAACCCGTCGTTGTCCGAGGTGTTGGATGAAAATATCGGTCGCACCTGGCGTACCGATCTCAGCCAGTTAAGCGAGCTGGAACAGCACATTGATTACCCGCTGGTGAATCAGGCGATTCGTCAGGCCAAGCTGGAGAATAAGAAACGCCTGGCGGCGGTGATTGCTCAACAGCTTAACGTGGTGGTGAACCCGAAAGCGCTGTTCGATGTTCAGATCAAACGCATTCACGAGTACAAGCGTCAACTAATGAATGTGCTGCACGTCATCCTTCGCTACAACCGGATTAAGGCCGATCCCAGGGCGGAGTGGGTGCCACGCGTCAATATCTTTGCGGGTAAAGCAGCCTCTGCCTATTACATGGCTAAACACATCATTCATCTCATCAATGATGTGGCGGCGGTGATCAACAACGATCCTGAGATTGGCGACAAACTGAAAGTGGTCTTTATACCGAACTACAGCGTCAGTCTGGCTCAGGTGATCATTCCGGCGGCGGATCTTTCCGAGCAGATTTCTCTGGCAGGGACGGAAGCGTCTGGCACCAGTAACATGAAGTTTGCCCTCAACGGTGCCCTGACCATCGGCACGCTCGACGGCGCAAACGTCGAGATGCTGGAGCACGTAGGCGAAGACAACATCTTTATCTTCGGCAACACGGCGGAAGAGGTTGAAGAGTTGCGTCGTAATGGATACAAGCCGCGTGAGTACTATGAACAGGATGAAGAGCTCCATCAGGTACTGACGCAGATTGCGACCGGGCTGTTCAACCCGCAGGATCCAGGCCGTTACCGTGACCTGGTGGATTCACTGATCAACTTTGGTGACCACTATCAGGTGCTGGCTGATTTCCGTAGCTATGTTGATTGCCAGGATAAGGTCGACGAGCTCTATCGCACGCCGGAAGAGTGGACCACTAAAGCGATGCACAACATTGCCAATATGGGTTACTTCTCCTCCGACAGGACGATTCAGGAGTATGCCGAGAAGATCTGGCATATCGATCCGGTGCGGTTGTAAATCGCTTTTATCTTTCCACATACATTCCAACGGAGCCATTTGGCTCCGTTTTTTTATTTTAAAACAGGGAGATTTCAGAAAACGAAGGGGCGTCCTCGCCAACCCATCGCTTTATAATTATTTTTCCAAACAAGGATGAGGTGACAGGAATATGAAATTCTGGTGGTGGGTAAGAGCGTGCGTATTGGCGCTCATTGTCGTTCCATTGTTGGCACATGGTGTGGCATTACTGTGTCTATTTCTGAATGAAATGATGGGCAAAGGGCTTCGGATATTCGATCTTTCCCGCACGATATTGGATAGTTTCATCGCAACGGTGGGGTTTTATATTTTTGGTGGCCTGCTGATGTCTGTTTTGGGCTGGCTATTAGCAAGGTTTACGCCCCCCAAAGAAAATAACGCTATGCGTCAGGCTTTGTTGCTACTGCCTGCAATATGGGTATTGAGCGCCTGGGCGATCGTTTTCCAGCTGGCGGAGTTGAGTTTCAGTAGCCATGGGTACAATGACTTTCTTGCTGTTACGCTGCCCTGGTCAGGTATCAATCTGCTCTCACTGTTATCGGGTCAATATGGGGCGATGGTCATTATTCCTGTAGGGGCCCAAGCGTGCTTTACGCTGGGTTGCTACTGGCGAAACCGACATTCTCCCGATTCGCAGAAAAGCATAAAGCTACGTAACACCCTGGTATGGGTTCTGGTCGCGCTGACCTTATTTGCCGGATGGCAGGCGAAGCTCCGGTTAGATAGATTTCCTTTGGTGGACCAGGATAATGCTCTTAGCGAGTCGATTGATACATGGAATTACGATCCCAAAAAGGAAAACAATAAACTCACTAAACTGCGAGGGGCAGCGCCGTTCACGTTTAGCATCAAACATCCCCGGTTCGACGGCGCCACCGCGGCCTATCCGTTATTTGCTTCCGCCTTCTTCGCATTAAATACCTTTGCGGATGACATGCCTTTCTATGAGATTGAGAAATCCTGGCTTGGCATTTCGCGCACGCCCGACGCCTATAAAAATATTATCGCCGACAGCGCTGATATTATTTTTGTTGCTCAACCTTCGGAAGGCCAGAAAAAGCGGGCGCAGGCAGCAAACGTCACGCTGACGTATACGCCCTTTGCTCGTGAGGCCTTTGTTTTTATCACCCATGCGGATAACCCGGTAAATAGCTTAACTCAGCAGCAGGTGCGTGACATCTTCAGCGGCGCCATCACTCGCTGGAGCGAAGTGGGGGGAGATAATCGAAAAATCGACGTCTGGCAGCGCCCGGAGGATTCAGGTAGCCAGTCCACCATGCTGGCGAAAGTGATGAAAGGGACGCCGATGCTGCCGCCAAAAGAGACCGAAGTGGCAGAAGGGATGGGGCGCATCTTGCGCGAGGTGGCCGAATATCAAAACAGTAAAGGTGCAATTGGTTACACCTTCCGCTACTACGCAACGAAGATGAATCCGACTGCAGGGGTTAAATTATTGGCGATCGATGGCGTTGCCCCCACCAGTGAGACTATACGCGAAGGGCGTTACCCATTCTCAGTGGATGTCTATATGGTGACGCGGGAGAACCCGGACGAAAAAGCGCAAAAGGTAGTGCGCTGGTTTTTGAGTCCGCAGGGGCAGGCATTGGTTGAAGATGTGGGATATGTGCCGTTATATGAAACGCTGAAGAAGGCGGAGTAAATATCGCCCCGCAACGCCAGATGGCTGCGGGGCATATTTCAGGATTAGGAGGCCAGTGACAGCTCGGTTTTGCTATGGCGGGTCAGCCATTGCGCGACGCGCGACTGTTGGTCCGCATCCAGCCACATCCCGAGTTTGGTACGACGCCAGATAACATCATCCAGACGGCGAACCCACTCATGCTCGACCAGGTAGCGCAGTTCGGCTTCGTACAGCTCATGACCGAAGTGCTCGCCCAGATCCTCAATTGACGTTTTATCTTTCAGGATCAGCTCACTGTTGCTGCCGTAGGTCCGGGCAAAATGACGGGCCAGTGATTCCGTAATAAACGGATAGCGACGACGCAGTTTGGCCGCGTAATCATCACGATCGCCCTCAAGTTCACCACCAGGCAGGACACTGCTTTTCGTCCACGCTGGCCCGATACCCTGATAATACGTCGCCAGTTTTTCCATCGCATGCTCGGCGAGCTTACGGTAGGTAGTGAGCTTGCCGCCAAACACCGACAGCAACGGCGCTTTACCGTCCACGTCATGAATATCAAGCGTGTAATCGCGCGTGATGGCCTGCGGTGAATCAGACTCATCATCACACAGCGGACGCACACCCGAATAGGTCCAGACGATATCGTTACGCGACAGCTGTTTTTTGAAGTGGGCGTTGTACGCTTTCAGCAGATAATTAATTTCGCTTTCATCGATCTCAACGTTCTTCGCCTCGCCCTGGTACTCTACATCGGTAGTGCCGATAATAGAAAACTCGTCCATCCACGGAATGACGAACACGATGCGCTTATCTTCGTTTTGCAGGATGTAAGCCTGCTTTTGGGTGTGCACGCGTGGCACAACAATATGACTGCCTTTGATCAGGCGGATACCGTAAGGTGAGGGCAGGTGCATACCGTCATCAAAGAACTGTTTGACCCACGGGCCGGTTGCATTCACCAGACCGCGCGCCTGCCAGCTAAATTTTTCCCCGGTGTCGATATCTTCTGCCTCAACGATCCACAAGCCATTTTCACGTCTTGCTGATGTCGCGCGGGTGCGGGTTAACACTTCACCGCCTTTTTTCACCACCATCTGCGCATTGGCTACGACCAGGCGCGCATCATCGACCCAACAGTCAGAATATTCGAAACCGCGCACGATTTCCGGTTTGAGGACCGATTCTGAGCCAAAACGCAAACCTTGCGAACCGGGCAAACTGGTCCGTTTACCCAGATGGTCATACATAAACAGACCGATGCGGATCATCCAGGCCGGGCGCAAATGCGGGCGATGCGGTAGACGAAAACGCATTGGGAAAGCAATGTGCGGGGCCATTTTCAATAGGACTTCACGTTCAGCCAGCGCTTCGCTGACCAGACGGAACTCATAGTGTTCAAGGTAGCGCAGGCCACCATGAATCAATTTTGAGCTGGCACTTGAGGTCGCACACGCCAAATCCTGTGCTTCCAGCATGAGCACGGACAGACCACGCCCGGCGGCGTCTGCCGCGATACCGGCACCGTTGATGCCCCCGCCAATGACAATCAGATCTTTGGTTTCCATGCTGCCCTCACGTACTTTCGTTAAAGCTCATAAATGTTCGATATCGCTCATAATAGCAAAGGAACGCGCTCTTGGTAACATCAAAAAAACAATTTAGAGTGATATGCATAACATAATGGCGTTTCCATGCCGGGAGGACGTAAAATGAGTGTATCTGGGTTTTCACCCTCACCCCGACCCTCTCCCTCAAGGGAGAGGGAGAAAACCGCATCTGCAATGACTAAAAGAGAGCCCCATGGATCATTTTGTTTGTATCAACGTTGAAGAAACCCACCAGAAACTGCAGCAGAAGAAGGCGGTGCTGGTTGATATTCGCGATCCACAGAGCTTTGCGATGGGCCACACGCCGGGCGCATTCCACCTGACGAATGACACGCTGGCGACCTTTATGCAGGAGACCGATTTTGAAACGCCGGTCATGGTGATGTGCTATCACGGCAATAGTAGTAAAGGTGCCGCGCAGTATCTGCTCCAGCAGGGTTATGACAATGTCTACAGCGTGGACGGCGGTTTTGATGCCTGGCACCGTCACTTCCCGGCAGAAGTTGCGCACGGAACCCTTCAGGGATAACCAAAACTGCCGCTATACTGTCCTCTTTTCCAGGGACTAAGCGACCACTTTTCATGTTGATGATCACTTCCTTTGCTAACCCACGCGTCGCCCAGGCATTTGTTGATTACATGCAAACGCAGGGCGTTATTCTGACCATCCAGCATCACCAACAAAGCGATATCTGGCTGGCAGACGAGAGTCAGGCTGAACGGGTAAGAGCAGAGCTGGCGCGCTTTATGGAAAATCCCGGCGACCCGCGTTACCTGGCGGCGAGCTGGCAGTCAGGGCAAACCAGCAATGGTCTGCACTATCGTGGTTTGCCGCTACGCGCGGCGCTGCAGGAGCGTGGCGGACCGCTGACCGTTTTCATTTTTGCCGCCTGCGTGCTCGTTTTCGCTCTGATGAACATCATTGGCGACCAGGCGGTGATGATCTGGCTGGCCTGGCCGTTCAACGACGCGGTTCAGTATGAAGCCTGGCGTTATTTCACCCATGCGGTAATGCACTTTTCGCTGGTTCATATCATCTTTAACCTGTTCTGGTGGTGGTATCTTGGCGGAGCCGTAGAGAAACGGTTGGGCAGCGGCAAACTGCTGGTAATCACCGTTATCAGCGCCTTGCTCAGCGGATTTCTGCAGTTCAAGCTTTCAGGTCCGTGGTTCGGTGGTTTATCGGGTGTGGTCTATGCCCTGATTGGTTACGTCTGGCTGCGCGGTGAGCGCGATCCGGAACGCCCGGTCTATCTGCCGCGTGGACTGGCCATCTTCACCGGTGTGATTCTGATTGCCGAATGGTTTGGCGTATCGGCAATGAATAGCGCCACCGGCGCCCATACTGCCGGATTGTTGATTGGCCTCGCGATGGCGCTGGTCGATACCATGAATGCGCGAAAACGAACATAATTATCCAGAGACATTTCATGAAACAAACACAACGTCATGACGCAATCATTGAACTGGTTAAAGTGCAGGGATATGTCAGCACGGAAGAACTGGTAGAACAATTCGCGGTGAGCCCGCAGACCATCCGCCGCGATCTCAACGATCTTGCGGATCAAAACAAGATTTTGCGTCACCACGGCGGTGCGGCGCTGCCTTCAAGTTCAGTGAATACCTCCTGGCACGATCGCAAAGCCACGCAGACGGCGGAAAAAGAGCGCATTGCGCGTAAAGTCGCCAGCCAGATCCCCAATGGGTCAACGTTGTTTATTGATATCGGGACCACGCCTGAAGCGGTGGCCCATGCTCTGCTGGATCACAGCAATTTACGGGTAGTCACCAACAACCTGAACGTGGCCAACACGCTGCTGAAAAAAGAGGACTTCCGCGTTATCCTGGCGGGAGGAGAGCTACGCAGCCGTGATGGCGGAATTGTGGGTGAGGCAACGCTCGATTTCATCTCCCAGTTCCGTCTGGATTTCGGTATTTTGGGGATAAGCGGCATCGATGCTGACGGCTCGCTGCTGGAGTTTGACTACCATGAGGTCCGTACAAAGCGGGCAATCATTGAAAATTCCCGCCATGTCATGCTGGTGGTGGATCATTCGAAATTTGGCCGCAATGCCATGGTCAATATGGGCAGCATCAGCATGGTGGATACCGTTTACACCGACACCCCACCGCCTGCCGGGGTGATGCAGGTGTTAACCAGTAATAACATTCAGCTTGAATTGTGTTGATGTAAAGTCGGCTGGCGCAATGCCAGCCGGACAGTCTGCTTTAAACCCCGTATCCCATCATTTTCAACAGCCGCTGCGCATGCTGAACCGCATCCTGACGGTGAGCGACACCGAGTTTCTGATACAGATTACGAATGTGCGTTTTGATGGTCGTCGCCGCAACGGCGAGCTCGCCGGCAATCTGTTCGTTGCTGTAACCGGAATAGATAAGCCCCAGCACCTGCCACTCACGCTGGGTGAGCGGGCTGGTGCGAATAAGTTCTGGTACATCCGGGTGGGTGAGCAGACGCTCCACAAAGTTCTCATCAAAATGAGCAAACTTGTGGCGATGATGTTGGTTGATGTCACGCAGGATACGCTGGGCACGATGTTGATCCAATTCTGGCAGCGTATTGAGCTGGATAAGCTGGCGCAGCTGCTGGGCCATCGCTTCGCCTTCAATCACAAAGTGGCTGATAAACCCGGTACGGTTAGCAAGCTGCAGGGCTTCAAGCAGCACACGCTGGGCATCGTTCTTGCGCCCTGACTGCCAGTAAAGCTGGTTAAGCAGCAGCAGGTTGCGATTGAGGTCGCTCATCAGGCGCAGGCTGCGGGCGTTTTCGTTTAACTCCTCCAGCACCATCTCCGCCGGATCAAAATCGCCCAGTAAAATCTGTGCGCGAGCAATGTTACGCCACTGGCCTTGCAGGAAGTGGTTATTGGCAAATTCCGGTTTCGGCGTCTGACGCAGCCACTGCGCTGCGGCCTTTTTGTCGCCGACCATCTGCCAGTAAATTACGCGGACCTTATCGGCATTCGACACCCAATCGCTGTGATACTGACCGTTGCCCAACAGATTCTCAAGACGATGCAGATGGCTACGGGCATTGTCCAGGTCGCCACGGGCGAGGGAGTTTTGTACCACCAGTGCCAGGCATTGCAGCTGTTGCTGGGGTTGATAGGAAACCAGCACTTCCATGCCCTGACGCGCCGCCGCTTCGGATTCATCCAACCGCGCCCACGCCCAGAACAGCTGAGCACGAATGCGCAGCAGAAATTCATGCATCGGGAGCTGTTCAAGATGCTGTTCACGGACAAGCTGGAACCCTTTTTCCTGGGTCTCCCACGCGGCCTGCAGAAAGCCCTGGGCAAACAAAATTTCACTTTGCTGGATAAGGCTCCACAGCGCGTAATGCCATACGTCATGGCGACGGGACATCTGCTCCGTCTGCTGCATCAGCGCCAGCGAATTGGTCAGCAGCCCTTTACAGTGCAGCACCTCGCCATGAACCGAGGTGGCCACAATGCGGCTGTAATAGTTGGCAAGGGGCAGCTCATCGAGCGCGACCATCGCCAGGCGTTCAGCTTCAACGGCATCGCCATCATTGATAGCCACCTGCGCGCGCAGTGCATTGAAATCGCCATGCAGCGAGGCGTCCATGCGGGTGGTCATCTCCTGCTCCGCTCTCGCCAGCAGGGTGTTGACCTCGCTGTAGCGATGCTGGCTTTGCATCAGCCAGGCCTGTAGCAGCACAAGGCGCGGATTTTCCAGCAAACTCTCCCACGGCAGCGCTTTGAGAGAGGCTTCCAACAGGCTCAACTCACTGTGGTTGAACAATCCCCATGCGTGGTGGAGCAGAATGTCACGAAGCATGGTGCCGTCGCCCGCCGCCAGCGCATGATGAATAGCTTCGCTGGGGAAACCTTGCGCCATCCAGCTTTCAGCCGCCGCACGGTGGATGTCAGGCAGCTCGGCGGCGAGTTCCCACTGGCAGCGCTGACGCAGAAAGTTGCCGAACAGAGGGTGATAGCTGAACCACTCGCCGGAGTCATCCATACGCTGTAAAAACAGACCCTGCCGCTCAATTTCTTCCAGCCGCATTTGACCGTTCTCTTCACCGGTCACGCGCACAATCAACGCATCGTTCATCGAACGCAATAACGCGCTTTTGAGTAAAAACTGGCGTGTCGCCGCGTCGACGTTATCCAGCACTTCATCAACCAGATAATCGGACAAATGGCTCGCATTGATCCCCGCCAGACGACGCGCCGACTGGTGGGCTACGCCATGGTTTTGCCTGACGGAAAGGGCAATGAGCTGCAGCGCCGTGGCCCATCCGGCCACGTCATCGCACAGGCGGCCACTTTCGGCAGCTTCAATCGGGGACGTCAGGCGACAATCAAAGAACTGTTTGGCTTCCTGGTGGGTAAACGCCAGTTGGTGACTGCCAATCTCAAGTAATTGCTCACGCACGCGCAGATTAGCGATGCCGAGCTGCGGCAGATTGCGCGACAGGACGATCAGGGTCAGGTTTTCCGGCTGATGGCGCAGGAAGAAGCGCATTGCATCGTGAATCACCGGATTGGTAATGAGATGGTAATCGTCAATCACCAGATACAGCGCGCGTTGCCACTCCGCGAGCTCAATAAACAGTTGGGCAAAGAGGGAGGAGAGGCTGGCGTACTGACGCTTTTGCGCCATGGCTTCGCTGCTGACGCAATGCCCGCCGGTGGCTTGCTGGATAGCCGCGATAAAGTAGCTGGCAAATCTCTCCTGCTGATTATCCCCCTCATCCAGAGAGAACCAGCCGATGTCGTTTTTACCCGCCGCCCACTGCGAGATGAGGGTTGTCTTTCCGTAACCTGCGGGGCTGGTGATGAGCGCTAGCCGAAAATTGTTCGCGCCGGAAAGTTTCGCCAACAGGCGATCGCGAACGACGGTATGGTCGAGGCGAACCGGGCGACTTAATTTAGACGGAATCAGCATAGTAATCACTTCACTGTGAGGACAAAGGGGGAAAACGATTTTTTTTGCGCTTCGTAATTAATATCAATAAGGTCGGATAAATCCGCATTTATTGCAAGTTATGTCCAAATCTAACGATTGTGAATTTGCACTATGTCACATTTCTAAATTGTTAATGAATAAATTGTCGACACCCGTGGGCAAAGGCTGCGCAGGCAGATCGCCTCTGTTATCACGCCTTCAATGGCAAATTATTTGCCGTTCAGAAGGTGCTCAATAACATTATTAAGTGGAAATTCCACGATTCAGCACAAATAGCAAAAACCGCTGCCTATGCGCCAACAAATTATTATTTCTTCAACCTGGTCTGTATTAACGATTAATTTAATATGAAACGAGAGTTCATTCTTTTACTCCTCTTTTAGCAGGCTTCAGCGCGCCGTCTCCCTTGCCGCTATGCTTAAACGCCGAGCCATAAGGAGCAAGGGCTTGAATAATGTTTAAAAAAACAGCTAACTTTAGGTGGCAGAGATCACACTTTTCGCTCATCCCTGCTACTCCTCCCCGTTGATTCCCTGGCAGGATGAGGACGTCATTTAACGAGCCTGGCACACTAGCGCTAACGTTGTTTTCTTCAATTACAGGATCCGATTTCTTTATGTCAAAGCCTACGTTTAACAAAGCGCAATTCGAAGCGGCACTGACACGTCAGTGGCAGCAATTTGGTCTGCACGCCGCGCAAGAAATGACATCCCGCCAGTGGTGGCAGGCGGTAAGTGGTGCACTGGCAGAATTACTGGTGGCGCTGCCTCAGGCGAAGCCCGCTCGCCAGCAGCGCCATGTTAACTACATCTCTATGGAATTTTTGATTGGCCGCCTGACGGGCAATAATTTGCTGAACCTGGGGTGGTATCAGGATGTGAGCGAAGTGCTGCAAGCTCAGGGACTAAGCCTCAGCGACCTGCTGGAAGAAGAGACTGACCCTGCGCTGGGCAATGGGGGATTAGGGCGTCTGGCGGCCTGTTTCCTCGATTCGATGGCGACCGTAGGGCAATCCGCGACGGGCTACGGCCTGAATTATCAGTATGGCCTGTTCCGCCAGTCCTTCGACGAAGGGCATCAGAAAGAAGCGCCGGACGACTGGCACCGCCGGACGTATCCGTGGTTTACGCATAACGAACAGCTGGATGTGCATGTGGGCATCGGCGGCAAAGTGAGTAAAGAAGGGCACTGGACGCCTGCTTTTACCCTCGTGGGCGAAGCCTGGGATCTGCCGGTGCTTGGCTACCATAACAGCGTGGCCCAGCCGCTGCGCCTGTGGCAGGCAACCCATGCGCACCCGTTTGACCTGACCAAATTCAACGACGGCGATTTCCTGAGAGCTGAGCAGCAGGGGATTGACGCTGAAAAACTGACCAAAGTGCTCTACCCGAATGATAACCACCAGGCAGGCAAAAAGCTGCGCCTGATGCAGCAGTACTTCCAGTGCGCCTGTTCCGTTGCCGATATCCTGCGCCGTCACCATCTGGCCGGACGTAAACTGGCTGAGCTGGCGGAGTATGAAGTTATCCAGTTGAACGACACCCACCCGACCATCGCCATTCCTGAACTGCTGCGTGTCCTCATCGATGAGCACCAGCTGAGCTGGGATGACGCCTGGGCCATCACCAGCAAAACTTTCGCCTACACCAACCATACGTTGATGCCGGAAGCATTGGAGTGCTGGGATGAAAAACTGGTGAAAGCGCTGCTGCCGCGCCACATGCAAATCATCAAGCAAATCAATGACCGCTTTAAGGTACTGGTAGAAAAAACCTGGCCGGGGGATGAGGCGGTATGGGCAAAACTTGCGGTGGTACATCACAAACAGGTGCGCATGGCAAACATGTGCGTGGTGAGCGGTTTTGCGGTGAACGGCGTGGCTGCGCTGCACTCCGATCTGGTCGTGAAAGATCTCTTCCCGGAGTACAACCAACTGTGGCCGGGCAAATTCCATAATGTCACCAATGGCATTACGCCACGTCGCTGGATCAAGCAGTGCAACCCGGCGCTGGCCGCATTACTGGATAAGTCGCTGAAAAAAGAGTGGGCCAATGACCTTGACCAGCTTATTCATCTGGAGAAGTTTGCCGACGACGCAAAATTCCGTGCGCAGTACCGTGCGATTAAGCAGGAAAACAAAAACCTGCTTGCGGAATTTGTGAAACATCGCACCGGTATTGAGATTAATCCAAAGGCCATTTTTGATATTCAAATCAAGCGCCTGCATGAATATAAGCGCCAGCATTTGAACCTGCTGCACATTGTCGCGCTCTACAGAGAAATTCGTGAAAATCCGCAGGCCGACCGTGTACCGCGCGTATTTTTATTTGGCGCCAAAGCGGCACCGGGTTATTACCTGGCGAAGAATATTATTTATGCCATCAACAAAGTCGCGCAGGTGATTAATAACGATGCGAAGGTCGGCGATAAACTCAAGGTGGTCTTCCTGCCAGACTACTGCGTCTCGGCGGCAGAGCGACTGATTCCGGCGGCAGATGTCTCGGAGCAAATTTCTACTGCCGGTAAAGAAGCCTCGGGCACCGGTAACATGAAGCTGGCACTGAACGGCGCGCTGACGGTCGGGACGCTTGATGGCGCCAACGTTGAAATTGCCGAGCAGGTGGGTGATGGGAATATCTTTATCTTTGGTCACACGGTCGAAGAGGTAAAAGCGCTGAAGGCGAAAGGCTACGACCCGGTGAAATGGCGTAAAAAAGACAAAGAGTTAGATGCGGTGCTGAAAGAGCTGGAGAGCGGGAAATACAGCGACGGAGATAAGCATGCCTTCGACCAAATGCTGCACAGCATGGGTAAACAAGGCGGCGATCCCTACCTGGTGCTGGCAGATTTTGCAGCCTATGTTGATGCACAAAAGCGTGTTGATGCGCTATACCGTGATGAGGAGGCGTGGACACGAGCAGCGATTCTGAATACTGCGCGTTGCGGAATGTTCAGCTCGGATCGCTCGATTCGCGATTATCAGACCCGTATCTGGCAGGCAAAACGCTAAGGGAAAGCATGGTGAGTAAACGTCTTGAAAGTGCCGCGCTGGCAGCGGGTATTAGCCCGGATTACATTAATGCGCACGGCAAACCGCAGTCTATCGGTGCTGAAACCAAACGGCGTTTGCTGGAGGCCATGCACCACGCTGCGGCAACTCCCCCCACGGGGGAGCCGGTACCTCGTGTGCTGGTGTTTCACCAGGGCAAACGCAAATCTCTGCCCGTTGAAGGCAAGGGAAGTTACGACTGGGTAATCACTACGGAGCAGGGGCTGCAGCTTCGGGGCCGGGTTGAGGCGGGGAACTCTCTCTCGCTGCCGGGGAAATTACCGCAGGGTTATCATACGCTCACGCTGCGTCAGGATGAGCAGCGCTGGCACTGTCGGTTGATTGTGACGCCGAAACGCTGCTATGAGCCGCAGGCTTTGCTGGAAGGCAAGAAATTATGGGGTGCCTGCGTGCAGCTCTATACCCTGCGTTCCGAAAAGAACTGGGGTATTGGCGATTTCGGCGATCTGAAAGCGATGCTGACGGAGGTCGCAAATCGCGGCGGCGCGTTTATCGGCTTAAACCCGATTCATGCGCTATATCCGGCTAACCCGGAGAGCGCCAGCCCATACAGCCCCTCTTCCCGTCGCTGGATGAATGTCATCTATATCGATGTGAATGCGGTTGAGGATTTCCGTGCCAGCAAAGAGGCCCAGGCTTGGTGGAAACTGCCTACCACACAAGCCTCGCTAAATGCGGCGCGTGATGCTGAATTTGTGGATTACTCCACGGTGACGGCATTAAAGCTCGCAGGCTTACGTCTGGCCTGGCAGCAGTTCTGTACGCGCAAAGCGGGTGATGATGCCCGCGCGGCATTCGACAGTTTCGTGAAGCAGGAAGGTGAGAGCCTCTACTGGCAGACGGCGTTCGATGCGCTGCATGCGAACCAGGTAAAAGAAGACGAGCTACGCTGGGGCTGGCCCGCCTGGCCGGAAGAATATCAGTCAATCGATACTCCGCAGGTGAAGGCATTTTGTACTGAACATGCGGATGAGGTGAGCTTTTACCTGTGGTTGCAATGGCTGGCGTACACGCAGTTCGCAGAGTGCTGGGAGACCAGCCAAGGCTTTGCGATGCCGATTGGCCTCTACCGCGATTTGGCGGTCGGCGTGGCCGAGGGCGGGGCGGAGACCTGGTGCGATCGCGAATTGTATTGCCTGAAAGCCTCGGTGGGTGCGCCACCGGATATTCTTGGTCCTTTGGGGCAGAACTGGGGGCTTCCACCGATGGATCCCCACATTACCGCTGCGCGCGGCTATGAGCCGTTTATCGATTTGCTACGAGCCAACATGAAAAACTGCGGCGCGTTGCGTATCGATCATGTGATGTCGATGCTGCGTTTGTGGTGGATACCTTACGGTGAAACAGCGGATCACGGTGCCTATGTGCAGTACCCGGTCGACGATCTCTTGTCGATCCTGGCGCTGGAAAGTCAGCGTCACCAGTGCATGGTGATTGGCGAAGACCTTGGGACGGTGCCGGTTGAAATCGTCAGTAAACTGCGCGACAGCGGCGTTTACTCCTACAAGGTGCTCTATTTCGAAAGCGACCATGAGAAGCAGTTCCGTGCGCCAAAAGCGTACCCGGAACAATCCATGGCCGTCGCCACGACCCATGATTTACCTACTTTACGTGGCTACTGGGAAAGCGGCGATCTGACGCTCGGGAAAACGCTGGGGTTGTACCCGGATGAAGTCGTGTTACGTGGGTTGTTCCACGATCGGGAACTGGCAAAACAGGGGTTACTTGATGCCCTGCATGCCCATGGCTGTTTGCCGAAAAAGGTGGGGCGCAAAGCCTCGCGGATGCCGATGACTGCGGTATTGAACCGTGGCATGCAGCGCTACATTGCTGACAGCAACAGCGCGCTGCTCGGGCTACAACCGGAAGACTGGTTGAATATGGCCGGGCCGGTGAATATTCCGGGTACCAGTTACCAGTACAAGAACTGGCGGCGCAAGCTGTCCAATTCACTTGAGACGATGTTCGCCAACGAAAGCGTGAACAAGCTGATTAAGGACCTGGATAAGCGCCGAAGGGCGGCCGGGAAGAAAAAGTAAAAGCAAAAAACCCACCAGACGGTGGGTTTTTTTATTGGCAACCTTTGCACTACTGGGGTGCCTGATGGCGCTTCGCTTATCAGGCCTACACATCCGTAGGACGGATAAGGCGTTTACGCCGCCATCCGCAGGGTTTGGGTTTACACCACCATTGCCAACAGCAAGCAGCCTACCAGACCGCAGACCGAGATGATGGTCTCCAGCGCGGACCAGGATTTCATGGTCTCACCGATGGTCAGGTTGAAATACTCTTTGAACAGCCAGAAGCCCGGATCGTTAACGTGAGAGAAAATCACGCTACCGGAACCGACGGCGATTACCATCAGTTCAGGACTCACGCCGGTGGTGGCGATCAGCGGAGCGGCAATCCCGCCTGCGGTAATCGCGGCAACAGTGGCTGAACCCAGGGCAATACGCAGCACCGCAGCAATAGACCACGCCATGAAAATAGGCGACAGATTGGTACCATGCATCAGCGAAGCGATGTATTTATCCACGCCGCTATCAACCAGAACCTGCTTGAACGCACCGCCACCGCCGATAATCAGCAGCATCATGGCGATGATTTTGATTGAGCTGGTCAGGGTGTCGTTGATGTCGTCCATGGAACGGCCACGGTTCAGGCCGAAGGTGAAGACGGCGATCAAGACGGCAATCAGGGTGGCCATCACCGGGTCACCAAAGAACTCGGCGTACGGCAGAATAGCGTGGCCTTTTGGCAGCAGCATTTCAGCGACCGCGCGCAGAGCCATCAGGACAACCGGCACCAGGGAGGTCCAGACGCTGACACCAAAGCCAGGCATCTCTTCTTCGGTGAAGGTTTTTTTGTTGTACAGACCTTCCGGGATCGGTTTATCGATACCTTTCAGGAAACGCGCATACACCGGGCCTGCCAGAATGACCGTCGGAATCCCCAGCAGCGTACCGTACAGCAGGGTTTTACCCATATCGGCATGGAAGATGGTGGCGATGGCGGTCGGGCCAGGATGTGGGGGCAGGAAGCCGTGGGTCACGGACAATGCGGCTGCCATCGGCACGCCGACGTACAGCAGGGGAATACGTGCAGACGCTGCGATGGTGAAGACCAGCGGCAGCAGCAGCACAAAACCCACTTCATAGAACAGGGCGAAACCAACGGTGAAGCCGGTCAGTACAACCGCCCACTGAATATGTTTCTCACCAAATTTCGCAATCAGGGTTGTCGCGATGCGCTGTGCGCCTCCGCAATCTGCCAGCAGTTTACCGAGCATCGCACCGAAGCCCATGATCAGCGCAAGGCTGCCCAGGGTTCCGCCGACACCCGCTTTGATCGATTTGATCACCGCATCCAGAGGCATTCCCTGCATCATTCCGACGGCCAGCGCCACCAGAACCAGGGCAATAAATCCGTTCAACTTGAAGCGGATCATTAATAACAACAACAAGATTACACCGATAGCAACGATGACTAATGGCATGATTTACCTGGCCTTAATTTGTTATGGGTAACGTCAGTGTTTCTTAAGCTCATACTGAATTTTCAAAGAGAGAAAACCCGGTATATGGCATCGGTACGCCTTACATCCCTATTTAAAAATAGTCGCTGGATGTTTTTATAATATTGGTACCTGCGCGGATGATACGGGTAACATCATCGAAAAGAGAATGACCTGCGGGGGGTAAATTTGTGAAGTGAGATGTGGGTCATATTAACGGCGAGAAATGATTGAAAATAAATGCGGGGAATGAGGGTCCAGAGATACGGGTAACACGTTCTCCCGGCGGGCAGGAGAACGTGTGGAGGGCTGCAATCAGTAGTAGGAGTGTTCGCCGCGCTGGTGTTCGGTCAGGTCACGCACGCCCTTGAGGTCAGGGAATTCAGCCAGCAGCTGCTTTTCGATCCCATCTTTCAGGGTGACATCAATCATCGAACACCCGTTACAACCGCCGCCGAACTGAAGGATAGCGTAGCCGTCGTCGGTGATTTCCATCAGCGTCACGCGACCACCGTGGCCTGCCAGCTGTGGGTTAACCGTTGCCTGCAACATGTATTCAACACGCTCCATCAGCGGTGCGTCATCGGCCACTTTACGCATTTTGGCGTTAGGAGCTTTCAGCGTCAGCTGAGAACCGAGCTGATCGGTAACAAAATCAATTTCCGCATCTTCCAGATACGGGGCGCTTAACTCATCGACATAGGCGGTAAGTTGCGCGAATTCCAGGGCGGTGTCAGCGGCTTCCACTGCATCTGGCGGGCAATAAGAAACGCCGCATTCTGCGTTTGGCGTGCCTGGGTTAATCACAAACACGCGAATTTGCGTCCCTTCTTCCTGATTTGCCAGCAATTTAGCAAAATGCGCTTGCGCGGCATCGGAGATATGGATCATAGCAATGGCCTAATAGTTGACTATTTTACTTGGTTATAATACGCCCATCATCGAGGCTCTACAAGGTTCGACACAGGCACCATACCTGAACAGTCGCGGCGCCATTGCGTAACAGCAGTTGGCTCATCTCCGCGACGGTGCTACCGGTAGTGACGACATCATCCACGATAACCATATGGAGTCCCTGGACCGGCAATTCAAGGCGAAAGGCATTTTTCAGGTTGCGTTTACGCAAGCGGGCGCTCAGTTGATGCTGGATGCGGGTCATGCGCGTGCGTGTCAGGGCAGCAGGCTCATAACGGCAGCCGAGCCAGCGCGCCAGCGGCCGACAAAGCAGGTCGCTCTGATTATACCCTCTTCGCCATTGACGGCGTTGCCACAAGGGAACACTGACCAGCATGTCCGGTACCGGGCAGTGTCGGGTTCTGCGAGCGTCCCTGACGGCCAGTAACAGTAAGCGTGCCAGGGCCAGTGCCATTTCCGGGCGTCGGGAAAATTTCATCTGATGCACCAGCTGACTGAGCGGGGGCATATACCCGCTAACCGTCACCATCTGTTGCCAGGGCGGCATTTTTTGCAGGCAGCGACCACAGGGTAGCGTGCGGCTGAGCGCTGGCAGGGCACAGCGGGGGCAGACGGGCACCTTAAGAGGAAGGGTTCTGGCGCAACAGGAGCATATCCCCCAGTGAGCGAGGGCCAGCGGCATTCGGCATAGCCAGCACAGGCCAGGCACTGTTAGCATGTTCAACCTCCTTGTTTGAAGAAAGAGAACCATAGCCGATGAACGATATCTGGTGGGAAACCAAAGGCGAAGGACATTGCCATCTTGTGCTGCTTCACGGCTGGGGGCTGAATGCGCAAGTGTGGGATTGCATAACCGCTGAACTGAGCTCGCATTTCACCCTCCATCTGGTCGATTTACCGGGTTATGGCCGCAGCAGCGGTTTCCCGGCGATGACGCTTGAGGGAATGGCTGAATGTGTGCTGGCACGCGCGCCGGAACGTGCTGTCTGGCTGGGCTGGAGTCTGGGCGGACTGGTCGCAAGCCAGGCGGCGTTAATGGCCCCTGCGCGCATCAGTGGTCTGGTGACGGTGGCATCGTCACCGTGCTTTAGTGAGCAGGGAAGCTGGGCGGGCATTAAATCTGACGTGCTGGCCGATTTTCAGCGGCAACTGAGTGACGATTTTCAGCGCACGGTGGAGCGCTTCCTGGCCTTGCAGACAATGGGCACCGAAACAGCCCGTCAGGATGCGCGCCAGCTAAAAAATGCCGTTTTGTCATTGCCCATGCCCACACCAGAGGTGCTGAATGGCGGGCTGGAGATCCTGAAAACAGCAGACCTGAGGGATGCGCTGGCGGATCTGACGTTACCTTTCCTGCGCATTTACGGGCGACTGGATGGCCTGGTTCCACGCCGGATTATCGCCCCGCTGGACGCACTATGGCCGCAGAGTGAATCCATTATTTTTGCCAAAGCGGCCCATGCCCCTTTTATTTCTCATCCAGATGATTTTGCCATGACGTTAAGGTCCTTTTCTGAATCTGTAACGTAACGGGTACACCAGCTTGAATAATCGTCAACCCACTACAATACTTAAGTGGCTGTTGCGGTGCGTTTAACTTGGCCCCGCACCTGCACGACAATTATGAAACCTGAGGAGAATCATAGGTATGAAATTAGTTACAGGAATTGTTACGTCTCTGGTTATTGGTTCCCTGTCCTTCGGCGTGATGGCTGCAGAAGAGCTGCAAAAAGATAAAGTCGAGGGTATGAATCTGACGAAGGTAGGCACTATCACCACGTCCGATACCACCGCACCGATGGACGCGAAGCAAGAGCTGTCCAAAAAAGCTGATGAGCTGGGTGGCAAATATTTTGTCGTGACCAGCGGCGAGAAAACTGAAAAAGACATCCATGCAACGGCGGATGTCTACAAGTAATCGTAAAGTGAGTGAAAACGCGGGCCGGATGGCCCGCTTTTAGCGACCGGTTAGTGACCACCACTCCTGCTGACAGGCTGATTTTCCCTCCGGGCAGGCTTTACAGCTTCCCGTCAGACACCCTTCTGCCTCTTGTTGAATGCGTACGGCTTTCCCCATCGCCTCCATGCGGCCTAACATGGCTTCTACCATCGGGCGAGAAAGATGCAGCGCGCGGCAAAGCTGGCTGGCTTCCATCCGGCCTTGCAATGCAAGCAGGTCGCGAACGTCAATTAACGATGCCATAGACGCGCCTTAGTGGCAGTCCCCAGCCGGGCTTTCGCAGCAGCTGGCCGCTGTTTTGCGGGTGGCTAACAGATTGACATCAACACGGCTTCTGGCGCGCCGCAGACCGCCAATGACGACAATATTAAACAGGATGACGATCATTATGCAGACCAGGCTGTAAGTCGGATGCTGGCTAACGTTGGCGGCCTGGTAAAATATGGTCGCCAATGAATAGGCAATGTTGAGCCCCCAGAGCACAGAAAAGCCCATCCAGCCACGGCTCGACTCTCGCGAAATCGCCCCCATCACTGATATGCACGGAATATAGAGCAGGACAAAAATCAGGTAGCTGTAAGCCGCACTGGCGCTACCAAATTTCTCACTCATTACGCCCATGGTACCGGTTTCCATCTCGCCGTCACCTTTACTGGCCTCAATGGGGTTTGCCAGCACGCTCAAGCTGAAGGTATCTCTGAGGCTTGACCAGGTCTCTTCTGCGGCTGTACCTAATTCGTCCGTCAGGCTAAACCCGGCAGGGTCAAAAGGCGCTTCCTGAATATGTTCTGCGGTATAAAGCGTGTTCAACGTGCCGACGACCACTTCTTTTGCCATCGCGCCAGTAAAGAGGCCAACGGTCGCCTGCCAGTGGTCAGGCTGTACGCCAATCGGCTGCAACAGTGGGGTAAAGACGCGGCTGACCGAGGCCAGCGCTGAATCATTAATGTTATCAACCGCTTTGCCCGAGAGGGAGAAGCTGTTTAACGCGCTGAGGAAAATGCTCACGATAACGATGACTTTACCCGCGCGCAGGACAAAACCTTTCAGCCGTTGCCAGGTTTGCAACAACAGGCTTTTCAGGTGCGGCACGTGATAGACCGGCAGTTCCATAATGAACGGCGAGGCTTCGCCACGCATGATGGTGTGTTTGAGCATCAGTCCGGTCAGAATCGCCATGACGATCCCCAGCACATACAGAGAGAAGACAATGAGTGCGCCTTCCTGACCGAAGAACGCAGCAGAAAAGACCGCGAAAATGGCCAGCCGCGCGCCGCAGGACATAAACGGGGCCATCATAATGGTCATCAGCCGTTCACGCGGCGCATCCAGCGTACGTGCTCCCATCACCGAAGGCACATTGCAGCCGAATCCGACAATCAGCGGCACGAAGGATTTACCGGGCAGCCCGAGGGCCTGCATTAGCCTGTCCATCACAAAAGCCGCACGCGCCATGTAACCGGAATCCTCCAGAAAAGAGAGGAACAGGTACATCATGCCAATTTGCGGCACCAGCGGCAGTACGGTGTTGATACCCCCACCCAGCCCCTGGGCGAGGAAGATTGTTAACCAGTCCGGGAAGTGCAGCGTGTATCCCAGCCACTGAATGCCGTGCACAAAAATGGCGATAGAACCCGCATCAAAAATAGGTGCCAGGGCACCGCCAATGTTAATGGCCAGCAGGAACATCAGGTACATCACAAACAGGAAAATAGGGAGGCCGAGAAACCGGTTGAGGATGATGCGATCGACAGCCGCGGTAAACTGGCTGGGCTCGGCGGTCAGGGTATTACTGACCGCATCACATATCGCCGAAATAGCCTGATAGCGGGCGTCGGCAATATGCAGCGCCGGATCGTCAATTTCACGTTGCAGACGCGTCAGCGTCGCGTCCAGTTTCAGCGCGGCGTCACCCGCGTAAGCACGGCTATAGATATCGCCTTCCAGCATTTGCAGGCCAAGCCAGCGGCGTTGAGTCAGCGGCATTTCCTGGGCCATTTCCCCCGCGAGCGCGTTGGCCTCGCGTTGCAGCGGCTGTGCATAGTGCACCAGTTCAACCGGGCTATTTTTCTGGTGGCGATCGACGGCGAGTTTTAATGCGTCAATGCCTCGACCGCGTGTGGAGACCAGCGGGACCACCGGGCAACCCAGTCGGGCCGAGAGGGCGTCAATATCAATGCGGACTTTTTGTTTCTCGGCGATATCCAGCATGTTCAATGCCACCACGCAGGGGATGCCCAGTTCCAGCAGTTGCACGGTGAGATAGAGGTTACGCTCAAGGTTTGAGGCGTCCACCACGTTAATTAACAGGTCCGCATCGCCGCTCAGAATGTAGTGGCAGGCAATTTGTTCATCCAGCGACGTCTGCGATGAAATGGTCGTCAGTGAGTACGTACCTGGCAGGTCGACCAGCGTGACCTGATGGTCGGTCGTAGAAAACTGCCCCTCTTTACGCTCGACCGTGACACCTGCCCAGTTGCCCACGCGCTGGCGGGCTCCGGTCAACTGATTAAATAAGGTGGTCTTCCCGGAGTTCGGATTACCAATTAATCCAATGGTTAACTTTTTCATATTTCATCTTACCCGTGAGGATTAACCGGCAATGGCTTCCAGTTGTAAAAACGCGAGGTCTTTTTTACGTAATACGAGATTAACGCGGCGTGTTTCGATATGTACGGGGTCGCCAAGGGGGGCCACACGTACCACGTTAAAAGATGAACCGGGCAACATACCCAGAGAAAGGAGTTTCTGGCGCCACGCCGGGCTAATTTCGCGCGAGAAACCGGTTATTTTCCACGTACTCTCAGGATGAAATTGCATAGAACCTACTTATCGTTATCGCGAATTATTGTTGTGCCTGGTGAATTAAATAAAGAAACCACTCGCTTGTTGGCAGAGTGCCAGGTGATGACCAGAACGAACAATGATAATGAGAATGGTTTTTATCTACACTTATTTAACCGCGATATCATCCCAAGTGAAATCATAAAACGCTGCATCGTTGATATGGCGCAATATTTTTTTCGTTTTCCTAATATTCATAAGCACTTAAAAAGTATGAATAAAAATGGCTGTTTATTTCTTTATTTTAATTTTTTATTAAGATTGCCGTCTTTATGTTGTAAATAATGCAATTGATTCTTATTTGTTAATTAAATATTGCGCGGGAGAGGTGGCAGGACGTGCTGACAGGGGGTAAAAATATTCCCCTCCCGAAGGAGGGGAGAGGGCTTAACGTTTTTTACCCATCGCCGCCGCCAGCGCGTCCATCATCGCGCTATTGCCTGCGGGCTGGGCTTCACGTCCACGCGGTTTTGCTGCTTTCGCTGCCGGGCGTGCCTGTTCACGATTGCTGCCGCCGCTTCGGCGGGCATTGGTTTCGCCGGGTTGCTCATCCAGACGCATAGTCAGCGCAATACGTTTGCGTTGAAGATCCACGTCCAGCACTTTGACCTTAACGATATCGCCTGCTTTGACCACCGTGTGCGGATCGTCGACAAACTTGTCGGCAAGCGAAGAGATATGCACGAGGCCGTCCTGATGCACGCCAATATCGACAAAGGCACCAAAGTTGGTGACGTTGGTGACCGCGCCTTCCAGCACCATGCCGGGCAGCAGATCATTCATGGTCTCCACGCCATCAGCAAAAGTCGCCGTTTTAAACTCAGGACGCGGATCGCGGCCCGGTTTTTCCAGCTCTTTGATGATGTCCGTAACGGTAGGCACGCCCACCTGCTCATCGGTGAAGTCGGACGGCTTGAGTTTGCGCAGCTCAGTGCTATTGCCCATCAGGTCGCGGAGTGATTGTTCCGTTGCGGCCAGAATACGCTCAACTACCGGGTAGGTTTCCGGGTGTACCGTTGAAGCATCCAGTGGGTTATCCCCGTGGTTGATACGCAGGAAGCCCGCGCACTGTTCAAAGGCTTTTGGCCCGAGACGGCTGACTTTAAGCAGTTGCTGACGATTCTGGAACTGACCGTTTTCATCACGCCAGGAGACGATGTTCTGCGCCATCATGCGGGTCAGTCCTGCGACGCGGGTAAGCAGCGGCACGGAGGCAGTATTGAGATCCACACCCACGGCGTTCACGCAATCTTCTACAACCGCGTCCAGCTTGCGGGCGAGCTGCGTCTGGCTGACATCGTGCTGATACTGGCCAACGCCGATGGATTTTGGATCGATTTTCACAAGCTCGGCCAGCGGATCTTGTAAGCGACGGGCGATGGAGACCGCGCCACGCAAAGACACATCCAGATCCGGGAACTCCAGCGCTGCCAGTTCGGAAGCGGAATAGACCGACGCGCCCGCTTCGCTGACGATCACTTTCTGCCCGGTCACTTTCGGGAACTGTTTCTGGACGTCGAGGTAGAAACGTTCCGTTTCACGCGAGGCGGTACCGTTGCCGATGGCGACCAGCTCAACGTTGTGCTTCTCGCACAGCGCGGCCACCACGGTTGCCGCTTTTGCGGCCTGGCCAGTATGGGGATAAATGGTGTCGGTTGCGACCAGTTTGCCCGTGCCGTCCACCACCGCGACTTTCACGCCGGTACGCAGGCCGGGATCAAGGCCCATGGTGGCGCGCAGGCCCGCAGGAGCAGCCATCAGCAGGTCGTGCAGGTTACGGGCGAAGACGTTAATCGCTTCATCTTCTGCACGTTCGCGCACGGTGCCCATCAGTTCAGTTTCAAGATGCATCAGCACCTTAATGCGCCAGGTCCAGCTCACCACGCCGCGACGCCAGCTGTCCGCCGGGGCGTTGTTCAGGCGCAGGCCGAGGTGGTCGATGATGATTTGCTCGCAATAGCTCTCTTTTGGCGGCTCGTCGAATTGCGGGTCAGCATTCAGAGAGAGCTGCAAAACACCTTCATTGCGCCCACGGAACATAGCCAGTGCACGGTGTGACGGGGCAGTAGCTATCGGTTCGTGATGGTCAAAATAGTCGCGGAATTTAGCCCCATCCTCTTCTTTACCACTGACCACGGTCGCCACGATATGGGCATTTTTCCACAGGTAATCACGCACCTTAGCCAGTAACGCGGCGTCTTCGGCGAAACGTTCCATCAGAATGTAACGTGCGCCATCCAGAGCGGCTTTGCTGTCCGCCACACCTTTATCGACATCAACAAATTTGGCCGCTTCAGTTTCAGGATGGTGCGAAGGGTCGTTCCACAGCAAATCAGCCAGCGGTTCGAGGCCGGCTTCAATGGCAATTTGCCCGCGGGTACGGCGCTTCGGTTTGTACGGCAGATAGAGGTCTTCGAGCTCGGTTTTGCTCAGGGTGGTGTTGATGGCTTTTTCCAGCGACTCGGTCAACTTGCCCTGTTCGCCAATGGACTTGAGGATTGCCTGACGACGCTCCTGCAGTTCACGCAGATAGCCCAGACGTGTCTCCAGATTACGCAGCTGCGTGTCATCCAGACCGCCGGTCACTTCCTTACGATAACGTGCAATAAACGGCACGGTGTTCCCTTCATCGAGCAGGCGAACGGCTGCATCAACCTGTTCGGCGCGTGCCTGAATTTCACCTGCAATAATGCGGCAGAAAGAATCATTCATCATGGATTAGCTTCATCTGAGTAAAAAAATTAAGCGACAGTTATACGGATTGACCGGCAAAAATGCCAGTCATCGGCCGGGGCTTCAGATTGTTCCGGCTCATTTTACGTATTCGATTTCGTTGACGTACCAGCTGGCTTCTCCGGCCGGGGTATTCACCACCGCGAGGTCGCCCACCTCTTTTTTCAGCAGCGCTCGCGCCATAGGAGAATCAATCGAAATGTAATCCTTACGCCCGAAAATTTCGTCGTAGCCAACAATGCGAAAGCGCAGGGTGTTGCCGTCATCATTTTCAATCTCAACCCAGGCACCAAAGAAGACTTTGCCCTCTTGCTGCGGGGAGTAATCGACGATTTTCAGGTGTTCGAGACATTTGGTCAGGTAACGTACCCGACGGTCAATTTCACGCAGGCGTTTTTTGTTGTACTGGTAATCAGCATTTTCACTGCGGTCGCCGAGGCTTGCCGCCCAGGTGACCTTTTTCGTGACTTCAGGACGTTCCTGTCGCCAGAGAAAATCCAGTTCCTGTTTTAATTTGTCGTAACCTTCACGGGTGATCAGCGGCGTTTTCATCTTCTGGCCTTATTTTTACTCATCGGTGTCTTTACAAATAAACGCCCTAAGGTGCGGATAATTCATCATTTATGTGAAGCTATATGCATATAAGCTACTGTTAAATATGCTTTGTAACAATTTCGACTAGAATTTATACCAGATTTCGCTGGTTGTTAACGTGCACTTTTTTAGAATACGTCATCATAATTGTCGGAACCTTTGGGAGTAAAAACAATGCAAGAGAATTATAAAATCCTGGTCGTGGATGACGACATGCGCCTGCGTGCATTGCTTGAACGTTATCTCACTGAACAAGGCTTCCAGGTCCGTAGCGTCGCCAATGCTGAACAGATGGATCGTTTGCTGACGCGTGAATCCTTCCACCTGATGGTCCTCGATCTGATGCTGCCTGGCGAAGATGGCCTCTCTATTTGCCGCCGCCTGCGTAGTCAGAGCAACCCAATGCCGATCATCATGGTGACGGCGAAAGGGGAAGAAGTGGATCGTATCGTTGGCCTCGAAATCGGCGCTGATGACTATATTCCAAAACCGTTCAACCCGCGCGAACTGCTGGCCCGTATCCGTGCGGTCCTGCGCCGTCAGGCCAATGAACTGCCGGGTGCGCCTTCCCAGGAAGAGGCGGTCATCGCCTTTGGTAAATTCAAACTGAACCTCGGCACCCGTGAAATGTTCCGCGAAGATGAGCCAATGCCATTGACCAGCGGTGAGTTCGCGGTACTGAAAGCGCTGGTCAGCCATCCGCGTGAGCCGCTCTCCCGCGATAAGCTGATGAACCTGGCGCGCGGTCGCGAATATTCCGCAATGGAACGTTCCATCGACGTACAGATCTCCCGCCTGCGCCGCATGGTGGAAGAGGACCCGGCGCACCCGCGCTATATCCAGACCGTATGGGGCCTGGGCTACGTCTTCGTGCCGGACGGTTCTAAAGCATGAGGCGAATGCGCTTTTCGCCGCGAAGTTCATTTGCACGCACGCTGTTACTGATTGTCACTCTGCTGTTTGTCAGCCTGGTGACAACTTATCTCGTGGTGCTGAACTTCGCGATTTTACCCAGCCTTCAGCAGTTTAATAAGGTTCTCGCCTACGAAGTACGTATGCTGATGACCGATAAACTGCAACTGGAGGATGGGACTCAACTGGTGGTTCCACCGGCGTTTCGTCGTGAGATTTATCGCGAATTGGGTATTTCGCTATATTCGAACGAAGCCGCTGAAGACGCCGGTTTGCGTTGGGCGCAGCATTATGAATTCTTAAGCCAGCAGATGGCGCAGCAACTGGGTGGCCCGACGGAAGTACGTGTTGAGGTCAACAAGAGCTCGCCGGTGGTCTGGTTGAAAACCTGGCTTTCCCCCAATATCTGGGTGCGCGTTCCCCTGACGGAAATCCATCAGGGGGACTTTTCACCGCTTTTCCGCTACACCCTGGCGATCATGCTGCTGGCGATTGGGGGGGCGTGGCTGTTTATTCGTATTCAAAACCGACCCCTTGTCGACCTTGAACATGCCGCGCTTAAGGTGGGTAAAGGGCATATTCCACAACCGCTGCGCGAGTATGGCGCTTCCGAGGTTCGCTCAGTGACGCGTGCCTTTAACCAGATGGCAGCCGGTGTGAAGCAGCTGGCGGATGACCGAACGCTGCTGATGGCCGGGGTAAGTCATGATTTGCGGACGCCATTAACCCGTATTCGCCTCGCGACCGAAATGATGGCCGAAGAAGATGGCTATCTGGCGGAATCGATCAATAAAGATATCGAAGAGTGCAACGCCATTATCGAGCAGTTTATTGACTACCTGCGCACCGGGCAGGAGATGCCGATGGAACTGGCCGAGCTGAACGCCGTTCTCGGCGAAGTGGTGGCCGCAGAAAGTGGTTATGAGCGTGAAATAGAAACGGCGCTTCATGAGGGCGACATTCAGGTTCGCATGCATCCGCTTTCCATTAAGCGCGCGCTGGCCAACATGGTGGTGAACGCCGCCCGGTATGGCAATGGCTGGATTAAAGTCAGCAGCGGTACTGAACTCAATCGCGCCTGGTTCCAGGTGGAAGATGACGGTCCGGGTATCAAGCCTGAGCAACGAAAGCATCTGTTCCAGCCATTTGTTCGCGGCGACAGCGCACGAAGCACCAGCGGTACCGGGCTTGGGCTGGCGATTGTTCAGCGTATTGTCGACAACCACAATGGTTTGCTGGAGCTGGGTGTTAGCGAGCGTGGCGGGCTGTCTATTCGGGCCTGGTTACCCATCCCGGTCACCCGCGTCAGCGTGCAAGCTAAAGAGAACGCATAAACAAAACCCGCCATCTGGCGGGTTTTGTTTGTTACGTGTTGCAAAATTACAGTTTTGGTCCGGCGCTGACCAGCGCTGCGCCTGCGGCGGTATCCGTGTACTTCTCAAAGTTGCTGATGAAGAGCTTAGCCAGTTGAGTGGCTTTCTCCTGCCACTGTTCTGGGGAGGCGTAGGTATTGCGAGGATCAAGGATCCGGCTTTCAACTCCCGGTAACTCGGTTGGAATGGCCAGGTTAAACATCGGCAGCGTAAACGTCTCTGCATCATCCAGCGCGCCGTCGAGGATCGCGTCAATAATGGCACGCGTATCCTTAATGGAGATGCGCTTGCCCGTTCCATTCCAGCCCGTATTCACCAGGTAAGCTTGTGCGCCGGCTGCCTGCATCCGTTTTACCAGCACTTCTGCATACTGAGTGGGGTGCAATGAAAGGAAAGCGGCGCCGAAGCAGGCTGAGAAGGTGGGGGTCGGTTCCGTCACGCCACGCTCTGTTCCCGCAAGCTTTGCCGTAAAACCGGACAGGAAGTGATACTGCGTCTGGTTCGCCGTCAGCCGGGAAACCGGAGGAAGTACGCCAAACGCATCCGCCGTCAGGAAAATCACTTTGGTGGCATGGCCCGCTTTCGACACTGGCTTGACGATATTATCGATGTGGTAGATCGGGTAGGAAACCCGGGTATTTTCCGTTTTCGATGCATCATCATAATCAATGCTGCCGTCCGCCCGCACGGTGACGTTTTCCAGCAGCGCGTCGCGTCGGATGGCGTGGAAGATATCCGGTTCAGCCTCTTCAGAGAGCCTGATGGTTTTGGCGTAACACCCGCCTTCAAAGTTAAACACGCCGTCATCGTCCCAGCCGTGCTCATCATCGCCAATCAGCCGACGTTTCGGATCAGTAGAGAGGGTCGTTTTACCGGTGCCGGACAGGCCAAAGAAAACAGCGACATCGCCCTTTTCACCGACGTTGGCGGAACAGTGCATAGACGCGATGCCTTTCAGCGGCAGAAGGTAGTTCATCATTGAGAACATCCCTTTCTTCATTTCGCCGCCGTACCAGGTACCGCCGATCAACTGAATGCGCTCGGTGAGGTTAAATGCCACAAAGTTTTCTGAGTTCATCCCCTGTTCTTTCCACAGCGGGTTGGTGCATTTAGCCCCGTTCATGACGATAAAGTCAGGGTTGAAATCGGTGAGTTCTTCGTCGGTGGGGCGGATGAACATGTTCTTCACGAAGTGTGCCTGCCAGGCCACTTCTGTGACGAAACGAACAGAGAGACGGGTATCCGGGTTGGCGCCGCAAAAAGCGTCGATAATAAACAGTCGCTTACCGGAAAGTTGTTGCGTCACCAGATCTTTAAGATGTTGCCAGGTTTCAGGTGCGAGCGGTTTGTTGTCGTTCTTACCTTTACCTTTATCAGACCACCAGACGCTATCGCGGGTGGTATCGTCACGGACAATATACTTATCTTTCGGCGAGCGGCCTGTAAATATGCCGGTGTCGACGGCGACAGCCCCAGAATTCGTTAACACGCCTCGCTCATATCCTTCCAGGTCTGGACGGAGCTCTTCCTGATACAACGTATCGTAGTCGGGGTTGTAAACGATATCCTGAACATCATTGATACCATAAGCCTTGAGATCCTGCGGGGTTAAATCTTTAACGCGCATGTCACTTCTCCTTAGCCAAGATGTACTGCCTGAAATTGTAGGGTTGTTATCACGTCCTTGACCGCGACACGGCTCATAGATTTACGCATCTCGACAAACCCTTATCGATGGAAAACACTGTGATATCCGTCATGAAGCGAGACAGATTTTGGCAATCATAGCCATTATGATCGGGAAAATGTTCTTAAAGCGACATAAAGCGATATTTTTAACGGTCATATTGTGACTGTAATCGCTTTCATGAAAGTAAATTACGTAAGGCTTTCATATAACGTATTAGCGGAAACGTGACGTGCCAAACAAAAGCGCCACCCCAGGGGGCGGCGCTTAAGAGCGAACGAAGGGGGAAGGTTAATGCACCTGCGGATCGGCAGGGGAGGCGTTGTTACGGATTTCGGCAATATCCATAGCATTGAAGAGATAGTGACTGCCGCAGTAGTCACAGTTCATATCAATTTCACCTTCTTCGGCAATGATACTGTCAACTTCGTTATCCGGTAGCGTTCTAAGCGCATCCGCGCAACGTTCACGCGAGCAGGTACATTTGAATTCAACGTCCTGCGGATCGTACAGGCGGACCTCTTCTTCATGGTACAGGCGGTGCAAAACGTCTTCCGCCGCGAGCGTAAGAAGTTCATCGGCCTTAATGGTTTCAGTCAGAATGCTCAGGTGCTCGAAATCTGCGGCCTGGGTCTCCTGCGCCGGCAGAACCTGGAGCAACATGCCGCCCGCAGCCGGCGTACCTGCAACTTCACCTGTGCGAATAAACAGACGTGTAGGCAACTGCTCTGAACGCAGGAAGTAATCTTCAAGGCACGCTGCCAGCGTATCACCTTCCAGTCCAACCACACCCTGGTAACGCTCGCCTTCCTCAGGCGTAATGGTAATAACCAGGTAGCCATTACCCACCAGCGTTTTCAGGTCCGCGCCTTCAGGAATCTCACCCTGAACGCGCGCCACGCCGCGCATCTGCTGACGGTTGTTGCCGTTAATTACCGCCAGGCTCATCGGGCCATCTCCCTGCAACTGCACGGTAATGTCACCTGCAAATTTCAGGGTCGCCGTTAAAAGGCTGGTGGCGACCAGCAACTCACCCAAAATGGTTTTCACCGGCAGGGGGTAATTGTGGTTTTCCAGCATCTGTTTCCAGGTTTCCGATACGGTTACCAGCTCGCCGCGCACGGCATAGTTTTCAAACAGATAGCGGTGTAATTGGTCGTGTTGAGCCATAATTTTCTCTCTTGCAGGTGGGCGCTACTGGCTGTCACCGTGTTTAAATTTCATCAGGTCGCGGCGTTCTTTCTTGTCCGGGCGGCGATCGGGGTGGGGCATCGTTAACGCATTGAGTTTACGTGCCTGCGCCATTTTCTCGCGCTTTTCGATACTTTCGGCCGTCTCTTCGTACAGCGTAACGGCCTCGTCGGCAGGGCGACGCTGTTCGGTAATGCCTTTAATCATCACCGTGCGTTCATCATTTCCCTGTCGCAGCGTCAGCATGGCGTTCAGCTCGACGACTTTACTCGGCTTGCTGCGCTGACCGTTGTAATGCACTTTCCCGCCTTCAATCATTTCGCGAGCCAGGGCGCGCGTTTTATAAAAGCGCGCTGCCCACAGCCATTTATCCAGACGGACGTTTTGCTCGGGCTGCTGTTTCATTACCTCTCCTTCACGCTGAGCGCGGGAATCAGGTGGCGATAATCGTTCATGCCGGGGTGACGTAGATAGCTTTTATCCGCCAGACCAGAGTCCGGGTTTGTCACCCCGAGGCAATAACGAATACCAAATTGGGCGGCGGCATCCAGAATCGGCTCGCTGTCATCAATAAACAGCGTGCGTTCCGGATTTAAGCCGGTTTCTTGTGCCACGGCCTGCCACAAACGCTGGTCCTCTTTCGGATAACCAAATGTGTGGGTGGAAAGTAATAAATCAAGGTGTGCTGCAAGCCCAGTGTGTTCAAGTTTAACAGCCAGGTTGTGCGGGTGGGCATTGGTCAACAGGATGCGTCTTTTACCGCACTTTTGCAGCGCATCAAGAAAAGGGACCGTATCTTCACGCAACACCGCCTTCGGACCCTGCTGAGTGGTCATCGCGCAGATATCGAGCCCTAAGCGTTCGCTCCAGAAATCCAGACAGTACCAGTTTAGCGTATGCTGAACGGCATGATATTCCTGGCGAATGATGTGCTGGGCTTCCGCAGGCGTAATCCCTTCTTTCGCGCCAAACGTTTCCGGGACCAGGGTCTGCCAGAAGTAATTATCGAACGCGAGGTCAAGAAGCGTGCCGTCCATATCCAGCAGGACGGTATCCACGTCTCGCCAGTCGATATCAAAATGCATAGAAAACTCCAGCCAGAAAGAAGCGTGCGCGACAGGTTAACATACCCGACGCGCAAGCAGTTTATCAGGTCAGGCTTTCAGGGGCAGGGATGAGTTTTGGGTTCAGGCAGTTTTCATAATACTGCTGAATGTCAGCCAGGCGTGTACGGTTACGTTGATAGCGACGGAGCGCCTGCACGCCGTTATAGAGACTGCAAACGATCATCGCCAGCAGCAACAGCGTCGTACCGATATAACGCCACAGGCCGGATGCATCAGGAATGCGGTGCAGGCTGACGTGTCGGGTACCGTTAGCATCGGTGGCGATGTTGGTGATAATGCCTTCAGCACTGAACGGCGTCTGCATCAACATCTCCGCCAGTCGCTGGAATTCGTTCCATTGTTCCGTTGCCGGGTAGTCGTACAGAGCCATCGGTGGGTAAGGCTGATCGACCAGTTCACTGCCCTCTTCGCTGACAATCAAAAAACCACCGGGGGCCGGGCTGTTAAGCGACTGCGCCGCGCGCGTGGTTTCTCGCATAATAAAGGGGGCCGTTGAGGTGGTAACCAGATTATCGAGAGACTCTGCGCTGACGGGACGTAACAGCACGTTCACACCGGTCAGTTTACCCGCGCTGGCGCGGGTGGTCAGGGTGTCCCAGTCTTTACTGTTACCGAGATTAACCAGGGCGTTTTTAAGCCGCAGACAATCGTCATCAGCGGCACACAAATCCTGCGTTTTCAAAACAATGTCTGCAAAGTCATCCAGCAATACCATGCCCGATTTTTGAATCGCCGAGCGCAGGGCAGGGCTGACACGGGAGTTATCCTCAGGTTTAGGATGCAACTGACGGTTGACGGCCTGCACCAGGGCGGTGGCTTTGGTCACCGTTTCAGACTCAGGCAGCGGCAATGGCGGGGCGTCATTCCAGATAATCTGCGAACAGTCGAACGGCGTAAACGGAGAACTCTGACGGGTCGTCCAGTTAGCGGAGGTTGGAATACTACACATGCCCGTACTGTGGATACGAAGCGAGTCCCCAACGCGCAGCCCGGCGGACTCGAGCTCACTGACTTTGGTGGCCTCGATGGTTTGTGCGCCTTTAATCCAGGAAAGCGTAAACTTGATAGGCATATCCAGCGGCACCCAGACCAATAGCATGACCAGTACTGCCAGCGCACCCATAGAAATAACGGCACTTCGTACCCAATGCTGCAACGGGAAATGAGTGACTTCATCATGAAGTGACAGGAAGCGCCCCTGGCGGACAACGTGGCGATCGAGATAAATATCAATGTCGCTTTGCTGGCCCAGATCCTGTGCGATATAAGGCTGCCAGTGACGGGGATAAATTAAATCAATAATCCCAAGCGAGATGTTATTGATTTGCTCCTGATTATTCTCGCCGAACAGGCCCCAGCGTTTTGGCGTGCCACGCAGGCAGTGAATTTCCCGGAGTGCGTTTTTTGCAGGTGGAGCGAATAACCCCCAGAGCCCGGCGGCCAGAAGAAGGATCCCGCCCCCCGCAAGCCAAAGGACAAAGACCTCCGGCGTCACCAGACAGAAAAAGAACAGCAAGAAGGCAGCGGCAATGAGTAATGCCTCCCGGAGGCCATCGGGGCGGCTAAGCGCATACTCCTGGGGCGTTTCGTGGCGTATGTTGAGCAGCTCAATCTGCTCTGTCTCTTCGCCGCGAATAGCAGAATGCGTCGCTGAAACCTGTTCTGGCATCAGCGTTTGTTCGTCGTAGCGCGATTCACTCAGATTGTGACCATTGAGTGAAATAACCAGCGGTAGGGTGTCAGTGCGGATCAGCTCAACGCTGTTTTCATCCGTGATGTACTGCTCCCAGAACGGAGGTAAATGGACTTCAACAGAATCGAGGTAATAGCGCCATTTGTTAGGCGCATCCGTCGTAATGCCGTAGCGGGTAATAGCCTGGGTCAGATGAATAACGGTGTTGCTTTGCGCATTGAGGGCCAGTGAGACGGGAGCCGTTGTTGCGCCTGTTGGGCCAGGCACCTGGCGGCTACGGGAAAGCGCATCCAGATAGCTTTCAACCGCACTGCGCTCTTCTGGTTTCAATTTACGGGTCGTCGCACCTGCAAAAGCCTGAAGGTGTGGTAAACGATATCGCCTCTGCGATCTCATTCGGTATACCCACCCGGCGACGAGTGCGCAGGCCAGCATAGCAGCGAAAAAAATCAAAATGGTGCTCATGCTTTTCCCATCTTACTTGTAGTAGCAGGTGTAGTCAGTTGCACCTTTTCCCATGGATATTATCAGCATAATCAAATAGTTGGCAGGCAAAAATATGTTCTTACTCTTTTCGTGCCTCGCAGCCTTGGAAAGGGTAGCAAAGCAGGCCTAAGGCGAATATCAGCAAATTCTTAGTTTAATTTCAACCTCTTGACTTTTAGGTTTATTTGGGAAAGGGCTGAAAGGAGGTTGCGAAAATGTAAATGAGGGGCAAATGACATTGCCCAAACGCGGTTCTGTGTCGCACAATAATGTCAGTATTCTCTGGAAAGACCGATAATAATGAGCGAATCATTGCAAAAACCCACCATTCTTAACGTAGAGACCGTTGCCTCTTCACGACTGTTTAACGTTGAAAGCGTGGATCTGGAATTCAGTAATGGTGTACGTCGCGTTTATGAACGTATGCGTCCGTCCAACCGCGAAGCAGTGATGATCGTGCCGATTGTTGACGATCACATTATCCTTATTCGCGAATACGCCGTGGGCACTGAATCCTATGAACTTGGGTTTTCAAAAGGGTTAATTGATCCTGGTGAAAACATGTATGAAGCAGCAAATCGGGAACTGAAGGAAGAGGTCGGCTTTGGGGCAAGGGAACTGACGTTTCTGAAAAAACTCAGCATGGCACCCTCTTACTTTTCCAGCAAAATGAATATCCTGCTGGCCGAAGATCTTTACCCTGAATCATTGCCGGGAGATGAACCGGAACCGTTGCCTCAGGTTCGCTGGCCGCTGGCACATTTAATGGATCTGCTGGAAGAACCGGACTTCAACGAAGCCCGTAACGTCAGTGCGCTGTTTCTGCTCAGAGAGTGGTTGAAAGGGCAAGGACGGTTATAAAAAAAGGCGCTTTCGCGCCTTTTTTGTCAGAACAGTTCGTGTGTTTCACCATTATCAATGATGGTGGTTCCCACTTCATGAACGGCTTGTTGGGTCGGTTGAGTGCCTTCAATAAAGTACTCTTGTCGACTGCTGCCTCCGCTGGCCAGTTGCCCGGTACCGCGATCGATATTCACCGTCACGATGCCCGGTGGGGGCGTCAGCGGTTCTTCTGGCACGCCGCTCAGGACGGCTTGCATATAAGCGTCCCATGCCGGTTGTGCACTCTTGGCGCCACCTTCATAACCCGAAATCTGATCTTTAATCGCCCCGGATGCCGTCGTACGACCCAGATCACGGCGATGATCGTCAAAACCGATCCATACCGAAGTCACAACACCCGGACCATAACCCGAGAACCAGGCGTCTTTCGAGCTGTTTGTGGTACCCGTTTTACCGCCGATATCGTTACGCTTCAGATCGCGCCCGGCGCGCCAGCCCGTCCCCTGCCAGCCCGGTTCGCCAAAGACGTTACTGTTCAGGGCGCTTTTGATTAAGAAAGCCAATGGCGTGTTAATGACATGAGGTGCATACTCCTGGCCACCGCTTCTGGCAACCAAATCCTGATTCGCCTGTTCCAACTGCGGCATAGGCACACCCGAATTAGGCTGCTCCTGAGAGGTTGCGACGTTTTCCATGTCTTTATTTTCGAGTACGTTTGACTTCGGCGTATCACCATAAATCACCGGAATATCGCAATCGGCACAGGCAATTTTCGGTTTGGCTTCAAACAGCACACCGCCCTGGTCATTTTCGATTTTGGTAATGAAGTAAGGGTCAACGAGGAAGCCGCCGTTCGCCATCACGGCGTAGCCACGGGCAACCTGCATAGGGGTAAAGGATGCGGAGCCCAGTGCCAGCGACTCGGTATGAACGATGTTCTGAGCCGGGAAGCCGAAACGTTGCAGATATTCTGCGGCATAGTCGACACCCATGGCGCGCATGGCACGTACCATCACCACGTTTTTCGACTGCCCTAGTCCCTGACGCAGACGAATTGGCCCGGAATATTCATCAGGTGAGTTCTTTGGACGCCAGTCTGAACCTGCACCCGCATCCCAACGAGAAATAGGCACGTCGTTGAGGATACTGGCCAGCGTCAGGCCTTTGTCCATTGCTGCGGTATAGAGGAACGGCTTGATGTTTGAGCCAACCTGACGCAACGCCTGGGTGGCGCGGTTGAATTTGCTCTGGTTGAAATCAAAACCGCCGACCAGGGCAAGCACTGCGCCATCACGTGGGTTGATTGAGACCAGCGCTGAGTTGACGTCCGGCACCTGTGCCAGCCACCAGCCCTCATTCACCGGGCGCACCCATATTTGTTGGCCCGTCTGCACGACATCCGTGACTTTGCGCGGTGTTGGCCCTTGCTGCGTATCGGAACGATACGGTCTTGCCCAGCGTACGCCCTCCATATGCAGCGAAACAGAGGTGCCATCTGCCAGCGTGGCCATCGCTTCCTGCGGGTTCGCTGCGGTAACGACTGCGGGTTCAAGAGGACCATAAGAAGGCAACGCTTTCAGGGAGTCAGCGATCTTTTTACTGTCCCAGGCGGCTTCACCGGGTTTCCACAGCACATTAGACGGACCACGATAGCCGTGGCGCATGTCGTAATCCATTACGTTATTCCGTACGGCGTCCTGCGCAGACTGCTGCACTTTACGGGTAATGGTGGTGTAAACACGGTAGCCATCTTCGTAGGCTTTCTCGCCATAGCGCGCCATCATTTCCTGACGCACCATTTCAGAGAGATAAGGGGCAGAGAAGGCGATTTCTGGCGCATGGTAATCGGCTTCGATAGCTTCAGCACGGGCCTCTGCGTATTGCGTCTGCGTGATATAGCCCTCGCTGACCATACGCGACAGCACCACGTTGCGTCGCGATGTGGCGCGATCCAGGGAGTAAAGCGGGTTGAACGTTGAAGGGGCTTTGGGCAGACCCGCAATCACCGCCATCTCACTCAGCGTGAGCTGATCGGCGTTTTTACCGAAGTAGACCTGCGCGGCTGCGCCTACGCCATATGCGCGATAACCGAGGTAAATCTTGTTGAGATACAGCTCAAGGATCTCGTCTTTTGTCAGCAGCTGTTCAATACGGATCGCCAGAAAGACTTCTTTGATCTTACGCATCAGGGTGCGTTCAGGACTCAGGAAGAAATTTCGCGCCAGCTGCTGCGTTATGGTACTTGCGCCCTGGGATGCGTGACCGGAAAACAGCGCAACGCTGGCGGCACGGAAAATCCCCACGGGGTCAACGCCATGATGCTCGTAAAAACGGCTGTCTTCGGTGGCAATAAACGCTTTCACCATGACGGGTGGAATTTGACTTAAGGTCAATGGAATGCGTCGTTTTTCCCCGTATTGCGCAATCAGTTCGCCATCGGCGCTGTAGACCTGCATCGGGATTTGCAGTCGCACGTCTTTGAGCGTGGCGACATCAGGTAGCTGCGGTTCAATATATTTGTATAAGCCATAAATCGAACCTGCTCCCAGCAGAATGCAACAGACTGCAAGGATGAATAAATACTTTACGAACTTCACCGGAGGATTCCCATTTAGTTTCATTTGGGCAGTTTATAAACAACCGCGCGGTAGTATAAATGCAAGCCTGATGCATTGATAGAGCAGTTATCTTTCCCGACGATAAGGAGATCGTAATTTATGGCATTCGGGCTTTGGCAGATTGGGCTGCATATTCAGCAAGATAGCGTGGTTAGCGTTGCGCTGACCCACGGGCGATCGGGCTGGGCGCTGCGGCGCTGGTGGCAGATGCCGCTTCCTTGCGGAACGGTAGAAAATGGGCAGCTTCGATTGCCGCAGCACCTGCTTACGGTGCTGGCACCCTGGCGGCAGTCACTCCCGCAACGGCACCGCGTACGGTTAGCTTTTCCTGCTGCGCGAACCCTGCAAAAACAGGTGCCGCGACCGGCAATGAAATTGCGAGAGAAAGCCCTGACGCAATGGCTTTCTCACAACGTGGCCCGTGAACTGGAAATGGCGGCAACAGACCTGCGTTTTGATTATGTCGAAGACACGCTGGCACCTGCCTATAGCGTGACTGCGGCGCAGCATAAAGAAGTGGCTGAACTACTGAGCCTGGCAAAATCTCTGCGTTTAAACGTTGCGGCTGTGACGCCGGATGCCTGTGCGCTGCAACCGCTCATTCCTTTCCTTAATCCTCCCGCTCGCTGCCTGATCTGGCGGGATAGCACGCAGTGGCTATGGGCAACACGAGAGGCATGGGGGCGACAGCCCGGTGATGAAAAGCTCTCTATTTCAAATCTGGCTGCGCGCCTCGGGTTATCTGAGGTCGACGTTGCCCAGTGTTCTGATGAGCAATGCGATTTTGATCCCTGGCACGCCGTTGCACAACGTCATCCCCCCTTACCGGTTGAAGGTGCGGGTTTTGCCGTTGCCATTGGTCTGGCGTTAGGGAGTGTTCAGTGAGCAGGCACGTGGTAAACCTCATCCCATGGCGGGAGCAGCGCCGCTATCACTGTCGCCGCTTCTGGCTACTGTTTTTTGTGCTCGCGCTCATGGGTATTTCGCTGATGACGATGGGGTGGCAGGGCAGTGCCAGTCTCAGGCGTCAGGACGCTTCGCTATGGTTGCAATCAGATGCAGATGTCCTGAGCCGGATCGCCTCTCGCGAACCCCTCTTCCAGGCAAAGCATGCGCAGTGGTTAAAGCTGCAGGCCAGCGCCCGGCAGCGGCAAATCACACGGTTGTGGCATCAGCGGTTAGGGGCGCTTGCCGAGCGGATGCCTGAGAGTGCCTGGCTGACAACGCTGCATTTTCATGAGGGCAAGCTTGAGCTGGCGGGTGCGACCCGCTCTTTCGCGGCACTCAGTCAGCTTGAGCAGGCCCTGAGCTCAACTCAGGGGTTTCGCTTACAGCCAACGGGTGCCACTGAACGTGATGCACAGGGTCATTGGCAGTTCCGTTATCAGCTTGAAAAGGAGGCCGAAGATGCCCCGTGACCTTGAGTTTTGGTATGGCCTTTCGCCCGGGTTACGTGCGCTGACGGCCAGTCTCCTGGTGCTACTGGCACTGGCGTTCTGCTGGTGCATGGTGATTCGACCCATCGAAGCCGAACAGTTTTCATTAGAGGCTCAGCGACAGGCCCAGCAACAAACGAGGCAGCTTCGCTGGAAGACGCTGATGAATCTCAGACCGCCTGACGTGTCAGCAAGCGAAGAGAAGGTCACTGCCTTCACCCCTTTGTCGTTTCAGTCTTTGGGAAGAGAGTTGATTCGCTGGCAACCCACCGTCGGAGGGGGAGAAATGGTACTGGCGTCCACATGGGAGGCAGTGCCACCGACTTTTTTGCACCTCGCAGAGCGCAACATGCTGGCCGTTGGATTTACCCTGGCGATGAAAGAGAACGCGCTACATTTCACGTTACTACTGGAGCGGGGGGAGGGTGGCTAAACGTATTGCACTCACTTGTCTGCTGGTCTTGCCGTTGCTGACCGGTATGCGTGACCCTTTTCGTCCTCTACCCGATCGCTGCCAGTTCGCCCTTTTGGGTGAATGGCGTCTGCAAGGCGTGGTCATGGTGGACGAGAAACCCGTTGGGATCGCGCAGGATCCCGCTGGTCGCTGGCGGCGCTTGCGTGAGCAAGAGACGCTGCTCGCTGGCTGGAAAATTGTGCGTATTAATAAAGAAGAGGTGGCACTGGAGAACGGGCACGGATGTAACCCCGCAAGCTGGCGCATGAATCGAGAAGGAACTCAGGATGATAAAACGCGTAACGGCAATACTCTGCCTTTGCCTGGCGACGACCAATCTCAGCGCGAAGGCAAAAGAGAAAAATAAGGAACAGGAAAAACCACCCCGACTGGTTACCCTGATGGTGGATGACGTCCCGGTCAGGCAGGTGCTTCAGGCGCTGGCCGAACAGGAGAAACACAATCTGGTTATCTCGAAGGACGTGGATGGCACCCTGTCGCTCCATCTGGTGGACGTGCCCTGGAAGCAGGCGCTGCAGACGGTCATTTCAAGCACGGGTTTAACGATGCGCACTGAAGGCAATATTTTGCATGTGCACTCGGCGGCCTGGCAGCAACAGCAGCGGGATGCACGCGACGCGGCGCTGGAAAAACAAAAGCAAAATCTGCCGCTGGAAGAGCGTAGTCTCACATTGCGTTACGCCGATGCCGAGGAGCTGGCGAAAGCTGGCGGGAAATTGCTCAGCCCCAAAGGGGCAGTGACCGTGGATAAGCGACTGAATCGCCTGCTGTTACGCGACAATAAAGCAGCACTCAATGCATTAGAAAAATGGGTTGTGCAGATGGACCTGCCCATTGAGCAGGTTGAGCTGGCGGCCCATATCGTCACTATTAATGAAAAAAGTCTGCGGGAACTGGGGGTGAAATGGGGGCTGGGTGAGGCAACAAAACCCGGTAAACGTGGGCAGGTATCAACACTGTCTGCTGATTTGTCGGTAGAAAGTGCCACTACCCGGGTGGGTTTTAACATTGGCAGTATCAATGGGCGCTTACTGGACCTCGAACTCTCTGCCCTTGAGCAAAAACAGCAACTGGAGATTATTGCCAGTCCGCGTCTGTTAACGTCCCACATGCAGCCTGCCAGTATTAAACAGGGCAGTGAAATTCCCTATCAAGTCTCCAGCGGCGAAAGCGGCGCTACGTCAGTAGAATTTAAAGAGGCGGTGCTCGGGATGGAAGTGACCCCAACGGTTCTGCCGGAAGGGCGAGTGCGTTTAAAACTGCGTATCACCCAGAATGTCCCCGGTCAGGTTCTCCAGCAGGCAGACGGTGAAGTTCTGGCGATTGATAAGCAAGAGATAGAAACTCAGGTGGAGATTAAGAGTGGTGAGACGCTGGCGCTGGGCGGCATCTTCTCGCAAAAGAATAAGGCAGCAAGCGACAGTGTGCCCGTTCTCGGTCGCATTCCCTGGGTAGGGCAGCTCTTCCGCCATGACGGGAAAGATAATGAACGCCGTGAACTGGTGGTCTTTATTACGCCGCGTTTAGTGCCTGTTCATTGATTGATACCTTTTCTCTGCCGCTTTTTGGGCTGAACTCGATACAGGTGTTTGACGTGAGAGATGATTTAGCTTACAAGGAGTACCGATTTGAGTGTCAGCGAATGCCAACTACCATAAATGATGTCTACGGGTAGTTAGTGATTTATTCAGTTGCCAAACCAGTCATAGTACTGAGATAATTTTTGGTCTGACTCTCGAACTTACGTATATGAGGTTTCAGTTCATGTCCTGCTCCGCAAGGTAACAACGAAGCAGGTTTATCATCAACGAATAGTCTTAGTAGTACCGAAAAAATGGCAGAGAAACGCAATATCTTTCTGGTTGGGCCTATGGGTGCCGGCAAAAGCACTATTGGGCGTCAGTTAGCTCAACAACTCAATATGGAATTTTACGATTCTGATCAAGAGATTGAGAAACGAACCGGAGCTGATGTGGGCTGGGTCTTCGATGTAGAAGGTGAAGAAGGTTTCCGCGATCGCGAAGAAAAGATCATCAATGAGCTTACGGAAAAGCAGGGAATTGTCCTGGCGACCGGCGGCGGCTCTGTGAAATCTCGCGAAACCCGTAATCGTCTCTCCGCCCGCGGTGTCGTGGTTTATCTGGAAACCACCATCGAAAAGCAATTGGCTCGTACTCAACGTGACAAAAAACGTCCACTTCTGCAGGTGGAAACGCCACCGCGCGAAGTGCTGGTGGCGCTGGCTGATGAACGCAATCCTCTCTATGAAGAGATTGCTGACGTTACCATTCGCACTGATGACCAGAGCGCAAAAGTTGTCGCAAACCAGATTATTCATATGCTGGAAAGCAACTAATTCTGGCTCAATTCACAGGCCTGCGGGTTTAAGCATTTAAGGTGGATGTCGCGTCATGGAGAGGATCACAGTCACTCTTGGGGAACGGAGTTACCCTATAACCATCGCGGCTGGTTTGTTCAACGACCCAGCTTCCTTCTTGCCCCTGAAGTCCGGTGATCAGGTTATGCTGGTCACCAACGAAACACTGGCACCCCTCTATCTCGACAAAGTCCGTCAGGTGCTGGAATCAGCGGGTGTTAAGGTTGACAGTGTGGTCTTACCGGATGGCGAGCAGTATAAAAGCCTGACGGTTATGGACACCGTGTTTACCGCCCTTTTGCAAAAACCCCACGGTCGTGACACAACGCTAGTTGCACTGGGTGGCGGAGTGGTCGGTGATCTCACCGGCTTCGCTGCGGCCAGCTATCAGCGCGGCGTTCGTTTTATTCAGGTTCCTACTACTCTGCTTTCTCAGGTCGACTCCTCCGTCGGCGGGAAAACAGCGGTTAACCATCCTCTTGGCAAAAATATGATTGGCGCGTTTTACCAGCCGGCTTCGGTCGTGGTGGATCTTGACTGCCTTTCTACCTTGCCTGCACGAGAATTATCGTCTGGTCTGGCTGAAGTTATTAAATACGGCATCATTCTTGATGGCGCTTTTTTCGACTGGCTGGAAGAAAATCTGGATGCATTGCTGCGTCTGGATGGCAAGGCGATGGCTTACTGTATCCGCCGTTGTTGTGAGCTAAAAGCCGAAGTTGTGGCAGCTGACGAGCGGGAAACAGGCTTACGTGCTTTACTCAATCTGGGACATACCTTTGGTCATGCAATAGAAGCCGAAATGGGTTACGGCAACTGGCTGCATGGTGAAGCTGTCGCAGCAGGAATGGTGATGGCGGCGCGCGCATCTGAGCGTTTGGGGCAGTTTAGCCCACAGGATACGCAACGCATTATCACCTTGCTCAAACGTGCCGGTTTACCGGTGAGTGGGCCGCAAGAGATGTCTGCTCAGGCATATATTCCGCATATGCTGCGTGACAAAAAAGTGTTAGCAGGCGAGCTACGTTTAGTGCTCCCGCTGGCGATAGGGAAGAGTGAAGTTCGTGGCGGAGTGTCACAAGAGGTCGTTCTTGGCGCCATTGCTGATTGCCAGCAGGCGTAACAATTAGAAAGGTTTGCTGCGCGTGCGCGGCGTTTAAATTCGGGTTTTATGCACGGGTGGTCGGCATAAACCTTTGAGTGGGGTGTTAAATGGATGAATTCAAACCAGAAGACGATCTGAAACCCGATCCAAGCGATCGTCGTACTGGTCGTTCTCGTCAATCTTCTGAACGTGTCGATGAGCCGCAAATCAATTTTGATGATGTTGAGCTTGATGCTGACGATCGCCGTCCTTCGCGCGCGCGTAAAGTGCGTGATGACCGTGATGATTACGAAGAAGAAGATTACGAAGCGGAAGAGGAGTCGCTTGACGAAGAGCGTGCTGAACGCCGTCCGCGCAAGCGTAAAAAAGCGGTTGCAGCGAAACCCGCTTCACGCCAGTACGTCATGATGGGAGTGGGCATTCTGGTGCTTCTGCTGCTCATCGTGGGTATCGGCTCTGCCCTTAAGGCACCGTCCGCTCCCGCAACGAATGAATCCGCATCGACGGAAAAAAGTATCGATCTTTCTGGCAACGGTACGAACGCAGCCTCCGAGCAGGCCAACGGCGCGCAACCTGCCCCAGGTAATACGCCAGCACAGGATACCGCTGCGAATACGAATGGATCGCGCGATGTCTCTTTGCCACCTATCTCTTCTACGCCTTCTCAAAGCCAAACGGTTGTAGCACCGGAAGGTCAGCAACGGCTGGAAGTGCAGGGCGATCTGAATAGCGCACTGGCTTCTCCGCAAGGCCAGAACCAAATTAACAGTGCCGTCGCCAACAGTACGTTGCCGACTGAGCCTGCAACCGTTGCCCCGGTACGCGGCGGTAACAGCAATGCAGCACACGCAACGGCTGAAAATAACACCAGCGCTTCGCGTCCTGAACGTAAGCAGATGGTTATCGAGCCGAAGCCGCAGGTTAAACAGCCTGTTGCTAAAGCAGAACCAAAAACTGAACCAAAAGCGGTTACGCCTACTGCCCAGCAGCCGAAGCGCACTGAAAGCGTAGCCGCCGCACCGGTGAAAGCGCCAGCAGCAACTGCGCCAGCACCTGCCGCGACACCGAAAGCGACAACCACGGCGCCAGCAGCCGCACCAACGGCCACCGCCGCCGCGCCTGCTGCCAGTGGTGGCGCAACGGGGAACGTGGGTTCACTGAAGTCTGCACCGGGTAGCCATTACACTCTGCAACTGAGTAGCTCATCAAATTCCAATAACCTGAATGCCTGGGCGAAGAAAGAAAATCTGAAAAACTTCGTGGTTTATCAGACGACTCGCAACGGTCAACCATGGTATGTGCTGGTGAGCGGCGTCTATGCTTCCAAAGAAGATGCCAAACGTGCGGTCGCTACGTTGCCGTCCGATGTACAGGCGAAAAACCCGTGGGCGAAACCGCTGCATCAGGTTCAGGCCGATCTGAAGTAATGTTTAAAGCGCAGGATGCTGTCGGAGCTGTCTCCACAGCCGGAGAGAGTGTAATCAATCATCCAGCATGAAAAAAAATCGCGCTTTTCTGAAATGGGCAGGGGGGAAATACCCCCTGCTTACCGATATTGAACGACATTTGCCTGCGGGCGATTGTCTTATCGAACCCTTCGTCGGTGCGGGTTCTGTTTTCCTCAATACTTCGTATTCCCGTTATATTCTTGCGGATATCAACAGCGATCTGATAAGCCTGTACAACATTGTTAAAGACAATGTGGAAGGCTATGTTGATGCCGCGCGGCTGCTTTTCACCCCGGACAACAATCAGTCAGAGGTGTATTACCAGCTTCGCAGTGAATTCAACCAGAGTCGGGATCCTTTCCGTCGCTCGGTGTTGTTCCTGTATCTCAATCGTCACGGGTACAACGGGCTCTGTCGTTATAATTTGCGTGGGGAATTTAACGTACCCTTTGGTCGTTACAAAAAGCCCTACTTCCCCGAGGCGGAGTTGTATCATTTCGCCCAAAAAGCGCAGAATGCCTTTTTCTACTGTGAATCTTACGCTGACAGTATGGCGCGCGCGGATGCCCGTTCCGTGGTGTATTGCGATCCGCCTTACGCGCCGCTTTCTGCTACGGCAAATTTCACGGCTTACCACACCAACAGTTTTACTCTTGAGCAGCAGGCCCATCTGGCCTCTATTGCGGAGAGCCTGGTAAGCAATCGAATTCCGGTATTAATTTCCAACCATGACACGGCGCTGACCCGTGAGTGGTACAGTCAGGCAAAACTGCATGTGGTAAAGGTGCGGCGCAGTATCAGCAGCAATGGCGGTACACGCAAAAAAGTGGATGAATTATTGGCGTTGTATCGTCCGACGACCGTGTAGCCCGCTTGTTCTCGCCGTCGTTACGCGTTCACCTTAGCCTGTAAAATGACTTTATTTTCTTCTCAAGGAGATGCGGATGACACAGTATTTGATTGCCCCTTCGATTCTCTCGGCTGACTTTGCCCGTCTGGGTGAAGACACGGCAAAGGCGCTGGCCGCAGGTGGAGACGTGGTGCATTTTGACGTGATGGACAACCATTACGTGCCCAATCTGACCATGGGGCCGATGGTGCTCAAAGCACTGCGTAACTATGGCATCACCGCACCGATTGACGTGCATCTGATGGTGAAACCGGTCGACCGTCTGGTCCCTGACTTTGCCGCCGCCGGGGCAAGTATCATTACTTTCCACCCGGAAGCCTCCGAGCACGTTGACCGCACCCTGCAGCTGATCAAAGAGCAGGGCTGTAAAGCCGGGCTGGTTCTGAACCCGGCCACGCCGCTGAGCTATCTCGATCACGTGATGGATAAACTGGACGTTATCTTGCTGATGTCGGTTAACCCGGGCTTTGGTGGTCAATCCTTTATCCCTCACACGCTGGATAAACTGCGTGAAGTGCGCCGCCGCATTGATGAATCCGGTTTTGATATTCGTCTCGAAGTGGACGGTGGTGTGAAGGCCAGCAACATTCGTGATATCGCTGCCGCTGGCGCCGATATGTTTGTTGCAGGCTCTGCTATCTTCGACCAGCCGGACTACAAGAAAGTGATTGATGAAATGCGCAGTGAACTGGCAAAGGTAAGTCATGGATAAATTGCAGGCAATTCGCGGGGTCGCATTTGACCTCGATGGGACGCTGGTCGACAGCGCACCGGGTTTAACCGCCGCGGTGGATAACGCGCTGTACGCGCTTGAACTGCCGCAGGCGGGTGAAGAACGCGTCATTACCTGGATTGGTAACGGGGCCGATGTGCTTATGTCACGGGCGCTCACCTGGTCGCTACAGGAACGTAATGCACAGCGTGCGGCGTCAGGAAAACCGGCGGCGAACGCCAATGATATCCCCCAGGATGAGCAGGCCTTCATGCTGCGTAAACTGTTTGACCGTTACTACGCCGAGTCGGTCGAAGAGGGCAGCTTCCTGTTCCCGGACGTTGCCGAGACGCTTGAGGTTCTTCATGCGAAAGGCTTGCCGCTGGCGCTGGTAACCAATAAACCGACGCCGTTTGTCGCCCCCCTGCTTGAAGCCCTCGGCATTGCCCATTATTTCAGCGTGGTCATCGGTGGTGACGACGTGCAGAACAAGAAGCCTCATCCAGAACCGCTGCTGCTGGTGGCGGAGAAGCTGGGTATGGCGCCCAATCAACTCTTGTTCGTCGGGGATTCCCGTAACGATATTCTCGCGGCCCAGGCGGCAGGCTGTTGCTCTGTTGGCCTGACGTATGGTTACAATTATGGCGAAGCGATTACCTTAAGCGAGCCGGACTACGTGTACGACCGCTTCAACGATTTACTGCCCGCTCTCGGGCTTTCGCACAGTGAAAATCAGGACGTGAAACATGACTAAGCCCATCGTATTTAGTGGCGCACAGCCCTCAGGTGAATTGACCATTGGTAACTACATGGGTGCGCTGCGTCAGTGGGTCAACATGCAGGATGATTACCACTGCATCTACTGCATCGTTGACCTGCATGCCATCACTGCGCGTCAGGACCCTGAGAAGCTGCGTAAAGCCACGCTGGACACGCTCGCACTTTACCTTGCCTGCGGGATCGATCCTGAGAAAAGCACCATCTTCGTTCAGTCTCATGCCCCTGAGCATGCACAGCTGGGCTGGGCACTGAACTGCTATACCTACTTCGGCGAACTGAGCCGCATGACGCAGTTTAAAGACAAATCAGCGCGTTACGCTGAAAACATCAACGCCGGTTTGTTTGACTATCCGGTGCTGATGGCGGCGGACATCCTGTTGTACCAGACTAACCTGGTGCCGGTGGGGGAAGACCAGAAACAGCATCTGGAGCTGAGCCGCGACATCGCGCAACGTTTCAACGCCCTTTACGGCGATGTCTTTAAAGTGCCTGAGCCGTTCATTCCGAAATCCGGTGCCCGCGTGATGTCTCTGCTGGAGCCGACCAAGAAGATGTCCAAGTCTGACGATAACCGCAACAACGTTATCGGCCTGCTGGAAGACCCGAAATCGGTGGTTAAGAAGATCAAACGTGCCATGACCGACGGTGATGAGCCGCCGGTGGTGCGTTACGACGTTAAAGAGAAAGCGGGTGTCTCCAACCTACTTGACATCCTCTCTGCGGTGTCAGGCAAGAGCATTCCTGAACTTGAGCAGCACTTCGAAGGCAAAATGTATGGTCATCTGAAAGGTGAAGTGGCAGAGGCCGTTTCCGGTATGCTGACTGAACTTCAGGAGCGCTACCATCGTTACCGCAACGATGAAGCTTTCCTGCAAAAGATCATGAAAGAAGGTGCCGAGAAAGCCAGCGCACACGCATCTCAGACGCTGAAGGCCGTGTACGAAGCGATTGGGTTTGTCGCCAAACCATAACGGTACACTCACCAACATGAAGAGGGCTCAGGCCCTCTTTTTTTGTATTAAATTCAGTAAATTAATGCCGATGGTTATTAATGGTTAGCGTGACGCGGTTGGCACGACAAAACAGTTCTGAAACGTGCACCGGTTTACTGTTCTGGTCGAAGGCAATTTTACTGATGCGAAAAAGAGGCTCCCCTAGCTCACATTTGAGCCATTTCGCCTGAGAACGGGTCGCGGCAAAGATATCAATCGTTTTGTTGTCGCTAATGACCTGAGTGTCGTAGTGCTTCTGGAAAATCTGGTAGGTCGACAGGCCATCGTTGTAATGGTTATCAAATTCCGGGTAGCGCGACAGGGGTATCCATGAGCTGTCGATAAACAGCGGTTCTTTATCGAGATACATGACGCGGCTTAAATGGAACACCTCGCTATTTCCGGGAATATTGAGTTTCTCGCAAAAGGGGGCCGCGCTTATCCGCGCCTGCTCAATCACTTTCTCTTTGGTGGGTTTCCCCTGTGAGACGCCAAAATCGGTAAAACCACTCACGGTCAGGAGCGCGTTCTCCACTTTTTGACTCTGCACGAATGTCCCTTTACCCTGCCAGCGAATCAGCACACCATCTGACACCAGGTCGCTTATGGCTTTACGTATCGTAATCCGGCTGACGTTGTAAAGCGTACACAGTTCGGTTTCGGTGGGGATCTGCTGCCCGGCTTTATAGATTCCCTGCGCAATGTCATCCAGTAAACGCTGGCGTACCGTGGCATAGAGTAATTGATGAGAATAGCGATCCGTAGCTGGCATGACTCAACCCTGATATGAAGAGAATAGAGCGATTATAGGGTTGTTTATCAGCCAGTCATAGATCGCAGGCATGAAGTTCAAATCCCCCATGCCTGCGTTCCACTACCATGCGCCATGGTACTGAATGGTACGCGCCGCACTCTGCGTACCCTGTTCCATGGCCTGCGAAAGCGAGTTGTTATTCGCCACCGCACACAGGAAGCCCGCAATATACGAATCGCCTGCCCCCATGGTATCGACCACCTTTACCTCGAGGGCGGCCTGACGCCAGAACTGCCTGCCGTCCCAGGCGATACTGCCCTGTTCACCCAGCGTCACAATCATCATGCCTGCCCCCTGTTCAACGCTTGCCTGCATGCGTGCCTGTAAATCAGCATCTTCCTGCTGCGCCGAGGCGAAGACGAAGTCGAGATGAGGCAATAGGGAAGGCCAGAGCGGACTGTCCCATTTATCGGCGAAGTCAAAGGCGGTGAGTTTACCGGCAGCATGCAGTCGGGGAAACGCACTCTCCGCATGCCCCCAGATAGCAGAGTGAATAATGTCATAGCCCGCAAGCCAGGCGAAATCGTGCTCTTCCAGGATGAAATCTGCCATGACACCTTCGGTGTACTCGCCCAGCACACGATCGTTACCTTTCATCTCCACCTGTGTTTGCGCGGTGACGCCACATTTCACATGCACGTGACGAGTGTCGACGCCCGCTCTGGCCATGTCCGCTTTTAGCATCCGGCCATACTCATCTTCCCCAACCCAGGTCACGCAGCCAGGCTTCATGCCGTAGCGGGTGCTGTAAACCGCGACGTTCACGGCATTGCCACCGGAAAACGCTTTGCCGAGGTGCGGGTAGATATCGACGCAATTATCGCCGAGGGTAGCCAGCCGTTTCATGCATTCGCCTCCGGCAGTAATGCGCGAAAGCGCGCCAGCGCCTGGCGGGCGAACAACCGTGGCTCATTCATGTACATGGTCACCAGCTCTATCGTGCAATAGCCTTCGTAGCCACTGGCAATGACATCGCGCATCAGTTCGGTCAGCGGCATTTTTCCTTCGCCGGGAATATAGTGGCTATCACTTGATCCATCGCTGTCGACGATATGCAGGTGGCGAAGTTTTTTCCCCAACTTGTTGAAGTAGCTCATTACCGGTTCGCCCTGCACCCAGGGGGCACAAATATCTATCATACTGAACAGACGCGGCGAGGGGACGAGGGAGAAAGCGCGCAGTACGTCATTGGCGTTGCAGACCACGTTTGATTCATACGGCGTGAGCGGTTCAAGCACCAAATCCATTTCAATCTCCTGCGCATAGTCGCACAGCTCGTGCAGATTATCGGCGAGGCGCTGCCAGATAACCTCGGGTGTGGTTAAGTACCCTGCGTGTGCAGCGGAGATTAGCGTGAACCCCGCGTTCATCTCTTTAGCCATGTCCATTGCCAGCTTAATCATATCGAGACTTTCACGGCGCATCCGTTCGTCCCCCAGCATCATATTCCACGGGTAGCCGTTGGTTTCGGGGGTATAGCCAATGATCGGTAAATCATAGGTTCGGGCAAGGTCTTTGATTTGCTTAATCCCACCCGCTTTTAGATCGGGGGCGAAGGCGTGCGGACGCCCGCCCCACAGCTCGATGCCGTCATAGCCCAGTTCATGCGCGTCGCGAAAGGCGTCTTCAAGTGGTAAACGCTGGTGACCGCAGGTAAACATGCCTGTTTTCATTGCTGTTCTCCTTTTAAAGAAAGCCGGCCTCTGATGGACCGGCCAGTTAAAATCAGTACTCAACCAGACCGCCGTAATAGCGGCGTTCATCCGGGTTGTGATCTTTGTAAATGGACAGGTAGTAGCAGAGCCACTCCATGGGAACGAACATCAGGAAAGGTGCCAGCCAGGGGTGCAGGCCCTGGGCAATGTCGGCGTAATCAATGACGATGACGTTATCGGTACGCGCTTTCACGAAGCGGATGGCGCGCTCGGTGGTATGGCGACTTTCATCGTTGCCCAGCAGGAACAGGAAAGGTACGCCAGGTTCAACGACCTCGAGCGGGCCGTGACGGAACTCACCGCTCTCGATGACCGAGCCGTGGGTCCAGGTAAACTCCATCAGGGTGACAATCCCCTCTTTGTAACCCAATGGACGCAGCGGACCGGCGGAGACGGTGTAGATCATCGGCCATGAGCTTGCCTGCTCGCCCAACTGACGACCTTTCTCTTCCCAGTTGCGCACCAAATGACCCAGCGCCTGCGGCAGTTTTTGCAGATCGGTTTTGATTTTGCCGATTTCCGCGTGCGGTGCGCGGCGGGTGATCATCTCCAGTACCACGCTGTAGCAGAGCAGCAAGTGGATTTCCCAGATGCAGTCAGCCTGGTAATCCACGACATACTCCACCGGCTCGGCGATCGGGCTATCCGCTTTTTTAGTGATGGCGGCGGTGAGCGCGCCGCAGGCACGACCTAATTCCAGCGCTTTAATGACTTCTTCGGTTTTGCCGTAATCCGACACGCCGATCACTGCACAGCGGCTGTCCAGACGATGCGGCGTGTTATCGCAGAACTCCCAGCCTGAGAGAGCATAAACCTGTAAATCTGAAAAACGATCTGCAAGGTGCTTCGCCGTTTGCGCAGCATTGAGTGGCGATCCGCAGGCAACGAAGTAGATCCGGTCGATATCGCGGTGGATCATCTCATCGACGATGCGATGAACGCGAGGAACGTCCTGCTGCAGAACTTTCTCCACTTCCGCCACCATATTCTCAGTGACCAGGAAATCCACGGTGCTTTTATCAATATCCAACATGTAACGTTTCTCCAGATGGGTTTACGAAAGTGCGGCCAGACGACGATTGCGCCTTTCCCAGAAGGCATAGGCGGGCAAGCCGGTGGCGATAACAATCAGGGCGCAGACCAGACCAGGAATGGGCGCCCAGACAAAGGTAGAGGCGACAAGGATCAGGCTTGAGCAGATGGCGAGGAACGTCATCAGGCCAAACAACGGGGTACGCCAGAGCGGTTTGTAGTCGTCGCGTTTGCGACACCAGATAATCGAGCCGAAGGTGAGGGTGTTTTTAAAGCACATCACCAGCGTGAAGTAGCCGAGCAGGCTGGTCAGGTCGGAAACAAAGATAAAGAAGATCCCGAGCGCGCCCTGTAAAACGATCGACACATCCGGGGTGTTGTATTTCGGGTGGACGTGAGCGAAACATTTAAAGAAGAGCTTATCCTTCGCCATCGCGTACTCCAGTCGCGGCTGATACATCACACAACTGGAGAGAGAGCCGAGGATGACAATCATCGCGGTGATAGCCACAAAGATGCCCGCGGTGCTACCCAGCGCAGGGATATAGGTCAAGGCATCAGAGATGGGCGTTTCTGAGGCCGCCAGTTTTTCAAACGGCATCAGGCCGGAGATAACCAGTGCCAGCAGCGAATAGAGCACCAGTACCAACAAACAAGAACCAATCAGGGCACGCGGCATGGTCTTGCCAGGGTTTTTGATCTCCCCTGTCATGTAGCAGATAGACGCCATGCCGGTATAAGACCAACTGGTGGCGGAAATCCCGGCCAGTAACGCCATGATGCCGGACGCCGCAGTGACGGTCCCACTACCGGGCGCAACCGTAAAATTATCGGACTTGAACCAGAAAATGCCGATGCCAATAACAATGGTGAAGGGAATTATCTTGGCGATAGTGATCAGCGTCTGAAACGCGGCGCCCCCCTCAACGGAGCGCAGATGGAGCAGCATAAACATGATGATGAGCGCCGTTGCCAATAGCTTGCCGGTCAGCGGATCGAGCGGTATCAGGAAGCCGAGGTTGCTCACCACCGCCAGCGCCATAATGGAGAGCGAGGGAGCGTCATTCGCCCAGAAACTGGCCCAGCCGGAGAGAAACGCCAGCGGGCGGCTGCCTGCATTTTTTAAATAGACATAATCTGCACCGTTTTCAGGGTAGGCAGTGGACAGTTCCGCATAAACGCACATTTGCGGAATGACGATCAGGCCGCCGATCACGAACGCGAGCACGGTTAACCATGGTGTACCCGCCGCTTTTGCGACTTCACCTACTGAAACGAAAATACCGGATCCGACGGTGGTACCGACGGCTATAGCGAGCACGGCCCAAAAGCCCAGCTTGCGTTGGAGTTCCTGGCTTTCCATATCAATACCTTTTTTAGAATGTTGTAGGGTCAAGAAGGGTCGCCGAAGCCATCAGACATCAAACCGATTTTTGCTATATGACGACACATAATCAATATAACAACACATGATGAATTGTGATGTGGAGAAAGATCACAAAAACGACAGTTGTGGAGGGCGGAATAAACGAGATTTTTTTAACTAGATGATTTTATGCAGAAAAAAGGACCGCTGATGCGATCCTTTTTTGGAGGAGGGCTAAAACCACTTCAACTTATCGCGCAGACCCACCACGCGGCCAACGATAATCAGTGCCGGGCTGTCTACCTGCTGCGCCAGTTCGCCGAGCTGCGTTAACACGCCGCTGACGACACGCTGCTTCACGGAGGTGCCGTTTTCCACCAGCGCCACCGGCATATCGGCCTGCATGCCATGTTCAATCAGCTTCTGCTGGATGGTGGCGGCCTGGTTCAGCCCCATGTAAAACACCAGGGTCTGCTTCTCTGCGGCCAGGTTGGCCCAGTCCAGCTCGCCGCCGGTCTTAAGGTGCCCCGTGACCAGGCGAATGCTTTGCGCATAATCGCGATGCGTCAGCGGAATGCCAGAGTAGGCGGAGCAACCGGATGCCGCAGTGATGCCCGGTACTACCGAGAAGGGTATCCCGGCATGGCACAGGGTTTCTAACTCTTCACCACCGCGGCCAAAGATAAACGGGTCGCCGCCTTTGAGGCGCACCACGCGTCTGCCCTGTTGCGCTTCGCGCAGCAGAATCTGGTTGATCTCTTCCTGCGGGACGCAGTGATATCCGGCGCGTTTACCGACGAAAACACGGTCGGCATCACGGCGCACCAGATTCATAATTTCATCGGAGACCAGGCGGTCATAGACCACCACATCGGCCTGTTGAATCTGCTGTAGCCCCTTCAGCGTCAGCAGACCCGGATCGCCAGGGCCTGCCCCCACCAGCACGACTTCACCGCGATGATCCAGCGGTTCGGCCAGCAACTGCTCGGTGATTCCTTCAACCGCCGCGCTGTCCTGGTTCGCCAGTGACTGCGCAAGCCTGTCATTTACAAACAGCTTTTCCCAGAAACGACGGCGTTCAGCGACGCTGGCAAAGTGGTCTTTCACCCGGCGGCGCAGTTTACCGGCATAGCGGGCGACGTGCCCAAGATGCTGCGGCAGAATCGATTCGAGCTTTTCACGCAGCAGACGGGCCAGTACCGGCGAAGTGCCGCCTGAGGAGACGGCTACCATCAGCGGCGAGCGGTCGATAATCGAGGGCATGATGAAACTCGCCTGTTTAGGCGCGTCTACCACGTTACAGAAAATGCGGCGGGCTTCGGCTGCATCGCTGACCTGCTGGTTAACCGCTTCATCATCGGTCGCGGCAATCACCAGCCAGCAAGGATCGAGGAGGCTTTCGTTAAAATGACCTTCCACCAGCGTTAACATTCCTTCGCTCGCCCAGACATGAAACTGGGGAACAAAGGCGAGCGAGTTCACGGTGAGTCGTGCACCAGCGTCCATCAAAAGTCGGGCTTTACGTTCTGCGACATCGCCACCGCCGACCAGCAGGCAGTCGCGTTCGCGTAATTGACAAAAAATGGGTAAGTGGTCCACGACATCACCTCAAATACACGTCATTCTGCGAGCCGCAGAGGCATTGGCTACCTGCGGCTCCCGTTATTCGTGTCTTTATTAGTTGGTTGTAATTGGTTGGCTCTTCGCTGTCTTCTCTACGGACGGGCGTTCGGCTTTTGGCGTAGCATACCAGTAACCCAGGCCCATAAACACGGCGCCGGAGAAAGTATTCCCGAGGGTGACCCACAACAGGTTGTGACCAATACCGGACAGGGTGTAGGCGTCGCTGTGATGACCAAACCAGGAGAGGGCGAACAGGGTCATATTGGCAACGGAGTGCTCGTAGCCGGAAGCGATAAACGCCAGCAGACACCACCAGATAGCGAGGAATTTGGCCGCTCCTTCAGTACGAATGGCCATCCAGATCGCAAGACACACTAACCAGTTACACAGTGCCCCTTTGAAGAACAGCACGCCTGCGGGCGCACTGGTTTTTGCCAGCGCAGCGGTGTGGACAAGGCTGGTATCAAGTGGCAACAGGCTACCGCCGCCCCAGTTGTACAGCAGGGCCACCAGAAAAGAACCTAACAGATTACCCAGCCAGGTTTGCGGCAGGATGGTCCACATTTGCCCCTGGCTGATGGTGCCTGCTTTAACGCCCAGGGTCAGGAACATGGTATGGCCGGTAAAGAGTTCGGAGCCGGCGATAATCACCAGCGTTAACGCGATGCCGAAGGTTGCTCCCATCACCAGTGGACGCACGGCGGGGTCAAGCAGATTGCCGAGGGTAAATATTAAAATTATCCCTAAGCCAACATAAGCGCCTGCCATGGCAGAGCTTATCCAGAAGGAGAGGGGGTTATTGGCCGAGAGGCGTGCAATGCGCGCAGCGTTAGCCGCACATTTATTAATCGTGTCTGTAAACATTTGATTATCCCTTACACTTTATCCTTCGCGCTGCCTCTTTGTTGGCTGCCTTCATTCACCCAAGTCATAGAGTTAGCTATGCTCCTGGGGATTCGTTCAGTTGCCGCCGCGATGCAGCACAAATGATTTCGTGTAAAAAGTGGAAAAGCTCCCGAACGGGAGAACATTTTAATACGGGGGCATTGCACCCCCGCTGAAAATTACGCTTTAAGCTGCACCACACCGTCTTTTACACGGGCGTCAAAATGGGCCACAGAACGCGTTTCGTCTTCCATGCACAATCCGTCACGTAAACGGAAATGCTGTTTTTTCAATGGACTGGCGACCCACAACTCGCCATTGTGCTCGCCAATCAGGCCGCGAGATAGCACGCTTGCCTGGAAGAACGGGTCAATGTTACTGATGGCATACACCTGCTCGTCATGGCGCGGGCGGAAGATGGCCACTTGTTTGTCATTCAGCAGGGCGCAGACCCCTGTTGCCGGGACGATATCGTCGATTTTGCAGACCGTGTTCCACTGGCTCATACGGTTTCCTCCACTAACATAACCGGAATACGTTCATACGGGGTGGCCGGGCGATGTTGTTCACGCTCTGGCACTACCTGTACCGCCGGGTCGCGTTTGTCGCTGTTGATAAAGTGTTTGAAGCGAACCTGCGCCTGCGGATTGTTGACGGTCTCCGTCCATTCACAAATCACGGCGTCGCGCAGACGGGCCATTTCGGCTTCAAGCTGGTCATTAAGACCCAGTTTGTTGTCGATGATGACGCTCTTCAGATAGTCAATGCCGCCTTCCAGGTTATCCAGCCACGGCGCGGTACGGGTTAGTTTGTCCGCGGTGCGAATGTAGAACATCATGAAGCGGTCGAGGTATTTGAGCAGGGTTTCACGGTCGATATCCGCCGCCAGCAGATCGGCATGACGCGGTTTCATCCCACCGTTACCGCATACGTACAGGTTCCAGCCTTTTTCCGTCGCGATGATGCCGACGTCTTTGCCCTGCGCTTCCGCACATTCACGGGTACAGCCGGAGACACCAAACTTCATTTTGTGCGGGGTACGGATGCCTTTGTAGCGGTTTTCCAGCTCGACGCCAAAGCCCACGCTGTCGCCAACGCCGTAGCGGCACCAGGTGCTGCCCACGCAGGTTTTCGCCATACGCAGCGCTTTGGCATACGCGTGGCCTGTTTCAAAGCCTGCTTCGATCAACTGACGCCAGATTTCCGGCAGGTCATCTTTCTGCGCACCAAACAGACCGATACGCTGGGAACCGGTAATTTTGGTGTAGAGGTTAAATTCGCGGGCGATACGGCCCACTTCCATCAATCCTTCCGGAGTGATTTCACCACCGGCAGAGCGAGGGATGACAGAGTAAGTCCCGTCTTTCTGGATGTTCGCCAGGAAGTTATCGTTCGTATCCTGCAACGGGGTGTGCTGCGGTTTCAGGATATAGTCGTTCCAGCAGGAGGCCAGCAGCGAACCCACGGTCGGTTTACAAACTTCACAACCGTACCCTTTACCGTATTTCTCCAGTAATTCATCGAAAGACTTAATGCCTTCCACGCGAATCAGGTGATACAGCTCCTGACGGGAGTAAGCGAAGTGTTCACACAGATTGTTGGTGACTTCGATACCCTGTTTCGCCAGTTCTGCATTCAGTACCTGAGTGACCAGCGGGATACAACCGCCGCAGCCGGTACCGGCTTTGGTTTCCGCTTTCAGCGCCGCAACGGTATGGCAGCCTTTGTTGATGGCGGCGACCAGCATGCCTTTGGTGACATCGAAGCAAGAACAGATTTGCGCGCTGTCCGGCAGTTTATCGACACCAATTGAAGGCTTACCGCTGCCTGCATGGGACGGCAGGATCAGCGCGTCCGGGTTTTCCGGCAGTTCAATGGCGTTCAACACCAGCTGCAGCAGGTTGCCAAAATCACTGGTATCGCCCACCAGCACGGCACCAAGCAGCGTTTTATTGTCCGGGCTGACGATAAGACGTTTATAGACTTCTTTGCTCTCGTCGAGGTAAACGTAGCTGCGTGCACCCGGTGTGCGACCATGTGCATCGCCAATGCCGCCGACGTCCACACCCAGCAGCTTCAGCTTGGCGCTCATGTCGGCACCGGCGAAGGCGTTAGCGTGACCGAGGATATGGTCGACGGCAACCTGAGCCATTTTGTAGCCAGGGGCAACCAGGCCATACACGTGGTTATCCCAGCTGGCGCACTCGCCAATCGCGTAGATATCCGGGTCGGAGGTCTGACAGGTATCGTTAATTTTGATACCGCCACGCTGAGCCACGTCAAGCCCACACTGGGTTGCCAGTTTGTCACGTGGGCGAATACCGGTAGAGAAGACGATGAAATCGACTTCAAGATCGGTGCCGTCAGCAAAGCGCATCGTTTTGCGGGCAGCGGTTCCTTCCTGAACGATCTCTTTGGTATTTTTGCTGGTGTGCACGCGCACGCCCATGCTTTCGATCTTGCGTTTAAGCTGTTCGCCGCCCATCTGATCGAGCTGTTCAGCCATCAGCATCGGGGCGAATTCGATAACGTGTGTTTCGACGCCTAAGTTTTTCAGTGCACCGGCCGCTTCCAGGCCGAGTAAGCCGCCACCGACCACCGCCCCACGTTTGCTACGGCGGGCACAGGCTTCGATGGCATTCAAATCTTCAATAGTACGGTAAACAAAGCAGTCCTGGGTTTCGGAGCCTTTGATTGGCGGGATCCAGGGATAAGAACCGGTCGCCATGATCAACTTGTCGTAATAGACAGTACGACCGGCGCTGGAGTGGATCACTTTCTCCTGACGGTTGATAGTGATAGCACGCTCGCCAACCAGAACGTTGACGCCATGCTTTTCGTAGAACCCTTCACGTACCAGCGACAGTTCTTCGGCAGTGTGATGCGAAAAATAGGAAGACAGGTGAACGCGATCGTAGGCTTTACGGGGTTCTTCACAAAAAACGGTAATGTCGAACTGACTGGCGTCGGCTTTGTCGAGAAGATCCTCAACAAAACGGTGGCCGACCATGCCGTTACCGATTATAGCGAGTTTGAGTTTGCTCATTTTTGCCTCGATTTCTTTTCTATTACTGCCTACCTTAACGATTCAGCAGGGGTAGTTATTGATGTACATCAATTACACCTTCACCTACCACTTAATAGGTAGATGTTTGATTTTCCATGAATTTTATAAGTGACGGATCTGTCAGGCTTTTCACAATTGGGGAAATTGTGTACAAAAAAGAGCGCGGATTTAAGGCAATTGCCTGAAACAATGTTTCAGTATTCACCCCAGGGGGTAGAGGTATGTCAGCAGCACCACTTTGGTTGGTTCAAAACGTCCATTTGCCCGGTCAGGAAGGGTTATGGCAGATTGCGATTGAGAAAGGCCGCTTCGGTGAAATCACCCAGATGGGCGAGGTACAGAACGAAAGTTATGAAGTGTTAAACGCGCGTGGTGGGCTTGCGCTACCGCCTTTTATTGAACCGCATATTCACCTTGATACCACTCAGACAGCCGGTGAGCCGAACTGGAACCAGTCGGGCACCCTTTTTGAGGGAATTGAGCGTTGGGCTGAACGAAAAGCCATGCTCAGCCACGATGATGTCAAACAGCGGGCCTGGCAGACGCTGAAGTGGCAAATGGCGAATGGTATTCAATATGTACGTACCCATGTGGACGTCTCGGACCCGAACCTGACGGCGCTGAAAGCCATGCTGGAGGTGAAGCAGGAGGTCGCGCCCTGGGTGGATCTGCAAATTGTCGCCTTCCCACAAGAGGGGATTCTCTCCTACCCCAAAGGTGCTGAACTGCTGGAAGAAGCGTTAACGCTGGGGGCCGATGTGGTAGGGGCGATTCCGCATTTTGAATTCACGCGTGAATACGGTGTTGAATCGTTACACATCGCTTTTGAATTGGCCAAAAAATACGATCGTCCGTTAGATATCCACTGCGATGAGATCGATGATGAACAGTCTCGCTTTGTCGAGACCGTCGCCGCGCTGGCGCTGAAAATGGAGCTGGGGGAGCGCGTCACAGCCAGTCATACCACGGCGATGCACTCCTATAATGGCGCTTACACCTCACGCCTGTTCCGCCTGCTTAAACTCTCGGGAATTAACTTCGTTGCTAATCCGCTGGTCAATATTCATCTGCAGGGGCGTTTTGATGACTATCCGAAGCGGCGCGGTATCACCCGTGTCAAAGAGCTGCTGGCGGCAGAGATCAATGTCTGCTTTGGTCATGATGACGTGTTCGATCCCTGGTACCCGCTCGGTACGGGCAATATGCTGCAGGTACTCCATATGGGTCTGCATGTCTGCCAGCTGATGGGTTATCAGCAAATTGAGGATGGCCTGAAACTTATTACCCATAACAGCGCGCGCACTTTTGGCCTCAAGGATTACGGTATCGCGACGGGAAACCCGGCCAACATGATCATTCTGCCGGTGAGCTGTGGTTTTGATGCCGTGCGCTGCCAGTCACCGGTACGCTGGTCAATCCGTCAGGGCCGGATTATTGCCACTACGCAACTGCCGCAAAGTTGGGTGCAAATGGACAGCGGTGGTGAAGAAGTGCTGTTTAGTCGCCCTGTAAAGTGAAGGGGCTAGCAGAATGGCCACGCGGTGCGTGGTCAGTTCAGTGTACATGTGTTTCAATTGCGTAAAATTAAGTAAAAGGCTGGCCTGCTGGCGGACTGCTCTTTAGAATCAAGCCACTCGCTTTCTTACCTGCATTTCGTTAAGGAAACCTCATGGTTAAATCGACTCTGGCGGCTTTTGCGGCTGTATGTGCCCTCTCTGTGATCTCCACGTCCGCACTCGCGGCAAAAGGCGATCCTCATGTTCTGCTCACCACCTCCGCTGGCAACATCGAACTGGAGCTGGATAAACAGAAAGCCCCCATTTCGGTGAAAAACTTTGTCGATTATGTGAATAGCGGGTTTTATAACAACACCACGTTCCACCGTGTGATCCCGGGCTTTATGGTGCAGGGCGGCGGTTTCAACGAGCAAATGCAGCAGAAGCAGCCTAACGCGCCAATTAAAAACGAAGCGGACAACGGCCTGCGTAATACCCGCGGCACGATTTCGATGGCGCGCACCGCCGATAAAGACAGCGCGACCAGCCAGTTCTTCCTCAACGTGGCAGATAACGCCTTCCTCGACCACGGTCAGCGTGATTTCGGCTATGCGGTATTCGGTAAGGTTGTGAAAGGCATGGATGTCGCCGATAAAATCTCACAGGTTCCGACCCATGACGTTGGCCCGTACCAGAATGTGCCGTCAAAACCGGTGGTTATCCTCTCTGCGAAAGTCCTGCCTTAATCCTTCTCAGCACGGGTTACGCTGACCCGTGTTGCTGCTTCCTCCCTGCGTAACGCGAAAATGCTGCTTATACTTGTGGCAAATGAGCGAGATATCAGGGAGGCGCAATGACCAAAAAACTCACCGACCGACAAAAGTCCCGACTCTGGGAGCAGCAACGCAACGTCAATTTTCAGGCCAGCCGACGCCTTGAAGGGGTGGACAGTCCACTGGTCACGCTAACGGCCGAAGAAATTGAAACCCGACTGGCAGAGATTAAGGGGGCGCAATGAGCGATAAAGTAGGTGATGACCGCGACCCGTATCTTTACGCTGGCATTAACGTAATGCGTAATTTGCTGGGAATTCGCCAGGCGCAGCGTCTTGAGAAGGCGGCGTGGGAGCTGACCGCACTGCGTGCTGCCACGCTGGAGCTGGGGCCACAGGCGCGTGGTTTGCCGCATTTATGCGCGATCCATCGCCACATCTATCAGGATGTCTTTGAGTGGGCCGGAGAAATTCGCGAAGTTGATATTTACCAGGGCGACACCCGTTTCTGCCATTTCGAATACATCGAAAAAGAGGGCAATGCGCTGATGCGCAGCCTCGAAAGCGAAGACTGGCTGCAGAATCTGGACAAGGCGGAGTTTGTTAAGCGTCTTGCGCATTACTACTGCGAAATCAATGTGCTGCACCCCTTCCGCATAGGTAATGGTATTACGCAGCGGATTTTCTTCGAACAGCTGGCGCTGCATGCAGGCTACCAGCTTGACTGGCGGGATATTGATCCGCAAACCTGGGCTGAAGCGAATCAGGCGGGTGCCATGGGCGAGCTGGCTGCGCTTGAGACAATCTTTGGCAAAGTGGTAAGCGAAGCCAGCGAAACTGAGTAGAATAGGGCGGCACATTTTCACGAGGCCGCCATGATTCTGCTTATCGACAATTACGACTCTTTTACCTGGAACCTGTATCAATATTTTTGCGAGCTGGGCGCGCGGGTCGAAGTCAGACGTAACGATGAGATAACGCTGGCGGACATTGCCGTCCTCGCCCCCGCAAAAATAGTGATTTCCCCTGGCCCCTGCACCCCGGATGAATCCGGTATTTCACTTGCGGTTATTCGCCACTACGCGGGGGTATTACCCATTCTGGGCGTCTGTCTGGGCCACCAGGCCATCGCCCAGGCCTTTGGCGCGCGCATCGTTCGTGCGAAACAGGTTATGCACGGAAAAACGTCACCGATTACGCATACCGGAGGGGGGGTTTTTCAGGGGCTGAACAATCCGCTCACGGTCACGCGCTACCACTCTTTGCTCATCGATCCGCCTTCGCTTCCTGACTGTTTTGAGGTGACCGCCTTCAGCGAAACGCAGGAGATTATGGGCATTCGCCATCGCCAGTGGGATCTGGAAGGGGTGCAGTTTCATCCAGAAAGTATTCTCAGTGAGCAGGGGCATGACTTACTGAATAACTTTCTTCATCGCGCCGATTTTTAGTTGCCATTGAGTGATTTTTTATGCATATTTCGTGATTATATTTTCACTTCTGCTTCTTATTTAACAAGGGTGGGGTCACATGGCAACTCAGCAAGACGCAATCACGCGTGCAACGTTTGACGACGTAATTTTACCTATCTTCGCGCCTGCGGAATTTATTCCGGTGAAGGGCAAGGGCAGCCGCGTCTGGGATCAGCAGGGTAAAGAGTACGTCGATTTTGCGGGCGGTATCGCGGTGACGGCGCTGGGGCACTGTCATCCTGCCCTGGTCGAAACGTTAAAAGCCCAGGGTGAAACCTTGTGGCATATCAGCAACGTGTTCACCAACGAACCGGCACTACGTCTGGCGCGTAAGCTGGTTGACGCCACCTTTGCTGAGCGGGTGGTGTTTATGAACTCCGGCACCGAAGCCAACGAAACGGCGTTCAAGCTGGCCCGTTATTATGCTTCCACCCGCCACAGCCCGCATAAAACGAAGATCATCGCTTTCCACAATGCGTTCCATGGCCGCTCACTGTTTACGGTCACCGTAGGCGGGCAACCCAAGTACTCGGATGGCTTTGGTCCGAAACCTGCTGATATCATCCACGTGCCGTTTAACGATCTTCATGCGGTCAAAGCGGTGATGGACGACCATACCTGTGCCGTCGTTGTGGAACCTATCCAGGGGGAAGGTGGCGTTACTGCGGCTACGCCTGAATTCCTACAGGGCCTGCGCGACTTATGTGACGAACACAATGCGCTGTTAGTCTTTGATGAGGTGCAGTGCGGCATGGGCCGCAGCGGCGAGCTGTTTGCGTACATGCATTTTGGTGTGACGCCCGATATTCTCACCAGCGCAAAAGCCCTTGGCGGTGGTTTCCCCGTCAGCGCCATGCTGACGACGCAGGAGATTGCCAGCGCCTTCCATCCGGGCTCCCACGGTTCCACCTATGGTGGCAACCCGCTGGCCTGCGCTGTAGCCGGTACCGCGTTCGACATCATCAACACGCCCGAGGTGTTAAACGGGGTGAATGAGAAGCGCGAGCTTTTTGTGAAGCATCTGCAGAAGATCAACGAGCAGTACGGGATTTTCAGCGATATTCGCGGCATGGGCCTGCTGATTGGCGCTGAGCTGACACCGCAATTCAAGGGTCGTGCACGTGATTTCCTGCTGGCGGCAGCCGATGCAGGCGTGATGGTTTTGAATGCAGGGCCAGACGTGATGCGTTTTGCGCCTGCGCTTATCGTTGAAGAGAGCGATATCGAAGAAGGAATGCGCCGCTTTGCCGGGGCGGTGGCGCAGGTGGTGAACGGCTAACGTCGTAGCCGCCGCGTTAACCAGATGCCGTGATGCGGGCGCTGACGCCATGCCACCGATGAAATGGTGTGCATGGTGCTCAGATGCCCCAGAATACGTTGCAGATGCTGTTCCAGGGTGCTCATTGGGCCGTGGGTCATTGTCTCCGGCGCCTCCAGGATATTCACATCCCCCGACTCTCCCGGCCCGTCATACTCCAGCCGCTGCTGACAGCGTTGCAGGGCAATTTCACAAGACTGTAAATAGCGTTGCGCCAAATCCGGGGTGAGCATAGTGTGCTCGCGGGCCAGCGTGGTCATTGCGTTAATGTGCTCAACGATAAACTGACTGTGGGTAACCCACAATTTCATGTCTGACAGATAGCGTGTATCGAAGCCGGGCTCCTGCATCGCCTGATTAAGCGAGTTGAATAGCGCATTGTGTGCCTGGTTCACACGCATGCGCTGGTATGCGAGCGGAGTGGCCTGCGGGTCGTTGCTGAGAATAAGTTGGATGGCATCCTGATAGGTTTCCAGCGCATCATGAGCATTACGGCGCAATAGACCACTTTGCCACTGCGGCCAGAGCCAGACGACGCCGCCGAAGGCAATCAGGCAGCCGATCAGCGTGTCGATAAGCCGGGCCACGATGAATTGATCGCCATTCAGCGTCAGCAGCTGGAGCGTATATACCGCCGTCAGGGTAAAGCCCACCATGGCCCAACCGTAGCTTTTGCGAATGATAAGGTAACTGACCAGCGTGACAATCAGCATAGTGGCCAGCGTGTAGCCTTCCGGCACGTGGTAGTGCAGCGTGGCGCCGGCGATAATAAGCCCCGCCATGGTCCCCGCCGCCCGGTGCAGAATGCGTACCCGCGTTGCTCCGTAGCCGTTCTGGGTGACAAACATCACCGTCATCATTATCCAGTAGGGTTTCGGCAGATGTAGCGCGCTGCCCATCAGGCTGGCAATACTCAGCATGACGCTTACCCGCGCGGCGTTTCTTAACGCAGCGGATTTAAACGAGAGATAGCTTTTGAGTGCCGGAATCAGCGGCAATCGTCGCTGCTTTTCGGCCATAAGATCGCGAATATAGAGCGGACGTTGGGTGCGCAGCACGCGGGCAATCTGGCTGAAGTGCCAGGCGCAGAACTGGCCTACCGGGTTGTCCGGATGCTGACGGGCGATTTTCTCCAGCGCGCTGATCTGCTTGTCCATATTGAAGCGCTGTGGATAGCGATGATAGAGGATGTCATCCGCAATGACCCGGAGCCGCGCCGCCACGGTTTGCGCGTTCCAGCGAATGACCTCTTCGGCATGGCTACGCTCTACCAGTTCCTGCACCTCCTGCGGCTGATGCAGGCTGACGGAGATATGCTCCTGTAGGTCCAGCGCCACCTGAAAAACCCGCCTTAATCTTTTGTAATCACTGTTCTGATTAGCCGCCAGCATATGCAGTTGCTGGTAACACTGGCTAATCATGTCCACTGCTTTTTGCTGACGTGCCAGCAGTGGGGGGAGGGCTTTTTCCGGGTCCGCATGCTGAGTCAGCAGGCTGTATTTGGCCTCGCAATAATCAGCGAGCTGACGATACAGCAGGCTTAATGACTCGCGCAGCGGCTGCTCTCGCCACAGCCAGAACCAAAAGGCGTTGAAGGCGCCATACCATAGCGTGCCAAGACTGTAGATCAGCAGCGGCTCCCAGACCGGCATATTTCCCGCAAGACTCAGCGTGAAGATGGCGGCAATCAGCGAGGCGGGAAGCAACCTGCCGTGCAGCGCACTGATTTCCGCCGTGACGCCCAGCGTCAGCGCCAGCAGGGTAAGAATGAGCGGCAGAGGAACGTTTTCGAAAAGCAGGAATTGCACCGCGAGGCTGCTGCCAGCAAAGAGCGAACCGCCAATGATCACGCGCTTGAAGAAGCGTTTATGCAGTGTGTCGAGACCAGCTATGTTGCAACAAGCGGGAACTAACGAGAAGAGCAGACCTAAATCCAGTCGACCGGCAATCAGGCCAACGGTCACAGGCAGGCATAACACCAGCGTTTGTCGCAGTGCATAGTTGATTTCGGGGTGGTAAATCAGCCTGCGCCACATGAGGCAAACAAAAACGGCGCACTGCCAGAAGCAATGCGCCGCTCAGAGATTAACGTGTTCCGTACACGACAATAGTTTTACCGTGAGCGGAGATCAGGTTCTGATCTTCCAGCATCTTCAGGATGCGGCCAACGGTTTCACGAGAACAGCCCACGATCTGACCAATTTCCTGACGGGTTATTTTAATTTGCATACCGTCCGGGTGGGTCATTGCGTCGGGTTGTTTCGCCAGATTCAGTAACGTCTGAGCAATACGGCCTGTCACATCGAGGAAGGCGAGGTTGCCGACTTTTTCCGAGGTGACCTGCAGGCGGCGTGCCATCTGCGAGGACAAGCGCATCAGAATATCCGGGTTTACCTGGATCAACTGACGGAATTTTTTGTAGGAAATTTCGGCCACTTCACAAGCGGTCTTGGCGCGTACCCAGGCACTGCGCTCCTGACCTTCTTCGAACAGACCCAGTTCACCAATAAAATCGCCCTGGTTAAGGTAAGAGAGGATCATCTCTTTCCCTTCTTCATCCTTGATGAGCACAGCCACTGAGCCTTTTACGATGTAGTACAACGTTTCCGCTTTTTCACCCTGGTGAATCAGCGTGCTCTTCGACGGGTACTTATGAATATGGCAATGAGACAAGAACCATTCGAGAGTCGGGTCTGTTTGCGGTTTGCCAAGCACCATGCGCGGTTATCCTCTGTTATAAGCTGGCTCCAGTCTCAGGATCTGCGCCCTGTGACTGGGGTTGCAATCTGTCTTCCCGATACCTGGGAAGTGCGCCGTCAGACATGTCTGCGGGCTCTAAGATGTGATGTCCTCTGCGTACATGCATTACATCAATGTATCACTGTAGCATTCAGACTGTTTTAGCATAGGTTTTGCCGCCTGTCTCCTGGTGTCTCGCTTCAGCTTGACGCAGGTCGCCTTCCATTGCGAGTTTTCTTATGTGCGCGTAATCTGTAGAGAAAGTGACATTGCCGGAGTGAATAAAATGCATGCTCGTGTGAAATGGGTCGAAGGTTTAACGTTCCTTGGTGAATCTGCCTCCGGGCACCAGATTCTGATGGACGGTAATTCGGGCGATAAAGCGCCAAGCCCGATGGAAATGGTGCTGATGGCCGCAGGCGGGTGCAGCGCGATTGATGTTGTCTCTATATTGCAGAAAGGCCGTCATGACGTGACGGATTGCGAAGTAAAGCTCACTTCTGAGCGCCGGGAAGAGGCGCCGCGCCTGTTCACCCACATCAATCTGCACTTTATCGTGACGGGTAAGGCACTGAAGGAGGCGGCCGTATCCCGTGCGGTGGATCTCTCTGCCGAGAAGTATTGCTCAGTCGCGTTGATGCTGGAGAAAGCGGCGAATATCACGCATTCGTTTGAAGTGATCGAAGGCTGACGGGTTTAGGGCATTGTGCGGTCTGATGCCCTCACCCTGACCCTCTCCCACGGGGAGAGGGGACTGATATCACTCAATCTTCTTGCCTTCCATCAACCGTTCAACCAGCGGTGTCATGATGAGCTCCATCGCCAGCCCCATTTTGCCTCCCGGCACCACGATTGTATTCATGTGAGAAATAAAAGAACCCTGCAGCATTGCCAGTAGCCAGGGGTAATCAATCCCTTCAAGATTACGGAAATGAATGACGACAAAGCTTTCATCCAGCGATGGAATGACTTTGGCGGCAAAGGGGTTCGATGTATCCACGGTGGGAACGCGCTGAAAGTTGATGTGCGTGCGGGAAAACTGCGGCGTAATGAAGTTGATGTAATCCTCCATTGAACGTACCACGGAGTCCATCACCGCTTCACGGGAATGACCGCGTTCGCCGGTGTCGCGAACCAGCTTCTGCATCCACTCCAGATTCACAATCGGTACCACGCCGACCAGCAGGTCCACATGGCGCGCCACATCATGCTGCGGCGTCACCACCCCGCCGTGCAGGCCTTCGTAAAACAGCACATCCGTCGGTTCCGGCAGCGGTTGCCAGGGGGTAAAGGTTCCTGGCACCTGATTCCATGGCACCGCTTCGTCGTAGGTATGAAGATATTTTCTCGCCTGGCCGGTGCCGGTATGGCCATAATCGACAAACGTCTGCTCCAGCAGGCTGAAGTCGTTAGCCTCCGGGCCAAAGTAGCTGATGTGGCGACCTGAATCGCGCGCCTTGCGGATAGCCATGTCCATTTCAGGGCGTGTATACCGGTGAAAGCTGTCGCCTTCCACTTCAGCGGCGTGCAAATTCAATTGGGCGAAAATTTTACGAAAGGCAAGGCTGGTGGTGGTGGTTCCCGCACCGCTGGAGCCTGTTACAGCAATAACCGGATGTTTAGCAGACATAGCGACTCCAGACGTTTGCGATGTTTTCGCTTTACGCGTTGTTAATCATGAAATTGAGCACGCGGCATAATGTTGACGCTTTCGTGTAATTCAGACCATACCAGTACGGCTTCGCCGCTTTTGAGTTGGCGTTTAACATCAGCGACTTTTTGTGCAAATGCGCGCTCATGTTCACCATAATCAGTGCCTTCGCGCAAGACAAAGCTTTCAATAAGGTTGTCCAGCGTCTCAGGATCCAGGTCTTGCCAGGGAATAATCATCTTAGTCTTCCAGCCAGGTTGTCAGCCAGTCGGGGATACGTTTCTCAAGCCACATTTGCGGGCGCAGGAGCGTCCCACCCACAAAGCCAACGTGCCCGCCATGTTCAGTCAGTTGGTACTCTACGCATGCGGGGAGCGTCGCAGAGTCGGGAATAACGTGATGGTCCATGAAAGGATCGTCTTTCGCATGAATAATCAGCGTTGGACAGGCAATTTTATTCAATAACGGCATCGCGCTGCACTGACGATAGTAGTCGATGGCATCGGTAAAGCCATGAATGCGTGCGGTGATCAAATCGTCGAATTCACGCAGACGGCGCACGCGTTTTAGCTGCAACAGGTCGATCGGTAACGTGCCTGGGTACGCTTTCAGTTTTCTTGAGGCGTTGCCTTTCAGCAAATTCAGCAAGTAGTGCTGATAAATCCGGGAAAAGCCTTTTTCGATATGCGCGCTGCAAGCTTCCAGCACAAAGGGGGCGGAGACAATCACGGCGGCATCCAGCGGCACGCTGTTACCCTCTTTTGCCAGCAGACAGGCAAGCATATTGCCGCCCAGTGAGTAACCAACGGCGGCGGTGCGGGCCTCGCCGAACTCGCGCTTCAGCCAGTGTAGAAACCAGGTGCCGTCTTCGGTTTCGCCAGAATGATAAATGCGGTTCAGGCGATTAGGTTCACCGCTGCAGCCGCGAAAATGCATCACCACGCCGAGCCAGCCGCGCGCTTTTGCCGCTTCGATCAATCCATGCGCGTAGGGGCTGTGCAGGCTGCCCTCCAGCCCATGGAAAACCACCAGCCGGGGTTTGTGCTTCGCCTGCTGGGGATCTTCGCTCCAGGCAAGATCAACAAAATCACCATCCGGCAATTCGAGGCGTTGCCATGTTGGCGTAAAACCCAGCTTGCGGCGTATGACACGCGGCAGCATGGTCTGGAAATGAGGATTACGCCCACCGCGCATGGGGCGGAAATCCTGCGTATTCTCTTCAATTTCCGAAAGTCGTGAGGGTGTAATGTCAGCCATAGTACGGTAAATCAATAAAGTGTGGGGGGAAGACTATATCGACACGCAGCCTTTAGGTTTGTTCATTTCATGGGCTACATGCGTATAAAGGCTAATCCGCCAGTAAATTACGGGAAAAGAGATGGATGTCGGCATCCGGCTTACGTCGCCACAAGCGCGCTTTTCGCGCCCCGGTTGCCACGCTCTCGCCTGTCTCTTCAAACATGCCTGACGCCTCAAAGCGGCGAATCAGACTTTTTCGCTGGATAGGATGGCCGAGAATAATCTCCGTTGCCTCCTGCAGTTGCGTCTGGGTAAAGGTATCAGGCAGACAATAAACAGGCAGTAAAGAGTACATGGTTTTCTGCCGTAAGCGCGCCAGAGCGGTCTGAATGATATCCCGATGATCGAACGCCAGCGCGATGTCATCAAGTTGCGTGACAGGCACCCACCTGGCATCGCTGACGCTCGCGATGTGCGGTGCGCAGGCGACCCACGAAATAAGTGCATACCAGGCAATGGTCAGACTCCAGCCACGCGGGTCGCGCGTTGCGCCAGAAAAGGTATCCAGCTGTTCCAGCCAGGAAGGGCAAACCCCGGTTTTCTCCGTCAGCTTACGCAGCGCCGTCGCCCGTGTCGATTCATCATGTTCCATATCGATAAACCCACCCGGCAAACCCCAGCGCCCTTGCTGCGGCTGACTGGCGCGCTCGACCAGTAAAACGCGAAGCGCCTGTTCATGGAGGGTAAACAGCACGCTGTCTACGGTTACCAGGGGGGAAGGGAACTGGCTGGCATCGTAAGAATCCAGATATTCTGCTTCGCTGATCATCACTTGCTCGCCTGATTAAACACGTGACAAGTTTACCAGCCCGCGAAAGTGGGGCAAGCTAACTTTTAAAGTTAGTTTTATCAATGATTTGTACTAAATTCCGTAAATTCAGCAAAAAATAAGTTGCCCATTAGTGTCTTATAGACAATATTATATGTGTCTTACGGACATTAACTAGCGACGAGGTGAATGATGACCAGCAGAATAGAGCTTACAATGGATAATCAACGCGTTGATATCGTACACGGCGTCTTCCCTGACGGAGCGGTATGGTTGAAAGTTAGCAGCGAATTGCCGCGTTTTGCGCAGGTCATGCGTATTCGCATCGCCGCTATGCGAGACATGAACGATTTTATGCTGCTGGCACAGCTGGTTGATGCCGTGCGTCATGTTTCCGACATCACGACAAGTCATCTTGAACTGGCCTGGCTGCCCTGGGCGCGTCAGGACAGGCACATGGTCAATGGCGACAGCTTTGCGCTCAAGGTTTTTGCTAACCATCTGAATCTGCTCAACTTCAACAAGGTTTTTCTGCTGGATCCACACAGCGATGCGGCAGCGGCCGCCATTAACAACAGCGTGGTTGTCCCTCAGGAGACCTGTCTGATGCAAAGTGAAACCCTGCGCCATGCCATCGGCAGCGGCGAACTGATGCTGGTGGCGCCCGATGCCGGCGCGTTAAAGAAAATTCATAACGTGGCGAAGGCCAGCGGTGCGCGTGAATACGCCATCCTGACCAAAGAGCGTGACGTGGCAAGCGGCAACCTGACCGGTTTTGCGCTGGTCTCTGGCGATGTGGCGGGCAAAGACCTGCTGATTGTCGATGACCTTTGTGATGCAGGCGGCACCTTTATCGGTTCTGCTCAGGTGTTACGTGACGCCGGTGCACGTAGCGTCAGCCTGTACGTCACCCATGGCGTGTTTTCCAAAGGGGTGGAAAACCTGCTCAATAATGGCATTGACGCCATTTACACCACCACCTCTATTGCCTCTCCCACGCTAAGTGAACCGCGTGTTGAGCTTATCGATATTAATACCATTTTTAACGCCTGAGGGAGATAACCCCATGAAAATGAATCCAATTTTGGCTATCGACGGTTACAAAGTTTCCCACCGTGCGCAGTATCCCGAGGGCACCACGCAGGTCTATTCCAACTTTACGCCGCGCAGTGACCGCTTTTTCTCCTCGCCTGTCGCGGATGGCAAACTGGTCTTCTTTGGTCTGCAGGGATTTTTGCAATGGTTCATGGTCGATTTGTTCAACGAGGCATTTTTTGCTCGCCCGGAAGACGATGTGGCCGAGGAGTACAAAGCGGTAATGGACAGCTATCTGGGCAAAGATGCCGTGCCGGTGGATCACATCCGCGCGCTGCATCGCCTGGGCTATTTACCGCTGCACGTTAAATCGCTTGATGAAGGCACCACGGTGCCGATGAAAGTGCCGGTGCTGACCATCACCAATACCCGTGCTGAGTTTTTCTGGCTGGTGAATTACCTCGAAACCGTGCTCTCTGCGGAATTGTGGAAGGCTTCGACCAACGCCACCATTGCGCACCACTATCGTAAGGTCTGCGAACTGTGGGCGACAAAAACCTGTAGCGATATGTCGCACCTTGATTTTCAGTGCCATGATTTTTCCTTCCGTGGCATGGCAGGGCTGCAGGACACCATGCAGGCGGGTGCCGGGCACTTATTGAGCTTTAAAGGCACCGACAGCATTCCTTCGCTGATGTATGCCCGCGATTACTATACCGGCGGTGAGGACTATTTTATCGGCGCGAGCATCCCGGCGACCGAACACAGCGTGATGTGTATGGGCGAGAAAGAGCATGAAATCGAAACCTTCCGCCGCCTGATTGCCGATCTCTACCCGCAGGGGTTCGTCTCCATCGTCTCGGATACCTGGGATTACTGGCGGGTGATCACGGAATACACCCGCGAACTGAAACAGATAATCCTCGGTCGTGAAGGGCGCGTGGTGTTCCGCCCGGACAGCGGTGACCCGGTTGAGATCCTTTGCGGCACCGGTGCGGACGATGACACCCGCGACACGCGCACCCCTGAGGAGAAAGGCTCAGTGGAAGTGTTGTGGGAGATCTTCGGCGGCACCGTGAATGAAAAGGGCTACAAGGTTCTCGACCCACATGTTGGCCTGATTTATGGCGATTCCATTACCCTGGCTCGGGCAGATGAAATCCTGCGTCGCCTGGAAGCAAAAGGTTTCGCCAGTTCAAACGTGGTCTTCGGTGTCGGTTCATTTACCTATCAGTACAACACCCGCGACACCTTCGGTTTTGCCATGAAGGCAACCTGGGGCGCGGTTAACGGTGAAGGTCGTATGATTTTCAAAGAGCCGAAAACCGACAGTGGGCTGAAACGTTCAGCACGCGGTCTGCTGCGGGTCGAGAGGGATGCGCAGGGCGAGCTGGCGTTACACGATGAGCAGACCTGGGAGCAGGAAAAAACAGGAGAGCTGAAAACCCGCTTCCTCGACGGCAAACTGTTTAACGCAGACCATTTCGAAGAGATTCGCCAGCGCCTGGCGACGCAGCGCTAGTTTACCGTTCTACTTCTTTCTGGGGGCGCATCGTGCCCCCTTCGTACAACCTCTTTTTGCCCCTTAAAATGATCCGCGTCACAAAATGTCATTTTTGATTATTACTCTCAGGCTAATGATTCTTCTCTACGCTTAATTGATGGCTTTCTCATCAGGGTGCACACTTTACTCAGCGTTAAGCAAATCAAAATGATGAGCTGAATCAGGAGGTTAATAATGTTATCTGGGCAAACGCCACCACGGGTATGGAATACGCGACGCAGCGAGAAGCAGCGTCGTCTGGCCTCCGTACCGGTGCAGGGCAAAGTGCTGCCGACCGACGACCTGGTCGCCATGCTGGAAAAACTGATAGCACCGGGTGACCGCGTGGTGCTCGAAGGCAACAACCAAAAGCAGGCGGATTTTCTTTCTCGTGCGCTGGCTGAGGTGAACCCACAGAAAGTGCATGACCTGCACATGATCATGCCAAGCGTCGGGCGTAGCGAGCATCTCGATATTTTCGAAAAAGGCATCGCTCGCAAACTCGACTTCTCGTTTTCAGGCACCCAAAGCCTGCGTATTTCCCAGCTTTTGGAAGACGGCTTGCTGGAAATCGGCGCTATTCATACCTACATCGAACTCTACTCCCGCCTGTACGTTGACCTTTCGCCGAACGTGGCGCTGATTGCCGGTTATAAAGCTGACCGCAAAGGTAACCTCTACACCGGTCCGAGTACGGAAGATACCCCGGCGCTGGTGGAAGCTGCCGCGTTCCGTGACGGCATTGTTATCGCCCAGGTGAACGAGCTGGTGGATGACGAGTGTGATTTACCGCGTGTGGACATCCCCGGTTCGTGGATTGACTACGTGGTTGTGGCAGACAAACCGTTCTTTATCGAACCGCTGTTTACCCGTGACCCGCGTCTGATCAAACAGGAACATATCCTGATGGCGATGATGGCCATCAAAGGGATTTACGCTGAGCATCAGGTGCAGTCGCTGAACCACGGTATCGGCTTCAACACCGCCGCTATCGAACTGCTGCTGCCGACCTGGGGCGAACAGCTCGGCCTGAAAGGCAAAATCTGTAAACACTGGACGCTGAACCCGCACCCGACGCTGATCCCGGCGATTGAGAGCGGCTGGGTGGAGAGTGTGCACTGTTTCGGTGGTGAGCTGGGGATGGAAGAGTACATCCGCGCACGACCGGACATCTTCTTCACCGGCGCTGACGGTTCCATGCGTTCCAACCGCGCTTTCTGCCAGTTGGCAGGGCAGTACGCTGTGGACATGTTCATTGGCTCGACGCTGCAAATTGATGGCCTTGCCAACTCTTCCACGGTGACCCGTGGCCGTTTGTCCGGCTTTGGCGGTGCGCCAAACATGGGCCATGACCCGCACGGTCGTCGTCACGCCACCCCGGCCTGGCTCAATATGATCACCGAACCTGATCCGATGCAGCGCGGCAAAAAGCTGGTGGTGCAGATGGTCGAAACCTTCCAGGCAGGTGCTAAACCGAGCTTCGTCGAAACCCTTGACGCTGTGGACGTAGCGAAGTCCTCCGGTATGCCGCTGGCACCGGTCATGATTTATGGCGATGACGTGACCCACGTGCTGACCGAAGAGGGCATTGCCTACCTCTACCGTGCTGAAAGCATGGAAGAGCGCCGTGCGATGGTCGCCGCAGTTGCCGGTATCACGGACATCGGTCTGGGTGTGGATGCCAAACGCGTCGCCCAACTGCGTCAAAGTGGCAAAGTGGTCTACCCGGAAGATATGGGCATCCGTCGCACCGATGCAACCCGCTCTCTGCTGGCGGCAAGCAGCGTGGCAGACCTGGTGGAGTGGTCTGACGGTCTGTACAACCCACCTGCGAAATTCCGGAGCTGGTAATGAAACTTCTGCCCCAGATTCAGGTTGAAGGCGGTGCCGAATGGCTGGCGCGAACCGCCACGCAGTGTCTGATAGACGAAGCACGATTGAGCCCGAAACCCGGTCTGGTGGACAGTCGGGGGAGCGGCGCACATCACGACTTAACGCTCGCGTTAATGGAACGTTCTGCTCATAGCCTGACCCCTACGTTTCAGGCGCTGGCGCTACAAAGCTGGCACCGACCTGCGGACATTGCGCTCAGACAAACCATCGGACGACTCGGACGTGTTGGCGAGCAGCAGATGATGACCACCACGGACGGGGTGAACACCCACCGTGGCGCGATTTGGGCACTGGGACTGTTAGTGAGCGCTGTGGCAATGCTCGGTGGCGACGCAACGGCATCCGTGATTGCTGCCACCGCCGCGACGCTTGCCAAACTGCCGGATAACGCGGCGCCCAAAGTGTTCAGTAAAGGGCTACGTGCGACACATCGCTACCGTGTTCCCGGTGCCCGAGAAGAGGCCCAGCAGGCCTTCCCGCATATTTTGCAGTACGGGTTGCCACAGCTGCATGTGAGCCGAAAGAACGGTGGCAGTGAATCGCACGCCCGGCTTGATGCCCTGATGGCCATCATGACCTCGCTCACCGATACCTGTGTGCTTTCTCGTGCCGGGATGGAAGGACTCGAGGTCATGCAGCACGGTGCTCGCGCCGTCTTAAGCGCGGGGGGCAGTGCAACGCCAGAAGGCGAGCAGGCGCTGGCAAGGTTGGATCGTCAGATGCTGACGCTGAATGCCTCGCCCGGTGGAGCCGCAGATTTGCTCGCCGCCACGCTGTTTCTCGATCGCGTCGGGACGCCCTATTTCAAGCATTAAGAGGATGTTATGGAAAAAATCACATTAATCGTGCCCGCCAGCCGTACCTTAAACGGCAAAGCGCTGGCAGGGGTTGTTGGTTCAGGAGATATGGAGGTGTTATTCACCGCCGACCAGAGCCAGACCTTAACCATTGATATCACCACCTCCGTCGACAACAGCCGTGGTCGCTGGGAAGCGTTGTTCAATCGCTTACAGACCGTCAGCAGCCTGCCGGCAGGCAAACTGACCATTCACGATTTTGGCGCGACACCCGGCGTTGCACGCATCCGTATCGAACAGGTTTTTGAAGAGGTGAGCTATGCGTGATGATCGCAGTTTTATCGAATTAAAAGCACGTCAGCGTGCGCATGCGCTGCTGGATGAAGGCAGCTACCGCGAACTGCTCGATCCTTTTGATGGGATTGAGTCGCCGTGGCTCGGTGCCCAGGGCATCGTGCCGCAGGCCGACGATGGCATGATCGTCGCGAAAGGGACGATTAACGGTAAACCGGCCGTGGTTGTTGCCATTGAAGGCGCGTTCCAGGGCGGCAGCATGGGTGAAGTCTCCGGTGCGAAAATGGCGGCGGCGCTCGAGCTGGCGGCAGAAGATAACCGTAACGGCATCCCGACCCAGGCGGTACTGAGCCTTGAAACCGGCGGTGTGCGCTTGCAGGAAGCCAATCTTGGTCTGGCGGCGATTGCCGATATCCATGCGGCGATTGTAGACCTGCGTCGTTATACCCCCGTGGTCGGCATTGTGGCCGGGACCGTCGGTTGCTTCGGCGGGATGTCGATTGCGGCCGCGTTGTGCAGCTACCTGATTGTCACCCGTGAGGCCCGTCTGGGACTGAACGGCCCGCAGGTCATTGAGCAAGAAGCGGGCATTGAAGAGTATGACTCCCGCGACCGTCCGTTTATCTGGAGTATGACCGGTGGTGAAGTGCGCTATCAAAGCGGGCTGGTGGATGCGTTAGTCGGTGACGGCGTGAATGCGGTGAAAGCGGCGATGAATGCGGCGATTGCCAAAGGCGTGCCAGCAAAACACCGCACCGATAATTACGACGACTACCTCACACGTCTGACCCATTTCGACACCCGTAAACAGGCGGATGCCGAACAGATTAACGCGCTTTTTGCCCGGGAGGTGAAATGATGAGCAATCCAATTAGCCGTGGCGAACTCTGGCTCGACACCCTCGCCCCACACGCCCAGCGTCTGGCAGGGTTGTGCCCGTCCGTGCAGGCGGCAGACGGCGAACTTAACGGAGAAGCGGTACGTTTCATTGCCGTGGTACCGGATGCCAACAACCACTACCCGCGCGCCGCCAAAGGCGAAGTGGGTCTGCTGGAAGGCTGGACGCTGGCCAAAGTGGTCAGTGAAACCATCGCTGCGGATGCGAATAGCGCAGTGAAACGCCCGATTGTGGCAGTGATTGACGTGCCAAGCCAGGCATACGGTCGTCGCGAAGAGGGCTTTGGCATTCATCAGGCGCTGGCCGGCGCCGCAGCGGCGTATGCCAATGCGCGCCTCGCCGGTCACCCGGTGATTGGCCTTATTGTCGGTAAAGCGATGTCCGGTGCGTTTCTGGCACACGGCTACCAGGCCAACCGTCTTATCGCGTTTAACGATAGCGGCGTATTGATCCACGCGATGGGGAAAGAGTCCGCCGCACGTATCACGCTGCGAACCGTCGAGGCGCTGGAAAAACTGGCGGCAACGATTCCGCCCATGGCTTACGACATCAGTAACTACGCGACGCTGGGACTGCTGGAAAACCTGCTCGATATCAGCAACCCGGATGCGCCATCCTCAACCGATCTGGCGTTGGTGAAAACCACGCTGCAACAGGCCATCAAAGACGCTCGTCAGGACACCTCCCTCAAAAATCGTCTGGGTGCTGACAACCGCCGCAGCTCTGCTCTTGTGCGTGAACGCATGAAAGCAAGCTGGTAAGAAAAAAGAGACCTGCCAGATGTACCCCCCGTGGGCGCACGCGTTGCGCCCGCGCGGGAGGCTGCACCTGAAAAATAATAATCATCGCGCCAGTGCTTAAACTTCTTATTACAGGTGATTTATGACTTACGTAATTGTTCATGCCCTCGCACCGATTTTCATCATCATGCTGCTGGGCTTCTGGGCCGGCAAAGCCAAAATGGTTGATAACAAAAATGTTTCCCTGCTCAACATTTTTGTTATGGATTTCGCCTTACCGGCGACGCTGTTCAGCGCCACGGTACAAACGCCCTGGACCGGTATTCTCGCCCAGTCGCCGCTGATTCTGGTGCTGACGCTGGCCATGTGGATTACCTACGCCGCTATCTACTTCCTGGCAACAAAGGTATTCAAGAAGTCGCCACAGGATGCGGCTGTACTGACGCTGACCGTGGCGCTGCCCAACTATGCCGCTCTTGGACTGCCGATTCTGGGCAGCGTATTGGGGGAAGGGGCTTCAACGTCGCTCTCCGTGGCGGTCTCCATCGCCTGTGGTTCCGTGCTGATGACGCCGTTCTGTCTGCTGATTCTGGAACGTGAAAAAGCCCGTGCGGAAGGGGGCAATACCGGTTCCACGCTGGCCATGCTGCCGGTGCTGATGTGGCGTTCGCTGAAAAAACCGATTGTGATGGGGCCGCTGTTAGGGGTGATCCTCTCGGCGATAGGTATCAAAATGCCGGAGCTGCTGCTGGCAGCCATTAAACCGCTGGGACTGTCAGCCACCGCGGCGGCACTGTTCCTGACCGGGGTGATTCTGTCGGCCCGTAAACTGCAAATTAACACCATGGTGATTACCTCAACCCTCGCCAAACTGCTGATTCAACCGGCTATTGCCTGGGGGATCGTCGTGATCTTCGGTCTGCACGGATCGGTAGCCATCACCGCTATCCTGATGATTGCCCTGTCCGCTGGTTTCTTTGGCGTGGTATTTGGTAACCGCTTTGGGGTGCAGTCACCGGATGCGGAAGCGGTGCTGCTGTTAAGTTCGGTACTGTGTATTCTGTCGCTGCCGCTGTTTATCTCGCTGACTTCAGGAATGTAATTATGCTCTCAACACCACGCCCACACGACCTGCTCTGGCTGACCACTCGCGACGCGCTGGAAGGCATTAGCGAAAGCTGGGTGGAAAACGCATGGCACATCGGTTTACCGGTGGTGGTGCGGCGTGATGTTGATGCTAATGGGCGCATCCCGGTTGGGGTGCGTGGCCTGAAACGCGATCAGCGTGCGGCAGGGTGGGTCAGCCCCGCCCATGTCGCACGCCTGGTCTCTCCCGAGCAGCTTGCGGTTGAAAATGACCTGCTGCGCTCACCGTTTATCACTCAGCCACCGGTTCAGGTGGCAGTGCAGCTTTCCCGCCAGTCCTGGCCGTGGTCATGGGGCATTACCGGCAGCACGGGCTATGCGCTGGCCACCGGTATTCCGGTGATTCATGCCGACAGCGATCTGGATTTGATTATCCGCGCGGCGCTCCCGCTCACGAGGGCGGAACTCACATTGTGGCAATCACAGCTCAGCCAGGCGCTGTGCCGGGCGGACACGCAGGTGGATACCCCAATAGGGGGTTTTGCGTTGGCTGAATGGTTGCGCGAGGGGAAAGCATTGCTGAAAACAGCCCGGGGGCCGCAGTTAGTGCGCGATCCCTGGCAGAGGGAGGCATAAATGAAAATTTTGTTCACGTTTCCGGGGCAGGGCACCCAGCATCCGGGGATGTTACATAACCTGCCTGGCAACGAACTGGCGCAGGCGCGTGAAGTCTTAGGCGCGGAGGTCGATACACTGGATTCGGCGGACGCCCTGCACCATACCCGCGCCGTGCAGTTGTCGCTGCTTATTGCCGGTGTGGCCTGGGCGCGTGAATTGATGCGTCGCGGTGTGTCGCCGGATATCGTCAGCGGTCTGTCGATTGGAGCCTACCCGGCGGCGGTAATTGCCGGCGCGCTTGATTTCGCCGATGCGCTGAAGCTGGTGGCGCTTCGCGGTGATCTGATGGAGCAGGCATACCCGCACGGCTACGGGCTGACCGCGATCATGGGGCTGACGCTGACGCAGGTAGAAGCCTTGTTGGAAGGAAGTGGGGCCTACGTTGCCAACCTTAACGCCGAGACGCAGATTGTGATTGCCGGTCGTGATGAAGACATGGCGCGCGTGGGTGATAACGCGCTGGCGAAAGGGGCAAACAAAGTGCGCCGCCTTGAGGTGAGCGTGCCATCCCACTGCGAACTGTTGGCGGAACCGGCGCAGAAACTGGCGCAGGCCTTTGCAGATGTCACGCTCACGCGCCCAGCCTGTGCTTATCTCAGCGGCAGTACCGGGCGGGTATTATGGCAGCCGGAAAAGATTGCTGACGATCTGGCGATGAACATGGCGCGGACGGTGCGCTGGCAGGAAGCCGTTATTGCGGCCAACGAGCGTGACGCCCGTCTGGCGATAGAGATGCCCCCCGGGGGGATTTTGACCTGTCTGACGCGGCAGGCGACCTGGGTGGGCGAGTCGATTTCGTTAGAACGCAGCGGCGTCGAAGTGGCGTTGCATCTGGCGCAGCGGCTTAACGCGTAGCGGTGTTTTGCCGGATGGCGCTTCCCTTATCGGGCCTGGGATTCGCCCTCCGGCACTCAATTCTCGGCGTGAAATCGGCGCGCGTACATGCGCCCTTCGGCGGCCAGCGCCAGCAGGTTCGGGTCACGCTCGCGGTTGCGGGCGAAGACAATCGCTATCTGCTGCTGCATCTGGTACGGCTGGGCGAGTTTTAACAACTGCACCGAATTCTCATAAGCTTTTTTCATCCGGCCTGGCATCAGCGAAAAGCCAATCCCCGCCTGCACCAGACTCAGCATTGAGAAAATATCATTCACTCGGGTCACAATTTCCGGCTCAAATCCGGCGATGTGGAAGGCTTCCTGGAACCCGGCGTACGTCGCAAAACCTTCCGCAAGGGAGACAAATTTCTCCTGACGATAATCGCGCAGATCGGCGGGTTTTGTGGTGTCCAGCGAGGCAGATGCGGGTGCGGCTAAATAAATTTCATCGTGGAATAGCGGCAACACTTCAAGATTTGACGCGTCGATTTCGGTCTCGGAAATGGAGATCAGAATAGCATCGAGCGCGCCCTCATCGAGCTTGTGCAGCAGGGTATCGTTGGAGCCCATGGTCAGATCCATCTCCAGATCCGGGCGGCGCAGCTTCATGCCCATAATCAGCTGCGGGACGGTTTCCAGCGTCAGCGAGTAGAGGGTGCCAACCCGGATTCGTCCCTGACCAATGCCCGCCATTTTTCGCGCTTCGACCAGGCCGCGTTCCATGATTTGCATCGCTTCCTGGCAATATTCCAGCAGCGTCCAGGCGGCAGGGAGCGGCAACAAGTTGCGCCCTTTATGAGTAAACAACGGACAGCGGACATTCTCTTCCAGGGTGTGCAGCGCGCGATGCACGCTCACCCCGCTCAGATTGAGGACTTCAGCGGCTCGCGCAATATTGCCTTTCTCCATAAAGGCCATAAAGATCGCGAGCTTGCGAAAGGTGATGTCACTGGTCACATCCGGGGTCATTTCGGCCTGCCTTTGGGGTTAGTCGGCTTGCAGCATTGCCTCAAGTTGTTCCTGCGCATCCAGCCAGGCCATTTCACACTCTTCAAGACCGGCTTTGGCTTTTGCCTGCTGTTGCAGACAGTCGGTCAGTTCGGCTTTGCGGCTTTGATCGTACAAGCCGCTGTCGCCCAGTTTTTCCTCGGCCTGTGCAAGCTGCGTGTTGAGCTTTTCCATCTCTTTTTCAAGACGGGTTATCTCTTTACGCAGCGGCTGCGTTTGGGTGCGAAGTTCTGCTTCGCGACGCTTCTGGTCTTTGCGTGACTGGGCGCTGTTGGCGTTATCTTTTGCAGCATCCGCAGGCTGGTTTTCCTGCTTTTGCACCTCACTCAACCACTGCTGATAATCTTCCAGATCGCCATCGAATGCTTCCACTTTACCGTCATGCACAAGGTAGAGATCATCAGTCGTCGAGCGCAGCAGGTGACGGTCGTGCGACACCACCACCAGCGCGCCTTCAAACTCTATCAGCGCTTCGGTCAGTGCCTGACGCATATCGAGGTCGAGGTGGTTGGTAGGTTCATCGAGCAGCAGCAGGTTCGGACGTTGCCAGACGATCAGCGCCAGCACCAGACGCGCTTTTTCACCGCCCGAGAAGCGACGGGTCTCTTCGCTGACCTTATCGCCCTGGAAGCCAAATCCGCCGAGATAATCACGCAGCTTCTGCTCCAGCTCCTGGGGAGCCATGCGCGCCAGATGCTGTAACGGTGACTCATCGGCGCGTAAAAATTCGAGTTGATGCTGGGCGAAGTAACCCAGTTTGATCCCTTTGGCCAAACCAATGTCGCCGCTAAAGGGCGTCAGTTCACCGGCCAGTAGCTTGATCAGCGTTGATTTCCCCGCGCCGTTACGCCCCAGCAGACCGATGCGCGAGCCGGGCACCAGGTTGAGCTTGATGGAATCGAGAATGACGCGATCGCCATAGCCCGCGCTGATTTTTTCCATCTTCAGCAGAGGATTCGGCAGGCTTTCCGGGGCACGAAAACTGAAATGGAACGGGTTGTCCACGTGTGCCGGCGCAATCATCTCCATACGTTCCAGCATTTTGATACGGCTTTGAGCCTGCTTCGCTTTGCTGGCTTTGGCTTTAAAGCGGTCAATAAAGCTTTGCAGATGCGCGACGCGCTCCTGCTGGCTTTCAAACATCGCCTGCTGTTGGGCCAGACGCGTTGAACGCTGACGTTCAAATGAACTGTAGTTGCCGGTGTACTCGAACATGGATTCCTGTTCGATATGAATGATTTTGTCCACGACCGGGTCAAGGAAGTCGCGGTCATGGGAGATCAGAATCAGCGTACCCTGATAGCTTTTCAGCCATTTTTCCAGCCAGATAACGGCATCAAGATCGAGGTGGTTAGTCGGTTCATCAAGCAGCAGTAAGTCTGAACGGCAGACCAGAGCCTGAGCGAGGTTGAGACGCATGCGCCAGCCACCGGAAAAGTCGCTGACCGGACGCTCCAGTTGTTCATTGGAGAACCCCAGCCCGTGCAACAGGCTGGAGGCGCGTGAACGGATAGTCCAGGCGTCAATGGCGTCGAGCTTGCCGTGAACGGTAGCGATGGCATGCCCGTCGTTACGTTCGTTCGCGGCGTTCAGCTCAGCCTCAAGACGGCGGTACTCTCTGTCGCCATCAATGACGTAATCCAGCGCAGGCATTGGCAGAGCAGGCGTTTCCTGGTTCACCCAGGCGAGTTGCCAGTTATTTGGGAAGGTAAAACTGCCGCCGTCGGCGCTCAGCTCGTTCTTCAAAAGCGCCAGCAGCGTGGATTTACCGCAGCCGTTTTTGCCGACAAGGCCGACTTTTTGCCCTGGGTTAATGGTGGCTGTGGCGTTGTCCAGCAGGACACGTACACCGCGACGAATTTGTAACGAGGAGAAAACAATCATAAGGTGCCGTATGTTCAGACTATGTTAATTTGTCATTATGATAATGTAAGGTGTGGGCGATTTGCCCCACCGGGCCCGCAATGGTAGCCCAAAACAAAGAATTTACACAAAATCATTCTGGCGGCATCGTGAGCGCCACGAAAATGATCTGTAAGACACCCGGGAGGGGGATGATGTCCCAGACAGCGAAAGTACTGCTGCTGTATGCCCATCCGGAATCACAGGACTCGGTGGCTAATCGGGTTCTGCTTAAGCCGGCAACGCAACTGCAAAATGTCACCGTGCATGACCTCTATGCACACTATCCAGACTTTTTTATTGATATCCCGCGGGAACAGGCGTTGCTGCGTGAGCATGATGTCATCGTATTTCAACATCCGCTTTATACCTACAGCTGCCCGGCTTTGCTGAAAGAGTGGCTCGATCGTGTATTGACGCGTGAATTTGCCAGTGGCCCCGGAGGGAATCAACTCGCGGGAAAGTACTGGCGGAGTGTTATCACGACCGGCGAACCGGAGGCGGCTTATCGCTATGACGGGCTTAATCGTTATCCGTTAAGCGATATTTTACGTCCTTTCGAACTGACGGCCGCGATGTGCCGTATGCACTGGATGAACCCTATTATTGTTTACTGGGCGCGCAGGCAACCACCTGGGGCGCTGGCAAACCATGCCAAAGCCTACGGTGACTGGCTGGCTTCACCGGTGATGACGGGAGGCCTGTAATGGAAGGCTCTGATTTACTGCTGGCCGGTGTCCTGTTCCTTTTTGCCGCTGTCGTGGCGGTGCCGCTCGCGGCCAGACTCGGTATTGGTGCGGTGCTCGGCTACCTGCTTGCCGGTATTGCCATCGGCCCCTGGGGGCTGGGTTTTATCAGTGACGTAGACGAAATCCTGCACTTCTCCGAGCTGGGTGTGGTTTTCCTGATGTTTATCATCGGACTGGAGCTGAATCCCGCCAAACTCTGGGCGTTAAGGCGTTCCATCTTTGGCGTTGGGGCGGCGCAGGTGTTGCTGAGCGCGGCTATTCTCGCCGGACTGTTAATGCTCACCCAGTTCTCCTGGCAGGCCGCGGTCATTGGCGGCATTGGGCTGGCGATGTCCTCCACGGCGATGGCGTTGCAGTTGATGCGTGACAAAGGCATGAACCGCAATGAATCCGGGCAATTGGGCTTCTCGGTGCTCTTGTTCCAGGATCTGGCGGTGATTCCGGCGCTGGCGCTGGTGCCGCTGCTGGCGGGCAATGGCGATGACCATCCTGATTGGATCAAAATCGGCATGAAGGTGCTGGCCTTTGCCGTAATGCTAGTTGGTGGGCGCTATCTGCTGCGCCCGGTCTTTCGCTACATCGCAGCCTCTGGCGTGCGGGAAGTGTTCACTGCGGCGACGTTATTACTGGTCTTAGGTTCGGCCTTATTTATGGACGCACTCGGGCTGTCGATGGCGCTGGGGACGTTTATTGCCGGGATCCTGCTGGCGGAAAGTGAGTATCGCCACGAGCTTGAAATTGCTATCGATCCTTTCAAAGGGCTGCTCCTCGGACTGTTTTTCATCTCGGTAGGCATGGCGTTAAACCTGGGGGTGCTCTATACCCATCTGTTATGGGTGCTGGTCAGTGTCGCCGTCTTAGTGGCCGTTAAAACAGGGGTGTTGTATGCGCTGGCGCGAGTTTATGGCCTGCGAAGCTCCGAAAGAATGCAGTTTGCCGGCGTGCTGAGCCAGGGCGGTGAGTTTGCCTTTGTTCTTTTCTCTTCTGCCTCCTCGCAACGCCTGTTTCACGGCGATCAGATGGCGCTGCTACTGGTCACGGTGACGCTGTCGATGATGACCACGCCGCTGTTGATGAAGCTGATTGATAAGCTGCTATCACGTCGGTTCAACACGGCGGAAGATGAAGACGAAGCGCCGTGGGTAGAAGACGATCAGCCTCAGGTCATTGTGGTGGGATTTGGCCGCTTTGGGCAGGTGATTGGCCGTTTATTGATGGCCAACAAAATGCGTATAACCGTTCTGGAGCGCGATATCAGTGCGGTGAACCTGATGCGCAAATATGGCTACAAAGTCTACTACGGTGATGCGACTCAGCTTGAACTTCTCCGTTCGGCTGGCGCCCAGGCCGCGCAATCTATCGTCATCACCTGTAACGAGCCGGAAGATACCATGAAGGTGGTGGAGCTTTGCCAACAGCATTTCCCCCATCTCAACATTATGGCGCGTGCCCGGGGACGCGTTGAAGCACATGAATTATTGCAGTTGGGCGTGACCCAGTTTTCTCGCGAAACCTTTTCCAGTGCTCTGGAATTAGGGCGTAAAACGCTTATCTCATTGGGCGTTCATCCGCATCAGGCGCACCGAGCTCAGTTGCATTTCCGTCGTCTGGATATGCGCATGCTGCGTGAGCTGACGCCGGTACATACCGATACGTCGCAGATTTCCCGCGTTCGGGAAGCGCGACGTGAGCTGGAGGAGATTTTCCAGCGTGAAATGCAACAGGAACGTCGCCAATTGGATGGTTGGGACGAGTTCGAGTAGGAGAAATGTATGGCAATTCGTAAACGTTTTATTGCCGGGGCGGTGTGCCCGTCCTGCAAGGCGCAGGACTCTCTGGCGATGTGGCGCGAAAATAATGTTGATATTGTTGAGTGTGTTAAGTGTGGTCACCAGATGCGGGAAGCCGATAAGGAAGCGCGCGATCATGTTCGCAAAGATGAACAAGTGATTGGGATCTTTCATCCGGACTAGCGATATACCCAGAGTTTTTTTAAGCTAAAGGGTACACGGGTGCGGATTTCCGTTACAATCTGCGCCAGCAATTTTCCCACGCTCAGGAGATATCATGAAAGTAGCAAAAGACCTGGTGGTCAGCCTGGCCTATCAGGTACGTACAGAAGACGGTGTGTTGGTTGATGAGTCTCCGGTGAGTGCGCCGCTGGACTACCTGCACGGTCACGGTTCCCTGATTTCTGGTCTGGAAAACGCGTTGAACGGTCATGAAGTTGGCGACAAATTCGACGTGGAAGTTGCGTCTAACGACGCTTACGGTCAGTACGACGAAAACCTGGTTCAGCGTGTTCCTAAAGACGTCTTCATGGGTGTTGACGAGCTGCAGGTTGGCATGCGCTTCCTGGCTGAAACCGACCAGGGCCCAGTGCCGGTTGAAATCACCGAAGTGGAAGACGAGCACGTCGTGGTTGACGGTAACCACATGCTGGCGGGCCAGAACCTGAAATTCAACGTTGAAGTCGTGGCAATTCGCGAAGCAACGGAAGAAGAGCTGGCGCACGGTCACGTTCACGGTGCTCACGGCCACGATCATGACCACGACCATGGTCACGATGGTTGCTGCGGCGGTCATGGTCATGACCACGATCACGACCACGGTCATAGCCACGGTAAAGGTGGTTGCGGCGGGAATGGCGGCTGCGGCTGCCACTAATACCCCTGAGGGTATGTCTCTCCAGGCCTGATACGCGTGAGTGTCATCAGGTTCAAAAAAAGCGGGTTACCCCGCTTTTTTTACGTCTCAATAATGGGGCGGCGGCGTCTCTTCGGACTGCGAGGCGAGATGTGAAGGCTGGCTGGCTTTCAACTTCTCGGTCACCAGTCGCATCAGATCGCGCAGCTTCGCCATCTCCAGTTCATGGGCGATAACCGTCTGATTAAGCTCTTCAATGGTCATTTCCTGGAAGGCCAGACGACTTTCCAGTTCTGCCAGACGCGCTTCCAGTGTTACATCCTGCATATTTCACCTCGTTCAGTTTCTGGCGTGATTACCGCGGCAGGGGCGGATTTTACTTAACTTTCCCTCTGCCTGCAGCATTAAGCGTGGTGAGCGAAACTAATTTAAACAAAAATAGTCTGAAAACTGTCGAATTCAGGGAGCGTGCTTATGTTGATTTGTCCCGCAACGTTTTATAGTACGTTCCTCATTTACGTTTAAACCCTGGGGTGAGAGGCCCCGGCCCTGGAGAAATGGATGAAATCACTGTTTAAAGTCACGCTGCTGGCGACCACAATGGCCGTGGCACTGAATGCGCCGCTTACCTTTGCTGCAGAAACTGCAACTAAAGAGGCTCCGGCAGCGGCAGCTGACGCTAAATCGGCTTTTAAAAATGACGACCAGAAATCAGCGTATGCGCTGGGTGCGTCTTTGGGCCGTTACATGGAAAACTCTCTCAAAGAGCAAGAAAAACTGGGCATTAAACTGGATAAAGAACAACTTATCGCAGGTGTTCAGGATGCCTTTGCAGACAAGAGTAAACTGACAGACCAGGAAATCGAGCAGACTCTGCAAGCCTTTGAAACCCGCGTGAAAACGTCCGCGCAGGAAAAAATGGAAAAAGATGCGCTTGAAAACGAAACCAAAGGCAAAGCATACCGTGATGCCTTCGCAAAAGAGAAAGGCGTTAAAACCTCTTCTACTGGCCTGGTCTATAAGGTAGAGAAAGAAGGGACAGGTGATGCGCCGAAAGACAGCGACACCGTTGTCGTTAACTACAAAGGTACGCTGATCGACGGTAAAGAGTTTGATAACTCCTATACCCGTGGTGAGCCACTTTCCTTCCGTCTTGATGGCGTTATCCCGGGCTGGACCGAAGGCCTGAAAAACATCAAGAAAGGCGGCAAAATCAAACTGGCTATCCCGCCAGATCTGGCTTACGGCAAAAATGGCGTTCCGGGCATCCCGGCTAACTCTACCCTGGTGTTCGATGTCGAACTGTTAGACATCAAACCGGCACCGAAAGCAGATGCTGCACCCGCAGCGCCAGCGGGTGATAAAGCCGCTGATACGACCAAGAAGTAACAGTGATAAAAACCGCCGCCTTAATGGCGGCGGTTTTTTTATTGCAGTAAGGATATAATTCTGGAAAGCGTCACCTACGCTGTATTAATTTAGTTCTTCGTATTTATGTCGAGCCTGCCCTGAAAACTTAACGACAGGCTCCTGAAAAGGAGTGTTTTTTTTCATGTCCAGGTCGCTTTTAACCAACGAAACCAGTGAACTCGATTTACTGGATCAACGTCCTTTCGATCAAACCGACTTCGATATTCTGAAATCTTACGAAGCGGTGGTGGACGGGTTAGCGATGCTCATTGGTTCTCACTGTGAAATCGTTTTGCACTCCCTGCAGGATCTGAAATGTTCCGCCATTCGTATTGCTAATGGCGAACACACCGGGCGTAAAATCGGCTCGCCGATTACCGACCTTGCATTGCGTATGCTGCATGATATGACCGGTGCGGACAGTAGCGTCTCTAAATGTTACTTCACGCGCGCGAAAAGCGGCGTCTTAATGAAATCGGTGACGATTGCTATCCGCAATCGTGATCATCGTGTCATTGGGTTGTTATGTATTAACATGAACCTTGATGTGCCGTTCTCACAAATCATGAATACCTTTATCCCGCCGGAAACGCCGGATGTGGGCTCTGCCGTTAACTTCGCCTCTTCGGTAGAGGATTTGGTTACGCAGACGCTGGAATTCACCATCGAAGAAGTCAACGCCGACCGCAACGTATCGAATAATGCGAAAAATCGTCAAATTGTCCTGAACCTGTATGAGAAAGGCATTTTTGATATCAAGGATGCGATTAACCAGGTTGCGGACCGTTTAAATATTTCCAAACACACCGTGTATCTCTACATTCGCCAGTTCAAAAGCGGCGATTTCTCCGGACAGGAGCGTTAATGCGTTTTGCCCTGATGGTCACCGGCCCGGCTTACGGCAGCCAGCAGGCCAGCAGCGCATATCAATTTGCGCGAGCGGTACTTGAGTGCGGTCATGAGTTAGGCAGCATCTTTTTCTACCAGGAGGGCGTCAGCAATGCGAATGCACTGACGTCTCCTGCCAGCGATGAGTTCGACCTGGTCCGCGCATGGCAACATCTGCACGATGAACATCGGGTAGAGTTACATATCTGCGTGGCAGCGGCGCTACGGCGTGGTGTCGTTGATGAGAATGAGGCGAAGCAGCGGGGGCTGACAGACGCTAACTTACAGGCTGGCTTTTCGCTCTCCGGATTGGGTGCATTAGCGGAGGCCGCATTAACCTGCGATCGCATGGTGCAATTCTAATGAAACGTATTGCATTTATCTTTACCTCTGCGCCGCATGGTTCGACCGCCGGGCGTGAAGGCCTTGATGCCTTAATGGCGGCTTCAGCTTACAGCGACACTATCGGCGTGTTTTTCTTAGGCGACGGGGTCTTCCAGTTAATTGCGAACCAGCAACCCGGTGCGATTCTGAGCCGCGATTACATCGCTACTTTTAAAGTTCTTCCTCTTTATGACATCGAAGAGTATTGGGTTTGTCAGGCGTCACTGCGCGAGCGTGGCCTGAATGACGCAACGGCGTTTGTGTTGCCAGTGCAGTCGCTGGAGCCGGACGCAATGCGTAACAAACTGGATGAATTCGATGTTGTGATGACGTTCTGAGGCGTTTATGTTGCACACTCTGTCCCATTCACCCTGGCAATGCGATATGACAGCCTTGCTACGCACTCTGCGGGAAGGGGACGATCTCTTGCTGCTGTCTGACGGTGTGATTGCCGCGCTGGAAGGGGGGCAGTACCTTGAGTTACTGCTAAATGCCCCCATAACGGTGCATGTGCTGAAAGAAGATATTGATGCACGCGGTCTTACTGGTCAAATTTCGAGCAACGCCGTCAGGGTTGGCTATACTGACTTCGTTGGTTTGACGTTAAAACATGAGACTCAGATGCGTTGGTGAGTCGGATCGCTGTATATTTCTTGACACCTTTTGAGCACAGCCATAAAATTCTGCGTCCTCATATTATATGAGGTCGTTTTATTACGTGTTTACGAAGCAAAAGCTAAAACCAGGAGCTATTTAATGGCAACAGTTAACCAGCTGGTACGCAAACCACGTGCACGCAAAGTTGCGAAAAGCAACGTGCCTGCGCTGGAAGCATGCCCGCAAAAACGTGGCGTATGTACTCGTGTATATACTACCACTCCTAAAAAACCGAACTCCGCACTGCGTAAAGTTTGCCGTGTTCGTTTAACCAACGGTTTTGAAGTGACTTCCTACATTGGTGGTGAAGGTCACAACCTGCAGGAGCACTCCGTGATCCTGATCCGTGGCGGTCGTGTAAAAGACCTCCCGGGTGTTCGTTACCACACCGTTCGTGGTGCGCTTGACTGCTCCGGCGTTAAAGACCGTAAGCAATCACGCTCCAAGTATGGCGTGAAACGTCCTAAGGCTTAATGGTTCTCCGTTAAGTAAGGCCAAACGTTTTATATTAATGTCAAACTAAACTCGTAGAGTTTTGGACAATCCTGAATTAACAACGGAGTATTTCCATGCCACGTCGTCGCGTCATTGGTCAGCGTAAAATCCTGCCGGATCCTAAGTTCGGATCAGAATTGCTGGCTAAATTTGTCAATATCCTGATGGTAGATGGTAAAAAATCTACTGCAGAAACCATCGTATACAGCGCACTGGAGACCCTGGCTCAGCGTGCTGGTAAAGATGCACTGGAAGCTTTCGAAGTCGCTCTCGACAACGTTCGCCCGACTGTCGAAGTTAAGTCCCGCCGCGTAGGTGGTTCTACTTATCAGGTTCCAGTTGAAGTTCGTCCGGTTCGTCGTAATGCTCTGGCAATGCGTTGGATCGTTGAAGCTGCTCGTAAACGCGGTGATAAATCCATGGCTCTCCGCCTGGCGAACGAACTTTCTGATGCTGCAGACAACAAAGGTACTGCAGTTAAGAAACGTGAAGACGTTCACCGTATGGCTGAAGCCAACAAGGCGTTCGCACACTACCGTTGGTAATCCCTTCGGAGTCATAGTCACCAGGCGGGCGCTTCACTTGAGGCGCCCGCTCTGGGTAGCTTAACTGAACGCCTAATGTAATAAACGAGGAATAAAATGGCTCGTACAACACCTATCGCACGCTACCGTAACATCGGTATCAGTGCGCACATCGACGCCGGTAAAACCACGACTACCGAACGTATCCTGTTCTACACCGGTGTTAACCACAAAATCGGTGAAGTTCATGACGGCGCCGCTACCATGGACTGGATGGAGCAAGAGCAGGAACGTGGTATCACCATTACTTCTGCTGCGACTACTGCATTCTGGTCTGGTATGGCCAAACAGTATGAACCGCATCGCGTAAACATCATCGACACCCCGGGCCACGTTGACTTCACCATCGAAGTAGAACGTTCCATGCGTGTTCTTGATGGCGCGGTAATGGTTTACTGCGCAGTTGGTGGTGTTCAGCCGCAGTCTGAAACCGTATGGCGTCAGGCAAACAAATACAAAGTTCCGCGTATCGCGTTCGTTAACAAAATGGACCGTATGGGTGCGAACTTCCTGAAAGTTGTTGGTCAGATCAAATCCCGTCTGGGCGCGAACCCTGTTCCGCTGCAGTTGGCAATTGGTGCTGAAGAAGGTTTCACCGGTGTTATCGACCTGGTGAAAATGAAAGCCATCAACTGGAACGAAGCCGATCAGGGCGTTACCTTCGAATACGAAGATATCCCGGCTGACATGCAGGACCTGGCTGACGAATGGCACCAGAACCTGATTGAGTCCGCTGCTGAAGCCTCTGAAGAGCTGATGGAAAAATACCTGGGCGGCGAAGAGCTGACCGAGGAAGAAATCAAGAAAGCGCTGCGTCAGCGCGTTCTGAACAACGAAATCATTCTGGTTACCTGTGGTTCTGCGTTTAAAAACAAAGGCGTACAGGCAATGCTGGATGCGGTAATTGATTACCTGCCAGCACCAACCGACGTACCGGCAATCAACGGTATGCTGGATGATGGTAAAGATACTCCGGCTGAGCGTCATGCCAGCGATGATGAGCCTTTCTCTGCACTGGCATTCAAAATCGCAACTGACCCGTTCGTGGGTAACCTGACCTTCTTCCGCGTTTACTCCGGTGTGGTTAACTCTGGTGATACTGTACTGAACTCCGTGAAAGCTGCACGTGAGCGTTTCGGTCGTATCGTTCAGATGCACGCTAACAAACGTGAAGAGATCAAAGAAGTTCGCGCGGGCGATATCGCTGCTGCAATCGGTCTGAAAGACGTAACTACCGGTGACACCCTGTGTAACCCGGATGCGCCGATCATTCTGGAGCGTATGGAATTCCCTGAGCCGGTAATCTCCATCGCAGTAGAACCGAAAACCAAAGCTGACCAGGAAAAAATGGGTCTGGCTCTGGGCCGTCTGGCTAAAGAAGACCCGTCATTCCGCGTATGGACTGATGAAGAATCTAACCAGACTATCATCGCTGGTATGGGTGAACTTCACCTGGATATCATCGTTGACCGTATGAAGCGTGAATTCAACGTTGAAGCTAACGTAGGTAAACCTCAGGTTGCTTACCGTGAAGCGATTCGTGCGAAAGTTACCGATATCGAAGGTAAACACGCCAAGCAGTCTGGTGGTCGTGGTCAGTACGGTCATGTTGTTATCGACATGTACCCACTGGAGCCGGGCTCAAATCCGAAAGGTTATGAGTTCATCAACGACATTAAAGGTGGCGTAATTCCTGGCGAATACGTTCCTGCCGTTGATAAAGGTATCCAGGAGCAGCTGAAATCTGGCCCGCTGGCTGGCTATCCGGTAGTTGATCTGGGTGTGCGTCTGCACTTCGGTTCTTACCATGACGTTGACTCCTCTGAACTGGCGTTTAAACTGGCCGCTTCTATCGCCTTCAAAGATGGCTTTAAGAAAGCGAAACCAGTACTGCTTGAGCCGATTATGAAGGTTGAAGTAGAGACTCCGGAAGAGAACACCGGTGACGTAATTGGTGACTTGAGCCGTCGTCGCGGTATGCTGCGCGGTCAGGAATCCGAAGTGACTGGCGTTAAGATCCACGCTGAAGTTCCGCTGTCTGAAATGTTCGGATATGCAACTCAGCTGCGTTCTCTGACCAAAGGTCGTGCATCCTATACTATGGAATTCCTGAAGTATGATGATGCGCCGAACAACGTTGCTCAGGCCGTAATCGAAGCCCGTGGTAAATAAGCCGCAGGGTTAAAACCAAAAGTCCCGTGTCCCCTCAGAGAGGGGGCACTATAGTAAGGAATATAGCCGTGTCTAAAGAAAAATTTGAACGTACAAAACCGCACGTCAACGTCGGTACTATCGGCCACGTTGACCATGGTAAAACTACCCTGACTGCTGCAATCACCACCGTTCTGTCCAAAACCTTCGGTGGCCAGGCTCGTGCATTCGACCAGATCGATAACGCGCCGGAAGAGAAAGCACGTGGTATCACCATCAACACCTCTCACGTTGAATACGATACCGAAATCCGTCACTACGCACACGTAGACTGCCCGGGCCACGCCGACTATGTTAAAAACATGATCACCGGTGCTGCGCAGATGGACGGCGCGATCCTGGTTGTTGCTGCGACTGACGGCCCGATGCCGCAGACCCGTGAGCACATCCTGCTGGGTCGTCAGGTAGGCGTTCCTTACATCATCGTGTTCCTGAACAAATGTGACATGGTTGATGACGAAGAGCTGCTGGAACTGGTTGAAATGGAAGTTCGTGAACTTCTGTCCCAGTACGACTTCCCGGGCGACGACACCCCGATCGTTCGTGGTTCCGCGCTGAAAGCGCTGGAAGGCGAAGCTGAGTGGGAAGCGAAAATCATCGAACTGGCTGGCTACCTGGACTCTTACATCCCGGAACCAGAGCGTGCGATTGACAAGCCGTTCCTGCTGCCTATCGAAGACGTATTCTCCATCTCCGGCCGTGGTACTGTTGTTACCGGTCGTGTAGAGCGCGGTATCGTTAAAGTAGGCGAAGAAGTTGAAATCGTTGGTATCAAAGAGACTGCCAAGTCTACCTGTACTGGCGTAGAAATGTTCCGCAAACTGCTGGACGAAGGCCGTGCGGGCGAGAACGTTGGTGTTCTGCTGCGTGGTATCAAACGTGAAGAAATCGAACGTGGTCAGGTACTGGCTAAGCCGGGCACCATCAAGCCGCACACCCAGTTCGAATCTGAAGTGTACATTCTGTCCAAAGACGAAGGCGGCCGTCATACTCCGTTCTTCAAAGGCTACCGTCCGCAGTTCTACTTCCGTACAACTGACGTGACTGGCACCATCGAACTGCCGGAAGGTGTTGAGATGGTAATGCCGGGCGACAACATCAAAATGGTTGTTACCCTGATCCACCCAATCGCGATGGATGACGGTCTGCGTTTCGCAATCCGTGAAGGCGGCCGTACTGTTGGTGCGGGCGTGGTAGCAAAAGTTATCGCTTAATTAGCGGTGATTTGAAAAGGGCGCTTTGGCGCCCTTTTTTATTGCTCGCGATCGGCCAGTTTCTCCAGAAGAAATCGATGTTTACGATTCTCTGACTTTTTTACAATCTCCGGCTATTGTAATCATAATTATTCTCATTTACACTTTGAGCATTAATTAAGCGGGAGTAATCATGTACGTTTGTTTGTGTAATGGTGTAAGCGATAAAAAAATTCGCCAGGCAGTACGCCAGTTCCACCCGCAGTCCTTTCAGCAGCTGCGTAAGTTTATTCCCGTTGGAAATCAGTGTGGTAAATGCATCCGGGCCGCTCGCGAAATAATGCAGGATGAATTGCTGCAGATCCCGGAATATAAAGAAACAGCCTGAGCGCCCCGCTTTTTTTTGACTTCCCTGTAGCCCGTTCTACGCTTCAATAAGTGGAAGCGGAGGGACTACATAATGAAAGGTGATGTCAAAGTAATAAATTATCTCAATAAATTATTGGGAAATGAGCTTGTCGCAATCAATCAATATTTTCTCCATGCGAGAATGTTCAAGAACTGGGGCCTGATGCGCCTCAATGATGTCGAATACCATGAATCCATCGATGAAATGAAACACGCCGATAAGTACATCGAGCGCATTCTGTTTCTTGAGGGTATTCCAAATCTGCAAGATTTAGGCAAGCTTGGCATCGGTGAGGATGTGGAGGAGATGCTGCAATCCGATCTTCGACTCGAACTCGAAGGTGCGCGAGATTTGCGTGAGGCTATCGCCTATTCCGATAGCGTTCATGACTACGTCAGCAGAGATATGATGATTGAAATCCTTGCCGATGAAGAGGGGCACATCGACTGGCTCGAAACCGAACTGGATCTGATTGGCAAAATTGGTCTGCAGAACTATCTGCAATCACAAATCAAAGTTGAAAGCTAATCGCCCCCTGAAAGAGCTCCTGGTAACCTGTAAGCAGACCCGCGCCAGCCAGAAATGGGCCAAACGGCAGCGGGTTTTTTTGTGCCATCTGCTTTTTACCCATGATGCTTGAGAAACTCACTGTCGCAAAAGCGAGTACAGCTGCGATAAAAACCAGCATGCTTAATGCCTGCCAGCCATGCCATGCGCCAAGAGCCGCCAGAAATTTAATATCGCCGTATCCGAGCCCCTCGCAACCACGTAGTAAGCGATAGCCCCAATAAAGAAATGCAAACCCCAGATATCCTGCAATAGCGCCCCAGACTTTGTCGGGTAGCAATTCTGTATCTCTCAAGCAAGCGTAAGCCAGCCCGCACCACAGAAGAGGGCAGGTGAATCTATCAGGTAAAAGTCCGTGGCGCATGTCATGCCAGACTAACAAAACGTTGAGTGCTAGATAGAGCGTCAGGAACAAGCAAGCGATTACCATCCCTAATCCTTTGTGATGTCGCGATTCCTGACAGCCTCTGCAAAAGCGTTCTAAAAAGAAAACCCCCTTTTCCAGGACTGGGTAGCAGAGCCAGAGAAAAAGCCGGGTGCAAAGCAACACGACCAGAGATCTACGAGCGGTGTCGAATACGTCTCTAATTTGTACGACGGGCTTGCGTTAAGCGCAGATTTACGTATAATGCGCGGGCTTGTCGTAATTGACGGCAGGTTCGATAAGAACCCTGATAGCGCTTTTGGCTATCTACAATGCTCCCAATCGGGGGGCTACGTAAGAACGATTACACTCCTCCATCAATCGTAATGGATGTGGGTAGTAATCATTTTCGTCTATAAAATAATTGGAGCTCTGGTCTCATGCAGAACCAAAGAATCCGTATCCGCCTGAAAGCGTTTGATCATCGTCTGATCGATCAATCAACCGCGGAAATCGTCGAGACTGCTAAGCGCACTGGTGCGCAAGTCCGTGGTCCGATCCCGCTGCCAACTCGCAAAGAGCGCTTTACCGTTCTGATCTCTCCGCACGTCAACAAAGACGCGCGTGATCAGTACGAGATTCGCACTCACAAGCGTCTGGTTGACATCGTTGAGCCAACTGAGAAAACCGTTGATGCTCTGATGCGTCTGGATCTGGCTGCCGGTGTAGACGTGCAGATCAGCCTGGGTTAATCAGGTCATCGAGCGATTGAGAGGTTGATACAATGATTGGTTTAGTCGGTAAAAAAGTGGGTATGACCCGCATCTTCACTGAAGATGGCGTTTCTATCCCAGTAACCGTAATCGAAGTTGAAGCAAACCGCGTTACTCAGGTTAAAGATCTGGCTAACGATGGCTACCGTGCCGTTCAGGTTACCACTGGTGCTAAAAAAGCTAACCGTGTAACTAAACCGGAAGCGGGTCACTTCGCTAAAGCTGGCGTTGAAGCTGGCCGTGGTCTGTGGGAATTCCGTCTTGCTGACGGCGAAGAGTTCACCGTAGGTCAGGACATTAGCGTTGAGCTGTTTGCTGAAGTTAAAAAAGTTGACGTAACTGGCACCTCTAAAGGTAAAGGTTTCGCCGGTACCGTTAAGCGCTGGAACTTCCGTACCCAGGACGCTACCCACGGTAACTCCTTGTCTCACCGCGTTCCGGGTTCTATCGGTCAGAACCAGACTCCGGGCAAAGTGTTCAAAGGCAAGAAAATGGCAGGTCAGCTGGGTAACGAACGTGTAACCGTTCAGAGCCTGGACGTAGTACGTGTTGACGCTGAGCGCAACCTGCTGCTGGTTAAAGGTGCTGTCCCGGGTGCAACCGGTAGCGACCTGATCGTTAAACCAGCTGTGAAGGCGTAAGGGGATAGCAATGGAATTAGTATTGAAAGACGCGCAGAGCGCGCTGACTGTTTCCGAAACTACCTTCGGTCGTGATTTCAACGAAGCGCTGGTACACCAGGTTGTTGTTGCTTATGCAGCTGGTGCTCGTCAGGGCACTCGTGCTCAGAAGACTCGTGCTGAAGTAACTGGTTCCGGCAAAAAGCCGTGGCGCCAGAAAGGCACCGGCCGTGCGCGTTCAGGTTCTATCAAGAGCCCGATCTGGCGTTCAGGTGGCGTGACCTTCGCTGCGCGTCCGCAGGACCACAGTCAAAAAGTTAACAAAAAGATGTACCGCGGCGCGCTGAAAAGCATTCTGTCCGAACTGGTACGTCAGGATCGTCTGATCGTTGTCGAATCTTTCTCTGTAGAAGCGCCTAAAACTAAGCTGCTTGCACAGAAACTGAAAGACATGGCTCTGGAAGATGTGCTGATCATCACCGGTGAGCTGGACGAAAACCTGTTCCTGGCTGCGCGCAACCTGCACAAGGTTGACGTACGCGATGTAACTGGTATCGACCCGGTTAGCCTGATCGCCTTCGACAAAGTCGTAATGACTGCTGATGCTGTTAAGCAAGTTGAGGAGATGCTGGCATGATTCGTGAAGAACGTCTGCTGAAGGTGCTTCGCGCACCGCACGTTTCTGAAAAAGCGTCTGCTGCGATGGAAAAAACAAACACCATCGTTCTCAAAGTTGCTAAAGACGCGACCAAAGCAGAAATCAAAGCTGCTGTGCAGAAACTGTTTGAAGTCGAAGTCGAAGTCGTTAACACCCTGGTAGTTAAAGGGAAAGTTAAACGTCACGGACAGCGTATCGGTCGTCGTAGCGACTGGAAAAAAGCTTACGTCACCCTTAAAGAAGGCCAGAATCTGGACTTCGTTGGCGGCGCTGAGTAAGTCGGAGGAGTAATACAATGGCAGTTGTTAAATGTAAACCGACATCTCCGGGTCGTCGCCACGTTGTTAAAGTGGTTAACCCTGAGCTGCACAAGGGCAAACCGTTTGCTCCGTTGCTGGAAAAAAACAGCAAATCCGGTGGTCGTAACAACAATGGCCGTATCACCACTCGTCACATCGGTGGTGGCCACAAGCAGGCTTATCGTATTGTTGACTTCAAACGCAACAAAGACGGTATCCCAGCAGTTGTTGAGCGTCTTGAGTACGATCCGAACCGTTCCGCGAACATCGCGCTGGTTCTGTACAAAGATGGCGAACGCCGTTACATTCTGGCCCCTAAAGGCCTGAAAGCTGGCGACCAGATTCAGTCTGGCGTTGATGCTGCAATCAAAGCAGGCAACACCCTGCCGATGCGCAATATCCCGGTTGGTTCTACCGTTCATAACGTAGAAATGAAACCAGGTAAAGGCGGTCAGCTGGCACGTTCCGCTGGTACTTACGTTCAGATCGTTGCGCGCGATGGTGCTTATGTCACCCTGCGTCTGCGTTCTGGTGAAATGCGTAAAGTCGAAGCAGACTGCCGCGCTACCCTGGGCGAAGTTGGCAATGCTGAGCATATGCTGCGCGTTCTGGGTAAAGCAGGTGCTGCACGCTGGCGTGGTGTTCGTCCTACCGTTCGCGGTACTGCGATGAACCCAGTCGACCACCCACATGGTGGTGGTGAAGGTCGTAACTTTGGTAAGCACCCGGTAACTCCGTGGGGCGTTCAGACCAAAGGTAAGAAGACCCGCAGCAACAAGCGTACTGATAAATTTATCGTACGTCGCCGTAGCAAATAATATTAGAGGATAAGCCATGCCACGTTCTCTCAAGAAAGGTCCTTTTATTGACCTGCACTTGCTGAAGAAGGTAGAGAAAGCGGTGGAAAGCGGAGACAAGAAGCCTTTGCGCACTTGGTCCCGTCGTTCAACGATCTTTCCTAACATGATCGGTTTGACCATCGCTGTCCATAATGGTCGTCAGCACGTTCCGGTATTTGTTTCCGACGAAATGGTCGGTCACAAACTGGGTGAATTCGCACCGACTCGTACTTATCGCGGCCACGCTGCTGATAAAAAAGCGAAGAAGAAATAAGGTAGGAGGAAGAGATGGAAACTTTAGCTCAACATCGCCATGCTCGTTCTTCTGCTCAGAAGGTTCGCCTTGTTGCTGACCTGATTCGCGGTAAGAAAGTGTCGCAGGCCCTGGACATCCTGACCTATACCAACAAGAAAGCTGCGGTATTGGTCAAGAAAGTACTGGAATCTGCCATTGCTAACGCTGAACACAACGATGGCGCTGACATTGACGATCTGAAAGTTGCGAAAATTTTCGTAGACGAAGGCCCGAGCATGAAGCGCATTATGCCGCGTGCGAAAGGTCGTGCAGATCGCATCCTGAAGCGCACCAGCCACATTACTGTGGTTGTGTCCGATCGCTGAGACTCTGGAGACTAGCAATGGGTCAGAAAGTACATCCTAATGGTATTCGCCTGGGTATTGTCAAACCATGGAACTCTACCTGGTTCGCGAACACCAAAGAATTCGCTGACAACCTGGACAGCGATTTTAAAGTACGTCAGTACCTTACTAAGGAACTGGCTAAAGCGTCTGTATCTCGTATCGTTATCGAGCGTCCGGCTAAGAGCATTCGTGTGACAATCCACACTGCTCGCCCGGGTATCGTTATCGGTAAGAAAGGCGAAGACGTAGAAAAACTGCGCAAGGTCGTAGCGGATATCGCTGGCGTTCCTGCACAGATCAATATCGCCGAAGTTCGTAAGCCTGAACTGGACGCTAAATTGGTTGCTGATAGCATCACTTCTCAGCTGGAACGTCGCGTTATGTTCCGTCGTGCTATGAAGCGTGCTGTTCAGAACGCAATGCGTCTGGGCGCTAAAGGTATCAAAGTTGAAGTTAGCGGCCGTCTGGGCGGCGCGGAAATCGCACGTACCGAATGGTACCGTGAAGGTCGCGTACCGTTGCACACTCTGCGTGCTGACATCGACTACAACACCTCTGAAGCGCACACCACTTACGGTGTAATCGGCGTTAAGGTATGGATCTTCAAAGGCGAGATCCTGGGTGGTATGGCTGCTGTTGAACAACCGGAAAAACCGGCTGCGCAACCTAAAAAGCAGCAGCGTAAAGGCCGTAAATAAGGAGCGTCGCTGATGTTACAACCAAAGCGTACAAAATTCCGTAAGGTGCACAAAGGCCGCAACCGTGGTCTGGCGCAGGGCACGGATGTGAGCTTCGGCACTTACGGTCTGAAAGCTGTTGGCCGTGGTCGTCTGACCGCTCGTCAGATCGAAGCAGCGCGTCGTGCAATGACTCGTGCTGTTAAGCGTCAAGGTAAAATCTGGATCCGTGTATTCCCGGACAAGCCGATTACCGAGAAGCCGCTGGAAGTTCGTATGGGTAAAGGTAAAGGTAACGTGGAGTATTGGGTTGCCTTGATTCAACCGGGTAAAGTCCTGTATGAAATGGACGGCGTTCCGGAAGAGCTGGCCCGCGAAGCCTTCGAGCTGGCAGCAGCAAAACTGCCGATTAAAACCACCTTTGTAACTAAGACGGTGATGTAATGAAAGCAAACGAGCTGCGTGAAAAGAGTGTTGAAGAGCTGAACACCGAGCTGCTTAACCTGCTGCGTGAGCAGTTCAACCTGCGTATGCAGGCTGCAAGTGGCCAGCTGCAACAGACTCACCTGTTGAAGCAAGTGCGTCGTGATGTCGCACGTGTTAAGACTTTACTGACTCAGAAGGCGGGTGCGTAATGACCGATAAAATCCGTACTCTGCAAGGTCGCGTTGTTAGTGACAAAATGGAGAAATCCATTGTTGTAGCTATCGAACGTTTTGTGAAGCACCCGATCTACGGGAAATTCATCAAACGTACGACCAAACTGCACGTACATGACGAGAACAACGAATGTGGTATCGGCGACAAGGTTGAAATCCGTGAATGCCGCCCACTGTCTAAGACTAAGTCCTGGACGTTGGTTCGCGTTGTAGAGAAAGCGGTTCTGTAATACAGTACGCCTTCTCAAAATAAATAAACGGCTCAGCAGTGAGCCGTTTATTTTTTCTACCCATATCTGAGAAGCGGTGTTATAATGCCGCGCCCCCGATATGGGGCTTTTTAACGACCCTGATTTAGAGGGTCATAAGTAGTAGTTGACATTAGCGGAGCACTAAAATGATCCAAGAACAGACTATGCTGACCGTCGCCGACAACTCCGGTGCACGTCGCGTAATGTGTATCAAGGTTCTGGGTGGCTCGCACCGTCGCTACGCAGGCGTAGGCGACATCATCAAGATCACCATCAAAGAAGCAATTCCGCGTGGTAAGGTCAAAAAAGGTGATGTGCTGAAAGCGGTAGTGGTGCGCACCAGGAAGGGTGTTCGTCGCCCGGACGGTTCTGTCATTCGCTTCGATGGTAATGCATGCGTTATTTTAAACAATAACAGCGAGCAGCCTATCGGCACGCGTATTTTTGGGCCGGTAACTCGTGAACTTCGTAATGAGAAGTTCATGAAAATTATCTCTCTGGCACCAGAAGTACTTTAAGGAGCGAATCATGGCAGCGAAAATCCGTCGTGATGACGAAGTTATTGTTCTTACCGGTAAAGATAAAGGTAAGCGCGGTAAAGTTAAGAATGTCTTGTCTTCCGGCAAGCTTGTTGTTGAAGGTATCAACCTGGTTAAAAAACATCAGAAGCCTGTACCGGCTCTGAATCAACCGGGTGGCATCGTTGAAAAAGAAGCTGCAATTCAGGTTTCTAACGTTGCAATCTTCAATGCGGCAACCGGTAAGGCTGACCGTGTAGGCTTTAGATTCGAAGACGGCAAAAAAGTCCGTTTCTTCAAGTCTAACAGCGAAACTATCAAGTAATTTGGAGTAGTACGATGGCGAAACTGCATGATTACTACAAAGACGAAGTAGTTGGTAAACTCATGACTGAGTTTAACTACAATTCTGTCATGCAAGTCCCTCGGGTCGAGAAGATCACCCTGAACATGGGTGTTGGTGAAGCGATCGCTGACAAGAAACTGCTGGATAACGCAGCAGCTGATTTGACAGCAATCTCCGGTCAAAAACCGTTGATCACCAAAGCACGCAAATCTGTTGCAGGCTTCAAAATCCGTCAGGGCTATCCGATCGGCTGTAAAGTAACTCTGCGTGGCGAACGCATGTGGGAGTTCTTTGAGCGCCTGATCACTATTGCTGTTCCACGTATCCGTGACTTCCGTGGCTTGTCCGCTAAGTCTTTCGACGGTCGTGGTAACTACAGCATGGGTGTCCGTGAGCAGATCATCTTCCCAGAAATCGACTACGATAAAGTCGACCGCGTGCGTGGTTTGGATATTACCATTACCACTACTGCGAAATCTGATGAAGAAGGCCGTGCTCTGCTGGCTGCCTTTGACTTCCCGTTCCGCAAGTAAGGTAGGGTTACTGAATGGCTAAGCAATCAATGAAAGCACGCGAAGTAAAGCGCGTAGCTTTAGCTGATAAATTCTTCGCTAAACGCGCTGAACTGAAAGCGATCATCTCTGATGTGAACGCTTCCGACGAAGATCGTTGGAACGCAGTTCTCAAGCTGCAAACTCTGCCGCGTGATTCCAGCCCGTCTCGTCAGCGTAACCGCTGCCGTCAAACAGGTCGTCCACATGGTTATGTGGGCAAGTTCGGGTTGAGCCGTATTAAGCTGCGTGAAGCCGCCATGCGCGGTGAAGTACCTGGCTTGAAAAAGGCTAGCTGGTAATTACCAATTGAATCACGGGAGTAAAGACAGATGAGCATGCAAGATCCGATCGCGGATATGCTGACCCGTATCCGTAACGGTCAGGCCGCGAACAAAGCTGCGGTCACTATGCCTTCCTCCAAGCTGAAATTGGCTATTGCCAACGTGCTGAAGGATGAAGGTTTTATCGAAGATTTTAAAGTTGAAGGCGACACCAAGCCGGAACTGGAAGTAACTCTTAAGTACTTCCAGGGTAAAGCTGTTGTAGAAAGCATTCAGCGTGTCAGCCGCCCAGGCCTGCGCATCTATAAGAAAAAAGATGAGCTGCCTAAAGTTATGGCTGGTCTGGGTATCGCAGTTGTTTCTACCTCTAAAGGTGTTATGACTGATCGTGCAGCGCGCCAAGCTGGTCTTGGTGGCGAAATTATCTGCTACGTAGCCTAATCGGAGGAAAGAATGTCTCGTGTTGCTAAAGCACCGGTCGTTATTCCTGCCGGCGTTGATGTAAAAATCAACGGTCAGGTTATTACGATCAAAGGTAAAAATGGCGAGCTGACTCGTACCCTCAACGATGCTGTTGAAGTTAATCATGCAGACAACGCTCTGACCTTCGGTCCACGTGATGGTTTCGTGGATGGATGGGCTCAGGCTGGTACCGCGCGTGCCCTGCTGAACTCAATGGTTGTTGGTGTTACCGAAGGCTTCACTAAAAAGCTTCAGCTGGTTGGTGTAGGTTACCGTGCAGCGATCAAAGGGAATGCAGTAGGCCTGTCTCTGGGCTTCTCACACCCTGTTGAGCATCAGCTGCCAGCCGGTATCACTGCTGAATGTCCGACTCAGACTGAAATCGTGCTGAAAGGCGCTGATAAACAGCTGATCGGCCAGGTTGCAGCTGATCTGCGCGCCTACCGTCGTCCTGAGCCTTATAAAGGCAAGGGTGTTCGTTACGCCGACGAAGTCGTGCGTACCAAAGAGGCTAAGAAGAAGTAAGGTAACACTATGGATAAGAAATCTGCTCGTATCCGTCGTGCGACCCGCGCACGCCGCAAGCTCCAGGAGCTGGGTGCAACTCGCCTGGTGGTACATCGTACCCCGCGTCATATTTACGCACAGGTAATTGCACCGAATGGTTCTGAAGTTCTGGTAGCTGCTTCTACTGTAGAAAAAGCTATCACTGAACAATTGAAGTACACCGGTAACAAAGACGCTGCTGCAGCTGTTGGTAAAGTTGTTGCTGAACGCGCTCTGGAAAAAGGCATCAAAGTCGTGTCCTTTGACCGTTCCGGGTTCCAATATCATGGTCGTGTCCAGGCACTGGCAGATGCTGCCCGTGAAGCTGGCCTTCAGTTCTAAGGTAGAGGTGTAAGATGGCTCACATCGAAAAACAGGCTGGCGAACTGCAGGAAAAGCTGATCGCGGTTAACCGCGTATCTAAAACCGTAAAAGGTGGTCGTATTTTCTCCTTCACAGCTCTGACTGTTGTTGGCGATGGTAACGGTCGCGTTGGTTTTGGTTACGGTAAAGCGCGTGAAGTTCCAGCAGCGATCCAGAAAGCGATGGAAAAAGCCCGTCGCAATATGATTAATGTCGCGCTGAACCACGGCACCCTGCAACACCCTGTTAAAGGTGTTCACACGGGTTCTCGTGTCTTCATGCAGCCGGCTTCTGAAGGTACCGGTATTATCGCCGGTGGTGCAATGCGCGCCGTCCTGGAAGTCGCTGGGGTTCATAACGTTCTGGCCAAAGCATATGGTTCCACCAACCCGATTAACGTGGTTCGTGCAACTATTGATGGTCTGGAAAATATGAATTCTCCAGAAATGGTCGCTGCCAAGCGTGGTAAATCCGTTGAAGAAATTCTGGGGAAATAAACCATGGCAAAGACTATTAAAATTACTCAAACCCGCAGTGCAATCGGTCGTCTGCCGAAACACAAGGCAACGCTGCTTGGCCTGGGTCTGCGTCGTATTGGTCACACCGTAGAACGCGAGGATACTCCTGCTGTTCGTGGTATGGTCAACGCGGTTTCCTACATGGTTAAAGTTGAGGAGTAAGAGATGCGTTTAAATACTCTGTCTCCGGCCGAAGGCTCTAAAAAAGCGGGCAAACGCCTGGGTCGTGGTATCGGTTCCGGTCTCGGTAAAACCGGTGGTCGTGGTCACAAAGGTCAGAACTCTCGTTCTGGCGGTGGCGTACGTCGCGGTTTCGAGGGTGGTCAGATGCCTCTGTACCGTCGTCTGCCGAAATTCGGTTTTACTTCGCGCAAAGCAATGATCACAGCTGAAGTTCGTCTGTCTGATCTGGCTCACGTAGAAGGCGACGTAGTTGACCTGAACACGCTGAAAGCAGCAAACATTATCGGTATTCAGATTGAGTTCGCGAAAGTGATCCTGTCTGGTGAAGTTTCTACTCCGGTAACTGTTCGTGGCCTGCGTGTGACTAAAGGCGCTCGTGCTGCTATCGAAGCTGCTGGCGGTAAAATCGAGGAATAAGTAGCAGATGGCTAAACAACCGGGATTAGATTTTCAAAGTGCCAAAGGTGGCTTAGGCGAGCTGAAACGCAGACTGTTGTTTGTAATCGGTGCGCTTATTGTGTTCCGTATTGGCTCTTTTATTCCGATCCCTGGTATTGATGCCGCTGTACTTGCCAAACTGCTTGAGCAACAGCGAGGCACCATCATTGAAATGTTTAACATGTTCTCTGGTGGTGCACTCAGCCGTGCTTCTATCTTCGCTCTGGGTATTATGCCGTATATCTCGGCATCAATTATCATCCAGCTGCTGACCGTCGTTCATCCGGCGTTGGCAGAGTTGAAGAAAGAAGGGGAGTCCGGACGTCGTAAGATTAGTCAGTACACCCGCTACGGTACTCTGGTGCTGGCGATATTCCAGTCAATCGGTATTGCTACCGGTTTACCGAATATGCCTGGTATGCAAGGTCTGGTTATGAATCCAGGCTTTGCATTCTATTTCACCGCTGTTGTTAGTCTGGTTACAGGAACTATGTTCCTGATGTGGCTCGGCGAACAGATCACTGAACGTGGTATCGGTAACGGTATCTCGATTATTATCTTCGCTGGTATCGTTGCGGGACTCCCGCCAGCCATTGCCCACACTATCGAGCAAGCGCGTCAAGGCGACCTGCACTTCCTCCTGTTGCTGTTGGTTGCAGTATTAGTATTTGCAGTGACGTTCTTTGTTGTCTTCGTGGAACGTGGTCAACGCCGCATTGTGGTGAACTACGCTAAACGTCAGCAGGGTCGTCGTGTGTATGCTGCACAGAGCACACATTTGCCGCTGAAAGTGAATATGGCAGGGGTTATCCCGGCAATTTTCGCTTCCAGTATTATTCTGTTCCCGGCGACCATCGCGTCATGGTTCGGGGGCGGTACCGGTTGGAACTGGCTGACAACAATTTCGCTGTATTTGCAGCCTGGACAACCGCTTTATGTGTTACTCTATGCGTCTGCAATCATATTCTTCTGTTTCTTCTACACGGCGTTGGTCTTCAACCCGCGTGAAACAGCAGATAACCTGAAGAAGTCCGGTGCATTTGTACCAGGAATTCGTCCGGGAGAGCAAACGGCGAAGTATATCGATAAAGTAATGACCCGCCTGACTTTGGTTGGTGCGCTCTATATTACTTTTATTTGCCTGATCCCGGAGTTCATGCGTGATGCAATGAAAGTGCCGTTCTACTTCGGTGGAACCTCATTACTTATTGTTGTCGTCGTGATTATGGACTTTATGGCTCAAGTGCAAACTCTGATGATGTCGAGTCAGTACGAGTCTGCATTGAAGAAGGCGAACCTGAAAGGCTACGGCCGTTAATGGTCGCCTGAGAAGTTACGGAGAGTAAAAATGAAAGTTCGTGCTTCCGTCAAGAAATTATGCCGTAACTGCAAAATCGTTAAGCGTGATGGTGTCATCCGTGTGATTTGCAGTGCCGAGCCGAAACATAAACAGCGCCAAGGCTGATTATTTCGCATATTTTTCTTGCAAAGTTGGGTTGAGCTGGCTAGATTAGCCAGCCAATCTTTTGTATGTCTGTACGTATCCATTTGAGTATCCTGAAAACGGGCTTTTCAGCATGGTGCGTGCAAGTGAAATTATAGGAGTGCATAGTGGCCCGTATAGCAGGCATTAACATTCCTGATCAGAAACATGCTGTGATCGCATTAACTTCGATCTATGGCGTCGGCAAGACCCGTTCTAAAGCCATCCTGGCTTCTGCGGGTATCGCTGAGAATGTTAAGATCAGTGAGCTGTCTGAAGAACAAATCGACACGCTGCGTGACGAAGTTGCCAAATTTGTCGTTGAAGGTGATCTGCGCCGTGAAGTTAGCATGAGCATCAAGCGCCTTATGGACCTTGGTTGCTATCGCGGTTTGCGTCATCGTCGTGGTCTCCCGGTTCGCGGTCAGCGTACCAAGACCAACGCACGTACCCGTAAGGGTCCGCGCAAACCGATCAAGAAATAATCGGGGTGATTGAATAATGGCAAAGGCACCAATTCGTGCACGTAAACGTGTAAGAAAACAAGTCTCTGATGGCGTGGCTCATATCCATGCTTCTTTTAACAACACCATCGTTACCATTACCGATCGTCAGGGTAACGCACTGGGTTGGGCAACAGCCGGTGGTTCCGGTTTCCGTGGTTCGCGTAAATCCACTCCGTTTGCAGCTCAGGTTGCAGCAGAGCGTTGCGCTGACGCCGTGAAAGAGTACGGTATCAAGAACTTGGAAGTTATGGTTAAAGGTCCGGGTCCGGGTCGTGAATCTACTGTTCGCGCACTGAACGCCGCTGGTTTCCGCATCACGAATATTACTGATGTGACTCCGATCCCTCATAACGGTTGTCGTCCGCCGAAGAAACGTCGCGTATAACGCTTCGTTTTCCAGGTTTGTTGGAGAAAGAAAATGGCAAGATATTTGGGTCCTAAGCTCAAGCTGAGCCGTCGTGAGGGCACCGACTTATTCCTTAAGTCTGGCGTTCGCGCGATCGATACCAAGTGTAAAATTGAACAAGCTCCTGGCCAGCACGGTGCGCGTAAACCGCGTCTGTCTGACTATGGTGTGCAGTTGCGTGAAAAGCAAAAAGTTCGCCGTATCTACGGTGTGCTGGAGCGTCAGTTCCGTAACTACTACAAAGAAGCAGCACGTCTGAAAGGCAACACCGGTGAAAACCTGTTGGCTCTGCTGGAAGGTCGTCTGGACAACGTTGTATACCGTATGGGCTTCGGTGCTACTCGTGCTGAATCACGTCAGCTGGTTAGCCATAAAGCAATTATGGTAAACGGTCGTGTTGTTAACATCGCTTCTTATCAGGTTAGTCCGAATGACGTTGTTAGCATTCGTGAGAAAGCGAAAAAGCAGTCTCGCGTGAAAGCCGCTCTGGAGCTGGCTGAGCAGCGTGAAAAGCCAACCTGGCTGGAAGTTGATGCTGGCAAGATGGAAGGCACGTTCAAGCGTAAGCCAGAGCGTTCTGATCTGTCTGCGGACATTAACGAACACCTGATCGTCGAGCTTTACTCCAAGTAAAGCTTAGTACCAAAGAGAGGACACAATGCAGGGTTCTGTGACAGAGTTTCTAAAACCGCGCCTGGTAGATATCGAGCAAGTGAGTTCGACGCACGCCAAGGTGACCCTTGAGCCTTTAGAGCGTGGCTTTGGCCATACTCTGGGTAACGCACTGCGCCGTATTCTGCTCTCATCGATGCCGGGTTGCGCGGTGACCGAGGTTGAGATTGATGGTGTACTGCACGAGTACAGCACCAAAGAAGGCGTTCAGGAAGATATCCTGGAAATCCTGCTCAACCTGAAAGGGCTGGCGGTGAGAGTTCAGGGTAAAGATGATGTTATTCTTACTCTGAATAAATCTGGCATTGGCCCTGTGACTGCAGCCGATATCACCCACGACGGTGATGTTGAAATCGTCAAGCCACAGCATGTGATCTGCCACCTGACCGATGAAAACGCATCTATTAGCATGCGTATCAAAGTTCAGCGCGGTCGTGGTTATGTGCCGGCTTCTGCCCGAATTCATTCGGAAGAAGATGAGCGCCCAATCGGCCGTCTGCTGGTCGACGCGTGCTACAGCCCTGTAGAGCGTATTGCCTACAATGTTGAAGCAGCGCGTGTAGAACAGCGTACCGACCTGGACAAGCTGGTCATCGAAATGGAAACCAACGGCACAATCGATCCTGAAGAGGCGATTCGTCGTGCGGCAACCATCCTGGCAGAACAACTGGAAGCTTTCGTTGACTTACGTGATGTACGTCAGCCGGAAGTGAAAGAAGAGAAACCAGAATTCGATCCGATCCTGCTGCGCCCTGTTGACGATCTGGAATTGACTGTCCGCTCTGCTAACTGCCTCAAGGCAGAAGCTATCCACTATATCGGTGATCTGGTACAGCGTACCGAGGTTGAGTTGCTGAAAACGCCGAACCTAGGTAAAAAATCTCTTACCGAGATTAAAGACGTGCTGGCTTCGCGTGGTTTGTCACTGGGCATGCGCCTGGAAAACTGGCCACCAGCAAGCATTGCTGACGAGTAACCGGATCACAGGTTAAGGTTTTACTGAGAAGGATAAGGTCATGCGCCATCGTAAGAGTGGTCGTCAACTGAACCGCAACAGCAGCCATCGCCAGGCTATGTTCCGCAACATGGCAGGTTCACTGGTTCGTCATGAAATCATCAAGACGACCCTGCCTAAAGCGAAAGAGCTGCGTCGCGTAGTTGAGCCGCTGATTACTCTTGCCAAGACTGACAGCGTTGCTAATCGTCGTCTGGCATTCGCCCGTACTCGTGATAACGAGATCGTGGCAAAACTGTTTAACGAACTGGGCCCGCGTTTCGCGAGCCGTGCCGGTGGTTACACTCGCATTCTGAAGTGTGGTTTCCGTGCAGGCGACAACGCGCCGATGGCATACATCGAGCTGGTTGATCGTTCAGAATCGAAAACAGAAGCAGCTGCAGAGTAATCTGTAGCGAAGTAAAAAAACCCGCCTCGGCGGGTTTTTTTATATCCGCAGCATCCTTACGTCTCTACAATGGTTGTATCTTTTCTGCTCTGTTCTTTCCAAGGGGGCGGTCATGTGGTTAATTGACCAGTGGGCTGAACGCCACATTCTGGATGCGCAAAATAAAGGTGAATTCGATAATCTGCCTGGTAAGGGTAAGCCTATTACTCTTGAGGACGATTCACACGTGCCACCTGAACTACGTGCAGGGTTCCGATTACTCAAGAATGCAGGTTGCCTCCCTCCCGAGATGGAATATCGTAAGGAAGCCATTGCACTTACAGAACTTTTGTCGGGAATCCAGAGAGATCATCCAGATTATTCATCCATTTCTCGTCGTCTTTCATTGCTGGAACTCAGGCTTCGTCAGGCGGGGCTGAGCAGTGAATTTCTGCATACCGGCTATTCCGATAAAATACGTCATAAACTGGAGGAGTGATTGCTATGTTTCGTATAGGCGAATTGGCGAAATTGGCCAGTGTTACCCCTGATACTATCCGTTACTACGAAAAACAGCAGATGATGGAGCATGAAGTGCGGACAGAAGGAGGCTTCCGTCTTTATACTGAAAAGGATCTACGCCGATTAAAATTCATACGTCATGCGAGGCAGTTGGGTTTCACGCTGGAGTCTATTCGCGACTTACTATCGATTCGAATTGATCCCGAGCATCATACCTGTCAGGAGTCCAAAAGTATCGTGCAAGAGCGGTTAAGCGAAGTAGAAGCGCGCATCGAAGAGCTGCAAGTTATTCGCTCTTCACTGCAAAAACTCAATGACGCCTGTTGTGGAACTGCGCATAGCAGTGTGTACTGCTCTATTCTGGAAACATTAGAGCAAGGATCGGACCATATTGCGGCGGGTTGATTTTACTGCGGGACGGATCTAAACTTGCGTCGTTTTTAACCATGTCAGGAGTGTTTATGAGTCGATATCAACATACAAAAGGCCAGATTAAAGATAATGCTTTAGAGGCTTTGTTGCATGACCCGCTATTTCGTCAGCGTGTGGAAAAGAATAAGAAAGGGAAGGGCAGTTTTTTACGTAAAGAGAAACATGCAAACCGGGGTAACTGGGAGGCCAGTGGCAAACAAGCAAAATGCTTTTTTACCACTGGCCTTCTTACTATCGAGGTCTGACTAGGGACGGCTGTTTTGTTCTTTCAGCAAATCACGAATTTCCGTCAGCAAGACCTCTTCTTTAGTGGGCGCTGGCGGTGCCTTTGGTTGTTCTTCTTGCTTCCGTTTTAGCCTGTTAATCAGTTTAATCGCCATAAAGATCGCGAAAGCCACGATGATAAAATCAAAAACGTTCTGGATAAACACGCCATAGTGCATGACAACTGCAGGAACATCTCCCTGAGCCTCACGCAGCGTAATTGCAAATTGTTTAAAGTCGATCCCGCCAATCAATAATCCAAGCGGCGGCATGATAATATCGGCAACCAGTGAAGAAACAATTTTACCGAATGCTGCGCCGATAATCACACCTACGGCTAAATCAACTACGTTTCCGCGCATTGCGAATTCACGGAAGTCTTTCAATAAGCTCATACTTTTCCCCTTATGCTATCTGGTAACGTAAGTCTAACAAACGTCATCCTTTTTGCCATTCACATCACAAATTAGGCAGCATTTTATAAGAATGCATGAAAAAGGCGCCGTATATGGCGCCTTGCTGATCACAAAAAGAAGGGACTTGGCTGGAATAATCGTTCTACGTCAGAAATATACTTTTTGTCTGTCAGGAACATAATGACGTGGTCCCCCTGCTCAATACGCAAGTTGTCGTTGGCAATCATGACATCATTACCACGCACAACAGCACCAATAATGGTGCCAGGAGGTAGCTTAATCTCATCGATGACTCGTCCTACGACACGTGATGTACTTTCATCACCATGCGCAACGGCTTCGATAGCTTCAGCAACACCACGGCGTAAGGAAGAAACACCGACGATATCCGCTTTACGGACATGGCTCAGCAGAGCCGAAATGGTGGCCTGCTGCGGGGAAATCGCGATATCAATGACGCTGCCCTGAACCAAATCGACATACGCTTTACGCTGAATGAGAACCATGACTTTTTTCGCTCCCATGCGCTTAGCCAGCATCGCGGACATGATGTTGGCTTCATCATCATTGGTCACAGCGATAAACAGATCCATTTGATCTATATGCTCTTCGGCCAGCAATTCTTGATCCGAAGCATCGCCATAAAACACGATGGTATTTTGCAGTTTTTCTGCCAGCTCCGCCGCGCGTTGCTGATCGCGCTCGATCAATTTGACGCTGTAATCTTTTTCCAACTGCCTCGCCAAACCTGCACCAATATTCCCTCCGCCTACTAACATGATACGTTTGTAGGGTTTTTCGAGCCGCTGAAGTTCGCTCATGACGGCGCGGATATGCTGAGAGGCTGCGATGAAGAAGACTTCATCGCCAGCCTCAACAATGGTCGATCCTTGAGGACGGATGGGGCGGTCATGACGAAAAATAGCCGCGACACGCGTGTCAATATGAGGCATATGTTCCCGCATAGTGGATAATGCGTTACCAACTAAGGGCCCGCCGTAGTAAGCCTTCACGACCGCGAGGCTGACCTTTCCTTCAGCGAAATTCACCACCTGAAGCGCGCCAGGGTACTCTATAAGCCGATAAAGGCTGTCAATAACGAGTTGCTCGGGGGCTATCAGATGATCGATTGGTACGGCTTCAGAGTGAAAAAGTTTGTCTGCATCACGCACATAGTCGGGCGATCGGATACGCGCAATGCGGTTCGGTGTGTTGAAAAGCGAATAGGCGACCTGGCAGGCCACCATGTTTGTTTCATCCGAACTGGTGACGGCGACGAGCATGTCAGCATCATCTGCCCCTGCTTCACGAAGCACGCGCGGATGGGAGCCATGACCCTGAACCACACGCAAATCAAACTTATCCTGAAGACTACGCAGCCGATCGCCATTGATATCAACGACGGTGATATCGTTATTTTCGCCAACAAGATTTTCTGCCAGCGTACCGCCAACTTGTCCCGCACCCAGTATTATTATTTTCATCCGCTGTGGCCCGTTCTTCTCGTCACTGTTTTACAAGCTTAGCGTAAAAGAAACCGTCACCTTCTTCTGCGTCAGGCAGATGCTGCAGGCCTGGTTGTTCCGGTGTACCCGTCTCAATTAATTGCGCATCAGATGTACGTGTCAAAAACGCGCGCACCTGCTGACTGTTCTCTTCCGGTAAGATTGAGCATGTTGCGTAGACCAGAGTCCCACCAGATTTAAGGTGTGGCCAGATGGCATCTAAAATTTCAGACTGCAGTTGAGCAAGCTCTTTGATGTCGCGATCACGACGTAACCACTTGATATCAGGATGACGGCGGATTACCCCTGTCGCTGAACAAGGCGCATCAAGCAATATACGGTCGAACTTCTCGTTTCCACACCACTGAGAAGGCGTACGGCCATCTCCTTGTTTGACCTCTGCTTTCATGCCAAGCCGCTTAAGGTTTTCATAAACGCGAGACAGACGCTGTTCATCTACATCTACTGCAAGCACACTGGCTTCAGGTGCGGCTTCGAGTATGTGTGTTGTTTTCCCGCCCGGTGCCGCACACAGGTCCAGAATGCGTTCACCGTTTTTCGGTGCAAGGAAATTCACGCTGCGTTGTGCGGCGGCATCCTGAACGGTTACCCAGCCTTGTTCAAATCCTGGTAATACGTGTACCGGAGCCGGCGAGGCCAGTCGGATAGCATCAGGGTAATTTTCATGTGTGAACCCCTGCATGCCCGCTTCTTCCAGTAATTCGAGCCAGGCATCCCGGGTATGGTGTGTCCGGTTTACGCGGAGCCACATAGGCGGACGTTGGTTGTTTTCTTCAACAATTTTTTGCCATTCTTTAGGGTAGGCACGTTTAATTCGCTGGAGAAGCCAGTCAGGGTGCAGATAGCGTTCGTTACTCAGTTCGAACTCAGTTAGCAGCGCCTCTTGCTGGCGCTGGAACTGGCGCAGAACACCGTTGATCAACCCTTTGAGCTGGGGGCGTTTGATGGCTACAGCGCCTTCAACCGTTTCGGCTAATGCAGCATGGGGAGGGATACGCGTATGCAGAAGCTGGTACAAACCCACCATAATGAGAAAGTGCACCGTCCGTTGTTTTCCTGCCATCGGGCGGGCCATCAGCTTATTGATTAACCAGTCCAGTTGAGGAAGTGTTCGTAACACACCAAAGCATAACTCCTGAAGCAATGCCTTGTCTTTGTCGGAGACTTTCTGCTGTAGTGGGGGCAGGACGCTACTCAGCGATTGCCCTTTCTCGATCACTTGCTCAATTGCCTGTGCCGCAAGGCTTCGTAAATTAATATTTTTTTTCATAGCCACGAGATAAAAATGCCCGGTTTTACCGGGCAGGGGGAATTAGGACAGACGATTACCCGGCGTAAACCATTCACGGCGGGAGTTTAATAAATCCTGCGCATTCATGGCTTTTTTGCCTGCGGGCTGTAGGGACTCAAGATTTAAGATCCCCTCTGCCGTTGCGACCTGGATACCGTGTTTATTCGCTTCAACTATGGTACCGGGCTCTGCATTGGTTTGAGCATGGATGACAGACGCTTTCCAAACTTTTACGGGCTGTTCGTCGATAATGAAATAGCTCATTGGCCAGGGATTGAATGCCCGGATACAACGCTCAAGTTGATTGGCAGAAAGAGACCAGTCAATAAGCGCTTCTTCTTTGCTGAGTTTCTCAGCATAGGTGACCAACGCTTCATTTTGCACTTCGGGTTGCGCCGAATCTGTCGCGATTTGCTTGAGTGTTTCAAGCAGGCCCTGCGGACCGAGTTGTGCCAGCTTGTCATAAAGCGTTGCGCTGGTATCTTCATCTGTAATGGGGCAGGCCAGCTTATAAAGCATGTCGCCGGTATCCAGACCCACATCCATTTGCATGATGGTCACACCCGTCTCCCGATCGCCCGCCCAAAGCGAACGTTGGATAGGGGCAGCACCACGCCAGCGTGGAAGCAATGAACCATGGACGTTAAGGCAACCCAGGCGCGGCATATCCAGCACTGCTTTAGGAAGAATGAGTCCGTAGGCAACGACTATCATCACATCGGCATGTAAATCGGCGACCAATTGCTGGTTATCCTGAGGGCGTAAAGAGACGGGTTGATATACCGGGATCCCTTTTTCTTCCGCAAGGACTTTGACTGGACTCGGCATAAGCTTTTTACCCCGACCGGCGGGGCGGTCAGGTTGGGTAAATACCCCAACGACCTGATGGTCAGACGACAACAGCGCGTCGAGATGACGCGCTGCAAAATCAGGGGTGCCTGCAAAAACAATCCGTAGAGAATCTGACACGTTCGTGTTTGTCCTTAAGCTCTGGCTTTCATACGATCCAGTTTTTCAACTTTCTGACGAATACGTTGCTGCTTGAGCGGTGAGAGATAATCAATGAAGAGTTTGCCGACTAAATGATCCATTTCATGCTGGATACAGATAGCCAGAAGATCATCAGCTTCAAGCTCAAACGGCTTTCCATTACGGTCAAGCGCGCGAATTTTTACTTTTTCGGCACGTGGCACTAGCGCACGCTGTTCAGGAATTGACAGACAACCCTCTTCAATACCCGTCTCGCCGCTTTTTTCAAGGAGCTCTGGGTTGATCAACGTCAGCTGCTCATCACGATTTTCCGAAACATCAATCACGATGATTCGTTGATGAATATCCACCTGCGTTGCAGCAAGACCAATACCTTCTTCGGCGTACATCGTTTCGAACATATCATCAACGATGCGCTGAATTTCTTCATTTACTTCTTTTACCGGCGTAGCGACTTTGCGAAGGCGCTCGTCAGGAATATGTAACACTTGCAAAACTGCCATAAATATCCAGAGTCGTGTTCAGGAGTTGGGAAGATTATTCCCTCTATTCTAGACAAATCCCCCTCCGATTGACAGCATCGGTGACCAATCGCAAGGATTGAGCGAGCCACTTATGGCAAGGGCAGAGGATTAGGATGACGTCCACAGAGATATGGTTGCGTTTGATTTATATAAATGACCTGTACGGTGACGAGATGGTGCGGATTGCCCAGCTTCTGGCTCACCTGCCCACCATTAATTTGGACGCGCTCATGAGTTGCGGCCTTAGGGCAAAACAAGCTCGCCGGTTTCTGTCCATGACGCAGCAGGACATCGACGCGAGCCTGGCGTGGCTGGCTGAACCGCAGCACTATCTTATTCCTGCTAATGATGTGCGTTATCCAGCGCAGTTACGTGCTATCGATGACTATCCTGGCGCGCTTTTTATAGCGGGTGAACCCACAATTCTGAATGAACCTCAACTTGCCGTGGTAGGAAGCCGTACTCATTCCTGGTATGGGGAACGGTGGGGACGTCTATTTTGTGAAACACTCAGTCAGCATGGCTTCGTGATCACCAGTGGATTGGCTCTGGGCATTGATAGCGTAGCCCATCGTGGGGCCCTGGCCGTTGGTGGGAAAACGATAGCGGTATTAGGCAATGGCCTTTTTACATTACATCCAAAACGGCATGCCTCGCTGGCTAAGCAAATCGTCAATGATGGCGGCGCATTAGTATCAGAGTTCGCGCTCCATACCACGCCTTATGCGAGCAACTTTCCGCGCAGGAATCGCATAATCAGTGGCCTTAGCTACGCCGTGTTAGTCATTGAGGCCGCATTGCGCAGCGGCTCATTAGTTACTGCCCGATGTGCGTTAGACCAGGGGCGGGATGTGTTTGCTCTGCCAGGCCCTATTGGAAATCCCGGTAGTGAAGGTCCTCACTGGCTAATCCAACAAGGAGCATATATGGCGACCTCTCCAGAATGCATTCTGGAAAATTTACCTGGCATCGTTCCCTTAGTGCAGAAGCAGGGTGAAAAGACAATTTATTCACCAAATCAAGATGAGGTGGCATTGCCATTTCCTGAGCTCCTGGCTAACGTAGGAGATGAGGTAACACCTGTTGACGTCGTCGCTGAACGTGCCGGCCAACCTGTGCCAGTAACGGTTGCTCAATTGCTTGAACTGGAGTTAGCAGGGTGGATCGCAGCTGTACCCGGCGGCTATGTCCGATTGAGGAGGGCAAGCCATGTTCGACGTACTAATGTATTTGTTTGAGACTTACATCCATAACGAAGCTGAAATGCGTGTAGATCAGGACAAACTGGAACGGGATCTTACCGACGCTGGCTTTGATCGTGAGGACATTTACAACGCACTTCTCTGGCTGGAAAAATTAGCTGATTATCAGGAAGGCCTTGCCGAACCGATGCAGTTAGCTTCCGATCCTCTGTCCGTACGCATTTATACGGCGGAAGAGTGCGACAGGCTGGATGCCAGTTGCCGGGGATTTTTATTATTCCTGGAGCAAATTCAGGTGCTAAACCTCGAAACGCGTGAAATGGTGATTGAGCGCGTACTTGCGCTGGATACGGCAGAGTTCGATTTAGAAGACCTGAAATGGGTCATTCTGATGGTGCTCTTCAATATTCCTGGGTGTGAAAATGCCTACCAGCAAATGGAAGAATTACTCTTTGAAGTGAATGAAGGTATGCTGCACTAATCATCCGCAGCTTTCTGAATCATTATGACTAAATCAGCACTATTCACGGTGCGCAACAATGAGCCCTGCCCACAGTGCGGGGCTGAACTCGTTATACGCTCCGGTAAACATGGCCCGTTTTTGGGGTGTTCTCACTATCCTGAGTGCGATTATGTGCGTCCTCTGAAGAGCCAGGCAGACGGGCATGTCGTCAAAATTCTGGATGGGCAATTATGCCCTGCATGTGGTGCTGTTCTTGTATTGCGTCAGGGGCGGTTCGGCATGTTTATTGGTTGTAGCCAATATCCTGAGTGTGAACATACCGAGCAGATTGATAAACCAGACAATACCGCTATCACTTGCCCACAATGCCAGAGCGGGCACCTCATTCAGCGACGCTCTCGGTTTGGTAAAACGTTCCATTCCTGCGATCGCTACCCCGATTGTCAGTTCGTTATCAATTTTAAACCCGTAGCGGGTGAGTGTCCTGTATGTCACTACCCGTTACTCATAGAAAAGAAGACGGCGCAAGGTGTTCAATGTTTTTGTGCCAGTAAACAATGTGGACAGCCGGTAACGGCGGAATAAATCGTGAAGAATGACCTGCAACATAATCCCATCGCTGAGGCGGTAGAAGTTCTTAAAAATGAAAATGTTATCGCCTATCCCACGGAAGCGGTTTTTGGTGTCGGATGTGATCCGGACAGTGAAAAGGCGGTATATCGACTTCTGGCGTTGAAAGAGCGCCCTGTTGAAAAGGGTTTGATACTCATTGCGGCTCATTTTGAGCAACTCAAACCTTATATAGATGACAGCATACTTAATGAGGCACAACGGCAGTCAATTTTTTCCTGTTGGCCAGGACCGATGACCTTTGTGTTTCCGGCAAAAGCGACCACTCCGCGTTGGCTCACCGGACGTTTTAATTCCCTTGCCGTACGCGTGACCGACCACCCTCAGGTTATTGCCTTATGTGAAGCATTTGGAAAACCGCTGGTGTCGACCAGTGCGAATCTGACGGGGTTACCACCCTGCAGAACGGATGAAGAAGTCCGTCAGCAATTTGGTGCAGATTTTCCTGTTGTCGAAGGCCCAACGGGTGGGCGTTTGAATCCTTCTGAAATCCGTGACGCCCTGACCGGCGAACTTTTCCGTCAAGGGTAACTGTATGGAACCTTATGTTGTTTTTGGCCATCCCATTGCACATAGCAAATCGCCTGCAATTCACGCGCAATTTGCGCAGCAATTACAGATAGAACACCCGTATGGCCGTATTCTCGCGCCACTTGATGATTTCACGAATACGCTAAATGCATTCTTTGCTGAGGGGGGAAAGGGAGCTAATGTCACCATGCCCTTTAAAGAAGAAGCGTTTAGTCGCGCGGATGAACTGACAGAGCGAGCGGCGCTTGCCGGTGCCGTTAACACGCTGAAGCGCCTGGATGACGGTCGGCTGGTGGGCGACAACACTGATGGCATTGGTCTGTTGAGTGATTTGCAGCGCTTATCCTTTATTAAGCCCGGTTTTCGCATTCTGCTCATTGGTGCGGGCGGTGCAGCACGCGGCGTGTTACTTCCTTTACTTTCAATGGATTGTGCCGTGACCATAGTGAATCGCACCTTCTCTCGTGCGCATGAACTTGCAGCACTCTTCGCTCATACGGGAAGCATCAATGCGTTGAAAGAGAGTGAGGTGGCCGGGCATGAATTCGATCTGGTCATTAATGCTACCTCTAGTGGGGTGGGCGGTGAGATTCCTTCATTACCTCAGTCAATAATTCACTCGCAGCTTTATTGCTACGACATGTTCTATCAAAAAGGCAACACGCCTTTCCTGGCCTGGTGCCAGTCACTCGGTGCTAACAGGTGTTCCGATGGCCTGGGCATGCTGGTGGGACAGGCGGCACATGCTGTGCTTTTATGGCACGGTGTATTACCCGAGATTGAACCTGTCATTGTAAAGCTAAAGAAGGAGCTGGCAGGTTGAATCAGGCAATACAATTTCCCGATCGCGAGGAGTGGAGCGATGTGGAGAATGCGCTTCACTTTCCTGCGATGGTCAATGGAATGCTGCTCACCTGTATTATTCACGGTGACACCCTGGCGTCCCGTTTTGGTGGGGATACGCCAGCGCAGTGGCTGGCCTTATTCAGCCAGCATCGTTGGGATCTTGAGGATGAAGCTGAACAGTTGATTCTGGCACAACAAGAAGACGATCAGGGACGAGTCTGGCTATCCTGAGCGAGATATTCATCCTTCCATTTAACGTAGTTGTTGGCCGAATATTTCAAACCTTCAATTTCAGCTTCGGTGAGCGGGCGGATTTGTTTTACCGGGCTGCCAAGATATAAATAACCACTTGCGAGCCGTTTGTTTTGCGGCACCAGACTACCCGCACCAATCATCACGTTGTCTTCAATGACGGCGCCATCAAGTAAAATAGATCCCATACCAACCAGCACTCGATTACCGATTGTGCAACCGTGAAGCATGACCTTGTGCCCAACCGTAACCTCTTCTCCAATAATAAGAGGATTACCTTCCGGGTTGTAAGAGGATTTGTGGGTGACATGCAGTACGCTGCCATCCTGAATATTACTTCGCGCGCCCACTTCTACATAATTGACATCGCCGCGGATCACGACGAGAGGCCAGATACCGACATCGTCGGCGATTCTGACATCTCCAATGACAACACTAGTGTCATCAATCATTACTCGCAGACCGGATTTCGGAAGAAGATCCTTATAAGGACGTAATACTGCAGACATAGCTACCTCATCGAAAATAGGGTGTGATGATGACTTTGGTAGCAATGCAGACGTTCTGCAACCCTTTTACTTGTCAGAATGTGAGCAGATCGTACGGGATCTGGACGAAAAGATTGGAAAAGCAGCAGTCAGGAAAAAAGATCTAAAAAACGCTTGTGCTAAAAGTTTGGATCCCTATAATGCGCCTCCATCGACACGGCAGATGTGAATCACTTCACACTAAACAGCCGGTTCGGTTGAAGAGAAAAAATCCTGAAAATCAGGGTTGACTCTGAAAGAGGAAAGCGTAATATACGCCACCTCGCAACGGTGAGCGAAAGCCGCGTTGCACTGCTCTTTAACAATTTATCAGACAATCTGTGTGGGCACTCAAAGTGACATGGATTCTTAATGTCTTCGGACAATAAATGAATACCAAGTCTCAAAGAGTGAACACGTAATTCATTACGAAGTTTAATTCTACGAGCATCAAACTTAAATTGAAGAGTTTGATCATGGCTCAGATTGAACGCTGGCGGCAGGCCTAACACATGCAAGTCGAACGGTAGCACAGAGAGCTTGCTCTCGGGTGACGAGTGGCGGACGGGTGAGTAATGTCTGGGAAACTGCCTGATGGAGGGGGATAACTACTGGAAACGGTAGCTAATACCGCATAACGTCGCAAGACCAAAGAGGGGGACCTTCGGGCCTCTTGCCATCAGATGTGCCCAGATGGGATTAGCTAGTAGGTGGGGTAACGGCTCACCTAGGCGACGATCCCTAGCTGGTCTGAGAGGATGACCAGCCACACTGGAACTGAGACACGGTCCAGACTCCTACGGGAGGCAGCAGTGGGGAATATTGCACAATGGGCGCAAGCCTGATGCAGCCATGCCGCGTGTATGAAGAAGGCCTTCGGGTTGTAAAGTACTTTCAGCGGGGAGGAAGGCGATACGGTTAATAACCGTGTCGATTGACGTTACCCGCAGAAGAAGCACCGGCTAACTCCGTGCCAGCAGCCGCGGTAATACGGAGGGTGCAAGCGTTAATCGGAATTACTGGGCGTAAAGCGCACGCAGGCGGTCTGTCAAGTCGGATGTGAAATCCCCGGGCTCAACCTGGGAACTGCATTCGAAACTGGCAGGCTTGAGTCTTGTAGAGGGGGGTAGAATTCCAGGTGTAGCGGTGAAATGCGTAGAGATCTGGAGGAATACCGGTGGCGAAGGCGGCCCCCTGGACAAAGACTGACGCTCAGGTGCGAAAGCGTGGGGAGCAAACAGGATTAGATACCCTGGTAGTCCACGCTGTAAACGATGTCGACTTGGAGGTTGTTCCCTTGAGGAGTGGCTTCCGGAGCTAACGCGTTAAGTCGACCGCCTGGGGAGTACGGCCGCAAGGTTAAAACTCAAATGAATTGACGGGGGCCCGCACAAGCGGTGGAGCATGTGGTTTAATTCGATGCAACGCGAAGAACCTTACCTACTCTTGACATCCAGAGAACTTAGCAGAGATGCTTTGGTGCCTTCGGGAACTCTGAGACAGGTGCTGCATGGCTGTCGTCAGCTCGTGTTGTGAAATGTTGGGTTAAGTCCCGCAACGAGCGCAACCCTTATCCTTTGTTGCCAGCGGTCCGGCCGGGAACTCAAAGGAGACTGCCAGTGATAAACTGGAGGAAGGTGGGGATGACGTCAAGTCATCATGGCCCTTACGAGTAGGGCTACACACGTGCTACAATGGCATATACAAAGAGAAGCGACCTCGCGAGAGCAAGCGGACCTCATAAAGTATGTCGTAGTCCGGATCGGAGTCTGCAACTCGACTCCGTGAAGTCGGAATCGCTAGTAATCGTGGATCAGAATGCCACGGTGAATACGTTCCCGGGCCTTGTACACACCGCCCGTCACACCATGGGAGTGGGTTGCAAAAGAAGTAGGTAGCTTAACCTTCGGGAGGGCGCTTACCACTTTGTGATTCATGACTGGGGTGAAGTCGTAACAAGGTAACCGTAGGGGAACCTGCGGTTGGATCACCTCCTTACCTTAAAGAACCTGCCTTTGTAGTGCTCACACAGATTGTCTGATGAAAAGTAAACAGCAAGGCGTCTTGCGATTGAGACTTCAGTGTCCCCTTCGTCTAGAGGCCCAGGACACCGCCCTTTCACGGCGGTAACAGGGGTTCGAATCCCCTAGGGGACGCCACTTGCTGGTTTGTGAGTGAAAGTCGCCGACCCCCGTATCTCAAAACTGACTTGCGAGTCATGTTTGAGATATTTGCTCTTTAAAAATCTGGATCAAGCTGAAAATTGAAACGACACATCGTGTCTGTTCTCCGTAATAAGAACAGAATGACGGTGTGTTCGAGTCTCTCAAATTTTCACGACACTGACGGTGTTTTACGAAACATCTTCGGGTTGTGAGGTTAAGCGACTAAGCGTACACGGTGGATGCCCTGGCAGTCAGAGGCGATGAAGGGCGTGCTAATCTGCGATAAGCGTCGGCGAGGTGATATGAACCTTTGACCCGGCGATACCCGAATGGGGAAACCCAGTGTGTTTCGACACACTATCATGTCATGAATACATAGTGGCATGAGGCGAACCGGGGGAACTGAAACATCTAAGTACCCCGAGGAAAAGAAATCAACCGAGATTCCCCCAGTAGCGGCGAGCGAACGGGGAGGAGCCCAGAGTCTGAATCAGCATGTGTGTTAATGGAAGCGTCTGGAAAGTCGCACGATACAGGGTGAAAGTCCCGTACATGAAAGTGCATATGTTGTGAACTCGAAGAGTAGGGCGGGACACGTGGTATCCTGTCTGAATATGGGGGGACCATCCTCCAAGGCTAAATACTCCTGACTGACCGATAGTGAACCAGTACCGTGAGGGAAAGGCGAAAAGAACCCCGGCGAGGGGAGTGAAAAAGAACCTGAAACCGTGTACGTACAAGCAGTGGGAGCACCTTCGTGGTGTGACTGCGTACCTTTTGTATAATGGGTCAGCGACTTATATTCTGTAGCAAGGTTAACCGTATAGGGGAGCCGCAGGGAAACCGAGTCTTAACTGGGCGTTAAGTTGCAGGGTATAGACCCGAAACCCGGTGATCTAGCCATGGGCAGGTTGAAGGTTGGGTAACACTAACTGGAGGACCGAACCGACTAATGTTGAAAAATTAGCGGATGACCTGTGGCTGGGGGTGAAAGGCCAATCAAACCGGGAGATAGCTGGTTCTCCCCGAAAGCTATTTAGGTAGCGCCTCGTGAATTCATCTTCGGGGGTAGAGCACTGTTTCGGCTAGGGGGTCATCCCGACTTACCAACCCGATGCAAACTACGAATACCGAAGAATGTTATCACGGGAGACACACGGCGGGTGCTAACGTCCGTCGTGAAGAGGGAAACAACCCAGACCGCCAGCTAAGGTCCCAAAGTCATGGTTAAGTGGGAAACGATGTGGGAAGGCACAGACAGCCAGGATGTTGGCTTAGAAGCAGCCATCATTTAAAGAAAGCGTAATAGCTCACTGGTCGAGTCGGCCTGCGCGGAAGATGTAACGGGGCTAAACCATGCACCGAAGCTGCGGCAGCGACGCTTATGCGTTGTTGGGTAGGGGAGCGTTCTGTAAGCCGTTGAAGGTGACCTGTGAGGGTTGCTGGAGGTATCAGAAGTGCGAATGCTGACATAAGTAACGATAAAGCGGGTGAAAAGCCCGCTCGCCGGAAGACCAAGGGTTCCTGTCCAACGTTAATCGGGGCAGGGTGAGTCGACCCCTAAGGCGAGGCCGAAAGGCGTAGTCGATGGGAAACAGGTTAATATTCCTGTACTTGGTGTTACTGCGAAGGGGGGACGGAGAAGGCTATGTTAGCCGGGCGACGGTTGTCCCGGTTTAAGCATGTAGGCGGAGGTTCCAGGTAAATCCGGTACCTTTTTAACGCTGAGGTGTGATGACGAGGCACTACGGTGCTGAAGTAACAAATGCCCTGCTTCCAGGAAAAGCCTCTAAGCATCAGGTAACACAAAATCGTACCCCAAACCGACACAGGTGGTCAGGTAGAGAATACCAAGGCGCTTGAGAGAACTCGGGTGAAGGAACTAGGCAAAATGGTGCCGTAACTTCGGGAGAAGGCACGCTGATGGTAGGTGAAGCGACTTGCTCGTGGAGCTGAACTCAGTCGAAGATACCAGCTGGCTGCAACTGTTTATTAAAAACACAGCACTGTGCAAACACGAAAGTGGACGTATACGGTGTGACGCCTGCCCGGTGCCGGAAGGTTAATTGATGGGGTTATCCGTAAGGAGAAGCTCTTGATCGAAGCCCCGGTAAACGGCGGCCGTAACTATAACGGTCCTAAGGTAGCGAAATTCCTTGTCGGGTAAGTTCCGACCTGCACGAATGGCGTAATGATGGCCAGGCTGTCTCCACCCGAGACTCAGTGAAATTGAACTCGCTGTGAAGATGCAGTGTACCCGCGGCAAGACGGAAAGACCCCGTGAACCTTTACTATAGCTTGACACTGAACATTGAGCCTTGATGTGTAGGATAGGTGGGAGGCTTTGAAGCGTGGACGCCAGTCTGCGTGGAGCCAACCTTGAAATACCACCCTTTAATGTTTGATGTTCTAACGTAGACCCGTGATCCGGGTTGCGGACAGTGTCTGGTGGGTAGTTTGACTGGGGCGGTCTCCTCCTAAAGTGTAACGGAGGAGCACGAAGGTTAGCTAATCCTGGTCGGACATCAGGAGGTTAGTGCAATGGCATAAGCTAGCTTGACTGCGAGAGTGACGGCTCGAGCAGGTGCGAAAGCAGGTCATAGTGATCCGGTGGTTCTGAATGGAAGGGCCATCGCTCAACGGATAAAAGGTACTCCGGGGATAACAGGCTGATACCGCCCAAGAGTTCATATCGACGGCGGTGTTTGGCACCTCGATGTCGGCTCATCACATCCTGGGGCTGAAGTAGGTCCCAAGGGTACGGCTGTTCGCCGTTTAAAGTGGTACGCGAGCTGGGTTTAGAACGTCGTGAGACAGTTCGGTCCCTATCTGCCGTGGGCGCTGGAGAATTGAGGGGGGCTGCTCCTAGTACGAGAGGACCGGAGTGGACGCATCACTGGTGTTCGGGTTGTCATGCCAATGGCATTGCCCGGTAGCTAAATGCGGAAAAGATAAGTGCTGAAAGCATCTAAGCACGAAACTTGCCCCGAGATGAGTTCTCCCTGACCCTTTAAGGGTCCTGAAGGAACGTTGAAGACGACGACGTTGATAGGTCGGGTGTGTAAGCGTAGCGATACGTTGAGCTAACCGATACTAATGAACCGTGAGGCTTAACCTTACAACGCCGAAGGTGTTTTGGCGTGATTTGAGAGATTTTCAGCTTAGATTCAGAGTCCGAAGGATTTTGCGCTGAGACAAGGCGGCAAACGCAGTGACGGAAGGAGCATACTGAGGTATGTGACTGACGTTCACAAGAGCAGCCAACGCAGTATCAGCACAAAAGCCACAGGACAGAGCACAAAGAATTTGCCTGGCGGCACTAGCGCGGTGGTCCCACCTGACCCCATGCCGAACTCAGAAGTGAAACGCCGTAGCGCCGATGGTAGTGTGGGGTCTCCCCATGCGAGAGTAGGGAACTGCCAGGCATCAAATTAAGTGTGCTGATATGGCTCAGTTGGTAGAGCGCACCCTTGGTAAGGGTGAGGTCCCCAGTTCGACTCTGGGTATCAGCACCAGTTTTAAGGTTAAAGTTCGGCGCTTAGAAAAGAATTTGTCTGGCGGCAGTAGCGCGGTGGTCCCACCTGACCCCATGCCGAACTCAGAAGTGAAACGCCGTAGCGCCGATGGTAGTGTGGGGTCTCCCCATGCGAGAGTAGGGAACTGCCAGACATCAATTAAGTGAAAAGGCCATCCGAAAGGATGGCCTTTTTGCATTTGAGTTTTGCTAACACTGACTGAGCGAATTAAAACCAGATTCAAAAGGGGATGCCGTTAAAATACCAGGAAAGAAGCTTGCCCGACGATGGATCGCCGGGCCTGATTAATTAATGAATAACCTGGGACAGAAAAGCGCGGGTGCGTTCTGATTTTGGATGAGCAAAGAACTCTTGCGGTGGGGCTTGTTCAACGATTTCGCCACGGTCCATAAAAATCACACGATCGGCAACGGTACGGGCAAAGCCCATTTCATGGGTGACGCACAGCATCGTCATGCCTGACTCAGCCAGGCCAATCATTGTATCAAGCACTTCTTTAACCATCTCAGGATCCAGCGCCGACGTTGGCTCATCAAACAACATAATTTTCGGTTTCATACAGAGTGAACGTGCAATGGCAACACGCTGCTGCTGGCCACCAGAAATCTGGCCCGGAAACTTATGCGCATGTTCGGCAATACGGACACGCTCAAGATAATGCATGGCCAGCGCTTCTGCTTCTTTCTTAGGCATTTTACGCACCCAGATGGGGGCCAGCGTGCAGTTTTGCAGCACGGTTAAATGCGGGAAAAGGTTAAAGTGCTGGAATACCATGCCGACTTCCTGACGCACTTTCTCAATATTACGGATATCTTCGTTCAACTCGATGCCATCCACCACAATTCGTCCCTGTTGGTGTTCTTCGAGGTGATTAATACAACGGATGGTGGTTGATTTACCCGAACCAGAGGGACCACACAATACAATGCGTTCTCCCTGTTTCACTTTTAGATTGATATCTTTAAGAACATGGAACTGCCCATACCACTTATTCACATCTTCGAGCGTAATCATCGCGTCGGCAGGTTGCATAGTAATTTGACTCATAAGTTCCTCAATGCGCTGAACGCCCGGTGTTAAAGCGCTTTTCCAGATGCTGGCTGTAGCGCGACATGCTAAAACAGAAAATCCAGTAAACTAACGCGGCAAAGACATATCCTTCAGTAGACATACCCAGCCATGCTGGATCGACCGTTGCCTGCTGAACGCTGCTGAAGAGATCAAACAGGCCGATGATGATCACAAGGCTGGTGTCTTTGAATAAGGCGATAATGGTGTTAACCAGGCCTGGAATCACCATTTTGAGAGCCTGCGGTAAAATGACCAGTCCCTGGGTTTTCCAGTAGCCCAGAGCCAATGATTCCGCGGCTTCGTACTGACCTTTTGGCAATGCCTGCAGCCCACCGCGCACCACCTCCGCCACGTAAGCCGACTGAAACAAAATCACCCCGACTAATGCGCGAATAAGCTTATCAATGCTGGTACCTTCGGACATGAACAGTGGCAGCATAACGGATGACATAAACAATACGGTTATCAGCGGGACGCCACGCCAGAATTCGATGAAGATCACCGAGAGAACACGTACCACCGGCATGGTTGAGCGGCGACCCAGTGCCAGTAATATTCCCAATGGCAGGGCACCGGCAATACCGACTGAGGCAATGATTAGCGTCAGGGTTAAGCCACCCCACTGGCGGGTTTCGACACGCTCAAGGCCGAAAAAGCCGCCATACATCAGCCACCATACAACGATGGGATACACGACGGCCCAGATGGCAATGTAACGGCCACGGGCGGGAAGTGATTTCCAGAACATCGGTACTATCGACAGTAGGCCAACGATCAGTGCAAGATTTATACGCCAGCGCTGATCGTGTGGATAGAGTCCATACATGAACTGGCCAAAGCGTTCATGAACAAACACCCAACATGCTCCTGCTTTAGTACACTCTGCCCGTGTTGAGCCTATCCAGTTGGCCTGAAAGAATGCCCAGTTCAGTAAGGGGGGAATCAGCTCCCACATAAGCCAGAGCGAGAACAGCGTCAGCAGTGTATTCGTCCAGCTGGAGAACAAATTTTTCTTTGCCCACACAATGGCACTGCTGCGGGTCTTACTTTTCTGGCGCGTAGAGTGAGACAGAATAGCTTTTGTCATCAGGATTCCTTAGCGCTCAATTAAAGCGATACGACGGTTATAAATGTTCATGAGCAACGAAATCGTCAGACTGATAATCAGGTAAACAGACATCGTGATCGCGATAGTCTCAATCGCTTGTCCTGTCTGATTAAGTACCGTCCCTGCAAACAGGGAAACCATATCCGGATAGCCAATAGCGGCAGCAAGCGAGGAGTTTTTCGCGATATTCAGATACTGGCTGGTCAGTGGCGGAATAATAACGCGCAGTGCCTGAGGGATAATGACCTGACGTAGCGTAACCGGGTTAGGGATACCAAGCGATCGCGCGGCTTCGTGTTGACCATAAGGTACGGACTGAATGCCAGCACGAATAATCTCGGCAATAAAGGCAGAGGTATAGACTGATAGCGCGATGGTGAGTGCTGCCAGTTCCGGGATTAATACCATTCCGCCCTGGAAGTTGAAACCACGCAGATGAGGAACATCCCAGTGTAGGGCTGCGCCAAATACCCAATGAGACAACAACGGTAGGATGACCAGCAAGACCAGTGCGGTTGGCCAGGTTCGGCGCAACTGACCGGTTTTAATCTGGTGTGTTTTATTAAAACGATAGAGCCCAATAATCATCACGATAGCGATGGCAATAGCCCCGACAAACGCCAGTAAACCTTCCCCCATTTGCGGCGAGGGGATGTACAACCCTCGGTTACTGACAAAAGCGAGATCCATTGCACTCAACGCCTGACGTGGGCCGGGCAGATTTCGCAATACGGCAAAATACCAAAAGAAGATTTGCAGTAACGGCGGAATATTGCGGAATGTCTCGATATAAATAGTTGAGAGTTTACGCAATAACCAGTTTTCAGAGAGACGAGCAAGCCCCAGGAAAAAGCCGATAAACGAGGCAAAAATAATGCACAATGCCGAGACTAACAGCGTATTAAGCAAACCGACAAAGAATACCCGACCGTAAGTATCACCTTGTTCGTAATCAATAAGGTGCTGAACAATGCCAAATCCAGCCGCGCGGTCAAGGAAGCCAAAACCCGATGTAATACCGCGATTATTCAGGTTGGTAACAGTATTGTGTATCAAATAGATAGCGATGCTGACGACCGCAAGAATCGCAAGAATTTGAAACAGCCATGCACGAACCGCTGGATTAGAAAAGGAGAGCGATCCTTTAACGGTTGGGCGGCGTTGGGACATAGGAAAACCTCAGTAACCATGACTCTGGACTGGGCGCCACACCAGGGTGGCGCCCGTTACAACACCGTCGTATTAACGTACTGGCGGAGCGTACTGAATGCCGCCGTTGTTCCAGAGGTTATTCTGGCCACGCTTAATTTTTAGTGCACTTTCCGACCCAACATTGCGCTCAAAGATTTCTGCGTAGTTGCCCACTTTCTTAATAATGTTGTAAGCCCATTTGTTATCCAGCTTCAGGTCCTTACCAAAATCACCCTCTTTGCCCAGCAGATGTGCCATATCTGGGGTTGCCGGATTTGCGGCTTTTTCATCTACGTTCTTCGAGTTAACGCCCATTTCTTCAGCGTTGAGCATGGCGAACAGCGTCCAGCGAACCACCGAGAACCATTCGTCATCGCCACGGCGAACCACCGGGCCTAATGGTTCTTTCGAGATCACTTCTGGCAACACGATCCATTCAGCCTGGTTGCTTAACTTGATACGCAGGGCATAGAGCTGAGATTGATCGGAGGCGAGTGTATCGCAACGCCCTGATTCCAGCGCTTTAGCGGATTCATCGGAGCGGTCAAAGGTGACGGGCGTATATTTCATATTGTTGGATTTGAAATAATCCGCCACGTTCAGTTCGGTGTCAGTACCGGCCTGAATACAGACGGTTGCGCCGTCCAGTTCTTTCGCACTTTTCAGGCCTGCTTTGTTATGGGTCAAAAAGCCGATGCCGTCATAATAGGTTACGCCAGTGAACGACATCCCCATGCCAGCATCGCGTGAAGAGGTCCAGGTTGTATTACGGGAAAGCACATCAACTTCGCCCGATTGCAGCGCAGTGAAGCGCTCCTTTGCGGTCAGCGGGGTATATTTTACTTTGGAATCATCACCGAACACGGCTGCGGCAACCCCGCGGCAAACATCCACATCAATACCGGTGAATTTACCGTTTGCGTCCGCATAAGAGAAGCCAGGCAGACCGTCGCTGATACCGCATTGTACGAAGCCTTTCTTTTTAACGGCATCCAGAGTTGCTCCAGCATGCGCCTGATTTACAACAGCAAACAGCGCACCGGCAGCGGCCAGGCTGGCAATCATCATCTTTTTCATAATGCATCCTGTGTGGCGAAAAATTATCGTTATATGAGGCGTCCGGGAAACGCCTGAAACCTGTCTGTGGCTTTGGCCATACTCTTCAAAGCAAAGGTAGTGCCAGGTTTACGAATGCGGTAATAATTGATTGCGCAGGCGTAATATTGAGAGTGTAGACAGGAAAAAATAAACCAAACGCCCTGGTGTGGTGCAAAACTTCAACCTACGCCACAAAACAGAGCAAAAAACTTTCATGCAGGGCATTATGCTGGCAAACAAGTTTCCAGCGTTAATATAAGCAGTGAAGAGAATGGCGTTACTTTGTGAAATACATCACGAGAAGAAGAGTCAGATCTGAAAAAAGACATGAAAAAATAATGTAAATGAATTTAATCTGGCGGGTTTGCTCTCTTATGAAGCTAAAAATTTACGCTTTTAAATAATGATGCACCTAAATAAGGCAAAGCGCAGTAATCCGCGCTTCGCCTAAAAACTTAACCTATTTGGTTAACGCAACGATACCCAGCGTCAAACCTGCAAGCGCAGCAGCACCGCCAGCGATAGCGCCCGCTGTTTCCCAGTTATCCTGCGTTGTTCCTTTCATGCAGGTATTGGTATGCACCAGACGCCCCTGGTCATCGTAAGTGGGGACACAGGGTGAGTCGTGAGCGCAGCCCGCCAGTAAAGCAGTTAGCAGCGCAACGGAAATGAGTCTTTTCATCATGTTACCTCTAATAATTACGACCCCCGGCATCAAATAAAACGATACCAGCCCAGAATCGATATTGTATTTTATCATTCGTTAAGCTGAGAGAGAGGGGGTTATTAATCTCAAATTATGAGCAGTGTAAACATCATGGAGAAAAGGAAACTGAAAAATCAAATCGTGTAGAAAAAGTGAGGTTGGTAAAAAAATATAAAATGTCGCGATATAAAAAATTAATCAACAAAAGACCACGTGCTTTATTAGCCAGAACCGTTGATTCAGATAAGATTAATCTAATTGGCAATTCAATCCCGACTCAACATGCACTCGAAAGCGCATGTTGAGAATCAGTTAAAAACAGAGGTGATTTAATGCAAATATCGTATTGTGCTTTTAGGTTTTGCTTTGTGAAGAAGAGGCTGTATTGCTTTGCGCGGTAATGGTTTCCGCAGACACCGGCCTTCCTAACAAATACCCCTGAAGCGTATTACAACCTAATTCTGTCAGGAAGGCCTGTTGCTCAGCGGTCTCAACGCCTTCAGCGACAATCTTAAGGTTTAACGTTTTTGCCAGCGCCACGATAGCAGAGACAATGGTGGCATCGTCCCCCTCGCTGCTCAGCTCACGAACAAATGCTCTGTCGATTTTCAGTTCGCAGGCAGGTAAACGCTTTAGATAAAGAAGACTGGAATAGCCGGTACCAAAGTCATCAATGGATGCCTGAACCCCTGCTTCAGTCAGTAGAGTGAGAACACGCACGCTTTCGTCCGGATTGGTCATGGCGGTGGTTTCGGTGACTTCCAGGATTAAGGTCTCAGGCGGCACGTCATGCTTTTTAAGACTGTCCATGATGGTCTGCACCAGAGAAGGCTGTTCAAACTGAAGGGTCGATAAATTCACCGCAACGGACCAGTTGGTTTTGCCCTGCTGACGCCATTCGCTTAACTGTCGGCACGCTTCATCAATTACCCAGTTGCCCAGAGGAATGATTAAGCCCGTTTTTTCTGCTAATGGAAGAAACGCATCCGGGGTGAGTAACCCACGTTTGGGGTGTTGCCAGCGAAGAAGTGCTTCAAATCCGATAATCGGTCCGGCAGGCGCCTGGAACTTAGGTTGATAAACCAGGCGAAACTCTTTGCGCTCCGTCGCCAGCCAGAGATCGTTCATCAGTTGCAGCTGGGTCTGAGCGAGCGTATTCATGGACGGCTGGAAAAAGTGGTAGCCGTTGCGTCCCATATGTTTTGTGTGATACATCGCGGCATCGGCATTGAACATCAGTTCGCGCTCGCTCTTGCCATCATGCGGATACAGGGCGATACCGACGCTAAGCGTGACCATCATATCGTAAGGATCGATATTAAAAGGTTTATCGATAATGCGAACCAGCGAGCCCGCGAGCGTAGCCGCCTCGTCCGGGGCATTGACTTCAGTCAGCAACACGAACTCATCCCCACCCATTCGCGCCAACGTATACTGCCCATGGAGCTGCTGTTTAAGCCGTTCGGCGACCGCAATCAGGAGCTTATCGCCCACATCATGCCCGTAAGCGTCATTAACCGTTTTAAACCCATCCAGGTCCATAAACATCAGGGCAAAGAAGTTTCCTTCCCGGCGTGCCTTATTGATGGCTTGATCCAGACGGTCTTCAAGTAAAACGCGGTTGGGCAAGCGGGTCAGGGTGTCGTGCAGCGCGAGCTGGGCAAGTTCACGGTTGGCTTCAGCAAGCGAGGTGGCAAGCTGGGAAGTGCGGGCCTGTAAACGCGCGTCCAACATCGATACCAGCAACGTAATTCCTAATATGGAAAAGGCGACCACGCTGACCAGTACCGCCAGCCAGTTACCATTCACCCCATGGTGTCCCATGGGCTCTTCGCTTGGGAAATGTGCTGCCATCATACCGCTGTAATGCATGCCGGCGATGGCCAGCCCCATTAAAATGGCTGCGCCAAAGCGCATGAGCGCGACCTGTGCGGCTTCATAACGTAACCGGAAAGTGAGCCACAGCGCGGCAAACGATGACAGTAAAGCGATCACGATTGAAATGGCTACCCAGGTCATATCCCACACGATAGTGGGGGTGACCTGTAATGCGGCCATGCCGGTATAGTGCATGGCTGCAATGCCCATTCCCATGACGAACGAGCCAGGCAACAGGCGATGTAGCGTTAAGGCAGCACCACTGACGAGCCAAAGGGCAAACAGTGAGGCGCCAATAGCGATGACCATGGAGAGCGCAGTGAGCAGCGGGTCATAGCGCAGGTGCATGGACATATCCATGGCCAGCATGCCGATAAAATGCATTGCCCAAATGCCAATGCCCATGGCCACACCACCACCACTCAGCCAGACCCATGCGGAACAACCGGTGCTGGTGGAGACACGGCCTGCCATATTCAGCGCGGTGTAAGACGCCAGAATGGCCACAACAAAAGAAACAACAACAAGGATTTGGTCGTATTGGCTAACCAGCATGATGTCATCAACTCATTCACAAAAAAGCGTTACGCTAACTACATTTGTATGGGCGAAAAGGGCTGAGACACGAAAACCCTAAGAGGATGACACAACCAGGATTACATCCCTGAGCACGCAGGAGAGAGTGCACCTTGAGCACATGTCAGTCGAGCTCGGTACAGTTCACCAGTTTAAGTGGATTGACGGAATTCATGTTTCGGCATTTATCTACTTCAGTTGTCAGAAACTCGACCCAGTGCATCAGAATCGAATCCAGCAATAAAACAGACAGGGCAAAAATAACCAGCCAGAAGTACTTTCGAATCATTCCGCACATCCTTATCTCGCATTTAACCGATGGGAATATACACGAAATCATCCGCCGGAGAAGGTGAGGGGAGAGAAGTTTTTGCGTGGCAGAGCGAGGAATAAAAAAGGCGCGTCCCCATGCCGGTTCGCGCCTTTTAGAAGCAGTCTCTGATTAATATCAGTTCATGCCGTATTTTTTCAGTTTCTTACGCAGCGTACCACGGTTGATGCCCATCATCAGGGCAGCGCGGGTCTGGTTACCACGGGTGTATTGCATCACCATGTCCAACAGAGGCTGTTCTACCTCAGCCAGTACCAGCTCATACAGGTCATTAACATCCTGACCATTCAATTGAGCAAAATAGTTCTTCAGTGCCTGCTTTACCGAGTCACGCAGAGGTTTTTGGGTTACCTGATCCTGAGAGTTAACGGTAGAAACGGTCAGTACGTCAGAATTTACGCGTTGTTCGAACATAGTTCTGTCAGCTCTTTATTTCTGTTTACGCAAAATTTTCGAAGTATGCCTCCAACGCCTCCAGCTGTTCGCTGGCGTCCTCAAGGGCGTTGAATGTGCGCCGAAACTGGTCATTTGGAGCATGCTCCTGGAGATACCAGGAGACGTGTTTGCGCGCAATTCGGTAACCTTTTGCCTGACCGTAAAAGTCATGCAACTCCCGAACGTGCGTACAAAGCAAGCGCTTAACTTCTGCCAAAGGCAGCGGAGCAAGCAGCTCTCCAGTGTCCAGATAATGCTGGATTTCCCGAAAGATCCAGGGTCTTCCCTGAGCTGCACGGCCTATCATCAGGGCATCAGCCCCCGTATAGTCGAGTACAGCTCTGGCTTTAAGCGGGTCAGTAATGTCACCATTCGCGATAATCGGAATGGAAACTTTCTGCTTAACTGCCCGAATGCTGTCGTACTCAGCGTCTCCATTGAACAAACAGGCGCGGGTGCGTCCATGAATGGTCAGAGCCTGAATCCCACAGTCTTCAGCCAGTTGGGCAATCTCTACGCAGTTACGGTGTTCCGGAGCCCAGCCAGTGCGAATCTTAAGCGTGACGGGAACGTCCACCGCATTTACCACACCGGTCAGGATAGACTTCACCAGGTCCGGGTGTTGCAGCAGGGCAGAGCCCGCAAGCTTGCGATTCACTTTCTTAGCCGGGCAGCCCATATTGATATCAATAATCTGGGCGCCACTTTCCACATTAATGCGGGCGGCATCCGCCATTTCATCCGGATCGCTCCCTGCAATTTGCACGGTGCGAATACCTGGCTCATCAACATGCACCATCCGCAGTCGGGATTTGTCGCTTTCCCACACTTGTGGGTTAGAAGACATCATCTCGGATACGGTTAAACCTGCTCCCATCTCGTAGCACAACGTCCGGAATGGTCTGTCAGTAATGCCAGCCATGGGCGCTGCGATCAGGCGATTTCTAAGCTGGTGTTGTCCGATGCGCATGAGTTAAGAAATGACCATACTGTGACTGCAAGGCGGCGTATCTTACGCATTTTTCGCACGAGATGAAAGGCCAAACTTTGAGCAATCCACTGTCGCAGATCAATGAATCCCTGCTGACGTGGATGCCAATAAAAATTATTTGTTAAAAATCATATAATTATTATTTTGTGGCGAAATTGTGAGCAAATATAATTTCCTTAAACTTCGCATTTTTTCTTCGTTCAGGCAGTAAATAACGGGATAATTTGCTGTTTTAATAGACAAAAAAGAAGGCGAAAATGAGATCATACTCTCAATTTCGCCTTTCGAACTATTATCACTGCGAATAAATCGCGCGCGTCAGTGGCCGAAAAAAGTTAGCGTTTCCGTCCAGTAATCCGGCACCATTCTTCTTTCTCTACAACAGCGTCAAGTTCAAAGTTTTCACGGTACGCTTCGCAAACCCCTTCCGCCTGGCTTGCCAGAATACCGGACAGGCCTAACAGACCGCCGGAAACGGGCAGCACGCCGATCAACGGTGCCAGTTCACGCAATGGCCCTGCCAGGATGTTTGCTACCACGACATCGGCTTGCATCGCCTCTGGTTGATCTTGTGGCAGATAAAGCGCCAGACGGTCAGAAACGCCGTTACGCTCGGCATTGTCCCGGCTTGCCTGAATCGCCTGCGGATCGATATCGATGCCGATGGCTTTCGCCGCCCCCAGTTTCAGCGCCGCAATCGCCAGAATGCCGGAGCCGCAGCCAAAATCGATAACGGTTTTACCGGTTAAATCGAGGCCATCCAGCCATTGCAGGCAAAGGGATGTCGTAGGGTGTGTACCGGTGCCGAAGGCGAGACCTGGATCGAGCATCACATTCACCGCGTTTTCATCCGGCACATCCCGCCAGCTTGGACAGATCCACAGGCGCTTACCGAACTGCATCGGATGGAAGTTTTCCATCCACTCACGTTCCCAGTCCTTATCTTCGATCTGCTCTATCTTGTGGACGAAACCTGTACCCAGTAAGGGATGTTGTTCCAGAATAGCCACGACTTCTTTCATGTCGGTTTCGGCATCAAACAGGCCGATAACATCGGTATCGCCCCACAGACGCGTTTCACCGGGCAGCGGCTCAAATACCGGCGTATCGTGCGTGTCCTGGAAGGTAATCGAAACAGAACCTGCTTCCATTAATGCATCGCTAAGCTCTTCGGCATTCGTGCCAGTCGTATTTAACTTCAGTTGGATCCACGGCATAAGAAACTCTTTATTGGTTCACAGAAATAACGTTGGCTTGTGCGACGGGGCGACCAAAGCGGTTTCCGACGAAAAAGGCCAACAAACTTAAAATAAGTGACGGCACGATAGGGTGCAGTCCAAGATAATGGACATTCCAGGTTGCCAGGACAGCATACAAAATACCACCCGTGAACATGCTACTCAGGGCACCCATAGCATTGGCGCGCTCCCAGTACAAACCCAGCACTAAAGGCCACAGAAAGACGGCTTCAAGCCCGCCGAACGCCAGAAGATTCAGCCAGATGATCATCTCAGGCGGGTGCCAGGCGGCCAGCATCATAAAGACTCCAAGGATCAGCGTGATCGTCATGGAAATCCGTTTCAGCCGTTGCTCATTATGAATCTGCTCTGGACGGGCGTTGAGCCAGAGATCCTTTATGATCGTAGCGGATGCCTGCAAAAGATGCGCATTGACGTTAGACATAATGGCGGCCATCGGGGCGGCGAGGAAGATCCCGGCGGCAAGCGGCGGTAGCACTTTCACCATTAATGTCGGGATGACCAGATCCGGCACTTTCAAATCCGGTATCACGGCCCGGCCCAGTGCCCCCGCGAGGTGCATACCCAGCATCAGGATGGTCACCACAATGGTGCCGATAATGATGCCACGATGAACGGCCTTGCTGTCTTTATAGGAGATGCAGCGCACGGCGGTGTGGGGAAGGCCGATGACCCCAAAGCACACCAGTACCCAGAATGATGTCATAAAGGCGGGAGTGAGAATGCCCTCTCCACCCTGAGGGGAGACCAGCTGCGGGTCAATTTGCTGTAATTTATCCACGGCGCTATGCAGGCCACCCGCGGCGTAGACAACGCCGACGAGTAGCACAATAGTGCCAATCAGCATCACCATACCCTGCATGGTGTCATTTAAGACGCTGGCGCGGAAACCGCCAAAGGCGGTATAGAGCGCAATGCTGATACCGAAAATGAGCAGGCCAGATTCGTACTTGATGCCCGCTGCCGTTTCCAGCAGGCGTGCGCCGCCGATAAATTGCACGGCAATAGCGCCCACAAAGGCCACCAATAAACTGATGCTCGCAACCCATACCAATAAGCGGCTTTGATAACGCGCCAGCAGCATGTCGTTGAGGGTAATTGCATTGTAACGACGGGCGAGGATGGCAAACTTTTTACCCAATACCCCAAGCGACAGCCAGATGGTCGGTACCTGGATCATCGCCAGGAGTACCCAGCCCAGACCGTATTTATAGGCCGCGCCTGGTCCACCAATAAACGAGCTGGCGCTAATGTACGAGGTCGTCAGGGTCATGGCGAGCACCATGCCGCCCATTGAACGACTACCGAGAAAATATTCGGTCAGGAAAGTGCCTGCCTTACGCTGGCGCATGGCATACACCGACAGGCCAAAGACAATCAGCATGTAGGCGATAAGTGGAATAATCACTTCAGGATGCATCCGTATCCTCCAGGGAGATATCGCGGAAGACAAAGCGCACCATTGCCCAACATAGCAGAATAAACACTAACGGCATGAGCAGGCAGGCCATTTCAAACCAGTGCGGTAGTCCGGTAATTCCTTGCGCTGAATTTGGTAAGTAAGCAGTTACTAACCAAGCGGCGAGATAAAGAAGGGTCAGCCACAGCGCCCAGCGCGCCTCTTTATGGGCCTGAACAAAACGCGTGTCCATATTTGTCCCTTGTGGATGAAGAAAGCGGGGATTGTACCTTATGGGGCTTTCCAATCCCCAGAAATAAAAAAGGCCGGAATATCCGGCCTTTTAGCGCTAACAACGGGCTTACTTCTCATTCAGACCGAGTTTTTTCTCCAGATAGTGGATGTTGGTGCCACCCTGCTGGAATTTCTCGTCGTTCATGATGCGCGCCTGCAGATCCACGTTGGTTTTGATGCCGTCGATGATCAGCTCCTGCAGGGCGTTCTTCATGCGGGCAATCGCCACGTCACGGGTTTCGCCAAAGCAAATCAGCTTGCCAATCATGGAGTCATAGTACGGCGGCACGGTGTAACCGGCGTAGATATGCGACTCCCAGCGCACGCCAAAACCGCCCGGCGCGTGGAAACGGGTGATTTTACCCGGGCTCGGCAGGAAGGTGTTCGGGTCTTCGGCGTTGATACGGCACTCCACCGCATGGCCTTTCACCACCACGTCTTCCTGTTTTATGGACAGCGGCTGACCGGCAGCGATACGCAGCTGCTCTTTGATCAGGTCCACGCCGGTGATCATTTCGGTAACCGGGTGCTCCACCTGGATACGGGTGTTCATCTCAATGAAGTAGAACTCGCCGTTTTCGAACAGGAACTCGAAGGTGCCCGCGCCACGGTAGCCGATGTCCACGCACGCTTTCGCGCAGCGGTCACCGATGAAGCTGCGCAGTTCCGGGGTGATGCCCGGTGCCGGTGCTTCTTCGACCACTTTCTGGTGACGACGCTGCATGGAGCAGTCGCGCTCGGCCAGATAGATGGCGTTACCCTGACCGTCTGCCAGCACCTGAATTTCGATGTGGCGGGGGTTTTCCAGGTACTTCTCCATGTAGACCATGTCGTTGCTGAACGCCGCTTTGGCTTCCGCTTTGGTCATGGAGATGGACTGGGCCAGTTCGGCGTCGCCGCGCACCACGCGCATACCGCGACCGCCGCCGCCGCCGGACGCTTTGATGATAACCGGGTAGCCGATGCGTTTTGCATGGGCACGGTTAGCCTCCATATCGTCCGTCAGCGGGCCGTCAGAGCCCGGTACGGTCGGCACGCCGGCCTGTTTCATGGCGGTAATGGCCGACACTTTGTCGCCCATCAGGCGGATGGTGTCAGCTTTCGGGCCGATGAAAATAAAGCCGGACTGTTCAACCTGCTCGGCAAAGTTGGCGTTCTCGGAGAGAAAACCATAGCCGGGGTGAATGGCAGCCGCCCCGGTAATCTCAGCAGCGCTGATGATAGCCGGGATGTTGAGATAGCTTTTCACGGACTGAGCCGGGCCAATACAGACCGTCTCGTCCGCCAGCAATACGTGTTTTAAATCGCGGTCCGCAGTGGAGTGCACGGCGACAGTCTTGATGCCCAGCTCTTTACAGGCACGCAGAATTCGCAGGGCAATCTCGCCACGGTTAGCAATGACAATTTTATCCAGCATCTTCGCCTCGTTATTCGATGATGACCAGCGGCTCGTCGAATTCAACCGGTTGACCGCTCTCGATCAGGATGGCTTTCACCACACCTGCTTTATCTGCTTCGATCTGGTTCATCATTTTCATCGCTTCAACGATGCAGAGCGTGTCGCCCACGTTGACTTTCTGGCCCACTTCGCAGAACGCTTTCGCGTCCGGGCTCGGGGTGCGATAGAAAGTCCCGACCATCGGGGAACGTACGATGTGACCACTGATTTGAGCAGGCGCGGCTTCTACTACAGGTGCTGCAGGCGCAACGGCGCCAGCAAGTGCAGGAGCGGGCTGCTGCATAACCGGTGCCGCATAAGCCTGTTGCATCATCGGATAAGCAGGTGCTACCGGTGCGCGGCTGATACGTACAGACTCTTCGCCTTCAGAAATTTCAAGTTCAGCGATGCCTGATTCTTCAACCAGTTCGATCAGTTTTTTAATCTTACGAATATCCATGAGTGGGTTCCGTACTCTTGTTTAGTTTGATTGTGACAAGCGTTTTACCGCCGTCTGTAACGCGTTTGAACAACCGCCGGCACCTCTAGTGCAGAGGGAGCCAGCAGCAATATCGGGGAAACAGGCATGATGGCGTAACGGGTCACGTATCGTGACATGGGTAGGCATAAACACGGCCGGATTGATCAGGGTAGAGTCCACAGTGTCTTTAGCCTGATGAATTCGGTCGATGAATTCCTGTCCCAGTCAGCTTGCCGATGCTTCTCGCTTCCCCACGTTATAAAGGGAAGTGATTAAGTAAACAACTGGCAACTTAACCGTCATCGTGCTGCTATCTCCTGCAATCTTCCGGTAAAATACAAAATATACCTTCGTTGCATGGTTGTCACCCATTCAGAGCCTAAAAAACCCTGTCGGCAAAACCAAAGTCGCACATTATAACGATTTCGTAGCATTTGGCAGCTAAATACTGGTCTTATCAGGGAAGATTATCAACCGCTGCTGTGAATATGCCTGCGGATAATAACGAAAATGCGGTTTAACCCACAACAAAGCACATTATCGCCACCATTGACGGAACTTCTTGTATCGCCACGCTAAAAGCACGATAGCAGCAGCGGCGTAAAGCAGAGGTTGCGGCGAGATAATCTTTACTGACCACAGGTAATGGATGGGGGCCAGAATCGCCACAAGATAGACGAAGTTATGCAAATGTTGCCAACGTTTGCCCAGTTTTCGCTGCGCCCATTGCGTGGAGGTCGCGGCCAGAGCGAACAAAATCAGCCAACTGACAATGCCGAGCATCAAGTACGGTCGAGAGATCAGTTCCTGGGCGAATAACCCCAGGTTGTTAATACCCAGTTCCAGCAAGGCATAGCTTGTGAGGTGAAGCGTCGCCCAGGCAAAGCACCACAATCCGAGCAGGCGACGGGTACGGATCAGAAGCGGCTGTCGTGCATAACGTGCCAGCGGCGTCACCAGCAGCCCCGCCAGCAGGAACTTCAGGGCCATACGGCCCGTAAAATGCTGAATATCTTTCGCCGGATCGGCACTAAAATAGCCTTGCGAAGCGGCCCAGAATAGCCACACCGCGGGCAGAAAGCCTGCCAGATGCAGGGCCACTTTAAGCCATGTAATGTGTTTTGCCGTTAATCGCACTCAGAAATTCTCCCGCAGATCGAGACCCTTATAGAGCGAAGCCACTTCATCTGCATAGCCGTTGAACAGCAACGTCGGTTGACGCTTAACGTCCAGTACGCCACCGGAGCCAATAAAACGCTCGGTCGCCTGTGACCAGCGAGGATGATCAACATGCGGATTAACGTTGGCAAAGAAGCCATACTCGTCCGGCGCGGCAAGATTCCACGTTGTCGGTGGGCGCTTGCTGGTGAGTTTGATGCTGACGATAGACTTGATGCCCTTAAAACCATATTTCCAGGGCACCGTCAGGCGAATGGGCGCGCCATTTTGCGGTGGCAGTGCTTTACCATAGACGCCAACCGAAAGGAGCGTCAGCGGATGCATCGCTTCATCTATACGTAAGCCCTCAACGTAGGGGTACTCCAGACCACCGCCGATGAAACGATCTTTTTGCCCCGGCATATCATCGGGGGCATAGAGTGTCTGAAACGCCACATATTTCGCATTGCTGGTCGGTTCAACCAGCGCCAGCAATTTATGCAAAGGAAACCCTGTCCAGGGAACCACCATCGACCAGGCTTCTACGCAGCGCATACGATAGATACGCTCTTCCAGGGGAAAGCGTTTGGTTAAATCGTCGTAATCAAGGGTGAGGGGTTTAGCCACTTCCCCTTCAATTTTGAGCGTCCAGGGAGAGGTCTTCAGGCTTCCGGCATTGGCTGCGGGGTCCGCTTTATCCAGGCCGAACTCATAAAAGTTGTTGTACCCCGTCACTTTGTCTTCAGGGGTTAAGGTCAACGAATTTTGCCATTCAGGCGGTTTGGTGAAATTCAGAGGCTGGCCAGGCGGGGCTTTCGGCCTGTCATTACCTTTAAACCAGCCCAGCAAATCGGCATGGGCACGAGGAGAGAGGCTGAGCGCGGCTGCGCTTATTCCGAGTGTTTTCAGAATCTGACGGCGTCGCAGCATAAAAACGGATTCAGCAGTGACGTCGGCTTCAGTGAGTATTTTCTTGTGCATAGTGTCTCCCCCTTTTTATTACTTGTAGCACGGGGTGAGTGCTCGCGGAGGAATATCACGAAAAATTGAAGTCCTGAAAGTAGAATGCCCCTCTGTATGCCATTGCTCACGGGGATGATTGGCAAAAAATTTCTGCGGACTATACTCCGATAGGCCATTGCAATACTGATTGCCAGAAACGTCAGGCCTGCTAGTATGCCGGGCTCGTTTCGCTAGTTAGCACTTACTCATTCAAAGCCAGAGTAGGTCGCGTCTCGTTCTTTCACACTACGGAGTTAACACAAGGATGCGATTAACGACGAAATTTTCAGCTTTTATGACCCTGCTCACAGGCCTGGCGATGTTCGTCACCCTGCTGGGTAGCGCATTAAGCTTTTATAATGCTATCCAGTCCAAGGTGGCTAATCGTGTTGAATCGGTGGCGGTGGTTGTCGACTCGCGCCTGATCTTTACTTCCCCCCCTGAGCTTTTATCTCAGCTGGATGAAATGATGGTGCCTGTGGATATCGTTGGCATCGAGATTCGACAGGGAAAGCAGACGCTACTAGAGCACACACGTAAAAGCAGTTATCGCCCGGCAGGCAGCAATTTTCAGTTCCGCAAACTGGATATCGCGTCGATTAAAAACCCCGGCATGACCATCACCATGATGTACCAGGACCCGATGGCAAATTACCTTAGCTCCCTGGTCACCACGGTCCCGTTGACGCTGGCGATGGGCTTTATGATTCTGATTATCTTCCTGTCAGTGCGCTGGATACGTCGTCAGCTCTCAGGCCAGGAGCTGCTTGAGATGCGGTCTACCCGCATCCTGAACGGGGAGCGTGGGATTGGCGCCCGCGGCTCGATCTATGAATGGCCGTCGCGGGCCAGCAGCGCGCTGGATGTTCTGTTGGCAGAAATACAGTTTGCCAGCGATCAGCGTAGCCATATTGATACCATGATTCGCTCTTACGCCGCGCAGGACACCAAGACCGGCCTCAATAACCGTCTCTTCTTTGATAATCAGCTGGCAACCTTATTAGAAGATCAGGAAAAAGTCGGTGTGCACGGCGTCGTGATGATGATTCGTCTGCCGGATTTTGACCTGCTGCGGGATAACTGGGGCAGAGCCGTTGTTGAGGAGCATCTGTTTATGCTCATCAACCTGCTCTCTACCTTTATTATGCGTTACCCCGGTTCGCTGCTCGCGCGTTATCACCGCAGTGATTTTGCTGTCCTGCTACCCCATCGCACACTCAAAGAAGCGGAAAGCATTGCCGGGCAAATTTTGAAAGCATTAGATGGACTGCCGCCCAGCAAAATGCTCGACCAGGAAGATATGATGCACATCGGCGTTTGTGCCTGGCGCAGCGGGCAGTCAACGGAACAGGTGATGGAGCATGCCGAGGCGGCAACCCGTAATGCGGTATTGCAGGGCGGGAACAGCTGGTCAGTTTATGATGACTCATTGCCGGAACAGGGAAGAGGCAATGTTCGCTGGCGAACCCTTATCGAAAATATGCTGAGCCGTGGTGGGCCGAGGGTGTATCAGAAACCGGCGATTAATCGCGATGGGCAAGTGCACCATCGTGAACTTATGTGCCGTATTTACGATGGCGATCAGGAAGTCATTGCAGCTGAATACATGCCGATGGTATTGCAGTTTGGGTTATCGGAGGAGTATGAACGCCTGCAAATAGGTCGACTGATTCCGTATTTAGGTTTTTGGCCGGAAGAAAACCTCGCTATCCAGATCACCGTCGAGTCGCTCATTCGCCCCCGTTTCCAGCGCTGGCTGCGCGATACCCTTATGCAGTGCGAAAAATCACAACGGAAACGGATTATTTTTGAACTTGCAGAGGCAGATGTTTGTCAACACATCAGTCGCTTACAGCCCGTGGTGCGATTAGTGAATGCTCTCGGGGCGCGTATCGCCGTTACCCAGGCCGGTCTGACACTTGTCAGTACCAGTTGGATTAAGGCGCTGGATGTAGAGTTACTCAAGCTGCATCCGGGGCTGGTTAGAAATATCGAAAAACGCACTGAAAATCAGTTGCTGGTACAAAGCCTGGTGGAAGCCTGCAAAGGAACGCGTACGCGCGTATTTGCCACCGGGGTTCGCTCACGAAGTGAGTGGCAGACACTGATTGAACGTGGCGTTTCTGGTGGTCAGGGCGATTTTATTGCCGCTTCACAACCTCTCGATACCAGCGTGAAAAAATATTCGCAAAGTTACTCGGTTTGAACTGCTGTTTAAGTCGTTTTCACGTAGAATAATGCGCGCTGTGTCCAATGGGGGTGTGCTTGTCTGCCTGCCGGAATGTTACAGCGTAAACGCGAGTTTTGACCTTTGACAGGTTGCAAACACCGGGCACGGACTGCTCCCGCTACTTTCCAACCCTGAATGAGTCAGGTTGTTTGTAACAAAGGAAACAAACTGCACTAATTTTCACCGTCGCAGACGATTTTTGCGCCTTGTCGCTGCTACGTGTGGTTGGTAAAGTAAGCGGATTTTATTTTTCCGCCCCAGCTTTCAGGATTATCCCTTAGTATGTTGAAAAAATTTCGTGGCATGTTTTCCAATGACCTGTCCATTGACCTGGGTACTGCGAATACCCTGATTTATGTAAAAGGACAAGGCATCGTATTGAATGAGCCTTCCGTTGTGGCCATTCGTCAGGATCGTGCCGGCTCACCGAAGAGTGTCGCCGCTGTCGGTCATGACGCGAAGCAAATGCTTGGGCGTACTCCGGGCAATATCGCTGCCATTCGCCCGATGAAAGATGGTGTTATCGCCGACTTCTTCGTGACTGAAAAAATGCTTCAGCACTTTATTAAACAAGTGCATAGCAACAGCTTTATGCGTCCAAGCCCGCGTGTACTGGTGTGTGTGCCGGTTGGCGCTACCCAGGTTGAACGTCGTGCGATTCGTGAGTCCGCTCAAGGCGCAGGCGCCCGTGAAGTCTTCCTGATTGAAGAGCCGATGGCGGCTGCAATCGGTGCTGGCCTGCCGGTTTCTGAAGCGACCGGTTCTATGGTGGTGGATATTGGTGGCGGTACGACAGAAGTTGCCGTTATCTCCCTGAACGGCGTCGTGTATTCCTCCTCTGTACGTATCGGCGGTGACCGTTTTGATGAAGCAATCATTAATTATGTCCGTCGTAACTACGGTTCATTGATCGGTGAAGCGACAGCTGAACGTATCAAGCATGAAATCGGTTCTGCATACCCTGGCGACGAAGTACGCGAAATCGAAGTGCGTGGTCGTAACCTGGCAGAAGGTGTACCCCGCGGTTTCACCCTGAACTCCAACGAAATTCTCGAAGCGCTGCAAGAGCCGCTGACCGGCATCGTCAGTGCCGTCATGGTAGCTCTGGAGCAGTGCCCGCCAGAACTGGCTTCCGATATCTCCGAGCGCGGTATGGTTCTGACTGGTGGTGGTGCGCTGCTGCGTAACCTCGACCGCCTGTTAATGGAAGAGACAGGTATTCCTGTCGTAGTTGCAGAAGATCCACTGACTTGCGTAGCGCGTGGCGGCGGCAAGGCACTGGAAATGATCGATATGCACGGCGGCGATTTGTTCAGCGAAGAATAGTCTGCGTCAAACCCGGGTCAGTGTTTGTCCCGGGTTTGCCTGGCCTGAGAATACGCATAGCCTATGAAGCCAATTTTTAGCCGTGGCCCGTCGCTACAGATTCGCCTTTTTCTGGCGGTTGTTGTGGCGCTGGGTGTAATCATTGCGGACAGCCGCCTGGGTACGTTCAGTCAAATCAGAACGTACATGGATACTGCCGTCAGCCCTTTCTATTTTATATCCAATGGTCCTCGCGAATTACTCGACAGCATGTCGCAGACGCTGTCCTCGCGCGATCAACTCGAACTGGAAAATCGGGCATTACGTCAGGAGTTACTGCTGAAAAACAGCGAGCTGCTGATGTTAGGTCAATACAAACAGGAGAACGCGCGGTTGCGCGAGCTGCTGGGTTCGCCCCTGCGCCAGGACGAACAGAAGATGGTGACCCAGGTTATCTCTACGGTTAACGATCCTTACAGCGATCAGGTGGTTATCGACAAGGGCAGCGTCAACGGTGTGTATGAAGGTCAGCCAGTTATCAGCGATAAGGGTGTTGTGGGCCAGGTTGTCGCCGTGGCCAAACTCACCAGTCGGGTGTTACTGATTTGCGATGCAACCCATGCATTGCCGATTCAGGTGCTGCGTAATGACATTCGCGTGATTGCCGCGGGTAACGGCTGTACTGACGATCTGCAACTGGAACACCTGCCTGCTAATACCGATATTCGCGTCGGTGACGTGCTGGTGACATCCGGTCTGGGTGGACGTTTCCCGGAAGGTTACCCGGTCGGGGTGGTGTCATCCGTGAAGCTAGACACACAACGTGCTTATACCGTGATCCAGGCGCGTCCGACTGCCGGTCTGCAACGCTTGCGCTATCTGTTGCTGTTGTGGGGCGCCGATCGTAACGGTACCAATCCTATGACTCCGGAAGATGTGCATCGTGTGGCAAACGAACGCTTGATGCAGATGATGCCCCAGGTTCTTCCCTCTCCTGATGCGATGGGACCACCGGCACCGATGCCCGCGCCGGCAACCGGTATTGCTGCCCCTCCCGCTTCTGCTACCGGAGGAGGGCAATAGTGGCAAGTTACCGTAGCCAGGGGCGCTGGGTTATCTGGCTCTCGTTTCTTATCGCACTGTTGCTTCAGGTTATGCCCTGGCCGGACGACATTCTTGTCTACCGGCCAAACTGGGTGTTGCTGATTTTACTTTACTGGATTCTGGCTCTGCCTCACCGCGTAAATGTGGGTACGGGTTTTGCGATGGGTGCCATACTGGATCTCATCAGCGGATCCACGCTTGGCGTACGCGCGTTATCCCTCAGCATCGTCGCCTATCTGGTCGCACTAAAATACCAACTGTTTCGTAATCTGGCGCTATGGCAACAGGCGCTGGTGGTGATGGTACTGTCGCTGGCCACTGAAGTGGTTATCTTCTGGGCCGAGTTCCTGGTCATTAACGTCTCCTTTAAACCCGATATTTTCTGGAGCAGTCTCGTTAATGGTGTGCTCTGGCCGTGGATATTTCTGTTGATGCGTAAGATTCGTCAGCAGTTTGCCGTGCAATAAGGTTTTTTATGACAACTCTCTGGCTTGCCTCCGGTTCCCCACGCCGTCAGGAACTGCTCACCCAGTTGGGCGTGAGCTTCGAACGCATTATCCCTGGTATTGAAGAGCAGCGTCGGGCGCAAGAGAGCGCCCATCATTACGTGTTGCGACTGGCGCGAGAAAAAGCCCAGGCCGGGGTAGCGATGGTCACGCGTGACTTGCCGGTTCTTGGGGCCGACACCATTGTGATATTTAATGGTGAAGTGCTTGAAAAACCGAAAGACGCCTCGCATGCTGCTAAAATGTTACGACAACTCTCCGGTCAAACCCATCAGGTGATGACTGCGGTGGCACTGGCAGACAGCCAGCATCTGCTGGATTGCCTTGTGGTCACGGAAGTCACTTTCCGCGTGCTATCTGACGAAGATATTGCCGCTTATGTGGCAACTGGCGAGCCGCTTGATAAAGCCGGGGCATATGGCATCCAGGGACTGGGCGGCTGTTTTGTCAGAAAAATCAATGGCAGTTACCATGCCGTCGTCGGTTTGCCGCTGGTGGAAACGTGGGAACTGTTGAGCAACTTTAACGCACTGCGCGAGGGAAAAGATAATCATGACGGCTGAATTGTTAGTTAACGTAACGCCATCGGAGACGCGTGTGGCTTACATCGATGGTGGGATCCTGCAGGAGATCCACATCGAGCGTGAGGCGCGACGCGGGATCGTAGGCAATATCTACAAGGGTCGGGTAAGTCGAGTACTTCCTGGGATGCAGGCGGCTTTTGTAGATATTGGTCTGGATAAGGCGGCGTTCCTTCATGCCTCGGACATTATGCCGCATACCGAATGCGTTGCCGGGGAAGAGCAGAAGAACTTTACCGTACGCGACATCTCAGAACTGGTGCGTCAGGGCCAGGATTTGATGGTGCAGGTGGTGAAAGATCCTCTGGGCACCAAAGGCGCACGACTGACAACCGACATTACCCTGCCTTCCCGTTACCTGGTGTTTATGCCGGGCGCTTCGCACGTCGGCGTCTCCCAACGCATCGACAGCGAAGCCGAGCGTGAAAGACTCAAACAGGTCGTGGCGGAATACTGCGATGAGCAGGGTGGTTTTATTATCCGTACCGCGGCTGAAGGGGTGTGTGAAGACGATCTCTCCTCGGATGCCGCCTACCTGAAACGCGTCTGGACCAAAGTTATGGAGCGTAAAAAACGCAACCAGACGCGTTACAAGCTCTACGGTGAGCTGGCGCTGGCGCAACGTGTGCTGCGCGATTTTGCTGATGCGCAGCTCGACAGGATCCGCGTCGACTCACGCCTGACTTACGACATGCTGCTGGAGTTCACCGCAGAATACATGCCGGAAATGACCAACAAGATTGAGCACTACAGTGGTCGCCAGCCCATTTTCGATCTCTTTGACGTTGAAAATGAAATTCAGCGCGCGCTGGAAAGAAAAGTGGAGCTGAAGTCCGGTGGCTATCTGGTGATCGACCAGACCGAAGCCATGACCACGGTCGATATCAATACCGGCGCCTTTGTGGGGCACCGTAATCTTGATGACACCATCTTTAATACCAATATCGAAGCGACCCAGGCCATTGCTCGTCAGCTGCGTTTGCGTAATCTCGGCGGGATTATCATTATCGACTTCATTGATATGAATAATGAAGATCACCGTCGCCGCGTACTGCATTCCCTGGAGCAGGCGCTGAGTAAGGACAGAGTCAAAACCAGCATCAACGGCTTTTCACAGCTCGGGTTGGTGGAAATGACCCGCAAACGTACCCGCGAAAGCGTTGAGCACGTGCTGTGCAACGAGTGCCCAACCTGTCACGGTCGCGGAACCGTGAAAACGGTGGAAACCGTCTGCTATGAAATCATGCGTGAAATTGTCCGTGTGCACCATGCTTACGATTCTGACCGATTCCTGGTCTATGCTTCTCCTGCGGTAGCGGAAACCCTGAAAGGGGAAGAGTCCCATGCGCTGGCAGAGGTGGAAATCTTCGTCGGCAAGCAGGTTAAGGTGCAAATAGAACCGCTCTACAACCAAGAGCAGTTTGACGTGGTCATGATGTAAGACCCAAGACGGGGTCCAGATGTTTTGCTGACAAGGAGAGGTGCGTGAGGCGATTGCCGGGGATTTTACTGCTTACAGTGGCAACGCTTATCGTAATTGTGGCGTTGCTGGTGAGTGGCCTGCGTCTTATGTTGCCTCACCTGGACAACTGGCGTCCTGAGATCCTCTCCATCATCAAGAAAGAAACAGGTGTCGACGTTGATGCCGGTCATCTGCAGGCAAGCTGGCAGAATTTTGGCCCTACCCTGGACGTGCGTGATATCAGTGCGGTACTGAATGATGGTGGGAGCCTGTCCGTAAAACGCCTTACCCTGGCGCTGGATATCTGGCAAAGCCTGCTGCACTTGCGCTGGCAGTTCCGCGACCTGACCTTTTACCAACTGGCGGTCCGAAGTAATACCCCTCTGCAACGCAACAATAGCGGCGATACGCTTGAAACCGATCGCATCAGCGATCTCTTTCTTCGCCAGTTCGATCACTTCGATCTGCGCGACAGTAGTCTCAGTTTTCTGACCCTTTCCGGCCAGCGCGCCGAATTGTCCATTCCCCAACTGACCTGGCTAAACAGCAATGAGCGTCATCGTGCGGAAGGTCAGTTAAGCCTCTCCAGCCTGACGGGCCAGCATGGCATTATGCAGGTCCGCATGGATCTGCGTGACGACAACGGCATCCTCAATAATGGCAGAGTGTGGTTGCAGGCTGATGATATCGATGTGAAGCCGTGGCTGGGTAAATGGATGCAGGACAACGTTGCGTTGGATTCTGCCCGTTTCAGCCTTGAAGGGTGGATGACACTCAACAAAGGCGAAGTTGAAAGCGGCGATGTCTGGCTGAAAAAAGGGGGAGCCAGCTGGCAGGGCGATAAGACAGTCCATGAGATGACTGTCGACAATCTAACCGCCCATGTTTCACGCCAGCAGCAGGGCTGGCAGTTTGATATCCCGGAAACACGTATTACGCTGGACGAGCGCCCATGGCCTAAAGGGTCACTGGCCTTTGCCTGGGTGCCAGCACAGGAAGCCGGTGGGCCTGACGGTATCCGTAGTGATGAATTGCGCGTGCGCGCCAGCCGCCTTGAGCTCGATAACCTGGACGGTCTGCTACCGATTGCGGAAAAAATTTCCCCGGAACTCGGCAACATCTGGCGCACCATGAATCCTTCCGGTTTGCTGGACAACCTGGCGCTCGACATCCCCTTGCAAGCGACGGAGAAAACGCGCTTTCAGGCGAACTGGAAAAACCTTGCCTGGAAACAGTGGCAGCTACTGCCGGGTGTCGAAAATCTCTCCGGTACGCTTAGCGGAAGCGTGGAGAATGGGCGCATAACTGCCGAGATGGTGAAGGCAAAAATGCCGTATGCCACGGTCTTCCGCGCTCCGCTTGAAATTGAAAAAGGTGCTGCCACCCTCAACTGGCAAAAGGATGAACGTGGCCTGCAGCTGGATGGACGCAATATTGATGTGCAGGCCAATGCCATTCATGCCCGTGGTGATTTCCGCTACCTGCAACCGGCGAATGACGAGCCATGGCTGGGTATTCTGGCGGGTATTAACGTCACCGACGGCGGTCAGGCCTGGCGCTACTTCCCGGAAAATCTGATGGGCAAGGCGCTAGTGGACTACCTGAGTGGGGCTATCCAGGGCGGTCAGGCCGATAATGCGACGCTGGTGTATGGCGGCAATCCGAAACTGTTCCCGTACAAACATAATGAAGGGCAGTTTGAGGTACTGGTTCCGCTACGCAACGCGACCTTTGCCTTCCAGCCCGACTGGCCCGCGCTGAAGAATTTTGATATCGAGCTCGATTTTATCAACGATGGTTTATGGATGAAGACCGATGAGGTGGCGTTAGGCGGCGTAAAGGCCACTAACCTGTCGGCCACTATCCCGGATTATCTCAAAGAGAAGTTATTGATCGATGCCGATGTTAAAGGGCCAGGCAAAGCCGTGGGTCCCTATTTCAAAGACACCCCGCTGAAAGAGACGCTGTCGACTGCGCTTGATGAGTTGCAGCTCGACGGCGAGGTGAATGCTCGCTTACATCTCGACATTCCGCTTGATGGCGAAATGACAACCGCGAAGGGCGACGTCACGCTGAACCACAATAATCTGTTTATCAAGCCTATTAACAGCACAGTCAACGATCTGCGCGGCAAGTTCAGCTTCGTGAACGGCAATTTGAAAAGCGAACCGTTACAGGCCACCTGGTTTAATCAGCCGCTTAATATTGATTTCACAACCACTGAGGGTGAGAAAGCCTACCAGGTGGCGGTGAATCTGAACGGAAACTGGCAGCCGGCACGCACGGGCGTTCTACCGCAGCAACTGAATAATGCGCTCAGTGGGAGCTTTGGCTGGAAAGGAAAAGTGGACATCGACCTTCCCTACCGCTCAGGTGCGAAGTATGCCGTCAATATTGATGGCGATTTAACCAACATTGCCAGTAAGTTACCACCGCCCATGGATAAGCAGCCGGGCAAAGCGCTGCCCGTTAAGCTCAAGGTTGAAGGGAACTTGCACAGCTTTGATCTCACCGGCAGCGCGGGCAGCACCAATCACTTCAACAGCCGGTGGTTGCTTAACAGTAAATTGACCCTTGATCGCGCCATTTGGGCTTCCGATAGCCATACTTTGCCGCCGTTACCGGATGAAGAAGGGGTAGAACTCAACCTGCCTGCGATGAACGGCGCGCAGTGGCTGGCGCTGTTCCGCCAGGGTGTCGCCAGTAATGTCAGCGATTCTACCGCTTTCCCGTCGCGTATTACTTTACGCACGCCAGCGCTAACCCTGGCCGGTCAGCAGTGGAATAATCTAAGCCTTGTCTCAAAGCCGCAATCCTCCGGCTCAGTTATCGAAGCGCAGGGTAGAGAAATTAACGGCACCCTCACCCTGCGGGATAATGCCCCCTGGGAAGCAGCCATTCGTTATCTCTATTACAACCCCGCGGCGGCCGTATCCGAAGATAATGACATTTCGTCACCCACGACGCTGCTAAGTGGCAAATCGCAGGTGGATTTCAGTGGTTGGCCAGATCTGCGGTTGCGTTGTGCCGAGTGCTGGCTATGGGGGCAAAAATACGGTCGCATAGACGGTGATGTTGATATCAAAGGAGATACCCTGACGCTGACCAAAGGGCTGGTTGACACCGGCTTTGCGCGCCTGACCGCAGACGGTGAGTGGGTCAATCGTACCGGGGGTGAGCGCACCTCTGTCAAAGGCACCCTGAAAGGGGAAAAGATCGATGCGGCGATGAGTTTCTTTGGTATCTCGACCCCGATGCGTAATGCATCCTTTGATGTGAACTACGATTTGCACTGGCGCAGCCCACCGTGGCAGCCGCAGGAAGCCTCGCTTAACGGCATCCTGCGTACCCGTCTGGGGAAAGGGGAGATCACGGATGTCAGCACTGGCCATGCAGGTCAGCTGCTGCGTCTCTTCAGCGTGGATGCGCTACTGCGTAAGCTGCGTTTTGACTTTAGCGACACCTTCAGTAACGACAGCTTTTTCTTTGACTCTATTCGCAGTACGGCCTGGATTAAAGACGGCATTCTGCACACCGATGACACGCTGGTGGACGGACTCGAGGCAGACATTGCCATGAAAGGCTCGGTTGATCTGGTGCAGCGACGACTGAACGTGGAAGCCGTAGTCGCACCGGAGATTTCGGCCACCGTGGGGGTTGCGGCGGCGTTTGCGGTTAACCCGATTGTCGGTGCTGCCGTCTTTGCTGCCAGCAAGGTTCTGGGGCCGCTGTGGAATAAAGTCTCCATTTTGCGCTACCAGATAACCGGTCCGGTGGACAAACCGCAGATCAATGAAGTGCTTCGCGAGACCCGTGCGGATAAAAAGCAATGATTTGACGGCGTCTAAGAATTGCCTCAATCTTCTTATATGACATTTTTACTGCCCTTTGTGGCGGCAACGACGAGTAGCTAACGATGAGTCTGAACCTGGTAAGTGAACAATTACTGGCAGCAAATGGCCTGAGCCATCAGGATCTGTTTTCCATTCTCGGCCAACTGACCGAACGTCGACTCGACTATGGCGATCTCTATTTTCAGTCGAGCTATCATGAATCCTGGGTGTTAGAAGACAGCATCATAAAAGACGGTTCGTACAACATTGACCAGGGTGTCGGTGTGCGTGCCGTAAGCGGTGAGAAAACCGGCTTTGCCTATGCGGATCAAATCAGCATGCTGGCTCTGGAGCAGAGTGCCCAGGCCGCGCGCACCATCGTGCGTGATGCCGGTGACGGGCGAGTGCAGACGCTGGGGGCTGTTGAACATAGCGGCCTCTACACCAGTATTGATCCGTTACAGAGCATGAGCCGCGAAGAGAAACTGGATATTCTGCGCCGGGTAGACAAGGTCGCGCGTGCGGCGGATAAACGTGTGCAGGAAGTGACCGCCAGCCTGACCGGCGTTTATGAGCTGATTCTGGTTGCTGCGACCGACGGTACGCTGGCGGCGGATGTCCGTCCGCTGGTTCGCCTCTCAGTCAGCGTGCAGGTAGAAGATGACGGTAAGCGTGAACGCGGCTCAAGCGGTGGCGGTGGTCGATTCGGTTACGACTGGTTCCTGAAGGACGAAGAGGGTGATGTGCGCGCCGATGCCTGGGCGCGAGAGGCCGTGCGTATGGCGCTGGTTAATCTTTCTGCGGTTGCGGCCCCTGCCGGTACTATGCCGGTGGTACTGGGTGCAGGTTGGCCTGGCGTGCTGCTGCATGAAGCGGTTGGACACGGGCTGGAAGGAGATTTTAACCGCCGTGGCACCTCTGTTTTCAGTGGTCAAATGGGCCAACTGGTCGCCTCAGAGCTTTGTACCATCGTGGACGATGGCACCATGGCCGATCGCCGTGGTTCCGTGTCTATTGATGATGAAGGCACGCCGGGCCAGTACAACACCTTGATTGAAAATGGCATTCTCAAAGGCTATATGCAGGATAAGTTAAACGCGCGTCTGATGGGCGTTGCGCCGACCGGTAACGGGCGTCGTGAATCTTATGCTCATCTGCCGATGCCGCGTATGACCAACACTTATATGCTGGCGGGTAAATCGACCCCACAAGAGATTATCGAATCCGTTGAGTTTGGTATTTTTGCGCCGAACTTTGGCGGAGGCCAGGTGGATATTACCTCCGGCAAATTCGTCTTCTCTACCTCAGAGGCTTACCTCATTGAGAACGGCAAAGTTACCAAACCGGTCAAAGGCGCAACCCTGATCGGTTCCGGTATTGAAGCGATGCAACAGGTATCGATGGTGGGTAACGATCTGAAGCTGGATAAAGGCGTGGGCGTCTGTGGTAAAGAGGGCCAGAGCCTGCCAGTGGGCGTCGGTCAGCCGACGCTGAAAGTCGATAACCTGACCGTCGGCGGTACTGCCTGATTTTCGTTTTACATGCCCTCACCCTGTAGGCTGAGGGATCCCGGTAATATTACGTTTTACAGCGATAACATTGCGCCATGGGAATAAAACCGTCACCGCGATGACAGGGTCCGGCTGAAAATCGACGAAGCGTATCCGTAAGGCCGGGGCGACGCGCAGGGATGCGCGGCGAGGGCGACTTTACAGGGACGTTTCCTTCGCCCGTCCCCGATAAGCCTGAAGGAATATGCGTAGTGGACCGCACCAGCGGCGATTTTCCTGGCCGGGAGCCCGGGTCGCCAGGGTGGTGGCGGCGAGCCACCCTGGCACGTTCACGGGTTCTGGCGTGACAGAGAAGCAAGGAACATAAGGTGAACGGAATGACCCTCAGAGCCGCATGTTCCCCTCACCCTAACCCTCTCCCTCAAGGGAGAGGGGACCGACTGTGCTCGCATTATTTGCGGGGATTCCTCAGCCCTAAAGGTGAGGGCATTACAGCCCACGCCCCTGCATTCCCTGATAAATTTTCGCCACTTCAACAAAATATTCCGTCAGATAGTTGATACAGACCTGAACCTTCAACGGTAATTTGTCTTTTTGCGTATACAGCGCCCATACCGGACGGGGATCGGACTGGTAGCGGGTAAACAGGATCTCCAGATTGCCGTTGTTGATCTCGTCGATCACCCACATTAGCGGCACATAGGCGATACCGGCTCCGGCGGTCAACCAGCGCGAAAGCGTCATCGGATCGTTGGTGACAAATCGCCCCTGCGGGATCAGCCGCGTAGAAATCCCTTCCGGCGCGATCAGTTCGAATTCATTATCCGGACGTACGCTGTATTCCAGCCATGAGTGATTGACCAAATCCGCAGGTTTTTCCGGTGTGCCATACTGCGCAAGATAGCTTTTGGCTGCGCATACCACCATCGGCATCGCCCCCAGCCGGCGAGAAAAGAGGCTAGAATCTTGTAATGCCCCAACGCGAATCACCACGTCCAGACCATCAGCAATCAGGTCAGGGGCCGGGATGCCCGTCACAAGGTTTATGGAAAGGCCAGGATACTCTTTCAGCATATCGGCGGTCATTCTGGCGAGAACATTGTGTGCCATGGTTGAAGAACAGCCTATGCGTAGCGTACCGATAGGGGTGTTATTGAATGCATATAACTGTTCGTGAACGTCCTGAACTTCAAACAGCATCCGGCGGCAGCCCTGGTAGTAGATTTTTCCCGCTTCGGTAAGCCCCAGGCTGCGTGTACTGCGGTTTAGCAGCTTGACCTGAAGTTCATCTTCCAGCTTTGCCACCGTCTGACTGATGGAGGAGACGCTCATGTGAAGCTGCCGTGCCGCTGCGGTGAAAGAGCCTTGCTCAACCACTTTGGCGAATACCGACATTCGTTTTAGTCGTTCCATTATTCACTCTGGCTTAAAAGTGATTTAGATCACATTATATAGATAACAGCATAACAGTTACGTTAATATACTATTCGCTGAATAATTAACGTATCGCTCTCGCCTGGCTTGCTCACTGCTCCGTGGCGGTACGGATAAGAAATATTGTCGCCTGCACTCTCTCTAATCAAGGTCAACATGAGTCTGTTTCCCGTTATCGTGGTGTTCGGTCTGTCGTTCCCCCCGATTTTTTTCGAATTACTTTTGTCACTGGCGGTTTTCTGGCTGGTGCGCCGTGTGCTGATCCCGACCGGGATCTATGATTTTGTCTGGCATCCGGCATTGTTTAATACCGCGCTCTACTGCTGCTTGTTCTATCTGCTGTCGCGCCTGTTTGCTTGAGGTAGAAGTGAAAACACTAACAAGAAATCTCTCCCGTACTGCTATCACTGTCGTGCTGGTTATCCTCGCGTTCATCGCTATTTTTCGCGCCTGGGTTTACTACACCGAATCCCCCTGGACTCGTGATGCCCGCTTTAGCGCCGATGTAGTCGCCATCGCTCCTGACGTCGCCGGTTTAATCACCGCGGTGAATGTTCATGACAACGAACTGGTTAAAGCAAACCAGGTACTCTTTACTATCGACCAGCCGCGTTATCAAAAAGCGCTGGAAGAGGCCGAAGCTGATGTCTCTTATTACCAGGCACTGGCGAACGAAAAACGTCGCGAAGCAGGGCGCCGTAACCAACTGGGTGTTCAGGCCATGTCTCGTGAAGAGATCGATCAGGCGAACAACGTCCTGCAAACCGTTTTGCATCAATTGGCAAAAGCACAAGCTACCCGTGACCTGGCGAAGCTTGACCTTGAACGGACCGTAATTCGTGCGCCAGCAGACGGATGGGTCACTAACCTGAATGTCTATGCCGGTGAATTCATTACCCGTGGCTCAACGGCAGTGGCGTTGGTCAAACAAAACTCGTTCTACGTTCTGGCCTATCTCGAAGAGACCAAACTTGAAGGCGTCCGTCCGGGTTATCGCGCTGAAATTACGCCGCTTGGCAGCAACCGTGTGTTGAAAGGAACCGTTGACAGCGTGGCTGCCGGCGTGACCAATGCCAGCAGCAGTAGCGACAGTAAAGGTATGGCAACCATCGATTCCAACCTGGAATGGGTTCGTCTGGCGCAGCGCGTGCCGGTACGCATTCATCTCGATGAGCAGCAAGGCAATCTGTGGCCTGCGGGTACGACCGCAACCGTCGTGATTACCGGTAAAAACGATCGCGATGAAAGTCACGATTCGTTCTTCCGCAAACTGGCGCATCGCCTGCGTGAGATGGGTTAATGACCATGGGGCTGTTCTCGATTGCCAGCCAGCATATCCGGTTTGCCTTAAAGCTGGCTTGCGCCATTGTTCTTGCGTTATTTGTTGGCTTTCATTTCCAACTGGAAACGCCGCGCTGGGCAGTGCTGACGGCCGCTATTGTGGCGGCCGGTCCGGCCTTTGCAGCAGGGGGGGAACCCTGGTCCGGTGCCATTCGCTACCGCGGCATGCTGCGCATTATCGGTACGTTTATTGGCTGTATTGCCGGTTTGGTTATCATCATTGCGATGATCCGTGCCCCATTACTGATGCTGATGGTCTGTTGCATCTGGGCCGGCTTTTGTACCTGGCTCTCCTCTTTAGTAAGGGTAGAAAACTCCTATGCCTGGGGGCTGGCAGGCTACACCGCGCTGATTATTGTCATCACCATTCAAAGCGAACCGCTGCTTACCCCGCAGTTTGCGGTTGAGCGTTGCAGTGAAATCGTCATCGGGATCGTGTGCGCCATTATGGCGGATCTGCTCTTCTCTCCGCGTTCCATCAAAAAAGAGATCGATCGCGAACTGGACAGTCTGCTGGTGGCGCAATATCAACTGATGCAGCTTTGCATTAAACATGGCGAACCTGAAGAGGTGGATAAAGCCTGGGGAGCGCTGGTTCGCCGGACGGCGGCGCTGGAAGGGATGCGCAGTAATCTGAAGATTGAATCCTCACGTTGGGGAAGGGCGAATCGCCGTCTGAAAGCGATCAATACCCTGTCTTTGACATTGATTACGCAAGCGTGTGAAACCTATTTGATCCAGAACACCCGACCGGAGCTGATTACCGGCACGTTCCGCGAGCTGTTCGATGCCCCTGTAGACACCATTCAGGACATCCACAAGCAGTTGAAACGCATGCGTCGGGTCATCGCCTGGACGGGCGAACGTGAAACGCCAGTGACCATTTACAGTTGGGTCGGCTCGGCAACACGCTATCTGTTGCTTAAACGCGGCGTCACTACTAACACCAAAATCAGCGCAACAGAGGATGAGGTGTTACGTCGTGAAGTGGTGGTCAAAGCCGCTTCGGCGGAGGGCCACCATGCCATGATCAACTTCTGGCGTACCACGCTCTCATGCGTTTTAGGCACCCTGTTCTGGCTGTGGAGCGGCTGGACATCGGGAAGTGGAACCATGGTGATGATTGCCGTGGTGACCTCACTGGCGATGCGTTTGCCGAATCCTAAAATGGTCGCGATTGATTTTCTGTTAGGGACGCTGGTGGCATTGCCTTTGGGGGCGCTGTACTTCCTGGTCATCATCCCATCAACGCAGCAGAGCATGTTGCTGCTATGCATCAGTCTGGCAGTGATGGCTTTCTTTATCGGTATTGAAGTGCAAAAAAGGCGCTTGGGCTCTCTGGGGGCGCTCGCCAGCACGATTAATATTATTGTGCTGGATAACCCGATGACCTTTCATTTCAGCCAATTTCTCGACAGTGCGCTTGGGCAAATTGTCGGCTGTGGTCTGGCACTGATTGTTATTTTACTGGTGCGTGATAATTCGCAGGCACGGACCGGCCGTACGCTTCTCAACCAGTTCGTCTTTGCCGCTGTCTCAGCGATGACGACCAATACCGCCCGGCGCAAAGAAAATCATCTGCCTGCGTTATATCAGCAACTGTTCCTGTTGCTGAACAAATTTCCGGGCGATCTGGCGAAGTTTCGTCTGGCGCTGACCTTGATTATCGCCCATCAACGTTTGCGCGATGCGCCGGTGCCCATTAACGATGATCTTTCTGCTTTTCACCGCCAGTTGCGACGTACGGCAGACCAGATTATCTCCGCAGGTAGCGACAGCAAGCGACGGCGTTATTTTTCTCAGTTACTGGAAGAGTTGGGCATCTATCAGGAAAAGCTCTCCTACTGGGATGCGCCACCTCAGGTTACTGAACCTGTTAAGCGTTTAACCGGTATGCTGCATAAATACCAACATGCACTGACCACGAGTTAACCCTGAAGCCGACGCGCAAAGCGTCGGTTTTTTTATGGCTATACTTTACGGGAGGTTTTTAAATCACCGTTCAGGAGGACAAATGACTACGCAGGCATTGCAGGATAGTGAACTATTTCAGACGGGTTATCTGGTGGATGGCGTCTGGAAATCACTGGATACGACATTTGACGTACTGAATCCGGCAACGGGTGACGTGATAGCAAAAGTGGCGAAAGCGGGGAAAAAAGAGACCGAAGAGGCCATTGCTGCGGCGACCAAAGCCTTCCCCGCCTGGCGTGCAAAAACCGCCAAAGAGCGCTCCACGATTCTGTATCGCTGGTACGAATTGATGATTGAGAATAAGCGCTGGCTGGGGCAATTGATGACTACGGAGCAGGGCAAACCGTTGAAAGAAGCAGAAGGTGAGGTGGAGTATGCCGCCAGCTTTATTCAGTGGTTTGCCGAGCAGGCTAAACGCGCCAACGGTGAAATTATTCCGCCCGTTAAACCCGGTTCTCGCATTTACGCCACCCGTGAGCCCATTGGGGTGGTGGCGGCGATCACGCCCTGGAATTTCCCGATGGCGATGCTCACCCGTAAACTGGGACCCGCGCTGGCAGCAGGGTGTACTGGCGTAATTAAACCCGCCAACAATACGCCACTGAGCGCCTTCGCGTTACTGACGCTGGCGAAGAAAGCCGGGGTACCGGATGGTGTATTGAACGCGGTAGCCGGGACCACGTCCGAAATTAGCGATGCCATTATGGCAAGCCAGGACGTGCGTAAAATCTCCTTTACCGGCTCCACTGCGGTCGGGAAAACGCTGATGCGTAATGCTGCTGAAACCATGAAAAAAGTCTCTATGGAACTCGGCGGCAATGCACCTTATATCGTTTTTGAGGATGCAGATCTTGATGCCGCAGTGAACGGGGCCATTGCCAACAAATTCCGTAATGCCGGGCAGGTCTGCGTGAGCGTCAACCGTTTCTTCATCCATGAGTCGGTCTATGACGCTTTTACGCAGAAGCTGGCAGAAGCGGTGAATGCGCTGAAGGTCGGTAACGGTCTTGAGGAGGGCGTTGTGGTCGGGCCGCTGATTGAATCTTCCGCTGTTGATAAGGTTCGCGAGCATGTTGAAGATGCCGTTGCGCATGGTGCAAAAGTGCTGGCGGGCGGAAAAGCGCATTCGCTGGGCGGAAATTTCTGGCAGCCAACGGTGCTGGGGGATTGCAGCGACGGCATGAAACTTGCTCGTGAAGAGACCTTTGGTCCGGTCGCCGCCTGTTTCCGGTTTACGTCTGAAGATGAAGTGATTCAGCGTGCTAACGCGACGCCATTTGGCCTTGCTGCCTACTTCTATACGCAGAATCTGTCGCGGGTCTTCCGTGTTTCACAAGCCATTGAAAGCGGCATGATTGGCATCAATGAATGTGCTGTCTCAACGGAGCTTGGCCCGTTTGGGGGAGTTAAAGAATCTGGACTCGGACGTGAGGGGTCGGTGCTCGGTCTGGAGGAGTTTCTCGAGGTTAAAACCCTGCATCTCGGGGGTCTATAAGCTTACGGGGCGGGATTACCGCCCCTTTTGGCAGGATGGCGGACAATGAATACCTATACTTTTGATTTTGATGAAATAGACGATCAGCCCGCATTTTACCGTGATTTTTCCCGCCAGTTTTCACTCGATCGTGACAAAGTCAGCGATCTGGATACCCTCTGGCATGTGGTGACGAGCGAGTTACCCGTGCCACTCGAAATTGAGTTTATTCATTTGCCTGAAAAATTACGTCGGCGTTTTGGCGCGTTGATTTTGTTATTTGATGAGGCTGAAGAAGAGCTGGAAGGGCAGTTACGTTTTAACATTCGTTAAGCGACAGAGATAAAAAAGCCCCTGCAAGCAGGGGCAAGTCGTAGGACATACGACGAGGGATTATTTATACAGTTGGGCGGTTGCGTGCCAGGTGTCGCCTTCCTGTAGCTCGGTAACGCGATAGCTGGAAGCGCCCGCCTGATCGGCTTTGGCCGACAGTTGCTCACGGATACTCATTGGGGAACTGGCCGTCTGAGAGACAGAAATGCTGCCCAGAGATTGCAGGTTTTGCGCCTGGTCCGCAGACACTTGCGTTGCGGCGCTCGCGCCGAAAGACAACAGTGAAGCTAAACCAAGGGTTGCGATGATTGTGTTACGTTTCATAATCTTTCTCCTCAATTCCCAACGGCGAGAAGGGTTGAACTGCTATTTTTATGCCTGGTGCCGTTGAGCGATATCTATTACAGGTTGATACAGGGTTTGTTCAGTACAGCTTATTTATACAGCTCAGCAGTGGCGTGCCAATTGTCACCGGTACGTGCTTCGATAATGCGATAAGAAGAAGCACCCTGCTCTTCAGCTTTCTTGTTCAGTTCAGCGCGCATGTCCATCGGAGAAGAGCTGATGCCGCCTACAGAAACGGTGCCTAAAGACTGACGGTTTTGTGCTTGATCGGCACCGATAGAATCTGCGGCGAATGCGCCAAAAGAGAGAACAGAAAGAACGCTCAGTGCTGCAACGGTAGATTTGATATTCATGATAATTGCCTCGTCATATTTTCTTTTGGAGAGTCTTGTTTCGTGACCCTCATCACAAAATCAAGTATACACTAATCACCCGGAAAATTAATACCAGACTAATTATTTCAAAGGTAAATAAGTGGTAAGGAAGCCATTTTTTATATCAATTCGTGTATAAAAAAAGAAAATTATTTTCATTTTCTTATTTAAAATCATGGGGATGATGAATTTTGATTATTTGTGCGAAACCATTCTTATGGTGAATGGTTTGTGAAAGGAAATCGCACAATGTGTCAAAAGAAGGTGCAGCTAGTGACAGCCAGATGAATTTGAGGGGGAGGAGAACCCCTCACGGCAGGATGAGGGGCAAGGGGCGTCAGAGCTCTTGTTCAAATAAAACGAGGATGGCCTCGTACAGCTCTTTCACCGTGAACCCGTTCGCAGGCGTGGTGAAAATGGTATCATCGCCCGCAATGGTGCCCAGAATGCCTTCCGCCTTGCCTAATGAGTCAAGCAAGCGGGCAATAAGCTGAGCTGCGCCCGGGCTGGTATGAATCACTACCACCGCCGAGTTGTAGTCAATATCCAGCACCAGATTCTTCAGCGGGCTGGACGTGGTGGGAACGCCCAGTTCTGCAGGCAGGCAGTACACCATCTCCATTTTGGCATTACGCGTACGCACGGCGCCAAACTTGGTGAGCATGCGAGAGACTTTTGACTGATTAATATTGTCAAAACCCTGCTCCTGCAACGCCAGCACGATTTCTCCCTGAGAACTAAACTTCTCTTCTTTAAGTAGCGCCTTGAACGCTTTAACTAATTCTTCTTGTTTTGCCGAGCTTCGCATAAGTCACCCGTATCAGGTCGTGAAAACTACATTATTATGCATATGGATGAATTTTTATGCAAATAATCTACTGTGGAAAGATCTAAAATACTGTTATTAAAGATACAAATGTTCTCTCTGTCTTTTCGGCCAGGAGAAAATCTGCTTGTGGCTTGTGTCGCAAATTTAAGCAAAAGTAAAATAAATGTTATGCAATTGGTGTTGTTTTGAGGGTTGTCGAGTCTATATTGTAAACACTCAGTGTTAATCGCTGAGTTTGTTTGCCAGTCGATCGTAAAAGCCCATTATAATATTTTAAAAGCGTGCCGTGCCGCAGAATTTTGATTTGCATGATGCCATAATTATCAGGGTGAATTAAGGTCGCCGTAGCGGAGTAACAAAATATTTAGCTAACCATAATAAGGAGTTTATGATGAAAGTTGCAGTCCTCGGCGCAGCTGGTGGCATTGGCCAGGCGTTAGCTCTACTACTGAAAACACAACTGCCTTCAGGTTCAGAACTCACTCTGTATGATATTGCTCCTGTCACTCCTGGGGTTGCTGTCGACCTCAGCCATATCCCTACTGCTGTTAAAATCAAAGGTTTTTCCGGTGAAGATGCCACCCCCGCGCTGCACGGTGCAGATGTGGTACTGATTTCTGCTGGCGTCGCGCGTAAACCGGGTATGGACCGCTCTGATCTCTTTAACGTCAATGCTGGCATTGTCAAAAACCTGGTTGCGCAGATTGCGACAACCTGCCCAAAAGCATGCATTGGCATTATTACTAACCCGGTCAATACCACGGTTGCCATCGCCGCAGAAGTGCTGAAAAAAGCGGGCGTGTATGACAAGAATAAACTGTTTGGGGTGACGACCCTGGACATCATCCGTTCCAATACCTTCGTGGCTGAGCTGAAAGGCAAGCAACCAACGGATGTCGAGGTGCCGGTTGTCGGCGGTCATTCCGGTGTGACCATCCTGCCTTTATTGTCGCAAATCCCGGACGTCAGCTTCACTGAACAAGAAATCGCGGATCTGACTAAGCGTATCCAGAATGCGGGTACTGAAGTGGTGGAAGCGAAGGCAGGTGGCGGCTCTGCAACGCTCTCTATGGGGCAGGCTGCGGCACGTTTTGGTCTGTCACTGGTACGCGCTCTACAAGGTGAGAAAGGCGTCGTGGAATGCGCGTATGTGGAAGGCGACGGGCACTATGCACGTTTCTTCTCACAGCCGCTGTTGCTGGGTAAAAACGGTATTGAGGAGCGTCAGGCGATTGGCAAACTGAGCGCCTTTGAACAGCAAGCGCTGGAAGGGATGTTAGACACGCTCAATAAAGATATTCAACTGGGCGAAGACTTCGTCAACAAATGAGGATGAACGCTGCCTGGTGTGCCGTTTGCCGCCAGGGGTGAGCATAAAAAACCGGAGCCCTATGCGCTCCGGTTTTTTATTTCCTTTAATTTGTCGCCGGATATTCCTGAATAGTGACCTGAAGCTTCAGCTTTTTATCTTCTCGCATCACTTCCACCGGAATGTCCGAGCCGGGACGAATTTCTGCCACCTGGTCCATCGTTTCCAGAGCGGATATGGCCGGTTTGCCATTCACCGAAACAATGACATCATTGACCTGAATGCCGGCCTGGGCGGCCGGGCCATCCGGTGCCACTTCATTGACCACGATCCCCTGGATCTGATCAATGCCACCGCCCTGAGTGTGCATGGGCGCAATTTCTCGTCCGCCGATCCCAATGTAGCCCCGGATCACGCGCCCATCGCGGATCAGCTTGTCCATGATCTTGGTAGCAAGCTGGAAGGGGATGGCGAAACCGATACCTTCAGGCGTTTCGCCATCGTTGCTTTTATCGAATGACAGGGTGTTTATCCCCATTAGCTCACCGAGTGAATTGACCAGCGCGCCACCGGAGTTACCGTGGTTGATGGATGCATCGGTTTGCAGGAAATTCTGTCGACCGGTTGGGTTTAACCCGATACGCCCGGTAGCGCTGATGATCCCCTGAGTGATGGTCTGCCCGAGGTTGTAAGGGTTACCGATCGCCAGGACGACATCGCCGATGTGCGGCACGCGCTGGGTATTAATAGGAATCACAGGAAGCCCGCCGTTGGCGTTGATTTTGAGTACCGCCAGGTCGGTGAGGGAATCAGAGCCTACCAGTAGTGCTTCAAACACGCGGCCGTCCTGCAGAGCGACGATAATCTGGTCAGCATCGTTGATCACATGCTTGTTCGTCACAATATATCCGCGCTGATCCATGATAACCCCGGAGCCCAGGGTACGAATCTCCAGACGGTTATGTGACGAATTGTTCAGACCCCGGTTATACACGTACACCACCGCAGGCGCGGCGCGACGAACCGCCGCATTGTAGCTGGCAGGCGTATCGCCGGAGCTGTCGAACTGCGGTGTCGAAAAAGTGATTTTCTGGCGTAATGAGGGCACGGCGGCGAGGATCAGGCCACCGACAATTAAACCGAGTACTACCGAGCGTAAGAACTTCAAAAACATGATGCGGGCGTCGTTGTTAAGGGATCGGCAGCAGCATAGCATGACTTATCCGGACATCACATGCAGCGGTGATGTCCGGGATCGCATTTGCTTAACGCAGCAATAAATAAAGAGTTTCGTTGCCGCGAATAATTTGCAGCGCGATGACGCCAGGTTTGGACTCCAGCACTTTGCGTAGCTCAGCAATGGATTGTACGCGCGTGCGGTTAATGCCGATGATGACATCATCTTTATGTAATCCTGCCTGAGCGGCAGCGCTACTTTTCTCAACATTTTCAATGCTGATGCCTTTGGTGCCGTCTTTTAACTGACCATCGCTCAACGAGGCACCCTGAAGCGCTGGAGAAATCAGCTCTGCGCTGGCAGAGGATGACGTGCTCTTATCCAGCGTCACTTCCACATCCAGCGGTTTCCCCTCACGCAGCAGGCCCAGCTTCACTTTTGTACCCGGTTCGGTTGTCGCAATACGCGAACGCAGTTCGGCAAAGCTGTTCAGCGGCTTGTCGTTGAGGCTAACAATGACATCGCCGGATTTGATGCCAGCCTTCGCTGAACCTGAATTCGCCAGCACTTCGCTAACAAACGCGCCACGCTGCACGTTCAGGTTGAAAGCTTTGGCGATATCGGCGCTCATTTCGGTCCCTTTGATACCGAGCAGACCGCGTTTGATTTCGCCGAATTGAATCAACTGCTGGGCAAGGGTTTGCGCCATATTACCCGGGATAGCGAACCCGATACCCACGCTGCCGCCGCTGGGCGCGAGAATAGCGGTATTAATCCCGATCAGCTCACCGTTCAGATTCAGCAGCGCACCGCCGGAGTTCCCCCGGTTGATAGAGGCATCGGTCTGAATGAAATTCTCCAGGCCTTCCAGGTTTAGCCCGCTGCGGCCCAGGGCAGAGACTATGCCGGAAGTGGCGGTTTGCCCCAGCCCGAATGGATTACCCACCGCGATAACAAAATCGCCTACGCGGAGTTTATCGGAGTCGGCGATGGCAATTTGCGTCAGGTTGGTGGGGTTCTGTAATTGCAGCAGCGCGATGTCGCTCTGGTCATCGCCGCCAATGAGTTTGGCTTCAAATTCACGCCCGTCATTAAGCTGCACACTGATTTTTTGCGCCTGATTAATCACGTGATTATTGGTGAGCACATAGCCTTTCGCTGCGTCGATGATTACGCCGGAGCCAAGCCCTTCAAACGGTTGGGCTTGCTGGTCGGGCAGCTCTTCACCGAAATATTTTTTCAACTCATCAGGGACTTTTTGACCTTGTACCGCCGTCCCTTCCACCTGCACGCTGACCACCGCAGGTAAGACTTTCTCCAGCACTGGCGCAAGACTGGGCAGCGCCCCCTGGCCCGGTATCTGTGACGGCATTGCCGCCAGAGTCGGAATGGGTGCCGAAAGAGATAACCCGACACTTAACGCTAACGCACTCAACAGCAGGGTTTGTTTCTTCATTGATGCTGGCTCTCGTAACCTAAAGTGAAAGGGGGAAAAAACGACGTAAAACAGGTTGATGTTATTGAAATTTCAACCCAGGAACAATGCGGATATGACTAAATAATAGCTGGGTTTGTTAAGACAGGACGGGCGCAACATGTGCGCCCGTTAAAAATGCAAAGCAAAAGAGGGTTATTTACGGGGTGCGCCCCCGCGCAGCAGACCCGATGCGCCTTCGGAATAGTCACGAGGAATCTGCACCGGTGCCTGATCGTTACCCGCTTCAGACTCGGCCAGACGATTGCGGAAGGGGTTCTCTTCGGCCGACATTTCTGGCAGCAGGCTACTGGAACTTTTTGCCATGTGTTGATACAGCTGGCGATAATCGTCCGCCATGTTATCCAGAAGTTCTGCGCTACGAGCGAAGTGACTCACGAGTTCTTCACGGTACTCTTCAAGCTCCGCTTTGTTCTTTTCCAGCTCGTACTGCAAGGCCTGCTGCTGGCGTAATTTCCGGTTTCCAAAACGCATGGCCACGGCACCAATTATGATACCGACAACTAACCCAATTAGCGCGTATTCCCAGGTCATGTACTTCTCCCATTGTCTTATGATTCCGTAGGGTGGTGGCTGCAAGCTCCTTGCCTGCGCCTGATTATGCCACTATAACCGCTAATCGCGCAGAAGTGGAATCCCGGCGCGGCATCGCGTAGGGTAGAGCGACCTTTTTTTGGTCAACCCTGTGGGCAGGATCGATTTTCAAGGAACAACTTTTACACTATGCAGAGTCTTTCCCCAACCTCGCGATATATCAATGCCCTGAACGAGGGTAGCCATCAATCAGACGATGTGCAAAAAGAGGCCGTTACCCGGCTGGACAACATATACCAACAGATTGTGACCAAAGAAGAAGCGGCCCCAGAGCGGGGCGGTTTAATGGCGAAATTTGGCAAACTGCTGGGTAAACGCGAACCTGCCTTACAGGCTCCGGTTCGCGGTCTGTATATGTGGGGCGGCGTCGGACGCGGTAAAACCTGGCTGATGGATCTCTTCTATCAGAGCCTGCCGGGAACGCGTAAACAGCGGCTCCACTTCCACCGCTTTATGCTCCGTGTTCATGAAGAACTTCGAGAATTACAAGGGCATAGCGATCCGCTGGAGAGTGTGGCTGACCGCTTCAAAGCAGAAACGGATGTGCTCTGTTTTGATGAGTTTTTTGTCTCAGACATTACGGATGCCATGCTGCTCGGTGGGCTGATGAAAGCGCTGTTTGCTCGTGGCATTACGCTGGTGGCAACGTCAAACATTCCGCCTGATGAACTTTATCGTAACGGTTTGCAACGAGCGCGTTTTCTGCCGGCCATTGACGCGATTAAACAGCACTGCGACATCATGAATGTGGATGCAGGCGTTGATTATCGTCTACGTACGCTGACCCAGGCGCATCTGTGGCTTTCGCCCCTGAAGGATGAAACGACGCAGCAAATGGATAAATTGTGGCAGGCGTTGGCGGGCGCGCCGCGAGGCAACGCACCGACGCTCGACATCAACCATCGTCCGATGGCGACGCTGGGCGTCGAAAACCAAACGCTGGCGGTGTCATTCACGACCTTATGCGTGGATGCCCGTAGCCAACATGACTACATTGCACTGTCGCGCCTGTTCCACACGGTGATGCTGTTTGATGTTCCCGTGATGACGCCGCTGATGGAAAGCGAAGCGCGGCGGTTTATTGCGTTGGTCGATGAGTTTTATGAACGACACGTCAAGCTGGTGATCAGTGCGGAAGTGCCGCTATTCGACATCTATCAGGGTGAGCGGCTCAAGTTTGAGTTCCAGCGCTGTCTGTCACGCTTGCAGGAGATGCAGAGCGAGGAGTACCTCAAGCGCTCGCACATGCCGTAATAAACGCTGCCCTCTCCCGCGGGAGAGGGGCTTCGGGTGAGGGCACTCAAGCGCACAAACCCCACCCCCGGAAAAACCCGCGTCGAATCACAATTAGGGGTCGATCTTTGACCTCGACTTCTCTATAATCTTGCGACCCCACGTTACGAGAAGGTTTTTTCCCAAAACTTTCTATGTGCTGGCATAGGCTATTCGAAGGGGTAGGTTTGCCGGACTCTGTCGTGTGAACCTCAACTGACTAAACGTTTGGGTGTTCACCAACGTGTAACTTATTTATTTGGGTAAGCTTTTAATGAAAACTTTTACAGCTAAACCAGAAACCGTAAAACGCGACTGGTATGTTGTTGACGCGACCGGTAAAACTCTGGGCCGTCTGGCTACCGAACTGGCTCGTCGCCTGCGCGGTAAGCACAAAGCGGAATACACTCCGCACGTTGATACTGGTGACTACATCATCGTTCTGAACGCAGAAAAAGTTGCTGTAACCGGCAACAAGCGTACTGACAAAATGTACTACCACCACACCGGCCACATCGGTGGTATCAAAGAAGCGACCTTTGAAGAGATGATTGCCCGCCGTCCTGAGCGTGTGATTGAAATCGCGGTTAAAGGCATGCTGCCAAAAGGCCCGCTGGGTCGTGCTATGTACCGTAAACTGAAAGTTTACGCGGGTAACGAGCACAACCACGCGGCACAGCAACCGCAAGTTCTGGACATTTAATCGGGATTATAGGCAATGGCTGAAAATCAATACTACGGCACTGGTCGCCGCAAAAGTTCCGCAGCTCGCGTTTTCATCAAACCGGGCAGTGGTAAAATCGTTATCAACCAACGTTCTCTGGAACAGTACTTCGGTCGTGAAACTGCCCGCATGGTAGTTCGTCAGCCGCTGGAACTGGTCGACATGGTTGAGAAACTGGATCTGTACATCACCGTTAAAGGTGGTGGTATCTCTGGTCAGGCTGGTGCGATCCGTCACGGTATCACCCGCGCTCTGATGGAGTACGATGAGTCCCTGCGTGGCGAACTGCGTAAAGCTGGCTTCGTTACTCGTGATGCTCGTCAGGTTGAACGTAAGAAAGTCGGCCTGCGTAAAGCACGTCGTCGTCCGCAGTTCTCCAAACGTTAATTTGTCCTGCGCAAGCAGAACGATTGGCGAAAAACCCGGTTTATGCCGGGTTTTTTTATGGATAAAAATCACGTTATCCACAGTAACGAGTTGATTCCCTCTTCTTTTTCAGCATTTCCGGAATCCCCTCACCACAAAGCCTTCAAAATCTGGTAAACTATCATCCAATTTTCTGCCCAAATGCCTGGGATTGTTCATTTTTTGTTTGTTTTTTGAACGAGAGTGACGGTGCGCGTGGGTAGGTAACTAACATCTGGCCAGTCGCAGTAGGGCTGGTAGCAGTAAAATTCTGAATATACCTGGAGGTTTTCATGGCTGTCGCTGCCAACAAACGTTCGGTAATGACGCTGTTTTCTGGTCCTGTTGATATCTATAGCCATCAGGTCCGTATCGTGCTGGCCGAAAAAGGTGTCAGCTTCGAAATTGAACACGTGGAAAAGGATAATCCTCCACAGGATCTGATTGACCTCAACCCGAATCAAAGCGTACCGACCTTAGTCGATCGTGAACTCACTCTGTGGGAATCACGCATTATCATGGAATACCTGGATGAGCGTTTCCCGCATCCACCACTGATGCCGGTTTACCCGGTTGCGCGTGGCGAAAGCCGCCTGTACATGCATCGCATTGAGAAAGACTGGTACTCCTTGATGGAAGTCATCAAGAACAGCACCGGCGCGCAGGCGGATAACGCACGTCGCCAGCTGCGTGAAGAACTGATGCAGATTGCTCCGGTCTTCGGCCAGAAGCCGTATTTCCTGAGCGATGAGTTCAGTATCGTCGATTGCTACCTGGCGCCGCTGTTATGGCGTTTACCGGTTCTTGGTATCGAGCTGAGCGGTGCAGGTTCCAAAGAGCTGAAAGGGTACATGACACGCGTATTCGAGCGTGACTCCTTCCTCGCATCTTTGACTGAACCTGAGCGCGAGATGCGCCTTGGTCGGGGTTAATTGAATGGACTTGTCGCAACTGACACCGCGTCGTCCCTATCTGCTGCGTGCATTTTATGAGTGGCTGCTGGACAACCAGCTCACTCCGCATCTGGTAGTCGACGTAACGTTGCCGGATGTGCGTGTGCCGATGGAGTATGCGCGTGACGGGCAAATTGTCCTGAACATTGCACCTCGTGCCGTAGGTAATCTTGAGCTGGCCAATGACGAGGTGCGTTTTAATGCGCGCTTCGGCGGCGTCCCGCGCCAGGTTTCCGTCCCGCTTGCTGCGGTACTGGCGATTTACGCACGTGAAAACGGTGCCGGTACGATGTTCGAGCCGGAAGTTGCCTACGATGAAGACGTGGTCAGTCTGAACGATGAAGACGATGCAACGCTCCCGGAAAACGAGACGGTAACATCGGTGATGTCGGTGATTGATGGCGATAAACCCGATCACGAAGACGATAACGAGCCTGACGATGATCCCCCGCCGCGCGGTGGACGTCCTTCGCTACGCGTCGTGAAGTAAACTCCAGGCAGGGCTTTCAAGCCCTGCTTTTTTTATGCCTGACTTCCCGGCATCAGCCAGCATGCAATCGTTTCTCGCATCACCATTCTCCTGACGGCCAACGCTTCCGGCCGCTTCAAATCCTGCTGATAAATAATCGACAACGTTGACTGGTTGATGAGATAGAAAAATCCCAGCGCCGACATGGTGATATTCAACTGCATCGCGTCGATCCCCGGTCGGATGGTGCCATCTTCCTGCCCACGATCGAGAATACGTTGGGTGATTGCAAGCCAGGTGCTGTTAATCGGCACGATCGTATCCACGCCTTTCAGGTGCCGCGCTTTAAGCTGATTCTCGCTGTTGAGCAACTGAATAAATTCCGGATTCTCGAGATAGTAGTGCCAGGTAAAATCCATTAACTCAAGCACCGCATCGCGGGCAGGTAGATGATCCAGCTCCAGCGCGGCTTCCCTTGTGCGGATATCCTGATAGGCTTCCTGCAGCACGTGGGTAAAGAGCGTGTCTTTATTTTCGAAATAGTAATAGATCAGCTGCTTGTTCACTTTTGCCGTCGCGGCAATCTGATCGATCCTTGCCCCATCAAAACCCTTTTCCGCAAACTCCTTTTTCGCCGCGTTCAGGATCAGGCATTTTGTGAGATCGGGATCATGCCTGCGCTTGGTTCTCGATTCCCCTTTCATAGAATCTCCATTCAATTTCTTGTTTTAATTGTAGTTTTAAATAAATCAACCATCTAGTTGATTTTGAGAAGTCGATCATGATTTTAATTTTTAACTCTTTCTATACTGATTTCGAAGTTTCAACTGTTTAGTTGAAATGTATCAATTTCAGCAGGGAGTATCCTCATGATCCATTCGCAGCGTCCGGTAGCACTGGTGACAGGCTCCACACGGGGAATTGGTAAAGCGTGTGCGCTTGCGCTGGCCAGAGCCGGGTTTCATGTCGCCATTAACGGACGTGATAACGAAGAAGGCCGCGCCCGGCAACAAGCCATGGTAGCGGAAATAGAACAGTTTGGCACCGAAGCGCTGGCATTACCGGGCGATGTATCGGAACTACCGCTCCAGCAGCCGATGTTTGACAAGGTACTGGCACGCTGGGGCCGACTGGATTGCGTCGTCAATAATGCCGGAACGGCGGCTAAACAGCGCGGCGACTTGCTGGAAGTCACACCGGAAAATTATCAGTACTGTCAGAACGTCAACACCAGGGCGATGTTCTTCTTTTGTCAAAAAGCGGCGCGCGCCATGCTTCACCAGGGTGAAATAAATCATCAGCATCGCTCCATTATCAACATCACTTCCTGTAGCGCCCACAGCTTATCGATTTCTCGCGGTGAATATTGCGTGTCGAAAGCAGCGGCCAGCATGGTGACGCAACTGTTCGCGTTGCGTCTGGCGCAGGAGGGCGTGGGCGTTTACGAACTGCGTCCAGGCATTATCGCCACTGACATGACCAGCGGCGTCAAACCCAAATATGATCAGCTCATCAGCGATGGCCTGGTACCGATGAAGCGTTGGGGGCAACCTGACGATATCGCGGTTGTTGTCGATGCGCTGGCGAGCGGCAAACTTCCTTTCACCGTCGGTCAGATTATCGATGTCGATGGCGGCCTGAACAAATCCCACTTTTAATCACGAGGCACAACAATGGCTACAATTTCCGTTGGCATTATCATGCATGGTGTAACCGGTCGGATGGGTAAGAATCAGCATCTGATCCGCTCGATCGTGGCGATTCGTGAGCAGGGCGGAGTTCTGCTGGCCAATGGCGATCGCCTGCTGCCGGATCCGATCCTGATTGGTCGTAATGAAGAAAAAATCGCCGCGCTGGCAAAACAGACCGGCATTTCTCGTTGGGGTACCGACCTGGATGCGGCTCTGGCCAACCCTAACGACACCATATTCTTTGACGCGGCGACCACCCAGGCGCGTCCCACTTTACTGAAAAAAGCCATTGCTGCCGGGAAACACATCTACTGTGAGAAACCCGTGGCGGTCAGCCTGTCTGAGGCGATGGAACTCTACCACTACGCCGAACAGCAGGGAGTATGTCACGGTGTGGTACAGGACAAGCTCTGGCTGCCGGGTCTGCGCAAACTGCAGATGCTCAATCAGGCGGGCTTCTTTGGTCAGGTGCTGTCGGTGCGCGGTGAGTTTGGCTACTGGGTGTTTGAGGGTGATCTGCAACCTACCCAGCGCCCGTCCTGGAACTATCGTCAGGAAGATGGCGGCGGCATCATCCTCGATATGATCTGCCACTGGCGCTACGTCGTCGATAACCTGTTTGGCGAAATTAAGAGCATCAGCTGCCTGGGGGCAACCCATATTCCTGAACGGTTTGACGAGCAGGGTAATGCCTATAAAGCCACCGCCGATGACGCAGCCTACGCCACCTTTGAACTAAAAAACGGCACCATTGTACAGATCAACAGCTCGTGGTGCGTGCGCGTACGCCGTGACGATCTGGTGACCTTTCAGGTCGATGGCGTAAACGGTTCCGCCGTGGCGGGCCTCACCGATTGCCTGACCCAATCCCGCGTGAACACGCCGAAACCTGTCTGGAACCCGGACGTTCGTCAGACGCACAATTTCTATGAGGACTGGTCTCCGGTCCCGGATACCACCTCCTACGACAACGCATTCAAAGTGCAGTGGGAACTCTTCCTGCGTCACGTTCACGGTGAAATTGATTTCCGCTGGAACCTGCTTGAAGGGGCGAAAGGGGTGCAGCTGGTTGAACTGGCCCTGCAGAGCTGGAAAGAGCGCCGCTGGGTCGATGTTCCATCACTGGTGCGTTAAGGGGGCCTTATGCAACAACCCGATCCACGGCGTTTATCGCTGAATACTGCCACCGTCCGCCAGCAGTGGACGCTGGATAAAATTATCGACGGCTGCGCCCGCCATGAAATTCGCGGCATTTCACCGTGGCGCGATCAGGTACAGGCGCTGGGGCTTGAGCGTACGGCGCAGTTGATTCGCACTAATGAACTGACCGTCAGCGGCTACTGCCGCGGCGGGATGTTCCCCGGTATTGACGATGCGGCAAGACGTGCGGCCGATGACGACAACCGACGGGCCGTCGATGAAGCGCTGGCCGTTAACGCCGCCTGTCTGGTGCTGGTGGTCGGTGGCCTGCCGGGAGAGTCAAAAGATATTGCCGGCGCACGTAGCCAGGTGCGGGACGGGCTGGGACGCTTACTGGAGTATTCCCGTAAAGCAGGCATGCCGCTGGCCATTGAACCGTTGCACCCGATGTACGCCGCCGATCGCGCCTGCATAAACACCCTGGAGCAGGCCAACGATCTCTGTGATGAGCTGGGTGATGATGGTCTCGGTATGGCCGTCGATCTCTACCACACCTGGTGGGATCCTAAGTTCTTCCAACAGATTACCCGCGCGGGATCTAAACGCATCCTGGGGTTTCATATCTGCGACTGGCTGGTGCCGACGCAACATCTGCTGCTCGATCGCGGCATGATGGGCGATGGGGTGATTGATATCCGCGCCGCCCGTCAGGCAGTAGAAGCCCTGGGCTATGAAGGCGCGCATGAAGTTGAGATTTTTTCCGAACACAACTGGTGGCAGCGCGATCCGGATACGGTGCTCGCTACCTGCAAAGCGCGTCATTTGACGCATTGTTAATCAGATTTTGGCTGTATCTGATGTCTCGTCAGTCTTACCAGGTTAGTCGAGGGAAATATGAATACAGATACAAAAAAGATGATACTGGTGTCGGTACTGTGCGGCCTGGGCTACATGATGTACTCCGTGGATCGCATGACCGTCTCCTCTGCAATCGGGCTTATCGCCACGGATTTCGGGCTGGGTAAAGGCCAGTCCGGGATCCTGTTGAGCTCCTTCTTCTACGGCTTTATTGGCTTTCTGTTTCTGTCGGGCATTATCGCCGACAAGCTCAGCGGCAAACCGGTGCTGATCCTGGGGCTGGTTATGTTCTCCGTTGCCACCATGCTGACAGGGGTGGCCGGAAGCCTGAGCTCGCTGATTTTTTACCGCGTCATGACCGGCATTGGCGAGGGGGTCTTCTGGCCCGCCGCCTCGCTGGAAGTGGCGAACGTCACCACCGAAAAGCAGCGCACCACCGTGATGTCTCTCTACTGGATGGGCTATCCGATCGGCGGATTCTTTGGCACCTGGCTAGGGGCGGTACTGGGCCCGGAGTATGGCTGGCGCGTGGTCTTTTATGTCGCCGGTGGGCTCGGCATTCTCGTCGCTATCGCCTATGCCATCCTGGTGAAGTCTGAACCGAAAAAGGTCGTTACCGTCGCGGCGCATGAAAAAATTCCGTTAAAACAGCTTTTCCGCAATCAGTCCGTGATGCTGATGGCGTTCTACTACTTCCTGTTACTCAGCGGCTGGTGGATTGTCCTGCTCTGGGCGCCGACGTTCCTGATGAACGTTAAGCAGCTCACTATCGGCACTGCTGGAACTATTGCCAGTCTGCTTGGGCTGACGGGGGCATTGGGCGGTTTCTTGTTGGGCCGTATTTGCGATGGCGGTGATTTTTCTCGTAAACGCAGCATCCTGATAGGCATCACGGTAGCAAGTAGTCTGTTGATGGCCGCGATGGTGCTGCAACTGCCCGTTTTTGCTGTCGTTATCCTGGTCCTGCTGCTTGGCCTGCTGGGCTATCCGGTCACGCCGCTGGTGCTCTCTTTCACAGCAGAGTTGGTGCCGCCACAGCTTCGTGGCTCGGCAATCGGTTTTGTTATGAACGTCGGCATGACCGCAGGGGGGATCTCTCCGGTTCTGGCGGGCTATTTTGCCGACAAGTACTCCATGTCAGCGGTCTGGTTTGTCGCGGCCTGCGTCATGGTCGTCAGTTCGGTGCTGCTGCTTGGCGTCCGTAAGGCGGCGAAGCCCGTCAAAGAGATGGATATAACCGGGCTGTCTTCACGCGTTTAACGAGGTAAAACATGGCAATAACGATCCCGCAGTCGATCCTGGAAAAACTGACCAACGTGACCATGCCGCGCCATGTTTCACTGGCAGCGCCGCAGCAGACCCTTGAGCTCGATGGATTTCGCATCCCGGTCTATCACAGCGACGCGCTGGTTGTCGGTAGTGGGGCCGCCGGGTTACGTGCAGCGGTGGAGTTAAAGCGCAGGAAAGTGGATGTCTTGGTGGCAACCCAGACGTTGTTCTGGGGAACCTCTGCCTGTTCGGGATCGGATAAACAGACGCTGCACACCGCCTCGACCAGTTTCAAAGGTGATAACTTCACCGCCCTTGCCAGCGCCATTGGGGCGGGTGGGGCGATGGATGCGGATACCGCCTATGTGGAATCCGTGGGGTCAGTGGAAGCCTTTATTGGCTTGAAAAGTATTGGCCTGCCTTTGCCGGAAGACAGATATGGCGCAGTGCTTCGTTATCAGACTGACCACGATGAAGTTGGGCGCGCCACCAGCTGTGGCCCACGCACCTCAAGACTGATGGTCAAAGTGTTGGCAGAAGAGGCCGTACTGCTGAAGGTGCCTTTTGTGGATCATGCCACAGCAGTCCGGCTGCTGACCGAGGGGGAAGGCGCGCAGCGCCGGGTGGCGGGGCTCCTGGCCATCGTCAAAGGGGCAAGGTCGGAGGATAACCCGTGGGGATTGTGCCTGATGCGTAGCCCGAATGTGGTGCTCGCAGCGGGTGGGCCTGGAGAGCTGTTCAGGGACAGCGTCTACCCGAAACGCTGCTTCGGTTCACTGGGGCTGGCGCTGGAGGCGGGTATTGCCACCGTCAACCTGACGGAGCACCAGTTTGGCATCGGTACCCGTCGCGACGAGTTTCCATGGAATCTCTCAGGGACTTACGTGCAGAGCATGCCCTATATCTACTCCGTCGATGAGTACGGGCAAGAGCATAATTTCCTCGCCCGGTACTATCGCACTACGCGGGAACTGGCCTCGAACATCTTCCGCAAGGGCTATCAGTGGCCGATTCATGCCACGCGGATGCTGGATTTTGGCTCAAGCCTGGTGGATCTGGCGATTTATAATGAATCTCAGGCCGGGCGTACCATTCTGATGGATTTCAACCGTAATCCGTTACCGGTGCCGGGGGATGAACCTTTTGCCCTCGGCAATCTGGATGAAGACGTCTATCACTATCTGCGAAACAACGATGCCTGTCTTGAGCTTCCCATTGCGCGTTTGCAGCGCATGAATCCGTTGGCTATCGAGCTTTATAAGCATCACGGGCACGATCTCACCACCCAGCCGCTGCCCTTCAACGTTAACCACCAGCATATGAACGGGGGGATTGCGGTAGATACCTGGGGACATTCATCCTTAAACGGCTGCTATGCAGTGGGGGAAGCGGCGGGGACACATGGTGTGACACGACCTGGCGGAGCCGCGCTGAATGCCGGGCAGGTGTTTGGTCTGCGCTGTGCGAAGCACATCGCTGCCACGCCGCGTGAAGCGTCAGAGGCACTGTTCGAAACGCAAACGACGGAATTACTGCGCCAGATTCAGCGCGATAGTCAGCGTCCTGAGGCGCTTTCCATCGAATCCGTTCGTGATGAGATCCAGCAGCGCATGAGTGAACGCGCCGGCTTTGTCTGCGATGCGGCATTAGTTCCTGATGCCCTTCAGGCCGCCCGACGGCTTAACCAACGTATCGCCCAGTATGGAGTGGCTATCGACCATCCCAACAAGGCAGCGTTCAGCCTGCAATGGCGACACATGGCGCTGGCCTCGGAAGCGCTGCTGGTGGCCCTGGACGCGTATATCGCTAGAGGCGGTGGCAGCCGGGGGGCGCGTATGTTGTGCTCAAATGCGGGCGACGTAGTGCCCCACACCCGTGAAGGCGAACTGTCTGCCTTTCGTTTTCTCTCAGAGAAACCCGAGCACCGGCAGGAGCAGTTGCAGGTGAGCTGGCATAACGGGGAATTCAGCGTGGAAACCAGGCCGCTGCGTACGCTTGATGACCTGTCGACCATCTTTTTTGAGAAGAACTGGCCCGCATTTCTCACGGATGAAATCTATCAGGGCTAAGTGTTGAGAGAGGGTAGGTCAGGGCGTGATGTGAAAAATTCTGCATCAGCAGAGTGTGCCGGATGACGGGATAGCCCCACCATCCGGCATGCTGGTTACACTTCCAGCCAGTTCATGATGCCTTCAGCCGCTTTACGGCCTTCAGCAATGGCTGTTACCACCAAATCAGAACCACGGACAATATCGCCGCCGGCAAAGATTTTCGGGTTGCTGGTCTGGAACGCATTTTCGTTGCCTTCTGGCGCGATGATGCGACCCTGGGAATCCAGCTCAACGCTGTGCTTCGCCAGCCATTCCATGCTGTGTGGACGGAAACCAAACGCCATGACTACCGCGTCGGCTGGTACCACATGCTCAGAACCGGCCACGATTTCTGCACGACGACGACCTTTTTCATCCGGCTGACCCATTTCGGTACGCGCCATTTTCACGCCAGAGACTTTGCCGTTGGCGTTGACTTCCACACCCAGCGGCTGCACGTTGAACTGAAACTCGACGCCTTCTTCACGCGCGTTTTTCACTTCACGACGGGAGCCCGGCATGTTTTCTTCATCGCGACGGTAAGCACAGATAACATGCTTCGCGTTCTGACGAATGGAGGTACGCACGCAGTCCATCGCGGTATCGCCACCGCCCAGAACCACTACGCGTTTACCTTCCATGCTGGTGTACGGCTGCTCCTCGGTGTCGCCAAAGCCCATGATCTGCCGGGTATTCGCGATGAGGAACGGCAGCGCATCAAACACGCCATCGGCATCTTCGTTTTCCAGGCCACCGCGCATTGACTGATAGGTGCCCACGCCCAGGAATACGGCGTCATAATCTTTCAGCAGGTCATCGAGCTGAACGTCACGGCCTACTTCGGTGTTCAGTATGAACTCGATACCCATGCCGGTGAAGATTTCGCGACGGCGGGTCATCACCTCTTTCTCCAGCTTGAAGGCCGGGATACCAAACGTCAGCAGACCACCGATTTCCGGGTGGCGATCGAACACCACGGCTTTGACGCCGTTACGGGTCAGCACGTCCGCACAGGCCAGGCCTGCCGGGCCTGCACCGATAATCGCCACGCGTTTGTCGGTCTGCTTCACGCCGGTCAGGTCCGGGCGCCAGCCCATTTCGAACGCTTTATCGTTGATGTAGCGCTCGATGTTACCGATGGTTACCGCACCGAATTCGTCGTTCAGCGTACAGGAACCTTCACACAGCCTGTCCTGCGGGCAAACGCGCCCACAAACTTCCGGCAGGGTATTGGTCTGATGTGACAGCTCAGCGGCTTCAAAAATACGCCCTTCGTTGGCCAGCTTCAGCCAGTTCGGGATGTAGTTATGGACCGGACATTTCCACTCGCAGTACGGGTTACCACAGGAGAGGCAGCGATCTGCCTGCGCCTTGGCCTGGCCTTCCGAAAATGGCTCGTAAATCTCAATAAATTCAATTTTACGGATCTTCAGCGGTTTCTTCGGCGGATCGACACGCTGTAAGTCTATAAACTGGTATACGTTCTGACTCATTGCTACCCCTTACTGCGCCTGCACCCGCAGCTCAGCTGCGGAACGACTACGGTGACCTAACAGAGCTTTCACATCGCTGGATTTTGGTTTCACCAGTGCGAACTTCGTTGAGAAGGTCGGCCAGTTCGCCAGAATCTCTTCACCGCGTGAAGAACCGGTATGTTGTACGTGCTCGGTTATCAGACCGCGCAGATGTTCTTCGTGGATGGCGAGGTCATCAACGCTCAGCACTTCCACCAGTTCCGGGTTCACGCGTTTGCGGAATTCGCCGTCTTCATCCAGTACATAGGCGAAGCCGCCCGTCATACCCGCGCCAAAGTTGACGCCCGTTTTGCCGAGGATGCAGACGATACCGCCGGTCATGTATTCGCAGCCGTTGTCACCAATACCCTCAACCACGGTAATTGCGCCAGAGTTACGCACACCGAAACGCTCACCTGCGCGGCCCGCGGCATACAGACGACCGCCGGTTGCGCCATACAGGCAGGTGTTACCGATAATGCTCGCTTCGTGGCTACGATACGCCGAGCCCACTGGCGGACGGACCGCCACTAAACCGCCTGCCATGCCTTTGCCCACGTAGTCGTTGGCATCGCCAGTCAGGTAGAGCTCAACGCCGCCTGCGTTCCACACACCGAAACTCTGGCCTGCGGTGCCGCTGAAGTGCGCTTTAATCGGGTCAGAGGCCAGGCCCTGATCGCCGTGAGACTGCGCGATGTAGCCAGACAGCGATGCACCGACGGAGCGGTCCGTGTTGCGGATGTCAAACCAGAAGGTTTTGCTCTGGCGTTCGTCCACAAACGGTTTTGCCTGTTGCAACAGTTGCGCATTGAGCACGCCATTATCAAACGGCGGATTGTTCTCCGTGCAGAACAGGGCTTTACCAGGATGCGGTTCGGCGGTCTCCAGCAGTTTCGACAGATCCAGTTTCTGCTGTTTGGCGGTGAAACCGTCCAGCTCTTTGAGCAGGTCAGTACGACCAATCAGATCGACCAGGCGTTTCACACCCAGCTGCGCCATTAACTCACGCACTTCACGGGCGATAAATTCAAAGTAGTTGGTCACTTTGAATGGCAGACCGTGGTAGTGGTTTTTACGCAGTTTCTCGTCCTGAGTTGCCACACCGGTTGCGCAGTTGTTGAGGTGACAAATACGCAGGTATTTACAGCCCAGCGCCACCATTGGACCGGTACCGAAGCCGAAGCTCTCGGCGCCAAGGATGGCCGCTTTGATGATGTCCTGACCGGTTTTCAGACCGCCATCGGTTTGCAGGCGGATTTTGTGACGCAGGCCGTTAGCCACCAGCGCCTGCTGGGTTTCCACCAGGCCCAGTTCCCACGGGCAACCCGCGTATTTCACGGAGGAGAGCGGGCTTGCACCCGTACCACCGTCGTAACCTGCAATGGTAATCAGGTCTGCGTACGCTTTTGCCACACCTGTCGCGATGGTGCCGACGCCAGGTTCAGAGACCAGCTTCACGGAGATCAATGCTTTCGGGTTGACCTGTTTCAGGTCGAAAATCAACTGCGCCAGATCCTCGATAGAGTAGATATCGTGGTGTGGCGGCGGTGAAATCAGGGTGACGCCCGGCACGGAATAACGCAGCTTAGCGATGTACGGAGTGACTTTGTCACCTGGCAACTGACCGCCTTCACCCGGTTTCGCGCCCTGAGCCACTTTAATCTGGATCACGTCAGCGTTGACCAGGTAGGCCGGAGTCACGCCGAAGCGGCCGGAAGCCACCTGCTTGATACGTGAGACCTTATTGGTGCCATAACGCGCCGGGTCTTCGCCGCCTTCGCCGGAGTTGGAGAAACCGCCGAGGCTGTTCATCGCTTCCGCCAGCGCTTCATGGGCTTCCGGGCTCAGTGCGCCGATGGACATCGCCGCAGTATCAAAGCGTTTGAACAGCTCACTTGCCGGTTCAACATCGTTGATGCTGACGGTTTCGCCGTTTGGCGTGATAGCCAGCAGGTCGCGCAGGGTCGCAGCCGGACGCTCATTCACCAGTTTGGCGTATTGCTGATAGTCGCTGTACTCACCACTTTGTACTGCTTGTTGCAGGGTACGCACCACGTCCGGGTTATAGGCATGGTATTCGCCACCATGAACGTATTTGAGCTGACCGCCCTGATCCAGCGGCTTACGTGCCAGCCAGGCGCGTTTCGACAGATTCAGCAGATCCTGCTGGAAGTCCGAGAAGCTTGCGCCGCTGATACGGCTGACCACACCCTGGAAGCACAGATCTGAGACATCCTCATGCAGTCCGACCGCTTCAAAAAGCTTCGAGCAACGGTAAGAGGCAATCGTGGAGATGCCCATTTTGGACATGATCTTGTACAGGCCTTTATTGATGCCGTTACGGTAGTTCAGCATCACGGTACGGTAATCTTTCTCGATAGCTTTGCCATCAACCAGTTTGGCCAGGGTTTCATAGGCCAGGTACGGATAGATGGCAGTGGCGCCGAAGCCCAGCAGCACCGCAAAGTGGTGTGGGTCGCGGGCGCTGGCGGTTTCAACAATGATGTTGGCATCGCAGCGCAGGCTCTTATCCACGAGGCGAGTCTGAATCGCTCCGACCGCCATAGGTGCCGGTACCGGCAGACGATTTTTAGCAATCGCACGGTCAGAGAGCACCAGCAGTACGGTACCGTTACGGACCATCTGCTCGGCTTTATCGCACAGCGCTTTGACGGTCTCTTCCAGCGTGGTTTGCGTCACGTCGAAGGTAATGTCCAGCACATCTGCCTGATAGTGCTCTTCTTTCATCGTGGTGAGCTGGGTGAAATCAGAGTACAGCAGAATCGGCGATTTGAAGCTCAGACGGTGCGCCTGGCCTTCCGCTTCGCAGAAGACGTTCATCTCACGGCCGATGCTGGTAGCCAGCGACATCACGTGCGCTTCACGCAGCGGGTCGATCGGCGGGTTAGTCACCTGCGCGAACTGCTGACGGAAGTAGTCATAGATAATACGTGGCTGGCTGGAGAGTACGGCAAATGGGGTATCGTCACCCATTGAGCCGACCGCTTCCTGGCCATTTTCGCCCAGTACACGGATAACCGAGTCCAGCTCTTCGAAGCTGTAGTTAAACTGTTTCTGGTAGCTCGACAGCAGATCGTCATCCATTTCGCGGGTGCCAACCTGATCGTCTGCCAGCTCTTCAAACGGCACCAGGCGACGGACGTTCTTCTCCATCCACTCTTTGTATGGATGGCGACTTTTCAGATCGTTATCGGTTTCAGCGGAGTGCAGAATGCGCCCACCGCGGGTGTCGATAACCATCAGTTCACCAGGACCGACGCGGCCTTTCTCAACCACTTCATCCGGCTGGTAATCCCAGATCCCGACTTCAGAGGCGCAGGTGATCAGCTTGTCTTTGGTGATGACATAACGCGCCGGGCGCAAACCGTTACGGTCCAGATTACAGGCCGCGAAACGGCCATCGGACATGACGATACCGGCCGGGCCATCCCATGGCTCCATGTGCATGGAGTTAAAGTCAAAGAAGGAACGCAGATCCGGATCCATATCCGGGTTGTTCTGCCAGGCTGGGGGTACCAGCAAGCGCATGGCACGGACAATGTCCATACCGCCAGCCAGCAGCAGCTCAAGCATGTTGTCCATTGAACTGGAGTCAGAACCGGTCTCATTGACGAACGGCGCGGCATCATGCAGGTCAGGGATCAATGGCGTTTTGAATTTGTAAGTACGCGCGCGCGCCCACTGACGGTTACCGGTGATGGTGTTGATTTCACCGTTATGGGCCAGGTAGCGGAACGGCTGCGCCAGCGGCCAGCGCGGCACGGTGTTGGTGGAGAAGCGCTGGTGGAACAGGCAGATGGCCGATTCCAGACGCAGATCCGCGAGATCCAGATAGAATCGCGGCAGGTCTGTCGGCATGCACAGACCTTTATAGATGTTCACGACATTGGAGAGGCTACAAACGTAGAAGTCTTTATCTTCCTGCAGACGTTTTTCAATGCGACGGCGAGCGATAAACAGACGGCGCTCCATATCACGTGGACGCCAGCCTGCCGGGGCGTTAACAAAAATCTGTTCAATACGAGGCAGCGAGGAGAGGGCGATTTCACCGAGTACCCCTTCGTTGGTTGGCACATCGCGCCAGCCCACAATCGACAGGGTCTCTTGCTGAAGCTCTTCTTCTACAATACGGCGAGCAGCGGCGGCTTTATCTGGATCCTGATTCAGGAACAGCATGCCGACTGCGTAGTTTTTGGCTAAACGCCAGCCGAGCTCTTCCGCAACAATTCGGAAGAAACGATCGGGTTTTTGCAGCAGCAAGCCACAACCGTCGCCGGTTTTACCATCGGCGAGGATGGCCCCACGGTGCTGCATACGGGCCAGTGCGTGTATAGCGGTACGCACTACCTTGTGGCTAGGTTCGCCTTCTATGTGGGCGATCAGGCCGAAACCACAGTTATCCCTCTCAAGGGATTTATCGTACAACATATCAGTGAACCTCCCCAGGCTCTACGGGACCCCCTCCTGACCGACGCGCACAGGCACAACAAGAGCATGGCGACGGGGCATAAGCCTCGAATGTCGCCCTCTTTAATTTCCTTTTCGCATCGGTACACAAGTGTTGAGGACTTGCTTAAGAGGGAATCACAATAACTGCATAAATATGATGAGCAGACCGCTCATCCAGAAAGCTTCCAGCGGATTTCCAACTTATCGGGAATCCTTATTCAGGTCAAATGCCAGGCTTATTTATACATAATTGTGCTAAGTGTGCATTAATCATTTGATATATAAATAAATTTAACCCTTTTTACATTACCGTGACGCCATGGGAACCGGCTTGGTTATGTGATCTGTCTCACTATCGAAAAGCCCGCCAGGCACGCTACCATCCTAACTCGTGACTGCTTTGCAGAGTTTTATGCTGCTAATTGATCTTGAGGTGCATAAAAGCACTGTTTTGCAGAGGGGAGAGTATTTTTGCAAAATATCCGCTGAGCATAAGCAAATGTAATTGCTTTTAAGGTGAATGAAATCTCGGTAATAATGCGTTTTTATGCAATAGATAAAAGCGTTGCCAGGCGATTGATCCACATCATCGCCGTCGAAAGCTAAAAATGGCAGGCTTGGCCCCTTTCCAGAGCCGGCCTTTCAGATTATGCAGTTACAAAAATTAGTCAATATGTTTGGTGGGGATCTTGCCCGCCGTTATGGTGAAAAAGTCCATAAACTGACGTTACACGGAGGTTTTAGCTGCCCAAACCGCGACGGCACGATAGGGCGCGGTGGCTGCACCTTTTGTAATGTGGCCTCTTTTGCTGACGAAGCGCAGCAGCACCGTTCCATTGCCGAACAGCTTACCCATCAGGCCCATCGGGTCAATCGCGCCAAACGCTATCTTGCTTATTTTCAGGCCTACACCAGTACCTGGGCAGAAGTGCAGGTGCTGCGATCCATGTATCAACAGGCTATCAGCCAGGCCAATATTGTGGGTTTATGCGTTGGCACGCGCCCTGACTGCGTGCCGGAAGCGGTGCTTGACCTGCTCGGCGAATATCATCATCAGGGTTATGAAGTCTGGCTGGAGCTGGGGTTACAGACGGCACACGATAAAACGCTGCATCGTATTAACCGCGGTCATGATTTCGCCTGCTACCAGAGGACGACGCGTCTGGCACGTGAGCGCGGGCTGAAGGTTTGTAGCCATCTTATTGTCGGGCTGCCGGGCGAAGGTCAGGCTGAATGCCTGCAAACGCTCCAGCGGGTCGTGGAGACGGGCGTGGATGGGATCAAATTGCACCCTTTGCATATCGTTAAAGGCAGCATCATGGCGAAAGCCTGGGAAGCGGGCAGGTTGAATGGCATCGAACTTGAGGATTACACCGTGACGGCCGGTGAGATGATTCGCCATACCCCGCCGGAGATTATTTATCACCGTATTTCCGCCAGCGCCCGCCGCCCTACGTTGTTGGCACCGCTGTGGTGTGAAAATCGCTGGACCGGCATGGTTGAATTGGATCGCTATCTTAATCAGCAAGGTCCACAGGGCTCGGCGCTGGGGCGTGGCTGGACGCCTGTCGCTGCGCCTCTGTCCTTAGAATCATTCACTGAATGAATACCAAACAGCATTCATTGCCGCATTTTTCGCACAACCTTCAACGCCTTGCTCAGAATTGAGTATTATTGAGCGGACTTGTTTGAGGAAACCGTTATGAAGCAAATCCGTTTACTGGCGCAGTATTATGTCGACCTGATGATGAAGCTCGGCCTGGTGCGTTTCTCCATGCTGTTGGCATTGGCGCTGGTGGTGCTCGCCATCGTGGTGCAAATGGCGGTGACCATGGTGTTGCAGGGGCAGGTGGAAAATATCGACGTTATCCGCTCGATATTCTTTGGCTTATTGATCACCCCTTGGGCGGTCTACTTTCTCTCGGTGGTGGTGGAACAGCTAGAGGAGTCGCGCCAGCGTCTGTCACGGCTGGTGGATAAGCTGGAAGAGATGCGCGAACGTGACCTCAAACTCAACGTTCAGCTAAAAGAGAACATCACGCGTCTCAATCAGGAGATGGCCGATCGCGAGAAAGCGGAGGCCGAACGTCAGGCCACCTTTGAACGACTCAAGATCGAGATGCAGGAGCGCGAGCAGACCCAGATCCAGCTTGAGCAGCAGTCGACGTTCTTACGGTCTTTCCTCGACGCCTCGCCGGATCTGGTGTTCTATCGTAACGAGGATAAGGAGTTTTCCGGCTGCAACCGTGCCATGGAACTGCTGACCGGAAAGAGTGAAAAGCAGCTCATTAACCTCAAACCGCAGGACGTTTATTCCCCTGAGGCCTCGGAAAAAGTCATTGAAACCGATGAAAAAGTTTTCCGCCATAACGTGTCACTCACCTATGAGCAATGGCTCGATTACCCTGACGGCCGTAAAGCCTGTTTTGAAATTCGCAAAGTTCCTTACTACGACCGTGTAGGCAAGCGCCACGGGCTCATGGGCTTTGGACGCGATATTACCGAGCGTAAACGCTACCAGGACGCGCTGGAGCGTGCCAGCCGTGATAAGACCACCTTTATCTCCACGATTAGCCACGAGCTGCGTACGCCGTTAAATGGCATCGTGGGGTTGAGCCGAATCCTGCTGGACACCGAGTTAACCAGCGAGCAGGAAAAATATCTCAAAACTATCCATGTTTCAGCCGTCACGCTGGGCAATATCTTTAACGATATTATCGACATGGATAAAATGGAGCGGCGTAAGGTGCAACTGGATAATCAGCCTGTTGATTTCACCAGTTTCCTGGCGGATCTCGAGAACCTGTCGGGTCTACAGGCCCATCAGAAAGGGCTGCGGTTTGTCATGGAGCCTGAGTTACCGCTGCCGCATAAGGTGGTCACCGACGGAACGCGTCTGCGTCAGATCCTGTGGAATCTGATTAGCAACGCCGTCAAATTTACCCGTGAAGGGCAGGTGACCGTACGCGTGCGTTTTGACGCTGGCGACATGCTGCACTTTGAGGTGGAAGATTCGGGTATCGGTATCCCGCGTGACGAGCTCGATAAAATTTTCGCTATGTATTATCAGGTAAAAGACAGTCACGGCGGGAAGCCTGCCACCGGAACCGGGATTGGCCTTGCGGTATCCCGTCGTCTGGCGAAAAGTATGGGCGGGGATATTGTTGTCACCAGCCAGGCGGGCAAGGGCTCGCTCTTTACTCTGACCGTGCATGCCCCTGCGGTGGCGGAAGAGGTTGAAGATGCCTTTGAAGACGATGATATGCCACTGCCAGCGCTACATGTGCTGCTGGTGGAGGACATTGAACTTAACGTGATTGTTGCCCGCTCGGTGCTGGAAAAACTGGGCTGCAGCGTGGATGTGGCGATGACCGGTAAGGCCGCGCTGGAGATGTTCCAGCCCGGAGAATATGACCTGGTGCTACTGGACATTCAGTTGCCGGACATGACGGGACTCGATATCTCCCGCTTGCTCACCAGCCAGTTCGCCCGCGACGATTTGCCGCCGTTGGTGGCCCTGACCGCCAACGTGCTGAAAGATAAAAACGAGTACCTTGAAGCCGGTATGGACGACGTACTGAGCAAGCCGCTGGCGGTTCCGGCACTCACCGCCATGATTAAAAAATTCTGGGATACCTGCGACGACGAGGATGAAACGATGACCACCACGGACACTAAATCGCAAAATCTGTTGGATGTAGAGATGCTCGAACAGTATATCGAGTTGGTAGGACCGAAGCTCATTACCGATGGGCTGGCTGTCTTTGAGAAAATGATGCCGGGCTATGTCAGCGTGCTGGAATCGAACCTGACGGCCCGGGATCAAAAAGGGATCGTCGAGGAGGGGCACAAGATCAAAGGCGCGGCTGGCTCGATCGGGTTACGTCACCTGCAACAGCTAGGACAGCAGATCCAGTCCCCGGATCTTCCGGCATGGTGGGATAACGTTGGTGAATGGATCGAAGAGATGAAGCAGGAATGGCCGCAGGATGTAGCGGTACTCAAAGCCTGGGTAGCGGACGCTGGAAAAAAATGACCCCGGATTAACCGGGGTGCGCGAATACTGCGCCAACACCAGGGAAATCGTGGCTGCGCCGTAATGTTATAGTTATTTATTACAAGGGCGCAGTCTGAAAATTTGAACTGCACGCACATAAGATAGCAAATCTTAAACGATTTGTTACATCAATCAGCGAAATGTGTGAAGCATAGCGCCCTTATCAAAATAATTAATTATCTACTGACCGTTGCATAAAGGATGAGCAAAATGAAAAAAGTCGGTGTTGTTCTCAGTGGCGCAGGAGTTTATGACGGTTCGGAGATCCATGAGGCAGTCCTGACGCTGCTTGCCATTGCCCGTGAAGGGGCTGAAGCCGTCTGTTTTGCACCGGATAAGATCCAGAGCGATGTGATCAACCATCTTAACGGTGATCCTATGAACGAGAGTCGCAATGTGTTGATCGAAGCGGCCCGTATTGCGCGTGGATCCATTCAATCGCTGGCTTATGCATCAGTAAACGATCTGGATGCGTTGATTGTCCCGGGGGGATTTGGGGCGGCAAAAAATCTTAGCACCTTTGCCAGTCAGGGAAGTGAGTGCGTGGTGGATGAGGGTCTGAAACGTCTGGCGCTGGAGATGCATCGTGCAGGTAAGCCTCTTGGTTTTATCTGTATTGCGCCGGCGATGTTGCCAAAAATTTTTGATTTCCCCCTGCGCTTAACCATCGGTACAGATATTGATACCGCTGAAATTCTGGAAGATATGGGGGCCGAACATGTCTCCTGTCCGGTAGACGATATTGTGGTTGATGAGGACAACAAAGTGGTCACCACGCCGGCTTATATGCTGGCGCAAAATATCGCTGAAGCCGCTACCGGTATCGAAAAACTGGTGGCGCGCGTGCTGGTGCTGACGGAATGAAGGGGCTGCGCGGTCCACTGAAAGTTCGTCTTAAGCGGATGATCCTGCGGGTGGTGCTGGCACTGGCCCTTTTTTGGGGGGGCGGCATCGTCCTGTTCAGTTTTCTGCCGGTGCCGTTTTCCGCAGTCATGGTAGAACGGCAGTTGGGCGCCTGGCTTACCGGAGACTTCGGCTATGTTGCACATTCCGACTGGGTCGGCATGGACGATATTTCCCCCTGGGCTGCATTGGCCGTGATTGCTGCAGAAGATCAGCGTTTCCCCGAGCACTGGGGGCTGGATTTTAGCGCAATCGAAAAGGCGCTTTCTCATAATGAGCAGCATGAAAATCGCATTCGCGGCGCATCAACCATTTCGCAGCAAACGGTGAAAAATCTGCTGTTATGGGACGGTAAAAGCTGGGTTCGTAAAGGGCTTGAGGCCGGTCTGACGCTGACCACGGAAGTGGTCTGGACCAAGCGGCGCATACTCACCGTCTATCTCAATATTGCTGAATTTGGCGAGGGCATATTTGGCGTGGAAGAGGCCTCTCAGCGCTATTTCCATAAACCCGCCAGCAAACTCACCATGTCGGAAGCCGCGTTGCTGGCAGCGGTGTTACCGAACCCGCTTCGCTTTCGGGCAGATGCCCCTTCAGGTTATGTACGTAGTCGGCAGGCGTGGATCCTGCGCCAGATGCGTCAGCTAGGCGGGGAAGAATTTCTGCAGCGCAACAGGCTGCATTGATCCTACCCTCTCCGGGCGGAGAGGGTTACTCTTCGTCAAATCCGGCAATAAAGAGCGCGATAACGGCTGCCAGAGCTTCTTCTTCCTGCGGACCCGTCGCTTCAACCTCGATTTGACGTCCTTTCGCCGAGTCCAGCATCAACAGGGCTATCACACTGCTGGCTTCGGCTTCCGTTCCTTCGTCATTGCGCAGAAGCACTTCCGCGTCAAACCCCTGAACCAGTTCAAATAACTTCATCGCCGGGCGTGCATGCATGCCCAGCTTGTTAGTGATTTCGACAGTTTGTTTTACGGTCATGTTTTGCGTTTTTCCAGCGTGCGATGACGAGACTGAACGTTCTTACCGCGCGAGCGGAAGTAATCAGCAAGCTGCTCCGCCACGTAGACGGAACGGTGCTTACCACCCGTACAACCGATGGCGACGGTCAGATAGCTACGGTTGTTGGTCTCCAGCATGGGAAGCCACAACTCCAGATAGCTGCGCGTCTGGTAGATAAAGTTATGCACTTCGGTATGCCTGTCGAGGAACGCGGCAACAGGCTTGTCGAGACCGGTCATGGGACGAAGTTTAGGGTCCCAGTGCGGGTTGGGTAGAAAGCGCACGTCGAACACGTAATCGGCATCAATAGGAATACCGTGTTTGAAACCGAACGACTCGAACACCATGGTCAACTCGCGCTCACGTTTGCCAAGCAGGCGCGTGCGGAGCATTTCTGCCAGTTCATGCACCGACATCTCAGAGGTATCGACAATCAGATCGGCACGCGAACGCAGAGGTTCAAGCAGGTTACTCTCTTCATCAATGGCGCTTTCCAGCGACAGATTTTTACTGGAGAGAGGGTGCAGACGACGCGTATCGCTGTAGCGACGAATCAGGGTATTGCGATCGGCATCGAGAAACAGCAACTGCGGTGAGAAATACTCCGGCAGGTTGTTCATCGCCTGCTCAAAGATCTCCGGCGACTCAGGCATATTACGCACGTCGATGCTGACAGCTGCAGAGGTTTGTCTGTCGGCCAGCGTTCTTGCAAGCTCTGGCAGCAACACCACTGGCAGGTTATCTACGCAGTAAAATCCCATGTCTTCCAGCGCGCGCAGGGCGACCGATTTACCGGAACCCGAGCGACCACTTACGATCATCAGGACCATGGGCCATTTCTCCTCGCAGCACCTGAAATCACGGCGACTAATACGTTACGCATCGTCCTGTTCGCCTTCTGTCAGCGTGATTATCTGATACAGCTCTTCATCACTTTGCGCAGAACGCAGGCGGCGACAAATGGTTTTATCCGCCAGACGTTTTGCCACTAATGAAAGGGTATGCAAATGCGTTTTAGTTTGATCGGCAGGCACCAGCAGTGCAAACAGCAGATCGACAGGCTGGTTATCAATAGCATCAAAGGCAATCGGGGTTTCCAATTGCACAAACACACCAACCGCACGAAGGGTATCTTCTTCAAGCTTGCCGTGAGGGATGGCTATCCCATTGCCAATACCCGTACTGCCCATTTTCTCGCGCGTAAGGATCGCTTCAAATACCACCTGAGGTGGCAGGCTCAGCTGTTTAGCAGCAAGTTCACTGATTATCTCCAGCGCACGTTTTTTGCTCTGGCAGTGAACGCCACTACGGGTACATTCCTGGTTAAGGACATTGCTCAGTTGTAGAGCGGAATCGTTGTTCATCATAATTTCACCTAAGCGTCGCCAGTGAATTCACCCTACCGGGTTACGGTAGGGTGAGACGCACCAGACGTCAGCCCGGACAATTAGTGTTGTTTCAGTTTATCTTTATGTTTCGTCAGCTGACGCGCCAGTTTATCAATTAAACCGTCGATGGCAGCATACATATCCTGACCTTCCGCACTGGCGTGAATTTCACCACCATTAACATGCAAAGTCGCATCCGAGGTATGAGTCACTTTCTCCACTTTCAACACAATATAGACCTGATTAATCCTCTCGAAGTATTGTTCGAGTTTCGCAAATTTTGTATTCACAAATTCACGCAGGGCCTCGGTGATCTCGACGTTCTGTCCTGTGATGTTAAGCTGCATAGTGTCTTCCTTATCGGTTGGGTCAGACCAACTGTTTGCGTTGGTTTGACGGCGGAATGGATAAAGACTCTCGATATTTTGCAACGGTTCGCCGCGCAACCATAATACCCTGATCGGACAGCATGGACGTCAGCTTACTGTCGCTCAGCGGTTTTGCGGGGTTTTCTGCGGCGATTAATTTCTTCACCAGCGCACGGATAGCCGTTGACGAGGCTTCGCCACCGCCTTCGGTGTTGACATGGCTGGAGAAAAAATACTTGAGTTCAAAAATGCCTCGCGGACTATGAAGGTATTTTTGCGTGGTGACACGAGAAATGGTGGATTCATGCATCTCAACGGCCTGAGCGATATCCGCCAGCACCATGGGTTTCATGAACTCCTCTCCCTGTTCGAAAAAGGCTTGCTGCTGTTCTACGATACAACGGCTGACCCGTAAAAGCGTGTCGTTACGGCTTTCCAGGCTTTTAATCAGCCACTTCGCATCCTGTAGATTGCTGCGAATAAACTGACTGTCAGCATCGTTGCGCGCACCGCCGCACATAGCAGCGTAGTGCTGGTTAATTTGCAGACGTGGAATGCTGTCTGAATTCAGTTCGACCACCCAACGGGTATTGTGCTTACGCACCAACACGTCGGGTATGACGTACTCAGGCTCGCCGGTTTGGATCGACTGGCCCGGGCGCGGATCCAGTGACTGAATTAAATTCACCGCCTCTTTCAGCACATCTTCTTTCAGCCGGGTCACGCGCATCAGAGTGCGGAAATCGTGGTTGGCGAGCAGATCCAGATGATCGCTGATAATTAGCCGCGCCTCTTCACGCCACGGCGTCTCTTTCGCAAACTGGGAAAGCTGAATCAGCAGACAGTCGCGCAGATCTTTCGCCGCCACGCCGACCGGATCAAAACGCTGAATACGTTTGAGTACGGCCTCGACTTCATCCAGTCCAATCTCGTCGTCGCCCATACTTTCAAGGATATCTTCCAGCGGCACGGTGAGATAACCCGTATCATCGACGGCATCCACAATGGAGGTGGCAATCGCACGGTCGGTGTCAGAAAAGGGGGTTAACTCAACCTGCCACATCAGGTAATCCTGTAATGACTGGGTCGTTTCGCCCTGATAAATGGGCAACTCGTCGTCAATATAATCGGTGCTGCTACCGGAAGGGGTACCCGCGGTATAAATTTCATCCCAACTGGCATCCAGCGGCAGCTCCTCTGGCATATCTTTTTGTTCCAGAGCGTCTACGCTATCGAGATTTTCATTATCCTGAGACTGCTGCGCTTCCACTTCTTCATGAAGATCGGTCTGCTCCAGCAAAGGGTTGCTCTCCAGCGCTTGCTGAAGTTCTTGCTGAAGTTCCAACGTGGACAGTTGTAACAGGCGGATAGCCTGCTGCAACTGCGGCGTCATGGCTAGCTGTTGGCTAAGCCTTAATTGCAAACCTTGCTTCATATTCAGAGCAGTACTCTCCGACTAAACACGTCAATAAACTCTACCCTATCAGAGTCTGAAGTCTTCCCCAAGATATACGCGCTTAACATGTTCGTCTTCAAGGATTTGCTGTGGAGTGCCATGGGCAATCAGATGCCCCTGGCTCACGATATACGCGCGTTCACAAACGGCCAGCGTTTCGCGAACGTTATGGTCAGTAATCAGCACACCGAGCCCGCTGTCACGAAGGTGTTCAATGATACGCTTGATGTCGATAACGGAAATCGGGTCAACACCGGCGAAGGGTTCATCCAGCAAAATAAATTTAGGATTCGCCGCCAGCGCACGGGCGATCTCTACACGACGGCGCTCACCACCCGACAGTGCCTGGCCGAGACTATTACGCAGATGCTCAATATGGAACTCATCCATCAATTCGTTGGCGCGATCGGTCCGCTGCTCCGCGCTAAGATCGTCACGAATCTGCAGGACGGCCATCAGGTTATCAAACACGCTCAGGCGGCGGAAAATGGATGCTTCCTGAGGCAGATAGCCGATACCGCGTCGCGCACGGGCATGCAGCGGCAGCAGACTGATATCCTCATCATCAATAATGATGTTGCCCGCATCTCGCGGTACGATACCCACGACCATGTAAAATGTTGTGGTTTTACCCGCCCCGTTCGGGCCAAGCAGGCCGACGATTTCGCCAGAATTCACGGTCAGGCTCACGTCTTCCACGACACGGCGGCCCTTATAGGCCTTAGCGAGATTCTTTGCAGTTAATGTTGCCATAACGAATTAGTTACTCTTTTTTTGCGCCGGGGCCGGGTTCTGATTGTTGCTCTTATCCTGCAACTGAGACGGGACCAGAACCGTTGTTACACGTTTACCTTTTTCGCTAAACGCCTGCATCTTTTGCTCTTTCACCAGGTAGGTGATCTTGTCGCCTTTAATGTTGCTATCAAGCTGCTCCAGGTACGCGTTGCCCGTCAGGATCACAAAGTCTTTTTCCAGCTCGTAGTGCATCTGGGAGGCATGACCTTTGACCGGTTTTCCGTTGTCCTGGAGCTGATAGAAGGTGGCTGGATTACCGAAGCCGTCAATGACCTCTTTACCCTGCTGACCGCCAGGACGGGTGACCACGACCTTATCAGCGTTAATTTTAATGGTGCCCTGGGTAACAATGACATTACCGGTAAAGGTCACCACATTGCCTTGCATATCCAGCGACTGCTGGTCGGAGTCGATGTGAATGGGCTGATCGGTATCGCCCGTCACCGCAAGCGCCGGAAGGCTGGCAGCAAAGAGGGCGCTGGCCAGGACAACATTAAGGCTGAGTTTGTTTGTTTTGAATTTCATATGAGCTTCTAACCTTTTCAATCAGCTCTGCGGTTTTGCTGCGTAAGTTGCCGCGCATTTTCAGGCCGGTGGAATTAAATGTTGTTCCGTATAACGTTACCCTGTCATCGGAGGTCACATCCTGCGTGACCAGATTTATCTGGGCGTTATCCGTCGTAATTTTTCGAAGTTGCGCGTCTTCGGTCAGCGCATTAACTTCAACATGGCCATAAAGATAAAGCATTCTGTCATCGGTGAGCTTGGCTTTATCCGCCTTAATGGACCACCCTGGGATCTTGTCTTTATCGAATGTCGTCAGTACGGGTTGGGTGAACCACGTTATCGCTTCAGCGGAAAAGTACTCCACGTGCTGCGCAATAAGTCGGTAATTCAGCGCACCTTCCGGGCTGTACACCACCGTATCGGTATGCTCGCTTTTATACGTTGGATCACTGCTATTGGTGGTCACCGGCGCCGCAGAGTCTCGGTCAGCCAGATTCACACCAATCAGTACCAGTACGATAAGTGCCAGCAAAATGATGACCCAACGTCTGGTTTTACTCATATCGATTGCCCTTTGGCCTCATCAAGTTTCCCTTGCGCCAGTAATAATAAATCACAGACTTCACGGACGGCGCCGCGGCCTCCCGCGATACGCGTGACGTAATCCGCGCGCGGAATCAGCAGCGGATGTGCATCGGCTACGGCGACGCTCAAACCGATCTCCGCCATCACTGGCCAGTCGATCAAATCATCACCCACATAAGCCACCTGCTCAGGTTGCAGGTCAAGCTTGGTTAAAAGCTCACGATAGGCCAGCAGTTTGTCTGACTGCCCCTGGTAAAGGTGCGTAATTCCCAGTGTTTCACAACGATCTTCTAACAGTTTAGCTTTTCGCCCGGTAATGATGGCAACCTCAATGTCAGATGTTAACGCACAACGCACACCATACCCATCGCGAACGTTAAAGGCCTTGAGCTCTTCGCCGCTGTTGCCCATATAAATAAGGCCATCAGACAAAACACCGTCAACATCCAGGATCAACAGGCGAATTTTTTCGGCTTTCGCCATGACCTGCGTGCTGACAGGACCGTAGCAGGTCGCAAGCGACGCTCCAACATTACTCATTATCTTATCCTTTTTTATACTACGCCCGCGCGCAGCAAATCATGCATATGTACCACACCCAGCAACAGGTCGCCATCGGCGACCAGGACGGCGGTAATATGGCGGGATTGCATCAAATTCAGGGCTTCTACTGCCAATATATCAGGCCGCACACGTATGCCGCCTGGGGTCATCACATCAGCAATGCCGAGGCTGCGGACGTCTGCTCCCATATCAAACACGCGGCGTAAATCCCCGTCGGTGAAGATACCTTCAATTTTCATCAGATCATCACAGATTACCGTCAGGCCCAGGTTTTTACGGGTAATCTCCAGCAGCGCATCGCGGAGTGAGGCCTCTTTGCTTACATGAGGAATTTCATCCCCCGTGTGCATAATATCATTCACGCGTAACAGCAGTTTACGCCCTAACGCCCCGCCGGGATGCGAAAGGGCAAAGTCTTCAGCCGTGAAGCCACGCGCCTTGAGAAGCGCGACGGCTAACGCATCTCCCATGACCAATGCAGCCGTCGTGCTGGAGGTCGGCGCCAGACCGAGCGGACACGCCTCTTTGGGGACTTTCACGCTCAGGTGAATATCCGCCGCTCGCCCCATGCTGCTTTCAGGGCGACTGGTCATGCAAATCAGCAACACTTTAAGCCGTTTTAATACCGGAATGAGCGCAAGAATTTCATTCGATTCACCGGAATTGGAAAGCGCGATAACGATATCCTGCGGGCTTACCATACCGAGATCGCCGTGCGCGGCTTCACCTGGGTGTACAAAGAACGAGGGCGTCCCCGTACTGGCAAAGGTCGCCGCCATCTTTCTGCCAATATGGCCCGACTTCCCCATGCCCATCACAACCACTTTGCCGCTGCAGTAGAAAATTTTCTCGCAGGCGAGTGCAAAGTCCTGGTTGATATACTGATCGAGATGCGCCAGACCTTCACGTTCAATGTTAAGAACGTCCCGCCCGGCTTGCTGAAAATCGAACCCAGGTTGCAGATCAATATGCGACATATTTACTCCACCTATCCCATCAAACGTGGCGTTACCCAAAACAACAGCGCCAACCAAATGAAGAAGCCCATAAGCAGCAGAGCACCAAGAGCTCTGCCGGATTGCTGTTTGCGTCGCCAACAGGTGAAGGCAAAGATCACGCTAACCACCAGCATCACGCCATAGTCACGTGAGAAGGCGAGGGGGTTGAATACGCCCGGCGCAATCAGCGCAGGCAGCCCCAGAACCAGAGTGATATTGAAAATATTCGAGCCGATGATGTTGCCAATGGCAATATCGTCCTCACCCTTACGTGCCCCGGCAATGGCGGTGGCAAGCTCGGGCAGGCCCGTCCCAATAGCAATGACGGTCAGGCCAATCGTCAACTCACTCATGGCAAAATAGTTCGCCATTACGGTCGCGTTATCTACCACCATCCTTGTGGCCATGGGCATGATAATTAATGCTACGCCGAGCCACAAGAACGCCACCGACAAGCTACCTTCTCGCGGTAGTTCAGCCAGTTGCTCGCGCGTCAGGCTATCATTGCCCTGACGCTCAGCAAGGCGGGCGATTTTAACAATGAACACCAGCCACAGCACGGCGAGAAGCAGTAAAAAGATGCCGTCAATCCAGCTCAGTTGCCCGTCGTAAAGCACCAGACCTGCCAGTACACTGGTTAACAACATTAGCGGCAACTCGCGACGTAAGATATCGGAATGCACGGTAAAGGGTTGCAAGAAGGCGGCGAGACCGAGAATTAAAAGAATGTTGGTGATATTGGAACCGATCGCCGTTCCGATGGCCAGATCAAGCTGACCGTGCATGGAGGCGGCGACAGAAACGATGATCTCCGGCAATGAGGTGCCAATACTCACTACCGTCATGCCAATCAGCAGAGGGGGAATACCCAAATTCCGGCACAAGATCGAGGCTGCGTACACAAGGCGATCGGCGCTGTAGACCACCAAAAGTAAACCAATTATTAATAGCGCCGTCGCTAAAAGCATCTAACGTCCTTTCTTGAGGTATAATCTGCCGGTCCGCAGGCTGCGATCGCCGGGAAATACCGGGAGTTTCGAGCGGCGTAAACAAGTCTTAATTTTGACTTTATGCGGCTCAAAAGTAAAACAAATGCCAGCTTTCGCTAACTCAAGCAGGTAATATTCTGTAAAAATGTTGGGTTCTTGATGTTATCGACCATGATGCACAACCCGACAGGGCTTATAAGGATGAAAGAATGAGCCAGACAGTGGCGAATCTCGTTGATATCCATGGCGTGAGTTTTTCACGGAGTAACCGTCTGATTTTTGACAATATTTCTCTGACGGTGCCACGCGGAAAGATCACTGCGATCATGGGGCCGTCAGGGATCGGCAAAACAACGCTATTACGCCTTATCGGTGGTCAGATTCCTCCAGATAAAGGTGAGATCCTCTTCGACGGTGAAAACATACCCGAGATGAGTCGATCCCGACTGTTCACCGTCCGTAAAAGAATGAGTATGTTGTTTCAATCCGGTGCGCTCTTTACCGATCTCACGGTATTTGAAAACGTGGCTTACCCGTTGCGTGAACATACGAATTTACCTGAGCCGCTGCTGAAAAGTACGGTGATGATGAAGCTGGAAGCCGTTGGCTTGCGTGGCGCAGCCAAACTCATGCCTTCTGAACTTTCGGGGGGGATGGCGCGTCGTGCTGCGCTGGCTCGTGCTATCGCGCTGGAGCCGGATTTGATCATGTTCGACGAACCCTTCGTCGGCCAGGATCCGATCACGATGGGCGTGTTGGTCAAACTGATTTCCGAGCTGAACAGTGTGTTGGGCGTGACCTGCATTGTGGTCTCGCATGATGTGCCTGAAGTCCTGAGTATTGCTGATTATGCGTATATCGTGGCGGATAAAAAAATTGTTGCCCATGGCAGCGCACAGGGGCTGCAAGAGAACGGCGATCCTCGCGTTCGCCAGTTTCTTGACGGTATTGCCGATGGCCCGGTTCCTTTCCGCTATCCTGCCGGTGAGTATCAATTCGATTTATTAGAGACAGGGAGTTAAGCCACTCATGCTGCTACAAGCACTGGCGTCGCTCGGGCACCGCGGGATCAAAACGATCGCGACGTTTGGCCGCGCCGGTTTAATGCTATTTAACGCGATCGTCGGTAAGCCTGAATTCCGTAAGCATGCGCCTCTTCTGATGCGTCAGCTCTACCATGTGGGCGTCTTGTCGATGCTCATCATCCTGGTTTCTGGGGTGTTCATTGGTATGGTGCTTGGACTTCAAGGCTATCTGGTGCTTACGACCTACAGCGCTGAAACCAGCCTTGGCATGCTGGTTGCGCTATCCCTGTTGCGTGAGCTTGGGCCGGTTGTCGCGGCGTTACTCTATGCCGGCCGTGCAGGTTCGGCGCTGACGGCGGAAATCGGACTGATGCGGGCCACGGAGCAGCTTTCCAGCCTCGAGATGATGGCGGTTGATCCCTTACGTCGCGTCATCGCGCCACGTTTTTGGGCCGGCGTCATCTCGCTTCCGCTGCTAACAATCATTTTTGTTGCCGTAGGCATTTGGGGCGGCTCACTGGTGGGTGTGAACTGGAAAGGAATCGATTCGGGATTCTTCTGGTCGGCCATGCAGGATGCTGTCGACTTGCGTCTGGATCTGATTAACTGTCTGATTAAAAGTGTGGTGTTCGCTATCACCGTGACCTGGATTGCCTTATTTAACGGTTACGATGCGATTCCGACTTCTGCCGGGATTAGCCGGGCGACAACACGTACCGTTGTGCACGCTTCATTGGCCGTACTCGGCCTTGATTTTGTGCTCACCGCATTGATGTTTGGGAATTGAGTTCATGCAAACGAAAAAAAGTGAAATTTGGGTTGGCATTTTTGTTCTGGTGGCACTGCTTGCCGCGCTCTTCATTTGTCTGAAAGCGGCGGATGTGGCTTCGATGCGTACAGAGCCAACTTACCGTATTTACGCTACCTTCGATAATATCGGTGGTCTTAAAGCACGCTCACCGGTCCGTATTGGTGGGGTCGTGGTGGGCCGTGTCGCCGACATTGAGCTTGATGCAAAGACCTATCTGCCGCGCGTTGCGCTGGACATTGAAGAGCGTTACAACCAGATCCCGGATACCAGTTCATTAGCTATTCGCACCTCTGGACTGCTGGGTGAGCAATATCTCGCACTGAATGTTGGTTTTGAGGATCCTGAGCTGGGAACTTCTATGCTTAAAGAAGGCAGCACTATCCAGGATACCAAGTCCGCTATGGTTCTTGAGGATCTTATCGGACAATTCCTTTACAGCAGTAAGGGAAGCGACAATAAGAATTCCGGCGATGCGCAGCCGCAGCAGCAGGATGATACTTCCAGCGCACCGTCAGCTGGTTCGACGAATTAACGAGGAGAATTGACGCATGTTTAAACGTCTATTAATGGTGGCCATGCTGGTTATCGCCCCCCTGGGCCTTGCCAACGCAGTAGAGCAGAGCAATCCCTATAAAGCGATGCAGGAAGCGGCGCAAAAGACTTTCGATCGTCTTAAAAATGAGCAGCCTAAAATTCGTTCCAACCCCGATTATCTGCGTGAGATCGTCGATCAGGAATTGCTGCCTTACGTGCAGGTGAAGTATGCCGGTGCTTTGGTGCTGGGGCGTTACTATAAAGACGCCACGCCGGCGCAGCGTGAAGCTTATTTCGCTGCCTTCCGTGAATACCTGAAGCAGGCTTATGGCCAGGCGCTGGCTCTGTATCACGGTCAGGGCTACCAGATTGCCCCTGAAAAGCCGCTGGGCGATGCGACGATTGTCCCGATTCGTGTCACCATTACCGACCCGAATGGCCGCCCGCCTGTCCGTCTTGATTTCCAGTGGCGTAAAAATAGTCAGTCTGGCAATTGGCAGGCCTACGATATGATCGCCGAAGGCGTCAGTATGATCACCACCAAGCAGAATGAGTGGAGCGACCTGCTGCGCACAAAAGGCATTGATGGCCTGACAGCTCAGCTGCAGTCTATTTCCCGCCAGAAAATTACGCTGGATGAGAAAAAATAATGGCTGTTCAGCTTAGCTGGACGCGCGAAGGCGATCGACTGGCACTACAGGGTGAACTCGATCAGGACGTGCTAAATCCATTATGGGACACGCGCGTTGAGGCGATGAAGGGCGTGCACTGCATCGACCTTCAGGGGATTACCCGCATTGATACGGCTGGCGTTGCGTTGCTGATCCACCTTGTTGATTTGGGGAAAAAGCAAGGGCATAAGGTTTCGCTTGAAGGTATCAGCGAAAATTTACGAACGCTTGCTGAGCTCTATAATTTGCCGGTTGAAGTATTGCCTCGCTAATTTTTTCAGTACGTTACTCTTAAAAGCCTCGTTTGATTTATCAGCGAGGCTTTTTGCTTATTTAAGACCGCCGCACTTTCCTCTAAGATGTGTGGCTGTTTTCACTATTAGATGAAATTAACGCCCATGGAAAATCATGAAATTCAGACAGTGCTGATGAATGCACTCTCTCTCCAGGAAGCCCACGTCTCTGGCGATGGCAGTCACTTTCAGGTTATTGCTGTGGGTGAGGTATTCGACGGGATGAGCCGCGTCAAGAAACAGCAGGCGGTTTATGGCCCTTTATCGGAATACATTGCGGATAACCGCATCCACGCTCTGTCGATCAAAGCATTTACGCCGCAGGAATGGGCGCGCGATCGCAAGCTAAACGGTTTTTGAGCTACGGGCCCAGGCCCGCAGCGCGTGTGAATTCTTAACAGAGAACAGATGAATGGATAAGTTTCGTGTACAGGGGCCGACCCGGCTCCAGGGCGAAGTCACAATTTCAGGCGCAAAAAACGCCGCGCTGCCTATCCTCTTTGCCGCTTTGCTGGCTGAAGAACCGGTAGAAATCCGCAACGTTCCGAAACTGAAAGACATCGACACTACCATGAAGTTACTCAGCCAGCTGGGTACCAAAGTGGAGCGTAATGGATCCGTCTGGATCGATGCGAGCAAGGTTGACGTTTTCTGTGCTCCCTATGACCTGGTGAAAACTATGCGTGCCTCTATCTGGGCGCTGGGTCCACTGGTGGCGCGTTTTGGTCAGGGTCAGGTTTCTCTGCCTGGCGGTTGTGCTATCGGCGCACGTCCGGTTGATTTGCATATCTCCGGTCTGGAGCAGCTCGGTGCTGAGATCAAACTGGAAGAAGGTTACGTTAAAGCGAGCGTTGCCGGACGTCTGAAAGGCGCGCATATCGTGATGGATAAAGTCAGCGTCGGTGCGACGGTGACTATTCTGTCTGCGGCTACCCTTGCAGAGGGAACGACCGTCATTGAAAACGCTGCGCGTGAACCGGAAATTGTTGATACCGCCAACTTCCTGAATGCGTTAGGAGCAAAAATCAGCGGTCAGGGTACCGACCGTATCACCATCCAGGGCGTTGAGCGTATTGGTGGTGGCACTTACAGCGTACTGCCGGATCGTATCGAAACCGGTACTTTCCTGGTGGCTGCGGCGATCTCTGGCGGCAAGATTGTATGCCGTAATGCTCAGCCTGATACGCTTGATGCCGTCCTGGCTAAACTGCGTGAAGCGGGTGCGGATATCGAAGTCGGCGAAGACTGGGTCAGCCTGGACATGCATGGCAAACGTCCAAAGGCTGTGACCGTACGTACCGCGCCACATCCGGCATTCCCGACCGACATGCAGGCCCAGTTCACGCTGCTTAACCTGGTCGCTGAAGGAACGGGTGTGATCACTGAAACGATTTTCGAAAACCGTTTCATGCACATTCCTGAACTGATCCGTATGGGCGCGCATGCGGAAATCGAGAGCAATACGGCCATTTGCTACGGCGTGGAAAAACTCTCCGGTGCGCAAGTTATGGCAACGGATCTGCGTGCCTCTGCGAGCCTGGTGCTGGCGGGTTGTATTGCGGAAGGGACCACGATTGTTGACCGTATCTATCACATCGACCGCGGCTATGAACGTATCGAAGATAAATTGCGTGCGCTTGGCGCAAATATCGAACGCGTAAAAGGCGAATAACTTTTTCCGTTTGCAAAAGCCCCTGCCAGGTCTGGTCAGGGGCTTTTTTATTTCTTATTTCACTCTTTTTTGCCGCATCATGCTGGTCCGGTCAATAAATTCATGTGTCACCGGATCGTGATAGCGTGAAGGCCAGATAACCCAAGGATCGGTATCCAGCGCACGGGCAATAATAAGCTCACCTTTGGGCCAGGAACGACTTAACGCATTTGCCAGCGTCGAAGACGACAGCCCATTTTTGCGTGATTCAGCCGCGAGTGATGTTCCTTTTTTGTGCAGACCTGCAATGATATCTGCGGTGTGCCAGTCGATAAATTTACCTTCCATTACTCCTCCCTGGTAACAAAACCTGTTCATACATGACAGTAAATAAGCACGCTTAATATACGCATATAAGAACGAAAGCTCTAAAAAGTTCATGTAAGGTTTTTTAACTTTAGGATTCTGCCAGGGCGGTGTTTAGGGGTTTTATAAACCAGTAGAGTATTTTTTGGAACTTATTGAAACTTTCCCGCCAGCAGCGGGAAAGTCAGGGGGAGAGATTAGTGATCGCGCTGAACGGCGATGTGGGCCAGTCCGATAAGCGCTTCACGCCATGGGGAGTCAGGGAGGATTTGCAACGCGCTAATCGCCTTGTCAGCCTCTTCCTCTGCACGCTGGCGCGTCCACTCAAGCGAACCGCATTCGGCCATAGCTTCCAGAACCGGTTCAAGCAGGTGACGCCCGTTTCCGTTCTCAATGGCTTCGCGAATCATACTCGCCTGTTCTGCATTGCCATGATGCATGGCATGAAGAAGCGGGAGGGTAGGTTTACCTTCGTTGAGGTCATCACCCGTATTTTTACCGAGTGTTTCGCCATCAGCGCTGTAATCCAGTAGATCATCAATCAACTGGAACGCCGTACCCAGATAGCGACCATAATCCTGTAAGGCTTTTTCTTGTGCAGGACTACACTCTGCGAGCATGCCTGAACACTGCGCTGCTGCTTCAAACAAACGCGCTGTTTTGCTGTAAATCACGCGCATGTAGTTTTCTTCGGTGATGTTCGGATCGTTGACGTTCATCAACTGCAGCACTTCACCTTCTGCAATAACGTTGACCGCCTCTGACATCACTTCCAGCACGCGTAATGAACCCAGGCTGGTCATCATTTGAAACGCACGGGTGTAGATAAAGTCACCCACCAAAACGCTGGCTGCATTGCCAAAGGCCGCGTTGGCCGTTGCTTTGCCACGACGCATATCAGACTCATCCACAACATCGTCATGCAGCAGCGTGGCGGTGTGGATAAATTCGATTAAGGCGGCAATAGTGACATGTGCATTACCTTCATAGCCCACTGCTCGCGCGGCAAGGACGGCGATCATCGGACGGATACGTTTACCGCCTCCGCTGACGATGTAATAACCCAACTGGTTGATTAGCTGAACATCCGAGTTGAGCTGCTGCAGGATTGTCGCATTAACACCCGCCATATCTTGCGCGGTTAACTCATTGATTTTTTCTAAATTCATCGCAAAAGCCGGGCTTTCAGTCCTGTTTACCACATATCAAAATGGGATAACGAAGGGTTACGGGTTAGAATAGTATTGCTGATTGTACTGAAAAAACGCGCCAGATAAACGTCGCCGTACACGTTGTGTTTTTTTTCTTCATGGAGTGATGCTAGCACTTGTCAAAGCCTCGCGTTTTGCGTAATATTCGCGCCCTATTGTGAATATTTATAGCGCGCTCTTAATCATTCATAAGGTGTGCGCAGAAGCGGAGTTTTTTATGTACGCGGTTTTCCAAAGTGGTGGTAAACAACACCGAGTAAGCGAAGGTCAGACCGTTCGCCTGGAAAAGCTGGACATCGCAACTGGCGAAACTATCGAGTTCGCTGAAGTTCTGATGATCGCAAACGGTGAAGAAGTCAAAATCGGCGTTCCTTTCGTTGATGGCGGCGTAATCAAAGCTGAAATCGTTGCTCACGGTCGTGGCGAGAAAGTTAAAATTGTTAAGTTTCGTCGTCGTAAACACTATCGTAAGCAGCAGGGCCATCGTCAGTGGTTCACTGATGTGAAAATCACTGGCATCAGCGCTTAAGACAGGGGAGCAGATTAAATGGCACATAAAAAGGCTGGCGGCTCGACTCGTAACGGTCGCGATTCAGAAGCTAAACGTCTGGGCGTAAAACGCTTTGGCGGCGAAACAGTTCTGGCTGGTAGCATCATCGTTCGTCAACGTGGTACTAAATTCCACGCTGGTTCTAACGTGGGTTGCGGCAAGGACCACACTCTGTTTGCTAAAGCAGACGGTAAAGTGAAATTCGAAGTTAAAGGCCCGAACAACCGTAAATACATCAGCATTGTTGCTGAGTAAGTTTTTCGTGGTCCGGTAACGGATTAAAGCCCCGCAACGTGTTGCGGGGCTTTTTACATTAAGAGTCCGGTGAAATTCTGACAGGGAATACGGGCATGAAACAGCAGGCAGGCATGGGTATTCTCCTGGCACTGACAACAGCGATGTGCTGGGGTGCATTGCCCATTGCGATGAAGCAGGTGCTGGAAGTGATGGAACCTCCTACGGTGGTGTTTTATCGCTTCTTAATGGCGGGTATAGGTCTTGGCACTATTTTAGCCTGTAAGCGTAAGCTTCCCCCATTGCGTATTTTCCGTAAGCCCAAATGGTTGCTTTTATTGGCAATCGCAACCGGCGGTTTGTTTGGGAACTTCATCCTTTTTAGTTCCTCCCTGCAATATCTGAGCCCAACTGCATCGCAGGTCATTGGGCAGCTTTCTCCGGTCGGGATGATGGTAGCCAGCGTCGTTATCCTGAAAGAGAAAATGCGCGGAACACAGATAGTGGGTGCGACAATGCTGCTTTGTGGGCTGTTGCTGTTTTTTAATACCAGCCTGATCGAAATTTTTACCCGACTGACCGATTACACATGGGGCGTCATCTTTGGCGTGGGCGCCGCAACGGTTTGGGTCAGCTATGGCGTTGCGCAGAAAGTTTTGTTGCGTCGTCTGGCCTCACAGCAGATCCTTTTTTTGCTGTACACTTTATGTACGATAGCGTTGTTGCCGCTGGCAAAACCGGACGTTGTCTTCCAACTGAGCAGTTGGCAGATGGCATGCCTGGTTTTTTGTGGTTTGAACACGCTGGTAGGTTACGGCGCGCTGGCGGAAGCCATGGCGCGCTGGCAGGCAGCGCAGGTGAGTGCGTTAATTACGCTGACTCCTCTGTTTACACTGCTATTTTCAGATTTATTATCAATGGCCTGGCCCGATTTTTTCGCCAGACCGATGTTAAACCTTATCGGTTATCTCGGTGCGTTTGTCGTGGTTGCGGGAGCGATGTATTCCGCCATTGGCCATCGTCTCTGGGGACGATGGCGTAAGCGTGAAGTGATCGTCACTATGCCCCGCTCAGGCGAATGAGTAACGGAGAGTAAAATGAAGTTTGTTGATGAAGCGACAATCCTGGTCGTGGCAGGTGATGGTGGCAATGGTTGCGTTAGCTTCCGTCGCGAAAAATATATTCCGCATGGCGGCCCTGATGGCGGCGACGGTGGTGATGGCGGTGACGTGTGGCTGGAAGCTGACGAAAACCTGAACACCCTGATCGACTACCGTTTTGAAAAATCCTTCCGTGCAGAGCGTGGCCAGAATGGCCAGGGTCGTGACTGTACCGGTAAGCGCGGAAAAGACGTGACCGTTAAAGTCCCTATGGGAACACGCGTCATCGATCAGGGCACCGGTGAGACCATGGGCGACATGACCAATCATGGTCAACGTCTGATGGTAGCCAAAGGTGGCTGGCATGGGCTGGGCAACACGCGCTTTAAATCCTCTGTCAACCGTACCCCGCGCCAAAAAACGATGGGTACACCCGGTGATAAACGCGAGCTGGCGTTGGAGCTGATGCTGCTGGCTGACGTGGGTATGCTCGGTATGCCGAATGCCGGTAAATCGACCTTCATCCGTGCTGTCTCGGCGGCAAAACCGAAAGTGGCGGATTATCCGTTTACTACCCTGGTGCCGAGCTTAGGTGTTGTTCGTATGGACAACGAAAAGAGCTTCGTGGTTGCCGATATTCCAGGCTTGATTGAAGGTGCTGCAGAAGGTGCCGGGCTGGGTATTCGCTTCCTGAAACACCTTGAGCGTTGTCGTGTTCTGCTGCACCTGATCGACATTGATCCGATTGATGGTTCAGATCCGGTTGAAAACGCGCGCATCATCATCGGTGAGCTGGAAAAATACAGCGAGCAGCTGGCGGCCAAACCTCGCTGGTTGGTTTTCAATAAAATCGACCTGATGGATAAAGAAACGGCACAGACCAAAGCGAAAGAAATTGCTGACGCTCTGGGTTGGGAAGGGGAGTTCTATTTGATCTCTGCAGCCAGCCACCAGGGTGTGAAAGATCTTTGCTGGGATGTGATGACCTTCATCATTGAGAATCCGGTCGAGAAAGCGCAGGAAGCGAAGCAGCCTGAGAAAGTCGAGTTCATGTGGGACGATTACCATCGTCAGCAGCTCGAAGAGGTTGAGGTTGAAGAAGACGATCTCGATGACGACGATTGGGACGAAGATGATGAAGAAGGCGTCGAATTCATCTACAAACGTTAAGTTAATCATCACCCTGCATTGAATATGCAGGGTGTCAGATTGAGAGCCGGGTAACAGTTTGACTGCTATCCGGCTTTTTTATTAGTTGTTCTGGTAGATGTCTTTATATAAACGGCTTTCGAAACGTACCAAAGGAATGCGACGATTACGCTGGTCTGCAGGCTCAACGGCATAGCCTGAGAGGTACTGCACGAAGGCCATCCTCTGCCCGCTTGATGTCGTAATGAAACCCGCCAGGTTATAGACCCCCTGTAACGAGCCCGTCTTCGCTGAAACCTTACCGTCTACACCTGCTTCATGCAGCCCGGCACGGTATTGCAGCGAGCCATCATGACCCGCCAGCGGCAGCATAGATATGTAGTTGAGTTCACTGTCGTGTTGCGCGATGTATTGCAACACTTGCATCATTGTGGAAGGGGCAATCAGGTTATGACGAGATAACCCGGAGCCATCAGCAATAATGGTATTGCCAATATCCACACCGGCCTGCTGACGCAAAATCTGTCTGACCGCATCAGAACCGGCTCGCCAGGTACCGGGAACGCCAAAACGGGCGTGACCAATCATTCGGAAAACCGTATCGGCAATCATGTTGTCCGATTTTTTCAACATCGTTTTGAGTAAATCATGCAGTGGCGCTGATTGCGTTGTTGCAATCACGGTTCCCGGCTCATTGACTAACGTCTGGCGTAACAGTGTGCCGGAATAGCTGATGCCGGCGTCTGCGAGCTCAGCCTTAAGAATTGCGCCCGCATAGCTGGCACCGTCCTGAATGGCGAACGCCAAAGGCAGCGGCTCAGCGCGTTGCGGCAGGCACCCTGTTAACGTGAAGCGATTTAAGTCGCCAGGCACCACGTCCAGCTCACAATACTGAGCTTCTGAAGAGCCGCGCGCGAGGGTCCGCACCTGGCTGAACATATTGACCGGATAGTAGGAAGCGACGCGGATATACGCCAGGTCTCCCGCTTTTTGTGCGCTGTATAACGAAATGGAAAAACAGTTACGATCGATGATGGCAGCGGCTGGTGGGGCACTGAAACATTGCGTCATGTCATTCCAGGGCCAGCCGGGTGCCTTATCATGGCTGGCAAAGACAGAGGTGTCGATAAGCACATTGCCATCGATTTTCTCTATCCCGGATTTTTTTAATGTCGCCACCATATTGCGGATATTCTGGCGTTTTAACGTTGGATCGCCGCCAAATCGTGCGATAAGATCGCCTTTGAGCACGCCGCTATTTACCGTGCCTTTGGTTTCCAGGGTGGTGGTAAAACGAAAATCGGGACCCAGTTGCAAGAGCGCGGCCAACGCCGTGATCACCTTTTGCGTACTGGCCGGCAGCGCCATTTGATTGGCGTGATAATCAATCTCCGGCCCCTGAGCACCCACTTTCTGTACCATCAACGCAAGATTTGCACCGTCAGGCAACTGGTTAATGTATTCGTCGACATTCGCGGCCTGAACATTCAGGGCTATACTCGTGGTCAATCCGATGATAAATCTGGAAAATCGCATAATCTCGCGCTAACAACCTGGAAACAAGCCGTCATACTACGGTGCATCGACCCGGAAAGTAAACGATGACCCATAGTGAACTTCCGGTTAAAATGCGTATCAAATTGAAAAATTGCCGCTGACCTGGAGCTTTGTCTCCGGGTCAGTTTTCTATTGCTTCTGACCCGGGGCAGCGTCCTTTTTTGGTCAGACATAGCAACCGGGGCGGAAGAACTGCTCCCTACAGGAATGTTTAAGAGGTATATAAATGCAAGCTATTCCGATGACTTTACGCGGTGCCGAAAAACTTCGTGAAGAGCTGGACCATCTGAAGTCCGTGCGTCGCCCTGTAATCATTGCCGCCATTGCGGAAGCGCGCGAACACGGCGATTTGAAAGAAAATGCTGAATATCACGCGGCGCGTGAGCAGCAGGGTTTTTGCGAAGGGCGTATCAAAGACATCGAAGCCAAGCTGTCAAACGCACAGGTCATTGATATTTCGAAAATCCCGAACAATGGCCGCGTTATTTTTGGTTCTACCGTCACCGTGCTCAATCTCGACAATGATGAAGAGCAAACCTACCGTATTGTGGGTGACGATGAGGCTGATTTTAAGCAGAATCTGATCTCGGTAAATTCACCGATCGCGCGTGGCCTGGTCGGCAAAGAACAGGATGATGTGGTCAACATTCGCACCCCTGGCGGTGATGTCGAATTTGAAATTATCAAAGTGGAATACGTGTAATTTCTTCGCAAAACACGATTGTTGACGTATTGTAAAGAAAAGAAAAAGGCCGCACTGCGGCCTTTTAACAACTCCTTGAGCATGGCATTTTGCTCGTCTACTAGCGAAAACCCCTCGTTTTACACAGATTTTGTGTTCAATTAAGGATATCCTTAGCGCGGTAGCGAGATTTTGCGCTCTTTAGACGGACGATAAAGCACCAGCGTTTTACCGATGACCTGTACATTACAGGCGCCGGTTTCGCGCACGATGGCTTCCACGATCAAGGTTTTATTCTCGCGGTCTTCGGTAGCGATTTTGACCTTGATAAGTTCATGGTGCTCTAACGCTTGTTCGATCTCGGCCAGCACCCCTTCGGTCAAACCATTGTTGCCAAGCATAACGACCGGCTTGAGCGGATGTGCCAGACCTTTCAGGTGCTGTTTTTGTTTAGTACTAAGATTCATCGTATATTTTGCTTACGTTGGGATTGAAAACGGGTCATTCTACCGCCATCTCCCTTATATCACCAAATCGCTGCGTGGAATTTTACGTTGCTGTATATGATGAACCCGGACGGAATGTTAAATGACAGGTAAAAAGCGTTCTGCCAGCTCGAGTCGCTGGCTTCAGGAACACTTTAGCGATAAATATGTTCAAGAGGCACAGAAAAAGGGGTTACGTTCCCGTGCCTGGTTTAAACTTGATGAAATACAGCAAAGTGACAAACTCTTTAAGCCGGGAATGACCGTTGTCGATCTCGGTGCTGCGCCCGGCGGTTGGTCTCAATATGCCGTGACGCAAATTGGTGGGAGCGGCCGTATCATCGCTTGCGATCTTTTACCTATGGATCCAATTGTTGGTGTGGACTTCCTCCAGGGCGATTTTCGTGATGAATTAGTCCTGAAAGCGTTACTGGATCGTGTCGGTGACAGCAAAGTGCAAGTTGTCATGTCTGATATGGCACCCAATATGAGTGGTACCCCGGCAGTTGATATTCCCCGGTCGATGTACCTGGTTGAACTGGCACTGGGAATGTGTAGGGATGTGCTGGCACCAGGCGGTAGTTTTTTAGTGAAAGTGTTTCAGGGCGAAGGTTTTGATGAGTACCTAAGAGAAATTCGCTCTCTGTTTACGAAGGTGAAAGTTCGTAAACCGGACTCTTCTCGTGCCCGTTCACGCGAAGTGTACATTGTAGCGACCGGGCGAAAACTATAGTAACCTGACGCTGTTTTTAACACAGTTGTAATATGAGGTTAATCCCTTGAGTGACATGGCGAAAAACCTAATACTCTGGCTGGTCATTGCCGTCGTGCTGATGTCAGTATTCCAGAGCTTTGGGCCCAGCGAGTCTAATGGCCGTAAGGTGGATTACTCTACCTTCCTGCAAGAGGTCAATCAGGATCAGGTTCGCGAAGCGCGTATCAACGGACGTGAGATCAACGTTACCAAGAAAGATAGTAACCGTTACACGACTTACATCCCGGTGAACGATCCGAAACTGCTCGATAACCTGTTGACCAAAAACGTCAAAGTGGTTGGCGAGCCGCCGGAAGAACCTAGCCTGCTGGCTTCCATCTTCATTTCCTGGTTCCCGATGCTGTTGCTGATTGGGGTCTGGATATTCTTCATGCGCCAAATGCAGGGCGGTGGTGGCAAAGGTGCCATGTCGTTCGGTAAGAGCAAGGCGCGTATGCTCACTGAAGATCAGATCAAAACCACTTTTGCTGACGTTGCGGGTTGTGACGAAGCGAAAGAAGAGGTGGGTGAACTGGTTGAATACCTGCGTGAGCCAAGCCGCTTCCAGAAACTCGGGGGTAAAATCCCGAAAGGCGTTCTGATGGTCGGCCCTCCAGGTACCGGTAAAACGCTGCTGGCAAAAGCAATTGCTGGTGAAGCAAAAGTACCGTTCTTCACCATTTCCGGTTCAGACTTCGTTGAAATGTTCGTTGGTGTCGGCGCCTCCCGTGTGCGCGACATGTTCGAACAAGCGAAGAAAGCAGCACCCTGCATCATCTTTATCGATGAAATCGATGCCGTAGGCCGCCAGCGTGGCGCAGGCCTGGGCGGTGGTCACGATGAGCGTGAGCAGACGCTGAACCAGATGCTGGTTGAGATGGATGGCTTCGAAGGTAATGAAGGCATTATCGTTATCGCGGCAACTAACCGCCCGGATGTTCTTGACCCTGCGTTGCTGCGTCCTGGTCGTTTCGACCGTCAGGTTGTTGTTGGGCTGCCGGATGTGCGCGGTCGTGAGCAAATCCTGAAAGTGCATATGCGCCGTGTTCCCCTGTCTCCGGACATCGATGCGGCGATCATTGCGCGCGGTACGCCGGGCTTCTCCGGTGCTGACCTGGCAAACCTGGTCAACGAAGCTGCACTGTTTGCTGCCCGTGGTAACAAACGCGTTGTTTCGATGGTTGAATTCGAGAAAGCGAAAGATAAAATCATGATGGGTGCGGAACGTCGCTCCATGGTGATGACGGAAGCGCAGAAAGAATCTACTGCTTATCATGAAGCAGGCCATGCGATTATCGGTCGTCTTGTTCCGTCTCATGATCCGGTTCATAAAGTCACGATTATCCCGCGCGGTCGTGCGCTGGGCGTGACCTTCTTCCTGCCGGAAGGGGATGCGATCAGCGCAAGCCGTCAGAAACTGGAAAGCCAGATCTCCACCCTGTACGGCGGTCGCCTTGCAGAAGAGATCATTTACGGCGTTGACCAGGTCTCGACCGGTGCGTCTAACGACATCAAAGTGGCCACAAATCTGGCACGCAACATGGTGACCCAGTGGGGCTACTCTGACAAACTCGGTCCGTTGTTGTATGCGGAAGAAGAAGGCGAAGTCTTCCTGGGCCGTAGCGTCGCGAAAGCGAAGCACATGTCAGATGAAACTGCTCGCATCATTGACCAGGAAGTGAAAGCGTTAATCGAGCGCAATTACGAGCGTGCTCGCACTATTCTGGGCGAAAATATGGACATTCTTCATGCGATGAAAGACGCGCTGATGAAGTATGAAACCATTGATGCTCCGCAAATTGACGATCTGATGGCGCGCCGTGATGTACGTCCGCCAGCTGGCTGGGAAGATCCAGGCACAAGCAATTCTGACAGTAATGGTACCCCTCGTGCGCCACGTCCGGTTGATGAACCACGTACGCCGAATCCAGGTAACACCATGTCAGAACAGCTGGGTGATAAATAAGTTACCCGCTGTTGATGATCGGTTCTGCTGATGAAACCCCGGGGCGTATGCTCCGGGGTTTTTCTTTTTGACTCTCTATAAAACCCAGGTTTAACCATGAAACTTCATGCACAGGGCAGCACCCTCGATCTTTCCCATCCGCATGTGATGGGGATCCTGAACGTTACGCCAGATTCCTTTTCTGATGGTGGAACGCACAACACGCTCATTGAGGCGGTGAAACATGCCAACCTCATGATCAATGCAGGGGCAACGATCGTGGATATTGGCGGGGAGTCCACCCGACCAGGAGCGGTTGATGTGAGTGTTGAAGAGGAGCTCGCGCGTGTCATTCCCGTCGTTGAAGCTATTGCCCAACGTTTTGAAGTGTGGATTTCGGTAGATACCTCTAAGCCTGAGGTAATTAAAGAGTCGGCAAGGGTCGGGGCTCACATCATCAACGATATCCGCTCTCTGAGTGAGCCTGGTGCACTGGAGGCGGCAGCGGAAACGGGACTGCCTGTCTGCCTGATGCATATGCAAGGGCAGCCCAAAACCATGCAGGAAGCCCCCCGCTATGAGGATGTGTTTGCTGACGTAAACCGCTACTTTATTGACCAGATTGCACGATGTGAGCGGGCAGGTATCTCAAAAGAGAAATTGTTACTCGACCCGGGATTTGGTTTCGGTAAGAATCTCTCTCACAACTATGCGCTCCTCGCCCGCCTGGCGGAATTTCATCACTTTGGCCTACCGCTACTTGTGGGAATGTCACGTAAAACTATGGTTGGCCAGTTACTCAACCTCGGTCCGAACGATCGATTGAACGGCAGCCTGGCGTGTGCAGTGATTGCAGCGATGCAGGGGGCGCATATTATTCGGGTTCATGATGTGAAAGAGACGGTAGAAGCCATGCGGGTGGTGGAAGCCACATTGTCAGCGAAGGAAAAGAAACGCTATGAGTAATCGCAAATATTTTGGTACCGATGGCATTCGCGGTCGTGTGGGTGACGCGCCTATCACTCCGGATTTTGTTTTAAAACTGGGTTGGGCGGCAGGCAAAGTATTGGCTCGCCATGGTTCACGAAAAATTATTATTGGTAAGGACACGCGTATTTCAGGTTATATGCTTGAGTCTGCACTGGAAGCAGGGCTCGCCGCTGCCGGGCTTTCTGCATCCTTTACCGGTCCAATGCCCACGCCTGCCGTGGCGTACCTGACACGCACGTTCCGTGCAGAAGCTGGCATCGTTATTTCTGCCTCGCATAACCCGTTCTATGACAATGGCATTAAATTCTTCTCCATTGATGGCACTAAATTGCCAGATGCCGTTGAAGAAGCCATTGAAGCCGAAATGGAAAAAGAGCTTACCTGCGTGGATTCTGCTGAACTGGGTAAAGCCAGCCGAATTGTGGATGCCGCTGGTCGTTACATCGAATTCTGTAAAGCGACCTTCCCAAATGAGCTGAATCTCAACGCCCTGAAAATCGTGGTCGATTGTGCCAATGGCGCGACCTATCACATTGCCCCTAGCGTGTTCCGTGAGCTTGGCGCGAAGGTGATTGCCATGGGATGCGAGCCGGATGGCGTTAATATCAATGAAGAGGTTGGGGCGACCGATGTTCGTGCGCTGCAGGCGCGCGTGGTTGCTGAAAAAGCTGACCTGGGTATTGCCTTCGATGGTGACGGTGACCGCGTGATCATGGTTGATCATGAAGGTAATAAGGTAGACGGCGATCAGATTCTTTATATCATTGCGCGCGAAGGGCTACGTCAAGGGCAATTGCGCGGCGGTGCTGTTGGCACGCTGATGAGCAACATGGGGCTTGAACTGGCATTGAAACAGTTGGGTATACCCTTTACTCGCGCGAAAGTGGGTGACCGATACGTCATGGAGAAAATGCAGGAGAAAGGCTGGCGCATCGGGGCTGAAAACTCCGGTCATGTCATTCTGCTGGATAAAACTACCACTGGTGATGGGATCGTCGCAGGCTTGCAGGTCGTTGCAGCAATGGTCCGTAACCATATGACTCTTCATGATCTGTGTAGCGGAATGAAGATGTTCCCGCAGGTGCTGGTGAATGTCCGTTACACCGCAGGCAGTAATGATCCACTTGAAGAGGCGTCCGTTAAAGCGGTTACTGCCGAAGTCGAAGCGGCGTTGGGCAATCGTGGCCGTGTACTTCTGCGTAAATCGGGAACCGAACCGCTTATTCGCGTAATGGTTGAAGGCGAAGAAGAAGCGCAGGTTGTAGATTTTGCTAATCGAATTGCCAATGCAGTGAAAGCTGTATAACGACTGATAAGTGTTTAAAAAGGCGGCATTTGCCGCCTTATCTGTGCACAGTGTTCGTGTTTTTGCTGTTTTTTTCCTCACTTGATACAATGCGATTAAATTGCCCTTGCGAAGGTCATTCGCTTTGGTTAGTATTCACACCCGCTTCTAGTGGGAAACGCTAACAGCCCCGCTTTAATTGGTTTGAAGCATTGAGATGCGGCAACACCGCAAGGAACAGGTTGATTATGTACGAAGCTCTTTTAGTTATTTTCCTTATTGTGGCAATTAGCCTGGTTGGTATGATCATGCTGCAACAAGGTAAAGGCGCTGATATGGGAGCCTCATTCGGTGCAGGCGCTTCTGGTACGCTGTTTGGTTCAAGTGGTTCTGGTAACTTCATGACCCGTACAACAGGTATCCTGGGCACTTTGTTCTTCATCATCAGCCTGGTGTTGGGTAACATCAATACCAACAAAACCAATAAAGGAAGTGAATGGGAAACGTTGAGCGCGCCGGCGAAAACCGAGCAAACTCAGCCAGCCGCTCCGGTACAACCGAGCAGCGATATCCCTAAATAAGAAGTTGTCGTGCTGAGGTGGTGGAATTGGTAGACACGCTACCTTGAGGTGGTAGTGCCCTAACGGGCTTGTGGGTTCGAGTCCCATCCTCAGTACCAATATTCCGAAAGAAAGACGCTGAAAAGCGTCTTTTTTTTTCGTCTGCACTTTCTTCATGCTTCTGTGGAACTTAAGGCACAACGTTAATTGCTGGTTTTGCTGGACGTACAGTGCAATTGAGAAAGCGAAGATAATAAAAAAGGCGCTCTAAGGCGCCTTTTGCATTTCAATATCGCGATTACTTGTCGCTATTTTCCAGATTCTCAACCTGCGGCAGACCATTACTGCTTGATGCAGAGAGCAGGCCGTTTTCGGTATAAGTGAAAAGCTTCGCGCGGGTATCGGTGATGTCCAGGTTACGCATGGTCAACTGGCCAATACGATCGTCCGGTGAGAAAACAGAATCACCTTTCTCCATGGTCAGACGCTCTGCCTGGTAGGTCAGGTTGTCAGACACGGTGTTCAGAATCGAGTAGTCGTTGCCGCGGCGCAGCTCAAGGGTGACTTCACCGGTAATAGCGCTTGCAACCCAACGCTGCAGAGCGTCGCGCAACATCAATGCCTGCGGGTCAAACCAGCGACCTTGATACAGCAGTTTGCCCAACTGGCGACCATGGGAATGATATTGTTCGATGGTGTCTTCGTTGTGAATACCCGTTAGCAGACGCTCGTAGGCGATATGCAGCAGTGCCATCCCCGGCGCTTCATAAATGCCACGACTTTTCGCTTCAATGATACGGTTTTCAATCTGATCGCTCATACCCAGACCGTGACGACCACCGATACGATTAGCTTCCAGCATCAGCTCAACATCATCAGAGAAGGTTTGACCGTTCAGCGCAACCGGATGACCACGCTCAAAACGAACAGTGACTTCTTCAGCCTGGATTTTGACGTTTTCGTCCCAGAACTTCACACCCATAATCGGGTTAACGATTTTGACGCTGGAGTTGAGGAATTCGAGGTCTTTTGCTTCGTGCGTGGCACCCAGCATGTTTGAGTCGGTAGAGTAGGCTTTTTCGACGGACATTTTGTAGTCGAAGCCACACGCAATCATGAATTCGGACATTTCCAGACGGCCGCCCAACTCATCGATAAAATCGGTGTCCAGCCAGGGTTTGTAGATTTTGAGCTCGGCATTGGTCAGCAGGCCATAACGATAAAAACGCTCAATATCGTTACCTTTGTAGGTGCTGCCGTCACCCCAGATGTTAACGCCATCTTCTTTCATCGCGGCAACCAGCATGGTTCCGGTGACCGCACGTCCCAGAGGGGTGGTATTGAAGTAGGTCAGTCCACCGGTTGTATTGTGGAATGCACCACACTGAATAGCGGCAATACCTTCTGCTACCAGTTGCTTACGGCAATCAATCAGACGGGCATTTTCCGCGCCATATTCCTTCGCACGACGAGGAATGACGTCATAGTCGTCTTCATCCGGTTGACCCAAATTCGCAGTATACGCATAAGGAACCGCACCTTTTTTGCGCATCCACAACAGTGCCGCGCTGGTATCCAGTCCACCGGAAAAAGCGATACCGATACGTTGCCCTACCGGAAGATGCTTAAGAATCGTCGTCATAAAATAAATCCCTGCTTAATAAACCTATGGTGAGAGACTTAACAGCCACGCCATGATGATTTTTAACCATGCACTGAACAAGTATTTAGTGAATGATTATGCAAAATAAATGAGTTTTCATTTAAACATCTTTTGGCGATGACAGGAAGAGAAGAGTGTAAATTTCGTTGCCAAAATGGCGGCGAGCGCCGACGAGTTGTGGGAAAAACATTTGGCCCCATAACTATAGGGCCAGGCGCATAAAATGCAAAGCGCATGCGGTTGACAGTGGCTTGTGGTTATCAATATAATGGAGGCCGATTTAACGTCCCGTCTTCGGTACCAAATCCCAGCATTATTTGCAAATCTTCTGCTAAACGAGTAGAATTTGCCACGTTTCAGGCGCGGGGTGGAGCAGCCTGGTAGCTCGTCGGGCTCATAACCCGAAGGTCGTCGGTTCAAATCCGGCCCCCGCAACCACTTTCCCGAAGTGTTCTTTTTCAAATATACTATGAAGACTTAATGCCTTCGTCGCTGGATTTGAAAAAAATACTCCCGGAAGGTTCTCCAGGTCGCAGTTGCGACTTTAGGGTTCAGTTATTTAAAGCCCCGATTTATCGGGGTTTTTTGTTATCTGACTACGAAATAACTGGGCTATATGCCCTTTTTTTATGTCTTGGGGGTGGGCTTGTCCACATTAGAGCAAAAATTAACAGAGATGATCACTGCACCGGTTGAAGCACTGGGCTATGAACTGGTTGGCATTGAATTTGTGCGTAGTCGCACATCTACGCTGCGCATCTATATTGATAGTGAAAATGGCATCACTGTTGAAGATTGTGCTGATGTTAGCCACCAGGTCAGCGCAGTGATGGATGTCGAAGATCCCATCACGGTAGCTTATAACCTGGAAGTGTCCTCACCAGGTCTTGAGCGTCCTTTATTTACGGCGGAACACTACGAGCGTTTTACAGGTGACGAAGTGACACTGGTTCTGCGTATGGCGGTACAAAACCGTCGTAAGTGGCAGGGCATTATTAAAGGTGTCGATGGCGAGATGATCACCGTTACGGTCGAAGGTAAAGATGAAGTGTTCGCATTGAGCAACATTCAGAAAGCGAACCTGGTCCCCCACTTTTAACAGTCTGGATTGAGGTGAAAGGCCCCCGATGAACAAAGAAATTTTGGCTGTTGTTGAAGCTGTTTCTAACGAAAAAGCGCTGCCGCGTGAGAAGATTTTCGAAGCGCTGGAAAGTGCCCTGGCTACAGCAACCAAGAAAAAATATGAGCAAGAAATCGACGTGCGCGTCAGCATTGACCGTAAGAGCGGCGATTTCGACACGTTCCGTCGTTGGGTTATTGTCGAAGAAGTAACCCAACCTACTAAAGAAATCACCCTGGAAGCTGCCCGCTACGAAGACGAAAGTTTTAACGTTGGCGAGTATGTCGAAGATCAGATTGAATCGGTAACCTTTGACCGTATCACAACGCAAACGGCAAAACAGGTTATCGTTCAGAAGGTTCGCGAAGCTGAACGTGCAATGGTTGTTGACCAGTTCCGTGAACATGAAAGCGAAATCATCACCGGTGTGGTGAAGAAAGTGAATCGCGATAACATTACGTTGGATCTGGGCAGCAATGCTGAAGCTGTCATCCTGCGTGAAGATATGCTGCCGCGTGAAAACTTCCGCCCAGGTGACCGTATTCGTGGTGTTCTGTATGCCGTTCGCCCGGAAGCGCGTGGTGCACAGCTGTTCGTGACTCGCTCCAAGCCTGAGATGCTGATCGAACTGTTCCGCATTGAAGTGCCGGAAATTGGTGAAGAAGTGATTGAGATTAAAGCCGCAGCCCGCGATCCGGGTTCACGCGCCAAAATCGCAGTCAAAACCAATGATAAGCGAATCGATCCGGTCGGTGCGTGCGTGGGTATGCGCGGTGCGCGTGTTCAGGCGGTTTCAACCGAACTGGGCGGTGAGCGTATTGATATCGTCCTGTGGGACGACAACCCGGCACAGTTCGTTATCAACGCGATGGCGCCTGCTGATGTTGCATCTATCGTTGTAGATGAAGACAAGCACACCATGGATATCGCAGTTGAAGCCGGTAACCTCGCTCAGGCGATTGGACGTAACGGTCAGAACGTCCGCCTGGCGTCACAATTGAGCGGCTGGGAACTCAACGTCATGACCGTTGATGACCTGCAGGCTAAGCATCAGGCTGAAGCACACGCAGCCATTGATACCTTTACGAAGTATCTCGATATCGATGAAGATTTCGCGACTGTACTGGTTGAAGAAGGCTTTGCAACGCTCGAAGAACTGGCCTATGTGCCAATGAAAGAACTGTTGGAAATCGACGGTCTTGATGAAGCAACCGTTGAAGCGCTGCGCGAGCGTGCTAAAAACGCACTGACCACTCTGGCACTGGCCCAGGAAGAAAGCCTTGGTGATAACAAACCAGCTGACGATCTGTTAAATCTGGAAGGATTGGATCGTGAAATGGCCTTCAAACTGGCTGCCCGTGGTGTTTGTACGCTGGAAGATCTCGCCGAACAAGGCATTGATGATCTGGCTGATATTGAAGGGTTGAACGACGAAAAAGCCGGTGAGCTGATCATGGCAGCCCGTAATATTTGCTGGTTCGGTGACGAAGCGTAATAAACTGTAGCAGGAAGGAACAGCATGACAGATGTAACCGTAAAAACACTGGCTGCAGAGATACAGACCTCCGTGGATCGCCTGGTACAGCAATTTGCTGATGCAGGTATCCCGAAGTCTGCAAATGACTCTGTGTCCGCGCAAGAGAAACAGACTTTACTGGCGCACCTCAACCGTGAAAACGGTTCTGCCCCGGATAAGTTGACATTGCAGCGTAAAACGCGCAGTACTCTCAATATTCCTGGTACCGGTGGAAAGAGTAAATCGGTACAAATCGAAGTCCGCAAAACACGCACCTTTGTAAAACGCGATCCGCAAGAGGCAGAACGCCTTGCCGCGGAAGAGCAGGCACAGCGTGAAGCGGAAGAGCAGGCCCGTCGTGAAGCAGAAGAAGCTGCTAAACGCGAGGCGCAACAAAAAGCTGAACGTGAGGCCGCAGAACAAGCGAAACGTGAATCCGCTGAGAAAGCGAAACGTGAAGTTGCGGAAAAAGATAAAGTGAGCAATCAACAAACCGACGATATGACCAAAACTGCCCATGCTGAAAAAGCCCGCCGTGAAGCGGAAGCTGCTGAGCTGAAACGCAAAGCTGAAGAAGAAGCGCGTCGTAAGCTTGAAGAAGACGCTCGTCGCGTTGCTGATGACGCGCGCCGTATGGCTGAAGAAAATGCAGGTGTATGGGCTGAGCAAGAGAAAGTGGAAGAAGATAAGAGCGATTATCATGTCACCACCTCTCAGCACGCTCGTCAGGCCGAAGATGAAAACGACCGTGAAGTAGAAGGCGGACGTGGACGTACTCGTACGACTAAAGCCGCACGCCCTGCTAAAAAGGGCAATAAGCATGCTGAGTCGAAAGCCGATCGTGAAGAAGCCCGTGCCGCTGTTCGTGGTGGTAAAGGCGGAAAACGTAAAGGTTCTTCTCTGCAGCAGAGCTTCCAGAAACCTGCTCAAGCCGTTAACCGCGACGTTGTGATCGGCGAGACCATCACCGTGGGCGAACTGGCGAACAAAATGGCGGTGAAAGGTTCTCAGGTCATCAAAGCGATGATGAAACTGGGTGCCATGGCCACCATCAACCAGGTTATTGATCAGGAAACTGCTCAGCTGGTTGCGGAAGAAATGGGCCACAAAGTGACCCTGCGCCGCGAAAATGAGCTGGAAGAGGCGGTAATGAGTGACCGTGATACTGGCGCAGCAGCAGAAGCTCGCGCACCAGTCGTGACCATCATGGGCCACGTTGACCACGGTAAAACCTCCCTGCTGGACTACATCCGTTCCACGAAAGTGGCATCAGGTGAAGCGGGCGGCATTACTCAGCACATCGGTGCATACCACGTTGAAACTGACAACGGTATGATCACCTTCCTGGATACCCCGGGCCACGCCGCATTTACCTCTATGCGTGCTCGTGGTGCTCAGGCAACGGATATCGTTGTTCTGGTCGTTGCAGCTGACGATGGCGTGATGCCGCAAACTATCGAAGCAATCCAGCACGCGAAAGCGGCGCAGGTGCCGGTGGTTGTTGCGGTCAACAAAATCGATAAGCCAGAAGCCGATCCGGACCGCGTTAAGCAGGAACTGTCTCAGTACGGCATCATGCCGGAAGCATGGGGCGGTGAAAGCCAGTTCGTCCATGTCTCTGCGAAAGCCGGTACCGGTATTGATGAACTGCTGGACGCTATCCTGCTGCAGGCTGAAGTTCTCGAACTCAAAGCTATCCGTAATGGTATGGCGAGCGGCGCAGTTATCGAATCCTTCCTGGATAAAGGTCGTGGTCCGGTTGCCACCGTTCTGGTTCGTGAAGGTACGCTGCATAAAGGCGATATCGTTCTTTGTGGCTTCGAATACGGTCGTGTTCGTGCAATGCGCGATGAATTGGGTCGTGAAGTCACCGAAGCCGGTCCGTCTATCCCTGTTGAGATCCTCGGTCTGTCCGGTGTTCCTGCTGCGGGTGATGAAGCGACGGTTGTCCGTGACGAGAAGAAAGCGCGTGAAGTTGCGCTCTATCGTCAGGGTAAATTCCGTGAAGTTAAACTGGCTCGCCAGCAGAAATCTAAACTTGAGAACATGTTCGCTAACATGACCGAAGGCGAAGTTCATGAAGTGAACATCGTGCTGAAGGCGGACGTTCAGGGTTCTGTAGAAGCCATCAGCGATTCTCTGCTGAAACTGTCTACCGACGAAGTGAAAGTGAAGATCATCGGTTCTGGCGTAGGTGGTATCACCGAGACCGACGCAACCCTGGCTGCTGCATCGAACGCTATCCTGGTTGGCTTTAACGTTCGTGCCGATGCTTCTGCACGCCGCGTGATTGATGCTGAAAGTCTGGATCTGCGTTACTACTCCGTCATCTACCATCTGATCGACGAAGTGAAAGCGGCAATGAGCGGCAAGCTGTCTCCGGAACTGAAACAGCAGATCATTGGTCTGGCTGAAGTACGTGACGTCTTTAAATCACCGAAATTCGGCGCTATCGCAGGCTGTATGGTGACTGAAGGGATCATCAAACGTCACAACCCAATCCGCGTTCTGCGTGACAACGTGGTTATCTATGAAGGCGAGCTGGAATCCCTGCGCCGCTTCAAAGATGACGTTAACGAAGTCCGTAACGGCATGGAATGTGGTATCGGCGTGAAGAACTACAACGACGTTCGCGTTGGCGATATGATCGAAGTGTTCGAGATCATCGAGATCCAACGTAGCATCGATTAATCGTTTTGTAGGCCGGGTAAGCAAAGCGCCACCCGGCATGAATGATCAAAGGGGCTTAACGGCCCCTTTTTAGTCTGGAGAATTTATCATGGCGAAAGAATTTGGTCGCCCACAGCGCGTGTCACAGGAACTGCAAAAAGAAATTGCCATCATCCTGCAACGCGAAATCAAAGACCCGCGACTAGGTATGATGACCACCGTTTCCGGTGTTGAAGTATCTCGCGATTTGGCTTATGCCAAAGTGTTTGTCACCTTCTTGAACGATCAGGATGAAGCGTCTGTAAAAGCCGGTATTCGTGCGTTGCAGGATGCGTCTGGCTTTATCCGTACGTTAGTAGGCAAAGCGATGCGCCTGCGTATTGTGCCAGAACTAACCTTCTTCTATGACAACTCACTGGTTGAAGGGATGCGCATGTCAAACCTCGTGACCAGCGTGGTGAAACATGATGATGAGCGTCGTGTGAATCCGGATGAAAGCGGCGATAACAAGGAGGACTGATGAGTCGTCCTCGTCGTCGTGGTCGTGATATACATGGCGTATTATTGCTGGATAAGCCACAAGGCGCCTCCAGCAATGATGTGCTGCAAAAGGTAAAACGTCTGTTCAATGCGAATCGTGCCGGGCATACGGGCGCACTGGATCCGCTGGCGACCGGTATGCTACCCATTTGTCTGGGCGAAGCGACCAAATTTTCCCAATATCTGCTTGATTCAGATAAACGTTATCGCGTGGTTGCCCGGCTCGGCCAGCGCACCGATACCTCTGATGCAGATGGCCAGGTCGTTGAAGAGCGTCCGGTGGCCTTCAGTGACGAGCAGCTTGCCGCCGCGCTGGAGAGCTTCCGTGGAGAGACCTCCCAGGTTCCATCGATGTATTCCGCTCTGAAATATCAGGGTAAAAAGCTGTACGAATACGCGCGTCAGGGGATTGACGTCCCGCGTGAGGCACGGCCCATCATCGTGTACGAACTGCTGTTTATTCGCCACGAAGGTAATGAGCTTGAGCTGGAAATTCACTGCTCAAAGGGCACCTACATTCGTACCATCATTGATGACCTCGGTGAAAAGCTCGGATGCGGCGCCCACGTTACTTTCCTGCGTCGTCTTGCTGTCAGCAAGTACCCGGCGGAGAGAATGGTGACACTGGAGCAGTTACAGGCTTTAGTTGAACAAGCGGAGTCACAGGCTGTTCCTTCAGCCGACCTTCTGGATCCCTTGCTGATGCCGATGGACAGTCCGGCGGCGGATTATCCCATCGTAAACATCACTGCTGTTGTGGCGGCGTATTTTAAAAATGGTCAGCCAGTGCGTACGGATGGGATAACCCAGGAAGGGCTGGTACGGGTTACAGAAGGTGAAAATGCAGTGTTTATCGGTATGGGTGAAATGGGGGCTGACGGGCGACTTGCGCCACGCCGCCTGGTTGTTGAATACCCGCCAGTCTAAGCCTCACCTTGCGATAAACAGACACTGCGAGTAGAATATTGCCGCTTAATGCCGGGCAATTGTTTAACACTGTTTTGGCATTACACTGGGGTAGCTGAATTAGAGATCGGCACCCTTTCATTTTTTTATCACTGGAGTTCAAAATGTCTCTAAGCGTTGAAGCTAAAGCAAAAATCGTTTCCGAGTTTGGTCGTGGCGAAAATGACAGCGGTTCTACCGAAGTACAGGTTGCCCTGCTGACTGCTCAGATTAACCACCTGCAAGGTCACTTTGCAGAGCACAAAAAAGATCACCACAGCCGTCGTGGTCTGCTGCGTATGGTTTCTCAGCGTCGTAAACTGCTCGACTACCTGAAACGTAAAGATGTTGCACGCTACACCGCGCTGATCGAGCGTCTGGGTCTGCGTCGCTAAGTCTGGCGAGTTTCAGAGAAAGGGGCCGTAAGGCCCCTTTTTTCAACCAGACGGCAGCAATTAACGGTACAATAATGTATTGTTGCTAAGAATGATCTTCGTTGCAGAGGTTCGCGCGGCTAATGAGAGGCTTTACCCGGAGAACACGGGTTAGGGTTGTCATTAGTCGCGAGGATGCAAAGAGGATCGGGTTTAAACGACAGCACTCTGAAGATGTGCTGCCATTCATTAAGAAAGGATAATACTTTGCTTAATCCGATCGTTCGTAAGTTCCAGTACGGGCAACATACCGTCACGCTGGAAACCGGCATGATGGCACGTCAGGCCACTGCAGCCGTTATGGTTAGCATGGATGACACCGCGGTATTCGTTACCGTTGTTGGCCAGAAAAAAGCAAAACCAGGTCAGGACTTCTTCCCACTGACCGTTAACTACCAGGAGCGTACCTACGCTGCCGGTAAAATCCCGGGTGGCTTCTTCCGTCGTGAAGGCCGTCCAAGCGAAGGCGAAACCCTGATTGCGCGTCTGATTGACCGCCCGGTTCGTCCGCTGTTCCCGGAAGGCTTCGTTAACGAAGTTCAGGTTATCGCTACTGTGGTTTCCGTAAACCCGCAGGTTAACCCGGATATCGTTGCAATGATTGGTGCATCCGCTGCACTGTCCCTGTCAGGTATCCCGTTCAATGGCCCTATCGGTGCCGCGCGCGTTGGTTATATCAACGACCAGTACGTACTGAACCCAACCCAGGAAGAGCTGAAAGCAAGTAAGCTGGATCTGGTGGTTGCAGGTACCGAAGGCGCAGTGCTGATGGTTGAATCCGAAGCTGAACTGCTGAGCGAAGATCAGATGCTGGGCGCAGTGGTCTTCGGCCACGATCAGCAGCAGATTGTTATCCAGAACATCAACGACCTGGTGAAAGAAGCCGGTAAACCACGTTGGGACTGGCAGCCAGAAGCAGCAAATGACGCGCTGAATGCACGCGTTGCTGCCCTGGCAGAATCTCGCCTGAGCGATGCTTACCGTGTGACCGATAAACAAGAGCGTTATGCTCTGGTTGACGTAATCAAATCTGAAACCGTTGCTGCTCTGCTGGCGGAAGAAGAAACCCTGGACGCTAACGAACTGGGTGACATTCTGCACGCAATCGAGAAAAACGTCGTTCGTAGCCGCGTACTGGCTGGCGAACCGCGTATCGACGGTCGTGAAAAAGATATGATCCGTGGTCTGGATGTACGTACTGGCGTGCTGCCACGTACTCACGGTTCTTCTCTGTTCACCCGTGGCGAAACTCAGGCGCTGGTAACGGCGACTCTGGGTACCGCACGTGACGCACAGAACATCGATGAACTAATGGGCGAGCGTACTGATTCGTTCCTGTTCCACTACAACTTCCCTCCGTACTCCGTAGGGGAAACCGGTATGGTCGGTTCGCCGAAACGTCGTGAAATTGGTCACGGTCGTCTGGCGAAACGCGGCGTGCTGGCAGTGATGCCGGATGCAGACAAATTCCCGTACACCGTCCGTGTGGTGTCCGAGATTACTGAATCCAACGGTTCTTCTTCGATGGCTTCCGTTTGTGGTGCTTCTCTGGCGCTGATGGACGCAGGTGTGCCGATTAAAGCCGCTGTTGCAGGTATCGCAATGGGTCTGGTGAAAGAAGGCGAAAACTTTGTTGTTCTGTCTGACATTCTGGGCGATGAAGATCACCTGGGCGATATGGACTTTAAAGTTGCCGGTAGCCGCGAAGGTATCTCTGCGCTGCAGATGGATATTAAAATCGAAGGCATTACCAAAGAGATCATGCAGGTTGCTCTGAACCAGGCAAAAGGTGCGCGTCTGCACATCCTGGGTGTGATGGAACAGGCTATTAACGCACCGCGTGGCGACATTTCTCAGTTCGCTCCGCGTATCCATACCATCAAGATCAATCCAGACAAGATCAAAGATGTTATCGGTAAAGGCGGTTCTGTTATCCGTGCGCTGACCGAAGAGACCGGCACGACTATCGAAATCGAAGATGACGGTACCGTGAAAATCGCAGCGACCGACGGTGAGAAAGCGAAATTCGCGATTCGCCGTATCGAAGAGATCACTGCTGAAATCGAAGTGGGCCGTATCTACAGCGGTAAAGTGACCCGTATCGTTGACTTTGGCGCATTTGTTGCCATCGGTGGCGGTAAAGAAGGTCTGGTTCATATTTCTCAGATCGCCGACAAACGCGTTGAGAAAGTGACTGATTACCTGCAGATGGGCCAGGAAGTACCGGTAAAAGTTCTGGAAGTTGATCGCCAGGGCCGTATCCGTCTTAGCATTAAAGAAGCTACCGAACAAACTCAGCCTGCAGGTGCGCCGGAAGCGCAGCAAGCAGAGCAGGGCGAGTAAGGTTGTTTTGCCCTCCACTACGGTGGAGGGCGCATTATCGGGCAGGACGCCGTGTTTGCAGCCGGGGGACAGGACGTTCATCCAATTGTTGTCTTCGGGAGTGGGAAATGAAGCCTTTTTTGCGCTGGTGTTTCGTTGCGACAGCTTTAACGCTGGCAGGATGCAGCAACTCTGCCTGGCGTAAGAGCGAAGTCCTCGCGGTGCCATTGCAACCGACTTTGCAGCAGGAAGTGATTCTGGCACGCATGGAACAAATTCTTGCCAGTCGGGCTTTATCCGATGATGAACGCGCACAGCTTTTATATGAGCGCGGAGTGTTGTATGATAGTCTCGGTCTGAGGGCACTGGCGCGAAATGATTTTTCACAAGCGTTGGCCATTCGACCCGATATGCCTGAAGTATTCAATTACTTAGGCATTTATTTAACGCAGGCAGGCAATTTTGATGCTGCCTATGAAGCGTTTGATTCTGTACTTGAGCTTGATCCAACTTACAACTACGCGCACTTGAATCGCGGAATCGCTTTGTATTACGGCGGTCGTGACAAGTTAGCGCAAGATGATCTGCTAGCGTTTTATCAAGACGATCCCAATGATCCTTTCCGTAGCCTGTGGCTTTATGTCGCCGAGCGTAAGCTTGACGAGAAGCAGGCAAAAGAAGCACTGTCCCAGCGCTTCGAAAAATCGGATAAAGAGCAATGGGGATGGAACATTGTCGAGTTCTACCTGGGCAACATTAACGAAGCTACGTTAATGGAACGCCTGAAGGCGGACGCAACGGATAACACCTCGCTCGCTGAGCATCTCAGTGAAACCAACTTCTATTTAGGTAAGTACTACCTAAGTCTGGGGGAAAAGGACAGCGCTACGGCACTGTTCAAATTAGCGGTCGCTAACAACGTACACAACTTCGTTGAGCACCGTTATGCATTGTTGGAATTATCGCTCTTGGGCCAGGAGCAAGACGACCTGGCAGAATCGGACCAGCAATAGCTGACGACATAGACATCAGCCCGTAATCTTTTGATTGCCATCATCTTAACTGGTGAGGGCGTTGTTGTTCGTCAATACATCTACTTTGAGCCGGTTCACACTTTTCAATGAAAATTGCAGATCAATTTCACGATGAGTTATGTAGACTGGCCGCCACTGACATTGAGGCACTCGTACTACATGGCTGAATTCGAAACCACTTTCTCCGATCTGGGGCTGAAAACCTCTATTATTGAAGCCCTTAACGATCTCGGTTACGAAAAACCTTCTCCGATCCAGGCTGAGTGCATTCCGCACCTGCTGTCTGGTCGTGACGTGCTGGGTATGGCCCAGACCGGTAGCGGAAAAACTGCAGCGTTCTCGCTGCCGCTGCTGAACAACATTGACCCGGAACTGCGTGCACCGCAGATCCTTGTACTCGCTCCAACCCGTGAACTGGCTGTTCAGGTTGCAGAAGCGATGACTGATTTCTCTAAACATATGCATGGCGTAAACGTGGTAGCCCTTTATGGCGGCCAGCGTTATGACGTGCAGCTGCGCGCCCTGCGTCAGGGACCACAAGTTGTTGTGGGTACCCCGGGTCGCCTGCTCGATCACTTAAAACGTGGCACGCTGAATCTGTCCGGCCTGAAAGGTCTGGTACTGGACGAAGCCGATGAAATGCTGCGTATGGGCTTCATCGAAGACGTTGAAACCATCATGGCGCAGATCCCGGCTGAGCATCAGACCGCGCTGTTCTCTGCAACCATGCCGGAAGCCATTCGTCGCATTACCCGTCGCTTTATGAAAGAGCCTCAGGAAGTGCGTATTCAGTCCAGCGTGACGACTCGTCCGGATATCAGCCAGAGCTACTGGACGGTATACGGTATGCGTAAAAACGAAGCGCTGGTTCGTTTCCTGGAAGCAGAAGATTTTGATGCGGCGATCATCTTCGTTCGTACCAAAAACGCGACTCTGGAAGTGGCCGAAGCGCTGGAACGTAGTGGCTACAACAGTGCTGCGCTGAACGGCGATATGAACCAGGCACTGCGTGAGCAGACGCTGGAACGTCTGAAAGACGGTCGTCTGGATATCCTGATTGCAACCGACGTGGCAGCACGTGGTCTGGACGTTGAACGTATCAGCCTGGTTGTTAACTACGACATCCCGATGGATTCCGAATCTTACGTTCACCGTATCGGTCGTACCGGTCGTGCGGGTCGTGCTGGCCGTGCGCTGCTGTTCGTTGAGAACCGTGAACGTCGTCTGCTGCGTAACATCGAACGCACCATGAAGCTGACCATTCCAGAAGTGGAACTGCCGAACGCAGAACTGCTGGGCAAACGCCGTCTGGAAAAATTCGCCGCCAAAGTACAGCAGCAGCTGGAAAGCAGCGATCTGGATCAGTACCGTGCGCTGCTGGCGCAAATCCAGCCGACCGCGGAAGGTGAAGAACTGGACGTTGAAACACTGGCCGCTGCGCTGCTGAAAATGGCACAGGGCGAACGTTCTCTGATCGTTCCGCCTGATGCGCCGATGCGTCCTAAGCGTGAATTCCGTGAGCGTGACGAGCGTTTCGAACGTCGCGGCGATCGTAATGACCGTGGCCCGCGTGGCGACCGTCCTGAGCGTGGTGGTGAAGATCGTCCACGTCGTGAGCGTCGTGATGCTGGCGAAATGGAACTTTATCGTATCGAAGTGGGCCGTGATGATGGTGTTGAAGTGCGTCACATCGTGGGTGCTATCGCTAACGAAGGTGATATCAGCAGCCGTTACATCGGTAACATCAAACTGTTTGGTACGCACTCTACCATCGAGCTGCCGAAAGGCATGCCGGGCGAAGTTCTGCAGCACTTCACCCGCACGCGTATTCTGAACAAACCGATGAATATGCAACTGATGGGTGATGCTCAGCCTCGCGCGGACCGTGGTCCTCGTCGTGATGGCGATCGTCCTGCTGGCGGTGGTCGTAACTTCGGTGGCGGTGAGCGTCGTGAAGGCGGCCGTAACTTCGGTGGCGGCGAACGTCGCGAAGGCGGTCGTGGTGAAGGTCGTAGCTTCAGCGGTGAGCGTCGTGCTCCACGCCGCGAAGAAGGCACCAGCCGTCGTCGCTTCGGTGATGCATAATTACCGGTAGTGCTGCTTTACAAGCTGTAAAGTTTTAAATACAAACCCCGATGAAACCATCGGGGTTTCTTTTATCTGTTTTGTACTCCTGTACTGGTACAATGTTGCGGTATTCATGCTTACAGGAGCAAACTTTCATGGCAACACTGACAACCACTCAAGCAACGCCTTCGTTGCTGGCCGGCGTGGTGATTATTGGCGGGACGGTCATCGGCGCAGGCATGTTTTCATTGCCCGTGGTTATGTCAGGTGCGTGGTTTTTCTGGTCGATAGCGGCACTCGTTTTTACCTGGTTCTGTATGCTGCATTCCGGTCTGATGATTCTTGAAGCTAACCTCAACTACCGCATTGGTGCGAGCTTCGACACCATCACCAAAGATCTGTTGGGGCGTGGCTGGAATGTGATTAACGGTCTCTCAATTGCCTTTGTGCTTTATATCCTCACCTACGCCTATATCTCGGCGAGCGGCTCTATCCTGCACCATACCTTTGCGGAAATGTCGTTTGATATTGCGCCTCGTGCTGCCGGGCTGGCCTTTGCATTTCTGGTCGCCTTTATCGTCTGGCTTTCTACGCGTGCTGTCAGCAGGATGACAGCGATTGTGCTCGGTGCCAAAGTCATAACCTTCTTCCTGACCTTTGGCAGCCTGTTAGGCCACGTGCAGCCAGCAACGCTCTTCAACGCGGCGGAAGCGAATACCTCCTACACCCCCTACCTGTTGATGACATTGCCTTTCTGCCTTGCCTCGTTTGGTTACCACGGTAATGTCCCCAGCCTGATGAAGTTTTACGGGAAAGATCCGCGAACTATCACGCGCTGCCTGGTTTACGGCACGCTGCTGGCACTGGGGCTGTACATGGTGTGGTTGCTGGGGACAATGGGTAACATTCCGCGTCCTGAGTTTATTGGTATCGCCCAGAAGGGCGGCAATATCGATGTGTTGGTGCAGGCGCTGAGCGGTGTGCTGAACAGTCGCAGTCTGGATCTGCTGCTGGTGGTCTTTTCTAACTTTGCCGTTGCCAGTTCATTTTTGGGGGTAACACTTGGTTTGTTTGATTACCTGGCAGACCTGTTTGGCTTTGATGACTCCGCCCTTGGGCGCTTCAAGACCGCGCTGCTGACCTTTTTACCGCCGATGGTGGGTGGATTGCTGTGGCCGAATGGTTTTTTGTACGCGATTGGTTATGCGGGACTGGCGGCCACCATCTGGGCGGCGATTGTCCCTGCCTTGCTGGCAAAAGCGTCGCGTAAGCGTTTTGGTAGCCCGGCATTTCGCGTCTGGGGCGGCACACCGATGATTGTATTAATTCTGCTGTTTGGTCTCGGCAATGCGGTGGTGCATGTGCTGTCGAGCTTTGATCTGTTGCCGGTGTATCGGTAGACAGAACAGTCTGATCCCCTCACCCTCTCCTTGTGTGAGAAGGTGAGGGGGAAACGCTACCTCAGCAGTTCCTCTTTCACCTGCATCGTCAGGTCAAATGAATGCAGACGGGCCTGATTATCAAAGATCTGTCCGTTGACCATAATCTCATCGGCCTGGGTTTCACGCAGAACGGATTCAAGCCCATGACGCACCTTCGCTTTATCGCCAACCAGCGACATGCTCAACGCCTGTTGAACGCCATACTGCTCGGAGGCCGACCAGAGCTGATGCATATTCTCCACCGGCGGTGGCAGTTGCCCGGTTTCCCCACGACGCAGCTTCACAAATGCCTGCTGCATTGAGGTAAACAGGAACTCCGCATCGCGATTGCTGTCGGCGGCGATAACGTTGATACAGACCATCGCGTACGGCTTGTCGAGGCGCGCCGACGGTTTGAACTGGGTACGATAGAGGTGCAATGCCTGGAAGAGCATATCCGGGGCGAAGTGTGAAGCAAAAGCAAACGGCAGCCCAAGCTGTGCGGCCAGCTGTGCACTGTAGAGGCTGGAACCCAACAGCCACACGGGGATGTGTTCGCCATAGCCGGGAACCGGGCGCACCTGTGGGTTCGGGTTGCGGGCATCAAACCAGTCCACCAGTTCAGCGACATCGCGCGGGAAGTTATCGACATCGCCGCTCATATGGCGGCGCAGGGCGCGCATCGTGGGCTGGTCGCTTCCAGGCGCACGGCCCAGACCTAAATCGATACGTCCGGGATAAAGGGTATTCAGCGTACCGAACTGTTCGGCAATCACCAGCGGCGAATGGTTGGGCAGCATCACACCACCGGAACCCAGGTGCAGGGTGGTAGTATTAGCTGCCAGATACCCAATCAGTACAGAGGTCGCTGCGCTGGCGATACCGACCATATTATGATGTTCAGCCAGCCAGTAGCGGTGATAACCTCGCTTTTCGGCCAGGCGAGCAAGGTCCAGTGAGTGTGAAAAGGCATCTCGCGCCGAGAAGCCTTGCGGGATCGGTGCCAGATCCAGCACCGAAAACGGAATAGTTTTATCAGTCATGTCAGCTCACTTTGTTGACGGCGAATTATTTAATAGTGCATGAAAATTCGATAACCGTTGTTAACAAAGTGAGCTTTTACATTTTATCCTTCACGCCGCCTTGATGCAGCTTGCGTGATTTTGCGTATCTTTACTGCTGGAGTTGTAAGCCTGGCAGGCGTCGCCAGTAGCCGTTGCACTCGCTATTCGCTGTCAGTGGTAGCGGGGAGGTGCCCTGTTCATTGGCCCGGAAGGCATCAATCATGGCAAAGGTCTCCTCGCCCATCGGAGAAAGACGCACCATATCGACAAGACCCGCCATCGATTTCAGCTCGTTACCAAGGTTATATACGTAGCCACTCATGGTCTGAATACCATTAAGCACAAACACCTGCTGATTTTCCTGCGACAGCATGTCACGCCCAAGGGGATATTTTATGCAGCAGGTTTCACACTCATCTTTCGGCCTGTCTTCTGAGCGTGCGGTGAAGCAGCGCGCAGAGTAAGCCAGCGGCAGGTGGCCATAACTCAACACTTCCACTTCGAACTGTTCGCGGATGCCCAAATCGCTGCACTGATTAAGCAAATTGATTAGCCAGTCGCGTGAGAGCTCAACCGGCATGCACCAGCGCGTCATACCTTGCTTAAGCAACAGGCGCAGCGTGACCGCATTGTAAACATTCAACGCATGCCCTGCGACGAACGGCAATTTACGCTCGGCACAAAGGTTAACAACGCCAAGGTCGCTCGCTTCCAGCAAGAAGTCGCCGTTATCGATGTAGCGCTTGAGTTCGTTCAGTTCTGAGGAGGCTTGTACCAGCGCCAGGGTGGAAATCACCACCTGTTTGCCGCTGCTGGCGAGAGATTTTGCCAGATCCAGCCAGTCGCCCACTTTGGTTGCCCGACGTTTACTGCACACGGCCTCACCGAGATAAACAACATCCGCACTACTGACGGCAGCCTGCTGGTAGAAGGTCTCCAGCGTCTCTTTTGACCAGTAGTACAGCACCGGTCCGAGTGAATATTTCATCATGTTTCCTACTGCCATTTGCGATGGTACGCGCCAAGAGTCGTTTGCGTGCCTTCCGACATCGCCCCCAGCGTACTCATCCAGCCAGGCTCTGGGGCATAGTGCTGGGGATCGGTCATGCAGCGGTCAATGGCCTGTCGCCAGACTTTGGCCACCTGGCTCACATACGCCGGGCTTCGCTGGCGTCCTTCAATTTTGACGGAGGCAATATTGGCTGCCAGCAGCTCAGGCAGCAGCTCGAGGGTATTCAGGCTGGTGGGCTCTTCGAGGGCATGATAACGCTCGCCATCCACCCGATAGCGCCCCTTACACAGCGTTGGATACCCTGCGTTTTCGCCATCCTGATAACGGTCAATCAGCACGTCATTCAGCCGTGATTCCAGCCCTTGCGGCGTTTGCTGCCAGCGCACAAACCGAGCGGGAGAACAGGCTCCGACGGTATTGGGTGATTCACCGGTCAGGTACGAAGACAGGTAACAGCGCCCCTCTGCCATAATGCACAGGCTGCCGAAAGCAAACACTTCCAGCGGGACAGGGGTGACGCGGGCGAGTTGTTTCACCTGATGAATCGACAGCACGCGCGGGAGAACCACGCGGGAGACGTCAAAGTGGCGATGATAGAATCGGATAGCTTCTTCATTGGTGGCCGACGCCTGAACAGAAACGTGGCGTTCGATATGCGGATAACGCGCTGCTGCATACTCCAGCATTGCAAGGTCGGCCAGAATCAGCGCATCCGCCCCCATTCCTGCCGCCATGTCCACGGCCCGTTCCCAGCGTTGATAGCCATCAGGATGGGCAAAGGTATTGATAGCAATGTGCAGCTTCCGTTTATGCTGATGAACAAAACTCACCGCTTCCTGCAGTTTTTTCTCAGTAAAGTTGAGGCCAGCGAAGTGGCGGGCGTTGGTATCGTCTTTCAGACCGATATAGACGGCATCGGCGCCGTTTTCAATGGCCGCCTTGAGCGCCGGGAGGTTTCCGGCCGGGCAGAGCAACTCCATAATATTTCCTGCAATCCGGGGCACGCAGGCCCAGACAACCCGTTGGGGTCGCTAAATTGTTAATGAACTGGGATTCTAGTTAACCTGGTTGCGACAATTTTTGATTTGAGGCAGTTAAATGTGTATTGGTGGTGGCAATAATCGATGCATTCTTCTTACGTAATTGTTGATTTACGCCGCCATGGCATCTATTTGATATGGCAAAATAGCAGGAACGTTTATTTCAGGGAGTAAAGCTCGTGTTGGAAAAACTGCGCTCACGTCTCGTTCACTATGGCCCGTCTTTGCTGAGCGTGCCGGTTAAACTGACGCCTTTCGCCATCAAACGGCAGGTTCTGGAGCAGGTGCTCCGTTGGCAGTTTCAGCAAGCGCTGGAAGAGGGCGAGCTTGAGTTTCTGGAAGGCCGCTGGTTGAGTATCCAGGTTCGTGATATCGGCCTGACGTGGTATACCTCAGTAGAGAATTCACAACTGGTCGTACGCGAATCCGCCAGTGCCGATGTCAGCTTCTGCGCGGATGCCAGCGATCTACTGATGATCGCCGCACGTAAGCAGGATCCTGACACGCTCTTTTTCCAGCGTCGTCTGGTGATCGAGGGTGACACTGAGCTTGGGCTGTATGTGAAGAATCTGATGGACGCCATTGAACTTGAGCAGATGCCAAAAGCCTTACGCATCATGCTGCTGCAACTGGCGGATTTTGTTGAAGCCGGCCAGAAAACGCCGATGGAAACACCACACACTTCTGTAGGTGAACCATGCTGATTCGAGTAGAAATTGGGATTGATGCACCGGGTATCGACGCGCTGTTACGCCGCACCTTTGCGGATGAACGCGAAGCGACGCTGGTGCATGATCTTCGCGAAGATGGCTTAATTACCTTAGGTCTGGTCGCAACAGATGATGAAGGTCAGGTCATCGGCTATGTCGCGTTCAGTCCGGTGACGGTGAAAGGCGAAGATTTGCAGTGGGTCGGGCTTGCGCCGCTGGCGGTGGATGAGGCGTACCGCCACCAGGGGATCGGCCGCCAGCTTGTTTATGAGGGGCTGGATTCACTGAATGAATTTGGTTATGCCGCCGTTGTGACGCTTGGTGAGCCAGATTTTTATGCGCGTCTCGGGTTTGAACCTGCCGCTCATCACGACCTTCACTGCCGCTGGCCGGGAACGGAAAGTGCTTTCCAGGTACACCGTCTGGCGGACAATGCCTTCAGTGAGGTAAGCGGTCTGGTGGAATACCACACGCTGTTTAATCGCTTCTAGCGAGGGTGGCCTGAAGGTCTCCAACAAATCGTTCAAACGAATCCTCCCCGCTGACGAGGCGCTCTTTCTGGCGCTTCGTCAGTTGCTTGATGCGATATTCTGCGCGTAACGCTAACGACTTATCCCCCACGGGTGCTGAAAACACCAACGACAGCTCGCCCTTACCCCGAAGCGCCTTCGCGCCTTTGCCATTCTGATGCTGTATAAATCGGCGCGGCACATCAAGGGTGATGCCGGTGTACAGGCGATTGTCAGGGGTACGGATGAGATAAAGAAACCAGGGCGTCATAACGTTATTCACTGTGCTAATGTGAAAGAAAAATACCACGAGGACAAAGAGAAATGGAAACGCTTGCGGCCATCAATCGTTGGTTGATGAAACAGCACGTCGTCAGCTGGTGTGTGGCCAGCCGTGGGGAGTTATGGTGTGCGAACGCGTTTTATATTTATGATCCGCAGCAGGTCGCCTTTTATATTCTCAGCGACGATCACACGCGCCATTCGCAAATGACGGGCCTACAGGCCAGTGTCGCCGGCACGGTTAATGGCCAGCCGAAAACCGTCGCCTTAATCAGAGGCGTGCAGTTCACCGGTGAAATCCGGCGTATGGAAGAGGAGGAAAGCGCGGGGCCCCGTGCACAGTACAACCGACGCTTTCCTGTTGCCCGCATGCTGTCAGCCCCGATGTGGGAAATCCGCCTCACGGAGATTAAATTTACCGACAACACGCTGGGCTTTGGTAAAAAACTTCACTGGCTACGCGAGTCAGGCACCCAGCAGGCGTAACGCTTCACGGTTAAAGGCAGGGAGATCGTCAGGGGTGCGGCTGGTCACCAACTGATTGTTATCCACCACCACTTCCTGGTCGTAGAATTCAGCCCCTGCGTTCTTCACATCAACGACGATCGGCTTCACCGTCGTCAACTTCCTGCCACGAATCACATCAGCACTTATCAGCAGTTGTGGCCCGTGGCAGATAGCAAAGACCGGTTTACCACTGTTGACGAAGTCTCGGGTAAAGGTGACAAAACGGTCATCACCGCGCAGAGAGTCCGGTGAATGGCCGCCCGGTAGCAACAATGCATCGTAATCTGCCGGGCGCGTCTCATCGATCGCTTTATCAATGGTAACAGTGGCTTCGCCTTTCTTCCCCTTCACCGTTTTTCCGGCCTGTTTCTCAATGGTAATGACCTCGTGGCCTGCCTTACGAAACTCCTCCGCCGGAGACGTAAATTCTGAATCTTCAAACTCGTCGGTGATCAAGACCGCAATTTTCTTGCTCATGTATCCTCCGTTATTCAGTTCAGGCTCGTCATTTTCAACAATAATGACTATCAGGACTATTAAGCCTGGTTCAGGGCGCTGGCATTGCAAGGCAGACTTTTCTGCAAAAGGAGATGAAATGAGTCGGATACTGTTAACCGGGGCGACCGGGCTGGTGGGCGGACATTTACTGCGCATGCTGGTTAATGACCCGCGCGTAACGGCTATTGCTGCCCCCACACGCCGGCCGCTGGAATCAGCGGCAGACGTCTTTAATCCTTATGATCCGCAACTCAGTGATGCGCTGGCACAAGTGACCACTCCGGTGGACACGGTCTTTTGCTGCCTTGGCACTACCCGCCGGGAAGCGGGCAGCAAAGAAGCCTTTATTCATGCTGACTACACCCTGGTGGTAGATACCGCGCTAACGGGATTGCGGCTGGGGGCTCAGCATATGCTGGTTGTCAGTTCCATGGGGGCCAACGCGCGTTCCCCCTTTTTCTACAACCGCGTGAAAGGTGAGATGGAAAATGCGCTGCGGGAACAAGGTTGGGAGCGCCTGACTCTGGCAAGGCCTTCAATGTTACTGGGCGATCGTGAGAAGCAGCGCTTTAACGAATCACTGATGGCACCACTGTTTACGTTACTGCCGGGGAACTGGAAATCAATTGAGGCACGGGACGTCGCTGCCGCTCTGCACCGAACGGCATTCGCGCCTTCAGCAGAGCGGGTCACGATCCTGACCTCTTCCCAATTGCGCAGGCTTGCGGAAGATTAAGCGCTTTCAAAAATATTTCAAAAGCGTACTATTCGCCGGGTAATTAATTCCGCACTTATCCCCCGGAGAATGGTATGACTGGTCAGTCTTCATCTCGGGCGGCTGCTCCACTTCAATGGTGGAAACCCGCTCTCTTTTTTGTCGTCGTTATTGTCGGCCTTTGGTATGTGAAATGGCAGCCCTATTACGGCAAAGCCTTCACCGCTGCACAAACTCATAGCATTGGTAAATCCATTCTTGCCGGGGCGGACGTCAGCCCGTTTCAGGCGGCGCTTGACTACGCAATGGTCTATTTTCTTGCCGTCTGGAAAGCCGCTGTACTTGGCGTGTTGCTGGGCTCATTACTTCAGGTGCTGATCCCCCGAAACTGGCTGCTGCGTACGCTGGGCCAAAAACGCCTGCGCGGGACGCTGTTTGGCACCCTGTTTTCGTTACCCGGCATGATGTGCTCCTGCTGCGCGGCGCCTGTTGCCGCCGGGATGCGTCGTCAGCAGGTGTCGATGGGGGGCGCACTGGCGTTCTGGATGGGCAACCCCTTACTTAACCCGGCGACGATGGTGTTTATGGGATTTGTGCTGGGCTGGCACTTCGTAGCCCTGCGCCTGATTGCCGGGCTGGCGATCGTGGTGGGCGTCGCGACGCTGGTACAGCATCTGGTGAAAGACGATATTCAGCAAACTGCGCCAGTAGATATCACGCTGCCTGAGCCGCAGGGGCACTTCTTTGCCCGCTGGGGCAGGGCGCTGTGGACGTTATTCTGGAGCACCATTCCTGCCTATATCATCGCGGTGCTGGTGTTGGGCGCGGCGCGGGTCTGGCTGTTCCCTCATGCCGATGGCGCTATCGACAACACCCTGTTATGGGTGATCGCGATGGCCATTGTCGGCTGTCTGTTTGTCATTCCAACGGCGGCAGAAATCCCGATTGTACAAACCATGATGCTGGCAGGCATGGGCGCTGCGCCTGCGATGGCTCTGCTGATGACGCTTCCGGCAGTGAGCCTGCCATCGCTGGTTATGCTGCGTAAATCCTTCCCGGCCAAAGCGCTGTGGCTGACGGCTGGACTGGTTGCATTGGGGGGGGTGATAACAGGAAGTGTATTGCTTTTCTGATGAAATAGCCCGGTAAGCAGAGCGCTACCGGGCGAAGGACGCTTATTTAATAAACGTAAACGCGGTGGTGACGTGCTTCACGCCGCTTACGCGACTGGCAATATCTGCTGCGGCTTTGCCTTCACGATCGGTGACGAGACCCAGCAGGAACACCTCGCCATTTTCCGTGGTCACTTTCACGTTAGACGATTTCACTTCATCGCTGCTCAGCAACTGGGTACGCACTTTCGACGTAATCCAGGTATCGCTGGCAGCCGTTCCCATACCGATTGGCTGACCCTGACGGATTTCGTTAAAGACCTCTGTCGCGCCTTCCACACCCACGGCAATCTGCTTAGCGCGAGAGGCGAGATCGGTGGTTGGCGCCTGGCCCACTAACAGGACTTTGCCCTGGTAAGCGGTCACGTTGATGCGCGCTTGTTTCTTGATTTGTTCATCTTTGGACAGGGCGCTGTTGACGCGCAACTCCAGCGTACCATCATCTACCTGGGTGCCCACGGTGCGTGGATCGGTCGCTGCTTTGGTCCCCACTGCCGCTGAACCAACAACCACTGCGCCAACACAACCCTGTAAGAGCAGCGCGGAAATAAGGACTGCGAGGGGCGTAAAAGCCTTCATAGGTACTCCTTAATCGTCCTGGTGAGGAAAAAGCGTGTTATCTATCAAATCGCATAAGCAATTCACCGTCAGCATATGCATCTCCTGGATGCGTGCGCTGCGGTGAGAAGGAATACGGATTTCAACATCCTGAGGCCCCAACAGCCCGGCCAGTTCACCCCCGTCATACCCCGTGAGCGCCACAATCGTCATATCGCGCGTCACCGCCGCCTCAACGGCTTTGACGATATCGCGACTGTTGCCTCGCGTGGATATGGCCAGCAGAATATCACCGGCATGGCCTAACGCCCGGACCTGCTTGGCATAAATCTCGTCATGCAGGCGATCGTTCGCTATTGCCGTTAAGACCACATTATCGGTATTAAGTGCAATGGCGGGTAAACTTGGGCGTTCTGTTTCAAAACGATTAATCATGCTGGCAGCAAAATGCTGTGCGTTGGCGGCAGAGGTGCCATTGCCACAACAGAGGATTTTGTTGCCGTTAAGAAGGGAATGGACCATGGTCATGGCGGCACGGGAAATTGCGTCGGGCAGGGCTTCTGCGGCTGCAATTTGTGTTTGAATGCTTTCCGTAAAGCAGACTTTAATTCTATCGAGCACAGTGTTCCCTATCATTCAGTCATTATGAGTGGTCATTAAAGGCATTTTTAATCCACTCAACGTCATTTCCGGTGAAGGCTACCACATCGAACCGGCAATCCACAGTATCAAAACTCCCATTATGCCGGGCGAGCCAGTATCGGGCGGTATGCAGTAATTTACGTTGTTTGGACGGGGTAACGCTACCGGCCGCGCCGCCAAAAAGAGACGATTTACGGTAGCGCACTTCCACAAAAACCGTTGTGGCATTGTCCTGCATTATCAGGTCAATCTCGCCACCTCTGTCACGAACATTCGCGGCGATAAAACGCATTCCTTTGCTCTCAAGCCAGCAACGCGCGCGGGCTTCCCACGCGTCGCCGGTCTGTTTACGGGTCAACTGGCCGGGACGATTTGCCCCTGCTGGTATTTGAGCCATGATAACTTCCTGTTAATCACACAATCCTGGGTGGCGGTGAGATCGCCGGTATTACCGTTAATTTCAAAGCCAGGCACCTGACGCATTTGCGAGAAATGATTCGCCAGCGTCCAGGCATCGGCACCCATTGCATAAAGACGCGCCAGTGAATAGTCGTTATTGACGCGGCTTAATGCTTCTTGCATCAGGGCCGGGTTGCTGCCAGCCAGCATCGGAATCTCGCTGAACTGTAATCCTTCCATCTCCAGACGGAAGTCCGGGCCTGCTCCGCCCTGAGCGCTGCGTGAACTGGCATAGAGGATAATCCCGCTCTGGCTGCCGGTACGCATGGCGATCATCGGTTTAATGAGCGCCATCTCATCCTGGGTGGCAACAATATAGACGCCATCCACTTTACCGCCACCGCTAATTTGCGCATCCGTTGGCGGAGCCGGGATAGTCAGACCGCCAATGGTCACGCCTTGTTGTTGAGGCAGGCTGGCCGATACCGGGCTGCCGGTCATAGCAATGCCCGAACCGCCGTTAATGCCCATTTTCAGCTCAGCCGTTGAGCCTAATTTTTGTTGCAGAACGATGCCGCCGCCGAGTTTTTGCCACTCCTCGGCAAACGCCGTGGTCACACGATCGCCAAGCGCGCTGCGCGGCACCAGCAGCAGCGGTGACTGACGGCCTTGATCACGCATATGGTGTGCTGCATCACGGGCTTCATCTTCCGGGGAAAGCGCGTAATAACAGATATTTACTCTGTTCTCGACCTTTTCGGGCTGGTTCAGCGCCAGCACGTTGAGGGTCGTCTGGCTACGCATCAACTCTTCGACATGGTTTTTCAGCAACGGGCCAACCACGATGCTGGCGCCGTCCTGCTGAACCTGGTTGAGGATTTGATTCATCGGCTGACTGCTGGTGTCGTAAATTTTCAGCGACGCCGAGGTATTAGCGGGCGCTGTCGCCACACCCGGCGTGGCTGCCGGTTGAGGGGCCGGGGCGGCAGTCGCTGGCTCAGCGGGGGCGTTCTGAACTGGCGTCGCGTTTTGTTCCGTTTGCTGCGCCTGTGGTGCGGTCACCGGCTCTTGCGTTTGTGGGCTCGTGAGATCGTTAACGTTGGTTTGCGATGGGCTAACCACATCGGTGGTGGTATTCACGTTTGCTGCCTGGGCTGACTGGACGGGAACGGCAGGGCCAGAAACGGGCGTCGCGCCATTTTTCGCTGCCTCAAAGCCTTGTTGGATAGCGCGCCCAAAAACGGCGGCCTGGCCATTCAACGGCAGGAGCAGGGCGATTTGATTCACCGATGCCGGGCGGAAGTTCTGCACATTCGCCAGTTGGCTCGGCAGCATCTGAGCACCCGGATTGCGCGGATAGCGCTGTTGCCAGTCAGCGATGCCGGCTTTAAGCATATTCGGATCGTTGCGGTTATCGAACCAGACGCGTTGCAGATCCAGCCAGCCTTGCAGCACATTCTCGTCAGCGTTGATCACCAGCGTCTTCGCTTCATCAGGTGACATTGCAGAGAGGGCCTGCCAGGTCGCATCAATATTCTTCTGTTTTTCCGCCGCGGTGGTGAGCAACGGTTGCTGGGCAATCAAGGCGCGGAAGAGTGTTAAAGAGGGTCTGCCCTGCGAGGCGGTAATGCCAATTTGCCAGTAACGCGCCTGCTGATTGTTATCAAGACTGGTGGGATCGAGATTCGCCAGCAGCGCCTGTGCGCCCTGAACATCTTTCTGCGACAGCTTAAGCTCGGCGGCCAGAAGCGATTGTTCACGGCGTTGGGTATCGTCCAGATTCTGCGGAAGCTGGGCAAACAGTTCGCTCGCGTGCTGAGTTTTGCCCTCTTTAATCAGTGCACGAATGGCGAGTAATTGCCAGTTGGTCTTGCTATCATCTGCGCTTTGCTGCATCTGGTGCAGGTAGTAACCCGAATCGGCCTGCGCGCTGCCCTGCATATGTGCATCGCTCTGGTCATGAGTTTGGGTGCCGCAGCCTGCGAACAGCAGAGCGGCCAGCACGACAGGCAGGCAGCGCAAGGCTTTTGAACGTAGAAATGTAGAGGGTAGCATTCTGTATCCAGTGATATTTTTTACGCAATGCTCAATATTAAATCGGCAATACGGATAGAACAATGAAACAACACGAATCAGCGGACAATTCTCAGGGCCAGCTCTATATTGTCCCTACGCCCATTGGCAATCTGGGGGATATCACCCAGCGTGCGCTCACCGTATTGCAGGATGTTGATCTGATTGCCGCAGAGGATACCCGCCATACCGGATTATTGCTCCAGCATTTTGCCATCAATGCGCGTCTGTTCGCGCTTCACGATCACAACGAGCAACAAAAAGCCGATACTTTGGTGGCAAAGCTGAAAGAGGGGCAAAACATTGCCCTGGTGTCCGATGCAGGTACGCCGCTGATTAATGACCCTGGCTATCATCTGGTACGTACCTGCCGTGAAGCGGGTATCCGTGTCGTACCACTACCCGGCCCTTGTGCCGCCATTGCTGCGCTTAGCGCTGCTGGTTTGCCGTCCGACCGTTTCTGCTACGAAGGTTTTTTACCCGCCAAATCGAAAGGTCGCCGTGATGCCTTGCAAGCACTGGAAACTGAACCGCGTACGCTGATTTTTTATGAATCCACTCACCGACTGTTGGAAAGCCTGGAAGATATCGTCACGGTGCTGGGTGAGGCGCGTTACGTCGTTCTGGCCCGTGAGCTGACTAAAACCTGGGAATCCATTTACGGCGCCCCGGTTGGCGAACTGCTGGCGTGGGTCAAAGAGGATGAGAACCGTCGCAAAGGCGAGATGGTTCTCATCGTCGAAGGGCACAAAGCACAGGAAGATGCACTGCCTGCCGATGCGCTGCGTACGCTGGCTTTGCTTCAGGCCGAGTTGCCTTTAAAAAAAGCAGCAGCACTGGCAGCGGAAATTCACGGCGTGAAGAAGAATGCACTCTATAAGTACGCACTGGAGCAGCAGGGCGAGTAAAAGCGTTCAGGGGCATCTAACGATGCCCCTTTGCTTATGGCTAGTACTCTTCGGAATCGTAGACACAGGTCACATGCTGATGAAGCCACAAAAAAGACGCCGGAAGTTGAGTGGTAATCTTTCTGGTCATCAATTTAGTAAAGGCCTCCTGTTTCCCGGAACCCGCTATCAGGAAAAGAATCTCCCTTGCAGAGAGAATCTCTTTTAAGCCCAGCGTAATCCCCTCTTTCACTGGATAAGAGGCCTCTTTAAGCATTTCATGGCTGCGGGTTCGTTCATCCAATTGTGCAATGTGCATTGATGGTTCGAGCTCCTCAGCGGGTTCGTTCAGCCCAAGATGACCGTTCTTACCCAGCCCCAGAATGCATAAATCCAGGCCGCCTCTTTGCGTAATTTGCATGTTGATTCGTTCACTGGCCAGCGCAATATCTCCTTCTGAATCAAAGGAGATGAACTGGTTATCGTGAATATCTAACGGTTTCAGTACGCGCTCACGCAGAAAAGTTTCGCAGGTACCTTTAGTGGCTAAAGGTACTCCTAGCCATTCATCAAGCTTGACGAACGTGACCTGGCTGACATCAAGTTTCTGACGATGCACCTCTTCGGCAAAAAGGGCATAAGTCAGTTCTGGCGTACCACCTGTCGCCAGGCAAATTGTCGCGCAAGGCTTTTTGCGGATGATATCGATCAGACAGTGGCAAGCGTATTCGCTAAGCGCCTGATAATTTTCACATCCTTTGAAAATCATATCTGCCATTTACAGAATCCCCAACGCTGAGCCCAGAATGGACAGGATAAATGTCACACCGATTAACACGACTGGATGCGCTTTTTTAACGCGCAGTAGGTAATACATCAGCAAGGTGTATGCCATCGGTAAAAGGTTAGGGAAGACCTTATCGAAGAAATCTTTTTGCAGCGCAACGCTGTGCGTGGCATCAATGGCGAAAGTAGTCACAACATTGATATGCACATAGGATGCGATCAACCCACCGATGACAGTGATCCCGAGAATCGTTGCGGAGCGTGCAATCATCTGGGAATTCTCTCGCACCTTATCTATGGCCTTGATCCCCACTGAATAACCAATGTGCGTCCAGCCCACGCGGAGGAAGAAAATAGCCAGATAGACGGCGAAAAAGAGAATGGGGCCCAACAGATTTCCCTGGCTGGCGAAGGATGAACAAATACCAGCCATAATAGGCAGTAACGTAAACCAGAAAATCGCATCTCCAATACCTGCAATAGGCCCAAACAGTGCGACCTTAAGCCCTTTGATTGTGCTGCGGTTTTCCCCTTTTTCTTCCATAGAGATAAGCAGCCCCATCAGGAAACCAACCAGGTTGGGGTGGGTATTAATAAATTCCAGATGATCTTTCATGGCGGCGCTCAGGCCGTCTTTGTCGTCCTTATAGATTTTTTTCAGGATGGGCAGCATAGCCCAGGTAAAACCACCCGCCTGCATGCGCTCGTAGTTAAAGCTGGCCTGTAAAAGGGAAGAACGGAATCCCAGGCGAGTAATATCCTTTTTGCTGATTTCAGATGCCATTGCTGTAGTCCTCTTTATCATTATTGTTGGCCTGTGGCTGAGGCTGGTTCTGCATTTTTGCCTTCGCGTTAAAGAACTCATAAACCGCGAAACCCGCGCCCAGTACCGCAACAGGCAAGAGGTTGTTGACCTGGATATAACAAACAAACAGGAATCCCGCGATCAGGTAAGGAATGTATTGTGCTTTGAACATCACGCGCAGCAGCAGGCCGAAGCCAACGGCAGGAAGAATGCCCCCTGCAACTTCGAAACCATGCGTCAGCCAGGCTGGCATGGATCTCACCAGTGCCTGCATCGCTCCCTGGGCAAGGTAGGTGCAAAGAAACGCAATGATGGCATATGAGCAGGCGACAATGAGCGTGGTCGTCAGGTTCATCCTTGCGAATGCGCCGGTATCCGCCGTTTTTGCGCATTTATCCGCTTTGGTCATAAAAAGAGAGAACGCGGAATAGAAGAACAAAATGACATATTGCATCAGCAGACTAAATGGCAGCCCAAGCCCAATGGCTGTTTTGGCATCTACCCCGGTCGACCAGGCGATAACGGTGGTCATCACCCCCGCCATGATGGGGTTCGGCGGTTGTACACCTCCCGCAGGCGTTAACCCGGCAAAAGCTAATTCTGTTAAGCCACCGGTAATTAAGCCAATATGAATATCACCAAGAATGGCGCCGGTGAGTGTACAGACGATTATCGGACGGAATAAAAAAAGTGCTTCTAACCAAAAGTCGATACCAAGGATGAATACCAGCACTGCCAGTGAAATTCCTTGGATAAGCGTGATCTCATGCATTTTAATGCCTCTCGAGGATCATTTATTTATGTGTAGGGTCAGCCGGTGTTATTCCGGGATGTTTTCTTTGCTATCTCCCGGTACGTCCTGAATAAACACGTTAATACCGTGATTTTTAATAAAACGAAGATCGCTTAAATCTTTTTCATCAACATAGACCTTACTGCTGATCTGTTTTTTACCTGCGGAAAAATGCATATTCCCCACATTCACATCTTTGAGAGGAACGCCGCCTTCAACGAGTTGCTTTACTACGTGAGGTGTACGGCAGATGAGAAAAATCTTCTGATGTGGCGCAGCCTTAGCGATAACGTTAATGGTTTTCTCAACGGAGAAAAACCGAATGCCGAAATCATAGGTTTCAGCAGTAATGCCCATTAATTTCTGCTGGATTTCATCTTGAGCAACCTCATCATCGACCACAACCAGCAGATTTGCGCCGATAGTCGATGTCCAGGTTACGCCAACCTGACCGTGAACCAGTCGGTTATCAATGCGTGTTAAAAGTATGTTTGGAGTAGTCATATTTTCCCGCCATCTTTTCATGATAATTATCGAATTATCATTGATATGTGTTCTGTTTGAATATTTCCCTTTGTAAGAGAAATATGCGTTATGAAATCTTTTCCTTATCCAACACTACACGGTCTGCAGAACCACATATTGTAATTTTTTGCCTCACGATTTCTTTCATCGCATCCATTCCAACGCGCATGTAATAGCGTGGGTCATTGCCTTGTGGATTTTCGGCGAACCACTTTTTAACTGCGTTTGCGAAAGCAATTTTGAGTTCAGTTGCCACATTGACCTTACAGACACCGAGTTTGATGGTCCGGCGGACATATTCATCAGGCACATCGCTGGCACCATGGAGTACCAGAGGGATATCAACGACCTGACGGATTTCATCCAGCCGTTGAAAATCAATCTTTGGTGTTTTTGCATATAAACCATGTGCAGTACCAATCGCGACGGCGAGGCTATCGACACCTGTCAATTCAACGAAACGACGCGCGTCCTGTGGAGAGGTCAGGAAAGTACTTTCTTCATCCACACTCATATCGTCTTCCACACCGCCCAGACGCCCAAGTTCAGCTTCAACGCTGCAATCATGGCTATGGCAAAAATCCACAACCGATTGAACCAGCTTCACATTTTCGTCAAAGGGAAAATGGCTGCCGTCAATCATGGCGCTACGCACGCCTGCATGGACTTTATGGCTGATATCCGCCAGTGATTCATGATGATCGAGATGGAGTGCAAGCGGCATTTTGTAGCTATTTGAATAGGCCTTACATAGAGCAAAAATTTCTTCAAAAGAAATATGTTTAAAGGTTCCCGGCGTCCCGGCGAGGATGACCGGAGAGCGCATTTCCTGGCAGACTTCAAGAATAGCCTGAATGGTTTCCGCGTTATGAATATTAAAGGCAGGCACGGCATAGCCTTTTGCTTGCGCATCCAGGAGTAAATATTTCGTCGAGATAATGCCCATTCTATACCTCCTGCGGCTGCCACGGATGAATGTTAACGCCCTGAACAACACGGTTAACGGTGCCACTTACTGACGGATTGTCAGGCGTCATACCCGCTTTAATAGATTCACTAAGCGCAAAGATTTGTGCATAGATCAGGAAGCAGAAGGCCTGTTCAATATCGATAAAATGACGTGATGGCGGCAGAGTGATGTGCAAATCGCCATCGGGTGATGATGCTTCAGCGGCGGAAATAGTGACAATGCGCATGGCCTGGTTATCACGACGCAGCTCGGCCAGCAGATCGAGGTCGTATTGACGTGTATAGGGATGGCTGGAGACGAAAATCACGATCAGCGTTTCATCGTTAACCAGTGATTTAGGACCATGGCGGAAGCCGGTGGATGAGTCGTAAAACGCCACCAATTTCCCGGCAGTCAACTCTAATACTTTCAGCGCTGATTCTCGCGCCACGCTCTGTAAACTGCCACTACCCAGGTAAACGATACGGCGCAAGTCCAGATCGCCAAATACTGGTTTGCTGAAATCAGGTTGAGCATCAATGATTTGCTGGCAACGTTGGGCAACATCACTGAACGTCGTGCTATTAATAACCTCTGGCGCGAACACTGCCAGGCAACTCGCCATCATCGTTGTTATGCTGCTGGTCATTGCAAAACCGCGATCGTGTGTTTCTGCGGGCATCAGTAGCGCCCAGGCATTGTTGTTGGCTAACGCGTTTTGGTACAAACTACCGTCTTCATTGCAGGTGATGACCAGATGAAAACAGTTTTTCACCAGTTGATTGGCCAGTTCGACAGCCGCTACGCTTTCCGGGCTATTGCCTGAACGAGCGAAGGAGATGAGCAACGTCGTCTGATCTGCACGCAGATAATCCGCTGGGTTGGTTACCAGATCGGTTGTGGGAACCGCGATAAAGTTTTCCCCAGTGTGGTGGGATAGCCACGGCGAAATGATGTCGCCGATAAAAGCTGATGTTCCCGCGCCGGTAAGGATAATTTTTACATTTTGCCGCGCGAAAACGGTAGTCAAAAAGGTATTCATTTCGTTTCGTTGAGCATCAATGGACGCCAGCGAGCGAAGCCAGCTTTGAGGCTGCTGACGAATTTCTTGTTCTGTCCAGGTCTTTGTCCTCGTCATCGGGGACAACGTTGTTTCACTCATTTCAACATCCTTTCTTCCAGGTTAACGAAAGTGGTAAAAACGGTGTGCTCTCTTTCGTTTTGTTTCTCATAAAGGGTTTTTCCTTTCTTCAAAATCTACTAACAAGGAAGTGAAAGGTCAATTGCGATTGTAGATTAAATGGTAATTTGTGATCCATTAAACAAAAAGGAAATGTAACTTAAAACGAAAGTTTTATGGTTGAGGTCTTGAATGATTTCGAAATGAAATGAAACATTGGCGATTACCAATGCAGTAAACAGGCAGAAAAAGCATAAACAGGAGTTACGGGCGGCCACACCCGAAGGTTGGCCGCGCGGGAGCATATTTAAATTCCGTCTTCGTTTTCCACGGCAACAGGCGTGCGCGAGAGTTCATCTGCAAGGCTGGTTAAGCCTCGGTGCCCGCATTCCAGCGCCCTGAGACGGAAGGTTTCGCTATCGAGATCATCGCGTTCCATCATCATTTCCAGCAGTAACTGTAAGTTAGTTCCGGTAATGACTTCCCAGCCGGTCTGCTGTAAGGCCAGGGTCGAAGCCACGCGAAACGGTGTGCCGCCTAATAAATCGGTTAAGAAGACGATATTTTCACTTTCCTGGAGGTGTTTAATGGCCCCCTCCAACTGCGTCGTTAACAGCGCAGTTGTTGAATCCTCCGGGAAATCGACGGCAATAATCTGCTCTTGTTCACCAAGAATTTGTTTCATGGCTTTTTCCAGGCCCGTGGCAAAGCCGCCATGCCCGGTCAGTACAATACCCAGCATTCGGTGTTCTCCTGATCTGATAAGGACTTCATGTTATCTGATATAAATGTCACGCTGCGATTCCCCGGCAGGCTGCATGGTACTGACGCAGGACATCCTGAATATGGTCGATAATGAGGTCGTGCGGTGTTGCATTGAGCACACCTTCGCGCACACGTTGATACTGCAAAGGTAAATACTGGCTTATCAAGGGTAGCGGCAGCGGTGCGGCTGAGAGATTTTTTATCAGCTCTGCTACCGAGTCGTCGACCTCGTTGTCCGGCCAGTAGTAACGCATACGATCTGAATAGCTGTAGCTACGTGCCAGATGCCGGGATTTATGGTCTCCCGCGTAATGGCTTTGCCAGAAATCGGGCCTGTCGAGCATGGCATCTTCCATTACGCTACGCAGACCGGAACGCTTATGGGCGGGCAGAAGTTCTTCTTCAATCGCTACCAGACCAAATAAGGCTTCCCGCAAGGCAAATGTCAGTGCCGGGCCAACTTTCAGGATAGCGAAATGGTCCCGCACCAGCTGTTGCAAAGCGTTCGGTGTCTGGTAATCGGTTGAATGTGCCTCAAACACTAAGGAGTCGATGCTCTCAACCATCTTGCTCAACATTTGGGCTTTTTCAGGTACATAGTCAATGACATGGGTATGATCGAACTCTACGCCCGGCTGTACCACAAGCGCAACCACGCGTGGCCAGATGTCTCCGAGGCCCTGTTGTTCAAATGCCTGAATGTGGGCCTGCAATGTTTTTTGCGCCGCTTGTGGCGATGTGACAGCCAGCTCCATCAATGTTTCATGTGCGCCACCCGGAACGGGAACTTCGGTGCCAATGACGTAAGCCAGATCACGGTATCCAAAGGTTGCCTGGCTGGTTTCTTCAGCCACTTTTGCCAGTCTTGCTGCACGAGCGGCAACAATTTCATCGGTTAAGGGAACGGGGTCCCCTGAGCAGGACATGCTGCAATCGAGGTGGATTTTTTTAAACCCCGCTTCGACATAACCCGCAATCAAAGCGCAGGCGTTATCCATTGCCTCGCTGGCCGGCAATGCTTGCCACCGATTGGGGCCCAGATGATCTCCACCGAGAATCAACCGATCGTGGGAGAAGTTCAAAAGGGAGGCCATTTGGAGAACAAACTGGCGAAAATCTTCCGGCGTCATGCCCGTGTAGCCACCAAACTGATCAACCTGGTTTGAAGTTGCCTCAATCAACAGTAGCTGTTTTGTGGCGCGTGCATAGCGTATTGCAGCTTCCAGTACCATCGGATGTGCAGAACAAACTGAGTAGATACCTTCTCCACTTCCTTTCTTATGAGCTTGCACAATATCAATAATGCTTTTCACTTTCTTCTCCATAATGACATCCAACAAAATAATTCTTTCATTTGATTTGTTTTAGTGTGTTTGTCTTTCCTTTGAAAGGAAAATGAAAGATATGAAAAGCACGATCCGGTTCACAAAAGAAATAAATCGAAAGATATGCATCAAATGCGGTGCCAGAACAAGGAGTACGCCCTTGCATTTCCGTTGAAGAAAGGAGTTAATAAGTTAATCGAAATGAAACGAAAGAATTTATCAGGACCTTTTGATGACGAACAACGATTCTTTGGCGGTAAAGCGGACGACCGGTACCAGCGGCAGGCGTGAACAAATTATTCAACAACTACGCGAACAGGGCAGCGTGCAGGTTAACCAGCTTTCGACCCAGTTTGGGGTCTCAACCGTGACGATTCGCAACGATCTCGCTTTTCTGGAAAAGCAGGGCATTGCGGTACGCGCTTACGGTGGTGCACTGATTTGCGACAGTAATACTCCGCCGGTGTCAGAGCCCACGCTGGAAGATAAAAGTACGCTCAACACTTCTCTCAAGCGCAGCATCGCGCAAGCCGCCGTGGACCTTGTAAGGCCGGGGCATCGCATTATTCTGGACTCCGGCACAACCACTTATGAGATTGCCCGCTTATTACGTGAACATACCGATGTGATTGCGATGACCAACGGGATGAATGTGGCGAATGCATTGCTGGAAGCAGAAGGGGTAGAGCTGTTAATGACCGGCGGTCATCTACGCCGACAGTCGCTCTCTTTTTATGGCGATCGGGCTGAGCAGTCGCTCCAAAATTACCACTTCGATATGCTTTTTCTGGGTGTCGATGCCATTGACCTGGAGCGGGGAGTGAGCACTCATAACGAAGATGAGGCGCGATTAAACCGCCGCATGTGTGAAGTGGCGGAGCGGATTATTGTGGTGACGGACTCCAGCAAATTCAATCATTCAAGTTTGCACAAAATCATAGATACACAACGTATTGATATGGTCATCACGGACGAAAATATTCCGGCTGAAAGTCTGAGTGGGCTGCGTAAGTTAGGGATTGAGGTGGTGCTGATTCAGCCATAAAAAAAGCATGGCCGAAGCCATGCTAAAAATACGATGAGTTTTTTTATAATGATGAATCAGGTCACCGGAGCGGGGTTGAACACCGCCAGTTGGTTGTGCAGACCCCATTGATCCGAGAAGGTTTTCTTACGGCCACTCGCCACATCCAGGATGAAATGGAACAGTTTCCAGCCCACATCCTCGATGGACTCTTCGCCTGTGGCGATGGTGCCCGCGTTAATATCCATCAGGTCAAACCAACGGTTGGCCAGCTCAGTGCGGGTCGCCATCTTGATGACGGGTACTGCCATCAGGCCATACGGTGTACCGCGGCCGGTTGTGAACACCTGAACGGTGATACCGGAAGCCACTTGTTGCGTACCACAGACGAAGTCGCTCGCCGGGGTTGCTGCGTAAATTAAGCCTCGTTTGGTCGGGCGTTGGCCAGGAGAAAGCACTTCAACAATGGCGCTTTTACCGGATTTGGCGATAGAACCCAGGGCTTTTTCCACCACGTTAGCCAGACCGCCTTTTTTGTTACCCGGAGAAGGGTTGGCGCTACGGTCAGTTTTCCCCATATCCAGATAGTTGTCGTACCAGGCCATCTCTTCGAGCAGACGTTTGCCCACTTCTTCGGTTTCTGCACGCGGCGTCAGCAAGTGGATGGCATCACGCACTTCGGTCACTTCAGAGAACATGACGGTTGCGCCACAACGCACAAACAGGTCAGAGGCATAGCCTACGGCCGGGTTCGCGGTCACACCGGAGAAGGCATCACTGCCGCCACACTGCGTGCCCACAACCAGTTCAGATGCCGGGCAGGTTTCACGCTTACGTTGATTCAGTTTCGCCAGATGACGTTCAGCCACTTGCAGAATGTCATCCACCATAGAACGGAAGCCGACATGATGCTCGTCCTGCAGACGCACAATACTTGCGCTGTCTACCGGAATGGCTTGCACATCATCGGTGCCCTGCAACAGACGCTCTGGTTGCAGTTTTTCGCAGCCCAGACCGATAACCATCACTTCGCCACCGAAGTTCGGGTTCAGCGAAATATTATGAATGGTACGGATAGGCACCACGGCTGCGGGGGCATTGATGGCCACACCACAACCATAAAGATGGTTCAGACCGACCACGCCATCGACGTTCGGGTATTTCGGCAGCAGGTCGCGTTCAATGATTTTCACAACATAATCAACCACGCCAGCAACACAATGCACGCTGGTGGTGATGCCGAGCAGATTTTTGGTCCCTACGCTGCCGTCCGCGTTGCGGTAGCCTTCGAAGGTATAGCCTTCCAGCGGCGGCAGTGCTTCGGGTACTTTGGTCGCTAAAGGTAATGTATTCAATGGCGGCGCTTTTGGCAGTTCGACGGTGGATTCGTCGATCCAACTGCCGCGCGCAATGTCTCGCACTGCATAACCAATGACTTCACCGTAACGAACAATCTCACCATGATGTGGAATATCTACCAGCGCAACTTTATGGCCCTGCGGGATATGTTCAATTAACTCTAACCCGTCCGGGAAGCGTGTTCCCGCTTTTAAGCCATTGTCATTAACGATGATCGCGACGTTGTCGGTCTCATGTACTTTAATATAAAACGCCGTAGGCGACTGCTGTCTAATTTCAATGTCGGCCATTGTCAGGTAATCTCCAGCTAACTGTACGATGCATTACTCAAAAAGGAATAAAGTAGAAACGATTCTGTAATTATCACAAATTAAAAACTCGTTTGATGAAATAAGAATGTCAGGAGTTCTAATATTAAAATGTGATCTAAATCACTTATTTCTGCGATGACCCGCCTTGTCTGGGGAGGAATGATAAGATCTGTGCATCAGCGCCCAGGGGTATGTGCATATGCTCAAAAAAATCTTCTTTACCCCTTCCAGAATTGAGCATCACTCCAGTGCGTGGCCTATAGGTGATGATTATACTGAGCGATAATAAAATTAAATATGTCGTTACCTGATATTAGCTTCGAGAGCTTATTTATAAGTCGGGTGATTCTTACATCAAAATAATTATATTTTTAATTTAAGCCGGGCCCGAGAGGTTTGTTATGTCTGTACAAAATAATGTTGAAGTAAAACGGGGTATGCCAACCCGTTATTTAATACTGCTGATAATCTTTATTGTTACTGCAATTAACTATGCAGACCGCGCGACGCTCTCCATTGCGGGAACCGAAGTTGCTAAAGAGTTACAACTTGACTCTGTCTCCATGGGTTACATTTTCTCTGCGTTTGGTTGGGCTTACCTGCTGATGCAGATCCCTGGCGGCTGGCTGCTTGACCGCTTCGGTTCGAAAAAAGTCTATACCTACAGCCTGTTTTTCTGGTCGCTCTTTACCTTTATGCAAGGTTTTGTCGACATCTTCCCGATAGCATGGGCCGGTATCTCCATGTTTATCATGCGTTTCATGCTGGGCTTCTCTGAAGCGCCCTCGTTCCCGGCAAATGCCCGTATCGTGGCGGCCTGGTTCCCGGCAAAAGAGCGTGGTACTGCATCCGCTATCTTTAACTCAGCGCAGTACTTCTCGCTGGCGCTGTTCTCACCCCTGCTGGGTTATCTGACCTTTGCCTGGGGTTGGGAGCACGTGTTTACCGTGATGGGTGCACTGGGCTTTGTGCTGACGGCCATTTGGGTTAAGTACATGCATAACCCAACCGACCACCCTCGTATGAGCCGTGAAGAGCTGGATTACATCTCTGCCAACGGCGCGGTCGTTGACATGGACCACAAAAAAGCCGATGACGGCAGTCAAAAGGGTCCGAAGCTGGATTACATCAAGCAGCTTTTGTCTAACCGTATGATGCTTGGTGTGTTCTTTGGTCAGTACTTCCTGAACACCATTACCTGGTTCTTCCTGACATGGTTCCCGATTTACCTGGTGCAGGAAAAGGGCATGTCGATTCTGAAAGTGGGATTTGTTGCCTCCATCCCGGCGCTCTGCGGCTTTGGTGGCGGTGTGTTAGGCGGTCTGTTCTCTGACTACCTGATCAAGCGCGGCTACTCTCTGACCGTCGCACGTAAGCTTCCTATTGTTCTTGGGATGCTGTTGGCTTCAAGCATCATTCTGTGTAATTACACCGACAACACCGTGCTGGTTATCGCCTTAATGGCACTGGCATTCTTCGGAAAAGGTTTCGGCGCGTTGGGCTGGCCTGTTATCTCCGATGTCGCACCAAAAGAAATTGTGGGTCTGTGCGGCGGCGTGTTTAACGTGTTCGGTAATGTGGCGTCCATTGTTACCCCGTTAGCAATTGGATACATGGTTAAAGAGTTGCATTCTTTCAACGGTGCGTTGGTCTTTGTTGGCTGTTCGGCCCTGATGATGATGGTGTGCTACCTGTTTGTGGTCGGCGACATCAAACGTATGGAATTGAAAAAGTAAGCAACGACAAAATTTAAGGTGCAAAAGATGAGTAACGATATTTTCCCGAACAAATTTAAAGCTGCACTGGCGGCGAATCAGGTTCAAATCGGTTGTTGGTCGGCGCTGGGCAGTCACATCAGCACCGAAGTTCTGGGGCTGGCGGGTTTTGACTGGCTGCTTCTGGACGGTGAACACGCCCCTAACGACGTGCTCTCTTTTGTACCGCAGTTGATGGCGCTGAAAGGCAGCGTAAGTGCGCCGGTCGTGCGTATTCCAACGAACGATCCGATTGTTTTCAAGCGCCTGCTGGATATCGGTTTCTATAACTTCCTCGTGCCGTTCGTCGAGACGGCTGAAGAAGCTGCAAGCGCGGTCTCTGCAACCCGTTACCCGCCGGAAGGAACGCGCGGTGTGTCCGTTTCGCACCGTGCCAACATGTTCGGTACCGTGCCGGATTACTTCGCTCAGTCGAACAAAAATATCGCCATCATCGTGCAGATCGAAAGTCAGCAGGGCGTGGATAACCTCGACGCTATCCTCGAAACCGACGGCGTTGACGGCGTATTTGTAGGGCCAAGCGACCTGGCTGCAACTCTGGGTTACATCGGCAATGCCGCACACCCGGAAGTACAGCGCACCATTCAACACATCTTTGCTCGTGCAAAAGCGCACGGCAAACCGAGCGGTATCCTGGCGCCTGTCGAAGCTGATGCGCGTCGTTACCTGGAATGGGGTGCGACCGTTGTTGCCGTTGGCAGCGATCTGGGCGTGTTCCGTGCGGGTACGCAGCGACTGGCAGATACCTTTAAAAAATAATCACACCACCATTGAATAAAGAGAGAGACGCAATTATGACGATGAAAGTTGGTTTCATTGGCCTGGGTATCATGGGTAAACCAATGAGTAAAAACCTCATTAAAGCAGGTTACTCACTGGTGGTCTCTGACCGCAATGCCGATGTGGTCGCAGAACTGGTCGCCGCAGGCGCACAATCCGCCACCAGCGCAAAAGCCATTGCAGAACAGTGTGATGTGATCATCACCATGCTGCCGAACTCCCCGCATGTGAAAGAAGTCGCATTGGGCGAAGGCGGCATCGTTGAAGGTGCAAAACCGGGTACCGTTCTCATCGACATGAGCTCCATCGCGCCGCTGGCCAGTCGTGAAATCAGCGAAGGCCTGAAAGCAAAAGGCATTGAAATGCTGGATGCGCCGGTGAGTGGCGGTGAGCCGAAAGCTATCGACGGCACCCTGTCCGTAATGGTTGGCGGCGATAAAGCGCTGTTCGACAAATACTACGATCTGCTGAAAGCCATGGCCGGCTCCGTGGTTCACACCGGTGACATCGGTGCAGGTAACGTGACCAAGCTGGCTAACCAGGTCATCGTGGCGCTGAACATCGCGGCAATGTCTGAAGCACTGTCTCTGGCAACCAAAGCCGGCGTTAACCCGGAGCTGGTGTTCGAAGCGATCCGTGGTGGTCTGGCAGGCAGCACCGTGCTGGAAGCAAAAGCACCGATGGTGCTGAACCGCAACTTCAAGCCGGGCTTCCGCATCGACCTGCACATCAAAGATCTGTCCAACGCACTGGACACATCCCATGGTGTAGGCGCTCAGCTGCCGCTGACCGCTGCGGTAATGGAAATGATGCAGGCGCTGCGTGCTGATGGTCATGGCAACGACGACCATAGCGCTATCGCGTGCTACTACGAAAAACTGGCGAAAGTAGAAATCACTCGCTAAAAGACGGGCGCGGGACCGCGCCCTGAATTTCTTATACATCACCCTCTTGTCAGGTAACAAATGCGTGTCGCCGGAAGAGGGGGGTGTATGCCTTGCGCGGCAATGTCAGGCTAATCAACTATGAAAATCGTAATCGCCCCAGACTCTTATAAAGAAAGCCTTTCTGCTACCGAGGTAGCCCAGGCGATAGAAAAAGGATTTCGGGAAATCTTCCCGGATGCTCAATACGTTTCAGTTCCGGTCGCGGACGGCGGTGAAGGAACGGTTGAGGCCATGATTGCCGCCACAAAAGGTTCGCAGCATACGGCTTTTGTCACGGGTCCATTAGGTGAAGAAGTCAATGCATGCTGGGGCATGTCCGGCGACGGTAAAACCGCCTTCATTGAAATGGCAGCCGCGAGCGGACTGGCACTTGTCCCCCCAGAATTACGTAACCCCTTGATCACCACATCGCGCGGCACCGGGGAGCTTATTTTGCACGCGCTGGAACATGGGGCAAAGAATATCATTATTGGCATCGGCGGTAGTGCTACTAATGACGGTGGCGCGGGCATGGTTCAGGCGCTGGGCGCTAGACTCAGTGATGCCAATGGCACCGAAATTGGCAATGGCGGCGGCAGTCTGATGAGCCTGAACTCCATTGATATCTCGGGCCTGGATCCACGCTTAAGTACCTGCACCATTCGGGTAGCTTGTGATGTGACCAACCCGTTAACCGGTGAGCAGGGCGCATCCCGCATTTTTGGGCCGCAAAAAGGGGCAACCGAAGAGCTGATCGTCGAACTGGATCGTAATCTCGGCCACTATGCTGATGTGATCAAAAAATCACTGAACGTCGATGTTAAAAACGTTCCTGGTTCGGGAGCCGCGGGCGGTATGGGGGCAGCATTAATGGCCTTCCTCGGTGCAGAACTGGGTAGTGGTATTGAGATTGTCACTCAGGCGCTGAACCTGGAAGAGCACATTCATGATTGCACCCTGGTGGTGACCGGTGAAGGCCGTATCGACAGTCAAAGCATTCACGGTAAAGTGCCGGTGGGCGTGGCGAGTGTGGCGAAGAAATACCACAAGCCCGTTATCGGTATTGCCGGTAGCCTGACGCGTGATGTCGGCGTGGTACATCAATATGGTATCGATGCCGTGTTCAGCGTATTAACCAGCATTGGCACCCTGGAAGAGGCCTTCCGCGGCGCATTTGATAATATTTATCGCGCCTCACGTAACATCGCCGCCACTTTACGGGTTGGCATGCTGACTGAGGGGTGACATCAGCGCGCAAACGCTCTATACTGCGCGCCGAAGCTGACCAGACAGTCGCCGCTTCGTCGTCGTCCTCCTTCGGGGGAGACGGGCGGAGGGGAGGAAAGTCCGGGCTCCATAGGGCAGGGTGCCAGGTAACGCCTGGGGGGTGTAACAGCCTACGACCAGTGCAACAGAGAGCAAACCGCCGATGGCCCACGCAAGTGGGATCAGGTAAGGGTGAAAGGGTGCGGTAAGAGCGCACCGCGCGACTGGTAACAGTTCGCGGCACGGTAAACTCCACCCGGAGCAAGGCCAAATAGGGGTTCACAAGGTACGGCCCGTACTGAACCCGGGTAGGCTGCTTGAGCCAGTGAGCGATTGCTGGCCTAGATGAATGACTGTCCAACGACAGAACCCGGCTTATCGGTCAGTTTCGACTCTTTAAGAACCCCGCCTCGGCGGGGTTTTTGCTTTTGTGCCGTTTGAAAAGATGAATGACTGTCCAACGACGCTTTTCATGAAAGAATGCGGCTTATCAGTCAGTTTCGACTTTTTAAGAACCCCGCCTCGGCGGGGTTTCTGCTTTTGTGCCGTTTGAAAAGATGAATGACTGTCCAACGACGCTTTTCATGAAAGAATGCGGCTTATCAGTCAGTTTCGACTGTTTAAGAACCCCGCCTCGGCGGGGTTTTTGCTTTTGTGCCCTGCGAAAACTTCGCTCGATCGGCCCCCTCGCCCCGTTGGGGAGAGGGCTGGGGTGAGGGGGAAAATGCGGCGCTGAGGGTCATTCCGTTCACCTTATGTTCCTTGCTTTTCTGTCACGCCAGAACCCGTGAACGTGCCAGGGTGGTTCACCGCCACCACCCTGGCGACCCGGGCTCCCGGCCAGGAAAATCGCCGCTGGCGCGGTCCACTTAGCGTATGCCTTCAGGCTTATCGGGGACGGGCGAAGGTAACGTCCGTGTAAAGTCGCCCTCGCCGCGCATCCCTGCGCGTCGCCCCGGCCTTGCGGATACGCTTCGTCGATTTTCAGCCGGACCCTGTCATCGCGGTGGCTGTTGTGTTCTCATTGCGCAGTGTTATCGCTGCAAAACGTAATATTACTGGGCCCCCTCGCCCCGTTGGGGAGAGGGCTGGGGTGAGGGGGAACATAGCACGCACCCTCCCCATTTCCAGTAGCTCAGCACAACCCGGTATTGCATCTGCCGCCAGCAGTGCTCTACTGAACCTCTGAACCCACCATGGAGGTTATGCATGAGCACGCACCCATTACGGCAAATCATCGAAGCCTGCGATAAGGCGATTACAGCGAAAGATTACGACACGCTGCTAACTTACTACGCTGAAGACGCTGCTCTGGTCATCAAGCCCGGCATGATTGCCCGCGGCAAAGAGAACATCCGTAAGGCATTCATCGCCATCGCGGATTATTTCCAGGGAACGCTGGTGGTGGAGCAAGGCGAGATGCAGGTGATTGAGGGGGCTGGAAACGCGCTCGTCATCATGGAAACGCTGTTGCGTTACCCGGACGGGGCAGGAGGCACGGTCGAAACCACCCGGCGGGCAACCTACGTCTTTCGCGCTGAAGCCGATGGCCGCTGGTTGTGCACCGTAGACAACTCCTACGGTACTTCTTTGCTTGATAACCCATAAGCTATAACTGCCCCGGCGAAGGCCAGGGCAGTTTTATGCGGCTTCGTCGTCCTCAGCGATTCTGACTTCAGCATCAGCGACGATGGCTTCAAGTTCGGTCAGCATCTCATCGTAACCAAAAGCCGGGGCGGGCTTTTCCGTTGCTGACGGGAGGGCGACTACATTTTCTGTTGCCTTGTTTTTTTGCATCGTCTTTTTACTCATTAGCTGACTCCATAGCATCGGCTCACACCGGTAAATCTATCAGCAAAGCGCGAAGCGGCGTATCGGCAACGAGCGTTATGTTAGCCTCATCACGAATAAATGCACCGTCACCACACGTCAGTGCTTCCTTCGCTTCACACGGGCTCTGCGCGTGTACGGTGCCGTGAATCGATTGCAGGTACGCACGCGGGCCATGTAACTGAAAACTCAGCTCTTCGCCTTTTTGCAACTCAATGTGGTGCAACCAAACCTGCTGACGCAGTTGCAGGCTCTCCTCGCTGCCATCCGGGGACGCCAGTAACTGGCGCGCCTGGTCGCGAATACTCACCTTTTGTACCACGGCATTCTCACGCTCCGGGCAGGCGTCAAGCCACAACTGCATACGGGTCAGGGGCTTATCTTTACTCAGGTTATGCTCGCTGTAGCTGATCCCAGGCTGAGTGGCAATCAGCAGCGCTTCGCCTGCTTTGGCTTGTATATGGTTACCTTCGCTGTCGCGATACTCAGCTTCACCTTCGAGGATCAGGTTGATGATGTCCACTTTTGGGTAGGTTCGCGGCTGGAATGATGCGCCCGGTGCGAGCACCTCCTGGTTTAGAACGCGTAAGGAGGCGTAGCCCAAAAGTTTCGGGTCAAAATAATGTCCAAAAGAAAAGGTGTAGCGGGCCTGGAGCCAGCCGAAGTCGGCTTGACCGCATTGTTTGGCTGTTCGGGTAATAATCATAATTCTTGACCTCTCTTTACACTAAAACAATGGTAAAGGTATGGACGGTGCATTGTTAGCCAGATATTCTGCCCGGTATGTTCAAATTTCCTGAATGAGAACAAAAAATGGCGAAAGATAGGGCACTTACGCTCGAAGCGTTACGCGTAATGGACGCAATAGACCGACGTGGCAGCTTTGCTGCCGCGGCAGATGAACTGGGGCGCGTACCTTCTGCGCTCAGTTACACGATGCAAAAACTGGAAGAAGAACTGGACGTGGTACTTTTCGACCGTTCGGGTCACCGCACCAAGTTTACCAATGTGGGACGTATGCTGCTGGAGCGCGGGCGCGTGTTACTGGAAGCGGCGGACAAGCTGACCACCGATGCCGAAGCGTTGGCCCGTGGTTGGGAAACCCATTTAACGCTGGTCACTGAAGCGCTGGTGCCAACACACGAGCTTTTCCCGCTGGTCGAAAAGTTGGCGAATAAAGCCAACACACAGCTTTCTGTCATCACCGAGGTGCTGGCAGGGGCGTGGGAGCGGCTGGAGCAAGGGCGTGCAGATATTGTGATTGCACCGGATATGCATTTCCGCTCCTCCTCGGAAATTAACTCCCGCAAACTCTATAAAGTGCTCAACGTCTATGTGGCAGCGCCGGATCACCCTATTCACCATGAGCCGGAACCGCTCTCTGAAGTGACGCGTGTGAAATATCGCGGCGTGGCCGTGGCCGATACCGCGCGTGAGCGCCCGGTACTGACCGTGCAGCTGCTGGATAAGCAGCCGCGTCTTACCGTGAGTACGATTGAAGATAAGCGTCAGGCGTTACTGGCAGGATTGGGTGTGGCAACCATGCCGTATCCGCTGGTTGAGCAGGACATTGCGGAAGGGAGACTGCGCGTAGTCAGCCCGGAATACACCAGCGAAGTCGACATCATTATGGCCTGGCGACGCGACAGCATGGGTGAAGCGAAGGCCTGGTGTCTGCGCGAAATCCCCAAACTGTTCTCCGGCAAATAACGCCCCGTCGCGCTTAAGAAAACGCTTTTGGCTTGAGCCCAAAGCGGTTTTCCCCCTCCGTACCGTGCTGGCTCAGAAACGCCAGCAGCATCAGCCAGCCTAAAACCGGGATGCACCACAGCCACAGCCATTTTGCCGTGCGATCGGTGTCATGCAATCGACGTGACTGGACGGCGAGCGAGGGGAGGAAAACCAGCAGCGCATAAATCAGACTGAACACGGCAACCTGTTGCCAGGCGACTATCCGGTCCAGCACAATCAGCACACCGAAGAGAATGATGTTGACCAGCATAAACATCCAGAACTCGCGGCGATGCGCGCGTCCGTGAAAAACGGCATAGTTGCTGAGTACTTTGAAATACCAGTCCATTTCGTAACCCCGACCATCATTCAATTTCTTGTTTTATCAGCGATCACTGTAAGAATAGACGGCAAAAAAACACAGCGCGGGGAAATTTTCAGGGCGCCGGTCAGCGCCCCGGAAACGATCAGGCGAAACGTGTATCGCGCCCGTGTGGCTCGTTTAAATCCTGCCATGGCCCAATGGAAATAATGCCCGTCGGGTTGATGGTTTTGTGGCTGCGATAGTAATGGTGGCGGATATGCTCAAAATTGACCGTCTCAGCGATCCCAGGGATCTGGTAGATATCCCGCAGGTAGCCATACAGATTGAGATAGTCACTGATGCGATGTTTATCGCATTTAAAGTGGGTGACATAGACCGGGTCGAACCGCACCAGTGTTGTCCACAAACGGATATCGGCTTCAGTGAGCTGGTCACCCGTCAGGTAACGATGCTGCCCCAGTATTTGCTCCAGACGCGCCAGTGATTCAAAAACTTTCTCAACCGCTTCGTCATAAGCTTGTTGGCTGGTGGCAAAGCCTGCCTTGTAAACGCCGTTATTGACGTTGTCATAAATCCAGCTATTGAGTTCGTCGATCTGTGGACGCAGCGCGGGCGGGTAGTAATCCCCGGCACGGGCACCCTGCGCATCAAATGCGGTATTGAACATACGAATAATTTCAGCGGATTCGTTGCTGACAATCGTGTGATTTTTCTTGTCCCATAACACCGGAACCGTTACCCGACCGGTGTATTGCGGGTCAGCGTGCAGATAAAGCTGGTACAGGAACTCGTGCTGATACAACGAATCTCCGGTCGCCGCCGGGAAATCGTCATCAAAGGTCCAGCCATTTTCAAACATCAGCGGGTTGACCACCGATACCGGCAGAAAGGATTCAAGCCCTTTTAAGGTGCGCATAATCAGCGTGCGGTGAGCCCAGGGACAGGCCAGAGAAACATAGAGGTGATAGCGGTCTTTTTCGGCAGCGAAACCACTCTCGCCCGAAGGGCCTGCGCTGCCATCTGCGGTCAGCCAGTTGCGGAAGGCTGAAACTGAACGCTGGAAACGTCCACCGGTTGATTTTGTGTCATACCAGGTGTCGTGCCAGACGCCGTCAATCAATTGTCCCATCATGCTTCTCCTTTAAATGGCAAAAGCGAGGAGCCTGGCTCCTCGCTTCATATCTATTCAGTTCAGTATAGAGCGCTTACCACTTTTTATTCAGTACGCGGTCAATGCTGAATGCGCCAGGACCGGTGATACCCAGAATCAGGAAGCCGCCTGCGATGCTCAGGTTTTTCATGAACATCAGAGAGTTCATGCCTTCAGCAAAGTTACTGTGGAAGATAAACGCGGTTAACAGCGTAAAACCGGCGGTGAACAGCGCAGTCGTACGGGTCAGGAAGCCAAACAGAATGGCCAGGCCGCCGCCGAACTCAAGCAGAATAACCAGTGGCAGCATAAAGCCCGGAACGCCCATCGCTTCCATATACTGCTGCGTGCCCGCATAACCTGAAATTTTGCCCCAGCCTGCGCTGATGAACAGAATTGGCATCAGAATACGTGCGACCAGAAAACCAACATCTTCTAATTTTTTCATCTTTCTCTCCAGGAAACCATAATGTCTTTTGCTATCAAAAAGGCTGCAATCACGGGCCAGGGCGCATGTCTGCTGTCGATGGAGAGGATATTAAACGGGGCGGGGCAGGATTGTTAGCAAGGAAAACTGTCGAACTTTATCAAAGATTCTGAGTGAGTTTTGGGAGCAGATATCGGTAGGTTATGAGCAGACAGAAGGGAGGGAGTCGGGCGGCGTATGCCATGCCCGACAACGTTAGCGCCGTTGCTGCTCCAGGGTGGATTTCACCAGCCGCCAGACGCTCCACACGCCCAGACCGCGCTTCGCAACGCGCATCAGACGACTGGGGTGGCGTACGCCCCACACCGCCATCACGCTGCTGCCCACCAGTGCCCAGGAACGCAGGCTGAGAAAGGTGTTCCAGCCGCGATCGTAAGAAGCGGTGGTTTCAAGCCAGTCGCGGCGACAGGCGGTTAAATCGAGCCGCTGCTGCTGAATTTGACTGAGCAGCCGGGCTTTTCGTTTCAAACGCTCGGCCTGGTTGCTCATGATTTGTCATCCTCCAGCAACGAACGATCGTTAGCCAGTTCCTGACGTGTATGGCGCAGAATAGTGGATTGACGGGCTTTACGCAGGGTCCAGATTCCCCCGATAAGCGCGCCGATTAACAGCACGGCCGTGGTGGCAATCATCGCATTCAGCCGGTATTGCGGATCGATGGCCCAGATAATCAGCACCATCAAACTCATCAAACCGAAAGCAGCAAACAACATGGTAAACCCAACCATCAGCAGCAACTGGAAGAGGTTTGCTTTTTCCTCCTCCAGTTCGACCACCGCAAGCCGTAGCCTCGTTTCCACCATTTCAACCACGATGGAAACGATACGTTGTCCGATGCCAAGAACGCTTTTGCCTGGCCCTTGAGTGTGTCTGAGATCCGCCATAATCAGCGACGCGTCAGTAGCACGCCCAACACCACGCCCACTGCCGCACCGATCCCGACGCTGGTCCACGGATTATCACGAACGTATTCGTCGGTTTTCGCAGCAGCTTCACGAGTCTGGCGAGCAATAAGATCGCTGGTTTCACCGATGCGATAACGGCTCTCCTGCAGCGCTTTTTCAGCTTTACCGCGCAGTTTACTTAACTCTTCTTTTGATTTATCCCCGGAGGTATTCAGCACTTCTTCCAGGGTATCCGCCAGGGATTTCAACTCAGCGCGCAGATGGTCTGTATTGGTATCTTTTGACATGTTTCTCTCCAGGTGAGTAAGTATTAACTTCCATTAAATTAGTAGTCACGCGCCTCAAGCGCCTTCAGTTCTGACTCGGCCTCTTTCAGCTTGTGCTCGCGTTTACTGATTTTGTCCGCATCGCCTTTCTCTTTTGCCTCGGCTAAATCCTGGCGACGCTCGGTAATCTCTTCTTTCTGCCCGGCAATCTTGCGCTCATGGTCTGCACGCAGTTTGCTGTCTGAACAGTTAGTGCGTACTTCATGGAGTGCCTTGTTCAGGCCATCCACACGACGCTGATTGTTATGTTTTTCGGCGTAGCTAATTTCACGCAGGATCTCGTTTTCCTTCTCCTGACAAAGGGAAGCGGCCTGCGTCGCTGCGCTCAAAGATAAAAGAGTTAACGCCAGTGCGATGCGGTATTTCATAGTGAAACCTTCCATTGTTGGCTGGCGATAACGTAGAGCGCCAGCATCCAGTTGTGTTGCGTGGACTCTGGTTCCATTTACTCAAGCATAGTAAGTAAAAGGTGAAAGTACCAAAGTGGGTGAAAAGATTCAGAATCCTGGAAGTTTATCCGAACCTGTGAGTGGTGTCGCGCAGGCGGACCAGCCAGGCCGATGCCTGACTGTCGTCATCCTGCAACGCAATGATGTATCCATGAGGTAACGTGCGGTCGAGAACGGCTTTTGCCGCAGCGCTCTGACTACTGGACTCAAATTTGATGAGCAGCGTGTCATTGAGCGGGGTAATGCTTTTGAAATGAATGCCGTTGGCATCCAGATGGTGCCAGATTGAGAAGCCATCCGGCACGCTGACGTTTTGTGCTATCGGGCGTATGGCCAGGGTGGATTCCCGGTTTTGCAGCGTAACCCAGCCATAAAACAGCACGCCAAAGAGTGCCACCGCAAACAGGCCCATAAAGACCCCACGCACAAAGGGACGATGCAATTCCATGTTAACCCCGGTTACCGTATTTTTTCTTCCACATCACGACCAGCGAGCCAATCAGGCCGATGACCAGCAGCGCGACAGGAAGCAGCATCAGGCAGGACATGAGCTGATCTTCATATTTCCGAAACACAGGGGTAATGCCCAGCAAATAACCCAGTGTCGTCAGGATCAGCACCCATAACAACCCGCTCATCCAGTTGAAGAACTGGAAACGCGCATTGTTCAGACCCGAGATTCCGGCAATAGTTGGTAGCAATGTGCGAACAAAGGCAATAAATCGGCCCATCAACAACGCGGAGAGGCCATGTTTATGGAAAAGATGGTGAGCACGCTGGTGATAATGCGCCGGCAGATGGGAAAGCCAGTTCTGCACGACCCGTGTATTCCCCAGCCATCTCCCCTGTATGTAGCTCAGCCAACAACCCAGACTGGCAGCGATAGTTAGCAAAATGACGGTTTGTGGGAAGCCCATTGCGCCTTTAGATATCAGAACGCCGACAAGAACCAGCAGACTGTCGCCAGGCAAAAACGCGGCCGGGAGCAGGCCATTTTCCAGAAACAAAATGACAAACAAAACGAAATAGAGCATGCCGATCATCGACGGGTTAGCCAGGGTTTCAAAGTCCTGGCTCCAGAGGGCATGGAGTAATTGGCTTAAAAGTTCCATTCAAGATTCCTGGTACATCGGTTTACGTCACGTCGGTTACCTGTAAACAGCACGGCGAAATTATTAATCAATACATTATGGTCGCTCGTGGCACATCTGCTGTCTGACTTTGGTGACTAACGTAGTGAGCAAGTACTAACTCACGCAGAGACAAAATGCGTCCAATTGTAACAAATGCCGCTGTTCTGCGTCAGAGAAATTACGCTTTGTCAGAAAATGATTTTGCTTGTCGAAGAGGGGTGAGGCGAGGGTATTTACACAGGCTGACACTCTATACTTTTTACTGACCCTAAAAGCCGCCAGGCGCATCCCATCGGTGCGCCTGTAGCAAGAGTGATTATTTTACGCCGTTCGCAGCAGCGTCAAGGTGAACCACCGGGTTTTCAGCAAACAAATAGCGGTCAGCATTGAATTCGAAATCGTCGCTGGTTTCGTTGAAAAGCATCTGTTTGGTATTTTCGAGGTGCTGCCACATCGCCACTTTAGCCGCGTGTGGATCTTTGCGAATCAAGGCTTTAAGAATCTGATCATGGTCGTCACACCAGTTATCTACGGTGCGTAAATCGATATGATCGTGCAGTTTTTTCCAGTACGGGTTATGAACACGTTGAGTCCACATTTTTTCGACAATCGCTGCCAGAGCGGTGTTTTGCGTCGCCAGGGCGACCTGAACGTGGAACTGCAGGTCCCATTCTGAGTCACGGAAGCACTTCTCTTTGCGCGCGTTGTCCTGGATCTCCATCAGCTTCATGATGTCCTGCTTGGTGACCTGGGTGGCGGCAAATTCAGCAATATTACTTTCAATCAGCTGACGCGCCTGGAGTAACTCAAACGGTCCGTAATTGGCGAACTCCAGGTTTTCATCTGGCACCTGCGAATAACGGGCCTGATTGGAAATGACATGAATGCCCGAGCCTTTGCGGACCTCAACATACCCTTCCACTTCAAGCATGATGATCGCTTCACGTACCACGGTGCGACTGACGCTTTTTTCTTCAGCAATAAAGCGTTCAGCTGGAAGTTTGTCACCCACGAGGTAAACACCTTGCTCAATGCGGCTTTTCAGCTCAGCGGCAAGTTGTTGATACAAACGTCGTGATTCGGTGATTTCCATATGCGCTCCAGGTAAGATATGGCAATAGTGGATTTGTTATACCACTTTTGCGTCTTTCTCACCATAACAGAGGAAGAAAAAGCCGCCCGATGATGGCGGGCGGCTGGGGGGACTGCATAGCAAACGGGAGTGTCGCTAGCTTTGGGTGGCGGTACCGCCGACCGCGGATTTTTCTGCTTCCAGCTCGGCTGCCGATTTACTTTTCAGCACCGTCCAGATTACAACTGCACCCATAATATCGAAGACAGCCAGCACGGCAAACAGCGGGCTGAAGCCGATGGTGTCAGCCAGCGCACCCACTACCAGCGCAAACATGGTACTTGCTGTCCATGCCGCCATACCGGTCAGGCCGTTCGCGGTGGCCACTTCGTTACGCCCAAAGACGTCAGAAGAGAGGGTAATCAGCGCACCGGACAGTGACTGGTGAGCAAAACCACCGATACACAGCAGGCCGATTGCAACGTACGGGCTGGTGAACAGACCGATCATGCCTGGGCCAATCATCAGTACCGCACCCATGGTCACAACCAGTTTACGAGACACAATCAGGTTCACACCAAACCAGCGCTGGAACAGCGGCGGCAGGTAACCCCCGACGATACAACCCAGGTCAGCAAACAGCATTGGCATCCAGGCGAACATCGCGATCTCTTTCAGGTTAAAGCCGTAGACTTTAAACATGAACAGCGGGATCCAGGCGTTAAACGTACCCCAGGCCGGTTCTGCCAGGAAGCGCGGCAGTGCGATACCCCAGAACTGACGGGTACCCAGAATTTGCAGCACGGTCATTTTTTTGCCGTTAAAGGTCTGGTGTTGTGCTTCCTGACCGCCAATGATGTATTCGCGTTCTTCTTCAGACAGTTTTTTCTGATCGCGCGGGTGTTTATAGAAAATCAGCCATGCCATAGCCCATGCGAAGCTCAGCACGCCGGAGATAATGAACGCGAGCTGCCAGCTGTGCATGACGATTGCCCACACGACCAGCGGCGGCGCAATCATCGCACCAATAGAGGAACCGACGTTGAAGTAGCCCACTGCGATAGAACGTTCTTTCGCCGGGAACCACTCGGAAGCGGCTTTCAGGCCAGCCGGAATCATCGCGGCTTCAGCAGCACCAACGGCACCACGCGCCAGAGCCAGACCACCCCAGCTACCCGCCAGCGCAGTCGCGCCGCAGAAGATGGCCCAGGTCACGGCGAAGACCGCATAACCAATCTTGGTCCCGAGGATATCCAGTACATAACCCGCAACAGGCTGCATGATGGTATACGCCGCCGAGTAGGCCGCAATAATATAGGAGTATTGCTGCGTGGAAATATTCAACTCTTGCATCAGCGTGGGCGCTGCCGCAGCAATGGTGTTACGCGTCAAGTAACCCAGCACGGTGCCCAGCGTCACCAGTGCTATCATGTACCAACGTAACCCTTTAATTTTACGCATGTAAACCTCATCGTTATGGTAATTCCGCTTTCGCGGTCACCTGCCGGTTGCAGTCGGAAGGTGAAAACGGGAGGGCGTCAGCGGAAAAGCTCCGTAACAACCCGAACCTTGCTATTCAACGTGCTTAATTCGGCATCCGTACCGTAAAGGCCGATTTTTGAGGTATCGGCAATTCATTCCGTCGGCGTATGTATTCGACGGCAGAAAGATAACTTGTCATACAACTTGAAAAGGTGAGTGACATCACAAAAGTGTTTTTCTTTGTGTGGTCTTTAACTTCAGGCGGGAAAGCCAGTTGCTGCGCGGCCTGGCAGTGATTTGAGCAACCATTTCTGTAAATATTTGTCATCGTTTATTGATCTAACTCACGAAAAAGTGCTCAGCCTATAGAAATTGGTGTGATAACTTTGTCAGCATTAAGGTAAGCATCAGACGCACTCGTTGAGAGGAAGACGATAATGACCCCGTTTATGACTGAAGATTTTCTGTTAGATACTGAATTCGCACGCCGCCTGTACCATGACTACGCCAAAGATCAGCCGATTTTTGACTTTCACTGCCACCTGCCGCCGCAGCAGATTGCAGATAACTACCGTTTTAAAAACCTGTATGACATCTGGTTGAAAGGCGACCACTACAAGTGGCGCGCAATGCGCACCAACGGTGTGGCTGAACGCCTGTGCACCGGTGATGCCAGCGATCGTGAGAAGTTTGACGCCTTTGCCGCAACCGTACCGCACACCATCGGTAACCCGTTATACCACTGGACGCATCTGGAGCTTCGTCGCCCATTTGGTATTACAGGTAAGCTGCTTTCCCCGTCTACTGCCGATGAAATCTGGAATTTGGGCAACGAACTGCTGGCTCAGGACAAATTTACGGCCCGTGGAATCATGGAGCAGATGAATGTGAAGATGGTCGGCACCACTGACGATCCGATCGATTCTCTTGAACACCATGCGACGGTTGCCAAAGACACCACCTTCTCCATCAAAGTGCTGCCAAGCTGGCGCCCGGATAAAGCCTTCAATATTGAGCTGGCAACCTTTAACGATTACATGAGCAAGCTGGGTGAAGTGTCTGACACCGACATCCGTCGCTTTGCCGACCTGCAAACGGCGTTGACTAAACGTCTCGACCACTTTGAAGCACATGGTTGTAAAGTGTCGGACCACGCGCTTGACGTTGTACTGTTTGCTGAAGCAACTGACGCCGAGCTGGACAGCATCCTGGCGCGTCGCCTCTCCGGTGAGACCTTAAGCGAACGCGAAGTGGCGCAGTTCAAAACCGCTGTTCTGGTCTGGCTTGGCGCGGAATACGCACGTCGCGGTTGGGTACAGCAGTACCACATCGGCGCACTGCGTAATAACAACCTGCGTCAGTTCAAATTGCTGGGGCCGGATGTTGGGTTTGACTCCATCAATGACCGCCCGCTGGCTGAAGAGCTGTCCAAACTGCTGAGCAAGCAGAATGAAGAGAATCTGCTGCCAAAAACCATTCTGTACTGTCTGAACCCGCGCGATAACGAAGTGCTGGGGACCATGATCGGTAACTTCCAGGGTGAAGGTATGCCTGGCAAGATGCAGTTCGGTTCCGGCTGGTGGTTTAACGATCAGAAAGACGGTATGGAACGTCAGATGACACAACTGGCGCAGCTGGGTCTGTTAAGCCGCTTCGTGGGCATGCTGACCGACAGCCGCAGCTTCCTGTCATACACCCGTCATGAATACTTCCGCCGCATCCTGTGCCAGATGATTGGTCGCTGGGTCCATGCAGGGGAAGCACCGGCAGATATCCAACTGCTGGGTGAGATGGTGAGAAATATCTGCTTTAACAATGCGCGTGATTACTTCGCGATTGAACTGAACTAGGCCGTTTGAGGTTGATATGCAATACATCAAGATCCACTCGCTGGATAATGTCGCGGTAGCGCTGGCGGATCTCGCCGAAGGTACAGAAGTCGTTGTTGACGGCCATGAGGTTCGCCTGCGTCAGGCGGTGGTTCGTGGGCATAAGTTTGCCCTTAAGGCCATCCCGATGGGTGAGAACGTCGTTAAATATGGCCTGCCAATTGGCCATGCGACAACGGATATCGCCGCAGGCGAACATATCCATTCTCATAATGCCCGTACCAATCTGAGCGATCTGGATGAGTATAGCTATCAACCCGAACTGGTTGATGAACATGCACCGGCGGGGGACCGCGAGGTTCAGATTTACCGCCGTGCAAACGGTGATGTCGGGGTCCGTAATGAGCTGTGGATCCTGCCTACCGTGGGTTGCGTCAACGGGATTGCCCGTCAGATTCAGACCCGTTTTCTGAAAGAGACCAACAACGCTGCAGATATCGATGGCGTTCACCTGTTCAGCCACACCTATGGTTGCTCCCAATTGGGTGACGACCACGTAAACACCCGTACCATGCTGCAAAACATGGTACGACACCCGAATGCGGGCGCGGTGCTGGTGATTGGGCTGGGTTGTGAAAACAACCAGGTGGATGCATTTCGCGAAACCCTGGGCGAGTATGACCCGTCCCGCGTCCACTTTATGATCTGCCAACACCAGGACGACGAAGTGGAGGCGGGAATTGAACATATGTATGCGCTCTACGAAGCGCTGCGTCACGACAAACGTGAGCCGGGCAAGCTGAGCGAGCTGAAGTTTGGCCTGGAGTGTGGCGGTTCTGATGGTCTTTCTGGCATCACCGCAAACCCAATGCTGGGCCGCTTCTCCGACTATCTCATTAGCAATGGCGGCACCACGGTGCTGACTGAAGTACCGGAAATGTTCGGTGCCGAGCAGATTTTGATGAGCCACTGCCGCGATGAAGAGACCTTTGAAAAGACGGTGACCATGGTCAACGATTTCAAACAGTACTTTATTGCGCATAACCAGCCGATTTATGAGAATCCATCGCCCGGTAACAAAGCGGGCGGGATTACCACGCTGGAAGAAAAATCGCTGGGTTGCACCCAAAAAGCCGGTGCCAGTCAGGTGGTGGATGTTCTGCGCTACGGTGAACGCCTGAAAACCCATGGCCTCAATCTACTGAGCGCACCGGGTAACGATGCGGTCGCCACCAGTGCGCTGGCGGGCGCAGGCTGCCATATGGTGCTGTTCAGTACCGGTCGCGGCACCCCCTACGGTGGATTTGTGCCAACGGTGAAAATTGCCACTAACAGCGAACTGGCAGCGAAGAAGAAACACTGGATCGACTTTGATGCCGGCCAGCTGATCCACGGTAAAACTATGCCGCAATTGCTCAGTGAATTTGTGGATGTGATTGTTGATTTTGCCAACGGTAAAGAGACCTGCAACGAACGCAACGAATTCCGCGAGCTGGCAATATTTAAGAGCGGCGTAACGCTTTAATTAACTTTCATCGTGCTGGAAATTAAAAACGACGTTTCATAATATGGAGCGTCGTTTCTTTTTATGCTGTTAACAAGGATCTTCCATGAGCGCGTACTGGTTAGCCCAGGGCGTAGGTGTGCTGGCGTTTATCATCGGTATTACCACGTTCATTAACCGCGACGAAAAGCGTTTCAAACTTCAGCTTTCCCTCTACAGCGCCACCATTGGCGTGCATTTCTTCCTGATGGGTGCGCTGCCTGCGGGGATGAGTGCAGAACTTAATGCGGTGCGCACGCTCATCTCAATGCATACCCGCAAACTTTGGGTGATGGCGGTATTTATCACGCTGACCCTCTTTTTTGGCCTGATTAAACTGCACCATCCCGTGGAGCTCTTACCTGTCGTGGGGACGGTGGCCAGTACCTGGGCGCTGTTCCGCTGCCAGGGGTTAAAAGTGCGCTGTATCATGTGGTGCTCGACCGCCTGCTGGGTCACCCACAACCTGTGGCTGGGTTCAATTGGTGGAACGCTTATTGAAGGCAGCTTCCTGGTGATGAATGGCCTGAATATTATTCGATTCTGGCGGATGCAAAAACGCGGTATCGACCCGTTTAAGGTCGAAACCGCGATGACGAAAGCGTCCTCATCTGAGCGCTAAAGAAGGTAAATGGGTTAATTGCGTAACGCGTTTTTTGCCAGACGATCGTCTTCGGCCTGGCAGGCGGCTGCCGTAAAAAGCACATCGGTGGAGGAATTTAATGCTGTTTCACAGGAATCCTGCAGCACCCCGATGATAAAACCGACCGCGACGACCTGCATGGCGATATCGCTTGAGATGCCAAACATATTGCAGGCCAGTGGGATCAGCAGTAATGACCCGCCCGCCACGCCGGATGCACCGCATGCGCAGAGCGATGCAACAACGCTAAGCAGCAGTGCGGTTGGCAAATCCACTTGCACACCCAATGTATGTACAGCCGCCAGCGTCAGTACCGTGATGGTGATAGCTGCGCCTGCCATATTGACGGTGGCCCCCAGCGGAATGGAGACGGAATAGGTATCCCTGTCAAGATTCAGTTTTTCGCACAACGCCATGTTTACCGGGATGTTGGCCGCCGAACTACGGGTGAAGAAGGCATATACGCCACTTTCACGTAGACAGGTGAGTACCAGCGGGTAGGGATTACGTCGAATTTGCCAGTAGACCAGCAGAGGATTGATGATCAGCGCCACCAGAGCCATACAGCCAACAAGAACAACCAGCAGCTGTGCGTAACCCCAAAGGGTACTGAAGCCCGTCGTGGCAAGGGTCGACGCGACAAGCCCGAAGATCCCGATGGGGGCGAAACGGATCACCACTTTCACCATGAATGTCACTGCATGAGAGAAATCATTCACCAGATTTTTTGTGGTCTCGTTACCGTGGCGCAGGGCGAAGCCCAGGCCGATGGCCCACACCAGAATGCCAATGTAGTTTGCGTTCAACAGGGCATCGACCGGATTGGAAACCATGCTCATCAGGAGCCCACGCATGACCTCTACGATGCCAGAAGGTGGGGTAACATCACCCGCGGCGGTAGTCAGATGCAACGATGAAGGGAATAAAAAGCTGAACACCACTGCCGTCAAGGCTGCCGAAAATGTACCCAGCAAATAGAGGAAAAGAATAGGGCGTATGTTGGTCTTTTGCCCTTTTTGATGGCTGGCGATAGAGGCCATGACCAGCATCAGTACCAGTACCGGGGCAACAGCTTTCAGAGCACCGACAAAAAGTGTACCCAGCAGACCGACTGCCACAGCTGCGGGTGTGGAGACCCACGCCAGTAAAATACCTAGCACCAGGCCCACCATGATTTGTTTTACAAGGCTACCCCGTGCAATACGTTGCAACACGCCAGCAGAACGATGCGTAGTCATTCCTTTTTCCTTAAGTGAAATTGTGTGTCATCCAGATGTGCTCAATGTCACATTTATGTCTGGATGTAAATAAATGTTTGCCAAGTGAGTATAAGGAATACAGGCGAGGGGGGAAGGATAAAATGCTGGAATTTACGCAGTGCATCATACTTTTTAACTAATAAGTTACATTTCCTGCCCGGCAATCTACCATTGACCGGGCAGGAGGATTCATTAAGGCATTTTCTTTTTGTCGTGTTGATGATTCACCCACGCGTTGATAAGCAGCGTGAGCAGCAGGATCCCGCCGACCACGCTCAGCGAAATGGCGATCGGAATATGGTAGAAGTCGACAATCAACATCTTCACGCCGATGAACACCAGAATCACCGACAGCCCATATTTCAGCATAGTGAAGCGTTCAGCCACGCCGGCCAGCAGGAAGTACATGGCACGCAGACCCAGAATCGCAAACAGGTTCGAGGTCAGGACGATAAACGGATCGGTAGTAACGGCGAAAATAGCCGGAATACTGTCGACGGCAAAAATCACATCACTCAACTCGACCAGAATCAGCACCAGCAGCAGCGGGGTGGCAAACAGCAGTCCGTTTTTCCGCACGAAGAAGCGCTCGTTTTCAATCTTGTCCGTCATGCGCAGGTGGCTACGTAGCCAGCGCACCAGCGGCTTGTCACCGATCCCGCTGTCGTCCTCTTTCGCCAGCGCCATCTTGATACCGGTAAAGAGCAGGAAGGCCCCGAAGACATACAGCAGCCATTCGAACTGGGTAATCAGCCAGCTCCCTGCAAAAATCATGATGGTACGCAGGACAATCGCGCCCAGTACGCCGTAAATCAACACGCGTCGCTGCAAGGCCGCTGGGACCGCGAAATAGCTGAACAGCATTAGCCAGACAAAGACGTTGTCGACGGCCAGCGCTTTTTCAATCAGATAGCCGGTAAGGAACGCCAGCGCCTGGGTATCTGCCACCGCCCGACCTTCGGTCTGCGTCAGATACCACCAGAAAGCGGCGTTAAACAGGAGAGAGAGGCTAACCCAGACCAGTGACCAGACGGCCGCCTGCTTCATGGTCATCGTATGGACGCCGCGACGCCCCTGAAGCAGAAGGTCGATAGCCAGCATGATAACGACGACAACGGCGAAGCTACCCCAAAGCAGTGGTGTACCAACGGTATTCATAGCAAGATTCCTTAACACCTAAAACGAAAACGGCCAACGTCGAAAGACGCCAGCCGCTTGCTTTAGATGCAATAGGTCCTCGCCTTTCGGCAAGGTCTCACTTACGTCATAGGTATGACGCCCGGCGACCGGATGCATATCTACCCGTTATCTTTCAAGCCGCAGGTGCATGGACCGCAACTCAAAATCTTTCGGGTAGAGGCATCGTAATGACGGCCCACCGGCAACGAAGTTACTCCCCTTTGCTCGTAACAAAGTATGACAGAACATTCAGCACGTCAATGTTCTGTAACATCTGTTTTACATACCTTTACGCCTGAGCGGTCACTTCAGCCGAATCGGCTGGGAACACCACGCCGGTCTGGCGGCGGATCTCGGTTGCCAGTTTTGCCGTAATTCGACTGACCTCGAGTGCCGGGTGGTCAATGGTCTGCGCCTCCACCAACTGCGCAAAAACCTCCGCTTCATACAGCATGGTGTTGATATGCTGCGGTTGAGTGAGTTCCTGCGCTTTACCACCGCGCGGCACGAAAGAGAGCTTCTGGCATTCAGAGAGCTTTTCCATCACCAGAGAGCCCGCTTCACCCTGAATTTCGCTCGGCAGCACTGAGTCGCTCACTTTGGAATGTTGCAGGGTTACGCTGAAATCACCGTAATCCAGCACCGCGACACCGTGGGCATCCACGCCGCTTGCCAGCAAACTGGCGGTCGCCTGTACGCGCTTCGGTTCACCCCATAGCGCCACCGCTGAGGCCAGCACGTAGAAACCAATGTCCATGATTGACCCGTTAGAAAACACCGGGTTGAAGGTATTAGGATTCTCACCATCGAGGTAACGCTGATAACGGGAGGAGTACTGGCAGTAGTTGAAGAACGCTTTATGAATTTTGCCCGCTTTTTCCAGCGACTGTTTCAGCAGCACAAAATTAGGCAGGCTGGCGGTCTTGAAGGCTTCAAACAGCACCACCTGATTCTCTTTCGCAAGCTTAATGGCCGCTTCCACTTCGCGCAGATTCGACGCCAGCGGCTTTTCGCAAATCACATGCTTTTTATGGCTGAGGAAGAGCCTGGTTTGGGGAAAGTGCAGTGAATTGGGGCTGGCGATATAGACTGCGTCGATTTCATCACTCTGTGCCATCGCCTCAAGCGAGGTAAAGAGGTGCTCGACGGGGTAATCCCTGGCAAATTCCTGCGCCTGTTCCAGGCTGCGTGAGTAGACGGCGGTGAGCTTGTATTTGCCCGTTTCATGGGCGGCATCGACAAACTGGCGGGTGATCCAGTTCGTGCCAATGACAGCAAAACGTATCATTAAGCGAGTTCCTTTGACTGAGCACTGTCCGGCAATGTAACACGATGGGCGGAGAGGAAAAAAGAGTCGATTCCGGATTGTGGAAGCCGCCTCGCAGCTCAGGCCTGGCGGTCAAAAAGATGCAGGGCAGCAATGCGATCAAGCGCGTGCAATAGCGCTGCGTCCCCGGCGGTCAGGCTGATACGAATATACCCCTCACCCCCTTTGCCAAAACCGATGCCGGGCGCCACCAGCACATGGACTTCCTGTAACAACAGTTCTGCGAACTGCTGCGAGCTAAACCCGCCAGGCACGGCGAGCCAGAGGAAAAAAGTGCCTTGTGATTCCCGCACGGGCCAGCGCAGTTCAGCCAGCTTTTGCACGACCCGTTTACGCCGTTGATGGTAGACCGCCACAAGCTGTTGCAGACGCTCATCCGGCAGTGAAAGGGCGGTGATGGCGGCATCCTGAATCGCGCCAAACACGGTGCTGTAGCTGTGGGTATGCAGCTTTTTAAAGGCTTTGATAATCGAGGCGTTACCCACCGCAAAACCAAAGCGCCAGCCCGCCATATTAAAGGTCTTCGAGAAGGTATAGGTTTCGACGCCCCACTCTTTCGCATCCGGCTGAGAAAACAGGCTTAGCGGCACATCTTCATGCGTACTGCCAATCGCCGCATAGGCGAAATCATGCAGCAGCGGCACGTTGTGGCGCTGGGCAAACTGCAACGCATCGGCAAAGAGTTCGGGTGTCGCCAGCGCACCCGTTGGGTTGTGCGGGTAGTTGAGGATAACCAGCCCGGCGTGACAGGCAACCTCATCCGGCACATCGGCAAAATCGGGCAGGAACTGGCTTTCTTCGCTGACCACAAGCCCAAAGAAATGCGCCTGTGACTGGCGCGCTGCCGAACGGTAAATGGGATAGCAAGGGTCGGTGGAGATGATGTACTGCCCGGGGTTCACCACCGCGCGCGGGATCCCGCCCACGCCAATGTGCGATCCCTGAAACACTGCTACTTCGGTGTCGGGATCTAATTCCACCCCGTAATGGCGCAGATAAAAATCAGCGATCGCCTGACGCACCTGAGGTTTACCCCAGAAGGAGGGGTAGCCGTGATTTTTGCTATCAGTAATGGCTGCCTGAACGGAGGCGACCACTTCCGGCGGCGTCGGTTGATCCGGGCTGCCGCTGGAGAGATCGATAAGGGGGAGATCCTCGGTATTGACCTGGGAGGCCAGCTTTTCCAGCACGCTAAATAAATTTTCTTCCAGTTCATCGACTAATTGCGAGGCACGAAATTCAGGCATGGTTATCTCGGTGTCATAAAACGATAATTGACTATTGCATAACTGACCCATCGTTAACATTATTTGCCATCGTTCCCTTAAGCAAAAAATAAACTGTCCATTGCTGTTTTTTATATATAGCCAACCTGATTATCGATAGTACAAAAAAGCAAAATGAAAGTCGTCAATCTGACTGACAACGCACAGACGGCTGTGATTTAATCAAATTCAATCACCAACCGACAGGGATAATGCGTTATGAATAAGCCAATATTATTTGGTTTCGTCTTTGCTGTACTTTCATCTTCATCATTTCTTGCTGCGGCGCAGGATAAACTCATTCGCGTCGGTTTTAATCCCGGTCCTTATAAAGAACAATTTGAAAAAGGTGTGGCGCCTTATCTTATTAAAAAAGGTTATAAAGTCGAATATAAAGATTTTAGCGATGGTATTCAGGTCAACGATGCCGTTGCCCGTGGCAATATAGAAGCCAATATTATGCAGCACCCGGTTTATCTGAAATCGGTCAATGAAAGGCTGGGCATTGATAACATCGGCATTGTACAAGTGCCAACCCCACCGATGGGCTTGTACAGCGGCAAAATCAAAGCGCTAAAAACGCCGGCAGAAGGCACGGTCATTTCGGTGCCCAATCAGCCACCGAATGAATACCGCGCGCTGTTGGTCCTGCAAAGTCTGGGTTGGGTAAAACTGAAGCCAGACAGCGATCCGGCTACCTTCTCTCAGCGTAACATCCTTGAAAACCCCTATAAAATTGTGCTCAAAGAGATGGATAACGCCCAGCAGGTTCGCGCCTTACCGGATGTGGACTACGGCCTGATTCAGGGTAACTTCGCGGTCTCCAGTGGTTTGAAACTTAATTCGGCATTAAAGCTGGAAACCCCGGTGAGTCAGTTTATTAACGTTGTGACCATTGCCGGTAAAAATAAAGACGCACCCTTTGCTAAGGATATTATTGACGGCTATCACTCCGCTGATTTCAAAAATTATATTCTGACCCATGAGCAATATAACGGTTATCTGCTACCTGATTATTTGAAATGAGCACTACCATGATTGAATTTCGCCAGGTCAGTAAAACATTTTCCCGTAACGGTAATCCTGTTCTGGCGCTTAATAACATTAATCTTAGTATTGGCAAAGGCGATATTTTCGGGATTATTGGTTACAGCGGTGCGGGTAAAAGTACGCTGCTACGTTTAATCAATCGTCTCGAATCGCCGGGCCAGGGAGAGGTGGTGGTTAATGGTGAGTCCTTACAGGGTATAAATGGAAAGCGCCTGCATGCCGTCAAGAAAGAAATTGGCATGATTTTCCAGAATTTTAATTTACTGAACTCGAAAACCGTTTTTCACAATGTTGCCATTCCCCTCATCTTACAGGGCCGGGACAAAGCCTTTATTCAGGCGCGCGTGACGGAGCTGCTGGCCTTCGTCAATTTGAGCGACAAAGTGAACAGCTATCCCAATGAACTGTCGGGCGGGCAGAAGCAGCGCGTAGGGATTGCCCGTGCGTTGGCGACTAACCCGTCGGTGCTGCTGTGTGATGAAGCGACCTCGGCGTTAGATCCGCACACCACCGTGCAGATCCTGCAGCTGTTGCAGGAGATCAACCGTCGTTATGGCATCACCATTGTGTTGATCACCCACGAGATGTCGGTCATTCAGCGTATCTGCAACAAAGTGGCGGTGATGCAAAACGGCACCATCGTTGAGCAGGGCGAGGTGTTCAAACTGTTCGCGGAGCCGCAGCATCCGGTGACGGCGAACTTCGTGCATTCCGTGATTCACGACTCCCTGCCCACACGGGTTGAAGAAGTGCTGAAACGCGACGGCGAGGCCCAGGCGCTGCGGCTGGAATTTGTCGGCATCACCGCACAGCAGCCGATTATTAATCGCATCATCAAAGACTTCGACATTGAGGTGAATATCCTCTTTGCCTCCATGTCCGAGGTGCAGGAGCGGATCCTCGGTTTCATGATTGTGCAGATGACCGGCAGCCCAATCGATACCGGCCGCGCTATTGATTACCTACGTGATGCAGGAGTGAAAATCACCCATGTTTGAGTTAATTGACACCGCCGTCACCGGGGATCAGTTCCTGCTCGCGCTGCACGACACGCTGGTGATGGTGTGTGTCTCGCTGGCCTTTGGCTCCCTGCTCGGCATTCCGCTGGGTATCGTTCTGGTGGTGTGCCGCCCCGGTGGGATTTTACCGAACCGGTTTGTCCATCAGGCGCTTAACCCGACGATAAACGTTGTCCGGTCGCTGCCCTTTATCATTTTGCTGATCACCATTTTGCCCTTCACCCGGCTGCTGGTGGGCACCACCATCGGCACCGTTGGGGCTATCGTGCCGCTGATTGTCTTTATTGCGCCCTATATCTCGCGGCTGGTGGAAAGCTCGCTGCTGGAAGTGGACGAGGGCATTTTAGAAGCCGCCGATGCCATGGGGGCCACCACCTTGCAGACCATCTGGCACTTTATGCTGCCGGAGGCCGCATCCTCCCTGATTCTGGCCCTGACCACCGCCACCATCGGCCTGCTGGGCGCAACCGCCATGGCCGGCACGGTGGGGGGAGGGGGTATCGGCGATCTGGCCATTACCTATGGTTATCAGCGTTTCGATGCCTTCGCCACGCTTATCACCGCACTGGTGCTGATTGTCATCGTCCAGCTTATTCAGACCCTCGGAACCCGCTTTGCTCGCCGCCTGCGCCGCGAGTGAGCCTGTTTTTACGTTTTCTTTAGGAGTGAAAAAAATGCCTGTTGTAGAGAGCTTTACCCTCGACCATACCAAAGTGAAAGCCCCGTATGTCCGCGTTGCGGGCTATGAACGCCACAAACTGGGCAGCGTGGTGCAGAAATTCGACTTACGTTTCCTGCAACCCAATGTGGATGCGATTCCGACCGCGGCGCTGCACACCCTTGAGCACCTGCTGGCCTTCGGTCTGCGAGAAGAACTGGACGGGGTTATCGACATTTCGCCGATGGGATGCCGTACCGGGTTTTACCTGATCCTGTGGGATGAGCACGACCCGAAAAACATCGCCGCAGCGCTCACCCGCGTATTGCAGCGCGTGGTCACGGCCACTGACGTTCCGGCAGTCACTGAACTGGCCTGCGGTAACTATCGCGACCACTCGCTCTTCTCCGCCCAGGAGTACGCGAAGTTGGTACTGAACGCCGGGATCAGCGACGACCCGTTCAGGGCGTAAACAATGAACAGTCTGGATTTCAGCGGCCAGACCGCCGTGGTCACCCGGAGAACGCCATGAACAACAAGCAATCCAGACACAACCTGGCGGTGATGCACTGGGGCACTTACCAGGTTGAAACTCGGCAGGGCAAACTCACGGGTGTGCGCCCGGTTGAGTGGGATAGCAACCCGTCACGGATTGGCGAATCTCTGCCGGATGCGGTGCAGGGAGCGTCACGCGTGCGCCGCCCGGCGGTGCGTGAAGGTTTTCTGAAGCACGGCGCGGCCTCGCGGGAAGGACGCGGTCGCGAACCCTTTGTTGAAGTCAGTTGGGAAGAGGCACTGGAGCTTGTGGCAAACGAACTGCTGCGTGTTAAACGCGAGCAGGGCAACACGGCGATTTACGGCGGCTCTTACGGCTGGTCCAGTGCCGGGCGGTTTCATCATGCGCAGGGGCAGTTGCATCGTTTTCTAAACTTTTTTGGCGGCTATACCGGCAGTACCAATACCTACAGTATCGCTGCAGGTGAGCGCATATTGCCGCATATCCTCGGCGATTTAGACACGCTTCAGCGCCAGCATACCCCGTGGCCGGTGCTGGCGGACAACTGCGAGCTGTTTGTCGCCATCGGCGGATTACCGCTGCGTAATGCGCAGGTCAACGGCGGCGGGGCGAACGATCATGCGCTGCAACACTGGTTGACGACACTGCGCGCGAACGGCACGCGCATTATCAATATCAGCCCGGTACAAAACGATCTCGCGGGCGTCCCGGATGCCGACTGGCTGGCGGTCAAACCGGGTAGCGACACCGCGCTGCTGCTGGCGGTATGCCATGTGCTGATCGCCGAAGCGTTGTATGACCGCACTTTTGTCGACAGCCACACGGTGGGCTTTGCGCCATTTAGTGATTATCTGTTTGGCAAAGGCGACGGGGTGACGAAAAGCCCGGAGTGGGCGGCGTTGCGTACCGGCCTGTCCGCCGAATGCATACGCCAGCTCGCCCGGGATATGGCGAAGCACCGTACCATGGTCAACATCGCCTGGTCAGTACAACGCGCCCGTCAGGGGGAGCAGACCTTCTGGGCGACGGTTGCGACCACCGCACTGCTCGGGCAGATTGGCACCCCCGGTGGCGGTCTGGGTTTTGGCTATGCCTCCACCAACCTGGCGGGTGCCCACCGCCGTGTCTTCTCCGGGCCGCGCCTGCCACAGGGGCGCAACCCGGTGACCGACAAAATCCCTGTCGCCCGTATTGCCGACATGCTGTTATCGCCCGGTGAGCCGTATGAATTTGACGGTCAAACCCTCCGCTACCCGGATATCCGCTTTGTCTACTGGGCTGGCGGGAATGTCTTTCATCACCATCAGGATCTCAATAAATTAATTCGCGCCTGGCGTCGCCCGGAGGCGGTCGTGGTGCATGAGCAGTACTGGACTGCGCAGGCCAAATTTGCCGACATTGTGCTGCCCGCCACCACCTCCCTGGAACGGGAGGATATCGGCAGCGCCAGCAACGACGGCTTTATGATTGCCATGCGGCAGCACATTCCCGCTTTTGCCGAGGCGCAGGATGACTACGCCATTTTCAGCGCGCTGGCATCACGCCTGGGCTTTGGGGAAGCGTTCAGTGAAGGGCGTACGCCCCATGAATGGCTGCGGGTGATGTACGAGGAATCCCGCCCCCGTGCCGCCGATGAAGGCATTTCGCTGCCAGAGTTTGATGATTTCTGGCAGGAAGGCATGCTGGAGTATGCGCGTCCTGAAGCCCCGCATATTCTGTTGAAAGCGTTTCGCGACGACCCGCATACCCATCCGCTGACCACACCTTCCGGCAAAATCGAGCTCTTTTCGCAGACGATTGCCGGGTTTGGCTATGAAGAGTGCCCCGGCCATCCGTACTGGCACGAGCCGGAGGCCGAGTATCAGCAGTCGCAGGCCGATAAATGGCCGTTGCATCTGCTGTCGAGCCAGCCGCGCAGCCGCCTGCACAGTCAGTACGATCACGGTAGCGTCAGCCGCAAGACCAAAGTGGCGGGCCGCGAACCGGTATGGATCCACCCGCAGGATGCTGCGTCACGGGGGATTCATGACGGCGATGTAGTGAAGATTTTTAACGCGCGCGGCGCACTACTGGCTGGGGCCAAACTCAGTGAGTCGATTCGACCCGGCGTGGTGCAGATGTCCACCGGCGCCTGGTATGACCCCATTAACGGGCAGGATGCGCAGCCGCTCGATAAGCACGGTAATCCCAATGTGTTAACGGAAGATCGCGGCAGTTCGCGCCTGGGGCAGGGCAGTTCGGCGCAAAGTTGTCAGGTTGAAATCGAGAAGTTTGTCGGCACGCCGCCGGAGGTGACGGCGTGGCAACCGCCTGTTTTCGTTACGCGTTAACGCTGAGAACAGGCGGGAAGTACATTACTGCACGGCAGCAAACGCGCTGGCAACGCGGTCGATGTTGCCGTGGTTTAACCCGGCCACACAGACACGGCCACTGGCAATAAGGTAAACGCCGTACGCTTCACGCAGGGCCTCCACCTGCGCCGGGCTAAAGCCGGTATAGCTGAACATGCCGCGCTGGGTCAGCAGGTAATTAAAATCGTGCTCCGGCAGGGCCGCTTTCAGCACGTTGACCAGCGCCTGACGCATTTCACTGATGCGGGTGCGCATGGCTTCCACTTCAGCGCGCCACAACGCGTTCAGTTCAGGATCGTTGAGCACCAGCGAAACCACTTGGGCACCAAAGTTCGGTGGGCTGGAGTAATTACGGCGTACCGTTGCTTTCAACTGGCCCAGCACGCGTCCGGCGGCTTCTGCATCTTCACAGACGATGGACAACCCGCCCACACGTTCGCCATACAGGGAGAAAATTTTGGAGAAGGAGTTGCTGACCAGTGCTGGTAAGCCGGTGCTGGCGATGGCGCGGATGGCGTACGCATCGTCTTCAATGCCCGCGCCAAAGCCCTGATAGGCAATGTCGAGGAACGGAATCAGATCACGCGCGATCAACACTTCGATGACTTCATCCCATTGGGCATGGGTCAGGTCTGCACCCGTTGGGTTATGGCAGCACGGATGCAGGAGCACGATGCTGCGTGCCGGTAACTGTTTCAGGCTGCTCAGCATGGCATCGAAGTTGACCCCACGGGTCGCTTCATCGAAGTACGGGTAAGTGTGAACGTTGAATCCGGCGCCCGCGAAAATGGCGATGTGGTTTTCCCAGGTCGGGTCGCTCACCCACACCTCAGAATCCGGGAAGTAACGTTTCAGGAAATCCGCCCCCACTTTCAGCGCGCCGGAACCGCCGAGCGTCTGGATAGTGGCGATGCGCCCGGCATTCAGCGCCGGATGGTTCTCACCAAATAACAGCTGCTGAACGGCGCTACGATAAGGGGCAAAACCTTCCATCGGCAGATAGAGGCTGGCTTTTTGCGGCTGGTTTTGCAGGCGGGTTTCAGCCTGTTGTACTGCCTCAAGGCGAGGAATGATGGCCTGCTCGTCGTAATACAGACCGATGCTGAGGTTTACTTTTTCAGCACGGGTGTCCTGATGGAAGGTCTCCATCAACGACAGGATAGGATCGCCCGCATAGGCGTCAACGTTCTGGAACACAGTCTACTCCCGAAATAACAGTCAGAGGTCAATCCATTACACCGCGTAGCGTCCTGGACGGTGGTTCATGGCAATAATGGAATTAAGGATCACGGCACCCACGATGGAGGCCGCCAGCATCGGCAGGCTCACGAAGAACAGCGAGGCGGTCACGATGCAGGCATCAACGACCATCTGGAACTTACCGGCACGAATACCGCTTTTATCCTGCAGATAGAGCGCCAGAATGTTCACGCCACCGAGGCTTGCTTTATGACGGAACAGCACCACAAAACCAATCCCGACCACAATGTTGCCAAACAGGGTGGCGTAGTACGGGTTAAGCTGATCGAAATGAATAAAGCGGCCATGCAGATCGGAGAACAGTGACACCAGCGCCACCGCACAGAAGGTTTTCAGGGTGAACTGCGCCCCCATCCGGCGAATTGAGAGCCAGTAGAACGGCAGGTTAATCAAAAAGAACGCTGCGCCGAACGGCAGATGAGTTGCGTAATGAATCAGAAAAGCGATGCCTGCCGTCCCGCCGGTAAGCGCGCCCGCCTGGCGAAACAGAATAACGCCAAAAGAGATCATCAGCGTGCCGAACAGCAGCGCCAGCGCATCTTCCAGCCAGGTATGTGCAAGTTTATTGGGGGTCAGGACGTTATCCATAAGAAAGTACGATTCAACATTTGCTAAAGATAAGAAATATCCTGCAAAAATCGCACCAAACCCGTATGTCTCCTGCATCAAGTGCCGGAAAAATCGACGTAGCACACGCTAACGCATTGAAATCGCAAAAAAGAGATTTTTGCACGATGTGTGCAATATTAGAGCCATATTCGGGTGATGCGTGTGGTTTTCACCCGCATAATGCATTGACTGCCTAAATGATTGCACCAAAACAAGGCGCCTCGCCCCAAATTAGGGCAAATTGCTGCTGTCAGGCACCGGCTGACCGTTCTCTTTCAGTCGGTTTAGCACCACTGAGGTTTTTAAATGCGCCACGCCTTTGTTTTGCGCAAGGATATGGCTGATCAAATGGCTTAAGCCCGGTAAATCCGGCACGGCTACCCGCAGTAGATAATCGGCATCGCCGGTGGTTTTCCAGGCGTCCAGAATCGCATCCACTTCGTTGAGCATTTTGTGGAAGCTCTCCACATATTCCTGGGTGTGATTAATCAGGCGGACTTCAATCAGCCCCAGCATCTCCAGCCCAAGCGCATCCGGCGCGAGTCTCGCATGATAGCCAAGAATAAGCTGCGCCTGCTCCAGCGCAATACGGCGGCGCGAACACTGGGAGGCAGAAAGGCCAATCAAATCGCTCAGTTCCTGGTTGGTCAAACGGCCATTGCCTTGCAGCAGCGTGAGGATTTTCAGATCAAAGTCGTCGATGTTGTACATGTGAGCGGGTACCTGAAATGAGTGGCGAACAGACTATCAGCTTTGCTGCTTACCAGGAATCTGAGCTTCTGAAAGCCGTTTTTTGCGGTTCGAGCATGGCTTTTCTCCTTCTCCCCAAAGGTTGAGGGCTGAGGAATCCCCAGTAATATCACGTCTTGCAGCGATAACACTGCGCAATGAGAATAAAACACTCATCGCGATGACTGGGTCCGGCTGAAAATCGACGAAGCGTATCCGTAAGGCCGGGGCGACGCGCAGGGATGCGCGGCGAGGGCGACTTTACACGGACGTTACCTTCGCCCGTCCCCGATTAGCCTGAAGGAATATGCGTAGTGGACCGCGCCAGCGGCGATTTTCCTGGCCGGGAGCCCGGGTCGCCAGGGCGGTGGCGGTGCACTGAACCCAGGATCCTGGACACCAGATTTCTCAGTCTGGAGGTTCAGTACGATGAAATATCCTTTTCACATCCGGCTTGCTGCTGTTCAGCATTACATGGCCGGGCATTCCTCTATCAAGGAAACGGCCCGCCTGTTCAGTGTTGGCAGGACACCGCTGACCCGCTGGCTGCGGGCCTTCAGACGCCTGGGTAAAGCCGGGCTGGAGGACCGTCCTGCCCGTGCCTATACTGCAAAATTCAGGCTCCGCGTTGTCCGCTACGTCATTGAAAACAGGTGCAGCTACGCGGAGGCTTCCGTGCGCTTCGCTATCCCCAATGAATCCCTTATTCTCGACTGGATGAGGCGTTACCGGAAAGGGGGTAAAAAGGCGCTTCACTCTGCCAGACCCGGACCCGCTATGTCACAGAAAAAGTACATTCCTGGCGCGAAGCCATTCAGTGAAATGACCCCGAGAGAGCTTCAGAGGGAACTGGAATATCTGCGTGCGGAAAATGCTTATTTAAAAAAGCTGAAAGCCCTGAGGGAGGAAAGCGCGCTCAGGGAGCAGCAAAAAAAACCAGAATAGTGCAGTCATTACTGGCGGCACACAGGCTGCCCTGCCTGCTGTATGCCGCGCGACTGTCACGCAGCACGTATTATTATCATGTCTCGCATCCAGCACATGATACTGAACGTTATGCGGAGGCCGTCAGCGCGATGAAGGCCATCAGCCAGCGGCATGCTCAGCGTTATGGCTACCGCAGAATGACAAAAGCGCTGCGTGATCAGGGCTTCATGCTCAATCACAAAACCGTGCGCAGGCTGATGAAAGAACACGGCCTGACCTGTCAGCTGCGCCGGAAAAGATATCGCTCGTACATGCCGGATGCCGGGCTGGCATCCTCTAATCTTCTTGCCCGGGACTTCAGCGCTGAACGAAGTGGGATGAAGTGGTGTACGGATGTGACGGAGTTCCGGGCCGCGGGGCAGAAACTGTATCTGTCTGCCCTGCAGGATCTGTTCAACAATGAAATCGTGGCCTGGAATATGTCGACCAGCCCGTCACAGCCTCTGGTCTGCAGGATGCTGCAAAGGGCAGTGAAAGCCGGCAGACACAAAGAAGGTCTGATATTACACAGCGACCAGGGCTGGGCTTACCGGACACCGGCATGGCGGTTAATGCTGGAGAAAGCCGGGATAACCCAGAGCATGTCGCGTAAAGGGAACTGTCTTGATAACGCAGTGATAGAAAACTTCTTCAGCCATCTGAAGGTGGAGATGTACTACCGTAAGAAATACGGTTCCGTGAAAGAACTGGAGCGCGATATCAGGGTGTATATCCGCTACTACAATAACGAACGGATCAGCCTGAAAACGGGCGGGATGAGCCCGGTGGCATACCGGGCTCAGGCAGAAAGACACGAATAAAAAAGTGTCCAGGAACTGGGGTTCAGTGCAGGTGAACCGCCCTGGCACGTTCACGGGTTCTGGGGCGATAGAAAAGCAAGAAACATAAGGTGAACGGAATGACCCTCAGAGCCGCATGTTTCCCCTCACCCTAACCCTCTCCCTCAAGGGAGAGGGGACCGACTGTGCTCGCATTTTTTTGTGGGGATTCCTCAGCCCTGAGGGAGAGGAGAAGGGAAGGTGTGCGCGCTGGTGCGACATTATGCTCACTTCCCTCAACCGCGCAACACCGAGCATTACGCTTGCGCTACTTCAATGCGCATATTGAGGTGGCGGAAGCTCTCCATCCTGGTGTCGCTACTTACCACGACAATATCGATCTCCTCACAGGGGACGACCTTGTAGCGTGCGACCTGCGACACTTTGTCGGCGGTAACGGCGGCAATCACCTCATTACTTTGCGCCAGCACGTCTTTTTTAAAGCAGGCATCTTCGTAATAGACCGCGCTCATTCCAACCTGGGGATCCAGCCCGCAGACGCCAATAAACGTTTGATCAAACATCATGCCGCGAATTTGATTGACCGGTTCTGAGCCCAGCGTGCTACCGGTTTGGGCGTTCACTTTGCCGCCGAGTAAAATCAGCTCGATATTACTGCGCCCGCTTAACACCGAGGCGATTTGCGGCGAGTTGGTGACAATGGTCAGCTCCAGATCGGCAGGGAGACATTCGACCATCGCCACATAGGTAGAGCCCGCATCAATAAAGACACAGGCGCCCGGCCTGATGAGTTCGGCACACTTTCTGGCAACCTGTGATTTTTCCGGCACGTTCTGCGCCATGCGGGTTTCGAAGCTGGCGGACTGTTTAAACTGGCTGACCGCACCACCATACACTTTCTTGCACAGCCCCTGGCGTGCCAGCTCCTGCAGATCACGGCGGATCGTATGCTCAGACACCCCCAGCTTGCGGGCAATGTCCGCACCGATCACTCTGCCGGTTTCCGTCAGTATCTGGTGGATAAGAGACTGTCGCTGTTCGGGCAAAGCATCATAATCAATCACATCTGATCCTCAAGTGAACGTAATATTGCACAATGTAGCATGATCTATCATAGTGTTGCGATATCCATGATACATGCTCAGGTGCGACGTGTGCGATCTCTTCTGCATTGAGCATGACGATGACAATCATTGAGGCCCTGTATGTATCAAGCAATCATTTATCAGGAGTTGGATAACACCATGGAGACGCTTGAACGGCTGACCCTTGCCTGGTTTGCAGAACATAAAGCACTGGAGCAGGCCGAGCTTTTTTATCGCTATATGAAACAGTCGCAATCCGGCTGCTTTAAGCAACACTATGCGCGGGTGCTGGATTCTTCAATGGAGTGCCTGACCGGCATATTGCCGCAGCTTACCAACCGGCTGGCTCCGGGTGTGGCAGATGCCATTTCAACCCCTGCGCTCAAGACCCGGCGTATTTTTAGTATGATCATCTACTGGCTCATCCAGTATCACAGTGGTCACGCCAGAGACCTGCCAGAGCGTGAAGAGATGCTGGATATCTTTTCGAGCATCCTTGAGAGCACGACGCTGAAAATGTGGTGAAGCAAAGGTCATTTTCCCCAGGCAGGGTTATGCGGCACATTTTGGTAACCTGCCGTTGCTGTCGCTGATTGCTCCAACCTGCCGGAGTAAATCCTGATATTGTTCGATGAAGATGCCGGGAATGGCAAAAAACAAACAAAAAATCAGTTTTAATCCCTATTTACTATCCATTTTTTAGAATAAACAGTGATGCCAGGCGAGCCGGAGGGCTCCGTTTACGCCCCCTTAGGATTGTTGTATAACGGAAATGGTTAGCACTAAAACTATCGCCACATAATAAGAGTGAACGGCAGCAGATAAAGGGTAAGGTAATGTCAGACGAGAGAATTTCCGCAAAAGTTAAAAACGTACAATCCTCTGCAATCAGGGAATTATTAAAGCACAGCAAAATGCCAGGGGTTATCTCTCTCGGTGGAGGCATTCCGAATCCCGATCTGTTCGATCGCGAAGGTTTGCAAATGGCGATGGACAAGGTCCTGTCAGCGTCCTGGAAAGAGGCTTTCCAGTATGGTCTGAGCGAAGGCAGCCCTGAGCTGCGTGACGCTATCTGCCAGCTCTCTGCCCAACGTCAAATCTCCTGCACGATTGATGAGGTGGTCATTACCTCCGGCTCTCAGCAGTCTTTAGATATGCTGGCCCGTGTGCTGATTAACCCAGGCGATGTCATCGTGGTCGAGCGACCAACCTATCTGGCTGCACTGCAGGTCTTCCAACTGGCGGAAGCGCGTCTGGCGTCTGTTGGCACCGACGGCGAAGGGATGAAGGTGGATGAGCTGGAAGAGTTAGTTAAAAGCACTCCCATCAAAGCCGTTTACGTCGTGCCGACCTTTGGCAATCCTGGCGGCGTGACCTTGTCTGACGAGCGCCGTAAGCAGCTGGTGGCGCTGTCAAAACGCTACAATTTCGTCATTATCGAAGATGATCCCTACAGCGAAATCAACTTCACCAATAAGCAGTTCAAGCCGCTGACCGCCTGGGCGAAAGAGATTGATAACAGCGAAAACGTTATCTACACCTCCACCTTCTCTAAAATTCTGGCACCGGGTGCCCGTGTCGGTTGGGTCATTGCGCCAGAGTGGATCAAGCGCCAGATTGTGACCCTGAAACAGGCCACCGATTTGCACACCAGTTCACTTTCTCAGTCGCTGACCTATCACTACCTGCAAACGGGCCGCCTGCCTGCACAGCTCAACATGATCCGTGCCTCCTATAAAGAGAAGTGCGACACCTTATGCGGATTGATTGAATCCGAGCTGGGGGAGCATCTGACCTTCCACCGTCCGCAGGGCGGCATGTTCCTGTGGGCGAAGTTCAAATATGAGAAGAACACCACCGACTGGCTGAAGGAAACGCTGGCAAAAGGCGTCGTTTATGTGCCGGGTGAGTTCTTCTATGCGGACAATCCAGACTCGTCTACGCTGCGTATGTCCTACGTTTCTGTCACGGAAGAAAACCTCAAAGAGGCCGTTGCGCGTCTGAAAGCGTCTCTCTGATTCACCTGCAAACAGGTAAAAAAACCCTGTATCCCACCAGGGATACAGGGTGAGTAAAGGGTTATTTCCTTTTTTGCTGACATAGCATTGCCCGAGTGCAAACGCGGAAATAAACCCATCATCTAAATGCTTCGAGAATACTTCCACGTCTTCCGTAGAAATATGACCCTATGATGGTTTTACGGGCGCATTGCGTCCAATTCAAAAGTTGAATCATAGGATTCAAAAAAGTAAACAAAGCGAGAAGAGAAGGGGAGAGAGAAGAGAATTTAGAGCCAACCTTCCTCTTTGCAAATAAGCCAAAGACGCATATCAAACTCCAGTTGGTGATAGTGCGGCTCCATATGGCAGCACAACTGATAGAACGCTTTGTTGTGATCTTTCTCTTTCAGGTGCGCCAGCTCATGCACCACAATCATTCGCAAAAATGCCTCAGGTGCCTGACGAAACACGGTGGCGACGCGGATTTCCGCTTTCGCTTTTAGCTTACCGCCCTGTACGCGGGAGACCGCGGTGTGCAGGCCAAGCGCGTTTTTCAGTACGTGGATTTTACTGTCGTAGGCGACCTTGTTGATTTGCGGTGCGTTACGCAAAAACTGGTTTTTGAAATCCTGGGTGTACTGGTACAGGGCTTTGTCGGTGGTGATACTATGCGTGTCCGGATACCTTGTCTGTATCACCTCGCCAAGCCGGTTCTGCGTAATCAGCGTCTGGACCTGGTTCAGCAGTGATTCGGGATAGCCCTGTAAATAAGTCAGCGTTGTCATAGTCAGGGGTTTACTTCTCCGGATAATTAAGCGATAAAACGCGCGAATTCTAGCATTCCGGAGGGGCGATGGGCCAGGTTGAGTTAATCGGACAGTCATTTGCATTAGAGCGTTTTCCACCTAATGCCGAAGAAGCGTCATTACAGGCGTGGGACGCGGCAGATGAGTATTTATTGCATCAGTTAAACGATGCCGAGGGCGTCACGCTCATTTTCAATGACAGCTTTGGCGCACTTGCCTGCGCACTGGCAGACTGTCGACCGGTTAGCGTTACCGACTCCTTTATCGCTGAACAGGCCACGATTCACAACCTGAACCTGAATGGTCTGGATGAAGATGCCGTCGTCTTTATGGACTGCCTTAGCGAGTTGCCGGCTTCCCCTGCGCGTGTTCTGATTAAGATCCCGAAACAGCTTGCGCTGCTGGAGCAGCAGTTGCATGCGCTGCGTCGTGTCGTGACGCCGGAAACCCAAATTATTGCCGGGGCTAAAACCCGCGATATTCACAACTCGACCATCGCATTGTTTGAGAAGATCCTCGGGCCGACCACCACCACGCTGGCGTGGAAAAAGGCGCGCCTGATTAACTGTACCTTTACAGGCCCGGAAGTGGCTGAGGTACCTGAGACATACGACTGGAAACTGGAAGGCACCGACTGGACTATCCATAACCACGCGAACGTCTTCTCCCGCAGCGGCCTGGACATTGGCGCACGCCTGTTCCTGAAACATCTGCCTTCTAATGTTGAGGGCGAAATGGTGGATCTCGGCTGCGGTAACGGCGTGATTGGTCTGCAGCTGCTGGCGCAAAACCCGAACGCCCGTGTGCTCTTCACCGATGAATCACATATGGCGGTGGCGTCCAGCTATTTAAACGTGGAACGCAACATGCCGGACGCACTGGAGCGCAGTGAGTTTATGGTCAATAACGGTCTGGCCGGTACGGAACACGATCGTTTTGATGTCATTTTATGTAACCCGCCGTTCCATCAGCAGAGCACCATCACCGACCATATTGCCTGGGAGATGTTCCATGACGCTCGTCGCGGGCTGAAATACGGCGGTGAGCTGATTGTGGTGGGTAACCGTCACCTGGATTACTTCCGTAAATTGAAGAAGATCTTCGGCAACTGCAGCAATGTGGGCGCGTCAGGGAAGTTTGCCGTGTTAAAAGCGGTGAAAACGCGTAAACAGCGCTAAGTTTCGCCGGATGGCGCTGCGCTTATCCGGCCTACGGCTGGGCAATGGTTTTCTCCCTCTGCCAGTGGGGAGAGGAATCTCCAGTAATATTACGTTTTACAGCGATAACACTTCGCCATGAGAACACAACAGTCACCGCGATGACTGGGTCCGGCTGAAAATCGACGAAGCGTATCCGTAAGGCCGGGGCGACGCGCAGGGATGCGCGGCGAGGGCGACTTTACACGGACGTTACCTTCGCCCGTCCCCGATAAGCCTGAAGGAATACGCTAAGTGGACCGCGCAAGCGGCGATTTTCCTGGCCGGGAGCCCGGGTCGCCAGGGTGGTGGCGGTGAGCCACCCTGGCACGTTCACGGGTTCTGTCGCTATAGAAAAGCAAGGAACATAAGGTGAACGGAATGACCCTCAGAGCCGCATTTTCCCCTCACCCTAACCCTCTCCCTCAAGGGAGAGGGGACTGTCCGTGCTCGTATTATTTTGTGGGGATCCCTCAGCCCTGAGGGAGAGGGCAGGGCTGAGGGGGGAGAAAAGTGCAGCATGGCTCAATCTCCCCACCTCCATTTTCCTCAAACGAGACGATAAATCAGATCTCCAGCGCCAGCTTTGTGCCCTGCGCAATGGCGCGACGGGCGTCCAGTTCCATTGCCACATCACACCCGCCAATCAGATGCACCGGTTTCCCCGTTGCCCTCAGGGGGTCGAGTAGCTCACGGCGTGGCTCCTGGCCTGCGCACAGCACCACATTGTCGACGTCAAAAACCTGTGGCTCGCCGCCAATCAGCACATGCAGGCCGTCGTCGTCGATCTTCTGGTAGCTCACGGAAGGGATCATTTTCACGCCTCTGGAAAGTAATGTCGTGCGGTGGATCCAGCCTGTTGTCTTGCCCAGACCTTCACCGGGTTTAGAGGCTTTACGCTGCAACATGACGATGTTGCGCGGGCTTTTTGGCAATTGCGGGCCCTCCGGGCGCAGGCCGCCCACCTGATTCAGGCTGGTGTCGATGCCCCACTCAACGCAGAACTCCGCAATATTTTGGCTGGTCGGCTCACCGGGTTGGCTGAGGTACATCGCTGTATCAAAGCCGATCCCCCCGCAACCAATGATCGCTACCTTTTCGCCAACCGGCACCTTATCGCGCAGCACGTCCAGATAGCTCAGTACCTTAGGATGCGCGATCCCCGCGATCTCTGGCATGCGCGGCGCAATGCCGCTGGCGAGGATCACCTCATCAAAGCGTGTCAGCATGGCGGGAAGCACAAACTGATTGAGCTGAAGATCAACACCTGTTATTTCGATCATTCGCCGGTAATAGCGCAGCGTTTCATAGAACTCCTCTTTGCCGGGGATCTGTTTGGCGATATTAAATTGCCCGCCGATCTCTGCGGCGGCATCAAACAGCGTCACGCGGTGCCCGCGCATCGCGGCATTAACCGCAAAGGCCAGCCCCGCCGGTCCAGCCCCGATCACCGCCAGCGTTTTTATCTGCACGGCAGGGGTAAGCGGCATTTTGGTTTCGTGGCAGGCACGAGGGTTCACCAGGCAGGAGGTGATTTTGCCGACGAAGATCCGATCGAGGCAGGCCTGATTACAGCCAATGCAGGTGTTTATCTCATCCGCCCGGCCGCTTTGTGCTTTGGAGAGGATCTCCGCATCGGCCAGAAAGGGGCGTGCCATCGACACCATATCGGCGTCGCCACGCGCCAGCAGCGCATCCGCAACCCCTGGATCGTTAATGCGGTTGGTGGTGATGAGCGGCACGTTTACCTTGCCTTTGAGCTTGCGGGTGACCCAGCTAAAGGCCGCGCGCGGAACGGCGGTCGCGATGGTGGGAATGCGCGCCTCATGCCAGCCAATGCCGGTGTTGATGATCGTCGCCCCCGCGGTTTCAATGGCGTTGGCCAGTTGCACGGTCTCTTCAAAGACACCGCCACCCTCGACCAGGTCGAGCATCGACAGGCGGTAGATAATGATAAAATCGCTTCCGACCCGTTCACGTACCGCCCGCACCACGTCCACGGCAAAGCGCATGCGGCGGGCATAATCGCCCCCCCATTCGTCCTCACGCTGGTTGGTGCGCGCGGCGAGAAATTCATTAATCAGATAGCCCTCAGAGCCCATCACTTCTACGCCATCGTAACCGGCCCGTTTGGCCAGCTCAGCGCAGCGGGCAAAATCGTCAATGAGCGTCAGAATTTCATCATGGCTAAGCTCGTGAGGCGTAAAGCGGTTAATGGGAGCCTGAATAGCCGAGGGGGCGACCAGCGCAGGCTGGTAGCTGTAGCGCCCGGTATGCAGAATTTGCAGCGCAATTTTGCCCCCTTCCTGATGTACCGCATCGGTAATCAGGCGATGATGCGGAAGCTGGATTTCATCGTTGAGCACCGCGCCGCCCTGCATAGTGACGCCTGAGAGCGCCGGGGCCACGCCGCCGGTGACAATCAGCGCCACACCGTGCCGTGCGCGCTCGGCATAAAAAGCCGCCAGCCGGGCTGCACCGTCAGGGTGTTCCTCTAATCCGGTATGCATTGACCCCATCAGTACGCGGTTTTTTAAAGTGGTAAACCCCAGATCGAGCGGGGCAAATAACGACGGGTAGTGGCTCATAGGGCTTCCAATGTAAAATTATTGTTATGTGGTCGGATGAGTTGTAATTTAGCTGTTGCTGGGGAAAGTGGAAAACGGGAATGTGGTGATTGTGATGGAATTCAAAGAATGGTGCGGCCTGATGCCCTCACCCTTGCCCTCTCCCACGGGGAGAGGGGACCGCTCGTGCTCGCGTTTATTTGTGGGGATCTCTCTCGCACGTGGAGAGGGGATCGATTGAGCAGGCAGGGTCTGGCTTTTCTCCCTCTCCCTCAGGGAGAGGGCCGGGGTGAGGGGGAACGTACCAGCCCCGGAGCCTGCCACATGGATGTTGTCAGACCGCTGTCGACCAGCCCGAGCTGGTCGGCGTAGACCGCCTGCCATTTTTGCATCATGCCGTCGTAAAGCTCCCGGTGCGCAGGATTGGGAGTAAACTCCCGGCTCCATTTCACCAGCCGTTCGCCCGTCGCCGCCATATCGTCGTACAGCCCGGCACCGACTCCCGCGGCAATGGCACAACCCAGCGCGGTTGCCTCTTTCACCTCCGGCACACGCACCGCCAGGCCGGTGACGTCACTGAGGATCTGACTCCACAGCGCACCTTTTGCCCCGCCGCCGGCAAACACCAGACTGTCAAATTTCACCCCTGAGAAGCGGGAGATCTGCGCCAGATTACAGGCGGAAACAATGGCCGCATTCTCTTCGAGGGCTCGGAACAGCGTTGCCTTATTACACTTTTCCGGATCGATGGAGAGGTTAATAAACGACGGCGCGGCGTGATACCACTGCCTGAAGTGCATAGCGTCGGAGAAAATCGGCATCACGCCGTGCGAGCCCGCAGGTACGCGTGCCGCCATCTCTTCCAGCAGAGAATAGGCATCCATCCCCATGCGTTCGGCAATCAATTTTTCTTCCGCGCAAAAGGCATCGCGGAACCAGCGCATGGTCAGACCGGTGAAGAAGCTGATGGATTCAGCCTGCGCCATACCCGCAATCACATGCGGATTCACGCGAATATTCATCTCCGGATCGGTACGCACCTGCGGCAGATTGACCACCTGCTGCCAGAAAGTGCCGCCGAGCACCGCCGTCTGCCCTGGACGCACCACGCCAAGGCCCAGACAGCCCAACTGCACGTCGCCGCCGCCCATCACCACGGGGGTACCTTCCCGCAGGCCGCTCTCCTGCGCCGCCTGCCTTGTCACCTCACCCAATACGCTGCCGGTCTCTTTTACCGGAGAGAGGATATCGGCGCGCAGCCCGGCCATGTCGAGCAGGGAAGGACGCCAGTCGCGGGTAAAGAGATCGAGCATACCGGTGGTGCCCGCGTTGGAAGGATCGACCGCCAGCCAGCCGGAGAGTCGGGCGGCCAGCCAGTCGCTGATCATGGTGATCGTCGCCGCGTTGCGGTAAATGTCCGGGCGATGGTGGGCCAGCCACAGCAGACGGGGCATGGCGCTCAGCGCCAGCGTCTGACCGGAGACTTCATACACTTGTGACTCAAACTGGTCCTCATGGATCTCTTTTAGCTCAGCCACTTCGCGACTGGCGCGGGCGTCAACGTTGGCGCAGGCCCAGATCGCCTCGCCGTTGCGGTCGTAGAGGACGATGCCTTCGCGCATCGAGCAGCAGGCAATCGACTTGATATCAGCGCCGTTTAATCCTGCATTCGCCAGCGCCTGACGAATGCACTGACAGGCCAGCTGCCAGTTGGTGGCGAGATCGAACTCCATCGATCCGGGGACGTTTTCCACGCTGAGGTGTTTCCATTCCGCCTGGCCGACGGCGATTTGCCGCCCGGATAAGTCGAAGATCACTGCACGAATGCTGCCGGTCCCTGCATCTAACGCTAAAAGGTAACTCATGGGCTTGCCTCGCTGTTATCCACGCGGCAACGCCTGAGGCGCATTATTGCGCCAGCGCCAGAACCGCGCGTGCTGTCGTCTCTTCCGTCACCAGGCCATTGATACGGCAACCTTTGAGTGCGGCATAAATCGCATCTGCTTTTTCCGTTCCGCCCGCCACACCAATGATGGTGGGCAGCTGCGCCAGTTCATCGAGCGTGACGCCGAGTAATTCCCGGTGGATTTCCAGCCCTTCCACACGTTCGCCATTGGCCTGCAAAAAGTAGCCAAGGATGTCGCCTACGGCCCCTTTGCGGGCGAACATCAGCTGCTCGCCTTCGCTGATATACCCTGAGCGCAAAATGGTGGCATCGCGTTTCTGATTTACCGATCCAATGCCCACGACCGCCACATCTGCGGCGCTGGCGGCGAGGATCACATCCCGCACGCTCGACTCTTTTTTCAGGATCTCTGCCACTTCCGGGGATGAAACCCGTAAGGGGGCAGGGATCATGCTGATGCTACAGGCGGCATCCAACTGACCAATCCCGGTCATGTAGGGCCCCACGCCGCCGGACAGGGTCACCAGCCGCACCTGTTGCGAGCTGATGAAGCCGCTCAGGTGCTGAATGCAGCTCATCGTCGCCTCGCCAAAACCCACCGCCAGCAGTTGGCCGGGTTCCAGCACCCCCATCAGGGTTTGTGCCGCGCCCACGCCCAGGCGTGCGTTCATCGGCGGCGTGTTCAGCGCGGGCAGCACCCGTGCTATCCGCAAACCAAATACCCGTTGCAGCTCGGTCTCCAGCGCCAGGCATCCCTCATAGCGGGAGTTGATCTGGACGCGGATCACCCCGGACTGCCGCCCTTTTTCCAGCAGGCGGGAGATCTTCAGTCGCGGCAAGCCAAGCCGTTCGCCAATATCGTTTTGCGTCAGGCCGTCGTGGTAGTAGCACCAGGCCACGCGAGCGACCAGTTCTTCCTCTGCCAGCGCCAGTCCTGCAAAGCGTCCTTCTTCCAGTGCTTTTTTTTCGCTCATAAGTGAACTCTTATAAAAATTTAGATCATATGTTCGACATTGCCGGAGTTGAAAATGTGAGCCATCCGGCAAAACCGATCTTTTGATGTCGCTGTAGGAATAAAGAGATCCAAATGCATAAAAATGTGATCACTGCACGGTTGTAAATATAGTTCACCGTCTACGCTTTTGAACATTATTGAATCAAAAAATCATTTGTTCAATAGCGGGGCGAGAATGAATCCACTGATTGAAGCGCGGGGCATCACCAAACAGTTTTCAGGCGTGAGCGTGTTGAAAGCGATTGATTTCACCCTGCACGCAGGCCAGGTTCACGCCCTGATGGGGGGCAACGGCGCCGGGAAATCGACGCTGATGAAAATCATCGCCGGGGTAGAAACCCCCGATAGCGGAGAACTTTTCGTCTGCGGAAAGGCATTTGCGCGCCTTAAGCCGAATCAGGCGCATCAGCTGGGCATCTATCTGGTGCCGCAGGAGCCGATGCTGTTTCCCAACCTGACCGTGCGAGAGAACATTCTGTTTCGCCTGCCGCGTAACGGTGCGCAGGACGCATTACTGGCGGAAAAACTGCAACAGCTTAACTGCCAGCTTAATCTGCAGGCGGCCGCCAGCACCCTGGAAGTAGCGGATCAGCAGATGGTGGAGATCCTCCGTGGCCTGATGCGCGATGCGAAAATCCTGATCCTCGACGAACCCACCGCCTCGCTCACGCCGGGCGAAACCGAACGTCTGTTCCGCCAGATTCAGGCATTACAGGCACTGGGGGTCGGCATCGTGTTTATTTCCCACAAGCTGCCAGAAATTCGCACTCTCGCCAGCCATGTTTCGGTGATGCGCGACGGGGCAGTGGTGCTCAGTGACGCCATCGAAAACCTTAATGACAACGCGCTGATAAGCGCCATGACCCCGGCCAGTCGCGAGCGTGGCCTCAGCGATACGCAAAAGCTGTGGCTGTCTCTGCCGGGCAATCGTCGCACCCAGCCGCAGGATTTTCCGGTGCTGCGGGTCGATGACCTGACCGGCGAAGGCTTTATCGATCTTAATCTTGAGATCCACGCCGGAGAGATTGTCGGCCTGGCAGGACTGGTCGGGTCCGGCCGCACCGAATTTGCGGAGACCTTGTATGGCCTGCGCCCAGTACGCGCCGGACGGATCTGGCTGGAAAACCGCTACATTAACGGTGACTCCACCCGCGCGCGCCTGGATCGCGGGCTGGTCTATCTGCCGGAAGACCGGCAGGTGTCCGGGCTGTTCCTCGATGCCCCGGTACGCTGGAACACCGTGGCGTTGAACGAACCCTCCCTCTGGCAGCAGCGCAAGCGTGAGGCGGCGGTGGTGGAGCGGTATCACCGGGCGCTGGGCATCAAGCTTAATCATGCGGACCAAATCGTGCGCACCCTTTCTGGCGGCAACCAGCAAAAAGTGCTGCTGGCACGCTGCATGGAGGCGAACCCGCTGCTGCTGATCGTGGATGAACCGACGCGCGGCGTAGATGTGGCAGCCAGGGCGGATATCTACCAGTTGATCAAAAGCGTGGCGGCGCAAAACGTGGCGGTGCTGATGATCTCAAGCGATCTGGATGAGTTTCCGGGACTGGCGGACAGGGTGCTGGTGATGCATCAGGGACGGCTGAGCGGTGAACTGTCGCGCCATGCGGTCAGTGTGGATCGCATGATGACCCTGGCGTTTGGCGGAGGACAGGCATGAAAACCCTACTGAAAAATCGCGAACTGAGCGCCTTGCTGGCGATCCTCGCCCTCTTCATTGTACTGGTGGGGCTAAACCCTGCTTTCTTTAGCCTGCAAACCGTCAGCATGATCTTCGCCAGTAGCCAGATCCTGATGCTGCTGGCGATGGGGGCTGCACTGGTGATGCTGACCCGCAACATTGATGTGTCGGTGGGATCGACGGTGGGGCTGTGCGCCATTGCCGTTGGCGTGGCGCTCAACAGCGGTTACAGCCTGCCGGTGGCGATCCTTTTTTCTCTGGCGATCGGGGCGCTGGCCGGCGCCTTTAACGGCGTGCTGGTGGTGGGGCTGAAGATCCCGGCGATCGTGGCGACGCTCGGCACGCTCGGCCTCTACCGCGGAGCGATGCTGCTATGGACCGATGGGAAATGGATTGAAGGACTGCCCGCCAGCCTGAAATCGCTCTCTGTCTCCGGTTTCATCGGTATTTCCCCCCTCGGCTGGCTGGTTTTGCTGGTGCTGGGGGCAGGGACCTGGGTGCTGGCGCGCACGGCGTTGGGTCGCGACTTTTACGCCGTGGGGGATAACCTCGCCGCTGCGCGTCAGTTGGGGGTGGCGGTGAACCGCACGCGCATGACCGCGTTTACGCTTAATGGCGTGCTGGCGGCCTGTGCCGGGATTGTCTTCGCCTCACAAATTGGTTTTGTGCCCAACCAGACCGGTAGCGGGCTGGAGATGAAAGCCATCGCCGCCTGCGTGCTGGGGGGCATTTCGCTGCTCGGTGGAACCGGCACGCTGGTGGGCGCTTTCCTCGGTGCCTTCTTCCTGACTCAGATAGATACCGTGCTGGTGTTATTCAGGCTCCCGGCCTGGTGGAACGACTTTATCGCCGGCCTCGTGCTGCTCGGGGTGCTGGTGCTTGATGGTCGCTTGCGTCAGGCGCTGGCCCGCCATCAGCGACAGCTCAAATACAGTCGCTTTATGCCCGGTAACAAGGGGGGCAAAAACGTTGCCCGCTTTCCGAAACGCAAAAATAAAGAGGTGGCGTAAATGAAGCTCAACTGGGAAAGCGCGCTGCTGCTGATACTGGTGCTGGAAATCCTCTTCTTCGGCGCCCTTAATCCACGCATGCTGGATATCAATATGTTGCTGTTCAGCACCAGCGACTTTATCTGCATTGGCATTGTGGCGCTGCCGTTGACGCTGGTGATCATCAGCGGCGGGATTGATATCTCGCTCGGCTCAACCATTGGCCTGTGCGCCATTGCGCTGGGGGTCATGATGCAGGCGGGCTGGCCGATGAGTCTCGCCATACCGCTCACTCTGCTGCTGGGGCTGCTCTGCGGCCTGCTCAACGCGGCGTTGATTCACTACACCGGCATCAGTCCGTTGGTTATTACCCTCGGCACGCTCTATCTCTACGGCGGCGGGGCGCTACTGCTCTCCGGCATGGCTGGGGCGACGGGCTATGAAGGCATCAGCGGGTTCCCGGACAGCTTCACCGCCTTTGCCAACCTGACCGTTCTGGGCCTGCCCGTTCCGCTGGTGCTGTTTGCGTTCATTACCCTTTTTTTCTGGCTGATTACCCACCGTGGTCGCTTTGGTCGCCACCTCTTTTTGCTCGGTCAAAACCCGCGTGCGGCGCGGTATGCCGCGCTGTCGGTTAACGGCATGCCCTACGCATTGTATGGCCTGGTGGGACTGGCGTCGGCCATCGCCGCCGTGGTGCTGGTCTCTTATTTCGGTTCAGCGCGTTCCGATTTGGGACGCGATCTGTTAATGCCCGCGCTGACCGCTGCCGTGCTTGGCGGCGCCAACATCTATGGCGGTTCGGGTTCGGTGTTAGGTACTGCGCTGGCGGCGTTGCTGGTGGGGTATTTGCAGCAGGGGTTACAAATGATCGGCATCCCCAACCAGGTGTCGAGCGCGTTGTCAGGGGCGCTGTTGGTGGTGGTGGTGATGGGGCGTTCGCTGAGTCTGCACCGGGAATGGGTGCGTATGACCTGGCGTCGGGTTCTCTCGCGTTAATTTTTTGGAGCATGAGATGAAGACAAAACTGATAGTGCAACTGAGCGCGCTGGCACTGGCCGGTAGCGTGATGGCCGCCCAGGCGGCAGACCGCATCGCCTTTATTCCCAAGCTGGTCGGCGTGGGCTTCTTTACCAGCGGCGGCAACGGCGCGAAAGAGGCGGGCAAAGATCTCGGGGTCGATGTGACCTATGACGGCCCGACGGAACCCAGCGTCTCCGGCCAGGTTCAGCTTATTAACAACTTCGTCAACCAGGGCTACAAGGCGATTATCGTCTCGGCAGTCTCACCGGATGGCCTCTGCCCGGCGCTGAAACGCGCGATGCAGCGCGGCGTCAAAATTCTGACCTGGGATTCCGATACCAAGCCGGAGTGCCGCAGCATTTACATCAACCAGGGGACGCCGGAACAGCTCGGCGGACTGCTGGTCGAGATGGCCGGCAAGCAGGTCACCAAACCCGATGCCAAAGTCGCTTTCTTCTACTCCAGCCCAACGGTGACCGACCAGAACCAGTGGGTGAAGGAGGCGAAAGCCAAAATCGAGAAAGATCATCCGCAGTGGCAAATCGTCACCACCCAGTTTGGTTATAACGACGCCACTAAATCGCTGCAAACCGCAGAAGGGATCTTAAAAGCGTACCCGGATCTGGATGCGATCATCGCTCCGGATGCCAACGCACTGCCCGCGGCGGCGCAGGCGGCGGAGAACCTGAAACGGGAAGGGGTAGCGATCGTCGGCTTTAGTACGCCGAACGTGATGCGTCCTTATGTAGAGCGCGGCACGGTGAAAGCCTTTGGTCTGTGGGATGTGGTGCAACAGGGCAAAATTTCGGTGAACGTGGCTGAGCATATGCTCAAAAAAGGCGATTTGAACGTGGGTGACAGCGTTGAGGTGAAAGATCTTGGGACGCTGAAAGTAGAGCCTAACAGCGTGCAGGGCTATCAGTATGAGGCGAAAGGCAATGGCATTGTGCTGCTGCCGGAGCGCGTGGTGTTCACCAAAGAGAACATTGGTAAATACGACTTCTGACGGGGGAAACGATGGCGGATTTAGATGACATTAAAGACGGCAAAGATTTCGGGTTTGAGACGCCGCAAAAGAACGTACCTTACACGCTGAAAGGCTGCGGGGCGCTGGACTGGGGCATGCAGTCGCGCCTCTCACGGATTTTTAATCCGCAGAGCAACCGCACGGTGATGCTGGCGTTTGACCACGGCTACTTCCAGGGGCCGACCACCGGGCTTGAGCGCATCGACCTCTCTATTGCGCCGCTGTATGGTGAAACGGATGTGCTGATGTGTACCCGTGGGGTGCTGCGTAGCCAGGTGCCGCCCGCGACCAATAAGCCAGTGGTACTGCGGGCATCAGGCGGTAACTCTATTCTGACTGAGCTGTCGAACGAGTGCGTGGCGGTGGCCATGGAGGATGCGCTGCGCCTGAACGTTTGTGCGGTGGCGGCCCAGGTCTATATCGGCAGCGAGCATGAACATCAGTCAATTAATAACATCATTAAGCTGGTGGATGCCGGTAATCGCTATGGCGTGCCGACGCTGGCGGTTACCGGGGTAGGAAAAGAGATGGCGAGGGATGCGCGCTATTTTTCGCTGGCCAGCCGTATCGCCGCCGAAATGGGGGCGCAGTTTGTGAAAACCTATTTTGTGGAAGAGGGGTTTGAGAAGGTGACCGCCAGTTGCCCGGTGCCGATTGTCATCGCCGGCGGCAAGAAGTTACCAGAGCTTGAGGCATTAGAGATGTGTTTTCGCGCCATCGACCAGGGGGCGTCCGGCGTGGACATGGGGCGCAATATTTTCCAGTCCAGCGCGCCGCTCGCCATGCTTAAAGCCGTGAAGAAAGTGGTTCATGAGAACATAAGCGCACGTGAGGCGTATCAGTTCTGGCAGGAAGAGAAACAGGGAGAACAGAAATGAATGTGACGCTGGTGGAGATCAACATTAAGCCGGACAAAGTGGATGAGTTTCTTGAGGTGTTTCGCGCCAATCACGAGGGCGCAATTCAGGAGCCGGGAAATCTGCGTTTTGATGTGTTGCAGGACAGCAAAGTGAAAACGCGGTTTTTTATCTATGAGGCGTACAAGGATGAGGCTGCGGTTCTGGCCCACAAAGAGACGCCGCACTATCTCGCCTGCGTAGAGAAGCTGGAGGCGTTGATGTCGGAGCCACGTAAGAAGCGGACGTTTGTGGGGCTGATGCCGGAATAGCGGTTTGGTCTGGTGCGCGGTGTTCCCCTCATCCCAAAGGGTTGAGGTATCCGGTCAAGTAGGTTGGGGCTGTTTTTCACCCTCTCCCTTGAGGGCTGAGGGATCCCCACAAAATAATACGAGCACGGACAGTCCCCTCGCCCCACCGGGGAGAGGGTTAGGGTGCGGGGAAACATGCGGCTCTGAGGGGCATTCCGTTCACCTTATGTTCCTTGCTTTTCTGTCACGCCAGAACCCGTGAACGTGCCAGGGTGGTTCACCGCCACCCCCCTGGCGACCCGGGCTCCCGGCCAGGAAAATCGCCGCTGGCGCGGTTCACTATTCGCCCCATCCCTGGGGCTCACCCTTTCAGGGCTAGCGCAAGCGCTATTCAAAATTGCTCCCGGCAATTTTGTCAGCGCATTCCTTCAGGCTTATCGGGGACGGGCGAAGGTAACGTCCCTGTAAAGTCGCCCTCGTCGCGCATCCCTGCGCGTCGCCCCGGCCTTACGGATACGCTTCGTCGATTTTCAGCCGGACCCAGTCATCGCTTTAACTGTTGTGTTCTTATTGCGCAATATTATCGCTGCAAAACGTAAGATTACTGCGGATCCCTCAGTCCTTGAGGGAGAGGGCAGGGGTGAGGGGGAGAAGGCCGCGCCGTCTTTACGCTTCTTCTACCGCTACGCGCATTGCCGCCAGCGCGGTGCGGGCCGCTTTTAGCACCTGCTCACACTGCTCAATGGTCAGCGTTAACGGCGGTTCGATACGAATAGTTTTCGCATTGTTGAGCGTCCCGGCGACCAGCACGCGCTGGCGGAACATTTCGCTCGCGAAGGTGTAGCCGATTTCATTGTCGACAAACTCAATGGCCATCAGCATGCCTCTGCCGCGCGCGTCCTGCACCATATCCGGGTACTCGCGTGCCAGCAGACGGAAGCCGTCCAGCAGCATGTCGCCTTTCTGCTCCGCCTGTGCCGGTAGGTTCTCTTCCAACAGCACGTTGATGGTCGCCAGCGCTGCCGCACAGGCCAACGGATTACCGCCAAAGGTCGTGGTGTGCAGGAAAGGATTATCGAACAGAACGGAGAAGACCTCTTCGGTGGCGATGGTTGCGCCAATCGGCATGACGCCGCCGCCGAGGGCTTTCGCGAGACATAAAATGTCTGGCGTGACGTTCTCATGCTCGCAGGCGAACATTCTGCCCGTGCGGCCCATGCCGGTCTGCACTTCATCAAAAATCAGCAGTGCGCCAAATTCATCACATAGTTTACGCACGGCTGGCAGGTAGCCCTGCGGTGGCAGAATAACGCCCCCTTCACCCTGAATCGGCTCAAGGATCACGGCAGCCACATCGTCACCGGTGTTGTGGCATTCGCTCAGCAGCATGCGCATCGCGTCGATGTCCCCAAAAGGTACATGACGGAAGCCCGGCAGCAGTGGCATAAACGGCTTACGGAAGGTCGATTTCGCGGTGGCGGAAAGCGCGCCTAACGATTTGCCATGGAACGCGCCGCTGGTGGCAACGAAGGTGAATTTTCCCCGTGGCGACTGGTACGCTTTGGCAAGTTTCAGCGCCGCTTCGACGGACTCAGTACCGCTATTACTGAAAAAGCTGTACTTCAGTTTGCCTGGGGTCAGTGCCGCCAGCGTTTTTGCCAGCATCGCCCGCAATGGGTCGAGAAGTTCCTGACTGTGAAGGGGTTGTTTTGCGAGTTGATTCTGTACGGCGGAGACAACAACTGGATTACGGTGCCCCACATTGAAGATGCCAAACCCACCCAGGCAATCTAAAAACTCCTGCCCCTGAGTGTCGACAAGCGTATTCAGACTGCCCGCTTGCCATTCTACGGCCCCGTAATCCCCGCCTGCGGTGACAGATTTTCGATACTCTAAAAATCCCGGGTTCACATGTTCTTTAAAATACTCTCTGACCTCTCGGTTCAGCTCCTTCATCTCGTCGCTATCAAGCGTTCGCTTTTCAATGAGATTCAGTGCGTGAGCGCTGCACGCTAAAGCCGATGCGCTGGAAGGTAACCTGTTCAAAATAAGCTCCTGGCGGGGCGTATCACATGATACTGATTTAAGTATTGCAGGGATTGCGCCACATCGAAGCCGCAACGCTAAATCGGGATAAACGCCTGGGATTACGCCGAATACATGGCAGGAGATCCCGAAAACCCCGCTTTTGCGCAGGCAGTAATGGTGAAAAAATAGACAGTTCAGCGGTAGGGAGCGCGAAGAATGCGTCACAATGGTGCATGTTGTGCCCCGTAATAAGGCGGCAGTATTGCAGGGAACTAATTAATTTCATCGCGGGACTATATAAATCAGTAAGTTATATGACATACAAAAAATGCGGTTTTTTGGTGATTTGCGATCTAAATCAAATTTAACAACTAAAGATAAATTTCTTAGCGCCGAAATAACATTCGCCCTCAATTTAACAGTTAAATAACCTGCATAGGACGCTAACATGGCTTCTCCTCCAATGGTCACGCAACGGGAGTACACCCTTGACGATGACACCACTCTCATGTCGACAACCGACCTGCAAAGCTATATCACCCACGCCAATGACAACTTCTCTCAGGTAAGTGGTTTTAGTCTGCAAGAACTCATGGGCCAGCCGCATAATCTTGTTCGCCACCCGGATATGCCCAAAGCGGCGTTTGCGGACATGTGGTTCACCTTAAAACAGGGAGAGCCCTGGAGCGGTATTGTGAAAAACCGTCGTCAGAACGGTGACCACTATTGGGTCCGTGCTAACGCCGCGCCGATGGTGCGTAACGGAAAAGTGACCGGCTATATGTCTATCCGCACCCGCGCCACCCCGGAGGAGATCGCAGCCGTGACGCCGCTTTATCAGGCGTTACAGGAAGGGCGCGCGAAAAAGCGCATCCATAAAGGCCTGGTGGTCAGTCGTGGCTGGCGGGGCAAGCTTGCGTCATTGCCGCTGCGCTGGCGGGCACGCAGTGTCATGGTGCTGATGTGGCTGGTACAGGCCGCAGGATTGTGGGCGATGAACAGCGGCGCTGGGCCAATGGCGCTCAGCGCGCTGGTGATGCTTTTAGGGTGCGCCTGCTATGAGTGGCAGATTGTGCGCCCGGTAGAGCAGGTCGCGCGCCAGGCGCTGAGCGTGGCGACGGGCGAGCGCAACAGCGTGGATCACCTTAATCGCAGCGATGAACTGGGGCTGACATTGCGTGCTGTCGGTCAGTTGGGGTTAATGTGTCGTTGGCTGATCAATGATGTCTCCTGCCAGGTCAGTAGCGTGCGTAGCGGCAGTGAGACGCTGGCGAAGGGCAATGATGCGCTGAACGAACGCACCCGCCAGACGGTGGTTAATGTGCAGCAGACCGTGGCGACCATGAGCCAGATGGCCGCGTCGGTACAGAACAATTCTGAGACTGCCTCAGCGGCAGACAAACTCTCCAGCGCCGCCAGCAATGCAGCGGCGCAGGGTGGCGATGCAATGGAAACCGTGGTGAAAACCATGGATGAGATTGCCGACAGCACCCAGCGCATCGGTTCCATCACCAAGCTTATTAATGACATCGCCTTCCAGACCAATATTCTGGCCCTCAATGCCGCGGTGGAAGCCGCAAGAGCAGGAGAGCAGGGCAAAGGCTTTGCGGTGGTAGCGGGCGAGGTGCGTCATCTGGCGAGCCGCAGCGCCAGTGCCGCCAATGACATCCGCAAGCTGATCGATGCCAGCGCCAGCAAAGTGCAATCAGGCTACGATCAGGTGCATGCAGCCGGGCACACCATGGATAACATTGTGGCCCAGGTGCAGAACGTGACCTCCCTGATTGGGCAGATCAGCCTGTCGACCACCGAGCAAGCACAGGGGCTGAATGAGCTCACCCGTGCGGTGGCGGAACTGGAATCCATCACCCAGAAAAATGCCGGACTGGTTGAAGAGAGCGCCAGCGTGTCGGCGATGGTCAAGCACCGCGCCAGCCGCCTGCAGGATGCGGTCTCAGTGCTTCACTAAGCGGTTTATTTCCCTCTCTGTCTGAAAGGAGAGAGAGGGAAATACCCTTAATTTCTCTGTTGAATTAATATGTAATTTAATTAAGCTATATTTGTTAAAATAATATTAAATACCGATCAATTTCTCACCAAATAATAGCCTTATTATTATCAGTTTTAATTTCTATTAAATTAGAGTTAAGCCCCATTAATATTAGTTGCGCAACTTTCATCTGGCTGAATATAACGATCGATAGATCTAAATTAATAGCTTGTAACTATCAGAATAATAAATAGTAAAACAAAAAAACGATCAATCTCATAAAGTTAGTCGCAACGTTACCGATAACTTCCATCAGAGACGATAATTTAATCAGCTCTATCGCGTTTTCTCTTCTAACTCATTGTGAGTGCGTACGTTTTTATCAGTACTATAATCAGATACATGGGGAATATATGTTTTTACATGATGTAAAAATTGGCACCAAATTATTTCTGGCGTTTGGGTTTTTTATCGTCTTAATGGTCGCCAGCTCTTGTCTCTCGCTTTTCAGCCTCAACCGCGCGAATAATGGGATGCAAAATATTGTTCACAACGATTATCCGACCACGGTGAAAGCGAATCAGCTTATCGATCAGTTCCAGACGTTTGTGAGTACGCAACAGATGATGCTGCTGGACACTGACGGGAAATGGCGTGAACAATCCCAGAAGCAGTTGAGTGATATTAGTGCCCGCATTACCGTCCTTCTTGAAGACCTCAATAAAAATCTGCCTGACCCGGAATCGCAGAAAATTCTTGCGGACATCAGAGACGTTCGTCAGCAGTATCTTGATTCGCGTTTTCGCATCCTTGAAGCGGTTAAAAACAATGACCAGTCTGCGGCCATTACCGAAATGATGACCAAAATGGTGCCGATTCAGAAGGCGTACAAAGATAACGTGCTGGCGCTGATTGCCATTCGCGATGCGCAAATGCGTAACGCCGGGGAGCAGGTGCAGGGGGATTTCAGCACCAACCGTCTGCTGCTGGTGCTGCTGGCGGTGTTCAGCATTGGTATGGGCACCCTGTTGGGCTGGTATATCGTGCGGATGATCACCCGCCCGCTGCGTGAAGCGGTGGATTTTGCCGGGGCGATTGCCGGTGGCGACCTGACCGGATCGATTCATTCTGATTCCCGCGATGAGACCGGCGTGTTGCTGCGCTCACTGATGGAGATGAAGACCCGACTGGTGGATATTGTCCAGGAAGTTCAGTTCGGCTCACAGAACATCTCCAGCGCGGCGGCGCAGATTATGGCCGGCAACCAGGACCTGGCGGCGCGGACCGAGGAGCAGGCCAGCTCGGTCGAACAGACCGCCTCGTCGATGGAACAGATCACCGCGACGGTGAAAAACACGGCGGATCATACCCATGAGGCGACCACGCTCTCAGCGGATGCGGCGACCGTGGTGAAACACAACGGCGAGATGATGAAACAGGTCACCGAGAAAATGCGGGTGATCAACGACACCTCCAACCGCATGTCCGACATCATCAACCTGATTGATGCCATCGCCTTCCAGACCAATATCCTCGCGCTGAACGCGGCGGTGGAAGCGGCGCGCGCCGGTGAGCATGGGCGTGGTTTCGCGGTGGTTGCCGGAGAAGTTCGCCAACTGGCGCAAAAAAGCGCCTCGTCGGCAAACGATATTCGTCAGCTGATTGAAAGCTCTACCAGTCAGACCCGTGAAGGGATGGCGCTGGTTGAAAAGGCGGGCAATCTTATCAATGGCATGGTCAGCAATGTGCAGGAGATGGACGTCATCCTGCGTGAAATTGGCCAGGCCAGCCGTGAGCAAACCGATGGCATTTCGCAGATTAACAGCGCTATTGGCCTGATTGACTCGACGACTCAGCAGAACTCCAGCCTGGTGGAAGAGTCCGTTGCAGCGGCAGCAGCCCTTAACGACCAGGCGGAGCACCTGCTTGGTCTGGTGCAGGTCTTCCGCCTGACTAACGAAAGGCAGCCAGCTTAATCGAGTTGTGATATTTCCAGTGCTGCGCGGTCGATAACACCCACGATCTGTTTAAGCTGCGCGGCACTGATATCGCCTTGGTTGACCTTCAGCTCAAGCACCGCTTTGAAGTTTTCCAGCGCCCGTTTCATTTGTGGATCTTTACGCAACTGATAGCCCACGCTGCGAGCGTTGATACGCGCATGAATATGCTCCAGATGCTCTTTGTTCTCGTCCATCCAGGCCTGGCCCTGCACGGTGATGGCAATTTTTTTGCGCCCACCCTCCTCTTCGCTCATCGAAATTAGCTGTTGATCCTGCAAAAAATCGAGGGTCGGGTAGATAACGCCCGGACTTGGCGTGTAGTTGCCCTGGGTCAGGCTTTCAATCTCTTTGATCAACTCATAACCATGACTGGCGTTACGCGTGAGGATGTCCAGTATGACCAGACGCAGTTCGCCGTGGCCGAAGAAACGCTGACGACGACCGCCGCCGCGCCCGTGACGGTGTTCGCCGTGTTCATGCTCTGAACAGTGATGATGTTCGCCATCGCAGACTGAATGATGATGTCGCATGGTGTACTCCTTGTTTAATTTGATATATCTAATTTATATCTAAATATTCAATTAAGCCAATGGTGAATGCGGTTTATATTTTATTTTGTTGTTTTTATTGGCTATTATTTTGCTTTTTAGCAACGCGTGCGCTTAAGTCAGAGTGTATCTAAAAAAGATCTTGTGTTCTGTATAAACAACAATCATTATCATTTAAACGTAATTTAGATATATCGTATTCCACTTCACGCAGGCCGATTATGACTATTCCACAACACCGTTATCCCGCGCGTGTGCGCAATGAACTGCGCTTTCGCGAACTGACCGTTTTGCGCGTTGAGCGCATCAGTGCCGGTTTCCAGCGCATCGTGCTGGGCGGTGAAGCGCTTGAAGGCTTCACCTCACGCGGCTTTGACGACCACACCAAAGTATTTTTCCCCATGTCTGGCAGTACCTTTACCCCGCCACAGGTGACCGATGAAGGGATCGTCTGGGGGGACGGGCCGCGTCCGGCATCCCGGGATTACACCCCTTTGTACGATGAAAGCCGCCATGAACTGGCGATCGATTTCTTTATTCACGAAGGCGGTGTGGCCAGTGAATGGGCGATGAAGGCGCAGGTTGGGGATTCGCTGACGATTGGCGGCCCGCGGGGTTCACTGGTGGTGCCGGAAGATTATGGCTGGCAGTTTTATGTGTGCGACGAGTCCGGGATGCCGGCGCTGCGACGTCGCCTGGAAGCGCTGAATACACTGGCGGTTCGCCCGCAGGTGAAAGCGGTGGTGACCATTGCCGATGCTGCTTACCAGGATTACCTGGCCCACTTAAGTCATTACAACATTGAGTGGGTGATTGGGCACGGCTCAAACGCGGTGGCGGAAACGCTGGCGGCGTCAGAGATACCGGACGGCGAGTATTACATCTGGCTCACCGGTGAAGGGGCAGTCGTGAAATCGTTGCTGGATCTGGTTGAGAGCAAGGATGTCGATCAGAACCTGGTACGCGGTCAGGCGTACTGGCACAAGAAGTAAATCCGGTTGAAAGGGGAGGCCGGATAAGCGCGAGCGCCATCCGGCAATCAACACTTACGCCACCTCTTCGTACTCGGCGTCGTTAACCTGCTGCTCAAGGGTCTGGCGAATTTCACCCAGCGCTTTCTCCTGCTGACGGAAATAGCTCTCCTGGTCGGTAAGCGTTGAAACCAGCTGCCAGGATTCCTCTTTTTCCAGCGCATTGAGCTCTTCAATCAGGCTGGCGATGTGCTGTTTAACCTCAAGAATACGCTGGCGCAGGCGCTGCAAATCGTTCAGGCGATCGCTTGCCATCAACGGCTCCAGCCCTTTTTGTAAGCGGGTCAGAATAGAACGGATGGCAACCAGATCGCCACGCTGACGGGCCTGGTTTAACTCCACCATCATCGCGTGCGCTTCGTCTTTAAAGCCCTCATCGACCAGATCCGGGTGGCACAACTTACTGGCCTGACGCCACAGGCGTTTCAGCTCTGAACGCTCATCTGCCGACATCTTCTGCTCAAAGCCAAAGCGTTTTTCCGCGTCGTGCTGCTGCTCCTGGTACTCCTCATACTCCTGACGTGCTTCATCGCGCGCCTGGCGGGCAGGTTCATCTTCGCGGGTCAGGCCCTGTTCCAGCTCTTGCGCCTCGGCCAGCAGGGAGCTAATCAGCGCATTTTGCTGCTGAAGATGTTTACGGGCTTCGGCAGCCTGAGAAGACTGCGGCGGAAAACTTTGCCAGCGCTGGGTGAGGGTGACCAGCACCTCCACTGCCTGCGCCAGATACTGCTGGCAGCGCAGATAGTCCGCTTCGCGGCTGCGCGCTTCGGCCTCCTGGCGACGCACGGCGGCTTCGGCAAGAATTTTGCGCAGGCGCAGAATCTGCGTCATCAACGGCCCGAGGCGCGTGAGGTAGAGATCGTTGAACTCATCCAGCAACTGAATGCGGGTGTTGCGTTTGTCGATAAGCTCACGTAGCTGCTCTTCCAGCGCTTTCAGTTCCAGCTTACTGGCGGCCACCTGCGGATCCTGCCAGTACACCACCGAACGCTGATTTTGCAGCCAGTGGGTAATGGCGCGTAGGGCGTCACTGTAGTTCTTCTCTTCAAGCGCCCAGACGATGTACGCCAGTTCACCGTCCGTTGCTTCGGTTTTCAACAACGGAAGCTGACTGAGGATGATGCCGTCATCTTCCAGTTCAATGGCGTACTTAATGATCTCAAGCCGTTTGATGGGTTTGTTCATGGCGTTTCGCTAAGGCGCTTAAGTGATGATGTTAATGGTAGTTGTGATTTCTAAACGTGAAATAAGCTCATCGTCGTAGCTGCATAACAACGCGTGCGATCGCGGGCAGATTACCATGTGTTCGTGAACGCTGATATGGCTGAAATCATAATACAGGCGACAGGTTACAGTGCGTTAGTATTCGTGAAAGAAATGCGTTATTTAGGGGAAGGCCGCTCGGTTGGTTTTCTCACCATCAGGGCTGAGGGATCCCCACAAGATAATACGAGCATGAGCGGTCCCCTCTCCCTTGAGGGCTGAGGGATCCTCACAAGATAATACGAGCACGAGCGGTCCCCTTGCCCTGAGGGAGAGGGTTAGGGTGAGGGGAAACATGCGGCTCTGAGGGTAATTCCGTTCACCTTATGTTCCTTGCTTTTCTATCGCTCCAGAACCTGTGAACGTGCCAGGGGGGGTCACCGCCACCACCCAACCATCGCTTTAACTGTTGTGTTCCCATTACGCTGCGTTATCGCTGTAAAACGTAATATTACGGGTGATCGCATTGCCTGTACTCGCTCACAGCTTCCCTTTTTTGTTCATTACCTATTCACCGCGTGAAGTGATTTAGCTCTCATATTTCCATGAAACCGGTTGCACGCACATTTGACCAGGTTAGCATGAAACCGGTTTCACTCAGTTACATGACACACTTCCGATAAAAAAAGGTAGATAAAACATGGCTGTTATCCGGGATTACAACAAGTTAGCAAGCGACATCCTCCGGGAGGTTGGGGGAGAAGAAAACATCAACAGCTTCTCCCGCTGCGCCACCCGCTTACGTCTGGTTCTGAACGACACCCCTGCGGATGCAAAGCGTCAGGTGCAGAGTTTGCCTGGTGTGATTGCGGTCGTGGAAAGCGGAGGGCAATTTCAGGTTGTGATCGGGACGCATGTGGCGGATGTGTTTAACGCTATGTCGGGGCTGGTCAAAGAGACCGGCTCTGCACCAACGGCTCAGAAAAAAACGCGCTGGCTGGACGCGGTGATTGCCACCATGTCTGCCGTCTTTGCGCCGATTGTTTATATTCTGGCGGCGGCCGGGATCCTACAGGGGCTGTTGATTGTTCTTGGCCTGATTGATGCGGATATCAAAACCACCGGCACCTTCGCGGTGCTGAACTTTATGTCCTGGACGCCGTTTGCCTTCCTGCCGGTGTTTATCGCCATTACCGCAGCGCGCCATTTCAAATGTAATCCCTTTATCGCCGTACTCTGCTGCTGTGCGCTGATTAGCCCGGACTGGGCGGCGCTGGCTGCGCGCATCGGCGGCGGTGAGAGCATCAACTTCCTCTTCTTCCCGTTGTCGAAAACGGTCTACACCTCATCGGTGTTACCGCCGTTGTTCCTGGTGTGGGCGCTCTCCTGGTTCGAGCGTCGCGTTGAGAAGTGGATGCCGGAAGTGGTAAGCCCGCTCTTTACTCCCCTGATCTGTTTTGTGGTGATCGTGCCGCTGACGCTCATCGTGATTGGCCCGATTACGACCTGGGCGGCAATGGGGGTCGCAAATGGCTATAACGCGCTGTTCCATGCTGCACCTGCCGTGGCCGCAGCAGTGATTGGCGGCGTATGGCAGATTATCGTTATCTTCGGCGTGCACTGGGGCATTACGCCGGTGATCATGGCGAACTTTGACACTCAGGGTTACGACTCCTTCCAGGCTTACCAGACCATTGCGGTAATCGGCCAGATGGCGGCGGTGTTTGGCGTGTTCCTGAAGACCCGCAATACCCAATTGAAAGCGACCTCCATGTCTGCCGGTATCACGGCGATTTTCGGTATCACTGAACCGGCCATCTACGGCGTGACGCTGCGTTTTAAAAAGCCGTTTATTTGCGGCTGTATCGGTGGGGCAATCGGTGCCGTGGTCGCGAGCCTCTTTGGTAGCCTGTACTACGCGTATGCCGCGCTGCCGGGCCTATTTACCCTGGTGAATGCCATCAGCCCGGATGCGCCGATGTCGTTTATTGGTGAGCTGGTCGGGGCCGGTACAGCAATCGTGCTGACCATCGTGATGGTGCAGTTTGTCGGCTTTGAAGATCCGGCGAACGAAGAAGAAACCCAACCTGCTGAGCCGGTCAAAGCGCAGGCGACACCCAATACCGCCGCGGTGAGCGCCGTTGAGATGCTCAGCCCGCTGAAAGGGGAAGTGATCGCGCTGGAAAGCGTTGCCGATGAAGCCTTCGCCGGAAAGGCATTAGGTGACGGGATTGCCATTAAGCCGCAGGAAGGGCGCGTTGTCGCACCCTGTGACGCAACGGTCGCAACGCTTATCGATTCACATCATGCGATTGGGTTATTGTGCGATAATGGTGCAGAGTTATTGATCCATGTCGGGTTAAATACCGTCAACTTGCAGGGACAGCATTTCCGTCCGCTGGTGAAAGAAGGGGATGTGGTCAAAGCGGGCACCCCTCTTCTTGAATTCGATCAAGCCAGCATTGAGCGTGAAGGATATGACCTGACCACCCCGGTTCTGGTGGTGAACAGTGAGGACTTTACGCTGACGAAGCATCAGCTTCAGGGCGCAATCGGTATGGGGTCGCCGTTGATGTCTCTCGCATAAAGAGACACGGGCACACGTCATGGTGTCATGAAGTCTCGCCGCAGGACGCGGTGGGCTTCACGAGTGAAATCTTTCGCCGTGTATTTACGCATCGGGTCTGCCTGCGGGCAGGCTTGCTGCGTTGTGAGCCACCCTTTTGATTGAGGTTTGATTATGGTAACGATACTGGATGTCGCCAGACTGGCGGGCGTGTCGAAAGCGACAGTATCGCGCGCGCTGAATGGCAAGGTGTTCGTGCGGGAAGAGGTAAAGGCCAGAATAATGCAGGCCGTTGCTGATACCGGGTATCGACCAAACCTGCTGGCGCGCAATCTTGCCAACAGTAAAACCAATTCAGTGGGGCTGGTTATCACCAACGGGCTGTACAACGGACCGTTTTTTTCCAGCATGATTTACCATGCCGCCACCTGCAGTGAGAGCCACAGCCGACAGCTGGTGCTCGCGGACGGTAAACACAGTGCCCAGGAAGAGCGCAACGCGATTGATTTACTCCTCGAGCTTCGCTGCGAAGCCATCATGATCTACCCCAAATACCTGACGGTCAGTGAGCTGGATGACATCATTGACGGTAACCAGACCCCTATTGTTGTCATTAATCGGGAACTTATCAGGAACCGGAATCAGTGCGTCTTTATTGACCACCGGCGCAGCAGTGAAGAGATGGTGGCGCACCTGGTAGCCCAGGGGCACCGCCAGATTGCTTTCGTGGCGGGCATTTGCGGCTCACCCACCGGAGAGCGGCGTTTACGCGGGTATCGCGATGCGTTGCGAAAAGCGGGCATCAGCCCGGATCCGAATCTGGTGATTCGCGGGGCCTGGAGCACCGAGAGTGGGTATGAAGCCGGGCGGCAACTTCTTGCGCAGAATATCCCTTTCACCTGCGTACTGGCGGCCAACGACGACATGGCCATTGGTCTCGCCAAGGCGTTTCAGGAAGCAGGAAAGTCGCTTCCTGACGATATCTCGCTCGCCGGGTTTGATGATTCCGTCATTGGTAAGTATTTCACCCCTGCGCTGACAACGATGCACGTCCCCATGGACGACATGATCCGTGACGCGGTCGAAATCCTGTTGAACCCAAATGAGGAGCGGGTCGTTTCTCACCTGGGAACGCTGGTAAACCGGGATTCCGTAGCCCGGCGCGTTGACGGCGTGAATGAAAGCACGTCATAAGGCGAAGCGTGATGCTGTACTCAAGAGCGCATTTTGTTGTGGGCTGGATTGCCACAATTGCGTGTTGTTTTATGTATATTTCCTATATTCCGCTGATTCTGGATAACTTAAACGGCCTGAAAACCAATCCATTACAGCCGTTAGCTGCCGCCGTGAACTGCGTATTATGGGTAACGTATGGTTTGCTGAGTGAAAGGAAAAACTGGCCGATTGTTATCGCCAATTCGCCGGGCATTGTGCTTGGTTTGATTACTTTTAGTACCGGGTTGTAGTTTACCCCTCAACTTTCCCTTTTAGACTCCCATGTTCCTTTGCTTCTGGCAGGTGCATAACCGGCACCTGCCTTTCTGCCGAGAAGAAAACTAAACCTGATTTATGTCCTGGTTAACAGATTTAGCGATCAGTTGCAGACTCCTTGCAATTTCAGGTCATAGTGGAGAGGTGATTATTCGATGGTTAAGTTAAGGATACGAATATGCCAACAGTAATTGATAAAGCATTAGATTTCATTGGTGGTATGAACACGTCAGCGCCAACGCCGCACTCCATGGATGAAAGTACAGCGAAGGGGATGTTTAATTATTTAAAAAAACTGGGTGTGCCGATGAGCTCAAGGGACATTATTGCCCGCGGTGAGCAGGAAGGATGGCACCCTGAGTTCATTAATAAAGTCGCAGGATGGGCCGATAAAATCGAGTCCACAGATAGGGTCGTGATTAAGAACCCGGAATACTTCACGTCTTACATGAAAGATGAACTTCGGGCGCGGGTGAACGTTGAGTTTGACCCGGCGAGTTAAGCGACCAGGGCGCTTTCATATCCTATGGAGGCGTCTTTTTACTGCATCTTAGGACCTGGTTTCGCTCGCCTCTCACGAGAAAGCATAGCGATGCGCTGGGTACGTCCATATAGCACGAACTGAATAAACCCCCGACCGTTAAAAACATATCGACATGCCAGCATGGAGATAAGTGATGCCAGCATGATGATGACATAGTGCGTCTGTCCGTTCAGCAAGGTCACTATAAGCAGGGCCGTACTCAGCGCATTGGCAATCCCGCAGGGATTCAGGGAATCGTATCAGACTGATGCAAGGTCATTACCCCGGCTCCTGTTCACATTCAGTGGTGTGCACGGTGGTGAGGTAATTTTGCAATGTATTCATCACTTTGTCTTTTAACCATGCAGGCGCGAGCACCTCGATATTCGGCAGCCAGTAAAAAATCAGCGGGATAATTTGGTTTTCGTGGGATGCCTGGCAAGTCAGCGTAATACCTCGTACATCTTCGTGAATAATTTTCTGAGAAGGCAACAAATCACGACGCTTGAGATACATCGATACGGTGTGGTTAACAAATAGTTTGACCTGAAAGTTGTGTTCACTGAGCCAGGGATCTGGCGTTTTCTCCAGCAGCGCCAGCGTCTCTTCACTGGCATTAAAGGTTTGTTGTTTGCTTTCAAACCAGTGAATCTGACTGAGGGCAAAGGACTTTAATTTGCTATTTTCAGTCGCTTGTAAGTACCAGATGTTCTTTTTATTCAGCAACTGGTAGGGGTGTACGGTTCGCGTTTTGCCTTTATAAATGAGCTGGCAAATGCTGCGTTTTTGAATCGCTTTCTCGATGAGATTCATGTAACGGCGCACGTCAGTTGCAACAGTATGTTCGGCGTTGTTTCCACCAATAATGATATTTTTATCTTCCAGTCTGCCATCCAGCTTTTGCCAGAAGTCGATGCCGCGATCCGGGAAAACATTGTCGGCATTCAGCAGATTAGCCAGAGAATGATGTAGGTTGCGTCCGGCGCGGTTTGCGACGCTCTCAATTAGTCGATATTGCCCGTTTCCGAAATGTTCAACGATCGGCGCAAGGGTATTGAGATCCCGGTAAACCGTGCGTTCTGTAATATCGAATTTCTTCATCAATGCAAGTCGGTCTACAACGCCATGCATATGTAAGGTGATCAAAATGTCCACTAAACGCTCAGCCGAGCGACTTTTTCCCGAAGTAGCCATAGCTATTCCCTGTTGTTTTTGACACGGTAGCCAGAATTTTATTTGTGGCGATGACACTCCGAGCCAGTCATCAAACATGCCAATATTTTTATTAACAATATATAACGACCGATTTGAGTAAAACCTTAATGATTATATGAGCTTAATAGGGGATTGATATTTCGTGTGGACATAAAAGAACGTTACTGACGGGGTGGGCCAACGGCACGTTGCTGGGCAATGTGGGGCGGGGATGGCAACTGCGCTTTATTCAGTCGGATGTCCAACTTTTGCAGTGCAGTCCTGTGTGCAGGCTTTTTTCAAGCCGCCCATTTAAACGGAGCGGCATGATTTTTGGGATGCTTACAGCGAGCCGTTGGTGGTTTTACGGTAATGCGCATGCGAGTTTGGCGAGCTAAATGTATCGCGCAATTCACTGTAATCGAAAATGTGTCTTCCCCCATCAATAACCGGGAAAGAGGATGCAGGTTGATAATCGGATTCAAGAGGGGACTCAGGATGCGCTTCACCGGTCGAGATACCCAGCCAACTCAGCATTAAGCCGTAATTATTTGAGGTTGAGAAAGGCTCTTTAACATCGCCTGTTTTGCGTTTCAGGTTAGCCAATGCAGAAGGGCTGTACCAAATGAATTGCGGAACGTCGAAAGCCTCTTTGCTCGGATCGCGTGAGCCATGCATGTAAATCGACTCCAGTTCAGGGTTTTTTTCGAGCCCATGATCTGAAAAATAGAGTAACGATGACGCGCTACCGTTTAGCCTCTTTGCCACTTCACCGATAAAGTGATCGGTATAACGGATGGCATTGTTATAACAATCTTCATATTCATTCTTTGTATGGAACCAGGCGGCGGATGCAGGGTAGCGGTCACAGGCGACTTCATGGCTACCATTAATATGCAGGAAAATGAGCTTACGGCCTGGTTCGGCCAGCGCTTTATCGAAGGCTGGCAGCAGTTCGTCATCGTAATGCGTAGTAATCCATTGTGCATGCTGGCTGAGAGAGGCGATGGCAACGATGTAGTTGTTACTTTTCCCGGAGTTCCCCTGAGCACTGATCCACGATGTGTTGAAACCCGTTTTATTGGCGACATTAATAATGTTGTCGGCGAGCCTGTCTTCAGTGAAGTGATCGGGATCGGCTCGGCTTAGTATCATTGGCACCGCAAACACCGTGGCGGAGGCAGGCGCTCTGGCGTGGTCAAATACCAGCATATTCTGACGCATGCTGGAAGCAACAGGGGTGGTATCGAGCCCGAAACCGTAAAGTCTCAGGTTGCTACGACGAGCTGATTCACCAACGATGACGACATAGTTTTCAATGCCCGTTTCTTTTCTTTCCAGCGCTGGATACACCACATTAGCCCGATGAATATTGTCAGCAAGTTTATTATCGCGCTGCGCAATAATAAATTCAGACCCAACATAAAACGGCGTCCAGGTCAGTACTCTTGAGCTCAGGGGATAATACACCTCAAGATCGGCACGCTCTTTGAGTACGTTGTTGGTAAGGCATATGGCAAAAAAGAGGCCCAATAGCGCAGTGGATATGCGTTTGACGCGGGATGAAATATGTTCAGATGTCGTTTTGATCGCAAGATAGGTTATTGCGACATAGCCGATAATAAAAGGGAGTAAATTTAAATACAGGCCTGACATGCTGCCGACTTCCCGGGCATCCGTGGCGAAGATACTCATTGCGAAAACGGTATTAAATTCGCTCTGGTAAACCTTCCAGGTTGCGAAGGATATGGCAAAGTTGAAGGTGAGCGCCATGAGCAGGGCGACAGAGACGAATTTTCCTACCCAGTAACGATATATTGCGGCTGCGCTCATGATCAGAAATACATTACACAGAAATATACGTATGGCGAATCTTATTGGTTGTGTGCATAAAACAGGGTAGAGCTGAATAAGGACAGAGCCTAATAAAAATAGGACAAAAGAGTAATTCTGACGTTTTTTATGTATGCGGGAATGCATTCCGATAATCGACATTTTTAACTTAACGCAAATTTAATGTTCAAAAGAGGGCTATTTTACGTGACTTTTTTAAACGAATCGTCATCAAACGTGCGTTAACTTAATGCCTGGCAAAATTCATATTAAATAAGCTTGTTTTTTGACCTGCGTATTTTGAAGGTACTGACAATTATTCTTTTCTACTGGCTTTCTGAGCTAGAGAAAGGAAGGAGGATGAAGAAATTTTGTGACAATAAAGGAAAGGGGTAGGGTAAAACAAAAAAACCACCTGCTGCCAGGTGGCTTAACTGCATGATTTTCATCATCAAATTTGGTGGCCCCTGCTGGACTTGAACCAGCCTGCAGAGCTTATTTAATTATTACTCAGTCGCTGCAAGCTCGTTAGTAAAACTCAAGCAGCCGACCCCAAGTGAACTTGTTGCTGTAGTGGTTAATGTATTGAAAGGAAAATTATTATTAATCCATTTAAAACAATGAGTTACTTAGTAATCTTGTTATCGGCTTACTCAAGTTACAAATTGATGAAATTCCCTGTTAGAGAAGGGCGCTAACACTTGCTATTTTATCTAAATCTCATGTTTAAATTTGATAATTATCATGTCCATATCACGTCGAAAGCTTATCAATTTTGTTTTGCCTACAACCATCATTTCTTTACTGACCAGTTCAAAACTGCAAGCAAAAACGCCTCAAAGTAAGACCGAAGCCATAGGAGATAAAGCTGCGCCACCATCCACTGATAGTTCAGTTGTAAATCGCGAAACTACCGCTCTGCTTTCAGCCTTAAAGGGTGATCGGACAACAGAGGGCGATTCTATCATTACAGTTAAACAGCCCTACTCTTTTGCGGCTCGTAGAACTCAGCATGATAAAAATGCTGATACTCTCTCTGCTATGGATGTTGCAGGCATGAAAGGCGATGGAAAAAGTGATGATAGTGCTGCTTTTGAAGCCCTTGAATCATCAGTTAGTGGCGGAATCGTTGAATTAGGATTCAGAAAATACAGCGTTACGTCTTTACCATCAGGTAATGTTTACGTGAATGGCATGTTTGTAACCCCATCACTGGATAATGGAAAAAGCCTGACTCTTGCGATGGGAAACAATGGTGCCGTTACTTCTTCTACATCAGATACGGGAGAATATGAGGCGCGTTATCAAAATCCCCTAACAGGGGATTATCAACCTTCGGGACGTAGCACACGTGACTTACATGCACTCATTGCTTCTCAAAACTCTCGTTCTGGCGGGCCATCGAGGTCAGTCAATGTAGCATCCATTTATAGCTATGCTTCGGGAAATGTCTCTGGAAATTATAGTGCTCGTCAATCAAGGGCCACTGTTCCCCAATCAGTCAATATTGCCACTGAAGATTGTCGTGCAGATCAAGGTTTTCGTAATGTTAACTTGGGATCAATTACCTCCCATGCTACTGGCGAAACGGCAATCAATATTGGGAGTCGCCGAGGGTGGGCAACTGGTTACCACTCAGTAAATATTGCAAGTGTGGATGCTAGTGCTGGTGGTGGAAGAGGCGCTATTTTCAGTGTCGATGTTGCGAAGAATGGGACAATTGCAGCCGTAAAAATTGTCAATGGCGGCATAGGCTATAGCGATAAAGGTACTCTCAGAATATATGACCGCTTGCAATCTCCTTCTACTCAAGCAGAAGCAACCTATAACGTCAATGCTAAGGGTGAAGTCACTGAGGTCACTGTTACAAAATCTGGCGCTGGTTATAGCACTGAAAAAAATGCTCTTTATGAAGTCGTTCAAGCATCGGTCGTTGATTCAGGGGAGTATTCAGTAAACATCGCGACTGCAAACGGTTGTACTACTTATGGCGAAATTAGCTTCAACCTTGGCTCTAATGGTTGTGAGGCTCGAGGTAATCGCTCTGGAAACATTGCTAGTACGCGTAGTAAATCTACTGGGGTAAATTCAGTAATTATAGGTGCTGAATTATCGAATGCTTTAGGACGTAAATCAATGGTGCTGGCATCTGGAGCAAGCAACGCAACTGCTGATTTATCTATGGTCATTAGTGGAACGCTTAGCTATGCAACAGAAGTGGGTTCTATAGTCTTCGGGCGTCGAACTATTAATAACGAACCTCGTTCTATTGCGTTTGGGGATGCAAGCTCAGGCGATTCGTCAAGTTCCAATCGAAAATGGCATCTTCACTCTAACGGCAATATGGAAATTGCCGGTGCGTTAATTCAAAACCAAACTTTTACTGACATTGCTAAAATGTTTGAAAATCTTGAAAGGCAAGAGATAGCCGTGGGTTCGCTTGTCGCTTGGGAAGGACGTAAAATACGTCTTGCCAGAGTCGGTGATAAGACTTTCAGTGTTCATTCAAGGACTTATGCGACACTGCTTGGCGATAGCCAGTTTACGTGGTCTGACCGATGGATGCGTGATGAGTTTGGTCAAATTATTCACCATGAGATACCAGATCCTGACTGGCAAGAAACTATCCCTGACCCTGATTGGCCCAGAGAAATTCCTAATCCGGCTCATCCGGAATATGATTTAATACCTCTATATGATGAGAAAGGCACTCCATTAGGTCAGTACAAACGCATCGTATCGTCCACGCCATTTATCCCCAATACAACTCCTGCGCCTATGGTGCCTAATAAGGCTGTGCGGAAAAAAGTAACTCTTCCGTTGGAAAATCCTCAGTTTGATCGTACTAAAAAACAGATCCCAAGGTCCGAACGTACTTCAGAATGGACTCCAGTAGCTTTAATTGGTGAAGTCCACACACGGGTAGATTCAACTGTTAACGTGGATGATTATGTTATTCCATCAAGTATCGCTGGATTAGGGACTAAGGGAGAGGAGAATTCTGGATTAAGATGTATGGAAATCCGACAGAGATTTGAAAAGAATAAAGGATATGCCGTGGCTTTATGTTTAAAAATATAAATTTTTAAGTTCCCCAAATGAAAATATATAGTTGCAGGAATAGGTATTTTAATAATTAAATAGCAAGCGTTATTGCGAATAAAATTGCCGCATCTATATACGTTATAGATGCGGCAATTTTATTGATTTATTCTCTGAATGGTTAAAAGAAAAAAATTATAGCTTTCTTTTCCATAACACATTCTCTCTCACAAGTTTAGCTGGGGTTCCAGCATACGCAGCCGAAGGCCGGTTAAGTTTTTTTGAAACAAATGAGGTTGCACCTATAATGCAGCCATCAGGAATATTAGTTGCTTTATTTAATGTGACGCCCTCTCCAACCCATACATGCTTACCGATAATAATATCTTTAGCGAAGTTAATTCTTTCTTCCGTTAATATATCAAAAATAGGATGTTCGTCTGATGTCCGAAGTATTACGCCACTAGAGAACATACAATCTTCACCGATAATAATAGACTTCCCTTCTAACGCGAACATAGTTACATTGACAGCAGTGAAGTCTTTTTCTATTATTATTTTTGAACCTGTATGTCTGATATGAACACCACCCCGCATGTTACTGTTCTTCTTAATGTGAAGGGTGTTACGTTCTCCTGATATTACAATACTGAAGTTCCTTAATTGTACACCTTCCTCGATAATTATAGTGTGGTCGTGTCCTTTTATATTAACTTTAACATTTGCACCGATTCCATCAGGAGAGTGTATATCAATATTATTATTATCTCGGTAAACGTCAAAAACATCGTTGCTCACTATATACTCCTCAAATTAGATGCACATGTTAAGTAAAGGTTACAAAGGCATGAATTTTTCATAATCTATATGAATGCTAACAGGAAATAAATACATGGCATGAAATATTTATTGGGCATAAACCCATTAAGATTGTGCCTGGAAGATATATTTGACTTAAGTGCATTAATATCGAGCACGAGGAAAAGAATTTTTAGACTAAAAAGGATGATTTCAAAACGATAATGAACACTATGCAGCAGAGGATGGAGCCTAAAACGCTGGGGACTTAATGAAGACCCTTATGAATAGGGCGAATGGGTACAGACAGGAAAGCTATCTCTAGTTGTTAGATGCTTTAAAGTAAGAAGAACTACTTAACTAAAATAGCTGGTGGCCCCTGCTGGACTTGAACCAGCGACCAAGCGATTATGAGTCGCCTGCTCTAACCACTGAGCTAAGGGGCCGTGGCGGACGATTATAAAGTAACTTCATTATGCGATCCAGCACCAATCATTCAGCTGCTTGTTTTATAATCAATGCAATTTCAATCCGTTATACTAGAGTCTGATTTTTGCACTCTGGAGATGAATATGATTCAAGATATCTTGGAGCCGGGCTTACGAATTGTGTTCTGCGGCATCAATCCCGGTAAATCCTCTGCACATACAGGTTTTCACTTCGCACACCCTGGCAATCGGTTCTGGAAAGTCATTCACCAAGCGGGTTTTACAGACCACCTTCTTCGTCCTGAAGAAGAGCGGCACCTATTGGACACTCGCTGCGGTATCACTATGCTGGTGGAGCGACCAACCGTTCAGGCCAATGAAGTGAGACTGAATGAATTTCGTACTGGAGGCAGGGAGTTAATTAAGAAGATAGAAGATTATCAACCCGCAGCTCTCGCCATTTTAGGTAAGAAAGCGTTTGAGCAGGCGTTTAATGTACGAAGCGCTTTATGGGGCAAACAGGATTTTACTATTGGAGTGACCCAACTGTGGGTACTTCCTAACCCTAGCGGACTGAATAGAGCAAAGCTGGATGACTTAACTGAGGCATACAGAGAGCTGAATCAGGCGCTTATAAAAAAAGGGTTGTAAATCGTGTTTGATGTTCTGCAGGCTTGCTCAATCGCATACATCTGTTGACGTAAAAAGGCTACCTTTTTTGGGAGGAATGAATGTTCATCATTGAAAACCAGAAAGGTGGATGATAAAAACCAGCCTTAAAGTAAATGGTAAGTGGTTAACGATATCTTGTATAGCATGTAAATATAAGTATGCTCTTTTGATGTTTATAACCCTTTGAATATAAAAATTTAAATTTATGAGATGTTAAATTGTTTAATTGATAGTTTTTAGTGATTTTTCTTGCTGGATTGATAGGTTTTAACTTATTTGATTTGACTTAATACCTCGCTACATTTATAGCCGATTAGTGTTCAGGAAAGACTAAATCGGGAAGATTCCGCTTGTTTTTAAGATTTCCGCTTCTCTTTACTGCTAACAACCCATTTTAAAATGGCGAAATTACTATGCAAATCAAGTGATTAGCTATGTAATTATTTGATTTGCTTTATATGTTTACGCACCGAGCGCTCTGGTAGCTAAAGCCAGGGGCGGTAGCGTGTCTGAAAATTAGGGATATGGCACTCATGGCCAGAAGTGGTTTAGAAGTTCAACAAGCAGCCGTTAAGGCCTTGTTTCTTCGCGAAATTAAAACCCGGTTCGGTAAATATCGACTGGGCTATTTATGGGCTCTATTGGAGCCAACGGCACATCTAATGGTGCTTCTTACTATTTTTGGCTTCATTATGCATCGTACTATGCCAGATATTTCCTTCCCAGTTTTTCTTTTAAATGGCCTAATTCCATATTTCATGTTTAGCAATATTGCAATTAGATCTATAAGCGCTATTGAATCGAATTTAGGTTTGTTTAATTATAGGCCCGTTAAGCCCATTGATACAATAATCTCACGAGCTTTATTAGAAACTTTAATTTATAGTGCTGTCTACATAGTTTTAATGTTAGTAGTGCGATTGTTTGGTGAGGAGTATACAATTACAAGTATCCTTAACCTAATTGCCACTTGGGGATTACTTATTATTTTTTCATTTGGGGTCGGACTAATCTTTATGGTGTTGGGAAGGAGCTTTCCAGAGTCTGAGAAGTTTTTACCTATTTTAATAAAGCCATTATATTTTATTTCCTGCGTCATGTTTCCGCTTCATGCTATCCCTAAAGAATACTGGCCTTATCTGCTATGGAATCCTTTGATACATGTTGTTGAACTAAGCCGCGAAGCTGTATTTTCTGGGTATGTGAGTGAGGGTGTTAGCTTAAATTACCTGGCGCTATGTGCTCTTGTTGTGCTCTTTTTAGGTCTGGCTTTATATCGCACACGTGAAGAGGCTATGTTAACGTCATGATTCGGATTGAAAATCTGACCAAGTCCTACGTTACTCCTAAAGGGCGACACTATGTTTTCAAAGATTTAAATATTGAACTTCCTACTGGTAAAAGTGTTGGATTAATTGGCCGGAATGGGGCAGGAAAATCAACTCTATTGCGGATGATAGGCGGCATAGATAGACCTGATTGTGGTGCAATAGTTACGGATCAAACAATTTCTTGGCCCGTTGGTTTGGCTGGCGGTTTTCAGGGCAGTTTAACTGGCCGAGAAAATGTGAAATTTGTGGCAAGACTATATGCAAAAGCAGGAGAACTTGCGGATAAAGTAGCTTTTGTCGAAGATTTCGCTGAGCTTGGTAAATATTTTGATATGCCTATCAAAACCTATTCTTCAGGTATGCGCTCGCGGCTGGGTTTTGGTCTGAGTATGGCTTTCAACTTCGATTACTATCTTGTTGATGAGGTTATGGCAGTAGGGGATGCACGATTCAAAAAAAAATGTGCTGATCTGTTTAATGCTAGACATAAGGAAGCGAGTTTTTTAATGGTTTCTCACAGCTTAAACTCATTGAAAGAGTACTGTGACGTCGCATTATATGTGGGAAGAAACCAAAAAGTTTATTATTTTGATGATGTTTCTACAGCCGTTGAACAGTATATGTTAGACGAGAAAAATCACGATCAATAATATTAAGAATATAATCAAATTGGATTTGATTATAAGTTGATAACTAGATTTAGAGAATGAATAAAATGAAAGCTCTTATATGGAATTCACCTTGGATTGCACAGGGTGATATGCTGTTTTATAAAAACTGTTTTGTAAAACATTTATTGCCTCAAGCAAACCTTCTTAATAGTATCGATTATAATGTGGATGTCATCACCCATGACTTGATAAAGGATTGCGTTTCAAATTTAAGTAAAGATATCAATATCATTAACCTTGACTTTGAAGAAGTTATTGATATGGTCGGAATTCTTTCTGACCCTTCAAAGGAGCTATACGAAAACCCTAAAGGGGAATTAGCAATAAAAATTGCTAAAGGTTTAGCTCAAAAAATCGCATCTGATTATGATGTTATTTTATTATGGGAAACTCCAGTACCATTCTTAGAATATTTGTTCCCAGAGGCATTAATTATTCATCAAATGCCAGGAGCATTCTGCCGCGCTCCATATCCACATATGGTAACATTTGATCCAGTAGGTCTATATAAACATGGATCTCTATATCGTAATTTTGATGAAATCGTTACATGTTCGACTGAAGTAAATAACTCTATCGTTAACGATTTTAAAGTTGCAGTAAAAAACTCTATTAACCAAGTTACTCCATTTTCTTATAATGAATTAGACCCCAATGAAAAGTATGGTAAATTGGTTTTACTACCGCTGCAAACAAGCGGTCACTATGCTTTCTTAGCTGACACGCCCTATATTTCTCAGGCAGATTATCTTGTTGATTCTTTGAGTAACATCCCGGAAAACAATGGAGTTGTAGTTACGCAATATGTTACTCCCAAAGTAAAAGATACGGTTTTGAATTCTGAAGTACTAGAGGCTGTTAAATCAAAATGGCCAAATGTAGTCTTTGATGAGAAATTTGATAGAATTAATAGTGTTTCTCAGTATTTATTACCTTTTGTAGATGAAGTTGTCAGTTGTTCTTCTTCTTTAGCGATTCAGGGACTTGTATGGAACAAAGAAGTTCACGTCCCACATGATACCTTTATTAAGAAGTTAAGTTCTGATTCAATTGAAAGTTCTGGACTTGAGAAAGACAAAGTTTATAGTTCAATTCTTGATTTTATAATTAATAAGCAACAGCCACTTGCAAGTAAAGTTGTAAAAGATGGCGCTTTTTTAAAGTCTCTTTTAGATGAAATGATTTCGCGTAAAAAAGCAGGAAAACAGGGTGTTGATTTATTTGTTGACTTTAATTCAATCGATGAAAAATATTCTTCAAATGTGTTAGAGGAATTTAACATAGTTAGAGCTGAGAAAGATTTAAAGAAAACTGATGAATTAATGGCTTTACAGAGCGTAGATGCATTAAAACTCGAAAGAATTATCAAGCGAGAAAATTTAGAGCACGTTACTTTTGATGTTTTCGATACTTTAATTAATCGCCCTGTGGAAACCCCAGCAGACGCATATAAATTTTTAGAGGCTATTGCTTTAAAAATTAGTAGTGGCTTAACCGAGGACTTTTATCGCATCAGACTCACCGCCGAGGTTGAGACACGTAATAATAGTTCGAAAGGTGAGATCACACTTGATGAGATCTATGAATATATCAGAGAGCATTATCAATTAAGTGAAGAGCTTACTGAAGAAATAAAGAAAGCAGAAATTGAGCTTGAAATAGCCCTTATAGAAACAAGACCTGCGGGTAAAAGATTATGGGATGCAGCTAAAAGATCTGGCAAACCGATTTCTATTATCTCAGATATGTATCTACCACAAGAAGTAATCGAAGCAATGTTGGTTAAAGCTGGTTATTCAGGTTATGTTAACTTGTTTGTATCAAGCACTCATGGTGTTCGGAAAAAAGAGGGTGGATTGTTCGATATCGTTTTAGATGAGTTAAAAATTCCGCCTGAGAAAATTATACATATTGGCGACAATGTTGCTGCAGATATAAGAATGCCTGCATCCAAAGGGATGTTAACATTCCGAATAGTGCGTGCATTAGATCGCATGCGGACTAATAAATTTTATAGAACAATATTTGATCCCAGGAAGGGTGCTGGTGAGAAGCCGCGTAGCATCATTGCAGGGTTAATAGCACAAAAATTATTTGATAACCCGGTCGGGGTGTTGGGTGAAAGTAGCCTCTTTATGGGTAAGCCTTATAATCTTGGTTATGCAGCATTAGGACCAATGCTTACCTCATTCATTCAATGGGTATCTCGACAGGCTAAAAACGATGGTCTTAAACGCATTTATTTTCTCTCACGTGAAGGTTGGATTTTAAAAGAAGTATATGATCTATTAAACCATAATGATCCAAACAGCGTTCCTAGCACTTATTTGTATTGCTCACGACGAACTGTTCGCGTTGCATCTATAAAGAGTTTGAATGATATCCTTAACCTTGCTTCTCAACCTTTCTCTGCGGGAGTTTCATTAAGTAATCTACTTAATTATAGGTTTGGCGTTGCTGAACATAGCATCACAGAAGAGGTAGTAATTAAGGCTGGTTTTGAAAATAAAGATGAAGTTTTAGAATCTAATAATGCCACAAAAGTAAAATTTTCTAAGCTTTGTCAGTTGTTATCATCTGAAATTCTCCAGCAAGCCCAAGTTGAAAGAGCTGCTTATATGGAGTACTTAGGGCAAGTAGGCATTCTCGATCAAGAAAAAGATGGTATTGTTGATATCGGCTGGAAAGCAAATATGCAAGCATCTTTAGGTGATCTGGTAGATAAGAAGTTCCATGGCTATTACTATGCAACGTTACAGGGTGCAGAGAAGTGGCTTGATCGAGGGCAAATTATTAAGGCGTTTGCCGGAGACTTCCTAACTATTGAGTCGAAAAGTTGTGCAGTACATAATCGACATTTAATCGAATTCTTTACATGTCACACAGACAGAAGTTTGGTTTGTATGACAAAGGATAATGCTGGGCGTATAGTTAAGCACTTCCGTGATGAACCAATGCATAGCAATCGCGTTCGGTTGATTGAAGAAATCCATGCTGGTGTAATTGGATTTACTCAAGATATTAAGAAACGTTTTTCCTCCCTTTCTGAACAGGCTTATTCAGATTGTTTCTTAGGTGAAAAAGTTCTTGCGAGTTTTATTAACTCGCCTACAAAGCAAGATGTTTCATTCCTCGTTGGTCAGGCTTTTGAAGATTCATTTGGTGGGGTTAGTAAAAAATTTGTCATTGGTAACAGAAAAGAGCAGCAATCTGTTTTCATGAATGGAGCCAATGTAATTTTCCCTTCTGCTGATAAATCAAAACCAGTTGGAAAAAATGAAGCGGTACAAAAATCAAGACCTATAGCTAAACCTGTTGATGTTCATGCTTCGGTAGCTAACCATTCTTTAGTTAATGAAGTTAAGGTCGTACCTGGTTTTTACGTAAAAATCGAGCGGTTTGTATTTAAAAAATTCTCTTCGCCGAAAAAATTTAATAAATATGTCAAAGACCGTGATAGTTTCTTTTTAGATTCTAATAAAAAGATTCTTTCTCGCTGGTATAATTTTACTACAAGAAAAGTTAACGTTTAACTGGTTATCATAATATGAATTTAAATGATCGAGGTAGCGGTAATATAGTGCGCATCCAGGAGGATGCGCCTCCTATTGCTAACGGTAAATTTGAAGTAAATATTTCAGGTTCTAATAACAAAATTGTTTTTGGTGCGAATGTACAAATAAAGAAGCTTATATTGGATATTCAGGGTGATAATAATAGGGTGTTGATTGGCAAGAACTGTGTTTTAACCTGTAATATATCAACTAAAGCTAATGGTAATACCGTTTCTATAGGTAAATTCACAACAATCGGAGGAGCAAGAATAGAGTGTGAATATGGCACTACCATTTCGATTGGAGAGGATTGTATGTTTTCAAGAGACATTGTAATCCGCTCAGGTGATAGCCATTCTATTATTGATTTATCTACAGGGAAGAGAATTAATACTCCCAAAAGTCTCAGTATTGGAAAGCACGTATGGATGGGGTATGGAGTAAATATTGGCAAAGGAGCTGTCATCCAGCAGAATTCAATTGTGGGAATGGGGAGCTACGTCAATAAAGCATTTACTGAAGGCAATGCGATTATTGCTGGTGTACCAGCGAAAATTGTAAAATCAAATGTTATTTGGGACAGGCGTAGTCATAGCGAAGAAATCCCTGAAAGTCACTTTGAAGCACTAATCAAAAACTATTTGTTTGTTTCAGAATAAAGAAATCAAAACTAGCTCAGTTTCTATGAGCTAGCTCCTGAATACTTTTATTGTCGATATTAGGATTAGTTACAAGATTCCTGTAAGACAACGTATCCCCATAATACACCGCATTAATCTGGGTATTTGCCAACAAATACCCACGAAACTTCTTGAATAACTTCATATCCGGTGCGAAATCCGCCGTCCAGAACTGGTGCAAATGGCCTTGATACGTCATCCCCTTGATGTCGTACAAGGCGTTGCCCATCACCTTCAGCGGTTTGTTGTGAATCAGCGCTGAAATCCCCGCAGTACTATTAATCGTCACCACCGCTTTGGCATGAGTCAAAAGCTCAGGCATTGATACGTCATGCACGTAGATTACGCGGCTGCTAATACCATACTTTTTACCCAATTTCTTAATCAAAGGGCCGTAAAGACGGTGACCACGATCCATCGGATGGTGCTTAATCACCAGAACATGGCCCAGCGGCGCTTTACGTGAGAAAGAGAACATCACATCGTTGATGTAATCACGCACGTCGGCATAAGGGCTATGGTTGCGGATTTGGCTATCGTTATAAACCTGCAGAATAGCGAGGTAGTAACGTTGATCCAGGGTGGTACGCAGTGTCTCCAGGACATTACGTTGCTTAAAGCCATACCAGTACTTACGCCACGATGCGCGCACCCAACATTTCCCCTCGTACCACGGAGAGAACGATTTATGGTGGCGATATTTCGCAAACTCATGCCGATAATTCCAGCCCACCAGGTAATACCAGATAGCATGGAAATAACGCTTACGCGCTGAGGGTTTCAGTTCCTGAATATTTGCAGGAGGAATCTCCGGTAGGTTGCGATAAAACTCCGGGTCGCGCGGCAGCGGAGAAAAGGCGTTAACGCCACCTTCTTCGACAGTAATAAAGTGTGGGCGCAAGTAGCCCTCTTCAAAGGCCAAAAAGCGGATGCCTTTGGATTTAGCCCAGGCGCGGGCGGCCTGATGCAGCGGGCGGCAATCGCCAAAGCATAAAATCGTATCGAACGCGTAGTCTTTCCAGGTCTCTTTCAGCCAGCCCGGAAATTCCTTCGGGGTTTCGGTATAGGTTAGATAGGGGCGGTTGCGGCAATAGAATCGATCCCCACCGTTAAACACGACGTTCACCGCTTCGCGCTCAAGCGTTTCCAGCCAGTTAGCGACATCATTAAAGAAAGGCCCCATTGGCCCCTGCAGCAGCAGATATTTCTTCCCTGCGAGCAATGTCTTAACGGTGTTATTTTGCATCATCTTCCGTTGCGCCCTATCCAAATCTGACTTTGTAGAACATTTTTAATTTACGGTACTGCCTGGCTAAGCGGCCAATATTCTTTTTCGTAATTTTCATTTCGCCGCGAGGGGCGGAACTGAGCCATTGTGCTGCTTCTTCGGCTGACATTGGCGTTAAACGCTGCGGATGAATATAGGTTGGGTAGGCAATTAATGTCTGCCAGACCAGGTCATCCAGGCTGAGCTGGCGATGACGGCGGGAGAGGGTGTGCTCGTCCTGCGTTAATCCCCAGCCGGCATAAAAAGGCATGCCGTAGCAAAAGACTTTCTTACCGTGCATCAGTGCTTCAAAACCAGACAAAGAGGTCATGGTATGTAATTCGTCTGCATGCTGAATGCACTGGATAATGTCAGCATCCAACGCCTGGCAGTCAGCCCAGCGAGCCGCATCTTCAGCAGGAATCTGACCTTTACGGTTGCCCACCAGAACATCAGGGTGTGGTTTGAACACAATAAAAGCGTCTGGATTGCGTTCGCGCACCGTACGCAGCAAATCGCTGTTGGTATTAATCGAGAGCGCGCCGGTGGCGATAGAGGCATCGTCCTCAACCTGACCCGGGACCAGAATGACTTTCTTTCCTGCAGCCTCTGTGGGGAGTTGCCAGTCAAGCCCGAGATTGTACTTGCTTACTTTGTTACGTACCAGTTGCAAACGTAGCGCACTGGCACGGGCAATCTGTCGCTCTGACAGCTGGCTTGCGTTGAGTAAATTTTCGAGGTCACTGGGGCGTGTCGCATCGTAATAGATGCCGCTTTTGTCGAGAACCAGTGACAACGGCGCGAGCAAATCTGAGCCTAGTCCTGAAGAGCGGATAAATCCATCTTCCATGCGCCATAAATTAATGCCCTGCGCGTTAGCCTGAGCCTGCCATTTCGCTTCTCCACGCGTTCCCCAGGCGATCAGGGTGGTGGCGTGGGGGCATTTCCTGGCAAATCGAACCTCGTTGGTTGACGTCTTCAGGTACGGCTTAAGGATCGCTGTTTTCCACAGACTCAGACCTGGCGCCCACAGGGTTCCATGTCGTGCAAGCGTGTGGCGGCGTTGCAAGCTGAGCCAGTCCACCACGCAGCCCAGGGAAGCAGGTTCTCCGGTAACCGGGTGTCGGTACTGCGTATAGCGTAAATAAGCCGCAGTGAACAAATCGACAAGCGAGGCATGCAGACGGCGCGCCGCCAGCGCATCGGCCTGCGGATGGCGGTCATCCGTCAGTCCCCAACCGGCATACCAGGGCTGACCAAATGTGACCACCGGTTTACCTGCCATCAGCGCTTCAAAACCGTACTGTGACGTCACGACATACACTTTTTGCATATGGCGCAGCAGCGACTGAGGGCTGACGTCTTCGGCAAACCAGCGTACCCGCGGGTCATTTTTTATCGAGGTGAAATAGCCGCTTTTTTTGCCGCACAGCACATCAGGATGGACCTTTACCCAGACTTCAGCATGCGGGTTTTCTCGCTTCGCGGCTTCCAGCATCTGCTGAAAACTGTCGGCGCTGGCATTTCCTTTGGTCACAGAGACGTCGCCAAAAGTCTGATCCACAACCAGCACGGCATTCGGCATTGGTTCTGGAGCCACAAAGGGAGGCGCCTGATTATACTTCGACAGATCCTCATCCACGATGGCGCGCATCATGGCTTTCGCTTCGTCTGAGAAGGCCTGATTGCCTGCGCTATCCTGAATCAGTTGCTCAAGGGTGCTGGGGGTGGAGGCATCGTAATACATACCCAAATGGTCGATGACCATCGACAGAGGAGGGCACCCCTGCACGCCCAGGCCCAGTGAACGAATAAATCCATCCTCCAGACGCACAACCGGCACGCCAGCGGCTTCTGCCAGCGCGGCGGGCTTCTCTGCGCTAGGGCGATAACCCCAGACAGCAACGGCACTGACACTTTCAGGAATAGCCTTCAACGTCGATAAGCGCACCCGTTCACCGGGCAGAAAACTCCCCAGGTAAGGAATGCGCCAGATACCCCCAGAAAAAATGCCCAGCACGCTGCTCATCCGCTCCATTTATTCGTCTTTTCGTTTCAGGAAATAACCCAGGCTGGGTTATCAGGCTTCCCCTGGTGTGCCCAGGGGAAGCGGGCGTTGTCTGGTGATTACAGCGTCAGCACAACTTTGGCAGCAACGGCCAGTTGGTACAGAATGGTGGAAATACCGCGAGTGACTTCGATGTTTTTCGATTCGTACTTCGGCAGAACCATGATTTCATCGCCAGCACGCAAATCACCGGCATCATCTGCATCAACCGATTCACCGTTCTGACGTATAACGATGATTTTCGCATTACCCGACTTCTGCGTCAGGCCACCACATTTCTTAATGTAGTCGTCTGCATCCATCCCTTTCTGCCAGCTGACGGCATTGGGGAACAGAACTTCGCCGTGAACCATAACCAGCGAGGTCTTCTCAGGAATCATGATGACGTCGCCATCTTCCAGCAGTACGGAATCAATGTTGCTCTCGTTGAGCACCACTTCACCTTTCGGCACCACGGTACGCGCTTTAGCAACGAAACGGCTAACCAGTTGCGCTTCCTGGATACGTAAGCGGGCTTCTTCCTGAGTGGATGATTGCGCTGACAGCGACGCTTCTTCAAGTTTTTGCAGCGACAGGTTCAGCATCTCTTTCTGGCGAGTCGCGACCGAGGTTCTGTACAGTTGAATCGCGTTCATCTGCGACATGCTGTTCGGGCGAATCTGTGCCAGCACCTGGCGCATGGTGGAGCCATACGGCAGCACGACAGCGTGTTCACCTGAATGCGCACCATCTACACGTACCTGAATCGTCCCTGCGTAGCGATCGGAGCTGACGATCAAACGGTCGCCATCCTGCAGCGAGCGGCCCGGTGCGGAGCTCAACGGATAGTATTCGCTGCGCTTCATGGTGCCTTGCTGACGAATAATCGTCATGTGTGTGGCACCCGGTTTCGGACGAGCCCAGCTCAGCGCTTCGGTGATCGGAATGGAGCTGTTGGCAAACTCAAAGTCATAGCTGTTGAAGACATCGCCTTCCACGCTGAAGGTGTGCTGGCGCGGGCCGACAACGATGGTGTCGCCATCCACAAACTGCGTTAACCCGAGCTGGCCGTTAAGCAGGAAGTCATACAGGTTCACGCGTGAGCGTACGCTCTTGCCACGCTTCACGGTGATATCGACGTAGCTGCCACGTTCGCTGTCAACGCCGCCTGCTTTGCTCAGGTAAGAGAGCAGGGAGTCAGAAGCAACGCCGCCATAAAGGCCAGGGCTGCGAACGTAGCCGGTCACAAAGACCTTCACCGGTTGTGCCTGAAGCAGCGAGGCATAGACGTTCACGTTGGAGGTATAGACCTGCTTGATGCGGGTGGTGACGGCGTTGTTAAGCTGGGCGTTGGTCATCCCTGCGACTTTCAGCGGACCAATGTTCGGCAGGAAGATGTTGCCTTTCGGGTCAACGGTCAGTGCACCATCGTACTCAAACGCACCCCAGAGACGCACCTGAATGGTGTCGCCAAGACCGATCACATAGCCTGGGTTAAAGCCCAGTCCAGCACCAGACGCGGCGCTGATAGAGGTGAACAGCTGAGCACCAAACATGCGGCTCGGTAAACCTACCGCGACAGGGGGCGGCGTATCATCGAAACCGGATGCGACCGGCGTCTCGTCCGTTTTTCCTGAGATGATCGATGGCAGCGGGGCGGCCCCGGTCAGGCTTGGATCGGCGGTGATGTCAGTTGGGCCAGCCGCATATGCTGCCTGGCAGGCCAAAAGGAGCAGTACCGATTTCAATAATTTCATTTTCAACTCTGTAAACTCAATGATGCGTCAAAATTAATCTTTATGATCTTCAATCACAGCCAGCAGCAATTTAATGGTGCCGAAGAGTAAGCAGCAGACTAAAAGCCAGCTTGCCAGCAGGTAGCCTGTATTCGGGAAGGTGGACTCTTCCGGGCGCTGCGGTGAACTGATGACAGACAGGACTTTCAGCTTACGGGCGCTTTCGAGACGCGTTTTCTCAATGGCTTTAATCGCCATGGTGTACATCTCGGTGTCGAAGGTAACTCGGGCTTTTATTTCTTCAAAATCTGCCGCCATGCTGTTGAGTTTGTTCTCACCCGGTGCGGTGATTTTGCTCTGTTCAGCATCGATCTGTGCCTGCAACGCTTTAATGGCGTTTTGCGTGCTGATCACCTGAGGCGCATCTTCACGTAAATAGCTCAGCAGGTTACGCAACTGAGCTTCCATCTCAATTTTCTTGCCCTGCAAGGTCATAATCAATGAGCTTGCTGCCGTTGCAGAGGCCTCTGGATCCAGAATGTTGTTCTGGTTCTGGTAGGTCAGTAACTCTTTTTTGCTTTTATCCAGCCGGGCACGGGCCTGTAACAGCTCTTCCTGGGCAAAATTCAGCTGATCGCGCGCAATACTGTGAGAAAGTTCGTTAATAAAACGCTCGGACTCTTTCAATACCGCTTTGTTAAAGCGCTGAGCAAATTCCGGATCAAAGCCCTGTGTCTGAATCGCCAGCAGACCGGTTTTGTCATCAAAGGTGACGGAGATCCGATCGCGATAATAGTTCAGGTACTGCTCTGCGGTGGTGTCTTTGGGCAGATGATAGATAAAATCCAGCCCGCTTTTACTCCAGGCTTCGTGGAAATTAAGCTGCTTATCGAGCACTTTCAGCATATCCGCTGAGTTGACGTACTCTTTTAAATAGAGTGAGTCCTCGGCAGAACTGGGGTTAGATGCACCTAACAGCAAGCCCACGTTCAGGCTTGCGCCTTCAATATCACTGGGGCGCTTAACGGCGACCTTGGATTCACTCATGTAACGGGGCTGACTGAAGATCACCAGATAGATGATTAACAGCGCCATCGGGGCACCAATCACAATCCAGGCAAGGTGTTGCTGGATCCAGGCAAGGTTAATTTTGGCTGTGCGCGCACGTAACGAGGAAGCCAGCAGCTTTACTTTTTGTGTAGACATGTCACTTTCAACGTTTAGCCCCCGGCAGAGCTCTGCCAGGGGGTACTGATTAGATCTTTATGATCAGGCGTGTATTAGTCGAAAATTCGCACTAAACCAATCACATCCTGGCTATCATCGGTGATCAGCAGCGTGGAGATACGGTGTTTAGTCATTTTCTCTTCAGCTTCGGTGATCATCGCGTTCTGTTGCAGAGTAATCGGATTACGCGTCATCATGGCTTCGGCGGTTGCGTTAACAAAATCTTCGCATTTTTCCATGTACCGGCGTAAGTCGCCGTCGGTAATGATGCCGGCCAGTCTGCCCTCTGCTTTTACCGCTACCATACCCTGGCAACCGCTGGTCAATTCCTGAATGATCTGGCGGAAAGTGGCGTTAATGTCCACATTGGGTACATGCGCCTGCATCACATCGGTGACTCGGGTAAGCAAACGGCGACCCAGCGAACCACCAGGATGGTAGCGAGCAAAGTCATCGGGTTTAAAATGACGCTCGCGAATCAGTGCAATCGCCAGTGCATCACCAATCGCCATCGTTAAGGTGGTGGAGGTGGTCGGCGCCAGATTATTCGGGCACGTTTCGCTGGCCATATTCAGCTCAAGCGTTGCATCGGCATGTTTTGCCAGCGTGGAGTGCGCATTATTGGTAATGGCAATGATTTTATTGCCGAAATTCTGTAATGAAGGGACTAATTTAAGCACTTCATCGGTTTCACCGCTGGCCGAGATAAGGATCAGCACATCGTAAGGGGTGATCATCCCCAGGTCGCCGTGAAACGCTTCGGCCGGATGTATAAAGAAGCTCGGAGTGCCGGTAGAGGCGAGGGTGGCAGACATTTTACGCCCGACGTGCCCGGATTTACCCATCCCGGAGACGATGACATGCCCTTTACAACCGACCATCAGGCGCAATGCGGTATTGTACTGTTCCGCATCGATAACCTCAGAAAGATGACGTAACGCATTGCCTTGTTCGGCTAACGTGTTGCGAACGCTGGCAATAAGCGCCTGCTCACCTGTTTCCGTTTTCACATTAAAATCCATCTTTTTTTCCTGTTGATTTATTCAACGTGACGGTAACCCAATCACTGCTAACAGGCGCGCCGTCACAACAACTGATTCAGAGTCTACTTATCAGTTGCCAGTCGTTTTAAAGAAATGCAAAAAAATACCCTGCCACCGAGGGTGACCGTTGTTGGGGTACATTGACGCTATGGAAATTGGGGACTGTTTCTATTTGCCATGCTTTTTAGCACAAGCGGCATTTATACACAACCTCAACGAGATATGCGTTACCAGAATTAATAGCTTGTGTAACTATTCCAGGAGTGATAATGCCCTGACGGGCAGGGATGAATACCGTTGGAAATGGTGAGAATAACTGTTCTCAATATCTTCGCTGTAATTACAGCCACTTAATTAAATATGTTCGGCAATGTTAAATGTTTATTTCTTTTACTTGATCAAATTTATATATATAGAAAATTTATATACATGAACAAAGATTCAATAGTTTAGCGCTGAAACTATGCATGAGAGTGCCTCAGGGCCTTTCTTCGGGCAAAAAAAACGCCACCGCAGGGGGTGGCGTTATGCGTTCAGCAAGGGACGATTAATCGTCGAGGAAGCTACGCAGCACTTCAGAGCGGCTTGGGTGGCGCAGTTTACGCAACGCCTTCGCTTCGATCTGACGGATACGTTCACGGGTAACATCAAACTGTTTACCCACTTCTTCCAGCGTGTGGTCGGTATTCATATCGATACCGAAACGCATACGTAGCACTTTTGCTTCACGGGCGGTCAGGCCAGCCAGAACGTCGTGCGTTGCAGCACGCAGGCTCTCGGTGGTGGCAGAATCCAGCGGCAGCTCGAGGGTGGTATCCTCGATGAAATCACCCAGATGCGAATCTTCATCGTCACCGATTGGTGTTTCCATGGAGATAGGCTCTTTAGCGATTTTCAGCACTTTGCGGATTTTGTCTTCCGGCATCAGCATGCGCTCAGCCAGCTCTTCCGGCGTCGGCTCGCGACCCATCTCTTGCAGCATCTGGCGAGAAATACGGTTGAGCTTGTTGATGGTCTCAATCATATGCACCGGAATACGGATGGTGCGCGCCTGGTCTGCGATAGAGCGAGTAATTGCCTGACGGATCCACCAGGTTGCGTAGGTGGAGAACTTGTAACCGCGACGGTATTCAAACTTATCTACCGCTTTCATCAGACCGATGTTGCCTTCCTGAATCAGATCCAGGAACTGCAAACCACGGTTGGTGTATTTTTTCGCGATAGAGATAACCAGACGCAAGTTTGCTTCAACCATCTCTTTCTTCGCACGGCGCGCTTTCGCTTCACCGATAGACATACGACGGTTGATATCTTTAACCTGCTCGATGGTCAGGCCGGTCTCTTCTTCAATCTGCTGCAGTTTCTGCAGGCCGCGCTGCACATCTTCCGCTACGTCGTGCAGTTTTTCAGACCATGGCTTGTTCATTGCCAGTGCCGCATTGAACCAGGTTTCGCTGGTTTCGTTGCCGGTGAAAAGCGTAATGAAGTTTTTCTTCGGCATTTTGCACTGTTCAACGCACAGCTTCATGATGATACGTTCCTGGGTACGAACGCGGTCCATCATGACACGCATGCTGTTTACCAGGTAATCAAACTGCTTTGGTACCAGGCGGAACTGTTTGAAGACTTCAGAAAGCTGCAGAATTTCGGCTGCGGCATCAGCATGGCTACGGCCTTTCGCTTTAATGGTGTCGCGGGCTTTTTCGTACTGCGTACGCAGTTCGCCAAATTTCTCACGCGCCAGCTCAGGGTCGATGCTGTTGTCGTCTTCCTCTTCTTCTTCGTCTTCATCTTCGTCTTCGTCATCATCCCTTTCTTCCTGGGAGAGTTCAGAACCGACGTGTGTTGCCGTCGGCGCTAAATCTTCTTCGGCGTTAGGATCGACAAAGCCAGTGATAAGGTCAGACAGACGGGCTTCTTCTGCTTCTACGCGATCGTACTGTTCCAGCAGGTAAGTGATGGCTTCCGGGTACTCGGCAACGGAACACTGAACCTGATTGATCCCGTCTTCGATACGTTTAGCGATGTCGATTTCGCCTTCACGGGTCAACAGTTCAACGGTACCCATTTCGCGCATGTACATGCGCACCGGATCGGTAGTACGACCGATTTCAGATTCAACACTGGAAAGCACCTGCGCAGCAGCTTCTTCTGCATCTTCATCAGTGTTGTTGGAGGTTTCGGCAAGCAGCAGATCATCGGCATCCGGTGCTTCTTCCATCACCTGAATGCCCATGTCGTTGATCATTTGGATGATGTCTTCGATCTGATCGGAGTCGACGATATCTTCCGGCAGATGGTCATTGACCTCGGCATAGGTCAGATAGCCTTGCTCCTTACCACGTTGGACAAGAAGTTTCAGCTGTGACTGCGGGTTTTGCTCCATAAGACGGTATCCACACTTAATTCAAGAGGGTTGGTGTCGGTCAGCGAAATGAAACCGCCAACTTGGTGTAACGAGGGCTTACTTATATTTTTGCCGCTGCCTCTCAGTGCGGCTGTCGGGCGCTTCCCGAACGATTATCGGCACTTAAGCCGTTGAATTTATTTCTTCGCCAGTTCCTGGTTGAGTTGCCAGAGTTCCCGGCGTTCTTCGTTGCTTAAACCGTGTGTGCGGTCGCGGGCTATCAACTCTTCCTGCCGCCGTTCAAGCATCGAGTCAAACATATGGTTGAGCGCATCGGTGAACGTTTTTTCTGCAATGTCCTTATCTGCTATATCGTCCCACGTGGCCAGTTTTTCAAGGGTCGCTGCTTCTTTTGTGCCACGATATTGCTCCAGGAGCTGCCCGGTGGTTAGACCAGGTTGTGACAAACAAGTGTTGACCAGTTCTGCAAATAAGCCAAGTCCGGGCATTTTTGAGTCATCCAGACCCGCCAATGACGGCACCAGTGGAGCCAGTTCCGGACTCTGCACCAACAGTCCTATCAGTATACGCATGGTTGTGCGTTTTAGCTGAGGACCGGGGCGTGGCGCGGCATTTTCCGCCTGTTTTGGCATTAAACGATCAAGCTGCGCATCATCAAAAATGCCAATTTTGTTTCCTAACAGCTGACGCAACTGAATGCGCAGTGTTTCACCGGGTACCTGGCCTATTAACGGTAATGCCAGTGCAGCGAGCTGCGTGGTGCCATCTGGTGTGCTTAAATCCGCTTGTGGCAGCAGGCTGTTAAACAAAAACGTGGAGAGCGGCAGAGCCTGCTCCATCCTCGCTTCAAACGCCGCCTTGCCCTCTTTACGCACCAGCGTATCTGGGTCTTCGCCATCCGGCAGGAACATAAAACGCAGCTGTCTGCCGTCATTCATGTACGGTAGCGCCGTTTCCAGCGCACGCCATGCAGCGTCACGCCCCGCGCGATCGCCGTCATAACAGCAGATGACGTTTTTGGTCGCCCGGAACAACAGCTGGATATGATCCGCTGTTGTCGAGGTGCCCAATGACGCCACCGCATAGTTGATGTCGTACTGCGCCAGTGCGACGACGTCCATATAACCTTCAACGACCAGCAGCCTCTGAGGTTCGTCACTGCTTTGCTGCGCTTCATAAAGGCCATATAGCTGACGGCCCTTATGGAAAATCTCTGTTTCCGGTGAGTTGAGGTATTTGGGGGTGTCATTACCCAATACACGGCCACCAAAACCTATCACCCGACCCCGTTTATCGCGGATGGGGAACATCACCCTTTCGCGGAAGCGATCGTAACTGCGTCCCTGATCGTTAGTGACTAGCATGCCCGCATCAATCAGAGATTGACGATTTTCTTGATTTCCACCAAAACGCTTTAACACGTTGTCCCAGCCGGGAGGGGCAAAACCAATCGCAAAACGGGCGATGACATCGCTGCTTAAACCGCGCTTTTCCAGATACTGGCGTGCCGGTTCAGCCGCAGAGAGCGTCAGAGATTGCTGATAAAACGCATTCAGGCCATCCATCAACTGATAAAGACTTTGCCGCTGATGGCGCTCTATCTGACTTGGCCCGCTGCCTGCCTCATAAGGCACTTCCAGATTGTGCATGGCCGCCAGTTCTTCAACTGTCTCCACAAACTCGAGCTTGTCGTAGTTCATGAGAAAATCAATAGCGTTGCCGTGCACACCACAGCCGAAGCAGTGATAAAACTGTTTTTCACCGTTTACGGTGAAGGAAGGGCTTTTTTCGTTATGAAAAGGGCAGCACGCGTGCCAGTTTTTGCCCTGTTTTTTCAGCTTCACACGCGCATCGATCAGATCGATGATGTCCGTGCGCGCCAACAGGTCATTGATGAATACGCGTGGGATTCGTCCAGCCATAGGCCCCTTTTATACACTTCATCCTTCACGCTGCCTCGGTGTTGGCTACGCTCGCTCACCCCTGTCACTTACTTATGTAAGCTCCGGAGCTCACTCCCTTGCCGCCGTGATGCATCACGAATGATTTTGTGTATATGCCAATTCATAAACGAAAATAAGCCGCGCATTCCTTTCGGAAGCACGGCCTTTCAACTACAACTCGGTCTGTTCTGAGAGCTTAAGCCCTCAAGAAATTAGTACAGACGAGTACGGCGTGCGTTTTCGCGAGCCAGTTTCTTCGCGTGACGTTTCACTGCGGATGCTTTGGCGCGTTTACGTTCGGTAGTCGGTTTTTCATAGAACTCACGACGACGAACTTCCGCCAGAACACCTGCTTTCTCGCAGGAACGTTTGAAGCGACGCAGTGCTACGTCGAACGGCTCGTTTTCACGTACTTTAATTACCGGCATGTAACTCTCACCTTAATAAATTCGGTTTGCCGCTGGCATCAACGCCAGCTTATTTCAAAATGGTGCGGAATTTTACTTCAACAGTTGCTGCTTTGTAAAGCACCACTACCGTTTTTGAAAGGGACTTTTGTAAGGGAGGGGAGTATACACGAACTCCTTTCAAGGGGAGAGTAAAGTTTTACAACAAGGCCCATTGGACCTACACTGCGCGGCATTGAAGCGAGGTAAAAATAGCCATGCGTGTATTGGGCATTGAAACATCCTGCGATGAAACTGGCATCGCGATTTATGACGACGAAAATGGGCTGATCGCCAACCAACTGTATAGTCAGGTAAAACTGCATGCTGACTACGGCGGTGTGGTGCCGGAACTGGCTTCCCGCGATCATGTTCGCAAAACCGTGCCACTGATTCAGGCGGCGCTTAAAGAAGCAGGCCTGACGGCAAAAGAGATTGATGCGGTCGCCTATACCGCAGGTCCTGGCCTGGTCGGTGCGTTGCTGGTAGGGGCGACGGTCGGTCGTTCACTGGCCTTCGCCTGGAACGTACCCGCCATTCCGGTGCATCATATGGAAGGCCATCTGCTGGCACCGATGCTGGAAAAGAATCCGCCTGATTTCCCCTTTGTCGCGCTACTGGTTTCAGGTGGCCATACCCAACTGATTAGCGTGACCGGCATTGGTCAGTATGAACTGCTTGGTGAATCTATTGATGATGCGGCCGGTGAAGCCTTCGATAAAACGGCAAAACTGTTAGGGCTGGATTACCCCGGCGGCCCGATGCTTTCCAAACTGGCTTCGCAGGGTGAAGAGGGCCACTATGTTTTCCCGCGTCCGATGACCGATCGCCCGGGGCTGGATTTCAGCTTCTCCGGTCTGAAAACCTTTGCCGCCAACACCATTCGTAACAACGGCAATGACGACCAGACCCGTGCCAATATCGCCCGCGCGTTTGAAGATGCGGTGGTGGATACGTTGATGATTAAGTGCAAGCGTGCGCTGGATCAGACCGGTTTTTCCCGCCTGGTGATGGCCGGTGGCGTCAGTGCTAACCGTACATTGCGCGCGAAGCTTGCTGACATGATGAAAAAACGTCGCGGCGAAGTGTTCTATGCTCGCCCTGAGTTTTGTACCGATAACGGCGCGATGATTGCCTATGCTGGCATGGTGCGTCTGAAAGTGGGTGAACCTGCGGGATTGGGTGTGACGGTGCGTCCACGCTGGCCGCTGTCTGAACTGCCAGCTGCCTGACTGATTGCCCGGTGGCATTTGCTTACCGGGCCTTCGTTCTTCGCCTTACTGCTTATCTGCCTCTTTTTTCTTCTTCAGCTTGTGCCAGATTTTGGTTTCCTGACGTCGCCAGAGCCGCTGAATATTATCGTGGTGGCGGATGAGTATCAGGCAGGAGAGCATCGCCACCGGAAAGGTAAACTGCGGCTTAAACCACCAGACGTAGAACGGAGCGATCAGCGCACTGACAATCGCACCCAGCGATGAATAGCCACTCAACAGCACCGACAGTAGCCAGGTGCCCGCCATCACGCCGGTTAAATCCCAGCCGATAGGGGCAATGGCTCCAAATGCGGTCGCCACGCCTTTACCGCCACGAAAATGAAAGAAAACGGGCCAGATATGACCAAGACACGCCGCAATGGCGATAAGCCCCAGCCAGAAGGGGGTGATGCCCAGAGCATAAGCGCCCCAGACGGGTAACATGCCTTTAAGCACGTCGAAAATCAGTACCGTTACGGCTGCTCCCTTGCCGCCAATTCTTAAAACGTTGGTCGCGCCGGGATTACCGGAGCCACTTTCGCGAGGGTCGGGCAGACCGGCGATGCGGCAGACCAGAATGGCGCTGGATATTGAGCCACAAAGGTACGCAAGGAGAATCATTCCAGGCGCGATTGCACTCATAACGCTGTTCCATTGTGAAAATGTCGTTTTATTATCTGCATCAGTGGATAATACGCACAATTTGTGGAAAGTGGTATCCAGGTTAGCCAAAAAGCAGGCGGGGCGTGATGGACATTGTATTTATAGAGCAACTTTCGGTAATCACCACTATTGGTGTGTATGACTGGGAACAAACTATCGAACAAAAGCTGGTGTTCGATATCGAAATGGCGTGGGACAACCGACAGGCAGCGAAAAGCGATGATGTCAGCGATTGTCTGAGCTATGCCGACATCGCCGAAACGGTCGTGGAACATGTGGAAGGTGCGCGGTTCGCATTAGTGGAAAGGGTGGCAGAAGAGGTCGCAGACTTACTGCTGACCCGCTTTAACTCACCGTGGGTACGAATCAAACTGAGCAAACCAGGCGCGGTTGCGCGTGCGGCAAATGTCGGCGTTATCATTGAGCGTGGCAATAATCCGAAAAAAATTATTTAAATTCATAATCGTTAAACCAAACGTTAGTCTTCTGGTCATACGTGATGACCGATTTTCGGCTTCCCGGTGGGGTAGCCGTTTTTTATGTTTAGGGGATTTTGATGAGCGATATGCACTCGCTGCTGGTGGCAGCAATTTTGGGTGTTGTCGAGGGATTGACGGAGTTTTTGCCGGTCTCCAGTACGGGCCACATGATCATTGTGGGGCACCTGCTGGGATTTGAAGGAGAAACGGCAAAGACCTTTGAGGTAGTGATTCAGTTAGGTTCAATTTTGGCCGTGGTCGTGATGTTCTGGCGGCGTCTTTTTGGATTGATTGGCATTCATTTCGGCCATCCTCCCCATGAAGGAACAGGTAAAGGACGCCTTTCGCTTATCCACATCCTGTTAGGGATGATTCCGGCAGTGGTGTTGGGTCTGCTCCTCCACGACGCGATTAAATCGCTCTTTAATCCCATTAATGTGATGTATGCGCTGGTCGTCGGTGGTGTTCTGCTGATTGCCGCAGAAGTGCTGAAGCCGAAAGAGCCACGTGCGCCGGGTCTGGATGATATGACCTACCGCCAGGCCTTTATGATTGGCTGCTTCCAGTGTCTGGCGCTCTGGCCCGGTTTCTCGCGTTCGGGGGCAACCATCTCCGGCGGGATGCTGGTGGGCGTAAGCCGTTATGCCGCGTCGGAGTTCTCGTTCCTGCTGGCGGTACCGATGATGATGGGGGCGACGGCGCTGGATCTCTATAAGAGTATTGCGTTCCTCACCGTGGGTGATATCCCGATGTTTGCCGTCGGTTTTGCCACGGCGTTCATCGTTGCGCTGGTGGCGATCAAAACCTTCCTGCAACTGATCAAACGTATTTCGTTCATTCCTTTTGCGATCTACCGCTTTATCGTCGCTGCAGCTGTTTACATGGTCTTCATGTAAGGCCCATGCCCTCAGTCTTTAGGCTGAGGGCAACGCTGTTCCTTCCAGGCGGCGACCGCGGCAATGCGGCGACGCGTGAGCTCTTCCCGCACTTCTATTCCTTTGAAACCTGCCTCTATGACCGCTTTGGTTGGCACATTGCGCGCGATTTCCCAGGCCTCACGTAACAGACGCCCCTGCGGGTAGTCACAGGCTTCAAAACCCGCACGGCCGCGCACATCGGCTTCGCTGGTCAGCGCAATTTGCTCTACGCGCTCCGGCTTGCGCCAGGCATCGATGGAATCAAACAGTTTGACGATGGTTTTGGGCTGCAGGACAGGGAAGGTATGAATGAGATCGTGGAATTCAGCCACCAGCTTCGCCAGATCGCGAATATCGTTCGGGACGCGAAAACGCTGGCAAACCCCCTCTACCAGACGGACCCCGGCAGGCCCATGCCCGTGATGACGAGGCCAAAGTTCAGGCGGCGTGAGCCCTTTACCCAGATCGTGGCACAGCGTGGCAAACCGCACGTCAACGTCCGGGCTGAGCATGGCGGCCATGGAGACGGTCATCAACGTATGCACCCCGGTGTCAATTTCCGGGTGCCATTTTGCCGGTGCCGGAATGCCAAACAGCACATCCACCTCCGGGAAGAGCACCTTCAGCGCGCCGCAGTCGCGCAGGACCTGGAAAAAGACCTGAGGATTGTGGCTTCTGAGGGCATTCTCCATTTCTTTCCAGACGCGTTCTGGGGTCAGATGCGCCAGTTCGCCTGCGGCGGTCATGTCACGCATCAGGGTCAGGGTTTCATCCGCAATGCGGAAACTCAAATGGGCGTAACGGGCTGCAAAACGAGCCACACGCAGTACGCGCAGGGGGTCCTCAGCAAAAGCAGGAGAGACATGACGCAGCAGCCGGTTGTGCAGGTCACTCTGCCCGCCGTAGGGGTCGATAATCTGGCCATCGCTGTCCTGTGCGAGAGCATTGACGGTCAGATCACGACGCAGCAAATCTTGCTCAAGCGTGACGTCCGCTGCCGCATAGCAGGTAAAACCGGTATAGCCGAAGCCAGATTTTCGCTCAGTGCGGGCGAGGGCATACTCTTCACGGCTTTGGGGATGGAGGAACACGGGAAAGTCGCGGCCTACCTGCTGGTAGCCCGCGTCGAGCATTTCTGCGGGGGTTGCGCCAACAACCACCCAATCTTTGTCTTTGACCGGCAGCCCTAATAACGCATCGCGTACTGCCCCGCCGACCAGATAACTCTTCACGCCGTCTCGCTCCTCACCCCGTCTGACCGTTAACTGAACCTGTCACGCAATGGCGACAGGTTCTCATTTAGCCGACAGATAATACGTAAGAGAATAGAAGATGGCTAATTAGCTTAGTTCATCCAGCGATCTTTACGCTTGCGAGTGGGGATCATGTGCGGCAGCACCAGACCGAGGAACAGACCTACCCCCAGCACGCCACCGCCATACATAAACCACTGCATGATGATGGTGCGTTGTTTATCATCCAGTTGCAGGTTAGCGGCGCTGACTTTCTTCTGCGCCACAATCAGCTCGTTCTTGAGCTTCTGATTTTCCGCTTTCAGCTCGTCAATGGCGCTATCGCTACCGGCCACCTTCTGCTGCATTTCGGCCGTGCGCTGGTTCCAGGTGTTGTCGATATTGTTGAGCTTTTCGGTCAGCGTTTTGACCTGATTTTCGAGATCGGGAACGCGAGTACGCAGGCTCGGCTGGGTATTTAACTCTTTGAGGGGGATCCAGGCCGTGCGGCCCGTATTATCACGAATTTGAGCGTAATTGCTGGCTTCATTGGTCTGCAGCAACTCCACTTCTTCGCCCGCGTTCAGGGTTCCCAGCAGGCGGTAATTATCACCCGGACCGCTACGGACCCAGGTATTCAGTTCATCAGAAACGTAACGTTTTTCTTCGGCGTGAGCCAGGGTGGAAACGCTAAGCGCAAATAAGGTTAATCCAATCAGGCGTAATTTAAGCATCAGGCAGTCGTTATTATCTTTAAACGTGAACGGTAATAATGCCAACAGTCTGACGACAGCTGGCAGGCGGCATCAATCGGAATCTTCCAGGTCGAACAGAACGCATAAATGAACATTTGACCCTGTAAGAAAGCGCATTGCATGGCAATCTGACACAAAATACTATGTACTGACAAACATCTGGCGCGTTAGTTCGCCAAAATTTCCACTGATGTGACATAACCATAAGTGCAAAGCCATGGCTCAGGAAATCGAATTAAAGTTTTACGTTCACCCCGACAGCGTTGACACGCTTCGCAGTCATCTCCACACCCTTACCACCGAACATGTGGCGGCAACGCAGCTACTGAATATCTATTACGAAACGCCGGACAACTGGCTGCGTCGTCATGATATGGGGCTGCGTATTCGCGGCTATGACGGTAAATACGAAATGACGATGAAAATCGCCGGCCGGGTGGTCGGTGGGTTACATCAGCGTCCGGAATATAACATTGCTCTGGATAAACCCGAACTGGAACTCTCACAGTTTCCCCAGGAAGTCTGGCCGGAAGGGCATTTACCTGAGGATCTTAGCGGGCGCGTTCAGCCGCTGTTCAGTACTGACTTCTACCGGGAGAAGTGGCTGGTCACGGTCGGTGAAAGCCGTATCGAAATCGGTCTCGATTTGGGTGAGGTGAAAGCCGGTGAGCATGCCGAGCCGATTTGTGAGATGGAGCTTGAGCTGCTGAGCGGCGATCCGGCTGATATCCTCAAGCTGGCGCGTCAACTGGTCACGCAGTCAGGGTTACGTCAGGGCAGCCTGAGCAAAGCCGCACGAGGCTACCACTTGGCGCAGGGAAATCCAGTCCGCCAGCGTCGTGCTCTGGGCATTGTGAACGTCCCTGCTAAAGCGTCGACGGAGGTCGGTTTTGCGACGGCGCTGGAGACGGCGCTCGGCCACTGGCAATACCATGAAGAACTGTGGGTGCGTGGCGACAACCGGGCAAAAGAAGAGGTGCAATCCGCCATCAGCCTGATTCGCCATACGCTGATGCTGTTTGGCGGCATTGTGCCACGCAAAGCCAGCGCGCGGCTGCGTGACTTGCTGACGCAGACGGAAGCCACGCTAACCTCTGATGTCTCAGCGGTGACCGCCGCCTGGAGCGCAGAAGCCTCCAGCGCAAAACTGCTGTTGACCGAATGGCTGGTCGACCAGGGGTGGCGACTGTTCCTGGATGAAAAAGCGCAGGCGAAGTTTGCTGACTCCTTTAAACGCTTTGCCGACACCCACCTGTCGCGCAGTGCTTCCGAACTGAAAAAAACCTTTGCTCACCCGCTCGGGGACAGCTATCGCGATCAACTGCCGCGCCTCGCGAGAGATATCGACTGCGTGCTGTTACTGGCAGGCTATTACGATTCTGCCCTGGCCAATGCCTGGATTGAGAACTGGCAGGGGCTACAGCATGCCATCACGACTCGCCAGCACATTGAGATCGAACATTTTCGCAATGAAGCAATCTGTCAGCCGCCGTTCTGGCTGCACAGCGGAAAACGCTAACCCGGTGAAGGACACCCCATGATGCCGCAATCCTCCCAGTTACAGCAGCACTGGCAAACCGTACAGTCGCGCCTTCCTGAGTCATTACGCGAGCAACCGCTTAGCGAGCAGGCGAAGTCAGTACTCACATTTAGTGATTTTGTTCAGGATAGCCTGATTGCGTATCCTGAATGGCTGGCTGAGCTGGAAAGCGCGCCACCGCGGGCCGATGAATGGCAGAACTATGCCGATGCGTTACGTCAGGCTCTGGAGGCGGTGACGGATGAGGCAGCCTTAATGCGTGCCCTGCGCCTGTTCCGCCGCCGTACCATGGTGCGTATTGCCTGGGCACAATCGCTGTCGCTGGTGGCTGAGCAGGACACCCTGCAACAGCTCAGTGTACTGGCGGAAACGCTGATCGTGGCGGCCCGGGACTGGCTGTATGAGGCCTGTTGCAAAGAGTGGGGAACGCCGAGTAATGCGCAGGGTGAACCGCAGCCGTTGCTGATCCTCGGGATGGGAAAACTGGGAGGCGGAGAGCTTAACTTCTCCTCGGATATCGATCTGATTTTTGCCTGGCCGGAAAACGGCAGCACGCGCGGCGGGCGGCGTGAGCTCGATAATGCGCAGTTCTTCACCCGCCTGGGTCAGCGTCTGATTAAAGTGCTCGACCAGCCGACCCAGGACGGATTTGTCTACCGTGTAGACATGCGTTTACGCCCGTTTGGCGAAAGTGGCCCGTTGGTGCTCAGCTTCGCTGCACTGGAAGATTATTACCAGGAGCAGGGGCGCGACTGGGAGCGCTATGCCATGGTGAAAGCGCGCATTATGGGCGACAAAGAGGATGGCTATGCCAGCGAGCTGCGCGCCATGCTGCGGCCGTTTGTCTTCCGTCGCTATATCGATTTCAGCGTGATTCAGTCGCTGCGAAACATGAAAGGGATGATCGCTCGCGAGGTGCGTCGTCGTGGACTGGTAGACAACATTAAGCTCGGCGCAGGCGGCATTCGCGAAATCGAGTTCATCGTTCAGGTCTTCCAGCTCATTCGTGGCGGACGCGAGCCCTCGCTACAGTCGCGCTCGCTGTTACCGACGCTTGAAGCCATTGAGCACCTCGGGCTTCTCCCCGGTAATGATGCCCCCACGCTGCGTGAAGCCTATCTGTTCCTGCGCCGTCTGGAAAACCTGCTGCAAAGCATTAACGACGAGCAGACTCAGACTCTGCCGGGCGACGCTCTTAACCGCGCCCGCCTGGCCTGGGGCATGGGGATGGTGGACTGGGAGACGTTAACCGCAACCCTGGCCCAGCAGATGGCGGGAGTACGGCAGATTTTTAACGCACTAATTGGGGAAGATGACATTACCGAAGCGCAGGATGATGCGCTGCCTGAACACTGGCGCGAGTTGTGGCAGGATGCGCTGCAGGAAGATGACACCACCCCCGCGCTGGCGCACTTGTCGGATGACGATCGCCACCGCGTGCTGGCGCTGATTGCTGACTTCCGTAAAGAGCTTGATAAACGCACCATCGGCCCCCGTGGGCGTCAGGTGCTTGACCACCTGATGCCACATTTGTTGAGCGATGTCTGCTGCCGTGAGGACGCGCCGGTTCCGCTGTCGCGCATCACGCCGCTGCTTATCGGAATTGTGACCCGCACCACCTATCTGGAGCTGCTGAGTGAATTTCCCGGTGCGCGTAAGCACCTGATATCGCTGTGTGCCGCCTCGCCAATGGTGGCCGGGAAACTTGCGCGTTACCCGCTGCTGCTGGACGAACTGCTGGATCCCAATACGCTCTATCAACCGACGGCAATGGACGCATATCGTGACGAGTTGCGCCAGTATTTGTTGCGCGTACCGGATGATGACGAAGAGCAGCAACTGGAAGCGCTGCGTCAGTTTAAGCAGGCACAAATGCTGCGTGTGGCCGCGGCAGATATCGCCGGTACGCTTCCGGTAATGAAAGTGAGCGATCACTTAACCTGGCTTGCCGAGGCGATGATTGATGCCGTGGTGCAGCAGGCGTGGAGCCTGATGGTGTCTCGTTACGGGCAACCTAAACACCTGCATGACCGCCAGGGACGCGGTTTTGCGGTGGTGGGTTACGGCAAACTCGGGGGCTGGGAGCTGGGCTACAGTTCCGATCTTGATTTGATTTTCCTGCATGACTGTCCGGTCGATGTGATGACCGACGGCGAGCGTGAAATCGATGGCCGCCAGTTTTATCTCCGGCTGGCCCAACGTGTCATGCATCTCTTCAGCACCCGCACGTCGTCCGGGATTTTGTACGAAGTAGATGCGCGTCTGCGCCCGTCAGGCGCGGCAGGGATGCTGGTCACGTCAACGGAATCCTTCGCGGATTATCAGCAGAATGAAGCCTGGACATGGGAACATCAGGCCCTGGTACGTGCCCGCGTGGTGTATGGCGATCCGCAGTTGACCACTCAGTTTGATGCCATCCGCCGCGACATCATGATGAAGGCGCGTGACGGCAGTAAGTTGCAAACCGACGTGCGCGAAATGCGTGAAAAAATGCGCGCCCATCTGGGCAATAAACACCGCGACCGTTTTGACATCAAAGCGGACGAAGGGGGGATCACCGATATTGAATTTATCACCCAGTATCTGGTGCTGCGCTATGCCCACGACAAGCCGAAGCTGACGCGCTGGTCCGATAATGTGCGCATCCTCGAACTGCTGGCGCAAAATGACATTATGGATGAGCAGGAAGCACGCGCGCTGACGCTGGCTTACACCACGCTGCGCGATGAGCTACACCATCTGGCGTTGCAGGAACTGCCGGGCCATGTGGCGGCCTCCTGTTTTGTTGCGGAGCGGGCCATGGTTCGCGCCAGCTGGAACAAGTGGCTGGTGGTCCCGTGCGCAGAAGCCTAAGTGTGATATTATCGCGCGCAAATTTTGTATCTCTCAGGAGACAGGAATGAAAGTAACGCTGCCCGAGTTTAATCAAGCAGGTGTACTGGTCGTTGGCGATGTCATGTTGGATCGCTACTGGTACGGCCCCACCAGCCGCATCTCCCCGGAAGCGCCGGTGCCGGTTGTGAAAGTCGATACGATCGAAGAGCGCCCGGGTGGCGCGGCGAACGTGGCGATGAACATTGCCTCACTGGGGGCAACCGCACGTCTGGTTGGCTTAACGGGTATTGATGACGCCGCCCGTGCGCTGAGTAAAGCCCTGGCCGACGTTAACGTTAAATGCGACTTCGTTTCTGTTCCGACTCACCCAACCATCACCAAGCTGCGCGTACTGTCACGCAACCAGCAGTTGATTCGTCTCGACTTCGAAGAGGGTTTTGACGGTGTGGATCCGCAGCCAATGCATGACAGAATCAGCCAGGCGCTTGGCAGTATTGGCGCGCTGGTCCTCTCTGATTATGCGAAAGGTGCGCTGGTCAGCATTCAGCAGATGATCCAACTGGCGCGGAAGGCGAACGTGCCGGTATTGATCGACCCGAAAGGCACGGACTTTGAACGCTATCGTGGCGCAACCTTGCTGACGCCTAATCTCTCTGAGTTTGAAGCGGTCGCCGGGAAATGCAAAAGCGAAGCCGAGATTGTTGAACGTGGTATGGCGGTGATTGCTGATTTCGAACTGTCCGCACTGCTGGTCACCCGTTCCGAGCAGGGTATGACGCTGTTACAGCCAGGCAAAGCGCCGCTGCATATGCCGACCCAGGCGCAGGAAGTGTATGATGTGACCGGTGCCGGTGACACGGTGATTGGCGTGCTGGCGGCAACGCTGGCCGCCGGTAACTCGCTGGAAGAGGCGTGCTTCTTCGCTAATGCGGCGGCGGGTGTGGTGGTCGGCAAACTGGGGACCTCCACGGTCTCACCTATCGAACTGGAAAATGCGGTGCGTGGCCGTTCCGAAACCGGTTTTGGCGTGATGTCTGAAGAAGAGCTGCGTGACGCCGTGGCGGCAGCACGTAAGCGTGGTGAAAAAGTGGTGATGACCAACGGGGTGTTCGACATCCTGCATGCAGGTCACGTCTCCTATCTGGCCAACGCCCGTAAGCTTGGCGATCGCCTGATTGTGGCCGTCAACAGCGATGCCTCCACCAAACGTCTGAAAGGCGAGACCCGTCCGGTGAACCCGCTGGAGCAGCGCATGATTGTGCTGGGTGCACTGGAAGCGGTCGATTGGGTCGTCTCTTTCGAAGAGGATACGCCGCAGCGTCTGATTGCCGGTGTGTTACCGGATCTGTTGGTGAAAGGCGGCGACTACAAACCGGAAGAGATTGCCGGCAGCAAAGAGGTGTGGGCCAATGGCGGTGATGTGCTGGTGCTGAACTTCGAAGATGGCTGCTCAACCACCAATATCATCAAAAAAATCCAGAAAGACAGCGATAAATAATCGTTGTTTCGAGTGCCGGATGGCGGTGTAAACACCTTATCCGGCCTTCGTAAAATGTCACAGCTGTAGGCCTGATAAGGCGCGTTAGCGCCGTCATCAGGCATGTTTACCGGTTACTCTGCAACAGGAACGATACGCTCTTGTTTTGCTTCATTTTCTGACTGAACAACCGCTTCGGGGAGCTCACTACTTTCGACCTGTTTCAATGGCTCAGCCATGGCGGCAAGCGACCCGCCAGAAATCCCAATTTCTTTCAGTAACGAATCAATCAGCGGTGCCTGGGTGCGGTAGGAGAGCGCAGCCGACAATGCCTGCTCTGCAAGATTTCCCCCGTTAACGGTGCCGGAGGCTGCGTTACCTGCCACACCACCACGATTCAATCCATCAACCTGAACGATTTTAATACCATCAATCGCTTTCATTGGCTCAACGGATTTCTCGATTACCGCTGGCAACGCCTGCAATAGCGCCAGTTTGAACTTGAGGCTGGTCTGTTCGTCGGAAAGCACGTTGATAGCGTCATTCAGCGCACGCTGCGCTTCTGCTTCCGCCAGCCCTTTTTTACGCGTCGCTTCTGCCAGCTCAACAATGGCCGCTGCCTGTAACTCGGCGGCTTCTTTTTCGGCTTTGGCGCGAACCGTCAGCTCAACGGCTTTGGTTTCAGCGTCCTGGGCGGCGGCAATCAGCGCAACCTGCTTGGCACGGTCCGCTTCTGCCGTCTGGCGTGTGGTTTCTACATTCTGCTGAGCACGCACGGCTTCGGCCAGTGCGTCGTTAGCGCGGGCTTCCGCCTGGGACTGCTGTTCAGACTTGGCTGCAATGGCTATCGATTTGGTCTGGTTGGCAATTTCCGTCACCTGCTGCTGTTCGATCTCTTTGATGCGGACTTCACGCTCGGCTTCGACTTTTCTTGAGCGTACTGCCTGTTCACGTTCAATTTCTGTTTCCTGAATCTGGCGTTCGGCCAGGATACGGGTCTGTTCGGCTTCCCGACGGCGCTCAGCTTCAAAGGCCGCGATTTTGGCATTCTGCTCGGCAGTGCGGGTTTTCACCTGCTGCTCCTGCTCAAGCGTCATAAAGGATTCTTGCTGCTCAATCTCAAGCTTACGCGCCAGCGCATCGCGGTTTTTCTCGCGTACCGCCACTTCCACGTCCTGCTCGACTTCGTTACGCTCACGACGACGGCGCTCGGTTTCCTGAGTCAGCTTGGTCAGACCCTCAGCATCAAAGGCGTTATTGGGGTTGAAGTGCACTTTTTCCGTCTGGTTAAAGTTGGTCAACGAAACGCTTTCCAGCTCCAGACCGTTTTTAGAGAGGTCTTCCGCGACGGTATTTTGTACCCCCTGCACGAAGTTCTCACGGGTATCCTGCAACTCATGCATGGTCATCTGTGAGGCCGTGGCGCGCAGGGCGTCAACGAACTTATCTTCAATCAAGACACGAAGATCCTCTGGTGACAGGGTGCGCTGACCCAGGGTTTGGGCGGCGGTGGCAATCCCTTCAACCGACGGTTTTACGCGGACGAAGAAGGCGACCACCACGTCAACGCGCATACGGTCTTTGGTGATCAGGCTGTCGACGGTGGAACGGCTAACCTCAAGTTTGAGGGTGTTCATGTTGATGGGGATAATTTCGTGGAAGATGGGCATGACAATCGCACCGCCACTCATCACCACTTTCTGACCGCCCAGACCGGTACGGACAAATGCCTGTTCGGCGGAAGCACGGCGATAAAGTCGCGCGAAAATAATTCCGACAACCAACATGACAAAAACAATTATGACAGCAGAGGTCATCCATGAAGGTAAACTATTCAACATATTTTCCATAATGCGTCCTTTTGATAATTACAATACATCTGGCCAGGGATTAATTTCGGCCAAATAACGACTTGCCGATAGCCGACAAATAATGAGGACTCTGTCGCCCCTTTTAAATTCTTTACCCTGCTCAGGCTCCAACAGTAAATAATGCACCTGGCCAAATTTGTCTTTAAATTTTCCTTCACATGGCCGTTGCGCAGTCGCGAGCTGACCGGTAATGATGGCCATCTCACCAATAAAATCATCTTCATTGATGGCCGTGGTTTCATCACCAGGTAGCCAGCGACCCAGCGCCTTCCCGAGATAGTGAGTACAAACAACGGAAAACAGCAGACAAACAGGGGCCAAAAGCAGATTGGGAAGTGAAGACGCGAGCAGCGAGACACTCAAATGTTGGAGCAAAATGCCAGACAGGCCGAAGCACCCGGCAATAAGACAGAGGACCACCAGCGCGGGTACGCGACCAAAATTAAGATAATGGAAAAATTGATTCAGATGACCAGAAGCGGCAGCGTCATAATCACCCAAATGTGAATCCAGAAATCCAGAAATAACGTTTCCCAGTAACAGCGATATAATTTCTACCGCGCCTATAAGAGCAACAAATGCAATTGCAAAAAGGTAAGGGGAGTAGTAATCAGGAAAAATATCCATATATTCTCCTAGGTTAATTCATACGCAAGATAAAAAGAATTCCTCTTTTGTTACGCGGGTGATAATAACACAACCGGCAGGGTACCAGGAATTTATCGCATTACCAAAAATCGTAGGCATCCTCACGCCAAAAGGCGATTAGCGTGAGGACGTTCAGGCAGGAAAAACGGGATCAGGCGTTAGCGTCAGGGGCATCAACCGGCGGAATGGCCGGCGCCGGTTTCACTTCAGCCGGTACGTTACGGTTTTCCAGTTCATTCAGACGCTGTTCCAGCAGCGCGAGCTTTTCACGGGTACGCAGCAGCACCTGCGTTTGCACGTCAAACTCTTCCCGACTCACCAGGTCGAGACGCGTCAGCTGGGACTGCAGGGTCTGACGGATTTTCTTTTCCACATCTTCCCCGAACTCACGAATGCCTTTTGGCATTGATTCGTGAACCTGACGCGCAATCTGTTCAATTTTCTTCGGGTCAATCATTTTGTGTTCCCTGTTCGGATAGATTCTGACAATGATTGTAGTGTGATATGCGGGAGTGATAAACCAGATTTGTATGAAGGTTATGCGTTGCCGAAGGAAATCATTAGCGTTATAGTTATCGCGCTTATTCTCAGGGCGGGGCGAAATTCCCCACCGGCGGTAAATCAGCGATGTCCAATAGATTTCGCGTTGCGGCAAGGCGGCAACTGAGCGAATTCCAGGAACATAGTCAACTATGTAACCGGGATGAGTGAAGGAAGCCAACGCAGCAGCGGCGTGAAAGATGAAGGACAGGTTGAAAGCCCGCGAGCGCTTCAGAGGCAACTTTGAAGGACAGCAGATCCGGTGAAATTCCGGGGCCGACGGTTAGAGTCCGGATGGGAGAGAGTAACGATTCAGTTGGGCCTGGAGGCCTGCTCGCGTTATTTTTTTATACTCCTAAGACTGCCCTGATTCTGGTAACCATAACTTTATTGAGGTCTTTTACCATGAATCAGACGCTGCTTTCTTCTTTTGGCACGCCATTCGAACGTATTGAAAATGCTTTAACCGCACTGCGCGAAGGTCGCGGTGTGATGGTTCTCGACGATGAAGATCGCGAGAATGAAGGCGACATGATTTTTGCCGCTGAAACCATGACCGTAGAACAAATGGCGCTGACGATTCGCCACGGTAGCGGCATCGTGTGCCTATGCCTGACCGAAGATCGTCGTAAGCAACTCGATCTGCCGATGATGGTGGAGAATAACACCAGCGCGTATGGCACCGGCTTTACCGTGACCATCGAAGCGGCTGAGGGTGTCACCACCGGCGTTTCCGCCGCTGACCGCCTCACCACCGTGCGTGCGGCGATTGCTGATGACGCAAAACCTTCCGATCTGAACCGTCCTGGTCACGTTTTCCCGTTGCGCGCGCAGCCGGGTGGCGTATTAACCCGTGGCGGCCACACTGAAGCGACAATTGATCTTGTGACGCTGGCGGGTTTCAAACCGGCAGGTGTGCTGTGTGAACTGACCAACGATGATGGATCAATGGGCCGCGCGCCTGAGTGCATCGAGTTTGCCCGTCAGCACAATATGGCCGTGGTCACTATCGAAGACCTGGTCGCCTATCGCCAGGAGCATGAGCGTAAAGCCAGCTAAGCGATAGTCTGCTCGATAAATCCGAAGCCGGGAAACTGACTTCGGATTTTTTTATGCCCGCGTTGTATACCCGCCCTGAAAGCCCTGCATTTCCCATCTTTTCAACCTTTGTTGATCTCGCTAATGGATAGCTCCCCCGACTACTTATAAAGTGGTAACCACTGGAGCGTATTTTACGCAATGCATCGCGTCATTTTAGGAGGAGGGGGAGATGGTGATTTACTGGTGCGGTTTTCTTGTGGTCGTATTGGTGATGTTTGCCCACATCCTCTGCCTGAAGCGCAACTGCCGGGCGTACCGCCAGGACCGGGATGCCCTTCAGGAAGGGTATCAGCGGTCACTGGAGGTTATTCGTCGTCTGCAAGACGGTGATAAAAGTGAAGCCAAAACGGAATAAGACGCTGCCCGTTTCTGACGAGCAACGCCTGTCTTCATCCGCCAAAGCCAAAAGATTGCAGCGCCACCAGGCTCAGGCCCATTACTGACATGCCGCATAAGACGCCGTAGCTCGGATTATTATTCGGGTCGATTTCTTTCGCGAGAGGCATCAATTCGTCGACGGAGAGCGCGACCATGATCCCGGCGACGGCAGCCATAATGGCGGCCATCACGACCGGAGAGACCAGGCTTCCCAGAATCAGCCACGCAAGAACGCCCCCCAGAATCTCCGCCAGTCCTGAAATCCCCGCCCAGAAGACAGCTTTGCGTTTTGAGCCGGTTGCCGCGTAGACCGGGCCTGCCACCGCAAGTCCTTCAGGAATATTGTGCAATGCAACCGCCAGCGCAATACCCAACCCCATTTCGAGATCGTTACTGGCCGTGACGAAGGTAGCAATGCCTTCCGGGAAGTTATGCAGGCTGATACCGAGCGTCAGGAGAATGGCGGTGCGCTGGATGTTGCGGGGTGCCTGCCGCGATTCTCCGCTCTCCTGCATTAAATCCTGTGGGTGTGCGTGGGGTAAGAGGCGGTCCAGGGCGAAGTAGCCCAGCAAGCCGACCACGAACATGCCATAGCCTAATAAGGGCGACATACCCGGCGTGGCGAGAGACGCTGGAAGCATCTCCATGAGTGAAATGAGCAGCATGATTCCGGCGGCAAAGCCTAACGAAAACGCCAGTACGCGGTTTGACGGCTTCTGACCCATGACACCCAGAAGGGCGCCAATAAAGGTCGCGGCGCCGGCTAATAACGTCAGAATCAGCGGTGCTGACATGTATCACTCCTTATGATAATAATTCTCATTAATGCTAATTATTAATGGATCGTAAAGCGAGGCCGCTTAAACACTTTTACGTAATGCTTACATTCAAAAATTCTGAATATCTACATCATGCTTATCTGAGTTCATCCCCTGATAAAAAAGCGTAATGTGTTCTCATTAAATTGACACATTCAGTAAGGATATCATCATGTCCGCACCTCGTATGCCAGCACTGTTTTTAGGCCATGGCAGCCCGATGAACGTTCTGGAAGATAACAAGTATACTCGCGCCTGGGCTCATCTGGGCGATACGCTGCCTCGCCCAAAAGCGATTGTCGTGGTATCTGCCCACTGGTTTACCCGTGGGACCGGGGTTACGGCAATGGAGGCACCGAAAACCATCCATGATTTCGGTGGATTCCCGCAGGCGCTGTACGACACGCACTATCCGGCACCGGGTTCACCTGCGCTTGCCCAACGTCTGGTTGAACTGCTGGCCCCTGTCCCGGTTGGACTGGATAAAGAAGCGTGGGGCTTTGACCATGGTTCCTGGGGCGTGCTGATAAAGATGTATCCGAATGCGGATATCCCCATGGTGCAACTGAGCATCGACAGCACCAAACCGGCGGCCTGGCATCTGGAAACGGGGCGTAAGCTGGCAACGTTGCGCGATGAGGGCATCATGCTGGTAGCGAGTGGTAACGTCGTGCATAACCTGCGTACGGCCCGCTGGCATGGTGACAGCTCGCCGTATCCATGGGCGACCGCTTTTAATACGTTCGTGAAAGCAAACCTGACGTGGAAAGGGCCGAGTGAACAGCACCCGTTGGCGAATTACATGGATCATGAGGGAGGTTCGCTATCTAACCCGACAGCGGATCACTTCCTGCCGCTGTTGTACGTGCTGGGCACATGGGATGGCGAAGAGGCGATTACCCTTCCTGTGGATGGAATCGAAATGGGCAGTCTGAGCATGTTGTCGGTACAGATAGGCTAACCCAACATAAAACCCGATGGCTTTCGCTCATCGGGTTTTAGTTAGCATGACGGGTAAGCGCAACCGGCCACCCGACAGTATGGATTATTCAACAAAGATATGCGGGTAGAACCGGGACAGATCCTGGGTGATCAACGCGCGATCTTCACGAATACCAATGCCGGCAGGCTGATCGTTAATCAGCCAACTGCCAATCAGCACGTAGCTGTCGCCATACTTAGGCAACGGATAGAATTCCTGAACAATCATTCCTTCTTCGCCGTATGGGCCTTCCACTTCTTCTACCGTTTTACCGTTTTCGATAATGGAGACGTTGGCCCCTTCGCGGGAGAAGATTGGTTTGACCACATACTTTTCCATTTCCGGGTGTGCATCTTCTGCAAACCATGCCGGAAGCAGGTTAGGGTGATCCGGGAACATCTCCCACAGCATGGGCAGCAGCGCTTTGTTAGAGATAATGCTCTTCCAGGCAGGTTCCAGCCAGCGGACACCGGCATCTTCCAGTTTGGTCGAGAAGACCTCGCGCAGCATATATTCCCACGGGTAGAGCTTGAACAGGTTGCTGATGACCTGATCCTGCAAATCTGAAAATTGGCCTTTTTCGCCAAGCCCGATATCTTCGATGTAGAGGAATTCGGTGGCGATTTCAGCCTCGGCTGCGCAATCCTGCAGATACTGCACGGTACCGCGATCTTCGACCGTGTCGCGACAGCAGGCAAAATGCAGCAGATTAAAACCGTACTGCTCGCGCAACTGGCCAAAACGCTCAATGAGCTTTTCCTGCAAGCTGTTGAACTGGTCGCTACCTTCCGGCAACTGACCGGCATTGGCCTGGTCTTCCAGCCAAATCCACTGGAAGAACGCCGCTTCATACAGTGAGGTCGGCGTGTCGGCGTTGTTTTCCAGAAGCTTAGGCTCGCCCTTACCGTCCCAGGCCAGATCGAGGCGGGAATAGAGCGAAGGCTGCTGGGTTTTCCAGGACTGACGCACGAACTCCCAGGTGTGTTTAGGAATGCGGAACTTCGCCAGCAACGCATCGCTGCCGATCACTTTTTCCACAACCTTCAGGCACATCTGATGCAATTCCGCCGTCACGTCCTCAAGCTTCTCGACCTGCGCAAGCGTGAGCTTATAGTAGGCATCTTCACACCAGTACGGCTCACCGTACATCGTGTGAAAATTGAAACCAAATTCCGTGGCTTTCTCGCGCCAGTTGGGGCGCTCGGTAATGCTGATTCTTTCCATGCCGATCAACCGCCCATTGAGCGCGTAGAGGTACCACTGGCGCTGCTACGCTGCATGGTGTTCTGTTTAGCAACGGATTCACCAAACCCACCACGGGTAACGGTTGACGTCGTGGCCGGTTTGGGCGCCATAGCGGTTTTAGATACGGTTGCGGAACGGCCAGGTTGAGCCGCGCCGTAGCTTTTACCACCGGCATCGGTGTACTGACCGTAGGCCGGGCTCGCCGGGTTACGGGAGCTGAACAACGGCTGCTGTGCAAAGCCCGCACCGCCGCCCATCATACGACCCATCATGTAACCTGCCATCAGCGGCATCCACATGCTGCCGCCGGACTGCTGGGCCTGCGCCTGGTTTTCCGGTGCAACACCGGCCTGCGCCGGAGCCTGCTGGCACTGGCCTTCACCAAATTCAGCCACGCAATCTTCACGGCTGGCGTATTTTGGCGCGGTGCGCTCAGCTTCTTTCAGCGCATTGTTATAGGTCGCAGTACATTCGGCGCTTTTGCCCGGGTTAGCGGAGGAGCAGTCGTCGGCGTTTTGATACATGGATACTGTTTCATCGTTCTGCTCGCAGCCTGCCAGCATAAAGACGGCGGTCACAGCCAGCGCAACCGGCGTCAAATGACGGGCGCTCCAGCTTTTGCGAAACATTGCATGATTAATGCTTTTTGTCCGTTTCATATTGTCTTCCGAGACCCAAAGGTATGTATAAAAGGTCAGGATAGAGGATGAGTGGCTGAAAATGAAGCAGGATGCGGGCTGGAAGGGGGGATCTTTACGTTGCCTTACGTAAAAACGGGGGCTGTGTGCCCCCGTTTTAAAACATCAATGACTTAGCGAGTAGTACGCGCTGCGGCGGGTTGTGCCGTTAACGATTGATCGCCGTTCGCCATATTGTTCACACGGGCTTCCTGATCCGGGTTTTCCGGTGCCACGCTTTCAGGGGTGGTAGAGGTCACTTTCCCCAGAGAATTGTTCAACGCCACCAGATCCTGCTCGTTCAATGTACCCAGCGCGGATTTAATATTGAGCTGGTTAATCAGGTAGTTATAACGAGCACTGGACAACTGCTGTTTGGCATTAAACAGCGTTGTGGTCGCGTCCAGAACATCGACGATGGTACGGGTACCGACCGAGTATCCGGCTTCCATTGCGTCCAGAGAGCTTTGTGCAGAGACAACCGCTTGTTTATAAGCGTTAATGCTACTGATGGATGCGTTCACGTTGTTAAACGAGGAGCGCACGGTCTGCACTACGCTGCGGTGTGCGCTTTCAAGCTGTTCGCTGGCACCAACAAAGTTGTACTGAGCTTGTTTAACCTGGGAGTTCACCATCCCGCCCTGATACAGCGGCAGGGAGAAGCTCAGGCCAACAGAGTTCTGACCGATATTACGATCCTGATAAGCCTGCGAGCTCGCGCCGCTGGTGGCAGAACCGCTGTATTTGGTGTTAGAGACGCTGGTTGAAGCTGTCAGATCCAACGTAGGCAGATGGCCGTCCTGCGCCTGACGAATTTGTTCACGTGCCAGGTCCTGAGAAAGACGAGCCTGCAGCAGCGACAGGTTACGGGATTCCGCTTCTTTCAGCAGGGCATTCACTGCTTTTGGTTTGTCAGTTTTGAAATTATCTACGTTCAGTGAAGCCAGTTCCGGGTAATAGTTACCGGTGACCTGACGCAATGATTCGACAGCGTTATCCAGGTTGTTACGTGCGGTCACTTCATTCGCCAGTACGGTATCGTACTGTGAACGGGCGTTCTGCACGTCAGTAATCGCCACCAGACCCACGTTAAAACGCTGCGTAGTTTGATCCAACTGACGATAAATGGCTTGTTTCTGTGCTTCGGTGTACGACAAGGAATCAATAGCGCTCAGAACGTTAAAATAGGCCGTCGCGGTATTGAGAATTAACGTCTGTTGATCGGTCTGCCAGGTCACATCCTGGATGCCCGCGCTTTTTTCCTGTAACGTCAGGGCGCGCCATTTAGACATATCAAAGATAGTTTGCGTAAGCTGCAAAGAAGCACTGGTCGCATTGGAGTTCACGCCGTTATTGTCGCGATAACCGTTGCCGTAAGTGTAATCTGCACCCAAACCCAACTGCGGCAGTAACGGGCTGCGTGCTTCGTTAATTTTCTCGAAAGCAGCATCGCGATCGGCAGCAGATTTACGCAGATCCGGGTTGCTTGTACGCGCCTGCTGATAAACCTGCAACAGGTTCTCTGCCTGGCTCATAGCGCTGAAACCCGTCAGGCTCAGGCCGATAAGGATGGGGAGCAATTTCTTCATTTGCATTCCTTGTTGTGAAGCATGAATAGCGCTGATCTTAATTCAGAAATAATCGCCGATTCTAACAGAGTCTGCCATCGCTTAAGATTGGCGTTACGTGCCATCCGGCGGAAATTTGCTCCAATCTATCACATAGCGCTTGAAACGACAGTCAAACAGGCTTGAAATCCACAAAATCACCTTTGTTACGAACAGGATACCCGTATGAGTAAGCCGAAGACGCCCGCAGTGACTTTCTCTAAAAATGATGTAGAAATTATTGCACGGGAAACGCTCTACAGCGGTTTTTTTTCGCTTGAACTCTACCGGTTTCGCCACCGTTTATTTAACGGCGAAATGAGCGGTGAAGTCCGGCGTGAAATTTTTGAACGCGGGCATGCTTCAGTCTTGCTACCCTTTGACCCAGTGCGGGATGAAGTGGTACTGATTGAACAGATCCGTATCGCGGCGTTCGATACCAGTGAAAGCCCATGGCTTCTGGAGCTGGTGGCCGGGATGATTGAAGAAGGCGAAACGGTTGAGGATGTGGCTCGCCGGGAAGCACAAGAAGAGGCTGGTCTTGCCGTTGGGCGTGTGAAGAAGTTTATGAGCTATCTCGCCAGCCCTGGCGGAACCAGTGAGCGTTTATCCTTATTGGTTGGCGAAGTGGATGCCACGCAGGCTGAAGGTATACATGGTCTGGTGGATGAAAACGAAGATATTCGTGTTCATGTGGTGAGCCGGGAACAGGCTTATCAGTGGGTAGAAGAGGGGAAAATCGACAACGCGGCGTCTGTCATCGCCCTGCAATGGCTGCAACTGCATTATGAGAGCTTACGAAAAGAGTGGAAAAAATGAAGCGTTATACACCTGACTTCCCAGAAATGATGCGCCTGTGTGAAACCAATTTCGCCCAGTTGCGTCGCCTGTTGCCGCGTAATGATGAGGCAGGCGAAACGGTGAGCTATCAGGTGACGAATGCGCAATACCGGTTAACGATTGTGGAATCCACCCGCTACACTACGCTTGTGGAAATCAAACAAACCGTGCCGGCAATCAGCTACTGGAGCCTGCCGTCAATGACGGTTCGTTTGTATCATGACGCGATGGTGGCCGAAGTGTGTTCGAGTCAGCAGATCTTTCGCTTCAAAGCGCGTTATGATTACCCGAATAAAAAGTTGCATCAACGCGACGAAAAGCATCAAATTAATCAGTTTCTGGCCGACTGGCTACGTTACTGTTTAGCACATGGAGCAATGGCGATTCCGGTTTGTTAGCGTAGTGAAACCTAAGGACACCATTTGGAAAGCCTGTTAAACCTGAGTCTGGCTGATGAGTCCAGAGTCAGGATATTACAAATTACTGATACTCATCTGTTTGCCGAAAAGCACGACACGTTGTTAGGGGTTAATACCTGGGAAAGTTATCAGGCCGTACTGGATGCCATCCAGGCCCAACAGCGTGAGTGTGATTTGATTGTCGCAACAGGCGACCTCGCGCAGGATCAAACCGCTGCGGCCTATCAGCACTTTGCTGAAGGTATCGCAAGGTTTGGCGTACCCTGCGTATGGCTACCTGGCAATCATGATTTCCAGCCTGCAATGTACAACGCGCTTCATGAAGCGGGTATTTCACCGGCCAAGCGTGTCTTTGTGGGTGAGCACTGGCAGATTCTGTTACTGGATAGCCAGGTGTTCGGTGTCCCTCATGGTGAGCTGAGCGAATTCCAGCTTGAGTGGCTGGAGAAAAAGCTGTTGGACGCCCCTGAGCGTCATACGCTGCTGCTTTTACATCATCACCCTTTGCCTTCAGGATGTAGCTGGCTCGATCAGCACAGTCTGCGCAATGCCGCTGAACTGGACCACGTGCTGGCGCGCTTCCCCAACGTCAGGAATATGTTATGTGGGCATATTCACCAGGAGCTGGACCTCAACTGGAATGGCCGCCGTATGCTGGCAACGCCGTCCACCTGCGTCCAGTTTAAACCGCATTGTGCTAACTTCACGTTGGATACCATCGCACCTGGCTGGCGTTGGCTGGACCTCCATGCGGATGGCAGCATGCACACGGAAGTCTGCCGTTTGCAAAGTGCCGAGTTTAGTCCTGACACCGCGTCAGAAGGCTACTGATGTCTACACTTCTTTATTTACACGGTTTCAACAGCTCGCCGCGCTCAGCGAAGGCGACCCAGTTCAGCGCGTGGCTGGCAGAGCACCACCCTGATATTAACGTCGTGGTCCCGCAGCTGCCGCCGTATCCGTCTGAAGCAGCGGAGCTGCTGGAGTTGCTGGTGCTGGAAAATGGCGGGCAACCCTTGGGTATCGTGGGATCGTCGCTGGGAGGCTATTACGCCACCTGGCTTTCGCAGTGTTTTACCCTGCCAGCCGTGGTTGTGAATCCCGCGGTTCGTCCGTTTGAATTACTTGCCGATTTCCTTGGCAACAACGAGAACCCCTACACGGGGCAGCAATATGTGCTAGAGTCTCGCCATATTTACGATCTCAAAGTGATGCAGGTCGACCCTCTGGACGCACCGGATTTAATCTGGCTTCTGCAACAGACGGGCGATGAAGTGCTGGATTATCGTCAGGCCGTTGCGTATTACGATGCGTGTCGCCAGACGGTAGAAGAAGGCGGTAACCATGCTTTTGTGGGCTTTGAGAATCATTTCACACAGATTGTCGACTTCCTTGGGCTTCGTTGAGCCAACAGGGAAAAGACCCGATCACTATCTACGAACAAACCATGACGCAATCCTATAACGCTGATGCCATAGAGGTACTCACCGGGCTTGAGCCGGTTCGCCGCCGTCCGGGGATGTATACCGATACCACCCGTCCTAACCATCTTGGTCAGGAAGTCATTGATAACAGCGTGGATGAAGCGCTGGCAGGCCACGCCAAACGTGTGGATGTCATTTTGCACGCCGATCAATCTCTGGAAGTCATTGATGATGGTCGCGGCATGCCGGTGGACATTCACCCGGAAGAGGGCGTTCCTGCGGTTGAACTGATCCTTTGCCGTTTGCATGCAGGCGGCAAGTTCTCCAATAAAAATTACCAGTTCTCCGGTGGTCTGCACGGTGTGGGCATTTCCGTGGTGAATGCGCTCTCGCGTCGTGTTGAAGTCAACGTGAAACGTGATGGGCAAATTTATAACATCGCATTTGAGAACGGTGACAAGGTCCAGGACCTGAATGTCGTGGGTACCTGCGGCAAACGTAACACGGGCACCAGCGTTCACTTCTGGCCGGATGAACAGTTCTTTGATAGCCCGCGTTTCTCCGTTTCACGCCTGTCGCACCTGCTGAAAGCCAAAGCGGTACTTTGCCCTGGCGTTGAAATCACCTTTAAAGACGAAGTGAACAACACCGAGCAGCGCTGGTGCTATGAGGATGGCCTGACCGATTATCTGATGGAAACGGTAAACGGTCTGCCAACCCTGCCTCAGCAGCCTTTCGTTGGGAACTTTGCCGCTGAGACGGAAGCCGTTGACTGGGCGCTGCTCTGGCTGCCGGAAGGCGGTGAGTTATTGACAGAAAGCTACGTTAACCTGATCCCGACCATGCAGGGCGGTACGCATGTGAACGGTCTGCGTCAGGGACTGCTGGATGCCATGCGTGAGTTTTGCGAATACCGCAACATTTTGCCGCGCGGCGTGAAGCTGTCGGCGGAAGATATCTGGGAACGCTGCGCCTATGTGCTGTCGGTCAAAATGCAGGATCCGCAGTTTGCCGGCCAGACCAAAGAACGTCTCTCCTCACGCCAGTGCGCGGCCTTCGTCTCTGGCGTGGTAAAAGATGCCTTCAGTCTTTGGCTCAACCAGAACGTGCAGGCGGCTGAAATGCTGGCCGAAATGGCGATTTCCAGCGCCCAGCGCCGTATGCGTGCGGCCAAGAAAGTGGTACGTAAAAAACTGACCAGTGGCCCGGCGTTACCCGGCAAGCTGGCAGACTGTACCGCGCAGGATCTTAACCGCACCGAACTGTTCCTGGTGGAAGGGGACTCGGCAGGGGGATCCGCCAAACAGGCGCGCGATCGTGAGTATCAGGCGATCATGCCGCTCAAGGGTAAGATCCTCAATACCTGGGAAGTCTCTTCTGATGAAGTGCTGGCCTCGCAGGAAGTCCACGATATCTCCGTGGCGATCGGCATCGATCCGGACAGCGACGATCTGAGCCAGCTGCGTTACGGCAAAATCTGTATCCTGGCGGATGCGGACTCCGATGGCCTGCACATTGCCACGCTGTTATGTGCCCTCTTTGTGAAGCATTTCCGTGCGCTGGTGAAAAACGGCCATGTGTACGTAGCCTTGCCGCCGCTCTACCGTATCGATCTTGGTAAAGAGGTCTATTACGCTCTCACGGAAGAAGAAAAAACCGGTGTGCTGGAACAGCTCAAGCGCAAAAAGGGTAAGCCAAATGTTCAGCGCTTCAAAGGGCTTGGGGAAATGAACCCGTTGCAGCTGCGTGAAACGACGCTCGATCCTAACACCCGTCGTCTGGTGCAGTTGGTCATCAGTGATGAAGATGAGCAGCAGACTAATGCGATGATGGACATGCTGTTAGCCAAGAAACGCTCTGAAGACCGCCGTAACTGGTTGCAGGAGAAGGGCGACATGGCGGACATCGAAGCCTGATGTTGCGAAACGCTTCAGGCCGCAAAGCCTGAAGCGTGTGTCTTACGGTTTACTCTGCTAATGGATGCGTTGCGCGCGAACTATTCGCATTTTGCGCGTCCATATCCGGCCATAGTTTCTCATAACGTACCCCCGTCAGGTCTTCCACAATTCTGCGTGTTTCCGGGGTAACTGCTGCACGGGAACCGTTGTTTTTCAGTCTCTCGACTTCATCAACAAAGATTTTGTGCGTCTGTTTATTCAGGTGGAAGGTCAGTGCCTGCCAGAGCGCAAGAATCAGCAAACCTGCCGTCCCAATAAACAGCGTCATGGCGATGGTATGCACGGCTTCAGGTGGCTGAATCTGGCTCCCTTTTACAAAACCGCCTTCCTGCAAAATAAAGCCCACCACAAAGGTGGCGATCGCCACCGTGGTTTTCCGCGAGAAGGTCATGACGGCGGCAAACAGCCCTTCACGACGCTGGCGGGTAATCATTTCATCAATATCCGGAATGAACGGGAAAACGTTCCACGGGGTGAATTCCAGTACACAGCGCCCAACCTGATACAACCCGGCAAGAATAACAAGCAGCAGCGCTTTCTGTGCGGTAGGGAAGAGGTAAACCAGCAGGATCCCACCCAGGCAGAGCATCATCAGGCTGTAGGCAAAAACATACAGTTTTGACGGGCCGAACTTAATGATGGCGAACCCGGCGACCAGTGTTACCGGCAGGCCAATGATACTCATTGAGAGCAGGCTGCCTGCGAAGGCAGAGGAAACCTGCAAACAGTAAACGCAGAAGAAAACAAAAACGGTGTTGTAGATATCTTTTGCGGTAAATGAGAGCAGATAGATAGCCAGATGTTTACGAAAGGCGCGGACTTTCAGCGTCGACAGATACTCTTTGATGAGTCCCAGAACATTCACCCGTGAGGCTACGCGATCGCTTTCCAGTTCGGCGAGCATTTCAGGGGTTAATTCGCGTTCCCAAGTCACTTTCCAGGAAATCAGTACACAAACCATAAAGGCCACGGCGAAAACAATGCCGTTGATCAGATAGGCTTCCGCGCTCTTTTCACCCAGGTAACCAATCAGCAGCCCAGGGATAAAGGTAGCGAGAAAAGTACCGGTGGCGGAGAGAAACATGCGTCCGGTTGAGAGCTTGGTGCGTGAATTGAAATCCTTGGTCATCTCTGAAGGCAGCGTTTCCCACGGAATGAGTACCATTGCCGCAATAATTTCAAATGCGAGGTACACGCTTAAGTAGAACCAATAGTTCATGCCATTGAGCCAAAGCAGGGCATAAACCAGCATCAGCGGTGAGCCGATCAGCAAGAAAAAGCGGCGGCGGCCGAATTTCTTACCAAGGGGATTTTTATAAAAATGATCGGTAAACGAGCCCATAAACAGGCTGATAATGGCATCCACGATTCGCGCGATGGCAACGATGGAGGCGGCTTCAAGCGGGGATAAACCCACAAAGGTGGTGTAATAGAATAAGAGCCATGCGCCAATAACCGTAAAGGCGCCGCCTCCCATAATATCCGTCAGGCCATAACCAATGCTGACGGGGATGGTGATTTTTCTTTCTGAACGCTTCATATTTTATCTCGTGACTGGATAAATTAAAATTTGAAATAAGCGCGGGCGTTATCGACACAAATCCCTTTCACCATATTGGCTAGTATATCCATATCTTCAGGCACCTCTCCGCGGTCGACCCAGCCGCCAATCAGGTTGCAAAGAATGCGTCTGAAATAATCATGGCGGGTATAAGAGACGAAGCTGCGGGAGTCGGTTAGCATGCCGATGAAATTAGCTAATAATCCCTGATCGGCAAGTGTATTCAGTTGGTTAACCATGCCGCGGTAAGTGTCGTTAAACCACCAACCGGAGCCAAATTGCATCGGCGATTTAATACCTTCGTCACCGTTCTGGAAATTAGCCAGGGCGGAAGCCACAATATCGTTATAGCTTGCGTTGAGGTTGTAAATAATGGTTTTTGGCAATCCATTATTTTCCATCATCGCATTGAGCAACGCATTAAGATTGGTTGCGAGGTTTTCCTGATCGGCAATAGAATCAAATCCACTATTAATGCCGACGGCATGATACTGGCGCGCATTATTATTACGGATAGCGCCAAAATGAATTTGCATGGCCCACTCTTTTTGCTTGTACAGGGCGGCAAGTCTGACAAATATCAGGCTGTTCCATGCCTGCATTTCCGTCTGCGTCAGTTCGCGCTCTGACAGTCTGGCGGCAAATAAGGCAGTAGCCTGTTCGTCAGTTACCGGGCGGTAGGCCACTTCCAGCGGGCCGTGATCCGAAATGCGGCAGCCAACGTGATGGAAGTAGTCAATGCGCAGGCCGATGGCGTTTATAAATGACGCCAGATCGGTGACAGCGATGTCAGTGGCTTGACTAAGCTCGGAGATGAATTGACAAAAGCGTGTCGGGTCCGCTTCGAAAAGTTCATCCGGGCGAAAGGTGGGAAGGACTTTGGTTTTAAACCCCTCTTCCTGCTGCAGAAGCTGATGATATTTTAAATCATCCAGAGGTTTGTCGGTGGTACAGATCACTTCAACATGTGACCGTGTTATTAACGCTCTGGGAAGAAAATCTTGACTGGCTAATTTTTTATTACAAGCCGTCATGACCTCTCGCCAGTTTTTATGACTAAGGGGATAATGAATGTCGAAATAGGCGGCAAGCTCAAGATGCGTCCAGTGATATAACGGATTACCAAAGCTCGATTCAACGGTTTTCGCCCATGCTTCAAATTTCTCTTCGGATGAAGCCGCCCCGGTTATATATTTTTCATGAATACCATTTGCGCGCATGGCGCGCCATTTGTAGTGGTCACCCTCAAGCCAAAGCTGGGTGATATCACGAAAGGGTTTATTCTCAAAAATGTCTTTAGCTTCCAGATGACAATGATAATCAATTATCGGTTGATTCTTCGCGTAGCGTCTGTAAAGCGTTTGTCCCGCTTTGCTGGTAAGCATAAAGTCGTCATTTATCAGTGACATCTTCGACGTGCTCCTGAATTTTTGGTATGCAATTTTTGAATGAATGGAATAACGTTACCGTTTTTACGGTATACCTATAAATTTTACAGTCTACTACCATACAAGATTGATTTTTAATAATGTGAGGATGGTCAAAATTTAATATTGTGTCTTATTGATAAATGCTTTTTTTTAATTAACTGATATTTAACATTCATATCATTTCATTTACCGATGATTATTTGTTTAAGAAATATATTGATTAATCTGGCTCGCAGTTTTACTGTAATCGTTAGTAACTACTAGTATGGTAGATGTTGTTAACAAATTCGAATCGAGGTTGTTGTATGCAGATGACAATGCGGTGGTTTGGGCCGAAAGAGGACAAAGTCTCTCTTGAGTACATCCGTCAGGTTCCTGGCGTGGAAGGGGTTGTGGGTGCGCTTTATGATGTGCCCGTCGGAGAGTTATGGCCGGTTGAGAAAATTGAAGCGCTGGTTGGCCAGGCACATGCTGCCGGGCTTAAGATGGAAGTCATTGAAAGCGTTAATATTCATGATGACATCAAAATTGGTCTGCCGAGCCGCGAACGTTATATTGAAAACTACAAGCAAACCATACGTAACCTTGCCCGCTTTGGGGTAAAGGTCATCTGCTACAACTTCATGCCGGTTTTTGACTGGATGAAGACCGACATGAACTATGTTCTGCCGGACGGTTCGCTGACCATGGCCTTTGAAAAGAAAGATATCGATAAAAGCCTCGAAGAAGTGGTCAGCGAAGTACTGAGTAATTCAAACGGTTTTGCGCTGCCGGGCTGGGAGCCTGAGCGGCTGGCACAGGTGCAAGAGCTGTTTGCCAGCTACAAAGATGTGGACGATGAGAAGCTGCGCGAAAACCTGGTCTACTTCCTGAAGGCTATTATTCCTGTCTGTGAAGAAGTCGGCGTCAAAATGGCGATTCATCCGGACGATCCGCCGTACTCCATTTTCGGTCTGCCGCGTGTGGTAAAAAATCGTCAGGATCTGGACTGGCTGTGTAACGCCGTGGATTCTGAAGCCAATGGCATCACCCTCTGCACCGGATCGATTGCCGAAGATCCTGATAATAATGTCTATGAGATCCTGGCGGAGTTTAGCCGCCGCAAGCGCATCCATTTTGCGCACGTACGCAACATTAAGTTAATCAAAGATAAAGATTTTTATGAGTGTGCACACCCGTCGCAGTACGGTTCTCTGGACATGTACAAAGTGATGCAGTCGCTGCATGACAACGGTTTTGATGGCTATATTCGCCCGGATCACGGTCGTTTCATCTGGGGAGAAACCGGTCGACCGGGCTACGGTTTATATGACCGCGCACTGGGCGTGACCTATCTCCTTGGGCTGTGGGAAGCCTTGCAAAAACGTTAAATTTCCCCTCGTGCTGGCGATACGCTGTCGCCAGCACGCGCTTCTGACTTCAGATTTACGCCTGTCTACCCCCTCTCTACCCCTCATGTTGTACCCGGCCTTTTAACATTCACATCCGCCGCTTAAAGGCGTATTTTATATGCAATATAACGTTTCTCCCGACACTCAATCCTACGAGGATGAAACATGGAACGCATTGTTATACCAACGAATTATGTTCACGTCCGCACCACACCTTTATGGACAAATGAAACAGCACCCGCCTCTATCTGGCAGCGTCATCTGGATGCGGGCACGCGACAGGGTGTTTACCCCCGCCTGAGCGTCATGCAGGGCACCATCCGTTACTACGGTTATGCCGATGAGACCAGCCCGGAGCCTGTCGACACATTAACCATCGAAGCCGGACAATTCGGCGTTTTCCCGGCAGAGGTCTGGCATCGTATTGAAGCGTTAACGGAAGATACGGTGTTTAACGTTGATTTCTGGGTTGATCCCCAAATTTTGATTGAAGGTTAAGGGAGGAAAGATGACCACTGAAAACCAGGGTTATACCTTAGCGGTAACCCACCGCGGCAGCAGCGAAACCCATGAAAAAATCTGGCTGAAACCGATGGCGCTGTATGTGCCAGACGTTGCCGCTGGGGCTGTTAATGAACTGGTCGCACAGCTGGCGGATAAAAGTGAAAGTGAACAAGGCTTTGTGCTGACCGTGACTAACAACAATAACGGGGTTTCTGTCGACAAAGACAGGTTAACGCTGGCCAACCTCAGCGATCCCACCTTTGCCGCCGATGCCGTTAAGGATCTGATTAATATCGTTCGCGGCTATGAATCAGACGAAGAGACCAACGTCTGCGGCTGGTAAAGCGCTGCGGAACCTGACAAGCCTGGCCATGCCACAGGGCTGACCGGGCGGATGTCAACTGGCCGGGGTGTGATTCTTACGATAGCGCAGCGGTGTCTCGCCAATCCCTTTTTTAAAAGCGCTGATAAAATAAGTGACATCGGAGAAGCCGCTTTCCCTGGCGATATCACTGATACTGCGCGTACTGTGCAACAATAATTCGCAGGCTTTACGCAACCGCAGGGTGTTTAAATACTGATGAATCGGCTCGCCGGTTTCAAAGTGAAAGCGCCTTGAGACATAACTGCGCGATTTTCCCAAATCGTCTGCCAGCTTATCCAGACTGAATTTGTGCTGATAATTCTCCTCCAGCCAGAACATCACCGGGGTGGCGACGCCGGTCTGTGCTTCCGGCAATTTTTCCTGCTCTTCCGGGAGCATATTGAGTAGCGTCAGGAGCAGGCAGGCCACCTGTTCTGCGGTCAGGCGTGCCTGCATTGCCATTCGGGCATAGTCGCTAAACAGGTGATCGATATGCGAATGAATGGCCGCCGCGTCCATGACCACTGCCGCACCGCTGCGTGCTGATAGCCGCTGTAAGCGCCGCTGGTTGTGCGGGAAATCCCGCAACAGCTTCAGCACCGCATGATGATCGACATGGATAATGGTCCGCCGATAGCTGTCCTGCACCTGCTCATCGACCATCACTTTATGCAGCGTAAAGGGGGGGAAGAAAAAGAGCCTGCCAGGGCGCATGGTGTACTGGCGATTATCAACAATCACCACGCCAAAGCCTTCCTCGACATAAAGCACTTCGAGACATTGATGCCAGTGATGATAGCGAACCGTATTAGCAAACAGGCGGCTGAACGATACCACCGCATCGTTGAGGGTGATCAGCTCCAGACGTTCTGCATGGCCGTTGTCGCGCATGGTGCAATAGATCTCAATTTTTATGCTGTTAGCCACCGTTATAAACCACCATTTTAAATTTCCTCAACAGCGGGTTTAAACAAAGCTCATCAGTGTGACCGGGGTAACATTTCTGCCCAGGGGCGATTCACTATCCTTTAGCCACTTAACAGGGGAGCGAACCGATGCCGATGTCCAAAGGAAAAAAATCAATTTCATTGTCTTCCCGCCAGGATGTCGTGGCGGCGCTGACGAGGATGCTGAATGCGCTGGACAACCAGTTTCCGGCGGGCAGTGCAGGGTTTTCGCTCGGCGATACCTGTGCGCACTACGGGGCGGAAATCGCGGAGATGGAAGGATTATCGCGGGCGATGTGGGGCATATTCCCCCTGTTGGCCGGTGGCGAGTCGACGGCTCTGGCCGATAAATACATCGCTGCGCTTAAGCAGGGGACCTGTCCTGAAAGTGACGGTTACTGGGGGGACACTGGCCCGTACGATCAGCGACTGGTGGAGATGGCAGCCTGGGGGCTGGGGCTGGCATTACTTCAGGAAGAAAGTCTCACCGGTTTTAGCGCCCGTGAACGTGACAACCTGCACCGCTGGCTGAACCAAATCACCGATGCCCGGATGCCGGACAGCAACTGGAATTATTTCGCGATCCTGGTGCAATTGGGCTTTAAGCGCGCCGGGCTGCCCTGGGATCAGCAGGCCATTGACCATCGTTTTACCCTCATGGAAGCCTACTATCTGGGGGAGGGCTGGTACTCGGACGGTCCTGGTCGCCCTAAAGACTATTACATCTCCATGGCCTTTCATTTTTACGGCCTGATTTACGCTACCCTCAACGGCAAAGATGACCCGGAAAGGGCCCGCATTCTGCGTGAACGCGCGGTGCTGTTTGCTGAGGATTTCATTTATATGTCCGCCGCCGGGGGCGAATCCATCCCCTTTGGGCGCAGCCTGACCTATCGCTTTGCGATGGTGGCCTTCTGGAGCGCGGTAGCCTGGTCTGAGCTGCCGGTGCTTCATCCTGGCATCGTGAAGGGCCTTATTTTACGTCATCTTCGCTGGTGGCTGTCACAGCCGATTTTCGATCGTGACGGGATTCTGACGCTCGGGTTCGCCTACCCCAATCTGGCAATGTGCGAGGACTACAACTCACCGGGCTCGCCTTATTGGGCGTTGAAAGTGTTCCTGATTCTGGCCCTGCCGGAGAGCCATCGTTTCTGGCAGGCCGAGGAGGCACCGTTGCCGACCCTGGCGTCGCCACGCGCTATTCCCCATGCCCAGCAAATTCTGGTGCACACGGCAGATGCACGGCACGTTTATATGCTGACGTCCGGGCAACTGGAGCTGAACAATTATGTGAATACCGAGGCGAAATACACCAAATTTGCCTACTCCAGCCGGTTTGGTTTCACCATTGAGCGTGGACGCTACGGTATTAAACATGCGGCATGTGATTCCATGCTGCTACTGAGTGAGGGAGACGACTATTTTCGTGGGCGTCGGGCGTGTGACGAGGTGGTGGTGCAGGAGGATCACATCTTCTCTCGCTGGTCGCCGTGGCGCGATGTGCAGGTAAGTACCTGGCTTATCCCCTGCGGGGAGTGGCATCTGCGGGTACACCGCATCCAAATGGCGCGTGAACTGCACAGCGTGGAGGGCGGTTTTGCGGTCATGAAAGCAGAGCCCCAGCCGCTGATGCAGGGCAGGTTCAAAGGCTGTCTGGTGGCGGCTGAAAATGGGGTGAGTGCGATTGTCGATCTTTCGTCCCACCAGCAGCGCGAGGCCGATTGCGTGGTAACGCCACCCAATAGCAGCATCATGTTTGCTGAGTGTGCGGCCATCCCCATGCTACATAACATTCTGCCAGCCGGGGAACACTGGTTGGCCTGCGCAGTGCAGGCAAGTTTAAGCCCAAATGATTTTTATTCTGCTGTACCGGAATTAACGATTGAGCCCGAATGTCTGCGGGTGAAGAGTAAAGAGCACAATACAATAATAACACTCGCGCATTAATCTGCGCCGCCAGAAAAATAACAGAAATATTATCGCCATTCGCAATCTCTGAACGCTACACGATTTGTCGAGGATAGTATGGAAAAATCAGCCATCAATACCCGGACTGAATATTACAAAATCAGTTCCTTTATCTTTCTCTACTTTTTTACCTGGTCAGCCAGTATTGGCTTATTAGCTATCTGGCTTGGGCAAAAAGCTAACCTGAGTGGCACCGTTATTGGTACAGTGTTTGCCGTCAACGGGATATTCTCGGTTATCCTGAAACCGATATATGGCTATATTCTCGATAAAATCGGCATGAGTAAATATCTGCTCTATTTTGTCGTATTAATGTCAGCATTAATGGCCCCGTTCTTTATTTATGTGTACCAGCCGTTATTACTCTCAAACACTATGCTCGGGATTATTGTCGGCGCGATTTATTTAAGCTTTGCGTGGTATGCCGGCGTGGCAGCATGTGAATCTTACAGCGACCGCTACAGCCGTTTAAACAGTATGGAGTTTGGGCAGATTCGCATGTGGGGATCGCTGGGCTGGGCGGTGGCGTCCTCTTTCTCCGGCCTGCTGTTTAACATCTCTCCGTCGTGGAACTTCATTATGGGCAGCGTCGCATCCGTGGTGATGTTCATTGTGCTGCTGAGCCTGAAAGTGAACGTTAATGCGGCTAACGCCAGTGACGTGTTAACCAAAGAGAAGATTGTGCCGGCAGATGTCTACGCGCTGTTACGTAACCGCAAGTTCTGGGCATTCTGCCTGTATGTCGCCGGCGTGGCGTGGATGATGTTTATCGCCGAGCAGCAGTTCTCCCGTTATTTCGTCACCTTCTTTGACGACATTCATCAGGGTAATGCCGTCTTTGGCTATCTCGGCACCGTACAGTCCGGGATGGAATTTATCATGTATATGGTGATCCCGCTGGTGGTGAATTATATCGGCGCGAAACGCGGGTTATTAATTGTTGGCCTGGTGGTGGGTGCTCGTCTTATTATTTCAGGCCTTTGCGATTCACATTTATTAATCTCTGTATTGAAACCGTTGTACGGTCTCGAAATCTGTCTGCTGCTGGTCTCCGTATTTAAATATATTGCTGAGCATTTTGACAAACGGGTTAATGCCACCATGTATTTATTAGGTTATCAGGCCATGTTGTATGTCGGTAATGTGGTGGTCTCCTCTCCAGCCGGATTGTTATATGACCGCATCGGCTTTGAAAACACCTACATCATTATGGGCGCGACGGCGCTGACCTTTACGGTCATCTCCGCATGGACGCTCTCCGCTTGCCAAAGTAAATGGCGGCAGCGTACGCCAGTCGATATCGCAGGCAACTCTCTTTCGCGTTAACACCGGGTATTTTTAAAAGAAGGAACCGAACTATGTTAAGTAAAATCGTTGAGGAACCGTTACGTGAATGTCCGGGCGCACCGCTCAGTCGGCAAGCGTTTTCTGATGAGCTGGACAGCGCACGGCAACATACCCTCGAACTGATTCGTCGTCATTTAACGCAATTCGGTGAGCAGTTTCCCGCTGAAACTTGTGTAAACGGCTACTACCCACTGACGGAAAACGTAGAGTGGACCACCAGTTTCTGGACCGGGCAACTCTGGCTTGCCTGGGAGATGACCGGTGATGAAACCTTCCGGGCGCTGGCGGAAAAAAACGTCCGCTCTTTTGGCCTGCGCATTGCCGGGCGCAATGATACCAACACCCATGATTTGGGCTTTCTGTATACGCTTTCCTGCGTGCCGGCCTGGCGGTTGACCGGTTGTCGTGATGCGCGCGGCTTTGCCCTGCAGGCGGCAGAGGCGCTGCTGGAGCGTTTTCATCCTAAAGCGCACATCATTCAGGCGTGGGGCGATTTGAGCGACCCGGAGCAGGCCGGGCGTATGATCATCGACTGCAATATGAACCTGCCGCTGCTCTACTGGGCGAGCGAGCAGACCGGCGACCCGCGTTTTGCCGCAGCGGCGCAGGCGCATGTCAATCAGGCCGCGAAGTACCTGATTCGCGAGGATGCTTCTACGTTTCATACCTATTATATGGATGTGAAGACGGGTGAACCGCGTTACGGCAATACGCAACAAGGTTATGCGGATGACTCCTGCTGGTCACGCGGGCAGGCATGGGGAATTTACGGTTTCCTGCTGAGTTTCATTTATACCGGCGACAGAGAGATGGTGGCGCTCTCAAAAAGGCTGGCCAATTACTTCCTGAACCGTCTGCCGGAAGATGCCGTCTGTCACTGGGATCTGGCGCTGGTCGACACTGACGCACTGCGGGATTCTTCTTCGGCAGCCATTGCCGTCTGCGGGCTGCTTGAGCTGATTAAACATCTGCCGGTCACCGATCCGGATCGCGAACGTTATCAGCAGTGGGCGATGCGCATCATGTCTTCGCTGGGTAAACACTATCTGGCAAGGCGTGACGAGCCAACCAACGGGCTGCTCAAACACTCGGTGTACCATCTTGCCAGCGATAAAGGGGTGGATGAATGCTGTAGCTGGGGGGATTATTTTTACGTCGAAGCGTTGATGCGGTTTAGTCAGAGCTGGAAGTTGTACTGGTAGATTGGTGTTGCTCTCTCCCCAATGGTTGAGGTATCCCCACAAAAATGCGAGCACGGACTGTTCCCTCTCCTCTTTGGGGAGAGGGTAGGGCGAGGGGGAATATGCGGCTCTGAGGGTCGTTCCGTTCACCTTATTTTCCTTGCTTTTCTGTCACGCCAGAACCCGTGAACGTGCCAGGGTGGTTCACCGCCACCACCCTGGCGACCCGGGCTCCCGGCCAGGAAAATCGCCGCTGGCGCGGTTCACTTAGCGCCTTCCTTCAGGCTTATCGGGGACAGGCGAAGTAAACGTCCGTGTAAAGTCGCCCTCGCCGCGCATCCCTGCGCGTCGCCCCGGCCTTACGGATACGCTTCGTCGATTTTCAGCCGGACCCTGTCATCGCGGTAACGGTTTTATTCACATGGCGCAGTGTTATCGCTGTAAAGCAAAATGCTACTGGCGATCCACGCCCGGTGGGAGAGAGTCGAACGCAGAGGCTTAAACCCCTTGCTCCAGAATGCGAATATGGGTTTCCAGCACATCGCCTTTCACCGCTTCACTCCAGGCTTTCATATGCGCTGTAGCAAGGTGCGCTTCAAGGTGCGCTACCGTTTCCCACTGTTCAACCATCACAATGGAATCGGGGGCGGCGGTCTGAAAACTGACGCCTGCGGCATGGTCTACCCACGGCGTGTAGCCATGGCAGCCTTCTTCCTGCAACACTGTCGGGATAATTTTCGCAAATTGATCAAGAACCGCCTGACGATGGTGCTGCCCTGGGCGGGTACGAATTTCTGCAATCACTGTCAACATGGTTAACTCCTTCTAAGTCCAGCCTCTCAGTTAAGCAAAAATTTGCCCAAGATGCTTGCGATATTCCTCGATGTAACGCGGCACGTCCGGCATTTTAATCACGTCATTGACGATGAAGGTCGGCAGCGATTCCATGCCCAGGAACTGGTTCGCTTTATGGAAGGGCAGATAAACGCCGTCAACGCCGACGCCATGGAAGAACTGATCTTCGTCGTTAAACGCATCAAGAGGGGCGTTCCAGGTCAGCGAGAGCATATATTTTTTGCCCTGAATCAGACCGCCGGAACCGTATTTTTTAGAGGCATCAGAGCGGCTGCGTCCGTCGCTGGCGTACAGCGCGCCATGACCTTCAGTAAAGATGTCGTCCATGTATTTTTTCACGGTCCAGGGCGCACCCATCCACCAGCCCGGCATCTGCCAGATAACCACGTCAGCCCACAAAAAGTTCTGCACTTCCGCTTGAATGTCGTAGTCGCCGTCGGTACGCACGGCTTTGACCTGATGCCCGGCATCACGCAGGAAGCTCTCGGCAACGGCGGTCAGGGTGTCATTAAGTTGACCGTTAGAATGGGCGAATTTTTTGGCGCCATTGATAATCAGGATATTGCTCATCGGGGATATGTCCTTAGCGAAACGTCAATGGCGGCAATTCTATCCTGATAAGACCTTTGACGAACCAGGCAAAACGTGCAAAGACTTTTGCGTATTTAGCAATAATCACCCGAAGCGAATTTCCGCGATAAACCCGCCTGTGGGCGCATTTTTAAATGTCGCCGTCATGTGATGCATGCGGGCGATACGCTGCACGATAGATAATCCCAATCCGCTGCCGGTCTCGTGTTGACCCGGTGGTCGATAAAAACGCTCGCCGAGGCGGGCCAGGGCGTCGTCGCTGATGCCGGGACCGTTGTCGCTAACATAAAAAGCACCATCGTCGAGCGTGACGGTCACGATGCTGCCCGCCTTGCTGTAGCGCACGGCGTTGTCCAGTAAGTTGCGCACCAGCAGGCTCAACAGCAGCGGCTGCCCGGTGTGAGTGATGCCTGCAGCATTGATTGCCAGACGCACCTCAACACCTGCCTGCCGGGCCGTGTGATAAATGTCCATGACTGACGACTGCAGTAGCGTATCCAGTGGTACTGATTCAACATCCTCAAGACTTTCCAGCGAATCAAGACGGGAGAGGGTGAGCAGCTGATCGACGAGGCGGGAGGCGCGGTCAATGCCAGCATGTAACTGGTTCAGCGCTTTTTGACGCCCCTGCGGATCCTCCTGCGACAGTTGGGCGACTTCCGTTTGCACCTTAAGCGCAGTCAACGGGCTGCGAAGTTCATGGGCAGCATCGGACGTAAAGCGCCGCTCGCGCTGCATCATGTTCTGCGTGCGGGTAAAGAGTTGGTTGAGGGCATCCACCAGTGGACGGACTTCATTGGGGACGCCGGTGTTATCAAGCGGTGAGGCATTGTCCGGCGCGCGCACCCGCAACGCCTGCGCCAGGCGTCGCAGAGGTGCGAGTTCCCGGCTCAATAACAGGATTAACAGTATGAGCATCAGCGGCAGCGCCACCAGCCAGGGCGTGAGCTGAGAGGTGATAATGTCGACCGCCATTTCCCTGCGATAATCCCACTCCTGACCGACCGCAATCCGATAGCGCCCGTCCGCTGAGGTGAGCCACAGGAAGCGCCACGCGTCATTGTCATCTTTCAGGTGACCCTCTTCAAAGCCGTCACGGCGATAGTGCCACGGGATCTGTTCGCCATTGTCGCCATCGTGAAGCACCCTTTTGCCGTCGAGTGAGAAAATGGCAAAGGCCAGCACGTCGTCGTCCAGATGGCCCTTTTTGACCTTTCTATCGGGCAGGGCGGCACCCTGAATGCGGCTGAGGTCATCAAGGCTCATGGTGCTGAGCCGTTTGGCGAACAGCATCTGCTGCGTGTCGAAAAGTTCGTCCAGTCTGTCGCGTGTCTGCTGCCAGGCCACCACGCTGGCGCTGAGCCAGGCGATCGTCGCCAGCAGTAAAAACAGCAGCGTCAGGCGCAGGCGCAGGCTGGAAATGTTAGGCCATATCATGCGTCACCCAGGGTGTAGCCGATGCCGTGAACGGTGCGAATAACATCGCTGCCGAGCTTGCGGCGTAAATGATGAACATGCACTTCTACCGCGTTACTGGAGACCTCGTCATCCCAGTTATAAATTTTCTCTTCGATCAGTTTACGCGGCAGCACGCGACCGCTATTGCGCATAAGCAGTTCCAGCAGGGCAAACTCTTTGGGTTTAAGGGTAAGCGGTTCGCCTGCCAGAGTGGCGACCAGGCTAACGGGGTCGAGCGTCACCTTCCCGTGGCGAAGCTCGCTGCGTGCCTGACCGTGGCTACGGCGCACCAGCGCTTCCAGTCGGGCCGCGACTTCAATGAGCGCAAAGGGTTTACAGAGATAGTCGTCCGCCCCCAGCCGTAACCCTTCCACGCGCTGGTCGAGCGCGTCGCGGGCGGTGAGAATCAATACCGGCTCGCTGCGGCCTTTATCGCGCCACTCACGCAGGATCTCAAGCCCGTCCAGACCGGGCAGCGTTAAATCGAGTACCACCGCATCGTAAGGTGCGCTGTACAGCGCCTCTTTGCCAAGATGCCCGTCGGTGAACCAGTCAGGGCTGAATCCTAACTTGCTTAACCCCGCTTTGATGCCGTCGCCAATGAGTTTGTCATCTTCAATCAGTAACACACGCACAGGAGATTCCTTTTTGTCTCGTCTGTAAGCAGTAAACATGCTGTTTCAGGGGGCTGTACAGAAAAAAGATTTCTTTTTTTGCCTTAAGAAGTTGTTAAGAACTGGCGGGTTTAATGGGGGTGAATCGACTGACAAAGGAAGAGTAAAGATGAAAAAGATTGCTGCGATGACCGCGATTGTCATGATGTGCTCCGCCCCCGTGTTTGCGGCTAATACAAACCCGGCTGCCGCCCAGGGCGGCGGGTTTAACGGACCGGGTAGTACCCCTGCGCAGACCGGCGGCTTTACTGGCCCTGGCGGCGGTAACACGACGGTTGAAAACGCTAAATCTATGCGTGACGATGCCTGGGTTACGCTACGCGGGAATATCGTCGAGCGCCTGTCAGATGACGTCTACACCTTCAAAGATGCCTCCGGCACCATTAATGTCGACATCGATCATAAACGCTGGAATGGCGTAAGCGTCGGACCACAGGATCTGGTCGAAATCCAGGGCGAAGTGGACAAGGACTGGAACTCGGTTGAGATTGACGTTAAGCAAGTGAGCAAGGTCAGCAAGTAGGCGTTTCATTCAGCCTTAAAAAATCGCGCATAGTTATGACTCCTCGCCGCAGATAGGTTAGTATCTGCGGCAATATTGCCGCCGAAAAGGCGGGCACACACGTTGAGGAATCACGATTAATGAGCGATATGGCAGAGCGCCTTGCGCTGCATGAATTCACGGAAAACGCCTACCTGAACTATTCCATGTACGTCATCATGGACAGGGCGTTGCCGTTCATCGGTGATGGCCTGAAACCTGTTCAACGTCGCATCGTGTACGCGATGTCTGAACTGGGGCTGAGTGCCAGCGCCAAATATAAGAAGTCTGCCCGTACCGTGGGTGACGTTCTGGGTAAATACCACCCGCACGGCGACAGCGCCTGCTACGAAGCCATGGTGCTGATGGCGCAGCCGTTCTCGTACCGTTACCCGCTGGTCGATGGTCAGGGGAACTGGGGGGCGCCGGACGATCCGAAGTCCTTCGCGGCAATGCGTTATACCGAATCCCGCTTGTCTAAATATGCCGACGTCCTGCTGGGCGAGCTCGGTCAGGGGACGGTTGACTGGCAGCCAAACTTTGACGGCACCCTGCAGGAGCCGAAAATGCTGCCTGCGCGTCTGCCCAACATTCTGCTTAATGGCACCACCGGCATTGCCGTGGGGATGGCGACAGACATTCCGCCACATAACCTGCGCGAAGTCGCCAAAGCGGCCATTACGCTCATCGAGCAGCCGAAAACCACTCTCGATCAGCTACTGGATATCGTCCAGGGGCCGGATTATCCGACCGAAGCGGAAATCATCACCTCCCGTACAGAAATCCGTAAGATTTACGAAAACGGTCGCGGCTCCGTGCGCATGCGTGCGGTGTGGAAGAAAGAGGACGGTGCCGTTGTAATTACCGCGCTGCCGCACCAGGTCTCAGGCGCCCGCGTGCTGGAGCAAATTGCGGCTCAGATGCGCAATAAAAAGCTGCCGATGGTTGACGATCTGCGCGATGAGTCCGATCACGAGAACCCAACCCGTCTGGTTGTTGTTCCACGCTCCAACCGGGTGGATATGGATCAGGTGATGAATCACCTGTTTGCCACCACCGATCTGGAAAAAAGCTACCGCGTTAACCTCAATATGATTGGCCTTGATGGTCGTCCGTCGGTGAAAAACCTGCTGGAGATCCTCAATGAGTGGCTGGTGTTCCGTCGTGACACCGTGCGTCGCCGCCTGAATTATCGTCTGGAGAAAGTGCTCAAGCGCCTGCATATCCTTGAAGGTTTGCTGGTGGCGTTCCTTAACATCGACGAAGTCATCCATATCATTCGCACCGAGGATGAGCCTAAGCCGGTGCTGATGTCGCGTTTTGGCATCACTGAAACCCAGGCCGAAGCCATCCTTGAACTGAAACTGCGCCATCTCGCTAAACTCGAAGAGATGAAAATTCGCGGCGAGCAGGACGAGCTGGCGAAAGAACGCGATCAGCTGCAGGGTATTCTCGCTTCTGAACGTAAAATGAACAACCTGCTGAAGAAAGAGCTGCAGGCTGACGCCGATGCCTATGGTGACGATCGCCGCTCGCCGTTGCATGAACGTGAAGAAGCGAAAGCCATGAACGAGCATGACATGCTGCCGTCCGAGCCTGTCACCATTGTGCTGTCGCAAATGGGCTGGGTGCGTAGCGCCAAAGGCCATGATATCGATGCGCAAGGGCTTAGCTTCAAAGCAGGAGACAGCTGGAAAGCCTCTGCGAAAGGCAAGAGCAACCAACCGGTGGTCTTTATCGACTCCACCGGCCGCAGTTACGCCATCGATCCTATCACGCTGCCGTCCGCCCGTGGGCAGGGTGAGCCGTTGACCGGTAAACTGACGCTGCCGCCGGGGGCGACGGTTGAACACATGGTGATGACTAACGAAGATCAAAAATTGCTGATGGCAAGCGACGCCGGTTATGGCTTCGTCTGTACGTTCAGCGATTTGATTGCCCGCAACCGCGCCGGTAAGACCCTGATCAGCCTGCCGGACAATTCACGCGTCATGCCGCCGCTGGAGATTGAAAACGACGCCGACATGCTGCTGGCTATTACCCAGGCAGGGCGTATGTTGATGTTCCCGGTCAGCGACCTGCCGCAGCTTTCCAAAGGTAAAGGCAACAAAATCATCGGCATTCCTTCTGCGGAAGCGGCGAAGGGGGAAGATGGCCTGGCGCATCTCTACCTGCTACCGCCACAAAGCACGCTGACCATTCATGTCGGCAAACGCAAAATCAAGCTTCGCCCCGAGGAGCTGCAGAAAGTGCAGGGTGAACGCGGACGTCGTGGCACCCTCATGCGCGGATTACAACGCATTGACCGCGTTGAAATTGACGCCCCTGCTCGTGCCGGAGCAGGCAACAGCGAAGAGTAATTCGTGCATGTCTTGCCCCCCTCATTCTGACGGGGGGCATCATTAAAATTTCCCGTAAAAGCGTTGTTTATTCGTGAATTGCGATTAACAATATGTTTTTTACGGACCCGCATCTGACCTGGCCTTGTGTGTTAATGGCTCACGTTTCATGCTCATAAGGATGGGTTTTCGAGGTAGCTATGCTATTAATTATTCGCGCAATCATTGTTGTTATTTATTCCATACTGGTCTGTGTATTTGGCTGCCTGTACTGCTTATTGAGTCCGCGTAATCCGAAGCATGTTGCTACTTTTGGTCATATGTTTGGTCGCCTGGCGCCGGTACTGGGACTCAAAGTGGAAAAACGTTTTCCGGCAGATTACACCCAGCTTGATAAGGCGATTTATATTGCCAATCACCAGAACAACTACGATATGGTTACCGCGTCCAATATCGTGCAGCCGCCAACGGTGACTGTGGGTAAAAAGAGCCTGCTCTGGGTGCCGTTCTTTGGTCTGCTGTACTGGCTGACGGGCAACCTGCTTATCGATCGCAATAACCGTGCAAAAGCCCATGGCACCATTGCGCAAGTGGTGAAGCATATCCAGAAACGCAATATCTCTGTCTGGATGTTCCCGGAAGGTACCCGCAGCCGTGGCCGCGGTTTATTACCGTTTAAAACCGGTGCTTTCCATGCGGCGATTGCCGCAGGGGTGCCGATTATTCCGGTCTGTGTCTCCACAACGTCGAATAAAATCAATCTTAACCGCATGAAGAATGGCCTGGTGATTGTCGAAATGCTGCCGCCCATCGAGACCAGCAACTATGGCAAAGATCAGATTCGTGAGCTGGCAGCGCATTGCCACGACGTGATGGCGAAAAAGATTGAAGCATTAGATAAAGAAGTGGCAGAGCGCGAAGCCACAGGTCGGGTTTGATCGCCCATTTTAATGATGTCGGGAAATGACTTCCCGTCCGGTCTATTCAGTTTCACACGGAGCAACTATGTCACTCAGTCGGCGTCAATTTATTCAGGCATCTGGCGCGGCACTTTGCGCCAGCGCGATGCCGCTGAGGGCGAACGCCGCCGGGCAGCAACCTCCGTTGCCCATCCCTCCGTTGCTGGAGTCTCGCCGTGGTCAGCCGCTGTTTCTCACCCTGCAACGTGCGCACTGGTCGTTCGCCACCGGAACACGCGCGCAGGTGTGGGGCGTTAACGGGCGCTACCTCGGCCCCACCATCCGCGTATGGAATGGCGATGACGTCAAGCTGATTTACAGCAACCGCCTGACGGAAAACGTCGCCATGACGGTGAGCGGTTTGCAGGTGCCGGGCCCGCTGATAGGCGGCGCTGCCAGAATGATGACCACCAATAATGACTGGGCTCCGGTGCTGCCGATTCGTCAGAATGCGGCCACGTTGTGGTATCACGCCAACACGCCCAATCGCACCGCGCAGCAGGTGTATAACGGCCTGGCAGGGATGTGGCTGATAGAAGATGAGGTCAGCAAATCACTGCCCATTCCGAACCACTACGGTGTAGACGATTTCCCGATCATTATTCAGGATAAACGGCTGGATAACTTCGGCACCCCGGAGTATAGCGAGCCGGGCAGCGGCGGCTTTGTGGGCGACACGCTAATGGTGAATGGCGCCCAGAGTCCGTTTGTTGAAGTGTCGCGCGGCTGGGTGCGGTTGCGCCTGCTCAATGCCTCTAACTCACGCCGTTATCTTTTGCAGATGAGCGACGGTCGTGCGCTGCATGTGATTTCCGGCGATCAGGGCTTTTTGCCGGTACCGGTGTCGATCAAACAGCTGGCGCTGGCGCCGGGTGAGCGACGGGAAATTCTGGTCGATATGACCAATGGTGACGAGGTCTCGCTCACCTGCGGTGAAGCGGCGGGGATTGTTGACCGTCTGCGGGGTTTCTTTGAGCCGTCGAGCATTCTTATCTCAACCTTAGTCCTGACCCTGCGGCCCACCGGGCTGCTGCCGCTGGTGACCGATACGCTGCCGATGCGTCTGCTGCCTGCGGACATCCTGACCGGCACGCCCACCCGCAGCCGTGATATTACCCTTGGCAGTGACCCGGGCATCAACGGCCAGCTGTGGGACCCCCAGCGCCTCGACATGACGGCGCAGCAGGGAACCTGGGAGCGCTGGACGGTTCGTGCCGACATGCCGCAGTCGTTCCATATGGAAGGCGTGATGTTCCAGGTGCGTAACGTCAATGGCGCGATGCCTTTTGCCGAAGACCGGGGATGGAAGGACACGGTTTGGGTCGACGGGCAGGTCGAGCTGCTGGTCTATTACGCGCAGCCTTCGTGGCCTCACTTCCCCTTCCAGTACGGTAGCCAGACGCTCGAAATGGCCGACAGAGGATCATTAGGCCAGCTGTTGGTGAATCCGGCACCGTAAACGCCCTCACCCCTGCGCGGCGAGGGCGAAAATCCACGTCGCCGCCCACGCGATCGGTTCCCTCGCCACTTGTGGGTTGAGGGATCCCCATAAAAAATACGAGCACGGACAGTTCCCTCTCCTCTTTGGGGAGAGGGTCAGGGTGAGGGGAAACATGCGGCTCTGGTGGCCATTCCGTTCACCTTATGTTCCTTGTTTTTCTGTCGCTCCAGAACCCGTGAACGTGCCAGGGTGGTTCACCGCCACCACCCTGGCGACCCGGGCTCCCGGCCAGGAAAATCGCCGCTGGCGCGGTTCACTTAGCGTATTCCTTCAGGCTAATCGGGGACGGGCGAAGGTAACGTCCATGTAAAGTCGCCCTCGCCGCGCATCCCTGCGCGTCGCCCCGGCCTTACGGATACGCTTCGTCGATTTTCAGCCGGACCCAGTCATCGCGGCGAATGTTTTATTCTCATTACGCAATGTTATCGCTGTAAAACATCATATTACTGGGGACTCCTCAGCGTTGAGGGACAGGGCCAAGGTGAGGGGGAAAAACCCCACACATATTCCTTCAATTCACTTATTGATCCGGCGTATAATCCCCGCCCTTTGATTATTTTTTTGCCACTTTTTTGGAAGCAAGATGAGCGCAATATCCCTGATCCAACCGGATCGAGACCTCTTTTCCTGGCCCCAGTACTGGGCGGCCTGCTTTGGTCCGGCTCCATTTTTACCCATGTCCCGTAGTGAAATGGACCAACTTGGCTGGGATAGCTGCGACATCATTCTGGTTACCGGTGATGCCTATGTGGATCACCCGAGTTTTGGCATGGCGATTTGTGGACGCATGCTGGAAGCGCAAGGCTTCCGTGTGGGGATCATTGCTCAGCCGGACTGGAACAGCAAAGACGACTTTATGCGTCTGGGTAAGCCCAACCTGTTCTTCGGCGTGACCGCAGGCAACATGGACTCCATGATTAACCGTTATACGGCGGATCGTAAGCTGCGCCACGACGATGCTTACACCCCGGATAACGTCGCCGGCAAACGCCCGGATCGTGCGACGCTCGCCTACACTCAACGCTGTAAAGAAGCCTGGAAAGATGTGCCGGTTATTCTAGGCGGCATTGAAGCCAGCCTGCGCCGTACCGCGCATTATGACTACTGGTCGGATACCGTGCGCCGCTCGGTGCTGGTGGACTCCAAAGCCGACATGCTGATGTTCGGGAACGGTGAACGCCCGTTGGTGGAAGTGGCACATCGTCTGTCCCAGGGCGAACCAATTTCGCAGATTCGCGACGTGCGTAACACCGCCATCATGGTAAAAGAGGCGCTACCGGGCTGGAGCGGTGTGGATTCCCGCATCATTGATATGCCGGGCAAAATCGACCCGATTCCGCATCCTTACGGTGAAGATTTGCCCTGTGCAGATAACAAGCCCGTCGAGCCTAAACAAGCCGAAGCGAAGGCTGTTATGGTTCAGCCGCCGCGTCCCAAACCCTGGGAAAAAACCTATGTGCTGCTGCCGTCTTTTGAGAAAGTCAAAGCCGACAAAGTCCTCTATGCCCATGCTTCACGTATTCTGCATCACGAGACTAACCCTGGCTGCGCCCGCGCCCTGATGCAAAAACACGGCGACCGCTTTATCTGGGTTAACCCGCCGGCCATCCCGCTGTCGACAGAAGAGATGGACAGTGTATTTGCTCTGCCGTACAAGCGTGTGCCGCACCCGGCCTATGGCAACAGTCGTATCCCGGCTTACGAGATGATCCGTTTTTCGATCAACATCATGCGCGGTTGCTTCGGGGGCTGTTCTTTCTGCTCAATCACCGAGCATGAAGGGCGCATTATTCAGAGCCGTTCCGAAGACTCGATCATTAACGAGATCGAAGCCATTCGCGACACCGTACCGGGCTTTACCGGCATCATTTCCGATTTGGGTGGCCCGACGGCCAACATGTACATGCTGCGCTGTAAGTCACCGCGCGCGGAGCAGACCTGCCGCCGCCTGTCATGCGTTTACCCGGATATCTGCCAGCACATGGACACCAACCACGAGCCGACGATCAATCTCTACCGTCGCGCCCGTGACCTGAAAGGCATCAAGAAGATCCTCATCGCCTCCGGTGTGCGTTACGACATTGCGGTGGAAGATCCGCGTTATATCAAAGAGCTGGCGTCTCACCATGTGGGCGGCTACCTGAAGATTGCTCCGGAACACACGGAAGAGGGGCCGCTGTCGAAAATGATGAAGCCGGGTATGGGCAGCTATGACCGCTTCAAAGAGCTGTTCGATACCTACTCAAAACAGGCCGGTAAAGAGCAGTATCTGATCCCGTACTTTATCTCTGCGCACCCCGGTACGCGTGACGAAGATATGGTCAACCTCGCGCTGTGGCTGAAGAAGCACCGCTTCCGTCTGGACCAGGTGCAGAACTTCTATCCCTCACCGCTGGCCAACTCAACGACCATGTATTACACCGGGAAAAACCCACTCGGTAAAATTGGCTATAAGAGTGAAGACGTGGTGATTCCAAAAGGTGATAAGCAGCGTCGTCTGCATAAAGCGCTGTTGCGTTATCACGATCCGGCTAACTGGCCGATGATCCGTCAGGCGCTGGAAGAGATGGGTAAAAAGCATCTGATCGGCTCACGCCGTGATTGCCTGGTACCTGCCCCTACACTCGATGAAATGCGTGAAGCACGCCGTCAGAACCGCAATACCCGTCCGGCGCTGACCAAGCACACGCCGATTGTGCATCAGCGTCAGAATGGCTCAGCGAAGCCTGCGACGGCGGGCCAGGGTGCGGCGAAGAGCGGCGCAAAAAGCGGTGTTGCAAAGAGTGGTACGGTGAAAAGCGGCGCTGTCAGAAATGAGAGTGCCAGAAAAGCAGTAAAACGTAAGGCTGGCTAACCGTGGTTAGGGTGAGGGGAAACATGCGGCTCTGAGGGTCGTTCCGTTCACCTTATGTTCCTTGCTTTTCAGCCGGACCCTGCCATCGCGGTGACTGTTTTATTCTCATTGCGCAGTGTTATCGCTGCAAAACCTAATATTACTGTGGTTGCCGCGGCACAGTGGGAGAGGGGAAGGCCAGGCGCGGGTATCACTCCCTCTCCCTTAGGGCTGAGGGATCCCCACAAAATAATACGAGCACGGACAGTCCCCTCTCCTCTTTGGGGAGAGGGCAAGGGTGAGGGGAAACATGCGGCTCTGGGGGTCATTCCGTTCACCTTATGTTCCTTGCTTTTCTGTCACGCCAGAACCTGTGAACGTGCCAGGGTGGTTCACCGCCACCGCCCTGGCGACCCGGGCTCCCGGCCAGGAAAATCGCCGCTGGCGCGGTTCACTGCGCATATTCCTTCAGGCTTATCGGGGACGGGCGAAGGTAACGTCCGTGTAAAGTCGCCCTCGCCGCGCATCCCTGCGCGTCGCCCCGGCCTTACGGATACGCTTCGTCGATTTTCAGCCGGACCCTGCCATCGCGGTGACTGTTTTATTCTCATTGCGCAGTGTTATCGCTGCAAAACCTAATATTACTGTGGTTACCGCGGCCCAGTGGGAGAGGGGACGGCCAGGCGCGGGTATCACTCCCTCTCCCTCAGGGAGAGGGCTGGGGTGAGGGTGAACTGACGGCCCCTTTCTCCGCTGCTTCGTCGCTTTGCGCTTCTTCTACCCGCTCACGGTTATAAGCTTTCATCCCTTCATACAAGCTGCTCGTTTCATTGACGATATCATCAATCAACCAACGGCCATTTTCATCGACCAGCACCAGCGTTTGCGTCACGGTTTCCGGCCCATCGCTGAAAGGACGAAAGCGAACGACCGCATCCACATGCTGCGGGTCGTGGGTGACAATATCCACCCGCTCCAGCACCAGGTTGTCATAATCCTGGCAGTTGCAAACCGGATCGTAATTCAGATAGCCGACGTCACCTTCAGCGGTCAGTTTCTGATCTTCAGCCACCTCTTTCATCAGCCGAGTGGAGACAATCTGATCCGGGCCGGAGGCATCGAACACCACGCCCGGGGCATTATTTGCATAGTGCTGATAGAGCAATTCCACGCTACGCTGTGGGGACTGCCCCAACGCTGAAAAACTGCACGCAATGAGCATGACCAAACATTTTTGCATAGAGGCTTCTTTTTCTGGGGTACGGTGTTCAGAGTAGCATTGCCTTTGGGCGGGCGTAAGCCTCTGCACACCAAGAGATGAGCATCAATTTTCAGGGAGTGAGAGATGACAACACGATTCTGGCCCGCCATTGTGATGATGGCGCTGTTGCAAAGCGGGTGTGTCGCCCGGACCCAGTCCCAGCCAGCTGTCGAAGGGCGTTTGCTGGACAGTAGCGGCAACCCCGTGTCTGGCGCGGAAATTACGCTAAAAAGTAACGGCCCGGACGCCCGTACGGTCTCCGACAGCAACGGTGTATTCACTTTCTCCGGCGATCATGAGTGGTCGTTCTTTTTGCCGATTGGCCCCATTGATAAGGTGAATATCTCTCGCTTGCTTATTACCGCACAGGGTCAGCACTACGATGAACTGCTCTCCTATCGGCTGAGTGGCCCCTTTGGCGGCGGGCCTGCTGAAATGAGCGTGGTCTGCACGTTACCGAAGACGCAGCAAGCGCCGAAGCCGGAAACCGGGGAAACCGGTGTCTGCCAGCGTGTACCGCTTAACAACGCGGATGGATCGGTAAAATAAAAAAAGCCCGGTTTGAATGCCGGGCTTGGGAGAGGTTAGCCGCCGAACTGATCCGGGTCCGGGCCGAGGCGCTTGCCCTGGTCCAGTTTGGCAATGTCGGCCAGCTCGTCTTTGTCCAGACGGAAGTCCCAGACGTCAAAGTTTTCGGCGATACGTGAGGGTGTGACCGATTTCGGAATCACCACCAGGCCGCTGTCGAGATGCCAGCGAATAACGATTTGCGCGGCGGTTTTGCCGTATTTATCCGCCAGGTCGCGAATAATCTTCTGATCAAAGACCCCTTCGCCACCCTGTGCCAGCGGGCTCCAGGACTCGGTCTGAATCTTATGCGTTGCATTCCAGGCATGTAGCTGGCGCTGCTGGAGAAGGGGATGCAGTTCAATCTGATTAATCACCGGCGTCACGCTGGTTTCATCAATCAGTTTTTGCAAATGGTGAATCTGGAAATTACAGACCCCAATGCTCTTCACCAGACCCTGTTGTTGCAGTTCGATCATCCCTTTCCAGGCGTCAACGTAGTGATCGATCGCCGGAACCGGCCAGTGCATCAAATACAGATCCAAATAATCAAGCTGCAGCTTATCAAGGCTCTCCTGCAATGCTTCATGGGGACGTTTCTGATCGTCATTCCACAGTTTTGTGGTGATAAACAGTTCGTCACGTGGGACGCCTGCACTTTTCAGCGCATCGCCAACACCGTCTTCATTTTTATACGCAGTTGCGGTATCGATGGAGCGATAACCGACTTCGAGCGCTTTGTGAATGGCGGAAACCACTTCCTCATTACCCGCTTTCCACACGCCGAGACCGAGCTGTGGCATCAGGTTGCCATCAGCAAGTTTAATCACGGTTGAATGTGTCATGCATGCCTCCTCTATGAGCTTACCGGGACGGATCCCGGTAAGGTTGTGTGCATTAAGTCTGGACGAAAAGTCCAAAAACGAAAGGCGAGGGCGTAAAAAGCTTAGCGTGCCGCTTCATAAATGCGACGGCTGACATCCAGGGTAATGTCCTGATGTTCGCCAAGTTTTGTCATGCCGTGCTCTTCCAGCTTCGCCAGCAGGGCTGGAATGGTGCTACCGTCCAGACCGTAACCGGACAGACGTGTCGGCACGCCCATCTGTTCGAAGAACCCGCGTGTGGCTTCGATGGCCGCATCGATACGGGCATCGTCAGAACCTTCGGTGATGTTCCAGACGCGCTCCGCGTACTGCAGCAGTTTGCCACGTTTGGTGTCGCGTTTTTCATTCCACAGCGCAGGCAGCACGACCGCCAGCGTCTGGGCATGATCCAGACCGTGCATGGCAGTGAGCTCGTGGCCCAACATGTGGGTTGCCCAGTCCTGCGGCACGCCAGCACCGATCAGGCCGTTCAGCGCCTGAGTGGCTGCCCACATGACGTTGGCGCGAACATCGTAGTTTTCCGGTTCCTGCAGCGCTTTCGGGCCATCTTCGATCAGCGTCAGCAGAATGCCTTCGGCGAAACGGTCCTGAATTTTGCCATTCACCGGATAAGTGACGTACTGCTCAACAGTGTGGACAAAAGCATCTACCACGCCGTTCGCGACCTGACGCGGCGGCAGGGTGTAGGTGTAAACCGGATCCAGCACCGCGAAGACTGGCTGAACGTGTTCGTTCATAAAGGCCTGCTTGTCGCCGGTGGTTTTGCGCGAAATCACCGCGCCTTTGTTGGATTCAGAACCGGTGGCCGGCAGGGTCAGTACCGAGCCCATGGGGATGGCGCTCTTAATGTCGCTGCCGCCATTTTGCAGGATTTGCCACGGGTCGATTCCGTCCGGGTAGTGGGCGGCTGCCGCGATAAACTTGGTGCCATCCAGCACCGAACCGCCGCCGACCGCCAGCAGGAAGGTGATGTTCTCTTCTTTAGCGATTTTCACTGCCTTCATCAGCGTTTCGTAAGACGGGTTCGGTTCAATGCCGCTGAATTCATGCACATCAAGTCCGTCCAGCGCGCTGTAAACCTGGTCCAGAACACCGTTTTTCTTCACGCTGCCGCCGCCGTAAGTAATGAGCACGCGGGCATTAGCAGGAATTTGTTCACGCAAATCGGCGATGGCGCCTTTGCCAAACAGAATGCGAGTGGGGGTATGAAGAGTAAAGTTGTTCATTGCTCGTTCCCTTATGTGGGTAAAAAAACGTGGCGGCGCAAAGGGCGGCCTGATGGTGCCCATTGTGGACAGCATGGGCTAACCTCTCAATGCACATTTCTGCCGATGTCTTGCCCATTTCTACATTGCGCTGGAGAAAAAGGGTAAAAGTACGCACACTGTCAGCGTCGGGAATAGTGCGTGGAGCAAGAGAATATGAACCGCGAAGAGGTTTGCCAGCAGTTAACTGAACAGATTAAATTGCTGAAAATAAACGAAAATAGTCTGAGTGAACTACTGCCGGATGTGCGTCTGCTTTACGGTACCCAGCCCGGAACACGTACCCCGGTGATGTACCAGCCAGGCATCGTTTTTCTCTTTTCCGGCCATAAAATCGGTTATATCAACGAACGTGTGTTTCGCTATGACACCAACGAATATTTGCTCCTGACCGTTCCATTGCCCTTTGAGTGTGAAACCTTTGCGACAGACGCTGTGCCGTTGGCGGGTATTCGCCTGAATGTCGATATCCTGCAGTTGCAGGAACTGCTGATGGACATTGGCGAGGATGAGCTGTTTCGTCCGTCGATGGCGTCAAGCGGCATCAACTCCGCGACGCTGTCAGATGAGATCCTGTGCGCCATTGAGCGCCTGCTGGACGTGATGGACAGGCCGCTGGATGCCCGTATCCTCGGAAAGCAGATAATCCGCGAAATCCTCTATCACGTACTGTTGGGGCCGGGAGGCGGCGCGCTGTTGGCGCTGGTCAGCCGTCAGACCCATTTCAGCCTGATTAGCCGGGTGCTGAAGCGTATTGAAAGTCAGTACACCGAAAACCTGAGTGTGGATCAACTGGCGTCTGAAGCGAACATGAGTGTTTCTGCGTTTCACCACAACTTCAAGTCCGTGACCAGCACCTCGCCGCTGCAGTATCTGAAATCTTTCCGTTTGCATAAGGCGCGGATGCTGATGATCCACGATGGCCTGAAGGCCAGTGCGGCAGCAATTCGTGTGGGATATGAAAGCCCGTCTCAGTTCAGTCGCGAATTTAAGCGCTATTTTGGCGTGACGCCGGGAGAGGATGCGGCGCGGATCCGCATGATGCAAGGGGCATGATCTTCCCCTCCGGTGCTGAGGAATCCCCAGTAATATTACGTTTTGCAGCGACAACACAGCGTAATGTGAATAAAACAGTTACCGCGATGACTGGGTCCGGCTGAAAATCGACGAAGCGTATCCGTAAGGCCGGGGCGACGCGCAGGGATGCGCGGCGAGGGCGACTTTACACGGACGTTACCTTCGCCCGTCCCCGATAAGCCTGAAGGAATACGCTAAGTGGACCGCGCCAGCGGCGATTTTCCTGGCCGGGAGCCCGGGTCGCCAGGGCGGTGGCGGTGAACCGCCCTGGCACGTTCACGGGTTCCGGCGCTACGGAAAAGCAAGGAACATAAGGTGAACGAAATGACCCTCAGAGCCGCATGTTTCCCCTCACCCCATCCCTCTCCCCAGAGAGGAGAGGGGGCTATCCATGCTCGCATTTTTTTGTGGGGATCCCTCAGCCTCCGGTGGGAGGGGAGGTGCCGCGTCAGGCAGCGCTACAGTATTTCTTTTTCACCACCACCACGATAGTTCCCACCAGACCCGCAACCAGCAGGAACACCGGCAGGATCATCAGGAAGGTCATCACCTGATCTTCATGGCGTTTGACGAAAGGGATCATGCTAATGGCATAGCCCAGGCTGGTAATCATACCGACCCAAAGCAGCGCACTCAGCCAGTTGAACAGCTGGAAGCGGCGGTTAGACAGCCCGGAGATGCCTGCCATAGTCGGCAGAATGGTGCGGATAAATGCCAGGAAACGGCCCGCCAGCAGCGCCAGTAAACCGTGTCGGTCAAACATGCAGGTCGCACGCTGATGATATTTTTCCGGCAGTTGGGCCAGCCAGCCTTTTACCACACGCGTGTTGCCCAGCCAGCGCCCTTGCAGGTAGCTCAGCCAGCATCCCAGGCTTGCCGCCGAAGTGAGGATGACCAGCGTCGATATGTAATCCATACAGCCGCGTGCGATTAGCGCACCTGCCAGCAAGAGTAGGCTGTCTCCGGGTAAAAAGGAGGCAGGAAGCAATCCATTTTCTAAAAAGAGGGTAGCGAACATCACGAAGTAGACGACGCCAACAACATGGGGGTTCGCCAGCGCTGCAAAGTCGTGTTGCCAAAGCGCAGCGATAATGTCTTGAATTACAGCCATGGACTTTCCTGTGGTACCGCTTAGAAGAGACTATTGTACGCGTTTATTGCCCGAAACACCTTGATCCCGGGCGCAATTAATACAGAGCATTCTGCTGGCGTAATCAGAATTTCCAACCAGCGCCCTCAATCTACACGATGCGCTGAAACCCTGCTGCTAAATCCTCAATTAAATCGTCAACGTTTTCTAAACCAATATGCAGGCGAATCAGCGTACCCGTGAAGTCCACCTCGGCTTCCGGGCGAATAGCGGCTATCTGTTCCGGCTGGTTAGCCAGGATCAGAGATTCAAAGCCGCCCCAGGAGTAGGCCATCGCAAAGAGGCTAAAATGGTCGAGAAAGGTGGCCAGTTCGTCCGACGTCAGCCTTTTATTGAGGACAAAAGAGAAGAGGCCGCTGCTGCCACTGAAATCCCGTTTCCAGAATTCATGCCCCTTGCTGCCGGGCAACGCCGGATGGTTAACCCGTGCGACCTGCGGATGTGAGGCCAGCCACTCGGCGACCTTGATGCTGCTTTCATGGTGCTGACGCAAACGAACGCCCAGCGTACGCAGGCCGCGACTGGTCATATAGGCGGTGTCTGCATCGACCATCTGACCCATCAGGTAGGCGTTCTCACGCAATTGTTCCCAACATCGGGCGTTGGAAACTGCCGTACCGATCATACCGTCAGAGTGACCTATCAGGTATTTGGTCGCGGCCTGGATGGAAATATCAATATCAAATTCCAGCGCCTTGAACAGAATACCCGCCGCCCAGGTGTTGTCGATCATGATTATCGCGTCAGGCGCCACGCTTCTGACGGCTTTCACAATAGCCGGCACATCGTGAACTTCCATCGTGATAGAACCCGGTGATTCCAGGAAAACGATGCGGGTGTTGGGCTGGATGAGGTCGGCAATGCCTGCGCCAATCAAGGGATCAAACCAGCTTGTCGTTACGCCCAGCTTCGCGAGAATTTTGGTGCTGAAATCCTGGGTAGGCTCGTACGCCGTGTTGGTGATGAGAATGTGATCGCCCTGCTCAACAAAGGCCAGAATGGTATTGGCGACGGCAGCCGCACCGCAAGGGAAGAGCGCGCAACCTGCGCCGCCTTCCAGTTCGCACATCGCTTCCTGCAATGAGAAGTGGGTCAGCGTGCCACGACGGCCATAGAACAGCTCACCTTTGGCGCGGTTGCGGGTCGCATGCTTTTTGGCTTCCACGGTATCGAATACCAGTGAGGAAGCGCGCTGAATCACGCTATTAACCGCCCCCTGAGTATATTTCTTGCTGCGCCCTGCATTGACCAGAGCGGTATCAATATGCTTTGCCGTCATCTTCACCCAACCTGTTTTTATACGTCTGGATGTCCAGACTACCATGATTGCCAGGCGATGCACGGTTGACCCGAAGATAAAGCATAAAATTTTCTCAATATCGCCTGGCAGGACTTTTTTACTGCGTAGGCGCAAAGAAATAGAGGGGATATTGATGCAGTATGTAAATACTAATGAGAACTACTATCAATTCGACGATGTTTTGATATTATTATGCTCAGATTTTGTGACATGCGTCCTGGAGATACACAGTGGGTAATAATTTGATGCAAACGGATCTTTCCGTTTGGGGCATGTATCAACATGCCGACATCGTGGTTAAGATTGTGATGATCGGGTTGATTCTGGCATCAGTCGTGACATGGGCCATTTTCTTTAGCAAAAGCGTGGAATTGATTTCGCAGAAGCGCCGCCTGAAGCGTGAGCAGCAACTGCTGTCGGATGTGCGTTCTCTGGATCAAGCCAGCGACGTCTCTTCTTCATTCCATGCCCGCAGCCTGAGCACTCAGCTTATTAACGAAGCGCAGAATGAGCTGTCGTTATCCGCAGGTAGCGAAGATAACGAAGGGATTAAAGAGCGTACCGGTTTCCGCCTCGAACGTCGTGTTGCCGCTACGGGCCGTCACATGGGCCGTGGCAATGGTTATCTTGCGACCATCGGTGCCATCTCCCCGTTTGTGGGTCTGTTTGGTACCGTATGGGGCATCATGAACAGCTTCATCGGTATTGCCCAGACGCAGACCACCAACCTTGCCGTTGTGGCGCCGGGTATCGCAGAAGCGCTGCTGGCGACGGCAATTGGCCTGATTGCTGCCATCCCGGCAGTGGTTATCTATAACATCTTCGCCCGTATGATCGGCAGCTACAAAGCGACGCTGGGTGATGTTGCCGCTCAGGTTCTGCTGCTACAGAGCCGTGACCTGGACCTGGCAGCCAGCTCGTCTGCAAAGCCCGTCCATACTGCCCAGAAATTACGAGTAGGTTGATGCCCCATGGCAATGCGTCTTAATGAAGATCTGGACGATAATGGCGAAATGCACGAAATCAACGTCACGCCGTTTATCGACGTTATGTTGGTTTTGCTGATTATCTTTATGGTGGCGGCACCGCTTGCCACGGTAGATGTAAAAGTCAATCTACCGGCCTCTTCGAGTCAGCCGCAGCCACGTCCGGAAAAACCCGTTTATCTCTCTGTAAAAGCCGACAACACGATGTTTATCGGCAACGATCAGGTGACGGATGAAACGATGGTGAATGAACTGAATGCGCTGACGGAAGGGAAGAAAGACACCACCATTTTCTTCCGTGCGGACAAAACCGTTAATTACGAGACCATGATGAAAGTGATGGATACCCTGCATCAGGCAGGCTATCTGAAAATCGGATTGGTGGGCGAAGAAGTCGCCGCCGCGAAGTAATGGTCTGTTCTGTCTGATACCAAGGCTGGCCCGTGTGCCAGCCTTTTTTTATTGCTGTTTTCTAATGCGTCATCGTTACTTATTTAGTCGGGCTAATGGCTATTTAAGTGATATTTAATTTACTTGAGAGACGCATTCCGCAGAATGTACAGAGGGCTGTGCAGAGGATGTACGCGTTTATTTTTTTACCGCTGAGGCTGATTTAACTTCGCTTGCCACTTCTTTGCGCGCAGGCGGCTCTTCCAGCGCAACGGTGGTGACTACCGCCGTGCGGAACTCTTCATCTGCCAGCTTACGACTGATTCGCAGCGTTGCAGCCTCTCTGGCAAGAATGTACTGGTAGTTTGCTTCCAGTCTGGCCATGATTTTTTCCTGCAGCTCAGGGCGTGATTCAATGATGGCGTTAATGGTTGCGCCGTAGATCTCTTCCTTGACCTGAATGGCATAGATTTCCCGGCGATTCTGCCATTTGAGGCGTACCAGCGCCGCAGGAATCGATACCAGTTCATGGGCTATTCGCTGGATAGTAATATTTTTGTTTTGAATTAACGCTTCAATATTTTGCTTTAAGATAAATTCATCGCTTTTATGGCTATCGAAAACCAAATAAACGTCATTATCTTCAACCTCTTTCACTTTACTCATCCCCAAGTTTATAAAACAAAGGCATATCTTTTTCGCGGGTAATGAGATTAAGCCAAATTTCATTACCTGCGTCGTTAATTTCTTTGGTCTTGTTGGCGATAATTTGACTTAATGTCTGAGCGTCAATGTCACCTTCAGCCTGCAAATCATTAAGCAGTCTGGCAAAGGTATCGATTTTAACCACGCGATATAATCGGTCTTTAATATGACGGTCGCGTTCTTCGAGTAACATATTCCGTGATTGCCCGGTATGTGTAACATTGGCTAATATGTCGGAGGCATAATCAGAGAGCGTTCTTTTTCCCTGAGTTAAATTACTGTTTTTTTCTGCTTCATCGGATTCCGGTTCAGCAGCGGAAATGTGAAAGCGAGCCGGAACCAGATTGTCGGGCAGCATTTCTAATATCCTTTAATATCAACAGGGTAGGGTAAATATAGGGGTGAGGTTCGTTGACAATATCATGGCACACTTTTAAAATCAAAAAAAATGGAGTCTGCACATGAACAGTATTTTTTATTCTGTTGTTGCTTTATTGCTGTTGACCGGCGGTGTGCTTTTATTGATGCGTGCTAACAATAAGCAACCGTCAGAGGGTGAATCACTATTGCCGTCACCGCTAACTAATCCGTTATCGAAAGAGGAAGGGGAAGACCATTTTTCAATGCTAATGAATGCCATTACCCCGGTTTGGTACTGGCGCGTTAACCATGAATATATCGACTTCCTCCATGCGACGATTAAACGAATGAACATGGCTGAGTTAAATAGTGTTCCGGGGTTATTCGAGGCGCAGCGGCGTTGTAGCGATCTCAATTCTGCGGTGTATAAGTATTACGACAATATAAAAAAGCGCTGCCTGAACGGCGAAAAAGTACTGCACTCCGATTTGGATGTGCTCAACCTGCGCCAGTGTTTCCGGGAGTTCAGTATGGAAGCGTACCCTGAACTTGTCGTACTGGTTTGGCCAGAGTACAAACGCCCTGAGGTTTCCCCGACGGATGTGTAACTCATCGGTTGGTAAATCGTTGTAAGAGGGTTGGTTCAGTGTTGCAATTTCGCTGGCAGGCTGCGGTATACTGAGTGCCGGTTATGTTATCTGACAGGACACTATGGAACGATTTCTTGAAAACGCAATGTATGCCTCGCGCTGGTTGCTCGCCCCGGTTTACTTTGGTCTGTCTCTTGCGCTGCTCGCCCTGACAGTTAAATTTTTTCAGGAGATTTTTCACGTTCTGCCCAACATTTTTAATCTGGCAGAAGCAGATCTTATCCTGACGCTACTCTCGCTGGTGGACATGACGCTGGTAGGCGGTTTGCTGGTGATGGTGATGTTCTCCGGCTACGAGAACTTTGTCTCCCAGCTTGATATCTCACCCAATAAAGAGAAGCTGAGCTGGCTGGGGAAAATGGATGCGACCTCGCTGAAGAACAAAGTGGCGGCATCAATTGTGGCCATCTCTTCCATCCATCTGCTGCGTGTGTTTATGGATGCCAAAAACGTGCCTGATAATAAACTGATGTGGTATGTGATTATCCATCTGACGTTTGTTTTGTCGGCGTTTTTGATGGGGTATCTGGATAAGCTGTCACGCGAGAAGCATTGATTGGTCTTTAGTGCATTGCCAAAGGAATTACCCAATGGCGCAAGCTTATCGGGCCTACAGGTGGTGCAATAGTGTATTGTCGTCTGTAGGCCGGATAAGGTGCTAACCGCCATCCGGCAGTAGCACCTCACACTATCAGCACATCCTCACTGCTTATCCGATGACGCTTGCCAAAGGTTAAGCTCCCCATCTGCCACGTGCTTATCAATCTGCGCCAGCTCTTCTGCGGTAAAAGACAAATTATTCAGCGCCAGCACATTCTCCTCAAGTTGCTCAGGGCGAGACGCGCCGATTAACACCGACGTTACGCGGGCATCTTTCAGCAGCCAGCTCAGCGCCATCTGCGCCATGGTCTGCCCACGTGCGGTCGCCATCTCGTTCAGCAACTTCAGGCTGCTGAGATTCTCCTCAGTCAGCATATTCTCCGTCAGACCGCGAACCTTCTTGCCCTCTTTCTGCATTCTCGAACCGTCCGGAATGCCGTTGAGGTACTTGCCAGTCAACAGCCCCTGCGCCAGTGGAGTGAACGCGATACAGCCCACGCCGTTCTCTTCCAGCGTATCCAGCAACCCGGTTTTATCAACCCAGCGGTTAAGCAGGTTGTAAGAAGGTTGATGAATAAGAAGCGGAACTTTCCACTCACGCAGCAGTTCCACCATGGTCTGCGTGCGCGGCGTAGAGTAAGAAGAGATCCCGACATACAGCGCTTTGCCACTTTGCACCGCCTGGGCCAGTGCCGCAGCCGTCTCTTCCATGGGGGTATTTTCATCTACGCGGTGTGAATAGAAGATATCCACATAGTCCAGCCCCATGCGCGACAGGCTTTGATCCAGGCTTGCAAGCAAGTATTTACGTGAACCGCCGGAGCCATACGGTCCTGGCCACATGTCATACCCCGCTTTGGTGGAGATAATCAGTTCATCACGGTATGGGGCGAAATCTTCGCGTAACAGACGGCCAAAGTTTTCTTCAGCACTGCCCGGAGGTGGGCCATAGTTGTTCGCCAAATCAAAGTGGGTGATGCCCAAATCGAAGGCTTTACGTAGCAGGGCGCGTTGAGATTCAAGCGCGTGAACGTGACCGAAGCTATGCCATAAGCCAAGTGAGAAGGCGGGGAGGCGCAGACCACTTTTGCCGCAGTAACGGTACTGCATCTGTTCGTAGCGTTGAGGGTTAGCTAACCAGGGCATGATGTCTCCTTTCATAGAGGTTTGAACTCGAAACAGCGTTTCTATTCTAGCGTGGCACTTTTTTATATTAAAACATTGCAGCTCTAAAATGGCGTCTTTCCAGGCAAGAAGCGAGTGCATATGCTTTGCCTGGTAAGGCTAAAACCCCTGGTTTGACGATGGGGGGCGCGGGTAGCGAAAACCGTGTATAAAGCTCAGGCACCGGACGTTTTCTTAACAAAGCAAACCAGGGAATATAATTTCGCTATGTAATAATCAAATTGGTAAAATATGCTGACATAACGATGTTTTGCGCGCTTTTATAACATCACCGTTTTGTTATTTTTTGCTGCCCTTCGCGAGGAGTGGAAATAACGTGTCTGGGCCCCTTTCATTTTCACCTTGTCATCATGGGGCCGGAGCGGTGAATTTGCCTGCTTCCTTTGCCTCTTTCTGAGAAAATTCTTATGAAGGAAGGTTAAAAAGAAGAGGCAAGCGAAAGCTGGTTTGCGCATTACTCATTTCCCGTGGTTACCCGCTTAAATAAACCTCAAGTGCGCCCTCTTTTCTGCGAATATTCCTGGATGCCGTTATTGAACGTGCATTGCCCTCGCTGCCAGGCCACGCCATCTGTGGGTTGGCGTGCTTTTCAACTGTTTGTGAAAGGGAGGATAAGATTTACTGGTTAGCTGGCGAAAAGAGAAAGTTTAGTGAGGGTGAAAAGTAGTTTAAAAGCCCTAAACTATTATTAATGAGCTTAGTGCTGATGAGCATTTATGGTTATTTATATATTTTCATTCTTACCCATTAAATTTTTTATGATGGTTTCTTTGTTTTTTGATTCAGTATTTACTGAAGTGGTTTTGCAGTGTTTTTTAAATAATTTTTTATTTTTAATCGACATCTAATTGGAATTAATTAAAACCATGTAGGGAAATAATGGTCGTGGTAAAGGTAGGAAGGTTTAATAAAATTAATCAATTATATTAGTATCTTGCACTTAGTTACTCTCCGGTACTACCTCATTCCGAATGAATGATGAATTGCTCCAATAGTTTACAAAATATCATCCTGAGCATTTTTTCGACCTATAAAGAGAAAGGTTTTTTTTGCCTGTTTTGTGATCAACTTTTTTACTTTGATCCATACAACTTCGCTAAAACTTGCCGATAACGGAGGTAAGTCCCGCTTCAAAGCGGGAATGTACCTTCACTGCAAGGAAATAAATATGCGTATGCTTCAAAACTTTACTATCCGAATCGTTATGCTGGTGATCCTGGGCATTTTTGGCCTGCTGTGGTCTGGCGTCGGTTTGTATAGCGTTTATTCACTGTCAAAAGTGGCCGAGGGCAATGAAGTCGATCGCCAGCTCGTCTCACAGATGACGTTACTTAGCCAGGGCAATGATCAATATTTTCGTTTCGTCACCCGTTTAAGCCGTGTGATGGAGACCAAAGCGGCAGGCGGCTCCGCCGATTTTGCGCCGGTTCAACAGGCGCTCGACACGATGTCGAAGAAGCTCGTTGCATTCAAAGCGATCTCACCGGGGCCGATGGATCCCAAGATCTCCGAACAGATCATCAACTCCTGGCAGGCGCTGCTGGATCAAGGTGTGACTCCGCAAATGCAAGCGGCGCAGCAAGGGTCGGTGGAAGCGTATCGCCAGCAGGCGAATAACGTCACCCCTGCGCTTAGTCGTGCATTTGGTACGGGCGCCGACAGCTTTAACAAAGCGGCCAGTGATATGCTTGAACACACCAGAATCATCGTCGATGGGCAGACGAGTATCACACGGACCATCATCATTGCGGCGATGGTGCTGGGGATCCTGATCCTGCTGTTTACCGATCGTTATCTGGTGATGATGCTGGTCCGCCCGCTGGATGCCATCCGCAACCACTTCACCAAAATGGCGCAGGGCGATCTTAGCCAGCCCATTGAAGATTTTGGTCGTAACTGCGTGGGCCGCGTGGTGCCTTTGCTGCGTAGTATGCAGGACAGCCTGCGTGATGCGGTTAGCACGATCCGTCAGGGGAGTGACAACATCTGGCGTGGGGCGACTGAAATTTCCAGCGGCAACAACGATCTCTCTTCACGAACTGAAGAGCAGGCTGCTGCGCTGGAAGAAACAGCCGCCAGCATGGAGCAGTTAACCGCAACGGTGAAACTGAATGCCGAAAACGCCAGCCAGGCAAGCGATCTGGCCGATGTGGCCTCCACAACGGCAAGTAAAGGGGGCGCGCTGGTTGAGGAAGTAATCAGTACGATGGCAGGCATTTCAGACAGCTCGAAGAAAATTGCTGAAATCACTACCGTTATTAACAGCATTGCCTTCCAGACCAATATCCTGGCGCTTAACGCAGCGGTAGAAGCGGCCCGTGCAGGAGAGCAAGGACGCGGCTTTGCCGTAGTGGCGGGTGAAGTTCGCAACCTGGCCAGCCGCAGTGCGGGTGCGGCCAAAGAGATCGAAACCCTGATCGCGGATTCGGTAACGCGTGTGAATAAAGGGGCGAAACTGGTCAATGATACGGGCACCACGATGGAAGGTATTCTGCGCGCGGTCACTGAAGTGACGACCATCATGAAACAGATTGCTTCCGCCTCCGCCGAGCAGAGTAAAGGTATCTCTCAGGTTGGCGTGGCCATTTCACAGATGGACAACGTGACTCAGCAAAACGCCACCCTGGTGGAAGAGGTCTCTACCGCCGCCGCCGCGCTGGAGCGTCAAACCGAAGAGCTGCAGCGTGCGGTTCAGCAGTTCCGTTTATCTGATGACGATCGCCAGACGGTGGTGACCCCGGCTCCGCTGAAATCCCCGGTTATCCGTTCCGCAGCGAAAAGCACCACGGCGGCAAAAGATGATTGGGTTGCCTTCTAAATAAGACTATCACCGCCCAATATATCGCTATATAATTTTTTATATAGCGATTGAGGGCGGAAGCATGGAAAACCATTTTGGCAAAGGGTTGATGGCGGGGCTGAAGGCCTCGCAGGCGAACAGTGCAAAGAGCGTCTCGCACTTTTGTGCTGACTATAAACGCGGGTTTGTACTCGGTTTCTCGCACCGTATGTTTGAGCGCACCGGTGACAGGCAACTCAGCGCTTGGGAGGCTGGCGTGCTGACCCGCCGTTACGGACTGGATAAAGAGATGGTCATGGATTTTTTCCGTGAAAGTCACTCCAGCACCGTGGTGCGTTTCTTTATGGCGGGCTACCGGCAGGACAGGTAGCAGCGCGCAAAATATCACTCTCCCCCTGGCCAGATCTCAGGTCACTAAACACATTCTTATTTCCATATAAAAAATATGGAAATGCCGAACAGGTTGCATTCCTGTGAATGAAATACAGGCAAAATTAACCCCTGCTAAAAACAGGGATAATAATAAATGTCTGGAGATAACCCGTTAACCCCCTCTCATGGCATTAACCGCCGTGATTTTGTGAAACTTTGTACTGCGCTTGCCGCTACCCTGGGGCTGAGTGGCAATGCCGCAGCAGAAATCGCACAAGCCGTCGGCCAGAAGCAGCGGCCTCCCGTCATCTGGATTGGCGCTCAGGAGTGTACCGGCTGCACCGAATCACTGTTACGTTCCACCCATCCCACGGTTGAAAATCTGCTGCTTGAGACCATTTCGCTGGAGTACCACGAAGTGCTCAGCGCCGCATTTGGTCATCAGGTTGAAGAAAACAAACACCACGCGCTTGAAACGTACAAAGGGCAGTATGTGCTGGTGGTTGACGGTTCTATTCCGCTCAAGGATGGCGGCATTTACTGCATGGTGGCGGGTGAGCCGATTGTGGACCATATCCGCAAGGCAGCAGAAAACGCGGCGGCGATTATCGCTATCGGTTCCTGTGCCGCATGGGGTGGGGTCGCAGCGGCAGGCGTCAATCCGACCGGTGCCGTGGGCCTGCAGGCGGCGCTGCCTGGCAAAACGGTGATTAACATCCCCGGCTGTCCGCCAAACCCGCACAACTTCCTCGCCACGGTGGCGCATATCATTACCTTTGGCAAACCGCCGAAACTCGACGCAAAAAATCGTCCGCTTTTTGCCTATGGCCGTTTGATTCACGAGCATTGTGAACGTCGCCCCCATTTTGATGCCGGGCGTTTTGCGAAAGAATTTGGCGATGACGGCCATCGTGAAGGCTGGTGCCTTTACCATCTTGGCTGCAAAGGCCCTGAAACCTGGGGTAACTGCTCAACGCTGCAATTTTGCGATGTTGGCGGCGTCTGGCCGGTTGCCATTGGTCATCCCTGCTATGGCTGTAACGAAGAAGGGGTGGGTTTTCACAAGGGCATCCACCAACTGGCGCATGTCGAAAACACGACTCCGCCTGTCGATAAACCACCGGTGAACGGTAACGAGGGCGGTGCGATATCTGCCTCGGCGGTGGGATTGCTGGGCGGAGTGGTCGGCCTGATGGCAGGCGTCGGAGCAATGACGGTGCGCGAGCTGGGTCGCCAACAAAAGAAAAATAACGCTGATTCACAAGGAGAGTGACGGTGAACAGACGTAACTTTCTCAAGGTGGCGTCCGGCGGGGCGCTGCTGGTTGGGGGCGCGACTCCCGCTTTCGCCGCTGTTCATAACCGCCCACCTATCCCAGGTGCGGTGGGCATGCTGTACGACTCCACGCTCTGTGTCGGCTGCCAGGCCTGTGTGACCCGCTGCCAGGATATTAACTTTCCGGCGCGTAATCCACAGGGTGAGCAGACCTGGTCGAACAACAGCAAACTCACGCCTTATACCAACAACGTGATACAGGTCTGGCGCAGCGGTAACGCCCGGCACAAAGATCAGCCCACCGATGGCTACGCATACATCAAAAAGCAGTGTATGCACTGCGTGGATCCCAACTGCGTCTCCGTCTGCCCGGTATCCGCGCTGCAAAAAGACGCCAAAACCGGCATCGTGCATTACAACCCTGACGTCTGCACCGGCTGTCGTTACTGCATGGTGGCCTGCCCGTATAACGTACCGAAATACGATTATGACAACCCCTTCGGTGCCCTGCATAAATGCGAGCTGTGTAATCAGAAAGGTGTCGAACGGCTGGACAAAGGCGGCTTGCCCGGCTGCGTGGAAGTCTGCCCAACCGGGGCGGTAATCTATGGTACCCGTGAAGCGTTGATAGCAGAGGCGAAAAAGCGCCTGGCACTGACGCCTGGCAGTGAGTACGGCTACCCGCGCCAGACTTTTGACGCGCGTGACCTGAATGTCCGCGAGGTCCCCAAATATCATCCCCATCTTTACGGCGAACATGAAGGCGGTGGCACCCAGGTGCTGGTGCTGACGGGCGTGCCTTATACCTGCCTCGGTCTGCCGGAGCTGGACGACATCTCCACCGGCGCACGTTCTGAAAACATTCAGCACACGGTTTATAAAGGGATGATGCTGCCGCTGGCGGTGCTTGCAGGGCTGAGCGCGCTGGTGTATCGCCATACCCGCAGTGATGACCATAAGGGAGGGGATGATGATGCATCATGATCCGCAGCCAGTTGGCGGGAAGTTACTCAGTAAAACGATTTATATCTTTGGGCCACTGATTGTTCTGTGCGGGTTGTTGATCGTAAAACGTCTGGTCTTTGGTCTGGGGTCAGTTTCTGCCCTTAACGGCGGCTATCCGTGGGGGATCTGGATAGCCTTCGATCTGCTCATCGGTACCGGTTTTGCCTGCGGCGGCTGGGCGCTGGCATGGATGGTCTATGCCTTTAATCGCGGGGAATATCACCCGCTGGTGCGTCCTGCGCTGCTCGCCAGTCTGTTCGGCTATTCGCTGGGGGGGCTGTCGATTACCGTCGACGTTGGGCGTTACTGGAACCTGCCGTACTTCTACATTCCGGGGCACTTTAACGTTAACTCGGTGCTGTTTGAAACGGCGGTCTGCATGACCATTTACATCGGCGTGATGGCGCTGGAATTTGCCCCTGCGCTGCTTGAGCGCCTGGGCTGGAAGGTCTCGCTTAAGCGGCTCAACAAAGTGATGTTTTTTATCATCGCCCTCGGCGCACTTTTGCCGACGATGCACCAGTCGTCGATGGGCTCGTTGATGATTGCCGCCGGGCACAAAGTGCACCCGCTCTGGCAAAGCTATGAGATGTTGCCGCTCTTCTCGCTGCTCACCGCTTTTATGATGGGCTTCTCCATTCTGATTTTCGAAGGATCGCTGTTGCAGGCTGGGCTGAAAGGCAACGGGCCGGATGAGGGGCACTTATTCAGGAAACTCACCCACACGCTGAGCGTGCTGCTGGCGCTGTTCCTGGTCGCGCGCTTTGGTGAACTCCTCTGGCGCGACAAGCTGGCGCTGGCTTTTGCCGGAGACCGTTACAGCCTGACCTTCTGGGCAGAGGTTCTGCTGCTGGTCTTCCCGCTAGTGGTGTTCCGCGTGGCGCGAATGCGCTCCGATGCGCGGTTCCTGTTTACCGGGGCGGTCAGCATGCTGCTGGGATGCGCGCTATGGCGTTTGTCTTACTCGCTGCTGGCCTTCAATCCGGGCGACGGCTACCACTACTTCCCGACGGCGGAGGAGCTGCTGATTTCCATCGGCTTTGTGGCGATAGAGATTTGCGCCTACATCCTGCTCATCCGCCTGCTTCCCATTATTTCTCCTTTAAAACAACAACAAAGCCATGAGGCGAGCAAAGCATGAGTCAACGTATCACCATCGATCCGGTGACCCGTATTGAGGGTCATTTACGCATAGATTGCGAAATTGAAAACGGCGTGGTTTCCCGGGCCTGGGCATCGGGCACCATGTGGCGCGGAATGGAAGAGATTGTGAAGGGGCGCGACCCGCGCGATGCGTGGATGATTGTGCAACGCATTTGCGGCGTCTGTACCACCACCCATGCCATTGCATCCGTGCGGGCGGCGGAAAGCGCATTGAACATGAAGGTTCCGCTCAATGCGCAGTACATTCGCAACATCATTCTGGCGGCCCATACCACTCACGACCATATCGTACATTTTTACCAACTCTCCGCGCTCGACTGGGTGGACATCACCGCGGCACTGCAGGCCGACCCCGAAAAAGCCTCAGCGCTGCTCAAAGGGATTTCGACCTGGTCGCTGAATAGCGCTGAAGAACTCAGCAAAGTGCAGCAAAAGATCAAAGCGCTGGTGGCGAGTGGTCAGCTGGGGATTTTTGCCAATGGCTACTGGGGACATCCGGCGATGAAACTGCCGCCGGAGATTAACCTGATTGCGGTAGCCCACTACCTGCAGGCGCTGGAGTGTCAGCGGGACGCCAACCGCGTGGTCGCCTTGTTGGGCGGAAAAACGCCGCACATTCAGAACCTGGCGGTCGGCGGGGTGGCGAACCCGATTAATCTCGACGGTCTGGGCGTGCTCAATCTTGAACGTCTGATGTACATCAAAACCTTTATTGACCGCCTGGCGGACTTTGTTGAGCAGGTTTATAAGGTCGATACCGCGGTGATTGCGGCCTTTTACCCGGAATGGTTGAGTCAGGGCAAAGGCGCGGTGAACTACCTCAGCGCACCAGAGTTCCCCACCGACGCGCAGAACGGCAGTTTTCTCTTTCCTGGTGGCTACATTGCTGACGGCGACCTCTCGACCTGGCGCGAGATAACCTCGCATCATGACGAGTATCTGATCAAAGGGATTCAGGAGAGCGCGAAGCACGCCTGGTACAAAGATGAAGCCCCGCAGGCACCGTGGGAAGGGACAACGATACCGGATTACACCGGCTGGCAGGATGAGGGAAAATACAGCTGGGTGAAGTCCCCGACCTTCTATGCCAAAACGGTGGAAGTGGGGCCGCTGGCGAACCTGCTTAACAAGCTGGCGGCGAAGCGCGAACCGACCTGGGCGAAGCTCAACGAAATTATCGCCATTTACAAAAAGCTCACTGGCAACACGATAAGCGTGGCGCAACTCCACTCCACGCTGGGGCGTATTATCGGGCGCACCGTTCACGCCTGCGAGTTACAACATATTCTCCAGCATCAATACAGCGCGCTGATTGCCAACATCGGCAAGGGCGACCATGAGACATTCGTGAAACCGGATATCCCGGCTACAGGTGAGTTCAAAGGGGTAGGCTTCCTGGAAGCCCCCCGTGGCATGCTGTCGCACTGGATGGTGATTAAGGACGGCAACATTGGCAACTACCAGGCGGTGGTGCCGTCGACCTGGAACGCCGGGCCACGTAACGCCCATGACGAAATGGGGCCTTACGAGCAGTCGCTGGTGGGCACACCGGTCGCGGACCCACAAAAACCGCTGGAAGTGGTGCGCACCATTCACTCCTTCGATCCCTGCATGTCATGTGCGGTGCATGTGGTCGATGTGGATGGCAACGATGTGGTCTCGGTGAAGGTGTTGTGATGAGCATACTGGTATTGGGCGTCGGTAACATTTTACTGAGTGATGAAGGCATTGGTGTGCGGGTTATCGAAGCCCTTGAGCAGCGGTACCGTCTGCCGGAGAACGTAGAGGTGCTGGACGGCGGCACGGCGGGCATGGAGTTGCTGGACGCCATGGCTAACCGCTCGTATCTGATCATTGCCGACGCCGTGGTCTCGCGCAAAAGTGAACCGGGTACGCTGATTATTCTGCGTGACGATGAGGTTCCGGCCTTGTTCAACAATAAAATTTCGCCCCATCAACTGGGGCTTTCTGATGTGTTATCCGCTCTGCGTTTCACCGGCGAGTTCCCCGGCAGCATCACGCTGGTGGGGGTGATTCCGCAGTCGCTGGAACCGCGTATCGGCCTGACGCCGATAGTCCAGGCAAGCATGGCGCCTGCGTTACAGGCGGTGATCGCGGCGTTACAGGATGCGGGCGTTACCGTCACCCCCCGGGAGGCCACACATGCATGAGGTGATGGGTTTTGACCGCTCGCCGCATGCGCTGGTGCAGGCGGCATTTGAAAATATTGCCCAGGCGCATATGCAGAATATGCCCTTTCTGAACCCGGCGATGCCGGTGTTTGTTCCACCGTTTTCGTTGTTTGAAGAGCAGTGGGCGGGCTGTGTGCTGACGCCATGGATGCTGAGCCTCACTCTTTTTCCTGGCCCCCGCCAGGTGTGGCCGCAACGTGCAGTCGGGGAGAAGATTGGCCTGTCGCTGCCCTGTGGCGAGGTCATGTTTACCGTCGGCGAACTGGAGGAGGTGTCGCAATATTGCGCCTGCTCGCTGATGTCGCCGCTGGCACCGGCGTTGACGGTTGAACAGGGAACGCGTCTGGCGCAGGATTGCCTGCGTATGGCGCTTTCCCTGCCGGTACGTGACCCCCAGATCGGCCGTCGCGCCCTGTTTGCGCGTCTGCAAGGTGCGGAACATGCATGAACTCTCGCTATGTCAGAATTTGGTTGAGATCCTCGAACAGCAGGCACGGGCACACGACGCTAAACGTGTCACCGGTGTCTGGCTGGAGCTCGGCGCGCAGGCCTGCGTAGAGGAGAGCGCCCTGCAATTCAGTTTTGAAATAGCCTGTCAGGGGACGCGAGCAGAAGGTTGCCAGTTACACTTAGCCGTTCGCCCGTCATCCGCGTGGTGCTGGGGGTGTAATCAATCTGTGGAACTGAAAGAAGAGAGCCTCTGCCCACACTGCCAGAGCCCGTCGCTACAGCGGGAAATGAACAACGAGATGCAAATCAAAAGCATCGAAATCCAGCAGGAGTAGTTATGTGTATTGGTGTGCCCGGCCAGATCGTTAGCGTGGGCGAGAGTATCCATCATCTGGCGCAGGTGGATGTCTGCGGCGTGCGGCGCGAGGTTAATATTATGCTGATTTGCGAAGGCGAACCCGCGACGTTGCTGGGGCAGTGGGTGCTGGTTCATGTCGGGTTTGCGATGAGCGTGATTGACGAACAAGAAGCTCACGCCACGCTGGCTGCGCTGGCAGATTTGGATATCGAGGTCAGCGAATCTCAGCGCTGAGCGGCGTCGGGCTTTGCATCGGTCACCATCTGAGTGACCAGCGAGAGATTGCCAATTTTGGCCTCGCCGGCGCGGTAAAATTTACTTTTATCGATCAACAGCAGTGACTGCTGGGCTCTTCTCAGCAACTGCGCTTTGAAGCGGGCGTTATTGTGGGTCGAATCCCACATTTCGCCCGTTCCATCAACCCCTTCGCAAGAAAAGATAAACAGGTCAATCTCCAGCGATTTGAGCATACTGGGTAGGGCGGCGTTCACATAGCAACGGGACGTACGATCCAGTTGCCCACCCGAACAGATCAGGTTGATATTTTGACGACGGGCCATCGCCTGGCAGACCGGCACGCTATTGGTAAACACCGTCAGGGGAATGTCCGGTAGCTGTTTTGCCAGGTGAAAACAGGTCGAACTGGCGTCCAGCGCCAGCGTCATCCCGGATTCAATCCAGTTCAGTGCGTGGCGAGCAATGTCGACTTTATCGGCATAATGGCTTTTCAGGCGGCTATAAAAGGGCTCTGCGCTATCGGATTGCACATTGTGCAGCCGCCGTGCCCGCCCGTGTCGGCGTATGATCTTGCCCTGGGTTTGCAGAGACTTCAGATCCCGGCGGATGGTCTCAACGCTCACGCCAAGCCGCCCCGCCAGCGCTTCCGTCGTCAGCGTTTCATGTTCAGTGAGAAGCTGCAAAAGGGCCTGCTGGCGAGCGGTTTTCATGGTACTTGCGCCTCTTTGGGGGGAACCGTAAGGACGCTTTGCCCAACGGCCGCGCCGTTCTTGCCCGTGTGTTTTATCTGGTACATCGCCACATCGGCACGTTTGAGGGCGTTAACAAAATCATCGCGTGGATGGACTTCATCAATGCCAATCGAGGCGCCGACTCTGGCATCGCCATTGTCAAGCTCAAAGGGCATCAGCGCGGCGTGCAAACAGCCATGGGCTGCGCTTTCAATGCGCTGACTGTTGACCGCAAAAGGGAGCAATAATACAAACTCATCCCCGCCGAGACGCCCGACGACGGTGCCTTCCGGGCAGGCTTCACGCAGGCGCAGACTCAGTTGAATCAGTAATTCATCACCGCTACGATGGCCCAGCGTATCGTTCACCACCTTAAAATCATCCAGATCGATAAAGGCGATGCACAGCGGCCCGGCCTGTTTCAGCTCATCAAAATGTTTGAGCAGGGCATGACGGTTGGCAAGCCCGGTTAACGGGTCATGATTCGCCAGCGCGGCAAGTTGTTCTTCGTACTGCTTCTCTTTGGTCATGTCGATATGGGTGCCGGTCACTTTTAACGGCTTACCGTTTTCATCCCACTGACTGACTCGCCCCCTGTCCAGTACCCAGGTCACGCTACCATTCTTATGCTGCATGCGGTGCAGCGCTTCATAGAAGGGGGTTTTGCCCTCGATATGGCCATAGAAGGCGTCAAGCACGCGTTCACGATCGTCCGGGTGTAGGTGTTCGCGCCAGACCTCAAAACGTGCACTGAGCTCTTTGGGCTGATAACCCAGCATCGATCCCCAGCGGCGATTGAAGATAATCAGTTTTCCGCTCGGGATATCAAGCTGCCATAAACACAGTCCGGTCCCATCCAGCGCCGCACTGAGTTTACTGCGGGCGTCACGCGCTATCCGCACCAGTCGTGCGTTATGTCTTTTCAAATTCAAAATCTGCTGTTTCAGCGCGTTTTCAGACATTTGGCGTGATGATGAGGGGTTTTAAGGCATTCTTACCAGTTATTTCGGGGATGTAAATATGGTGTGAAAAAAACAGTCAAAGCGAGGGATGAGAAGGAAAGCCCCGGGCGCAAATCCGCCCGGGTGATACGGATTACCTGTTGCGTTTGTCTTCGGTGTTTGTGTCGAAGTCGCTGGCGTCGTGGCGCTCATGCAACTGTTCGCTCGGCTCACCGAAGGTGCGGTTGACCATGCGCCCACGCTTCACCGCAGGACGCGCCGCCACCTCTTTTGCCCAGCGCAGCACGTGGGTGTAGCCGCTGGCTTCCAGGAACGTATCCGCATCGTAAACGTTGCCCAATACCACGTTGCCGTACCACGGCCAGATTGCCATATCGGCAATGGTATACTCATCACCTGCCACATAGCGATGCTCTGCCAGTTGCTTATCAAGCACATCCAGTTGACGCTTGGCTTCCATGGTGAAGCGGTTGATGGCGTACTCAATTTTCACCGGGGCGTAATGGTAAAAGTGGCCAAAACCGCCGCCGAGGAACGGTGCGGAGCCCTGCAGCCAGAACAGCCAGTTCAGCGTTTCGGTGCGTGCAGCGAGATCGTTTGGCAGGAAGTGACCAAATTTTTCTGCGAGATACAGCAGAATCGCACCGGACTCAAACACGCGGGTCGGCGGGGTGGTCGAGTGGTCACGCAGCGCCGGAATTTTTGAGTTCGGGTTCACATCCACGAAGCCGCTGGAGAACTGATCGCCTTCGCCAATGCGAATTAACCAGGCGTCGTACTCCGCCTCTTTCACGCCTTTCGCCAGTAATTCTTCCAGCAAAATCGTCACTTTCTGCCCGTTCGGTGTACCCAGAGAATAGAGCTGAAGCGGGTGCTTACCCACGGGTAATGCTTTCTCATGCGTTGCGCCGGAGATCGGGCGGTTGATATTGGCAAACGCGCCGCCGCCGGACTTATCCCACGCCCAGACTTTGGGTGGCTGGTAGTTTGTGTCTGACATGTTGACCTGCCTTTTCGTTAAGGTGTTGAAGCAGTGTAGCAGTCGTCAGGCAGGGTGTTGAGGCCCCGCCCGTTAGGCAAACCGGTGTATCAGGCCAGGATGCGCGCAGCCCAGGCGCTGATGTCATCGCCGCTGCCGAGGTCCGCCTGCACCAGGCCATTGACCATAAAGGTTGGGGAGACATGAATACCATTCTGGCGGGCATATTTGCAGTGCCATTTGATTTCGGCCTGCAGCTCCGGGCGCGCAAAAGCCTCAGCCAGCCGCACGCCGCTGTAATTTTCAATGCGCTCGATAATCTGCTGCGGTGTGGTATCCATGTTCGGGCCGCTGCAGTGGTCGGTAAACTCAAACTCTTCGCGATGGTCAGCAACTGCCTGCATCACTTTATGTGCGGCATCGCGCCCGTTGGTGAGCGTGGAGGCGGCAAGAATGCAGCGCACGATCACGCCGGAGAACAGATGCCAGGGTTGCGATTGCAGGCGAATTTTTACCGTCACCTTATCTTCGCCCACCTCTTTTAACAGCGCATCCAGCTTGTTAAAGGCGCGCACCGAGAACGGGCAGGTGGGTTCCAGAAAAACGTCGAAAGTGCGTGGGCCGTGACCCCAGACCAGCGGCTCGGCATGTAACGGTTGGCTCATGTTCACTCCTGATGTTTAACACAATGTGGTTGAAAACGTGTGTGGCACTGACAAAAGAGAATATCAGGATGTGATTTCGCGAGGCACTGGAATTGATGGATTTAACCTTGATGAAGGCTAAACCGCCCAAAAAGCCAACGCCACAAAACCACCGTCGGGAAACGCCATTCTGGTGATTCCGCGCACGTCATCATGAAATGGATGTCGGAATAGATTGATTTGCTAAACCGGTTTAATTAGATTTTAGCCATACATTCTATTGGGAGAAAATCATGTCCGCTCACGTCTGGTGTCTGGGTGATGCCGTTGTTGATCTATTGCCTGAGAGTGATGGTCGCTTAATGCAGTGCGCAGGCGGCGCCCCGGCCAATGTCGCCGTGGGTATTGCACGACTGGAGGGAAAAAGCGGGTTTATTGGCCGGGTGGGCCAGGATCCGTTTGGCAAATTTATGCACGCCACACTGTGTCAGGAAAAAGTGAATACCCATTTTATGACCTTTGACGAGGCGCAACGCACCTCCACGGTGGTCGTCGACCTTGATGACGAAGGCGAACGCTCCTTCACCTTCATGGTGCGCCCCAGTGCCGATCTTTTCTTACAGGCCGATGATTTGCCTGACTTTCAACAGGGCGAATGGCTGCATAGCTGTTCCATTGCGCTTTCGGCTGAACCTTCACGCTCTACGGCATTACTGGCCATGCAGCGTATGAAGGAGGCGGGGGGCTTCGTCAGTTTCGACCCCAATATTCGCGCCGATCTGTGGCAGGATCCGCAGGTTTTACACCGTTGCCTGGCCTACGCCTTTGAGCTGGCCGATGTCGTGAAGCTGTCGGAAGAGGAGCTGGCCTTTATGACGGCATCCACTGATCTGCGCACCGGCATGAAAACGCTGGTCAAGCGTTTCGCCATCAAGCTGTTACTGGTCACTCAGGGCAAAGCCGGCGTGCTGGCGTTGTTCCAGGGCGATATTTTTCATTACCCCAGCGAGCCCGTGGCCAGCGTGGACACAACCGGGGCGGGTGACGCTTTTGTTGCCGGGCTGCTGTGGCGACTGGCGCAAACGGGCTTACCCCAGAGTGAACCCGAGCTGGCATCCAGCCTGCAGTATGCGCAGCGGTGCGGGGCCCTGGCGACCACGGCGAAAGGGGCGATGACCGCACTGCCTCGTCTGGGGGCACTGATGACGCTGACGCGCTGATTTCACACCTGATTTGCGACCCGCTTCACATTCACTAAACCGGTTTAGCTTTTTTGTTTGCGCCCTGAAATTACTCTTGATTATGATTCGCACCTAAACCGGTTTAGCAAAATGTTCAGCACTCTTACCTCTTTCATAGGGACGCAAAAATAATGAGAAAAAGTACGCTCGCTATCACCCTGGGTTTATTAATGGGATCGGGGTCTGCCCTGGCGGCAGGCGCGGGAACAAGCAGCATCGAGGCGCGTCTGGCGGCACTTGAGCAACGTTTGCAGGCGGCGGAACAACGGGCCACTAACGCTGAGAAAAGGGCGCAGGCTGCCGAGTTACAGGCAAAAAATCTGGCGACTGAACAGCAGAAAACACAAATCACGACGGCGGAAGTGGCACAGCGCACCACCCAACTGGAACAGAAATCCACTCAGGAAGGCGGGTTTGAATTTCACGGGTATGCCCGTTCGGGCCTGCTGATGAACGATTCTGCGGCCAAAACGCAGGGCGGGCCAGGGATGACGCCAGCGGGAGAGAGCGGTGGGCACGTAGGGCGTCTGGGCAACGAGCCGGATACCTACGTCGAGCTGAATCTTGAGCATAAGCAGACGCTCGCCAGTGGGGCCACGACCCGCTTTAAGGTGATGCTGGCCGACGGGCAGCGCAGCTACAACGACTGGACGGCATCCAGCAGCGATCTCAACCTGCGTCAGGCATTTACCGAACTGGGTCATCTGCCGACCTTCACGGGCGCGTTCAAGGATTCCACGGTCTGGGCCGGCAAGCGTTTTGACCGCGATAACTTTGATATTCACTGGATAGACTCGGACGTGATTTTCCTCGCCGGGACCGGCGCAGGCATCTATGACATGAAGTGGAGCGATAACGCGCGTAGTAACTTCTCTCTCTATGGCCGTACCTTTGGCGACATCGAAAACAGTGAAAACAACGCCCAGAACTACATCCTGACGCTGAACAACTATTTTGGCCCTGTGCAGGCGATGGTCAGCGGCATGCGGGCGAAAGACAACGATGATCGTCTCGACATTGACGGCAATAAAGTGAAAAGCGATGCCGCTAACACCGGTGTTCATGCGCTGTTAGGACTGCACAATGAGAGCTTCTACGGCCTGCGTGACGGCTCGTCGAAAACGGCGCTGCTGTATGGTCATGGCCTTGGTGCTGAGGTGAAATCGGTAGGGTCTGATGGCGCACTGCTGCCGCAGGCGGACACCTGGCGCCTGGCGACCTACGGCATGACGCCGTTGGGCGGAGGCTGGCATATTGCGCCAGCGGTGCTGGCCCAGAGCAGCAAGGACCGGTACGTCAAAGGCGACAGCTATGAGTGGGCAACGGCTAACCTGCGTGTGATTCAGGAACTGACGCAGAATTTCGAGATGCAGTATGAGGGCAGCTATCAGTATATGGATCTCAAACCTGAGGGCTACAACAGCCGCAACGCGGTAAACGGCAGCTTCTACAAACTCACCGTGGCGCCAACGCTGAAAGCGGGCGATGTCGGCGAGTTCCTGAAACGTCCTGAACTGCGTCTCTTTGCCTCCTGGATGGACTGGGATCACAAGCTCGACAACTATGCCAGCGATGATGCACTGGGCAGCACTGGCTTTAAGTCTGGCGGCGAATGGACCTTCGGCGTGCAGATGGAAACCTGGTTCTGATAAGCAAGCCCCGTTACGGGGCTTCTTTACGCGCTAATTATTATAAATTTATATAAAACAGAGGTTTATATGGATTTCGAACAGATTTCCCGGTCGCTGTTACCGCTGCTGGGCGGCAAGGACAATATTGTCAGTGCGGCGCACTGCGCCACCCGCCTGCGCCTGGTGCTGGCGGAAGACGCCAAAGCAGACACCACGGCAATCGGCAAAATTGATGGCGTGAAAGGCTGTTTTCGTAACGCCGGGCAACTGCAGGTGATATTTGGTACTGGGGTGGTGAACAAAGTCTATGCCGCGTTTATCAAGGAAGCGGGCATTGGTGAAACCAGCAAATCGGAAGCGGCTGCCATCGCCGCGCGTAAACTGAATCCTTTCCAGCGCGTGGCCCGTTTGTTGTCCAACATCTTCGTGCCTATCATCCCGGCCATTGTGGCCTCGGGGTTGCTGATGGGTCTGCTGGGGATGGTGAAAACCTACGGCTGGGTGAACCCGGAAAATGCGCTCTATATCATGCTGGATATGTTCAGCTCGGCGGCGTTCATCATTCTGCCTATCCTGATTGGCTTTACTGCGGCACGGGAATTTGGCGGCAACCCCTACCTGGGGGCGACGCTGGGCGGCATTCTGACCCACCCGGCGTTGACCAATGCCTGGGGCGTGGCCGGCGGGTTCCATACCATGAACTTTTTCGGCCTCGACGTAGCGATGATCGGCTATCAGGGCACGGTCTTCCCGGTGCTGCTTGCCGTCTGGTTTATGAGCATCATCGAAAAACAGCTGCGCCGGGTCATTCCTGACGCGCTGGATCTGATCCTGACGCCATTTTTGACGGTCATTATTACCGGTTTTGTCGCCATGCTGATCATCGGCCCGGCGGGCCGCGCGCTGGGTGACGGCATCTCCTTTGTGCTCAGCACCCTCATCACCCACGCCGGCTGGCTGGCAGGGCTGCTGTTCGGCGGGCTGTATTCGGTGATTGTTATCACCGGCGTGCACCACAGTTTCCACGCCATCGAAGCCGGGTTATTGGGTAATCCATCCATTGGCGTGAACTTCCTGCTGCCCATCTGGGCGATGGCTAACGTCGCGCAGGGCGGTGCCTGTCTGGCGGTGTGGTTCAAAACCAAAGATGCCAAAATTAAGGCTATCACGCTGCCTTCGGCGTTTTCTGCGGTGCTCGGTATTACGGAAGCCGCCATTTTTGGTATCAACCTGCGGTTTGTAAAACCCTTTATCGCTGCGCTTATCGGCGGGGCAGTCGGCGGTGCCTGGGTGGTGTCGGTACATGTCTACATGACCGCAGTCGGCCTGACGGGTATTCCGGGCATGGCGATTGTGCAGGCCAGCTCGTTGCTAAATTATGCTATCGGGATGGTGATTGCCTTTACCGTCGCCTTTGTTATCTCTTACCTGCTGAAATATAAAACGGACTCAGAATAATGACTGCAACGACCCTGTTACCGGAAATTTTACTGTCAGTGCTGAAGGGCCAACCGAAAGCGCTGCGGGACAGTCACTATCCGGCCTGGCATCTGGCTCCGGTGACCGGGCTGTTGAATGATCCTAACGGCTTTATCCATTTCCAGGGGCGGTTCCACCTGTTCTATCAATGGAATCCGCTCGGCTGCCAGCACAATCACAAATGCTGGGGCCACTGGAGTTCTGCGGATTTGCTGCACTGGCAGCATGAACCCTTAGCCCTCATGCCCATTGATGACTATGACCGCAGCGGCTGTTACTCCGGCAGCGCGGTCGACAATCAGGGTGAACTGACGCTGTGCTACACCGGCAACGTGAAATTTGCCGAGGGCGGACGCACGGCCTGGCAGTGCCTGGCGGTGCAGAATGCCGAAGGGGGGTTTGACAAGCTGGGGCCGGTGATAGCGTTGCCGGAAGGATACACCGGGCATGTCAGGGATCCGAAAGTCTGGCAGCACGAAAATCAGTGGTACATGGTGCTGGGGGCGCAGGATCTGGCCCTACAGGGCAAGGTGCTGCTGTTGCGCTCGGACGATTTGCACCACTGGCAGATGCTCGGCGAACTGGCGGGAAGCGGCCTCGGTGGGCTAGGCGACGCAGGGTACATGTGGGAGTGCCCGGACCTGTTCACGTTGGGGGCGGACACCTTCCTGATTTGCTGCCCGCAAGGGGTGGCCCGTGAGGAACACCGTTTCCTTAACACGCACCCGAGCGCTTATCTGAGCGGCGCCTTCTCAGCTGAGCAAGCGAAATTCGAACACGGTGCGCTGCACGAACTCGACGCCGGGTTTGAGTTTTACGCTCCGCAAACCACCCAAAGCGCCGACGGTCGACGCCTGTTGGTGGGCTGGATGGGCGTGCCGGATGGCGAAGAGATGCGCCAGCCCACGGTCGCGCAGGGCTGGATCCACCAAATGACCTGCGTGCGTGAACTGTCATCCCGCAACGGGACGCTGTATCAACAGCCAATCAGAGAGCTACAGGCGCTGCGTGAAGACGAACACCACTTTGCCGGACGGGCAGACAATGCCCCGGTGATTGACGCCAGGCGTCTGGAACTGGTGATTGAGAGTGAAGGCGACGTGACGCTCAATTTCGGCGATACGCTGATTTTGCACTGGCATAAAAACCAGCTGCGTCTCGATCGCCCAAGCCTGGAAAACGGTGAGTGGCTCTCGCGCTACTGGCTGGCAGAGGCGAGCACATTGCAGATCCTCTGTGACCACTCCAGCGTAGAAATCTTCATCAATGAGGGCGCTGGGGTGATGAGTAGTCGCTACTTCCCGTCACATCCTGCGCAATTAACCTTTGGCGGAAGCGGAGAACTGCGGGTGCAATACTGGTCGTTACGCCCTTGCATGGTAGAATAACGGCTTGTTTCATTAACCGATGTATTGTCGTGAGAAAAACAAAACGCGTTACCATCACTGATATCGCTGCGCTGGCGGGCGTCTCAAAAGCCACCGCCAGCCTGGTTCTCAATGGACGAGGTAAAGAGTTACGCGTGGCGCAAGAAACCCGTCAACGTGTGCTTTCCCTCGCTCAACAGCACCATTATCAGCCGAGCATCCATGCCCGGCTGTTGCGCGAAGATCGTAGTCACACGCTGGGGCTGGTGGTTCCTGAGATAACCAACCAGGGGTTTGCCACTTTTTCTCATGCCCTGGAAAATCTGTGCCGTGAGGCCGGTTTGCAGCTTCTCATCTCGTGTACCGATGAAAACGCCAGTCAGGAGTCCGTGGTCGTTAACAATCTGGTCTCCCGCCAGGTGGATGGGTTGATTGTCGCTTCCAGCATGCTCAACGACGCCGATTACCTGAAACTCAGCGAGCAACTGCCCGTAGTGCTGTTTGACCGCTACATGAACAGTACGCCGCTGCCGCTGGTCATCACCGATGCGGTGACGCCTACCGCCGATCTGGTTGAACGTCTGGCCCGCGCCAATCCTGATGAAATCTACTTCCTCGGCGGGCAGCCGCGCCTCTCACCGACCAAAGACCGACTGGCGGGCTTTACGCAAGGTCTGGAAAGAGCGGGCGTGACGCTGCGCCCGGAGTGGATAATCCACGGCAATTACCATCCGAGCAGCGGCTATGAAATGTTTGCCGCACTCTGCGCGAAGCTTGGCCGCCCGCCGAAAGCGCTGTTTACTGCGGCATGTGGTCTGCTGGAAGGGGTGCTGCGTTATATGAGCCAGCACCATTTACTGGAAAGCGATATCCAGATTGCCAGCTTTGACGATCACTATCTCTATGACTCGCTTTCGCTGAGCATTGATACCGTCGAACAAAATATCCCGCGCCTGGCGTACGACTGCTTTGACCTTATTACCCAGTTGATTGAGGGTAATGAACCCACCGAGCTGCAACGTGTTTTGCCCGCGACCCTGCGCCTGCGTAATGCAGAGCTGAAAAAAGCCGACTCGGCCCCGCTAAGCTAGTTCTTCGCTGGAATATCCGCGCCCACAGTCCGTTCGCGACGACGCGAATGTGGGCCTTCTCTGCATTATCTCTATTTCAGATAAGTGTTTGAGTTTTAACTCTAAGCTGCGTATTGCTGGTGTATTTTTAAACTGATAATTTATTTTTCTGTCTTCTTTACATCACTATCATCATGGGCGATCGCATGAACAGAAAAAGCACATTACTCATTGCCGGCTTGCTCGGCGTGGTGGGCGCGTTGAGTGTTGCCAGCGCATATGCGGTGACCCCTCAATCCCCCGTTGCGTGGGGCGAGCGGTGGAAAAAATTACCCGCGACACCCGCGCCCGTGGCGGCGTTAAAATCCGGCTATGCCAGCGTTAACGGCATTCAGCTCTATTACGCCACCGCCGGGGAAGGCGAGCCGGTGGTTTTGCTGCACGGTGGGCTGGCAAATTCCGATTACTGGGGCCAGCAGGTTGCTGCGCTGGCGCAACATCATAAGGTGATTGTGGTCGACAGCCGTGGCCATGGGCGTAGCACGCGGGATTCGCGCCCTTACAGCTACGATTTAATGAGTGATGACGTGGTGGCCTTACTGGATCATCTTAAGATTGCCAAAGCAGACATCGTTGGCTGGAGCGACGGCGGCATTATCGGTATCGATCTGGCGATTCGTCACCCGACGCGGGTAAACCGCATTTTCTCATTTGCCCCGAATACCAAAACCAGCGGCGTAAAGCCTGACACCGAGAAGAATCCGGTCTTTGCCAGCTATATTGAGCGGGCGGGCAATGAGTACCGCAAGCTGTCCAAAACGCCGGATCAGTACGATGCCTTTGTTGAGCAGATTAGCCATATGTGGGGGACGCAGCCGAACTGGAGCGATGAGGATCTGAAGAAGATCAACACGGCGGTACTGATTGTCGATGGTGACCATGATGAGGCCATTGTGCGCGAGCATCTGGAATACATTGCCAACACCATTCCGAACGCCGGGCTGCTCATCTTACCGAACACCAGCCACTTCGCCTTTATTCAGGCACCGAAAGAGTTCAACGAAGCGATCCTCAACTTTATTGACTACAAGTGACATGAATGGCCGGGCGACCGGCCTTCTGTTTTTCGCTTTTGTTGATGGTTATTTTTAAATACATGCTATTAATAAATATATATCACTGTTGTTTTTCGCGATCATGGTGTTGTTTGTATTAATGCTTTATTTGTATTTTATTTCTCGCATTTATAATATATCAGTGATGCCTTTCTGAGGGTGAGATATTTATGGCTGTTAAATAATGATTAAGATCATTTCATTAAGTTGATTAATGATTTTATTTGTGAATATCGAAGTATAATGTTGAGTGATGTATGTGTATTGCTGATGGTTTCAGTATGCTGATGCTTTCGTAATATAATGCAAGTAAATCAGAGTGGTAAAAAGAATGGGCTTTGTACGTGAAAAATCCCATCCATGCCCTATAGATTTAATAATAATTGTGGTGAATGGTTTTTAGGGTTATGGCCGTTTTTTTGACAGTCGGCAGGATTTGATTGAAAATAGCGTGCCTAAACAATATTCATGGGGCAGAGTGATATGGGGAATAAGATACAACCCTAAACAATGTTTCCAGGATAATGATTATGGGGAATAAATGGGTTTTAATTTTATTTTTATTTACTACCAATTTCTCTTTTGCAGCGACGGTAACATGTTCTGGTGGGGTGAACCCAACCTCACTTGCTATGCCGACCTCTACACAAGATAAAATCACATCAGGTCTTTCAGGTGATACGTCGACTTATCGTGAAATTTATAAAGTGAATTTTGTTTTCTTTGGAAAATCAAATACGACCTGTAAAGCAAGTTCCAGTACTAGGTTGAATTGGATGCTTTACGCATACAATACCAGCGGTAAGGCTCCTGTTAAATATGGCAATAACTATATTTTTCCTACAAATATTGATGGCCTAGGTATTTCATTTAATGAACAGGATGACCAAAGAGGCAGTCCGATCGGTAGTTATTCAAATGGTGTTCTATTTAAACATGACTGGAATGTTCCAACATCGAACGGCACTTATAATTCATATGTAAAGGCTATGGTGACGGTATGGAAAATGCCTGGGGTGTTCGACGCAACACAATTGAACAGTAGTGGGATGTTGGCATTTAGCGGTATTAAGATTGTCCAGGCATTACAGCTAACGTCTGCTAGTGATTCGTGGGGGGCTGGACTACCTAATCGAGGTGACTCCTCCCTGCTGGCATATAGTTGGACAACCAATGAGGTTGCCGTAACCGGTGGGCTTAATATGTACCCCGGCACCTGTAACTTGAGTAATCAGACGGTGAATCTTGGAAAGTTTAGTCCCTCGGACATACCCAGCTCTTCTCCGTGGAAAGATGTGGCTTTTACGATCAACTGTCCGGAAGCCTGGGGATATGGAAAAACCACGACGACTAACGCAGGAAAAGCTGATAGTGCCGACGTCACGAACCCTAATAACATATATAGCCGAACAACTAATACAGCTAACTCAGGAATAATTATCACCGTTTACCCACGTACAACCATAATTGATAATAGCCGAAGTATCATTGGCTTAAAAACCGGAGGGGCCGAAGGCTACGGTATTCAACTGGCCTGGGGCGCTGCGGCGGTGCAGCCGACGACGGGCGATCCGACCAATAAAGTCACATTTAACCAACCGAAAGTTTTGAATACCACAAATTATGGCAACACCGGTCAAACCACGACGCAGTTGATAAATATGGCCGCCCGCTATATTCGCACCACCGGCACCGTTCAGGCAGGCCGCGCAGACGCCTCCATAGAAGTGGTCGCCAGTTACAATTGATCATGTGATCCCCTCCCTACTGATTGTGAGGGGATTGATTCAGGATGAGTGCCTGATTATGTTTAATCACTCACTTTATCGACCATACAAATGATCCCCTGCACCAACTGATCTTTCGCCTCTTGCGCACTGATTTTGCCTATGACCACTGCCCAGGATAATCCTTCAGCCGCGCCAAGCATCGCCCATAGCGCAGGTGTCTGTAGCGTTTTACTCTTGCTGAGAGGGCTGAACAACGCCCGGCATTTTTCAATGAACGTGGTGGCATATTCTTCGCGAAGTTGCTCAAGCTCCGGGGTGCCGCTGAGCGCGGCAATCACGGTGGGCATTTCGCGCCCGGATAACAGCACGCACTCGATGTAAGCGTCGGCAATCACCGCCGCGAGCTTCTCCAGCACCGGTTCCGTTTGGCTTATCTGTGCATCCATACGCGCCGTCGAGCGCAGGTCGTATTCCCGATAAAGTGCGGCGAACAGCCCCGAACGGCTGGTGAAATGATCGTAAACCACCGGTTTTGTTATCCCGGCACGCTCCGCCAGACGACCCAGCGTCAGCGCTTCTGTCCCCTCTTCACGAACAATCTGCCAGGCCACATCGACCAGTTGAACATAGCGTTCCTGGCGAGATAACCGCTGGCGAGCGGGCTGATTTGTCATCAAACAGATTCTCCATTGACACGCTTATATACCAAAGGTAACTTACTAATGGTAACTTACCTTTGGTATATAGAGTACGTTTGCTTACGCCATCCCGCAACCAGGAGTCGCCAAATGCATGCTTTAATCGTCGTTTCTCACCCGGATACCCACTCTCTGACCCATAGCGTCGCTGCCGCCGTAGCGAAAGGCATTACCGCTAACACGCAGCACACCGCCGATATTGTTGACCTCACCGCCGAAGGTTTTAACCCGACCTTCACCGCACAGGATTTTGCCGCGTTCAAACTTACCGAGCCGGTATCTGCGGCCATTGTCGCAGAGCAGGCGCGAATTGATAAGGCCGATGCGCTGGTGCTGGTGTTCCCCGTCTACTGGTGGTCGATGCCCGCCCTGCTGAAAGGCTGGATTGACCGCGTGTTTACCAACGGCTGGGCGTACGAAGAGACCGCCGAAGGAGAAGTGGTAAAAAAACTGGGCCATCTACCGGTGCACATTATTGGCCTTGGCGCGGCGAGCCAGGGCGCTTACGACCGACACGGCTTTACCGCCGCTTTTAACGCACAAATCGCCCACGGCATTTTTGATTACTGCGGTGCGCAGGTCAAAGCTTCTGAACTGATGTTACTGCCGGAGCTGGGCAGCCCCCAGGCGTATCTGGATAAAGCACTGACGCTGGGGGAGAAGGTGTTTGGGTGAGGAGAGTGATGGCCCGCCGGAAGGCGGGTTAGTCGAATGTTCAGTAATGACATCGGCTTTTTGCGGTGTGCATAATGAATTGTCCATACCTGAGAAAGCGATTGATTATGTCTGTATCAAAAAATAACCCGAACATTCACCTTCCTTTGGATGAACACATCAGCAAAAACATAAACCTGCGGTAATTAGCCTGCATATTACATACAGTTTTGCGAAGCAGATTCCAGAGTCATACGCCGTGTCTTTCACCACAGTAAAAGCGCTTGCGACCTGTTACCGATAGCAGTATCTTCCCCCCGCACCTGCAAAATCAGGTGCCGGGATTAGCCTCCTGAACACTGTTACAGGCGACACATGACGCGCCAGCGTCTATTACCCGTTACAGGAGGCTGCCACTATGGCTACGTTCCCTACCCAGACTCACCCGTTACTCACCACCGCATTTAACGTCCAGACAGATTTCACCGTTCTGGCTGACTACTGCGAAAACCTCGCCGAAATCCTGATTGAAAGCGACGATCCATGGCTTGAAAAAGCGCTGTATGGCCAACTGCGTTCCTGCCTGAGCCTGCTGGAACCCACCTTGCTTGAGCCCATCCTTGCGCACCTTATTGCCAGCCTGACGGTCGATGTTCTTCCTGAAAACGCCCCGCGTTTCGAACCAGAATGTACCGAGCTTTGCCGCTACTGTCTGGCGCTGACCAACGTGCTTGAGGGGAAGCAGATCTCAGCAGATTTGACGAAAGAGATAAGAGGCTTGCTGTATGACCTGGTGACATTCTTTACGGCGGGAATGAAAGCCCCGCGCTGGCTGCGCACGGCAGAGGGGGTGACGTTACTCTAAGCAAAAAGCGGGCAATTATGTAGCACATCAATACGGACTATTTTGCACCTTAAAAACAACGCAATAATGATAACGTATCTTTTAAGGTGCATCCATTTGAGCGTATCACTCGCTTCTGAGTTTGAAATTTTGAAATATGCACCTAAAATAGAACATAAAGAATTTAGTGATGGTTTTAAGGTGCATAATGAAGCGTTCTCAACATGATTTACTCTCTTCGGAACAAAGCCTTCAACTCAGCGCGCTGGGTCGCAAGCTGGCTGAGAGCCGCATCGCCCGAAAAATGCGCCAGTCAGAAGTGGCTGTCCGGGCAAATTTGAGTCGTAACACCGTCAGTCGCATCGAAAATGGTGATGCCGGTGTCGCAATCGGTCAGATCCTTCGCTATCTCGATGTTATCCGTCCTGGTGCAACGCTGGCAGATGTGTTGACGAAACAAGATAACGTGGTAGATGCCATGGATGCTGCTGCTCGCCCTCGCCGGGCAAGGCCGCTCAGCAACAAGGAGCTGGAAGAATATGACTTCTGAACAGACGTTAATGCTCCATGCGTTTCTGCCGGGGGCAACCCGGTCGGTGCCAGCTGGTAAATTGCATTTGCAAGAAGAAGGTGTTGCGCTCCTGGCATCGCGTTTTGTCTATGGTCTGAAATATCTGAAAAGAAATGGGGCGATTGAAATCGATCCTGTCGGGTTAGGTATGTTGCATGGACAACAAGTCGCCAGACAGGAATTATTTGCGCAAGAATCAGCGCTATTTGGTGGTATCCGTGATGCTGCACCCGATGCATGGGGCCGTCGCGTCATTGAAGCCAGGAGGAGAGTACCGGCAAATGCGCTACCAGAGTCAGTGTACCTGCTTGAAGCAGGACCCAACCGGACAGGCGCGTTAGATATCACGCCCGACGGAGAACCGGCCAGAGAGCTAAAGGACTCAGCGGATATTAAGTCACTGGGATATCTGTTGGATGCAGCAGAAAGAATTGAGAATGGCGTACCTTTGCCAACAAATCTTCACGGGATATTCGATGCGGGTTCCAGTATGGGGGGGATGCGTCCAAAAGCCACGGTGGTGGTTGAAGATGGTAGTCACTGGCTGGCGAAATTCTCTTCCCGTACAGATCGAGGTTTTTGTTACCCGGCAGTTGAACATGCAACGCTAAGACTTGCACATTCAGCAGGGCTCCATGTTCCCGAGACCCGCCTTGAAGAGATAGGTGAGGGGCGCTTTGCGATGTTGATTAAGCGTTTTGACCGTGTTGGGGCTGGAGAGACGACCGGGCGACGTCATTTCGTGTCTGCACTGACACTGATGAATATCCACGAAATGGCATCCATAGAAAGCAGTTATGCTGAGCTCGCAGACGCTATGCGTCGCCATCTTGATGCGGGCTGCCTGGTTGAAGACTTAAAAGAGCTCTATCGCCGGATGGTATTCAATATTCTGGTCAACAATGATGATGACCATTTACGCAATCATGGCTTTGTCCTGATGGAGTCGCCAGAGCAAACGCCCGTCAGAGGGATGCAAGAGCCTCACACTGTCATCAATCTCGCGTGGCATATCAGCCCATTATACGATGTGGTGCCCCGTCCGGTGCATTCCCACCATCGTCGCCTACACCTTGGCGTGGGGGCTGCTGGTAAAGAGGCTACGTTGATTAATGCGCTTACCTGGTGTGAGCGCTTTGGTTTAAGTCGGGCCGATGCTATCGCGCAAATTGACTCTATCTGGCGCGTAGTCAGAGAGTGGCGCAATCATTTTGAAGAGCAGGGTATCGCGGGAAAAGATATTGATGCTGTGAGTTCTGCATTCTTGCATGCAAGGTATCTGGGAGGAGGCGAGGCCGGAATTGTTTAATGGCCCGAAAACGCGTTTTCTCCTGGGTTTTGCCAGCTGCATGAGGCTCTTCGTTGCCCGAAGTTCTTTCTTCTAAAAGCGGGTGCCGGGTCACTGAAGGATTGACGTTGCTCTAAGCCAAAAACTGCCGCCTGCATTGCAGGCGGCTGTGACTATCAGAAGACGACCGAGTAGTTCAGGCCGAAGGTACGACCGCGGCCTTTATAGGTATACAGGTTCTCAGCACCGTAGGTTGGGCTGTAAAGGCCCGGTGCGCGCTGTCCCCAGGCGGTGGTGTAATCTTCATCAAGCAGGTTTTCCACGCTGAAGCTCAGCTTGCCCACCGGCAGCAGGTAGCTGCCTAACAGATCAACGGTGTTGTAACCGTCGATATGCTTACCGGCTTCGTCAGAGAGATCAAATGTCTGCGTGCTTTGTACGCGCAGAGTCCAGTCCCCCGGCGCCCAGGTCACCCAGGCGCTCATTTTGGACGGGCTGGCGCTGTCGACCGTCAGCTTTTCCCATTTCCCGTCGACGCGGGTTTGCGATTTGATGGCGTTAAAGTTCGCACCGGTGCTCCACTCGCTGTCGGTAAAGAAATAATCCACCTGGCCTTCGACACCGTAGATGCGACGCTTATCATCTTCAACGTTGATGGTCATGTCGGTTTTGTTGATGTTGATGGTTTTGTCGGAGAGCGAGTAGTAACCGGCAATCTGCGTGCGCAGGTTATCCCCGGTGAAGCGCCATCCCAGCTCATATGCGTCGACTTTGATGCCGTCCAGTTTTGAATCGTTGACGTTCACGCTGTTCACCAGGCGATAGTGACCATTGCTCAACTGATAGGTGCCGGAGCCGTAATATTTGGCCAGATCCGGGATCTCAAAACCTTGTGAGAAGTTAAACCACAGCTGCTGACGCTCGGTGAGGTGCCCCAGAATACCGGCGTTAAACAGTAGGTTGTTGTAATCCGTTTTCCCGCCCGGTACGGCGTCAGCGGAGGTGGCTTTACCCGTGGCGATACCCTGTTGCTGCGCGTAGCCAATAAAGTCGTCGACCCGGTTTTCCGTGTACTGGTAGCGTACGCCGCCGCTCAGTGTGATGGCGGAGATGTCGTAACTGCTTTGCAGGAACGGCGCAAGGTTAGTAATGCTATAGCCCGGATAACGCTCGACGTTCCAGGCGTTGTCCAGCTTCATCCCCCCGCTGGCTGCGGCTTTGTTGAGATCGAAAAATTGCTGGTTGGCGTCGAAGGTTTCATGCTCGGCATCCACCCCCCACGTCAGTGTCAAATCATCCAGCGGCTTGCTGTTAATGGTGAGTTTGCCGCCGTAGAAATCGGTTTTTTGCTGTGACGCCCCAATGCTGGTGACCTTGCCGCCGGAGAGGGTAGGGAAGGGGTAAAATGTGAGGCTTTCATCGCGGTAGTAAATCTGCGCGAGCAGGTCCTGACCCCAGAAATCGGTGTTGGAATATTGCAGGTTGATCAGGTGACGCTCGGTGCCCGGAATACGGTCGGAATCGAGATTGTTCTTGTTATATGCGTTGCCTGCACCGGTCACCGCGGAGAAGTTCTCGCCAAGGAACAGGCCGTGCTTACCGTCGGATTCACTTTTGTAATACTGGGTGGTGAGCTGCAGTTGCTGATGGTCGTCGATGTTCAGCGTGCCGGTGCCCATCACGTCCAGACGGCCAGAGTATTGCAGACCGGTCTGGGTGTTATCGATGTTCACTTCGTTGCCTTTGCCGTCATACCAGCCGCCAAAGCGCTGATACGCAACGGATAGTCGACCCGAGGCATTGTCGTTGCCGCCGCTGACCGCCGCCGCGACGTTCTCATCATTATCGTTATGACTGTTAAAGCCGGTTTTCATGCCGGTCTGGAACTCGACTTCCGTTTCCGGCTGGCCTTTTTTGGTGACGATATTGATTAAGCCACCGGTACTGCCGCCGCCGTAGAGAGAGGTGGCACCGGAAATGACTTCGATACGCGCGATATTAAACGGATCGATAGAGTCCAACTGGCGGCTGTCGCTGCGCGAAGAGTTTAAACGCACGCCGTCGACCATCACCATCATTGAACGACCACGCATATTCATACCGTAGTTGGTACGCCCCTGGCTGCTGACATCCATACCCGGAATCAACTGCGCCAGCACTTCTTTGAGTTCTTTACCACCCTGAACCTGTTGTTCAATTTCAGCCTGTTCAACGACCCAGGTGGTTTGTGCCATGTCGGTAATATTGTGATTTGAACGGCTGGCGGCCACGACCAGCGTCTCTTCTTTCTGTCCTTCAGCCGAGGCATTTGCGGCGAGCATCATCAGTAAACAAGGGCTTAGCGCCCAGGAGCAACGGGATTTCATTATTGTGATCGTCCTGATTTATCGAGATTTCGGCGGCATGAATGCCCCGCATTACACGAACACCACCTTCTCAGGTGATAGTAATTATCAAGATGATATGGATTATCGTTACCGTGTAAACAGTTAATGTTAAAAAATGTAAATGTAATGACATGATTTTAATGTGGTTTTTTGCCGAGCAGGGTACTCCCTGGTTTTCTGTCACCGATCGCTGACCAGGATGCTGATATTGAAGTGCCCGATTAACGCGTGATCCGCCATTGGAATATTTTATATATCCAAAGATATGTATGCTGATAATTAATTCACAAAACCTATTGTTAATTAATTATCGATCGTTAAAATCGATCAATGATTGGTTTGTGTGACCCTATTCACAATATTCAGGCAGTTTCACGTCCATATTATCAATCAGACGGGTTACTTATTTAAAAATAGATTTTTAACTTGTCTACTCAATATTTCATTTGCCTGGTAGAAAAGACCATTGATGTAAGTGGAATATTGTTCATCGATATTTTTCATATGGAAAGGTGACTTATGCCTACTGAAATTAAAATTGTAGTGACTAATAAATCCTCGAAACAAAAAGAGATTTTTTTCTTCCAGCAGCCTGCAAAATATAACGGAGCGGAGGGTGTTTATTCAAATAGTATTTTGAGTACACCCCTCCCTCCTTTTTCAGAATCTGGCAGTAAATACGAGTTTGGGGTGAGGGAAGTATATTATGCGGGTGTTGTGGAGGTGAAGGAAGAAATTGTCCCAGGTAAACCTTATGGTTTCATGACAGCAAGTCGACTTGTTGAACTTACCCCTGCTGCGGGTGCTGGGGAGATTAAACCAAACTGCGTTAACGTCAAAACTAATCCGTTAGGTATTGAAGCCGCTAAGATTGATTTGAATGTTGCTCCAGGAGGGTTTCGTATTTGCTCCCCGGTGTTTGATCCTGAAAGAAAAAGATATCTTGCAGGAGCCGCAATTGAGAAAAGCGATAAAAGTATTGTTTTATCCAGTTTTGTAGAAATGGAATCGAATACCAGGCTAGACTGTCAGCCTGTTATTAAGTTTTATGTGGCCACTGGCGCGTATCAAGCGGGAACGATCATGAACTTCATCTCGTCTTCCAGGTCTGCCGCAGAGTGTGATGCAACCGAGGGCCGAACCAAGTTTCATGTATCACTTGAGCCTGATAATACATGGAAAGTGGAATCATTTTTTGACGATGATTCTTTAAAAGAACATTTGGAATCTCTCCGGTAATTCTCTTCTTTACTTCTAATGAAAAGGTGCAGAGCTTAAATTCTGCACCTGTTTAATCGTAACTGGAGTACATATGTTTAAATATTGGTTCACGGCCCCAAAAGGGGGCGCTTTTTCTTCATTTTATATGTTTAACCCAGTCTCAAGAGTATTTTGTCGTATACGACTTGAGTTAAATAGAAAGACCACGGAGAAAGATAATGGTGAAACGGGCGCGTTCTATCGAGATTATAGAGTCGTGGGGTTTTCTTCACGGAGTAATCTCGATGTCGGGAATCTTTCATTATGGAGAATTTCAACATCTGACTCCTGTCATCGCTTAGTTTATGAAAGTATTATGGCATTAAGAGCGGAGCCTGAGCACTGGGGTGAGCATGTTTATGACACAAGCAATGCGGAAATATCTATTCATAAAGGAAATCCGATTATACCTGAGGAGGAGGCCATCTTGCCTGACACCGTCAAAATTGCGGATTTAATAGCGCTGGCCAAAATTGCCATTAAAAATAAAAGTTCTGTTGTATTAACAGGAAAAGATGCAACTGGAGCTGAACTGGCACAGGCGATATTAACCGCGATTCAACCCAGCGATAAATAATGCAAAACTATCATTTATCCTACCAGATCATCCACTTACAGTAAGTACCCCTTTGCTTACCATGATTGCACTGGAATAAAAATGTAGGTAAACATCTGGCGACTGCAGCCCGGATAACCGAAGGGGTGAGCCGCTTGCGGCGAATAATCGAATGGAGTTCGATGGAAAGTCCGGCCGCAGAAAAGCAAAAAACCCGCCATAGGCGGGTTCTTCTAAATAGTGGTGCCCGGACTCGGACTAACGCCGAAGGCGTTGAACAGCGCGCTTGCCGCGCTGGCCCCGAAGGGGTGAGCCGCTTGCGGCGAATAATCGAACAGAGTTCGATGGAGAGTCCGTATCGCCAAAAGCAAAAAACCCGCCATAGGCGGGTTCTTCTAAATAGTGGTGCCCGGACTCGGACTAACGCCGAAGGCGTTGAACAGCGCGCTTGCCGCGCTGGCCCCGGAGGGGTGAGCCGCTTGCGGCGAATAATCGAACGAAGTTCGATGAAGAGTCCGTATCTCCAAAAGCAAAAAACCCGCCATAGGCGGGTTCTTCTAAATAGTGGTGCCCGGACTCGGAATCGAACCAAGGACACGGGGATTTTCAATCCCCTGCTCTACCGACTGAGCTATCCGGGCAACGGGGCGCATTAAAACCGATTCGCCTCGCCTCGTCAACGAAATTTCTTCAAATCGTTGCAGACTGCACAATCTATCACCAGAAAAGAGGAGATGCACGTATCTTCAGGCAAAAAAGGCGGTCCACAGGGCAGAAAGCGGCATAGCCAGCACGAGGGCAGGCAGCATGTTCGCTACGGCAAACATCTTGATGCCACAAATTCTTAAGCCCGTAGCTAACAGGAGCACACCGCCCACGGCGGTAAAATCGCCCATCATCGCCGGTGTGGTTAACGGCATAATCAGCGTGGCACTGTAAGCGAGGGTGAGCTGAATCGCCAGCATTGGCACGCTGATTGCGGCGACAGCAATGCCCAGCGAGGTGGCAAAAATCAATGCAGTAAAGAAATCGAGAAAGGCTTTTGCAATAAGGATGCTGTTATCCCCGGTCATGCCTTCACGCATTGCGCCGAAAATACCGGTGCCGCTCGCACAAAACAGAATAATGATCGCCACCAGACTTTGAATAAACGCCTCATGCCCACTGAGGGCGTGTTCCCCGCCACGGCGCTTTTGCAGCACGTTGCGCAGGCCATTTACGCCACCGCTGATGCCGCGCTCCACATAGCAGAGTTCACCAATCAGCGTGCCGACGAGAGTGGCGAGCACCATCACGGGCAGATTCACGCATTTAATCACCAGCAGAATGCCTATGCCCAGCGACGCGAGGCCAAAAATCGACGGCATATTGGCGCGAATACGCTCCGGCAAGCGCTGGCTAAGCACCGCGCCCAGAACGCCGCCTAAAAGAACGGCGGCAGCATTGATAAAGGGTCCAGTAAACACGTTTTTTCTCCTGATACCTGGCGTGAGCAACTGCATATTATGGCGCTGTAATGCACATTATTATGCCCGAATAATGCGGTGGTGATGTGTATTAATCTTTTGAATATAATAACTTATGTGAATCATTAAAAATGCGTCTGCATGAGGCTGCAATTTGCCGTTGTCTCGTTGGTTGCACCTGCTAATAAATGATGACATGATTGCGCGAATTTTCCTCTCCACTCTACGGGACTGCCTGGAATGACGCTGCTTTCATCACTCCAACAGATGCATTGCACCCCTGCATGCATGTTCACCCGTGCAATTTTATCCCATACTTCTCTCACCATGCGGTGAGGCTAGCGGACGCTCACTTCAGGACAACATTAAAATCAGAGCCTATCTGCTTTTACTGATGTCTGGCGGTCGGAGCGGGTTCCAGTCAGACACGTTCGTTGGGTGAAGCAAACGCATCATCCGGGGCCTTTTTTCCCCTGAAACGGGTAAGTGTGCTTATGAAAACAATGAAAATTGCCGTCAGCCGAGAGCTGATCTCCACCCTGTCTACGCACCGTGAAAAGGTGACCCTCGACAGCACCGACTTTACGGATGTGGCGGCAGTCGTCATTACGCGGGCAGAGAGCCGTAGCGGCATTCTGGCTTTGCTCAAACGGACGGGCTTTAACCTGCCGGTATTTTTGTTCGACGGTGAAACCGAGGAACGGCCGGATGGCGTCACGGCCGTTATCGACGGTAAAGATCAGGACTGGCTGGAGCTGGAAGCGGCGGCGTGCGACTACGAAGACGACCTGCTGCCACCGTTTTTCGATACCCTGCGCCAGTACGTAGAGATGAGAAATGACACCTTCGCCTGCCCGGGTCATCAGCACGGTGAATTTTTCAAGAAACATCCGGCAGGCAGGCAGTTCTATGACTTTTTCGGTGAAAACGTTTTTCGTGCCGATATGTGTAACGCCGACGTCAAACTGGGCGACCTGCTCATTCATGAAGGCTCTGCGAAACATGCGCAAAAGTTCGCGGCGAAAGTCTTCAATGCCGACAAAACCTACTTTGTACTGAACGGTACCTCAGCGGCCAACAAAGTGGTGACCAATGCGCTACTCACCCGTGGCGATCTGGTACTGTTTGACCGCAATAACCACAAATCTAACCACCACGGCGCCCTGATCCAGGCCGGGGCAACGCCGGTCTATCTCGAAGCCTCCCGCAACCCGTTCGGTTTTATTGGCGGCATTGACGATCACTGCTTTGATGAGAAATACCTGCGTGAGTTGATCCGCGACGTGGCACCGGAAAAAGCTAATCAGCCGCGTCCGTTCCGCCTCGCGGTGATCCAGCTCGGTACTTACGACGGCACAATCTACAACGCCCGTCAGGTTATCGACAAAATCGGCACGCTCTGCGACTACATCCTGTTTGACTCCGCCTGGGTGGGCTATGAGCAGTTCATCCCGATGATGGCGGACACCTCGCCGCTGCTGCTGGAGCTGAACGAAAACGATCCGGGGATCTTCGTTACCCAGTCCGTGCACAAACAGCAGGCCGGATTCTCGCAAACCTCGCAGATCCATAAAAAGGATAACCATCTGCGCGGCCAGGCCCGTTTTTGCCCACATAAGCGCCTGAACAATGCCTTTATGCTGCACGCCTCGACCAGCCCGTTTTACCCGCTGTTTGCCGCACTCGATGTGAACGCCAAAATCCATCAGGGCGAGAGCGGCCGCCGTTTGTGGGCTGAGTGTGTGGAAGTGGGCATCGAAGCGCGTAAATCGATCATCGCCAACTGCAAGATGATCCAGCCGTTTGTGCCGCCGGACATCGCCGGCCGCCCGTGGCAGGATCATCCGACAGAGGTGATCGCCAGTGAGCGTCGTTTCTTCAGCTTTGAGCCGGGGGCCCGTTGGCATGGTTTTGATGGCTACGCCCAGGATCAGTATTTTGTTGATCCCTGCAAGCTGCTGCTGACCACGCCGGGAATCGATGCGCAAACAGGTGAGTACACGGAGTTTGGTATTCCGGCGACGATTCTGGCGAACTACCTGCGTGAGAACGGCATTGTGCCGGAAAAATGCGATCTCAACTCGATCCTGTTCCTGCTGACCCCGGCAGAAAGCACGGCGAAAATGGCCCATCTGGTGGCGATGCTGGCGCAGTTTGAGCGGCATATTGAAGATGACACGCCGCTGGCAGCGGTACTACCGACCATCTACAACAAGTACCCGGTACGCTACCGTGATTATACGATCCGCCAGCTGTGCCAGGAGATGCACGATCTTTACGTCAGCTTTGATGTGAAAGATCTGCAAAAAGAGATGTTCCGTAAGGCGAGCTTCCCGGCAGTGGCCGTTAACCCGCAGGATGCGCATCAGGAGTATATTCGCGGCAACGTGGATCTGGTGCGTATCAGCGAGGCGGAAGGGCGCATTGCCGCTGAAGGCGCACTGCCGTATCCGCCGGGCGTGTTGTGCGTGGTGCCCGGTGAAGTGTGGGGCGGCGCGGTACAGCGCTACTTCCTTGCGCTGGAAGAGGGCGTTAACCTGCTGCCGGGCTTCTCACCGGAGTTGCAGGGGGTGTACTCCGAGACGGATGCCGACGGGATTAAGCGGTTATATGGGAACGTGCTGAAGCAGCCCGCTGCGGTCTGATGCTTTCCTCTGCGGCCTGATGCCCTCACCCCGGCCCTCTCCCACGGGGAGAGGGAGAAAAGCAGGCTCGATCGGTTCCCTCTCCCACGGGGAGAGGGAGAAAAGCAGGCTCGAACGGTTCCCTCTCCCACGGGGAGAGGGAGAAAGGCGGAGTGTGAGGTCTACTAGATCGCACAGAACAGTCCCCTCGCCCCTTTGGGGAGAGGGCCAGGGTGAGGGGGAAACCCGCGCACAATCCCTACGCACTCTCTCCAGTCCGGCGGTACATCCTTCTTGGATGCCCAATTTTGCCGTACTGCATCTCTACCGCTAAATACCCCGACTCTACGCCGTGCTCCAGGTAACGGCGGGCAGTGGTTTTGCTCAGACCCGTCTCCACCACCACTTCATCGACCGAGAAACAGCGCTCACCGGCATCGGCAAACAGGGTCTGCACGCGCGAAAGCGTATTCTCCTCAATCCCCTTGCTGCCGTTATCCAGCTTGTAATTCTTCGCCTGCAACTGATAGAGCGAATCCACGTTCTGCTGATCGACAATCTTCCACACCCGCTGCTGCTCGGTGAACTGCACAAAGCGCTCCAGCGACTGGCTGAGCCGCTTCCACGACACGGGTTTGAGAATATAGTCAAAAGCCCCATTGCGAATGGCCTGGCTACAGGTGTCCATATCGCTGGCGGCGGTAATAAAAATCACCGAACAGTTGGCGCGAATAACCATCGGGTCACTGATAAGCGTGATCCCTTTGCCGTCCGGCAGATAGTTATCGAGCAACACCAACTGCGGCTGCTTGCTGGTAAGCTGCGCCTTCGCCTCTGCCAGAGAAGTCGCAATGCCTACCAGCCGCAAACGCGGATGTTTACCGATAAGTTCAGCATGAAGCTGCGCCAGTTCGTTTTCATCTTCTACTATCAGCACATCTATCTGTTCATGTCGCATTATTCTGCTCTTCCAGCGTCATATCGGGGCATTGTCGTTGTACATGACCCGTTTCAGGAATAAACAAAGAGAAAATCGTTCCACGCGGCGCGTTATCAGAAACTTCGATCGTACCGCCGACCTGGGTGACATAGCTCGCGATCAGATACAGGCCAATGCCATGATCGCCACTGCGCTTGGTGGTCATCCCGCGTTCAAAAATTCGATGGCGAATCTCCGGGGCGATCCCTACACCGCGATCGGCCACTTCAATGATCAGCTCCCGTTCATTTTGCAGGATCAACACCTCAACCGGATCGTGCGGCAGCGCCGCGCGTTGCGTCGCTTCGATGGCGTTATCCAGCAAATTGCCAATGATCGAGATAAGCTCGGCTTCGGCCAGCGAATGGGCCGGTCTTGCCATCTGGCAACTGGGATCAAACGTCAGTTCGACTCCTTTTTCCCGGGCGCGCGCCGCTTTGCCCAGCAGCAGGCCACAGAGCGTAGGCGAGTGGAAGCGGGACGAGATAAAGTCGAGCAGCTCCTGGGCATGTTCCGACTGCGCCTGGATGTAACGTATCGCGTCATCATAGCGCTCCATGTGTAACAGGCCGGAGAGGGTCGTCATTCTGTTCAATTGCTCATGGCGCATGATGCGCAGGTTATCGACATAACGTTTCACCTGACTCAACTGGGCGCTAAGGCTATCGATCTCATTGCGATCGCGAAAAGTGATCACCCAGCCCTGTAACTTGTCTTCCAGCATAATGCGCACGCGGCTGGCGATCACCGTCACGTGGTTGAAGCGACAAATCTCATCATGGGTATCTTTTTCCAGCATTCGATCGCGGGAAAAGAAGGGCACGCCGGGGATCAGCTCGGTGATCAACTGCCCGCGCAGCGCCCGCGTCGGCTGGCTCAGACTCAGCAGTTTCCTGGCGGCCTGGTTGATCACTTCGATGCGCAGGTTGCTGTCGATGGCGATCACCCCTTCATAAATCGACTCCATCATTGCTTTTTGCTGACGCACCAGCAGGCCGATTTCGCGCGGTTCCAGCGAGAAAATCTGTTTTTTGATGCTGCGGGTAAAGAACCACGAGAAAACAAACAGCGCCGCCAGCAGCAGCACGGCAGCAATAAAGATGTTGATCGCTTTGCCAAGCGTTATGGTATCGAGATAGCTGGTGAGATAGCCCACTGAAACTATCCCGATAACCTGACCTGTATCGTTAAAGATCGGTGCTTTACTGCGTAGAGAAATACCCAGCCCGCCCTGGCGAATGGTGGTCAGGCTTTTTCCCTGCAACACATCCTGATTATCCCCCCCGACCAATAAGGTGCCGACCCGGTCTTCATAAACAGAATGGTAAAGATGAATGCCTTTATTATCGCCAATCACGATAAAGCTGGCGTCACTACGTGCAACGACTTTCTGCATAAAACTTGAAATGGCGGCAATATCTTTTTCAGCAACCGACTTGCGTAAACTCGGAATAATCGCTATTTCTTCAGCTTGTATTTTTGCTCGTACGCTCATTTCCTGATAAAGCTGACGACCGACGTCAATATAATAATAGCTACCCAGTAAGATGAACAAACCAGAGAAAAAAAGCACCAGCGATATAAAGAGTTTAATCTGGAACGACAGTTTCATGATTTCACGCAAGAGCATCAAAAACAGCAATGTAACATCTTTCTCTTTGCCGGGGGCGAGTTTACTGGAAACTTGTGATCCTTTGCACAGCTGATGGCGACGGTCACTGATAAAGAAACAGAGATTTTCTGGAAATGTTATTAATTTGTTTTTTAATATAAAGAAACCATAAAAACCACGAAAATAATTACGGTGTTAATCACACTAAATAAAAGAAACCTTAAAAACCATAGATGCCATTAAAACTCCGGTTTTATTATGCAGCACCTCACATATTGTTGACGGTCAGCCCTTTACTCTGATGCTGCAAAATAACCAAGGGGCTTAATAATGAGCACAACTGACGATTCTTTTTCAATTACCTCTGAATCGCTATCGATTCAAAAAACATCCCTGAAAGACAGATGGTGGCACATCATGGATACCTGGAAGGTCGGGATTATTCCATTGCCGTTATTTGTTCTCGCTGGCGCATTAATTGCGGTGGATTGCCTGGGCGGAAAATTACCCAGTGACATCGTGGTGATGGTCGCCACCCTGGCGTTCTTCGGCTTCGCCTGTGGTGAATTCGGTAAACGTCTGCCGATTGTCGGCAAACTGGGTGCGGCAGCCATCTGCGCCACCTTCATCCCGTCTGCGATGGTCTATTATGGCCTGCTGCCGGACGTGGTGGTGGAATCCACCACCAAGTTCTATAAATCGACCAACATTCTGTACCTCTATATCTGCTGCATTATTGTGGGCAGTATCATGAGCATGAATCGCACCACGCTGATTCAGGGCTTCCTGCGTATTTTCTTCCCGATGCTGTGCGGCGAGATCGTCGGCATGATCGTGGGCATGAGCGTTGGCATGCTGCTCGGCCTTGAACCGTTCCAGATCTTCTTCTTTATTATTCTGCCGATTATGGCAGGCGGCGTAGGCGAAGGGGCGATTCCTCTTTCTATTGGTTACGCCACTATTCTGCATATGGATCAGGGTGTTGCGTTGGGTCGCGTGCTGCCGATGGTGATGCTGGGTGGGCTGACCGCCATCATTATCTCCGGTTGCCTGAACCAACTGGGTAAACGCTTCCCGCACCTGACCGGTGAAGGCCAGTTGATGCCCGATCAACCGAACAGCGCTGAGAAGTCAACGCCTGCGCCAGCGTTCAGCGGCAAAGCGGACGTCACCACCATCGCGTCCGGCGCACTGCTGGCGGTACTGCTCTATATGCTGGGCATGCTGGGCCACAAACTAATTGGTCTGCCTGCACCGGTTGGCATGCTGTTCATGGCGGTGCTGGTCAAGCTGGTTCACGGCGTTTCGCCGAAAATCCTTGAAGGCTCGCAGGTCGTTTACAAATTCTTCCAGACCTCCGTGACCTACCCCATCCTCTTCGCGGTCGGTGTGGCTATTACCCCATGGCAGGAGCTGGTGCACGCGTTCACGCTGACCAACCTGCTGGTTATCGTCAGCACCGTGTCCGCGCTGGTCGCCACCGGCTTCTTCGTCGGTAAAAAAATCGGTATGCATCCGATTGATGTTGCCATCGTCTCCTGCTGTCAGAGCGGGCAGGGTGGTACCGGGGATGTTGCCATCCTCACTGCAGGTAACCGTATGAGCCTGATGCCGTTCGCGCAGATTGCTACCCGTATCGGCGGTGCAATCAACGTCTCGATATCGCTTCTGGTCCTCGGCAACTTCCTCGTTTGATTCATGTGTTACAGGAACTGATATGAAACTCGCAAGCTTTGTCCATCAGGGGATCCGCAGTTACGGGATCGTGAAAGCGGATGGTGTGGTCGATCTGGGCCGCCGTCTGGGGGATCGTTACAGCGATCTGAAATCACTGCTCGCCGCCGACGCGGTCAATGAAGCCCAGCAGTGGTTCGGTGAGAAACCGGATTTCGGCTTCGATGCGCTGGAATTTTTGCCGGTCATCGATAACCCCGGAAAAATTCTTTGTGTTGGCATGAACTATGCCGAAAAACGCAAAGAGTTTGACCAGCATAACCCGGCGCCAACGCTGTTCATCCGCTTCGCTGATTCACAAACCGGCCACCAGACACCCGTCCTCAAGCCGCGCCACTCCAGGGAGTTTGACTATGAGGGCGAGCTGGCGGTGATCATCGGTAAAAGCGGTGAAAACATCTCTCGCGAAGCGGCATTAGGTCACGTTGCCGGTTACAGCTGCTACATGGACGGTTCTGCTCGCGACTGGCAGCACACCTGGTTTACCGCCGGTAAAAACTGGCGTCAGACCGGTGCGTTCGGACCGTGGATGACCACGGCGGATGAGATCCCTGACCCGCATCAACTGGCGATCCGCACCTGGCTGAATGGCCGCATGGTGCAAGAGGACAACACCGCCAGCATGATCCACAAGGTGGCAGAGCTTATCGAGTACATCAGTACCTTTACCCGCCTGAACGCCGGTGACGTGATCATCACCGGTTCGCCGGGTGGCGTTGGCAAAAAACGCACCCCGCCGCTGTTCATGAACGCCGGGGATCGCATTGAAGTCGAGATCGAAAACATCGGTCATCTCAGCAATGTGATCATGGATGCGCCAGCGCAGCAATCTCTGGCGGCCGCGCACTAAGGAAACAGGCGAGAAAATGCAAGCACAACTCCCCATCGATTTTCGCGTCGCAGACGTAGCCAGCGGATCGCAGCGTTTTATGCAGATTCGCTCTCTGCTCGCGGACAGCGGCTTAGGGCTGGACAGTGATATCACCACCTTCGTTGAAGCCTGGTCCGGTACCCGGCTGGTGGGGTGTGCGGGTCTGACCGCCAACGTCATCAAATGTGTTGCGGTGGATGAATCCCTGCGGGGAGAAAACCTCAGCGCACGTCTGCTGGCGGAGGTGGAGCACCTGGCGCTGGCACGGGGCCATTTCCATCTGTTCCTGTGCACGCGCCCTTGTAACCGGGAGCGCTTTGCGCATAGCGGATTCTGGCCCATCGCCCAGAGCGGCAACAATGCCGTGCTCATGGAAAACACGCCGTCGGGCATCAGCCGCTATTGCCGCTCGCTTGGGCACCTGCGCGTTGCCGGAGAACGTATCGGGGCGATCGTCATGAACGCGAACCCCTTTACGCTCGGGCACCGTCACCTGGTGGAGCAGGCAGCAAAATCCTGTGACCACTTACATCTGTTCGTGGTGCAGGAAGATGCCTCCTTTTTCCCGTTCAAGGCGCGGATGCAGATGGTGAGAGCGGGGGTTGCGCACCTGTCCAACGTCACCGTTCACGCCGGTTCAGAGTACATCATCTCCCGGGCGACCTTTCCGGCCTATTTCCTTAAAGAGAGCGGAAAAGTTCAGCAGGCGTGGAGTGAGATCGACGTGTTGATTTTCCGCAACCATATTGCGCCTGCACTGGGTATTACTCACCGCTTTATCGGTTCGGAGCCGTTTTGCGACATTACCCGCCAGTACAACCAGACCATGCAAAGTCTGCTGACGGGAGCGGTTGAGGTGGTTGAGATCCCGCGCATCAAAGCCACGGGCAATGCCATCTCTGCCTCAGAAGTTCGGCGTTTACTGAAAACGCAGCAGTTTTCCCGTATTCGGGAAATCGTACCGGATACCACTTTCGCGCACCTTGAAATGCATTACAGCGCGGAAGTCGCTTAAAAAACTCAGGACATAAAATATGAAAATTGTTAGGGAGGCGCTGGCCGGGACCCTGGAATCCAGCGACCTGATGGTGAAAATAGCCCCTGCCGAAGGTGAGCTGGACATCGTCATCCACAGTGAAGTGATTAAGCAGTTCGGCGACCAGATTCGTGAGGTCGTGGTGACCACGCTACGCAATATGGATGTCCACCAGGGCGTCATCATTATTGAAGACAAAGGTGCGCTGGACTGTGTTATCCGTGCCCGTCTGCAAGGCGCTATTCTGCGCGCCAGCGACAGTGACAATATCAATTGGGAGAAACTGCTATGAAAAAACTCCGTCGTAGCATGCTGTTTCTCCCCGGCGCCAATGCCGCCATGCTCTCCACCGCCTTTATCTACCGCCCGGACTCCATCATGTTCGATCTGGAAGATGCGGTGGCCCTGCGTGAAAAAGACACCGCCCGCGTGCTGGTGTTCCACGCCCTGCAGCACCCAATGTACAAAGACATCGAAACCGTGGTGCGTATTAACCCGCTCAATACGCCGTTTGGCCTGAAAGATCTGGAAGCCGTGGTTCGCGCTGGCGTGGACGTGGTGCGTCTGCCGAAGACCGACACGCCGGAGGATATTTACGAGCTGGAACGGCATCTCGAACGTATTGAACAGGAATGTGGGCGTGAAATCGGCTCCACGCGTGTAATGGCGGCTATCGAGTCGGCAATCGGCGTGATCAATGCGGTGGCGATCGCCCGCAGCTCTCAGCGTCTGATCGGCATTGCGCTGGCGGCGTTCGATTACGTCATGGACATGCAAACCGAACGTGGCGACGGTACCGAACTCTTCTATGCCCGTTGTGCCGTACTGCATGCAGCCCGTGCCGCCGGTATCGATGCCTTTGACGTGGTGTGGTCAGATTTGAACGACGAAGCGGGTTTCCTGCGCGAAGTCGAACTGATCCGCAAAATGGGCTTCAACGGTAAGTCACTGATCAACCCGCGGCAGATCGATCTGTTGCACAACGCCTATGCGCCCACTCAGCAGGAAGTCGATCACGCGAAGCGCGTTATTGAAGCGGCCGAAGAGGGCGAACGTAACGGGCTTGGCGTGGTCTCGCTGAACGGCAAAATGATCGACGGCCCCATCATTAACCACGCGCAGGTTGTACTCGAACGTGCCGCCGCGTCCGGCGTGCGTCGGTAAGGACAGAATCATGAATCAGACAGAGCTTCTTCACATTAACTTTCCACACCTGCGTGACTTAAAACCCTTTGATACGGCCCACAGCGCAACGCCCTGGCTTGCAGATGTTGCGAGTAAACATAACCGTAAACTGTGTGCCACCCTCGACGATGCCATTGCCCGCAGCGGCCTGAAAGACGGGATGACCATTTCGTTCCATCACGCGTTTCGTGAAGGCGACCGGGTGATTAATAACGTCGTGGCGGCCCTTGCGCGGCTGGGTTTCAAAAACCTGACGCTGGCGTCCAGTTCGCTAATGACCTGTAACGACAGCCTGATCGAGCATATCCAGAATGGCGTGATCGCCCGCATCTACACCTCCGGGATGCGCGGCAAGCTGGCCGACGCTATCTCTCACGGCCTGATGCAAGAGCCGGTGCAAATTCACTCCCACGGCGGTCGCGTCAAGCTGTTGCAGGACGGTGAGCTGAACATTGATGTGGCGTTTCTCGGCGTACCCTGCAGCGATGAGTTTGGTAATGCCAACGGCACGCACGGTAAATCCTCCTGCGGTTCGCTGGGCTATGCGATGGTCGATGCCCAGTTCGCCAACAAAGTGGTGCTGCTGACCGAAGAACTGGTGCCGTTCCCGAACATGCCGGCAAGCCTGGTGCAGGATCAGGTGGACTACATCGTGCAGGTGGAGAGCGTGGGTGACCCGGCGAAAATCAGCGTCGGTGCGGCCCGTGTGACCAGCAACCCGCGTGAGCTGATGATTGCCCGCTATGCGGCAGACGTAATCGAACATTCCGGCTATTTCAAAGACGGCTTCTCGATGCAGACCGGCTCCGGTGCGGCGGCCACCGCCTGTACGCGCTTTATGGAAGAGAAGATGGAGCGCAGTGGGGTGAAGGCGAGCTTCGCGCTGGGCGGTATTACCGGCGGCCTGGTCTCCTTGCATGAAAAGGGGCTGGTGGCGAAGCTGCTGGATACCCAGTGTTTTGACAGCGAAGCAGCGGCCTCTTTAGCACGTAACCCCAATCATGTAGAAATCTCCACTAACGTCTATGCCAATCCCGGCAGCAAGGCCGCCTGCTGCGACCAACTGGATGTGGTGATCCTCAGTGCGCTGGAAATTGACGTCGATTTTAACGTCAACGTGATTACCGGCTCCGATGGCGTGATGCGCGGTGCCTCTGGCGGCCACTGCGACGTGGCGGCGTCTGCCAATTTAACCATCGTGGTGGCACCTTTGCTGCGTACCCGCATACCGACGGTGGTGAAGCGTGTGACCACGTTGCTGACGCCGGGTGAGAGCATTGATGTGCTGGTCACTGACCACGGCATTGCGGTGAACCCGGCGCGCCCGGAAATCCGCGAACGGCTGGTGGCCGCCGGGCTGAAGGTGGTGGACATCGAAGCGCTCTATGAGCGTGCGATTTCCCTGACCGGTACACCGAAACCGATTGAATTCACCGACCGCATTGTGGGGGTGATTCGCTACCGTGATGGCAGCGTGATTGACGTTGTCCATCAGGTGAAGGAGAACAATGCATGACCGTACTGACGCCCGAAAGAGCGGGCGTCAGCCTTGATGCTCTGCTGGCCTCGAAAGAGGCCCGTGCAGCGCGCCAGGCTGACTGGCTCACTCATTATCAACACCCGGTTATCTCGCTCACGCTGGTGACGCCGGGCGCGCACAAAGACAGCATTCGTTATCGCAATACCATGGGGGTTGCCCTGCAGGCCTGCGATCAGCTGTTGTGGCAAAACCACTGGGCGGTGTTGGACCGCCAGGTGTTATGGCTACCGACCGGGCCCGAAGCGCTGTGGTGTGTTGACCACACGGCGGTAGAAATCAAAGCCCAGTGCGTGGCGATGGAGCAGTCTCACCCGCTTGGCAGATTGTGGGACTTTGACGTCCTGTGCCCGAAACAGGGGCAGGTTGGCCGCCAGTCGCTGGATCTCACCACGCGTCGTTGCCTGGTGTGTGATGAACCGGGTCACGGCTGCGCCCGCTCGCGTCGTCACCCTCTCAACGAGGTGGTCGATCGTGTGGAGAAGATGATAGATGTCTGGTTCGCTCGCGACTAAGCTCGCCCGCTTTGACGTCGCGGGAGTGGCGGCGATGGCGTTACGTCTTGAACTCAATCTCACTCCCAAGCCGGGGCTGGTGGATCTGGCGAACAACGGTTCGCACTGCGATATGGATCATGCGATGTTTTTACGCAGTATCGCGGCCATCGCGCCCTGGTTTCGCGTTTTTGAAAAAGCCGGTTTTGAACATGCCCTCAAACCTGCCAGTGAGCAACTGCGCTTGCTACGCCCCGCAGGCATGGCCTGTGAACAGGCGATGTTTGAGGCTACGGGGGGCGTGAACACGCATAAAGGCGGCATATTTTCTCTCGGGCTTATCTGTTTTGCTGCGGGGCGACTGCGGGGGCAAAACCGTCTGGTGTGCGCCGAATCCGTCTGCCAGCAGGTCAGTGAAATCTGTAAAGGCCTGGTGGCGCGAGAACTGGCTTCACGCTCTCATGCGGTGACGGCGGGTGAAATTCAGTATCAACAGTATGGCCTGACGGGGGCGCGCGGTGAGGTTGAACAAGGGTTCCCGACCGTGCGGCAACACGTCCTACCCTTCTGGTTTAACGAGTCCGGTGAGCGGCGTTATCACCACGCCCTGTTGCGCTTAATGGCGGCGAATCTCGACAGTAACCTGGTCTCACGCGGCGGCATTGACGGACTGTACTTTGTGCAGCGCTACGCGACCTCACTGCTCAAAAATGGCTGGGATATAGAGCGATTACACGAGATGGACAACGCACTCATGAGCCGAAATTTGAGTCCGGGGGGCAGCGCGGATTTGCTGGCGGTGTCTTATGTATTAGCAACCCTGGGCCAGGGCGTTAGCATAGGGTAGGGGCCCTGATGGCCCCGATGTCGGGAGATTATCGTTTTTGCAGCAGATAACTGGTTTCGAAACCTGGTAGGCTGCCGATAACATCGAAATCCTTGAAATACCCCCCCGCACGCAGCAGATCAACCGCCGGGCCGACTTCGGGTGAATATTGCCAGTCACGGTAATCGTCAAAGACGATAAAGCCACCTGAGACCACGGTCGGAGAATAGAGCAGGAAGTCGACCAGAACATGGCGACCTTCGTGACCGCCATCAATATGCAGCAGTACGGTTTGCGGTTTGAAGGCCAGCACGCGTTCAATACTCAACTCTGAGTAGCCACGCACCAGGTTCACCTGCGGGAACAGACGCTCATGGTAAAAACGCAGTTCGTTTTCTTGATTCGGTAACTCCATCGGGTCAACGCTAATAATCCGGCGCTTATGCTGGCAAATTTCGTTCATAAACGCGGTAGATTTGCCCTTCCAGACGCCGATTTCAATAATATCGCCCGCCACGTTGTTGTGCCCAAGCAACCAACATAAATAGCCCAGGCTTTTAACCTGATCGTGGAATGAGAGTTCACGACGCGGCATGGCCAACTCGTGAGGAAGTTCAGCCTGTGCCTGTTTAAGCGCTTCGCCGACCTTGTCCCAGGTGGTATCAATGATGTTTTTAATCTCAGGCGCTTCGAAGAAAACCCGTAAGTCGGCGATTTCTAGCATCGTTTTACCTTATCTATGGATTCAGAGGATGTGAATATTCGTAGGGTACGAATGTAGCACTGGCGGGTAACGGCAAGAGGGCAAATATGCCGGGTTTTGCTACGTAATTAGCGGGATTGAAGCAGAAAACGCCCTCTTCATGGCGAAGAGGGCGGTGGGGATTAATGCGTTACCGTCTGCTGTGAACCGGCAGCCTGAGGCACATGTTTGTATTTGAACAGGGCCATGAAGGCGAAGAGCAGAACCACGGAGTAGCCTGCGAAAATCAGCCACACGGATTTCCAGTCAGTCGCGCCGGCAACGGTGTACATCTCAACCACTTTACCGCTCGCCATACCGCCGAGGATACAGCCGAAGCCGTTGGTCATCATCAGCAGCATACCCTGCGCACTGGCGCGGATTGCCGGGTTGACTTCTTTCTCCACGAAGACGGAACCGGAGATGTTGAAGAAGTCGAACGCACAACCGTAAACGATCATCGAGAGCACCAGCAGCACGGTGCCGAACGGCGTTGGGTCACCGTAGGCAAACAGGCCGAAGCGCAGCATCCAGGCAACAATACTCATCAGCATCACGTTTTTGATACCGTAACGGCCAAGGAAGAACGGAATCGCCAGGATGAAGACGGTTTCAGAAATCTGCGAAATGGACATCAGCACCGAGGCGTGCGTCACGATGAAGCTATTCGCAAACAACGGGTTAGAGTCAAAACTATGCAGGAAGGTGTTACCAAACATATTGGTAATCTGCAGTTCTGCGCCGAGCAGCATGGAGAAGATGAAGAAGATGGCCATGCGTTTGTTTTTGAACAGCGCAAAGGCGTTCAGGCCCAGCATTTCCACCCAGGTCTGGTTCTTCTGGTTGTTGCTTACCGGTATGTGCGGCAGCGTCAGAGAGAACAGGCTCAGGGCCAGAGAAAGTGCAGCACCGATATAAAGCTGCATGTGGCTCAGTTCAAAGCCAGAGAAGCTCACCGCCCACATGGCCAGGATAAAGCCAATGGTGCCCCAGATGCGGATCGGCGGGAAGTCCTTAACGATATCGTAGCCGGCGTTTTGCAGACGGGCATAAGAGATGGTGTTAACCAGACCCAGGGTGGGCATGTACGCCAGTGAGTTGAGCAGGATAATGGCGAACATCGCCCCTGGCGTGGTCACGGTCGCCGCAACGCACAGGGTGATTGCGCCCACCAGGTGACAAATGGCGTAAACCCATTTTGCGCTAAGCCACTTGTCCGCCACGATGCCAAGCAGAGCAGGCATAAAGACGGAAGCAATACCCAGGGAGCTATAGACCGCGCCAATTTCCGCACCCTGGAATTTCAGGGTGACGAACATATAAGAGCCAAGCGTGGTCAGCCAGCTCCCCCACAGGCAGAACTGCAGGAAGATAATCACTTTAAGCTGCAGCTTAAGATTCATGTTAGTTTCCTCACCAAAGGAGTCTGATATACCCGTCATACTTCAAGCTGCATGTGCGTTGGCTTTACTCGCTCACCTCAGTCACTTACCAGAGTAAGCTCCTGAGGATTCGCTGCGTTGCCGCGTGATTCGGCCGATGGCCTCACCCCTGCGGGGCCAGCGCAAGCGCTGTTCAAAACAGTTAGCTGTTTTGTCCTGCAACTCGAATTATTTAGGGTATAGATGTTGGAATTAAGACAATGACTGTTGTTATGTGAGGCGATTCTATCATCGAAGCTGGCGAGAAATTGTTACATCCGACATATAAATGCAAACTTGATATGGTTGCAGTAAAAGATAGTGATGTTCGTCACATTTTGGTGTGTGCTCTGGCGGGTCTCAAAAGGAACGCTTATCCCCTTCCTGTTCATATGAAAGGGGATAAGCCATTTACTTAGTTACGACGGTAACTTTTTTGCGCAGTATTTACTTTATAAAGGTAGCGGCGTGATTCCGCAGACGGGTGACGGCTGGTCAAGGTGGAATACACATCACCCGGCGACATCGTATTAATAATATTCGCGGCCTGCACCTTATCTGCCGAGAAGACGCGCAGTACGCTTCCTGCTCCGCCGTTGTAAGCGGTGATGACCGCGTAACGACGAGAGGTTGGGTTCGAAATACCGGAGAGATAGACATTGTTCAGCATAGCCAGATAGGCCGTGCCGGTATCAATGTTACTTTCGGGATCAAACAGGAAGCTACGACTCGGCATACCGGATTTGCCCTGCGCACGGAATACATCACGACCGGCGCTGTGCTGCACCACCTGCATCAGGCCCAGCGCGTCCGAACGGCTTACCGCATACGGGTTAAAAGAAGACTCGGTTTGCATAATCGCCAGAATTAGCGCTTCGTCCACGCCGTAGCGACGTGACGCCTGACGGACCATGCCCACATATTTATGCGCACGTTTATCCAGGTGGTTGGGCACCAGATTGATGGTCACGCTGTAGATGATTTTCAGGCCACTGGCGCGGCTTTTCAGGCGATTTTGCAGCAGATAGTCGGCGAATTTCGTGGCGCGACCTTGCCAGCGAATAGGCTGACCGGTGTTATCCAGGACCTGACCATACAGGAACGGCTCTTTGGAGATCTGGATATCATCAACGTCCGAGTAGAGATCGATTGAGCCTGGATCATCACCCATCAGCAAGGTAGTGATAATCGCCCGGCGAAGGTGGGCCGCGGGGTCGGTACCGGCAATGGTCTCAATGGTAATGGTACCGTCGTCAAAGTTGATGTGGCTACGGGTCTGATACTGGTCGGTATATTTAACGTAGTCTTTTGGCCCCGCAATCAGGACTTCACTAAATCCCCATAAATTTTCGATGTTGTGGGCGAACTGCCCCATAAGAATGTCAAAACCGTTGGTGTCTTTAACCCATGCTTCGTTCCAGGAATCGCCCTTTTTATCGGAGCTGGAACACGAGATCAGCAACGGCGCAATAATCGCAAGCGCTAAAATTTTTTTCATCATTCCGGGGATGCAGTTGGTTGCACACGAGGGCTATCCGGCCCTGGAGTCAGGCCACACTCTGGCTGGGTGCCGTGTGGCCTTGCTCTTATTTTTTATCTTCCGGCGTATAGCCTTCGATATGTACATCTTTCCCTTCAAACAGGAAGTTAACCATCTCCTGCTCCAGCAGTTTACGATGCTCAACGTTCATCATATTCAGCTTCTTCTCGTTGATGAGCATGGTCTGCTTTTTCTGCCACTGTCCCCAGGCTTCTTTGGAGATCTCATTAAAAATGCGCTTGCCCAGATCGCCCGGATAGAGCTGGAAATCCTGGCCTTCGGCTTCGCGTTGCAGGAAGGTACAAAAAATGGTTCTACTCATAAAAAATCCTCGTTATAACGCGTGGCATCAGACAGCCACGCCGACGCGTAATTGTTGCAGCAGACGCTCAACCGGGGCCGCCAGACCCACCGATTGCGGCTGCGCTAAGTTATACCAAAGACCGCTTCCTTCATCCATGGATGAACTGAACGAGGACACGGTAAGCCACATAGGCACAATATCCAGATGGAAATGGCTGAACGTGTGGCGAAACGCGACAAGTTGGCAGAGAGTATCGGTCTTAATTTGACGTTGCGCCAGCCAGTCTCGTAACGCCTCTTCATCTGCAAACTGCGGGAAGCAGTAAAGACCGCCCCACAGACCGACCGGAGGACGCTGCTGCACGAAGACCTGGTCGCCATGCTGCATCAGTAAGAAATACGCCGTGCGCTCCGGCAGCGTCTGTTTGGGTTTTTTACCCGGATACTGCGCCCACGAGTGGTTGGCATACGCCACGCAGCCGTTCTGCAATGGGCAGAGCTGGCACTTAGGCTTTGAGCGGGTGCAGACCATGGCACCGAGATCCATCATTGCCTGGTTAAAACGCTCAACCCCTTTAGCGGGGGTGACGTCTTCTGCAATGCGCCACAAACGCTTCTCAACCTCTTTTTTGCCCGGCCAGCCGTCAACGGCATAACAGCGGGCGAGCACACGTTTGACGTTGCCATCGAGGATAGGAAAATGTTTGCCCAGCGACAGCGACAATATGGCCCCGGCGGTAGAACGCCCGACACCCGGCAGCGCTTCCACTTCTTCAAACGTCTGGGGAAACTCGCCGCCGTGTGTTTCTGCGACCTGCTTTGCGGCCTTGTGCAGATTGCGCGCGCGGGCATAGTAGCCGAGCCCGGTCCACAGGTGCAGGACTTCATCCAGCGGGGCATTAGCCAGAGCCGTTACGGTCGGGAAGCGCGCCATAAAGCGCTCAAAATAGGGAATAACGGTTGCGACCTGGGTCTGTTGCAACATCACTTCAGACAGCCATACTTTGTAGGGCGTCTTGTCAATTTGCCAGGGCAGGGTTTTGCGCCCGTATTTATCGTACCAGTCCAGTACCTGGGCTGAAAATTGAGACGCTTGCATGGTCACCCACATCGCTTGAATAAGGTGGCAGATTGCAGCACAGCGCCACGAAGGTGTAAACCGGAACTTTCCTGTGCTTGCAGCTTGCATACTGGAATTAACTTTGGATAATGCCCGTTTCCTGAACACTCTCACGAGCAGACTTTTTTATGAATAACGACGTCATTTCACCGGATTTTGATGAAAACGGTCGCCCGCTGCGCCGTATCCGTAGCTTTGTCCGCCGCCAGGGCCGCCTGACCAAAGGTCAACAGCATGCGCTGGATAACTACTGGCCGGTGATGGGCGTTGAATTTGCTGAACAGCCGCTGGATTTTGCTGCCCTGTTTGGCAACAGCGGCCCGGTGACGCTGGAGATTGGTTTTGGCATGGGGGCTTCGCTGGTGGAGATGGCGAAAATCCGTCCTCATCAGAACTTCCTCGGTATTGAAGTCCACTCTCCGGGCGTGGGGGCATGTCTCTCATCCGCGCATGAAGAGGGTGTCGAAAACCTGCGCGTGATGTGCCATGACGCGGTGGAAGTGCTGCACAAAATGATTCCTGACAATTCATTGAATATGGTGCAGCTCTTTTTCCCTGACCCGTGGCATAAAGCACGTCATAATAAGCGCCGTATTGTTCAGGTACCTTTTGCTGAACTGGTGAAGAGCAAGCTGAAGCTGGGCGGTGTGTTTCATATGGCAACCGACTGGGAAGCCTATGCGGAACACATGCTGGAGGTGATGTCCTCTATTGATGGCTATCAGAATCAGTCTGCCACGCAGGACTACGTACCGCGCCCGGATTCGCGCCCGGTAACCAAATTTGAACAACGTGGCCATCGCCTGGGTCACGGTGTATGGGACTTAATGTTCGAGAGGGTAAAATAATGGCAAAGAACCGCAGCCGTCGTCTTCGTAAGAAGATGCACATCGAAGAATTCCAGGAAATTGGTTTTTCCGTTAACTGGCGTTTCCCTGAAGGCACCAGTGAAGAAGAGATCGACAAAGTCGTTGATGCCTTTATTGCTGAAGCCGTTGAGTCGCAGAAACTGACCTTTGGTGGCAGTGGCTACCTCGCCTGGGAAGGGCTGGTCTGTAAGCAGGAAGTGGGCAAGTGCACCCCAGAGCAGCAGGCCATTGTGCGTAAGTGGCTTGAAGACCACAAACTCGAAGAGGTCAGCGTCAGCGAACTTTTCGATATTTGGTGGGACTAAGTTGTATCAGGGTCGGCAATTGCCGGCCCGTTTTGTCTCTACAGGAGTGGAAATGATGCGCAAAACGCTACTGGCAGTGGTGCTATCGGTGACAACGTTCGCTGCGAATGCGGAATACAAGTGTAGCGTTAACCCACGCGATGACGTGGTCTTAAGCCCGCAGACCGTGCAGGTGAAAGGTGAGAACGGCAATCTGGTGCTGACGCCAGACGGCAATGTCATGTTTAACGGCAAACAGTATTCACTCAGCGCCGCGCAACGTGAGCAGGCCAAAGACTACCAGTCAGAATTACGTACTGCGCTGCCATGGATAGATGACGGTGCGCGTTCACGGGTAGAAAAGGGCCGTATCGCGCTCGACAAAATCATCGTCAAAGAAGTGGGCGAGAGCAGCAGCATGCGTGGTCGTCTGACCAAGCTTGATGCGCAGCTTAAAGATCAGATGAACAAGATTATCGAGCGCCGCAGCGATGGTCTGACGTTCCACTACAAAGCCATTGATGAAGTGCAGGCCAACGGCCAGCAACTGGTAAACCAGGCGATGGGCGGTATTTTGCAGGACAGCATCAATGAGATGGGTGCTAAAGCCGTGCTGAAAGGCGGCGGTAACCCGCTGCAGAGCGTGCTCGGCAACCTCGGCGGTTTGCAAACCGCCATTCAGAACGAGTGGAAAAACCAGGAAGCAGATTTCCAGCAGTTCGGTAAGGATGTCTGTAGCCGCGTTGTGTCTCTGGAAGAGAGCCGTAAGGCACTGGTGAGCGGGCTGAAATAATCCCCCCTGCGCGCTGGCCCCCTCACCCTAACCCTCTCCCCAAAGGGGCGAGGGGACTTGTCAGGTGCGGTCTTTGCCCCCTCTCTCCGTGGGCGAGGGCACCGATCGCGACGCGTGAGGCAGGACTGCCGCTTTTCCCCCTCTCCCTTTTAGGGAGAGGGCCGGGGTGAGGGTAACAGCGTTTGCAGCACTGCAAATATCTTCTCCAGCACTGCCTCTTCGTTTTCCCTGAGTTCGTTATTCCAGAATCGCGTGATTTTCCAGCCTTTTTGATTCAACCAAACCGTTCGCTGAACATCATATTCGTGCCTTTCATCATGCTGACCGCCATCCAGCTCAATGGCAAGCCGTGCTTCGCAGCAAGCAAAATCCAGGATGTAACGACCAAAAGGGTGTTGGCGACGAAACTTGTAACGAGAAAACCGACGGCTGCGTAACAGATACCAAAGCCGTCTTTCTTCTTGTGTCAGTTCGCGTCTGAGCTGCTTTGCATGTGAACGTATGATTTCCATCTCCGCACTTTGCCACTCTCTTCCTGTTTCACCACAACCTCCTCCTGACCCTGGAACCCGCCTTCCAAATTATTGTCCTATAACTCGCAAGGTTATTAATGGAAGAGACATAAAAAGGATTTTGACGATGAAAATGAAATGGGCCGCAGGACTGGCGGCGTTGGCGCTTCTGTCGGGCAGTGCGCTGGCCGATATCAATACTCCCACCGATGAGGTGCTGAAAAAGCAGTTTAACCAGGCGCAGGAAGGGCTAATGCAACTGGACAGCATCACGCTGCGCCTGTTGGATTCGCGCGGTAACCAGGCGACCTATGCTGCTGAAGGGGATATCTCGGCAACGGAAGATCTCTATTCCATGGTCGGTATGGCAGGCAATTATCAGTTTATGGAGAAGACCTGGACTAAAGGCCGCCCGGTGAAGTTCTCGGCGATGGTCACGGCGGTAGGGACGAAAGATTCCGGCTGGACCACCGAGTTCTTCTCTATGCAGATGGCGGCAAAACCTGCCGGGTATCCAAAACCTGACATTAACAACAAAGAGAAGTATCTGGTGGTTACCGACAGCGATTTTTATCCGCGCCTGGCCAAAATTGAAGCTACCCGGGCCGCCCAGAAAAAAGCGCTGGATAAATCCCTTGAGAAACAAGAGCAGCTCCAAAAGGAGATTGACGCGCTGGACGCCCAAATTGCTGCCTCGTGGGGCACAGACAAAAACGGCAAACCGTTAACCCGCGATGATGTGCAGCACGCGCTGCTGGAAGAACTCCAGGAGGTAGGCAGACAGAACGATCCGCTGCATTTTGAAAACAACTACAACAAAACAATTTATGAACCCGCGCTGGCCGAGTGCCAGAAAAAACCGGATTGCGATGCCACGCCGCTGCGAAAAGCGCGTGCTACGGCACTCGTGGACCAGCGTCGGGACTATCAACTCAAGTTTCAGCTCAAGCGTGAAGACGTCACCAAAACCCTGGAGGCTTACGATAAAAAGCGGGAGCCGCTGCGCGAAAAGCGGAATGAACTTCGTAGCGAACTGAGCAAACTGGATGCTACCAATAGCAAAGACCGAATGGATTACGAAGGTTGGGAGCGGGACATCGCCGTTATGCGTCGGCAGGGCATTATCAAGTAAATCCACTAACCAGCCCGTGCGTATGCCGGGCTGGATGTGGATCACTCCTCGGCGAGGAAAAGCTCCAGCAGAGAGTTAAGGAACAGCTTCCCGTGCTCGGTGATTTGCCAGAATTCGTCGCTCTCGGTGAGGTAACCCTGAGTTAACGCTTCGTCGAGCTGCGGGCGAATCACGCTTTCATCCAGCCCCGTAAACAACGTGAACTCCGTACGCGGTGCCGCTTCCAGCAAACGAAAGCGGTTCATAAAGAATTCGAACGGCTTGTCGGCGGCTTCCACATCGTGCTGACGTTCCAGATAGCGGCCCTGCATATACCCGCGCGGATGACGCGTTTTGGCAGTGCGTAGAATGCGCCCATCGGGGAAGGTCACTTTGCCGTGTGCGCCGCAACCGATGCCGAGATAATCACCAAAGCGCCAGTAGTTGAGGTTGTGCTGGCACTGATAGCCGGGTTTTGCGTAGGCGGAGGTCTCGTACTGCTGATAGCCTGCGGCGGTGAGCAACTGATGACCACGCTCGAAAATATCCCATAATGCATCGTCGTCCGGCAGAACCGGCGGACGTGAACCAAACAGCGTGTTAGGTTCAATGGTCAACTGGTACCAGGAGAGGTGCGGCGGATTCAGTTCAATGGCCTGGCGCAGGTCATCCAGCGCTTCTTCCAGCGACTGATCCGGCAGGCCGTGCATCAAATCGAGGTTAAAACTGCGCAGTCCCAGACCTGTTGCCAGATGGGCGGCGCGCTTCGCTTCATCCGGGCCGTGAATACGCCCCAGTTTCTGCAGCTTTTGCTCGCTAAAGCTTTGTACCCCAATGGAGATGCGGTTCACCCCTGCGCGTTGGTAATCGACAAAGCGATCCGCTTCGACGGTGCCGGGGTTGGCTTCCATGGTAATTTCCGCATCCGCCGCCAGATTGAGGCGCGCACGCACGCCGTCCAGCAGCGTCTGCATCGCCGGGCCAGAGAGCAGGCTCGGCGTACCACCACCAATAAAAATGGTCTTTACTTCACGTCCCTGCGCGTAGGGCACATCGACATCAAGATCGGCAAGCAGATGCTGCACGTAGTCATCGTGTGGCACCTCGCCTTTCAGCGCATGAGAATTGAAATCACAGTACGGGCATTTCTGCACGCACCACGGAATGTGAATATAAAGACTCAAAGGTGGCAAATTAGCCATTACGTAATGCTTCCAGTAACAGTTTTAACGCCTGTCCACGGTGGGAAATGGCGCTCTTCTCTTCGCGGGTCAGTTCGGCGGCGGTTTTACCCTCCGTCGGGACAAAGAAAATCGGATCGTAGCCAAACCCGCCCTGACCAGCAGGTTCATGGGTAATCACGCCAGGCCAGCTGCCGTGGCAAACCAGCGGTGTCGGGTCGTCGGCATGGCGCATGTAGACCAGCACGCAATGGAAGCGGGCCTGACGTTTATCGTCCGGCACGTCCTGCAAGGTGGTCAGCAATTTTTGCACGTTGGCCTCGTCAGTGGCATCTACTCCAGAGTAGCGCGCAGAGTAAATGCCCGGCGCGCCACCCAGCACGTCAACGGCGAGGCCGGAGTCATCGGCAATCGCCGGCAAACCGGTCACCTGGGCGGCGTGGCGCGCTTTTAAGATAGCGTTTTCGATAAACGTCAGCCCGGTCTCTTCGGCAGACTCCACGCCCAGCTCGGTTTGCGCCACGATATCCAGACCGAAATCACTCAGCAGCGAGGCAAGCTCGCGCACTTTACCGGCATTACCGGTGGCGAGAACAACTTTTTGCATAATGGATCCTAATTAATCAGGGCCGTAACGGCCGAAGGAATCTGTTGCGGATGGGTAATTTTGACCTGTTTATGGCGGCCCAGTTCGCCTTTTTCAATCAGCACCTGGTTTTTAGCCACCCGAAACTGTTTCGCAAGGAACTTTACCAGGTGGGCATTGGCCTGCCCATCCACCGGAGGAGCGGTGATGGCGACTTTTAATTCGTCGCCATGCAGCCCGACAATCGTGTCGCGGCTGGCCTTTGGCTGTATATACAGCCGCAGCACCAGCCCGTCGTCACAGGAGGTGACTGCACTCACGCCCAGTTCCAGATGTAGGCCAGCGGCACGACGGTGTTGGCCAGAAACTCCATCACACCCATGTTGATGACATACATCAGCAGCACCAGAATCATCGGCGAGAAATCAATGCCACCCATCGAAGGCAGCAGTCGACGAATCGGGCGCAGCAGCGGTTCGGTCAGTTGCAGCAGCACGTACTCTACCGGGCTACGCCCCTGGCTTACCCAGCTCATAATCGCCATCGCCAGCAGCACCCAGAAAATCAGCGAGCCAACGGTTTTGAGGATAATCAGCACCGCGGCCAGCGCGATAAAGACGCCGTCCATGGTGACATACGGGTTTAAAAACACCTTGATGCCACAAAGCACCAGCGCAATCAGTAATGAGGCGCTATCTATCGGCCCCATTGAAGGAAGAACGCGACGCAGCGGGCCAACGATCGGCTGGGTTATCTTCACAATAAACTGTGAAAACGGATTGTAGAAATCACAGCGCGCCCACTGCATCCAGATACGCAGCAGCAGTACCATGGTGTAAGCCTGGATGAGCAGTGAAAGGAGTGTGGACAACGTATTCATGGCGTTCCTCAGTGTTCCTTAGTTTTTTGTGTAATCGCGCGCGCCAAAAATGGCAGTTCCGATGCGCACCAGGGTGCTACCCGCCGCAATCGCGGCTTCCATATCGTCAGACATACCCAGCGAGAGGGTATCCACGCTCGGGTAACGTACCTTAAGCGCGTCAAATGCGACAGCCATTTGGCGAGCGACGGCAAACTGGCGTTCGTAATCGGCTTCCGGGGCCGGAATCGCCATCAGCCCGCGTAACTGTATGCCCGGCAATTCCACCACCTGCGCTGCCAGTGCGTCGACTAAGGCAAGGGCAATACCGGACTTGCTCTGCTCGTCGCTGATGTTGACCTGAATCAGCACGTTTAGCGGCGGCAGCGAGGCCGGACGCTGTTCGCTTAAGCGACTGGCGATCTTGAGCCGATCCACGGTATGGCACCAGTCAAAATGCTCCGCCACCAGGCGGCTTTTGTTGGATTGCAATGGGCCAATAAAGTGCCATTGCAGACCTTTCACGCCCTGTTCGCGGAAATGAAGGATTTTATCAACGCCTTCCTGTACGTAGTTTTCGCCAAACGCCCGATGGCCTGCCTCGAACGCTTCTGCGACGGCGCTCGCAGGTTTGGTTTTACTGACCGCAAGCAATGTAATTTCTTCTGGAGCACGGCCGCAAGCTGTTGCCGCGGCTGAGATTTTGGCCCGGACCTGTGCCAGGTTATGCGCTATATCGTTCATATTCCCAGGATGGCTTTATGGATATGGAAAAAATAGTGGAGCTTAGTGTAAAGCATAACGTCTCGGATCTACACCTGTGCGATCGCCGCCCGCCACGTTGGCGCAGGCAGGGAAGGCTGGAGGTCGCACCCTTTGATACACCGGACATCAATGCATTACTGGCAGCGCATTTAACCGAAACCCAGCGGCACCAGTTGCTCTGTAACGGGCAGGCGGATTTTGCCCTGACTACGCTAAGTCAACAGCGGCTGCGGGCCAGCGTATTCCGTCATGAATCCGGGCTCTCTCTGGCGCTGCGCCTGCTACCGACCCGCTGCCCTCAGCTTGCGGATCTCGATGCGCCTGCCATGTTGCCCGCACTGCTGGCGAAGGATAACGGGCTTATTCTGGTGACGGGGGCAACCGGCAGCGGCAAGTCGACCACGCTCTCGGCGATGGTCAGTTACCTTAATCATCATCTCGACGGGCATATTCTGACCCTTGAAGATCCGGTGGAGTTCATCCACACCAGCGAGCGCTGTTTGATTCAGCAGCGGGAGATTGGCCCCCATTGCGACTCGTTTGCCGCTGGCCTGCGGGCGGCGCTGCGTGAAGATCCCGACGTTATTTTGCTCGGCGAACTGCGTGACAGTGAGACAATTCGCCTCGCGCTGACGGCGGCGGAAACTGGTCATCTGGTGCTGGCAACGCTGCATACCCGAGGCGCATATCAGGCTATCGAACGGTTGGTGGATACGTTTCCTGCCGAAGAGAAAGAGCCGGTTCGCAGTCAGCTTGCCGGAAGCCTACAGGCCGTCCTGGCACAACGGCTTGAGGCGGACAAACAGGGCGGACGTGTGGCGCTGTTTGAGTTACTGATTAACACGCCGGCGGTGGCGAACCTCATCCGCGAGGGGAAAACACACCAGCTACCCGGCCTGCTACAAACCGGGCAGCAGGCGGGAATGCAGACCTTCGCCCAGAGCCTGCAGCAGCGGCAGGCCCAGGGCTGGCTTTAACGAATGTTTAGCGAATAGATAGCGGGCAGCCCGCCGGCGGTAGCCAGGATCTCCAGACGGACTTCGCGCGCGGTAACCGGTGTGGGTAACCGGTGCTCACAAACGGAGTGGTGATTGTCCGTCACTTCTGCCAGCAGGGTATCGTCGGCCCACAGGCGATAATGGGTGACGCAGTGTGGCGTGACTGCCAATGGGTGGCCCATCTGCACGGTTTCCATGGCGTTATCAAAATCGTTGTCCTGCACCAGCGTCAGGGTAGTAACAGTTTGAGCGCTAACCCAGTGCCAGCGCAGGGTCGGCAGCGGGTCATCCACGGCAGGCACCCAGGCGTTGGTTTGCTGTTCCGGGCGCAGGCGGCCATTCAACAGGTTCTCCGGGCGATATACCGTCAGTGGCTGGCTAAAACTGAGTGCAGGCATCACCTGATGTGGGCGGCGGCGGGGGAGCCAGAAATCGAATTCATCAACGCCGTAGTCCCCATCCACCACCTGGCGAGTATGACGGGCGACCCGGGCGTTCAGGCTGTTGAACACGGTCATGATGCCGGGAAGATGCGTGTCCGTCAGCGCAATGTCCGTGGTGGGGTTAGCATCAAAGGCCAGGAACACATATTGATCGCGATCGCTTTGCCAGGCGAAATTGAACCGGTACGCCTGCTCGCCATCCACGTCGACAGTGCAGCTGTCGTACTGGTAGTCAGGGGTGAAATTCCCGCTGCGGGCGCTGCCCAGCAGGGAGAGGGTAAGCGGCTGGCGCGCAGTGGAGCGCAGGCGCACAGTGATTTCACCCAGTGACTCGCCCGCTTTTACCGGCAGTAAGACCGCCATTCGTTCCCCCAGAGAATGCCAGTTTCCGTTGGGCGAAAGTGAGGCGAGGGCATACTCACTGCTGGCGCTGACCGCTGCCCCTTGTGCCGGGTCATCGAGCCATTGACGCGGTATGTAACAGCCGCTGGCCTGGAGCTGCTGTTGCAGAAGCTTAACCTGCTCGCGATCCGCCAGTTGGGCGGGGGTAAGCTGGTGGGTTTTACAGAGGGCTGCGGCACGGCCGACGACTTCACCTAACAGCCCGCAGGTGCACATCACGCGTGCGCTACCAAAGGCAACATGTGAGGCGGAGATCAGTCGTCCGGTCAGGAAAAGGTTATCCAGCGAGCGGCTATACAAGCTGCGCAGCGGAATGGTGTAGGTACCTTTACTGTGAAACTGACGGCAGCCGTCATGGGTGCTATAGACCCCGTCTGCCGGATGCAGGTCAATCGACCAGCCGCCATAGGCCACGGCGTCATAATGGTCGCGCTGCGCAATGATATCCTGCTGGCAGAGCAGATGGTCGCCAACAAAGCGGCGGCTTTCGCGTTTGCCGGGAATGACGCCGACCCATTCGATGGTCATGTTGGCCGCTTCCGGGAATTCGCCGGAGTTTTTAATGTAATTCCAGACACCCCAGACGATTTTCCACAGCTCCCACTTAATCTCTTCGCTCTGATGGACGGTGTCCAGGCGTCCTCCCCATTCCAGCCACCACAGGTCGCAGCCGTTAAGCGTTGAGGTCAGCCGCTTGTAGCGGGGAATGGCAGTAATGTCCTGCAGGGCAAAAGAGGGCGGAACAAAGTTCACCGGACCCGCGGTCTGTTTGGTATAGAAGTAAATAGAGTGCCCGAGCTTGTGGCCAAAGTTATCGCCAGGGGCCATTTTTTCTCCCAGCTCTTCAACCTCTTCTGCCCCTTCACGGTATTCGGCACCCGCGAGGAAACCCAGTACGCCGTCACCCGTCGCATCGCAAAACTGATCAGCGGAGACGGTATAAAAGGTCTCGTTGATGGCATTAAAGGCATTGACCTGCGTGATGGTGTTTTCGGTTTTTTCCAGCGCATAAATCGTGGTGTTGAGCAGTAAGGTCAGGCCCGGCTGGCTTTTGGCGAGATCCAGAAGCACCAGATCGAACATCACCGGGTTACCCTCTTTGTTCCGCCACAGGTTTTCTTCGAGGATCTCCCCCATAATGCCGCCTTCACGCGCCCAGCGGTTGTTATTGCCCATATGCGACGTCGCGCCGTTGGCCCACAGGCGAACCTCGCTTGAAGCATTACCGCCCAGAACAGGTCTGTCCTGGATAAGCACCACCTGCAAACCATCGCGTGCAGCGGCAAGTGCGGCGCAGAGCCCTGCGAGTCCCCCTCCGGCAACAACAAGGTCGGTGTGTAGTGATGCCGAGGGGAAGGTTCTCGTTCCGGTTTGCGGATAGATGTTCATGCCTTGTATCCTTTTTGTCTGACGGTAAAATCGACGCTTAACGTCACCTGCGAGATAAACCTGAATGTCCTCACAACCAAACCAAAGCCTGATTGATGGTATTCGCTGCCTGCAATATCTGGTCTCCAGCGGCCGTGCTATTGGCTGTCGCGAGCTGGCGCGTCTGATGGGCATCAACACCACGCGGGTAAACCGTTTGCTGATGACCATGGCTTCCATAGGGCTGACCATGCAGGATGAGCAGCGCCGCTACCTGCCGGGGCCGGGTATTCACGCACTGGCCGCCCAGGCGATTCGTGGTTCGGCACTCTTTTCCCAGGCCTTACCCCTGCTTGAAAGCTACGCCCCTAAAGACATCGTGGTGGCGATGGGGGTGCTCTGGGAAGATCAGGTCATCTACATCTACCACTCTGAACCCGGTACGCAGGTCACCCAGGCGCTGGCAGGTTTTCATATGCTGCCCGCATGGCAATCCGTTATCGGTATGGCGCTGCTCGCCGCCGAAACGGACGAAGCGCTGCAAAAACGTTTTACCGCTGAGCAGTGGCAGCAACTGGCTCCCCATGTTGCGCAGCAGCGTAGCGAAGGGCGCGTAGTCTGGCATCACGACGACGGCGAAGTCTCGATGGCAAAACCGCTCGGTGCGCACTCTGCCGCGCTGGCGTTTGCCGGAATGTGGCAGGCCGATGAGACGGTTGTCGACGAACGTCTGAGCGAGCTTCACACCCTTGCACGACGGCTGACGCAAAAGCCGTAAATTCTCTCTACTGTTTCTTTTATAGAAACATTGGATGAAATGCAAAAAAGTCGCCTCAAAACTGTGAGGACGATCCAGGGAGTGTGGCTATTGATGTCGGGAAAAGAGAAGGGCTGAAGTGTGTTCAGCCCGTTCTGTCAGAGGTGCTGCTCGAAGTAACTTTCCAGAATGATGACGGCAGAGGCGGAGTCGATGCTGCCTTTATTGAGGGCGCGAAATCCCCCCTGTTCAAACAGTCCGGCGCGCGCTTCAACGGTGCTCAGACGCTCATCGTGCAGCGTCACCGTAACGCCAAAACGGCCATGGATACGATTGGCAAACTTGCGCGCACGGGCGGTGAGCGGTTGCTCAGTGCCGTCCATATTTAGCGGAAGACCAACAATAACCGCGTCTGGCTGCCACTCTTTAATCAGCTTGTCGATAAGATTCCAGTCCGGCGTACCGTCCTGCGCCTTCAGCGCATTGAGCGGGCGTGCGGTACCGGTTATCCGTTGGCCGATGGCGACGCCAATGCTTTTGGTGCCGAAATCAAACGCCAGCAAGGTTCCACTCATCAGGCATGTCCCGCCACGCCAGGCATGGTCAGGATATCAATACCGATGAGTTTCGCCGCTTCACGCCAGCGATCGGCAATCGGCGTCTTAAACAGGATGTTCAAATCTGCCGGGGCGGTAAGCCAGGCATTATCAAGAATCTCCTGTTCCAGTTGGCCCTTTTCCCAGGAGGAGTAGCCGAGGGCGACCAGCACTTCTTTCGGCTGCCTGGCGGTCCCCATGGTTTCCAGCACATCACGGGAAGTGGTGATGATGGTGTTATCGGAGACGCGAATGCTTGAGGAAAAGTTGTTTGGCGGCGTATGTAAAATAAAGCCGCGATCTTCCGCCAGCGGCCCGCCCAACAGCACGGGTTTATCCAGACGAATGTCCGGGTCCCGCTCTTCAGGCTGGATTTTGAGTTTATCCAGAACCCCTTCAACTTTCAGGTTTTCCAGAGGTTTATTAATGATGAGCCCCATTGCTCCATCGTCGTTGTATTCGCAGACGTAAACCACGGAACGGCGAAACAGCGGATCCTGGAGAGCAGGCATGGCAATCAGAAAGTGATGCTGTAAATTCATTGTCAGAGGTTCTGTTTCCTGGTTCAAAAAAGCGGCAGTTCAGTATGCGGGGAAAGCAGCATGCTGTCACTGCCAGACTTAAGGGGGGTAAAATACCCGTCATACTTCAAGTTGCATGTGCGTTGGCGTTACTCGGCCTTTGGCCTCGCCCCTTCGGGGCCAGCGCAAGCGCTGTTCAAACTGGCTACGCCAGTTAGTACTCGCTCACCCCAGTCACTTACTGGAGTAAGCTCCTGGGGGTTCACTGCGTTGCCACCTGTCTGCAACTCGAATTATTTAGGGTATATAACTTAACGAGTTATGCACCAAATCATTATTTCGCCAGACGTGCTTCAATGGCGTCCATCAGCATGCCGGTGATGGAGACCGGGAACTCAGCTTCGATTTCGCGAATACAGGTCGGACTGGTGACGTTAATCTCCGTGAGACGATCGCCGATGATATCCAGACCGACAAAAATCAGCCCCTTCGCTTTCAGGGTCGGGGCGACACGGCGCGCAATGGCCCAGTCGCTTTCGGTCAACGGACGCGGTTCGCCACGGCCCCCGGCTGCCAGGTTGCCACGGGTTTCGCCGCCTTGCGGGATACGCGCCAGGCAGTAGGGAACCGGCTCTCCGTCCACCACCAATACGCGTTTGTCGCCGTCTTTGATGGCTGGCAGGTAATTTTGCGCCATGCAGTAACGGTTGCCTAAATCGGTCAGGGTTTCGGTGATCACGCCGAGGTTAGGATCCCCCTCTTTTACGCGGAAGATAGACGCGCCGCCCATACCGTCCAGCGGTTTAAGGATGATGTCGGTGTGCTTTTGCCAGAACGCTTTGATCTGCGCTTTGTTGCGTGTCACCAGCGTTTCCGGGGTCAGTTCCGGGAACCAGGCGGTGAAGAGTTTTTCGTTACAGTCGCGCAGGCTCTGCGGTTTGTTGACGATCAGCGTGCCTTTCTCTTCGGCACGCTCAAGGATGTAAGTCGCGTAGATAAATTCGGTATCGAACGGCGGATCCTTGCGCATCAGTACGGCGTCCAGCGAGGCGAGCTCAATGTCCTGCTCGCTACCAAATTCGTACCACTTGTCATAATTCTGCTCAACGGAGAGCAGACGAGTCCGCGCACGGGCTTCACCGTTGATCAGGTAAAGATCCGCCATTTCCATATAATGCAGTTCATAGCCGCGACGCTGCGCTTCGAGCAGCATGGCAAAGCTGGAATCTTTTTTGATATTAATCTGCGCGATGGGGTCCATCACGATGCCGAGCTTAATCATTATGCTTCTCCGTTTAACCTAAATCGCCAAAACGTACCTGCAGTGCGGTGATGGCGGTCAGTGCCGTTGTCTCAGTGCGCAATACGCGGGGTCCCAACAGAATATCAGTAAACTGGTAACGTGCGGTCATGGCAATTTCATCGGCGGTCAACCCGCCTTCCGGGCCAATCAGCAGCCGGACACGCTCGACCGGTAATGGCAACGTGTTAATGCTCTGGCTGGCGCGAGGGTGAAGATTAAGCTTAAGGCCGTTCTCTTCTTCTGCACACCAGGCTTCGAGATCCATTGCCGGACGAATTTCCGGTACCCGGTTGCGGCCACACTGTTCACAGGCGGCAATGGCAATTTTCTGCCACTGCCCGAGCTTCTTATTCAGGCGCTCGGCATCGAGTTTAACGCCACAGCGCTCGGAAAAAAGTGGCGTAATGAGGCTTACACCCAGTTCGATCGATTTCTGGATAGTGAATTCCATTTTTTCACCCCTCGACATCACCTGGCCGAGGTGAATGTGCAGCGGCGATTCATGGTCATCAACCTCGGCGTGGGTAATGTTGACGATCACGCTCTTTTTATCGGCACGGGTGATGTGTGCGTCAAAGACCTGGTTTGAGCCATCAAACAGCTGGACAGCCTGGCCCTGACCCATACGCAGTACGCGACCCACGTGGTTTGCGGCATCGTCGGCAAGCGCGATTTCGGTGCCAACGGTAAGAGCGTCGGGATGATAAATACGTGGAATGCGCATTGTAGTAATTCCATGGCGTGTGCGGCGTAACCGCTCTTCAGAGTGAGAGAGCAAGGGATACGCCGCGAATAAACAATTGCCGCTAGTGTAGGTTAGCTCTTTCGCGCCATGCAAGCGCGCTGGACGTAAGGGTTATGGTTGCCCTGGACTTTGGCAATACGGGATTCACGGGTGCATTCCCAGTCTGTCACCGGGTAGAGTTTATCCCAGGCGGTAAAAAGCTGGGTCTGCTGACGAGAGAGCGTAAGCTGATACTGGTCGCGCATATAAAAATAGGTGCGCGCTATCGACCCCCTGGCGCGGGCGGGCGGTTCGGCCAGTTTGGCCTTGAAGTCGACCTTCATTTCACAGCGACCATATTGACCTTCACCGCCGTTCCACTGGCTGTACATAAAGTTGCCGCGATCGGCATTCACTTCACCTACCGCCGGTTGCAGGTTGTGCATATCGCTTTCTATTTTGCGATAGACCGGATCTTTGGCGCAGTTTTTACGGCCACCCTCCTGCCAGCACTGGCGCTGATGGCCAAACTGCCAGGCGGGAACCACATGCTCCCACTCGATGCGGTTGGCGCGGTTTTCATTTTTACGCACCTGATAGCCGCAGGAGGCCAGATCAACGACCCCTTTTTTACCCTGCCACTGAATTTTACAGCCGCAATAAAAATCGCCCGGCACGTCAGCATTGACCTTAACGCCCGCGGCTTTGGCCTGAGAAAAGCTATTGATACCCTCTGCAAAGGCCGGCGCGGCCACGAGTACCAACAGTAAAGAGAAGATGATGCGGAACATGGTGCACTCCCTGTCAGTTGAAGTGCGCAACGTAACGGAAGCGGTTCCGGGATGCAATCAGTTGGTGCACAAAACGTTCTTAATGATTCATGTAATTAGCGCTCGGGCACCAGGGTTTCACCGCAGTGCACGCAGCGATAAGTCGTCTCACCACGCACCACACGGTTATGTCGGCGGACGGTTAACTGATGCTGTTGGCATTGGCATTTATAAGGGAACGTATTGCGCTGAACTGACTCCAGCTCGAACTGATGCGTGCGCCTGGCGGGAACGCCGAGCACACTCTCCATCATCCATTTCCACTCTTTACCGTGGGGCGGAACACGACCAAAATGCTTCCACACCAGCAGATGCGCCAGCTCATGCGGCACGACTTCATCGATAAACGCCTGCTCGTTTTCCACTAACAATACCGGATTGAGACGGATTTCCCAGGTGTTGAGCCAGGCGGTGCCGGCCGCCGTGCCGCGTTGCTGATACAGCAGCTTCGGTTCTGGGTAATGGCGTTCCAGCTTGCTGTTAGCAAGGGCAAGTTTTTCCCGCAGGCTACGCATAACGGCCTGCTGAGTGGCGATCGGGAGGCGGGAGGTTTTCATACCGGCAGAGGATAGGGCGCGGCGCGGGGGAGTGCAAGAGAAAGCCTCACCGGGTTGGGTGAGGCTTTTATAACTTATAGCGATTGCAGGAAGGCCAGCAGATCGTTATTCAGTTGATCCTGATGGGTGACGGCAAAACCGTGCGGCGCATTGTCATACACTTTCAACTGCGCGCCTGGAATCATCTCTGCCGCGACTTTGCCAGTGGATTCAAACGGCACAACCTGGTCGTTGCTGCCATGAATCACCAGCGTCGGCACGTCAACTTTCGCCACATCAGGGCGGAAATCGGTTTCGCCAAAAGCGGTTACGCAATCGATGGTGCCTTTGAGCGAAGCCAGCAGCGCAATGTTCAGCGTCTGGGTCAGCACGCCCTCGGAGACCTGTTGTCCGGCGTTAAGTCCATAGAAAGGTGTGGCAAAATCGCTGATAAACTGCGCGCGATCTTTACGCAGCCCGTCGCGAATACCGTCGAAGACGCTCTTATCCACGCCCTGCGGATAGTCGGCGGTTTTACCGAAGATAGGGGTTACCGCACCCAGCAGCACCAGCGCTTTCACGCGTGATGTGCCGTAGCGACCGATGTAGCGCGACACATCACCGCCGCCCATCGAGAAGCCCACCAGCGTCACGTCCTGCAGATCCAGCGTGGTGATGAGATCATTGATGTCGGAGGCAAAGGTGTCGTAGTTATACCCTTCCCATGGCTGATCAGAACGACCAAAGCCTCGACGGTCAAAGGCAATGACACGGTAGCCGCGCTCGGCGAGGAAGTTCAGTTGGCTGTCCCACATGTCGCCATCCAGCGGCCAGCCGTGGCTGAACAAGACCGGTTTGCCAGTGCCCCAGCCTTTGTAATAAATCTGCGTACCGTCCTGCGTTTTGATGGTGCTCATAGCTCAATCCTCACTGTCGCTTTACTTGGGTTTTAGGGAGAGTGTTTACATTATGGGTGTTATCAGATAACGCGCCTCGGGAAGATGGCTGCCCCGGTGGAAAGCCTGCACTTTGCTCTGGATCAGCAGGTCGTTGACCGTGTGTCGCTCAAGCTGGCGCAGATGTTCAATCCAGGTGCCAACCACGAAAGATTCCACGAACACGCCCGGGCGCTGCATATCTTCGTATACCGACCAGCTCAGCGCACCGCCGCGAACGCGCACTCGGCGGATTTCCTGCACGCAGACGACAAATTCGGCCACATCGTCGGGGTCGATAACGTAGTCGTACATCACCATCACCGGCCCGCGCTCATGGGAAATATCGAGCGACTGCGCATGGCTGTCGATGTCACGAATATCCAGATTCAGGTCGGGATCTTTGTTCAGCTTCCAGCGCAGGGCCGTCAGGCTTGCCAGCAGCATGCCCGCCGTTGCCACGCAGAGTGAGGCTGGAATACCAAAGTGCGAGGCCAGTTGCCCCCAGATGGCGCTGCCCAGCGTCATTGAACCAAAGAAAACCGTCAGGTAGACCGCCAGCGCTCGCGCTTTCACCCATTTCGCCGCGCTGCGCTGCGCGCCCACATTGAGCGTTGAGAGCACCGCGATCCAGGCAAAGCCGGTCAGAAATTCAAAGGCATTAAGCCACCAGACGTGACGGACAAAGGCTAACGCCAGCATGCTGACGGCAAATATGGCGCTGTTGAGCACCATCAATTTGTCGGGATCGAAGTGCTTACGCAGCCGTGGCAGCACAATCGCTCCGCAAATCGCCCCCACGCCAATGCAGGCCAGCATGATCCCGTAACCACCGGGGCCCAGACCCAGCTCGCGGCGGGCGACCAGCGGCAGCAATGCCCAGCCCGCACTGGCGAAGGTGAAGAAGGCCACGGTGCGTACCAGCACATTTCTCAGCACGGGTGCGGCATGCACATAGCGCAGCCCGGCGCGCACGGCAGAGAAGAAATGCTCAGGCGGCAGGCGTTGAATGGAGGGTTCCGCTTTCCAGCGCCACAGCACATACGCCACGCCCAATACGGAGAGCGAGTTGAGGGCGAACACCACCCACGGGCCGGCAAAGGAGAGCACCAGCCCGCCCAGTGCCGGGCCGATGGCGCGACTGATGTTAATACCAAGCGAGTTAAGCGCAATGGCCGGGGCCAGCTCATGCTTTTCCACCAGGTCCGGCACGATGGCCTGAAATGGCGGGGAGCTCATGGCCGCGCCTGCGCTTAGCAGGAAGGCGGCAACCAGCAGCACCATCGGCGTCACCAGTCCGGCAAACGAGAGCAGGGTGAGTCCGGCGGCGGCAATAAACACCCAGAGCTGCGAAAAGAGCAGGTACTTGCGACGGTCAACAATGTCCGCCATCACCCCGGAAGGAAGGGCGAAGAGGAACATCGGCAGGCTGCTCGCCGCCTGGACCAGCGCAACGGCGAGCGGGTCAGCGCTCAGCGTCAGCATGGTCCAGTTCACCCCCACATCGTTCATCCATGAACCGATGTTGGAGACCACCGTGGCAATCCATAGCATACGAAATACCGGCTGGCGTAGCGGCTGCCAGGAGGAGGTGCTGGCGGGGACAGCGCTCACACCTTCCTGAGCCGCCTGCGACGACGCCGTATGGATATCATTGACTTGTGCCATGCCCTAACTCCTGTTCCCCGGGCACGCGAACGCGCCAGTTACCTGCGCCGGTTAATGCCAGCGTGGTAAAGATGATGAGCAGTAACCAGCCAAACTGACCTTCGCCAATACTCCACTGCGGGTGCACCACCAGCATCGCCACCAGCAGCACAGCGATAATCGGCAGGCAGGCAAGGCGCGTACCGATACCGAGAATGATGAATATCGGGCACACCACTTCAGCAAAAATGGCCGGAAGCAGGCTCATCCATGGGCCGAAGCCAAACGGATCTTCGATTCGGGTGAGTTCTTCACTGAAGTTCAACACCTTCGGCAGACCATGCACATAGAGGAGCAGCAGGCTGCCGGTGAGGCGAAGGAAGAACAGCCCCGCGTCGATACGGGGCAGCATAGAGGTTGCGTTTTTCATAGGCATCAGAACGCGAAGCAGCTGCAGCCGAGCGCGCCCCAGAAGGCGTTGTCGTCTGAAACCGGAACGGAAGAACCGCGCGCCACATCGTGCTGGTGGCTATGCACGCCACAGGGGCCGCTACAGTGGTGAACGGCAGGCATCATGCCTACGCGCGTCTGTTGTGGCGGTGCGCTACGGTAGTGACCTGGCACGTTGACCACCGGTGACCACTCCGGCAGGACCGGAATCGACGGCGGCGCTTCGGCACTGAAGCTGCCTGCCGCATAGACGACCTTGCCATCCACCACGGTGAGCACTGACTCAATGCCTTTGATTTCTTCTTCCGGTACGCGGAAATAGTCCTTGCTCAGCACCGCGAGGTCAGCCAGTTGCCCGGCTTTAATTTGCCCTTTTTTGCCCTGCTCGCTGGAGAACCAGGCGCTGCCCTGCGTCCACAGCATCAGTGCGGTGTCACGATCCAGGCGAGCGTTGACGTCATACATCTGCATACCGCCAACGGTGCGCCCGGAAACCAGCCAGTAGAGCGCGGTCCAGGGGTTATAGCTGGCAACACGGGTAGCGTCGGTACCCAGGCCCACTGGCACACCGGTTTCGAGCATCTTTGCCACCGGCGGCGTATGGCGTACCGCTTCCATGCCGTAGCGCTCTGCGAAGTATTCACCCTGGAAGGCCATACGGTGCTGAACGGCGATGCCTCCGCCCAGCGCTTTGATGCGATCGATATTCTGCTGGGTCACCGTTTCCGCATGGTCGAAGAACCAGTGCAGGCCGTTGAATGGAATGTCGCGGTTGACGCGCTCGAAGACATCCAGCATTCGGCTGATGGATTCGTTATAGGTGGCGTGCAGGCGGAACGGCCAGCGGTGTTCAACCAGGTGGCGCACCACGCGCTCTAATTCATCTTCCATACCGGGTGCCAGGTCCGGGCGTGGTTCAAGGAAGTCCTCAAAGTCGGCGGCAGAGAAGACCAGCATTTCGCCCGCGCCGTTGTGGCGGAAGAAGTCGCTGCCCTGGCCCGGGGTGAGCATATCGGTCCATTTTTCGAAATCTTCCAGCTCATGCCCCGGACGCTGGGTAAAGAGGTTATAGGCGATGCGGATCGTCATCTGCTTTTTGGCGTGCAGCTCGTTGATGATTTCGTAATCTTCCGGGTAGTTCTGGAAGCCGCCGCCCGCGTCGATCGCACTGGTCAGGCCCAGACGATTCAGTTCGCGCATAAACTGACGAGTGGAGTTAACCTGCTGTTCAAGAGGCAGTTTCGGCCCTTTGGCAAGCGTTGCGTAAAGGATCATGGCATTCGGACGAGCAATCAGCATCCCGGTCGGGTTGCCATTGCTGTCGCGCTGAATTTCACCGCCCGGCGGATTTGGGGTGTCTTTGGTGTAACCCACCACACGGAGCGCGGCGCGGTTGAGCAGGGCGCGGTCGTAGAGATGGAGGATAAAAACTGGGGTATCGGGGGCCGCGTCGTTGATCTCTTCAAGGGTGGGCATGCGGCGTTCAGCGAACTGGAATTCGCTCCAGCCACCCACCACGCGCACCCACTGTGGTGACGGCGTGCGCAGTGCCTGCTCTTTCAGCATACGCAGCGCATCAGCCAGTGAGGGGACGCCTTCCCAGCGCAGTTCGAGATTGTAGTTCAGTCCACCGCGAATCAGGTGCAAGTGCGAGTCATTGAGGCCCGGAATGGCGGTGCTGCCCTTGAGATCGATGACCTTACTGCCTTCGCAATGGTATTCCATCACTTCAGCCTGGCTACCGACTGCGACGAACTTACCGTCGCGGATGGCGACCGCATCGGCAACCGGGTTTTCCCTGTCCACCGTGTGAAATTTGCCGTTGAGTAAAATCAGCTCTGCTTTATCGAGCGAGACCATAAATCCTCCTGTCTGAGACGCCCGAAACTGGCGTTATGCCAGCGGACGATAAGATGCGATGCCCCGTCAGCGCAGAGCGTGAAAACTGGGAGGATTATGGTGAGCAGGCGAAAACGGCGTCTAGTTATACGAAGGTATACCTATACGAACGTATAGTTATACACAGAGATAATAGTTCTCATTCCAAACAACTCTTACTATCCGCCCCGACAGCATGGCCCGGGACGAACGGTAAAAGGCAGCCGCTTTCTGCTTCTCTTTCGTCTGTTGATGCAGCGCGAGAATATCCCGGTCACTGTCAGCATGGTTTCCGCCTCCTTTCACGGATCACTTAACGACAATGGGTATTCTTATGACCAACTCTAAGCTTGAAGTCCTGACGCCGCAAAACTGCCAGATGATTTTTATCGATCAACAGCCACAAATGGCGTTTGGCGTGCAGTCAATTGACCGCCAGGTGCTGAAAAACAATGTGGTTGGCCTGGCAAAAGCGGCTAAGGTCTTCAATATTCCGACCGTCATCACCACCGTTGAAACCGAAAGCTTCTCCGGCAATACCTTCCCTGAACTGCTGGACGTTTTCCCGGAGCATGACATCCTTGAGCGTACCTCCATGAACTCCTGGGACGACCAGAAAGTGCGTGATGCGCTGGCGAAAAACGGCAAGAAAAAAGTTGTTGTGTCCGGCCTGTGGACTGAAGTTTGCAACAACACCTTCGCACTCTGCGCCATGCTGGAAGGTGACTATGAGATCTATATGGTCGCAGATGCTTCCGGTGGCACCTCTAAAGAAGCCCATGACTACGCCATGCAGCGCATGATCCAGGCAGGCGTGATCCCGGTAACCTGGCAGCAGGTTCTGCTGGAATGGCAGCGCGACTGGGCTCATAAAGAGACCTACAACGCGGTGATGGATATCGTTAAAGAGCATTCAGGTGCTTACGGTATGGGTGTCGATTACGCCTACACCATGGTGCACAAAGCGCCATCACGCGCCAAAGGTGCCCACCGCACGCTGGCGCCGGTTCCGGCCAACAAATAAGCCGCTGCAAGGGTCGGTGTGCGTGCCGGCCCGTTCCGTTCGACATCACGGGAGACGCCCTATGAGCACTGAGCTCATTTCTCTTGGCGCAGGCGTACTTATTGGCCTGCTTTATGCGTTGCTAAAAGTCCGCTCACCCGCGCCCCCCGCCGTGGCGTTGGTGGGGCTGCTCGGTATGCTGGCAGGCGAACAGCTTGTCTCTGCTTTCATCAAACCTGACGCGCCGACTGCGGCAGCCAGCCAGTCTCAGCCCGTCACGCCGCGCGTGGATAACGCCGCTGCGATAAGCCGCTATACAGAGGCAGGCTAATCATGTTGAAATCCTACGTTATTTCTTTGGCGGTGGGCCTGCTGGCTGGCGTCATTTATGGTGCGATGCAGGTGCATTCGCCGGCACCTCCGGTTATTGCCCTGCTGGGCCTGTTCGGGATGTTAGTGGGTGAACAGCTTATCCCGATTGGCCGCCGGCTACTGCGCCGCGAGCCGGTCACCCTGGCATGGTTTCGTCATGAATGCGTGCCCAAAATTAGCGGCACGCCTCCCCCTGACGGAAAAGACCTCCCTTAGACGTGCCACTCACCCGCGTGAGCGCAATACAGAGGACCAGGACATGACGCTGCCAGCGCGCATTGTCATCATTGATGATGAACGTTCCGTCCGTAGCGGGTTAAGTAACCTTCTTCAGTCGGAGGGGTATGACACGCACGCCTTCGAATCCGCGGAGGCGTTCCTGCATGATGAAACCGCGCTGGTTGCTGCCTCTTTGCTTATTATTGATATTAAGCTTAAGGGCATGAGTGGGCCTGAGCTCTATCGGCAGATATGTGAAGGCGTCAGGCCGCCGCCGGTCATTTTTGTCTCCGGACATGAAGATGAAAACGTGTTGCGCTATGCTCCACAAGCCGGGCCCGCCACGCTGCTGCGTAAGCCTATTAATATCGATACGCTGCTGGAACAGATCCGCCGCGAACTCTCTGCGCGCGAGGAGCGTGAATGAGCGAAAAACTGTCTGCCGCTGGAAAAATGATGGACGGCGAGGTCATCACCCTAACCGATGACATCATTTTCACTCGCTTATTGCAGGAAGGGGGGATCGCCTGGACGCTTTGCCAGCCGCTCCATTCCGGCAGTAGTTTTATTCTGGCCAGTGTGGCAGTCGCCGGTGATGAGGCCGCGTTTGCGACCACTCAACGGCTTAAAAATGAGTTTGCGTTGCGCGCCAGGCTTTCCGGCGCGTGGGCGGTCAGGCCAATGAATTGCACCAGTTATCACGGCCACTATGCGCTGGTTTACGCGCCATTCCCTTTCCGCACGCTGGCGCAGTCGAACCGCACGCGCGGGCGCAACCTGACTGATTTTCTCTCTATTGCCGTTCGTCTTTGCGCCCCCTTGCGTCAGATGCATGCGCAGGGACTGATTCATAGCGACATCAAGCCTGGCCACTTTTTTATCGACCCCGGCGGCGCTTACCGGTTGGGCGGTTTTGGTCTGACAACCGTTACGGACGACGTAAGCAGCGTGACCCGTATGACGATGTCAGGTGGCACGCTGGCCTATATGTCGCCGGAGCACACCACACGCACCCCGGACAAAGTCGACCGCCGCAGCGATCTCTACAGCCTGGGCATCGTGTTGTATGAACTGCTGACCGGAGCGTTGCCTTTTGATCTCAATGACGGCGGCCAGGCGGAGTGGGCGCATCATCATATTGCTTCTCCTCCCCGTTCACCTTGTCAGCTCAGAGCAGGGGTGCCGCCTACGCTGGCACAGATTATTCTTCGGCTGCTTGAAAAATCCCCTGAAAATCGTTACCAGACGGTAGAGGGACTGCTTGCTGACCTGCGGCGCTGCCAGGCTTCGCTTGCCAAAAACGGTGAAATAGCGTCATTTGCACCCGGTTTACAAGACCGGGAACCTACCCGTATGTTGCCGGACCCGCTTTTTTTAAATCACCCTCAGCATCCTCAACTGCTTGCCGCGTTTGACAGGGTAGCCGAAAGCGGCACGCATGCGCTGGTGATGGTGAGCGGGCCGCCCGGATGCGGTAAGTCGTCGCTCATCTCCTCCGCGCTGAAAAAGCTTCAGCAGCGGCAGACGTTGCTGGCGATCGGTAAAGCCGATCAGTATTCGTCAGTGCTGCCTTATACGGTCATCGCTTCGGCTTTTCGCTCCCTGGTACTCTGGCTTTTGGGACTCGATGCGGCGGAGGTGGCGCGCTGGAAAATGCGCCTGACCCGTTCACTGGGTAGCGATGCGGCACTGGCGATTAAGCTCGTCCCTGAACTGGGCCTGCTGCTGGATGACCGTCAGCTCACGGTGGTCAACACCCAGTCGGCGGATACCCGTATGCGGTTTAACCTGATGGCTCACCGGCTGGTGGAGGCGTTTGCTACGCCGGATTGCCCGCTGGTGCTGTTGATTGGCGATATTCACTGGATCGATCAAGCCAGCCTGCAGTTGCTGGAATATTTGCTCAGCAGCAGCGAATCCCTGCCGCTGTTGGTGGTGGTTTCCTGCTCCGATACCGACACGTTTCCCGGCGCTGATGAGCAGAGTCTGCTGGCCGCGTTACGTGCCCGTGCGCGCTATTGTCTTGAGCTGCGCCCGGAGCCGTTGAGCGTCAAAGCGGTGTCACGCTGGCTGGCAAATCTGTTGCAAACACGCGCCTCCGGGCTGGGGGAACTCGCGGCCCTGATCCATGAAAAAACCAACGGCAATCCTCTTTTCACCCATGAATTTTTCCAGCGCATCTTCAAAGATGGTCTGGTGACCCACCATAAAGAATATGGTAAGTGGCATTACGATTTAGAGGCGATTCGTTCACACCACTACACGGAGAATGTGGCGAGCCTGGTGCTAAAACAGTTGGCAGAGATGCCCGCGCAAACGCGTAAACTGCTGGGGTGCCTGGCCTGTGTCGGGGGAACCAGCAAACCCGCATTACTTAGCCAGATGCTGGATATCTCGCCGGAGCGATTGCATGAGCTGTTGCAACCCGCCGTGGCGGCAAGACTGATGGGGCTCTCTGGTGAAGATTACACCTTCAGCCACGACCGGGTGCATGATGCGGCACTGCAACTGCTTGATGCCGAGGAGGTGAATCGTCTGCATTTCACCGCTGCCCGCCTGTTAACCGATTCGGTAGCGCAAAACGACAGCAGTGAGCAGCTGTTCCTGGCGGTTCACCACATTATCTCGGCCATCGAATCTGTACGCCTTTCGCCGCAGCGAGAGCGTTACCACGCGGTTTGTCGGCTGGCGGCTCAGCGGGCCCGTCTGACGGGAGATTATGCCTCGGCGGTGCGTTACCTGCGAACGGCAAAGGAGCTCCAGGACAGTGCGCAGGTAGACGCCCCGGAAACGCGCTTCAGCCTCGCATTTGAAGAGGCGGAGTGTGAATTTTTACAGGGTAACCTCCCGTCGGCGCTGACGCTCTGTCATCAACTGATGAGCGCGCCGGGTAGCCTTCAGCAAAAAGCCATGGCGGCAGGCATGCTGGCAGAGGTGCATATGCGCCAGTCGGACATGAGTCTGGCGCTGGAAACGACGCTTGCCTGGCTGGCGGTGTTTGGTCTCCACCTCAGCCGTCATCCTTCGGATGCTGAGTGCGATGACATGTGGCAGACACTGGAAGCGCGTTTGGGGGAGACGCCAGAGACACATTTCAGGGCGCTGGGGCCTATTCAGAACCCTGAAGCAGAGGCCATCATGAACCTGATGCTGAGCGCCAGTATGTTTTCTGCCTTTGCCAGCCCGCGCCTGCATTTTATTCTGCTGGTCAGAATTATGCTGATGACGCTCGAGCAGGGTCTGAGCGGGGCATCCACCACGGCGCTCGCGTGGTACGGGGTGATGATTGGCTGCCGCTACCATCAATATGAAAAAGGCTACCGGTACACGCTGTTGGGAAGCGCGCTGGTGAGTGACCATCAGTTTACCCCGTTTTGCGGACGAACCTGGCTTGCCGTGGATTTGTGCAGTGCCTGGGTCAAGCCCCTCGGTACGGCGATAGAGCATGCTAAAGCCTGCTTTACGGCGTCGGTCGAGCATGGCGATCTCACCGCCGCCTGCTTCGTGCTGCGTCACCAGACGATGAATTTCCTCACCCGTGGCGATCATCTGGACGGAGTATTAACCACCATTGAAGGTGGGCTGGGCTTTGTGCGCAAGCTGCATTTCCCGGACGTGGAAATCATGCTCTCCATCCAGCGCCTCTACGTCAATCACCTGCGTAATGCCACGTCCGGCGGCTTGAGTGGTCATCACCTCTTTCCTGATACGCTGCTGATGGTGACCAACGATCGTGAAAACCAGCCGATTCCGCTGGCCATTTTCTGGTTCTGGCTTTACCGGGGGATGGCGCATGTGATGGCAGGGGAATATACGGATGCCATCCACTGTCTGGACAGGGCTAAACCGGTAGCCGGGATGGTGCCGGGTTACATCCATCGGGCGGATTACCACTTCTACAGCGCGCTTGCACTGAGCCAGAGTCTGTTACCGGGAGAGATGACGACAGCCCACCAGGACACGCTTAACGCCCATTACGCGCATATTGCCCGCTGGGCCGGGCATAATCCCGTCACCTTTGCCGACAAAGCGGCGCTACTGCGTGCAGAGCTGGCGAGGCTTACGCAAAACAACGAGACGGCCATCATGGAGTATGAGAAGGCGATAGCGTTGTCGGGAGAGTCGGAGTGCCATCCGGTGAATGGACTGGCCTGCGAAATGGCGGGACGCTTTGCGAAAGCCACCGGCTGGAATACGGCGGCGGAAGGGTACTTTCGCAATGCCTTCGCGGCCTGGCGTCGCTGGGGGGCAACGGCAAAAATGCGCCATCTCGAACGTCAATTCCCTCACCTTGCCACGGCCGGTCAGCGTTCGCCTTACGACACCATCTCATTTGCACAAAACGAGGTGGTGCATGACCTGGAGAGTGTGCTGCGTGCCGTGCGTGCCATGACGGAGGAGATTGATTTCGATCGTCTGGTGCATACGCTAATGACCATGTTGCTGGAGCGGGCCGGGGCGCAGCGTGGGCTGTTGATCAGAATTATCGACAATACGCTCCCGGAAACGCAGGCGTGGGCCGAAACCTCATCTGAAGGGGTCAACGTACAGATTGTCAGAGAGCGGCCCACGGCGACCGATATGCCGCTTTCGGTGCTGGCGGCAGTGATGCGCACCGGACAGGAGATTCGCATCAGCAAGCCAGAACTGTTTGGCCCTTTCAGTCAGGACCCCTACCTGGTGACCTCGGGCGCAGCGATTTTGTGTGTGCCCATGCACAAACAGGGAAAACTGGTCGGCGTGTTGTACCTCGAAAATCGGGTGATGCCCGAAATTTTCACTGCGGAGCATTCGCGCATCGTCAGAATGCTGGCGGCGCAGGCTGCGGTCTCTCTGGAGACAGCGCGCCTTTATGCTGAACTGGTCGAGGAGAACGTGCAGCGCCGTCGGGCTGAAAAAGAGCTGCGCACCAGTCAAACGTCGCTGATGCTGGGGGAGAAAATCAGTAATACCGGCACCTGGCGCTGGGAGCTGGAAGCGGATGTGATGTTTGTGTCCGACGAATATGCACGCATTTTAGGGCTTCCTGAACGGCAGCGTACCCTGTCGATGGCCGATTTTATGACCCTCGTTCACCCGGAGGATTTCCAGCGCATTAATACCCTGGTGAATGATAGCGTGCGCAATGGCGTCTCCATGCGTGCGGAGTTTCGTATTTTCCGCCCGGATGGCGACTGCCGTTATATTTTGGGCGTGGGCAACCCGGTTGGGTACGAGACTAACGTCGCGGAGTATTTCGGCGTGATTACCGACATCACTGCCCGCCGTTTGTCCGAGGATGCGGTGCGGGTCGCGCAGGCCGACCTTGCTCGCGTCTCACGCGCCACGACCGTCGGTCAGTTGACCGCGTCCATCGCCCACGAAATTAACCAGCCGCTGATGTCGATTGTCGCCAACGCGGGTGCCAGTCTGCGTTGGCTCAGCCGCGAACCGCCGGTGCTGGCCAATGCGCGTAGCAGCCTGGAGGAGATCATTAGCGAGGGAGAACGCGCCGGGAACATTATTCGTGGCTTACAGGCGTTGACCCGTAATCAGAGTTCAAGCTGCACGCGGATTAACCTGCATCACCTTGTCTGCCGTATTGTGGCTTTGTCGCGCAGTGAACTGGAACGTCAGCAGATTGCGTTGCACTACCATCTGGATGCGCAGGATATGTTTATTTTCGGTGACAGCGTACAGATTCAGCAGGTGTTGCTGAACCTTATCGTCAATGCGATTGATGCAATGGCAGGCATTGATGATCGTCCACTGACGTTAATCATCCGTTCTGAAAACCCGGTGCCGGGGCAGATCCGACTGGCGATTGCCGACACCGGGGTCGGCATCAGCGCTGATGTGCAGGCGCGATTATTTGATGCCTTCTACACCACCAAGGCCCAGGGAATGGGGATGGGGTTGAACATCAGTTACGGGATTATTGAAAAGCATCAGGGGAAACTCACCGCCGAGCCGCAGGAGCCACACGGCAGCGTGTTTACCTTTACGTTGCCGACGCATAGTGAAGAAGGGTAAACCTCAACGACTGAGGGTTTTTTGAATGTTTAATCGGTCGGCGGCCCTGACGAGATCCGTCAGGGCGCGTACCTGCATCTTTTCCATCACCCGCTTCTTATGTACTTTGGCCGTAATTTCGCTCACCCCCATCGCGGTGGCGATTTGCTTGTTGAGCAGACCGCCAATCGCCAACTGGAAGACCTCTTTTTCTCGCGGCGTCAGGGAGTCATACAGCGCGGTTAACGTCTGAATTTCCTGAGATTCATCCAGCGTCTGCTCTGCCAGTTTGAGCGCCCCGGCAACGGCCTGGAGCAACAGACCGGGAACGGCAGGCTTGGTCATAAATTCATACGCCCCGGCTTTCATCGCTTTAACTGACAAGGGGATGGTGCCGAAGCCAGTGAGAAAAATCACCGGTATTACATAGCCCAGGCGGGTCAGCGCCTCAGTCACATCGAAGCCACCCGTTTTCGGCATATTCATATCCAGAATCAGGCAGCCGGGCGTTGGCGAGAAGGGATGTGCCAGAAAATCGTCAGCTGAAGCAAAATCGGCAACCCGATAATCCTCGGCTTTCAGTAAGTTGACCAATGCCTGCCTGACAGAATGGTCGTCGTCCACCACATAAACAATGTGATCCATGAGGGTTCCTAAACAGGGGTATGCCAGCACGGAAAGTGACGCGACCTAAGCTAAATCGCTGTTAGTTCCTTAAAATACATGGGCATACATATATTTTCACTAAAGAATAACCGGATGTTAACACAATAATTATCATTATCATGTTTCAAATGAAAATAATAAAAAGGTATAGGTAAATAATTAATTGCGAATTACGCCCAGAAGGTTGGTGGGAAAGAAGACTCTTGCGCAGGGGAGGGCGTTGGGCGGGCTAAGAGAAAGAGGAGAGCGGTCAGCGGCATGTGCGCGCTGACCGCCAGAGCATTATTTACTTGAGCCGATTTCGCGAAGCGGGCGGCCTTTCATCAGATTACGCTCAATATGTTCGAGCGAGACATGTTTGGTTTCCGGCACCAGCCACAAGGTCAGTACGATAAACAGCGCGTTCAGACCCGCATACACCCAGAAGGTGTTGGCGTTACCGAAGGTGTCCAGCATGGTCAGGAAGGTCGCACCGACAATCATATTCGCAATCCAGTTAGTCGCCGTCGAGCAGGTGATACCAAAATCACGCCCTTTAAGCGGCTGGATTTCGGAGCACAGCACCCAAATCAGCGGGCCAGCACTCATTGCAAAGCCGACGATAAACATCAACAGCATGGCAACGGCGAAATACTGGGCCGTCGGGCTGTGAATCCCCAGGTGCAGCATCGTACCCAGAATCCCCATACCTGCGGCCATCACCATGAAGCCCAATACCAGCGTCGGTTTACGTCCCCAGCGATCTACCAGGCCGATAGCGATAAAGGTTGCCAGTACGTTCGCCAGACCGACAATTACCGTCCCCCACATCTGCTCCGTGGTGTTGCTGTAGCCTGCAAGCTCAAAAATCTTCGGCGCGTAATACATGATGACGTTCATGCCGGTAAACTGCTGCATGACCTGCAGCAGAATGCCAAGATAGACCGCACGGCGGAAGTTAGCGTTGTCCTTAAACAGCGCCCAGCCGGACTGTTTCACTTGCAGACTTTCACGAATCTCTTCCAGCTCGTTCTTCGCTTCCGCACTGGTATCACGCAGGCGCAGTAAAACGCGCTCTGCGTCATGGAAGCGACGCTTGGCGGCAAACCAGCGCGGGCTGTCCGGCAGGAAGAAGACACCAATCAACAGAAGAATGGCCGGGATGACAATGACGCCAAGCATCCAGCGCCATGCGCCGCTGTAGCTAAAGGCGGTATCAGAAAGATAAGCACCGAGGATCCCGATGGTGATCATCAGCTGGTACATCGAAATCATGCTGCCACGAATTTTCTCCGGTGCAATCTCCGACAGGTAGAGTGGGGCGGTATAAGAGGCCACGCCCACGGCCAGGCCGAGGATCACACGGGAAATAATCAGGACTTCAACGTTAGGTGCAGCGGCAGAACAGAGCGAGCCGATAACGAACAGGATGGCACCAATCATCAGGCTTTTCTTACGTCCGAGACGCCAGGAGAGCCAACCACTGCCTACGGCACCGACTGCGGCACCAAACATCATTGAGCTGACGACCCACTCCTGCGTGTGAGAGTCAATTTTGAAATCATCGGTGATGAAGGGCAGCGCCCCTGCAATCACACCAATATCCAGGCCAAAAAGTAACCCTGCCAGGGCTGCAAGGAAACAGACAAAGAAGGTCATCGCCTTGTTTGAACGCCCCTGTTTTTTCGTGTCAGGCATAATGCCCTCCATGTGTTTTATGCGTTTTTATTGATAGTCACGTCAGTCATAGCCAGGCACGTTAGTCTTGAGTAACGCAGCGATGTAATCGGTTACATGCTTTGTCATCCGCGCCTGGGAATAAAACCGATAAATATTATAGATATAAGCAGGGGATATAATGGAGGCGGCAGGGCAGTTTCAGACTAAACCGAACAGCGTTGTAACAGAGAGGAAAGGTTGGGGTAAAAAGGATGCTGAAAGCACGGCGGGATGGATGTAATCGCTTTCAGTAAGCTGCTGATTATCCATCATAAGTGTAGTCGGTGGTTGAAGATATGAAAGGCGGTTGTACGGGTAAAAAACGAAAAGGCCAGCACGAAGCTGGCCTTCAGAGCATGCAGGTCAGTGGATTATTTCAGACCAGACGCTTCACGCAGTTGTGCGGCTTTGTCGGTTTTTTCCCATGGGAAATGTTCGCGACCAAAGTGACCGTAGGCGGCAGTTTCTTTGTAGATCGGGTGTAACAGATCCAGCATCTGAATCAGGCCGTATGGACGCAGGTCGAAGAACTCGCGTACCAGCAGGGTCAGTTGCTCAGCCGGCACTTTTTCAGTACCGAAGGTTTCAACCATGATAGAGGTCGGTTCGGCCACGCCGATGGCGTAGGAAACCTGAATCTCACAACGGTCAGCCAGGCCCGCAGCGACGATGTTTTTCGCAACATAACGCGCAGCGTAGGCTGCAGAGCGGTCAACTTTTGACGGATCTTTACCGGAGAAGGCGCCGCCGCCGTGACGTGCCATGCCGCCGTAGGTATCAACGATGATTTTACGACCGGTCAGTCCACAGTCGCCCATTGGGCCACCGATAACAAAACGGCCAGTCGGGTTGATAAAGAATTTGGTGGATGCGTTCAGCCATTCGGTCGGCAGAACGGGCTTAATGATCTCTTCCATGACCGCTTCTTGCAGCGATTTCTGGTCGATATCTTCAGCATGTTGGGTGGAAAGCACGACGGCATCGATGCCGACGATTTTGCCGTCATCATACTGGAAGGTCACCTGGCTTTTTGCGTCCGGGCGCAGCCATGGCAGCGTACCATTTTTACGTACCTGTGCCTGACGCTCAACCAGACGGTGCGCGTAGGTTACCGGCGCTGGCATCAGGACATCCGTTTCGTTGGTCGCATAACCGAACATCAGACCCTGGTCGCCCGCACCCTGTTCCAGCGGATCGGCGCGGTCAACGCCCTGATTGATGTCAGGAGACTGCTTACCAATGGCGCTCAAGACGGCGCAGGAATTGGCGTCAAAGCCCATGTCAGAATGCACATAGCCAATTTCACGGACGGTGTTACGTGTGATCTCTTCGATGTCTACCCATGCACTGGTGGTGATTTCACCGCCGACCAGCACCATGCCGGTTTTTACATAGGTTTCACAGGCAACGCGCGCTTTCGGATCCTGTTCGAGGATCGCGTCCAGTACGGCGTCGGAGATTTGGTCAGCAATTTTGTCAGGATGCCCTTCTGAAACGGACTCAGACGTAAAAAGGTGTTTTGCCATGTTCTGTTTTCACCTGGAGTAATTCGGTTGGTCTGGACAGCGTGCCGGGTTGCCTTTGCGGTCATTTCCGCGAGGACGTGCAGGTAAAGGCACGGGCTGTCTAAGTGTTAATCAGTTTAGATGGATTAACATCTGGACGGCTATTCTAGGTTAATTCTTAACCCTATTGCCAGCCTTTTTTGATGTTCCGCACAGACTGACTGAAATGGTTACAGAAATTTTTCCTGTCAGTGCCGCAAACGTAATTTTTTATTTTGCATTTTCACCCTGTTGTCGGTATAAAACGCCGCGCGCGGCTTATATTAAAAGCGCACGGGAGACCGTGTTGCCACTTCCAGCCGGGTTAAGCAATTTACGGCTTTGGCTTGTCGCATATCGTCATGATCTGCGTGGAGGTGATAAGAGATAATGAACCGTCGTTTTCTGCAGCATCTGTCGCGTCGTTCTGACGCACATACAGTCCCCGCAACCCGCATATCTAATCTGCAAACCTGCCGATGTTATACCCATTTCGGCGCTTCTCAGGACTCCCGGGCCGGCACGGCACGTTGATGACTGAACAAGGGCTCTCCTGCTAAATCAGGAGTTTTCTCGTGGTTTCGCCGAACCGTCATACGTAAGTTCGGTCACGTGTTTTACAATGAATATGAACAAGAAACCGGTCGCACAGTCTGCGTCCCAGTATTTTATGCTGGAAAATCAGACTGCTTATGGGTTGTTATCGCATTGTTACGCTGCGATAGTAGTTGACTGTCTTACACTTAAAACTTTTGAGGTTCGCTATGTCTGACGACATGTCTTCACTTTCGCCTTCGTCAGCGGGCGAGCACGGTGTACTACGTTCCATGCAGGAGGTTGCGATGAGCTCCCAGGAAGCCAGCAAGATGCTACGTACTTACAATATTGCCTGGTGGGGCAATAACTACTATGACGTTAACGAACTGGGCCACATCAGCGTTTGCCCCGATCCTGACGTCCCTGAAGCACGTGTCGATCTTGCCCAGTTGGTGAAAGCACGTGAAGCACAAGGCCAACGCCTGCCTGCGCTGTTCTGCTTCCCACAGATTCTGCAACATCGCCTGCGCTCAATTAACGCCGCGTTCAAACGTGCGCGCGAGTCCTACGGCTATAACGGTGACTACTTCCTCGTTTACCCGATTAAAGTGAATCAGCATCGCCGCGTCATTGAATCCTTGATTCACTCCGGCGAACCGCTGGGGCTGGAAGCGGGTTCGAAGGCGGAACTGATGGCGGTACTGGCCCATGCGGGCATGACCCGTTCCGTGATTGTGTGTAACGGTTATAAAGATCGTGAATACATCCGCCTGGCGTTGATTGGTGAGAAGATGGGCCACAAGGTCTATCTGGTCATCGAGAAGATGTCAGAAATCGCGATTGTGCTGGATGAAGCTGAGCGCCTGAACGTGATCCCGCGTCTGGGTGTGCGTGCGCGCCTTGCCTCGCAGGGTTCCGGCAAATGGCAATCCTCCGGTGGTGAAAAATCCAAGTTTGGTCTGGCGGCAAGCCAGGTTCTGCAACTGGTCGAGATGCTGCGTGAACGCGGGCGCCTGGACAGCATTCAATTGCTGCACTTCCACCTCGGCTCGCAGATGGCCAACATTCGCGATATCGCCACCGGCGTGCGTGAATCGGCGCGTTTCTACGTTGAGCTGCACAAACTGGGTGTGAATATTCAGTGCTTCGACGTGGGTGGGGGCCTGGGCGTGGACTATGAAGGGACGCGTTCTCAGTCCGACTGCTCCGTTAACTACGGCTTGAACGAATACGCGAACAACATCATCTGGGCAATCGGCGACGCCTGTGAAGAGCACGGTCTGCCGCACCCGACGGTAATCACCGAATCCGGTCGTGCCGTTACGGCGCACCACACGGTGCTGGTGTCCAACATCATTGGTGTGGAGCGTAACGAATACACCGAAGCGACGCCGCCTGCAGAAGACGCGCCGCGTGCACTGCAAAGCATGTGGGAAACCTGGCAGGAGATGCACGAACCGGGTACGCGTCGTTCCCTGCGTGAGTGGCTGCACGACAGCCAGATGGATTTGCATGATATTCACATCGGCTACTCTTCTGGCGCCTTTAGTCTGCAGGAACGTGCCTGGGCTGAGCAGCTGTATCTGAACATGTGCCACGAGGTACAAAAGCAACTTGATCCAAGCAACCGTGCACATCGTCCGATTATCGATGAGTTACAAGAGCGCATGGCGGACAAGATGTACGTCAACTTCTCGCTGTTCCAGTCGATGCCGGATGCGTGGGGTATCGATCAGCTGTTCCCGGTTATGCCGTTGGAAGGGTTGAACCAGATCCCGGAACGCCGTGCCGTGCTGCTGGATATCACCTGTGACTCCGATGGGGCTATCGATCACTATGTTGACGGTGACGGTATCGCGACGACGATGCCAATGCCAGAGTACGATCCAGAGAACCCGCCTATGCTTGGTTTCTTCATGGTCGGTGCCTATCAGGAAATCCTCGGCAACATGCACAACCTGTTCGGCGATACTGAAGCGGTGGATGTGTTTGTCTTCCCTGACGGTAGCGTGGAAGTGGAGTTGTCAGATGAAGGGGATACCGTGGCCGATATGCTGGAGTACGTGCAACTCGATCCGAAAACCCTGCTGACGCAATTCCGTGATCAGGTGAAACAGACGGATCTGGATGATGCGCTGCAGCAGCAGTTCCTCGAAGAGTTTGAAGCCGGGTTGTACGGCTACACTTATCTTGAAGATGAATAAATAAGCCACCGCGCCGGAGGCGGCAAACACCTCCGGCGCGGTTTCCTTTATTTAATCCCGTCAGCGGCCAGTCTGTCGCGAACGTGTTGCGCACGCGCGGCTGAAGCCGGATGATCGTCAAACATAGAGCTCTGACGACCCTGTTCCAGTTTTGCTAACTTCTCGAAGCTGGTTGCCAGTCCCAGCGGGCTGATGCCACGTTTGCGCAACAAATCATAGGAATAATCATCCGCTTCGGACTCCTGACGCTGCGAGAACTGCGAATTCACCAGTTTCTCACCCAGCGCACCCAGTTGCGATTGGGATAGGTTGCCAACCACACCCCCCGCTGATGCGGCGGCTGCACGTACTGCGTTAGTGCCTAATGCGACCTGCATGCCTTTCTTCACATGACCGAGCGCGACGTGGCCCATCTCGTGACCAATCACCGCCTCGACTTCGTTATCATTCATCATATCCATCAGTCCGCTATAGACGCGGATGCAGCCGTTGGCCATGGCGAAGGCGTTAACATCTTTGGCCACATAGACCTTGTAGTTGACCGGCTGTCCGTTGATGTTGTCGCCGAGGGCGTTGGCGATTTTAGCGAGACGTTGGCTGTATTCACTGCTGGCAGGGGCAATGGTGGCTTTACTGTCCGTCTGCTTACAGGCTTCATCACTCAAGGTTTTCACCTGTTCATCACTCAGGTTGTATGCCTGAAAAGCTTCGGCACCTGAACTCAGGAAACCGTTAGAGTCCATGTTCTGGCAACCTGCCAGTAGGGTGGCGGTAGCCAAAGCAAGCAAAGCCGGGCGAATTTTCATCTCTTATCTTCCACGCAGGTTGATTCATAATTCTGATAATGCGCCGGTAACAATCGAACCGGTGCAGATGCATAAGTATAAAGAATAGAACGATAAGCGGGCGAGTCCATTGCGCAACGTGCGAGCAGCTTCCAGAGATTTCTTAATCGTCAAAAGGATGCTCCATGTACATGACTTGCCGCTTGGGTTACATTGTTGGCACTTTTTTCCGGCGTAGCCCATAACGCGCTGTAGTCAAGTCGTTCCGGGCATGGCCTTTAACAGTCCGATCTGGAGTCAAAATGTCCTCACGTAAAGAGCTTGCCAATGCCATTCGTGCGCTGAGCATGGACGCGGTACAGAAAGCCAAATCCGGTCACCCGGGTGCCCCGATGGGTATGGCTGACATCGCCGAAGTCCTGTGGCGTGATTTCCTGAACCATAACCCACAGAACCCGGCATGGGCAGATCGTGACCGCTTCGTGCTGTCCAACGGCCACGGCTCGATGCTGATTTACAGCCTGCTGCACCTCACCGGTTACGATCTGCCGATTGAAGAACTGAAAAACTTCCGTCAGTTGCACTCGAAAACCCCGGGTCACCCGGAAGTGGGCTATACCTCGGGTGTCGAAACCACCACCGGGCCGCTGGGGCAGGGCATTGCGAATGCCGTGGGTATGGCGATTGCGGAAAAAACGCTGGCCGCACAGTTCAACCGTCCGGGTCACGACATCGTTGACCACAGCACCTATGCCTTTATGGGCGACGGCTGCATGATGGAAGGCATCTCCCACGAAGTGTGCTCCCTGGCCGGTACCCTGAAGCTGGGCAAACTGGTGGCGTTCTATGATGACAACGGCATCTCCATCGACGGCCATGTCGAAGGCTGGTTCACCGACGACACCGCGAAGCGCTTTGAAGCCTACGGCTGGCACGTGGTGCGCGGCGTGGACGGTCACAATGCGGACGCCATTAAAGCGGCAGTCGAAGCGGCAAAAGCCGTCACCGACAAACCGTCCCTGCTGATGTGCAAAACCATCATCGGCTTCGGCTCCCCGAACAAACAGGGTACCCACGACTCCCACGGCGCACCGCTGGGTGATGCGGAAATCGCCCTGACCCGCGAACAGCTCGGCTGGAAACACCCGGCGTTTGAAATCCCGTCTGAAATCTATGCCCAGTGGGATGCGAAAGAAGCCGGTCAGGCGAAAGAGTCCGCGTGGAACGAGAAATTCGCCGCCTATGCGAAAGCCTTCCCGGAGCTGGCCGCAGAATTCACCCGTCGTATGAACGGTGAAATGCCGTCTGATTTTGACGCCAAAGCAAGCGAGTTCATCGCGAACCTGCAGGCGAATCCGTCCAAAATCGCCAGCCGTAAAGCGTCGCAGAACGCGATTGAAGCCTTTGGCCCGTGGCTCCCGGAATTCCTCGGCGGCTCCGCTGACCTCGCGCCAAGCAACCTGACCATCTGGTCCGGCTCGAAAGCGATTAACGAAGATGCTGCGGGTAACTACATCCACTACGGCGTGCGCGAGTTCGGTATGACCGCGATTGCCAACGGTATCTCCCTGCACGGCGGCTTCCTGCCATACACCTCCACCTTCCTGATGTTCGTGGAATATGCCCGTAACGCGGTACGTATGGCGGCGCTGATGAAACAGCGTCAGGTGCTGGTCTACACCCACGACTCCATCGGTCTGGGCGAAGACGGCCCGACGCACCAGCCGGTAGAGCAGGTGGCTTCTCTGCGCGTGACCCCGAACATGTCCACATGGCGTCCGTGTGACCAGGTGGAATCGGCCGTGGCGTGGAAATATGGCGTTGAGCGTGCCGACGGCCCGACCGCGCTGATTCTGTCCCGTCAGAACCTGGCGCAGCAGGAGCGTACCGCGGAGCAACTGGCCAACGTGGCCCGTGGCGGCTATGTGCTGAAAGACAGCAACGGTCAGCCGGAGATTATCTTCATCGCCACCGGCTCTGAAGTTGAGCTGGCGGTTGCCGCATACGAGAAACTGACTGCCGAAGGCGTGAAGGCGCGCGTGGTCTCCATGCCGTCCACCGACGCGTTCGACAAGCAGGATGCGGCGTACCGTGAGTCCGTGCTGCCGAAAGCCGTTTCTGCGCGCGTGGCGGTGGAAGCGGGAATCGCTGACTACTGGTTCAAATACGTGGGCCTGAACGGCGCGATCGTGGGCATGACCACCTTCGGTGAGTCTGCACCGGCTGAGCAGTTGTTCGAAGAGTTCGGTTTCACTGTCGACAACGTAGTCGCGAAAGCAAAAGCACTGCTGTAATGTCGATGACATGATGAAAACGGGTCGCTCAGGCGGCCCGTTTTTTTGTCTGAAGGCTGAGCGGAATTCCAGAACTGGAATAAGTTTGCGGCGTTTTGCGTTGAAAGTGTGATGTATGTCAGATAAATGGCGGTCTGCGCCGGGCGCTGATTCCTTTTATTCCGCGTTTGGCTTATTCTAGCTGAAGCGTTTCAGTTGTTTAAATGTTCGACAAGTAATCAATCAGTTGCAGTTTGTGACAGGCGAGGATTCCCCTCTGAAGGTTGCTGCATTACTCTGTTAGCCACTTCAGTATGGGTTACCTGGCAGGAGATCTATGACCGTACGCATAGCGATTAATGGCTTCGGTCGCATCGGGCGCAATGTGGTTCGTGCTTTATATGAATCCGGGCGACGAGCGGAAGTTACCGTGGTGGCAATCAATGAACTGGCCGATGCCGCAGGCATGGCGCATTTATTGAAGTATGACACCAGCCACGGGCGGTTTGCATGGGATGTGCATCAGGAGCGCGAACAGCTCTATATTGGCGATGATGCTATCCGTATCTTGCATGAGCGCGACATCGCGCAGTTACCCTGGCGAGAGCTTGGCGTCGATGTGGTGCTTGATTGCACCGGCGTTTACGGCAACCGCGACGATGGCGAAGCCCATCTGGCCGCTGGCGCAAAAAAAGTGCTTTTCTCCCACCCTGGTAGCAACGATCTTGACGCGACGGTCGTGTTTGGCGTTAACGAAGAACATCTCCGTGCCGAAGACCGCATTGTGTCAAATGCATCCTGTACGACTAACTGTATTATTCCGGTCATTAAGCTCCTTGATGATGCGTTTAGCATCGAATCAGGGACGGTAACCACCATTCACTCCGCGATGCACGATCAGCAGGTGATTGATGCTTACCACCCGGATTTACGTCGGACGCGCGCCGCCAGCCAATCGATTATCCCGGTGGATACGAAACTGGCAGCGGGGATTACCCGTATTTTTCCGCAATTTCATGACCGTTTTGAAGCGATTGCGGTACGTGTTCCCACCATTAACGTGACGGCAATTGACCTGAGCGTAACGGTCAAAACTCCGGTAAAAGCGTGTGAAGTCAACGGGTTGCTGCAAAAAGCAGCACGTGGAACTTTTCATGGTATAGTTGACTATACGGAATTACCGTTGGTTTCAATTGATTTTAACCACGATCCGCATAGTGCCATTGTCGATGGCACGCAGACGCGGGTCAGTGGTGCGCACCTTATTAAAACCCTGGTGTGGTGCGATAACGAATGGGGCTTTGCTAACCGAATGCTGGACACGACGTTAGCGATGGCCGCCAAAGGTTTCAGGTAGGGTGTACGTTGCACCCGCAAAACTTTATGAATCATTGAGAGGATTCACCATGTCTGTAATTAAGATGACCGATCTGGATTTGGCAGGTAAACGCGTTTTCATCCGTGCGGATCTGAACGTACCGGTTAAAGATGGCAAAGTGACCAGCGATGCACGTATCCGTGCTTCTCTGCCGACCATTGAACTGGCACTGAAACAGGGTGCGAAAGTGATGGTTACCTCCCACCTGGGTCGTCCGACCGAAGGCGAGTACAACGAAGAATTCTCTCTGCTGCCGGTTGTTAATTACCTGAAAGACAAACTGTCTAACCCGGTACGTCTGGTTAAAGACTACCTGGACGGCGTTGAAGTCGCTGCAGGCGAACTGGTTGTTCTGGAAAACGTTCGCTTCAACAAAGGCGAGAAGAAAGACGACGAAGCACTCTCTAAGAAATACGCTGCGCTGTGCGACGTATTCGTGATGGATGCATTTGGTACCGCTCACCGTGCGCAGGCGTCTACTCATGGTATCGGTAAATTTGCTGACGTTGCTTGTGCTGGCCCGCTGCTGGCTGATGAACTGGAAGCACTGGGCAAAGCGCTGAAAGAACCGGCTCGTCCGATGGTTGCTATCGTTGGCGGTTCTAAAGTATCCACCAAACTGACCGTTCTGGACTCTCTGTCTAAAATCGCTGACCAGCTGATCGTTGGTGGCGGTATCGCCAACACCTTCGTTGCTGCTCAAGGCCACAACGTCGGTAAATCCCTGTACGAAGCAGACCTGGTCGACGAAGCAAAACGTCTGCTGACCACCTGCGATATCCCGGTCCCGACAGATGTGCGCGTCGCTACTGAGTTCTCTGAAACTGCGACCGCTACCCTGAAATCTGTTGCTGATATCAAAGACGAAGAGCAGATTCTGGACCTGGGTGACGTTTCCGCTGAGAAACTGGCTGCCATCCTGAAGAATGCAAAAACCATTCTGTGGAACGGCCCGGTTGGCGTATTCGAATTCGCTAACTTCCGTAAAGGTACCGAAATCGTCGCTAACGCTATCGCAGACAGCGACGCGTTCTCCATCGCTGGCGGTGGCGACACCCTGGCCGCGATCGACCTGTTCGGCATCGCTGACAAAATTTCCTACATCTCCACTGGTGGCGGTGCGTTCCTCGAGTTCGTGGAAGGCAAAGTGCTGCCAGCAGTCGCTATGCTCGAAGAGCGCGCTAAGCAGTAAGCATTTAAAGGGCAGGGAAACCTGCCCCATTTTCAGCGCGCGCTAAGCTCGCGAACTTTTTTTCCAACGGTCGAAGATACAGAAACAGGACTCGAAAACATGTCTAAAATTTTTGATTTCGTAAAACCGGGCGTTATCACTGGTGATGACGTTCAGAAAGTGTTCCAGGTAGCTAAAGAAAACAACTTTGCGCTGCCAGCAGTTAACTGCGTGGGCACCGATTCCATTAACGCCGTTCTGGAAACCGCTGCCAAAGTTAAAGCGCCGGTTATCGTTCAGTTCTCCAACGGTGGTGCTGCATTTATCGCCGGTAAAGGCGTCAAAACCGACGTTCCTCAGGGCGCTGCAATCCTGGGTGCTATCTCTGGTGCGCATCACGTACACCAGATGGCTGAGCACTACGGTGTTCCGGTTATTCTGCACACTGACCACTGCGCGAAGAAACTGCTGCCGTGGATCGACGGTCTGCTGGACGCAGGTGAAAAATACTTTGCTGCTCACGGCAAACCACTGTTCTCTTCTCACATGATCGACCTGTCTGAAGAGTCTCTGGAAGAGAACATCGAAATCAGCTCTAAGTACCTGGCGCGCATGGCGAAAATCGGCATGACCCTGGAAATCGAACTGGGTTGCACCGGTGGTGAAGAAGACGGCGTGGACAACAGCCACATGGACGCTTCTGCCCTGTACACTCAGCCAGAAGACGTTGATTACGCTTACACCAAACTGAACGCAATCAGCCCACGCTTCACCATCGCTGCTTCCTTCGGTAACGTGCATGGCGTTTACAAGCCGGGTAACGTGAAACTGACCCCGACTATCCTGCGCGACTCTCAGGAATATGTTTGTAAGAAACATAACCTGCCGCACAACAGCCTGAACTTCGTATTCCACGGCGGTTCCGGTTCTACTGCTCAGGAAATCAAAGACTCCGTAAGCTACGGCGTTATCAAAATGAATATCGATACCGACACCCAATGGGCGACCTGGGAAGGTATTCTGAACTACTACAAAACCAACGAAGCGTATCTGCAAGGTCAGCTGGGTAACCCGAAAGGCGAAGACCAGCCGAACAAGAAATACTACGATCCGCGCGTATGGCTGCGTTCCGCTCAGACCTCTATGATCACCCGTCTGGAGCAGGCTTTCAAAGAACTGAACGCGGTTGACGTTCTGTAATCTGCGTTAGCTTTTACGCCTAAAAGCCCGCCTTCAGTGCGGGCTTTTTTATTGGTTGTTCAAGGGCATGCGCGGTCGCTAAATGTGATCCATTTGGCAAAAATGCCGCTTTTTGTTTACCCTTTAGGAGTCTGTCCGCCACCGTCGGGTTGGAATATTCCCGCACGAATTAACATAAGGAATGAAGAATGGAAGATCTTAACGTCGTCGACAGTATCAACAATGCGGGGTCCTGGTTAGTCACAAACCAGGCGTTGCTGCTGAGTTACGCTGTTAACATCGTCGCCGCCATCGCCATCATCATCGTGGGTATGATCATTGCCCGTATGATTTCAAACACCGTAAACAAATTGATGCGCGCGCGGCATATTGATGCCACCGTGGCGGATTTCCTCTCTGCACTGGTGCGCTACGGCATCATTGCCTTCACGCTGATTGCCGCTCTGGGGCGAGTCGGGGTGCAAACTGCATCGGTGATCGCGGTACTGGGTGCGGCGGGTTTAGCCATTGGTCTAGCGCTACAGGGGTCGCTGTCCAACCTCGCGGCAGGGGTGCTGCTGGTGACCTTCCGTCCATTCCGTTCTGGTGAGTATGTTGACCTGGGGGGCGTGGCAGGAACCGTGTTGCAGGTGCAAATCTTCTCCACCACGCTGCGCAGCGCAGATGGCCGCATCATTGTTATCCCTAACGGTAAAATTATTGCCGGGAATATCATCAACTTCTCTCGCGAGCCGGTGCGTCGTAACGAGTTTATTATTGGCGTGGCTTACGATTCGGATATCGATCTGGTCAAAAGATTGCTGACTGAGATTATTGAGTCCGACGATCGCATTTTGAAAGATCGCGATATGACGGTGCGCCTGAACGAACTGGGTGCCTCTTCCATTAACTTTGTGGTTCGCGTCTGGAGCAACAGCGGCGATCTGCAAAACGTTTACTGGGATGTGCTGGAACGCGTGAAACGCAGCTTCGACGAACATGGTATTAGCTTCCCGTATCCGCAGATGGACGTAAATTTTAAGCGCGTAAAAGAGCATACTGAACACGCTGAGTAATCCCCTCGCTCTAATCCGGACCGTTCAAGGTCGATGCCTGACGGTCCGGCACACTTCCTTATAAACTATTCTTATTAACGATTAATATTTTCAATTTCATCTAATAATTTTTAGCGGGTATAGTCAGCCTCCTGAAACAAATGACTGGGAATTAATCGTGATATCTTATTATTTTCAGGGGCTTATACTTGGGGCTGCACTTATTTTGCCTCTTGGCCCTCAGAACGCCTTCGTGATGAACCAGGGCATTCGTCGCCAATATCATCTTATGACCGCTTTCTTATGCACCCTGAGCGACCTGTTGCTGATCTGCGGCGGCATTTTTGGCGGCAGCGCGCTGCTCATGCAGTCACCTTGGCTGCTGGCATTGGTGACCTGGGGGGGCGTGGGCTTCCTCCTCTGGTACGGATTTGGCGCCTTCAAAACTGCTGCAAGCAGTAATATCGACCTCACCACTGCTCAGGCGATGAAACAGGGGCGCTGGAAAATTATCGCCACTATGTTGGCGGTGACCTGGCTTAACCCGCATGTTTATCTTGATACTTTTGTGGTGCTCGGCAGTCTGGGCGGGCAGCTCGATGCGGAACCGAAGCGTTGGTTTGCGCTGGGGACCATCAGTGCGTCCGTTATCTGGTTTTTTGGTCTCGCTTTGCTGGCCGCGTGGTTTGCGCCTCGTCTGCGCACGGCAAAAGCCCAGCGTATAATTAACCTGATTGTCGGCCTGGTGATGTGGGTGATAGCCATTCAGCTGGCGAAAGATGGAATAGAACATATTCAGCAACTGATTAACTCGGTGTAGTCTGATGGACAAATCGGCGCAGCCCGCTACTCTTGCAGCGAGGCGTGCTGGTTTTTTTGCGCGTATAAAGCAACATGGAGGAGCAACTGTGAAATTCAAAGTGATGGCCCTGGCGGCATTAGTAGGCATCAGTGCAATGTCGGTACAGGCAAGTGAACTGCCTGACGGACCTCATATCGTCACCTCAGGCACGTCCAGCGTGGATGCTGTGCCGGATATTGCTACTCTGGCGATTGAAGTGAATATCGCAGCGAAAGACGCCGCCTCAGCGAAGAAACAGGCTGATGAGCGCGTGGCGCAATATCTTGGTTTCCTCGATCAGAACGGTGTGGCGAAGAAAGATATCGACTCGGCTAACCTGCGTACCCAGCCGGATTATGATTATCAGAACGGTAAAAGCGTGCTTAAGGGCTGGCGCGCAGTGCGTACCGTGGAAGTGACCCTTCGTGACCTCGAAAAACTTAACTCGCTGTTGGATGGCGCGCTGAAGGCGGGGTTGAATGAAATTCGCTCTGTTTCGTTAGGCGTTGCGCAACCGGAATCTTATAAAGATAAGGCGCGTAAAGCAGCGATTGATGATGCTGTTCATCAGGCCGAACAGCTGGCCGCCGGCTTTAATGCCAAAGTGGGGCCGGTTTACAGCGTGCGTTACCACGTTTCCAACTATCAGCCGTCGCCAATGGTACGGATGATGAAAGCCGATGCAGCGCCGGTTTCCGCACAGGAAACTTACGAACAACCGACCATTCAGTTTGCCGATCAGGTTGACGTGGTGTTCCAGCTTGAGCCTGCCGCCGCGCAGGGCGAACAGCAAGCCGCAGCAAAATAACCTCTCTCACCCTCTCCTTTGGGAGAGGGTGTCACGAAACGTCCTGCCTTAATACCTTATGCCCATATTCCAGCAGCGCATCCGTCACGTTGCGCATCATGCGGCTTTCCGGCGCAAATCGATGCCAGTAAAGCATACGACGTTGGAGTAACCCGGGGGTCAGGTCGATTAATTCACCGGCATTCAGTTCTCTTTCAATTTGCAGATGCGGGATCATGCAGCAGGTTGTGCCCTGGCGCGCCAGTTGAACGAACGCTTCGGACGAGTTAACGATATGGCAGGGTACGCTGCCCGGCGGCAGGTCGAAGTTTTGCTGTAAGAAGGCCTGATGCATATCGTCCAGATGGTCGAAAGCAACGGCGGGGGCTTTAAGCAACGCAGAACGGGTGACACCGTTAGGGAAATAGCGTTCAGCAAAGGCTTTGGAACCCACAAACAGGTAATCAAGCGCGCCCAGTTGGTCAACCAGGCAGCTCGGCAGTGCCTGAGGTTGAATACTCACCGCACCGACCACTTCCCCACGACGCAAACGCTCCTGGGTACGGGTTTCATCTTCAACCTGCAGGTTCAGGCGAATGGGCGAGTCAGCTAATACCGGGGCCAGCGCAGGGAGCAGCCAGGTGGCCAGACTGTCGGCGTTGACCGCCAGAGAAAGCAGCAGGGGAGTGGACCCCGTTTGCTCATCGCCCAGCCATTCGTCTTCCAACAGCTCAACCTGACGCAGCAGTGCCAGCAGCTTCTGCCCTTGCTCGGTCGGGCGAGGGGGAACGGTGCGCACCAGCAGCGGCTGGCCGAACATATTTTCGAGTTGTTTAATACGCTGCGATACGGCGGACTGAGTGATACACAGCTTTTGCGCGGCGCGCTCAAACCCACGTTCACGAATGACCGCATCCAGTGCCTGTAACGTTCTGTAGTCCGGACGTTTCATTGCTCTGACTTACTCCTGCAAAATAATTACTCAGCACTATGACATAAAAATATGTGACTTACCGACGAAAATACGTCTGTCGGTTATGTGACGCGGCTCACAGGGACTTTTAGGCCGCCTGTGCTTTATAATGCGGCCTGAAATTCATATCACAGGCGAACGACCATGACGCAGGATGAACTGAAAAAAGCAGTGGGCTGGGCAGCACTCGACTATGTGGAGCCAGGCACTATTGTAGGCGTGGGTACCGGTTCTACCGCAGCGCACTTTATTGATGCGCTTGGAACCATGAAAGGGCAGATCGAAGGCGCGGTCTCCAGCTCCGATGCTTCCACTGAAAAACTTAAAAAGCTGGGTATTACGGTTTTTGATCTTAACGAAGTCGATCGCCTGGGGATCTATGTGGACGGCGCGGATGAGATCAACGGCAATATGCAGATGATCAAAGGCGGCGGTGCAGCATTAACGCGTGAAAAGATCATTGCGTCCGTAGCTGACAAGTTTATTTGTATCGCTGATGCGTCCAAACAGGTCGCTATTCTCGGGGCGTTTCCGCTGCCGGTAGAAGTGATCCCCATGGCCCGCAGCGCGGTGGCCCGCGAACTGGTAAAACTGGGCGGCCGCCCGGAATACCGCCAGGGTGTGGTGACTGACAACGGTAATGTCATTCTGGACGTATTTGGTCTGGAGATCATCGATCCTGTCGCGCTGGAAAACAGCATTAACGGCCTGCCAGGGGTGGTGACTGTGGGTCTGTTTGCCAACCGTGGCGCAGACGTTGCATTGATTGGCACTGCCGATGGCGTCAAAACTATCGTGAAATGATCTGAGTGGGGGAAGGCCTTCCCCCATTAAAAAAATATTTGATGCGCGAATTTGGTGACTTCTGTCACGTTTATCAGACCCAACTGATGTTCCTGCCGCACGCTTAGCCATTTTTAGCATATTCATCTGTCATTTATGGCTGTATGACTTTTCTTCATGGGGCTGACGCAAACGTTCATATTGCTGCAATAGTTTTTTTTGATATGTTGACTACAGCGGATGAATATCCACACAACATCAGTTATGACAAAAAACAGGGTCGGGTAAATGGCAAAGGTATCACTGGAGAAAGACAAGATTAAATTTCTGCTCGTCGAAGGAGTGCATCAAAAAGCACTCGATAGCCTTCGTGCAGCAGGTTACACCAACATTGAGTATCACAAAGGCGCGCTGGACAGCGAGCAGCTCAAAGAGTCTATCCGTGATGCCCACTTTATCGGCTTACGATCCCGTACCAACCTCACTGAAGAGATTATTGCTGCGGCGGAAAAATTGGTCGCGGTTGGCTGCTTCTGCATTGGCACCAACCAGGTCGATCTCGACGCTGCTGCAAAACGCGGAATTCCGGTTTTCAACGCCCCGTTCTCAAACACCCGCTCTGTTGCAGAGCTGGTGATCGGTGAACTGCTGCTGCTGATGCGCGGCATTCCCGAAGCAAACGCCAAAGCGCACCGCGGCGTCTGGAACAAACTGGCCGCGGGCTCTTATGAAGCGCGTGGGAAAAAGCTCGGCATCATCGGCTATGGTCACATCGGTACGCAGCTGGGTATTCTGGCGGAATCCCTGGGAATGCATGTCTTTTTCTACGACATTGAAAGCAAACTGCCGCTGGGGAATGCCACTCAGGTACAGCATCTCTCTGACCTGCTGAATATGAGCGATGTGGTCAGCCTGCATGTGCCTGAAAACGCGTCGACCAAAAACATGATGGGCGCAGAAGAAATTGCCCTGATGAAACCCGGTTCACTGCTGATTAACGCCGCGCGCGGTACGGTAGTCGACATTCCGGCACTGTGTGACGCGCTGAAACGTAAACATCTCGCCGGTGCGGCTATTGACGTCTTCCCGACAGAACCTGCGACCAACAGCGATCCGTTCAATTCACCGCTTTGCGAATTCGACAATGTAATTCTGACGCCACACATTGGCGGTTCCACTCAGGAAGCGCAGGAAAATATCGGCCTGGAAGTGGCGGGCAAGCTGACCAAGTATTCCGATAACGGCTCTACGCTGTCGGCGGTCAACTTCCCGGAAGTGTCGCTGCCGCTGCATGGTGGTCGCCGCCTGCTGCACATTCACGAAAACCGCCCTGGTGTGCTGACCGCGATCAACCAGATTTTCGCAGCCGAAGGCATCAACATCGCCGCCCAGTATCTGCAAACCACGCCGTTTATGGGCTATGTGGTTATTGATATTGAAGCCGAAGAAGATGTCGCGCAGAAAGCGCTGCAGAGCATGAAGGCCATTCCTGGCACCATTCGCGCCCGTATGCTGTACTAATCCACTCGTGCCGGGCGGGAAACCTCGTCCGGCCTGTTCTTCTGTGCGCTTACTTCTTGTTCAGTGACGGGTGTTATGACAAGTACAATGTTAAGAGGCGGCGCATTTATCCTGCTGCTTATCCTTATTTATACCGGTATCAACACCGCCGATAAAATGACCTGGCTTATGGAGGTCATCCCGGTTTGTGTGGTGGTGCCGTTGCTGCTGTTTACCCGGGCGCGTTATCCACTGACGCCATTGCTGTATACGCTGATTTTTTTCCATGCCCTGATTCTGATTGTTGGCGGAATGTATACCTACGCCAAAGTACCGATTGGTTTTGATGTGCAGTCGTGGCTGGGACTGAGTCGCAACCCTTATGACAAGCTGGGCCACTTTTTCCAGGGGTTGGTTCCGGCGCTGGTGGCGCGGGAAATCCTCATCCGTGGCGGTTATGTGCAGGGGCGTAAGATGGTCGCCTTCGTGGTGTGCTGTATTGCACTGGCGATAAGCGCATTCTATGAGCTGATCGAGTGGTGGACGGCGCTGGCGCTGGGGCAGGGCGCGGATGATTTTCTTGGCACTCAGGGCGACCCATGGGATACGCAATCAGACATGCTGTGCGCGTTACTCGGCGCGTTCGCGACGGTGTTCTTGCTGGCTCGCTGGCATAACCGGCAAATTCGCCAACTTCCTGCTCAGTGATACATGGCTGCGCGTTAACGGCGCGGCCATTCCCACACCGTTGACGGCGTAACAACCGCAGGCAGCGGAATATCCCACTCTTCGACGGGGAGTTCGCCCACCTGCTGACAGTCATGAGCGAATCCTACCGGCTGCACGTTGTAGCGCTGCCAGTGCTGGAGCGTACGATCGTAAAAACCGCCTCCCATGCCTAACCGCTGCCCCTTTTCGTCGAAGGCGACGAGCGGGGTGACTAAGACATCCAGTTTTTCGAGCGGCAGCACGTCGCGCACGTCCAGCTTCGGTTCCTGAATTTTCAGGCGATTTATCACCAGCACACTCTGCGGATGGTAATGCAGGAACAGCAGATTACCCGGGCTGAACGGGTGCAGAACGGGGAGATACACGCGCTTGCCGCTGCGCCAGAGTTGCTCGATAAGCGGTTGGGTATCCAGCTCACCGTCAAACGACAGGAACACCGCGACGGTATGGGCCATCAGCACCGGTGGATACGCCATCAATCGTGTGGCGGCTTGCTCAGAAAATTGCGCTTGTTGCTCAGAGGTCAGTGCCCGGCGACGTTGTCGAATCAGTTTGCGGATTTCTTGTCGGGACGAGGGGGTATCTGAAAGCATGGTCATGGTAGTTGAAGAAAGAAGGGAATCTCCGAGATGCCGCCGCAGGCTGTAACCCTTGAACCCTTGGTTCAAGGTGAATGTGTCGTCATAGTTTTAAGGCTTCTCGGACGAACCGAGCATGCTCACCAACCATGGAGCGCCACATTCTTGTGGTATGAAATATCGGCTCAGGGGACTGGCCCGCTTGCGAACATCTCAGAGAAATTTTGTCTTCACGGTCACTCTACCATAGTCGACCCTGAAGTGTTATTCAAACTTCTGCCCCGGTCTGTCGGATATGCGACCCTGATCAAGCAATGCCTGTTCGATGGTCTGTTGAAGCATCCGAATACGCTGTTCCATGCTGGAGGCGTAGTCACGGGTTTTTGTCTTTTCCTGAGCCAGTTCATAGCTGATGTTCAGCGCTGCAATAAAAACTAACTGCTCAGTATTGGTGACTCTAGTGCGAACTTTCAGATCTTGCAACCGCTGATTCAGATCCTCTGCGGCCTGATTCAACGCATCTTGCTGTTCAGGCGGGCAATTCACTCGCAGTGAACGGCCAAAAATTTGGATATCGACGGGTTGTGCAGACATGCCACCTTCCTGCTGTTTGACTGCGCTCTGCCTTCGTAACCGAGTCCTGGCTGCGAAGGGGCGTCACTATAGCCACCCTGATGAGAGGATTCAAGCTCTTTGCTATACCTTTTAGTACGTGCAACCGCATGTAACGTGAAGCACGACGGGTATATCACCAGGGTCCAAAGTGGTAGCATACCATGAATATTCTCCCCAACGGCGACGAATGCGAATGTCTATACAGAACGAAATACCTGGTTACAACGATGTTGGTAAGTTACTCAACCAACAGGGCGTGGGACTTATCCCCGCCGAAATGCATGGACTGATTGCCGGGATGCTGTGTGGCGGCAATGGCGATACCAGCTGGCAGCCGATGCTGCATGAGCTGACAAACGAAGGTCTGGCGTTCGGTCACGAACTGGCTGAGGCGCTGCGCAGCATGCATGCCGCTACCAGTGACTCGCTGGAAGATGACGGCTTCCTGTTTCAACTCTATCTGCCAACCGGTGACGACGTGAGCGTATTCGATCGCGCCGATGCGCTGGCGGGCTGGGTAAACCACTTCCTGCTGGGGCTTGGCGTCACACAGCCGAAGCTGGACAAAGTGACCGGTGAAACGGGTGAAGCTATCGACGATTTGCGCAACATTGCGCAGCTCGGATACGACGAAGATGAAGACCAGGAAGAGCTCGAAATGTCTCTGGAAGAGATAATCGAGTATGTGCGTGTTGCCGCGTTGCTGTGCCATGATTCTTTCACTCGCCAGCAGCCGACCGCCCCTGAAGTGCGTAAACCTACCCTGCATTAATGTGTCTCGTCTACTGGAGGTGTCATGACACAGTCTGAGTTTCTCCGTCGCCGCCAGGCGCTACTCGCGCATATGGCACCGGCCAGTGCGGCGCTGATCTTTGCAGCACCGGAAGCCACCCGCAGTGCCGATAGTGAATATCCCTATCGTCAAAACAGCGATTTCTGGTACTTCACGGGTTTTAACGAACCGGAAGCGGTACTGGTGCTGATTAAAAGTGATGACACCCACAACCACAGCGTGGTGTTCAACCGTATCCGCGATAAAACCGCAGAGATCTGGTTTGGACGCCGCCTGGGCCAGGAGGCCGCGCCAGAAAAGCTGGCAGTAGACAGAGCGCTGCCCTTTCCTGAAATCGGCAAACACCTGCCTGCACTGCTCAATGGGCTTGATACGGTCTACCATGCGCAGGGTGAATACGCGTATGCCGATGACATCGTTTTTGCCGCGCTGGATAAACTGCGCAAAGGGGCACGGCAAAACCTCACCGCGCCTGGTACCCTGACCGACTGGCGCCCCGTCGTGCACAACCTGCGCCTGTTTAAATCACCCGAAGAAATTAACGTCATGCGCCGTGCCGGTGAGATTTCCGCGCTGGCGCATACCCGTGCGATGCAAACCTGCAAACCTGGCATGTTCGAGTACCAACTGGAGGGGGAAATTCAGCACGAATTTAACCGTCACGGCGCGCGTTTCCCCTCCTATAACACCATTGTCGGCTCCGGTGAAAATGGCTGCATTCTGCACTACACCGAAAACGAGAGCGTAATGCGTGATGGCGACCTGGTGCTGATTGACGCCGGTTGCGAATACCAGGGCTATGCCGGTGACATCACCCGTACCTTCCCGGTGAACGGCAAATTCACCCCGGCGCAGCGCGAGGTTTACGATATTGTTCTGGCTTCGCTTGAGACGGCATTAAGCCTGTTCCGCCCGGGAACCTCGATTCAGGAGGTCACCGGCGAAGTGGTTCGCATCATGATTACCGGGCTGGTTAAGCTGGGGATTCTGCATGGCGACGTAGAAACACTGATCGTGGAAAACGCCCACCGACCTTACTTTATGCATGGCCTGAGCCACTGGCTGGGGCTGGATGTACATGATGTTGGCGTTTACGGTCAGGATCGCTCGCGCGTACTTGAACCGGGGATGGTTATCACGGTTGAGCCTGGCCTTTATATTTCGCCAGATGCGGATGTGCCGGAGGCGTACAAGGGCATCGGCATTCGTATTGAGGATGACATCGTCATCACTGAAGACGGCAATGAAAACCTGACGGCCAGCGTTGTTAAAAATGCCAATGATATTGAAGCCTTGATGGCGGTGGCACGTTCCTCATGAGTGTGATCATCGTAGGGGGCGGGATGACGGGCGCGACGCTCGCGCTGGCGCTCTCGCAGTTAACGCAGGGGCGGCTACCGGTTCACCTGGTTGAAGCGACAATGCCTGACTCGGTGGCTCACCCGGGTTTTGATGCTCGTGCCATTGCGCTGGCGGCGGGTACCTGCCAGCAGTTAGCGCGTGTCGGCATCTGGTCGCATCTTGCAAAAAAGGCGACGCCGATTACCACCGTGCATGTCAGCGATCGTGGGCATGCGGGTTTCGTGACCTTAAGCGCCCAGGATTACCGCATTGCCGCGCTCGGCCAGGTCGTCGAACTGCACGATGTAGGGCATGCACTGTTTTCTCTCCTGCAAAAAGCGCCGGGCGTGACGTTGCATTGCCCGGCACGGGTCAGCAGCTTTACGCGCGATGAACAGCAGGTCAGCGTGACGCTGGACAGCGGCGAGATTATCCACGGTAGTTTACTGGTTGCGGCAGATGGCTCACGTTCGGCCCTGGGGGCGCAGTGTGGTATTCGTTGGCAGCAGGTGCCGTATCAGCAGGTTGCCGTGATTGCCAACGTGACTACCGCAGTGGCTCATCAGGGCCGCGCATTTGAACGCTTTACCTCCTCCGGGCCGCTGGCGATGCTGCCTATGTCTCAGGGGCGCTGTTCACTGGTCTGGTGTCATCCGCTGGAGAAACAGCAGCAGGTGCTAAACTGGAGCGATGAGAAATTCTGCCATGAGTTGCAAAAAGCTTTTGGCTGGCGACTGGGCAAAATCGTTCATGCCGGTGCACGCAGCGCATATCCGCTGGCGTTAACCACCGCATCATCCCCTGTTTCGCACCGTACCGTGCTGGTGGGCAATGCGGCGCAGACGCTGCATCCTATCGCCGGGCAGGGGTTTAACCTCGGCATGCGAGACGTCATGAGTCTGGCGGAGATCGTCGCAGACGCCTGGGCTGCACAACGCGACGTGGGGGATTATTCGGTTCTGACCGGTTATCGCGATCGTCGCCATGCAGATAAGCAGGCCACTATCGGGGTCACGGACGGCTTAGTACATTTGTTTGCCAATCGCTGGGCGCCGCTGGTCGTGGGGCGTAATGCGGGGCTGATGGCAATGGAATTATTTACCCCAGCGCGCGATGCGCTGGCGCAGCGTACCCTGGGTTGGGTGGCGCGTTAACGTCTGAATCAGGCTTCTGGAGTGATGTGTGCAAAGTGTTGATGTGGCAATTGTTGGCGGCGGCATGGTCGGTCTGGCACTGGCGTGTGGATTGCAGGGAAGTGGGCTGCGTGTAGCCGTGCTGGAACAGCATGCGCCCATGCCGGTGCGTGATGACGCTGCACCACAGCTACGTGTTTCCGCCATTAACGCAGCCAGCGAAAAATTGCTTACCCGCCTGGGCGTCTGGTCCTCCATCACCGCACGCCGTGTGAGTTGTTACCACGGTATGGAAGTGTGGGACAAAGACAGTTTTGGTCGCATCGCGTTTGATGATGCGAGCCTGGGCTACAGCCATCTGGGGCATATTGTTGAAAACGGCGTGATTCAGCAGGCGCTGTGGGAAAAGGTCCAGCAGTGTTCCGACGTCACGCTGAACGTACCGGCTACGTTGCAGCAGGTGGCGTGGGGGGAGAACGAAGCCTTCATCACGTTGCAGGACGGGGGCATGCTCACTGCGCGTCTGGTCGTTGGCGCGGATGGCGCAAACTCGTGGTTACGTAACAAAGCTGATATTCCGCTTACCTACTGGGATTACGGCCATCATGCGCTGGTTGCCACTATTCACACGGTGGAACCCCACCAGGGCGTGGCGCGTCAGGTTTTCCATGACGAAAGCATTCTGGCGTTTTTACCGCTGTCCGATCCTCATCTCTGTTCAATTGTCTGGTCTCTTCCACCAGAGCAGGCTGAGCGGATGCAGCAGATGAGTGAAGATGAGTTCAATCAGGCCCTTTGTGTGGCCTTTGATAACCGTCTGGGCTTATGTCGCGTTGAAAGCGAACGGCAGCTTTACCCGCTGACCGGGCGTTATGCCCGGCAGTTTGCAGGCCACCGACTGGCGCTGGTGGGGGATGCGGCACACACCATTCATCCGCTCGCCGGTCAGGGCGTTAACCTCGGCTTTATGGATGCGGCGGAGTTGATCGCTGAGCTGAGACGTTTGCACAGCCAGGGGAAAGACATCGGCCAGCATATGTATCTGCGTCGTTATGAGCGCAGCCGTAAGCACAGCGCGGCAGTGATGCTGGCGGGGATGCAGGGTTTTCGCGAACTCTTCACCGGCACGCATCCGGCGAAAAAGCTCCTGCGCGATATTGGCCTCAAACTGGCCGACACGCTTCCTGGCGTTAAACCTCAATTATTACGTCAGGCTATGGGCTTACATTCTCTCCCGGAGTGGTTACGTTAACCCCGTCACATTTCCCTTCCCCTTAACGGGGAAGGCTCGCCTTCGCTCATTTGAGAAATTCTAATTTCACCGCATTTTTCGGATTAGATTTTCTCATCCCTCAGATTTTGTTCATCGGGAAAAATATCTCTTTTGCAGAAGCAATAACTGCCTATTGGGGCGGAATCTCGAATTAGCTAGCGTTAAATATCCTGGATCTGCTGTTTTGTTAGATTAATCCTCTGGGAGGGTTTTTATCAAAAAAGGTCATAAGCTAATGTGATGACCCATTTTCTCTTATGGTTAAGCGTCGTTTTCAGTGGTAAGTTCAGGCAAAAGTGAACGTTTGCGTCGGCAGCCGGGATCGGTGTTGACGCGCTGTCATCCGCTGGGTTTTTTCACTCAAAAAACGTGATAGCCCTGCTTATTCGACGAGGAAAAGATGGCTCAGCAGACTCCTTTGTATGAACAACACATTCTGTGCGGCGCCCGCATGGTGGATTTCCATGGCTGGATGATGCCACTGCATTATGGCTCGCAGATCGATGAGCATCACGCAGTGCGAAACGATGCCGGTATGTTCGATGTCTCGCATATGACGATTGTCGACTTACATGGCAGCCGTACCCGCGAATTTTTACGTTATCTGTTAGCAAACGATGTCGCAAAACTCACCAAACCCGGCAAAGCGCTTTACAGCGGCATGCTCAATGCATCAGGTGGGGTGATTGATGATCTTATCGTTTATTACTTTACCGAAGACTTCTTCCGCCTCGTTGTAAACTCCGCCACCCGCGAAAAAGACCTCTCCTGGATTACCCAACACGCAGAACCTTTTGCCATCGACATCACCGTTCGCGACGACCTGTCGTTGATTGCCGTTCAGGGGCCGAATGCGCAGGCGAAGGCTGCCACGCTGTTCACCGACGAACAGCGTCAGGCGGTCGAAGGGATGAAGCCCTTCTTCGGCGTTGAAGCCGGCGACCGGTTTATTGCGACGACCGGGTATACCGGTGAAGCCGGTTATGAAATTGCGCTACCGAGTGAACAGGCTGCCGATTTCTGGCAGGCGCTGGTTGCTGCTGGCGTTAAGCCCTGTGGTCTCGGCGCGCGCGATACTTTACGCCTTGAAGCAGGCATGAACTTGTACGGTCAGGAGATGGACGAGGGTGTTTCGCCGCTCGCCGCCAATATGGGCTGGACCATTGCCTGGGAACCGGCCGATCGTGACTTTATCGGGCGTGAAGCGCTTGAAGCCCAGCGTGAAAAGGGCACCGAACAACTGGTCGGGCTGGTGATGACCGAAAAAGGCGTGCTGCGCAATGAACTCCCGGTGCGTTTTACCGATGCGCACGGCAACCCGCAGGAAGGTGTGATCACCAGCGGTACATTCTCACCAACGCTTGGCTACAGTATTGCACTGGCACGCGTGCCGGCAGGCATCGGTGATACGGCAATCGTCCAGATCCGTAACCGTGAAATGCCGGTAAAAGTGACGAAACCTGTTTTTGTACGCGCTGGCAAAGCCGTCGCGTGATTCATTCTTATTTGGAGATTTTGTGATGAGCAACGTACCTGCAGAACTGAAATACAGTAAAGAACACGAGTGGCTGCGTAAAGAAGCGGACGGCTCTTACACCGTGGGCATCACCGAGCACGCGCAGGAACTGCTGGGCGATATGGTTTTTATTGATTTGCCGGAAGTGGGCGCCACGGTCACCGCAGGCGATGACTGCGCGGTTGCCGAATCGGTAAAAGCAGCTTCCGATATTTATGCACCGATCGGTGGCGAGATTGTTGCCGTGAACGAAGCTCTGGCTGATGCTCCAGAACGTGTTAACAGCGAACCATACGGTGAAGGCTGGATTTTCAAAATCAAAGCCAGCGACGAAGCGGAAGTTGATGCGCTGTTGAGTGCAACAGAATATGCAGCACTGTTAGAAGATTAATCATCGTTATTCCCCCTCTCCCTTTGGGAGAGGGCAGGGGTGAGGGTGCCAATCTTCCCCTCACCCTAACCCTCTCCCAAAGGGAGAGGGAACGTAAATTCACTTGCACGTTTCAGGAACCCTCGCTCATGACTCAGACGTTAAGTCAGCTTGAAAATCGCGGCGCATTTATTGAAAGACACATTGGTCCGGACGCACAGCAGCAACATGACATGCTGGCCGTCGTGGGGGCCGAGTCGCTCAATGCGCTGACTTCGCAAATCGTTCCGCAAGATATTCAGCTGGCGACACCGCCGGATATTGGCGAGGCGACCACCGAATTTGCGGCACTTGCGGAGCTGAAAGCCATTGCCAGCCGCAACAAGCGCTTTAAGTCTTACATTGGCATGGGTTATACCGCCGTGCAGTTGCCACCTGTGATCCTGCGCAACATGCTGGAAAATCCAGGCTGGTATACCGCTTACACCCCTTATCAGCCGGAAGTTTCCCAGGGTCGATTGGAGGCGCTGCTGAACTTCCAGCAGGTGACGCTTGATTTGACCGGCCTGGATATCGCCTCAGCTTCCCTCCTGGATGAAGCCACCGCTGCCGCTGAAGCGATGGCGATGGCAAAACGCGTCAGCAAGCTTAAGAATGCCAACCGCTTCTTCGTTGCTGCGGATGTTCACCCACAAACCCTGGATGTAGTTCGCACCCGCGCTGAAACCTTCGGCTTTGATGTGATTGTTGATGATGCGAGCAAAGTGCTGGATCATCAGGATGTCTTTGGGGTGCTGCTGCAACAGGTCGGTACCACGGGTGAGGTGCATGACTACAGCGCGCTTATCGCAGAGCTGAAATCCCGCAAAGTTATCGTCAGCGTGGCTGCCGACTTTATGGCACTGGTTCTGTTAACGGCGCCGGGTAAACAGGGCGCGGATATCGTCTTCGGCTCGGCCCAGCGCTTTGGCGTGCCGATGGGCTACGGTGGCCCACATGCGGCCTTCTTCGCTGCGAAAGATGAATTCAAGCGCTCAATGCCGGGCCGCATCATTGGTGTTTCCAAAGATGCCGCTGGCAATACGGCGCTGCGTATGGCAATGCAGACCCGCGAGCAGCATATTCGCCGTGAAAAAGCGAACTCCAACATCTGTACCTCGCAGGTGCTGCTGGCCAATATCGCCAGCCTCTATGCGGTCTATCATGGCCCGGTTGGCCTGAAGCGAATCGCAGGTCGTATTCACCGCCTTGCCGATATTCTGGCAACCGGTCTGCAGCAAAAAGGGCTGAAACTGCGTCACCTTCACTACTTCGACACCCTGTGTGTGGAAGTGGCAGACAAAGCGGCCGTACTGGCACGTGCTGAAGCGGCTGAAATCAACCTGCGTAGCGACATTCTCAACGCGGTGGGGATTACGCTTGATGAAACCACCACGCGTGACGATATTCAGGCGCTGTTTGCGGTGGTACTGGGTGATGCAAGCGGACTGGACATTGATGTGCTGGACAAAGACGTGGCCCATGACAGCCGCTCGGTGCCTGCCGCCATGCTGCGTGACGATGCCATTCTGAGCCACCCGGTGTTCAATCGCTATCACAGCGAAACCGAGATGATGCGTTATATGCACGCTCTGGAGCGCAAAGATTTGGCGCTCAACCAGGCGATGATTCCGCTGGGTTCCTGCACCATGAAGCTGAACGCCGCAGCAGAAATGATCCCCATCACCTGGCCGGAATTTGCGGAATTACATCCGTTCTGCCCGGCAGAGCAGGCGGAAGGTTATCATCAGATGATCAACCAACTCTCCGACTGGTTGGTAAAACTGACCGGCTACGATGCGCTCTGCATGCAGCCGAACTCCGGTGCGCAGGGGGAATACGCTGGCCTGCTGGCGATTCGCCACTATCACGAAAGCCGTAACGAAGGCCACCGTGATATCTGCTTGATCCCAAGCTCTGCCCACGGCACAAACCCGGCATCCGCCCAGATGGCAGGTATGCAAGTGGTCGTGGTGGCTTGCGATAAAAACGGCAACATCGATTTGGCGGACCTGCGTGCGAAAGCGGAGCAGACCGGGGCCCATCTCTCCTGCATTATGGTGACCTATCCGTCCACCCACGGTGTTTATGAAGAGACGATCCGTGAAGTCTGCGACATCGTGCATCAGTTTGGCGGGCAGGTTTACCTCGACGGGGCGAATATGAACGCGCAGGTGGGGATCACATCGCCGGGCTTTATCGGTGCCGATGTTTCTCACCTCAACTTGCACAAAACCTTCTGCATTCCACACGGCGGTGGCGGTCCTGGCATGGGGCCAATCGGTGTGAAAGCGCATCTGGCACCGTTTGTACCGGGCCACAGCGTGGTGCAAATCGAGGGCATGCTGACCCGCCAGGGCGCGGTATCTGCGGCTCCGTTCGGCAGTGCATCGATTCTGCCGATCAGCTGGATGTATATCCGTATGATGGGGGCCGAAGGCCTCAAGCAGGCCAGTCAGGTGGCGATCCTCAATGCAAACTACATCGCGACGCGCTTGAAAGAGGCCTATCCGGTGCTTTACACCGGACGTGATGGCCACGTGGCTCATGAATGTATTCTCGATATTCGTCCGCTCAAAGACGAGACCGGCATCAGCGAACTGGATATCGCAAAACGCCTGATTGACTACGGATTCCATGCGCCGACCATGTCCTTCCCGGTTGCAGGCACCCTGATGGTTGAACCGACGGAATCGGAAAGCAAGGCTGAGCTGGATCGCTTTATCGATGCGATGCTGGCCATCCACGCGGAGATAAGTCGTGTGAAAGCGGGCGAATGGCCGCTTACTGATAACCCGCTGGTGAACGCGCCGCATACTCAGAATGAGCTGGTAGCCGAGTGGCAGCACCATTACACCCGTGAGCAGGCGGTCTTCCCGGCAGGCATGGCGAACAAATACTGGCCTACGGTGAAACGCCTGGATGATGTCTACGGCGATCGTAATCTGTTCTGCTCCTGTGTGCCGATGAGCGACTACGAGTAATTAATTCGCACTATAATTCTGGCCGGGTCAGCGTTTGCTGCACCCGGCTTTTTTATTGGGAGAACAAAAGTGGCAATTGCATTGGTGACCGGCGGCAGTCGGGGAATAGGCAAGGCGACAGCGCTGCTGCTGGGCGCAGAAGGGTACAGGGTCGCGGTTAATTATCAGCACAATGCGCAGGCCGCGCAGTCAGTGGTTGAAACCATTATCGCCGCAGGCGGAAAAGCGTTCGCGGTTCAGGCGGATATTGGCGATGAAGTGCAGGTTGTGGCGATGTTCACACGCATAGATGAAGAAGGCGAGCCGCTGACGGCGCTGGTGAATAACGCCGGCATTCTGTTTACCCAGAGCCGCGTTGAAGCCATGACGGCAGAACGCATCAACCAGGTGCTGCGCACCAACGTAACGGGCACCTTTCTCTGCTGCCGGGAGGCCATCAAACGCATGGCGCTGCCCCATGGCGGGCAGGGCGGAGCGATTGTGAACGTCTCATCAGCCGGTGCACGATTAGGATCGGCAGGGGAATATGTCGACTATGCCGCGTCAAAAGGGGCGATGGATACGCTTACCACCGGATTGTCGCTTGAAGTGGCAGCACAGGGGATTCGCGTGAACAGCGTGCGTCCGGGGTTTATCTATACCGAAATGCATGCCTCTGGGGGTGAACCAGGCAGAGTGGATCGGGTAAAGGCCTCGCTACCGATGCAGCGGGGTGGTCAGCCGGAAGAGGTAGCGCAGGCGATTGTCTGGCTGTTGAGCGAGAAAGCGTCCTATGTGACGGGAAGCTTTATTGAGCTGGCGGGCGGAAAGTAAGCAATTCCCCCTCACCCCAGCCCTCTCCCCAAAGGGGGCGAGGGGGTAAATCCGATTGAGTCATTATGACAGACCGCACCGGAAAGTCCCTTCTCCCCTATGGGGAGAAGGTTAGGATGAGGGGAACCCGGTTAGATATTCTCGCCGTTGCTGGCGATCACATCTTTATACCAGTCAAAGCTCTTCTTACGGGAACGGGACATGTCGCCGGTACCGTCATCATGCTTGTTCACATAGATAAAGCCGTAACGCTTGCTGTACTGACCGGTGGTAAAGGAGACGCAGTCGATGCAGCCCCACGGGGTGTAACCCATCAGGTCAACGCCGTCATAAGTAACGGCTTCCACCATCTCTTTGACGTGGGCACGCAGGTAATCAATGCGGTAGTCGTCGTTGATGCTGCCATCTTCTTCTACTTTATCGTAAGCGCCAAAACCGTTTTCAACGATAAACAGCGGCTTCTGATAACGCTCATACAGTTCGCAAAGCGCATAACGCAGACCCACCGGGTCAATCTGCCAGCCCCAGTCGGAGGCTTTGACGTGTGGGTTCGGCACGCTGCCCTGGAAGCCAGAGATTGCGTCGCCCGTACCGCCATCCGCTTTCACCGCGTTGGTCATATAGTAACTGAAGCCCAGGTAGTCGCAGGTGCCTTCACGCAGCGCCTGCTCGTCGCCTGCTTCCATTTTGATATTGAAGCCACGACGTTCCCACTCGTTCAGCACGTAGGACGGGTAGTAACCGCGTAACTGCACATCGGTAAAGACATAACGCTCACGCATGGATTCCTGAGCAAACATCACATCTTCGGGTTTGCAGGAGAACGGATACAGCGGCACCATCGCCAGCATGCAGCCAATCTGCATTTCCGGGTTGATGCGGTGACCGATTTTCACGGCGATAGCGCTGGCCACGAACTGGTGGTGCAGTACCTGATACATGGTCTCTTCCGGGTTTTCATGGTCGGTGTAGACCACGCCGGAGCAGCAGTAACCAAACAGCGGTGCGCGCCAGTTACGCTGGTTGTTGATCTCGTTAAAGGTCATCCAGTATTTGACCTTGGTTTTATAACGCTCAAAGACGACTTCAGCGAAACGAACAAAGAAATCAACGACTTTACGGTTAGTCCAGCCGCCGTATTCCTGGACCAGATGCAGGGGCATTTCGAAGTGAGACAGGGTGATAACGGGTTCGATGTTATATTTGAGCAGTTCGTCAAACATATCATCGTAGAATTTCAGACCTTCTTCGTTGGGTTGCAGCTCGTCCCCTTTCGGGAAGATGCGGGTCCAGGCGATTGAGGTACGGAAGCACTTGAAGCCCATCTCGGCGAAGAGTTTGATGTCTTCTTTGTAGTGGCTGAAGAACTCGACGGCTTCGTGGTTAGGGTAGTATTTCCCCTCAATGACCTCTTGGGTGATTTCGCGTGGCACGCCGTGCGCGCCGCCGGTCAGTACATCACAAATACTCGGGCCTTTGCCGCCTTTATCCCAGCCGCCTTCAACCTGATGCGCAGCTACCGCGCCGCCCCATAAAAAGTCTTTTGGTAAGGTCAATTTTTTCATCGTCGCTCGTCCCGATATATTAATTTCTGCGGTCGAGTCTAACAAAGGGAATAAAAATGTCACGATATAACAAATCACCCTGGCGGTAACTTGTTACATCAAAAAAACAGCCTGTTTTTTTATGCTATTTTTCTCGCCAGTTTTCGGCCCAATGATTCGAGAATATAAATAACCGGAATTTGGGTCGTGATATCATAAACGCCGGCGATGCGCGTTTGTGGAACATGCCAGGAAAGATTGAAGTCGGCGAGCTTCGCAAGACGAGAGTGTTCGTGGCTGGTTATAGATAGCACTTTGCAGTGGTGCAGGCTGAACTGGCTGGCGAACCGCAGGATCTCTTCGGTCTCACCGGAGACAGAAAGCACAATCGCCAGCGCGTTTCTGGCCATATCGTTAGTGACCGGAAAATAAGGATCATCGATATGGTTACTGAATTTACCAATATTGGAAAAGAATCGTGCGCCATATTTTGCTAACGCACCAGATGTTCCCGCGCCCACAAATATAATTCGTTCTGATGACAATATAATATCGACGGCTTTGTCTAACAGAATATCGAATTCATCGTTGTTAACGCTTTTAAAAAAGCTAATAATTTCACTGGCACCAAAATTAGCCTGTTGGGGCTCATTCTGTTCTAAATATAATTTGAAGCGCACGCGAAATTCAGAATAACCTTCGCATTGCAGCTTGCGGCAGAATCGCAGCACCGTGGTGGTGGAAACTCCTGCTCCGTCGGCCAGTTCGCGGATGGTCATGTACATCACTTTGTCACGGTTTTTGACGACATAGTTGTAGACCATCATCTCAAGATTGTTGAGACTGGCAATGGCGGCGTGGGAGAACATACTCACGATGGGAATGACTCACTTATCAAATTTATCATCAGGGAATAATAACATGCAGCCGAACGACATCACTTTTTTTAAACGCTTTCAGAGCGACATTCTGGCCGGGCGTAAAACCATCACGATCCGTGATAAAGCTGAATCCCATTTCAACGCGGGCGATATTCTGCGCGTCGGGCGCTACGAGGATGATGAGTACTTCTGCACGATCCAGGTGACAGGCACTTCCACCGTGACGCTGGATACCCTTACCGACAGCCATGCACGGCAGGAGAACATGACGCTGGCTGAGCTCAAGCAGGTCATCACTGGTATCTATCCCGGACAGCATCAGTTTTATGTGATTGATTTTAAATGTCTTTAATAAAAAAGTACGGATGTGAGTTCAATTTAATTAGTTAACGTTTTGATTTTTATACTTAAATAATTTCATCTAATTATTTTTAGCGAACAGGTGTGCACTGAAACCATTCTCAGTTACTCTATACCCGCGACGTTTCAATTTGAGTTTTCCCGGAGTTAATTATGGTGGATAAACCACTTATCGCGCAGGGATATACGCTGGCTGAGGAGATAGCCAACAGCATCAGCCATGGCATTGGGCTGGTGTTTGGTATTGTGGGGTTGGTGCTGCTGCTGGTTCAGGCGGTGGACAGTAACGCCAGTACGATGGCGATCGCCAGTTACAGCCTCTATGGGGGCAGCATGATCTTGCTGTTTCTGGCTTCAACGCTCTATCACGCTGTTCCTCATCAGCGCGCAAAAGTGTGGCTAAAAAAATTTGACCACTGCGCCATCTATTTACTGATTGCCGGTACCTATACTCCGTTCCTGCTCGTCGGCCTGGACTCACCGCTGGCGCGTGGATTAATGATTGTTATCTGGAGCCTGGCGCTGCTCGGGATCCTGTTCAAACTGACCATCGCGCATCGCTTTAAGGTGCTGTCGCTGGTGACCTATCTGACCATGGGTTGGTTGTCACTGATTGTGATTTATCAGCTTGCGACGCGACTGCCCCCTGGCGGAGTCATGTTGCTGGCATTAGGTGGCGTGGTCTATTCGCTGGGCGTGATTTTTTACGTCTGCAAACGCATTCCCTATAACCATGCTATCTGGCACGGCTTTGTGCTGGGCGGTAGCGTTTGTCATTTCCTGGCGATTTATCTGTACGTGGGGCAGCTTTAAGAAAGATTGCCGGGTAGGGGAAGTCTCCACCCGGCACTGAATTTACTGCTCTTCCAGTGAGTAGGGCAGCGGCTCGATAGCCAGCGTATTCGCGTCGTCGCGCACGCGGAACACGCTGTCCGGTTCCATGTCGTTATTCATCACCACCTGCACCATAATACGGCCGTCATCCAGTTGAGCGGCGGCCAGTACCGTGCCGGTACGACGCCAGTTTTCGCCCATTTTCATTTCCAGGTCTTCACCCGCTTCCGGTACCCGGCTGGCATTTCCCGCCAGGTACCAGAGCGCACGCTTATTGGCACCGCGGAATTTTGCCCTGGCGACCATCTCCTGACCGGTATAGCAGCCTTTTTTGAAACTAATGCCGCCCAGCGCCTGAATATTTGTGGCCTGAGGAATAAACTGCGCGCTAGTGGCTGCATCAATCACCGGCAGGCCGGCTTCAATGTTTAATGCCAGCCACTGCTGACTGTTGTTTAACTGCGCCTCGCCACGCAATGCTTCAGTCACGCGCTCTGCTGTCGCTGCATCAGTGACCAGCAGGAAACGCTCTGCCGGATGAGCAAACCACAGCACGGCTGTTTCACCTTCGCGCACAACCTGTTTTTCAGCGTCAGGCAGCTCAGCAAAAAGATTTGCCAGCGCGGCACGTGCCTGGAAACCGGCAACGCCGAGCAGCACTTTTTCCTCGTCAGTGGCGATAACCACCTTTGAGAAAACGGCATATTTCTTCAACTGAGTCAGCTGGTCGGCTGCGACGCTGCGACGCAAAATCCAGTTAAACCCCTCTTCTTTACGGAACAGACGCAAATTGCTCCACATCTTGCCTTTCGCATCGCAGTGCGCAACCAACAGGTGCTGTTCGTCAGTTAATTTCGCCACATCGGCAGTGACTTGCCCTTGCAGATATTTCTCGCTGTCCGCACCCGTAATGGAGCCTAAAGACCAGTCTTCAAGGGTCATGAGTGTCAGCGGCAAACGCGCAGAGGCGGTCGGCTGACGCGGAGGAAACGGAGTAAAAGACATAAGTAGTATCCTGATTAGCCTGACGCGGTGTCATGACGTAATGGTAAAAGAGCCATCCATCAATGCAAGCGATAAAAACAGGCGATTTGTGCGCTAATAAAGGTTTGCGAGATGCAACGTAAAAAGAGGCAATGGTTTACAACTCTTAGACTTATTCTGGAACTCTCCTCGTAAATCCAAATATTCCGCTAATGGATGATTGAAAACACGTTACAATGGGTTCCCATCGCGGCTATGCAGGAATCTGAAATGGATATTAACAATAAAGCCCGTATTCACTGGGCGTGCCGGCGCGGAATGCGCGAACTCGATATTTCCATCATGCCTTTTTTTGAACATGAATATGATTCGCTAAGCGACGACGATAAGCGCGTTTTTGTGCGTCTTCTCGAAAGTGATGATCCAGATTTATTTAATTGGCTTATGAATCACGGCAAACCGCAGGATGGCGAGTTGCAACGGATGGTACAGTTAATTCAAACACGGAATCGGGAACGTGGTCCTGTGGCAATCTGATTTACGCGTCTCGTGGCGCTCACAATGGCTTTCTTTACTCCTCCATGGTTTGATGGCGGCCTTTGTATTGCTCGTACCCTGGCCACTGAGCTACACGCCGCTTTGGCTGTTACTGCTTTCGCTGGTGGTGTTCGACAGCGTGCGCAGCCAGCGCCGTATTAATGCGTGCCAGGGTGAAATCAAACTGTTAATGGATTCCCGTCTGCGCTGGCAGGGTGTGGAGTGGGAGATTGTTGGTACGCCCTGGATGCTCAGCATCGGCATGATGTTGCGTTTACGGCGAAGTGAAGAGGGACGTCGTCAGCATTTATGGTTGGCTGCCGACAGTATGGACGCGCAGGAGTGGCGTGATTTGCGCCGAATGATTTCGCAGCAATCGGCGCAGGGGCAGAATTAAGGGAAGAGGGCGTCAGGCAAACTGCTCGGCCATCTCTACCAGGATTTGTTCGCACCAGCTTTGCAGGCGCTCATCGCTGAGATCGTATTGATTGGTTTCATCCAGCGCCAGGCCGCAAAAAAGCTGACCGTCGGCAATCACTGGCTTAGGGCTGGTAAATTCGTAACCCTCGGTTGGCCAGTAGCCGACAAATTTTGCCCCACGCGGGGCCAGCTTGTCATGCAGCATACCCAGCGCGTCGAGGAACCATTCACCGTAGCCAAGTTGGTCACCCATGCCATAAAGGGCAATAATTTTCCCTTCCAGGTTGAGGGTGTCGAGCTTGTCCCAAATGGCTTCCCAGTCTTCCTGTAGCTCGCCAAAATCCCAGGTTGGAATGCCGAGGATCAACGCATCGTACTGCTCCATCAGTTCAGGAGCGTCATCTTTCAGGTTGTGTAACGTCACCAGCTCCGGGCCAATGATGTCGCGGATTTTCTCCGCCGCCATCTCGGTATAGCAGGTGCTGGAGCCATAAAACAGACCGATGTTCATAACGTAAACGTCTCAATTCTGGATGTGTCTTTGCCAGCAGTGTACCAGAATCAGACGGCAATCAGGCATAATGCAGCGTCACCAATAAAGGAGAGGCTGGGATGGAAAGTGATCTCGCACGCATCGAACAGTTTCTTGATGCCCTTTGGCTTGAGCGCAATCTTGCGGAGAATACGCTCAGTGCGTACCGCCGCGATCTGCAGGGGCTGGTCGAGTGGTTGCATCATCGGGAACTGAGCCTGCAAAGTGCACAAGCGGATGATTTACAAGGTTTACTCGCAGAAAGAATGGAAGGGGGCTACAAAGCCACCAGCTCCGCGCGGCTGTTAAGCGCCATGCGTCGTTTCTTTCAGCATTTGTACCGGGAAAAATTTCGCCAGGACGACCCCAGCGCGCTATTAGCCTCGCCGAAACTGCCTCAACGTCTTCCTAAAGATCTCAGTGAAGCACAGGTTGAGCGGCTATTAGCGTCGCCGACCATTGACCAGCCGCTGGAGTTACGCGATAAAGCGATGTTAGAAGTGCTCTATGCTACCGGTCTGCGTGTCTCGGAGCTGGTCGGCCTGACGATGAGCGACATCAGCCTGCGTCAGGGTGTGGTGCGTGTTATCGGTAAGGGTAACAAAGAACGCCTGGTGCCATTGGGCGAAGAGGCGGTGCACTGGGTAGAAACCTGGCTGGAGCACGGTCGCCCCTGGCTGTTAAACGGTGTTTCCATTGATGTGCTGTTTCCCAGCCAGCGCGCGCAGCAGATGACGCGGCAGACTTTCTGGCATCGTATTAAGCACTACGCGCAGCTCGCGGGGATTGATAGCGAGAAGCTATCGCCGCACGTTTTGCGCCATGCGTTTGCTACGCATTTACTCAATCACGGTGCAGACTTACGGGTGGTCCAGATGCTTCTTGGCCACAGCGATCTCTCCACCACGCAGATTTATACGCACGTTGCGACAGAGCGACTGCGACAGCTTCATCAACAGCATCACCCCCGGGCGTGATAGCTGGTTACTAAGGATTCGTTATGAAAAAAGGTTTCATCACATTCACCCTGATGGCGGCAGCACTAACGGGCGTGGCCCATGCTGATGATGCGGCGATTAAACAATCGCTGGCAAAATTGGGCGTGCAAAGCTCAGACATCCAATCCGCACCCGTAGCAGGGCTGAAAACCGTGCTGACTAACGGTGGCGTGCTGTACGTGACCGAAGATGGCAAGCATATTATTCAGGGGCCGATGTATGACGTGAGCGGCGCGCAGCCGGTGAACGTGACCAACAAACTGCTGATGACCCATCTCAATGCGCTTGAAAAAGAGATGATTGTCTATAAAGCGCCGCAGGAAAAACACGTTATCACCGTCTTCACTGACATCACTTGTGGCTACTGCCACAAACTGCATGAAGAGATGGCCGACTATAACGCGCTGGGCATCACCGTGCGCTATCTGGCCTTCCCACGTCAGGGGCTGGAGAGCCAGGCCGAGCAGGACATGAAATCCATCTGGTGTGCGAAGGACCGTAACAAAGCCTTCGATGACGCTATGGGCGGCAAGGGCGTGAAACCGGCCAGCTGTGACGTGGATATCGCCGACCATTACGCATTGGGCGTGCAGTTTGGCGTCAACGGTACGCCGGCGATTGTGCTGAGTAATGGCTATGTCGTACCAGGCTATCAGGGGCCGAAAGAGATGAAAGCTTTCCTCGACGAGCATCAAAAACAGACCAGCGGTAAATAACGCCAGTGAAATCAGAAATACTCCTTCGCCGCCGCGAAGCGAACGATACGGCGGCGCTTCCGGCGGATTTACACCCGCTATTGAGCCGCCTGTACGCCAGCCGCGGCGTGTGCCAGGCAAGCGATCTTGAGCGTGGCGTCAAAGGCATGCTGCCGTGGCAGCGCCTGCACGGCATCGATAAAGCCGTTGAGGTGCTCTACAACGCTCTGCGTGAAGGCTTGCGCATCATGGTGGTGGGCGATTTTGACGCCGATGGCGCCACCAGTACTGCCCTGAGCGTGCTGGCCTTGCGGGCGCTGGGCGGAGACAACATCGCTTATCTGGTGCCGAACCGTTTTGAGGACGGCTATGGACTGAGTCCGGAAGTGGTCGATCAGGCCCACGCTCGTGGCGCGCAGTTTATTCTTACCGTCGACAATGGTATCTCGTCCCACGCGGGTGTCGAGCGCGCTCATCAGTTGGGCATTCCGGTGCTGGTCACCGATCACCATTTGCCTGGCGACACGCTGCCGGACGCGGAAGCCATCATTAATCCTAACCTGCGCGAGTGTGATTTTCCTTCGAAGTCACTGGCGGGCGTCGGTGTGGCGTTTTATCTGATGCTGGCGCTGCGTACCTTCTTACGTGACAACGGCTGGTTTGAGGCCCGTGGTATAGCCGTGCCTAATCTCGCTGAGCTGCTTGACCTGGTGGCGCTGGGTACGGTGGCCGACGTCGTGCCGCTGGACGCCAATAACCGCATTCTGACCTGGCAGGGCCTGAGCCGTATTCGTGCCGGAAAATGCCGACCGGGCATTAAAGCGCTGCTGGAAATTGCCAACCGCGATGCGCAGAAACTGGCAGCCAGCGATTTAGGTTTTGCGTTGGGGCCACGTTTGAATGCCGCCGGGCGACTGGATGACATGTCCGTTGGCGTCGCACTGCTGTTAAGTGAAAACCTTGGCGAAGCCCGCGTGCTGGCAAGCGAACTGGATGCGCTTAACCAAACGCGTAAAGAGATTGAACAGGGGATGCAGGCAGAAGCGCTGACGCTTTGTGAGAAGCTGGAGCGCAGCCGGGATACCCTGCCGGGTGGGCTGGCAATGTATCACCCTGACTGGCATCAGGGCGTGGTGGGAATTCTGGCCTCGCGCATCAAAGAGCGTTTTCATCGCCCGGTGATTGCTTTTGCGCCTGCAGGCGAAGGCACCCTGAAAGGCTCAGGGCGCTCCATCCAGGGGCTGCATATGCGTGATGCACTGGAGCGTCTGGATACGCTGCATCCTGGCCTGATGATCAAATTTGGCGGCCACGCGATGGCGGCGGGACTGTCGCTGGAAGAATCCCGTTTTGATGAGTTCCAGCGCTATTTTGGCGAACTGGTAACGGAATGGCTGGATCCGTCGCTGCTGCAGGGAGAAATTGTTTCTGATGGGCCACTTGCCCCGCAGGACATGACCCTTGAAATTGCGGAGATGCTGCGCGAAGCGGGTCCCTGGGGACAGATGTTCCCGGAACCGATGTTCGACGGCGAGTTTCGGATTTTGCAACAGCGACTGGTGGGTGAGCGTCATTTGAAGGTGATGCTCGAACCGGTTGGCGGTGGCCCATTGCTCGACGGTATCGCCTTTAATGTGGACACCAGCCGCTGGCCAGATAACGGCGTACGCCAGGTCACGGCTGCCTACAAACTGGACGTGAATGAGTTTCGCGGCAACCGCAGCGTTCAGCTGATCATCGAAAATCTCTGGCCAATTTAGCGCCAGTAATCTCTACTAATAAGGGCGTGGATCCGCTACAATTCCGCCCTTATGACCGTATTTTGACAAGTCCATTAAAAGAAAACAGACCATGTTTGAAATCAATCCGGTAAAAAACCGCATTCAAGACCTCACCGAGCGTTCCGACGTTCTTAGGGGGTATCTTTGACTATGATGCCAAGAAAGAGCGTCTTGAAGAAGTAAACGCCGAGCTGGAACAGCCGGACGTCTGGAACGAACCTGAACGCGCACAGGCGCTGGGTAAAGAGCGTTCCTCCCTCGAAGCCATTGTTGAAACCCTCGATCAGATGAGTCAGGGGCTGGAAGATGTTTCCGGTCTGCTGGAGCTTGCGGTCGAAGCGGACGATGAAGAGACCTTTACCGAAGCCGTTGCTGAGCTTGACGTGCTGGAAGAGAAGCTGGCGCAGCTCGAATTCCGCCGCATGTTCTCGGGTGAATATGACAGCGCGGACTGCTACCTGGATATTCAGGCCGGTTCCGGCGGCACCGAAGCCCAGGACTGGGCGAGCATGCTGGAGCGTATGTACCTGCGCTGGGCGGAAGCACGCGGCTTTAAAACCGAGATCATTGAAGAATCTGAAGGTGAAGTGGCGGGTATCAAATCCGTGACCATCAAGATCTCCGGTGATTATGCCTTTGGCTGGTTACGTACCGAAACCGGCGTCCACCGCCTGGTACGTAAGAGCCCGTTCGATTCTGGCGGTCGTCGCCATACGTCGTTCAGCTCTGCCTTCGTCTACCCGGAAGTGGATGACGACATTGATATCGAAATCAACCCGGCCGATCTGCGTATCGACGTTTATCGCGCATCCGGCGCGGGCGGTCAGCACGTTAACCGTACAGAATCGGCGGTGCGTATTACGCATATCCCGACCAACACGGTAACCCAGTGCCAGAACGACCGTTCACAGCACAAAAACAAAGACCAGGCCATGAAGCAGATGAAAGCGAAGCTTTATGAACTGGAAATGCAAAAGAAAAATGCCGAGAAGCAGTCGCTGGAAGACAATAAGTCTGACATTGGCTGGGGCAGCCAGATCCGTTCTTACGTCCTGGACGACTCCCGCATTAAAGATCTGCGTACCGGTGTCGAAACCCGTAACACGCAGGCGGTGCTGGACGGTAGCCTGGACCAATTCATCGAAGCAAGTTTGAAAGCAGGGTTATGAGGAACCAACATGTCTGAACAACACGCACAGGGCGCTGACGCGGCAGTCGATCTTAATAATGAACTGAAAACCCGCCGCGAGAAGCTGGCACACCTGCGTGAGCAAGGTCTGCCGTTCCCGAACGATTTTCGTCGTGACCATACCTCTGACCAATTGCACGCTGACTTCGACGCTAAAGAGAACGAAGAGCTGGAAGCGCTGAACATCGAAGTGGCCGTTGCTGGCCGCATGATGACGCGTCGCATTATGGGTAAAGCCTCTTTCGTAACCTTGCAGGATGTAGGCGGTCGCATTCAGCTGTACGTTGCTCGTGACGATCTGCCGGAAGGCATCTACAACGAGCAGTTCAAGAAGTGGGATCTGGGCGATATCCTCGGCGCGAAAGGCAAGCTGTTCAAGACCAAAACCGGCGAACTGTCGATCCATTGTACCGAGCTGCGTCTGCTGACCAAAGCACTGCGCCCGCTGCCGGACAAATTCCATGGCCTGCAGGATCAGGAAGCGCGTTATCGTCAGCGTTACCTGGATCTCATCTCTAACGATGAGTCCCGCAACACCTTCAAAATTCGCTCTAAAATCATGGCCGGTATCCGCCAGTTCATGGTCAACCGCGACTTTATGGAAGTGGAAACCCCAATGATGCAGGTGATCCCAGGCGGCGCTTCTGCGCGTCCGTTCATCACCCATCACAATGCGCTGGATCTGGACATGTACCTGCGTATCGCGCCGGAACTGTACCTCAAGCGCCTGGTGGTTGGCGGCTTCGATCGAGTATTCGAGATCAACCGTAACTTCCGTAACGAAGGGATCTCCGTTCGCCACAACCCTGAGTTCACCATGATGGAACTCTATATGGCGTACGCGGATTACAAAGATTTGATCGAACTGACTGAATCGCTGTTCCGTACCCTGGCGCAGGACATTCTGGGTAAAACTGAAGTCCCTTACGGCGACGAAGTGTTCGATTTCGGTAAGCCGTTCGAAAAACTGACCATGCGTGAAGCGATTCAGAAATACCGCCCGGAAACGAACATGGCGGACCTGGATAACTTCGACTCAGCGAAAGCCATTGCAGAAAGCATTGGCATCAAAGTTGAGAAGAGCTGGGGTCTGGGCCGTACCGTGACCGAGATCTTCGAAGAAGTGGCTGAAGCGCACCTGATTCAGCCAACCTTCATCACCGAATACCCGGCAGAGGTTTCTCCGCTGGCGCGCCGTAACGACGTGAACCCGGAAATCACCGACCGCTTCGAATTCTTCATCGGTGGCCGTGAAATTGGCAATGGCTTTAGCGAGCTGAACGATGCAGAAGATCAGGCGCAACGCTTCCAGGATCAGGTCAATGCCAAAGATGCGGGCGATGACGAAGCGATGTTCTATGACGAAGACTATGTGACGGCACTGGAACACGGTCTGCCGCCGACGGCGGGTCTGGGCATTGGTATCGACCGTATGGTTATGCTGTTTACCAACAGCCACACCATCCGTGACGTTATCCTGTTCCCGGCGATGCGTCCGGTAAAATAAGACGCGAGATGTGAACAAGCCCCGGCGTGAAAACGCGGGGCTTTTTTATTGCCTTACGCCAACGGAAAACTGACGAAGCTGCGCGTTGGCGCCTGCCGCTTCCTGCGCCATCCATGGGCTAAAGGCCCAGGGCGTGGCTTCCAGTGCGACCAGCAGAGCATTCAGCTCCACCCACCGATACTCCATCACTTCATCGGCATTGATGGCGACAGGCGTAATAACCTGCGCGGCGAAAACCGGGCAAATTTCGTTTTCAACAATCCCCGAAGGGTCGGTTTCGCGGTAGCGGAAGCCAGGCGCGATAGGGGTGATATCGATAATCTCCACACCGGCTTCAAAGCGGCAGCGGCGCACAATCGCCTGCTCAACGGTTTCACCCTGCTGCGGGTGGCCGCAGACAGAATTGGTCCAGACGCCGGGCCAGGCTTTTTTACTCATGGCGCGACGGGTGACCAGGCATTCACCGCGTGAATTGAATAGCCAGGAAGAGAAAGCCAGGTGCAGTGGGGTATCGGATGTATGAGCGGCGTACTTCTCCAGCGTGCCGATTTCCTGTCCCTGATCGTTAAGTAAAATAACGTGTTCTTGAATAACCATTCCAACTCCAGCTCTTGAAACGCCGAATGGCGCTACAGGTAGCGCCACCGGGCGAGAAGAATATTATATCAATAATCAGGCAAAGAGTTTGGCCCAGAGGGCTGAAAACGGCATGACCAGCAATAATCCAGGCAGCATATTGGCGACCGGGAAGGGTTTGATATTGCAGATTCGCAACCCGGTTGCCACCATGATGAGGCCGCCTGCGCAGGAGAAATCCGCCATCATATCGGGTGTGATCATGTGCAGAATATAAACGGCAATCGTCGCCAGTGCGACCTGCACAATTACCAATGGAATACCGATGGTCATCACGGAGAAACCGAGCATGGTGGCAAAGATGGCGGCGGTGAACAGATCCAGCACCGTCTTGATGTACAGAATTGACGGATCGCCGGTCATGCCTTGCTGTTATGCGCGATGAAGCAGGTCACCCTCGCCCCAGCGCGGAGTGTTTTTAACATCAATATCGAACAGATCCAGCGCCCGGCTGACGCTGTGAGTAATGATTGCATCGGCGGTTTGCGGGCGTTGATAAAGCGCGGGAACCGGCGGGAAGATAATCCCGCCCATTTCAGTCACCGCCTGCATGTTACGGATGTGCCCCAGGTTAAGCGGCGTTTCGCGTGCCAGGAGCACCAGACGGCGGCGCTCTTTAAGCACCACGTCGGCGGCACGCGTTAACAAATTATCCGTCAGACAATGGGCAATCGACCCCAGCGAGCGCATCGAACAAGGGGCGACCAGCATACCCAGCGTCTTAAACGAACCACTGGATATCGAGGCCCCCAGATTGCCGATGGGGTGTACCACATCTGCCAGCGCCATGACCTCGTCCAGTCGATAATCCGTTTCCAGCTCACAGGTTTTTTCCGCCCCTTTTGATATCACCAGATGGACTACGAGATCCTGCCCGCGCAAAAGCTCAAGCGCCTTAACACCATACTGAAAACCGGAAGCACCGCTTATGCCGACGATGATGCGTCGAGATGTGATCACCGTTATCCCCTTATTCGAAATCAGGCAGGAAACGTTTCACATCAACCTCTTTGAACTTCGAACGCGCAAAGTGGCTTTTAAGATGGAACGGCACCGTGCAATCAAAAATGGTTTTACAGGAGATACCTTGTTGCAGAATGCTCGGGCTATATTCCGGCACCTGAGACGGATCGAGCGGATGGCAACGCACGCCAGGAATGGTGATGGTGTCCACATCACCCTGGTAGCGGGTCTGCATCGCCCACAGCACGTCGTCGCTGTCAAAAATGTCCACATCTTCATCCACCAGGATCACATGCTTCAGTTCGGGGAACGCGGCGAATGCCAGTAGGGCTGCCTGACGCTGACGGCCTTCATCGACGGCCGCCGCTTTTTTGAACTGCATAACTGCCAGCAGTTTGCCGCCGCCTGCTGAGTGGGCAAATACGTTCAGCAGTTTGCCCGGCATGGCACGGCCCACCATGTCCAGAATGCTCGCTTCGGTCGGGATACCCGCCATGTTGACGTGTTCTTCACCCGGTCCTACGGTAGTGCGCCAGATTGGATTGTTACGATGGGTGACCGCTTTGACTTTGATGACCGGCAGAGCATCTTTCGCTTCACCGGTGTAACCCGGGAATTCCGGCATCGCTTTGCCGGTATCGGTGTTCTGGTCTTCGCGGACGCGGACGTTTGGCAGGAGTTCGCCTTCAATAACGATCTCGGCATGGGCGATGGCTTTTTCGTTGATGGTTTTACACTGTACCATTTCAACCGCATGGCCACGCAGCGCCCCGGCAACGCTCAGTTCATCGTAGCCGAGTGGGGTGGTGGGTGGTTCGAAGCAGGCAGCGATTTCAATCGCCGGATCCACGCCGATGCTGATAGAGATCGGCAGCGGCTTACCTGCGGCTTCTGCCTTCATGCGAAAAGCGTCGATGTGGCGACCCGGTGTCAGCCACATGGAGAGTTCATCACGGCTCTGCACGCACAGGCGGTGAATGGTGATGTCCGACTCGTGGGTTTCCGGGTCTGAGGCGTAGCAAAGTCCCATGGTGATATACGGACCCGCATCTTCTTCGGTATTGGTTGGTGCAGGCAGCAGGGTGCGCAGATCGAACCCCGCGTCGGTGGCCAGATGAACCACTTCCTGGCAGACGGCGTTGTTCTGGCTCAGCACGGGCGGAATCGGGTTTTGCACGGAATCTTTCAGCAGGTGACCGAGTTTTTCCGGCGGGCAGTTCAGGAAGTGGCTGACGCGTTTGCGTGAGCCGTTAATGCCAATGGCCACGCTGATGTCATGAAAACCTTTAATTTTATTAAAGACCATCACCGGGCCGTTTTTACGCGTCGGGCGCTGGCAGGTACCTCCAGCCCCTACGTAACGATACACACCGGAAAGCTCAGCATGCGGATCGACCTCCGTGTCGGTTTCCACATATTCGCCGGGCAGGGTTTTTAATAATTCAAGAGCAGAACGCAAATCGTGAACATCATGCGGATGTTTATTATCTGAATGTGACATAGCGTGTTCCATCAAAAATAAGAGAATGAATGTCTGCGCCTACCTTATTTTTGCCGGAGAGGTAAAACAAATACCGTTTTCCTGATTCAACCCATATCAAAAAAGTACTCTTTGCAATTTTGTTAAATACTCAGGTGTCGATTGCAATTACATAAGGCACTTTTACTCTGCGAAGCGAAGTGTGATACTGAGCGCCTCATCATGACGGGAGAGCGTTGTATGGATCTGAAAAGACTGCGTTATTTTTGCCGTGTGGTAGAGCAGGGATCGGTAAGCCAGGCGGCAAAAGTGCTGAACATGGCGCAGCCGCCACTCAGTAAACGCATCCAGGAGCTGGAAGAGGAACTCGGCGTCGCTCTTTTTACCCGTCAGGGAAATCGCATTGAACCCACCGATGCTGGTTATTTTCTTTATCGTAAAGCCTGTGAAATATTACGTGATGTGGAAGATACGGCGCGGGAAACCGTCACGATTGCGAATAAAGAAAAATTCCAGTTAAGAATTGGCTTAACTCATCTTTTTCAGTCGTATTTCAAACCGCTATTGCTGGAATTATATAAACGTAATCCCCACGCAGAAATAAATATCTCGGTTACAGATTCCAGCCACCTTGAGACGATGCTGAATGAAGGAACCATCGATCTGGCTTTAATTCAGCGCCCTTATCGCAGCGAAGGATTTGATTTCGTCTCCTTTGATCCGGTCAGGCTGGTGGCGGTGATCAGCAAAAAATGCCTGCCAGAATGCCCGTCATCGCCGTTCGATTATCAGGCACTGGCCGCTTTCCCGCTGGTGATGCTGCATCGGGCAAAAGATTCCGGTACCTATGAAATGTTGATTGACCTGTTTCGCAAAGCGGGCGGCAACCCGAAAGTCATCATGCACATCACTCAGCCGGGGGTGATTCTGGAATGGCTGGAGTCGGGGCTCGAGGCGGCAACGCTGTTGCCTTCATCGGAAGTGGATGCGGCCCGGCTCAGCCACTGCCACGTGGTTGAAGTTTTCCCGTCACCGCAGGTGTTCTACCCGGCATTAGTAAAAGTCCCGGCGACGAACTGGTTGCCCGAAATCATGGCAATTATCGCTCAGGGTTATCCCTTTGAGCTTCAAAAGCACTGAAAGGTTGGCATCCCGCCGCTGGCTGCTAAACTAAGACGCCTTTTATTTTCGCTGAGGATCGGTTGTGCGTGCAGGAAGCCTGATGAGAAGCCCTTTTCACGTTGCCAGTTGTCTGGCTATTGCCCTGCTGCTGGCAGGATGCTCCGGGAGTAAATCCTCCGGCGGTGATGTTTACACCGTAAAACGTGGCGACACGCTGTATAAAATTTCGCGCCAGACCGGCACCAGCGTCAGTGAACTGGCACGGCTGAACGGGATTTCACCACCGTACACCATTGAAGTGGGCCAGCGGCTGAAATATAACACTACGTCAAAATCCTCCTCATCAAAAAGCGCGAGTCGGACCGCCAGAGTCGTGCCGTCTTCCGCCGTGCCGCAATCGTCCTGGCCGCCGGTGGGGCAACGCTGCTGGCGCTGGCCAGCAGCGGGTAAAGTGGTCATGGGTTACACCACTTCCGAAGGCGGCAATAAAGGGATTGATATCGCGGGGCCGCGTGGTCAGGCCGTTTACGCCGCAGGGGCCGGAAAAGTGGTCTACGCCGGGAACCAGCTGCGCGGTTACGGCAATCTCATCATGATTAAGCACAGCGAAGAGTACATCACGGCTTATGCCCACAATGACACCATTCTTGTGAACAACGGGGAGAGCGTGAAAATTGGGCAGAAGATTGCCACCATGGGCAGCACTGACAGTGATTCGGTGCGATTGCATTTCCAGATTCGCTACAAGGCGACGGCCATCGATCCGCTGCGCTATCTGCCGCCGCAGGGCAGCCCGCCTAAATGCTAATGGCAAAGGCGAAAACGTAAAGCTAATTAGTGGCAGGCCATTGATTAGCTTCAGTTCGGTGTAAGGGTTATGGCGGATAAGTTTACTCGAAGTAAACCCCATCCTTTTAATGGGCTGCACTGCGTCTAATTATAATTTGCATAAATAATGACCCCCGCCTTAGCCGGGCCTGGCTCTAGCGTGCCGGTTGTGCGCACATAGCGCGCCGCCATATTAACGGTGCCGTCGCCGGTAATAGAGTTACTGCCTGTCGCATAGCCACCCGTCCTGATGTTACTGCTGATGGTATCGCCTGCCGTGTCGGTGTTGAGTTTTACCGGTTTTGTCGGCGTGCCGTTGCTCTGGCTGGCATAATCCCCCCACGCCAGCTGGATACCCACCCCTTTTGCCCCAGTCCCGTCAAGCGCGATGATGCCCTTGTCGATATTAATTGCAGCCGTTAGCGGCACAACTTTTACCTGTACCGTGCCATTCAATGCAGTCATATTGGGAGCTGAATTGTACCCGTATGCATTCGGGCAGCGCAGGCGGAAGCTGGCATCTACCCACGGCGAGCTATAGCCCTCTGCGGCAGTACCAGGAATATTGTGCGTACCCATCTGCACCGTTTTGGCGGCGTCAACAAATTCGCAGGTGCTGGCATACACGGAGGCTGTCACCTCCGGGGGATTGATTTTATTGACAGCACAGACTTTGCCGTTATTTGATGTACTTGAGGTAGTATTGCAGCCTATTTCGGCCGCCCCGTTACCCACCGCCTGAAAGACTGTTGGCCCTTGGATATTTAATAATCCGTAAGGGAGCGTATTGGCCGCCGAGGAATATTTCCATAAACGCACTTCAACCCAGGTACCGATACCTAAAGCAATGTTGCTGCCATAGGCACGTTTAGCTAGTTGTTGCGGAAAAATAGGGAGCGGTTGCCCTTTCGCCTGGGAGCCCGAGTCAGAATCATTAAACGAAATTCCAATACCCTCAATCGAGGTTTTATAGATTTTAAAATTGGCCTCCTGACCGTTACATACCTCTGAAGCGCTAACAACACCATTTGTTACTGACAGATAATATGTCCCGGATGCGCTCAGCGTGACGCTGGTTTGCCCCAGATTAACGGAGTTAACGTTGCCAATTTGTTTACAATTTTCGATACGATTACTAAGAGTGACTTTTTGAGTTAAATTGATGTTTTTTGCTGCTTCTACTGTCCCTGATACAGTGACTGTCATTTTGTCAGCAGCGCTAACGGATTCGATGCAGATCGGATTAACGATAAAAACGATTATCGTTGCCATAACCTTCCACATAATGCCTCCCTGGTTTTATGAAAATCCTGGGGCAAAATGTTACTAAAATAGTTCGTCAGGACTAGATATTAGATCTGGTCAATGTACGAACCTGTCGCGCGGTTTTAATTCAACGTAAAAGCCACATGAGTATGTTTTCAATTAATATTCTTTCAGGTAATAAAAGCCCAGGCCGGGCGAAATCATACGCGGCCTTCAAAAATTGCCTTCTGTGCACAAAGGTAACGGGATGCATCCGTAGAAGTAGTGGGTATGTTGCACGGGGGATTTATTATTTTCAATATAAATCAAATTTATCATTTCAATTATCAAGGCTGTTTATCATTCTGCGTCTGCTGGCCGCCTGTGACGCCATGCGACTGGCAGTCCAGATTCGCTACAAGGCGACGGCCATCGATCCGCTGCGCTACCTGCCGCCGCAGGGCAGCCCGCCTAAATGCTAAAGGCAAAGGTTAAGCGACTAATTTATGGTCAGTTAGTCGCTTAACGTCTTGCCAGCCAGCGAGTTAGGTCTATAATGCCTGTCACACACCGAAGCGGGTGTAGTTCAATGGTAGAACGAGAGCTTCCCAAGCTCTATACGAGGGTTCGATTCCCTTCACCCGCTCCATCGTTTTTACGTACACCACGCTGCTTCACCCTCCCTGGTTCCTGCTCCCGGCAATTGACTTAGCGTAAGTGACGCTCACACCCTGGTTACCGTCGGTACTGGCGCGTTTCACTTGCTTTCCAGCTATAGGTGTCGTTTGCAACTAACGAATCCCCCAGTTCCTGATAACTGAAGTCATAAAATTCAGCCAGGGCGCCGTAACCGGAGTAGTCTACTGCCGCAAGGCCCACGAATGCACCGGTGAAAAATCCGCCGTAACTCTGTAGTACGTAATCATCAGATAGCACTGCGGCATCTAGTGTGACGGGAATTTCAGTAAAGTTGCTCCCGTCAAAGCTATATTCATAAGTGTAACTGTCCTTACGAACCCTGGTGCGGAACCAGACAGATTCGATCCCTTCCGGGATTTTAATGGCGTCATCTTTCAGGTACGACGTATATTTCCCACGGTTATTTTCACCTATTTCAATGACGGCACCGTTAATTTCATTCCAGGTGATGAAGATAAAACTCCAGTGACGGTCATTATAGTAATTCGTTAATCCTGCCATTTGTTGATAGGAAAACGGATTAAATTTAACTTTAACCTGAGCATCGAAGTAAAAAGCCTGCCAGCGCCGGGCAATAAGCGACAGGTCATGCGTATTCGCCAGAGAACCCTGACCCGTTAACGTCAATTTTCCATTGCCTGTTGTTCCCATTTTTTCTGTGAACGGCACCCGGAGTGTATTCCAGTTAATATCAAGGACCGGCGTTGTAAATTTATCGTGTTGGCTATGATCTTTTGGGCTTTCAGTGAAGATGGCATCCTCTGGCCCTTCGACAAATGTTTTTCCGCCGTGACCGCCTGCGATTCGGGGCCAGCCATCTTCATCCCAAACCACTTTCTGAATGGATGTTTCTCTGCCCAGCGTTGACCAACCACGCGGGTCATAAACCGATTCACCTGCATGATTCCACGGGCGAGCGCACAGCGAAGCATAGTACCACTCTCCTTTTGGCGTAGAAACCAAAGAGCCATGCCCTTGTTTTTGCAGGTAACTGTCTGGCGTATCTACGTTAGTCAGGAACACGTCTCCTGGCTGGGTTTCAAAACTGTGAGCCTCTAAGCTTTTTGAACGTGCGACTACTTCCTGGTGAGTAAATACGGTTCCGCCCTGGGCGGCGAACAGATAGTAATAGCCGTTCAACTTATAGAGATGGGGGCCCTCAACCAGCGCAACGGCGGTACCACGGTAAATTGTCCGCGCGGTTTCTGGTTTTAGTTTCAGGGTGTTTGCGTCGAACTCAGTCAACGTGATGCCATCAAAAGGATGATGGTACTCTCGATGGTCCCAGGTTTGTTGGACTAAATATTTACGACCATCTTCGTCATGGAAAAGGGAAGCATCAAAACCGACACCATTAAGTTTAACAGGCTCTGACCAGGGGCCGCGTATGTCTGTTGCGGTGATCAGGTAGTTTGTCATGTCTTTAAAGGCGCCTTCGGTGATTTTTACATCTGTATAAACCAACCAGAATTTTCCGTCGGCATAAGAGAGAGCAGGTGCCCAAATTCCACCCGATGACGGATTTCCTTTCATGTCTAAAAGGGCTGTAGTTGACAGTGGAGAAGGGAGAAGATTCCAGTGCTCAAGGTCTTTAGATTCGTGTAACCGAACGCCAGGAAACCATTCAAATGTCGAATTTGCAATATAGTAAGTGTCTTTTACACGGATAATACTGGGGTCTGCATTAAATCCAGGGAGTACAGGGTTTTGAATAACTGACATGTTATCAATCCTTTTTTAATTTTTTTTTTAATGAGTTTTAATCATTTTATTTAAACTATACGCGTATTTCATCAAGTTGCCGGTTAATATCTTCAACATTTTTGTCGGAGATTGGATAAAAATGAATAGCGAACATTGAGACAACGGCTAAAACAATTGGAATCCAAATCGCAGTCATATTTATACCGGCGATAGCATTGGCATGTTGATAGGCACTGGTTTCGTTAAAGCCGTAGCCTGCCAGCAACCAAAGTGGGAGCGCGCCGCCAAGCGTAAAACCAATCTTGAAGAAAATGCCCATAATCGCATTAATGATTGCAGCGTTCCGCTTACCTGATTTCAGTTCGCCATAAGCAATCACTTCGGGAACCAGCGCCCACATGAATCCGGTCGCTGAGGTTAAGCCCCATTGCTTAATGAAAGTCGCGATGTAAGCCAGCCAGAGCGCATCATGCATTCCATCGAGCGACCAGGCGTAAGTCAGTAATTCACCGACAATAAACATGCCTAAAAAAAGATGGAAAAATCCTTTTTTACCGAAAAACTTTTTGAGTTTCGGCCAGAAAACCGGAAATAAAATACCCGGAACTGAGGCGACAAGGCCAACAGCCCCCATCCACTCGGAATGGCCGACGACATACTGATTGAAAAACCCATTAGCCGTATTCATGACAAACATAAATGTAAAAGCCAGCATGAAGAAAAAGCCCAGAACAACAAGGGGTTTGTTATTCTTAAGCTCAAGAAACAGATCCATGCTTTTTACGTTAGCGGTTTGTTCTGCCGTAGCGACAACACGTTCTTTCGTTAATTTATAACAGAGGAAAAGGGCGATAGCCCCTATCACCATATAAATTGAGTACACGCCAAACCAGGCATAGTTAGCCGATGGGTCGGTGTAGTTCCCCATATTAAGTTTAAGCCCAAAAAAACCGGTATCCTTGAGGCTACGATCTTTTGGCGCGGCCATTTGAACAAACATCGGGAATAGGGTATAGACCAGAAGATTGGCACTGTTGGCCAGCATCATTCGGGTACTGGTAAGTTTATCAATAGATTCAGGATCTCTTGTCAATGAAGCATTCAGAGAACCATAAGGAATATTCACTACGGAATAAACTAAATCCAGGGCCAGATAAATAATAAAGGCATAAGGAACGGAGCCTCTGACGCCAGGAATAGGTGCAAAAAGTAAAGCGGAGAGAATAACGAGCGGAATACCGGCGCGCAAAAGCCAGGGTCGATATTTACCGGCTTTAGACGTTCTTTTGTCAACGTAGGTTCCTACCATTGGATCCCAAACAACGTTGATGATGCGGACAAACAGAAAAATAAACCCTGCGGTTGCGGTGCTGATTGTATTTACCGTCAGCATGTGAAGTGCAAGAAAACCACCTATCGTCCCAAAAACAAGGTTTTGAGCGAAATCACCCATGCCATAACCAATTCGCTCACCACGAGATAATATATGATATTCATCATGTCGATTGTGAATTATTTCGGTACTCATTTAATCACATCTCCGGCTTCTTTTGTAAATGTGGAGTACTTTCTGACATAGATTATCTTGGGAATCTATTACGATTTTATATTAATTAATTATGTTTTTTTAATCCTGTGATCTCTGGAGCAGTGCTCTTAAATAGCCCGCGCATCCAGGTTTTCATTAGCAACTCGCCAGCAACAAAGGCACCGGGTGAACTCTTCCTTCAGAACGACATTTTATTTTATTTTTTGTCATGCCTCACAAAACCCGCATTCTCAGAATGGCTTTTAATGCAGTGAGCCCAATACGCTATTTTTGCGATAGAGTTCACATTTATGTATTGCCTTAGGCTTCGAATGAAATAAATTAAATAAAAAGAGGGCAAAAAATACAGGAGACGCTTACAGTCTCTAACTTTTTAATTTATTCGGGAACGGAGCCGATATTTTGGCACCGGTTGTTGGCGAACTCGGGAAGAGAATTTTTAAGCGCAAAGGTCACTCTCTGCCACGCCACTCATGTGCCTTTAGCGTATACAGCAGACTGGGCTCTTCATCTGCCACATCATCCACCTCTCCGGCGTATTTCAATCCCGCTTTTGTCAGTACCTTTTGCGAAGCCAGATGGTCCGGCCTGACCACGCCTGAAATGGCATTCAGCGTAAGTGTTTCAAAACCATAGCGGACGGCAAGGAGGGAAAACTCGGTTGCCAGCCCTTTGCCCCAGGCCTCGGTGGCAAAACGATACCCAAGGTTATTAATGGTGATGTCAGCGTAGGTGCTGATGCTTAGCCCCCCAAAGCCAATCACTTTTTCTGGTGCTTCATTGAGTGAAATAGCCCACTGGCCAAACGCGTATTTATTCCAGTGGTGAAGCCAGCGCGACAAAACGGCTTTTGCATGCGCAATATCTGGGTAAGGCCCGGCAGGATTAAAATTATTTGTCGCCGGATCGCCATAAATCCTGAACAGGTCATCAAGGTCTGATGGTGTAACGGGGCGTAGGATCAGGCGCTCTGTTTGTAGGTGCATGTTTGTGTGCCTTGTTGCTGATTATTAACCGGTAAATTCGCATCAATGCCGTTTAAGGCGCCGGACGATGATAAACCGGCACCCGTCGGGTACTCCCGGTAAGGTTGTCGAAAACCTCTACCTCCGCCGTGGCAATCACCATGCCCGATTTACGCAGCCGTTGCACATCCGCTGCGATGCGTTGTATACCAAACCAGAACAGTCCGTCGAGCGCGGTGACCTCCAGCCCAGCCTCAAGTGCCTGTTTCAGGCGCTCACGCGGCGCTTTCACCTCTTTGGCGATGTGCTGGAAAGGGGCGGCGGTGGTGCCAGCGGCATCTTCACGGCGGATGCGGGTCACCAGGCGGTACTGAAACTCATCCGGGATAGCGTTTATATCCGTTTTCAGCGTGTAGACGCAGCCAAAACGTTTGCCGTTGAAGAGGACATTTTTCTGCCTTATCTGAAACTCTTCCCGTAATCCGGCAATCAACTGAGGTGAGCGGGTCAGCAGCAAACGGAAGGGTAGTTCGAAGCTGGTGACGTAATCAATATTGAGCAATGCGATGCGCAGGCCCTCTTCCGCCCCCGCTTTTAACTGACGGCACTCATCAAGAACGCCGCGCCACTGCTCCGTCATTCGAGGTGTCTCTCCGGCTTCCGTAAACGCGTATTTTTCAATCTGATAGTCAATTTTTCCGCTCACCCTGCCTTCCCTCTGATTATCTTTGCTATCGCTACATCATTATGCCGATTTTGCTGTTCGATTGCTTTTGCGCCACTCTCACTTCGCTAAATATGAAAGTGGTTAGCATCACTCTCATGTTCTTCAGACCAGCACACCACCTTGTTTCTGCCGGTTTGCTTGGCGATATAGAGCGCGTGATCTGCATGTTTGATAAGCGTATTACTGTCGCTGGCAGTCGACGATTCCGCCAGGCCAAAACTGGCGGTCACCTGCATGCCTTCGGCGATGTGCCGATGGTCAGTTTGCGCCAGGGTATTTCTCAGTGTTTCGCACACAATGGCGGCTTGTTCAATGGACATGCGCGGGAAGAGCAGGGTAAATTCTTCGCCACCCCAGCGGGCGCTCAGCATGGTCTCTTGTTGGGTAGTGCGCAGCATATCACCAATGCTTTGTAGCACCAGATCCCCGACCACATGCGACCAGCGATCGTTGATTTGCTTAAAATGATCGATATCGAAAATCGCCAGCGTCAATGGGTAGTCATTGTCCCGGGCATCATCAAAGCAGAGCATCAACTGCTCATCAAACACCCGACGATTGTCCAGCTTCGTGAGCTGATCCTCTCTCGCCTGACGCTCAAAGATCTCAGCCTGCTCCTGCAAGGCCAGCGTTTTGGCGGCCACCAATTTACGCAGCCGCTCTTCATTACGGTGCGCCTGATTCAGACGCCAGCGGAAAACAAGCAACAGCGAAATCAATACCAACAACACCAAAAACGCCTGCACAAGAGGACGCTGCCAGATGAAGGGCTTGATGGTCAGGGTGATCGCCGTGGTATCGCCATTCCAGTCGCTATTGGGGTAGCTGGCGGAGACGTTAAAACGATAGGTGCCCGGTGGCAGGTTGGTATACTCCGCCGTGGTAATATTACCGCGATCGACCCACTGCGGATCAAAGCCATCCAGCTTCGTGCGGTAGAGAATGCGTTCGGGCAGCACATAGCCTAAACCCGAATAATTGATACGAATGCGCGTCGTCCCGGCAGGCCAGGTCGAGGGCGTGTCCAGCGGTGTGGTATTACTCTCCACCGATTCGACGACCGGCGTGAGTCGCGTTTTGCTGAATTCTCCCAGCCGTTCCGGGTTGACCATGACCGCCCCGCGCGCGGTTGCCACCCAGACACCACCTTGTTTATCGAGGGTCGCAGCAGGCATCGAACCCCCGTTAGCCTGCGCGCTGATCATGCCGTCGCTTTCACCAAAGTGGGTTACGGTAATCTGTTTCTTACGCCCTTCGATAACGTCGGTGGCGTCAGCTTTGCTGATGCGATTGATGCCACGGTTAGAACTCAGCCAGAAATAGCCAAGCTTGTCGGGTATCACCTGGAAGAGTTTGTCGATAGGCAGACCTTCTTTGCGCCCGACCATGCCGATAGCGCCGTCGCTTTTGCGATACCGAATCAGACCACGGTCAGAGGTCATCCACATATAATCCGCTTCGTTGTAAAAGCCAAAGATGTACTCGGCGTTTTCCATATTGGTGATATTGATAGGTGTAAATTTCTTGCCGTCGAAAACAGAGACGCCCAGCCCGGTGCCCACCCAGATACGGTGCTGCTCATCCTCCTGCAAGGCCATAATGAAACTGGCGGGCAGGCCGTCTTCAAAAGCGTAATTGTGTAAAGTGGCCTCCGCGCGCAGCACGCTAAGCCCGGAAGCGGTGCCAATCCACAGATTCCCCTGGCTGTCGGGCAAAATGGCGCGGATCTCATTGCTGATCAGGCCATCTTTTTGTTGCAACACGGGGGACAATTTTCCGTCTTTCCAGTGCAGCAGCCCGTCGGTATAGGTGCCGACCCACACGCTGCCGTCTGCCGCTTCACCGAGGCTGAGCACAGAGGGTTGCGTGTGTTGATCCCCGTTAATTTGTTCGACATTGCCATCGCGAATGCGGTTAAGACCGGTGCTGCTGCCTATCCAGATGCTGCCGTCCGAGTGCGTCATCACGGTACGAATGTAGTCGCCATTCAACCCCTGGCGGGTACTGAAAGTGATAAACGGCGCCCGGCGCAGGCGCAGTAAACCGGCATTAGTACCAATCCAGATGTTATTTTCTTTATCCTGCAGGATGGCCTGTACGCGGTTATGCACAACGCCATTATCGATGTTGAGATGCTCAAGCCCTTGGGCGCTGAGGCGGAAAATGCCGTGGTTAATGGTGCCAAACCAGATGTCCTGGCGGTTGTCCTGCATGATAGTGGAGACCACTTCGCTGGAGAGTTGGGGATGCAGCGGAACAAAGTGTTCGCCCACGCGTTTCCATACCCCTTTTTCCGTGCCGACCAGCAAGGTGTGGTCTGTTGTTACCAGCAAACTAAAAGCACGCACCTGCGGCAAGCCGGTGGCAGGGGAGACGCGTGTCGCATGACGATCCTCAATCTGGTAAAGACCTTTGTCGGTGGCCGCCCAAACGGTGCCGTTATTATCCTCTACGCTTTTGTTGACCGTGACATTGTCGAGCACACGTTCATCATGCAGCGCGCTAATCTCAAGGGCGGGGCGAAAGACAAGACCCATACCGGGCATGCAGAGCCAGAGATTGCCTTTGCGGTCCTGCATGGCCGAACCGATCATGGTGGGCGCGGGGGCATAGGGGTGCCAGTTGCCGCCCTTCCATGAGGAGATCCCCCCACGCGCGCCGGCCACTAACAGGCTTCCGTCCTGCCCGGCAAGCAGCGCCAGGATACCTGAATCAGGAAGACCGGTGTCCGCGCCACGTTCAAACAGCTGGAAGCTTTTACCGTTATAGCGGGCAAACCCTTCCCAGGTCCCGAACCACAGGTAACCTTCCTCGGTCTGCGCAATGGCATTAATACTGTTATGCGGCAGCCCGTCTTTTGTCGACCAGGATTCCACAAAGTATTCACTTAATGCGACAGGGGATTCCTGAGCCTGAAGCGGCTTGCTGATAAAAATAATCAAACTAAAAAAAAGAAAGCATAGGCCACGCATAAATGCGTTTCGTTGTGTGTGCATAGTCATGAAAATGAATTAATCGCCCTTGGCTATACTGCGTTTCATCATCAATCGAGACGAGACTCAGCGCTTTATCGTTGTATTAACCCGTCTGTTACCGACTGCAGGTTTAAAAAGATAATGCGCTGCTGTGCCCGAATTTGTCTTCTGTTTTTTATTTAAGTATCAATAACATTAATGGGGAAGGTAAAAAACTGGCCTGCAGATCGTTGTCGCAGATCAGGAACAAAAAAAAGACGGCAAATTTTGCCGTCTAAGATGAGAATAGTCGCACCCCTTAAAAAGGGTCAAACCGGGGTGTTCTCCTCGTAATAAATTAGCTAACCGCCAGGCGCAGCCCTAAGTTTTCCGGGTAGGGTGAAAAGTAGTTTTGCGTCAACAAATAGTCATCCGGGTGCTCTGCCAGATAATGTTTAAGCAAGGTCAATGGCGCAAGAATAGGTAATAAACCGCTGCGGTAATCAATAATGACGCCACGCAGCTCCGCTCTCTGGCGCACGGTGAGCTTCTCGTGAAAATAGCCCTGAATATGCATCAGGACGTTGGTGTGGTTTTTACGGGAAGCGGGGTGCTGCAAAATCGTCATCAACTTATCCCGGTAGGCGACGAAAAACGCCTCTAAATCGTCCCACTCATGCAGGTGAGCGATGAACGGCCCGATTTCGCGATAGCCCGCCTGATTGTGCGCCAGCAGTTGCAGCTTGTAGCGACTATGAAACGCCAGCAGCGCGTGACGAGTGAGGCCATTAGCCCGCAGGGCATTCAGTTCGTGCAGTGCAAACACGCGCTCGACGAAATTTTCCCGCAGCATTGGATCGTGCAACCGGCCATCTTCTTCCACCGGCAGCCACGGGTACTTCTCCTGCATCGCGGCGGTAAAAAGCCCCTGGCCCTCTTTGCGGCCACGGTTGCCATTTTCATCGTACAGGCGCACCCGTTCCATGCCGCAGCTGGGAGATTTAGCGCAGACGATAAAGCCGTCCAGCTCTGCCACGCCGGGCAGATAGCGTTCCGCAAAGTCAGCCATCTTTTCAGTAACATCGTCATGCGGCGCATGGGTAAAGCGCATCCGCGTGCTCTCTTCTTTTGTCTGAATCAGACGCAGCGCCGGGCGGGGTACGGGCAGCCCGATGGCCATCTCCGGGCAGACGGGCTTGAAGGTCACCCACTGGCCCAGCGCATTCATGACAAAATCCATACGTTTGTGGCCGCCGTCAAAACGTACGGCCGAGCCCGTCAGGCAGGCGCTAATACCGAGTACAGGTTGCGAGTTCATAGACATTCTCCTGCTATATGTCCTTTTTGGTGAAGAACAGAGTGACCGTTGCCACGGTGACGCCCAGTTTCTTCATCTCCGTTTTATTAAACAGATGGATACCGTCCTGCAGGTACATCCAGTCGTCGAAATGGAGCAGCCAGGTGCTGCCATCCGCCTTCACATTCATGCTGTAGTGCCAGTTGAAAGCGTTGCCGGCTGACTGACCGTGGGCAACGCCCTCGATGTCACCCGCCTTGCCTTCGTAACGGTCCGTCGCCGTGCGGCGGATGTGCCAGACGCGCTGCTGTTTCTCGCCATCGTCATACACAAACTGCTCGTTAAGCGTCAGTGTGTCGCCGAGCACTTCACCCGTAATCTCAACGTGGAAGCGGCGGATCTGTTTGCCGCTGCGGTCCTGCACCATGCCCCAGGCTTCGGATTTCCCGTCAAAATAACGGAAGATATCCAGCGCAGGCTGCTGCGTGCGGTAATCGTTTATCTCAGCACTACACCCTGCCAGCAGCATCATCATGGCAAGGCCAAGCATCAGCAGACGTTTCATGGTTTACCTCCGATCAACTGTGAACGCAGTGCGGGATACTGCGTATGGGGATCGAGCCAGATCGCCAGAAAGCGCTCGCTGAATGCCGCTGACTGGCGTGGGCCCAGGGGCGTAAAGGTCTTTTGCGCGGGCGAGGCCCGATACCAGAACTGGCCCTGCTGCGCGTGGGTGACAAAGGCGAGCTGGGTACCCTCGCTCACGTTGGGCCAGAGTTTCGCCAGCATCTGCAGCCAGGCTTCGCTCTGCGGCTCTTGTTTAAGGATGCCCTGCGCCTGCCACTGCTCCCGCGTGGCGTCGACCAGTTCATCGCTGTCGATGCTTCGTTGATAGGTGATAATTAACGCACGGTCGGTTGATGCACCGTGATACCTCCCATCAGGGGTATTCAGTTGCGAGGTATAGACGGTAAATGGCCCCCAGGTGAGGGTCGCGCTGCCCACTTTTTGCCAGCCGAGCCAGTCTGCGGCAGACGCCTGGCTAAAGGTGGCGAGCAAAAGCAGCATCGTTGCTAAACGTCTCATCGTTGCCTCCCGGTGAAGATATGGAAGAAGAGCATCAGCACCAGCCAGCCCAGCGCCAGCGAACTCATGACGATAAACGTGGGGGCCAGAAACGCGATCGCGCCAAGGCGTTCACCGATGTAGTAAGCGATGGGGCCGCCCACCGCCGCCATGACCACCAGCAGCCAGCCGGGAAGTGCAGTTTTCTCTGTCAACATGTTCCAGACGCAGGCAAACATCAGCCACAGCGCCATCATCCAGACGGGTAAAATGCTTTCACCCGTGAAGCGCAACATGCCCGTTGCCGCCCAGGCGGCGTCCAGGGCGCAGCCCGCCATGGCGAGCAGAATGGCCGAAATCCGGCGCGCGGGTTTGAGCAGCAGGCAGGCCATGACGGCCAGTGCGACCCAGAGCAGCGTGCCGCGTTCGCGAAACAGCACCACCAGCGTCCAGTAGATATCGAACGCGATGGCCAACAGAAAAACCTGCAGATGGCGGCTCATACTCTCTCCGCGGTCAACTGCACCACGCTGATGGTGCGCGCGTTAAAGCCCGCTTCGCAGTAGCCGAAGTAATAGAGCCACATGCGGCGAAAGCGCTCGTCAAAACCTAACGGGGCGATGTCCGGCCAGGCATGAAGGAAGCGTTGCCGCCAGTGTGCCAGCGTGCGCGCATAGTCCGGCCCCATGTCAAACAGGTTTCGCAGCACGAAATCGGTGTGGCGAGTCATGGTCTCGCCCATCACCGTAACGCTGGGCAGGAAGCCGCCGGGGAAGATATAACGCTGAATAAAATCGACGCTTTTGCTGTAAGCGTCATAGCGCTGATCCTGAATGGTGATCGCCTGAATCGCCATTGTGCCGCCGGGGCGTAACCGGGCCTGACAGGTACGGAAAAACTGCGGCAGCCATGCCTTGCCGACGGCTTCAATCATCTCGACCGACACCAGCTTGTCGAACTCGCCGGTTAAATCCCGGTAGTCGCAGAGCAACACCGTAACTCTGTCCTGTAATCCGGCACGGGTAATGCGCTCCTGGGCGTAGTGATACTGCTCGCGTGAAAGCGTGGTCGTGGTGACACGGCAACCGTAATTGCGGGCAGCGTATTCCGCCATCGCTCCCCAGCCGGTGCCAATCTCCAGTAAATGATCGTCCGGGCTAAGACGCAGTTGCTCACACAAACGCTGCATTTTGGCACGCTGGGCGCAGGCCAGGCTCTGATCGCTTGTTTCAAAGATCGCGCTGGAATAGAGCAGATCTTCATCGAGAAAATACTGGTAAAAGTCATTGCCCAGATCGTAGTGGGCAGCGATATTTTTACGTGCCTGGCTGCGATGATTGCGATGCGTCCAATGACGAAGCCGCTGCAAGGGGCTGCTGAGCAGACGAAAACCGTTCTCCAGCTTTGCGAGCACAGGGCTGTTCATGGCGAGGATCTCAAGCAGTGTGGTCAACTGGTTGGTCTCCCATTCCCCGTCCATCCATGCTTCCGCTGCGGCAATACTGCCTCCCGTGAGCAAGCGTCGGTACACCTTCGGGGAAAGTATCTGAACCTCCGCACGCAGGGTGGCTGCGGGATCGCCGAAGTGAAAGCGCTGATTGCCTTCCTGGACGGTTAGCGAGCCGCGGGTGACGCCAGCCAGCAGTCGGAATAACAACCAGCGTGCAAGGCGTACGTTGCGCGGCATATCGGGTTCGAGCGCGTAAACGGGATCGCTCATGATCGTTCACTCCTGCTGGCGGGATGGTCATGGATGGGCACACGCTTAAGCCACAGCCGCAGCGCCTGCCAGTAAATGGTGACAACGGTTTTCAGGGTCATCAAAGGAATACGCACCAGTAAGGTATTCAGGCTACGGCGCGTCAGAGGCTGGCGCGTCAGCATCAGCGTGGCGTCGAACACCTTCGCCTGCTGGTGGTTTTCGATATGCATATGCAGGCTTTTGGCCGGGTGGTTAAAGCGCCAGTGGTAGAGCATATCCATCGGATTAAACGGGGAAACGTGGAACGCCTTTTCTGTCGGGCCTGTCTCACGGGCATTGACCGCATAATAATGGCGTTCATTCCAGGGAGTATTACGCACCTCGGCGAGCACCCAGCGCAGGCTGTCCTGCCGGTCATAGCAGTAGTAAAAATTGACCGGGTTAAAGTGAAAACCAAGGTAACGCAGCTGGGTCAGCAACATTACCCGCCCCTCAGGACGTTCGCCGGTCAGCTCTGCCAGTTTGTTAAGGGCATTATCTTTAAGCGGACTACCCAGCGGGTAATCCACATCATGAAACGACGCGGCAGCAAAGCGATTACGATGAACGCCCACGCCAGGCAGCAGTGACAGTTCGTCGAGATCCAGCCACGCCATAAAGATGCGGTAGGTAAAATGGTGCTGGCGAGGCAGCCAGCGACGATGGCGCAGAACGCCCTGATAGAGGCAGCTATTCATGAGATGCTCTCTTTCTGGCAGCAATACCGTGCACCACATCCAGCGCACTGCGTACGCCATCTTCGTGAAAACCGTTGTACCAGTAAGCGCCGCAAAACCAGCTGTGCTGCTGACCGTTGATTTCCGCGCGACGTAACTGTGCCCGCCCGGATTGAGGGTTAAACAGCGGATGTTCGTAAACGAACCGCTGCCAGACGAAGCGCTCGTCGATCGGTTGATCGGGGTTAAGGGTCACGCAGAACAGCGGGCTCCCCTCAGGCAGCCCTTGCAGAATATTCATGTTGTAGGTGACACAGGCGCTGGCATCATCCCGTTCGCTCAGGCGGTAGTTCCAACTGGCCCACGCCCGTTCCCGCACCGGGAGCCAGCGTTTATCGCTATGCAGTACCACTTCATTTTGCTGCCAACCGATATCGCCCAGAATGTCAGTTTCCGCTTCGCTCGGCTTATCGAGCATCGCCAGCGCCTGCCCGGAGTGACAGGCAAAAATAACCTCATCAAAGGCTTGCACGTCATCAGCCAGATGAACGTTTACGCTACGGACATGGCGGGTAATGCGCTGTACCGGGGTGTTCAGACGCAGTGTCAGACGCGGCGCCAGTTGGGTGAGCAGGGCACGGACATACTCGCGCGAGCCGCCGGGCACCACGTACCATTGCGGGCGTTGAGTAATATCCAGCAGACCATGGTTTTCAAAAAAGCGCAGGAACAGATTGAGTGGAAAGCGACGCATCTCTTGCAAGGAAGAGGACCAGATGGCCGCCCCCATGGGCAGAATATAGTGGCGGGCAAAAAAGGCGCTAAACCCATGTTGCTGCAGGAAGGTGTCGAGGGTATCGCCATCGGCGCGTTGTTGATGCAACGCGGCTTTTGCCAACCGATTAAAGCGCACGATATCCTTGAGCAGGCCCCAGAACTGAGGATTGACCAGATTCCGCCGCTGGGCAAACAGTGAACTGAGCGAGTGTCCGTTGTACTCCAGCCCGCTGGCCGGGTTATGCACGGAAAAACTCATTTCTGTTTTTTGCCCGGGAATACCCAGTTCACTCAGCAGACCCATAAAGCGCGGGTAGGTGCGGTCGTTATAAACGATAAATCCGGTATCGATGGTAAACGTGCCCGCAGGCGTGGCGACATCCACCGTTGCGGTATGTCCGCCGGCTTGTGGTGCCGCTTCAAAGAGCGTCACCTGATGGTGTCCGGCCAGGCGCCAGGCACAGGTCAGCCCGGCGATGCCACTGCCAATAATCGCTATTTTCATGAGCGCACCATCCTGCGCAGCAGCGCACGTTGCATGATTGACGGTAATCCTGCGAGCAGGCGCAGAGTCAGGCCGAAAGCGGTAGGGAAAGCTATCTCTCTTTTACCTTTCGCTACGCCATTGCGGATGGCTTTCACCGCCTGCCCGACGGTCACTTTGCCGGGCATGGCGAAATCATTCTTACGGGTCAGCGGCGTATCAACAAAGCCGGGGAAAACCACGGTCACGTCGATGCCTTTGGGTTCCCAGTCGAGACGCAGGCTGTCTGCAAACCAGCTCAGCGCGGCTTTTGATGCGCCATAGGCTTCCGCGCGCGGGAAGGGGAGCCAGTGCGCCATCGAACTCACCAGCACCACCCGGCTGCCGGGTTGCAAGTTCTGTTGCAAAGCAGCGAGGCAATTGACCGGACCGAGGAAATTCGTGCGCATTACCCGCTCAACCAGCGCTGTATCGATCATGCCGGCGTCAAGATACTCGCAGGTGCCCGCACAGAGTACGGCCACGTCCGGGCGGCTGTCTCTTAACGCATCGTGGCAGGCGTCGGTATCGGTCATGTCGAACTGACGCACGGAAATGTGTGGGCTATGGCGCTGGAGCGCCGCGAGGCGAGCGGCATCTCTTCCGCAGGCGATGACGTGGTAGCCGTCATCGGCCCAGGATTTCGCCAGTCCCTCGCCAATACCGGAAGTCGCACCGGTGATGAGGACAGTCATCATGCGCGAACCCTCCGCTTAACGCTGCGAATCGCCCAGCCGAGCACCGGCAATTGTTCGTAAATCATCTCGCCGGCGTCGTAGTAATCCTGCTGGCGGACAATGAATCCGTTCTGAACCTCTACCGTTGAACAGCCAGGCAACACACGAGTCTGTCCATGGGCAATGCGCGGATGTGACCAGTGCATGGTCCAACTGACCATAAAACGATCGTCACTGCTGAGCGGCGGATCGATAACGAACCGGCAGTGATCGACGTTCTCCAGCAGGTGGGTGAAGTAGCGGCGTATGGCCGCCGCGCCCTGGTGCTCGCCGAAGGGATCGATCAGGGTGGCGTCAGCATGGTAGAGCTGAGACAGCTTCGCCAGCGGCTGGGCATCCAGTGCGGTATAGAAATCAACAAATTGGTCGATGACGGCGTTTATGGTGTTCATTGACTTCACCCATGCTGAGAAGTAGGGATCAAATATGCTTACTTAAAACTTGCACAAACTTAAATATTTGTCCAAGTTTTTGTGTGATATTTTTTATTTTATTATTTAAATCAATGGCATGAATTTTTATTGTTTTGTGCGTATTTTTTGCGAGGGAGAGCGGTGAGCGCGCCGGGTTTTGCACATGTGCGTGACTGTTCTGTAGGTCGGATAAGGTGATAGCCGCCATCCGGCAATCGAATTTTTGCAGAGGAGGTCAGGTGCGGCGGCTTCGCTTCAAAGGAACAATGAACGTAAGGTGAAAGGAACAATCAGCCAGACTTACATATTCAGATAAACGGAATAGCCCGCCAGACCTATAGCGCAATAACATCCAACGACGTCACCAGCTCACGCCATTTTTCAACCTGCTTCTTACGGGCAATGGTTAGCTTCCCGCTGGTCACCAGCAGCCAGTGACGACCAGGAAAGATTTCCGGCGCCAGCGCGGCAGGAGAAATCGGCAGCACATCAATGCGATGCCCCTGACCGGTGCGCTTCAACGCTTCCAGCCACACTTCGCAAGGATCGGTCAGTTGCCAGCCACAGATCAGATAATTATCGCCAGGGGCGCGCTTGTCGCCCTCAAGGCAAAATGAGGTGTAGGAAAGAATAATGCCATCAAGTACTTCGCGCAGGGTCATCATCGCAGGCGTGTTGGCGGATACCTGGCTCCTGAGCGGGCGGAGCACCTCCGTCACCAGTTCGGGGCGTGGGTATTCACGGCCTGAATCATAAATTAACTGGCGCAGAGACTCGATTTTCCCCTCTTTGAGCCGCTCAAGCATGGTTGTCTGCAGGGTCACCCAGTTATTGGTACGGCGTGCGCCAGGACGTTCCAGCAAGGGTTTGACCTGACTTACCGGCACGCCTTTCTTTACCCAGTCGAGAATGCGCAGAGCCTGCTGAACATCAGCATCGCTGTACAGGCGGTGACCACCATCGGTACGCATCGGTTTGAGTAAACCATAGCGACGCTGCCAGGCCCGAAGCGTGGTGGCGTTGATTCCGCACAGTGTGGCAAATTCGCCGATGGAGTAAGACATGCAGGGCACCTGTAGAGAAAGACTCTTATTAATATACTACGAATATGGCACTGCTCAACGTGCCGCCCTGAGGGGAGAAGGAAGTGAGAGGGGGAAAAATTCGGCCGATCGGCAGGATAAAGCGGAGTCGAAAGCCGGATGTTTTAATTTAATCGGCATTAAATATCGTTTAAGCATGGGTTATCTAAAACAGTTTTAATACGACTATAATGCTAAGCAGGCTTAGTATTATTTCCTCTTAATCCTAATGATTTACTCTTTTAAACTACCCATCAAGTACCCGAAAAATATGTTTGTGAATGATGTGTGTGCTCACAAGGATTTTTATTTAATCTAATAATAATATTGATTTTTTTCTTGAATAGTGGAAAGTGAAAGACAGTCCTGGATATTAATAATAATTCTCTCAAGCATACGGGAATATATTCTATGCGTGAAAATCACCCTGTCACACAGCAAGAGCTCGCTTTTGACAATGGCGCAACGCTAATGTCTACAACGGATCCCAACAGTTATATTAATTACGCTAATGATGCATTTATTGAGGTGTCCGGTTTTTCATTAAGTGAGCTGGAGGGGCAGCCACATAATTTAGTTCGTCACCCGGATATGCCATCACAAGCGTTTGCCGATATGTGGTTCACGCTCAAGAAAGGCGAACCCTGGAGCGGCCTGGTGAAAAACCGCTGTAAAAATGGCGATCACTACTGGGTTCGCGCCAACGCGATCCCGATTATTCGCCAGGGCAGCGTAAAGGGATATATGTCGGTGCGCACCAAACCGGATGCGGCAGAAGTGGCGAGTGCAGAGGTGCTCTACCGCCAGTTCCGCGAAGGCCAGGCGCGGGGCAAAAAACTCTACAAAGGAATGGTGATGCGTACCGGGCTGATGCGCTGGCGCTCATCGCTTGTGGCGATGCCGCTTCGCTGGCGGCTGCGTTCTGCCTTCATTGCGCTGTTTTTGTTAAGCATGCTGGCGGGGTATATGTGCCAACTGACACCCGCCCGGATGGGGGGCTTCGCGGGCGCAATGGCGATAGTGATGCTGGTGGTGATGGCCTGGCTGGAGAGTCAAATTGTTCGTCCGGTGGAGCGGTTGTGTCAACAGGCTTTACGGGTTGCCACCGGAGAAACCCAGCAGGTTGAGCAGACCACGCGCATTGATGAAGTTGGCGTGACCTTACGCGCCATCAGCCAGCTTGGCCTGATGTTTCGCTGGCTGATTAACGATGTCAGCAGTCAGGCGGTAAGCGTACTTAAGGCAACAGATGCGCTATGCCAGGGGAATGACAGCCTGAGTCGCCAGACGGACCAGGCCGCAGCTAACGTCCAGCAAACGGCTGCAACCATGAATGAACTCGCGGCCACCGTCAGAAGTAATACTCAGACCGCCGCCGAGGCCAATGCCTTGTCTCAGGCCACTCGCAGCGTAGCGGAAAAAGGCGGCAAGGTAATGAATAACATGATCGATATGATGGGAACCATCGATGAAAGTTCGACCCAAATCGCCAGTATTACCAGCATCATCGATAGCATTGCCTTTCAGACCAACATCCTTGCCCTGAATGCTGCCGTCGAAGCGGCACGTGCCGGCGAGCAGGGTAAAGGCTTCGCGGTGGTCGCCGGTGAAGTACGCAACCTCGCGCAGCGTAGCGCCAGCGCGGCGAATGAAATCAAAGCGCTGATTGAATCCAGCGTGTCCCAGGTCCGCTCTGGTCGAAAACTGGCCGATGACGCCGGGAAAACGATGCAAGAGATTGTGGGCCAGGTGACGAATGTGACAACCCTGATTCACCACATTAGCGAGGCGACAGCGGAACAGGCTACGGCCATCAGCCAGATAAGCCTTGCGGTAGAAGAGCTGGATAGGATTACCCACCAGAATGCAGACCGTGTGCAGGAAGGGGCGGAAGCTTCCGGGCACCTGAATAATCAGGTGACTCGTTTGGCAGAGGCTATTTCGGTGTTTCGTTAATGGTATTGCCCCGTCCCGCACCCGTGTGCGGGACGGGATATTGTCACCTTAAAACAGGCATTCATCCGTCGACAGCAGTGTCACAAAGGGGCCATTCAGGGTGGCGTTGTGATGAGCGATAATCGCCTGCGCGGCGAGGACCGGGTTATCCACCGTGGTGTGAGCGTCGGTAATTAAAATTGGCTTAAAACCGAGATCAGCGGCGGCACGACAGGTCGTGTCGACGCAAAATTCGGTCTTCATCCCCACGACGACCAGCTCGTCAACAGAGGCTTCGTGCAGTAATTCTGCAAGTCCGGTCCCGGCGAAACAGTTTGGTCGTGTTTTGGCGAAAATCCGGTCACGGCTTTCGTCAATATCCAGCTCCGCAATAAGTCGCGTCAGAGGGCTGCCAGGTTCAACAGGCGAACCTGCAGGGCCGGTATGCTGCACGGCAAAAACAGGTGCACCCGCCTCGTGGGCTTTAGCGAGCAACCGATTGATATTGGCAAGCACACGCGCCCCATCATACGGTTTAGCCGGGCCATGAAATAAGCCCACCTGCATATCAATAACCAATAAAGCGCGACGTCGCGGGGGAAGATGGGTCATGGTTTTTCTCCTGTTGCGTTGCCAGGGGGCCAGGAGAAATAAGTTAAACCCGGCCAGGACTGGCGGGTTTAGGGGTAAATTTAGCGCGCATTACCCTCACAACCCGCATGGGGGGTCGTGCTGGTGGTGGTCTGAGTCAGGCGCGAAAAAATATTCATTCACTGAAATTATAAAAGCTTGCGTTAATCGTCAACAGAATAATGACAGCATCATCAGGAAGCCTGGCAGAGCCGGAGAGATAAACTCAAGCCCGCAGGGCGATGCCTGCGGGCTTTTCATTAATCAGTACGCTTAACGCACCATGCAAGGACGTTTGTTGTCGAACGTCCAGCCCGGGATCAGGTACTGCATCCCCATGGCGTCGTCGCGCGCGCCCAGACCGTGTTTCTGATACAGCTCGTGCGCCTTCATCACCTGGTCCATGTCCAGCTCCACGCCCAGACCCGGCGTCGTCGGCACCTGCACCATCCCGCCTTTAATCTCAAACGGCTCTTTCGTCAGGCGCTGGTTGCCCTCCTGCCAGATCCAGTGCGTATCAATCGCGGTGATTTTACCCGGCGCCGCTGCCGCCACGTGGGTGAACATCGCCAGCGAGATGTCGAAGTGGTTGTTGGAGTGCGAGCCCCAGGTCAGGCCGAACTCGTGGCACATCTGCGCCACACGCACCGAGCCCTGCATGGTCCAGAAGTGCGGGTCCGCCAGCGGGATATCCACCGACTGCAGCGACAGCGTGTGCCCCATCTGACGCCAGTCGGTGGCAATCATGTTGGTGGCGGTCGGCAGGCCGGTGGCACGGCGGAACTCCGCCATCACTTCACGCCCGGAGAAGCCCTGCTCCGCGCCACACGGGTCTTCCGCGTAGGCCAGCGAGCCTTTCAGGTATTTGCCGATGCTGATGGCTTCGTTCAGGGACCAGGCGCCGTTCGGGTCGAGGGTGACGCGCGCGTCGGGGAAGCGCTTCGCCAGCGCCACGATGGACTCGGCCTCTTCTTCCCCGGCCAGCACCCCGCCTTTGAGTTTGAAGTCATTGAAGCCATATTTTTCATACGCCGCTTCCGCCAGACGCACCACAGCATCCGGGGTCATCGCCTCGTCATGACGCAGACGGTACCAGTCGCATTTTTCATCCGGCTGGCTCTGGTAGGGCAGCGGCGTCGCCTTACGGTTGCCGACGAAGAACAGGTAGCCGAGCATTTCCACTTCGCTGCGCTGCTGGCCGTCACCGAGCAGGGAGGCGACGTTGACGCCCAGGTGCTTACCCAGCAGGTCGAGCATGGCGGATTCAATGGCGGTGACCACGTGGATGGTGGTGCGCAGGTCAAAAGTCTGCAGGCCGCGGCCCGCGGCGTCGCGGTCAGCAAAGGCGCTGCGCACCTCGTTGAGGACGTTTTTATAGGCGCCGAGGGTTTTGCCGATAATCAGCGGGGCCGCGTCTTCAATGGTCTGGCGGATTTTTTCGCCGCCGGGGACTTCGCCGACGCCGGTGTTGCCGGCGTTGTCGGTGATGATGACGATGTTACGGGTGAAGAACGGTGCGTGGGCACCGCTCAGGTTCATCAGCATGCTGTCATGCCCGGCAACCGGGATGACTTTGACGGATGTGACGACTGGCGTTGAAGACTGAGCTGGCATAGTTCCTCCTGCGGAAAAGGATAACCGTGTATTGATGTCATAAACGGCCATCTGCCTTAAGTAAATCGTGGCGCTGGATGGCGAATAAGAGGAATACTATGCCTTTGTGTTTAACAAAAAAAGACTGATTCAGCCGGGGTGTGATTCAATATTTGAATCATTGTTTTTACGGCGATAGCGGTTTTTTGTATTATTTATCAGCGGGTTATTTCTTTTGTAAGCGACGCGTGCCCGGATGGTGACAGGTATTACAATGCATACAGCGAGAGGCAAATCTGAGGCAACAGAAAGAGAAAAAGGCGGGAAGGATTTTATTCATAGCGAGACCAAATTAGCCCGATTATAGCCCGTAGTGCAATGCTGTGCGTTGTTCGTTAGCCCAAATATTCTGCTTTTTAATATTGATTAATCTTGCACATGCCCATCAACAGGCGACAGCATTCACGAAATGGCCATCGGCTGTAAAATACAGGTTAAAAGACGGCGGACCATCGCTTTTCTGACTCACAACTCGCCAACATTATGCGCAGTTAAACCGTGCAAAAGGTTACGCAGAATCACCGTTTTGCTGCCTTCATTGAAAGCACAAGAGGAAAGAGAAATGAAAAATGATAGCGCTGTCATTTTGCGGGGCAAATGCGAAGGCAGTCACGAAATTTTTGTTCCTGGCAGAGATGGATGCTGATGCGAGAAGAGACAGCCAGAAACATTCTGGCTGTTTTAATGGGGCTTATCAGGAGAAGCGAATCAGGCCACTCACTTTGTCATAATTAAATGTGGTGCCATAGCGGTGACTCAGGCGGGTCAGCAGGCTGGCAATCTCTTCGCCTTGCTGATGGGTAACTTTTTCCGGCAGGCCTCGTGACAGAGCACGCTCGCGGTTCATGCCCAAATCGAGGGGGAGCAACTGGCAGGCCAGGCCGTCAGGGGTTAAATCAAACACCGCCAGCGCATTTTGTGAGAAGCGTGCTTCGGCGTTGAAGCCTGTGAACTCACCTGCATGGTTTTTCGCACGAGCACGGTGCAGCTCAGAGGGGCGTGCGTCCGCTGCATGACCATAAGCTTCATACATTTCCGGGCCGATTATTGACTCACCCGCCTCAAACTCCATCAGCAGGCTACCGAGGTTGTAGAAGATCGGTTTGCCATTATAGATCTCGACACCACGCATAAAGTGCGCGCCATGGCAAACCACCGCATCTCCGCCTGCGTCTATTGCGCGATGAGCAAACTGCTCGATAAATGCTGGGGCATCCGGGGAGTACCAGCTGTCTTTATCGCCTTCATGGGTATGCAGGCTGACAAGGGTGAAGTCGCTGCGGTTAGCGGCATCGCGGATACTGCGCTCATTCGCCACGCAGTCCTGCTCATTAAACCAGGTGCGCACATAGGCTTTTTCACCCCGTTCAATTTGCAGAGCGCTTTCAAACAGGGAGCCAAACTTGAACTCATCATCGCCTTTCGATGGCATCACTTCCACGCGCATGCCTTCACGCACGCTTTCGTCGATGCCAAGCGAGCGGGTGATCGCTTTCAACTGCTCAAACTGCTCGTCGCCAAGCACATAGGCACGGCCCCAGCGCAATGGGTTCAGACCCGGCCGCGCAACGGTACCTGCGCCGCCATTGGCGGCAAGAAATACTTCTGAACGGGTTGACCCCAGCGCCACCACGCCAACGCGGCCTTTTGCAGTGTCCAGAAAACGGGGCAAGCGGGCATCATCAAGGTTGCGACCCAGTCCGCAGGGGATAAGGTTACGAGCTTCGGCGGCTTCCAGAGTATGCACCACGCCTTCCCAGCCGAAATCGCCGGTGTGGTTATTGGCGAAGGAGACCAGACGAATGTTCAAATCGACAAACTCATCCAGCGTCGCAGGTTTTACGGCAGTGATGTACCCGCGACCAGCGGCAGGGGGCAGTGTTGGCTGCGGGCAGCTAAATTCGGCATTGGCAAATACGGCATCAGCGCTTTGCAATAATTCAACGATTTCGGGATCTAATCTTTTCGCCAGGTTACGACTCGAAAACAATAAGTCACCGCACGCAATAATTCTCATAATGAACCTCTGGTACTTGCCTTTTTAATGGCAGGAATGATATCTCTGTAATACAAGAGTGGATTATTCTTATACGTTATCAATAATTACTAATGGGAATATAGAATATTCATGAAGTGATTTAAACTGGCGCGCGAAAAATAGACACCACAACATCAATAAACACACATAATTCCAAAGGAATTGCCATGCTTAATTTTAAATCAGGGATCATCGCCACCGCATTGCTGGGTGCGTTCTTTTTAACCGGTTGCGACGACAATAAAAAACCTGCTGAAAATGAGAAGGTACTGCACGTCGGCACGTTCGGTGTAAGTATCGGATTTTCCTACAAACAAAACGGAAAAGATTACGAAGGTTATGACATTGCAACCGTCAATGCCGTGGCTAAAAAACTGGGTTATAGCCGCGTAGAATTAACGACTGCCGACATGACCGGTCTCTTTGGAATGCTTGATGCAGGCAAAATCGACACCATCGCCAATCAGGTTGAAGCTAACGAAAAACGTCGTGAGAAATACCAATTCTCCCAGACTTATATTTATTCTGGCGCCCAGTTGGTGACCCGAAATAACGACGATTCTATTCGTAATATTGATGATTTAAAGGGTAAACGTCTGGGTGTAGACGTAGGAAGTAGCAAAGAAAACTATTTACGTAAGAATTACCCTGATGCCGGTATTGATATTCATACCTATGATGAACCTAGCGCGATTATTCAGGATGTTGCCCTCGGTCGTATTGATGCCTACATCATGGATCGTGCCGGTGCCCAACTGTTGATCGACAACTCACGCCTGCCGCTGAAAAAATCCGGTGACCCGGTTTATCGTTACCAGGAAGCGTTCCCGTTCGTGAAAAACGAAAAAGGTGATGCGCTACGTAAGGAATTTGATGAGGCACTGACCGCGTTGAAAGCAGACGGCACGCTGACCAAACTGTCCGAGCAGTACCTGAAACAGGACGTCAGCAAGGAATAACGCAATGAATTTTAACCTGAGCTTCATGCTGGAAGCTTTTCCAACGCTGCTCAGTTACCTGCCGATGACGTTGTTCCTGGCGATAACCTCAATGGTTATCGCCTCGGTCATGGGAATGGTGCTGGCGCTGATTATTCGCAATCGGATTGTCGTACTGACGCAGTTGGCCGAAATCTATATTTCGTTTTTCCGCTCTGTACCCACGCTGGTTACGCTGTTTATCTTCTATTTCGGTATCCCGCAGCTGTTTCCGGGTATCAGCATGATGAACGCCATTTCGGCCACCATCATCGCCCTGAGCTTCAAAACCGCAGCCAACCTTGCAGAAGAGTTTCGTGGCGCGATGAATTCGGTCGATAAAGGGCAGCTTGAAGCCTGTCTGTCCGTTGGCCTGAGCCGCTGGCAGGGATTCCGCCGTATCGTGCTGCCACAAACGGTACGTATTGCCGTACCGGGAATGAGTAACTACCTGATTATGCTTATTAAAGAGTCGTCACTGGCGTTTACCGTCGGCGTGACCGATATCTTTGCGCAAACCAAAATTCTGGCCAGTAACTCGTTTCGTTTTCTGGAAAGTTATCTGGCGGTGGCGCTGATCTATTGGGCCGTGACCATCCTTCTGACGCTGCTGCAAAAACGCATCGAGCATCGTTTGAATCGCCCATACCGATAAGGAGCCTCCGCTATGTTGAAAATCAGCCATTTGCATAAGTCATTCAGTGACAACCCGGTGCTGAAAGATATCTCGCTGGAGATAGCGCAGGGCCAGGTGGTGGCGATCATTGGGCCCTCCGGCTCGGGTAAATCGACGCTGTTGCGCTGCATTAATCTGCTGGAAAAACCGGAAAGCGGCACGCTGGACATTGCCGGTACGGTGGTGGATGCGAAGAAATTTACCCGCCAGCAGGAGACGGCGCTGCGTGCCCACACCGGCATGGTGTTCCAGCATTACAACCTGTTTAAGAACAAGACGGCACTGGAGAACATTACCGAAGCGCTGCTCGTGGGTAAAAAAATCCCGAAAGCGCAGGCGAATGAAACCGGGATGGCGCTGCTGGAACGTGTGGGTTTGCGCGAGAAAGCAGACAGCTACCCGGCAATGTTATCCGGCGGTCAGCAGCAGCGTGTGGCGATTGCCAGGGCGCTGGCGGTTAAACCGAAAGTGATTTTGTTCGATGAACCAACCTCGGCGTTGGATCCCGAGCTGGTGAATGAAGTGCTTCAGGTTATTCGTTCGATTGTCGATCACGAGACCACGCTGATTCTGGTAACGCATGAGATGTCATTTGCGAAAGATGTGGCTGACAGGGTGATCTTCATGGCCGATGGCGTGATTGTCGAAGACAACACGGCTGAGCAACTCTTTACTCAGCCGCAGCACGAACGCACGCGCAAGTTTTTACAGTCCACGCGGTAATCGTTTTCGCCAGCGGTAGCCGCTGGCGAACGAGATCTTAACGGATGACATAACATAACCTGAGTACAAACCTCAGGTTTTTTCGCGCGACGGATTGGGCTGAGAGGGGCGTATTGCTGATTTCTTACGCTCCAGATACATCACGTGTTCACTGTTGTTCATCATCTCCAGCAGATTGCCATACCGATCGGGATCGTACTCGACGATGCCGTAGGCGTAATGCAGACGGAACTGTTTCTTCGACTTTTCATTCAGGTCGTCAATTCTCGATTGCAGGCTGAACAGGAAGGTGTCAACGTCCTGGTCTTCATCGTGACCTAACAACACCACGAATTTGCCCCCTTCCAGACGCCCTGCCACATCATTTTTCTTCAGGCAACGGTTGAGCGATGAGGCAAATTTTTTCAGGGTGTCATCGCCTTCGTGATGACCAAAGAATTCGTTGATGGCGGTAATGTTTTCTACATCAAGATATATCAGGCTAAACGTGCGTTTATTATCGGTTAACCAGGAGAAACGTTTTTCGCCCAATTTATAAAAGCCACGCTTATTGGGCAAATCGGTAAGCGGATCGGTCATCGCCATGCTGATGATATAAAACTCATCTTCTACAATCGCACCCAAATCGAGTAGGGTATTGATATTTTCCGGCGTGAAGTCGCGCGGCTTGTCATCAATAATACATATTGTCCCGGCAATAGAACCGTCGGGCAGACGCACCGGGCAACCCGCATAAAAACGAATATGCGGCTCGCCTGAAACAAAAGGGTGATCATGGAAGCGCTCATCTATACTGGCGTCTTTCACAATGAAAATACCTTGCGCCAGAATAGCATGGGCGCAAAAGGAGGTATTACGGGCGGTCTCACGCACGCCGATAGAGCCACTACAGGAGGCAAGCCACTGGCGATCCCGGTCCAGCAGGCTGATTAAACCAATAGGGACATTAAATGCCGCTTTGGCCAGACGCGTCAGGCGATCCAGACGGATATCATCCTTTTTATCCAATAAATCCATCATATAAAGCGATTTAAGTCGTTCGGCTTCGTTTTCTGGTATTTCAGGAAATTTCATAGGGTGGCCTCTTTAGCTATAGATTTACTATATCAGAGGTTTTTTATTTCGGTAGTTGCCCAGGATATACGGGGTCAATAATACTGCTGTATTAATTCGAGGTGGACAAAGGGGATCGCACGTATATCGCTATCGCCGCCTCCGGTCACGTCTTACAATGGCTTACTTATCCCACTGGAGGTATTCCATGTCTCAACCCACGCTTACTTACCGTTTAGGCGATCGCGAGGTCGGTCGTCTGGGCTACGGTGCAATGCAACTTGCTGGTCCGGGCGTCTTTGGCCCGCCAGTAGACGAAGCGAAGGCGATTCAGGTGCTTCGTGACGCCGTAGCTTCGGGTGTTAACCATATCGACACCAGCGATTTCTACGGTCCGCATGTGACCAATAAGCTGATTAAACAGGCGTTGCATCCTTATTCTGCTGATCTGTGCATCGTCACTAAAGTGGGCGCGCGTCGCGACAAAAAAGCCAACTGGCTGCCTGCCTTTAGCGCTGAGGAGCTGACGAGTGCTATCGAAGATAACCTGCGTCATCTGGGGCTGGATACCATTGAAGTGGTGAACCTGCGCAGCATGCACGGTACCCATGGGCCAGCGGAAGGGTCGCTGGAAGCGGAGCTTGAAACCCTGATTGGTTTAAAAGAACGGGGTTTGATTCGCCACATTGGGCTGAGTAATGTGACCGCGAAGCAGGTCGCGGACGCCCAGACCATGACCGAGATTGCCTGTGTGCAGAACATGTATAACGTGGCGAACCGTGCGGATGATGCGTTGATAGACATCCTGGCCACGCAACATATTCCGTATGTGCCGTTCTTCCCATTGGGTGGGTTCACGCCGCTGCAATCCAATGAGCTGAACGAGGTGGCCGCAAGCCTCAACGCCACGCCGATGCAGGTGGCTCTGGCGTGGTTGCTGCAACGCTCACCTAATATTTTGTTGATTCCAGGCACTTCGTCACCCGTGCATTTACAGGAAAACCTGGCGAGTGCGAAGCTGGTACTGCCAGCCGAGGCGCTGGCGGTGCTGAATGGGATTGGGGGGTGAGCACCCTAATGCTGAGGGTTCCTCACTACATGATGTGAGCACGGATGCTCCCTCTCCATTTAGGGAGAGGGCTGGGGTGAGGGGGAACATGCGGCTCAGGTGGCCATTCCGTTCACCTTATGTTCCTTGCTTTTCTAAAGCGCCAGAACCTGTGAACGTGCCAGGGCGGTTCACCGCCACCGCCCTGGCGACCCGGGCTCCCGGCCAGGAAAATCGCCGCTGGCGCGGTACCCTCAGCGTTTCCTTTAGGCTTATCGGGGACGGGCGAAGGTAATGTCCCTGTAAAGTCGCCCTCGCCGCGCATCCATGCGCGTCGCCCCGGCCTTGCGGATACACTTCGGCGATTTTCAGCCGGACCCTGTCATCGCTGTAACAGTCTTAGTTGCATAACGTCACGTTGTCGCTTCAGAAGAGACGATGAATGAGCAGCCCTTTATCCTCTGATAGGGAGTCCCTCACCCCAGCGCCTGTTGCCAGTCGGCAATCAAATCCTGCTCATCTTCAATGCCCACCGACAACCGAATCAACTGTGGCGTAATGCCATTGACTACGCGCTGCTCCAGCGGAATAGAGGCGTGAGTCATACTGAACGGCTGGCTCACCAGACTCTCTACGCCGCCCAGACTTTCTGCCAGGGTAAAGAGTTGTAGTTTATTGATGATGCGCGTGGCGTACTGGTCATCACCTTTCACCACCACCGAAATCATGCCACCGGGCAGCGCCATCTGCTGACGCGCCAGTTGATGATGCGGATGAGATTCCAGCCACGGGAACCACACCTTCTCGACCTGTGGCTGCTGTTCCAGCCATTTCGCCAGCGCCAGCGCATTGCTGCTGTGGCGCTCGATACGCAGTGACAGCGTGCGAATACCGCGCAGCGTCAGGAAACTGCTGAACGGGTCAAGGACGCCGCCAACGGCATTCTGCAGGTAGCCGAGCTTCTCCGCCAGCTCAGGGTTGTCACCCACTACCGCCAGTCCGGCAACCACATCCGAATGACCATTAAGGTACTTGGTGGCGGAGTGCACCACGATGTCGAAACCAAACTCAATAGGGCGGTGAATGACCGGTGAGGCGAAGGTGTTGTCCGCCACGCTGATTATCTTATGCCGCTTTGCAATCGCTGCGATGGCGGCCAAATCGGCCAGTTTCAGCAAAGGGTTAGTCGGGGTTTCGACCCAGATCATGCGGGTATCCGGGCGAATGGCGGCTTCAAGTCCCGCCAGATCGTCGGGTTTGACCCAACTGACACGCAGGCCGGTGCTGCGACGACGCACGTTCTCAATCAGGCGGTACGTACCCCCATAAACATCGTCGATGGCGACGATGTGGCTGTCTTTATCCAGCAGTTCCAGCACCGTGGAAATGGCCGCCAGCCCGGAGGCAAAGGCGTAACCACGCGTGCCGCTTTCCAGCTCGGCAATGGCGGTTTCCAGTACGTGGCGCGTTGGGTTGCCGCTGCGGGAGTACTCATAGCCGGTGTGCTGGCCCGGCGCCGGTTGGGCAAAGGTCGACGTGGCATAAATCGGTGGCATCACCGCGCCATGCCGATCGCTGAATGCACCGCTGTGCACGCTTAATGTGTTTAACTTTGTCATTGTTATTCCTTAGTGTTCCAGTCGGTTACGCCAGGTGGTCAGGACGTCGCTGCGGGTAATGAGGCCTAAAAAGCGGTCGTTATCAGCAATAACCGCCACCAGACCACGATCAAAAATGGCTTTGAGTGCGCTTTCCGGGGCGTGTTTATCGAGGGTTTCCACATTGCGGGTCATCGCTTCTCTGACCGGCAGGGAAAAGCGCTGGCTGTCGCCCTGCACGTGGCTAATCAGATCCCACTCGTCGACAATCCCGACGACACGGCCATTTTCCAGTACGGGCAGTTGAGAAAAGTCGTACAGGCGCATGCGGGCCAGCACGGCGGCGAGGGTGTCATCCGGCGCGGCGGTCACCGTCGCGCCTTCGTCGTGACGCAGCGCGATAAAATCGGTCAGGTCGCCGCGAGAGGGGCGCGAAAGCAGCCCCTGCTGGCGCATCCAGTCGTCATTGAACATCTTCGACAGGTATTTATTCCCGCTGTCACAGGCGAAGGTTACGACCCGCTTCGGCGTGGTTTGTGCCTGGCAGTAACGCAGCGCGGCATTCAGCAGCGTGCCGGTGGAGGAACCTGCCAGTATCCCCTCGGTTTGCAACAGTGTTCGCGCGGTATCGAACGCTTGCGCATCGGTCACTCTGTAGGCTTTCTCTACACCGTCGATATGGGCAAGCGGAGGGATAAAGTCTTCGCCAATCCCTTCAACCAGCCAGGAGCCCGGTTCGCCGTACTGCCCGGTTTCCACCTGATCGGCAAGGATTGAGCCGGCCGGGTCGGCAAGAATAAATTCGGTTTTGGGAGAGTGTTCGGCAAACCAGGCCTGCAACCCACCGAGGGTGCCACCGGAGCCGACGCCGACCACAATCGCATCGATGTCGCCATCAAGTTGCGCAAAAAGCTCTGGCGCCGTGGTGGTGCTGTGCGCCAGGGGATTGGCCTCGTTATTAAATTGATCGATGTAAAAGGCGCCGGGCGTTTCATCGGCCAGGCGGCGGGCGTAATCCTGATAATAGGCCGGATGACCTTTGTTCACATCGGAACGGGTCAGCACCACATTGGCACCCAGGGCACGCAGGTGAAAAATCTTCTCCCGGCTCATCTTGTCTGGCACCACCAGCGTTAACGAATAGCCTTTCTGGGCGGCAATTAGCGCAAGACCCAGCCCCGTGTTACCGGCGGTGGCTTCAATAATCGTGCCGCCAGGCTGCAAATGCCCGAGCCTTTCGGCTTCGCTAATCATCGACAGTGCCACCCTGTCTTTAATGGAGCCGCCGGGGTTCTGGTTCTCCAGTTTTAAATAAAGACTGCACGGACCGGTCTCCAGTTTATGCAACTGGAGTAAAGGCGTTTTGCCAATCAGTTCACTGACTGAATGAAATACGGACATTGGTGTTTACCCACTCATTGACGTGATGGGCGGATGATAGGTCTGCAATTTTTGCCTTTTAAAGAATCTTTAGGTGGCGTTTAGAACCAAAAGAAATATGACATGCTGTTTGGACATCGAGAGGGAAAGCCTGTTAGCCGTCTGGAAGTGTTGATAGCCATAAAAGGATGTTTTTGCCGCTATTTCAACCATTTTTGCGTCACTCTGACTGTGAGTTATGCGCTTTTTAGCTAACCAATGCTGAATAAATCCATAACGCAGAATGATGTGTTTTCCCGCCACTTAGCGCAAAAAGGTATAAGCATTGGCTATTTAGTTATTTGAAATAAATTCATGACTGATTATTATCGTCTGGACATCCATACTGCTAAACCGCCAAAACGGAAAAATTAACGCAATGATTGTTCTCAGGAATATTTCCAAGATTTTTAGCCAGGGAAAGGCGTCAATTACCGCAGTGGATGGCGTTTCCCTGTCGGTTGAGCAGGGGCAAATTTACGGAATTATCGGCTATAGCGGCGCCGGAAAAAGTACGCTGATCCGCCTGTTAAATGGGCTGGAAAAACCCACCACCGGCAGCGTGGTGATCAACGGGCAGGATATAGCGGCGGCACGCGGCGAGGCGCTGCGCCAGGCGCGTCTGAAAATCAGTATGGTTTTTCAGCACTTCAACCTACTGTGGTCGCGCACCGTCAGTGAAAACATCGCCTTTTCGATGCAAATCGCGGGCGCACCGAAAGCGGCTATCACTGCTCGCGTGGCAGAACTGATTGAGCTGGTGGGGCTGAAAGGGCGCGAGGATGCTTACCCATCGCAGCTAAGCGGCGGGCAGAAGCAGCGTGTCGGCATTGCCCGTGCGCTGGCCAACAACCCGGACGTGCTGTTGTGCGACGAAGCCACATCAGCGCTGGATCCGCAAACCACTGACCAGATTCTGGACCTGTTGCTGGACATCAATCGTCGCTTCAGGTTGACCATTGTTCTGATTACCCACGAGATGCACGTGGTGCGTAAAATCTGCGACCGCGTGGCGGTGATGGAAAACGGTAGAGTGGTGGAAGAGGGGGACGTTATTGGCGTCTTTACCCACCCTCAGCAGCCCATTACCCGCCAGTTTGTGCGGCAGATTGGTCAGTATGAGGAAGAGGAGTTTAACCCTGACCTCAGCAGCGATCTGGGCGGTACGGTGATTAAACTGACCTTTACCGGTCACAGCACCCACCAGCCGGTCGTTGGGGAACTGACTCTGCGTTACGGTCTGCCTTTTAATATTCTGCACGGCAAGATGACGCAAACCGCCCACGGCGTGTTTGGTCAGCTTTGGGTGCATGTCGTAGCCACACAAGAACAAGTAGACAATATCCTCGCGGATTTAGGCCAAAGCGATATTGAAGGCGAGGTGATTTCCCATGCTTGAGAATCTGTTTCCACATCTGAAAATTGAACAACTCTGGGCGGCTACCCAGGAGACGCTGTATATGACGGCATTGTCCGGTGCAGCGACCTTTGTTCTGGGCATTATTCTCGGGCTGGCGCTGTTTTTAACGGCTAAAGGCGGGCTGTTTCAGAACCGTGCCCTGTATGGCGTGATTTCCATTGTGGTGAACGTGTTCCGCTCGATTCCGTTCATCATTTTGATTGTACTACTGATTCCGTTCACCAAAACCCTTGTCGGAACGATTCTCGGAGCGAATGCCGCGCTGCCTGCGCTGATTGTCGGCGCCGCGCCGTTTTATGCCCGTCTGGTTGAAATCGCCCTACGCGAAGTGGACAAAGGGGTGATCGAAGCGACCCGTTCGATGGGCGCGCGTTTGAGTACATTGATTTTTCGGGTGTTGCTGCCTGAATCATCACCGGCACTGGTTTCCGGGATTACCGTTACGCTGATTGCTCTGGTGAGCTACAGCGCGATGGCCGGGGTTATCGGCGCGGGTGGATTAGGAAATCTTGCTTATCTGGAAGGATTCCAGCGAAACCACGGCGACGTTACGTTGGTGGCGACGGCGACCATTCTGGTCATTGTCTTCATCATTCAGTATTGCGGCGACGTTATTACCTCTTTGTTAGATAAACGCTAAAAATATAATGGGAACCAACATCATGAAAAAAACACTGACACTGCTCGCCGCCGTTACCCTGAGTGCCATCAGCTTCTCCTCATGGGCTGACACCCTGACCGTTGGGGCATCCAACGTGCCGCACGCTGAAATCCTGGAGCAGGCGAAACCGATTCTGGCCAAACAGGGTATCGATCTGGAAATTAAACCGTTCCAGGATTACATCCTGCCGAACACCGCACTGGCGGGCCGCGAGATTGATGCTAACTACTTCCAGCATATTCCGTACCTGAACAGTGTGCTGAAAGACCATGCAGGCGACAAAACCTATGATTTCGTCAGCGCCGGTGCGATTCACATCGAGCCAATCGGCATCTACTCCAAAAAGCACAAGTCTCTGAAAGACCTGCCGCAGGGTGGCAAAGTCATCATGCGTGATGCGGTATCAGAAGAAGGCCGTATCCTCTCTATCTTCGAAAAAGAGGGTGTGATCAAGCTGAAACCGGGTGTCGACAAAGTGACCGCACGCATCAGCGACATCGTAGAAAACCCGAAAAAACTGCAGTTCCTGCCGAACGTAGAAGCAGCCCTGCTGCCGCAGATGTATAACAACGACGAAGGTGACGCCGTGGTCATCAATGCCAACTACGCCATCGATGCCGGTCTGGATCCGGTGAAAGATCCGATTGCAGTTGAAAGCGGTGAGAACAACCCGTACGCCAACATCATTACCGTACACCGTGGTGACGAGAAGAAAAAAGATATCGTCGCGCTGGTGAACGTGCTGCACTCTAAAGAGATTCAGGACTGGATCCGCACCAAATACAAAGGTGCTGTCATTCCGGTTAACAACTAATCTGCTCTGGGGCGGAGGAGAAATCCTCCGCTTTTTTCCTGTCTGTTTCAGCCCCACCTGTCCTCTGTGATAAATCTCACCAATTTTAAACAATTACGAAATTTGTTGATAACAAAGTACTACTATTGCCCGGGTTAACTTGTGCGAGGTAGAAATGAAAGATGTCGTTATTGTCGCTGCGGTTCGCACACCTATCGGCTGTTTTCAGGGTGCGCTCTCGTCCCACTCTGCCGTAGAGCTCGGAAGCTATGTCGTTCAGGCACTGCTCGACCGCAGCGGTGTGCACCCGCATTCTATTGATGAAGTGATTCTGGGCCAGGTGCTGACCGCCGGTGCCGGGCAAAATCCTGCTCGCCAGTCAGCAATTAAAGGTGGCCTGCCGATGACGGTCTCGGCGATAACCATTAACGACGTTTGTGGCTCAGGACTTAAGGCGTTGCATCTCGCCTCGCAGGCCATCCAGTGCGGTGAAGCGGAGATCGTGATTGCCGGTGGGCAGGAGAATATGAGCCGCGCCCCGCATGTGTTAACCGACAGCCGTACCGGTGCGCCGCTGGGTAATAGTCAGCTTATCGACAGCCTTGTGCATGACGGGTTATGGGATGCCTTCAACGATTATCATATGGGTGTGACGGCCGAGAACCTCGCGCGTGAGTATGGCATCAGTCGTGCGCATCAGGATGAATGGGCGTTGCGTTCGCAGCAAAAAGCCCGTACGGCGATTGATTCCGGGCGTTTTCGCGAAGAGATCGTGACCGTTAAAACCCAGACCGCTGATGGCCGCACTTTGCTTGTCGACACGGATGAGCAGCCGCGCACCGATGCCAGCGCTGAAGGGCTCGCACAACTCACTCCCGCTTTTGAACTTGCCGGTTCGGTGACGGCAGGCAATGCGTCGCCCATCAATGACGGGGCGGCGGCGGTGATGATGATGAGTGAAGCGAAGGCGCAGGAACTGAATCTGCCGGTGATGGCGCGTATTCGGGCTTTCGCCAGCGTCGGGGTCGATCCCGCGCTGATGGGGATAGCCCCGGTGTATGCCACGCGGCGCTGCCTTGAACGCGTTGGCTGGCAGTTGAGCGACGTTGATCTGATTGAATCCAACGAAGCCTTTGCCGCACAGGCGCTCTCCGTTGGCAAGATCCTCGAATGGGATGAAAAGCGGGTCAACGTAAACGGTGGAGCGATTGCCCTCGGTCACCCGATTGGCGCCTCCGGCTGCCGCATCCTCGTCTCTTTAGTTCATGAAATGCAAAAGCGCGATGCCCGCAAGGGGCTGGCGACGCTCTGTATTGGTGGTGGTCAGGGCGTGGCGCTGGCTATCGAGCGCGATTGAGTCGCGATTTTCCGTGATAAAGCGAATGCCTGGCTGATTATTAAATTTTAAAGGCCGGGTAAGGGTGAGTTACCCGGCCTTAGTTACGTTTTCCCTACGCCCTGTTACTCCAGGAAGTAGCGAATCAGTTCAAGAAAGCCAATAATGGCTTTAAGAACGATGATCGCTTTTTCGATAAAAACTCTCATCCGTTTCTCCACAAAGTGGAGAGGGCGGCTTGCTGAAAGCTCGTACATTGCCTGTATCAGCAGTTGCGCTCAGTGTTAGATGAAGTGCGTTCCCTCTCCGACCAGAGCTACCCGATAACAGCACCACCTGTTTTTCAGGCCAGGGCTTAGAAATCATCACTCTGCTAAACGCAGAAATGGGCGGAGAAACACCTCAACGCTAACCTGTTGATTATACCTTTTGCCGCTAATCTATTGCCAGCATTACAGTTTTAACTGTTGCGGTATTACCTTTTGGGTAATATCATTATTTCGTTAGATGAAGTGCGTTCCCTTTCGATCAGAGCCGTTAGCTGCATCCTGGAGCGAGAAAAAACCCAACCTCACCAGTTGGGTTTTTTTATGCAAAAAAAAGCCCTCCACCAGGGAGGGCAAGGCCAGTTACAGAAACACTAACTCAAAACATGCCGGACGACGAAAAGCGTCACCCGGACGTCATGATTCTTCTTTTTCCTCAAAGCAGACACGTTTATTGGTGTAGATACTGTGCCAAACTTTCGTGCTCAAAAATCGGGTGTGAATTTATCAAAACGATGTTTTATATTGTGTGATGATCCGCGCAATTTATAAGAAAATCCCAATCTTATGCTAAGAAAATTTGCAGGAAGACGGGCCGGAAATGGCATCTTTGATTTCGAGCAGAAAAAATGCGGTTGCGATGTCAAAACGTTAAGATTTAATTAAGTAATTGTTTGGTATGATAATTTTATCGTTCACTTCCTTGTTGATTTCACTTTTCTTACGGGTTGAATTGCCCATTCGTGATCCCCTTTACAGTTTTAGAAATATATAACATAAAAATTGAAACGTTGTTTTATTTAACATTGAAAAGCTGTTTTAGCCGGGCTAAGATGTGCGCATACTGAATACGGCAGAATGTTCTCAGCATGACTGAATAACATTTCGAATGAGTTAACTGACTTTGGAGGTGAATGTGGAAGTAAGACAAAGCATCCACAGCGCGCACGCTAAAACACTGGATACCCAGGGGCTGCGCAATGAGTTTCTTGTTGAAAAAGTGTTCGTCGATGATGAATACACCATGGTTTACAGCCACATTGACCGCATTATTGTTGGCGGCATCAAGCCGGTGGCCAAAACCGTCTCTGTGGGCGGCGAAGTGGGCAAACAGCTGGGCGTGAGCTACTTCCTGGAGCGCCGCGAACTGGGCGTGATCAACATCGGCGGACCAGGCACCATCACCGTGGATGGTCAATGCTATGAGATTGGCCACCGTGATGCATTGTATGTGGGCAAAGGGGCGAAAGAGGTAGTTTTCGCAAGCACAGATACCGCCACCCCGGCCAAATTCTATTACAACTGCGCACCGGCTCACACGACTTATCCGACCAAAAAAGTGACCCCGGCTGACGTCGCGCCAGTGACCCTGGGCGACAACCTCACCAGCAACCGTCGCACCATCAATAAATATTTTGTGCCGGATGTTCTGGAAACCTGCCAGCTCAGCATGGGCTTAACGGTACTGGAGCCGGGCAACCTGTGGAACACCATGCCGTGTCATACCCATGAGCGCCGCATGGAAGTCTACTTCTACTTCAACATGGAAGAGGATGCCTGCGTGTTCCACATGATGGGGCAGCCGCAGGAAACGCGTCACATCGTGATGCACAACGAACAGGCCGTGATTTCGCCGAGCTGGTCGATTCATTCAGGCGTGGGTACGAAAGCTTATACCTTCATCTGGGGTATGGTGGGTGAAAACCAGGTCTTTGATGACATGGACCACGTCGCGGTAAAAGATCTGCGTTAAGCGCAGCAGGCATAAGCACATCATGCCTGCGAGAAGCAGGCGCTGAAAGATTAAGGAACAGACATGATTCTGGATGCATTTTCTCTTCAAGGTAAAGTTGCCGTCGTTTCCGGTTGTGACACCGGCCTCGGTCAGGGTATGGCACTGGGTCTGGCAGAAGCAGGCTGTGACATTGTGGGTATCAACATTGTTGAACCGACTGAAACTATCGAGCGCGTGACCGCACTGGGCCGTCGCTTTCTGAGCCTGACCGCTGACCTGCGCAAAATCGACGGTATTCCGGCACTGCTGGACCGCGCGGTAGCCGAGTTAGGTAAAATCGACATTCTGGTGAACAACGCCGGTCTGATTCGTCGCGAAGACGCAATCAACTTCAGCGAGCAGGACTGGGACGATGTGATGAACCTGAACATCAAGAGCGTGTTCTTTATGTCCCAGGCAGCGGCGAAGCACTTTATTGCGCAGGGCAACGGCGGCAAAATTATCAACATCGCCTCTATGCTCTCCTTCCAGGGTGGCATCCGCGTACCGTCTTACACTGCCTCTAAAAGCGGCGTGATGGGTGTGACGCGTCTGCTGGCGAACGAGTGGGCGCAGCACAAAATCAACGTCAATGCCATCGCACCGGGTTACATGGCGACCAATAACACCCAGCAACTGCGCGCTGATGAAGAACGTAGCGCGGCTATCCTTGAGCGCATCCCGGCGGGACGTTGGGGACTGCCAAGCGACCTGATGGGGCCGATTGTATTCCTGGCATCCGAAGCCTCTGACTACATCAACGGTTATACCGTTGCCGTCGACGGCGGCTGGCTGGCGCGTTAATTCGCCAGGTCAGACCAGAACCTGCCTTCGGGCAGGTTTTTTTTTGCCCGCAGGACGCCTTGAAACTCGTCGTCGACTTTGTTTGACTGTGGAATCACTTCGATGGAGAGAGACGATGAAAACAATAGGACTGTTGGGCGGGATGAGCTGGGAATCGACCATTCCTTATTACCGCCTGATCAATGAAGGCGTGAAGGCGAAGCTGGGCGGTTTGCACTCGGCGAGTCTGCTGATGCATAGCGTCGACTTCCATGAAATCGAGGTCTGCCAGCGCAGCGGGGAGTGGGAAAAGGCGGGCGAGATCCTGGCGAATGCCGCCGTTGGCCTGCAAAACGCAGGGGCAGAGGGCATTGTGCTTTGTACCAACACCATGCACAAAATCGCCGGGCAAATCGAAGCGCGCTGCGATGTCCCTTTCTTACATATTGCGGATGCGACCGGGCGTGCCATTGTGGCTGAAAAGCAACGCAAAGTGGCACTGCTGGGCACTCGCTACACCATGGAGCAGGATTTCTATCGCGGGCGCCTGACCGAGGAATTTGCTATTGAAACGCTGATTCCGGGTGAAGCGGACCGTGAGCGCGTCAACCAGATTATCTTCGATGAACTTTGCCTTGGCACCTTCAGTGACGCTTCTCGCGATTATTATGTGAAACTGATTGCGCAACTGGCGGAGCAGGGGGCGGAAGGCGTCATTTTTGGCTGTACCGAAATTGGTCTGCTGGTGCCACAAGCGGCGTCTCCGATCCCCGTTTTTGATACGGCTGCAATCCACGCCGCCGATGCCGTCAACTTCATGCTTTCTTAAAGGGCATTCAGTACCGCATTAAGAGGCTGAGTAATCAGCGGGATCGCCGCCTGTAAATGGCGGCTAAATTCTTGCACCAGTGCTGATGCGGGGCGATGTAGCGGGCGGATCAAGCTCACCGTAAACGGCACATCGATACTGAAGCGGCGTACCACCACGCCGCTGGCGGCATAATCCAGGGCGGTCAGCGGATTGACCACCGAAATCCCCACCCCGGCCCGCACCATCGCGCACACGGATGCAGCACTATGGGTTTCAAGCACCATCCGGCGCTTCACCTGATGCTCGTTAAAGAGGGCATCAAGAAGCTGCCGATAACTGTCTGTTCGCGACAGGCTGATGTAGTTCTCACCGTGAAAATCTTCGGGAGTCAATACTGCTTTGTGTGCCAGCCGGTGATGTTGCGGCAGGACGCAGACTTCGTTGAACGTCAGCAATGGAGTGCGCTCGGTCCCCGCAGGTGAACTGATGGTTTCCGTAATGCCTAAATCATGGCGCTGGGCGGAGAGCCACTCTTCCAGCAGCGGAGACTCCTGCGGCACAATATTGAGACTCACCTCCGGGTAGCGGGCGAGAAAAGGCTGCAACAGCAGCGGGAGAAATGACTGCGAGAAGACGGGCAGGCAGGCAATCGAAAGCTCTCCCTGACGAAACTCCCGTAAGCTTTCAGCCGCGCTGACAATCCTGTCCAGTCCATACCAGGAACGCTGTACCTCTTCAAAAAGTTTTAATCCCTGCACGGTGGGGTGCAGACGTCCGCGCGTTCGCTCGAACAGCGTTAACCCCAGCACCTTTTCAAAGCGCGCCAGTTCGCGGCTCACCGTCGGCTGCGAGGTGTGCAACAGCAGAGCAGCTTCGGTCAGGTTGCCGGTCGTCATCACAGCATGAAAGATTTCGATATGGCGCAGATTTACAGCGGGCATGGCAATGTCCTGGTCATTTAACCTATATCATTTTTGCATAGACTCTCGATAAAACGATATTTTTTATTCTGCTCATGCTGTGGCGTAATCATAAAAAATTGATGATGGAGTTCGCTATGCCACGCCCACTGACACAAACTGATACCGACCTGAACGCTGAGAATTTGCTGCGTCTGCCTGCTGAATTTGGCTGCCCGGTCTGGGTGTATGACGCACAAATTATCCGCAATCAGATTGCCCGTCTTTCCCGGTTTGATGTGGTGCGTTTTGCGCAAAAAGCCTGTTCAAATATTCACATTCTGCGACTGATGCGTGAACAGGGCGTGAAGGTGGATTCCGTCTCGCTGGGCGAAATCGAACGTGCGCTGGCCGCGGGTTACTGCCCGAAAACCCATCCGGAAGATATCGTCTTCACCGCCGATGTGATTGATGACGCCACGCTTGCTCGCGTCAGTGAACTGCGCATTCCGGTCAATGCCGGCTCGGTGGATATGCTCGAACAACTGGGCGAAGTCTCCCCCGGTCATCCGGTGTGGCTACGCGTCAATCCGGGCTTTGGTCACGGCCATAGCCAGAAAACCAACACCGGTGGCGAAAACAGCAAACATGGGATTTGGTACAGCGACCTGCCTGCGGCGCTGACGGTAATGCAGCGCTACAACCTGCAACTGGTGGGTATTCATATGCACATTGGTTCGGGGGTGGATTACGGGCACCTGGAACAGGTGTGCGGCGCGATGGTGCGTCAGGTGGTGGAATTTGGTCAGGATCTGCAGGCGATTTCGGCGGGCGGTGGCCTCTCAATCCCATATCACGAAGGGGAAGAGAGCGTCGATACCGAACACTACTTCAGCCTGTGGAATGCGGCGCGTGAGCAGGTCGCAAAACACCTTGGTCATCCGGTGAAACTGGAGATCGAACCGGGGCGTTTCCTGGTAGCAGAATCTGGCGTGCTGGTGTCGCAGGTACGCAGCGTGAAGAACATGGGCAGCCGCCACTTCGTGTTGATCGATGCGGGCTTTAACGATCTGATGCGCCCGTCAATGTACGGCAGCTACCACCACATTACCGCGCTGGCGGCGGATGGGCGTGATTTAACGGCGCAACCGCGAGTGGATACCGTGGTGGCCGGGCCGCTATGTGAATCAGGTGATGTCTTTACCCAGCAGGAAGGAGGCAAGGTGGAAACCCGTGCGCTGCCTGCGGTAAGGCCGGGCGATTATCTGGTGCTGCATGATACGGGGGCTTACGGGGCGTCGATGTCGTCAAACTACAACAGCCGTCCGCTGCTGCCGGAAGTCCTGTTTGATAACGGTGTGGCGCGGTTGATTCGTCGCCGCCAGACAATTGAAGAGCTGCTGGCGCTGGAGCTGATTTAACGGCTCTGGTGGGTGAGGGAGCCTGACCCTCTGAGCCGCATGTTCCCCCCTAACCCTCTCCCTCAAGGGCTGAGGAATCCCCAGAAAAAATGCGTGCACGAGCGGTCCCCTCTCCCTTGAGGGAGAGGGTTAGGGTGAGGGGGTGCATGCGGCTCTGATGGCCATTCCGTTCACCTTATGTTCTTTGCTTTTCTGTCACGCCAAAACCCGTGAACGTGCCAGGGCGGTTCACCGCCACCGCCCTGGCGACCCGGGCTCCCGGCGAGGAAAATCGCCGCTGGCGCGGTCCACTCAGCTTCTCCTTCAGGCTTATCGGGGACGGGCGAAGGTAACCTCCCTGTAAAGTCGCCCTCGCCGCGCATCCCTGCGCGGCGCCCCGGCCTTGCGGATACGCTTCGTCGATTTTCAGCCGGACCCTGTCATCGCGGTGACAGTTTTATTCTCATTGTGCAGTGTTATCGCTGCAATACGGAATATTACTGGGGATTCCTCAGCCCTCAAGGGAGAGGGGACTGTCCGTGCTCGTATTATTTTGTGGGGATCTCTCAGCCCTCAGGGAGAGGGGACCGATCGAGCCCGGTGGGCGAGGGTATAAAATCGAACTAACCGCGAAAAAACGGCCCCGTGGTAACGGAGTCGCGCAATACCAGCGTGCCGGTAAAGGGCGGGATTGCCTCAATGGCAATGTTGTTCGCAAGCTTAATGGCCTGATCGATCGCGGTCGTTATCATGCTGTCGATGGGCAGATAGACTGTCGACAGTCCCGGCTCCAGCCAGCGGGCGCTGGGGGCATCATCAAAACCAAATAAAGAAATATCCTGCGGAATGCGCAGACCTGCCTGGTGCAACGCCTTGGAGGCACCCAGCGCCATATCGTCATTACAAGCAAATACCGCGCTAACCTTCACGCCTTCCTGCAAAATCTCCTGACACAGCATATAGCCTCGGGTCATGGAGGAATCCCCGTATTTCACCTTTGCCGGATCCCAGCGAATACCGTGTTTTTCCAGCGCTTTACGGTAGCCCATTAACCGTGCTTTGCCGGTCGGGGTGTGGATCGGTGTTGTGATACAGGCGATATCATGATGACCCTGGCTGATTAAATACTCCACGGCCTGCAAAGCGGCATCCTGCTGCTCGAAGAAAACGCATTTATCATGGGCCTGAAACAGCTCACGATTGATCACAATCAGCGGCATTGGCGTGGCATCTATCAGCCGGATGATGGCTTTTTCGCTCATAAAGCGCGTGTAAAGAATGATGGCGTCGCAGCGGCGATCGGCCAGCATTTGTACCGCCAGCTCTTCACGTTCTGGCGTGTCGTGGCCATCCGTCACAATCAACTGCTTCCCGTGCGCCTCTGACTGACGTGACGCCTGCTGTAGCAAGCGCCCGAAATAGAAACCATCAAAGCAAGACACCACCAGGCCAATACTGTTGCTGGTGCGATTTGCCAGCGACTGCGCGAGGAAATTAGGGCGGTATCCCAGTTCCTCCATCGCCTTGAAAACCTGATTACGGGTGCTTTCTTTAACTTGTCCTGTGCCATTTAGCACGCGCGAAACCGTCGCTTTGGAGACGCCCGCGCGCAGTGAGACATCCAGCATTGTCGCCATGACGCGTTCCTGTTTCACGTGAAGGGCAGCAGTTTACCACACTCATTACCGGGGATAAGGCGCTGATAGCCCGCCGAGCGGGCTTTCTCGAGGTGTTACGCAAAAAATCCCCGTCCTCTCGAATGTGGTATGCCAATAAAGAAAAATCACTTGATTTGGAATACCACGGCCCGGGTTGAGAGGTGAATCACAGAACTTTTTTTCGACGATGTCTATTTTTGGTATACCAATAGGTAGTGAGCTGTATACCTGCAATCATAATAAAGCCCTTTTACCGAGGTACCTACGCATGGCTCTACAGGACAAACTCATCGATTCGCTGGGTAGTTTTGCGACCAAATTCAATAGCTATCGCTACATCATGGCGATCAAAGCCTCTTTTATTACCCTGATGCCGGTGATTATCGTCGGCGCGTTTTCCGTGCTGATCTCTAACATGGTGCTCGATCCCAAAAATGGGTTGGCGAGTTTTGAGTCGATGTCGTTCCTGGCGGCGCTCAAGCCGATCACCGCCGCGATCAACTATGCCACTCTGAACTTCCTCAACATTGGCGCAGTGTTTTTGATAGGCATTGAGCTTGGCCGAATTAACGGCATCAAAACGCTTTTCCCCGGTCTGCTGGCGGTGATCTGCTTTATCTGCGTGACGCCAACCACCGTTGAGATGCTGGTGGACGGGCAGATGCACGTGGTGAAAGACGTGCTGTTGCGTCAGTTCTCCGATACCCGCAGCCTGTTCCTCGGCATGTTCATCGCCATTTTGTCAGTGGAAATCTACTGCTGGCTGGAGACGCGAAACGGGCTGAAGATCAAAATGCCTGACACCGTGCCACCTAACGTTTCGGCGTCATTCTCAGCGCTTATTCCGGCCATCATCACCACTACGGTGATTGCGACCTTTGGCTTTGTATTCCATCAGATTACCGGGATGTACCTGTATGACGCGGTCTACCAGGTGGTGCAGCAGCCGCTCGAACGCGTGGTGCAAAGTCTGCCGGGTATCCTGCTGCTGATGTTTGTCGCCCAACTTTTTTGGGTGATTGGCATTCACGGTAACCAGATGATTAAACCGATTCGTGAGCCGCTGCTGTTAGGGGCGATCACCGTCAATATGTCGGCGTTTGAACAGGGCAAAGAGGTGCCTAACATCATCACCATGCCGTTCTGGGATGTGTATATGAGCATCGGTGGCTCCGGGCTGACCATTGGCCTGCTGATCGCGGTGATGATCGCCACCAAGCGTAAAGAGATGAAAGAGATTGCCAAGCTCTCCATCGGGCCGGGCCTTTTTAATATCAATGAACCGGTGATTTTCGGTATGCCGATCATGCTGAATCCGATCCTCGCGATCCCGTTTATCATCACGCCGCTGGTCACCGGATCGATTGGTTACTTCGCCACTGTCACCGGCTTTGCCGGTAAAGCGGTGGTGATGGTGCCCTGGACAACCCCACCGCTGATAAACGCCTGGCTCTCCACCGCCGGGTCAATGGGCGCGGTTGTCACCCAACTTATCTGTATTCTCACTGCCATCATTATTTACCTGCCATTTGTGAAGATTGCCTCCCGTCGTGCTGAACAGGCGCAGCGACAGGCAGAATCGGCTGACGTGGCGAAAAATGTCTGAAGGAGCGTGATGTGAGCGTTAAAACTGTGTCTATACCGCCGTCGTTTATTCTCGGTGCGGCGGCGTCAGCCTGGCAAACCGAAGGCTGGACGGGAAAGAAAGAGGGTCAGGATTCGTGGCCCGATCTCTGGTACAAGAACGACAGGCACGTCTGGCATGACGGTTACGGCCCGGCGGTAGCGACGAACTTCTATAGCCGTTTTCGTGAAGACGTTCAGTTGATGAAAGACGCGGGGCTGACCCATTATCGCACCTCAATTAACTGGTCGCGTTTCCTCACCGACTACGAAAAGGGCGTGGTGGATGAGGAGTACGCCGCGTACTACGACCAGCTTTTTGCGGAGATGGAACGTCAGGGCATCGTGCCGATGATCTGCCTCGAACACTACGAGCTGCCGGGTTATCTGCTGGAAACGTACGGCGGTTGGGCATCAAAAAAAGTGGTTGAGCTATACCTGCTGTACGTCGAAAAAGTCTTTGAGCGTTTTCATCAAAAAGTGACGCGCTGGTTCACGTTTAATGAGCCTGTTGTGGTACAGACACGCGTTTATCTTGATGCGCTGCGCTGGCCCTACGAGCAGAACACCTCAACCTGGATGCAGTGGAATCACCATAAAAATCTTGCTACGGCGAAGGTGGTGAAACTTTTCCGGGAAAAAGGCTATGCCGGGACGGTGGGCTGTATTCTCAACCCCGAAGTCACTTACCCGCGCTCGCGTGCGCCCCACGACCTGCGCGCTGCCGACATGTATGACCTTTTCTATAACCGCGTGTTTCTTGACCCGATGGTGAAAGGCGAATACCCGGCAGAACTGTTTGATGTGCTGGAAAAACATCAGGTGAGCTGGGATTACACCGATGAGGAACTGGCGATTATTCGTCAGAATACCGTCGATGAATTAGGTATTAACCTCTACTACCCGCACCGCGTGAAAGCGCCTTCCCGCGCCTGGCACCCGGAAACCCCTTTCCACCCCGCTTATTACTACGAGCCGTTTGAACTCCCTGGCAGACGAATGAACAAATCCCGCGGTTGGGAGATTGGGCCGTTCATTATTTATGACATGGCGATGCGCATCAAAAACGAGTACGGCAACATTCCCTGGTTTGTTGCTGAAAGCGGAATGGGCATCGAGAACGAAGGGCAATTTCGCAATGCGGATGGCGTGATTGAGGATGATTACCGAATTGCGTTCATTGGTGAGCATCTTTACCAAACCCTGCGCGCCCGTGAAGACGGTGCAAACTGCCAGGGCTACATGCTGTGGGCCTTTACTGACAACGTTTCGCCAATGAACGCCTTTAAAAATCGATACGGACTGGTGGAAATTGACCTGCAAAACAACCGTGACAGGCGGGCGAAAAAGTCCCTGCACTGGTATCGCCGCTTAAGTAAAGAGCGCCAGCTAACGCTTAATATTGATGATGAATGGAAATAAGGAGCTGTGATGAAACGCATCGTTTTATGTTGCTCGGCCGGCATGTCCACTTCGCTGGTGGTCACCAAAATGGAGAAAACGGCGGCAGAGCGCGGTCTGGAGCTGAAGATCTACGCCATCGCTGAACAGAGTCTGCGTGATGAGCTGGAAAGCCACAGTCATGAGGTGATTGCGGTGCTGTTAGGGCCGCAGGTCCGCTTTAAGCTCGCGGAAAACAAAAAGCTTACGGATGAGTACAACATCCCTATCGATGTTATCGATTCGGTGGCTTACGGCACGCTAAATGGCGCGAAAGTTCTCGATCAGGCGCTAAATTTGGTAAGATAGCGCCCCCTCAGGCCGGGGCAATCCCCGGCCCGCGCTTTTTATTCTATCGATAGGTGATTCTGTGGAAAAAGCCGTCATCCCGCCGGAGAAAAAACAGTACCAGGAAATTGGCGAAGATTTACGCGCACAAATCATCGAGGGCCACTATCCCGTGGGCTCCCGCCTCCCGCCTGAGCGTAATATCGCCGAAAAATATGGCGTCAGCCGTACCATCGTGCGCGAAGCACTGTTGATGCTTGAGTTACAGGGTACGGTGGATATCCGCCAGGGCTCGGGGGTCTACGTCATGCGTATCCCTCAGGAGCATGAAAACGAAGAAGAGCGCTTTTTAAGCAGCGATGTCGGCCCGTTTGAAATCCTGCAGGCTCGCCAGTTACTGGAGAGCAACATCGCCGCTTTTGCTGCCAAAATGGCGACGCGTGCGGACATCGACAACCTGCGCCGCATCCTTGAGCAGGAACAACGTGCCATCGCCATGAACGACACCTCGCAGGACAACAGCAAAATGTTCCACCTGGTGCTGGCGGGGGCGTCGCAAAATCAGATGCTGCTGGCAACCGTCGAGAGCGTCTGGCATCACATGGACAGCAGCCCGCTTTGGCAGCAATTTAACGTGCATATTGCCAGCCGTCCGTATCGCTTAAAATGGCTCGGTGACAGGCAAACTCTGCTCGCCGCCCTGCGTCGCCGGGATGTGATGGGAGCCTGGCAGGCCATGTGGCAGCATCTTGAGAACGTGAAAAAGAGTCTGCTGGAGCTGTCAGACGAGGATGCACCGGATTTTGACGGTTACCTGTTTGAATCAGTGCCGATTTTCCAGGGGAAACTGATGTGAACATCGTACCGTTATACGATGCCCCTCAGCATGCAGAGCAGGTGATCGAGTGGTTGTGGCGTGAGTTTGGCGATGCCCTGCCGCGGGCCTTCTTTGCAAGCATTATTGAACACAGCCAACAGCCTGGTCAGTTGCCGTTAACCTTCGTTATGGTTGAAGGCGAAAAATTGCTGGGCACCGTCGGCTTGTGGCGCTGTGACCTGATTAGCCGTCAGGATCTCTGTCCATGGCTTGCGTCGCTGTATGTCGATGAAGCCGCGCGCGGCAAAGGGCTTGCACGCGTGTTACAGCAGCATGTTATTGATTGTGCCAGAGAGATGGGCTTTGCTGAATTGCATCTCTATTCTGCCTGCCGTAACTTTTATGAGCGCTTTGGCTGGCAGTATATAGGCGACGGCCTCGATTACCCTGACACGACCGTCCACCTTTACCGCTTTACGCTCTAACTCTCCTGCGGTGTGATGACCGAATGACGCCGCACCAGCGTGGGGTTAAACAGATGCGTTATCTCCGGGAGTGGGCGGTTTTCCGCCAGCGCCAGCGCCAGTTCGGCGGCCTGGGTCGCCATGGTGACAATGGGGTAGCGCACGGTGGTTAAGCGTGGCCGCACATAGCGCGAAATCAGAATATCATCGAAACCGATCAGTGAGATTTCCTGGGGAACATCAATGCCGTTGTCGTTCAGCACGCCCATCGCCCCGGCAGCCATTGAGTCGTTATAACAGGCCACTGCGGTAAAATTCTTGCCGCGCCCTAACAGCTCTGTCATGGCCTGTTCGCCGCCGCTCTCGTCCGGCTCAGCAAAGGTCACCAGCCGATCGTTGCAGGCCAGGCCATGCTCTTTCAACGCATCGTAATAACCCTGCAGCCTGTCGTCGGCATCGGAAATTTCATGGTTAGAACACAGGTAACCAATGCGGGTATGGCCTTGTTGAATCAAGTGGCGGGTGGCAAGCCAGGCGCCGTAGCGATCATCAAGCGCGACGCAGCGCTGCTCGTAGCCGGGAACAATACGGTTGATAAGCACCATGCCGGGCATCTGTTTCATCAGCGCGATGAGATCCGCATCGGGGATAATTTTGGCATGTACCACCAATGCGCCGCAGCGATGGCGAATCAACTGTTCGATGGCATTCCGCTCTTTTTGTTCATTGTGGTAACCATTGCCAATCAGCAAGAAATTGCCGGTAGCAGAAGCCACTTGCTCTACCGCTTTCACCATTGCGCCAAAGAAGGGGTCAGACACGTCTCCCACCACCAGCCCGACCGTTTCGGTTGACTGCTGCGCCAGCGCGCGCGCGTTGGCATTGGGGTGATAGTTCAGGGAGTCCATGGCCGTTTTGACCGCCAGTCGTGAGCTTTCGCTGGCTTTCGGGGAGTCATTGATCACGCGTGAAACCGTGGCAACGGAAACACCTGCAAGTCGGGCTACATCTTTAATGGTCGCCATTGCGTACCTTCAATTTAGGGGGAAACGGTTACACACCCACTTATGGTACGGTAATGCGTGGGCTAATCAAGAATGTTAGGGCGTGACATTGCGCAAACGTGACGGCGAACAGCGAAAAAGGGTGTAACCGTTACACGGTAAATATATCCTGAAAAACACAATTAATACCTTTAGTTACACTTTGCGAAAGGCTGTTGCTATTGTCTGCTGGAGGCGCCGGGATACCCGTTGCTACAGTGATTATCCCAGAGGTATTGATAGGTGAAGTCAACCTGAGGGTTGAGCACTTGAATTACACCAACCTGCGCAGATGTGCAGGTTTTTTTTTGCCTGCCATCCATGTGTAACCAGCAACAGTCATTCGAAACACCTCGTTGCACTTAGGGGCATTCCCTTGCTTTTTCCCGCTGGCGAGCCAGGCCAGCGGCGACCACAATCAAGATCCCAGAGGTATTGATTGGTGAATTTTTCAGTACGCATTTCGTACTCATTTCTTGCACCGACCTGCGCAGATGCGCAGGTTTTTTTTCGCCTGAATTTCTCCTGCCCCGGTTCTCGTGTAATCTGCCACAATTCATGCATATCTTGTCTAACCCACTGACAAAAGGAGTTGCAATGTTATTTGGCTTTTTCCGCGAGCTTTTTCGCATCCTGTTTCGTGTGCAATTGACCGGGGACACCCAGACCCTGCAAGGCGAGCGCGTGCTGATCACCCCGAATCACGTCTCTTTTATTGACGGCATCCTGTTGGCGCTTTTTCTGCCTGTCCGCCCCGTTTTCGCGGTCTACAGTTCTATCAGCACCCAGTGGTATATGCGCTGGCTGAAGCCCTTTATTGATTTTGTTCCTCTCGATCCCACCGAACCGATGTCCATCAAGCACCTGGTGCGTTTGATAGGAGAAGGGCGGCCGGTGGTAATCTTCCCGGAAGGACGTATTTCGGTCTCCGGTTCGCTGATGAAGATTTATGACGGTGCCGGATTTGTGGCGGCAAAATCCGGGGCGACCGTGGTACCAGTACGTATTGAAGGCGCGGAGTTAACCTTTTTCAGTCGCCTCAAAGGGCTGGTTAAGCGTCGGCTTTTCCCCCGTATTACACTGCATATTCTTCCACCGACGCATTTGCCGATGCCGGACGCCCCGCGCGCGCGCGATCGCCGCAAAATCGCCGGGGAGATGCTGCACCAGATTATGATGGAAGCCCGCATGGCGGTGCGTCCACGTGAAACCCTGTTTGAAGCTTTTCTTTCAGCGCAATACCGCTACGGGGCGAATAAACCCTGCGTCGAGGACATTAATTTTACCCCGGACTCCTACCGCAAACTGCTCACCAAGACGCTGTTTGTGGCCCGCATTCTGGATAAATACACCGCTCCCGGTGACAAAATCGGCCTGATGTTACCCAATGCGGGGATCAGCGCGGCAGTTATCTTCGGTGCGATTGCGCGCGGGCGCATCCCGGCGATGATGAACTACACCGCCGGGGTGAAAGGGCTGACCAGCGCCATTACGGCGGCGGAGCTTAAAACCGTCTTTACCTCGCGCACCTTTATGGACAAAGGCAAGCTCTGGCACCTGCCTGAACAACTGACGCAGGTGCGCTGGGTCTATTTAGAAGATTTGAAAGGCAGCGTGACGCTGGAAGATAAGCTGTGGATCTTCAGCCGCGTCTTCATGCCTAAGCTGGCGCAATTGCCGCAAAAACCGGAAGATCCGGCCATCATCCTTTTCACCTCGGGTTCCGAGGGCAATCCAAAAGGGGTAGTGCACAGCCATAAAAGCATTCTGGCGAACGTCGAGCAAATCAGGACTATTGCTGACTTTACCGCCAACGATCGTTTTATGTCTGCACTGCCGCTGTTCCACTCCTTTGGCCTCACCGTAGGGCTATTCACACCGCTGTTGACCGGGGCAGAAGTCTTCCTCTACCCGAGCCCGCTGCACTATCGCATTGTGCCGGAGCTGGTCTACGACCGTAACTGTACCGTGCTGTTTGGAACCTCAACCTTCCTTGGCAATTACGCTCGCTTCGCTAACCCGTATGACTTCTTCCGGTTGCGCTATGTGGTGGCCGGTGCGGAGAAATTGCAGGACAGCACCCGGCAAATCTGGCAGGACAAGTTCGGTCTGCGAATTCTGGAAGGTTATGGGGTGACGGAGTGTGCGCCGGTGGTGTCGATCAACGTGCCGATGGCAGCCAAACCGGGCACGGTTGGACGTATTCTGCCGGGCATGGACGCCCGCCTGATGGCGGTACCGGGCATTGAAGACGGTGGTCGCCTGCAACTGAAAGGGCCGAACGTGATGACCGGCTATCTGCGGGTTGAGCATCCGGGGGTGCTGGAAGCCCCGTCAGCCGAAAATGCCGATGGCGTGGTTGAACAAGGCTGGTATGACACCGGGGATATTGTCCGTTTTGATGAGCAAGGTTTTGTGCAGATTCAGGGGCGTGCGAAACGCTTTGCCAAAATTGCCGGGGAGATGATCTCCCTGGAGATGGTGGAGCAGCTGGCGCTGGCGGTTTCGCCAGAGAAAATGCATGCAACGGCGATTAAATCGGACGCCAGCAAAGGTGAAGCATTAGTGTTGTTTACTACCGACGAAACACTGACCCGGGAAAAACTGTCGCAGCAGGCCCGTGCGCAGGGCGTGCCGGAACTGGCGGTACCGCGTGACATCCGCTTCCTCAAGCAGTTGCCGTTACTGGGCAGCGGGAAGCCTGACTTTGTGACCTTAAAAAGTATGGTAGAAGAGGCAGACACCCAACATGCATGAGTCAGCACACACTAACACTTCGCTCTGGTCGAAAGGAATGAAGGCGGTGATCGCCGCCCAGTTTCTGTCGGCATTTGGCGATAACGCACTGCTCTTCGCGACGCTGGCCTTACTGAAGGCCGAGTTTTACCCGGACTGGAGCCAACCCATCCTGCAAATGATGTTTGTGGGTGCTTACATTGTTTTCGCCCCTTTCGTGGGGCAAATAGCGGATAGCTTTCCGAAAGGGCGCGTGATGATGGTCGCTAACGGAATGAAGCTGTTGGGCGCCGCCTGCATCTGCTTCGGCATTAATCCGTTCATTGGCTATACGCTGGTAGGGATTGGCGCCGCAGCCTATTCTCCCGCAAAATACGGCATCCTCGGTGAGCTCACCACCGGCGATAAGCTGGTGAAAGCCAACGGCCTGATGGAATCGTCAACGATCGCGGCCATTCTGCTTGGGTCGATGGCCGGGGGCATTCTGGCAGACTGGCACGTACTGGCCGCTCTTAGCGTGTGTGCGGTGGTCTATGCCGGTGCCGTAGTGGCTAACCTGATGATCCCGCGTCTGGCAGTGGCTCGTCCGGGTCAGTCCTGGCGCTTTACGCCGATGACACGCAGTTTCTTCAATGCCTGCTCGGTACTCTGGCACAACGGCGAGACGCGTTTTTCCCTGGTGGGTACCAGTCTGTTCTGGGGGGCCGGCGTAACGCTGCGCTTCCTGTTGGTACTGTGGGTTCCGGTAGCGCTCGGTATTACCGATAACGCAACGCCTACTTATCTCAATGCCATGGTGGCCGTGGGTATTGTGGCGGGGGCCGGGCTTGCGGCGAAGCTAATCACACTGGAGAAAGTGGCGCGCTGTATGCCCGCCGGGATTTTGATTGGTGTGGCGGTTGCCTTCTTTTCGTTACAACATTCTGTACTTCCCGCCTACGGCATTCTGCTGCTGATAGGTCTGCTGGGCGGTTTCTTTGTTGTTCCGCTTAACGCTTTATTGCAAGAGCGGGGCAAGCGCACTGTCGGCGCGGGTAACGCTATCGCCGTGCAGAATCTGGGTGAAAATACCGCGATGTTGCTGATGCTGGGACTTTATTCGCTGGCCGTGAAAACAGGCGTTCCGGTGGTGGGTGTCGGCGTCGGTTTTGGTGTGCTGTTTGCGCTGGCGATTGCCGGGCTTTGGTTGTGGCAACGTCGCCGTTGAAAAGCAGGCCGGGGCTAACCCGGCCTGATTCCTGTTACGGTGCAGGGTAGGTATAAACCTGATGCACCGCTTCAATCTCTGCCAGCACCTCTTCGCTCAGTTCCAGATGCAGGCTCTCCACATTGGCTTTTAGCTGTTCCATTGTCGTTGCACCCAACAATGTGCTGGCAACGAAGGGTTGACGGCGGACAAAAGCCAGCGCCATCTGCGATGGATCCAGATTATGTCGCTTAGCGATATCCACATAAGCGGCAATCGCTTTTTGGGCTTGCTCACCGCTGTAACGGGTAAAGCGGCTAAACAGTGTATTACGCGCCCCGGCAGGTTTCGCACCGTTTAAGTATTTACCGCTTAATGTCCCGAAGGCGAGGCAGGAATAGGCCAGGAGCTCAACCCCTTCGTATTGCGTCACTTCCGCCAGGCCCACTTCATAGCTGCGGTTTAACAGGCTATAGGGGTTCTGAATGGTCACAATGCGCGGCAATTCATGTTTTTCCGCCAGTTGCAGGTAACGCATCACCCCGAAGGCGGTTTCGTTTGAGACCCCAATGTAGCGAATTTTGCCTGCGCGCTGGAACTCAGTCAGCGCTTCCAGCGTTTCCAGCAGCGTGATCACCGGGGCGGAGTCGGCCCATTTATAGCCGAGGGTACCAAAGCAGTTAGTGGGGCGCTGGGGCCAGTGAACCTGGTAAAGATCGAGATGATCGGTTTGCAGCCGCTTCAGGCTATCTTCAAGTGCAATGCGGATATTCTTACGATCCAGCCCCTGGTTCGGACGAATTCCGCTGTCATTATTGCGGGAGGGGCCGCTGACTTTGGACGCGAGCACCACTTTTTCGCGGTTACCGCGTTTTGCCAGCCAATTGCCGACATAGGTTTCCGTCAACCCCTGGGTTTCCGGGCGCGGCGGGACAGGGTACATCTCTGCAACATCAATCAGGTTAATCCCCTGGCTGATGGCGTAATCCAGCTGTGCGTGAGCGTCGGCTTCACTATTCTGTTCACCAAACGTCATTGTGCCCAGCCCCAGGGTGCTTATTTCAAGCGAACTATGGGGGATACGGTGGTAGTGCATAGCCAACTTCCTTTACTTACAACGTCAGATGCCTGACAAAGGACTATAAACATGGCAGAGGGGAGAAAAAAGAGAAAGAGGGGGAGTGAAAAAAGGTCAGCAGGTCACTGACCTTTAAGAGAATTTTTTAGCGTTCGAGAATCTGAGAAACGTCATCGCGGTTAATCTGCATTTTATTACCCTGCTGATCGCGATAGCTGACCAACCCGGTATCATCGTCAACTTTTGGCTTGCCTTCCGTCAGGATCATCCTGCCGTCTTTCGTTGCCATCACATAATCACTGCTACAACCCGATACTGCAAATGCTAACCCTACTGCAGAAATGAGTACTGCCCAATTCTTCATCCTTTTACCCTCGGCTGACCTGTTTGATACATAAGTTTAGTAATAACCTGATGTTACGGGATAAAAAAGAGGGAAAATCTTAAACTGGGAGCAAAAGCAGGATAACGCGTGCCTCCCCCGTGGGGGAGGCGCCGTATTACAGTGGTTTTTTCTTATTGCGCAATAAATTAAGGCTTTCTACCGCGATGGAGAAGAACATAGCGAAATAGATGTAACCTTTTGGCACATGAATCGAGACGCTTTCCAGAATCAAGGTAAAACCAACCAGAATCAGGAATGACAGTGCCAGCATTTTAACGGAAGGGTGACGGTCAACGAAATCACCAATCGGGCGCGCCGCAAACATCATCACCGCAACGGAAATCACCACCGCTGCCATCATAATAAACAGGTGATCGGACAGGCCAACGGCAGTAATCACCGAGTCGAGGCTGAATATAATATCCAACAGCATGATCTGTACGATAGCGCCAAGGAACGAATTGACGTTCGTTTTAAGGCTCTCCTCCTCGCCTTCGATCGTTTCATGGATCTCTTTACTGGCTTTCCAGATCAGGAAAAGGCCACCGAGGAAGAGAATCAGGTCACGAGCGGAAACGGAGTGGTTAAACACCTCAAACAGCGGAGTGGTGAGTTTGGTAATCCAGGCAATAGAAGCCAGCAACAATAATCGCATGATCATTGCCGCCGCCAGACCCAACCGCCGTGCGTGGTTACGCTGGGCAGTGGGCAGCTTTGCGACCACCAGAGAAAGGAAAATAATATTGTCGATCCCAAGCACTATCTCCAAAAGCGTTAGCGTGCCAAGGGCAAGCCAGGCGTTGGGATCGGTAATCCATGCAAATAACATCTCTAAAAGTCCTGCCAAAAAAGAAACGCTGATTATAAGCGCGCGGCGGGCAGAGGTAAAAAATTAATCCCCTTGAATCACGAAATGCCGGGCCAGCAGCGCACCGGTGAAATTCTTTTTCAGATAGAACCCCCGCGGTAGCGTCAATATCGGTTCCCCGCGTGCACCAATGGCCTCCGTCAGGGCTTTACTGTTGGCGGCTTTTGGGCGGAGCTGCAGTACCTCACCATGACGCGCGGTGATACGTTCAACCTGACCCAGTACAATCAAATCCATTAACTCCTCCCAGTCCAGACGCAGCTGATGTTCTTCTTCAGCATCAGGGCTCCATAACAAAGGGGAGCCTACCCGGCGTTCGGCAACGGGGATATCGCGAGAACCTTCTATAGGGATCCATAACACGCGCTGCAATTTATGGCGTACGTGGCTGGTTTCCCAGGTCACGCCGGAATTGCCCGTTAACGGCGCGACGCAAACAAATGTCGTCTCCAGTGGGCGACCTGAACTGTCGATCGGGATCGTTTTCAACTCCACGCCCAGATGGGCGAAATCCTGCTCGGGTTTACTTCCCGCGCTGGCGCCCAACCATTGTTCCAGTAACACACCCGTCCAGCCTTTATCACGTTTCAAATCGCGCGGAACCGGCAGGCCGACGAGGGTGGCGAGTTCGCCGAGGGTGTAACCCGCAAGCGCCTGCGCCTGCAAAAAGAGCTGTGTTTCGGATTCGGGAGAAGATGTTAATGGAAAGAGATCCGACATTTTTGCGCCCTGGTTAAAAAGTGAACAGCATTTGTTCACGGTTTGAATTCAATAAATAGATTTCGCTAAAACTTAGTCAAAGTCATGATAAATAAAACCTTTTAACGTCGAACTCCCTTCGTTGCGCAACAAAACAAGAAGTTGTCCAAATCTGGTCACTGACAATGAACAGGATCTTACACCATGTTATCCACAGAAAAATGGGATAACTGGGTAAAACTCTCACTACTGTTTCGATTTACAGCCTTGACGTGCGACCAAAATCCAATTTTTGCACAAAATGTGCCTAACTTAATGGCATAATCTGTGGATAAAAACGTCGTTGTTCGATCTTTCATCACTCAAAGGATCGGTTAAGTGATGATCATCACATTATGCGATGTTGAGCAGGGAATTTTCAATGTAACTTAATGAATGAAATGATTTTATTTTCCAGGGCTATTATACGCGTTTTCGGATAACTCCGGGTTTTCCCATGGTAAACCTCGGGTTCTTCACAACTCTATCCACAGAAAACGTGAATAAAACCCGGTTTGAGCCGAGGGGCCTGTTTATAACTGGGGCGATAACTGTGAGTTATTCAATTGTTATCCGTTTGTGCCGCCGCAATTGAGTGGTTTACCGTTTTCCGCGAGTGTGAAACAATCGTTTGATTCAGGTTTATTTTGAGGTAGTCCGGTGATTGATGACGATGGCTACCGCCCAAATGTGGGTATCGTAATCTGTAATCGACAGGGCCAGGTTATGTGGGCCAGACGCTTCGGACAGCACTCATGGCAGTTTCCCCAGGGGGGAATTAATCCAGGTGAATCTCCGGAGCAGGCGATGTATCGGGAACTGTTCGAGGAAGTGGGCTTAAATCGTAAAGATGTTCGAATCCTTGCTTCTACCCGTAACTGGTTGCGTTACAAGTTACCGAAACGTTTGGTGCGTTGGGACACAAAGCCGGTTTGTATCGGCCAGAAACAAAAGTGGTTTCTTCTGCAATTGGTCAGTAGCGATGCTGACGTGAATATGCAAACCAGTAGTACTCCTGAGTTCGATGGCTGGCGATGGGTAAGCTATTGGTATCCTGTTCGTCAGGTGGTGTCGTTTAAACGCGATGTCTACCGACGGGTGATGAAAGAATTTGCAGGCGCAGTGATGTCGCTTCAGGAAACACCACCTAAGCCGCAAAATGCTCCTGCCTGGCGACGTAAAAGAGGTTAAGCCACGCACATTATGCTCACCCGACTGCGAGAAATCGTTGAAAAAGTCGCCAGCGCACCGCGTTTAAATGAAGCGCTGGAAATCCTGGTCACGGATATTTGTCATGCAATGGATACCGAGGTGTGTTCTGTTTATCTCGCTGACCATGACAGGCGCTGCTATTACCTGATGGCGACGCGCGGTTTGAAAAAACCGCGCGGGCGCACGGTTACTCTCGCATTCGATCAGGGAATTGTCGGCCTGGTTGGCAGGCTTGCTGAGCCTATTAACCTTGCCGATGCGCAAAAACATCCCAGCTTTAAATACATCCCCGCCGTAAAAGAAGAGCGTTTTCGCGCCTTTTTGGGTGTGCCGATTATTCAGCGCCGCCAACTGCTCGGCGTGCTGGTCGTTCAGCAGCGCGAGCTGCGCCAGTTTGATGAAAGTGAAGAGTCCTTTCTTGTCACCCTCGCCACGCAGATGGCGGCAATTCTCTCGCAATCTCAGCTAAACGCACTGTTTGGTCAGTATCGTCAGACCCGTATTCGTGCACTTCCTGCTTCATCCGGCGTTGCGATTGCCGAAGGGTGGATGGATGAAACCCTGCCGCTCATGGAGCAGGTTTATGAAGCATCAACGCTGAATACCACGCAGGAGCGTGAAAGGCTGACCAGCGCGCTGGAAGAGGCCGCCAATGAGTTTCGCCGCTACAGCAAACGCTTTTCAGCGGGAGCGCAAAAAGAGACCGCGGCCATTTTCGACCTCTACTCGCATTTGCTCTCTGATGCACGTTTGCGCCGCGAACTTTTTGCCGAAGTTGATAAAGGGCTGGTCGCAGAGTGGGCGGTGAAAACCGTTATTGAACGCTTTGCGGAACAGTTTGCCGCCCTCAGCGATGGCTACTTAAAAGAACGCTCTGGCGATTTACGCACCCTGGGGCAGCGTTTGCTGTTTCACCTTGATGATAATATTCAGGGGCCAAATACATGGCCTGAACGTTTTGTGCTGGTCGCGGATGAACTTTCTGCCACGACGCTGGCTGAATTACCGCATGACCGGCTCGCGGGTGTGGTGGTACGGGACGGCGCAGCAAACTCCCACGCCGCGATCATGGTACGCGCACTGGGTATCCCCACGGTTATGGGGGCGGATATTCAGCCATCGATACTGCATCGCCGGACACTGGTGGTGGACGGTTATCGGGGCGAACTGCTTGTTGATCCTGAGCCAGTACTGTTGCAGGAATATCAGCGACTCATCACTGAAGAGAATGAGTTAACCCGGCTGGCAGAAGACGATGTTAACCTCGCAGCACACCTGAAAAGCGGTGAGCGCATAAAAGTCATGCTAAATGCGGGCCTCAGCCCGGAGCATGAGGAAAAACTCGGCAGCCGCATCGATGGCATTGGGCTGTACCGCACCGAAATACCTTTTATGTTGCAAAACGGCTTCCCTTCCGAGGAGGAGCAGGTGGCGCAATATCAGGGTATGTTGCAGATGTTCAACGACAAGCCGGTTACCCTGCGCACGCTGGATATTGGTGCTGATAAGCAATTGCCTTATATGCCTATCAGTGAAGAAAACCCTTGCCTTGGCTGGCGCGGCATACGGATCACGCTCGATCAGCCGGAGATCTTCCTTGTCCAGGTGCGGGCCATGCTGCGTGCCAATGCGGCGAGTGGCAATCTCAGTATCCTGCTGCCGATGATCACCAATATTGATGAGGTGGACGAAGCACGACGATTAATTGAGCGTGCCGGGCGTGAAGTGGAAGAGATGATTGGTTATGCCATTCCGAAACCGCGCATCGGTGTCATGCTTGAAGTGCCCTCAATGGTCTTTATGATTTCCCATCTGGTTAATCGGGTCGACTTTATCTCCATCGGCACCAATGACTTAACGCAGTACATTCTGGCCGTCGATCGTAACAATACCCACGTGGCGAATATGTACGATAGCCTCAATCCGGCTCTGCTGCGGGCGCTGGCGATGATTGCCCGAGAGACGGAACGTCTGGGCATTGAACTTTGTTTGTGCGGTGAAATGGCAGGGGATCCGATGTGCGTGGCGCTGTTAATTGGCCTGGGATTCAATCATCTGTCGATGAACGGTCGTTCGGTTGCACGTATCAAATATTTGCTGCGTCGAATTGATTTCGCCGACGCTCAAACCCTCGCCAATCGTGCGCTTGATGCGCAGCTGGCGACGGAAGTACGCCATCAAATCGCGGCTTTTATGGAGCGTCGTGGTCTGGGCGGCCTGATTCGCGGCGGGCTCTAGGGCGAAGTCAATGTTCTTGCGGTGTAAAGAGGACGGGGTACCCTAAATCATTTGCGTTGCAGGAAGGCGGCAAGGCAGTAAGTTCCCGGGAGCATAGACCACATGTGACCGGGACGCGCTGGCGAAGCCAACGCCCCTGCGGTGTAAAGAGGACGGGGTACCCTAAATCATTTGCGTTGCAGGAAGGCGGCAAGGCAGTAAGTTCCCGGGAGCATAGACCACTATGTGACCGGGACGCGCTGGCGAAGCCAACGCCCCTGCGGCGCAAAGGATGACGGGTATACATATCTTTTACAACTTCGCCGCATCCTGCCTGCTCGCCTTATGCTATTATTCGCGCCTTTGGAGCGCCCGCCATCACGGGCGCGTATCTATACCGCTGTCCACTTTCGGCGGAATAACAACAAGTTGTGGTGACAGATGAATAGTGGCTATCTGCGTTTCCCGGACTTCGATCCGGTGATTTTCTCCGTTGGACCGGTCTCGCTACACTGGTACGGTATGATGTACCTCGTCGGGTTTATTTTTGCCATGTGGCTGGCAACGCGCCGCGCGGGCCGCCCTGACAGCGGCTGGACGAAAAACGAAGTCGAGAATCTGCTCTATGCCGGCTTCCTCGGGGTCTTCCTCGGCGGGCGTATCGGCTACGTCCTGTTCTACAATTTCCCGATTTTCATGAGCGATCCGCTTTATCTTTTCCGCGTCTGGGATGGTGGCATGTCCTTCCACGGGGGGTTGATCGGTGTCATCGTCGTCATGCTTATTTTCGCCAAACGCACCAAACGCCACTTTTTCCAGGTCGCTGATTTTATTGCCCCCTTGATTCCGTTTGGTCTCGGAGCCGGTCGCCTGGGTAACTTCATTAATGGTGAACTGTGGGGCCGCGTGGATCCTAATTTCCCGCTGGCGATGCTTTTCCCAAGCTCTCGTGCAGAAGATATGGCGTTACTCCCTTCTCATCCGCAGTGGCAATCGATTTTCGATACCTACGGCGTGCTGCCACGCCATATGTCGCAATTGTATGAGCTGGCGCTGGAGGGGGTTGTGTTGTTTATCATTCTCAACCTCTACATTCGCAAACCTCGTCCAATGGGGGCGGTATCAGGCCTGTTCCTGATCGGCTACGGCGCATTCCGTATCATCGTCGAATTCTTCCGCCAGCCGGATGCCCAGTTTACTGGCACCTGGGTACAGTACATCAGCATGGGGCAGATCCTCTCCATCCCGATGATTGTCGCGGGTATTGGCATGATGGTCTGGGCGTACCGTCGTCGTGCGCCGCAACACGTTTCCTGAGGAACCATGAAACAGTATTTAGAACTGATGCAAAAGGTGCTCGATGAGGGCACCCCGAAAAACGACCGTACAGGGACAGGCACGCTCTCTATTTTTGGTCATCAGATGCGTTTTAATCTGCAGGATGGCTTTCCGCTGGTGACCACCAAGCGTTGTCATTTGCGCTCCATTATTCATGAGCTGCTATGGTTCCTGCAGGGCGATACCAACATCGCCTATCTGAAAGAGAACAAGGTTTCTATCTGGGACGAGTGGGCCGATGAGCAGGGCAATCTTGGCCCGGTTTACGGCAAACAATGGCGCGCCTGGCCAACGCCGGATGGCCGCCATATCGACCAGATAACCACCGTTATCAATCAGATTAAGAACGACCCGGATTCCCGCCGCATGATTGTCTCTGCGTGGAACGTTGGCGAGCTGGATAAAATGGCACTGGCACCGTGCCATGCATTCTTCCAGTTCTACGTCGCGGACGGAAAACTCTCCTGCCAGCTGTACCAGCGCTCGTGCGACATCTTCCTGGGTCTGCCGTTTAATATCGCCAGCTATGCCTTGCTGGTGCATATGATGGCCCAGCAGTGCTGTCTGGACGTCGGCGATTTTGTCTGGACCGGCGGCGATACCCACCTTTACAGCAACCACCTCGAACAGACGCGTCTGCAGTTGAGCCGTGAACCGCGCGCACTGCCGAAGTTGGTTATCAAACGTAAGCCCGACTCGCTGTTTGATTATCGTTTCGAGGATTTTGAGATCGAAGGCTACGATCCGCATCCTGCAATCAAAGCACCGGTTGCTATCTGACCGTGCGAGCATGTCATAACCGGCGCCTTTGGGTGCCGGTTTTTTTTGGCTATGACTCTCTTCTTCGACCTGCTTTCCAGTACTGATGCAAGCTTTTGCAACAACCTGAATACCCTTCGTAGCGCCTCGTAAACCCCTCACATCGTTCTCGAAAAGGTTTTCGGCAATCGGCACACTGCGGCCATGAAAAAAGAACGCGGATTCACCCTAATTGAAATGATGGTGGCAGTGGCAATCATTGCGATGCTGAGCGGTGCAGGGCTTTCTGGCTGGCGTTACTGGCAGGCTCAGCAACGTTTGTGGCAAACCGCTGTTCAGGTTCGCCAGTTTCTGGAAATGCTACGTGATGATGCGAACTGGCATTCGCGTGAACAGGTTATCTCTGTCATGCGAGACAATGAAAGCTGGTGTTTGCATACCCGCCTGTCGCAAGGATGTGTGGCGGAATCGCCCTATGTATTACGCCCCGTCTGGCCTGAGGTCGCACTGGTTGAGGTGACACCCGCACTGGGATTTTATGGCCTGCGCAATACCGCGTGGGGTGGGCATATTCGCGTGAAGAGTAGCGCCGGGGAGTGGCGGATAGTGGTCTCGGGTTGGGGGCGGATCAGAATGTGTCAGCAATCATCGGATGAAGCATGTTAAGCAGACAAAACGGATTCTCATTACTGGAAACACTATTGGCGATGGTTATTGGCAGCGTTCTGTTGCTGGCGGCAGCTCGTTTTCTTCCCGCGTTACAACTGGGCATATTGCAGCAAATGCGTGTGCAGTTGCTGGAAGACGAACTCTGGCAACGTATATACACCCTCAGCCGTCACCTGCAACGCGCAGGTTACTGCAATGGTCATTGCGAAGGCGAACCCGTGAGCATTGGGCGAGGTGGTGAGTGTGTGATCGTGCAATGGGATGCTAATAGCAACGGGCGATGGGATACCACACCGACAAATGATGCCGATCAAACAGGGTTCCGCCTGCAAAATGGCGTACTGGAAACATTGCGTGGTGCGACATCCTGTGAGGGGAAAGGGTGGGACAAAATGACCGATCCCGCACTGATAACGATTGAAAATTTTACGATCAGTAAACATCAGGTTTTGGGCTTTTACCCGGTATTTACCCTTAGTCTTGGCGGGAAAATCAAAGGGCAGACTGAACGCATCGTGAACGCCTTATTTAGCGTAACAGGGTTCAACCTATGAACCGCGAGCGAGGCATGTCATCTCTCGCCATGGTACTGCTGATTTTACTGTTGGGCAGTTTGTTGCTAAATGGGCTGAACCAGCAACGCGTCACCCATGTACGCCGGGTAACGACTGAGAGTATGAGCCTGCAACAGTATGCGGCCGCCCAGTCGGCGTTAGAATGGGGGCGGGTGCAGTCATGGCACGTCACACCCGACTTGCAGTGTTTGCAGCATCGCAATGAGCCCTGGCGTGCTTGCCTGCGAATTCTGGCTGACCATCGGGTTCTGCTGATTGCGGGCAGCGGGGAACAGCGACTGTGGCGCGGAGGGCACATTGAGCAGAACGAGGTGGTGTTTTCAGCGCATGGATGGAGTGATTTCTGCCCCTTAAAGGAGGCACTATTATGCGAGCTTCCGTAAAGCAGCAGGGCTTTAGCCTGCCAGAAGTCCTGCTTGCGATGGTATTGCTGGTGATGGTTGTCACCGCACTGGGTGGGTTCCACCGTGCGCTGGCTGCGGATTTCGCCCTCTGGAGCCAATACCGCGCATTATGGCGTCAAGCCTGGCTGCAGACACAGCCAGAGGCCCCCTTTTTACCGCCTGAATGGCAGGTACAGCGGTTGCAGACAAGCGACGCAGGATGTGTCAGCATCAACATTACTATTATTTCGCCGTCAGGCAGAAGAGGGCAAATGACGAGACTGCATTGCCCAACCCGCCGGTAGTCAGGAGTATGTATGCTAAGGGTTTATCACTCCAATCATTTGGATGTGCTGGAAGCATTGATGGAATACATCGTTGAAAATGACAGACTCGACGATCCCTTTGAGCCAGAGGTCATACTGGTGCAGAGCACCGGCATGGCGCAATGGCTGCAAATGACCCTGGCGAAAAAATTCGGCATTGCTGCCAACATTGAATTCCCGCTTCCGGCAAGTTTTATCTGGGATATGTTTGTGCGCGTTCTGCCCGGCATTCCGAAAGAGAGTGCCTTTAATAAGCAGAGCATGAGCTGGAAATTAATGTCGCTGCTACCAGCGATGCTCGAGCGTGATGAGTTCACCATGCTGCGCCACTACCTTGATGATGATGCGGATAAGCGCAAGCTGTTTCAGCTCTCTTCACGGATTGCCGATCTTTATGACCAGTACCTTGTGTATCGCCCACACTGGTTAACGCGCTGGGAAGCTGGAGAGCTGATTGATGGACTTAACGAGGCGCAGAGCTGGCAAGCTCCACTGTGGCGCGCATTGGTAGAACATACGGCTGCACTGGGTCAGCCGCACTGGCACCGTGCAAATTTATACCAGCGTTTTATTAACACGCTCGAAACGGCAAAGGTGCGGCCTGAAGGGCTTCCCTCCCGGGTTTTCATTTGCGGTATTTCTGCATTACCGCCGGTCTATTTACAGGCGCTTCAGGCATTGGGCAAACATGTTGATGTGCATGTGCTCTTTACCAATCCCTGTCGTGAATACTGGGGAGATATTAAAGATCCGGCGTTCCTGGCGAAACTGCTGACCCGGCAACGTCAGCGCCTGGGCGAGCAAAAAAGTTTACCGTTGTTTCGCGATGCGACAGCGACGGAAGGTCTTTTTAATCACGAGGGCGAACAGAACCTGCCTAACCCGCTGTTGGCATCCTGGGGCAAGCTTGGGCGTGACTATGTCTACCTCCTGGCGGGTCTGGAGGAGTTTGATGAGTTTGATGCCTTCGTCGAATCTACGCCCGGTGTCCTGCTGCACAATCTGCAATACGACATGCTGGAGTTGAAAAACAGCGCGGTAGCGGGTGTGAATGCAGAAGAGTTTGCTCGTAGCGATAAAAAACGTCGGTTGGATCCTGACGATCGCAGCGTGACGGTGCACATTTGTCACAGCCCCCAGCGGGAGGTCGAAATTTTACACGATCGTCTGCTGGCCATGCTGGAAGAGGATCCTGAGCTCACTCCGCGCGATATCGTGGTGATGGTGGCGGACATTGATAGCTACAGTCCTTATATCCAGGCGGTATTCGGCAGTGCGACCGGCGAGCGCTACCTTCCCTATGCCATCTCTGATCGGCGTGCGCGCCAGGCTCACCCGGCGCTGGAAGCCTTTATCACTTTACTCTCCCTTCCTGATAGCCGCTTCGTATCTGAAGATGTGCTGGCACTGCTGGACGTTCCCGTTCTGGCGGCCCGCTTTAACATTGACGAAGAAGGTTTACGTTATCTGCGTCAGTGGGTTAACGAATCGGGTATCCGCTGGGGCATTGATGATGACAATGTGCGCGAACTTGAATTGCCTCCTACCGGGCAGCACACCTGGCAATTTGGCCTGACACGTATGTTATTGGGTTATGCCATGGAAAGTCGTCAGGGAGAGTGGCAATCCATTCTGCCATACGATGAATCGAGTGGACTGATTGCTGAGCTGGTGGGGCACCTTGCCTCACTTTTAATGCAGCTTAAAACATGGCGACTTGGCCTTGCACAGGAGCGCCCTCTTGAAGAGTGGCTACCGGTCTGCCGGGAGATGCTTAACGACTTTTTCCTGCCCGATCAGGAAACAGAGGCTGCTCTGGCACTGATTGAACAGCAGTGGCAGGCCATTATTGCGCAGGGCGTGGAAGCCGCTTATGGCGAGGAGGTTCCCCTCTCTGTCTTGCGGGATGAACTGGCTCAGCGTCTTGATCAGGAGCGTATAAGCCAGCGTTTCCTGGCCGGGCCGGTAAATATCTGTACGCTAATGCCAATGCGCTCTATTCCCTTTAAGGTGGTCTGCCTGCTGGGCATGAACGACGGTATTTACCCACGCGCAATGCCACCGCTGGGATTCGATTTGATGAGCCATCAGGCACAGCGTGGAGACCGAAGCCGCCGTGACGATGACCGCTATTTATTTCTTGAGGCCGTGCTCTCCGCGCAACAAAAACTCTATATCAGCTTTATTGGGCGCTCTATTCAGGATAACGCGGAACGTTTTCCCTCCGTGCTGGTGCAAGAACTCCTCGATTACATCGGTCAAAGTCATCATTTACCGGGAGACGAAGCACTCAACTGTGACGAGAGTGAAAAGCGGGTCAAGGCGCATATCTGTCATCTTCATCCGCGTATGCCTTTTGATGCCACCAATTTTGCGAAAAGCGAGTGGCAGAGCTACGCCCGTGAGTGGCTTCCTGCCGCCAGCGAACAGGGCGAAGCGCATCCGGAATTTATTCAGCAGCTTAGTCCTGCCCAGTTTGAGACGCTCAATTTTGATCAGTTACTCCGATTCTGGGGCCATCCGGTACGCGCATTCTTTCAGATGCGCCTGAGGGTCAATTTCCGCCCGGAGGAGAGCGATATTCCCGATGCTGAGCCGTTTATTATCGACGGGCTTAACCGCTACCAGCTTAATCAAGAGTTGCTTAACGCCCTGGTAGAGCAGGAGGATGCCGACAAACTGTATCGTCGTTATCGGGCGGCAGGCTCGCTCCCTTACGGGGCCTTTGGCGAAATCATCTGGGAGACGCAACAGGATGAAATGCAGGAGCTTGCCGACCGGGTCATTGCCGAGCGCCAGCCCGGTAGCAGTATGGAAATCGATCTCCTCTGTGCAGGGGTGCGTCTGACCGGATGGTTGCCGCACGTGCAGCCTGATGGGTTGCTGCGCTGGCGGCCCTCAATGCTGAGGGTTACTCAGGGCCTGCAACTTTGGCTCGAACATCTTGTCTACTGTGCCAGCGGTGGCGTTGGGGAAAGCCGAATTCTGGTCCGTAAAGAGGGCCAGTGGCGCTTCCCGGCCCTTGCGCCTGATGTGGCGTTGCAACACTTAGCCGAGATGATTGAAGGCTACCGCGAAGGGATGGCAAAACCGCTGCTGTTGCTACCAGAAAGTGGTGGCGCCTGGATAAAAGCCTGTTACGACGCGGCAAATGATGCCATGTTAAAGGACGAGGCAACGTTGCAAAAAGCACAAAGCAAATTTTTGCAGGCCTGGGAAGGCAATATGGTGGCACGAGGTGAAGGGGATGATGTCTGGTATCAACGTCTGCTACGCGCCCTGACACCGGAACATTTTGTGCAGATTACCGAGCTTGCGCAGCGCTATCTGTTACCGATATATCGTTTCAATCAGCCGGATTGACTGTATAAAAAAAGGCGCAGATTCAACCTGTTCTGAATTATGCGCATTGGGTCACGGACTGATATACCAAGAGGTCGGCTCTTTAGCCGACACACGTTTCACCCGGCGATTTTCACGGTCAGGAAATCAACGGGCTAGTTAATGATGAGGTTCGTGAATGCCCCGCAGCACCTGGTTAAAAGCGTTTGTATTGTTTTTTGCCCTCTGGGCATCATACGGTCAGGCAGACAATGGTTGGCAACCGATTCAGGAAACCATCCGCAAGAGTGATAAAGATTTACGTCAGTATCAGGCCATTCGTTTGGATAACGGTATGGTTGTGCTGCTGGTTTCCGATCCGCAGGCGGTGAAATCCCTCTGCGCGATGGTGGTCCCTGTCGGATCGCTTGAGGATCCTGATTCTCATCAGGGACTTGCTCACTATCTTGAACACATGACGCTGATGGGGTCGAAGAAATACCCTTCACCGGATAGCCTGGCTGAATACCTGAAACTTCACGGCGGCAGCCATAATGCCAGTACGGCACCTTACCGCACAGCTTACTACCTTGAAGTGGAAAACAATGCCCTTGAAGGGGCGGTCGATCGCCTGTCGGATGCCATCGCTGAGCCGCTGCTGCAAAAGAAATATGCCGATCGTGAACGCAATGCGGTTAACGCTGAACTGACAATGGCGCGTACGCGTGACGGTATGCGTATGGCACAGGTCAGTGCAGAAACCATTAACCCCGCGCATCCGGGTTCAAAATTCTCGGGGGGGAACCTGGAAACCCTCAGCGACAAGCCCGGCAATCCGGTGCATGACGCGTTGCTGGCGTTTCGCGATAAATATTACTCAGCCAATCTGATGAAAGCGGTCATTTACAGTAACCGTCCGCTGCCTGAACTGGCAAAAATTGCCGCTGACACCTGGGGCCGCGTGCCCAACAAGAACATTGAACGTCCGGTTATTGATGTGCCGGTGGTGACGGATGCTCAAAAAGGCGTCATCATCCACTACGTTCCTGCCGTGCCGCGAAAAGTGTTACGTGTGGAATTCCGTATTGATAACAACACCGCGCAGTTCCGCAGCAAAACCGATGAGCTGATCACTTATCTTGTGGGCAACCGTAGCCCTGGCACGCTCTCTGACTGGCTGCAAAAGCAGGGGCTGGCGGAAGGCGTTCGTGGGGATTCCGATCCTGTCGTTAACGGCAACAGCGGCGTCCTGGCCATCTCCGTCACGCTGACGGATAAAGGACTGGCCAACCGTGACACCGTGGTGGCGGCCGTTTTCAGCTACCTCAATCTGTTGCGTGAAAAAGGCGTCGATAAGCGTTACTTCGATGAACTGGCGCACATTCTGGACCTGGACTTCCGTTATCCCTCTATCACGCGTGATATGGGCTATGTCGAATGGCTGGCGGACACCATGATCCGTGTACCGGTCGCCCATACGCTGGATTCAGTCAATATTGCCGATCGGTATGACCCGAAAGCGATACAGGCGCGTCTCGATGAGATGACGCCGCAAAATGCGCGCATCTGGTATATCAGCCCGAATGAACCGCATAACAAGACGGCCTATTTCGTCGAAGCGCCTTATCAGGTGGATAAAATTTCCGCCAGGACCTTTGCTGAGTGGCAGAAATCAGCGAGCGCGATTGCGCTGCAAACGCCTCAATTAAACCCTTACATTCCGGATGATTTCACGCTGATCAAGCCTGAAAAAACCTATGCGCACCCGGAGTTGATTATCGATGAGCCGAATCTGCGGGTGGTTTATTCTCCAAGCCGCTACTTTGCCAGCGAGCCGAAGGCCGATGTCAGTGTAGTTCTGCGCAACCCGCAGGCAATGGATAGCGCGAAAAATCAGGTCATGTTTGCGCTGAACGACTATCTGGCAGGCATCGCGCTTGATCAGCTAAGCAACCAGGCGGCTGTCGGGGGAATCAGTTTCTCCACCAATGCTAATAATGGCCTGATGCTTAATGCGAATGGCTATACCCAACGGTTGCCTCAGCTCTTTGAAGCGCTGCTGGACGGGTATTTCAGTTATACCCCCACCGCAGAACAGCTTGAGCAGGCGAAGTCCTGGTATGCCCAGATGATGGATTCGGCTGAAAAAGGCAAAGCCTTCGATCAGGCCATTATGCCGGTGCAGATGCTCTCCCAGGTGCCTTATTTCCAGCGAGAAGAGCGCCGTGCGTTGCTGTCCTCTGTCACGCTCGACGATATCATGACCTACCGTAACGCGTTGAAATCCAACGCTCGCCCTGAATTCCTGATCGTAGGAAATCTGTCGCAGCAGCAGGCAAAAGACCTTGCTCGTGGCGTTCAAAAGACGCTGGGGGCCAATGGCAACGAATGGTGTCGCAATAAAGACGTTCTGGTAGACAAACCGCAGTCGGTAATCTTTGAAAAAGCGGGCACCAGCACGGATTCCGCGCTCGCTGCCGTGTTTGTTCCAAAAGGCTATGACGAATTTACCAGTACCGCTTACAGCGCGATGCTGGGGCAGATTGTTCAGCCGTGGTTCTATAGCCAGCTGCGTACGGAAGAACAGCTGGGCTATGCCGTCTTTGCTTTCCCGATGAGTGTCGGGCGCCAGTGGGGAATGGGCTTCCTGCTGCAAAGCAACGAAAAACAACCCGCTTATCTTTGGGAGCGTTATAAAGCGTTCTTCCCAACGGCAGAAGCAAAATTACGTGCAATGAAACCGGAAGAGTTTGCTCAGGTTCAGCAAGGGGTGATTACCCAAATTGAGCAGGCACCGCAAACCCTGGGTGAAGAGGCGTCTAAACTCAGCAAAGATTTCGATCGCGGTAATATGCGGTTCGATTCACGTGATAAAGTAGTGGCTCAGATTAAACTGCTGACGCCGCAGAAACTTGCCGACTTCTTCCATCAGGCCGTGGTAGAGCCGCAGGGCATAGCGATTTTGTCGCAGATTTCCGGAAGCCAGAGTGGGAAGGTGGAATATGTCCATCCACAGGGCTGGAAAGTGTGGGAAAACGTCAGCGCGTTGCAGCAATCCTTACCCTTGGTACCTGATGAGCGAGAAAAATGAGTGAAACCGCTGAGTCCCTTGATCCCCTGCGCTTGCCGCTTATTGGCGAGCGTCTGATTGAAGCCTCTGCGGGCACCGGTAAAACCTTCACCATCGCCGCACTCTATTTGCGGCTGCTACTCGGACTAGGCGGCGAGTCCGCCTTTCCGAGGCCGCTCAATGTAGAAGAGCTGCTGGTCGTCACCTTTACAGAGGCTGCCACCGCAGAACTGCGTGGACGTATCCGTAGCAATATTCACGAACTGCGGATCGCCTGCCTGCGTGAATCTTCTGATAACCCTCTCTATGCACGCCTGCTTGACGAAATTGACGACAAACAGCAGGCGGCCCAGTGGCTGATGCTGGCCGAGCGGCAGATGGACGAAGCGGCGGTGTTCACCATTCACGGTTTCTGCCAGCGAATGCTAAGCCTGAATGCTTTTGAGTCGGGCATGTTGTTTGAGCAACAGCTGATTGAAGATGAATCAATACTGCGTTATCAGGCTTGTGCAGACTTCTGGCGTCGACACTGTTACCCCTTGCCACGCGATCTGGCTCAAGTGATCCATGCATCGTGGAAAGGGCCGCAGGATCTGTTGAAAGCTATTGACCGCTATTTGCAGGGTGAAGCGCCGCACATAAAATCTGCGCCGCCTGACGATGAAACCTTGCAGAGTCGTCATCAAAAAATCCTTGAGCAAATCAATAGCGTTAAGCAGTTCTGGCTTAGTTCCGTTGCGGAGCTGGACGCGCTGATTGAAGGCTCGGGTATCATGCGGCAAAAATTTAACCGCACCAATCAGGCCCGGTGGATTGAAAAAATTAGCGCCTGGGCTCAGGAAGAGACCCTCAGCTATCAGTTACCCGAACCGCTGGAAAAATTTGCTCAGTCTTTCCTGCGCGAACGCACAAAACCGGGCACTGTGGTTCCTGAACATCCGCTATTCGAGGCAATTGAAACGCTGTTAGCGTCTCCGTTGACCTTAAAAGACCTGGTGCTGACCCGCGCCATGCGTGAAATTCGCGAGACGGTGGCCCTGGAAAAACGCCGCCGCGGCGTTTTAGGCTTTGACGATATGCTCAGTCGACTGGACAGCGCATTGCAAAGCGCCAATGGCGATGCCCTGGCGGCCGCCATTCGTGCCCGTTTTCCGGTCGCGATGATCGATGAATTTCAGGATACCGATCCCCAGCAATACCGTATTTTTCGCCGCATCTGGCACCATCAGCCTGACAATGCACTGCTCTTAATCGGTGATCCTAAGCAGGCCATTTACGCATTTCGCGGGGCGGATATTTTCACCTATATGAAAGCGCGCGATGAAGTCACCGCGCGCTATACGCTCGATACCAACTGGCGATCAGCACCAGGAATGGTCGAGAGCGTGAACCGGATTTTTAGTCAGATTAAAGACGCCTTTATGTTCCGGCAAATACCTTTCCAGCCGGTAAAATTTGCTGCCAAAAACCAGTCACTTCGCTTTGTGGTGAAAGGCGAAAAGCAGCCTGCCATGTCGATGTGGCTGATGGACGGAGAGGGCGTTGGCGTTTCAGACTATCAGTCATCAATGGCGGGCCACTGTGCTGCGCAAATCCGTGACTGGCTGATGGCCGGGCAGGCCGGTGATGCACTGCTTTACGAAGGCGAAAAGCGCAGACCATTGCGGGCCTCGGATATCACCGTGCTGGTGCGTAGCCGCCACGAAGCCACCCTTATCCGCGATGCGCTTGGGCTGCTGAACATTCCCTCGGTCTATCTTTCAAACCGTGACAGCGTCTTCGAGACGCCGGAAGCGCAGGAGATGTTGTGGTTGTTGCAGGCGGTACTGGCGCCCGAACGCGAAAGTACGCTGCGTAGCGCGTTGGCGACCGCGATGCTGGGCCTGAGTGCGTTGGATATTGAAACACTCAATAACGATGAAGCAGCATGGGATGCGGTCGTCGAGGAGTTCGCTGGCTGGCGCGAACAGTGGCAAAAGCGTGGCGTGATGCCGATGCTGCATGCGCTGATGAGTGCGCGTCAGATTGCAGAGAACCTGTTGGCGACGGCGGGTGGCGAACGGCGTCTGACCGATATTTTACACCTCGGCGAACTGTTACAGGAGGCGGGGACTAAGGTCGAAAGTGAATATGCGCTGGTGCGCTGGCTGGCACAGCATATCGCTGAACCTGACACCAATGCCTCCAGCGAACAGTTGCGTCTGGAGAGCGATAAGCACCTGGTGAAAATCGTCACCATCCATAAATCGAAAGGCCTGGAGTATCCGCTGGTCTGGCTGCCCTTTATTGCCAATTTCCGCGTCCAGGATCAGGCTTTTTACCACGATCGCGACACCTTCGCGTCCGTGCTCGATTTGAGTGGTGCCGAGGAGAGTATCGCGTTGGCAGAAACAGAGCGGCTGGCAGAAGATTTACGCCTGCTCTACGTTGCTTTGACCCGTTCGGTCTGGCACTGCAGCCTGGGCATCGCGCCGCTGTTTCGGCGTCGTGGAGAAAAAGCGGGCGAAACCGATCTTCACCTCAGCGCGCTGGGGCGTCTTATTCAACGTGGCGAGCCCATGGATGCCAGTGGTCTGCGGGCGGCGATCGGCGCGTTGTGCAACGAGGATATTGCGTTGCACACGCCCGGTGCATCGGATAATACCCGCTGGGAAATACCGCAAAGCGGGGCACTCTCACTTCATGCCCGGCAGGTAGAACGTCTGATTGCTGATGACTGGCGAGTGACCAGTTACTCAGGCCTCCAGCAGCGTGCTCACGGTATGGCTCAGGATCTGCTGCCGCGACTGGATATTGATGCCGTAGGGGAGCGTGATTCCCTGAATGAACCCATGTTGACGCCACACCAGTTCCCACGCGGGGCGTCACCCGGCACCTTCTTACATGGTTTATTTGAAGATCTCGATTTTACCCAGCCGGTGGCGGCGGAATGGGTCAGTGAAAAACTGCTGGCCGGCGGCTTTGAAGCCCACTGGCAACCGGTGATAGGCGACTGGATTGAGGCTGTTTTGCAGGCACCGCTTGGCGATACAGGGTTAGCATTATGCGAGCTGACGGCCAAAGACAAACAGGTAGAGATGGAATTTTACGTGCCCATTGAACAGCATTTGCGTGCGGAAAAACTGGACGCGCTGATCCGCCATTATGATCCGCTCTCGGCGGACTGCCCGCCGCTGAATTTTCGTGATGTGCGCGGTATGCTGAAAGGCTTTATCGACCTGGTGTTTCGTCACAACGGGCGCTATTACCTGTTGGATTACAAATCGAACTGGTTGGGTGAATCAAGTGAAGCCTATACCCGCGAGGCGATGGCTGCGGCTATGCAATCCCATCGCTATGACCTGCAATACCAGCTCTATACGCTTGCTTTGCACCGGTATTTGCGTCATCGCATCGCCGATTATGACTATGAACGCCATTTTGGCGGTGTTATTTATCTTTTCCTGCGTGGTATCGAACCCGGTAATCCGCAGCAGGGCATTTTTACTACCCGGCCTGAGGCGGCGTTAATTGACAAGATGGATGCCCTGTTTGCAGGGGAATCTCAGGAGGTAACGTCGTGACGTTGCGTACTTTGCTACTGGAAGCCGTTGAACAAAAACTGCTGCGTCCGCTTGATGTCCAGTTTGCGTGGACTGTTGCAGGTAGTGATGAGCCTGCGGTGATGTTGGCTGCGGCACTCCTGAGTCGTGACGCGGGCGAGGGGCATGTCTGCCTGCCGCTGACCCGCTTAGGCGAGGAGATGTCCTCTGTAAAAAATCCGACGCTGCTACAGACGATTTTCGAGCAGGTCGGTAGCCCTGAAAACTGGCGTGAGGTACTACAGGCCTCGGCAGCGGTGAGCGAGGGTGAAGCGATCGCACCGATGATCCTTGCCGGAGACAGGCTTTACCTGAACCGGATGTGGTGCAATGAACAGCGTGTGGCCGATTTTTTTGCCCGTGTTAATCAGCCCCTGACGGTAGACGAATCACGTCTTAAACAGGCGCTGGATGACCTGTTTCCCGCAACGGATGCCATTAACTGGCAAAAAGTGGCGGCAGCAGTGGCGCTGACCCGGCGTATTTCGGTCATCTCCGGCGGGCCCGGTACAGGCAAAACCACCACCGTAGCCAGGCTGTTGGCGGCGCTGGTGCAGATGGCTGAGGGGCAACGCTGTCGGATTAGCCTGGCCGCACCTACCGGTAAAGCGGCGGCGCGTCTGACGGAGTCGCTCGGGAAAGCGCTGCGTCAGTTGCCGCTGAGCGATGCGCAAAAAGCGACGCTACCGGACGAAGCCAGCACGCTGCACCGCTTACTGGGAGCCGTCCCGGGAAGCCAGCGGTTACGTCATCATGCCGGAAACCCGCTGCATCTGGATGTGCTGGTGGTGGATGAGGCTTCAATGATCGATCTGCCGATGATGTCGCGGCTGATTGATGCATTACCGGCCCATGCGCGCGTCATTTTCCTTGGCGATCGCGATCAGCTTGCTTCGGTAGAAGCAGGGGCTGTGTTGGGGGATATTTGCACCTGGGTTAATGCAGGTTTTACGCCGGAACGCGCCTCTGAACTCTCACGCGTTACCGGATTTACGGTGCCGGCGGGAACCGGAACGGCAGCGCGCGCACTACGTGACAGCTTATGTCTTCTGCAGCAAAGCTACCGTTTTGGCAGTGATTCCGGTATTGGTCAACTGGCTGCAGCAGTGAATCAAGGGGATAAAGCAGGCACCCGTGCCGTGTTCAGTCAGGGCTTTGACGACATCGAAAGTAAAACCTTGCTCAGTACTGAGGATTATCAGCAGATGATCGACGATGCGCTGGCAGGTTATGCGCATTATTTATCGCTGCTGAGACAGGATGTGCAACCTTCGGCGGTGATTACGGCTTTCGGAGAGTATCAGCTGTTATGTGCGTTGCGCGAAGGCCCGTTTGGTGTGAGCGGCCTCAATGAACGTATTGAGCAGGCACTGGTACGTCAGCGACATATTTTTCGCCCTGCACAAGGACGCTGGTATCACGGACGTCCCGTGATGATTACCCGTAATGATGCATCGTTGGGGCTGTTTAACGGTGATATCGGCATCGCCCTCGATCAGGGAGAGGGGATCCGCGTCTGGTTCCCGCTGCCTGATGGCACGATGAAGTCTGTTCAGCCGAGCCGTCTACCCGAGCATGAGACCGCCTGGGCGATGACAGTTCATAAATCACAAGGGTCGGAATTTGATCATGCCGCACTGATCCTGCCGGGGCAGTTTGTGCCGGTGGTGACACGAGAACTGGTTTATACCGCCATCACCCGCGCCAAAAAACGACTCTCTATGTATGCGGACGATCGCGTACTGGCGCAGGCTATCGCCACCCGCACGGAGCGGCGAAGCGGCCTTGATGCCCTTTTCCAGGCGGAAGAGTAAAACACGCCCCACGGCGAAGCGTGGGGCGAGAGGTCAGGTAAGGTCGGCCATCAATACTTTTGAGCGGCGTTGGTAGTTGTACATCTCTTTTTTGCTTTCCGGCAGAGAGTCGATGTCCACCGGGGTAAAGCCGCGTTCCTGGAACCAGTGAATGCTGCGGGTCGTCAGGACAAACAGTTTACTCAGACCCATCTGCTTCGCCTGAGCGGCGATCCTGTCGAGTAACACCTCACCGCGTGATGAGCTTCGGTAATCCGGATGAACCGCAACGCAGGCCATTTCACCGATCTTTTCTTCCGGGAACGGATAGAGCGCAGCACAGGCGATGGTCAGGTTGTCGCGCTGGACGACGGTAAATTTATCGATTTCCATCTCCAGTTGCTCACGGGAACGACGCACCAGAATACCCTGCTGCTCCAGCGGCCGAATCAGTTCCAGAATGCCGCCGATATCGTTGATGGTGGCACGGCGGATTTGTTCCGCGCTTTCCATCACAATCTGCGTACCAATACCGTCGCGCGAGAAAAGCTCCTGCAACAGCGCGCCATCTTCCTGATAGCTAATGAGATGGCTACGACGCACTCCACTCCGGCAGGCTTTCATCGCTCCCCGCAGGAAACGTACGGTGCCGGAATAGTAATCGCCTTGCTCTTCCAGCGCTTCGACGCGAGCCTGAGCTTCGTTCGGGAACAATTCGGAGACAATTTGCCCCTCTTCGTTATAAACCCCTTGCGAGGAGCAAAACCCAATCATTTTTTCTGCTTTCAGTTTGATGGCAAGCTGGGTGGCAATCTCTTCAGAGGTGAGGTTAAAACTCTCTCCGGTCACTGACACTGCCACCGGCCCCATCAGCACAATCGCGCCCCCGTCTAACTGACGGTGGATAGCTTCTTCATCAATACGACGGATGCGTCCGCTGTGGCAGTAATCGACACCATCATCGACGCCGAGCGGCTGGGCAATAATAAAATTGCCGCTGACAACATTGATGTGTGCACCCTGAAGTGGGGTATTGTTCAGGCTCATGGACAGGCGGGCGGTGATGTCCAGTTGCAGCAGACCTGCCGCCTGTTTTACCAGTTCAAGGGTTTTGGCATCGGTAACGCGGATATGTTTGTGGTAAAGCGGTTCGTGTTGATGCGCAGCAAGGTTGGCGTCAATTTGTGGACGCGCACCGTAGACCACAACCAGCCGGATTCCCAGGCTGTGCAGCAGACCGATATCGTTGACGATACTGGAAAAGTTTTCATGCTCAATGGCCTCGCCACCCAGCATAATGACAAAGGTTTTGCCCCGATGCGTATTGATATAGGGGACAGAGTGGCGAAATCCCTGCACCAGTTCGGTTCTACGTTCCTTTACCACGGCCAACCCTCACTGCATGATTATTCGTAAAAAATGTATTTTTATTCTTTTATTGGCTGATGTGCAAGCCATAAATGCATTACCAGTTAATATGAGTCTTTATCACTTCCGACCAGACTACACCTCATTTACCGTTTTATAGATGACAGCTTATGCGTCATTCGTTAAAGTTTTCGGTCAATTCTGACGTTTCATTAGTCATTCATCATTTTTGCTTTTGCTCGGGAGTGGCATGTCGGGAAGTCATAAAGCGCTAAGCCGCCGCAAATTAATACAGGGTGCGGGGGCAATGTGGTTATTAAGCGTGAGCCAGGTTGGCCTTGCCGCCGTGAGTCAGGTGGTCGCTGTGCGCGTCTGGCCTGCTTCTACTTATACCCGTGTCACCGTGGAATCTAACCGGGTCATCAACTATCGCCAGTTTTCGCTGAGCAATCCTGACCGGCTGGTGGTCGATCTCGAAGGCGTGAACCTCAACTCTGTACTGAAAGGCATGGGCGCGCAGATTCGCAACGACGATCCTTTCATTAAATCCGCGCGTGTCGGGCAGTTTGATCCAAAGACGGTGCGTATGGTGTTTGAGCTCAAGCAGGATATTAAGCCGCAGCTGTTTGCGCTTGCGCCGGTCGCCGGATTTAAAGAGCGTCTGGTGATGGATCTCTATCCCGCCAATGCAAAAGATGTTCAGGATCCGTTACTGGCGTTGCTTGAGGAGTATAACCAGGGCGATCTGGATAAGCAGGTTCCGCCAGCACAAAGTGGCCCGCAGCCGGGTAAAGCCGGGCGCGACCGTCCGATCGTTATCATGTTGGATCCCGGACACGGCGGTGAGGATCCGGGGGCCATCGGTAAGTACCGGACCCGTGAGAAAGATGTGGTGCTGCAAATTGCCCGTCGCTTGCGCGCGCTTATTGAAAAAGAGGGCAACATGAAAGCGTACATGACACGTAATGAAGATGTCTTCATTCCGTTGAAGGTGCGTGTGGCTAAAGCACAAAAGCAGCGTGCCGACCTGTTTGTTTCCATTCACGCCGATGCCTTTAGCAGCCGTCAGCCTCATGGATCATCGGTGTTTGCGCTGTCAACGAAAGGGGCCACCAGTACGGCGGCTAAATTCCTTGCTGAGACGCAGAACGCAGCGGATTTGATCGGCGGCGTGAGCAAAAGCGGTGACCGGTATCTTGATCATACGATGTTCGATATGGTGCAGTCGCTGACGATCAACGACAGTCTGAAGTTTGGTAAAGCGGTGCTGAACAAGCTGGGTAGCATCAATAGCCTGCACAAAAATAGCGTTGAGCAGGCTGGGTTTGCGGTGCTGAAAGCCCCGGATATTCCGTCGATCCTCGTCGAAACAGCGTTTATCAGTAACGTTGAAGAGGAGCGTAAGCTCAAAACCGCGAAGTTCCAGCAAGAGGTGGCGGAGTCAATCCTGGCCGGAATTAAAGCGTACTTTGCTGATGGTGCGACCCTGGCGAGAAGAGGCTGATCCTATAGCCCGGATGTTAATTTGGATGAATCCCCGGGAGCGTACAAAGGTACGTGACTGGGGTGAATGAAGGCGGCCAACATGGGCGCAGCGTGAAGGAAAAACACAGGATGGTTTATTCGAATCATTCATGTTGCGCCGAGGCGGCAACTGAATGAATCCCCGGGAGCGTACAAAGGTACGTGACTGGGGTGAATGAAGGCAGCCAACATGGGCGCAGCGTGAAGGGTAACAACAGGATAGTTTATTCGAATCATTCATGTTGCGCCGAGGCGGCAACTGAATGAATCCCCGGGAGCGTACAAAGGTACGTGACTGGGGTGAATGAAGGCGGCCAACATGGGCGCAGCGTGAAGGATGAAGAATAAAAACAAAAAAACACCCGTTAAGGTGCTTAATATGTTGGTTGCGGGGGCCGGATTTGAACCGACGACCTTCGGGTTATGAGCCCGACGAGCTACCAGGCTGCTCCACCCCGCGTCCGTCTTTCTACGTCGTATTTCAAACCACATGTGCGTTGGCTTTCCTCGTTCACCTCAGTCACTTACTCGTGTAAGCTCCTAAGGATTCACTGCGTCGCCGCCTTCCTGTGATTCGAACTACTCGTATAAATAATCAGATTGTAATTGGTTGCGGGGGCCAGATTTGAACTGACGACCTTCGGGTTATGAGCCCGACGAGCTACCAGGCTGCTCCACCCCGCGTCCGCGGTTACTCTTCCATCGAGTAACGTTACTTCTGATTTTAATTGGTTGCGGGGGCCAGATTTGAACTGACGACCTTCGGGTTATGAGCCCGACGAGCTACCAGGCTGCTCCACCCCGCGTCCGTGGAAGCGCACTATACTCCGCTAACGTTCTGATGCAACCCTTTTTTAACGATTTAGCGTAATAGCCGTTGATTTGCCTAAAAAAAGGACGATGCGTTGAATTTCCAGGCGAAATTTGCGCAAGGTAGCGCAATCGCATTTCAATACCGGGGGCGGTTTGTTATCTTCATCACGCTCCGGATTAACCAGAAGATGAGAGACCATGAAAGGACGTTGGGCAAAATATCTAATCACAGGCGCAATGATGGCAATGCTTGCAGCCTGTTCGTCGAAACCGACCGATCGCGGTCAGCAGTATAAAGATGGCAAGTTTGACCAGCCTTTCTCTCTGGTAAACCAGCCTGATGCGGTTGGGGCACCGATCAACGCAGGCGATTTCTCTGAGCAGGTGAGCCAAATCCGCAGCGCGTCTCCGCGTCTTTATTCCGGTCAGAGTTCTGTTTATAGCGCAGTACAGGACTGGTTGCGCGCCGGAGGGGATACCCGCAACATGCGTCAGTTCGGCATTGATGCCTGGCAGATGGAAGGGGCGGATAACTATGGTAACGTCCAGTTTACGGGCTACTACACGCCGGTTGTGCAGGCGCGTCACACTCGGCAGGGTGAGTTCCAGTACCCCATTTATCGTATGCCGCCTAAACGTGGGCGTTTGCCGTCACGCGCCGAAATTTATGCCGGTGGCCTGAGTGACAGTTATGTGCTGGCCTACAGCAATTCCCTGATGGACAACTTCATCATGGATGTGCAGGGCAGCGGCTATATCGATTTTGGCGATGGCAGCCCACTGAACTTCTTTAGCTACTCCGGCAAGAACGGTCACGCTTACCGCAGCATTGGCAAAGTGCTTATCGATCGCGGCGAAGTGAAAAAAGAAGATATGTCGATGCAGGCGATCCGCCATTGGGGTGAAACGCATAGTGAAGCTCAGGTTCGCGAGCTGCTGGAACAAAACCCTTCTTTCGTCTTCTTTAAACCGCAATCTTACGCGCCGGTAAAAGGTGCCAGTGCCGTACCGCTGATTGGTCGCGCTTCTGTGGCGTCAGATCGCAGTATTATCCCGGCGGGTACCACACTGCTTGCCGAAGTACCGCTGCTGGATGTGAATGGCAAATTTACCGGTCAGTATGAGTTGCGTCTGATGGTGGCGCTTGATGTCGGTGGCGCGATTAAAGGCCAGCATTTTGATATTTACCAGGGCATTGGTCCCGATGCCGGCCACCGCGCAGGCTGGTACAACCATTATGGTCGTGTATGGGTGCTGAAAACGGCTCCGGGTACAGGCGGCGTGTTCAGCGGCTGAATGTGGTACACTTCTTCCTCTCTCCCGTTCAGGCGGGAGAGTCTTTTCCCTTCCTTTTTTCCAAATGCATTCTGAGGTTTTATGTCTGTTGTCATCAGCGATGCCTGGCGCCAGCGTTTCGGCGGTACGGCACGTTTGTACGGTGAAAATGCCCTGCAATTATTTGCTGACGCGCATGTATGCGTCGTAGGCATCGGCGGTGTGGGATCCTGGGCGGCGGAAGCGCTCGCGCGTACCGGCATCGGCGCGATTACATTGATTGATATGGATGATGTATGCGTCACCAACACCAACCGACAGATCCACGCCCTGCGTGACAACGTCGGTCTGGCAAAAGCAGAAGTGATGGCGCAGCGTATTCAGCAGATTAACCCGGAATGCCGTGTCACGGTGGTGGACGACTTCCTGACCGGGGAGAACGTAGCGACCTTACTGAGCCAGGGCTTTAGCTATGTGATTGATGCCATCGACAGCGTCAGGCCCAAAGCTGCGCTGATTGCCTGGTGCCGTCGCTATAAAATTCCGCTGGTCACCACCGGTGGTGCCGGCGGGCAGATCGATCCCACGCAAATTCAGGTCACCGATCTGGCGAAGACCATTCAGGATCCGCTGGCAGCAAAACTACGCGAACGTCTGAAAAGCGATTTCGGCGTTGTGAAAAACAGCAAAGGTAAGCTCGGCGTGGATTGTGTCTTCTCCACCGAAGCGCTGGTCTACCCGCAGGCAGACGGGTCGGTGTGTGCGATGAAAAGCACGGCTGAGGGGCCAAAAAGAATGGATTGTGCCTCCGGCTTTGGTGCAGCGACCATGGTAACTGCCACATTCGGCTTTGTGGCAGTCTCCCATGCACTGAAAAAAATGATGGCGAAGGCCGCGCGTCAGGCCTGATTCTGACGGGCGGCATCCTGCACGGCGGCACTCAACGCCGCCAGCCCCTGATTGCGGGATGCGCTAAGTTCAGCGCGTAATCCCAGTTCATCAAAGAGGGCAAGGGGATCACCAGCCAGCAGTGCTTCCGGGCGCTTTCCTTCAATGGCGGTTAACAGCACCGCCAGCATTCCGCGAACAATACGGCCTTCACTGTCACCATAGAAGTGCAGCGTGCCGTCCGTTGCCAGCGTATGACCAAGCCAGACGCGATTTTCACATCCGGCAATCGCGCGCGCCTGGCCTTTTAACGCATCGGAAAGCGACGGCAGCTGCTTGCCGAGCAGAATCAACTGGCGATATTTATCTTCCCACTGCTTGAGCGGCAGGAAAGTCTGGCGCAGCGTCTCTTCGGTAATAGTCTGTCCGAACGGGTGTCCGGCATCAACATGACTTATCATCAATCCACCAGAAGGTCTAAGGCGCGGTCAACGGCATCAACCAACGCGTCTACATCATGCTGTGTATTATACGGTGCGAAAGAGGCGCGAAGCGTGCCTTTTACGCCAAGTGCAGCAAGCAAAGGCTGGGCGCAGTGCTGCCCGGCGCGGAGCGCTATGCCATAGCCTGCCAGCAGCGTGACCATATCGCTGTGGTGGACACCAGCAAAATCAAAGGCCAGCAGGCTGGAGTCCTGCACACGGAAAGAACGAAAGCCGGGCCGTCTGGCGAGCGCCTCTTCAGCCAGCGTCGCTAACCCTCGGCTGTAGCTTTCCGCCTGCGCAATGTCGATGTCATTCAGCCATTCCAGCGCAGCACTCAACCCAATGACCCCCGCAACGTTAGGTGTGCCCGCTTCCAGTTTGTAAGGCGCGGGCTGCGTCTCAAAACCGGTAAAGTTGACCTCGGTGATCATCTTGCCTCCGCCCAGCCACGGCGACATATCATCCAGTAACGCACCTTTGCCATAAAGCACACCGATCCCGGTCGGACCGTAAAGCTTATGCCCGGAGAAGGCATAGAAATCGATATCCAGGCGCTGCACGTCGGCCGGAAAGTGGACAACGCCTTGCGCGCCATCGACCACAACAATCATGCCCGCTTCATGGGCAAGCGTAATAGCACGCACCAGGTCCGGGCAGCCGCCGGTAACATTCGACATCTGCCCCAGCGCCAGGATGCGGCTGCGGGGGGTTATCAACGCCGGGAGTTGTTCGACATCTGGCAGGGCATCGTTACCTAATGGCAGTTTGATAATGCGCGCGCCCGTTTGCTCCGCCACCATGAGCCAGGGCACCAGATTGGCATGATGTTCTGCCTCACTGACGATGATTTCATCGCCCGGCTGCAGGCGCGGCCTGGCCCAACTTTGCGCCACCATATTGATGGCTTCGGTTGTGCCACGCGTCCAGACGATATTTTTACCGGACGGGGCGTTTATGAGGGTGGCAACCTGATCGCGCGCTGCTTCATACCGCGCGGTGAGCTTTTGCGCTTCGGCGAACTGGCTGCGATGCACGTTACCGGCGCTAAGGCTGTAGAACTGTTGCGTGGCCTCAATGACCGCCTGCGGCTTTAAAGCGGTAGCCGCGCTATCAAGATAGATACCGGCATCGGTGAGGGCGGGAAACTGGGCGCGAAACTGCGCCGGGCTGAAAGCGTTCATAGCATTCCTCTTATCAATACTCGGATCGTCGCGCAATTTCATCGTCGGGGCAAGGAGGTTGATAACCATCAGAATTGTCTGTTAGTCCTGGCAGCGTTCGGTAAGCAGGTTATGCTAAATAGTGTTGGGCAACATTCTTTGCCTGTTATGAAATGAGCTTTAGATAGCATTAATTGCTAAAAGGAGAAGAAGATGAAAAAGGCCGCTGCAATTATCTCTGCCTGTATGCTCACTTTTACACTGAGCGCCTGTTCAAGTCCGAACTATGCTATGCACACCAATGATGGCCGTACCATTATCTCTGAAGGTAAGCCAAAAACTGATGACCAGACCGGCATGATTTCTTATAAAGATGCCAACGGTAACAAGCAGCAAATCAACCGTACCGATATTAAAGAAATGGTTGCGCTCGAAAAAGACTAACGTCGTTTTCAGGCAAAAAAAAGCACCGCAATTTTGCGGTGCTACATTAATCACTATGGACAGACAGGGTAAATGTACAGGAAGTGAAAAGGGGTAGCTTCGCTACCGTGGTCTGAATCGCAGACCAATTGCAAACACAACAACACAACATCACAACCGCAAGCCAAAAGCCCTTCAGAACACGCATTCCAAAAAAAGCTTCTCGTTCCGGCTCAGGAAGTGCCGCCACTATAGGTATTTGCTGGTAGAAGCTCAACGGACAATTTATAATGGCTCAGATAAAAAAAACTAATAGGTTAAACCTTGTTTCCTGTTTGTTAAAACGCCATAACATCTAAGCCTGATAACCATGTCCAAGCGATTACCACCACTCAATGCATTACGTGTTTTTGATGCTGCTGCCCGCCATTTAAGTTTTACTCGCGCCGCCGATGAGCTTTTTGTCACTCAGGCCGCCGTAAGCCATCAAATCAAGTCTCTCGAGGATTTCCTGGGGCTAAAACTGTTCCGTCGCCGTAACCGTTCGCTGCTATTAACGGAGGAGGGGCAGAGCTATTTCCAGGATATTAAAGAGATATTTTCTCAGCTCACCGAGGCCACGCGCAAACTCCAGGCACGCAGTGCAAAAGGGGCGCTAACGGTTTCATTACTGCCCAGTTTTGCCATTCAGTGGATGGTGCCAAGGCTCTCCAGCTTTAACTCAGCTTATCCGGGAATCGACGTTCGCATACAGGCCGTTGACCGCCAGGAAGACAAATTAGCGGACGATGTCGACGTGGCTATTTTTTATGGTCGCGGTAACTGGCCGGGCTTGCGCGTCGAAAAATTATACGCAGAATATCTGTTGCCGGTCTGTTCGCCTTTATTATTAACCGGTGATAAGCCATTGAAAACGCCAGCAGATCTGGCAAATCATACGCTATTGCATGATGCTTCTCGCCGCGACTGGCAAACTTATACCCGGCAATTGGGTCTTAATCTTAACGTTCAGCAGGGACCGATCTTCAGCCACAGCTCCATGGTGCTGCAGGCTGCCATCCACGGACAGGGTATCGCACTCGCCAATAATGTTATGGCGCAGTCGGAAATTGAGGCGGGCCGTCTGGTCTGCCCGTTTAATGATGTTTTGGTCAGTAAGAATGCTTTTTATCTGGTTTGTCATGACAGTCAGGCAGAACTGGGTAAAATAGCCGCCTTTCGACAGTGGATACTGGCAAAAGCGGCAAACGAACAGGAAAAATTCCGTTTCCGTTACGAACAATAATAGCAGCGCGGTATGCGCTCTTTCTTAAGGTAGAAACATGACCAGCCGTTTCATGCTGATTTTTGCCGCAGTGAGTGGCTTTGTTTATGTCGCGCTCGGAGCATTTGGCGCGCACGTTTTAAGTAAATCAATGGGTGCTGTTGAAATGGGCTGGATTCAAACCGGCCTTGATTACCAGGCATTCCACACCCTCGCCATCTTCGGGCTGGCGGTGGCGATGCAACGTCGCATCAGTATCTGGTTTTACTGGAGCAGTGTTTTTCTCGCGTTAGGTACGGTGCTGTTTAGCGGCAGCCTATATTGCCTGGCGCTTTCGCATTTACGCCTTTGGGCGTTTGTTACCCCCGTCGGCGGTGTCTGTTTCCTGGCCGGTTGGGTATTGATGTTTATTGGTGCTATTCGTCTGAAACGTAAGGGCGTTGTTCATGAATAAAGTTGTCTTGTTGTGTCGCCCTGGTTTTGAGAAAGAGTGCGCCGCAGAAATTACCGATAAAGCCGGGCGTCGCGAAGTCTTTGGCTTTGCGCGTGTGAAAGAACACTCCGGGTATGTCATCTTCGAATGCTATCAGCCTGATGATGCGGATAAGCTGGCGCGCGAGCTGCCGTTCAGTTCGCTGATTTTTGCCCGCCAGATGTTTGTGGTTGGCGAGCTGCTGCAGCATTTGCCGCCGGAAGATCGCATCACGCCTATCGTGGGTATGTTGCAGGGCGTGGTAGAAAAAGCGGGCGATCTGCGCGTTGAAGTCGCCGATACCAACGAAAGCAAAGAGCTGATGAAGTTCTGCCGTAAGTTCACCGTGCCGCTGCGCGGTGCCTTACGTGAGGCAGGTGTGCTGGCACGCAGCGACTCAGCAAAACGCCCGGTCGTGCACGTTTTCTTTATCGCGCCAGGCTGTTGCTATACCGGGTATTCCTATTCGTATAACAACTCACCGTTTTATATGGGGATCCCGCGTCTCAGATTTCCTTCCGATGCGCCAAGCCGTTCCACCCTTAAGCTGGAAGAGGCCTTTCATGTCTTTATCCCTGCCGATGAATGGGATGAGCGTTTGGCGAATGGCATGCACGCGGTGGATCTCGGTGCCTGCCCGGGCGGTTGGACTTACCAACTGGTGAAACGCAATATGTGGGTTGTCTCCGTGGATAACGGCCCCATGGCACAGAGCCTGATGGATACCGGACAGGTAACCTGGCTGCCGGAAGATGGTTTCCGCTACCGTCCGACGCGTAATAACATCACCTGGATGGTGTGCGACATGGTGGAAAAACCTGCCAAAGTCGCCGCGCTAATGGCGCAGTGGCTGGTGAATGGCTGGTGCCGTGAGACTATTTTCAACCTCAAGCTGCCGATGAAAAAGCGCTACGAAGAGGTGCAGCAAAACCTGGCCTACATTCAGGAGAAGTTGAATGAGCAAGGGATCAATGCGGAGATTCAGGCACGCCAGCTGTATCACGATCGTGAAGAAGTGACGGTGCATGTGCGTCGCTGGTGGGCTGCCGTTGGCGGTCGTCGCGATGAACGCTAGAGTCTGACGTTGCCGACCGGGCTGTGCACTGGCCCGGTTATTTCTCGCCTAACGCTTTTCTAAGCGCAACTGCTGTAAGTTGCCGTCAATCTGAATATCGGTTTGCAGGCGGGCGATGTCCCGGCACATAAATGCCATCTCTTTATGCGTCTCCAGCTTTTTACGCCACTTTTCCTGCACCTCATCCAGATGCGCATACACGCCTTCCAGCGACTGAAACTGCACCAGTAGCTGAGTCGCGCTTTTGGGACCAATCCCCGCCACGCCCGGCACCTTAGAACTGCTGATACCTGCCAGCCCCCAGTAATCGGCAAGCTGCTGCGGCAATACGCCAAACTCGTTCTCAATAAAGGGAGCATCCAGCCAGCGTTTTTGAAAATAGTCGCGGATACGAATGCCGGGGTCGAGCAGTTGGCAGTAGCCTTTGTCGGTGGAGACAATCGTTGCCTGGTGACCCGCTTTCGCCACCTTAAAGGCCAGGGTTGCCGCCAGATCGTCCGCTTCGTTACCGGGTGACACCCAGCTCTGAACGCCGCGCTCGGCAAAGGCGGCGCGCAGGGCGGGCATTTCATCGTGCAGGGTATCAGGCATGGGGGGACGCCCCGCTTTGTAATCGGGCAGGATTTGGTGACGCCAGCCGGTCTTGCGCGCCTCATCATCAAACACGGCAACCGCGTGTGTGGGGTCGCTATGGCGTATCAGCAGTTCGAGTGCGTGCTGGCAGGTCGTGACGCAGGGGGACCCCTGAACCGCATGAATGCGGCGAATAAGGTTAAGCGCGTCGACAATAAGCAGATGAATGGCCACAGTTCCCTCCTGGAGTTAAACGCGCTAAGGGTAACATTGACCGTGGCGGGAGACTATCGGTGAGGCAGGGATTAGGAAGACGCCCCGCAAAACGGGGCGTCCGGGCATTAATCGCAGGTGACGATTTTCATCGCCAGCCCACCGCGCGAGGTTTCGCGGTATTTGGCGTTCATGTCTTTGCCGGTTTCGTACATGGTTTCGATCACTTTGTCGAGACACACGCGGGGCTCGCTGGTGCGACGCAGCGCCATGCGGGCAGCGTTTACCGCCTTTACCGAGGCAATGGCGTTACGTTCGATGCACGGCACCTGTACCTGTCCCGCCACCGGATCGCAGGTTAACCCGAGGTTATGTTCCATACCAATTTCAGCGGCGATGCACACCTGGGCCGGGCTGCCGCCCAACAGCTCCGCCAGACCTGCCGCTGCCATCGAGCACGCTACGCCCACTTCCCCCTGGCATCCAACTTCAGCACCGGAAATGGAGGCGTTCATCTTATACAGTGAGCCAATGGCGCTGGCGGTCAGGAGATAGCGCGCCAGTGAGTTAGCATTCACTTCGCGAATAAATTTGTCGTAATAGGCCAGTACCGCAGGCACGATCCCGCAGGCGCCGTTCGTTGGTGCAGTGACGACGCGTCCGCCAGCCGCATTCTCTTCGTTGACCGCCAGAGCGAACATATTAATCCAGTCAACAACCGCCATCGGATCGCTGGTGGTTTTATCGCTGCTGACCAGCAGGCGACGCAGTGCGGCGGCACGACGCGGCACGCGCAATTTCCCCGGCAATACGCCTTCGGTAGTAATACCGCGCTCAATGCCCCCGCGCATCACCTCCCAGACCTGAGCAAAGTGCTTTTCCAGCGCCTCTTTGCTGTGCAGGGCCAGCTCGTTTTGCATCATCAGGCCGGAGAGCGACAGGCCGCTGTCGCGGCAATGCTGTTGAAGGTCAGCCGCATTTTTATAGGGCCAGGGTACGGCAACCGGTGCGCTGTTTTCCTGACCAAAATGGTCTTCATCGACGATAAATCCACCGCCAATGGAGTAGTAAGTCTGGCTGTGAAGCACTTTTTCGCCCGCCAGGGCCGTAATGCGCATACCGTTTTCATGCAGCGAGAGGTTATCGGCGTGAAAGTTCATGCACTGGTCGACGGGGAATTCAACCTCATGAGCGCCGTTTGCCAGCATCAGGCGGCTATGGGTGTTCACGTCCTGAATAAATGAGGGAATGGCGTCGATGTCGACGGTGTCGGGCAGGTTGCCCGCCAGCCCCATAATAATGGCGATATCGGTATGATGGCCTTTGCCGGTCAGGGACAGTGAGCCGTAAACATCTACCACTACGCGCGTGACGTTGCGCAGCATGTCGCGTGCGATCAGGTCGTCCGTGAACTGCTTACCGGCTTTCATCGGTCCCACGGTGTGGGAGCTGGAAGGGCCAATACCGATTTTGAAAATATCGAATACGCTGATCATGATGCAGTATCCATGAAGAAAGAAAAGAGGGGGAGAGGCGCCGCCCTGAAAGACGGCGCAAAAGGTTTAGCTGAACAGAGAGAAGAAGATCGCGGAGATGGCAACCAGACCCATAACAACAACAAAGACGTTGCTGATGTGGCCGCTGTACTTACGCATGGCCGGGACTTTGTTAATGGCATACATCGGCATCAGGAACAGAATAACCGCGATGATCGGGCCGCCCAGGTTTTCAATCATCCCGAGGATGCTTGGGTTCAGGGTAGCAACCGCCCAGGTGGTCACCAGCATAAAGAGCGCGGTGATCTTGTTCAGTTTGTTGATTTCAATCGACTTGCCTTTACCACGCAGCGATTTAATCACCATGCCGTTAAAGCCTTCACGTGCGCCCAGGTAGTGGCCAAGGAAGGATTTGGTGATCGCGATAATTGCAATAATCGGTGCCATCCAGGCAATGATCGGCGCGTTAAAGTGGTTCGCCAGGTAAGACAGAATCGAGATGTTCTGTGCTTTAGCAGCGGCGAGGTCTGCCGGGGACAGGCTCAGTACGCAGCTGAAAACAAAGAACATGACCGTCAGCACCATCATGATGTGAGCGAAGCTCAGGATGCGGGAACATTTGCGTTCAGCTTCATCACCGTACTCTTCGCGTTTTGCCACGGCGAAAGAGGAGATAATCGGTGAGTGGTTAAAAGAGAAGACCATAACCGGGATCGCCAGCCACAGCGTCATCCACAGACCGTTGCCGGTGGGGGCTGCGCTGCTCAAGGAGAGGGTGTCCAGTGCGGTGGTGCTCCACTGCGGGATCAGGTAGACGGCCAGCAGCATCAGGGCAGCCACAAACGGGAATACCAGAATGCTCATCGCTTTCACAATCATCTGCTCGCCGAAGCGCACGATGGTCATCATGCCGACGATCAGAATCAGCGAGAGGATAGCGCGTGGCGGTGGCGTCATTCCTAGTTGATGGCTCATAAAGCTTTCAACGGTATTGGTGATAGCCACGCTATAGACCAACAGAATCGGGTAGATGGCAAAGAAGTAGAGCAGGGTGATCAGTTTACCTGCACCGGTACCAAAGTGCTCTTCAACCACCTCTGTGATGTCTTCACCTGGATTTTTACCCGACAGCACAAAACGCGTCAGACCACGGTGTGCAAAGAAGGTCATTGGAAAAGCAATAAGCGCCATAATAATCAGTGGGATCATCCCACCCACACCGGCGTTGATTGGTAAAAAGAGCACGCCTGCGCCGATAGCCGTGCCGTACAGGCCCAGCATCCACATGGTGTCCGTTTTACGCCATGCGCTGCGCGTGCCACCCGAAACCAAGGTGCCGGTTTGTGTTGTTTCCATCAAAAAATCTCCAGAGCTGTATTGTGCCGCTATTTGGTCAAATCGAAGGCCAAAAACCACGGCGGTAATATGAAATTCGGTTATTTACGGTTTTTTTATAATTTCTTTCCGTAACTATTGGCGGGCGGAAAGATACATATATGTTATGAATAGAACAGTGATCGCGATCTCAAATGCAATAATCCACTTTTTATGTGGTTAATATCAGGTCAAATATCTGCAATCGTAGAAATGGGTAAAATTTATGGGCGCGAAGGCTACCATTGGCGAGATTCGCTTTCAAAGAAAGAGGGGTAAAACACGATAAAATAGCTGTAAACAAGGTGGGGTTTAGCGTTTTATCTAAACCAATGCCCGTTTACTGAATGAAAATTCGCTGGTTAATTGCTACGCAATCGTTTGCTCGCGAGGGCTAAGAAAAGGGCAACATAAGTTGCCCTAATGATTTGACGGAAGATCAGGTGATGATTTCGTAGCAAGGAATATAGGCAGAACCTGGCAGTTTCATACGATGCTGGGCGACAAAGCCCTGCAGCAGGTCATCCATTCGACGCATCATCTCGCGGTCGCCATGGATTTTAAACGGACCAAATTCTTCAATAGCCTGAATCCCCACTTCTTTTACGTTACCGGTCACGATACCCGAGAAGGCGCGGCGCAGATCGGCCGCCAGGACTTCCACCGGTTGATCGGGGTAAAGCTTAAGATTGGCCATATTTTCATGGGTGGGTTCGAAGGGCACCTGCAGGTCGGGTGCTATACGAATAGACCAGTTGAAGCTATAGGCGTCGCCCGTGTCACGGCGATTCTCTTTCACCAGCGGCATCGCTTTTTTCATTAAACGCGCCACTTCAGCCGGATCGTTGATCACGATGCGATAGTGCTTACGCGCGTTTTCACCCAGCGTATTGACGATAAACTCATCCAGCACGCGGAAGTAATCGGCGCTCTCTTTCGGGCCGGTGAGGATCAGCGGTAGTACCTGATCTTTGTTCGCCGGGTTCATCAGAATACCCAGCAGATAAAGCAGCTCTTCTGCGGTACCGACGCCGCCCGGGAAGATGATGATACCGTGAGCAATGCGCACAAAGGCTTCCAGACGTTTTTCGATGTCTGGCATGATGATAAGTTCATTCACCAGCGGGTTCGGTGGCTCAGCTGCAATGATGGAAGGTTCCGTCATGCCGATAAAGCGACCGTCTTTATAACGCTGTTGCGCGTGGCCTACCGCAGCACCTTTCATCGGGGCTTCCATCGCGCCCGGCCCACAGCCGGTGCAAATGTTCAGCTCACGCAGACCGAGCTGCGTACCGACGCGACGGGCATAGAGGTACTCGGTCTCATTAATGGAGTGGCCGCCCCAGCACACCACCATATTTGGCGCTTCACCCACGTGCAGGGCACGGGCGTTACGCAAAATAGAGAACACCAGGTTAGTGATGTGGGTAGAGCTTTCCAGGTTTAAATGCTGGAAACGCCCTGCGTTATGTATTTGCCCGTTAACGAACAAAATATCGCGCAGGACAGCGAAGAGGTTAGCCTGCAGTGAACGAATAATACGTCCGTCCACGAAGGCATCTTCAGGGGGGTTGATCAATTCCAGTTTCACGCCGCGTTCACGGCGCAATACGTTGATATCAAAACTTTCGTAGCGCGACAGCAGCTCTTTGCTGTTGTCTGTCAGGCTACCGGAGTTAAGCACGGCGAGCGAGCAATTGCGAAACAGTTGATACAGGTCGCTGCTGGCCGTGCGTTTAAGCATATCGACTTCCAGCTGCGACAACATGTCCATTGAGCCAAGCGGGCTAATATGTGTAATCAAGTGAACTCCTTACGGGATGAAAATTGTATCTTCCCTGCTGATTACAATAGCCTCCGCTTATGACGTTTAACAACCTGCTGCGTGGAATCTCTCTCGCAGAGCGTAAAAAAGTGTGCGCTTACTGGCGAACCAGACGCCCGGTGGCCGGATCAAAGTGCGTATTGGTGCGCCAGGGGTTGATGTCCAGTCCGCCGCGTCGGGTGTAGCGGGCATAAACGCTCAGGCTTTCTGGCGCGCAGAAGCGTTGGATGTCGGTAAAGATGCGCTCAACGCACTGCTCGTGAAATTCATTGTGATGGCGGAATGACACCAGATAACGCAGCAACTGCTCGCGGTCTATTTTGGGTCCACGGTATTGAATCTGCACGGAGCCCCAGTCGGGCTGGTGGGTGATCAAACAGTTGGATTTCAGCAGGTGGCTGACCAGCGTCTCTTCCACTACCTTGCCGCTGGCGGCGCCGGCCAACAGGTCTGCGTCAAACGTGTAGTTGTCGATGGTAATGTCCTGGTCATCAATACAACTCCCGTGGAAAGAGGCAATCGGCTGACCTTCAATTTCATCCAGGCGATAAAGGGCCACCGTGACATTGCCCTGGGCACAGGCACTGAGATCGCGCGTGAGCGTGTTCTGTACGTCGTCCCAGCAGGCGAAACGCGTCTGGTTAAAACTGTTGAGATAGAGCTTGAAGCTCTTGGATTCCACCAGATTCACGCTGGTGGAATCCAGCGAGACGTGACCGATGGCAACCTGAGGCAAACCCCTGGCGTTGAGCCAGGAAAGTTCATACAGCGTCCAGATATCCGCGCCGGTAAAGGGCAGAGTGTCGGGATAAAGTCCGAGAGGTTCGCGGTTCAGACTGCGGGGTACGCCCTGCAACAAGCTGGCATCGTATTGGTCGCGGTAGTCGGTAGCTTTGCCCAGCGTCAGGCCAGCCAGCGCCTGGTGGTTATCATAGGAAGACATGTTTGATTGCCATTTTTACGGTTACACTAGGCGCAAAGTGTACCCTGTCTTAGAGAAAGAGAGAAACCCGTGGAAAGAGAGACTGCCGTTGCCCTGGAAGCCTTTACCGCACGCTACTGCGACGCCTGGCAAACCACTTATCATACCTGGCCGCAAAGTGAAGAGCTTTATGGCGTACCTTCCCCGTGCATCATCTCTTCAACACAAACTATGGTAACCTGGCAGCCTCAGCCCTTTATACCCACACAGAATGTAAACGCGATTGAACGTGCGTTAGATATTGTGGTACAACCAGCGTTTCATGCTTTCTACACCACACAGTTCGCCGGGGATATGCGCGCACGGTTTCAGTCTGAAACGTTCACGCTATTGCAAACCTGGAGCCCGGACGATTTTCAACGCGTACAGGAGAACCTCATCGGTCATCTTGTCACGCAAAAAAGACTCAAGCTGTCACCCACCTTGTTTATCGCGACGCTGGAGAGCGATACCGAGGTCATTTCGCTTTGTAATCTGAGTGGCGAAGTGGTGAAAGAGACGCTGGGCCGTCAACAGCGCACGATTCTTGCCCCCACTCTTGCGGACTTCCTTAACCGCCTTGAGCCAGTTCTGTAATCCCGGATACTACTATTCTTGTGAGAGATCTCTTACACGTCTTGTGAGAGATCTGCCTGGCGTCCTACAGTACATGCCACCTGCATACATGTTAAAATCAACAAAATCAGTTAATTAAAAATAATAACCTTAGTTTATTTATAGTAAACCACGCAAATATTTGCCTTAAGCACACTTGTAAGACGGGGCGGAATAAGGGATTCTATTCCCCGTCGACAAGGAGTCGCACACTGAAATGAACATCAGGATGATGTTGTTTCGAAGCAGGGATACACCGAGGACGGTGCTACAAGGAAAGGCTTCAGGACGAAGCGAAAGGAAATTGCAGGAGTGCATTAAGGGACACCTCCAGGAAGGAGAACGAGAGCCGGTCAGGATGTTCGGTGGATCATGAAGATCAAGGACACGCTTTACGGATGACGCTATTCCACATCGGGGTGATGTGGGCAGGATGCACGGTTTAAGGATGAACAGGTCAGGAGACCACAGGAAAAGTTGTCAAGGATGAGCAGGGAGCACCAAAAGTAGCTGGACTGCTGCGAAACGAACCGGGAGCACTGTTTCTACAGTGCTCCCTTTTTTTATTTCCCCGGCACAAATGCTATTCTGCGCGCCAATCTGATTTTCTTCCGAGGTTCCCATGACATTACATGTGCGCGTGCGCCAACAATTACACCTCATCGAAACGCTACTGCGTGAACAGGGGCAGTGGCAGGCTGTTGCGCCGGATGCCAGCGTATTTGAGAGCACGCAGCCTTTTTGCATGGATACGCTTGAGCCTTTCGAATGGCTGCAATGGGTATTGATTCCGCGTATGCATGCGTTGCTGGATGGCAATCATCCTCTGCCTGCGTCATTCGCCGTTGCCCCTTATTATGAAATCGCCCTTGATTCCACGCATCCTGCCAGAGACCCGCTTCTTGCTCAGCTTGCCGCACTTGACGCGCTTTTCACGGATGAAGACGAATAATGCTGGAGATAATCTACCAGGACGAATGGCTGGTTGCGGTCAATAAACCCTCCGGCTGGCTGGTGCACCGCAGCTGGCTCGACAGAGACGAGAAAGTGGTGGTGATGCAAACGGTACGTGATCAAATTGGTCAGCACGTTTTCACCGCCCATCGCCTCGACCGACCCACCTCGGGCGTACTGCTGATGGGCTTGTCCAGCGAGGCGGGGCGGTTGTTGTCACAGCAGTTTGAACAACACCAGATGCAGAAACGCTACCATGCCATTGTGCGCGGCTGGTTGATGGAAGAGGCGGTACTCGATTACCCCCTGGTGGAAGAGTTAGATAAAATCGCGGATAAATTTTCCCGTGAAGATAAGGGCCCACAGCCCGCCGTCACCCATTATCGTGGCCTGGCCACGGCTGAAATGCCGGTGGCGACCAGTAAATTTCCCACTACCCGTTATGGGCTGGTTGAGCTGAATCCGCAAACCGGGCGTAAACACCAGTTGCGGCGCCACCTTGCCCATCTTCGTCACCCTATCATTGGTGACAGCAAACACGGTGACCTGCGCCAGAATCGTAGTGCATCTGCCCATTTCGGTTGCCATCGCCTGATGCTCCATGCAAGTCAGCTCTCGCTGACTCATCCTTTTACCGGAGAGCCGCTGACGCTGCGCGCCGGGCTGGATGACGTGTGGATGCAGGCGCTGTCGCACTTCGGCTGGCGTGGCGTTCTCCCCGAGAATGAAAGGGTTGAGTTTGATTCGCTCAACGGTCAGGATGACGGACACAGTGATTAACCCAAGGAGTGCATGGCATGGCTGAAATCGGAATATTTGTGGGCACGATGTACGGCAACGCGCTGCTGGTAGCAGAGGAAGCGCAAGCCATTCTGAATGAACAGGGCCACAAGGCCACGGTGTATGAAGATCCACAAGCGGCTGACTGGGCGATTTATCAGGATAAATACGCGCTGATCGTTACCTCAACAACCGGGCAGGGTGATCTGCCGGAGAGCATTGCGCCGCTGTTTCATTTTATTCGTGACAGTCTGGGTTACCAACCCGAACTGCATTACGGAGTCATTGCTTTGGGCGATAGCACATACTCCCATTTCTGCGGCGGTGGCAAACAGTTCGATGCCTTGCTACAAGAGCAAAACGCACAGCGTGTTGGCGACGTACTCCTGATTGACGCCAGTGAAGATCCTGAACCCGAAACCCGCTCCAATCCTTGGGTTGAGCAGTGGTCAACGTTGCTGAAATAAGGTTTAGCCCTCCCTCTGCGCGGAGGGCTAACTGCTTTTTTTAGCGCGTTAGCGAATAAATAACGACGAAAGGCGCAATCCTGTTACTGAAACGAGTAAGCTTCTGGCATATGCCCGTAAAATCTCCACTTCCACCCTCGAAAAAAGTGCACTTGCATTGCGTCAAGCGATGCGTTTCACATTAATTAAAACTGCCCGTCTTTTAACCAAATGTTAGCGCCCCAACTTTTCATTTCCGTGAGTTACTCCCCATCCCGTTGTGCTGATGCATTAAACCCAACTGACCAGGCTCTGGAATGTTGTGTGGTTGCACGGTGAGAGATTACCCACCCCTTTTTATACTTTTCTCGCCAGTCCATAAAACGCAGTACGCAGGGAATAGCGACCCGGCAAGACAAGCTGCGAAAAACACAAATACATCTTCCTGACTACCCCTACCGGTTGCGCTGTTCAGGATGAATGTACATGAACATTTATGCTTCGGGAGTACAACCATGAGTTCATTAAGCCAAGCAGCGAGCAGCGCCGAAAAGCGCACAAATGCCCGCTACTGGATAGTGGTGATGCTGTTTATCGTCACATCCTTCAACTACGGTGACCGCGCGACGCTGTCGATTGCGGGTTCACAAATGGCCAAAGACATCGGCCTTGACCCGATCGGTATGGGTTATGTTTTCTCCGCATTTTCCTGGGCCTATGTCATCGGCCAGATTCCGGGCGGCTGGTTGCTTGACCGCTTCGGTTCTAAACGTGTTTATTTCTGGTCCATTTTCATTTGGTCCCTGTTTACCTTACTGCAGGGCTTCGTCGATATTTTCAGCGGCTTTGGCATCATCGTCGCGCTCTTCACCCTGCGCTTCCTGGTAGGGCTGGCTGAGGCTCCGTCCTTCCCGGGTAACAGTCGAATAGTGGCGGCCTGGTTCCCGGCGCAGGAGAGGGGCACGGCGGTCTCGATTTTTAACTCCGCACAATATTTTGCCACGGTCATCTTCGCACCGATCATGGGATGGTTAACCCATGAAGTGGGCTGGTCACACGTGTTCTTCTTCATGGGCGGTTTGGGCATCGTTATCAGCTTTATCTGGCTGAAAGTGATTTACGAGCCAAACGAGCACCCGAAAGCGAACAAGAAAGAGCTGGAGTACATCGCTGAAGGTGGCGCGCTGATCAACATGGATCAGAAGAAAGACGCCGTTAAAGTGCCGTTCAGCGTGAAATGGGGTCAAATCAAGCAGTTGCTCGGTTCCCGCATGATGATGGGGATCTATCTCGGTCAATACTGTATTAACGCGCTGACCTACTTCTTTATCACCTGGTTCCCGGTTTATCTGGTCCAGGCTCGCGGTATGTCCATTTTGAAAGCGGGCTTTATCGCCTCTGTTCCGGCCATTTGTGGCTTTGCGGGCGGCGTTCTCGGGGGGGTTATCTCCGACTGGTTAATGCGTCGTACCGGCTCTCTGAATATTGCCCGTAAAACACCTATCGTACTGGGCATGCTGCTCTCCATGGTGATGGTGTTCTGTAACTACACCGACGTGGAATGGATGATTATCGGCTTCATGTCTATGGCCTTCTTCGGTAAAGGTATCGGTGCGCTGGGTTGGGCAGTGATGGCAGACACAGCACCAAAAGAAATCAGCGGTCTGAGCGGCGGTCTGTTCAATATGTTCGGTAACATTTCCGGCATCGTGACCCCGATTGCTATCGGCTACATCGTGGGGACGACGGGCTCGTTTAACGGCGCGCTGATCTACGTCGGTATTCACGCGCTGGTTGCCGTACTGGCTTATCTGGTGCTGGTTGGCAATATCAAACGTATCGAACTGAAACCCGTAACAGGACAATAACTATGAGTACGCAAGCAAGCCCCGTCGTTACAGATATGAAGGTCATTCCGGTCGCCGGTCATGACAGCATGTTGATGAACATTGGCGGTGCACATAACGCTTATTTCACGCGTAACATCGTCGTTCTCACGGACAACGCCGGTAATACCGGCGTTGGTGAGGCCCCGGGTGGTGAAGTGATTTATCAGACCCTGGTGGATGCGATCCCCATGGTGCTCGGCCAGGAAGTGGCCCGCCTCAACAAAGTGGTTCAGCGTGTGCATAAAGGTAATCAGGCACACGATTTTGATAACTTCGGCAAAGGCGCCTGGACCTTTGAACTGCGCGTCAACGCAGTGGCGGCGCTTGAAGCCGCTCTGCTGGACCTGCTCGGCAAAGCGCTGAACGTCCCGGTGTGTGAACTGCTCGGTCCGGGCAAGCAGCGTGATGCGGTGACCGTGCTGGGTTACCTCTTCTATATCGGCGACCGTACCAAAACCGACCTGCCGTATCTCGACAAAACCGACGGCAGCCATGAGTGGTATCACCTGCGCCATCAGGAAGCGATGAACAGCGACGCGGTGGTGCGTTTGGCAGAGGCCTCTCAGGACCGCTACGGTTTCAAAGACTTCAAACTCAAAGGCGGGGTTCTGCCGGGCGAGAAAGAGATCGAAACCGCACGTGAACTGAAAAAGCGCTTCCCGGATGCACGTATTACCGTAGACCCGAACGGCGCCTGGCTGCTCGATGAGGCCATCGAACTGTGCAAAGGGCTGCAGGATGTACTGACCTACGCGGAAGATCCTTGTGGTGCAGAACAGGGCTTCTCTGGCCGTGAAGTGATGGCGGAGTTCCGCCGTGCCACCGGTCTGCCGGTGGCAACCAATATGATTGCCACCAACTGGCGTGAAATGGGGCACTCGGTGATGCTTAATGCGGTCGATATTCCGCTGGCGGACCCGCACTTCTGGACGCTTTCCGGTGCCGTGCGCGTGGCGCAGCTGTGTGACGACTGGGGGCTGACCTGGGGCTGCCATTCCAATAACCACTTTGATATCTCGCTGGCGATGTTCACCCATGTGGGCGCTGCGGCACCGGGAAATCCGACCGCGATTGATACCCACTGGATCTGGCAGGAAGGCGATGCGCGCCTGACGAAGCAGCCGCTGGAAATTAAAGGCGGGCAGATTGCGGTGCCGGATGCGCCAGGTCTGGGCGTGGAGATTGACTGGGCGCAAATTGAGAAAGCCCACGCTGCCTATAAACGCCTGCCAGGCGGTGCGCGTAATGATGCCGGTCCGATGCAGTACCTCATCCCTGGCTGGACATTCGATCGTAAACGCCCGGTCTTTGGACGTCAGTAACAGACAAAAGGATTCACGATGAGTACGCAAAGTTCGACTCCTGTTGTTACCTCAGTCAAAGTCATCCCGGTTGCCGGGCATGACAGCATGCTGATGAACCTGAGCGGTGCCCACGCACCGTTCTTCACCCGTAACATCGTCATCATCACCGACAACGCCGGCAACACCGGCGTCGGTGAAGTCCCCGGCGGCGAAAAAATCCGTCAGACTATTGAAGACGCGGCCCCGCTGATTACCGGCAAAACCCTCGGCGCCTATAAAAACGTCCTCAACGAGGTGCGCAGCGCCTTTGCTGACCGCGACGCCGCGGGCCGCGGCCTGCAGACTTTTGACCTGCGCACCACCATCCACGTGGTCACCGCCATTGAATCCGCCATGCTCGACCTGCTGGGTAAGCACCTGGGCGTCAACGTCGCCTCCCTGCTCGGTGACGGCCAGCAGCGCAGCGAAGTGGAAATGCTCGGCTACCTGTTCTTCGTCGGCAACCGTAAGGCGACGCCGCTGCCCTACCAGAGCCAGCCGGATGAAAAATGCGACTGGTACCGTCTGCGTCATGACGAGGCGATGACCCCGGATGCTGTGGTGCGTCTGGCGGAAGCGGCGTATGAAAAATATGGCTTCAATGACTTCAAACTCAAAGGCGGGGTGCTGGCCGGGGAAGAAGAGGCCGAGTCCATCGTGGCGCTGGCGAAGCGCTTCCCCGACGCGCGCGTCACCCTCGACCCGAACGGCGCCTGGTCCCTGAACGAAGCCATCAGCATCGGCAAATACCTGAAAGGCTCGCTGGCCTACGCGGAAGACCCGTGTGGCGCGGAGCAGGGCTTCTCCGGGCGTGAAGTGATGGCGGAGTTCCGCCGTGCCACCGGCCTGCCGACCGCCACCAACATGATTGCCACCGACTGGCGTCAGATGGGGCACACGCTGTCGCTGCAGTCGGTGGATATCCCGCTGGCGGACCCGCACTTCTGGACCATGCAGGGCTCGGTGCGTGTGGCGCAGATGTGCCACGAGTTCGGCCTGACCTGGGGCTCGCACTCCAACAACCACTTCGACATCTCGCTGGCGATGTTCACCCACGTGGCGGCAGCGGCGCCGGGTAAAATCACCGCGATTGATACGCACTGGATCTGGCAGGAGGGCAACCAGCGCCTGACCAGAGAGCCGTTTGAGATCAAAGGCGGGATGGTGCAGGTGCCGACGACGCCGGGTCTGGGGGTGGAGCTGGACATGGACCAGGTGATGAAGGCGCACGAGCTGTATCAGAAACACGGTCTGGGCGCGCGCGACGACGCCATGGGGATGCAGTACCTGATCCCGGGCTGGACGTTCGACAACAAACGTCCTTGCATGGTGCGTTAATAGGATCGCCAGTCTCTGCGGAGGCTGGCAGTTTCCTTAGGCTTCCGGGTATATGCTTGCGGCAGTGAATATGCGTAAGGATGGCTTATGAAGATTGTTATTGCACCTGACTCTTATAAAGAAAGTTTGAGTGCCTTAGAGGTTGCGACCGCGATTGAAAGCGGGTTTCGCGAAATTTTTCCCACGGCTGAATATGTAAAATTGCCGGTGGCGGACGGTGGCGAAGGGACAGTTGAGGCCATGGTTGCCGCGACCTGCGGGCGCATTGTGAATGTGGCAGTGAAAGGCCCGTTAGGTGAGGCGGTTGAGGGTTTTTATGGTCTGTCTGGCGATGAACAGTGTGCCTTTATCGAGATGGCTGCTGCCAGCGGTCTTGAATTGGTTCCCGCAGCGCAGCGTGACCCGCTGGTCACCACCTCGTGGGGAACCGGTGAGCTGATCCGTCACGCGCTGGATTCAGGCGTAAAACATATCATCATCGGCATTGGCGGCAGTGCCACCAATGACGGCGGTGCCGGGATGGTGCAGGCGCTGGGCGCAAAATTGCTGGATAAACAGGGCCAGCAGATTGGGCCGGGCGGGGCCGCACTGGAAACGCTGGCGAGTATTGATGTGCGCGAGCTGGACAAGCGTCTTGCTGACTGCCGCATCGAAGTGGCCTGTGATGTCACTAACCCGCTGACCGGGAAAGAGGGGGCATCAGCCATCTTCGGCCCACAGAAAGGGGCGACGCCAAAAATGATTGCCCGCCTGGATCAAGCGCTGGGTCATTATGCGAAGCTCATCGCCAGGGACCTTGATGTCGAGGTATTGAATCTGGCCGGCGGCGGCGCGGCGGGCGGTATGGGGGCGGGTCTCTTCGCCTTCTGTGGCGCTGAACTGCGTCGGGGTATTGAGATTGTCACCGAGGCATTGTCCCTGGACGCCCATGTCGCTGATGCCGACCTGGTGATTACCGGTGAAGGACGCATCGATAGCCAGACCATCAATGGCAAGGTGCCGGTTGGGGTGGCAAGCGTCGCTAAGCGCTATAACGTTCCGGTTATTGGCATTGCCGGAAGCCTGACGGCAGATGTGGGTGTGGTGCATGACCACGGCATCGACGCTGTTTTCAGTGTGATTTATAAAATCTGTTCGTTGGATGATGCATTGGCCAATGCGGGAGAGAATGTCCGCATGGCGGCCCGTAACATCGCGGCGGTATTAAAAATCGGACAAGGCAAGTAGCGCTTGTACGTACCCTCACCTTGCCTTTCTCCGCAGGGCTGAGGGATCCCCACAAAGTAATACGAGCACGGACAGTTCCCTCTCCTCTTTGAGGAGAGGGCCAGGGTGAGGGGAAACATGCGGCTCTGAGGGGCATTCCGTTCACTTTATGTTCCTTGCTTTTCTGTCGCGCCAGAACCCGTGAACGTGCCAGGGCGGTTCACCGCCACCGCCCTGGCGACCCGGGCTCCCGGCCAGGAAAATCGCCGCTGGCGCGGTCCACTCAGCATATTCCTTCAGGCTTATCGGGGACGGGCGAAGGTAACGTCCGTGTAAAGTCGCCCTCGCCGCGCATCCCTGCACGTCGCCCCGGCCTTACGGATACGCTTCGTCGATTTTCAGCCGGACCCTGTCATCGCGGTGAGCGTCTTATTCTCATTGAGCAATGTTATCGCTGTAAAACCTAATAGTACCAGGGATCCCTCTGCCTTGCGGGAGAGGCTATCACCGGCTACCCCATCAGTTTTCGCGTCTCGCGAGTCACGTTATCCATCTCATCGAGCAGTTCCAGAAACTCTGGCTCCAGATCCTCGGCGGGTACGCCGCTACGCAAATGATGTTCTATCAGTTTGCACAGCTTTTGCAGGCGCGGAACACCGCTATAGCTACAACTGCCGTGCAGTTTATGAATGGACTCCATCAAACCCTCAGGGGCTTCACCGACCAGCTGTTCCTCAACCCGATTACGAATTTCCGGTAAAAATGCCACCAGCATTTGTAGCAGTTCGCGGGCGAGATCGGTTTTTCCTGCCGCCTGGCGCAGGGCGAGCTGCCAGTCGAGCGTTACGTCTTCATTCACGATCGGTTCGGCTGCCTTCGCCGCCGCGTCAGACGCCGCGGTGGTAATGACCGGATCGGGCTTATAGCGCAACAGCAGATTATGCAGCTTGTCTTCTTCGATGGGTTTTGCCAGATAATCGTTCATCCCGGCGCTGAGCAGCTTCTCTTTCTGCCCGGCCATCGCATGTGCAGTCACTGCAATCACCGGTGTCTGCTGCTGATGCGGCAATTGACGAATCAGTTCGCAGGCCCGAATGCCGTCCATCTCCGGCATCTGGATATCCATCAGAATCAAATCAAACTGCATCTGTTTTGCGCGCTCAAGCGCCTGCGCACCACTGTTGCACACTTCCACATGCTGGACCTGATCTTCCAGCAGTACGCCGATAAGTTTCAGGTTGGCCGGGTTGTCATCCACCGCCATTACGGTCATCGGAAGCTTGGTTTCATCAACGGAGGGGGATTGCCGTGCCGAACGACAGTATTCTGTCAACGCGGGCAGCAGACGTGTCGCGGTGAGCGGTTTTTGCAGACAGGCCGCTGCGCCATCCTGTTTAAGCTCTTCAGCGTTAATCTGCGCATGGCACGGTAGCGCCAGCAGCAGGTAATCGGTCATCGACTTGGCTCTTGCCAGCCTCTCATGCTGCATGCTTAAGGGGTCACGCAAGGTCACCGGAATAGACATCAACAGAATATCGTAGTGATCGGGCGGCAGGGCGGAGAACGACGGGCTATAAATCACCTCAAGGGGGGTGGTGCTTAACACGTCCAGCGTGCTTTGTGCCGCAGCGGCATTCGGTTCGATATAGGCCAGACGTTTACCCTTCAGGCATCCCGTGACCGGTCCTTCGGTAATCGCATTGGGGTTCAGATCGAGATTAATGTTAAACCAGAAGGTTGAACCGCGGTTAGGCTGACTATGGAATGAGATATCACCGCCCATCTCATTGACCAGGCGTTGGGTGATAACTAACCCCAGACCCGTTCCGCCGTGACGACGAGAAATACTGGCATCCGCCTGACGAAACGCCTGGAAGAGCCGTGACTGATCGCGTTCAGGGATGCCGATACCCGTATCGCGAATCTGCACCTCAATCTGCACCTTGTTATTACTGATGGCGCGCTTTTCCACCAGGATATCGATGTTGCCGCTTTCGGTGAATTTAATCGCATTACCGACAATGTTAGTAATGACCTGCTGGAGGCGCAACGGATCGCCAATCACGTTATCCGGTACGTCGTTGCGAGTATTGAGCGTCAGTTCAAGGCCTTTATCATGCGCAGAGTGCGCCAGCAGCGTCACCACCTCATCCAGCGTGCTGCGCAGCGGGAACGGGATGCTTTCGAGGATCAGTTTTCCCGCTTCGAGCTTGGAGAAGTCCAGCACATCATTAATGATCGCCAGCAGATTATTGGCCGAACGCTCAATGGTCAGCATATGGTCACGCTGGGTTGGGTTCAGTTCAGATTTCAGCGTCAGGCGGGTGAAACCAATGACGCCATTAAGCGGCGTACGCAGCTCGTGAGACATATTGGCAAGAAACTCGGACTTGATGCGCGCGGCCTCCTGCGCACGTTTTTTCGCCAAATCCAGCTCGACGTTCTGAATCTCCATCTGTTCCAGCGTTTCACGCAGATCCGACGTGGACTGGTCGATATTGTGTTGCATCTCTTCGTGATAGGCCGCCAGCGACATCGCCATCGAGTTGATGCCGTTTTTCAGCATATCGAGTTCGCCGAGCATAAAGCCCTCAACGCGACTGTCCAGTTGACCACGTCGAATGCGGTCAACCGTGTTAACCATATTGCGAATCGGACTGGTGACATCGCGCATCAGCCGCCAGCCAAAAATCAACGCAATGCCGATACAGAATAAAATCATCAGGCTGGAGATAAAAATCTCTTTGTATTGCTGTAAGCGAACCGATTTAAGATCCAGTTCCAGCGCGACGTACCCCAACATATTTCCTGCCGGTTTGGCATCCGTTAACGCGGACTCGTCGGGGGAGTAGCCCTCTGAGACGATTGGCGTACGCAGGATCATCTGGTCTCCGATACGGGTGACGGTCAGACGTCGGGGAAAGGCTGCGCCGTCGGGTAGACGTAATCCGCGGGGATCAAGCTGGAAATTGGAGGTAACAAAGAGGTGGTTTTGTTCATCATAAATAGAAATGGCGCGGACGATTTCAGAGTGACGGCGATGCAGTACGCTGATGAGCTGACCAATGGCTTCCCGGTCCTGGAGGGTCATGCTGTATTCACTGGAGACCGCAAGGGGCTCAATGATACTGGCTCCCGCGTCTTCCAGTTGACGCTGTAAGTCGTTGTAGCGATGGACGACGAAGAAGATACTCAGCAGCACGCCGATTAAGACCGTGGGGGCGAGGATCAGAATCATCATGCGCGCACGCAGGCTGTAGTTGGTCATGGGGTTCCGTTATGGGAGAATGTGGCCATTATCTGTAATTGAGAAAATTCTCGGCAATGGCGCAATTCTACTCTGCAAAACGACGTGTGACGACTAGTCAAAAAGTAACCGTAACAGTAAACGACCTCGACCCCTTTGGTCAGGGGGTTGCACGGCATAATGGAAAAGCGCTGTTTGTGCCCGGATTATTACCGCAGGAGACGGCGGACGTTGTCCTCGTTGATGATAAGCGTCAGTTCGCACGAGGTGAGGTCAAACGTCGTCACAATGACAGTCCTGAGCGCGTCACGCCGCCCTGTCCCCATTTTGCTGTTTGCGGAGGATGCCAGCAACAGCATGCCAGCGTTGCACTACAGCAGAGCAGCAAAAGTGCGGCGCTGGCCAGAATGATGAAACGTGACGTAGATGAGATTATCTCTGGTTCAGCATGGGGATACCGCCGCCGCGCGCGTTTAAGCCTCAGTTGGCAGCCGAAATCTCAGCGTCTGGAAATGGGTTTTCGCAAGGCGAGCGGCAAAGAGATCGTCAATGTGGTGCGCTGCCCTGTATTGGTGCCCCGTCTTGAGGCATTACTCAAGCCGCTGCACGAATGTCTCGCTACGCTGCAGGGTGTGCGTCATTTAGGCCATGTCGAATTGGTGCTGGCCGATAACGGTCCAATGATGATTTTGCGTCACACGGCACCGCTTGTTGCTGCTGACAGGCAAAAACTGGAACGCTTTTCGCATTCCGAGGGACTGATGCTGTATCTCGCCCCGGAAAGCGACATACTGGAACCTGTTACTGGAGAAGCACCCTGGTATAGCTCGAACGGGCTACGCTTAACGTTCAGTCCACGAGATTTCATCCAGGTGAATGACGGGGTTAACCAGAAAATGGTGGCCGCCGCGCTGGCCTGGCTTGACGTTCAGCCTGACGATCGGGTTCTGGACCTGTTCTGCGGAATGGGCAACTTTACGCTGCCTCTGGCAAAACAGGCCGCGAGCGTGGTGGGCGTTGAAGGGGTTGCGGCACTGGTCGACAAGGGCCGGGAAAATGCCCGGCAAAATGCGTTGCAGAATGTGACATTTTTTCATGAGAATCTCGACGAAGATGTCACTCAGCAACCGTGGGCGCGACAGGGGTTTGATAAAATTCTGCTGGACCCCGCCCGTGCCGGCGCAGCAGGTGTAATGCAGTACGTGATAAAATTAGCACCCAAAAAAGTGGTGTACGTTTCCTGTAACCCGGCAACCCTTGCCCGTGACAGTGAGGCGCTCTTAAGTGCAGGTTACCAGATTCAGCGGCTGGCGATGTTGGATATGTTCCCGCACACTGGGCATCTGGAATCGATGGTTTTATTCGAGCAGAAGTGATTAATTTCGGCTTGCTGAATTCGGCAGGCCCGGTCCCTTAAAGGAGAGGACAATGGTTGCGGTAAGAAGTGCGCATTTGAATAAAGCGGGTGAGTTCGATCCAAAAAAATGGATCGCCAGTCTGGGTATCTCCAGTCAGCCGTCGTGTGAACGCTTAACCGAAACCTGGGAATATTGTCTGCGACAAACGCAAGGACACCCGGACGCTGAAATACTGCTCTGGCGCGGCGTCGAGATGGTGGAAATCCTCTCCATGCTCAGTATGGATCTCGATACGTTGCGAGCGGCGTTACTCTTCCCGCTGGCAGACGCTGACGTGGTCAGCGAAGATGTGCTGCGCGAAAGCGTGGGCAACTCCATCGTCGAGCTTATTCACGGGGTGCGCGATATGGCCGCCATCCGTCAGCTCAAAGCGACCCATAACGACTCCGTCTCCTCCGAACAGGTGGATAACGTCCGGCGCATGCTGCTGGCGATGGTGGATGATTTCCGTTGTGTGGTCATCAAGCTCGCTGAACGTGTTGCCCATCTGCGAGAAGTCAAAGATGCGCCGGAAGACGAGCGCGTGCTGGCTGCTAAAGAATGTACCAATATCTATGCGCCCTTGGCGAACCGTCTCGGGATTGGTCAGCTCAAATGGGAGCTGGAAGATTACTGCTTCCGCTATCTGCACCCGGCGGAATACAAGCGCATCGCCAAACTGCTGCATGAACGCCGCATCGATCGCGAACATTATATCGACGAATTCGTCGGCCATTTACGCTCTGAAATCAAAAACGAAGGCGTTAAAGCGGAGGTTTATGGTCGTCCGAAGCATATCTACAGCATCTGGCGCAAAATGCAGAAGAAGCATCTCGCTTTTGACGAGCTGTTTGACGTCCGCGCCGTGCGTATCGTGGCCGAACGCCTGCAGGACTGCTATGCGGCATTGGGCATCGTGCATACCCATTTCCGCCATTTGCCGGATGAGTTCGATGATTATGTGGCGAACCCTAAACCGAATGGCTACCAGTCTATCCATACGGTGGTGCTGGGGCCGGGCGGCAAAACCGTAGAAATCCAGATCCGAACCAAACAGATGCACGAAGACGCTGAGCTGGGTGTTGCCGCGCACTGGAAATACAAAGAAGGTACCGCAACACCTGGCCCGCGCTCCAGCCATGAAGATCGTATTGCCTGGCTGCGTAAGCTGATTGCGTGGCAGGAAGAGATGGCGGACTCCGGCGAAATGCTGGATGAAGTGCGTAGCCAGGTCTTTGATGACAGGGTGTATGTCTTTACGCCGAAAGGGGATGTGGTGGACTTGCCCGCAGGCTCCACGCCGCTGGACTTTGCTTACCACATTCATAGCGATGTCGGGCATCGTTGCATCGGGGCAAAAATCGGCGGGCGTATTGTTCCCTTTACCTACCAGTTGCAGATGGGCGATCAGATTGAAATCATCACCCAGAAGCAGCCAAACCCGAGCCGCGACTGGCTGAACCCTAACCTGGGCTACGTAACCACCAGCCGTGGGCGTTCTAAAATCCATAACTGGTTCCGTAAACAGGACAGGGATAAAAACATTCTTGCCGGCCGTCAAATCCTGGACGATGAACTGGCACACCTCGGCATTAGCCTGAAAGAGGCGGAGAAACAGCTGCTTCCGCGCTACAACTTTAACGATCTGGAAGAGCTGCTGGCGGCGATTGGCGGAGGCGATATTCGCCTCAATCAGATGGTCAACTTCCTGCAGGCGCAGTTCAATAAACCGAGCGCTGCGGAGCAGGATGCCGCTGCGCTGAAACAACTGCAGCAGAAAACCTATGCGCCGCAAACACGCAGTAAAGACAATGGTCGCGTGGTGGTGGAGGGTGTCGGTAATCTGATGCACCATATTGCGCGCTGCTGCCAGCCAATTCCGGGCGATGAAATTGTGGGCTTTATCACTCAGGGCAGGGGAATCTCTATTCACCGGGCGGACTGCGATCAGCTCCACGAACTGCGGGCACATGCCCCGGAGCGCCTGGTTGATGCCGTCTGGGGAGAGAGCTACTCTGCGGGCTATTCGCTGGTGGTGCGTGTCACTGCGAATGACCGCAGCGGCCTGCTTCGCGATATCACCACTATCCTCGCTAACGAGAAGGTCAACGTGCTGGGCGTTGCCAGCCGCAGTGATACCAAACAACAGCTCGCCACCATCGATATGAACATCGAAATCTACAACCTGCAGGTGCTGGGACGCGTACTCAGTAAACTGAACCAGGTACCGGATGTAATCGACGCTCGTCGACTGCATGGCGGCTGATATTTTTTGTAGGCCGGATAAGGCGTAAGTCACCCTCCGGCAATATCACAATGCCCGATGGCGCTTTGCTTATCGGGCCTACGTTCTCAGGACATTCCAATGAACCAAATTGACCGCCTGCTCGGCATCATGCAACGCCTGCGTGACCCGGAAAATGGCTGCCCGTGGGACAAAGAACAAACGTTCGCCACCATCGCGCCTTATACCCTCGAAGAGACCTACGAAGTGCTGGACGCGATTGCGCGGGAAGACTTTGACGATTTGCGCGGTGAGCTGGGTGATTTGCTCTTCCAGGTCGTGTTCTACGCACAGATGGCTCAGGAGCAGACCTTGTTTAACTTTGATGATGTCTGTGCCGCTATCAGTGACAAACTGGAACGCCGTCACCCGCACATCTTCGGCAATGCCCATGCGGGTAACAGCAGCGAAGTGCTGGCGCGCTGGGAAGAGATCAAAACTGCGGAACGCGCTGAAAAATCTCAGCATTCAGCGCTGGATGATATTCCGCACAGTCTCCCGGCCCTTATGCGTGCTCATAAAATCCAGAAACGCTGTTCTACGGTGGGTTTTGACTGGACGACGCTTGGTCCGGTGCTGGATAAAGTCTACGAAGAAATTGACGAAGTGATGGATGAGGCGAAACAGGCGGTTGTGGATGAAGCGAAGCTTGAAGAGGAAGTGGGCGATTTATTGTTCGCCACCGTCAATCTTTCTCGCCATTTGGGGGTAAAAGCAGAGGTTGCCCTGCAAAAAGCCAACCTGAAATTTGAGCGGCGTTTTCGCGAGGTGGAAAGAATTGTTACCTCGCGTGGGCTGGAAATGACCGGCGTCGACCTCGAAACCATGGAAGAAGTCTGGCAGGAAGTAAAACGCCAGGAAACTGATCTCTAACGAGTTTCTGCGATCAAGTGCTATTTGTGTGATTTTTTAAATAACAAGCGCTTGATTTGCGTCAAAAACATTTAGCCGAAAGTGGCTATTTTCTCACTCCTTATTACAGGTGAGGTTAGGGATAAGGGGTGAGAATGAAAGTTTGTGAGGCACGCCCTGTTCGGGTATACTACTTTCCCGTCCTGGTTATTCCATCGTTTCACCCTAACTTCTCAGGTTCAGCATGACAACGAACTATATTTTTGTGACCGGCGGGGTCGTATCCTCTCTGGGTAAAGGCATTGCCGCAGCCTCCCTCGCAGCCATTCTTGAAGCCCGTGGCCTCAATGTGACCATGATGAAACTGGATCCGTACATCAACGTCGATCCGGGTACCATGAGCCCAATCCAACACGGGGAAGTGTTCGTTACTGAAGACGGCGCTGAAACCGACCTGGACCTGGGTCACTACGAGCGCTTCATTCGTACCAAAATGACGCGCCGCAACAACTTCACGACGGGTCGTATCTACTCTGAAGTTCTGCGTAAAGAGCGCCGTGGCGATTACCTGGGCGCAACCGTTCAGGTTATTCCTCATATTACTAACGCTATCAAAGAACGCATCATCGAAGGCGGTGAAGGCCACGATGTGGTGCTGGTTGAGATCGGTGGCACCGTCGGTGACATTGAATCCCTGCCGTTCCTTGAAGCGATCCGCCAGATGGCCGTTGAAGTGGGCCGTGAGCGCACGCTCTATATGCACCTGACGCTGGTCCCGTACATGGCTGCTTCCGGTGAAGTGAAAACCAAACCGACTCAGCACTCCGTTAAAGAGCTGCTGTCTATCGGTATTCAGCCTGACATCCTGATTTGCCGCTCCGATCGCGCCGTTCCGGCCAACGAGCGCGCGAAGATTGCATTGTTCTGTAATGTTCCTGAAAAGGCTGTAATCTCCCTTAAAGATGTCGATTCCATTTATAAAATTCCGGGCCTGTTGAAATCACAGGGGCTGGACGATTATATTTGTAAACGATTCAGCTTGAACTGCCCGGAAGCAAACCTGGCCGAATGGGAACAAGTTATTTACCAGCAGGCTAACCCGGTAAATGAAGTCACTATCGGTATGGTCGGTAAGTACATTGAACTGCCGGATGCTTACAAGTCAGTTATCGAAGCGCTGAAACACGGTGGGCTGAAAAATCGTGTTACCGTCAACATCAAACTTATCGATTCGCAAGATGTTGAAACACGTGGTGTCGAGATTCTGAAAGATCTGGATGCTATCCTGATCCCTGGTGGCTTCGGCTACCGCGGCGTGGAAGGCAAAATCGCCACCGCACGCTATGCGCGTGAAAATAATATTCCTTATCTGGGCATTTGCCTGGGTATGCAGGTTGCTCTCATCGAATATGCTCGCAACGTTGCGGGCATGGAGAACGCCAACTCAACGGAATTTGTGCCAGACTGTAAGTACCCGGTTGTGGCGCTCATTACCGAATGGCGAGATGAAGAAGGCCAGATTGAAGTACGTTCGGAGAAGAGCGATCTCGGTGGTACCATGCGCCTCGGCGCGCAGCAGTGCCAGCTTAGCGACGACAGCCTGGTCCGTCAGTTGTATGACGCGCCTACCATTGTTGAACGTCATCGCCATCGCTACGAAGTGAACAATCTGCTGTTGAAACAAATTGAAGCTGCGGGTCTGCGTGTTGCAGGCCGTTCCGGCGATGATCAGTTGGTCGAGATCATCGAAGTGCCAAACCATCCGTGGTTCGTCGCTTGTCAATTCCACCCGGAATTTACTTCTACGCCACGTGATGGGCACCCACTGTTTGCAGGCTTTGTGAAAGCCGCCAGTGAGTTCCAGAAGCGTCAGGCGAAGTAAGAGTTAGAACGGCAACGCGTACCACCGGTACGCGTTGTTTGTCTGGAGTTTTAGTTTAACTTGTACTGAGGAAATTCTAATGTCCAAAATCGTTAAAGTCATCGGTCGTGAAATCATCGACTCCCGTGGTAACCCGACTGTTGAAGCTGAAGTTCACCTGGAAGGTGGTTTCGTAGGTCTGGCTGCTGCTCCGTCAGGTGCTTCTACAGGTTCCCGCGAAGCGCTGGAACTGCGCGATGGCGACAAATCCCGCTTCCTGGGTAAAGGCGTACTGAAAGCAGTTGGCGCGGTTAACGGCCCGATTGCTCAGGCTATCCTTGGCAAAGACGCCAAAGATCAGGCTGGTCTTGATAAGATCATGATCGACCTCGACGGTACTGAAAACAAATCTAACTTCGGTGCTAACGCAATCCTGGCCGTTTCCCTGGCTGCTGCTAAAGCTGCTGCTGCCTCTAAAGGCCTGCCGCTGTATGCACACATCGCTGAACTGAACGGCACCCCGGGCAAATACTCCATGCCGGTTCCGATGATGAACATCATCAACGGTGGTGAGCACGCTGACAACAACGTAGACATTCAGGAATTCATGATTCAGCCAGTTGGCGCGAAATCCCTGAAAGAAGCGGTACGTATGGGTTCAGAAGTGTTCCACAACCTGGCGAAAGTGCTGAAATCTAAAGGCATGAACACAGCTGTTGGTGACGAAGGTGGCTATGCGCCGAACCTGGGTTCCAACGCCGAAGCGCTGGCTGTTATCGCTGAAGCGGTAAAAGCTGCGGGCTACGAGCTGGGCAAAGACATCACTCTGGCGATGGACTGTGCAGCATCTGAATTCTACAAAGACGGTAAATACGTTCTGGCTGGCGAAGGCAACAAAGCATTCACCTCCGAAGAATTCACTCACTTCCTGGAAGACCTGACCAAACAGTACCCGATCGTATCCATCGAAGATGGTCTGGACGAGTCTGACTGGGACGGTTTCGCATACCAGACCAAAGTACTGGGCGACAAAATCCAGCTGGTTGGTGATGACCTGTTCGTAACCAACACCAAGATCCTGAAAGAAGGCATCGAAAAAGGCATCGTTAACTCCATCCTGATCAAATTCAACCAGATCGGTTCTCTGACCGAAACTCTGGCTGCGATCAAAATGGCGAAAGACGCTGGCTATACTGCTGTCATCTCTCACCGTTCTGGCGAAACTGAAGACGCGACCATTGCCGACCTGGCTGTGGGTACCGCTGCTGGCCAGATCAAAACCGGTTCTATGAGCCGTTCTGACCGTGTTGCTAAATACAACCAGCTGATTCGTATCGAAGAAGCACTGGGTGAGCAAGCACCGTACAACGGTCGTAAAGAGATCAAAGGTCAGGCATAAGCCTCTCTTTCTCTGAAATATAAATGCCAGTCTTCGGACTGGCATTTTTTTTATCTCAACGTTAATGATTATTTAAAATCGACGGCCATTTGCTGCGGAATAGTCAGGCCGCGTGTGGTCTGCACACAGCGTGCAATATAATCAGTAAAACGCGGAGGTTGCGGCATACCCAACTCAATCAGCTTGTCATTACTGAAGCGGACATTGAGCATGGCAAAGGCGCCGTACAAACGCATGGCTTTAAGCATCAGGCGCTCATTACACGGCCCGAAAATATCTTTCAGTTCACGCCGCATTTTCACCAGCGTTTCGTAAGTCACCTGGGCATAAACATCTTTTACAGGTGCTCTTTCCAGCGCTGTCGACATAGCCAGATCGATATCAGCAAACTTCACGCTGTGCTGTTCGCCCGCAGAGATATGAATGACTTCCCCGGACGGAATCTCACTGTTCAGCATCATCAGCAGTGCATCGGCGCAATAGTCCACCGGTACAACGTCAACTCTGTCATCCAGTGAGCACATGAATTTTTGCAGCATCAGCGCCATGCTGAACACCCAAAATATGCTGCTGGAGGGCTGACAACCAAAATGAGTGTGGCCCACCACAATCGACGGACGAGCAATGACCAGCGGCAACTGTGGATACGTTTCACGCATCAACTGTTCAATGGTGGATTTTGAATGGGTATATTCCACCAGATGTTCGGCGTTATCTTTGAAGTCAGGGCTTTCATACACTAGTGAGTCTGCTTGCGGTGCACATGACATGGCAGTGCCCACATGCAGAAAACGCTGTAAGCCTCTCACTTTTGCCATACGCCCTGCGAAGGCCAGGGTGCCTTCCACGTTCACTTTCCAGATGAGTGGATTGCTCCCAAAGGAAGCGACGGCTGCGCAATTTAAGACGTGGGTGACATCATCAAGACGGCGATCGTCAAGAAAGTGCTCCGGGGTGCCTAAATCACCGATAAGAATATGTTCAGCCGTCAGCCTCGCCAGACGCTGTTCGCTGATGTTGAATTTGCGCATATTTTCTTTCACGCGCTCAACGCCAGCATGGGCATCTGCTGCTCTGACTAAAAGTAAATAATTGATTTGGCTATTATCATTAAGTATTTTTTCAAACACCGCGCCGCCGAGAAAACCGGTCACACCTGTAATCAAAAGAGTATTCATTATTGCTTGCTCGCTGTTGTTCATTCGGCGGATTGTATTTGGCGGTAATTAAACAATCCTTAAATAAGAGCAGCAGTAAAAAAGGGAATTCTTAAGGTTATTTTAAGGTTGTGTTTTAGGCGGTGAATGTTTTGACAAGAATTAACTTTAGTAAATTCAATTTAAAAATAAATATTTATAGTTATATGATTTTTAAGGTTATATTTTAAGTGCTGCCGTTTTTATTTGCTTTAAAATTCGAATTCCTTGCCTTATTTGAAATAAACAATTACAAATCAGCAATGCTTAGCTATCTAATTAAAATCATCATTTAACCTTAATGCTGGAGACAATTACGCAACAATTGCCAACCCGGCAGCTCGCCCTGATAGACGAAATCTGCAATAATTACGGTTTATTCCTGAGACTGAGTTGATGATGCAGTACCCGATTAATGAGATGTTCCAGACCCTGCAAGGTGAGGGTTACTTTACTGGCGTCCCCGCCATTTTTATACGTTTACAGGGATGCCCGGTGGGGTGCGCCTGGTGCGACACCAAACATACCTGGGATAAGCTTGAAGATCGGGAAATCTCCCTCTATAGCATTCTGGCAAAAACCAAAGAGAACGATAAGTGGGGCGCGGCGACCAGCGAGGACTTATTGGCCATTATTGAGCGCCAGGGCTGGACGGCTCGCCATGTGGTGATAACGGGCGGCGAACCCTGCATTCATGACCTGATTCCACTCACGCATTTACTGGCAAAACACGGATTCAGTTGCCAGATTGAGACCAGCGGTACGCATGAAGTGCGTACTTCACATGCCACCTGGGTCACCGTATCGCCGAAAGTGAATATGCGAGGTGGGTATGACATTCTCCAGCAGGCGCTGGAACGTGCGGATGAAATTAAACATCCTGTCGGGCGTATGCGAGATATTGAAGCGCTGGATGAATTACTGACGCAACTGAAAGACGATAAGCATCGGGTGATTGCCCTTCAGCCTATTAGCCAAAAAGACGATGCCACGCGGCTGTGCATCGACACCTGCATCGCACGCAACTGGCGCCTGTCGATGCAGACGCACAAATACCTGAATATCGCCTGATTATTTCGCGCCTGGATCAACACCTCTCAAAAAAGCGTCTTGTGTTATAGCAAGGCGCTTTTTTTTGATATGTGCTTTTAACACCGGGTCGGTGAAATGAAATTAGCACGACGTTTATATCTTTTTTTACAGCGCTATCAGTAAGTTAGTTTTATACATTTACTTAAAAAAATCGGTAGATTTTTAAGAGTGATAAATCTTATTATAATTCAGTAAGTTGTGATTAGAGTGTTCCCCGCGCGAGCGGGGATAAACCGCGAACAAATGGATTGAAATACACGTTTGCACTGTGTTCCCCGCGCGAGCGGGGATAAACCGTTTTATCATCAGGATTTCCCTTATCCAGATTCGTGTTCCCCGCGCGAGCGGGGATAAACCGGCCGCACCACCTATCTTAAAAACGCATTTCTTGTGTTCCCCGCGCGAGCGGGGATAAACCGCTGACAGGTATTTGGTGCGGGGCAGGCTTCGTGTGTTCCCCGCGCGAGCGGGGATAAACCGATTGATAGACGTGTGAGGAGTGGCTGATGGCGGTGTTCCCCGCGCGAGCGGGGATAAACCGGTGTTCAGGTTGGCCGTGGTGCTCAAAGGGCCGTGTTCCCCGCGCGAGCGGGGATAAACCGGCTATGGGGGGGATGGCTGTAAACCCGATTCTGTGTTCCCCGCGCGAGCGGGGATAAACCGTCGTTGATGAACTTTGCCGAATGTTTTACCCAGTGTTCCCCGCGCGAGCGGGGATAAACCGAATGAATCAGTGCCATCCTTCGACCAGACATAGTGTTCCCCGCGCGAGCGGGGTTAAATCGGATTTCGATCGCATCTTTGAAGACATCGACAAGTGTTCCCCGCGTGAGCGCTGAGGAATCCCCAGTAATATTACGTTTTACAGCGATAACACTGCGCAATGAGAATAAAACAATCACCGCGATGACTGGGTCCGGCTGAAAATCGACGAAGCGTATCCGTAAGGCCGGGGCGATGCGCGGCGAGGGCGGCTTTACACGGACGTTTCCTTCGCCCGTCCCCGATAAGCCTGAAGGCATACGCTGACAAAATTGCCGGGAGCAATTTTGAATAGCGCTTGCGCTAGCCCTGAAGGGGTGAGCCCCAGGGATGGGGCGAATAGTGGACCGCGCCAGCGGCGATTTTCCTGACCGGGAGCCCGGGTCGCCAGGGTGGTGGCGGTGAACCACCCTGGCACGTTCACGGGTTCTGGAGCGATAGAAAAGCAAGGAACATAAGGTGAACGGAATGCCCCTCAGAGCCGCATATTTCCCTTCACCCTGACCCTCTCCCCGGTGGGGCGAGGGGACCGCTCGTGCACGCGTTTTTTCCAGGGATTCCTCAGCGCGCCAGCGTGGGTAAACCCAATGATAACCAGGCCACGCTGTGGGATGCTGGGTGTCCCTATAAGGGCTACCTATACAGATGCGGCGGAGTGAAGAAGAAACTACTCCCCGCGATACACGCAGCCTGCCGTGCAGGTCTCTTTGATCGTCACGGCGCTTAACAGCGGCACAACAGGTTTAATCTGATCCCAAATCCATCTTGCCAGCACTTCGCTGGTCGGATTTTCAAGGCCGGGGATCTCATTGAGATAATAGTGATCGAGACGATCGTAAGTGGGCTTGAATGCAGCTTTCAGCTCGGCAAAATCCATAATCCAGCCGGTATGCGGATCCACCTCGCCAGTGATTTCCAGGCGCACCATAAAGGAGTGGCCATGAAGACGACCGCACTTATGCCCGGCAGGAACATGAGGCAAATAGTGGGCGGCTTCGAACATGAAATCTTTAAATAGGGTGGTTGACATAATTTACTCTCTGGCTGAAAAAAAACCGCCGCATGGTAGCCTGGATGACCTTTTTTAGCATTAACTAAAACCGCTAAAAGTGATTATGTCCTCGACGTTGAAAATTAATCGCTAAATTTATATTTATTATCAACAACTTAATCAACCTGTTTTACTGTTAAAAACTATAACTAAAAGAGGTTAGTCCTTTTGGTTATTTGTTATTTCCAACCTTTCTTTAATTGTTATTATCCCCGCCGTTAACCTTACTTTCTCTTCTGTTTTTATCGCGCTGACAGGGTGTGAAAAACAGCTTTGCTTACTGGAACATAACGACGCATGACGACTCAGGTCCCACCTTCCGCTTTGCTTCCGCTGAACCCGGAGCAACTGGCACGCCTGACGGCGGCCACCACCGACCTCACACCGACCCAGCTTGCCTGGGTTTCTGGCTATTTCTGGGGCGTGCTGAATCAACAGCCTGGCGCAAATGCCCTCGCCGCGGCACCTGCTGCGGCTGTTGAAACGCCAACGATTACGCTGCTCTCGGCATCGCAGACGGGCAATGCCCGCCGTGTGGCAGAGGCGCTGCGGGATGACTTACTGGCTGCAAAACTCAACGTAAAACTGGTCAGCGCGGGCGACTATAAATTCAAACAAATTGCCAACGAAAAGTTACTGGTTGTTGTGGCCTCCACGCAGGGCGAAGGTGAAGCGCCAGAAGAAGCCGTTGCATTGCACAAGTTCCTGTTCTCGAAAAAAGCACCGAAGCTTGATGGTGCAGCCTTTGCCGTCTTCGGTCTGGGCGATACCTCTTACGAATTCTTTTGCCAGGCAGGTAAGGATTTCGACAGCAGACTGGCAGAGTTGGGCGCCGAGCGCCTGCTCGATCGCGTCGACGCAGACGTTGAATTCCAGGCTGCTGCGGCTGAATGGCGTGCCCGCATTGTCGATGTACTGAAAGCGCGTGTGCCAAAAGAGACCTCCGCGCAGGCCGCAGCAACAGCGACCGGTGCGGTGAACGAAGTATTCACCAGCCCCTATACGAAAGAAGAGCCGTTGACCGCGACGCTCTCGGTTAATCAGAAAATTACCGGTCGCGACTCTGAAAAAGATGTGCGTCATCTTGAAATCGATTTGGGTGATTCAGGTCTGCGCTACCAGCCCGGTGATGCGCTGGGCGTCTGGTACCAGAACGATCCAGCACTGGTCAAAGAACTGGTCGAACTGCTGTGGCTGAAAGGTGATGAGCAGGTCACGATAAACGGCAAAACGCTGCCGCTGGCGGAGGCCCTGCAGTGGCACTTTGAATTGACGGTGAACACCGCCAATATCGTGGAAAACTACGCGGCCCTGACCCGCAGCGAGTCACTGCTGCCGCTGGTGGGCGATAAGGCGCAGTTACAACATTATGCCGCCACCACGCCGCTGGTCGACATGGTGCGTTTCTCTCCCTCGCAGCTTGATGCGGATGCGTTGATTGGTCTGCTGCGTCCGCTGACGCCACGCCTCTACTCCATTGCCTCTTCTCAGGCCGAAGTAGAGACAGAAGTGCATGTGACGCTGGGCGTGGTGCGCTATGAAGTGGAAGGGCGTGCACGTGCAGGCGGTGCTTCCAGCTTCCTCGCCGATCGTGTTGAAGAAGAGGGCGAAGTGCGCGTGTTCATTGAGCACAACGACAACTTCCGTCTGCCTGCTAACCCGGAGACTCCGGTGATTATGATTGGGCCAGGCACTGGCATTGCGCCGTTCCGCGCCTTTATGCAACAGCGTGCGGCTGACGGGGCTGAGGGCAAAAACTGGTTGTTCTTTGGCAACCCGCACTTCACGGAAGATTTTCTCTATCAGGTCGAGTGGCAGCGTTACGTCAAAGAGGGCGTGCTGAACCGTATCGATCTGGCCTGGTCACGCGACCAAAAAGAAAAAATATACGTACAAGACAAACTGCGCCAGCAAGGTGCGGAACTGTGGCGCTGGATTAATGACGGTGCCCATATTTATGTCTGCGGCGACGCGAATCGCATGGCGAAGGACGTTGAGCAGGCTTTACTGGACGTGATTGCCGAATTTGGCGCGATGGACGCCGAGACGGCGGACGAATATTTAAGTGAGCTGCGCGTTGAGCGCCGTTATCAGCGAGATGTCTACTAATGAGCGAAAAACATCCAGGGCCTTTAGTGGTCGAAGGTAAGCTGGCAGACGCCGAGCGAATGAAGATAGAGAGTAACTACCTGCGCGGCACCATTGCCGAAGATTTGAATGATGGTCTGACCGGCGGTTTCAAAGGTGATAACTTTCTGCTGATCCGTTTCCACGGCATGTATCAGCAGGATGACCGTGATATCCGCGCTGAGCGTGCCGCCCAGAAGCTGGAGCCGCGCCACGCGATGCTGCTGCGTTGCCGCCTGCCGGGTGGGGTCATCACCACCAAACAGTGGCAGGCGATTGATAAGTTCGCCGCAGACAACACGATATACGGCAGTATCCGTCTGACCAACCGTCAGACCTTCCAGTTCCACGGCATTCTGAAAAAGAACGTGAAGCCGGTGCACCAGATGCTGCATTCCGTGGGCCTTGACGCGCTGGCGACCGCCAACGATATGAACCGTAACGTGTTGTGTACCTCCAACCCGTACGAGTCCGAGCTGCATGCTGAAGCCTACGAGTGGGCGAAGAAGATCTCCGAACACCTGCTGCCGCGTACCCGCGCTTACGCTGAGATCTGGCTCGATCAGGAAAAGGTCGCGACCACTGACGAAGAACCGATCCTCGGTCAGACCTATCTGCCGCGTAAGTTCAAAACCACGGTGGTCATCCCGCCGCAGAACGACATCGACCTGCACGCCAACGACATGAACTTTGTCGCCATCGCGGAAAACGGCAAGCTGGTCGGCTTCAACCTGCTGGTGGGTGGCGGTCTTTCCATTGAACACGGGAATAAGAAAACTTACGCCCGTACCGCCAGCGAGTTTGGTTATATTCCGGTTGAACACACGCTGGCCGTGGCTGAAGCGGTGGTTACCACGCAGCGCGACTGGGGCAACCGTACTGACCGTAAAAATGCGAAGACCAAATACACCCTCGAACGTGTGGGCGTTGAGACGTTCAAAGCGGAAGTGGAGCGTCGTGCAGGCATCAAATTCGAGCCGATCCGCGCTTATGAATTTACCGGCCGTGGCGATCGCATCGGTTGGGTTAAAGGGATCGACAATAAGTGGCACCTGACGCTGTTTATTGAAAACGGGCGTATTCTGGATTATCCGGGCCGTCCGCTGAAAACCGGTTTGCTTGAGATCGCGAAGATCCACAAAGGCGAGTTCCGCATTACCGCGAACCAGAACCTGATCATCGCCGGTGTGCCAGACAGCCAGAAAGCGAAAATTGAGAAAATCGCCCGGCAAAGCGGTCTGATGGATGCGGTGACGCCGCAGCGTGAAAACTCAATGGCCTGCGTCTCCTTCCCGACCTGCCCGCTGGCAATGGCGGAAGCAGAACGTTTCCTGCCGACGTTCATTGATAAGGTTGAAGAGGTCATGGCGAAGCACGGCGTGGCGGATGAGCATATTGTGACCCGCGTAACGGGCTGCCCGAACGGGTGTGGTCGCGCCATGCTGGCAGAAGTCGGTCTGGTGGGTAAAGCACCGGGTCGTTACAACCTTCATCTGGGCGGCAATCGCATGGGTACCCGCATTCCACGTATGTTTAAAGAGAACATCACCGAGCCGGAAATCCTCTCTTCACTGGATGAACTGGTGGGCCGTTGGGCGAAAGAGCGTGAGTCAGGTGAAGGTTTCGGCGATTTCACCATCCGCACCGGCATTATCCGCCCGGTACTCGACCCGGCACGCGATCTCTGGGATTAATGTTAAATTGCCGGATGACGGTGTAAACACCTTATCCGGCCTACGAAACAAGGTAGGCCTGATAAGCGAAGCGTCATCAGGCAAGGTAAAAGTGAGGAACCTATGTCCGTACTCGATCTCTCTGCTCTGAACGCTTTGTCGAAAGAGGAGCTTGCGCTTGCGCTGGCTGATGCCAATGCGCACCTGGAAGCAAAAACCGCTGAAGAGCGTGTGGCCTGGGCACTGGAAAATTTGCCGGGTGAATACGTTCTGTCGTCGAGCTTTGGTATCCAGTCGGCGGTGAGTCTCCATCTGGTGAATCAGGTTCGCCCGGATATCCCGGTTATCCTCACGGATACCGGTTATCTGTTCCCGGAAACCTATCGGTTTATTGATGAGCTAACGGACAAGCTCAAGCTGAATCTGCAAATCTTCCGTGCGCCACAAAGCCCTGCCTGGCAGGAAGCGCGGTATGGCAAATTGTGGGAGCAGGGCGTTGAAGGAATTGAAAAATACAACGACATCAACAAAGTTGAGCCAATGAACCGTGCGCTGAAGGAGCTTAAGGCGCAAACGTGGTTTGCGGGCCTGCGCCGTGAACAGTCCGGTAGCCGCGCAAATCTGCCGGTGCTCGGTCTCCAGCGCGGTGTATTCAAGGTGCTGCCAATCATCGACTGGGATAACCGTACCGTCTATCAGTACCTGCAAAAACATGGGCTGAAATACCATCCATTGTGGGACGAAGGCTATCTCTCCGTTGGCGACACCCATACCACGCGTAAATGGGAACCCGGCATGGCGGAGGAAGATACCCGCTTCTTCGGACTCAAACGTGAGTGCGGTCTGCACGAAGGCTGACATTGGTCTCTGCATTAAATGCTTAAACGCCCTGCTAATTGCCGGGCGTTTTTTGTTTGTGAAAGGGGCTGTAGCGGTGAAACGTGATATTACCCATGGCGCATATTCTTTTAGTCAGTAAAATCAACGTGTTATTGCTCTTAAAAAATCGGGATAAGTTGGTGGAATTTTGATCGGGAGTATTTCTTTTTAATATCAGATAGTTATGGTTAGAGTGTTCCCCGCGCGAGCGGGGATAGACCGCCGCAGCGAGTTATAACCAGGACGTCTACGGCGTGTTCCCCGCGCGAGCGGGGATAAACCGCGCCAGTACAGCCTGGAAATGCTTCAAGAGCAGTGTTCCCCGCGTCCGCGGAGTTGAGCACAAACGGCTTTGTTATTCACTGAAGTCCGGGCAAGCAGTTTACAGCGTCAGCGCGATGCGTTTACCGTTTGGCAGAGTAACATCCAGCGCCAGCTCGCCACCTAATGCAGCAACATAACGTTTTAACGTCGATAATTTGGGATCGTTGTCCACATTTTCCATTTTTGCAATAGACGGTTGTTTAACTCCTAACGCAGCGGCTAATTGCGTTTGCGATACAGCTAGCTCCTCGCGCAGTTTTGCCAGGGTAAGTTCCTGGCGAATTTCATCGGCTCGTGCGTTAATACGTGCGCGGCTTTCAGGTGAACGTTTTGCCAGCATCTCGTCAAGCGTCGCCATCTTTTACCTCCGGTGATTTCAGATGCGATTTGAATTCAGCATCTGCGATTTTAATCATGCGTTTGTAGAACAACTTATCGTCTTCGCCCTTCTTATCCCCCGCGCAAAGAATAATGGCTTTACGTTCTGGGTCGAAGGCAAAGAACGCGCGGAATGGGTGACCTGCAACCTGTACCCGCAATTCTTTCAGATTCTTATAATTTGAAGCCTTGATCTGATCTACCTGGGGGCGGCCCAGTGTCGGACCATGCTCAGCCAGGATGATGAGGTAGGCTAAAAATTCCTCCTGAACTTCTTCGGCTTGCTCGCCGAACCAGGTATCAAACAGATTCCGTGTCACGATTTTCCAACCCAATTTCCCAATCTCCTATAACCTGCGGGTTATAATTATATTATAGCCTGTAGGTTATAGGTACAACTCATTTTTAGAGCAATAGCCGGACGAATCTAGAATCATTAAAATTACTTTACATATACAACAGGATATAAACCTATTGTATTAAAACAGATTCGCCAGCACGGAGAGTGCTTCTTTAGAAATGGATACGGTGTCTCAATGGGAAAGATGATTTCGCGGTCAGAGCCGACCAGCGAGTGAGACGTGCTGCCCGCACGAGCGGGGATAAACCGGTCATGATGAGCGTGACCAGCAACATCGGAACTTCTTGCCCATATCTCCGGGGTTAACCCAGCTTACTGCCAGCGCTTGAACGCGCGTTTTTTTCGCTCCCGGTCGCCCGGCAAGGTCTGGTACAGATTAAATTGTGTAGTCAAATGGTAGTTATGACATGTAAAAAGATTATTCATTTAGCGATGTTATTTTAAGTTGATTGATTTTATTGATATACCCATTTGCTAAAGTGACGCAGTCAATAAATATAAATGCTTTTTGTGATGCGCTTGTAAATTAATTGCATAAGTATCGTATTGTGATCACGGTAATTTTGATCGTTAATATTCAGGAAAGCATTATTGGTAAAGAGTGCTCTATTCAGTTAATGTAAATACAACGGGTCCAGGAAACAGTAGAATCTCACGTTTTATTTAAAAATTTCATTCACATGATGTGCGTCAAAAAATTTTGATAATAAAACAGACATTATTCATCTATTGCATCGGGTATTAAGTGAGTCTGGCATGGATTTTTATCATTATTGGGGGAAAACCCGGAAGGGAGAAAAAGAGGGGGGTGATGATTATCATCTGCTCTGCTGGCATTCTTTAGATGTCGCGGCCGTGGGTTACTGGATGGTAAAACTTAATATTCACGGTATTGCTGATTATCTTAAAAGAATAGGGTTGAGTGATAATATTCAGGCGGCTCAATTTTTTGCCTGGCTTCTTTGCTGGCATGATATCGGGAAATTTGCCCATTCTTTTCAGCAAATTTACACTCACGTTAATCTGGATACTCAAACCGAATTAAAAAAGAATTATGAGAAACTCACTCATGCCACGCTCGGTTACTGGTTATGGAATGATTATTTAAGTGAGTGCCATGAACTTTTCCCTGCATCTTCATTACCTACTCGAAAACTAACTCGCGTGATAGGCCATTGGATGCCGATGACAACCGGGCATCATGGTCGCCCACCCGATCAGATTGGAGAAGTGAATAATTTCCGCCAACAGGATAAAGAGGCTGCGCGTGAGTTTCTTAACGAGATTAAATCACTTTTCCCGCAGATAAATATTCCTGAGTCCTGGGATGATGACGAAGGCATTGCGTTACTCAATCATCTTTCCTGGTTTATTTCGGCATCGATTGTTCTTGCCGACTGGACCGGATCTTCGGTTCGCTTTTTTCCACGTCTCTCTGAAAAAATGCCAGTCGAAACATACTGGCGGGAGCATGCACTGGTCAAAGCAGAAAAAGCGATGGCTATTTTCCCTCCTTCTTCTCAGGTCTCCTCTTTTACTGGCATAACTACATTATTTCCATTTATTCAGTCACCCACACCGTTGCAACAAAAAGCCCTTGATCTGGACATTAATAAAGAAGGCGCTCAGTTATTTATTCTTGAAGATGTTACCGGAGCGGGAAAAACTGAGGCCGCGCTTATTCTGACCCATCGCCTGATGGCGGCAGGTAAAGCGAAGGGGCTCTATTTTGGCTTACCGACAATGGCTACTGCCAACGCCATGTTTGATCGTCTGGCGCAAACCTGGCTGTCGCTGTATCAGCCCGATTCTCGGCCCAGCCTGGTTCTGGCGCATAGCGCGCGCGGCTTAATGGATAAATTTAATCAGTCACTCTGGTCGGGTGATTTGTCGGGTTCAGAAGAGCCGGATGAATTACAAGCTTTCAGCCAGGGATGCGCCGCCTGGTTTGCCGACAGCAATAAAAAAGCGCTATTGGCTGAAGTGGGCGTTGGCACGCTTGACCAGGCGATGATGGCGGTGATGCCGTTTAAGCACAACACCCTGCGGCTATTGGGGTTGGATAATAAGATCCTGCTGGCGGATGAAATTCACGCTTACGATGCCTATATGTCGCGAATTCTCGACGGCTTGATTGAAAAACAGGCCTGCTACGGCAACACCACCATTCTTCTTTCCGCCACCTTATCGCAACAGCAACGAAATAACTTAGTGGCTGCATACGCTCGCGGCACGAAGAGCAAGGCGCAGGCACCGTTGCTGGGCTATGACGAGTATCCCTGGCTGACTCAGGTCGCCGGGGCAGAGGTGATTTCTCAACATGTAAAAACCCGCAAAGAGGTGGAACGTAGCGTTCAGATTGGCTGGTTATACAGTGAACAGGAATGTATTGAACAGATTGAGCAGGCGGTACGCAATGGCCGCTGCATCGCGTGGATACGCAACTCCATCGATGATGCTATTCGCATCTATCGCCAGCTATTTTCCAGAGGTGTAGTCACGGCCGAAAATCTCACGCTGTTTCACAGTCGGTTTGCTTTTCACGATCGCCAGAGAATCGAAACCCATACGCTGGAACTGTTCGGTAAAACGAGTCATACAGGACGCGCCGGGAAAGTCATCATCGCCACGCAGGTTATCGAACAAAGTTTGGACATCGATGTTGACCATATGATTTCGGATTTAGCCCCGGTGGATCTGTTAATTCAGCGTGCCGGACGGTTACAGCGGCACATCCGTGATGGCAAGGGGCAGCTTAAAACCTCAGGGCAAGACGAACGTAACGCACCGGAACTGCAGATTTTTGCGCCTGAATGGGATGACGCTCCGCAAAAAGACTGGTTATCCAGCGCGATGCGCAACAGCGCTTATGTCTACCCCGACCATGGTCGGCTGTGGCTGACCCAGCGCGTGTTGCGTGAACAGGGCGAAATTCGGATGCCGCAATCTGCCCGACTGCTCATTGAATCCGTCTATGGCGACGAAATAGAAATGCCTGAAGGGTTCAAAATATCGAGTCAGCAGCAGGAAGGAAAAGACCTCTGCGACCGCGCATTCGCCCACCAGGCCCTTCTTAACTTTGAACCAGGGTACAGTCCTGAAAGCAGTCATTTTCTCCCCGAAAAGCTTTCCACTCGTCTGGCGGAAGAGTCCGTCGTCCTGTGGCTGGCAAGGATCGTTGATGGGGCAGTTAGCCCCTATGCGCCGGGAGAACACGCCTGGGAGATGAGCGCACTGCGGGTACGCCAGAGCTGGTGGAACAAACATCGCGAAGATTTCACCCTGCTTGAAGGTGAATCGATTCACCAATGGTGTGTTGAACAACATCAGAATAAAGAGTTTGCGGTGGTGATTGTTGTATCGGATTTGGAGCCGTGTGGCTATTCAGCGGATGAAGGACTGATTGGTAAAGTTGGCTAGAGTGCCCGGAGCCGGATGGCTCCGGGGCTTATCCCCGCTGACGCGGGGAACGGAACGGCAACTTGCATACGAACTTTTGTGGCAAGCGGTTCAACCCATAATCAAGGGAACTGATTTAGTCTAGCAAGTCTATGGCGTGATATCTTGAATTTGATATAGAACATTTTTTGCAAGCATATCTTTTTATGTTTTTGAAGAGTAGTATCCCTCTAACTCTTATGGATTAGGCTCCAGAGCCCTCCATATGAAGAGATGCCCTGAAGCCCAATCACGTTTCGCAGCTTGATCATACTTCCAGGGCTTGGTTGTTATCAAGAGTAAGGAAGCTGTATGGAAAATAAACCAAACCGTTGCAAACGCCTGTGCTGTAGTTTGTTGATTCAGCTAGGCAATAAGCTGTCAGTGAGCTTTCAACTGTCAGTCCGTTAATAACAAAGGGAACACTTTTGCGCCAGGGATGGCGCATCAGTTAAGGAAAAGGCATGTTTCCGATAAATTTAATTTCAACCCCCTGGCTTCCTGTTCGTTTTAAAGACGACTCTACGGGCAAGCTGGCACCCGTCAATCTGGCGGATGAGAACGTGGTGGATATCGCTGCTCCTCGCGCGGATTTTCAGGGCGCGGCCTGGCAGTTTTTGCTGGGACTGCTGCAATGCAGCATGGCGCCGAAAAACACTGCTCGCTGGGAGGATACCTGGTATGACGGACTGGATGCAGAGACGCTTCAGCAAAAGCTGAAAGCGCTGGAGCCTGCCTTTCAATTCGGTGCTGAAACGCCTTCTTTTATGCAGGATTTCGAACAGCTAAGCGGCGACAAAATTGCTATCGCCTCTCTGCTGCCAGAAATCCCCGGCGCGCAAACCACCAAACTGAACAAAGACCACTTTGTTAAGCGTGGGGTTACAGAACATCTTTGCCCGCACTGCGCAGCACTGGCGCTCTTTTCATTGCAACTCAATGCGCCATCGGGTGGTAAGGGTTATCGCACCGGCCTTCGAGGCGGCGGGCCAATGACCACGCTGATTGAATTGCAGGAATATGAGGGCAACCGGCAAACGCCGCTGTGGCGTAAGCTGTGGCTTAACGTCATGCCGCAGGATAGTGGCAAAATGCCTGTCCCCGAAAAATTCGACGAGTCTGTTTTCCCCTGGCTTGCGCCTACTCGTACCAGCGAACTGGCAAATGCCGTCACGACGTCAGGGCAGGTGAATGAACTTCAGGCCTATTGGGGAATGCCACGGCGTATTCGTATTGATTTTGATGCCACTCATTCAGGCTGTTGCGACATCTGTGAAACTCAAAGTGATGAATTATTGAGCCTGATGACGACAAAAAACTACGGCATTAACTATGAAGGCTGGACACATCCATTAACGCCGTATCGCAGAGCGTTGAAAGGCGATGAGGTAAAGTTTTCCGTTAAGCCGCAGCCCGGCGGGCTTATCTGGCGCGACTGGTTAGGTTTGAGCCAGAAAAACACTTCGGAAAATAACCACGAGATTCCCGCGTTAGTCGTCAGAACCAGTAATGCCAATAAGTTCAAGAACATCAAAGTGGGGCTTTGGGGCTTTGGTTACGATTTCGACAATATGAAGGCTCGCTGCTGGTATGAGCACCACTTCCCGCTGTTATTGACCAAAAACATCATCCCCACTTTACGCTCGGCGGTACAAACTGCCTCGCGCAACCTCAGCCTGTTACGCAGCGCGTTAAAAGAGGCATGGTTCGATGATGCCAAAGGTGCGCGTGGAGATTTCAGTTTTATTGATATCGATTTCTGGCACATCACGCAGGCGCGTTTTCTGGCGTTTTTACGCGATCTTGAAAGCGGCCAGGATGCCGATAAAAGACTCAGTCAGTGGCAAAAGGATATCTGGCTGTTTACCCGGCACTACTTTGATGAGCATGTTTTTACCAACCCTTACGAAGGTGCCGATCTTAAACGCATCATGCTGGCGCGTAAAAAATATTTCACGACATCGGCGGAGAAGCAGAGCGCAAAAGCCGCCAAAGCAAAAAAGCAGGAGGCTGCTGAATGAGTATTGTGAAGGAAGACCATAAAACCACGCTGCGCCGATGGCATGAGGCGTTACAGGAAAAACGTGGCCTGCGTGCCAGCCTGAGGCGCAGCAAAACGGTGAATGAAGCCTGCATGTCTGAAGGGTTCCGTTCTCTGCTGCAACAGACCCATACGTTATGGAAGATTGAGGGACAAGAGTGGCGTTTTACTGCGTTAGCTCTGACGGCGGCGCTGGCTGCACACGTCAAATCGATTGATGAACGCCAGTCGTTTGCAGCACAGCTTGGCCAGATGACCGGCAATAACCCGGTGATGTCTGAGCTGCGTTTCGCCCGGCTGTCAGCGGTGAAAACCCCTGATGAACTGTTGCGCCAGCTACTGCGTGCGGTGCGTTTGTTGAAAGGCTCCGTGAATCTTCCGTCACTTGCAGACGACACCTTCCACTGGTGCCGGGAAAACGACGAACTGCTAAACCATATCCGCCGCCAGCAGCGGCCAACTGAATTTATTCGTATCCGCTGGGCGCTGGAGTATTACCAGGCCGGTGAAGCCGATAACGACAATAACGACGATCAATAAGGGACTATCAGATGACTAAATTTATCCAGCTTCATTTACTGACTGCTTATCCTGCCGCCAACTTGAACCGCGACGACACCGGTTCACCAAAAACGGTGGTGCTCGGCGGCGCGACACGTCTGCGGGTTTCTTCACAAAGCCTGAAGCGCGCATGGCGCACATCTGAACTTTTTGAGCAAGCGTTGGCCGGAAATATTGGTATCCGTAGCGGACGTATTGCGCGCGAGGCGGCGAAGATCTTAGTGGAAAGCGGCATTGAGCCGAAAAAAGCGGTCGATTACGTCAAAAATATCGCCAAGTGCTTTGGCAAGGTAAAAGAAGAAAAGAAACCAAAAGATGATCTGACGAATGCTGAAACTGAGCAGTTGGCGCACATCAGTCCTGCCGAGTTTGACGCGGTGAAGGCGCTGGCGCACCGTCTGGCGGAGGAAAAACGTCCTGCGACGGAAGAGGAAGCTGCGCTGTTACGCCAGGATCGCATGGCCGTCGATATCGCGATGTTTGGCCGTATGCTGGCAAATAAACCTGAATTCAACGTCGAAGCTGCCTGTCAGGTCGCACACGCTTTCGGCGTGAGCGAAACGATTGTAGAAGACGATTTCTTTACCGCTGTTGATGATCTTCGTAAGAGTTCACTGGAAGATGCCGGTGCCGGACACCTCGGCGAAGCCGGATTCGGCTCCGCGTTGTTTTACACCTATATCTGCATCGACAAAGACCTGCTGGTGCAAAATCTCAACGGTAATGAGGAACTGGCAAACAAAACGCTGCGCGCCTTTACCGAAGCCGCGCTGAAAGTCTCTCCGACCGGTAAGCAGAATAGCTTCGCCAGCCGCGCCTATGCCTCCTGGGCGCTGGCGGAAAAAGGCACTGAACAACCGCGTTCCCTCGCCGCCGCGTTTTACAATCCGATCAACGGCACTAATCAACTGGATGTCGCTGTAAAACGTATTACTGAACTGCGAGAAAACATGAATGAAGTCTATGCGCAAAAAACGGATTTCATCGACTTTGACGTTATGAAAAAGAAAGGAAGCATTACAGACGTGCTTGACTTTATCTGCGCGTAAGGGGTGGCTATGAGCCAATATCTGGTTTTTCAGCTTCACGGGCCGATGGCCTCCTGGGGTGCCGATGCGCCCGGCGAGATACGCCATAGCCATGAGCTGCCATCACGTTCAGCGTTGCTGGGATTACTGGCGGCGGCGCTCGGTATCCGTCGTGATGAAGAAACGCGATTGAGTGCGTTCAATCAGCATTACTCTTTTCTGCTGTGCGCCAGTCAGAACCCGCGTTGGGCGCGGGATTACCACACGGTTCAGATGCCAAAAGAGGTGCGTAAAGCCCGCTATTTCAGCCGTCGTGAAGAGTTGAGCGATCCTGAACTACTGAGCGCGCTGATCTCAAAAAGGGATTATTACACCGATGCCTGGTGGATGGTGGCGCTTGCGCAAACGCCTGATGCGCCTTACTCGCTTGAAGAATTACAAGAGGCGTTACAACATCCTGTATTCCCGTTATATCTGGGGCGAAAAAGTCACCCGCTGGCTTTGCCACTTGCGCCGTTGTTGCTGGAGGGGACCGCGCCGGATGTGCTGAACGAGGCGTATCGCCAGTATCGGGAGAAGTTCAACGTGATAAAGCTCCGGCTGGCGAAACTGCAACCTGAATGCTGGTGGGAAGGCGAACATGAGGGACTGGAAGCCAACAAGATTTTACGTCGTCGTGACAGACCAATGAGCCGCCAGCATTGGACGTTTGGCGAACGCGTCGTCAGTCAAGGGTCGCTGCTTATCAAGGAGGAGCCGTGTATCTCTCAAAAATAACGCTGCCTACCGGCCAGCTTTTACCTTCGCAACTGCTGCAACTGGTGGATCGCGGAGAATATGTGATGCATCAGTGGCTCTGGGATCTCTTTCCTGGAGGGCGGGAGCGGCAGTTTCTTTATCGTCGGGAAGAGATGCAGGGGGCATTCCGATTCTTTGTGCTCTCTTTGTATCCGCCTGCAGATAGCGAGATTTTCGACATTGAATACCGTTCGTTCGCACCGGCATTAATCGCCGGGCAGATGTTGCGTTTTACTCTCCGGGCCAACCCAACAATTTGCAAAGCCGGTAAACGTCACGATCTGTTGATGGAGGCAAAGCGTCAGGTGAGGGGGCAGGTTGATGGCCCGGATATCTGGCAGCACCAGCAGCAGGCCGCGCAAGTCTGGTTGACACACCAGGGCGAGAAGAATGGTTTTTCGTTGCAAGAAGTGAATGTGGATGCTTATCGGCAGCAACAGACGAGCCGATCGAAATCCAGGCAAACCATTCAGTTCAGCAGCGTGGACTATTCCGGTGTACTGACAGTTAACGAGCCAGCATTGTTCCTGCAACGGCTGGCGCAGGGATACGGCAAAAGCCGTGCGTTTGGCTGCGGGTTAATGTTGATCAAACCCGGAGACGGAGCGTGACGTTTGTTCCGTTAAGCCCCATTCCTCTGAAAGATCGCACCTCGATGATATTCCTCCAGTACGGTCAGGTTGACGTACTGGATGGCGCATTCGTGTTGATCGATAAAACCGGCATTCGCACACATATCCCTGTGGGTTCGGTAGCCTGCATTATGCTGGAGCCGGGAACGCGGGTTTCACACGCCGCTGTGCGTCTGGCTTCTACGGTCGGTACGTTGCTGGTTTGGGTAGGGGAGGCGGGCGTGCGTGTTTACTCGTCTGGCCAGCCTGGTGGCGCGCGGGCGGACAAATTGTTGTATCAGGCGAAGCTGGCGCTGGACGATGATTTGCGTTTGAAGGTGGTGCGCAAGATGTATGAGCTGCGTTTTCGAGAGCCGCCGCCAGCACGACGATCGATTGAGCAACTGCGTGGTATCGAGGGCGCTCGTGTCCGCCAGACATACGCAGTATTAGCAAAACAGTATGGCGTGAAGTGGCATGGTCGTAACTATGATCCCAGGGATTGGGAAAAGGGTGACGTCGTAAACCGGTGTATCAGTGCCGCGACGTCATGCCTGTACGGAATAACTGAAGCGGCAGTGCTGGCGGCAGGCTACGCACCAGCGATTGGTTTTATCCATAGTGGCAAACCTCTCTCGTTCGTGTATGACATCGCTGACATCATTAAATTCGAATCTGTTGTCCCTAAGGCATTTGAAATTGCTGCTCGTACTCCCTCTGAGCCCGATCGCGAGGTCAGGCTGGCCTGCCGTGATATTTTCCGTAGTACAAAACTGACTGGAAGGCTGATCCCACTTATTGAAGATGTCCTTGCTGCCGGTGAAATTGAGCCGCCGCAACCCGCGCCAGATATGTTACCTCCGGCTATTCCCGAACCGCAGTCAATGGGGGATGGCGGGCATCGGGGGCACGGCTGATGAGTATGGTGGTCGTTGTTACTGAAAATGTCCCACCGCGCCTGCGTGGACGACTTGCCATTTGGTTACTGGAGATTCGGGCCGGTGTGTATGTTGCTGATATTTCAAAACGTGTGCGAGAAATGGTCTGGCAACAGATTTCCCAATTAGGGGGCGAGGGCAACGTGGTCATGGCCTGGGCCGCAAACACAGAGTCCGGTTTTGAGTTTCAAACCTGGGGGGAGAACCGACGCATTCCGGTAGATTTGGATGGCCTGAGATTGGTTTCCTTTCTTCCTTATCAAAATCAATAGGTTATGTGTTCTTTAACAAGGTGGAATTGTTACCATTAGGTTGGTAGATTGTTTTATGTGAAAAAAACCAATATAAAACAGGCGTATACCTTAAGAGTGTTCCCCGCGCCAGCGGGGATAAACCGTATTTGCGGATAGTGCCTACTCGTTGCAGGCCGTGTTCCCCGCGCCAGCGGGGATAAACCGGTTAGCCAATTTCGCCAGCGTCTTTGTCGGCGGTTTATCCCCGCGCCAGCGGGGATAAACCGGAGATGGTCCCAGGTTCGAATCCTGGATCTACGTGTTCCCCGCGCCAGCGGGGATAAACCGTAAAGATCGATGGCGTCTTTGTTATTTAAATCGTGTTCCCCGCGCCAGCGGGGATAAACCGTCGTTAGGAATGGATGTCGGTGTTGGGTTGGTGTGTTCCCCGCGCCAGCGGGGATAAACCGGACATCGACTTTTCTAATTTGGCTTCGTTGTAGTGTTCCCCGCGCCAGCGGGGATAAACCGAGAAATCCTTTTCAATCGGCACTTATCCATCAGTGTTCCCCGCGCCAGCGGGGATAAACCGCCATCTGAGCTGGTGGCCACCGGTGCCATACTGTGTTCCCCGCGCCAGCGGGGATAAACCGCTCTCGATGACGTAAATGTGCTGGGGGTTGTAGTGTTCCCCGCGCCAGCGGGGATAAACCGCGGTTTTGAAATGCATTGGGTTTCTTATAAAGGTGTTCCCCGCGCCAGCGGGGATAAACCGCGCCCCCGGTGGAAATACGGGTAAAGCTGAGAGTGTTCCCCGCGCCAGCGGGGATAAACCGAAAAAGCCGCACTAGGCGGCTGATTTGAACCAGTGTTCCCCGCGCCAGCGGGGATAAACCATATCCAACATCATTACGGTATCGACCAGTTCCGTGTTCCCCGCGCCAGCGGGGATAAACCGGTGAGGTATTTGCACAGCTAGTCAAGGGGGCTGTGTTCCCCGCGCCAGCGGGGATAAACCGAATACTGTCTCTTTCTTCTCTTCCACCTCGTAGTGTTCCCCGCGCCAGCGGGGATAAACCGAGATGCATTCCCTGGGAGTCGTGGGAAGAGGAGTGTTCCCCGCGCCAGCGGGGATAAACCGGCCCGTGCACTCCTGGCGGCGCATGAGCAAGAGTGTTCCCCGCGCCAGCGGGGATAAACCGCTTCTTCAGGAACAACTTGCGACCGGCCAGCCGTGTTCCCCGCGCCAGCGGGGATAAACCGTGAAGGAGTGCCGGGCTAACCCGTTCCGGGATGTGTTCCCCGCGCCAGCGGGGATAAACCGCCGGTTTGAAGGCCAGCACGATAAATCGCGATGTGTTCCCCGCGCCAGCGGGGATAAACCGCAGTTGCACAGATACACGCTTGCCTGGCATGTGTGTTCCCCGCGCCAGCGGGGATAAACCGCCTTTGCCGTCCTCGGACAGGCGGCGAACCTCGTGTTCCCCGCGCCAGCGGGGATAAACCGTCAGGCCGCACTCGATGCGGCGACGCTGCGCCGTGTTCCCCGCGCCAGCGGGGATAAACCGCCCATGATGCATTCACGATCCCACTCTGTCGAGTGTTCCCCGCGCCAGCGGGGATAAACCGACCGTATCGCGTCCACAATCCGGCATAACCGCGTGTTCCCCGCGCCAGCGGGGATAAACCGCCCTGACTGTTACAGCAGTTGGGGCTTCAACAGTGTTCCCCGCGCCAGCGGGGATAAACCGAGGCCGCAAATGTTCAGGACAATGTTACCCGCGTGTTCCCCGCGCCAGCGGGGATAAACCGCAGATAGCGAGTACCGGATCACCGGCGTTGACGTGTTCCCCGCGCCAGCGGGGATAAACCGCCGACGAGGCAAGCTGTCGGCAGTCCTTTGGAGTGTTCCCCGCGCCAGCGGGGATAAACCGGCATACTTCGGCAAATGCGATCTTGTGACGCAGTGTTCCCCGCGCCAGCGGGGATAAACCGTAGTGGCGGGTTGTTCCCGCTTCGCTTGCGAAGTATTCCCGCCTGCCACCACTAACATTCCTCTCTCCCCATCTACCCACCCACACACCCACACCTGTCCGGTTTCGGACACTTTCCCTCTGGCCGATTTTGCTATCGTATCCGCGCCATTTTGGATGGCAGAACCTTCAATACTTCAATCAGGGATAAACGATGAAAAAGATTGCGCTGGCGGCATTACTGATGGGTTTTTCGGTCTCCTCTTTTGCGGAAACCGAAACCTGTAAACAATACTTCACTGAAATGGACAGCTTCATCAAAGAAGCGTCAAAACATCAAGAAGCGAAAGCACAGGTTGATATGCTGAAAACTCAGCTTGCGGAAAGCAAAAAACAACTTGAAAGTTATCCTGCTGAACAACAGGATGCGGGTTGCAAGCAGGGGCTGGCAGCAGTGAAACAACTCAATGCCTCACTTGGCATTAAGTGACAAAAAGGGAGCATCGGCTCCCTTCTTTACTTCAGTGGCGCGCTTATTTCTTTCCCGCCTTTGCCAGCTCTCTCACCAGCGGCAGCATAATTCGCACGACGTCGCGGCTACGACGATCGATGCGGCCCGGCAGGGCCTGGTCGATATGCTGGATGTTATCAAGCTTAATATCATGCCAGCTTACTCCATCGGGGAAGGCTTTCGATTTCGCCCGCTGCTGATAACCATCTTTTTTGCCCAGCGACCAGTTTGTTGCTTCAACAGACAGCACCGGAATGCCATCGTCATCAAAAACCTGGGCATCATTGCAGCAGCCGGTACCTTGCGGATAGTCCTCATGCTTACCGGGATTAGTGCTGGCCTTAATGCCGAGATTACGCGCGATAGCCAGCGCACGGTCACGGGTCAGTTTACGTACCGAAGCGGGCGTTTTCTTACCGCTGTTGAAGTAAAGATTATCGCCAACCACTAAATTATCGAGATTGATCACCAGTAGCGTGTGCTTCTTCTCCTGGTCGCTCATGCGCTTGAGAACGTTCTCCGCCCCCAGGCTGCCTTCTTCTTCCCCACTGGAAGCAATGAAGCGAATGCTGTACTCGGTCGGCACCGACTTAAACTGCTCAGCCAGTTCCAGCATAACGCCAAGCCCGACAGCATTATCATCAATACCCTGTAAACTCAGGCCACCAAGATTATGGTCCGTATCAGCTTCACTGCGAGGGGCATAGGTATCCAGATGCGCCATGATGATGATCTGCTGTGGATGCTTACCTTCGTGTGCCGCGATCACCGTACTGCCAGTGACGTTCTGCCAGTTCTTCTGATTATCTCGTGCCGTCCAGCTATAGCGACCGTTAAATTTGCGAATATCACTCTGGTAGCCCATCTGGGCGAACTGCTGGCGCAGATAATCTGCAGAAAGCATCTCCGCCGGGGTACCGGTCATCCGGCCTGGAAAATAAGTCGCAATATGGCGCGCCTGAGTACTCGCAAATTCGCCGGGATGAGGGGCTCGTGCCTGAGCAGGAAGGATAAAGCATACGCCGAGCGCCAGGGCAGCGGTACGGTGGCGCAATGCGGAAAACATAGAGAGTCCTTTATGATGCAAAATTTTTACCGCGCCTAGTATGAAACTGTGACCCGGATTACACAATTTCATTTCTTCTTAAGGTGGTGAAATCAGGTCGCTTAAGCACTTTTTGATATGAGCATTTTCACGGCGTTATTCCTTTGCGGAACTACTCATTCCAATTCGTAATTTCATTCGCCTAAAGGCTCCCCCTATAGTCCCACTATTCCTGTTTGCTTGTGAGTTGTCGCCCTGTGGATTACCTGCCTATATTTGCTGCCGTCAAAGACCGCCCTGTATTGGTTGTCGGTGGCGGTGATGTTGCTGCGCGCAAAATTGCTTTTTTACGTCGCGCAGGGGCGCGCGTGCGCGTGGTGGCCCATCACCTCGAGCCCTCATTGCAGCAACTGGCGGATGAACAACAGATTGAATGGGTGGCGCAGGCGTTCGACGAACCGCAACTCGACAACGTATTTCTGGTGATTGCGGCTACGGACGATGGTGAAGTCAACCGTCGGGTTTTTGACGCCGCAAATGCGCGTCATCGTCTGGTAAATGTGGTCGACGACCAGCCGCTGTGCTCGTTTATCTTCCCGTCCATTGTCGACCGTTCGCCGCTGTTGGTGGCTATCTCGTCCGGGGGAAATGCGCCAGTACTCGCCCGACTGCTGCGCGAAAAAATTGAAGCCTTATTGCCTGCGAATTTAGGGCGGATGGCCGAGGTCGCCGGGCGCTGGCGTAGCCGTATTAAACCGTTTCGCAAAACCACCGATGCGCGCCGCCGCTTTTGGGAAGTGGCCTTTCGTGGCCGTTTCGCCAGCCTGATGGCGGCAGGCAAAGAGCAGGCGGCAGAACAGGTACTGGCGGATGAATTAGAAAAACCGGGCAGCAGCACGGGTGAAATCATTCTGGTCGGTGCCGGGCCGGGCGATGCGGGTCTGCTGACGTTGCGTGGTTTGCAGGTCATTCAGCAGGCCGATGTCGTGTTTTACGATCATCTGGTCACTGAAGGTGTGCTGGAACTGGTACGCCGAGATGCGGAGCTGATTAGCGTGGGTAAACGCGCAGGTTCACATCTGGTCGCCCAGCATGATACCAACCGCATGCTGGTTGAGGCCGCACAGGCGGGCAAGACCGTGGTGCGTCTTAAAGGTGGCGATCCGTTTATCTTTGGGCGCGGTGGTGAAGAGCTTCAGGCCGCGGCAGCGGCAGGCATTCCCTTCCAGGTCGTGCCCGGTGTGACGGCGGCGTCCGGTGCCACCGCTTATGCGGGTATCCCTCTTACTCATCGTGATTTCGCCCAGAGCGCCACGTTTGTGACCGGCCATTACAAAGCGGACAGCGCGCCGTTTGACTGGTCTCAACTGGCGCAAAGCCGCCAGACCCTTGCTATCTACATGGGGACGATGAAAGCAGCGGAAATCGCTCAGCAACTCATTGGGCATGGGCGGCAGGCAGACACACCGGTCGCGGTGATTTCTCGCGGCACTCGGGCTGACCAACAGGTCAGAACCGGCACATTACAACAACTTGAGGAACTGGCGAAAGATGCGCCAATGCCCGCCCTGCTGGTGGTGGGTGAGGTGGTACAGCTGCATCATGAGCTCGCCTGGTTTCAACATACGACAGGCCCGGAAGCGTTTGATGCCTCCGTGGTGAATCTGGCTTAAGGAACGGTTATGGATCAAAAACGACTCACTCACCTGCGACAACTGGAAGCTGAAAGCATCCATATTATCCGCGAGGTGGCCGCCGAATTCTCCAATCCGGTGATGATGTATTCCATCGGCAAAGACTCCAGCGTGATGCTGCACCTGGCGCGTAAGGCGTTTTATCCGGGTACGTTGCCGTTCCCGCTGCTGCATGTGGATACCGGCTGGAAATTCCGTGAGATGTATGAGTTCCGTGACCGTACGGCAAAAGCCTACGGTTGTGAGCTGCTTGTACACAAAAACCCGGAAGGGGTGGCAATGGGAATTAGCCCGTTTGTCCATGGCAGCGCCAAGCATACTGACATCATGAAAACCGAAGGTCTGAAACAGGCACTGAACAAGTACGGTTTTGACGCGGCTTTCGGTGGCGCGCGCCGTGATGAAGAGAAATCCCGTGCCAAAGAGCGTATCTATTCGTTCCGCGATCGCTTCCACCGCTGGGACCCGAAAAACCAGCGCCCGGAGCTGTGGCACAACTACAATGGCCAGATCAACAAAGGGGAGAGCATCCGTGTGTTCCCGCTCTCCAACTGGACCGAGCTGGATATCTGGCAGTATATCTACCTCGAAAACATCGAGATTGTGCCGCTCTACCTTGCTGCTGAGCGCCCGGTGCTGGAACGTGATGGCATGTTAATGATGATCGATGACGACAGAATTGATCTGCAACCGGGTGAAGTTATCGAACAGCGCATGGTGCGTTTCCGTACGCTGGGCTGCTGGCCGCTGACCGGAGCCGTTGAATCAGAGGCGCAGACCCTGCCGGAGATTATCGAAGAAATGCTGGTGTCCACCACCAGTGAACGTCAGGGCCGTATGATTGACCGCGACCAGGCAGGCTCTATGGAGCTGAAAAAACGTCAGGGATACTTCTAAGGAGCCGCCATGAATACCACTATTGCACAACAAATTGCTGATGAAGGCGGCGTCGAAGCGTACCTGCATGCACAGCAGCATAAGAGCTTGCTGCGTTTTCTGACCTGCGGCAGCGTCGATGACGGCAAAAGCACCCTGATTGGACGTTTGCTGCACGACACCCGTCAGATTTATGAAGATCAGCTGTCCACGCTGCACAACGACAGCAAACGCCACGGGACTCAGGGCGAAAAACTCGATCTCGCGCTGCTGGTGGATGGCCTGCAGGCTGAGCGTGAGCAGGGCATCACTATTGATGTGGCATACCGCTATTTCTCTACCGAGAAGCGCAAATTCATTATTGCCGACACCCCAGGGCACGAGCAGTACACCCGTAACATGGCGACCGGTGCGTCGACCTGTGACCTGGCGATCCTGCTGATCGACGCCCGTAAAGGGGTATTGGACCAGACTCGTCGTCATAGCTTTATCTCCACGCTGCTGGGCATTAAACACCTGGTTGTTGCGGTGAACAAAATGGATCTCGTCGGTTTCAGCGAAGAGACTTTTGAGTCCATTCGTCAGGACTACCTCACGTTCGCCGAACAGCTGCCGGGGAATCTCGACATTCGCTTTGTACCGCTGTCTGCGCTGGAAGGCGATAACGTGGCGTCCCAGAGTGCCAACATTCCGTGGTACAGCGGCCCAACGCTGCTGGAAGTGCTGGAAACGGTTGAGATTCAGCGCGTTGTAGAAACCCAGCCGATGCGTTTCCCGGTGCAGTATGTGAACCGTCCTAACCTCGATTTCCGTGGGTTCTCCGGTACGCTCGCCTCCGGCGTTGTGACCGTGGGTCAGCGGGTGAAAGTGCTGCCGTCGGGTGTGGAATCCGCCGTGGCGCGTATTGTGACGTTTGACGGCGATCTACAGGAAGCCCATGCCGGTGAAGCCATCACTCTGGTGCTGAAAGATGAAATCGACATCAGCCGTGGTGACCTGATTCTTGACGCCCAGGAGAGCGTACCGGCGGTGCAAAGCGCATCGCTGGACGTGGTATGGATGGCGGAACAGCCGCTGACGCCGGGCCAGAGCTACGACATCAAAATAGCCGGTAAAAAGACCCGCGCCCGTGTGGATGCGGTTCAATACCAGGTGGACATCAATAACCTCAGCCAGCGTGACGTCGACAGCCTGCCGCTGAACGGTATCGGCCTTGTGGATCTGACCTTTGATGAACCGTTAACGCTGGATCCCTATCAGGAGAATCCGGTGACCGGCGGCCTGATCTTTATCGATCGTTTGAGCAACGTCACCGTGGGTGCCGGCATGGTGCGCGAAGTGCATCAACAGGAAAACGCAGTCCCGTCGCAGTTCAGCGCTTTTGAGCTGGAGCTGAATCAGCTTGTCCGTAAGCACTTCCCGCACTGGGGTGCGCGCGATCTGCTCGGAGGCAAGTAATGGCGCAGCATGACGAAAACGTCGTCTGGCACGCCCATCCGGTAACGGCTGAGCAACGCGAAAAACTCCACGGTCACCGTGGGGTGGTGCTGTGGTTTACCGGGCTATCGGGCTCCGGTAAATCCACGGTAGCGGGTGCCCTGGAAGAGGCGTTGCACAAGCTTGGCGTCAGCACCTATCTCCTTGATGGCGATAACGTGCGTCACGGTCTGTGCAATGATTTGGGCTTTAGTGACGCCGACCGTAAAGAGAATATTCGCCGGGTGGGTGAAGTTGCCCGCCTGATGGTGGATGCCGGCCAGGTGGTGCTGACAGCCTTTATCTCGCCACACCGTGCGGAGCGCCAGATGGTGCGTGAGCGTTTGGGCGAGGGGCGTTTTATTGAAGTCTTTGTGGATACGCCGCTGGCCATTTGTGAAGCGCGCGATCCAAAAGGCCTCTACAAAAAAGCACGGGCAGGTGAATTGCGAAACTTCACCGGCATTGATGCGGTTTACGAAGCGCCTGAATCCCCGGAAGTGCACCTTGAGGGTGAACAATTAGTAACAAATTTGGTGAGCCAATTATTAGACCTGATGAGACGGGACGATATTATCAGATCCTAAGACAGTACCGAGGATACCCATGTTCAGAGGGTATCCAGGTTTTGCCAGCCGCAAAGGCAACGGGGTCAGATATGCGCAACAGTCAGAACATCACCATTTCGCGGTCGGAGAATTTAACGACCAGCGATGAAACCACCTGGTCCTTCCCTGGGGCCATCGTGGGCTTTGTCGCATGGCTGCTGGCACTGTCTGTCCCGTTCCTCCTGTACGGTTCTAACACGCTGTTCTTCTTTTTGTATACCTGGCCTTTTTTCCTCGCACTGATGCCTGTCGCCGTTGTTGTCGGTATCGCCCTGCATTCGCTCCTTGACGGAAAGTTGCTTTACAGCGCCGTTTCGACCCTTTTTATGGTGGTCACGATGTTTGGCGGGCTGTTTATGTGGCTGATGGGCTAAACCCATCCATACTTCAAACCGTAACTCAGGTTAAGACAATATGTCCGGAGAGGACAAACCTTCGGTAAGACGGGCAAATATGCTACATTCTGACGCGGTGAGGCAGTATCACCCGGCCCCGGTGTGGAGTCTGAGAAAAAGTTATGGGATGATGAGGCCGTTTTTCAGGGGGCAGGATGGGTAAATTAACGCTGCTGTTGCTGGCTTTGCTGGTCTGGCTGCAGTATTCGCTGTGGTTCGGCAAAAACGGTCTTCACGATTATGGCCGTGTTAATGACGACGTTACGGTTCAGCAGGCAACAAACGCCAAACTTAAAGCGCGAAACGATCAACTTTTTGCTGAAATTGACGACCTTAATGGCGGGCAGGAAGCGATCGAGGAACGCGCGCGTAATGAATTGACCATGACCAAACCGGGCGAAACATTTTATCGTCTGGTGCCGGACGCCTCTAAGCGTGCTCAGGGGTCAGTACAGAACACACAAAACACACAAAATAATCGATAAACAATCCCGGGTTTATGACATGGCAGCAATCATTCCGGACGTTTATGCCGTGGTGCCGGCCGCTGGATTTGGCCGCCGCATGCAAACGGAATGTCCCAAGCAATATCTTTCTATTGGCGATAAAACGATCCTCGAACATGCCGTGGCGGCGCTGTTAGCGCATCCACGTGTTACGCGTGTTTTTATTGCCGTCACGCCGGGTGATGCGCGCTTTGCGCAGCTTTCTCTTGCGCATCATCCTGCCGTAACGGTGGTGGACGGTGGCGCTGAGCGTGCCGACTCCGTTCTGGCCGGGCTTAACGCCGCGCAGGGTGCACAATGGGTGTTAGTGCACGATGCCGCGCGCCCCTGTCTTCACCTTGACGATCTGAACCGGTTGCTGCAGCTGAGTGAGACCAGCCGCGTGGGCGGTATTCTGGCCGCCCCGGTGCGAGACACCATGAAGCGTGCTGAGCCTGGCAAAAACGCCATCGCGCATACCGTTGATCGTAACGATTTATGGCACGCGCTGACCCCGCAATTTTTCCCGCATCAACTTCTGCATGACTGCCTGACACGTGCCCTTAATGAGGGGGCGACCATTACCGATGAAGCATCGGCATTAGAATATTGCGGATATCACCCCGAACTGGTCGCCGGACGGGCGGATAATATCAAAATCACCCGACCTGAAGATTTACGGCTTGCCGAATTTTACCTTACCCATTCTGAACCTCAGGAGAGAGCATAATGCGCATTGGACACGGTTTTGACGTACACGCATTTGGCGGCGAAGGCCCCATCATCATTGGCGGCGTGCGCATTCCCTGGGAAAAAGGGCTGCTGGCCCATTCAGATGGCGACGTTGCACTGCATGCATTGACCGATGCCTTACTGGGGGCCGCAGCGCTCGGCGACATTGGTAAACTCTTCCCGGACACGGACCCCGCGTTCAAAGGCGCAGACAGCCGTGAATTGTTGCGTGAAGCCTGGCGCCGTATCCAGGCCAGGGGCTACCAGCTTGGCAATGTCGACGTCACCATCATCGCTCAGGCGCCAAAAATGCTGCCGCACATTCCGCAGATGCGCGTATTTATTGCAGAAGACCTCGGTTGTCATATGGATGATGTCAATGTGAAAGCCACGACCACCGAAAAGCTCGGTTTTACCGGGCGCGGCGAGGGCATTGCCTGTGAAGCGGTTGCGCTTTTACTGAAGGCGGCGAAATGACCGATTTTGACCAACTGACCTGGCTGCATGGACAACCTGCTAGCAGCGGGGTGCTCAAAGCTAACCCGGAAGATTTTGTGGTGATCGAAGATTTAGGCTTCGAGCCTGACGGCGAAGGCGAACATATCCTGGTACGGATTCTGAAAAATGGCTGCAATACCCGTTTTGTTGCCGATGCGCTGGCAAAATTCCTTAAAATACACGCCCGCGAAGTGAGCTTTGCCGGGCAAAAAGACAAGCATGCGGTCACCGAACAGTGGCTATGTGCCCGTGTGCCGGGGAATGGGATGCCAGATTTCAGCGGCTTTCAGCTTGAAGGCTGCAAAGTGCTGGAGTACGCACGTCATAAGCGTAAGCTGCGCTTAGGCGCGTTGAGAGGCAATCATTTTACCCTGGTGCTGCGCGGCATTACCGACCGCAATGACGTCGAGGCGCGTTTACAGGCCATTAGCGAGCAGGGCGTGCCGAACTACTTCGGTGCGCAACGCTTTGGTCTTGGCGGCAGTAACTTACTCGGCGCGCTGCGTTGGGCGCAGAGTGATGCGCCGGTGCGGGATCGCAATAAGCGCAGTTTTTGGTTGTCGGCGGCCCGTAGCGCGTTGTTTAATCAGATCGTGCACGAGCGTTTGAAAAAACCAGACTTTAATCAAGTTGTTGACGGCGATGCGCTACAATTAGCGGGGCGCGGAAGCTGGTTTGTCGCCACGGCTGAAGAGCTGGCTGAACTCCAGACGCGTGTTGACGAAAAAGCATTAATGATAACGGCTGCGATGCCGGGAAGCGGCGAATGGGGAACCCAGCGCGCGGCCCTGGCCTTCGAACAAACCGCCGTGGCGGATGCACCGCAATTACAACAATTACTGGTTCGTGAAAAAGTGGAGGCGGCTCGCCGCGCCATGCGCCTTTTCCCGCAACAGATGAGCTGGAGCTGGTGGGATGACGTGACCGTTGAGTTACGTTTCTGGCTGCCTGCGGGAAGCTTTGCAACCAGTGTGGTAAGGGAAATTATCAATACATCGGGTGACTATGCGAATATTGCTGAGTAATGATGACGGTATCCATGCACCGGGCATTCAGACGCTGGCAAAAGCCCTGCGGGAATTTGCTGACGTCCAGGTCGTCGCTCCCGATCGTAACCGTAGCGGTGCGTCTAACTCACTGACGCTCGAATCTTCCCTTCGTACTTTTGCTTTCGACAATGGCGATATCGCTGTGCAGATGGGCACGCCGACCGACTGCGTGTTTCTGGGCGTCAACGCGCTCATGCGCCCGCGTCCGGATGTGGTGGTGTCTGGCATTAATGCCGGGCCTAATCTGGGCGATGATGTCATCTATTCAGGTACGGTCGCGGCCGCTATGGAAGGGCGTCACCTGGGCTTTCCTGCTCTGGCTGTCTCGTTAAACGGCCATAAGCACTACGATACTGCGGCAGCGGTAACCTGCTCGATTTTACGTGGGTTGTCGCGCGAACCGCTGCGTACCGGGCGTATTTTGAACATCAATGTCCCGGACTTGCCCCTCAGCGAAATCAAAGGCATTCGTGTAACGCGCTGTGGCAGTCGTCATCCTGCGGATCAGGTCATTCCGCAGCAGGACCCGAGGGGTAACACGCTTTACTGGATTGGGCCGCCGGGCGAAAAATGCGATGCCGGGCCGGATACTGATTTTGCTGCCATTGATGAAGGCTATGTCTCGGTTACCCCGTTGCAGGTCGATCTTACCGCCTACAGCGCACATGACGTGCTTTCAGGCTGGCTGGAGCGCGCCGGAGTCAGCACGCAATGGTGAGTAAACGCGTACAAACGCTTCTCAATCAATTACGGGCGCTGGGCATTGCGGATGAGCATGTTCTGGAAGCCATCGCGCAGGTACCGCGTGAAAAGTTTATTGATGAGGCGTTTGAACTCCAGGCCTGGGAAAACGTGGCTCTGCCGATAGGGCAGGGGCAAACCATTTCACAGCCCTATATGGTCGCCAGAATGACGGCGTTACTGGAGCTGACGCCACAATCCCGCGTACTGGAAATCGGGACGGGTTCAGGTTACCAGACGGCCATTCTGGCGCATCTGGTACACCACGTTTGTACCGTTGAGCGCATTAAGGGCCTGCAATGGCAGGCGCGACGTCGTCTCAAACAACTTGATTTACACAATGTTTCAACACGTCATGGTGATGGCTGGCAGGGTTGGCAGGCACGCGCCCCGTTTGACGCTATTATTGTGACGGCAGCGCCGCTGGAAATACCCACGGCGCTTATGTCGCAACTGGATGAAGGCGGCATTCTCGTTTTACCCGTGGGCGATGAACATCAGCAACTTAAGCGTGTTCGTCGACGGGGAGACGAATTTATCATCGATACCGTGGAAGCCGTGCGATTTGTGCCCCTCGTTAAGGGTGAGCTGGCCTGAGAAACAGATTTTTCCTGGGTTATTCATTCTCTATCAGCGTATGGTGTGCAAATTTGCTGGCGCCGTTTAGCGGTGTTTAAGTCATTGGTAACTAATACATTCCTGGGGGATAAATGAGCGCGGGAAGCCCTAAATTCACCGTACGTCGTGTGGCAGCACTGTCACTGGTTTCACTCTGGCTAGCTGGCTGCACAAGCTCTAACAACGCACCTGCTCCGGTGAGTTCCGTCAATGGCGAAACCAGTTCCAGCACCAATTCCGGAATGTTAATCACACCGCCGCCAAAGATGGGTAGCCCATCGCAGCCGCAGATCCAGCCTGTGCAGCAACCTGCTATTCAGCCAATGAATCAGTCAACGAATGCTCAGCCCGTCGTCCAACAGCCTGTTGAGACAGCAAATGGTCGTATAGTTTATAACCGTCAGTACGGGAATATTCCGAAAGGCAGTTATACCGGCGGCAGTACGTACACCGTAAAACGCGGTGATACGCTGTTTTATATTGCGTGGATCACCGGGAACGATTTCAGGGACCTGGCGCAGCGAAATAACGTTGCGGCCCCGTATGGCCTGAATGTCGGGCAAACATTGCAGGTGGGTAACGCGTCGGGTACGCCGATAACGGGCGGAAATGCCATCACTCAGGCTGATGCTTCTGCTCAAGGAATCATCACAAAACCTGCACAAAATTCAACCGTGGCTGTTGCGTCCAAACCGACAATTACGTATTCTGAAGACTCAGGTGAACAAAGTGCTAACAAAATGTTGCCTAACAATAAGCCTGCGACTGTAGTCACAGCGCCTGTTACGGTACCTTCTGCAAGCACAGCCGAACCGACTGCCAGCAGTACTTCAACCAGCGCGCCGATTTCAACGTGGCGCTGGCCAACTGACGGCAAAGTCATCGACAACTTCTCTGCCACCGAGGGTGGTAACAAAGGTGTTGATATCGCAGGTAGCAAAGGACAGGCTATCGTCGCGACCGCAGATGGTCGTGTTGTATATGCCGGTAATGCTCTGCGAGGTTACGGTAATCTTATTATCATCAAACATAACGATGATTACCTGAGTGCCTACGCCCATAACGATACGATGCTGGTCCGGGAACAACAAGAAATCAAGGCGGGGCAGAAAATAGCTACCATGGGTAGCTCCGGAACCAGTTCTACACGCTTGCATTTTGAAATTCGTTACAAGGGGAAATCCGTAAACCCGCTGCGCTATTTACCGCAGCGATAATTCGGCAAAGTGGTTGAAGTCTTCCTCCTTTCGTCGTTGCAGTGCGCGCAGATGCCGCTGCAACAGACAAAATGAAGTCGCTTCAGGTGCTTTGTCCAGGGATCACGGGTAGGAGCCACCTTATGACTCAGAATACGCTGAAAGTTCATGATTTAAATGAAGATGCGGAATTTGATGAAAACGGAGCAGAGGTTTTCGACGAGAAAGCCTTAGTAGAAGAGGAACCCAGTGATAACGACGTGGCCGAAGAGGAGTTGTTATCTCAGGGGGCAACCCAGCGTGTGCTGGATGCAACTCAACTCTATCTTGGGGAAATTGGTTACTCCCCATTACTGACAGCCGAAGAAGAAGTTTATTTTGCACGTCGCGCATTACGCGGCGACGTGGCCTCTCGCCGTCGCATGATTGAAAGTAACTTGCGTCTGGTGGTGAAAATTGCCCGTCGATACAGCAACCGTGGCCTTGCGCTGCTGGATCTTATCGAAGAGGGGAATTTGGGTCTCATCCGCGCCGTTGAGAAATTTGACCCAGAACGTGGGTTCCGTTTCTCAACCTATGCGACCTGGTGGATTCGTCAAACGATTGAACGGGCGATTATGAATCAAACCCGTACCATTCGTCTGCCGATTCATATTGTTAAAGAGTTGAACGTCTATCTGCGTACTGCGCGCGAGTTGTCCCATAAACTGGACCATGAGCCAAGTGCGGAAGAGATTGCCGAGCAGCTTGATAAACCGGTCGATGACGTGAGTCGTATGTTACGTCTCAACGAACGTATCACCTCTGTTGATACCCCGTTGGGCGGCGATTCCGAAAAAGCGCTGTTGGACATCCTGGCGGATGAAAAAGACAACGGTCCAGAAGACACAACGCAAGACGATGACATGAAGCAAAGTATCGTCAAATGGCTGTTTGAGCTGAATGCTAAGCAGCGTGAAGTGTTGGCTCGTCGTTTTGGTCTGCTGGGTTACGAAGCCGCTACGCTTGAGGATGTTGGTCGTGAAATCGGTCTGACCCGCGAACGCGTTCGTCAGATTCAGGTTGAAGGTCTGCGTCGCTTGCGTGAAATTCTGCAGGCACAGGGGCTGAATATTGAAGCTCTGTTCCGCGAGTAAGTCCTGAATTATACTGACCGTAAAAGTCGGACAGAATAATCGAAGCATCTAAGAGAGAGTCCATGGCTTACATGGGCTCTTTTTTTTCCTGTTAACGCTAAACAAACCATTTCACCGCCCAATTATCCATACTGCTGCTTCTTCCTCCAGGCGTTTCACTTATTCATCGTCACCTTGCACTCTGGCTTTTCTCGTGAAGAACCTTTAAACCTAAACCATCTCACCGAAGTGCGGTTCTACAAAACTCTTACAGAGTTACCCAAGTGAATAGAGTTAATAAGAACGCATGGCATGCTGGCATGCTGGCATGCGCAGCTATCATCACTTCAAGAACGTCACACCTATGCATATGCTCGGCATCTGCATATACTTGAGGTATGCTTAAAAACCAGCCCCTCAGGAGAAAGAGTATGAGAACCGTATCGATATTCAAAAACGGCAACAACCGCGCCATTCGTCTGCCTCGCGATCTGGATTTTGAGGGGGTGAGCGAACTGGAGATCGTCCGTGAAGGTGACACTATTATCCTTCGTCCCGTTCGCCCAACATGGGGATCGTTCAGGCAACTGGAAAAGGCTGATTCGGACTTTCTGGCCGAGCGTAAGGATGTTGTCAGTGACGAAGGGCGGTTTGACCTGTGAATAAGACCTATATGCTGGACACTAACATTTGCTCGTTCATCATGCGTGAGCAGCCGGATGCTGTCATAAAACGGCTGGAACAGGCCGTGCTGCGCAATCACCGCATCGTGGTTTCAATCATTACCTATGCTGAGATGCGTTTCGGTGCTATCGGAAAGAAGGCCTCCCCCCGGCACAGCCTGCTTGTTGAAGCTTTCTGCGCCCGTCTTGATGCCATCCTCTCCTGGGACCGCGCCGCAGTGGATGCAACAACGGAGATTAAGGCCGCTCTGACTGCGGCCGGTACGCCAATCGGTCCTAACGACACGGCGATTGCAGGGCATGCTATCGCCGCAGGTGCCGTGCTGGTGACGAACAACGTGCGGGAGTTTATGCGTGTGCCTGGCCTGGTCTTTGAAGACTGGGCTAACTGACGGCAGAAAGATTGTTAAAGGCCGGCGGTTCCGTTATGTGTCAGAAGCGGATATCTGGAATGTAGATCATGCCGCTGGCACATTCAGCCTCTCTATTAACGGTAAAGCGATTGCTCATCTCCTTGAGCCATTTGTGCCCCGAGACAAACCTGCATATGCTGAAATCCGTGATGAGGCGATGAAGGTTATTGCTGAAGTATCTACTCAGTCAGTGCTGACAACCATAGAGGAAACTGGCCTCATGCCCGATGTTTTGTTTGCTTACCATGCTGAGGATATATAGCAGAAGCAAAGCTGACGGTCAGGCAAGGTAGATTCAGCCGTGTTCATTATTAAAAGATACATTAAGCCCTCGGGCGAAAGCCATAACTCGTCTTTTGAAATCAGCGATGTTTCCTTGGGGCTCATTACTGATTATCAGTAAGTAATCCATCTCTTCTGCTAAAGCTGGATATCGGGAATTGAATTTAAAACGATACTCTTCGAGTGTTTCCGGCCAGTCTTTGTCGTGTTCACTGCGAAGAATATTGGTGGCTCGGATTACCTTTCTTGCAACAGCACGCTGTAGCTGCCGCTTTTTATTTTCGTCAGTAGATGACTGCATTTGAACGATGAGATTTTCCAGTACCGACAGGAAATCACCATTCACTGCTACCGCGATGGCTTTTGAAGGTTTAAATGCATGAAATCGCTTGCTGAGGTCCTTTCCGTAGACGCAAACACAGTGATGCTTGAGCCAATATCCCCAGCTTAGTTGATTGTCTGGATGCAGTACTTGTTGAAAGAAACCACAATCAAAATCGATTTTACTGACCACTGGGCTATTCTTTTCAAGTTCACACTGGACTGCAGTCAGGTGAGCTGCAGTCACCTGATCGGGTTCATCATTGAATATGATTGTCATATCGAGATCGGACTTCCCCGCCTTTGCCCGGCCTTCAGCTACGCTCCCATATACATAAAGGCTATGTATAAGTTCAGGAAAGGATTGCTTTAGCTTTGCTACGACGTGTGCGACAGCATTTGAGAACTCGGACTGCAATTTATGATTTTTTGGCAGGGCAATGAAGCCGTTGTGATCGAGAGCCATATTACATCCCTTTTGATTACGTCATTCACCACGCTAACATGCTACTGAAATTTGAGATCCTCATGACTCATTAATTATATCTTTAAAGTCGGCTTCTTGATCACTGCTGACCTAAACTCCGTCATTTCAAATGCTGTTCAAATCGGAAGAACTGACGCGAACTTTAGTATCTCCATCGATAATATAGAACCCAGTGCAAGCTGCTCACCCATATTATCTGTTTATTCATGGGCTTCCCCGATGAAAATCATGAGGGAAAATTTGCAGCGGGTAAATCCTCAGGTAATATTCTACCGGGCATAGAGCTCGCCAGTTTGAGAGTGCAACTAAATAGGGGCAGAACAAACATCAAAATACCGGTCATCTGACCGGCTTTTTTTTGCTTTTTTCGCTCAGCGTTAGCTCTGATGTTCCGCCAGTAAGGGGGGAATGGAAGGCACCTGCGGGGCATCATCAATATCTTTCTGCGTCATCCGAAACGCTTCGGGATAATGTTCGCGGCTGGTGCGGCGCAGCGGCTCGGTATTACGCCAGGTGTATAAACAGTGCTGGCATTGGTACACGATCCAGACATCTTTCACCGGCGACGTCGCCATTACTTCAATGTGCTCATCAGCACAACGTGGACAAATCATCTTTCCCTCCTTATTTACGTGCGGCAAGCATCGCGGTCAATTTTTCTGCCCAGGCTTTTGTTTCAGGGAGATCCTGTACCGGCTGGCTGTAGTGGCCGCGTTTATCTGGCGCGACCGGCGTCGTGGCATCAATAATCAGCTTGTCGGTGATCCCGGCAGGGCTTGAGCCCGGATCGAGTTCCAGTACCGACATGTTCGGTAACTGCACCAGATCGCCAGCCGGGTTTACTTTTGATGACAACGCCCACATCACCTGTGGCAGGTTAAAGGGATCGACATCCTCATCAACCATAATCACCATTTTCACGTAGCCCAGGCCGTGAGGCGTGGTCATGGCGCGCAGGCCGACCGCACGGGCAAAGCCGCCGTAGCGTTTTTTGGTGGAGATGATCGCCAGCAGGCCGTGGGTATACATGGCGTTCACCGCCTGTACTTCCGGGAACTCTGCTTTCAGTTGCTGGTAGAGCGGCACGCAGGTGGCCGGACCCATCAGGTAGTCAATTTCTGTCCACGGCATACCGAGGTAGAGAGACTCGAAAATCGGTTTGGTGCGGTAAGAGACTTTATCAATACGCACCACCGTCATGTTACGACCACCGGAGTAGTGGCCGGTAAATTCACCAAAAGGCCCTTCGATTTCACGTTTTCGGCCTTCAATGACCCCTTCCAGAATGACTTCTGAACCCCAGGGCACATCAAAGCCGGTGAGCGGTGCGGTGGCGATAGGATAGGGACTTTCGCGCAGCGCGCCGGCCATTTCATATTCGGATTGATCGTACTTAAGCGGTGTGGCCCCCATCAGGGTGATAATCGGATCGTTCCCCAGCGTAATGGCAATCGGCAAATCTTCACCGCGCTCTTCCGCTTTGTGCAGGTGCAACGCAATATCGTGCATCGGGACCGGTTGCAGACCCAGCTTGCGTTTGCCTTTCACTTCCATACGGTAGATGCCGACGTTCTGTTTACCGAAATGGTCGGGATCAAGGGGATCGCGGGAGACCACGCAGGCTTTATCCAGGTAGAAGCCGCCGTCACCTTCATTCAGGCGGAACAAGGGCAGAATATCGAATAAGTTGATGGCATCACCGTCAACGGTGTTTTCCGCCCAGCCGGGATTCGCACGGCGTTCGGGTGTCACCGGGAATTTATCCCAGCGACGGATAAACTCATCAATCTGGTTTTTTACCGGCGTATTCGGCGGCAGTCCCAGCGAAATGGCATGATTTTGCCAGGAGCCGATGGTGTTCATCACCACCCGGGCATCCGTAAAGCCGCGAATATTATCGAACCAGACGGCGGGCGCACCTTCACCGATTCGTCCAGTGGCGTTAGCCGCGGCGGCCAGGTCCGGCTCGGCATTGACCTCTTCACTGATTTTCAGCAATTGCCCCTGTTCATCGAGCGCTTGCAGGAAGCTTCGCAAATCATCAAAAGCCATCTTCTTTCTCCTGTGAAAAATTTTGTGCCGCCTGCAGACCATGCCAGCGACGGGATTTAGGGTGCTCAAGGCCAAACTGGTCCAGCACGCGGGTCACGATGTGTTGGGTGATGTCATCCACGGTTTGCGGATGGTTGTACCAGGCGGGCATCGGGGGAACCATCGCTACGCCCAGGCGCGACAGTGCCAACATATTTTCCAGATGAATCGTGCTGAGCGGGGTTTCTCGTGGGACGAGCACCAGCTTGCGGCCCTCTTTGAGGATCACATCGGCGGCGCGGCCAATGAGCCCCTCTGCATAACCTGCCCGGATACCGGCTAGCGTTTTCATGCTGCAGGGAATGATGACCATGCCGTCAGTACGAAACGATCCGGATGAGATAGTGGCGGCCTGATCCGCCGGGCTATGGCAAACATCCGCCAATGCAGCCACCTCTCTGGCGGTGAAAGGGGTTTCCAGTTCGACGGTGGTTTTCGCCCACTTTGACATCACCAGATGCGTTTCCACTTCCGGCATGTCGCGCAAGGCCTGTAGCAGTGCGACCCCCAGCGGTGCACCTGTTGCGCCCGTCATGCCGATTATCAATTTCATTCACTACCTCAATACTGTTCGTATACGAACGTTTGTGGAAAAGTTACGCCCGATCGCGCTGACTGACAATATTGTTCGTGCACGGTCGCACTTTTTGTCAAAAACTGAGCGATTAAAAAGCCACGCGTTAATCGCTATCATAGAGGTGAGATTTTGTTACGGAGCACTCATGGAGTTAAGAAACGAAGCCTTCCACCTGTTACGCCAGCTGTTTCAGCAGCACACGGCGCGCTGGCAGCATGCGTTACCTGAGCTGACCAAGCCGCAATATGCGGTGATGCGTGCTATTGCTGAAAACCCCGGCATTGAGCAGGTTGCCTTGACGGAAGTGGCCGTCAGTACCAAAGCGACACTGGCGGAAATGCTCAGTCGAATGGAAGCTCGTGGGCTGGTGAGGCGCGAGCAGGATCCGGCAGACAAACGACGGCGTTTTTTGTTTTTAACCGCACAAGGGGAAGCGGCGTTGAGTACCAGTGTGCCCCTTGGCACCGGCGTGGATGAGAAATTCCTCGGTCGACTTAGTGAAGCGGAGCGAGAGCAGTTTACAATTCTCATCCGCAAGATGATGCGTTGAAACACGTGTAGAGGAAAAAACAAACCGCCCGCAGTGGGCGGTTTGTCGGCAACACGGCGATCAGTTAAGGGTATATTCCAGCGAAATGTCCGCGTTCAGAACTTTAGACACTGGGCATCCCGCTTTGGCTTTCTGAATGGCTTCGTCAAATTTGGCGGCATCCGCACCCGGCACTTTGACGGCGCTTTTCAGCGCGATTTTGGTGATCGCAAAGCCGCCGTCCACCTGGTCGAGGGTCACGGTTGCCGTGGTATCAATGCTCTCTGCGGTGTAACCGACTTCACCCAGGATCATTGAGAGCGCCATTGAGAAGCAGGCCGCATGCGCTGCGCCAATCAACTCTTCCGGGTTGGTCCCCGGAGTGCCTTCGAAACGGGTGTTAAAGCCGTAAGGCAGTTCTTTCAGCGCGCCGCTCTCAGTTGAAACGGTCCCTTTGCCACGTTTAAGGTCGCCTGCCCAGTGAGCCTGTCCTTTCTTTTGAATTGCCATCGCATCGTTCCTTTCATTATTGAGAGAAATAAATCGAGAGAAATAAAAAGTATAGAAGCCGAGAACAGCCTTGCCTGGCATTAGGGAAATTTATTCGGGAAAGGCAGGCCCGCCATTCGTAGCGGGCCCGATTGATTACAGCAGATTTTTCAGGCGGTAAATCCACTCCAGCGCCTGGCGCGGCGTCAGGGAGTCCGGGTCAAGGTTTTCCAGCGCCTCGACCGCAGGGTTGGTCTCTTCCGGCGCATTCAGTAACGACATTTGGGTGCCATCAATCTGCGTCGCACCTGCACTCGGTGAGAGGCTCTCCAGCTCGCGAAGTTTACCGCGGGCACGTTTGATCACCTCTTTTGGCACCCCTGCCAGCGCGGCAACAGCAAGACCGTAGCTTTTACTGGCCGCACCATCCTGCACGCTGTGCATAAAGGCGATGGTGTCACCATGCTCAAGGGCATCAAGATGCACGTTGGCGACCCCTTCCATTTTTTCCGGCAACTGCGTCAGCTCGAAATAGTGAGTGGCGAACAGGGTCAGGGCTTTGATTTTATTCGCCAGATTTTCCGCACAGGCCCACGCCAGCGACAGACCGTCGTAGGTTGAGGTGCCGCGTCCAATCTCATCCATCAGCACCATGCTGTGTTCGGTGGCATTATGCAGAATGTTGGCGGTTTCCGTCATCTCTACCATGAAGGTTGAGCGGCCTGAAGCAAGATCGTCCGCCGCGCCAACGCGGGTGAAAATTCGGTCTATCGGCCCGATTTCCACTTTCTGCGCTGGCACGTAGCTGCCGATATACGCCAGCAAAGCAATTAGCGCGGTCTGGCGCATATAGGTACTTTTACCGCCCATGTTCGGGCCGGTAATGATTAACATTCGACGCTGGGGCGACAGGCTAAGGGGGTTGGCAATAAAGGGCTCTTTCAGCACCTGTTCCACCACCGGGTGACGCCCCTCAATGATGCGAATGCCGGGCTTGTCGCTAAAGGTCGGGCAGCAGTAGTTCAGTGTCTCCGCACGTTCGGCTAAATTCACCAGCACATCCAGCTCGGCAAGGGCGGTAGCGCTCTGTTGCAGCGCTTCAAGGTGCGGCAGTAGCAGGTCGAACAGTTCGTCATAGAGCTGTTTTTCCAGCGCCAGCGCTTTGCCTTTTGAGGTCAGAACTTTGTCTTCGTACTCTTTTAATTCGGGAATGATATAGCGTTCAGCATTTTTCAGCGTCTGACGACGAACGTAGTGGATAGGCGCAAGATGGCTCTGCCCACGGCTGATCTGAATGAAATAACCGTGCACGCCGTTGTAGCCGACTTTCAGCGTATCCAGCCCCAGCTTTTCACGTTCACGAATTTCCAGCCTGTCGAGGTAATCTGTCGCTCCTTCTGCCAGTGCGCGCCATTCATCCAGCTCGGCGTTATAACCCGGCGCAATGACGCCGCCGTCACGGACCAGCACCGGCGGCGCTTCAATGATCGCGCGCTCAAGGAGTTCGCGCAGTTCAGTGAACTCCCCCATTTTTTCACGCAGCTGTTGTACCGGCGCGCTGTCGACATCAGACAATTGCGCGCGCAGTTCCGGCAACTGCTGGAAGGCATAACGCATACGCGCAAGGTCGCGTGGGCGAGCGGTGCGCAAAGCCAGGCGCGCCAGAATACGCTCCAGATCGCCGACCTGGCGTAATACCGGTTGCAGTTCGCTGGTACGCTCTTGCAGCGCGCCAATGGTCTGCTGACGCTCAAGCAGCGTTTTACTGTCACGCACCGGCATGTGCAGCCAGCGTTTTAACATCCTGCTGCCCATTGGGGTGACGGTACAGTCGAGCACTGACGCAAGGGTGTTCTCAATGCCGCCCGCGAGGTTTTGCGTTATCTCCAGATTGCGACGGGTCGCCGCATCCATAATGATGCTGTCCTGCTGGCGCTCCATGGTAATCGAGCGAATATGAGGCAGGGAGGTGCGCTGGGTGTCTTTTACATATTGCAGCAGGCAGCCTGCCGCACACAGGCCACGTGGCGCGTTCTCGACGCCAAAACCGACCAGGTCGCGGGTGCCAAACTGTAAGTTTAACTGCTGGCGCGCGGTATCAATTTCAAATTCCCATAGCGGGCGACGACGCAGGCCCCGGCGGCCTTCAATCAGCGCCGTTTCGGCAAAATCTTCGGCATAGAGCAGTTCTGCCGGGTTGGTACGCTGCAACTCTGCCGCCATGGTTTCACGATCCGCCGGTTCGCTGACGCGAAACCGGCCAGAACTGATATCGAGAGTGGCATAACCAAAACCTTTGCTGTCCTGCCAGATGGCAGCCAGCAGGTTGTCCTGACGCTCCTGCAGCAACGCTTCATCGCTGATGGTGCCTGGCGTGACGATGCGCACCACCTTCCGCTCCACCGGCCCTTTGCTGGTGGCTGGGTCTCCTACCTGTTCGCAAATGGCGACCGATTCACCGAGGTTCACCAGTTTGGCGAGATAGTTTTCAACCGCATGATGCGGAATCCCCGCCATCGGAATCGGTTCCCCCGCTGAGGCGCCGCGTTTGGTCAGCGAGATGTCCATCAACTGGGATGCGCGTTTGGCATCGTCATAAAACAGTTCGTAAAAATCGCCCATCCGGTAAAAGAGCAGAATCTCAGGATGCTGAGCTTTCAGTTTCAGATACTGCTGCATCATTGGGGTGTGGGCGTCAAAATTCTCTAGTGTACTCATCAGCTTATGATGTCCATTTGCTTGAATTTTAATGAGTCAGTGATATTTGTTGTTGTCATTGAGTTCACGTCTCATTGGTTCTTATGAATGCGCAGGGTGCATGATAACGGACTCTTTGGGGGAGGAAAACAGCGGCTGTCGCGTCGCTGACAGGGCGACTGGCGTTAAACCCTTCTTCTATGGCGGCACCTGCCCTTTAATGGGCAAACTTGCCCAGGTTAACATTGGAAACTTTCCGCAGACTTCTCTTGCTGCTGTACGTCTTAAACTCAATGAATTAAAGCTCCTCCGGTAGGATGGAAGATGCCCAGCGACTGAACTCAAACAAGAAATCACATACGCGCAATCGAAGCTGAACAAGCCAAAGTACCTGAACTCACTATTCAGGGTTTGGTGGAGCTATACCTGAAAGAGCTCTTTGAAGACCGTAATACGAGTCAAATCACGCGCAATGACGTGATTACTCTTATCAATGGGATTGTTGCCAGAGGAGCACAAGTCCAGGCAGGTAATGTTCTACGAGAGCTGTCATTGGCCTACGAGTTCGTTATTGGTTTAGGCCGATTCGATGCCAGTTTTGCTAACCCCGCGCTATTAGCAAAATCCAGTCTCCGCCATACCCGTATCAAGCTTACCAACAATCGCGGCACGCGTGTCTTGAGTGAAGCTGAGCTGAAAAAATTTCTTCAGTGGCTGCCGGGATCCGCTTTTTTACCGACAATTAAAACATGCTTCGTCTGAATCTCTGAACAGGTTGCCGTACCGGTGAGGTCTGTAACATGGCGTGGAAGGATGTTGACCTCGATTAGGGAACAATACACCTGCGTGAGACTAAAACGGGTGTTGAGCGTTACGTCCAGTTATCTGATTAGGCAATCGACTTTCTCAAAGTCCTACGGCTTACCTCTGACAAATATCTATTCCCTTCGCAAGCCACAAAGAAGCCAATCCAGCAGAAGTATCTAACTGAAAACTCATGGCGTTTACGTGAAAGCGGCCAAATGCTTGATATACCTCATTGGACGCCACACGATCTGCGTCGTACAGTACGAACGGGGTTATCTCGTTTGCAGTGTCCAAATGAGGTAGCAGAGGCCGTATTGGGGCATACACGTGGCGGCGTTGAAGGGATTTATAATTTGTATAAGTATGATGCTGAGTGCCGGAAGTGGTTGCAGGTGTGGGCAGATTATTTGGATGGCCTGATAAAATAACAAATACAGATGTATTATTAATTTATGATGCTGCAATAGAAGGGATTATTCATGCTTAGCGATTTCAATACCGAACAGCAAACTCTAATTGAGAAATTATCATTAGTTGATGATCTAGAAACTTGGGCAACTTATACCAGACATCTTGAAAAAGAAGTCAAGAAAAGCATCTATGAGTGTGCCAGACGTTTGTGGATAAAACGTAAAATACTTGATGGTAGTTTGCTTTTACATCCTAATGTTCGAATTGATTTAATTGAGCGGGAGTATAGGCCATTATCTATTCACAAGAAAATGATCTGGGCTAGTGTATTAGTCTCTTATAAGGGTGAAGATAGTAAGGAGTATTTTAAAAGAATAAAGGGGAAGATAATTAGAAAGTATGGTCTCAAATGGTGGGAAGATGTTGATAGTAGAATAAAGCCAGCTTATGCAGCGCAGCAACGTATTTTAAAGCGTGTTGGTGCTCTTGGCCCGGGAGTAAAATACTTTGCCTCACAAAGTTCGGTTGTAGGCAGCATGTTAAATGATGAACTTGATGCAGCATTAAGAATGATTCCAGAGGATTAAGAGAAAACGCAATGAAGTTACCTTTTGAATATTAAATAAAATAACGTTATGTCGATTTTTATTAATATGGTTACGATAAATTTAGGGCTGCAAGCAAGGCTTTTTATAAAATACAATATATTTTAGTTAACCCATGGTTTTGGATTCAATAGCAAAAAGAATAAATGATAAAATATCCCTCGCGTTGGCGAAGGATATTTTAATATTAGAGGTTTATTAGAAGGCCAAAATTATGTGGTTTGTCATGAGAACTTGAGCTGTCTATATACTCTTCGACCAGTTTAGAGATTTTGTTGAGGATTTTTTTATCCTCAGTTATAAAACCTACTGGCAATGTGACAGGTAAGCTTTCAGGGAAATTAATATGATAGAAAACAACAATAAATTCATTTTCTAAGTATAAAACTTCGACATTACCATCCATAAATCCTTCAGCAACACCATAGTTTAAATTAGCACTTTCTCTAAAATCATAAACAAGTTTGCTTAATGTCCTTCTATCTGCAGGACTTGATAGAGGAAGGTATAATTTAGGCGTAAATACCCTCTCAGGATTTTTACCTGTTGTCAGCTGGAGATTCTCTAACTCACTTAAACAGTCGATGATTTGTGATGATTTCCCCCAATAAGGATCAGACGGAGCTAACCATACTAGTTGCTTTGCTTTTTTTTCTTCTGATGTAGTTCTATTAGTAATGTATTTTTGGATCTTATTCGATATAAAGTTCCAATTTGAATTGGAATATAATGGACCTGCCAGTATTTTAGGCTTTTGTAAGTTGGCTAGAGATTCAGCGGATGCAATAGCAAAAGATGCGGGGCTGATAGAGAAATCGTTAAAAACTTTCTTAGTCCATGTATCTTCAAAGTTAGCCATAGCTGTAGCTATCATCGATATATTGGATGGTCTTTTGTTATGACCTAGGCTTTTTGTTATCATTTCATGAATATCAGCGGAATCATCTAATAGATCGAAATCTTCTCGTTCAATAGGTCTTCCATCTACATCAACATAGAATTTGCAAGTTAATCTAAGAGCATCTTTTGTTAATTTGTTTACTGCATCCATTGTGTATATGCTTGGGCGATCCGTCCCTTCAGTTCTAACACCTTTGAGATAGCCTTTGTCGAGATATTTATAAAATTCTTTCTGGAATTTTTCTTTAGCTAAATTTTCTGAGCAAGATAATAGTTTGTTGTCAACATGCAATTCAATCCCTTGTTTCCAGCGATCGAATGTACGCTTATTTCCTATGCAATTAAAGCCACATAACTCGAACGACAATGTAGTACCCGTTTCCTGAATTGATGAAGTCTTAGGGGGGGAACCAATACTATCAAAGTATCCTATAGATTGTGGTGTAAGTTCAACACTCCCATGCGTATTGAAACGCAGATCTCCCTTATCCATGAGATCAGAAATAGCTTCATCAACTTCATCCTTATTTAATCCAATATAAGTTGCTATTTGTGAAGGTTTCATAGGTGCAAGCTGTACTAAACGTAAGACAAACTCTCTGATGAAAGATAAGCCTTGCTTAGTTACATATGAAAATTGGATGTTAAATCGATGAACTGGAACAAGAAAATCCATTTCATGATAGCTCAATCTAATTTGCTCACTCATTTTGATACCTCTTCAAGATTTTTCTCGATATCAACTATTCGATAATTTGGTGATTTCTCATAAAAGTTTTGCTTATCTTCAGATGAACGATCTGATATAAAGCTAAGAACTTTCCCTAGTGGAAGATCTTTATTAGTACCTGTCCACATATGTGTTGAACCCACGATTATTAATCGATCCATAGATCGAGATATTGCAACGTTTATTCTATTGGGAGTTTTTAAAAATTTAGGTTTTTTATCAGAACTAGAACGTGTTACAGAAAGAATTATGATTCTATTCTCTTTACCTTGATAACTATCAACAGTATCAATTTTTACCAATGATTTGAAATCATCATTCCAATCAATCTCATTAAATTTTTGCCTTATAATTCTTTTTTGTTCACCATACATACAAATTACACCAATAGCAGCCTCATCTTTTTTTACTATGTCCTTTAAGGAGTTAACGAAATCTGGTTTACAGGATATATTTTTTAGCAAGTTTATGATGATATCGGCTTCAGTACGATTGTAGATACTGATACCTTTATCCTCGCTGTGATAGCATTTCTTACCCAACTTAGAGGTATCAATCCAAGTAACAATACTCTGTAATGCTGCTGGGACATCGTTATAAATATCGGGGATTGAACGAGACCCATTTTCAAGCTCGCCGTTATAGAAAGTTGCAGAAACAATATTACCAATCTGAGGAGCCATACGATATTGAGTGAGCAGAGATGCTCCTGCTTGAATTCCATACGGAGATTCAAAGCCTCTCGCAAAATCACTCTGTAAAATAGCATCTAAGTCAACATCCTTGTCTGCAATACCTAATTTTAAAGCAAGAGCTCTTTTATGAGCATCAGAATACAATGGAGGTAATTGTTTATGGTCACCGACTAAAAGTACACGTTTTCCTGATTGCATAGCTATAGCTAATTCACTTGCAATAGAGCGAGCAGCTTCGTCTATTATTACCCAATCATATTGATTTTCAGCTATGCCTAAATGTTTTTGTCCGATACCTACACATGTCCCGGTTACTAATTTCCTTGAGCGCGCAAAAAATTCTTCATAATTTACACGCTCTGTTTCTAAAACATCTATCATGTCACGAGATACAGCAGCCAAAGCAGTCGCTTTTCTTGCTTCATCAGGGCGAACCGAGTATCGTGAGCATAAATGATTAATGACTTCACGTTTCGCCATTCTTATATCTTTATCTGCTGGGTAATCTAGTAAATACACTTGAGATAAGGATTTTCGTATGCTCGCATCAAGAGATGCAATATTCAATTTCAACTGGTGTTGCTCGTCTTTTTCTAGCTGTTGATTTTGTATAGCATCAAAGCACTTACTCAAATTTTCGATTTGTTTAAATAGAACAAGTTCAGCTTCGACTATAGAGGAAATGAACTCAGGCTGTAATCCTAATGCTTGAGATAAGAATTCTACTCGATATTTAAACTCTGCTCTAAAAAGTTCTCTTTTTTCTGCAATTATAGCATTTGAGTAAACATCTTTAAGTCCTGTTGATACAGCCCCTTCGCGATTGCTAAACCTCACAATATTTAAAGGTGTCCCTAAGCGTATACAGTGCTTTCTGATCCTTTCAGCAGCAGTATTAACTGCTTCATGTGATTGGCTAACCAATAAGATACTTTTGGATTTCTGTTTTTCAATAAGATAATGAACAAAAGCAGCAATGAACTCTGTTTTTCCAGTGCCTGGAGGTCCTTGTAGTAAGGATAATGGGCCATTGTTTAGTAATTTTGAAAAAGCATTACGCTGTTGCTCATTAAGGATTATATTATTTCCATGATCATCTTTTCGATCGTATCGTGAAAAATCCGTATCTGTAACTTCAATTTTATATTGAGTAGCATCAATATTACAGTCAGTATCAAAATACTGAGATAAATTACTTATAACACTTTCACGATCTAATATTCTTTGAAGGGCTGTTTTTCTCTTAATATATGAAGCTTTATCTGCTTTGGTTCTAAAGAAGACTTGATCGCCATCTTCTAAATGCTTGGCTTTAAAGCTAAGTTTATGTAAGCGAATTTCATTGAGTGCACTTTGTTTTAGTATGACTTCACCTAATCTGACTTCTTCATCACCTTTAGTTTGTAAAGCTTCCACGATATCAGTTTTTGCAAACTCTCCCAGGGCATCTACATCTGAAGAGTATGGCAAAATAATTTCGTTGTCATTATCTTCAACAGATACTACGCCCCCCACTATCTCGATGTATGGATATGCTTCAGTCTCAGTTTCTAATATTGCTTTCCAGAGTTTAGCGGTAGAAATAGAGAGAATATTCTCTTTATTATTGCCCTGATCTAATTTTCTAAAAGCTTCTTTTAATTGTTCAGTTAAACCATCAATCTTTGGTTCTTCATCCTGATTGTAAACTGTATCTACCGTTCTTAAAAAGGCTTCATTAGTAGAAAGTTCTTTGGACAATCCGGATAGTTCCATTACTGAGCCAGATTGTATATGAATAGAGAAATCTAAGACTAACTGACATTTTTCAATATCTGATTTACGTAGGTTATCTCTAACATTCGGTCGAAAACAAACGATGAAAGCCTTTTCAGTAGTTCGGTAAATAGTTTTAACTTGCCCGCCAAGTCCAATGAAAGTAATAAGAACATCAGTGCTATTTGTGTTACTTTTCTCAACGTGAACGTATAGTTCTCCATTATCTGGATAAATTGTTAAATCTTCAAGAATTTCTTTTGCAGTAATTTCAATTATTGAGTTTGTAATATCCTTAGTGGGTAATAAAGCTTGTTTAAAACGCAGTAAATCTTTGAACCCAGCGGCACGGTCTTGTAGTCCATTTTTTATACAATCAGCTAGCTCGGTAAAGTGTTCAGAATTACCTCCCCACTCGATACCGAGTAACTCACAGCTTAACCTCATAACTGCAAAGTTATCTCTTTCAAATCCAGTGCAACTGTCAAATTGTTCTGGACAATAGCGAGGGCTTTTAGGTTCATTACCATCTAAACAAAAGTCAGGAATATCAATAATTTTGATTTCAAGTTCACTGCCTTCGCCATTCACTAGGATATTTTTAGGGTGTAAATCACCATGATAAATGCCCAATCCATGAAGGTGTTCAATTGCAGCTATCAACTTATTTATAATACTTATTTTTTCATCCTGCGTCACTTGCACAGTATCAAAAAAATCTCCAGTGCATTTGTCAGTAACAAGAAAGAGGCTAGATGATTTTGTCGCTATGCCATATTCTCTAATGCAGGGTATATAAGGAGGGTTTATGGATGCAATACGTTCAATACGTTTGAGAAAGTGTACTATTTTTGAGCCCAGTAATGGCTCATCATTAGTAGGATTTATATTGAGCCAGGCTTTAACTATGAGATCGCCTGAGATATAGACTTCCTTCTCATCTGTTTCAACTATAAATTCATCATCTCTATACTGCCTCGAGTGATTTATTGTTCTTCTAAATGGTTCTAATTCAGAATCATCGAAGTCAAAGTGGTTATCAAGTTTTGGCTCTATTGATTTTAAAGCATCAAAAAGCTCTCCTGCATCACAATAATATTTTCCATTGATGGCGTTGATTAAAATTTCGCTATACCAAAATGTGGAGGCAGAGAGTTTCTTCTGCATTTCCTCTAAACTAATCTCAGACATTCTCAAATTAGATAGTATATGCCAGCAAATAATACCAATGGATTTAACATCTTCTTGGAATGGAGTTAGTTCATTATCGGGTTTTGTACCAATAACTGACAACTGGCTTCTGTAGTCACCAACTGTACCTATGGGCTGGTGATATGCCGAGATAAAATTAGATAAGGCAATTTCTTTACCTGGTGAAATCCATAAACTATGATCTGCAAGATCCCTATGGGCTATTTTTATTCTATGCAAATCGGCAAATTTCGCTATCAACAGCTTAACTAAATTAATACGATCGGAATCTGAAAAGTTCAGTCCGAATTTCCCAATAAACTCATTAAAACGATTATGGCTCGGGGGAAGTTCAAATATTTCATTGAATTCCGTTGTTATATCTTCTTTCTGTATGCTAGTTAAAGAACGTAAACAGTGTTTGTAGAGATCATGGTTTTGGTGTTTAATATAACCAAGAACTTCACGCTCACGAGAGACAATACTATACCTTCCTTCTGGTGTGCCTCCTTTAACTCCGCGAAAATTACTAAAGTCCCATACTCTCAACAGTGCCTCATCTTGTCTAGATACTTCTGAAATAGCCAAGAACTCTCGATAAAGCTTTGTTGGGTGCTCATCAAATATTAACGTGCTTGATTTATACCCACCAACGCTAATTGGTTTAGGTGCCGTTGCATTAATATTGAATAAGTCGTCAAACACATGAAAATCTTTGTTTAATACTTGTGCGGCTGGATGTGGCCTGAACTTGTTTTGGAATGTTTTTTTGTCGGATAATGAAAGAAAATCATCTAAACTTAGTGTGTGAAGTCGTTCATGATCCGGTAATTGTGAGAAATCCGCGTTACCAGTCATGACGATAAGAAACTCAACTGAAGGAGGAAAGTCTTTATTAGTGAATCGATGCCTTTCACGTTTAATTTTATTATCTAATAAAAACTTTTTGTTGCGGGTAATGCTTACTGGAGAACGCCCCATTAAGCGAGAGTTTTTGTACCAGTTATCCTTGCTGGAAGTAACCTTCCCATTGTTCCAATCTTTCAATTCGATAATTAGCACATTGCAATGAGTAACAATCACTAAGTCGAATTCACCCTCGTATCCACTATTCACATCTACAAATCGAAAGCCAGCATATCCTTTCCAGGGAAACATGCTTGAACCTGATATGTTACGTAACTGTTCTTGCATTGACTTGCCATGGTTAGGCAGTTTTGGCGGTGGTGGGCTAAAGGTCGATTTTATTTTTTCAATAGCATTCAGTTCTTGTGCCTGTAATCCGCCTTCCCAAATTTTTATTTCCAAAATTATTCCTCAGTATATCTACTAACGACTGAGAGAAAATACCACTGTAAATTGTTGCTGTCATCTATCCAGTTGGTTTATGTGATGTACACTAACTTTCTAATTTCTAAAGATAATAGTGGTAATTCTTTTCAGAAGACTGAACCGCCACGGGTTTAACAGACAGTTCGGTGGCGTCAGTCCGGAGGCCTTTGAACAGGTCTCGTCGTGAGGGCAAAATTTGTCTACCGGGGTGGGGTCAGTCCATGATATTCGCCTGCAGCGATTTATTGTGCTGAACCTTCCATATTGCGGGTCCCTGATCCTGGTTGATGCACTGATATTGAAATCAGCATTAAAGAACACTTTACGCACTGGGATTACGTTTTTTTGATGCCTTTCAAGAGTGGGCAATCGGACTGGCATCTGGCTCCTGAAGAGCATATCCAGGCACTGAAGAAGCTTGAGGCTGTTTTAGCCGAGTGGATGAGGTAGTTTAGAATTTTATCTATACCTTCACCTTTGGTGACACTATGTGGTTTTTAATAAACTTAAAGCTGTCGTCATCCCGTCATTCCTGCCCAAAAACGTGACATCAGAAACACGCCAGGCCTGATGCCACTTGGTGATTTAAACGTGACGTTAGCCCGCGTTGGCGTACTCCATCACCACCTGAAGCAGTACGTTCGCCCCGGCGGCGACATGTTCGGGTGAGGCATACTCAATTTCGTTGTGGCTGATGCCGTCTTTACAAGGGATAAAGATCATCCCGGTGGGTGCCAGGTAACTCATATAGACCGCATCGTGCCCGGCACCGGAGACAATCGGTCGGGACGGATAACCGAGCTGCTCTGCTGCACGGCCTATCGACTGCTGGCAGCGGGCATCAAAGGGTGCGGCGGGGTAGTGGCTCACCTGTTTGAGCGTGATGCCAAGACCGCTCTCCTGCGACACCGCCATCACGAAGTCCTGCAATTGGGCATCCATCTCGTCGACGGCGGCATCGCTGATGTTGCGCATATCGACAGAGAACGTCACTTCGCCCGGCACCACATTGCGGCTGTTGGGATACACCTGCACCATGCCTACCGTGCCGCGCCCCTCTTCACTGCGCCCGGCAATCGCCACCACTTCCTGCATGATGCGGGTCGCCACCTGCAACGCATCCTGACGCAGATGCATGGGTGTGGGGCCAGCGTGAGACTCCATACCAGTTACAGTGCAGTCATACCAACGGATCCCCAGCACGCCCTGCACCACGCCAATGATTTTCTCCTCTTCTTCGAGGATCGGCCCCTGCTCAATGTGCGCTTCAAAGTAAGCGCCTATCGGGTGATCGCCCGGCGTTTGTTGGCCGACGTAGCCAATCTTCTCCAGTTCCTGCAACACCGTTTTGCCTTCGGCATCGGTGGCGGCGTAGATTTTTTCCAGCGGGAAGACCCCGGCAAAGACGCCTGAGCCCATCATCACGGGCACAAAGCGCGACCCCTCTTCATTGGTCCAGAACACCACTTCCACCGGCGCGTCGGTTTCGATCTGCAAATCGTTCAGCGTGCGCACCACCTCCAGCGCCGCCAGCACGCCAAAGTTGCCGTCAAACTTGCCACCCGTTGGTTGCGTATCGATATGGCTGCCCGCCACCACTGGTGGCAGATGCGGGTTGCGTCCTTCCCGGCGCATAAAGACGTTACCGATTTTATCAATGGTGATGCTCAGTCCGGCCGCTTTGCCCCAGCCAATCACCAGGTCGCGCCCCTGTCTGTCGAGATCGGTCAGCGTCAGGCGACAGCAGCCGCCCTTCGGTGTGGCACCAATTTTTGCCAGCTCCATCAGTGAATCCCACAGCCGTTCGCCGTTGATTCGGTGGGCAGTCAGCTCTGTGGCCGACGGGTTCAGTACATCGCTCGTCATCTTATTCTCCCTGCATAAAGGTGGTGGCCATTGAAACCAGTAATGCATCGCTGCCGCACGGGCCGAGCAGTGAGATCCCCAGTGGCGCCCCCTCAAGCATAGTGGCCGGAATGTTTACCTGCGGACGCCCCGTCAGCACGGCAATAAGCAACAAATCATGGGAGAGTCGGCGCGTAGCCTCGATTTCTTGTGGAGTGGCACTCAACAGCGGGGCAATGTCCGGGACTGTGGGCAGGATCAAAATACGGTTGCCTAACTGCGACTGCCACCAGGCGGTGAAGGTGTCGCGCAGCTGGCAAGCCGCGTCGTATTGTGCGCCGGTCACCGCCTTACCCCAGGCAAAACGCTCGGCCACGTCCAGCCCCAGTTGCATCCCAAGACGCTCAATATTGGCCCCTTGTGACTGCCAGGCTTCATAACCCTGGATTTGGCGAAAGGCGAGGTAGACGGCTTCACGCGCGGGTAAGGAGGCATCAAGGATTTGCACGCTGCCGAAGCGTTGGGCGAGCTGTTCGCGTACCGGCGACAGGGCCTGCTGACTCTGCAACGGTAAATCGGCAAACAACCCCTCATGGCAGGCCAGTTCGACAGTGCGCGGTGCGCTGATGTCTTCACCCAGCAGGCAGTCCGCCGCCGCGCTAAAGGCCTGCGGGGTCCGTGCGAAGAAACCGCAGGTGTCCATGGTGGCACACAAAGGCTGGCAGCCCGCCAGCGATAAGCGGCCATGCGTCGGGCGCAGGCCCAACAAGCCACAATAGCTGGCGGGTGTACGTACAGAACCGCCGGTGTCAGTGCCGAGCGCAATATCGCAAAGACTGTGAGAGACGGCAGACGCAGAGCCAGAAGAGGAACCGCCGGGAATACGCAGCGGTGCAGCGCCGTTACGCGGCGTGCCGTAATGGATATTGTGACCACTCATCGAATAGGCCAGCTCGCTGGTGTGGGTTTTGCCCACAAACCGCGCGCCGTTATCGAGCAGCGTTTGCACCACCGGCGCGGTGGTGGACTTAACGCCTGAGGCCGCCAGCACATGCGGGTTGCCACCGCCGGTCGGGTAGCCCGCCAGATCAAACAGATCTTTTACCGCAAACGTCAGCCCCGAAAGGGGGCCGCTTTCGGCATGCGGGACGGGCACAAAGGGATAAGGCATAAAAGCACGGGCAGGATCCTGCATTTTACCTCCTCAGATTCAGGCATAAGCCTGTTGTGTTGTGGTATCGGCGGCCAGCTCGCGCCAGCGGTGGCAACTGACCACATGGCGGTCGGCGACCTGTTCCGTGGCCGGTTGCATCTGGGTGCAGGAGGCCTGGGCATGCGGACAACGCGCGGCAAAAGCGCAGCCCGGTGGCAGGCAGGCGAGATCCGGCGGCGAGCCGGGAATGCAGTACAGCGCATCGCCTTTTTTCAGCCCCTCTTTCGGGCGACTGCCGAGTAACACGCGGGTATAAGGGTGCCGTGGACGGGAGAGAATGTCCGCCATCGGGGCTTCTTCGACGATTCGTCCGGCGTACATGACGGCCACCCGATCGGCAATTTCTACCGCCGCACCCATGTCATGGGTCACAAAGATTATCGACAAATCACGCAGTTTTTGCTGTTCACGCAGCAGGATCAAAATTTGAATTTGTACCGTGGCATCAAGCGCGGTGGTGGGTTCATCTGCCAGCAACAACCGGGGGTTACAGGAGAGAGCCAACGCTATCATTGCCCGCTGGCGCATGCCCCCCGACATCTCATGTGGGTAAGCGTCCAGCCGCCGTTCGGGGCTGGGAATGCGTACATGGCGCAAAGCCTCAAGCGCACGCGCTTTGGCATCGCTCCGCGATAGTCCTTCATGACGACGCAGCCCCTCAATGATCTGTTGCCCGACGGTGTACACCGGGTCAAAGGCCAGCAACGGTTCCTGAAAAATCATCGCGCAGGTCTTCCCGCGGAAATGCCGCAGTTGCTGCGAATTCATGTTCAGTACCGCGTCATCACCCACCGTAATGGTACCGCTCAGAACGCTGCTTTTTGGCGGATGCAGGCGCATCAGCGCCCGCAGGGTGACGCTTTTGCCGGAACCCGATTCACCAATCAGCGCCATCACTTCCCCTTTGCGTACGTCGAATGAGACACCGTTCACCGCATTGATGGTCTGACCGTCACGGCGAAACTCCACCTGCAAATCGCGGACATGGACATAGGCTTCATGCGACATGGCTGACCTCCTGCAACGAAATGGCCTGGTGGTATACCGAATCCGGCTGCGCCATCAGGCAGGCGCTCTGGTGCCCTTCGCCAACATATTGCAGCGCGGGTTTAACTTCAGAACACACGGCTTTGGCATGCGGGCAGCGGGTATGAAAACGGCAGCCTGCGGGTGGTGAAATGGGGCTTGGCGGATCGCCGGAGAGCGGAGACACCAGGGTGCGGTTTGCCGGGTCCATGGACGGCATGGAACTGAGCAACGCGCGGGTATAGGGGTGCGCAGAGGCGGTAAATAAGGCCTCCGAAGGGCCTATCTCCACCACTTCACCGAGATACATCACCAGAATGCGATCTGACAGCCAGCGCACCACATGCAGATCGTGGCTGATAAACACGTAGGTGAGATTCAGCGTGCGTTTCAGCTCCTGCAACAGTTGCAGCACCTGGGCTTCGACCGATTTATCGAGCGCAGAAACGGCTTCATCAAGGATCACCATTCTTGGCTTCATGGCCAGGGCACGGGCAATGTTAACGCGCTGGCGCTGACCGCCGGATAGCGCATGCGGGTAGCGATGGGCAAAACGGGCCGGATCAAGCCCAACGTGCGCCAGTAAATATCGCGCATATTCATTGGCTTCATTGCGGCTAATGCCGTGCACCTGCTGGCCGAATGCAATGCTCTCTTCCATCGTCAGGCGTGGGTTCAACGACGCGTAGCTATCCTGAAACACCATTTGCACCTGGCGGCGATAGGCTTTCAGCGGCAGGCGCGATGAGCCAACGGCTTCACCGTCGAATACCAGTTCGCCGCTGTCCTGCGCTAACAGCTGCATCAGCACGCGCGCGGTGGTGGATTTACCGCAACCGGATTCGCCCACCACGCCAAGCGTTTCCCCTTTATGCACTTCAAAGCTGACGTTATCTACCGCCTGTACCACTTCGTTACCTTTACGCGCCCCGAGGTGGAAATGCTTCACCAGTTGATTCACCCGCAGCAGAGGCTGCGCCGGGCCGCCGATATCGACATTGATAAAAGGTTGCATGCTGTTACTCCTTTATCGCCATGGCGGCCCGCAGGCGATCCGCCAGAATGTTGAATGAGATGGAGGTGATAAAAATCATCATCCCCGGCAGCGCCGCCACCCACGGCTGGGTGTAGATTGCGGTACGTAAGGTATTGAGCATCAGCCCCCACTCTGGTTCTGGCGGGCGAACCCCCAGGCCAAGAAATGACAGACCCGAGGCGAGGATCATGCAGACCGAAATCAGCCCGGTAGAAAAAACGAAAATCGGCCCCAGTACATTGCCCAGCACCTGGACGCGGATAATGGTGAATGCGCTGGCGCCGGTGGCGCGGGCGGCATCGATATAATCCATATGGCGTACTTGTGCGGTTACGCTTTCGGCAATGCGCGCCACCTGCGGAACAAAGACTAGCGTCAACGAAAGCAGCGCGTTACCAATGCCCGCCCCCATCGCGCCGGAGAGCGCAATCGCCAGCAGCACGGAGGGAAAGGCATAGAAAATATCGACGGTGCGCATAATCAGGGTATTGGTTCTGCCCCCGGCGTAGCCCGCGACAATGCCAATCGCGCCGCCAATAAAAAAGGCAAACACCACCGGCACAATGCCCATAAACAGCGATAACCGGGTACCCAGGATCAAGCGGGAAAGCATATCGCGCCCCAGCTCATCGGAGCCAAGTGGAAAGCCCTCGGTGCCAATGGGTTTCAGGCGCAGGAACATGGAGGTCTGATAAGGGTCTTTGGCAATCAGCCACGGGCCAAACAGCGCCAGCATCAGCAGCAGTAAAATAATGACACCGACCACTACGCCGCCGGGGTCACGCACCAGTCGTGCACCCACGCCGCGCCAGTAGCCCTGTGAAGCCGATGCTACAGGTGCTGCGACGGGGATTTTTGGGGTTACGCTATCCACCATGGTTAGCTCCTCTTAATACGCGGATCGAGAGAGGTTTGCAGCACATCCACCAGCAGATTGAGCAGCACAAAAAACAGCGCCAGTACCCAAATCGTGCCCTGTAACAACGGCAGATCGCGCTGAAAAATAGCGGTATTGAGCAACAATCCGGTCCCTGGCCATGAGAAGACGGTCTCCACCAGAATGGAGCCGCCCATCAGGTAGCCGACCTGCAATCCCATGACGGCCAGCGCGGTAGGAGCGGCGTTTTTCACCACATGGATGAAAATGCGCGACTCGTTCAGCCCACGGGCGCGCAGACCGACAATAAATTCCTGGCTAAGAATGTCGGCAACCTGCGAACGCACGGTACGGGCGATAATGCCGGTGGGGATGACCGACAGCGTAATCGCCGGCAGCAGCATGAATTGCAGGTGAGCCCAGTCCCACTGCCAGCCCGTTTCGCCAATGGGCCCACCGCCGGTGGCAGGCAACAGCGCAAACTTCACGCTGAAGACAATCACCAGCAGCATCCCGAGCCAGTAGTGCGGCACGCTCACGCCAAACACCGATAACAGCGAGGCCAGACGGTCGATTACGCTGTTGCGAAAATAGCCCGCGACAAAACCGAACAGGCTGCCGAGGACAAATCCCATCACCGTCGCCAGCAGCGCCAGGCGTAAGGAGTAGCTCACTGCACTCATCACTTCGCTAATCACCGGCCGCCCTGTGGCAACCGACATGCCTAAATCACCGTGCAGAGCGCGCCACAGCCAGTGCATAAACTGGACGGGCAGGGGTTTATCAAAGCCGTAGGCTTGCATAAGCGTCTGGCGCATGGCTTCAGAGGCATCCGGTGGCATGACGGACACCAGCGGATCGCCCGGTGCAATCTGTACCAACAAGAAACAGATCACCGCGACTCCCAGCATGGTCGGGATCGCCAGCAAAATGCGGTAAAAGAGTGTGCTGATCATGGCCTCTCCTTTTCGATTACTCTTTTTTACTCACCAGACTTAGGTCGATAAACCAGCTCTGCGGCTGCACTACACCCGTTACCGCCGGAGAAATGGCGCGAGGGCCGACATCGTGGGCGACAAACAGGAACGGCGCCTGATCCACCAGCGCGGCATGCAGCTCACCGGCGGCTTTATCCATCTCTGCGGGGGTAAAGGCGTGCTTAACGGCAGAAGCCAGTTTTTCGGTTTCCGGCGTGGTGAAGTAACCCCAGTTGGTGGCGGTCGGCGGGAAGGCTTTTTCGGTGGCAAAGCGGATTATGCCAAAGTAGGGATCGGTCACCGCCGCGCTCACGTTGATGGCATTTACCCCCTGTGCAGAAGGATCTTTTGCCCCCAGGCGCCAGCCGGTAAACAGCGTGTTCCACTCATTCACTTTGATGTCGACGTTAAAGAAGCAGCTCTTTAAGCTCTGCTGGATATATTCATTCATGGGCAGCGGCTGCATTTGACCTGAGCCGGAAGCCGACGTCGCCACGGTCACGTGCAGAGGTTTACTCTCGCTGTAGCCGGCCTCGCTCATCAGTTTTCGCGCGCTGTCGGGATCGTATTTGATCTGGAACGTCGGCTTACCGCGCCACGGATTTCCCTCTTCATAGACGCCGGTGGCTTCAGCCATGTAACCGCCAAGGTAGCTTTTGAGCTCGCTGCGGTTCAGGCACAGGTTGGCGGCTTTACGCACGCGAATATCGCGCCACGGTGAGCCTTCAAGAAACGAGAACTGCCACGGCCAGAGGTGCGGCTGGGTGTTGGCGTAAATTTTAAAGCCCTGGGCTTTGATCTGATCAACGGCATCCGGTGCGGGCGCTTCTATCCAGTCGACCTGTTTTGACAACAGCGCTGCGGTGCGGGCATTGGCTTCCGGCAGCGGGATCAGCACCACTTTATCGACGCGCGGAATGCGCTCTTTATTCCAGTAGTCAGGATTTTTCGCGAGGATGAGCTGCTGACGCGGCGTCAGTTTTTCCAGCTTGAAGGGGCCACTGCCCACCGCCTGCGAGGCAAAGGTGGTCCAGGCCTGCTTGCTGCGCGCCGCCGTGTCGCCCGCCGAAGTGGGTACCGCATCGAAGATTTTCTGCCAGGCCGTAGGCGAGACAATAAACAGGTTGGTGATGTTATACGGCAGCAGCGCATCCGGTTCGGAGGTGGTCAATACCACCGTGTGGTCATCAATTTTTTCTGCGCCGGTCAGCGTCGGCATACGCGATAAGGTGTTACCGATTTGCCCTGGCGCATACTGCGGGGAGGCTTTATCGAGGACTTTGCCGACGTTCCAGACAATGGCGTCGGCATTCACCGGCGTGCCATCATGAAATTTGACGCCAGGGCGCAACGTAAAGATCCAGCGGCTTTGGTTTTGTGGGTCAACGTGCCACTCGGTTGCCAGCCCCGGTACCAGGCCACTGGGTTTCTCTCCCTGCGATAGGTCCCACTCCACCAACGCATCATATAAAGGAATACCGGTAAAGCGGTTGCCTTCATAGCCCTGGTCCGGCTGACCCAGCGTTAACGGGATATCCGCGGCCGTCATCGCAATACGTAACGTTGAGGCCTGTACCTGTAATGTGCCCGCCAATGCCAGTGTGCCAATGGCTACCGCCACACGGTGTTTACGCCAGAAAGGTTGATTAAGCATCGCGTTGTCCCTGTTAAATAAATGAGACTTTTAACAGGCAAGATACATACCAGTTGGTCAAATAAGAATTTATGTCATTCAGGGCGGGGGAGTATCATAAGCGGTTATTACTGATGGCCTGACAGCGTTATTAAAATAACTCTTTTTTATACCTCAACCTTATTACGCACTGGTAACGGGAATTATGTTGCAAAAATGCACCATTAAATCGTCCGGCTTTTGATTTCTGTGCGATATTATTTTGATGTTATGCTTTTTATTAAATCTTTTCATAAAGATAGGGATATTATTAGCCGTTATATTTTTATTCGGGCAGGTTGCTGGCTGTCTATAGCGCACTCTTAATGCGGTGACAGAGCGGGCTTCCTTCGCGTCTCGTTGGCACCCATGCAGGCATTAATTTATCGTCGAATCCCACTTCGTGTACTACGTTCAGTACTGTATCTGAAACCTGGAGAGCGGATGAAACCTGTAATTCTTGCACTCTTAACGAGCCTGATATTGACCGGGTGCGGAGCGAATAATACGCCCCCTCAAACGCCTGTTCCCGGTGAACACACCTCCTCACAACTGCGTACGCTTGAAACCGGTGCGCAAATCATTCAGTCCCGTCCGCCGGTGGAGGCGATAAGCGCCTATCTTGATGGCTTCCATTTTTATAGCGGTGACAAAAATGGTCAGATGGAAGCGCATCACTATGTCACGGTGCTGAATGAAGATGTGATGCAGGCGGTGATTTATGACGGCAACACCAAAGATGCCCGTTTGATGGGCGTCGAATACATCATCAGCGAACGCCTGTTTAAAACGCTGCCGCCAGAAGAGAAAAAACTCTGGCATAGCCATCAGTATGAAGTGAAGTCCGGGAGCCTGGTCGCCCCCGGCTTACCGGCAGTGGCCGATAAAGCGCTGATGAGCAAGATTGTGAACACCTACGGAAAAACCTGGCACACCTGGCATACCGATCGCGATAAAACGTTACCGCTTGGCATTCCGGCACTGATGATGGGGTTCACCGCAGAGGGGCAGCTTGACCCTCAGTTGCTGGCAGACAGAGACAAACGACTGGACGTCAATACCGAGGCTATCAAGCGTGAGCGTGCCGATATTGTGGCGCATCCGGTTGTTGACGGGGCGAATGCATGGCAACGCGGCGACGTCATTCAGCTAAAAAGGGGGCAGGGTGCGGGGGAACATGCGCACGGTGATACCCAACATTTTGGTCAGGCTGAGCAAACCCGGCGGGCCAATTCGGAGGCGAAATGATGAAGGTCCACCACCTTAACTGCGGCTGTATGTGTCCCGTTGGCGGCGCTTTATACGATGGCTTCAGCAAGGGTTTACACGCGCATCTGGTGTGCCATTGTCTGCTCATTGAAACAGACCGTGATGGGCTGGTGCTGGTGGATACGGGCTTCGGGCGGGACGACATACGCCGCCCAGGTCAGCGTCTGTCTGGCTTTTTTCGCGCGCTGAATAACATCCAACGACGGGAAGAGTTGACCGCCCGTTCACGCATAGAAGCACTGGGATTTCATGCCGAAGACGTTCGGCATATTATTTTGACACACCTTGATTTTGACCATGCAGGTGGGCTTACCGATTTCCCCCATGCCCGAATTCATCTACTGCAAACTGAGATAGATACCGCTCAGCAGCGGCATAGCTGGCTGGCGCGTGAACGCTATCGTCCCGGTCAGTGGAGCGGCATCTCTGGCTGGACAGGCTATCAGCCACGGGGTGAAACATGGTATGGCTTTGAGGCGGTGACGGCCTTGCAAGGGCTTTTGCCCGAGATTCTGCTTGTGCCGCTCGCAGGGCACACGCTGGGGCATGCTGGTATCGCAATCAAACAGCCGCAGGGCTGGCTGTTGCACGGCGGAGATGCCTGGTTTTATCGCGGTGAAATGCAGGGGCAGAAACCGCACTGTACGCCGGGACTGCGCTTTTATCAGTGGATGATGGCCATGGATAATGGTGCGAGACGGCATAATCAACAGCGACTGAGGGAGCTTGTCTCTCGTCATGGCGATGAAATCACCCTCTTTTGCAGCCATGATGCGTTGGAGTTACGCGCGCTGGCTACACAAAACGATAACCCATAATCTCTGGCCGAAGGTCGCAGGCCTGGCTGGCTGCGACCTTCAGTACCAAAAACGCGCCCGCCAATAAAGCAACGGCGTCTTTTCTCACATTGGCTGTCTGTTACCGCCCGGAATTTCAGCGACGGTTATTGCCCACCGGCGGTCTTTTTGCAGCTTTCCAGCCAGCCTGCGGTATCTATCTTTCCGTTTTCCAGGTACTTCTGTTGATTCTGCCAATGCGCTGCCAGGAAGGGCTTCAACCCCGTGAGCCGCTTATTGATGGTGAGCATTTGTTCAAATACAGAGACTTCATGCTTGAGACTGTCCGCACCGTACAAGGTCGCAGAGTCGACCAGACTGCTGGCGTAATAGCCCGTAAGCTGTTGAAGCCTGTCTGATTGCTCTCCCAGCTTGCTTTTACGGTTAGCACAGTTGGTGTCGCTGGCATCTTTGTCTTTACAGAGCAGTTCGTAGTTATGATTCAGGAAATCAATGAAGCGGCCATCATCCTGCAGCTTGGTGCACAGGAACGAACCTAAATTAAGGCTGGCGCGAATCGACTGAGCACGCTCTTCTTGCTGCTTCTGGTTGCTGGCGCGAAGTTGGTTTTCGAGATCTTTTAGCTTCTGTTTGAGTGCCGCATCGTCGACCCCGGATGCAAGACTCCCCAGCGCTTTGGCCGTGTCTTTACCTTCGTCTTTCGTTTTCACGCCGCTTTGATTTTCAGCACCCAGGGTTTCCCAACTTTTTTCGAGTTGTTTCACTTTATCGGTAGAGGTGATGGTGGGGGCGACCAGCACCAGACGCAGGCCGGTGGTTTTACTGGTCGAGGGGGTGGCGTTGTCGTAGTAATTAACTTCTTTACGGGTCGCGCTGCGAATATCGCCAGGGTTTGACTGGAAGCTACCGCCACGCACCACGAACCCTCCGGCCTGGCCATGGAGACGGTTCAGCTTGTTGAGATAAAACGGTGTAAACATCATCTCTGAGACATTACCCAGCATGTCATACAAGCCCAACGGGTTGGGGTGCAATCGCCCGATGAGCTGGACTTTACCGTTAGAGGATTGCGCGCCAGAAAACCATTCATAGTTTTTCATATCATCCATCGGATAATGGGCATCGCGGAATTCAGCACTATTCACTTTGAGGCCGCCGCGCGCCGCAAACTCCCATTCAACTTCCGTCGGCAGCCGCAGGAATCCAGGCTTTCCATCCTCCTGAGGCAGCTTATCGAGGGCGTTAGTACGTAGCCACTGATTATATTTATCGGCAGCAGTAATGGCATCAAACCAGCTCATGCTGGTAGCCGGCATACTGAGCATTCGCGATGGAGTCGGGCAGGTTCCTTCCATCAGGGCTTTATATTGCAGAGCCGTAAGCTCGTACTTGGCCATCAGGTAATAACGACCTTTGCTTTTTTTGGTCTCACTAAAGCTACCGGCAATGAAGGTCGGGTAACTGTGTTCGACAACGCCCCAGTCTCCTCCATCCTGCCCTAGCGTGATGGGAAGATCGTCCAGCGGACCTGACACGGGGATCTCAACGCGACGAAACGCCATTGAACCTTCGCACGGCATTGGCAAAACGATGTCTTCATCATCAGGATTGGGGTTCCAGGTATTGGTAGCCCAGGGCTCCGCCAGCGCTGAAGACATAGGGGTAAGCAGGCCGAGCACTAAAGCGTACCGCAGTGAAGAAAGGGTCAAGGTCACAAACACTCTCCGCAAATCACGTGATTAAAATAAGGGAACAAGGTCATACCTCACGCAGGCTCTGCGCAGGTTCAATGTTGATGGCGCGCCGGGCACCGATACTTGCAACCAGCAGTGCAACGAGCAGCGTCAACGCCATGGCGAAGAGGCTGTGCTGTAACGTTATTTTGCAAAGCATCTGATCGGTTGCCTGGCTGCCCGCCAGCGCACGGTTAAAGATCTGGCTGGCAAGCAAATAAATGCCATAACCCCCTACATAGGCCAGCAGGCTGAGCAGGCAGCCTTGCAAAATGACATACAGCCCGACCGCCGGACCGGTAAAGCCCAACAATCTCAACACGGCAATATGTTTACGTTTACGATCGACGTTGGCGATAAAGGAGCCAATAAGCGAAGCAACACACCCGATAAGCGCCGTTGCCGCGATAGTATTGAAAATCACCCCCAGCACGCGGTTAATGCTTTTCACATTTTCAATATCAGCCAGCCGGCTGGTGGTTTCAATGCGTTGCGCGCGCAGAACGCGCTCAAGGCTGGCAACCTGATCGATATCGCTGGCATACAGGCGCGCGCGCGCATAGAGGGGCGGTTTGTCGTTAAGCTGACTGCCGCTGCTGTTACCAAGCTCGCTCACGGCATAACCGTCACGAAAACGCTCCAGCATCAGGAGCAGTGCCGGTTGAGTAAACAGGGCGGCCCGATTGAAATAAGTCGGTGCCAGGATTCCAACCACGGTGAGCGATTTACGCCCCCATTCGCGGCGTTCTTCACGCTGTCGGCTCACGCGTAAGGTAACGGTGTCGCCCACCTTTACGGCCAGCTTGCGTGCCGCTTCCTGAGTTAAAACAATCTCATTGTCATGAAGAATTTCCAGCTTACCCAGCAGCGGATCGCCTGCATCCGTCGGTATCACTTCGGCATTTTCAATGAAATGGCTGCTGTCAGTTTGTAGATCGGCAAGGGTGTTAAGGGAGCGTGTCTGCCCTATAGCAAAGCCCACATCAGGGCGCTGACGCAAAGCATCTATCCAGGCTTGATCGTAGCTTCCACTGCTGAGCATCCGTATTTCAAGATTACGGGGATCGCGCGTTAAATCGTCCTGCAACTGACTGATTACCCCAAAACGCAGGCCAAACAACAGGAGCAGGGGGGCAATCACGGCGACCAGAGAAGAGACAATGCAAAAAGAAATAATACGGTCGTGCCACAGATCCTGTACCGCAAGACGGCCAAGCAGTAGGGTTCGGTTAAAAGACAAAATGGGTTCCCCTCCGGGCCTGTGTTTCTGCGTGTTCGCCTGAATCCGCATCAGGTCGGGCGACCAGACAGGGCAAATTGAATTTTTGCACCAGCGGCCAGTCATGGCAGACCACGAGTGCCATCATCTTCTCCTGCTGCACCAGGTCTATAAACAGGCTAAATAGCTGTTGAGCATTGTAGGGATCAAGGGCCGCGGTGGGTTCATCGGCCAGCACCAGTCCGGGGCGATGTACAATGGCACGGGCAAATGCGGTTCGCTGCCGCTCACCAAATGAGAGTTGCGACGGGTATTTCCCCAGTAACGGACCGAGTTTGAGCGTGTTGATAACTCTGTCGAGCAACGGTTTATCAGGCGTGATGCCGAGTAGCTGACTCGGCAGCCGGATATTGTCCTGCACCGTGAGAAAAGGTAACAACCCGCCGTTTTGCAGAACAAAACCCAAATGACGCGCACGAATGTCTGCGAGGTCTGCCTGCCGATTGGTAGTGAGCAGCGATGCAACATCATGCTCCTTATCGGTATCCGTCAGCGTGAAGCGCCCGACATGGTCGGGACGCAACAATAATCCAATCGCTTCAAGCAGCGTACTCTTGCCGCAGCCGCTTTCGCCAGTCACCGCCACCAATTGACCTGGCCGCAGCACGAGCTGCGGTAGGTAAACATGATGCGCCTGAGCATCCTCGCCACGAACAACGTGCAAATTTTCAATGTGCAGCATCAGGGCATCATTTCCAGCGGCACAGGATAGACGCGTTCACGGGGATCGCTGTCTTTAGCAAGCTCAACCCAGCGGTCCACATCGGCGTTATATTTTTGGTAATGACGAAGTTTGGCTGACAGGGTACGGATGAATTTCTCCTGCGACAGGCCATCCCAGCTTTTCCACGTCTCTTCATCAAGATTCAGGACATCGCTACGGTACGGCAGATCGGCAAGATATTCGCCCAGGACCCCCAGTTCGTTAATCTTGCTATTCTCTTTCTGTTTGAGCTGGTTAGGGTCAGCGCCCATGGTAGCTGCGACGGTGCGTAGCCGCTCAAACATCTTATCAGGAGAGATCATGCCTTCATTTGCCGCTTGCAGGATCTGGCTGACCACATCGCTCAAATCGCTAAGCTGACCTTTTGTCAGTAGCACGCGAACGTCCGTCGTTGGGATGTTCTGCTTGATAAGATCGCGGTCGCTGATCCAGGCTTTGAAGACCAGCGGGGCCTGGGTCTCATTCTTCTTGCCCAGATAAGCGAGCTGCATGGCGTGACCAATAAGCGCGGTATCCTCAAGCAATTTCTCTTCCGGCGTGGACTTTTTCCCTTCATCTTTCGAATAGAGTGCGCTGCCGATGGCCGGATCACCCATATAGGCTGACTTCACCTGCTCGGTAATCGCTGCCGCCAGGGCATCAACCTGTTTACCAAAGGTTTTCAGGTCACCGGCATCCACCGCCTGGTAAAGGTTAGACTGCGTGCTGTCAAAATTAGAGAGGTCACGATACTGGCCTTCGGCTTTCGCATGGTCATCTTTGCCGGAAGGGGTCTTCAGGTGCAGGGTATAAATAGCAATACCGCGATTGCCAGCCTCCAGTCTCAGCTGTTTCGCATCCAGGCCGGTTCCAGAAAGTTTGTTGCTACCTTCAATCGCCCCGGCATCGGTGATTAACACCATGTAGCGTGCGCCAAACGGGCTCCAGTCAACGTTGTCGATTGCGGACATTACGCCTGCATAAGCATCTTCATCGTATAGTGAGCTGGAAACTTTTGCTTCTTTGAGCCCTGCCACTTTCTTAAGAAAATCGTCGCCATCTTTTACCTGATTAGGGTCAGCGTAGATCTTCGTGGTGTATTCCAGACCGGGTACGGCCTTGGCATTAGATCGAAATGAGACAAGACCAAACTTAACCTGATCCTGCAGGTGTTCTTGCTTAATTTTGTCGTAAATTTTATTGACCGCTTCTTTGGTGCGCTCGATGTAAGGACCCATAGAAATGGTTGAATCGATAACGAACACGACCGTCGCATTAAAGCCCTTTAGCTGATTAACATCATCACCCTGTTTGACTTCAGGATCGGCTTTGCTGACGGAGGCAACATTCAGTAAGCGCGTATAGAACCCATTTTCAGTCATCACTTCTTCACCGCTCAAAATCGGCAACAAGTAAAACTGCTTTTGCAGGTCCACGAAGTATTCCGGCTCCTGGGCTAATACGCCCTCGGCGTTACCGTCTCGTTTGAGATGGGCACGAAGCGGTGCCACCAGTGAGACCGGATCGGGGGCAGAGAGAATATCATCAAGGCTTTTTCGCTCTTTGAAAAACATCAAACGATCGCGGTTAGCGGGGTTGGTAAAGGCAAGCGTAAGCTGCATTTTCCAGTCAACGGTGCACGACTGCGGCAGCCAGCCGATAACCTTGCCATAGCTGTCTGGCCCCACCTGCACCCAGCTTTGTCCGTTAGCCTCTGCTTTCTGATAAACATAAAGACTGCTAAACGCAGGTTGCAGTACCCCTTTGTCATCACCGGCCGCGGTACCGAGTTTACAGCCTGGCGTGGTCAGCACCCGCTGAAACAGCGTTTTTTTGCCTTCCTGCAGCAGGGGCTTATCCCCCTCTGCGGCATACGCATGGCCAGCCAAAAGCAGACTACACAACGGTAACGCCAGTTTTAGAAAATGTTTCTTCATCATTTGCCCAGCTCCTCAAGGCGCTGCTTAGCCTTTTGGTTATCCGGTTCAGTTTGCAGCACAGTTTCGTACCAGTAAGCGGCAGTATCGGGATCGGGCGTTTTAAAGCACTCGCTTGGCTTATGATCTTTAGGATCGTATTCCGTGGCGTAAGCGAGCGCGATCTGGGTATCTCCGCCCTGGGCACGGTTAGCGTACAAGCGCTGTGCTACACCGCACTTCTTCGCCTCTTTGGCAGCCTGAATGATGGTCAACAATGCCGCGCTGTCGAGCTTTTGCTGCACACAGTTTTGGACGAAATCAAGTTCGCTCTGGCTGTTCAGATTGGCCACTGAGCACGCGCTGACCTCAGGTTTGGCTTCTGCCGCTGCCGGGGTAGCAGGTGCTGCCGGTTCAGCCGGGGCTGCCGGAGCTGGTGCTTCTGCCTGGTTATTCACGGGTTCCGGCGTCGGTGCAGAGGTGTCTCGTCCCATAAACCACCATAACGCACCGGCCACAATGAGCAGCACGATGAGTATGCCGGCCACGATCGGTATAAGGGGTACGCTGCGTTTTGGTGGGCGCGTGTCCTGCACAGGCTGAGGAGCAATCGCTGGCTGTGCAGGCGCCACTTCAGGTTGCGCTTCAGGGGCCGGAACCGGTGCGGGTGTCGACAGCACGCTACTACTGCTGTAATTCCCCGTCTGGCCACGCGCATCCGATGAGAACAGCTCATCACGCACCATTTGTAGCGTCGTACTGCGGGTTTCACCTGACGCCAGTTTGACCTGAATTTGCACCTGGCTTGCCCTTTCCAGCAGCGGGTTGAGAAGGGTCGGCCCGATACGGAAACCACTGCCATTGCTTAGCGGATAACCGCCATCAATGGTGAACCAATGGGGAGCCGGGCTCCAGTTGCTGTCGGGTTGCAGATAGTATTGTTCGTTATTGCACAGGCAAAAGGTCAGGCTGGCGAGCACGGACTGTTCGCCACGCAAACGGATCATCAGCTGGGCAGTGCCCGGCACGGCAGGTTGGCAGGCAAAAATTTTAGCTAGCATGACAGGTTCTCTTGTTTCATTTGGCCGATAATCTGGCCAAGTTGCCGGTTATGTTCGATGGAGATATCGCGGGTGGCACTATGTCCCGCATTGTCCAGAATGAGGGTCATCAGCGCGGACAACCAGTCACCCATGTAGGCGACGCCGGGCTGCGGCGCGAGAGAAGGCAGTTGTGGAAGCTCATCCTGCCCAAGCGTTGCCTGCCGGGCAAAGACTTTCTTTTTCTCGCCCACATAGCTATTGGGGACCTGATCCTCAGGCAAGGAAAGGTAACCAAACCAGGCGATAAAATCGCGGATGGTCAGCTGCGCACGTAACACCTGGCGAGCCATCAACTGGCTGCGAAGCGTGCCTGCCTGCTCCTGTCCTGCGAGGGCATGTTTCAGCTTACCCTCCAGTTCCAGGCGGGTGCTCGCGGTGATGAGCTCTTCACAAAGCAGCGTGATCATTTCGCTGTTCATGCCCAACTGCTGCCAGCTCGCGGTTTGCAGCGGTAAATCGCGTAAATGCGCTACCCAGGCTTTGAATGCCTCATGGGCAAAGGCGTCATCACGGCCCACGCGTTCCGCCACCGGCGCGGCAGCCTCGTCCATAGCACTTTTGTCATCAGCAGGCGCAGTGGCGAAAGGATTGTCGGCAAAAGGATTGCCGGCAAACGGGTTACCGCCAAACGGATTAGCGGCAAAGGAGACCGCTGCCCGAGGCTCACCGGCCGCCTGAGATTCATTGTCCTGGTCGCGAATACTCAGATAAATGTTACGCAGTTCATGCGGCGGCAGATCCAGACGATTTATCATTTCGCCTATGCTCGGTGCGCAGGCCGATAAACCTTGCCAGAGATCTTTAGCAATGGCTTGCTTCTGCTCAATCTTGCCCTCGCCATCTTTCTCAAACCAGCGTCCCAGTTGTTTATCGCCCGTATTCTCACGGCACTCTCGCAACTGCGTTTGCAGACGTTTTAATTTGAACTCCAGATTGGCGACACCACGAAGTGCTTCGGTCAGGCGATGCATGCCTCCATCATTCAAGGAGAGCATGGCTTCCCACGCCGCGCTGGGGTCGGCTACGTGGCGTTTAATTTTTTCACCACTGGCAAAGACGGTGCCCATCGTATCGAGTACGCCGCGATAGCGATCGGCGAGAGCCACTTCTTTAAGGCTCTCCTGGCCGGGGATGTTTTCCAGCGTCAGGAAGGGGTTATCCATGCCGGGTTTACGTACAAGGAAGCAGTTATTAAAAGGCTGGCCAGGCGACCACTCTTTTAGCCATTCATACTGAGCAAAACGTTCCAGTAGCGTGATATGCAGCATGCCGTCGCAGGCTTCTTTCAACTGACTTTCCGTCTTTTTCAGACTGTCAGTGATGCGCATATCACACATGGTAATGGCCCAGAATAGCCCCGGTTTCGTGCCCCCACGCTCGTCTGCATTTTTGCCCTGGGTTTTGTCCACCCAACGCGTTAACACCGGGCCAACATCGGCAACGTCACTTTGCTTAAACGAGCTGGCGCAAACGACCAGGGCATTCATTTCCTGGTTATCGGTATAGCGCTCAAAGAGGTAGGCAACCTTGCCGCGAAGCAGGAGCTGTGAGACAGGGTTATCCGGGTCAGCATCTTTCAGGGCGGTGAGCTTCAGGCGTCCACGGTAGCCTGGGAAGTCAAGTAAATCGACCTGCCTGGTCACGCTCTGGTCGGTCACTTCTGCCAGCGGGAAAATGAGTTCAGAGGTCAGTGCCGCCAGTTCAGCTTGTGACAAGCTGGCGCTACCCGTCTGCTGGTTTTCTTTCCAGAATCGAATTTCGACAGAGTGACTCTGATTTGAGCCGAGCTTATTAAGGCTATCGACATTCATGATGCTGCCACGACTATGATCGATCAGGGTCTCCAGCGGAGCAAACACCATTTCGGCGTGGTTAAGTTTTGCCAGCACATTGGCGAGCGAACGATAGGTTTCGGTCAGCTCAGGTAACTCACCCCAGAGCAATGAGAAGAGTTCTGCTCGCTCATTGGGGCTGAGCGTCGGGGCGACTTTAAGCACCTGCGGCCAGTAAGCATGCTCCAGTTTCTCGACTGATTTCCTGAATGACGCGTTAAGGTAATCCCATAACGCCACAACGTCCTCACTGCTGACGCCGCTGTGCCCGTTTGCCTGGCCTGAACGTTGCAGGTACGGACGCAAGCGCTCTTCGATTCGGCTTTCATCCAACTGGTAAGACAGCTGTTCGTGGTTAAAGTCATTAAACCAGGTGTTAGCCAGAATTTTTGCCAGGTCAATCTCACTGAACAGGCGCAACGGAACCGGATAACCTGCTGGCGCATCAGGGACCTGCCGGGTAAAACGGGTGACCAGCCCTGTCGCTTCTTTGCCCCCGCCGACCGGGTTCACCTCTTTAATGAAGTCAACTTTACGATCGCCGTAAAGCGCTTCCAGCTCACCATTGCTACCCGCGGCTAATGCCGAAATAAGATAGGACTTACCGGCTTGTGAGATGCCGAAGAATCCCACCGTCATGGGGGTGGTGGAGACCCGGCCTAAACTGTTGGCAAGATTTTTAGTGCGTAATAAACCTAAGTTGAGCTTATCCGCTTCGTTATCCAGGCGGCGGGAACGGGGGCGTACTGTCTCTACCCAGCCCAGTGCATCCTGGCAGCCTTTGGCGATAGCTGCCCAACCTTGTTGAAGGGAAATTTGTTCGTTGTTCATTATTTTTTAACGCTCCCGCTATCGAGCCAGTGGCGGCTGTCAATGAGCCCGGTATCCGGCATGGTATTGAGCTCCAGCTCTATATCTTTTTTGCTGAACGATTTATCGGTGTTGCTGCTGACGTCGGCAACGATCAGACGATCGCTGATGAGTCCTAATCGGCGGGCATCTTTTCCTTTATCAATCATCAGCCTGACTTTGAGGTACGGCGAGCCGTTGTCCGTTGAGGTCGCCGCCGAGAATTTTCTGCGACCTTCTTCGCTAAACCGTAGGGTGTAGAGTGGGGATGCTGACCAGCGCTCAGCATCCAGCTGACGATACCCCAGGCGCAGGTCACCGCGCATGACGATGCTTTGCGTCGTGGCTTCACCTTCAGGGCTGGTAATCACAGGCAACTTAATCTGACCATTTTCAGATTCGATATGGCGATAGACCACATCAGCATCGTGAATCAGGTTATCCATATCAATGATGCCGATATGGCGAATCGTTGAATAAGGTTTCAGCGCCGAAGTGCGGAAATGGAAGTTCGGGATGCTATGGTTGGCACACAGTTGCGTCAACATCGCGCCCACGGATGCGGTGCTCTTCGGATCGTCAATATGACCGTTTTTGTGGAATGGGTACCAGGTCCCTGTCTGATAGCCATGAAGCGCTAAAATGCGCCCCGGCGGCAGCGGCAGGTTCCGTCGTACGATGGCCTGAATACCTGGCAGTTGGGATGGGCGTCCAGTCAGCAGCAACAAATCACAGTTATAGCAGGAGACGACTTCACACAGAGCCGTCAGCACTTTATCGATATTGAACTTACCGGAGCACAAATCGCTGTGCACTTTCGCCAGCGGAAGATTCAGGACGATGTTACCCAGTTTAAAGTCCTGAGGCCCGCCGGCCTTTTGCACTTCCCGGCGCACAAAGGCTTCTACTTCTTCTCTGAGGCTGCCCGCGGGGAGTAACTCACTGACCTGCTGATTTATCAGCAGATGCGTTTGTTCATCCAGCGGATCAAAGTGTTCATAGCGGCTCAGGATGTGCAGCGCCAGCGGCACGAAGAGTTGCAGGCTCAGTTGCTGACGCAACACCGCTTCGGCTGCGCTGATATTTTGTGAACCGCACAGCTGCGACATCAGGGTGTCTACCGTGTGCACACCCGCCTCGCGCAAAGCCTGTTCGAAAGCGGGAAGCACATAGGACTGAATGACATCCAGCAGAATATCATCACCGGCGATTTTAAAGCTGTCACGGAAACGCTGGTGAGGAATGATGTGAACGTTCGCGCCACCCCCGGCTAAACCGTTGCGATCCAGACGGTAATCGGTGATCACCAGATCGGTAGTGCCGCCGCCAATATCAATGGAGGCAATGGTAATGGCTTCGCGATCGTGGCGATCCGGGCGACCCAGGGTGTTGAAAAACACTTCCGGATGACCCGCAAAGTTTTGATTGATTTCGGTATAGAGATACACGAGTTGAGCACAGGAAGCCTCGTCCCACTCCACGCGAATTTTTGGCAGTGGAATTTTGATATTGCCCTGGGTGTGTGGCTCTACTTCATCATCATAAGGATTATTTTCGCCCGTATGCCAGCGCAGAGATTTCCAGACTAAGCCCACCGCCTGACGCATTCTGTCATCCAGAATGCAGCGCTCGGCCATTGGCAGACCTGGCGGAACGGTAAGAATAATGTGCCGGAGCTGACGAGGGATACCCGCATGACCTTCGCGAATACGTTGCTCGGGGCTGTTGATCTGGCTTATCGCCTGCGTCAGTACTTCCGACAACATAAATGTCATCAGAGAACTACGGGAGTAACGTGGTGTGAAAACGGGGATGCGATCCATTTCGTCTTCAATGGTGTGCAGCGCTTCGCCTTTTTCATCGATCAGATTGGCAAAGGGGGCCGCTGTGGCGAGGGGGTTGGTATCCTGCACATAGCTGCCGTTAAAGCGCCAGCCCTGACCATAAAACTTCTCATCCCACAGGTAGCGTTTAGGACTGGATAACCCCGTTGAACCCTCACTGCCCCGACGACGCGCGGCTAAACGGCTGGCTTCACCGCCAATACGGGCGATGGTCGGCCACTGGAATGCATCGTGACGGCCGCTGCGCACCGAGCAGTGATCTTTACCAAAGAAGGCTTGAGAGAACTCGACCTGGCTCTGAAAGGGGTCAGTATAGACATGTTCAGGTGAGCTAAGGTCGCGCAGTTTGAGCACATAGTTGTGCATGAGTCCTGAACCAGACTGACCATGGTCTTCAATTAAAATGCCGCAGGTGCGGGAATTACCCACATCAAGAATGAGATCAACCGCGATCGGTTTGATGGCATTGACCTCCCGATTCGCGATCATTCTAAACTGGGGCAGTTCAATCACCGGTTCGGTCTGCGTTTGCAGGCCTTCGACAGGGATCGCCATCAACGACAGAAGATTCAGGTAGTGCGCCAGAGGGTACTGCTGAGCGAGCTCTTCTTCACGCTCGTCAATGTCCCGTCCTTTACTGGCGTCCATAAAGACTTCAACCAGCCAGTCCTTGACCCAATCCTGGGTCAGATACCAGTTAAGCGCATAGGTCGCGGTAGCGACAGCAAAGGTCGCACCGGCATTCACATCCTCTTGATTCGGGCTGAGATCGGCGGCGGCCTGCTGCTTCGCCATAATGCGGGTATCAATCGCCAGCGTCATACGGTGGGTATGACCATCCAAATCGGGTTCATCCAGCTTAACTAAACGAAAACGCGCCCAGTTTAGCGGCCCTTCCTGATAAATATTCGGCGGACTGAAGCGAAACAGGGGGAGAGGTAGCCAGACGCTATCCAGTAATTTCAAGCTCTGTTCGATTGGAATATCGTACTGACTTTTGGCCTTCTCAATGTTGCCAGGCGTCGGCTGATAGAAATAGTAATCGCGTTGTTCGTTGTAAATCAGACGTGTAAGCACGCCATTGGCGAGTTTGACAAATTCACCCGCAGGCTGACGTTTAAGCGTTAAACCAAAATCCATAAACTGGATCCCGGAGTCGCCAACCAGTGTGATTTGACGATCAAAAGAAATAATCTCAGGCAACATAATGTAATTCGTCCCTGTTAAGTATTGGGTTGTAGCATACGAATAGGGAAGGTTTTATCCCCATCATTGCTGCCGACACAATCGGCGTGGCCGGAAGCAGGCGATTTGCATGCGATGGTTGGGCCGATGAAATTTGAACCGTCACTGCATTTCATCTGTTCAGGATTAGAGATGTTTAACGCACCTTTTTCGACGTTCCCCATGGCGGCTCCGGTACAGGTTACGCCACTGGACTGACGGACGCTGACGGTGCCGTTACCCTGGTTGAAGTTATATTGCAGTTGCAAAGGGCGACCGGTGAGCTTGTCCTGAATACCGCCATTAACGCGCCATTGCCCGTTGAGAAATTGCGCCGGTCCATCACTGACTGAGGGGGGAATAGTCAGTGGCTCGCCCTGCGCGGGAATAACAGGCGGCTGAGTGTGAGGGGCAACATCATGCGGTTGCGCATCGTGACTTTGCGCTTCGCTCGCCGGAGGTTCCTGACCCGTAGGCGGCACTGCATCCACGGGCGGAACGGCAGCGGTGGCGTCTTCACCTGCTGGCGCATTTTGCGCTTCCCCGCTATTCGGGCTGGCATCCAGGGCAGGCGCCTCAGCAGGCGCGGCAGAGGAGGTGGTCTCGGGTACTAAACTGCTGGCGTTAGGGGCGGCCGTCGTGGCGCCGACAGTTTTGTTGTTTTCCGTCGCCACTGTCGGCGCTTTAACGGAGTTTCCTGCCGGGAGAGTCACCTCGGGAACCTTGCCGCCGCCGACTTCAGCCGTCGGCAGGCTTTGATTTTTATCCGCTGAAATCCACGGCAGCCCGGGGAGTGAGAGCGATGGCGCACAGCCACGAAGCAGGCCCAGCAACAGCGCCAGGCACAGCAATGCCAGAAGAAGCCAGAGTAACCAGCGCCAGTTCCAGCGGCGGACAGGTGTCACCGTCTCCACAACAGGCGCGTTTTGCACCCAGGAGGTGCGGGGCGGCGTTTCGGGCTGCGCTGCGCTGGCGACCGACGGCGTTACGGCGGGAACCGAAGAGGCTTGTAGCCAGTGCATAGGGTTGCTTTGTACGCCGGTGGGGTGCACAAATCCCCAAAACGTAATGACCAGCACCCCGTTAACCAGATAGACAAAGTCATAATCCGGAAAATGGACCACCGATTTTAATAATTGCGCAAATACCCGCCGGTCACCGCCTGCCCCCGTTTGATCGGCGTTAAGCATTTGTTCACTCAGGGCCTGCACTGCCACCTGGAATTCTTCAAATTGCTGACGCGCAGAGGCCTTCTCGGCTTCACTTGCTCCGCTCCAGGGAATAACGTCGCCGGGAAAACTGCTGTACCAGTCGGTTCTGTCGCCCCCCTGATCGTTTTGCGGGACGGCAAGGTGCCGGGCCAGATCGCGCCCGGCATCCAGCCGATAGATGGCTTCACGGAGCTGAAATGCCATCTTAAAAACGGGATAACCGGTTTCGCCCAGCGCTTTAAACGAGGAGTTATTGCCGGTACGTAACAGAGGTCCCTGAATCGAATTTCGCATTGTCTAAACCTTTTAAGGCTGATAATTAACGCACGTAAGATGTATCTGGCTAATTTTTGCTGGCGCCGGGCGTCCACTCAAAGCCCCAGCCGTAATGCTTATCCAGCGATTCTCTGTCGGCAAAGAAGTTGTCGAGCCGTTCAACTTTGATGTTGCCATCCACATTTTTTAACCGGGCAATTGCCGCAACGTTGTTACGTTCATTGCCATCAACCAGCGTTGAGCTAATGGGGGCCTGGTCGGGAATATAGAGGGTGATAGTGGCATTCGTTCCCTGCCAGTTATCCGTACCGCCGTAGATGAAGCTGTAAATCAGCACCTCATCAATTTCCTGCCATTGGCTACCGTTGATATCGAGCCACTCGCCATCCTCGTCGCCACCTCCGCGTAAATCTTTCTGCAGCAACATATAGGGCGGTTTGTCGTAATGACCGAGAAATTTACTGAGTGCTTCAACCCCACCAATCTCGCCATTTTTGAAGCGGACAAACGCGGCGATATCCAGATCGACAGGGGTTTTATTGGCGCCTTGCTGCCAGGTCAGATTGGCCCTGATCCGTCCAAAATCCTTTCTTTTAGCCAGGTTTATGCTCGGGTTGTCCTGGGTTAATTCGGTATTCGCCGGGGAGGGCGCTGCAGCGGTGACTGGCGGCTCCGGCTGAATGGCGACAGGGCGGTTATGACAGAAGTACCACCAGCCTGCGAGCGCCAGCAGGATCAAGAGCAGCAGCAACAGCAACCAGGGCAGAAAGCGTCGCCACCACGGTATGAGCGGGACGGGAGGAATGGGCGCGGGTGTAATCTGAGACGGCGTTACCCAGTCGATTAATACTGGCTCGCCGCCGACGTCATAACAGGTCAATTGCCCGGAGTGGCTGAGGAGGGTTTGCAAAGCCTGGGCCGGCTTATCCTCCCCCCGTGCGGCAAGTTGTTCGACCAGGCCCGCAACAATGTCCTGATAATGCTGTCGCTTGTTCTGTACTGTGAGCTGTTCCACCTCATTCAGCGTGGACGCAGGTCTGGCAAGGCCCTGACGCTCTGTCCACCACTCAAGATGGCCATCGGCACTGCGGCGTGCGGTCGCGTAGAGCAGCGCCAGAGACGGCGGAAGATGGCGATGAATAATCGCCACCGTTTCCTCATACGTTGCCAGAGCAGAATCATCAATTGGCGCAGATCGTGTTAATCGTTGCATAGCCCAGAGTCATATTGTTATCAGCCCCACAGGCCTGGTGAGCCTCTGGCAACTTATCGGTAAAGGGTATCAGTCACACTTACTGCTATCAGAGGGGCTGTATCAGGCGTAATAGCGGCCCTGAAGGGCGCCCCTCTGATCGGTGCCTTTAGTTAAGCGTGTTAGCTTGCTCAAGCTCAGCGATTCTCGTTTTGGCTTCAGCAATTTTTTGCTCAAGCGCAGTCACGTCACTTGCGCTGTTCGCCTGTTGCGCTTGCACCTGCAACTCTTTGAGTTTTTGAATTTCCTGCTGGCTTTGCTTGTTCTTAACTTTGCTCGCCTGCAGTTTATTAAGCGTTTGTGTCAGGTCTGAACGCATCGCTGTTACCCTGGCTTGTTCAGCTGCCAGTTTTTGACTTGAGTCCTGCACTCTGCTTTGTGTATCGGCAAGCTCTTGATGTGCGATTTTATTGTCACGCTGGCTCTGGAGAACCTGCTGCTCCTGTTGATCAACCTTTTGTCGATAACCGCCAGACGTTGTGCAGCTTAATTTCGTTAAAAAGCTGGGGTCCTGTGCATGTAAATCACAATCCTGGGGTGAGGTTGCGCAGCCAGCAAGTAATAATGAAGCGAGTAGTGCGTATTTTCTCATGAAGGCATCCGTGAAGAGAAGAAGCGGTATAAAGGGTGGCGGCAATAAGCCATCATCGGGCCGGTAATAATACCGGCCCGTAATTATCAACCCAGTGAGATAGCCTGACGTTGAGTGAACAAACCGTTCGCTTCTGATTCCAGAGCGGTAATTTGACCATTAAGTTTGCTGTATTCTTTGTCCAGCGTGGCTAATTTAGCTTTATCTGCTGCGTTGGATGTTTTCTGTCCTTTCAGCGCCACTTTATAGGCCGCATCTTTATCTTTCATTCCTTTGATGGTTTCTTTCATGGTTTTGATATTGGCATCGATCTGCGCCAAATCTTTAGTGGCTTTGGCTTTATCAAACCCGGCATTGTCTTTCTGCAGGCTCATTTTTGTTAGCAATGCACGGTTATCACTGATGACCTGTTTCATCGCCGCAGAAGATTTTTCTACGTCCGCAGTATCTTTAGTAATGTCTTTATCCATGGCTTGCAGGCGATCCGCCGTAGACGCGTAATCTTTTTTCAGGCTGTCCAGATAATAGTTGGCGGTCAGACCGACGGCACAGCCTGCAGCGCCACCGATAGCGGCACCCATCACAGCTTTTTTGGTGTCTCCTGCCAGTACGCCAGCCAGCGCGCCAATACCTGCACCGGCCAGCGCGCCAACGCCACAGCCTTGTGCGCCCGAAGCGCTAAAGAATTTCGCTTGTTCCGTGCTGGTCAGGCGGGGATCGGGTTTGGTACCCGATAACAGGGAGCTTCCGGTATTAGCACAGCCGCTGAGAAGAAGAGTCAGTGAAACAAGAAGACAGGTTGCGCTACGGTTTAACTTAATCGCCATCGTTTTATCCTTAAATTGTCGCTGGCACAGTGCAAAGGGTAAGTGTGCTGTCCATCGACACTATTGATACGAGAAATTGATACGAGAAATTTATAATAAGTCTGAGGCACTGCTGGCCTGGTCAACCGTTGACTCAGCTTAAGCACTTTTAAGAGGCGTATTCTCAATAATCCCTGGCTGACATTATATTCGATAAACATTGTCAAAATCACGACAAAGATGCTGAGGAGCGCTGGGTTCTTAAAAGATTTTATAGTCATCGGCAAGGGAATAAAAATCTTTAGGGATAACGGACATTCTGGTCGTTAGCGTCGCTGGTTTCCCCGTTTTGGCATGACGACCCCATCATTAATTTTAGTGATTAGTCTTTAATTTTGAACTATTGATGACACTAGTATTAATTAGTGATTCTTATCGTGTGGCTTTGTATTTTCACTGCGGGGGCGAAAGCGATATTTCATCAGCTACTGTAATGAATTGACCCGGTTTTAATGCATTCCTTGCTGACAGGAGCGTTGAATTACGCAGGTTTAATAAATTCTTCTGATGTTTATTGGTGGTGCTATTGAAAATAAAAAATAATCAACTGCTATATTTAATAGTAAATTATTGGGTGCTACCTTTCCCTGCCGAAAATCGGTGTAACTAATGATATTCGGCAGGTTTTTTCAAATAAGGTTAAACCGCTTGTCGGGCACGGGCAGGGGCGGCAGTGGGCTTTGCCCGGTCATGTCCATCAGGTTGCGCTCAATAGAAGTGCAGATGGCATTGAGGGCGAGGTTGTTGGGGTGTGTGCCAAAAGGATGCTCCATCTCTTCAGCAATAGAATCCCATGACAGAAACGCATACGAGATAAATACCGACACAAACGGCGTCATCAGGTGAAGGTCGGAAACCAGCGCCAGCGGCAGAAGGGTGCAGAAAAGATAAACCGTGCGTTGAAGAATCAACGAATAGGCAAACGGCACGGGCGTATTAGCGATGCGTTCGCATCCTCCCAGGCATCGCGAAAGCTCGTTAAGATTTTCATCTATGTTCTGCCAGACAAAATCGTTGATTTTACCCTCCCGACGCAAGCTGGCGTATTCTCTGCCAAGGAACAGCAGGATACGGTTCGCAGGCGTGGTACTGCCCATCACTTCGGTTGCCCTGTCCGCAGGGAGTAACCTTTGCATGTCCGCTGTGGCGTCCATTTGACGCAGCTGATGATTGAGCTGCCAGCTAAATGCGGTCACATAGCGTGAAAGTTTGAGGTGGGTAGCCGTATCGTCCGGTAATGCGCTTATCGTCTGGCGCAACAGGCTGCGGGAAGTGATAGACACCGACCCCCAAATCATTCTCGCCTCGGTATAGCGGCTATAACTGGCGTTATTACGAAAACCCAAAAATATCGCAATGGCGATGCCAAGCAGGCTGAAGGGAGCCACCGTGAGGTGAATATTCAGGTTTTCGTAGTACGGCCAGGCGACGATGGCCACGACAGACATGAACAGATTTAGCCCAAGCCGGAAGATAATCATGGACAGCACTGAGCCGTGCCAGTTGAAGAGCCGGACAAACCAGCTCTGGGGAGGACGAACGATCATACAAGTTCCTTTACATGCTTTTATTTTATTTGCAGGTGGCCAGTGCAATGCTGGCGCCAGAATTGTAATCGGTTAGCATTTCCCCGCAAGTCTCATTAGCTATGCTGTCAGGAACAGGTTGAAACGAATTATTTCGGGCCGAACATGGCCTCCAGTTGCTTCTCATCCGGCATGCCCACAACCTGTTGCAACTCCTGCTTGTCATTCATGTAGTAAATCGCGGGTGTCGCGTTCGCGCCGGTTTCATCCATCAGTTGCTGGTGGTATTGAATGGCGTTAAACACCGTTTTGGCCGTTTTTTCCGGGAACGGCGGGAGCTGTTTATCCTTTGAGGCTTCATAAGCGCCCCAGGCTTTCGCCGGATCGTCTGCGCTCAGGATGGCCGATGCATAGCGCCCACTTTGTGGGTTGATGACGGCAACCAGCAGCGTGCTTACCTCTGCTTTTCCAGCGGTTATCCACGGCTGGGCGGCGGCCCAGAACTGCTTGCAATACGGGCAGAAGGGATCGGCAAACACCACCACTTTGCGTTTGGCATCCGGGTTGCCCTCTTTAATGCCCTGGGCTGCGGTGAGTTTTTCCCACAGCTTGCGCCCCTGTGGAATGTAGAGCTCGCTTTTGAACACCTCTTCACTGAGGTTGCTGCCCTTCTCATCATAAAGATACCCTGAAATAGCATGCTTACCGTCCGGCGTTAGCCAGACGGTGACCCCCATGTCCTGATACTGACCCAGCCAGGTTCTTAACCCGCCGTCGGTCTTCACCTCTTTGATGATTTTGATGCCCTGTTTTTCGATTTGTTGAACGGCGGGGGGAAGCGGCTCACTGGCCCAGGCCAGCACTGGCAGGGCGGCAAAGAGGGCGAGATATTTAGGCAACATGGTGAGGTCCTTTTAGCGGGCAGGTGCGTTTAAACTGCCATTGCGGTCACAGTGTGCTATTCATGGTAGCGACCCCCAACAAAAAGGCGACATATAAATGGACAGCAGGCTGCAAAACGCGATTCAGCTGCGAAAGCAGGGAGAGCATGAACAAAGTCGGGCCGCACTCCATCTTCTTTTGGATAACCCGCAACTCGCTGCGCAGGCATTGCTTCATATTGCCTGGTCATTCGATAACGAAGGAAAGGAGCGGGAAGCCGAGCAGGCTTATCGTGCTGCGCTGAATGCAGGGCTGGACGGGGAAGAGCGGTTCGACGCACAGTTTGGGCTGGCTTCGACCCTGCGCTGTCTTGGAAAATATGCTGAGGCCAAAGCGAACTTCGAGGAGATTAGGGCGCAATGGCCCCTGGCAATCGAAGTCAGACCTTTTCACGCCCTTTGTCTGCACAATCTGGGTGAGCATCAGCAGGCAATTGCCCTGCTGCTGGAACATATTGCCGACTCGCCTGACGTGCGAACCGCACCCTACGAAGCCGCCTTGCGTCACTATGCGCAACAGCCTGATAAAAAGTGGTAAAGCCCGCCGTCGCTTTACCACCTCGCCGGGTTTAAGCGTGACGCAACATCGCCACTAAGGCTTGCGCGACCCCTTCAGAGCTGGCCGGGTTTTGCCCGGTGACCAGCTTGCCATCTTCAAGAATGAAGGGTGCCCAGTTGGGACCTTTCTGGTAGTGCGCGCCCTGTGCAATGAACTCATCCTCAATCAGGAAAGGCACCACGTCGGTCAGTTCCACATCCGCTTCCTCACCATTGGTGAAGCCGGTGACGGTGCGCCCCTTTACCAGCGGTTCGCCAGAGGCGGTTTTAACATGGCGCAGCGCACCCGGCGCATGGCAGACAAAACCGATGGGCTTGCCGGCACGCTCGAACGTTTCAATCAGTGCAATGGAGGTGGCGGATTCAGCCAGATCCCAAAGCGGGCCGTGGCCACCGGGGTAAAAGACCGTGTCAAAATCGTCTGCGCTTACGCTGTCCAGTTTCACGGTATTGGCCAGTGCCTGTTGCGCTGCCGAATCCGCTTTAAAACGCTGCGTCAGCGGAGTCTGAAAATCCGGCATATCACTTTTGGGATCCAACGGCGGCTGACCACCTGCAGGCGAGGCAAGGGTGATATCGGCCCCGGCTTCTTTGAATACATAGTAAGGCGCGGCAAACTCCTCCAGCCAGAAACCCGTTTTTTTACCGGTATTGCCCAATTCGCTGTGTGAGGTTAGCACCATCAATACTTTCATTGTTCTCTCCAGTTAAAGGGGGCACGTTCTGTATGCCACATCAGGGATAAACACGGCGGTGTCGGCAACGCCACATCACATGCTCTGGTAATGATAGCGGTGGCGTCGTCGTTAAGTCTCAGAGTCGGAAAACTCCGGTCAATGAAAGCCTGGCGGGCAAGCGGAAGGGAAAAGTGACTGCCGGGCCTGTTTCCTGCACGCATAGGCTTTTCCATCGTCGAGAAATGATAACTGATAGCGTAAAATACGATTTAACAGGCTGTTAGCGTAATAGCGGGGTGCACGTTGGATGAATATCAAACAACTCAAATATTTTTGTCAGGTGGTAGAGTCGGGTGGAATAAGCCAGGCGGCTAAAGCCTTTTCTCTGGCGCCAGCGGCGATTAGTTTGCAAATAACGGCACTGGAAAAAGAGTTAAACGGTGAGTTGTTCAATCGCGGTTCAAGGCCGATGACCTTAACCCGGCTGGGGGAATTCCTGTTTAAAAAAGCCCATGAAGTGATTTTTAATTTCGAAAAGCTGGAAAAGGATGCTCATCATTACGCTCAGGCAAAATCCACCGAACTGAATTTGGGCTTTGTCCGCTCGGTAATGTTTAATTTGATCCCCGAAACCATCAAGCTGTTTGCGGAAAATTATGGTCATATCAACATCACCCTCAAAGAGGTGCTGTCTGAATATCAACCTGAATTGCTCACTGAAGGGGCGATTGATGTTGGGTTTACACGCGAGATGGAGCTGCATCAAAGCACGCCGGAGCAAGGGCTTATTCGCGAGCTGATTTTTATCGATCCCCTGGTGGCGGCCATCCCGATGAATCACTATCTCAGCCGAAAAAACTTTATCACCCTGCGAGATTTCTGTAATTCACCGTTTATTATTTTCCCCAGCGATCCCAAAAGCCGCTATTCAGTTCATATCCTTAATAAATTCAGTGAGTATGGCGTACAGCCCGCGGTATCGCATCGGGCGGTAGAAATTCATACTGCACTGGCGCTGGTTGGCGCAGGACTGGGGGTCACGCTGGTGGGGAAATCAACGATACCCAATAATCGCCAGGATATTATATTTCTGCCCATCGCCGATTTTAACTGCCTGAGCTATATCTATGCGGTGTATAACGCCAAAAGCAGCAACCCGAATATCAGCCACTTTATTGAAATGATGAAAAGGGTTGTCGAATGACAACCCTCAGTGGTTAATGCTTATTTTTCAGGAAATTTTTGCGTTCAGCTGTTTCTCGGTCAACGGCTCGGTAATGGTGAATAACACCAGTAAGCAAAGGAACGAACCGAAGGCCATAAAGCCAAACACGTGCCCCCAGGTGTAATGATCGAGCAGATAACCGGCAACCAGCGGGCAGAGCGCACCGCCCAACTGCCCCCCGGTATTGATGAGCGCCCCGGCAACCGGGAAAACTTCTTTCGTGGTCAACGCCATCGGGTAGACCATGTACGCTGAGAAGCCGAGGTTGAACAGAATACCGGTCAGCAGTAACAAGGGCCCCAGGATCAGGGCGTTATCCGGTGCGTTGATCAGAATGACCATCATAATGACCGTGGCGATGGCCGACAGCATCATCAGCGGTTTACGGCGCTTGTCGAGAATACGGTCAGAGCACCAGCCCCCAATGATATTACCGATGACCGCGCCGATCCACGGCGCAGACGCCAGCATCCCCATGGTCGCAATCGAAAAGCCTTTTTCGTTCATCAGGTATGTTGGGATCCAGGCCAGCAATACGTTAACAATCCCCATCATGAAAAAGTAGCCGAGCATGCTGCCGAGAATATTCCACGATCGGAAAATGCCTTTTGACGAGTCAATCAGCGTGACTTTGCGTGAGCGGATGAGCTTATCCAGCCCGGCAAAATTACGCACTGGTGCTGCGGTCGGGGTCGCGCTTTCGGGGGCATCGGCAAGCGGGAGATCTTTTTCTTCAATCAGAGCGATTTCCGACTCGGAGCAAAAACGGCTCTCCTGCGGCGTATTAGGAACCAGCAAGTACCAGATAACGCTCAGGAAAATACCGGGAATCGCGAAAAAATAGAAGACGTAATGCCAGCTGTAGTAGTAGAGGATCAGCGCGCACACTGGCGGCACCAGCACCGGACCAAACTTTGCAGCGGAGAGGAAAATGGCGGTGACAATGCCTTTTTCCCGGGATGGAAACCAGCGGTTAATGGTTGAGGTTATCCCAATTGGTAAAGGACCTTCTGCCAGGCCCAGCACAAAGCGTGAGACCTTCAGCCCGAGGATCGAGGTAGAAAAGCCCACCAGACCCGTGGCAATGGAGGTTAAAATCATCGACAGCGAGAAGATTTTACGCACGCCAAATTTTGCATACAAAAAACCACTGGGGATCTGCGCGATCGCGTAAGCCAGCAGGAACAAACTTGCCAGCGCGCCCGCTTCAGTATTGGACATGTGAAAGTCTTTACGAATAAAAGGTAACACCACGCCTATATTGGCTCTGTCTGCTGCGGCAATGGTATAAACCAAAAAAATGAGGGCGGTTATCACCCAGCGAAATTTACTGCTCTTTTTTATGCTAGTCATATTTAGGTGCTCGTAAATGTAGGGTTTATTTATTTATATTTTTTGCGGTTATAATATTCAGGCAGCGATGAGTCGCTTTTTCTGGGGTATTACGTCAGCCTGGATCTTTTAATCCCAGGGCGCCGAATACGGTATGTAGCGCCATTAACTCTGCCGTGGAGGCACCCGCCATAATTTTCTCTTTAAAGCGTTGCTCTTTTTCTTCCCGCTGTTCAGACAGACGAATAACCTCATCCAGTTGCGCCTGTTCGATGACCACAAGCCCATCGGCGTCACCGACTATAATGTCTCCGGGGCGGATAATACAGTCATTAATAAAGAGCGGGACGTTGAGCTGGCCCGGCTGCTTTTTTTCGGTACCGCGTATGCACAGGCCTTTAGCGAACACGGGAAAGCCCGCGTCAATCATCGCTTCGCTGTCGCGGACAGCCCCGTTAACCACTAAGCCTGCCAGCCCAATCGCTTGTGCCTGCGCGGTTAAAACATCTCCCCAAATGCCTGCACCGGTAAAACCGTCGCAGTTGATCACTAATACCTGGCCTGCTTTAGCATGCAGCATTGCATAATGGATCATCAAATTATCCCCCGGACGCATTTGCAGTGTCAGTGCCGGCCCGGCCATTTTCATACTGCGTGCCAGAGGTGCAATAGCAGAATCAATCGCGCCAATAGCGCCTTGTGCTTCATGAATTGTCGCTGTCCCCAATTTATTCAGACGGGCAATTTTAACGTGATCTAATTGCGTATTTGAATACGTCATTGTTTATCCTTTGTTATCATTTAACAGGCGAGCGAAAATAATCAAGGTAATATCGGTGTGGAGAATTAAAATTACGCTTTCATCCTCACCAGATAATTATTTTCCCTTTGCATTTATCATAATGAGTAAAAGAGGCTGAACAATAGTCGTTTATTTAATACAGATTAAGAAAAACTTAATCAGGATGGCTGCTCGCACTGGTAAAAGAGTGGCCATATGAGGAAGCTCTTTTAAATCAATAGATTAAAAACATTTTTATATTATTAACTTATTTTTAGCAGGCTATTACCGTGCGATTCTGTGATATCACAACCTGTTTTTTATGCGTGGGCATGCGCCATGGCGGCTAAAAGGTCGATTTCAGCGGCGTGGGCCGCTGAGATCTGAAGGGGGATTATTGATTCGTCAGGTTCTGACATTGCGCCGAGGCGTATTGCGCGGCACTCAGGGGGACGTTATCCAGCGCTTTTTTGATGGCGGATGAGGAGGAGAACTGGCTAACCGCATCGCGCTGCATAATCTCAAAGCTTTTTTGGATATTGGCGGTGATGTCATCACAATTTGCGCCCTGATTGAGCCCGCCAATGACCACGTTATCCAGTCGCTGGCTCATTTCCGCGCCCATTGCCTGACCGGCTTTGATCGGGTCTGCCTGGCCCTCTTCCGGCATGGTGCCGGTGAGCAATGCGGACTTGTACAGCGCCTCTCCCAGGGTCACCTTCGCTGCGGCAACGGCTTCTTCATTGGCCGGGGAAGCCAGTGCATAACCTGAAGCGTTAAGCATAAAAATTGTCGTCATGACGGCCAGTTTCATTAATAACTCTTTTGTGGTTACAGGGTGAGCCTGATTCAACCCGCAGGAAGACACGGCGGCAACGGCGCGAGGTCTTCATAACGTTCTCTGACCAGGATGAGTGAATGCCCTAAAAGGCATCGGTTCCGCGGATTCGTGCTGTTCGTCCGCATCGAATCTATTAGCGCGATGAATTATAACGTTCAGCGGTGCATCTGCCGTCAATAATATACCTCTATGTTGAAAGAGCGTGATGCTAATTTCTGCCCGTGATAAAGGCAGGCGTATCAGAGACGGGGTGAGAACGTGCCCGGCGCCGGAAAGTCCTTCGCTCACCGCGCTTAAAGGTGTAAAATTTTTGCAACTTTAAGGGGGCGCGATGACTGGAAAACGCATAAACCGTGAAAAACTGACGATCCGTAAAATGATCGTGCTCTACCAGCAGAAAAATCCGCTGGCGGTGCAGGATAGTGCGCATTATGAGGCATTAAATGCCTATGCCGATAAGCGGCTGGATAAGTGTGTGTTTGGCGAAGAGAAACCCGCCTGTAAACAGTGCCCGGTTCACTGCTACCAGCCTGCAAAGCGCGACGAAATGAAACAGATCATGCGTTGGGCCGGGCCGCGTATGCTGTGGCGACACCCGATCCTGACGATTCGCCACCTGATTGATGACCGCCGTCCTGTCCCGGCGTTGCCGGAGAAATACCGCCCGAAAAAATAGTCCGCCGTGGCAGGCACGGCGTCGGATACTAACAAATCCGCGGGAGAGGTTCGGCGTGGGGTAAATCCAGAGTACGTTTTACACCGTATAAACCCGCCAGTCGTACCCCTTTACGTTCAACCACTTCCCCGATGATAGCGGCATCCTGACCGAGCGGATGTGAGCGCAACTGAGACAGGACGCAGTCAGCGGACTGACGTTGTACTGCTATCACCAGTTTTCCCTCGTTGGCAAAGTTCAGTGCTTCCAGACCCAACAGTTCGCAAACGCCCCGCACCGCCTGTTTGAGAGGTAATTCCCGCTCGTTAAGTTCGATGCCAAAACCGCAGGATGCGGCAAATTCATGGGCGACAGCGTTAACGCCGCCACGGGTCGCGTCACGCAGCGCTTTCACGCCGGGTATCTCGCGCAGCGTTTGAATGAGCGGCGTTAACACGGCGCAATCGCTCGCCAGCTCACCGTCCAGGCCCAACTGTTCACGCAGGTTCAGGATGGTCGCCCCGTGGTCGCCGAGCGTACCACTCACCAGCAGCACATCACCGGGTTCAAGAGTAGCGGCTCCCCAGTGGATGTCAGAGGGGATAGCTCCTAAGCCAGCGGTATTGATGAAGAGCTTGTCTGCGGCGCCGCGCTGTACCACTTTAGTGTCGCCGGTGACGATCGCCATGTTTGCGCTGCGAGCGGTCTCCGCCATGCTGGTGACCACCGCCTGCAGCGTCTCCATCGGCAGGCCCTCTTCAAGAATAAACCCGCAGGAGAGGTAACGCGGGATAGCCCCGCTCACGGCAATATCATTCGCCGTACCGCAGATTGCGAGTTTGCCAATATCTCCGCCGGGAAAAAAAAGCGGATCGATGACATAGCTGTCGGTTGAGAAGGCCAGTCTGTCTCCGCTGGCGGTGAGCGTACTCAGGTCAATGCGGGCCTGGTCTTCTTGCTCACATAGCCACGGATTGGCAAACGCCTCCATAAAAAGCTGGCTGATTAATTGCTGCATGGCCTGACCGCCGCTACCGTGCGCCAGTTGAACCTCTTTCATACTTCACACTCCTGAGCACGATACTGATACCAGGCGGCACAGGCACCTTCAGAGGAGACCATCAGTGCGCCAAAAGCGGTTTGTGGATTACAGGTATTGCCAAACAGCGGGCAGTGATGGGGTTTGCATCTGCCGGTCAGCACCTCGCCGCAGCGCGCGCGCGGGTCATCACAGGTTTGCTGCGGCGCAGGCTGAAAATGTGCCTCTGCATCAAATGAATGGTAAGGCGGCGTTAAGCAAACGCCGGACTCCTCAATCATTCCAAGACCACGCCACTCGCTGTTGCCGCGCACCGCAAAGACGTCAGCGATCGCAGCCTGTGCGCGTCGGTTGCCTTCGTCAGGCACCACACGACGATACTGGTTTTCTACCTGAGGCCGGGCAGCGAGTTTTTGCTCTACCAGCATGATGACGCCCTGTAACAGATCCAGCGGTTCGAAACCGGCAACCACCAATGGGCGATGGTGGTCGTCGGCAATAAAGCCATAGGCATCCGTACCGATGACCATGCTGACGTGGCCCGGTGCCAGCAGGGCATCAATGCCATTATCCGGCTGCTCCAGCAGGCTACGCAGGGTAGGGATCAGTGTGATGTGCTGGCAGAAGAAATAAAAATTGCTCACCTTGCGCAGCTTCGCCTGCTGAAGGGTAATGGCGGTGGCGGGCATAGTGGTTTCAAAACCGAGGCCAAAGAAAACCACTTTGCGTTGTGGATTCTGCTGCGCCAGGGTGAGAGCGTCGAGCGGCGAGTAGACGATGCGTATGTCAGCTCCCCGTGCTTTTGCCTGTAAGAGCGAGCCATTTTTTCCCGGAACTCGCATTGCATCCCCAAAGGTGCAGAAAATCACCTCCGGGTGACGAGCAATTTCTATGCAGCTATCGATTCGCCCCATCGGTAATACGCAGACCGGGCAGCCGGGGCCGTGGATAAACTCAATGTTTTCCGGCAGAAGCTGATCGAGACCGAATTTGAAGATCGCATGGGTATGGCCGCCACACACTTCCATCACTCGCAGTGGTCTTTTTGCGGTATAGCTCAGGAGCCGGGCCCGTTCATTGAGATGCGCAATGAGCTGCATTACCTGCTCGGGCGCACGGTATTCATCAACAAAGCGCATTATCGCTCCTCACCAAACAGGAGGGCGCCAACGTCTGGTTCGACGTCATACATGTTTTGCAGCGCAGCCAGCGTTTCTCTGGCTTCCTCTTCGTTAATGACGCTCATGGCGAAACCCACATGCACCAGTACCCACTGCCCTAAGCGGGACTGACCGGACTCGTCCACGCTACCCACCAGCGTCAGGTCGACCTCGCGCTGAATACCGCACACATCAACCCTGGCCTGATGGCCCTCAATGGCACTGATTTGCCCCGGAACGCCTATGCACATCGTTGCGTCTCCAGCCAGTTCAGCCAGGTGTCCATGCCTTCTCCACTGGTGGCTGAAATAAGAATAATTTCGATGGACGGGTTCACCTGCCGTGCGTACGCGAGGCATTTTTCGACATCGAATCTGAGGTAGGGCAACAGATCGATTTTGTTGAGCAACATCAGCGAGGCAGCGGCAAACATATGCGGATACTTCAGCGGCTTGTCTTCGCCTTCGGTCACTGACAATACCGCTACTTTGTGGCGCTCGCCCAGATCAAAGCTGGCCGGGCAGACCAGATTGCCGACGTTTTCGATAAACAAAATCCCGTTATCAGCAAGCTTCAGGCGTGGTGTGGCATCGGCAACCATTTGTGCATCCAGATGACAACCTTTACCGGTATTGACCTGAATTGCGGGCGTGCCTGTTTCACGTATACGGGCCGCATCGTTGACGGTTTGCTGATCGCCTTCAATGACCGCACAGGGTACATGTGCGTTCAGGCGGGTTAATGTTTCCGTCAACAGCGTGGTTTTGCCCGAGCCGGGACTGGAGACCAGATTAAGTACCAGCTGGTGTTTGGCCGCAAAATGCGCGCGGTTGCGGGCGGCTATCTGGTTGTTTTTATCCAGCACGTTGATTTCTACTTCCAGCATCCGGCGCTGACTCATGCCCGGCGCGTGGGTTCCGGCCTCACCGTGCCCGTAGTGTAAATCACCTTGTTCAAGCGTGGTCGGTTTGAAATTGTCGGTTCTGATATCGGTAATACTGATGGCAGGGCGACGGGCAGGCGCAAAGGGCGCACTGCGAAACGCGGAATGGGGGTTATGTTCATCACCCTCAATGTAGAGATTGCCGTCCTGACAACCACAGGTTGTACACATTGCTCACTCCTCAATTTCCAGCCGTTGGATCTGCATGCCGTCATCGGCAACGATCTGCAGGGTGTCGCTGTTGCATTGCGGGCAGCGGCGGACCTGCTGGCTCAGTAATGTCACGTAGCGCTGGCAGGTTTCGCACCAGCACTCCGCCTGTTGTTCTTCGATGTGCAGTTTACAGCCCTCAGCGAGCGTCCCGCGGCAGACCAGATCAAAACAAAACGTTAATGCGGCAGGTTCTACGCAGGAAAATGCGCCAACTTTGATCCAGACCTCAGTGACCCGTCGTGCGGCGTGTTGCATGGCCTGCTGCTCAATAATTTCTAGTGCCCGCTGGCACAGCGTGATTTCATGCATGCGGCCTCCTTATCTTTCGCACGCATGTTGCAATAACGGTGCCAGGCTTCTTCACATTAATACGGCGCGGATCAAGGCGATATCGCATCGTTTTCCAGCAAAATGAGCCCCACAGAACGTCCGGAGCCTGAGGCCAGTGACGAAAATGACGGTGGCTGGTTACGGCTGTCGTCAAAAATGACCGGGTAAAAACTTAGACCGGCGAAATGCCCTCCAGCGGGCGAGGAGATAACGTGACGGACGTATTGCTTTGTGTGGGTAACAGCATGATGGGGGACGATGGTGCGGGCCCGCTGCTGGCAGAGATGTGTGCGGCAAATCCGCCGGGAGGCTGGCAGGTCATTGACGGTGGCAGTGCACCGGAAACCGAGGTCGTCGCGATTCGCGCGCTGCGTCCAAACCGCCTGCTGGTGGTGGATGCTACGGATATGGGACTCAACCCCGGTGAGATCCGCATCGTTGACCCGGACGACATCGCTGAGATGTTCCTGATGACCACGCATAACATGCCCCTCAATTACCTTATCGAACAGCTGAAAGCGGATGTGGGCGAGGTGATTTTTCTCGGCATCCAGCCTGATATCGTGGGATTTTATTACCCGATGACACCGCCAGTAAAAGAGGCGGTGCAAGCTGTTTATGCTCGTCTCCCTGACTGGCAGGGCGGCGGTGGATTTGAGCAACTGTAGACGATTGCCCGGTGCGACCAAACGCCGGGTCAAGTGAGCGCTATGACGGATCAGATTGATTCGCCAGTTCAATAATTAATTGCCCATGGGTGATAGTCACTTTCACCCTGGTCCCGGTAGGGAAACCCGCCTGCTGCAACCAGTCTCCGGTTAGATTGAGCGAGGCATGTCGACTAAAATGGGTGGCAAGCAATGTTTTGGGATCTTCATGCCGCTTTCTGACGTAGCCCACTTTTAAATGGCGTAACGCTTTGACGATGGTGTGCTCCTGAGAAACTGATTCCCTGTTCATAATCCACTCCTTAAAGTTCGCTGCCTGCTGACGTGCCAGATAATGGGCGTTGCACGCATACTCAGATGACATTACTGTATATAATTACAGTGTCATTGGAAGCGCGGAAAGTGAAAAATGGAAGCCAGCTTCAGCAAAAATGATGCAACGCCTGTAACAGGAACGAATCGAATTCAACGGCGTTTAAAACTGCTGGAAAATAAAGGTGGGAACAGCGCAGCGGGGAGAAATAATCCCTCTCCCGTCACAGTGGGAAAGGGATTATCAACGGGCTCATCAGTCTAAATCGGCCCCATTACTGGCAATGACTTTCTTATACCACCAGAAGGATTTTTTGCGTTTACGTTCGAGCGTGCCGTTACCGGCATCATCCCGGTCGACATAAATAAAGCCGTAGCGTTTGCTCATTTCACCGGTGGAGGCGGCAACCAGATCGATGCAGCCCCAACTGGTGTAGCCCATCACCGGAATACCGTCTTCAATGGCATCGCCCATTGCGCGGATATGCTCACGCAAATAGCTGATGCGGTAGTCGTCTTCGATTTCGCCTTCGGCATTGAACTCGTCTTTCGCTCCGAGGCCGTTTTCCACCAGGAAAAGCGGTTTCTGATAGCGATCGTACATCATGTTCATGGTGATACGTAGACCCAGCGGATCAATGCCCCAGCCCCACTCGCTCACCTGAACATGCGGGTTACGCAGCGATTTGACGATATTCGCCGCCGTGGTGTTCAACTGGTTCATCTCTGCCGAAGCGCAACGCGAGGCGTAATAGCTAAAAGAGACAAAATCGACGGTATTTTTCAGAATCTCATCGTCGCCAGCTTCTTTAACAATGCTGACCCCTTTTTCACGGAACACGCGCGCCGCATAGGCCGGGTAGGTGCCACGGGCCTGCACATCGATAAAGAACAGGTTTTCACGGTCTTTTTCCAGCGCCGTCCACACATCTTCCGGTTTGCAGGAGTAAGGGTAGAAGTTGCCGCCTGCCAGCATACAACCGACCTGGTTTTCCGGGTTCACCTCATGGGCGATTTTGGTTGCCAGTGCGCTGGCAATCAGCTCATGGTGCGCGGCCTGGTACTTCACCTGATCCTGGTTCTCACCCTCTTCAAACACCAGACCGGCTCCCGAGAATGGGCTATGCAGCATGATGTTGATTTCGTTGAAGGTCAGCCAGTATTTCACCAGACCATCAAAGGCTTCAAAGCAGGTGCGCGCGTAGCGGATAAAGAACTCCACCATTTTACGGTTGCGCCACGAGCCGTACTCCGTGACCAGATGCATCGGCACGTCGAAGTGGCACAGCGTGACCAGCGGCTCGATGTTGTACTTTTTGCATTCAGCAAACATATCGCGATAGAAGGCGATGCCTTCCTCATTGGGCGTGAGCTCGTCACCGTTCGGGTAGAGGCGGCTCCAGGCAATGGAGGTGCGAAACACGCCAAAACCCATCTCCGCCATCAGCGCGATATCTTCTTTGTAGCGATGATAAAAATCGATCGCCTGGTGGCTCGGGTAATATTCGTCTTCGCGCAGGGTGAAGCGTTTCTCCTGGCCCAGTTTAACCGGCAGACGGTTGACACCGTGGGGAATCATATCGACGGTAGTTAACCCCTTACCGCCTTCCAGATACGCCCCTTCAGACTGGTTGGCGGCAATGGCACCGCCCCATAAAAATCCTTTCGGAAAGACTGACATGCGTTACCTCGCTCGTATTCAGGCTCGTGCTTCTTGAACTGGGGCAGACGTTTTCGCCTGCGCTTTCTGCGCCTCTTCTTCAACCGGGATATCTTCAAACCCGAGAAGCAGCGTCAGGATAAAGGAGAGCACCACCGCCAGTGCCATCACACCGAACACCCAGACGATGGTCATTGGGTTTGCCGGGTCGAAGAACTGGACGCTGGTAAAGAGACCCGGTGCCGCCATCGAGTGGCTGGCAAGGCCAGCGATCCCGGCTATAGCGCCACAGATAAAGCCGCTAATCAGGCTCGCAATCAATGGCCGTTTCAGCCGTACCGCCACACCGTAAAGCGCCGGTTCTGAGATGCCTGCAAGGATAGCAGACGCGGCGGCAGCCAGTGCGGTCTGGCGCAGTTCCGGGTTTTTGGTTTTCCAGGCAACCGCCAGAGATGAGCCGCCCAACGACAGGTTTGCACCGATTTCAGACGGCATGACCATGCCTTCTTTGCCGGTTTCAGCGATGGTCTGAATGATGGTAGGTGTAAATACCCGGTGCATACCGGTCATCACCAGCAGCGGCCACAACGCGCCCATGATAGCCACGGACAACCAGCCCAGATAGCCGTGAATGGTGTAAACCAGAGACGAAATGCCGCTACCAATCCAGATGCCCAATGGCCCAATGAGCACGATGGCCAGCGGAGCGGCAATCAGCACAATCAGCATCGGTTTGAGGAAGTTTTTAGTGACCGCCGGGGTGATTTTATCCACCCAACGTTCGATATATGACAAGCACCAGGTCATCACCAGCGCCGGAATAACGGTATAGGTGTATTTCACCGCTGTGACCGGAACAAGCGCAAACTCTACATGCTCACCCTGAGCGGCTTTCGCCATCAGCTCGATAAAGCTCGGATGCACCAGCACCCCGGCAATGGCAATCGCCAGCGACATATTGGTTTTGAATTTCACCGCTGCCGAGGCGGCGACCATCAATGGCAGGAAGAAGAAAGCCCCGTCGCCGATGACGGTCAGGATAGTCAAGGTTGACGAACCTTTAGGCAGCGCGCCCGACATCTCCAGCACCATCGCCAGCAGTTTTACCATTGAGCCGCCGATGATCGCCGGGATCAGCGGGGACATGGTGCCGATCAACGCATCGAGGATTCCTGCGCCAATGCGTCTGAGCGTCAGTTTTTGCTTACCAACGGGTTGCGCAGGCTGCATGTCGTTTGGTAGCAAAGCGGTCACCTCCCGAAACGCATGCGACACTGCGTTGCCGATAATCACCTGGCACTGGTTTTCATTGCGAACGACACCCATCACGCCGCTGATGCTCTTGAGTTCAGGGCTATTGATTTTGGTTTCGTCTTTCACCACGAAGCGCAGGCGCGTCATGCAGTGGGTGACGGCTGCAACGTTATCCGCACCGCCCAGCGCGTTCACAACCGCACTGGCCAGCGCCGCATAGTTCTTCGACATCGGGTTATATCCTGTTTAATCAATAAGGTATGCCTTCAGCACGCGATTATTTCCCTGCGGCTGAAACACTCAATAGGAAACCGGTTCCACAAAATCATGATGAGTTTGTTATTAAGAAACAAGATAGAAACTTGGTCTAATTTTCATTTTGTGATGGTGATCGCTCATTATTTTTCTTTGTTGTTTGTCGGGTTACGACATTCGAAGCCGGGTGAAGTACACTGCAAGGCATCGAAATCAAATGGATAAGCAAGATGACCACGATGCTTGAAGTGGCGAAGCGGGCAGGGGTGTCAAAGGCAACGGTTTCGCGTGTGCTGACGGGGAACGGCTATGTCAGCCAGGAGACGAAAGACCGGGTATTTCAGGCGATAGAAGAGAGTGGCTATCGCCCGAATTTGCTGGCGCGTAACCTGGCCGCTAAAAAGACGCAAACCCTGGGCCTGGTGGTCACTAACACCCTCTACCATGGGGTTTATTTCAGCGAATTACTGTTTCATGCCGCCCGCATGACGGAAGATCAGGGTCGGCAGCTGATTCTGGCAGATGGGAAACACAGCGCGGAAGAAGAGCGTGACGCGATTCAGTATTTACTCGATTTAAAATGCGACGCGATTATTATTTACCCGCGCTTTTTAAGCATCGAAGAAATGGATGCCATTGTGAAAAAGCATGCGCAACCCATTATGGTCCTCAATCGCCGTTTGCATAATAACAGCAGCCACTGTGTCTGGTGCGATCAAAAAGCATCCAGTTTTCATGCCGTGACGACGTTAATTGAAATGGGGCACCGGGAGATCGCCTTTATCACCGGTTCGCTCGATTCTCCAACCGGTATTGAACGCCTCTCAGGCTATAAAGATGCACTGACGAAACAAAACATAAACATCCGCAGTGAATTAATTATTGAGGGGAAATGGACGCCACAAAGCGGCGCGGCGGGGGTGGAAACCCTGCTGGCGCGTGGTGAGAAATTTACCGCACTGGTCGCCAGCAATGATGATATGGCGATTGGTGCGATTAAAAAATTACACGACAAAGGTATTATGGTACCCGAAAAAGTTTCCGTGATTGGGTTTGATGATATTGCTATTGCGCCTTATGTCGTACCTGCATTATCAAGCGTTAAAATACCGGTAACGGAAATGATTCAGGAAACCATTGAGCGCCTGGTCTTTATGCTGGACGGCGGTGATTTTAAATTTCACCCGCCGTTTATGGGCGAACTGATGTTGCGTGATTCACTTATTTCTCTTCCCCGGTAATTATTATCGTCAGCTGTCATCGTCACTTCTGTCGATGACAGCCTCCTGAAGGTCCTCTTCGCAATAATCGCTATATATTACAATTACCTGCATTCTGGCATGGAATATGTATAACCCGGCATGATGAAACTCATTGCTGGAGAAGACGATGAACCGTTTTATTATGGCGGATGCCAGTAAATGTATTGGTTGCCGTACCTGTGAGGTGGCCTGTGTGGTCGCACACCAGCCGCAGCAAGACTGTGCAGCCCTTACCCCTCAAACCTTTCTACCCCGTATTCATGTTATTCGGGGCATCAATGTTTCGACGGCCACCCTGTGCCGCCAGTGCGAAGATGCGCCCTGCGCTAACGTCTGCCCCAATGGTGCCATCCGTCGCGACAAAGATTTCGTGCATGTGATGCAGGAGCGCTGCATAGGCTGCAAAACCTGCGTGGTGGCCTGCCCCTATGGGGCGATGGAAGTGGTGACGCGTCCGGTGGTGCGCGAAAGCAGCGCAGGGCTACATACATTGGGGGCAAAGGCCGAAGCCAACAAATGCGACTTATGCTATCAGCGCGAAGCGGGGCCAGCCTGTATGGAGGTCTGCCCGACCAACGCCTTGCTCTGTGTTGACCGAAATATGCTGGAAACGATGAGTGCGGAGAAACGCCGTCGCACCGCCCTTGAAAGCGCGGTATCCCTGGTTTTCTAGAGTTTACACTTTCACTTTTAACAGGTCTGTTACTGATGAAAAAAATTACGAGCGTATGTCCCTATTGCGGCGCGGGCTGCAAACTGAAACTGGTGGTGGATAACGGTAAGATTATTCGTGCTGAAGCTGCCGACGGAAAAACCAACCAGAATGAACTGTGTCTGAAAGGCTATTACGGCTGGGATTTTCTGAATGACACCAGGCTGCTGACCCCACGGCTGACGCAACCGATGATCCGCTACGAACGCGGCGGCAAACTGACCCCGGTTAGCTGGGATGAAGCCATTCGCTACACCGCCAAACGCCTTGGCGACATCAAAGCCAAATATGGCCCCCGTTCTATTATGACCACCGGCTCATCGCGTGGCACCGGTAACGAAACCAACTTCGTGATGCAAAAATTCGCCCGTGGTGTGTTGCACACCAACAACGTGGACTGCTGCGCTCGCGTCTGTCATGGCCCGTCGGTAGCTGGTTTACAGCAAACGCTCGGCAACGGCGCGATGAGTAATTCCATTGGCGATATCGAAAACTCCAGCTGCCTGCTCGTCTTCGGCTACAACTGCGCTGACTCACATCCGATAGTGGCGAGACGGGTCATCAAAGCAAAACAAAACGGGGCGAAGATCATCGTCTGCGATCCCCGTCGCATTGAAACCGCGCGCATCGCCGATCAGCATCTCCAGCTTAAAAACGGCTGCAACATGGCGCTTATCAACGCTTTTGGTCATGTGTTGCTGGAAGAGAAACTCTACGATCAACACTACGTGGCGAGCTTTACCACCGGGCTGGATGCGTACCGTGACATCGTTAAAGACTATGCCCCTGAAGATGTCGAACATCTGACCGGGGTTCCGGCGAAGCAGGTGCGCGAAGCGATGCGAACCTTTGCTGCTGCGCCAACCGCCACCATTATGTGGGGCATGGGGGTCACGCAGTTCGGCCAGGCGGTGGATGTGGTGAAAGGCCTCTCCAGCCTTGCGCTGCTGACCGGGAATCTGGGCCGTGAAAACGTCGGCGTCGGGCCGGTTCGCGGGCAGAACAATGTGCAGGGCGCCTGTGACATGGGCGTTATTCCCAACCAGTTCCCTGGCTATCAGGATGTGGTTGACCCGCAGGTGCGGGCGAAGTTTGCCAAAGCCTGGGGCATTGACCCGACCGTCATGGACGACAAAGTGGGCGTGCGGATTACTGAAGTGCCGCACCTGGCGCTGGAAGGAAAAGTGAAGGCCTATTACATCATGGGGGAAGATCCGTTGCAGACCGAAGCGGACCTCAGCCTGGTGCGCAAAGGCTTTGAAGCACTGGATTTGGTGGTGGTGCAGGACATCTTTATGACCAAAACCGCAGAACAGGCGGACGTACTGCTGCCAGCGACCTCCTGGGGCGAGCACGGCGGCGTCTTTACCTGCGCGGATCGCGGGTTCCAGCGTTTTGAAAAAGCCATTGAGCCAATGTATGACGTCAAACGTGACTGGGAAATCATCAGCCTGATCGCCACCGAGATGGGCTACCCCATGCATTACGACAACAACCAGCAAATCTGGGATGAACTGCGCGAGTTGTGCCCGCTGTTCTACGGGGTAACCTACGAAAAAATGGGTGATATGGGTCATGTGCAGTGGCCGTGTCCGACGCTGGATCACCCCGGCACCCGCTACCTCTATAAAGACAACAAGTTCGACACCCCCGACGGCAAAGGGCTGTTGTTCGCGGCCCCCTGGCGCGCGCCTGCCGAAGTACCGGATGCCGAATTCCCGCTGGTGCTCAGTACCGTGCGAGAAGTTGGGCACTACTCTTGTCGCTCAATGACCGGCAACTGTGCGGCGCTGCAAACGCTGGCCGACGAGCCGGGCTTTATGCAGATAAACCCGCGTGATGCCGCAGCACTGGGCATTCAGGACCGGCAACTGGTATGGGTGGAGTCCCGCCGGGGCAAAGTGATCACCCGCGCGGACGTCAATGAGCGCACCAACGTGGGGTGTGTCTATATGACCTATCAGTGGTGGATCGGCGCCTGCAATGAACTGACCCAGGATAATCTCGACCCCATTTCAAAAACGCCGGAAACCAAGTATTGCGCGGTGCGAGTGAGTGCGATCAACGATCAGCCATGGGCGGAAGAGTACACTTCCACCACCTATCAGCAGATGAAGACGCGCTTGCGTAATGCAGTGCTGCAATAACCCTATGGCATCAGAAAACGGTGTGTGCATTCGCATTTATGGAAAAGTGCAGGGGGTGGGCTTCCGCCCCTTTGTCTGGCAACTGGCAAGGCGGCTGCAGCTTAACGGCGACGTCTGTAATGACGCGCAGGGCGTTGAGGTGCGTTTGCTGGGTGACGAACACCGTTTTCTTGCGTTGTTATATGACCAATGCCCGCCGCTGGCGCGTATCGACAGCACCCGTGTCATGCCCTTCAAGTGGGCGGAATTACCTGACAGTTTCACCATCCGCCAGAGTGCGGGTGGTAGCATGAACACACAAATTGTGCCGGATGCGGCGACCTGCCCGGCCTGTCTTGCGGAGATGAACAACCCGACTGAACGCCGCTATCGTTATCCGTTCATCAACTGCACCCATTGCGGCCCGCGCTTTACCATTATCAACGCCATGCCCTATGACCGCCCCTTCACGGTGATGGCGCATTTTCCGCTTTGTCCGGCCTGCGAAGCCGAGTACCGCAACCCGGCGGACCGGCGTTTTCACGCCCAGCCGGTTGCCTGCCCGGTATGTGGCCCACAGCTTGAGTGGCGAGGGGCGGAACATACACTCTCCAGAGAGGCCGCGTTACAAGCTGCGATCGCGCTGTTAGACGCAGGTGGCGTGGTTGCCGTGAAAGGGCTTGGCGGTTTTCATCTCGCCTGCGACGCGCAAAACCCGCAAGCGGTGGCACGACTGCGCGCGCGCAAGCGCCGTCCGGTAAAACCGCTGGCGGTGATGCTGCCGTCATCGGCTGGCGTAAGCGACAAGGCGCAGCGCCTGCTGGCTTCTCCTGCGGCACCCATTGTGCTGGTGGCAAAACACTGCGTGCCGGCACTGTGTTCCCTGATTGCGCCGGGGCTGGATGAAGTGGGGGTGATGTTGCCCGCCAGTCCGTTACAGCATCTGTTAGCTCAGGCAGTCGGGCGCCCTTTGGTGATGACCTCCGGCAATCTCAGCGGCAAGCCGCCCGCGTTAACCAATGAACAGGCCCTCGCCGATCTTGCTGAGATAGCCGACGGCTTTTTGCTGCATAACCGCGATATTGTGCAGCGGCTGGACGATTCCGTGGTGCGTGAAAACGGTGAAATGCTCCGTCGCTCACGAGGCTATGTACCCGACGCCTTCCCCCTGCCACCGGGCTTTCGCGCGGTTCCACCTCTGCTAAGTCTGGGGGCGGATATGAAAAATACCTTCTGTCTGCTGCGTGGCGAACAGGCGGTGCTGAGTCAGCATTTCGGTGACCTTAGCGATGAGGGAGTCAAAGCGCAGTGGCAGGAGGCGCTACGCCTGATGCAGGACATCTACGATTTTACCCCGCAGAAGGTCGTGAGCGATGCCCATCCGGGCTATGTCTCACGCCGTTGGGCTGACCGGATGGGCTTGCCGGTTGAGACCGTGCTGCATCACCATGCCCATATTGCCGCCTGCCTTGCGGAACACGGCTGGCCGCGTGAGGGAGGGGACGTGATTGCTCTTGCGCTCGACGGCATCGGTATGGGCGAGGAGGGCGCATTGTGGGGTGGGGAGTGTCTGCGGGTGAACTACCGGGAGGTGGAGCATTTGGGTGGCTTACCTGCGGTTGCCCTGCCTGGCGGCGATCTGGCGGCAACACAGCCGTGGCGTAATCTGCTGGCGCAGATGCTGGCGTTCGTGCCGGACTGGCAGCATTTTCCCGAAACCAGAGGCATTCAACAGAAGAACTGGCCGCTGCTGGCGCGGGCCATTGCGCGCAACCTGAATGCACCGCTGGCCTCTTCCACGGGGCGGTTGTTTGATGCAATAGCCTGTGCGCTGGGGTGTGCGCCAGCACAACTGAGTTACGAAGGCGAGGCGGCGTGTCAGCTCGAAGCGCTGGCGATGCGCTGCGAAAGCGTTGCCCATCCGGTCACCCTACCGCTCAACGGCAATAGGCTCGATTTAGCCAGCTTCTGGTCGCAATGGCTCAACTGGCAGGCAGAGCCCGGGGCGCGGGCGTGGGCATTTCACGATGCGCTGGCTCACGGATTGGCGACGCTGGCACGGCGAGAGGCGCGGGCGAGAAAAATAGCTACTCTGGCCTTCGGCGGCGGCGTGCTGCATAACCGCTTGTTGAAATCCCGCCTGGCATTTCACCTGGCGGATTTCACCTTGCTGTTTCCTGCACGTTTCCCTGCGGGCGACGGGGCCATCGCCCTGGGGCAGGGAGTTATTGCTGCGGCGCGGGCGCAGACAACGCCTTAAGCAGAGCAAAGGCGGTTTTCATGTGATCTTCGCTGACCACGAAGGCCCGCAGAACCTGCTGCTCATCCACCCCTTTTGCCACCATGCCCTGGGCATCGGTGGTGATGTGCCAGTTGAGATCACGACGCGCGCTCTCGCCTGCCAGATGCAGCGGCAGGGCGGGCGTTTTTACCTTCACCAGCATCGCGGGCAGATTGAGCGGTGAATTCACCCCGAGCAGTTGCTTAGCGAGGAACATGGCGCAAAGCTGGATGGGCTGCAGGAACGGCATCAACTGACCGTTGATCTCCGCGCAATCACCCAGTGCGTAGATACCCGGCTGGCTGGTTTGCAGCGTGCTGTCGACCACTACGCCTCGGTTAATCCTGGCGCCGGCTTCACGCGCCAGCGCCGTTTCCGGCACCAGACCGGTGGCGGCGACCACGGCATCCACGTTAATCTCCAGCCCATCCTCAAAACGTGCCGCAATGCCCGATGGGGTTTTGCTTAACCCATCGAGACGGGTGTTGAGCAGCACACGAACGCCCATTTCAGAAAGACAGTGCTGTAAGCGGCTGCTCACTTCCGGCGGCATCAGCGAGGAGAGAATACTCGTGGCGCTGTCGACCAGCGTGACCTGCTTGCCCGCCCGGCGAAAATCCATCGCCAGCTCCGTGCCAATCAGCCCGCCGCCGACAATCAACACCCGGTTTGCATCCCGAAGCTGGGTTTCACAGGCCTGATACTCCTGCTGACTGTTAAGGGTAAACATCAGTTCGCTGCCCGCGACCGGCGGCACAAACGCCCGTGCCCCGGTGGCCAGCACCAGCTTGTCGTACTGCCAGCGGTTGTCGGCGCTTTTCACCACTTTCGCCTGTGCGTCCACTGAGGTGATGCGGGTGTGCGGGAAGAGGCGCAGATTGAACTGCTCGGCAAACTCCCCCGCCGACTGGCGGGTGAGGTGGCTTGCCATTTGACCGAGGCTCAGCACATGGCTCAGGTCCGGTTTGTTGTACTCGTCCATGCTGTCGCTGGCGATTAGCGTCAGCGGGACGGTGGCATCCTGTTTGCGGATGTTTTTCACCAGCTGCCGGGCGGCAAAGCCCGACCCGACAATCACAATGCCTGCGTTCATACGGCCTCCGTTGCCAGCGCGTCAAACACCTCTTTACCAAGGGAACATTCCGGGCACAGGAAGTTGTCCGGCACCTCACTCCACGGGGTGCCTGGCGCCACATCCTGCATTGGCTCGCCGGTAGCCGGATCATAAATCCACTGGCAGACGCTGCACTGCATGCACGGGCCGAGGTCAGCGGCGGCGTTGGCGGCACAGGCGCAGGCGGACTCTTCCACCGGCGCGCTTTTTACCGCTGCAGGCAGCGGAGCGAGCGCCCACTGACGGGCAATTTCACGACCATGCTCACGGCAGACTTCCAGCGCGTCAAAGTCCGGGCGCCATTTGGCTTTCAGGCTCAGGGACATCTCAAAACCGGCATCCTGCAGGCGGGTAGAGAGGCGGTCTACCGCACCGCCGCTCCAGCCGTGAGAACCAAAAGCGCTGGCGCGTTTGTTACGAAAACGCAGACCGGTCATCTCTTCCACCAGACCAGCAATTTTCGGCATCATCACGTTGTTCATGGTGGAGGTGCCGACCAGCACGCCTTTAGAACGGAAGACGTTGGTCAGAATGTCGTTTTTATCGCTGCGCGCCACGTTGAAGATTTTCACCGCCACGTTCGGGTCAACTTCGTTGATGCCCTGAGCGATGGCATCCGCCATCATGCGGGTGTTGTTGGACATGGTGTCGTAGAAAATCGTAATCCGGTCTTCCTGGTAATCCGCCGCCCATTTCAGGTACAGCTCAACAATCTGGGTGGGGTTTTCGCGCCATACCACGCCGTGAGAGGTGGCGATCATATCTACCGGCAGGTTGAAGCCGAGGATCTCGGTGATTTTTGGCGTCACCAGGCGGCTGAACGGGGTCAGGATATTGGCGTAGTAGCGCTGGCACTGTTCGAACAGTTCGGTCTGATCCACTTCATCGTTGAACAGACGTTCGTCGCAGTAGTGCTGACCGAAGGCGTCGTTACTGAACAGCACCGCGTCGCCGGTCATGTAGGTCATCATGCTGTCTGGCCAGTGCAGCATCGGGGTTTCAACGAAGATGAGCTGCTTGCCGTTGCCAATATCCAGCGCGTCGCCGGTTTTCACGGTGTGGAAGTTCCACTCCGGGTGATGGTGATGACCATTGATCGAGTCGATAGCATTGGTGGTGCAGTAGATCGGGGTGTTGGGGATGTACGACATCAGCTCGGTTAAGGCTCCGGCGTGATCTTCTTCGGCATGGTTAATAATGATGTAGTCGATGGCGTTGAGATCGATCTCAGCGCGCAGGTTCTGCACGAACTCACGGCTGAATTTATGATCGACAGTATCGATGAGGACGTTTTTCCCTTCACGAATCAAATAACTGTTATAGCTGCTGCCGCGCAGCGTTTTGTACTCGGTGCCATGAAAGTCGCGTACTTCCCAGTCACGTTGGCCAACCCAGTGAATGTTATTTTTTACATGAATAGTCATTTTGATTACCTGTTCGGAATGAAATAAGTTGCATGAGCTATATCAAGATGCGTGCCAGTTTTTATCGTATTGATATATATTGTTTTTATTTCACATAACCCGAGAGGGGTAGTCATAATGACTATGCTATTAATGGTCAATATGACACTATGAGTTGTCAAAATGACAGTGAGGCGAAGATGAGTTTTTCAGTGGATGTACTGGCGGGGATCGCCATTGAATTGCAGCGCGGAATCGGTCATGCGGATCGTTTCCAGCGATTGATCACCACGCTGCGCCAGGTGCTGGAGTGCGATGCGTCGGCGCTGTTGCGCTATGAGTCACGGCAGTTCATTCCGCTAGCGATCGACGGCCTGGCGCAGGACGTGCTGGGCCGCCGCTTTACGCTGGAGGGGCACCCGCGGCTGGAGGCCATTGCCCGCGCCGGAGATGTCGTGCGTTTTCCGGCAGACAGCTCGCTACCTGACCCCTATGACGGACTTATCCCCGGTCAGGAGAGCCTGAAAGTCCACGCCTGCGTCGGGCTGCCGCTGTTCGCCGGGCAGAGCCTGATTGGCGCGCTGACCCTGGATGGCATGGAACCCGATCGGTTCGACAGCTTCAGCGATGAAGAGCTGCGACTGATTGCGGCACTGGCGGCGGGTGCGCTCAACAATGCGCTGCTGATTGAGCAGCTTGAGAGCCAGAACATGGCACCCGGTGTTCCTGCGGCGTTCGAACAGGTGGCCCATACCGAGATGATCGGCCTTTCCGACGGCATGACCCAACTGAAAAAAGAGATTGAGATTGTGGCTGCCTCCGACCTGAACGTGTTGATTGGTGGGGAGACCGGCACCGGTAAAGAGCTGGTGGCGAAAGCTATCCATGAGAACTCGCCGCGCGCCGCCGATGCGCTGGTCTACCTTAACTGCGCTGCGCTGCCGGAAAGCGTGGCGGAGAGCGAACTGTTTGGTCACGTGAAGGGGGCATTTACCGGGGCCATCAGCAACCGCAGCGGTAAATTCGAAATGGCCGATAAGGGCACGCTGTTTCTCGATGAGATTGGCGAGCTGTCGCTTTCGCTTCAGGCCAAGCTGCTGCGCGTGCTGCAGTATGGCGATATTCAGCGCGTCGGTGACGATCGCAGTTTACGGGTGGACGTACGCGTACTGGCGGCGACCAACCGTGACCTGCGTGAAGAGGTGGTCGCAGGGCGTTTTCGTGCCGATCTCTTCCACCGCCTGAGCGTCTTTCCCGTGTGGGTGCCGCCGCTTCGCGAGCGGGGCGAAGATGTGGTGCTGCTGGCGGGCTATTTCTGTGAGCAGGCTCGGCTACGCCTGGGATTGGGGCGCGTGGTACTCAGCCCACGAGCGCGGGCACATCTGCTGGCGTACCGCTGGCCGGGCAACGTGCGCGAGCTGGAACATGCCATTCATCGTGCGATTGTGCTGGCGCGCGGAACGCGTAACGGTGATGAGGTGGTGCTGGACGTGCACCATTTCGCTTTCAGCGACGAGCCAGAACCCGTAACGACGGTGGTAAAAACGCTGCCGGAAACCCCCAATCTGCGCGAAGCCACGGATGCCTTCCAGCGTGAGATCATCAGCCAGGTGCTGGCGCAAAATCAGCGTAACTGGGCAGCAAGTGCACGTGCGCTGGACATTGACGTCGCCAACCTGCATCGGCTGGCGAAACGCCTGGGTCTAAAGCGCTAGATAATGCCGGCCTGGTAAAACGCCTGCAGATTGATGGCACCCACCAGCTTGCCGCTGTCATCCACCACTGGCGCTGCGGCAATCTTGCGCTTCATTAACGCCTCTTTGGCGTCGATTGCGCGGCTTTCGGCGTTCAGCGTGAACCCGCCCGGGGTCATCGCCTCGCTGACCGGGGCGGCCAGGGTGCCACCGGCTACCAGCCAGCGGCGTAAATCACCATCAGAGAAGATGCCTTTAATTTGCTCAGCCTGGTCGCAAATAGCCACCATACCCAGCCCGGTACGGCTCAGCTCCAGCATTGCGTCCATCACGGTGGCATCAATGCGCACGTGCGGCACATCGTCTTTACGCATTAAATGATGAACCCGGTTTAACAAACGCGCGCCCAGTGCGCCCGCCGGGTGTGAACGGGCAAAATCTTCTTCATTAAAGCCACGCGCCTGCATCACCGCCATCGCCAGCGCATCACCTAACATCAGGGTGTTAACGGTGCTGGAGGTCGGGGCGAGGTGCATTGGGCAGGCTTCGCGTTCAACGGAGATATCCAGTACGGCTTTAGCCGCCAGCGCCAGCGGGGAGAGAGGCTTACCGGTCATGGCGAGCAGCGTCACCCCGCGCTCTTCGAGGCGCGGCAGGATCAGCTCCAGCTCTTTCGCGGACCCGGAGTAGGAGATAAACAGCAGCACATCCCGGCTTTCAATCATTCCAAGGTCGCCATGCAGCGCTTCGGCGGCATGAACAAAAAAAGACGGGGTGCCGGTGCTGGCAAGCGTAGCGGCGATTTTCTTACCGATATGACCAGACTTGCCAATACCCGAAACGATCGCTTTGCCCTGGCAGTGGATCAGGGCGTTCGCGGCCGTCAAAAAATCTTCGCCCAGCCGCTCCGGCAGACGGCTGGCTTCCGCAAGCTCCAGCAGCAGCGTTTGGCGGGCGGTATTCAATAACATCTCACTCATGGTTTTCTCCGGCAACGATCACCTCAATGCCTTTGGCTTCCAGCGCGGCACGAAACTCAGCCGGTATCCCGGCATCGGTGATCAGTTTATTGACGCTCTCAAGACTGCAGACAATGTTTGGGCTTTTACGACCGAACTTTGAGGAGTCGGCCATCAGGATCACTTCCCGCGCCGCGTTGCACATCGCTTTGCTGACGCTGAACACCTCGTTAAAGGTGGTCACCCCGGCGTTTAAATCGATCCCATCGGTTCCCATAAACAGTTTGTCGAAACTAAATTGTTCAAAGGCATTTTCTGCCAGTTGGCCGTGAAAAGAGGCGGATTTTTTGCGGAAGGTGCCGCCGGGCATCAGGATGGTTTGCTCGTTGTCCAGCTCCGAAAGCGCGTTAACAATGTGCAGGCTGTTGGTCATAACGGTGATGTTGTTGAAGTGGCTGAGCAGGGGAACCATTTGCAGTACCGTGCTGCCTGCATCAAGGATCAGGGAATCACCGTCCTGAATAAAGCTGACCGCAGTGCGGGCAATCTCACCTTTCTGCCGGGTATTGATCAGCGTCTTGTGATCGATAGGCGGGTCCGTTTCATCTTTACTGAGAACCACACCACCGTAGGTACGAATCACCGCGCCCGCATGTTCAAGCGCCACCAAATCCTTACGGATAGTGGTACCGGTGGTGTCAAAAAACGCGGCCAGCTCTTCAACGGCGCATTTTCCCTGCTTTTGCAGATGCTCAAGAATGGCCGCTTGTCGTTGACGTGGTTTCATAAGCGCTATTGTCCTGCGTTAAATTTCGAAATGATAATTTCGCAAGCTAATAGCGTTCACAACGAAATTATCCATGTTTCATTTTAAGCGCTAATGATAAAGCATCCTGGCAGTTGCGATCATGGGGAAAGATCACGTCAGGTTCTAATTCTTGACGTTTTAATCCATCAATTGCATCAATTTTAGTCGGTCGGGCGAAAACCGTCAGGCCGCGCATCAGCAGAGAGCCGCTGACCCGATCCCGATCGTCGAAGGCCACGGCGAGGACCACCCGTGGCTTAAAGCGCCCGCCGGATCGCCCGACGCCGACCCGCCCCTGCTGGCAGAGCGTATCGAATGCGCGATTAAACTGGCGAATCTGCCAGCCACCCATTGCCATTTGGCTGAGCCAGGCAATAGCGGCGAGGGTAATCAGTGCAGAAACCATATCAGCTCCTTAATTGCCGGGTGGCGGCTGCGCCTTACCCGGCCTACGGTTCGAGGTTTTGTAGGCCCGGTAAGCGAAGCGCCACCGGGCGTTTATCTACAATCAGAACATCACCTGCCCGCCGGTGACGTTGATGGATTGACCGGTGCAATAGGCGGCTTTCGGGCTTGCGTAAAACAGCAGCACGTTCAGCACATCCTGGTAATCACAGCCGCGCTTTAACGGCACTTTGTCGATGTAATGCTGTTCGACCTCCTCCGCGGCAATGCCCAACTTGCTGGCGTATTGCGGAATGAGGGACTGGAACATCGGCGACTTCAGCAGGTTGCCGAGCATCAGTGAATGCACGGTAATGCCGTACTCTGCCAGATCCAGCGCCAGTGATTGCGTTAGCCCCACACCACCGAACTTGGCCGCGCTGTAACCCGAGTTGTGCTTGCTGCCGACTTTGCCGGATTTGGAGTTTATTTGAATAATGCGTCCCTGAATGCCATCGCGAATCATCAGGCGCGAGAACTCACGGGCGCACAGGAAATAGCCCACCAGATTCACCTGCAGCGAGCGGTCAAAATCCCCGAGCTGCACGTCGCTGATAAACCCCGCCTTGGCGATGCCGGCACTGTAGACCAGCAGATCCACGCGACCAAAAATTTCATCGACTCCGCGTGACAGTGCGAGCACGCTCTGCTCGCTGGTGGCATCGGCGCCAAAACCGTAGGCCATCCCATCCCCATACTCGCTGTTGATCTCCTGGGCGGTGGCGGCGGCTTTATCACTCTGAATATCCACCACTGCAACGCGGTAACCCTCTGCGGCCAGCCCACGGCAGAGGAACGCACCGAGCGTCTGCCCTCCACCAATGACAACGGCAACCTGTTTCATACCTTTCTCCTTACGACTTAAGCGACAAATTTCAGTGTGCAACCGGGGGTGATGCCTGCCGGCACCTCTCCTGCAACATGTACCGTGCCGGGATATTCCGCCTGCGTCTGTCCATCGAAACACAGGGTGATATGCCCAAGCTCACGTAAATTCAGCTCCGCCACGTCGCCTACAGCGGTGACCGGGTAGCATTGATCGCCCAGTTCAAACTGCGCGCCGGGCCGCAAGGCCCCCGACAGCTCGCCGTGACAATGAATAAAGCAAAACTCGGCCACATCGGCGGGGGCACCTTCGCGGAAGGTGATCAGCATCCGGTCGCTGAGGGCATCGCGTGCGCACTCGCCAATCTGGGTAATGGTGGTTTGATAGATCACGCTCATGAATAACCTCTTATTGATAAATAAAGCCGGAAACAAACCAGGCAATCAGCACCGTCGGCGCACCGGTTAAGAAGCGGCTGACCAGCACGGAGGGGACACCTACGCGTACCGTGTCCTGGCGGGCTTCTGCCAGCGAAAGACCGACGGGGATAAAGTCACATGCCGCCTGAGCGTTAATGGCGAACAGGGCGGGCAGGGCGAGGTGCGGGGGAATATTGCCCTGACCGATCTGCACACCAATCAGCACACCGATAACCTGCGCGATGACCGCGCCCGGGCCGAGGAACGGCGACAGCAGCGGGAAAGAGCAGATCAGCGCCAGCGTCACCAGACCCAAAGGATGACTGGCGAGCGGAGCCAGCCCGTGGGCTATCCAGTCGCCGAGGCCGGAGGCCATGATTATCCCGATGAGTGCCGAGACGAAGGCCATAAACGGCAGGATGGTTTTCAGCACCGTGTCGATAGTGTCGCGCCCGGCCTGAAAAAGGACCGCAACGGCGGAGCCCATCCCCATGCCGACTTTCGCCAGCAGACCGTCGCTCTGTTCGGTGATTTTTTTGCTGCTGTCGTAATCGCGCCCGGCGGTGTCACGCTTCACCGGCTGCGGGGTGGCCGCGCCATCCTGCCAGTAAATGTTCTCTTCCTTGACGCCGGAGACATAAATATCTTCAAGGATGTACTGCGCCAGCGGGCCGGACTTTCCTGTGGCGTGAATGTTCACGGTAGGAATACGGCGTTTGGGGTAAATGCCGCAGCGCAGAGTACCGCCGCAGTCAATGATGGCGACGCCAATTTCCGCTTCGGCGGGTTCACCCTCTTTAAAACCATCGACGGCTTCCCAGCCGGTCATTTGCGCGAGTTTGTCGACGATTGCCGGACGCGTGCCCGCGGTGATGTAAACGATCTTCTTGTTGACGCGGGTATCGAGCACCAGCGGGCCGCCCCAGCCGCCCGTTCCCTTTTCAATCACAATATGGCTCATGATGTTGCTCCGGCGAGATGCACGTTTTTCTCAAGCTGAATGCCCATTTTTTTCTCGAAAATCGAGGTGGTGAGGTCAGTGACCCAGCCACGGAAGAAGTTGGTGACCAGACCGACCAGTAAATAGCTCACTGCCAACGGGCCCAGCGGCAGGCCGAGCGTCGTCAAGCCATTCGCAATGCCCAGGTAAACAAAGAGTTCGCCGGGGTTGATATGCGGGAAGAGGCCGTTCATTGAGTGGCAACTGTAGGAGGCGGCCGCGTAGTAGCTGGGTTTGTAACGCTCGGGCATAAAGCGCCCCAGGCTCAGCGTCATGGGGTTACAGAAAACAAAGGTGCCGACGCAGGGCAGCAGCAGATAACGCGTAATGGGATTCCCGGCGCAGCGCTGGGCCAACTGCTCAATACGGTGCTGACCGATAAAGTTAATCAGGGCGTTCATGATAACCAGCAGGCTAATCAGCAAGGGCAAAATACCGGTGACCATTCCGGTAAACACTTCCCCCCCTTTCTGAAACAGCCCGATGAACCACTCGGCACCATGGGAAATGGTTTCGATCATTGTTCTCTCCTTCAGGATCGTTTGTTGTTGTGTAGGTGGCGCATATAATAATCACTTTGAAAGGTTTAAAAGTGTTATTTAGATCTCAATATGAAAGATAAATTGATCATTGTGAAAGATTTGGTGGGGTGAAGGGTTTTGAAAAGCAGAAAAAGGAATTTTCAGACAACGGAATGAGGAGCGGAAGATGATGATGCTTCCTTGTGCAAGGCCGTATGTTTTACCATAATTCTTCCTCGTCGATGGTCTTGTTAAATGGATGTCTCATGTTTAAGCGTCGTTACGTAGCGCTTCTCCCCGCGCTCGTCTTACTTGCCGCCTGCAGCAGCAAAACTCAGCAAACCGAAGCCTCGGTGCCCGCACCGACAACCGGCACCCCGTCCGGCGGGTTCTTGCTTAAACCGCAACACAATGTCACCGTGATGGGCGGCGATTTCGCCAACAATCCCGCGGCTGAAAAATTCATCAATGACATGGTCAGTAAACACGGATTTGACCGTCAGCAATTGCACGAAATTATCTCTCAGGCGAAGCGGCTGAACTATGTGCTCGACCAGATGGATCGCCAGGCCCCCAGCACTGCCGGGCCGACCGGTCCGAACGGCGCATGGCTGCGCTATCGCAGTAAATTCATCACCCCGGATAACGTGCAGAATGGCGTCGCGTTCTGGAATCAATATGAAGATGCGTTGAACCGCGCCTGGATGGTCTACGGCGTGCCGCCGGAAATCATCGTCGGTATCATTGGTGTGGAAACGCGCTGGGGCCGCGTGATGGGCAAAACCCGAATCCTTGATGGACTGGCGACGCTGGCCTTCAACTACCCGCGCCGTGCGGACTATTTCGCCAGCGAACTGGAAACCTTCCTGTTAATGGCGCGTGACGAAAGTGACGATCCGCTTGAGCTGAAAGGCTCCTTTGCCGGCGCGATGGGCTACGGTCAGTTTATGCCGTCGTCTTACAAACAGTACGCCGTGGACTTCAACGGTGATGGGCACATCAATCTTTGGGATCCGGTCGATGCTATTGGCAGCGTGGCCAACTACTTCAAAGAGCATGGTTGGGTGAAAGGAGATGAGGTTGCGGTGAAGGCGAACGGGCAGGCGCCGGGGCTGGAGAATGGCTTTAAAACCAACTACAGCGTGCCGCAGCTGATGGCCGCTGGATTAACGCCGCAGCAGCCGCTGGATAATCATCAACAGGCCAGCCTCCTGCGCCTGGATGTGGGAACGGGATACGAGTACTGGTTCGGTTTGCCGAATTTCTACGTCATTACCCGCTATAACCACAGCACGCAGTATGCGATGGCGGTCTGGCAGCTTGGTCAGGCCGTTTCCCTGGCGCGTATCCGCTAATTCTGCTCCCCTCCCTCGGGAGGGGACGGAAACATTTCGACAAACTCCTCACGCAAACTTCGTTTTACTTCATTCTCACATCTGATTATTGTTATGTTATAACATATTGAGGTGTGTGATGACGGATAGAACGCTTTTCTCCTGCTCTGGCTGGTTGCGGCTGGGGCTGTCAATCGTGCTGCTCGCAGGGCTCTGGTTGCTGACGGCATGGGCGGTGGCGCTGCCATGATTGAACTTGACCATCTGGTGGCAGGCTACGGCGCGCAGGCCGTCACGCCTTCGCTTTGCGGCGTGGTAGAGCGCGGCAGCATGACGGCGATTGTCGGTGCTAACGGCTGTGGAAAATCAACCTTACTGAAAACCCTGGCCGGCGTGCTCGCGCCGGTAAGTGGTGCGCTCCGCTGGTCTACATCACGGCCAGCCATCGGCTGGTTGGCCCAGCGCCAGACGCTCGATCCCTGTTTTCCGCTGACCGTGCAGGATGTGGTGAGCATGGGAAGCTGGCCGCGTATTTCGCTGTTCCGGGCCCTGAATCGGCGGGCACGAATGCAGGTGTCCGTGGCGCTGGAGCGCGTCGGGTTGCTGGCGATGGCAGGCACCCCCATTGACGCCCTCTCCGGCGGCCAATTTCAGCGCATGCTCTTTGCCCGCATGTGGCTGCAACAGGCACCGCTGGTGATGCTGGATGAGCCCTTCACCGGGGTGGATGAAGTCACCAGCCAACTGCTGATGGAGCACATTGTGGCGATGCATCAGCAGGGGCAAACCATTCTCGCTGTCCTGCACGACAGCGAGCGCGTATCGCGCTATTTCCCGCAGACGCTGCGTCTTGACGGCGTGAGCGCCAACTGGGGCGCTACCTCTTTGCAGACGCACGAGGGCTGCCTGGCATGATGTGGCATCTCTTTTTTCAGCCGTTTGTTGAGTTTGGTTTTATGCGCCGTGCGCTGGTGGTCTGCCTGGCGTTGTCTGTCAGCACCACGGCACTGGGTGTTTTTCTGCAATTACGCCGCATGAGTCTGATGGGGGATGCGCTGTCGCACGCCATTTTACCGGGGGTAGCGGTGGGCTTCTTATTGAATGGCATGTCTTTGCTGGCGATGAGCCTGGGCGGATTTATCGCCGGGATCGTGGTGGCGCTGGTGGCGGGAATGATCAGCCGTCGCACGCCGCTGAAGGAGGATGCCAGCTTTGCCGGTCTCTATCTCACCTCTCTCGCCCTGGGCGTCACCCTGGTCTCCCTGCGTGGCTCCAGCGTCGATCTGTTGCATTTACTGTTTGGCTCGGTGCTGGCGGTGGACAGCGATGCTGCGCTTTTTGTTGCGGGCGTCGCCAGCCTGACGCTGCTTTGTCTGGCGCTGTGTTATCGCGGTTTTGTCAGCGAAGCCTTCGACAGCGCCTTTTTACAGATTAACTCGCCTCGGCTGCCCGCGCTTTTCCACAGCCTGTTTCTGGCTCTGCTGGTACTGAATCTCGTGGCCGGTTTCCAGGTACTGGGCACGTTGATGGCGGTGGGGGTGATGATTTTACCGGCCGTGGCGGCACGCTGCTGGGCGCGGACGCTACCCGGATTATTACTGTTTGCAGGCATCACCGGGGCGATGTGCGCATGGCTGGGCCTGAGCCTCTCATGGGGGGCGGGTCTGCCAGCCGGGCCATCCATTGTACTCACGGCGAGTGGTGTATTTATTTTTTCGATTTTATTCGGCGCGCGCAGCAGCTTGCGGGCACAAAAATCAGGCAAGGGGACAGGATGAAAAAAACAAGAGTGGTGCTGGCGTTGGCTTTCGGGCTTATGACGCAAGGGGCAATGGCAAAAACGCTGAACGTGGTCGCGAGCTTTTCAGTGCTGGGTGATATCGCGGCGAAAACCGGGGGCGAGCATGTGAACGTCACCACCCTGGTGGGGCCGGACGGTGACCCGCATACCTTCGAACCCAGTGCGAAAGACAGCGCGCTGCTCAATAAAGCGGATGTGGTGGTGGTCAACGGACTTGGGCTTGAAGGTTGGCTCGACCGGTTGGTCAAAGCGTCCGGCTTTAAAGGTACGGTGGTGGTGGCTTCCGAAGGGGTGAAAACACATACCCTGGAGGAAGAGGGCAAAACGGTCACTGACCCCCACGCCTGGAACAGTGCGGCAAACGGTGCCCTTTATGCGCAAAATATCCTGGCGGCGCTGGTGAAAGCGGACCCGCAGGATGAGGTGGCTCTCAAGGCCAGTGGGCAGAAATACATTGAGCAGATTCAACAGCTTGATAGCTGGGCAAAAGGGCAGTTCAGGGGTATTCCACAGGAAAAACGTAAAGTGCTGACCAGCCATGATGCCTTTGGCTACTTCGGTCGCGCCTACGGTGTCACCTTCCTGGCCCCACAAGGTCTCTCGTCAGAAAGTGAAGCCAGTGCACAGCAGGTTGCAGGCTTAATCAAGCAGATAAAAGCAGACGGGGTGCACACCTGGTTTATGGAAAATCAGCTTGATCCGCGGCTGGTCAAACAGATAGCGACAGCCACTGGCGCACAGCCAGGCGGGGAGCTGTACCCCGAAGCGTTGAGCAAGAAAGGGGGCGAAGCAGAGACCTATACCCAGGCGTTTCGCCATAATGTCGAAACCCTTGTCAACAGCATGAAATAAGGATCGAAAGCCAGCGCACGCTGGCTTTTTTCTGAAGCCTCCTCGTAAATTCATCACCTCGTCCCCACCTTTGTCCTGAAAGTGCTATCTTTCTGCCACGGTTTTGGCATGACAGGAGTCTTCATGACGGACAATGAAATGATGCAATTAAGCGAGCGTGTGGGTCTGGCGTTGAAAGCGCGGGGCGCAACGCTCACCACCGCCGAGTCCTGTACGGGCGGCTGGGTGGCGAAGGTAATCACGGATATTGCCGGTAGCTCTGCCTGGTTTGAACGCGGTTTTGTCACCTACAGCAATGAAGCCAAGTCGCAGATGATTGGCGTTAAGCCGGAAACACTGGCGGCCCATGGCGCCGTCAGTGAGCCGGTAGTCGTGGAGATGGCAGTCGGTGCGTTGAAGGCGGCGCGAGCAGATTATGCCGTTTCCATTAGCGGCATTGCCGGGCCGGAAGGGGGCAGTGAAGATAAACCCGTTGGAACCGTGTGGTTCGGCTTTGCCTGTGTGAATGGACAGGGGATTACGCGTCGTGAATGCTTTGAGGGAGACCGGGAATCGGTGCGCCGTCAGGCCACGTCGTATGCCTTAAAAACGCTCTGGCAACATTTTCTACAAAACACTTGATACTGTATGACCATACAGTATAATTGCGGCATCAGATCAGAAATTCACGGCGAAGCATAGCGCTTCACCTTGCATGACAGGAGTAATAATGGCTATCGACGAAAACAAACAGAAAGCACTTGCGGCCGCGCTGGGTCAGATCGAAAAGCAATTCGGTAAAGGCTCCATCATGCGTCTGGGTGAAGACCGTTCTATGGATGTGGAGACCATCTCTACGGGTTCCCTGTCTCTGGATATCGCGCTGGGTGCGGGCGGTCTGCCAATGGGCCGTGTCGTCGAAATTTACGGGCCGGAATCTTCCGGTAAAACCACGCTGACGCTGCAGGTTATCGCCTCTGCACAGCGCGAAGGTAAAACCTGTGCATTTATCGATGCGGAACACGCGCTGGACCCTGTCTATGCACGTAAACTGGGCGTTGATATCGACAACCTGCTCTGTTCTCAGCCGGACACCGGTGAGCAGGCGCTGGAAATTTGTGACGCGCTGGCGCGTTCTGGCGCGGTCGACGTTATCGTGGTCGACTCCGTTGCGGCCCTGACGCCGAAAGCAGAGATCGAAGGTGAAATCGGTGACTCTCACATGGGCCTCGCGGCACGTATGATGAGCCAGGCGATGCGTAAGCTGGCGGGTAACCTGAAGCAGTCCAACACCCTGCTGATTTTCATCAACCAGATCCGTATGAAAATTGGTGTGATGTTCGGTAACCCGGAAACCACCACCGGTGGTAATGCACTGAAATTCTACGCATCTGTTCGCCTGGACATTCGTCGCATCGGGGCGGTGAAAGAAGGCGATAACGTGGTGGGCAGTGAGACCCGCGTTAAAGTGGTGAAAAACAAAATTGCTGCACCGTTTAAACAAGCTGAATTCCAGATCCTTTACGGTGAAGGCATCAACTTCTACGGTGAGCTGGTTGACCTTGGCGTGAAAGAGAAGCTGATTGAAAAAGCGGGCGCCTGGTACAGCTACAACGGCGATAAAATCGGTCAGGGTAAAGCGAATGCGACCAACTGGCTGAAAGAAAACCCGGCAACGGCAAAAGAAATTGAGAAGAAGGTGCGTGAAATTCTGCTCAGTAATCCGAGCGATAAACCGGACTTTTCTGTTGATGACCGCGGCGACGACGCCGAAGAAACCAACGAAGATTTCTGATAATCTGAACGACAATCAAGGGCTGCTGATGCAGCCCTTTTGCTATTTGGAGACAACAGGATTTAGCCATGTCTGAAAACGAACCCCGTCGCTCCGATTATGCTCGCTTGCTCGATCGCGCATTACGCATTCTGGCGATGCGTGACCATGGGGAAGCCGAGTTACGACGCAAGCTTACCGCACCTGTCATGAGTAAGAATGGCCTCGAAAAAGTGGAGGTCAGCCAGGACGATCTCGACAACGTCATTGAGTGGTGCAGCGAAAATCGCTATCTCGATGATGAACGCTTCGCCCGGCAGTTTATTGCCAGCCGCAGTCGCAAAGGGTATGGGCCCGCGCGTATCCGTCAGGAGTTGGGGCAGAAAGGGCTGTCACGGGAGATCGGTGAAAGTGCGATGCGTGACTGCGATATCGACTGGAGTGAACGGGCACGAGAGCAGGCCCAGCGTAAGTTCGGCGAGCCTCTGCCGACGCAGTTTGCCGAAAAAGTTAAAGTGCAACGCTTTTTACTCTATCGCGGCTATTTACTGGAAGATATTCAGGAAATCTGGCGAAATTTTACCGATTGACCGCATACGGGATTTTACTTCGTAGTAAAGAAAACTTATCTTATTCCCACTTTTTCCAGTAGCGGGTTGCTGCCCGTCGAAGGGTAGCAACCCGCTGCGACATTTCGTTAGCTTGATTCCAGGATAATTATGAGCAAGAGCACCGCTGAGATCCGTCAGGCGTTTCTCGACTTTTTCCATAGCAAGGGTCACCAGGTAGTTGCCAGCAGCTCCCTCGTGCCAAATAACGACCCTACTTTACTGTTTACCAACGCCGGGATGAACCAGTTCAAGGATGTATTCCTTGGCCTCGATAAGCGTAATTATTCCCGCGCCACTACCGCACAGCGCTGCGTTCGTGCGGGTGGTAAACACAACGACCTGGAAAACGTCGGTTACACTGCACGTCACCATACTTTCTTCGAGATGCTGGGCAACTTCAGCTTCGGCGACTATTTCAAACATGATGCCATTCAGTACGCGTGGGAGCTGTTGACCGGTGAGAACTGGTTCAACCTGCCGAAAGAGCGTCTGTGGGTCACCGTGTACGAGACCGATGACGAAGCTTACGAAATCTGGGAAAAAGAAGTCGGTATTCCTCGCGAGCGTATTATCCGCATCGGCGACAATAAAGGCGCAGCCTTCGCCTCTGACAACTTCTGGCAGATGGGCGATACCGGGCCTTGCGGCCCATGCACCGAGATCTTCTTTGACCATGGCGACCACATCTGGGGCGGTCCTCCGGGAAGCCCGGAAGAAGATGGTGACCGCTATATCGAGATCTGGAACATCGTCTTTATGCAGTTCAACCGCCAGGCTGACGGCACCATGGAACCGCTGCCGAAGCCGTCCGTGGATACCGGTATGGGCCTGGAGCGTATTGCCGCCGTGCTGCAGCACGTGAACTCTAACTACGAAATTGATCTGTTCAGCAAATTGATTAAATCCGTTGCTGAAGTGACTGGCGCAACCGATCTGGGCAATAAGTCCCTGCGCGTGATTGCTGACCATATCCGCTCCTGTGCCTTCCTCATTGCTGATGGCGTCATCCCTTCCAACGAAAACCGTGGCTACGTTTTACGCCGCATTATTCGTCGTGCGATTCGCCACGGGAATATGCTGGGCGCGAAAGACACCTTCTTCTTCAAACTGGTCGGTCCGTTGCTGGATGTGATGGGCTCTGCGGGCGAAGAGCTGAAGCGCCAGCAGGCTCAGGTTGAGCAGGTTCTGAAAACCGAAGAAGAGCAGTTTGCACGCACCCTTGAGCGTGGTCTGGCACTGCTGGATGACGAACTGTCGAAGCTGAAAGGCGATACGCTGGATGGGGAAACGGCCTTCCGTCTGTATGACACCTACGGCTTCCCTGTCGATCTGACCGCGGATGTCTGCCGTGAGCGCAACATCAAAGTAGATGAAGCGGGCTTTGAAGCCGCAATGGAAGAGCAGCGTCGTCGTGCGCGTGAATCCAGCGGCTTTGGTGCTGATTACAACACCCTGATCCGTGTTGAGGGCAGCTCAGAGTTTAAAGGCTACGACCACCTGGAGCTGAACGGTAAAATTACTGCACTGTTTGTGGACGGTAAAGCCGTGGACGCAGTGAGCGCCGGTCAGGATGCGGTAGTGGTTCTGAACGAGACACCGTTCTATGCTGAATCCGGTGGCCAGGTTGGTGATAAAGGCGAACTGAAGGGTAACGGCTTTGCCTTTACCGTGAACGATACCCAGAAATATGGTCAGGCCATTGGTCATATCGGCAAAGTGGTGTCCGGTTCGCTGAAAGTGGGCGACGGTGTGAAAGCCGAAGTCGACGAAGCTCGTCGTCTGCGCATTCGTCTGAACCACTCTGCAACGCACCTGATGCATGCCGCTCTGCGCGAAGTGCTGGGCACGCATGTTGCACAGAAAGGCTCGCTGGTGAATGACAAAGCGCTGCGTTTTGACTTCTCCCATTTCGAAGCAATGAAACCGTCAGAAATTCGCGCGGTTGAAGATAAGGTGAATGAACAAATTCGCCGCAATCTGCCCATCGAAACCAATATTATGGATATCGATGCCGCTAAAGCGTCGGGCGCTATGGCACTGTTCGGTGAGAAGTATGACGATCGCGTGCGCGTTCTGCGTATGGGCGATTTCTCTACCGAACTCTGTGGTGGCACGCACGCATCGCGCACGGGTGATATTGGCCTGTTCCGCATTGTGTCGGAATCCGGTACTGCGGCAGGTGTGCGCCGTATCGAGGCGGTAACCGGGGAAGGCGCGATTGCTGCACTACATGCTCAAAGCGATCAACTGCATGACATTGCCCAGCTGCTGAAAGGCGATAGCGCTAATCTGGGCGATAAAGTGCGCGCTGCACTGGAGCGTTCACGCCAGCTCGAAAAAGAGCTGCAGCAGTTGAAAGAACAACAGGCTGCCCAGGAAAGCGCAAGCTTGTCTGGCAAGGCTGAAGAGATCAACGGCGTCAAACTGCTTGTCAGCGAGCTGGCTGGCGTTGAACCGAAGATGCTGCGCACGATGGTTGACGATCTGAAGAATCAGTTAGGTTCTGCGGTTATCGTACTGGCCACGGTAGCAGAAGGTAAGGTTTCTCTGATTGCGGGTGTGTCTAAGGATGTGACCGACCGCGTTAAAGCAGGGGAATTGGTTGGCATGATTGCCCAGCAGGTGGGGGGTAAAGGCGGTGGTCGTCCGGACATGGCGCAAGCCGGCGGTACGGATGCAGCAGCGTTGCCAGCCGCTCTTGCCAGCGTTAAAGGCTGGGTAGGCGCAAAACTGTAATAATTACAAAGCGAATGCAGTCGCCATAGCCTTGTGGCTATGGCGTTCTTGCCACTACGCTATTGAAAACGATAAAGTCAGGTTGAAGTTGTGTATATCGGCTAAACTTACTTATAACAGAATGTAATGCCGTGACTGCTTACACTTTACGTGTTTGTCATCGCTTACTTTTTGGCGTTATATGATGGAGAATGCCGGGATACAGAGAGACCCGACTCTTTTAATCTTTCAAGGAGCAAAGAATGCTGATTCTGACTCGTCGAGTTGGTGAGACCCTCATGATTGGGGATGAGGTCACGGTGACTGTTTTAGGGGTTAAGGGTAACCAGGTACGTATTGGTGTTAACGCCCCTAAAGAAGTGTCTGTACACCGTGAAGAGATCTACCAGCGTATCCAGGCTGAAAAATCGCAACAGTCCAGTTTTTGATTATACCGCGTCTCGCCCCCCGGCGAGACGCAACACGCTTCGAAGTATTCCTCCTGCATTATGACCTTTTCATTTCGCCCTTCACTGATATATTCCTTCCTGGGCTGTTTTCGACGCTCTGCATGAACAGGTACATGCGCTAAAAATTTGCTGATAAAACATCCTTTTTGCGCTTTTAAGCGACGAATTGTCTGCGAATTGTGCAAACGATTCAGGTGCTGGAAAAATTGTTTGACTTATAAGTCCCAGAAAGTAATATGTGCGCCACGCAGCGACGATGAGCAGAAACAAGTTCTTCGAAGCACTCGTAAGAGGCGTGTGTGGTGAGGTGGCCGAGAGGCTGAAGGCGCTCCCCTGCTAAGGGAGTATGCGGTCAAAAGCTGCATCCGGGGTTCGAATCCCCGCCTCACCGCCATTTTGCATCCGTAGCTCAGCTGGATAGAGTACTCGGCTACGAACCGAGCGGTCGGAGGTTCGAATCCTCCCGGATGCACCATCTTCTTTGAGATAACAGCACTACTGTTGTTTCATGGTCTGCGAGATAATCGACAGGGCAAGAGAAGATAAAGTCGTTTCAGCAGCGACATGTAGGGCGAACGAAGTCAGCCATCCTTTTGGATGCACCCTCTTTTATCTGGTGTTATTTTAGTAATGGCATCAGGTATCAGTAGTAAAGCAGTAATCCTGATGCATCCGTAGCTCAGCTGGATAGAGTACTCGGCTACGAACCGAGCGGTCGGAGGTTCGAATCCTCCCGGATGCACCATCTTCTCCGAGATAGCAGCAAAACTGTTGTTTCATGGTCTACGAGATAATCGTTAGCACCAGGGAGGATAGCGCTGCGTTAGCGGCGACCCGTAGGGCGAACAAAGTGAGTCATCCTCCCGGATGCACCATGTTACGCAACACGTGATATCAGTAATACCTCAGCATTTCCCGATGCATCCGTAGCTCAGCTGGATAGAGTACTCGGCTACGAACCGAGCGGTCGGAGGTTCGAATCCTCCCGGATGCACCATCTTCTCCGAGATAGCAGCAAAACTGTTGTTTCATGGTCTACGAGATAATCGTTAGCACCAGGGAGGATAGCGCTGCGTTAGCGGCGACCCGTAGGGCGAACAAAGTGAGTCATCCTCCCGGATGCACCATGTTACGCAACACGTGATATCAGTAATACCTCAGCATTTCCCGATGCATCCGTAGCTCAGCTGGATAGAGTACTCGGCTACGAACCGAGCGGTCGGAGGTTCGAATCCTCCCGGATGCACCATCTTCTCCGAGATAGCAGCAAAACTGTTGTTTCATGGTCTGCGAGATAATCGTTAGCACCAGGGAGGATAGCGTCGCGTTAGCGGCGACCCGCAGGGCGAACAAAGAGAGTCATCCTCCCGGATGCACCATCTTCTAACAAACCTGCTGTTTCATGCGTTTCCCCCTCTAAATACATCATCGCTAATTCTCAAAACATCCCCACTCAGTCATTCCGTTAACAGCGACAAAAATCCTTGTTTACGTTAAAGTAACGTTCCGTTATCCGGTTTGTGAGAACATGATGTACGAACGTTATGATGGTCTGATTTTCGATATGGATGGCACTCTCCTGGATACCGAACCCACCCATCGTAAAGCATGGCATGAGGTGCTTGGGCATTACGGTCTGCGCTACGATTTTGACGCCATGGTGGCATTAAACGGTTCGCCAACCTGGCGCATTGCGCAGTCTGTTATTGAATTCAACCAGGCCAGTCTCGACCCTTACGCACTGGCACGTGAAAAAACCGATGCGGTTAAAGCAATGCTGCTTGATACCGTGCGTCCTTTACCACTGATTGAGGTGGTCAAGGCGTGGTATGGTCGTCGTCCGATGTCCGTCGGTACCGGTAGCGAAACCGCGATTGCCGAAGCGCTCCTGGCACACCTTGGCCTGCGTCACTACTTTGACGCGGTTGTCGCTGCAGATGATGTGAAAAACCATAAGCCTGCCCCGGATACCTTTTTATTATGCGCTGAGCGTATGGGGGTGGATCCAACCCGTTGCGTTGTGTTCGAAGATGCGGACTTTGGTCTGCAGGCAGCGCGTGCGGCAGGTATGGATGCGGTGGATGTGCGCGTATTGTGAGTGACCTGCTGTCACTCTCCTCTTTATTCGCCAGCAGCTTCCTCAGCGCCACCTTGCTACCCGGCAATTCTGAGGTGGTGCTGGTCGCGCTGCTGCTGTCTGGCGCGAGTCAGCCCTGGCTGCTGGTATTAATAGCAACAATGGGTAATAGCCTTGGAGGGCTGACAAACGTTATTCTTGGGCGTTTCTTTCCATTACGTGAAACATCACGCTGGCAAGAAAAAGCGACAGGTTGGCTAAGACGCTATGGTGCAGCCACACTGTTATTAAGCTGGATGCCTGTTATAGGCGATTTGCTGTGCCTGCTGGCGGGATGGATGCGCATCTCCTGGGGGCCGGTGGTATTTTTTTTGTGCCTTGGAAAAGCGATACGCTATGTGCTTTTGGCCATCGTAACGCTGCAGGGTATGACGTGGTGGCACTAATTGGACTGAGTGAGTGACCTTTAATCGTCAACCATTACAATTATGCTTAATAAAATGATTATTACAGGCGGGAGGTCAATTTGATCCCGGACGTATCGCAGGCACTGTCCTGGCTGGAAAAAAATCCTCAGGCTCTTGAGGGGATTCAACGTGGTCTTGAACGCGAGACACTGCGCGTTAATGCGGATGGCACCCTGGCGACAACAGGCCATCCACAGTCACTGGGCTCAGCGTTGACCCACAAATGGATTACAACCGACTTTGCCGAAGCATTGTTGGAATTTATTACGCCTGTTGATGGTGATATTCAGCATATGCTGACCATCATGCGTGATGTTCACCGCTTTACGGCACGTGAAATCGGCGACGAACGCATGTGGCCGCTGAGTATGCCGTGCTATATCGAAAATGGTCAGGATATTGAGCTGGCGCAATATGGCAGCTCTAACATTGGCCGACTGAAGACGCTGTACCGCGAAGGATTGAAAAACCGCTATGGCGCGCTGATGCAGACGATTTCCGGTGTGCATTATAACTTCTCGCTGCCCATGGCGTTCTGGCAGGCGAAGTGCGGTGATACCGATAAAGAGTCGGTCTCCGCAGGCTATTTCCGCCTGATCCGTAACTATTACCGCTTTGGCTGGGTGATCCCGTATCTGTTTGGCGCCTCACCGGCTATCTGTCCCTCATTCCTGCAGGGTAAACCTACCACGTTACCGTTCGAGAAGACGCCGGGTGGTATGTACTATCTGCCGTATGCGACCTCACTGCGCTTGAGCGACTTAGGCTACACCAATAAATCGCAAAGCAATCTGGGGATCACGTTTAATAACCTCGACGATTACGTCACGGCCCTTAAACGTGCTATCAAAACCCCTTCTGAAGAGTACGCGAAGGTCGGCCTTGAGAAAGACGGTAAGTATTTGCAGATTAATACCAATATCCTGCAGATCGAAAACGAACTGTACGCACCGATTCGCCCGAAACGCGTGACCCGCAGCGGTGAAACGCCTTCAGAAGCTCTGCAGCGTGGCGGTATTGAGTATATCGAAGTACGCTCCCTGGACATTAATCCGTTCACCCCAATTGGCGTGGATGAGCAGCAGGTACGCTTCCTGGATCTGTTTATGGTCTGGTGTGTACTGGCAGATGCGCCGGAAATGAGCAGCGATGAACTGTTGTGCACGCGAACAAACTGGAACCGTGTGATTCTGGAAGGACGCAAACCAGGCCTGACCCTGGGCATGGGATGTGAAGCCGAACAGTTCCCGCTTCAGCAGGTCGGTAAAGATCTGTTCAGCGATCTGAAACGTGTTGCGCAGATCCTTGATGGCCTTTATGGCGATAATCATTACGAAAAGGTCTGTGCAGAGCTGGTGGCAAGTTTTGATGACCCGGAGCTGACTTTCTCGGCACGCATACTGCGATCTATGCTTGATCAAGGTATCGGTGGGACAGGTAAGTCACTGGCAGATAGCTACCGTACCATGCTGCGCGAAGAGCCGTTGGAAATCTTGCGCGAAGAAGATTTCAGAAAAGAGTGCGATGCATCCTGGGCACGACAGAAAGAGGTCGAGGCGTCGGATACAGAAACATTCGAGGCGTTACTGGCAAGACACGCCTGACAGAAAAGAAAAAGGCCACATTACTGTGGCCAAAATATTCATCTCTAAATCAGGGATGATGATAACAAATGCGCGTCTTTCATATACTCAGACTCGCCTGCGTTCGAAGAGTTCATTTTATTTTTAAAAAAATCACTGTGGAGGTGACTAAATGCCATTGTTGGATAGCTTCACTGTCGATCATACCCGTATGGAAGCGCCTGCAGTCCGTGTTGCTAAGACTATGAACACGCCGCATGGCGACGCCATCACCGTATTCGACCTGCGTTTTTGTGTGCCTAACAAAGAAGTGATGCCTGAAAAAGGTATTCACACGCTGGAGCACCTGTTTGCTGGCTTTATGCGCGATCATCTCAACGGTAACGGTGTCGAAATCATCGATATCTCGCCGATGGGCTGCCGCACCGGTTTCTATATGAGCCTGATTGGCACGCCGGACGAAGCGCGCGTCGCTGACGCCTGGAAAGCGGCCATGGCCGACGTGTTGAAGGTGAAGGAACAGAACCAGATCCCGGAGCTGAACGTCTATCAGTGTGGCACATACCACATGCACTCTCTGGCTGAAGCGCAGGACATCGCCCGTCATATCCTCGACCGCGACGTACGCGTAAACAGCAATGACGAGCTGGCGCTGCCAAAAGAAAAACTGCAGGAACTGCACATCTAGTGCACCTTTTCCCTCTCCTGCGGGAGAGGGTAGGTCAGGTTTATTCAAACCGATGACAACAACCGTATCCTTTTCCTTCCAGCACCGTCCCTTCGTTCCCTATGCCCGTGATTATGCGCACGGGGAGAGCGAGCCGTGGCATCAGCATGACTGCGCGCAGTTGTTACATATCCTCAGCGGTGTGGTGCGTGTTGAGACCCGTTCTGGCTGTTGGGTGGTTCCACCGGGGCGTGGCGTTTGGTTACCGTCTGGCACGCAGCATGCTATTCGTGTGACCGGCGCGGTGGCGGCACGTACCCTGTTTATTGACCCTCTGGCGCGAGCGGATCTGCCGGCGTCATGTCAGATCGTGCAGATCACCCCGTTACTCCGTGAACTGATTATCGCCTCCTTTTCTTTGCCGGAAATTTATCGCCCTGGCAGCCGTGATGAACGTATTTATGAACTGGTGCTGGATGAAATTCGTGGTATGCAGGTGTTGCCTTTCTACCTGCCAGAGCCGGAGAACGATGGCCTGAAAAAGCTTTGTCAGCAGATTCGGGAAGAGATTGTGCAGCCCTGGAGCAGTGCGCAGGCGGCCAGGCTGATGGGTATGAGCGAAAAAACCCTGAATCGCCATTTCCAACGGCAGACGGCCTTAACCTTTAGTGAGTGGGTTCGTCGGGCAAAATTGATGGAGTCACTGGTGCGACTGGCGCAGGGGCATTCCGTGCTGCGTGTGGCCCTCGATCTTGGTTACGGCAGTCACAGCGCGTTTACCGCGATGTTTCGCCGGGTAATGGGGATATCACCCAGCGAATATTACCGTGAACCTGAGGATTAACGCCCGTTGTTCAATGCATTCAACAGTGCCTGTAACGATGCGCGAGCCACGTCATTATCGACTCCGACGCCCCAGTGACCGGATCCATCCGGGAAAAGACAGTGAATGTAAGCGACAGAGCGACTGTCGCTGCGCTCGCCAAGCGTATGTTCGTGATAATCCTTAATGCTGAACGGTTTATTCAGTAAATGACTCAGTGCGCTGGCTGCGGCCGAAAGTAGCCCGTTCCCTTGCCCTTCCAGTTGGCGTTCGATGCCCTCGTGGGTAAGCGTTGCCTGTAACCGTAACTGACCGTCCTTATGACTTTCGCTTTTGTAATTAACCAGCGCCATCGGCGGCTGCGCCATCAGCCCGTAGCGTTCCCGAAAGAGTTGCCACAACGCATTTTGCGTCATCTCCTGACCGTGCGTGTCGGTTTCGCGCTGGACGTGCTGGCTAAAATCCTGCTGCAAGGCACGGGGCAATTTTAACCCATGGTTTTGTTCAATCAGCCAGGCGCTGCCGCTTTTACCTGACTGGCTATTTACGCGGATCACGGCTTCATAGCTACAGCCAATATCTTGCGGATCGACCGGCAGATAGGGCATCTCCCAGCGGTCGCCAGCTTTGCGGGCATCAAAGCCTTTTTTGATAGCGTCCTGGTGCGAGCCGGAAAACGCCGTATAGGCCAGTCTTCCTGCCCATGGATGACGTGGATGTACGGGTAACTGGTTACAGCTTTCCACCACCTCAACCACCTGTTGCATGTTACTGAAGTCCAGCTCTGGTGAGACGCCCTGGCTGTAGAGATTCATGGCCAGCGTAACCAGGCAGACGTTCCCGGTGCGCTCGCCGTTACCAAAAAGACAGCCTTCGACACGATCCGCCCCCGCCAGCAGCGCAAGTTCCGCGCAGGCAACGCCGGTGCCGCGGTCGTTATGCGGATGTACGCTAATACAGACCGCTTCACGTCGGGTAAAGTGGCGACAAAAGTATTCAATCTGATCGGCATAGACATTCGGCGTATTCACTTCCACGGTGGCAGGCAGGTTAATGACCATTGGGCGTGAAACGCCAGGCTGCCAGACATCGGCCACCGCCTCACAAATCTCCAGCGCAAACTCGGGCTCGGTAAAACAGAAGGTTTCCGGCGAGTATTCGTATTGCCAGTGGGTCTGGGGATTCGCTTCACAGAGTTGCCGAATAAGCCTGGTCGAACGGACGGCAAGCGCAATGATATCGGCTTTTTCCATCCCGAATACCAACTTACGGAACAGCGGTGCGGTGGCGTTGTAAAGGTGGACGGTAGCGCTGTGGGCCCCTTTCAGTGATTCAAAGGTTCTGCGGATCAAGTCTTCCCTCGCCTGGGTGAGCACCTGAATAGTAACACTCTCAGGGATACGTTTTTCTTCAATCAACTGGCGAACAAAATTGAAATCAGTTTGTGAGGCAGAGGGAAAAGCCACTTCGATCTCTTTAAAGCCGCAGCTGAGCAGTAAATCCCAGAATTGTAGCTTTCGCGCACTGTCCATTGGCTCGGCCAGCGCCTGATTACCGTCGCGAAGGTCAGTAGAAAGCCAGCGGGGAGCCTGTGTTAATTGTTTGTCAGGCCAGCGGCGATCGGGTAAGGCAATCGGCTGATGAGGTTGATATTTTTGCGCGGGATTTTGCAGCATGACGTGCTCCTGTTGTTTTTTTCTATCGTGCGGGGAATTTCAGTGTGCTGCTTTAGCGAAACTGACAGAAGCTGTCGCGATTTAGACAATGATGCCCTAAAAGCGGGTAAATGTTTCCTGTTAATATAAAAGGTAATGACATAAACTTTTATTAAGTCTGGATAATTTTAAAAAAACTTATTGGCTTGAAGAATAAGTGTGGGTTATCAATATTTAAATTGAATAAAAACAATTGCGAGACACTTTTCATTTTTAATGCATTTAATCAGCTTGGGTTGTTATTTTTAAAATGGCGTGATACTTTTCGATTTTACGTCTTTTCATTTGAAACTTTTCAGGGCGTTATGCATTTATTCTTTGAATAAACTTTAAAAATGTAATGCAATAATGTGAGGTAATTATGCGGTCATTTCACTATGGATTGTGTTTGATTCTGTTTTCTTGTGAATTAACTGGATGTGCCCGTAATAAGCAGGCAGGTACGCCTCAGGTTCCTCAGGAGAAACACAAAGAGTTGCAATGGGTTCAGATAGTTACTGCACCACACTCCCTCGATAATCCAACCTTTAAGAAGTATCAGCAACAATTCAGTATTATTAATAATAACTACGAAATCTATAAAAAGAATCAATCTCTTATTGAAGGTAACTCAGCTGAAATTATCAAGCTCGAACTGAATAAGAAAGTCGATGTTGAGTGTGCTCGTGACCGTAGTGCCGTCTTCACGAGTATGGTGAAGCGTGCCAATGAACTGAATAAATTATGAAAAAACCATTGTCTATTCTCGTAATATTATTGTGGTCAGTCTTTCCTGGCAGTATTCATGCTGAAGCACAGTTATTAATAGATCACCTTAAACAAGAGGGAATGTTGATTCCTGAGTCCGGTGCGATCTTTAATAGTACAAGTGACGCGTCAGAAAATACCTCACCACCTTCTCCCCTCATTTTCTCTGGAGCACCGTCTGCCTCCGCGCCGGCGGGGCAAAACGTTACGCCAGCGCCACATTCAGACGTTGAGCCGTCATCAAATAAAGAGGTAATAAAACTCAAACGACAACTCAGCAAGGTGCGCAAGGAATTACAGACGATAACATATCAGTACCGTGCGCTGGCGGCAGCGCAGCCTCGCCCTGCAACGGAACTGGCTGCCTCTTTCCATGAAGAAAATAAACAGTTGCAGCAGCAATTGATGGCGGCAGAAAAGCAGATTACTGAAATTACCCGGCGCTATGAGAAGCAGGAAAAACAGTACGTAACGCAAATAGAAACGTTAAAAGCCGAAGTGGCCAGCCACGCACCGGTTGCCGCGCAAGCGGCTGGGGATAAATCTGCCTTTCAAGAGCTGAGGGCAGTGCTTGCCGCCAGGGATGCCGAGATTGCTCAATTAACCGCAACCTTATCCGCAGCTAAGAAACAGGGCAGTGAACGGGACAAAACGCTTGCGCAAATCAACACGGAGCATTCGCAATCAGCTAAGCGACTGGCAACGCTCGAAGCGGATCTTAAAACCGCCGCAGAGGCACTGGAAAAAGCAAAAGAACCTGCATTCTCTCTCAAGAAAAATCCCTCGGAGGAAATGCGCGTCAATTATGCCTCCGGCGTCTACTACGCGGCCAGGGCACGCTACGAAATGAAAGCAATTGAACAGGCAGGGGTTACGTTTTCTGCCAAAGCCCTACAGCAAGGGATTAAAGACAAGCTGAATGGCACATTGCAGCTTAGTGAAGAAGAGATCGGCAAAATACTGGCCAATATCGACCGCAAGGTAGCAGAAGTGCATGGCCGCGAGAGCGAAAGTAACCGGCAAAAAAGTGAACAGTTTGTCGCTCAGGCTGCGAAAAGAAAGGGGGCGGAACAAGCCATAAATGGCGTTGTCTATCAGGTCGTGAAGAAAGGCACTCTCCCCTTACTCTCTCCGGACGATGTGATTCGTTTTAGGCTGAACGAGAGAATCAGTACTGGAAAAATGATTTCGAAAGGTGAAATCCGTGCCGGGCAGGTCGGTAGGCTTCCCGATTTAATGCAGCAGGGTGTGCGGCGTTTGGGCGTCGGTGGGAAGATAAAAATCACCGTGCCATGGCAACTGGCGTATGGCGAACAGGGCATCCCCGGAACCGTACCGCCGGGAGTGGCTTCGGAACTGACCATTGAGGTCACAGGAATCAATAAATAGTTCGCATTAAAAAGCGCCTCCGGTCTGGAGGCGCTCATGGGTTATGCGTCTGTTACCCGATACTCAACGCAGTGTGCTTCATCAGGCTGAGGCACCTCGAGCTTACCCGACATGCGCAGAATAACCTCTTCCGGTACCGCATGCTGGCGATTGGCATTCTGCATTTTCCATTGCGGCCAGGGCACTTCCAGATAGACAATTTTTACCCTCGCACCGTAGGCCGTGAACAGGCTGATAAGCTGAGTTCGCAGCTGCCGGGTGATGTTAGTGGCATTCCAGACGAAGGGCGTTTTTTGCCGAAGCAATACACGCGCATCCTCTTTCGCTGCCTGGACAACGCGCCCGGTTGCGGTGCGATCGCCAGGGTTTACCCCCAGCCGCCTGCGAATATCATCCAGACTGATAACGGCCATGCCCTGGCAATGTTCACTGATATAGCGGTCTTTGCCCATGCCAGGTAAGGCGCTGAGCAACGTCACCTCAAATTGTTCACTCTCCCAGGGAACGAAATCTGCCGGGCTATTCTCGTGGGTCAGGTAGTGCCATCGCGCCGTGTCAGAAGCAAAAGGACGTGCTTGCCCCCAGCAGTGCTGCTCCTGACAAAACAGCTCGAACAAAGCAATACGGTCGAGCATCTCCTGCTTATCCTGGCAATGACGTCCTTCCATGTCGGCACGCGCGAGCAATGCCAACAGTCGGGTGTCAACGCGCATGGCGGCACTCAGCAGTAAGCGCTCCGGGGCAGGGCGTTCGAGCAGCCACAACGGGAGGCCGTGCAGGCGAACCAGCGCCGCAATTTGCTCACGCAGGGCAAAGGGGGTGGGGATATCACGCCATAAAATCTGCCTTGCGGTCAGTTCGCCTTTGCGCGCATGCCCTGGAGAGTGAATGCGTCCCTCTTCGTCCTGGTGGGTGGTACTGCGCTTTTCAACATCATGAAGAAGTGCTGCCGCCCACATCATCTCCTGCTGCTGAAGCGGGAGTTGCTGGTACGCATCCATCGCCGTTAAGGCATCAAGCACCATTCCGGTATGGATCCCCACGTCACCTTCTGCGTGATGGAGCGGATCCCCACGTCACCTTCTGCGTGATGGAGCGGATCCTGAGGCACCTGATGCATCTCATCCACCCAGCTAAATCGCTGGCGGAGTGCAGACCAGCGTTTGTCTTCACTCAGTTGCCAGATCATCGCGGGCCTCCTTGTGTAAACTCATAGGCCATGCGGGCTCGATGCCAGTTACGTTTCCAGTGTTCAGTGGTTTTCACGTGGTTTTTGCGCACAAACTTAAAGACATTATGAGCAAAATCCTCCACTGGAAATTCTTCGCTGTTGCGACTGACCACCCCTTCCAGGGTGCAGGGGGTACCGGTCTGGGTATCCCAGGGATCAAACGCCCCCTTGCCAGTCGTCAGGGCCAGAAATTCACGTTGCCAGCGCTTCTCATCGCTGCCAGGCTGCGGGCCTGCCAGTTCCGGTACGCAAGGGAAATCAAACAGGGCGGCGTAAAACTTCACCTCTTCCCAGCTCAACCACATATCCTTGCAGCGGACGGCGAACAGGAAGAAGTCCTGTTCCAGAGCGTGATACTCGATGGAGTGAACCGCGTAAAGATTCTCACCAAAGAGCTCGAGCTCGCCGAGATCGTTTTTCAGCAGCTGCCAGCGCTGGCGAATTTTGTGTGTCCATGCGGACTGGGTAGGCGCGGCATGAGAGCGCGCAAAAACGCCATGACGGTTCAGGCAGTTATTCTCACCGTCCAGCTTTTCCGTATGTACCAGCGAGGAGATCGCCTGCACATCGCGCCAGTAATCGGCGTTGATGCGGTCGTCGCTGGTGGTGCCTGGGGAGAAGGGATAGTGCCAGGTTCTCCCATATTTTCGTTGCGAATTCATGATAATCCATTATTTTTGTTTATTTATTGTTCGCCCGCGCGGCGTGCGAATACCGGGTTAAGTGAGTTGAATGATGTGAGGATGAAATTCACCCGCAAAGAGGGTGGACGACGTCAGAGGGATAACAACCTGAGCGCGTGGCTCAGAACCGGGTTAGGGTGAATGGAAGATTTCGGGGCGGGCGTAAAGATACACCCGTTATGATGATAAAACAACCACCTGCGGAAAAGGGTATAAAAAAGGGATCCGTAGATCCCTTCCAGTGACAATCATAAAGCTTAGTGCGCACCGCCTCCGCCGCCGCCGGTACCAAACGGTGGCCGGGCAAACCACACCAGTCCCAACAGCAGCAGGAACACGCCTGCCGACACCCAGAAAATCTCATTGGCGGAAATAATCAGCCCCTGACTGGTAATCTGTTGGGCAATCCAGCCTGACGCCTGCTGCTGTGACATCCCCATTCCCTGCAGCTGGTTATACATCTCCTGCGCGTTAGGATTATAGGGATTCACCGATTCCGTAAGCTGCGCATGGTGCATCGATTCACGGTTTGTCCAGAGCGTGGTGGTGATGGAGGTCCCAATCGAACCGGCCAGCGTACGGGCAAAATTCGACAGACTTGATGCTGCCGCCAGTCGCTCCGGTGGCAAGCCTGAGAGGGTAATGGTGGTCAGTGGCATAAAGAAGCAGGCCACCGCAAAGCCCTGAATAAACTGCGGCCACGCCGAGGCACCAAAATCCATCCCTGGCTCGAACGTGTATGCACGCCAGTAGAAGCAGACGGCATACATGATGAAGCTGAAGGTCACCAGACGGCGCATATCCAGCTTATGTGCGAAGCGGCCAATGATCGGCGACAGCAGTACCGGGATGATCCCGACCGGCGCTGACGCCAGCCCCGCCCAGGTCGCCGTGTAGCCGTATACCTCCTGCAACAGCTGCGGTAACAGCACAATCGCGCCGAAGTAGAGCATATAGGCGAGGCTGATACACAGACACCCGATAGTGAAGTTTCGCGACTTAAACAGGGATAAATCCACGATCGGGTTGTCGTCAGTCAGCTCCCAGACGATGAGGAAGCACAGAGACACCACCGCCACAATGGTGAGGATGATTATCTCTGTCGAGTTGAACCAGTCCAGCTCCTTGCCCTGGTCAAGCATCACCTGCAGACTACCGATGCCGAGCACTAACAGTGCGAGGCCTACACCATCGATGCGACGTTGCTCGGTCCGCGTTTCACGTCCGCGCAGGGATTGCAGCGTCAGCGCCACCACCAGGATACCAATGGGGACGTTGATGAAGAAGATCCAGCCCCAGTGGTAGTTATCGCTGATGTAGCCACCCAGAATCGGACCACAGATGGGTGCCACGATAACGGTCATCGACCAGAGCGCCAGCGCGATAGAGCGCTTGGCGGGAGGGTAGTTACTCAGCAACAGGCTTTGTGACAGAGGGATCAGCGGCCCGGCCACAATCCCCTGAATGACACGGAAGAAGATCAGCATATTCAGGCTGTTCGACACACCGCATGCCCATGAAGCAATGGCAAAGGCGACCGTTGACCAGAGGAACAGTTTGACCTCACCCACCCGTTTCGCCAGCCAGCCGGTGATGGGGATGGAAATGGCGTTGGCTACCCCGAACGAGGTGATGACCCAGGTGCCCTGGCTCAGCGACGAGCCAAGGTTACCCGCTATGGTCGGGATCGCCACGTTGGCAATGGTGGAATCCAGCACCTGCATGAAGGTCGCCAGTGAAAGCGCGATGGTCATAATGACCAGTTGCGCGCCTTCGAGCGGTTTTCTCTGTTGCATTTGCACCTCAGATTAACCCGCGTTGGCTTTGACGATCTCTTCGATCAAGGTGTTAACCGGTTCAAGGTTCAGCTCACGAGCGTTACTTTCGTAGGCCGGGCTGGTGCGTACCTGGCTTGCCAGCACCTGACCGTCACGCTGGGTGGTGTCGACAGACACCAGTGAGGAGAGACCGATACGCAGCGGATGTTCGCTCAGCTGTTTTTCATCCAGCTCGATACGTACCGGCAGTCGCTGCACAACCTTAATCCAGTTACCGGTGGCGTTCTGTGCAGGCAGCAGCGAGAAGGCGCTGCCGGTGCCCATATCCAGGCCCACCACTTTACCGGTGTACTTCACCTCATCGCCGTAAATGTCACTGATGACGGTTGCCGTCTGACCAATACGCATATGTGCCAGCTGGGTTTCTTTGAAGTTGGCATCGACCCACAGACCGGTGGCGGGAACTACGGCCATCAGCGCTGTCGTCGGGCTAATTTGCGCGCCAGGCTGAACCGCACGGCGGGATACATAGCCGGTGATCGGGCTGACAATTTTGGTTCGTTGCAGGGCAAGCCAGGCGTTACGTACCTCAGCGGCGGCCTGTTTTACGGTCGGCTGATCTTCCAGACGGGTATCCATGATCATCGCCTGATTGGCGTTGTACTGTTGGATAGCGACGTCCAGTTGCGCTTGCGCACTGGTGACGGCATCACGGGCGTGTTGCAGCTCTTCGCGACCAATCAAATTGGCGCTACCGAGCGGAACACGACGGTTAAAGTCAGTCTGGGCCTGAGCAAGTGCGGTTTTTTGCAGCTCAATACTCGCCTGCAACTGCTTGCTGTTGATCATCAACTGGCGGGTTTGACGCACGCTGGAGACCAGGGCGGTCTGGGCTTTTTCAAAAGCCTGCTGAGCATCGGTGGCATCCAGTGTCACCAGTACATCACCCTGTTTGACATAATCGGTGTTGTCAGCCCAGACTTTCGTCACGCTGCCCGAAACCTGCGCCATGATCTGAACCTGGTTCCCTGCCACGTAGGCGTCATCCGTCTCTTCGAAATGACGCACCACTAAAAACCAATAAATCCCATATGCCACGGCAATAACAATAAAGAGCAAGGTCAGCAGAAGAAGGGCGCCTTTGCGTTTGCCTTTCTTTTTGACCGGTTGCTGCGGGGTTGTACTCTCCGCATTTGCGCTCATGTTTTTCTCCACGATCTTATTTTTTTCTTATCGGCCATAGCCGACCGGTTTTGTCAGAAAGGCCAGCAGTTTTACGTGCCGGCCTGTCAGCATTCTTTTTATTAATCTGGATGGTCGGGCAGCGTCAGCCTTAGCGCAGCGCCTCTAAAATGGCACCGTCTTCGTCCATTTGATCAAGGCGTGTAAGAAGCTTGCGGGTGATGTTCTCGAGCTGACCCTTCTCGTCATTGCTCAAAGACGACCAGAGTTGATGCAGGCAATGATGCTGCGGAGGCAGTACCTGGCGTAAGAATTCATGGCCTTTGTCGGTCAGTTGCAGATGAAGACAGCGGCGGTCGTTGTTGCTTTCACGGCGTTCAATCCAGCCGCGTTTTTCCAGCTCGTCGGCAATACGGGTCGCGTTGGTGCGTGAGGACCCCAGCGCACTGCTCAGCTCAGAAGGCTGAATACTGTGATTTTCCTGCGACTCCAGGGTGATTAACGCCATAAACAGTGTTTCGTTAATCCCTTGAGCTTTCAGCATTTTATTGCGATTTTCCAGCAGTTTTCCCTGCATATGCATACACAGGCGAGTCAGCAGAATTTCCTGGAATGGGAAATCCTCGTAACGGCTGGCGCGGAATTTTAGCATTTGTTCAATGGGTGTAAACGAACTATCCATTTGGGCATAACCTCATTAATTGCAGTCGATATAGTAACGACAGTGACAAATAAAGTAAATGTATTATTTTGTGGAATACATTTGCTTTAGCTATGGAACTGTCAGCAGTTTCCAGGCGATTCCGTAAGCGAGGGCACTGAGTAACGTCGGAATGATGATGCTACGCGTTTTCCAGAAACTCAGTCCGAGAACGGCGAAGCCAATGATTGTCGGGAGCAGTCTACGGCTGTCATGGATCACCTCCGGTGCCGTTGATACCACCAGTAAGGCGCAGATAGACGCGATACCGATAGTGTCCAGTAACACGCCGGCCACGCCACGTTTGCCCGGGCGCGACTGCCCGGCGTGTAGCCTTAATGGCAGGTAGCGAAAGAGATAATTGACGCCGCCGACCAACAGCCCAAGCAGCAGGACATCCTCACGCATCGGGTGCCCCCTGATAAAACGCCTGCACCAGCGCCGTCAGGCAGCCGCACACAATACCGGCCATGATGGCAACAGGAATGGAAAATAACGTGACGCCTGCCAGCGCACCGAGCAGCGAGGCGGTGACGCTGAGGCTCTGATTACGCTGAAAAGAGGCCAGCAGGAAACTTAAAAACAGCGCCGGGAGCATGAAACCTAATGCGGATTCCACAGCCGGGTAACCGTCAAGCAGGCCATTACCCGAAAAAGCGCCGAGAACGGTACCGAAGACCCACGAGAGCCAGGCACAAAGCGCAATGCCCGCCATCCAGTTTTCACTCCAGCGGCGATTGTCGCGCACCAGTTTAGCGGTGGCGGCGGCAAAAACTTCATCGGTGAGGCCAAAGGCCCACAGCGCCGTTTTGGATTTTTTTAACGGTTGCAGGATGCGGCTACGCAGCGACGGGCCGTACAGGACGTGGCGCACGTCCATGGCCATCACGGTCAGTGCGGCAATCCACAGCGAACTGCCTGCGGCGAGCATGGCCGTAATAACAAACTGACTGGCACCGGCGTAGATGATGCAGGAGAAGAAGACGCTCTCAAGAGGCGTGAAGCCGAGTCGGGTGGCGTTCAGTCCGAACGCAAAAGCCACGGGAACGTAACTTAATACGATGGGGAGGCTATCTTTGAACCCTTCAATAAAGGTGGCACGTGAGGCGGGAACGGACTCCGTGGTTATATCTGAACTATCCATAGTCTGTGTTAAATATCACCCACGTTAAAATCACCGGGATAAATAGTGTATTAACCTTAACAGACTAAGGGGCGCCTTAACACCCCGGTTTTTTGGTGATCGCCGTCATCCTGAGCGCGATTTTATTCTGCGTTTGGCTGTCGGTGGTAGCCTCGCCACCAGACCAACAGGTTAAGGGCAGCGAAACTTCCGCCTGCTATGCTTACCCCTGTCCAGCCTGCGTGCTGCCATGCTGAAGCAGAAATTAACGATCCCGCCGCGCCACCAATAAAGTAACTGGTCATATAGCCTGCGGTGAGGCGGTTGCGGGCATCTGGTTTCAGGCGGTAAATCACGGTCTGATTTGTGATGTGTACGCCCTGTACGGTTAAATCCAGCACCAGAATCCCGACAATGAGCGCCAGGACTGAGCTTTGTCCCCAGGCAATCGCCAGCCAGGAGAGGAAAAGTAATCCCAGCGAGACGGTGGTGGTCAGATGGGCTTTCCCTTTGTCCGCCAGACCGCCAAAAGGACGTGCCCCCAGCGCGCCCGCTGCACCGACCAGACCAAACAGACCAATCACTCCCTCTGAGTAATTAAACGGCGGGGAGGCGAGCAGAAAGGCCATTGAGGTCCAGAGAATGCTGAAGTTGGCAAAAGAGAGGCAGCCCAGCATTGCGCGGGTGCGCAGCAGCTTTTCCTGCGCAAAAAGGCTAAAAATCGATCGCAGAAGCTGAGGATAATTCAGGTGGTTTTCCTGTTTGACCTTCGGCAGGCCGCGCCATAAGGCGATGGCCATTACCACCATCAGCAAGCTCGCGACCCAGTAAACCGTCCGCCAGCCGCCGAGACCCGCCAGCAGTCCGGCAACGGTTCGCGCCAGCAAAATGCCGAGCAGCAAGCCACTCATTATGGTACCGATGACTTTGCCCCGTTTTTCCGGTGCGGCAAGGGTGGCGGCCAACGGGACGAGGATTTGTGCCACGACGGAGAAAAGCCCCGTCAGCGCGGTCCCGAGAATCATCATCCACAGCGTGGAGCTGCTGGCCGTAATCAGCATGCCGCCTGCTGCCAGCAGGGTCATGGAGACGATAAGGCGTCTGCGCTCAAACATATCGCCCAGGGGAACGAGGAACAGCAGGCCTGCGGCATAACCGAGTTGGGCTGCGGTAACAATAAATCCGGCCTGGTTAGGAGAGAGCGAGAAGGCGCGGGCAATCGCGTCGAGCAGTGGCTGTGCGTAATAATTGCTGGCAACGGAGAGGCCGGTGGCGATGGACATGAGCGCGATCAGCGCCGGGCTAAGCCCTTGATGTTGTTTCGTCATTGTTCTCTGAATGATTCATTGGCTGATTATTTTTGTAGAAACCAATAATAACGAATGAAGAGAATAATGTGAGCGCGATCGCGTGTCAGATAGTGCGGTTAAGAATTTGTGCGGTTTATTGCCCTTATCCTGGCTATCTCCCTCAAGGGTGAGGGATCCCAGTAATACAACGCGTTACAACTCCCTCTCCTCTCTGGGGAGAGGGCAGGGGTGAGGGGAAACATGCAGCTCTGAGGGTCATTCCGTTCACCTTATGTTCCTTGCTTTTATGTAGCGACAGAACCGGTGAACGTGCCAGGGTGGCTCACCGCCACCACCCTGGCGACCCGGGCTCCCGGCCAGGAAAATCGCCGCTGGCGCGGTCCACTGCGCATATTCCTTCAGGCTTATCGGGGACGGGCGAAGGTAACGTCCGTGTAAAGTCGCCCTCGCCGCGCATCCCTGCGCGGCGCCCCGGCCTTACGGATACGCTTCGTCGATTTTCAGCCGGACCCAGTCATCGCGGTGACCGTTTTATTCTCATGACGCCGTGTTATCGCGGCAAAATATGAGGGAGAAAAGCACTGACAAACCGCACTAAACGGTCCCCTCTCCACGGGGAGAGGGAGGAAACCGAGCGAGGGGCGACTAAAAAGCCAACCCCTTACTTCTGGGCGGCTAGCGCTTCTTTCACCCAGCCATCAAACTGCTGCTGGTGCGCTTTGATCCAGCCATCAACATGACCCTGGACATCGGCTTCTGACGATTTACCGGCGTGCATCATGGCGTTCTGCGCATTGATGTCAGCCAGCGGCAGTTTCATCACTGAGAACAGTTTTGCCGCCGCCGGGTTTTTCTCGGCCCAGGCTTTGTTGGCCACAATGTGCATGGTGTTAACCGGGAAACCATAGTTCATGCCGTTCGGCAGTTTGGTATCGATATCTTTTTGCTCACCCGGCAGAGATGAGAACGGCACCTGCAGCCAGACCACATCTTTACCCGGTTTCATCACATCGCTCACCCAGTAAGGGGTCCAGGTGTAATAGAGCACCGGTTTGCCTTCTTTAAAGCGGGTGATGGTGTCGGCCATCATCGCCGAATAGTTACCGTGGCTGACGGTTACCGTTTTCGCCAGATCAAAAGCGTCGTTCTGATGGTTGATGACCGCTTCACAGCCCCAGCCAGGCGAACAGCCCATCATGTCGGCTTTGCCATCGCCGTTGGTATCAAAGATTTTGGCAATTTTCGGATCTTTGAGCTGCGCAATATTGGTGATGTGGTACTGCTCGGCGGTTTTTTTGTCGATCAGGTAACCTTGTGCCGCGCCGGTCACATAGGTGCCTTCACGATAGAATTTCTTATCACCGCCTGCCGCAGCGTACATGTCGTCATGCAGCGGTTGCCAGTTGACGGCGGTAAAGGTCACGTCGCCTGCGGCCATAGAGGTGTAACCGACGTTGTAATCCACTTCGCTGGGTTTGTTTACGGTGTAGCCGAGCTTTTCCAGCCCGCGGCTGACCAGCAGCGTCTGGAATGCTTCTTCAGAGATGGTGCTCTGGAACGGTTGAACGGTAATGCCTTTGCCGGGCAGGTCGGCCGCAAATGTGCTGGTGGAGACGAGGGTGGCAAACGCTGTGGCGAGAATAAGGTTCTGTCGCATCGTTGTTATTCCTTCAATTTTAGGTAGGACTCAGTAGGCCCGGAGCGCGTGTCTCCGGGCGAGCTACATCGTTACTTAGTGAATGGGCGAGTGATCAACCCGAGCGGGCCGGTGCTGTACCAGCGACGATTGCCCCTGCTGCGGGCATCGCGACCCATCGCCTGCGTCAGGCGGTCGAGGATGATGGCGAGGATAACAATCCCGACGCCACCGACGGTTGCCAGCCCCATATCGAGACGGCCAATACCGCGAAGTACCATCTGGCCAAGTCCACCGACGGCGATCATCGATGCGATCACTACCATGGAGAGGGCAAGCATAAGCGTCTGGTTGATCCCCGCCATAATGGTGGGCATGGCCAGTGGTAACTGTACTTTGAACAGCATCTGGCGCGGGCTGGCACCAAATGAACGTGATGCTTCAATCAAATCTTCCGGCACCTGGTTAATACCCAGAATGGTCAGACGAACCACCGGTGGCAGGGCGAAGATAATCGTCACCACCACACCCGGCACGTTGCCAATACCGAATAGCATAACTATCGGCACCAGGTAGACAAACGCGGGCGTTGTCTGCATGGCATCCAGCAGAGGGCGAATAATCTTCGCCGCCCGCTCGCTGCGTGCCAGCCAGATGCCAAGCGGCAAGCCGATGATGATGCAAAACAGCAGGGCGGTCAGCACCAATGCCAGCGTGACCATGGCCTGCGACCAGGCGCCAATGGCACCAATCGCTATCAACGAGATCAGCGTGGCAACGCCCATCCCGACGCTGCTGATCTGCCAGGCAATCAACGAGAAGATAATAATGGCCACCGGCGCAGGCATTCCCAGCAGCAACTGCTGGAAGGCGCTCAGGATGTAATCCACGGGCACACGAATCCCCTGGAACACCGGACGGAAATGGGTGACGACCCAATCGATCCCTTCGGTGACCCAGCTATCAAGTGGGATCAGCGTCTTATGGAACGGATCCATGATATTAAAATGTTCTGGCGCCGGTGCCGGAGCGCTGTTCAGCCAGTCCGCACTGCCACCGTCGGTGGGTGCTGGTGCGGATGATGAGCCCCATGCGTCCGCCGATTGTGCCGCGCTGTCTGTTGCGGGTGCGCTATCCCATGGGTTGTTTTGATCAGCCATTGTTTGCCCCCTCGCGATCTAAAGCCTGTAGCAGCATGCGTTTCGAGATGATGCCGACGTACTGTTGTTCTTCTCCCACTACCGGTACCGCGCAGGGTGCCTGGCCAACATGTGAGAGCAACTCGCTAAGTGGCGTTTCTGCTTCCACCGCGAGCGGGGAATCGATGAGCGCCGCATCGATTCCCTGGTTTTGGCTTAGCGCCGTTTTCAGAGAATCGATGGAGACAATGCCGACAAATTTATTGCCGCGTTCAATGACATAACCGTATTCGCGGTCTTCATCCTGCAACATTTTCAGCGCCGAGCGCGGACCAAAACCTGGGGTTCGACGAATAAGGCCAACCGGTGTACGACGGGCAATATCTTTCGCGCTAAACACCTGGCTAATATCCACGCCACGGAAGAAGGTTCGCACATAATCATTCGCCGGATTATTCAGTATTTCATCCGGCGTCCCGACCTGGACGACTTCACCGTTTTGCATAATGGCAATCCGATCGCCAATACGCATTGCTTCATCGAGATCGTGGGAAATAAAGACCACGGTACGTTGATGACGCGACTGTAATTTCACCAGTTCATCCTGCATCTCGGTACGAATTAATGGGTCGAGTGCCGAGAAGGCTTCATCCATTAATAAGATGTCAGGGTTGATGGCTAATGCGCGGGCCAGACCGACACGTTGCCGCATACCGCCAGAGAGTTCATCCGGATAAGCATGGGCATAATTCTCAAGCCCAACCTGACGCAATGCATCTAATGCTTTTTCCTGACGCTCACTGGCGCTGGCACCCGCTAATTCCATACCGAACGCAGCGTTATTTAACACTGTCATATGCGGCATCAGGGCGAATGACTGGAAGACCATCGCAATCTTTTTCCTGCGCACCTCGCGAAGCTCAGCATCTGATATTTTGGCAATATCCACGCCATCAATCAGTACCTGTCCGCGGGTGGGTTCAATCAGGCGATTGAGAAGGCGTACCATTGTGGACTTACCCGAACCGGATAATCCCATGATGACAAATATCTCGCCTTCTTCAATGGCCAGACTGGCGTCTTTAACGCCAAGCGATAGCCCTGTTTTTTCCAGAATTTGTTCTTTCGAAAGTCCTTTTTCAATATATTTGAAAGCCCGCTGCGGATGCTCACCAAATACTTTATAGAGATTCTTAACTTCTAATTTAATTGCCATGCAATAAAACGTTTCCTGTTATTTATTTATGTCGATATGTTACCTGATGCAAATAATTGACCGCGTATACCCTAACATACTGAGATTCTGTGACAACCCTCGAAACTGCCATTGACGTAATTTGACAAAACGAAAATGCCGAGAATTTCCCGTGAGATAAGGGCTGAGCGGTGGTTGAATTTTTGTGGGATTTTTCGTATTCGCTGCTGAAATTACGGTGCGATGATGGTGATTGTGGGTGAATATGACGAAAGAATGACGGAAGAAATATTACGGAATGTTTGTGGTGAGTGAGCGGGAATAATATTGAACAATGTGCGGATATTTCCCCTCACCCTAACCCTCTCCCCCCAGGGGAGAGGGGACTGTCCGAGCTCGTACTCTTTGTGGGGATCCTTCAGTTCCAACGGGGCGAGGGGACCGGATCGGTGCCGGTTAGATAAGCCGGGTACGGTCTGTTTTTCTCCCTCTCCCCTGGGGAGAGGGCCGGGGAGAGGGGAGACGGGCGGCTCAGAAATCCCAGTCTTCATCCTCGGTTTCCACCGCTTTGCCCATCACGTAAGACGAGCCGGAGCCGGAGAAGAAGTCGTGGTTTTCATCCGCACCCGGTGAGAGGGCGGCAAGGATTGCCGGATTCACTTCCGCCATTTCTGCCGGGAACAGCGGCTCATAACCCAGGTTCATCAGCGCCTTGTTGGCGTTGTAGCACAGGAAGGCTTTCACATCCTCGGCCCAACCCGAATCCGCATATAAATCCTCGGTATAGGTCACTTCGTTGTCGTAGAGATCCATCATCAACTCCAGCGCAAAGTTCTTCAGCTCTTCACGCTTTTCACTGCTGACTTTTTCCAGTCCTTTCTGGTACTTATAGCCAATGTAATAGCCGTGCACCGCTTCATCGCGAATGATCAAACGAATCAGGTCTGCGGTATTTGTCAGCTTGCCGCGACTGGACCAGTACATCGGCAGCCAGAAGCCGGAATAGAACAAAAACGACTCCAGAAACACGCTGGCAATTTTCTTTTTCAGCGGATCGTCGTCACGGTAATACGCCAGGATCAGCTGGGCTTTACGCTGTAATGCACTGTTCTCTTCACTCCAGGCGTAGGCTGCATCCACGTCTTTCGTCTGGCAAAGCGTGGAGAAAATCGAACTGTAAGAGCGCGCATGGACCGCTTCCATAAAGCTGACGTTCGACAGCACCGCCTCTTCATGGGGTGTGAGCGCATCGGCCATTAATGTCGGCGCGCCTACCGTGTTCTGAATAGTGTCCAGCAGCGTCAGCCCGGTGAAAACGCGGATTGTCAGCTGCTGTTCCGCATGGCTCAGCGTCTGCCAGGCGGGGATATCGTTCGACAGCGGCACCTTTTCAGGCAGCCAGAAGTTACTGGTCAGGCGGTTCCAGACCTCAAGATCTTTATCATCCTGAATCTTGTTCCAGTTGACTGCGCTCACGCGTGACAGTGGTTTCATCCTTATCTCCTTATAGCGCGCAGGACACGCAGCCCTCAATTTCAGTACCTTCCAGTGCCAGCTGGCGCAGGCGGATGTAGTACAACGTCTTGATGCCTTTCTTCCACGCATAAATCTGCGCTTTATTAATGTCGCGCGTGGTGGCGGTGTCCGGGAAGAACAACGTCAATGACAACCCCTGATCCACATGACGCGTGGCCTCAGCGTAGGTGTCGATGATTTTCTCTGGCCCGATTTCATAAGCATCCTGATAGAACGCCAGATTTTCATTGGTCATAAACGGGGCAGGGTAGTAAACGCGCCCGGTTTTGCCTTCCTTGCGAATCTCAATTTTCGACACAATCGGGTGAATGCTCGAGGTGGCGTGATTGATGTAAGAAATAGACCCGGTGGGCGGCACCGCCTGCAGGTTCTGGTTATAGATGCCGTGGCGCATCACGTTCTCACGCAGTTGCTCCCACATACTGCGGTCAGGGATGGTGATGCCGCTGCGGGCAAAGAGCGCACGGACTTTCTCGGTTTTCGGCTGCCAGTCCTTTTCCAGGTACTGATTGAAATACTCCCCGCTGGCATAGCGCGACTGCTCAAAGCCGGCAAAACGCTGATTGCGCTCGCGGGCCATCATCATTGAGGTGTTCAACGCATGCCAGGTGATGGTGTAGAAATAGAAGTTGGTAAAATCCAGCCCCGCTTCACTGCCGTAGGCAATCCCTTCACGCGCCAGATAGCCATGCAGGTTCATCTGCCCAAGGCCGATGGCGTGAGACGCGGCGTTGCCCGCTTCCACCGAAGGGACTGAACGGATATGACTCATGTTCGAGACCGCACTCAGACCACGAACGGCGGTTTCCACTGTACGGCCAAAGTCAGGCGAATCCATGGTATGGGCGATATTCAGCGAGCCGAGGTTACAGGAGATATCATGACCGATATCCACGTAATCGAGGTTCTCATCCAGCGTGGACGGGCTGTTCACCTGCAAAATCTCAGAACACAGGTTGCTCATATTAATGCGCCCGGCAATCGGGTTGGCGCGGTTCACCGTATCTTCAAACATGATGTACGGGTAACCCGATTCGAACTGGATCTCCGCCAGCGTCTGGAAGAAATCGCGGGCATTAATGTATTTTTTGCGCACCCTGTCGTCGGCAACCAGTTGCTCATACATCTCGCTCACGGCGATATCGCCAAACGGCTTACCGTACAGACGTTCCACGTCATAAGGCGAAAACAGCGCCATCTCGGCATTGTCTTTTGCCAGACGGAAGGTAATGTCCGGGATCACTACGCCCAGTGAGAGCGTCTTGATTCGAATTTTTTCGTCAGCGTTTTCACGTTTAGTGTCGAGGAAACGCAAAATATCCGGATGGTGTGCGTTGAGATAAACGGCGCCCGCGCCCTGACGCGCACCCAGTTGGTTTGCATAAGAGAAGGCATCTTCCAGCATTTTCATCACCGGAATGACGCCCGATGACTGGTTCTCAATGCGCTTAATCGGTGCGCCTGACTCACGCAGGTTGGAGAGCAGAAATGCCACGCCACCGCCGCGTTTGGAGAGCTGCAGGGCGGAGTTCACCGAGCGACCGATGGATTCCATATTGTCTTCAATACGCAGCAGGAAGCAGGAGACCAGCTCACCGCGCTGTTTCTTGCCGCAGTTGAGGAAGGTCGGCGTCGCAGGCTGGAAGCGACCGGCCAGCATCTCATCGGTTAACTGGCGTGCCAGCGCGTTGTCGCCCTGCGCGAGCGTAAGGGCGACCATGCAAACCCGGTCTTCAAAGTGCTCAAGATAGCGTTTACCGTCGAACGTTTTTAGGGTGTAACTGGTGTAGTACTTCCACGCGCCCAGGAAGGTCTGAAAGCGAAAGCCGCTGGCGTGCGCATGGGCAAACAGGTCGACCACGAAAGCGCGGTCATAACGCGCCAGCACGCTTTCGTCGTAATACTCTTCCTGCACCAGATAAGTGAGGCGTGCATCCTGGCTGCTGAAGCTTACGGTGTTGGGTAGCACATGGTTTTTGTGGAACGCATCAACGGCCTGATGATCTTTATCGAACTGAATGTGCCCTGCTTTATCGTACAGGTTCAGCATCGCGTTCAATGCATGGTAATCGGGCGCGGATGCGGTCACACGCTCTGGGGTTGTCGTTGCCAAAATTCGCTCACTCCTTTACGCACGTTTTCAATGTCCTGTTGGGTGCCCATCAGCTCGAAACGATAGAGATACGGCACGCTGCATTTCTGCGAGACCACATCCCCCGCCCGTCCATAGGCTTCACCGAAGTTACGGTTGCCTGAGGCAATCACTCCGCGAATCAACGCGCGGTTTTGCGGATCGTTCAGAAAGCGGATGACCTGTCGGGGGACGGCGCCTGCCGTTCCTCCCCCGCCATAGCTGGGCACCACCAGGATGTAAGGTTCGTCTACCTGAATACGCTCACGTTCATTGAGCGGGATCCGTGTTGCCGGCAGTCCCAGCCGTTCGATGAACCGCTGCGTATTCTCTGAGCTACTGGAGAAGTAGACGAGCTGGCTCATGCGCTGGCGACGTGCGGCGCAGGCTGCAGGCGGTTAATCATGTCGGGGCGAAAACCAGACCACTGGGTTTCACCTGCAACAACGACCGGTAACTGACGAAAACCCATGGCACGCAGCGTTTCAGCCGCATCCGGCACCAGGTCTACGTTCACCATCTCAAACTCAAAACCACGACTTTCCATTGCGCGTTTCGTGGCGTGGCACTGCACACAATCGTTTTTAGTGTAAATGGTAATGCGCATGATTCGTATTTCCGATTAGAATGAAGGTACGGCGCGAAGGTTCGCGTCAGTTGTCTCTTAGTTGCTAACAGGAATACTAGATGTAGTTGATAAAAGTTTCAACCACACAAGATATAGGAAAATGCGATTAATTTATTCCAGGTGATGAGCGCGACGGGAAGGGGAGCCTGTCGGAGTTTTTCATGGCTGAAGGCAAAGAAAAACCCCGCCCGCCAGCGGCGAACGGGGTCTGTAAGGGCAATGCAGGGGGATTAACGACGGGTGCTAATCAATGCGCCCAGGAAGATCCCAACAGCGGCAACCGCCCCCAGGGCGTACAGCGGTTTATCTTTAACGAATGTCCCTGCGCAATCAACGGCATCACGTGCAGCCTGGTAAGCTGGCGTACGGCCATTCATGCGTGCCCGTGTTTCTTTTAACAGTGCCTGTGCTTTACGACGCGCAGCATCCGCTTCATCTTTTGCATCACTGCCCAGGGATTTAAGTACACCTTCCAGGCTGTCCGCTAACTGATGAACATCATTCTGGATATCCTGAACACCTTCGTCTACATCTCTGCGATTAGGTCTGTTAAACATGGGAACCTCCTTTGTTTTCGTAGAGATTTTTAGTTTAGACCATAAATTCGCTTCGCTTGGGAGCGGCACGGCATTTACCTGCGTTTATGGACTTTTCTGAAAGCAGGGCCAATGCTGAATACTGTAAGGTTGCGACGCAGTAAAAAGATGATGAGGAAAAAATATGTATTTACGACCCGATGAGGTGGCGCGCGTTCTGGAAAAAGTAGGCTTTAGAATGGATGTGGCGACGACAAAAACCTACGGTTACCGCCGTGGTGACAACTATGTGTATGTGAACCGTGAGGCACGCATGGGGCGCACCGCGCTGGTTATTCACCCCACGCTTAAAGAACGCAGTTTGTCGCTTGCGGAACCGGCTACCGATATCAAAACCTGCGATCACTACCAGAATTTTCCGCTCTACTTAGGCGGGGACGCCCAGGAACATTACGGCATTCCACACGGCTTTAGTTCACGCATGGCGCTGGAGCGCTTTTTGTCGGGATTGTTCGGCGAAATTCAGTAATTCAGGACAGGCCGAGGCCTGTCATCCTCACTCAAGCTTTGGCCTGCTGGAAGTTCACCTTGAACAGGCGGCGGCAGTAATCCAGGAAGTAACCATAAACCGCCCCCATCATCATCGACAGCACGATGTTTGAACTCACCGCTGCGACTATCTGCTGCCAGTCAGCCCCTACCGTTAATAAAATTGCTACGTACACCGGTGACTGAAAGGTCACGTAGGCGAGCACGTCGGCCAGGTTACGCATCCAGCTTGCCGGAGTGATACGGCGTGCCTGACGGATAAACGCATCGCGATAGAAGCCATAGGGCCATGCAATAATGATGTTTACCGGAATGGCCACCAGTCGAGAGGAAAGTGACTGCTCAAAGCTCATTCCTGAGAGGAATATTTCAATCAGCATGTTCACTACCGAACAATAGACAACCATCGCGAAGGTGTCTGCCATGGCATGGCGCAGGCGGGACTGCGGAGAGAACATGGTACTGCTCCTTGAGTAGGCAGGAAATCGTTAGTAGGGAACGATTATCAGCAGGAAGCCGCGCCTCGTTCTTTCGCGATAGATTATCCTTCTATATTCAGACTAACAACTAGCTAATAATTTTTATTTAGTCATTTTTTCTGGATAAATCGCTCTGGAGTTGATTGTTTTTTGCTCATTTCATTATTTTAACGGGAAAAGGTGAGAAAGTTATTAATTATCAATGAGTTAACGTTTTATTGGTGCGTTATGCACTGCACAATTTTACGCGTGTTTTCGTAAATCAGTAAACAATGCTTGCAGGTTGTTCGGAAAAGGTTTGGCAGGATTTTTTATGCTAAATAAAGGATTTTTGCAGAGTTTTGTACTAATTGTGTTGCGCGGTTTTTATGCAGAAAAAATGAATAGAAATTGAATTTGCGGTGAGGAAGCCCTCACCGCAAAGGATCAGCAGACGCCGAAATCGCCGTCTTCTTTATACAGAGAAACATCGGCGGCTTTCAGAGTGAGTTTTTCTGCCTCCTGATCGTGGGCAGGAACCGCCACAATTTGATCTTCATGGACTTCAAGCACCACCAATTTTGGCCCGCCCACGCGGGGCTGCACTACATCACCAATCGCAAACATTTTGACCTCCTGATTATTCGTTTACAAACCATAGCCTGAAGTGATGACAAGGTACAGTAAGCGCGCTCAATAGCAGCGATTGATGAAACGTCGGTTTGCGTAAAAGAGGGTAAAAAGCGAGGCGCTGGCCTGGCGGCGCGAAGTAGAGTGACTATGCTTTAAAATTAAAGTTCTTTTTTAACAATTGGCTGCATTGACTTGCATTGGAGATATTATGGGTTTCTGGCGTATTGTATTCACTATTTTGCTTCCCCCTTTGGGCGTACTCCTGGGTAAAGGTGTCGGTTTTGCCTTCCTTCTGAATATCATTCTTACCCTGTGCGGCTACGTGCCAGGTCTGATTCATGCTTTCTGGGTACAATCGCGCGACTAATCTTTAACTGGCGGCGTATGCCGCCTGATCCTGCCTGCTACGTCTTGTTTACCGCCGTCTCATTTCCTCCCCTTATTTATGCAAACTCGTAAAGTTCTTCGTTCAGGAGACGATAAAAAAGAGGTTTGGCAATCAATCTAAGGAGAAGAGATGAGCGTTAAGGATGTGAGTTCAGCGGCCAGCATCAGCGTGATGCCTGCGACGCGCCAGGAGACAGTACGCGCGTTGACGGGCAAAGAGGTCGCGCAGACGGATTCGGTTGCGGTCAATATATCGCAAGAGGCGATGGAACAGGCAAAGGAAAACTTGCCGCCGCCGCCGACGAAAGAAGAGCGTGAGGCCACTGAAAAAGCGGTCCTTGCCATGCGCAATGAATCGATGGCACGTACCCCTTCCGGCCCCAGTCTTGCCAGCGATTTCTATGGCGATCCGGCCACGGCAAATGATGCCATTCGCTTCCTGGATTTTTTCCAGCATGCCAACGTGGCGGCAGATGATATGGCTGACGCCCTGCATAAAGCGCTCACTTCTCCCTCTGATAACGGTGATTACACCACCAATGCCATGGATCTCGCCCTGACGCAGGGTAAACTGAATAAAGTGGTCGAACGTTATATTTCGTCAGACTATCAGGAAGAGGCCAGCGCCTTTGTTACGCAGTTTATTAGCGACAAGTCGGCCCAGGCCGATCAGCTAACCAAAGTGGTTCTCTCGCAGGCCACTAAGCTGGCGCAAAGCCTTGGCGACCGTGAGCAGGCCCGTCATCATCAGGATGCCATCGCCCAACTGGCCGAAGGCACTCACTCTTCGCAGGTGGCCCGCAAGGAAATGCTCAGCCTCACCGCCACAAGCGGAGACAGTGAGGCGTGGTTTTCCTCAATGAGCAATTGGGTAAAGGAAAACCGCAGCTTGCCGTATGTCATTGATATTGAAACGAGTCATATGGGCGCGCTGAAGGCGCAGTGGCAAACGTTTGTCGATAGTCTACAAACAGACGCATGACCTGACCCGCTTACCTGAAGCCCGATCGCATCAATAGCCCACCGTATAAACCCGGCCTGTCTGCACGCCTTCAATACTGCGGCGATAGGCCAGCGCAACCCTTGCTGCTGGCACACTTTCAAAGCCAGGAAAGAAAGGGCCATAGGCTGCTTTTGATTCGGCAAGCAGCGTTGGGCTGACAATATTGATGCGTTGCCCCTTGGCCAGCTCGCAGGCTGCCGCTTTCACAAACCCTTCCAGCGCGGCATTGACCGTCGTGGCATTGACCCCCTGGGCAATGGGTTCCTGGCCGACGATGCCGCTGGTCAGCGTAATTGACCCACCCGCATTCAGCGCATGCTGGCCGATCAGCGCCAGTCGTACCTGACCCAGCAGCTTATCTTGCAAGCCGACGGAGAAGTTCTGCGTCGTCATCTCCGTGAGCGGCCCAAAAAAGAGGTTGCCGGTCGTGGCGACAATAGCATCAACATTGCCGGTTTTTGCAAAGAGCGCCGTTACGCTCTCCTCCGAGGTCAGATCGACCTGCACATCGCCGCTCGTTCGCCCGGCGCGAATAATCTCATGGTGGCCCTCCTGGTTGAGTTCATCCACCACTGCACGGCCAACGGTGCCGCTTGCCCCTATCAGCAGAATTTTCATGTTGTGCTCCTGTTATTTGCAGAGCAGCCATTCTTTCGCTAATGATTGATAAGATAAATGAGTCGAGTGTTAGTTGATTGCTAAGTGTGGGTTAGGAATATGGATAAGCTGCGCAGTATGCAAGTGTTTATTGCCGTTGCCGAGGAAGGCAGTTTCACTCAGGCGGCAAACGGGCTGGAGATGTCGGCGGTGATGGTGGGAAAATACATCAGCGCGCTGGAGACTCAGCTGGGCGCGCGGCTGGTGGAGCGCAATACCCGGCGGCAGAGCCTGACCGATGCCGGGCGTGTCTATTATGAAGAGGCGCGCCGTGTGCTGGAGCAGGTCCATCTGGCGGATACGGCGATCGAGCGACTGCGTGATACCCCCGCCGGAACGCTGCGGGTCAGCGCATCAACGACGTTTGGTTCCTGTGTCATCGCCCCGCTGACGGCGGCATTTTTGAACGCCCACCCTCATGTCAACGTCGAACTGGATTTGAGTAACCGACGGGTCGATCTGGTCGAAGAAGGGTTTGATGTGGCGATTCGTATCGGCGGGGCTTACGACGATTCACTGGTGGCTAAACCGCTCTGTCTCTACCGGATGGTCATCTGCGCTTCACCCGACTATCTGGCCCGTTTTGGTGTGCCTGAAAGCCCGCGCGATTTACAGCATCACCGCTGTCTGTCGCACATGGTGTGGAACCGCCAAAATGAATGGAAATTACCGGATATGAATGGCGACGCGACCTGGCGGCACGATCCGGTTCTACGCTGTAACGATGGGTTGGGGCTGCGTATGGCCGCGCTTGAAGGGGCGGGGCTGCTATTGCAGCCGGAGATACTGGTTCAGGATGCGCTGACCAGCGGCAAACTGGTCAGCGTGCTCACTGCCTTTACGCCACACCCACGCCCCATTTATTTGCTCTCGCGTCCGCATCCCAGGCCGCTGCCCAAAATTGCCCGTTACCGGGCACATTTACTGGAGCATATTAACGACTGGGTTTTGCCCGAGTGAGGTCCACCGCCCTGGCGATATAGGGTTCAAGTAACTTCGCGACGGCGGCAAACACCGGTACCACAACCGAGTTACCAAACTGGCGATAGGCCTGAGTATCCGAAACCGGAATACGGAACGGCTTTTCGCCGACCTTCTCAAAGCCCATCAGACGCGCGCACTCCCGTGGCGTCAGCCTGCGTGGACGCTGACGTTGATTGGCCTCGTTGGCAAAATCCGCTTCGCCGAGGGCTTTATCCCACCCGCGATCGACCAGAATCTCCGAGCCATCTTTGTGATAGCGGGCAGAGAGGGTACGCGCCACGCTGTCAGCGCGGGTTGGATCCACCAGACCAAAGCCAAAGCCGTTGCCTTTCGCTGCATGCTTTTTGGCATAGTGGTAAAGGTAATCCCATAGCTTGGGCGACAGGATGTATTTTTCATCCACGCTCGGTTCGAGCAAATCCCCCAGGGCCGGACGCTGCTGCGGGAAATGACGGCTGATATCGCGCAGAGAAAAGTTCTGGCGCAGATTGAGATCGCGGCGAAAACCCACCAGCACAATACGCTCACGATGCTGAGGCAGGAAGTGTTTACCGTCGACGATTTTTGGATCGTTTTTGCCCGTGGCATCCGCATCCGCGACGTCATAACCCAGCTCATCCAGAGTGTTCATGATAACCGTAAAGGTTTTGCCCTGATCGTGACTTTTCAGGTTCTTCACGTTTTCGAGGACAAAAATGGCGGGGCGTTTGGCTTTAATGATGCGGGCGACGTCGAAGAACAGTGTGCCCTGCGCTTCACATTCAAACCCATGCGCGCGGCCAAGCGCATTCTTTTTGCTCACCCCTGCCAGACTGAATGGCTGACAGGGAAAGCCCGCCAGCAGGACATCATGATCCGGGATCTGTTCATCAATATGCGCATAGGCCTCAGCATCAGCGATCTGGGGGTTGCCGCTCAGGGTGACTTCGCGAATATCCTGATTAAAACGATGATGGCTTTCGTCGTTATACCAGTTGGCTTTGTAGGTACGGACCGCATTTTTATTCCACTCGCTGGTGAATACGCACTGGCCGCCAATGGCCTCAAAGCCATGCCGAATGCCACCGATGCCAGCAAAGAGATCGATAAAGCGGAACTGATAATGCGGATGGTGTGCCGGAGGGGAGGGGAGCATTTTGTGCAGCAGCGCCACTTCGGCGCTGGTTAACGGTGACGCGGCGCTTTTGCCATTCACCCGACGATTTAGCCTTTCCCGACTCCAGTCGTTCTGACCCAGCAGGCGCAACTTTTCGGCGACGTATTTTTGTCCGTAAATTTCAAGAACCCGGTCCAGCAACTCCTTGTCCTGTTCCCGTTGCCGCTTGTCTTCTGCTTCGGCCTGCACCAGCAATTCTTGCGCGATTGAATCAAATTCCGACATAACGTCTCCTTGGGTTTATGGCGTGAAAATATATCACTCAATTGACCCAGAGGAAGAGGGAATTGTGTTTTACAAAATAGTTGCCGACGCGTATGAATGGTCGCTGATAAATATTTTGCCGGAACGTATTATGAAACAACAGGATATGTCTCTGCTGGCACTGGAGGGTTTTTTTAACCAGTGGTCAACGCTGGGTATTCGGGAGATTAAATACCCCGTAGCCCGTATCGATCTGCAAACCGAGTCGTTGCTCTCTTTCCTGGAGGGGATGTCGCAACCGTTGACGGCAGTTGCACACCCTTCACTCTATTTCGATCCGTGGGAGATTGCCGGCCTGCGGCGGAATGAAGTGCGTAACTCAGCCGTTCTTGCCTGGTTGCTCGATCCAGCAGGAAGTCACGGGTTCGGTAGTCGCCCACTGGTTGCCTTGTTGCACTACATAAGTCGCTGGCGTGATCTCCCTTTTCCCCTGTCGGTGGGAAAATATTGTCGGGTAGAGGTGGAGACCCATCCAACGGGTGATGAGACCAACCGTGTGGATATTGCCATCGATGCGCAGAAGTTCTTTTTGCTGATTGAAGTGAAAATTGATGCCGCCGAGCAGGAGAATCAACTTGCGCGCTACTGCGAGGAAGCGAAAGTCCGTGCAGCAGGACGCGAGAAAGCAGTGGTGTTTTTAACCCCCCAGGGCCGTGACCCGTTGACACGGGGTGATGTGTTTACTCGTCACGATGTACCTTGTATTTCCTGGCGTCAGTTGGCGGGTGTCATAGGTTCAGCACTTGATGACATCCTGCGAAATTTGCAAACGTGCGCGGATACTTCACCTTCACGACAGATGGCGGCCTGGTCCGTATTGTGTTTTCTCGAACGTATGCGTCAATTTTAATTAAGGAAGAATCATGGCTTTTTTAAATGAAGAAGAACGTCAGGCAGGTACGCTATTACTGACGCAGTTTGCGCTTTTCAATCAGGCAACCGTCGTTTTTGAGCAACAAATAGAGCCTGCTTTCTGGAAGGGGTTTGATCTTTGCGTCAGTCGGCTGGCCAATTCATTAGATTGGGATGAAGATGCTGATTATGAAAATAAAGAAGCGTGCTGGCTCGCCCCAAAAAGCTGGCTGGTGGAACCAAGGACGTATAAGTATTGGTTTGAGTGCCACTCAACGGCCCGAGAAGGCTATGATTACCAACTCGCTTTATTATTAGGTTGCGGCACGGAAGAGGGGGAATTTGGCTTTAAGTTTATTCTTAGCGATAAATACTTTGGCGGAGTAAAAAAGCGTAATCTTTATCTGTCGCAGCATCTGACCGCTGAACGCGTGGAAAAACTTGACCAGCTCGGTTTCAGAGATATTACACAAGGCACCTTCTTTTTGCCTCTGGCGCTGGACCCGACCCTGATTGCGGCCTGTTGGCAGGAAAACGGCGCCTTTCCGCATGATCATGAGGTTTTTGCGCCGCTGCGTGAGGCGCTGAATAAACTCGAACAGGCGGTGGCAATATTTGATGAGATTTTTGCCGCTCAGGCTGATTTGCTGGCGTAATCAACCTGTGTACCAGGCTGTAATAGCCTGGTACACAGCGGGTTTATCAGAAGCGATAACCCACGCCGACGTTAAAGCCATTAATGGAGACATCTCCGTTAAGATCGGCGGTAGTCCCTTCATAGCCAGCGTTAATGGAGAAGTTTTCCGTCGGGTTGATGATGACACCCGCGCCATAGGCAAATGAGGTGGATTTTTCAGAAATGCTGCTGCGTGCGACATACCCGTCGCCGTAGTTATTCCAGGTGGAGTGGCCTTCTGCTTTGGTGCGTGCAACACCGCCCAACGCATAAAGTGACACGTATTCGTTAAAGCGATACGCTGGACCCGCCATCAGAGAATAGTATTTCGCTTCAACGTGGTTTTTAATGGAGTCATTGGCAACGTAATAGTTCTGATCTTCATCGCCTTTCATATAGGTGAAGGAACCGAGGAAACTTACTGGCGAATCAAACTCATAACGGTATTGAAGATTGACACCACGGATATTTTTAAAATCCTGTACCTTGCTTTGTGCATAGCCAACAGAAACAGTGTGTTCATCTGCCATTACCGCGCCGCTTGCCAGCCCGGCTGCGAGTAATACCGCCAGAGAGATTTTAGTCATTTTCCGTCATCCTTTTTCACATATTTATGTCAGTTTTGCCTGATATTTTGGCGATAAAGTTACGTAATATTTCTTCATTATGTAATCGGTTAAAATTGTTGGTTTTTTTGCCAGGGGTGAATATGGGGAATAATCCTAAAGGGGCGATTTCTCACTCCTGAAATTTGGTAGCTATCGCGCAGGCAGGACAGCAAATTAAAAAAAACAGAATGCGTGAGATAGTGCTTGCTTTCTTTTTTGTGGCGTGTCTTAATGGCTGTCGGTTTGATACGCAGACCTATCTAAAGCATCTCAGTACATCCCCTCATTTTGAAGTGTCACGTTACCCTTTTCTTTTGAGTCCCGATTGTAAGCTCTGATTAATCTGTATTCGGACCCTGTATGGCCCAAGGGCTCAAATGAATTATTAGGTAAAAAAAGTATGACTTCTAAAATGACTGGTATAGTTAAATGGTTCAACCCTGAGAAAGGGTTTGGGTTTATTTCCCCAAAAGATGGCGGTAAAGATGTCTTTGTACATTTTTCCGCGATTCAAAGTGACGATTTCCGTACGTTAAACGAAAATCAGGAAGTGGAATTCTCAGTTGAAAATGGTCCGAAAGGCCCGTCAGCTGTGAATGTGGTAGTACGTTAAGGAGGATTGAGTATGAGTCTACATCTTCGTTGCCCTACCTGCCATGGTTCGCAATTCCGCAGTTCACCTTATGATGTGAACGAGCGCAATCCCCATGGCGCAAAATGTATTTTTTGCAAAAGCAACATGATCGAAAATGTGAATTTTCACGCCCCAATGATTCGTCCCGCGCTTAAACTGGCTGAATATTGTCGGTAATTTCTGAATAAACTGGCACAACGCCAGATTTATTTGGGACGAAATAGAGAAGCCGCTGGCCCTGCCGGTGGCTTTTTTTATGCCTGTCATTCCCCATGCCACCCCGCAGCTGACTGGCAATTTGTTAATAATCACGGTATAACACACCTTCTTTGGATGTTTAGATGTCCATACGTTTAGAAGGTAATATGCAAACACAACAACAATCCGGCCAGCTTCAGCGCACCATGAAAACACGCCACCTGATTATGCTCTCGCTCGGTGGTGTGATCGGGACAGGTCTCTTTTTTAACACGGGCTATATCATATCAACCACTGGAGCAGCGGGTACCCTGCTGGCGTATTTGATTGGCGCGGTAGTGGTCTGGCTGGTGATGCAGTGCCTCGGCGAACTCTCAGTGGCAATGCCCGAGACCGGCGCATTTCACGTCTATGCCACCCGCTATCTGGGGCCCGCAACAGGGTATACCGTGGCATGGCTTTACTGGCTGACGTGGACCGTTGCGCTCGGCTCCAGCTTTACCGCTGCCGGATTCTGTATGCAGTACTGGTTCCCTGAGGTTCCTGTCTGGATATGGTGCGTGGTGTTTTGCGCCGTCATTTTCGCCCTTAACGTTATCTCGACCCGCTTTTTTGCAGAGGGTGAGTTCTGGTTCTCGCTGGTGAAAGTCATCACGATCATCGCCTTTATCATCCTCGGCGGTGCCGCCATTTTTGGCTTCATTCCGATGCAGGATGGGTCTCCCGCGCCGGGCCTGACCAACATCACTGCGGAAGGCTGGTTCCCGCATGGGGGGCTGCCGATTCTGATGACCATGGTCGCGGTGAATTTTGCCTTTTCGGGTACCGAGCTGATTGGCATAGCCGCAGGGGAAACCGAACAGCCGCATAAGGTGATTCCGGTCGCCATTCGTACCACCATTGCGCGGTTGATCATCTTCTTCATCGGCACCGTTTTTGTGCTGGCCGCCCTGATCCCCATGCAGCAGGCCGGGGTGGAGAAAAGCCCGTTTGTGCTGGTGTTTGAAAAAGTCGGTATTCCGTATGCCGCCGATATTTTTAACTTCGTGATTCTGACGGCCATCCTCTCGGCGGCGAATTCCGGCTTGTATGCATCCGGGCGCATGCTGTGGTCACTGTCGAATGAAAACACGCTGCCGCGCTGCTTTGCCCGTGTCACCAAAAATGGGGTGCCATTAACGGCGCTGTCGGTCTCGATGCTCGGCGGCGTGCTGGCTCTCTTCTCAAGCGTGGTGGCGCCGGACACGGTATTTGTCGCCCTGTCGGCGATTTCCGGCTTTGCGGTGGTAGCGGTGTGGATAAGCATCTGCGCCTCGCATTTTGTTTTCCGTCGTCGCCATCTGCAGGCAGGGAAACCGCTCAGCGATTTACACTACCGCGCCCCCTGGTATCCGCTGGTACCGGTGCTGGGTTTTGTGCTCTGTCTGGTCGCCTGCGTCGGGCTGGCTTTTGATCCGAGCCAGAGAATTGCCCTATGGTGCGGGCTGCCGTTTGTCGCACTGTGTTATGGTGCCTTCTACTTAACCCGTAAAGTGAAAACGCAGGAGCCTGAACATGTCGCAGAATAATCCGCTGAGCCACATCCTCGAAACGCAGCCATTTGTGGTGCTGGACGGGGCGATGGCGACGGAGCTGGAAGCGCGCGGATGCAATCTCGCTGACAGTCTGTGGTCAGCCAAAGTATTGATGGAAAACCCGGCGCTTATCCGCGAAGTGCATCTCGACTATTTTCGCGCCGGCGCACAGGTGGCGATCACGGCCAGCTACCAGGCAACCCCCGCCGGTTTTGCCGCTCGTGGGCTTGATGAGGCGCAGTCGCTCGCGCTGATAGGGAAAAGCGTAGAGCTGGCCCGAAAGGCGCGGGAAGCGTATCTGGCTGAAAACCCGGCGGCAGGCACGCTGCTGGTGGCAGGGTCTGTGGGGCCTTATGGTGCTTACCTGGCGGATGGCTCTGAATATCGTGGGGATTATGTGCGCAGTGAGGATGAGTTTATGGTGTTTCATCGCCCGCGCATTGAGGCGCTGCTCGACGCCGGCGCAGATTTACTGGCCTGCGAAACCCTGCCTGTATTTGCCGAAATCAAAGCGCTGGCAACCTTACTGAAAGCCTATCCTCGCGCCCGCGCCTGGTTCTCATTTACCCTGCGAGACAGCGCACACCTGAGCGACGGCACGCCGTTGCGCGATGTGACGGCCTTGCTGGCGGATTACCCGCAAGTGGTGGCGCTGGGCGTTAACTGCATTGCCCTGGAAAACACCACCGCCGCGCTGCAATCTTTGCAACGGCTGACCGCGTTGCCGCTGGTGGTATACCCGAATTCAGGTGAACACTATGATGCGGTGAGCAAAACCTGGCATCATCATGGTGAAGCCTGTGACACGCTGGCAGGGTATTTACCGCAGTGGCTTGATGCCGGTGCAAAACTGATTGGTGGATGCTGCCGAACCACCCCCAACGATATTGCCGCGCTGGTTGCTGTTAAATAATCTGCTCTGGCTGACGTGCTGAACCGGGCCCGCAGGACTTCTCGTCATGCGGGCTTTTTCTTTCATCCCACGCGTGTACTTCTCTCCCTTTCTTTACCTTAAGGCAAATTTGCAACGGCATAGGTGTAAACGCTCAATTGGTAATGCGAATGATCTTGATAATCATTATTATTAATACATATAATCCTGCGTTAATTTTCAGCAGCAACAAAGACTGCTACTAAAAAAATAATGACGGATATTTATGTTTTATACGGAAAGGTTCATCACGTCTCTGGTCCTGAGCTGCGCCTTTGTACTGACCGCCTGTCAAAGCCCGGCTACGAAAAATTCGACTATCGACACACCTGATGTTGCAGAGTACGGCTCTATAACGGATGCGGCGACAGGCACAACGTTAACGGCTTCACAGCTGATTACCCGCCTCGGCGACGCGCCGATGGTGATTGTGGGGGAAGAGCACACCAATCTGCAGCATCACCATATCGAACAATGGCTGCTTGAGAATCTGGCGAAGCGACGCCCGCAGGGCAGTGTCCTGATGGAGATGATTGATGTCAGTCAGCAAGATGGGGTTAATCGGGTGAAGCAGGCCAGCCTCTCCGGCACCCCGGTCAGCGCCTCCCGCGCGGCTGAAACCCTGCATTGGAACAGCGGCTGGCCCTGGGAAATGTACCGCGGTGTGGTCATGACCGCCATTGAAGGGCGCTATCCGTTACTGGCGGCGAATCTCAGCCGCCAGCAGGTCAAGGCGCTCTATCAAAATCCCACGTTCCCGCGCGGTGAGCATGCGTCACGCCCGCAGGTACATGAAGCGTTGTCGGCCATTATCTTCTTGATGCACGGCGGCCAGATTGAGAGCGAGCAGCTGACGGCGATGATGTCTGTTCAGCAGCATCGTGACCGCTTTATGGCGGAACAGCTTCGTCGTGCGCCGCGCCCGGCGCTGCTGATTGCCGGTGGTTATCATGCGTCAAAAGACATTGGCGTTCCACTGCATCTGGCTGATTTGCAGGCCGGAAAACCGATGGTCCTCATTCTTACCACCGACGGCACGTCGCTTACGGCAAACCAGGCTGACTACGTCTGGTCGGTTCCGGCGGTAAAACGATGACCTCGCTGACGGCGCCATTAACGTCACCACACCGCGGCTGGATGGGCGGCACGGTTTTGAGCGTGCTCTTCCATGGGGCGCTGGTGCTGCCTTTTATTCTCCACTTTGCCCAACAGGCGTCGGAAGCGACACCCGCTGCCGTTATGGTTGAGTTTTCGCCAGAATTTGAAGTTTCCTTTATCAGGCCTGAACTGCAGCCGGGTATTACCCAGCAGCGTCGTGTCGAGGCGATGACGGAAGAGGAGACCGCCCACGATAAAGACTTGCCAACGCTGCGGGTGCAGGATGAGGCGGAAGTTAAAATCGCCGCCGCGCAACAGCAACACAAACCCAAAAAGAAAACTGAGATAAAGAAAAAGTCCCGGCGCGCACAGCAAGAAGAGCAGGGTAATGCCAGTACCACCAGCCTCGCCGCTCCCCCTGTTCAGACAGTGCAAACGCAGCGTAATGCCGCGCCGCTGGATACGGATTCCGCGCTTATCAGCAACAGCAAAGTAAACTGGGAATCGCTGGTAAAAGGGAAGATCAATAAAATGCGTAATTATCCGCAGGACGCAAAACGGCGTAACCGCACCGGTACCGCCGTTATTGCATTTAACGTCAACGAGCACGGCGATATTCTCAGTACGCAACTGGTTACGCCGTCCGGCACGCTTTCGCTCGACAAAGCAGCGATTACCGCAGTGCAAAGTGCGCGTCCGTTACCGCCGCCGCCAAAAATGATTCTCAGAAACGGTATGCATAAAGTCACTATGCCGGTGGAGTTTGAACTGTCAAAAATATAATAAATTAACCGCTATGACACGCGGGTCATATTATGCGGTAGGCCAAAACAATTTTGGTTTTAAGAGCGTCATTTAATTTATTCACCTTTGAATAAAAAGCTGGCCACGTTAATACACAAAGTGGCCGCGGTATTCTCAGGTTTTTATTATGGGCATTGTGCTGTCGCGTTATACCTACACGCGACGGGCAGGGGCTCATTTGTGCTTAAAATAAAAAACAGGAATTGATTATGGAAAAATCACAAGTGGTCAAAGGGCTCCTTACCGGACTGCTCATTGTTCACGGTCATGCTTTTGCAGCCGAAGGGGAGGGGGAATCGGTCTTTTCACCTTTGACCATTACTGATAATCCGCTCGAGGGTAAATATCAGGCAGGATCAGCGGAAGAAACCTACACCCGGCCGGGCGCGTACAGTTCACGCACGCTGAATAAAAATCTGCAAAGCCTCGACGCCTCGCTGCGCAGCATGGCGGGGACTTATACGCAAATTGATCCGCTGCAGGGAACGGTGAGCGTGAATATCCGTGGGATGAACGGGCTGGGCCGGGTGAACACAATGGTCGATGGGGTGACGCAGACCTTCTTTGGCATGGCTCCGGCCAACTATCACGGTGGCGCCAATACCGCAGCAGGGGTGCCGCTTGATCCCAATTTCCTGGCGGAAGTGGATGTCACGCGCGGCAGTAGCGCGGGTTCGCAAGGGGTGAATGCGCTGGCGGGTAGTGCCAATATGCGCACCATCGGCGTAGATGACGTCATCAAACCAGGGCGTCAGGCCGGCGTGCTCTCGCGGTTCTCGGTGGGCAACAACGGCCTTGGGCGCACCGGCATGATCGCCGTTGCCGGTAAGACAGACACCTTTGACAACGGCGGTGGGCTTGGTGCACTGGTGGGGATCAGCGGCACCCGCACCTACGCCACCTATAAAAATGGCGGCGGTCGTAGCAGTAAAGATTTCATCGGTGAAGATAATAAATATCTACGTCAGGAGCCGCATTCCGAGCTGTACAAACTAAATTTTAATGCGGATCAATATAACCGATTTGAATTCTCCGGGCGTAACTACACCAATACATTTACCCGCCGTGATATTACCAGCGACGATTACTCCCTGCGCTATAACTACGCACCGCTGAATGAGCTGGTAGAATTTAATGTGCTTGCCAGCACCAGTCGTGGTAATCAGGATTACAAACCCGCATCCTTATATAATTTCAACAAGTCGTCGACCACCAATAAATCGAACGCACTGGATGTGAGTAACACCAGCCGTTTCAAAATGGGAGAGGAGCTGTTTGCGGCATTCCAGTTCGGCGGCAAATTAATGGATACCCGCTATTCCCGTAGTTTTGTGCAGGATACTGAGACCGATCGCAATGCTTTTGCGCCATCAGGTAAACAGAAGATCTCCTCGTTATATACCGGGTTGACCCTGAATAAAGATATTTATGAGCTGGCGCTGAACCTTAATTACACCCGTAGCCAGGTGGAAGGATTTAAACCTGCCTGTTCAGCCAATGAGAAATGTTTCCCCCAAGGGGAAGCAAATCTGCACCTTAATGACAACGCCTTTAACCCTTCCGCTACCTTCTCTGCGCAGGTTACGCCGTGGCTGCAGCCTTTCGTGAGCTGGAGCAAATCGTCGCGTGCGCCAAACGTGCAGGAAGTGTTCTTTGCGAACGAAGGCGGGGCTTCGATGAACCCGTTCCTGAAACCGGAAAAAGCGGAAACCTGGGAAGCAGGTTTTAACGTCAATAAAAACGGGCTGTTTGCCGGGGAGGATAAATTCCACATGAAGGCGCTGGCGTATCAGTCGCGCATCAAGGATTACATCACCAGCGAGTCCTTTATGCTCTGCTATAACGGCTCATTGTGTAAAGATCTGGATGACTCCTTTGGCGGGTTTAACGCCAACGTGTATGTCAATACGCCGTCGACAGTCACGACGAAAGGTTACGAGATCGAAGCCGGGTACGATGTGGGCTTTGCCTATGTGAACGTCTCATGGAGTAAGCAGCACACCGATCAACCCACCTCCATCGCCAGTACCGTCTACAGCTTTGCCTACAGCGACCTGAGCGATCTGCCGGATAGCTATGCGACGCTTGACGTCGGCGGCCGGTTATTTGATGAAAAACTGACCATCGGGAGCCTGGTGAAATTCACCGGTAAATCCAAACGTCTGAGCACCGAGGGTATCGACACCGATACCAACGCGGTGCCGAAAGAGAGCATGCCGGACATCCCGACCGTCATCGATCTCTACAGCACGTACCAGATGACCGACAACGTGCTGCTGCGCTTTAGCGTGCAGAACGTCACCAACCGCGACTACTCCGAAGCGCTCAACCGCATGAACCAAAGTCTGGATTACGCCAAAGAGGGCGCGTCGATCAACACCACCGCACGAGGACGCACCTATATCTTCGGTGGGGAAATTCAGTTCTGATTTTTTGCTATTCGGGGATGAGCGCGCCGGTGCTCGTTCTTCTTCTGGACTTTCATAAAGGGAAAGACAAATGGATCGCTTCACTTTCACCAGACAGCTGGGATGCTTACTTATTGCGGCACTGATACCGACCCTGGCGCTGGCTATCGACCCGCCGCAGCGCGAGCTTTCACGTTTTGCGCTGAAAACCCAATACCTTCAGAACGCCGACGAAGGCATCTATGAAATGGCCTTTGATAAGGGGAATAACAAGGTCTTTGCCGCCGCTACCGATCGTATGCATCGTGAGGCCAACAAAGGCTATTTGTACGCGTTCAATCCCGCTTCGCTGAACATTGAAAACCGCCTCGATATGCCATACCGGGCATTTTCTCTGGCGATGAATGAGGATCAGCATCAGCTCTATATCGGGCACACCCAGTCGGCTTCGCTGCGCATCAGCATGTTCGATACCACGACCGGCACGCTGACGAAGACCAGCGATAAACTGAGTTTTAAAGAGGCGAACGTGGCGGATTCTCGCTACGAGCACCTGCGTCATATGGTCTATAGCCAGGCGGCTAACACCCTTTTTGTCAGTTACAGCAATATGCTGAAAACCGCCGAGGGCATGCAGCCGCTGCATAAATTGCTGATGCTGGATGGCAGTACCCTGGCGCTAAAAGGTGAAGTGAAAGATGCCTACAACGGCACCGCTTATGGCCTGACGCTGGATGAAAAAACGCAGAAGATTTATGTCGGCGGCAAAGATTACATCAATGAAATTGATGCGAAAAAACAGCGTCTGCTGCGCACAATTACCTTTAAAGATCCCAAACCCGCCATTACCAGCGTGCAGAACCTGGCGGTGGATTCCGATTCCAATCGCGCCTTTGTGGTGGTCTTCGACCATGAGGATCGCAGCGGGACTCATGACGGGCTTTATATCTTCGACCTGCGCGAGGGTAAGCAACTCGGCTATGTTCACACTGGCGCAGGCACCAATGCGGTGAAGTACAACCCGAAATATAACGAGCTGTATGTCACTAACTTCACCAGCGGCACTATCAGCGTGGTGGATGCCACTCAATATACTGTGACGCGCGAATTCCATATGCCGGTCTACCCCAATCAAATGGTGCTGTCGCCAGACATGGACACACTCTACGTTGGCATTAAAGAGGGCTTCAATCGCGACTGGGACCCGGATGTGTTTGTGGAAGGGGCGAAAGAGCGCATTCTGCGCATCGATTTGAAGAAGTCCTGATGATGGCGCGAGCGGGGTAACTCTCCCAGGCTTACGCTAAATCAATAACGCACGGTAAGCCCGTGTGGTTTGATACCTGTGCGCTTTCTTATTGAGGAAAGGAACATGATCGACCACACGGGTTTTTACGTTTCAGATTTAGAAAGCAGTAAGACATTCTACAGCAGTGCACTAAAAAGCCTTGGCTATGCCGTCCGGCTTGAGTTTGCGGGCAAGGCCGCAGGCTTTGGCCCCGCCACGCTGGAAGAGGGGGCAGACCCCGGCGGTGGCTTCTGGTTAACTCAGGGTACGCCTTATACTCCCCGGGTACATTTGGCCTTTCGCGCTCGCAGCAAAGAGGACGTCGATGCGTTCTGGCATGCCGCCCTGCAGGCGGGCGCGAAGGACAACGGTGCGCCAGGCTATCGCCCCCATTATCACCCCGGCTACTACGCCGCCTTTGTGCTGGACCCCGATGGGTACAACATTGAAGCGGTTTTCCATGAACGGGTTTGAGGGGGATTCATTTATTTATCAGTAGCTTAATTTTTAATGCAGACACAAAAAAGCCCGCCAGGCTTGCGCCGTGCGGGCTTTCAGGACTTCGTTGACTGGCTCTGGTGACCATCAACCAAGAATTTTGGTGGAGCTGGCGGGAGTTGAACCCGCGTCCGAAATTCCTACATCCTTGGTACTACATGCTTAGTCTGTCTTTACATTCGCCGGGCACCTGCGAACAGACACGCCACTACCCGACTAGCCTGATTAGTTTTAACGCTTCAGCCCCAGGCAGGACATCCACGCGATCTCTTTTGGGTTTGACCTCTCTTGATCCCCGTCCTAAGAGCGGAGGCTAGGGAGAGAGGGCTCTTAGCAGGTTATTAAGCTGCTAAAGCGTAGTTTTCGTCGTTTGCGACTATTTTTTTGCGGCTTTTTACGAGGCAAACCGCCCCTCGGCATGCACCTTGGGTTTCGCAAATCCCGTCGAATCCAGAATCAGCCCCTAAGTGTGTTAGACAGTATAACAGCTTTTTACCGCGGCATGCCAGTCCATATGGGGAGAACTTTCTTATTATTTTCCACTGCTTAAAGTATGAGCACCCCGCCACGGCGGTATAGAGAAGCTGGCTGTATTTTATTTACACCTAACAAAATTCGATTTTTATATGAGTGCAACATTTAATGCGTGCTGATATATCATGTACCGCTGCTTTAATTCGGCAATATATTTAACTATTTAAATCTTGATTAATAATTCACAAAATCATTTAAGCGCAGCTTAATTATTGTGAGGATATATTGTTAATATATTCTGTATTCAGAACATTTACAACAAATTGTGAAATAGGAGTTTGCCTAAATTGTGAACCTTGATTATATCTTTATTTAACACGTCATTAAACAAGCTAAACGCGGTAAAAGGAATAATTCTATATAAAATCAATTACTTAAATAAATCTCAAAAATCATATAGCAAAACTTATTTATATCACCAGCCAAAACTCGGTGCGGGTACCCCTACGCTCTGATATTTGCTGGCGATGCCACAAATTATTGCTCTGGTACTCGAGGTGAATTATATGGCTACGCAAAGCATCGTTACAGGAACCACGCAAGTAATTAACCAAAAAACAGGTGATGTTGTTGCTCAATATGCGCAAGGTGGCGATCGCGTCGTTAACCTCACTGAAACCAGTATCGTGCGTATTAATGCTTCTCCAGAAACGGTTAATTTTTATGAGCGTCAGGGTAATGACCTGATTGTCCATATGAAGGACGGTTCTATTGTGCGTTATCAAAGTTTCTTCTTGCTTGATAGCGATGGCCTGCATAGCCAGTTAGTTTTTGAAGACAATCTCGGTACACATCACGCGGTATTCCCGTATGCGACTGACGCGGGTCCGGCAGCGGCAGAGGCAATTGTCCCCACCTATGCGGATGTCGCGTTGGACTCCCTGGTTGGGACGAGCGGCATTTCGGCCCTTGCGGTGTTGGGTGGTATTGCTGCTGTGGGCGGTATTGTCGGTATTGCTGCAGCATCCGGCGGCGGTGGTGGTGGCGGGGGCAGCGACAGCAACAACGGCGGCACCAACCCTGAAAACCCAGGCAATGGCGGTACGGACCCTGGCAATGGTGGCACAGACCCCGGTAATGGCGGTACGGACCCTGGCAATGGCGGAACGGACCCCGGTAACGGTGGCACAGACCCCGGCAATGGCGGTACCGACCCTGGCAATGGCGGCACAGATCCCGGTAATGGCGGCACCGATCCTGAACCCGGGCTTCCGCTGCTGAGGCTGGCTGTCATCGGCACGGATAATATGCTCAACGCGAACGATATTCTGGTGTCGCAAGCGCTGTCAGGTTCCACCGATGCTGTCAATGCGGGTAGTCAGGTAGTGGTACGTATTGGCAACAATACCTGGACAACGGTGGTTGAGAGCGATGGCAGTTGGGTGGTCTTCCTGCCGCCGTCGGTGCTGGGCCAACTTGAGCAGGGCGCTCATACCGTCGACGTTACACTTACCACGCTCGATGGCAGAACGGTGACGGAAACGACGGAGTTCTCTATCGATTCGATCCCCCCCGCGCTCACGCTCACGCAGTTTGCGTCGGGCAACATTATCGATCAGGCGCTGATTGATGGCGATAAGCTGGTCCGCGGCTATTCCAGTACTGCGGATGAAGGCAGCCAGGTGACGGTCACGTTAAATGGCAAAAGTTACACCACCACGGTAGACGCGAACGGGCAATGGCAACTGACCATTCCGCAGGCAGACATGGCGCTACTTCAGGATGGTGAAAGCTATTTAATCACCTATCGCGTGGTGGATCTGGCTGGCAACGTGACCCAGGAAACACAGTCAGTCACCACCAATTTCTCCACTCCTGAGGTAACCATCGATCCGGTCACCAGCGATAACGTTCTTAACGCTGCGGAAGTGCTGTTGAATCAAACTGTCTCCGGCCACACGGTGAATATTCCTGCCGGGCAAATCGTGACCATCACGCTCAATGGCAAAACCTATTACGCCGAAGTGGCAGGTGATGGGTCCTGGAAAACCATTATCCCGGCCGGCGATCTTGCGGCACTGGGGCAAGGGAGCAATATCCTGACCGTCAGTGTCAATGACATTGACGGCAATACGGTGACCAAAACGGCTGACGTCGAGGTGAATACCAGCCAGGCGGGTATAGCGATCGCTATCTTGTCTACCGACGATTACCTCAGTGCGGCTGAAGCTGAACAACCACTGGAAATACGTGGGGTGACCACGGTGCTGGGGGCCGGAGCGATCATTACGGTGACCGTTAACGGCAAAGAATATCAGGTCACCAACATTGATGATGCGGGTTACTGGAGCGTCACCATTCCTTCTGCTGACTTACTGTTGCTGAAAGATGGCCCGACCGTCATCACGGCTGTGGTCACTGATGGAACCCAAACCGCTGAAGATAATCACACGCTCAATGTCCAGATTAACCATCTGCCACAGCCGACCATCAATGAGCCTTTTGGAGATGGCTACCTGAACAGCGCTGAAAAATCAGTCGATCAGGTACTGAGCGGTAATACAGGCGTCTCTGGCGGCGGGCAGAAAGTCACGGTGCAGGTGGGAAATAAAACCTATCAGGCCACGGTGGATGCTGACGGAAACTGGAAAATCACGGTACCGGTCACCGATCTGCAAACGTTCCCGGACGGTATCCTGCCTGTCGTAGTGAGCGCCAGCGACGCGGCGGGAAATAGCGCATCACTTAGCGATTCAGCACAGGTCGATACCCTTGCTCCGGCACTTTCCGTACTGCCATTAACCGGCGATGACAAACTGAACCCCAGCGAACTGAGCCAGGATCAGGTCATCAGCGGCATCAGTGCGGTCAGTGAGCAGGGGCAAATCGTCACTATCTCCCTTAATGGTAAAACCTACACCGGGGTGGTGGGCAACGACGGTAACTGGCAGGTGACCATTCCCTCTGCTGACCTCGTTGCGCTGGGCGGGGGGAATCACACCTATACGGCGTCTCTTACGGACGCGGCAGGCAATACCACAACGGTCTCCCATTCGTTCGATGTGAAAACCAGTGCAGTGACCCTGGATGTGCTGAATTTAACCTCGGACAACATCCTCAATGCGGCAGAGATCAAAGTTGATCAAACGCTTGGCGGTACCACTAACGCGGAAGTGGGCAGCATCGTTACGGTTAACCTGGGTGGCAAAAGCTACAGCGGCGTCGTCGATGCGGCGGGTAACTGGAAGGTCATCCTGCCGGCCATCGACTTGCAACAACTGACTCAGGGGACAACCTCTTATACCGTCAGCGTCACCGATGCTTACGGGCAAACGCAGACCGAAACGAAAAATTTTAACATTGATACCTCGACCGATTCGGTGGCGATCAGCATTGTCGCCACCGATGATTACCTGAATCTGGCGGAATCCGGCAACGATCTGGTGGTACGCGGAAACAGTGCCGGGTTGCCGGAAGGCGCAACCATCACGGTCACCCTCGGCAGCGAAACCTATACCGCCACGGTCGGGGCTGGCGGCGCATGGCAAACCACAATCCCTGCCGCCGATCTCGGTCAGCTTTCTGATGGTATCAACACCATTACTGCTTCATCCGTTACCGTCAACGGCACCGTCACTGACAGCCATGATTTTACGGTCATCATCAACACGCTGCCGCAGGTAGTGATTAACCAACCCTTCGGCGATGGCATCGTCAATCTGGTGGAATCGACCCAGAACCAGACGCTAACCGGAACAACCGGTGTTACCGGGCCTGGGCAGACGGTGGTTGCCACGCTGAATGGTCAACAGTACATCGGGGTGGTGAATACTGACGGCACCTGGTCTGTCACTCTCCCCTCCGGTGCGCTGAGCACCCTGACAACCGGTCCGGGTACCCTCAGCGTTGAGGTCAGGGATGTGGCAGGTAACCCGTCTTCAGGCAACGTAAGCTTTACCGTTGATAAGGTGCCGCCGACCGTCACCGTGCAGCCCATTAACGGGACTGACGTACTGAATGGTGCCGATGTACAGGCAGGACAGACGATAAGTGTTAACGCCTCAGCCGATGCAAGCAGTGTCACTGTTCGCGTCAATGGCACCGATTATCCTGCCACGCTCAATGCGGGGGTATGGCAGGCAACGATACCGGGAACGGCTCTGGCAGCGTTGCCAAATGGCGCCAGCGCCATCACCGTGACGGCGACGGATAATGCAGGCAATACCACCACGGTGTCCCATGCCCTGACGCTTGATACCACAGCCCCTAACGTGGTCGTGGACCCTGTGACCCGTGACAACCAACTGGATATCGCCGAGTTAAACAGCGGCTTCAACCTGACCGGCAGAACCGTTCCGGCCGACCCGGGCGCGCAAGTCAGCGTCACTATTAATGGCCAAACATTAACGGGGGTGGTGGCGGCTGACGGTAGCTGGTCGGTTCCGGTAAGCGCAAGCGATCTGGCGGGGCTGACGAACGGCAACTATCCGGTTTCTGTCACGGTGACGGACACTGCGGGCAATGCTTCGCCAACCCAGAGCGTCAATTTTAGCGTCAACACTAACGCCAGCGCGATCGCTATCAGTCCGGTTGAGTCTGATGACAAGATCAGCGCAGCAGATATTCAGGATGGCCTGACCATCAGTGGCATCTCCGCACGTCTCGCAGAGGGGGCAACCGTCACCGTCACCCTGAATGGCAAACAGTACACCACCCAGATTAACAGCAGCGGCAACTGGCAGTTGACGATATCGCAGGCTGACGCAGCGGCGATTGCGGATGGTACCGCGACGCTGACCGTCTCGGCTCGTGATGTTGATAATCTGCCCGTTTCCGCGGAGCGGTCGTTCACTATCATTACTCACCAGTTGCCGCAGCCGGTAGTCAACACGCCGTTTACGGATGGCATCGTGAACGCCGCTGAAGCGGCGGCGGGGGGCGTATTAAGCGGTGTTACCGGCAGCAAAGGCGCTGGGCAGACGGTCACCGTGACTCTCGATTCCGGCACACCGATTACCGCCACGGTTGATGCGAACGGTAACTGGAGCGCACCTGTCACGTCCACCCAGCTTGGCGCGCTTACCCAGGGTAATCACACCATAACGGTCACCGTGACCGATGCGGCGGGCAACCAGAATACGGTAACGACCCCACTGTCAGTAGATACTCAGACGCCTAATCTGAGTATGAACGCCGTCACCAGCGACAACATCGTTAACACGGTAGAAGCGGCAGGGGCATTGAGTATTTCCGGCACCGGGACATACGATCCGCTGCACGCGCAGACGGTCAAAGTGCTGGTTAATGGTCAGAACTATGATGCGACTCTGCAACCCAATGGCACCTGGAGCATCACCCTGCCTGCGGGGGCGCTCGCCGGTGTGCCGGATGGGCCGGTCGCGGTTCAGGCTTCAATTACGGATGCGGCAGGCAACAGCAATACCATCAATACCAGCTTCATACTGGATGCTTCTCCGGCGAGTGCGCCACGGATAACGGTCAACACCGTCTCCAGTGACAACTACGTGAATGCGCAGGAATCCCTGACCGCGCTGACGATCAGCGGCACCACGACCCGTGTTGAAAATAACCAGACCGTGACCATTACGCTGAACGGACAAAACTACACGGCTACCGTTCTGAACGGCGTCTGGTCAGTGAGTATTCCGCAGAATGAAGTCGCCGCCGTACCGGATGGGGCACAGGTCATTTCAGTTAGCGTGACCGATTTTGCCGGGAACGTAGCAACCAGCAGCCAGAGCGTGAATTTTGTCACCCACGCTGCGTCACAGCCGGCCCTGACGATTAATACTGTCGCCCAGGATGACGTGATTAACGCCCAGGAGCATAACGCGGCGCTGGATATCACCGGTACGTCAACCCGACTGGCGGCCGGTACCGTCATTACCCTGACCTTCAATGCCAAAACCTACACGGCAACCGTTGATGGTAATGGCAACTGGAAAGTGACGGTACCGCAGGCCGATGTGCAGGCGCTCTCTGATTCGACCCTTGTTAATCCAGCCTATGCGATAACCGCAACGGCGCAGGATGCCGCACAGAATATTGCCAATGCTTCCCACAATGTCTCGGTGGATACGACCGGGCCGGGGCTGACGGTGACGGTGGCAGGCACGATCCTTGCCGATGAAATTATTAACATTGCCGAAGCCAGCCTCGACAGAACGGTTACCGGGACGGGGCTCTCAGGTCAAACGGTCATTCTGGACATTAACGGTAAAACCATTGTCACGTCCGTAGGCAATAACGGGACCTGGAGCATGACGATCCCGGCTGCAGAGCTGCAAGCGCTGGAGCAAGGGCCGGTCGATCTGGTCTTCCATTCCACCGATGCCCAGGGCAACCGCAGTGAGAGAATCATCAGTGTTGACGTCCACACCGATCCTGCCGCCGCACCCACCCTGACGCTGAATGCGATGTACAACGACAACATCGTGAGTCGGGCGGAAGCGGGCGATACCGCCATCATTAGCGGGAACGCAACGGGGCTTGCCAATGGCACGGTTGTCACTCTGACCATTGGTACACAAACCTTCACCGGCAGTGTGACTGACGGCGTCTGGACGGTGGGGATTCCCCCTAACCAGCTCACAACCAGTGGACAACTGGCGGTGACCGTCAGCGCAGCCGATGTATGGAACAACCCGGCTACTGCCACTACGGTTCTGGATGTGGTACTGGCGCAACCGACGGCAACCTTGCCGGGGATTCTGTTTGGCGACAATTTTGTCGGTCAGGCGGAAGCGGGTGCCACTGCCCAACTGACGGGCTCCACCGGTCAGTCAGGGCCTGGGCAAACGGTGAAAATCACCTTTGACGGTAACCAGGACGTTTTCGGCACCGTGGACGTGAACGGAAACTGGTCGGTGGTGCTGGACACCTCTCTGCTTCAGAATCTGACCGATGGTACCCATACCGTGACGGTGACCGTGGGTGACCGTGCGGGTAACTCATCCACCTCATCCCCAGCCAACACAATAACCGTGCTGACCGATCCGTTGACGGCGCCAGCGCTTGCCACACCATTTACCGATGGCTTCCTGAATGTGGCGGAATCGGGCGTCGCGCAAACCCTCACCGGCGCGCTGAACACGCCGGTGGCCAACGTCGACAGAGTGATGGTGACCCTGAATAACGGTACGGCGGTACAGGCGGTTATTAATCCCGTTGATGGCACCTGGACGTTACCGCTTTCACCTGCTGCGCTGGCCGCCCTGCCGGACGGCACGACGACGGTCAACGTCACCGTGATTGATAAAGCGGGCAACCAGATTACCGGGCAGAGCAGTTTTGAAGTGCAGATCCATAGTCTGCCGGTGGCGACCTTTAACACACCGTTTGTGGATGGTGCGCTGAACAACGCCGAAGCGGCTACCGACCAGGTGATCAGCGGCAACACCGGTGTGGCAACGGCAGGGCAGACGGTGACCGTGGTCTTTAACGGTGTGCCTTATACCCAAACGGTGCAGAGCACAGGAGAGTGGTCGGTGACCATCCCGCAGGCCGCCTTCACGGGACTCGCGGAAGGGGACACACCGGCCCTGACCGTCACCATTCAGGATCGTGCGGGCAACACCAGCCCAACCTTAGCGACGACCGTAGGTATCCACACCGACCTGCCAGAACCGACGGCGACCAACCTCTTCACCGATAACATCCTTAATATCAGTGAAGCTGCGGGTCCGCTAACGCTGACAGGGTCTACCGGGTCGGGCGTGGCGGGTAACGAGTATGTGACCGTACAAATTGATGTGGGCGGCGTGATTTACACTGCCACCGTCGCCAATGGCACCTGGACGGTGAATCTGCCTGCGGGCTCGTTGCAGTCGCTGGATCCTGCGGCACCTCATGCGATCATCATTACCGCTGAAGATCAGTACGGTAACACCGGCACCCATACTGAAGACTTTACTCTGGCCTTTACCCCACCGACCGTGGCCATCACCACTCCGGTCTTTACCGACGGCTATGTGAATCTTGCTGAGTCACAAGGTGCCACCTCGCTGAGCGGGACCTTTAACTCGTCATACCCGGCCGGGGCGACGGTGAATGTCAAAATCGGCAGTCAGACTTTCGCCGCGAATGTGAGCGGTAATACGTGGACGCTGGATTTGACCGCTGCCGAATGGGCGCAGATCCCTGACCGGGGGCAGCAGACCATCGCCGTCACGGTGACGGATGGGGCGCTCAACAGCAACACCGCCACTACGGCAGTCAATATTATTCTGACGCAACCGACGGTTACCGTAACGACCCAGTTTGCCGGCGATGGGCAACTGACCTATCTGGAAAGCGAGACCTCGCAGACCATCGGCGGCACATCCACCAATCTGCAAACCGGCGATATTGTTCGGGTGACCTTCGCGTCTTCTAACGGACCGCTGGTGCGCGACGCGACGGTGCAGGCCAACGGCAGTTGGTCATTGCAGCTTTCGCCAGCGGATATGGCAACGCTGCAGGCGGGTGCCATTACCGTGCAGGGGATCGATAAAGCCAATAATACCGGTAGCGCCACCAACGTGACTCCGCTGACTATCGACCTGACGCCACCGACTTATGCGGTCATTCTTGATCAGGTCACCGGTAACAACCTGGTGAACGCAACGGAAATTGTTAACGGTAATGTGCCCATTAGCGGACACACTTCTGCCAATCTGGCAGGCCAGCAGATTACCGTCTCCCTGACGCCGTTGGGTGGGGCTGCTACGGTACTTGATACCGTGGTCGTGGACAGTAACGGTAACTGGACGTACAACCTGCCTCAGGGACTTATCCCTGATGGCACCTACATCATCACGGCGGCGAGCGTCAGCCAGCCTGGTACGCCGGTGGCTTCACAGACCTTTACCGTTGATCGCATTCCACCGGCGCTGACTCTGGCGCAGTTCACGGGTGATAACGTGATTAACAGTGACGAGAAAGCCGTGGCGCAGACCATTACCGGCACCTCGGATCAAAACGGTAGCCTGGTGACCGTGACGCTGAATGGCAAAACCTACTATGGGCTGGTTACCGGTGGAAGCTGGACGGTTCAGGTGCCGCAGGCCGATATGGCAGCGCTGAACGGCGCGTCTTACACCATTAACGCCACCATCAGCGACGCGGCAGGCAACGCGGCGACGCAGCAACAAACGTTCACCATTGATACTGCCGCGCCACTGCTGACGGTAGATGCGCTCAGCGTCCCGGCTGTACTCACAACGGTCAATGCGGTGGGCGGCTTGTTGGTGCAGGGGCAGGGGGAAGTCGGTAACTCGGTCACCATCACCCTGGGACCGCTAAGCTGGACCACCACGGTCGATCAGAACGGGAACTGGAACTATCGCTTCCCGGAACTCAACCTGAACAGCCTCACCGATGGCGCACAGGTGGTCAGCGTCACCTCAACGGATAGCGCCGGTAACGTCTCGACCAACAAGGTCTCCCTTAACGTTGCCCTCAACAAAGGGCTGGGTGTCCTGATCGATCAGGTCTTTAATGATGGCATCCTGAACGTCGCGGAGTCACTGGTCACGCAAACGCTGACCGGGCGGGTGAACGGGGATTATCGCGGCGCGAAAGTCTCGCTGAACATCGCCGGCGCGAACCTGACGATTAACGATCTGCTGGTGGGAGCAGATGGCTCATATTCCTTCCAGTTACCGCCGTCCATCTGGCAAGGTCTGATCAATCAGACCCTGACTGCGGAAGTGAAGGTGGTCGATGCCAACGGGAATACCAAGTACGAAACCATCGATTTCAACCTGGCACTGAGTGATTTGCCGGTGGTAGGCAATGTGCTGGCCGCGGTAGACAACGTGATTAACCGTGCGGAGAGCACGGTTGATCAGGTCATTTCCGGGACGGTCAGTAATCTGGCTGATATCACGAGCGTGGTGGTTAACTTCGGTGGCCGTGCGGTGACTGCCGCCGTCACGTCGCTTGGAGATGGCACGGGGCGCTGGGTCGCGACCTTACCGTCGTCTATTTTGAGCACGCTGCCGGATGGTCAGGCGTCGGTGGGCATTGCCGTCACGGACAAATATGGCAACGTGGTCAATACCAATGCCAGTATTACCGTGGCCAGTAACGTTCTGCCGAGCATTACTCTCAGCCCGCTCTTTACCGATGGCACGCTGAGCATTCCTGAGCTGGCGAATGCCCTGATTGGCGGCACCACCACCGGTCTTGCCGGACGCACGCTGACCGTCCAGATAGGGAATATTCAGGCCTTCACCACCAATGTTGACGGAACCGGCAAGTGGGCGCTGGATTTAAGCGCCATTACCGGTGCGTTGCAGGCGCTGGGCAGCGGGAATCTTGCGGTGACCGTGACGGCCACTGACCAGTACGGTAACCCGGCGTCGCAGACCGGACAGATCAAACTTGATCTACTGGCGCCTGTTATCAGTAATGTGGTGGCCTTTGGCGATGGCTTGCTGAACGTAGCGGATTCACTGGTTAATCAGACCATTACGGGTGTGGTGAACAACGCACCGCTGGGGTCTACCGTTGAAGTGCAGATTGGCGCGAAAGTATTTACCGGCCTCGTAGCGGCAAACGGCACCTTCACCATTAATCTGACACCGTCGGGTCTTGCTGGCCTTGTGGATGGAACCTTCACGCCACAGGTAAAAGTCACCACCCCGGATGGCAATACCTCGACCACGTCCGCCAGTGCGAACGTGACCATTGGCTTGAGCAACCTGCCGACGGTCGCCGTCACCTCACTGTTTGGCAATGATGGCTGGCTGAACAAAGCGGAAACCGGGCTTGCACAAACCATCTCCGGGACGGTGACGGGCCTGACCAGCGGCACGGTCAACGTTACCGTCGGGACGACGCCGTACCAGGCGACCATCAACAATGGGACCTGGTCACTCCAGCTTTCAGCCGGGGCGCTGGCCTCTATTGCAGACGGTTCGCTGAAGGTGACCGCCAGTGTAACGGATGCCGTGGGTAACGTAGTGACCGGCAGCCAGGTGGTGAACACCATCGTGCAGGCGGTGCCGACCATTGGCCTGGGCACGCTGTTTGGTAACGGGATCCTCGACCTGTCCGATCTGCTGACCAACCCGATACTGTCGGGAACCAGTACCAATCTGGCGGTGGGAACGCTGATTGATGTCAGAGTCGGGCCGCTCACCCTGACCGCCACAGTGGGAGCAAACGGTGCCTGGCAATTGCCGATACCCGCCCTTTCGCTGCAAGGTTTGCAGGACGGAACCAATATTCTGCAGGTCAGCGCCACGGCAAGAGACGTAGCCGGTAACGTTGCCTCCACCAGCCAGTCCGCCAGTGTGGCGATTCAGGCTGCGCCAACCGTGGCGATCACCTCGCTGTTTGGCGACGGCGGCTTGAGCGTTGCGGATCTGAGTATCGACCAGAAAATTTCGGGTATCAGCGTGAATGCCGTGGGATCGCTGTTAACCGTATCGCTGGGCGCAAAAAGCTACAACGCGACCGTTGCCGCAGACGGAAGCTGGAGTGTGACGGTGCCGAAAGCCGATCTCGGCCAGATAGCGGATGGTCAGCCGACCGTCAGCGTTTCGGTGACCAATGCCGCCGGAAATGTCGCAACGACCAGCGGTATCCTGGATGTCATCTCCCATGCGCTGCCGACCGTCACCCTGAACCCGCTGTTTGGTGATGGACTGCTCAACATTGCTGAAGCGGCCTCTGGCCAGCTTATTACCGGCAAAATCAATGGGGTGGCGAGCGGGGCGAAGGTGGTCGTCACGGTGGGTGGCGTGCAGCTTAATGCGACCGTTGCTGCCGATGGAACATGGTCAACGGCGGTGAGTACCAACATCCTGCAAAGCCTGACCAGCGGTTCGGCGAAGATTGGTGTTGCGGTCACCGACCGTGTCGGCAATACCACGGCGACCGAAACGGATATAGGCGTCAAATTTACTCAGCCGACGCTGGCGCTGACGCCGCTCAGTCTGACCGGGCTATTAAGTCTGGTCGGTTCGTTACTTTCACCAAAATTGCTCACGCTTTCCGGGACTTCGGCTAATCTTGAAGCAGGATCGACTGTTTATCTCAACTTGTTGAACACCGTGACGGCAACCGCGAAAACGGCCGCGGATGGCAGCTGGTCAACTCAGGTTTTACTGGGTGTTGATCTGCTGAAAATCCTGTCGCTCTCGACGGTGGTGCATCTCTCGGCATCGGATACAGCAGGCAACATGGCGTATCTGAACGTGGGCTTAGGTGGCGGTAATGCCAACACCAACCCACCAGCTTCCACCTTGTCTGCTGAGGCGGCCAGTTTCTCTATCCTGGCAGCCAGCGCGGTGGAATCGTCGGACTCACATGCCTCGACGGACAGTTCTGATACCTCAACGGCGCACGCGGCCAGCACCACGGCGGCGGCCACAACCACAACCACAACAACCAGCAGTGAAAGTACCACCACAACGGAAGAGTACACCATTGGCGGCGTCACTATTGATTACGCGGACGGCACTCAGCTCAGTGGTGACAGTGTTCTGGGTAATACGGGTAATGACACCATTCATCTTTCAACGCTGGGCTTTGCGCTGATCGACGGTGGCGCAGGAACCGATACCCTGGTACTGGATGGCGCAAACATCATCCTCAATCTGATTGAGGCCTCGACGAAGGTACAGCATATCGAAATTATCGATCTCGGTAAGTCCGGGACCAATAGCGTGACGCTGGATGTCCACGAAGCCTTAACGATGACGGATAAACCTGAAGACGATCTGGTCATCAAGGGGACGACGGGTGATCAGGTTACTCTCAAGCATGGTAGTAACGATGTCTGGGCGGTCAGCGGTCAGCGAGATGTGGATGGCGTGCAGTTCGACGTTTATCACAACAGCTCGCAGACCAATACCCTCGGCGATGTCCTGATTCAGCACGGCCTGCACGTCAATATGGTGTAAAAAGGCAGTGGCCTCAGGGACGAGGCCTGAACAGCAAAATATCACCACGGGCAACCCAAAGGTGGAACATGAAAAAGAAGGTCATGAGTTTGTTGCTATTGGTGGTGCCGGGGATAAGTGCGCTCCCCGTCTATGGAGAAACACAACCGCAGTACCGTTGGCAGGCGGCGCCGAGCGAACAGCTTCAGGCGCAACTGACCATCAAAGAGGCGATCCTGCGTGCCTTCGCGCGTAACCCCAAAATTGCGCAGGCATCGGCACAAATCCGCGTCGGCAAGGCCAATCTGGAAGAGGCGCAAAGCGCCTGGTTTCCTCAGGTTTCTCTCCAGGGGAATGTCGGGCGATCGCACCGTACGGACTCTGCCGGTTCGCTGAATAATAACGGCTCCGGGGGCGTGACCCTAAAGCAGCTGTTATATGATTTTGGCAAAACCGGCGGCAGTATCGATGAGCAGCATAATTTGTCCGATGCGTATCGGTACGATCTCTACCACACCCTGAATGAAGTGGGCATGCAGACTCTGCAATCTTATTTGCAGGTTAAGCGCTACCAGGCACTGGCCCAGGCGGCTCGCAATAATATTGTGTCGCTTCAGGGCGTGCAGGAGATGGCTGACCTGCGTGCCGGCGCTGGCTTAAGTTCGCAGTCTGACGGGCTTCAGGCCCAGTCACGCATTGCCGGGTTGAATGCCACGCTTGCAACCTATGAAGCCCAAATGCGCACCGCGCAGGCAGCGCTCAGCGTGCTCACCGGCGTGGTATCTGATTCACTTCCCGATCTGCCTGACTCCCTGATGCAGCAGAAGATCACCCTCCAGTCCCTCCCTTATGAGCAGAACTACGCGGTACGCAGCGCGCAGGCTAAGCAGTTGGCGGCACAAGAGCGTATTCGTCAGGCGCAGGCACAGCACTGGCCGACGGTCTCCGTTCAGGCGGGCAGAACACGCTATGAAAACGAGAACAGTAGTTACTGGGACGATCAGGTGCAACTGGTGGTCGATGCGCCGATTTACCAGGGGGGAGCTGTGAGTGCGCGGGTAGATGCGGCAGAAGGCGATCGCGCCAGTACCCAGGCGGCGGTGGAAGCCAGCAAGCTGGATATTAACCAGCGTGCGGCAACGGCCTGGGCCGATTTGACCGGCGCACAGCAACGCCAGGAGGCGGGGGAAGCGCAAATGCGTAGCGCCAACCGCGCCCGGGGTGTCTACCGGGACGAGTACCGTCTGAGTAAGCGCAGCCTCAATGATCTTCTCAGTATTGAACAAGATATTTTCCAGGCTGAAAGTTCGGCGATTGTCGCCCGCTACGACGCCTGGGACGCCGCCGTCCGCTATGCGGGGGCCGCCGACAATTTACTCGATATGCTGGGCATTGAGCGCAGTCGTACCGTGGGTGATGACCTGCCCACACTTTAAGCGCTTACCGCGCAGGAGATGTCATGCAAGAGCCGGATACCGAAAGCTGGATTAACGTGATGGTCCGTGCGGCGGGGCGCTTTGGCCTGCCCGCGGATGCCCCCGCTGTTCGTCAACAAATGCGATGGTTTGAAACACTTCCTTTAAGCGGCCGCCTGGAGCGACTCAGTGGATTGATGGGGCTACAGGTGCGTTTGCTCCCGGTGGAGAAGCTGCGCTGGAGCGCACATAATCTGCCCGTCATCTTACAGCTTGAGACAGGTGAGCTGTTGTTGATTGAAGCATTGGATGCCGACGGGCTTGCCAGTTACTGGCTCAGCAACGGCGGCGACCTGGTGCGGGAAGAGCCGCTGGAGACGCTCCTCACCCGGGTGAAACCGGAAGCCGTGATGCTCGGCATTGCTGCGCGTGGGCGGGATTCACGGGTGGACGATTTTACCCGTCCCTGGGAAGCACACTGGTTCTGGCGTCACTTTCGTCATACCGGGCGTAAGCTCTCGGAAATCGCCCTCGCGTCAGTCACCAGTAACGTGCTGGCACTGGGCGGGATCCTCTTCTCCATGCAGGTCTACGACCGCGTAATCCCTGCGCAATCTTTCCCCACCCTGTGGGTCCTGTTTTTTGGTGTGCTGCTGGCGGCGGCGTTTGAGTTTTTCATCCGTCTGGCCCGTACCCATGTTTCGGACATCATGGGTAAGCACATCGATCTGAAAGTGTCGTCGTTGTTCTTCGCCCGGGCGCTGGCCATTAAAAATGACGCGCGGCCTAAATCCACCGGCTCCTTTATCTCCCAACTGCGTGAAATCGATCAGGTGCGTGAGCTACTGACCTCCACCACCGTGGGGGCGGCAATGGATATCCCCTTCGTGCTGTTGTTCCTCGCCATTATGGCGCTGGTAGGCGGGCCGCTGGTCATTATCCCCTTGATAGCCATTCCACTGATCGTGATCCCGGGCCTGCTGGTGCAGTGGCCGATGGCAAAGCTCGCCAAAGAGGGGATGCGTGAGAGTGCGATCCGTAATGCGGTGCTGGTGGAGTCCATCGAAGGGGTAGAGGACATTAAAGCTCTGCAGGCGGAACCCTATTTCCAGCGCCAGTGGGAGCATACCCATTCGGTGGGGGCGAACATTGGCATGAAGCAGCGCGTCTGGGGAGCACGGTTGAGTGGCTGGGCCTCTACCGTGCAGCAAATCACTTACGCAGGCATGTTGGTCTATGGAACCTTCCTGGTGCTGGATGGCGCCATCACCACCGGTACGCTGGTGGCCTGTAGTTTGCTCTCATCGCGTACCATTGCCCCATTGATGCAGCTCACCATGGTGTTCTCGCGCTGGCAGCACGCCAAAATGGCGATGACTGGCCTGAACGATCTGCTAAAGAAACCATTGGATAAGGAAGCCGATAAAAAGATGGCCCACTGCCCGGTGTTGGCGGGTCATTACCAGGTGCAGCAGGTGCAATACAGTTACGATGTGGAAAAAGGTGACCAGGCGCTGCAACTCGGTGAACTGGAAATTAAACCGGGTGAACGGGTGGCTATTCTGGGGAAAACCGGCGCGGGCAAATCCACGTTGCTGAAATTACTCTCCGGTCAGGCGCAGGCCAGTAAGGGGAAAATTATTATTGATGGCGTCGACATGGCGCATATCGATCCTGTCGATGTCCGCCGCCAGGTGGGCTATCTGTCTCAGGATTCACGGCTATTTTTTGGCACGTTGCGCCAGAACCTGATGCTGGGTCATCCGCACGCCACTGAAGCTGAGCTTATTCAGGCGTTACGGATCAGCGGGGCGATTGGCATGATCCAACAGGATGCGGCCAGTCTCGATCGTCTTATCAATGAAGGGGGGCGAGGGCTCTCCGGCGGTCAGCGCCAGATGGTGTTGTTAAGCCGCTTGATTGTACGTAATCCGCAAATCGTCCTGCTGGATGAACCGACGGCCTCGATGGATGAGCAACTGGAAAGCTGGGTGATTCGCCAGCTTCAGCAGTGGCTCACCGGACGCACGCTGGTGCTGGTCACCCACCGCCCTGCGCTGCTGAATCTGGTGGATCGTATCGTGGTGATGGAGAACGGCAAGGTGGTGGCAGACGGGCCACGGGATTCACTGCTGCAACAGGCAGCGCGTAACAGCAACGTGGCGTCGGTCGCCTGAGGAGCCGCGGATGAGTCAACTGACTATGCAGGAAGACCTGGCGCGCCAGGGGCGATTTTACTCATCGGTTATCTGGCTGACGCTGATTGCGATGGTGCTGTTTGTGGCCTGGGCGGCCTGGGCCATCCTCGATGAGGTGACGGTCGGGACGGGAAAAATTACCCCTTCAACGCATGCGCAGGTTATCGAGAGTCTGGACGGGGGAATCGTCAGTGCGCTGATGGTGAAAGAGGGCGATATTGTTGAGCGTGGGCAGATGCTGGCCCGTCTCGATCCCACTCGCTTTCAGTCAAATTACGGTGAAGCCGCCGCCCGTGCGCGAACGCTGCGCGCCTCAAGCGAGCGTCTGCGTTCAGAGCTGACGGGGGAGCCTTTGCGTTTCAGCGCTGAATCGCTGCGCGAACCCGATCTGGTGGCGCGTGAACGCCAGCTGTATGAATCCCGCAGGCGTAATCTGGATGAGACAGTGGCGAACCTCCAGCAGGCGCTTAAGCTGGTGAACGCTGAGCTTAAAATGACTCAGCCGTTGGTTGCGAGAGGGGCGGCCAGCGATGTTGAAGTGATACGCCTGCAGCGACAGGCCTCGGAACTGAAGGGCAAAATCGACGAAGCGCGTAATCAGTACGCGGTGCGTGCGCGCGAGGAACAGGTGAAAAATAATGCCGATCTGGATGCCCAGTTGCAGGTACTGGCCGGTAAAGCCGATCAGGTTGACAGGGCAACCCTCTCCTCGCCCGTACGCGGGATTGTCAAAGATATTCAGGTGACGACCGTCGGGGGAGTTTTACAGCCAGGGGGCAAACTGATGGAGATCGTACCGCTGGAAGATCAACTGCTGGTGGAGACAAGGATCAATCCGCGAGATATTGCCTATATCCGTCCGGGGCTGCCGGCCACCGTCAAAGTGACGGCCTATGACTCGTCGATCTATGGCGACCTTAAAGGTACCGTAGAGATTGTGTCACCGGATACCTTGCAGGATGAGGTCCGGCGCGATCAGTTCTACTATCGCGTCTATGTGCGGACTAATAGCGCGGAGCTGGAGAATAAAAGCGGTAAACGTTTCCCCATCCTGCCGGGGATGGTGGCAAACGTCGAGATCAAGACCGGACAGAAATCGGTGCTCGATTATCTGATTAAACCGTTGAACAAGGTCAACGAGGCGCTGCGCGAAAGGTAGTGGCCGAAGCAGAACAGGCCCGGACGCTTGCATTAAGCGTCCGGTTGACGCCGGGTTTAACGGCCCGCGTTTTTCATGATGCGGGCTTTATCCAGCTGCCATTCACGCTCTTTAAGGTCAGAGCGCTTGTCATGCTGTTTCTTACCTTTCGCCACGCCGATTTTGACTTTGCACCAGGCATTCTTCCAGTACAGCGAGAGGGCGAGGATGGTATAGCCTTCGCGGTTGATACGACCGTAAAGGGAGTCCAGCTCGCGCTGATTTAGCAGCAGCTTGCGGGTACGGGTCGGGTCGCAGACGTAGTGGCTGGAGGCCACGGCCAGTGGCGTGAAGTTGGCACCAAACAGGTACGCTTCACCATCTTTCAGGATCACATAGCTGTCGCCAATATTGGCTTTACCTGCGCGCAGGGATTTCACTTCCCAGCCCTGTAAAGAGAGTCCTGCTTCAAACTCTTCTTCAATGAAATATTCATGGCGGGCGCGCTTATTCATCGCGATGGTAGCGGAACCGGGTTTGTGTACTTTTTTCTTCGTCATAAGTGTCGTGAAGCCATTTGTAATCTGATATCCAAAAAAAGACCTCATTGCATCCTGTGAGGTTCAACGTGTCATCTTAGCACGAGTTCCGGCATAGCGTTTTCCTTTCATCTATGGGAAATGTTATTATTTAAGGATTGTGTGATCGCAGGAAATGTTATGCCTCAGATTAGCCGGACTGCGCTGGTGCCTTACAGCGCGGAGCAAATGTACCAACTGGTCAATGATGTGAAGTCCTACCCGGAGTTTCTGCCGGGCTGCACGGGCAGCCGGGTTCTGGAATCCGGTCCGACGCAAATGACGGCGGCGGTAGATGTCTCCAAAGCGGGTATCAGTAAAACCTTCACCACCAGGAACACACTTACCGCTAACCAGACCATTTTGATGCATCTGGTGGATGGACCGTTCAAAAAATTAATGGGTGGCTGGAAGTTCGTTCCGCTCAGTGCAGATGCCTGTCGTATCGAGTTCAGCCTGGATTTCGAATTCACCAATAAGCTGATTGAGCTGGCGTTTGGTCGGATATTTAAAGAGCTGGCGATGAATATGGTGCAGGCGTTTACCCACCGTGCGAAAGAGGTTTACAGTGCCGGGTAAGATCAGTATCGAAGTTGCCTATGCCTTGCCGGAAAAGCAGTACCTGCAGCGGTTGGTGGTGGAAGAGGGCACGACCATTGAGCAGGCCATTATCGCCTCTGGCCTGTTGGAGCTGCGTTCAGATATTGATTTAGCCAAAAACAAAGTCGGCATTTACAGCCGTCCGGCTAAGCTGCACGACCCGGTGGGCGACGGCGATCGCATTGAAATCTATCGCCCACTGATTGCTGATCCGAAAGAGCTGCGCCGCCAGCGCGCGGAACAATCGGCAAAGAAATAGTCTCAGGTGGGCGGGGCCAACGTTTTAAGCAGCGGGTTCAGTCGCGCACTGGCATTTTTCCAGGGCGAGACGCTGTTGAACTGAATCATTCGCCCTCGCGTCCACTTCCCGTACCACGGTTGATGGTAAAGCGCTTCATCAGTAAAGCTCTCGACCCGTTCGCGTAGCCGATGCTGATTATCTTCCAGCAGAAGCAGCAGCTCTGGCCATGACTGCACATGCGCATAATCGGCGTAATACTTTTGCGCCAGCTTGCCCAGCTCATTCCATTTAAACCCTTTCGCGGGAAAATCAATCTCACCGCCTGCGGCTTCCTGTTGATGCCAGTAAAGCACCTGCTCGCCCCAGCCAATCAGGTAACTGACGAGGTTGGCGGCACTCATTGTTGTGCCTGCCGCATGCCCTTCCAGACAAGGTTCGAAAGCCATGTCCGCTGGAATGCGGTCGAGTTTCTTACGTAACGCAATGGCAGATTTTTCCATTGCCTCAAGCAGGGCGGTTTTACTCTCTGGAACAGCCATCATCTCTCCCTGAAATGAAAAATGGCGCCCGGAGGCGCCATCTGATGTTCGGAATTACTCTTTTGTCAGTGCGGGTTTGTTGTCTATGTTGGTCAACACACCGTTGCTGTTAAAGGTCAGGGTCAGCGTCTGCTGGGTGACATCTTCGTGGCCCGGCTGCTGGCGGAAGACGTAGAACCAGGTGCTGCTACCGAACGGATCGGTCATCATCGGCGTGCCCAGTGCGTATGCAACCTGCTGTTGCGTCATCCCTACACGGATTTTAGAAACGTCATTCGGGGTCAGGTAGTTTCCCTGATTGATATCAGGGCGGTATACCACTCGCTCCAGAGTGGAGCAGCCTGCGGTCAACATCAGTAGAACCGCTGCGGCAGCAGTCAGCATTTTACAACGCATAATGATTTGATTCCTTTTCGGGCCCGAACAGTACGTAGCTCATTTGTAATATGCCGATAATAATAGACCTTTAGCCAGTTTGAAACCTTTGCTACCTGGTCCTGCGGCGAATTTATCGTGTACTGAGACCCGAGTTTTACCAAAAAGTTTAGGCAGCAAGCAGCTCTTTCGCATTTGCCAGCGTATTTTTGGTCACTTCACTGCCTCCGAGCAGACGAGCAAGTTCCTGCAGGCGAGCGCGTTTATCCAGTGGCTGCATATGTGTTTCTGTCATGGCACCATCCGTCTCTTTGCTGACATAGAAGTGATGATGGCCGCAACCTGCCACTTGCGGCAGATGAGTCACGCACATGACCTGAGTGGATTCCCCCAACTGACGCAGCAGTTTACCGACCACCGCTGCCGTTGGTCCGCTAATACCCACATCCACTTCGTCGAAAATGAGGGCCGGTGTTTCCATCTTACGCGCGGTAATGACCTGAATCGCCAGCGCAATACGTGACAGTTCACCCCCGGATGCCACTTTCGAAATGGCCTGTAACGGTTGGCCTGGGTTAGTGGTCACCCGGAATTCAATACGGTCCGCGCCGTCTGCGGTGAGATGGTGCTCATCAAAGCTGACGTCGATGGCGAATACGCCGTGCGGCATGGAAAGCATATGCATGCTTTCGGTAATGAGCTGGCCCAGTTCCTGAGCATAGGCTGTGCGCTGCGTATGCAGCATGCGTGCGCTCTCCAGGGCCTGCTGGTGATGTTTTTCCACCGCCAGCTTCAGCGTCTCCTGGGAGTCGGCCTGATCGTCAAGCTGCTGCTGTTCATCCAGCAAGGATTGATGGAACTGGGGCAGCGCTTCCGGACTAACGTGATGTTTACGCGCCAGCGAAATCTGCCTGGAGATACGCTGTTCCAGTTCATACAGGCGATTGGGGTCGAGATCCAGGCGGTCACAATAGTGACGCAGCTCATCGCTGGCTTCACTGATCTGGATTGCCGCTTCTTCAAGCATGGTGAGCACGTCCGACAGGCTGGTGTCCATGCCTGTCAGCTCAGTCACCATCTGGCGTGCGGTATAGAGCTGGCTTTGCAGATTGGCATCTTCACCGTCGGCCAGTAAATTCAGGGCATGCTGACTGGTGCTCAGCAACTGACCGCTGTTGGCCAGGCGTTTGTACTCTTCGTCAATCTGTTCAAACTCACCCGCCTGCGGGTTAAATTCATTCAGCTCTTTTAACTGATACTGTAACAACTCGGCGCGCGCCGCGCGCTCCTGACTCAATTGTTGATGCTGCGCCAGTTCACGACAGCTCTGATGCCAGAGGCGATAATGTTCGGTCATTTGCAAAGTAAGTGCATACTCACCGGCGTAACCATCAAGCAGCGCTTTCTGATGTTCGGATTTAACCAATAGCTGGTGCGCATGCTGCCCGTGGATCTGAATTAACAACTGACCCAGTTCACGAAGTTGCGAGAGAGGAACCGCCGTACCATTGATAAAACCGCGTGAGCGACCGTCACTGCTGATTACGCGGCGAAGTAAACACTCACGTCCATCTTCAAGCTGATTAGCCTCAAGCCAGCGCTGGGCGGCGGGGGTATCTTTCAGCGCAAAGCGGGCGCAGAGATCGGCACGCGCGGCACCGGTACGCACCATGTCGGCTTCTGCACGACCACCAAGACAGAGCCCAAGCGCGTCAATCGCAATAGATTTACCCGCACCTGTTTCACCCGTGATAGCGGTCATTCCATTGAGGAAATCGATCTCAAGCTCACGAACAATTGCAAAGTTGCTGATGGTCAGTTGTGCCAACATGGTTGCTTTCCTGTATGAAAAACCATAACTGTATTTAAATACAGTATATGACTGGTTTTATATACAGTAAAGCCCTGTACCCGGTTTCAGAATAATTTTTTTGACCAACCCAACTTTGAGCTTAATGTATTGAAATAGCTATAGTCTTTGGGGTGAATCAGATTGAGATGGTAATCGCAGCGGCGAATCAGCACATCTTCTCCTTCCTGAATCGGCAGCGCGATCTGGCTGTCACAGCTGACTTCCAGATCGCTACGGCGGTGGGAGAAGCGCAAACGAATGGTGCTGCTGCTGTTGATAACCAGGGGGCGCGCGGTCAGGGTATGCGGGAACATCGGCACCAGCGTGATGGCATCCAGTGACGGTGTGAGAATAGGGCCGCCCGCGGAGAGGGAATACGCGGTCGAACCGGTAGGTGTTGAGATAATCAGGCCGTCGGAACGTTGAGAAAAGGCGAAGGTTTCGTCGATATAGACTTCAAATTCAATCATATGGGCGACTTTGCCCGGGTGCAACACCACTTCGTTAATGGCGGTACTGATACGTTTCTGGCAATCCTGTTGACAGACCTGCACTTCCAGTAAAAAACGCTTCTCGGCAATATAATGACCTTCCAGCACATCGGCCAATTGCTGCTGCGCATTGTCCGGGTCCAGGTCGGTTAAAAAACCCAGGTTGCCACGGTTGATACCAATCACTTTTATATCGTAACGGGCAAGCGTTCGTGCGGCGCCCAGCATGTTGCCATCACCGCCGACGACCACCGCGAGGTCAGCCTGCTGGCCTATCTCTGCCAGCGTACCGGTGCGCACGGCAGTTAATTTCAGCTCCTGGGCTATTTGCTGTTCGACAATCACTTCATACCCTTTTGCACACAGCCAGCGATAAAGCATTTCATGTGTGGTCAGTGCGGTGGGATGGCGAGGATGACCGACAATACCAATACACTTGAAATGATGAGCCATTTTCTGGTGGTCCTTGTGCCAAATGAATGATGACAATGTGTCGCGTTCCCTTGAAACCCGGAAACAGATCCCCATAATAAGCGAAGTTAGCGAGATGAATGCGAAAAAACGCGGAGAAATTCATGAGTAGTAAAGAACAGAAAACGCCTGACGGGCAAGCCCCGGACGAAATTATCATGGATCAGCACGAGGACATTGAGGCAGTTGAACCAGATGCTTCTGCTGAACAGGTGGACCCGCGCGATGAGAAGATTGCCGACCTCGAAGCGCAACTGGTTGAAGCGCAGACCCGCGAGCGTGATGGTGTTCTGCGTATTAAAGCCGAAATGGAAAACCTGCGTCGTCGTACTGAGCTTGACGTTGAGAAAGCGCATAAATTTGCGCTGGAGAAGTTCGTCAACGAGCTGCTGCCGGTCATCGACAGCCTTGAGCGCGCGCTGGAAGTGGCGGACAAGGACAATGCGGATATGGCCTCAATGGTCGAAGGTATTGAGCTGACGCTGAAATCCATGCTGGATGTGGTGAAAAAATTCGGTGTGGAAGTGGTCGCTGAAACGAACGTACCGCTGGATCCAAACGTGCATCAGGCCATTGCGATGGTGGAGTCTGAGGATGTGGCTGCCGGTAACGTGCTTGGCGTAATGCAAAAAGGCTTTACGCTGAACGGCCGCACCATTCGTGCTGCGATGGTGACAGTCGCGAAAGCGAAGGCTTAAACCTCTTCGCAGGGCCGGGTGACGTTTACGCTTCCCCGGCCCTTATTCTACCGGGCTACTGTTCCGCCACGCTGTCGCGAATCGGTTTGACCGGAATGACCCGCACCTGTTTAATCATGTTGTCCTGCACATCAAGAATATCAATATCGTAGTGCTCAATGCGCACGCGCGTTCCCGCTGCCGGGATCTCTTCCAGCGCTTCCAGTAACATCCCGTTAATTGTCCGGGCTTCGGCTTCCGGCAACTGCCAGTTGAACGCTTTATTTAACTCACGCACGTTGGCGCTGCCATCAATGATGACTGAACCGTCGTTTTGCGGGGTCACTTCTTCGGCAAGGGAAGGCGACATTGAGGTGGTAAAGTCACCGACAATTTCTTCCAGAATATCCTCAACCGTGATCAGCCCCTGAATGTCCCCATATTCATCGACCACCAGGCCGACTTTCTTTTTATTACGCTGGAATTTCACCAGTTGCATGCTGAGCGGCGTGCCTTCCGGAACGTAGTAAATTTCGTCCGCTGAACGCAGCATGACCTCTTTGGTGAACTCTTTTTTCTCGGTCATCAAACGGTAGGCTTCGCGCACGCGCAGCATGCCGATGGTGTCATCCAGCGAGCCGCGATACAGCACGATGCGGCCGTGCGGGGAGTGTGTAAGCTGGCGAACGATCGACTTCCAGTCGTCATTGATGTCGATGCCGACTATTTCGCTACGCGGCACCATGATGTCGTCAACACTGACTTTTTCGAGGTCCAGTATAGACAGCAGCATGTCCTGATTGCGCCGCGAAATTTGCGAGCGGGATTCGTTCACAATGGTGCGCAGTTCCTCTTTACTGAGCGCGCTGCTGATCACCACATCCGCTTTAATTCCCACCATCCGCATTAATACCCGGGTCACGCTGTTTAGCAACCAGACCAGGGGCATCATGATGATTTGCAGCGGGACGAGTAGCACGCTGCTGGGGAAGGCGACTTTTTCAGGGTAGAGCGCAGCGATGGTTTTTGGTAACACCTCGGCAAAGACCAGTACCACAAAGGTCAGGACCCCAGTTGCAATCGCCACCCCGGCGTTACCGTACAGACGCATCCCAACAATAGTACCCAGTGCCGAAGCGAGAATATTGACCAGGTTGTTACCGATGAGCACAAGGCTGATGAGGCGGTCCGGTTTTCGCAGTAATTTTTCGACACGTCGCGCGCTGCGGTGCCCCTGTTTTGCCAGGTGACGCAGGCGATAGCGGTTGATGGTCATCATGCCGGTTTCAGAACCGGAGAAGTACGCCGAAATCACCACCATGATGATCAGGGTGACGATCAGCGTCGTGGTGGATATGTGTTCCAGAGGAAATTCCTTCTTGATTAGCTCAGAAAATGTTGCAGAACGCGGCTGCCAAAATAGGCCAGCGTCAGGATACCTGCACCTGCCACGTTGAACCAGACGACCCGACGACCGCGCCATCCTTCATGATAGTGGCCCCACAGCAGAACGATATAGACAAACCAGGCGATAATCGACAACACGGCTTTGTCGATATTTTCCGTGCTGAAGAGGTTGTTCAGATAGAACAAACCGGTGCACAGGGTCAGCGTCAACAGGACGACGCCCACCTGGGTAATGTGAAACATTTTACGCTCAATGCTCATTAATGGCGGCATTTCATGGCTGAATGCCAGACGTTTATTCTTGAGCTGATAGTCGATCCAGGCAAGCTGTAACGCGTACATTGCGGCAATGATCAGCGTCGCGTAAGAAAAGAGCGACAAGCCGATATGCACCATCATCCCAGGACTGGCCTCCAGATGGGTGATGTACTCATTAGGAACAAATATGGCAAACGCGAGGTTGATAAGGGCAAAGGTATAGACGATCGGCAGCAGTAACCAGCCACGGTTTTTTGATGCCACAATGGTCATCACCGTACAGATCATCAGACTGACCAGCGAACCGACGTTCAATAAACTTAAGTTCTGCCCCCCGTCATCCGGGAAAAGGCGTTCTTTCAATGCGAAGCCATGGCACATCAGGGCAATGACCGCTGAGAACATAGCCATACGCCGCCAGCCACTGTTTTTCTGGAGCAAACCGGGAATGATCAGCGCAAGGCTTACAGAGTAACCAGCAAGAGCGAGCAGAGCGAAAACGGGCATAGTGGCGTCGACAGTCAGACCGAATGAGAAAGAAAAGCAGTATAGCGTTACGTGACCTCGGCTCCAACCGTTGCATCACATACATCAGTAATGTCTTCATGTTATACTGCTGCAAATTTCTGTTATGCGTCGCTCTAGCGGCCCATCGTTTTACCTCAGGCGAGAGACAATGTTTGATAATTTAACCGATCGTTTGTCGCGCACGCTGCGCAATATCAGTGGTCGTGGACGCCTCACTGAAGACAACATTAAAGAGACACTGCGCGAAGTGCGCATGGCGCTGCTGGAGGCGGATGTCGCGCTGCCAGTGGTGCGTGATTTCATCAACCGCGTGAAAGAAAAAGCGGTGGGTCATGAAGTCAATAAGAGCCTGACTCCGGGTCAGGAGTTCGTCAAAATTGTGCGCAACGAACTGGTTGCGGCAATGGGCGAAGAGAACCAGGTACTGAATCTGGCAGCGCAACCGCCTGCCGTCGTGCTGATGGCGGGCCTGCAGGGCGCGGGTAAAACCACCAGCGTCGGTAAGCTGGGTAAATTCCTGCGCGAAAAGCATAAGAAAAAAGTACTGGTTGTTTCTGCGGACGTTTATCGCCCGGCGGCGATCAAACAGCTGGAAACGCTGGCGCAGCAGGTTGAAGTGGATTTCTTCCCTTCAGATGTTGCGCAGAAACCTGTCGATATCGTTAACGCAGCGCTGAAAGAAGCGAAGCTGAAATTCTACGATGTGCTGCTGGTGGATACCGCCGGCCGTTTGCACGTTGACGAAGCGATGATGGACGAAATCAAACAGGTTCATGCGGCCATTAAGCCGGTAGAAACGCTGTTTGTTGTCGATGCCATGACCGGCCAGGATGCGGCAAATACCGCAAAAGCGTTTAATGAAGCGCTGCCGCTGACGGGTGTGGTTCTGACTAAAGTTGACGGTGACGCCCGTGGGGGTGCCGCGCTTTCTATCCGTCATATCACCGGTAAACCTATCAAGTTCCTTGGCGTCGGTGAAAAGACCGAAGCGCTGGAGCCGTTCCACCCGGACCGTATTGCCTCCCGTATTCTGGGCATGGGCGACGTGCTGTCGCTGATCGAAGATATCGAGAGCAAAGTTGACCGCGCGCAGGCGGAGAAGCTGGCGACCAAGCTGAAAAAAGGCGACGGTTTCGATCTGACCGACTTCCTTGAGCAGCTGCGCCAGATGAAAAACATGGGCGGTATGGCAAGCCTGATGGGCAAGCTACCGGGTATGGGTCAGATCCCGGACAACGTTAAATCACAGATGGACGATAAAGTCCTGGTGCGTATGGAAGCCATCATTAACTCGATGACGCTGAAAGAACGTGCCAAACCTGAAATCATCAAAGGTTCCCGCAAACGCCGTATCGCTCAGGGTTGTGGCCTGCAGGTGCAGGACGTGAACCGCCTTCTGAAACAGTTCGACGACATGCAGCGCATGATGAAGAAGATGAAGAAGGGTGGGATGGCGAAAATGATGCGGGGGATGAAAGGTATGATGCCACCAGGCTTCCCTGGCCGCTAATCTTTCCGGCCTGGCTCGCTTGCTATTTCGGCACCGGGGTGTGCTCGCCATCCTCACGTACTGCGTGTACGCTGCGGTGGCTGCGCGCACGCCGGCACCGAACTCACTGCGCCGCCGACGGCCTTCTACAGCAGAGTTAGTAACTGCTGATTGCTTTTTTCCCAAAAATCAGTAAAATTTTCGGGCTTTTAATATGACACCGGGCTCCGTTCCTCGACGGGGCCTGTTGTTTTATTCACACAAGAGGATGTTATGGTAACTATTCGTTTAGCTCGTCACGGCGCTAAAAAGCGTCCGTTCTACCAGGTTGTTGTCACTGACAGCCGTAATGCACGCAACGGTCGCTTCATTGAGCGCGTTGGCTTCTTTAACCCGATCGCGTCCGAGAAAGAAGAAGGCACCCGCCTGGATCTGGATCGTATCGCTCACTGGGTTGGCCAGGGCGCTACCGTTTCTGATCGCGTAGCTACGCTGATCAAAGCAGCAAATAAAGCAGCTTAATCTGTCACGGTGGTCATGATGAGCAAGCAACACGCCGCACAGAGCCCTGTTAATCCGATTGTGCTGGGTAAACTGGGATCTTCTTACGGTATCCGTGGTTGGCTCAGAGTGTTTTCCTCCACTGAAGACGCCGAAAGCATTTTTGACTATCAGCCCTGGTTTATCCAGAAGGCGGGTCAGTGGCAGAGCATTGAGCTGGAAAGCTGGCGCTACCACAATCAGGACATCGTCATCAAACTGAAAGGTGTTGATGATCGCGATGCTGCGAATCTGCTGACCAATTGCGAAATTGTCGTAGATACCACGCAGTTGCCGCAGCTGGAAGAGGGTGACTATTACTGGAAAGACCTGATGGGCTGCCAGGTAGTGACCACTGAAGGTTATGGTCTGGGAAAAGTCATCGATATGATGGAAACCGGATCCAATGACGTTCTCGTCATTAAGGCAAACCTGAAAGATGCATTTGGTATCAAGGAGCGGTTGGTTCCGTTCCTCGATGGGCAGGTTATCAAGAAAGTCGATCTCGCTACGCAAACTATTGTTGTAGATTGGGATCCTGGTTTTTAAACCTCCGGATATACGGTAAAAATACGGCACTATGGGGATGGGCTTGTGTTTATAGGTATTGTTAGCCTGTTTCCAGAAATGTTTCGTGCGATTACCGACTACGGGGTAACTGGCCGGGCAGTAAAAAATGGCCTGCTGAGCATCCAGAGCTGGAGTCCTCGTGATTTCGCTCATGACCGGCACCGTACCGTGGACGATCGTCCCTATGGCGGCGGACCGGGGATGCTAATGATGGTGCAACCTTTGCGGGACGCCATTCATGCAGCAAAAGACGCGGCGGGTGAAGGCGCGAAGGTGATTTATCTGTCACCTCAGGGACGCAAGCTTGATCAAGCGGGCGTTAGCGAACTGGCAACGAATCAGAAACTGATTTTGGTGTGTGGTCGCTACGAAGGGGTAGATGAGCGCGTAATCCAAACCGAAATAGATGAAGAATGGTCTATCGGTGATTACGTACTCAGCGGTGGTGAGTTACCGGCAATGACGCTGATTGACTCGGTTTCCCGGTTTATTCCGGGCGTACTGGGCCATGAAGCTTCAGCAATCGAAGATTCCTTTGCTGATGGGTTGCTGGACTGCCCACACTATACCCGACCTGAAGTGTTAGAAGAGATGGAAGTACCGGCGGTATTACTGTCGGGGAACCATGCTGAGATACGTCGCTGGCGCCTGAAACAGTCGCTGGGCCGGACCTGGCTTAGAAGACCTGAACTTCTGGAAAACCTGGCTCTGACTGAAGAGCAAGCAAGGTTGCTGGCGGAGTTCAAAAAGGAACACGCACAACAGCAGCATGAACATGATGGGAATGCGTAACACGCACCCAAATATCAGTTTACCCAGGATAAGAGATTAAATTATGAGCAACATTATTAAGCAAATTGAACAAGAGCAGATGAAGCAGGACGTACCTTCCTTCCGTCCGGGTGATACCGTGGAAGTGAAAGTATGGGTTGTTGAAGGTTCCAAAAAACGTCTGCAGGCATTCGAGGGCGTGGTTATCGCTATTCGTAACCGCGGTCTGCACTCTGCATTCACTGTTCGTAAAATTTCCAACGGCGAAGGCGTTGAGCGTGTCTTCCAGACTCACTCTCCGGTTGTTGACAGCATTGCTGTTAAACGTCGTGGTGCTGTACGTAAAGCTAAACTGTACTACCTGCGTGAGCGCACTGGTAAGTCTGCTCGTATCAAAGAGCGTCTTAACTAAGATTCGCTTTCGCGACATCCTGAATAAAAGGGCTGGCCTGTGGGCTGGCCCTTTTTTATTGCCTCTGGCCGAACCTGTTAACTTCCTCGCCATAAATCGTTTACACTACCGACGCTTTAACGGGGGATATGTGGCGGACAAACAGCATCAGACAATCTGGCAACGCACGGCGGCAATGTCCGCGCTGTTTGCGATCCTGCTGATCGTCGTCGCGCCGCTAATCTCCGTTGCCCTGCAAAAAGATCCGATGAGCGTGATGCCGGGTATGCATCATGACATGAGTTCGATGTCGATGACCGGGCACCATGATCACGAAATGATGCCTACTTCCGTTCCCGTGGATCATGCCGAAGCCTGCGGTTACTGCGTGCTCCTGGCGCATGTTCCTGGGCTTATGCTCGCACTGGTCGTGCTGCTCTCGCTTGTTCAGCAACGGATTTGTGTGCGGGTTCATCGTCCGGTGCTCAGGCACTGGCGTTTCTTCCCCTGGCTCTGGCCTGACACCCGCGCACCGCCGCACCCGTCTGCTTTTTTCCATTGATAAAGAACTGTGCTTTAGCGCAGTGAAACCTTTTGCTTTCGGGAAACAAAAGTATGACGACCTGCACCCCGCGCGCGGCCTGGATAACCCTGCTGCGTCGCTTTCATTTTTATATCGGACTGTTTGTCGGACCGTTTATTTTCATCGCAGCCTTGACCGGCACGCTATACGTTGCGTCACCACAACTTGAGCACGCCTTATATAAAGACGCCCTGACCGGTTCTACATCCGGTGAGAATCAGCCGCTGGCTTCACAGGTCGCGATTGCAGAACAGGTGACCGGCGGTCATTTGAAAATCTCTGCCGTGCGGCCAGCACTGATTGCTGGCGAAACCACACGCGTCATGTTTGCCGATCCGCAACTGGGGGAATCAGAAAGCCGCGCAGTGTTCATCGATCCGGTGACGCTCAGCGTGAAAGACGATCTGACGGTTTACGGTACCAGCGGTATCTTGCCGTTTCGCCAGTGGATTGACTATGCGCACCGTTCGCTGCTACTGGGGAATGCGGGGCGCATCTACAGTGAACTGGCAGCTTCATGGATGTGGGTAGCGGCGTTGGGTGGCATTGTTCTCTGGTTTTATACCCGACCCAAACGGCGTATTAACAACAGGGTACAAAAGACGCGTCGTTTACATACTGGCCTGGGGTGGGGATTGCTGGCGGGAATGTTGCTTTTTTCCGCAACGGGGCTCACCTGGTCACAATGGGCGGGGGGAAATGTCGATAAAATGCGTGCTGCGTTTGGTTGGTTGACCCCCCAGGTCAACACTCTGTTGAGTAAAGGGAAGCAAGCCCATGATCCGCATGCTAACCATCATATACATCATGCAGGCATGACGATGCCTGTTGAACATATTGAATTGCCACTCTTCGATAAGGTATTGCAGTCTGCACAGCGTGAAGGAATCCGCGCTGATAAGCTGGAAATTCGACCGCCGCGTGATGCCTCTCGCGCCTGGACGGTTACAGAAATAGACCGGTCCTGGCCAACCCGCGTGGATGCCGTGGCGGTGGATGGTGCTTCCCTGCAGGTTATCGATCATACCCGGTTTGAGGATTACCCCCTGATGGCTAAACTGACGCGCTGGGGTGTCGATTTTCATATGGGTGTGCTGTTTGGGCTGGCAAATCAATGGGTCCTGATTGCGTTTGGACTGGCGCTTTGCGTTGCGATTCTGCTGGGTTATCGGCTCTGGTGGTTACGCCGTCCGCGGGGGGCGTTAATAAATCCCGGGGAAACGCTGAGCCAGAGCTGGTTAGCTCTGCCGCTGACGGGCCGCATCGTCACGCTCTGTATCGCCATGATCTTTGGCGCAGCGTTACCGATAATGGGGGCAAGCTTGATTGCATTTTTATTGGTGGATGTTATTCGTTGGCGTCAAGCCAGGCAGAGGACAGTTCAGCAGAATGCGTGATGAAGGGCGGGGAAACCCGCCTTTTTACTTAAGCCTCACCAGGAGGACTGGGCGCGGCGGTTTTTAACCTGATACATATTTTTATCGGCCAGCTCAAGCAAGCTGTCCGCAGTCACATGCTCCCACGTCAGGGCATAACCGATGCTGAGGGTCATGATGACCGTGCTGCCGTTATGCAAATCGATAGGCCTGGAGAATTGTGATGAGAGGTGAGAGGCAATACGCTGGACCTCGGCATCCGAATGTACATCAGCGAGGATCATTGCAAACTCATCACCGCCGATGCGGTAGGCTAGATGGTGCCCAGCGCCAAACTCCATCAGCCTTCTGGCTACCTCAATCAGTACGCAATCCCCGGCGGCATGACCCCATGTATCGTTAATGCATTTGAAGTTATCACCATCCAGGAAAAGCAGGGCAGAGCTTGCACGTGACGTCGCTTCCTTCATCAACGTTGCGATATTGCTACGAAATGCAGAACGATTCGCGAGGCCAGTGAGCGGATCGTGCAGTGCGGTGCGCAACAGTTGGGCATTCTTCGCCTGAAGGCTGAGCTGCCACTCTTCCATTTCATCCAGCAGGCTATTGAAATCCTGGGCAAAGAGATGAAATTCCGCGATACGCTCATCACTCACTCGGCGTGAGAAGTTGCGGTTAGTGCGCACGTCGTGAACCACGTCAGTCATATTTTGCAGCGCCTCCGCGATACCATTATGCAGGCGTCGGGTGATGAGAAAGGCGATGCCGGAGGCGAAAATAATGCAGCCTGTCAGAACCATTAGCGACAGGAAGATGTAATGACTAATCAGATTATCAAAAGCGCGTAACCTGATTTCACCCATATAAAAACCATTGTGCAAAATTGGCTGGGTGACGGCAGAAGGCAAAAGCCAGCGGCTCAGGAAGCCGTTAAACAGGGAATGGGTGTCATCCGGGGACCAGCTCCAGCCAGCAACCGGTCGCTTGTTGCGGTCCAAAACTTCGGCTTCGGAGAAATAGCCTTGTTGACCGAGGGCCGTTAGCGTGTTTGCTGCGGCGGCGTCATCGCCGAAAACCAACGCGGTTTCCAGGCTATGGCTCATGGTCATGGCCGTAAATTCGAGGTTTTTCTGGGCATACTGTTGCAGGGTAAAAACGGACGCAACGCTCAACAACAGCCAGATGAGTGTCATCGTAATGATTACGCTTATCAGGCTTATGCGCCGCATTCGGCTTATAAATGTCGGGCGAGACAATATCTTATTCATCCTTGTTCTTCCGCGCAGGCATGATGTGCCGCTGAATCATTCCCTCTAACAGATCAAAAGCCCATTCGTGGCAGAGTAACATTATTGCCTTCGCATCCTGTTGCGCATATGGCGAGGATTATATCGGGCTTATGGGGCTGCGAATTCTGCCTTATTCACACTTCGCTCATTCATTTAATACGTCTCGGGCACTCAACGACAATAATTCTGAAGAATGTGAAGGGCCGGATTAAATAACCAGGAGCCGATGTGTCGGGCGAGAAAGACAGAATAACGCGCTGTTTGACGGCTATACGGGAAAGTGCTTAGTGCATAACTGTACTCTTTTGTTTACGATTTTAAGCATAAATTTCGCTAAATTTGCCTTGTGTAAATAAATCTGTACGTAATATGGATTGATATCTTTACTCGTTGTGATATTGTTGTGCTCTCCTCGCTGAGGATCAACTATCGCAAACGAGCTATACAGGATCGCCATCATGCAAAAAGACGCGCTGAATAACGTACATATCACCGATGAACATGTACTGATCACTCCGGATCAATTAAAAGCCACCTTCCCGCTCACCGCTGAGCAAGAAGCGCAAATCGAGCAATCACGCCAGACCATCTCCAACATTATTGCTGGACGCGATCCGCGCCTGCTGGTGGTATGTGGCCCTTGCTCGATTCATGATCCAGAAACTGCGATTGAATATGCCCGTCGATTTAAAACCCTTGCCGCAGAGGTCAGCGATAGCCTCTATCTGGTGATGCGCGTCTATTTTGAAAAACCCCGTACCACCGTCGGCTGGAAAGGGTTAATTAACGATCCCCACATGGATGGCTCGTTTGATGTTGAAAGTGGTCTGAAGATTGCTCGTCGTTTGCTGGTTGAACTGGTCAGCATGGGCCTGCCGCTGGCGACGGAAGCGCTTGACCCGAATAGCCCACAGTATCTGGGCGACCTGTTTAGCTGGTCCGCGATTGGTGCTCGCACGACTGAGTCCCAGACTCACCGTGAAATGGCATCAGGCCTCTCTATGCCGGTTGGGTTTAAAAATGGTACTGACGGTAGCCTCGCCACCGCGATCAATGCCATGCGTGCCGCTGCTATGCCGCACCGTTTTGTCGGCATTAACCAGGCAGGGCAGGTTTGCCTGCTACAGACGCAGGGTAACCCGGACGGACACGTCATTCTGCGCGGTGGTAAGGCGCCAAACTACAGCCCGGCCGACGTGGCTCACTGTGAAAAAGAGATGGAACAGGCGGGACTCAAACCTTCGCTGATGGTAGATTGCAGCCATGGTAACTCGAACAAAGATTACCGCCGCCAGCCTGCAGTGGCTGAGTCGGTTGTTGCACAGATTAAAGACGGTAACCGTTCAATTATCGGCCTGATGATTGAAAGCAATATCCACGAAGGCAATCAATCTTCCGAGCAGCCGCGTAGTGAAATGAAATACGGTGTCTCCGTCACCGATGCGTGTATCAACTGGGAAGCCACGGAATCCCTGTTGCGCGAAATCAACAACGATCTGCGTAGCAGCCTTGCGGCACGTCTGGCTTAAGAGGGTGTTATGGTTGCAGAGCTGACCGCATTACGCGATCAAATTGATGAAGTCGACAAGGCGTTGCTGGAGCTGCTGGCGCGCCGTATGTCGCTGGTAGCGGAAGTCGGCGAGGTCAAGAGTAAGTATGGCCTGCCAATTTATGTTCCTGAACGTGAAGCCTCTATGCTGGCTTCGCGTCGCAAAGAAGCCGAACTGCTGGGCGTACCGCCGGACCTGATTGAAGATGTCCTTCGTCGGGTCATGCGCGAATCCTATTCCAGTGAGAATGACAAAGGATTTAAAACCCTGTGCCCGTCGCTGCGCCCGGTGGTGATTGTGGGTGGCAACGGGCAGATGGGGCAGCTTTTCTCGAAAATGCTCACGCTTTCGGGCTATCAAGTGCGCATCCTTGAAAAAGACGACTGGGCGCAGGCACCGGAGATTGTTGCGGATGCGGGCATGGTGATTGTGAGTGTACCTATTCACATTACCGAGCAAATCATCGCTGAGCTTCCGCCACTGCCGGAGGATTGTATCCTCATCGACCTTGCCTCAGTCAAAAGCGGGCCATTGCAAGCCATGCTGACCGCGCATAAGGGGCCGGTACTTGGGCTGCATCCGATGTTTGGACCAGACAGCGGCAGCCTGGCAAAACAGGTTGTGGTCTGGTGTGACGGGCGTAATCCGGAAGCGTATCAGTGGTTCCTGGAACAAATTCAGGTTTGGGGCGCGCGACTGCATCGTATTAGTGCCGTTGAGCACGATCAGAATATGGCGTTTATTCAGGCGCTTCGCCACTTTGCGACCTTTGCATACGGGCTACATCTGGCGGAAGAGAATGTTCAGCTTGAACAATTGCTGGCGCTTTCTTCCCCTATCTATCGCCTTGAGCTGGCGATGGTTGGACGTTTATTCGCCCAGGATCCGCAGCTTTATGCAGACATTATTATGTCGTCGGAAAACAATCTGGCCTTAATTAAGCGCTACTACCAACGCTTTGGCGAGGCGATTGGTTTGCTTGAGCAGGGGAACAAGCAGGCGTTTATCGACAGTTTCCGCAAAGTGGAGCATTGGTTTGGTGATTACGCCAAACGCTTCCAGAATGAAAGCCGCGTTTTGCTGCGTCAGGCGAACGACAGCCGTCAGTAAGTCAGATTGCCGTATATACTGAGAAGCCAGCGGGGTGCCGCTGGCTTTTTCTTTTTAAGGGACAGGATATGGCTGAATTACAGACATTATTTGATTATACCGGGCACTTGCCGGAATGCCCGACCTGGAGCGAAGCGGAACAGGCACTCTGGTGGGCCGATATTCTGGAAGGGGAAATTCATCGTTATCATCTCGCTTCCGGCGAGCATAGTGTGCTCTGTTTCCCCGAAGAGGTGGGCTGTTTTGCGTTGCGTGAAAAAGGCGGATTTATCGTCGCTATGCGTAATGCTATCTGGCTGGCTGACAAGCGTGGGTTATTGGTTCAAAAAGTGTGCGACAACCCTTCCAACCCTCAGCTCGCGCGTTTTAACGATGGTGGCACCGATCATCTTGGGCGTTTCTATGCTGGTACTTTCTGGAGCCCTGGGGATTACAACGGTGCGCTATTAGTCCGCATCGATAACCACCTGGCACCGCGTGTTATCCAGGGTGACATCAAGGGCGCAAATGGGCTGGCATTCAGTCCGGATAAGCGTTGGATGTACACCTCTGATACGCCGAATGGCGTAATCTATCGCACGCCGCTTGATGAAAATGGTGAGCCCGGCAGGCGTGAAACGTTCCGCCAGTTTACAGCCGGTGAAGGCATTCCTGATGGGGCGGCGATGGATGAAGAAGGATGTTACTGGAGTGCACTCTTTGACGGCTGGCGCGTTGCTCGCTTTTCACCTCAGGGGCAGCAGCTTGAGGAGTATCACCTGCCGGTTCGCTGCCCGACGATGGTCTGTTTTGGCGGTGCTGATATGAAAACGCTGTTTATTACCACTACGCGAGAGAATATGGATGCGGATGAAGTGGAGAAATACCCGCTTTCAGGGGCGATCTTCACCCTGCCCGTGAAAGTGGCAGGAATGAAGAAATCGCTGTTTATTGAACGTTAAACCGGATCGACGGGAACCACGTTCTCGCTTGGGTAACAACCCAATACTTTTAATGAGCGCGTAATGGCGGTGAGCTCGCGTAGGGCTTTTTGTACGTCCGAAGATTGCAGGTTAGCCTGGATATCCAGATAGAACATCTCTTCCCACGGGTTGCCGTGAATGGGGCGCGATTCCAGCTTGGTCATGATCAGATTGTGGTTGCGCAGGACCAGCAGCGCCTCTACCAGGGCACCCGCTTGTTGGCCGGTGGCGATTAACAGGGTTGTTTTGGCCGGCACTTGATCCGACACATCTATCGCTTTTCGCGCCAGCACCACAAAGCGAGTCATGTTTTGTGTCTGGTTTGCCTGAATGCGCTCGAGAACCTGTAAACCATAAAGCGCACCGCCGGCTTCATTACCCAGCGCAGCAACGCGTGGAGAATTGGCTTGTGCCACTTTTTCCATCGCCGCCGATGTACTCTCGGTATATTCAATTTTCCAGTGCGGGTAACGATTCAGGAACTTTGTGCACTGCTGAAACGGCTGGGGATGACTGTATACGGTGTCGATGGTCTGAAGATCGGTTGAGCCGGAGACCAGCACGCAGTGGTCAATCTGTACCGTCATCTCGCCTACAATCGATAAACTGGTGTGTTGGAGCAGATCGTATACGTCATTAATTGCCCCAGAACTGGTGTTCTCAATAGGGACAACGGCGTAATCAGCCTGACCGGTTTCGACCTGGTTGAAGACATCGTGAAATTTCGGACAACCACTCTCAATAAAGTGTTCGAAGTGACGAGCAGCATATTGGCGCGCCGCCAGATGCGAATAGGAACCTTTGGGGCCGAGGAAAGCGATGCGGGCGGAATGGGGATTAATTTTATTAAGGTGTTGCTGAAGTAAAGCCTGCTGGGTCAGGACAGAGTCTTCGATAATCAACTGGAACAGGCGGGTGATGTAGTGCGCGTCGAGATGATGCGTTTTACCCAGTTGAATTAAACGCTCGAGCAAATCACGCTCGCGGTCAATGTCTCTGACGGGACGGTGTGAAGCCAGCTTGGCTTTGCCTACCTCAACCGCCAGCTCCCGCCGCTCTGCCAGCAAAGAGAGAAGCTGCTCATCCAGCGCACTGATTTTTACTCGTAAGTCCAGTAATGGGTTTTCCGATGTCATAGTGTTGCCTTTCTTGTTATCAATAAAAAAGGCCTCCCGATTTGGGAGGCCTTAATGTTCGTCTTCGCATTCTTTATCACACGACGAAACGCCTCCCGGTCAGGGGAAGGTAAAAAAGAATGCGAAGAAAAACGGGACACGATACATATAAATTTCCTTTAGTGCGTAACAGTAAAGTACCCGTACTGTTTTCGCTCTGTCAACAAAAAACGCGCCCGGAGGCGCGTTGCAGATTAACGCAATGTGATGACTTATTCTTCTTCTTCAACTTCAACGAAGTCTGCATCTTTCACTGAGGTGGCGGCACGGCGCGCTTCACCTTTATGCTGCACTTTGTTGAGCTGGCGCTCCAGCTTGTTGATTAAATCGTTAATCGCGGTGTACATATCTTCATGTTTTGCGCTAGCCACAAGATGGCCGTTAGGCGTATTGATTGTTGCGTCAGCGATAAAGCCCTGTGGCTCTTTGGACAGAATGATATGCGGGTTAATCAAATGAGTTTGCCATTTTTCCAGCTTGGCGAGACGGTCTGCGACATGTTGGCGGATTGCCGGGGTGATTTCCATTTGTTTACTGGTAATGTTCACTGTCATAGATGTTACCTCTTGTCTTTCCGTCTTGGTAATTCCAGCATAACGCTTAAAATGTCAAATTGTGTGATTTTAATCACATTATTTTGTCACTTTTTGTCAAAGAAAAGGTTTTGTGAGGCAGGGCAGGAAGAGGGCAAATTTCACTTGTCGAAGTCAGGATAACGCGTCATAGTTGATGGGATGACTTCAAGCTAAACCGCTTCAGCGAAGCGTGTTAAGCATAAAAAACGGCAGCCTGATGGCTGCCGTTTTTGCTTGTTAAAGTCATCAACTGCCGCTTTGATTCGTGGCGATGATTTTTGCGACTTTATCCGCCTGTGCGTTCATTTGCATCTGGCGATAGGCGTTTTCCATCAACGGAAGCGCGTCATGCGTTGCTGCTGTATCAGGGAAATCACGCAGCATGCCTTCAACACGGTTGACTACGGCAACCCAGGCGCCACGCTTGGTATAATATTCGGCAACGGAATACTCATATTTTGCGAGACGATCTTTCAGGAACACCAGACGCTTAGTGGCATCGGTGACGTACTGACTACGTGGGTAGCCGCGCACCAGCTTGGAGAAATCATTAAATGCGTCGCGAGCATGTTGTGGGTCACGGTCACTACGATCCACACCGAAGAAGCCCTGCAGTGCGCTGTCATCCAATGCCATGTTAGTCAGACCACGCATATACATGACATAATCAATGTTAGGATGAGTTGGGTTCAGTCGGATAAAGCGGTCGATAGCAGCCTGCGCCAGCGGTAAATCGGCATTTTTGTAGTAGGCGTAGATCAGATCCAGCTGCACCTGCTGCGAGTAAGGCCCAAATGGATAGCGATTATCCAGTGCTTCTAGTTGCGTTATCGCTGCCTTCCAGTTACCGTCTTGCAGCTTTTGCTGGGCAGTCGCATAGATTTCATTTGGCGGATTATCAGGCACCACTTCCTTTGAACCGGAGCAACCCGCCAAAGCCAGGCTCAACGTGGCGGCTGCCACCAGATATTTCATGCGCGTCATGACGTTTAGACTTTCCTCAAATGTTTATGCGGGAGATTCTCTCTTCCTGCTCCCGACTAAGACCAGCTACAATAGCACACTATATTATACGGCGAAGCCGTAAAACCCAACGTTAACGAAGAAGCTGTATATGGCACAACGAGTACAACTCACCGCAACGGTGTCCGAAAAACAACTCGGACAACGCTTAGATCAGGCTTTGGCCGAATTGTTCCCTGATTATTCGCGTTCGCGTATAAAAGAATGGATCCTCGCCCAAAATGTTCAGGTAAATGGCAAGACCTGGGATACACCAAAAGAGAAAGTATTGGGTGGCGAGAGCGTAACTATCGCTGCTGAAATCGAGGAAGAAGTGCGCTTCGAAGCGCAGGATATTCCGCTAACTATTGTTTACGAAGATGACGATATTCTCGTAATCAATAAGCCACGCGACCTGGTCGTGCATCCTGGCGCAGGCAATCCGGATGGTACGGTGCTGAACGCACTACTGCATTATTATCCGCCGATTGCAGACGTGCCGCGTGCGGGGATTGTTCACCGTCTCGATAAAGACACGACGGGCTTAATGGTCGTGGCGAAAACCATCCCAGCGCAGACTCGCCTGGTTGAATCGCTGCAGCTGCGTGAAATTACCCGTGAATACGAAGCCGTGGCCATCGGCCATATGACGTCTGGCGGCACCGTTGAAGAGCCGATCAGTCGCCATCCGACGAAACGTACCCATATGTCGGTGCATCCGATGGGCAAACCCGCGGTGACGCACTATCGCATCATGGAGCATTTTCGTGTCCATACGCGTCTGCGTCTGCGTCTGGAAACCGGGCGTACTCACCAGATTCGTGTGCACATGTCCCATATCACGCATCCGCTGGTGGGCGATCAACTCTATGGCGGTCGTCCACGTCCGCCGAAAGGCGCTTCAGAAGCGTTCATCACTGAACTGCGTAAATTTGATCGTCAGGCGCTGCATGCAACAATGCTTCGACTGTATCACCCGATTACCGGGATTGAGATGGAATGGCATGCGCCAATTCCTCAGGATATGGTGGATCTGATCGCGGCTATGCGCGACGATTTCGAAACACATAAGGATGATGTGGCCTGGCTATGACTTCATTGATTATCCCCGAATGGTCGCTGCCTGAAGGTGTGGCGGCGTGTAGCTCTACACGGCATGGCGGCGTCAGCGTGCCACCTTATGATTCCCTGAATCTGGGCGCGCATTGCGGTGATAATCTGCAGCATGTTGAAGAAAACCGCACGCGTTTGTATGCGGCGGGGACGTTACCCTCCAGGCCCGTCTGGCTGGAGCAAGTGCATGGTAAAGATGTACTGAAACTGACGGGTGAACCCTATACCAGCAAACGTGCGGATGCGTCTTACAGCACTATTCCCGGCACGGTTTGTGCGGTCATGACCGCAGATTGCTTGCCGGTCCTTTTTTGTAACCATGCCGGCACCGAGGTCGCGGCTGCACATGCCGGTTGGCGCGGCTTATGCGCAGGGGTGCTGGAAGAGACGATTGCCTGTTTTGCTGACCAGCCAGAAAATATCATGGCCTGGCTTGGCCCGGCGATCGGTCCGGCAGCGTTTGAAGTGGGCCCGGAAGTCCGTGAAGCCTTTATGGCGGTTGATGTCATTGCTGACAGCGCTTTTAAACCCGTGGGAGAAAAGTACTACGGGGATATCTACACGCTGGCTCGTCAGCGTCTTGCAAAAGCGGGTGTAAACCATGTCTTCGGTGGGGATCGTTGTACCTTCACGGAAAAACACGATTTCTTCTCTTATCGTCGCGACAAGACAACCGGCCGTATGGCAAGTTTCATTTGGCTGATATAACCTAACGAATCAAGACGATCCAGTTCGTGTAATTTTCTTTTCGCATATTTCAGGTCATTCACCTTGAATAATTGAGGGATGACCTCATTTAATCTCCAGTAGCAAATTTGACCTGTTATATGGGGGGAGTTATGCGTCTGGATCGTCTTACCAATAAATTCCAGCTTGCTCTTGCCGATGCCCAGTCACTTGCACTGGGGCACGACAACCAATTCATCGAACCACTTCACTTAATGAGCGCCTTGCTGAATCAGGAAGGGGGATCGGTACGTCCTTTATTAACGTCCGCAGGCATTAATGCTGGCCAGTTACGCACGGCCATCGATCAGGCATTGAGCCGTTTGCCGCAGGTAGAAGGTACCGGCGGCGACGTGCAACCGTCTCAGGATCTGGTGCGGGTGCTTAACCTTTGCGACAAGCTGGCGCAAAAACGTGGGGATAATTTTATTTCGTCGGAGCTCTTTGTTCTGGCGGCGCTTGAGTCACGCGGTACGCTGACAGACTTACTCAAATCAGCTGGTGCAACAACAGCCAATGTGACGCAGGCGATTGATCAAATGCGTGGAGGTGAAAACGTGAGCGATCAAGGGGCCGAAGATCAACGTCAGGCCTTGAAGAAATACACCGTCGATCTGACCGAGCGTGCTGAACAGGGCAAACTCGATCCGGTTATCGGTCGTGATGAAGAAATCCGCCGTACTATTCAGGTACTGCAGCGTCGAACTAAAAATAACCCGGTGCTTATCGGCGAGCCTGGCGTGGGTAAAACCGCGATTGTTGAAGGGCTTGCCCAGCGTATCGTGAATGGTGAAGTGCCTGAAGGTCTGAAAGGACGTCGGGTATTATCTCTGGATATGGGATCGCTGGTGGCGGGTGCGAAATACCGTGGTGAGTTTGAAGAACGTCTGAAAGGTGTATTGAACGATCTTGCGAAGCAGGAAGGCAACGTCATCCTGTTTATTGATGAACTGCACACCATGGTGGGAGCAGGTAAAGCCGATGGCGCAATGGATGCCGGGAACATGCTTAAACCAGCACTGGCACGGGGTGAATTGCACTGCGTGGGTGCGACAACGCTGGATGAGTATCGTCAATACATTGAGAAAGATGCTGCCCTGGAGCGTCGTTTCCAGAAAGTGTTTGTGGCAGAGCCGAGCGTAGAAGATACCATCGCGATTTTGCGTGGCCTGAAAGAACGTTATGAATTGCACCACCACGTGCAGATCACTGACCCGGCCATCGTGGCGGCTGCAACGTTGTCGCATCGTTATATTGCCGATCGCCAGTTGCCAGACAAAGCTATCGATCTTATTGATGAAGCGGCATCAAGCATCCGTATGCAGATTGACTCGAAGCCGGAAGAGCTGGACAGGCTCGACCGCCGTATTATTCAGCTTAAGCTGGAACAACAGGCGTTGCTGAAAGAGTCTGATGATGCCAGCAAAAAACGTCTGGATATGCTCAACGAGGAGCTTTCTGAGAAAGAGCGCCAATATTCTTCATTAGAAGAAGAGTGGAAAGCGGAGAAAGCCTCGCTGTCAGGTACCCAGACCATTAAGGCTGAACTTGAGCAGGCTAAAATTGCGATTGAGCAAGCCCGCAGAGTCGGGGATCTCGCACGCATGTCTGAACTGCAATACGGCAAAATTCCTGAGCTTGAAAAACAGCTTGAGGCGGCCACGCAGTCGGAAGGCAAAACCATGCGTTTGCTGCGTAATAAAGTGACCGATGCGGAAATTGCTGAAGTTCTGGCTCGTTGGACCGGGATCCCGGTTGCGCGCATGATGGAAGGGGAGCGCGATAAACTGTTACGCATGGAACAAGACCTTCATCATAGGGTAATTGGGCAGGATGAAGCGGTCGAAGCGGTTTCCAACGCGATTCGTCGTAGCCGGGCGGGTTTAGCAGATCCTAATCGTCCTATTGGTTCCTTCCTGTTCCTTGGACCAACGGGTGTCGGGAAAACGGAACTGTGTAAATCGCTGGCGAACTTTATGTTTGATAGCGACGATGCAATGGTACGTATCGACATGTCCGAGTTTATGGAAAAACATTCTGTGTCGCGTCTGGTGGGGGCACCTCCGGGATACGTCGGTTATGAAGAAGGCGGCTACTTAACGGAAGCGGTTCGTCGACGCCCTTACTCAGTCATTCTTTTAGATGAGGTTGAGAAGGCGCACCCGGATGTGTTCAATATTCTGTTGCAGGTATTGGATGATGGACGCCTGACCGATGGACAGGGGAGAACGGTAGATTTTCGTAATACCGTTGTCATTATGACCTCGAACCTGGGTTCTGATTTGATTCAGGAACGCTTTGGTGAGCTGGACTACGGTCATATGAAAGAGCTGGTGATGGGCGTGGTGAGTCATAGTTTCCGCCCGGAATTCATCAACCGTATTGATGAAGTGGTTGTATTCCATCCTCTGGGTGAAAAACATATTGCCTCAATTGCCCAGATCCAACTGCAACGTTTGTACAAACGTCTTGAAGAGCGTGGGTATGAAGTGCAGATCACGGATGAGGCGCTCAAACTGCTGAGTGCAAATGGTTATGACCCGGTTTATGGGGCGCGGCCACTTAAACGTGCAATACAGCAGCAGATTGAGAACCCCCTGGCGCAGCAAATCCTGTCGGGAGAGCTGATTCCAGGAAAAATGATTCACCTGGATGTGAAAGAAGACCGAATCGTGGCAGTGCAGTAAATCACAAAACAACAAAAACGGGTCCTCAGGGGCTCGTTTTTGTTTAAAAACCAGGCAAGAATAGGCTCGGCTTATGCAATTTGCCTGGAAAGTGAGCAGTTAAAACGTTTTTTGTATTTTTGACTTGTCAGCCCGAAATAAATCCCTATACTGCGCCTCCACTGACACGGAACAACGGCACACACGCCGCCGGGTCAGCGGGATTCTCCTGAGAATTCCGGCAGAGAAAAGCGAAAATAAACGCTTGACTCTGAAAGAGGAAAGCGTAATATACGCCACCTCGCAACGGTGAGCGAAAGCCGCGTTGCACTGCTCTTTAACAATTTATCAGACAATCTGTGTGGGCACTCAAAGTGACATGGATTCTTAATGTCTTCGGACAATAAATGAATACCAAGTCTCAAAGAGTGAACACGTAATTCATTACGAAGTTTAATTCTACGAGCATCAAACTTAAATTGAAGAGTTTGATCATGGCTCAGATTGAACGCTGGCGGCAGGCCTAACACATGCAAGTCGAACGGTAGCACAGAGGAGCTTGCTCCTTGGGTGACGAGTGGCGGACGGGTGAGTAATGTCTGGGAAACTGCCTGATGGAGGGGGATAACTACTGGAAACGGTAGCTAATACCGCATAACGTCGCAAGACCAAAGAGGGGGACCTTCGGGCCTCTTGCCATCAGATGTGCCCAGATGGGATTAGCTAGTAGGTGGGGTAACGGCTCACCTAGGCGACGATCCCTAGCTGGTCTGAGAGGATGACCAGCCACACTGGAACTGAGACACGGTCCAGACTCCTACGGGAGGCAGCAGTGGGGAATATTGCACAATGGGCGCAAGCCTGATGCAGCCATGCCGCGTGTATGAAGAAGGCCTTCGGGTTGTAAAGTACTTTCAGCGGGGAGGAAGGCGATACGGTTAATAACCGTGTCGATTGACGTTACCCGCAGAAGAAGCACCGGCTAACTCCGTGCCAGCAGCCGCGGTAATACGGAGGGTGCAAGCGTTAATCGGAATTACTGGGCGTAAAGCGCACGCAGGCGGTCTGTCAAGTCGGATGTGAAATCCCCGGGCTCAACCTGGGAACTGCATTCGAAACTGGCAGGCTTGAGTCTTGTAGAGGGGGGTAGAATTCCAGGTGTAGCGGTGAAATGCGTAGAGATCTGGAGGAATACCGGTGGCGAAGGCGGCCCCCTGGACAAAGACTGACGCTCAGGTGCGAAAGCGTGGGGAGCAAACAGGATTAGATACCCTGGTAGTCCACGCTGTAAACGATGTCGACTTGGAGGTTGTTCCCTTGAGGAGTGGCTTCCGGAGCTAACGCGTTAAGTCGACCGCCTGGGGAGTACGGCCGCAAGGTTAAAACTCAAATGAATTGACGGGGGCCCGCACAAGCGGTGGAGCATGTGGTTTAATTCGATGCAACGCGAAGAACCTTACCTACTCTTGACATCCAGAGAACTTAGCAGAGATGCTTTGGTGCCTTCGGGAACTCTGAGACAGGTGCTGCATGGCTGTCGTCAGCTCGTGTTGTGAAATGTTGGGTTAAGTCCCGCAACGAGCGCAACCCTTATCCTTTGTTGCCAGCGGTCCGGCCGGGAACTCAAAGGAGACTGCCAGTGATAAACTGGAGGAAGGTGGGGATGACGTCAAGTCATCATGGCCCTTACGAGTAGGGCTACACACGTGCTACAATGGCATATACAAAGAGAAGCGACCTCGCGAGAGCAAGCGGACCTCATAAAGTATGTCGTAGTCCGGATCGGAGTCTGCAACTCGACTCCGTGAAGTCGGAATCGCTAGTAATCGTGGATCAGAATGCCACGGTGAATACGTTCCCGGGCCTTGTACACACCGCCCGTCACACCATGGGAGTGGGTTGCAAAAGAAGTAGGTAGCTTAACCTTCGGGAGGGCGCTTACCACTTTGTGATTCATGACTGGGGTGAAGTCGTAACAAGGTAACCGTAGGGGAACCTGCGGTTGGATCACCTCCTTACCTTAAAGAACCTGCCTTTGTAGTGCTCACACAGATTGTCTGATGAAAAGTAAACAGCAAGGCGTCTTGCGATTGAGACTTCAGTGTCCCCTTCGTCTAGAGGCCCAGGACACCGCCCTTTCACGGCGGTAACAGGGGTTCGAATCCCCTAGGGGACGCCACTTGCTGGTTTGTGAGTGAAAGTCGCCGACCCCCGTATCTCAAAACTGACTTGCGAGTCATGTTTGAGATATTTGCTCTTTAAAAATCTGGATCAAGCTGAAAATTGAAACGACACATCGTGTCTGTTCTCCGTAATAAGAACAGAATGACGGTGTGTTCGAGTCTCTCAAATTTTCACGACACTGACGGTGTTTTACGAAACATCTTCGGGTTGTGAGGTTAAGCGACTAAGCGTACACGGTGGATGCCCTGGCAGTCAGAGGCGATGAAGGGCGTGCTAATCTGCGATAAGCGTCGGCGAGGTGATATGAACCTTTGACCCGGCGATACCCGAATGGGGAAACCCAGTGTGTTTCGACACACTATCATGTCATGAATACATAGTGGCATGAGGCGAACCGGGGGAACTGAAACATCTAAGTACCCCGAGGAAAAGAAATCAACCGAGATTCCCCCAGTAGCGGCGAGCGAACGGGGAGGAGCCCAGAGTCTGAATCAGCATGTGTGTTAATGGAAGCGTCTGGAAAGTCGCACGATACAGGGTGAAAGTCCCGTACATGAAAGTGCATATGTTGTGAACTCGAAGAGTAGGGCGGGACACGTGGTATCCTGTCTGAATATGGGGGGACCATCCTCCAAGGCTAAATACTCCTGACTGACCGATAGTGAACCAGTACCGTGAGGGAAAGGCGAAAAGAACCCCGGCGAGGGGAGTGAAAAAGAACCTGAAACCGTGTACGTACAAGCAGTGGGAGCACCTTCGTGGTGTGACTGCGTACCTTTTGTATAATGGGTCAGCGACTTATATTCTGTAGCAAGGTTAACCGTATAGGGGAGCCGCAGGGAAACCGAGTCTTAACTGGGCGTTAAGTTGCAGGGTATAGACCCGAAACCCGGTGATCTAGCCATGGGCAGGTTGAAGGTTGGGTAACACTAACTGGAGGACCGAACCGACTAATGTTGAAAAATTAGCGGATGACCTGTGGCTGGGGGTGAAAGGCCAATCAAACCGGGAGATAGCTGGTTCTCCCCGAAAGCTATTTAGGTAGCGCCTCGTGAATTCATCTTCGGGGGTAGAGCACTGTTTCGGCTAGGGGGTCATCCCGACTTACCAACCCGATGCAAACTACGAATACCGAAGAATGTTATCACGGGAGACACACGGCGGGTGCTAACGTCCGTCGTGAAGAGGGAAACAACCCAGACCGCCAGCTAAGGTCCCAAAGTCATGGTTAAGTGGGAAACGATGTGGGAAGGCACAGACAGCCAGGATGTTGGCTTAGAAGCAGCCATCATTTAAAGAAAGCGTAATAGCTCACTGGTCGAGTCGGCCTGCGCGGAAGATGTAACGGGGCTAAACCATGCACCGAAGCTGCGGCAGCGACGCTTATGCGTTGTTGGGTAGGGGAGCGTTCTGTAAGCCGTTGAAGGTGACCTGTGAGGGTTGCTGGAGGTATCAGAAGTGCGAATGCTGACATAAGTAACGATAAAGCGGGTGAAAAGCCCGCTCGCCGGAAGACCAAGGGTTCCTGTCCAACGTTAATCGGGGCAGGGTGAGTCGACCCCTAAGGCGAGGCCGAAAGGCGTAGTCGATGGGAAACAGGTTAATATTCCTGTACTTGGTGTTACTGCGAAGGGGGGACGGAGAAGGCTATGTTAGCCGGGCGACGGTTGTCCCGGTTTAAGCATGTAGGCGGAGGTTCCAGGTAAATCCGGTACCTTTTTAACGCTGAGGTGTGATGACGAGGCACTACGGTGCTGAAGTAACAAATGCCCTGCTTCCAGGAAAAGCCTCTAAGCATCAGGTAACACAAAATCGTACCCCAAACCGACACAGGTGGTCAGGTAGAGAATACCAAGGCGCTTGAGAGAACTCGGGTGAAGGAACTAGGCAAAATGGTGCCGTAACTTCGGGAGAAGGCACGCTGATGGTAGGTGAAGCGACTTGCTCGTGGAGCTGAACTCAGTCGAAGATACCAGCTGGCTGCAACTGTTTATTAAAAACACAGCACTGTGCAAACACGAAAGTGGACGTATACGGTGTGACGCCTGCCCGGTGCCGGAAGGTTAATTGATGGGGTTATCCGTAAGGAGAAGCTCTTGATCGAAGCCCCGGTAAACGGCGGCCGTAACTATAACGGTCCTAAGGTAGCGAAATTCCTTGTCGGGTAAGTTCCGACCTGCACGAATGGCGTAATGATGGCCAGGCTGTCTCCACCCGAGACTCAGTGAAATTGAACTCGCTGTGAAGATGCAGTGTACCCGCGGCAAGACGGAAAGACCCCGTGAACCTTTACTATAGCTTGACACTGAACATTGAGCCTTGATGTGTAGGATAGGTGGGAGGCTTTGAAGCGTGGACGCCAGTCTGCGTGGAGCCAACCTTGAAATACCACCCTTTAATGTTTGATGTTCTAACGTAGACCCGTGATCCGGGTTGCGGACAGTGTCTGGTGGGTAGTTTGACTGGGGCGGTCTCCTCCTAAAGTGTAACGGAGGAGCACGAAGGTTAGCTAATCCTGGTCGGACATCAGGAGGTTAGTGCAATGGCATAAGCTAGCTTGACTGCGAGAGTGACGGCTCGAGCAGGTGCGAAAGCAGGTCATAGTGATCCGGTGGTTCTGAATGGAAGGGCCATCGCTCAACGGATAAAAGGTACTCCGGGGATAACAGGCTGATACCGCCCAAGAGTTCATATCGACGGCGGTGTTTGGCACCTCGATGTCGGCTCATCACATCCTGGGGCTGAAGTAGGTCCCAAGGGTACGGCTGTTCGCCGTTTAAAGTGGTACGCGAGCTGGGTTTAGAACGTCGTGAGACAGTTCGGTCCCTATCTGCCGTGGGCGCTGGAGAATTGAGGGGGGCTGCTCCTAGTACGAGAGGACCGGAGTGGACGCATCACTGGTGTTCGGGTTGTCATGCCAATGGCATTGCCCGGTAGCTAAATGCGGAAAAGATAAGTGCTGAAAGCATCTAAGCACGAAACTTGCCCCGAGATGAGTTCTCCCTGACCCTTTAAGGGTCCTGAAGGAACGTTGAAGACGACGACGTTGATAGGTCGGGTGTGTAAGCGTAGCGATACGTTGAGCTAACCGATACTAATGAACCGTGAGGCTTAACCTTACAACGCCGAAGGTGTTTTGGCGTGATTTGAGAGATTTTCAGCTGATTCCGGAATTAAGTGCGCAATAATTTGCGCAGCAGCGAGGCGGCCAGCGAAGGAAAGGAAGGAGCATACTGAGGTATGTGACTGACTTTACGAGTGCAGGCAACGCGGCTGATGCGATAAAGAATTGCGTACAGAGCACAAAGAATTTGCCTGGCGGCACTAGCGCGGTGGTCCCACCTGACCCCATGCCGAACTCAGAAGTGAAACGCCGTAGCGCCGATGGTAGTGTGGGGTCTCCCCATGCGAGAGTAGGGAACTGCCAGGCATCAAACAAGTGAAAAGCCCATCCTGACGGATGGGCTTTTTGCGTTTTTATTCTCTGAATATCTCTCTCGTCACTTCATCTGGCCAGCCTAAAAACACTGTTTTTTTAAATAGCCTATCCTTATTGATTCGAATCGATTAGGGAGAATGCACTTGGCCAGCAAGACCTTCAATTACGATCAAGATTTTGCCAGTATCAATTTCCGTGATCATCCAGAGCGCTATCAGGTAGGACGGGGTGAGCAAGGCGTGCTGTTGGTGGAACCCTATAAAAGCGAAATCTTGCCCTGGTGGCGTTACAAGGATCCTGACTCAGCCACAAAATCAGCTGAAAAAATCTACCAACTGTTCGAAACCTATCGTCAGCATGATGATTTTGTCGGAATGGACATGGCTCGTAAGTTTATACAAATGGGATATACCCGCGCCCGACGTTACGCCAACTATAAAGGCGGCCGAAAATACACTGAAGATGGTGGTACACATCCACGTGGTAACGACCCGGTAAAAGCAGCAGCTGCCGAAATATTTAAAACATGGTGGGATAAGATCCGACAGGATGAAGATTATCTTGAACGCAAACGAGAGCATATCTCTCGTTGGGGATGATGCAGTCTTAAAACATGCACAGCGAAAGAGAAGAAATAGCTCCGCATGAATTGCTACCGTATTCATTTGCTAAAAATGTAGCGCATTTGGTGTTTGGGCAAAGGCTAAATTGGAACAAAGGTATTCGTCTCTAATGGTCTGCCAACTGCCAAACGGCATACCCTGTTGTGGCACCGGCGACATCCCAGGCAAAATCTTTCCAGCTCCAGCCGCTTCCCGCCGGGCGGCTATCCCAGAGCTCCTTCGACGCCCCAAGGCTGACTGAAAACATCAGACCATATACCGCGCTGCGATCGCGGCTGATACCCTGATGCTGTGCGACCTCATTACCTGCTGCGGATAGCATTGCAGACGCGAGAAAATGCTGTGCTTTATCCTGCCCGCTCCATTGATCGCTGGCAGTGTGAGCACAACCGGCTAACAGTAATGTGCAAAAAAATAAGCAGTAACGCATACAGGAACCTGAAAAAAAGCCCCATCGTCGGATGAGGCTTAGGGTTTTAGAGAATGCGGCTGATAAGTTTATCGATGCGGATTCGACGCAGACGGCGGATGAGCTTACGCACTTTAACCGGGTAATCGGCAATGCTTTGCAGATCGCGGTAGTGATTCACTACCGTTGTGTGTGTGCGAATAAGTTCCAGCTCTTTGTCGCGCTGAGCCATCAACTGATTTTTGGGATCGTGGATCAGAATCGCATTTTCAAGATCCAGACGCCAGGCGCGCGGGTTAAGATTGTTTCCGGTGAGCAGTACCCACTCATCATCTACCCACATTCCTTTCAGGTGATAGCTGTTATCTTCGTCTTTCCATAAACGCACGACCAATTGATCGGTATTGACGTAATACTGAAGACGACTCAGGAAACGCCGCAGATTGATCTCATAGAGATAAGGCAGCGCACCGATGATTTTAAAAGGCTGATCTTCCGGGATGAAGAAATCATTTGCCGTTTTGTCACCCACAATGATTTCGACCTTTTTGCCATCTCGCAGAAGCTGAATAATATTTCGCACCAGCACTGCCGGTAAGTTGAAATAGGGGGTACAGATAATCAGCTGATTTTCCGTGCAGGGCATGAGATGGAAAATGGTCTTGTTCAGCAGACTGGATTTACCAAGGCCCACCAGTGGAGTAACGGCCAGCTGCTCGTTATCCGCATCGCCCTGGAAATGATACGTCGCATCACGCAGTTCCTGGCGGAAAAGGCGTATATCATTTTTAATTTCCGGGCTTTTAGGTCGTTGCGCATCATCAAGACGATTAACGCCGCGGCCTTCAATCAAATTTTGTTTCACCCAGGCCAGCATAATGTCCGCCATCTGGGGGTTACGGATGAGCTGATAGCGGTCATAACGGTATTTATCATGCTGATGAAGATAGACATCATTGAGGCTGGCGCCGCTATAGAAGACGCTATCGTCGATGATAAAACCTTTGAAGTGCAGAACACCTAACGCTTCACGGGTGTTAACAGGCACGCCGTAAACGGGGATCTCAATGCCCGGGTTCTCCTGCGCCATACGGCAGTACCAGTCGGCATTGGTATTAGATGCGGCAGCACCAATACGGCCTCGCTGGGCGCGATGCCAGTCAACGAGAACGCAAATTTCAAGCTCCGGGCGCAGACGTTTAGCGTCATAAAGCGCGCTCAGGATGCCTTTCCCGCCATCATCCTGCTCTAGATAGAGAGCAATAATGCAGATACGGCGTGTGGCGCTGGCAATTTTCTCCAGCAGGTTCTCCCTGAAGTGTGAGGGAGAATAGAAAAACTCTACATCATCAACTGATTGAGTTAGCTTGGGTAGTTGGGCAAGGTGTTGTTGATGTTTGTTACGCTTGAATTTTGACAACATCACAGTGCGTATCTTCTCTGTTTATTGAAAGGGCCTCTGTGCGATGAAATCGACAGAAGCGGACGATGATAACATCAGTACCCGGTAAAGTCGGCAACATTTCCAATACCTTACTTATGTTTCATCGATCGACACCAGATTTAAAGACAAACTTACGATCCCATCTTCCAACTGAATGTCGACATCGAATCCCAGTTTTCTCGCCAGCGTTATCATGCCGCGATTGTTTGGCATAGTAATACCATTCAATCGTTTAAGTCCGTGATCTCGCGTATAACTGATAAGCTTTTCCAGTAAACGTCGCCCAAGCCCCAGACCTTTTAAATCAGAGCGTACCAGCACCGCAAATTCGGCATCAATATTGTCCGGATCGGATATCGCGCGGGTCACGCCCAATATTTCCTCACACTCACCCGCCTTACGCACGGCAACAAAGGCCATTTCCCGATCGTAGTCGATCTGCGTCATATTCGCTAAATCATCATGGTTAAATTCGTTGATCTCGCTGAAATAGCGATAATAGAGATCTTCTTTAGTCACCCTGGCGATAAACTGCTGCAACTGAGGTTCATCTTCAGGAAGGATAGGGCGAAAGAGGCAGGCTTCGCCGTTTTTCAGGATCACCCCTTCTTCCAGTTGCTGTGGATAGGGGCGAATGGCGAGGCGGCTTTCACCTTCGCCACTGTATTGTCCAACAGTCAGCGTCACATCCAGCGCAGTAAACTCATTACCGGAAGCTAAAAGCGGATGAATATCCAGTCGCTGAATTTCGGGGCAGTTAACGATAAGGTTTGAAACCTGGACCAAAAATTGGCTCAGAACGGCAATATCCAATGTGCGAAGCGCGCTGCGTCCGCGAATTTTTTTGTTTTTAATCGCCTGAATGACCAGATATCGGGCAAGATTCATATTCAACGGCGGTAAGGCAACGGCAGCCTGATCCTGTGCTCGCCATTCTACGCCGCCTTCACCAAGCATAATCAGGGGGCCAAACACCGGATCGTGCTCCACCACCACACGAAGTTCCTGGGCGCCTGCGCGGTTAGCCATGCTTTGTACCTGAAGTCCGTGAATTCGTGCCTGTGGCCAGTTCATTTTTACACGATCAAGGATAGCGTTTGCCGCCTGCTGAACTTCAGCCGCCGTACGCAAGTAGAGCATCACGCCCTGAACTTCAGACTTATGTGGAATATCGGGTGAGCGTAATTTCAGCGCCACCGGATACCCAATTTGTTCGGCAATATGTACTGCTTCTGCGCTGTCTCCTGCGATCCATGTCGGCAGAGTCTGAATGCCCCATGCGCTCAGAATAGGCTGCACTTCATGGGTATCAAGCGTCGTTACTCCCTCCTCAATCGCCTGTTGCAGCAGGCTGTGCGCCCCTGCAGTATTAGCGGTCAGATGGAGGGGCAGGGTGGGGGTTTCGCGTAATTGTTTTTGGTTACGGCGATACTCAACCATATGCATAAACGCAGTGATGGTCCCTTCCGGGGTACGATAGGTCGGTAGCCCGGCCTCGCTGAATAATCGCCGTGCTTCCAGAGAGGAAAACTCACCACACCAGTTAGTCAGCACTGTAATGAATTTGCCGCGTGGATGCAGTTTTAGCGTTTTGATCAGCGTCTGGGCGCTTTCATTTCCCGGCGCGGCGGCACTGGGAGCATGGATTACCATCAGTGCGTCGTACTCCTGGCTGTCGAGCAAAATATTCAGCGCAGCACTGTAACGTTCATTACTGGCATCATCCCGCAGGTCGAGCGGATTACCCACACTGACGTAGTCCGGTAGTGCCTCGCGAAGTTTCACCCGTGTTTCTTCGCTAAGGGTGGCCAGCTTACCGTTACGCGACCATAGTTCATCCAGCGCTAAGGCTGCCGGTGCGGCACCGTTACTGATTATCATCAAACGATCGCCACGAAGTGGGCGCATATGGCTTAACGTTTCGACGGCGGAAAACAGTTCATGAGTGTCCTGTACGCGCAACAGTCCGGCACGCTGGATAGCTGCGTCCCAGGCCAGATCGAGTCCTGCTGGCGTTTGTAATAGCCGCTGAGCTTCCGGGCTACGACCACTTTTGATGACCAGGATAGGTTTATTACGTGAAGCACTGCGTGCTGCGGAAACGAAGCGACGGGCATCGCTCAAATGCTCAAGATAGAGCAAAATGGCACTGGTTTTAGTGTCACGAGCGAGGAAGTCCAATAGCTCATCAACGTCAATATCAAGGCTGTCACCCAGTGCTATAAAATAGGAAAATCCCATTTCACGCTGCTGCGCCCAGTCAAGAATGGTGTTTGATACAGCCGCTGACTGAGAGATAAACGCCAGCTTGCCGCGAGTAATGGGCACCGGGGAGAAGCTCGCGTTGAGACCTTGCCAGGGGGCGAGCAGTCCCAGGCTATTGGGACCCAGTAAGCGCATCTGATAGCGGCTGGCGCAGGCAAGTAGCTCCGGGTGCTGTTCGGGCGGAGCTGAAAGGATGATGCACGTTTTGCACCCTTTTTTCCCCAGCTCTTCCAGCAAAGCCATATTGCGCTTAGCGTGGGTGCACAACACGGCAAGGTCGGGCACATACGGTAACTGACTCACCTCGGGCCAGGCCAGCACCCCCAGCACGGCCTTATAGGCGGGAGTGACGGGTAATACGGGTCCGGCAAATCCGCCGCCCAGGAGATTACGCATCATCAGATAACCGGCGCGATCCGGTTTCATCGACGCTCCAATCACCGCAATCGATTTAGGACGTAGTAGCGCTTCCAGCCCTCGTTGGCTCATACCGGTCTCCGCAATAGAGTGACCTGATGATTTTAAACGTTTTGTGCGTCTTCTGCTGTGATACGTCGTTGATGATGCGATTTTCCAGCGAGATAGCGTTCGCGAAAAAGTGAAAAATGGCTGCCCAGGCCAGCCGCTGCCTCTTCATCGCCGGCGATATCCAGCAATGCAATGGCCACTTCCGCCGTGCAATATTGATCTGCTGCGTGGGCTTCGCGCAGGTGATAGGCAGAGATCCGTGAGAGATCCACTGAGATAACCGGCAGGGCATCGAGATACGGGCTTTTACGAAACATCTTGCGTGCTTCAGTCCAGGTGCCGTCGAGCATAATGAAAAGCGGGGGTTTTCCTGAAGGCGGTGCGGCTAAAACCTGACGCTCGCTTCCGGCATAGGATGCAGGAAATACGACCATAGGTTGATAGTCCTGGCTGGCGCATAAATCGATCAAATCCTGCGGTGGCTCAGTCCTTGACCATTCAAAGGCCAACGTATCCGGCAGGATATCGGCAATGAGTCGCCCGGTATTGCTGGGCTTCATAGGTTCGGTATCGAACATCACCAGGCAAAAACGGCTGCGGGCATCAACAGGTTTGACCGTATCACAAAGACATCGTTTTTTTGGGAGTAAGCAACTCTGGCAGCGGATCACCCGATTACCACGGGCCAGAAAAGGGCGCGTTGAGCGTGCAAGGCGCATCGCCCGAAGTTGAAGAACAGCGTTATCAGTCATGGAAGTTGCACGAAAAACGCCATTGTCGCAGAGCGGGGATTGGGGCACAAGAGATGTGCCCCGTGAAGATTAGAGTGATTCGTTCAACCAACTGTCAAACGGGGCTTTTGGCACCGCACCGCTGAGCATGTCCACCACTTCACCATTTTTAAATAACATAATGGTTGGGATGCTTCGAATACGAAAACGCGCGCTAAGCTCACGTTCGGCTTCGGTGTTCACTTTCACAAAACGAACTTTACCGCTGCGCTCTTCTGCTACGTCTTCAAAAATCGGCGCAAAACTTTTACAAGGACCACACCACGGCGCCCAGAAATCAACCACAACCGGCAGATCGTCTTTCAGCAGTTTGTCCAGCGTCTCACCTGTTGCATTGATAACATCGCCATCAAACAACTCATGACCACAACGACCACACTTAGCGGCATCGTTTTCCCGTTCTACAGGAATGCGGTTTAACGCCTGGCAGCTTGCACATACGGTATTCATAACTAACCTCAGGGAAGCGTTGATACAGAATGGCTCAAGGCCGATATGTTTCTAATATGTTACACATTATCGACGAGGAGGATCTAAACGACAATGCGGTTTATTCAATGAATATAATAGTCAGTGGCTTTTGAACGAATTTATGGCTAAGCGCCAGCACATCAGGTAATCTGCGCGCTTCGCGCAGCGCTGGTGGAGAAAAGCATGAACGATGAATTGAAAAACAAAAGCGGCAAAGTCAAAGTGATGTATGTCCGCAGTGATGATGATTCCGATAAACGCAGCCAAAACCCGCGTACCGGGAAAGGGCCAGGGCGTAGTGGATCGTCTCGTTCCGACGCAGGCCGTCGCCCCGCTCGCGAAGAGAAAAACAGTGGTCGCCGTCCTGCTCGTGAAGAGCGGAGTAATGATCGTGGTCGCGATCGCGCGCAGAACGATTCTCCGTGGCGTACCGTTTCCCGGGCACCTTTTGAAGATGCGACCGAGAAGGCCGATCACGGCGGTATCAGCGGTAAAAGCTTTGTCGACCCTGAAGTTATCCGTCGCCAGCGTGCAGAAGAGACGCGGGTGTATGGTGAAAATGCCTGTCAGGCGCTCTTTAACAGCCGTCCGGACTGCATTGTCCGTGCGTGGTTTGTGCAGAGTGTAACGCCTCGCTTCAAAGAAGCGCTACGTTGGATGGCGGCAAATCGCAAAGCCTACCACGTCGTTGATGACGCGGAACTGGCGAAAGCATCGGGTACCGAGCACCACGGTGGTGTCTGTTTCCTGATTAAAAAACGCAGTGGTACCAGCGTCCAGCAGTGGGTCTCCCAGGCAGGCACTGAAGATTGCGTGCTGGCACTGGAAGATATCGGTAACCCGCATAACCTGGGCGCGATGATGCGCAGCTGCGCGCATTTTGGTGTAAAAGGCGTGCTACTGCAGGATGCTGCAGTGATTGAATCGGGTGCTGCGGTGCGTACAGCTGAAGGTGGCGCAGAGCACGTACAGGCGATCACGGGTGATAGCTTCATCGACGCACTGGACGGATTCCGCAAAGCAGGTTATGCGATTGTGACGACTTCCAGCCATAAAGGTACACCGTTGTTCAGCGCAACGCTGCCGAAGAAAATGGTGCTGGTGCTGGGCCAGGAGCGTGATGGCCTGTCTGATGCAGCACTCGACAGTGCCGATTTGAGTGTTTCCATTAATGGTTCAGGCAATGTTGAAAGTCTGAATGTGTCTGTGGCAACCGGTGTGTTGCTTGCAGAGTGGTGGCGACAGAACAAAGCGTAATGGTAAAACTGCGCGCTACCCCTGGCGTGCGGTGAACGCCATCTGCACCTATTTCATTTAGTGCAGATGGCGCTTCAAAATGAAAGCTTCCATAACCCGTGCTGGTTACACCAGCTATACGCAGTGAATCCCCGCTTACAGTTGAACTTGCATCTGTTTCCTTTGCACACCGGACGGTCACAATAGACATAGGCATCGTTTCCGGCCAGCGCAAAGGTGGCTTCTGGTAAGGCACCAGGCCTCAGGAATTGAAACTGGCCTCCCTGAAAGGTATAGATATAGATCCATTCAAGATGGTGTTCTGTTGACATAGGATGCGGTGGCGCACCGACATTAACCGTCAGCGTGTTTGACTCAAATCCACCTGATATCGTCATCGCCGGAAGGTGCTGCTCAGCCAGTGCATCGGACGCAGAATGCGCAGATAATGCGTGCAAAATTTCGCCGCAGCACTGGATCGTTGCGCCTTGGTTCTCTGAACATATTTGCACCAGAACCTGACCGCAGCAGGAACAGCGGTAAAAATGCGGCTCATGCTGAATGAACTGCGGCTTTGTACTATTTTTAATACGGGTCGACATTTTGCCTGATAACTTATTTTGGGTTAGCACTCTCTCTCCTATTCAATCAGCATTGACCTTGTCGAGCGTGGGTTTCTCGCTCTCATCGGCGGTCAGTGTCATGCGCTGTATAATATCTTTGCGCAGAAGGAATTTTTTTATTTTTCCTGAGGCGGTACGCGGGAGTTTATCGATAATGACCAGATGCTCAGGGTATTTATATTTAGCGATACGCCTACGGGAAAAGAAGGCGATAATATCGGCGAGTGTCATTTGAATCGTTGAATTTTTCAAAGTGACATAAGCGCAGGAGCGCTCACCAAGACGTTTATCAGGCATTGCAACGACTGCAGCATCGATGATATCAGGATGTTGCAGTAAAATATCTTCCACTTCCCGACTACTAATATTTTCTCCGCCGCGCACGATAATGTCCTTTTTACGACCCGTAATTTTTATATAGCCTTCTTTCTCAATTCGACAGAAATCACCGCTGTAATACCAACCCTCATCATCCAGCGCCTGATCGGTTAATTCTGGCTCATTGAAATAACCGACAAAGACATTTGGCCCGCGTGAGGCTTCTTCGCCTTCTGCAAGGTGCCTGAGCGTATTTCTTTTTTTATCGACCACTCTTATCTCAACACCCTTGACCGCAGCACCGTCGGTATTAACCATGCGAAGCAAAGAATCTTGTGGGCGAACAATGGCATGAGGAGCGCTCTCCGTACTGCCATACACGCTTAATAACGGGATACCCACTTTATGGTAATCCCGTATCAGTGTTGCCGGAATCGTCGTTCCGCCACAGAGGAAAAAACGCAATGAAGAGGGAATGTGCTCCCGGCAATGCATCGCTTTTAGTAAGTCGCAGGCGAAAGGGGTGGCACCCATAATGCAGGTACACTGTTCCTGATCAAGAATATCGAGACACTGCTCTGCAATAAAGATATCCATTAACACACTACGCGCGCCAATCATAAACGGGGCGGTCACGCCATGCATAAAGCCGGTCGCGTGGGCCAAAGGGGCAGGCATCAGAATTGTGTCGTTCTCGTTAAGTTGGAGTGTCGCGCAGTAAGCTCGTTCACTGGCAATCAGATTATTGTGGGTCAGCATCACGCCTTTCGGATGACCTTCAGTGCCGGAAGTAAAAAGCAGAGCGGCCAGATCATCACTGCCAGTGGGGACGTCGCTGGCTAACGGTGCATAGCTCGCAAGTATCTGATCAAGTGTGATGCCGTACCCGGCGGGTTCTAGTTTTTCGACCGCAACCACACTTTCCAGACAGGGAAGGAACTGCCTTAAAGCAGGAAGCCGTTCAAGATAGCAAATATTTTTAAAGCAGGTCGGGGTAAATAAAATCCGTGCCTGACATTTATTTAAAATCCAGGTCAGCTCCGACTCCCGAAATGCCGGAAGCAGAGGAACGACTACTGCACCACTTTTCAGACAGGCAAGATAGATAAGCGTGAATTCACACCAACCGGGTAGTTGCAACGCAACCCTGTCTCCCGGTTGAATTCCCTGTTCCACCATCCAGGCCGCAAGTATGCTGGCTGCGTTGTCCAGTTCACGATAGGTAAAGTGGGTACCATGGTTATCGCAGACTGCTTGTTTATCGGCAAACGCCTTCGCTGCGAGCCGCCAGTAATCTGCCAGCGTCGCATCGCCCCAGAATCCCTGCTTACGGTAATGAACCTTACGAGCCTCATTGATTTTTATCATCGTCACTTTTTTATCCCTGGCCTTACAGCCACTCATTGGGCGTTTGCCATTACGAGACGCCTTTTTTGCAGGACATCGCCAGTGCGCCTGCCAGTAAGGGAAGTGGAAGGAACAAAAAGACTTCGCTGAATGTCCATCCCGCTGCAAGCATCATGGATCCTGTGCCTGCACTGCATATTGCACCTAAACGACCAACACCAGTGGCCCAGCCGACGCCTGTGGCACGTATGGAGGTGGGGTAGAAATGCGCGGCTAATGCATAGCAACCCGGACTGATGCCATTAATGGTAAAGCCGAGGATCAACACCAGTAGACATAGCCCGGGCAGAGAAGGCGTATGTAACCCTAAAATAAAGGCGGTAACAGCTCCAACTGTCAGAGTCATAATGATGGCGTTATGTTTGCCCCAACGATCCATTTCAATACCGATACAAAAATTGCCAAGCATTCCGCCAAGCTGGAACACCGAACCCATCAGAACGGCCTGCGACAGTGTTAAACCACTGTCTCTTATCATCAACGGCAGCCAGCTGGATAAGAGATATACGCAGAACAGCCCGGCAAAAAGAGTTACCCATAGCGCAAATGTCCCCAGTGTATAGGGTGAATGAAGAAGCGATTTCGCCCTGCTGGTACGCGTTTTTTTCCGCTCGGTCGTAAAAAAGTGGGTCTTTTCGTCTGCGATAGCAGGAACAAATCGATTGAGTAAATACCTGAGGTCCTGTTTTCTTTCGGCATGTTGCACCAGGTAATGCATAGATTCCGGGAGATAGCGAAGTAATATCAGTGCCAGAAGTAATGGGAGTATGCCCCCCGTAATTAATACTGAGCGCCAGCCATAAGAGCCAAGCAATTGTTGGCTAAGTAAGCCCCCAAGAGCGGCGCCTGTATTAAAACCACAGTGAATGACCGTTGAAAGGCGTGATCGATATTTTTTTGGGGCGTATTCCGCCACCAGCGTAGTGATATTGGGCATGGCGGCACCCAGTCCCAAGCCGGTAATAAAACGAAAAAAGGTCAGGCTGGGCAAGTTCCATGACCAGGCGGACAAAAGGCTGCTAATACCAAAAAACAGCACGGAGCTGATAATCAATTTCTTACGCCCATAACGATCGGCCAGTGGCCCTGAAATCAGCGAGCCGCCTGCCAGACCAAATAATCCACTCATCATTACCGGACCGAGCATGTGGCGAGAAATTTGCCAGTCATCAATCAAGGCTGGTGCAATAAAACCGATTGATGTGACATCAAAGCCGTCGATACCCAGTACAAGGAAGCCCAGAAAAACAATGAGCCACTGTTGCCGGCTGATAGGCTGATAGGCTGATTATCGAGCACTGCACTGATGTCAATTTTTTTCTGAATTGCCATAAGTCCTCCCCAAATTCAGAGAGCTATGCTCGCCGGTGAGAGTGAGACGGGAATTAGCCGAAGCGGAACTCAACGCCAAATGTTCCCAGAGGGTATTCCCATTTTTCTAATAATGTTCCTTCACACAGTACCCTGCATGTGCCACATTCCAGGCAGCCTGCATAATCGAAATGGATATTGCCGGCATCATCCTGACGATATAATCCTGCGGGGCAGGCATTAATTAGCTTACGAAATTGCTCACGATCGGGATTGGCAACCAGAATGATATGCGGATGTGTTTCATCCACTCGGAATCTATTTACGCCCAGTTTTACGTCGATATTCACCGTACTCATAATACGCGTCCTCCAGTGATGCAATCTTTCAGGATATTCATCAGCCCGACTTGTTTACTTCGTTTCAGCAGGGTCGACCAAAGTGGGGTCGGTTTCGCGCCATCTATCGTGAAAAGATCGGCCATAATATCTGCAGCCATCTGGGGATATTGATCAAATAAACGGGGATTCTCCATTAACGCTGGTACTTTCTTGTAATGCCGCATAGCCGGGATCACGCAACTTTGATCCAGCCTCTGTTGATATTTTTCTAACTGAACCAGGCTAAAATTGTTGATCTCTTTGGCTGCAATTACCGTTTCTGCCGCAGCATTTGCTGCTGCAATAGCCAGATCCATACCACGCACGGTATATCCAAGATTCAGGCACATCCCCGCGGCATCACCAACAATCAGTACGCCATCACCCACCAGCTTCGGTAGCATTGCGATGCCACCTTCTGGCACCAGGTGAGCGGAATATTCCAGTAGGGTTCCACCTTCGATGAGCGGTTTAACGACGGGATGCTGTTTGAAGTCTTCCAACATTTGCGGGACAGATTTACGTGCGTTTTCTATTCCACCAAGACCGCAGACCAGCCCGAGCGACACTGATTCGCGATTGGTATAAAGAAAACCGCCACCCATCAAGCCATCGGAAGGTGAACCCGCAAAAAGCCAGGCTGCGCCTTCATCCTCTGCTACGCCAAAACGGTCCTGAATAGTTTTTGTCGGCAGCGAAATGAGTTCTTTTACTCCCACTGCGTAGTGGTGCGGGTCGGACTGTTGCACCATGCCAATGGTGCGTCCAAGCATTGAGTTAACGCCATCAGCCAACACGACAACATTGGCCTCAAGAATATCGTCTCCAGCCTGTACGCCTGTTACTCGCCCGTTTTCCTGAATTAATGAATCGACTCTGACGCCAGTTATAAATTGCGCGCCGACGTTCTCTGCCTGCTCCATCAACCAACTGTCGAATCCATTTCGCAGCACTGTCCATGATTCACTCTCCGGGTGTGCCTCTGTATGTTGCGCATGAAAATCCAGTGTTACCGCACTACCAGCGGTCAGAAAAGAGATTTTCTCTTTGGTTATTTTTCGCTCCACTGGGGCCGAGTGTGCAAACCCTGGCATAATGCTTTCCAGACTGTGAGCGTAAAGCCGACCGCCGGTCATATTTTTGCTACCCGCGGTGTCGCCACGTTCGATGACCAGGATATCGAGGCCCGCTTTTGCCATCACATAAGCAGCAACACAACCTGCAACGCCTGCTCCAACGATGATGGCATCAAATTTTTCATCCGACATGCTTTGCTCCTGGGCCGCCACCTGAGTGACGGCATCATTGTTAGCGTTTTAATAATTCCGTTAACCCAGGTACGACTTTGTAGATGTCGCCCACCAGTCCGTAGTCAGCGTATTGAAAAATAGGGGCATTTTTATCTTTATTGACAGCGATAATCGTCCTGGCTCCGTTTCCACCAACCATATGCTGGATCTGACCGGAGATCCCCAGCGCAAGATAAATATCCGATTTAAGCATGACGCCAGAAACGCCTACATAGCGTTCACGCTCCATCCAGTGCTCCCCTTCAGCAATAGGGCGGGAGCAACCCACTTCAGCATCCAGTGCAGAGGCCAGATTCCAGATCATCTGCAGGTCATCCTTCGCCATCAAGCCACGTCCAACGCCAATGACCCGACGCGCTTTGCCAAGGTCGACGCTGTTAGCAGTTTTGGTACGTCGTTCACGGCAGAGTACCTCATCGGCGGTAGGAATATAGTCCACCATGGTCAGCGGCGGCATACTGGTATTTGCTTCCGCTATCGGTTCATAGACCCCCCCTGCAAGGGTGATCACGGCGATGCGGGTGTTGATCCTCTCCTGCCCAAAGGCCAGGCCGCCATACATACGATGTTCTGCGTAGAGATGGTTGTCATGGTGATCCAGCAAGACAACGTCATTGATCAGCGCTGCCTGCAATAGCACGCTGAGTTTTGCGGCCAGACCTTTCCCTCGCCGCGTTGCCGCGAGCAGGATAAGGGTTTGCTCTTGCCCCTCGTCAGCAAGGGTTGCCAGCGTTTTTGCATAGTTTTCGATGCGTTGGTTGTCATTTTTTCCGCCTAACAGATAGATCGCGTCGGCTTGCCTGACTTCGTTAATGTCACGTTCATCCCAGATGACGGCATTGACGTGCTCGCCTAACTGGCGTGCGCCAGAGAGGAGATCGGCATAACGCTCTGTAGTGTCGCTGAAGACCCAAACCTTATTGATTTTATTCATGATTTTATTCCCGTGAGCCTTTAGCTTAACGCGTTGGTCAGATAATCGCGCAGACGTGCTATTTCATCCTGCCCATCACCTTCAATGATGATGCGTTTACGTTCCGTTTGCTCCGGGGCATAGACGCTTATCAAATCTGCGTGAGCGGCTTCTGACTCCCAGCCAATATCGGCTGCACTCCACTGAGTCACGCTTTTTTTACCGGCACCGAGGATAGCTTTCATTGACGGAATACGAGGCTCATTGATATCGGATGAGACGCATATCACCGCAGGGAGTGGCACATCTAACACTTCGATTTCATCTTCCAGTGTGCGCTCGACGCTGACATGTCCCTCTTTAATCTCAATATGGCTGACTGCATTAATGGCGGGGATATTTAATATCGCGCCAACCAGCAATCCTGTCTGTTGGGCATAAAGATCCCCCGAGCCTTCGCCGCAGAGTAGAAGATCGAATCCTATTTTTTGGCTTGCCGCCGCCAGCGCACGTGCAGTTTCATAAGGAAGCGAACTGGACAGGTGTTCATCAGTGACCATGTAAAGCGCATCTGGCCCACGCGAGAGGACATCTTTGCGTAATTTGGCGTTATTCAACGCTTTTCCCCCGACGCTGAGCGCCAGCACCTCGTCGCCATCCTTCGCCAGCTGCACAGCAGCTTCAATAGCATTAAGGTCAAAGGGGCTGATCTTGTCCCCGGCCTGACTTGTGGTTAGGGTTTTTTCAGCGGTAATGACAATATCCTGTTCTTCAGGTACCAGTTTGTAGCAGGTAAGAAATCTCATGGCTTATCCTAGTGTTTATCGTACTGTTTCAGGATCTGGCGGGCGGAGATGTAGACCATGATCTCGTCAGTACCGCCGCCAATGCGGTTTACACGCGTATCTCGCCAGAAGCGTGAAACACGGCTGTCGTCGGTATAACCCAATCCCCCCAGTATTTGCATAGCATCGTCAATGACTTCGCATGCAGACTGCGCACAATACAATTTGCACATGGGGGCAGAGAGGCGCATCGACATCTCGTTATCGCACTCCCAGGCGGTGCGGTAGACCATGTTTTTCATGTTTTGGATTTTTATGGCCATTTGGGTGAGTTTGAGCTGAATCATCTGGAACTGGCCGATATTTTGCCCAAACTGAATGCGTTGGTTGGCATAACGGGCTGCATCCTCAAACGCGCATTCCGCTACGCCCAGTGAATGGGCTGCGATGACCAGCCTTTCAATATCGAAGTTTTGCATCATGTGGATGAAGCCATAACCTTCCTGACCCACCATTGCACTCTCTTCAAGCTCCACATTATCGAGGAAGACTTCGCAATTGCTGACCATGTGCCAGCCGACTTTATGCAAATTATTGCGTTTCACCCCCGGGGAATTAGGGTCCAGCCACCAGAGAGTAAAACAACGTTTGGCATCCTCTGGCTCCGGATTACGTGCCAGTACCAACATGTAGGGGTAATCTTTTGCCCCAGTGATAAAAGTCTTTTGGCCATTAAGGTAAACTTTGCCGTTTTTACGGGTATAAGTCGTTGCAATGCGGTTGTTATCGGAACCCGCCTGGGGTTCAGTAAAAGCCAGCGAATAAGCCGGGATACCTGTTAGTCCCACTTCTGCTGTTTTAGCCAATTGCTCAGCGTTGCCAAACGTCTGCATATTGTGGACACATTGTCCTTCGGTCATGATGTAAGCGGGCGCACCCATACGCGCTATCTCTTCCAGTACCAATACTTGCGTCATCATATCGGCGGGAATGCCGCCCAACTCCTCTGGTATGCCTAATAATCCAATACCGCTTTCGGCTAAGGCGTTGAAGAACTCGCGGGGGAAGGTCCGCGTTTCATCGCATCGCTTGAAGTACTCCTCGGGAAAATCCCGGGTTATTAACTCCCGGATACTCGCCAGCAGCAATTCTTGTTCTTCAGTCAGGCTAAAGTCCATGACGCATCCTCATTGATTGGTTCTCCGGTGGGGACTCGCGAAATAAAAGGCATTGATGGCATTCCGTTTTGCCGATTATTTTCCCGTTGGCCAATTTCTTAATAAAATCGGCTTGCTGTTTTTTCTTGGATAATAATTAGGAGAAAGAGGGGGATATATAGACATATCTGACTTGATCCTGGACAAAACAAACATTACCGATGTTTTTGTGAGCTGGCTTCCTAATTTTATATTTCTTTTTCCGTTTGTGTTTTGCAGTTAATGAATTGATTTTATTTTATTTTTGGATGGTCTGAATGGGGGCGGTATGTTCGATTTGTCCAATCATTGGTCGCAAATGTGAATATCATGGTTAAGTGCTGTTTTTTATAATCGATAAGGTCAACATGTGAAGAAGGACGAAAGAAGGTCACGGAGTGCTTTTCAACCTGCATTTTTTATCGTCTTAATTCTTCAAGGGTGAATTCATCATTAAATATGAAGTGGGGTTGGTCTATGTCCTTATTATCTCAACAGCAACTGGAAGCATTGAAACAAAAAATCAGGAAAGTAACGGAAACGGAGCTGGAGGAAATCCAGCTGGAAGTTGAGCGCACGAATGTCTTCCCGGATTCTTATTATGATGTATGCCGCAAGAACGACTTATTTCGACTGTCAATACCTGAAGAGTTTGGTGGGCTAGGACTGAATTGTGAACAATTCTTTTCGGTGATGGAGGAATTCTGCCGTGGACCCGGTGGAATGCGTATGAACCTTCACCATGCAAATGGCCTGAACTGGCGAATTATGTACGATCATGGGGCCGCCGACCTACGAGCGAAATGGTTGCCACTGCTGGCAAACAAAGATGCTTATATCAACTTCGCGCTGACCGAGGCAGAGTGTGGTTCTGGTGCGGATATTCGCACTACCGCAGTGCGAAAAGGGGATAAATACGTCCTCAACGGCACCAAGACGTTGATTTCGCATACTGATATCTCTGACGGTAGCTATGTTATTGCGGTCACGGATGAAAGCAAACGCAAAAAAGGTGGCCTGACTGCTTTTTTCATTGAAACAAACACCCCGGGTTATTACATCGATCCGATGCCACATATGATGGGCTGTCGCGGGGCAGGCCATGCCTATTTGCGTTTTGAAAATTGCGAAGTACCAGCGCATAACATCATGGGCAAAGAGGGTGACGGGCTGGATATTTTCATGGATGCGCTGGCTCATTCCCGAGCAATGATTGCCGTAACCTGCCTCGGGATGTCGCAACGTTTCCTTGAACTGGCAATTGCGCGTGCGAAAGATCGTGTGACCTTCGGTAAACCGCTGGTGGCCCGGCAGGCAATCCAGCAAACGCTGGCCGATATGGGTACACAGGTTCATGCACTACGTGTGATGCTGCGTGATTGTGCACAAAAATTTGACCGTGGCGAAGATATCGAAATGGTCTCAGCAATGTGCAAACTGCATGGTATTGATACGGTACGCACCGTCTCTGACAGTTGCCTGGAGATTTTCGGTGGCATTGGCTATTTCGAAGATAACCCTTATGGACCTATAGAGAGAATGTATCGCGACGCTCGCGCACTCTGGTTTGAAGAAGGCCCACGTACTGTTCAGCGCTTGACCATTGCGCGTCCGCTAATTGCTGCTGCGGGGCAAATTCGTTAACCCTTCCTTGCCAGTGCAACAAAGAGGCATCCTGAAATCTTCATTGTCAGGATGCCCTGCCAGCGATCGCGTACCTCTTTTATCGCGTATGCGATCACGCTTAATTTTCCGTGAGAGTGACTTATGAGTACATCACCTGGAAATAGACGGTGGGGCATTATTGTTCTGCTAATTTTTGATTATTTCGTCATGTTCGTGGCGCGCAGTAGTATGTCTATGTGCGGACCTGCGTTGATGCAGGAATATGGCTGGACGGCAATCCAGTTTGGCTGGGTCTCTACTGCTTTCTTCATTGGCTATGCGATAACAATGTTACCAGCCGGGTTGCTGGCAGACCGTTTCGGCGGCGGAATTGTGCTTGTGACCGGCACGCTATGGTGGGTTGTTTTTACCTTTATGACCCCGCTGGGTTCAACGCTGGGCATGATGATGCTGCTGCGTATTCTGGTTGGGATTGGTCAAGGACTGTTAGTGCCCGCTAACTTTTCGCTAGCAGCACGCTGGGTACCGAAAAGCGAATCAGGTAAGGCGACAGGCTTTCTCCAGATTGGCTGCCCGGCGGGTATTGCCTTTGCGATGGTACTGGCTGCATGGATTATTCAGACATGGAGCTGGCAGTCTGTTTTTTATATTGTTTCGATCCCGGGTTTAGTGTGGTGCTTGTTGTGGTGGTGGTTAGGTAACAGCCGCCCACAAATGGATAAACGCATAAGTAAAAATGAACTGGACTATATTCTTGCCGGGCAGGTAACGGCCACTGCGGCGCAATCGGTTCAGAAAAAAGATCAGGACAGTGCGTTAACTAAAGCGGATATATTGAGCACTCCTTCTGTCTGGGCCTGCTCATTATGCTATTTCTGCACTAATTATCTCTTCTTTCTGTTTATGACCTGGCTACCCACCTATTTTGCAATGGGGCGAGGAATCGATCTTAAACAGAGTGCGATTTACTCCATGCTACCCTATCTCGTGGCAATTCTGGCCTATCCGCTGGGTGGACTGATTACGGATGCTGCCTGCCGCCGCTTCGGGCAAAACGTGGGACGCAAATTATCACCCATACTGGGATTATTGTTAGCCGGTGTGTTTTTGATATTGGGTACGCGAGCCAATAGCCTATGGAGCGCCGCCACGCTGATTTCGGCGTCAAACTTCTTCCTCTGTTTCACTATGGCGGCACATTTCTCAATTCCAATTATTTTCTCACAAAAAGATACCGGCATGCTGGTGGGCCTTAATGGCATATTTGGCACACTGGCTGGGATCCTTTCTCCAGTACTGGCCGGGTGGGTTATCCAGATAACCGGGCAATATGAATATGCACTTTATCTGGGGGCGGGAGTCGCTATTCTTGGCGCATTTTTCATGTTGGTTGCCAGAATTAAACCGATTGAGCAGAAGGGCGCACCTGGATATTCACATACCGTGAGTAGTGAAAATACATTTGCGGGTCAACAAGGATATTCAAACCAGAAGGAACATCATTTATGAGACCATTGGAAGGAATTAAAGTTGTTGATTTAACATCATTTCTTGCAGCGCCAACCGTGGCGCGAATTCTCGGTGACTGGGGAGCTGAAGTGATTAAAATTGAGCCACCATCAGGTGACCCCGGACGCACACAAGCGTCAGTGTTCAATATGCCGTATGAAGACAATGAAAATCCGGCGTTTGATATCTCTAATGCTAACAAACGTTTTCTTTGCCTGAATTTAAAAAAAGAAGAAGCAAAAGCTATCGCCTATCGCATTCTCTCAACGGCGGACGTGGTGGTAACGAGTTATCGTACAAAAGCGCTGGAACGCCTGGGTTTTTCCTGGGAGGAACTGCATCTACGTTTCCCACAATTAATCTTCGCGCATATTCTTGGTTATGGCGAACAAGGCCCTGAAAAAGATACTGCCGGGTTTGATGCAACGGCTTATGTTTGCCGGGGGGGCATTTTGGGATCGACCAATGAGCGCGGTGAGACGCCTATTAACTCTGTGAATGGTTTTGGCGATTTTCAGGCATCAATGTGTCTGGTTTCCGGTATCTGTGCCGCGCTCTATGGCCGTACACACTCTGGCAAAGGCGATAAGGTTACGGTCAGCCTGCACCATACGGCACTGTTTATGATGAGTATCGCCGTCACCTCTGCGCAGTACGGTAACGTCTATCCAAAATCCCGCTGCGAAGTTTCTAACCCATTTAACAACACCTACAAAACCCGTGATGGACGATGGATAGTGATTTGCATTCCGGAATATGATCGTTTCTTCAATAAATTTATAAGCTTACTGGGACGCGATGACTTGGTAGATAGCCCAGACTTTAGCCATATCGCAGAGGTGAATCGGCAGGGGCGAAATCGTGAAATCATTACCATTATCAGCGAACAAATCGCCAAACGTTCGCTGGATGAAATGATGCAAATGCTAAAAGAGAATGATTTTGCCCATGAGAAAGGCTTTACGCCAGACGAGATTCTTGAAGATGAGCAGGCCTGGGCGACAGATTGTTTGCGTCATGTCGATTATCCTACAGGCAATCAACGCGTGCTGGTGACACCACCAGTGACAATTCAGGGCATGGGTCCTGCGCAGATAATACCCTCCCGACGATTGGGATATCATTCACATCAAATTCTGACGGAATATGGATACTCAGAAGAGGAAATCCAAACGCTAAATCAAGAGGGTGCAGTCATTATACCCCTCTGAAAAGACCCTATTTTAATAAGGTCGCAGTGCTGGTCAGAGGTAAGTTTGTATCTGACCAGCGATGCCGTGCAGCAGCGCTGGAGCAAAGTAGAGGAGCATTTATGGCAACCACTATTCCTACTTATGCATTATACGGTGAGCAGTCAGGGCTGGGTTGGGAAAACTTTTTCAATGTTGAACGCATATCCCTACGTTCGAAGGAGTTGAACTGGCGTGCCAGTCCTCACGTCCATGATTCTTTAATACAGGTGTTATTCATCGAGTGCGGACAGGTTGATGTGCTGATGAATGGCACCCGACAAAAAGCCAGCGCCCCCTGCCTGATTGTCGTTCCTGCCCAGACCGTTCATGGTTTTACCTACACACCGGATACCGAAGGATTAACCATTACCGCGTCTCAACACCCGCTCGAAAGCGTCTTAACGATACTATCATCTGATGTGTTAAAAAGGCTGCATAGTCCCAGTCTTATCCCGCTGGATTATGTGCCAAAAGAGAAAGAAATTATCTGGAAACTCTTCTCTTCGATGATGGAAGAGCTGCGCGTCCCAATGATCAACCAAACAGCGATGTGCACATCGCTGTTTATCTCCATGTTTGTGCATCTTTCACGTATTAGTAAGATTAATGATGAAAATCAACAGATAAATAATTCCTCACGCAAGGCATCGCAGATTAATAAATTTCTGGCTATCGTTGATCAAAAATTTCGCCAACGGCTTACGGTTAATGACTATTCTTGTGAGATGGGTATGTCGCCAGGCCATCTTTCTCGCCTGTGTCGCTTGACGTTGGGTATGTCCAGTTTGGATGTCATTAATATGCGAGTGATTCAGGAGGCGCAGCGCGAGCTGGTCTACACCTCTAAATCCATCAAGCAGCTGGCTGCATTTCTGGGTTTCAACGATGAGGCTTATTTTACCCGCTTCTTCCATAAACATGCTGGCGTGAGTCCCAGCCAGTTTAGAGAAATGGCGGTCAGGGAGATAGCGATGGGCGAGGAGTTCCTCTAAGTTTTCCCCGCCTTAATATATCTGAGAGGCGGGAGAAATAAGGATTACTCGCTTTCTGCAGGTAAAACCGGCGTCCAGTCTATAGGCTTTTCGCCGTTCTTCTCCAGCCATTCATTCGCCAGAACAAAGTGGTGGCAGCCAAAGAAGCCACGGTGAGCCGACAGTGGCGATGGGTGGGGCGCTTTCAGAACGTGATGACGTGCGCCATCAATAATGGCTCCTTTCTTTTGTGCGTGTGCTCCCCACAACAAAAAGACCACGCCTTCCCGATGTTCATTAATCAGGCTAATCACTTTATCGGTGAACGTTTCCCATCCAAGACTGGCGTGGGAATGCGCTTGTCCGGCACGGACGGTAAGGACCGTATTAAGCAACAGCACCCCCTGGCGGGCCCAGCTTTCCAGATAGCCATGTTGCGGGCGAATGAAACCAGGAATGGACTGCTCAAGTTCTTTATACATATTGAGTAGAGAAGGGGGGATGGCAATACCTGGCCGTACAGAGAAAGAGAGACCGTGTGCCTGGTTAGGGCCATGATAGGGATCCTGGCCGAGAATCACGACTTTTACCTGGCCAAGCTCAGTAAATCGGAATGCATTAAACACATCTTTTTGGGGAGGGTAGATGACCTCCCCGGACTGGCGCTCCGCAGCGACAGTGTTAAGCGTGTTTATAAAGTAAGGTTGTTGTTTCTCTTCTGCCAGCACATCGTGCCATGTTAATGAGGTTGTCATTGCGCGCTCCACTGAATCTTCATTACCTAAGCTTAACTGCTTCTTTCTCAGGAACAAAATGGGGATCGGTTTTACCCTTCATTCGGTGTAACTTAATTTGAAAAATCATAAAAAAATTAGAAATTCTGGCTGGCGTAACTTGATGTAAAACAATAAATTCTGCCTATGACCCTCTTTCACATGTGGTTTTCTTTGATTTTAATCAAAGAATCAGGGCCTGGTGGGGAGTATATATACACTCAAGCAACAATGGTTTTACCAATTGGCCGCTGAAGTTTCGGCCAAATCAATAATAATGCCTAAGGGAGGCACAATATGATCACTGGTATCCAGATTACTAAAGCCGCTAACGATGACCTGTTGAATTCTTTCTGGCTGCTTGATAACGAAAAAGGCGAAGCACGCTGCGTATGTGCGAAAGCAGGTTTTGCCGAAGATGACGTTGTTGCCGTAAGCAAACTGGGTGACATTGAATACCGTGAAATTCCGATGGAAGTTCAGCCTGAAGTGCGCGTCGAAGGTGGTCAACACCTCAACGTTAACGTGCTGCGTCGTGAAACACTGCTCGATGCGGTTGAACACCCGGAAAAATACCCGCAGTTAACTATCCGTGTTTCCGGCTACGCAGTACGTTTCAACTCACTGACACCAGAACAGCAGCGCGATGTTATTGCGCGTACCTTTACTGAAAGCCTGTAACTTCAGGTGTCAGAGATGAAAACGCCGGGCTAGCCCGGCGTTTTTTTATTCTTCGCTACTTTTTGGTTCTGACGTGGCTGCAGCCGTTGGCTTGCGACGTTTACCAATATTCTTCGTATCGCGGTGACGTTTTTTCACACGCGGCTTCTCTTTTTCTTTCTGCTTTTGCTCTTCGCGTTTGGCGAGCACTTTCTTGGACGGTTTACCGGTCATTTTCTCACTCGGCGGACGCGTCGTCGGGCGTAATTCATCGATCACTCGTGCTTTGACCGGCTCTTCGATGTAACGGCCCACTTTCTGCAGCAGCAGATAGTCATGCGCTTCAACCAGAGAAATCGCTGTACCTTTGAGGCCAGCACGTCCGGTACGACCGATACGGTGGAGATAGGTATCCCCACTGCGCGGCATGTCGAAGTTAATCACATGGCTCACTTCAGGAATATCGATACCGCGCGCCGCCACGTCAGTCGCTACCAGCACATTAACGCGACCTTCAGTCAGACGTTTAATCCCTTCGGTGCGTTTCACCTGCGGCATGTCACCTTCAAGATAACAGTTATCGATGCCTGCAGAACGCAATTGAGCGGCGAGCTCATGCACACGCTCACGTTTACGGACGAAGATGATAGAACGTGTCGCATCTTCTTGTTTCAGAACGTGTTTGAGTAACGCGAGCTTGTGCTCATAATTATCAGCACGGTAATACCACTGGTGAATTTTTTTACGTTCACGTGTGGATGGTGTGGCGGAGACCTCAGCAGGCTCTTTCAGCAGACGCTCGGCAAAGTCTTTAATCGCGTCCCCTTCGAGGGTAGCTGAGAAGAGCATGGTCTGGTTACGCCAGCGTGTCTCACCAGCAATGTGTTCGATGTCCTGCGCAAAACCCATGTCGAGCATGCGGTCCGCTTCATCCAGAATCAGCGTCTCAACAGCACGGCAGTCAAAATTCTCTTCTTTAATGTATTGCAGCAAACGCCCCGTCGTAGCCACCACGATGTCCTGGTTCTCACTGAACACTTCTGCGTGGTTCATATACGCCACGCCCCCGGTGATGGTCGCGATATCCAGATGGGTGTTTTTTGCCAGTTCACGCGCGTGGTCGGCAACCTGCATCGCCAGTTCACGGGTTGGCGTCAGGATCAAAATACGTGGCGGGCCAGATTTCTTACGGGGGAAATCCAGCAGGTGCTGCAACGCTGGCAGCAGATATGCCGCCGTTTTACCCGTACCTGTCGGCGCGGAGCCGAGCACATCACGCCCCTCAAGCGCAGGCGGAATAGCGGCAGCCTGGATGGCGGTCGGGCGTGTGAAGCCTTTTTCCTGGAGTGCTTCCAGAAGGCTTTCGTCAAGTTCAAGTTCGGAAAAAGTCGTTACAGTCATTATCTACCTCTGTGTGGGGCGCCGATTATAGACGTTACGGCTGCAATCTTCATCTGTTTGTCTGCTTATTCCTTTTCCAGCGCTTCGCTTTACCCTATGCTACGTCTGTTTCCGTATTGAGGTTGTAAAGATGCCCCAGCCAAAGGCTCACTTGCGCCGTGATGGCTTCACGTTTAAACAGTTCTTCGTTGCACACGATCGTTGCGCCATGAAAGTGGGTACCGATGGTATCTTACTCGGTGCATGGTCACCCGTCTCTCGTGCAAAGCGTATTCTTGATATCGGTGCCGGAAGTGGGCTGATTTCATTAATGCTTGCCCAGCGCACTGGGGAAAATGTCCTCATTGATGCTATCGAACTGGATGAGGAGGCGGCGTCGCAGGCGAAAGACAATGCACTGGCCTCGCCCTGGGCATCGCGAATGAATGTGCATCAGGCCAATATTGTTGAATGGGGAACGGCGCAAACGCTGCGTTACGACCTTATTGTCAGCAACCCGCCTTACTTTACTCAGGGCGTAGAGTGCTCAACACCCCAGCGAGAACAAGCGCGCTATACCACGACCTTAGATCATCCGGCACTTCTTGAGTGCGCAGCGACGCTGATTACGGAAGACGGTTTTTTCTGTGTGATTTTACCGGTGGATGTCAGTGACGCCTTTGCTGCAAAAGCGCAGGAAATGGGCTGGCATGTTCGTTTACGCACCGATGTGACCGAATATGACGTTCGCCTGCCGCACCGCGTTATGTTGGCATTTTCCCCGGCGCCCGGTGAGTGCTTTACCGACAGGCTGGTGATTCGCGGTGCAGATCAGCGTTACTCTGACAGCTACACCGCGTTAACACAGGCCTTCTATTTATTTATGTAACCCGCCGGGGCCAGTACCGTTGGCCCGGACTCGGGCAACAGAGCCGGGTAGTCCAGTGTATAGTGCAACCCACGGCTCTCTTTACGCTCCATTGCGCAGCGTACGATCAGTTCCGCTACCTGCACCAGGTTGCGTAATTCCAGTAAATTATTTGAAACGCGGAAATTGGCGTAATACTCATCGATTTCCTGTTGCAGTAGCGTGATGCGCCGCAGGGCGCGCTCCAGCCTTTTTGTCGTGCGCACGATCCCAACATAATCCCACATGAACAGTCGAAGCTCATGCCAGTTGTGCTGAATAATGACCCGCTCGTCTGCATCATCGACGCGACTTTCGTCCCAGGCCGGTAAGGGATTTATCCCCTGAATCTGCGGGATGCGTTGGGCAATATCCTCTGCTGCGGACCAGCCATAGACGAGACATTCCAATAGGGAGTTAGACGCCATACGGTTGGCGCCGTGTAGCCCGGTGTAACTGACTTCGCCGATGGCATAGAGGCCATCGACATCCGCACGGCCATGTTCATCAACCATCACCCCGCCACAGGTGTAGTGCGCTGCCGGTACGATGGGTACCTGGTCTTTGGTTAAATCGATACCCAGACCTAATAACTTCTCGTAAATCATTGGAAAATGCTGGCGTACAAACGCTGCTGGTTTATGACTGATATCGAGATACATGCAATCTGCGCCGAGACGTTTCATCTCATGATCGATGGCGCGGGCCACGATATCTCGCGGGGCCAGCTCGCCACGTTCATCAAAATCGGGCATAAAGCGGGTCCCATCGGGGCGCTTGAGATGCGCACCTTCACCGCGCAGTGCCTCAGTCAGCAAGAAATTTCGCGCCTGTGGATGGAATAACGCCGTTGGGTGAAATTGGTTAAATTCGAGATTGGCAACCCGGCAGCCTGCACGCCATGCCATCGCAATCCCGTCGCCAGAGGCGATATCCGGGTTGGTGGTGTACTGATACACTTTTGAGGCACCACCGGTAGCCAGTACCACGGCTTTGGCGTGGCAGGTCTCCACTCTCTCTTTATTCCGATTCCATACCCATGCGCCGACAATACGTCGGGTACCAGGCAGGCCAATCTTGTCGGACACAATTAAATCGACGGCATTGCTGCGTTCAAAAATATGAATATTGGGATGGTTCAGGGCCTTACTGACCAGCGTATTTTCCACCTCTTTTCCGGTGGCATCGGCGCTGTGAAGTATACGGCGATGGCTGTGACCGCCTTCACGGGTCAGGTGATAACGCTCACCGCCATTGGCATCAGTCTGAGTATCAAACAGCACGCCCTGACTGATGAGCCACTGAACGCACTGGCGCGCGTTGCGGGCGACAAATTCAGCAGCCGCGCGTTCAACAATACCAGCCCCGGCAATCAGCGTGTCTTCAACGTGGGATTCAATGCTGTCGGTCTCATCGAAAACCGCAGCGATTCCGCCTTGCGCATAGAAGGTTGAGCCTTCGCTCACAGGGCCTTTGCTTAACACAATAACCTTGTGCTGCTCAGCAAGACGCAAAGCAACGGACAGGCCAGCAGCGCCGCTGCCAATAACCAGCACATCGCAGGATAGTTCTGAGGATGTTTTCATAGTTCGTGTTTAATTTACTAAACAATGTAACGGCAGCATAGCACTATCATAGAGCTTAACGTACGTTTTTTTTACAGCTTGTACTGAAGACTAAACATTCAGAGGGTGGAAAGCATAAAGATGATGCCGTTGACGCAAAATTAAGTGAAATTGATTAGGTGATGAAAAAAAGGCGGTATTGCGTTACTCTCTGGCGGTCCTGGGTTCTTTTATCAGCATAAATACAGAGTTCGGCGTTGGTAGACTTATAATGAGTCATAATGAAAAGTCTGCAGAACGAAAGAAAAACAAAGGCGTAACGGAACTTTTAAACGTACCTACCCTCTAATTGGCTGCTTGCTCATGTTGCAGTGATGGAGTGGCGTTTCTTTTACGCGTGGAATTGGTTTTGGGGAGACTTTACCTCGGATGAGCGAGCAGTTAACGGATCAGGTCCTTGTTGAGCGGGTCCAGAAAGGAGATCAGAAAGCCTTTAACTTACTGGTGGTGCGCTACCAGCATAAAGTAGCGAGTCTGGTTTCCCGCTATGTACCTTCAGGCGATGTGCCTGATGTAGTACAAGAGTCATTTATTAAAGCCTATCGTGCGCTGGATTCTTTCCGGGGAGATAGTGCTTTTTATACCTGGCTGTACCGTATCGCTGTGAATACAGCAAAAAATTATCTGGTTGCTCAGGGACGCAGACCACCCTCCAGTGATGTGGACGCTATCGAAGCAGAAAACTTCGAAAGTGGGGGGGCACTGAAAGAAATTTCGAACCCTGAGAACTTAATGTTGTCAGAGGAACTGAGACAAATAGTTTTCCGTACCATTGAGTCGCTCCCGGAAGATTTACGCATGGCAATTACGTTGCGGGAGTTGGATGGCCTAAGCTATGAAGAGATAGCGGTCATCATGGATTGCCCGGTGGGTACCGTACGTTCACGTATTTTCCGTGCTCGGGAAGCTATTGATAATAAAGTTCAACCGCTTATCAGGCGTTGACGATAGCGGGATACTGGAAAAGGTATTAGGCATGCAGAAAGAACAACTTTCCGCTTTAATGGACGGTGAAACGCTGGATAGTGAGTTGCTCGTAGAGCTGTCTCGCTCTCCGGAAATGCAGAAAACCTGGGAGAATTATCACCTTATCCGTGACACCCTGCGTGGTGACACTGCGGATGTTCTCCACTTCGATATCTCAGCCCGGGTGATGGCCGCGATCGAAAACGAGCCGGTTAACCAGGCCACGCCACTCATTCCCGAAGCGCAACCTGCGCCCCAGGAATGGCAAAAAATGCCATTTTGGGCAAAAGTGCGCCCATGGGCGGCACAGCTTACACAAATGGGCGTGGCGGCATGTGTATCACTCGCTGTGATTGTGGGTGTGCAGCATTACAATGGTCAAACCGAATCTGCCCAGCCTGAAGCACCGGTGTTTAATACGATGCCAATGATGGGTAAAGCGAGCCCGGTAAGTCTGGGTGTTCCGGCTGATGCCACTGCCGATGTCGGTCAGCAGCAGCAGGTTCAGGAACAGCGTCGTCGCATTAATGCGATGCTGCAGGATTATGAATTGCAGCGCCGCCTGCACTCCGAACAGCTTAAGTTTGAGCAAGCACAAACGCAGCAAGCCGCTGTGCAAGTGCCAGGAAATCAAACATTAGGAACTCAATCGCAGTAATGAAGCAACTTTGGTGTGCTATGTCCTTTGTGGCAGCAGGCCTGTTCTTCTCCAGCAACGCCTCGGCAGATAACTCGTCCGGGGCGTTGTTGCAGCAAATGAACGTGGCTAGCCAGTCACTCAATTATGAGCTGTCCTTTATTAGCATCAGCAAGCAAGGGGTAGAGTCGTTACGCTATCGCCATGCTCGTGTTGACAATCAATTGCTCGCGCAGCTGTTGCAAATGGATGGTCCTCGTCGGGAAGTGGTTCAGCGTGGCAATGAGATCAGCTATTTTGAGCCCGGTCTTGAGCCTTTCACATTGAATGGCGACTACATTGTCGATTCCCTGCCTTCACTGGTTTATACCGATTTCAAACGTCTGGCCCCTTACTATGATTTCATCTCTGTAGGGCGCACGCGCATCGCGGATCGTTTGTGTGAAGTGATTCGCGTCGTGGCGCGGGATGGAACACGTTACAGCTACATCGTCTGGATGGATGCAGAGACGCGCTTACCTATGCGCGTTGATCTCCTTGACCGTGATGGCGAGACGCTGGAGCAGTTCCGCGTGATTGCTTACAACGTGAACGCGCAGGTGGCGAATAACATGCAAACCCTCGCGAAAGCCAATTTGCCGCCTCTGCTTTCGGTGCCGACAGGTGACAAAGTGACCTTTAACTGGGCACCTTCCTGGGTTCCGCAAGGGTTTGTAGAAATCTCAAGCAGTCGTCGTCAACTGCCAACCGTTGATATGCCGGTAGAGTCACGTCTTTACTCTGATGGGCTATTCAGTTTCTCCGTGAACATCAATCGTGCAAACCAAAACAGCACCGATCAGATGTTACGCACCGGCCGCCGTACGGTTAGCACCACCGTCCGGGATAGCAATGAAATCACTATAGTGGGTGAATTACCCCCGCAAACGGCTAAACGCATTGCCGATAGCGTTAAGTACAAGGCGGCACAATGATCAAAGAATGGGCAACCGTCGTTTCCTGGCATAACGGTGAAGCGCTGGTGGAGTGCGATGTAAAGACCTCCTGCAAAAGCTGCTCTTCCCGTTCAGGTTGTGGAACACGCGTTCTGAATAAGCTTGGGCCGCAGATGATCCACACCATTGCCGTGCCCTGCGATCAGCCGTTAGTTAAAGGGCAGAAGGTCGAATTGGGCATTGGCGAAGGGAGTCTGCTGGGATCGGCGTTGCTGGTCTACATGTCTCCACTGGTGGGCTTATTCCTGATGGCGGCCCTGTTCCAGACCCTGTTTGGCCAGGATCTGGCCACCCTCTGCGGTGCCATCCTCGGTGGTGTAGGGGGCTTCCTGTTAGCGCGCAGTTTTTCACAAAAACTGGCGACCCGTAACGACTGGCAGCCTGTCATTATCAGTGTGGGTCTTCCGCCCGATATGGTGCGTTTCGACGATCCTTCTGTCGAAAACAGTCAGTAATTCCCCCGTCTTGATCGGGGAAGTGCGAAGGCGAATTTGTTAACCGTTTGAGCATTTCCCCGCATTGTCGTTGTAGTGTAGAATGCGGCGTTTCAGACTTTTGACGTCAGGCGCAGAACCGCGGCCTCTTAGTAATTCGTAAGGCAAAAAATCTCCCTATATGAAGAATATACGTAACTTTTCGATCATTGCGCACATCGACCACGGTAAATCGACGCTGTCTGACCGCATTATCCAAATTTGTGGCGGCTTGTCCGACCGCGAAATGGCAGCGCAGGTTCTTGATTCCATGGATCTTGAGCGTGAACGCGGTATTACCATCAAAGCACAAAGCGTTACGCTGGATTTCAAAGCATCCGATGGCGAGACCTATCAACTGAACTTTATCGATACCCCAGGTCACGTTGACTTCTCCTACGAGGTATCCCGTTCATTGGCCGCCTGTGAAGGGGCGTTGCTGGTGGTGGACGCAGGGCAGGGCGTAGAAGCGCAGACGCTGGCCAACTGCTATACGGCGATGGAAATGGATCTCGAAGTGGTGCCGGTCCTGAACAAAATTGACCTGCCTGCTGCCGATCCAGAACGTGTTGCCGAAGAAATCGAAGACATTGTGGGTATTGATGCCACCGACGCCGTTCGCTGCTCCGCGAAAACCGGCGTGGGCGTGGTTGATGTCCTTGAGCGTCTGGTGCGCGATATTCCAGCGCCGGAAGGTGACCCGGAAGCGCCGCTGCAGGCGCTGATTATTGACTCCTGGTTCGATAACTACCTGGGCGTTGTCTCGTTGATCCGTGTGAAAAACGGCACCCTGCGTAAAGGCGACAAGGTCAAAGTGATGAGCACCGGTCAGGTTTATAATGCCGACCGTTTAGGGATCTTTACGCCGAAGCAGCTCGACCGTACCGAACTGAAATGCGGTGAAGTGGGCTGGTTGGTCTGTGCAATTAAAGACATTCTCGGCGCGCCAGTAGGGGATACCCTGACATTGTCGCGTAATGCCGCTGACAAAGCGCTGCCGGGCTTTAAAAAGGTGAAACCGCAGGTTTATGCGGGCCTGTTCCCGGTCAGTTCTGATGATTATGAGAACTTCCGCGACGCGCTTGGCAAGCTGAGCCTGAACGATGCGTCTTTGTTCTATGAACCAGAAAGTTCTACAGCGCTGGGCTTTGGTTTCCGCTGCGGCTTCCTTGGCCTGCTGCACATGGAGATCATTCAGGAGCGTCTGGAACGTGAATACGATCTGGATCTGATCACCACCGCGCCGACGGTGGTTTACGAAGTCGAAACCACGTCGAAAGAAGTTATCTACGTCGACAGCCCGTCTAAGCTGCCGCCGCTGAACAACATTCATGAGCTGCGTGAGCCGATTGCTGAATGTCACATGCTGCTGCCGCAGGAGTTTTTAGGCAACGTTATCACCCTCTGTATCGAAAAACGTGGCGTGCAGACCAACATGGTTTACCACGGCAACCAGGTCGCATTGACCTACGAAATTCCGATGGCAGAAGTGGTACTCGACTTCTTCGACCGTCTGAAGTCCACTTCTCGTGGCTATGCGTCACTGGACTACAACTTCAAACGCTTCCAGGCCTCTAACATGGTGCGTGTTGATGTATTGATCAACAGCGAACGTGTTGATGCGCTGGCGCTGATTACCCATAACGATAACGCGCCGTATCGTGGTCGTGAACTGGTTGAGAAGATGAAAGAGCTGATTCCTCGTCAGCAGTTTGATATCGCGATTCAGGCGGCTATCGGCAACCACATCATCGCCCGTGCTACGGTTAAACAGTTACGTAAAAACGTTCTGGCAAAATGCTATGGCGGTGACGTCAGCCGTAAGAAAAAGCTGTTGCAGAAACAGAAAGACGGTAAGAAACGTATGAAGCAGGTCGGTAACGTCGAGCTGCCGCAGGAAGCGTTCCTTGCCATTCTGCACGTTGGGAAAGACGGCAAATAACCTCTAAGGAGTTGGCATGGCGAATACGTTTGCCCTGATCCTGGTGATTGCGACCCTGGTAACAGGGTTGTTATGGTGCCTGGATAAATTTATTTTTGCACCAAAACGTCGTGAGAAACAGGCTGCAGCACAGTTGGCGACGAACGATGCACTTGATAAAAAAACGCTGAAAAAAGTTGGCCCGAAACCGGGCTGGCTGGAAACAGGCGCATCGGTATTCCCGGTGCTGGCTATTGTGTTGGTGGTGCGCTCGTTTATTTATGAGCCTTTTCAGATCCCGTCAGGTTCGATGATGCCAACGCTGCTTATTGGCGATTTCATCCTGGTGGAAAAATTTGCCTACGGCATTAAAGATCCGATTTACCAGAAGACGTTGATCGAAACCGGTCATCCGAAACGGGGTGAAATTGCGGTCTTTAAATACCCTGACGATCCGCGTCTGGATTATATCAAGCGTGTGGTCGGTGTTCCGGGTGATAAAGTCAGCTACGATCCGGTGACCAAACAGGTCACAGTTCAACCCAATTGCAGTTCTGGCCAGGCATGTGCTAATGCATTGCCTATCACCTACAGCAATGTTGAGCCTAGCGATTTCGTGCAAACATTTGGTCGTCGTGACGGTGGTGAGGCCAACAGTGGCTTCTTCCAGTTACCCAAAAGCGAAACCCGTGATGATGGCGTTCGATTGACTGAACGTAAAGAGACGCTGGGCGATGTGACGCACCGTATTCTGACCGTGCCAATTGCGCAGGATCAACTGGGCATTTATTTTAAGCAACAAGGTCAGCAGCTGGCGACCTGGATTGTTCCGCCGGGCCATTATTTCATGATGGGTGATAACCGCGACAACAGCGCCGACAGCCGTTACTGGGGGTTTGTGCCGGAAGCGAATCTGGTGGGTCGGGCAACGGCTATCTGGATGAGTTTCGAGAAGCAGGAAGGTGAATGGCCAACAGGTGTGCGCTTAAGTCGCATCGGCGGTATTCATTAATTTTATTTGGGGCGTAGTGATTCCTCTGCGCCCCAAATTATTTCCGTTATAAATCCTCCAGGCTAACGACATACCTTGTCGTTACGTATAGAATATTCCCCCGACGTTTAAGGCTGGCTCCCACGGGTGCCACAGCACACGAAACCGCGTTGGTTATTACAGGTCGGTTTCGTGTGCTGCATTGTTGACGCATTCATTTATTGGTATCGCATGAACCCCATCGTAATAAATCGGCTTCAGCGGAAGCTGGGCTACACTTTTCTACATCAGGAGTTGTTGCAGCAGGCATTAACCCATCGCAGTGCCAGCAGCAAGCACAACGAGCGCCTGGAATTTTTAGGTGACTCCATTTTAAGCTTTGTGATTGCCAATGCGCTTTATCATCGTTTCCCTCGGGTAGACGAAGGTGATATGAGCCGTATGCGTGCAACGCTGGTCCGCGGGAATACGCTGGCAGAAATTGCCCGCGAATTTGAGCTGGGCGAATGCCTGCGGTTAGGGCCAGGCGAACTGAAAAGCGGTGGTTTCCGCCGTGAATCAATTCTGGCCGATACGGTTGAAGCTTTGATTGGTGGTGTTTTTCTGGACAGCGACATCCAGACCGTCGAGCGTTTGATCCTCAACTGGTATCAGACGCGTCTGGATGAAATCAGTCCGGGCGATAAACAAAAAGATCCGAAAACGCGTTTGCAGGAGTTTCTGCAGGGTCGCCACTTACCGCTGCCATCTTATCTGGTGGTGCAGGTTCGTGGTGAAGCGCACGATCAGGAATTTACTATCCACTGCCAGGTCAGTGGCCTGAAAGAGCCGGTGGTTGGCACAGGGTCGAGCCGCCGTAAGGCTGAGCAGGCTGCCGCAGAACAGGCACTGAAAAATCTGGAGCTGGAATGAGTACTGAAGAAAAAACCTGGTGCGGCTTTATCGCTATCGTAGGCCGTCCCAACGTTGGCAAATCGACGCTGCTGAACAATTTGCTCGGGCAGAAAGTCTCTATCACGTCACGTAAAGCGCAGACCACGCGTCACCGTATCGTAGGTATCCATACTGAAGGGGCGTATCAGGCCATCTATGTGGACACCCCCGGTCTGCACATGGAAGAAAAACGCGCGATTAACCGTCTGATGAACAAGGCGGCGAGCAGCTCTATCGGCGACGTTGAGCTGGTCATTTTCGTGGTGGAAGGTACACGCTGGACGCCGGACGACGAAATGGTGTTGAACAAGCTGCGTGACGGTAAAGCACCGGTCATTCTGGCGATCAACAAAGTGGACAACGTGCAGGAAAAAGCGGATCTCCTGCCGCACCTGCAGTTCCTCGGCAGCCAGATGAACTTCCTCGACATTGTGCCGATTTCTGCGGAGACCGGTTTTAACGTTGATACCGTCGCGAGCATCGTGCGTAAACATCTGCCGGAAGCCATTCATCACTTCCCGGAAGACTACATCACCGACCGTTCACAACGCTTTATGGCATCAGAGATCATTCGTGAAAAACTGATGCGTTTCCTGGGCGCTGAACTGCCGTATTCCGTTACCGTTGAAATCGAGCGTTTTGTCTCTAATGAACGTGGCGGTTACGACATCAACGGTCTGATCCTTGTGGAACGTGAAGGGCAGAAGAAGATGGTGATTGGCAACAAAGGGGCCAAGATTAAAACCATCGGTATCGAAGCGCGCAAAGATATGCAAGAGATGTTCGAAGCGCCGGTACACCTTGAGCTGTGGGTCAAAGTGAAATCCGGCTGGGCCGATGATGAACGTGCGCTTCGTAGTCTCGGTTACGTCGACGATCTCTAATACTCGGCGTCTTTCAAGCCGCAGATACGTTGGCTACGCTTGTTCGCCCCGGTCACATAGTCATCTATGCTCCCGGGAGCTCGCAAGCTTGCCACCTTACTGTAACTCGAAAGCTCTTGAGTATAAGCATTAATGGAAGGCTGGCAGCGCGCTTTCGTCCTGCATAGTCGTCCCTGGAGCGAAACCAGCCTGATGCTGGACGTTTTCACGGAAGAGTCAGGCCGTGTGCGTCTTGTGGCAAAAGGCGCACGCTCCAAACGCTCTAACCTTAAAGGTGCATTACAGCCCTTTACCCCCTTGCTGGTGCGCTTCGGTGGCCGTGGCGATGTTAAAACGCTGCGTAGCGCTGAAGCCGTTTCGCTGGCGCTACCTCTCAGCGGTATCACGCTTTATAGCGGCCTGTATGTTAACGAGCTGATCGCTCGCGTGCTGGAACAGGAAACCCGTTTTTCCGAACTCTTTTTCGATTACCTTCACTGCATCCAGGCGCTGGCTGGCGCAACAGGCTCACCTGAACCCGCACTGCGCCGTTTTGAGCTGGCGCTGCTCGGGCATCTGGGGTACGGCGTTGACTTCCTGCATTGTGCCGGGAGTGGCGAGGCGGTGGAGGACACCATGACCTACCGCTACCGCGAAGAAAAAGGGTTTATCGCCAGCGTGGTGATAGATAACACCACCTTTACCGGTCGGCATCTGCGCGCGCTGGCGGAACGTGAATTTCCTGATGGCGATACCCTCAGGGCGGCGAAACGCTTTACCCGCATAGCGCTAAAGCCGTATCTTGGGGGCAAACCGCTGAAGAGTCGGGAATTGTTCCGGCAGTTTGTGCCGAAGCGAGCAACCAAAACGAATGATGAAGAATGAGGATTGTCATGTCTGAATTACTGTTAGGCGTCAATATCGACCACATTGCTACCCTTCGTAACGCGCGTGGTACGGCTTATCCTGATCCGGTGCAGGCGGCATTTATTGCTGAGCAGGCGGGAGCCGATGGCATTACGGTGCACCTGCGTGAAGATCGCCGCCATATCACCGACCGCGATGTTCGTGTGCTGCGTCAGACGCTGGACACCCGTATGAATCTCGAAATGGCGGTAACCGAAGAGATGCTGGCGATTGCCGTCGAAACGCAGCCGCATTTCTGCTGCCTGGTACCGGAAAAGCGCCAGGAAGTCACCACCGAAGGTGGACTTGATGTGGCAGGGCAGCTCGACAAAATGCGTGATGCCTGTAAACGCCTGGCAGACGCGGGCATTCTGGTCTCGTTGTTTATCGATGCGGATTTTGCACAAATCAAAGCGGCAGCCGACGTCGGCGCACCCTATATCGAAATTCATACCGGTTGCTATGCAGAGGCTAAAAATGAAGTCGAGCAGGCGAAAGAACTCGATCGCATCGCCAAAGCGGCAACCTATGCAGCAGGGCTGGGGCTGAAAGTGAACGCAGGTCACGGGCTGACCTATCACAACGTGCAGGCGGTTGCGCGTCTGCCGGAAATGCATGAACTCAATATCGGTCACGCTATCATCGGCCGTGCGGTCATGAGCGGCCTGAAAGAAGCGGTGGCCGAAATGAAACGCCTGATGGTGGAAGCACGTCGGTAATGGCGATTCTGGGGCTGGGAACCGACATCGTTGAGATTGCGCGCATTGAAGCGGTGATCGCCCGCAGTGGCGATCGGCTGGCAAAACGTGTGCTCAGCGACAACGAGTGGGCTATCTGGGAAACGCACCAGCAGCCGGTGCGTTTTCTTGCTAAACGCTTTGCGGTGAAAGAAGCGGCTGCCAAAGCTTTTGGCACCGGCATTCGTAACGGGCTCGCCTTTAATCAGTTTGAAGTTTATAACGATGAATTGGGTAAGCCCTGCTTACGCTTATGGGGCGAGGCGTTGTTACTTGCCGAAAAACTGGGCGTGGCATCGATGCATGTCACGCTGGCGGATGAAAGACGCTATGCCTGCGCGACGGTGATTCTCGAAAGTTAGATTTTATCGGCGTGATGCATCAGGACAAATTTGTCCCAAAGCTGCTCTTCGTTTTCAATATGTGCCGGATCTTTCAAAATGGTATTGGGGATCGGGCACACCTTCTGGCAGGTCGGCGTCTCGTAATGCCCGACACATTCCGTGCAGCGATCGCTATTAATCTCATAGATGCTGTCGCCCATCGTAATGGCCTCGTTCGGACATTCCGGCTCGCACATATCGCAATTGATGCATTTTTTGGTGATTAACAGCGCCATCAGGAAAATCTCAGAAACCTCACACAAACAGGGCGGGCATTATACGCGCATTTGCCAGGCCAGCCAGCCATTTTCTGTGCAAAGGTTAAGAGCGATCATGAAAGGCTTTTATTTGCGCGAGCAGGCAGAGCACGGGATCATCCAGAAGTAAGTCTTTCCCATGCACAAGCATGACGCCATGAAAAAACGCGGGAACAGTGAAAGAGACGAGTCTGACATTTTTGGGAGGCGTCAGGGCTGTCAGCGAGCGAGCAATAAGGGCAATACCAATTTGCCCTTCCGCGTACTCCAGGCATGAGTAGTGGTTATCAAGTTCGCAGATGATATTGGCGACGACCCCCTTTTTGTTGAGTTCATTAGTGATCACAGTGCGTAATAAGAGTGCGTCATTAAGCACAATCAGAGGCTGATCGTTTAAATCCTCTAGTTGCAGAACGTGCTGACCTGCCAACGGGTGACTCAGTGGGATAGCGGCAATAATTTCATCTTCAAAAAGCAGCGTTGCGCTGAGGTGTGAGGGTAAAGGCATCTGATAAACAATGCCCATATCCAGTGAGCCATCGGTGATTTTCTTAATCGTTTGTTCAGAAGAGTGCTCTTTAACCGTTAAAGAGATGTCAGGGTAGTGACCAATAAAGCTCTGAAAGACGGGGAGAATAAGGTGGCTTCCAGACACTCCAATAGCAATGCTGTCTCGTTGCTGGTTACGCCAGGGGCGAAGGTCATTTTCCGCACTTTTCAAATCATCCATTATTTTAAGCGCATGCTGCTTAAGCACGGCTCCGGCTTTTGTCAGTTCAATATTTCTTCCCTTTCGTTTAAAAAGTATAATTTTAAGTGATGTTTCAAGCTGCTTTATTTGTTGGCTCAATGATGGCTGGGTGATAAAAAGCCGACTCGCCGCTCTTCCATAATGTTGCTCCTCGCAAAGTACAAGGAATGAGTAGAGCTGTTTAATATTCATAGTCAGGAATATCCCATAGATAGACGTTTCTTATTGCGATTATAAAAAATACCTAATTGTTTGCCTATGGTGCATTTTTTAGAATGTGATCAATATTTTTAAAAAGGTAACCATTATGGCAACATCAATAAATCGATGGGGAATGCTTGCAGCGCATGTCTGTATCAATTTTGTGCTGGGAGGTGTTTATGCATTCAGTTTCTTCAAGACTCCCCTTATGGAGCAGTTTCATTGGGATCCCGCAACGCTGGCGCTGGCATTTTCCATCAATATGGGAATTATTCCGCTGCCTATGATTTGGGGCGGGAAAATGATTGATAATGGCAAAGGAAAGCAGGCTATCGTTATCGGCGGGATATTATTTTCCGCGGGTTTTATTCTTTCAGGTTTTGTAACAACGTTGCCTGGTCTATTTGTTACCTATGGGTTAATTGCCGGGTTGGGTTCAGGCCTGGCCTTTACCGGAAATCTCAATAATATACTTAAGTTTTTTCCCGACCGTCGTGGGTTGGCCAGTGGAATAGTACTGGCAGGCGTAGGCTGTGGTACCTTGCTTTGCACAAAACTTGCTGAATATTTCATGGCGCTTACCCATGATGTCAGTCGTGCGCTGCTTTATTTAGGTATCGTCTACCTGGTGGTCATCTTTGTGGTGCAATTTTTTATCCGCAGCGCGCCCGCCAAAGACAGCGGCGGTATCGCATCTTCGCCTATGGATAAAGATTATCGGCACATGCTCAAAGATACGCGCTTCTGGCTGCTTTTCTCCATACTGGCGCTGGGCGTCTTCTCCGGGATGGTGATCAGTTCAACCTCTGCGCAGATTGGGATGGCGCAGTACGGGCTGGCCTCAGGTGCCATTGTGGTCAGTATGGTTTCCATCTTCAACTCTGTTGGGCGGCTTTTCTGGGGCGGCATTTCGGATAAGCTCGGCGGCTATAATACGCTGGTCATTGTTTATCTGTTTACCTGTTTATGTTTTGTATTACTGTTGTTATTCAATGGTAATTTATCAGTCTTCTATTTTAGCGCGCTCGGTGTAGGCTTCGCTTATGCCGGGATATTAGTTATCTTCCCTGGGTTAACCAGCCAAAATTTCGGCATGCGCAACCAGGGGCTGAACTATGGGTTTATGTATTTTGGTTTTGCCGTCGGTGCGGTCATTGCCCCCTATATTACCTCCGCAATTGATAAATCTACCGGCACCTATAATCCGGTATTTATATTGACAATCGCACTGTTGCTCATCGGCGTTGTGCTGATATTAGCAACAAAAGTGTATGCAACAAGAATCGTTAATAAAATTAATCAAACTCTATAAGGGAATATTGTATGAAAATTGCAATCGCGGGTGCCGGGGCGATGGGGTGTCGTTTTGGTTTTATGTTAATGGACGCTGGTGAAGATGTTACGCTTATTGATGGATGGCAAGAGCATATCGAGGCTATTTGTAAAAAAGGGTTATTCGTCGAAACAGAAACAACGCAGAAATATTATCCCATTCCTGCGGTTATGGCTGATGACGCTCAGGGCCCGTTCGATGTAGTAATACTATTCACCAAAGCTATGCAAATGGATGCAATGCTTAAAAGCATTGCGCCGGTACTTGCTTCCGCAAAAGTGGTTATGACTCTCTCAAACGGGCTTGGAAATATTGAGACGCTGGAAAAGTATGTAGAGAAAGAAACCATCTATGCGGGCGTGACGTTATTGTCCTGTGAGCTGGAAGGGCCTGGGCATATTCGTGCAACGGGTACCGGCAATACCGAGTTGCAGCCGATTGCCAGTCACAATGCTGAAATGGAAACCCACATCATTGAGATGTTTAACCGTGCAGGCCTGAATGCGCATATCAGCGAGAATGTGCTTTTATCCATCTGGAAAAAAGCGGCATTTAACAGCATCATGAATACGTACTGCGCTTTGCTTAACTGTAACGTGGGTGAATTTGGTCAATTACCCATGGCCCTCGAATTAGCCACCCTGGTGGTGAAAGAGTTTGTCCAGGTCGCCAGAAGCCAGCAGATCCCGTTGACAGAAGAGATGGTGCTGGAGACCGTCAGAAAAGTGTTCGATCCGCGTGAAAGTGGTCACCATTACCCCTCAATGCATCAGGATCTGCAAAAGGGAAGGCTGACGGAAATCGACTATCTTAACGGCGCCATCGCCCGCATTGGGCTTGCCAACCACATTCCGGTTACCGCTAATCTTTTACTGACAAAACTGATTCATGCCAAAGAAAATCAGTAACTGAACAGACTCCTCTGACACTTGCCAGAGGAGTCCTTCAGATCAGTTTTTTTACCAGCGCCTCACTATGCCGAATCCGGTCCGGTGCATGGTCCAGATCTTGCTGCACCAGCGCCATAAACAGCACATCCACCAGCATCATTTGCGCGCTGGTTGAGGAGATAGCCGCACTGCGGGTCGCCTGCTCTTCAGCAATGGTATACAGGCAACGCGTCGCGCGTTGCTGTAGCGCATTGGGTGAGAAGCCAGTGATCGCGAGGATCTTACCGCCCACGCGCAGCGTTTCATCTGCTGCCATATTGATCTCGCGACGTTCGCCGGAATAGGAAATAGGCAGCAACAGATCCTGCGGTGACATCGCCTGCACGATAGCCAGCAGGGCGTGCATATCCTGTTCCACCACCGCGTTAAGGCCAATTTTCATCAGCTTCCAGCCGAAGTTTCGCGCCACCAGCCCCGAGGCACCGATGCCGGTAATGACAATACGCCGGGCATGACGCAGCATGTCTACGCTTTCACGCAGTTTCTCCTCACTGTTTACATCAAGCGTCGCCCGCATCGCGCTCAGGTTTTCATTAATTAGCTTTTCACCTACCACGCGCAGGGGATCATCACCCCGAATGTGGTTATGGACGGTGATGGAGAGCGGGTCGGGGTTGCTGACCAGCGCTTCGCTGAGCGCCAGCTTCAGCGCCGGGAATCCTTTGTAACCCAGTTTCTGAGCAAATTTTACGACGCTTGACTGGCTCACGCCCGCATCGGCAGCAAGCTGTTGCGAACTCAAATGACGCGCCTGTTCAGGATTGGCGAGCAGGAAATCGGCCAGCTTCCTGTCACTCTGCGCAAATCCGGCATATCGCTGGCGAATGTGTATTAAGCAGTTCATAAGTCTCCCGAAGCAAAATGTGACATCAATTACAAAAAACGCATTTCACGCAGGCAGATGAATTTTATATTCCAAATTATTGCGGTTATTATGAATTAAAAATTCCTCAGGAGCAAAAAATGAATCTTGGTGCATTGGTGTCAGAAACGCGTAATCCGCAAACCCTGGATTTAGACGCATTAACCACTATCGAGTTAGTCAGTCGTTTTAATCAGCAGGATGCGCTGGTCGCTGATGCCGTCAAAGCCACGCTGCCGCAAGTCGCGAACGCTGTCGACGCAGCCGCTACGTCGCTTAAAGCCGGTGGCCGCATTATCTATATGGGGGCCGGAACCAGCGGGCGGTTGGGGGTGCTTGATGCATCCGAATGTCCGCCAACTTTTGGCGTGCCGCACGGGCTGGTGGTGGGGCTCATTGCCGGGGGGCCTGGCGCGCTGTTAAAAGCGGTGGAAGGGGCTGAAGACAATGCGCAGCTGGGTGAGGACGATCTGGTTTCACTCAATCTGACGTCGGAGGATCTCGTTGTCGGCCTGGCCGCCTCCGGGCGAACCCCTTATGTCATCGGCGGCCTGAAATTTGCCCGGCAGACAGGCTGTACCACGGTCGCTATCTCCTGTAACCCGGACTCCCCGATTGCCCATGAGGCCGACATCGCTATCTCGCCGGTGGTTGGGCCGGAAGCCTTAACCGGCTCTACCCGCCTCAAGTCCGGCACGGCGCAGAAGCTGGTACTGAACATGATCTCCACCGGGGCGATGGTCAAATTTGGCAAGGTTTACCAGAACCTGATGGTGGACATGAAAGCCACCAACGTGAAGTTAGTGGACCGAGCCTGTCGGATGTTAATGGAAGCCACGGGCGCCTCACGTGAGGCGGCGGAAATTGTCCTCAAACAGACAGACTATGAGGTCAAACCGGCCATTTTGATGGTCCTGAGCGGTCTTGATGCGGCATCAGCGAGAGCCAAACTTGACCTTCACAACGGTTTTTTACGGGCGGCATTAGAAAACTAAAGGGGCAGCTATGGAAAAGACAGCAGCGCTCGCCAGCGGCATCCTTGCAGGCGTCGGTGGCCAGAATAATATTCTGCGGCTCGAAAACTGTATGACGCGGGTACGGGTCGAGGTCCACGATGATGACCGCATGGATCTGGCGAGCATCAAACAGCTGGCAGGCATCAGCGGCTACGTGAAGCAGGGTCAGCAGCATCAGTTTATTGTCGGCCCCGGTAAAGCGGCCCAGGTGGTGGATGCGATGCAGGCGCTTATGGCCGCAGACGCCATGACGCCGAACTTTGACGAGGCTGAACGCATCAAAGCGCAGGCGAAAGCCAAATACAAAGCGCCGATGAGCGATGCGCTGCGTCAACTGGCGAATGTGTTTATTCCGCTGATCCCGGCGTTTATCGCGTCGGGCTTGATCACCGGCATCATCAATATCCTTAAGCGCCCGGATATTGTCGGAGACTTTGCGACCCAATACCCCAACATGCTGGGGCTACTGGGCATTTTTGGCAGCGCCGTTTTTGCCATTATGAATATTCTGGTGGGGGTGAACACGGCAAAAGTCTTCGGCGGCTCTCAGGCGCTTGGCGGCGTGATGGCGGGCATCCTCTCCAGCCCGCAGCTTGCCCAAATTACCCTGTTTGGCGAAGCATTACAACCTGGTCGCGGTGGGGTGATCGCCGTGCTGCTGGTGGTGGTGTTGATGTGCTGGATTGAAAAACGGCTACGTCGCGTCCTGCCTGGCTCCGTCGAACTCATTCTCAACCCCTTACTGACGACACTGATTGCCGGAACGGTGGCGATTGTCGCTTTACAACCATTAGGCGGCATTATCTCAGAGGCCATTGCCCACGGTGCGACCTTGGCTATCGATCGTGGCGGCATGCTGGTGGGGGCGGTGCTGGCAGGAACGTTTTTGCCGCTGGTGCTGACGGGGCTGCATCAAGGGCTGGTCCCCATTCACGTTGAACTGGTGCAGGCGCACGGGTACAACGCTCTGCTACCCATTCTTGCCATGGCGGGTGTTGGGCAGGTCGGGGCGGCGATTGCCGTGCTGATGAAAACCCGCAATACCCGACTTAAGAAAGTGATCAAAGGTGCACTGCCGGTTGGGCTGCTGGGTATCGGTGAACCGCTGATTTTTGGCGTCACCTTGCCGCTGGGCAAACCTTTCTTAGGGGCCTGTCTGGGCGGTGCGGTTGGCGGCGCGCTCATTAGTTACGCTAAAGTGGCGACCGTCATCACCTTTGGTATTTCCGGTTTGCCGCTGGCATTAACCATCGTTACCGGAAAAGTGATGATCTATCTGTTAGGCTATTTAGTGGCGGTAATTGCCGGCTTCCTGTTTACCTGGCTGTTAGGTTTTAACGATCCTGAGGAGTAACATTTGACTACCAGCGAGCGTCGCGTTGTTTTTTTTGATTTAGATGGCACCTTGCACCAGCAGGACATGTTTGGCACCTTTCTGCGCTATGTCCTGCGTCATCACCCGCTTAATGTCTTGCTGGTACTGCCTGTATTACCGGTTATCGGCATTGCTCTTCTGGTTAAAGGGCGTGCGGCACGCTGGCCTATGAGCCTGCTGCTATGGGCCTGCACCTTTGGCTATAGCGAAGCGCACATGAAAAAGCTGGAACAGAAGTTTGCAACCTGGTTTCGCGGGCAGGTGACTGCGTTTCCAGTGGTTCAGGACCGGTTGACCAAATACCTTCTGGCCTCGGATGCCGATATCTGGCTTATTACCGGTTCACCCCAGCCGCTGGTGGAGCAGGTCTATTTTGATACGCCCTGGCTGCCGCGAGTGAATATTATCGCCAGCCAGATTGGGCGCCGTTATGGCGGCTGGGTGCTGACGATGCGCTGTCTGGGGCATGAAAAAGTGGCGCAGCTTGAGCGTAAAATCGGTACGCCGCTGCGGTTATACAGCGGGTACAGCGACAGCAAGCAGGATAACCCGCTGCTCTATTTCTGCCAGCACCGTTGGCGGGTTACGCCGCAGGGTAAACTCCAGCAACTTGAATGAGAGATGTGTAATACATAGCGGGTGTGTATAATGCGCCCCGCTTGTTAACCGGAGTGCCTTCCCTTGTCCAATCCCGAACTGAATCATGAATACTGGATGCGTCACGCCCTGACGCTGGCAAAGCGCGCCTGGGATGAGGGCGAAGTGCCGGTGGGCGCCGTATTGGTACACAACAATCAGGTGATAGGTGAGGGCTGGAATCGCCCGATTGGCCGTCACGATCCTACCGCGCATGCCGAGATCATGGCGCTGCGTCAGGGAGGCGTGGTACTGCAAAATTATCGCCTTATCGACACCATATTGTATGTCACCCTTGAACCTTGTGTGATGTGTGCCGGGGCGATGGTGCATGGGCGTATTGGGCAACTGGTGTTCGGCGCGCGGGATGCAAAAACCGGTGCCGCAGGCTCTTTAATCGATGTGCTGCATCATCCGGGTATGAACCATCGGGTTGAGATTATTGAAGGCGTGCTACGCGATGAGTGTGCCGCCATGCTCAGCGATTTCTTCCGCCAGCGCCGACGGGAGAAAAAAGCCCTTAAGAAAGGGCCAGAAACCGCTATTTAACCCTGGCAGGTGCCTGAACCGTCAGCCTGTCAGGCACGATTAACGGGTTGCGTGGGAAGGCGTCGTTGGGATTGGGATTGAAGGCGCTAAACGGCATCACCCCGTAAGGTGCCTTGTTAAACTCTTCTGCACCGACGACCGGGTAGCTTTGGGCCATTTTCAACGTCTTCGCGGCTTCTTTCTCTTTTTCCAGCAGATATCCCACCAGACTGATTTCATACTTACGAATATTTTCCACGTAGGCATAGGCTTCGTGCCCGCGGGCATAGCCGTAGGTCAGCTTGCTGTAATAACTTTTCTGGCTGAGCAGCGGCAGACGCTGTTTCACATCTGACCAGCTGTCCGGGTTTCCTTTTGTTTTGATGGTCAAGGCTCTGGCATCCAGCATGTGGGCATACCCCATGTTGTAGGCTGCCAGCGCAAACCAGATTCGCTCCTCGGCAGGAACGGTTTCCGGCACCTTCGCCATCATGTCCTGTAAATAGCGCGCGCCGCCGCTGATACTCTGCTCGGCATCGGTACGATCGCTTAATCCCAGACTTTGGGCCGTATTTTTGGTCAGCATCATCAGCCCGCGTACGCCAGTAGGCGAAGTGGCCTGAGTATCCCAGTGTGATTCCTGATAAGAGATGGCCGCCAGCAGACGCCAGTCAATTTCCTCTGCGTATTTCGTAAACAGTGGCTGAAGTTCCGGCAGCACGCTGTCGACAGCCCGCAGGAAAGAGCGGGTGTCGACATAGTCAAAATCATCGCCATGGCCGAGGTATTTCTCCTCCAGGCGCGCCAGAGTGCCATCTTCATTAATGTTGTTATAGAAGTCGAGCATGGCGGCGGAGAGGGTGTTATCGCTGTCACGTGTGGTGAACCAGGTGACGGGTTGCTCATCGCTGATGTCGAGCGCCACCGCAAGCTCGGGGTGGACGCGCTGGAAAAGACTGACAGCAACGGAATCCGCGACGGTGTAGCTAAGTTTGCCCGTCACCACCTCTTCAAGCAGCTCGGTTGTACCCAGCCGGGGATCCACTTTCCAGCTAAGGTCCGGGAACGTCTTCTCTTTTAATTCCTGTAAATCATTAATCGCAACATGGCCCGGGGCAATGGTTAACTGGCTTTCATTCACGCTTGCGAGGGTGCGCGGGCGGTAGCTGCCCACACGGTAAACCAACTGCTGAGAAACCCAGTAATAAACCGGGCCAGGCTGATAATGCTGAATGCGTTCACTGTTATAGACCAGTCCGGCGGCAAGCATATCAGCCCGGCCATCGTCCAGGTCGTCAAAAAGCTGACTGATGTTTTGGCGGACGGTGACGCGCAGCTTTACGCCAAGGTAATCGGCAAACTGCTGGGCCAGCTCATAGTCGAGGCCATGGGGTTTATCGTCTACGCTTGCATAGGTTAACGGCGAAGCGATGGTACTGATGCGCAACTCTCCGCGTGCCTGAATAGCGGCAATGCGATTCTCGGCTTTACCGAACCAGGGGACAGAAGGCCATAGCGCCGCTGCCAGCAGCAGGGTGACAATGCCGATGAGCAGATAATTAAGCTTAAATTTTTTCAATTAGTTAATTCTCTGCGTCGTGCTGTTGCCCGGGTCGATAGCCGCCATGAATACAAGGGTGTTTTATGGTGAATGAGCGGCATTTTGCGTAACAAAACGCCAGTTGGCAACTAATTAGCGAATGGCGGCATTCTTACGGGTTGGTGCCGTCCCTGATTTTATTTCCACGCAAACGGTTTCGTCGCTGCTCACTATTCTTTATAATGACGCCCGTTTTCCCCCTGATGCACACTTAAAGCTTCGAAGACGAGAGACTTATGATGGAAATTCTGCGTGGTTCGCCTGCACTGTCCGCATTTCGTATCAATAAACTGCTGGCGCGTTTTCAGGCTGCCCAGCTCCCGGTGAGCAATATTTACGCTGAGTATGTCCATTTCGCCGACGTGAACGATCGGTTGAACGACGAAGAACTGACCCGGCTGCAGCGACTTCTGAAATACGGCCCGGTGCTGAGTAGCCACACACCGTCCGGTAAATTGCTCCTCGTTACACCACGCCCTGGCACAATCTCTCCCTGGTCTTCTAAAGCAACGGACATCGCCCACAATTGTGACCTCGCCAAAATCAATCGTCTTGAGCGCGGTGTGGCCTGGTACGTTGAAGCCTCCACGCTGACGGAAGCGCAGTGGGCGAGCGTCGCCGCTGAACTGCACGACCGGATGATGGAAACCGTGTTTACCGCAGAAGCCGATGCAGCACAGCTGTTTGAGCACAATCAGCCAGCCCCGGTGCAGAGTGTGGACCTGTTGGGCGAAGGCCGTCAGGCGCTGATTGACGCTAACGTGCGTCTGGGACTGGCGCTGGCGGAAGACGAAATTGATTACCTTCAGGATGCGTTTACCCGTCTTGGTCGTAACCCTAACGACATTGAGCTGTATATGTTCGCGCAGGCGAACTCTGAACACTGTCGTCACAAAATTTTTAACGCCGACTGGGTCATCGACGGCGAACAGCAGCCAAAATCGCTGTTCAAGATGATCAAAAACACCTTCGAGAAGACCCCGGACTATGTGCTGTCGGCGTATAAAGACAACGCTGCGGTAATGGAAGGTTCTGACGTTGGGCGCTTCTTTGCAGACCATGAGAATGGCCGCTACGACTTCCATCAGGAAGCGGCGCACATTCTGATGAAAGTCGAAACCCATAACCACCCGACGGCAATTTCGCCGTGGCCGGGCGCAGCAACCGGATCCGGCGGTGAAATCCGTGACGAAGGCGCAACGGGTCGTGGCGCGAAACCGAAGGCCGGTCTGGTAGGCTTCTCCGTTTCGAACCTGCGTATCCCGGGCTTTGAACAGCCATGGGAAGAGGACTTCGGTAAGCCAGAGCGTATTGTCACCGCGCTGGATATCATGACCGACGGCCCGCTGGGCGGCGCGGCATTTAACAATGAATTTGGTCGTCCGGCGCTGACCGGGTATTTCCGTACCTACGAAGAGAAAGTGAACAGCCACAACGGCGAAGAGCTGCGTGGTTATCACAAGCCAATCATGCTGGCAGGCGGTATCGGTAACATCCGCGCTGACCATGTGCAGAAAGGCGAAATCACCGTCGGCGCGAAACTGATTGTGCTGGGCGGGCCGGCGATGAATATCGGTCTGGGCGGCGGCGCGGCTTCCTCAATGGCCTCTGGTCAGTCTGACGCAGACCTGGATTTTGCTTCCGTTCAGCGTGACAACCCGGAAATGGAACGTCGTTGCCAGGAAGTGATCGACCGCTGCTGGCAACTGGGCGATGCCAACCCGATCCAGTTTATCCATGACGTGGGTGCGGGCGGTCTGTCGAACGCCATGCCGGAACTGGTGAGCGATGGCGGGCGCGGCGGTAAATTCCAGCTGCGTGACATCCTCAGCGATGAACCGGGGATGAGCCCGCTGGAAATCTGGTGTAACGAATCTCAGGAACGTTATGTCCTGTCCGTTGCGGCCGATCAGTTGCCGCTGTTTGATGCACTTTGCCGCCGCGAGCGCGCCCCGTACGCGGTGATTGGTGAAGCCGTGGCAGAGCAACACCTGACCATGAGCGATAGCCACTTTGACAACACGCCTATCGATCTGCCGCTGGATGTGCTGCTGGGCAAAACCCCGAAAATGACCCGCGACGTGCAGACGCGCAAAGCAGCCGGTGAAGCCATCGATTCACGTGACATTTCCATTGCTGACGCGGTACATCGTGTACTGCATCTGCCCGCCGTTGCTGAAAAAACCTTCCTGGTGACCATCGGCGACCGTACCGTCACCGGGATGGTGTCGCGCGATCAGATGGTTGGTCCGTGGCAGGTGCCTGTGGCTAACTGTGCGGTGACCACCGCCAGCCTCGACAGCTATTACGGCGAAGCGATGTCGATCGGTGAGCGTGCGCCGGTGGCGCTGCTGGACTTCGCAGCCTCTGCCCGTCTGGCGGTGGGTGAGTCCCTGACTAACATGGCGGCGACGCAAATTGGTGAACTCAACCGCGTCAAGCTCTCGGCGAACTGGATGTCCGCAGCCGGTCATCCGGGTGAGGATGCCGGTCTGTACGAAGCGGTGAAAGCGGTGGGTGAAGAGCTTTGCCCGGCGCTGGGTCTGACCATTCCGGTGGGTAAAGACTCTATGTCGATGAAAACCCGCTGGCAGGAAGGTAACGAGCAGCGCGAGATGACCTCGCCGCTGTCGCTGGTGATCACCGCCTTTGGCCGTGTGGAAGATGTCCGTCGCACCGTGACGCCGCAGCTCTCTACCGAAGACAACGCCCTGTTGTTGATTGATCTGGGTAAAGGTCATAACGCGCTGGGCGCCACCGCGCTGGCGCAGGTTTATCGTCAACTGGGTGATAAGACCGCTGATGTTCGCGACGTACAGCAACTGAAAGGTTTCTGGGACGCCATGCAGGCGCTGGTGGCAGAGGGCAAACTGCTGGCCTGGCATGACCGTTCTGACGGCGGCCTGCTGGTGACGCTGGCCGAGATGGCCTTCGCCGGTCACTGCGGGGTGAATGTCGATATCGCCGCGCTGGGGAGCGATCGTCTGGCCGCCCTGTTCAACGAAGAACTGGGCGGCGTTATTCAGGTGCGTGCCGCAGATCGCGAAGCGGTTGAAGCCGTGCTGGCAGCAAAGGGTCTGGCAGATTGTGTTCATTATCTTGGTCAGGCCACGGCGAGCGATCGCTTTGTTATCGAATCCGCAGGCCAGGCCGTGTTCAGCGAAAGCCGCACCACGCTGCGTATGTGGTGGGCAGAGACCACCTGGCAGATGCAGCGCCTGCGTGATAACCCGGAATGTGCAGACCAGGAACACGAAGCGAAAGCCAACGATACCGATCCGGGCCTGAACGTGAAGCTCTCCTTCGACATCAACGAAGACATTGCGGCACCGTATATTGCGACCGGCGCGCGTCCGAAAGTGGCCGTATTGCGTGAGCAGGGCGTGAACTCCCACGTGGAGATGGCGGCGGCGTTTTACCGTGCGGGCTTTGATGCCATCGACGTCCACATGAGCGACCTGCTGGCTGGGCGTACCGGGCTTGAAGATTTCCAGGCGCTGGTGGCCTGCGGCGGCTTCTCTTACGGTGACGTGCTGGGCGCGGGTGAAGGCTGGGCGAAATCGATTCTCTTCAACAACCGCGTGCGCGATGAGTTCGAAACCTTCTTCCACCGTCCGCAGACGCTGGCGCTGGGTGTCTGTAACGGCTGCCAGATGATGTCTAACCTGCGTGAACTGGTGCCGGGCAGTGAGTTGTGGCCACGTTTCGTGCGTAACCACTCTGACCGCTTCGAAGCGCGTTTCAGCCTGGTCGAAGTGACCCAAAGCCCGTCTCTTTTGTTACAGGGCATGGTGGGTTCACAAATGCCGATCGCCGTTTCCCACGGTGAAGGGCGTGTGGAAGTGCGTGATGATGCGCACCTGGCTCAGCTCGAAAGCAAAGGGCTGGTGGCGCTGCGCTTCGTCGATAACTTCGGCAAAGTGACGCAAACCTACCCGGCTAACCCGAACGGTTCGCCAAACGGTATTACCGCAGTGACCAACGAAAGCGGTCGCGTGACGCTGATGATGCCGCATCCGGAGCGTGTGTTCCGTACCGTTAGCAACTCCTGGCACCCGGAAAACTGGGGCGAGGACAGCCCGTGGATGCGTATCTTCCGCAACGCCCGTAAGCAGTTAGGTTAACGCTGTCCAGCATACCCGGCCATCAGGGGCGGGTATGCTGCACCTTTTTTGAACGTTATCTCAAGGACAGAACGGGCGATATTGATTACAATCGTTTCCAGCGCTAACAGGGAAGGGAACGGTTATGAAGCTGATTAAAAAGGTAAAATTAAGCTTTACGCAGGGAGCCTCAGACAAGGTTTATGAGGTGGAACTCTGTGAACAGCCAGGCAACGAGGACAATCGTTACTGGGTGAATTTTCGCTATGGCCGACGTGGAAGCACCTTACGGGAAGGAACAAAAACCCCTGCACCCGTTGATCTCACGCAGGCTGAGGCTATATTCGCAAGCGTGGTGGTTGCCAAAACCAACAAAGGCTACGTTGAAGCCGCCTCACTCTCCCCTTCCGCAGTCAGCGCTTTCTCGTCTTCGTTACACACCTTACTCCGGCAAATCGATCGCATTAAAGAAGGCGAACAACGAGCCCGAAGTATATGGCGACTCCCTCAGCAGCCGAACGCTATGCTGGCAGACTGGCTGGAAAAGGGGCTTAACGAGGCACATCACTGGCTGGAAAACTACGCCCGACTCTGGGCGCTGGGGCGCACGGGGAATCAGCACAACCTGGCGCGTGTGAGACCCTTTCTTGAAAGCCCATATCCGCCGTTAAGCAACCTCGCTTATGAAGTGACGCTGCGTTTGGGGGATGATGACGATACCGCTATGCAGCGGCAAAGCCTGCTGGCGTCATTACCCGCAGAGCTGGCCCAGGCCCTGGCGGTGGGTGATACCGGGGCCATTGATGCGCAACTTCAGCACCACATTACTGACCAGAATCCCAACGCGAGTACGTTACTCAAAACGTTCTATCTTGCGGCGCTGGACAGCCCGCTATTGCATCAGGGCCTGATTCGTCTGCTACACGTTCTGCCTCTGCGCCCCAATCTGTTTAAAGGTGTGCGCTATCTGTTCAAAATGGCTGAGTTCCGCCTGGATGCGCCGGTGTTTGCTCTGCTGGCCTGGCGGTTTGATACCACGCGGGAGTTTTATTCTGCCCAGTGGGATGGCGTCTGGGTCAATGGCGTGGGCTATCTCAAACCCAGTCAGGAACTTCTGCGCGACGATAGCAGGCTGGCCTATTCGCGTAAAACGCGCGACTACCTGCGGCGGCGAAGCTGGCGCGCGCTGCGGCGTCTCGGTGCCCGTGGTGACACTCGCTATGTCGATATGGCCTGCGCGCTTCTGCTCCAGTATAAGAAAGAATACCTGGTTGCAGAAAAGCAGAGTGAGGCAGGCGTCTTCGCCAGCGATGCGCATCTCTTCGCGTGGAACGCCGTTCTGCGCTTACATCATCCTCACTACCAGCGCCACAGGCAGAGAGCGTTATGGATTCGGGTCAGCGATGAAAAGGATGAACGCCGTGGTGAGGCATTTCCACACCTCTGGGATCAACGTCCTGACGCACTACTGACATTGTTGTGCCTGAGCGAGAGTGAAGCCGTTTGCACGTTTGCGCTCAGGGCAATGAAAGAGAATGCCTCCTTCTGCCGGGCCCTCACCGATAGCCAACTGGTGCAGTTGCTGGCTCGTCCGTTCCCGCTCATTGCCGATTTTGTGCTCTCGCTTCTTACTGCGCGTTCGCTCACTCCTGCGCTGCTGCTGGGGCTGATTAACAGTGTCCACCCGCAAGCGCGCAGCCTGGCGCTGACCCATTTAAACAGCATTAGCGCACTGTTTGATGAAACCGAACTGGTGACCGCGCTTTTGCTGGTTGATGATGCGCAGATCAGCGCGTGGTTAGAGGGGCGTTTTGCCCGGCAGCCTCTGACCGCCTCGCAACAGGAGACGCTGGCGCGGGCGCTTTTGCTCCGGCTTACCGACGCGCAGACCACCTTTTCTGAGCAACATGCCCTCTGGCTGGCGACGTGCCTGGTGAGCCATCTGCCTGCCATGGCCCCGTCGTTGAGGAGTGAGAATTTCAGCGAGCTGCTCGCCCATTCCGATACTGGCGTGCAGCTTTTAGCCGCCCGGTTGTTGGTGATTTCCGATTTGGCGCAGAGTCCACTTTCGCAAGCCCTGCTGGTTCAGATTCACAACTCGCCTGTCGCGGCTATCCGCGCCGCGGGCATCGCGCTGTTAGGCAAACAATCCCCGGAATTAGTCTTGCTGCAGTTACCGCAGTTAATTGATCTGCTCCAGTGCGGGGAGGCAGAAGAGCGGCAAGCCTGTTACACGCTTCTGGGGCAACTGGCCGAGCAGCATGCTGCTGAGGTCTTCGCGGGATTATTCCCCTTAGTCTTTAAAAAAGAAGCCCATGAAGGCGCACACCAGGCGCTGTTAACGTTCTTCACGCAAAGGCTTAATGCCAGCCTGATAGCCCTGGACAAAGACACCATCTGGCGGCTGATTCACGCCAGATCGCTGGCGGCACAGAAGCTCGGATGCGCGTGTCTTGTTGGCCGCTCTGCGCGTGAGTGGAGCGTGAATCAGTGGGTGGCGCTGGCAAATCACCCTGACCATCATGTTCGTGATTATGCGTTGAAGGCCTTCACCTCACATGTGGATATTGTCGGCGAACAGAGCAGTGCTGCGCTGGAGCTACTGGAAAGTGACTGGCCCGCAACCCGTGAATTTGGGTTTGCATATTTCCGCCAGCACTCCCCCTCCCCAGGCTGGACCCCGGATCTGATTGTAAAACTGTGCGACAGCAACCGTGACGATGTGCAGGCCTACGGTCGGGAACTGTTACAAACGTTCTTCCAGCGCGAACAGGGGGAAGCGTACTTGTTGAAGCTGAGCCAGCATCCATCCTTGACTGTACAGACCTTTGTGACCCATTTTTTTGACGAGTATGCGGCCGGAAAGCCTGATGTCATCCTGGCGCTGAAACCTTGCTTCCTGACAATCCTTTCCCAGGTTAACCGTGGGCGTGTCGCGAAAGACAGAACACTCGCCTTTTTGACGAAGCAGGCGGCTGCCAGCCCGTTGGTGCTTGAGATGGTGGCGTCATTGCTGACCCGTCTGTCGCTGACGGTGGTGCAAAAAGACAAAGCACCGCTGATCAAGGCCATGCTTCAACTGCAAAAACAGTATCCCCATTTGAATTTGCCGCTGGACATTATTGCCCGACCCGAACAAGGAGCGCCTCATGCAGGTTAATTATCGTTATCAGGGAAAGAGTCGGGTCTCGGAAGCCGGTTTGACGTTCTCGCCAGATAGCCTTCGCCCACCGGCGTTCTTTGTGGGTGAACTGAAGCAGAAACTGGCGTTTCGCGAGGCCATCTCCGCGCTGCATAACGTGGTGGTATCGGACATGCGTTTTCAGCCAAAAGATAAAACTGAGTATCGGCGCTGGCTGGCGGGAGAGGAACAGCGGTTATTAGCGGAATTTATTGCGCAGAAAAGCCAGCTTGAGCAAGACGCGAATGAGATTAGCGGGCGATTAAATACGCTGAACAAAGAGGCTGCGACGCTACTTGCGCCTTACCATCAGGCGCAAAAAGCTTATTTCAATTATCTCTATAAAACCGATATTGACGCCTGGTACGTGCTGGATCCTGTCATCACGGTGCACCCCGACGAAGTCTTTTTTGAATGCTTTTCCGAAGACGAGTCCAGCTACGGGAAATTGAGCTGTCATTACGATGTGTTCGACAATATTAGCGACCATGCTTACGGCACCACGAATATCGACTATTCCGAAGGCCTTTATCAGGCGTTTCAAAAGATTCGTGATTATCACCCGACGCAGTTGAAAATTGATCCGGACGGCTTCGCCATACAGACTGACGGCAGCGAGTGTGAAGAGAAGAAGATCGATCTGCCGGACAGCTGGGTGCGCGGTTTTTTACAGGTCAGCTCGGCGATGACCCTGCCGATGGTGAAATTTTCGCTCGCACCTATGGATATGCACAATATTTGCTTCCGACTCAGGCGTAAAAAAGAGCGTAGCGGGCCGCGTTCGCTGCGTTTTGAGCTGACGCCGGGGCAGCCCGTCAAAGTGATTTTTGAGCCGTGGAATGAAACGCTGGTTTGCCCGCGTTCGCTTTACAAGGGCGACCAGCCGCGTTCCATACGTGTCTGGGGACGGCGCAGACTGCATATCCTTGAACGTCTCATCCCCGTTGCCGAAAAATTCGATGTCTGCCTTCTCGATGATGGTATGCCTTCGTTCTGGACAGCAGATTTTGGGGCGATGAGTTTTACCCTTGGCCTCTCCGGCTGGAGCGCGAATGACTGGTCGGCCCAGGGCAATTTTGATTTGCTCGCGCCGCGCCAAACAGTCGATACCCTGACGCTGGAGCGGGTTTATCAGGCATTAAGCAGGCACCATATGGCTTCATGCGCCTCTCTTGCCACCGAACTGGGGCTGGACGAAAGCATAGTAAAAGCGGCGCTGGCAGCCTACAGCCAACATGGCCAGGTGCTCTATGACCTGAACAAGGATCTGTACCGTATTCGCGCCCTGTGCCGCGAGCCGATCCCACTGGAACAGTTGCGTTTCAGTCATGAACGGGAAGAGAACGCCGTCAACTTCGTCAATGCCGGGTTGGTGCAAGTCGAAAGCTGCCTGAGCAATGCGACAGGAACGCAAATACGCGGCCAGGTCCTGGATAATGCCGTGCGGTACCCCGTTTCTTTGATGCTGGATGCAGACCAGCGGTTGACGGTGGGTGAGTGCCATTGCCACTATTTCCATCAGAACCGACTGCGTCGCGGTCCGTGTGAACATATGTTAGCGCTGCGGCTGGCAGCAAAGGTAAAAGCATGATGAAAAGGACTTTTTCAGCTGTTATACTCGACGTTAATAGCGGCGTGGCAAGGAAACCTTGCATCCCGGATGGTGGATCGCCATTCAGGTTTTATGACTCCCCACGCGTCACTGATGCCATCTTCACTGGGCAGAGTGTGAGTACCTGTCACTATTGCAGTATGGCTTCAACGAAGCCAATGAGTGACAGGTACTCCACTCTGCGTCGAGTGGATAACCTCAGTACCAGGAACGCTTCGAAGGCCTTGTTCGCCACGCCGCTATCCCTCCCGGTCATTCCCGTATTAACTTGTCCCTCACGGTCAGGGAGCGTTCGTTATGTCTGAATCTGCAAAGCTGACCCGCCAGCAAATTTACGAGCGCATCCGCGAAACCAGCAAAGAGGAGTACATCCTCGCTGAAATGATCCGTCTGGGCTTCTGGGATGAAACGCAGGAGAAGCCCGCTCTCACCGCAGAATTTATCGCTCAACGTGCGGCGTTACAGAAACAGCTTGCGGAACTGGGAAAGAAACAACGGCTGTATGATGACCCGCAAAAAGCATTGCGCGAACTGCACAAGACGCGCAAAAAAGCAGCGCTGGAGAAACGCGAGCAAACCCGCATTGCCCGTAACGAAGCGCGCTATGCGCGTGCGTTGCAATGGCATCAAAAGCAGCAAACAGAGATAACCTGGCTGGGGGAGGGGGTTTCGTTTGGCCTCGCCGACACCGCCCACAACGAAGCCCGATTGCAGGCGCAGAACTTGCCCGAGCTTGCAGACAGTCAGGCGCTGGCCGCTGCCATGGGCATCACGATCAATGAGCTGCGTTTTCTTTGCTTCCAGAAAAACGTCTCGCGCATTAACCACTACCGGCGTTTTTCCCTCGCTAAAAAAAATGGCGGTGAGCGACTGATTTCGGCTCCCATGCCACGTATGAAGCGCGCGCAGTACTGGATTCTGGAAAATATTCTGAATCGGGTGACATTACACAATGCAGCCCACGGTTTTGTTACCGGGCGCAGCATTTTGAGTAATGCGCTGCCGCATGTGAACCAGGCGATTGTGGTCAATCTGGATATGGAAAACTTCTTCCCGACGGTGAATTACCGCCGGGTAAAAGGATTATTTCGCCAGTTAGGTTATGCCGAGCAACTGGCCACTGAACTGGCTTTGTTAACTACGGAACCTGAGGTTATACAGGTGGCACTGGATGGCGAGACCTGGTTTGTGCAGGAAGACGTCCGTTTCCTGCCGCAGGGGGCGCCAACCAGTCCGGCGATTTCCAACATCATCTGCCGTCGTCTCGACAGCCGTTTGCAGGCAATGGCACAGAAGCTGGGTTTTGTTTATACCCGTTACGCTGACGACATGACCTTTTCCAGTGCCCAGCCAACCGCCAGTGTGCAGCAGCTATTATGGCGCTGTAAGCAAATTGTTCAGGATGAAGGTTTTAAGATCCACCCTGAGAAAACCCGGGTCATGCGCAAACCGCAAAAGCAGGAAGTCACCGGTATTGTGGTGAATGAAAAGCCTTCAGTGGATCGCAAAACGCTAAAGCGCTTTCGGGCGCTGCTGTTTCAGATTGCAAAAGATGGAGTGGAAGGGAAACGCTGGGGTTCGGGTGAGCTGATGGCGAGCCTTGAAGGCTATGCTAATTTCGTGGCAATGGTGGCGCCCGAAAAGGGCATTGTTTTGCAAAAACAGGTCATCGACCTGAAACGGCAATATGGATACACAACCCAGCCGGGGCGAATCACCGCGCTGAACAAGAAGTTGTTCCGGGCAAAAGCCGCACGCGGGGAGTCACCGCGTGAAAACTGGTGGCAGGCGCAAGAGGCTGCGCGCCCTGTTCTTGAACAGACCGCCCGGCAGCAGACCGCACGGCAGACCACTCCATCAACGGCAGAGGATTCACGCCCTGAAGCGCAACCTGACCTGCACGCTGCTCCGGTGTATGAAAAAGCGCGCTCAACGTTCCGGTACTGGTGCGTACTGATTATTGTGCTGTTAGTGATGATTGTGGCGCGAATGCTTTAAATGTTACCTGCATCATGTTGCAGTGTCGGGAAATTGCGACAAAGCGGCATAGTCACTGTCTCCAAAAGGAGACATTTAAGTTATTGATTTATATGAGTGGGGTAATTAAGCTCGCGCTCTGTTGCCAATTGGCGACAGTTAGCCTGGAAATCATTCACCGACTATGCATAACCTTTTATTAGTCAAGTGGCTGAATTATATAAATTTAATAAATAATTTTGCATTTTGGCATGGCTGTTGCATAATAGTAAGCAGTGGCTCATTCACCCTCTTATGTCAGCCCCCTCGGGACGCGCTACATAAACTTCGAATGACGCACTTAAGGTGCCTGCCGTCCAACTGCTGATAAAAGTTCGCTTTTTCAGACCCCGGGCGAAACGTCGAGTTAGGCACCGCCTAATTTCATAACAAAGCCGGGTTTATACCCGGCTTTGTTGTTTCTGCCTTTCCCGCAGCGCGTTACTCAGCTAGCATCCTGTTAACCTGACTTTACGAGAGTAGTGCGGTGAAACGCTGGCCCATTTTCCCCCGATCCCTTCGCCAGGTCGTCATGTTGGCGTTCCTGCTGATTCTGTTGCCCTTACTGGTTCTGGCCTGGCAGGCCTGGCAAAGTCTGAATGCCCTGAGCGCTCAGGCTGCATTAACCAACCGCACCACTCTGATTGATGCCCGTCGTAGCGAGGCAATGACCAACGCCGCGCTGGAGATGGAACGCAGCTATCGCCAGTATTGCGTGCTCGATGATCATACTTTGCAGCGTGTGTACCAAACGCAGCTAAAGCGCTACAGCGAAATGCTCGATGCGCACGCGGGCGTTCTGCCCGATGAAAAGCTGTATCAGGCGCTGCGCCAGGATTTAAACGCCCTGGCCCAACTGCAGTGCAAGAACAGCAGCCCGGCGCCTGAAGCCTCAGCCAGTCTGGAAGCGTTTGCCGCCGCCAATACCGACATGGTGCAGTCCACCCGACAGGTGGTTTTCTCCCGTGGACAGCAGTTACAGCGTGACATCGCCGAGCGCGGGCAGTTCTTCGGCTGGCAGGCGTTGGTGCTCTTTCTGGTCAGTCTGGCTATGGTTTTACTCTTCACCCGTATGATTATCGGCCCCGTAAAAGGCATCGAACGGATGATTAACCGGCTGGGAGAAGGGCGGTCGCTGGGGCATACCGTCATTTTCAAAGGCCCGCGCGAGCTTCGTTACGTCGGTGAACGTATTATCTGGCTAAGCGAACGCCTGACCTGGCTTGAATCCCAGCGCCATCAATTCTTGCGGCATCTCTCCCATGAACTGAAAACCCCGCTCGCCAGCATGCGGGAAGGCACCGAATTGTTGGCCGATCAGGTTGTCGGGCCGCTGACGCCTGAACAGAAAGAGGTCGTGGAAATTCTCGACAGCAGCAGCCGTAATCTGCAAAAACTCATTGAGCAATTGCTGGACTACAACCGCAAGCTGGCAGACAGTGCGGTTGAACTTGAACCGGTGGACATCGAACCCTTGCTGGAGATGGTCATCTCCGCTCACAGTTTGCCTGCGCGAGCTAAAATGATGCATACCGAGGTGACGCTTGACGAGACGCGCTGCATTGCGGAACCCATGTTATTGATGAGCGTGCTGGATAATCTTTATTCGAACGCGGTGCACTATGGTGCTGAATCCGGTAACATTTATATCCACAGCTACCTTGCCAGTTCGCGGCTACGCATTGAGGTGTCAAACACCGGGGACCCTATTCCCGAAGCGGAACGCGGCATGATTTTTGAACCCTTCTTTCAGGGCAGCCATCAACGAAAAGGGGCGGTGAAGGGCAGTGGGCTAGGCTTGAGTATTGCCAGAGACTGCGTTCGTCGCATGCAGGGTGAATTACATCTGGTGGCGGTAAGCCACGCCGATGTTTGTTTTCGCATTGAGTTGCCGCTTAATGCGCCGGAAAAATCCATTAAATGAAGCGAAATCAGGTAAATATGGGGCAGTTTTTTTCCCGCATCACAGGCGCGGTCATGGTGTCTAAAAAATTATTTCGCGCGTTGCCTGGTCTGCTGCTGGCCGGTTGTGTCTCGCAGGTACCTGAAAGCGCCGTTCACACGCAGCTTGAAGAGCAGGTGCCGGAGCATCAGTTAGCCGATTTTTTAATGACTGACTGCGAAGATATCTGGGCGCTTTCTGGAAAGGTGTTTGATACCAACCCTGTTTTCTGGATGCGCAGTATGGACTGTGCCAGTCGACTGGCCCCCGCCACGGCGCGAGCGCAAGCGCGAATCCACGAAGATGATACCTGGCAGGATGCCTTCAAGCGCGGCATCCTGCTCTCCAATGCCAAAATCACCCCGGTTGAGCGTCGCGAGAACGCCACCCGTCTGGACGTACTCAGCCCACACATTCCCGCCCCGGTGCGCCCGCTTTATCAGCTCTGGCGCGACGGTGAAGCCTTACAGATTCAACTAGCAGAAGAACGGGGCCGCTATGCAAAGCTCCAGCAATCAACGGATGTCGAGCTGGATTCCCTGCGCCAACAGCAGCAATTCTTACGTGAACAGCTGGAAACAACAACACGGAAACTGGAAAACCTGACCGACATTGAGCGGCGACTTTCCACGCGCAAACCCGGTGGAAGCGATCTGCCGGACAGTGCGCGTCCTGCAAGGACCGATGCTAAACCCGAGGATGCCAAACCATGACCAGCCGAAAACCTGCCCATCTCCTGCTGGTGGATGACGATCCGGGTCTGTTAAAGCTGCTTGGGATGCGTCTTACCAGCGAAGGTTACAGCATCGTTACGGCGGAAAGCGGTCAGGAAGGGCTGCGCATCCTGGCGCGTGAAAAGGTCGACCTGGTAATAAGCGATCTGCGCATGGATGAGATGGACGGGATGCAGCTCTTTGCAGAGATCCAGCGCGTTCAGCCGGGCATGCCGGTCATTATTCTGACGGCTCACGGCTCGATTCCTGATGCGGTTGCCGCCACCCAGCAGGGGGTATTCAGCTTCCTGACCAAGCCCGTCGACAAAGACGCCCTCTACAAAGCTATTGACGATGCGCTGGAGCACGCCGCACCGGCGTCCGACGATCAATGGCGTGAAACCATTATTACCCGTAGCCCGATAATGTTGCGTCTGCTGGAGCAGGCGCGGATGGTGGCGCAGTCCGACGTCAGCGTGCTGATTAACGGCCAAAGTGGCACCGGTAAAGAGATCCTCGCCCAGGCTATCCATAACGCCAGCCCGCGCAGCAAAAACGCCTTTATCGCTATCAACTGCGGCGCGCTACCGGAACAGTTGCTGGAATCAGAGCTTTTTGGTCATGCAAGGGGCGCTTTCACCGGCGCAGTCAGCAGCCGTGAAGGCCTGTTTCAGGCGGCTGAAGGCGGGACCTTGTTCCTGGATGAAATCGGCGACATGCCCAACCCGCTGCAGGTGAAATTGCTGCGCGTATTGCAGGAGCGTAAAGTGCGTCCGCTGGGCAGTAATCGCGATATTGACATCAATGTGCGCATTCTCTCTGCCACCCACCGGGATCTGCCCAAAGCGATGGCGCGCGGGGAGTTTCGTGAAGATCTCTTTTATCGCCTCAACGTGGTGAACCTGAAGATCCCGGCGCTGGCCGAGCGTGCGGAAGATATCCCCCTGCTGGCGAACCACCTTTTGCGCCAGTCGGCCGACCGGCACAAGCCGTTTGTACGCGCTTTTTCAACAGATGCATTAAAACGGTTGATGACCGCAGGCTGGCCTGGCAACGTCCGCCAGTTGGTGAACGTCATTGAGCAGTGTGTGGCGCTCACCTCGTCGCCGGTCATCAGCGATGCGCTGGTGGAACAAGCGCTGGAAGGGGAAAACACCGCTTTACCGACCTTCGTTGAAGCGCGAAACCAGTTTGAACTGAACTACCTGCGCAAGCTGCTGCAAATTACCAAAGGTAACGTCACCCATGCAGCAAGAATGGCAGGGCGCAACCGCACGGAATTTTACAAATTGCTGTCGCGCCATGAGCTGGATGCTAACGACTTTAAAGAGTAATGGCCTGGCGGATATGGTAGTGTGAGCAACCGATTACGATGACGAATACTGGCAAGCGTGTATAAGGACCCACCATGAAAAAGATTGATGCGATTATTAAACCTTTCAAACTGGATGACGTGCGTGAAGCGCTAGCCGAAGTTGGCATCACCGGGATGACGGTAACGGAAGTCAAAGGGTTTGGTCGCCAGAAAGGCCATACCGAGCTCTATCGCGGCGCGGAATACATGGTGGATTTTCTGCCGAAAGTGAAAATTGAAATTGTGGTGACCGACGATATCGTCGACACCTGTGTGGATACCATTATCCGCACCGCGCAGACCGGAAAAATTGGCGACGGCAAGATTTTCGTCTTTGATGTTGCCCGCGTGGTACGTATCCGTACCGGCGAAGAGGATGACGCGGCAATCTGATTATCGGCCCCTCGCCCGGTGGGTGAGGGGCTCCCCATAAAATAATACGAGCACGGACAGTTCCCCCGCCCCTTTGGGGTTAGGGTGAGGGGAAACATGCGGCTCTAGTGGCCATCCCGTTCACCTTATGTTCCTTGCTTTTCTAAAGTGCCAGAACCCGTGAACGTGCCAGGGCGGTTCACCGCCACCGCCCTGGCGACCCGGGCTCCCGGCCAGGAAAATCGCCGCTGGCGCGGTTCACTTAGCGCCTTCCTTCAGGCTTATCGGGGACGGGCGAAGGTAACGTCCGTGTAAAGTCGCCCTCGCCGCGCATCCCTGCGCGTCGCCCCGGCCTTACGGATACGCTTCGTCGATTTTCAGCCGGACTCAGTCATCGCTTTAACTGTTGTGTTCTCATGGCGCAGTGTTATCGCTGCAAAACGTCATATTACTGGGGATTCCTCAGCCCGGTGGGTGAGGGGCTTCCTGCTTTACAGCACTTTGTGCGGACCAAAACATTCGTAATGAATGTTTTCAGGTTTAATCCCCAGCCCGACCAGTTGCTTCGCGGCGAACTGCATAAACGCCACCGGGCCGCAGAGATAGAACTGCATTTCCGGGTCGCTGAATGCGCCTTCAAACTGGCTTAAATCCATCAGACCTTCATGACTAAACCGTGCAGTTGCTTTATCTTCAGCGGCAGGCTCGCGATACCAGACGTGTGAGGTAAAGCGCGGCAGGGCGCTGCCGTGTGCGGCCACTTCATCCGCAAACGCATGCACCGCGCCATTTTCTGCCGCATGGAACCAGTTCACCTGCGCCTGATGTTTTGCCTGCGCCAGGGTGTCGAGCATTGCTAGCATTGGCGTCTGACCCACACCGGCGGAAATCAGCGTAACAGGCGTTCCAGGTTCAACCGTGAGGAAGAAATCACCGGCTGGGGCAGCAAGGTGCACAATATCTCCTTCGCGGGCATGCTGATGCAGCCAGGTTGAAACCTGTCCGCCTTCCTCGCGTTTAACCGCGATGCGATAGCGCTCGCCGTTAGCGGCGCGGGTTAATGAATACTGGCGAATTTCCTGATATTCAAAGGCCTCAGGTTTCAGCCAGATACCCAGATACTGCCCAGGCTGATAGTCCGCCACCTTGCCGCCGTCTACCGGCGCAAATTCAAAGCTGGTGATAAGCGCGCTTTGTGGTTTCTTAGCGACCAGACGAAACGCCCGTGTTCCTTCCCAGCCACCTGTTTTTTCCGCATTTTCGTGGTACAGCTGCGCTTCGCGTTGGACGAATACGCCTGCCAGCACGCCGTAGGCTTTACCCCATGCCTCCAGTACCTCGTTACCCGGACTGAACATTTCATCCAGCGTTGCCAGCAGATGCTCACCCACAATGTTGTACTGCTCGGGTTTTATCTGGAAGCTGGTGTGCTTCTGGGCAATTTTTTCCACTGCCGGAAGCAGGGCAGCGAGGTTATCCAGATTGCTGGCGTAGGCAGCGATAGCATTGAACAGGGCTTCGCGCTGATCGCCATTACGCTGATTGCTCATATTAAAAATATCTTTGAGCTCTGGATTATGGGTAAACATGCGGTCATAGAAATGGGCAGTCAGTCTGGGACCGGTTTCCAGCAGCAGGGGAATGGTGGCTTTCACGGTGGCGATGGTTTGGGCGTCGAGCATAATTGCTTCCTTATAATCTCTTAAAGATGTATTTCAAATGCATCTTATAATTTAATCCCGTCCCTTGTAAAGGCAGGGTTACTCCTCTTCCTGCGTTGAATGTGAAAAAGTTGCACTATCCAGATGAAAAGAATTCCATCATCAGGTGAAAGCCTGTTGTCTCTCAAACCCTTGTATGACGGGCAGCCAATCGTTTGCGTAAAAAGCGTTGTCAAGACCTGTTATCAAGATTTGATTCAGTTATACTGTGAGCCGTTCCCTAAAACGGGCCTCAATTTAAGCGTATTGATTGTTAGCTGAGCAGGAGAAGCGGATGTTAAAGCGTGAAATGAACATTGCCGATTATGATGCCGATTTATGGCAGGCTATGGAGCAAGAAAAAGTACGTCAGGAAGAACACATTGAACTGATCGCCTCCGAAAACTACACCAGCCCGCGTGTAATGCAGGCTCAGGGTTCTCAGCTGACCAACAAATATGCCGAAGGCTACCCAGGCAAGCGTTACTACGGCGGCTGTGAATACGTTGATGTGGTTGAGCAGTTGGCTATCGATCGTGCCAAAGCGCTGTTTGGCGCAGACTACGCCAACGTGCAGCCGCACTCCGGCTCTCAGGCTAACTTCGCGGTCTACACCGCGCTGCTCCAGCCGGGCGATACCGTGCTGGGTATGAACCTGGCGCAGGGTGGTCACCTGACTCACGGCTCCCCGGTTAACTTCTCCGGCAAACTGTACAACATCATTCCTTACGGCATCGATGAGTCCGGTAAAATTGACTACGAAGACATGGCGAAGCAGGCTAAAGAACACAAACCGAAGATGATCATCGGTGGTTTCTCTGCTTACTCTGGCGTGGTTGACTGGGCAAAAATGCGTGAAATCGCTGACAGCATCGGTGCATACCTGTTCGTCGACATGGCCCACGTTGCCGGTCTGATTGCCGCAGACGTTTACCCGAACCCGGTGCCACACGCTCACGTTGTGACCACCACTACCCACAAAACCCTGGCGGGTCCACGCGGTGGCCTGATCCTGGCGAAGGGCGGCGACGAAGAGCTGTACAAAAAACTGAACTCTGCCGTGTTCCCAAGTGCGCAGGGCGGCCCGCTGATGCACGTGATCGCGGCGAAAGCCGTGGCGCTGAAAGAAGCGATGGAGCCAGAGTTCAAAGTTTACCAGCAGCAGGTAGCGAAAAACGCCAAAGCGATGGTCGACGTGTTCCTGAACCGCGGTTACAAAGTGGTTTCCGGCGGCACGGAAAACCACCTGTTCCTGCTGGATCTGGTGGATAAAAACCTGACCGGTAAAGAAGCCGATGCAGCCCTGGGTCGCGCTAACATTACCGTCAACAAAAACAGCGTGCCGAACGATCCGAAGAGCCCGTTTGTGACCTCCGGTATCCGTATCGGCTCTCCGGCTGTCACTCGCCGTGGCTTCAAAGAAGCGGAAGTGAAAGAGCTGGCTGGCTGGATGTGCGATATTCTGGACAACATCAATGACGAATCGGTTATTGAGCGTGTCAAAGGCAAAGTGCTGGACATCTGTGCACGTTTCCCGGTTTATGCGTAAGCATCAGCCGTGATGAAAAAGCCCGCTAAGCGGGCTTTTTTTATGGCGTTTGTGGCGTCACTTGCCGTTTTTTGAGGATGAAAGGCAGGAACATCAGCACATAAGGTGCAAGGATCCAGAGCAGGCAGAGTGCCCGCGAGTAGCCGCAGTAGCGTATGCAACGGGCGTTACTGGACGCGACAGGGAGAATAAAAAACAAAAAAATAATAAAGGAGTAATCGCTGGTGTAAGGCACCCACAAATAAAACGCAAACCAGCACAACTGAAATGAGAGAATGTACAGATACTCAAGCTTCGTATCCCTGCCATAACAGTCGAAGGCTTTTACATACCCCATTTTCAATGTTCGTAGATAATGATTTAGCATAAAAGAGAGATGAAAACGCTGTACCGTTATATTGTATTCAGATCACTATAGGACAGAGTTATCCCTCGATTCCACTACCAATATATGACGCTAAGGTGGAGATTCTGCGCGTTTTAGTGCGTCATACCACTCATTTCAGCCCTGCATATCCATGAATGCCCATATAGATGCCCACGAGCGCAATCAACACGCTTGAGAAATACGGAGCACGTCGCGCCAGGGTATTAAAGCCCGACCAGCGTTTCGCTGCGTGCTGCACACTAACGGCGGCGCCCACGCCCACGGTGACCAGCGTCAGGGCGAGGCCAATGCTAAAGCAGACCACCATGGTCGCCCCCAGCGTCAGCGCTTTGAGCTGAAGACAGATCAGCAATACGGTAATAGCCGCCGGGCAGGGGATTAATCCGCCCGTCAGACCAAACAGCAGGATCTGCCCGTTAGTGACCTCGGTGCCGGTAAACCGGCGTTCGATATCCCGCGCATGTGCCCGCTCATGGGCGTCCTGATACTCCTCCTCTTTGCTGAGCTTACGCAGCGTGAGGATCTGTGGCCGTTGGCTGACCACCGTTTTCACCGGCTGGAGCACAACCCCCTGCGGGTGGGGATGAGCGTGACCCTGGTGCGAAGGGTGATGATGACCGGCATGCCGTTGGCGCTCGCCCTGCCAGGTCCGCCAGAACATCCACACTGCGGTGCCGAGGATAATGACGGCGGAAACCATCTGCAGCCAGGGTTCAACGGACTCGGCGGTAAACTGACGGCTAATGTACATGCCGCCAAGGGCTATCAACCAGACAATCGCCGTGTGGGAGAGGGTCGCCGCCAGACCGAGCATCACGGCCTGCTTTACCGTGCCTTTAATGGCGATAATAAAGGCTGCCATCATGGTCTTTGAATGCCCCGGCTCCAGCCCGTGCAGTGCACCGAGCAATATAGCGCTCGGAATGAAAAACCAGCCATTTCCTTGCTGAAAGAGAGACGCAACATCGGTCATGAGAATAGTTCTCGCTATTTTTAATCTTCGTGCAATCTACTCCCCCCCAGTAAAAAATACTACCCCCCAGTAGAATTAAACTCCCCCCCAGTAGAATTATGGTATCGTGACTTTCTTTCAGCATCCGCAAAATGGGGTCGCCATGTCACATACCGTTCGGGATAAACGAAAACTCAAAGCGCGCGCCAGCAAGATAGAAGGGCAGGTGGGGGCGCTGAAAAAGATGCTGGATGAGCCGCATGAGTGCGCACAGGTTCTGCAGCAGATCGCCGCCATCCGTGGCGCGGTAAACGGTCTGATGCGGGAAGTGATTAAGGGCCATCTGACCGATCATCTCGTGCATGAGCATGATGAAGCGAAGCGCGAAGCAGATCTTGATGTGGTGCTCAGCGTGCTGGATTCTTACATCCGTTAATCCATTTCGCTGAGCATCGCCTCAACGTATAAATAACCAATACCCATAATCTGCTGGGCGCGACTTAGCCGCCCCATTTCAATCTGCGTGGCTTTAACGCGTGGATTTCCGCCCTGATCGAACGGGTTCAACCCGGTCTGCTGCACGATGGTGTTCAGCCAGCTCTCGCCAAATCCGCAGCTTCGTCCATAAAGCCATATCTGATTGATATTCAGGATGTTAAGAAAATTATACAAGCTCAGACCAATGGCGCTGGCGGCACTTTCCACCCAGGCCGTGATGCGTGCATCCCCGTCCTGCCAGGCGGCAATCAGTTGCGTGGTGGTGAGCGTCTCCGGGTCCAGCGCTGGAACAGGTTGTGATTTCAACCAGATCCGCGCCTGCTTTTTCAGTGCGCTCAGTGAAGCAACGGTTTCAAGGCAACCATAGCGCCCGCAGTCGCAGGCCACGCCGTCAGGATTGACAATGGTGTGACCGATCTGCCCGCTGCCGTACAAGGTGCCACGGTATATCCGTTCATTGATTACAAAAGATGAGCCAATGCCATAATCAACGTTGATGACGCAGAAATCACGTTCCTGACCGTGATTCTGCCATTTTTCCGCCAGCGCCAGCATCACGCAGTCGTTATCCACCCGTACGCGGATACCCAGTTTTTCTTCCAGCAGATACTTCAGTTCGACCGGCTCGCTCCAGGGGGCCTGCGGCATCGTTTGTGAGACCCCGGTTACCGGGTCGACCTGCCCGTGGACCCCCAGTGCCAGGTTTAAGGTGTGTCCAGGCCAGGCTTTTCGGTAGCGGTGCCAGCACTGCTCAATCGCGGACAGCAGCGCCTGCGGGTGAGGCGCATCCAGCGTATGGCGTTCGTACTCCCCCTTCGGACTCATGCAGGCGTTGGCGAGCTGGCATTCAATACTGGTCGGAGTGATGCTCATGCACAGCGTCCAGTCCCCCTCCGGGGCAATCAGCCAGGTTCCGCTGCTGTGGCCGCGGGAGGGTTTCTCATCCGCGACATTCAGCACACGCTTTTCTGCCGCCAGCTCCTCAAGAATATTGCTGATGGCGGGAATGGAGATTTGCGCCAGCCGCGCCAGCGTGGACTTGCTGGCACGCTTTTCACGGTAGAGATGTTCAAGCACCACGCATTTATTGATGCGGCGAATCTGCTGATTGTTAATACAGGTACTCATGATTACTAAACTCTGTTGAGTGTATTGCGTGATTATTGTGCGAAAACGCCGCTCTTTTGTCTGTCAGACTGCCCACAAATCCACACTTTAGTATGTTTTGTTAATTAAGAGGGCAATATGGAACCCGTAAAAGTCTGGCGCGAAACAGTCTCTATCCCCACTTACGAAACCGGTCCGCAGGACGTTCACCCCATGTTTCTTGAAAAACGCGTTTACCAGGGATCGACGGGGGCGGTTTACCCTTACGGCGTAACCGATACGCTGAGTGACGCCAGGACAGAGAAGACGTGGCAGGCGGTCTGGCTGGAAAACGACTATCTGAAAATCATGATTCTGCCGGAGCTGGGTGGGCGTGTGCAGAAGGCCTTTGATAAAGTCAAACAGCGGGATTTTGTGTATCACAATGAGGTGATCAAGCCGGCACTGGTCGGCCTGCTCGGCCCGTGGATCTCAGGGGGGATCGAGTTCAACTGGCCACAGCACCACCGCCCGACCACCTATATGCCGGTAGACTGCACCCTGGAAGAAAATGAGGACGGCAGCAAAACCGTGTGGGTTGGGGAAACCGAGCCGATGCACGGCTTACAGGTGATGACCGGTTTTACCCTGCGCCCGGATCGCGCCGCGCTGGAAATCGGCAGCCGCGTCTACAACAGTAATGCCACACCGCGCCATTTCTTGTGGTGGGCCAATCCGGCGGTGAAAGGCGGCGACGATCACCAGAGCGTTTTTCCCCCGGATGTGACCGCAGTGTTCGACCACGGCAAACGCGCCGTCTCTGCATTTCCTATCGCCACCGGCACCTATTACAAAGTTGACTACTCTGCGGGCGTGGATATCTCACGCTACAAAAATGTGCCGGTCCCCACCTCCTATATGGCAGAAAAATCGGCCTACGATTTTGTCGGTGCCTGGTCTCACGATGAAGAGGGCGGATTACTGCATGTCGCCGATCATCACATTGCGCCGGGTAAAAAACAGTGGAGCTGGGGACATAGTGAATTTGGTCAGGCCTGGGATCGCAGCCTCACCGATAGCAACGGTCCATATATTGAGCTGATGACCGGAATATACGCTGATAACCAACCTGATTTTACCTGGCTTGATGCCTATGAAGAGAAGCGTTTCGTACAGTATTTCCTGCCGTATCACTCGCTCGGCATGGTGCAAAACGCCTCCCGTGATGCGGTGTTAAAACTGCAGCGCAGTGAAAACGGGATTGAGTGGGGGCTGTATGCGATCGCCACGTTAGAGGGCCATCGTTTGACGCTCAGCGAGGCGGGCAACCCGACGCCATTGCTCGATATAAGCGTGACCCTGACGCCCTGTTCGGTAATGCAGGACCTGCTTGAGTCAGCCAACCCGGCACGGCTAACGCTCACCCTTAAAGATGCGAAAGGAAGAGAAGTGCTCTCTTATGAAGAGCACCAGCCCGGCGAGATGCCGCTGCCGGACGTTGCCACTGCACCTGCCGCCGCAGAAGAGATCGCTTCTGCCGATGAAGCCTGGTTTATTGGTCAGCATCTTGAGCAGTACAACCATGCCAGCCGCTCAGCCTTTGACTATTACGCCCGTGGCGTGGCCATCGATCCGCAGGATTATCGCTGCAATCTGGCGCTGGCAACGCTTGAATATAACCGCGCTGACTATCCCCGCGCCGTCGACTACGCCACCCAGGCGCTGGCTCGCGCCCACCGGCTGAATAAAAATCCCCAATGTGGGCTGGCGAGTTTTATTCGCGCCAGTGCCTGTGAACGCCAGCAGCGGCTGTCAGAGGCGAAAGAGGATTTCTGGCGCGCAACCTGGAGCGGCAACAGCAAAGCGGCCGGTTTTTATGGCCTCGCGCGACTCGCTGCCCGAGAACAGCGCTACGACGAGGGCCTTGAGTTTTGCCGCCAGAGCCTGCGCGCCTGTCCCACCAATCAGGACGTTTTGTGCCTGCAAGTGAGACTGTGGCAACTGAATGGAAATCAGGACGAGGCGACGGCAAACCTGCTCGTGCTACGACAGGAGTATCCGCTAAACCCGACGGTGTGGTGGCTGCAATGGCAGAATGAAGGCAGTGATGCTGCGCTGGCGGCCTGGCGAAATCTTTGCGGCGGGCGCGACATCAATGCGCTGACCACAGCCGGTCAACTGCTGAGCTGGGGCATGGCAGACGACGCAATGGCGGTTCTGGAAAGCCTGGCCTGCGAACGTACATTGCCGCTGTTGTTACAGGCAAGCCTGTTGCCGGAAGCAGACCGTGCACCCCTTATCGCTCGTGCGACAGACGCCTTCCCGTACTTTGTCCGTTTCCCGAACTCGCTGGATGAAGTGGATGCCTTAACTGCCCTCCCGGAAAGTCCGTTTGCCCGCCATCTGTTGGCCTGTTTCCATTACAGCAAACGTAATGACGACAAAGCCGTTGCTCTCTGGCAGCAGTGTGTGGCGATGGACCCCGGCGTGGCTGATGCATGGCGGGGTCTGGCGATTTATGCCTGGAATAAGCAGCATGACGCGACATTAGCGGCCCGCTATCTCGACACCGCCTGCCGGTTACTCCCGGATGACGCACGCTTACTGTTCGAACGCGATCTGCTGGCAAAACTCACCGGCGCTGCGCCGCAAAGCCGGCTGGCACGGCTGGAGGCAAACTTGCCCTGCGCCCTTAAACGTGACGACATGACGGCAGAGTTGCTCAATCTCTGGCATCTGTGTGGTGAAACTGAGAAGGCCGCTGGGGTGCTGGCGAGCCGTAAATTCCACCCCTGGGAAGGGGGCGAGGGGAAAGTCACCAGTCAGTTTATTCTCAACCAGTTGCTGCAGGCGTGGCAGGCCATTGACGCTAACCAGCCAGCCCGCGCTGAGATGGTGCTTAATGCCGCCTTGCGCTACCCCGAAAATCTGAGCGAAGGACGTCTGCCGGGGCAGACCGACAATGACATCTGGTTCTGGTTAGGGATCTGTGCCCGCTTGCAGAGAGATGAGGCGCAGGCCGAGAGCGCCTGGCAAAAAGCTACCCAGGGTGACCGCACGCTCAATGTCCACAGCTACTACAACGATCAACCGGCTGACTATCTCTTCTGGCAGGGTATGGCGCTACGCATGCTGGGCGATAACGTTGCCGCGGACGCACTCTTTACGGACATGGCGGCCTGGGCGAGCAATATGGCCAGCACACCGGTGGAAGCGGATTTCTTTGCCGTTTCGCAGCCGGATTTGCTTTCGCTGTACGGCTCTTTGCATCAGCAGCATCAGGAGAAATGTCTCTATATCCAGGCGCTGGCAGCGGCTGGAATGGGGGATGAGAGCCAGTGGAATGCCTCTTGCGTGGCGCTGAATACGCTCAACCCCGCGTGGCCAAAAGCCGCGTTCTTCCAGCGTGTCATGCCCTACGTGCTGCATCTCATTCACTAATTCTCGTTTACTGAAATCTGCGAGCGGCCTGACCGCCGCTCGTGGGTAAATATATAAAATATGTAAAAAATTTAAGGTAAGACCACGCGCCTGACACCGCGTAAACACAACAAAACCAAGACCCTACGAGGAGACAATTATGTCCCGCAAATTAAGAGCGTCGCTTTTGGCGCTGACCCTGTTCCCCCTCTTCACCACTGTTTTTACCGCTCAGGCGGCACCCAAGGAACTGACCGTTGGGGCTATTTATCTCGACACGCAAGGTTATTACGCCGGGGTGCGCCAGGGCGTACAGGATGCGGCTAAGGCCTCCGAAGTGAAGGTGCAACTGATTGAAACCAACGCTCAGGGCGATATCTCGAAAGAGAGCGCGTTTATCGACACGCTGGTCGCGCGTAACGTCGACGCCATTATTCTCTCTGCCGTGTCGGAAAACGGCAGTAGCCGGTCCCTTCGCCGCGCCAGCGAAGCGGGCATTCCGGTGCTGTGTTACAACACCTGCATCAATCAGAAAGGGGTGGATAAATATGTCTCCGCCTGGCTGGTGGGCGACCCGATGGAGTTCGGGCGCAAATTGGGACAGGCCGCTGCAGATTACTTCCTCGCCAAAAACATCACCGAACCGAAAATTGCCGTGATCAACTGCGAAGCCTACGAAGTGTGCGTTCAGCGCCGTAAAGGCTTTGAAGAAGCACTGAAAGCGAAGGTACCGGCAATGAAAATCGTCGCCAATCAGGAAGGCACGGTGCTCGATAAAGCCATTTCCGTGGGTGAAAAACTGATCATCTCAACGCCGGACATTGACGCCATTATGGGCGAGTCGGGCGGGGCTACGCTTGGGGCGGTCAAAGCGGTACGCAACCAGAACCAGGCCGGGAAAATCGCGGTATTTGGTTCCGACATGACCACCGAAATTGCGCAGGAGCTACAAAACAACCAGGTGCTGAAGGCCGTGGTTGATATCTCCGGCAAGAAAATGGGCGATGCCGTCTTTGCCCAGACCCTGAACGTTATCAACAAGACGCCGCCGAAAGAGAAAGTGATCCAGGTGCCGATTGATCTCTACACCAAAGCGGAAGATGGCAAGCAGTGGCTGGCGACGCACGTGGATGGCTTACCCTGACAGAGGCGGAACATGGCGATGGTAATGCATGAAAACCCCATCGCCTCCGTGACGGGAGGGAATAAACGTTATCCGGGCGTGGTGGCGCTGGATAACGTCGATTTCACCCTTCATCGAGGCGAAGTCCGGGCGCTGCTCGGTAAAAACGGTGCCGGAAAATCGACGCTGATTCGCATGTTGACCGGCAGCGAGCGGCTCGACAGCGGTGAGGTGCGCTTGTCCGGTACGCTGCTTGACGGTGCCGATGCCGCCTTAACCCGGCGCGCCGCAGAGCTTGGTGTTCGGGCGGTCTATCAGGAACTTAGCCTGGTTGAAGGGCTGACGGTGGCTGAGAATCTCTGCCTCGGCAACTGGCCAAAACAGGGCGGCATGATTGACCATGGGCTGATGCTGCGTCAGGCACGCCTTTGCCTGGAGAAACTCGGCGTCGAGGTGGAACCGGATGCGCTGGTGGAAACCCTGAGCCCGGCGCAAAAGCAGCTGGTGGAGATTGCCCGCGTGATGGTGGGTGAACCTGGGCTGGTTATCCTTGATGAGCCGACCAGCTCACTGGCCAGCGCCGAGGTGGAGCTGGTGATGGCGGCGGTGAAAAAGATGTCTGCGCTCGGTGTCGCAGTGATTTATGTCAGCCATCGGATGGATGAGATCCGCCGCATTGCCTCCTCGGCGACCATCATGCGCGACGGCCAGGTGGCGGGCAATGTAGCGCTGGAGAATACCACCACCGGTCACATTGTCTCGCTGATGCTCGGACGCGAGCATCAGGATCTGGCCCCGGTCAGCCACGCATTTTCGCAAGGTGAAACCGTGCTGGAGGTGCAGGGGCTTCGACTGTTGCCCAAGCTGGAAGACATTTCATTTCAACTGAAGCGGGGAGAGGTGTTGGGTATCGCCGGGTTGCTGGGGGCCGGGCGAACGGAACTGCTCAAAGCCATCGTGGGGCTTGAAGCCTTTGATGAGGGCGTTATTACTCTCAATGGTGAAACGCTGCGCAAACCCGACTATAGCGCCATGATCCAGCGTGGCATGGGGTATACGCCCGAGAATCGCAAAGAGGCGGGCATCATTCCGCTGCTCGGCGTGGATGAAAATACGGTCATCACCAACCGGCACGCAGTCAGCGTGCGCGGCATGCTGCAATGGGAACGTATTCGCACCTTTACCGAGGCCATCATGCAGCGCATGAGTGTCAAAGCCAGCAGCAGTGAAACGGCCATTGGCACCTTGTCGGGGGGCAATCAACAAAAAGTGGTGATTGGTCGCTGGGTCTATGCGGGCAGCCAGATTCTGCTGCTGGATGAACCCACACGCGGCGTCGACATTGAAGCCAAACAGCAAATTTACCGCATCGTTCGTGAGCTGGCCCAGGAAGGCAAAAGCGTGGTGTTTATCTCCAGCGAAGTGGAAGAACTGCCGCTGGTGTGTGACCGCATCCTGTTGCTTCAACAGGGCACCTTTAGCCGCGAATTTATCTCTCCCGTCAGCGTGGATGAACTGATGTCCGCGATTTTGTCCGTTCACTGATACTTGCTCTACAGAGGACTTTACGATGTCTGCCTCATCTATCACTCTGCCGCACGGCAAAAAAGGGTCGCTGAAACAGTTTGTCGCTCGCCATATCAACGTCATTGGTTTGCTGGTGGTGATCGCTATTTTGTATCTGGTTTTTTCCTTCAACGCGCCGGGCTTTATCTCACTGAATAACCAAATGAACGTGCTGCGTGATGCCGCCACCATCGGGATTGCTGCCTGGGCCATGACGCTGATTATCATCTCCGGTGAAATTGATGTCAGCGTCGGGCCCATGGTGGCCTTTGTTTCGGTCTGTCTGGCGTTTTTACTGCAATTCCAGGTGCCGCTGGTCATCGCCTGTCTGCTGGTTCTGCTGCTGGGGGCCGCTCTTGGCACGCTGGCGGGCGTGCTGCGTGGCGTGTTTAACGTGCCGAGCTTCGTCGCGACCTTAGGTCTGTGGAGTGCGCTGCGCGGGATGGGGCTGTTTATGACCAACGCGCTGCCGGTGCCTATCGAAGAGAGCGACGTGCTGGACTGGCTCGGTGGTCAGTTTCTCGGTATCCCGGTTTCAGCGCTGGTCATGATGCTGATTTTCGCGATCTTCGTTTTTATCAGCCGGAAAACCGCCTTTGGTCGTTCGGTGTTTGCCGTTGGCGGCAACGCAACCGCCGCCCAGCTCTGCGGTATTAACGTTAAACGGGTGCGCATCCTGATTTTTACGCTCTCCGGCCTGCTGGCGGCGGTGACCGGCATTCTGCTGGCCGCCCGCTTAGGGTCCGGTAACGCCGGCGCAGCCAACGGCCTTGAGTTTGATGTGATTGCCGCCGTCGTGGTCGGCGGTACGGCGTTATCAGGAGGGCGGGGCTCTTTACTCGGCACGCTGCTGGGTGTGCTGGTGATTACGCTTATCGGCAATGGCCTGGTACTTCTCGGCATTAACTCCTTTTTCCAGCAGGTGGTGCGCGGCGTCATCATCGTGGTGGCGGTACTGGCGAACATCCTGCTGACCCAGCGGAACAGTAAAAAAAGCTGATTCACCTACTTTTCGCGCCAGACCGGGCGCAAATACACGTGCTACAGAGGAACGAGGGAATGATGAAAACCATGCTGGCAGCCTATTTACCGGGGAACTCCACCGTTGATTTACGGGAAGTGCCGGTTCCACAACCTGGCATTAATCAGGTGCTGATTAAAATGAAATCGTCGGGCATCTGCGGCAGCGATGTCCATTACATCTACCATCAACATAAAGCGACCGCTGCGGCCCCGGATAAACCGCTGTATCAGGGGTTCATTAACGGACACGAGCCGTGCGGCCAGATTGTGGCGCGGGGGCCGGGGTGTCGTCATTTCAAAGAGGGCGACCGCGTGCTGGTGTACCACATTTCCGGCTGTGGATTTTGCGCAAACTGCCGTCGGGGATTCCCGATCTCCTGTACCGGAGAGGGAAAAGCGGCCTACGGCTGGCAGCGCGATGGCGGCCATGCCGAATACCTGCTGGCGGAGGAGAAAGACTTAATCATGCTGCCTGATGCGCTGAGCTATGAGGACGGCGCGTTTGTCAGTTGCGGCGTGGGGACGGCTTACGAAGGCATTCTGCGCGGGGAAGTGTCCGGCAGTGATAACGTGCTGGTGGTGGGGCTCGGTCCGGTAGGCATGATGGCGATGATGCTGGCGCGTGGGCGCGGTGCGAAACGCGTGATTGGCGTGGACATGCTGCCGGAGCGGCTGGCGATGGCGAAACAGCTTGGGGTGATGGATAACGGTTATCTGGCGACCACCGAAGGGCTGCCTGCACGCATTGCCGAACTGACGCGGGGTGGGGCAGATGTTGCGCTCGATTGTTCTGGCAATGCCGCCGGGCGTCTGCTGGCGCTGCAATCCACCGCCGACTGGGGGCGGGTGGTCTACATTGGCGAAACCGGCAAAGTGGAGTTTGAAGTCAGTGCCGACCTGATGCATCACCAGCGGCGCATTATCGGATCCTGGGTCACCAGCCTTTTTCATATGGAAAAATGCGCGCATGACCTCACCGACTGGAAGTTATGGCCGCGCAGTGCCATTACTCATCGCTTCTCTCTTGAGCAGGCAGGCGAAGCCTATGCCCTGATGGCAAGCGGGAAATGCGGCAAAGTGGTCATCAATTTCCCAGACTGACGAGGTGCATGATGACGCTTTACACTTTACAGAACGGGCCATTGCGCCTCACGGTTTCAGAACGCGGGGGCGTGATTGAGGGGTTCTGGCACAACAACACGCCGCTGCTACGCCCCGGCAAGCAGCGTGGCGTGGCGGTGGAGTCGTCCTGTTTTCCGCTGGTGCCTTTTGGCAATCGGGTCAGCGGCAATGGCTTCGAGTGGGAAGGGAAGTCGTATCACCTGGAGCCGAACGTCGAATGGGATAGCCACTATCTGCACGGCGACGGCTGGCTGAACGACTGGCAGTGTGACGGGCGGTCAGACGACGCGCTGACTCTGCACTATCGGCATCAGCATGGTGTGTATCGCTACGTGGCGCAGCAGCACTTTCAGCTCAGATCATCGTCGTTGTCGGTGACGCTCACCGTGACCAATGAGGGGAAGGAGGCGCTGCCGTTTGGCCTTGGCTGGCATCCCTATTTCCCGCTGACGGAAACGACGCGCTTACAGGCGCAGGCGTCGGGTTACTGGCTTGAGCGTGAACAGTGGCTGGCCGGCGAGTATCAGGATAGCTTGCCCGCGGCGTTAGATTTCAATCAGCCAAATGTACTCCCGCGCCAGTGGGTCAACAATGGTTTTGCTGGCTGGAACGGCGAGGCGCTTATCAGTCAGCAGGACTACAGGCTGCGGCTGAAAACGACACCGGCGGCGCCTTGCTACTTCGTCTTTGTGTCCGACCCTGCCTTTGATGAAGGTTACGCGTTCGACTTCTTCTGTATGGAGCCGATGAGCCATGCGCCGGACGATCATCATCGGCCGCAGGGCGGGAATCTGACGGTCCTTAAACCCGGTGAAAGCCAGAGCCAGACCATGGAACTGGCTCTGCTCTCCTGATTAACCCTGCCTGCCCGGAAGCGGGCAGGCATGTTATCGCACTGTTACTTGCAAGGTTGCCCGTTTCCCTCCAGACTATCGCCACCATTCAGGAGGAAATCATGGTCTTGCAGTCCACGCGCTGGCTGGCGCTCGCTTACTTCACCTACTTTTTTAGCTACGGTATTTTTCTCCCCTTCTGGAGCGTCTGGCTCAAAGGGACAGGGCTGACCCCTGAAACCATCGGTATTTTGCTTGGCGCGGGTCTGGTTGCCCGTTTTGTTGGCAGTCTGCTGATTGCGCCCCGCGTCAGCAATCCTTCTCTGCTCATCAAAGCGTTACGTATTCTCGCGCTGATTACCCTGCTGTTTGCCCTCGGATTTTGGGCCGGTACCCATGTCGCCTGGCTGATGGTGGTGATTATTGGGTTTAACCTCTTTTTCTCACCGTTAGTGCCGCTGACCGATGCGCTGGCGAACACCTGGCAAAAACAGTTCCCCATGGATTATGGGCGGGTGCGCGTATGGGGCTCTATCGCTTTCGTGATTGGCTCTGCCGCCACCGGTAAGCTGGTCAGTGAGTTTGATTACCGCGCGGTGCTGGCGATGCTCACCTTAGGCGTGGTCTCTATGCTGCTTGGCATGCTGATTCGCCCCGCTATCCTCCCGCAGGGGGAGATGCGCCATCAGGATGCGACGGGCTGGCAGGCATGGCGCGACCTGGTGGTCAAAAACTGGCGTTTTCTGGCCTGCGTATCCTTACTGCAGGGCGCACATGCCGCGTATTACGGTTTTAGCGCACTCTACTGGCAGGAATCAGGCTACTCTGCCTCGACGGTTGGCTATTTATGGTCACTGGGGGTGGTGGCGGAAGTCGTGGTCTTTACTCTGAGCAACCGCCTGTTCCGCCGTTTTAGCGCCCGCGATCTGCTGTTGCTTTCCGCGGTCAGCGGTCTGGTGCGCTGGGGATTAATGGGATGGACGACCGAACTGCCATGGCTGATTGTGGTGCAGATCCTCCATTGTGGCACCTTCACCGTCTGCCATCTTGCCGCGATGCGCTACATCGCTGCGCGCAAAGAGAATGAAATCATCCGCCTGCAGGCGGTCTATTCCGCCGTGGCGATGGGGGGCAGTATCGCCCTGATGACGATGGTGTCCGGCTTCCTGTATCAACATCTGCATCAGGGGCTGTTCTGGGTGATGGCGCTGCTGGTCCTCCCGGCGCTGTTCCTGCGCCCGAAGGTCAGCCTGCAGCACTAGGATTCCAGCATACTGCGAATGTGCTGCTGTTGATGCTCACTCAGCGACTGGTCGGTGTGAATCAGTGGCGCTGAGAACAACGGCAGCGGCGTGGCGTAAGGGGTGACGATCACCGTGACGTCACGGGGGGCGCCTTGCTTTTTAAACTCGCGCACCGACAGGTATTTGATATTGAGCGGCAGGAGCGTCAGCTCGCGCAACTGCAGCTCGATCTCCTCTTCTCTTTGTGAATCCCCCCCGGTAATCAGTACCACCTGCTTTTCATGCAGATCGGTTTCCTGCATCAGCCAGGCACCAAAAATCACAGCCACCAGTCCGGCCTCTTCATCGCTAAAGCGCAACGCATACTCCGTTTCGAGTTCTGCCAGCGCTTCGCGCGTGGTGCGAACCAACCGCGGGTAAAGCCGGACTATCTCTTCCTGCAGGCTGTTATCAATACCTATGCCAAACAGGTTGCGATCCAGCGCCTGGGCTAAATGGATATAGAGTTGTGCGCTCAGCCCCTGCTCATCACTGAAGTGGAGGCCGGCAAGCGTACGAAAACGGTCGACCATATTCGCAATAGCCTGCTGAAGACGCTGATCCTCATGATGACAGTCATTTAATGGATCCGGCGTACGCAGCATCATAAACAGCAACGCGAGGAAAGCATGTTCATTCGCCGGGGGCAGGGGAGTAACCCGACGCTGCCAGTGGCGGACAATGTCCTGCGCCGCGGCATACTCGGCGCGCATTTGCGTCCATGCGTGCTGCACAGGGTTGAATTCAGGGGAGAAGCCAGCGTGGCTTTGCAGCAGGCAGTACTGCAGGTAGAGGCGCAAAAACTGGATATCACTACACTCAAAGGAACGCTGTAGCCGGCGCGCGCACAGATTGATCAGCGCACGTAAGTTCGTGTCATCATATAACGTGCGTGCGACGCCGCGCTGTTTAAGCGCTGACTTAAGCGCGGGAATATAGTGCTCGGTGATAAAGTGCGGGCACAGGCGCAGGCCACGCCGTAGCCACTGCAACTGGCACAGGCGTTGATCCAGAGAGGTGCCTTCAATCCGATAGCTGCCGTCCTGCTGGGACGCAATGGTAAGACGATGATAGCGCTGGATTTCATGGTGGGTATCAGTGATATCCTGCCGTGCAATCTCCTCATCGACACCATTAATAGTGCGAATGATTTCCGTGGTGACCGTCTGCCCCGGTAGCGCAAGCATCAGTAGCACCTGGCAGCGGCGCTGCGGACTGGAGAGCACAGATGGTGGCGTCATTACGATTGTCATCTGCTGAGTTCCAGTTAGGGTGTTCGATAAGAATAGCTAAAGGTATGATTGACGAAAGCGCAGCCGCAGCCCTTTACCTCAGGATTGCCGGAGAGCATCACAGAATTTTTATCGTGAGGAAGACATGCAAGCAGTGAAACAGTGCGCCCTTGGGCTTTTTCTCGCGCTTTTATCATTCGCCACGCTGGCGCATCCCCATAGCTTCATCCGCCTGAAAACCGGGGTGTTAGTGGCGAATGGCCAGTGGACAGGGCTTGAGATGCGCTGGACGATGGATGAAATTACTTCTGCCGATCTGCTGTATGACGCCGGAGATGCGAAACCCGGCGAGGAAATCTGGAAAAAACTGGCTGCGGAAGTGATGGCTAACGTACTGGGGCAGCACTATTTCACCGAAGTCTGGCATAACGGGCAAAAAGTGAAGTTCATGAACCGCCCGCTGCACTATGGCATGGAACGTGAGGGGCATCAGGCGGTGCTGATTTTTGCGCTTCCCCTTGCTGCGCCGCAGCCGCTAAGTGGGCAGACTTACACCTTTTCTACCTTCGATCCCACTTATTATGTGGACATGAGCTATGAGCATGACAGCGACGTGACCCTGCCTGCTGAACTGCGCGAGAAGTGTAAGCTCAGGGTTCACACACCGCAGCCGGGCGATGATGTTCTGGATTACGCGCAATCGCTGGATAAAGCCGATGCGCCCGAGGAGAGCATGGAACTGGGTAAACAGTTTGCACAAACGGTGACTTTACAATGTCAGTAATATCCGCGACACGTCTTCGACGCCCCGGCTGGCAACAATGGTGGCCGCTGGGGCTCTTTTTACTGATTGCGTTGGCAGGCGCTTGTTGGTTATGGCAAGCCTGGCCGCAGGTGATGCGGGCGAGTATTGGCTGGCAACGCGATTTTAATCAGCAACTGAGCGCCCTGCTAAAAGCCGTAGCAGAGAACCCGACAAAAGCCGGGGGCGCATTACTGCTGGTGAGTTTTATTTATGGCGTGCTGCACGCGCTGGGGCCGGGGCACGGTAAAGTAGTGATTGCCACCTGGCTTGCCACCCACCCTTCAAAGCTGAAGTCCAGCATCGGCCTGACGTTAGCCTCCTCTTTGCTACAAGGCGTGGTGGCGGTGCTGCTGGTGGTTGTGGTGCTCTCAGTGCTGGCCTTGCCCGCGCGGCAACTTCATCTCAGCAGTTTCTGGCTGGAGAAGGGCAGTTATGCGCTGGTGGGGGTGCTGGGTATTCTGCTCTGCTGGCGGGCGCTCAGGGCACTGCGTCTTCTCTTACGCAAGCCGACCTTTAAGGCCTTCACTCCCCATCATGTTCACCATGAACATTGCGGCTGCGGACATCAGCATCTGCCAACGCCTGAGCAACTGCAGCAGAGCGACGACTGGCGGGCGCGGCTGGTGATTGTGCTGTCGATGGGCATGCGGCCCTGTTCAGGGGCTATCATGGTGTTGTTATTCAGCAAAGTGACAGGCGTATTTGGCTGGGGTGTAGCATCGGCAATGGCGATGGCAGCGGGCACGTCGCTGACTATCAGTTCGCTGGCGTTACTGGTGCATACTTTCCGCACGCTGGCAGTAAAACTGAGCCGCAATCAAGCGCCTGCCGTATGGAAACAGGTGGGCTGGACAACGCTGGCGTTAGCCGGCGGGACAATATTAGTGGTTGCTGCGGTGGTGATGTGGATGAGTGCAGTGCCTGTCGGCAGGGGAATAAGACCGTTTTGATTATGATGCCCTCACCCAGTGAGTGAGGGCATCATTACTGTTAACGCTTCAGCGCTTCACTCAGTTCGTCACGCATGTTAGCCAGCATCGCTTTAACGACACGCGGGTTACCAGCAACAACGTTACCGCTCATCATGTAGCCATGACCGCCGGTGAAATCACACACCAGACCGCCTGCTTCACGAACCAGCAGCTCGCCTGCGGCGAAGTCCCACGGCTTAAGACCAATTTCAAAGAAACCGTCAACGCGGCCAGCGGCCACATAGGCCAGATCCAGCGCAGCAGAGCCGGTACGACGGAAGTCAGCGCACTCGGTGAACAGTTTACCGATAATTTTAATATAGGCAGGGGCGTGCTGTTTTACTTTGAACGGGAAGCCGGTCGCCAGGATGGTGCCATCCAGGTCGCGTGCAATGCTGCCGCGCAGACGGTAACCGTTCAGCTGGGCGCCCTGACCACGGGTCGCGGTGAACAATTCATTACGCATAGGATCGTAAACGACCGCTACTTCGGTACGGCCTTTGATGCGTACGGCGATAGAAACGGAGAAGTGTGGGAGGCGTTTAATAAAGTTGGTGGTGCCATCCAGTGGATCGATAACCCATTGAACATCCTGATCTTCGCCTTCATGCTCACCGCTTTCTTCGGTGATAATGGTGTGTTGCGGGTAAGACTTGCGAATGGTTTCGATGATAAGCGCTTCGGCGGCTTTATCAACGTTAGTCACAAAGTCATTGCTGCCTTTCTGGCTGGATTCTACGGAGTCTGGTGTTTCGTAGTGTTTGGCAATTAAATTACCCGCCTTGCGCGCTGCGCGCACGGCGATGGTCAGCATCGGATGCATCGGTCTCTCTCACTGGATGTTAAAGAACGGGAAAACGGCGCGTATAATAGCAGCGTATTCGGAATATGTCTTCGCTTTATGATAATATGCACAAATATTCTTTAGCCGTAGAAAAACTATGCTGCAAAATATTCGAATCGTACTGGTGGAGACCTCTCACACCGGCAATATGGGCTCCGTCGCCCGTGCAATGAAAACAATGGGCCTGACCAACCTGTGGCTGGTTAACCCGCTGGTGAAGCCCGACTCACAGGCCATCGCGCTGGCGGCCGGCGCCAGTGACGTCATTGGTGAGGCGCACATCGTCGATACGCTGGATGAAGCCCTTGCAGGCTGTAGCCTGGTGGTGGGCACCAGCGCGCGTTCTCGTACGCTGCCCTGGCCGATGCTCGATCCGCGCGAATGCGGGTTGAAAAGCGTGGCTGAAGGCAAGCACGCGCCCGTCGCGCTGGTCTTTGGCCGGGAACGTGTGGGGCTGACAAACGATGAGCTGCAAAAATGCCATTATCACGTTGCCATTGCGGCTAACCCGGAATACAGCTCGCTGAATCTGGCGATGGCGGTACAGGTTATTGCCTACGAAGTGCGTATGGCATGGCTGGCAACGCAGGAAGAAAATAGCCCGCTGGATGCAAAAGAAGAAGAGGCGCCGTACCCGTTGGTTGACGATCTCGAACGCTTCTATGGTCATCTGGAAAAGACGCTGCTTTCGACCGGTTTTATCCGTGAAAACCATCCCGGACAGGTCATGAACAAGCTGCGTCGCCTCTTTACCCGTGCCCGCCCGGAGAGCCAGGAGCTCAATATTATGCGTGGCATGCTGGCCTCAATTGAGCAAAAAACGCAGGAAAAACAATAAGTTTTTTCTTCCCCTCCCGGCCGCGGAGGGGGCGTCAAACCGCGCTTAAGTCAAACGGCACGTAAAGCCAAATACCTGACTAAAACAGTCAAGTAAATAGTTGACCAATTTAGTCAGGAATGTCAGACTTGCCTCCGCTATGCGACATTATTTGAAATTTTAATAAAAACCCCGGGCAGGGGCGAGCTTGAGGCTAAGTAAGACATGAGACTGACATCTAAAGGGCGTTATGCCGTGACCGCAATGCTGGACGTTGCGCTCAACTCCGAAACGGGTCCGGTTCCATTGGCTGATATTTCCGAGCGTCAGGGGATCTCCCTTTCTTATCTGGAACAGCTTTTCTCCCGCTTACGTAAAAATGGCCTGGTTGCCAGCGTACGTGGTCCGGGTGGCGGTTACCTGCTGGGTAAAGACGCAAGCAGCATCGCTGTTGGCGAAGTGATCAGCGCCGTTGACGAATCGGTTGATGCAACCCGTTGCCAGGGCAAAACTGGCTGCCAGGGCGGCGATAAATGTCTGACTCATGCGCTGTGGCGCGATCTGAGCGATCGTCTCACCGGTTTCCTGAATAACATCACCCTGGGTGAGCTGGTTAACAACCAGGAAATTCTTGACGTCTCCGATCGTCAGCATTCGCACGAAACCCAACGCACGACCCGTGGTCAGGACGCGATCGACGTCAAACTGCGCGCATAATTTACCCGTCCTGTTTCGGGGCGCTGCTGCGTTGGCCGCACGTGTTCAGCCTAGTCGCTTACTTATGTAAGCTCCTGGGTATTCACAAGCTTGCCGCCTTGCTGCACCGCAAAACAGTTAGGTTAAAACATTATAAAAATCTGGAATCAGGCCGGGGTGGAAGCACCCCGCATAACGGCTGAACATCCGACCGCAAGCCTGGTTCATTGCATTGAGTGATGTACGGAGTTTAAGAGCAATGAAATTACCGATTTATCTCGATTACTCCGCAACAACGCCGGTGGACCCGCGTGTTGCTGAGAAAATGATGCAGTGTCTGACCCTGGACGGAAACTTTGGTAACCCCGCTTCCCGTTCACACCGTTTTGGCTGGCATGCTGAAGAGGCGGTAGATATCGCCCGTAATCAGATTGCTGAGCTGGTGGGTGCCGATCCGCGTGAAATTGTGTTCACTTCCGGCGCTACCGAATCTGACAACCTGGCAATCAAAGGTGCGGCCAACTTTTACCAGAAAAAAGGCAAGCACATTATTACCTGCAAAACCGAACACAAAGCCGTGCTGGACACCTGTCGTCAGCTCGAGCGTGAAGGTTTTGAGGTTACCTACCTTGCGCCTGCCAGCAACGGCATTATCGACCTGAAAGAACTCGAAGCCGCAATGCGTGATGACACCATTCTGGTTTCTATTATGCACGTGAACAACGAAATCGGCGTTGTGCAGGATATCGCGACCATCGGCGAAATGTGCCGTGCGCGCGGCATCATTTATCACGTTGATGCGACCCAGAGCGTCGGCAAGCTGCCAATCGACCTGAGCCAACTGAAAGTCGATCTGATGTCCTTCTCCGGTCACAAAATCTACGGCCCGAAAGGCATTGGCGCGCTGTACGTTCGTCGTAAACCGCGTATCCGTATCGAAGCGCAGATGCACGGCGGTGGTCACGAGCGCGGCATGCGTTCCGGTACCCTGCCTGTTCACCAGATCGTTGGCATGGGTGAAGCCTACCGCATTGCCAAAGAAGAGATGGAAACCGAGATGGCGCGTCTGCGTACACTGCGTAACCGTCTGTGGGAAGGCGTGAAAGATATGGAAGAGGTTTACCTGAACGGTGACCTCGAGCAGGGCGCACCGAACATCCTCAACGTCAGCTTTAACTACGTTGAAGGCGAATCCCTGATTATGGCGCTGAAAGACCTGGCCGTCTCCTCCGGTTCTGCCTGTACTTCCGCAAGCCTTGAGCCGTCCTACGTGCTGCGTGCGCTGGGTATGACTGATGAGCTGGCACACAGCTCCATTCGTTTCTCCTTAGGTCGTTTCACCACCGAAGAAGAAATTGATTACACCATCAAGCTGGTACGTAACTCCATTGGCCGTCTGCGCGACCTTTCTCCTCTGTGGGAAATGTTCAAACAGGGCGTGGATTTGAACAGTATTGAATGGTCACATCACTAATCGGCAGCGGAATCAGGAGAACAGAACATGGCTTACAGCGAAAAAGTAATCGATCATTATGAGAATCCGCGCAACGTGGGTTCTTTCGACAACAGCGACGAGAGCGTAGGCAGCGGCATGGTGGGTGCACCGGCTTGTGGCGACGTGATGAAGTTGCAGATCAAAGTCAACAATGAGGGTATCATTGAAGACGCGCGCTTCAAGACTTACGGTTGCGGTTCTGCTATCGCTTCCAGCTCACTGGTTACCGAGTGGGTGAAGGGTAAATCCCTGGATGAAGCGCAGGCCATCAAGAACACCGACATCGCCGAAGAGCTGGAATTACCGCCGGTAAAAATCCACTGCTCTATCCTGGCAGAAGATGCGATTAAAGCCGCGATTGCGGATTATAAAAGTAAACGTGAAGTGGTTTCTAAATAATTCACAGTGCAGGAAGGCGGCAAGTTTGTGAGTCTCAAGGAGCTTACTAAGGTAAGTGACTTGAGTGAACAAATGAAGCCAACGCACCTGCGGTGGGAAGAATGATGAAAAAAATAATTGAGGGCATTGTATGTCGATTACCCTAAGCGACAGTGCTGCAGCGCGAGTGAATAACTTTCTGGCCAACCGCGGTAAAGGGTTTGGCCTGCGTCTGGGGGTCAGAACCTCGGGTTGTTCTGGCATGGCCTACGTACTGGAATTCGTCGACAAACCGGAATCAGAAGATACCGTGTTTGAAGATAAAGGTGTGAAGGTCGTTATCGACGGCAAAAGCCTGCAATTCCTTGACGGCACCCAACTGGACTTTGTCAAAGAAGGCCTTAACGAAGGGTTTAAGTTTACGAACCCGAACGTGAAAGATGAGTGCGGTTGCGGCGAAAGCTTCAACGTTTAATCGCGTGTTACCGATAAGCCCCACCATAGAAAAGACTCAAAATCATTCGAGCTGAGTCAATCTGCGTGTGGGGCTTGTTATAGCAGGACTCGTTATGGATTACTTCACCCTCTTTGGCTTATCCGCCCACTATCAAGTCGATATTCCGGCACTGACCACCCGTTTTCAGGATCTCCAGCGCCAGTACCACCCTGATAAATTTGCCAGCGGCACGCCGGCGGAACAGCTTGCGTCCGTGCAACAGTCTGCGACCATCAATCAGGCCTGGCAAACGCTGCGCCATCCTCTGGCGCGAGCAGAATATCTGCTCTCCCTGCACGGTTTCGATCTGACGTCAGAGCAGCACACGGTACGGGATACTGCGTTTCTGATGGAGCAACTGGAGCTTCGTGAAGAACTGGATGAGATTGGTACGGCCGGAGACGCTGACCGGCTCGAAGCTTTTGTTCAGCGTGTCAAAAAGATGTACGACGCGCGTCATCAGTTGATGGTCGAACAATTTGATAATGAAGCGTGGGATGCCGCGGCGGATACCGTGCGTAAACTTCGTTTTCTGGATAAACTGCGCAGCTCAACAGAACAACTCGAAGAAAAACTGCTCGGTTTTTAATTTTGGAAGCACATTATGGCCTTATTACAAATTAGTGAGCCGGGTCTGAGCGCCGCGCCGCACCAGCGTCGTCTGGCGGCGGGAATCGATTTAGGCACCACAAACTCTCTGGTCGCCACCGTGCGTAGCGGTCAGGCGGAAACGCTACCCGACGACGCAGGTCGCCATCTGTTACCTTCTGTCGTGCATTATCACGCCGAGGGGCACACGGTGGGATTCGACGCGCGTGCCAATGCCGCTCAGGATCCGGTTAACACCATCAGTTCGGTAAAACGCATGATGGGTCGTGCGCTGGCCGATATTCAGGTGCGTTATCCCCACTTACCCTATCAGTTCCTGGCCAGTGAAAAGGGTCTGCCGATGATCGAGACCACCGCCGGTCTGGTCAACCCCATCCGCGTTTCCGCAGATATCCTCAAAGCGCTCGCCCTGCGTGCCCAGGCGTCCCTCGCCGGGGAACTGGATGGCGTGGTGATTACCGTTCCCGCTTACTTTGATGACGCTCAGCGTCAGGGCACTAAAGACGCCGCGCGTCTTGCTGGCCTGCATGTTCTGCGTTTGCTGAACGAGCCGACCGCCGCAGCCATTGCTTACGGTCTGGATTCGGGGAAAGAAGGGGTGATCGCCGTTTACGATCTTGGCGGTGGTACCTTTGATATTTCCATCCTGCGCTTGAGCCGTGGGGTGTTTGAAGTGCTGGCGACAGGCGGTGATTCTGCGCTTGGCGGTGATGATTTTGACCATCTGCTGGCGGACTTTATTCGCGAGCAGGCGACGCTCCCGCAACATGGCGACAACCGTTTGCAGCGTGAGTTGCTGGATGCGGCCATCGCGGCAAAAATCGCACTGAGCGATGCGCCTTCCGTCACCGTTGACGTGGCTGGCTGGCAGGGCACCGTAACCCGCGAGCAGTTTGACGCGCTGATTGCCAGTCTGGTGAAACGCACCTTGCTGTCATGCCGTCGTGCGTTAAAAGATGCGGGCGTTGAAGCGGATGAGGTGCTGGAAGTCGTGATGGTCGGCGGCTCTACCCGCGTGCCGCTGGTGCGTGACCGTGTTGGCGAATTCTTTGGCCGCACGCCACTGACCTCTATCGACCCGGATAAAGTCGTCGCTATTGGTGCCGCCGTTCAGGCTGACATCCTGGTGGGGAATAAGCCGGACAGCGACATGCTGTTGCTGGACGTTATTCCGCTGTCGCTGGGGCTCGAAACCATGGGCGGCCTCGTGGAGAAAGTGATCCCGCGTAACACCACCATCCCTGTTGCGCGTGCGCAGGAGTTCACCACCTTCAAAGACGGGCAGACAGCCATGTCTATCCATGTCATGCAGGGTGAGCGCGAACTGGTGCAGGACTGCCGTTCGCTGGCGCGTTTTGCCCTGCGTGGTATCCCGGCAATGCCGGCAGGCGGCGCGCACATTCGCGTCACCTTCCAGGTGGATGCAGATGGCCTGCTGAGCGTAACGGCGATGGAGAAATCCACCGGTGTTGAAGCGGCTATTCAGGTGAAACCGTCCTACGGTCTGACCGACAACGAAATTGCCACCATGATTAAGGATTCCATGAGCTTTGCCGAGCAGGACGTGCAAGCACGTATGCTGGCAGAACAGCAAGTGGAAGCCGCCCGCGTTCTGGAGAGTTTGACCGGTGCGCTGGCAACCGATGCCGCGCTGCTCAGCGCCGCAGAGCGTGAGGAAATTGACCAGGCTATCGCGCAACTTGTTGCCGTTGCCCAGGGCAATGATACCGACGCCATTGAACACGCTATTAAAAATGTAGATAAACAAACCCAGGAATTTGCCGCGCGCCGTATGGATAAGTCCGTACGTACCGCGTTAAAAGGCCATTCCGTCGACGAGGTTTAAGATGCCTAAGATCGTTTTTCTGCCTCATCAGGATCTGTGTCCCGATGGTGTAGTTATGGAAGCAAAGACCGGCGAAACCATTCTTGATGTGGCCCTGCGTGGTGGCATTGAGCTTGAGCACGCTTGTGAGAAATCCTGCGCCTGTACCACCTGCCACTGTGTCGTGCGTGAAGGTTTCGATTCGTTGCCTGAAAGCACCGAAGATGAAGATGACATGCTGGACAAGGCCTGGGGCCTGGAGCCGGAAAGCCGTCTGAGCTGTCAGGCGCGCGTCACCGACGAGGACCTGGTGGTGGAGATCCCACGTTACACCATCAACCATGCGCGGGAGCACTAATATGTCACTGAAATGGACCGACAGCCGCGAAATCGGCGAAGCGCTGTATGATACCTTCCCGGATCTGGATCCGAAGACGGTACGCTTCACCGACATGCACCAGTGGATTTGCGACCTGGAAGAGTTTGATGACGATCCAAACGCATCGAACGAAAAAATTCTCGAGGCAATTCTGCTAGTCTGGTTAGACGAAGCATCTTGATATCGACGGGCTGCCTTCTGGCGGCCCGTTTTCATATCCCATGCGCTTAAGGACAAAACAATGACAACAGAAGCGATGAAAATTACCTTAACGACCCAGAGTGCGGACGCGCGCTGGGGCGAGAAAGCCACGTACAGCATCAATAACGATGGCATCACGTTGCACCTGACTGGCAAAGACGACACTGGCCTGATTCAACGCGCGGCACGCAAAATCGACGGCATGGGTATCAAACATGTCGCGCTGAGCGGTGAAGGCTGGGATGTGGATCGTAGCTGGGCGTTCTGGGCGGGTTATAAAGGGCCAAAAGGAACGCGCAACATTACGTGGGCGACCTTATCAGACACCGATCAGAAAGAGCTCGATGCCCGTCTGAAAACCATCGACTGGGTGCGCGACATCATCAATGCGCCGGCAGAAGACGTCGGCCCGGAGCAACTGGCGCAGCGTGCGGTGGATCTGCTGAGTGACGTTGGCGGCGAAGCGGTGTCATACCGTATCGTGAAAGGCGAAGATCTGCGAGAACAGAACTACGCAGGTATTCATACCGTAGGGCGTGGCTCCGAACGTCCGCCTGTCCTGCTCTCCCTCGATTTTAACCCGACTGGCGATAAAGACGCGCCGATTTACGCCTGCCTGGTCGGTAAAGGCATTACCTTCGATTCCGGCGGTTACAGCATCAAACAAACCGCGTTTATGGATTCCATGAAATCCGATATGGGCGGTGCGGCGATGGTCACCGGCGCGCTGGCGTTCGCCATCACCCGCGGCCTGAACAAACGCGTGAAGCTCTACCTGTGCTGTGCTGACAACATGATTAGCGGCAATGCCTTCAAGCTGGGCGATATCATTCGCTACCGTAACGGCAAAACCGTTGAGGTGATGAACACCGACGCTGAAGGGCGCCTGGTGCTGGCCGATGGACTCATTAACGCGAGCGCGCAGAAACCTGAACTGATCATCGATGCTGCCACCCTGACCGGGGCGGCTAAAACCGCGCTGGGCAATGATTACCATGCGCTGTTCAGCTTCGACGATCAGCTGGCTAACCGCCTGCTGAAAAGCGCCGCCGCAGAGAACGAACCGTTCTGGCGTCTGCCGCTGGCGGAGTTCCATCGCCATCAATTGCCGTCAAACTTTGCTGAACTTAACAATACCGCCAGCGCGGCGTTCCCGGCGGGTGCCAGTACCGCGGCCGGTTTCCTGTCTCACTTTGTTGAGAATTATCAGCAGGGCTGGCTGCACATTGACTGTTCTGCCACCTACCGTAAGGCAGGGGTGGAGCAGTGGGCGGCAGGGGCAACAGGGCTGGGCGTTCGTGCGCTGGCGAATCTGCTGACCCGTCAATAATTTTCCCCTCACCCTAACCCTCTCCCCAAAGGGGAGAGGGGATCGCACGGTGCAGGCCGTTCCCCCTCACCCAGTGAGAGAGGGGATCGCACGGTGCAGGCTGTTCCCCCTCTCCCTGTGGGAGAGGGCCGGGGTGAGGGCATCAAACAGTACGAGACGAACAGTAAAATTTATGTCCCATTCAGACCACGATCACGACCATCATCACGAGACTGAAAGCCTCGAAACTCTGCTGGAAAAGGCGGCGACTGAGCCTGCTTATCGCCCGGCTTTTTTCCGTACGCTGCTGGACTCCACCGTCTGGGTGCCGGGTACGGCGGCGGATGACAAATCCGTTGTTGAAGACAGCGCGCTGGACATTCAACACTGGGAAAAAGATGACGGCGAGTCAGTCATTCCCTTCTTCACCTCGCTGGAAGCACTGCAACAGGCGGTGGATACCGAACAGGCGTTTGTGGTACTGCCTGCCCGCACGCTATTTGAAATGACGTTGGGGGAGACGCTTTTCCTCAACGCCAAACTGCCGACGGGCAAAGAGCTCACGCCGCGTGAAATCAGTCATCTGGTGGGAAAAGAAGGTAGCCCACTCAGCGAGCAGGAGGTGCTGGAAGGCGGCACATCGCTGCTGCTGTCTGAAGTGACCGAACCGCCTGCGCAGATGATCGATTCACTCACCACCCTGTTCAGAACCTTCAACAACGTGAAGTGCGCGTATCTTTGCTCGCTCAAAGAGAAAAACGACGCGCAGTCGAATCTGTTGATTGGCATTGAAGCCGATGGCGATATCGAAGAGATTATCCAGGCGGCGGGCAGCGTGGCGATGGATACCTTACCGGGCGATGATCCGGTGGATATCTGCCAGGTGGTGAAAGGGGAAAAGGGGATCAGTCACTTTATGATTGACCACATTACACCGTTCTATGAGCGTCGCTGGGGCAGCTTCCTGCGCGACCTGAAAACGAACCGCATTATCTGAATGAATGACGGGCTTTTTAGCCCGTCGCTTCCAGCAGCAGTAAATCCATTAACAGCACCAGATTTGACTCAAATGAGGTTATTCCGGCAGCCTCGGCGGCGAAATGTACCGCCTCGTCGTAAAGGGCGAAGTGCACGTCTGCCAGCCCGGCCAGGCTATTAGCAGAGGCGCGGGTAAAGGCGATAACCGTCATGCCCACGTTCTGGGCAATACGCGCTTTATCCAGCACCTGCTCGGTTTCGCCACTGCGTGAGACGGCGACAAATACCTGATAGCGCGCGGCATTGCTGAGAAAAATGTTGCGACTGTCGCCGGGGCCGGAGATAAACGCCGTCTTGCCCAGCACCTGCAGTTTCTTGGTCAGATACTCCGCAAACAGATAGGAAAACCCCGCGCCGTAGAGAAAAAAGCTCTCTTTTTCGCGTAGCAGCCTGGCAAAGGCCTGCCGCTTTTCCGGGCTTACCCACTGAAACGTCTGCTGATAGTTCGCCATAAACTGATGAAACAGTCTGGGCAGCGTATCGCTGCCGTGGGCTGGCTGCTCTGCAATATGCGGCGTGTCGGCCAGAAGCTGTTTGCAGTGCCAGATAAACTCACTGTAGCCGCTAAACCCCAGTTTCTGACAGAGCCGCATAATGGTCGCCGTCGAAACAAAGGTGGCGGTCGCCAGGTCGCGTACCGTAATGTTGCCCACCAGCAACGGATGCTCCGTCAGGTGGGCCAGCACACGGTACTCCGCCCGCGTCAGGGATTCGCCACGGGTCAGCAGTGTCGCGAGTCGGTTATCCATTCAGGCTGGTTCAACGGGGAGATCGTCACGGGCACCCCATTCACTCCAGGAGCCATCGTACAGCTTAACGTTATGTGCGCCGAGCGTCGCCAGTGCCAGAATCACCACGCAAGCCGTGACGCCGGAACCGCAGCTGGCAATAATCGGTTTAGCGAGATCCACACCCTGGCGTTCAAAGATTTCCGCCAGTTCGTCCGTGGTTTTGAGCTCACCGTTCACCACCAGATCCCCCCAGGGAACATTGCGCGCACCTGGAATATGGCCGCGCTTCAAACCCGCACGCGGTTCATCGGCCTCGCCTTTAAAGCGGGGGCCTGGGCGGGCGTCAACGAGTTGAGCCGTGCCTTCGTGGCTGACTAACAGCACATCCGTCAGGCGTTTTACCGTATCAGGATCGGTTTTCACCTCGAAGTCGGATTCGGGTAGCGTAACGTCACCCTGCGCGAGCGGCAGCTCATCTCGCTGCCAGCCGGCAAGACCGCCCGCCAGAATGGAGACATTGTCAGCGCCAAAGTAGCGCAGCATCCACCACGCGCGGGGGGCGGAAAAGAGATTACCTTCGTCATAAACGACCAGGTGCTTGTCATGGCTGATCCCCAGTTCACGCATGGCGACGGCAAAGGCTTCCGGGCGTGGCAGCATATGGGGCAGGTTTGAGGCGTGATCGGACAAGGCTTCAATATCGAACCTGACCGCGTCAGGAATGTGCCCGGCACGGTATTCTGCGGCCATATCACGCAGATGTTCCTGGCCCGCCGGGGCCATTCTGGCATCAATGACTTGTACTTCAGGATCATCGCTGTGTTCAATCAGCCAGTCGGCTGAGACAAAATACGAGGTGGACATGGTTGCCTCCGGGTCATCAACAAGAAACCCGTCATACTTCAGGCTGCAGGTGTGTTGGCTGCATTCGTTCATCCCGGTCACTTACTTCAGTAAGCTCCCGGGAGTTCTCTCACTTGCCGTCTGCCTGCAACGTGAATTATTTAGGGTATATCCTGAATTGTTAACGTTTTTTTCTGACCCGACAAGCAACCATCGCAAAAGGCGCGAGTCACCTCGTTATTTTTGTACCGCTTTGCCGTTTTCCCAGGCCTTTTGCAGGGCAGGCCAGTAGTCGCGGTTAGCCTCAATCATGTCGTCGAGAATGGCTTTGGCGTGCTGCATGGTGGGCACCGTGCGGTTCAGGGTAAACGCCTGCAGCGCTTTCTCATAACTGCCTTCAATGGTCGCTTCTACCAGCAGTTGTTCTGACGCCAGCTGCTGCATCAGCAGCGTCTGGTGGAACAACGGAACGGCACCCATACGCACCGGCTCTGCGCCTTCGGCGGTGATGTAGGCGGGGACTTCCACCATCGCATCGTAAGGTAAATTGGCGATGGCCCCTTTGTTTTCCACAATCACCAGATGACGCTGGCGCAAATCAAAGGCCAGCGAACGGGCGACATCGACAATAAACTCGCCATGCACGCCCACATGGAACGCGTCCGACAGAATTCCCGTCCGCTTGTACTCTTCTGCTGCGGCAAACAACTTCTTCTCGCGCCCGTTCATCACTTCATTAGCGCGGGTGTAATTGGGATCCTGATGCTCAACAATCTCATTGGGCATCAGGTAATACTGCAAATAGGGATTGGGCAGATAGTCGGGGAAGTTGTCCATCACCGGTTTAATGTTACGCCAGGTTTTGACCCATGACGGATCCGAGTGCTGCGGGTCGGTTTGCGCGGCATCTTCGGTGAGCAGACCAAAGCGGGCGATGTGTTCACGCAGCTGCGGCAGTTTGTCTTCGCCATCCACCAGAATGCGGGTAAACCAGCCAAAGTGGTTAAGACCGAAGTAATCCACCACCAGTTTGTGACGATCCACGCCCAGCACCGCGCCCATATTACGCATCGCGGCGACCGGCATATCGCAAATATTGAGGACGCGAGCATCCGGGCGCAGGCGGCGTACCCCTTCCGCCACAATGGCCGCCGGGTTGGAGTAGTTCACAATCCACGCTTTTTTATCGGCATAACGCTCAACGTGATCGATAAGCTCCACCATGGGCAGAATGGTACGTAGCCCATAAGCCAGCCCGCCAGGCCCGCAGGTTTCCTGACCGACGACGCTATGGCGCAGGGGGATTTTTTCATCCTGCTCACGCATTTTGTACTGGCCAACACGCATCTGGGCAAAGACAAAGTGCGCGCCGCGAAAGGCGGTTTCCGGGTCAGTGGTCACCGTAAATTTGATACTCTGGCTGTGGTCGCGCAGCACTTTCTCGACCACCGGCGCGATGGTGTTCTGCCGGGCTTCGTCAATGTCGTACAGACGGATTTCCGCCAGCGGGAATTTCTCCAGCTGTACCATCAGGCTTTTCACAATCCCGGGGGTATAGGTGCTGCCGCCACCGGCGATAGAGAGAATAAACGGGGGTGTAAACATCATCAGTCTCCTTTAGAGAAACAGCTCAACGGCTTCTCGCATTTTTTTGACATGCAGCCCGTAGACCACCTGAACGTTATTACCTTGTTTGATTACGGCTTTCGCACCGGTCGCCTTGAGACGAGCTTCGTCAATCGTGGCGACATCTTTAACCGTGACGCGTAAGCGGGTGTAACAGTTGTCCACAACCTCGATGTTTCCGCGACCACCGAGGCCCGCAACAATCGCCTCGCCCAGACCGTCGTTATTCCCTTTGGCCTGATAATCCTGTTTGCTGTACAGACGCGTCTCTTCCTCGGCGTCTTCGCGGCCGGGGGTTTTCATGTCAAAGCGCAGGATCAGGAAGCGGAAAATAACGAAGTAAAGGGCGAACATGATAAGCCCAACCAGGATGTACATTGGCCAGTTGGATTTTTCAGTGCCCAGCGGCAGGTTGTAGAGAATAAAATCGATAATGCCGTTGGCGCCAATGGCATGCACATCGAGCAGGTAGAACAGCATCATGCCGAGGCCGGTCAGCACAGCGTGGACCACGAACAGCAGCGGGGCGACAAACAGGAAGGAGAACTCGATAGGTTCGGTTACGCCCACCAGAAATGACGTCAGCGCAGCCGGAATCAAAATCGCTTTTGCCGCCGCTTTACGTTCTGGTTTGGCGGTGAGATACATGGCCAGCGCCGCGGCAGGCAGACCGTACATTTTACTGATACCACGCGCATCCCACACCACGGTGCTGCTGAGTTGTTTTACGTCCGGGCAGGCCATCTCGGCGAAGTAGATGTTGCGTGCGCCCTGATACACAGAACCACACACCTCTTGTGTGCCACCCAGTTCGGTATACAAAAACGGCGTGTAGACGAGGTGATGTAAGCCGGTCGGCACAAGAATACGTTCAAGGAAGCCATACACTGCGACGCCAAACGGACCGGCACCCTTTATCGCGGTGGCGAGGGTGCTGATGCCGTGCTGTGCAAAGGGCCAGATCTCACTCATGATGACGCCCAGCACCATCGACACCGGCAGCATGATAATCGCCACGAAACAGTGGCCGGAGTAGATAGCCATCGCCCCGGAAAACTGTACGCCGGAATATTTGTTATAGAGGTAGCCTGAAAGGGCACCGGTAAGGATCCCGGCAAAAACGCCCATCTCCAGGACCTGCACGCCCAATACCATTCCTTGCCCGGCGGCTTTCATTTGATCTGCCGGGGCCAACATCCCCTGTAACTGCATCGTAACGTTCATCGCGTTGATAAAGACCACGAACGTCACCAGGCCAATCAGGGCGGCATAGCCTTTATCGCGCGATGCCAGGCCAATCGGGATACCCACCGCAAAGACCAGCGCCAGGTTCACCAGCACCGAGACTGCTGATTTGGCAATCAGTTGGCCGGTGTTTTGGATCAGCGGATGGCCGAGAAAAGGCAGGTATTCCGCCAGGTTGCCATTGCCGAGAATATTACCCAAGGCAATAAACAGGCCAACAATGGGTAGAATCAGGACCGGGCCAAAGAGGGACTTACCGAAATTTTGTAGGGCATTGACGGCTCTGCTCATTACGTTCTCTCTTTTATGAACCGCAGGGATGCGAATGAAGATGAGGTAACGTTAGCAGTCGTAAACGGAAGTTAGCTAGCTATCTTGTTGTATTAAAAACAAATGACTTTGAAGGTTACATGTAACGTTACGCCCTGTGATCCCGGTAACATGCGCATCGCTACGCTATGCGACAGAAAATGTTTTCCAGAATCCGGTAGCTGTTTGTAATTGGCAAAGTCGCGCATAATACTTACGGATATTTACTTAACAGGCTCTGGCGCCAGGGATAAAGGATGACACCGTTACGTTCAGCGGCGATTGCTATCGCACTCTTAACTTCGTTCACGTTGGCAGGCTGTGACAACAACGATAAACCGCAGGAAGCGCAGTCCGCCCCTGCGTCGACCTCGACTTCTTCAACGCCGCAGGACACCCCCAGGGCGGCGAAACCCGACAGTGAAAAAATCAAACAGCTGGCAAAAAGCAGCGAAGGGAAACCCTTAACGCTGGTGGATGCCTCCGAAGTCCAGTTGGATGGCGCAGCCGCCCTGGTGTTGACGTTTTCTATTCCGCTAAACCCGGACCAGAACTTTGGCCAAACGGTACATGTTGTCGACAAAAAGAACGGCAAAGTGGACGGTGCCTGGGAGCTGGCCCCTAATCTGAAAGAGTTGCGGTTACGTCACCTTGAACCCAACCGTGAGCTGTTGGTATCGGTGGACCGGGGCCTGCAAGCGCTCAACAATGCCACCTTTGGCATTGACTATGAGAAACCGCTGACCACCCGAGATATTCAGCCAACGGTGGGCTTTGCCAGCCGTGGCTCGTTGCTGCCAGGCAAGGTCGTGGAAGGGTTGCCGGTCATTGCGCTCAATGTGGAGAACATTGACGTCAATTTCTACCGGGTGAAACCGGAATCGCTGGCGGCTTTTGTCAGCCAGTGGGAGTACCGGAATTCACTGACCAACTGGGAGTCAGAAAATTTACTCAAGATGGTCGACCTGGTTTATACCGGCCGTTTTGATCTGAACCCGGCACGTAATACGCGCGAAAAGCTGCTGTTACCTCTCAAAGAGATTAAGCCATTACAGCAGGCGGGTGTATACGTTGCGGTGATGAATCAGGCCGGGCATTACAACTACAGTAACGCCGCCACGCTCTTTACCCTGAGTAACATTGGCGTTTCTGCCCACCGCTATCACGACCGCCTGGATATCTTCACCCAGAGTCTGGAAAACGGATCGGCGCAGTCAGGTATTGATGTCGTGCTGCTGAATGACAAAGGGCAGACGCTGGCGCAAGCGACCAGTGATGCGCAGGGCCATGCCACCCTGAATACCGATAAAGACGCTGCGCTGCTGCTGGCACGAAAAGATGGCGAAACCACGCTGTTGGACCTGCAGCTCCCGGCGCTGGATCTCGCCGAGTTCGCTATTGCCGGAGAGCCGGGGTACAGCAAACAGTTCTTTATGTTCGGTCCGCGTGACCTCTATCGCCCAGGCGAAACGGTCATCATGAATGCGCTGCTGCGCGACAGCGACGGTAAACCGATTGCCGATCAGCCCGTGAAACTCGAGGTCGTGAAACCCGACGGACAGGTGATGCGCAGCGTGGTCAGCCAGCCTGAGAATGGCCTCTATCGCTTTACCTGGACGCTGGATGCCAGCGCGCAAACCGGCACCTGGGCCATTCGCGCCAACACCGGCGACAATCTTCTGCGTAGCTGGTCTTTCCATGTTGAAGACTTTATGCCGGAGCGGATGGCATTAAACCTGACCCCGCAGCAGGCACCGCTCTCGCTGGCGGATGACGTCAACTTTGGCGTGGTGGGTTACTACCTCTACGGCGCGCCTGCCAGCGGCAACACCCTGCAAGGGCAGCTTTTCCTGCGTCCATTGCGTGAAGCGGTGAAAGCGCTGCCAGGCTTCCAGTTCGGTGATATTGCTGAAGAGAATCAGAGCCGCAGTCTGGATGAAGTGCAGATTCAACTGGATGAAAAAGGCCACGGTGAAGTCACCACCGCCAGCCAGTGGAAAGATCTCCACTCACCGCTGCAGGTGATTTTACAGGCGAGCTTACTGGAATCCGGCGGGCGTCCTGTTACGCGTCGTGCTGAACAACCGCTCTGGCCTGCGGATGCCTTGCCGGGGATTCGCCCACAGTTTGCGGCGAAAGCCGTGTATGACTATCGCACCGACACCACCGTGAACCAGCCGATTGTTGATGAGAACGGTCTGGCCGGTTTCGACATTGTCTATGCCGATCCTACGGGGGCGAAAAAAGCGGTATCCGGCCTTCAGGTCCGCTTGATCCGCGAGCGTCGCGACTACTACTGGAACTGGTCTGAGAGTGATGGCTGGCAGTCGCAGTTTGATCAAAAAGATCTGGTCGAAGGCGAACAGGCTCTCGACTTAGCCGCCAATGAAACCGGAAAAGTGAGTTTCCCGGTAGAGTGGGGCTCCTATCGTCTGGAAGTGAAAGCACCGGATGAGAGCGTCAGCAGCGTGCGTTTTTGGGCGGGCTACAGCTGGCAGGATAACAGTGACGGTGCGGGCGCAGTGCGCCCTGACCGCGTGACCATGAAGCTCGATAAACCGGCTTATCAGCCAGGCGACACCATCAAGTTGCACGTGACTGCGCCTGCGGCGGGTAAAGGCTACGCCATGATCGAGTCCAGTGAAGGGCCGTTGTGGTGGCAGGAGATTGATGTGCCGGAAGGCGGTCTGGATATCTCCATTCCGGTCGATCAAAAATGGCGTCGTCACGATTTGTACCTGAGTACGCTGGTGGTACGCCCCGGTGACAAATCGAAGTCTGCCACGCCGAAACGGGCGGTAGGTCTGTTGCATCTGCCGATGGGGGATGAAAACCGTAGACTGAACGTGGCGCTGGAAAGCCCGCAGAAAATGCGTCCTAACCAGCCCCTGACGGTAAAAGTCAAAGCGAGCCTCAAAGATGGCAAAGCGCCAAAACAGGTCAACGTACTGATTTCTGCGGTCGACAGCGGCGTGCTGAATATTACCGATTATGTGACACCGGACCCGTGGGCAGGTTTCTTTGGTCAGAAACGCTACGGCGCAGACATCTATGATATTTACGGCCAGGTCATTGAAGGGCAAGGGCGTCTGGCGGCGCTGCGCTTTGGTGGTGACGGCGATGAACTCAACCGTGGCGGTAAGCCGCCGGTCAACCATGTCACTATCGTTGCTCAACAGGCTCAGCCGGTCACGCTTGATGAAAATGGCGAAGGCACGGTAACGCTGCCGATTGGCGATTTTAACGGCGAGCTACGGGTGATGGCCCAGGCGTGGACCACCGAAGATTTTGGCAGCAGCGAAGGTAAGGTGGTCGTTGCGGCTCCGGTGATTGCTGAGTTGAATATGCCGCGCTTCCTCGCGGGCGGTGACACCTCGCGCCTGACCCTGGACATCACAAACCTGACCGACAAACCGCAAAGTTTGCAGGTTGCGGTAGCGGCAAGCGGTCTGGTGGCTCTGCAAAGTCAGCAGCCTAAACCGGTTAATCTGGCGCCGGGCGCCCGGACGACGCTGTTCATTCCGGTACGCGCGCTCGATGGCTTTGGTGACGGTGAAATCAGCGCCGATATTTCGGGCCTGCAACTGCCAGACGAAACCTTCGCGCCTCAGCATAAAGCGTGGAAAATCGGTGTGCGTCCGGCCTGGCCTGCGCAGACCATCAGCAGTGATGTGATGCTCTATCCGCATGAAAGCTGGAATGCCCCTGCGGAACACACACAACGGATATCGCCAGTGGCGTTGCAGGGACAACTGCTGCTGAGCGGCCGTCCTTCGCTGAACATTGCCCGCTACATTCAGGAACTGCGCGCTTACCCGTACGGCTGTCTGGAACAAACCGCCAGCGGTCTGTTCCCCTCTCTGTACACCAATGCCGCTCAGCTTAAAGCGCTGGGTATCAAAGGGGACAGCGACGAAAAACGCCGTGCGGCGGTGGACATCGGGATCTCTCGCCTGCTGCAAATGCAGCGTGACGATGGCGGCTTCTCGCTGTGGGATAAAAACGGCCCTGAAGAGTACTGGCTCACCGCATACGTAACGGATTTCCTGTTCCGCGCAACCGAGCAGGGTTACAGCGTGCCGGGCGATGCGCTGACTAACGCCAATAATCGCTTGCTGCGTTATTTGCAGGATCCGGCGGCGATGGCGGTACGTTACAGCGATGACGTGTCGGCAACCAAATTTGCGACCCAAAGCTATGCCGCGCTGGTGCTGGCGCGTCAGCAAAAGGCACCGCTGGGCGCGCTGCGTGAACTCTGGCAGCGCAACAGCCAGGCGAAAGCCGGGCTGCCGCTGATGCAACTGGGTGTGGCGCTGAAGCTGATGGGTGATGCACCACGCAGTGAGCAGGCCATCGCGCAGGCGCTGGTGACGAAACGTCTCTCCTCTCAGCGCTGGATGGCGGATTACGGTAGCGAACTGCGAGACAATGCCCTGATGCTGGCGCTGCTCGAAGAGAATAAACTGCTGCCGGATGAGCAAAACAAATTGCTGACGACGCTCTCTGAACAGGCCTTTGGCCAACGCTGGCTTTCCACCCAGGAGAGCAATGCGCTGTTCCTCGCCGGACGTCCGCTGCAAAACTTGCCGGGTAACTGGCAGGCAAAGACCAGTCTGACCACAGAAGAGCTTAAAGGGGATAAACAGCAAACCCGCGAACTGAACGCTGACCAAATGGCGGCGTTGCAGGTGACCAACACCGGAGAAAGCCCGATGTGGCTGCGCCTCGACAGCACCGGTTACCCGGAATACACCCCGGCACCGGCCAGTAACGTGTTGAACATCGAGCGTCATATCATGGGCACCGATGGTCGCACCAAAGCGCTGGACTCACTGAAGAGTGGCGAGCTGGTGCTGGTCTGGCTGGAGGTCACCGCAAGCAATAATGTGCCGGATGCGCTGGTGGTGGACCTGTTGCCTGCCGGTCTGGAGTTGGAAAACCAGAACCTTGCCAGCAGCAGCGCCAGTCTTTCCGATAGCGCCAGTGAGGTACAGGAACTGCTCAATCGCATGCAGCAGGCGGATATCCAGCATATGGAGTTCCGTGATGACCGCTTTGTGGCCGCGGTAGCGGTAAGCCAGGGGCAGCCTGTTACCCTGATTTACCTCGCGCGCGCCGTGACGCCGGGAAGCTATCAACTGCCCATGCCGCAGGTGGAATCGATGTATGTTCCACAGTGGCGGGCAACGGGAGCCGCGAGTGGTCCGTTGATCGTTCGCCCGTAAGATGAAAAACAGGCGTCTCCTGCGCTCCCGCTGGCTTTGGCTGGCGGGAGCGCCTCTTTTGGTACTGGTGTGCCTGGTCTTCGCTGACAGGATCTGGCCGTTACCCCTCAACGAGGTAAATCCTGCGCGGGTGGTGGTGTCTGAAGACGGCACACCGCTCTGGCGTTTTGCCGATGCGGAAGGGATCTGGCGGTATCCGGTGACCATCGAAGAGGTCTCACCGCGCTATCTTGAAGCACTTATTCAGTATGAAGACCGCTGGTTCTGGACCCATCCTGGCGTGAACCCCTTTTCGGTTGCCCGTGCGGCCTGGCAGGATTTACGCGCCGGGCGCGTCATTTCAGGGGGCAGCACTTTAACCATGCAGGTGGCACGACTCCTCGATCCGCATCCGCGTACTTTCGGCGGTAAAGCCCGTCAGCTCTGGCGCGCCTTACAGCTGGAATGGCATCTGTCTAAACGCGATATCCTGACGCTTTATCTGAATCGTGCCCCGTTCGGTGGCACGCTCCAGGGGATTGGCGCGGCGAGTTGGGCCTATCTCGGCAAATCGCCTGCACAGATGAGCTATGCCGAAGCGGCACTACTGGCGGTATTGCCCCAGGCGCCGAGCCGTCTGCGCCCGGACCGGTGGTCGAGTCGCGCTCAGGCTGCGCGCGACAAAGTGCTGGATCGGATGGTGAGCCAGGGGGTGTGGAGTGCGGCTCAGGTGAAGGAGTCACGGGAAGAGCCGGTCTGGCTCGCGCCTCGGCAGATGCCGCAACTTGCACCGCTCTTTTCCCGCATGATGATCGGGCAGAATGCTGCGCTGAAGGTCACCACCACGCTGGATGCCAGCCTGCAACGGCAACTGGAAGAGCTGGCGCTGAACCTCAAGTCGCGGCTACCGGAGCGGAGCTCACTGGCTATTATTGTTGTCGATCATACGGATATGAAAGTGCGTGGCTGGGTCGGATCGGCGGACATTTCAGATGCCACCCGGTTTGGTCATGTGGACATGGTGACAGCCATTCGCTCGCCGGGTTCGGTTCTTAAGCCGTTTGTGTATGGTCTGGCAATGGACGAGGGGCTTATTCACCCCGCGTCTTTATTGCAGGATGTCCCCCGTCGTACCGGAGATTATCGCCCGGGGAACTTTGACAGCGGCTTTCATGGGCCGGTGAGTATGAGTGAGGCGCTGGTGCGCTCGCTTAATCTTCCTGCCGTACAGGTTCTGGAGGCCTATGGGCCGAAAAAATTTGCCGGTGTGCTGCGTAACGCAGGGCTACCGCTGACGTTGCCGCAGGGAGCCGAACCCAACCTGTCACTTATTCTCGGTGGGGCAGGGGCACGGCTGGCAGAGATTACCGCCGCTTATAGCGCGTTTGCCCGGCAGGGCAAAGCCGGACAGCTTCGCTTACAGCCCGAAGATCCGTTGATTGAGCGCCCGTTAATGTCGCCGGGCGCAGCGTGGATTATCCGCCGGATTCTGGCCAACGAAGCACAGCCCTTACCGGACAGCGCACTCCCCCGCGTGGTGCCGCTGGCATGGAAAACCGGCACCAGTTACGGCTACCGGGATGCCTGGTCCATCGGCATTAATGGGCGCTATCTCATTGGCGTCTGGACTGGCAGACCAGACGGCACGCCAGTTGCCGGGCAGTTTGGTTTTGCCAGTGCGGTGCCGGTGCTGAATCAGGTCAATAATATGCTTCAACCGCGTTCGGCGCTGGAGCAGGCGAAAATGCCCGAAGATCCGCGTCCTGAATCGGTCAGCAGTGGGGTGATTTGCTGGCCCGGTGGGCAAAGCCTCCCTGCCGGAGACAGCAACTGCCGCCGCCGGTTATCAACCTGGTTGCTTGATAACAGCCAACCCCCCACGCTTCTGATGCCGGAGCAGGAAGGGGTGAAAGGTATCCGTTTCCCGGTCTGGCTAAACGCACAGGGTCAGCGCGTGGCGGCGGACTGCCCGGATGCCGAACAAAAAACGATGATCGTCTGGCCGCTGCCTCTCGAACCCTGGCTGCCGGTTGCGGAAAAACGTGCCGCTCGCTTGCCGGCGCGCTCGACAACATGCCCGCCGCAGGATGAGAATGCGCCGCCTCCGCTGGTGCTGTCAGGGATTCGTGAGGGCGGGGTGATTAAACGCGTACCCGGCCAGACCGTGGTAACGCTGCCGGTGCTGGCCTCCGGTGGGCAGGGCAGCCGCTGGTGGTTCTTAAATGGTGAGCCCTTAACCTCGCATGCGGGGCTGCTCAGCCTTAAGATCGACAAAGCCGGTGAATATCAGTTACTGGTTATGGACGATGTGGGGCAGGTACAGGCCGTGCAGTTTGCCGTGCAATAATCTGCGAAATAAGCGGCTTAGTGAAGAGTGTTGCTAAAACTCGTCTTATTTTAAAAAAATGTTACCTATATCCATAGGCAATACCTGCGTTGCTCATTATAATCCGCGCCAGGTCATACGCATGTATGTACGACAACAGAACAACTTACAGGGGTTAACATGGCTATTGAACGTACTTTCTCTATTATCAAGCCGAATGCCGTCGCTAAAAACGTTATCGGTAGCATCTTTGCGCGTTTTGAATCTGCGGGTTTTAAAATTGTTGGCACCAAAATGCTGCACCTGAGCACTGAACAGGCGCGTGGTTTCTATGCTGAGCACGAAGGTCGCCCCTTCTTTGACGGCCTGGTCGAGTTCATGACCTCTGGCCCGATCGTGGTTTCCGTACTGGAAGGCGAAAACGCAGTACAGCGTCACCGTGACCTGCTGGGTGCAACCAACCCGGATAACGCCCTGGCTGGCACCCTGCGCGCTGACTATGCCGACAGCTTCACCGAGAACGGCACGCACGGTTCTGACTCCGTTGAATCTGCTGCGCGTGAAATCGCTTATTTCTTCGCTGAAGGTGAAGTTTGCCCGCGTACGCGTTAATCGACTGAGTAAAGTGTAAGGACATTTACACTTTATTTTGTCAATGCCGCGTGCAACCGTGGCATCTGTACACCAGAATTTGTACAATGCAGCGCCCCGAGAGAAGCAGATGCTTTCCCGGGGCGCTTCTTTTTTCAACCACCCTCCAGGGGCCATAACGTGTAACAACGAGGCCGGAATACGATTATGTCTGAACAGATTGTCACGCCTGAGAACGTCGCACTGACGATTCCCAACAAAGATGCAAAAATCAACTTGCTGGATTTAAACCGTCAGCAGCTGCGCGAATTTTTCAAACACTTAGGTGAAAAGCCCTTCCGCGCCGATCAGGTGATGAAGTGGATGTACCACTATTGCAGCGATAATTTTGATGACATGACTGACATCAACAAAGTCCTGCGCAATAAGCTCAAAGAGGTCGCCGAGATCCGTGCGCCGGAAGTTGTTGAAGAACAACGTTCTTCCGATGGCACCATCAAATGGGCGATTGCGGTAGGCGATCAGCGCGTTGAAACGGTGTACATCCCGGAAGATGACCGTGCCACTTTGTGTGTTTCTTCCCAGGTAGGGTGTGCGCTGGAGTGTAAATTCTGCTCAACGGCGCAGCAGGGCTTCAACCGTAACCTGAAAGTGTCGGAAATCATCGGCCAGGTGTGGCGCGCGGCAAAAATTATTGGCGCAGCGAAAGTGACCGGCCAGCGTCCTATCACTAACGTGGTGATGATGGGCATGGGTGAACCCCTGCTGAACCTGACCAACGTCGTGCCTGCGATGGAAATCATGCTCGACGACTTTGGTTTTGGTCTGTCAAAACGTCGCGTAACCCTCTCTACCTCAGGGGTTGTGCCTGCGCTGGATAAACTGGGCGACATGATTGACGTGGCGCTGGCTATCTCCCTGCATGCGCCGAATGATGAGATTCGTGATGAAATCGTTCCGGTGAACAAAAAGTACAATATCGCGATGTTCCTGGATTCTGTGCGCCGCTACCTGGAGAAATCCAATGCGAACCAGGGCCGTGTGACCATTGAGTACGTCATGCTTGATCATATCAACGACGGTACGGAGCATGCGCATCAGCTCGCCGAACTGTTGAAAGACACGCCGTGTAAGATCAACCTGATTCCATGGAACCCCTTCCCGGGCGCGCCATATGGACGCAGTTCCAACAGCCGTATCGACCGTTTCTCCAAGGTTCTGATGGAGTATGGTTTTACCACCATTGTGCGTAAAACCCGCGGTGACGATATCGATGCAGCCTGCGGTCAGTTAGCGGGTGAGGTTATAGACAGAACCAAGCGTACTATCCGTAAACGTATGCAGGGCGAGTCGATTGCGGTTAAAGCAATCTAATGGCGCCAGCGTCGCGGCAGATGAGTTTGCCGCGACGCATAACTATGCTGGATAAATCGCCTGCAACGACTCGTGTAGTCAATAATTACGGTGCGTTTCTTCCGACTTTAAGGCAGTATGTAATGATGGAACAACGGCTTAGCAATTGGGCTGAAAGCTGTTCTGTCATGACTGGCCTGACAGTCTTATACTGTCGGTCTAAGTTTATTTGACCCAGATATTTCGCGGTGCGCCAGGCATTGGCCGAACACGCGCATGAATCTTAAAACACGTACCAGCAGTTGTAGCGAATGAATACTGAAGCCACTAACGAACAACATGAAGCACAAACCACAGGCGTTCGTCTGCGCAACGCCCGTGAACAACTTGGACTCAGCCAGCAGGTGGTCGCCGAACGCCTGTGTCTGAAGGTCTCCACGGTTCGCGATATTGAAGACGATAATGCTCCGGCTGATTTGGCTTCAACATTCCTGCGCGGTTACATCCGATCGTATGCCCGTCTGGTGCATATTCCGGAAGAAGAACTGCTGCCCATGATTGAGAAGCAGGCCCCTGTCCGTACGGCGAAAGTGGCCCCGATGCAAACTTATGCCTTGGGTAAACGCCGCAAAAAACGTGATGGCTGGCTGATGAGCTTTACCTGGCTGGTATTGTTTGTGGTTGTCGGCTTGACGGGCGCATGGTGGTGGCAGAACCACAAAGCGCAGCAGGAAGAGATAACTACCATGGCCGATCAGTCTTCTGCGGAGCTGAATGCCAGCGGTGAAGGGCAGAATGTCCCTCTGAACAACGAGACCGCGACGGCGCCTGCAGAAGTGCAGGACAGTGCCTCAACGCCTGTTGAAACCCCTGCACCTTCCACCACTTCTTCACCTGCGGCAACGGCTACGGCCAGCCCGGTTGTGCCGCCTTCTCAGGCACAGGTTGACCCGGCGCCTGCAACCAATACTAACGGTGCGACACTGCCGACCACCCAGGCAGGTGTCTCCGCTGCGCCGGCTGATGCCAATGCACTGGTGATGAATTTTACCGCGGACTGCTGGCTGGAAGTCACCGACGCCAGCGGTAAGAAATTGTTCAGCGGTGTTCAGCGTAAAGATGGCACCCTGAATTTAACGGGCCAGGCACCCTACAAACTGAAAATTGGCGCACCGGCTGCCGTTCAGATTCAATATCAGGGAAAACCTGTCGATCTGAGCCGCTTTATCAGAACTAACCAGGTTGCACGCCTGACCCTCAATGCCGAACAATCAGCAGCACAGTAACAGACGGGCAACGCGGGAGATTTTTCATGCATAACCAGGCTCCGATTCAACGTCGGAAATCGAAACGGATTTACGTTGGTAACGTGCCGGTTGGCGATGGGGCACCTATCGCCGTTCAATCGATGACAAACACCCGTACCACGGATGTAGAAGCAACGGTTAACCAAATCAAAGCCCTTGAGCGTGTTGGTGCCGATATCGTTCGTGTCTCCGTACCGACCATGGATGCGGCTGAGGCGTTCAAATTTATCAAACAACAGGTGAGTGTCCCGTTAGTGGCGGACATTCACTTTGATTATCGCATTGCCCTTAAAGTCGCCGAATACGGCGTAGATTGCTTGCGTATCAACCCAGGCAACATCGGCAATGAAGAGCGCATTCGTTCAGTGGTGGATTGCGCGCGCGATAAAAACATTCCCATCCGCATCGGTGTTAACGCCGGGTCCCTGGAAAAAGATCTGCAGGAAAAATACGGTGAACCGACCCCGCAGGCCCTGCTGGAATCGGCGATGCGCCATGTGGATCACCTGGATCGTCTTAACTTCGATCAATTCAAGGTCAGCGTAAAAGCGTCTGATGTCTTCCTTGCCGTTGAATCCTATCGTCTGCTGGCTAAACAGATCGATCAGCCTCTGCATCTGGGGATCACCGAAGCCGGTGGTGCGCGTGCAGGTTCGGTAAAATCGGCGATTGGCCTTGGGCTGCTGTTATCTGAAGGGATCGGCGATACGCTGCGCATCTCGCTGGCGGCGGATCCGGTTGAAGAGATTAAAGTCGGTTTCGATATTCTGAAGTCGCTGCGTATTCGCTCCCGCGGTATCAACTTCATCGCCTGTCCTACCTGTTCACGTCAGGAATTTGATGTGATTGGCACGGTCAATGCGCTTGAGCAACGGCTGGAAGATATTATCACGCCGATGGACGTCTCGATTATCGGCTGTGTGGTCAATGGGCCGGGCGAAGCGCTGGTTTCTACCCTAGGCGTCACTGGCGGTAATAAGAAAAGCGGTCTTTACGAGGACGGGGTGCGCAAAGATCGTCTGGATAACAATGATATGATCGCGCAGCTTGAAGCGCGCATTCGTGCGAAAGCGTCAATATTGAATGAAGCGAATCGTATTGATATCCATCAAGTAGAAAAATAACGTGATGGGAAGCGGCTGGCTTCCCGTGTATCATGAGCCCGCAAGGCCTTGCGCCTTGAGGGTTCATTTTTTGCATTTATAAAGAGAATAAACGTGGCAAAAAACATTCAAGCCATTCGCGGCATGAACGATTATCTGCCTGCCGATACCGTTATCTGGCAGCGCATTGAAAGCAGCTTAAAAAGTGTGCTCGGCAGCTACGGTTACAGCGAAATCCGTTTGCCGATTGTAGAGCAGACCCCGTTATTCAAACGCGCCATTGGTGAAGTCACCGACGTGGTTGAAAAAGAGATGTATACCTTTGAGGACCGCAACGGCGACAGCCTGACCCTGCGCCCTGAGGGGACGGCGGGCTGCGTACGCGCCGGCATCGAGCATGGTCTCCTGTACAATCAGGAACAACGTCTGTGGTACATCGGGCCGATGTTCCGTCACGAGCGTCCGCAGAAAGGACGTTATCGCCAGTTTAACCAGCTGGGCGTGGAGGTCTTTGGTTTACAGGGGCCGGACATTGACGCCGAGCTGATTATGCTGACGGCGCGCTGGTGGCGTGAGCTGGGCATTTTTGACCACGTCACTCTGGAGCTCAACTCCATCGGTTCCCTGGACGCGCGCGCGAAATACCGCGAAGCGCTGGTTGCCTATCTTGAACAGTTTAAAGACAAACTGGACGAAGACTGCAAACGCCGCATGTACAGCAACCCGCTGCGCGTACTGGATTCAAAAAATCCTGACGTGCAGGCATTGCTGAACGACGCGCCTGCGTTAGGGGATTATCTGGATGAGGATTCCAAAGCTCACTTTGCAGGTCTGTGCGCCTTCCTGGATGCTGCGGGGATTCGCTACACCGTGAATCAGCGCCTCGTGCGTGGTCTCGATTACTACAACCGTACCGTTTTCGAATGGGTGACCAGCAGTCTGGGCTCGCAAGGAACCGTGTGTGCGGGTGGGCGTTACGATGGCCTGGTGGAGCAGCTTGGTGGTCGCGCGACCCCGGCGGTAGGCTTCGCAATGGGTCTCGAACGACTTGTTTTATTAGTTCAGGCAGTTAATCCGGAATTTAAAGCAGAATCTGTTGTCGATATATACCTGGTAGCGTCAGGTGAAAATACGCAGTCTGCTGCAATGCAGTTGGCTGAACAGGTACGCGATGCGTTTCCTGGCGTTAAGCTCATGACGAACCACGGCGGCGGTAATTTTAAAAAGCAATTTGCTCGTGCCGATAAGTGGGGCGCTAAGCTCGCACTGGTACTGGGTGAGTCTGAAATCGCCGACGGCAACGTTGTTGTGAAGGATTTGCGTTCTGGTGAACAAACTACGGTAGCGCAGGACAGCGTTGCGGCGCATTTGCGCACACTACTGGGCTAATCTCCCCGGTGAATTATCGTTAAGGAGAAGGACTGCGTGGAAATTTACGAAAACGATCACGACCAGGTTGACGCGCTAAAGCGCTTCTTTACCGAGAATGGTAAAGCTCTGGCCGTTGGAGTTGTTTTAGGCATTGGGGCACTGGTTGGCTGGCGTTACTGGACGAGCCATCAAACCGAATCAGCACAATCCGCTTCTGCGGCGTATGAGCATGCTATCTCTTCGTTGAAAGCGGACAAACCTGAAACCCTGGCGTCTGCAGAGAAATTTGCAGCGGAAAACAAAAATACCTACGGTGCGCTGGCGTCGCTTGAATTAGCGCAACAGTACGTAGACCGTAATGAACTGGAAAAAGCCTCTGCTCAGTTGCAGCAAGGGCTTGCCGCGACCAGCGATGACAACCTCAAAGGTATGATCAATATCCGTCTCGCCCGCATTCAGGTTCAGCTCAAGCAACAAGACGCTGCACTGAAAACGCTGGAAAGCGTGAAAGGTGAAGGCTGGGCGGCAATCGTTGCCGACCTGCGTGGTGAAGCGTTGCTGAGCAAAGGCGACAAACAAGGTGCGCGCACCGCATGGGAAAGTGGCGTTAAAAATAACGCTTCCCCTGCGCTGAGTGAAATGATGCAGATGAAAATCAATAATTTGTCCATCTAAGAGGGACCCGATGCAATTGCGTAAATTACTTCTGCCTGGGCTGCTGTCCGTCACCTTACTGAGCGGTTGTTCCCTGTTTAATGGCGAAGAAGATGTTGTCAAAATGTCTCCTTTGCCGACGGTTGAAAACCAGTTTACCCCGACTACCGCATGGAGCACGTCGGTAGGAAATGGGATTGGCGATTTCTACTCGAATTTGCATCCTGCGCTGGCGAGCGGCGTAGTTTATGCCGCCGATCGTCATGGCACGGTGAAAGCCGTTAGCGAAAGCGATGGCAAAGAAGTCTGGTCCGTAAGCCTGGCAGAAAAATCAGGTTGGTTCTCAACCAACCCGGCGCTGCTTTCAGGTGGTGTCACGGTGGCTGGCGCGCACGTCTACGTCGGCAGTGAAAAGGCGAAAGTGTATGCGCTGAACACCAGCGATGGTTCCGAAGCCTGGACAACCCAGGTGGCGGGTGAAGCCCTGTCTCGTCCGGTAGTGAGCGACGGTCTGGTACTTATCCATACCAGCAATGGTCAGTTGCAGGCGCTGGACGAAGGCACCGGTACCATCAAATGGACCGTTAACCTGGACATGCCGTCCCTTTCTCTGCGCGGTGAATCCGCACCGGCGACCGCCTTTGGCGCAGCTATCGTTGGCGGTGACAACGGCCGCGTGAGCGCGGTGTTGATGCAGCAGGGTCAGTTGATTTGGCAGCAGCGCATTTCCCAGGCCACCGGGCCGACGGAAATTGACCGCCTGAGCGACGTCGATACTACCCCGGTTATCGTTAACGGCGTTGTCTATGCGCTGGCTTACAACGGCAACCTGACGGCAATGGATCTGCGCAGTGGTCAGATCATGTGGAAACGTGAGCTGGGCTCTGTGAGCGATTTCATCGTGGACGGTAATCGTATCTATATGATTGACCAGAACGACCGTGTGCTGGCATTGACTACCGATGGTGGCGTGACCCTGTGGACACAAAGCGATCTGCTGCACCGCAATCTGACGTCTCCGGTGTTGTACAATGGTTATATTGTGACCGGCGATAGCGAAGGCTACATGCACTGGATCAACGTTGAAGATGGTCACTTTGTGGCACAGCAAAAAGTGGACAGTTCCGGTTTCCTGACCGATCCTGTCGTTGCTGATGGCAAACTGCTTATCCAGGCGAAAGACGGTACACTGTACTCCATTACGCGCTAATTCAGGCGTAGTCAGTCACGCGTCCGAAGACGGCTCCTGTTGCAGGGGCCGTTTTACTGTTTTTAAAGCGTCGCACGTTTTGCGGCGTTCATGGTTTTCGAATTCTAAGTAATGAGGCTTTAACATGATACCTGTGGTCGCGCTGGTCGGGCGCCCTAACGTTGGAAAATCCACGCTTTTTAACCGTTTAACACGCACCCGTGATGCGCTGGTGGCGGATTTTCCGGGGCTGACCCGTGACCGTAAGTACGGTCGTGCAGAAGTCGAAGGTCGTGAATTTATCTGTATCGACACGGGCGGTATTGATGGCACCGAAGACGGTGTTGAAACGCGTATGGCGGAACAATCGCTGCTGGCGATTGAAGAAGCGGACGTTGTGCTGTTTATGGTGGATGCGCGCGCGGGCCTGATGCCTGCCGATGAAGCCATCGCGAAGCACCTGCGTTCTCGCGAAAAACCCACCTTCCTGGTGGCGAACAAAACCGATGGCCTCGATCCCGATCAGGCCATCATCGATTTTTACTCTTTAGGGTTAGGTGAAATTCACCCGATCGCAGCCTCTCATGGCCGTGGCGTTCTGAGTCTGCTGGAGCACGTGTTGCTGCCGTGGATGGATGAAGTCGACCCGAAAGAAGAAGTGGACGAAGAAGCCGAGTACTGGGCGAAATTCGAGGCTGAGCAGAACGGTGAAGTCCCTGAGGAAGAGGAAGAAGAACCTTTCAACCCGCAGGATCTGCCGATTAAGCTGGCTATCGTTGGCCGCCCGAACGTGGGTAAGTCTACACTTACTAACCGTATTCTCGGTGAAGACCGTGTCGTTGTGTACGACATGCCGGGTACCACCCGCGACAGCATTTATATCCCGATGGAACGTGATGAGCGCGAATACGTGCTGATTGACACCGCGGGTGTGCGTAAGCGCGGGAAAATCACCGATACGGTAGAAAAATTCTCTGTTATCAAAACGCTGCAGGCGATTGAAGACGCCAACGTAGTCATGCTGGTGATTGATGCGCGCGAAGGTATTTCCGATCAGGACCTCTCTCTGCTCGGCTTTATTCTGAATAGTGGGCGCTCACTGGTTATCGTGGTGAACAAGTGGGATGGCCTGACCAGCGAAGTGCGTGAGCAGGTTAAAGAGACACTGGACTTCCGCCTGGGCTTCATCGACTTTGCACGCGTGCATTTTATCTCTGCCCTGCACGGTAGCGGCGTAGGTAATCTGTTTGAATCCGTTCGCGAAGCCTATGACAGCTCCACGCGTCGCGTAAGTACCGCAATGCTGACCCGCATCATGACGATGGCAGAAGAAGATCACCAGCCGCCGTTAGTACGTGGCCGTCGTGTGAAACTGAAATATGCCCATGCCGGCGGTTATAACCCGCCGATCGTGGTGATTCACGGTAATCAGGTTAAAGATCTGCCTGACTCGTATAAACGTTACCTGATGAACTACTTCCGTAAATCGCTGGATGTTATGGGTACGCCTATCCGCATTCAGTTCAAGGAAGGCGAGAACCCGTTTGCCAACAAACGTAATACCCTGACGCCGAACCAGATGCGTAAGCGTAAACGTTTGATCAAGCACATTAAAAAGAGCAAGTAAGTTTTGATGCCCGGCAGGTTGAACTGCCGGGTTCGCGAAATGTTGGGAGGAGTTGTATGGAACTTAAATGCCCAGCCTGCCATAACCCGCTTGAGCTGGTCGGCACCCATGCGCACTGTTTCGGTTGCGATAAAGATTATCCGGTCAATGCGTTATGCCCTGATTGCCACCAGCCGCTTGAGATCCTGAAAGCCTGTGGCGCAGTCGATTATTTCTGCCAGCATGGTCATGGATTGATATCGAAAAAACGGGTGGAGTTTATCCCGCTCTGACACAAAAAAGCCGCACTCAGATGCGGCTTTTTTTCAGGCTTTTTTCGCCGGAATGATATTTTTTACTTCACTCTCCAGCCAGCCATCTTTAACACGCGTGGTCAGCATCTCACCCTGGCGCACCTGCGAAGTCTGCTTCAGCACCTTGCCGTCACTGACCGTTGTCACGCTGTAACCACGGGAAAGCGTTGCCAGCGGGCTGACGGCTTCAAGGTGCGTGATGGCAGAACCAAAACGCTCGCGCGTCTGGCTCATACGTGACTGAATGGCCTGCGCCAGGCGGAATTCAAGCTGCTGCACTCGCGTTTGCGCGCGGTGAATTTTTGGCTGCGGATTTTGGCTGTTCAGTCGCTGAGCTAAGCGCTGCTGGCGCACGGAGGCCTGGCGGAACTGGCTATCCAGTGCATTACGCATCCGTTGCTGTAAGCGTGCCAGAACGGTCTGCTGTCGCGCCAGGCGCAACTGTGGGTGCTGCTGCTGTAAACGATGGTTTAACTGGGTAAAACGGCGGGTGCGGTTAGCCAGATAGAAATCCATCGCCATTTCCAGACGCTGCTGCGCTGACTGAATCTGGCGCACCAGTTCCGCCTGGTTGCGACTGACCACTTCCGCCGCCGCCGACGGCGTTGGCGCGCGCAAATCAGCCACAAAGTCTGCAATGGTGACGTCCGTTTCATGACCCACTGCGCTCACCACCGGAATGCGGCTTGCAAAGATTGCACGCGCGACGCGTTCGTCGTTAAAGCTCCACAAATCTTCCAGTGAGCCACCGCCGCGACCGACAATCAGCACGTCACACTCCTGTCGCGCGTTCGCCAGCGCTATGGCGCGAACAATCTGTGCGGGTGCATCGTCACCCTGAACCGGCGTCGGATAAATCACGACCGGCAGCGACGGGTCGCGGCGCTTAAGCACATGCAGAATGTCGTGCAGGGCCGCGCCGGTTTTTGACGTCACCACGCCAATGCAGGTCGCAGGAGAGGGGAGAGGTTGTTTGAACTGCTGATCAAACAGCCCTTCAGCGGAAAGCGCGGCCTTCAGTTGCTCATACTTTTGCTGCAATAACCCTTCGCCCGCCGGCTGCATGCTTTCAACGATGATTTGGTAATCGCCGCGCGGGTCGTACAGGGTGACCGAGGCGCGCACCAGCACCTGCTGGCCATGCTGAGGGCGGAAGGTGACCCGGCGATTGCTGTTGCGGAACATGGCCCCACGCACCTGGGCGGTGTCATCTTTCAGGGTAAAATACCAGTGGCCGGAGGAGGGCTGTGAGAAATTAGAAATTTCGCCAGTGATCCATACCTGGCCCATTTCGCGTTCCAGGAGGCTACGAACCGTCTGATTGAGGCGGCTTACGGTAAAAATTGCGGGGCTTTGCGAAGGTAACATGTGAGCTGGATCAAATTCTAAATCAGCAGGTTATTCAGTCGATAGTAACCCGCTCGCCGATGAGCGCAAGTATTTTTCGCAAAAAAATGTGGAAGCAATCGGTTACGCTCTGTATAATGCCACGGCAATATTTAACCACCCCCAGGTCAGAGATATTGCCCATGCTACGTATCGCTAAAGAAGCCCTGACGTTTGACGACGTCCTCCTCGTTCCCGCTCATTCAACCGTTCTGCCGAATACTGCCGATCTGAGCACGCAGCTCACCAAATCCATTCGCCTGAACATTCCTATGCTCTCCGCAGCCATGGACACTGTAACGGAAGCGCGCCTGGCTATCGCCCTGGCACAGGAAGGCGGCATCGGCTTTATTCACAAAAACATGTCTATCGAACGCCAGGCTGAAGAAGTCATGCGCGTGAAGAAACATGAGTCCGGCATCGTCACCGACCCGCAGACCGTTCTGCCGACCACCACCCTGCACGAAGTCAAAGCCCTGACCGAACGTAACGGTTTTGCCGGTTACCCGGTCGTGACCGACGATAACGAACTGGTGGGCATCATCACCGGTCGTGACGTGCGCTTTGTGACTGACCTGAACCAGCCGGTGAGCGTTTATATGACGCCGAAAGAGCGTCTGGTTACCGTGCGTGAAGGTGAAACCCGCGACGTTGTGTTCGCTAAAATGCACGAAAAACGTGTTGAAAAAGCGCTGGTGGTTGATGACAGCTTCCATCTGCGCGGCATGATCACCGTTAAAGACTTCCAGAAAGCAGAACGTAAACCGAACGCCTGTAAAGATGAGCATGGCCGTCTGCGCGTGGGTGCGGCAGTGGGCGCCGGCGCGGGCAACGAAGAGCGTGTTGATGCGCTGGTTGCCGCAGGCGTTGATGTCCTGCTGATTGACTCCTCTCATGGTCACTCCGAAGGCGTTCTGCAGCGTATTCGTGAAACTCGTGCGAAATACCCGGATCTGCAAATCATTGGCGGCAACGTAGCAACAGGCGCAGGTGCACGTGCACTGGCAGAAGCCGGTTGCAGCGCAGTGAAAGTCGGTATCGGCCCTGGCTCCATCTGTACTACCCGTATTGTTACCGGCGTCGGTGTTCCACAAATCACCGCAGTTTCTGACGCGGTTGAAGCGCTGGAAGGCACAGGCATTCCGGTTATTGCTGATGGCGGCATCCGCTTCTCCGGTGACATCGCGAAAGCCATTGCAGCGGGTGCTGCTGCCGTGATGGTAGGTTCTATGCTCGCCGGTACCGAAGAATCTCCGGGCGAGATCGAGCTGTTCCAGGGCCGTTCTTATAAATCCTACCGTGGTATGGGTTCACTGGGTGCGATGTCCAAAGGCTCTTCCGACCGCTACTTCCAGACCGACAACGCCGCAGACAAACTGGTGCCGGAAGGTATCGAAGGGCGTGTGGCTTATAAAGGCTACCTGAAAGAGATTATCCACCAGCAGATGGGCGGCCTGCGTTCCTGTATGGGGCTGACCGGCTGTGGTACCATCGACCTGCTGCGCACCAAGGCGGAATTCGTGCGTATCAGCGGTGCGGGCATCCAGGAAAGCCACGTCCACGATGTGACCATCACCAAGGAATCCCCGAACTACCGTATGGGTTCCTGATTATTTCCACGCCCGGCTAAATGCCGGGCGATTTTGTTTCACTTGCCTCGGAATTAAGCGTCAATGACGGAAAACATTCATAAACATCGCATTCTTATCCTGGATTTCGGTTCTCAATATACGCAGCTTGTTGCTCGCCGCGTGCGTGAGCTCGGCGTGTACTGCGAACTGTGGGCTTGGGATGTCACCGAAGCGCAGATCCGCGAATTTAATCCAAGCGGCATCATTCTTTCCGGCGGCCCGGAAAGCACCACTGAAAATAACAGCCCGCGCGCACCGCAGTACGTCTTTGAAGCCGGCGTGCCGGTATTTGGCGTCTGCTATGGCATGCAGACCATGGCGATGCAGTTAGGCGGCCACGTTGAAGGTTCCAACGAGCGTGAGTTCGGCTATGCACAGGTTGAAGTCCTGACCGATAGCGCGCTGATTCGCGGTATCGAAGACTCCCTGACTTCCGACGGCAAACCGCTGCTGGACGTCTGGATGAGCCACGGCGATAAAGTTACGGCTATCCCGTCAGACTTCGTAACCGTTGCCAGCACCGAAACCTGTCCGTTCGCCATTATGGCTAACGAAGAAAAACGCTTTTATGGCGTGCAGTTCCACCCGGAAGTGACCCATACCCGTCAGGGCCTGCGCATGCTGGAGCGTTTCGTTATTGATATCTGCCAGTGCGAAGCTCTGTGGACCCCGGCAAAAATCATCGACGATGCGATTGAACGCATCCGTGCGCAGGTGGGTGACGACAAAGTGATCCTCGGCCTGTCCGGTGGCGTTGACTCCTCCGTCACTGCCATGCTGCTGCACCGTGCCATCGGCAAAAACCTAACCTGCGTCTTCGTGGATAACGGCCTGCTGCGCCTGAACGAAGCCGAACAGGTGATGGATATGTTCGGCGACCATTTCGGCCTCAACATCATTCATGTTGAAGGCGAGTCTCGTTTCCTGAGCGAACTGGCGGGCGAGAACGATCCGGAAGCCAAACGTAAAATCATCGGCCGCGTCTTCGTGGAAATCTTCGATGAAGAAGCCCTGAAGCTGGAAGATGTGAAGTGGCTGGCGCAGGGGACAATTTACCCTGACGTGATCGAATCTGCCGCTTCCGCCACCGGTAAAGCACACGTCATCAAATCTCACCACAACGTGGGCGGCCTGCCGAAAGAGATGAAGATGGGTCTGGTTGAACCGCTGCGTGAGCTGTTCAAAGATGAAGTCCGCAAAATTGGTCTGGAGCTGGGCCTGCCGTACAACATGCTCTACCGTCACCCGTTCCCGGGTCCTGGTCTCGGCGTGCGCGTACTGGGCGAAGTGAAGAAAGAGTACTGCGACCTGCTGCGTCGCGCCGATGCAATCTTCATCGAAGAGCTGCACAAAGCCGACCTGTACAATAAAGTCAGCCAGGCCTTTACCGTCTTCCTGCCGGTCCGTTCCGTTGGTGTGATGGGCGATGGGCGCAAATATGACTGGGTAGTTTCCCTGCGCGCTGTAGAAACCATCGACTTTATGACCGCCCACTGGGCGCACCTGCCTTATGATTTCTTAGGCCGCGTATCTAACCGCATCATCAATGAAGTGAACGGTATTTCCCGCGTGGTGTATGACATCAGCGGCAAGCCGCCAGCGACGATTGAGTGGGAATAAGCGTTTTAGCTTTTGCCTGTAACCGCTGAATATCAAAACACCAGTAAGCCTCGCGCTGCTGGTGTTTTTTTATGGGTGATGGCTCATCTTTCTTATCAGGCTTGCACAGGTGTGCGTCATTCGGCGCAGGATATACTTGATCAACGTAGTGATGACCCATGCTAAGAAGGAGAAACCCGCACTATGCAACCAATACGTTTACTGGGCGACGGATATGAACCTCATGTGGAACAAACAGACCGGCAACTGAGTTATTCGCTGCCTGTCGATTCCGGCGTGGTGAGTTTTAGCTTTAGCTTTGCTATCTCTCAGCGTGATTTGGATGTTCTCCTTGGCGATGATTACCGACGTGCCGTCCTTGAGGCCATTGCCCACACCTTGCTACAGCATTCGGCCCTTCCCGGAAATCCCCGTTTCAGTCAAAGCGATTTTGATAGCCTTGTCTCTGATACGCTCCACGCTACGAGCGATGCCCTGGAGGGTTTCATTGCGCGAGTAAGGCGGGAACATCACATTGTGATTGAAAAGTACGTGCAGGATATTTTGCACCGACGCTTACACACGCAGTAATCCGTTATTCCTCCCCCCATTTCAGGCATTAGACGCGGTCCGGCTTTTATGCCACCCTTTTGGCTGAGTGTTCAGCGCACTGCCCATCAGCGTTTTGCGCCAAACGGAACACGGACTGCCGACCCACCTCAACCGACAGACACGCGCTATGTTTAAAAAACTGCTCTCCAGCCTGACCGGTAAGAAAGAACGCCCCTCGATACAGGAGGAACCGCAACAGGCGCATGCCGCCGATGCGCCTGAGCCTGGTGAAGAGATGATTGTGGCTTACGACGCCAACGGGCGACAGATGCACATTACCCGCAGCGACTGGCGAGACAAGGTTTTCCTGCCCGGTCTTGAACAGAAATGGGACGACGCGGCAGGCCTTTATGATGCCCTTCTCGGCGGACTCAACGATGGTTTTGCCGCCGATCTGATCCCCGCAGCCGCCCGGCTGGTGGAAATCGATGACGATCCCGAGCGCAGCCATACCATCCAGGGCATCGTGCTGATGAAAAACAACCAGTTGGATGAGGCTGAAAGCACGCTGAAGACAGGAATGGCGAAAGTCGGGGCCACCGGGATTTTACTGACTAATCTGGCGAAAGTGTTTGCGGAGCGCGGAGACGATGCCCGCGCAGACGAACTGCTATGGCAGGCTATTGAAGCCGATCCGAATCAGGATAATGGCTTAGTCTGGTGGGCAACGCTCAAACAGGAGCGAGAAGGGGAAACGGGCTATGTGGCCGGGCTTAAGACCGTTGCCGCACTGCCAGGCTCCTGGCGCGCGCAGTTATGGCTGGCACGTCATTATCTCGAACACAAAAATGTTGCAGCCGCTAAAGCGCTGTACGAGGAGGTTCTGGCCGGCGGGCGATATGACAGTCGTTCACTGATGATGATCTCCGGCGATCTGGGGCAAAACGGCGAAATATCGCTTATCGTCGAGCTGATTGCGCCCATTTATGACGAACATCGTCACGATCCCATGGCGGGCATTAACCTGCTGCGCGCATACCAGGAATTGGGCAACCCTGAGGAGGGTGAGAAGCTACTGAGCCGGATGTATGCCCTGGATATTCCGCCGCTTAAGCAGTACCTGGATGAGTTTGCGCAGGCGTTTCACCGGATGCGAAAAGAAAGCGCACAGGGCACGCCCACCGATCCCGGACAGGTGGAGATCAGTACCCTCGCTATCTCACAACCGATCTGGCATTACGGTCTCTATAAGGCCGACTGGCTCTTTACGAGAAAACCGCCAGAGGCCGACACGATCGGATTCTTTGCGCTCAGCAAAATTACTGCTGAGGCCACACCCGCCGAGTCGCAGCGCGAAGATGATGTGGGACGGCTTGCTCGTGCCATTCCGCTGTATCTGGCGGAAGCGGCCCACTACTGGACGCCTTTTGCCGCCCAGTGTTACTTCCAGATTGCCGCCGGGATAGGGCCGGTTCTCTCCTCTCATAGCACGGATGGCAATGCGCTCTTCGACCTTGTCCCGCCAACAATGAAATACTTTATCACCGGGCAGCTTGGCTTTACCGGCGAGGGGGAACAGCGTCAGTGGCAGCTCTCGCTGACGCTGTGGGACTGCACCCTGCGAAAAGAATGCGGTACGGAAAGTGGCACCGTGGCCCAGTCGGAGCTCGGGGCGCTGGTGCTAAATCTGGAACAACGCCTGCTGGCGAAAACCGGGTCGGTTACGACTGAGCCGCTGGACGCGTTTTACGCCCGCCCGTCCGCTGACGCAATGGACATCTATCTTAATGAGTTGGGTCAGGCGTTTACTCTGACGCTGGTCGCCACGCAGTACATTCCTCGCAGCGCATTGTGGGGGGAGCGCGCCATGCTGGAGTGGCCGCTGAACATGACGTTACAGTGGCCGCAGGCGGAGGTGCCGAAGTTGATGTATCTCTCCGGGTTAAGTAAAGCCTTCGATTATCAGTCTGAGGTTGTCGGCGAATACCGCAAACGCACCCTTGAACTGCTGCGTGTCGCCACGCAGGAGAGCAGCGAGATGGCCCGCCTGGCCCCGCTGGTATGGAAAATCTTCGGTATGGATGACGAGTTGGCGGCGTATAGACAGAGCAGAACGGTGGATTTCAGTTCTGATTATGGGCAGTGGCTCACGCGTGTGACGGAAAAGAAGTAGCGTCGAATGCCGTTAATCAGCACAGGCCATCAGGGGGAAGAGATGACAACCCGCGATATTGAACAGGGCTTCTGGCGTTCAGACAACGCCCCCTGGATTGAGCTTCGCACGACCCGGCAAAGCATGCAGGCTTATAAATTGCACCAGCATCCGCAGCTATCGATCGGGGCAATCATCGACGGTGAGACGGTCAGCAGATGTGGCGGGCAGGAGTATCACCTCAAACCGGGGGAGATGATTGCTATCGCACCCGAAGTCGCGCACAGCTGCAATCCGCTTGCAGGCACGCCACGCAGCTATCATATGCTCTATATCGATAAACCGTGGTGTCTTGAGCAACTGGGTGGCGAAGCAGGGGCGACGCTTTGCTGCGAGCATACGGTTATTCGCAATCCGCAGCTGTTCACCGCTTTTATGCACGTGATTGAATTAATGAAGCGAGGAGACACCGAGAGGCTGGCTTACGCGGTGAGGGAACTGCTGACCTCTCTGCCTGGGCTTACGATATGCCCTCAGCAGCAGAGCGAATTTCATGAAATGCAGTCGACGCTGCAGGCGGATTTTACCCTGGCGCCGACGCTGGACAGGCTGGCAGGCCATTATGCCCTGCGTAAAGAGACGCTGATTCGTCAGTTTAAACAGGCGACAGGATTAACCCCCGGCGCATGGCTGAATAATGCCCGCATCGAATTTGCCAGAACCCAACTGCGCGCCGGAGGCGATATCACCGAGGTGGGGTATCAGAGCGGCTTTGCGGATCAGAGCCATTTTCACCGCACCTTTGTCAGTTACACAGCCTCAACGCCACGCCAGTATGCGCGGGCGCGATCAATATCCGACAATAAATAGCCGTAGCCTTTTATTACAGTGACTCTCTTTTGAGGGAGTCACTATGTCGTTTATTTCTTATCTTATTCCTGCCGCGTTTCCCCTGCTTGCCTTGTCGCATTTTGTGGCGCTGGTCAGCCCCGGCCCTGACTTCTTTCTGCAGGCAAGCTATGCAATACGCTATCGTCTGCGGGGGAGTGCGGGGATAGGCGTGGGCATTGCGCTGGGGAATGCATTTTATATCCTCCTCGCCCTTTTCGGCTGGAATCTGGTGCAGAGGTACGCGCTGTTGTTCCGGCTGATTGAAATCGCCGGCGCGCTCTATTTAATCTGGATTGGCAGCCATCTTTTACGCAGTCGCAGGCAGGAGAGTGCCCTCAGGGCCACGGCACAGCGGCGTCCGTCTGCGGGTAAGCAATGTCTCCTCGGGCTGAGCTCCGCGCTGCTTAACCCCAAAAATGCGCTGTTTTATCTGGCGCTGATGACCTCAATTTTGGGCACGGCGGTCACGCTGCCTCAGCAGATATTTTCGGGTGTCTGGATGAGTTTCGCCGTCTTGCTCTGGAATCTGGCAGTGGCCGCCTTTATTGGGCTTCCGACGGTGCAGAGGCGGGTCTATTCATACGTCCATATCATTGAACGCGGGGCCGGAGGCATTCTCACCGGATTTGGCCTGCTGATAGTCGCGTCGCTGCTGCGTCACATCTGGGCGTAGCAATGCCCACGCAAACGCGTGTAAAAGCGAAACAAGCGGTTAGCGCTCTGCAGTGGTGTCGATAGGTTGACTGACTTGCTGCGATTGAAGCTTATCCTGATGATGATACCAGGCGCCAATTGAGGAATAGATAAAACGGCCGAAGAAAAAGAGAAAGCTAATAAGCAGTACGATACGGGTCATGCGACTGTCAAATCGATGTCGTTTTCGCATAGGGGTTGCCTGACTCACAATGGTTCCTTGGAAAAGCCCTATCAAAGGGCGACAGGGACATTAAGTCACAGAGTGTTGATAAGGTCAATTCATCACCAGATAAAAACGAGGTCTGGAAAAATATTTAGTCGGAGAATATAAATAAATTAAATATTTACTTGGTAAATGCTAAATTCCTCCAGGCGCGGAAAAAAGTAAGAATTAATTAAGCGGTCGTGTTTTATTTGACATGAGTCAATTATAACTGGCGCTTCGGCACTAAAATCCCAGCTCATTTATTGCGTTAAACATGTACAGTCAGGTCGGATGCCTGCCTGAAAATACCCCTCAGGATCCTGGGTTTTCTGCTGAGCATCTATGACTTTACTAACACATTATCGCCAACATAAAGATAAATGGTGGGCATTGCCTCTCGTTTTGCCCTGCCTGTTACTCCCGCTGTTTAGCATTGCCAATACCTGGGCTACGGTCGCAGGTGAAGGCGTCGTGCTTTTCTACCTGCCGATGGCGGTACTCATGAGTATGCTGGTGGTCTACGGCCTGGCGGCACTCCCCGGCATGATTATTGGTCTGGTCATGCTGTTTGGTTTTAACGAACCCGCTCAGACGCTTGCCCAAACTCTCCATTTGCTGGTGCCCGTGCTGCTGAGTTGGGGCGGTTATCGTGTATTTGTTACCCGCCGGCAGAATATTGCCTATGGCAATGCCCAACTTTTTGCTCAGCGTTTATTCTGGCAGGTGTTTTGCCCGGCCACGTTGTATATGACAATTTTGCAGTTTGTCATCTGGTTGTCGTTATACGATACGGAATTAAGCAATACCAATACGTTAACGCTAAATATTCATCTGCTTATTGATTACCAGGCAATGCTGGTTGGCACCATGACCGGTATCCCCACCAGTTATTTAATCATCCGCCTGTTTCACCATCCGCGCTATCTGCAAAGTTGGTTATCGCAACTGCGAAAGGAATGTGATCCAAAAGTGACCCGTGCTGAGCGGGTTATCTGGGGTGCCATTGTTGCCGGACTCGCAATGCTTTTGCTTATGCCCTTAAGCGAAAACAGCACGATATTCAGCACGAATTATACCTTGTCACTGCTGCTGCCGGTCATGCTCTGGGGCTCGATGAGGTATGGCTACCGTTTTATGTCGATGCTGTGGGCTGTCTTGCTTACTCTGTTTGTTCATTATTACTCTCGCTACCTCCCGAAGTATGCCGGTTATGATGTTCAGTTGGCGATTGCATCGTCCTGCTACCTGGTCTACACCGTCATCATTCTCTGCGTCGCTTTGATGTCAACGCGTCAGCGGCGGCTTCATGAGCGTGCTCGCCAGCTGGCATTTCTGGATCCCGTCGTGCATATGCCGAACTTACGGGCGCTGAGTCGCTCGCTGGCTGAGTCGCCCTGGTCGGTACTGTGTCTGCTGCGTATCCCGGAACTGGAACTGCTTGGCCGCAACTACGGCATTCTGTTGCGGATACAGTACAAACAGAAACTGGGGGAGTGGTTAAGGCCAATTCTGACTGAAGGGGAGGGCGTTTATCTGCTCACCGGCTACGATCTGGCGATTCGGCTGCACTCCCAGTCCCACCAAAATCGGGTTGAAGAACTCGATCAACGTATTAAAGCGTTTCGTTTCACCTGGGATGAGATGCCGCTGCAACCGCAAGTGGGGATGAGCTATTGCTACGTGCGCTCGCCGGTTCAGCATCTCTACCTGTTGTTGGGCGAGCTGAGTACGATTGCGGATCTCTCTCTTGCAACCAATCACCCTGAGAGTCTGCAGCACCGGGGGGCGGTTAATCTGCAGCGCAGCCTGAAAAGTAAGGTTGATATGATGAGCCGCCTGCAGCGTGCGCTGGAAGAGAACCGCTTTAGCCTGATGGTTCAGCCGATTGTGGGCATGCGCGGCGACAGCTACCATGAAATTCTCCTGCGTATGGACGAGGAGAATGGCGAGTATATTCATCCAGACGATTTTCTCCCCGTCGCCCATGAGTTTGGCCTCTCTTCGCGTATTGACCTTTGGGTGGTAGAGCATGTGCTGAGTTTTATGGCTTCCCATCGGGAGCAGTTACCGGGTCAGCGATTTGCCATCAATCTTTCCCCTGCCTCCGTCTGTCGGTCGCAATTTTCCCTCGAAGTGGGACGCCTGTTACGCCACTACGGCGTCGAGGCCTGGCAGCTGATTTTTGAAATCACCGAAAGTAATTCGTTGTCGAATATTGAACAGGCGAATCACACACTGGGGCAGCTACAGCAGATGGGGTGCCGCGTGGCGATAGATGATTTTGGTACCGGCTATGCGAGTTATGCCCGATTGAAAAACGTGAATGCAGATATTCTCAAAATTGATGGCAGTTTTATTCGTAATATCGTCTCTAACAGTCTCGACTATCAGATTGTGGCGTCCATTTGCCATTTGGCACGAATGAAAAGAATGCTGGTGGTCGCGGAGTATGTTGAAAGTGAAGAGATACGCAGCGCAGCCATTGCGCTGGGTATCGATTATCTTCAGGGGTTTTTGATTGGCAAACCAGAGCCGCTGGAGAGTCTGGCAGAGCAGCACCAGGCGGCCTGATTTCAGGCCGCTACCTCGGGTGCCTGTTCTTCTTCAATCTTCAGCCGCCAGCCGGTGACTGCTTCCCAGTAATCCTGCTCTTTTTCCAAATCGAACAGCACCAGCGCATTCTGGCTAAACCAGTCGTGCGGGAAGCTTAACGTCCAGTGATTATCATCGGTGGTCAAACGCAGCGTCGGTGGCGTGGTCGTTGCCTGACGCTGGTTATTGAGCAGCACACCGAGACGTAAAATCTGCACCAGCGGCAGGAATTGCTTCTTCTTGAACAGCGTGAAGCGTGGCAAATCATCCAGCTTAATGCCTTTACGGTGATAGCGAACCAGCGTTGCCATCATGAGCTGTTGTTCCTGGTTGAAGCCAGGCAGATCGCTGTGCTGCAGAATATAGGCAGAGTGGCGGTGCATCCCGCTATGGTTAATGTTCAGACCCACTTCGTGGAGCATTACCGCCCATTTGAGTAACGCCGCCAGCTGAGGATTCGCCAGCTTCGTGTTCTGCGCCTGCCACTGATCGTACATGTGTGTAGTGGTTTCCAGCACCCGGCGGGCCTGCTCTCTGTCGATATTGTAATGGTTAGCCAGCGCCTGCGCCGTACGGCTACGGATATCCTGATGGCGGAATCGACCTTCCATCTCATACAGCACGCCTTCACGCAGCGCGCCGTCAGAGAGACGTAGCTCGCGAATGGCCAGTGCGTCAAACACACCACACAGAATGGAAAGACCGGGCACAAACACAGCTTTGCGCTCGTCTGACAGACCCGGCAGGCTGAGTTCGTCGAAATTTTTATATTTCAGCACTTCTGCAACCAGCTTATCCAGGCGTTCCGGGGTGATAAAACCGTCTTTCTCACCCATCGCCAGCAGCACTTCGTGCGCGGCTTTAATGGTGCCGGAAGCGCCCAGTGCGACGTTCCAGCCCTGAATCCGGTACTGCCACGCCAGGGTTTCCAGCTTCTGCACCGCGGCGATGCGGGCGCGCTGGAAGCTCTCGCGATTCAGGGAACCGCCCGGGAAGTAAGTCTGGGCAAAACTGACGCAGCCCATACGGCGGCTTTCCACCAGTTTGGGTTCAAAATCTTCACCGATCACCAGCTCCGTGGAGCCGCCACCGATGTCGATGACCAGCTTACGGCCCTTTTCCGGTTGGGTGTGCTCAACGCCCATAAAGATGAGACGAGCTTCTTCATTACCAGAGATGATTTCGATGGGATACGGGATCACCTGTTCGGCACGTTTGAGAAACTCCGCAGCGTTACGGGCCTGACGCAGAGTATGCGTGCCCACAATGCAGACGCTGGAAGGCTCAAAGCCCTGCAAACGTTCAGCGAAAAGCGACAGGCAGTTTAGCCCGCGCTCCATCGCTTCTTCGCTCAGCATACTGTCTGCATCAAGGCCATCAGCCAGATGTACGCGCTGTTTGAGGCGGCCGATGATCTGCATCGCACCATCGACCACGCGCGCGATCACCATATGAAAACTGTTTGAACCCAAATCGACCGCCGCAAACTCCTGCGGTCGTGGCGTGTTGTCATTTATCGGCATAGATTAATCAGGCTGTTCAAGTGAGGTCAGATAGTCATGAATCGCGAGCTGCGCGCGCACTTTACGGCGATTGCCGCGCGGCACATAACGATTACTCAGTTCTTTATCGACGTAGCGTGCTTTAACGGTATCACTAAACAGAATGTCGATGATATCCAGGACCTGCTGTTTAAGGCGCGGGTCCAGCAATGGCGTTGCTACTTCGATACGGTAATCGATATTTCGCGTCATCCAGTCGGCTGACGACAGATAGACTTTTTTGTCGCCACCGTTATCAAAAATATAGATCCTGTCGTGCTCAAGGAAACGGTCAACGATGCTAATGACGCGAATATTATCGCTGATGCCCGCCAGTTCAGGGATCAGTGAACACATGCCGCGTACCAACAAGTTGACCTGAACGCCGGAGCCAGAAGCCGCATACAGGCGGTCAACCAGTCCTTTATCCACCAGATTGTTGATTTTCAGTGTAATACCTGCCGGGATGCCTTTCTGCGCGTTCGCTATCTCTTTATCGATCATCTCATAAAGGAGCGGACGCGAGTTTTGCGGCGATACCAGCAAATAGTCAAAGTGTACCGGGCGGTAAGGGTTTTCGATAAAGCTGAATACCCGGCGCACTTCATTGGTAATACGTGCATCAGCGGTGAGTAACGAGTAATCGGTATAAATACGCGCCGTTTTCTCATTAAAGTTGCCGGTGCCGATGTGGGCATAACGCACAATCTCTTCCCCTTCCATACGGGAAATGAGGAACAGCTTGGCGTGGATTTTCAGCCCCGGGGCGGAGAAGATGACCTGCACGCCCGCTTCGGTCAGGCGTTTAGCCCAGTGAATATTGGCCTCTTCGTCGAAACGCGCCTGTAGCTCCACCACCACGGTGACTTTTTTACCGTTGTGCGCAGCATGAATCATCGCATCAATAATACGTGAGTCTTTCGCCACGCGATAAATATTGATTTTGATGGCCAGCACGCTTGGGTCAAACGACGCCTGACGCAGCAGTTCGAGCACATGCTCAAACGTATGGTACGGGTAGTAGAGCAGGACATCGCGCTCGCGAATAGCATCAAACCCGTTGCGGAATTTATCGAACCAAATGTGGCGCAGGCGCGGCAGCGGCTTGTTCACCAGGTTGGCTTTACCCACGTTCGGGAAGCCGATGAAGTCTTTGAAGTTATGGTAACGACCGCCTGGAATAATGGAGTCGAAACGGGAGATAGTCAGCTTCTCGCGCAGCATCTCGACCATGGCATCGGGCATGTCACGCTGATAAACAAAGCGGACGGGTTCGGCGGTCAGACGCTGCTTCAGACTGGAGGACATCAGCTCCATCAGACTCGATTCCATCTCGTGCACCAGGTCATATTCGGCGTCACGGGTCATTTTCATCGAATAGGCATTCAGTGAGTCGTAATCAAAGAAGCCGCTGAAAATGTCGTCAAGGCAATAGCGGAGGATGTTGTCCAGGAGAATCATTGGCTTGCGGCGACGCGGCGCTTCGGGGGGCAGGTTCACAAAGCGCGGAACCTTGTCCGATGGGATCTCCAGGAGCGCGTAACGAATGGACTCCCCGCGAATGATTTCGACCGCCAGATAGGTGTAATCGTCCTTTAAGAAACGAATCAGATTCGTTTCGCGATTGATAAGCGTCGGGGTGATGTGCTGACGTAAGTACTGTTTGAAATAGTGACGTAGCCACGTTTGCTGATTGACGGAAAGCTGGCGTTCGTTAATCAAAAAGATTTGATTACGCGCCATTTCCAGCAGCAAATCATTGTACAGCGTGTCAAATTCCTGATCGGCTTTAAGAACTCTGGTCTGAATTTTACCCAGTAAATGGCGCGATTGGGTGTTGGTTCCTTGTCCTTGCTCTTCGCTAATAATGATACGGCGTTTAAGTTCTGCGAAGCGGACCTTATAGAACTCATCAAGGTTATTAGAATAAATGCCTAAGAAGCGCATACGCTCAATCAGCGGATTTGTTTTGTCTGCCGCCTCCTGAAGCACGCGCTCGTTAAAGCACAACCAACTCAATTCTTTTTCCAGATATAGCTTTTCCTGACCCATTACAGCTTACACTCCAGTTAACTCTCGGGACACGGCAATTCCTTCTCGCCAGGCGGTGTCCTCATGTGCAGGTAAACGTTATTGGCGTTCGCGTGAGAAAGACATCACTTATTATGGCGAGCTTTGCCATCAGATGTCCAACTGTGACAGATGAGTATGACAGTAATCCGTTTTTACCGGGATAAGCGCGTTGCGCGCAACCTTAAGTCACGCGCAGATAACGAAAAGACGGATTACTCCGCAGCGTAGCCCTGAGGGGGTAGGCAGACGCCATCAAGCCAGGCTTTGCCTTCCAGCATGGCAAGACGCCCTTCAAGGAACCAGCTCACCACCAGCGGGTAAATGGCATGTTCCTGGGTCTGTACGCGCGCAGTAATATCCTCTTCCGAGTCCCCCTCAAACACCGGGATTTGTGCCTGTAAAATCACCGGACCCCCGTCCAATTCATCGGTGACAAAATGCACGGTGGTACCGTGGACTTCATCGCCATTCTCAAGCACCTGTCGGTGGGTATGTAACCCCGGATATTTCGGGAGCAGGGAAGGGTGAATATTGATTAAACGACCGGTGTAATGGGCGACAAATGCTGGGCTGAGGATGCGCATATAGCCCGCCAGCACCACGAGGTCTGGGGCATAGGCATCAATTTCCTGCATCAGTTCACGATCGAAGCCTTCACGGCTGGCGAACTGAGAGGCGAGAAGGGCATGGGCGGGAATGTTGGCTTCCCGCGCACGTTCAAGGCCGAACGCATCGGCCTTATTACTGAATACTGCCCTGATGGTGCCATGACTCTTTTTTTGTTTGCAGGCATCAATGATTGCCTGCAAATTGCTTCCATTACCGGAAATGAGCACCACAATATTTTTCATTCAATGACCACACGTTCACTGGAATCGGAGGCTTTGATAATACCGATTCTCCACGCGTTTTCACCTTTTGCATTCAACAGTGCGATAGCCTTATCCGCTTCTGATTCCGGCAGGGCAATCACCATGCCGACGCCGCAGTTAAAGGTGCGGTACATTTCGTGACGACTCACATTGCCCGCGGTTTGCAGCCAGTCGAAGACGGCTGGCCACTGCCAGGAGGATTCATCAATCACGGCCTGGGTGTTGTCCGGCAATACACGTGGGATGTTTTCCCAGAAGCCGCCACCGGTCAGGTGTGCAATTGCGTGCACATCAACGTTAGCAATCAGCTCGAGGATCGATTTCACGTAGATACGGGTCGGGGTTAACAGATGATCGGCGAGGGATTTACCTTCAAGCTGGGTCGTTTCCGGGTCACAACCGCTCACTTCGATGACTTTACGCACCAGCGAGTAGCCATTGGAGTGTGGACCGCTGGAGGCCAGGGCAATCAGCACATCGCCGTCAGCCACTTTGGACCCGTCAATAATCTCTGATTTTTCCACAACGCCAACACAAAAGCCTGCCACGTCATAGTCTTCACCGTGGTACATGCCCGGCATTTCAGCGGTTTCGCCGCCAACCAGCGCACAGCCAGACTGCAGGCAGCCTTCTGCGATACCGGTGATCACGCTGGAGGCGGTGTCCACATCCAGTTTGCCCGTCGCGTAATAGTCGAGGAAGAACAGCGGCTCAGCACCCTGTACCACCAGATCGTTGACGCACATAGCGACCAGATCGATGCCGATGCTGTCGTGACGTTTCAGATCCATCGCCAGACGCAGTTTAGTGCCCACGCCGTCAGTGCCGGAAACCAGAACTGGCTCACGATATTTTTGCGGCAATGCGCACAGCGCGCCGAAGCCACCCAGACCGCCCATCACTTCCGGACGACGAGTTTTCTTCACTACGCCTTTGATTCGGTCTACCAGAGCATTGCCTGCGTCAATATCAACACCGGCATCTTTGTAGCTAAGAGAGGTTTTATCGGTCACTGCTTGAGTCCCCACGCGTTTGCTTGCGGTTCACCCGTCATATTTCAGGCTGTTACCCGAACTAATCAGGTTTTAGAAATAAAATTCGGCGCAATTCTAACAGCCCAGGCAAACGTTTGCGAGTCCATTATTGCCGGGCGAGAAGGATTCTTAGGATATACTCTTTTCCAGTCTATTTGATCCGGATCAACGCCGTCTCTGTAGCGTAACGGAAAAAAAGCGGTATAATCCGGCGATTTTTTTTGTGGCTACCACCTTTCTGGGGAAGGAGAAGAGTATGAAGGTCGTGGAAGTAAAACACCCACTCGTCAAACACAAGCTGGGCCTGATGCGTGAAAATGACATCAGCACCAAACGCTTTCGTGAACTCGCCTCAGAAGTCGGTAGCTTGCTGACTTATGAAGCGACTGCCGATCTGGAAACAGAGCGCGTCGTGATCGAGGGCTGGAATGGCCCGGTTGAAGTTGAACAAATCAAAGGCAAAAAAATTACCGTTGTACCGATTCTGCGTGCGGGTCTGGGCATGATGGAAGGCGTACTGGAACATGTGCCAAGTGCACGCATCAGCGTTGTCGGTATTTACCGTAACGAAGAGACGCTGGAGCCGGTACCCTATTTCCAGAAACTGGTTTCTAATATCGACGAGCGTATGGCGCTGGTCGTTGACCCGATGCTGGCGACCGGTGGTTCTATGATTGCTACCATCGACCTGCTGAAAAACGCGGGCTGCCACAGTATCAAAGTTCTGGTACTGGTTGCCGCACCGGAAGGCGTGGCCGCGCTGGAGAAAGCGCACCCGGACGTTGAGCTGTACACCGCGTCGATTGATAAGGGCCTGAACGAACACGGATACATCATCCCTGGCCTCGGCGATGCCGGCGACAAAATTTTTGGTACCAAGTAAATGCTTTAAAAACGAAAGCCGACTTTGAAAGTCGGCTTTTTTTTGGCGTAAACCAGAACAGAATCCGCCTGATTTCCTCACACAGTTCACAAAAACTGCGCGATGAACGATGAGCGGAACGTTAACAACACATGAATCACATTCAGAGGAAAACACTATGACGCGCCGTGCTATCGGGGTGAGTGAAAGACCGCCGCTTTTACAGACAATCCCGCTTAGTTTGCAGCATTTGTTCGCGATGTTTGGCGCAACCGTGCTGGTGCCAATCCTGTTTCACATTAACCCGGCCACCGTGTTGCTGTTTAATGGGGTGGGTACGTTACTGTATCTCTTTATTTGCAAAGGGAAAATTCCTGCTTATCTTGGCTCCAGTTTTGCCTTTATTTCCCCGGTACTGCTGCTTTTGCCACTGGGCTATGAGGTGGCGCTGGGTGGCTTCATCATGTGCGGCGCGCTGTTCTGCATTGTTGCGTTTATCGTGAAGAAAGCGGGCACCGGTTGGCTGGACGTGATGTTCCCGCCTGCGGCAATGGGCGCAATCGTTGCCGTCATCGGTCTTGAGTTGGCCGGTGTGGCCGCCGGTATGGCCGGTCTGCTGCCTGCTGACGGTCAGTCTGCGGATACCAAAACCGTGATCATTTCGATGGTAACGCTGGGTGTGACGGTGTTTGGCTCCGTCCTGTTCCGCGGCTTCCTGGCCATCATCCCGATTCTGATCGGTGTTCTGGCCGGTTATGCACTCTCCTTCGCCATGGGCGTGGTCGATTTCACCCCGATTGCCCAGGCGCACTGGTTTGCATTGCCCACCTTCTACACCCCGCGTTTTGAATGGTTCGCTATCTTCACCATCTTACCTGCGGCCCTGGTGGTTATCGCCGAACACGTCGGCCACCTGGTGGTGACAGCGAACATCGTGAAAAAAGATTTGATTCGCGATCCTGGCCTGCACCGTTCGATGTTTGCCAATGGTTTCTCTACCATGATCTCCGGTTTCTTTGGCTCCACGCCAAACACCACCTACGGGGAGAACATCGGCGTAATGGCGATCACGCGTGTTTACAGCACCTGGGTTATCGGCGGTGCGGCGATCATTGCGATTCTGCTCTCTTGTGTGGGCAAACTGGCGGCAGCGATTCAGATTATCCCGGTTCCGGTGATGGGCGGCGTCTCTCTGCTGCTGTACGGGGTCATCGGGGCCTCCGGTATCCGCGTACTGATCGAATCCAAAGTTGATTACAGCAAAGCGCAAAATCTGATCCTGACCTCCGTGATTCTGATCATCGGCGTGAGTGGCGCGAAAGTGCACATTGGCGCCGCTGAGCTGAAAGGCATGGCGCTGGCGACCATCGTTGGCGTGGGCCTGAGTCTGATCTTCAAGCTAATCAGCGTACTGCGCCCGGAAGAGGTGGTACTGGATGCCGATGACAACGACGCGAAACCCCACTAAACGTCATCCTTAAACCGGGTCATTTGCCCGGTTCAAACGCAGCGCAGTTTTATGGTAAACTCGCTGCGTTTTATTTAAGCCCTGTTGAGGTACGTCTGAACACACCGGCACAGCTTTCCCTGCCACTCTATCTCCCTGACGATGAAACTTTCGCGAGTTTCTGGCCGGGCGACAATCCTTCTTTACTGGCGGCGTTGCAAAATGTCCTGCGCCAGGATCATAGCGGATACATCTATTTTTGGTCGCGCGAAGGCGCGGGCCGCAGCCATTTGCTGCATGCAGCCTGTGCAGAACTCTCTTCACGCGGCGATGCGGTGGGCTATGTGCCACTGGATAAGCGCACCTGGTTTGTTCCTGAAGTCATGGACGGCATGGAGCAGCTTTCACTGGTCTGTATTGATAACATCGAGTGTGTAGCGGGGGATGAGCTCTGGGAGATGGCGATTTTTAATCTCTACAATCGCATTCTGGAGTCGGGTAAAACGCGCCTGCTTATAACCGGCGATCGTCCACCGCGCCAGCTTAAGCTGGGGCTGCCGGATCTGGCCTCCCGTCTCGACTGGGGGCAAATTTATAAGTTACAGCCGCTGTCAGATGAAGACAAACTGCAGGCTTTACAACTGCGGGCGCGGTTACGGGGATTTGAACTACCGGAGGATGTGGGGCGTTTTCTGCTTAAGCGTCTGGATCGGGAAATGCGCACACTGTTTGATACCCTGGACGAACTCGATCGTGCCTCGATCACCGCACAACGCAAACTGACCATTCCCTTCGTTAAAGAGATCCTGAAGCTGTAAGCCCGGTCAGCCAGACGCCACCGGGCATCGACGGTTAACGGACGATTTCAAGCACCTGTTCCGGCGGACGACCAATACGTGCCTTGCCGTGAGCGACCACAATCGGGCGCTCCATCAGCTTCGGATTAGCAACCATCGCCTGAATTAACGCCTCTTCAGAAAGTGCAGCGTTGCCCAACGCCAGAGACTGATAAAGATCCTCTTTTTTGCGCATCAGTTCACGCGCACTGGTCATGCCCAGCATCGTCAACAATGACTTAAGCGTTGCCGCATCCGCAGGGTTCTCCAGGTAGAGCACCACGTCAGGCTCAATGCCATTTTCCTTGAGCAGATTTAACGTTTCGCGGCTCTTGGAGCAGCGTGGGTTGTAATAAATCTTTACTGCGTCGGTCATTTTTTCTCCTGATTACATCTTTTCATACGGGCGGAAGGTTTTCTGCAACTGACGCAACTGGTCAATACGGGCGTCGTAACGCGCCTGCTGTAAGCTGCCGAGTTTGACCTGAGTGCTGGCGCTGCTGAGCAGGCTGATGGCCTGATCGAGCCGTCCTACCAGCGCCTGGCCCTCGGCACGGGCAGCCAGTTCGAGATCGCGATGATTCAGTGCGGCCTCCGTCTGCGCCAGCAATTCCCAACCGTTGACGTCATCCTTCCAGCTGAAGGTAAAGCGGTTGAGGATCTTTTCCGCTTCCGCCGGTTGCCCGCTGGTTAACCAGGCGTTGGCGAGGTTCAGTTGCAGTACCGGGTTGGTTTTGATCTCTTTTGCATTTTTCAGGCGGTTAATGGCATCCGCATTTTTGTTCTGCCCAAGATCGATATCGGTCGCAAGATCGAGGAACCAGGCATTGTTCGGATCGGCAGTGAGCAGCGGTTGCAATGCCCGCATTGCATCAGCATTATTTTTGCTTTCCATGGCCTGCAGGGCGCGGCCATATTGCGCTGCGCGTTGTTCGCGAACGTTGCCTTTCGCCCAGGCATCCAGCAGATCGCTGGTAAGTTGGTTACGCCCGGAGTTGTACATGCCAAGCGCCCTGGCTTTGGCCAGGTAAAAATCTTCTGACGACTGCACCACGACCGGGCGCATCTGGTTGGCGCGGTTACGGGCATCTGAGAGGCGACTTTCCGGCAGGGGGTGGGTCAGCAGGATTTCAGGGGGACGTGAAGAGTAGCGCGCCTGATCGAGCAGTTTTTCGAGGAAAGTCGGCATCGCCTGCGGGTCGAAGCCGGAGCGCTGCAGCACCTGGATACCGATACGATCGGCTTCCTGCTCGTTTTGTTGCGTGAAGCTGATCATCCCCTGGCGGGTGCCTGCCAGCGTGCCGGTCAATGCTGCCATACCGGCCTGCGGGCTGGCCATCGCTAACAGAATTGAGCCCAGCGCGCCCGCCCAAGTGAGCGGCGCACTGCGTTTTTGATCTTCCATCGCGCGCGCCAAATGGCGCTGGGTAACGTGGGAGATTTCGTGTGCCATCACCGATGCCAGTTGGCTCTCGCTATCGGCATAGCGGAATAACGCCGAATGCAGCACCACATTGCCGCCAAAAAAGGCGAAGGCGTTGATTTCGTCATTATTGACCAGATAAAAATGGAAAGGGGTTTTCACCGAGTCGGCATGGGAGACCAGCCGCATGCCCAGTGAATTGATGTACTGCACCAGCAAGGGATCGTTAATCAGCGGCGCACTACCGCGCAGCTGGCGCACATAGTAGTCGCCCATCTGCATCTCCTGACCGATGGACAGGGTGCTTCCTGCGGAGGTTCCCATATCCGGCAGGCTGTCTGCCGAATCCGCAAAAGCGGGCGCTGCCTGAGTAAGGGTGACGGCGGCGATAAGGGTTGCGACCAGCGTTTTTTTCAACTGCCTGAACATAACCTCAGTCCTGTATATTGGGTGTTACCGTTTGACCAACGGCGAGAAACTTGGTTCAAGTGCCCTGGAAGAGGGAGTTTAGCTGCGTTATCCGAGGATTAAAATCTTTTTACCCGGTAACGGTGTTTACGCGAAAGCGATAAAAAGCGAAGTCTTTTTTGTGACATTTCGATACACTTCCCCCACTCACACCGCTCAATCCGGTCTCCCCGGAAGGAACATATGCTCGAATTGTTGATGCAGTGGTACCGCCGTCGCTTTAGTGATCCTGAAGCCATTGCGTTACTGGTTATACTGCTGGCAGGTTTTATTATCCTCTTCTTTTTCAATGGCCTGCTTGCACCGCTTCTGGTCGCTCTGGTACTCGCTTACCTGCTGGAATGGCCGACGGTTCGTCTGCAGCGAATCGGTTTCTCCCGCCGCTGGGCGGCGTCGATGGTACTCATTCTGTTTGTGGGCATCCTGATGGTGATGGCCTTTGTGGTGATGCCGGTTGCCTGGCAGCAGGGGATGAACCTCATCCGCGACATGCCGGGCATGCTGAACAAGCTCTCCGATTATGCCGCCACGCTCCCGCGCCGTTACCCCATGCTGATGGATGCCGGCATTATTGATGCGATGGCGGAGAACATGCGTACCCGCATGCTCGGTATGGGCGATTCGGTGGTGAAATACTCTCTCGCCTCGCTGGTGGGGCTGCTGACGCTTGCGGTCTACCTTGTGCTGGTGCCGCTGATGGTCTTCTTCCTGGTAAAAGATAAGGATCAGATGCTCAACGCCGTGCGTCGCGTATTGCCGCGCAACCGTGGGCTGGCGGGCCAGGTGTGGAAAGAGATGAATCAGCAAATCACCAACTACATACGCGGCAAAGTGCTGGAAATGATTGTCGTCGGGGTCGCCACCTGGTTTGGTTTCTTGCTGTTTGGTCTCAACTACTCGCTGCTGCTCGCCGTACTGGTGGGCTTCTCGGTGCTGATTCCCTACATCGGCGCGTTTGTGGTCACCATTCCGGTTATCTGCGTCGCGCTCTTTCAGTTTGGCGCGGGGACGGAGTTCTGGAGCTGTTTTGCCGTTTACCTGATTATCCAGGGGCTGGACGGCAATTTACTGGTGCCGGTACTGTTCTCCGAAGCGGTGAATTTACACCCGCTGGTCATTATCCTGTCGGTGATTATTTTTGGTGGTCTGTGGGGCTTCTGGGGCGTCTTTTTCGCCATCCCGTTGGCGACCCTGGTCAAGGCAGTGATTCACGCCTGGCCAGACAGCGTGGTGGTGGATGATCCGCACTGATGTTTCCTCAGGGCTGAGGGTGTCTCAGAGAAGAATACGAGCACTATCGGTCCCCTCGCCCCACCGGGGAGAGGGTTAGGGTGAGGGGAAACATGCGGCTCTGAGGGGCATTCCGTTCACCTTATGTTCCTTGCTTATCTGTCACGCCAGAACCCGTGAACGTGCCAGGGTGGTTCACCGCCACCACCCTGGCGACCCGGGCTCCCGGCCAGGAAAATCGCCGCTGGCGCGGTGCATTCGCCTTATGTCGTCTGACTTTCGGGTCGGGTCCAGCCTACATCCTTGTAGGCTATCCCCTCCGCCCGCTTCCCTGCGGGCGGCCCCGGCCAGCCGTCAACGCCTCATCGATTTTCAGCCGGACCCAGTCATCGCTGATACTTTTTTATTCTCATTGCGCTGCGTTATCGCTGTAAAACGTAATATCAATGGGGATTCCTCAGCCCTCAGGGAGAGGGAAACCATTCTCCTCAGTGCCCATTATTCTGATTACGTAAATAGATAATCCAGTAGGTGACGCCCACCAGTAAGCCGCCGCCAATAATATTGCCGAGGGTGACCGGGATAAGATTGGCGGTAATAAAATGGCCAACGGTTAACGCCGGGAAACTCTCCGCTGATGAATGCACCGCCGTCCAGAAACTGTCCGGGGCGAAATAGCGAATAACAATAGCCAATGGAATAAGAAACATATTAGCGATGCTATGTTCAAAGCCGCTGGCGACAAACATGCCGATGGGCAGCAGCATCGCCATAATCTTATCCGTCAGCGTATGGCCGGAATAACTCATCCACACCGCCAGACACACCATTAAATTACAGAGCGTGCCAAGACACACCGCTTCAATAAACGTGTGATGCATTTTATGGTCGGCGGTTTGTAATACGTTGAGGCCCCACAGGCCGTTGCCGTTCATATATTGCCCGGCGAACCAAATTAACGCGACAAAGAACAGTGCACCGACAAGGTTACCCAGATAGACCACGATCCAGTTCATGATGAGCTGCCCCCAGCTTATCAGGCCGCTGGCTTTCGCCATCACGGTGAGCACCGTGGAGGTAAAGAGATCGGCACCGCACACCACCACCAGAATGAGCCCCAGAGAGAAGCACACGCCTCCTGCCAGTTTTGCCAGGGCAGTAGCCGGCGCGGGGCCACTGGTCACGGTGATATAAAAAACGAACGCAATCGAAATAAATACCCCCGCCGTCACGGCGAGAAAGAAGGACAATTCTTTTTTCTTGCTGACTTTATATAAACCTGCCTGTTCGGCAACTTTGGCCATTTCTGCGGGAAGCCGCAGATCAAACGCATTGCTGGTATCCATGAATATCTCCTGATTTCTACGCGAATAAGGCGAACTCACTCTCGCGCAGACATATGCATAGTGCGTACCAGGCAGGGAGATGGATCGATGATTAAAGCGTTACCAGGCTCACAATTAACAGCCGGGGAAATAAGGAATTACAGTACTTCCCGCACGGCGATACCCAGGCGCTGCATGCGTGACAGCAGGGTCGTGCGTTTCATACCGAGTTTAGACGCAGCACCGCGCGGACCCGCAACAATGCCATTGGTTTCTCGCAGAACCTGAATAATGCGCTGACGCTCTTCTTCATCATTTTCAGGCGGGTCGGTGTGCATCATCTCCGCCACTTTGGGCAGCGGGAAGGGAAACGGATCGTGCGCCACCGGCTGTACCATGCTGGTGGGCTGGGCGTTCAGGTGCAGGCTCAGGGTGTTATCCCGGGAGAGCAATACCGCACGTTCGATAATGTTTTCCAGTTCACGCACATTCCCCGGCCATTCGTAACGCATGAGCTGGCGCATGGCCTCGGCAGGAATGGTGTCGACGGAACGGTTCAGGCGGCGCGACAATTTTTTGGTGAAGTAACGGGCGAGCAGGGGAATATCGTCCGGCCTGTCGCGCAGCGGCGGTAGCATCAGTGGGAAGACGTTCAGGCGATAGAAAAGATCGTTACGAAACTCACGATCAATCACCATCTGTTTCAAATCACGGTTGGTAGCAGCAATGACCCGCACGTTCACCGGGATGGTACGAGTGCCGCCGATGCGTTCAATCTCTCTCTCCTGCAACACGCGCAGTAATTTGGGTTGCAGCTCAATGGGCATATCGCCGATTTCATCGAGGAACAGCGTGCCGCCGTCGGCCATCTCAAAGCGCCCCCGATGGGTATTGATGGCCCCGGTGAACGCGCCTTTATCGTGACCGAAAAGCTCACTTTCCAGCAGGCTTGAGGGGATAGCGGCACAGTTAATCTTCACCAGCGGCTTATCTTTGCGCAGGCTCAGTTGATGAATCGCGCGGGCGATCACTTCTTTCCCGGTGCCGGTCTCGCCGAGAATCAAAACCGTACTGTCACTGAGGGCGACAATATCCACCTGCTGGAGCACATCACGCATGGCGTCACTTTGATAAATGATGTCGCCAAAGCTCTGATTAGAAAGAATCTGCTCGTTAAGTTTGCTGTTCTCGTTTTTAAGATTCTCTTTCAGATGGGTGACTTTGCGATAGGCCTCAGCATTATCGACGGCAATGCCAATTCTGTCGGCAATCTGGCGAAGTAATCGACAATTTTGTGGCGTGAATATCGTCATTTCGCTATGCGCCAGCACCAGCACCCCCGTCGACTGGTGGCTAAAGGCCAGCGGCAGGATAAATACTGCGTCCATGCCTTGCGCCGATAACGCCTGAAGCAACGGATCGTTTTGCCATTGCTCTGGGTCATCCTGCTTTTGCAGCAAAGAGGCATGATTTTCGTTCAGCGCGCCCGCGAGCAGCGCGCTGTCGCTGCGTAAAGGATGATGCTGACTGGCGGGTTGCGCCGCGGTGAAATCGGTAGCGTGCCACATCAGCTGGCGGGAGCGTAGGGCATCGCGCAGTACCAGGCTAACGTTATCTACACCAAAGAAACGGTGTATTTCTCGTGATACGTCGATAACCAGCTCATCAATATCCAGATGCGAGAGCACGGTGTTGGTGATAGCCACCAGTACCCGGTCATGGTCACGCTCCTGTTGGAGCGTCGTCAGGCTGGTTTCCAGACCCTCTCGTGCGATGTCGCCTTCCAGCCCCTGTGTGGCAAGTCGGGCAAGCCACGCAAACATCGCATTATCTTTGTCGCAGAAGGTACCACCGTCGGTACGCACAAAGCGCAGTTCAGCCAGCGTCTCACCGGCAAGCAAAATCACATGGGCAGTGCTGTCACTGATCGCGCCAGCGTATTCGTGGCCGCAAAACTCATCGCTGCCATCATCAAAACAACGATAAAACTGGGTATCACCGAGGCGTAATTCGACAAACTGGACGGGGCTGAAGGGAGGCGGTAGGGGAATGAACGCCCGTAGCACGGAGGCATTGTCTTTATGTTCCAGCAAGTGCTGTAAAATCATGGGTACTGCATCCTTCCAGAATCAATGGCGCACAAAAGCAGACAAAAGCGAGTAAGGGCCAGCATGTAGCGACCTCCTTTACCGTTGTGTTAGCGTGATTTTTGCTCATCGGTACGCAAGCGGGCCATCTATTATCCTACTATAACCCTGTTTTTTGTAGTGTTACCCGCTTCACGTATACATTAATTGTCATACTAATTGATAAGAGATTGATGATACCTATGGATTAGCGCACTAAACGGACCATCAGATAAATCGCGGGTTCCTGCGCGATATCTTGTAAATGCTGGAGCATTTGTTCACTCCAGCCGCGCCAGGGGGCTTCTGCATGCGCGGCCAGATGCGCAAAGGCGGGGGCCAGTGTATTGACGTGGCTGGCGTCAATCACAATTTCCCCAAAGGTCAGCAACCCACGCATTTTACGCTGAGCCTCACCCTCCAGGAGACCCAGCCAGGCTTCATACTGGCTAAGAGGGCACTCCAGTACCACGTTGAGGCAGTCGATCACCCCCACGTGGTGACCGATCGCCAGCGAGTAATACATCACCTGGCGACTTTTTTCTTCAACGTTGACGCTGTCATCAACAAATTTTTGTCGCAACGTCCAGAACATCACTTTACCGTCATACTCCGCCATGCTGACGCTCCATTTCAACCATCAGTTGTTGCACAATCGACGTCAGGCGTGGGTCTGCGGCCTGTTGCAGCCAGTTGTGCAGTCGCGGAATCCGCTGCTCCGGCTCGCCTTCGGTCAATAACGCGAAGAAGCGGTCGGTAATTTCCCGCCCCTGGCGGTAGCCGGCCAGTTGACGGGCCAGACGTTCAATGTGTACGCGCAGGGCCAGCGGCACCGTCGGCCAGCGTACCGTGGCAATTTCATGGTCTGCCTGCTGATAATCGATCGCGTGCAGTTTTTGCTCCAGCAGTCCTAACGCCACCGCGAACCCATGAATAGTGGCGGCAGGCGTGGGAGGACAGCCGGGAATCCACACATCAATGGGTACGATGGTATCGCTGCCGCCCCAAACGCAGTACAGATCGTGAAAAATACCGCCGCCGACGCCGCAGGCCCCGTAGGAAATCGCGATTTTATGGTCAGGCGCCGCATGCCAGGCGCGTAGAGCAGGCATACGCATCGCGCGCGTTACCGCACCGGTAAACAGCAGAATGTCGGCGTGGCGCGGGGAGGCCACAACCTTAATACCAAAACGTTCAGCGTCGAACAGCGGCGTAATGGCAGAGAAGATTTCGATTTCGCAGCCGTTACAGCCGCCGCAGTCCACGCGGTAGACGTAGGCTGAACGTTTGATATCACGCAGCAGCACCTGCTTCATTTGCTGCGCCTGGTCATCCAGCGAAATCGGCTGGCTGACGTGCTGCGTTAGCGTGCGGGAATCCTCGCTCATGCTGGCTCCTTAAGGTAATAGTGCACGTTGGTGCTACCGCGATGTTCAAGTGCGGCACGGCGTTTACAGGCCGGGCACACCTCCGCCTGCGCGCGCAGCGTCGCAATCAGTTCCGGTTTTGCCTGGTTTAGCGCCAGCAGCTCAACGGCGAGGGCGACCGACTTCTCGGGCGCAAAGGGCTGGTGGCATTCAGCGCAGTGCTGCAAGCGGAAGGTGGCGCGCGCGTAGAGATCGGCTTTACGGGTGACTGCCAGTTCAAAATCTTCAGTCAGGCGAATGGCATGAGTCGGGCAGACCTCTTCACAGCGGCCGCAGTAGATGCAGCGGCCAATAAAAAGCTGCCAGACGCGGGCATTATCCGCAGGCAGGGTCTCCATGGTCAGGGCATTGGCCGGGCAGGCGGTGGTGCAGGCACCGCAGGCGATACACTGTTGTGCATTAAGCTCTGGTCTGCCGCGAAAACCGGGGCACACCTCCAGCGGTGCAAACGGGTATTTCACCGTGACATCGCCCGCCCTGAGGATGGTCTTCAACAATTTCAGCATCGTATCTTCCTTATTTCAGCGGCGAGTTGCGACGTTCAATACCGTAGCGTTCAATCTCTTTGTACGGCACGGTGGTGGATTTGCGTTTACGCACGTCCACCAGGGTGACGCGGTCGGTGCAGGAGTAGCACGGGTCAAGGCTGCCGATGATAAGCGGTGCATCCGAGACGGTGTTACCGCGCAGCATATAGCGCAGCACCGGCCAGTTGGCGTAGGTGGCGGCGCGGCAGCGCCAGCGGAACAGCTTCTGGTTGTCGCCCAGCATGCTCCAGTGCACATCTTCCCCGCGCGGCGCTTCCACGTAACCGAGGGCAAATTTGTGCGGTTGGTAGGTAAAACCTTCGGTTAATAGCGGGGTATTGGGCAGATTATCGAGGGCGTATTCGATCATCGACAGCGAGTCGAAGACCTCTTTCACCCGCACCATCACGCGGGAGAAAACATCGCCGTCCGGCCAGCTAAACAGCGTTTTGGGCAGATTAGCGTAGTCGGCGTAAGGGTGATCAAAGCGCATATCGCGATTAAAGCCGCTGCCACGAATCAGCGGGCCAACCGGGCTGTAATCGCGGGCAACCTGCCTGTCCAGCACGCCGACACCTTGCGTGCGCTGGGCGATGTTTGGCGTGGAGAGCAGCATATCCACCAGTTGCGTGACCTCGGCCCGCATCTCTCTGACGAGCTGGATCGTCTTCACGCGCTGCTCTTTGAGCACGTCGCGACGAATGCCGCCAATCAGATTCAGGCCATAGGTCTTACGTGAACCGGTGAGCAGTTCCGCCATGGTCATCGATTTTTCACGAATGCGGAAAAATTGCATAAAGCCCGTATCGAAACCGACGAAGTGGCTGGAGAGCCCGATGTTCAGCAGATGGCTGTGCAGGCGCTCGACTTCCAGCAACACCGAACGGATGGTATGGGCGCGCTGCGGCACCACAATGCCCAGCGCGTTTTCAACAGAGGTGGTGTAAGCCACGCTGTGGGCGAAACCGCAAATGCCGCAGACGCGGTCTGAGAGGAAGGTGACTTCGTTGTAGCCCATGCGGGTTTCCGCCAGTTTCTCCATGCCACGGTGCACGTAGAACAGGCGATAATCGGCATCGACAATGCGTTCGCCGTCGACAAACAGGCGGAAGTGACCGGGTTCATCAGAGGTGATGTGCAACGGGCCAATCGGCACGATCCGGGCAGAACTGCCGCCTTCGTTGATAAACGAGTAGTTTTCGGTCTCGTTTGTTGGCTCAGGGCGCAGGCGGTAATCCATGGTGTCTTTGCGCAGCGGGTGAAGGTCGTCAGGCCAGTCGTCGGGCAACACCAGGCGACGTTGATCAGGTAAACCCACCGGGATAAGCCCGTACATATCGCGGATTTCACGCTCGCCCCAGACGGCAGCCGGCACCTTCGGGGTGACCGAGGGAAACTCACGGGTGGTGGCATCCACCAGCGCTTTCACCACAATCCAGCACTTTTCAGCCCCTTCGATTGAGAGCGCATAATAGACCGCGTAATGGCCGTTAAGGGTGCGTTCATCGTTACCAAAAAGTACCGGCAGCCAGCCATCGTGTTGATAGTAGAGATAGTGCACGATGTCCGGCAGCAGATTGAGCTTCACCGTGATGGTGGTTTGCTCAAAGGTTTGTCGCTCTTCTTCAAGGATCGCGCCGGGAAATTGCGCGTTTAACGCCGCAAGACAGGCCAGGCCACGAGGGGCATCGAGATTGACACGTTCTAAATAACTCACTTTAACTCTCCCTGAACCCGCGCGGGTGTAGCCGTGGCGGCGGTGGTGTCGAAGGACGCCCATAGCCAGCTAAATTGGGTGGATTGTTCATCATTACCGGACATCACAATGGTGGACGCATTTGCCAGCATCTTGCTGACCGGTTGTGGAATGTGGGTGCCCATCACCAGCATCATGGCCAGCAATATCACCATTGGCAGGGTGGTCAGCCAGCCAAGTTCACCGGTGGCCACCTCCTGCGGAGGGGCTGCAAACAAGGCTTTGGCAACCATACGCACCAGCCCACCGAGTACGATAGTCAGCAACAGCAGCAGCACGATGGTCAGGAGCAAATGATCCGCGGCCAGGCCTGCGGTAACCGTCATAAACTCGCTTAAGAAGATGTTGAATGGCGGCATACCGCCCAGCGCCAGCGCGCCGCCGCCGAGCAGCACGGCGGTAAAGGGCATCACTCTCAGCATGCCGCAGACCACATCCAGGTTGCGGGTGCCGTATTTCAACAGCACGTTGCCAGAGCCACAGAACAGCAGCGTTTTGGCGAGGCTATGGTTGAGGGTGTGCAGCAGCGCGGCGAGAATCCCCAGCGGGCCGCCGATACCGAGCGCTACCGCCACCAGCCCCATGTTTTCCACGCTGGAGTAAGCCAGAAGACGTTTCATGTCCTGCTGGACGAGAATAAAAAATGCGGCCACGGCCACGGAGAGCAAGCCAAAGATCATCAGCAGCATATTGGGGAAGCTGTTGCCGATGGCATGGCAAATGATGATGTAGTAGCGAATCAGTACCAGCAGGGCGCAGTTCAGCAGAACCGCCGAGAGCAGGGCGCTTACCGGACTCGGCGCTTCACTGTGGGCATCCGGTAGCCAGGCGTGCATCGGAAACAGCCCGGTTTTGGTGCCAAAGCCAATCAGCACGAAGACAAACGCCAGCACCATCAGCGTCGGGTCAAGTTTGCTGCTCTCTTTAAGTACCTCTGTCCAGAAGATGGCGTGGTCCGGTTCAGCCATAAAACTGGCGGCATTAGCATACACCAGCACGGTACCAAACAGCCCAAACGCGACGCCGACGGTGCAGATAATAATGTATTTCCACGCCGCTTCCAGCGACGAGCGTTGGCCATAAATGCCGACCAGAAACGCTGAACTCAGGGTCGTGGCTTCGATGGCCGCCCACATCACAATCAGGTTGTTACTCGTGACGACCAACAGCATGGTGAACAGAAAAAGGTGGAAAAAGCCGTAGTAGTTGCACAGCGTGCCGACGGTGATTTCGCCGTGGTCCACTTCATGGCGCATGTAGCCAATCGAGTAGAGCCCGGTAAGAAAACCGATGATGCCGAGCAGGGAGAGAAACAGACCGCTGAGGCTGTCGATATGCAGCCAGCGATGCGCGCCAAAAATTTCGCCCTCTTTGACCGCTTCTGCCACCGTCCACAGTGCGACAATCATTAGCACCGCGATACCGACGGTGTGTATGGCGGTGACCACTCCCCGCGCGGCGTCGCCCCGCAGGCGGCAGGCAAAGCAGAGAACGGAAATCACCAGCGGCGTCAGCAGCAGCACGGTGAACATCAATGCATGGCTCATGTTGTTATCCTTTCAGCGCCGTGAGGTTGTTAACGTCCAGCGTGCCGTGGGTGCGCCAGATCTTTCTCGCCAGCAGCGTCATCACAATCACCGCGAAAATGGCATCGGTGGCGATGCCGATCTCCACCAGTTCCGGCGCTCGCCAGGCCAGCAGCGCCAGCACCAGATGCGAGCCGTTTTCCATCAGGCAATACCCAAACACCTGACGCAAAATATTGCGCTGGCTGATGATGCACAGCAGGCCGAGCAGGAAGTGGCCGAGCGCCACGGCGAGCGCAGGTTTGAGCTGGGCCACCATCGGCAGTTGCACCGGGCGCACCACAAACCAGCACAGCAGCACGATCCCGGCGGCCATCAGCACCAGCGCAGCGGGGCCAAACAGGCGTTCTCCCTGACCGGCCGGTGCCATTTTGCGAAAGGCGTAGCCCATGATGAGCGGCACCATCAGCACCTTGGTGAAGAAAGCGCTAATGGACCACATGCGCAATTGCTCTGCGTCCAGCAGTTCTGACAACGTAAAAAATATCGACACCAGTACCAGCGATTGCAGCGCGTACAACCAGCAGGAGACGGTGTAGCGTCTGGCGCAGGTCACCAGCAGCGAGGTGAACATCATCAGCCCCGCCAGATTGTTAACGATCAGTGTTCCCGTCATGTTCGACTCCCTTATCCCATCCACGCTGCGGCAATCACGCTCGAGGCGAGCGACATCACCACCAGAATTACCAGCACCACTCGCATCGACCATGGCAGTGGGGCTGCCTGAGCCACCTCATCACTCGGTTCTCCCGGCACCACCCGTCCAAACCAGTAAATGAACCAGCCGAAGCTGGCGACCGACTCCACCAGCGCCAGAATCATCACCGCGAGTAAAATGGGGTACTGGTCAGAGAGGGCAAACCCGGCGGCGAACAGCGGAAACTTGCTGAAAAAGCCGCTGAACGGCGGTACGCCGGTAATGGCCAGTGCAGCGACACAAAAACCGATACCTGCCAATGGCAGGGTGCGCATCACTCCGCGCAGCCGTGGCAGCATACGGGTGCCGCAGCTGTAGCTGAGCGCGCCCGCCACCAGGAAGAACAAGCTTTTAGCGAAGGCGTGGTTGAAGATGTAAACAATCCCCGCAGTGAACGCCATTTTTGAACCGAAAATGGAGAGCGAGAGGGCGAGGAAAATCCACGCCAGCTGCGAGATGGTCGACCAGGCGAGCAGCCGCTTCATATCTTTTTGCGGCAGGTACATTAAGAAGCCGTACACCAGGGTAATCGTCGCCATGGTGACGCCCACCCAGCCGATAATGTGCGGGATCTCCCCGCCTTCTGAAATGGCGCGGGCAAAGATGTAGACGCCCACCTTCACCATCGAGGCGGCGTGTAAGTACGCACTGACCGGCGTTGGCGCTTCCATCGCATCCGGCAGCCAGGCCTGTAACGGTAGCTGCGCCGATTTACCCCAGGCAGCAAACAGGATCCCGCCATAAACAATCAAGGCAGCACTTCCGTTTAACTGGCCGAGGGCGCTCAGCGCAAACGTACCGGTTTGCAGAAAGAGCGTGGCAGCGGCCAGATAAAGCCCCAGGGAACCGACGTGGGTAATGAGTAACGCCTTCATCGCCGAACGCTGGGATTTCTCAGACTGGTAGTAGCTGATCAAGGCCCAGGAGCAGCCGCCGGTAATTTCGAAGAACAACAACTGACCCAGTAGCGTGGATGAGAGCACCAGACCGGACATCGCGCCGATAAAAATCAGCAGAAAGGCGTAGTAGCGGTTGCTGCCGTCATGCGGATGCTCGCGGTTGCCCCGGGTTAAATAGCCCGTGGAGTAAAGGGCAACCAGCAGGCCGAGGAACACCACGACAAACAGAATCAGGGTGCTTATCCGGTCGACCGTCATGCCAAACAAAGCCACCTGTCCAATGCTCAGCATCGGGATATCGACGGTTACGCTGCCAGCGGCATGAAAGCCCGCGGCCAGCGTAACCGTGGCAATCGTTGCCAACAGGGCCATCGCTGTGGCAAGCATGGGCGCAGTCTGTCGGGGCGCCAGTGAGACGACCAGCGCGCCGACGAAGGGCAGCAACAGGACCGTCAGGGCAAGAGTTTCCATAGTTATTCCGTGCTCCTTACAGACCGGTTAACCAAAGGACATACGACAGCGCGGCAAGACTGAAACCGAGCCAGGTAAGGTGGTGCGTCAACAGGAAACGCCCACGCGCGAGCGAGTTTTCCACCACTGACGCCAGCACAAACACCACCAGCAGTTTGAGAAACGTGACGACCAGCGCCAGCACCATCGCTCCCGTGCTCAGCGTGTCGGCATTGCCAAACGGGAAGAACAGCGCGAGGAACAGTGAGGCCATCACGACCTGTTTAAGCCCGATGCCCCATTTCACCAGCGCCAGGCCTGCGCCGGAGTACTCGGTGAGCGGCCCTTCCTGTAATTCCTGCTCGGCTTCTGCCACATCGAAGGGGATTTTGCCCATCTCAATAAAACAGGCGAACCCGCAGGCCAGCATGGCCAGCAGCGTGGCCACCGGAGAGATCCAGCCTGCTGCCAGCGTGGTACCGATTGTTCCCACGTTGGTGGAACCGGCCAACAGGGCAAGCACCAGCAGCGAGAGGATCAGCATCGGCTCCACCAGAATGCCGAGCGTCAGTTCACGACTGGCACCGAGACCGGCAAAAGGGCTACCGGTGTCCAGCCCGGACAGGGCGAAGAAGAAGCGGAACAGCGCGAAAAGGTAAATCAGGGTGATAAGGTCACCCGCCCCGGCAAACGGGGAGGCGCGAGTCAATAGCGGCAAGGTCATGGCGACCACCAGCATGCTGCTGAGCAGTACCCAGGGCATGATGCGGAACATCATGCCGGAAGAGGCGGGGGCGACTTCCTGACGCTTGAGTAGTTTTTGCAAATCGCGGTAGTCCTGCAATATTCCTGGCCCGCGTCGCGAGTGCATCCGCGCGCGGATCTGGCGGGAAATACCCGTAAACAGGGGCGCGAGCACCAGCAAGAGTGCTGCCTGGAAGAGGGCAAACACCGCCAGCGACCAGTCAGGGGTTGGTTGTGACATATTCTCTCCCTCCTCAGACGGCAATAGTCAGCAGCAGGATCACCAGGGCGGCAATCACATACAGGCAATAAAGACGGAAATCGCCGCTCTGCAGATACTGCACCGTGCGGGCAATGCGTTTGGTCATCCCGACCAGGGGCTGAATGATGTTGTCGTCCCAGAAGGGTTCGGTTCGCGTGGCGGCAACGGTGATGCCACTCAGGCTGCGATTGAGCGGCACGGCGGGATCGAGCTGCTTACGCATGCGGTAAAGCGGACCGAACATCACGCGCAGCGGCTGGGTAAAGCTGCCCGCTGACGGCGCCATCCCTTTTTCCCATGCGTACCCGCAGGCCCAGGCGTCACCCGTACGCCGGAACTGGCCGCGGGTCTGGCGATTGACATACCAGAAAAGACCCGGCAAAAGCGGCAGGGCAAGCAGCAGCAGGAAGATGGCTGACGGCATCAACACCGCCTGTTGTGCGTCGCCCGGTATCAGCGTCGCGCCCTCGGCGACAGAAAGGGTTTCCGCCGTGGTGAGCGATTGCGCGATGAGCAGCAGATGAGGTGCCACCACGCTTGCCCCCACGCCCGCCAGCACGCAAAACAGCGCCAGCAGACACATGGCAATGACCATCGGCCAGGGTACTTCGCGCGCCTGCTCTGCTTTTTCACTCCGGGCGTTGCCGCAGAAGCTCACGCCATACACTTTGACGAAGCACATCGCGGCTAAAGCCCCGGTAATGGCGAGCATCACGATGGCGACTGGCCCCGCCAGGCGCGGGATCATGGCGTCCACGCGGGTCAGGGAGAAGAGTGACTGGTAGGTGTACCATTCGCTGATAAAACCATTGAGCGGCGGCATGGCGGAAATCGCCAGACAGCCAATAAGAAATGCCCCTGCGGTCCACGGCATCCGTTTTGCCAGTGCCCCCATTTTTTCCATGTCGCGGGTATGCAGACGGAAAATAATCGCCCCGGCCCCGAGGAACAGCAGTCCTTTGAACAGCGCATGGTTGAGCAGATGAAAGAGCGCACCGAGCAGACCGATGGCGGCAATCACCGGATGGTTGAGCGCAATGCCCGCCATGCCGGTGCCTACCCCCATCAAAATGATGCCGATGTTTTCCACCGTGTGCCAGGCCAGCAGACGCTTAATATCGTGCTCCGCCAGTGCGTAGAGTACTCCCAGCACGGAGGAGACCGCACCGAAGGCCAGCACCACCACGCCCCACCATAAAGGAATGCCACTGTGACCAAGCAGGTCGATGCCCACTTTGATGATGCCAAAAATACCGATTTTGACCATCACGCCGGACATCAGTGCCGAGGCGTGTGACGGCGCGGCCGGGTGCGCGCGCGGCAGCCAGCTGTGCAGCGGCAGCATCCCCGCTTTTGCCCCAAAGCCAAAGAATGCCAGCAGGAACACCGCGGAGGCGGTGCCGGGCGATAACGATAGCGTGCGGAAGCTGGCAAAATCCAGGCTGCCGCTCTGCCGCCACATCAGGAAGAAGGCCACCATGATCAGTACCGAACCGGCATGAGCAATAAAGAAGTAAAGCAGGCCCGCGTGGATGGATTCGTCATCCTGATCGGTAATCACCAGAAACCAGGAAGCCAGCGACATCATCTCGAACAGCACGATGAACCAGAAGGCATTGTCCATCACCACCAGGCCGACCATCGAGGCGATAAACAGATTCATAAAGAACCCCATCGAGCCCGCGCCTTTGCCGATGTATTCACGCACATAGGAGAGCGAGTAGAGGCCGCAAACCGCCACCAGCAGCGAAATCACCAGCACCATAAAGGCGGCGAGGCTGTCCAGCCGCACGATGAAATGGGCAAAAGCGAAGGGGCCAACGGCCTGCCAGGTGAGCGTTTCACCGACGGAAAGCGCGGTGAGCGCACTGGCAAGGCCGAGTAACCCGCCTGCCATGGCTGAGAAGCCCGCTATTTTAATTGCTATCTCTTCCTGACGGGCCAGCAGCAGCGAAAGGATGCCACCGGCTACGTATAACAATATTGACCACATCAATAGTTGCAGGGCATCCATTAGCGTTGCTCCGGCGAAAGTGAAGGGGAGACGAAGGCCATATCCGTGCTGCTCAGTGCGGCCTGTAGCCTGCGGGCTTTCAGCTGTTTAGCGAGCAAATCCTCGGCGACCAGATGTAACGCATGGGTCGGGCAGGATCTGATGCAAGCGGGCCCCTCCGGCAGGAAATGGCACAGGTCACATTTGGCGGCGACGGTCTGTACGCCAGCGTTCCAGCGAAGAAAAGGATGAACGGTATGCGGGCTGTCGGGGACGTCTCTGAGCTCTGCGTCGGGAACGAAATGCGCGTAGCGGGAAGGCGCATCCAGCGGGCGGCTACCCGACGGCGTAATGGCCCCGAACGGACAAACCAGGCCGCAGAGTTTGCAGCCGATACATAACGTTTCGTTGAGGTAAACGGACGCATCCTGAAAGGTGATTGCATTAACCGGGCACACCTGCTGGCAGGGCGCATCATCGCAATGCCGACACATTACCGGTGCGGTTTTGCTGTCGGTTTTTACCAGAGTTAAACGTGGGTGATGTTGTAGCCCCTGCGTTTTATGTACATCCGAACACGCGGCAAGACAGGTATTGCACCCTATACACCACTCGGGATCTGCAATCACAAAGCGGTTCATGTCGGCTCCTTGAGAAGAAAGCAAAAAACGTTGAGCCTCCTTAAGCATAAGGTGTGCCAATCTTAAAAAATGATGAAATTCAAATGGATATCAGGATGCGGGCGTCTGGGGTGAACAAAATTGATGGTCAGGGAAGGGGGCGTAAAGTCAGGGTCGGCACTTGTGTCGAGCTGACACAATGAATGTGATATTGATCACAAAATTGGGGCGGAGCGAGGGCAAAAAAGACGACCCATGACGGGTCGCCCTGCAGTGATTTATGCGTTAGTCAGGCGTTTTCTTTAAGCCAGTTCAGCACAATGTCATGGTGATTGCTGGTTTTGAAATCATCAAAGACATGTTCGATTTTACCGTCTGCATCAATCAGGAAGCTGGTGCGATGAATCCCGTCATAGGTTTTCCCCATAAAGGTTTTTTCACCCCACACGCCAAATTGTTCACACGTCTGGTGGTCCTCATCGGACAGCAGCGTAAAATTGAGCAGCTCTTTTTCGGCGAAACGGGACAATTTTTCCGACTTATCGGTGCTGATGCCTAAGACTTCGACACCGACTTTTTTTAACTCGTCCATGTTATCGCGGAGGCCGCATGCCTGCACGGTACAGCCTGGGGTCATTGCTTTCGGGTAGAAATAGACCAGTACACGCTGTCCCTGGAAGTCGGCCAAATTTACTTGTTCTCCGTCTTGATCCGGCAAGCTAAATTTCGGTGCGATATCACCGGCTTTCAGTGGATTCATTACTTAACTCCATCCTGTTCATCATGCTGTGAATAGTTGACGACATTAATACTGCCCTGTGCATTCAATTCTGTACATAGGGCTTTAAATGCCTGCTCAATATTTGATGCATCCTGTGACGCGGGACTGTGTGCGGTAATCTGAATAAACAACTGTGCTGCATGCTCATGAGAGCTGGGTTGGGTTCGCGATACCAGCTCTGCAATGTTCATCTGATGCGCATCAAACAGGGCCGTGAAGCGCTCAATTAAATGTGGGGAGTCCGGGACATCCACCTGAACCCACACGGTGGCGGGGAGGGCCGGGCGCGGTTTGGCGACGGTTCGCTTCATCACAATCAGTAAATCCAGTTCTGCGCCTTTAAGCGGTAGCGTCGATTCAATAAGCGTAATGGCATTCCATGAGCCGGAGAGGAGCATGATGAAGGTGAACTCATCTCCCAGCATCGCCAGGCGACTATCTTCAATATTGCAGCCACAGCTACTGACGTGGCGGGTAATGGTATTAACGATACCTGGCCTGTCGGCACCCAGCGCAGTGATAACCAGAAAATGTTGTGATGAGGCTGTCAAACCGGTGCTTCCTGTCAAACCTGAGATAATCATAAGGAAAGCATAAAAAAAACCGGCATACAACCGCTGGAAGCCCCTAAGGTCGCTTGCTTTTCTTGCAGGACCACACGTAACATTGAGATTCATGTTTGCACAGAGGATGGCCCATGTTCACGGGAAGTATAGTCGCGCTTGTTACGCCAATGGATGATAACGGTAAAGTCTGTCGGCCAAGCCTTAAAAAACTGATTGATTACCATGTCGCCAACGGAACATCGGCGATTGTTTCTGTAGGAACGACGGGTGAATCCGCTACCCTAAGCCATGAAGAACACGGCGAAGTGGTACTGATGACGCTTGAACTGGCAGACGGGCGTATTCCGGTTATCGCCGGGACGGGGGCAAACGCAACCGCCGAGGCCATCAGTCTGACCCAACGTTTTAACGACAGCGGCGTAGTAGGCTGTCTGAGCGTCACCCCATATTACAACCGTCCGACGCAAGAAGGGCTGTTCCAGCATTTTAAAGCCATCGCTGAACACACCGACCTGCCACAAATTCTGTATAATGTGCCGTCGCGCACAGGCTGTGATTTACTGCCTGAAACCGTGGGTCGTCTGGCGAAAATCAAAAATATTGTCGGTATTAAAGAAGCCACCGGGAACTTAAGTCGCGTTCATCAGATCAAAGAGCTGGTTTCAGATGACTTCATCCTGCTCAGCGGCGACGATGCAACCGCAATGGACTTTATGCAGCTTGGTGGTAACGGTGTGATTTCCGTCACCACAAACGTAGCGGCGCGTGACATGGCCGATATGTGCAGACTGGCGGCAGAAGGGCATTTTGCAGAAGCGCGCCTGATTAACAAGCGTCTGATGCCATTACACAACAAACTATTTGTCGAACCCAATCCGATCCCAGTGAAATGGGCTTGTATGGAGTTGGGGCTTGTGGCAACCGACACGCTGCGTCTGCCGATGACACCGATCACCGATAACGGTCGTGAAGTGGTTCGTTCTGCGCTTAAGCATGCCGGATTGCTGTAGAGTTTAGGGAGATTTGATGGCTTACTCAGTACAGAAGTCGCGCCTGGCGAAGGTAGCGGGTGTTTCACTTGTGATGTTACTCGCGGCCTGTAGTTCTGATTCACGCTACAAGCGTCAGGTTAGCGGTGACGAATCCTATCTGGATGCCGCGCCGCTTGCGGAACTTCATGCGCCTGCTGGCATGATCCTGCCGGTGCAAAATGGCGATTACACTATTCCTGTCACGCAAGGTAACGGTGCGGTAGGTAAAGAGCTGGATATTCGCCCACCGGCGCAGCCGTTGGCCCTGGTCACGGGGGCGCGCACGCAGTTTACGGGTGATACCGCCACGCTGATGGTAGAAAACGGCCGCAATGCTAATTTGTGGCCGCAGGTCGTCAGCGTGATTCAGGCGAAGAACTTTGCTATCGCTAAACGTGATGATGCCAGCCAGACCTTATCCACTGACTGGGTAGACTGGAATCGCCTCGATGAAGATCAGCAATACCGTGGCCGTTATCAAATCTCGGTAAAACCGCAGGGCTATCAGCAGGCGGTGACCGTCAAACTGGTAAACCTGGAACAAGCGGGTAAACCGGTTTCTGATGCTGCTTCTCTCCAGCGCTACAGCGCTGAGATGCTTAATGCCATCTCCGAAGGTCTGGACAAAACGGCGACCGCTGCACAAAACGCAGCTGAAAACCGTAGCGTTACCTCGATGGATGTGCAGAGCGCAGCGGACGATACCGGCCTGCCAATGCTGGTGGTGCGTGGTCCATTCAATGTGGTGTGGCAGCGTCTGCCGGCAACCCTTGAAAAAGTGGGCATGAAAGTGACCGACAGCACGCGTTCCACGGGCAGCATGGCGGTGACCTACAAGTCACTGTCTGACAGCGCATGGCGTGACCTGGGCGCACGCGATCCAGGACTGGCTACCGGCGACTATAAACTGCAGGTCGGCGATCTTGATAACCGCAGCAGCCTCCAGTTTATCGATCCGAAAGGGCATACGTTGACGCAGTCGCAGAATGACGCCCTGGTGGCCGCATTCCAGGCCGCTTTCAACAAGTAACTGTAAAGGCCGGATAGCTCCGGCCTTTTTTAATTTCATCGACGCAAACGTGTGCGTCGGGGTAAAATAGCTTTTTTAGTTAAATCATCACACCTGGAGTGACAAAGATGCAAAAGCAAGCTGAGTTGTATCGTGGCAAAGCGAAGACCGTATACAGCACGGAAAACCCGGACCTGTTGGTGCTCGAATTCCGCAATGATACGTCAGCAGGGGATGGCGCGCGCATTGAGCAGTTCGACCGTAAGGGCATGGTGAACAACAAGTTCAACCATTTCATTATGAGCAAACTGGCAGAAGCGGGTATCCCGACCCAGATGGAAGCACTGCTGTCTGATACCGAATGTCTGGTAAAAAAACTGGATATGGTGCCGGTCGAGTGCGTCGTTCGTAACCGTGCTGCCGGCTCGCTGGTTAAACGTCTGGGCATTGAAGAAGGCATCGAACTGAACCCGCCGTTGTTCGATCTGTTCCTGAAGAACGACGCCATGCACGATCCGATGGTGAACGAGTCTTACTGCGAAACGTTTGGCTGGGTGAGCAAAGAGAACCTGGCGCGCATGCAGGAGCTGACCTTTAAAGCGAACGATGTGCTGAAGAAATTGTTTGATGACGCCGGGCTTATTCTCGTCGATTTCAAACTGGAGTTCGGTCTGTTCAAAGGCGAAGTGGTGCTGGGCGACGAATTTTCGCCGGACGGCAGCCGTCTGTGGGACAAAGAGACGCTCGACAAGATGGACAAAGACCGTTTCCGCCAGAGCCTGGGTGGCCTGATTGAAGCCTATGAAGCCGTTGCTCACCGTCTGGGTGTCAAGCTCGACTAATTCTGCTTAAAGCATCATTGACCAGAGGGTGTCACCATCCTCTGGTTATCTGCATCCTTATTCTTATGGTAATCCTGCCCGCAACCGCCTACGATCTCTTTTATTTGCTGAAGAAATGAGGTGCTTATGCGCTGGCAAGGGCGTCGAGAAAGTAACAATGTGGAAGACCGGCGCAGTGAATCCGGCGGATCTTTTAGCCGTGGCCCAGGTTTTCGCCTGCCGCGCGGCAAGGGTGGCATCGTTCTGCTGGTCATTGTCATCGTCGCCAGCTATTACGGCGTCGACCTTACGGGAGTGATCACCGGTCAGCCGGTAGAAAATTCGTCGCAACAGCGTTCCATCAGTCCGCAGGAAGATGAGTCGGCAAAATTCACCAGCGTCATTTTTGCCACTACGGAAGATACGTGGGGACAACTCTTTGAAAAGATGGGACGCCAATATCAACAGCCAAAACTGGTGATGTACCGTAACCGTATTTCTACGGGCTGCGGCACCGGTCAATCCATTATGGGGCCGTTCTATTGCCCGGCTGACAGCAAAGTCTATATCGATCTCTCATTTTATGACGAGATGAAGCATAAGCTGGGGGCCGATGGCGACTTTGCGCAGGGTTATGTCATTGCCCATGAAGTGGGCCATCACGTGCAAAAACTGCTGGGCACTGAAGCCAAAGTGCGACAGCTCCAGCAGGGCGCCAGCCAGACGCAAATCAACGCGCTCTCCGTACGTATGGAACTGCAGGCCGACTGTTATGCCGGCGTCTGGGGCCATAGCATGCAACAACAGGGCGTGCTGGAGACCGGCGATCTGGAAGAGGCACTGAATGCCGCCCAGGCCATTGGCGACGACCGTCTGCAACAGCGTAGCCAGGGGCAGGTGATTCCTGACTCCTTTACCCATGGCACCTCCGCGCAGCGCTATAGCTGGTTTAAACGCGGCATGGAGAGCGGCGACCCGACGCAGTGCAATACCTTTGGCCGTGCGCTTTAATTGATGCAAGGAAGGGCGGGATGCAACATCTGAACACCCTCAGCGCGCAAATGGCGCGCGAAGGGATCCGCCGCTTGCTGGTTATCGCCGGTGATGACGCATGGAGCGGCTTGCAGGCCAACCGTCTGCGCGAAACACTTTGCGGCGACTGGCTATGGGTCGGAGAGGCTACCGAAGGCCTGCACTGTGCGCCTGCGGCATTGACCACGCTACTGGGGCGAGAATTCACCCACGGCGTGCTGGATGCCCGCCGGGGGTTCGATGTGGCAGCTTTTGCTGCCCTTAGCGGGACACTGAAGCCGGGAAGCTGGCTGGTGTTGCTCACCCCGCCCTTAGTGGAGTGGTCACAGCGCCCTGATGCGGACAGCTGTCGTTGGTGCGACACGCCTGACCCTGTCGCCACGCCTCGCTTTAGCGACTATTTTTGTCAGAAATTACGCCAGAACGACGACGTACTTATCTGGCAACAGGGAAAGCCGGTATCCCTGCCCGTTACCACTTCTCGTCCTGCGTGGCATGCCGCGACGGGCGCTCCCGAGCGCGAGCAGGCGGACATTCTCAATGCGCTTTCCGCAATGCCGCCCGGCGTCATGGTGGTCACCGCGCCGCGTGGAAGAGGAAAGTCTGCTTTGGCCGGCATGCATGTCGCCCGTTTGCAGGGCAACGCCGTTGTAACCGCGCCGTCGCGCGCCTCAACGGATGTGCTTGCCCGCTATGCCGGGGACATCACCTTTGTGGCGCCCGATACGCTACTGCAGCAGATTTCGATGCCAGATACCACGCTGCCTGACTGGCTGATTGTGGACGAAGCGGCGGCTATCCCAGGACCGCTTCTGCACAGGCTTGTCAGCGCCTTTTCCCGTGTGCTTTTAACCACCACGGTACAGGGTTATGAAGGCACCGGTCAGGGGTTTATGCTCAAGTTCTGCGCCCGGTTTTCCCCTCTGATGCACCGCCAGTTACATACCCCGCTGCGCTGGGCCGCCGGGTGCCCCCTTGAGGCTTTTGTCAGCGATGTCTTACTGTTCGATGAGCAGCTTGCCCCGATAACGCCAGTCGGTGAGGGGCATATTCAGTCGGTGGCCCAGGACGACTGGCGAGATAACCCGGCTCTTCCCACAGCACTCTACCGCCTGCTTGCCAGTGCTCACTACCGCACCTCGCCGCTGGATCTGCGGCGGATGATGGACGCCTCCGGGCAGCATTTTTGGCTGACGGCCACCGCAACCGACATTCTGGCAGGCCTGTGGCTGGTGGAGGAGGGCGGGTTATCCCGCGAACTCAGTCTGGCGATATGGGGCGGTTTTCGCCGACCACGGGGTAATCTGGTGGCGCAGTCACTGGCGGCGCACGGTGGAAGCCCGGATGCGGCGGTGTTGCGTGGCCTGCGCGTAAGCCGCATTGCCGTTCATCCTTACCGTCAGCGTGAAGGGCTGGGGCAGGCTCTGATACACCATGCTTACACACACAGCGATGGGTATGATTATCTCTCCGTCAGTTTTGGCTATACCCCAGAGCTGTGGCGCTTCTGGCAGCAGTGTGGTTTTCAACTGGTGCGGCTGGGAAGCCATCGTGAGGCCAGCAGCGGGTGTTTTACCGCAATGGCATTACTGCCGTTAACCGACGCCGGGCAGGGGCTGGTGGCCCACGAACAACGCCGGCTGGCGCGTGATCTTCCCTGGCTTGAGGCGTGGCAAACGCAGCCCCTGCCACTGCCGGCTGCGCCGGATAGTTTGTTGAATGATGAAGACTGGCTCGAACTTAGCGGGTTTGCGTTCGCGCATCGTCCTCTTTCAGCCGCCGTCGGTGCGCTGGGCCGCTTGCTGTTACACATTGATTTGCCCCTTCCTGGGATTCGCACAAAACTTAACGAACGGCGCAATGACCATGACATTTCCGTTCAGTTTGGCCTGTCCGGGCGTAAAGCGGTGCTGCTGATGTTGCGTCAGGAAACGGCCTCAGCGCTCGCTTATCTTGATAACGATCGCGCAGATCGGCTGAAGAAATGGGTGCAACAGCTGCAATTTTTTTAACTAACTCATTCAGTTAAATGTCATGGTCATTATTCTTCCCCGGCGTACACTGCTCTCAACAAATGAAGGAGACCGCCATGAAACATGACCATTTTATTGTGCAAAAACCGGACAACGCCGCGAAACAACTCCTGCTGTTCTTTCATGGCGTGGGCGATAACCCGGTGAATATGGGCAATATTGCCAGCTGGTTTGCGCCATTGTTTCCGGAGGCGTTAATTGTCAGCGTCGGGGGCGTTGAGCCTTGCGGGCCGAATGGGCGGCAGTGGTTTTCCGTGCAGGGCGTGACGGAAGAGAATCGCCAGGCGCGCATTGACGCTATCATGCCGGTGTTCATCGACACCGTACGTTACTGGCAGCAGCAGAGCGGTGTGGGGCCGCTGGCCACCGCACTGGTGGGATTCTCTCAGGGATCGATTATGTCGCTGGAGAGCCTGAAGGCACAGCCTGAGCTCGCATCCAGGGTTATAGCCTTCAACGGGCGTTATGCCAGCCTGCCGACAAAAGTCTCATCAGCGACCACGATTCATCTGATTCACGGTGGCGAGGACAGTGTTATCGATCTGGCTCACGCGGTGGCGGCGCAGGACGCGTTGTTACAAGCCGGGGGGGACGTGACGCTGGACATCGTAGAGGATTTAGGCCACGCGATTGACGATCGCAGCATGCAGCTGGCGCTCGATCATCTGCGTTTTACGGTCCCTAAGCACTACTTTGATGAAGCGCTGAGTGGGAGCAGACCCAACGACGACGATATTATTGAAATGCTCTAAATCTGTTAGCCCGGTGGCGCTAAGCTCACCGGGTCAACAAAGGTGCACGATTATTTCTTCTGATCTTTCTTCGGCCAGTCGTCTTCATCATCCCACTTGTCGTTAAAGTCACGATGTGGTGGAAGATCGGGCTTGTTGGCGAGAAATTTTTTATGATCGACGCGCTTGAGGTCTTTAATCACGTTCAGCACGACGCCCACTAAAAAGACCAATACTAAAATCCACCAATACTTCGATAGCCAGTCCATGCTTCCTCCCCGTCAGGCGATGATGTTTTCCATAATGCGTTGATACATCCGGGCCAGCAGTTGCAGGTCGGCGGCATTCACACATTCATTGATTTTATGAATGGTGGCATTAACCGGACCCAGTTCCACCACCTGTGCGCCCATACGGGCAATAAAGCGCCCATCAGAGGTGCCACCGGTGGTGAGCAACTGCGGCTTGATCTCATTATAGTGCGCAATGGACTTGACCACTGCATCCACCAGCTTGCCGCGCCCGGTGAGGAAGGGCTGACCTGAAAGCCACCAGTCGATGGTGTAGCGTAACTGGTGTTTTTCCATCAGTGCCGCCACGCGCGCTTTGATCATCTCGTCCGTCAGCTCGGTACTGAAGCGGAAATTGAACTGCACATAGAGATCGCCGGGAATCACGTTATTGCTGCCGGTTCCCGCTTGTATATTGGCAATTTGCATGCTGGTTGGCGGGAAATATTCGTTCCCCTTGTCCCACTCGATAGCCACCAGCTCATTAAGCATAGGCGCGGCGCGGTGAACCGGGTTATCCGCGAGATGTGGGTAGGCAACATGGCCCTGTACGCCATGAATGGTCAGGTTACAGGTCAGTGAACCACGACGACCATTTTTCACCACGTCACCCACCACTTCGGTGCTCGACGGCTCGCCCACCAGGCAGTAATCGAGGCGCTCGTTACGTGCCATCAGCGCGTCGACCACTTTTACCGTGCCATTGGCTGCGCTGGCTTCTTCATCAGAGGTAATCAGAAACGCAAGACGGCCTTTATGGTTAGGGTGGGCGGCAACAAAGCGCTCTGCGGCCACGACCATCGCGGCCAGCGAGCCTTTCATATCCGCTGCGCCACGGCCAAATAACATGCCGTCGCGAATCGTGGGTTCAAAAGGGGGATTGATCCAGCGATCGGCGTCACCCGCAGGCACAACATCAGTGTGGCCCGCAAAGGCCAGGGTCTCGCCCTGACCGCGCCATGCCCAGAAGTTTTGCGTGTCGCCAAAGTTCATCGGTTCAATGGTAAAACCGATAGCTTTCAGGCGTTCAATCATTAACGCCTGGCATCCTGCGTCATCGGGACTCAGAGAAGGGCGACGAATAAGCTGCTGCGTCAGCTCAATAACCGGGCACGACATAAACTACACCTCGTTGATAAACTTCTCGTAACTGGATTCATTGAAACCCAGCAGCATAGGCTTACCGGGCGCGCAGAGCAATGGGCGTTTGATGATTGCCGGCATTTCTAGCATCAGACTGGCGGCAGATTGCGCATTATTGATGCCAGAGCGTACTGATTCATCCAGCTTACGCCAGGTGGTTCCACGGGTATTGAGCAACGCTTCCCAGCCCAGTGCATCGATAAATGTATGCAATAATTCTGCATCAAGTCCATCGACGCGGTAGTCGTGAAAACGGTATTCGACCTGATGGTCATCAAGCCAGCGCCGTGCCTTTTTGATCGTATCGCAGTTTTTGATGCCGTAAAGCCTATGCATGGTGAATCCTTTTGTCTTAATTTCGGTTAATTGCCCAGAATATTAGAATAATCGTAAAAAAAAGTAATGCCGCATAATATCATTTGCAGGGTAATGATATCTTCACTTATTAAGAAACAATGAGGAATTCTGCTATCAGAAATATGTACTAGCGTGCGAGTCTGACGGGAAAACAATTACAGGAATAGCGGCCTGATGGCGTTTAATATTGCCGGATTAATAAACAATTATTTTACCAAATGGTAAAATAACGCATTATCTTTCACCATGACGTCACTTTCCCTCTGCCCGCTAAACAACGCCAGCCTTGTATTCATAGGGCTTACAGATGGTGTTTCAAAATGTTGCTGCTCATCACATTAAATATTTCAACGCTGCTGCATAATTATTTCATCGACGCGGATATGACGAGACGCCAATCAAAGTAATTGGCGAAAATATCTTCACAGCAATGTCGGGTTCTCGTAGAATACGCACAATAATAAGAGAGGTAGTTATGATTGAACATGAACTGGGGAACTGGAAAGATTTTATCGAAGGCATGCTTCGTAAATAACGTCCAGAAGAATCATAAAGCAGTGAGTGCTTAAAACGATAAAAGTGTGAATATCATCACGCAGTAAAAAGGCGACCCGCAATGCAGGTCGCCTTTTTTAATGTCTGTTACTTCTGCGGTTCTTTAAGCGGGAAGCGCCGTCTGACCAGCACAAAGAAGAGCGGGACAAAGAATATGGCCAGCACAGTGGCAGAGATCATCCCCCCCATCACCCCGGTGCCCACCGCGTGTTGGCTACCCGACCCGGCCCCGGAGCTGGTCACCATTGGCAGCACGCCGAAAACAAAGGCCAGCGAGGTCATCAAAATCGGGCGCAGACGCTGGCGACAGGCGTGAAGCGTGGCCGACAGCAAATCATGGCCCTTCGCATTCATTTCGTTCGCAAACTCCACGATAAGAATCGCGTTTTTCGCTGATAGCCCTATAACGGTGAGTAAGCCAACCTGGAAATAGACGTCGTTTTCCAGACCACGCATCCAGGTGGCTAACAGTGCGCCTATGACCCCCAGCGGCACCACCAGCATCACCGAGAAGGGTACTGACCAGCTCTCATACAGTGCAGCCAGACAGAGGAACACCACCAGCAGCGAAATGGCATACAGCGCGGGTGCCTGCGAACCGGACAGTCGCTCCTGGTAGGACATTGCGGTCCACTCCAGCCCAAAACCGCCGGGGATCTGATGCACCAGCTTTTCCATGGTATCCATGGCCGTCCCGGTACTGATACCTGGTGCCGCCTCTCCCACAATTTCGAGTGCGGCATAGCCGTTATAACGTTCAAGACGAGGTGAACCGGTTTCCCAGTGCGAGGAGGCAAAGGCGGAGAAAGGCACCATGCCACCGTTGCTGTTGCGCACGTACCAGAGATTGATGTCGCTCGGCAGCATACGGTATTTGGCGGCGGACTGAACGTAAACCTTCTTCACGCGGCCCCGGTCCATAAAGTCATTCACATAGCTTGAACCCCAGGCGGTTTGCAGGGTGTCATTGATGTCATCAATCGACACACCTAACGCCTGAGCTTTGCGCTGGTCAATATCGATTTGCAGTTGCGGGCTGTCATCAAGACCATTGTGCCGCACCCGCGTGAGCGTGCTGTCGCTGTCTGCCAGCGCAAGAAGTTTATCGCGGGCCGCCATCAGAGCATCATGTCCGGCACCCGCATGATCCTGCAGTTCCATATCAAATCCGGCAGAGCTGCCCAGCCCGCTGATTGCCGCCGGGTTGTTGGCAAAGACCCGCGCCTCGTTGATATTGCGGAAGGCTTTGGTGGCACGTTCAATAATGGCAAATGAACTGCCGTTAGTGGGATCACGCGCTTCCCAGTCCTTCAGGCGGACGAACATACGGGCAACGTTCTGACCGTTACCTCCCGGCCCGGAACCCACGGTGGCGAACACCGATGACACATTATCCTTCTCATGTTTGAAGAAATAATCCTCCACCTTTTGCACCACTTTGAGCGTCTGCTGTTGGGTTGCGCCCCCCGGCAGTTGGACGGAGGTGATGAACATCCCGCGGTCTTCCTGCGGTAAGAAGGAGGTGGGTAAACGCAGGAACAGAACCACCATCGCCCCCAGCAACAGCACATAAAGCAGGATCCAGCGCAGGCTACGGTGAAGAATTTTAGCCACACCGCGTTCATAGCGATCGGCGTTGCGGTTAAACCAGCGGTTGAAGGCGCCGAAGAAGCCCTTTTCACCATGGTGTTCCCCTTTGTGCAGGGGTTTTAACAAGGTGGCGCAGAGCGCAGGGGTAAGGATCATGGCCACAAGGACCGAGAGGACCATTGCCGCAACAATGGTGATAGAGAACTGACGGTAAATGGCCCCGGTTGTCCCGCCGAAGAAGGCCATTGGAATGAAGACGGCGGAGAGGACCATCGCAATCCCGACCAGCGCGCCCTGAATCTGCCCCATCGATTTGCGCGTGGCTTCTCTGGGTGACAGGCCTTCTTCGCTCATAATACGTTCGACGTTTTCCACCACCACAATGGCGTCGTCCACCAGAAGACCGATTGCCAGCACCATCGCAAACATGGTCAGCGTGTTAATGCTGTAGCCAAAGCCGTAGAGCACGGCAAAGGTGCCTAACAGGACCACCGGCACGGCGATAGTGGGGATGAGGGTGGCGCGGAAATTCTGCAAGAAGAGATACATCACCAGGAAGACCAGCGCGATAGCTTCGAGCAGCGTTTTCACGACATCAATAATGGACTCTTTGACGAAGGACGTGGTCTCGTAAGCGACCTTGTACTCCAGGCCGTGCGGGAAGTAGTTTGCCAGCTCATCGAGTCGGCTAATAACCCGCTTTGCCGTTTCCATCTCGTTTGCGCCAGAGGCCAGTTTAACCCCCAGACCGGAAGCAGCCTTTCCGTTAAAGCGACTGAGGTAATCGTATTTTTCAGCGCCCATCTCAATAGTGGCCACATCACCCAGCTTCACCTCTGAGCCGTCCTGATTCACTCGCAAGGTGATCGCGCGGAACTGTTCAGGGGTCTGTAGCAATGACTGGGAGTTGATGCTGGCATTCAGCGCCTGCCTGTCGACGGAAGGTGTGCCCCCTAGCTGACCAACCGCAATCTGCGCATTCTGCGATTTTATCGCCGAAGTCACATCGCTGGTGGTCATCTGTACGCTATTCAGCTTCGCGGGATCGAGCCAGATACGCATCGAATATTGCGACCCATAGGCGTCGATATCCCCCACACCGTTCACACGGCTGAGCGGGTCCTGAATATTACTGGCGACGTAATCGGCGATATCCTGCTTATCCATCGAGCCATCGGTAGAAACAAAGGCGATGGTCAAAATATTGGTGTCGCCGGTTTTACGCACCGTCACCCCCTGGGTTTGTACCGCCTGGGGCAGTTTTCGCAGGGCCGATTGCAGCTGGTTTTGCACCTGCTGGACGGCCTCGTCAGGGTCCGTACCTGCCGTGAAGCTGAGGGTGACGGTAGCCTGACCGGTACTGCTGCTCTGTGAGGACATGTACATAAGATTATCGAGGCCAGTCATATTCTGTTCGATAACCTGAGTGACGGTATTTTCCAGCGTTTGAGCCGAGGCGCCAGGGTAGTTGGCGGTAATGCGAACGTTCGGTGGTGCCAGGTCAGGGTATTGCTCAACGGGGAGGGAAACAATGGCTAAGGTCCCGGTAAGACAGATCAGGATCGCCAGCACCCACGCGAAAATGGGGCGATCAATAAAAAAATTCGCCATCAGAAATAAGACCTCGTTTTGTGGCGCTACATTATTTTGACATTGCCTGAACCACTGTAGCGTTAACTGCGAACACAATCGTGGAGAAAATAAGGAGAAAGTGTAAATTATCATGCAAAATCAAGGCATAAGCATGGATAACTAACCTTAGCTCAACTCTCGCTTTCTCGCGCTAGCCGTAGAGGGCCTTTCAGGTCCTTTGTGGGCTTTTTATGCTAATTGCCGCAACGGGAAATCTGAACTGAACCAGGGTTCCGCCGCCGGGTGGGCGAGAAAACGTCAGGGTGCCACCCAGGCGGCCTGCGCGCTCGCGCATGATACTCATGCCATAGTGCCCCTCCGGCTGAGTATTGTTCATCCCTTTACCATTATCGCGGATATAGACCGAGTAGAGCCCGTCCGGGTCGGTCACGCAGCTCACCGTAATGGCGGTGGCGTCAGCATGCTTAATGGCATTAATCACCGCTTCCCGAACAATTTGTAAAACGTTGACCTGTTGCTGGGCATCCAGCGCCAGGGTCGGCAGGCGGCAGTCGAGGGTCACCTGCGCGGGCGTTTGATTTTGCAGCAGGTCCAGCGCCTCTTTTAAGGCAGAGGGGAGGTCGCTTTGTGACACCGTTAAGCGGAACGTGGTTAACAGTTCACGCAGTTGGCGATAGGCATCGTTCAGGGCCCGGGAAAAATCGGCAATGATGGTTTGTGCCGCGTGGTTTTCATCGGGTACTGCGCGTTTAAGCAGCGCCAGTTGAATACGCAAATAGGAGAGAACCTGAGCGAGCGAATCATGCAGCTCACCGGCAATGGTGGCGCGCTCTTCCATCAGCATCAGTTGCTGATAATGTTTTTGCGCCTGGTTGAAGTAAAGACCGCGCCCGATTATCGACGCCACGCTGCGCATCAGAAGTGCCGAGGCCTGATGATCGGTGCTCTGCCAGCGCAATTCGCCAAAAACACTATCCTGCATCTCTACCACAAGGGAGTGTATGGGCAGAGATTCTCGCTTCTCGCCCTGCTGTATGGACCAGTGCTCCCCGACGTTGAGTTCCAGAAAGAGAGCGGCTTCGTGGTCAGAGACAATCTGCAGAATATGACGGAAACACATGACGTCAATCTGGCCGGTATTGAGTGCCTGAGAACACTGGTACAGCACTTCGAGCCGACGGTGCGCTTCATGGAGATCGTGCGTCTTCTCCTCTACCTGCGCTTCAAGGGTGCGATAGAGTTTGTGCAGTTCACCCGACATGCGGTCAAACGTGGAGGCCAACAGGCCGAGTTCGTTGTCTAAATGGGCATTAAGTAACGGATAGGTAAAGTGACCTTGCTGAATATGCTGACTTGCCACCACCAGCTGTTTGAGAGGGGTAACCACCTGATGACGAATGCGTCGGAGGGTGAAAAATACCAGCATAAAAATGCCTACAGCGCCGAGCAGCGAGATGGTCAGTACCAGTAGCATTTTTCGTTCGGTGTAATGCTGAAGCGCGAGAACAAACTGATCGATGTTCTCTACATATCGTTGAATATTATCCTGGTACCATGCCCTGTCATTTGCGCCAATGCGCGCGTCCATCTCTTGCCAGCTTTCCTGCAATTGCGCATAACGAACGCCAACAATATCAGGCACATACCAGCGGTTAAGCTGCTGTAAGACTGGCGAATTCAGTGACTGCTGATAAATCTGGCGATGGGCAGTTGTTTCCATGGCCTGCCGCTCCAGGTCATATCCCAGACGATAGCTTTGCATGCGCAGTGAACCGGCGATATTGACGGCTTCAGCATCACGCAGGCTACTGGCAAGCGTCACCAGCGCGACGCCGGTGGAGAGCAGCGAGAGCAAGACAATATAGAAAAAAGCTTTAGCGAGGCTTGCTGAAACAGGTTGTTTTACGGTCACAAAAGTGATTCCTGCTGCCTGAAGCGACCCGGCAACAGCAAGTTGTCAGACGCCTGTTACATGAGAGTGGTTTTCATTTATGGCGCAATAAATTGATCTGCAACATGCGCGTGACAATTAAGCAACGCTTCTGTGCAAATGTACATTGCCCGACCTGAATAGCCCAGGTAAATACATTGTTCATATAAAAACCAGGGTTTATTAAACCAGAAAAGAAGGTTGCCATGAATCGTTTTATTATGGCTAACAGCCAGCAGTGTATTGGGTGCCGTGCCTGTGAAGTGGCGTGTGTGATGGCGCATAACCACGAGCAGCACGTTTTAAGCCACGCACATTTTCATCCCCGAATTACGGTTGTAAAAAATCAACGTCAGCGAAGTGCGGTCACTTGTCATCACTGTGAGGCCGCCCCTTGTGCGCGCAGTTGCCCGAATGGGGCAATTAGCCGTGTCAATGACGCAGTCCAGGTCAATCAGGATAAATGCATCGGCTGTAAATCCTGTGCCGTCGCCTGTCCGTTTGGCACGATGCAAATTCTGGTTGAGCCTGTCGGTAACGGCACTGTAAAAGCCACGGCACATAAATGCGATCTTTGTGTTGATCGCGCCGAAGGTCCGGCCTGCGCCCAGAACTGCCCGGCGGATGCGCTCCAGTTGGTGAGCCGTGAAGGATTAGCTGAACTGGCGAAAAACCGTCGCCTGCGTGCGGCGAGCCAGCAGGCGCAGCCGTGGCATAGCATGGCGGCACTGACCCCGACCTTCAACGACAGCAAAGTGAAACAGATGCTCAGAACGCCACCGCGTGGTGAGCCGGACAAACTGCCCCTTGCCGCCCGTAAAACCGGCTTTGATGAGATCTACCTGCCGTTCCGTGCCGATCAGGCGAAGCGTGAGGCGGATCGCTGCCTCACGTGTGGCGATCATAGCGTGTGCGAATGGACCTGCCCGTTACACAATCACATTCCGCAATGGATCGAGCGGGTGAAAGCCGGCGATATCGAAACCGCCGTCGAACTGTCGCACCAGACCAACTGCCTGCCGGAAATCACCGGGCGCGTCTGCCCGCAGGACAGGTTGTGTGAAGGGGCCTGTACCGTGCGTGATGAGTACGGTGCCGTCACTATCGGCAATATCGAACGCTATATTTCCGATCAAGCGCTGGCAAAAGGCTGGCGACCGGATTTACAGCACGTCAAAGCGGTTGATAAACGGGTGGCGATTATCGGTGCCGGTCCGGCAGGCCTTGCCTGCGCAGACGTCCTGGCCCGCCATGGCGTTTGCGCTACGGTGTTTGACAGACACCCGGAAATTGGCGGTCTGCTCACCTTTGGCATTCCGTCGTTCAAGCTGGATAAATCCCTGCTTACCCGTCGGCGGGAAATTTTCGGCGCCATGGGGATTCGATTCGAACTGAATTGTGAAATCGGCAAAGACCTGAGCCTCCAGTCGCTGGTCGATGACTATGATGCGGTCTTTGTCGGAGTGGGGACCTACCGTTCAATGAAGGCCAATCTGCCCAATGAAGATGCACCGGGCGTTTATGATGCGCTACCGTTCCTGATTGCTAATACCAAACAGGTCATGGGGCTCGCTGAGTCTTCCGAAGAGCCTTACGTCAACACCGCAGGCCTGAACGTGGTGGTGCTGGGTGGCGGCGACACCGCGATGGACTGCGTGCGAACCGCGTTACGCCATGGCGCGGCAAATGTCACCTGTGCCTATCGCCGCGATGAGGCCAATATGCCGGGGTCGAAAAAAGAGGTCAAAAATGCCCGGGAAGAGGGTGCGGCGTTTGAGTTCAATGTTCAGCCGGTCAACATCGAAATCGATAAAAACGGCCAGGTCACTGGCATTCGCCTGCTGCGTACTCAACTGGGTGAGCCGGATGCAAAAGGGCGTCGTAAGCCGGTACCCATCGAAGGCAGTGAATTTGTGATGCCAGCCGATGCGGTCATCATGGCCTTTGGGTTCAACCCGCACTCAATGCCCTGGCTGGAAACCCACGGCGTGCAGGTGGATGACTGGGGACGTATCGCCGCCAGCGTGGACAGCCCGTACCGTTATCAGACCAGCAATCCGAAGATCTTTGCCGGTGGCGACGCGGTTCGCGGGGCGGATCTGGTGGTAACGGCGATGGCGGAAGGCCGCCATGCGGCCCAGGGCATGATGGACTGGATGGGCATAACGACACCGGACAGCCATTAATCCGCCGTCGCGACAAACCAGGCTCCGCCGCGTAATATGTAGCGGACTGTATTACGGTGTGGAGCCTGTATGTCATTTAAAATTGACCTTATTAAAGACAAAGTCCTTTCTGACAACTATTTCATTTTACGCAACATTACCTACGATTTGACGCGTAAAAACGGGGAAGTCATCCAGCATAAACGTGAAGTCTACGACAGGGGCAATGGTGCCACTATCCTGCTATATAACCGCGAAAAACGCACGGTGGTGCTGATTCGTCAGTTCCGCATCGCCACCTGGGTAAACGGGAATAAAGACGGACGTTTGATTGAGACCTGCGCGGGCTTACTGGATGACGACGAGCCCGAAGTGTGTATCCGCAAAGAGGCCGTCGAAGAGACGGGCTATCAGGTTGGCGACGTTCAAAAGGTCTTCGAACTCTACATGTCTCCCGGCGGGGTGACAGAAATCGTGCACTTCTTTATTGCTGAATATGATGAACGTTCACGCGCCAACAGCGGCGGCGGTGTTGAAGATGAAGATATTGAGGTGATTGAATTGCCCTTTACCGAAGCGCTTGCCATGGTTTCGAACGGAGATATTCGCGACGGCAAGGCGGTGATTTTATTACAATATTTAAAATCGACAGGGCTAATGGACTGATTTTATTGGGGTTAATAACGTGTATTTTAAATAAATCTATCCGATAATTCTGATTGAGCAGCAGGCGAGGTAACACGAAGATACGCGGGTTAAATGTTGCTATCTTCTTACCGGGGCTGTGTTATTCATGCGTTACCGCGTTTTGCTTGCTTTGATTCTGGGTCTGTTTCCGACGACATTCTTGTGGGCGGCACCGGTGCAACGGTCTTTTTCAGACTGGCAAGTCACCTGTAATAATCAAAACTTCTGCGTGGCGCGTAACACCGGTGCTCATTTTGGCCTGGTCATGACCCTTGGACGCAGTGCGGGAGCGCATACAGACGCTGCGTTACGTATCGATCTGGGAGGGCGCGAGCCGCCTTCGGCGAAAGAGCCACCGTTGGCCCCCCGGCTTAAGTTGGACAATACCTCACTGACCCTGGCTGCCGATCGATGGCAGATTACCCCGTGGCACCTGATGACCGACCATGCAGCGACCATCACTGCCTTCCTGCAAACCATTCAGGATGCACAAGCCATTTCATTACGGGACGGGAAGGGGACTATTTCGCTGGTGGGGCTGAAAGCGGCCCTGCTTTTTATCGATGCACAGCAAAAACGTGTCGGCAGTGAAACCGCGTGGATCAAAAAAGGCGATGATCCCCCGCTCAGCGTTCCTCCGGCACCGGCACTGAAAGAAGTTGCGTTGGTTAATCCCACCCCTACACCGCTCACCCATGAAGAACTTAATGACCTGCTCGATTATGGCAACTGGCGGATGAACAATAGCCAGTGTTCCCTCGATCCTGGCCGTCGGGAAGTGCGGGTGACGGCCCTGACGGATGATAAAGCACTGCTGATTATTGATTGTGAAGCCGGCGCGTATAATACGGTGGATCTGGCCTGGCTGGTGTCACGCGAAAAACCCTTTGCTTCACATCCCGTCCGTCTGAGACTGCCTTTTACCCCCTCTAACGGCAGTAATGATCTGGAGTTAATGAACGCGTCATTTGATGAAAAAAGGCGTGAGCTGACGACGCTGGCGAAAGGGCGTGGGCTGACCGATTGTGGGGTGATGACGCGGTGGCGGTTCAACGGCCAGCGCTTTAATCTTGTGCGCTATGCCGAAGAACCTAACTGCGATAGCTGGCATGGGCCGGATGCGTGGCCCACGCTGTGGGTGACGCGTTAAGCAAAGTCAGTATTGCCCGCCAGGCTTGTGCTAGCGGGCCATGTCATGAGACTAGACTTTCAGTACGCGTTTGGCTTTCTCGACAATATTCTCGACGGTAAAACCAAAATAGGGGAACAGCTTATCGGCAGGTGCCGATTCCCCGTAGCCCGTCATGCCAACAATCGCCCCTTTCAGCCCGACGTATTTGTACCAGTAGTCGGCAATGCCCGCTTCGATGGCCACGCGCGCGCTTACCTCGGAAGGCAGAACCGCTTCACGGTATGCTTCATCCTGAGCATCAAAAATATCGGTTGAAGGCAGTGATACGACGCGGACTTTATGCCCGTCCTGGCTCAGTTTTTCCGCCGCTTGCACCGTGATTTCGATTTCCGAACCTGTCGCAATCAAAATCAGATCCGGCGTACCATCGGTATCTTTCAGGATGTACCCCCCTTTGGCGATCGCCTTAACCTGCTCGGGGGTTCTGTCCATCTGCGTCAGATTTTGCCGTGACAGGATCAACGCCGTTGGCCCGTTGTGCCGTTCAATCGCCAGTTTCCAGCCCACCGCCGCTTCAACCTGATCGCACGGGCGCCAGGTACTGAAGTTTGGTGTGAGGCGCAGGCTGGCAAGCTGTTCGACCGCCTGGTGCGTCGGACCATCCTCACCCAGCCCAATGGAGTCATGGGTGTAGACCATAATCTGCCGCGCTTTCATCAGCGCTGCCATACGCGCCGCATTACGCGCATATTCAACGAACATCAGGAAGGTGGCGGTGTAGGGGACAAAGCCGCCGTGATGGGCGATACCGTTGGCAATGGCCGTCATCCCAAATTCACGTACACCATAATGAATGTAGTTGCCCGCCGGATCCTCTTTCAGTGAATGAGACCCTGACCAGATGGTGAGGTTGCTGGGGGCCAGATCCGCCGAACCGCCAAGCAGCTCTGGCAACGCCGGACCGTAGGTATTCAGCGCATTTTGCGAGGCTTTACGGGTCGCAATTTTTGCCGGTTCCGCCTGCAATTTTGCAATGTAGTCCTGGGTAATGCTTTCCCAGTTCTCAGGCAGCCCACCGCTCATGCGACGGCTGAATTCAGCGGCCAGCTCCGGGTGCGCTTTCTGGTAAGCGGCAAATTTGTCGTTCCAGGCGTGCTGCGCTTTCTCGCCGCGCTCACGTGCGTCCCATGCCTGGTAAATGTCTTTAGGGATCTCGAAGGCTGGGTGCTTCCAGCCCAGTTTCTGACGGGTTAGCGCCACCTCTTCTTCACCCAGCGCCGCGCCGTGTGACTCTTCTTTACCGGCCTTATTCGGTGAGCCAAAACCAATGACCGTGCGGCAGATAATCAGCGACGGTTTGTCTTTCACGCTTTGCGCTTCCGCAATGGCTTTTTTGAGCGCTTCAGGATCGTGTCCATCAATTTCATGGACCACGTGCCAGTGATAAGCCTCAAAACGTTTGGCCGTATCGTCGGTAAACCAGCCTTCGGTTTCCCCGTCAATGGAGATCCCGTTGTGGTCATAAAAACCGATCAGCTTGCCAAGGCCCAGGGTGCCTGCCAGTGAACTCACCTCGTGAGAGATGCCCTCCATCAAGCAGCCATCGCCCATAAAGACATAGGTGTAGTGATCGACGATGTCATGGCCAGGCTGGTTAAACTGCGCGGCAAGGGTACGTTCCGCAATCGCCAGGCCGACGGCATTCGCCAACCCCTGACCGAGCGGGCCGGTAGTGGTTTCAACGCCTGGCGTATAGCCGATTTCCGGGTGACCCGGCGTTTTAGAATGCAGCTGGCGGAAGTTTTTCAGCTCTTCAATAGGCAGATCGTAACCGCTCAGGTGCAGCAGGCTGTACAGCAGCATTGAGGCGTGGCCGTTTGAGAGGATAAAGCGGTCACGGTCATACCAGGTGGGGTCGTTGGGGTTGTGCTTCAGAAAATCATTCCACAGCACTTCGGCAATATCCGCCATACCCATTGGCGCACCGGGGTGACCAGAATTGGCTTTTTGTACCGCGTCCATACTGAGGGCACGAATCGCATTAGCGAGCTCTTTACGGGACATCACACTCTCCTTGGTCAGAGTTAAAATTTGGCAGCGATAAGATCTTCAAGCTTGCGCTGATCGACCGCGAATTGACGGATCCCATCGGACAGTTTTTCAACCGCCATGGCGTCCTGGTTATGTTCCCAGCGGAACTGCGCTTCGGTGAGCGGTTCCGGGCGCGGGAAGCTTTGAGTCGGGGGAATCAGCTTGCGTTCAACGATACCTTCCTGTTCGTGAAGCTTTTTCAGCAGATCCGGTGAAATGGTCAATCTGTCGCAACCTGCCAGCGCCAGCACCTGTTCAGTGCGGCGGAAGCTCGCCCCCATGACGATGGTCTGGTAGCGGTGCTGCTTAAAGTAGTCGTAGATGTTACGCACCGATTTGACGCCGGGGTCTTCCTCCACCACGTAGGGGTCCATCGGCTTGCGTTGCTGGTACCAGTCATAAATACGACCGACAAACGGGGAGATTAAAAAGACGTCGGCTTCGGCACAGGCGCGGGCCTGAGCAAAAGAGAAAAGCAGCGTCAGGTTGCATTTGATCCCCTCTTTTTCCAGCTCTTCCGCAGCGCGAATCCCTTCCCAGGTGGAGGCAAGCTTAATCAGAATGCGCGATTTATCGATGCCCAAATCCTGATAGAGTCCCACCAGCTTGCGGGCTTTGGCGATACTTTTCTCTTTATCGTAAGAGAGGCGCGCATCGACTTCGGTAGAGACGCGGCCTGGAATGCTTTTGAGAATTTCCTGACCAAAATTGACCGCCAGTTTGTCGCAGGCCTCGGCCACCTGCTGCTCCTGCGTTTTACCGTGGCTTTTGCCATAGGTAATTGCGTCGTCAATCAGATGCTTAAAGTGATCGAGCGCAGCCGCCTTCAGGAGTAGCGAAGGGTTGGTGGTCGCATCTTCCGGTTGATAATGACGAATGGATTCAATATCGCCGCTGTCCGCCACCACGGTGGTGAACTGTTTGATGCCGTCTAAATGATTCATAGTTATTCTCCTTTAACAACAGGGTGTTATATGAATGTTTTACAAAGTTGCTTATTCAGAAATGTGATGTGCATAACCAAAAAGCATAGCAGACCGGGGCTGTTCTGCTTTCGCTGGGTTGTAACAAGAGTGTTATGAATTGATAACAATTTTTGTTATGGCATGGTCAGACTTTGGCGGTGTTCAAAGTTTAAGAAGGGCGGCGGGGGCATACTGGTCGGTGCATTTGGAAAGTTTACGCTTCACATCTGAAAGATACGTGAAAGGAACAGCAAATGGACGACCAGTTAAAACAAAGTGCCCTCGATTTCCACGAATTCCCGCATCCCGGGAAAATTCAGGTTTCCCCGACGAAACCACTCGCCACACAGCGTGATTTGGCGCTGGCCTATTCCCCAGGCGTTGCCGCGCCCTGTCTTGAAATAGCGAAAGATCCGCTGGCCGCTTACAAATACACGGCGCGAGGCAACCTGGTGGCCGTGGTCTCCAACGGAACCGCCGTGCTGGGACTGGGAAATATTGGTGCGCTGGCCGGTAAGCCGGTGATGGAAGGAAAAGGGGTACTGTTTAAGAAATTTGCGGGTATTGATGTGTTCGACATAGAAGTCGATGAGCATGACCCGGACAAACTGATCGATGTGGTGGCGGCGCTGGAGCCGACCTTCGGCGGCATCAACCTTGAAGATATCAAAGCGCCAGAGTGCTTTTACATCGAAGCCAAACTGCGTGAGCGGATGAACATTCCGGTGTTCCATGATGATCAGCATGGCACCGCGATCATCAGTACGGCAGCCATTCTTAATGGCCTGCGCGTGGTGGAGAAAAATCTCTCTGACGTGCGTATGGTGGTCTCGGGCGCGGGTGCGGCGGCCATCGCCTGTATGAACCTGCTGGTGGCCCTGGGCATGCAAAAACACAACATTGTGGTGTGCGATTCCAAAGGGGTAATTTACAAGGATCGCGAAGCCAATATGGCGGAAACCAAAGCCGCCTATGCCGTTGACGATGACGGTAAGCGCACGCTGGCTGAGGTGGTTGAAGGGGCAGATATTTTCCTCGGCTGCTCTGGCCCGAAAGTGCTGACGCCAGAGATGGTGAAAGTGATGGCGCGTCAACCGCTCATCCTGGCGCTGGCAAACCCGGAGCCGGAAATTCTGCCGCCGTTGGCAAAAGAGGTACGCCCGGATGCGATTATCTGCACCGGACGCTCTGACTACCCAAACCAGGTAAACAACGTCCTCTGTTTCCCGTTTATTTTCCGCGGGGCGCTGGACGTGGGCGCTACCGCCATCAACGAAGAGATGAAACTGGCGGCGGTGCATGCCATTGCAGAGCTGGCCCATGCTGAACAAAGTGAAGTGGTGGCGTCGGCCTATGGCGATCAGGATCTGAGCTTTGGCCCGGATTATTTGATCCCTAAACCCTTTGACCCGCGCCTGATCGTGAAGATCGCACCGGCGGTCGCAAAAGCCGCGATGGAATCAGGTGTGGCAACGCGGCCCATTAAAGACATGGATGGCTACGTCGACAAGCTGACCGAGTTTGTCTACAAAACCAACCTGTTTATGAAACCGATTTTCTCCCTGGCGCGCAAAGATCCCAAACGTGTGGTGCTGACCGAAGGGGAGGAGCCGCGCGTGCTGCATGCTACTCAGGAGCTGGTTTCCTTAGGCCTGGCAAAACCGATTTTGATTGGCCGTCCTGGGGTTATCGAAATGCGCATCCAGAAACTGGGGCTGCAAATTCGCCCTGAGGTGGATTTTGAGATCGTCAACAATGAATCCGATCCGCGTTTCAAGGAGTACTGGACGGAGTATTTCAGCATCATGAAGCGCCGTGGCATAACCCAAGAGCAGGCGCAGCGGGCGGTGATCAGCGATACCACGGTTATTGGTGCGATTATGGTGCACCGTGGCGAGGCGGATGCGATGATCTGCGGCACCATCGGCGATTATCATGAGCACTATAGTGTGGTGCAGGAGATCTTCGGTCATCGCGAAGGGGTGCATGCAGCAGGGGCGATGAACGCACTGCTGCTGCCAAGCGGCAATACCTTTATTGCTGACACCTACGTGAATGAAGATCCGAGCGCCGAACAACTGGCGGAAATCACCCTCCTGGCGGCCGAGACGGTGCGTCGTTTTGGTATTGAACCGAAGGTGGCGCTGTTGTCCCATTCTCAGTTTGGTTCATCAAAATCGCTGGCGGCAACAAAGATGCGTGACACGCTGGCGCTGGTGCGAGAGCGTGCGCCTGACCTGATGATTGACGGTGAGATGCACGGGGATGCGGCGCTGGTGGAAAGTATTCGGCATGAGCGTATGCCGGACAGTCCGCTGAAAGGGTCGGCTAACATTCTCATCATGCCCAACGTGGAAGCCGCCCGTATTAGTTACAACTTACTGCGTGTTTCCAGTTCAGAAGGGGTAACCGTTGGGCCAGTGCTGATGGGGGTGGCGAAGCCGGTGCATGTTCTGACGCCTATCGCGTCGGTGAGACGTATCGTCAACATGGTGGCACTGGCGGTGGTGGAAGCGCAGACGCAGCCGCTGTAAGACACTCACGGATGGTGCATTAGCGCTTTTGAGAAACGGTAGAGCCTGATGAGTCAGGCTCTACGCATCACGGTTTACGTTTGCTGGTACGACGTTGCCGTTGTCCGGCAGGTCGGGCAGATAAACCCGTACAGCATCCCCTCCGCAGATTCATCAATATCCTCATAGCTTAACTGAGCCATAAACATCATCGTCTTCGCGCATTCCGGACATAAGGGGTACTCCGCATCCTGAACCCATGCAGGATGACCACCGAGCTGCGAGAATGTGGTCGGTAAAAACGGATCGGCCGCAAACAGCGGCAGGCGCGCTTCGCCGAGGTGCAAGCTCTCGACCGGAAGTCTTATCCAATCAGCTGCGTTCTCTGATGCCAGTGCAGAGCGGACATTTTGTTCAAGCCACTGCGGTTGTCCGTGCGAATCCACCTTCGCATATACCGTTTCATAAGCTGTGCAGCACTGGCAGGTTTGAATACGAATGTGGCCCGGCCATTCATCGTTGCTGAGGCCAACAGCAGCAGGGGCAACGTCAAAAAGATGAATCAGCGGCATCGCGCAGTGCGGGCAATGGGTACCGGGTTCCGTGACGGCGCGAAAGAGGCCCGGCTCGGCGGGAACCTGTTTGACCAGATGGGTACAGCGCCTGAAGTAGAGATCGCGTCTGCGTCCCTCTTCGGTCAGTTCCCAGCCTGCCTGATGCGCGTAGTGGTGCGGGGGGACATACAATGTCTGGCACCACGATAGCGGTTTCTCACGCCAGCGTTTAAAGTGCTCAACCACCACCTCATCACCTATCCAGGCCAGCGCAATAAGAAGAACGTTGCGGTTTTCATCATCCTTTTCAATGCGATGCAACAGCTCATCGCGTACATCGGGTGGCGCACGGTGAAAAGGCAGGGCGGAATAGAAATCAAGGTCGCCGTCATGCAGCCATTTGCGTAAACCATTATCCAGACGGGCCTCGGTAAAAGCGGCAAGGCAGGTACAGATCTCCTGAGCGAGATCATGTGAACCGCTATCGAACAACTCCTCTGCGTAACCCGCCATACGAAGGCATTCATCCGCTGAGAGCTGCTGATAAAGCTTGTCAGTGGGAACAGGGCAGGGGACCCAGGCAATCAGGGGATCGGGTTCTCGTGGCGCATGTACCCGTTTTAACATCTCAACAGGATCGTTTATTCCATCGAAGACGTTAATGGTTTTCCTGTTTTTCTTAATGAACGCGTCATGCTCCTGCCTTTTTCGCGCATTGACGCAAGGCATGCAGAACCCTTCGGTGCGCAGGGCGGTGGCTGGCAGGATGCGGTTTGCGCATTGCGGATTCTTACAAGGAATACGATCGTCCATGGCAGCGTGTCCTGTTTTGCAAGGTAAGATTTATATCAATGATAATGGATTGCCGACAGGTCGGCTTAAATCCACTCTTTCACCTGAATAAATTCGCGCAGTGCGGCTTCCGGGGATCCTGCTTCTGGCTGGTAGTTATACTCCCAGCGGACAAGCGGCGGCATCGACATTAAAATCGATTCGGTGCGTCCACCGGTTTGCAGGCCAAACAGCGTGCCACGATCCCACACCAGATTGAACTCCACGTAACGGCCCCGACGATAGAGCTGAAATTCACGCTCACGCTCCCCGTAGGGCATCGCTTTGCGACGTTCAACAATCGGCAGATAAGCCTCGGTATAGCCGTTACCCACCGCCTGCATAAAGGCAAAACAGGTTTCGAAATCCGGCGTGTTCAGATCGTCAAAGAACAGTCCGCCAATGCCACGCTGCTCATCGCGGTGCTTAAGGTAAAAGTAGTCGTCACACCATTTTTTGTAGCGCGGGTAGATATCCTCCCCGAACGGCTGGCACAGGTCGTGGGCGGTCTGGTGCCAGTGAATGGCATCCTCTTCGAAACCGTAGAACGGCGTCATATCAAATCCGCCGCCAAACCACCAGACCGGGTCAGCACCCGGCTTTTCGGCGATGAAAAAACGCACGTTGGCATGGCTGGTGGGGACATAGGGGTTACGCGGATGCACCACCAGAGACACGCCCATGGCTTCGAAACTGCGCCCGGCCAGCTCAGGCCGATGGGCGGTAGCGGAAGCGGGCATTGCCGTTCCGCTGACATGGGAGAAGTTCACCCCTGCTTGTTCAAAGATTCCCCCGTCGCGCAGCACCCGGCTGCGTCCACCGCCGCCGGCTTCACGTTGCCAGTTATCTTCAGCAAAGGCTGAACCGTCGAGTGCGGACAGCTTCTGGCAAATATCATCCTGCAGTTTGAGCAGAAAGGCTTTTACATCATGGGTGTCTGGTAGGGTCATCAGCGTTTCGTCGAATGGGCTTTATGATTATCGAACCAGTTAAAGTAACTGATCACACCGGAGGCGATGGCGCTGGCAATTTTTTGCCGGAAAGCCGTTGTGCCAAGCAATTTTTCTTCCTGCGGGTTGGTGATAAAGGAGGTTTCAACCAGCACCGAGGGAATAGACGGTGATTTTAGCACCACAAACGCGGCCTGTTCTGTATTGCGACTGTGCAGGCGGTGAACGGGCTTAATCTGGCGCAGAATGTGTGAGCCCAACGTCAGGCTGTTTTTGATGGTGTCGGTCTGAACCAGATCGAACAGAACCTGCTGAAGCAGATGATCTTTATCAGTGGCTTTTTTACCCGCGACATCATCGGCGGCGTTCTCGCGATCGGAGAGGTATTTCGCCATGGCGCTACTGGCGCCACGGTTGGATAGCGCAAATACCGATGCACCCGCAGCGCTTGGGTTAGTAAAGCCATCAGCATGAATGGACATAAACAAGTCGGCACCGTGCTGGTGGGCAATTTCCACCCGATCGTATAACGGGATGAACGTATCCCCGCTACGCGTAAGCCGTGCATCAATGCCGTTATTTCTGAGGATGGTGCGAACATTTTTGGCAATCGCCAGCACCACATGTTTCTCTTTAGAACCATTACCGCCAATGGCGCCGGTATCAATGCCGCCATGGCCGGGGTCGAGCATGACAATGCGCTTGCCCCCCGCTTTTTTGGCTTTTACCGGGCTATGGCCCGTGCGGGTTTTAAGGGCTGTGTCTTCTTTTGCGATAGCGCGCGACATGCCGGTCAGCGTCAGAGCGGCAAGGCCTGCTTTGAGCATCTGACGGCGCGAGGTGAATATTTTTAACGGTTTTGAAGTGCTCATACGTCAGTCTTATTATCCATAGTCCCTGGTGTTATATCGTATCGTCCTGGTCGTTACGACAGTCCTTAGTAATAAAAGTTTTACTTTTCATTTCAATACATGACAGAGTGACATTATGCCATTTCCCCGACTCGACTTCGCCGGATATTGGCGGCAGGGGACGTTCACGCCATAATCATCAGAAATATAGTCAAAAGAGGCAATTAAACCATGGAGATACGCGTTTTTCGCCAGCAAGACTTTGAAGAAGTGGTCACCTTGTGGGAGCGCTGCGAACTGCTGCGCCCATGGAATGATCCGGAAATGGACATCGAACGCAAAATTAACCACGATGTCAGCCTTTTTCTGGTCGCCGAAGTGAACGGTGAAGTCGTGGGTACGGTAATGGGCGGCTATGACGGTCATCGCGGCTCGGCCTATTATCTCGGCGTGCATCCCGAATTTCGCGGGCGTGGTATTGCGAACGCGCTATTAAGCCGCCTTGAAAAAAAGCTCATTGCTCGCGGCTGCCCGAAGATCAACATCATGGTGCGAGAAGACAATGATGTGGTGTTAGGTATGTATGAACGACTGGGTTATGAGCAGACCGATTCGCTTAGCTTAGGTAAGCGTTTAATTGAAGATGAAGAATATTGAGTTTTCCCCTGCTGACTACGATCCGCATGGTCGCTTACGATTGCCGTTTTTGTTCTGGTGTGTGTTGCTTCTCCAGGCGAGAACCTGGGTGCTTTTTGTCATGGCGGGCGCCTCTCGCGGGCAGGGCGATACACTGCTGACGCTGTTTTACCCCGACCACACTGCATTCTGGTGGGGATTGCTTCCCGGCGTTCCTGCGGTGCTGGCCTTTCTCGTCTGTGGGCGTCGGCAGAATTTTCCCCGCGTCTGGCACGCATTGCGCCCGCTGCTTGTCCTCACGCAGGTTGTCTTACTGCTCTGGCAACCCTTATTCTGGCTGCGTGGCGAAGCACTGAGCGGCGTTGGCTTAACCCTGGTGGTGGTGGATCTGGTGGCCCTGAGCTGGTTACTCACGAATGCCCGTTTTCATGCCTGCTTTCGTCAGGATGAACATTAACGGGCACTTTTTGCATTTGTGGTACTCCAACTGCCGATGAGAAAACTTGAAAGGAAGTTACGATGAAGTCCCTGCGTTTAAGCGTCTGCGCCCTGGCGCTGGTATTAACGGGCTGTTCCACGCTCTCTTCTGTGAACTGGTCAGCGGCCAATCCGTGGAACTGGTTTGGTTCGTCTATGGAAGTGAGCGCGCAGGGTGTTGGCGGCATCACGGCCAGCACTGCGCTTGATGAAAAAGCGCTTAACGACGCCCTGGGCGGCGATTACCACCTGCGAAGCGGTATGAAGAGCGATAAAGGCAATATCATTCGCTATTTCGAGGCGCTTAAGGATGACAAGGTTGCGCTGGTCGTGAATGGCGAGAACGGCACTGTGAGCCAGGTCGATGTGCTCGACAGTGGTATTGAGACGGCAAAAGGAGTCAAAATCGGTACGCCGTTCAGCGATCTCTACGACAAAGCATTTGGTCAATGTGTAGCGGCTGCCGCTGAAGAGACGAAAGCCGTGGAGTGCAAAGCGCCAGAAAGTCAAAATATTAGCTTTGTCTTTACCGGTGACTGGAACGGCCCGGAAGGGTTAATGCCCTCTGACGATGCCCTCAAATCCTGGAAATTACACAAGATTATCTGGCGACGCTAATGCACTCTGCGGTTCCGCTTGCTGATGAAAAACGGGTACAATAACCCCATCAATGCCACGGTTGCGTGGCATTTTTTTCAGGAGGAGCGATGTCTCAGGTTCAGAGCGGCATATTGCCAGAACATTGCCGTGCGGCAATTTGGATTGAAGCCAATGTGGTGGGCAGCCATGATGCCCTACGGGAAGGCTGTAAGGTATTTATCGATAAACTGGCGACCTTTGAGGCGGCTTACCCGGATGCGGCTGTGGGTGCCGTCATCGCCTTTGGTCACACCGTCTGGCGTGACCTTAGCGCAGGGGTTGGTGCAGAAGAGCTGAAAGATTTTTCCCCTCTGGGTAAAGGTCTGGCCCCGGCGACGCAACATGATGTCCTTATCCATATTCTCTCTTTGCGCCATGATGTGAATTTTTCCATTGCGCAGGCCGCACTGACGGCCTTGGGTGATGTGCTTGAGGTCAAAGAAGAGACCCATGGTTTCCGTTGGGTGGAAGACAGAGATCTCAGCGGGTTTGTGGATGGCACTGAAAACCCGGCAGGGGACGAAAAGCGTCGTGAGGTTGCCGTCATCAAAGAGGGTATCGATGCAGGTGGCAGCTATGTGCTGGTGCAGCGGTGGGAACATAACCTCAAGCAGCTCAACCGCATGAGCGTGGGCGATCAGGAGATGATGATTGGCCGCACTAAGGTCGCCAATGAAGAAATTGATGGCGATGCCCGTCCGGTCACCTCACACCTGAGCCGCGTTGACCTCAAAGAAGAGGGTAAGGGCCTGAAGATTGTACGCCAGAGCCTGCCATACGGTACCGCAAGCGGCGTGAATGGCCTCTATTTCTGCGCCTACTGTGCGCGTCTTTATAATATTGAACAGCAGTTACTCAGCATGTTTGGCGACACGGATGGCAAGCGAGACGCCATGTTACGCTTTACCAAACCGGTTACTGGCGGGTACTATTTTGCACCGTCCGTAGCGCGCCTGCTCGCGCTCTGATTTCTTACACTTAGACCTGGTTGCCTCACTCAAGCGCAGGCAACGGGGTCAAGTGCCTTCTACCCAGAAATGCTTATTCCCTTTTTAACTTCCAAAGCACCAAACGGTATATAAAACCGTTACTGGTTTCACACGCGTTATAAATAAACTGAAGGCCATATCGTCATCATCGAATAAGGGTGCGCAATGACCGTTAATGTAGTGAAAAAAGGATATCTGACTCTGGCAGCAATGACGCTGCTGGTTGCGCAGGCGCAGGCGACGGAGTTGTTAAACAGTTCTTATGATGTGTCCCGTGAACTGTTTGCCGCCCTGAATCCACCCTTTGAGCAGCAGTGGGCAAAGGATAATGCGGGCGATACGCTGACGATCAAACAGTCCCACGCGGGCTCGTCTAAACAGGCTTTGGCCATTTTGCAGGGCTTAAAAGCGGATGTGGTGACTTACAACCAAATCACTGACGTGCAGATCCTGCATGACAAAGGCAACCTTATTCCGGCGAACTGGCAGAGTCGTTTGCCAAACAACAGCTCACCGTTTTACTCCACCATGGGCTTCCTGGTGCGTAAAGGTAATCCGAAGAATATCCACGACTGGAGCGACCTGGTACGTTCCGATGTGAAACTTATTTTCCCCAATCCAAAAACCTCGGGTAACGCGCGTTATACCTATCTGGCGGCGTGGGGCGCAGCAGACAACGCTGACGGTGGGGATAAAGCCAAAACTCAGCAGTTCATGACCCAGTTCCTGAAGAACGTCGAAGTTTTTGATACCGGCGGTCGTGGTGCGACCACCACCTTCGCCGAGCGTGGTCTTGGCGATGTGCTGATAAGCTTTGAATCGGAAGTGAACAACATCCGTAAGCAATATGAAGATCAGGGCTTTGAAGTCGTGATCCCAAAAACCAACATCCTGGCTGAGTTCCCGGTGGCCTGGGTTGATAAAAACGTTGCAGCGAATGGCACCGAAAAGGCAGCAAAAGCCTATCTCAATTATCTCTACAGCCCACAGGCTCAGACGATAATTACCGATTATTACTATCGCGTGAATAACCCGAAAGTGATGGACGCGTTGAAAGATAAATTCCCGCAGACCGCGCTTTTCCGTGTGGAAGATAAGTTCGGTAGCTGGCCTGAGGTGATGAAAACCCACTTTAATAGCGGCGGTGAGTTAGACAAATTGCTGGCGGCGGGGCGTAAGTAATGTTTGCAGTTTCTTCCAGGCGCGTGCTGCCCGGCTTTACCTTAAGCCTGGGGACCAGCCTGCTGTTCGTCTGTCTGATTTTGTTATTACCGCTTAGCGCACTGGTTATGCAGCTCTCTGAGATGAGCTGGGCGCAGTATTGGGACGTGGTCACTAACCCGCAGGTGGTGGCGGCCTATAAAGTGACGCTGCTTTCTGCATTTGTGGCGTCCATTTTTAACGGCGTGTTTGGCCTGTTGATGGCGTGGATCTTAACCCGTTACCGTTTTCCAGGCCGTACCCTGCTGGATGCGCTGATGGATTTACCGTTCGCCCTGCCAACGGCTGTTGCGGGTCTGACGCTGGCGTCACTGTTTTCCGTCAACGGCTTTTACGGTCAGTGGCTGGCGCTGCTTGATATCAAGGTGACCTACACCTGGCTGGGCATTGCCGTGGCGATGGCGTTTACCAGCATCCCGTTTGTGGTGCGTACCGTGCAACCGGTACTGGAAGAGCTTGGCCCGGAGTACGAAGAGGCGGCTGAGACGCTGGGGGCAACCCGCTGGCAGAGCTTTCGCAAAGTGGTCCTGCCGGAGCTTTCCCCGGCGCTGTTGGCGGGCGTTGCGCTCTCGTTTACCCGTAGCCTCGGCGAATTTGGTGCTGTTATCTTCATCGCTGGCAACATCGCGTGGAAAACCGAAGTGACCTCGCTGATGATTTTCGTGCGTCTGCAGGAGTTTGATTACCCGGCGGCGAGTGCCATCGCTTCGGTGATCCTTGCGGCATCGCTGCTGCTACTGTTCTCCATCAACACGCTGCAAAGTCGTTTTGGGCGACGTGTGGTAGGTCACTAATGGCGGAAGTTACTGAATTGAAACGCTACGACAGCCCCCGTATCAACTGGGGAAAATGGTTTCTGATTGGTACGGGTGTGGTGGTTTCGGCCTTCATCCTTGTCGTACCGATGGTATATATCTTCGTCAAAGCATTCAGTCAGGGGCTAATGCCCGCACTGGAAAACCTGGCGAATCCGGACATGCTGCATGCCATCTGGATGACGGTATTGATTGCGTTGATCACTGTACCGGTCAATCTGGTATTCGGTACGTTGCTGGCCTGGCTGGTGACGCGCTTTGATTTCCCTGGGCGTCAGCTACTCCTCACCTTGCTGGATATTCCCTTCGCGGTTTCCCCAGTCGTGGCCGGCCTCGTATACCTGCTCTTTTATGGTTCTAATGGCCCGCTGGGGCCATGGCTTGACGCGCATGACCTGCAAATCATGTTCGCCTGGCCCGGCATGGTGCTGGTCACCATCTTCGTCACCTGTCCATTTGTGGTGCGTGAACTGGTACCCGTGATGTTGAGCCAGGGAAGCCACGAAGATGAAGCCGCAGTACTGTTGGGTGCATCAGGCTGGCAAATGTTTAAGCGTGTGACGCTGCCGAATATCCGCTGGGCGCTGCTTTACGGTGTCGTGCTCACGAATGCGCGTGCTATCGGTGAGTTTGGTGCGGTATCGGTGGTCTCGGGTTCTATCCGTGGTGAGACGCTCTCACTGCCGCTGCAAATTGAATTACTCGAGCAGGATTACAACACGGTGGGTTCCTTTACCGCTGCCGCCCTGCTGACATTGATGGCTATATTGACGTTGTTTTTAAAGAGTGCAGTGCAATGGCGTTTGAACAATCAAGAAAAACGCGCGCAGCAGGAGGGAAATCATGAGCATTGAGATTGCCAATATTAAGAAGTCGTTTGGTCGCACCCAGGTGCTGAATGATATCTCGCTGGATATCCCTTCCGGGCAAATGGTGGCGCTGTTGGGGCCATCGGGCTCCGGTAAAACCACGCTGCTGCGTATTATCGCCGGGCTTGAGCATCAGACCAGCGGGCGCATCCGTTTTCACGGCACTGACGTGAGCCGTATCCATGCCCGTGAGCGCAAAGTAGGCTTTGTGTTCCAGCATTATGCGCTGTTTCGCCATATGACGGTGTTCGACAACATCGCTTTCGGCCTCACCGTTCTGCCGAAGCGGGAGCGCCCAAATTCTGCCACCATCAAAGCGAAAGTCACCAAACTGCTGGAAATGGTGCAACTGGCCCATCTGGCGGATCGCTTTCCGGCCCAGCTTTCCGGCGGACAGAAACAACGTGTTGCGCTGGCACGCGCGCTGGCGGTAGAACCACAAATCCTGTTGCTGGATGAGCCGTTCGGTGCACTGGATGCGCAGGTACGTAAGGAATTGCGTCGCTGGCTGCGTCAGCTCCATGAAGAGCTGAAATTTACCAGCGTATTCGTCACCCACGACCAGGAAGAGGCAATGGAAGTCGCCGATCGCGTGGTGGTGATGAGCCAGGGCAATATTGAGCAGGCCGATGCGCCAAATCAGGTATGGCGTGAGCCCGCTACCCGCTTTGTGCTGGAATTTATGGGCGAAGTTAACCGTCTGAAAGGCACTATCAGCGGCGGGCAATTCCATGTGGGGGCGCACCGCTGGCCGCTGGGCTACACCCCGGCACACCAGGGAGAGGTTGACCTGTTCCTGCGTCCATGGGAAGTCGATATCAGCCGTCGAACCAGCCTGGATTCCCCGCTGCCGGTGCAGGTGCTGGAGGCTACCCCTAAAGGTCACTACACCCAACTGGTGGTACAACCGCTGGGCTGGCATGACGAACCGTTGAGCGTGGTGTTAAGCGGAGATGACGCGCCAGAGCGCGGCGATCGCCTGTTTGTTGGTTTGCAGAATGCGCGCCTGTACACGGGTAATGAGCGGATTGAAAACCGCGAGGAGCTTGCTCTCGCAGAATCTGCCTGATAGGTTATTGCATCAGAAATTGTTGCCGGGTGGCGCAGGCTTACCCGGCCTACGCGGTAAATGCAAAACAGCCCAGGGCTGCTTTTAGTGTTTGCGCCCTTTCCCGGTGGGAGAGGGATGGGGTGAGGGCACCAGAGTGCACCTACCCGTAGGCCCGGTAGCGAATGCGCGACCGGGCTTTTTTATTGGACAGGGTAAGTGAACACGACATTAGAACAAACTATCGGCAATACGCCGCTGGTCAAGTTGCAGCGTCTTGGCCCGGACAACGGCAGTGAAATATGGGTCAAACTGGAAGGAAACAATCCGGCGGGGTCGGTTAAAGACCGGGCCGCACTCTCGATGATTGTCGAAGCAGAAAAGCGCGGTGATATTAAACCAGGTGATGTGCTTATCGAAGCGACCAGTGGTAACACCGGTATTGCGCTGGCGATGATTGCAGCGCTCAAAGGCTATCGCATGAAGCTGCTGATGCCAGACAACATGAGCCAGGAGCGCCGCGCGGCCATGCGCGCCTACGGTGCCGAGTTAATCCTGGTTTCCAAAGAGCAGGGTATGGAAGGTGCACGCGACCTGGCGCTTGAAATGGCGAACCGCGGTGAAGGCATGCTGCTCGATCAGTTCAACAATCCTGATAACCCCTACGCACACTACACCACCACCGGGCCAGAAATCTGGCAGCAAACGGCCGGGCGTATCACCCATTTCGTCTCCAGTATGGGGACAACGGGCACCATCACCGGTGTGTCACGTTTCCTGCGTGAACAAGCAAAAGCGGTCACCATTGTCGGTTTGCAGCCAAAAGAGGGGAGCAGTATTCCGGGCATCCGTCGCTGGCCTGCTGAATATATGCCGGGCATTTTCAATGCGAGCCTGGTAGACAACGTTCTGGATATTCATCAGCGTGATGCCGAAAACACAATGCGTGCGCTGGCGGTACGCGAAGGCATTTTCTGTGGCGTCAGTTCCGGTGGGGCGGTGGCAGGTGCAATCCGCATCGCGCAGGCAAATCCCGGTGCGGTTGTGGTGGCTATCATTTGCGATCGCGGGGATCGTTATCTCTCCACCGGCGTGTTTGGTGAGGAAAGTTACTCTCAGGGAGCGGGGATCTAATTATGGAAATGATTCTTTTCAGGGACAAAACACGCGCACAGCAGACCGATATCGTCGCCGTGCAGTCGCAGGTAGTGTATGGCAGCGTTGGCAACAGCATTGCCGTGCCGAATATTCGTCAGCATCGCTTAAACGTGACTGCCGTGCCTACCGTGCTGTTCAGCAACACGCCACACTACGACACCTTCTATGGCGGAATTATTCCTGACGAGTGGTTCAGCGGCTACTTACAGGGGCTGGAAGAGCGCGACGTGCTGCGTGAGCTCAAAGCCGTGACCACGGGCTACATGGGCAGCGCCAGCCAGATAGCGATTCTGGCGAAATGGCTGAAGACCGTAAAAGAGAAGCACCCGCAGTTGCTGATCCTGGTCGATCCGGTAATGGGGGACACGGACAGCGGGATCTACGTCAAACCGGAAATTCCAGGCGCCTATTGTGAGCATTTACTGCCGCTGGCACAGGGGATCACCCCCAATGTCTTCGAGCTGGAAATTCTCAGTGGCAAACCCTGCCGCGACATGAACAGCGCCGTCGAGGCGGCAAAAGGATTATTATCCGACTCGCTGAAGTGGGTGGCGATTACCAGTGCGCCTGTTGCTTCTGATGATAACAGTATCCATGTGGTATTGGTGACGGCGCAGTCAGTGGAAATCAGTACGCACCCGCGTATTGCGACCGATTTAAAAGGGACGGGCGATCTGTTCTGTTCTGAACTGGTGAGCAATATCGTGAAAGGCAAACCGCTCGCTGAGGCCATTCATGGGGCGGGGGATCGGGTGACAAACGTGATGAGCTACACCTTAGAAAAAGGCTACGACGAGCTTATCCTCCCGGCCTGACAAACAAAAATGGCGCCAATCGGCGCCATTTTTATGTTATCGGCAACAATTACTTCTTGATGCGAATCACCGGGGTTTCGCCCACGGTTACGCTGCCGGTAAGTTTGATCAGTTCTTTGATTTCGTCCATGTTGGAAATCACCACCGGCGTCAGGGTAGACTTGGCTTTTTCTTCCAGCAGTGGCAGATCGAATTCAATGACCGGGTCGCCAACTTTGACGCGCTGGCCTTCTTCTGCAATGCGTTTGAAACCTTCGCCTTTCAGTTCAACGGTATCGATACCGAAGTGAACGAAGAGTTCGATGCCGCTATCAGATTCGATAGAGAAGGCATGGTTAGTTTCAAAGATTTTACCGATAGTACCGTCAACCGGCGCTACCATTTTGTTGCCGGTTGGTTTGATAGCGATGCCATCACCAACAATTTTCTCAGCGAAAACAACGTCCGGTACATCTTCAATGTTGACGATTTCGCCAGAAAGCGGAGCAATAATCTCAATAGTTCCAGTGTCTTTCTTATCGTCAGAAACCAGAGATTTCAGTTTATCGAACAAACCCATGATCTTCTCCTAAGCAGTAATTTGGGCCGCATCTCGTGGATTAGCAGATTGTTTTTTCTTCAATGAACTTGTTAACCAGCGTCATTAACTCGTCCGTTGTCGGTTGAGCAAGAGCCTGCTCTGCTAAAACCTTCGCATCTTCGAAGTTCGTGTTGCGAATAATCTTCTTAATGCGCGGGATAGAAATGGCACTCATACTGAATTCATCCAGACCCATCCCCAGCAACAGAAGTGTAGCACGTTCGTCGCCTGCAAGCTCACCACACATGCCTGTCCACTTGCCTTCAGCATGAGATGCATCAATAACTTGCTTGATGAGGGTCAGTACAGACGGTGACATCGGCTGGTAAAGATGTGAAATCATATCATTACCACGGTCAACTGCCAGGGTGTACTGCGTTAAATCATTGGTTCCGATACTAAAGAAATCAACTTCTTTGGCCAGATGATGAGCGATGGTTGCCGCAGCCGGTGTTTCCACCATCACGCCAATTTCAATGGTCTCATCAAAGGCTTTACCTTCGTCACGCAGTTCCTGTTTGTAGATTTCGATCTCTTTTTTCAGTGCACGCACTTCTTCAACAGAGATGATCATCGGGAACATGATGCGCAGTTTACCGAAAGCAGAGGCACGCAGAATGGCACGAACCTGATCGCGCAGGATCTCTTTGCGATCCATAGCGATACGCACGGCGCGCCAACCCAGGAACGGGTTCTCTTCTTTCGGGAAGTTCATGTATGGCAGCTCTTTGTCGCCGCCAATGTCCATGGTACGTACGATAACCGCTTGTGAGCCACAGGCTTCAGCAACGGCTTTGTAGGCAGCAAACTGCTCTTCTTCAGTGGGCAGAGAGTCACGGTCCATGAACAGAAATTCGGTACGATACAGGCCTACACCTTCCGCGCCATTACGCTCTGCACCTGCGACGTCACGCACGGTACCGATGTTGGCACAGACTTCAACCTGATGGCCGTCCAGCGTAATCGCTGGCAGGTCTTTGAGTTTAGCCAGCTCGGCTTTCTCTTCGGCTACCTGAGCCTGCGCGTTACGCAGTGTTTCGATCTCTTCATTGGTTGGGTTAACGTACACTTTGTTGTTAACCGCATCGAGAATCAGATAGTCGTCATTTTTTACCTGAGAGGTTACGCTGCCCGTACCCACGATCGCAGGCAGTTCAAGAGAACGCGCCATGATGGAGGTGTGGGACGTACGACCGCCGATGTCAGTGATGAAACCGAGGACCTTGTTCAGGTTCAACTGCGCAGTTTCAGACGGGGTCAGGTCAGCGGCAACCAGAATTACTTCGTCCTGAATGGAGCTCAGGTCGATGATGGGCATACCCAGAATGTTACGCAGCAAACGTTTACCGATATCACGTACGTCAGCCGCACGTTCTTTGAGGTATTCGTCGTCCAGCTCTTCAAGGGCAGTGGCCTGGCCTTCGATAACTTCATGCGCAGCTGCGTCAGCTGTCATGTGCTTATCTTTAATCAGGGCTATGATTTCCTGCTCAAGCTCCTCATCTTCGAGCAACATAATGTGGCCTTCGAAGATAGCTTCTTTTTCTTCACCGAACGTTTCGCCAGCTTTCGTCTTAATCGCTTCGAGCTGTGCAGATGCCTTAGCACGACCACTCAAAAAACGTTCCGTTTCCTGAGGAGCCTTATCGGCAGAAATTTTCTTCCGGTCAATGACGATCTCGTCTTCTTTCAGCAGCAATGCTTTGCCAAAAGCGATACCCGGGGATGCTAAAATGCCTGAAATCATAACCCTACCTTACTTGTGACTGATCTTTAAAAGAACCCGTAACCTTACTCGAGCTCTGCCATCAGTTTGACCAGATGCTCAACTGCTTTTTGCTCGTCTTCGCCTTCAGCGGTCAACGTAACAACAGTACCTTGAGTCAGACCCAGAGTTTGCAGTTTGAACAGGCTTTTCGCGCTGGCGCTTTTGCCGTTGGAAGTCACAGTGATCTCAGAGGTGAAGCCTTTCGCTTCTTTAACAAACTGAGCAGCAGGGCGGGTGTGCAGACCGTTCGGAGCGGTAATGGTAACTTCTTGCTGGAACATTGTATTTCCCCAACTTATAGGTTTAGTGTTGTGGAACTAAAGTCTAGCCTGGCGGTTCGACTTTAGCCTGTATCGGTAGCGCCGGCGTTACAAGACACGATTCGAAAGCCAGAAACGTGAGTAACGCATTTTGATGCTGGCGCTTCTGGCGACCGACGTCTTAAACGTCATTAAACATTATGCCGCGAAAGCGAGAGTTGAACCAAATCATAAAATCGATTCAGCTTCGTGAAATCAGAAACCGATTAATTTCGCGCATCAAAATAAATGTGATGGTTAAATACCAGACCCGAGGAGTCTAAGCAATGCCAGGAGGAGTGAAACTTTGATGTGTGCCACAAAAAAGCACCTCATTGGGTGCTTTTTTGCGCGTTTGTAACGATCTGGCATTACTGTTGCAGTTCTTTCTCAGTAAACAGATCGGCAAATAACGCGGTGCTCAAATAGCGCTCACCCGAAGAAGGAAGGATAACCACTATATTCTTATTGGTAAAGGTTTCGTCTTCCTGAAGTTTCAGTGCCGCAGCAACGGCCGCTCCGGAAGAGATACCCGCCAGTATACCTTCTTCTTCCATCAGACGACGTGCGGTGCTGATAGCTTCTTCATTCGTGATAGCGACAACCTTGTCGATCAGCTTCAGATCGAGGTTACCTGGGATGAAACCTGCACCAATACCCTGGATTTTGTGCGGGCCGGGTTTGATTTCCTGACCAGCCAGCGCCTGAGCAATCACCGGAGAATCTGTCGGTTCTACCGCAACGGTGATTAAATCGAATTTACCTTTGGTGCCTTTAATATAGCGGGAAACGCCTGTCAGCGTACCGCCGGTGCCAACGCCCGAGATAAAGACGTCAACCTGACCATCGGTGTCTTCCCAAATTTCCGGGCCGGTGGTTTTTTCGTGAATCTCCGGGTTAGCCGGGTTGCTGAACTGCTGGAGCAACAGGAATTTAGACGGATCGCTGGCAACAATTTCTTCCGCCTTCTGAATTGCGCCTTTCATCCCTTTAGCGCCTTCGGTCAGCACCAGGTTTGCGCCCAGCGCTTTCAGCAGCTTACGACGCTCAATGCTCATGGTTTCTGGCATGGTGAGCGTGAGCTTATAACCGCGTGCAGCAGCCACATAGGCGAGTGCAATACCGGTATTGCCGCTGGTCGGTTCAACCAGTTCGATACCCGGTTTCAGTACGCCACGTTTTTCGGCATCCCAAATCATATTGGCACCGATACGGCATTTAACGCTGAAGCTCGGGTTGCGGGATTCGACCTTTGCCAGGATGCGTCCATTACCGATACGGTTCAGTCGAACCAGCGGCGTGTGACCGATAGTCAGCGAGTTATCTTCAAAAATCTTACTCATGGCCTGTCCTTAACTGTATGAAATTTGGGAACCACCCCAGCATACCCACTTACCGCCCAGGCGGAAGTAAGGAATTAGCATATCTATATGCTGAGGCGAAATAATGGCAATCAGTATGGAATAAGAACGGGAATAACGCTCTTAACGCCAGAGTGCATTTTTTTCCCGATAACAGTCCACCCACATCGCCGTTGCGCCGCAGACGGCTACGGGCATGACCACCAGATTTAAAACCGGAACCATCGTGAACAAGCTGGTGAGGGCACCAAACTGTAAGTTCGTTGCTTTACGGGTCCGCAGAGCTGCGCGCATCGTTTTAAACGACACTTTGTGGTTATCAAAAGGATAATCGCAGTACTGAATGGCCAGCATCCAGGCGCTGAAGAGGAACCACACCACCGGGGCAACGGTCTGTCCAATACCTGGAATGAAGTAAAGCAGCAATAACACAATGGCGCGGGGTAAATACCACGCAAGCTTTTGCCACTCACGTTTCATTATGCGGGGAACATCTTTAAGAATAGCGCCGATCCCGGCATCCGGTGGCGTCGCGCCGGTCAGCCTGGCTTCGAGCTGTTCTGCCAACAGACCGTTGAAAGGGGCCGCTATCCAGTTGGCAAGGGTGGAGAAGAAGTAGCTGAATACCAGCAATATCGACACCACGACCACCGGCCAAAGCAAATAGCTCAGCCACTGCAGCCAGTCAGGAACGTGGCTCATAATGGCGGGTATCCAGTTGTCGAGACGGCTAAAAAGCCAGATAAATGCGCCGCCCATCAACACGATGTTGACCAGTAACGGCAGCACGACAAAACGTCGAATACCGGGGAGGGTGATGAGCTTCCAGCCCTGAGAAAAGTAGAAAAGGCCGCTGCGAGATGGGACAGATGAAGGTGAAACCATAGCCTGGCTATACTCCTTTGTATTACAGCCGGAAATCAGCAGACTATATTATCTGCTCGCGGAAGAAAAAACCCGTTCGGAAATGTTCGAAAAAACAGCAAAAAGCACGATTTCGTTCATCTTTATGCCGTGAATGGCCTGTGTGCACTTGCACTTGACGTAATCGGCAAATACTCTTAGTGAGTAAATGTTTGCCGTGGTGGCAAGGTGTTAGAACAACAGAGAATATAATGATGCAGGATTTGCGTCTGATATTAATCATTGTTGGCGCGATCGCCATAATCGCTTTACTGGTTCATGGTTTTTGGACGAGCCGTAAAGAACGTTCTTCTATGTTCCGCGACCGTCCGCTGAAACGTATGAAGTCGAAACGTGATGACGATGACGCTTATGACGAAGATGTCGAAGAAGAAGACGAAAGCGTGGGTGAAGTTCGTGTTCATCGGGTAAACCCTGCCCCGAAAGCCAGCAGCGAGCCGGAAACGCCTCGTCAGCAGCCGCAACATCAATACCAACCACCTTATGCGTCCGCTCAACCCCGTGCGACGGCCCCTGCGCCGGTAACGCACCATGACGAGCGTCCGCAGCAGCCAGCGGTTCAACCTGCGGCCCATGTGGCGCCTGTTGAGCACGTACAACCGCGCCAGGAACCCGCTGCCGTGCAGCCAGCGATGCAGCAGCCTCAGCCTGGAGCCGCCGTGCCGCAACCTCAGCCTGTTACTGCCCCCGTTCATCATGAGCCGGTTGCGCAGCCTGAGCCTGAACCGGTTGTTGAGCCAGCGCCGGTTGTTGAGAAACCCGTGCGTAAAGAGACCGTTATCATTATGAACGTCTCAGCGCATCATGGTACGGCCCTACAGGGCGATCTGCTGCTTAACAGCATTCAACAAGCCGGTTTCAAATTTGGTGACATGAGCATTTTCCACCGTCATCTCAGCCCGGATGGCAGCGGCCCGGCACTGTTCAGCCTCGCTAACATGGTTAATCCAGGAACCTTCGACCCTGAAATGACTGAGTTCACGACGCCGGGTGTGACGATCTTCATGCAGGTTCCTTCCTACGGGGATGAGCTGCAAAACTTTAAGCTGATGCTTCAGTCAGCGCAGTACATTGCCGATGAAGTCGGTGGCGTGGTCCTTGACGATCAGCGCCGCATGATGACACCGCAAAAACTGCGTGAGTACCAGGACCGGATCCGCGAAGTGAAGGAATATCACGCGTAACCGACGACCTCTTTTTGTTATCAGCCAAAACCCCCGCCCGTCGGGGGTTTTTTATATTGATGGTGCGACATGGAATCAATTGAACAACAACTCACTGAACTGCGAACAACGCTTCGCCATCATGAATATCTCTATCACGTTATGGATACGCCTGAGATCCCGGATGCGGAGTATGACAAACTGCTGGTTCGCCTGCGCGAACTGGAGGCGCAGCATCCTGAACTGATTACGCCAGACTCCCCGACCCAGCGCGTCGGTGCGGCCCCCCTGGCCTCCTTTAGCCAGATTCGCCACGAAGTACCCATGCTCTCGCTGGATAACGTCTTTGATGAAGGGAGCTTCCTTGCCTTCAATAAGCGCGTTCAGGATCGCCTGAAAAACACCGATGCGCTGACCTACTGCTGTGAGTTGAAACTGGACGGCCTGGCGGTCAGCATTCTCTACGAGAACGGTGTGCTGATACGCGCAGCTACACGTGGCGACGGCACGACCGGGGAAGATATCACCTCGAATGTGAGGACGATTCGCGCAATTCCGCTCAAGCTGCATGGGGAAAATATACCTGCACGTCTGGAAGTGCGTGGTGAAGTCTTTTTACCGCAGGCAGGCTTCGAAAAGATCAATGAAGAAGCGCGTCGTACCGGGGGAAAAGTGTTTGCTAACCCACGTAATGCGGCCGCAGGTTCCTTGCGTCAGCTTGACCCGAGAATCACCGCTAAGCGTCCACTCACTTTCTTCTGCTATGGGGTAGGGATTCTCGAAGGCGGCGAACTGCCTCGCGGGCACATGGAGCGCTTACAGCAGTTCAAAAAATGGGGGCTGCCGGTCAGTGAGCGCATACGATTGTGCGACTCCCCGGAGGCGGTGCTCGATTTTTATCATCACGTTGAAGCCGATCGTCCTCATCTCGGGTTCGACATCGACGGCGTTGTCATTAAAGTGAACTCGCTGGATTTGCAGGAGCAGCTTGGCTTCGTGGCGCGTGCTCCGCGCTGGGCCGTCGCTTTCAAATTCCCGGCGCAGGAACAGACCACCTTTGTTCGCGATGTGGAATTCCAGGTGGGGCGCACCGGCGCGATTACCCCTGTTGCGCGCCTTGAACCGGTCCAGGTGGCCGGGGTATTGGTGAGCAATGCCACGCTGCACAACGCCGATGAAATTGCCCGTCTCGGTCTGCGCATCGGCGACAAAGTGGTTATCCGCCGTGCAGGCGATGTCATCCCCCAGGTCGTGAATGTAGTGGAATCAGAGCGCCCGGAAGAGACCCGTGAAATCAGCTTCCCGGCCCATTGCCCGGTGTGTGGTTCTGACGTGGAGCGCGTGGAAGGCGAAGCGGTTACGCGCTGTACCGGTGGCCTGATTTGCGGCGCGCAGCGTAAAGAGGCCCTCAAACACTTCGTTTCCCGTCGCGCCATGGACGTTGATGGCATGGGCGATAAAATTATCGACCAATTAGTGGAGAAAGAGTACGTCCACACGCCAGCCGATCTCTTCCGTTTAACCGCAGGCAAAATGACCGGCCTTGACCGCATGGGGCCGAAATCGGCTGAAAACGTGGTTAATGCGTTGGAGAAGGCGAAAGAGACTACCTTTGCCCGTTTCCTCTATGCGTTGGGTATCCGTGAAGTCGGTGAGGCGACGGCAGCGGGACTCGCGGCTTATTTCGGTACGCTGGAAGCCCTGGAAGCAGCGTCTGATGAGGAACTGCAAAAAGTGCCCGACGTGGGCAAAGTGGTCGCCGCTCATGTGTTCAATTTCTTCGCCGAAGAGAGCAATCGCGACGTGATTCGGCAGCTACAGGCGGAAGGCGTGCGCTGGCCCGATCCGGTGGCGATCAATGCCGACGAAATTGACAGCCCCTTCGCAGGTAAAACCGTGGTGTTGACCGGTAGCCTCAGTCAGATGTCACGCGACGATGCGAAAGCGCGTCTGGTGGAATTAGGGGCGAAAGTCGCCGGCAGCGTATCGAAAAAAACCGATCTGGTGATTGCGGGCGAAGCGGCAGGTTCCAAACTGGCGAAAGCCCAGGAGCTGGGTATTGCCGTTATTGACGAAGCCGAGATGCTCCGCCTGCTGGGGGTATAAATGGAGAAAGAGCAGCTTATTGAAATCGCCAACACGCAGATGCCTTTTGGCAAATATCAGGGGCGCAGGCTCATTGATTTGCCGGAGGAGTATCTGTTGTGGTTTGCCCGAAAGGATTCCTTTCCTGCCGGGCATTTGGGTGAGCTTTTGCAGCTGGTTTTGGTTATCAAAACGGAGGGGCTGACCCATCTGGTTCAGCCCCTTAAGCGCCATTAAGCTTTAGCAGCTTCCTGCGCCTGTGCTTTTTCAGTCTGGCGCTTGTAGCGCCGGGCAAGGACGGCGCAAACCATCAGTTGAATTTGATGGAAGATCATCAGCGGCAAGACCATCATTCCGATGACCGCGGTGGGGAAAAGAATATTGGCCATCGGGATGCCGTTGGCCAGGCTTTTCTTGGAGCCGCAGAAGACGATGGTGATTTCATCGGCCTTGTTAAAGCCGCAGCGTCGCGCGACAAAAATGTTGACGGCGATGACGATAGCCAGCAGGACAATGCTCACCACCACGATAAACAGCAGTGAACCCACGCCTACCTTTTGCCAGATACCATTGACCACCGCTTCACTGAAGGCGGAATAAACCACTAACAGAATCGACGTCTGATCGGTCTTCGATATCCATTTTTTGTTGCGTGCCACCCAGGCCCCCGTCCACGGGCGAGAAAGGTGACCCAGTACAAACGGCAGCAGCAACTGCAGCATGATTTTACCGACCTGCTCCAGGCTGCCCTCAGCGCCGTGAAGATCCATCAACAATCCGACCAGCAGAGGCGAAAGAAATATCCCCAACAGGCTGGAAGCGGAAGCCGAGCACACTGCTGCTGCCACATTGCCGCCAGCCAGCGAGGTAAACGCAATGGCCGATTGCACGGTAGCAGGCAAAATACACAGGTAGAGGAAACCGGTATAGAGTTCCTGACTGACGTTAACCGGTGACCACCAGACGAAAAGCACGCCCAGAGCAGGGAAGAGGATAAAGGTGCTGCACATCACCCAGAGGTGCAAACGCCAGTGGCTGCCTCCGGCAATAATTGCTTCACGAGAGAGCTTTGCGCCATGCATAAAAAACAGCAAAGCAATGGCGGCCATGGTTAGCCATTCAAAGAAAGGCACAAATCCTCCCCGTGCCGGCAAAAAGGTCGCCAGCAGTACGGTTACGATAAGCGTCAGTGTAAAAGGGTCGAGAATACGAAAAAGTTTCATAAAGACTCCTGAAAGACAGTAACAACATTTTGCTTTTTTTGCTTTGAGAAATAAAATTGATTTATTGAATCCATTTATGAATTTTTCAGATGAATTATTCGTTAAAGCAACTGCGCGTTTTTGTCACCGTCGCCCAGGCGCGGAGTTTCAGCCGGGCCGGGGATATCATTGGCCTGAGCCAGTCGGCAGTCAGCCATTCGGTGAAAGAGTTGGAGCGGCAAACCGGCGTTAAATTGCTCGACAGAACAACGCGTGAAGTTATCCTGACCGAGGCAGGTCAACAGCTTGCCGCCCGCCTTGAGCGCCTGCTTGATGAGCTTACCAGCACGCTGCGTGAAGCCGGGCGGGTAGGGCAACAGTTGACCGGCACGGTGCGAGTCGCTGCCAGTCAAACCATTTCGGCGCATCTCATTCCCCAATGCATTGCACAAAGTAATCTGCGCTACCCGGAAATAGATTTTATGCTGCATGACCGACCGCAGCAGTGGGTGCTGGAGAGCATCCGTCATGGCGAAGTGGATTTTGGGATCGTTATCGATCCCGGACCAGTAAGCGATCTTGAATCTGAAGAGATCCTTTCCGAGCCCTTTTTTCTCCTGTGCCGTGACGATCATCCGTGGGCTAATGAGCAGTGCGTCTCCTGGCGAGAACTGGACAAGGCGAGACTGGTGGTGCAGGACTATGCCTCAGGCAGCCGTCCTCTTATTGATGCTGCCCTGACGCATTTTGGCATTCACGCGCAGATCGTTCAGGAGATAGGCCACCCGGCGACGCTTTTCCCGATGGTGGAAGCGGGGATTGGGGTCAGTGTGATGCCTGCGCTTGCGCTGCCTTTGCCACAAGGCAGTAAGCTGAGCGTAAAGCGGCTGATACCGGAAATTCAGCGTAAAATCATGCTGGTGCGCAGGAAGAATCGTTCGTTATCCGGAGCGGCGCAGGCGGTGTGGGATGTGGCGAGGGAACAGGCCCGGTATTTGACCCGGGCCAGAGCAGAGGATCCGCTGTTTACTCAGATATAAATATCGATCTGATGGTCAGTTGAAGGGGTGTTGACACCTTCAACTTTGCCCTGTGAACTGGCTTGCTTCTCTTCAGCTTTTTTCTGTGCTTCTTCAGCCTGCTTATTTTGCAGTTGAGCAAGTTGAGCCTGTAGCAAAGCGATTTGAGCCTGAATTTGCTGTTGCTGCGTCTTTTTCTGCTCGGTTGTGCCAGTCCCATCAGAAATGCTTTTCAGCTGTTTCGTCAGCGTGGAGATTTGCTGAGTGATGCGGCTTATCTGGGAGGCAATATCGCTGGCACCAGAAGATGAACTACCGCTGCCACTGCCGCTGGTCACTGACGATGTCGTCGTTTGGATTGTTGTCATTATTAATACCTTTGCCGTAAAAAATGAGTATCGACGTATTTATATTTTTCTTTAGCCACGCACCGTTCGCGCAGTTTGAGGATCATATCCTGACATTAAGGATAAATTATGGATAAAGGTCACTCGTTTTGCACATTGATTTTATTGGTTTTTTTTATTTTGCCAGGCACGATTATAGCAAACTTTATGACTGAGGATTTGCGCTGAGATGAGTGATAAACGCTGACTTAAGAGAAACCGCAGCAGGTTCGAATCTTTATAAATCGCAGATAGCAAAAAAGCGCCGCCAGCGCCATTTTTACATTGGTGGGTCGTGCAGGATGACTCGCTTCGCTCGCCCTTCGGGCCGTCGCCGCAAGCGGCTCCGTTGTCTCACTACGTTCGACCCGAACCTGCTACAGGTTCGAATCTTATAAATCGCAGATAGCAAAAAAGCGCCTTTAGGGCGCTTTTTTACATTGGTGGGTCGTGCAGGATTCGAACCTGCGACCAATTGATTAAAAGTCAACTGCTCTACCAACTGAGCTAACGACCCGAAGTGGTGGGTGATGACGGGATCGAACCGCCGACCCCCTCCTTGTAAGGGAGGTGCTCTCCCAGCTGAGCTAATCACCCACTTCGGTACTTCACATTTTGACAGAAAATCCAGCTGGCGAGAAAGTGGTGGGTGATGACGGGATCGAACCGCCGACCCCCTCCTTGTAAGGGAGGTGCTCTCCCAGCTGAGCTAATCACCCACTTCGGTACTTCACATTTTGACAGAAAATCCAGCTGGCGAGAAAGTGGTGGGTGATGACGGGATCGAACCGCCGACCCCCTCCTTGTAAGGGAGGTGCTCTCCCAGCTGAGCTAATCACCCCCGCTGTGTGGAGTCGCATTATAGGGAGAGTTGAAAATGAGTCAACGCATTTTCTAAAGAAATTGTTCGTTCGTCGTAAAATTAGTCAAAGCGCTGTTTAAATGGGCTTTGTCGCATGATTTGTATACAAAATACATATGAATAAGCGGGAATGCGGCAACAACATTGAGGATTCACCCCACGGTGATAGAATATCGCCGACTTCATTTTCCAGGATTTGCCGGTTTTCGGCATTTTTATCAACGTAAGGCCATTTCATGAAAATCAAAACTCGCTTCGCGCCGAGCCCGACCGGCTATCTGCATGTCGGCGGCGCGCGTACTGCTCTCTATTCCTGGCTTTTTGCACGTAACCACGGCGGTGAGTTCGTACTGCGTATTGAAGATACCGACCTTGAGCGCTCCACGCCGGAAGCTATCGAAGCCATTATGGATGGTATGAACTGGCTGAGTCTTGAGTGGGACGAAGGCCCGTACTATCAGACTAAACGCTTCGATCGCTATAACGCCGCTATTGATGACATGCTGGCAGCGGGAACAGCCTATAAATGCTATTGCTCTAAAGAGCGCCTTGATGCCCTGCGTGAAGAGCAGATGGCTAATAATGAAAAGCCGCGCTATGACGGTCGTTGCCGCCACAGCCATGAACATCACGCGGACAACGAGCCTTGCGTTGTGCGTTTTGCTAATCCGCAGGACGGCTCTGTTATTTTTGACGATCAGATCCGTGGCCCAATTGAGTTCAGCAACCAGGAACTGGACGACCTGATTATTCGTCGCACTGATGGTTCACCGACCTACAACTTCTGCGTCGTGGTCGATGACTGGGATATGGAGATCACTCACGTGATCCGTGGTGAAGACCATATCAACAACACCCCGCGTCAGATCAACATCTTAAAAGCGCTCAATGCACCCGTGCCGGTTTACGCTCACGTATCCATGATCAATGGTGACGATGGTAAAAAACTGTCCAAACGTCATGGTGCCGTCAGCGTGATGCAATACCGTGATGATGGTTATCTGCCGGAAGCGCTGCTGAACTATCTGGTGCGTCTGGGCTGGTCCCATGGCGATCAGGAAATCTTCACGCGCAAAGAGATGATTGAATTCTTCTCGCTGAACGCGGTGAGCAAATCAGCCAGCGCATTTAATACTGAAAAGCTGCAATGGCTGAACCATCACTACATTAATGCCCTGGCGCCGGAATATGTGGCAACGCATCTACAGTGGCATATTGAGCAGGAAAATATCGACACCCGTAACGGACCGCAGTTGGCCGAGCTGGTGAAATTGCTGGGAGAGCGCTGCAAAACTCTCAAAGAGATGGCGGCAAGCTGCCGTTATTTCTACGAAGAGTTTACTGAATTTGATGCTGATGCGGCCAAAAAACACCTGCGTCCTGTTGCCCGTCAGCCGCTGGAAGTGGTTCGCGACAAACTGGCTGCTATCGATGTGTGGTCAGCTGAAAATGTTCATCATGCCATTCAGGCAACGGCCGATGAACTCGAAGTAGGGATGGGGAAAGTGGGCATGCCGCTGCGCGTTGCGGTAACCGGGGCGGGCCAGTCGCCCGGCCTGGACGTTACCGTGCATGCGATTGGTAAAACCCGCAGCATTGAGCGCATTAATAAAGCGCTGGGTTTTATTGCTGAGCGTGAAAGCCAACAGTAAGGCCATGCTTGTGCAATAAAATGAAAAACGGCAGGAAAACCCTGCCGTTTTTTTATTTCTCTTCCGACTGCGCAATATTGAGCCGCGTTAAAAATCCGTGGATACCCTCGCGAGCCAGCAGAACATTGAGCCGGTCTTGCTCATGCAGGGTTAAATTTTGCAGCACATCAATGATTCGCAGCATTCCCGGCGTCAATTTCTCTGCTCTGTATTGCGGTACAGGTTCGGTTACAACAGCCGGTGCCAGGCGATGACGCATGGACGGTGTTTTCATGATAAAGGTGCGCACCTCTTTTGTGAGATGAATAAGTCTTGCTCGGCCCCCTTTAATGCCAGGTAAGCTTTCTGTTGACCATTTTTGCTCGCGCACCCAACGATTCACCGTTTGTTTCGCCACACCGAGAAAGTCCGCTAACTCTTCGGTTGTCATTTTATCTGGTAGTTTCATATCAGTTGTTTTCGCGGATCCCTAAACGTGACAGTAATCCCATGATGCCTTCGCGGAGAAGTAATGAAGAAAGCTGTTTTTGTTCCGCTGCCGTCATCTCTTTGGCCAAAGTTAGAAGCAGTGACTCGAGTGCCGTATCCTGGGCCAGTTCGGCAGGGAAGGGGGGCTCCTGAGTGGAACGTTGCGCATTACGAATAAAATCCCGAACCTGCTCGTTAACATGTACCAGTCTCGCTTTTCCGCCCTGAACGCCCGGTTTTGGCGAGGTGACCCAGCCTTCTTTGCGCACCCATTTATTAATGGTCTGGCGACTGTAACCGGTGAGCTGTGATAACTCTTCCGGCGTCATTCGTTCCTTGAGCATGTCATTTCCAGAGTAGTTGTAGGGGTAATTACGCGAAGATGTTATAGCATCATTTTACGAGAAAATGTGACAGGTTTAACTACTGGTTGCGAGTCGCTTCGCAATGTTATTCATTTGCTTGCTTTTTCAGCGGTTGAATGCAACCTGACGATTTTGCCGTTGACACTCGGCGAGGGAATTCATATTATGCCGCCCGTCAACACGACACGCTTTACGCGATGGGGCTATAGCTCAGCTGGGAGAGCGCTTGCATGGCATGCAAGAGGTCAGCGGTTCGATCCCGCTTAGCTCCACCAAATCATCATCCCAGGTGAATTTGGTGCGTAAAGAACATTGTGGGGCTATAGCTCAGCTGGGAGAGCGCTTGCATGGCATGCAAGAGGTCAGCGGTTCGATCCCGCTTAGCTCCACCAAAATTCGAACCCTCGCGTTTACGCGGGGGTTTTTGTTTTTCAGCCCCCCTGTTTTATGTAAATTATTTTCAGCTTACGTCGAAGAGTATCAGCTTGTTAAAACCCCAGTAATAAAGCGGCTTTTTCCTGCTGTTAACTTGATTCGCCACACGAATAAACTTATTATCGCGACCCGTCAAAAAATGACCAATTAGCGAATAAATAACGCCTATGAAAGGTAAAAGAGACAAAAAAGTAAGAACATTTATCTTGGCGTTAATTATTTGTTTGATTTTTGTTCCAGTATCCCGATATATTTCGCCCGTTGCCATTGTTGATGACCGTGCCGTTTTTCTTTCCTGGTTACCCCTCAGCATCATCTTCGCTGTTATTTTATTATTTGGTCGGCAGGCTATCTTGCCGATTATTATCAGCTTCGCCATTGTCAATCAGTGGTTGTTCGAATTATCCCTGTTGCAAGCGACTATTCTTCTGATCTGCCAGTTATGCCCCGTCTTTATCCTGTGCGCGATAGTTCGCTGGAAATTAGGGGCCCGCTGGCGGCATGGTATTCCTATTAAAAACATGGGGCTGCGTATCTTTATGATGGGGTTTATGATCCCCCTGGCGATAAAGGCATTGATGTACGTTGCAGGCAGCGGGTTTTCGTTTCCGCCCTTTTTGGCGAGCTATTTTGGCCCCGCATCGGTTATCTACTCTATTGTGGATATTCAGAATCTTATTTGTACAGCCCTTATATTTACGATGATGTTCTATTATCCATTGCGGATGATTCTCAATCCGCGCTATGCGCGTACTTTCTGGCTGAGGAATCTTAAACCGTGTATTGGAAGAAAGAAGCGTCTTTTCGTTTTCTGGTGGTTAACATGCCTCGTTATTTTACTGACCGCACTTTGTGCTCCGATTAATTCTGCCTATATTGCTGGCTATCTGGTTCCGGTCATATTTATTCTTTTTACCCTCAGTGTCAGTAAATTACGTTATCCGCTCATTATGCTCTGCTGGCCAGTATCGGCATTTTTGTTATTGGCTCATAACCACAATTTTCTGCAGGGTGTGAAGAATGGCTACGCGCTGGCCTTTATCATGTCAGTACTCATCTGCTTTACCCTCTGCCTGATCTATATGACGCGGATTCATTATCGAAACGAATGGATTAAACGACGCTGGCAGGGACAAGCGCTGACGGACCCCCTCACCGGGTTGCCAAATCTGCGCGCGCTGGAAAAGAATCTGGCTCTGCAGCAGGAGCAGATTGTTTGCTGCCTGCACATGAAAAATCTCGAATTTCTGAGCCGCCACTACGGCATGATGATGCGGGTTCATTTCAAGCGCAGCGTAACGAGGGCGGTTGAGCCGTTGTTGCACCAGGGAGAGCAGCTATTCCAGTTGCCCGGCAGTGAATTGATCCTGGTCCTTAAAGATGAGGCAGCGCAGGAGCGCCTTCAGCACATTGTCGATCATTTGAATAATCACCAGATTTACTGGCGTAATAGCGGTCTTAACATCGAATTTGGTGCTTCGTGGGGCAAAATTGAAGGGGCAGGAGAAACCCTCCACCATACGCTGGGCCAGTTAAGCTGGCTGTCAGAGCAGGCGAGTAAGACGCAGCAGGTACTGGCGCTGATCAACAGCCTTGATGTCGTTAGTGACCAGACGTCCGAGCGGGTACGCTTGCTGAATAAAGTGCAGCAGGCGCTGGATGAGCAAGCCTTAGTCTTATATGCCCAGCCAATCCTGAATGCCCAGGGTAAAGGTTACCATGAGATTTTGACGCGGTTGGTAAGTGAAGGCGAGATCATGAGCCCCGCGCAATTTCTCCCGGTTATCGCCCAGTTCAATCTTAGTTTCCGCTTCGATATGCAGGTAATTGAAAGCCTTTTACGGTGGATGCAATCACACCCGACGACCTCAGCAGACGCTCGCTTTTCAGTCAATCTCCTGCCGCTGACCTTAATGCAGCAAGATGTAGGCAGGCTGCTTGTTGAACGTTTTGCTCACTACGCTATTTCGCCACATGAAGTCATTATTGAAGTCACCGAGGAGCAGGCCTTCTCAAACTCACAATGGAGTGTGCAAAATATTCAAACACTGCGTGAAGCCGGGTTCAGGATAGCGATTGATGACTTTGGCACCGGCTTTGCCAACTTCGAACGCCTGAAGCGACTGGAGGCCGATATTATTAAGATTGATGGCTGTTTTGTTCGCGATATTGCGCACGATCCTCAGGACGTGCTGATCGTGAAAGCCATCTGTGCGCTGGCGCAAGCGAAGTCATTAACGGTGGTGGCGGAGTACGTAGAATCTGAAGCACAGCGTGAGCTATTGCTAGCGGCGGGGGTGGAGTATCTGCAGGGCTATTTGCCTGGCAAGCCACAGCCGCTGGAAAAATAAAGCCGGGGACAATGCCCCGGCTTCTTGAAACGCATTAAGCGTGGATTACAGCACCAGCGCGGCGATAGACGCAGACAGCACGCTGACCAGCGTAGAGCCGTAAACCAGTTTCAGACCAAAGCGAGAGACCACGTTACCTTGCTCTTCGTTCAGACCTTTAATCGCGCCCGCGATAATGCCGATAGACGAGAAGTTAGCGAAGGAGACCAGGAACACCGACAGGATACCTTCCGCACGCGGAGAGAGAGTGGAGGCAATTTTCTGCAGATCCATCATCGCCACGAATTCGTTAGAGACCAGTTTCGTCGCCATGATACTGCCCACCTGCAGCGCTTCTGAAGACGGTACACCCATGACCCAGGCAATCGGGTAGAAGATATAGCCCAGAATACCCTGGAAGGAGATGCTGTAACCGAACCAGCCGGTGACGGTTGCGAACAGGGCGTTCAATGCCGCAATCAGTGCGATAAAGCCGATCAGCATTGCCGCAACGATAATGGCGACTTTGAAACCTGCCAGGATGTATTCGCCCAGCATCTCGAAGAAGCTCTGGCCTTCGTGCAGGTTAGACATCTGGATGTTGTCTTCGCTTTCATCAACGCGGTACGGGTTGATGAGCGACAGCACAATAAAGGTGCTGAACATATTCAGGACCAGCGCCGCGACCACAAACTTTGGCTCCAGCATGGTCATATACGCACCCACGATAGACATGGAAACGGTAGACATCGCCGTCGCCGCCATGGTGTACATGCGGTTGCGGGACATTTTGCCGAGGATATCTTTGTAGGCAATGAAGTTTTCAGACTGACCCAGAATCAGGGAGCTGACGGCGTTGAATGACTCCAGCTTGCCCATGCCGTTAACCTTGGACAGTACGGTACCAATGGCACGGATGATAATCGGCAGCACGCGAATATGTTGCAGGATACCGATCAGCGCAGAGATGAAGACAATCGGGCAAAGCACTTTCAGGAAGAAGAATGCCAGACCTTCATCATTCATTTTGCCGAAGACAAAGTTTGTCCCTTCGTTGGCGAATCCGAGCAGTTTTTCGAACATTTCGGAGAAGCCTTTCACAAAACCCAGACCAACGTCAGAGTTCAGGAAGAACCAGGCCAACAGAACTTCGATAACGAGCAGTTGAACAACAAAGCGAATGCGAATCTTTTTACGGTCGCTGCTGACAAGGAGTGCCAGCAGCGCCACGACAGCAAGCGCCAGAACAAAGTGCAGAACGCGGGACATATTTGCTCCAAATATGAGACGGGTAGTAATTTCGTGCACATTCTATGTAACAAGCGGAAAGAAAACGAGATCAAACCCACAGTATATTAATGACCTGTGACCAGACTCAAAATTAGTGATCCACCATACATTTCGCTGATGTTAAGTAAAGAAGTGAAAAGTTGCACTTGAATGCTACACTCTTAACAGAATTGTGTGACCTGCAATCACTTTTACCGCCCGTCCATCGCAGTCTGCCCTTCTATCGTTTCTGCCTATCAGAGAAATCAAGATAACCTACGCTTAATGAACTTGATAATCATTCTCATTTTGATAGCATGAAACATAGCAAAGGCTATATTAGAGGCAAATAAATGAGCAATAGTCGCGTTGAGAACAGCAGTGGGCGTACAGCGCGCAAATTAAGGTTCGCATTGATGGGACCGGCGTTCATTGCGGCGATTGGCTATATCGATCCGGGTAATTTTGCCACCAACATCCAGGCCGGGGCCAGCTTTGGCTATCAACTGCTGTGGGTGGTTGTCTGGGCAAACCTGATGGCTATGCTTATCCAACTGCTTTCTGCCAAACTGGGCATTGCCACCGGAAAAAACCTTGCTGAGCAAATTCGCGATCACTACCCGCGTCCCCTGGTGTGGTTTTACTGGGTACAGGCGGAAATTATCGCCATGGCCACCGATCTCGCGGAGTTTATCGGGGCAGCCATTGGTTTTAAGTTAATTCTCGGCGTCTCCTTGCTGCAAGGCGCGGTGCTGACCGGGATTGCGACTTTCCTTATTTTGATGCTGCAGCGTCGCGGCCAGAAGCCCCTTGAGAAAGTGATTGGTGGATTACTGCTGTTCGTGGCAGCGGCCTATATTGTTGAACTGATTTTCTCACAGCCTGCGGTAGCGCCTCTGCTGAAGGGCATTGTTATCCCAAGCCTGTCCGGAACGGAAGCGGTCTTCCTGGCAGCCGGTGTGCTGGGGGCGACTATCATGCCGCACGTCATTTATCTGCACTCTTCCCTGACGCAGAATCTGCATGATGGCACTCGTCGTGAGCGCTACTCGGCAACCAAGTGGGATGTCGGCATTGCAATGACCATCGCCGGTTTTGTGAATCTGGCTATGATGGCGACCGCAGCGGCAGCGTTTCATTTTAACGGTCATAAGGGTGTGGCCGATCTCGATCAGGCCTATTTGACCCTCGAACCCCTGCTAAGCCATTCGGCGGCGACCATCTTTGGCCTGAGTCTGGTCGCAGCCGGGCTGTCATCAACGGTAGTCGGGACGCTGGCAGGGCAGGTGGTGATGCAAGGGTTTGTGCGCTTCCACATCCCCTTGTGGGTACGCCGCACGATTACGATGATGCCATCATTTGTGGTCATTCTGATGGGCCTCGACCCAACCCGTATTCTGGTAATGAGCCAGGTTCTGCTGAGTTTTGGTATTGCGCTGGCGCTGGTGCCGTTGCTGAAGTTCACCAGCAACCCGACACTGATGGGCGAACTGGTTAATACGCCCTGGGTTAGACGCACGGGCTGGTTGATTGTGATGCTGGTGATTGTGCTGAACGGCTGGTTACTGATAGGAACCCTGTTTGGACTCTAGCGGTCAGGCATAAAAAAAGGAGCGACAGCGCTCCTTTTTTGTTAACACTTTTTTCGTTAATGGTGATGACCGTGCCCATGGCCACGACCTGGGCCACGGCCCGGACCACGGTGGTCATCACGATCGCGCCAGCCTTCACGGTAACCGCGCTCGTAGGCGTTGCGTTTGTCCCAACCGCGATGATACCCGCGATCATGCGGACGCCAGCGGTTATCACGCCATTCATAATGGCGGCCCCAGTAATCCCGGTCACGCCAGCGGCCGCCGTCCCAGTAGTTACCGTAATTATCACGATCGCCTATCTGAAGCTTAATAGAGGGCAGCAGCGTGATTTCGCCCGCAGTGGCTACGTTGGTGACCAGGGGTGCAAAAACCGTTAATGCAGCTGCAAGAATAAGTGACCTGAACATAGCTTTCTCCTTCACGAACCGGTCTGTTGCAGCAATATTATGTAACGATTCACTCCGTATCTTCGGCACAACTCCTAAATCCGGGGTGGTAGCACTTTTTGCTAAAATACCGTTAGGGGGCAGTTCCCAGAATGGCGTCAATGGCGTCACATTCCGCAGTGCTGAACTGGCGGTTAGCCATTGCTCCTGCCGCATCATCAAGCTGACTGATTTTGCTTGCCCCGATCAGTACCGAGGTCACTCTGTCACCGCGCAGCACCCATGCCAGTGCCATCTGCGACAGCTTCTGTCCGCGTTTTTCAGCGATGTGGTTCAGCTGACGGACTTTCTCAAGCTTCTCTTCGGTAAGTTGGTCAGGATTGAGGAAGCGGCTGCCGCTGGCTGCGCGAGAATCAGCCGGAATGCCGTTCAGATAGCGATCGGTCAACTGCCCACCTGCCAACGGCGAAAACGCAATGCTGCCGACCCCTTTTTCAGTGAGCAGATCCAGCAGATCCTCTTCAACCCAACGCTCAAACATCGAATATTTAGGCTGGTGAATCAGGCAGGGGGTACCGAGATCGTTGAGGATCTCAATGGCCTGACGCGCAAGATCGGCCGGATAATTAGATAAACCAACGTACAGTGCTTTACCCTGACGTACGACGCTTTCCAACGCGCGCATGGTTTCCAGTAACGGCGTTTCGGGATCCGGACGATGGTGATAGAAGATATCAACATACTCCAGCCCCATACGCTTGAGGCTTTGATCGAGGCTGGAAATCAAATACTTGCGTGACCCCCAGTCGCCATAGGGGCCGTCCCACATGGTATAACCGGCCTTACTGGAGATAATCAGCTCGTCACGATACGGCAGAAAATCTTCCTGTAACAGGCGGCCAAAGTTGCGCTCTGCTGAACCGGGCGGTGGACCGTAGTTGTTGGCAAGGTCGAAATGGGTGATGCCCAGATCAAATGCATGCCTTAGCAACTGGCGGCTGGTTTCAATCAGCGTGGCATCGCCGAAGTTATGCCATAACCCCAGCGACACCGCCGGAAGCTTTAACCCACTGTCGCCACAACGGCGATACTCCATACGCTGGTAACGCGTTTCACTGGCCTGATAACTCATCGCGAAGCCCTTAGGTTGTCGGTGTATACGTTTACACTAAAGAGTGTCTGAGCTTACACCAGCTTCCCGTTCACCGCGCATCTGGACGTAAAAATTTCGGCCTGGCGCACCTATTTTTTGCGTGGCGCAATCATGATGGGTTTACCCGCCAGCAACAGCCATGCAGGCAGCATCACGATACAGAGCAAGGGAAGTAAAGAGGTATCGGGCACCACGGCAGCGGCCATAAACAGGCTGAGCCAGGCATCACGCGTTACAACCAGCACGATGCCAAGAATGGCACAAGAGACGGTGATCGCCGCCGGAACCGCTTCCACATGTTCATGCAGCATCAGCCCTAATGCCACACCCACGAATACCGCCGGGAAAATGCGTCCGCCTCTGAACTCACTGGCTGCGGCAATGACCAGCGCCGCCAGCTTAACCACGGCAAACAGCAGGTAATCGGTGACCGTAAAGGTTTGAGAGAAGGCCATCTGCTGCATTTCATCCAGTCCTTTAAACAGGGTGATATTGCCGCCAATCACCCCCAAAATCCCCAACGCGAAGCCGCCAATACCCAAGGCCAGTACCGGACTTTTAATGCGCTGCATCAGCTGGTGCAAACGCGGCATGCACCAGACCGCCACCATGCCCAGTGCAATAGCGATGGCGCAGACCACGGCGCCGCTTAAAATATCCACCACATGCAGCTGCGGATAATGGGCAACGGGCAGGGCGAAGTGCGGATGGAAAAAGACGCTGGTGGTCAGTGCGCCCGCCGCTGCCGCCATTAAGGGGGCGAAAAGTTTGTCCCACAGCGGCACGTCATTGCTGGCGTTCAGCGTTTGAGAAAAGATAAGCGCAGCCGCAACAGGGGTACCAAACAGCGCGCCGATGGTGCCAGCAGAGGCCAGAATGGTCCAGTCAAGCGGCGCGACCCGGGGGAATATTTTCCCGCCCAGCGCCACGGCAAGCGCAATATTAAGCACCATGATCGGATGTTCAGGGCCAAGGCTGACGCCTCCGGCAAGACCCAGAATCAGCGCTGCCACAAGCCCCGGTAGTGCAGACACATTGACCGGCGCACCAATCAAGGGTTCGCTGGCAGGGTCCGGCCCACCGTGCCCCGTGCTGTAGCGAATGACCAGGCCAACAGCAATGCCGGTCAGCGTCAGCATGAACACCACCCACAAGGGCGACTCGGGGGTAAACCCCATGCGATAAGGCAGGTTCTGCCAGAGCAGACTTTGCAGCACGGAGGCGACTTTCATCACCAGCAGCAAGACCAGGCTTGATGCGACGCCAATCGCCAGGGCGGGGAGAGCCAGCAACAGCATTGTTCTGGCGCGCGGATGGAGCATGCTCATTTCCTTTTAACGGGTTTACGCCCGCACTTTACACCTGACAAGCGCAGGGTGAATGCAAACGCATCTGAAATCGTGACGTTAATCTGTGATGCAGATCGATAATCACGGGGCACTCATGCTATGGTCATTGTTGTTACAGCGCCTTGAATTTACAGTGTGCCAAAGATTTATTCTGACTTTAGCGGAGCCGTAAAAGAATGACAAAATATGCTTTAGTAGGGGACGTGGGCGGCACCAATGCGCGACTCGCGTTGTGCGATGTCGACAGCGGCGAGATTTCACAGGCCAAAACCTATTCTGGCCTGGATTACCCGAGCCTCGAGGCAGTGGTACGCGTGTACCTGGATGAGCATAACGTCACGGTCGAAGATGGCTGCATTGCCATTGCTTGCCCCATCACCGGCGACTGGGTAGCGATGACCAACCACACCTGGGCATTCTCTATCGAAGAGATGAAAACCCACCTGGGTTTCGCTCATCTGGAAATCATCAACGACTTCACCGCTGTTTCCATGGCGATTCCGATGCTCAATAAAGATCATCTGATTCAGTTTGGTGGGGGGGATGCGGTGGAAGGCAAACCGATCGCCGTCTACGGCGCGGGCACCGGGCTGGGTGTTGCGCATCTGGTGCATGTTGATAAACGCTGGGTCAGTCTGCCGGGCGAAGGCGGCCACGTCGACTTCGCGCCAAACAGTGAAGAAGAGGGCATCATCCTTGAAGAGTTACGGGCAGAAATCGGCCACGTTTCCGCCGAGCGCGTGCTCTCAGGCCCTGGCCTGATTAATCTCTACCGGGCGATAGTAAAATCGGATGGCCGACTGCCGGAAAATCTGCAGCCGAAAGACATCACCGAACGCGCACTGGCCGACAGTTGTACTGACTGCCGCCGCGCGCTGTCGCTCTTCTGCGTCATTATGGGACGATTTGGGGGCAACCTGGCCTTGACGCTGGGCACCTTCGGTGGCGTCTATATCGCCGGTGGTATTGTGCCGCGTTTCCTCGACTTCTTTACCGCCTCCGGCTTCCGTGGCGGCTTTGAAGACAAAGGGCGCTTTAAAGCCTACGTGCAGGACATTCCCGTTTATCTGATTGTCCATGACAACCCTGGCCTGCTGGGTGCCGGCGCGCACCTGCGTCAAACCCTGGGCTACTATCTCTAAAGATGCATTAACTGCCTGAACTCTTTGACTTTGCTGCGGCTGACGGGCACCTGGAAATCCAGGTCCCGTAGCCGCACGATATAGGTGTTATTAAACCAGGGTTCAATTTCGCGAATTTTATCCAGATTCACGCAGTACGAACGGTGACAACGGAAGAAGTGCGCGGCGGGCAGTTTGCTGCAAAACTCCGTGATGTTCATTGGCATCACGAAGGACTCCCGCTTCGTATAGACAAACGTCATCTTTTCGTGGGCTTCCGCGTAATAGATATCGTGAATACTCGTCACGATAATGCGCTCATCTTTGACCAGATTGATGGTCAAATTTTCACGCGGCACCGGGTTGCTGGCGGCACCGGTTTGTTGCTGCCAGGCGGTTTCCAGCTTTTGCAGCATGCTGATGATCCGTGACTCCTGGTAGGGCTTGAGGATGTAATCAAACGCCTCCAGCTCAAAAGCCTCCACCGCATGTTCTTTCCACGCGGTAATGAACACGATAAAGGGCTTATGAGCGAACTGACTGATGTTCTGCGCCAGCAGAACGCCATCCAGGGAGGGGATATTGATATCCAGAAACAGGGCGTCCACTTTATTGTGTTGCAGGTACTTCAGCACATCCAGCCCGTCATCAAATGTGCCGACAATCTCCATCTGGCTATGCTCTTTTATCAGCCAGCTAAGCTCCTGCTGAGCCAGTATTTCATCTTCAACAATGATGACTTTCATTCATTAATCTCTTAGGGCAACAGGGTCGCAGACACCGCGGCGGGTGAAGCATGCATCGGGACATAGAAGGCAATTTCCGTGCCTTGCGTCAGACGTTTGATATGCAAGCCTTCGCCATATAACAACTTCACGCGCTGGTGGACGTTCAGCAGGCCGATTTTGTTGCCTGGCATCTCGTTAGCCTCTACGCGCGCAATCATCTCAGGTGAAATACCGTTGCCGGTATCGCGGACGGCGATGCGTACCCGGTGGCCACACTCTGCGATGCTAATGGTCACTACCCCTTTGCCCTTGCAGGGTTGAATACCATGGACAATGGCATTTTCCACCAACGGCTGAATCAACAGGCTGGGAATGACGCAACTGACCTCTTCATCAATATCATAAATCACGGTGAGCTTATCGCCGAAACGCGCCTGCTCAATCGCAATATAGTCCTTAATTTGATAGAGCTCTTTCTTAATATCGATCTGCTCATCGTCTTTTAATTCAATGTTATAGCGCAGATAGCGGGATAAATTATAAATAAGCTGCCGGGCGGTGTCCGGATTAAGGCGAATAGACGAGGAGATGGCATTCAGGGCATTAAACAAAAAATGGGGATTAATTTTACTTTGTAGCGCCCGCAGCTCCGCTTTATTGGCCATTTCACGCAACTGTTCAGCGCGGGAAACTTCAAGCTGGGTGGAAATAATTTGCGATAAGCCCACCGCCATTTCCTGCAAGGAGGAGGTAATCTGGTGCGCATGGCAGTAATAAATTTTCAGCGTGCCTGTCACCACGCCCTGCTCCCATAAGGGAATCACCAGCATGGAGTGAATTTCCGGCGTGCGATGAGCCTCGTCATTGTTTTTAATGATGATTTCACCGCTATCAATCGCCTGCCTGGTGGTGGGGCTAATAATATCGTCATTGTCATGATAATTATCTTCACCTACGCCGACATACACCAGAACATGATCCACATTGGTGATGGCCACGGCATCCGCGTCGATATCCCGACGGATGATATCGCAGACCTTACGCAGCGACTCATTATTCACATTGCGAAACAGCGGTAGCGTTTTGTTAGCAATATCCAGCGCCAGTTTGGCTTGTCGTCCGGCAATGGCCTCTTTTTCGCCTTCCACACTCTGCACCAGCAGAACAATAAACCCAATGCATACGCTGCCGAGGATCATCGGGACACCGATTTTTGACACGATATCCAGGCCCAGCGCGGTTGTCGGTGCCCATACCACAACCAGCGTCATGGTCAGCGTTTCGCACACCATCCCGGCAATAATCCCCACCCGCCAGTGCTGCGCTTTGGGAATTTTGCGGTTAATCCAGCCAGAGAGGATACCGGCAATGATGCTGGTGATTAAGCAGGGCACGGCGGTGACGCCGCCAATATCAATCAAGTAGCGATGGATCCCGGCGATGATGCCCGTAATGATGCCTACCCAGGGGCCGAATAAAATCCCTCCGGCCATCACGGCAATAATACGGACGTTGACCAGTGAGCCTTCAACCGGTACGCCGGACCAGGTACTGAACAGCGCAAACAGGGAAAAAATGGCCGTGACGGCGAGTAATTCTTTCGGCGTATGGGCAGTTTTATGCAGCAGTTCGCGAAACAGGCGGATGCGAATCAAGAAGAAGAGACAGATCAGCATCAACGCTGCGCGATCGAACACCGCCAGCAGCATGTTGAATATTTCGTGCACGGGAAACTCATGTAAAAAGCGTGAAAAAGCTATGATAAAAAACATCAGTGCAGATGACCAGTTAAGTACGCCACTCATTCAATGAGGAAAAACCCTTTTCTTAAAAGGGGATTGAGGCACGTCAGGAGGTTTTAGGCCTGTAAGTAAAAATGACATCTCTCAAGGGTAATCTTCTTGATATCAAAATGTTAAATAATATTGGTGTCTTTGGGGATAAGGTACGTTCAAGGTAATATCTAAAAATTATTTGTTCCTCTTTTGTTCAACGAAATTATTTTTTGATTAGCTCTCGACAGCGGCTTTTTTTTCAGGCTATTTTCATAAGACGCCACCATCGTGGCAGCGTCGCTCGGACGGTCCGGGCGCTAACGTTATTCTGAGGAATCTATGGCTGAATTCAGTCCTGAACGTCGTTTCACGCGTATCGATCGTCTCCCCCCTTACGTTTTTAACATCACTGCTGAACTGAAAATGGCTGCGCGTCGGCGCGGCGAAGATATTATCGATTTCAGTATGGGCAACCCTGATGGCGCCACTCCGCCGCATATCGTGGAAAAACTCTGCACCGTTGCCCAGCGCCCGGATACCCATGGTTATTCCACTTCGCGCGGTATTCCGCGTTTGCGTCGGGCGATTTCACGCTGGTATCAGGACCGTTATGACGTTGAGATCGACCCGGAATCGGAAGCGATTGTGACCATTGGTTCTAAAGAGGGCCTGGCACATTTGATGCTGGCAACCCTGGATCACGGCGATACCGTGCTGGTGCCAAACCCCAGCTACCCGATCCACATTTACGGTGCAGTCATCGCGGGTGCCCAGGTGCGCTCTGTTCCGCTGGTGGAAGGCGTCGACTTCTTTAATGAGCTGGAACGCGCGATTCGCGAAAGTTACCCGAAACCGAAAATGATGATCCTCGGCTTCCCGTCGAACCCGACCGCCCAGTGTGTCGAGCTTGAATTTTTCGAAAAAGTGGTAGCGCTGGCAAAACGTTACGACGTGCTGGTGGTTCACGACCTGGCCTATGCCGATATTGTTTATGACGGCTGGAAAGCCCCGTCGATCATGCAGGTGCCGGGTGCGCGCGACGTCGCGGTAGAGTTCTTTACCCTGTCAAAGAGTTACAACATGGCAGGCTGGCGTATCGGCTTTATGGTCGGCAACAAAACGCTGGTGAATGCGCTGGCGCGGATCAAAAGCTACCACGATTATGGAACCTTTACCCCGTTACAGGTGGCGGCCATTGCGGCTCTTGAAGGCGATCAGCAATGCGTCCGTGATATTGCCGAGCAATATAAACGTCGTCGTGATGTATTGGTGAAAGGTCTGCATGAAGCTGGCTGGATGGTTGAAATGCCAAAAGCCTCTATGTACGTCTGGGCGAAAATCCCGGAACAATACGCCGCGATGGGGTCATTAGAGTTTGCCAAAAAGATGCTGCAGGACGCGAAAGTCTGCGTTTCTCCGGGCATCGGCTTTGGGGATTACGGTGATACGCACGTCCGTTTTGCGCTGATCGAGAACCGCGATCGCATCCGCCAGGCGGTGAGGGGAATTAAAGCCATGTTCCGTGCCGATGGTCTTCTCCCGTCCTCTGCGAAACCGGCTGTGGAAGATACCGACCCGGCATAATCACGCGCCGCAAACGCAAATAAGAACAGGAGCCGATGGGCTCCTGTTTTTTTATATTGATTGTTCGTTGCTCAGATCATCAGGGCGAATGTGCCGGCCCACACAATGACCATTACCGAAATGCCCATAAAGAAATATTTCACGCTTCATCGCTCCGCATACCTCAGGTATGCATTCATGACCAGATCAGGACTGAGTATAGAGAGGTGAAACTGCTCCAAAGTGAAAATGAGAATTATCTCTCTTTGGCCGCAGCGCCATCTCAGAATTTGTGGTGTGTATCACACCAAACGCGGCTAATGTACGCTTAAAAAAGGAGGCTTACAAGAGGCTTTTTTTCAAATACTTTCCGTTACTTACGGAGTGTCGGGCTTTGGCGACACTTTGATTTCGTGGGGTAATAAATGCCGGTTCGGCGACGCGTTGTAACCTCTTTGAAACCTGATTTTTGTGCTTTGATTAGTAAGGTTATTTCGTGATCAATCGCACATTTATGCACGCTTGCTGCTGCCGCTTGTGTGGGCTGTTTCATTAAAAGTGGGCTGAAATTTTTTTTCTGCCACACCTGACTTCCCGCGAAAACAGCGTGAGTTTGCGGTACACCTGGCCGTCAGCGGGCTGAGGAATTCCCATAAAGTAATACGAGCACGGATAGTTCCCTCTCCCTTGAGGGAGAGGGTTAGGGTGAGGGGGAAAATGCAGCTCTGATGGTCATTCCGTTCACCTTATGTTCCTTGCTTTTCTATCGCTCCAGAACCCGTGAACGTGCCAGGGTGGCTCACCGCCACCACCCTGGCGACCCGGGCTCCCGGCCAGGAAAATCGCCGCTGGCGCGGTCCACTTAGCTTCTCCTTCAGGCTTATCGGGGACGGGCGAAGGTAACGTCCATGTAAAGTCGCCCTCGCCGCGCATCCCTGCGCGTCGCCCCGGCCTTACGGATACGCTTCGTCGATTTTCAGCCGGACCCTGTCATCGCTTTAACTGTTGTGTTCTCATCGCGCAATGTTATCGCTGTAAAATGTAATATTACCGGGGATTCCTCAGGTCAACGGGGGCCAAAGCGTGGGTCCAGCGGCAGAGTCAGCATTCGCTCACCGTTTACCGTCATCGCCTGCCAGCCGTTGCCGGGTTGATCCTGTCTGAAAATCGGCATTCCCTGCGCGGCCAGGTGGGTAATGAGAGAGTCAAACTCCGCTTCATTCACCGGACGGGGCTGCCAGAACGTCTGCTGATTATCGGTGAAAATGGGCAGCAACTGGATTTGGGGGGCGTCAGTGCCGAGCCGCAGGCGGACAACAAAACCGTAAGCAGGCACACCCCGCGCCTGGTACTCCCCATTGCTGTTGAACACCCCATTACCGATGCTGTAAACCACCAGACTTTGCCCCATCCGAACAGCGTCGCCAGCCATATGAGGCCCGGAGCCGATAATCAGATCGGCCCCGGCCTGGGTGAGCCGTTTAGCCAGCGCGCGCTGCCCGGCGGTCGTCCAGCGATAATCCAGACCCCAGTGAGCGAGAACGAGGGTGGTGGCGGGGTTTTCGCTCGCCTTCTCCTCCCGCAGTTGCTGTAGCAACCCTCCGCTAAGACAGGCGACACCAGCGCGACGTGGCCGGGCATAAAAGGCGCACTGTTCCATATACGGTCGATACCAGTAGGCGCTGTAGATTTTGAACGTTCGGCTGCCCAGCGTAAGTATCAGAGGGGCTTCTGCCTGACGGGCATTCAACCCGGCCCCGACGCAGAGAATATCGCTTTCCTGAAAGGCTGCCAGCGTACTCTTCAGACCCGGCAGGCCGGCATCCATTGCGTGATTATTGCCGAGCGCCACCGCATGAATACCCTGTTTTTTCAGGGCAGCAACGGAGGCGGTAGGGGATCCGGTCAGACAGAAAGGTTTGCGGCCTTCGAGGCTGGCGCGGGTGTCGGTGGTCAGTGCCGCTTCGAAGTTGGCAAGCGTAAAATCACTGCCCGCAAGCAATGGAGCAAGCGCCGCGAAGCTATGGTCGTAACCGTAGCGTTGCAGAGCATCTTCTATGCCACGCGCCTGGCGTCGTTGGCTGTACCACTCGCCAAAATAGGTATCCCCCAGCAGCGTGACCGTCGCGTCAGGTTCAGGAAGCGTGATTGCCGCCGGGGCACTGGCGAGGGCAGGCTGAGCCTCATCGACCTCAGTGAGCAAGGCATCCAGCAGATAGTCGAGATGGAAGGCGTCGTCTGCCCCAGCGGCGCAGGCCAGCCACAGGTCGCCCCTGAACCACTGCAGCGCGAACCCCCAGTTTCTGGCGCTGAACTGACCCCATGCGCTACCGTCGGCCTGAAGATTGCCCGTTTTACGGTACAGGCGTTCGCCAATTATCGCTTCGTGTTCAGCGAACCACGCCAGCAGATGCGGGTAACGCAGGTGGAAGTGACGCATGAGCCTGGCAATATCCGCAAGCGTGGTCCGTTGCCCTGGTCGTGCGCGCCCGGAGACGTTATTGATGTGCGTCTGCGTCATCGCAAGTTGGGCCGTCAGGCTGCGTAATCGGCTGAGGGCTTTGGCACTGCTGCCGGCCAGCGACTCAGCCAGGTTAATGGCGGCATCGCAGGCGTTATGCATCAGCATCCCCTGCAGCAACGACTTCAGGGAAAAAGTACGCCCCGTTGCCAGGTCAAGCGCCGGGTTGCCCTTGAGAATGTCCGCAGAAATCTGCCGTACGGCGATGGGCGTCTCCAGGGTGACTTTTTGACGGACCAGCCGTTCGGCGAAGCAGCAGACCAGTAATAACTGGCTGAGGTAATGTGGCGCAAAAGGTGTCTCTGCCGCTTCCGCCAGCCGCTGCTCATCGGTGGTGAGGTTAATTAACAAACGCGCCGTTTTCGCATCAGGGCGAGCGGTGAGGGGGGAAAGCCGGGATTTAAGCCGGCCTGCGACCTCGTGAAAATCGGAATGTCGCGCACTGCCTTTGACCAGCACAACATCCCCTGCGCGCAGGCACGGAATGGCCGCTTCCACCAGCGACGGAGCGGTCAGAAAATGGCCGCCTTCGACGGAGGGCGGAAGGGCATCACGTAACGCCGTCATCTCTTCGCCGTGCAGGAACACATGCTGGCAGCCTGTCTCCAGCAAGGGCGCCGCGAGGGAGCGATGGATAGCCTCGCTTTGCTCACCGAGATTGACAATGCGTCCGAGCAGCGCAACAACGCGTCCCCCCGTGCTCCTGGCCCGTTGTGCCGCCACGTCAAAGGCATTAAGCATCGACAGGTATTCGGCGTTATAACTGTCATCTATTAGCGTTACGACGCCCCCGCCAGAGAGGGTCAGCGTGGAGAAATTCATATGCTGAGCGTCACCGCGATACGCCTCCAGGCCGCCGATGGTTTGCGTCAGGCTCACGCCCAGCAGATCGGCGGCAATCAGCGCCGCCACCGCGTTTAGCGCGCCGCCTTTACCCGCCACCGCAAGCCGAAAGCGCACCCTCTGCCCGCGAAGTGTCACCGTCATCAGGCTGCCATCATCTTCCGGCGTGAATTCGGTGATACGGACATCCGATGCCGCGTTGAAACCATAGCTGATGATACGTGCGCCATCCCGCGCGACGCGCAGGGCAACGGTGTCATACTCGGCCATATCCCGGTTGAGAATGGCGAAACCGCCTGGGATCAGGCCATGGCTGATGCGCGACTTGAAACGCGCGACGTCATGTAATGAGGAGACATTCTTCCCGACCTGCGTCATACCGATTTCGGTAATGATCACGATATGCGGCTTAATGCGTGGTCCCACGCCGCCGTTACGCATCCATAAAGCGGAGATTGCGACCTCCATCACTACCGCTTCGGGGTCATACACCGCGCGTGCCAGCGTCACCGAGGCCCCCGTGCGGGTGTTATGGTTCCCTCGGCTTACCACCACCGGCATGGCCTGTGTGAGGATAGCCTCCAGCATCTCTTTGGTAGAGGTTTTCCCCACCGTCCCGGTTATCGCCACCAGTTTGCCGTTCAGGCGCCGACGTGCCTCTTCCGCCAGGATATGGAGCGCCTGATAGCTGTCGCCAACCACCAACTGCGGGAAATCGGCGGGTAAATCGGCCAGTTTTCGCTGAACAATCGCCCCACAGTAACGGGTCGCATGTCGTCCCAGCTCATGGTGGGTATCATGCCAGCCCGCATACATACCGGTATTGCCTGAGCCCCGGTGCCAGGTGTCAGCATCAATAGCAACAAACAGGCAGGGAGAGGGAAATACCGTCTTGTCGTGCACGATGGCGATGTCCGCCGCATGCCAGTCGGCAGGCGGCGGATTATGCCATTCGCTATCAGGGAGCAAGCGAGCAAGTTCGGCAGCCGTCCAGCCCGTTATGCGCTGCGGGTCAAGCCGGGAAGCAGTCGGTTTCTGGCTCATGGTATCTCCCTGATATTAATTGATGGGGTGAGGATGTGGGCACAAGGCAACGGCCTTAACCCCGGCGTTATCTTGCAAATTGTGATATTCCGGTGCCACCGCGGGCCGTTCGAGAAGCGTGACCCGATGGCCCTGTTGACGCAGGGCATCGGCATAACGTTTCTGCAAGTCGAAGGGGGTGTTACTGTCCTGCGGGTTGCCGATCACCAGAATCAAGCGGGCGGGATCGGCCGCCACACCGTCGATGTGGTCCAGCGGGTCCCACGGATTGGCAAGACCCGTTCCGTCCAGCTTGGGCGCGGAGGCTTCGCCATGCTGCTTGCGCATGCGTTCGGCCCGCTCCAGTAAACCCCACGCGCCTGAGGTCAGAATGGCGCAGTCTATATCTCGTCGCCCGAAGGCGAGCAGGGCGGAAGCGGCAGTTGCGCCACCGCTGTGCCCGCTGAGGATAAAATGGCGCAGCGCGTAGCGCGTTTTGATGGCGTCCAGCGCGGCGTTAAGGGCGAGAAACTCTTCCTGCTGGCGGCGACGGTAATGGTTGCCGCTGGAGCCGTAGGTGCCAGGGCGGGCGATAATCACCGTTGGTATACCGCTCTGGCGCAGGATGGCCTGCGCCTGGCTGCGCTGCGCACTCGCGGTATTGGCCGGGATGCTCTGAGGTGGACGCTTGATAAGCGATACCCGGTCGCCTTTCAGGATCACCAGCACCTGTGCTGCGCCATATAAATTGCCGGCGCTGAAATAGCGAATGCAGGCCCTGCCGCCCGCGTACTGCACCCAGACGGCATCGTCACCCACCGGGCAGTTTTGTGCGTGGGCTGCCTGATTCCAAAGCAGCGGCGTTTCGGCATGCGCAAAGACGTGGAGCAGTAATAAAAATAAGAGTGTACAACCTCGCTTCACAGCGTCGCCTCGGGGAAAGATATAGATCTACAGAATACACAAGCAACCATTCATAATGTTATTATGATTAAAGGATTTTTCTGACTGGCAATACCCGGGTGCAATTAAGGAGTCACATGTCACTCAGTCACTTACTTGCGCAAACCCGCCCGGTTACCGAAACGCTGGAAAGTGCGGCAAAACCGCCTCTTTGCCCGGCCTGGATCATTTTCTTTAGTGTCTCCGACAGCAAAAGTCGCGCCCACGTGGTACAGGGTTGCGGCAAGACCTTCGATCTTGCCTGGCAGCAAGGAACACAGGCGTTACAGCAGTGGCGTAAAAAAAGCAGCATAGACCCCGTTTGGCTGCGGATTGATGTGGTCGATAAGGTCGATACGCTGCGCTGGAAGGATCTGGAAACCCGCCTCGGCAAAACCAAACGCAACTATTTCCGTTTCGGTCTGAGCCTCGATCCCGCTTTTCGCTACGCCATGCTGGAGCAGGAAATTGCCGCCAATGCGCTGCTCTATAACGGCGATGTCGGAGTTGCCACGCCGAACGCCAAAAATCTTGCCTATTTTTCACGCCGCCGCTTCGGTGCGGTAGTGGAGTGGCCCGCTCAACCGGACCAGTCCGTCTGGCGTTTCACCACCCGCGCGCTGTTCTGCGATGGAACCCAGGTGCTGACCATTGAGTCGGAAGGGCGCAACAGCGGGTATCGGCAGTTACCCGAGTGGCAGGCCATGGCGCTTGAGCCGATGATTACCTCGTCGACGGATTATCTGGCGCGTCAGGTTACCCCTTCGGGACGTTACCATTACGGTTGGTTCCCCTGTTTTGATCGGCCGATCCCGACCTACAACGCCTTGCGCCATGCCAGCTCGACCTATGCGCTGCTCGAAGGCTGGGAGGTCACGCAAAACCCGGCGCACTTCGCAGCAATCGAGCGGGCACTGGCGTCACTGTGTACCACCTTCATTCGCACCTACACATTGCCTGACGGCACCGACGCCGATTTCCTGGTCGACACCGGCGATGAAATCAAGCTCGGCGGCAACGCGGTGTGCATTCTGGCGATGGCGAAATATACCGAGCTGACCGACGATCGCCGCTATCTTGAACCGATGGCGCGACTGGCCCGGGGGATCGGTTTTATGCAGGATCCGCAGAGCGGCGGGTTTGTGCATGTGCTGAACGCCGGCGATCTGTCATTGAAAGCCGCGCACCGTATCATCTATTACGATGGCGAAGCAGCTTTTGCGCTGATGCGGCTTTACGGTCTGACGCACGCGCCGCAATGGCTGGCGATGGTGGAACGGGCCATGGACTATTTCATCGAGCAAAAACACTGGCAGGCCCATGACCACTGGCTCAGCTACTGCGTGAATGAGCTGACGCTATACCGACCCGAAGTGCGTTATTTCCAGTTCGGGCTTGATAACGTGCGCGATCACCTTGCCTTCGTGCAGGAACGCCTCACCACGTATCCGACGCTGCTGGAACTGATGATGGCGGCATCGCGCATGATTGAGCGGCTGGCTGACTCACCGCTTCATTACCTGCTGGAAGGCTTCGATATGACGGTGTTCAATCAGGCGCTGGAGACCCGTGCCCGTTACCTGGCAAACGGCTTTTTCTGGCCTGAGCTGGCAATGTTTTTCAAAAATCCGCCGCGCATTCTGGGCAGCTTTTTCATCCGTCACCATAGCTACCGCGTGAGGATCGACGACGTTGAGCATTACCTTTCGGGCTATGTTGCATACCGAAAGCGCTGGAACGGATGCGTTGACGCATGAGCCGGCGACGTTGCTCCGCTTCCGTTTATGCGACGTATCGGCGCGGGCTGTCGTTATGGCTGGTCATCCTGCTGATCCTCTCTCCTGGACTCGGCGCCGGATGGGATTTCAATGCCATCACCGCCCGTACCGAAAAGCTGTATGGTCCGGCAACGCCTGCTGCCAGACAACGGATCGATGAGTGGGTGGCCTTGCTCAGGAACCCGCCTCCAGCGTCCATCGAGGATAAATTGAATCTGGTGAACCGGTTTTTTAACGCCAGAATGGCGTTTAAGGATGATATTGTCGTCTGGAAACAGCAGGACTACTGGGCAACACCAATCGAATTTTTACGTAAAGGCGCAGGGGACTGCGAAGATTTTGCGCTGGCGAAATATTTCACCCTGCGCGAAATGGGCGTTCCCGCTAACCAGTTGCGCATTACCTACGTTAAAGCACTGCAATTAAATCAGGCGCATATGGTCGTGACCTGGTATGCCACACCAGATGCAATTCCACTGGTGTTGGACAACCTCAAAACGGCTATCTTGCCTGCTACCCAGCGGCCAGACCTGCTCCCGGTTTATGCCTTTAATGGCGAAGGGCTGTGGCTGCCGCAAACGGGGGGAAATAAACGCGTGGGTGACAGCAAACGCCTCTCCCGCTGGCAGGATCTTCTCACCAAAATGCGTGCAGAAGGATTTGTAATTAATGAATAGGATGTGGACATGTCTCTTTATAAGCAGCTACTGATCGGCATCTGTTTATTTACGCTCGTCATTTTTTGCGGCAATTTTTTCGTGACCCTCGAAAGCTCGCGCGATCAGTACCGTAATCAGCTCAGCGCCCATGCCCAGGATGCAGCGACTGCGTTGGGGCTGTCGTTGACCACCAATATTGATGACCCGACGATGACCGAATTAATGGTGAATTCCATTTTTGATAGCGGTTATTTCTACCGTATTCGGGTCGTCGACATTCACACCAATAAAGCGCTGATAGAGCGTAGCGATATTCCGCAGAGTGCCCGTGTACCGCAGTGGTTTGTCCGCCTGGTGAACCTTAGCCCGGGAGAAGGGGATGCCATCGTGATGCGCGGCTGGACCCAGGTTGCCCGCGTTGAAGTGGTTAGCCATCCGATGTTTGCGCTGGCGCGCCTGTGGGACAGCATGGTTGCCAGCTTTTTGTGGCTGACGGGCTGTAGCCTGCTGTGCGTCCTTTTGTTGACGTTGCTGCTGCGTCGCCTCCTTAATCCGCTGAACTATATCGTTGGCCAGGCGATGGCGATTTGCCGTCGCGAGTTCCTTAACGTTCCGGCATTGCCAAAAACGCCGGAACTGCGCCGGGTGGTCGAAGCCACTAATCTGATGGTTAACCAGCTTAAAGTTCTGTTCAGTGAGCAAGCCCAGCGCAGCGAGTCGTTACGTCAGGAGGCCTACCATGACAGCCTGACGGGGCTGAACAACCGCCGTGCCTTTGATATGCAGTTGCAGTCACGCCTGAGTGATGAAGAGAATGCGTCAGGCCACCTGATGCTGCTAAGAGTTCAGGATCTAATGGGCATGAACCAGCGTCTTGGCGGGGCGAAAACCGATCGGTTGCTCTCTGCCGTCGCGAATATCCTGACCGGCCTGCAAAGTCACTACTTCCATAATGAAGCCTTTCTGGCCCGCGTACGCGGTGGGGAATTTGCCATTATTGCGCCGCAGATCCTGTCGCAGGAGTTGGAAAACCTGAGCAATACGCTGAGTACTCAACTGAAAGCGCTGTCGGAAACAGGCATGAGCGATGTCAGCCCGGTCGCCCATTTTTCTATTGTTCCTTTCCAGGTGGGCGATAAACCGCAGACCGTGCTGATGCAGGCGGACCAGGCGCTGGCGATGGCGGAAACGGAGATGCGCGTTTTTGCCAGCCAGGAGACCGCTTCTGCCAGCGAAAGCGAAGAAGATCATCACAGCTGGTATACCCGTCTGGACAATGTGCTGACTCAGGGTGCCTTCGAACTCTTCTCTCAGCCGGTGTACCAGTGTAATAACGCGCATGTTGTTCTGCACCATAAGATCCTCGCCCGCATCAGGAGTGAAAGCGGAGAGCTGGTACCGGCTGGGCGCTTTATGCCATGGATCCACCGCCTCGATCTGAGCCGCCGGATGGACATCGTGATGCTGCAACAAACGCTGCGTGAAATGGAAAAATCCACCCGGCCGATGGCGCTGAGTATCAGTGGGGCAAGCGTAGCCGACGATCGGAGCCTGCATGCGCTGTTACAACCTCTGCGAAACGCCCCCCAGCTGGCGTCCCGTCTGACGCTGGAGTTGGATGAAAATGAGCTCCCCGACGCCGAGCGCGTCAATATTCTGGTCAGCCGCCTTAAAGAATTGGGCTGCCGTCTTGGTATCCAGCATTTTGGCGGCCGCTTCCACCTTATCGGGAATTTACCGCAATGGGGCCTTGCGTGGATTAAAGTTGACGGCAGTTATATTCGTAATATTGATAGCGAAGAAGATAAAAAACTGTTTATTGAGGCCATCTATTGGGCAACGCGGCAAATTAATTTGCCCTTGATCGCCGAGCGTGTGGAAACGGCGGGTGAATTGGCCGTTCTGGAAAAAATTGGTTTGCACGGTGCAATGGGCCGCTATTTTGCGGATGCCAGTACGCTGGTTGGCAATTAACCTCTCCTGTTTAAAAGAGGCTGCATATGTACTACATAGAGCGTGATGTGCAAGGGCGCATTATTCGGGTCGACACGGCACCTTTCCCCTCGATGACCGAACAGGGGGACGCTCTCACCCCTGAAATTGACGAGTGGAACCGACAGAGAGACATCCGTGAAGCATCGCTTTTGCAACTGCGCCAAAGCGATCTTGAGATGGTGCGCGTACTTGAAGACTTAATCGACGTGCTGATGAGTAAGGGCGTAATCAGCATTACCGATCTGCCGTTGGTCGCCCAGACAAAACTTTCTCAGCGTGCGCAGGCGCGACGCACGTTAAGTGGGCTTGAGGGATTAATTGCCGATGACGAAGAGGGGCTTATTTAAATCGTTATTTGCGCTTTACCCTTTATAGCCTGAATAATTCAAATTGCCGAAAGCCGATAACAAAGCAAATTGTTGGGGGTTAAAGGTGTGAGTGGCTGGTTGGTTAAATGCTGCCGACACGCATGCAGACTGAAGATTCAGGCTATATATCATGTACTAAGCAGGGACGGTTGGCACAGTTCTTTTTTTATTTAAACCCCCTTTGCCCCTACTATTCATTCACGCCATCTATTAATATAAGCCCCTTAAACGAAGCGGCAGCAATACATTCCCTGCCGTTACCCGTTTTTAACCTTTTTTCGTGTTGCATGACTAATTCTAATTAAATTCTCTTTTAGCATTCTATGCCTGAATCACGGTTGATCGGGCCAGGAACAGGATCGAGGGAACTACACATGAGCGGCGTATCAGGGATCGTCAAAGCGGTAATAGGTCAGGTGTTTGCAGTCAGTCCTGATGGGAGCAAGCGTTTACTGGTCGAAGGTGACAGGATCCTCGAAGGTGAGCAAGTGCAGACGGGTGAGTCCGGTGCGATTACCTTGTCCACTGCAGATGGCAAACAACTGGATCTTGGACGCGAAAGCCAATGGGACAGCACCGGCACTGTAACCACTGACGCCACGGCGGCGCAGCAACAAGATGTTGCGGCCCTGCAGCAGGCGATCGCCGACGGTCAGGACCCGACCCAAACCCTGGAAGCGACCGCGGCAGGTCCGCAGGCTGGCGGTACCGGTACCGGCGGCGATAGCGGCGGCAGCGGTGGGGGATCGCACACGCATGTCGTTCTCGATTTAACCGGACAAATTGTTGACCCCTCCGCGGGTTACCCCACGGTAGGCCTGGACTTCCCCGATGCCGAAAGACCGCAAGAATTAACGCTCCTCAACCCTGATAGTGCTGCCGTCGCAGTTCCTGATGATTCAGACGCGGATGCTGATTCGGACGCTGATGCCGATGCCGATGCGGACGCTGATGCGGACGCCGATGCGGACGCCGATGCAGACTCAGACGCCGATGCAGACGCCGACGCTGATGCGGATGCGGATTCTGACGCAGATGCCGATGCCGATGCAGATGCCGACGCGGATGCGGATGCGGATTCTGATTCCGACGCAGATGCCGACGCTGATGCTGATGCTGATGCGGATGCGGATTCCGACGCCGACGCCGACGCGGATGCCGATTCTGATCCGGATGCTGATGCTGATGCTGATTCGGATGCGGATGCCGATGCCGATGCAGATTCCGACGCTGATGCGGATGCGGATTCTGACGCAGATGCCGATTCTGATGCCGACGCGGACGCGGATGCCGATTCTGACGCCGACGCCGACGCCGACGCCGATGCGGATGCGGATTCTGATTCGGACGCTGATGCCGATGCCGATGCGGACGCTGATGCCGATGCTGATGCCGATGCCGATGCTGATGCCGATGCCGATGCCGATGCAGATTCCGACGCCGACGCCGACGCCGATGCTGATTCGGACGCGGATTCCGATGCCGACGCCGATGCGGATTCTGATGCGGATGCGGATGCTGATTCAGATGCTGATGCCGATGCCGATGCCGATTCGGATGCCGATGCTGATGCCGACGCTGATGCAGATGCAGATGCAGATGCCGATGCAGATGCAGATGCAGATGCCGATGCAGATGCAGATGCTGATGCTGATGCTGATGCTGATTCGGATGCGGACGCCGATGCAGATGCTGATGCCGATGCTGATTCCGACGCGGATGCGGATGCCGATGCCGATGCTGATTCCGACGCGGATGCGGATGCGGATGCCGATGCCGATGCGGATTCCGATGCAGATGCAGATGCGGACGCTGATGCCGATTCTGATGCCGACGCGGACGCGGATGCCGATTCTGACGCCGACGCCGACGCCGACGCCGACGCCGATGCGGATGCGGATTCTGATTCGGACGCTGATGCCGATGCCGATGCCGATGCGGACGCTGATGCCGATGCTGATGCCGATGCCGATGCCGATGCTGATGCCGATGCCGATGCAGATTCCGACGCCGACGCCGACGCCGATGCTGATTCGGACGCGGATGCCGACGCAGACGCCGATGCAGACGCTGATGCAGATTCCGACGCGGATGCGGATGCGGATGCCGACGCTGATGCCGATGCGGATGCGGATGCTGATGCTGATGCGGACTCAGATGCAGACGCCGATTCTGATGCCGACGCCGACGCCGATGCCGATGCCGATGCCGATGCCGATGCCGACGCCGATGCAGACGCTGATGCAGACGCGGATGCCGATGCGGATGCCGATTCTGATGCGGATTCTGACGCCGATGCAGACGCTGACGCTGATGCAGATGCGGATGCGGATGCAGACGCCGACGCCGACGCCGATGCTGACTCAGACGCCGATGCAGATGCCGACGCCGACGCCGATGCGGATGCAGATTCTGACTCAGACGCCGATGCAGATGCAGATGCTGATGCTGATTCGGACGCTGATGCCGACGCAGATGCCGATGCAGATGCAGATGCAGATGCAGATGCAGATGCAGATGCAGATTCGGATGCTGATGCAGATTCGGATGCCGACGCCGATGCAGATTCGGATGCCGACGCCGACGCCGACGCTGATGCGGATGCGGATGCCGACGCCGACGCCGATGCAGATGCCGACGCCGATGCGGATGCGGATGCGGATGCAGATTCCGACGCTGATGCCGATGCCGATGCGGACGCTGATGCCGACGCCGACGCCGATGCGGACTCAGATGCAGATGCAGATGCAGACGCCGATGCAGATGCCGACGCCGACGCCGATGCTGATGCCGATGCCGATGCAGATGCCGATGCAGACGCTGATGCCGATTCTGATGCCGACGCGGACGCGGATGCCGATTCTGACGCCGACGCCGACGCCGATGCCGATGCAGATGCGGACTCAGATGCCGATGCCGATGCAGATGCAGATGCCGATGCCGATGCAGACGCTGATGCTGATGCCGACGCCGACGCTGATGCGGATGCGGATGCAGATTCCGACTCAGATGCGGATGCCGACGCTGATGCTGATGCCGACGCCGACGCCGATTCGGATGCCGACACCGACGCTGACGCTGACGCCGATGCGGATTCTGATGCAGACGCGGATGCCGATGCCGATGCAGATTCTGACGCCGATGCCGACGCCGACGCAGATGCCGATGCGGATTCAGACGCCGATGTGAAGCTGACCGTAACGGTCACGCCAGGCAGTAAGACGACGGACACCACAGATAACACCATCACCCATATCAATGGGGGCAGCGGCAACCCGAACGGATACGATGTTCAGAACGGGGTGATCGTATCGATTGGCAGTAATGTGCACGTCTGGCTGACCCCGGACAGCCCGGATGGCGCCATTAAAGGCGATTTTGTACCATCAGCCGCCAGTGCCAGCCAGATTCACTACTACACCAGCAGCGGCAATGCCAATACCGACGATAGCGCTAAAGGCCATACCGATATCTTTGTCGTCGGCGATCACACCGGCGGCTACTACCAGCAGAGCGACTGGCCGAACACGAAATACAATTTCGTCTCGCTGAAAGGCATCACCGGTAACGGTGGCGTGACGGAAGGTGACGTCGGTAAAGACTATATCTTTGTTCAAGGGAACAGTGAGGATTACAAGGTTACGGGTGTACCTCATCCGCAGAATCACCAGAACAATGACATTGATAATCTTCAGGTCACCGATGAAAACGGCAAGCGTCCCTATGAGAATGCGAACCATATTGAAGGCGTTGTCTTTGGTAATGGGCCATCCTCCTCGCATGGGGGCAGTACCGAGGTCAGCTACAAGGTCACATTGAACCTTGACGTCAACCTCGAAAGCTCCGACAGCAGCGACCACCTCAACACCGTCAGTTTTGGTGGCATTCCTGAAAATGCGACCTTTACGGGTAATTACGTCAACGTCAGCTACGACGCGGCCAGTAAGGTCTACGTCATGACCTTCGACAGTAGCACGACACACTACTCAGGGCAGGTGAGCGTAGATTTACCGGCCGGTAAGGCCACGCTCGGTGATATCACCCTGGACGTTGACTCCACGGCGTCCGAGCATCTTGACACCCATTTTGACGTAGATGGCGAAGCAGGCGGGCAGTATGTCAGCGACAGTCACGATTTCAGCCCTGTTGAATATCATCTTGCCGCTGCGGATGAGGGCAGCCATGTTGCCGGAGACCTTCACGCCAACACTGACAGCGAAACCCACACGCAGGGCAGCAGTGAAAGCGATAAGCTAACGCTCACCCAGAGCGTGGTGGATGATTCCTCTGCTTCGGATAGCGAGCACAGCACGGGCAGTGAAGAGAGCAGCACATCGTTAATTGACGAATCGAGCCTCATGCTCAGCCCGCAGGCTGCCGATAACACCCACGGCAGTGCTGAGACCGCATCGGCATCCATGGACAACGCCGTAAACCCGCTTTCCACAGATGAACAGCACGACGCGGCATCACCCCCGGAAAGTGCCAGCGTCAGTCATGAGGAGCCGTTGAACTTCAGCGACATCATTCATGACGAGGAGCACAACGATCTCAGTAGCCTGATTCAGGTAGGTGGGCAGAGTGACGCAGAAGGTGCCCCTGAAATCGAACACGTTCCCGCTGAAGGTGGTGCCACTGCGGGTGCTGAAAGCTATGAAGCCGGGCACGAAGCCATGATGGAAAGCCTTATCGCCAAACCCGAAGAGGTTTCCTGACGGGGCGCCGCGCAGTGTTCTGTCTGAACGCTGCGCGGTATTCCATCTCGATATGAATTCAGATCCGACGAAGGATAACGTTCGATCATAAATAAGCCTGGATGCATTTACTCCCTCGCTCTCGTGGCATTTTCTCTGGTGGATGGTAATCCGTACTCAGGGACGTGACGAAAAGGACGACAAAATGAAATATGGTAGCCCGTTTATTCTGGGTGCAACGCTCGCACTGTGTGCAACACAAGGTCAGGCCACAACCCTGGAACAAGCGGTGAAAGAAGGACTGTTATGGCATCCGCAGGTGAACGCCTCGGCCAACAGCCGGTATTCTGCCGATCAGGATCTGCGTGCTGCGAAGGGCGGGTATCTGCCCTCGCTGGATCTCACCGCCGGTAGCGGCTGGGAACAAACTGACAATGCCACTACCCGGGCCGCAGGTGAGCATCAGCGCAACCTGAACCGCAGTGAATCCGCCATCAATCTTACTCAGAACGTCTTTAATGGTTTTGCGACCACCAGCGAAGTGGCACGCCAGAAGGCGACGGTAAACTCCCGGGCCTGGACGGTACTGAACACCAGTGAAACCACCGCGCTGCAGACTATCCAGAGCTACCTTGACGTGCTGATGCGCGAACAGATGGTCCGGCTTGCGGAAGATAACCTGAAGAATCATGAACGGGTATTCGACCAGATCAAGCTGCGCACGCAGCAGGGCGTGGGGCGTCAGGCCGATTACGATCAGGCTGAGGCCCGCCTGGCCCAGGCGCGGAATAACCTGATTACGGAGCAAACCAATCTGGAAGACTCCCGCGCAAACTATGAAAGCGTGACCGGCAAAGAAGCCGATGCGCTGGTGATGCCTACAAAGATTGCCGTTCCGGATTCCCTGGCCGCCGCGCGGGCAGCAATGCTGGCCAACAGCCCGCTGTTGAAACAAGCCGATGCCGACGTAGAGGCGACTCGCCAGCAGTACGAGGCGGCAAAATCCCGTTTTTACCCGAACGTTAATGTCGAAGTCGGCCGGACGATGGATAACAACATCGACGGTACGCGCGGCCATAACCAGGAATGGCAGGCGATGCTCCGCATGCGCTACAACCTGTACAACGGCGGCAGCGATCAAGCGACGCTCACCTCCTACGCCTATAAAATGCAGGAAGCGCAGGATGTAAAAAACAATGCGCTGCGCCAGTTGAACGAAGAGCTGCGGCTGGCCTGGAACGCGCGCACGAATGCAGAAAAACAGGTGCCGATCGCCAAAGAGTATGCCGATCGCAGCGTCACCGTCCGCAGTGCCTATCAGGAGCAGTTCAGCCTCGGCGATCGCACGCTACTGGATATGCTGGACAGTGAAAACGAAGTGTTCAGCGCTCAGCGCCGCTACGTCGAATTGCAGTTTGTCGATATGTTTACCTCTTACCGCATAAACGCCCGCACCGGTGAGCTGCTGAAAAACCTGCATATCCAGGCGCCTTCCGCCTCAGAGCCGCTGGACCAGGCGCAGCGCACGCAGGTTGAACTGCCGGAATTACAGTAAACAAGAATGCCTGGCTGATGGGGTTATTTCCGGCGTGAAAACCGGCCATAGCCCGTTAATTATTACCTGCGGATGAAATCTGCAGAATACCGAGACAGAGAATGACGCCTGATACTGGCACGCCTGAAAACGTCGACGCTTCCCCACAGGCGGCAGAGAGACAGGATCCCCGGCAACGCCATGACGACCCGTTGTTGGATGCGCTGATGATCGTTTGCAAAATGCATAACATCGCCACCAGCCGGACCGTGCTTACCACCGGACTGCCGCTGGAATCGCACCGGTTAACGCTGGAAGCCTTTCCGCGTGCCGCAGGACGGGCCGGGCTGAAGGCTCGCATGGTGCAGCGTGAGCTTGAAAATATTTCCGCGCTGTCGCTACCGGTTATTCTGTTACTGAAAAATAATCAGGCAGCGGTACTGGTTGGCTGGGATACGCAGCAGCGGGCGCGCCTGTTGCCGAGCGAAACCGAGGGTGGGGAAATCGCCCTCTCCCGGGAGGCGCTGGCGGAGCATTACAGCGGCGGGGCCATTTTCATTTCACCTGAGCATGAGTTTGATGCGCAGCCCACGGCGACGTTACCGCGAACCACCGCGTGGTTCCAGGACACGCTGAAGCTGTCAAAATTCCTCTATTTCGATGCCGTGGTCGCCAGTTTCCTCGTCAACCTGGTGGCGCTCAGCGCCCCGTTGTTTGTGATGAACGTCTATGACCGGGTGGTGCCCAATCAGGCGACCGCGACGCTATGGGTGCTGGCCATCGGCGTCAGCATCGCCTTTATTTTCGATTTTGTACTGAAGATTTTACGCGGCATTTGTCTTGATCTTGCGGGCAAGAAGACCGATCTGGTGGTCTCCTCGGCGCTTTTTGAACGGCTGTTGGGCATGAAGATGAAGCTACGCCCGAAGCGGGTGGGGAGCTTTGCTCAGAATTTCCAGGAGTTTCAGTCGATTCGCGACTTCCTCTCATCGCTGACGCTGACGGCCTTTATCGACTTTCCCTTTACGCTGCTGATCCTGCTGGTGATTGGCGTCATTGGCGGCCCGCTGGTGTTTATCCCCTTGCTGTGTTACCCCCTGGCGCTGCTGGTGAGCTGGCTTATTCAGCGCCCGTTGATGTCGCGGGTACAGAAGACGTACCAGTTGTCTAATGAGCGTCAGGCCATGTTAGTGGAAACCCTGACCGGGCTTGATGCCATCAAAATTAATAATGCCCAGAGCGAACGCCAGTACCAGTGGGAGCACCTGACCGGCCAGCTCAGTAAGCTGGAACTGCGGGTAAAATCGCTCTCCTATGTGGCGGTCAATTTTACCGCCTGGCTGCAACAGGCCAGCGGCGTGGCGATTATCGTCGCCGGGGTGTACGTCATTATCGGCGGCAACCTGAGCATGGGCGGGCTGATTGCCTGTTACCTGTTGCACCGTCGCGCCATGATGCCCATTGGTCAGCTATGCAGCCTGATTACCCGTTACCAGCGCGCGCGGATGACCAAATCCACCATCGACAGAATGATGGGGCTGGAGCAGGAAGTGGAAGCGGGCGAAGTCCCGTTAAAACGAGAAACGCTCTCAGGGGCCATCGAACTGCGTGATGTGACCTTCATCTATCCTGGCAATCAGTACGCCTCGCTCAGCAATGTCTCGTTGACCATTCAGCCCGGCGAAAAAGTCGGCATTATCGGGCGCAGTGGTTCCGGTAAAAGTTCGCTGGCGAAATTGTTGGTCGGTTTTTACCAGCCGGACAGCGGCAGCGTCCTGATTGATGGCATTGATGCGCGCCAGATTGATGTGCACGATCTGCGGCATAACATCGGCTATGCGCCGCAGGATATTCATCTGTTCAACGGCACACTGCGGGAAAATTTACTGTATGGCGCAAGCTACGTTGATGATGAAACCATGCTGCGTGTTGCGACGCTGACCGGCGTACACGACTTCGCCCGCCGTCACCCGTCGGGTTACAACATGCAGGTCGGTGAACGGGGAATGAGCCTCTCCGGCGGGCAGCGTCAGGCCGTCACCCTGGCGCGTGCGTTGCTGCTCGACCCACCGGTGCTATTGATGGATGAGCCCACCAGCTCGATGGATAACACCAGCGAAGATTTGATTAAGAAAGCGCTGGCCCCGGTTATTGCCAACAAGACGCTGTTGATGGTCACGCATCGCGCGTCTTTGCTGTCGCTGGTCGATCGTTTGATCATTGTCGATAATGGCAAAATTATCGCCGACGGCCCGAAAGAGAGCGTCATGAGTGCGCTGAAGAAGGGGCAAATTCATGCGAATCGTTGATGCGCTAAGCCGCCTGATGGGCTGGCTGTCGGGGGATAAAAAACCGTCCGCGTTTACCACTAATGAAGTCAACAAAGCCTTACTGGATGACGCGCCGCGCGTGGTGCGGGTGACGCTGTGGGCGATTTTCGCCTTCTTTGTCGCCATGATTATCTGGGCTGCGCTTGCTGAAATTGATGAGGTGACGCGAGGAGAGGGGCGAGCTATTCCGTCGTCTCGTCTGCAAAAAATTCAGAACCTTGAGGGCGGGATCATCGCCGAGGTCTTTGTGCATGAAGGAGAGGTGGTTAAAGCCGGAGCACCGCTGCTGCGTCTGGATGACACCCGTTTTCGTTCCAACGCCGGGGAAACCGAAGCCGACAGGCTGGCGCTGAACGCTCGCATCCAGCGTCTGACCGCCCAGATTGATGGTGCCACAGAGCTTTCGCTCTCGCCGGAGATAACCCGCCAGGCGCCGGATATCGCCAGTGGTGAGCTGGAGCTGTTCGCCAGCGTCAATAAACGCATTCAGAGCGAACTCTCCGGGCTGAATGAACAATTAATCCAGAAGAAGCAGGAACTGCTCGACTTCCAGGGGAAATTAATTCAGTACCGCCGCAGCCTGGCGTTGCAGCAGCAGGAGATCAGCATGTCTGAACCGCTGGTGGCAAAAGGCGCGATTTCCAAAGTCGAAATGCTGCGCCTGCGCCGTGCCGGTGTTGAGACCCAGGGGCAGCTTGACTCGGTGATCCTGGCGATTCCGCGTGCGGAAGCGGCGATCAAGGAAATTGAGAGCAAGGTGGGCGAAACCCGTGGCCGCTATCGCAGCGAAGCGCTGGGGCAGCTTAACGAAGCGCGAACCGATCTCAGCAAAATTGAAGCCTCGGGAAAAGCCATTACCGACCGGGTCAACCGTACGCTGGTTACGTCACCCGTGCGCGGGGTGGTTCAGCAACTGCTGGTGAACACCATTGGCGGTGTTATTCAGCCGGGTAACGACCTGGTGGAGATCGTGCCGCTGGATGACACCCTGCTGGTGGAAGCCAAAATTCGCCCGCAGGACATCGCCTTTTTGCGCCCAGGCCAGGAAGCCACGGTGAAATTCACCGCTTACGATTACACCATCTATGGCGGCCTGAAAGGCAAACTCGAACAGATAAGCCCGGATACGGTGACCGATAAAGACGGCAAGAGTTTTTACATCATTCGTCTGCGCACCGATAAAAACCACCTCGGCACCGATGAGAAACCGCTGCTGATTATTCCGGGTATGGTCGCGTCGGTAGATATTATTACCGGTAAGAAAACGATCCTCGCCTATTTACTGAAGCCAATTTTACGGGCGAAAGCCGAGGCGTTTCGCGAGAGGTAATAGCGTCGAGTATGCGAAAGTATTGAGGTATCCCTCCCCAAAAATGCGAGCACGGACAGTCCCCTCTCCCTCAAGGGAGAGGGGACTGTCCGTGCATACATTTTTTCTGGGGATTCCTCAGCCCTCAGGGAGAGGGAACCGATTGTGCTCGCATTTTTGGGTGCGGATCCCTCAGTGATTCACCAGCAGATCTGCAAGACGCGCCTGCACCTCGATACACCCGGCCAGCACCAGGTTGCCCCTTAACAGACCGTTATCGGCGAGAAAGGCATTGCTGGCGCCGCCCGCTTCCACGATCAGCAACATCCCCGCCAGGGCGTCCCAGCTGTTCATATGCTCCTCGTAATAGGCATGCACCTGGCCGGTGGCAACGTGGGCGAGCATCAACGCCCCGGCGCCAAAGCGGCGATACTCCATGCCGGCATTAAGTACGCGGGCAAGGGTTCGGGTATAGTTTTCGACCGGAGCACGGCTGGAGCGGCCGAGGCCGATAACCACCGTCTCCGGATCCGGCTCGCGTAACGTCAGACGGCGGTCGTTAAGAAAGGCCCCCTCACCACGACGGGCAAAGAAAAATTCATTGCGGTCCGGGGCGTAGACAATCCCCAGCTCGGTCGTGTCCTGGCGAACGTAAGCCAGCGAGATGCACCAGTAATCCATCCCCTGAATGTAATTGGTCGTTCCATCGATAGGGTCGAGCACCCAAATCCCCTGTGCGCCGGCCTGAAGACCGCTCTCTTCCCCGAGAAAACCGTCCTGCGGGCAGTGGATGCTGAGCCAGTTTTTGATCTCGCTTTCCACAAACAGATCGGCGTGGGAGACAAAATCCTGGCGGGCTTTTTTATCCACCTGTAGCCCGGCATGACGCAATGCCTGCGCCTCTGCGCCCAACTGGCGAATCAATGCACATAATGACTGCTGCTGTTCTTCTGTCATGGCCTGCTCTTATTGAGGTAGTGGCGACGTGCGCCGGGTAATAAGCTGCACATCCACCCAGGTTGTCCGCGAGGGTTGTAACGGATCGTCAGCGCGTTCAAGCAGGCGGATTAAGGCCTGACGGGAAATCTCCGCAACGTCCTGATGCAGGGTGGTGAGCTGGTAACTGTATTGCGCCGTTTGTGGCGTATTGTCAAAGCCGATGAGCTGAAAATCCTCCGGGCTACGTCTGCCGCGCTGGCGCATCCCGTCAAGAAAACCGCAGGCAAGCTGCGCATTCGCACAGAAAATGCCGTCCAGTGTCTCATCTGCCCCAATAGCGGCCTGAAACCCGCCGTCATAGCCCTCCGTGGGGGCGGTCAGGGTTTGCAGATTTTGTGTAATGTCGACGGCAAGCGTCCGTAGCGCCTGATAAAAGGCATCGCCGCGCATGCGCCCGGCCCAGGTGGAGTGCGCGGTATTGAGCCAGCCGAATCGACGGCAGCCATTGCGAACCAGTTGCCCGGCGGCGAGGGTCGCCCCATACACGTTGTCTGAGCTGACGTAATCGACGAAGGGGATGTCCGGCTGTCGGTTGATACCCACCACCGGGATCTGCTGCGACACACATTCGTTCACCAGTGATTCCGGTGGCTGGCCCGAGGTCACAATCACCCCGGAAACCCGAAACTGGGCAAAACGGCGCAGCGTTCGGGCAAGATCCTGCTCGCTACGAATTTCGCTCACCAGCGCCTGAAAACCCCGCCGCTGGATCTCGTTGAGCAGGGCATCAAGCAGGCTACTGCGAAAAGGGTCGCTGATGCGTGAGACAATCACGCCAATCAGATGACTGCGGCGGCGGTTTAGCCCCTGGGCGAGAAAGTTAACCTGATAACCGAGCTCTTCCGCCGCGCGCAGAACCCGCTCCCGGGTATCGGGGGAGATACTGCCGTTATTGCTGAGTGCCCGCGAGACCACCGCCCGGGAGACCCCCGCCCGGTGGGCAACATCCTGTGCGGTGACGCTCTGCTTACGGGGAACGGAACTCATGCCGGGCCTTCCTCAGCAGTGCCCGGTAGGTTACTGAGCGCGTATTGCAGACCGTCATAGCTGACGAAAACCCCCTCCCAGGGCTGACAAGCGGCTCTGAGATCGTGCAGGATCGCATCGTTACAGTGGTAGAGCCCCAGCGCTGGCAGTTTCAGTTGCTGAAACAGCGCCAGACAGGCGGGGAAATCACCGTGGGAGGCGTCATCGCTGAGCGCCGTCAGTGACGCACACTCCTGAAAGGCAAGAGCGGCACCCTCCATGAGCGCGATAGAGCCTGCCGTCGGGCGACCGTCGCCGCTGTAGAACAGCGTTTGTTCGCCCTGGGTGATGCGGATGGCGCGGTTGGTGAGTTCATGCCGGGTTTCGGCGGTCTGAATGTGCCAGTCGTGCCACGTCCAGGCGTCGGTGGTGTCGCGCCAGTCGATATCAAAACACAGTGTGGTCTGCGGCCAGTTGGCGAGCGCCGCCAGTTGCGTCAAAACAGGGCGCTGTTGCGGCTGGCTGTAGATAACCAGCGCTTTCTGACGTGAGAGGCTGTGCCAGTAGTTCAGCAGCGCCGTCAGGCCGGTACAGTGGTCCGGGTGGACGTGGGTAAAATAGAGGACATCGATATCGTTAACCTCTCCCCCGCGCTGCCACAATGCCCGGGGAATGGTGGGGCCGCAGTCAATTAACCATTGGCGGTTAGCTTCGTCCATGACCCGCAGCGCGGAGGTATTTTGTTCGCGGGAAAAGGCACTTCCGCAACCAAGTACATCTATTTTCATTATCCCTCACCAAAATTTTTTTAGGCTTCTGAGCACTGCCCTGGGCCAAACGGACAAATAAAATAGCTCTGATGACCAGAGTCTTAATTAAATTGTCACAAATACCCGACAAAGTAGGCTCACATAATGTCGAGTCAACATTGCATTTTTTTTACATTCTAATGAACACGTGTTCATTGCAGTAAAAAAAGCAACACAGCGATTTTTGGGTAATGAAGATGAGTTATTTACAGGTAGCCGGGCTTAAAATTAACTATGGCGAAAAAGTTGTCTTACATAATATCAATCTGCATGTCGAAAAAGGCGAGATGATTGCCCTGTTGGGACCTTCTGGCTGTGGGAAAACAACCCTGTTAAATGCGCTTTGCGGATTTATTCCGGTTAATACCGGGGAGATTACCGTCGCCGGTCGTGATATTACCCACAGCGCGCCGGAACAGCGCAATATTACGATGGTATTTCAGAGCTACGCGCTGTGGCCGCACCTGACGGTGGCGCGAAATATTGGCTATGGGCTAAAGCTGCGCAAATGGCGTCGTGACGAGATTGACCGCCGCGTTGACGAGTTGCTGAACATCGTCAACCTGACCGGTCTGGCCGATGTGAAGGTCACGGAGCTTTCCGGTGGGCAGCGTCAACGTGTTGCTCTGGCGCGCGCGCTGGCGATTGAACCGGACGTGCTGGTGCTGGATGAACCGCTGTCAAACCTCGATGCCAAGGTGCGTCTTAACGTGCGTCATGAAATCAAAAACCTGCAACAACGCCTTGGGTTTACCTCCTTAATCGTTACCCACGATCAGCAGGAAGCGCTGGTCATGGCGGACCGTATTGCGGTGTTAAATAATGGCCGCATCGAGCAAATCGGCACGCCGGAAGATATTTATCAGCGTCCCGCCACGCCCTTCGTGGCCGATTTTATGGGGGCGGATAATAAAATAAATGGCAATGAGTTCCTCACCACCCAGGATATTTCCCTGAGCGCATCAGGGGAATATTCCGCCGACGATTTTCGCGACTGCACCCTTTATTTTCGCAGCGCAGACGCCGCGCTTAGCGCATTAAATACCCATACGCCGGAAAAGGGCATTACCGTCAATGGCGTGGTGGAGCAAAGCGCTTTTCTCGGCAATTTATACCGCCACAGCGTGCGCTGTCGTGACCAGATTTTACTGGCGGACTCAACCCAGTGCTGGCCCGCTCAGTCTTCTGTTCGACTGCATGTTCCGGCCGCTGCGTTACATATTTTTCCTTCGTCTCAAGCAAGTTGATTTCATCGTGTTCATTTTGGGGATAGACCATGTTTATTAAAACGAAAGCTGCGGTAATGACTGCATTATTCCTGAGCTACGGCGCACAGGCAGATACCATCCTGAACGTTGCCACGGCAGGCGATCAGAATATGGTCGATTACGTGAAAACCTGGCTGGGGCCGAAGTTTGAAGCGGCGCATCCGGGGGTAAAAGTGCAGGTCGTGGGTACCGGTCCTGGGGATGCTGGCTCAAATAAAATCATCGAAAAACTGAGTGCGCAAAAAGAGAGTGGCGCGAAGACCTGGGATATTGACGTGGCGGTGGTTCACCAGAAAGCGGGTGGCGAACTGGTGGAAAAGGGGCTGCTTGCGAAGTATCGCCAGCAGATCGCCACCGGCAGCATGGTCAGCGCGGATAACGCCAAAAATGCCCTCGGCGTGAACGTTGATGGCTACGTGATGCCCATGTTTTTAAGCCAGACCGCCATCGCGTGGAACAGCGAGGCGATCAAAACCCCACCGGCGTCTTACGACGAGCTGGTGAGCTGGGCGCAGAAAAACCCGCAGGGGTTCGGCTATAACGGCATTAAAAACGGCATGTCCGGCGTGAGCTTTGTGGTGGGCTGGATCTACGCCTACGGTACGGACGCCGAACGTCTGTCTGCGCTGCCTTACGATAAGAGCGTGGAGAAAAACTGGAGCCAGGCCTTCGAGAAGCTCAAAGCGTTCAATAAGAACGTCACCTTTACGCCAGGCAATGCCGGGACGCTCGATATGCTCAGCCGTGGGGAAATCACCATGGGGCCGGTGTGGGTAGATATGTTCTACAGCTGGAAAGATCAGGGCAAGCTGCCGCCATCGATCAAACTGGCGCTGCTGTCGCCGGGTATGCCAGGGCAACCGATGTACTACGTAACCCCGGCAAAAGCGGCAAATTCGCAGCTGGCGCGTGAGTTTATCGAGCTGGCAACCAGCCCGGACGTCCAGGCGCAGGGGATCGTGAAACAGTTTAACTGGTACCCAGGTATCGATGCTGAGCATGTAAAGCCGAAACTGGATCCGGCCACCTGGCAGAAGCTGTTCGCGGAAATTTCACCGAAAGCGCTGGCAGATTACGGCAAAAGCTTCCCGATTACCCCTTACTTTGACGACATTAAAGAAGGCTACGAAAGCCAGGTCGCCAACTAATTTTACCCGTCATACTTCACGCTGCAGGTGCGTTGGCTACACTCGTCCGAATCACTTACCGGCGTAAGCTCATCGGGTTCGCTCGTTTGCCGCCTGCCTGCAACTGGAATTATTTAGGGTAAACGTTTTAAGACTCAGGCGTGGCAGGACGCCGCCCTGAGCGTTTCTTGTTGCTGACACCAGGTTTGTTATGCGCCCTTCATTGAAATATCTGTTACTGGTAGCACCCGCTGCGCTGATGATCGCGGTACTCTTTTTATACCCGCTGGGGTTCTCACTGATCGCGGCGTTTACCAACGATGCGCGGCAACTGACGCTGGCGCATTTCAGTAAGGTCTACGCCCTTTATTCCAGCGATATTCTCTTTACGCTGGTGATTGTACTGACCTCCGTGGCGCTGCTGGCGGTGATTTCCATCACCCTCTCGGCGGTTATCACCTTGTCGTCCTGTCGGCCCATTGTGCGCATGCTGGGGTTCTTGTACCGCCTGCCGCTCTTTATCCCCTTTATTGTGGCCGCGCAGATGATGCGCACTTTTCTCGCCAAAAATGGCCTGATGAACAATGCGCTGGTGGCCACCGATCTGTTTACGCCGCTGGAAACCGTCTCCTGGCTGGGCTGGAAGGGGATAATCATTACCTTTGTCTGGAAACAACTGGCGTTTGCCACGCTGCTTATCTGCGGCGCGATGGCGGCGCTGGAGCAGTCGCAGATACTGGCTGCGCGAAACCTCGGGGCCTCGCGTCCACGTATTCTGTTCGACATTATTCTGCCGCAGGTGCTGCCCGCTATTGGCGTGGCGCTGGTGCTCTCCACCGTGACCATGATGTCGGTGCTGTCCGTGCCGCTGATGATCGGTGTCGGCACGCCGACGATGATGACCGTGGACATGGCGTTCCGCGTTAATTCCTATGGCGACTATGCCGTGGCTAATGCGCTTGGCGTGGTGTCGCTGCTGATCTGTGGCGCGCTGTCGTGGCTCTATCTGCGTCACAGCCTGCAACAGAAGGGAGGCGAATGATGAAAGAGGCAACAATGACATTACCGGACACGTGGCTGGCGAAAGGGCGCAGAAAGCTGAGCGCCAGTCTTCCTCTGCAAACGCTGTTGTTGATTTTTATGCTGCTGGCGATGTTTGGCCCGCTGTTGAATTTGCTTATCTGGACGGTGGCGGAAAGCTGGTTCTTCCCCCATGCGTTGCCCAGCCAGTGGGGGCTGAAATACTGGTATCAGGTGTTCAGCCCCTACAGCGATGTCTCCGGTTCGCTGCTGACCAGCGTGCTCATCGCGGTGCTCTCGGTGGTGGTGTGCCTGCTGATTTCGGTGCCGGCAGGCTATGCGCTCTCACGGCGAGGGATGCCATTACGGGTATTGTTTATGCTGCTGTTCTTGATTCCGCAGGCCTTCCCCAACCTGACGGTGTACATGAATATCGCCCGACTTTTCTACCAGTGGGGGCTGAACGGCACGATAGCGGGGGTGGTGCTGGTGCACAGCATGCACGGCATGATGTACTCGGTGTGGATCTGCGTGGCGGCGTTTTCTGCCGTCGACCCGCTGCTGGCAAGGGCTTCCCGTAATCTCGGCGCCGGGCCGATTTATACCTTCTGGCATATTGTGCTGCCACAGGCCGCGCCTGGCATTATTGCCGCCAGTATTTTTGTCTTCCTGGAATCGCTGGATGAATTTACCGGCACCTTTTTCGTCGGCGCACCGGACATCAGCACGCTGCCGCTGCTGTTGTATAACGCCAGTATGTCGGGTAACTATCAGGTGTCGTCTATTACCGCCCTGATTCTGCTGGTGCCGTCACTGCTGTTTATGCTGGTCATCCATAAGTTCATGCGCCCGGAAATGTTGTCGAAGCTGGGTAAAGGGTGAGGGGGCTTTCGTTAACCGGACTGAATATTGCGATAGTTTTCTAAATATCTCTGTATATCTGTAGTGCCTCGTTAGGACCCTTCTCAAGGGTAAACGCTCCGTATTCACGGAGCGTTTTTTCGCTCAGCGACCCCATCTTCCCGGCAGGCCGGATTGGCTGATAACGTCAGGATTTAGCCATTATCAAAACAGAATGTTTATTTCACTTAATACTGCCTCACGAAATTTGGTAGGTATCTTAAATTCCGCAGTTGATGTTGAGTAATGGCGCTCTTTTTTGGTCATTTTTATTAATGCCAAAGCCTCTTTTTAAACGCAAATTTGCCAACCACTTCACCTTATTGAAACAGCGTTTCGACAACGATCACATTTCTATCATTTACCGAATGACGCAGAAATAAATCGCAATAGAATAAATTAAAACACTGTTTTACAAATCAAGAACACAAGTTCTCGGGTTTTTAAAACCTGGACGGGATAAGTTAAATCTAACAGAAAAAAGAATACAAATCATAAGGTAAGGGAGATGACTTATTGAGTCAGACACACGACAGATGCGGCTTCGCCATGGATAAAGAGGCGTGGTTGCGGCAACACCAGCAGATTCCGTTTTACACCATTGATTGCCAGGTAGGTATGTATGAATGAAAACAAAATGCTGGGGCTTGCGTGGATATCTCCCTATATCATTGGGCTGATACTCTTTACGGCATTCCCTTTCGTTTCATCTTTCTTTCTCAGTTTTACTGATTATGATTTGATGAGTCCGCCGGTATTTAACGGCATTGAAAACTATCGCTACATGTTTACAGAAGATACGCTTTTCTGGAAATCAATGGGCGTGACCTTTGCCTATGTATTTTTAACCATCCCATTGAAACTTGCTTTTGCGCTGGGAATTGCATTTGTACTGAACTTTAAATTACGCGGCATTGGGTTTTTCCGAACTGCTTATTATATTCCATCAATCCTTGGTAGCTCAGTCGCCATTGCCGTTTTGTGGCGTGCGCTGTTTGCGATTGATGGCCTGCTGAACAGCTTTATTGGCGTATTTGGATTCGACGCGGTGAACTGGCTTGGCGAGCCCTCTTTAGCGTTGATGTCGGTGACATTGCTGCGCGTCTGGCAGTTTGGTTCTGCGATGGTTATTTTCCTGGCCGCCCTGCAAAACGTTCCGCAATCCCAGTATGAAGCCGCGATGATTGATGGCGCGTCTAAATGGCAGATGTTCATGAAAGTCACCGTGCCGCTGATTACGCCGGTTATCTTCTTCAATTTTATTATGCAAACCACCCAGGCGTTTCAGGAATTTACCGGGCCGTATGTGATTACAGGCGGTGGGCCAACTTATTCCACCTATCTGTTCTCGTTATATATCTACGACACCGCATTCAAATACTTCGACATGGGTTACGGCGCTGCGCTGGCCTGGATCCTGTTCCTGGTCGTCGCTGTCTTTGCTGCCATCGCCTTTAAGTCTTCGAAATACTGGGTGTTCTACTCCGCCGATAAGGGAGGCAAAAATGGCTGATATTCAGGAAATGTCTACGGCGAGAAGCATTGCGGAACGTGAAGTTGCCCGCACGCAACGCAAAGAGAAAATCAACGCCAGCATTCGTTACGTGATCCTGCTATTTGTGGGCGTGTTAATGCTCTATCCGCTGGTGTGGATGTTCTCTGCGTCGTTCAAACCGAACCACGAGATCTTCACCACGCTAAGCCTGTGGCCTGCACACGCCACCTGGGACGGCTTTATTAACGGTTGGAAGACCGGCACGGAGTACAACTTTGGTCATTACATGCTGAACACGTTTAAGTATGTGATCCCAAAAGTGATTCTGACCATTATCTCCTCCACCATCGTGGCGTACGGCTTTGCCCGCTTCGATATTCCGTGGAAGAAGTTTTGGTTCGCCACGCTCATTACCACCATGCTGCTGCCAAGCACCGTGCTGCTGATCCCGCAGTACCTGATGTTCCGTGAAATGGGCATGCTGAACAGCTACATGCCGCTTTACCTGCCGCTGGCCTTTGCCACGCAGGGGTTCTTCGTCTTTATGCTGATTCAGTTCCTGCGCGGCGTGCCGCGTGACATGGAAGAAGCCGCACAGATTGACGGCTGTAACTCCATCCAGGTGCTGTGGTACGTGGTGGTGCCGATTCTGAAACCGGCCATCATCTCCGTCGCATTGTTCCAGTTTATGTGGTCAATGAACGACTTTGTCGGGCCGCTGATTTATGTCTACAGCGTGGATAAATACCCGATTGCACTGGCTCTGAAAATGTCCATCGACGTCACCGAAGGTGCGCCATGGAACGAAATTCTGGCAATGGCGAGCATCTCCATTCTGCCCTCTATCATCGTCTTCTTCCTGGCGCAGCGCTACTTCGTACAGGGCGTTACCAGCAGCGGAATTAAAGGTTAAAAGGGAAATATCATGGCTGAAGTTATTTTCAACAAACTGGAAAAGGTTTACTCCAACGGCTTCAAAGCGGTACATGCTATCGACCTCAAAATCGCTGAAGGGGAGTTCATGGTGATTGTTGGGCCATCCGGCTGCGCGAAGTCAACCACCCTGCGTATGCTGGCCGGTCTGGAAACCATCAGCGGCGGCGAAGTGCGCATTGGCGAAAAAATCGTGAATAACCTCGCGCCAAAAGAGCGCGGGATTGCGATGGTGTTCCAGAACTATGCGCTCTATCCGCACATGACCGTGCGTGAAAACCTGGCCTTTGGCCTGAAGCTCAGCAAGTTGCCAAAAGCGCAGATCGAAGAGCAGGTTAACGAAGCGGCAAAAATCCTTGAACTGGATGAACTGCTGGACCGTCTGCCGCGTCAGCTTTCCGGTGGGCAGGCACAGCGTGTGGCGGTAGGTCGTGCCATTGTGAAAAAGCCAGACGTGTTCCTCTTTGATGAACCGCTGTCAAACCTCGATGCCAAGCTGCGCGCCTCAATGCGTATCCGTATCTCCGACCTGCACAAGCAGTTGAAAGCCTCCGGCAAACCGGCCACCACCGTCTATGTGACGCATGACCAGACCGAAGCGATGACCATGGGCGACCGCATCTGCGTCATGAAACTGGGCCATATCATGCAGGTGGATACCCCGGACAACCTGTACCACAAACCGAAAAACATGTTTGTTGCTGGCTTTATTGGCTCGCCAGAAATGAACATCCGTGCCAGCAAACTGGTGTCGCAGGAGGGGCAGTTGTCTCTGACCATCGGCAACCAGACCCTGCCGTTAAGCGCAGAGTTGAAAGAGAAGGTCGCGGCTTACGCGGATCAGGACATCTTCTACGGCATTCGCCCGGACTTTGTGTCGATCTCCGATGAGCCCTTCGCCCAGGGCAGTTGCAGCGGCGAGATGGTTCGTGCTGAAAACATGGGGCATGAATTCTTTGTTTACCTGAAGGTCGGCGAATACGAACTGACTGCCCGAATTCCTTCCGATGAAGCTAAGCCTCTGATCAACAAGGGCCTTCATCGTCAGGTGTACTTTACGTTCGACATGCATAAGTGTCATATCTTTGACGCAAAAACTGAACAGAACATCTCTCTCTGACTGGAGTTATAAAAATGAAAAAAGTGCTTTTAAGCGCAGCCATCTCCGCTACTCTGGGCCTTACTGCTTTGCCATCGATGGCGCAAGATGTTGATTTACGTATGTCCTGGTGGGGGGGCAATGGCCGTCACCAGGTCACACTGAAAGCGCTGGAAGAGTTCCACAAGCAAAACCCGGATATTAACGTTAAGTCGGAATACACCGGCTGGGATGGTCACTTATCCCGTCTCACGACCCAGATTGCGGGCGGCACCGAGCCGGATGTGATGCAGACTAACTGGAACTGGCTGCCGATCTTCTCCAAAAACGGCGACGGCTTCTACGATCTGAACAAAATGAAGGACGTCATCGACCTGACCCAGTTCGATCAGAAAGAGCTGCAGTCCACCACCGTTGACGGCAAGCTGAACGGGATCCCCATCTCGGTGACCGCGCGCGTGTTCTACTTCAACGACGAAGCGTGGAAAAAAGCGGGCGTTGAATACCCGAAAACCTGGGATGAGCTGAAAGCTGCCGGTAAAGCCTTCGAAAGCAAGCTGGGCAAACAGTACTACCCGGTCGTGCTTGAGCACCAGGATACCCTGGCGCTGCTGAATTCGTACATGGTGCAGAAGTACAACGTGCCTGCGGTCGACGAGAAAGCGAAAAAGCTCGCCTGGAGCAAAGAGCAGTGGGTGGAATTCTTCCAGACCTATAAGGCACTGGTGGATAGCCACGTCATGCCGGATACCAAATATTACGCCTCGTTCGGTAAGAGCAATATGTACGAGATGAAGCCGTGGATCGAGGGGGAGTGGGGCGGGACCTACATGTGGAACTCCACCATCAAAAAATACTCCGACAACCTGAAGCCACCGGCGAAGCTGGAGCTGGGCAGCTACCCCATGCTGCCGGGAGCAACGGATGCTGGCTTATTCTTTAAACCTGCACAAATGCTCTCCATTGGTAAAACCACCAAAAACCCGGAAGCCGCAGCAAAAGTGATTAATTTCCTGCTGAACAGCAAAGAGGGTGTCGAAACCCTGGGCCTGGAGCGCGGCGTTCCCTTGAGTAAAGTGGCGGTGAAATACCTGACCGAAAGCGGCGCAATCAAGGAGAACGATCCGGCGGTAGCGGGCCTGCGTCTGGCGCAGTCTCTGCCAACAAAATTGTCCGTCTCACCGTACTTTGACGATCCGCAAATCGTTGCCCAGTTTGGTACGGCATTGCAGTACATCGACTACGAGCAGAAAACAGTAGAAGAGACGGCGGTGGACTTCCAGCGTCAGGCTGAACGTATCCTGAAACGCGCAATGCGTTAATCAGTCTCTTTCATCAATACCCTGTTGCCACCGCGGCAGGGTATTTTTTCAGATGATCCTACAAGGACCAAATAATGAAAGGCAAAATCATCCCACTCTCATTTCGCACGCGCAAGGACAGTTTGACCGGGCACGATGTGATACGGATGACGCCCCCGCACATCATTTGTCACCGCAACTATTTTTATCAAAAATGTTTTACCCGTGATGGCAACAAGCTCATTTTCGGCGGTGCGTTTGAAGGCCACTGGAACTACTACCTGTTGGATATCGCCAGACAACAGGCCACACAACTGACCGAGGGGGCCGGGGATAATACCTTTGGCGGCTTCCTCTCCGCTGACGATCGCGCGCTGTGGTATGTGAAAGAGAATCAGCAACTGCGGCGTGTCGATCTCGACAGTCTGGAAGAGCGCGTGGTGTATGAGGTCGACAGTGACTGGGTTGCCTACGGCACTTGGGTCGCCAACAGCGACTGCACCCGGCTGGTGGGCATTGAGATTAAAAAAAGCGACTGGCAGCCGCTTACCGACTGGCGTAAGTTCCGCGAGTTTTACTTCACTCACCCGGAGTGCCGCTTGATCAATATCTGCCTGCAAACCGGCGAACGGCGTGTGATGCTGCAGGAAAAGCGCTGGCTGGGGCACCCGATTTATCGCCCGTTCGACGACCACACCGTGGCGTTTTGCCATGAAGGCCCCCGCGATGTCATTGATGCGCGGATGTGGCTGATTAACGAAGACGGTAGCAACCTGCGTAAGGTGCGTCAGCACGGCGCGGGTGAAAGTTTTACCCATGAGTTTTGGGTGCCGAACGGGTCTGCGCTCTGCTACGTGGCGCACAAAGAGAACGACCCCAAGCGTTATCTGTTCAGTGCCGACCCGCTGACGCTGGAAAACCGCCAACTGATGGCGATTCCTCCCTGCTCCCATCTGATGAGTAATGATGACGGCACGCTGATTGTCGGCGACGGTGCCCCGCACAATACCGGCGATATCAGCCTTAACGATCCGTTTATCTGGGTATTTGATATTGCAAAGGGCACGCAAACGGCTATTTGTCAGCACAACACTAGCTGGAAAGTGCTCAACGGCGACCGCCAGGTAACGCATCCGCACCCCTCCTTCTCACCGGATAATCAGTGGGTGCTCTATACCTCAGATGAAGAGGGGATGCCGGCGCTGTATCTTGCGCGCGTCTGAGCCCTCTGGAGCAGAAACAGAAGTGACCAGGCCTTAACGCGAGCGAGGGCGCTTATCACCTGCGCTGCGAGTAACGCGAAGTGCAGCGCGATTCGATATTGTAAGGCATTGTTTTTAAATTATATTTCACCGATCGGACCGCAGGTTGAACCCTGTCGTCGAATTCAAGGAGTGCATCATGGCAAAAGGTATGCGGGTCAAACTGAACTATGAGGTCAGCCAGGATCCGGATACAGGCGTGGAAATTACCCGCCTGACCCCCCCTGAAGTAACCTGTCATCGTAACTACTTTTATCAGAAGTGTTTTTTTAACGATGGCAGCCATCTGCTGTTCGCCGGAGAATTCGACGGTCACTGGAACTACTATCTGCTGGATCTGAAAAAGGCCGAAGCGGTGCAACTGACCGAAGGCGCAGGCGATAACACCTTCGGCGGTTTCCTCTCCCCGGACGACCGTTCTCTTTATTACGTCAAGAACGATCGCACCCTGCGGGAGGTCAATCTGACGACGCTCGTCGAGCGCGAAGTGTACCGCGTGAGCGATGAGTGGGTCGGCTACGGCACCTGGGTGGCCAACTCTGATTGCACTAAACTGGTCGGTATCGAAATTGCGAAGCGTGACTGGACGCCGCTGAACGACTGGAAAATCTTCCACGACTTTTTCCACAAAGGCCCGCACTGTCGCCTGCTGCGCGTAGACCTGCAGAGCGGTGAAAGCCGCGTGATTCATGAAGAGAAGAACTGGCTGGGCCATCCGATTTATCGCCCGTTTGATGACCATACCGTTGCGTTCTGTCATGAAGGCCCGCACGATCTGGTGGATGCCCGCATGTGGATGGTCAACGAAGACGGCAGCAATGTGCGTAAAGTGAAGGAGCACGAAGAGGGTGAAAGCTGCACCCATGAATTCTGGGTGCCGAACGGTTCGTCACTGATGTATGTGTCCTACCTCAAGGGGCAGCAGGGGCGCACTATTTACAGCTTCAATCCGGATACGGGCGTCAATCAAGCCGTAATGCAGATGCCGGCCTGTTCTCACCTGATGAGTAACTTCGACGGCACGATGCTGGTGGGCGATGGCTCCGGTACGCCGGTGGATGTGGAAGACACCAGCGGCTATACCATCGATAACGACCCGTATTTGTATGCCTTCGACGTGGCGAAGGAAGCTTACTTCCGCATCGCCCGTCACGATACCTCGTGGGCAACCGTGGCGAACAGCCGTCAGGTGACGCATCCGCACCCCTCCTTTACCCCGGATGATACCGCGGTGCTGTTTAGTTCCGATAAAGACGGCAAGCCTGCTCTCTATATCGCGAAACTTCCTGAACAACCCGAAATGCTACGTTTCTGATTTTTCTGAGTATTTATCACGGCACATGCCCTCCTCACGGAGGGTTTTTTCTGCCTTTTGATTAAGTTGTTCAGAATGACCTTATTAGGTTTTAACCGTCACGGTCTGATAAAGTAAACCACGGCATCTGGCAAATAAAAAAGCCGGCTACTGAGAGTCGGCCTTTTTATACAGCGAATTTACGTTTTCTATCAGAAGGAATAAGCCACGCCTAAACGGAAACGGGTCTGACGTTCGTCGGTGTCTTTCACGCCCACGTTACCGACTTCAACATACGGAGACCAGTTTTTATCAATTTTGTAGGCTACCTTGGCATTATATTCGTTAGAGTAATCTTTATTATTGTTACGAATGGTCCCTTCAGAACTTTTCGCATATACGTAATTCAGCTCGGTGCGGAAATCACCCATTACCCAGCCGACCCATGCATCACCACGGTTGACTTTGTCATCATCTTTATTCGCATTTGATGGGTAGCGCGTATATTCATAACGATAACGGGCTGCGACGAAAAATCCATTTTCGAAAGTATATTGTGCATGTAAATTGGGTTTGTAGATCGTGCGGCTGTCAATACTTTCAATGGTAAATGCCGGGGTGACAGAAATACGATCTGTTGCTTTCCAGCGCCAACTGATTTGATCTTCGTGACCATTACCCACAACGTCAGTAAAAGGCTGATCGGCGTTATCGCCGCCTGATTTCCACTTTGCTTCAACGGAAAAACCCAGCCCATTATCAAAGCGATGCGAGACAGCAACACGATCGGCGTTCGTGCCGCTATCGATATACTCATGGCGTAAGTCAACGGTGACAGCCTGAGCCGCAAAAGATGCACCAACAAAAGAGGCAAGGACCAGAGATTTTTTAAACATGAAAAACCCTCAATTGAAATAATGTTTCGTTTTTATGAAATTGTATTTTATTTTTTAGTTAACTGTATTTTAGTGATCGAGATCGTAATTGTTTGTTTCATTTTTTTTGATAAAGATCAACGTGACGGGTGTCAACAATGTGGCGCTGATTAGGATGTTTTTTAGGGTTAAGATCACAAAAAATAATGGCTTATTCTTTAATGAACGATCGCTCAGTTTGAATTAAGTTTGAGAAAGGGCGTATGCAGGGGAAATATGCTTTCACGTGCAACGAAATTTCGTTAAAGAAGGGCAATAAGGAAATAAGACTGATTCAGTTGTGGCTTCCGATATGTGGCAAACGGGTGAAAGGGGTGGGGACGTGCAGCTCCGTTTCGGCGATAATTTCCGCTAAAAAATCGGCTACTGCTCTGACCCGTGTCGACGACAGCAGGTCAGCATGACTGACCAACCAAAGCTCTTCAGAGAAGACCCGTTCGGCAGGGATCACTTCGACAAGCTCTTCATACTGCGCCGCGATATAACAAGGCAATACGGCCAGGCCCAGACTGGCGGTGACGGCGGCAACCTGCGAGGCAAGGCTGGTGGTGACCAGCGCGGAAGGTGTTGTGGGCGAGGCTTCGCTGAGCCATTTTGCAGAAGGCAAGTGGCTGTATGAAGCATCCCATGTGATAAAGCGTCTCCCCGCAAGCGGATGGTTTTCGGCGGCCGGGTGATGATGAAGATAACGCGCCGTGCCGTATACCGCAGAATCCATAACCCCCATTTTACGGATCTTTAGTGAGTGCTGTTCAGGGCGCACCAGCCGCAGGGCAAGATCGGCATCATTCCTGACCACTGAGACCGTGTTGATACCTGTCGCCAGTTCCAGCGTAATCTCCGGATAGCGCGCCATGAAACGAGGCAACGCGGGTATGATCAAATGGGTTGCCAGTGTTTCTGCCGTGGCCAGACGAACTGTACCGGCGGGGATGAGGTCGCGCCCGGATGCCCTGTTTTCCAGAGACAGCACTTTGCTTTCCACTTCCTCAGCATACTTCAGAACGTCATGCCCGGCATCGGTCAGAAAATAGCCTGTCTGATGATGCACAAAAAGGCGGGTATGCAGACTGGTTTCAAGCGCGCTAATCCTGCGGGAAACGGTTGACTGGCTGACGTTAAGCTCGCTCGCCGTCTTGGTCAGACTGCGTGTCCGCGCAACCGTGAGAAAAAAGCGTAGATCGTTCCAGTCCATATTTCGGCGACTTATATTTTCTATAAATGGAAAATGATTGTCTTATTTTATGCGTATTTTTCTAAATATGGAAAAAATAAACTGTTTAACACGAGGAAAACACCGTGTAACAGGAATAAAGGCATGCAACGTAACAACATCCGTGACCCACAGGCACTGAGCGCAAAAGAGGTGGTGAAAGCCTATCTCGCCGAATTTGCGAAAGGAAATATCGAAGAGATGCTCTGCCTGCTGGATGAAAATGTCGTCTGGCATATCGATGGCGACCCCGCGGTCTCGACCGTTGGATTACTGCAAGGGCAACAAAAGGTCAGGCACTGGCTGGAAAGCTTCCCGGAAAATTTCAGACCGCAGAAATTTATCATTAACGAGCTGATTGAACACAATGAGAGCGTTTTGGTGCTCGGGCAATTTCGTCATACGGTACTGAGCACGGGAAATGCAATCGGCAGCGACATGGTCATCCATTTTAAGGTATCGCGTTCGAAAATTACGCGTTATCAGATATTTGAAGATTCAGCACTGCTGAGCCGGGCTTTTAATGCTGAGGATAAGTGGCAACAGCAACAGATTAGAGTCAATGGCACCTTGTATCGTTACCGCGACTGCGGCGAAGGGCCGACCCTGTTTTTTGCCCATGGACTGTTCGTCAATCATGAGATTTTCTCGGCTCAGGTCCGTTCGCTGAGTCAGACGCACCGCTGTATTGTGCTGGATATGCCAGGGCACGGGCAGAGCGGGTACTCTCCTGGCGGCTGGACCCTTAACGATCTCAGTCGGGATCTTGCGCTGATGATCCAGGAACTTTCGCTCGGTAGCGTTACTTTCATTGGTCAGAGCCAGGGCGGGATGGTTGGGATCCGTCTCGCAGCCACCCAGCCGCAGCATGTCTCCGGCCTGGTGCTGATTGGGACCAGCGCCAGAGCAGAATTCCCTGAGCGGCTGGAACACTGGCGCAGCCAGCGTGACATTTTATGCCACGGCACTGACAGGGCGCGAAAAGAGCAGTTTGAGGCTATTCAGGAGCAGATCAATGGCAGAGCGTGGTTAGAGAACAATCCCGCTGCCGCCGCCCACGAACGCAACATCATGCTTTCCCATGACAGGAAGGGGCTCGCCCTCGCCCTGGATGCCGCTGTATTTACGCGTGGCGATATCAGGGCATTACTGCCCGACATTCAGGTGCCGACACTCATCATTTGTGGTGAAGAGGATAGCGCGACCCCTGTTGAACTCAGTCTCGAAATGGCGGATACGATCCCTGACGCAAAAATGGTGATATTAGCCAAAACAGGTCACCATCCGCCCGTTGAGGACGCGCCGGGCGTCACGGCGGCGATAGTTGAATTTTTGCAGTCAGGGCTCTTTAACTGCTGAGAACTGTCGGTTTGGCGCAGCCTGTACCACTGCACCAAACCGAAATACCTTAGGGGCGTTCTCTGTTCAGCAGAGCATCATTCTGCCCGAGGGGCTCTTTAAGGATTGCTCAATCTCTGATGCATGTAATCAATCAGTGCGCGTGTTTTGGCGGGCAAATAACGCCTGTCTGAATAGAGGGCGAACAGTTGCAGTGGGGCTGCCGATTGTTCAAACTCAACCTCAATTAACCGGCCATCGTTGATGTACGGCTGGCAGGCTTGTTTCGACAAAATGGCAAAACCGACACCTGATACCGCCGCGCGTCCAGCCATCTCTCCGCTGTTAACCCGATAATGGCCTTTAACCTTAATTGTCTCGAACCCTCCCTTTATATTCACAAACTGCCAGGGCGCACCTTTCAAGGCACTGACCGTTGTAATACAGGGCAACTCTTCAAATTGCTGGATACGAGAAGGGGTGCCATAACGTTCAATGATCGAAGGGGCTGCCACAACGGTGCAGGGGATAGTCATGAGATGTCGGGCTATGTAATCACTGTCATCCATCTGACCACGGCTAATAATGACTGCTAAATCCAGATCGTCTCGCAGGGAGTCGAAACCCGATAAATTAGTGATACAGCTTAACTCCAGGTCCGGGTGCTGACAGGCGAAATCGGCAATAACAGAACCCAGCAACGCCGGACCTATTTCATTAGGAATACAGATACGTAATGGGCCTTTGAGCAGCATTTGCCGCAAGGTTAATTCGGTCTCAGTTTGCTCAAGCGCCTCCAGTAATGGCTTCGCGCGGGTATAGAGTAAGTGCCCCGCCTGGGTAAGTTTCATATGGCGGGTGCTGCGCTCAATGAGCTGAAGATTCAGCTTTTCTTCTAATTGAGAAATACAACGACTCACATTGGATGTCGGCATTTCCAGAACTTTCGACGCCCCGACAAAACTTTCTCTTTCAACCACCGCAATGAACACGTTCAGGGTATTAAAATCAAGAGCCGGCCGCATAAATTATCCCATATTTGATAACAATCAGTGCCATTTTTACCATCTAATCTACATCATTGATAGCAGTTAAACTCGGGTCTCTTTCATTGACAGGTAGCTTACTATGCCACTCAATACACCGACGTTTAATCATAAAGCCCTTATGCGAATGGCCTTGGTAATGGCGTTTATCCAGTTCACTAATGCGCTGGAATATATGGCGTTTACGCCCCTATTTACTTTTATGGCAGACCGGTTTTCGGTTTCTGTATCCTTTTCTGGCTATGTCTCGGGTGTGTATACCCTGGGGGCGGTCCTGTCTGGCATCATGGCTTTTTATTGGATCGACGTGTTTAATAAAAAACAATTCTTGCTAAAGAATATGGGGCTGCTGGGAGCGCTCACCTTTTTGTCCACGTTGACGACGCAGTTTGACACACTACTGATACTACGATTTTGCGCAGGAATGGTGGGGGGAACGACAATGGGGGTGGGGACGAGTATTTTAATGAATTATGCCCCTGCAAATTTACGTGGAAAAATACTGGCGACGGTGATTGCATCATTTTCGATGGTTAGTATCGTCGGAATGCCAGCCGTATTATTCTTGTGCACGCACTATGGCTGGCAGAGTGCATTGTGGTTAATCAGTTTACTTTGCCTGGTCTCTTTACCTTTGATAGTCCGTATTCTTCCTGCAGATACCCCCCCTTCAGGCGTAAAGGCTAAGCTGTCTATTGATATTCAAACCTTACTTTTCGCCTCTTGTGCTGCCGGTGTGCAATTTAGCCCCATGCTGATTATTCCCATCCTGGCACCATTGCTGACGCAATATCTGGGGGCACAACAAAACCTGTTACCCTTATTGTTCTTATGTGGCGGGATTGCAGGTTATCTGTCCACAAAAATAACGGGGATGCTTACATCGCGTTTATCTGCGCTGATGTTGGCCACCGTTTCAACGCTGTTGTTTATAGGAAGTTTGCTGATTCCTGCGATGGGCTATCATAATCCAGTGCTATTTATCACCTTATTTCTTGCTGCCTCCTACAGCCGACTTGTCTCTGCTTCCGCGGTTGCTGTCCATTATCCTACGGATGAACAACGTGCCAGTTTTTCTTCATTACAGACGGTCATGATGTTCCTGATTACGACGCTCGCCTTTTTTCTTTCGTCCTTATTATTGCCTGCGCAGGGAATCACAACGCCCAACCTGAACAGACTGTTGGCGATCGGTGCGATTGCCGCCTCTGGATTTCCCATCATGGTCATCATACTTCAAAAGAAACTGGCCAAACGTCATCTCCAGTCTGACCATATTATCAACCAGTAATTTAACGTCCGTGGCTGGTATAAAGCGGCTAGTCTTGAGGAGAAATTTTTAGCTAAGCGTGGAAGTAGGGCAGGATAAAACCGTAGCTATTCACGGATTGAATTTCGTCCTGACTTCCGGCTATTCTCAACGTTTTTCATGACGAGCCAGAGCAATGAGCCCAACGCTTCCAGACGTTATCCGCTTTATCCGTGAGTTCGCAGGATTGCGGAAACAGCCTATCGATGAGAATTCGTATATTGAGAACGATCTGCATATTACCGGTGATGACGGCGTGGCGCTTTTACAGGAAGCAGAGAAGGCTTTCGGCGTCTGTTTTGAAACGGATGAGCATAATCTGAGGACGCTCTTTTCGATGAAAGAAAATGAGTTCCTGTTTAGCTCTGAGGGGTTAGACCTGTTCGGCATTTCACGTTTTTTTGCAAGGTTGCGAGGGATCCCGGATTCGACGGTCCGGGACCTGACGGTCGGCGAATTCCATCAGGTACTGGTCAAGCTCCGTTCATCGCAAGCCAAATAGCTATCCGTCAGGTGGGCTCTTCCTTTTCAATAAGGCCCTGCCTGTCTTCTGGTATAAATTCCCACGATTATAGTGAGCAGCGAAATGTTCCCGTTTCCCATTCCACCCACGCTATGATGAGAAAAAACCAGGATACCGAAGATGAAAACTGTCGAAATTTTGCTCTACACTCTTAAACCCGGCACCGGGAAAGCGTTCCACCGAATTATGACGGAAGAAAGTGTTCCTCTTCATCAGTCAGCAGGAATGGATGTAATTTCTTTCGGCATATCTGCCCATGAAGATGACGCTTATTATCTCATCAGAGCGTATGACAGCCTCTCCCACCTTGAATCCTCTCAGGCGTCTTTCTATAGCAGCGAAGCGTGGCGGTGTGGCCCCCGGCAGGCCATTATCGACAGAATAAGCATTAGCGTTAAATCAGTGCTCGCTATTAGTGAAAATGCAGTTGAGCATTTACGAACCACGGTGCCAATTCGTCAGTCCGCTTAACCCATCAATGCCGCGGTGGTAAGGCCGATGACGCTTGACAACGATATTCTTATTTTAGCATTATCTAAATTTAGGGAATGCTAAAGTATTAGTTATGAACGATCTGAATCTGCTGCAAAGCCAGGCTGAAAATGCTGCCGCCTTACTTAAGACGCTGAGTCATCCTCAGCGGTTATTGATTTTGTGCGTGCTGACTGGAAAACCTGGAACAGAAGCGGGGGAACTAAGCAGACTGAGTGGTCTTAGCCCTTCGGCCACTTCTCAGCATCTGGCGAGAATGAAATCTGAAGGTTTGATTGAGGGGACTCGCCAGGCCAGATATGTCAGATACAGCATCAAGAATGAGGCGATTTTTGCCGTCGTGCAGACGCTCAAGAATATTTATTGTCCTGGAGAATAAGATGTCTTCTGAATTTGTGACACCGGCTGAAGCACTCGCTCTGTCTGAACGCAAGGTCATACTGATAGATATTCGTGGTCACGATGAATGGCGCAGAGAGCATATTTCCGCTGCCCGCTCAATGCCCCTCGAACAGCTTCAACCTGGCTGTTTTGGTGAATTATCATTGCGTGATAACGAGACGGTGGTTTTTCACTGCCAAAGTGGGACACGCACGAATAACGCCGCAGCGCAGATCAGGGCTGCAGTGCATCCGGCAAAAGCATTGATTATGCAGGGCGGCCTTAACGCATGGAAAGCAGCCGGCTATCCGGTTCAGGTTGACCGCCGTCAACCGTTGCCATTGATGCGCCAGGTACAACTCACCGCGGGCGCGCTGGCACTGTGCGGCACACTCGCAGGGGCGCTGCTGAGTCCTGTTTTTTATATTATTCCAGGTTTTGTGGGCGCAGGTCTGGTATTTGCAGGCGCGACAGGTTGGTGTGGGATGGCAAAATTACTGGCAGTTATGCCATGGAATCGATAAACAGCAGGCGGGACTATTCCTTTCTGACAATTCGCGCAGCCTGCATCGAGTGAGAAGGGGAGAGTGTTTAGATAACCGCCAGTAGCTTGAAAGTTATCTATCAGGCTGAATCAGGTGTGTCGCAATCCCCCATTTGAGCGCGATACATTTTCCATCAATCAAATCGAAAACAGAATAACTCGCATTGGGTTGAGCGTACCGGGAAAAATTATTGAGCGACCCTTCTTTAAGGATTGCCAGCACTCCCTGGCTGACATGCCCGTGAGAAACAATACAGACGGTCTGATGTTCCCCGAGATCTTGCAGATTTTGTAAGAAGTCCATCACTCGGCGAGAGGCTTGCGCTAATGACTCGCCACCCGGGGGGCAATACGCGGCATCATGCACGAACAATGCCTTGGCATCTTGCAAATGGTTGCGGGTGAAGTGCGCAAATGACATCCCTTCAAAGCAACCAAACGCCTGTTCAATTAGAGAGGGTTCCACTCTCAACGGGCAATGAAAGCCGTCAGCCAGGCTCAGCCCCATTAGCCTTGCGCGTCCAAGCGGGGAGCTATAAACACATTCTATCGGGTAGCCGATCTCCGTAAGCGTTGTCAGTAATGCAGATGTTTCACGTATTCCACGGTGAGTCACAGTGCTATCGCTATGCCCCTGGATAATCCCTTCCAGATTCCACTCGGTTTCTGCATGTCTTACCAATATCACTTTCATCGTAATGTGAATCCGTCCGCCAGCGCGATGACAAATAGGTTGACCTGTTTTAATGAGATGGTGCTCTCTGTTCAGGATGAAAGCGTAGCTTAATGCCGTTAGGGTGACGTTTGAAGCCGATGTTGAGTCAATTAAGTGAATAATGTCCGCTTTTTGCACGAAAAATAAACAGCCTCATGTGACCAACAGCTTTGGCCGGGGCAGTTTTACTCTTTTAGAAAAGCCAGGAACCGAACTTTGCTATGGCTTATCTGGCTCCGGTCTCGCCAGGCAGCGCAAAGCTTTTACTGCGCGTCCGTGTCGTTCCCTCTTAAAACCTTGACCTTTTATTAAGGTCAAGGTTTAGGGTTGCTTAAACGTTATTTCGCCTTAGCGAGAAAGCCCGAAACCTAACGCATAAAGTGGGGCTTTCAGATCACCCGGTACGGAAGGATCTTGTTCGAGGACAGCGCCCATAGATGCGGGAAGCGCAAAAGGCAGGCGGCCAGAATAAGGAACATCTGACATCAGCCGTGAAAACAGCACTTCGTCACTCAGGCCAAAGTTAGCAATAAATGCCTGCGTTTTATCGGTTATCCCGGTTAGTACAGCGGGTCTTTCCATATACATTGTCATGACTACCGGCACTTTGCGGGCGACATCGTTCAGGGTCGTCATAACTTCGCTGTCCGCTTTATATTCAAGTGAACCTTCATGATGACGTCGACCAAAAAAGTAATTGTAGTGGGGCTGTTCAAACGGAGCAGACGTTCTCATCACCGCGACCTCGGCATCTTCAGCCCGGTCGACTACCGCTAAGCCCGCTTTTTTAGCTGCCGTCGCATCGGCACCATAAAGCCACACGCGGGTCCCTGGTTTAAGAGGAAGGATATGCTTGTTCTGTAGCAGAACCAGGGACTGCATTTGCGCCTGGTTGGCTTCTTTCTGTGTCTCCTCGCGTCCCACAATTTTTTCAGCATCTGCGGCATTTACGTAGGGCTGCTCAAACAGACCAAGCTCAAATTTTTGCTTAAGAATGCGTTGGGCAGACTGGTTAATACGACTTTCACTAATTAGCCCCTTTTCAACGGCTTTTGTGATTATGTCTGAATCAGTAACGCCGCCAAACTGGTCGATACCCGCCTGAATGGCCTTAACGAACCGCTGTTCTTTGGTTAATGATTCAACCCCCCAGGGCATGCCGCCTGTTACGGGTTTTTTACCCTCTGGCGCGCCATGGATACACTCGTCATCGCAATCGTTTGTAATTAACCAGTCGCTGATAATGACGCCGGTAAAATTGTACTGCTCCCTCAGCAACTCGGTTAATAAAAAATGACTATAGCCCGCCGCAACGGGTTCCGGAGATTTACCGTTCAGGCTGACGCCTTTGAGAACCGAATAAGTCGGCATGACGGCGGCAACCCGAGATTCAAATGCCCCTTTAAAAGGAACAATATGCTGTTGAAGATTGTTGGTTTTAAATACCACATCTTTGCCATAGGCGTTATGTCCATCCCACCCGTCTTCTGCGGCACCATAACCAACCCAGTGCTTAACCACCGCCGCTACGCCTTGCGGGTTAAGTCCCTGGCTACCGTTTTGCATGCCGGTGATATAACCGCGGACCAGTTTTCTGGCCAGTTCTGGATCCTCACCAAACGTGCCGCTGATACGTGCCCAGCGTGGTTCGGTGGCAATATCGGCCTGAGGTGAGAGAGCCTCGGTGATCCCTACCGCGCGGTACTCTTGCCCAATTTTGCTGGCAAATGTTCTGGCGAGGCTTTCGCTACCTGCCGCACCGATGCCGATAGGCTCAGGCCATTGACTGAACTTACCTGCCGGGTTGCTGATACCTGCCAGCGCCTGATATGAATTACGTGGGTCGGTGCTGACAGTCACCGGAATACCCAGACGGGCCTTTTCAGCAATCTCCTGCAAATGATTGTTCTGTTCAGCGAGACGACGCGGCTCTTTACCGCCAAGACGTGTAAGGATGCTATTGATATGTGCATCAACAATCATCTTTTGCGCAGCATCTAAATCATAAATATCACCATTGCCAAAGTTATTTCCGCTTACTGGCCCGGTGCCGTGCATCATAAGGCCGGCTTTCTCTTTAAGTGTCATTCGTCGAGTTAAATCATTTGCCCGTTGCGTTGCAGACAAACGCCAGTCTTCATACTGGTTAAGCTTCCCGTCACGATTCATGTCTTTAAACTGATAGCCATCTTGTGACAATAACGGAGCGCTTGTATGCCCGAGTTCAGGTTGGGAAATATTTTGCGCATTCACCGTTAACGCGACCGGCGCGCATAGTACAGCCAGTAATTTAAATTTGACGAATAAGTTATCGTTTTGCATATGTCCTCGAAAACCCTGTACTGCTTGCTTTAAAGAAAATGAGTTTATGATAAACCGGAGATTGAGAATTGCCTGCGGTTTAAAATAATTCTGCATTTATTTCGATGGGTGAAACAATTCGATATTATCCGGTTTGTGACTGTAATCTCTCTTTAGACGGTATTATTAACAATATTGTCCCAATATTAACGGGTTTTGGCCCAATTCGGTTATGGCAACTTTCGGTAAAATATCTATATGTTTTTTGTGGTTTTTTTATGGCCGAGATTTGAACCGGAATATACTCAATAATGTGCATGGCCGATTTTTTTTGGGCGGATTGACTCTGTTTAGGAAAATATTTGGGTGAAAGTTTTATGATAAAAAATAAGTTCATGAGCAAGAAGCGGTTGACCGGAATAATTAAGTCAGCCGCTTTCCAGGCTGTTTGCAAAATTCTGGCGTCAGCCTTATTTATGGAATGCAGGCATCAACGCTTTATTAACGTCAATGATCTCAGCCAGCGCCTTTTCAAGCACGTTACCGCTGTTTATTAACGGGTTAATGACCAGCGCGCGCCATGCTGTATGGCGATCGCCAGTGATAGCTGCCTCAATTGTCAGGTCTTCAAAGCTCTTCATCAACTGAATCAGGCGCAACGTATCATCCGGGAAAGGTTCAACGTTAAGCGGAACAGGACCGGAGCGGGTGATCAAAGAACTTACCTCAACGGCACAATTATCCGGCAACCCCGCTATGGCACCATTGTTACGCGTATTAACATGCATGATGATACGTTTATCGTTATAAATGGCGCTCATTAATTCACATGCCGCATCCGAATAATACTGCCCTCCACGTCCTTCAAGCGCTTTCGGCTTTTCAGCAAGTTCGGGGTTACGGTAGATATCGAAAAGTTGTTTTTCCAGCGCCTTAACCACCTCACCGCGTGTACCTTCACACTGCGCCTCGCCCAGTTCCTGGCGATACATGTCGTCGCTCATATAGTAATAACGCAGGTAAGGGCAGGGGATCATGGCCAGATTTTCCAGCAAACCCGCCGGCCATTTAAATGGCGGAATATTACGTGGAATAAGCGGATCGTTGCCTTCGGAAATACACCCGATAACCTCACTAAGCTTATCGCGACCTTCATGCCAGATGTGGCGCGCGAAAATAAAATGATTGAGCCCGGCTACCTGAAGAATGAAGTCATTAACGTTGCTGACATTGAGCAGACTCGCAATTCCTTTCTGCATAATCACCGGCACGTTACACAACCCAGCCGTGCGCACTTTGCTGTGTTTAAGAATGGCTTCGGTAACCATACCTGAGGGATTGGTGAAGTTGAGCAGCCATGCATCGGGGCATAGCTGTTCCATTTCCGCTGCAATCTCGAGTGCGACAGGGATTGTCCGGCACGCGTTAGCGAATCCGCCCAGCCCGTTAGTTTCCTGGCCGATCATATTATATTTCAGTGAAATGCGTTCATCACTGATACGCGCCTCCAGACAGCCCGCGCGAAACTGGGAACAGACAAAATCTGCATCCTTTAGGGCGGCCTGGCGGTTAAGTGTTTCATAAACAGGAATATCCAGGCCATTTTTTTCCAGCATACGTCTGGTTAGCCCTGCAATAATTGCCATTTTCTCCCGGCCATCTTCAATGTCGACCAGCCATAGCTCACGCACCGGAAATTCACGCTGGCGTTTGATGATGCCTTCCATCAGTTCTGGCGTATAACTTGAACCTGCACCAATAACAACGATTTTGAGACCTTTCACTGTCGTACTCCTTTGTGTGATTTACTCGTTATCGTGATTAAAGAGCAGACAGTGAGACTGGACAAACGATCATTCCAGGGGTATGCATTAGCCCACTTAATGCATATAAGGTAAATCAGAGGAGTTTTTACGATGATTGCTCAGGAAAACATGCTGGCGCTATTGCGTACGTTTGAAATAGCCGCTGTTCACCTCAGCTTTACCCGGACTGCAAAAACGCTCAATCTTACCCAGGGGGCTGTCAGCCAGCGTATACGACATCTGGAAACTCTGCTTGGATTCAGGTTGTTCATTCGTTTAACCCGGAGGCTACAGCTCACCGATGAGGGGCAACGCCTGCTGAATGTTCTGTCTTTGTCGTTGAAACGCATTAATGACGAAATTGAAGATATCCGTGTTCAGGGATTACGTGGCCAGCTTTCAGTGGGGCTTCCTCCAACGTTTGCCTTCCTGTGGCTGGTTCCGCGTTTAGCTGAATTCAGGATGCGATGGCCCGGATTGAATATTAATTTTCGGGTCAGGGCTGGACTGGTGGATTTCAATCTGGAACGCGTGGATGTTGCCATTTACTACAGTAACCTGCGGTATCCGGATCTGTATTGCGAACGACTGGCTGACGAAACGCTGGTTCCTGTTTGTTCGCCTGAGTCTGAAAAAAGAATTCGGACAAGCAGTGACTGGCTGGCTGATATCCCTTTTATACATGCTTCTGAATCTGTTGATTCTCAGGACGTCTTTTCAGAATGGCGCGAATGGTGCCAGCGAACAAACCGGCCTTTGCCCGTGGAAGAAAATTTCATGAGCTTCAATAACTGCCAAATGGCGATTGAGGCAGCGGTCGGCGGATGCGGAGTCGCGATGGGGAGGAAGCGATTGGTCAAAAAGTACATTGAGGCAGGAAGCCTTGTGATGCCTTTTGAACAGGAAATTCCTGCCGGGCGTGGATATGATCTGATTATGCCTCGCGAAAACTTGAATCGCCCGGGGATCGTGGCGTTCAGTCAGTGGGTCAAAGGGATTCTGAGTGAAGAGTAAAACCTCATTCGGTGAAGCGCTTTGTTAACGCTTCCTTTACAAATTGCTGCTTGCCCGAATGCAGGCCGCTCACTATCCTCATTGCCCATGAACCTCCTGATGGCTCCAACTCAACCTAAAAACAGGCAACTGAACGCTTTTGCGCTTCTGGTCGTTGCCTGCTTTGTCATGTTGATTTGTCTGACACAACGGGCCAGTGTTTTACACCACATGCAGGTCAGGGTCGCGACACTCACCCTGGCTGCCGAAAAGAATGCTCAGGAACGCATCCCCACCTCTTTATCACCCTGTGAACTTAGCTCTCACTCGCTACTGGCCTCACAGCCTCTTCATTTCGATACGCTTCTTCTTTTACCCGGTCTGCTGGTTTTCGTTTTAGCGGTGCTGATAAAAATCAGTGTACTGCCGATACCGGTCATTCTTTTTCGTCCTCCCTTACTTCGAATACACCTTAAAAACTGCGTTTTTCGTGAATGACTGAGCTGAACACTTCTGCTCAATAAATCATTCACGGAGAAAATATATGAAAACGTTTTTCAGGAGCCTGTGGTTCCTGTTATTCAGTCTGTCTACGGCCTCAGCTGCGGTGCCGGGCTGGTCGCTAAAACCTGGCAATTCCCATGCACAGGTTCATGTCTATTACGATCAGCCCATAGCTGGTAAGGTCCGGCTGCTGCTTGATGTGAAACCCGAAGAAGGGTGGAAAACCTACTGGCGAACGCCCGGTGACGGCGGATTTCGGCCAGTGGTTACGTGGGACACACAGGCAGAAACACAGTGGTACTGGCCGCGGCCCGTCCGATTTGATTCTGCCGGCTTCAGCTCGGTTGGTTATGATCGACAGGTCGTGTTTCCACTGGAGGTTCTGATTGGGGATGCGCAGCGGCTACGCGGAAAGCTGACGCTTTCCCTGTGCAGTAACCTTTGTGTGGTCAATACCTTCCCGCTGGACATTGATCTTTCGTCCGGCCCGTCAGCGCATTTTGCTGATGCCTGGAACACCGCGATGAGCGACGTTCCCCCGCAACGCGGCAATATGGTCGTTAACTCTGTCACCACTGCCGGCGACACGCTGGCAGTAAAAGTGGCCTCGCCAGACGGCTGGTCATTGCCTGATGTGTTTCCTGATAATCCCCCGGGGGCCACCCTTTCGCCACCGCAGACAGAAACCCACGGTGATACATTGACCGCACGGTTTAGCGTCAGGGATGAGCAGGGAAATCCACTGGATGCCTCTCATTTGCAGCAACTCTCCTGGGTTGTCAGTGATGGCGTACACAGCCAGCAATTCAGTGCTGACATCGGTCGCTCCACTACGCTATGGCAGTTTATGGCGCTGGCGTTAGCGGGCGGCCTCATCCTCAATCTAATGCCCTGCGTCCTTCCGGTGCTTGGGATAAAACTCGCTTCGCTGATGACGCTGGCAGAAAGTAGCCGCCGTCAGACGCGGCTGCGTTTTCTGGCAACAGCGGCCGGGATAATTTTCTCGTTTCTGGTGTTGGCGGCGTTGATGACCGGACTGCGGTTATCCGGAGCCTGGATAGGATGGGGCTTCCAGTTCCAGAATCCCTGGTTCATCGCCACGATGGTTGTCGTGACATGGATTTTTTGTTTCAGCCTGGCGGGACTGCTTGAAATCCGCCTGCCTTCTGGCGTGACCACGCGTCTGGCTACAGCAGGCGGGAAAGGCATCGGTGGGAGTTTTCTTGAAGGGGCCTTTGCGACTCTGCTCGCTACCCCCTGCACCGCTCCCTTTCTCGGCACTGCCGTAACGTACGCCCTGGCGGCACCTTTGTACCAGCTCTGGCTCATTTTCCTGATGCTCGGGACAGGGATGAGCCTTCCGTGGCTGGCTATCAGCATTATGCCCGGTGTGGCGCGCTGGCTGCCTAAACCGGGGCCATGGATGGGGAAGCTGCGCCTGACGCTGGTTCTCCTTATGCTGGGCTCCTGTGTCTGGCTGATGTCGCTGTTGGTAAAGGAGTGGGGGGCTCGTTATGTGCTGATTGGCGGTGGCGCCATGGTGGCATTTTTCCTTTACTGGTGCGCGGAAGCGATGCCGAAACACAAAGAAAACCTGCGCAGTCTGCTGTTTGGCGTGCTGTTTGGCGCGGGGCTGTATGCTTTTCTGGCTCCCCAACCGCAGGGGCAGACTGACTCGCCGCTTAACTGGCAACCGCTCACTGAGACAGCGCTCAGTAAGGCACTGGATGCCAATAAACGCGTACTGGTGGACATCACCGCCGACTGGTGTCTGAACTGTCGGGTCAACGAAGTGCTGGTTTTGCATCGTCCGGATGTGGTGGCTGCTTTAAACCGCGACGACGTGGTGCTGTTACAGGGCAACTGGAGTAAGCCTTCTGCCGAAATCGAGCAGTTTCTGAGACGCTACGGCGCCAGCGGCATACCCTTTAACGCCATTTTTGGCCCTTCATTTCCGCAGGGCCATGTCCTGCCGTCCCTTCTCAGCAAAGAGACATTACTGACTGTTCTGGCAACGGCAGACAAGACAACGGCATCTGATTTTATTGAGGAAAAATAATGAAAACGATATTGTCACTAATGATTCTGATCTTCAGTACCGTAGCGCACGCGCAGACTGCTGAATTACCTGAACCTGTTAAACAAATGGAAAAACAGGGCATTGAAATCATTAAACCCTTTAGCACCCCCGGAGGAATGGAAGGATGGTTAGGTAAATATCAGGACATGGGGGTCACGATTTACCTCACTCCGGATAAGAAACATGTTATTTCAGGCTATATGTACGATGCGCACGGAAATAATCTGAGTGAGAAAATCATCAACGATGAAATTTACATTCCGGCGGGGCGCGAGATGTGGAAACAACTCAGCGCAGCGCCGGGGATCGCTGAAGGCCGCGCGGACGCAAAATGCCAGGTTGTCGTCTTTGCCGATCCTTTCTGCCCTTACTGCAATAAATTCTGGCATCAAGCTCAGCCTGCTCTCAAAGATAAACGTATCAGTATTAAAACGTTGCTTGTTGGAGTGATCCGCCCTGACAGCGGGCAATATGCAGCAGCGATACTTTCGGACCGTGACCCGGCTAAGGTCTGGTATGACCATGAGAGTTCCGACGGTAAAATTAAACCTGAGCTGAAAAGTAATACCCCCCCGGCCGTTTTTAAGCAGATCCAGCGAAATCAGCAACTGATGGAGCAGACAGGAGCCAGCGGGACGCCTGCTATTTATTACCTGAATAAGTCGCGTGTTTTACAACAAATCATCGGCTTACCTGACGATAAGCAAATGGCCGATCTGGTTGCCTGTAAATAAACGTCACATTGCAGAAGACGCAATGGCTGTCTTCTGCCGGTGATACTCCCCGGTCCGCACGATGTAAAAGGTCGCAGACGAGGGGCGGAATATGCTATTGGTACAGGATATTCCTTTTTTACAGCTAAGCATCAATAAGCCCGTGACCAACTGGTTGCGGGCTTGCTGCTTCGTGTATGAACTTTATGTGAGAGGTTTCTGTGTCTGCGGTTCGTATCATCGTACTGGCTTTTGAAGGAGTCAGTCTGTTTCAGCTTTCGGTTCCAGCCGTTGCTTTCGGCATTGTTAACAAACCCGCAGGTTTCCCGGCTTATGATGTGCAGTACTGCGCGCAGTCTCCCGGGCTTATCATCAGCGATCAGGGGTTACCAATATCAGTGTCTTTGGGGCTGGAGGCAATGCAGGATGCTGATATTATCGTAGTTCCCGCCTGGAGAGATCCTGATGAAGACGTGCCTGAGGATATCAATCAGGCGCTGCAAAACGCGCACGCCCGAGGAAAATTGGTTGTTGGATTCTGCCTGGGGGCATTTGTTCTTGGTGCGGCCGGGTTGCTCGCCGGACGGGAAGCAACGACTCACTGGGTGGCCCGTGATGTTTTCGCGCGTCGCTTTCCTGACGCGAAGTTTCGTCCAGATGTACTGTATGTGATTGATGGCAATATAATTACATCTGCAGGCACCGTAGCGGCATTTGATTGCTGCCTCGAAATAATCCGTCAACAACATGGTTCTGACATGGCCAACCGCATTGCCCGGCAACTTGTCACTCCACCGCACCGGCAGGGCGGGCAGGCGCAATATATCGAACAACCGGTTCCGCAATCATCCTGTGTAGGGCGTTTGGCCGAAGTGCTTGAATGGGCCAGGGAGCATCTGTCCGAACCGATTACACTCGATACGTTGGCAGGCGTTGCAAAAATGAGCCGCCGCACATTTACCCGGCGTTTTCGCGACACGACGGGCACGACCGTCACTAAATGGTTAAATGCCGAGCGGGTAGCGCGGGCCCAGCAACTACTGGAAATCACCAGCCTTCCGGTGGAGTGTATTGCTTCAGAAGTCGGCTTTGGTACTCCGATGTCATTACGTCTTCAGTTCACCGCTCACCTGGGCACTTCGCCTTCAGAATACCGGCGCACCTTCTGCCAGATGCGTAACGCCCGGATTTAATCGCTAAAAGCAATTGGCCCAATACTTTCTAATATTGTCATTCAGGTCAATTGTGCATGATCGGTATTATCCCCAAAATTTGATGCTTCTGCGCTACGCCAGATTAGGCGTAGCCGCCATCACTTTTTGAGGATTGATAGTGTGAATCAGGTCATTTTTAGTACGCGCCGGGGCGGTGCTCCGGTTCCGCTTTCATTGCTGGACTTCGCTATGGCGGGTAAAGGCGTGACAGCCCATGAGGCGCTTACAGGGAGTATTGAGCTCGCCCGTCTGGCCGACAGACGTGGTTTCTCCCGCTACTGGCTTGCAGAGCACCATGCGATGCCTGGCGTAACCACGCCTTCTCCACCGCTATTACTGGCACGGTTAATTGGCGAAACGACCCATATCCGGCTTGGCGCTGGCGGGATGATGTTGCCTAACTTTCCGCCGCTGGTAGTGGCTGAGCAGTTTGGTTTACTGGCCTCCCTTGCTCCAGGGCGAATTGATTTGGGCGTCGGACGCGCACCGGGCACCGATATGGCTACGGCATCGGCATTGCGGCGCGGTAATGTGGGCTCAGACAGTTTCCCGAAACAACTCGATGAATTACTGCACTTCCTGAAGGGAGATTTTCCGAAAAACCATCCCTGGCAAAAGGCTGGTGTGTACGCCGTTCCCGGCCCGTTACAGGATGAGGAAAATGCAGTTTCTGGAGCTTACCAGCATCCCCCCGTATGGTTGCTGGGTTCTTCCGACTATTCAGCGCGTCTGGCTGCGCAAATGGGATTTCCATTCGCTTTTGCTGCTCATCTTGCCGACCAGAATGTCGAAATGGCAATAGATCTGTATCGGCAGAACTTCCGTCCTTCCACTGTACTTGACCGTCCGTACGTCATCGCCAGTTTTGGTGTGATGGCAGCCAATGATGTGCGTGAAGCCCGTCGTCAGGCATGGGCCTATTCTCACGCAATGATGCGCATGAGCACGGGTCGATCTTTTATCGTGCCAACGCCGCAAGAAGCTGAAAACTACGAGTATTCAGCAGCAGAATTGCAATTGATTGAAATGTGGAATGCCAAAATCATGAGCGGCACAGGTAATCAGGTGGTAGACCAACTGGCAGTCTGGCAGACGCGTATTAATGCTGACGAGATTATGTTGCTGAATCTGGGACACTCCCAGGAGGCTATTTATCGCTCAACTGAACTGATTGCTGATGCATATGACATGCCCACCAATATTAATGAATAGCTTTTGCGCGATTTTTTATGTGGCATGAACTTAATAAATTAAATACGGAAAAACAATGTCAGCTATTAATGATGCATATTACGATCAGATCGCCACTATATATCATAAATTGCAAGATGCGGATGCCATTCTGGTCGGTGGCGCATCAGGTATGTCAACAGCTAATCAGCATGATTTCTACGGATACAGTAAATATTTTCGCGATAACTTCAGCGAGTTTCAACGTAATTACGGTATCCGGAATCTCTGCGATGCGCTTTATTACCGTTATCCCAGCAGTGAGGAGCGCTGGGCCTATCTGGCTAAGCACGGGACGTTAATGTTTGATGAGCCACCCGGCCAGACCTATATCGATTTACATGCTCTGATTAAGGATAAAAATTATTTTATTATCACGACCAATCAGGATATGCAGTTTTCAAAGCTCTTTCCTGATGAGAAGCTTTGTTATCCGCAGGGCACCTCTCACTGGCTCCAGTGCGGAAAGCCCTGTCATGATGGGGTCTATCCGTCAGAACCGGTGGTGCGTGAAATCGCTGCCAGTATAAAGGACACGCGAGTTCCCACCGCGCTGTTACCAAGATGTCCACGTTGCGGATCTCAAATGGAACCCTGGTTCCGTTCCCCGGTTTTTCTTGAGGGCCGCTTCTGGGAACATTACATGAATAAGTATCAGGATTTTATAACGCAAAACTCCTATAAAAAAATAGTTTTACTTGAGCTGGGGGTCGGGCCGATGACGCCAAATATTATTAAGCATCCTTTTTCAGTCGCCGCGTATCACTGGTCAAATGCTTTTCTGGTGCGGATTAATAAAGGTGAACCGCCGACTCACCGTATCCTGAAAGAAAAAAGCATCACGCTTGATTGTGATATCGCTCAAGTGCTCCGCGACCTGGTGTCATTTGAAAAAACGCTGACAGCCGCTTAAAGGGCACGTAAGGGAAAATCATGAATCAGTTATTACATCATGCACTGAACTGCATTCAGGAAGCAGATGCCATTATCATTGGCGCAAGCAATGGCTTTTCAATAGCCAGCGGGATCCATTTATTCGCCAATGATAACGCTTTCCGCCACCATTTTGGCGATCTCAGCGAGCGCCACGGTTTCGCCAGTATTATTCAGGGGTGCTTTCATCGTTATACATGCGAGGCAGAATACTGGGCATTTCACAGCCGTTTGTTTGAATACTTTATTAACGTCAGGGCGCCGGGTGAGGTGATGGAGAATCTTCTGGCGCTCGTTAACCACAAAAATTTCTTTGTACTCACCTCGAACATTGATGGTCATTTTGTCAAAGCGGGGCTGGGACAGGAGCATTTATTTGAAATCGAAGGCAACGGCCTGAATTTCCAGTGTGCTAACGCCTGTCACGATCGTTTGTATTCCGGAGCAGAACGGCTCAGCGCGATGGCGCGTGAGCAAAAGGACGGCAGGGTGCCGGACGCGTTAATCCCGTGTTGCCCGGTGTGTGGGGGGAAGATGCGTGTGCATGTGGAAGTGGACAGCGGATTCCTTAAAGGCATGGACTGGAATGAACGTTACCGGTCTTTCCGACGCTTTCTTGCAAAGGGGCAGGGGAGCCGCACTGTTTTTATGGAGTTGGGTGTGGGTGCCAGGAACCAGCTAATCAAGGCACCCTTTATGCAACAGGTTTATCAGAACCCTAAATCCAGCTATATCACGTTTAATAAAGGCACTGAGCTTGTTATTCCGGCTGAAATTGCCGCCCGGGCTGTCGGCATTGACGGTGATATCGGCCACAACCTGGCCATGCTCGCGTCGCTGAATTCATGACAATGCCGCGCGTTAAGGAAAGTAAATGCAGACTGAAGGTATCCTGAAAAACCCTCTCTGTTTGCCTGTGGCCCATCGAATATTACGGGGAGGCTGTTTTATCACATCAGATATTCGGTTCGGCTTGCGCCTGATGCTCTGCACATAAGCCAGTTAAGAACTAAGGAAGCGCTGGAATTAATCCCTTTTTCTAAAGAACTTCTGAAAATAATGACAGCGTGATTGTTATTGCGTTTTGAGCGCCACAATGCAGCTTTACCTCTTAACTGAAGAGTGACTGCCCTGAACGGAGGTAATTTTGGTACTTAACAGGGAAAGCCTGAAGAACGGTTCATTCCTTGAAGCATTCAGGGAAATGCCGGGAATAGAGTGGTGGTCCCGTGAACGTATTGACCTGTCCATGAACGAGACGCTGGAAGGGCGTATTAAAGGCGATCCCCTGTGGATATTTGCCTATGGCTCATTGATATATAACCCGCTTTTTGAAGCTCAGGAGCGCACTCACGCCACTCTGGATGGCTGGCATCGCAGCTTCTGTATCCGGCTTGTTATTGCTCGTGGCAGTGTTGATTTTCCCGGGCGGATGCTGGCGCTGAAGCCAGGCGGCAGTTGTGAAGGTATTGCGCTACGTCTGGGTTTAGAGGGACCTGAAGAAGAGTTGCGTCTCATCTGGGTAAGGGAAATGGTGAGCGGGGGGTACCGACCTTCCTGGGCAACAATCAGGCTGGCGAACGGGCGTACCGTTCGCGCAATTTTTTTTGCTGCAGATCCAGACAGTCAGCTTTATGAGGAAGAAACGGCACCGGACGTGATAACGCCCCTCATTGCCCGAGCGACGGGAGAACTGGGGAGTAATCGGGACTATGTGCTAAATCTGGACGCTGCGTTAAGTCAGCATCATATTGCTGATGCCGGAATTGAACAGCTGGCCCGTCGTCTTCGTATGGAAAGCCTGTAAATTCATGCCAGCCGATGAAAAAGCGTCCCCTGGAAGGGACGCTGGCGGGGCCGGTTATACAGTCAGATAGTCTGCCGTTGACTGGACTTTCCCGTAACCAAATTCAAACGCGGCCATCATAGCAGCATGAACCTGTGCCGCGGGCACGGTGACACCACCAAATGTCAGGTCAAGCGTGGCGCAGGCATCATGCAGGACGGTGACCGGATAGCCCATATCCGCAGCCGCTCTGACGCAGGCATCTACACACATGTGGCTCATCGCCCCCACGATAACGACTTCTTCGACACCCTTTGCATCCAGTTGCGCTTTCAGGTCGGTTTCGCGAAATGAGTTGATGAAGTTCTTCACAATTACCGCTTCGCCTGCTGCTGGGGTGACAGTACTCTGAATTTCCACGCCATCAGAGCCGGGAATAAAAACCGGCGCTTCGTTATTCGCAAACTCATGGCGAATATGGAAAACGGGGATGTCTTTTAAGCGCGCATCAGCGATAGCTAGCGCTGCGTTATGGGCAGCAGCTTCTATGCCGGTAAGAGGTAATTTACCGGTAGGCAGATATTCGTTTTGCAGATCGATTACGATTAAGCCGCGTTGTTTCATCATCTTATTCCTGTTGGTTTGCTCACTGAAACAGCATTCTGGCAGGGAATATGTAAAGGCAGAAGTGGCGCAAACGACATTATAAGTGTCAATTTCGCCACTTTGTCAGGCATTTTCCGTTGCGTGGCTTGCGCTGAAGCGACGGCGATACTCGCCAGGCGTCAGGCCCACAATGCGGGTAAAAATTTTACGCAGCGCACCCGGATCGCTGTATCCCACTTCCCAGGCAATGCGATCAAAGGAGTCATTACTGAATTGCAAAAGCTCCTGCGCCCGTCCTACCCGAAGATGCTGACAATATTCAGTGCTGGTCATGCCGGTTGCTTTTTGAAAACGGCGCAGGAACGTGCGTTCTTCCAGACCCGACTGTGCCGCCAGAGCCGAAAGTGTGACCTCTCTGGCCTGGGTTGCCTGAAGCCAGTGCTGCACTTTCAGGACGGATGCATCGCCGTGCGTAAGACGCGGTGAAAATACGCTGTAATAGCGCTGTTCACGTCCTGGTGGGTCGACCAGCAACATTCGCGCAGTGTCGATCATGACAGTCGGACCCAGCAGACGATGAACTAACCGCAGACCGAGATCGGTCCAGGACATCAGTCCCCCGGCAGTGATGATATCTCCGTCATCTATAATTAGTTGATTTGCATCGACCTGTATTTCTGGAAAGCGCTGGCTCAGCACATCAGCGTAAGCCCAGTGTGTGGTCATTTTACGGCCATTCATTAAACCCGTTGAGGCCAGCACGAATGCTCCGGCGCATACTGAACCCAGCACGACTCCCTGAGCGCGCTGCCCGGTTAACCATTGAGCCAATTGTGGTGTTGCATCTACCTCAGCAGGCTCTCTGAGCGTGGGGGGAACGATTAATGCAGATAAAGGTGCCGGGCTGGCATCCGGTACGGTATCAAAAATGCGTACCGGATCTTCCAGGAGAGAGTCTTGTTGCCAGTGCGACACCCTTATCAGCCTGTCGTTATTGTTCTGATATTTCTGAGAAAACATATTGGCAACACAGAATAAATCGTTCAGTCCAAGCACGGCGGCCTGCTGAACTCCCGGATAAATAAAAATGCCTATTTCCAGCATAACGTAAACCCTGTATGACGATATTGCCCCTGAGAATGTCGTTTTCGACGCTTGTCAGCATACCACTCCAGGAAGACACTGAGTCAAGAATTCATTAACCCATTGAAGGAGCACGTTATGACACTATTGCATGTGAAATGGAACGGTTTAACCACAGGATCAGGGATAATCGAAGCTGAAAAAATGGCGCTTCCTATCGCCATTCCAGAGCATTTCGGTGGCACAGGCCAAGGTGCAAATCCTAAAGAGTTACTGGCGGCATCAGCCGCGTCCTGCTATTTAATGACTCTTGCTGCAATGTTAGAGGGGCATAAAATTCCAGCATCTATTATTTCTTTAACAACCGAGCTGAAAGGAGATAAACCTTCAAATATGCTGATCGCACATAATGTCGAAGTTAAGCTTGGTGAAGCGCGGAAGCCGGAAGAAGATAAAAACGTTATGGCATTAATTCAGAAGGCAGATCACTCATGCATGATTGGAAATTTGATTAAACAATCAGGAGTTGAGATTACCGTTCAGGGTGTTGTTATTCATTAATTTAAAGAAGTAAAAAAGATGCAAACGGTCGCTGTTGCTGTCCGTAATGATAAATAAGCGACCGTTTCTCAAAAATACAGTTAGATCAAACTTAAATATAGATAATTCTTTATAGGTCCACTCAGCCAGATGCACCTCACCGTAAGAAACATATTGGTCACGCAAGTCATCATTCTGACGCGCCCGGCGCATCCGGGCTTATCCCATCCCTCTAACGTATGATGGAAACCCTCATACGATTTTACGGTTAGTTCACCTCTTTATATAAGTAAAGAAATTCTACCTTTATTCTGTCTGCTTTGAGCGAAAAGCAGAAGTTTATAACCTCATCATTTTATTGTCCTTTCTTACATGTAGGCGAAAGCTGTGGAGCAAATACATCTGTCCAGGCTATAGTTGATTAAATGAATCTGGTATGACCACTGTAGGGCTCTATTTATGAAGCTGGTAACAATACCTGTAAAACAAGGCGGTTTTCTGGTTTCCACGTTTTGGGAGAGAAGCGGCGCTAAAGCGTTGGTTATCCTTCACCCTGCTACAGCAGTGGCACAGTCATTTTATAAGGGCTTCGCTGAATATCTTCATGAAAGAGGATTCAGTGTCCTGACCTACGATTATCGAGGGACCGGACGCTCAAAGTCAGGGTCATTACGGGATTGTGATGTATCTATGTCTGACTGGATCGAGCAGGATGTCAGTTGCGTTACAGCCTGGGCTAAATTATGTTTTCCAGATCTTCGTATAATGGCGGTAGGGCATAGCGTAGGCGGGCACGCTGTCCTGCTTTCAACGGCCACCCGGTTCCTGCATGCGGGGGTCATTGTTGCATCTCATGCGGGCGTAACCAGCACGATCCAACAAACAGTGGAAAGGCTCAGGGTCTGGTGCTTATTGCGTGTGCTCTCTCCGGTCCTTTGCCGTATCTTCGGGTATATGCCAGCCAAACGACTCGGACTGGGGGAGGATTTACCTGCTCCGGTAATGAAGCAATGGGCGCGCTGGAGTGCAATGCCTGACTACTTCTATGACGATCCGGAGTGGGATGCGCGTCGGCGGGCCACCAGGATAACGTTACCTCTTCTGGTGTTGGGTTTTGATGATGACGCCTGGGCTAATTCTGAAGCTATTACACGCCTGATGAATCCAGTGGAAAACGCAAAGATTGAACGCCGTGAGATACGGCATACGGACTTTGGCCTCCCCGCTGTCGGCCACATGGGCTTCTTCCGTACCAGATGTGCAGAAAAAGTATGGCCAGAGGTAGGTAACTGGCTGATAAAACAGTGTCAGCATTAAGGATAATCGCGCAAGACCGCCTCTCGTAACCACAATGTCTTTTACCGTCTGCATATCATCTACCGTCAGTCGGTTTGGCAGATAGTCTGATGTCCGTATTTTATGTATTACGTTTTAATCTGCCTTTTCAGTACCCACTGCCGGCACGGATGCTCCCCAGCGATTCATCGCCTCAAGCACGTCGCGCAGGCTTCTGCCAAGAGGGGTAAGAGCATAGATTACTCTCGGAGGCGTTTCCGCGTAGGCAGTACGTATCACCAGTCCGTGCTTCTCAAACTTACGCAGTCGTTCAGTAAGCGTATGCGCGCTGATGCCTGGTAAGCACCCCTTAAGCTCGCTGAAGCGCAACGGTCCCGCGAGGAGTTCGCGCACAATGAGTGTTGCCCACGGGCTGCCAACCAACTCAAGAAAGCGAGCGACGCCGCAGTCGGGGAGATCGGTCAGTTTCATAAATCCTCCTGTTAATAATGCTTAACTACAGCCCGGCCCTGACTGTGAAAGAAATTTACACATTCGTATCGAGTTTTCTCCATTAGTGCATTTGATGTAACTGGTGCAGATACTGCACTATTGTCTAATTCTATCCCTTTGTATAGTTTTAACCAGTGGAGAAAGTTGATGACTTATATTATTCACGGCGCGACAGGAGCGCAGGGCGCACCGGTATTTAAAAGGCTTCAGGCCGCGGGGCTGACGGCTGTTGCGGGTGTACGAAATAAGGTTAAAACAGAAGATACATCCTGCGTTCAGCTTGATAATGCGTCAGTGAAGTCGCTGGCCGCAGCCTACCGGAACGCAGAGGGTGTGTTTATACACCTGCCGCAAACAGCAGAAGAAAACCGGAAAGTGTTTGCGCAAAATATAGCGAAGGCGGTGGGGCTGGCAAAGCCTGAGCGGATCGTGATTTCGACCAGTGGCGGAACCGTCGTTGATGAGCCTGGCTCCCCCCTTCAGGCCAGGAGCGATTCAGCGATAGCTATGTTGATCGAAGCCGTACAGCAAACCGGCGTTCCGACCGTCGTTATTGCGCCCCGCCTGTTCCTTGAAAACTTCCTGATGCCAGACGTTCTGAATGCCATCAGGAAAGAGGGTGTCATTCAGTATCCTGTCCGAGCAGACCTTGCCGTTTCCTGGACCTCTCATCTGGACGTTGCCGATGTCGCCGCCCGCCTGCTTACCGACAAATCAGTATCAGGCGTCGTAGGCGTGGGCCAGCTTCCGGGAATTACCGGTGCAGACCTGGCTGGTGAGTTCTCACGCCACTTAGGGCGCCCAGTAACGTATGAAAGCATTGAGCCGGCATATTTTGGCAAGCGGATCGAACCTCTACTGGGTCCGGCAGCCGCCGCTGTGGCTGGCCTGTATCAGGCGCTGGCAGGCGTGCACAACAACACTATAGCTCCTCACACAAGTGCACAAAGATTACTTGGCATTACACCCAGAAGTGTACAGCAATGGCTTCAGGAGGTGCTGGGATCGTGACGTCGCAGCCGTGGGTGAAAAGCGGACATCAAACCCGGGCCTGAACTGTAGCCATCATCGCAGGCAGTTCGCTAATCAGTTTATCAACAGCCAGCCTGACTTTGAGGGACAGGTGAGGTGTGCGCGGCCAAACGGCATATACGGGCCAGCTTCCGGAAGACTGGTCTTTTAATATCTCTGTCAGGCTGCCGCTGATGAGCTGTTCCCGTACGAGCCAGTAAGGCAACCAGGCGATACCGCCTCCCGCTACCGCAATATCTTTTACCGCCTGCATATCATCCATCATCAGTCTGGCTGGCGGGGTTAATTCCGTAATTTCATCATTTTCGTTTTTAACCTGCCACTTTAGAATGCGTCCTGAACGGATATAGGCAACAGCGGCATGCTGCTTCAGTTCAGATGGTGAAGTAGGCTCACCGGCCTTAAGGATATAATCCGGCGAAGCGCAAAAAACCATTGTGTGAGAGGCCAGCTTACGTGCTATCAGGCTGCTGCTGTCAGCCAGCGCGCCGACTCTCACCGCCAGATCAAAACCCTCTTCCTGCAAATCGACCTGGCGATCGCTGAATGAAATTTCCAATTCCAGTCCGTGATGTTCTTTTGCCATCGCAGACAGCAAGGGTGATATACAGAAGTGCCCAAGCAGGACCGGAACAGACACCCTCAGTTTTCCGCTTGCCTGGAGCTTGCCGCCTTCCAGAATCTCCTCCGCCATTTTTATTTCATTCAGCGCCCGACGGCAGAATTCATAATAAAGCGAACCTTCGTCAGTCAGGCTCTGACTGCGGGTAGTACGGTTAAAAAACGTAACACCCAGCCTCTCCTCAAGCCTGGATATGGTTTTCGCCACTGCCGAGCGTGTGACATGCAGTTTTTCAGCAGCCTGCGAAAAACTCACCGATTCAGCTGCGGCTACAAAGACAGGGATACTGTTCAGCTCGCTTTTCATATTGTCGCTCTGAAGGAATCAATAGAGAGAAATATTATCCCCACTGTCACCTAACGAGCAATGTTAGAGTTTTAACCATCATTTATTTACATCTCAGGAATCTTCATGAGTCGCACAATGCAACGCTGGGCTTTAAACGAAACAGGACGTCAGAATCTGAAGCTTACGGAAGCAGAAATCCCTCAGCCCGGCCCGAACGAAGTTCTGGTTCGGGTCAATGCTGTCTCACTAAACTTCCGTGACAAGGTCATCATTGATGGCGGAATGGGGAACGGTATGCCAATGCCCTTCACACCGGGTTCTGATATGGCTGGTGTGGTTGAGGCTGTTGGGCCGGGTACCACCCGCTTCAGCCAGGGAGAACGCGTTATCTCATCTTTTAACGCTGACTGGATTGACGGAAAGCTAAATAACAATGCCAAAAATCCGCACTACGACACTGTAGGCTATGCGTTCCAGGGCGTGCTGGCTGAGTACGTGGTTATGAGTGAAGAATGGCTGGTCAAAGCCCCTCGGACGCTTACTGATGCTGAAGCCAGCACGCTGGTCTGCGCCGGGCTTACTGCCTGGTTTGCTCTGATTGAACGCGGCGGCCTTCGTGCTGGCGAAACTGTCCTTGTTCAGGGAACCGGCGGTGTGGCACTTTTCGCTCTTCAGATAGCTAAAGCTGTGGGGGCTGAAGTTTTCGTTACCTCATCCAGCGATGAGAAGCTGGCAGCTGCGGCGGCGCTCGGTGCCGATCACGGTATTAACCGTAAAAAAGAGGATTGGGTCGAAGCCATTTACCGACTGACGAATGAACGGGGCATTGATCACGTTGTGGATACAGTGGGAGGACGTAACTTTGCTGACTCTGTGCGCGCGGTAGCTTCACATGGCCGAATATCCCTGATTGGAATGATGGACACGCACGATACTTCAGCACCTGGAGTCATGTTGTTACTGAAATCCCCGACTATTCAGGGCATAGGTGTGGGCCATCGCCGGGCGCTTGAAGATCTTGTTAGAGCCGTTGACTGGGTCAAACTGAAACCGGTGATAGACAAATCATTCAGCTTCAATGAATTGCCGGAAGCACTTGAGCATCTCGATAAAGGTGCATTCGGAAAAATCGTTATCAACTTGGTTTGATTGAAAATAATGCTGGCAGCGGCATCCCGAAAACGCTTCCGCTATTTTATTTTAAAGCGTGTATGCAAGCTGATTGAACACGCCTGGAACACCGTCCGCTCCTGGCACGAAGCGGACAACCTCACGGGGCTGAATATCTGCAATGAGCGAAAAATTCCCGGAGGCAGAACACTCTCCGGGCGGGCCGTCAGTTAAATTTCAGCGCCGATTGTGGGCCTTGTTCCAGCACGGGGCCCTGCTGGGTTTTGATCCGTACTGCATCGCCTTTCCCGTTCACATAGCGTGCCTGCACGCCATATTTTGCCTCAATATCGATATTATGAAGTGAGACATTTTGTACCGCAGATTCAGGTAAGCCGCTGAAAATCATGGCGTGATCCGCGTTTGTAGCGGTGAGATTCGAAATATCGACGCCGCTGATTTTAGGCGTGGTCGCCGTAACTTGCGCGTTATCCAGCGCGGAAATGAGCGTGTTGCCTTTGGCTCCGGACTGACCACTGTAGCTGTTGGTCACCAGAATCGGTGTTGCGACATTCGTCATCGTCAGATGTTCGGCGACCAGCGGGCCGATGGTGTTTCCACGATCCCGTGCGGATTTAATTCGCACACCGTTTTCGGTATTGAGAAAGGTGACATTACTGACCGTTACGCGGCCAATGCCGTTAGCGGTTTCACTGCCGATCGAGATGCCGTGCCCGTCGCGCATGATCGAATCACGCACGGTAATATCTGTCGAGGGTGCACCGGTTCCCGGCACCAGACCCGATTTGATGGCAATGTTGTCATCCCCCGTGTGGATATCCATCTTCGAGACAGTCACATTGCGTGATGAGACAATATCCATACCGTCAGTATTCGGCGAGGTGGTTGGGTTATTAATATTGACTTCATGCACTTCAATATCGGCGCTGTTGCGGATAACAATATTCCACATTGGCGAGTTCGTCAGATGCAGTTGTTCAATCTTACCGCCGGTAACATTATTAAATTCAACAAACCATGGGCGAGGCGCGCCGTTTGCCAGCGGAATGCCAGGGAAGCGATCCGTAAAGGCTTTAGTGTTACCACTGCGTACTTCGGCCCGGATTTTTAGCGCCTCCGGCCACCAGGTTTTTTCTCCGTCACCATCAAGCTTACCCCCGCCGGTTATTGCAACATTGTGCACGTCACTGGCAAAAATAAAGGCTTCGTTCGCCCGCGCCGGGTGGCCAATAAAGGCCTGCACAAACTTGCCTTCCTGGTTGCTCGCTTTCAGCGTTGCGCCTTTATCGATCTGGAGTGTGATATTGCTTTTTAGCTGCAACGGGCCACTGAGCCATACGCCCGGAGAGAGTCTTACCGTGCCACCACCGCGTTCGCTGCATTGTTGAATTGCCTGTTGGATAGCGTGCGTATTCAGGGTTCTGGCATCGCCTTTACCACCAAAAGATTCAGGAACACAGGATGTTGGTGCAGCCTGCGCGATAAAAGATGAAATGGCACCACAGCAGATCAATGCCAGCAGAGATTTATTCATAAGGCCTCATAGTCATTAGTCATACATTCGAAAATCCAGGGTGCGAATTGAAGTACCGCTGAGCAGCTTTCAGCGCAGATGACAGCAGGAACCAGCAAAATTGTCTGTCTGTAAATTTAGGTGGGAGTGGCGAAATCCACTAACGTGACGATTTATTCAACTGCGCACCCTGAGGATTCAGAATCATAATGCGCCCAGCCGTCAAAAAATGTGAGGTAACGAAGAATAAGCCATTGAGTAATATCAATTATCTTTATTATCAGATAATTCTTGTATGAGTAATAAATGACAACGGGCTGTTGCGACCCCTGGTACCTTTCCCGGCCGTACTATCTGTATAAACAGACTACTGTCCGCTTCTGGCACAAAGCGGGCAACATCACAGAGCGGATGTCCGCTATGAGCAAGGAGTTGATTGCGTTAAATGAAGGGCCATCCTGGTAACGCCAGCAACCACCCGGCATCTTGCCACATCGGGAACGATGTGATAATGCTTTAAGAATATTGAGTAATTAGAGATTAAAAGTGAAAGAAGAAGGTCATTTCTTTGAAACAGTGATTAATCGGGTAGATTCACCTTCGATCAAATGGGGACGATATCAGCGACGAGATATTATTTCCTTCGGTACTGCCGATATGGATTTTAAGTCTCCGCCATGTGTTCGCGATGCTCTTATAAAGAAAGCGGAAAGCGGTCTCTATGCTTACGAATACAAAACAGATGATTATTATCAGGCAATAACGGACTGGTTCAGTGAAAACCACCACTGGCGTATAGAGAGAGCCTGGCTGACCAACTGCCCCGGTATGTGGGCCATGTTTTCTTTATGTCTGCGCGCTTATACAAAACCGGGTGATAATATCCTGATTCACGCGCCACATTTTCATCCCGCCGTCAGTGTTATTGAAGGTGCTGATCGCTGCGTTGTTACCCAGGCACTGGCCTTTGATGGGTTTCGATACCGTTTCGAACCAAACCGTTTTGAAGAAACGCTTGTCAGAGAAAATGTCAGACTGTTTTTCCTGGTCAACCCTCATAACCCTACCGGGCTACTATTTACTCGGGAGGAGTTATCCCTCATTGCTGATATTTGTGACAAACATAGTGTACTGGTCGTCAGTGATGAGATTAACAGCTATATCACCTACGATAATGCCGAATTTGTGCCCTATGGTAGCGTCTCAACCCGGAGTAGCCTGAACTCAGTGACCTTAACCTCACCATCCAAAGCTTTTAATCTCCAGGGACTGACTTATGCCATCGGCATTATACCGAATGAAGAACTATGGGAACGCCTCGAACGCGTTCGGGTTAGCATGGATTTTGATTTTGCGACAAATGTTTTTAGTCTGACTGCCGTCACGGCCGCCTACCAGCAGGGACAAAAATGGCTGGAACATCTTAATGGCTATCTCCAGGCTAACCTGGATTATACGGATGCGTTTTTAAAATCGAACCTGCCTCAGATTACACTGATTAGGCCAGGTGGCGGATATATCGCCTGGTTAGATTTCCGCGCTCTGGGTCTCACACCGGATGAGCTCAGGCAGCTCATTCTTGACAAGGCCCGGGTAGGACTGACTTGGGGAGAAACATTTGGGAAGGAAGGCGAGGGGTTTGAACGGTTGAATTTCGCCTGTCCGAGAGAAATTTTGCATCAAGGGCTTGAACGACTGAAAGCGGTTTTTCCCTGAAATTTTGTCGAACAGCTATACGGACGTGACATTAATATTCAGACAGAAGTTGAAGGTGTTGAACAGATCCTCGCACAGGTTCCGGATGATTATCTATTATGCTTCAGTCACTACAATGAGCGAGGATGCCAGGCATCACTCGCAAGATTTTTCCCCGTCTTACATGGAAGTATAATGACTATAAATATTAGGCTTGCTCAATCTACTGATATTAAATCCATTTTTAATATCAGAACCTCAGTCGTCGAAAATCATCTTAGCCGCGAAGAACTCAACGAAATGGGCATTACCGAAGAGGTAGTGGCGGAGATGATTCAGACGAGCCATTGCGCCTGGGTTGCTACTGAAAACACAAACATTATCGGCTTCTCGATGATATTGCCTGATGAAGGCTGTCTGTTTGCCGCCTTCGTGCTCCCGGAATATGAAGGCAGAGGTGCCGGGCGCAGGCTGGTGATGGCCGCTGAGCTGGAGTTGTTTAAAAATCATGAAATAATATGGCTGGAAACCGATAAGCGTAGCCGTGCAGCGAAGTTTTACCTTCAGCTGGGCTGGGGAAATCGAATTGATGTGAGTGATACGGATATCAAGTTAGAGAAACAGCGTAACAGTTAATCTGCGCCTTTTTATTCACATCAGCTTCTGCCATAAAGCGGACTTAAATTCAGACTCCCTGATCCGCCATGAGCGAAGCGCGGAATAATAAACCGAAGCTGGAGCGCCTGATTAACTCGCTATCAGAAGAAATACTCTTCGTTAACTACACCATGCAATACCTTCCGGTGATATGGTTATATTTTTCATCACAGGAGATAAAACTCATGATTGTAAGAACCTGGCACGGCTGCGTTCCACTTGAACATGCGGATGGTTTTGCTCAGCATCTTGAGAAAACAGGAGTAGAGCATTCAAAAAGCATCCCAGGAAACAAAGGCGCGTTCGTTCGTAGAGAAACGCAGGGGGGCTGGGAGCATTTTTTTCTTGCTACCTACTGGCATGATCTCCAGTCGGTGAAGGCGTTTGCAGGAGAAAACTATCACGTGGCGGTCACCTACCCGGATGACGAAGAGTTTGAACTGCTTTCTGATCCTTACGTCTTCCAGCATGATGTTGAGTCGTTTTCACCACTTTAATTCCCTGTCCGGGGCAACCTGTCGGTAGCCCCGGAAGTGGAATAACGCCCGTGTTAATTCATATCATCAACGACCGCCTGGGCACATAAAGGTTAAACTCAGCTGAGTTGAAAGTCCGCTATGCGCGGGTGAGCGGACATTCAGTGTACCTTTGAAAAAGGTGCTGATTTTGCATTCAGCATCTGCTAACTTTAATTACGATGAAAATATACTCAGTGCTATTCCATTCAATCATTATTATCACCTGTCTATCTCAGGTGGGATAACATTCGCCATTTTCCCGCCGGTAAGGCGGGCCTTACCGGTAACAATCCAGTGAGGTAAATAATGGAAACCGATAAAGTAGAAAAATCAGGAAAACCCACTCTGCATCTTTTATGCGGAAAAATCGCATCAGGAAAGTCCACCTTATCAGCGAAGTTAGGTCATTCACCGGGCACTATAATTGTGAGTGAAGACCAGTGGCTGGCTGCACTTTATGCGAATGAACTGAAGTCAGTGGCGGATTATGTGCAGTGTTCCTCAAAGTTAAAAAGCGCCATAAAGCCCCACCTTGTGTCACTGCTCAAAGCGGGTTTATCGGTGGTTCTGGACTTCCCGGCAAATACGCAAAAAAATCGTGAATGGATGATGAGTATCATTAAGGAATCAGGTGCCAGTCATCGGCTGCACTATCTGAAAGTCTCTGATGACGTATGTAAATCCCGTCTACGCGCGCGTAATGAAGAAGGTACGCACGATTTTGCCGCGACAGACCAACAATTTGAGGTCATAACTCGTTATTTCTCAGCACCAATGCCTGAAGAAGGGTTCAATATTACTGAATACAGTTAAATGTATTGCCTGCCTCTAAGCCGCCTGATGGCGGCTGTTACTTTTCTTGCTGTGGGTACTGCGCAATACACTACGCGATAACACATAAGGTGCCGACTCCTGACACAAGCGGATAAGATCCACTGCCAGAACGAGGAGAGGAACCTGTAATAATTATTACGTTGTCGTGGCCTGAAAGTTCAATCGCATAGCTACGCGCCGTGCCGGATTGAAGCCCATTTTAACTTCCTCAGCTTTAAGTGTTATCAGGTGTGGCGGACACGATTGTCCTTCCACAATCTCAAAACCCAGCGCTGCATAAAATTTGGCATTGAAGGCAGCTATGTTATCTGTTGTCAGTGTGGCCCCGGTCAGACCGCGTTGCTGCCCATAAACCAGGATAGCTTGCATTAATAATCTGCCGATTCCACGGCGCTGCCAGTCAGGATGAACATCAATTTCAGCAATGTGCAGCCATATGTTTTCATAATAAGCAGCAATGAACCCCACAGGGGTTGAATCAGCCGCAAAGGCTGCAAGCAGCACGCCATCGCGGCTAAACTCATCGAATTCCTTTAGGCTATGTGCGACAGCCTGACCCGTTACCGCACCTGCTTCACGAAGCGTTTCAAAAGCGGCTAATTCAATGGCGCAGAGTGACGAAAAATGTTCAGGTTTCGCGGCATTTATCGTAATGTCCAAAACTCAATTCTCCCTTTTTTCAGTTCAAATATTGCTAAAACTTGTTTCCATTGAATAGCATAAATATGCCAGCAACATCTGCTCCTTGCACAAAGCGGACAATATGACTGAGCGGTAGTACGCTAAAGGCCGCGCTCGAGCCTGAGGGCGTTGAAATACCCCAGCCAAGGTTGCAACTTTTAACGCATTCATACTCCAGGAATAAAAACGTGAAAACTGACTGGCATCGCGCATTGCTCACCCGTTCCACTGCCGTAGATAAACACTATAAAAGCACGCAAAACGTCCGTCGTTTTATGGTGGAGCAGTGCGGGGAACATTTCCATTTCGATCGGGCATTCATGGCCTGGATTCGCGATGAGACGCCAAAAAATTTGGGAGACGTCATTGATGAGTGGAAGCGCAGGCAAAATCTGTAATCCTCCTGCACTCAGCCGTCATCCATGATTCAGAGCGCTAAACCTCTCTCTTCGGCTGAGCCTTTCATTTCTTCTGTTTGCACACCAATTTCAACGGCAAACGCCCGCGTTCTGTCGTGTAGGGTTAGCGCTTGTGCCACAGCATCATCTACGTCTGGTGCATGCACAAAGCGGCCTGAAAGGGCCGCCCGGCAAGGTGATGAGCCTGTCGCTTTACTACCAGTGCGTCGCCTGCATATCGATGACAAAGCGATACTTAACGTCTCCCTTGAGCATACGGGCAAAGGCGGCTTCGATATCCTCGCCACCGATCGTTTCAATATCGGCGGTAATATTGTGCTCGCCGCAGAAGTTCAGCATCTCCTGCGTTTCCTGAATGCTGCCAATCGACGAACCGCTGATGCTTAAACGTCGAAACACCATGGGCGTGATATTCGGCGAGCTATGTGGCTGGTCAGGAATGCCGACCAACACCAGGCGGCCATTGGTTTTCAGCGTGGCCAGGTAAGGATCCAGATCGTGCGGTGCCGCTACGCAGTCAATGATAAAATCCAGCGAGGTCTGGCAGGCAGCCATTTGTGCGGCATCGCGCGAAACCACGACCTGTCTGGCACCCAGACGACGGGCATCTTTTCCCTTTTCCGGTGAGGTCGTGAACAGCGTCACGTCCGCCCCCATCGCACTGGCGAGCTTCACTGCCATATGGCCTAATCCGCCCAGCCCCACAACGCCTACGCGATCGCCTGCTTTGACGTTGAAATGGCGCAGTGGCGACCATACCGTTACGCCCGCACACAACAGCGGCGCAACCCCGGCAAGCGGCAGGTTTTGCGGCACCGAAACAACAAAATGCTGATCGACAATCACGCTCTGCGCATAGCCGCCCCAGGTGCTGTCGCCGGTATATTTATCAATGCCATTGTAGGTCGCAGTAAACCCTGCTTCACAGTACTGTTCTTCGTGGTGTTTGCAGAAATGGCACTCGCGGCAGGCGTCGACCATCACCCCTACACCGACGATATCACCGGGTTTAAACTGGGTGGCCTCGTCGCCAACCTCTACGACTCGCCCGACAATCTCATGCCCCGGCACCAGTGGATATCGGCTGACTGCCCATTCGTTACGCGCCATATGGAGATCGGAGTGACACACGCCGCAGTAGAGGATCTCAATTTTGACATCCTGCTTTTGTAACGGGCGCAGCGAAACCTGGCCTGATGTTAAGGGGGTTGCCGCGTCAAGTGCGACCAATGCGTTGATGTTCATCTTATCTCCGGAATGTGCTGGTTCTGGCTGATTCAAGAGGGCAGACTATAGTCAACAGGGTTTTATATTGATAGTAGTCACCATTTGGTGACCATCGCTAAGGACATAACAATGCCAGCCTGGGTTGATGGGAAACTCTTTTTCTATGCGGACTCGCCGCCGCGCCGCCTGATGGAACTCTTTTCAGTTAAATGGAGCACAATGGTGCTGCACGCGCTTTATCACTGGCCGGCTGAACGGGCGCGCACCGGTGAGCTACAACGTAGCCTGCAGGGAATATCCAAAAAAATGTTGTTCCAGACGCTAAAAGAGCTGGAGCTGCGAGGGTTGATTGCCCGCCATGTGTACGAGGTCATCCCACCCAAAGTCGATTACCGTTTGACCCCGCTTGGCAGAACCTTTGCCGAGCCCATTGAGCAAATGTACCAATGGGGGTTAGAAAATCAGTCCGCACTCGATGAAATGGAAGCCTGTTATCAGGCGGCGTCGGCTTCCTGTTCACCGGACGGGGGGCAGGAGAGAGCAGGCACCACGAAATCCTGAGCGGCGTCGTGCCAGGTCAGCGCTTTGGAGTGTGAAGCGACAAAACCCTGGCATCTCCCTTATGACTGCGCGTCCAGACGTGACGCCAGTTGTACATACCCCGACAACATTCCCGTTGCTTCATCCATTTGCTTCGCATCAAGTTTATAAAACACCCAGTTCTTGATGCGTTTTGAGGTCACAATTCCTGCTTTTGCCAGAATTTGTAGATGGCCTGTCACCGTGGGCTGACTCAGACCAATTTTTTCGGTGATAAACCCCACACACACGCCATCCTTCACCAGGTCGCCGTCCTGCTGCTCCGGGAAATGCGACCTTGGATCAGACAGCCATTCAACAATCACAAGGCGATGTTCATTCCCCAGCGCGCGGAAGATATCGGCTGTTGATGTCTTTAAGTTGTTCATATAGCCAATTACCTATATAGTTATTTTCTTATATAGCTTACGGAGAATAGTATGACAAACCATCCACAAAGGCCAATGCACATCGTCACACTGAACGATATTTATCTCGCCTCGCGACGCATTAAATCAACGGTATGCAGGACGCCGCTTGACCATTCACCTGCGTTATCTTCGCAAGTAGGGGCCGAGGTCAGGCTCAAAATGGAAAATCTCCAGCATACCGGCAGCTTTAAACTCAGAGGGGCGGCAAACGTTGTTGCCAGTCTTGATGCAGACCAGCGACGCATCGGCGTCATCGCCCCGACGGCGGGGAACCATGGATTAGGTCTTGCCTGTGCAGGGCATGTCGCAGGGGTGCCCGTATCCATATACTTGCCGCATTCAGCCGATCCGATGAAGGTCTCGGCGATGGAAAGCTATGGTGCCCAAGTTACCTTTTTTGAAAATATTGAAGAGGCGAGGCTGGCCGCGATTGCCGCCGCGCAACAGTCCGGTGCGACATTCGTTTCTGCCTACAATAATGCGCAGATGATTGCGGGGGGCGGCACCGTCGGGCTGGAAATCATGGAAGAGTGGGCGGAGGCGGAGGTTATTCTCGTGAACATTGGCGGCGGCGGTCTGGCTTCCGGCGTTGCGACGGCTATCAAAGCCATCAACCCCCATGCCGAAGTGTGGGCAATACAAAGTGAAGCGAGCCCAACGTTTGCACGCTGGAAAGAGGCAGGCGAAACGGTTCCGGTGGCGTTATCGCCCTCCATAGCCGAAGGCATCAGTGGTTACATCGAGCCCGAAGCGATGACCTGGCCGCTGATTCGCGATCGCGTTGATCGTGTTCTTCTGGTCTCAGAAGCAGAAATCAAAGCCGCGATGTTCTTAATGCTGGATCTGCATGGCCATGTTACAGAGCCTTCAGGCGTACCTGCCGTTGCGGCAGCACTGCGTTACGCAAAAGCGCTCAGGGGGCGTAAAACAGTCTGCGTGGTCAGCGGGCGGAATATCTCGGGCTCCCGCTATCTCAAACTGGTGAATGACGCCCTCATCTGAGAAAAGGGCGTCGAGGCACGTTTACGGTGAGTCAGAGTCAGCCGGAAAATAACCCGCTAACGCTGAGGTGATGATGACTCCCGCTCGGGCAGATCGGATTCTGTAAGCGTAGCCCTCAGGTGTGGAAGACTCTGCGGGTAATTTTGTTGAATAAACTCAATCATTTTTTCCCGCACGTGACAGCGTAGATCCCAGGCCGTAGGGGAATTCTGTGCGGTCATTAACAAGCGGATTATCATTGATTTTTCAGTGGTATCCGTTACCTGCAACACCTGCGTTTGTTGATCCCAAAGTTTGGTTTCACTGAGCACTTTTTCAAAGTGCTTGCGAAGAGGTTCCAGAGGCATGGAATAATCAAGGTAGAGAAAAACCGAGCCCAGAATTTGTGCGTTATTCCGCGTCCAGTTTTGAAACGGATTTTCTGTAAAATACGTAATGGGCAAGACCAGGCGGCGCAGGTCCCAGAGTCGCACCACAACATAGGTCAGGTTGATCTCTTCAATCCAGCCCCACTCTTTTTCAACCACCACGGCATCATCGATTTTTATTGGCTGCGTAAAGGCTATCTGAATGCCGGCAAATAAGTTGACGAGCGACTTCTGTAAAGCAAAGCCAATGATTATTCCGGCAACCCCGGCACCGGCCAGAATAGTGGTGCCGAATTTTCGAACGCCCGGGAGACTGAGTAATATTAGCGAGAGGCAGAGCGTCACCAGGATGACGATAGCGACTTTTTTAACGTACATTATCTGAGTGCGAATTTTGCGGGCACGCAGATTATTGGAAATATTAATGTCGTAGCGTATAAAAAGCATATCTTGAGCGACGTTAATTAATCGAATCAGGATTGAGCAAAATGATAATATAATAAATATATTAATTGTTGTTGTAATAAAGCCAATGGATCCCGGTGTGATGTTGACATAATTAATTCCTAGGCTTATTAGCAGCAGAGGAATGAAAAGAAACATCGATCCGCGAAGGTGTTTTTCAAGTGATTTGAAGAGTTTTCTGTCACGACTCTGCCAGTAACGAATGAAGAGTAAAAGTATAGAACGCGTGAGAAAACCCATGACCAGCGAGACAGTGACGAGCAGTACAGCAGGCACCCATGCTGGAGCACCAGATAACTCACCAAATAAAAAAGGCATTATTTCCCCTTATAGCCTGCCAACAACCCAAATTGTCAAATTGCCTGAACAGCTCAGCGACCCTTCTTTTAAAGGTAATCTACAGATAGCCTGATTCAAACTTTTGATATAAAAAAACGTCCGCTGCTGGCACAAAAGCGCTCAAGGCACCCACAGCGCTGATAAACGTTTCACTGCGGCCTGCGCGTCTGGCGCACTGGCAAAATTAGTGAACCCCATTAACAGCCCATTGTGCTGATGCGATGTGGCATCCCACTCACTGAGCGCCCTGACGCCAAGCCCTGCGGCCTGAGCCGCCGCCGCCAGCGTTTTATCGCACTGATGCTGGTTCAACAAAGCCAGAACCTGGATCCCCCCCGCCTGAGGCTGGATGTGAAGCTGTGAGCCCGCCATACGTTCCAGTGCTTCCACCAGGTAACCGCGCCTGACGGCGTACAACTGACGCATCTTGCGCAAATGGCGGGCAAAATGCCCCTGCTGCATAAACGCCGCCACCATTGCTTGCGGTAGCACAGAGCCGGGCCCTGGCCAGCGATTCACCGCCTCGTAAAAGGTCTGTTGCAAAGCGGGGGGCACGACGAGGTAGGCCAGCCGCAAGCCGGGAAACAGGACTTTACTGAAGGTCCCGGTGTAAAGCACACGCTGCTCATGATCGAGACTTTTCAGGGCAGGGAGCGGGTGTCCGTGGTAACGGAACTCACTGTCGTAGTCATCCTCAATAATCCAGGCATCTTTTTGGTTCGCCCAGGCCAGTAACGCCAGGCGTCGGGGCAGGGACAGGGCGACGCCGGTAGGGCTTTGGTGTGAAGGCGTGACGACTGCAAATCGGGCATCCGGCGCCATCTGCTGCCCGATGGAGACCTGTAACCCCTCTTTATCTACCGGAACGGGGGTTAGCGTCATGCCCATTTGCTGCAGAACCTCTCTGCCGGGGAAGTAACCGGGATTTTCATACCAACCGCGGTCGCCAGCCCGTAAAACGGTGCGACACAGCAGTTCCAGCGCTCCCTGATAGCCGATGGTAATAAACACCTGCTCAGGCGCGCAGCGGATCCCACGGGAAATGCCCAGATAGGTGGCGATGGCCTCCCGTAGCGGGGCGTATCCCGCAGGATCGGGATAATTCATCATCGTCGCCTCAACCCTACGCAGCGTCTGCCCTGACAGACGGGCCCATATTTTGCGTGGAAAAGCGTCAAACGCCGGCAAACCTGGCTGAAAGGGGAGAGGATTTCCCATCTGGTGCATCTGATAGGGCAGCCCGTCTGTGTTACCGGGTTTCTGCCCCGGATGCGCGGCGCCTGGCAGCGTCGCCATGTGGGGCGAGACCCGTGTACCTGCCGCACCTTCTGTCACCAGGTAGCCTTCGCTGACCAGCATCTGCCAGGCCATTTCCACCGTTCCCCGCGCGACGTGAAGCTCGCTGGCGAGAGTACGTATTGATGGAACGCGTTCTCCAGGGCGCAACCGACCGGCACTGATGGCGTCGCGATAGCGCTGATAAAGCTGCATATAAAGCGGTGTGTCAGGCTGCCGATGGGGATTTAGCTCCGATGCTTTCACGGTATGTCCTGGTGATTTAGAGAATTCTTGTCACTGTAGCATGGGTCATGTCAGCGATATATTGCCGCCAGCAGACAGGGCGGCAGATACGCATTCCTGTTAGCCCCTGCATTATGTTCTTTCATCACCGGAGATAACTGATGAGCACCCCACAACGTTTACCCTATTTCACCCTTTCCCCGGAAGCCTATAACGGGTTTACAACCACGAAAAAAGCGCTGAGCAAGAGCAGCCTCGGGAAGGCGCTGACAGAGCTGGTCTGGCTGCGGATTTCGCAGATTAACGGCTGCGCATTTTGTCTTGAAATGCACGCTAAAGCCCTGCGTGAGGACGGTGAAAGCGCTGCGCGACTGGATAGTCTGGCAGGCTGGCGCGTCAGCGAATTATTTAGCGAACGCGAACGTGTTGCCCTTGCGTGGGCGGAGTCTCTGACCCACGTCGATAAAACCCATGCGCCTGATGAAGCGTATATTCCTCTGCAGACGCACTTTAGCGAAGTTGAAATTTCCGATCTGACCTTTGCCATCGCGTTGATGAGCGCCTTTAACCGTCTGGCGATCGGCATGCGTCAGTAATCATGACGTCCGGCTCAGGGATGCGCCGGAAAAAGCAAACCTGCGCATATTTACCCATCGCACTTCATTTTTGTTCTCCCCAACTGCATAAACGATCGCTGTCGAGAAGCGTATTGCATGGCTCTGTATTCTGACCTATGATTGCATCTGCAACGATTGCAATTGCAATCGTAATGGGTGATAAGGACACACATGACACAGATAACGCGCAATCTCGTCTTTTATACGGCGGACACCCCCAATGGGCAAAAAGTCAGCATCTTTCTTGAGGAGGCTGGCCTCGTGTATGAGCAGATCGATCTTGATCTTGCTAAGGGCGACCAGCATCAACCTGCTTTCCTCAACATCAATCCGAATGGCAAGATCCCCGCGCTGGTTGATCGGGAAGAGGGCCTGACCCTGTTTGAGTCGGGCGCCATCCTTTCTTATCTTTCATCGAAAACGGGGTGTCTGCTGCCCTCTACAGCCGCTGAAAACCTTGCCGTGCAGCAGTGGTTATTTTTCCAGGTCGGTGGCATTGGCCCAATGTTAGGGCAGCTGTGGTGGTTTTTGCATGGCACTGAAACCGTCAATGACCAGGCGCTAAAGCGATATCAGGCGCAATCACTGCGTCTTTATGGTGTCGTGGAGAGACGGCTCAGTGAATCAACTTTCATTGCCTCGGAGAACTACAGCATTGCAGATATTGCCGCATTCACCTGGCTGCGAACCTGGGAGGAGTTGAAACTCGATATCACTCCTTACCCGCATGTTAAGCGCTGGCTTGCGGCGATTGCGGCACGACCGGCGGTACAGGCAGGGCTTCAGGCGAGCAGGCCAGCTTCCAGCGCAGCAGATTCACGCATGACCTCCACCAAGGAGTGAAGCCATGGCGTGGACCTGGTTGTTTCTAGCGGCTGCTCTTGAGATTGTGATGGGAATTTCACTTAAGTTAACTGCGGGTTGGACGCGTCCAGGGGCGAGCGTCATCGCCGTGGTGTCTGGCCTGGGGAGTATTTACCTGCTGGCACTGGCGTTGCGTTCCCTGCCTGTAGGCATGGCTTATGCCATGTGGACTGGCGTAGGAACGATGGGGCTGGTGCTTACAGGTATGCTGGTTTTTCAGGATGAAATGAGCTGGGCCCGTGCTTTCTTCATGGGACTGATTTTCATCGGTGTCATTGGATTACGCGTCACCGACACCGCCGGATAAGCCCCTTGCAGGCTCTGACAGCGTGGGCGGTAACGCCGTTAGCCGGGCATGAGGGTGATGCCCGTTCCGATGGATGAAGAGGGGGCAGGCGGTATTAACGCGCCAGCGCCTTGTGCGCACGGGCCGCAGCCGCGACCTTGTCCAGTGCGGCAGAAAACGTGCTCTGCTCGTCGGTGCTGAACTGGCTCAGAAAATGTTCTGACACTGCACTTTCATAGACTTTCCACATCTTCTTGCGTAGCGCGCGCCCTTCTTCAGTAATGGTGGCAAACGCTGCACGACCATCCTCTGGCGAACGCATACGCACGACCAGCCCCTCTTTTTCCAGGCGATCTACCAGGCGCGTAAGATTGTACCGTTCGATGGCAAGCGCATCGGCGAGTTCATGCATGCGTCGCGTACCCTCATGGCCACTTTCCAGCCCCCATAGCACGTCATACCAGGCATACGCGGGCAGCTTTGCGGCTGCCAGGCGGCTCTCCACATCACGAATCATCAGGCGATGGGCACGTACAAACGAAAACCAGAGATCCGTTTGATTTTCCTGCATGGCTGGCTCCTGTCAATTTTTAAGTTGCATTTGCAATTATACCTGACTTAGCATGGCAAACGCCAGGATTGCATTTGCAATTCATAATGCGAGCGCCCGGTACAGCACCACATCCGCTTGATGTGACCGACCGTAATCGTGCCTCACCAGGTAATTTTTTAAGGAGATTCACCATGCATTCACACCCTGCGCTGCTCGACGTTGACCCATTAGAAACACGAGAGTGGCTGGAAGCCCTGGAGGCAACCATCGCGGTTGAAGGCCGTTCACGTGCACACTACCTGATCGACAGGCTCACCGATTTCGATGCGAGCCGACACGGTAGTTTCTATGGTCGTGTCACGACTCCCTATATCAATACGATTGATAAAGGCAGGCAACCCGCTTACCCCGGCGATCTAAGCCTTGAGCAACGTTTAAACGCCTACATCCGCTGGAATGCGATGGTCATGGTGCTGCGCGCCGGCAAACACTCCAATGTGGGTGGACACATCGCCACTTACCAGTCGGCGGCGGTGCTTTATGATGTGGGCTTCAACCACTTTTTCCGTGGCCGCACTGAGACCTTCGGCGGCGATATGGTCTATATTCAGGGCCATTCCGCACCGGGTATCTACGGGCGAGCCTTCCTCGAAGGGCGTATCAGCGAATCGCAACTGGATAACTTTCGCCGTGAAGCGGGACGTGATGGCCTCTCTTCCTATCCTCACCCACGTTTGATGCCTGACTTCTGGCAGTTCCCTACGGTTTCTATGGGGCTTGGCCCATTGACGGCGGTCTATCAGGCCCGGTTCATGCGGTATCTCGAATACCGTGGCATGCTGGAACACCAGGGCCGCAAAGTGTGGGCCTTCCTCGGCGATGGTGAGATGGATCAACCCGAATCGCTGGCCGCCATCTCGGTCGCCGGGCGAGAACAGCTCAGCAACATCATCTTTGTCGTCAACTGTAATCTTCAGCGGCTTGATGGACCGGTGCGGGGTAACAGCAAGATCGTTCAGGAGCTTGAAGGAACGTTTCGGGCCGCAGGCTGGAATGTCGTCAAAGTGCTCTGGGGCAGCGGCTGGGATGACCTGCTCGCGCGCGACAGCAGCGGGCTGTTGCGTCAACGCATGATGGAGTGCGTGGACGGCGAATACCAGACCTTCAAGTCGCAAAACGGCGCATATGTGCGTGAACACTTCTTCGGTAAATATCCTGCGTTGCTGGAGCTGGTGGCGCATCTGTCAGACGATGAGATTTGGGCGCTGACGCGTGGCGGCCACGATCCGGAAAAGGTCTATGCTGCCTATGCTGAAGCCGTAAGCACCGAAGGGCGGCCCACGGTTGTGCTGGCCAAGACGGTCAAGGGGTTCGGTATGGGGGAGGCGGGCGAAGGCCAGAATATCAACCACCAGTTGAAAAAGATGAGCCTGGAGGCGGTGCGTGCGTTCCGCGATCGTTTTTCACTTCCGGTACGTGATGACCAGCTCGAAGAGATGCCCTATCTTAAGCCCGATCCCGATAGTGAAGAGGCCCGTTACTTCGCGCAGCGCAGGGCTACGCTCGGCGGTTATGTGCCATCGCGATCCCGCCAGGTTGCTCCCCTCCCGGTGCCTGAGCTCAGTACCTTCGCTTCGCAACTCAACGGGAGCGGCGAGCGTGAAATTTCGACCACCATCTCCTTCGTGCGTATTCTGACCACGCTGCTCAAAGATGCCAGCCTCGGCAAGCTCATCATCCCCATCGTGCCGGACGAATCACGCACCTTTGGCATGGAGGGGCTGTTCCGCCAGATAGGCATTCACTCTTTCCTGGGGCAACTTTATACCCCGCAGGATGCAGGCCAACTGAGCTACTACAAAGAGGCCAAGGACGGTCAAATTCTGCAGGAAGGGATCAATGAATCTGGTGCGATGGCGTCATGGATGGCGGCCGGGACGGCCTATAGCAATCATGGCCTGCCGGCGATTCCGTTCTATATTTTCTATTCCATGTTTGGCATGCAGCGCGTCGGTGATTTGGCGTGGGCCGCAGGCGATGCGCGCACGCGAGGATTTCTGCTGGGGGCCACCTCCGGTCGCACCACGCTGATGGGCGAAGGCTTGCAGCATGATGATGGACACAGCCATGTGCTTTCTTCCGTGATCCCCAATTGTGTCTCGTACGATCCGACCTATGCCTATGAGCTGGCCGTCATCATTCAGGATGGCCTGCGCCGCATGTACGTGGACCAGGAGGATATCTACTACTACATTACCCTGCTCAACGAGAACTATCCAAACCCTGCTATGCCGCAAGGCAGTGAGGAAGGCATTCTCAAGGGGCTGTACTTATTACAGGATGGCCAGAAGCCGTCGTCTTCGCCAGGGCTACATCTCCAACTGCTGGGCAGCGGTGCTATTCTGCGTGAAGTGATGGCCGCCAGTGAGTTGCTGGCTGCGGATTTCGGTATTTCAAGTGATGTCTGGAGTGCGACAAGCCTCACTGAACTGCGCCGTGAGGGGCTTGCGACAGAGCGCTGGAACATGCTGCATCCCGAGCAGCAACCGCGTATTCCGTATGTGCAACAGTGCTTACAAGACCGTCCTGGCCCGGTGGTCGTGGCGACAGATTACATGAAGATCTTCGCCGACCAGATTCGTCCTTTCATCAATGACCGGCGGTTCATTAGCCTGGGTACGGACGGCTTTGGCCGTTCAGATACACGCGCATCGCTGCGTACATTCTTCGAAGTTGACCGCTATTTTATCGTGCTTGCTGCAATCAAAGCCCTGGCCGATGAAGGCCGGCTGCCTCGCGAAAAAATTCGCGAAGCGCTGCATCGGTACAATATCGATCCGGAAAAGATGGATCCGGCAGCAACCGAGGCGCACAACGGATGACAATGGATTATCTGCCGGGAACTGACGATACGTCTTGCAACCTGTTGCGTCTGCGATCTATCGTCTCATGCGTTGCGTAGACTGCTGCAAATGTGTCGATAACCTGGCTTTCAGAGGCTGCGAAAGCGGCCTCTTTGTCTGCCATCAGCCACGCTGGAGCGTACAGGCAATTCTGGCCGCTCCCTTCACTGAGTAAACGTGTTTACCTCATTGGCCCTCATCCATCACCTCCTGAATAAGCCAGTCATGGAAGACCTTCACTTCCCGGCGCTCGCTGGCCGTGGGGGAAGTCACGATGTAATAAGACCATTTTAACGGCCAGCGCTGATTGGCGTGGAGCTGTATAAGCTGCCCTGTTTCGATAAGTTGCTTCACCAGGGCTTTACGAACAATCGCCACACCGCGGCCGCTCAGTGCAGACAATATCACTGCAGAGGTTGAGTTGATGTGCAGTCCGCTCTCCTTCGCCGCGGGCGCGTTCACTGCCGTAAAGACATCTTCCCATGTTGGAAAATCGGCGCCTGGGTGAGGCGTGTCATCATGAATCAGTTTTTGTGTTGCGAGCCAGGTACCGCAGCTGATTTTTTCCGGCGGTACAAGCCGCGGGCTGCAAACCAGAACGGCTTCTTCGTCCATAAGCCAGGTTTTGTGCACCCCCTGCCAGTCTCCTTGTCCGCAGCGAATACCCACATCCGCTTCACCGTGGTAAACATCCATGATTTTCTCGGTCACGTTCAGACGCAGATCGATATTCTCATGGGTTTCAGAGAATCGGTTCAGGCGCTCCATCAGCCAGTTCATCACTAAAACCTGAGAGGCGGTGATCACTACCACTGAGCGTGCGCGTCGGCCTCGCAGCTTGTTCAGACCCATTTCGAGTTTATCCAGCCCTTGGGTAATGTCTGCCAACGCATCCTGCGCTTCTTCGACCAGCGTCAGACGTTCTTTGCCCGAGCGTGAGCGGTTGAGTAATGGGTGACCCACCCAGTCTTCAAGTGAGCGAACAAGCTGGCCTATAGCCGCAGGCGTAACCCCGAGTTCCTGAGCGGCACCGGTAAAGCTGCCATGACGGGCCGCCGCTTCAAAAGCATGGAGCCATTTCAATCGATTAAGCGAGCGCATGCCTGACCTCTGAAGTTTTTTACCTCCGCCAGTATACGTCATCGAGATAGATTTTCTTTCTCGCCAGGCAATTTCTTCTCATTCGCCAGCGTTCAGTTGGAGTGGCATTCTGCTTTCAATCGATAAGCGAATCGCCGTCTTATCTGTCGTAATTTCATGAATATTAAGAGGCTAGCAATGGACGTATCTTTCGCTGGTAAAAAGTTGTTGGTGGTAGGGGGGACGAGTGGGATGGGTTTTGAAACGGCAAAACGTGTTCTTCAGCGTGGCGGCAGCGTCGTTCTCGTGGGCAATCGTCAGGATAAAGCGGAACAGGCACGTCAGGCGCTGGCCGCAGAGGGGAGGGTTGCGCTTATCATCGCGGATCTGATGACTGAAGAAGGTATGCAGCACGTCGTTGATACTCTTAATACCGAGCATAAAGACATTAGTTTGCTGGTGAATGCGGCCGGCGTGTTCTTCCCGAAACCGTTTACCGAACATGAAGTGTCTGATTACGACATGTACATGAACATTAACCGCGCTACCTTCTTTATTACCCGCGATGTGGTACGCAATATGGTTGCGGCTGGCATCAAAGGCGCTATCGTCAACATGGGTTCGATGTGGGCGCAACAGGCCATCGGCGCAACGCCATCTTCGGCATATTCGATGGCAAAAGCGGGTTTGCATGCATTAACCAAAAACCTGGCCATTGAGCTGGGTAATAAAGGTATTCGGATTAATGCCGTCTCCCCGGCAGTAGTGCACACCCCTATTTACGAAGGCTTTATCCCAAAAGATGAGGTGAAGGACGTGATGAACAGCTTTGACAGCTTCCATCCCCTTGGCCGCGTGGGTACACCTGCTGATATCGCTGAAACCGTCATCTTCCTGCTTTCAGATAAGACTGAATGGGTGACCGGTGCCATCTGGGATATTGATGGTGGCGTAATGGCGGGGCGCAACGCCTGATGCGTACACCGTGCGCGGTAAACGCGCACGGTGCAGGAGAAAAAATGGAAAACGACGTTGCAAAATATGACATCGTGACAACGTGGCGGGGCGGCATGGCGAGTCAGACATGCTGCCATTCCTGCGTTATCGGGGAGGCCCTGCAATCTTCACACGGTCATGTGATCCACGCGGATGAGCCAGAAGCCCTGGGCGGCAAAGGGCTGGCACCTAATCCTCAGGAGTTAATGCTGGCAGCGTTCAATGCCTGCATGACAGCAGCCTTTGTGCATGAGGCCAGCCGGCAGAATATCGACCTGATATCCCTCGAAATTCAGACGTGGGGGGAGCTCAGTACAGGAATCCCGGTTCCCTCCCGGCAGATTACTGAAGAAGTGCCTGGCCGGGTTCAGTACATTATTTACGTAAGTGGTAGTGGCAGTATCACTCAGTATGAGCATATTCATCGCCAGGTAATAAATCTCTCTCCTAACCGATGGCTATTGGCTCAGAACATGACGATTGAAGGTAATTTAAGCGTGACCTGAACGGTCAACGATAATGGACATAGGTTGCTTACAGCGACGCACAATAAATCAGGAATGCTCACCCAATGACCGAAGAACGCACTCTGTCTGTCGCAGAACAAAATAATAATATCATCCGTCTGGCTGCGGCCCAGGCCTTGGCCGGGGCGAACTCGGTGGTCTTCTACGCCACCGGAGCGATAGTGGGCAATGCCATTGCCCCAAGTGGATCACTGGCGACATTGCCCATTACCATGTTTGTGTTGGGTATGGCGGCCTGCATTCTCCCGTTGGGCGTGCTCGCGAAAAAGTACGGACGTAAAGCGGCGTTTATGACCGGAACCGGAGCGGGGGTTATTACCGGCCTGACGGCTGCGCTTGCCGTGGTACTGGGCTCATTTCTGCTGTTCTGTATAGCGGCATTTCTTGGCGGCGCATATGCCGCTGTTGCGCTGAGCTTCCGTTTTGCGGCGACGGATGGTGTCAGCGCAGCACGTCGTGCGCGCGCATTGTCGTTGGTGATGGGCGGCGGCGTGGCTGCGGGCGTGATCGGCCCCATGCTGGTGACAAGCACAATGCATCTCTGGCCACCTCACACGTTTGCGATAACCTTTATCATGCAATCTCTTGTGGCTGTTTTTTCCGCGCTGGTGCTAAAAGGGGTCAAGTGCGTGGAGCCCGTTGCGGTGGCGATAGCTGCGGGGCGTACTCTAGGCGAAATAGTTCGCCAGCCCGGTTTTATCAACACCGTGTTCAGTGGCGCAGTCACCTATATGGTAATGAATTTCCTGATGACGGCGGCCCCGCTTTCGATGCATATGCATGGCATTTCTCAGGAAGCCTCCAATCTTGGTATCCAGTGGCATGTTATTGCGATGTACGGTCCCGGTTTCTTTACCGGCAAGCTCATCAGCCGCTTTGGTGCTATGCGCGTTGCCGCGGTCGGGTTACTGATTACCGCCGGATCGGTGGTGGCCGGATTAAGCGGAACGGATATCTTCCATTATTGGTTGTCGCTTATATTGCTGGGTATTGGCTGGAACTTTGGTTTCATCGGCGCATCGGCAAAAATCATTGATTACCATCGTCCGGAAGAAAAAACGCAGGTGCAGTCTCTTAATGATTTCGTGGTGTTCGGCGTGATGATCGTGGGATCTTTTTCTTCCGGGGCTCTGCTCAATCTCTTTGGCTGGAATGCGGTGTTATGGGGATCGCTTGTCCCGGTAGGTCTCGCGTTTCTCAGTATTATTAAAAACGTCGGAGCGGTAAAAGCGCAGGGGTAATGCCTGGCAAACCGGCTTTAAGCCTGCCTGTTCACCCATGACCTTACAAAGTGCAAGCTTGTAAGTCCGGTTTGTTTCGCTATGATTCAGGCGTCTAATTTGAAGAGCGTACTATGACCTATCGTCAATCAGCGGGGAAACGCATTTTGCTGCTGGCATGCATCATCATGATGGTGTGCCTGGTACAGCGTGCCTTTTTTCCGCATGAATTGCCGACAACTGCACAAGCGAGCGCCTTCACGCTTCAGGCTACAGAGCCGTCCGCAGGCGGTACGGAAACGAAGGGCATGACTTTGTGTTTGCTGAGTTCTCACTCGATCCACTGCGCTCAACCCCTCTTCTTTGATGGCATGATCCCCGCGTTAGTCGTCTTCCTTGCTCTGATAGCGCTTTTTTGTGTTATCAGCACCATGCCCTCGACACCCACCCCGGTCTTTCAACCTCTTCAGCGAATACATCTCAAAAACTGCGTCTTCAGAGAATAAAAAAACCGTTTTTTAAGCGGTTAATTTTTATTACTGGAGAAAACTATGTCAGCGATTTTCAGGGGGCTGTTCCTCTTGCTGCTGATCTGCGCGTCCGGGACTCAGGCGGCGGATACAGGGTGGGTGACCTCTCCCCAAAACGATCATGCGCGCATCCGATTGCGCGCTATGCAAACAAACGAAACGGTCGACGCGCTTTTGTACGTTCAGCTCACGCCTGGCTGGAAAACCTACTGGCGTTCGCCAGGTGAGGCGGGCGTTGCGCCGCACATCACATGGGCTGAGACGATGGCTGAACAGTGGTTCTGGCCCGTACCGTCACGTTTCGATGTGTCAGGGTTGTCTACCCAGGGCTACCATGGGCAGGTCATTATCCCGATTCAGATAAAGTCCACTGACAGTCGAGTTCTTGAGGGAACGTTATCATTGCCCACCTGTAGCAATGTCTGCATGGTGTCTGACTACCCTTTCAGCCTCGATTTAAAGGAAGGAAGCGATCCTTACTTTGCCGAAGATTATGCGCAGGCGATGTCTGGTGTTCCCTCGAACGAAACAAGTACAGAGAGTGTTTCTGCCTCCTGGGCATCAGGCCAGTTACGGATTGAGGCGCATAAGTCTGAGGGATGGGACAACCCACAAGCGTTCTTTGACCCGTTGAAGGGTAATGCTTTCCCAGGGAATCCGACAATCCGTATTGAGGGAGAACAACTGACCCTCCATGTCCCGGTTGTGGACGAGTGGGGGGACGCGCCGGATATTCAAAACGGCGATACGCTCTCTTTTGTGCTGGTAGACAAAGGGATCGGCCATGAGGTTAAAACGCAGATCGGGTTATCCCCACCACAAATGCGCACGCCCAGCAGCATAGTTAATGACGAGCCTGCACTCTGGCGCATTCTTCTTCTCGCCTTTACCGGTGGCATCCTTTTAAACCTGATGCCCTGCGTGTTGCCGGTGCTCGGTATGAAGCTGGGGTTCATTCTCAATGTGGCAGGGGACAGGAAAAGGATTCGGCTACGTTTTCTTGCCACAACCCTGGGTATTTTGACCTCATTCGCAGCCCTGGCGTTGTTCATCTCCATGCTTAAGTTGAGCCATGGCGGCTATGGATGGGGGATTCAGTTTCAAAGCAAAGGCTTTATTGCTTTTCTGACGCTCGTGACCTTCGCTTTCGCTCTTAATTTCATGGGTATCTTCCAGTTCAGACTGCCCTCTGCACTGACAAACAAACTGGCCGTGGCAGGGGGGCAGGGAACGGTCGGAAGTTTCTGTGAGGGGGCCTTTGCAACGCTATTGGCAACGCCTTGTTCCGCACCCTTTATGGGCACGGCCATTGCGTACGCTTTTTCTGCATCGTTGCCAGTGCTGTGGATTGTGTTTATGGCCTTGGGTTTAGGTATGAGCGTTCCCTGGCTGCTTGTTGCACTCTTTCCACGCAGCATCCTGATACTGCCAAAGCCCGGTGGCTGGATGAATACCTTGCGAATCATGCTTGGCATCCTGTTGTTAGGCTCCAGTATCTGGCTTGCCTCTTTGCTGGATGGGTATTTCAGCAATGGGTTAATTCCCGTGTTAATACTGTTCATGTTGCTTATTGCCATGTTTTCTGTCTTGAGATCACAGGTCCAGAAAAGTAAGGCAGTCTGGCTTATTGTCTTCGGCCTCGCGATGTCGAGTGGCTATCAGATAAATAACATTGTTAATGTTACTGGTAATAACGCACAGGATCGCAATGCTAAAGGTATTCAGTGGCAGCCTTTAAGTGAAAAGGCGATAACAACCGCACTGTCTAATGGTAAGGCGGTTTTTGTTGATGTCACGGCAGACTGGTGTATTACCTGCAAATTAAATGATGCACGTGTTTTCAGGCAACAAGATATTATCTCGGCGTTGAACTCACCGGATATTGTCGCCCTGAAAGGGGACTGGAGTCAGCCTTCTGATGAAATAACTCAGTTCCTTCAGAAAAGAAACAGTGCCGCTATTCCATTTAATCAAATTTATGGCAAGGGTAATGAGCAGGGCATTCTGCTTCCCCCTCTGCTGAACAAAAAAACTGTCCTCGAAAAAATTAACGAAGCAAAAGGAATGTAAAATGAGATCATTACTCTTTATTCTATTTTTAGTCTCGGCGGTGACACATGCGGCTTCAGCATTCACACCTGAACAAGAAGCGCGTGTAAAAGAACTTGTTCGCCAGACCCTTATGGAAAATCCACATATTCTGGCTGAGGTGGCGGAAAAATTGAACCAGCAGGCATCTGAGGCACAGAATAAAAATATCCAAGCCACTATCGAAGAAAATAAAGCGCTGCTGTTCAATGATGTGTATTCACCCAGAATAGGGGCTAAAAAACCGGCGTTAACGCTGGTGGTTTTTACTGATTATAACTGCCCGTACTGCAAGAAATTCGATCCTTATCTGGAGAAGATCGTGAAAGATTACCCGGAGGTGGCGGTAGTGATAAAGTTTTTGCCGTTTAGATCGGAAAGCTCGTTGACCTCGGCGCAGTTAGCGCTGACGCTCTGGAATACGGATCCCGATCGGTTTATGAAATTTAATGAAGTGTTGATGTCAAAAGTGGGTAATCATGACATCGCCAGTATTGAAGCTGCACAAAAACGCGCCGGTGTGGCCATAGCTGCGCCAGATGCGAAAAGTCTTGAGACGGTGAAAGCGTCTTTGGCGCTGGCAGATAAACTGAATATCCGGGGAACCCCAGCTACCCTTATCGGCGATCGGGTACTGTCAGGATGGGTGGAGTACGATCAATTTAAATCGATGGTGAAAACTGCGCTGGATGCAGTGAAACATTAACGGCAGACAGGGGCAGTTTTCTGCCCCTTATCTCCCTGGATTAATTTTTGCGAGAGTCTTCGCCATTCAGATTATGGGTACGCGTCAGCCCGTGGTTAACGATTTCGGCTTGCTGGATAATCCATTCTCGGAAATAAGCAATTTTAGGAAGACTGTCACAGCCGGGGCGATAAACAAGGTAATAGGCCAGCGGGCTGGACAGCGATACCTCAGGGCAAAGCCGGACCAGACGTCCACTTTTCAGATCGTCTTCAACCATAATGCTGCGGGCCAGCGCAATGCCATGCCCGTCGATTGCGGCCTGTAGCACCGCCGCTGAGTTATTGATTCGTAGCCCAGGTTTACGGGCTATCGCCTGGACGTTGAAGCGTTTGAGCCATTGCTCCCAGGTAATAAAATCTTTGTGATGTTCCATCGACAGGTCGTGGATCAGCGTCTGTTCCGGTACGCCAGTCAGGCAGTTCAGTGCCGGGTTTAATGAGATAAGCGACGGCGCGCAAACCGGGAATACCTCTTCAGCCATCAAGAGTTCCGCCTGCAATCCCTCCCACTGACCTAACCCGTAACGTATCCCAACATCTATACCCTGAGCGGTGAAATCGAGGATTTTAAGACTGGTTTCAAGACGAACATCAATGTCTGGCCAGCGGCTCTGAAAATCTTCTATTCGCGGCAACAGCCATTTCGCCGCAAAAGCAGGACTAATGGTGACATTAAGAATGCCATTCGTCGCCCCTTCACGCAGGCGTGTCATCCCGAGGTTCAGGTTTTGAAATCCGGCGCGGATGTCGGGTAAAGCCCGCACCGCAGGCTCGGTCAGTACCAGCGCTGCACGTCGGTTGTTGCTGCGGTGGAATAACGGGTAGCCCACCACATCCTCCAGTGAACGTACAAGTTGCCCCACGGCTGCCGGGGTCACATTGAGCTCTTCGGCTGCAAGGGAGAAGCTCAGATGACGGGCGCTGGCTTCGAAGGCGCGCAATGCGTTGAGATGGATCGGTATCTTCATATTAGATAGAAAACCTTTTTATAGAGCCAAGAATATCTCATTTGTGACGATTGAAGATCATTAACATAATGCAGAAACGGTGAGGGTGATCATAATAAATCTCTCGAATGGTTTCACCATTGCTTAGATTTTAACAAAAAGATTTTCTTTCTGTTTTTATCTGGTGAGTCAGCAAGATCCTGCCACCGTAAGACGTTTGGACGCGGTCGACCGTGCTTACAGCCGACCAATAATTAATCAAATCCAGGAGTTAACCATGGCTTATTTGCAAATTACGTTGGATATCAGTGAGCAAAACCGTGCGGCAGCGGCAGCGGTGTACCAAAAATATAAAGCCCCTTTCCTCAGCAACATTGATGGCGCTGTATCGAAAGAATTGCTGGTGCGAAAAGAGGACGTTCAGGTTCTGCATGGTTTTAAAACCGAACAACAGGCGCAGGCGTACTTGAGTTCTCAGCTCTTCATTGAGGATGTGGTTGAAGCGCTGAAACCTTATCTGAACAGCGCACCCGATGTGCGTATCTACGCGGTTGCCTGAACCCCCAACGAGTAAAGAGGTTCACATGTATCTGGACTGGACTGAACTGCGTAAAGAATTACGCTCTGCCGTCGGTAAGTTTGCGGGCCTGCAGCCTGATTTTATGCACGGTATCGACACCATGGAGAAAAGCGCTGCTGCGTCCGGGCATCTGGATGCGAAAACCCATGAGCTGATTGCGCTGGCAGTGGCTATTACCACGCGCTGCGATGGCTGCCTGTCTGTTCATGCGGAAGCGGCTGCAAAGCATGGCGCAACGCGTGAAGAGATTGCTGAAGCAATGGCTGTGGCTATCACCCTGAATACAGGGGCGGCGCTGGTTTACTCAAGCCGTGCACTTGATGCGTTTGACGCATTGCCAAAATAATCTTCGCCTTTTGACTCTCCTGCGGGAGGGTCACTTCTTTTTGCTACCTCTGGATTTCAGGATGCTGATTAATCACGATTTTAACCGGCGAGTCACGATAGCCAACGAAGATTATAAATGGGTGAACTCGCCACAACCGGGCGTCGATCGTGTGATGTTGGAAAGGATCGGGGGAGAGGTTGCACGCGCCACCAGTATTGTTCGCTATCTTCCTGAAGCAACATTCCCGTTTCATCACCATCCGGGCGGTGAAGAAATTCTGGTTTTAGCGGGTCAGTTTTCCGAAGGAGAGAGTGACTATCCTGCCGGATGGTATTTACGCAACTCACCGGGATCTTCTCACCAACCGCATAGCCAAAACGGGGCGACGATTTTCGTTAAATTGGGGCAGATGCTGACCGGTCATCACCCGCGCGTTCGAATTGACACGCGCGACGCGGCGAACTGGCATGAGCATGAGGGAATAAGGATATGTCCCCTGTTTGAAAGCGAACAAGAGAGTACCTTTTTGTTGCGGCTGATGACCGGGGCAATACTGTTTGAACCTGCGCTTATCGGTGGCGCGGAACTGCTTATTCTGGAAGGCTCGCTTCTCGAGGAAAATGGCATCCACGACAAAGGAAGCTGGCTACGCATTCCTGCCTCACAACCGCTGGTGTTCAGTGCCGGATCGGACAACACAGTGTTGTACATAAAAAAAGGTCACCTCTTTGCTCTGCAGGAAACCGCTCGATGATGAAAACGCAGGTAGCCATCGTCGGAGCGGGGCTGAGTGGCTTATATGCCGCCAGTTTGCTGGAGCAAGCCAATATCTCTTATCGCTTGCTTGAAGGCCGGGAGTTTGTGGGTGGTCGCATTCAACAAGCAGGACATACGGGCGTGGATGTGGGTGCAACCTGGATCTGGCCTGCCGTACAGCCTGAACTGGTGAGCGTGCTCGCGGATCTGGGGGTCTCACTCATCGCACAAAATGAAGCGGGTGATCTGTTATATGAACGTGCAGCGGGGTCGCTTGCCCGTTACCCCGGATACGTCTCTTCCCCTCCCGCTATGCGCGTGCGTGACGGCATGTCTCAGGTAATAGAAAAACTGCTGCAACGGTTGCCAGCGGCAAAAATCAGCACCGGCGTTCGCGTTACCCACGCCGCACGTGCCGATGAGCACATCACGATAAGGGGTACGGCAACGGGCGGTGAGGAGATTGTGCTACAGGCCGAACACCTGCTCCTGGCGTTGCCTCCCATGCTGGCGAAAAATATTCAGTTTACCCCTTCACTACCCAAAGATTTAACGGATGACTGGGGGCACACCGGCACGTGGATGGCGGCACAGGCAAAATATGTTGCGCTCTATGATGAATCGTTCTGGATAGCAGAGGGGCTGTCCGGTGAAGGACGGAGTATGGTTGGTCCGCTGATGGAGCTGCATGACGTATCTGTACCTGGCAGGGTCAATGCCCTGTTTGGCTTTCTCGGCATTCCCGCACAATCTCGCCAGGCGCTTGGGGAAGAAACCGTGCTTTCCCTGTGCCGCGCGCAGATGGTCAGGCTTTTTGGCGATAAAGCTGCCTCTCCTTCGGCAGAGTTTCTTAAAGACTGGTCAGCCGATTCCTTTACGGCCACAGCGCACGACCTGATGTTACAGGCAGCGCATCCTCTCCCGCCTGCTTTTCCGTTAGAAGGAGAGTGGGTGGAAAGCCTGACAGGTATTGCCAGTGAATGGTCTTCGACCTTTCCTGGCTACCTCGCGGGTGCAATTGAAGCGGCCCGAGAAGGTGTTAACCGGGTGACAGCAACGATGACACCCACTACCCGATCCTTTCCCTGATGGGATGACATGGAGAGACAAAATGAGAAAGACATATCAGGCCATGCAGGTCACCACCCCAGGTCAACTTAACATGGTCGAACGCGCATTACCGGTTCCCGGCCCTGGCGAGGTACTCATTAAAGTGGAGGCTTGCGGCATCTGTGGTGCCGACACGGGGGCCATTGAAGGGCATGAAAAAGGGGTGGAATACCCGCGGGTCCCCGGTCACGAGGTGGTAGGCACTCTCGCACAATTGTCAGAGCAGGTTCCAGCTTATTTGAAGGTCGGTCAACGTGTTGGCGTTGGTCGTCTGGGCGGACACTGCAATGCCTGCGAGCAGTGCCGTCTTGGTCACTTTAACCTTTGCCAGAATCAACCTGTTACCGGCAGCTCGCGTGATGGTGGATATGCGGAGTACATGCTCGCGCGGGCCACCGGGCTGGTGGCTATCCCGGAGGATCTCTCTTCTGTTGATGCCGCTCCCTTGCTCTGTGCGGGTATTGCCACCTTCAATGCGTTAAAAAAATCCCGGGCGCAGGCGGGGGATACCGTTGTCATTCAGGGCGTGGGCGGGCTTGGCCATCTGGCATTGCAATATGCCAGAAAAATGGGATTTCGTGTGATAGCGGTAGGGCGGGGCGAAGACATCGCTCATGACGTCAAAGCTCTTGGGGCACACGTCTATATCGACATCACTAAACAGGATGCGGTCGAAGTCATTAAAGGGTTAGGGGGCGCGCAAGTGATCGTGTCGACCATTACCGATAGCCCGGCAGTGTCAGCACTGATACCTGCACTTGCTCCGCAGGGCAAATTGATGGTGGTGGGGGTGGGGAAAGACAACCTGTCACTGATGCCGGGCTTTATGGTCGGAAGGGAAATTTCTGTACAGGGCGCCATTACCGGAACACCTGTTGAATTAGAAAAAGCACTGGACTTCAGCCTGCTGGCCGATGTACGCGCGATGATTGAAACCCTGCCACTGGAAAACGCACAGCAGGCCTGGGAAAAGATGCGCTCAGGCGAGGCTAAATTCCGCATGGTTCTCACCATGAATCAGTCACACCGTTTGCCATAAAATGACGACCAAGGAAAAGTCATGACAATTAAATCGCTGTCTGTAGAAGAGTTTTCGAGCGAAGTGCTGGCTGCGAAGCTGCCTGTCTTAATTGATTTTTGGGCGCCCTGGTGTAGCCCATGCCGTTCTGTTTCTCCTGTTATTGATGAATTAGCCCAGGAGAATGAGGGGAGATTGAAAGTCTATAAAGTGAACGTCGATGAGCAACCCGAATTAGCGGCTCAGCATGGCATTCGTTCGATTCCTTTCTTTAAACTGTTTGTCAGAGGGGAGGTCATTATGGAGTTTGCGGGTGTCAGACCGAAAAGTGACTTTGATACATTGATTACACATATCCTTGATAAAGAATAAATAGGTCTTCCCAAAAAATATAAAAATTCATCTGCATGAGAACATATATGAGTAATGTACGTGTTATACCCTGGCAGGATAACGAACCGGTTCCTGCACATTTGCTGGAAGCGATGCAAGCGCGTCGATCCGGTGGAAAACTAATTGGTATTGATCGGGTACTGCTAAAAAGCTTTCCACTGGCTGCTGGATGGAATGAGCTTCTGCGCCAGGTTCGGGCAAATTTCAACCTTGAGCTTGAATATCGCGAGCTTATCATGCTGCGTGTTGCGGTGCTGAATAATGCTGATTTTGAATGGGGCGTGCATTATCCGGCATATCTGCAAGCAGGCGGCAACGAAGCAAAAGCACAGGCATTAAAACAGGTTGTTGTTGAAAAAGATCTGTTTACGCCAATTGAAATGGCGCTGCTCTCTCTTACCGATCAGTCAACGAAAAATGTTGCCGTGAATGCTGAGCTGATCGCGTTATTAAAATCATGGATCGGTGATACCAAAACCGTAGAAGCGGTGGCCACGGTTGCGGCTTATAACATGGTTTCACGTTTTCTGGTGGCGCTGGATATTTAATTAATATCTCCCCTCTATTTAAATTATCCGGATATCGCTGCAGATAAATCCGCAGGCGCTGCTACGGGCGAAATCATCTGAGGTATAGGTCTGAACCTGGGTTTCGTCCGTAACAAGGAGAGAATATGTTTGGCTTAGATGCATTTCATCTCGCACGAATTCAATTTGCCTTTACGGTATCGTTCCATATTATTTTCCCGGCAATTACCATCGGCCTTGCCAGCTATCTTGTCGTTCTGGAAGGAATGTGGCTAAAGACGCGCCAGGGCATTTACGACGATCTTTATCACTTCTGGTCAAAAGTTTTTGCCGTGAACTTCGGTATGGGCGTGGTCTCCGGGCTGGTCATGGCTTATCAGTTTGGTACCAACTGGAGTGGTTTCTCACAATTTGCCGGCAGCATAACGGGCCCGCTGTTGACCTATGAAGTACTCACAGCTTTTTTCCTCGAAGCTGGATTTCTTGGCGTAATGCTCTTTGGCCGCAACAAAGTGGGGCCGGGACTGCACTTTTTCGCCACCTGCATGGTGGCGCTGGGCACGCTTATCTCCACGTTCTGGATCCTGGCCTCCAACAGTTGGATGCATACCCCGCAGGGGCACATCATTGTCAACGGGGTGGTCGTGCCTCAGGACTGGTTAAAGATTGTCTTTAACCCCTCTTTCCCGTGGCGCCTGGTGCACATGACCACCGCCGCATTCCTCGCCAGTGCCTTTTTTATAGGGGCCTCAGGTGCCTGGCATTTACTCAAAGGGAACGATACGCCGGCTATCCGTAAGATGTTCTCGATGGCGCTCTGGATGGCGTTAATTGTGGCCCCGCTACAGGCGTTTCTGGGCGATGGACATGGCCTGAATACTCTTGAGCATCAGCCAGCAAAAATTGCTGCCATTGAAGGGCACTGGGAGAACAGGCCGGGAGAAGCGACGCCCCTTATTCTCTTTGGTGTGCCGGATATGGCTCAGGAACGCACCAAATATGCGGTTGAAATTCCTGGACTTGGTAGCCTTATTCTCACGCATAGCCTGACGAAACAGGTTCCGGCACTCAAAAGTTTTCCCCCTGAGGACAGGCCTAACTCGCTTGTCGTGTTCTGGTCCTTCAGGCTCATGGTTGGCCTTGGGCTTCTCATGATTGCGCAGGGATTATTCAGCCTGTGGCTGCGCTATAAAAAACGACTCTACCATCATCGACCGTTTCTCTGGTTTGCTTTATTGATGGGACCTTCCGGGCTGATTGCCATTTTAGCAGGATGGTTCACAACAGAAATTGGCCGCCAGCCCTGGGTTGTCTATGGCGTACAACGCACCCGGGATGCCGTTTCAGCACATGGCGATCTGCATATGAGCCTGAGCCTAGCGGCCTTTATCCTGGTCTACAGTGCCGTATTTGGCGTGGGGTACCTCTACATGATGCGCTTGATAAAGCGCGGGCCAGTGGAGGGGGAAGGGCATCAGGCAGTTGAAGGCGGGCCCGGTAAAATAAATACCCCCGCACGTCCACTTTCAGCCGCGAATGATGCAGAAGGAGGTAACCAACATGATTGACCTTTCGCTTGTCTGGTTTGTCATCATTATTTTTTCCACCCTCATGTATATCGTGATGGACGGTTTTGATTTAGGGATAGGGATAATCTTCCCCTTTAATAAAGATGCGTCGGAACGCGATCTCATGATCAACACGGTCGCCCCCGTCTGGGATGGTAACGAAACCTGGCTGGTGATGGGGGGAGCAAGTCTGTATGGCGCATTCCCACTGGCTTATGCGGTTATCACGGATGCGTTAGCGGCTCCGCTTACGCTGATGCTGTTTGGGCTGATTTTCCGTGGTGTGGCGTTTGAGTTTCGTTTTAAAGCCACCCCCGCCCATCGCCCGCACTGGGATAAAGCGTTTATTGCCGGTTCCATTTTGGCGACCTTTATGCAAGGTGTGGTGGTCGGTAGCTTACTCAACGGATTACCCGTTACTGGACGCGAATACGCCGGTCCGGCACTCATCTGGCTAGACCCTTTTGCGCTTTTTTGCGGTGCCGGTCTGGTCATTGCTTACGGCGTGTTGGGGGCCACCTGGCTTATCATGAAGACGGAAGGTCAACTGCAGCAAAAGATGTCCCGTCTGACGGTACCGATGCTGACTGCATTAATGGTGGCGATCGGCATAATCAGCCTGTGGACGCCATTAAGTCATCCGGCTATCGCTCAACGCTGGTTTACACTCCCCAATCTGTTCTGGTTTCTTCCCGTTCCCGTACTGGTGTTACTCAGTTTTTGGGGCGTGTTACGCGCAGTGGGTAAAAAAGCACATTACACCCCTTTCTTATTGACTCTGTTACTGATTTTTTTGGGATTTTCAGGATTGGGGATCAGCATCTGGCCAAACATCATTCCGCCTTCGATAACCCTGCATCAGGCCGCTTCTGTAGAAATTAGCCAGGCATTTATGTTGGCGGGGAGCCTGCCTGTATTGCCGGTTATCCTCGGCTATACCTTCTGGAGTTACTACGTTTTCAGGGGAAAAGTTCGTGCCGGAGAAGGGTATCACTGAGGAGATAACATGATGAAACCACGCGCAGGGAAAAGACAATTTGTCTTCTGGAAAGGTATTGTGTGGATGATGGTGATTTGGGCACTCAGTGTTCTAGCGCTGGGCATTGTTTCAATGGTATTTCGCTTTTTGATGTCTGCAGCAGGCATGAAAGCATAGTCGCCAAAAAATAGTTAAATGGGGCATCAGCCCATAGATTAAGCTTTTGCGTTTGACAGCGAACATCCTCTCATTAGCGATCAATCCCGTGGGTTGTGAAGATTTTCATCATGCCCGTGCATACGTTGCACGGGCTTTTTTAATGAAAGAAAAACTATCCAGGCGTTAAAGTAAATCTGCTTTGGTTGTGAATATTTTTCAACTCATACTGCGGTTATCAACCGAGTCGTGCAGACTCTTCATTAGCCAGTCTTATACAGACTTATATAATGTTGACCCTATGCCCATACCACTGACAATTAAACAAATAGAAATGCTGGTTAAAATAAGCGAAGGAAAAGGGCTCTCTGAAGCGGCCCGACTACTTAATCTTTCACCTTCAGCCATCAGTAAAGGGCTTGCAGTGATGGAGGAAAATCTGGGGGTTCCTCTTATTCAACGAACCACACGAACTTTTCAGTTAACCGAAGCGGGTGAATACTTTGTGTCACGCGCCAGTGAATTATTAAAAGAATTTGATGATATTGTTAATACCACCTGTGGTTATTTTAATCATCCCCATGGCGCATTAAAAATCACCTGTTCTGTCGCATTTGGCTATGCGCACTTGATTGATATTTTTGAAGAGTATCGGCAAAAGAATCATGATGTAGAACTTATTCTGGACCTTGACGATCACCTGATTAATCTCAATGAAAATAATGTTGATATTGCGCTGAGGATCACTGCGACGCCGCCGCAGAATTATGCCGCCCGAAAGCTCTCAAAAATTAGCTGGATGTATTGTGCTTCCCCTGCCTACCTGCAGCGGATGGGAACGCCGACGAAACGTGTTGAGCTGACCAGCCATGAATGCCTGGTATATCCTGGTTTGACGCCGCCATTACGCTTTACCGATGTGCCATCATCGCATCCGCATTGTGACCTCAAGGCGAAGACACCGGTGCAGGCTAACAGCAGCCTGATACTTTTGAAGGCGGCGCTTTCTGGCCAGGGAATTGCCTGGCTGCCCTCTTATCTGATCAGTAAGCATATCGCCAGCGGTGAGCTGGTGCCGCTAAAGCTCGATGGGAAGTATGCGTATCCCACACACAGCCTTTATGCCCTCTACTTTCCCAGCAAGTTTCGCAACCCCAAGGTACGTTCTTTTATTGATTTTCTGGTGGAAGAGAAGCAACCGTGGAACGCCTGGGAAAAGGGTATCGAAGCGCTGTCGTGACAGAAAATAGTCAAACAAGAAGTAGATCACGTTTTTAAATGTAACTTACGAAAACCATAATTATAAAAATCCATTGTTTAGATCACATTTAGCGATAACAAAAAATAAATAAATGTGTGGTTGATCATAAGTTTTTTAAATAACTGAAGGTGAATAAAAGTGGAAACTGTTTTCGCTAATATTCAATCGCCATAGGTTTTTTGGTATGTAAAGCTTTCCCTGGTCAATCACTAATAACGGCGTGGTTATTTGATTGGAAATATCGGCAAAGATTTAGTGAAACTTTCCCATGCAAGTTTGACAAAGTGTAAGAGCATATTTTGATGTCATGTTCAGGCCGGGTTAATTATTTATAGTTGAGTGGGGACTCCTATGAGCGTAGGAATTAATAACGAAGTGATTAATAAAAAGAATATACCCTTCACCATGTATGATCTGGGGTGGGTGGTACTGTGTATCGGTGCCGCTATCGGCTCCGGGATTGTCTTTTTCCCATTACAGGTTGGTCTGAAAGGTGTGTGGGTATTCGCCCTGGCGGTTATCCTGGGTTATCCCGCAGTATTCTATATGCAGAAATTGTTCATTGAGACCATGGCACGTAGCGATGAACATGATTCATATCTCAGCATCATTACGAGCTATGTTGGAAGTCGCTGGGGGGTATTCCTCGGTGCGCTTTATTCCATCACGATGCTGAAATCAATGGTGGAATATGCACTGGCTATTACCAATGACAGCGCCTCTTACCTTAAAACATTCGGTTTAACGACCCAGACGTTATCCGAACACTGGTGGTGGTCGCTTTTATTAATTGCCGGGCTGTCATTGGTTGCCTCTAAAGGCGAGAAGATGCTGTTCAAAGTATCAGGCAGCATGATTGCCGTGAAATTGGTCATCATTGTCGCTATTGGTTTCGTGGTTGTGCCTTTCTGGGATCTGAACAACATTGGTGATTTACCCAGCGTCAGTCATCTGGTGGTCGGCACCTTCCCGACGCTGCCCTTTGCTATCTTCTCCATTATGTTCGTTGGGATTTTGAACCCAATGAACATCGCTTACAAAAAACGTGAAGAAGATAAAGAGGTGGCGAAATACAAAGTACTGCGCGTACACAAAGTTGCCTATGTGATTCTGGTCGCCACGGTATTACTGTTTGTTGTGTCTATCGTATTGTCTATCAGTGAAGCAGATGCGCTACGAGCATATCAGGACAACATTTCTGCACTGGCTTTGGCGGCAAAAGTCATACCGGGTGCTACCGTTAAATACATGAGCGTTATCCTCAACGTTTTCTCCATCGTGACGGCATTCCTGGCGCTCTATCTGGCAGTGCATGAGTCTTTCGTTGGGTTAATCAAGGTTGCTGCGAAAAAGATATTCAAACAGAAAGACAACAGCGAAAAATTCAATGCCGTAACTGCTTTCTTTATGGTTGTTCTGGTGTTGTGGTTAATTGTATTAACGAACTTCCCAATTCTGAAAGTGTTTGTATTTGGTGGGGTGACCTATGGCCTTATTAGCTGCATCGTACCCGGTGTAATAATCCTTAAGAATGACAAGTTCGTGGATTTACGTGGCGCGTCAGTCTATTACGTAATTTTGATTGGCATGCTGATGTGTATCGGGCCATTTGTCATGTTGTTCTCTTAATTGTTGTTGCGTGCAAAATAGTCAATGGCAGGTTTGTGCTTTAGGTAACAATGTTTTATTTGATGTCTGCATTTTGTGTTGTGTTGCGGGTCATCATTAATTGAATTCATGATGGCCCGCAATTTTTTTTAGCTGGACCAATGCAGTAAATGGTCTTTAGAAAGTCTGTGGGATGAAGCCAGACTGAGATGAAGTAAATAAGGTGTAAAAGATGTCAAATATAAAAATTGCCCAAAAAGTACAAAACCTGCAATCGTCAGCAATCAGGGAGTTATTGAAGCATAATAAAATGGAAGGCGTAATCTCATTAGGCGGCGGTATTCCCAACCCTGATCTCTTCGATCATGAAGGGCTACAGATAGCCATGGATAAGGTCTTAACCCACGCCTGGAAGGACGCTTTTCAATATGGATTAAGTGAGGGCGATCCTGGCTTACGCCAACTGATATGCCAGTTACTGCTAAAAAGAACAATCATTTGCGATGTTGATGACGTTATTGTGACTTCAGGTTCTCAGCAGTCTCTTGATATTGTTGCTCGTGCATTGATTAACCCAGGCGACATAGTTGTGGTTGAAAAACCGACATACCTCGCCGCCTTACAAATATTTCAGTTAGCGGAAGCCGAATTTGTTTCGGTTGGCACCGATGCTGATGGAATGATTGTTGATGAACTGGAACAATTAGTAGAAAAAACCTGTATTAAAGCTGTTTATATTGTGCCGACATTTGGCAATCCTGGGGGCGTAACACTTTCAGATGAACGACGTAAACGACTTGTTGAATTATCCAGACGATATAATTTTGTTATCATTGAAGATGATCCCTATGGCGAAATTAACTTCACAAATGAGACTTTTAAGCCCTTAAGAGCTTATGCGAAAGAAATGGATAATACAGAAAATGTCATTTACACCTCGACATTTTCGAAGATATTAACACCCGGCGCTCGTGTCGGATGGGTGATTGTACCTGACTGGTTGAAAAAAGCAGTCGTTAACCTTAAGCAGGCGACCGATTTACACACCAGTGCCCTCTCGCAATCGCTGACGTATCACTATTTATTAACGGGTCGCCTTGGTAATCAGATTGAGATTATCCGGGCATCCTATAAACAAAAGTGTCAAATACTGAGCGAACAGCTCGAAAAAGAATTAGGTGACCATCTGACATTTCATAAACCTAAAGGCGGAATGTTTCTTTGGGCGAGGTTCAAATATGAAATGAATACCACTAAATGGCTCAGCAAGACATTGAGCCAGGGTGTTGTTTATGTACCAGGGGAGTTTTTTTACTGTAATCAGCCAGACTGCTCAACGCTGAGGATGTCATACGTAACCGTGTCGGACGCACATCTGAAAGAAGCAGTATTGAGGCTGAAACATTCCCTTAATGCGTTGCCCTCTTAATCCCTCGTGGAATAGGGCAGATAAATTGAGTCAGTTAGTGTAGTAAGAAGAGGAAGGGAAAATGTCGAATCACAATTTTGATAACCAAGTTTCAGCAGAGACCTATCTTTGCCATGGTCCGTTTGATCCGGAAGTTTTTGGGGGCGTAGTCAACCCACCGGTCTACCATGCATCGACCGTTATCTTTAAGAACTGCCAAGCGCTTAGTGAACGTCATCAGGCGCTGTTTGAAGATGCGGAAGATGAAGTCATGTACTACGGTCGCTTTGGTACGCCGACGACATTCGCCGTGCAAAAAGCACTGGCAGAACTTGAAGGTGGTCATCGCTCTCTGTTAGTGCCGACCGGCCTTGCTGCCTGTACAAGTGCATTGCTGGCGTTGGTGAAAGCGGGCGACCATATTCTTGTCAGCGGTAGCGTTTACGGGCCAACACGTGGTTTCGTCAATAATGTTTTGGCGAAAATGGGTGTCTCTGCCACCTTCTTTGATCCGTCAATAGGCAGCGGTATTGTCGATCTGTTCAAAGACAACACGACGGTGGTCTTTACTGAATCCCCTGGGTCCCAGACCTTCGATATTCAGGATATTCCGGCCATCACTAAAATCGCTCATGAGCGTAATGCCAAAGTGATTATTGATAATACATGGGCAACCCCCTTGTTCTTTAAACCCTTCGATCATGGGGTGGATGTTTCGGTCCATGCTGCTACCAAATACATCGTTGGCCACTCTGACGCCCAGATGGGGCTCATCACAGCGAATAAAGAGACCTGGCTTGCGATTCGTCGCTTCGTCTACCTGTTTGGTTTGCACGCTGCCCCGGATGACGTCTACCTCGCTCAGCGTGGCCTGCGCACCATGTCGCTCCGTCTTGAGCGTCACCAGGCTTCGGCATTGAAAATTGCCAAGTGGTTTGAGGAACGTCCTGAAGTTGAACAGGTGTTACACCCGGCATTACCGTCATGTCCGGGCCATGAGATCTGGAAACGCGACTTCACGGGCTCAAGCGGGCTGTTCAGCGTGGTGCTGAAGCCGCAGTATTCAAAAGCGTCTGTCGAGAAGTTTATTGATAGCCTGGAATACTTTGGCATTGGTTTCTCATGGGGCGGCTTTGAAAGCCTGGCAATCCCCTTCAATCCGCGTAAAGACCGCCCTGAATATCATTGGCCCTATGAAGGCGAGGCGTTCCGTCTGCAGATTGGTTTAGAGGATCCCATCGATTTAGTCAAAGACCTCGATCAGGCTCTGCGCCATCTGGCCGGTTAATTTTACAGCATGTGGTTGCGCCAGACGGCGCTGGAGCAACCACTGGAAAGCGCACGTCTTTACGTCATCATCCTGCCACCGCCAGTGGGTTATTTTTGCCTACGTATATCCAGGCCAGGGCATGACATTATTTATTCACAGGAGAACGTAATGAAATCGATTATTAATACTGAATCTGCACCCGCCGCGATCGGACCTTATTCTCAGGCTATTTCGTTTGGCGATCTGGTCTTCACGTCCGGGCAGTTGCCTCTTGACCCGGCAACGATGGCGTTTCCTGCTGATGAAATTAAAGCACAAACGCGTCAGTCTCTGCTCAATGTAAAAGTGGTACTGGAGCAAGCCGGCGCATCATTGGATACCGTTATTAAAACCACCTGTTTCCTGGGAAGAATGGAGGACTTCGCCGCATTTAATGAAGTCTATACCGAATTCTTTGGCGATGTTGGCGCACCTGCGCGCTCTTGTATTCAGGCAGGAAAATTGCCGAAAGATGCATTGGTAGAAATAGAAGCCGTCGCCTACATTAAAAAATAATTTAGCGGGGGAGGGCATAGCGTGATAATGCTTCAGGGGTGGTTCTCTGTTTCGCTATTGCTCTCCTTTTTTTGTTTATAATGGGTATTTTTTCAGTGTTTAAAGCAGGGATGAGTTATGTCACCTCTCTATCATGGACTTCGCAAATGGCTGGTTCCCCCCGTGTTACTCCTGCTGTTTTTACTCTTTGATATTTTGGTTTGCTGGCCTGTGGATACCAGACTGCAAGAAATGATTTCTCCAACCCTCACATTTTGTCTTTCCATCCTCCTTGGCGTTACATCGGTATCCGTCATCATTTCCAGCCTGTTACAGTTGGTTCGCAACAAGACAACCATAAATGCGCTGCACGCGAATAAAGTCCATGTATTAATCACCACGGGCTGTTACCATTTTTCACGCAATCCAGTCTACCTGGGGTTTATTGGCATTCAGCTATCCTGCGCGCTGCTGCTGCACTGCATAGCGGGTTTTCTGATGACACCTTTGCTTATTTTCTTGCTGACACGCCTGCATATTGAGTGCGAAGAAGCGTCGATGCAGCGTATTTTTGGCCCTGCGTGGTCGGCATACCAGAAAAAAACACGGTGTTGGGTTTAACGTTATTGCTGTAAAGCCATTATTCTTCCGGCAGTCCCTTGGGGGAAAAAACCTGGTCGTGTTATCAGATGTTTTAAACATCAGGATATTCAGACTCAAAATTGCCCAATTAACCTGTTCAACTCCGGGTTTCACATATTATCTATAAATCATCGCCTGTCTTTTATCGCCCAGGTAATCCGTGAGTGGATAAATGGATGGTATTCATTTGCATGATCAATTCTGCCATCGTTTTGGCCTCCATCTTTTCCATCACTCGGGAGCGGTGAACTTCAACTGTGCGTAAAGCAATATTCATCTGTGCCGCGATATCTTTGTTCATCCTGCCTGAAGCGACATAGCGAGCCACCTCCCTTTCTTTAGCCGTCAACTGCCGGTATCGCTGCTTTAGCTGATGCATCTTCACCAAACGTAAGGAGTGTTCGTAGCCTTTACTGATGGCCTCTTGAAGGGCATTTAAAGCAACGGGTTTTTGTAAGAAATCGACGGCACCTGACTGAATCTCTTCTACCGCCATCGGGATATCCCCGTGGCCCGTCAGGAAGATAACGGCAAGAGTACTGCTTTGCTCGCGCATTGCCTGGAATAGGCAATGCCCGTCCATACCCGGCATCCGCATATCCAGCAGTGCGATGCCCGTTTCGCCGAGCGGCGCTTCCCGCAAAAAGCGTTCGCTTTGATTCCAGCACTGCACCGGGTAACCCAGGCTTTCGAGCAGAAAACAGCATGAGTTTGTGACAGCTTCGTCATCATCCACTAAATGAATCATCAGGGTAGTCCGTATCATTGGCTGGCTGGGAAGGTGAGGGTGACGAGTAAACCACAGCAGCCATCCGGCGCGCTGTGATTATGGACGCTAATCTCACCATTGATGCTGCGAAGAAGGCGCTGACAGATGACTAATCCCAGCCCCATGCCACTTTTCTTGGTTGAATGAAATGGACAGAAAAGTACGGCAAGCTGTTCTGCTGACATCCCGCCCGCATTATCCAGCAGAGTCATACACGGTGGTGAGGCGGTGCCGTCGATGTTAACCCACAGACGGGTTGCGCCTGCCTGCGCCGCATTCAGTATGATATTTGCCAGTACCTGTTCCAACAGCACCGGCGGGAGCCAAAGCCGGGTGGACTGGGGGCTGCTCACCTGAACGTCGAGTGCGGGCGTTGTCTTATCCAGTTGTAACAGGGTAAGCACGTGGCGCAGCGTGTCGCCAGGCTCGCACGGCGTGTTTTCAGCGTCTTGCTGCGGGCTTGCCCATTCCCGCAAATGTTTGATGATATGCCCGCAGCGTTCGGCTTGTGCGTCAATGTTCGCCAGCGCCTTTTCCACTGCCTCTTTTTTTTCTGCCTGTGGGAGATAGTTCAGCCCGCCCTGGGCATACATACGAATAGCGGAGAGCGGCTGGTTGAGTTCGTGTGCAAAACCGGAGGCCATCTCACCCAGCACGCTCATCTGCCTTGCCTGCTCCAGCGTCTGTTGTTGCGCGCGAAGCAAGGCGTTGGCCTGCTCAAGCGCTTTGCCGCGTCGATTCACCAGCACCATCACCCAGCCGTAATTAGCCACAAGCAGCGCAACCAGCAGGAGTATCAGTCCAATCAGCAGCCGGTGTTGATTCAACCAGTCATACAGCATTTTACCGATCCGCTGCTGTTCTGGGTGGCGGTTGATTTCACGCAGCAGGGCTTCCGTGTGGCTGGTAGAGGCCGGAGCACCCCAGCGCCAGGTACCGGTATCAGGCGAGTTCAGTAAGGTTTTTGTGACAGCATCAGCAATCCTGTCTTCCACGCCAGGAAGGGCAGCGAACGACCAGTCAGGATAAAGCGCGGTGCTGCTCTGGCAGGGAAAGGCGGACTGTTTTTGTAGCAGCACGCTAAAGTCTTGTTTGGCGATAAGCCCTTCTGCATCCATGTTTTCCAGTAGGCATACCGGAACGATGGCGGCCTGAATGGCATCTTCACGCAGAAGGTACAGCAGCGCATCGGCTGGAAAGCCCATAAATCGCACCTTCACCTGGTCATCCACACGTAACCCCGCATCCAGCAACTCGCGATAGCCCAACAGATAACCGCCAAAGGCCTGCGGATCCACCGCGCCCAGGGTTTTACCAGCCAGATCCCGCGCCCCGGTGATGTGGCTATCGCGGCGGACCACTATTGCGCTGCCGGTGGCCATGCTCTCCCCGGATACCTCTTTCCCGGAACGTAGCGATGCCAGCCAGCGCAAATGATATTGACTGTTCAACTGCACAAACTGGGCCTGATTAGTGAGAACAAACTGAACGCTTCCTGCATTGACTGCTTCACGCATTGCGTTGAGCCCTAGAGGCAACAGGCGGAAATGGGCATCAGGAACGGTATGGTTAAGCGTATCGATAAGCGGCTGCCAGTGACGTTGGGTAGCGGTTTCACCACGCAGGGCGAGGATGCCAATGGTCCATTCAGACGCGAGAAGAGGAGAAGCAAATCCGATGATTAACAGCAACAACAGGATTTTTGCAGTGCGATCCATGCGGCAAGGGCCCCTTTTCATTTGCGTTAGATCAAGCCCGCTTCGTTTATGTGGTTAACCACAATAGAGGGCGACCCGGCGGGATTTTTAGACTGTAACTAATCACATTTGGTTAGGTAATTCCATCCCTAATCTTTTCCTTAGCCGCGCACTGAGTGGAGGTCACCATGGACATAAGTAAGCGACAATTTTTACAGCAATTGGGTGTTGTCACCGCCGGAGCAACACTGATCCCGCTTGCGGATGCCAGTCTCAGATTGAAGCCCAGGCGGCGCGAAGGTTCCGATACGCATCGCTACGCCATGCTTATTGATTTACGCCGTTGCATTGGCTGCCAGTCATGTACGGTGAGTTGCACGATAGAAAACCAGACACCTCAGGGAGCGTTTCGCACCACCGTCAGCCAATATCAGGTGAAGCTTGCCGACCGCAACGAGGTCACCAACGTATTGCTCCCGCGGCTTTGTAACCACTGTGACGATCCCCCCTGTGTGCCGGTCTGCCCGGTGCAGGCCACCTTCCAGCGCAAGGACGGTATCGTGGTTATTGATAATAACCGCTGCGTGGGGTGTGCCTACTGCGTACAGGCTTGTCCTTATGATGCCCGCTTTATCAACCACACCACCCAGACGGCGGATAAATGCACCTTTTGCTCACACCGACTGGAGGCAGGGCTACTCCCCGCTTGCGTGGAGTCCTGCGTCGGCGGTGCGCGGATTATCGGCGATTTGCAGGATCCCAAAAGCACAATAAACACGCTGCTGGCAGCACATCGGGGAGAGATTAAAGTCCTGAAACCGGAGAATAAGACCCAGCCACACGTCTTTTATCTGGGGCTGGACGACGCCTTTATTTCGCCGCTTCAGGGGCGTGCCCAGCCTGCGCTCTGGCAGGAGGTGGAAATATGTCACGCCTGATCATTGAAGAGGTGGTGGCTCTGCCTCAGGACATTACCTGGCTACCCTGGGCGGTGCAGTATTTTTTCTTTATTGGTATCGCCGCCTGTGCGGCGCTGTTGGCTTGTACAGCACGCTGGTTAACGCATCAGCATAGTGAAAGATTCGAGCGAGTTTGCCTGTTTATCGCCTTAACCTGTGGGGTAACTGCGCCGTTAGCGCTGACCGCCGATCTGCATCAGACCGCCCGTTTCTGGCACTTTTATGCCTGGCCTACGCCCTGGTCGTGGATGCCCTGGGGGGCACTGTTTCTGCCGCTGTTTACCGTCTGCGTTGGGCTATGGTTTGTGCTTTTCCATCTGCGCGTGAAGACGGATCGCTTCACCCCGTTGATGCGCTGGCTGGCGCTTGCTACCGCGCTGACGGCGGTCGGTCTGCTGCTCTATACCGGGCGGGAGGTGTCCGTGGTTCGGGCCAGACCGCTATGGTTTAGCTACGGATATCCGCTAGTGATGTTCGCGAGTGCGATGAGTGCGCTCTTGTCGTTCGTCAGTCTGGTCATGCATAAGCAACGCGATCTTGTTCGTATGCTGGCGAAAGTTCAGGTGATGACGCTACTGCTGCTGGCAGCGGTGACGCTGGCATGGTTTTTTGGGGACACGTTGTCAGGTCACGCACTGCGCCAGCAGTGGCAGCTCGGTACGGAAATTCGTCTTTACATGCTGGCTGTTACGGCATTGTGGGGCGTTGCGCTGGCGGTTGCGCTGGGGGCGACTCGCTATAGGTTCCCACTGTCGGTGACTCTGGTGAGTACGCTGCTGATTGCAACATTGTGCTGGACCCTGCGCTGGGCGTTGTTAATTGGCGGACAAACGGTGCCGAAATATAACGCCCTCATTAACGCTTATCACCTGCCCATGGGGACCGATGGACTGCTGGCGATTATCGGCACTTTTGGTCTGTGGTTCTCCCTAATGATCATCGTCAGGGAATGCGTCAACTGGCTATCAAGGAGGCTTCAGAATGGCTGAACTATCTCGCCGTCATTGGCTAAAAATTGGGGTTGCTGTGGGGGGAGTTGCCGCGTTCGGTTTGAGCTATCGCGATGTGGCAAAACGGGCCCTGGACGGGCTGCTTAACGGTACGTCTGGCAAGGTAACGCGTGACAGAATCAACGGTAATTCCCTGATTCCAGAAGGCGTCAGCCGCAGCGGCTGGCAGCATAATCCCAACCAGGCGATATCCATGACGCAGTGCTTTGGTTGCTGGACGCTGTGCGGTATCCGTGCGCGCGTCGACAAAACGGCGAACAAAGTCATTCGTATCGCCGGAAATCCGTGGCATCCGCTCTCGCATGAGCGACCGTTCGACAGTCGGATGCCCTTTGCTGAGGCGCTGGAAAAAATGGCCGGGGAAAGTGGGTTGGAATCGCGCTCCACCGCCTGCGCGCGTGGGGCAACGCTGCTCGAGAGTCTGAGCAGCCCGCTGCGTATTCTGACCCCCATGAAGCGCGTCGGAAAACGCGGGGAAGGCAAGTGGCAGCGCATCAGCTTTGAGCAACTGGTCAACGAGGTGGTCGAGGGGGGCAATTTGTTTGGTGAGGGCCATGTGGACGGGCTTCGTGCCATTCGTGACCTTAACACGCCCGTGGATGCGAAACATCCCGCGTATGGGCCGAAGGCGAACCAACTGCTGGTGACCAACACCAGCGACGAAGGCCGTGACGGATTCCTGCGCCGTTTTGCATTAAACAGTTTCGGTTCCAAAAATTTTGGCGCGCACGGCGCCTATTGCGGGCTTGCTTACCGTGCGGGTTCCGGTGCGTTGATGGGCGATCTCGATAAAAATCCGCATGTTAAGCCTGACTGGGAAAACGTGGAGTTTGCCCTGTTTATGGGCACCTCTCCTGCACAGTCCGGCAATCCCTTCAAGCGTCAGGCGAGCCAGCTGGCCAGTGCTCGCTTACGAAACACCTTCAGTTATGTGGTGGTGGCACCTGCGTTACCGCTCACTACAATACTGGCTGACGATCATGGCCACTGGCTACCGGTGAAGCCGGGAACGGATTCCGCGCTGGCGATGGCGATGATTCGCTGGATTATTGACAACAAACGTTACGTTGCTGAGTACCTGACGCTGACCAGCCATGAGGCGATGCTGGGTGCCGGAGAAAAAAGCTGGAGTAACGCTCCCTGGCTGGTCATTTGCGATGAACATCATCCGCTGGCAGGCAAGCATCTGAGCGTTGCTCATCTGAATGGTTCTGGCGTCCAGGCCGATGAACCGCTGGTGCTCAATGAGGCGGGTGTGCTGGTACCTGTCAGTCAGTGCGAGCGTGGGGCTCTGCACGTGGTGCAGGCGGTAACGTTGCACGACGGTTCCACGGTTACGGTAAAAAGCAGTTTCCAATGTTTGACGGAGTCGGCCCAACGTTTCAGCCTGGAGCAGTACAGCCAGGCATGTGGGGTAGCTGTCGCACAAATTATTGCGTTGGCGAAAGCGTTCACCGCGCATGGGCGCAAAGCGGCGGTGGTTACCCACGGCGGAATGATGTCCGGCAACGGCTTTTATAATGCCTGGTCGGTAATGATGCTCAACGTGCTGCTGGGCAACCTGAGTCTGAGTGGGGGCGTGTTTGTTGGCGGCGGCAAATTCAATGGCGAGATTAACGGACCTTGCTATAACTTTGAGCAGTTCCCTGGCAAGGTCGCGCCGAAAGGGCTCAATATTGCCCGTAGTAAAGCGGATTACGCCAAATCGGATGAGTATCAGGCGAAAGTGGCGGATGGTCAGTCACCGTGGCCCGCTCACGCCCCCTGGTACCCGTTTGTGGCCGGGCAACTGACCGAGCTTTTGCCCTCGGCGCTTGAGGGTTACCCATATCCGCTGAAGGCATGGATCTCCAATATGACCAATCCGCTGTATGGTGTCCCCGGATTGCGCAAAGTGATTGAAGCGCGACTCACCGATCCGCAACGTCTGCCGTTATTTATCGCCATCGACGCCTTTATGAATGAGACGACCGCGCTGGCGGATTATATCGTGCCGGATACCCACAACTTTGAAAGCTGGGGCTTCAGTGCCCCCTGGGGCGGGGTGGCGAGTAAAACGTCGACGGCACGCTGGCCTGTTGTCACTTCTGCCACCACCAAAGCAGCGCTGGGTGAGCCGGTTTCCATGGAATCTTTCTGCATTGCGGTGGCAAAACGGATGCAATTACCGGGGTTTGGTGAGAAAGCGATACCCGATGCGCAAGGCACGATGCATGACCTGAACAGCGCAGAGGATTACTACCTACGCGTAGCGGCCAACATTGCGTTCGCCGGGCAGAAGCCGCTGCCGCCAGCGGGTGAACAGGATCTTATGTTGTCTGGTGTGGATCGTATTTTCCCGTCAATCCGCAAGACGTTAAAGCCAGAAGAGGCGCTGCCCGTGGCGTTTCTTTACAGTCGGGGAGGGCGGTTCGCACCGGATGCCTCGGGGCGTAAAGCGGGAGCGGTAGGTAATGAGTGGAACAAACCGCTGCAAATCTGGAATGCCGAGGTGGCCATGTTCAAATATGCCATGACGGGGGAGCGATTCAGCGGCTGCCCGACCTGGTACCCGGCCCGGGTGTCCGATGGTCGTGCGCTCGATGAGATCTATCCGCCAGAGAAATGGCCGATGAAGCTAATGTCTTTCAAATCAAACCTGATGAGCAGTTCAACCACCGTGGTTGAACGGTTACATCATGTGAAGCCGATAGGTCTGGTCGCTATTCATCCTGAAGAGGGTAAACGCTTTGGGCTGCAGCATGGCGATAACGTGCGAATCACCACGCCGGGCGGGAGTGTAGAGGCGCGGGTCAGTTTACTCTCTGGCGTCATGCCGGGGGTGATCGCCATAGAGCACGGTTACGGGCATAAAGAGATGGGTGCGCGTCAGCATTGGCTTGACGGCGAACCGCTGGCGCATAAACCCCCTATTGCCTCCGGTGTGAATCTTAATGATTTGGGCTTTGCTGACCCTACCCGTAAGGTCCCGGGCCCCTGGCTTGACTGGGTCACCGGGTCGGCCGTGCGGCAAGGGTTACCTGCGGTGATTGTGAAAGCGTAAAACGGGGTGGCTTCGTCACTGGAGCCACCACGTGCCTTAACGTCGTGCCAGAGCGCATTGCTGGTTGAACTGCCTGAACATAAATGCAGTACCTATGCCTGGCATTAAAAAGAATATCTTGCTGCCATACGCAATTTATCTCCCTTGTCGGGCGGGCAGGAAGCCGTGAGAATATTCTCCTGCTTATTTCCACTCTAAAGCGTACGGACGCTTTTCTGGCATGGAGTTGCGTGGATGCCCTTCAAAGACCGTCTATTTATTTTGTTTCAATATCTGGTGCCACAACATTTTTTGTCACAGCTCATTGGTGGTCTCGCTGAATGCCGGTCTCCCTGGGTTAAAACGCTTTTCATCACCTGGTTTGTGCGTCGGTACCACGTGGATATGCGTGACGCCCTCGTCGAAGATGCTAACGAGTATGAGAGTTTTAACGCCTTTTTTACCCGCTCATTAAAAGCGGAGGCCAGGCCCATCGCGGATGAAGAACGTGCAGTATTGAGTCCTGCAGATGGCACCGTCAGCCAGGTCGGTACAATTAAACAGGGCCGACTCTTCCAGGCGAAGGGGCATGATTACAGCCTGACAGCACTGCTGGGCGGCGATGAAAAAAACGCACTGAACTTTTCATCTGGCGCCTATGCCACCATTTATCTCTCTCCAGGGGATTATCATCGCGTGCATATGCCAGTGGCAGGTACATTGCGAGAAATGTTGTTTATTCCCGGCAAACTCTTTTCAGTAAACAACACAACGGTCAGGCAGGTGCCAACAATTTTTGCGCGTAATGAGCGCGTTGTTTGCTTGTTTGACACCGAGCTGGGGCCGATGGCGGTCATTTTGATTGGGGCCATGGTTGTTGGATCGATTGTGACGTCATGGGCGGGGCGAATAAATCCACCCGGGCAGGGTGTGAAATCCGTTCGTTATACATCGTTTGCCAAGAAGACCATCCGACTCGAAAGAGGTGAAGAGCTCGGGCATTTTAAACTGGGTTCTACGGTCATCGTTTTGTTTGGGCCGGGACAGGTAAACTGGAAGAGCACGCTGGCGGCTGGAAGTGTCGTACGGTTTGGGGAGAAGATGGGGGAAAGATCTTGCGAGTAAAGGGGCAGTTAAGCCCCTGTATTTAACGATGGCTGAGCGTTTCGAGAGGGCGGCGTTCGTCATCAGCATTGAGCGAGCGGTAGGCTGGCATTTCCGGCATTCGCCTGAAAGCGGTATACACCGCAAGAGGCCCGCTTAAGGCGGGCATAATTCCGGTTATGCCACCGCCTGTTGTTCTTTTTCATCGGTGACGTTGCGCGCTTCGAGCTGTTTTATCAGCCTGTCTGCGACGTTAGCCGACCAGGCGGCAATGGTCAGGCTGGGCGCACCGCCCGGAGAGGCAGGAAGCGCGGAGGAGTCGGCGACGTACAACCCGGGATGACCAAATACTTCACCATTCGCACCCACGACACCATCCTCGTTCGACGAGCCCAGACAGGCCCCGCCCATCGGATGGACCGTAACCGGGTTCCGTGGCGCATAGATTTTTGTCTGAGTGCGGGCTTTAATGTTTTTTAACTCATCATCAATATCTGCATAAATGCTGTTCTCTTTTTTACTGTAGTGGATTTTAAACTTATCGCCGTTGTGGGTAACGGAGCCGTTGCTGTCATCGCCACCAAAGGCGATGATTACCGACTGCTTACGTAACCAACGCTTGAGAAACAGTGGTACAGGCACATCATCCAAACCCTGAATGCTGGCACGCAGGACAATTACACGTTCGTTGGTGGAGTCTTTCAGGCGGAAGGGGGAAGCGATAGGCATGCCTTTCGACAGGTCTGTCGCACTATTTTCTTTCCAGACGCCGAAGAAGTCGCCGTTGCCGCTGAATTTTTGGCCCAGTCGGGGCATGCCCGTAAGCCCCCCTTCATTGTCGCGACTGCGTAGCAACAGCCTCAGGGTATTCAGGGCTCCGGCAGCCAAAATAAGATGTTCTGCCTGAACGCTTTCGACCTTTCCGCTCAGATGGTTGCGGTAACGCACTTCATAGCGCATAGCGCTGTGGGCTTGCGGTTCAAGTTTATGGATCGACAAGGCTTCACACATCTCCTGCACAACCAGCCCCTGTTTTACCGCAGGCCAGATGAAGGCAAAGTCGAGGGTCGTTTTTGCCCCGGAAGGCGAACCCAGGAAACTGTTATTTTTCATGTCACACTCCCAGCGTTCGATGCCATTACTGTCCGTTATTTTGGTCGGGAAGCCGGGTTGTTTTGCCACCAACATGCCGATTGCCGGATCGCCAAGGGGAGTCAGCAAGCCATGATAATTTGCCTCTTCAATGCGGTTAGGCGCTTTGTCGGCGGCGGTAAGCGGGCGAGCATTAAAAGCCTCGATTATTTCGTCGTAGTAGCGTTCCATTTTCTTCTGGCTTATCTCGGGATGGTGGTTATCCCAATAGTTTGCGGCCAGCGGCCTGTCCAGAAAGCCGGCATATACATGGCTGCCGCCACCTACGCCCGACGAGCAGATAATGTTGATCCCTTTACCTGCATAGGCTTCGATAAAACCCTTGTTGTTAAAGGTTAATGTCTTTTTGAACAGATGCGAGCCTACCGTTCTCAGGCCATGCGTGAAGGCTTTGCTTCCCTGAGGGAGTGGAACGAGATTTTTGAGACCGATTGAACGATTCGGCACCGTATCACGCCAGGGGCCACGCTCCAGCATTAACACATCTCGACCCGCAGCGGCCAGGCGTCGTGCGGCAATTGCGCCGCCAAAACCACTGCCAATAATCAGTACTTCAACTTGCTTTGTCATTGACCAACCTTGTAGCTGATCCCGCCGGGACACTGTTAAAAAGAGCCCGGGTGGGACGATGGGAAGGGCGGAGCGACGGGTAAACTGCTCCGTTCGGATAAATACGTGCTCTGTAGTACTAACGGGATGACGAAGCCGAACCGTTCTGTTGCAAAGACTCATGCTTGAGCGTGTCGAGCAGCTTGTCAGCAACGTTGGCGGCCCAGGCGGCAATGGTCAGACTGGGAGGCCTGCCAGGTGACTCGGGTAGCGCGGCCGCATCGGCGATATACAGGCCTGGGTTGTCAAACACCTCACCGTTGTGACCCGTTACACCGTCCTGATTAGAGGTACCCAGGCAGGCACCGCCAAGGGGCTGGACGGTGACAGGTGCTGATGGGGAGTAGATTTTGGTGCCGGTCATGGCTTTTATCTGTCTGATTTCGTTATCTATCTCCTGATAGACATCACTCTGTGCTTTGTTATAAGTCACGCTGAACTTGCCATGATTTAATGACATCTCACCGTTGTTATTGTCTTTGCCCAGCGCAACGATGAAGGCGTTCTTTCGGAACCACTTTTTGATGAAGGCAGGGAAGGGGATATCGTCCAGCCCCTGGATAGCCGCGCGTAAAACCTGGACGGATCGGCTGGTGGAGTTGGCCACCCGAAACGGGCCGCAGAGGGGAAGACCTGTCGAGAGATCGCGAGCGCTGGTCTCTTGCCAAAAACCAAAGTAGCCGCCATTGGTACCAAATCCTTTACCCAGGCGCGGCATACCCTCCAGGCCCGGGCTGGCGCTACGGCTGTGCATCAGCAAGCGGACCGTGTTCAGGCAACCTGCGGCTAAAATCACATGTCGCGCACGCACGCATTCATTCCTGTTGCTTTGATGATCGCGATAGGAAATTTCATAACGCATCCCGTCAGCATCATCTGTTTGCAGCCTGTGAATCACCGTTACTTCACACATATCCCGAACCACCAGACCGCTGCGTATCGCTGGCCAGACAACGGAAAAATCGAGTGTGGTCTTAGCGCCGCTGGGGGAACCCAGAATGCTGTTATTTCTGTATTCACACTCCCAGCGCTCAACACCATTGTCATCAATTACTTTGGCAGCAGTGCCGGGTTGAGCAGGAAGTAAGAACCCAATAGAAGGGTTCGCGAGTTCCTTCGTCGATAATGTGCCATCGTAATTGGTCTGGCTGATATTATTCGGTACGCGATCGTTATCGTTAACAGGCCTGGCCTTCAGGAGCGCGAGGATTTCGGCATAATAACCATCCATTACCGTTTTTGATAACAGCGGATGACGATGAGCCCAGTAATCGGGATCGGACGGTTTTGCCAACATGGCGGCATAGACGTGACTGCCGCCGCCGACGCTGGACGAGCAGATAATATGAATCCCTTTACCACTAAATGTTTCAATAAAGCCTTTTTTATTCAAAAGGATAACTTTATTAAGGCGATATGAGCCGAGCGATCTTAAACCGTACGTATAGGCTTTTTTCCCTTGGGGCAGAGGGGCAAGGTTTGCGATGCCTATCGAGTGATTGGGCACCGTATCACGCCAGGGGCCTCTTTCCAGCATCAGCACATCGCGTCCGGCATCTGCAAGACGCTTCGCCGCAATGGCGCCGCCAAAACCACTTCCAATGACCACTGTTTCCGCCTGGTTTTTCATTAAGACATCCGATCTGTTAAACGATATTTTGCCCGCATTAATTGGGAAAGTTTGAAATACTAAATAAACGACTCAGTCAATGTGGTTATTATTGTTAATGGCTGGGTGGTTTCTTGTTGCAAAATCATTGTCTGGAGTTAATACAATCGCGACAAGGTAGATAATGTATCTACTGTTGAAACATAAACTTTCCTGACAGTAACGTGCCGTATTTAAACGGTTTTTTAAAAGCATTGGGGGTTAATTAATTTAAACTCAAAGCTCTTATGAATTTACTTCAACGTTGCGTCTGTTTGCTGTCGGTATCATTGCCTTTTAATCCGAGCCGATTATGACTGGCTATAGTCAGGTTACAGGGGGGTAGAACAGGAAAGGGTAAAGGCAAAAAATAAAAGGCTAATTTTATAATATTAATTATTTATTAGATGTCGTGAAGGGGTTTCTGGCGACAAAGTATGTCGCCAGTTTTAGAGAAGGGATAGCAGAAAAATTCTTATTCGGTAATTAAAGCCGCTTCAGCGCAAAAAAAAGTGAAAAAAGAGCGCCAGCCATTACTATGCCAATCAATAAATACATAACTGAATAAAAATTGTGAGTTAAGCTCAATATTAAACCAATTAATACTGGGGACAAAGCACCAAAACCCACTGCCATTCCATTCAATGCACCTGCGGCAGAGGATATCGCCTCAGAAGGGACCATGCCTTGTAGCAAAGTAAATACGCATGGGAGTTGCATGGATGATGCTCCAATGCCGAATGAGATGATTATTGCAGCCAGGAAATTATTGGTAATGTTCACTCCCATCAGAATGCTACCCGCGCAAAGTAGTGCCGAGATGAGCATTATCATCCCTTTTTTACCGGTTCTATCAACGACAACGCCAGAGATAATTTTAAAAAGCAAGCCAAAGATAAAGGGTAAGGATGACATCCAACCTACGTTAGTCCAGGAAAAGCCACGTTCAGTATTCAGGTAGGTCGGAAGCCAGGTGACGATGCCCCACGACAGCATCGAATTTGATGCGAAAATGACTAACAACATCCAGAAATGAGCATTGCAAAGATAGATTTTAGAGCGAGAGATGATTGAAGGCCGCTGCCTGGTTTCGTTAATACTTTCTTTACTTGTTATGCCTGATTCTATGATGTCCAGTTCAGATTTATTAATGTACTTGCATTCGCGCGGCGTATTTGATGTAAAAAAATAGATGAAAACCAGCGGGATTACGCTCAGCACAAAGGAGAAATAAAATGTGTGCCGCCACGACCAGGCGGCGATTATCCAGGTAAAGACGGGCATTGCGACAGCGGGAGAGAGAGACTGCCCTAAAATCCACGCTGTATTCGCGCGTCCTCTCTCGCCTGGCGGAAACCAGTTTTTGATAAATGTATTTTGCATTGGGTAATACAGACCTTCACCAACACCTAATAAAATACGCGTGCCGAGTAAAACCCCAAAAACACTTGAGAGTCCACCCAGGAGAAGAGATAAGCTTATAATGACATAGGCGATAATCATAGCCTTACGCGGACCAATTAAATCACCTATAGGGCTAAGGATGACATTAGAAACACCATAGGTGATCAAAAATAAACTCATTAATAACCCGATGTATATTGGTTTGCCGACCAGGTCCATCTCTTGTAAGAATTGTGTGTTCGCAGCTATAATCGAAATGTTAACGCGATCTAAGTAAATGACAGAAAGGCTAAAAAAAAGAATAGCCAATACATAAAATCTTTGTCGGGTCGGTTTTTGAATTGATTCTCTGGTATGTGTTTCTGAAGAAATATTATTATCACTTATCATGTTATATTCCTTAACATTCGGGTAGGTCAGTAGATTTTTTATAGGTAGAATTTAAAGATGCATATATTTTATGTGCTAATTATTTGTTATCGCTGTGGTCTATTTTTTTTTTTGCTTCTGTCAGAAACCACTCGCGCGCAAGTTTTTCCCAAAAATATGCGCCCAACTCAATGTTTTTATCATTAAAGTCGTAGGACGTGCTGTGAAGATCGCCATTATTACCATTTCCAATCCAGCCATACGCCCCTGGCACCTCTTGCAGCATGAAGCCAAAATCTTCCGCCGTCATTGCCGGGAGAACATTCGCATCTGAATTATTTTCGCCGACGATTTCTCGCATTATTCTGGCCATAAACTGCGCTTCTTTAGAATGATTTGAGGTGTTTGGATAGCCACCACCGTTTATAATTACCTCGGCTTGTGCACCATGTGCTTCCGCCAGATGGCTGGCGATGCGTTCAATACCCTCTAAGATCGTTTCTTGGGCTTCATCTGTAAGCGTTCTGCATGTTCCATAAATTCTGGCATCGGCAGGAATGATATTCGGCGAGCTTCCCGCCTGTATTTTACCTATTGTCAGTACAGCCGCATCCAGGGGATCAATACGGCGCGAAACTAAACTCTGCAATTGGGTAACAATAGCGCAAGCAATAGGAACAGGATCGATAGTGGTATGAGGAAGAGCAGCGTGCCCCCCTTTACCTCGAACAATGATTTCGAACGTAATCCCAGATGCCATTATTGGGCCAATTTTGGTACCCATTTTTCCTTGTGGAAGCTGTGGCCAATTATGTAAGGCGAAAACCGCCTGACAGGGAAAGTCATTAAAAAGACCTTCATTCATCATGATACGCGCACCGGCACCGCCTTCTTCACCCGGCTGGAAAATGAGATGTACTGTCCCATCAAAATTACGATTAGCAGACAGAAGTTCAGCCGCACCGAGTAGCATTGCTGTATGCCCGTCATGTCCGCAAGCATGCATGCATCCTTTGGTCTGACTGATATATTCGAAATTGTTAGCTTCTTGCAACGGCAGGGCATCTATATCCGCTCTGATGCCCAGTGATGGACCCGGGTTGTTAGCACTACGATTTAAACCATGTAGGCTGCCAACGATGCCTGTCGTCGCCAGACCACGTCTGAACGGTATTCCTAAGGTTTCAAGAAACTCGGCAATTTTGTCCGACGTACGATGTTCTTGAAATTTTAATTCGGGGTGCATATGTAAATCATGTCTAAATTCTGTGAGCCTTTTCACATTAAGATTTATTTTATTTTCTGTCAGCATAAGGCAACCCTTTTGTTAAATAAAAATGTGAATTTAATTTTCTCTAAGATAAAGAGAGACTTTTTTGTGAGGCCATACACATAAATCGCCCGACATTATCGATCGGCTCATTATGATGACAGCACCTGTATGCCTTCTTACTTGTACCTGTCTGGCAGGAATGATAGATATAAGGTGATATACCGTAAAATACCTTTTAAACATCTCACCCATGCCAATGAGGTATAGCCATGGAACTACGTCAGCTTCGCTACTTCACCGTCGTGGCTAAACTAGGCAGTATTAGTCAGGCAGCGCAGGAGCTGTACATTGCTCAACCTGCGCTGACGCGTCAGATCCAAAAGCTGGAAGAAGACCTGGGAGTACTGCTGTTAGAACGAACGGGGCGAGGCGTGAAGTTGACTGATGCCGGGGCTCAGTTTTTAGTTGATGCAGACAAGTTACTTGATGATGCAAATATCGCCAGGGAAAGGGCCACAAGGGCTTCGCGTGGAGAATGCGGTAATATATCTCTTGCCCTTCCGGTCATACAAAATGCGGCGCCATCAATAACAGAACTCTTAAAGAAATTTAAAAAGGAAGCCCCACATGTTGGTATAACCCTTCATCATCTTATTTCAGAAGTACAGCTTGCCAGAATTGCTGAAGGGCAACTGGATGCAGGGTTCTTATTATTCAGGCCACAAAACGACCCGTTGTTTGAGGGCATTCCCGTTTATAAAGAAAAAATGTTATTAGCCTATCCGGCTGACTGGGAATGGCCAAATAATAAAAAACCAGAGTATCTGAAAGAACTGCAAGGTCTCGACTTTATCTGGATCCCCAGAACGGCGGCTCCGGCCTGGCATGACAGGCTTATCCACTGTTTTTTCGAAGCAGGCTTTACACCGCGTTCCGTTATGCAGGGTGTCGACGCAGTATCAATGTTAACGTTGGTTTCTGCTGGAATGGGATGCACCATCGTTGCGGAAGGCACGCGGAATCTGGCTCCGCCTAATGTAATATTTTCAACATTAAAAGATTTGAATCTGGAGCAGGAGTGGGAGTTAGTTTGGCGTAAAAACCGATGCTCAGAAGTGTTGAAAAAACTCATAAAACTGATTTAAAGCCTGTGCAATAGCCAATATTTTTCTGGCTTCATCTCGTTTCTTAGGTGCTTAAATACGGGGTAAACCCACGAAGGCCCACAAACGTGTAAAGGTTCACGTTGAAATGGGTGGATGTCAGAAGAGGTGTATATGGTGTCCCCTGCAGGAATCGAACCTGCAACTAGCCCTTAGGAGGGGCTCGTTATATCCATTTAACTAAGGGGACAAGGCGGCAGGAGTATAACGTCATTCAGGCTGCGCGTTAAGCTTACCTGCGCCCAATTGGTTAAAGTGTCACCGTTTCGCCTCTTTTTCTGCAAAATCCTGGGGGGATTGCTGCTCTTTTGCCCGGGCTTTGGCCTCTGCCTTGCGCGCGTTAATCATATCGTTGCGAATCTGGGCATGGCTCAGCAGGGCAAAAATAAAGGTCCCGCCGCAGATATTGCCCGCAAGCGTGGGAAGGGCGAAAGGCCATAAGAACTCGCTCCAGTGGATATTGCCGTTAAAGATTAAATAAAAGATTTCCACTGCGCCCACTACGATGTGAGTGGTGTCGGCGAGAGCGATAAGCCAGGTCATCAAAATAATGACCACGATTTTGGCTGAACCCGCAGAAGGGAACATCCACACCATGGTGGCAATTATCCAGCCGGAAATAATGGCGTTCGAAAACATCTCGGCCGGGCTGTTTTTCATCACATCCATGCCGATTTTCACAAACGCATCCCGCGTCTCTTCGTCAAAAATGGGCAGATATTCAAACGCCCAGGCAGCCACACCCGTGCCGACGAGATTCCCCAGCAAGACCACGCTCCAGAGGCGCATCATCAGGCCGAAATTCCCCAATGAAGGATTCTGCATTACGGGCAGTACGGCGGTCACAGTGTTTTCGGTAAAGAGCTGCTGGCGGGCCATAATGACGATAATAAACCCGAAGGTATAGCCGAAGTTTTCCAGCACAAACGCACCGGGAATCCCCTCAAGCTGCACATGGAAAATCCCTTTTGCCAGTAACGAGGCGCTCATTGATAGCCCGGCGGCAATCGCCGACCAAAAGAGCGCCATCGCGTCACGTTCCAGCTCTTTCTCGCCATCCTGACGAATATGTTCATGAATGGCCATCGCGCGCGAGGGAAGTCTGTCTTCATCGACTTCTATCTCCTCGCCACGCTGTTTCTCATCACTCTCCACCTTAATTTCTTCGGTGTGTTTATCGATTTTTTCTTCTACGACGTCGCCCATGATAACTCCACCAGAAATTGTCTTATTCATTAAGCGTAGCGGCTTTTATACGGTCTTCAGGGCGGCTCAGTCTGAATTTGAAAATAACGGCAACTATGGCGATACGTCGACCATCAACTTTATATACCATGGCAGTGAAACGGAGGGGCAAACTGCGACTATGCTCAATGGTGGGATGCCCGTTTCGTAGACATCACAAGGTGTACTGATACAATGCGTTACATGTTAATGACGCAAACCGCATTGCGTCGCGGTTGCGTGCACATGGATGGCGTTTCGCCAATGCCATTTTCTCCAGGGAGACATCTATGAAATTTCGCCTGTCAGCGCTTGCGCTGGCCACAACCGTGCTGGTTGGCTGCGCCAGTTCAGGGGATCAGCAGGGACGTTCCGACCCGCTTGAAGGGTTTAACCGCACCATGTACAGCTTCAACTTTAACGTGTTGGATCCGTATGTTCTGCGACCTGTTGCCGTCGCCTGGCGTGACTATGTGCCACAACCGGCGAGGAATGGCCTGAGCAACTTCACCAGTAACCTCGAAGAGCCGGCGATAATGGTGAACTATTTCCTGCAGGGCGATCCCTACCAGGGCATGGTGCACTTTACGCGCTTCTTCCTGAACACCCTGCTGGGAATGGGCGGCCTGATGGACGTTGCCGGATTGTCGAACCCGAAACTGCAACGGGTCGAGCCGCACCGCTTTGGTAGCACCCTTGGGCATTACGGTGTGGGCTATGGCCCTTACGTGCAGTTACCGTTCTACGGTAGCTTCACGCTGCGTGAAGATGGCGGCGATATGGCAGATACGCTCTATCCGGTACTCTCGTGGCTGACCTGGCCGCTGTCCGTGGGTAAATGGACGGTTCAGGGGATTGAGTCACGCGCGCAATTGCTGGACTCTGATGGACTGCTGCGTCAGTCTTCCGACCCGTACATTCTGGTGCGTGAAGCCTACTTCCAGCGCCACGACTTCATTGCGAACGGTGGCAAGCTCAAACCGGACGAAAACCCGAACGCGAAAGCCATTGAAGGCGATTTGAAAGATATCGACTCTGAATAAGTAAATGCAGAGCAATAAAAAAGGTGAGCACATTATCTGGCTCACCTTTTTTTATGCCTGACAAAAATCAGAACGCGTAGTTAAAGTTCGCACCATACAGCCATGCGCGACCTTCAGATTTGAAGGTATACGGGCCTTCGGTGAATTCCACTTTCTGACCGTGCATATAAGAGACGCCCAGGTCTACAGAGGCATCTTTGTTGAAGGCGTAAGTGGTACCGGCGCTCAGCCAGAAACGGTCCTGATCCGGAATGGAGATAGAACGTTTTTCTGCCGGAACCGGACTGTCATCGAAGGCAATACCGGAACGGAAGGTCCAGTTGTCATCCATATAGTAGGTGGTACCCAGCGCAATACGGTAAGAGTCTTTAAAGCCTTCGTCTTTCTTGAACAGCGTTTGACCGTTGCTGTTGGTGGCTTTGAGCTCCTGGAACTGACTCCAACTGGTGTACGCCAGGCTGTAGTGAATTGCCCACTGTGGCGCGACGCGGTTATAACCGGACACTTCCCACATCTCAGGCAGGTTCAGCGTCAGCGCACCTCCGGTGGTTTGACCGCCGGTGCCGTATGGCAGACCCAGACCCAGCGCGGCGTTGATCGGGTTCAGCGTCGCCGGCAGGTTGCTCTTATAATCGCCGTCGAAATCAACTTTGATCTCAGACCGGTAGGTCAGGCTGTAGCGGTTGTTTTTATCCAGCTCATAGAGGATACCGGCGTTCCAGCCGAAGCCCCACTCATCACCTTTCAGGTAAGCGATTTGGGTATCACGGCTGATACCGCCTGCCTGTGCACCAATGGCTGCGGCCTGAGCCGGGGAGATCTGGCCGGCGCGCACCAGTGCCGGGATATTGGCACCGATGATTTGTGGCAGGTCGCCTGCGTAACGCTCCAGCTTCGCTTTAGCGTATACGGCATCAAAGCCCAGACCGAAGCTCCAGTGATTATCCAGGCGATAAGCACCGCTCAGGTTCAGGTTCAGCGTTTCGAGGTCGGTTTTACCGCCCATCGAGCCTGCTGCGTAGCTGTCATTGAACTCTGTCGCCAGACCGTAGTTAGAGGTCAGTGATGCCCCCCAACCAAATTGATCGTTAATAGGCGCAACGAAATGCAGGTTAGGTACCCACGCTGTTGGCGCAATATTGTCCTGGCTGGCGTTGTTGCCAATCACCGAACGACCGGTCACGTTAACATCAGGATCAACGAAAATAGCACCGCCCGAGAAGGTCGGACGATCAAACATCATGATCAACGCAGGGTTACGGCTAACGTTGCCTGCATCATCAGCAATAGCACCTTCGCCTGAATAAGCACGGCCAAGGCCAGAAGAAGAAAATTCGTTGAGCTGAAAGCCTGCTGACCAGGCTTGGGAAGAGACGATTGCCACTGCAACAGCGAGAGCAGACTTGGTAAACAGGGTTTTCTGGCTCATGACCAAAACCTCATCAATTATATTTATTTAAACTATGTTACATGGCGTAACAGGGGCGCAAGTGTAGGGTCTGCGGTACATCTTACAAATCAGACCAGTGGCGAGAGTATAGGTCTGACCAGCGTAAATGTTGCAAGCTTGTATATATGTTTTTTCAAATGTGATCATCGAAACGGGATCTGCGTGGCAAAATTGCGGCCAGGGGCACTAAGCGGATCGGACGAAAATTGTTTTAGATCATTTTTAAGTGTGATATCGGTCACTTGAAGGCTTTCTGCAGATTATCAACTGGAGAGGGACCCGGTCAGGGGGGTAAAATATGCGCAACGTTATCTGGCACCTTGGGTGCGAATTCAGAGGAAATCACAATGAGTAAATGCAGTGCTGATGAAACCCCGGTTTGCTGCTGTATGGATGTTGGTACCATCATGGACAACTCCGACTGCACCGCCTCCTATAGCCGCGTGTTTGCCAACCGTGCCGAAGCGGAAGAAACCCTGGCGGCCCTGACGGCAAAAGCACGGGGTGTGGAATCTGAGCCTTGCCAGATCACCGCCACCTGGACGGAAGAGGCGCAGGGCGTCCGTCTGGATATCGACTTCGTCTTTGCCTGCGAAGCGGAAACCCTGATTTTCCAGCTGGGTCTGCGTTAATTCTTGCTTTTCGCTCCCGCACTCTGCGGGGGCGTTATTCTCAATAATCTCTGTGGCTTAGCTCTCAATTTTCCTCCCCTCTGATTGGCTAAATGTAAAAAAATAGTTAAGACTGTTATCAGGTCAGACCACTTTATGGGTCATGCTGTTAACAGGGGAGTGTTATGAGTCAGGCATTACCGCTTGTCACCCGCCAGGGGGACCGCATCGCTATTGTCAGTGGATTGCGCACACCGTTTGCTCGTCAGGCGACGGCCTTCCACGGTGTCCCGGCCATTGAGCTTGGCAAAATGGTGGTGGGGGAGCTTCTCGCCCGCAGTGAAATTCCACCTGAGGTTATTGAACAACTGGTGTTTGGCCAGGTGGTTCAGATGCCTGAAGCCCCCAATATTGCCCGTGAAATTGTGCTGGGAACCGGTATGAGCATCCATACCGATGCCTACAGCGTCAGCCGCGCCTGTGCTACCAGCTTCCAGGCGGTTGCTAATGTGGCGGAAAGCCTGATGGCCGGTACCATCAGAGCCGGTATTGCCGGTGGGGCAGACTCCTCTTCCGTCCTGCCGATTGGCGTCAGTAAAAAACTCGCCCGTACCCTGGTGGATGCCAATAAAGCCCGTACCCTGGGGCAAAAACTCAAACTTTTCTCGCGCCTGCGTTTACACGATTTGCTCCCCGTGCCGCCGGCGGTAGCGGAATATTCCACCGGGCTGCGTATGGGCGACACCGCTGAACAGATGGCAAAAAGTTACGGCATTACCCGTGAGGAACAAGATGCGCTGGCGCACCGTTCCCATCAGTTCGCCGCTCAGGCTTGGGCTGAAGGCAAGCTGCAAGACGAGGTGATGACCGCCTACGCGCCGCCTTATCGCGAACCCCTCGTGCAGGACAATAACGTGCGTCAGAACTCCAGCCTGGCGGACTACGCAAAGCTGCGTCCGGCTTTTGATCGTAAGCACGGCACCGTGACCGCCGCCAACAGCACGCCGCTCACCGACGGTGCGGCGGCGGTTATCCTGATGACCGAATCCCGCGCCCGCGAGCTTGGGCTTAAACCGCTCGGCTATCTGCGCAGCTATGCGTTTACCGCCATTGACGTTCAGCAGGACATGTTGCTGGGGCCGGCCTGGGCCACGCCGCTGGCCCTTGACCGTGCCGGGCTGACGCTTGCGGATCTCACGCTCTTTGATATGCACGAAGCCTTTGCCTCGCAGACCCTGACTAACCTGAAGCTGATGGCAAGCGATCGTTTTGCCCGCGATGTGCTGGGACGCGCGCAGGCCACGGGCGACGTGGACGACAGCAAATTTAATGTGCTTGGGGGCTCTATCGCCTACGGCCACCCCTTTGCTGCCACGGGTGCACGAATGATCACGCAAACCCTGAATGAACTTCGTCGATGCGGCGGGGGATTTGGTCTGGTCACCGCCTGTGCGGCGGGGGGACTGGGTGCGGCCATGGTTCTGGAGGCTGAATAATGGAAATGATATCGGCATTTACCCTGACCGTACGCCCGGATTTTGTGGCTGTTGTGACCATCAACGTGCCTGATGAGAAAATGAACACGCTTAAGGCCGAATTTGGCACTCAGGTTCGGGCGATCCTTAAGCAAATTCGCGACAACAAAAGCTTGCGCGGCGTGGTGTTTATCTCAGGAAAACCCGACAATTTTATTGCCGGAGCAGACATCAACATGATTGACCGCTGCCAGAGCGCCAAAGAAGCAGAGGATCTGGCGCGGCAGGGGCAGCAGGTCATGGCAGAGATCCACGGCTTATCGATCCCGGCGATCGCTGCGATTCATGGCCCTTGCCTCGGCGGTGGTCTTGAGCTGGCGCTGGCCTGCCATCGCCGGGTGTGTACCGACTCGCCAAAAACAGCGCTTGGGTTGCCGGAAGTTCAGCTTGGACTGCTGCCGGGCTCTGGCGGGACGCAGCGTTTACCGCGGCTGGTGGGAGTGAGCACCGCGCTGGAGATGATCCTGACCGGGAAGCAATTGCGCCCCCGCCAGGCGCTGAAAGCCGGTCTGGTGGATGAGGTCGTACCCGCATCTATTTTACTGGAGGCTGCCGCAACGCTTGCCACCCAGGGGCGGCCGGTGAGCCGTCATCTGCCGGTACGCGAGCGTGTGCTGGCAGGGCCGTTGGGGCGCGCGGTACTGTTCCGTATGGTCGCCAAAAAGACCGAACAAAAAACTCAGGGTAATTACCCCGCCACGTCGCGCATTCTGAGCGTGATAGAGACGGGCCTCAGTCAGGGCAGCAGCAGCGGTTATGATGCCGAAGCGCGTGCGTTTGGGGAGCTGGCGATGACGGCGGAATCGCGCGCGCTGCGTCATGTCTTCTTCGCCAGCACTGAGGTGAAAAAAGATCCGGGTAGCACGATTGAAGCGGGTCCGCTACGCACCGTCGGTATTCTCGGCGGCGGGCTGATGGGCGGCGGCATTGCTTATGTCACAGCGGTGAAAGGCGGTCTGCCTGTTCGCATAAAAGATATTAATCCGAAGGGCATTAACCATGCTCTGCAATATAGCTGGCAGGAGCTTGATAAAAAGGTCCGTCGTCGCCACCTTAAACCTGCAGAGCGGGATGCGCAGATGTCGCGTATTTCCGGCACCACGGACTACCGTGGCTTCTCTCATCGGGATGTGGTGATCGAGGCTGTATTCGAGGATCTGGCGCTTAAGCAGCAGATGGTCGGCGAGATTGAAACGCAGTGTGGCCCGCAGACGATTTTTGCCTCCAATACCTCCTCGTTGCCCATCGCGGACATTGCTGCGCAGGCGACCCGGCCGGAACAGGTTATCGGATTACATTTTTTTAGTCCGGTAGAGAAGATGCCGCTGGTGGAAGTCATTCCCCACGCCGGCACGTCGGCGCAAACCATTTCGACGGTGGTGAAGCTGGCGAAGAAGCAGGGTAAAACGCCGATTGTGGTGGCAGACAAAGCGGGCTTTTACGTTAACCGCATTCTTGCGCCCTATATGAGTGAAGCCATGCGCCTGCTGAGTGAAGGTGAGCGCATTGAACATATTGATAAAGCATTAGTGAAGTTTGGTTTTCCGGTCGGCCCAATCCAACTTTTGGATGAAGTGGGAATTGATACCGGGACTAAAATTATTCCTGTGCTCGAGGCCGCGTATGGCGATCGATTTAGTGCGCCCGCAAGCGTTGTGTCAGCAATTTTGAATGACGATCGCAAAGGCAGAAAAAATGGTCGCGGTTTCTATCTTTACGCCAGGAAAGGGCGTAAAAGCGAGAAACAACCTGACCCGGCGATCTACTCGCTTGTCGGGGCGCCCGGCGCAGGCACATTGCCTGCCGAAAGCATCGCTGAACGTTGCGTAATGATGATGCTTAACGAGGCCGCGCGCTGCCATGCCGAGAAGGTCATTCGCAGTCCGCGAGATGGTGATATTGGCGCCGTGTTCGGTATTGGTTTTCCCCCGTTCTTGGGTGGGCCATTCCATTATATGGATACGCTGGGCGCGGCTAAGGTGGTCGCCACTTTGCAGCGTCTGGCGGCACAGTACGGCGAGCGTTTCACCCCCTGTCAGCATTTGTTACAAATGGCTGAAGAGGGCGAAACTTTTTGGGGCCATAAGGAAACTGATTTTGTAAGTTAAGGTCAAAAAAGGGTAAATCTGGATCTGAATGAAATTGTCGTGGTCAATTAGTAAACAGTGATTGACTATACTTACGGCATTAGGGTAAAAGACTGCGTTTCATTCAGTGAATGGATAAGGCACAATGCCCGGCCATTGATCATTTCCGTCGTAATGGAACTGTTTCACGCGGAAATATCAATGCTTCTGGTTAACAAAAGCGGTGCAATATGCAAGTTTTCATCATGCGTCACGGCGATGCAGCCCTCGATGCAGCCAGCGACTCTGTTCGTCCCTTAACCCCATGTGGTTGTGACGAATCGCGTCAAATGGCAACCTGGTTGAAAGGCCAAAAAGTGGATGTCGACCGTGTTCTGGTCAGCCCGTTCCTGCGTGCTGAGCAAACATTGAAAGAGGTGGGCGGCTGTATGAACCTGCCTGACAGCGTGGATGTCCTGCCGGAACTGACTCCGTGTGGTGATATTGGTCTGGTCAGCGCCTATCTGCAGGCTCTGGCCAATGAAGGCATCTCTTCAGTGCTGGTGATTTCTCACCTGCCGCTGGTGGGCTACCTGGTGTCCGAGCTCTGCCCGGGTGAAGCACCGCCCATGTTCACCACCTCCGCCATTGCCAGCGTGACGCTGGATGAGAGCGGAAAAGGTGTCTTTAACTGGCAAATGAGTCCCTGCAACCTGAAGATGGCAAAAGCTATCTGACTCGCCGGTCCGTGAAAAAAAGCCGCCATTGTGCGGCTTTTTTATTTTCTGGCTCAGGGGAGTTCTGGCGGCTGCCACTCTTCCACTTCAATCAACACCAGCACCGCGGCATCGCCACCGTACTCTTTCGGGGCCTGATGGAACGCCATCACATGCGGATGCTGCGCCAACCATAACGGCGTTTGTTGCTTCAGGATATGCTTACCATGCCCGTGCATCACACAGGCGCAGAACACATGTTCGCGACGGCAGGCGGCAATCAGCGCACCTAATTCCTGCTTGGCCTGCATCTGGGTCAGACCGTGCAAATCCAAAAACAGCTCCGGGGAGTAATCACCACGGCGAAGTTTTTTCAGCTCAAAGTGGCTGACATCATCGCGAACATACTTCACCGGCCCTTCGGTATTAAGGAGCGGCTGGAATTCATCTGAGAAATAGTGACTGTTATCAGCCTGTTCCTGTAAGAGGCGCTTAACCGGGACTTCGCTCACCTTTTTACGCGTTGGCGGATGCACGACCGTATCCTGCTTGAGTTGACGGGTGCCGGTCATCAGCTGGCGGAATAGCGCCTGTTCCTCCTCGCTGAGTGATGCTTTCTTTTTCATCTGTTCATCTCATCTCTTATTTCTTTTAGTTTACCCGACTCGGCCTGTGCTTTTCAGCAAAATGCATTTTTACGCCCGCAGTGTAAGCGTCAATGCTGATTTATCACCGTCTTCATGGCAAACTAGCCGCCGAATTTATAGAGAGCATGTCCTGGGGGATAAAGTGGATAAAATTTTCGTTGATGAAGCAGTGAATGAGCTGCATACCATTCAGGACATGTTGCGCTGGTCGGTCAGCCGATTTAGCGCGGCAAACATCTGGTACGGTCACGGTACCGATAATCCGTGGGACGAAGCTGTTCAACTGGTACTGCCGACCCTCTACCTGCCGCTGGATATCCCGGAAGAGATGCGCAATGCCCGCCTGACCTCCAGCGAGCGTCATCGCATCGTTGAGCGCGTGATTCGCCGCGTCAATGAGCGCGTTCCGGTGGCCTACCTCACCAACAAAGCCTGGTTCTGCGGTCACGAATTTTATGTGGATGAGCGCGTGCTGGTGCCGCGTTCGCCCATTGGTGAGCTGATTAATAACCGCTTTGCCGGGCTTATCGACAGTCAACCTCAGCATATTCTGGATATGTGCACCGGCAGCGGCTGCATTGCGATTGCCAGCGCCTATGCCTTCCCGGACGCGGAAGTGGATGCCGTGGATATTTCCCCGGACGCGCTGGCGGTAACCGAGCACAACATTGAAGAGCACGGTCTGATTCATCACGTCACGCCAATTTGCTCCGATCTCTTCCGCGACCTGCCGAAAGTTCAGTACGACCTGATTGTGACTAACCCGCCGTATGTTGATGAAGAAGATATGGATGATTTGCCGTCTGAATATCGCCACGAGCCGGAGCTGGGGCTGGCGTCCGGCAGCGATGGTCTGAAGTTGACCCGCCGCATTCTTGGCTGCGCGCCAGACTACCTGACCGACAACGGCGTTCTGATTTGTGAAGTGGGCAACAGCATGGTACATCTGATGGAACAATACCCGGATGTGCCCTTCACCTGGCTTGAGTTCGACAATGGCGGTGACGGTGTCTTTATGTTGACCAAAGCGCAGCTTCTCGCCGCCCGTGAACATTTCAGCATCTATAAAGATTAAGCAAACGCTCAACAACAACAGCAAAATAACGGAGCCGTGATGGCAGGAAATACAATTGGACAACTGTTTCGCGTCACCACCTTCGGCGAATCCCATGGCATCGCGCTGGGCTGTATCGTCGACGGTGTGCCGCCGGGCATTCCGCTGACCGAAGCCGATCTTCAGCACGATCTGGACCGTCGCCGTCCGGGAACCTCTCGCTACACCACGCAGCGTCGCGAGCCGGACCAGGTCAAAATTCTCTCCGGGGTGTTTGAAGGCGTCACCACCGGCACCAGTATCGGCCTGTTAATTGAAAACACCGATCAGCGTTCGCAGGATTACAGTGCCATTAAAGACGTGTTCCGCCCGGGGCACGCGGATTACACCTACGAACAGAAATATGGCCTGCGTGACTATCGTGGCGGCGGTCGTTCCTCCGCGCGTGAAACCGCGATGCGCGTGGCAGCCGGCGCCATTGCCAAGAAATTCCTCGCCGCGAAATTCGGGATTGTGATTCGCGGCTGTCTGACCCAGATGGGGGAGATTCCTCTCGCCATTAAAGACTGGGAGCAGGTGGAGCAGAACCCGTTCTTCTGCCCGGACCCGGACAAAATTGACGCACTGGATGAACTGATGCGCAGCCTGAAAAAAGAGGGTGATTCGATCGGCGCGAAAGTCACCGTGGTAGCCGAAGGTGTGCCGGCAGGGCTGGGCGAGCCGGTGTTTGACCGTCTGGATGCTGATATTGCGCATGCCATGATGAGCATCAACGCGGTAAAAGGCGTGGAGATAGGCGACGGCTTTGGCGTGGTCAACCTGCGCGGCAGCCAGAACCGCGATGAAATCACCACTCAGGGTTTTGAAAGCAACCACGCAGGCGGCATTTTGGGTGGGATCAGCAGTGGGCAGCAGATCGTGACCCACATTGCGTTGAAACCCACCTCCAGCATTACGGTGCCTGGCCGCACCATTAACCGTTTTGGTGAAGAAGTCGAGATGATAACCAAAGGGCGTCATGATCCTTGCGTTGGCATCCGCGCTGTACCCATTGCTGAAGCCATGCTCGCTATCGTCCTGATGGATCACTTTATGCGCCAGCGTGCGCAAAATGGCGATGTGACGACCACTATTCCCCGCTGGTAAACGATGAAGAAAACAGCCCTTGCACTGTTGGCGCTTGTCGCCAGCATTGCCTGCCAGGCGGCAACGCCCTGGCAGAAAATCACCCATCCCATCACCGGCGCGCCGCAGTCTATTGGTGCGTTTTCCAATGGCTGCATCGTCGGTGCTCACCAACTGCCGTTGCAGTCGGACACCTATCAGGTGATGCGCACCGATCAGCGTCGCTATTTCGGCCATCCGGATCTGGTTCTGTTTATTCAGCGTCTCGGAAATCAGGTACACAACCTGGGGCTGGGCACGATGCTGATTGGCGATATGGGGATGCCTGCGGGCGGGCGTTTTAACGGCGGTCACGCCAGCCATCAGTCGGGCCTCGACGTCGATATCTTTTTGCAATTGCCGAAAGCTCGCTGGACGTCGGCGCAGTTGCTGAAACCACAGGCGCTGGATCTGGTGTCTCGCAGCGGCAAAGCGGTGGTACCCGCCTTGTGGAAGCCGGAAATCAGCAGCATGATCAAGCTGGCGGCGAAGGATAACGACGTGACGCGTATTTTCGTTAACCCGGCCATCAAACAACAGCTCTGCCTGGATGCAGGAACGGATCGCGACTGGCTGCGTAAAGTTCGCCCATGGTTCCAGCACCGTGCCCACATGCATGTGCGCCTGCGCTGCCCGGCGGATAGCCTGGAGTGTGAAGATCAGGCGCTGCCCCCTGCCGGTGACGGCTGCGGCGCGGAGCTACAGAGCTGGTTCGAACCGGCTAAACCTTCAACGACGCCGCAGAAAACCACGCCGCCGCCGTTGCCCCCTTCCTGTCAGGCGCTACTGGACGAACACGTATTGTAATGGACACTTTCATACAGTTATTTATGGTCTCGCCGTGGATGCTGGCGGTTCTTTTTTTCGTGGCGTTACTGGCCGGTTTTATTGATGCGCTGGCGGGCGGCGGCGGACTGCTGACCGTACCCGCGTTGCTGGCCGCAGGCATGACGCCGGCTCAGGCACTGGCGACCAACAAACTGCAGGCCTGCGGGGGATCGTTTTCGTCGATGATCTATTTTCTGCGCCGCAAAGTGGTCAATCTGGCGGATCAGAAACTCAATATCCTGATGACCTTTATCGGCTCCACCAGCGGCGCCTTGCTGGTGCAGTATGTGAAATCAGACGTGTTACGCCAGATTCTTCCTTTGCTGGTTATTTGTATCGGTCTCTATTTTCTGTTGATGCCAAAACTGGGTGAAGAGGACAGGCAGCGTCGTCTGCACGGTCTGCCGTTTGCGCTGGTGGCGGGCGGATGCGTCGGCTTTTATGATGGCTTCTTTGGGCCAGGCGCAGGATCGTTCTACGCGCTGGCGTTTGTCACCCTTGCCGGGTTCAACCTGGCGAAGTCGACCGCGCACGCCAAAGTATTGAATGCCACCTCCAATTTTGGTGGGCTGCTGCTGTTTGTGATTGGCGGCAAGGTTATCTGGGCAACCGGGTTTGTGATGCTCATCGGTCAGTTCCTCGGGGCGCGTATGGGCTCCCGCCTGGTGCTCAGTAAAGGGCAAAAACTGATTCGTCCGATGATTGTTATAGTCTCTGCGGTGATGAGTGCAAAATTACTTTTTGATAGCCATGGGCAGGAGATTCTCCAGTTTCTGGGGATGAGTACATGAATACAACACATAACTACGAACAATTGATTTCCCTTTTTGACGGCTGCTTTGCCGAAGACTTTAATACCCGCCTGGTTAAAGGCGATGATGAACCTGTTTATCTGCCAGCGGATGCGGACGTGCCTTATCACCGCATTGTTTTCGCCCATGGCTACTATGCCAGCGCCCTGCATGAAATTTCTCACTGGTGCATCGCCGGAAAAGCGCGTCGCGAACAGGTGGATTTTGGTTACTGGTACTGCCCGGACGGGCGCGATGCGCAAACCCAGTGCCAGTTCGAAGACGTTGAGGTGAAACCGCAGTCATTTGACTGGCTGTTCTGCGTGGCGGCGGGTTACCCGTTTAATGTCAGCTGTGACAATCTGGAAGGTGACATTGAACCTGACCGTATTGCGTTTCAGCGTCGCGTGCATGCGCAGGTGATGGAATATCTCGAAAAGGGCATCCCTGAACGTCCGGCGCGCTTTATTAAAGCGCTGCAAAATTATTACCACACGCCTGAACTGAAGGCGGAACACTTCCCGTGGCCGGAAGATCTTAACTGAGGAAAAAAGATGATCGCAGAATTTGAAACCCGCATCCTGGCGTTGATTGATGACATGGTAGAGCACGCCAGTGACGATGAGTTGTTTGCAGGCGGTTATCTGCGCGGTCACCTGACGCTGGCCGTGGCTGAACTGGAAAGCGGTGACGATCACTCCGCGCAGGCGCTGCACGAGAAAGTCAGCGTGAGCCTGGAAAAAGCGATTCAGGCAGGTGAACTCTCCCCGCCGGATCAGGTGCTGGTGCTGGGCATGTGGGACACATTGTTCCAGAAAGCGCAGGCCAACTAAGGGTCTTGTTGTCGCCCTCTCCCGGTGGGAAAGGGCGACACGGTGTGCTTACTTCACTAACCTGCCTTTCAGTAGCTTGCGCACCCACAACCGGTTGGGGTTCATCGCCGCCAGCGTCTCGCGGTCTAACGGCAGCGGTTCTTCACTCATCTGCGATGCCAGCAGCTCTGCTGCCAGCGGCGCGCTGCACAAACCGCGCGAACCTAAGGCACCGATGATAAACAGCCCAGGGTAAACCGGTGCGCTGACGGCATTTTCCTGATCCGCCATCAAATCAGTATACTCGCGCAGGGTGGCCTCATAATCCGCCACATTCCCCACCACCGGCAGATGATCGCGCGTCGCACAACGCACACCGACACGCGCCTCACCTTTACTGACATCCACATCCTTTGCCCATTGCGCCTGCGGAAAACAGTCCAACAACCGTTGGCGATTGTGCTGTTGATCCTCTTCGCTATAAGCAACATCACGCTGACCGCGATGGTAGCTTGCGCCAATGCAGTGGCGCGCGTTATTGGGATTTTGCGGCGTCAGGTAGCCGTCATAACACAGCACCTGGCGTAGCTGGCTGAGTGCCGCAGAGGTCGGGATATGGCTGACCTGACCGCCTACCGGGTAGACCGGCAGCTTCTGCGTTTGCACAAAATCGCTGACCCGATGACCGTTTGCCAGCACAACGCTTTCATGTGTACGTGTTGTGCCATCATCCAGCGTCAACAGCCAGTTATCCCCCTGCTGTTCAACACTTTCAACCGGGTGGCAATAATGAATGCGTAGCCCCTGTTGCTCAGCAAGAGCGAGGGCTGCCGCCGTTAGCTCAGCCGGGCACAACCAGCCGCCCGCCGGGTAATGAACGCCGCCGTAGCCGGTTTCGACGCCCGACATCTGGAATACCTGCTCGGCATCGACGGCATGGGCCATCGCTGCGGGCAGACTCAGCGACAGCATCTGGGCTATTTTGTGCTGGCTTTTTTCGTCGTAGCCCAGCTGGATGACCCCGCACCAGTCGTGGTCAAACGCCAGGGGGAGGGCGTCATACAGACGGCGGGCAAAGGTAAAGGCCGCCGGGAAGAACTGACTTAACGCCGGGTCGTGGGCACTTAACAGCGGATAGAGCGCGCCCTGGCGATTACCGGATGCGCCCTGGGCGGGGGCATCATCAGCGCAATAGAGCGTAACCTGCCAGCCGCGTCGTAGCAGGGCCAGCGAGAGCAGGGCGCTGGCAACGCCACCGCCAACGATCGCGACCTCACGTCTGTCTGTTCCGCTGCGGGCAAACCAGGGGGTACGCGGGAGGGGAGGCGTGTTTTTCTCCATCACCCCGGTGAGCATCTCGCGCTTGCGTCCAAAGCCTTTGCTTTTTTGCATGGTAAAGCCCGCTTCCTGTAACCCACGGCGGACAAACCCGGCGGAGGTGAAGGTCGCCAGCGTACCCTGAGGGCGTGCCAGACGGGCCATAGCGGCAAACAGCGCCGGCGTCCACATGTCGGGGTTTTTTGCCGGGGCGAAGCCGTCAAGGAACCAGGCATCGACCTGCTGATTCAGTGAGTCGTCCAGTTTATCGGTCAGTTCGTTGATATCGCCAAACCACAGATCCAGCGTCACTCGCCCTTCGTCTAACAGCAGGCGATGGCAGCCTGCCAGTGGAAGCGGCCACTGCGCGTGTAGCTGAGCGGCCCACGGCGCCAGCTCCGGCCAGTGCTGATGCGAGAGGGTGAGGTCAGAACGGGTTAAGGGGAATTTTTCGAAACTGATGAAATGTAATCTTTCCAGGGTAGCCTGCGGGTGCGCGGCGCGAAAGGCATCAAAGGCCTGCCATAACGTCAGGAAGTTCAGACCGGTGCCAAAACCGCTCTCCGCCACGATAAACAACGGGCGTGGATGTTCAGGAAAACGGGCGGTTAATGCATTGCCGCCGAGAAACACGTAGCGGGTCTCTTCCAGCCCGTTGTCGTTTGAGAAATAGACGTCGTCAAAATCTCGGGAAACAGGTGTACCCTCAGCGTTGAACGCAAGGTTGGCAGATTGTATAGCGGTATGTTTCACGTAAGTTACTCGTCGGACAGGCAGTGGCACGATCTTAACGATGCAGGCGTTCAGGCGCAAATTTAGTCATAAATTGTCTGATCGGACTTGTTCGGCGTACAAGTGTACGCTATCTTGCGACTCGAAACTTAAATTAGTGCGACTTACAGGGGTATTGAATGAAACGTGCAGTGATTACTGGCTTGGGCATCGTTTCCAGCATCGGTAACAACCAGCAGGAAGTCCTGGCATCCCTGCGTGAAGGACGCTCGGGGATCACTTTCTCTCAGGAGTTTCTCGACTCCGGTATGCGTAGCCACGTATGGGGTAATGTAAAACTGGACACCACCGGTCTTATCGATCGCAAAGTGGTCCGTTTCATGAACGATGCCTCTATTTATGCCTATCTCTCCATGCAGGAAGCCATTGCGGATGCTGGCCTGAGCGCTGAGACTTATCAGAACAACCCGCGCGTTGGCCTGATTGCAGGCTCCGGTGGCTCGTCTAAGGCCCAGGTATTCGGTGCGGACGCTATGCGTAGCCCGCGCGGCCTGAAAGCCGTTGGCCCTTACGTGGTGACCAAAGCGATGGGTTCAGCGGTTTCCGCGTGCCTCGCGACCCCGTTCAAAATTCACGGCGTAAACTACTCCATCAGCTCCGCCTGCGCGACCTCTGCACATTGCATCGGTAATGCGGTAGAGCAGATCCAACTCGGTAAGCAGGACATCGTGTTTGCTGGCGGCGGCGAAGAGCTGGGCTGGGAAATGGCCTGTGAGTTCGATGCAATGGGCGCGCTGTCCACCAAATACAACGACAGCCCTGAAAAAGCGTCCCGTACCTATGATGCCAGCCGTGACGGCTTCATTATCGCAGGCGGCGGCGGTATGGTTGTGGTTGAAGAGCTGGAGCATGCTCTGGCCCGTGGCGCACACATCTACGCCGAAATCGTCGGTTACGGTGCCACCTCTGATGGCGCTGACATGGTCGCCCCGTCAGGTGAAGGCGCGGTTCGCTGCATGAAGATGGCAATGCACGGCGTTGATACCCCAATCGATTACCTGAACTCCCACGGTACCTCTACGCCGGTAGGCGACGTGAAAGAGCTGGGTGCGATTCGCGAAGTATTCGGTGACAACAGCCCGGCTATCTCTGCGACCAAAGCGATGACCGGTCACTCCCTGGGTGCGGCTGGCGTTCAGGAAGCCATCTACTCTCTGCTGATGCTGGAACACGGTTTTATCGCCCCGAGCATCAACATTGAAGAGCTGGACGAACAGGCTGCCGGTCTGAACATCGTGACCGAGACCACCGAGCGTCAGCTGACGACCGTGATGTCCAACAGCTTCGGTTTTGGCGGTACCAACGCCACGCTGGTTATGCGCAAGCTTTAGTAACTGATTGATTAAACGAGAAGGGAGCCGTCTGGCTCCCTTTTTTATGCCGCATTTTTGCCATTGACATGCCGCCGTTGTGACAGGCAAACTCCTTGTCCAACATTATCACTTTCTGCATCACCCGCTGATAATGCGTAAGCGTTTAACGTTATCCAACGCACCTTAATCCTGAACCTCAGGTAGAGGGGGCGTGGCCTTTTCCCCGCCTTACTCTGCGTTATGGAGTAATGCATGTCTGTTGACACTCATTCTGTTTCATCTTCACCCAACGTCTCGTTGTTTCGTCTCGCCTGCGCGGTCTTCCTGACCTACATGACCGTGGGCCTCCCTTTACCGGTCATCCCGCTTTTTGTCCACAGTGAGCTGGGCTACAGCAACACCCTGGTCGGGGTGGCGGTGGGGATTCAGTTCCTGGCGACCGTGTTAACCCGTGGCTATGCCGGACGACTGGCGGATCAGCACGGCGCAAAACGTTCCACGCTTCAGGGGATGTTTGCCTGTGCGCTGGCAGGGGGCGCCTGGTTACTGGCGGCGTTGTTGCCCGTCGATCCCATGGCGAAGTTCGGCTTATTGATCGCAGGTCGTCTGATACTCGGTTTTGGCGAAAGCCAGCTTCTGACGGGGACGCTGACCTGGGGAATGGGTCTTGTGGGCCCGACCCGCTCCGGCAAAGTGATGTCCTGGAACGGGATGGCCATCTACGGGGCGCTGGCAGCAGGTGCGCCGCTTGGCCTGCTCATCCATAGTCGGTTTGGCTTTGCCACTCTCGCACTCATCACGATGGTGTTGCCGTTGATCGCACTGGCCTTTAATGCCGGCGTTGTGAAAACGCCGCCGCATCCTGGTAAGCGTCCGTCGCTCTGGAGCGTAGTAGGGCTTATCTGGCAACCGGGTCTGGGGCTGGCGTTGCAGGGCGTCGGCTTTGCGGTCATCGGCACCTTTGTATCGCTCTATTTTGCCAGCAAAGGCTGGTCGATGGCGGGCTTTACGCTGACGGCGTTTGGTGGGGCTTTCGTACTGATGCGCCTGCTTTTCGGCTGGATGCCGGATCGTTTTGGCGGCGTACGGGTTGCCGTTGTTTCATTATTTATTGAGACCGCCGGGCTTCTCCTGCTCTGGCAGGCGCCGGATGCCCGTATCGCGCTGGTGGGAGCGGCGCTTACCGGATGTGGTTGTTCGCTTATTTTTCCGGCGCTGGGCGTCGAAGTGGTGAAACGCGTACCGCCGCAGGTTCGCGGTACGGCACTCGGCGGCTACGCCGCCTTTCAGGATATTGCCTATGGGGTAAGTGGGCCCTTGACGGGCTTGCTCGCCACCGCGCTGGGTTATTCGTCGGTCTTTCTGGCCGCGGCGGCTTGCGCTATCGTCGGGATTATTCTGACGTTAATCGCCTTTCGCAAATAAGGGTAAATATGCCCTCCATCAGTGGGGGCTATATTATTTCCTCCTTTTAGATTATTTAAATTCAATCTATTTTAAAAAATACGCGCTGGCACACAGAAAAAACATCACGTTTTATTGATGTAACATATTCCAGCGATATAATTTTTTGCATCATTCCTATTCTATTTTTTGGCTGTTATAGTCAGGAATACTCGATATTTACAGTCTTATTCAGATACCACTATTGAGAGAAAGGAGAGAAGCATGGCAGGATTTAAAGCGGATTTTCTGTGGGGCGGCGCGGTAGCGGCACATCAACTTGAAGGTGGCTGGAAAGAGGGTGGGAAAGGCGTCAGCGTTGCCGATGTCATGACCGCAGGCGCGCACGGCGTGCCACGCGAAATCACGGACGGCGTCATTCCAGGAAAAAATTACCCAAATCACGAAGCGATTGATTTCTACCATCGCTATCCAGAAGATATTAAACTTTTTGCTGAAATGGGGTTTAAATGTTTTCGCACGTCGATTGCCTGGACGCGTATTTTCCCGAAAGGCGATGAGCTGGAACCCAATGAAGCCGGTTTGCAATTCTATGACGATCTCTTTGATGAATGCCTGAAATATAATATTGAACCCGTTATTACCCTCTCGCATTTTGAAATGCCTTACCACCTGGTCACGGAATACGGCGGCTGGCGTAACCGTAAACTGATTGAATTCTTTGTCCGCTTCGCTAACGCGGTGTTTACGCGTTATAAAAGCAAAGTGAAGTACTGGATGACGTTTAATGAAATTAACAACCAGGCGAACTATCATGAAGATTTCGCCCCCTTTACCAACTCGGGTCTGAAATACAAAGAGGGCGAGAATCGTGAGCCGGTAATGTATCAGGCCGCTCACTATGAGCTGGTGGCTAGTGCTCTGGCGGTGGAGGCGGGCCATGCAATTAACCCTGACTTCCAGATTGGCTGCATGATTGCCATGTGCCCGATTTACCCGCTCACCTGCGACCCGGATGACATGATGATGTCCGTCGCTGCAATGCACCGCCGTTACTGGTTTACCGACGTGCATGTTCGCGGTTATTACCCGCGCCACATCCTCAATTATTTCGAGCGTAAAGGCTTTGAGCTCGACATCACCGCTGAGGATCTGCAAATCCTGAAACGTGGATGTGTGGATTATATCGGCTTCAGCTATTACATGTCGTTTGCCACCAAAGCCACGGCAGATAACCCGCAGCTGGATTACGACGAAACGAAAAGTCTGGTGAAAAACCCCTATGTGAAAGCCTCTGACTGGGGCTGGCAAATTGACCCGGTTGGCCTGCGTTACTCACTGAATTACTTCTACGACCTGTATCAGTTGCCGCTATTTATTGTTGAAAACGGCTTTGGCGCCATCGATCAGAAAGAGAGCGACGGTTCTGTAAACGATCAGTACCGCATCGAATACATGCAAAACCACCTGCGCGAAATGAAAAAAGCGGTGGTGGAAGATGGCGTGGAGTTGATGGGGTACACCCCGTGGGGCTGTATCGATCTGGTGTCAGCGGGCACCGGGGAGATGAAAAAACGCTACGGTTTTATCTACGTGGACAAAGATAACGAAGGTAATGGTACGCTTGAGCGTAGCCGTAAAAAATCCTTCGACTGGTACAAAGAGACCATCAGGAATAACGGCAGCGACCTGTAAACAAGCATCCCCTCCCTGCGGAGGGGATTTTTTTTAGAGGACTAACCAGAAAATCGCGAAAGCGACCAGCAGGGCAACCAACAGCAGGCCGGGGCGCGCGGAGAGGTGTTTGACGCTCTCCACAATCGGTGCGAACAGGGGACTATAGATAGGCTGAATATTGCGTGCTTCAGGCGCACCCTGCGAGCGCTCAGCACGACGCAGGAAGACCTGATTCAGAATGTCCTGGACCTGAGCGGTGGTCAGCACCGTCTGCGGCGTCACCTGCCAGTTCTGGCGGGCATAATCATTCATATTTTGCCATTCGGTATCATCCAGCGGTTGCTTCAGCGCCGCCTGCACCGTATGGAGCGTGGGGGCGGTGTGCAGGCTCAACGTCTGGCGCGCCTGCAGCCAGGTCATCAGTGGCGCAAAGTGCTTCGCCGGGATAAGTTCACCGCTTTTCACACCAGACAGTTCCAGCATCGACTGCCAGATAAGTTTCCCGGATTCCCCGGTTGCTGCCGCCAGCTTCGTGACCGCCTGGTTGAGCGAATTGTGCTCCACCGGCAGGAGAGGGCGATCCGTTGCCGGGCGCTGCTGTGGCTGAGGGATCGCGATCTGGTTGTTCTGTAACAGCGTCAGCACGGTTTTGAGCTGCTGCGGTGTTAGCTGACTCAGCGCGGTCTGGCCAAACTCCTGACGAATAAAATCACTCACGGCCTGGCGGTTATTCCCCTGGCCTAACAGTTCGGTCAGCTGAGACACCACCTGACGGGTGGTGTGGTTTTGCGTAGCCGTGTCCAGACGCTGATTAAGGTTTTGTTCTGCCGCCGGAAAATGACGTGACTGCAACGGCGCGTCATTTTTCAGACCTAAATCGTGTTTCACGCCAGCCCAGACCTCTGCGCTTTGCTGCTGCGTCAGTGCCACCAGGCGCGTAATCAAACGCTCCAGCACGGTACGTTGAAGGGTGGAGAGCGGCTGCTCGCCAGCCACGCTGGTGGTCGGCGTCGGGTCTTGCCCGGGAGGGCGCGCTGGCGCTCCCTGTATGGGTTGCATCATGAAAATCCTCTGGGTCTCGCGAGTCGTGACGCGGCAATGCGGGTATGCCTGGCGGCGAGATTATGGCACACTTGATGGCTGAATTCCCGTACTCAAACAGGTCCTGTAACGTGAAAATCCTTGTTGATGAAAATATGCCTTATGCCAGCGATTTGTTCCGCCGTTTGGGAGAGGTCAAGGCCGTGCCTGGGCGTCCTGTTCCGGTTGCTGAACTGGCGGATGCCGATGCGCTGATGGTGCGTTCGGTCACCAAAGTCAACGAAGCGCTGCTCAAGGATACGGCAATCAAATTTGTCGGTACGGCAACGGCCGGCACCGATCATGTGGATGAGGCCTGGCTTGCGCAGGCGGGGATCGGGTTTTCAGCCGCCCCCGGCTGTAATGCCATTGCGGTGGTGGAGTATGTCTTCTCCTCGCTGCTGATGCTGGCCGAGCGTGATGGCTTCGCGTTGCGTAACCGTACCGTGGGTATTGTCGGCGTGGGCAACGTCGGCAGTCGTTTGCAGGCACGGCTGGAAGCCTGGGGCGTGCGCACACTGCTTTGCGATCCACCGCGCGCCGATCGGGGAGATGAGGGCGACTTTTGCACGCTGGACGAACTGGTGCGCGAGGCCGATGTGCTTACGTTCCATACGCCGCTGTTTAAAGAGGGGCCCTATAAGAGCTTGCATCTGGCCGATGAAGCTCTGATTCAGCGCCTGAAACCGGGCGCGATCCTGATCAATGCCTGTCGCGGCCCGGTGGTCGATAACGACGCGCTGCTGCGTTGCCTGGAAGCCGGTCAGCCGCTGAGCGTGGTGCTGGATGTCTGGGAGCCGGAGCCGGATCTCAACGTGGCCTTGCTTGAAAAAGTGGACATCGGTACCGCGCACATCGCGGGTTACACCCTGGAAGGCAAGGCGCGTGGCACCACTCAGGTGTTCGAGGCATTCAGTGAGTTTATCGGACAGCGTCAGCAGGTTGCCCTGTCCACCCTGTTGCCTGCGCCGGAGTTTGGTCGCATTACGCTGCACGGCCCGCTCGATCAGTCTGTCCTGAAAAGACTCATTCATTTGGTGTATGATGTGCGCCGCGACGATGCGCTGCTGCGAAAAGTGGCTGGCGTACCGGGTGAGTTCGATAAGCTGCGTAAACATTATCTTGAGCGTCGGGAGTGGTCATCGCTGTATGTACAGTGTGACGATGCTCATGGCGCCGAACTTCTGCAAAAGCTGGGTTTCAACGCGGTTCATCAACAAACCCGCTAATGTCTTCTTAATGCTGCCTGCCGGATAATCTGGCGGGCACGTTTTTTTCTGGAGTAAATCACCATGTCTGAAGGCTGGAATATTGCCGTCCTGGGCGCCACCGGTGCCGTAGGCGAAGCCTTACTTGAAACGCTGTCTGCTCGTGAGTTCCCGGTCGGTGAGCTGCACGCGCTGGCGCGTAATGAAAGCGCGGGCGAATCCCTGCGTTACAACGGAAAAACCGTGCGTGTTGAAGATGCTGCCCAGTTTGACTGGACGCAGGTGCAGCTGGCGTTTTTTGTCGCGGGCGCGCAGGCTTCTGCGGATTATATTGATGAAGCCACGAACGCCGGGTGCCTGGTCATTGATGCCAGCGGCCTGTTTGCGCTGGAGCCGGACGTTCCGCTGGTGGTGCCGGACGTAAACCCGTTCGTACTGAGCGATTACCGTAATCGCAACATCATTGCCGTGCCGGATGCCCTGACGAGCCAGTTGCTCACGGCCCTGAAGCCTTTAATTGATGATGGCGGTCTGTCACGCATTTCGGTGACCAACCTGCTTTCTGTCTCCGGGCAAGGTAAACAGGCGGTCGACGCACTGGCCGGGCAAAGCGCCAAACTGCTCAACGGCATCCCTATTGATGAAGACGATTTCTTTGGTCGCCAGTTGGCCTTTAACATGCTGCCAATGCTGCCAGACCGCGAAGGTGTGGTGCCGGTAGAGCGTCGCCTGGTCGATCAGGTTCGCAAAATTCTGCAAGACGAAGGGCTGATGATTTCCGCCAATAGCGTGCGTGCGCCGGTATTCTATGGTCATGCGCAGATGGTGAGCTTTGAGGCGATGCGCCCGCTGGCCGCAGAAGAGGCCCGTGATGCCTTTGGTCGTGGTGAAGACATTGCCCTCTCTGAAGAGCAGGACTTCCCGACTCAGGTCGCTGACGCCTCTGGCAGTGCGCATCTGTCCGTGGGCTGCGTGCGCAACGATTACGGTATGCCGGAACAGATCCAGTTCTGGTCAGTGGCGGATAACGTGCGCTTTGGCGGCGCGCTGATGTCGGTCAAGATCGCCGAAAAACTGATTCAGGAGTACCTGTACTGATGTCCGACGTTGTGGAAAAGCCGCTGCTGAAAATCGCATTGGGCATCGAATACGACGGCAGTAAGTACTATGGCTGGCAGCGTCAGCAAGAGGTGCGCAGCGTTCAGGAAAAGCTGGAAAAAGCGCTTTCTCAGGTGGCAAATGAGCCCATCGGCGTGTTTTGCGCCGGGCGGACCGACGCCGGAGTGCATGCAACAGGGCAGGTCGTGCATTTCGAAACCACCGCAGTGCGCAAAGATGCCGCCTGGACATTAGGTGTAAATGCGAATTTACCTGGAGACATTGCGGTGCGTTGGGTGAAACATGTCCCGGACGATTTTCACGCCCGTTTCAGCGCCACCGCGCGCCGTTACCGCTACGTCATCTACAATCATCGTCTGCGCCCGGCAGTTCTGGGCCAGGGGGTGACGCACTACCATCTGCCGCTGGACGCAGAACGCATGCAGCGTGCGGCGCAGTGTTTACTCGGTGAAAATGATTTCACCTCGTTTCGTGCAGTGCAGTGCCAGTCGCGCACGCCGTGGCGCTTTATGATGCACATCCAGGTGCAACGTTTTGGCGCGTACGTTGTGGTCGACATTAAAGCGAACGCCTTTGTACACCATATGGTCAGGAATATCGTCGGTAGCCTGCTGGAAGTCGGCGCCGGTAACCAGCCGGAGAGTTGGATAGCAGAGCTACTGGCAGCTAAGGACAGAACGCTGGCGGCCGCAACGGCAAAAGCAGAAGGGTTGTATCTCGTCGCCGTGGATTATCCATCGCGCTTCGAGCTGCCTGCGCTGCCAATGGGTCCGTTGTTCCTCGCGGACTAGTCGCAAACAAACAAGGCATTAGCAATATGGACGTAATACGCTTTCTGATTGATTTCATCCTGCATATCGATGTGCACCTGGCGGAACTGGTGGCGCAGTATGGCATGTGGGTTTATGCGATCCTGTTTTTGATCCTGTTTTGCGAAACAGGTCTGGTGGTGACGCCGTTCTTACCGGGTGATTCACTGCTGTTTGTGGCGGGGGCGCTGGCCTCGCTGGAAACCAACGATCTCAATGTCCATGTCATGGTGTTACTGATGCTGGTCGCGGCCATTGTCGGTGATGCGGTCAATTACACGATTGGTCGGCTGTTTGGCGATAAGCTCTTCAGCAATCCTGATTCGAAAATTTTCCGTCGCGCTTACCTGGATAAAACGCATCAGTTTTATGAAAGACACGGTGGCAAGACGATTATTCTGGCGCGTTTTGTGCCGATCGTGCGTACATTTGCGCCTTTCGTTGCGGGTATGGGGCACATGTCCTACCGCCACTTCGCCCTGTTTAATGTCGTAGGTGCGTTCTTATGGGTGCTGCTGTTTACTTACGCCGGCTACTTCTTTGGTACACTGCCCGTGGTGCAGGAAAATCTTAAGTTGCTGATTGTCGCCATTATCGTGGTGTCTATACTTCCTGGTGTGATTGAGGTGATTCGTCACCGCCGGGCTGCGGCAAGACAGTCAAAATAAGAACTCATCGGCGGTTCGACCACTTTTTTATCCCAAGTTTCGAACTGTTATGTTTTAATGTGCCCCATTTATGGGCTACCAGGTTCATGCATAAAGGTTATCAATGAGCTGGATTGAACGAATCAAAAGCAATATTACCCCCACCCGCAAGGCAAGCATCCCTGAAGGTGTGTGGACGAAATGCGACAGCTGCGGTCAGGTACTTTACCGTGCCGAGCTGGAGCGTAACCTTGAGGTCTGCCCGAAGTGTGACCACCACATGCGTATGACAGCGCGTAATCGCCTGCATAGCTTGATGGACGAAGGTTCAATGGTGGAACTGGGTAGCGAACTGGAGCCGAAAGATGTGCTTAAGTTCCGTGACTCCAAAAAATACAAAGACCGACTGGCGAGCGCGCAGAAAGAGACCGGCGAGAAAGATGCGCTGGTGGTAATGAAAGGTACGCTGCATGGCATGCCGGTCGTTGCTGCTGCGTTTGAATTCGCCTTTATGGGCGGTTCCATGGGGTCTGTTGTCGGCGCGCGTTTTGTCCGTGCTGTTGAACAGGCGCTGGAAGATAACTGCCCGCTGATCTGTTTCTCCGCTTCCGGTGGCGCACGTATGCAGGAAGCGCTGATGTCGCTGATGCAGATGGCGAAAACCTCTGCGGCGCTGGCGAAAATGCAGGAGCGCGGTCTGCCGTACATCTCCGTGCTGACCGACCCGACCATGGGCGGTGTTTCTGCAAGCTTTGCGATGCTGGGTGACCTCAACATCGCCGAGCCGAAAGCATTGATTGGCTTTGCCGGTCCGCGCGTTATCGAACAGACCGTGCGTGAGAAGCTGCCGGCAGGTTTCCAGCGCAGCGAGTTCCTGATTGAGAAGGGCGCGATCGATATGATCGTTCGCCGTGCAGAGATGCGCTTCAAGCTGGCAAGCGTGCTGGCGAAGCTGACCAATCAGCCAGCACCTGACCCGGATGCGCCGCGTGAAAGCGTGGTGGTGCCGCCGGTGCCGGATCAGGAAGCCGAAGCCTGATAATACCGAAGGGCAGTGCCATCGCGGCGCTGCCCTTTTGCTTTTACATCGTCGAAAACCTACGGGCATCATGGAAATTAAACGCAATTTGCAAGCCACGTCGCCCCTGGCCGCGTGGCTTTCTTATCTGGAAAACCTGCACAGTAAAACCATCGATCTGGGCCTTGAGCGCGTCAGTCAGGTTGCAGCGCGTCTTGATGTGTTGCGCCCGGCACCCTTTGTCTTCACCGTTGCAGGAACTAACGGCAAAGGCACTACCTGTCGCACCCTCGAGTCAGTGCTTCTCGCAGCGGGCTTTAGCGTTGGGGTTTACAGCTCTCCCCATCTGGTGCGCTACACCGAGCGCGTGCGCATTCAAAATGCGGAGCTGCCGGAAAGCGAGCACACCCGCGCCTTTGCTGAAATCGAAGCGGTACGCGGTGAAACATCGTTAACCTATTTTGAATACGGCACGTTATCCGCGCTGTGGCTGTTTAAACAGGCCGGGGTGGATGTAGTGATACTCGAAGTGGGCCTCGGCGGGCGTCTTGATGCCACCAATCTGGTGGATGCAAACGTGGCGGTCATCACCAGCATTGCCCTTGATCACACCGACTGGCTGGGGCCGGACCGCGAAAGTATCGGCCGTGAAAAAGCGGGCGTGTTCCGCAGCGGCAAACCTGCGGTGGTCGGTGAAAGTGAGATGCCGCACACCATCGCCGAGGTGGCGAACGAGAAGGGGGCGCAGCTCAGGCGTCGTGGCGTTGACTGGCAGTATGAGGTGCAGGGCGATAGCTGGTGCTTCAGGGACGCGCAAGGCGAATTAACCGGACTGCCGCTGCCTCAGGTTCCGCAACCGAATGCCGCGACGGCGCTGGCCGCCCTTCGTGCCAGTGGGTTAGCCGTGAGCGAACAGGCCATTCGTGACGGTATCGCCAGCGCAATTTTGCCAGGGCGCTTCCAGATTGTGGCTGAAAACCCGCGTCTTATTCTGGATGTGGCCCATAATCCTCATGCCGCGACGTACCTTGCCGGGCGCTTACGTGCAGAACCTAAAAAAGGGCGCGTGCTGGCGGTCATCGGTATGCTGCATGATAAAGACATCGCCGGGACGCTTGCCTGTCTGGAGCCGGTGGTCGATAGCTGGTATTGTGCCCCTCTGGAAGGGCCGCGTGGCGCAACCGCGCAGCAGTTGATTGCGCATCTGCCTGCGGGCAAAGAGTACCAGGATGTGGCTGCCGCCTGGCATGCGGCGATGGCAGAGGCGACAGCCGTAGATACCGTGCTGGTGTGTGGTTCATTCCACACGGTGGCGCATGTCATGGAAGCGATGGACGCGGGGAGAACCGGTGGCAAGTAAGTTTCAGAACCGTTTAATGGGCACCATTGTGCTGGTTGCGCTGGGGGTAATTATTCTTCCAGGGCTGCTGGACGGGCAGAAAAAACATTATCAGGATGAGTTCGCCGCGATCCCGCTGGTTCCTAAACCTGGCGATCGCGATGAACCGGATATGATGCCCGCCGCGACACAGGCGCTGCCTGCGCAGCCGCCTGAAGGTGCGGCAGAAGAGGTGCGGGCGGGCAATGCCGAAGCGCCATCGCTGGATGCTTCCCGTCAGGCTCTCAGTGGCACAACCAATCCGGATATCACGACACCAGCGCGCACCGAGCAGCCTAAAGCCGCAGACAAACCTCAGCCGAAGCCCCAACCGCCAAAACCGGTTGAGCAAGTAGCAACCACACAGCCTGCTGAACAACCTGCTGAGAAGCCTGCGCCGACCGGCAAAGCCTGGGTGGTGCAGTTGGGGGCGCTTAAGAACGCTGATAAAGTTACGGAAATTGTCGGCAAATTGCGCGGTGCGGGTTATCGCGTTTATACCTCGCCGACCACGCCTGTCCCGGGTAAAATAACCCGCATTCTGGTAGGGCCGGATGCCTCGAAAGAGAAACTCAAAGGTTCGCTGGGCGAGTTAAAGCAAATCTCAGGCCTCAACGGCGTGGTAATGAATTACAGCGCGAATTAATGCGCAGTTTTCCCCCTCACCCTAACCCTCTCCCCACAGCGGCGAGGGGATGGTTTGCCCCCTCTCCCTTGAGGGAAAGGCCGGGGTGAGGGGGTAAATACGAATTTAAAAACACGCCCGAAGAGGCTAAAGATTCGATGGCGTTGAAGATTTTTTCAACGCCATTTTTATTTACGCGCGGGAAGGAAATCCCTACGCAAACGTTTTCTTTTTCTGTTAGAATTCGCCCCGAACTGGACGACAGGGCGTTTAATCGTGGGACACATATGGTCTGGATTGATTACGCCATCATCGCGGTGATTGGTTTTTCCTGTCTGGTTAGCCTTATCCGTGGCTTTGTTCGTGAAGCGTTATCGCTGGTGACTTGGGGTTGTGCTTTCTTTGTTGCCAGTCATTACTACACTTACCTGTCAGTCTGGTTCACGGGCTTTGAAGATGAACTGGTTCGCAACGGAATCGCCATTGCGGCGTTGTTCATTGCGACATTGATCGTTGGCGCTATTGTTAACTTCGTCATTGGTCAACTTGTGGAAAAAACCGGCCTGTCAGGCACAGACAGGGTGTTGGGGATCTGTTTTGGTGCGCTACGTGGCGTGCTGATCGTCGCTGCCATTCTGTTCTTCCTTGATACCTTTACGGGCCTGTCGAAAAGTGACGACTGGCAGAAGTCGCAGTTTATCCCGCAGTTCAGTTTCATCATCAGATGGTTCTTTGACTATCTGCAAAGTTCGTCGAGTTTCTTGCCCAGGATATAAACCCTGAGATGTGGCTTAACGAGGAAATGACGTATGTGCGGTATTGTCGGTATCGCCGGTTTCATGCCGGTCAACCAGTCGATTTATGACGCGTTATCGGTGCTTCAGCACCGTGGCCAGGATGCCGCTGGCATCATTACTATTGATGCGAATAATTGTTTCCGTCTGCGTAAAGCAAATGGCATGGTTAACGATGTATTTGAAGCCCGCCATATGCAGCGTCTGCAGGGAAACATGGGTATCGGTCATGTGCGTTATCCGACCGCAGGGAGTTCAAGTGCGTCTGAGGCCCAGCCTTTTTACGTTAACTCCCCTTACGGCATCACACTTGCCCACAACGGCAACCTGACGAATGCTCATGAGCTGCGCACCAAACTGTTTGAAGAAAAGCGCCGCCACATCAACACCACCTCTGATTCTGAAATCCTGCTCAATATTTTCGCCAGTGAGCTGGACAACTTCCGCCATTACCCGCTGGAAGCAGACAACGTCTTCGCGGCTATTGCGGCAACCAATCGCCAGATTCGCGGCGCGTATGCCTGCATCGCAATGATCATCGGTCATGGCATGGTCGGCTTCCGCGACCCGAACGGCATTCGCCCGCTGGTATTGGGCAAGCGTGACCTGGGTGATGGCCGCACCGAATATATGATGGCGTCAGAAAGTGTGGCACTGGATACGCTGGGCTTTGAGTTCCTGCGTGATGTCGCCCCTGGCGAAGCCGTATACGTCACTGAAAAAGGGCAGCTCTTTACCCGCCAGTGTGCGGATAACCCGGTCTCCAACCCGTGCCTGTTCGAGTACGTCTATTTTGCACGCCCGGACTCTTTCATAGACAAAATTTCCGTCTACAGCGCGCGTGTCAATATGGGCACCAAGCTCGGCGAGAAAATTGCCCGTGAATGGGAGGATCTGGATATCGACGTGGTCATCCCGATCCCAGAGACCTCTTGCGACATCGCACTGGAAATGGCCCGCATCCTGGGTAAACCTTATCGCCAGGGCTTTGTGAAAAACCGCTACGTTGGCCGCACCTTTATCATGCCGGGTCAGCAGCTTCGCCGTAAATCCGTGCGCCGTAAGCTCAACGCCAACCGCGCTGAGTTCCGCGGTAAGAACGTCCTGCTGGTGGATGACTCCATCGTGCGTGGTACCACGTCTGAGCAGATTATCGAGATGGCCCGTGAAGCCGGTGCGAAGAAAGTGTACCTGGCCTCTGCCGCCCCGGAAATTCGCTTCCCGAACGTCTACGGCATCGACATGCCGACCGCCAACGAGCTGATTGCTCACGGCCGTGAAGTGGATGAGATCCGCCAGATTATCGGTGCCGATGCGCTGATCTTCCAGGACCTCAACGATCTGATTGAAGCGGTACGCGCGGAGAACCCGGATATTCAGCAGTTTGAATGCTCGGTGTTCAACGGCGTGTACGTGACCAAAGACGTGAACCAGCAGTACCTCGATTATCTCGATTCCCTGCGTAATGATGATGCCAAAGCCGTGCAGCTTCAGAACGAAGTGGAAAGCTTAGAGATGCATAACGAAGGGTAATCTCTTCTGCCTGCGCCCTCTTCAACAGGAGAGGGCGCTCATCAGTTGCAACTCCCGCCAGATTCCGGCAAAGTCTGCCTCAGTGTGAATAAAGGCGACAGTTATGAAACGACTCATTGTGGGGATCTCCGGTGCCAGCGGCGCCATTTACGGCGTGCGCATGTTGCAGGTATTACGTGACGTGGCCGGGGTAGAAACCCATCTGGTGATGAGCCCAGCCGCCCGGCAGACCCTCTCCCTTGAAACCGCGTTTGCGCTACGCGACGTGCAGGCGCTCGCCGATGTGGTGCACGACGTGCGTGACATCGCAGCCAGCATCTCTTCCGGCTCGTTTAAAACCACCGGCATGGTGATTTTGCCCTGCTCGATCAAAACTCTGTCCGGCATCGTCAACAGCTACACCGATAGTCTGCTCACCCGTGCGGCGGATGTGGTGCTCAAAGAACGGCGTCCCTTAGTGCTCTGCGTGCGCGAAACACCGTTACATTTGGGGCATTTGCGTCTGATGACCCAGGCGGCAGAGCTTGGGGCGGTAATCATGCCGCCGGTGCCGGCGTTTTATCACAATCCCGAGAGCCTGGATGATGTGATCAATCAGACCGTCAACCGGGTGCTGGATCAGTTTGATATCGAGTTGCCAGAGGCATTGTTTACCCGCTGGCAAGGTGGCAATGCCACCAAATAGTGCGTCGTCTCGTTACATGCCCTTTTTTAGGGCATTTTTGTAAGCGCGATCATATCCTCAACATTTAATCCCTTTTTTAGCCTGCTAACACTCCGGTTCGTTCCGTTGACCTGCTATCTTTCACCATTAAGATGACTTTGCAACGTTTCATTAACAAATTTAACGCTGATGTTTTTCCTCAGGGCGAAACTGGCATAAGACGTGCAAGGTATCCGTCAGCAACACAACACAACACAACACACGATAATAAAATCAGAACACTTGAGGGTTATGTATGAAGAAGACGGTTATTGCTCTGTCTTTACTGCTGGGTTTGTCCGCGGTATCCAGCGTTTACGCAGCACTTCCCCAGACGGTCCGTATTGGTACAGATGCGACCTATGCGCCATTCTCTTCAAAAGATTCGAAAGGGGATTTCGTCGGTTTTGATATCGACCTCGGTAACGAGATGTGTAGCCGTATCAAGGTGAAATGCACCTGGGTAGGCAGCGATTTTGACGCGTTAATCCCCTCCCTGAAAGCGAAGAAAATCGACGCTATCATCTCTTCGCTTTCCATTACCGAGAAGCGTCAGCAAGAAATCGCCTTCTCTGAAAAATTGTACGCCGCTGACTCTCGCCTGATTGCCGCCAAAGGCTCAACCATTCAGCCTACGCTCGACTCGCTGAAGGGTAAGCACGTAGGCGTTCTGCAGGGCTCTACCCAGGAAGGTTATGCGAACGATAACTGGCGCAGTAAAGGCATTGATGTGGTGGCGTACCAGAACCAGGATTTGATCTATTCAGATCTGGCGGCAGGTCGTCTGGATGCCGCCTTGCAGGATGAAGTGGCTGCCAGCGAAGGCTTCCTGAAACAGCCTGCGGGTAAAGAGTTTGCCTTTGCCGGTGCCTCGGTGAAAGACAAAAAATACTTTGGTGACGGTACCGGGATTGGTCTGCGTAAAGACGATACCGAACTTAAAGCCGCTTTCGATAAAGCCTTTGATGAACTGCGCAAAGACGGCACCTACGATAAGCTCGCGAAAAAGTACTTCGACTTTAACGTCTACGGCGACTGATAAATCCGTTTGGCAGAAAAATGATGCGCCATTTTGGTCAGCCAGAATGGTGCATTTAATCAGGTGATGTTTCACGATGGTGCATGAGTTGCACCGATTTGGCGCATTACTGCATAATTAAGCACTCTTGATGCAAAAAAAGCCGTCTGGCAGGCAGAATGCTTTGCCTTGCCGTGCCATATGATGGCACGATAGCGACACCGTATTCTTCTAATAAATCCCTTAGGAAAGACAGTCAGTTGAGGATATTTATGAAAAAATTGGTGTTATCACTCTCTCTGGTGCTCGCTATCTCCAGCGCTTCCAGCGCATTCGCTGCTATTCCACAAAAAATTCGCATCGGTACCGATCCGACGTATGCCCCCTTCGAATCGAAGAATTCACAAGGGGAATTGGTCGGTTTTGACATCGATCTGGCAAAAGAGCTGTGCCAACGCATTAAAACCCAGTGTGTGTTCATTGAGAACCCTCTGGATGCGCTGATCCCTTCGCTTAAAGCGAAGAAAATTGACGCCATCATGTCATCTCTTTCAATTACCGAAAAACGCCAGCAGGAAATTTCGTTCACCGACAAACTGTACGCGGCGGATTCTCGCCTGGTGGTGGCCAAAAATTCCGATATTCAGCCCGATCTCGATAAGCTGAAAGGTAAGCGTGTGGGTGTGCTGCAAGGCACGACGCAGGAAACTTACGGCAACGTACACTGGGCGCCAAAAGGCATCGAAATCGTCTCTTACCAGGGCCAGGACAATATCTATTCTGACCTGACCGCAGGGCGTATTGATGCGGCATTCCAGGATGAAGTGGCTGCCAGCGAAGGCTTCCTGAAAACCCCGGTTGGTAAAGACTACAAATTTGGCGGGCCATCGGTAAAAGATGAGCAGCTGTTTGGCGTCGGCACCGGTATGGGCGTGCGTAAGGAAGACAATGAGCTGCGTGAAGCGCTGAATAAGGCGTTTGCTGAAATGCGTGCCGATGGTACCTACGAAAAGCTGGCGAAAAAGTATTTTGATTTTGATGTTTATGGTGGTTAATTCCACGCGTGTTTAACGTGCGGCCCCTCCCGTGATGTGACGGGAGGGGAAGAGACACGGCAAACATGACTACACGACAGGGCAAGCTGCATGCTGTACGGGTTTTCTCAAGTTATATTCCACGGTGCCATTGTCACCCTGGAGCTGGCCATCAGCTCCGTGGTACTGGCGGTGCTGATTGGCCTGGCGGGTGCGGGAGCCAAGCTTTCGAAGAATCGCCCACTGGCGTTGATCTTTGAAGGCTATACCACACTCATTCGCGGCGTGCCCGATCTGGTGCTGATGCTGCTGATCTTTTATGGATTACAAATTGCCCTGAACTCGCTGACCGACGCGGCGGGCATGGATCAGATTGATATCGATCCTATGGTCGCAGGTATTATTACGCTCGGTTTTATTTATGGCGCCTATTTTACCGAAACCTTCCGTGGTGCGTTTATGGCTGTGCCAAAAGGGCATATTGAAGCCGCGACCGCCTTCGGGTTCACCCATGGTCAAACCTTCCGTCGCATCCTTTTTCCGGCCATGATGCGTTTTGCGCTGCCGGGCATTGGCAACAACTGGCAGGTCATTCTCAAAGCCACGGCGCTGGTCTCTTTGTTAGGCCTTGAAGATGTGGTGAAAGCGACGCAGCTTGCCGGGAAAAGTACCTGGGAGCCGTTCTATTTCGCCATCGTGTGCGGGCTGATTTATCTGGTGTTTACCACCGTCTCCAATGGCGTACTGCTTCTTCTCGAACGTCGCTACTCCGTAGGTGTGAAGAGGGCTGACCTGTGATCGAGATTATTCAGGAGTACTGGAAATCGCTGTTGTGGACGGACGGCTACCGCTTCACTGGTGTCGCCATCACCCTGTGGCTGCTTATCTCCTCCGTGGTGATGGGCGGCATCCTGGCGCTGTTTCTGGCGATCGGACGTGTTTCCAGTAATAAATACATTCAATTCCCCATCTGGCTGTTTACCTACATTTTTCGCGGTACGCCGCTCTACGTTCAGTTGTTGGTGTTCTATTCCGGCATGTATACCCTGGAAATCGTAAAGGGGACGGAGCTGCTGAACGCGTTTTTCCGTAGCGGCCTGAACTGTACGGTGCTGGCGTTGACGCTCAACACCTGTGCTTACACCACCGAGATCTTCGCCGGGGCGATTCGTTCCGTACCGGCAGGAGAGATCGAGGCGGCGCGGGCTTACGGTTTCTCCTCGGTGAAGCTGTACCGCTGCATTATTTTGCCCTCGGCGCTGCGTATTGCACTGCCTGCCTACAGCAACGAAGTGATCCTGATGCTGCACTCTACGGCGCTGGCCTTTACGGCCACGGTGCCGGACCTGCTGAAAATCGCTCGCGATATTAACTCCGCCACCTATCAGCCATTTACGGCGTTTGGTCTTGCCGCGGTGCTGTATTTGATTATCTCTTATGTGCTGATTAGCTTGTTCCGCAAGGCGGAAAAGCGCTGGTTGCAGCATATCAAACCCTCTTCGACGCACTGAGAACATCATGGCTGACAATAAATTAAACGTTATCGATTTGCATAAACGCTACGGCGAACATGAAGTGCTGAAAGGGGTGTCGTTGCAGGCCAACGCCGGGGATGTGATCAGCATCATCGGTTCGTCCGGTTCAGGTAAAAGTACTTTCCTGCGCTGCATTAACTTCCTCGAAAAACCGAGCGAGGGATCGCTTGTGGTCAGTGGCGAAACCATCAACCTGGTGCGCGACAAGGACGGGCAGTTGAAGGTGGCGGATAAGCATCAACTGCGCTCTCTGCGCACCCGCCTGACCATGGTCTTCCAGCACTTCAATCTGTGGAGTCATATGACGGTGCTGGAAAACGTCATGGAAGCGCCGATTCAGGTGCTGGGCCTGAGCAAGCAGGAAGCCCGCGACCGTGCGGTGAAGTATCTGGCGAAAGTCGGCATTGATGAGATGCAGCAGGTGAAATACCCGGTGCACCTTTCCGGCGGTCAGCAGCAGCGTGTTTCCATTGCCCGTGCGCTGGCGATGGAGCCAGAAGTGCTGTTGTTTGATGAACCGACCTCAGCGCTGGACCCGGAGCTGGTGGGGGAAGTGCTGCGCATTATGCAGCAGCTTGCGGAAGAGGGGAAAACGATGGTGGTTGTCACCCACGAAATGGGGTTTGCCCGCACCGTTTCCTCTCACGTTATCTTTCTGCATCAGGGTAAAATTGAGGAAGAGGGGACGCCGGATGAACTGTTCGGCAACCCGAAAAGCGCCCGTTTGCAGCAGTTCCTCAAAGGTTCGCTCAAGTAATCTGTCGGCTACCGGCGCCTGCCGGTAGCCTTTACGCTTCCAGCAGTTTCAGCGCCGTGTCTTCATCCGTGACCAGCCCATTGACCCAACCGCCGACCAGCGCAGCACGGATGGCAGGATATTTGCGCTCCCCGCCGGCAAACCCGACCACCGCGCGTTCGGTATGACTGCTTAACGGCACGCTGGTTAGCATCGTATCCAGCTCGGAATTAAGCCGTACGCCGTCATGATTAAAGAAATGACCGAGCATTTCTCCCGCCACATTCTGCTTTTCGAGGTCCTGTACCTGCGCATCGGTAATAAAGCCTTCCGTGTTCAGCGGACAGCCCAGTTGCACTTCGCCAATGCCGAGGAAAGTGACGTCTGCCGCCAGTGCTCTGGCGGCGACGCGCTGGTAAATCTGGTGCTGACACCAACTGGTTTTGTCTTCCGGACTGTCGGCGTAGAGCGGCGCGGGAATGAAGTAATATTTACCCTGCATTTTCTCGGCCATTTTCAGCGGCACATCGTAGCGGGTACCGGAATCATCCCGCGCAATGGCGCCGATCATCGACACACACTGATGCTGCGGGCGTTCCTGCCAGGGCAGGGCGTCAATCACCGCGCGCAGCGTTTTGCCGGAGCCGACGCCAAACACCTGAGGCGCGGTTTTATCGATAAACTGCGCCATCACCTCCGCTCCTTCAACCGCCAGCATCTGTTGAATGGCTTCATCCTCAAGCCCGGACGAAGGCACCACCCGGCATAGGGTCAGGGCATACTTCTCCTGGAGATCCCGCGCCAGCTTCAGGCAGCGCGTGACCGGGTGGCTGATGTTCACCGTCACCATCCCCGTCTCCCGTGCGCCAGAAATAAGCCGCTGTGCCACCTGACGTGACAGCCCCAGGGCGGCGGCAATGTCCTGCTGAGTCAGCCCGGCGACGTAGTACATCCAGGCGGCACGAGCAGCGAGTTCCTGTTTCTTCTCTTCTTTGTTCATCAACGCGTTCCCCAAAAGGTCTGCCGACATTGTACGCGCAATGGGCAGGGTAACAAAAATGGGCAAATGTATTTTTTAAGGGCAAATGCTGTTTTCGTGAGGATCATCGCAGAACGATCTTGCATCTGGCTACTAACATACCTTCAACAAACGGGCATTAGCCCGTAAAACTGTCAAATGCTCATATTAAGGTGATGATTATGTCCGAGAAGAAAGCGGTGTGGATGCATATTGGTGCCGGGTCGTTTCATCGTGCTCATCAGGCGTGGTATTTGCACAAATTGCTGGAGCAGGGGGATGACCGCTGGAGCATTGCGCTGGGGAATATCCGTGATGATGCCAATGCGTTGCTCGCAAGCCTGGCCGCTCAGAATGGCGAATACGTGCTGGAGACCGTCTCCCCGGAGGCAGAGCGCCAGTACGAAACCATTACCTCTATTCGTAAGGTGCTGCCCTGGGACAGCGACATTAGCGCGCTGGTGAAACAAGGGGCAGATGCACAAACGCGCGTAATTGCGTTTACCGTGACGGAAAGCGGTTATTACCTGACGCCAGAGCACGAACTGGACATCCAACAGGCCGATGTGAAAGCGGATTTGCAGGGCGGCATTCGTACGCTGTACGGCGCGCTGACCCGCATCCTTAAAGCGCGTATTGCAGCGCATGGCGAACCGGTGACCCTGCTGAATTGCGATAATCTGCGCCATAACGGCGAGCGTTTCCGCCACGGCTTTCTCTCCTTCCTGCAGGCGAAAGGCGAAACCGAACTGTTTACGTGGGTGAAAACCCGAACCACCTCGCCGAACACCATGGTGGATCGCATCACCCCGCGACCGACCCCGGACGTGGCAGAGCGCGTACTGGCGGCAACGGGTATTAAGGATGCGGTGCCGGTGATGGGTGAGTCTTTCATTCAGTGGGTGATTGAAGATGACTTCATTAATGGTCGCCCGGCGCTGGAAAAGGTCGGCGTTGAGCTGGTGGCGTCCGTACTGCCGTGGGAAGAGGCGAAGATTCGTATCCTTAATGCCACCCACAGTTGCATTGCCTGGGCAGGCACGCTGATTGGCCTGAGCTACATCGACGACAGCACGCGTCAACGCGCCATTCGCCAGATGGCCTGGGAGTATGTCTCCCAGGATGTGATCCCGTCGCTGACCCCAAGCCCGCTGGATCTCGCGCAATACCGCGATGTGGTGCTTGCCCGCTTCAGTAATCCTTACATTAAAGATACCAACCAGCGCGTGGCGGCAGACGGTCTGTCGAAGATTCCGGGTATGGTCACGCCAACCCTTATCGAGTGCTACAAACGTGGTGAAGCGCCGACTGCCACCGCCGTTCTGCCTGCACTTTTCTTCCTGTTCCTCAAACGCTGGGTCGACGGTTCACTGCCTTACACCTACCAGGATGGCGTGATGCAGCCAGACGCGGTGCGTGCCGTCTTTAAGGCTGAGGACCCGCTGGCGGTCTGGGCCGCTGACGAAGCGCTCTTTGCGGAACTGGCAAACTCAGCAGAATTCCTCTCGCTGCTGCGCCGTACCGTTGCGGAGCTGGAACAGTGGCTGACGCAGCCCGAATCACAACTGGCGGCAGTGTAAGGGGGCGCTATGTATCTCGGCATCGATATTGGAACCTCTGAATTAAAAGCGCTGCTGATAGACACGGAAGGGACGATTGTGGGCTCCGCCCATGCCGCACTGACCGTGCAGCGCCCGCATCCGCACTGGGCAGAGCAGGACCCGCAAGCCTGGTGGCAGGCCTGCGGGCGTGTGGTAGCCGAACTGCGTCAGCAACATCCGCAGCAGTGGGCTGCCATACGGGCGATTGGCCTGTCAGGCCAGATGCACGGCGCGGTGCTGCTCGACAACGAGAGCCAGGTTTTGCGCCCGTGTATTTTATGGAATGACACCCGTAGCGCCGCAGAATGTGCGTGGCTGAGTGAGCATCACCCGCAAATGATGACCCTCAGCGGCAACATGATCATGCCGGGCTTTACCGCGCCCAAGCTGGTGTGGGTGGCCCGCCACGAGCCGGAGATTTTTACCCGTGTCGCCAAAGTCCTGCTGCCGAAAGACTACCTGCGCTGGCGCCTTACCGGGGAGTTTGTGAGCGATCCGTCCGATGCTGCCGGCACCCTGTGGCTGGACGTGGCAAAACGTGACTGGTCAGACGAACTGCTGGCGATGACCGATCTCAACCGCAGCCAGATGCCTGCGCTGGTGGAGGGCAGTGAATCAAGCGGAACACTACGCGCAGCGCTTGCCACGGAGTGGGGCTTAAGCTCGTCGGTCGTGGTGGCGGGCGGTGGGGGGGATAACGCCACCTCAGCGGTGGGCGTCGGGGCAGTCGCGCCGGGCGATGCGTTTATTTCGCTCGGCACCTCCGGGGTGATTTTCGTGGTCAACGATGCGCTGCAAGCTGACCCGGACTCTGGCGTACATGCCTTCTGCCACGCGTTGCCGGGGCGCTGGCACCAGATGAGCGTGATGCTGAGCGCGGCCAGCTGTCTGCGCTGGGCCTGCAATCTGCTTTCGGTGACTGAAAGTCAACTGATGGAAGAGATTGCCCAACTCACTGATGACGAACTGAAGCGCGCACCGGTCTTTCTGCCCTATCTGTCCGGTGAACGCACGCCGCACAACGATCCGCTGGCGGCGGGGAGCTTTTTTAACCTGCGCCATGAAACCAGCCGCGCGCTGCTGGGTTACGCGGTGATCGAAGGGGTGACCTTCGGCCTGGCAGATGGCCTGAATGTGCTGGGCAACGCCAACATTACCCAGTGCAGCCTGACGGGCGGCGGCGCACGCAGCACCGTCTGGGCGCAATTGATTGCCGATGTGCTGAACATCCCGATGGTGACCCATCCGGCAAGTTCTTCGGGCGCGCTGGGTGCCGCACGCCTGGCGTGGCTGGCTGACGGCGGCGATGAGCGCGACGTTTGCCGCAAACCGCCGGTGGTCGCTCGCTACACGCCACAGCCTGAACGGGCGGAGTGGCTGGCAAAACGTCTGGCCCTGTTCCGCCTGCTTTATTCACAACAACAGGTCGCGCGCACGCTACTGCCGTAATCCTCATGCCCCGGCTTTTAACCACGCCGGGGCGCCTCTCCCGGCTTAGAAAGGAAGATTGTTATGCAATCGAATGAATACTGGTTTGGCTTACCGAAAAAACTGCTCTGGGGATTTGTCGCCATTGCGATTTTTATGGCTGGCGACGGCTTTGAAATGGCTTTCCTGTCTAAACACATCACCGATATGGGCTTTACGCCTGCCCAGTCCGCGCTGGTCTTCACGCTGTATGGTTTTGCCGCAGCGCTGGCGGCATGGGCTTCCGGCGTGGTGGCGGAACTCATTACGCCGCAGCGAGCCATGACCATCGGATTTATTTTGTGGATCATTATGCACGCCCTGTTTATGTCGATGGGGCTGGGGATGCGTAACTACCCGCTGATGCTGCTGTTTTATGGCATCCGTGGCCTGGCCTATCCGCTCTTTATTTACTCGTTTATGTTGATGCTGGTGCAGGTGCTGCCACGCCCTAATCTGGCGGCAGCCACCGGCTGGTTCTGGGCCATGTACTCGGTTGGCATCGGCGTGGTGGGCAGCTACCTGCCGAGCCTGACTATCCCGGTGTTTGGTGAAACGGGCACCCTGTGGTTTGCCATCGTTTGGGTCGCCTGTGGCGGACTGTTGGCGTATTTCAGTCTGCGCAACGTGCCGGTGGATCGCTCGCGCGTTAATCTGCCGCTGCGCGATAAAATGACCGAACTTTCCCGGGCAGGCACCATTCTGTTTACCAACCGCGACATCTTCTACGCCTGCCTTATTCGTATCATCAATACGCTGTCGCTGTTTGGTTTTGCCATCGTGATGCCGCTGCTGTTTGTCGACCGACTCGGCTTTAGCATTTCCGAATGGCTGCAAATCTGGGCAGTGTTCTTCTTCGTCACCATCTTCACCAATATCTTCTGGGGAATTGCCGGGGAGTACATTGGCTGGATACGTCAGGTACGCTGGTTTGGTTGCCTGGGGATGGCGATCTCCAGCCTGACCTTCTATTACCTGCCGGTCTATGCGGGACATAACTTCGCGGTGGCGCTGATTCCGGCGGTGATGCTGGGGATCTTTGTCGCGGCCTTTGTGCCGATGACCGCCGTCTTCCCGACCCTTGAACCGCACCACAAAGGCGCTGCGGTCTCGATTTACAATCTCTCAGCGGGGATGAGTAACTTTGTTGCTCCGGCTATCGCGTCGGCACTGCTGCCCTTCTTTGATATTGTGGGCGTGGTCTGGGCCTACACCGGGCTGTACATCTTTGCCGGGGTACTGACCTTTATCATCAAGGTGCCGCAGCCCAAACGCGTCCCGCAAAACCGGGCGGCAAAAGAGGTTGAACAGCGCGTGTAAGCAAGGTTCAGAAAGCTTTCCATGGCGATCGCGTGTTATCTGCAAGAAGGTAGCGGTAGCGCAGGTAGCGAGCGCCATGGGCATTCATCAGCTTCTCCACCTCGACCTTGCGCGAACCCGGTGGAACATTGCTCTCCTGCACGCAAAAAAACATCGAGCGTCGCAGTTCATCATCATAAAAACGCATCCCCGTTTTACAGCTGCTAAAGCGGGAGGTGGACGGCCCGGGATGTTCCAGGGAGAAGGATACTTCGCGGCTGGCCTTTTCCGTGGCCGTCAGCCTTACCCAGCTCTCTGGCGTTTGCCACAGGGTGAGGGTGACCATCAGCACCGTGGAAAAAAACGTTTTGAAGAGGGTGAAAGGGTCGCCTGCTGAGAGGCTTCCGCGCATGAGCTGACGCCAGGCGACAAACAGGCCTGCCGCACTGGCGACGGTGATAATCACCAGGGTGTCTGGCGCACCGTCCTCAAGGTATGTTCTCCGGCTGAAGAAGAGGGTCGAAATCATCCAACCTAACCACAGGGCCAGTAGCGTCAGAATAGTGATCTTCAGCCTCTTGTGGGCGTCGAAATAGTACGTCCTTGTCATTGTCTGCTATGCCTCTTTTTCCAGCCGATAAACCCAGTCGTCATACGCCACGCCGTTTAAGCTGAAGGCCTTTTCCAGCACCTGCACACGCCTGAATCCGAGCTTTTCGAGCACCCTGACCGACCCCAGATTCTCCGCCAGCACCCAGGCATTCAGCGCGGTGACGCTGGTGTGATGAAAGGCGTAATCCCGCACCGCCGTCAGGGCTTCGCTGGCATAGCCTTTTCCCTGGGCAAAAGGGGCGATGGAATACCCGACATCCGCCTCCTGCGCGTTTTGCGTACTGATTTGCAGACCAACATCGCCCAGCGCTTCACCTGTTTTATCGCGAATGATAAGGGCATGCTTGTCATTAAGACGGCCGGTAAACAGGGTTTGAACGTCGAACTCACTCGCAATGCTACCCATAAAACGCATGATGTCCGGGCTCTGGCGCAGGGCGAGGAAAAAAGGCCAGTCGGCCTCGGTAAAGGGGGAGAGCGTCAGGCGCGGGGTGCTTAATATCATTAAATGTGCAGTCCTTCCGGTGAACAGCGTTGTAGCTTAGCACCGGAAGGGCTGAGGGATCCTCACAAAATAATACGAGCACGGACAGTCCCCTCTCCTCTTTGGGGAGAGGGCAAGGGTGAGGGGAAACATGCGGCTCTGGTGGTCATTCCGTTCCCCTTATGTTCCTTGCTTTTCTGTCACGCCAGAATCTGTGAACGTGCCAGGGTGGTTCACCGCCACCACCCTGGCGACCCGGGCTCCCGGCCAGGAAAATCGCCGCTGGAGCGGTCCACTACGCATATTCCTCCAGGCTTATCGGGGACGGGCGAAGGTAACGTCCGTGTAAAGCCGCCCTCGCCGCGCATCCCTGCGCGTCGCCCCGGCCTTGCGGATACGCTTCGTCGATTTTCAGCCGGACCCAGTCATCGCTTTAACAGTTGTGTTCTCATGGCGCAGTGTTATCGCTACAAAACGTAATATTACTGGGGATTCCTCAGCCGGAAGGGGGCGGGTAAAGACCTCAAATTGGGTGGGTTACCCTGCCACGTCGTGCAGCGCTTCTTCCAGATCAAACCAGCGGAAGGCGAAACCTGACGCTTCCAGCCGTTTAGGGAGCGCACGCTGACCGCCGAGCACCAGTACGGCGGATTCCCCCATCATCAGACGCACGGCGGTAGCCGGTGCGCGCAGGATCGCCGGACGCTTCAGCACGTGGCCGAGTGCGTGAGCAAACTGTTCGTTGCGCACCGGGTAGGGCGATACCATATTAAACGGGCCACGCAAATCGTTATTGAGCAACCAGATGATGCCGTTGGCCATATCATCGATGTGGATCCACGCCATATACTGGCGACCGTTGCCCACCGGACCGCCCAGGCCCAGGCGAAACAGCGGCAGCATTTTACCGAGGATGCCCCCTTTAGGCGCAAAGACCACCCCGGTGCGCAGCAGGCATACGCGGGTACGATCGCTTTGCGCACCGCAGGCAATTTGCTCCCAGCGAGCACAGAGCTTATGGGTAAATTCGTTGTGCGGGGGATCGTCCTCGCTCACCACTACCTCACCTAAATCGCCGTAATAGCCGACAGCCGAGCCGGAAATCAGCACCTGTGGCGGCGTGTCACTGGCGCGAATGAGCTCCACCAGTTTTTGGGTTATTGACCAGCGACTCTCACACAAGCGTTGCTTTTGTTGTTCCGTCCAGCGTTTATCGGCAATTGGCTCACCTGCCAGATTAATCACCGCGCTAAAATCATTGAGGTTGCTCAGTGCATCCAGCCCCTTGAGGACGGTGACACCGGGGCCCAGCGCGTGTTGCGCTTTCGCCGGGTTGCGCGTCACCACCGTGACGGCATGACCCAGTTCCTGTAATCGTGGGATGAGAAAACGGCCAATCAGGCCGGTGCCGCCGGTCATCAAAATCTTCATGCAACCTCCTGGTTGCGCTTAACGTTGCCAGCGCAGGGTCATTGATACCGAGTCGGCATAACGCAGCGCGTGAAGTTTATCTATCTCTACTTCAGCATAGGTGACCCAGTGATGTTCGCGTGCGATATCCAACACATCCTGGGTTAATTTTTCCAGTAAAGAGAAGCGGTTATTCTCGACATACTGAATAATGCTCTTGGTGAGGGTGCGGTAATTCAGGGCATCGTTGATATCTTCGCTGGCGCGAGCCTTGTCGGCAGGATAATGAATCATGACATTGATAACGATATCCTGGCGGTTAACGATCTCCTCCTCTTTAATGCCAATAAACGTGCGCAGGCGCAGGTTCTTAATCCGAATGATGGCGTCTGGTTGTGACATGACAAATTTCCTGAACGTGGCGAATGAACGGATGATACACGAGGTCATCCGCCGCGTTTGTCAGATCTGCTGTGCTTTCAGCATTGCGCGTTCCGTTGCCGGACGTGTCCGAACCCGTTCGAACCAGTTGTGCACGGCGGGGTAGTTATCCAGGGCGATACGCTGGCGGCGGTGGGCATTAATCCACGGCCACGCGGAGATATCCGCAATGCTGTAGTGTTCACCCGCAAGCCAGGGGGCTGTCTCCAGCCGCTTGTTTAACACGCCGTAAAGACGCTGAGTCTCAACCTGATAACGTTCGATGGCGTAAGGAATGGGCTGAGGGGCAACATTGTTGAAATGGTGATTCTGTCCAAGCATCGGCCCAAGCCCCCCTACCTGCCAGAACAGCCATTGCAGCGTGGTGTGCCGCTCACGCAGCTCACCGCTGAGCAACTTTCCGCTCTTTTCAGCAAGGTAAAGCAGAATCGCACCGGACTCGAACAGATTAATCGGCGGGCCACCGTCCACCGGGGCATGGTCAATAATGGCGGGGATTTTGTTATTCGGCGAAATGGTCAAAAATTCCGGGCGGAACTGTTCGCCTTTGCTGATATCAACGCGAATCAGACGGCAGGCCAGCTCGGCCTCTTCCAGAAATAGAAGGATTTTCTGACCATTGGGGGTGGGGGCGAAAAAGAGATCTATCATCATGACTCCCGTTTCTCGGGTTATTCTCTCTTAGAGTATAGGCCTTACATACCCTGTGTGAGTTTTCATCAAGTGACAGCCTTAACAAGACGTTATATTTTGTTGGAAAACCTAATCATTGAGAGGATGTCATGAGCGAACCGGCAATAACCTTGTGGTCAGATTCGGATTTTTTCTCCCCTTATGTGATGGCTGTTTTCGTCGCGCTGCATGAAAAGGGCCTGCCTTTTTCGCTTAAAACCGTCGACCTCGACAAAGGGGAAAACAAGCAAACGCACTGGCAAGGCTACACCCTGACGCGCCGCGTGCCGGTACTGGATATTGACGGTTTTACGCTCAGCGAATCGTCGGCGATTACAGAATATCTGGAAGAGCGTTTCGCCCCGCCCGAGTATGAGCGTATCTACCCCCACGACCTGCAAAAACGTGCCCGGGCTCGTCAAATTCAGGCGTGGATCCGCAGTGACCTGATGCCGATTCGCGAAGAGCGCGGGACAGATGTTATTTTTGCCGGTGCGAAAAAAGCGCCCCTGTCCGCCGAGGGGCGTGAGGCAGCCGCCAAACTCAGCGCCATTGCGGGAGAGCTTCTTTCCCATGGCAAACCCAATCTGTTTGGCGAATGGTGCATTGCCGATGCTGACCTTGCGCTGATGATTAACCGGCTGGTGATGCACGGCGACGAAGTACCGGAACTGTTGGCCAATTATGCCACCTTCCAGTGGCAACGTTCTTCGGTGCAACGTTATGTGGCGCTCTCAGCAAAACGCGCGAGTTAATACAAGGAATGACAATGAAACTGATGTTCGCATCAGACATCCACGGTTCGCTTCCCGCCGCCGAACGCGTGCTGGCGCTATTTGCCCAAAGCGGGGCGCAGTGGCTGGTGCTCCTTGGCGATCTCCTTTATCACGGTCCGCGTAATGCGCTACCGGAAGGGTACAATCCGGCACAAGTAGCAGAGCGGCTGAATGATTATGCCGCTCGCATTATTGCCGTGCGCGGTAACTGCGACAGTGAGGTGGACCAGATGCTGTTGCACTTTCCCATTACCGCCCCTTGGCAGCAGGTGCTGCTGCCCACTCGCCGACTTTTTTTGACCCACGGTCATCTGTTTGGCCCGGATAACCTGCCGGCGCTGGCGGAGGGTGACGTGCTGGTCTATGGTCATACTCATCTGCCTGTTGCAGAAAAACGGGGAGAGATTTTCCACTTTAATCCCGGCTCCGTTAGCATCCCGAAAGGGGGCTTTGCGGCAAGCTATGGGATGCTGGATGAAGGATTACTGAGCATAAAGGCACTCAATGATAATCGGGTTATTGCACAGGTCGCGATTAATCCGTAATTTACCGTTCAACTAAAAACGCGCCATAAGAGCGCCATGAAGAGACATTCCTGATGGTGGAACAGAATCATTTAGCAGACACGGAGTGGGTGGATATAGTTAGCGAGGATAACGAGGTCATTGCCCAGGCTACCCGCCAGCAAATGCGCGCGCAGTGCCTGCGTCATCGTGCGACCTACATTGTTGTGCACGACGGCATGGGGAAGATCCTGGTTCAGCGCCGGACTGAAACCAAAGATTTTATGCCGGGCATGCTCGATTGCACCGCAGGGGGAGTGGTTCAGGCTGATGAAATCTTGCTTGAGTCCGCACGCCGTGAAGCAGAAGAAGAACTTGGCATAGCCGGTGTGCCTTTTGCTGAACATGGTGTGTTCTACTATGAAGACGAACATTGCCGGGTGTGGGGCGGGTTGTTCAGCTGCGTCTCCCACGGGCCGTTTGCGCTTCAGGAAGAAGAGGTGAGTGAAGTGTTCTGGATGACCCCGGAAGAGATCACCGCCCGCTGCGACGAATTTACGTCGGATTCACTGAAAGCGCTGGCGCTGTGGATGAGCCGTAATGCCAGCAACAGTGTTGAAAAGGCTGAAGAGACCGAGTAACGTTGTTGCTTCTGCCGTATCGAAAACCAGTCTTCCAGTACCTGACTGGTTTTTTTGTTTTAGCGCCAGCCCGCTTGATCGTTTTGTCCTCGAATTTTTGAACCCGCCTGGAGTACAGCCTCAACCATTTAGCAAAAAGGAATTTTATGCTTTCAGCTATTCAGCTCACCTCGGATGATACGTTTAATTTTCTTCTCAATGTTGCTATCACCCGACCTGTTTTTTTATGGGGCGCACCAGGCATTGGTAAGAGTGCGCTGGTAAAACGCTTTGCCGACGAAGTCGGTATGGAGTGCGTTTCACTCCTTGGCAGCCAACTGGCACCGGAAGATTTGTTGGGTATTCCGCAGATTGATGGGAATTGCTCGCGTTTCTTCCCGCCTGCCAATATCGTTCGCGACCAGCCCTTTGTCCTCTTCCTTGATGAGCTCAACGCCTCTTCCCACGAGATACAAAAAGCCTTCTACTCCTTAATTCTTGAGCAGCGCATCGGTGAGTATCGCCTGCCGGAAGGCACCATTGTGATTGGTGCAGGTAACCGCGCAAAAGATACCGCCATTGTTAAACCGATGCCTTCTGCGCTGATTAACCGCATGGTGCATGTTCATTTACGTGCCGATCATCGGCAATGGCTGAACTGGGCGATCAATGTGGCGGGGATACACCCGTGGGTCGTGCATTACATCCAGTTGCGCCCCGACCAACTCTGGAACGAACCACCGAAGCATGAAGAGCCGTTCTCGACGCCGCGTAGCTGGCATATGCTTTCCGATGCGCTTCACTCGTTTGGGGAAGATATTCAGGACGAAATGTTAGAAGCGCTCATTTATGGTCTGCTTTCGCCCGCCCACGCCGGCAGTTTTAAAGGCTTTATCAAACAAATCCGCCAGAAGCACACCATCACCGCAATATTAAAAGGCGATGCCACCTGGCCAGACGATCCTGCCGACCGTGATGTGCTCTATTTTCTGGCGCAATCGTTCCGTTCGCACCTATTTAAAGAGCTGCCGGAGAATGAAAAATCGCTTCGTGCAGAACATACCCAGCTCGCCATGCGTGCAAAAGACGTTTTAAAAAGCCTTGCGCGGATAAGCGTCGAGATAGCGCAATCGGTCATGAGCGAAGATGAAAATGGCAAGAAGCTACCGGCCTGGTTCCTGCTGGAGGTTGCACGCGATCTTCCTCGTCTGGCCGCGAGAGGGTAGCTGATAATGCGCAAAGCAGGTCGAAACCCGGCGCTGGAAGCCTGCAACGCCGGTCTTCAACTAATCAAACAACACGCACTGTTTGCCCCGATTTATTCCCATGTTTATGACCGTATTGATACGGAACATCGCTATGTCTCCTCCCGTGGCTGGCTTGCCATCAGCAACCGGGGCTATTTGTGGCTGAATGCGAAGCGGCATGCTACCCCGGAACAATGGGCGCGAATGATTGCTCAGGCGCTGGTTGCGCTGGGGTTTGGTTATATTGTCCCACGGGCTCAGAAGGAAACCTGGGAGCTGGCGGTGCTGGTGGCGTCCATGCGATTTTGCGAGGCCCTGAAAATTGGCCCTCTGCCCGATGAATTACAATCTTTCCCATTTCCTGAGGGGGGGCTAACTGACGCAGAAGGCGTGTTTCGTCAGTTGAACGATGAAGGCGTTTCGCGTGAGTTGTCGCAATGGCGAGCTATCTATGGCGGTGGGGACGATTACTTTATCTATGAGTCTGAACCCTCTCATCCACGCGGCGTGACCTGGCAGGAATTGTTAGCTGATGGGCTCAGCAACAGCGTCAGTGATGCACTGGACAAAGTGGGGAGCTATCAGCAGCAGCGCAGCGGCACTAAGCGTATCACTTTAGCGCAGAAGGCCCGGCGGCAAATAATGACGCTTTACCCGCTACTGGGTGCGCTGGCGGCCAGCTTTGACATTGAAGAAGATGCGCAGTTATGCAGCCAGTACGATATCGCGGTCGCTGCGATTGATGTCGGCGTGGGAAAGATTTGGATCAACCCCACCGCACGTCTGAACGCCGCTGAAATGCTGTTTGTTTTTGCCCACGAACTGCTTCACGCCGGGCTGAATCATGCATCACGACGCCGTGGGCGGGATGCAGAATTATGGAACGTAGCCTGCGATTTTATTATCAATGACTGGCTTATCGAGATGCAGATTGGCACCCCTCCGGCAATCGGGCTGCTTTATGACCCACAATTTTCCGCGATGTCTGCTGAAGAGATTTATGATTTTCTGGCACAGGACATGCGTAAAGCCCGTAAGCTCATTACGCTTCGCGGGCGCGCAGGCGGCGATATCATTGGTGAGATGGGGGACAATCGCTTTACTGATGCGGAAGCTTACTGCAGACGTGCGCTTTATCAGGGTATGGATCGTTGCCTCTATGGCAGCGCACGCGGCACGTTGCCCGCAGGGTTAATCGAAGAGATCAGAAGCCTCGCTCAGCCTCCGGTGCCCTGGGATGTCTCGCTTGCCGAATGGTTTGATGAACATTTCCCCCCACCCGAACGCCAGCGCTCCTGGGCTCGCCCGTCCCGTCGGCAAAGTGCAACACCCGATATCCCGCGAGCAGCGATAAGAAACCCCACCGAAGAAGAGCAACGTTCGCGTGTGTTTGGCGTGGTACTGGATACCTCCGGTTCAATGGATCCCAGGCTGCTGGGGAAGGCGTTGGGGGCGATCGCCAGCTATGCGCTGTCTCGCGACGTTTTCGCCGTGCGCTTAATCTGTTGTGACGCCAAAGCGTACGATAGAGGCTGGGTGCGTCCTGAGGATATGGTCCACCACTTCACCCTGCAGGGGCGCGGGGGAACCCTGCTGCAACCAGGTATTGATCTGCTGGACACGATGTCGCTTCGGGGAGATTTTCCACGTGGTGGTCCGGTACTGATGATTACTGACGGTTACTGCGAGGATCATGTTTCAGTGAAAATGGAGCATGCATGGTTAATACCCCAGGGGAATCGCTTACCTTTTGTCCCACGAGGTAACGTATTTTATCTGAGCTGACAATAAAAAAGGCCCCTGTAAACAGGGGCCTTATGCATCGGCAATAAAAGATTACTGCTGAGAAGACTGAATCGCAGTCAGGGCGATGGTGTAAACGATATCGTCAACCAGCGCGCCACGGGACAGGTCGTTAACCGGTTTGCGCATGCCTTGCAGCATCGGCCCAATGGAAATCAGGTCGGCAGAACGCTGTACCGCTTTGTAAGTGGTGTTACCGGTGTTCAGATCCGGGAAGATGAACACGGTAGCGCGACCTGCAACCGGAGAGTTCGGCGCTTTGGATTTCGCAACGTCAGCCATAACTGCGGCGTCGTACTGCAACGGACCGTCGATAACCAGGTCCGGACGTTTTTCCTGAGCGATACGGGTTGCTTCACGCACTTTCTCAACGTCGCTACCTGCACCAGAGTTACCGGTGGAGTAGGAGAGCATTGCCACGCGGGGCTCGATACCGAAAGCAATCGCGGAGTCAGCGGACTGAATCGCGATTTCTGCCAGCTGTTCTGCCGTTGGATCCGGGTTAATCGCGCAGTCACCGTACACGTAAACCTGTTCCGGCAGCAGCATGAAGAACACTGAAGAAACCAGAGAGCTACCCGGTGCGGTTTTGATCAACTGCAGCGGCGGACGAATGGTGTTCGCAGTGGTATGAACCGCACCGGAAACCAGACCATCAACTTCGTCCTGCTCAAGCATCAGGGTACCCAGAACAACGTTGTCTTCCAGTTGTTCACGCGCTACCGCTTCGGTCATGCCTTTGCTCTTACGCAGTTCAACCAGACGCGCCACGTAGCTTTCACGTACTACTTCCGGGTCAACGATTTCGATGCCGGTGCCCAGTTCAACACCTTGTGCTGCGGCAACGCGGTTGATCTCTTCCGGGTTACCCAGCAGTACGCAGGTGGCGATACCGCGTTCAGCACAGATAGCGGCCGCTTTAACGGTACGCGGTTCGTCGCCTTCCGGCAGAACAACGCGTTTACCGGCTTTACGGGCAAGCTCAGTCAACTGATAACGGAAGGCAGGCGGAGAGAGACGACGGCTACGCTCAGAGGTCGCGGTCAGGGACTCAATCCAGTCAGCATTGATGTAGCTTGCCACGTATTCCTGAACTTTCTCAATACGCTGATGGTCATCAACCGGTACTTCCAGGTTGAAGCTCTGCAGGCTCAGGGAGGTCTGCCAGGTGTTGGTGTCAACCATGAAGACCGGCAGGCCAGTCGCGAATGCACGCTCACACAGCTTGCTGACGCGCGGGTCCATTTCATAGGCACCGGTCAGCAGGATGGCACCGATTTCTACGCCGTTCATCGCCGCCAGGCAGGCAGCGACTAATACGTCAGGACGATCGGCAGAGGTCACCAGCAGGGAGCCTGCACGGAAGTGTTCCAGCATGTGCGGAATGCTACGCGCACAGAAGGTCACTGACTTCACGCGACGGGTGTTAATTTCGCCTTCGTTAACGATGGTCGCGTTCAGGTGACGCGCCATGTCGATTGCGCGAGTGGCAATCAGGTCGAAGCTCCACGGTACCGCGCCCAGTACAGGCAGCGGGCTGGATGCTGTCAGGTTCGCGGCATCAACTTTAATGATTTTCGCTTTGGAAGAGTCATCAAAGATTTCAGACAGGTCAGGGCGCGTACGGCCCTGATCGTCAACCGGTGCGTTCAGTTTGTTAACGATTACGCCGGTGATGTTGGTGTTCTTCGCGCCGCCGAAGCTGCTGCGGGTCAGTTCGATACGCTCTTTCAGCTGTTCCTGAGTATCGGTGCCCTGAGACATTACAAACACGATTTCCGCGTTCAGGGTTTTGGCGATTTCAAAGTTCAGTGATTGTGCGAACTGGTGCTTACGGGTCGGGACCAGGCCTTCAACCAGTACCACTTCAGCGTCTTTGCTGTTCTCATGGTAGCGTGCGACGATCTCTTCCATCAGCACGTCTTTCTGGTTGCTGGACAGCAGAGACTCAACGTAGCTCATCTTCAACGGTTCTGCAGCAGGCAGGCCGGAGTTGGTGCGTACGATGGTGGTGGTCTGGTCTGGCGCATCGCCGCCCGCGCGTGGCTGGGCGATAGGTTTAAAGACGCTCAGACGAACGCCTTTGCGTTCCATAGCACGGATAACGCCAAGGCTGACGCTGGTCAGACCGACGCTGGTTCCGGTAGGGATCAGCATAATAATACGGGACACGGTTAATCCTCTTCGTTACCGTCATTTCTGACGGGTTACAAAACAGCACCGCCAGCTAAGCTGGCGGTGTGTAATCAGGCAGTCAGACGGCTCGCGTCCTGCGCGATGACCAGTTCTTCGTTAGTCGGGATAACGATAGCTGGGCGGGTACCTTCTTTGTTGATGAAGCCAGACTTACCGAAACGGGCAGCCAGGTTACGTTCGTGATCAACATCGAAGCCCAGAACGCCCAGTTTACCCAGAGACAGCTCACGCACCATGGCTGCGTTCTCACCGATACCACCGGTGAAGATCACCGCATCCAGACGACCGTCCATCAGCGCAGTGTAAGAGCCAATGTATTTCGCCAGACGGTGGCAGTAAACGTCCATTGCACGTTTAGCGTCTGCTTTTTCCTGGTAGTTATCTTCTACATAACGGCAGTCGCTGGTGACTTCGGTCAGACCCAGCAGGCCAGACTCTTTGGTCAGCATTTTGTTGATAGCTTCAACGCTCATGCCCAGAGTGTCATGCAGGTGGAAAATGATAGCCGGGTCGATATCACCAGAACGGGTACCCATTACCAGGCCTTCCAGCGGGGTCAGACCCATGGAGGTATCAACACATTCGCCGTTACGGATGGCCGAAACAGAACCGCCGTTACCCAGGTGACAGGTAATGATGTTCAGTTCGTTAACCGGCTTATTCAGGACTTTTGCGGCTTCCTGAGTGACATAGAAGTGGCTGGTGCCATGTGCGCCATAACGACGAACGCCGTGCTCTTTGTACAGGTTGTACGGCAGAGCATAAAGGTAAGATTCTTCCGGCATGGTGGTGTGGAACGCGGTGTCGAACACTGCAACGTTTTTGTCTTTCAGATTCGGGAAAGATTTCAGTGCTTCGGCGATACCGATCAGGTGAGCCGGGTTGTGCAGCGGTGCAAATGAGGCTGCATCTTTAATGCCCTGGATCACGGAGTCGTCGATGATCACGGAGCTGGTGTATTTTTCGCCGCCGTGCACGATACGGTGACCGATCGCGGTGAGTTGTGCGGACAGTTCTGGTTTTTGTGCCAGAATAGTGTTAACGATAAAGTTCAGCGCTTCGCTGTGAGCGGCACCTGCACCTAAAGCCGCTTCTTGTTTACCGCCGTCAATTTTCCATTTGATACGTGCTTCAGGAAGATGGAAACATTCGGCTAAACCAGAAAGGAACTCTTCACCGTTGGCGGCATCAATGATGGCGAATTTCAGTGAGGAGCTACCGCAGTTCAGAACCAGTACTAACTTACTCGACATGGAAGTACCTATTTATGGATACGTGGCTAAAAAAACGTCAGTGAGTCTCTCAGCGTAGCGCATGATGAGGCTGACATTTATGATTAACATCATGCCGGACAAACTTTCTGGCACAATGAAAGAATACTTAAGATTTTATGCCATTTTGCTCAAATTACAGACAATGGCATAATGGGCACAAATTTGACGACTGAGCTGACCTCGTCTACGGCCCAATAAGGCTGGCACAGGATACCTGATACGAAGTCCAATTGACAAAAAATTTTAACGTTGTCATAGACAGTTGTTGTTTTGCACAATTTTTTTAATTTTTATATGTGAAGTTGAGGTAAAGCCATGTCCAATTCAGAAAATCACCCTGTAAATTTTTTTGGACTGTTTCGCCGGGGACAGCAGTATTCAAAGACCTGGCCTATGGATAAACGCCTCGCACCGATATTCGTTGAAGGTCGGGTCATCCGCGCCACTCGCTACGCTATCCGTTTTATGCCACCCGTCGCGGTGTTCACCCTGTGTTGGCAAATTGCACTCGGCGGTCAGCTCGGCCCGGCCATCGCCACCGCGCTTTTTGCGCTAAGCCTGCCGATGCAGGGATTGTGGTGGTTGGGTAAACGCTCTGTCACGCCGCTGCCTCCTTCTATATTGCAGTGGTTCTACGAAGTACGTGGGAAACTGCAAGAGGCGGGGCAGGCACTCGCACCGGTCGAAGGTAAGCCCGATTATCAGGCATTAGCTGACACGCTTAAGCGCGCCTTCAAACAACTGGATAAAACTTTCCTTGATGATTTGTAATTGCACCCGGATTACGCATATAAAAGAAGGCACATAGATTATGTGCCTCTTTTTTTATTGCACCGATGTGCCACAGGAGCTTAACGATGGAAATGACCAATGCCCAACGACTGATTTTATCGAATCAGTACAAAATGATGACGATGATGGATCCCGCCAATGCGGAGCGCTACCGTCGTCTGCAAACCATCATTGAGCGTGGTTATGGTTTGCAAATGCGTGAACTGGACAGAGAGTTCGGTGAGCTGAAAGAAGAAACCTGCCGCATCGTTATCGATATCATGGAAATGTACCATGCGTTGCATGTCTCCTGGGCCAACCTGAAAGACGCACAGACTATTGATGAACGCCGTGTGACCTTCCTCGGCTTTGATGCCGCTACGGAGGCGCGCTATCTGGGCTACGTCCGTTTTATGGTCAATATTGAAGGGCGCTATACCCACTTTGACGCCGGCACACATGGTTTTAATGCCCAGACGCCAATGTGGGATAAGTATCAGCGCATGCTCAGCGTCTGGCACTCCTGCCCGCGTCAGTATCATCTGAGCGCCAATGAGATCAATCAGATCAGTAATGCCTAAGGAGCTTCACGTGCAGTGCAAAGGATTTTTGTTTGACCTCGATGGCACGCTGGTGAATTCCCTACCGGTGGTGGAGCGTTCCTGGTGCGAATGGGCAGACCGCTTTGGTATTGCCCATGACGAGGTGCTCAATTTTATTCATGGCAAACAAGCCATCACCTCGTTACGTCACTTCATGCCGGGCAAATCTGAAGCAGAAATCCAGGCGGAATTTACCCGTCTGGAAGCCATTGAAGCCAAAGATACCGATGGGGTTGTCGCCTTACCGGGCGCAGTAGAGTTGCTTAATCATTTGAATGACCTCGAGATTCCCTGGGCAATAGTGACCTCCGGTTCCGTCCCCGTGGCCCATGCCCGTCATCGTGCTGGCGGCCTGCCGATGCCGGAGGTGTTTGTGACGGCCGAACAGGTGGCGCGTGGGAAACCCGAACCGGACGCGTATTTACTGGGCGCGAAGCTGCTCGGTCTGGCGCCGGAAGCGTGTGTGGTGGTGGAAGATGCATCCGCAGGGGTGCTCTCGGGGCTGGCAGCGAACTGCCATGTCATTGCCGTCAACGTTCCAGACGATTCACCGCGCCTGGACGAGGTTGACTATGTCCTCACCCGCCTTGATGAAGTGACGGTGACGCGGCAAGAGGACGGTCAGGTCCTTGTGACCCGAAAAGAGTGACCTGAAAAGAGTGACACATGATTTAGCCCCGCATTGACGGGGCTTTTTTATGGCATGATTCATCTCCCCATTGAAAACAAGGAAACGTTGTGAACGGTGAGCTGATTTGGGTCCTGTGCCTGTTAATGATTGCAGTGGTGCTTTTTGCCACAGGCAAAGTGCGAATGGATGCGGTGGCTTTACTGGTCATCGTGGCGTTTATCCTGAGTGGTACCCTGACAATGACGGAAGCCTTGTCCGGCTTTAGCGATCCCAATGTCATTCTGATTGGCGCACTGTTTATTATTGGCGAAGGACTGGTACGCACCGGTGTAGCGACCAGCATGGGGTCCTGGCTGGTGAAAATGGCGGGCAGCAGTGAAGTCAAAATGCTGGTGCTACTGATGCTCACCGTGGCGGGGCTCGGTGCCTTTATGAGTTCAACCGGCGTGGTGGCTATCTTTATTCCGGTGGTACTGAGCGTGTCGATGCGGATGAAAATTTCGCCCTCGCGCTTAATGATGCCGCTGAGCTTCGCCGGGCTTATCAGCGGAATGATGACGCTGGTGGCCACCCCCCCTAATCTGGTGATTAACAGTGAACTCCTGCGTGAAGGGCTTGAGGGGTTTAGCTTTTTCAGCGTAACGCCGCTCGGGCTGGTCATTCTTGTCATGGGCATCCTTTATATGCTGCTGATGCGATTCATGCTGAAAGGGGAGAAGGAGGAACATCAGCGCGATGGCTGGAAGCGACGCACGTTCCGCGATCTGATTAAAGAGTATCACCTGACCGGGCGTGCCCGCCGTCTGGCGATTCGGCCAGGGTCTCCGCTGATTGGTCAACGTCTGGATGACCTGAAACTGCGCGAGCGGTACGGTGCCAACGTTATTGGTCTTGAACGCTGGCGGCGATTTCGTCGGGTGATCGTCAACGTCAATGGGGTGTCGGAGTTTCGAGCGCGCGACGTGTTGCTGATTGATATGTCCGCAGCCGATGTCGATTTACGCGAATTCTGTGCAGAGCAATTGCTGGAGCCAATGATTCTGCGCGGAGAGTACTTCTCCGATCAGGCGTTGGATGTCGGTATGGCGGAAGTCTCACCGATGCCGGAATCGGAAATGCTTGGCAAGACCGTTCGTGAGATTGGCTTTCGTAGCCGCTACGGTGTAAACGTTGTGGGTTTCAAGCGTGACGGAGTGGCAAAATCCGGCGTGGTGGTGGACGAACCCCTGCAGCTTGGCGATATCATTCTGGTCGTCGGCAGTTGGAAACTGATTGGTCAGTTGAGCCAGACCGGGCGCGATTTTCTGGTACTCAATATGCCCGTTGAGGAGAGTGCCGTTTCACCCGCCCACAGCCAGGCACCGCATGCGGTATTTTGCCTGGTTCTGATGGTCGCACTGATGTTGACTGATGAAATCCCTAACCCGGTGGCCGCGATCGTAGCCTGCCTGCTGATGGGCAAATTCCGTTGCATTGATGCTGAAAGCGCCTACAAAGCCATTCACTGGCCCAGTATTATTCTGATCGTCGGGATGATGCCTTTTGCTCTGGCGCTACAGAAAACGGGCGGTGTCGATCTGGTGGTCAAAGGCCTGCTGGAATTTGGGGGAGGATACGGACCCTATATGATGATGATCTGCCTGTTTGCAATGTGTTCGACCATTGGGCTGTTCATTTCCAATACGGCAACGGCGGTGTTAATGGCTCCTATTGCGCTGGCGACGGCAAAATCAATGGGCGTTTCGCCTTACCCCTTTGCAATGGTGGTAGCGATGGCGGCCTCGGCTGCATTTATGACACCGGTTTCCTCACCGGTAAATACTCTGGTACTGGGGCCGGGGCATTACCAGTTTAGCGATTTTGTTAAAATGGGGGTGCCGTTTACGGTGCTGGTGATGGTGGTTTGTGTGCTACTTATCCCGGTGCTTTTCCCGTTTTGATTTCCCTCTTCGCAGGAAGAGGGAAATGATATGCAGTTACAGCGGAGAATCCTGACTTATTTCGTCGAGCGATAAATGAAAGCTCGGCACAAAGACCTGCATGAAATAGTCCATTTCCTGGCTGCGTCTGGCTTCGAGCGTCTTTTCCAGGCGGCTTTTGGCGAGGCGGAATTCATTATTACCGGCAGACAATTCTTCAAGACATTTCAGGTATGCGCACAGGGCGTCTGCTTGTTTAACGATCAATTTTTCTTCAGCGCTGTAATTATGCTCATCAATTAACGGAGAGAATATATCGCGCAACTCCTCAGGCACCATTTCCACCAGCTTTTGCTGGGCGATTTTTTCAATGGCTTTGTATTCCTGGGCTATCTGCGAGTTAAAGTATTTCACCGGGGTGGGTAAATCGCCGGTAAGGACTTCAGACGCATCGTGGTACATCGCCAGCAGAGCAATACGTTCTGCATTGAGGTTACCGCCAAATTTACGATTTTTAATGGCGGCTAACGCATGGGCGACCATCGCGACCTGAAGACTATGCTCGGAAACGTTCTCGGTGCGAACATTACGCATCAATGGCCAGCGGTTGATAAGTTTAAGGCGAGATAAGTGCGCGAAGAAGTGACTCTGACTCATAGTTGACCTTGTCTGTAACAGCGACGGTAGGCCATTGTGCGCAGACCAGGGGGGAAGATGCAAATCTTCCCCCGACAGGATTACTGATGGTACCCGGACAAGAAACGATCAAAGCGCGTGATGGCCATTTCCAGATCGTCAATACGCGGTAAGGTGACAATACGCACATGATCCGGCCACGGCCAGTTGAACGCAGTACCTTGTACCAGAAGCACTTTTTCCTGAAGCAGAAAATCCAGCACCATTTTCTGATCGTCGTGAATGTTGAAACGCTTGGCATCAATTTTCGGGAACATGTACAGCGCCCCTTGCGGTTTCACACAGGAAACCCCCGGGATCTCATTGAGCAACTCCCAGGCGCGATTACGTTGTTCATACAGACGTCCGCCGGGCACAATGAATTCGCTGATGCTTTGATAACCACCAATCGCCGTCTGAATGGCGTGCTGTGCCGGAACGTTGGCACACAGGCGCATGGAGGCCAGCATTTCCAGACCTTCTATATACCCTTTGGCATGTTTCTTCGGTCCACTCAACACCATCCAGCCCTGACGGAAACCGGCAACACGATACGTTTTGGACAAACCGTTAAACGTGATGGTGAACAGGTCAGGTGCCAGCGTGGCGATAGAATGATGCTCTGCCGCATCGTAAAGGATTTTGTCGTAGATCTCGTCGGCAAAAATAATGAGGTTATGCTGACGTGCTATCTCAACGATTTCCATCAACAACGCTTTGGAGTAGACCGCACCGGTCGGGTTGTTAGGGTTGATGATGACGATGCCACGGGTACGCGGAGTGATTTTGGCACGAATATCGTCCAGGTCCGGGAACCAGCCCGCAGACTCATCACACAGATAGTGCACGGCTTTGCCGCTCGACAGCGACACGGCAGCCGTCCAGAGCGGATAATCGGGAGCCGGAACCAGCATCTCATCGCCGCTGTTTAACAGCGCCTGCATAGACTGCACGATGAGTTCAGAAACGCCGTTACCAATATAGATGTCTTCAACGGTGACGTCGCGCATGCCACGCGCCTGGTAATGCTGCATGATGGCTTTGCGCGCGGAGTAGAGTCCTTTAGAGTCGCAATAGCCCTGAGCCGTGGGTAAATTGCGAATTACATCGACCAGAATTTCATCTGGCGCGTCGAAGCCGAAGGGGGCGGGGTTACCGATGTTAAGTTTAAGAACTTTATTGCCTTCTTCTTCGAGACGCTTCGCCTCTTTAAGAACCGGACCGCGGATGTCGTAACAGACGTTATCTAACTTGCTGGATTTTTCGATGGAGGACATGAACGTTAAACCTTTTAGCTGTGAATGCCACTCCCTGCCGTGGAAGTCAGCACCGAATAATGTACTCCCACAGCGGCAGGTTTTGAAGGGTCGACAGAAGAAGATTTTGTCTTAAGCCCATCACATTTCACGTTTTTTAAACTGGATTTGGTGCGTAAACCTCTATCTTTTTAGGCTAAAACACTGTAATTCAGTGATTACATTCAGTATCTAAATTTTGTTGCGAATTTTATGCTAAAAAGGTTCTGGCATTCCGTATCTGCGCGAATCCTGGCGATACTATGATTTTGGCTTCTGAAAAGCCCGGTTAAAGAGGCGAGAAGGGGAAGTAAGAAATCCTCACACCGAAACGTCTGCTCTGTAAGAGCATTGTTAAGTATTATTAATAGATGCCGTAATTTGATTCTTAGGTATATTTAATATTGAGAATGGTTACGATGACTAACTCTAATATTATTAAAATTAAGTAGCTCGCGAGATAATTTTATGCATCAGATTAATCGCAATAGTGCTTATAAATATAATTTTTTTAGGTTAAAATGCCGATCGGAAATGGTCCAAAAGAGAGCCCCCGCTTGCTTTGTGGACTATCTCTATATATTACTCGTTTGTTATTACTTTTTTTGACCCCCGGTTAGCCATATCTATTGGCTGTATAAGACACGTCAGTCATCTGCGGCTGATAATGTTGCAAAAAAATGCTTTTTCCTTAAAAGGATTAACAAGTATTCATATGGTTTATATATTCGAAAGGAATGGGCGCACGCAAAATAAAGTTGTTGCGTTCTCCGTGCCGCAAACGGCGAACGATAAACGCCAGAACTTTCAGCCAGGTTGATCGGGGCCATAACTCTGCTGGATGCACATTTAAAAGGGAATTGCTTAAATCTTACGCGCACAGCATAAACCGGGGTAACTCCGAGTGAGGAACCCGTAAGTGAAAAATTATGATAAATGCAAATCGTCCGATACTGAATCTCGACCTCGATCTGCTGAGAACCTTCGTTGCGGTCGCTGATCTGAACACGTTTGCTGCAGCTGCCGCTGCAGTTTGTCGCACCCAGTCTGCGGTCAGTCAACAAATGCAGCGGCTGGAGCAATTGGTCGGAAAGGAGCTTTTTGCCCGTCATGGTCGTAATAAGCTGTTAACCGAACACGGCATTCAGTTACTGGGCTATGCCCGAAAGATTTTACGCTTCAATGATGAAGCCTGTACGTCTCTGTTATTCAGTAACCTTCAGGGGGTGCTAACCCTTGGTGCTTCTGATGAATCGGCAGATACCATCCTGCCTTTTTTGCTCAATCGTATTAGCTCGGTTTATCCCAAACTGGCGTTGGATGTCCGGGTTAAACGTAATCCTCTTGCTGATGACAGGGCACAAGAAGATGATTTTGATCTCATTGTTACCACCCATCGGCCGGTGCATTACGACTGTCTGACGTTGCGCACGTCTCCCACTCACTGGTACTGCTCTGCGGAGTTTGTTCTTCAGAAAGGAGAGGCGATTCCTTTAGTCTTGTTGGATGAGCCCAGCCCATTCCGCGATATGATCATGAATGCCCTGAATATGGCAGAGATCCCCTGGCGTGTAGCCTATGTTGCGTCGACACTGTCTGCAGTCAAGGCTGCCGTGAAGGCAGGATTAGGTATCACCGCGCGCCCCGTTGAGATGATGAGTCCGGATCTGCGCGTGCTGGGCAAATCTGATGGTTTGCCGGGTCTTCCGGAAACGGAATATCTGCTCTGCCTGAATACCCAGAGTCAGAACGAACTGGCGCAGGTGATTTTTCAGGCGATGGAACACTACCAGAATCCGTGGCACTACGGCGCAGGTGCTACCGAAGGGGGAGACGACTCACTCGTCCCAGAGGGAGATTTTGGCTGAGGTTGAGGCCAAAAACTGGTAACAAATTGTAAATGTAAAAAATGAGCCGCTGACAACAGAATTGCTGTCATCGGTTCGTTTTTCACACGATTCTGCAAATATAATACAGATTTTCTCTAAAATAACGCTTTGAATCATAGGGTTATTAAGAGTGTCTCCACAATCCCCCCGCATGTTCTATAGTTTTTAGTGATACTGCTGCATGTTAAAAATCTAGCCGTTTTGTTGCCGTTTTTAGTGATGAATTAACAAAAGCGTGTCTCAGATCAAGAAAATACTCCCACAGAGGGGGAGGAATCCGTGCAAAATCCTGTCAAAATAAGAGGGTAATATTTGTAAAATCTCACAACGGACACGATTCAACACCCTAAAAGATCATGGGCTTCGTCGAGGTTGAACCAGGAAAACGGCATTTAATGTTAATGAATTGCTGCCGATGTAAACTAATGTGAGGAAACTTTTGTTAAAGTTGACAAAAGGTTATAGAAAGGAGTAAAAACCCACATCGTTTGGCCGACTTTGTCAAATTCTTACTTAACGTGTGGTTTTATTCCTCCCCATGAATCGATGTAGCGCCATCTGCCGAGAAGAGCAGAGCATTAAGCGCTACCTTTTGAGCTAAGCAATGCGTATGTCAACATCCACTGAAATCATCGCTCATCACTGGGCGTTCGCAATCTTTCTTATTGTCGCAATTGGCCTGTGCTGCCTGATGTTGATCGGCGGCTGGTATCTCGGCGGTCGCGCACGCGCAAGGCACAAAAACGTTCCTTTCGAATCGGGTATCGATTCGGTCGGCACCGCACGCCTGCGCCTGTCCGCTAAGTTCTATCTGGTGGCCATGTTCTTCGTCATCTTCGACGTGGAAGCGCTTTACCTGTACGCATGGTCAACCTCCATTCGTGAGAGTGGCTGGGTTGGTTTTGTCGAAGCCGCAATTTTCATTTTAGTGCTGCTGGCTGGTCTTTTTTATCTGGTGCGAATCGGTGCGCTGGACTGGACGCCGTCGCGTTCACGTCGTGAACGAATCAACCCTGAGACTAGCAGCTACACTAATCGTCAACGCTAACCGCGAGGCAATAAGATGGATTATACGCTCACCCGCATAGATCCCAACGGTGAGAACGACCGTTACCCCCTGCAAAAACAGGAGATCGTAACCGACCCCCTGGAACAAGAAGTTAACAAAAGCGTGTACATGGGCAAGCTCGAGAATGCCTTGCACGACATGGTTAACTGGGGCCGCAAAAACTCAATCTGGCCTTATAACTTCGGCTTGTCCTGCTGTTATGTCGAGATGGTCACCTCATTTACCGCCGTGCACGACGTTGCGCGTTTCGGTGCTGAGGTATTGCGTGCTTCCCCGCGTCAGGCTGACCTGATGGTGGTCGCAGGGACCTGCTTTACTAAAATGGCACCGGTTATTCAGCGTTTGTATGACCAGATGCTGGAGCCGAAATGGGTTATCTCCATGGGCGCATGTGCCAACTCCGGTGGGATGTATGACATCTACTCGGTCGTGCAGGGCGTTGATAAATTTATCCCCGTGGATGTGTACATTCCGGGATGCCCGCCGCGTCCGGAAGCCTATATGCAGGCGCTGATGCTGTTACAGGAATCGATCGGAAAAGAACGTCGCCCGCTGTCGTGGGTTGTTGGCGATCAGGGTGTTTACCGCGCCAATATGCAGTCGGAACGCGACCGCAAACGCGGCGAGCGCATTGCAGTAACCAATCTGCGTACGCCTGACGAGATTTAATTTGCGCCTGCGGGCTATGGCATAAATTCTTCGCATTTTAATAATCAACTAACGCGAAGCCATACCTGACAGTCACCACGGAAATTTTGCAATGGTGAACAATATGACTGACTTAACTGCGCAAGAAGCCACATGGCAGACCCGCGATCACCTTGATGATCCGGTCATTGGCGAGCTGCGCAACCGTTTTGGGCCGGATGCCTTTACCGTTCAGGCGACCCGCACCGGGGTGCCGGTTGTTTGGGTGAAGCGCGAACAGTTACTGGAAGTTGTCGATTTCCTTAAGAAATTGCCAAAACCTTACGTCATGCTGTTTGACTTACACGGCATGGACGAACGTCTGCGTACGCACCGTCACGGTTTACCCGCGGCGGATTTTTCCGTTTTCTACCACCTGATCTCAATAGACCGCAATACGGATATCATGCTCAAGGTGGCATTGTCTGAAAACGACATGCATCTGCCGACGATTACCAAACTTTTCCCGAACGCGAACTGGTATGAGCGTGAGACCTGGGAAATGTTTGGCATGACCTTCGACGGCCACCCACATCTGACGCGCATCATGATGCCGCAGACCTGGACAGGCCACCCGCTGCGTAAAGACTACCCGGCGCGCGCGACCGAATTCGACCCGTTTGAGCTGACCAAGGCCAAACAGGATCTGGAAATGGAAGCGTTGACCTTCAAACCCGAAGACTGGGGTATGAAACGCAGCACCGATAACGAGGACTTCATGTTCCTCAACCTCGGTCCTAACCACCCCTCTGCGCACGGTGCATTCCGTATTATTCTCCAGCTTGATGGCGAGGAGATTGTCGACTGCGTACCGGATATCGGCTACCACCACCGTGGTGCTGAGAAGATGGGCGAGCGTCAGTCCTGGCACAGTTACATTCCGTACACCGACCGTATCGAGTACCTCGGCGGCTGCGTGAACGAGATGCCTTACGTGCTGGCGGTAGAGAAACTGGCAGGCATTACCACCCCGGATCGCGTCAATGTGATTCGCGTGATGCTGTCGGAACTGTTCCGTATCAACAGCCACTTGCTCTATATCTCCACGTTCATTCAGGACGTGGGCGCGATGACCCCGGTCTTCTTCGCCTTTACCGATCGTCAGAAAATTTACGATCTGGTGGAAGCCATTACCGGCTTCCGTATGCACCCGGCCTGGTTCCGTATCGGCGGTGTGGCACACGATCTGCCGCGTGGCTGGGATCGCCTGCTGCGTGAATTCCTCGACTGGATGCCGAAGCGTCTGGCTTCTTACGAGAAAGCCGCGCTGCGTAACTCCATTCTGAAAGGGCGTTCTCAGGGTGTTGCCGCCTATGGCGCGAAAGAAGCGCTGGAGTGGGGCACCACCGGTGCGGGCCTGCGTGCTACCGGGATCGACTTCGACGTGCGTAAAGCGCGTCCGTACTCTGGCTACGAGAACTTTGACTTTGAAATCCCGGTGGGCGGTGGCGTTTCCGACTGCTACACCCGTGTGATGCTGAAAGTGGAAGAACTGCGCCAGAGTCTGCGCATCCTTGAGCAGTGCCTCTACAATATGCCGGAAGGCCCGTTCAAAGCGGATCACCCGCTGACCACGCCGCCGCCGAAAGAGCGCACGCTGCAACATATCGAAACCCTGATCACGCACTTCCTGCAGGTTTCCTGGGGCCCGGTTATGCCGGCCAACGAATCCTTCCAGATGATTGAAGCGACCAAGGGTATCAACAGTTACTACCTGACCAGTGACGGCAGCACCATGAGCTATCGTACCCGTGTACGTACGCCAAGCTTCCCGCACCTGCAGCAGATCCCGTCCGCCATTCGCGGCAGTCTGGTCTCCGACCTGATTGTGTATCTGGGTAGTATCGATTTTGTTATGTCAGATGTGGACCGCTAATTATGCACGAGAATCAATTACCAGAAACCGAGGCTTTTGAGCTGAGTGCGGCAGAGCGTGACGCCATCGAGCACGAAAAGCACCATTACGAAGACCCGCGTGCGGCCTCCATTGAAGCGCTGAAAATCGTTCAGAAACAGCGCGGTTGGGTACCGGATGGGGCGATCTACGCTATCGCTGATGTGCTGGGTATCCCGGCGAGCGATGTGGAAGGTGTTGCCACGTTCTACAGCCAGATTTTCCGCCAGCCGGTTGGCCGTCATGTCATTCGCTACTGCGACAGCGTGGTGTGCCATATCACCGGTTACCAGGGTATTCAGGCTGCGCTTGAGAAAAAACTCAATATCAAGCCGGGGCAGACGACGTTTGATGGTCGCTTTACCCTGTTGCCGACCTGCTGCCTGGGTAACTGTGATAAAGGCCCGAACATGATGATTGATGAGGATACTCACAGCCATCTGACGCCGGAATCCATCCCTGATTTGCTGGAGCGGTATAAATGAAAGAGGTTATCCGTACTCCCGAAACGCATCCGCTGACCTGGCGTCTGCGCGACGACAAACAGCCCGTGTGGCTGGATGAATACCAGAGCAAAAACGGTTATGCCGGCGCGCGTCGTGCACTGACGGGTATGGCACCGGATGAAATCGTCAACGCGGTAAAAGACTCCGGCCTGAAGGGACGTGGCGGCGCGGGCTTCTCCACGGGTTTGAAGTGGAGCCTGATGCCAAAAGATGAGTCCATGAACATCCGTTACCTGCTGTGTAACGCCGATGAAATGGAACCGGGCACCTATAAAGACCGTTTGCTGATGGAGCAACTGCCGCACCTGCTGGTGGAAGGCATGCTCATTTCTGCGTTTGCGCTGAAAGCGTACCGTGGCTACATCTTCCTGCGTGGCGAATATATTGAAGCGGCAGTTCACCTGCGCCGTGCGATTGCGGAAGCGACCGAAGCCGGTCTGCTGGGCAAAAACATTCTCGGCAGCGGCTTCGACTTTGAACTGTTCGTGCACACCGGCGCCGGGCGTTATATCTGCGGTGAAGAGACCGCACTGATCAACTCCCTCGAAGGCCGTCGTGCTAACCCACGTTCCAAACCACCGTTCCCGGCGAGTTCCGGCGTCTGGGGGAAACCGACCTGCGTAAACAACGTCGAAACCCTGTGTAACGTGCCGGCAATTCTGGCGAATGGCGTGGAGTGGTACCAGAATATTTCGACCAGTAAAGATGCCGGCACCAAGCTGATGGGCTTCTCAGGCCGCGTCAAGAATCCGGGCCTGTGGGAGCTGCCGTTTGGCACCACCGCACGTGAAATTCTTGAAGATTACGCGGGTGGCATGCGCGATGGCTTGAAATTTAAAGCCTGGCAGCCGGGTGGGGCAGGGACTGACTTCCTGACCGAATCTCACCTTGACCTGCCGATGGAATTTGAAAGCATCGGTAAAGCGGGCAGCCGTCTGGGTACGGCGCTGGCAATGGCGGTTGACCACGAGATTGGCATGGTGCCGCTGGTGCGTAACCTGGAAGAGTTTTTCGCCCGTGAGTCCTGCGGCTGGTGTACGCCCTGCCGTGACGGTTTGCCGTGGAGCGTGAAAATTCTGCGTGCGCTTGAGCGTGGCGAAGGCCAGCCGGGGGATATCGAGACACTTGAGCAACTGTGTCGATTCCTTGGGCCGGGTAAAACCTTCTGCGCGCATGCGCCGGGCGCCGTTGAGCCGCTGCAGAGCGCGATCAAATATTTCCGTGAAGAATTCGAAGCAGGCATCAAGCAGCAGTTCAGCAATACCAATGCCATTGGCGGTATTCAGCCGAACCTCTTGAAAGCGCGCTGGTGAGTTAAATTTCTAATTTGGAAGCATGCTAATGGCTACGATTCATGTAGACGGCAAAGAATATGAGGTCAACGGTGCAGACAACCTGTTACAGGCATGTCTGAGCCTCGGCCTTGATATTCCGTATTTTTGCTGGCACCCGGCGCTGGGCAGCGTCGGTGCTTGCCGCCAGTGTGCGGTGAAGCAATATCAGAACGCGGAAGACACGCGTGGTCGCCTGGTGATGTCGTGTATGACACCCGCCACTGAAGGCACCTTTATTTCTATTGACGATGCAGAAGCGAAGCAGTTCCGCGAAAGCGTCGTGGAGTGGTTGATGACCAACCACCCACACGACTGCCCGGTCTGTGAAGAAGGGGGCAACTGCCACCTGCAGGATATGACGGTGATGACCGGTCATAGCTTCCGCCGCTATCGTTTCACCAAGCGTACTCACCGTAATCAGGATCTGGGGCCGTTCATCTCTCACGAAATGAACCGCTGTATCGCCTGTTACCGCTGCGTGCGTTACTACAAAGATTATGCAGACGGTGTGGATTTGGGCGTTTATGGCGCACATGACAACGTCTACTTCGGCCGCCCGGAAGATGGCACGCTGGAAAGCGAGTTCTCTGGCAACCTGGTCGAAATCTGCCCGACCGGTGTCTTCACCGACAAAACGCACTCCGAGCGTTACAACCGTAAATGGGACATGCAGTTTGCGCCAAGCATCTGCCAGCAGTGTTCGCTCGGATGTAACACCAGCCCGGGTGAGCGTTACGGTGAACTGCGCCGTATTGAAAACCGCTTCAACGGTTCCGTTAATCACTACTTCCTCTGCGACCGTGGTCGTTTTGGCTATGGTTATGTGAACCTGAAAGACCGACCGCGTCAGCCGGTTCAGCGCCGTGGTGATGACATCATCACGCTGAATGCCGAGCAGGCGATGCAGGGTGCGGCGGACATTCTGCGTCAGTCCAAAAAAGTCATTGGTATTGGCTCCCCACGTGCCAGCGTTGAAAGCAACTTTGCGCTGCGTGAGCTGGTTGGGGCGGAAAACTTCTATACCGGTATCGCTAAAGGTGAACAAGAACGCCTGCAGATGATGCTGAAAGTGCTGCGCGAAGGCGGTATTCGTACCCCAACGCTGCGCGAGATTGAATCTTACGATGCCGTGCTGGTGCTGGGTGAAGACATCACTCAAACCGGCGCACGCGTTGCCCTGGCGGTACGTCAGGCGGTGAAAGGCAAAGCACGTGAAATGGCCGCGGCCCAGAAAGTGGCCGACTGGCAGATTGCGGCGATCCTTAACATTGGTCAGCGCGCGAAGCACCCGCTGTTCGTGACCAACGTGGATGACACCCGTCTGGACGACATCGCCGCATGGACCTATCGTGCCCCGGTGGAAGATCAGGCGCGCCTCGGCTTTGCCATCGCTCATGCGCTTGATGAAAACGCACCGGCGGTAGACGGCATCAGCCGCGACCTGCAGAACAAAATCGATGTTGTGGTTCAGGCGCTGGCCGGCGCGAAGAAACCGCTGATTATCTCCGGGACCAACAATGGTAGCGTTGATGTTATTCAGGCTGCAGCAAACGTTGCGAAAGCACTGAAAGCGCGCGGTTCCGACGTCGGTGTGACCATGATTGCCCGTTCCACCAACAGCGTCGGTCTCGGCCTGATCGGTGGCGGTTCTCTGGATGAGGCCCTGGACGAGCTGGAAAGCGGTGCGGCAGATGCTGTCGTGGTGCTGGAAAACGATCTGCATCGCCATGCGAGTGCTACCCGCGTGAACGCTGCACTGGCCAAAGCCCCGCTGGTGATGGTGATTGACCATCAGCGTACGGCGATTATGGACCATGCGCATCTGGTGCTCTCTGCAGCAAGCTTTGCTGAAAGTGACGGTACGGTCATCAATAACGAAGGCCGCGCACAGCGATTCTTCCAGGTGTATGACCCGTCTTACTACGACAATAAAACGATCATGCTGGAAAGCTGGCGCTGGCTGCACTCCCTGCACAGCACGGTGGAAAACCGTGAAGTGGACTGGACGCAGCTTGACCATGTGATTGACGCTGCCGTTGCTGCGTTGCCGCACCTGGCAGGTATCAAAGATGCCGCACCGGATGCAAGCTTCCGCATTCGCGGTCAGAAACTGGCGCGTGAGCCGCATCGTTACAGTGGTCGTACCGCCATGCGCGCTAACATCAGCGTACATGAGCCGCGTCAGCCGCAGGACAAAGACACCATGTTCGCCTTCTCAATGGAAGGGAACAACCAGCCATCCGCTCCGCGCTCGCAGATTCCGTTCGCATGGGCACCAGGCTGGAACTCCCCGCAGGCATGGAACAAATTCCAGGCTGAGGTGGGTGGTCACTTGCGTCATGGCGATCCGGGCGTGCGTCTGATTGAAGCCTCAGAAAGTGGTCTGGACTACTTCACCAACGTGCCGGCAAGCTTTGAAGCGCAGGACGGACAGTGGCGCATCGCACCTTACTACCATCTGTTTGGTAGTGATGAGATGTCCCAGCGTTCTCCGGTCTTCCAGAGCCGTATGCCGCAGCCGTACATCAAACTCAACCCGGCGGATGCCGCGAAGTTGGGCGTGAATGCCGGTGCGCGTATTTCCTTTAGTTACGACGGCCAGACGCTCAGCCTTCCGCTTGAACTCTCCGAGGGGCTGACGGCAGGGCAGGTAGGTCTACCGATGGGGATGCCAGGCATTGCCCCGGTGCTTGCCGGTGCTCGTCTTGAAAATCTGCAGGAGGCGCAAGCATGAGTTGGTTAACACCGGATGTTATCGACATTCTGTTAAGCATCCTGAAAGCGGTCGTCATATTGCTGGTGGTCGTCACCTGCGGCGCGCTGATGAGTTTCGGTGAGCGTCGTCTGCTGGGGCTCTTCCAGAACCGTTACGGACCGAACCGCGTGGGTTGGGGTGGCTCACTCCAGATCGTCGCCGATATGATCAAGATGTTCTTTAAAGAGGACTGGGTTCCGAAATTCACGGACCGCATGATCTTTACCCTGGCGCCGGTTATCGCCTTCACCTCGCTGCTGCTGGCCTTCGCCATTGTGCCGGTCAGCCCGAACTGGGTGGTCGCAGACCTCAACATCGGGATCCTCTTCTTCCTGATGATGGCAGGCCTTGCGGTGTATGCGGTGCTGTTCGCGGGCTGGTCGAGTAACAACAAATACTCGCTGCTGGGGGCCATGCGTGCGTCTGCGCAAACCCTGAGCTACGAAGTGTTTCTTGGACTTTCCTTGATGGGCGTGGTGGCGCAAGCCGGTTCATTCAACATGACCGATATCGTCAATAACCAGGCGGATATCTGGAACGTTGTCCCGCAGTTCTTTGGCTTTATTACCTTTGCCATTGCAGGCGTGGCGGTGTGTCACCGCCATCCGTTTGACCAACCGGAAGCTGAGCAGGAACTGGCCGATGGTTACCACATCGAATATTCCGGTATGAAGTTCGGTCTGTTCTTCGTGGGGGAATACATCGGTATCGTCACCATCTCTGCACTGATGGTCACGTTGTTCTTCGGTGGCTGGCACGGTCCGTTCTTACCGCCATTCATCTGGTTCGCGATCAAAACCGCGTTCTTTATGATGATGTTCATTTTGATTCGCGCAGCGTTACCTCGTCCGCGTTATGACCAGGTCATGTCCTTCGGCTGGAAGGTATGCCTGCCGCTGACGCTTCTCAACTTGTTAGGTACCGCGGCTGTCATTCTCTGGCAAGCGCAATAAGGGGCGAAAGACCATGACTTTAAAAGAATTACTCGTGGGCTTCGGCACCCAGGTGCGCAGTATCTGGATGATCGGCCTGCACGCGTTTGCAAAACGCGAAACGCGTATGTACCCGGAAGAGCCGGTCTACTTACCGCCGCGCTACCGTGGCCGTATTGTCCTGACCCGCGACCCGGACGGTGACGAGCGTTGTGTTGCTTGTAACCTGTGCGCGGTAGCGTGTCCGGTAGGCTGTATCTCCCTGCAAAAAGCAGAAACCAAAGACGGGCGCTGGTATCCGGAGTTTTTCCGTATCAACTTCTCCCGCTGTATTTTCTGCGGCATGTGTGAAGAGGCTTGCCCGACGACCGCTATCCAGTTGACCCCGGATTTCGAAATGGGGGAATACAAGCGTCAGGATCTGGTTTACGAAAAAGAGGATCTGCTGATCTCCGGTCCGGGCAAATACCCGGAATATAACTTCTACCGGATGGCAGGTATGGCAATCGACGGAAAAGACAAAGGTGAAGCTGAGAACGAAGCTAAACCTATCGACGTCAAGAGCCTGTTACCGTAAGGAGAGGGGCAATGGAGTTCGCTTTTTATATCTGTGGCCTGGTTGCCATCCTGACGACACTGCGGGTCATTACCCACACCAATCCGGTACACGCCTTGCTGTACCTGATTGTGTCGCTGCTGGCTATTGCAGGTGTCTTCTTCTCGTTGGGCGCCTACTTTGCGGGTGCGCTGGAGATCATCGTCTACGCGGGCGCCATCATGGTGCTGTTCGTGTTCGTGGTGATGATGCTCAACCTTGGCGGTTCAGAAATCGAGCAAGAGCGCCAGTGGCTTAAGCCGCAGGTGTGGATTGGCCCGTCAATTGTATCGGCCATTTTGCTGGGCGTGATGATTTACGCCATTACCGGTATTAACGATCAGGGCATTGACGGTACGGCAATAAGTGCGAAAGCCGTCGGTATCACGCTGTTTGGACCTTACGTTCTGGCGGTTGAACTGGCGTCAATGCTGCTGTTGGCCGGTCTGGTTGTTGCCTTCCACGTGGGTCGTGAAGACCGACCGGGTGAAGTGCTCAGCAACCGTACGGAAGATCGCCCTAAAAGAAAAACGGAGGAGCATGCATGATCCCCTTACAACATGGACTGATCCTTGCCGCGATCCTGTTTGTTCTCGGTCTTACTGGCCTGGTCATTCGCCGCAACCTGCTGTTTATGCTGATTGGTCTGGAAATCATGATCAATGCGGCCGCGCTGGCGTTTGTGGTGGCGGGTAGCTATTGGGGCCAGACTGACGGTCAGGTGATGTATATCCTCGCCATTAGCCTCGCGGCTGCGGAAGCGAGCATTGGCCTGGCGTTGCTGCTGCAACTCCATCGTCGCCGCCAGAATCTGAATATCGATTCAGTAAGTGAGATGCGTGGATGAACATGCTCGCCTTAACCATTATTTTTCCTTTGATTGGCTTTTTGCTGCTCTCTTTCTCCCGTGGTCGCTGGTCGGAAAACCTCTCTGCCACGGTAGGAATGGGCTCCATTGGCCTGGCGGCGCTGGTTACCGCCATCGCGGGTGTGGATTTCTTCAATAACGGTCGTCAGGTCTTCACGCTGCCATTGTGGACCTGGATGTCAGTTGGCGATTTCAACATCAGCTTTAGTCTGGTGCTGGACGGCCTGTCACTGACCATGCTCTCGGTGGTCACCGGTGTCGGCTTCCTGATCCACATGTTCGCTTCCTGGTATATGCGCGGTGAAGAGGGGTACTCCCGCTTCTTCGCCTACACCAACCTGTTTATTGCCAGCATGGTCATTCTGGTGCTGGGTGATAACCTGCTGTTGATGTACCTCGGCTGGGAAGGCGTGGGCCTGTGCTCTTACCTGCTGATCGGGTTCTACTACACCGATCCGAAGAATGGCGCAGCGGCCATGAAAGCGTTTGTCGTGACCCGTGTCGGTGACGTCTTCCTCGCCTTCGCGCTGTTCATTCTTTACAACGAGCTGGGTACGCTGAACTTCCGTGAGATGGTTGAACTGGCACCTGCCCACTTCGCCAATGGCAACACTATGCTGATGTGGGCCACCCTGATGCTGTTAGGTGGTGCGGTCGGTAAATCGGCACAGCTGCCGCTGCAGACCTGGCTTGCTGACGCGATGGCGGGTCCGACGCCGGTCTCTGCGCTGATTCACGCCGCGACCATGGTCACCGCCGGTGTTTACCTGATTGCACGTACTCATGGTCTGTTCCTGATGACCCCTGAGATTCTGCATCTGGTGGGCATCGTGGGTGCGGTTACCCTGGTGCTGGCAGGCTTTGCCGCACTGGTGCAAACCGACATCAAGCGTGTTCTCGCCTACTCCACCATGAGTCAGATTGGCTATATGTTCCTGGCGCTGGGCGTTCAGGCGTGGGATGCGGCGATTTTCCATCTGATGACCCATGCGTTCTTTAAAGCGCTGTTGTTCCTCTCGTCCGGTTCGGTGATTCTGGCCTGCCACCACGAGCAGAACATCTTCAAAATGGGCGGTCTGCGCAAGTCGATTCCGCTGGTGTATGTCTGCTTCCTGGTGGGGGGAGCCGCGCTGGCTGCACTGCCGATGATCACCGCTGGCTTCTTCAGTAAGGACGAGATCCTTGCGGGTGCCATGGCGAACGGTCATATCAACCTGATGGTCGCAGGTCTGGCCGGTGCGTTCATGACCTCCCTGTATACGTTCCGTATGATTTTCATCGTCTTCCACGGGAAAGAACAAATTCATGCTCATGCAGGGAAGGGGATTACCCACCACCTGCCGCTGATCGTGCTGCTGATTCTCTCTACCTTCGTGGGCGCAATGATTGTTCCGCCATTGCACGGTGTCTTGCCTGAAACCACCGAACTTGAGCACGGTCGCGTACTGATGCTTGAAATCACCTCCGGTGTGGTGGCCATTGCGGGCATCCTGATCGCCGCATGGCTGTGGCTGGGCAAGCGTACGCTGGTAACCTCGATTGCCAACAGTGCGCCGGGCCGTCTGCTGGGGACCTGGTGGTATAACGCCTGGGGCTTTGACTGGCTGTACGATCGTATCTTCGTCAAGCCGTTCCTGGGCATCGCCTGGCTGCTGAAACGCGACCCGATGAATGCTGTGATGAACATCCCGGCGATTCTGTCCCGCTTTGCAGGCAAAGGTCTGCTGCTTAGCGAGAACGGCTATCTGCGCTGGTATGTAGCATCCATGAGCATCGGTGCGGTCGTGATTCTGGCACTGCTGATGGTATTGCGTTGAGTTTGTTGGCTGGATGAACTATTGCCGGATGGCGCTGCGTTTATCCGGCCTACAAACCCATAAATATTTTAGAATTCGTTGAAAATCTGTTCCTGAAGTACAGGCGTCATCGGCGAAGTCAGACCGGAGACCGCCAGCGCAGAGCAACCGGAGCGTACTTGAGTACATGAGGATTGCGAGCACTGCCGGATTCGGGCTGGCAAGCGAGATAGCCTGAGCAGGAGTAAATATAAGGGACATACTTAGCTATGTTATTACCCTGGTTGATATTAATCCCCTTTATCGGTGGATTCCTCTGCTGGCAAACCGAACGCTTCGGCGTGAAGTTGCCGCGCTGGATCGCGCTGATTACCATGGGACTGACGCTGGCGCTTGGTCTGCAACTGTGGTTGCAGGGCGGCTATTCACTGACGCAATCTGCCGGTATTCCGCAATGGCAGTCGGAGTTCTTACTCCCCTGGATCCCACGCTTTGGCATCAATATCCATCTGGCGCTGGACGGACTGTCCCTGCTGATGGTGGTGCTGACCGGCTTCCTCGGGGTACTGGCGGTACTCTGCTCCTGGCGTGAAATTGAAAAATATCAGGGCTTCTTCCACCTGAACCTGATGTGGATCCTGGGCGGCGTCATCGGCGTATTCCTTGCCATCGATCTGTTCCTGTTCTTCTTCTTCTGGGAGATGATGCTGGTGCCGATGTACTTCCTGATCGCACTCTGGGGCCATAAAGCCTCCGACGGGAAGACGCGTATTACCGCAGCCACCAAGTTCTTCATCTATACCCAGGCGAGTGGTCTGGTGATGTTGATTGCGATTCTGGGACTGGTGTTTGTTCACCACAACGCGACCGGCGTCTGGACTTTCGACTATCAGGATCTCCTGAAGACACCAATGTCTTCCGGCGTTGAATACTTGTTGATGCTGGGCTTCTTTATCGCGTTCGCGGTGAAAATGCCGGTGGTGCCGTTGCACGGCTGGTTGCCGGATGCGCACTCCCAGGCACCGACCGCCGGTTCCGTCGACCTGGCGGGCATTTTGCTGAAAACAGCGGCCTACGGTCTGCTGCGTTTCGCGCTGCCGCTGTTCCCGAACGCCTCTGCTGAGTTTGCGCCCATTGCCATGTGGCTGGGTGTGATTGGTATCTTCTACGGCGCGTGGATGGCATTCACCCAGTACGACATCAAACGTCTGATTGCTTACACCTCCGTTTCCCATATGGGCTTCGTACTGATTGCCATCTATACCGGCAGCCAGTTGGCGTACCAGGGGGCGGTTATCCAGATGATTGCGCACGGTCTGTCCGCAGCCGGCCTCTTCATCCTGTGTGGTCAGTTGTACGAACGTCTGCATACCCGTGACATGCGCATGATGGGTGGGCTCTGGAGCAAGATTAAATGGCTGCCAGCGCTCTCCATGTTCTTTGCCGTTGCGACACTGGGTATGCCGGGTACCGGTAACTTCGTTGGCGAATTTATGATTCTGTTCGGCAGCTACCAGGTGGTTCCGCTGATTACTATCATCTCGACCTTCGGTCTGGTGTTTGCGTCTGTATATTCACTGGCGATGCTGCATCGTGCTTACTTCGGTAAAGCGAAAAGCGAGATTGCCAGTAAAGATTTGCCAGGGATGTCACTGCGTGAGTTGCTGATGATTCTGTCGCTGGTTGTACTTCTGGTACTGCTTGGCTTCTATCCGCAGCCGATTCTGGATACCTCGCACTCTGCGATGAGTAATATCCAGCAGTGGTTTGTTAATTCTGCTTCTACTACAAGGCCGTAAAGCGCTTATGACTTTAACCACACAACACCTGATTGCGCTGCTGCCGCTGCTAATCGTCGGATTGACGGTGGTGGTTGTGATGCTCTCCATTGCGTGGCGACGCAACCATTTCCTCAATGCCACGCTGTCAGTCGTGGGCCTGAACGTCGCGTTAGTCTCCCTCTGGTTTGTTGGCCAGGCGGGGGCGATGGACGTTACGCCACTGATGCGCGTTGATGGCTATGCCATGCTTTACACCGGACTGGTTTTGCTGGCGAGCCTGGCCACCTGTACCTTTGCTTACCCGTGGCTTGAAGGCTACAGCGATAACAAAGAAGAGTTCTATCTGCTGGTGCTGATTGCCGCACTCGGCGGGATCCTGCTGGCCAATGCTAATCACATGGCCTCGCTGTTCCTCGGGATAGAACTTATCTCTCTGCCGCTGTTCGGGCTGGTTGGCTATGCGTTTCGTCAGAAACGTTCGCTGGAAGCGAGCATCAAGTACACCATTCTGTCAGCGGCGGCGTCGTCGTTCCTGCTGTTCGGTATGGCACTGGTTTATGCGCAATCCGGCAACCTGTCGTTTGTTGCCCTCGGCAAAAGCCTGAGTGGTACTGCATTGCATGAGCCGCTGCTGCTTATCGGTCTGGGCCTGATGATTGTGGGTCTTGGCTTTAAGCTGTCGCTGGTGCCGTTCCACCTGTGGACGCCAGACGTTTATCAGGGTGCTCCGGCCCCGGTGTCTACCTTCCTGGCGACGGCGAGCAAAATCGCTATCTTCGGGGTAGTGATGCGTCTGTTCCTTTACGCACCGGTGGGTGACAGTGAAGCGGTTCGTCTGGTGCTGGGCCTTATCGCCTTCGTTTCCATTATTTTCGGCAACCTGATGGCGCTAAGCCAGACCAACATCAAGCGTCTGCTCGGCTACTCGTCCATTTCTCACCTCGGTTATCTGCTGGTGGCGCTGATTGCCCTGCAAAGCGGTGAGATGTCTATGGAGGCCGTGGGTGTCTATCTGGCCGGTTATCTGTTCAGCAGCCTCGGTGCGTTCGGGGTGGTTAGCCTGATGTCCAGCCCGTACCGTGGCCCGGATGCTGAATCGCTGTACTCCTACCGTGGTCTGTTCTGGCATCGCCCGATTCTGGCAGCGGTCCTGACGGTGATGATGCTGTCTCTGGCCGGTATCCCGATGACGCTGGGCTTTATCGGTAAGTTCTACATCCTGGCGGTCGGCGTGCAGGCACATCTGTGGTGGTTGACGGGCGCCGTGATCCTCGGCTCCGCAATTGGTCTCTACTACTACCTGCGTGTCGCCGTGAGTCTGTATCTGAATGCGCCGCAACAGCTTACCCGCGATGCGCCATCAAACTGGCAGTACAGCGCGGGCGGTATTGTCGTGCTGATCTCTGCGCTGTTGGTGCTGCTGCTGGGTATTTATCCGCAGCCGCTCATCTCGCTGGTGGCGCTGGCAACCCCGCTGATGTAAGGTCGCTTAGCCAATAAAAAACCGCCGGATTCGGCGGTTTTTTTATGTCTGCAAGCAGCGTGGATTTATTTCGCCAACAGCGGCTTCGACATGATTTTCTGCCCGCTCACCAGCGGTCCGCTGATACGGCTTGCGGAACGCTCAAGCACTTCCTGAATCACCGAGGAGAGTTCGTTAATCTCAAACTTGGCCACGTAGCCGTCGGCCTGTACTTTACGTACATGGTCTTCGTTAGCACTACCGGAAAGAGAAGAGTGAATGACCACCGGGATTTGCTTCAGACGAGGATCGCTTTTAATTAAGCGCGTCAGAGTGAATCCATCCATTTCCGGCATTTCAAGGTCGGTCAGCACCATAGAAATTTTATCACTGATTGGCACGCCTTCTGCTTCGGCCTGCTGGGTCAGCACCTGAATACGTTCCCAGGCGTCTTTGCCGGTGATATGCATGGTGTTCGGGATCTGCATGGCCTGCAGACCTTTGTCGAGCATGGCGCGTGCCACCTTCGAGTCTTCCGCCACAATGGCCACCGCGCCTGGCTTGATGTTGAACTTCTTGTCCGGGAGGTGATTTCCGTGCAGGTCGTGATCCGCCGGAGAGATATCATAAAGAATCTGCTCAACGTCCAGCACCATAGCCAGATTGTTGCTGTCTTTGTCTTCATCCAGACAGGCGATGCTGGTGATGTACTGCCCGTTGATGGCCTTCTCGGCCGTGTGCACTTGCTTCCAGTCGAGACGAATAATGTTTTCTACCGACTCCACCGCAAACGCCTGAATGCTTCTGGCGTATTCCGTAATTAACAGAATATTCAGGCCCGTTTCCGGTTTACAGCCGGCCACGGCCGCCAGATCGATAACCGGGATCACCTGATCGCGAATATTGACCATTCCCATCAACGGCGGTTTCATCCCGGCAGGACGGGTGAAGGTGGGCATGGGAACAATTTCGCGCAACTTAAATACGTTTATGCCGAAAAGTTCTGACTTCGCATCATTCTGTGAGGCACCAAGACGAAACAGCAACAGTTCAAAACGGTTCGACAGGGTAAGATTCGCCCTGTCATCAATATCTTTCTGGAAATTATCCATCGTGCCCTCAAAGTGGAATGCCTGCGTTAAAACAGTTATCGGCACTTTGCGCAAAAAGTGGAGTGCGCAATATCACATCACAGAGCAACAATTCCAAAATCTTCGGCGAGCAGGGTTTCTGGAAAACATTCACGACACTCATCAAGCAGACGGCGGCTGCCTGCCTCATCGTACCGTGAGCTAAGATGGGTGATAACCAGCCGCCCGACTCCGGCATCCAGCGCCAGCTGCGCTGCCTGACGAGAGGAGCTGTGACCACGGCTGTTGGCTTTCTCCTCCATCGCCCATTCAAGGGTCGCCTCATGCACCATGAGATCCACATTTCGGGCCAGTTCAAGCGCTGCCGGGCAGGGGGCGGTATCGCCAAAAATGGCCAGTTTTTTTCCCGCTACTGCCGGAGCGAGAAAATCCTCACCCTTGATGATGCGTCCGTCTTCAAGGGTGAGGGTTTCGCCGTTTTTGAGTTTCTGGAACACGGGGCCGGGCCTCACGCCCTGGGCAATCAACGCGCGGGCATCCAGCGCACCGGGTTTATCGTGCTCTTCTATGCGATAGCCGTAGCATTCAACCGGATGATTCAGCGCCCAGGCGGTGACTTTGCGTAAACCGTCGTCGAGCACTTGCCCTTCACGAATCTCTTCAATCACCAGCGGATAATCGGTCCAGGAGCCGCTCAGGCGTAGCGCCGTCTCGACAAATTCTTTGATTCCTGTTGGGCCGTAAATGGTCAGCGGCTGTACGTTTCCCGCCATTGAACGGCTGCACAGCAGGCCTGGCAGGCCAAAAAGGTGGTCGCCATGAAGATGGGTGATAAAAATTTTATCCAGCTTGCCGGGGTTAAACGCCGTTCTGAGCATCTGGTGTTGCGTACCCTCACCACAGTCAAACAACCACAGCCCGGCCTGAGTCGGATGCTGCAAATTGAGCAATAGTGCAGTGACGTTACGGTTGCGCGTGGGCACACCGGCAGAGGTGCCTAAAAAAATCAGTTCCACAGGGTATGACGTCCTTTGCGTTCGAAGCGAATGTTTTAGTATAACGAGGTCACACACAATAAGGAGCACATCATGATTCGCTGGCAGGACCTGCATCATTCTGAATTAACCGTGACAGAGCTCTATGCTTTGTTAAAACTGCGCTGCGAAGTCTTTGTGGTTGAGCAGGTCTGTGCCTATCTGGACGTTGACGGCGATGACCTCATTGGCAGTAATCGCCACCTGCTCGGCTGGCAGGACGATCGGCTGGTAGCTTATGCGAGGATTCTGAAAAGTGAGGACGATCTGCAGCCCGTCGTCATAGGTCGGGTGATTGTCAGCCATGCCGTGCGGGGTGAAAAATTAGGCAATCAGCTGATGGAACGCGCCGTCGCCTCTTGCCAGCAATATTGGCCGCAACACGCGCTGTATCTGGGCGCGCAGGCGCATTTGCAACATTTTTACGCCCGTTTTGGGTTTGTGGCAGTCACTGACGTTTACGATGAAGATGGTATTCCACACGTTGGGATGGCGCGTGAGGTAAGCCAGGCGTAACCCGTAAGATTGTCTATAGTTTAGCGGACAGGTTCACAACATGGAGATAACTGATGTCTAATCAATTTTATGATTCACGTATCGATGACGACCTGGCCCTGCTGAGCGAAACGCTGGAAGAAGTCCTGCGCTCGTCGGGCGATCCCGCGGACCAGAAGTATATTGAACTGAAAGCCCGCGCTGAGCAGGCGCTGAATGATGTAAAAAATCGCGTCAGCAATGCGTCAGATACTTACTACTATCGTGCTAAAAAAGCAGTCTACCGTGCCGATGATTATGTCCATGAAAATCCGTGGCATGGTATCGGTGTCGGCGCCTCTGTCGGCCTGGTGTTAGGTCTGTTGTTGCGCCGCTAAGCAAAAAAATCCCCTCCCTCTACGGGGGTACTCCTCATTAAGGCGTACACCCCGTATACTATGTGGTTTTTAAGGGAGGGGGTTGCGTGCTGTCTATTTCTGCTGCGCTGGGACACTTGCTCGACACGTTATCAGGCGACCTTGCGCACTCGCCAGGCTTACAGATTTTTGATGTTCCCTTCGCACTGAATGATGCTTTCGATCCGCTCTCCTGGATGGCCAGCCAGTCCAGTTATCCGCAATTTTACTGGCAACAGCGCAGTGGCGATGAGGAAGCTGCCGCACTGGGCGCCGTTCAACGTTTTGCTTCACTCCCGCTTGCTCAGCAATTCCTTCGTGAACATCCCGAACACCCATTGCGTGTCTGGGGACTCAATGCGTTTAATCCGCAGCAGGGTTTTCTCTTTTTGCCTCGTCTGGAGTGGCGACGGGAGGGAGGGCACGCGACGCTGCGGTTGACCGTGTTAAACAAAGGCTCCGCCTCCGACGACCTGCAAGAGGCCAAAGATTTCCTCGCCTCGTTGGTCAGCACTGTCCCTCTTCCTGGCGTTCATCAACCGCTGCTAGCGCAAACCCATACTCCCGACAAGCCGGGGTGGGAGCGACTGGTCATCGAGGCCACGGAGTCCATTGCACGCGGTGAAATGGAAAAAGTGGTGCTGGCCCGCACGACCGATCACCGTTTCTATCGACCCGTTAATGCTGCCTCGCTGATGGCGGCCAGCCGTCGACTAAATCATCACTGTTACCATTTTTATATGGCCTTTGAGGCGCAGCAGGCATTTTTAGGCTCCACGCCTGAGCGTCTATGGCGTCGACGAGGCACCGCTCTGCGCACTGAAGCGCTGGCCGGAACGGTTACCAGTCATCAGGACGATCGCGAGGCGCAGACCCTCGGCGACTGGCTCATGGCGGACGATAAAAACCAACGGGAAAATATGCTGGTCGTGGAAGATATCTGCCAGCGTTTACAAGGTGCGGTCGCCTCGCTGGAGGTGCTGCCGCCGCAAATCGTCCGGCTACGGAAAGTTCAGCATCTGCGCCGCTGTATCTGGACTGAGCTGGCCGGTGAAGATGACGCTGAGTGCCTGTCATTATTACACCCTACTGCCGCCGTGGCCGGGTTGCCGAGAGCTGCCGCCCGAGCATTCATCGACGATGCCGAACCCTTTGAACGGGAATGGTATGCCGGTTCCGCAGGCTATCTGTCTTTACCGCAGAGTGAATTTTGCGTCGCACTACGTTGTGCAAAGATCGATGGCGATAATGTTCGATTGTATGCAGGGGCGGGGATCGTTGCGGGTTCCGACCCGGCACAGGAGTGGCAGGAAATCGAAAATAAGGCGGCGGGATTGCGATCTTTATTCGTCATGTCGCACGTATAACCGACCCATATCAAAAATCTATTGTTTTCGATTCTTTATACTGAACCGCATTATTGATACCGGACAATTTTATGTCAGTGAGTGCTTTTAACCGACGCTGGGCCGCGGTCATCCTCGAAGCCTTAACACGCCATGGCGTACGCCATGTTTGTATCGCCCCTGGCTCCCGTTCCACGCCTTTGACCCTGGCAGCGGCAGAGAACCCGGCGTTTATTCACCATACGCACTTTGATGAGCGCGGTCTGGGGCACCTGGCACTCGGTCTGGCAAAGGCGAGTCGTTCGCCCGTTGCGGTGATTGTGACGTCCGGCACGGCGGTAGCAAACCTGTATCCGGCAGTGATTGAAGCGAGCCTGACCGGCGAAAGGCTCATTCTGCTCACGGCAGACAGGCCGCCGGAACTGATTGATTGCGGTGCGAATCAGGCGATTCGCCAGCCCGATATTTTTGCCACCCACCCCACACAATCTCTCGCATTGCCGCGACCCTCGCAGGATATTCCTGCCCGCTGGTTGATTTCGGCCATTGATAACCTTGTTGCCTCAGCACAAACCGGCGCGGTACACATCAACAGTCCCTTTGCTGAGCCCCTGTACGGTGAAATGGATGAAACTGGCCTTGCCTGGCAGCAGGCACCGGGCGGCTGGTGGCAGGACGATAAACCCTGGCTACGCGAAGATTTGCATACCGTCAGCGCCCCTCAGCGAGACTGGTTCTTCTGGCGGCAAAAGCGCGGTGTGGTCGTGGCAGGCCGCATGAGTGCCGCCGAAGGCAAGCTGGTTGCCGCCTGGGCTAAAACGCTCGGCTGGCCACTCATTGGTGATGTCCTGTCACAGACCGGGCAACCGTTGCCATGCGCCGATTTATGGTTGGGCAATGCGCGCGCAGTGAGCGAACTGCAGCAGGCGCAAATTGTGGTGCAACTGGGTGGGAGCCTGACGGGCAAACGCCTTTTACAGTGGCAGGCCACCTGCGAACCGGAAGAGTACTGGCTGGTTGACCCGATGCAGGGGCGTCTCGATCCGGCGCACCACCGTGGTCGTCGGCTGACCGCAACGGTTGCTGACTGGCTGGATGCGCACCCTGCGGAAGTGCGCGCGCCCTGGTGTGTTGAACTCCCGCAACTGTCGGCCCAGGCCTGGAATGCGGTGGCAGAGCGCCGGGAACACTTTGGTGAAGCGCAGCTGGCGCACCGACTGGCGAATTATTTGCCAGAGCAGGGGCAATTGTTCCTGGGAAACAGTCTGGTGGTGCGTCTGGTAGATGCATTGGGGAAAATCCCGGCAGGTTATCCCGTTTATAGTAATCGTGGCGCCAGCGGTATTGACGGTCTTCTCTCGACGGCTGCAGGGGTTCAACGCGCAAGCGCACGGCCCACGCTGGCCTTAGTGGGCGATCTCTCCGCCCTTTACGATCTCAACGCGCTGGCCTTATTGCGCCAGGTGTCCGCACCCTTTGTACTGATCGTGGTTAACAACAACGGCGGACAAATTTTCTCCTTACTGCCAACGCCGCAACGCGAGCGTGAACAGTTCTACCTGATGCCACAGAATGTGCACTTTGAGCACGCGGCGGCCATGTTTGAGCTGAAATATCACCGCCCGACCGACTGGCAGGCGCTGGAAAGCGCATTAGCCAACGCCTGGGGGCGACCCGGTACCACGCTGATTGAGCTGGTGGTAGACGATACCGATGGCGCACAAACTTTACAAAGTTTGCTGGCGCAGGTGAGCCAGTTTTGATGCTGCACGCGCAGGTGAAAAATGCCGATGCCACTGGGCCGTGGTGGGTCTTCCTGCACGGCTTCTCTGGCGATGCCCGGGAGTGGCAGGCGGTGGGTGAGCACGTTACGGCGTGCCCGGCACTGTATGTTGATTTACCAGGACATGGTGGTTCGGCCGATGTGGTTGTCTCCTCGTTTACCGAAATGCGCAGCTTACTGCTGAACACTCTAAATAGTTACAACATACATAGATACTGGCTGGTGGGCTACTCACTCGGTGGACGGGTGGCAATGGATTTTGCTTGTCAGCAGCCGCCAGGGATAGGCGGATTGATTGTTGAAGGCGGGCATCCGGGTCTCGGTGATGACGGTGAGCGCCTTCTGCGCCTGACGTCAGACCAACGCTGGGCTGAACGATTTCGTCATGAACCGCTAAGTCAGGTGTTTACTGACTGGTATCAACAGCCCGTTTTTGCCTCACTCCTGCCTTCGCAGCGCGAAGCGCTGGTTGCACTACGCAGCAGGAACAACGGCGAGGCGCTGGCCGCAATGCTGGAAGCCACCTCGCTGGCCATGCAACCCGATTTGCGTGCGGCGCTGCGTCACTGCGCGTTTCCTGTTCATTATTTATGCGGTGAATTTGACGGTAAGTTTCGTGCATTGTCGGCCGAGGTCGCCGCACGCTGTCATGTCATCCCTTACGCCGGGCACAACGCACACCGGGAAAACCCCGACGCCGTTGCCCGGTGCCTTACAAAAATTCTGCGTCTGATATAAAGGGCATATTATGATCTATCCTGATGAAACAATGCTTTATGCACCGATTGACTGGCAGGACTGTTCTGAAGGGTTTAGTGATATTCGCTATCACAAATCCGCGGACGGCATTGCCAAAATCACCATTAATCGTCCCCAGGTGCGTAATGCGTTTCGCCCGCTGACCGTTAAAGAGATGATTCAGGCGCTGTCCGATGCGCGTTACGACGATGATATCGGCGTGATTATTCTGACCGGTGAGGGTGACAAAGCCTTCTGTTCCGGTGGTGACCAGAAGGTGCGTGGTGACTACGGCGGATACAAAGACGACTCCGGCGTGCACCATCTCAACGTGCTCGACTTCCAGCGTCAAATCCGCACCTGCCCAAAACCGGTTATTGCCGCGGTGGCTGGCTACTCTATCGGTGGCGGCCATGTGCTGCACATGATGTGTGACCTGACGATTGCCGCGGAGAACGCCATCTTCGGTCAGACCGGCCCGAAAGTCGGATCGTTTGACGGCGGCTGGGGTGCGTCTTATATGGCCCGTATTGTCGGCCAGAAAAAAGCCCGCGAAATCTGGTTCCTCTGCCGCCAGTACAATGCCAAAGAGGCGCTGGATATGGGGCTGGTCAACACCGTGGTACCGGTGGCTGAACTGGAACGTGAAACCGTGCGCTGGTGTCGTGAAATGCTGCAAAACAGCCCGATGGCGCTGCGCTGCCTGAAAGCGGCACTGAATGCGGACTGCGATGGGCAGGCTGGCCTGCAGGAACTGGCGGGTAATGCCACTATGCTGTTCTACATGACCGAAGAAGGGCAGGAAGGCCGCAACGCGTTTAACGAAAAACGGCAACCTGACTTCAGCAAATTCAAACGGAATCCGTAATGCGACGGGTGCAGGTTTACCGCTGGCAGATACCGATGGATGCGGGGGTGGTGCTGCGTGAGCGGCGGCTGAAAACCCGCGACGGGCTATTTGTGCATCTGCAGGACGCTGGGCAAGAAGGTTGGGGGGAGATTTCACCCCTGCCGGGCTTTAGTCAGGAATCGCTGGAAGAGGCAACGGTCGCGGCGCTTGCCTGGGCAAAAGCCTGGCGAGCCGGGGCCGATCCTCAATTACCGGGTATACCCTCTGCCGATTTCGGTCTCAGCTGTGCGCTGGCGGAACTGCACCATACTCTGCCGCAGGCGGCAAATTATCGCGCTGCGATGCTTTGTACCGGCGATCCGGATGAGCTCATTGTTGCCCTGGCGGCGATGCCGGGCGAAAAAGTGGCAAAAATTAAAGTCGGTTTGTACGAAGCCGTTCGCGACGGGATGGTGGTCAATCTGCTGCTGGAAGCCCTTCCTGCTCTGCGACTGCGTCTGGATGCCAATCGCGCCTGGACACCGTTGAAAGCGCAGCAATTTGCCAAATACGTCAACCCGGCGTATCGCGAACGTATCGCTTTTCTGGAAGAACCCTGCAAAACGCGGGACGATTCACGTGACTTCGCTCTTAACACCGGTATCGCCATCGCCTGGGATGAAAGCCTGCGTGACGCCGACTTTGTCTTTGAAGCGCAAGAGGGGGTGCGGGCCGTGATCGTTAAGCCCACCCTGACCGGGAGCCTGGAGAAAGTTCAGGCTCAGGTTGCGACAGCAAAAGCGTTAGGCCTGGAGGTGGTGATCAGCTCTTCGCTTGAGTCGAGTCTGGGACTGACCCAGCTTGCGCGTATTGCCGGCTGGCTGACGCCGGAAAGCATACCCGGTCTCGATACGCTGAACCTGATGCAGACACAACTGCTGCGCCGCTGGCCCAATTGCCTGCTGCCTTGCCAGGATGTTGACGTGCTGGAGCCCTTATTATGAGCCGCTTCAGCGACTGGCCCTGGCGACACTGGCGTGCAATCTGTGGTGACAGGCCCGCGCTGCGTTTAGGTGACGAGACGCTAAGCTGGCGCGCTTTGTGCACGCGCATTGATGCACTGGCCAGTGGCTTTGCCGGGCAGGGGATAGCTCCCGGCGACGGAGTGATGCTGCGTGGCAAAAATCATCCTGATATGTTGCTATCCTGGCTGGCCTTGCTGCAGTGTGGCGTGCGCGTGCTGCCGGTTAATCCTCAACTTCCTTCTTCATTGCTTGAAGCGCTGCTGCCTTCGCTGACGTTGACGTTCTCGCTAAATCTTGCCGATGACGCACAGTACGCCGGGCTGCAAGCGCTTGAACTTCGCGATGCGGCGGGAGGATATGACGTGGGCTGGCAGCCGGAACGCCTGGCCTCCATGACGCTGACCTCCGGTTCGAGCGGACTCCCCAAAGCCGCGGTTCATACCTGTCGCGCTCATCTGGCAAGTGCTGAAGGTGTACTGGCGCTCATCCCTTTTTCGCCTGAGGATGACTGGTTACTCTCGCTGCCCCTGTACCATGTGTCCGGGCAAGGAATACTCTGGCGCTGGCTGCTGGCGGGCGCGAAAATGACCCTCTCTGATAAGCCGTTGGCCGCAGCGCTGCAGGGCTGTACGCACGCTTCGCTGGTACCTACGCAGCTCTGGCGCTTGTTCAATGACAGTGAATCCATCGCCCTTAAGGCCGTGCTGCTGGGCGGTGCGGCGATCCCGGTCGACCTGACAAACCATGCCAGGGAGCGAGGGATCATGACCTGGTGTGGCTACGGCTTGACGGAGTTTGCCTCTACCGTCTGCGCGAAAGCAGCTGATGGTGAGTCTGATGTGGGTTGCGCTTTGCCAGGGCGTGAAGTGCGCATCGTTAACGGTGAGGTCTGGCTGCGTGCGGCCAGTGCGGCCTCAGGTTACTGGCGGGAGGGGGCTTTATTTCCCATTCTGAACGAAAGCGGCTGGTTCGCCACCCGTGACAGAGGAGAGCTTGTTAACGGTAGCCTGACTATTCTCGGTCGCCTGGATAATCTCTTTTTCAGTGGTGGAGAGGGCGTTCAGCCTGAAGAAGTCGAACGTGTTATTGCCGGGCATCCACAAGTCCGGCAAGTCTTCGTTACGCCAATAAACGATCGTGAATTTGGTCAGCGGCCGGTTGCGGTTGTGGAGGGCAACCCGCTGCTGGATGTCTCCGAGCTTGAATGCTGGTCGCGTCAAAAGCTGGCCCGTTTTCAGCAGCCGGTCAGGTGGTTATCCCTGCCGGAGAATCTGGTTCAGGGTGGCATTAAAATCTCTCGCCGTGCGTTGCAGGATTGGGTCACCACCCAGATGGGACAATGATTTTTTGCGTAGCGCTTTCCATGCTTCCATCGCTTTTCTGTCAGCGCATAATGTGAGTGGTAGTCTCCCTGGACATTCTTGGATTTTCAGGGGCAAAGATGAAACACCGAACAGGGACGTCAGTGCATGATGCGTTATTCAAACGTTTCCTCACGCATAAAGAAACTGCACAGGATTTTTTGGCTATTCACCTGCCTGGACATCTGCGGGCACTGTGCGATCTCAACACGCTAAAGCTTGAATCTGGCAATTTTATTGATGACCACTTACGCGCCTGTTATTCGGATGTCCTGTATTCAGTACGCATGCGTGACCGTCCTGGATACATCTACGCGTTAATTGAACATCAAAGCTCACCGGATAAGCATATGGCTTTTCGTTTATTACGCTATTCCGTGGCAGCGATGCAGCGTCATCTTGATGCTGGCAACACATCGCTACCGTTGGTCATACCGCTTCTTTTTTACCATGGCAATGTGAGTCCTTATCCCTGGTCATTATGCTGGCTGGATGAGTTTGACGATCCTGCTCTTGCCGGTCGGCTTTATCACTCAGCATTTCCGCTGGTGGATGTCACGGTGATACCCGATGAACACATTATGGAGCACAAGCGTATTGCCCTGCTGGAACTGCTGCAAAAGCATATTCGTCAGCGGGATCTGACCCTAATGCTGGACAAACTGGTCACGACTTTATTGCTGGGATACACTACTGAGCATCAGTTAGAGTCGGCCATACACTATTTGCTCAGCAGCGGAAATACGCCCACGCCAGTCGCTTTTCTACGCCAGCTGGCTCTGCGTTCCCCCCAACATAAGGAGACGTTGATGACCATTGCAGATCATCTCGAAGAACGAGGAAGACGAAAAGGGTTTCGTCAGGGACGAAAAGAGGGCCACGATGCAGGACAAAAGGCAGAAGCGCTGCGTATCGCCAGACAGATGTTAAGTCGTGGGATTGAAAAGGCGTTGGTGCTGCAAATAACGGGTCTAAGCGAAACCGAACTGGCGCACATTTCGCACTGAGTGCGCCAGATTTTCCATCTCAGAGCAGGCCTTTTTGCGTGAGCGTCCGTCGGGTAGCGACGTTCAGATCATAGTCAGCCAGATCGGCCGGATTCACCCACGCCCAGTCCTGAAACTCTTCATTAATAGTGACGTCACGGTTAGCGCTGATGCAGTCAAAAATCAGGTAGATCATATAGATTTCCTCTTTACTGCCATCAGCGTACGTTTTTATGCGTAGGTCATCGCTAAACGTCCAGGGGGTGATGGTTTCAAGAATGAGCTTATCGCCTAACTCTTCACGTATCTCTCTTCGCAGCGCCTCTTCTATGCGCTCTCCCGGTTCAACGCCACCGCCCGAAAGTGCCCACTGCCCTGGAAAAACCCCACGGTCATCGGCCATTTTACAGAGCAGATAGTCCCCCCGGTTTTGAATCAGTGGGCACACAATCGTCCTTTGTCTCATTGCATAGTCCTTATTGAAAGAAGGGTATTGGTTATACCATCATCAGGCTCAGGATGCAGTTGATACTGTGAATGGTATAAAAAGCGACGATTGATGTAACAAATCATTTTTAGTTCACTCTTTGCAAAAAAAATGATCGTACAATCAGCGGCTTTGATTGCTTGATACTTTTTGCGCGGAACGTTAAATGAAAAAAATTGCTTATATGGGCGTTGCTGCCCTGCTGCTGGCCTCTGCCGGTGCGAATGCTATTAGCCTGAGCGGCCAGGTTGGCGAGCACTACACGAACCTGGGGGTAGGCATGGGGACCGAGAGCAGCGGCCTGGCCTTAAGCGGCAACTGGGCGCACAGCGATGACGATGGAGACATCGCAGGCGTTGGGCTGGGTTATAACATCCCGCTGGGCCCCTTCATGGGAACCGTTGGGGGCAAAGGTGTCTACCTTAACCCTAACGCCGGCAGTGAAGGTTATGCCGCAGCCGTGGGCGGCGGTCTGGCCTGGCAGGTTAGCGACAGCTTCCGTCTCTTCGGTGAGTATTACTATTCGCCGGATTCGCTTTCCAGCGGCGTGGAAGATTATAAAGAAGCGAATGCCGGGGCACGTTTAACCCTGATTCGCCCGCTGAGTATCGAGGCTGGATACCGCTATGTGGATATGACAGGCAAAGACGGCAAACGTGATAACACCGTTGCTGATGGCCCATACGTAGGTGTAAACGCCAGCTTCTGATTATCCTCTCCGGCGCGGCCTCCGTCGCGCCAGTTTCTTACCTCCTTTCTTCCTCTCATGCGTTATAGTGTTTTGACCTCTATTGCTGGAGAAAATAATGTTAAACGTGGAGATGCTGTCAACCGGTGATGAAGTGCTGCATGGGCAGATTGTCGATACCAACGCAGCCTGGCTGGCAGACTTTTTCTTTAATCAGGGTTTACCCTTAACGCGGCGTAATACCGTTGGCGACAACCTGAATGATTTGATTGCCATTTTGCGTGAACGCAGTGAACACGCTGATATTTTGATTGTTAACGGTGGGTTAGGTCCAACCAGTGATGACCTCAGTGCGCTCGCTGCGGCTAAAGCCAAAGGTGAAGAACTGGTTTTACATGAAGAGTGGCTGGTACAAATGGAGCACTTTTTCAGTGAGCGCGGACGGGTTATGGTGCCGAGCAATCGCAAACAGGCAGAAATTCCAGCGAGTGCAGAGCTGGTGGATAATCCGGTCGGCACCGCCTGTGGCTTTGCCGTGCAGCTAAACCGTTGCCTGATGTTCTTTACCCCAGGTGTGCCCTCAGAGTTCAAAGTGATGGTGGAGAAAGAAATTCTGCCTCGCCTGCGCGCTCGGTTCACGCTCCCGGAACCGCCGGTTTGCCTGCGACTGACCACGTTTGGTCGTTCTGAAAGCGATCTGGCGCAAAATCTGGCGCATCTGTCGTTGCCGGAAGGTGTGGTGATGGGCTATCGCTCATCGATGCCTATTATTGAGCTCAAGCTTACCGGTCCGGCAGAGCATAAACAGGCAATGGAGGCTATCTGGCCGGAAGTCCAGCGGGTCGCGGGTGAAAGCCTGATTTTTGAAGGCACGGTAGGCCTGCCTGCTTTGCTTGCGCAAAAGCTGCGCGAGCGCCAGCTCAGCCTGACGCTGAGCGAGCAGTTCACGGGCGGTCTGGTGGCACTGCAACTGTCCCGTGCGGGGGCGCCATTGCTGGTCAGCGAAGTGTTACCGTCGCAGGACGAAGCTTTGTTACAGGCGGCGCGCTGGGCGGCAGGTCTGCGAAACCGCCACCTGGCCGGGCTTGCTCTGACCGTCACCGGGCTGGAAGAGGAGTTCCTGAACTTTGCGCTGGCGACGCCGGAAGGCACGCATGCGCTACGGGTAAAATTCAACACCACCCGATACAGTCTGGCGGTCCGTCAGGAGGTGTGTGCGATGATGGCGTTAAATATTTTACGCCGCTGGCTGAACGGTAGAGATCTTGCCAGCGATCACGGCTGGATCAATGTCGTCGAGTCGTTAACCGTCGAATAAGTGCATTCCCTCCCGTGGTCGGGAGGGTTCTTCCTTCTAACGCAGCGCCTGCGCCAGCAGGGTGAAAGGGTGTTCGCAGCGTTTGCTGGTGGACATCTCAATCTGCCATTTACAGGTTTCGCAGTCACTGATCACCAGGTCCGCACCGCTCTCCTCTATCTGTCGGAACAACGGCTCACCAATAGCCTGTGAGGTGGGGTAGTTTTCACTCTTAAAGCCATAGGTGCCCGCAATACCGCAGCAGCGCGAGTCCAGTACCGTCAATTCCAGCCCAGGGATGCGTCGCAGCAGATCAAGGGTGTAATGCGTCCAGCCCATTTTCTCCATATGACAAGGGGTGTGATAGACCACTTTTAGCGGCAGTTCGCGTAACGGTAACGCGGCCCCTTCCGCCAGTTTTCGCCACACCCAGCGGGTAGCCAGATCGATATGCGCGCGCAGGTGCTGGTTATCCACATCCAGCACGTGTGGATATTCATCGCGCAGCGTAAAGGTACAGGTTGTTGACGTCGCAATGACCTGCAACCCATCTTCATTCACCTTCTGCTCAATGGCCCGTAAATTAACGTTGGCCTGTTTTTTGGCTTTTTCGATATAGCCGTTAGCGATGAGCGGCACGCCGCAGCATTTTTCCTGGTGCAGCAGTTGTACACCAATGCCCATGGCATTGAGTACCTTCAGCATGTCTTTGCCCAGTTGGGGATTGTTGTAATTCACGTAGCAACCGTGAAAAAACGCCACCTGCTGAGTGAAGTTTTTCTGTTGCTCGGCGACGGAACGGTACCAACGGCGGAACGTGCCGCTTGAATATTTCGGCAGCGTGCGGCGATGGTCAATTTTGAGCGCCGCGTCCAGCAACTGACGCACTGGCTTGAGTCCGGTTGCGGCATTAATCAATGGCGCAAAGGGCGTTGAGATCGAGCCCATAAAATCGGTATGGCTGAGAATGGCATTGCGTAACGAGCGGCTTTGGGGAGGATGCTGTGCCCTGGCGCGCTGGATAAGATCACCGATTTTAACGCCGGATGGGCAGGCCGTTTCGCAGCGTTTGCAGTTGGTGCAATATTTTAACGCTTCGTCGAACAACGCCGGATCTTTGAGCCGCAGGCGTTCACCATCCGGCCCTGACTGTTTCGGGCCCGGATAATGCGGATTCACAGCACTGACCGGGCAGACCGTGGTACAGGCGGTACATTTAATGCAGCTTTCAAATTGAGTGGTTATCATTTGCTCTCTCCTGACGCGCCAATCCGATCGGCAGCAAACAGCGCCGTCGTGGCGCATACGCCGCCACCGCACCCTTGCGCCACGGCATCAAAGCCCCCTAAAACGGAACCGATGACATAGAGATTCTCGATAGGCACGCCGCCACGTTGCGCACGGAACTGGCGATCGGTTATCACGCCAAATTGCTGCCAGGGTTGTGCAGCGAATACATCGTCCCGATACCAGTGTTCGCGCCCTTCGCTCTGCAATACATCAAGGCCAAAAACGGCTTCGCGTACGCCGGTGCGTTCGGCTATCAGCCCATTGCTGAAGAAACTGCCGCTGGCAAGCACGACATGTTTCGGCGTTAACGGAATGTCTTCGTGCTTGCGTGTCCAGACGTGGGTGACTCGCCCCCCTGCAATATCGGCATTCACGACTTCGTCTCCGGGCATCCAGGTCCCACCGAGACGTACAAAGCGCTGTTGCAAAAGGGTCTGCATGCGCGTGCCGGGTACCGAAGGGGGCAGCGTCGGCAGGAGGAAAAGGGGGCAGGAGAGTTGCTGATTGAGTTGCGCAAAAACTTCACTGTTTACCAGACCAAAACAGGCAGGAAAATAAAGGATGTCGTAGCGGCGACTTAATGGCAAAAGTGCGCGATAGAGTGCAGAAAAGTTTTCCGGTTTGTCCAGCACCCGGGCGATGTTTACCGCCCGGAATTCACTCGGGTTGTCGCGCAAGGCGTCGAGAACGGGCAGCTCAATCTCTTCAGCACTGACATTCACGCCACGCTTTCTCAGTGATGCCGCCGCCAGCGCTGGCTGGAAGTCGAGAAAACCGCTAATACCCACAATGCCAATCGTTTTGCTGGCATCGGGTTTATGTGGAACCTCGGTTGGGCTAAGCCACGCCTGACGAAAAGTGCCTAACGGCGTCACGCGCTGATGCGGTGTGTCCACATGGCCTTGCGCGGCAAAGCCGCACTCTGCCAGCAGGTTCTGTACCAGCAGAGCGTAGTGACGGACGCGTTCGACGCCGAGCAGGGCATACGGATGCGGGCTTTGCATCGCTTGTAGCGCAGCAATGCCGGTGTCCAGACTGTTCACTGGCTCGCCGTTTGGCAGATGCGAGAGCAGGTCGAGTGAGCCGGAAGAAAAACTGAGCGCGCTCTGCCCACGGCTGACAATCGCGCAGCGCTGACCCTGTTCCTGTAAACGAATACCGCAGAGTAATCCAGCCAGGCCGCCACCAATAATGACCGTATCAAAGTTCATGCTCAGACTCCTTTTCCAGCCCGCACAGCCCCTGGTAGACCCAGCGGGTGAATTCGCTTTCGCGCAGCGCATCGCCCCAGGCGACGGGTTTTATCCCTTTCCAGCGTTCATTGAGAAAGGCTGAAAGCTGATCGATGGACTGGGCTTCGGTGGTCACTCGCAGGCTGGCAAGTAACCCCGCCGCGCGGCAGGCGCATAATTCCCCCTGACAGGTCCCCATCCCCACGCGTGTGCGCCGGCGTAAATCCAGCAGCGAATTCACGTTGAGATTTTCCACTGCATACTGAACCTCGCCAGCGGTTACCGCTTCACACTCGCAGACCAGACTGCGGTTGTGGCGATGGCTTCCCAGCCAGTCCGGGGTACGATCCCCGTGACGATAAACGGCCGAACCGCGCAGCGGCACGGGCAGGGAGATGATTTTTTGCAGCGTCTGCTCCGTCGGCTGCTGAGAGCCCGGCAGGGGCGTAGTGGCGGTGGTGCAGGACGCGCTGTGGTTCAGCTTGCGACACACTGCGTCGGTTGCCCACTCTGCCATCAGGCGGTAGGTCATCAGTTTGCCGCCGGTGATGGTAATGAACCCCTCCATACCGTCTCGTTCTGCATGGTCGAGCAGGACAATGCCGCGGCTGACGTTACGCCCGGTCGGATCATCGTCACTGGCGACCAATGGACGCACACCCGCATAGGCGCGCAGCACGCGCGTTTGCGCCATACGCGGGGCCAGTTTTTCCCCTTCACGAAGGAGAATCTCGACCTCCTCGGGGGTGACACGCGTGTTATCAATGTCGTTGTAATCAATGTGGGTAGAGGTGGTGCCAATCAGAGAAATGGTGTCGCCAGGCACCAGGATGTCGGCATCGGCAGGCTTACGGCAGCGGTTAATCACCTGCTGATTGATACGATGATCGAGAATGAGCAGTGCGCCTTTCGCCGGGAACATGCGAATGCGGAGATCGGCGTATTCCGCGATATGTTGCCCCCAAATGCCGGCGGCGTTCACCACCACGGGGGCATGTAATGCATATTTTTCCCGCGACTGGGGGTGAAGCAACTGCACACCGCTCACCCGGTCGCCCTGGCGAATCAGGCCACATACGGCATGCCCGGTTAATATCACTGCACCGTGTTCGCGCGCATCAAGCATATTACTGGCGGTCAGGCGAAAGGGGTCGACGGTGCCGTCTGGAACGCGTACCGCGCCGATGAGCGCCGGGTTTACGGTTGGCTCAATGCGTAGCGCTTCTTCAGGTGTCATCGCCTGCGCAGAGATGCCCGCTTTCTGGCAGGCAGCAATAAAGTGTTGCTGCCAGGCCAGATCGTCCTCCGGCAGAGTAATGAACAGCCCGCCGGTCGGCTCAATACAGTGACGGGCGATACGCTTGAGGATCTGGTTTTCGGCGATGCATTCCCGCGCTGATTCATTATCGGTCACCGCGTAGCGTGCGCCACTGTGCAGTAGCCCGTGATTGCGGCCCGTCGCGCCAGTGGCGATATCATGCCGTTCGACCAGCGCAACCCGCAGCCCCCTTAGTGAGCAGTCGCGCGCAATCCCTGCCCCGGTTGCTCCCCCGCCAATAATGATGACATCGAAGTCAGTCGCATTGCTCATCGTCATGTCCTTCCATAGCGAAATTATTTTTATTATTTAGCCACACTGTCACTGTGGTTTGTTTGATATCGCGCATATTCGAACAAAAAACGAAAGCGGGAAGGGTGTTTGATGCGTGAAACTGGAGCTTTGTCATAATTCTGTAACATAAAATGCGACAGTTGGTTTTTTCTTATTAGACTTTCCTTAATATTGCGGCCAGAGAAACACACTGTAGTTTCGTTTTCACTCATAGCAGCCATAAATCATGAAAAACATACGCCACGGAGGCTTAGATGCTGAGTATTTTTAGACCGGAACCCCATCGGGCGCGCGTTCCATCCGACCAGGTCGATCCCCTTTACCGCCGTCTGCGCTGGCAGATTTTTCTGGGCATTTTCTTCGGCTATGCCGCTTACTATCTGGTGCGCAAGAACTTTGCCCTGGCGATGCCCTATCTGGTGGAGCAGGGGTTCTCGCGCGGCGATTTAGGTTTTGCGCTGTCCGGCATTTCTATTGCCTATGGATTTTCGAAATTCATCATGGGCTCGGTGTCGGATCGTTCGAATCCGCGCGTGTTTCTCCCGGCCGGCTTGATCCTCGCTGCGGCAGTCATGCTGTTTATGGGCTTTGTGCCCTGGGCGACCTCCAGCATTGCAGTGATGTTCGTCCTGCTGTTCCTGTGCGGCTGGTTCCAGGGGATGGGGTGGCCGCCATGCGGGCGCACCATGGTGCACTGGTGGTCGCAGAAGGAGCGTGGCGGCATCGTCTCAGTCTGGAACTGCGCGCATAACGTGGGGGGCGGGATTCCACCGCTGCTGTTCCTGCTCGGCATGGCCTGGTTTAACGACTGGCGGGCGGCGCTCTATATGCCAGCGTTCGGCGCCATTATCGTGGCGCTCTTTGCCTTCGCTATGATGCGCGACACGCCGCAATCCTGCGGCTTGCCGCCGATTGAAGAGTATAAGAACGACTATCCGGATGATTACAGCGAGAAGGCTGAAGAGGAGCTGACGGCGAAGCAAATCTTCATGCAGTACGTCTTCCCGAACCGTCTGCTGTGGTATATCGCTATCGCTAACGTGTTCGTTTACTTACTGCGTTACGGCATTCTGGACTGGTCACCGACCTACCTGAAAGAGGTGAAACATTTCGCGCTGGATAAGTCTTCATGGGCCTATTTCCTGTATGAATATGCCGGGATCCCTGGGACCTTAATCTGCGGCTGGATGTCGGACAAAGTCTTCCGTGGCAACCGTGGGGCAACCGGGGTCTTCTTTATGACGCTGGTGACCATCGCCACCATTGTCTACTGGCTTAATCCGGCTGGTAATCCTGGCGTCGATATGGCCTGTATGATCGTTATCGGCTTCCTGATTTACGGTCCGGTAATGTTGATTGGCCTGCACGCCCTTGAACTGGCACCGAAAAAAGCCGCCGGCACCGCTGCGGGCTTTACCGGTCTGTTTGGGTACCTTGGCGGGTCAGTGGCCGCCAGTGCGATTGTCGGGTATACCGTTGATTTCTTCGGCTGGGATGGCGGCTTTATGGTGATGATCGGCGGCAGCATTCTGGCGGTGTTACTGCTGATTGTGGTGATGATCGGCGAACGTAAACATCATGCCGAGATCGCGGCGAAGCGTCAGTAAAGCAATAAAAAAGGGCCGTAAGGCCCTTTTTACATTTCAATCTCAATATCCCCTTTTGCCCTGCAACAACAGGGCAAAATCTCATCGGGCTGGATAAATGCCAGCGGCTCGGTCAGCCAGTCAACCTGGCCTGAGACCAGTCGGCAGCGGCAGGAGCCACAGTAGCCTTCCCGACATTGATACTCCACCGTTACCCGATGCGATTCGAGTGCCACCAGCAGAGAAGGGTGCTCTTCCTGGCACATCAACTGCGTGCCAGTCAGACGCAAGGTTACGCGTGTCATCAGAGCTGGAAGTTGCTCAGGTCGTCAGTGTCGACTTCAGAGTCGATCTGACCGACCAGATAGGAGCTCACTTCCACTTCCTGTGGGGCAACCTGCACGTTGTCAGACACCAGCCAGGTGTTGATCCACGGAATCGGGTTAGAGCGGGTCTGGAACGGCAGATCCAGGCCGACTGCCTGCATGCGGATATTGGTGATGTACTCAATATACTGCCACAGGATGTCTTTATTCAGACCGATCATGGAGCCGTCGCGGAACAGGTACTCAGCCCACTCTTTCTCCTGAACGGCTGCCAGCACAAACAGGTCATAGCACTCTTGTTTGCACTCTTCGGCAATTTCCGCCATCTCCGGGTCATCGACGCCAGAACGCAGCAGATTGAGCATATGCTGCGTGCCGGTCAGATGCAGGGCTTCATCACGTGCAATCAAACGGATGATTTTGGCATTGCCTTCCATCAGTTCGCGTTCGGCGAAGGCAAAGGAGCAGGCAAAGCTGACGTAAAAACGGATCGCTTCCAGCGCGTTGACGCTCATCAGGCACAGATAAAGCTGCTTTTTCAATGCTCGCAGGCTAACGGTGACGGTTTTGCCATTAACGGTGTGGGTGCCTTCACCCAGCAGATGCCAGTAGCTGGTCATCTCGATCAGGGCGTCATAGTAGTGAGCAATCCCTTCCGCACGTTTCTGAATCTGCTCGTTGGTGACGATGTCGTCAAACACAAGAGAGGGATCGTTAACGATGTTACGGATGATGTGCGTATAAGAGCGGGAATGGATCGTCTCGGAAAACGCCCAGGTTTCAACCCAGGTTTCCAGCTCAGGAATTGAGATCAGCGGCAGCAGCGCCACGTTCGGGCTACGCCCCTGAATGGAGTCCAGCAGCGTCTGATATTTCAGGTTACTGATGAAAATATGTTTTTCGTGATCCGGCAGAGCCTGATAATCGATGCGGTCGCGGGAAACATCCACTTCTTCCGGACGCCAGAAAAAGGAGAGTTGCTTTTCGATCAGCTTTTCGAAGATGTCATATTTTTGCTGATCGTAGCGCGCCACGTTCACCGGCTGACCGAAGAACATCGGTTCCAGCAGCTGGTTATTTTTCGTCTGTGAAAAAGTGGTATAGGCCATTCGGTGTGAGTCCTTTGTGGGATGAGCGCCGGATGACGGTGCAAGCACCTTATCCGGCCTACAAGCCGTGCAATCGTTGGCCGGGTAAGCGTAGCGCCACCCGGCATCGTTCATCAAATCTTACATGCGCCGCTTTCGCAGCCATCATCCTGAATCGACGGAGCCAGATCGTCCTGCGCATCTTCAGCACCGTCACGGGTGTTCTGATAGTACAGAGTTTTCACGCCGAATTTGTAGGCGGTGAGCAAGTCTTTAAGCAACTGCTGCATCGGCACTTTTCCGGACGGGAAGCGTGTCGGATCGTAGTTGGTGTTGGCAGAGATCGACTGATCGATAAATTTCTGCATGATGCCAACCAGTTGCAGGTAGCCATCGTTGTTTGGCATTTCCCACAGCAGCTCATAGTTGTTTTTCAGCAGCTCATAGTCCGGCACAACCTGACGCAGGATGCCGTCTTTTGACGCTTTGATGCTGACATGACCGCGCGGCGGCTCAATGCCGTTGGTGGCGTTGGAGATCTGCGAAGAGGTCTCGGACGGCATCAGGGCAGAGAGGGTTGAGTTGCGCAGACCGTGCGTTTTCACGGATTCACGCAGTGCTTCCCAGTCATAGTGCAGCGGCTCGCTGGTGATCGCATCCAGGTCTTTCTTATAGGTGTCGATCGGCAGAATGCCTTTCGCGTAAGTGGTTTCATTGAACCACGGGCAGGCACCTTGCTCTTTCGCCAGTTCGTTAGAGGCTTTCAGCAGGTAATACTGAATGGCTTCAAAGGTCTGGTGAGTCAGGTTGTTGGCGCTGCCATCGGAGTAACGCTTGCCGTTCTTCGCCAGCCAGTAGGCGTAGTTGATAACACCAATACCCAGAGTACGACGACCCATTGCACCGCGTTTGGCAGCCAGGATCGGGTAATCCTGATAATCCAACAGGGCATCCAGTGCACGCACCGCCAGCACGGCCAGATCTTCCAGCTCATTGAGGTTTGAAATGGCACCCAGGTTAAATGCTGAGAGGGTGCACAGTGCGATTTCACCGTTTTCATCGTTCACGTCGTTCAGCGGTTTGGTCGGCAGAGCGATTTCCAGACACAGGTTAGACTGACGCACCGGCGCAACCACCGGATCGAACGGGCTGTGGGTGTTGCAATGGTCGACGTTCTGAATGTAGATGCGGCCGGTAGACGCACGCTCTTGCATCATCAGAGAGAACAGTTCCACAGCTTTAACACGCTGCTTACGGATGCTGTCGTCTTTTTCATATTGGGTGTACAGACGTTCGAATTCATCCTGATCGGCGAAGAACGCATCGTACAGGCCCGGTACGTCAGATGGGCTGAACAGGGTGATCTCTTCGCCTTTGAGCAGACGGGTGTACATCAGTTTGTTGATCTGTACGCCGTAGTCCATGTGACGAACGCGGTTGCCTTCAACGCCACGGTTGTTTTTCAGTACCAGCAGGCTTTCTACTTCCAGATGCCACATCGGGTAGAAGAGGGTGGCGGCACCGCCGCGTACTCCGCCCTGCGAGCAGGACTTCACTGCGGTCTGGAAGTGTTTGTAGAACGGAATACAACCGGTATGGAACGCTTCACCGCCGCGGATCGGGCTGCCCAGTGCGCGAATGCGACCGGCGTTGATGCCGATGCCTGCACGCTGGGAGACATATTTCACAATGGCGCTGGAGGTGGCGTTAATCGAATCCAGGCTGTCGCCGCACTCGATCAGAACGCAGGAGCTGAACTGACGGGTCGGGGTACGCACACCGGACATGATGGGCGTCGGCAGTGAGATTTTGAACAGGGAGACCGCATCGTAAAAGCGCTTAACGTAGTCCAGGCGGGTCTCGCGCGGATAGCCGGAGAACAAGCAGGCGGCGACCAGCATGTACAGGAACTGCGCGCTTTCATAGATTTCACCGGTCACACGGTTCTGGACCAGATACTTACCTTCGAGCTGTTTGACCGCCGCGTAGGAGAAGTTCATGTCACGCCAGTGGTCGATAAACCCGTCCATCTGCTTGAACTCTTCTTCCGTGTAGTCTTCCAGCAGATGCGTGTCGTATTTGCCCAGCTCAACCATTTTGACGACGTGATCATAGAGCGCAGGCGGTTCAAACTGACCGTACGCTTTTTTACGCAGGTGGAAAATGGCCAGACGGGCGGCGAGATACTGGTAATCCGGCGCGTCACGAGAAATGAGGTCCGCAGCGGCTTTAATAATGGTCTCATGGATATCAGAGGTCTTGATACCGTCGTAAAACTGGATGTGGGAACGCAATTCCACCTGGGAGATAGACACGTTGGTCAGTCCCTCTGCCGCCCAATCCAGCACCCGATGAATTTTGTCGAGATTGATGCGTTCAGTGGCGCCATCGCGCTTTGTCACCAGTAGACTCTGATTCATGTGAAATTTACCTGTCCGTGAAGAGAAATATCCCCCATTTATCCACAGTTCAGCCTTGTGACTAACTCTGTGGATAAATACTATATATAGGGGGTTTTAGATAAGAGAAACGCTATATGGTGAGTATTCTAGTAAGGATTCTTTTGAGTACAAGAGTTGATTTTGACGTTAAATTCAGGTTGCAGAAGGGTAATAAACCCTAAGTCCTCGTATCATAAGGCCTGGCGAGGATGTCAATATTCGATAAAAAAAAATGAAATTTTGATCAAACGCTGATTTCTTCATCGGGAAGGGGAGATTGCGCAACCGTGGTCGCGCAATCTCTATAAGAATAATGAATAACGTCAGACGTTTTTTGCCGTTGTATGCAACATATAATTAACATCCACACCCGGTGCCAGTTTAAAACTGTTCAACAGCGGGTTGTAATGCAGCCCCGTCATATGGCGTTCCTGCAACGTGGCCTCAGCGGTCCAGCCTAAGAGTTCAGCAGGCTTAATGAACTTTTTCACATCATGGGTGCCCTTAGGCACCATCTTCAGCACATATTCTGCGCCAACCACGGCCATAAGCCAGGCTTTGCCGTTACGGTTAATGGTGGAGAAGAAAACGTGGCCGCCGGGTTTGACCAGCTTCGCGCAGGCACGTACCACCGACTGTGGGTCGGGGACATGCTCCAGCATCTCCATACAGGTGACCACATCGTAACGTTGCGGATTTTGTGCCGCATGGTCTTCGACCGTTTCCTGGACATAATCGACAGCAATGCCGGACTCAAGCGCGTGTAAACGAGCCACCTGTAAAGGCTCAAAGCCCATATCGAGACCGGTGACGGTTGCGCCTTCGCGGGCCATGCTTTCTGCCAGAATCCCGCCGCCGCAGCCCACATCTAATACGGTTTTACCGAATAAGCCGCCGGCACGCTCGGCGATATAGCCAAGGCGCAGCGGGTTTATGCGATGCAGGGGCTTAAATTCACCTTCCAGATCCCACCAACGTGATGCCACGGCTTCAAACTTGGCAATTTCGGCGTGGTCAACGTTTTGAGCAACCGATGTTTTTTCGGCATTCATGGGCGCAATGACTCCTTTTTATTCAAGACGAATGAGTATAACAGTCCGCAGGCGTGAATAAAGCGTTGTGCGGGGTCTTTCCATTTACCTGATTCATTACGGTTGTGTTATAATTTGCGACCTTTGAATCCGGGATACAGTAGAGGGATAGCGGTTAGATGAGCGACCTTGCGAGAGAAATTACACCGGTTAACATCGAGGAAGAGCTTAAAAGCTCCTATCTGGATTATGCGATGTCGGTCATTGTTGGCCGTGCGTTACCAGACGTCCGCGATGGCTTAAAACCGGTTCACCGTCGCGTACTTTACGCCATGAACGTATTGGGCAATGACTGGAACAAAGCCTACAAAAAATCTGCCCGTGTCGTGGGTGACGTCATCGGTAAATACCACCCTCATGGTGATACCGCCGTTTATGACACCATCGTCCGTATGGCGCAGCCATTCTCATTACGTTACATGCTGGTTGATGGTCAGGGTAACTTTGGCTCGGTAGACGGCGACTCCGCCGCAGCGATGCGTTATACGGAAATCCGTATGTCGAAAATCGCGCACGAGCTGATGGCCGATCTGGAAAAAGAGACCGTCGACTTCGTTGATAACTACGATGGCACGGAAAAAATCCCTGATGTTATGCCGACCAAGGTACCAAACCTGCTGGTGAACGGCTCGTCAGGTATTGCCGTAGGTATGGCAACTAATATTCCTCCGCATAACCTGACGGAAGTGATCAACGGTTGCCTGGCCTACATTGACGATGAAAACATCAGCGTTGAAGGGCTGATGGAACACATCCCGGGGCCGGACTTCCCGACGGCGGCGATCATTAATGGTCGTCGCGGCATTGAAGAAGCCTACCGCACCGGTCGTGGCAAGATTTACATTCGTGCGCGCGCAGAAGTTGAAGCGGACGCGAAAACCGGCCGCGAAACCATCATTGTGCATGAACTCCCGTATCAGGTGAACAAAGCGCGCCTGATTGAGAAAATTGCCGAGCTGGTGAAAGACAAACGCGTTGAAGGTATTAGTGCACTGCGTGACGAGTCTGATAAAGACGGTATGCGCGTGGTCATTGAAATCAAACGTGATGCGGTCGGTGAAGTGGTTCTGAACAACCTCTATTCGCAGACGCAACTGCAGGTTTCTTTCGGTATTAACATGGTGGCATTGCACCATGGTCAGCCGAAAATCATGAACCTGAAAGATATTCTTTCTGCCTTTGTGCGCCACCGCCGTGAAGTGGTGACCCGCCGTACCATTTTCGAACTGCGCAAAGCGCGTGACCGTGCACACATCCTTGAAGCCCTGGCCGTAGCCCTGGCAAACATTGATCCGATCATTGAACTGATCCGCCGCGCGCCGACCCCGGCTGAAGCGAAAGCAGGCCTGGTAGCGCGTGCATGGGATCTGGGTAATGTGTCAGCCATGCTGGAACGTGCAGGCGACGATGCGGCGCGTCCGGAGTGGCTGGAGCCAGAATTTGGCGTACGCGACGGTCAGTACTACCTGACCGAGCAGCAGGCCCAGGCGATCCTGGATTTGCGCTTGCAGAAACTGACCGGCCTTGAGCATGAAAAACTGCTCGACGAATACAAAGAGCTGCTGGAGCAGATCGCTGAACTGTTGCATATCCTCGGCAGCGCTGATCGTCTGATGGAAGTCATTCGTGAGGAGCTGGAGCTGGTCCGCGATCAGTTTGGCGACGAGCGCCGCACGGAAATCACTGCGAACAGCGCTGACATCAACATCGAAGACCTGATCAACCAGGAAGACGTTGTTGTGACCCTCTCTCACCAGGGGTACGTGAAGTATCAGCCGTTGACCGACTACGAAGCCCAGCGTCGTGGCGGTAAAGGCAAATCTGCGGCACGTATTAAAGAAGAAGACTTTATTGATCGTCTGCTGGTGGCTAACACCCATGACACCATCCTGTGCTTCTCAAGCCGTGGTCGCCTGTACTGGATGAAGGTCTATCAGTTGCCGGAAGCCAGCCGTGGCGCGCGTGGTCGTCCGATTGTTAACCTGCTGCCGCTGGAAGCCAATGAGCGTATTACCGCCATTCTGCCAGTGCGCGAGTATGAAGCAGGCGTGAGCGTGTTTATGGCAACCGCCAGCGGTACCGTGAAGAAAACGGCGCTGACCGAGTTCAGTCGTCCGCGCTCTGCCGGTATCATCGCTGTTAACCTGAATGAAGGTGATGAACTGATTGGCGTCGATCTGACCTCGGGTCAGGACGAAGCCATGCTGTTCTCTGCCGCCGGTAAAGTGGTGCGCTTCAAAGAGGACGCGGTGCGTGCAATGGGTCGTACGGCAACAGGTGTGCGTGGTATCAAACTGGCGGGTGAGGATAAGGTCGTTTCTCTGATTATTCCTCGTGGCGAAGGTGCGATCCTGACCGTGACGCAAAACGGTTACGGTAAACGTACTGCCGAGGGTGAATACCCGACTAAATCCCGTGGTACTCAGGGTGTTATCTCTATCAAGGTCACCGAGCGTAACGGTTCCGTGGTGGGCGCGGTGCAGGTAACTGACACCGACCAAATCATGATGATCACCGATGCGGGTACGCTGGTGCGTACACGTGTGTCGGAAATCAGCGTGGTTGGGCGTAACACGCAGGGCGTGATTCTGATCCGTACTGCGGAAGATGAAAACGTGGTGGGCCTGCAGCGTGTTGCTGAGCCAGTGGATGACGAAGAACTCGATTCCATTGATGGCAGCGTCGCGGAAGGGGATGAAGATATCGCCCCGGAAGTTGACGATAGTGCGGCAGACGAAGCCGACGATGCCGACGCCGACGAATAATCTGACTTATCAGGGCCGGTTCTCCGGCCCTTTCTCTTTCCATTGCGGCACTGGCGATTTAACGCTAATTTAACCTCAATTTATTTATCCCCCCAGGCGGAGCTTCCCCAGGTTGAAATACCTCGTCTCTTTTCGCAGTACCCTCAAGGTCTCCCGTTACCTTTTTCGCGCGCTGGCGCTGGTACTCTGGTTATTGATTGCCCTGTTTTCGGTGTTCTACATCGTTACGGCTTTGCGTGACAAAGAGGCGGAAATTCGTCAGGAAATTAATATCAGTGCCGATCAGGCCCAGCGGTATATTCAGCGCACCTCAGACGTGATGAAAGAGCTGAAGTATATTGCGGAAAATCGGCTGACGGCGGAAAACGGTATCCTTGCCACGCGTGGACTGAACGCCAGAAATGACGTGCCAGAATTTCAGCCCTTGTTTCCCGATTCTGACTGTTCGCGGATGGGCACAGCCTGGCGTGGTTCACTGGAGTCACTGGCCTGGTTTATGCGTTACTGGCGTGACAATTTTTCCGCGGCTTACGATCTCAACCGCGTCTTCCTGATCGGCAATGAAAATCTCTGCGTGGCGGATTTTGGCCTGCGCGACGTGCCGGTTGAGCGGGATAACACCCTGAAAAACCTGCATGAGCGGATCATGAAATACCGCAACGCTCCCCAGGAAGAGCGAGGTAATAACCTCTACTGGATGAGCCAGGGCGCGAGGCCTGGGGTCGGATATTTCTATGCACTGACGCCGGTTTACCTGGGAAATCGCCTGCAGGCGCTGCTGGGAACCGAACAGTCCATCCGGGTGGAAAATTTCTTTACGCCGGGTAGTCTGCCGATGGGGGTGACGATACTCGATGAAAACGGTCATCCTCTTATCTCGCTGGCCGGGCCGGAAAACCGTCTTGAGATAGACCCGCGCTGGATGCAAACGCGCACCTGGTTTGGCTACACCTCCGGCTTCCACGATCTGGTGCTGAAGAAGACCCTGCCACCGTCTTCACTGAGCATTGTCTACTCCGTACCGGTCGACCTGGTCCTTGAGCGCATCCGGATGCTTATTCTGAATGCGGTGCTGCTGAATATTCTGGTGGGGATTGCCCTCTTTACCCTCGCTCGAATGTACGAACGGCGTATCTTTATTCCCGCCGAAACGGACGCCCAGCGGCTGGAGGAGCACGAACAGTTCAACCGTAAAATCGTCGCTTCAGCGCCGGTGGGGATCTGTATTTTACGCACTCAGGACGGGACCAATATCCTGAGTAATGAGTTGGCGCATAACTACCTCAACATGCTGACGCATGAAGACCGGCAGCGGCTAACGCAGATTATCTGTGGTCAACAGGTCAACTTTGTCGATGTGCTGACCAGCAACAACACCAATTTGCAGATAAGCTTTGTCCACTCGCGTTACCGCAATGAGAACGTGGCGATCTGCGTGCTGGTGGATGTGTCTGCGCGCGTCAAAATGGAAGAGTCCTTGCAGGAGATGGCGCAGGCAGCGGAACAGGCGAGCCAGTCAAAATCAATGTTCCTCGCGACCGTCAGCCACGAGCTGCGTACCCCGTTGTATGGCATCATAGGTAACCTCGATCTGTTACAGACCAAGACCTTACCGCAAGGGGTCGACCGGTTGGTGACGGCGATGAATAACTCGTCCAGCCTGCTGCTAAAAATCATCAGCGATATTCTCGATTTCTCGAAGATCGAATCCGAGCAGCTCAAAATCGAGCCGCGTGAGTTCTCACCGCGAGAGGTGATGAACCATATCACGGCAAACTATGCGCCACTGGTGGTGCGTAAGCAGTTGGGTCTCTACTGTTTTATTGAGCCGGATGTTCCCGAAACGCTCAACGGCGACCCGATGCGTTTGCAACAGGTCATCTCTAACCTGCTCAGCAACGCGATTAAATTCACCGACATTGGCTGCATTATTTTACATGTACGCAGCGATGATCATTACCTCAGCATTCGGGTACGCGACACCGGAGTGGGGATTCCCGGGAAAGAGGTGGTCCGTCTGTTTGATCCCTTCTTCCAGGTGGGAACCGGCGTACAGCGTAACTTCCAGGGCACCGGGCTGGGGCTGGCGATATGTGAAAAACTCATCAGCATGATGGATGGTGATATTTCCGTCGATACGGAACCGGGTATGGGAAGCCAGTTCACTATCCGCATTCCACTGTATAACGCCGTGGCCCCCTTGCCGCTGGACGTGGACGGCTTGACGAACACCTGTTGCTGGCTGTCGGTGCGAAATGCCTTCCTCTCCAGCTATCTCCAGACCTTGCTTGCGCACAATGGCATTCTGGCCAAACCCTGGGACGGGCGCGAGCTGGATGCGCAGGATACCTTCATTACCGATGATGACCTGCCGGCAGCGTGGAGCGGCCGCGCGGCGCTGCAGTTCTGTCGCCGCCATATTGGTGTTCCGGTTGAGCGTGCGGCTGGTGAATGGGTGATGAGCGTCGCGTCGCCTCATGATGTGATTGCGCTACTGGGGCATATTTATCGTATCGAAGCCGATGTGCAGGACGCCGGCAATACGCTGGCCTCGCCGGGAAGCGTTGAAGCGCAGAACGAGGATCTGATGATACTGGTCGTTGACGATCATCCCATCAACCGTCGCCTGCTCGCCGATCAGTTGGGATCGCTCGGTTATTACTGTAAAACCGCAGCGGACGGGGTTGATGCCCTGAATGTCATGAGCAAGAACAAGATTGATATCGTCCTGAGCGATGTCAATATGCCGAATATGGATGGGTACCGTCTGACGCAGCGCATTCGTGAAATGGGGTTGACGCTGCCGGTCATTGGGGTTACGGCAAATGCGCTGGCAGAAGAGAAGCAACGCTGCCTGGAGTCGGGCATGGACAGCTGTCTGTCGAAACCGGTGACGCTGGATGTGCTGAAAGTGACGCTTGCTGAATACAGTGCGCAGGTCAGAAAAGGACGGCGTTAAAAACAAACCCCGGCGGGAGCCGGGGTTGTCAGAGATTACTCTTTCTCAGTCTGCGTCAGGGTGACGGAAGAGAGATAGTTCAACAGGGCGATGTCGTTTTCAACACCCAGTTTCATCATTGCCGATTTCTTCTGGCTACTGATGGTCTTAATACTGCGGTTCAATTTCTTGGCAATTTCGGTCACCAGGAAACCTTCAGCGAACAGACGCAGCACTTCGCTCTCTTTAGGCGACAAACGCTTGTCACCATAGCCACCGGCGCTGATTTTTTCCAGCAGGCGGGACACGCTTTCCGGGGTGAATTTTTTGCCTTTCTGCAGCGCAGCCAGCGCTTTAGGCAGATCGGTCGGCGCCCCTTGTTTCAGGACAATGCCTTCGATATCCAGATCCAACACCGCGCTCAGGATCGCCGGGTTGTTGTTCATTGTCAGAACAATGATCGACAGGTTAGGGAAGTGGCGCTTGATGTATTTAATCAGCGTAATGCCATCACCGTATTTGTCGCCCGGCATGGACAGATCTGAGATTAAAACGTGGGCATCCAGTTTTGGCAGATTATTGATGAGTGCTGTGGAGTCTTCAAATTCGCCAACGACATTAACCCATTCGATTTGTTCGAGCGATTTACGAATACCGAACAGTACAATCGGATGGTCATCGGCAATAATTACGTTCATATTGTTCATGTATTTAGGCTACCTTGCTACAGCAAGCTCTTGACGTAAGCGTCAATGTCGCTGATGTAATTTTCTATGCCTGGAGCATCCTTCTCACGAATTAAATGCTCCAGCGTTTCGCACAACTGCTTACCAGGAACCAAATTAAGCATGGCAAACACCCCTTTTAGGCGGTGCGCTGTCTGCGCCAGCGCAGCGAAATCGCTAATCGCCGATTCAGTATACAACCTCTTAACATCATCCGGTACTGTGTCAACAAACAGCGCATAATAGCCGCTGGCGTGGAGTTCAGCGTTTTCATCGCCCCCCAACGGTGACTCCAGTACCTCTTCCTGTGCCAGTTGTTCTTCAATGAGTTGCAACACGGCTTCCTGCATTGCATTGCTCATATTAAAGTTGACGCGCAATTGGCCCGGGCCAATTTTTCGCAGACCCGCTTCATCATCGCTTAAAAGCAAGCCCGAGGATGTAAGATTAGACGGATTATCTGTTAAAAACAGGTCAAACTCTTGACTTAATTGTCGTTCATCCGGGGAGATACAGGTCGCCCCCCAGTTTTCGAGCTGTCGAACCACAATATTGCGAATTTCGCTGGAGGTGATGTCTATCATCGCGACCACATCATCCAGCAATTTCTCTTCTTCCTCTTCCACCTGCTGCGAGCGGGCCGCCATCTTCACATGCAGAGAATAACGCGTCCCAAGCTCTTCCCGCGCTTTGATATTTAAATGGCCACCCAATCTTCTTGCCAGCTGATCGCAGAGCCAGAAGGTGAGGGCGTTAGCTTTGCCGTACTGATCGTCCTGGGTAGGATTGAGGAACGGAAAATGCAGATTATCCACTTCACTGTTGGTCACACCGTTGCCCGTATCCAGAATCCGGAAAGTCAGACGATCGTCGGCGGATTCGTCCCGGCTGACTTCGAGGGTAATTTTTCCAATTTGCGTGGTGGTTACCGCGTAGTGGATCAATAGCATCAGGATCTTCAACAGGGCGTCACGATCGCCATGGCGGACTTCATTCGCTGGCAGCGCGTTATTGATAAGCAACTGAAGCCCCTTGCGCTTAATCACCGGCAGCACCTGAGGGACCACTTCATCAATCAGGTCCTGAATGGAGAATTGCGTGGCTTGCCCTTTCCAGCTGTCGTTTTCCAGCATATTAGCCAGTTGAATATCATCGACCAGGCGGGCAATCGCTTCTGCATGGTTGGCTAACTGGTTGGCCTCTTTATCGCCAATGGCGACAGCTTCTCTGACCAGCGCATTCACCGGCTGCTTAAGGGCATCACCAATGTTTTGCATGAAAGCGGCACGACCCTGCTGATTTTTTTCATACAAGCGCTGGGCCTGTTTCAGCTTCTTGTTCACCAGAACTTCCCTGTCCTGATCGCGAATGATGAAAATTTGCGTGCGTGAGGCCACCTGGCTACGGAACTGGCGGATCTCATAAAGCTCGTTGTTAATGGTGGCCTGGATCACGCCCTGATGCTGGTCCGCCATGGAGGTGATGTTTTGCAGATTAAGGTGCGGCAGTAAATGGTCGGCAATTTTATTGCTCAATACCGTACGGTTTGCTTCCTGATCGTGCACCAACAGTCCCATTGGCAGCAGAGAGACAATCTCTTCATTGAACGCCCGCATCATCCGTACTTCATTACTGTTGCTGGCAGGCGCGAGACTGTCACTACTGCGGCCCGGCTGATGGCGGAACGTGGTAAAGCCAAAGAGCGCCAGTGCCAGCAGACCTATATTCAGCATCAGCGGCAGCAGAATGTTTTGCAACGTATCAAGTAACAGCGTACCAAAGGGAACCTGCCACACCAGACGCAATCCAGTGGTGTTCAGCGACGAGGCTATCTCAATCTTAGAACTGTTGAAGTTAATGGTAACGCTGTCGGCACCTTCTTTATCAGTGGTGCGCAGATTGGTTTGCGTCGGGTCGTTTTCCAGACGGAAACTGTCCAGTGCCATGCCCGGTGGGATAAGGTCATTGATCGGCAGATCGAAGGCCACTACGGTTGCCAGGTGGCCTGGCTGGTTGAAGGTGGTGCGCAGCGTAAAGTAATGACCATTTTGCCAGGCAAGGTTGCGCAAGGTGGAGAAGCTCTCTCGTTCATCCAGCGCATTGGCCTGCTGCAGCATCTCGGCACGGCGCGAATCGACGATGCCACCGATGGCAGACTCTTTAAATCCGGATGAGAGATCTTTCAACGGCAGCGTGGAGACCAGAATCATGCTGTTATCCTGGCCGTTAAGATAATACATCGACCACGGAATGGTTTCCGCCCCCCAGAGGGTATCCAGATAGGATGAAATCCGCTGAGTCATCTCCAGCGTGGAGCTGTCGTGGGAGCCGAAGATCAATGCTTCGGTTTTGCGGCGCGGTTTTTCGAGATAGTAGACATCTTGTTTGAGCCGTGTTTCCTGCAGGCCCTCGCTGGCGCTGGACGACGAGGCAGCGGCGATATTGTCGTAAATTTGCCAGGTCGCATAACGCCAGGTATCAATACGCTTGTGCATGGCGTGCGTAATGTCGACGACCTGATAGCTCTTGTCTTTAAGCCAGGCGTTGACCGCGCTTTGAACCATTACACCCATCGTCACCAACAGAACGACGATCAATAAAAGAAAGAAACGGGTGATATTGCCCGGTATCAGGGAAAACTTGCCAGGGATCATGGTGTCCGATCGACTCATTCGTGTGTATAAACCCGTAATGACAACACTGCAGAAGAAACTCAACGCCTGCGCTGAGACATTATTGCTGCCATGCCATAAGCGCCTGCCAGCAGTGGTGGCAGTCTTGTAGATGTTATGTTGCAGAGCAGTGTACAGCAGGCAGTATATCCGGTACTGACTGAATTTCCAGACCCTCTTTGAGGCAAGTGCCTGCCAGAGAAAAGAAAAGTCTGTTTTTAAAGCGGAACGATAAAAAATGAGCAATATGTGCGAAAAGCCGCCGATATTTCCCGTTTCGCTGAAGTAAATCGCACTAATTAACAAGACATTATTAAATACACACTTTCGCTGAGTGATTCTGGCACAATAATTGATTAATTAATAGTCATTACAAATTGTTGATTTTGGGGATGAATAAGGGGTTGTGTAAAAAATGGTAAAAAAAAACCGAATGCCAGGCATTCGGTCGTAATAGGGGTAAACAGACATTCAGAATTGAATGACGGTAATAAATAAAGTTAATGATGATAGCGGGTATTATATTAGTGCCGATTTTAAGTTCAGGTTTTGCATTCAGTGCTAAAAGTTGATGTATCATTTATGTAATTGATTTATAGGAAATATTTATAATATTTTGATTAATGGTGCTATATTTTTTAGCTATTCGTGCCAAAAAAAGTTCCCTCGTTTTTACAAAATGAAACACCTCTATTAAATATGAAACACATTCAAAGTTTTCGTATCATATTCTTATTGGATTATTCTGTATTTTTAAGGAGAATGAATTAGCCGACCGATCAGAGGAATTGATGGGAAAGCAGTGGCGATAATAATGCATATAACAGAGGGTTAATAACATGAAAGTTAAAGTACTGTCCCTTCTGGTACCAGCGCTGCTGGTAGCAGGTACCGCGAATGCCGCAGAAATTTATAACAAGAACGGCAATAAATTAGATTTGTACGGCAAAGTAGATGGTCTGCACTATTTCTCTGATGACGCAGGTTCTGACGGCGATCAGACTTACGTGCGTTTCGGCTTCAAAGGTGAAACCCAGGTTAATGACCAGGTCACTGGCTACGGTCAGTGGGAATACAACGTTCAGGCTAACGACACCGAAGGTTCAAGCGATCAGGCCTGGACTCGTCTGGCATTCGCAGGTATCCGTGTCGCTGATGCCGGTTCTTTCGACTACGGTCGTAACTACGGCGTTATCTATGATGTGACCTCATGGACTGACGTACTGCCAGAATTCGGTGGCGACACCTATGGCGCTGATAACTTCATGCAGTCTCGCGCAAATGGCGTGGCGACTTACCGCAACACTGACTTCTTCGGTCTGGTTGACGGCCTGAACTTTGCTCTGCAATACCAGGGTAAAAACGGCAGCACCAGCGGCGAAAACGATACGGGTCGCAGCACGCTGAAACAGAATGGCGACGGTTACGGCATGTCCCTGACCTACGATCTGGGTGAAGGCTTCAGCGCAGGTGCTGCAATGTCCTCTTCCAAACGTACCGCTGACCAGAACGCGGCTGGCGTATACGGCGACGGCGATCGTGCAGACGTTTACACCGGCGGCCTGAAATATGATGCGAATAACCTCTATCTGGCAGCGCAGTACTCTCAGACCTATAATGCAACCCGTTTCGGTGACTCTCAGAACGGTAGCACCGACTACGGCTTTGCTAATAAAGCACAGAACTTCGAAGTGGTTGCTCAGTATCAGTTCGACTTTGGTCTGCGTCCGTCCATCGCTTACCTGCAGTCAAAAGGTAAAGACGTGACCAACGGTACCCGTAACTACGGCGACCAGGACCTGCTGAAATATGTTGATGTCGGCGCGACTTACTACTTCAACAAAAACATGTCTACCTACGTTGATTACAAAATCAACCTGCTGGATGACAACTCCTTCACGCGTCGTACCGGCACCAACACCGACGACGTGGTTGGCCTGGGCCTGGTTTATCAGTTCTAAGCCTGACCGACCGTATCAAGGGGAGCCTTTGGGCTCCCTTTTTTTATGGCTGAGCATCACTCACACGCGGCACATTTTGGTGTACGCTTGCGCCCATCAATCAGGGAGAGAGAATATGGCGAGAACGTTATGGCGGGCGGGCATCCTGTTGGGGCTGTTAAGCCTGGCCGGGTGTGATGACACCCCATCCAAAGTGGAACAGAAAACGGTGCTGGAAGGTAAAACTATGGGAACCTTCTGGCGGGTCAGCATCCCTGCCACCCCCCCTGCACAGGCGAAAGTGCTGAACGGGAAAATTCAGGCAATGCTGGACGGCGACGATCGCGAGCTGTCGACCTGGAAACAGGATTCTGCCCTGATGCAGTTTAACCATGCCACCACGCTTAATCCCTGGCCGGTCAGCGAAGCGATGGCGGATATCGTCACGATGTCGCTGCGCGTCGGGGCAAAGACCAATGGCGCCATGGACGTGACCGTGGGACCCTTGGTTAATTTATGGGGCTTCGGTCCCGATAAACAGCCGGTGAAAACGCCCACCCAGGCGCAAATCGAAGCAGCAAAATCGCGCACCGGTTTACAGCATCTCAAGGTCATCAACCAGACTCAGCAGCAGTATCTGCAAAAGGATCTGCCGGATCTGTTTGTCGATCTCTCAACGGTCGGGGAGGGCTATGCCGCCGATCATCTTGCACGCTTAATGGAGCGTGAGGGGATTTCCCGTTATCTGGTCTCGGTGGGCGGTGCGCTGGTAAGCCGCGGAATGAATACGCAGGGCACTCCCTGGCGCGTAGCCATTCAAAAACCGACAGACCGGGAAAACGCGGTGCAGGCGGTGGTTGACATCAACGGTCATGGCATCAGCACCTCGGGCAGCTATCGAAACTATTACGAGCTTGATGGCAAACGCATCTCTCACGTTATCGACCCGCAGACGGGCAGGCCCATTGAGCACAAGCTGGTCTCGGTAACCGTTATCGCGCCGACGGCGCTGGAAGCTGATGCCTGGGATACCGGGCTGATGGTGCTCGGTAAAGAAAAAGCCCAGGCCGTGGTGCAGCGTGAAGGGCTCGCGGTCTATATGATCAGCCGTGAAGGCGACCATTTTACGACGTGGATGTCGCCGCAGTTTTCCGCCTTTCTGGTGAGCGAGAAAAATTAGACAGCAAGATTACGGGTTTTTTCGTCCAGGTGAACGGGCACAGTAGCGCTAGACTTGAACGAGGAGCCTGAAATGAAAACAGCCGCATTATTGTCTGATACCTTACTCACCGATGACCAGCGTTGGCAGGCGGTCTGCACGCGTGACAGCCAGTACGATGGCCGGTTTGTGTTTGCGGTACGCACGACCGGCATTTTCTGTCGCCCATCCTGTCGCTCACGCCGGGCGCTGCGGGAGAATGTCACATTCTATCCTGATGCGCCCGCCGCACTCGGCGCCGGGTTTCGCCCCTGCAAACGGTGCCAGCCTGATAAAATCGATCCTCTTCTTCAGCGTCAGGCGAAAGTGGAAATGGCTTGTCGCCTGCTGGAGCAGGACGCGCCCGTTACCCTTGAGGTGCTGTCAAACGCCGTGGCGATGAGCCCCTGGCACTTCCATCGCCTTTTCAAGCGCGTAACCGGGATGACCCCCAAACACTGGCAGCAAGCCTGGCGCGCCAGACGCCTGCAAAGTACCTTAGCGCAGAGCCATACCATTACTGAGGCCGTTCTGGCGGCGGGATTCCCGGATAACAGCAGCTACTACAGTCAGGCCGATGCCGCACTCGGTATGACGGCCAGCCAGTATCGGCGGGGCGGTAATAACACCGCTGTGCACTACGCTGTTAGCCGCTGCGCGCTGGGACACTGTCTGGTAGCGGAGAGCGAACGGGGCATTTGCGCCATTTTGCTTGCCGATAACGAGGCGGATCTGCTCAGCGAGTTGCAGCAGATTTTCCCCCATGCGCAACGTGAACCGGGAAGCCAGCGTTTTGCCGCGCATGTTGCAGAGGTGGTACAGCGTCTGGATGACCCCCATTCTCCTTTTACCCTGGCGCTGGACCTGCGTGGCACCGCCTTTCAGCTTCAGGTCTGGCAGGCGCTGCGGGCGCTCGCCCCCGGCGAGAGAGTCAGCTATCAGACGCTGGCAAAAAATATCGGTAAACCGAAGGCCATCCGTGCAGTTGCCCGTGCCTGTGCGGCAAATACGCTGGCGATAGTGGTGCCCTGCCACCGGGTCGTCCGGGCCGATGGTGGACTCTCTGGTTATCGTTGGGGGGCAACCCGTAAGGCCCGCTTGTTGCAACAAGAAACAGAGGAGAAGGAGACATAATGCTGGATTTGTTTGCCGATGAAGATCCCTGGCAGGAGCCACTGGCCCCCGGGGCGGTGATCCTTCGCCGCTTTGCCCTGAAAAACGCCGACGCGCTGCTAAGCGGCATTGCACAGGTGGTTGCGCAATCCCCGTTACGCCATATGGTCACGCCGGGAGGCTACACCATGTCTGTCGCCATGACGAACTGCGGTCAGGTGGGGTGGACAACCGATGCCCGGGGCTATCTCTATTCAGGAATCGACCCGCAAACGGGCAATCCGTGGCCGGCGATGCCGGATGCCTTTACCGCGCTTTGCCATGCTGCCGCCGTGGCGGCGGATTATGCGGATTTCAAACCGGATGCCTGTCTCATCAACCGCTATGCGCCCGGTGCAAAGCTGTCGCTCCATCAGGACAAAGACGAACCGGATTTGCGCGCGCCGATTGTCTCTGTCTCCTTAGGTTTACCGGCCATTTTTCAGTTTGGCGGGCTAAAACGTAGCTCTCCGTTACAGCGCCTGATGCTTGAACACGGGGATGTGGTGGTGTGGGGCGGGGCGTCCCGGCTGTTCTATCACGGCATCGCGCCTCTTAAGGCAGGCGACCATCCGGCGACCGGAGAATACCGTTTTAACCTCACTTTTCGGCAGGCCAGAAAGATTGAATAAAAATAAGAATTATTCTTGATGTAAACAGCGAGCCGTTTAAACTGCGGGCTGTTTATGTTGACAGGTTGTTGCTATGGAACTTCTCCTGCTGGTCTGGCGTCAGTATCGCTGGCCGTTTATTGCCGTTCTCGCGTTAACGCTGATAAGCGCTGCGCTTGGCATCGGGCTTATTGCCTTTATCAATCTGCGTTTAATCGAAACGGTCGATATCTCGCTTGCCGTGCTGCCAGAGTTTCTCGGCCTGTTGCTACTGTTGATGGCCGTGACGCTGGGATCGCAGTTGGCCTTAACGGCCCTGGGTCATCACTTTGTTTACCGTATGCGCGGTGAGTTTATCAAGCGCATCCTCGATACCCCCATTGAGCGCATCGAAAAACTGGGCAGCGCCACGTTGCTTGCCGGGCTGACCAGCGATGTGCGTAATATTACCATCGCGTTTGTGCGTCTGCCGGAACTGGTGCAGGGCATTATCCTGACGATAGGTTCATCAGCTTACCTGGCGTGGCTGTCTGGCAAAATGCTGGTGATTACTGCGCTGTGGATGGCGGTGACCATCTGGGGCGGATTCGTGCTGGTATCCCGCGTCTACAAACACATTGCCACGCTGCGTGAGACCGAAGATAAGCTCTACAACGATTTTCAGACCGTGCTGGAAGGGCGCAAAGAGCTGACCCTCAATCGTGAACGTGCCGAGCACATCTTCAACAACCTGTATCTGCCGGACGCGCGCGAATACCGCCATCATATTATTCGTGCCGATACCTTCCACCTCAGCGCCGTGAACTGGTCGAATATCATGATGCTGGGTGCGATTGGCCTGGTGTTCTGGATGGCAAACAGTCTGGGCTGGGCGGACACCAACGTCGCGGCGACTTACTCGTTGACGCTCCTGTTCCTGCGCACGCCGCTGCTCTCCGCCGTTGGCGCACTGCCGACCCTGTTAAGTGCTCAGGTGGCGTTTAACAAACTCAAGCAGTTCTCACTGGCACCCTATAAAGCCGAATTCCCGCGCCCACAAGCGTACCCAAACTGGGAAACGCTGGAACTGCGCGATGTAACCTTTACCTACCAGGACAACACCTTCTCGGTGGGGCCAATCAATCTGACCCTGAAACGGGGTGAACAGGTCTTTCTGATAGGCGGCAACGGCAGTGGTAAATCTACGCTCGCCATGCTATTGACCGGCTTATATCAACCGGCATCGGGTGAAATTCTGCTGGATGGCAAACCCGTAGCCGAGGAAAAACCAGAGGATTACCGCAAGCTCTTCTCGGCGGTGTTTACCGACGTCTGGCTGTTTGATCAACTGCTGGGGCCAGAAGGCCAACAGGCCAATCCTCAGCTGGTGGAAAAATGGCTGCAACAGCTGAAGATGTCGCACAAACTGGAGCTGAAAGAGGGCAAAATCCTCGATCTCAAACTCTCTAAAGGACAGAAGAAGCGCGTGGCGTTGCTGCTGGCACTGGCGGAAGAGCGCGATATTTTACTGCTCGATGAGTGGGCCGCTGACCAGGATCCGCATTTCCGCCGCGAGTTCTATCAGGTCTTGCTGCCGCTGATGCAGGAAATGGGGAAAACCATTTTTGCTATCAGCCATGATGACCACTACTTTATCCATGCCGATCGCCTGCTGGAGATGCGCAACGGCCAGCTCAGCGAGTTGACTGGCGAAGAACGCGCCCTGGCGTCCCGCGATGCCGTCGCCCGTACGGCCTGAACCTTAGCGCTCTCCTCAGGGGAGGGCGCTGACTGTTTTTTCCCCACTCGTGCCTCCCGTTTAGTTTTATTTACACGGCCTGCCGCTATGCTTAAACCTGCCGGATTACTTTGCAGGGAAGAAACCATGTCTGTTATCACCAAAAAGAGCACCCGCTTACGCGACCAGGAGCGTGCGCGCCTGATCTGGCTGCTCACTACCCATAAAGCGCTCACCGCGTCGCTGCTTGGCGAACTGACCCTGGCGGAACAGGTTGATACCGATGCGCTCACCAGCGATCTCAGTGAAGTGCGGGCGCTGGTCTCACACCTTCCGCCGCCCGATTTAGCCGATACGCTGGAAGGGTTACCGGTCGAAGAACGTCATGCCCTGTGGCGTATCGTCGAAGATGAGAAACGCGGCAAAATTCTGCTTGAAGCGTCCGTCAGCGTCTGGGAAGACCTGGTTGAGGAGATGAGCGACAAAGCGCTGCTGAATGCGCTTGAAACCCTCGACATTGATGAACAGATTTGGCTGGTACAGCATTTGCCACGTAATCTGACGGGGCGTTTGCTCGCCACCTTACCCGCCGCAGAGCGCGCCCGTGTTTATCAGGTCATGCGCTACCAGGAGAATTGCGTCGGGGCGATAATGGAGTTTGAAGTGGTTACCGTCCGCCCGGACGTGACCCTCAAAACGGTCCAGCGCTATTTGCGCCTGCGTGGCAAGATGCCAGAGAACACCGATAAACTGTTTGTGACCGGGCGCGACGAGATCCTGGTCGGCGAGTTAAGCTTGCAAACGATTCTGCAGAACGGCGGCGACAAGCGCGTTGAGGACGTGATGAACGCGGAGCCGGTCGTGTTTTCTCCCCATGAAGACGCAGAGGATGCGGCCCGCACCTTTGAACGCGACAACTTACTCAGTGCGGCAGTGGTCGAGCCGGACGGGAAGTTACTCGGTCGGCTGACCATCGATGAAATCGTTGACGTGGTGTATGAAGAAACCGATAACGATCTGCGCCGCATGGGCGGTCTGAGCAGTGAAGAGGATGTTTTTGCTCCGGTAACCCGCGCGGTAAAAAATCGCTGGGCATGGCTGGCCATCAACCTGTGCACGGCCTTTATTGCCTCACGCGTCATCGATGGTTTCGAGCACACCATTTCGCAACTGGTTGCGCTGGCTTCGCTGATGCCCATTGTGGCCGGTATTGGCGGCAACACCGGTAACCAGACCATCACTATGATCGTCCGGGCGCTGGCATTACAGACCATCCAGCCGGGTAACTTCCGCTTTTTAATCCTGCGCGAAGCCGGCGTGGCGCTGATCAATGGCCTCGTCTGGGGCGGTATTATGGGCGGTGTGACCTGGCTGCTTTACGACGACATGGCATTGGGCGGGGTCATGACCCTGGCAATGGTACTCAATTTGCTGGTGGCGGCGCTAATGGGCGTGTTAATCCCGATGGCCATGGTGCGACTGGGGCGCGATCCGGCGGTCGGTTCAAGCGTACTGATTACCGCTATCACCGACACCGGAGGCTTCTTTATTTTTCTTGGGCTGGCGACGATTTTTCTGCTGTAACGCCACGCTTTTTATGCAGGCGCGCAGGCAGGATGACCATGGCCACCAGACCAGCAACCACGCCGATCGCCAGGTTGCTGGTGCTGATGGTGGCCGCCACGGTGACGAGCATCACCAGCGTCTCCGCTATCGGTGCCTCTTTCAGCGTGCCGGGCTGGATGCTGTGCCAGCTAAAGGTCTTCACCGCAACAATGGCCATGATTCCGGCCAGCACCACCATCGGGATCTTTGCCATCACGTTGCTTAAAGCGGTCACCAGCAACAGCAGTACCAGGCCTGCAACGAGAGTTGACACGCGGCTACGGCCTTTCCCCATCTCCACATTGACGATGGTCTGACCGATCATCGCACAACCGGCGATCCCGCCATAAAAACCCGCCAGAATGTTGGCAATGCCGAGCCCGGTACTTTCGCGGCTTTTATTCGAGGGGGTGTGAGTCATATCGTCCACCAGGCGAGCGGTTAGCAGGGATTCAAGCAAACCGACAAACGCGATACTCAGCGCACAGGGCCAGATTATCGCCAGCGTCTCCGCGTTAAAAGGTACCCGCCACTGGGTGAAGCCCGGCAGCCCTCCCTGCATCGGACCTTCATCCCCCACGGTTGGCAGAATTTGCCCACTGAACACGGTAAACATGGTCAGCACCACAATCGCCACCAGGGGGGCGGGAATGCTTTTCACCCAGCGCGGCCACCAGAGCACAATCAGTAACGTCAGAACAAAGAGGCCCAGGATCAGCGGTTCGCGACTCCAGAAGTGCGGCACCTGGGCGAAGAAAATTAGAATCCCCAGCGCATTCACAAACCCGGTCATCACCGACTGCGGGATAAAGCGCATCAGCCGCGCCATCCGGGTCAGACCGAAAATAATCTGGATAACGCCCGCCAGCACGACCGCAGGCAGAATATAGGCCACGCCATGTTGGTGAACCATAGGTCCGATAACCAGCGCAACAGAACCGGCGGCGGCAGTAACCATCGCCGGACGACCACCGAGTAAAGACATACTCATACACAGGACAACGGATGCCAACAGGCTGACCGTGGGATCGACCCCGGCAATCACCGAGAATGAAATGACTTCAGGGATTAATGCCAGCGCGGTGATGACGCCCGCCAGCGTTTCGCGCGTTAACAGCTGCGGCGAACGTATCACCTCGCTCACACGATGAGAGGAACCGTTAATTTTATCTGACATAACTTCTTAGACAGGAAATGAGCCGAAAGCATAACCAAAAAATATAGAAGCTTCGGTTTTAGTGAGGGGCAAAATAGTACTGATAATCCATTCATAACACCAGCAAAAATGGTTATTTTTAATGCTAAAAAGCAACTTATTAGTAACATTTATATAATGACTATTTAATCTTTAAACATTATTTAAAAACGCCGTTTTAAGTGCTAGGTTAGATCCGCTACAAGTTTACCCGCGATAAATGCTAATAAAGCAGCACTAAAAGTAAGGCATTAACATTATGAAAAGAATGACTGCCAAGCTGTTTTCGATGGCTGTCGGGCTTAATGCTGTCTCAGCGGCGGCAAAAGCTAACGCGTCGAAAGAGCAGGAAACAGATGTGCTTTTAATCGGTGGTGGGATCATGAGTGCCACGTTGGGGACCTACCTCCAGGAACTGGAGCCCAACTGGACAATCACCATGGTCGAGCGGCTGGATGCCCTGGCGGAAGAAAGCTCTAACGGCTGGAACAATGCCGGTACGGGGCACGCTGCGTTAATGGAACTGAACTACACCCCGCAAAACCAGGATGGTTCCATCAGTATCAAAAAGGCGATTGAGATTAACGAAGCGTTCCGCATCTCTCGTCAGTTCTGGGCGCATCAGGTAGAAACCGGTGTGCTGAGCGAGCCACGCTCATTCATCAATACCGTGCCGCACATGAGTCTGGTATGGGGCGATGAAAACGTAAACTTCCTGCGCGCACGTTATAAGGCGTTGCAGCAGAGTTCATTATTCCGCGGGATGCGCTATTCCGAGAACCACGACCAAATCCGGCAGTGGGCACCGCTGGTGATGGACGGACGCGATCCGCAGCAGAAGGTGGCGGCCACACGCACCGAAATCGGTACCGACGTCAATTTTGGTGAGATCACTCGCCAGCTGATCACCTCTCTGCAGAAAAAAGAGAACTTCTCTTTAAAACTGGGCAGTGAAGTACGTGGTATCAAACGCAATGCCGACAACACCTGGAATGTGACTATCGCCAATAAAACCCGCGGCGAAGAGCAGGTCGTGAGGACGAAGTTTATCTTCATCGGTGCTGGCGGCGCGGCGCTTAAACTGCTGCAGGAGTCAGGAATTCCTGAAGCGGCGGATTACGCAGGCTTCCCGGTCGGCGGTCAGTTCCTGGTCTCGGAAAACCCGGATGTGGTTAATCACCATCTGGCGAAAGTCTATGGTCAGGCCTCCGTGGGTGCTCCCCCGATGTCCGTGCCACATATCGATACGCGTATTATCGACGGCAAGCGTGTGGTGCTGTTCGGGCCCTTTGCTACGTTCTCGACGCGCTTTTTGAAAAATGGCTCGTTGTGGGATTTACTGGGTTCAACCAATAGCGCTAACTTCCTGCCGATGGTGAATGTCGGGCTCTCCAACTTCGGTCTGGTGAAATATCTGGTCGGTCAGGTTCTGCAGAATGATGACGATCGTTTTGATGCGCTCTGTGAATACTATCCGCTTGCTAAGAAGGAAGACTGGCGTTTATGGCAGGCCGGGCAGCGTGTGCAGATAATCAAACGTAACGGGAAACAGCGTGGTGTGCTGCGTCTCGGTACTGAGGTGGTGAGCGACAAAGAGGGCACCATCGCCGCTCTGTTGGGTGCGTCGCCGGGTGCTTCCACCGCGGCACCGATCATGCTGGAGCTGATGGAAAAAGTGTTCCCGGAAAAGGTGGCTTCGCCCGAGTGGCAGGCTACGCTCAAAAGGATCATTCCTTTCCTCGGCGTGCAGCTGGATGGCAATACTGACGCGGCGAACGAAGAGTCGCAGTATACCAGTCGTGTGTTAGGGCTGAAGTGCGACGAATCCCTGATCGCCGATGCGACACCGCCGGTGCGTAAACCGTTGCATCCGCTCCCCGCGGATAACGAGCCGGTGTCTGATATCGCGCTGTAACTATTAAAACCTGCTTCGGCAGGTTTTTTGTTTTAACGGGAAGCCAGACGCCTCTGCGTCCCCTGGCTTAAGCAGGGGAATCTCCATCGTTGTTGGATAGCAACGCATTCAGGGATTGATAATCGATTTTTGTCTCAGCATCGTCGAGTAATTGTGTGACGGAGAGCAGTTCAGTGAATTCAGTAAGCAGCATTTCTGCATCGGATTTTAGCGGGCTGTCAGCGGTATCAATGGCCGTGTTAATGGCTTTTTTTACGTTTTCGATAATTTCGTGAACGCCGCCGTTTTTCCCGATGGTCAGCATCAGTGCACTGAGCAACAACGACTGTGCTTCAACCCGTGCCGTCAGCTGTTTTGCTTCAGCATCCATTTTAGAAATTTTGGCAATCATGCTTATGATGACATTTTTCATCGAATCCCCCGCCTGTAACGGTTGTCTGCTGAACCACTCCCAATTGCCAACGAGCTTAGGTCATTTTATCTGTCAAAGAATGCCGCCTGGCACACATTAGTGAAAACATCATGAGAAGGGGTGAGGGTAAGAGGCAGACAGGCAAATTGCAGACATAAAAAAACCAACCGCGAAGGTTGGTTTTTTCAGGGATTTTTGGTCGGCACGAGAGGATTTGAACCTCCGACCCCCGACACCCCATGACGGTGCGCTACCAGGCTGCGCTACGTGCCGATCTGTGGCGGTAATACTACCCTTTTCACCGCTGATTGCAAGTCACAGATGACTGACTGATTCATAATTAATCAATCAGTTAGCGATAAATCGTTTTTCATCGGTCAGAACCTGCAACAGCAAACTCAGCTGCGGTTTCTGATCTTCAATCTTCTCACCCTGCACATTCCAGGTACGGTAATTGCCGTTCTGGTTGAGCAACAGCGTCATCTGCGGCGTGGTGATGGCCAGGGCACTGCTGCTGGCCGCCGTCACCCAGTTGTGCCGACGCGTGGCATTGAACAGATCCTGCCCCTGCGAATATTCGTTGGCTGGCGTGCTCACATGCAGCAGACGCTGCATCAGCGTGGTCATGATATCTTTATGATCGGTCAGCTTAGTGATGCGTTGGGCAGGCGTACCCGGCCAGTGAATCACTAACGGCACCTGCAGATTTTCACGGGACCAGGCAAAATCGTTTTTCGCTTTTTCCGCAGGCATACCATGCCCGGCGGTAATGATGACCACCGTGTTATCCAGTTTTCCAGATTCGCGTAACGTCGTGAGCAGGCGACCAATCTGGGCATCAACATCGCTCACCGCGCGGCTGTAGCGACGGGCAAAATTCTGCTGATTCGTATCCTGCGAGCCGGTACCGTTCAGCGCAACCCAGGAGAACCACCGTGTTTCATCCTGCGCATAGCGACCCAGCCAGTCTATCCACTGATCGGTCGTCTGGGCATCGGTCTGGGCTTTCGGGGACTGCAGAGAGAAATCGGACAGCAGTGCCTGCCGATATAGCGCACTGCTAAAGCCGTCTGACGAGAACAAGCCAAGCTGATAGCCTTGCTGGTTAAGCGCAGTAATCAGTGCAGCCGGTATCCGGGCTGAGAGTACCCCATCCATATAGCTTGGGGAGATCCCATAGAACAGACCAAAGAAGCCGTTATCGGCGGTATTCCCGGAACTCATATGCTGCGTAAAGTTGACGTTCTGCCCTGCGAAAGCGGCTAATTGCGGCATCTGTTTTTCATAGCGCGAGTAGTTGAGACCATCGACGGTTATCAACAGAACGTTTTGGCCTGGCCCCATATCCACATAGCGCAAATCGCTTAAAGGATACTGGACTGAAACGGCCTCCGGGTTGCCTTGCTCGACAAGGCGACGCTGATAATCCTGCGCATCCAGCAGCCCATGTTTCTCAAGAAAACGTCGTGCCGTCATCGGATACGAGAGCGGCAGGTTGGCACGTTGCATGGTGATAGGGCGATAAAAATTGGCGTCTGCCCAGATGTACATCACGTGCGTGGCGACAAACGCCACAAAGAAGAAGCTGGCCACCGGTTTCGCATAGTGGCGACGGCGGGTGAGACTGCGCAGCTTTTGCCAGCTCCATGTGGCAAACAACATCTCGATGAGCAGAATAACCGGCACGCTGATAAACATCAGTTGCCAGTCTCGCGCCATTTCATTCTGGTCTGGGTTAATCACCAGTTCCCAGACAATCGGATTGAGATGAAGGTGGAAGCGGGTAAAGACTTCACTGTCTATGAGTAAAAGCGTCATGCCGATGGTTGCCAGAATGGCAGACAGGGCACGCATCAGACGCTGGGAAATCACAACAAAGGTGAGGGGGAACAAAATCAGCAAGTAGGTGGCAAACACCAAAAAGCTGAAATGCCCGACAACGCTCAGGTACGAGTAAACGCGTCCGGCGAGAGTTGTCGGCCAGTCGGCGACAAACAGATAGCGGCTACCAAGCACCATGGACAACAAAATATTGAACAGGGCGAACCAGTGCCCCCAGCTAACCATCTGGGAGACTTTTTCACGGTAGGGCTGACGATGTGTCACCATAAATGTCGCTGTTTACCTTAGTGCGCTTTATCGTCGTTAACGGACGATTGCAGAGCCTGAGCAAAGGACTTTGCGATAGCCTGGCGTTGGGCTGGCGCGACGCTGGTGTTAATCAAGTTCGTCACCATGTTTCCCAGTACCATCAGGGAAAGGTCGGTTGGCGTCTTGTGTTGTTCCAGCACGTTGGCCAACTCACTCAGCAGTTGTTCTACGTGTTCATCACTATAACGGGAAATTTGTGGCATAAATCGAAATCTGTTTATTCATAAAGTCCAACATATTACCGTAGCAAGAGCTTTTTTTCTGCTTTTTTATCAGCTGTTGCACAGTCGCCTGGGTGATGGTTGAATACCGCCCGGTCATAAAGGAGAGTTTATCATGAGTCTGGACATCAACCAGATTGCCCTGCATCAGCTTATCAAGCGCGACGAGCAGAATCTTGAGCTGGTGCTGCGGGATTCTTTGCTGGAACCGACGGCCCCCGTAGAGGAGATGGTCGCCGAGTTACATCGGGTTTACAGCGCAAAAAATAAAGCCTATGGCATGTTTAATGAAGAGAGCGAATTGGCGCAATCTCTTCGACAGCAGCGCCAGGGTGAAGACGATTTTCTGGCCTTCAGCCGCGCGGCGACCGGGCGTTTACGTGATGAACTGGCAAAATATCCGTTTGCTGACGGCGGGATCGTGCTGTTTTGCCACTATCGCTACCTGGCGGTGGAGTATCTGCTGGTATCGGTGCTGAACAACCTCAGCAGCATGCGCGTCAACGAACAGCTGGATATCAGCGCGACGCACTATCTGGATATTAATCACGCGGATATCGTGGCGCGCATTGATTTAACGGAGTGGGAAACCAACCCGGAATCGACCCGTTACCTGACCTTCCTGAAAGGGCGGGTAGGGCGCAAAGTGGCTGATTTCTTCATGGACTTCTTAGGGGCCACCGAAGGGCTGAACGCCAAAGCGCAGAACCGTGGCTTGCTGCAGGCCGTGGACGATTTTACCGCTGAAGCTCAGCTTGATAAGTCTGAACGCCAGGAAGTGCGTAAGCAGGTCTACACCTATTGCAATGAGCAGTTGCAGGCGGGCGAAGAGATTGAACTGGAATCCCTGTCAAAAGAGTTGGCGGGGGTGAGTGAAGTCAGCTTCCAGGACTTTACCGCAGAGAAAGGTTACGAGCTGGAGGAGAGTTTCCCGGCGGATCGTAGCACCCTGCGCCAGTTAACCAAATATGCCGGCAGCGGCGGCGGCCTGACCATTAACTTCGATGCGATGCTGCTGGGCGAACGTATTTTCTGGGACCCGGCAACGGATACCCTGACCATTAAAGGCACGCCGCCAAACCTTCGCGATCAGCTGCAGCGCAGGACGAGCGGTAAGTAATTTGCCCATAAAAAAACCCCGCACTGCGGGGTTTTTTTTCGACGATGTCGGCGATTAAGCGCGAACGAAGTCGATGTGAGTCAGTTTTGGCTTGAACGGGTGACGCTGAACAGCCTGAACTTTCACTTTTACTTCTTTGCCGTCAACGGCCAGGGTCAGAACTTCAGTGTAGAAACCTTCTTTAGTCTGCTGGTTCCATACTTTGTCGTGATCCAGTTCAACAGCGAACGGCGCTTCTTCACCACCGTAAACGATAGCCGGGAATTTGTTCGCTGCGCGCAGGCGGCGGCTCGCACCCTTACCCTGCTCTTTACGTACTTCTGCGTTAATAGTAAACATTGAAAACTCTCTTCTATAGTTCCTGCTGCAGGCGACCCAGCAACAGGCAGATTATCTGCTCTGCGGATGCAAAAGCGGGCGGATTATACCCGCATCCCCCCTCTGTGACAAGTCACACGGGCGTAAGTTAACCGCGTAACTCGTTGGCGCGGCGAAAGCGCCCCTCATAATCGAACACTTTTTCGCGCACCTGCCAGTACTGGCCTTTTTTACGTGCGACCACAAAATCGGGGTGCCGGAGCAGTACCTGTTGGGCAATGATATCGGCGGGCGTTATCCAGCGTAGCGGGACACCGGGCGTGCGGGCGTGGGGGCGCATAAAAAGTTGTTCGAAAGCGGTGCGCTGCGTGGGCGTTTGCAGACGGTAACGTTCGCTGACATCGGCCCCGTCCTCATCGTAATAGGTGATTTTCAGCCATTCGCCTTTGTCATCCGCCCCCTGCTGTAAATCCATTCCGCTACAGCGCAGCACCAGCGCATCTTTGAGTTTCAGCGCGGCTTTCAGCATGTCATCGGGATCGACCAGAATGGCGTCGCAGGTGCGACAACGGCGGGCGGCAATATCGTTTTCTGCATTACACTGCGGACAGTTTTTAAAGCGAAAGCGGTAATCACACTGCTCGCGAAGGCCTTCGTCATCTTCAAACCATCCCTGACAGCGGCGGCCAAAGTGCTCTATCAGCTTGCCGTCGCTGGTGAGTTTACCCCAGAAGGTATTGGCAAAGCCGCAGGCAGGGCAAAAGACCTGCACCGGCACGTTATCACTTATGCCTTTTGGCGAGCCGACTTCAGGTGCGTAAAGATCGTGCGGATTTCCGGCATAATCCAGAATCAGACAGTCTGTTTTTCCCGGCGCCAGACGCAGGCCGCGACCGACGATTTGCTGATACAAGCTGACCGACTCGGTCGGACGCAAAATGGCAATCAGGTCGACATGCGGGGCATCGAACCCGGTGGTCAGTACCGAAACGTTGACCAGAAAGCGAAACTGTTGGGCTTTAAAGGCGTCGATCAGCGCGTCACGCTGCGGGCCAGGCGTTTCGCCGGTGATAAGCGCAGCCTCATCGGCAGGTAACAGCCCGGTGATTTCGCGGGCGTGTTCAACGGTTGAGGCAAAAATCATCACCCCTTTGCGAGACTGTGCAAATTCCACTATCTGGCTGATGATGTGCGGGGTGACGCGCTGCTGTTTTTTCAGTTCGCGATTAAGGTCAGCCTCGCTGAATAATCCGTTGCTCTGCGCCTGCAGGCGGCTGAAATCGTACTGCACCACGGGCATATCCAGCCGCTCCGGCGGCGTCAGGTAGCCATGTTTAATCATGTAGCGTAGCGGCAGTTCATAGATGCAGTCGCGGAACAGCGCCTTTTCATCGCCTCGCACCATGCCGTGATAATGAAAGCGATAAATCCATCCTTTACCCAGGCGAAAAGGCGTCGCGGTCAGGCCAAGCAGCCGGACGCGGGGATTCACTTTACGCAGGTGCTGCAATATTTGTTGATACTGGCTTTCGTCATCGTCGCTGATGCGGTGGCACTCATCAACAATCAGCAGGGAAAACTCCCCCTGGAAATGTTCGAGATTACGGGCGACCGACTGCACGCTGCCGAACACCACTTTCCCTTCACTCTGTTTACTCTTCAGGCCGGCGGCGTAAATATCCGCCTCCAGACCGAGGGCGAGATATTTCGCGTGGTTTTGCGCGACCAGCTCTTTGACGTGCGCGAGCACCAGCACACGCCCGCGCGCGACTCTTGCCAGCTCGGCAATCACCAGGCTTTTGCCCGCACCGGTAGGCAGGACAATCACTGCCGGTTCATCGTGGTGACGGAAGTGGGCGAGGGTGGCGTCTACGGCTTCGCGTTGATAGGGACGTAAAGTAAAAGTCATGTTCTTCATGGCGTGACAACATCATGTCACAAGTATGCCACGAATCTTTCCCTTGAGCGGTGTAGAATGACCGCTATACTGACAGGCGTAAATCACCTGAGTCTTCTTAAGGACGAAAGTCCTGCTTCCAGCACCATACAGGCAAAACAACTTCATGCGACTTGATAAGTTTATCGCTCAGCAACTCGGCGTAAGCCGTGCTATTGCCGGGCGTCAAATCCGCGCCAGCCACATTACCGTAGACGGCGAAATTGTAAGAGATGCTGCGTTCAAACTGCTCCCGGAACACGAGGTAGAGTATGAAGGCAATGCGCTGGCGCAGCAGACCGGCCCTCGCTATTTCATGCTGAATAAACCGCAGGGCTATGTTTGCTCAACCGACGATCCCGATCATCCAACCGTGCTCTACTTTCTCGATGAGCCCGTTGCGCACAAATTGCACGCCGCAGGGCGTCTGGATATCGACACCACCGGTCTGGTACTGATGACCGACGACGGGCAGTGGTCGCACCGTATCACCTCTCCGCGCCATCATTGTGAAAAGACCTATCTGGTTGAGCTGGAGTCGCCGGTCTCGGACGACACCGCCGCGCAGTTTGCCAAAGGCGTACAACTACATAATGAAAAAGAGCTGACTCGCCCTGCGCAAATGGAGGTCATTACCCCGACTCAGGTGCGGCTGACCATCAGCGAAGGTCGTTACCATCAGGTAAAACGCATGTTTGCGGCGGTGGGCAACCACGTGGTGGGGCTACATCGTGAGCGCATTGGCGCCATCGCTCTGGATGACGATATGGCGGAGGGAGAGTACCGCCCACTGACGGAAGAAGAGATTGCCAGCGTTGGGTTACCGGCGCACTGAAACGGGAGTTTGTCGTGACCAACAGGCCACACTCATCACTGAGTATTGTTTTTATCCTTGGCCTGTTGGCCATGCTGATGCCGTTATCGATTGATATGTATCTGCCAGCACTGCCGGTGATTGCCGGGCAGTTCGGCGTACCTGCTGGCAGTGCGCAAATGACCCTGAGTACCTATATTCTGGGCTTTGCGTTAGGACAACTGATTTATGGGCCGATGGCGGACAGCATTGGCCGTAAGCCGGTCATTCTTGGCGGCACATTGATTTTTGCCGCCGCGGCCGTAGCCTGCGCGCTGGCGCAAACCATCGATCAGCTCATTACTCTACGCTTTTTCCATGGCCTTTCGGCCGCTGCGGCAAGCGTGGTGATTAATGCGCTGATGCGTGATCTCTACCCGCGAGAAGAGTTTTCCCGCATGATGTCCTTCGTCATGCTGGTGACCACCATTGCGCCCTTGCTGGCGCCGATGGTGGGCGGGGCGGTGATGATTTGGTTTAGCTGGCACGCTATTTTCTGGATACTGGCGATTGCTGCGCTGTTGGCCTCGGCCATGATTGCCTTTTTCATTCGTGAAACCCTGCCGCCTGAGCGCCGTCAACCTTTCCATCTGCGCACCACGGTGGGTAACTTTGCCTCACTGTTTCGCCATAAACGCGTGCTCAGCTACATGCTGGCAAGTGGTTTCAGCTTCGCCGGGATGTTCTCATTTCTCAGTGCCGGGCCGTTTGTCTACATTGAAGTGAACCATGTTTCACCTCAGGATTTTGGCTATTACTTTGCGTTAAACATTGTGTTTCTGTTCCTGATGACCATCATCAATGGACGCTTCGTCCGTCGCGTGGGCGCGCTGAAAATGTTCCGTGGTGGGTTGTGGATCCAGTTTACGATGGCGCTCTGGATGGTGGTGACGGCGTTACTGGGTGCCGGTTTCTGGTCGCTGGTGGTCGGGGTGGCTGCCTTTATTGGCTGCGTTTCGCTGGTTTCCTCCAACGCCATGGCGGTCATTCTCGATGAGTTTCCGCATATGGCCGGGACGGCATCTTCGCTGGCAGGCACGTTCCGCTTTGGCATTGGCGCGATAGTCGGGGCGCTGCTGTCGCTGTCGACCTTTAACTCCGCCTGGCCCATGATCTGGTCGATGATGTTCTGCGCAACCAGTTCTATCCTCTTTTACCTCTACGCCAGCCGCGGTAAAAAAACGGTCTGATTTTTCACCACAGTTATCAACTTTAGGGAGCAAAAATGCTCCCTTTTTTGATACACATCAATCAGGACAGACATACCTTCAGACATGTTTGTTTCTTTTATGTAAAATCAAATAATGTAAAAAGTCACATCATTGTAGTGAAAAAGGTTGAGTTAGATCTCATAAACGGGTACATATAGCCGAAAAAGAGGCTTGGGTTCATCCATAAAACCCTGATAAATGAACCGCTAACCCGCATGGCATAACGCTTTTCACCTTTTCAATGTGAGTGACAAGACGATTTGTCAATAATGTGTTAATCTGATTGTAAAATATTTGTGAAGTAAACTTTACTTCCGGGGAATGAAAGTGAATACATTACAGCTCTCCATCATCCACCGTCTCCCCCAGAGCTATCGCTGGCTGGACGGTTTTGCAGGTGCCAAAGTTGAACCGATTCCGCAAAATCATGACGATGCGCAAGACAGCCTTGTGGCACTGAAGTTGTTGAGTCCGGACGGTGATAAAGCCTGGCCGGTTATGCATAAACTTAGCCAGGCGTTAAGTGATATCGAAGTGGACTGCTCCGTCGTTGAGTGCGAAGGCGAGCCCTGCCTGTTCGTCAACTGTCAGGATGAGCTGGCGGCCACCTGCCGTCTGAAAAATTTCGGCGTGGCCATCGCTGAACCCTTCACGGGCCAGAACCCTTTCTGAGCGTCAGCGTAGTGCCAACAGCTGGCGCGTGTAGGCCTGCTGTGGGTGATTAAACACCTGCTGACACTCTCCCTGCTCGACGACTTCCCCTTGTCTTAACACAATCACCTGGTGGCATAGCGCCCGCACGACCTGCAAGTCATGACTGATGAAGATATAGGCCAGCCGGTGCGTTTGCTGAAGGTCCTTCAGCAGGGTCAGAATTTGCGCCTGCACGGTGCGATCGAGTGATGAGGTCGGCTCATCGAGAATGATGAGCGCAGGTTTTAAAATCAGCGCACGGGCAATCGCAATGCGCTGGCGTTGGCCGCCGGAAAACTCACCGGGAAAACGGCGACGTGTTTCAGGATCCAGACCCACTTCTTCCATCACCCGGATCACCTCTTGTTCCCGTGCGGCTGACGTAAGCTCAGGCTGATGCACCAGAAGACCTTCTTCAATGATCTGCTGCACGTTCAGACGGGGGTTTAGCGATGAGTTAGGGTCCTGAAACACCACCTGAATCCGGTGGCGGACGGGCAGCATCTGCTTGCGATTCCACCGGTCTATAGGCTGCCCGTCGAAATGAATTTTCCCCTGAGATGCGATCAACCGCAGCAGTGCCAGCCCGGTGGTGCTTTTTCCTGACCCGGACTCACCCACCAGCCCCAGTGTTTCACCGGGACGCAGAGCAAAACTCACCGCTTTGACCACCTCATTATGACCGACAACACGCTTTAAAATCCCTTTGCGGATGGGGAAGCGGACAGCCAGATTTTCTACCTGGAGCAGAGGGGCAGCGCCCGGCGTCAGGGGAACAGGGTCCCCCGCCGGTTCGCTATTAATCAGCCGCTGCGTATAGGGGTGGGCAGGCGCTGTAAAAAGGGCATCAGTGCGATTCTGTTCGACGCACTTGCCGTTTTGCATCACCGCAACGTTATCTGCCAGTTTTCTGACGATGCCGAGGTTATGGGTAATGAACAGCAAGCCCATATTGAGTTCCTGGCGTAGTTCGTGCAGCAGGGCAAGGATCTGCGCCTGTACGGTGACGTCCAGCGCTGTCGTGGGCTCATCGGCAATCAGCAATTCGGGCTTTGTCAGCAGGGCCATGGCGATCATCACGCGCTGACGTTCACCGCCGGAAAGCTGATGCGGGAAGTCGCCGAGTCGCTGGCGTGCGTTGCGAATACCGACCCGGTCCAGACAGGTAAGGATCTCTGCGCGCGCGGCTTCCCGCCGCATTCCCCGGTGCAGGGAGAGCACTTCGTAAAGCTGTTTCTCCACGCTGTGCAGCGGGTTCAGTGAGACCATCGGTTCCTGAAAAATCATCGCAATCTTGTTGCCGCGCACCTGGCGCAATGTCTTCTCGCTGGCATGGAGCAGACTTTCGCCACGAAAGAAAATGTCGCCCTGCGGGTAAACCACCGGCGGCGAGGGCAGAAGCCGCAGAATCGACAGTGCGCTCACGCTTTTGCCCGACCCGGATTCGCCTACCAGCGCCAGGGTTTCACCGGCCTCGACCTTAAGGGAGAGGTCGCTTACGACGTTGCGTAAGCTCTCTTGTTGGCGGAACGCGATGGAGAGCGAATCAATGCGTAACAGAGGAGTTGTCATCTCAAACCGCCTTATTGGGATCAAAGGCGTCGCGCACGGCTTCACCAATAAAAATCAGCAACGACAGCAGCACTGCCACCGACAGAAATGCCGCAATGCCCAGCCACGGGGCCTGGAGATTATTTTTCCCCTGCAACAGCAGTTCGCCAAGGGAAGGTGAACCCAGCGGCAGGCCAAAACCGAGGAAATCGAGCGACGTCAGCGTTGAAATAGAGCTACACAGAATAAACGGCAGGAAGGTCAGGGTGGCGACCATCGCGTTAGGCAGCATATGGCGCAGCATGATGCTGCGGTCGTTGACCCCCAGCGCCTGCGCCGCGCGGATGTAATCAAAGTTACGCGTGCGCAGAAATTCGGCGCGTACCACACCCACCAGACTCATCCAGCCAAACAGCACGGTAATCGCCAGCAGCCACCAGAATCCTGGCTGCACCACGCTTGAAAGCAGGATGATCAGGAAGAGCGTCGGCATCCCGGACCATACCTCGATAAAACGTTGGCCCCAGAGGTCAATTTTACCGCCGTAATAGCCCTGAATCGCCCCGGCCAGCACGCCAATAACGCAGGAGCAAACGGTGAGCATCAACCCAAACAGCAGCGAGATGCGTGTGCCATAGAGAATACGCGCCAGCACATCACCGCCGTTGGCATCAGTGCCAAGCCAGTTTTGCGCCGACGGGGGAGAAGGGAAGGGCTGGGTGGTAGCGTAATTAATGCTGCGCGCACCAAAGCGAATTGGTGCCTGGATCATCCAGCCATGCTGGTTAATCTGCTGCTGTAACCAGGGATCCTGATAATCCGCAGGCGTAGCGAAAGGGCCGCCAAACTCGCTTTCACTGTAGTCCGCAATTACCGGGAGATACCAGTCACCCTGATAGCGCACCAGCAAGGGTTTGTCGTTGGCAATAAGCTCAGCAAACAGGCTAAGCACGAACAGCAGCATAAAAATCCACAGCGACCAATAGCCACGGCGATTGTGACGAAAGCGCGCCCAGCGGGTCTGATTGACGTAGCTTAGTTGAAACATCAGCGGCCCTCGAAATCGATGCGCGGATCGACCAGCGTATAGCTGATATCACTGAGAATATTCAGCAGCAGGCCAATCAGGGTGAAAATATAGAGCGTGCCAAACATCACCGGGTAATCCCTTGAGACGGTAGCTTCATAGCCCAGCAGCCCGAGGCCATTGAGAGAGAAAATCACTTCAATCAGCAGCGAACCGGTAAAGAACATGCTGATGAAGGTGGCAGGAAAACCGGCGATCACGAGCAGCATGGCATTGCGGAACACATGCTTGCGCATGATCTGGCCTTCGCTCACGCCTTTTGCCCGGGCGGTGACCACGTACTGCTTGCGGATTTCATCCATAAACGAGTTTTTGGTCAACATAGTCAGGGCCGCAAAACCGCCAATCACCGTCGCCAGCACGGGCAGGGTGATATGCCACAAGTAGTCGGTGATTTTGCCATACCAGGGCAGGGTATCGAAGTTGGCTGAGACCAGCCCCCGCAGTGGGAAGAGGTCGTAATAGCTGCCACCGGCAAAGAAAACGATCAGCAGGATGGCAAACAGGAAGGCCGGGATAGCATAGCCGATAATAATGAAGGCGCTGCTCCAGATATCAAACCGACTGCCGTTATAAACGGCTTTGCGGATACCGAGGGGGATGGAGACCAGATAGATAATCAGCGTGCCCCACAATCCCAGGGTAATCGAAACCGGCATGCTTTCTTTGATTAACTGCAACACCGACGCGCTGCGGAACAGACTGTCGCCAAAATCAAAGCGGACATAATCCCACAGCATCTTAAAGTAGCGTTCGTGAAGAGGTTTATCAAAGCCGTAGCGTTGGGTGATTTCTGCAATGACTTCGGGATCCAGACCGCGCCCGCCCCGGTAGTGGCTGTCATTACTCACCGCGCTGCCGACACCCGTGCGCGCATGGGTGGCGCTGGTACCTTCAAGGGTCGCGCCAGGTAATCCGGCCTGGTTGCCAAATTCAATAGCGGCGATGGCTTGATCAACCGGACCGCCGGGGGCAATTTGCACAATAAAAAAGTTAATGGTGATAATCGCCCATAAAGTGGGGATTATCAGTAATAAGCGTCGAATCAGATAGGCGCCCATTCCTTCTCCTTAACGTCTGGCGGCGGGCAGTTTTGCCGCTTTGTTTACGTCATACCACCAGTTATCAAACCCGAGTGAATAGACAGGACGTGTGCCCGGCATTGAAAATTTATCCCAATAGGCAATCTGGTCAGCGGACATAAACCACATCGGCAGCATGTAATAGTTCCAGGTCAGCACCCGATCCAGCGCGCGTCCCAGCGGCAACAGTTGGTCTTTGTTGCCCTGCGCCTGGATGATTTGTGCTATCAGCTTGTCGATAACCGGGTTTTTTACGCCGGGTGAGTTGTAGGTAGAGTCGATGTACTGCGAGCTCCACGAAATTTGCAGATCGGAGCTCGGCCATGGCATTGCCCGCCAGACGCGCGGCATCATGTCATAGTCGCGGGTGCGCAGGCGGTTGGTAATCTGTGAGTTATCCACCTGGCGAATTTCCATCGTGATGCCGAGGCGAGCCAGATTATGCTGGAACGGCAGCACCCACTGATTATTACCGCCTGAAGGCAGCAGCATTTCGAAAACAAAAGGCTTGCCGGTTTGCGCGTTAACGCGTTTTTTGCCCTTCATCACCCAACCCGCCTCAGTGAGTAAGTCGCTGGCCTTCAGCAGATTCTCGCGGTCATAGCCATCCCCTTTCGACACGGGAGGGGTATAAACGGAGGTGAAGACTTCAGGAGGGATGTCGGCCTTCATAGGGGCGAGCAGCGTAAGCTCGGCGGCATCGGGATAGCTGCGGGCGGCATATTCCGTATTCTGAAAATAGCTGGTGGTACGGCTATAGGCGTTATAAAACAGCGCCTTATTCATCCATTCGAAATCAAAGGCCAGAGACACGGCTTCCCGCACACGCCTGTCGCTGAACATGGGGCGTTGGATATTAAATGCCAGCCAGCGCGTGTCCTGCGCGGAGGTATTTTTTTGCTCATCTTTGACGATGTAGCCGCTGGCAAAGTTATTGCCGATATAACGGGTAGCCCAGTTCTTGGCGCTGCCTTCGGCGCGCATATCAAACGCACCGGCTTTAAAAGCTTCAAAGGCGACGTTATCGTCAAGGTAATAGTCGTAACGAATACTATCGAAATTCCAGCGTCCACGGTTTACCGGCAGCGCTGCGCCCCAGTAATCTTTTACCCGCGAATAGGTGACATATTGCCCCATGCGCCAGGCGCTGATGCGATAGGGGCCGCTGCCCAATGGCGGCTTAGCGAGCGGATCGCTGAGCTTATGGTCTTTCCAGAATTTCTCAGGCATCACCGGCAACGAGAGCAGACTTAACATGTTCTCTTTACCCGGTTCGGCCAACGCGATACGCACGGTTAAAGGGGCGATGGCTTTTACCGTTGTGCCTTTGTAAATCAAGCGAAATTGCGGTACCCCCTCAGTCATAAACTTATGGAAGGTGAAGGCGTAATCGCTGGCACGAATCGGTGAGCCGTCGTGGAAGGTGGCTTTTGGATTAAGTGTCACCTCCACCCATGAGTAATCGTCGGCATACCGCGCCATTTCAGCGATGAGGGGATAATAGCTGCCGGGCTCATCGTCCGAGGTCGTATAAAGCGTGTCGTACAATGATTCCGTACGGACGGCAGCGTTACCTCGCAGGGCAAAGCGGTTGAAGTTATCAAAGGTGCCGATGCTGGAGAGGGTGACATGGCCGCCCTTGGGTGCGGCAGGATTCACATAATCGAAATGGGTAAAATTAACGGCGTATTTGGGTTCGCCAATCACCGCAAAGGAACCACTTTCTTTAATTGATTGCGCCTGACAGGCCAGACTGACGAGCATTAAAAATGAAATAACAACGCGCATAAACGTCATGGGTGAGTTCCTTTACCAGCTGCGCGCCGGGCGCGACATCGTCTTCTTATTGAATAATAAGGGAGGGCAGGTCCGTTGTGAAATAATAAAGGTATTAAAGCTGCGAAGAGAAGGGGGCTGGTTTCCAGGCAACAAACTGTTCCAGGGTCATGGGGCGACTGAAGTAATACCCCTGAAGGTAGTGCACACCATGTTCACGCAGCCAGCGCGCCTGTTCGGGCGTTTCGACTCCTTCGGCCACCGTTACCATGTTAAGCCGTTTTGCCAGGGTTAAAACGGCATCCAACACCGGCGAAGTGACGGTTTCGGTACCGATCGCATTAACAAAACCACGATCGATTTTTAAATAATCCAGCGTGAAACGTTCAAGATAAATCAGCGCGCTATGGCCGGTACCAAAATCATCAATCGCCACTTCATAACCTTCATCACGCAGCCAGGTAAACAAGTTTGCTGCTTCACTTTCACGCAGCATATCCCGCTCGGTAATTTCCAGTACCACGCTAAAATAGTCTGGCGGGAGAGTTTGCGAGAAGGCGCGGATGTCTTCCTTGAAGCTTTTAGCATGCAAATGACCCGGTGCAATATTAATCCCCAGTTTCGCGCCTTCCGGGAGCAGAGTTTGGAGCATCGGCGCATCACGAGCAATCATCTTAAACAGATGCAGCGTCAGGGGCACAATCAGCTTTTGGGCTTCAGCAAACTGAATAAAAGCATCGGCAGGAATTTCGCCGGCGGTGGGGTGTCTCCAGCGCATTAATACTTCTGCACCGCTTACGTGTAAATCTGCTGCATCGACGACAGGTTGATAGACCACATAAAATTGATCGCGCTTGATGGCGGTCAGAATCTCTTTTCCTGGCCGCATATGTACCAACAGCGCCCACGCCGTCAGCATTCCGACGAGTATCCCCGCCATAACGCCGAATAGCGTAGCGAACTGAATGTCTTCCGGTTTCCATTTTTCATCATACAGATAGAGCGTTAACGGCAGATTACCGACATGAGCGATACGCAAAGGCGATGTGCTGATAGATTGCAGCTCAATGAGGCCTGGCGCAAAGGTGGTAATTGCCTGGTTGCCGATGCCTAATGCGATACCGTTCAGGCCCTGTTGCTGCGTGGTATAGAGGAGAAACGGGGTAAGGTTGATATTAAGGGAAGCAAAGACGCCACGGTCGTCAAGCAGTGGGCTGCGAAACCACATCACCACGGAGGGTTTGTCTGGCAACATCGGCGTACCCGGCAGCAGCGCCATATCGCTGCTCTTATTTAAATCTATTTCCGGAATCAGATCCCGCATCGGCACATTCATCGCGCCGGTCGCCGATGAACACACCGCCCTTTCACCTTTTACCAGTAAGAACGCGCGCACGTTTAATGAAAAGGCGGCGCGTGCCGTAAGTTCGCTGGCGACATCGCGGCACGCATTTAGGGTGAGCGGTTGTAGGGACTCTGCGGTGTTTTTTATATCGGAGAGGTAGTCGACCAGCCAGTGCCTGACACCGCTCACCATCGCATCCATTTTCTCTTCATGTTTATTTTGCAGGATCAGAAACTGCATCCCGCCCACAATGACAGCAGCGAGCAACCCCGCCAGTACGCTGAGCAGAAGAATTTTACGGGTAGCTGAAAAGTCGCGGGTAAACATCAACGGGGTCCATTCTGATGTGCGATGGCATGACGCCAGAGAAAGTTCCGCCTCACTTCGTGGAATATAGCGTGATTATGACCGGGAGACATAGATTTAACGGTGAATGCTGGCAATAAAAAAACACCGACTAAGCGGTGTTTATTTGCTATTGCGCCAGCCAAGGGAATAACCGGCGTAACAGAGATTAGCTGCGGCTCAGGACACGACGCGCTTCATTATAGCGCTTCTTCCAGTATGGCTCATCCATGCTGGAAATCACCACACCACTGCTGGTGGAGGCATGCACAAACTGGTTATTACCCAGATAGATGCCTACATGGCGACCGGTAGAACCTGCTTTGAACAACACTAAATCACCGGTTCGCAGACTGGTGCGTGAAACGGAGCGACCCATTTCCTGTTGTTCATAAGTTGAACGTGGCAATTCTAAACCAAACTGCTCGCGGAAAGTACGCTGCACAAAGCCGGAACAATCGATACCTTTTTTGGTGTCACCACCTAAACGATAACGCACGCCTTTCCAGCTTGCATACTGATCCATAATGCGGGATTTGACATCCAGGTTACGAACCATACTTTCAAATTCATCCTGAGAGGCTTGCAGTGAAGAAGGATCTTCACCCACAGCATGCGTCTCAGGATGCATATTTTTCGCTGTGTTCGAGGAACACGCTGACAACAAAACGGCTACTGCAATCGCGGGAATCGCCCGCAAGATATATCTCAAAATCGGCTGAGATTTGACCATGTTAATTATTTTCCCTTGAAGTCCTTAACGAAAAATTCGTTATAAAAAATGCCAACGCAGCGAGAGTAATTACCTGGATTCAATGAGACAATTCTTGATGGTCAAATCTGTGGTAGACCGCACAAATTTTTTCGCAATGAGAATATCGCTCTTTTTCAACGAGGCAGACCGAGAGTACCCTATCACCCTTAGCATTGCGAGCGCTTTTCAGGGTTTTTTTATAAGAAATAATGATACAAAAAGTTAATTTCCAGAAATGGACAAAGAGTAATCAATTTAGGTTAAAAACAGCGCAACCGGCTCATTTTCATCATGAAAATTGTGACAGGAAAATGACGGCGTGGGGAAGGTTACTGAAAATGTGTATCAGGGATCAAAAAGGATCCCTGATAGTGACAGGGTATAAATGTTAATAAAATGTATATTGCTTGTTTATTTTCCCGGTAAATAACGCGCAAATGCGGCGATTATTTTATCGCTCAATGGCGTCATCAGGCACCAGGGCAGGCCAATCAGCGCGACTGAAAGGGAGCCCACGGCAATATCGGTAAACCAGTGCGCACCAATCATCACCCGAGGGAAGGCGAAAACTACAAATATTATCAGCGCTATTGCGAACGCTTTCTTGCCAAAATAACGCAGCATGATTGAAGCAAAAATAAGCAGCATCATTCCATGATCGCCCGGGAAACTGTCTTTAGACGCATCTTTGGTTGGGAAATGCAGTAATTCACTGACGCGATGGATATCCGTAAAGAATAGCGTCGGGCTTGCGCGTTTGACGGGAATAAGCAGTTGCGCCAGTTGATTTAATACCACTGCAAACAGCAGCATGGTCAGCCCAATAATAAGAATGCGGCGACGGCCCTGGCGATCTTCCTGCATCCAGAATCTCAGCATCAGGCAGCCCATGGCCAGCAGTGAACAGGCGTCAAAAGCACGGTTATTGGTCAGTGCTACCAGCCACAAAAAGGCGCGACTTTCTACCAGCCCCTGATTAAAGAAATGGAAAATAGAGGCGTCAATGGGAAACCATGCACCGTGATTTACCGGCAGATACCAGGAGAGGAACAGCGCCAAACCTGCGGCATTCAGGAGTAATATTTGCGGTATGCGAGTTTTCATCATTAGCCATTCTTAACAAACAGGGGCAAAACAGTAGACCCCTTAATCTAAACGAAGCTTCAACAGACTGGACTGAAGTGCATTCCAGTCGGCGTCAGACGCAGTAATAAGCTCGATTCGACTATCCGGTGGCGCAACATTTTGCGTTTCGATATGAAAATCCTGCCCCTGACGATTAAGGCGCACTAATCCTTCGGGAATACGCATCACCCCTTTAACACGATCAACCGGTGCCAACCGCGCCCACTCCATCAGGCCGATGGTGTCAAAGCGGGTTTCCGCATCAAAAATCCAGCCGCACGCCTGATGGCCCTGACCGCTATTGAGACTGCGACGCCAGCGCTGGTGCTCCGGCAGGCTTAATGCAGCCAGCCCCTTTCTTTCGCTTGCAGAATGATGATGCGCAGCACTTTCGGGCAGCGGTCGCCTGTTGCGGCGCGGCGCGTCCAGAAGTTCAACCGGAATATTACCCTGGCGGGCGTCGATGCGCTGGCGGTCACCGCCATACAATTGCCACCACTGCTCAAAAGCCTCAATGCTCTCCTCAACGGCGCGATCCTGTTTATTGGCCACGATAATGTCGGCGGCGGCTAACTGATCGCGAAAATTCTCGTTATTGAGGGCTTTTTCATCCAACAGCTGACGGGGGTCAAGCAGACATAATGTTGCCCGCAGATCGATCCAGGGTTCATAAACCGGGGCGGTAAGCATATCGAGGATCTGTTTCGGATGGCCGAGCCCGGTCGGTTCTATCAGCAAGCGGTCTGGTTTACCCTGACGCAGGAGCGTATTGAGCCCTACCTGCATCGGCAATCCATTCACGCAGCACATGCATCCACCGGGGATCTCTTTGAGCAACGCACCGCTGTCAGACAACAGCGCCCCGTCGATACCGACTTCGCCAAATTCATTGACCAGTACGGCCCATTTTTCATGCTCGGGTTTATTTGCCAGCAAATGCAGAATAGAGGTGGTTTTACCGCTACCAAGAAAGCCGGTAATAAGGTTGGTCCTGGTCACATGCACTCCATGATTACGCACAATCGTTTATGCAGTAATCCTGGCGAAAAAGTGCAGAAAAGAGAAGGGAGGGAGTAGAGAAAGGTCCCTCCACTCCCTTTAAGGGCAAAAAAAGTTAACGCGTAAGCAGATTGTGTACCGCAGCTCGCGCACCTTTTTGCACCAGTTGTTCCCAGGCTGACTGGACAGCGTTTACAAACGCTGGCTCGGCAGGAAGGTCTGAACCGAAGATTTCGCTCAGGGTCAATAAGGCGACTACGCGCTCCTGTTCGCTACTGGTGTCGACGATGGCACGGATTTTATCCGCCAGCGGGTCGCGCACATCAATGGTGTTCCCGGCATCATCAGTGCCGCTGACATAACGCATCCAGCCCGCCACGCCGAGCGCCAGCAATGACCAGTCGCTGCCGCGCTGAAGATGAATACGAATACTTTCCAGCATGCGCTGGGGAAGTTTTTGGCTGCCATCCATCGCAATTTGCCAGGTGCGGTGTTTCAGTGCCGGATTGGCAAACCTTTCGAGCAGGCTCTCGGCATAGGCCTCAAGATCAACGCCGCTGATGCTTAGTGTCGCTGCCTGTTCACCCAGCATCAGCTGGCGTGCCGCCGCACGATAATCATCATTCTGCATACAATCCGCAATATGGGCGAAGCCTGCCAGATAACCCAGGTAGGCAAGGAAAGAGTGGCTGCCATTCAGCATACGCAATTTCATCTCTTCCCACGGGCGCACATCCTCCACCAGCTGAACGCCAGCGATTTCCCATTCCGGGCGTCCGGCAACAAAATCATCTTCTATAACCCACTGGATATAAGGTTCGCAGCTAATGGCCACCGGATCGGCAACGCCCAGCACCGATGTTATTTCAGCCAGCGATTCGTCAGTGGCGGCAGGAACAATGCGGTCCACCATCGTGGAAGGGAAGCTCACCTGCTGATTAATCCAGTCGGCCAGCTCTGCGGATCGTGTTTGCGCCATACCGAGTACCGCATGTTTTACCACATGACCATTGTCCGGAATGTTATCGCAGGAGAGGACGGTGAAGGGCGGCAGCCCACGATCGCGACGGCGCGATAAGGCTTCAACCAGAATCCCTGGTGCGGAATGGGGCTCGGCAGGATTCTCCAGGTCATGGGCGATACGTGGCTGAAGCAGATCCAGTTTGCCGGTGGCCGGATCGATGCAATAGCCTTTTTCGGTAATCGTCAGCGACACAATCGCCACCTGCGGTTCGCAGAACTTTTCAATGATAGCCGCCAGAGAATCCAGCTTCGCATTCAGGCATTCATTTACCACACCAATAATTATGGCCTCATTACCGGCAGCCCCTTTTTCCAGCACGGTGTAAAGATGATCCTGCTCGCGCAATTGTGTCATCAGCTGGTCGCCGCTAAACAGGCTGATTTCGCAAATACCCCAGTCTCCGCCCTGGGCGTTCAGTACTCTGTCGGTCAACAGCGCCTGATGGGCGCGATGAAAAGCGCCAAAACCGAAATGAACAATACGAGAACGTAAGGACCGACGATCGTACTGGGGACGCTTTACCGAATCGGGGAGCGTAGCGGAGGCAATGGTCTGCATAAATGACACCTGATTAACCAATTATTAACAATATGCAGTGTAAAGTTATATGACAGCAAATTAAATTGGTGTGCCTTAAATATCCGGGGAATGTGAGCTGGATCAATCATTGCTGGGCGCGGGGTTGGACCCGGTAACGGAAACATGTATGGTAGTCGTCATCAGTGTTTCTGTATTGGTATAACAACTTTTGAGGGTGAGGCGATGGAACAAACCTGGCGTTGGTACGGACCGAACGATCCGGTGTCTTTAGATGATGTACGGCAGGCGGGCGCAACCGGCGTTGTCACCGCCCTTCATCACATTCCCAACGGTCAGGTCTGGCCGGTCGAGGAGATTAAAAAACGCCAGGCGCTGTTGGCCGAAAAAGGGCTGGTCTGGTCGGTAGTAGAAAGTATCCCTGTCCATGAAGAGATCAAAACCCATTCGGGTCAATATGACACCTGGATTGCGAACTATCAGCAAAGCATTCGTAACCTGGCTGAATGTGGCATCGACACCGTTTGCTACAACTTCATGCCTATTCTGGACTGGACCCGTACCGATCTCGAATATCAGCTACCGGACGGGTCGAAAGCGCTGCGTTTCGATCAGATTGCTTTTGCCGCCTTTGAAATGTACATCCTGAAGCGCGAAGGCGCGCAAGCGGATTACAGCGAAGAAGAGCAACAGCAGGCGCAGGCTTATTTTGAAGCAATGAGTGCCGCAGAAATCGACAAGCTGACGCGCAATATCATTGCTGGTTTGCCGGGTGCGGAAGAGGGCTACACCCTGGAGCAATTCCACGCACGCCTTGCGGAGTACGATGGCATTGATAAAGCGCAGCTGCGTGAAAACATGGCTTATTTCCTGCGTGCCATTGTTCCGGTTGCAGAAGCCTGCGGCTTGCGTCTCGCGGTTCATCCTGACGATCCGCCGCGTCCGATTCTGGGCCTGCCGCGCATTGTCTCCACGCTGGAAGATATGCAGTGGCTGAAAGAGGCGGTAGACAGCATCAATAACGGTTTCACGATGTGTACCGGCTCTTATGGTGTTCGCGCCGATAATGACCTGGTGTTGATGGTCAATACCTTTGGCGACCGCATCCACTTTACGCACTTACGTTCCACCTGCCGTGAAGCGAATCCGAAGACCTTCCACGAGGCTGCGCACCTTGGCGGTGACGTCAACATGGTCGCGGTGGTTGATGCAATCCTGCGTGAAGAGCAACGTCGTAAAAAAGCCGGCGACCTGCGGCCAATTCCGTTCCGTCCCGATCATGGTCATCAGATGCTGGACGACCTGCACAAGAAAACCAACCCGGGTTATTCGGCCATTGGGCGACTGAAAGGGATGGCGGAAGTGCGCGGCGTGGAGCTGGCGCTGAAGATGACCAAATATCCTGAACTTCTGTAATGACCTTGCCTGGTGGCGCTGCGCTTACCGGGCCTACAAAAAAACCGGCCAATGAGCCGGTTTTTTTATGTGTGTTTCTGTAGGCCGGGTAAGGCGAAGCCGCCTCCCGGCACAAACAGTGCACGATCAGTCAGCGCGACCCATATACCGTTTTTCTTCGATATGGATGCGAATCTTTTCACCAGCGGACAAGTACTCCGGCACCTGTACCACCAGGCCGGTGGTCAGGGTCGCAGGTTTGTTACGCGCACTGGCTGAAGCGCCTTTGATGCCCGGTGCCGTTTCAACGATTTCCAGGTCAACCGTCTGCGGCAACTCCAGCGCCAGCAGCTGGCCGTCCCAGGTCAGAACCTGCATGTCCGGCATGCCGCCTTCCGGAATAAACTGCAGCTCTTCTTCAATTTGATCTTTGGTGAAGATGTACGGGGTGTAATCTTCTTTGTCCATGAACACGTATTCGTTGCCATCGATGTAGGAGAAATCGACATAACGACGGGTCAGGGTCACGGTATCAACAATATCATCGCCTTTAAAACGCTCTTCCACTTTCAGCCCGGTGCGGACATCGGCAAAACGCATTTTGTACAGCGTCGCAGCACCACGGGCGCTCGGTGCCTGAATATCAATATCTTTTACAATCAGCAGTTTGCCGTTGTAATTCAGCACCATACCTTTTTTGATCTCATTCGCTCTTGGCATCGCGTAAATCCTGTGAATTTAAAATAGAGAAAATATCGCGACAAATTACTCGCGAGGACCTTCGCAGGCAAGCGGAATCGCTGAGTTTTGCGTTTATACCCGTCATACTTCGGATCGCAGAGGCACGGGCGATGTTTGCTTGCCTCTGTCTGCTATCCGTAACGCGAATTCTTTAGGGTCCAGTGATGAAAGATGTTAGCGTGGCGGCCAGTCTACTGAAGAGTTGTCATTATGGAATGCCGCCCGGATTGCGGGGCCTGTTGTATTGCCCCCTCTATATCAAGCCCGATCCCCGGGATGCCGCAGGGCAAGCCTGCTAATACCCGCTGCGTCCAGCTGGCAGACGACTTTAAATGCAAAATTTTTACCTCGCCGCTGCGCCCTAAGGTCTGTTCCGGTCTCCAGCCCAGCCGTGAGATGTGTTTTAACCATCGGGATGACGCCATAACTTTTCTTATCACCCTTGAGGAAGAGACGGCCCCTTAGCGAGTGCTGACGGCTGTCGCATCTTTCCTTCGTGTTCAAGCAGCCATTTTTTGCGTGCCACACCGCCGCCATATCCGGTCAATGTGCCATCTTTTCCAATGATTCGGTGACAGGGGATGATAATGGCGATGCGATTCGCGCCCGTTGCGTTCGCCACGGCGCGTACGGCATTGGGGCGCCCCATTTTCCCGGCCAGCATCGCGTAATGCCCGGTGACACCACATTCCACTTCCAGTAGCGCCTGCCAGACAGCGTGCTGAAAGAGAGAGCCTGGGGTATCCAGCGGCACGGTAAAATGCCTACGCGTGCCAAGAAAATACTCGTCGATCTCTTTGATGGCCTGCCGGGTGTGGGCATTCTCCCCGGCAAGGATCCTGGCCTTGCAGAGTCGCTGAAGGTCGCCGAACTCGGTTTCCAGCATTTTTCGGTCGGTAAATTCCAGCAGGCAGATGCCTTTATCGGTCGCGCAGACAAACATCGGCCCCAGCGGTGTAGTGAAACGCTGGATCAGGATCACGCTCGCTAAATCGGTGGGTGGCGCACCGGTCAGCTTTATGAAGGTGTAGCCAAAGCCACTGAGGGAGTCGTAGCCACTGTCGAAAGCGGTTTGCGTCGCGTTACGACCCGATTTCAACGACTGCATGGCTTCATTGACCCGTAGCATGCGCTGGTATGCCTGAAACGTCATACCATGATGCTTGCGAAACCATCGACGCAGCGCTTCGGGGCTTATCTGATGCTCACGCAGGACCTCATCGCTGATTTTTGTTTGTGGGTTGTCACGCAGTAAGGCCAGCGCCCTTTCAACATCCGGCGGTGCAGTGCAGGCATTTTCCGTTGGGCGGCACACCTTGCAGGGGCGAAAACCTGCATCAATGGCTGACTTCATATCGGAATAAAACAGCACATTTTCCCGCTTGGGCTTACGCGCACGACAGGTGGCGATGCAAAATACGCCGGTCGTTTTGACCCCCACGAAAAAGATCCCCGCATAGTCTGAAGCGCGTGCAATAAGTGCCTGGTACCAGGTATTACAAACCGCGTCGTCATTCATCAGCATGGGCAAATACCGCCTTAAAGGATTGGTTTGCCAGAATAGAGGAAAACAGCCTTTGCGACGATGCCTGGCATTGTTGATGAATAAAATTACCCATTGAGATGCGTTTAACGCCCAGAGATGTGAGCGTACTGAAGCCGTGAAGGGCAGGCATGCACATGACGTTCAGCGGCAGCGGTACGGCGTCGACAACCGCGGAAATATCGTCCGGCTGCGTAATGCAGGGGACAAACAGACCGTCAGCACCGTGCGCGGCGTACAGCATTCCTCTGGCAAGTGTCTCTTCGCGCGCATTCTCAAGGCCCAGTAAAAAGCTATCTGTACGGGCATTAATGAACAGGGGGAGATGATTATGGTCGAGTTGCTGACGGCAGGCATGTAACAAGAGAGCAAATTCGTTCGCATCCCGCAGCGTGCGTCTTCCATGCTGAACCAGACTGTCCTCCAGGTTGATCCCGACGACGCCATGTTCAGCCATCGTAAGCACATTGTCTGTTATTTCTTCGGCAGTGCTGCCGTAGCCGTACTCCATGTCAACGGTCAGCGGAAGAGGGCAACAGGCCCGCAGCCGTTGCACCAGATAGCGTAATTCAGCAAAAGAGAGCCCCTCTCCGTCTTCATAACCGTACATGTCAGCAATGGCCGCGCTGGAGGTGCCGATTGCCGTAAAGCCCGCACGTTGGGCAGCCCTGGCGCTGCTAACATCCCAGACGTTGGCAATCAGTAATGGCGTGGGTTGAGTATGTAAATGGCTGAAGTTCATGGTGTTGTGCCTCATTGGGGAGAGGCCATGACAATATAAATAACGCCCTGAGCTCACAACCGAAAAACGGACAGGTATTTTTTTATTTCATCCTCTCTGTCACCCTGGTTCAGGGCCAAAAGGTTAAAACATGATTTCAACGTCAGCATAAAGCTGACGTTTGCTGAACAGATTGCGTGAATCAGGTCAGCCAGCTTCAGCAAAAAATTTACCTCAGGGTGCGAAATGTGCTGTAGATCGAAATTTCGTAATCGAATTTGCGACTTTTCTTGATTGCTGAAGCATTAAGGTCAAGACTTCGTGAAACGTTTCAGCGTCATCTTGTTTTCATCACCCTTCAGGATGGCGCCTTATTTCTCAAGTTAGCTGAAACGATTCAGTTCAGCAGGAGAGGATTCATATGTTCCAGTTATCCGTTCAGGACATTCATCCGGGCCAGCAGGCCGGGAACAAAGAAGAGGCGATTCGCCAGATTGCTGCCGCGCTGACCGAAGCAGGCAATGTAGCCGGTGGCTATGTTGATGGCATGCTGGCACGCGAGCAACAGACCTCGACTTTCCTTGGCAATGGTATTGCTATTCCACACGGCACCACGGATACCCGTGACCAGGTGCTGAAGACCGGTGTGAAAGTCATCCAGTTTCCGCAGGGCATTCTGTGGGGAGAAGGCCAGGTCGCCTATGTAGCTATCGGCATCGCCGCCAGCTCCGATGAACACCTGGGCCTGCTGCGTCAGCTGACCCACGTCCTGAGCGATGATTCCGTAGCCGCACAGCTGCAGTCAGCCACCACCGCTGAAGAGCTGCGTGCCCTGCTGATGGGCGAGCAACAGAGCGCCACGTTGAAACTGGATAACGACACGCTGTCCCTCGACGTAGCCGCCAGCAGCCTGGTGACGCTACAGGCGTTGAACGCCGCTCGCCTGAAAGAAGCGGGCGCGGTGGATGCCATCTATGTTGCACGCTCTATCAACGAGCAGCCGCTGAATCTGGGGCAGGGCATCTGGCTGAACGACAGCGCGCAAGGCAACGTGCAGAGCGCGATTGCAGTCAGCCGTGCGGCAACGCCGTTCACCGCCGACGGTGAATCCGTGGCGCTGCTGGTAAGCGTTGCGATGGCTGATGACCAGCCGATTGCGGTACTGAAACGCCTGAGCGACCTGCTGCTGGCGAAAAAAGCTGACCGACTGCATACCGCTGACGCTGCCACCTTGCTGGCCCTGCTGACCAGCGACGATGCCATCGGTGAAGACCTGCTGACCGCTGAATTTGTAGTGCGTAACGAGCACGGTTTACATGCTCGTCCCGGCACCATGCTGGTCAACACCATTAAACAGTTCAACAGCGACGTGACCGTGACCAACCTTGACGGTTCCGGCAAACCTGCCAACGGTCGCAGCCTGATGAAAGTCGTGGCGCTGGGCGTCAAGAAGGGCCATCGCCTGCGTTTCACTGCGCAAGGTGAAGATGCTGAAGCTGCGCTGAAAGCGATTGGTGATGCCATCGCTGCCGGTCTTGGGGAGGGCGCGTAATGAGCAGACGTGTTGCCACCATTACCCTTAACCCGGCCTATGACCTTGTCGGTTATACCCCGGAAATCGAACGCGGTGAAGTGAACCTGGTTCGCACCACGGGCCTGCATGCTGCTGGTAAAGGCATCAACGTAGCCAAGGTGCTGAAAGACTTAGGCATTGACGTTACCGTGGGCGGTTTCCTCGGTAAAGACAACCAGGACGGTTTCCAGCAGTTGTTCAGCGAACTGGGCATTGCTAACCGCTTCCAGGTGGTGCAGGGCCGTACGCGTATCAACGTGAAACTGACGGAAAAAGACAGCGAAGTGACCGACTTTAACTTCTCTGGCTTTGAAGTGACGCCGGCCGACTGGGAACGCTTTGTGGCTGATTCCCTGACCTGGTTGGGGCAGTTTGACATGGTCTGCGTGAGCGGCAGTTTACCGTCAGGCGTGAGCCCGGAAGCCTTCACCGACTGGATGACCCGTCTGCGTAGCCAGTGCCCGTGCATTATTTTTGACAGCAGCCGTGACGCGCTGGTCGCAGGCCTTAAAGCCGCGCCGTGGCTGGTGAAACCGAACCGCCGTGAACTTGAAATCTGGGCGGGACGTAAATTACCGGATCTGCAGGATGTTATCGAAGCGGCGCATGCGCTTCGTGAGCAAGGCATTGCCCATGTGGTTATTTCACTGGGCGCGGAAGGGGCGTTGTGGGTTAACGCTTCAGGCGAATGGATCGCCAAACCGCCGTCAATGGAAGTGGTAAGCACCGTTGGCGCAGGGGATTCGATGGTTGGCGGTCTGATCTATGGTCTGTTGATGCGAGAGTCCAGTGAACATACGTTGCGCCTGGCAACTGCGGTTGCAGCCCTGGCAGTAAGCCAGAGCAACGTTGGTATTACCGATCGTACCCAGTTAGCCGCGATGATGGCGCGTGTTGACTTAAAACCCTTTCACTAACAGCAGGAGAGCATAATGAAAACGCTGCTGATAATTGATTCTGAACTCGGTCAAGCTCGCGCATATATGGCAAAAAGCCTGTTAGGCGCGGCAGCACAACAAGCGAATTTGCAGTTTATCGACAACCCTGACGAAGCGGAGCTGGCGATCGTTCTGGGCTCGCGCGTACCCGCTGACGCAGCACTGACGGGTAAAAAAGTCTGGCTCGGCGATGTCAATCGCGCCGTGGCGCATCCGGAGCTGTTCTTGAGCGAAGCCAAGAACCACGCTTCTCTCTACACGGCACCGGCTACGGCACCGACTACTGTCGACAACGGTCCAAAACGTATCGTAGCTGTGACCGCGTGCCCGACGGGCGTCGCACACACCTTTATGGCTGCTGAAGCCATTGAAACCGAAGCGAAAAAACGCGGCTGGTGGGTGAAAGTAGAAACCCGTGGCTCCGTGGGCGCAGGCAATGCCATCACCCCGGAAGAAGTCGCCCAGGCTGACCTGGTGATTGTGGCCGCAGACATCGAAGTGGATCTGGCGAAATTCGCGGGTAAACCGATGTACCGCACCACGACTGGCCTGGCGCTGAAGAAAACGGCGCAGGAACTGGACAAAGCCCAGGCGGAAGCGAAAACTTACCAGCCGAGTGGCAACGCGCAGGCGGCCAATGGTGAGAGCAAGAAAGAGAGCGCAGGGGCTTATCGTCACCTGTTGACCGGCGTCTCTTATATGCTGCCGATGGTCGTCGCTGGCGGTCTGTTAATCGCGCTCTCCTTTGCCTTTGGTATTGAGGCTTTCAAAGTCGAAGGCACACTGCCTGCGGCATTGATGAAAATCGGCGGCGGTTCCGCCTTTGCTCTGATGGTGCCGGTGCTGGCTGGCTTTATTGCCTTCTCCATTGCCGACCGTCCTGGTCTGACGCCGGGTCTCATCGGCGGTATGCTGGCAGTGAGCACCGGGTCTGGCTTTATTGGCGGTATTATCGCGGGCTTCCTCGCAGGCTACCTGGCGAAGGGCATCAGCAAAGGTCTGAAGCTGCCGCCGAGCATGGAAGCACTGAAGCCTATTCTGATCATTCCATTGGTCTCAAGCCTGGTCGTTGGTCTGGCGATGATCTACCTGATCGGTACGCCGGTTGCGAAAATCCTTGCGGGCCTGACCACCTGGCTGCAGGGCATGGGTACCGCCAACGCCGTTCTGCTGGGCGCAATTCTCGGCGGCATGATGTGTACCGACATGGGTGGCCCGGTGAACAAAGCGGCATACGCATTTGGCGTAGGCTTGCTGAGTACCCAAACCTATGCGCCGATGGCTGCCATCATGGCCGCAGGCATGGTGCCACCGCTGGCGATGGGTCTGGCAACGATGGTTGCGCGTAAGAAGTTCGATAAAGGGCAGCAGGAAGGGGGCAAAGCCGCACTGGTTCTCGGTCTGTGCTTCATCTCTGAAGGTGCAATTCCGTTTGCCGCCCGTGACCCGATGCGCGTTCTGCCTTGCTGTATCGCAGGGGGCGCGCTGACCGGTGCTATCTCCATGGCGATTGGCGCAAAACTGATGGCACCACACGGTGGTCTGTTCGTTCTGCTTATCCCTGGCGCAATTACCCCGGTTCTGGGTTACCTCTTCGCTATCGTGGCAGGTACATTGCTGGCGGGTCTGGTCTATGCGTTCCTGAAACGTCCGGAAACCGAAGCGGTTGCCAAAGTCGCATAATCACCTCTCTGAATGACGAGGGCCGGGAAACCGGCCCTTTTTTTATTTTGAACCCGCTCTTATATTTCTCTCTTCCTGCGCGTTAATTGGCCAAATTTTGTGATGGTCTTCATATCTATTCCCCTGAGCCGTTTGGGATCTCTTTACTTTATCTTAAACCCGCATACATTAAACACATGTTCACAAGTAAACATGTGCTCTAATTAGGGCGAATTAACCTTTCGACTAATTTAACGATCTCAATGATATGGCATTTTTATGCCAGAGGGCGTTGTATGCAAAAAAAGGATTATATCGTTACCATTGGTTCCGCAAATATGGATGTGGCCGGGTATTCTCATGGTGTATTAAATTACGCTGATTCAAACCCAGGGCGAATAAAATTCACGCCGGGCGGAGTGGGGCGTAATATCGCACATAATCTGGCGTTATTAGGAAAAGAGTCATGGCTACTGACAGCGGTGGGTGATGACTTTTACGGTCAGTCGCTGCTTAATGAAACGCGGCGTTCAGGGGTGCGGGTAAGTAAGTGTCTGGTGGTGCCAGAAGAGAATACGTCGAGCTATTTATCGTTGCTGGATAATACCGGTGAAATGCTGGTTGCTATCAATGATATGAATATTAGCGAATATATATCGGCAAAATTTCTGGCAAAGCACAGTGAATTCATACGTGATGCCGCGGTGATTGTCGTTGATTGTAATGTCAGTGAGAACGCGCTGGCCTGGCTGCTCACTCATGCCGGTGACACCCCGGTTTTTGTTGACCCGGTGTCTGCGTGGAAATGCGTAAAAATCCGCGACCTGCTGCCCCACATACATACCCTGAAACCGAATCGGCTGGAGGCCGAAACCCTGAGCGGCCTGACGCTGGCAGGCCGTGACGATGTTGGCAACGTCGCGCAATGGTTTCACGAGCGCGGTCTGAAACGACTGGTGCTGAGTATGGGCGGCGACGGGGTTTATTACAGTGAGTTGGGAGGGGCGAGTGGATGGTCTTTACCCATCAAAACCCAGGTCATTAACGTCACGGGGGCCGGTGACGCCATGATGGCTGGGCTGGCTGCCTGTTGGGTAGACGGCTTTTCATTTAGTGATGCGGTCCACTTTGCACAGGGGTGTTCCTCAATGGCGCTCGCCTGTGAATATACCAATAACCCCGACTTGTCTTTTGCAAATGTCATTTCTTTAGTGGAGAAACAAAATGTCTGAATTAACACTTTCCTCTGCATTATTAGAAATATCTGCCGAAGTTAAAGACGCGCTGGAAAATAACAAGCCCGTTGTGGCGCTGGAATCCACCATTATTTCTCACGGCATGCCATTCCCGCAAAATGCCGAAACAGCGATAGAGGTCGAAGAAACCATTCGCAAACATGGTGCCGTTCCTGCAACTATCGCCATTATCAAAGGGGTGATGAAAGTCGGGTTATCGAAAGAGGAAATAGAATTATTAGGTCGTGAGGGCCACAGCGTAGCGAAAGTCAGCCGTCGCGATTTACCCTTTATTGTTGCGGCGGGATTAAACGGTGCGACCACCGTCGCCTCTACAATGATTATTGCTGCCCTTGCCGGAATTAAAGTCTTTGCTACCGGCGGTATCGGCGGCGTGCATCGTGGAGCCGAGCACACGTTTGATATTTCCGCTGATTTACAAGAGCTGGCTCATACCAATGTCACCGTGGTTTGTGCGGGTGCGAAATCAATACTCGACCTTGGGCTTACCACCGAATATCTGGAAACCTACGGCGTGCCGTTAATTGGTTATCAGACCACGTCATTGCCCGCCTTTTTCTGTCGCACCAGTCCGTTTGAGGTGAGCATCCGTCTCGATACCCCTCAACAGATTGCCCGCGCGATGGCCGTGAAATGGCAAACCGGCCTGAACGGGGGGCTTGTCGTCGCCAATCCCATCCCGGAGCAGTACGCGATGACCGAAGAGAGTATCAATGCGGCCATCGACAGAGCGGTGGCGGAAGCCGACGCCCAGGGCGTGGTGGGCAAAGCGAGCACGCCGTTCCTGCTGGCCCGCGTGGCTGAACTGACAGGCGGGGACAGTCTGAAATCCAATATTCAACTGGTCTTCAACAATGCCGTGCTGGCGTGTGAGATAGCGAAGGAATATCAACGCCTCGCATAACACCGATCCGGGCAGAGAGCGGTCGCCCGTCACATTATCAGACACAACAAAACCTGGCGGATCCGCCGGGTTTCCTGGCATGAAGGGAAATCATTATGGACATAATGAGAAGTGTTCTGGGGATGGTGGTCTTACTGGCCATCGCGTTTCTGCTGTCCGTTAACAAAAAACGTATCAGCTTAAGAACGGTAGGGGCGGCATTGTTGCTGCAAATCGCGATTGGCGGCGTCATGCTGTACTTCCCCCCCGGCAAATGGCTGGTCGAGCAGGCGGCACTCGGCGTGCATAAGGTGATGTCCTACAGCGATGCGGGCAGCGCCTTTATTTTCGGTTCGCTGGTCGGGCCAAAAATGGATGTCCTGTTTGACGGTGCAGGTTTTATTTTTGCCTTCCGTGTCCTGCCTGCCATCATTTTCGTCACCGCGCTGATAAGCCTGCTCTATTACATCGGCGTGATGGGACTGCTGATTCGGATTCTGGGCGGGATTTTCCAGAAAGCATTGAAGATCAGTAAGATTGAATCTTTTGTCGCGGTGACTACCATTTTTCTCGGGCAGAACGAAATCCCGGCGATCGTCAAACCATTCATCAACAAGCTTAATCGCAACGAACTCTTTACCGCTATCTGTAGCGGGATGGCGTCCATTGCCGGTTCGATGATGATTGGCTATGCCGGTATGGGCGTGCCGATTGACTACCTGCTGGCTGCCTCATTAATGGCGATTCCCGGCGGCATCCTGTTTGCGCGTATGCTGAGCCCGGCAACCGAGGACTCGCAGGTCACCTTCGAAAATCTCTCTTTCACTGACACGCCGCCAAAAAGCATTATCGAAGCGGCGGCCAGCGGCGCCATGACCGGGCTGAAGATCGCCGCAGGTGTTGCAACGGTGGTCATGGCCTTTGTGGCAATCATTGCCATGCTGAACGGGATTATTGGCGGCATCGGTGGCTGGTTTGGTTATGGTCAGGCCTCGCTTGAGGGGATCTTTGGTTACGCGCTGGCACCGCTTGCGTGGATCATGGGGGTGGACTGGAGTGATGCGACCCTTGCCGGTAGCCTGATTGGGCAGAAACTGGCCATTAACGAATTCGTGGCCTATCTCAACTTTTCACCATACCTGCAAGCGGCTGGCACGCTGGATGTGAAGACCATCGCCATCATCTCATTTGCGCTCTGCGGCTTTGCCAATTTTGGATCGATTGGCGTCGTGGTAGGTGCGTTTTCGGCCATTGCGCCGCAGCGTGCGCCAGAAATCGCCCAGCTTGGCCTGCGTGCGCTGGCGGCGGCCACGCTCTCAAACCTGATGAGCGCGACCATTGCCGGGTTCTTTATTGGATTAGCGTAGCCGCATCACTATGGAAGAGAGGCGGCCCTGCTTCAGGTCAGTGAGGCCTGAAGCAGGGAAAGCGCATTTTCAGCAGACAGAGCCGGGTTATTGATGCTGACGCTGGCGCGGGAAATGGCGGCGCAGGCCATGGCGAAGTGGGCGCATTCTTTAAAATCTCCCCCATCCATAAAGCTGTAGACCAGCCCTGCCATAAACGCATCATCCGCACCAAAGCGGTCAACGACCTGATGATCCGGTGACGCAATCAGATGCTGCTCACCCTCACGTTTACTGCAAAAGACCGAATCGTCGTCGAGGCAGACAAAAATACGCTGAACGCCCTGTTCGTGCAGGGAGGCTACCGCCGCGAATTTGTCGGCTTCCCGGCGAATAGGCTGCCCCCAGAGTATTTGCAGCTCTTTGAGCGTCGGCTTCAGGGTGTGAATACGTGACAGCCAGGGGCGAATTTTATCCGCTTTAAACTCAGAAACCGTATCCACAAACACCGGAAGATGACCGGCCATCGTGAAAATCCACTCCAGCGCCTCTTCCGTCAGGTTGCAGTCCGCCACCACGACGCCCGCATGCAGTACCAAATCCCGTGAGTTATTGAGTAACTGCGGCGTCAACTGCTGCAAAATATGGGTATCGTTAATCGCCAGAACCGTCTCTTCCTGCTGGTTAGCAACGGAAAGATAGGTCGAGGTATTGTGCCCGTGCAGGCGCAGGCAGCTCTCAACATTCACCCCGGCAACACGGGTTTGTTCCAGCAGCGTTTCACCGTAGAAGTCATCACCAACGGCTGAAATCAGATGCACATCGCGCCCAAGCAGGGCCAGATTGTGCGCCACATTGCGCGCCACGCCGCCTGCCGAGCAGTGAATGCTGCCTGGGTTAGAGGCCGACTGCGGATAATGGATATCAGCGGTACCGCGAATATCCATGTTAATCGCGCCAAAGGCAACGCAGTAATCCTGCTCGGTAAGAATATAGCCTTTACCTTTAATCAGCCCCTTGCGCATCAAATCCATGATATGGGCCGCAACCCGCGAGCGGCTTATTTGCAGAATATCGCCAATTTCATTTTGTTGAATCAGCGGGTTACTGCGCAGGATTTTAAGTATCTGCTTTTCCCTCTCATTCATTTACGCGGCTGCCTCTTGATGTTGCTGCGCTTTAAGCCAGGCAATTTCTTCTGCCCAGATATCCGGGTTAATGGTTTCCAGAATCAGTGGAATACCGTCGAAACGGTTGTCCTGCATGATCCAGCGAAAAGCGTCATGACCGATGTTGCCTTCGCCGAGGCTATGGTGGCGGTCGACACGGCTGGCAAACTGGCTTTTCGCATCATTGAGGTGCATCCCTCGCAGATACTGAAAACCGACCACGCGATCGAACTCAGCGAAGACGTCAGCTGTGGTTTCAGCACTGCGTAAATCGTAACCGGCTGCGAAGGCATGACAGGTATCAATACAGACGCCGACGCGGGATTTATCTTCCACGCCCTCAATGATAGCCGCGAGATGTTCAAAGCGAAAACCGAGGTTGCTGCCCTGACCGGCAGTATTTTCAATCACCGCCGTCACACCGCGCGTTTTATCCAGCGCGATATTGAGGGACTCGGCAATACGCGCCAGGCAAGCGTCTTCACTGATTTGCAGCAGATGACTGCCAGGATGGAAGTTCAGCAACGTCAGCCCCAGTTGTTCGCAGCGCTGCATCTCATCCAGGAATGCGTCACGGGATTTCTCCAGCGCCTCCTGGACCGGATGTCCGAGGTTTATCAGGTAGCTGTCGTGCGGCAGGATCTGGCCCGGTTGAAAATGGTATTTCTCGCAGGCGGCTTTGAAATTATCAATCACCTCAGCCGTCAACGGGGCGGCCCGCCACTGACGTTGATTTTTAGTGAACAGGGCAAATGCGGTGGCATCAATTTCAGCGGCACGGATTGCGGCATTTGCGAGGCCGCCAGCGGCGCTGACGTGCGCTCCAATGTATTTCATGAAAAACTCCTGTTAAACCCGCCAGGGGAAAGCAATCCTCTATCATAGCGGGTAAACAGGGGGGAGATGTATGGGTTTATGCCATCACATGGTGGACCAGCAGATTTATGGCCCCGCCGCCTACTATCAGCCAGACAAATAACACCAGCGCCATCAGCAGCGGTTTCGCCCCTGCGCGTTTGAGCGCACTAATGTGAGTGGTTAATCCCAATGCGGCCATTGCCATGGCAAGGACAATCGTGTCGAGGGTGACCAACGTGTTCACTACCCCCTGCGGCAGCAGGTGGAAAGAGTTGAAGATCGCCACGACGATAAAAAACAGGGCGAACCAGGGTATCGTGATTTTGCTCTTCTGCGCCGCATTCGTCGGGGCCAGCGCTTTTACCCGCATGGCCAGAACGATCAGAAAGGGGGCCAGCATCATCACGCGCAGCATTTTCGCAATGACCGCCGCGTTTTCCGCTTCCGGGCTGATAGCGTGACCGGCAGCCACCACCTGCGCCACTTCATGCATGGTCGACCCCATATAAATACCGTAGGTTTCCGGGCTAAACAGCGTGCTCAGTAGCGGGTAAATGGCCGGATACAAAAAGATGGCCAGCGTGCCGTAAATCACCACCGTTGCGACGGCGACCGCCACTTTCGACGATTCGGCCTTCACCACCGGTTCGGTCGCCAGAACGGCCGCCGCCCCGCAGATGCTACTGCCCGCACCAATCAGCCAGCTAGTCTGACGATCAAGTCCAAACACTTTCTGCCCCAGCCAGCAGGCCAGCATAAACGTTGAACTTAAGGTCAGTACGTCAATGACGATGCCGCTCACACCCACGTCAGCAATTTGCGTAAACGTCAGGCGAAAGCCATACAGAATAATCCCCAGACGCAGTAAATAGTGTTTTGCGAAGCGCACGCCCTCGTCGCAGGTCTCAGTGAGGCGCGGGTACAAGGTATTGCCGATCAGGATGCCGAACAGGATAGCCAGCGTCAGCGCACTCATCCCGGCGTGAGCCAGTGGCGGCCAGGCGCCCGCCCACAATGCCACTCCTGCCACCAGTGCGCTGAGTGCCAGACCAGGTAACAGCATGCCTGCCTTAATACGCTGTAAATTCAGGTGTTGTGTGATTTCGCTCATAACCTTCTCCTTTCTCTGGAGAAAAGAGTACGGCGCGATGGTTTAAAGGTAAAATTGATTATATATTTATAATCAATCTTTATAAGTGGTAAGGGCGACTTACCAGGGGATAGCAGGATATGCATATCACACTCCGGCAACTGGAAGTGTTTGCCGAGGTTTTGAAAAGCGGGTCAACGACCCAGGCGTCGCAGAGACTGGCGCTCTCTCAGTCGGCGGTCAGTGCCGCCTTGACCGATCTTGAGGGGCAGCTTGGGGTGCAGCTTTTTGATCGTGTCGGCAAACGGCTGGTGGTGAATGAGCACGGGCGTCTGCTTTACCCGCGCGCGCTGGCGCTGCTTGAACAAGCCATCGAAATTGAGCAACTGTTCCGTGAAGACAACGGGGCGATTCGTGTTTATGCCAGCAGCACCATCGGCAACTACATTCTGCCGGAGGTGATTGCCCGCTATCGCCGCGACCTGCCGGACTTGCCGCTGGATATGAGCGTCGGCAACAGTCAGGATGTTATTAATGCGGTGGCGGATTTTCGCGTCGATATCGGTTTAATAGAAGGCCCATGCCACACCGCTGAAATCATCGCTGAACCCTGGCTGGAAGATGAGCTGGTGGTGTTTGCGCCGCCGGATTCCCCGCTGTTGCAGGGTGACGTGACCCTGGCCCGGCTGGCGGCTGCGCCCTGGATCCTGCGTGAACGGGGTTCCGGTACCCGGGAGATTGTCGATTATCTGCTGCTCTCCCATCTGCCTGAGTTTCATCTCGGCATGGAGCTGGGCAATTCCGAAGCCATTAAACATGCGGTGCGCCATGGGTTGGGGATCAGCTGTTTATCGCGCCGGGTGATTGCTGAACAACTGGAGGCCGGGTCGCTGGTGGAAGTCCCCATCCCGCTGCCACGTCTGGTGCGCACGCTCTGGCGCATTCATCACCGTCAAAAGCACCTGTCCAGCGCACTTCAACGCTTTGTGCGTTACTGCGACATCTGAGCGCACCAAAACGGCGCACCTGCACCACGCTGGCGTGCAGGCGTCTGTATCACTGCAGGCTATAACGCCGTTTCATCACTGTTAGCCCGCCATATCCCCGGTTTCTCTCGTTGGCACATTAGTTGCAGATTGTTAATCAAAGAATCTTTTGTTTCATGATGCGATAAGGTGATGACGATGAAAAAGTGGATGATGGCCGCAACGGGTGCAGCATTGATGTTCTCTTCGATGGGCGCGGTGCTCGCCGATCAATTACAGGATATTCAAAAGCGCGGCGTGCTGCGTGTGGCGGTACCCCAGGATTTTCCGCCGTTTGGCTCGGTGGCGACCGACCTTAAACCGCAGGGTTACGACATTGATATGGCGGAATACCTGGCCAAAGGCATGAAGGTGAAAGTGGAGCTGGTGCCAGTGACCAGTGCCAATCGCGTTCCTTACCTGCAGACCAATAAAGTGGATTTGGTGATTTCCAGCCTCGGTAAAAACGCGGAGCGCGAAAGGGTCATCGACTTCAGCCGCGCCTATGCGCCGTTCTTCCTTGGCGTATTTGGCCCCAAAGACGCCTCGCTTGCCGATGCCAACGCCCTGAGCGGTAAATCGGTGGGCGTCACGCGCGGTGCCGTCGAGGACATGGTCCTGACCGACCTGGTGCCGAAAGATGCGCAACTAAAGCGCTATGAAGATAACAACACCACCATTTCTGCTTATCTTTCCGGGCAGGTGCAGTATCTGGCGACCGGTAACGTCGTGGTTGCGGCCATCGCACGCCAGAACCCATCGCAAGCGCCGGTGAGCAAATTTATGCTCAAAGATTCACCCTGTTACATCGGCCTGAAGAAAAATGAACCGGCGTTGAAAGCGGAAGTGGACAAGCTGGTCGCGCAGGCGCTGAAAGAGGGCACGCTGAACACCTTCTCCCAAAAATGGATGCAGGCACCGTTGCCGGCTAATTTCGGCGCATAAGGGTCTGGCATGACGACAACCCTTGATTTTGCTGCCCTCTGGCCCTTCTGGCCGCAGCTGCTGGCGGGGCTGTGGACCACGGTCACGCTGACCACCGTGGCGACCCTCGGTGGGGTGTCGCTCGGGATCATCGGCGCGGCGCTACGCAGTGGTAAACCCACGCTCATCAGCCATCTCTGGGGGGCGTATGTGGAGCTGATCCGTAACACCCCTTTCGTGGTGCAGCTTTTTTTCATTGTGTTTGGCCTGCCGGGGCTTGGCCTCAAGCTCACGGCAGGGCAGGCGGCGCTGATTGCCATGTTGATAAATCTGGGCGCCTACAGCACCGAAATTATCCGCGCCGGTATTCAGGTCGCGCCAAAAGGCCAGTGGGAAGCGGCGAGGGTGCTGGGATTAACGAAAGTGCAGACCTTTATACGGGTGATCCTTCCCCCGGCGCTGGGGCGGATTTACCCGGCGCTGGTGAGTCAATGCATCATCGTGATGCTGGGATCATCGGTGGTGTCGCAGGTCTCCTATGAAGAGCTGACCTTTATGGCGAACCTGATTCAGTCTCGCACTTTTTTGAGTTTTGAAGTCTATCTGGTCACCACGCTGCTGTACCTTGCGCTCTCATTGCTGATGCGTCAGGTGCTGCTGGCCGCCGGGCGCAAGTGGTTAGGGAGTGAACACTGATGAGCACATTTACCGACTGGGATATTCTGCGCAACCTGCTGCTGGCCGCGCGCTGGACGCTGCTGCTCTCTCTGATTGCCTTTATTTGCGGCACCCTGGTGACTTTGCCTCTGCTGGTGCTGCGCATCAGCCGTTGGGTGTGGCCGAAACGCCTTATTGCGACCTACGCCGCCGTGTTTCAGGGCACACCGCTGTTGATGCAGCTCTTCCTGGCGTTCTTTGGTCTCGCGCTGTTTGGCATTGATGTCAGCCCCTGGACGGCGGCCACGCTGGCACTGACCTTATTCACCAGCGCCTTTTTGCTCGACATCTGGTACGGCAGCATCAAAGCGTTACCAAAGGGGCAGTGGGAGGCGTGCCGTTGCCTGGGGTTAAGCTTCGGTCAGACGCTGTTTCGTGTCATTGCGCCCCAGGCAATACGTATTGCCATCGCCCCGACGGTGGGCTTCTCCGTGCAGGTGGTGAAGGGGACAGCCCTGGCGTCCATTATTGGATTTGTTGAACTCACCAAGGCGGGCACCATGCTCAATAACGTTACCTTTGCACCCTTTAAAGTGTTTGGCCTGGTCGCGCTGGGCTATTTCCTGATGTGTTACCCGCTGTCGCGTTACAGCCGTTACCTGGAGAAGAAATTCCATGCCGCTCATCACCATTAATGACGTGCAAAAATATTACGGCGACAACCATGTGCTGAAGGGCGTCAGTCTGGATATCGAAATGGGCGAAGTGGTGTCGATTATCGGGCGCAGCGGCTCGGGTAAAAGCACGTTGCTGCGCTGCATGAACGGCCTGGAAGGTTACCAGGACGGCAGCATCAAGCTCGGTGGCATGACGGTGACGGACAGAGATTCGCAAGCCCGTGAAATCAGTCGTTCTGTCGGGATGGTGTTTCAGAGCTTCAACCTGTTTCCTCATATGACCGCGCTGGAAAACGTGATGCTGGCCCCGCGCCGGGTGCTGAAATTGCCTGCTGACGAGTGCCGCCAGTTGGCAAAAGAGATGCTGGAGAAGGTCGGGTTAGGTGAGCGTATGGGCTATTATCCATCAAGTCTCTCCGGGGGGCAGCAGCAACGCGTGGCGATTGCCCGCGCGCTGGCGATGAAACCGAAAGTGCTGTTGTGCGACGAAATTACCTCGGCACTGGACCCGGAACTGGTGGGGGAGGTATTGCGCGTGCTGGAGCAGCTTGCCGCCGAGGGCATGACGCTGATTCTGGTGACCCATGAGATGAGTTTTGCCCGGGAAGTGGGCGACAGAGTGGTGTTTATGCATCAGGGAAAAGTCTGGGAGCAGGGAGAGAGCAAGTCATTCTTTAACCAGCCGAGAACGCCTGAGTTGCAGCAGTTTATTGCATCAGTGAGGGGGTTGAATTAGCTCTTTATTTCGCTAACTTTCTCCCTTGAGGGCTGAGGGATCCCCACAAAATAATACGAGCACGGACAGTCCCCTCTCCTCTTTGGGGAGAGGGCAAGGGTGAGGGGAAACATGCGGCTCTGATGGTCATTCCGTTCACCTTATGTTCCTTGCTTTTCTATAATGCCAGAACCCGTGAACGTGCCAGGGCGGTTCACCGCCACCGCCCTGGCGACCCGGGCTCCCGGCCAGGAAAATCGCCGCTGGCGCGGTCCACTTAGCGTATTCCTTCAGGCTTATCGGGGACGGGCGAAGGTAACGTCCGTGTAAAGTCGCCCTCGCCGCGCATCCCTGCGCGTCGCCCCGGCCTTACGGATACGCTTCGTCGATTTTCAGCCGGACCCAGTCATCGCGGTGACTGTTATATTCTCATGGCGCAGCGTTATCGCTGTAAAACGTAATAATACGTGGGGGCTCAGCCGCAAAGAGGCGAGGGAGCTGTTTTGTGCAGTCTTTGACCCTGCCTTACTTATAATCCATCCGCTATCATGAAGGTCTCTAATAAGAGGTTTTTTGTGCCGGATTGAAGCCTTTTCGTTTGCTACAATCGCCCCTCATTTTTTGGATGGATAGCATTTTCTTATGGTTTCCGAAACTAAAACCACACAAGCGCCCACGCTACGCCGTGAACTCAAGGCGCGTCACCTGACGATGATCGCCATTGGCGGTTCCATCGGTACAGGGCTGTTTGTCGCATCAGGGGCGACGATTTCTGCGGCCGGCCCAGGCGGCGCACTGTTCTCTTATATTCTTATCGGTCTGATGGTCTATTTCCTGATGACCAGCCTCGGCGAGCTGGCGGCTTATATGCCGGTTTCGGGCTCGTTCGCAACCTACGGACAGAACTACGTAGAAGAAGGCTTTGGCTTCGCGCTGGGCTGGAACTACTGGTACAACTGGGCGGTCACCATCGCCGTTGACCTTGTGGCCTCACAACTGGTGATGACCTGGTGGTTCCCGGACACGCCGGGCTGGATCTGGAGCGCCCTGTTCCTGTGCGTCATCTTCCTGCTGAACTACATCTCGGTAAAAGGATTTGGGGAAGCGGAGTACTGGTTCTCACTGATTAAGGTGGCGACCGTCATCATCTTCATCGTGGTGGGCATCATGATGATTGTCGGCATCTTTAAAGGTGCGCAGCCGGTGGGCTGGAGTAACTGGACGACCGGTGACGCACCCTTTGCGGGCGGCCTGTCGGCGATGATCGGCGTGGCGATGATTGTTGGCTTCTCCTTCCAGGGCACCGAGCTGATTGGTATCGCGGCGGGGGAGTCCGAAGACCCGGAGAAGAATATTCCGCGCGCGGTGCGCCAGGTCTTCTGGCGTATCCTGCTGTTCTATGTCTTCGCGATTCTGATTATCAGCCTGATCATTCCTTATACCGATCCGAGCCTGCTGCGTAATGACGTGAAAGACATCAGCGTCAGTCCGTTCACCCTGGTGTTCCAGCATGCCGGTCTGCTCTCTGCGGCGGCGATCATGAACGCCGTCATCCTGACAGCGGTTCTCTCTGCCGGTAACTCGGGTATGTACGCCTCGACCCGTATGCTTTACACCCTGGCCTGCGATGGCAAAGCCCCGCGCATTTTCGCCAAACTGTCGAAAGGCGGTGTACCACGCAACGCGCTCTACGCCACCACGGTGATTGCCGGGCTGTGCTTCCTGACCTCAATGTTTGGCAACCAGACGGTTTACCTGTGGCTGCTGAACACCTCCGGTATGACAGGCTTTATTGCCTGGCTGGGGATTGCTATCAGCCACTATCGCTTCCGTCGCGGTTATGTTCTGCAGGGCAATGACCTCAACAATCTGCCGTACCGTTCAGGTTTCTTCCCGCTGGGGCCGATTTTCGCCTTCGTGCTGTGCCTCATCATTACCCTTGGTCAGAACTATGAAGCCTTCCTGGCCGACACCATTGACTGGGGTGGCGTCGCCGCAACCTATATTGGTATCCCGCTGTTCCTGATTATCTGGTTCGGTTACAAGTTCTCTAAAGGCACCCATTTTGTCAGCTACAAAGACATGGTGTTCCCGGAGCGCTTTAAGAAGTAACCCCTTGTTTACGACTTTTGCATAACAAAAAAGCCAGTGGATTAATTACCCACTGGCTTTTTTGTTATAAGTAAAATATGAACAGATAATAAACTTTGCCACAAAAACTAACGGACTCACGAAAAAAACGCAGTAAAAATAGCAACTCAGCATTATTCCTCTCTTCCGTGCCACCCATTTTCTTACATTTTTTTTCTGCCTGAAAAAACACCGTTTCGGCTATTATCGAAGATAAGATTTTACCCACCAAAAACAATATTTTTATCCGGACCCCGCTGTGCCGATAATATTCCCTGGGTTGTTATGTCTTTTCCGTTACGTCAAGGCTGCAGAAGCATCCGCTAAAACAAGGAGGAAAAACGGTGCGCAAGGGAATACATGTGCTGCTGATGGTGTTAGGTTTATTCGCCTTTTCTGAACAGGCAAACGCGCTGTGCTGGTTTGACGCTGGCATGCCGTTTCATGCTACCAAAACGCTGACCATGCCGGTCAATGCCAGCATCTCCGTCACGCCGGGGCTGGCGGTGGGGCAGAAGGTCTTCGATCAGAATATCATTCTGGCCAATCAGGGCAAATTTTCAATTCAATGTGATTCTACAAAACCGTTCTACTACGGATACAATCTGAACACCACGCTTTCTGAAACCTCCCCGGGCAGTAAAACCTGGGCAACCACTCTGACGGGCATCGGCATTAAAATCAGCGCCAACGCTGGGGCCATGGGGGCTCTGCCCGTAACACAGGCGGTGGGTGGACCGTGCACAAACAGTGAGAATTGCGCTTTGAGTAATTTTGATGCCTATTCCTGGCTGGAAATATTCAAAACGGGCAATACGGTGGCACCGGGCCCGATTGATGCCAGTACCCTGCCGGAGATCATTTACACGTTTGGCCAGGACGACAGTATGGTGGAAATCTACCGCATCCGGATGAGCGGAACCATTACTGTGACAGTACCGACCTGCAATATCACCCCCGCCAGCAAAGCGATGACCGTGAATATGGGCGCGCACAAGCTCAGCGATTTCAGCGGCACCGGCAGCCACAGCGGCTGGGTTGATGCCAGTATTTACCTCGACGGCTGCGGGCAGTTTAACGGCTACGGAACCAGCACCAATGCGACATATAACGGTTCAACGGTGGTGGCCCAAAATGCGTTCACCAGCGATAAATTCAGCGTGACGCTGACGCCGCTGAACGGCGTGGCAGCAGGGGCGATGAAATTAAAAGATCAGATCTCGGGGGCAACGGGGTTTGGCATTCAGCTCTCCCGCAGCCAGAGCGATGCCGGAGTAATGAACTTAACCGGGGAGACCTATAATTACACCGATCCGCTGTCCAGTAACGGCAGCACAACGGTGACCGTGCCGTTATTCGCCCGCTATATACAGACCGCCGCCACGGCGACGGGGGGTAAAGCTGACGGTATGCTGGAATACACCGTGAGTTATAAATGAGCGTATACCGGATGCAGTAGCCAGCCTCGGCAAAATGCCGGGGCGTTGTCAGGTCATCTCGGTAAGTACAGTAAATGTGAACAGATAATAAAATTTTCCGCAAAAATTAACGGTTCCACACAAAACGCAGTAAAAAGAGAGGCTCAGCGCTATTTCTTTACTCAGCAATGCCCATTTACTTATATTTTATTTTTGGCTAAAAAAACGCCTTTCTGGCTATTATCGAAGATGGTATTTTAGCTGCCAAAGATAATATTCGTTGGGGTATTATGCCTTTTTCATTAAGTAGGGGCTGCAGACGCATCCGGTAAAATAAGGAGGCAGGATAATGTGTAAGGGAATGCATGTGCTGCTGATGCTATTGAGCCTGATAGTCTTTTCTGAGCAGGCAAATGCGAAGTGCCGGTTTAACACGGGCTATGGGTTTCATAGCGTCAAAACGCTGACCATGCCCGTCAATGCCAGCATCTCCGTCACGTCGGGGCTGGCGGTGGGGCAGAAGATCTACGATCAGAACATCATTCTGGCCAATCAGGGCGCATATTTTATTCAATGTGATTCCGCTCAGCCTTTCTACTACGGCTATATCCTGGACACCACGCTTTCCGAAAAACCGCCGGGCAGTAAAACCTGGGCAACCAACCTCACGGGCATTGGCATTAAAATCAGCGCTTCTGCAGGGGCTATGGGGACCACGCTCCTGACCCAGGCGGTGGGTGGACAGTGCTCAATCAGCGAGGGTTGCGGTAAGAATAATTATGATGCCTTTTCCTGGCTGGAAATCTTTAAAACGGGCAATACGGTGGAGCCGGGCCCGATTGATGCCAGTACCCTGCCGGAGATTATTTACAGTTTTGGCCAGGCCGACAGTATGGTGGAAATGTACCGCATCCGGATGACCGGAACGATTACAGTCAACGTACCGACCTGCAATATCAGCACCGCCAGCAAAGTAATGACCGTAAATATGGGGGCGCACAAGCTCAGCGATTTCAGCGGCACCGGTAGCCACACCGGCTGGGTTGATGCCAGTATCTACCTCGACGGCTGCGGGCAGTTTAACGGCTACGGAACCAGCACCAATGCAACATATAACGGTTCGACGGTGGCGGCTAAAAATGCGTTCACCAGCAATAAATTCAGCGTGACGCTGACGCCGCTGAACGGCGTGGCAGCAGGGGCAATGAAATTAAAAGATCAGATCTCGGGGGCGACGGGGTTTGGCATTCAGCTCTCCCGCAGCCAGAGCGATGCCGGGGTAATGAACTTAACCGGGGAGACCTATAATTACACCGATCCGCTGTCGAATAACGGCAGCACAACGGTGACCGTGCCGTTATACGCCCGCTATATACAGACCGCCGCCACGGCGACGGGGGGTAAAGCAGACGGTATGCTGGAATATACCGTGAGTTATAACTGAGAGCATACTGAAATTCAGAAAACGCCCCGGCAGAGATGTCGGGGCGTTTTCATGTGAAACAGCATGACGCCTGATGGCGCTTCGCTTATCAGGCCTACGAGGTCAAAGACAAACCGTAGGTCGGATAAGGCGTTAGCCGCCATCCGACAAGACGGGCAGAGATGTCGGGGCTATTTAATTAGTGACAAAAAATAACGGCTTAATGGTAAAAAACGTAACGAAAATAGCAACTCAGCATTATTTCTTTATTCCGCGCTGCCCATTTTCTTACACTTTATTTCTGCCTGAAAAAACACCGTTCCGGTTATTATCGAAGATAAGCACTTACCCACCAAAAACAATATTTTTATCTGGACCCCGCTGTGCCGGTAATATTCCCTGGTTTGTTTTGCCCTTTCCGTTAAGTTAGGGCAACAGACGCATCCGCTAAAAACAAGGAGGAAGAATGGTGCGCAAGGGAATATATGTGCTGCTGATGGTGTCAGGTTTATTCGCCTTTTCCGGGCAGGCAAACGCCCTGTGCTGGTTTAGAAGTGACAGGCCCTTAAGCGTCACCAAAACGCTGACCATGCCGGTGAATGCCAGTATCTCGGTCACGGCGGGGCTGGCGGTGGGGCAGAAGGTCTACGATCAGGATATCCGCCTGGCGAATCAGGGCGCGTTTTCTATTCAATGCGATGCCGCCGGGCCTTACTTCCACAGCTTGAACCTGAACACCACGCTTTCCGAAACGTTGCCGGGCAGTAAAACCTGGGCAACCAACCTCACTGGCATCGGGATTAAAATCAGCACTGACGCAGGGGCCATGGGGGCTATGCCCGTGACACAGGCGTTGAGTGGTTGCGCAAATAGCTGGTCTTGCGGTTGGTCGGCTGGTTATAGTGAAACTATACCTTGGTGGCTGGAAATCTTCAAAACGGGTAATACGGTGGAGGCGGGCACGATTGATGCCAGTACGCTGCCGGAAATTGTCTACACTGCGGGCCAGGCCGACGGTATGGTGGAAATCTACCGCATCCAGATGACCGGAACGATTACTGTGACGGTACCGACCTGCAATATCACCCCCGCCAGCAAAGCGATGACCGTAAATATGGGCGTGCACAAGCTCAGCGATTTCAGCGGTACCGGCAGCCACAGCGGCTGGGTTGATGCCAGTATTTATCTCGACGGCTGCGGGCAATTTAACGGCTACGGAACCAGCACCAATGCGACATATAACGGTTCGACGGTGGCGGTCAGAAACGCGTTCACCAGCAATAAATTCAGCGTGACGCTGACGCCGCTGAACGGTGTGGCAGCAGGGGCAATGAAATTAAAAGATCAAAGCTCGGGGGCGACGGGGTTTGGCATTCAGCTCTCCCGCAGCCAGAGCGATGCCGGAATCATGAACTTAACCGGGGCGACTTATAATTACACCGATCCGCTGTCGAATAACGGCAGCACAACGGTGACCGTGCCGTTATACGCCCGCTATATACAGACCGCCGCCACGCCCACCGGCGGTAAAGCAGACGGTATGCTGGAATACACCGTGAGTTATAAATGAGCGTTTTCATGTGAAACAGCAGGATGCCTGATGGCGCTTCGCTTATCAGGCCTACGAGGTCAAAGACAAACCGTAGGTCGGATAAGGCGTTAGCCGCCATCCGACAAGACGGGCAGAGATGTCGGGGCTATTTAATTAGTGACAAAAAATAACGGCTTCATGGTAAAAAACGTAATGAAAATAACAACTCAGCATTATTCATTTTTTTCCGCGCTGCCCATTTACTTACATTTTATTTCTGCCTGAAAAAACACCGTTCCGGCTATTATCGAAGATAAACGCCTACCCACCAAAAACAATATTTTTATCCGGACCCCGCTGTGCCGGTAATATTCCCTGGTTTGTTTTGCCCTTTCCGTAGAGTCAGGGCAGCAGACGCATCCGGTAAAACAAGGAGGAAGGATGGTGCGCAAGGGAATATATGTGCTGCTGATTTTGTTAAGTTTGCTCGCCTTTTCCTGGCAGGCAAACGCGTTGTGCGAGTTTGCCGCTGACAAGCCGTTTAATGCCACTAAAACGCTGACCATGCCAGTGAATACCAGCATCTCGGTCACGTCCGGGCTGGCGGTGGGGCAGAAGGTCTATGATCAGAATATCATTCTGGCCAATCAGGGCGAGTTTCAGATTAACTGTGATGCTGTAAAACCCTTCTACTACGGCTACAAACTGAACACCACGCTTTCCGAAAACCCGCCGGGCAGTAAAACCTGGGCAACCAACCTCAGTGGTATTGGCATTAAAATCAGCGCTTCCGCAGGGGCCATGGGGACCATGCTTCTGACCCAGGCGGTGGGCGGGCAGTGCGCAAATGTCTGGGGTTGCGGGTTGAGTAATTATAATGCCTTTTCCTGGCTGGAAATCTTCAAAACCGGCAATACGGTGGAGCCGGGCCCGATTGATGCCAGTACCCTGCCGGAGATCATTTACACGTTTGGCCAGGCCGACAGCATGGTGGAAATCTACCGCATCCGGATGACCGGAACGATTACCGTGACGGTACCGACCTGCAATATCACCCCCGCCAGCAAAGCGATGACCGTGAACATGGGCGCGCACAAGCTCAGCGATTTCAGCGGTACCGGCAGCCACAGCGACTGGGTTGATGCCAGTATTTACCTCGACGGCTGCGGGCAGTTTAACGGCTACGGAACCAGCACCAATGCGACATATAACGGTTCGACGGTCACTGCCCAAAATGCGTTCACCAGCAATACATTCAGCGTGACGCTGACGCCGCTGAACGGTGTGGCAGCAGGGGCAATGAAATTAAAGGATCAGATCTCGGGGGCGACGGGGTTTGGCATTCAGCTCTCCCGCAGCCAGAGCGATGCCGGGGTAATGAACTTAACCGCAGAGACCTATAATTACACCGATCCGCTGTCGAATAACGGCAGCACGACGGTGACCGTGCCGCTGTATGCCCGCTATATACAGACCGCCGCCACGGCCACCGGCGGCAAAGCAGACGGTATGCTGGAATATACCGTGAGCTATAAATGAGCGTTTTCATGTGAAACAGCATGATGCCTGATGGCGCTTCGCTTATCAGGCCTACGAGGTCAAAGGCAAACCGTAGGCCGGATAAGGCGTTAGCCGCCATCCGACAAGACGGGCAGAGATGTCGGGGCGTTTTTTCATGTGAAACAGCATGATGCCTGATGGCGCTTCGCTTATCAGGCCTACGAGGTCAAAGGCAAACCGTAGGCCGGATAAGGCGTTAGCCGCCACCCGACAAGACGGGCAGAGATATCGGGGCGTTTTCATGTGAAACAGCAGGATGCCTGATGGCGCTTCGCTTATCAGGCCTACGAGGTCAAAGACAAACCGTAGGCCGGATAAGGCGTTAGCCGCCACCCGACAAGACGGGCAGATGTCAGGGCGTTTTCATATGAAACAGCATGATGCCTGATGGCGCTTCGCTTATCAGGCCTACGAGGTCAAAGACAAACCGTAGGTCGGATAAGGCGTTAGCCGCCATCCGACAAGACGGGCAGAGATGTCGGGGCGTTTTCATGTGAAACAGCAGGATGCCTGATGGCGCTTCGCTTATCAGGCCTACGAGGTCAAAGTCAAACCGTAGGTCGGATAAGGCGTTAGCCGCCATCCGACAAGACGGGCAGATGTCGGGGCGTTTTCATATGAAACAGCATGATGCCTGATGGCGCTTCGCTTATCAGGCCTACGAGGTCAAAGGCAAACCGTAGGCCGGATAAGGCGCTTACGCCGCCATCCGGCAGAACTCATGCGCGCTATCAGAAGTTATAGTTTAAGCCGAGGGTATAGCGGCGACCGTCGAGAATGGTGTCATAGGTTTCGTAATCAATTTGCTTATCCAGCACGTTGTAGACGCCAGCGGAAACCAGCAGGTCTTTGGTGGCGTTATAGCGCAGACCGATATCCACCTGGGTATAAGACGGAGTGCCCTGCGACATGGTGGTACGGCTCAGGTATTCCGAGGTTTTGCCACGGAAGTTAAGGCGGCTCCACACACCCACATCCTGAGTGGCCTGCCAGTCCAGGGTGGTATTGAGCATATGCTTCGGCATTTTATTCAGTGGCTTACCGGAGAACTGCCCGCTCTTCTGCTCAGACTCGGTGAAGGTATAGTTCGCGGTCAGGTTGAGGTCCGGGGTGATTTTCCAGCCGAAGGTCGACTCCACGCCGCGCATATTGGCTTTGTCGACGTTCACCCGGTCGCTGACGAAATCATAGCTCACGCTACCAATAGTACAGGCCGGATCGGCGCTGCTGTTGCAACGACGCACCTCAGTGATTTTGTTTTTGAAATCAGTATTGAAGAGGGTGATGCCAGCGTTGAGATTGTCGTTGTTATCCCACAGTAAGGCCAGTTCTTCGCTAACGCTCTTCTCGGGTTTGAGATCCGGATTGCCGACAATAATGCCGTTCAGACGCCCACCGCCGGTAACCTGGCCCCAGTTTGCCGATGACTGACGCAGATCCGGTGCACGGTAACCGGCGGATACGCCGCCTTTCAGCGTCCATTGCTCGGTCAGATGCCAGACGCCGTAGCCACGCGGCGTCCAGTTGGTCCCGTAGTTTTCGTCTTTATCCATGCGCAGACCGCCGGTCAGGCTCAGATTATCGAGAATGGCCCATTCATCTTCTGCGAACAGCGCCCAGCTCCAACGGGTCAGCTTATTCAGACCGTCTGCCGCTTCCAGCTGGTTACCGTTATCGCGCAGTTTTTCGTAGCGATACTGACCGCCCAGCGTCAGGGTATGCGCATCGAGGAAGATCTGATTTTGGGTATTAAAAATGGTGTTATACGACTTCATTTCACGACCGGGGTTATTGGTCTCTTCCTGCTGGAGGTAGCTGGTGGTGTTAACGTCGTCGTAGTAACCGCTGTGGGTCAAGGCATAGGTGGTGTGCTCGTAGCGGCTTTCGCTTTTGCTGTTGGGCGTACAGACGTTGCCACGGCAGCTCTCGGCGGCAGATGACTTGCCCGGCGTACTGTTACGGTCCTGCAACTCGCGTGATACATCAAAATCAATGTCGTTTTTATCATCTGGCGTGAGGTTCAGGGTGATGCCGCCGTTACGCAGACGCTGTTCGTTGTAGCCGTTAAGAATGTTATCTTCGGCGCGACGTGAGAACAGCCCGGTCACTTTGGCCCCCAGCAGGCCATCAACTAACGGACCAGACGCATACGCATTGGTCTGATAAAGATCGCCGGAGTCGCGATTCTCCTGCCAGGTCGCATCGCCATGCAGGGCGCCGCTCCAGCCCCGGGTATTCGACACTTTTTTGGTGATGACATTGATGACGCCGCCCATCGCATCCGAACCATACAGTGAAGACATCGGCCCACGAATCACTTCAATACGCTCAATGGATTCCAGCGGCGGCAACCATCCCTGTTCGATCCCGGCGTTGTCGCTGTTTGGACGGGTGCCACGGGTGCTGATGCGTTTGCCGTTGACCAGGAAAAGGGTGTACTGAGAGCCCATGCCGCGAATGCTGATATCACTGCTGCTGGCCCCACCGGTGACCACGACGCCGGGAACATCTTTCAGCGCATCGGTGACATCGCGATACGCTTTGTCTTCAATCTGCTGTTTAGAGATAACCGAAATGGAGGCGGGAGCATTCTGAATTTTTTGCTCGAACCCGGTTGCCGATACCACCAGGGTGTCCTGGTCGGCTGCGTGAAGCAAGGAAGGTGTCATGGCTGTGCAGATTGCGACAGCAACTATTTTTGCGCGAGGTGTCATCATATCATTCCGTTTCAATGAAAAAGCGCCATCTGAAAACCATGAGAAATCTAAGCGTTTGTCTTTTAAGGACTCTCGGGATGGCGAAGCGGAAAGATTGTGTAGAAAAAATGGAATATTGTAAATACAAGTGAGAATTGAAATCATTTGTATTTACTTTGAAAAGAATTAAGAAGCCATGATCCATCAACGGGATAGCGGCGAATGTAAGGGAAAGTAAAGAGGAGGGCCAGCGCCCTCCGGGTTTATTTCAGCAAATGTTCAGCGTGGAAGCGCAGATGATCTTCAATAAACGAGGCGATGAAATAATAACTGTGATCGTAACCGGGTTGAACCCGCAGGGTGAGCGGCCATGCGCTCTGGCGGGCCACTTCGGCCAGGCGGGCAGGCTGTAACTGTTCAGCCAGGAACTGATCCGCATCTCCCTGATCGATAAGTGTGGGTATGGCGTCAGTGGCCTGACTTGCCTGCATCAACACGCAGCTGTCCCATTCCTGCCAGGCTGCCGCGTCTGCGCCGAGATAAGCGGTAAACGCTTTCTGCCCCCACGGGACTTTTGTTGGGTTCACGATGGGCGCGAAGGCCGAGACGCTGGTAAAGCGGCCTGGATTTTTCAGCGCCATTACCAGTGCGCCATGTCCGCCCATCGAGTGCCCGCTTATCGCCTGGCGATCGCTGACGGTGAATTCAGACTGGATGAGCGCGGGCAACTCGTCGCGCAGGTAATCGTACATCCGGTAATGGGCGGCCCAGGGCTGCTCGGTGGCATTGAGGTAGAAACCGGCGCCTTTGCCCAGATCGTAACCGTCTGCATCGGCTACATCGTCACCCCGGGGGCTGGTGTCTGGCATCACCAACGCAATACCAAGCTCAGCGGCAACACGTTGCGCACCCGCTTTAAAGGTAAAATTCTCGTCGTTACAGGTCAGGCCGGAGAGCCAGTAGAGAACCGGTGGCGGAGTATTTTCACGCACAGGCGGCAAAAAAATGCTGACGGTCATCGAACAATTCAGCACGGTGGAGTCGTGTCGCACGCGTAGCTGACGCCCTTCAAAACAGCGGTGCTCTTCAAGCAATTCCATGCAAGGCTCCTTCGATAATGGTTAACAGTAAAAGCGTGATAGCTCTCCATAATACAGATTATTCATGGCGCTGTGAGTAACTTTCACTTTCGCTTCGTTGCCTCATATTGCATCATTAATTTTACTTTTTATTAACTTTTGAGGTGCGCATGGCGCTTCGAATTGCGCTAAGCGGCTTTATTGTCCTGGTCGTGGCGATGGGAATAGGGCGCTTTGCCTTCACCCCACAGGTCCCGCTGATGATTCAGGACGGGCAATTGACCCTGACCAGTGCCGGGCTGGTGGCCGCCACCAACTACCTCGGCTACCTCATCGGCGCATGGGATGCGATGCGTGCCCGTCGCCACGTTGAGATGCGTCTTTACCTTGGTGTCGCGGGTGCCGTTGTCCTGACCTTTCTCTCCGCAGTTGCCGACAACGCATTCACGCACGGTGCGCTGCGTCTGGTGATTGGCGCAATGAGCGGCTGGGCGATGGTGCTGACCGCGGCCTGGACCAACGAACGTCTGGCGCACTATGCCCGCCCGGGTCTCAGTGCCGCCGTGTTTGCAGGACCCGGCGCCGGTATTGCATTAAGCGGCCTGCTGGCGGTGGCGATTCAGTCGCGCGGTCTTTCTGCCGCGGCGGCCTGGCAGGTCTACGGTGTGCTGGCGCTGATCCTGGTGGTCTTAATTGGACGCTATCTCCCGCGCCCAGGGCAGTTGCATCGCGCGGGTGAACAGCCAGAGCCTCTGCATCTCACCCCTGACCTCAAGCGACTGGTCTGGAGCTACAGTCTGGCGGGCTTTGGTTACATTCTGCCGGCAACTTTTTTATCGCAAATGGCGGCGCTGCGGTTTCCGGGCAGCCTGTTTGCCCAGTTTGTCTGGCCGGTTTTCGGTGCGGCAGCCGTTGTGGGCATCGCGCTGAGTATTGCCCTGCGCCACCTGGGGCAGAGTCACCAGCGACTGGCGGTGGTGTTATGGCTCCAGGGCGCAGGCGTGGCGGCGGCAAGCGTGCTGCCGGGCATGAGCGGACTGGTGATTGGCGCACTGTTAGTCGGCGGCGGTTTTCTGTGTGCGGTGCAGCTTTCGTTATTATATGGGCGTGAACTGGCACCTAATCATACGCGTTATATGGCCGGTTTGTTGACCACCGGCTATGCCATCGGGCAACTGATTGGGCCGATGACCTCAGCGCTCTCCACCTGGCTCACCCAGAGGCTGGAGCCCGCGCTGGGGCTGGCAGGAATCGCCTTACTGCTGGCGGGTATTTTGGTGTGGAAGCGCACGCGTTAACAGGCGTGAGCTATTTCATTAATTATCGCGGTGAATACTGGATTCTGTGCGCGACCTCACGCACAATGATTCCTCACTTCGCTGGTCACCCCGGCGAAGATGCCACACCTGCAGGAGAATAAAAAATGTCATCACTCAGTAAAGAAGCGGCTCTCGTTCATGAGGCCCTGGTTGCTCGCGGCCTCGAAACCCCCTTGCGCCCACCCGTCGACCTGGATAATGAATCCCGCAAGCGCCTGATAGCCGGTCATATGACTGAGATTATGCAGCTCCTTAATCTCGATCTTGAGGATGACAGCCTGATGGAGACGCCGCACCGTATTGCTAAAATGTACGTTGATGAAATTTTCTCGGGCCTGGACTACGCCAATTTCCCGAAAATCACCGTCATTGAAAACAAAATGAAAGTGGACGAGATGGTCACGGTGCGCGATATCACGCTGACCAGCACCTGCGAACATCATTTTGTCACTATAGATGGCAAGGCGACGGTGGCGTATATCCCGAAAGAGTCGGTGATTGGCCTGTCTAAAATTAACCGCATCGTGCAGTTCTTTGCCCAGCGTCCGCAGGTACAGGAGCGTCTGACGCAGCAAATCCTTACCGCGCTGCAAACCCTGCTCGGCACCAATAACGTCGCGGTCTCCATTGATGCGGTGCACTACTGCGTGAAAGCCCGTGGCATTCGTGATGCCACCAGTGCCACAACCACGACCTCGCTGGGAGGACTGTTTAAGTCCAGCCAGAACACGCGTCAGGAATTCCTGCGCGCTGTACGTCACCACAACTAGTTTTTAACAGGAGCCGGATACATGGAAAGAAATGTCACGCTGGATTTTGTACGTGGCATTGCCATTCTCGGTATCCTGCTTTTGAACATCGTCGGCTTTGGCCTGCCGAAGGCTGCGTATCTCAATCCCGCCTGGTACGGCAGTGTGACCTTACACGACGCCTGGACCTGGGCGGTGCTGGACCTCTTTGCCCAGGTCAAATTCCTCTCTCTGTTCGCCATCCTCTTCGGCGCCGGTTTGCAGATGCTGCTCCCGCGCGGGAAGCGCTGGATCCAGTCCCGACTGACGCTGCTGGTCCTGCTCGGTTTTATTCATGGCCTGCTGTTCTGGGACGGAGACATTCTGCTGGCCTATGGTTTGATTGGTCTGATTGCCTGGCGAATGATACGTGATGCGGTCAGCGTGAAAACGTTGTTCAACACCGGTGTGGCGCTCTACCTCATTGGGATTGCGGTGCTGCTGCTGTTGGGCGTGATTTCGGGCAGCACGCCGAACCGCTCCTGGATCCCGGATGCGGCCAATATTCAATACGAAGGGTACTGGAAAACCACCGGCAGCGTGATGGAGGCCATCGGCAATCGTGCCGATCTGCTCTCCAATGGTCTGCTGGCCCTCGGCGCACAGTATGGCTGGCAGCTTGCTGGCCTGATGCTGATAGGCGCAGCCCTGATGCGCAGCGGCTGGCTGAAAGGGCAGTTCAGTTTGTCTCATTATCGGCGTACCGGCCTCTTTTTAACGCTGCTGGGTATGGCCATTAACCTGCCCGCCATCGTCGCGCAGTGGCAGGTTGAGTGGGCGTACCGTTGGTGTGCGTTTATTTTACAGGCTCCACGGGAACTCAGTGCGCCGGTGCAGGTGCTCGGTTATACCTCGCTTATTTATGGTTACTGGCCGCAGCTCTGCCGTAGCAAACTGGTGAGTAGTATTGCCTGCGTTGGGCGCATGGCATTAAGTAACTATCTGCTGCAAACGCTGATTTGCACAACGCTCTTCTACCGCTTTGGCCTGTTCATGAAGTTCGACCGCCTGCAACTGCTGGCGTTTGTTCCGCCGGTGTGGGCCGTCAATATTCTCTTCTCCGTCTTCTGGCTGCGTCGCTTCCGTCAGGGGCCCCTCGAATGGATATGGCGTCAATTAACCGCGCGTGCTGCGGGGACATCATTACCACGCACATCCAGATAACGATCTGGATCACAATCATTAACAAAATGGATGTAACCGTTTCCATTCGTGTGATGCGACTCACGTAGTCCGACCGCGCCGGCTGAGAGAATAGCCGCCTTGCTAACCACAGGGAGCATGTCTGTGAGCGACCGCATTCAATTCAAGGTTAAATACTATGGTAACCATTCGTGATGTGGCCCGTCAGGCGGGCGTTTCCGTTGCGACGGTTTCCCGCGTATTAAACAACAGTGCACTGGTGAGTCAGGACACGCGTGAAGCCGTGACCAAAGCGGTGGCGCAGCTGGGGTATCGCCCCAATGCCAACGCCCAGGCGCTGGCAACGCAGGTCAGCGACACCATTGGCGTGGTGGTAATGGACGTCTCTGACGCCTTCTTCGGGGCGCTGGTCAAAGCGGTGGACGTGGTGGCGCAGCAGCACCAGAAATATGTGCTGATTGGTAACAGCTATCATGAGGCTGAGAAAGAACGGCACGCCATTGAGGTGCTGATACGACAACGCTGTAACGCGCTGATAGTTCATTCAAAAGCATTGAGTGATGAAGAGCTGGCCGGGTTTATGGAGCAAATCCCCGGCATGGTACTGATTAACCGCGTGGTGCCGGGTTACAGCCATCGCTGCGTCGAGCTTGATAACGTCAGCGGCGCCATTATGGCGACCCGAATGCTGCTCAATCACGGCCATCAACGCATCGGTTATCTGGCCTCCAGTCACCATATTGAAGACAACGATTTGCGGCGTGATGGCTGGTTTAAAGCCCTGGCAGAGCAGGGGGTTACCGCGCCGGATACCTGGGTTGGCACGGGCTCACCGGATATGCAGGGTGGTGAGGCGGCGATGGTGGAGTTGCTGGGGCGTAACCTGCAGCTCAGCGCCGTGTTTGCCTATAACGACAGCATGGCGGCAGGGGCGTTGACCGCGCTAAAAGATAATGGCATTGCGGTGCCACAGCATCTCTCGTTGATTGGTTTCGACGACATTCCTATTGCCCGTTACACCGACCCGCAACTCACCACCGTGCGTTACCCCATTGCATCCATGGCCCGTCTGGCGACCGAGCTGGCGCTGATGGGCGCAGCAGGAAAGCTCGATCCTGAGGCAAAACACTGCTTTATGCCGACGCTGGTGCGCCGTCACTCCGTTACATCACGGCAAATTGGGGTAACGATCACTAACCTATGACGTTTGATGATGTAACCGTTTTCAATCTGTGAGTAAATTCACAGTATCTTAACAACGCGCTGACTATGATGTCAGCGTTTTAGGAGCTGAAACACGATGTAACGGTGATTAATCACTTTTACGGAAGCAACAAGCTTAAAGCATCGAAAAAAACGCATTACTGGAGCGTTACCCCACACGGAAGAAAGAATTTTTTGAGTGAACTTCGGCCGACAGTAACGTTTCATTAACTTACTGCCCCGCCGATCCTTTAATTCACAAGAACTACCCTGCAAAAAAACCGGAGATACCATGAATAAGAAGGTGTTGACTCTGTCTGCTGTTATGGCAAGCATGCTGTTTGGCGCGGCTGCTCACGCTGCGGATACCCGTATTGGTGTGACCATCTACAAATACGATGACAACTTTATGTCCGTTGTGCGTAAAGCCATCGAAAAAGATGCGAAAGAAGCGTCTGGCGTACAGCTGCTGATGAACGACTCCCAGAACGACCAGTCCAAACAGAATGACCAGATCGACGTTCTGCTGGCAAAAGGCGTTAAAGCACTGGCAATCAACCTGGTTGACCCGGCGGCTGCAGGCACCGTGATTGAGAAAGCTCGCGGTCAGAATGTGCCAATCGTGTTCTTCAACAAAGAACCAAACCGCAAAGCGCTGGACAGCTACGATAAAGCCTTCTATGTGGGTACTGACTCCAAAGAATCCGGCATCATCCAGGGCGACCTGATTGCCAAGCACTGGGCGGCGAATAAAAACTGGGATCTGAACAAAGACGGCCAGATTCAGTTCGTTCTGCTGAAAGGCGAACCGGGCCACCCGGATGCTGAAGCGCGTACCACTTACGTTATCAAAGAGCTGAACGACAAAGGCATCAAAACCGAGCAGCTGCAGTTAGATACCGCTATGTGGGATACCGCAATGGCTAAAGATAAGATGGACGCATGGCTGTCTGGTCCGAACGCTAACAAAATTGAAGTGGTTATCGCTAACAACGACGCCATGGCAATGGGTGCGGTTGAAGCACTGAAAGCCCACAACAAATCTTCGATTCCGGTATTCGGTGTTGATGCCCTGCCAGAAGCACTGGCACTGGTTAAATCTGGCGCACTGGCCGGTACCGTTCTGAACGATGCCAACAACCAGGCGAAAGCGACCTTTGACCTGGCGAAAAACCTGGCAGACGGTAAAGGCGCCGCTGATGGCACCAACTGGAAAATCGACAACAAAATTGTTCGTATTCCTTACGTCGGTGTAGATCAGGAAAACCTGTCTCAGTTTACTGGTAAGTAATATTTAGATTTACGTACACACGGGGCGCATCTTTTTGCGCCCTGTTATAACAAATATGCCAGGCCAACAAGGTATAATTATGGTCAGCAACAATACTCAGTCGTCCGGTGAATTCTTGTTGGAAATGAGCAGCATCAACAAGTCCTTTCCTGGCGTAAAGGCTCTCGATAATGTCAATTTAAAAGTGCGTCCTCATTCTATCCATGCATTAATGGGTGAGAATGGCGCGGGTAAATCAACATTATTAAAATGCCTTTTTGGGATCTACCAAAAAGATTCCGGCAGCATTCTTTTTATGGGAAAAGAGATCGACTTCCATTCTGCAAAAGAAGCACTGGAAAATGGTATCTCAATGGTTCATCAGGAATTAAACCTGGTGTTGCAACGTTCTGTCATGGACAACATGTGGCTGGGTCGTTACCCCACCAAAGGTGTGTTTGTCGATCAGGACAAAATGTATCGCGATACCAAAGCTATTTTTGATGAGCTGGATATTGATATCGATCCCCGTGCGCGTGTCGGAACATTATCTGTTTCGCAAATGCAGATGATCGAAATTGCCAAAGCGTTCTCCTATGACGCCAAAATCGTTATTATGGATGAACCGACTTCCTCGTTGACCGAAAAAGAAGTTAACCATCTTTTTACTATTATTCGTAAGCTGAAAGACCGTGGCTGCGGTATCGTTTATATTTCGCATAAAATGGAAGAGATCTTCCAGCTGTGTGATGAAATCACGATTCTGCGTGACGGGCAGTGGATCGCCACCCAGCCGCTTGAAGGGCTGGATATGGACAAGATCATCGCCATGATGGTCGGTCGTTCCCTGAACCAGCGTTTCCCGGATAAACAAAACGTCCCGGGTGAAACTATCCTTGAAGTACGCAACCTGACGTCACTGCGCCAGCCGTCTATCCGTGATATCTCCTTTGATTTACACAAAGGTGAGATTCTCGGCATTGCGGGACTGGTCGGGGCGAAGCGTACCGATATCGTTGAAACCTTATTTGGTATCCGCGAAAAAGCGACGGGTACCATTAAACTGCACGGCAAAAATATTAATAACCATAACGCAAATGAAGCGATTAATAATGGCTTTGCGCTGGTGACGGAAGAACGTCGTTCAACCGGTATTTATGCTTACCTGGATATCGGATTCAACTCATTGATTTCCAATATTCAGAATTACAAAAACAAAGTCGGTTTGCTCGACAATTCACGCATGAAGAGTGATACCCAGTGGGTTATTGACTCAATGCGCGTTAAAACGCCAGGCCACCGTACACAAATCGGCTCGCTCTCCGGCGGAAACCAGCAAAAAGTGATCATCGGTCGCTGGCTGTTGACGCAACCGGAGATATTAATGCTGGATGAACCTACGCGCGGTATTGACGTAGGGGCGAAATTCGAAATTTATCAGCTGATCGCAGAGCTGGCGAAGAAGAATAAGGGGATTATTATTATCTCCTCTGAAATGCCAGAATTGTTGGGTATCACTGACCGTATTCTGGTAATGAGCAATGGTCTCGTTGCCGGAATTGTTGACACTAAAACGACAACGCAAAACGAAATACTCCGTCTTGCGTCTTTGCACCTTTAAGATCAGGGGCTCCTCATGAGTGCGTTAAATAAAAAAACTTTTCTCACTTATCTGAAAGACGGCGGTATTTACGTTGTTCTTTTGGTGTTACTGGCAATCATCATATTCCAGGACCCCACGTTCTTAAGTTTGCTGAACTTAAGTAACATTCTTACCCAGTCCTCCGTGCGTATCATTATTGCACTGGGCGTGGCCGGGTTGATTGTGACGCAGGGTACGGACCTGTCAGCCGGACGTCAGGTCGGTCTGGCTGCGGTGGTTGCGGCAACATTATTGCAGTCTATGGAAAACGTGAACAAAGTTTTCCCGGAAATGCAGACCATGCCAATCATCGTGGTGGTGGCGATTGTCTGTGCAATCGGTGCCATTATTGGTCTCATCAACGGTATCATCATTGCATACCTGAACGTGACGCCGTTTATCACCACCTTAGGCACCATGATCATCGTGTACGGTATTAACTCCCTGTACTACGACTTCGTGGGGGCGTCACCGATTTCCGGTTTTGACAGCGGTTTCTCCACCTTCACGCAGGGGTTTGTTGCGCTGGGCTCGTTCCGCCTCTCCTACATCACCTTCTATGCGCTGATTGCGGTGGCATTTGTCTGGGTGCTGTGGAACAAAACCCGCTTCGGTAAAAACATTTTCGCTATCGGCGGCAACCCGGAAGCGGCGAAAGTGTCTGGTGTTAACGTTGCGCTGAACCTGCTGATGATTTATGCCCTGTCCGGCGTGTTCTACGCCTTCGGCGGGATGCTGGAAGCGGGCCGTATCGGCTCTGCAACTAACAACCTTGGCTTTATGTACGAACTGGATGCGATTGCAGCCTGCGTGGTGGGTGGCGTCTCCTTCAGCGGCGGCGTGGGTACCGTACTTGGCGTGGTGACCGGTGTGATTATCTTTACCGTCATCAACTACGGCCTGACCTATATCGGTATCAACCCTTACTGGCAGTACATCATCAAGGGCGGCATTATCATCTTCGCGGTGGCGCTGGACTCCCTGAAATACGCCCGTAAGAAGTAATTTGCCCTAACCGGCCATGTGGCTTGCCGGTAAAGAACAAAACCCCCGTCAATGCGTTGGCGGGGGTTTTTTATTGTACCTTTGTCTGTTTCATTCTATATTTGTACGGAAGAGCACCGTACATTAATCCGCGGTCAGGGAGTCCAGAGTGCAAGCACTCAAAAAACAACGTATCGATTTGCGCCTTACGGATGATGACAAGCACATCATTGAAGAAGCGGCGGCATTATCTAACCAGACGATTACCCAGTTTATGGTCTCGAGTGCCTCGGAGCGAGCAGCCCAGGTCCTGGAGCAGCATCGTCGTTTGATCCTCAATGAAGAATCCTGGCGTCTGGTGATGGACGCTATCAGTCACCCGCCGACACCGGATGACAGACTGAAACGCGCAGCCAAACGTTTAGAAGACATGGAGTAAGTCGTGGCGCCATTAAGCATCACTCTCTTTTCCGAAGGAGCGGAATACGATTTTTCAGATTTTGACTGCGGTGATGCATCGCTGAATAGCTTTCTGAACAATCATCTTGCCCGCCAGCACCGGGGCCGTATTTTACGCGGTTACCTGCTGGTCACCAGGGATGCTTTACCGAAAGTAATGGGTTATTACACCCTGTCTGGCAGTTGTTTCGAAAAGGAGACCTTGCCCTCTAAGACCCAGCAGCGGCAGATACCCTACGCCAATATTCCCAGCGTTACACTCGGGCGGTTGGCGATTCATAAAGATCTGCAGGGAAAGGAGTGGGGTACAACTCTGGTCACGCATGCCATGAAAGTCACTTATCTCGCCTCGCAGGCGGTGGGCATTCACGGCATGTTTGTCGATGCGCTTAATGAACGAGCAAAGGCATTTTATTTGAAGCTGGGTTTCATTGCGTTATGTGGCTCGAATGCCAGTTCACTTTTCTACCCCACAAAATCTATAGAAAAGCTCTTCGTGGAATAAGCGACAGGTTATTCCCCATCATCCTTTGACAGGGAAACGTCTTACCGTGAAAGCGCATCTGCCGCCGTGATCAGTGCCAGATGGCTTAACCCCTGGGGCACATTTCCACGCCACTCACCGGTGCGCACATCAAACATCTCATTAAAGGTTTCGACGTTGCCTTTGTCGCACAGGGTATCAAGGATGGTGTCCATGCATTCTTTGGCACGGGCTTTCTCCCCCATGTACGCCAGCGCTTCGACCAGCCAGAATGAGCAGGCGACAAACGTACTCTCTTCCTTTTCAACTTCGCTGTAGCGATAAAGCATAGGCGTGCCATGGCCCAGCTCGCTGACGATCGCGTTAAGCGTTGATTTCATGCGGGCAGGATTACAGTGGCGCCCGTAGTGCCAGGCCATGCAAAGTGAGGCATCCAGTTTGTCCGTGCCGGCAAAGAAGGTGTAAGCCTGTTTTTCCTCTGACCAGCAGTGCGTTTCAATCCACGCTTCAATGCGCGCCTTTTCCCGGCCCCAGCGCTCAAGCCAGGTCTTTTCGAGATGGCCTTCCTCGGCAAGGTAAACGGCAACGTCCAGGGTGACCCAACTGGCCATTTTGGAGTGGGTATAATGCTGAATGTCGTGCAGTTCCCAGATGCCTGAATCGGCTTGTTTCCAGGTGTCCGCACAGGTATTAGCGAGAGAGGCCAGCAGCCTCGCAGTGGTGAGATCAAGAATATGCCCGGCGCGAACAAACAGCATCGCGGTAGCCAGTAAATCACCGTACATACTTAGCTGCTGCTGATCCCGGGCATTGTTGCCAATACGGACGGGCAGCGAGTTTTTGTACCCGCTCAACGGAGGATAGCTCTCCGCCGGAACCACGCCGCCTTGCAGGGTATAACAGGCCCGCACTTTACCATCATGGCGCAAAATCGTGTTGGTGAGCCATGAGAAAGCGGCCTTACACTCTTCCAGCGCACCAATGACGCTAAAGGCGCGGATAATCAGGCAGGCGTCACGTGTCCAGGCGTAGCGATAATCGTAATTTTTTTCCCCACCAATCCCTTCCGGCAGCGAGGTGGTTGGCGCGGCGGCCAGTGCCCCTGTCGGGGAGTAAAGTAAAAACTTTAGCGCCAGCGCTGAACGTTTGACATGCTCAGGGTAGATGCCCTCATAGGTGAGACTATCTGCCCACAAACGCCAGACGTGGTCAGAAATATCAATATGCCCGTCTATTTTCTCAAGCGACGGGATGGCAAGCGGCTCCTTTTCACTGACCAACAGGGCGATAAGCGAGCGGACGCCTTCACGGGCAATGAGCGTGCCTTCAATTGCGTAGTCGTCATAGCAGGTCACGCTTACGTCTTCGGTCGAACGCAGCATCGCCATTAAATCGCCGATGTGCATGACCTGGCCCTGCTCAGTGTCCTGAATCCACGGCGCGCGCGTGCAGGCGGCAGTCCCCGGCACAAAAGTGACCCGAAGTTCCACTTCCCCTTCAAGGCCTTCAATACGCCGAGCCAGTTCACACCAGGGCAGACGACCGGCATAGTTGCTGTTAAGGGATTCGGTAAGCAGAACGCGACCGGAGGCGGTTTCAAATTGCGTTTCCAGTACGTTGCTGTTGTCACGGTAGCGACGCTGAATACGGTATTCTTCGACGGGTTCAATCTGGAAGTAACCGCCCGCAGCGGCATCAAGAATGCGATCGAACAGGGGAGGTGAGTCCATATTCGGGGCGCACCACCAGTCTATGGCCCCATCTGGCGCAATCAATGCCACCGAGCGCCCATCGCCAATGGCCGCATAGTCACCCAGCCCGGCATAGCCTTCGATACGTTGTGGATGAGAGTACGACTCGTTCTTCATCTTTTCTCCTGGCGTCAGCGATGGCGACAACCGTGCGCCATCAAATTATGAGCATCAGGATTAAGCGTAACCAGGAATAGCAGGGGTGCCGGAAAATTACGTGTCTTTTCATTACGCTGACTAACGATAGCTGATGGTGTACTCCAGTTTACCGTTGGCTTTACCTGCACTGAGGCTGTTTTCGGTCTGAATATAACGGGCGAAAAGAGGAACGGTAATGGTACGAGAACCATCATCAGGCAAGGCATAAGCGTAAGCCGAGTTCAGGTTAATTTTGCCAGTAACTGACTGCGTACTGGAAAGTTGAATGCCGATCCCGGTGGCAGCAGAGGCGTTGTTGGCAATGGCCATTATCCCGTCTGCTGCGGTGATTGTGCCATCGAGAGGGGTGAGGGTGATGTCGGCGGCATTGTTGGTTAATGCCTTCACCGTGTTGCTCGTTCCGTCAAAAGTGGCCACGGCGGTTGCGCTGTTACCATAAAACCAGCCACAGTCGCTGAGCTGGATGCTGGCGTTTTTCCATTCGGTGCCCGAACCTTTTCCCGTAAAATCAGAGACATGGTGCGATCCCATCGGCACGGTCATTGATTGGTTGGCTGGGGTAATATTGCAGGTGGGGGTAGTGATAGTCAGGCTGCCAGTAATTTTGATTTCGTAAATGGGTACCCTGCTGTTTGCCTGGCCTAAAGAATAGCGTGCTACCGGCAAACCACTCCCGGAGACTATACCACCCGTTATATTCTCTGCTGTTTTGACGAGTACGAAGTAGGAGGAAACAGGCCAAACAGATGAAAAGAAACAACTTTTTGAATTTATACAGCTTGTCGTCGGATAGCTATAAGGGAAAAAAATGCCGTTATCATGAATAAATTGTATGCCAACGCCATCCACCCCCGTCTGATAAATTTTTGAACCTGATGACGTTTCCTGGCGTGGCAGGGAAGCGTAACTGTAACTAAGTTGAAAATGCCCTGTACTGTCACATACCACCCGGGGTTTTTGTGCATTCGTTGAAATATCGATATTTTGTCGATATATAACCGTGCCGGTTGCAAGGTCTGACCGCACACTAATTGCTGTCATTGCCAATGGTAGCGCGAAAGTTTTCGTGCTGGCTTGTGGGTACGTAACGGTAGGGGAAAAATCACAGGCGGCGATAATGCTCCCGTTACACATACCCATAAGTAGAATAAATAAGAACAACATCCCTGTTTTATGCACTGTTCATCCTCATTATTAGCTTCATGCAATAACGATGAACAATAGGGCGTATCAGTATCCAGAAAGGAATATTATATTTTGGAGAGAAGGGGCTATCTTCGATAAAAACAACAAGCGTAAAAAATAGCCATACTTTAAGTGTCAGCAAATATGAATGCTTTTCTGGCGAACATGTTAAAAAAGGCAGGCCGAAGCCTGCCTGTTCAAAATCAAACGGTACCGGTACCGCCGTCAGAACACCACACCTGGCCGGATGAATAAGAGCTTTCATCGGAAGCAAACAGCACATACAACGGCGCAATTTCTACCGGCTGACCTGGACGGCCAAGCGGGGCTGAAGCGCCAAATTGTTTCACTTTTTCCTGAGGCTGACCGCCGCTGGATTGCAGCACCGTCCAGTAAGGACCCGGCGCCACCGCATTCACGCGAATCCCTTTTGATCCCAACTGCTGTGCCAGCGCTTTGGTGAAGGCCGCGTTACAGGCTTTAGTCTGTGCATAATCCAGCAGCATAGGGCTTGGCTGGTACGCCTGAACGGAGGTGGTATTGATGATGACCGCACCTTCCTGCAGGTGAGGAATCGCCGCTTTGGTTATCCAGAACGGGGCATAAACGTTGGTTTTGAAGGTCGCGTCGAAGGCCTCAGTGGTCAAGTCTTCGATAGACTCACAAAATTGCTGACGACCTGCGTTATTAACCAACACTTCCAGCCCGCCAAGTTGATTAACGGCGTTTTCGACCAGTTGTTTACAGAAGGCTTCGTCGCGGATGTCACCCGGCAGGGCGACCGCTTTACGCCCTTCAGCCTTGATCAGCGCGATCACCGCTTCGGCGTCGGACTGCTCTTCAGGCAGATAGTTAATGGCCACATCGGCACCTTCGCGGGCAAAGGCGATAGCCACCGCACGACCGATACCTGAATCCCCACCGGTAATCAGGGCACGCTTTCCTGCCAGGCGACCCGAGCCGATATAACTGGTTTCCCCATGATCGGGAATAGGTTTCATTTCAGAAGCCAGACCTGGCGGCTGCTGTGGTTGTTCCGGAAAAGGGGGGCGCGGATAATGATGATGTTTCTTGTCTGCAGGACTCATATTTATCTACCTCTTAGAGAAAAACCAGAATTTTAAGGTAGACCCTAATATACGTTTTCGCTAACCAATCAGATTTATCGAAACGTTTTTTTAATTATCTATACAAATAAAAGCAGCAGATAGTTATTTGCAGTGACAAATTAACTTTTTATCGGTAAATAATTTAAAGCTTTAACGTCAAGGATATATCTCCCGGATGTTCTTTTTTTGAACATATTGGCAACAGCCTGTTAACCTCATTGTCTGCTTAAAATAACACCATTAAAGAATTGTCTTAATCATAACAAATAAGAGGTCTAACCAGATTGGTTTTGAAAATATATTTCCCGCTACAACAAAGTTCATGCAATCTTTCTTGTTATATTTTTCATTTCAGTGCTACGCTCATTGAGGCATAACATTCGTCACAGCATTCACAAGGAGATTAGGATGAAAAACGAATCAGCATTTCCTGCATTTCCCGTTAATGGATGGCAGGTCGGGGCAGTGGAAGATCTGAATAGCGTGGTAATACAGTTTGGGTACAGTACTTCGCCTTATGCACTAGGCGGATCAACGTTCGAATCGCAGTTTTTTAGCCTTACGCCTGAAAAAGTTAGAAGCCTTATTTATGATTTGCAGGTAAGCCTGCACAATTACGAAGACAAAGTTGCCTGACGTGCTACGGAAAGTAAAGGATTGACGCAGCAGCAGCCTGCATAACACTGTAGCCTGCTGCAAGAATATATTCTTACGCTTACAGGATTTTACCGTAATGTCCGCGGCGTGTTTCGCAAATATTGTTGTTTCAGCGTAATCTGAATGTCAGGATGACCTTTGCTGATAAGCTGAATAATATCTGTTGTAAAAGTTGTGCAGGAGCGCCTATGAATGTTGTGTTTTTCAAAGTTGACCACCCGCCGCACGAAAAAATCAACCCAGTTCATTTCTATTTAAAATCCGTCAAACTTATCCGTGATAATGATGTTATTGCGGATTTGGGCGATTTGAAGGTAACCTCATTACCCTATTACTCTTTTACCATGGTGCCAACGGGTTTCGGGAAAATAGAGTATACCGTAGAGAACCGATCGCAGTTGCGTATAGAATGCACTGCCGGATACATTAAAACGGGTGAATACCTGGTCGCTACCCCTACGGGGGAATTAATTATGCCCTTCAATGCCTTGACCGGACTTTGGACAGTCAACAAAAGCGAAAAACGGGCTATTGATATTCAAGAATTCGTTAACCGCAAATACTTATTACTCGGCCCGGTCAGAAACATTAACCGTGGCGCGTCGGTTTACTGACCCGCTATTTAGTCGCGTTAGTTGTTTTTCTTTTGCAGATCAAGCAACTGTTCAACCGTCACCGCAGGGTAATCCTGCGCATCATCGGGTATTGCCTGCAAGGAGGGAATAGGTTCCAGCGGCCCTAAAAACCGTGGCTCGCGTTTAAATACATAGAGATCAGCGATAGCACCTAACCGCGCACCAAATTCCCGCACGCGAACACTCCACATATCTTTTGGCGATGGCACGGCATAACACTGGGCCTGAATCCCCATATGCTGGGCGATAAAGAGCGCACGTTCGCAGTGAAAACGTTGACTGATAATAATGAAGTCGTTGGTATCAAATACCCGCCGCGTCCGCACAATCGAATCCAGGGTACGGAAGCCCGCGTAATCAAGCACAATATCGGAAGGGTCAACGCCTGCGGCAATTAAGTCTTTGCGCATGGTGACCGGTTCATTATAACTCTGTTGCGCATTATCGCCGCTGAGCAGGAGGTAATTCACCTTGCCACTGTTATAGGCATTTAATGCACCCTGAATACGGTAGCGGTAATACTGGTTAATGACGCCAGTACGATAGTACTTAGCTGTACCCAGCACCACCCCCACCTGACGCCAGGGCAGGTCCTGCAGATCATCGTAGATGTAGGGCGCGGTTTTCCAACTCATCCAACGATCTAAGCCGAGCGCCGTTAACAGCAGTAAGCCGATAAGGACCAACAGGCTGTAAACAAAACGCTTTAACATGCAGACAAACTCGATGCGGGATTAAATTTCACTCAAGGCTACTTTACCCGTTCGGCAAGCGCAAGAATCCGGTGGTTAATTGCGGGCTTTTTCACCACTGCGGGCAATAAACCCGCAGTGAGGCAATCAGGAAAGCAGTTCACGCTCAACGTTCTGGCAACCCAGTGCCCGCAACGTGGCAACGGTTGCGTCCCACTGGGTCAATGGGGCACTGGCTTTTTCTGCGAGCACGGCACGTTGCATATCCGGGTAATCATAACCACTGAGGCTCATCAAATTCAGCGCACCCTGCAGGGGAGGAAGCGTAGGGTTGAAGGCCGCATTCTCGGCATAGCTGCCGCAGAAAATTTGCCCATCGCGACATTCAATGGCGACACCGGAAGGGGAGTGGGTATAAGGGCTATGACTTTTATTGGCTGCCGTGATAGCCGCTTTGGCCAGTGCATCACCCTGCAGAGCAAAACCATGATTCTGCTCATCCAGCAGCAGGGTTTTGATGTCGAGATCTTTTGGACCAAAGGCATCCGGGAGGTAGTCCCCCAACGTATGCGGTGCCCGGCCAGGAAGATTGATGCGCAGGGTCAGTCCACTGTTCAACTCGTTCATAAACTGACGGCAATGGCCGCACGGGGTGTAGTTGACGGTAACCGAGGCCAGGGCTTTTTCGCCACGGGACCACGCATGGCTGATGGCGCTCTGTTCGGCATGCACGGTTTGTTGCATGGTGGCGCCCAAAAATTCCATGTTGGCACCAAAATACCAGTGACCACTGATGCCACGAGCAATGGCCCCAACGTTGAAGTGGGAGAGTTCGGTCCGTGCGCAGGCCGCGGCAAGCGGCAGTAGTGCAAAAGCCAACGCGTCTTCGTCCATCCCGGTGGCGTTACGCAGTCCAGCAACCTGCTCTGCGCTTAACATCGCAGGAAAATGCGCGTCTGCCAGAATGGGCGCCAGAGCGGCTTGTAAATCATCCGCAAGAGTGGGAAACGCAGTGTGAAAACGTGAATGCATGGCGTTGCCTCATAGCAATGTAATGGGATCGTAGTTTACGGGCCGATTGCGCCTTTATATGTGATCGACATCTCACTGTATATGCAACTTATGAAATTCAAATGAAAAATGCGCGACGCATCGCAAATTTTAGCCCGCTATTGCCAGGATTATGGGGAATAAAAACGGCGCGATAAGTGACGTGATGATTCCGCAAATTACCAATGCCAGCGAACTGAAAGCCCCTTCCTGATAGTCCAGCTCAGAACAGCGTGCGGTTCCCAGCGCGTGGGAGGCCGTTCCCATTGCCAGACCACGGGCAGATTTGGTATGAATTTTCATCACATTCAACAGGGTATGCCCAAACACTGCGCCCAGCACGCCAACAAAAATCACGCACACCGCGCTGATGGCCGGGATGCCGCCAATGCTGCCGCCCACCGCCATAGCAATCGGCGTGGTAACGGATTTTGGCAGGACCGAGGCGGCAATCTCAGGTGTGGCTCCCATCAGCAGGGCGATGACCGAGCCGGTGACCATGGCGACCACGCTGCCGATAAAACAGAGGGTAATGATCGACTTCCAGCGTGCCCGGATCTGGTGTAACTGTTCATAAAGCGGGTAGGCAAGCGCCACGACCGCAGGCTGCAATAGATCATTGAGGATTTTACTGCCCTGAAAGTAGTGATCGTAAGGAATGCCGGTGAGCAGCAGGAAAGGGATAATCACCACCATCGCTATCAGCAAGGGGTTGAGCAGCGCCATCTTAAACCGTGCGGCTAGCTTACGGGCGGCGAAGAAAACCCCCAGCGTCAAAGGTAAGGACCACCAGATATAGGCCATCATTATTTGCTCTCTTTCTTACCAACAATTTTGCGTTCACCGTGCACCAGATGGGTACTCCAGCTCACGACCAGAAATACAATTAAGGTGCTGATGGCACAGGAGACCACAATCGGGCCGAACTGGGCGCGCAGCATATCGTAGTACTGCATAACCCCGACGCCGATAGGTACGAACAACAGTGCCATGTAGCGAATCAGCACGTAACAGCCCGGATTGACCCATTTGGCTGGCAGAATCTGCAGTGCCAACAGGACGAAGAGGATAAGCATGCCAATAATGCTGCCGGGAATGGTGATGGGGAGCAGCGAGGAAAGATAAATGCCTGCATATAAACAGGCGTAAATAAGGGCAAAGGCGCGCAGATACTGCCAGACGATATTCAGTGATTTACTCATGGTGAAAACCCTTGATGAACTGTATTCATCATACAATTAAAGCTTGAAATGTGCTACCGATCACATCATGACTTCTGAGCATACCAAATATTCCTTTCAGGAACGTCAGGCATTACCCCAGGATTAAGCCCCTTCAGCATTGTTGCGGGCACTGACTGCGTTTTCTATATGCCCAATCACTTCATGAATGCCGCGTGTGATGACCCGGTCCTGACGCATGACAAGGCCCAGGGTGCGGTGCAGTGCGGGTGCCAGCGAATGGACAACCAGTCCGCTGCGCTCTTGCGGGCTTTCGACCGCCAGACGCGGCACGATACTGTAACCCAGCCCGGCGCGTACCATCCGTTTGATGGCCTCGATGCTACCGAGCTCCATCACTGGCGTTATCGGTTTGCCGGCGCTTAATAACCAATTATCGATCAACTGACGGGTTCCGCTGCCGGATTCAAACACAATCAGCGGAATGCTCGCGCACAGCGTGGGGGTAAAAACGGAGGCGGTTTCGCTACGCTCAGCGGTGCTGATGATAACGAACTCCTCCGTCATGACGGGCGTGATGTCCAGAAGCCTTCCCGTCGCCGGTAAGGTCACGAGACCGACATCGATTCTGTTCTCCTCCACTGCACGGACAATGTCCTGCGTATTACCGGTACGCACCCCCACGGTCAACTGCGGCCAGGCCTTGCGAAGTGTGAGCAGTACGGCAGGTAACAGATGAATACAGACGGTAGCACCTGTTCCCAGCGTCACGGTGCCGCTGATCTCCTGCTGGTGCAACGCGACGGACTGCACCGCGATGTTGACCGCTTTTTCAATGGCCTCGCAGTGCTCAAGCAGCGTCATTCCGGCGGGCGTAGGGCGGATGCCGCGCCCGGTTCGCTCGATCAAGCGTGCCTGCAGGCTGGCTTCTAACTGGCGGATCTGCAAACTGACCGCAGGTTGTGAAATCCCCAGTACATCAGCCGCTGCGGTAAAACTTCCCCGGCTTACGACCAACCTGTAGGTGGCCAGTTGATCGAGATTGAGGGTGGTCATCCAACGTTTTCCTTATACGGGTAATAAGTGCAGACCTGTACCAGAGCGCAGCGCTTAGGGCTAGCCTTTCAGCAACGACGAGCAGGAGCTGAATCCATGATAATTACTGAAGCTGAAGAACAACATATTCCCGCCATCCACGCAATATACGCCTGGCACGTTGCCAACGGCACTGCCTCTTTCGAAACCGAAGTCCCGGCTATCAGTGACATGCGCGCGCGCTGGCTGAAACTGTGTGAAGCGGGGCTGCCGTGGTTTGTGCTGATCGATGAAGGGGGGGTGAAAGGGTATTGCTACCTGTCGCGCTACCGTACGCGCATGGCCTATCAGTTCACGCTGGAAGATTCTATTTATGTGGATGAGAACTTTCGCCATAGAGGAGCGGGCAAAGCGCTGCTGGCAAAGTCGATAGAGTGGGCAGAGCGGCAGGGTTACCGGCAACTGGTTGCCGTGGTCGGTAACAGCGAAAATGAAGCCTCCCTGGCGCTGCACCAGCGGGCGGGATTTACCCTAACCGGCACGCTAAAAAACGTCGGCTTCAAGCATGGTCGCTGGCTGGATATTGTCATTCTGCAACGCACCCTCGGCGAGGGCGCGCTGACGTTGCCGCAGGACAGCGCCAGCGCGGTGTCGGCCTGCGCGTAAACGATCTGCCTCCTTTTTTTAAAAATTTTTCGCCTGTCAGGAGAACCTGACGGGCTTTTGTTGCTGGTTTTTCCTTCACTCTCTCATTGCGTTATTTAATTAACGATAATCATTTTCATTAAAACATAGCCTATGCTATATAAATTAGCACAGGCTAATTTCGTTCTGATTTTAATCACCTCTGGAGAGACCTGCATGCGGAAGTTCAAGAAAGTAACGGGGATACTGTTTGGCTCACTGCTCGCCCTGACCGCGATGAGCGCCCAGGCGGCAGAAAAGTTTAAGGTCATCACCACCTTTACGGTGATTGCCGATATGGCGAAAAACGTGGCGGGTGATGCCGCCGACGTCACCTCGATTACCAAGCCGGGCGCCGAAATCCACGAGTATCAACCCACGCCAGGGGATATCAAACGGGCGCAGGGTGCACAACTGATTCTCGCCAATGGCATGAATCTTGAGCTTTGGTTTCAACGCTTTTACCAGCACCTCAATGGCGTCCCGGAAGTCATCGTGACTAACGGTATTACCCCGATGGGCATCTCTGACGGCCCGTATAACGGTAAACCCAACCCGCATGCCTGGATGTCGACGGCGAATGCGTTGATTTACGTCGATAACATCCGCGATGCCCTGGTGAAATACGATCCGCCGAATGCCGCGACCTATAAGCAAAATGCTGACAGGTACAAAAAGCAGATAACCGACACCCTGGAACCCTTGCGCAAGCAGGTCGCTGACATCCCCGAGGCGCAGCGTTGGCTGGTTACCAGTGAAGGGGCCTTCTCCTATCTGGCACGCGATCTCGGGTTAAAAGAGCTCTATTTATGGCCAATCAACGCTGACCAGCAGGGCACGCCACAACAGGTTCGTCGCGTCATCGATCAGGTGAAAAAAGCCCAGATCCCGGCCGTCTTCAGTGAAAGCACGGTGTCGGACAAACCGGCCCGACAGGTGGCGCGAGAGACCGGGGCGCACTACGGCGGCGTGCTCTACGTCGACTCGCTGAGCGCGCAGGACGGCCCGGTACCCACCTATCTTGAGTTGCTGAACGTGACCACCCGCACCCTCGTGCAGGGCATCAAAACCGGCATGAAGGAGTAAAACATGACGCAAACGGCAGGCATTACGGTTGCTGGTGTAACGGTCACTTATCGTAACGGGCATACCGCATTACGGGATGCGACCTTCAGCGTCCCCGTCGGTTCGATTGCCGCCCTGGTGGGAGTCAACGGCTCCGGTAAATCAACGTTGTTTAAAGCCGTCATGGGCTTCGTGCGCCTTGCTGCCGGAACCATTGCGATCGCCGGACTGCCAACGCAGCAGGCATTGCGGCAAAACCGGGTTGCTTATGTTCCTCAGGCCGAAGAGGTGGACTGGTCTTTTCCGGTGCTGGTGGAGGACGTGGTGATGATGGGGCGCTACGGGCGAATGGGGATGCTACGCATGCCGAAAGAAAACGACAGGCGCATTGTCACCGAGGCCCTGGAGCGGGTCGATATGCTGGCATTTCGTCATCGACAAATTGGAGAACTCTCCGGCGGGCAGAAAAAGCGGGTGTTTCTGGCACGGGCGATTGCTCAGCAGGGCGACGTCATCCTGCTTGATGAGCCCTTTACCGGCGTGGATGTTAAAACCGAAGCCAAAATCATCGACCTGCTGCGTGAATTGCGCGCTGAAGGTAAAACCATGCTGGTCTCCACCCATAATCTTGGCTCCGTCACGGAGTTTTGTGACTACACGGTGATGGTCAAGGGTACTGTGCTGGCGAGCGGCCCCACGGACACCACCTTCACCGCTGAAAATCTGGAGCAGGCCTTCAGCGGCGTGTTGCGCCATGTGGTGTTGCACGGCACCGAAGACCGTATCATCACCGATGATGAGCGTCCGTTTGTCGCGCATCGGCGGCCTGCGGGAGAGAGGGGGCAGGGATGAACACGCTGCTTGAACCTTTTGCCTATGAATACATGCGTAACGCCATGTGGGTCTCTGCGATGGTCGGGGGCCTGTGCGCCTTTCTTTCCTGTTACCTGATGCTCAAAGGCTGGTCGTTGATTGGTGATGCGCTGTCGCACTCGATTGTACCAGGCGTGGCGGGCGCTTATATGCTCGGGCTGCCGTTTGCGCTGGGGGCGTTTTTGTCGGGCGGACTGGCGGCGGGGAGCATGCTGTTTCTCAACCAGCGTACACGGCTGAAAGAGGATGCCATCATCGGGCTGATTTTCTCCTCTTTCTTTGGCCTCGGCTTGTTCATGGTTTCGCTGAATCCCACGTCGGTCAACATTCAGACCATCGTGCTTGGCAATATTCTGGCGATTGCGCCAGCCGATATTCTGCAACTGGCGATCATCGGCATCGTCTCCATCGCGATCCTGTTCTTTAAGTGGAAGGATCTGATGGTCACTTTCTTTGATGAAAACCATGCCCGGGCGATTGGCCTGCGCCCGGAACGACTGAAAGTGCTCTTTTTTACCCTGCTGGCGTTGTCCACCGTGGCGGCGCTGCAAACGGTAGGGGCGTTTTTAGTCATCTGCCTGGTGGTAACGCCGGGTGCGACCGCGTGGCTGCTCACCGACCGTTTCCCTCGTTTGCTGATGATTGCGGTCGCCATTGGCAGTCTCACCAGCTTTGCCGGTGCCTGGGCCAGTTATTATCTGGACGGCGCCACCGGCGGGGTGATTGTGGTGGCGCAAACGCTTCTCTTCCTGCTGGCATTTGTGTTTGCGCCTCGCCACGGGCTGTTGGCAAACCGTCGCCGTGCACGGCTGGCGCTGGAGGCGCAGAAATGATGACCTTGTTGCTCGAACCCTTCCAGTTTGCCTTTATGAATAACGCGCTGCTGATAGGGCTGATTGTCGCCATTCCCTGTGCCTTGTTGTCGGTATTTCTGGTACTCAAAGGCTGGGCGCTGATGGGCGATGCGATGAGCCACGCCGTGTTCCCCGGCGTCGTGCTGGCCTGGATGATGGGAGTGCCGCTGGCATTGGGAGCATTTGTGGCCGGGCTTTTTTGCGCTATAGCCACCGGTTTTTTGCAAGATAACAGCCGTATTAAGCAGGACACGGTAATGGGGATCGTCTTCTCCGGTATGTTCGCCGCCGGGCTGCTGCTCTATCTTGCGGTGAAGCCGGAAGTCCATCTCGACCACATCTTGTTTGGCGATATGCTGGGCATTAACAATGCGGACATCATGCAAACCGGAGCGATTTCGGCGGCAATCGCGGTGATTATTGGCGTGAAGTGGCGCGATTTTCTGCTTTTCTGTTTTGATCATCAACAGGCGCAGGTGAGTGGTCTGCGCACCCGCTGGCTGCATTATGGCTTGCTCTGTATGGTCTCGCTGACCATTGTGGCAACGCTTAAAGCGGTGGGGATTGTGTTGTCAATTTCGCTGTTAATTGCGCCAGGGGCCATTGCTGTTCTGCTGACGAACCGTTTTCATGTTGCGCTGCTGGTGGCGGTGGGCGTGTCGGTGACGGTGTCGTTGCTGGGGATTTACCTGTCATTCTTTATTGATAGTGCGCCCGCGCCAACGATTGTGGTGCTATTTGCGCTGGTATTTATGGTGACGTTTTGCGCTGCCAGTTGCAAAGCAAGGCGGGGGGAGTTGAGGCGATTATCGGAGGGGTAGTTTTTTGCGAAATGGTTTCGGAGTATTTATTTTATTTTGGTGGAATCGTTCCGCTCCCCTCACCGCTACCCTCTCCCCAAAGGCTGAGGGATCCCCAGTAATATTACGTTTTATAGCGATAACACTGCACCATGAGAACACAACAGTTAAAGCGATGACTGGGTCCGGCTGAAAATCGACGAAGCGTATCCGTAAGGCCGGGGCGCCGCGCAGGGATGCGCGGCGAGGGCGACTTTACAGGGACGTTACCTTCGCCCGTCCCCGATAAGCCTGAAGGAATACGCTGAGTGGACCGCGCCAGCGGCGATTTTCCTGGCCGGGAGCCCGGGTCGCCAGGGTGGTGGCGGTGAACCACCCTGGCACGTTCACGGGTTCTGGCGCTACAGAAAAGCAAGGACCATAAGGTGAACGGAATGACCAACAGAGCCGCATTTTCCCCCTCACCCTAACCCTCTCCCCGGCGGGGCGAGGGGACCGATTGTGCTGGCATTTTTTTGTGGGGATTCCTCATCCCCAAAGGGGCGAGGGAGAAAAGCGTGCCCGATGTTGCACATGTGCATCCCCACCTTCCTTCCCCCTGAAAGAGGCGCTACTATGTCGCCTCATTTTTTCAGGGGCAAGATATGCGTGTATTACTGGCGCCGATGGAAGGTGTGCTCGATTCGCTGGTGCGCGAGCTGCTGACTGAGGTCAATGACTACGATCACTGCATCACCGAGTTTGTTCGCGTGGTCGACCAACTGTTGCCTGCAAAAGTGTTCCACCGTATCTGCCCGGAACTCAATCACCAAAGCCGCACCCCCTCCGGTACGCTGGTGCGCGTACAACTGCTGGGGCAATACCCACAGTGGCTGGCGGAAAATGCCGCACGCGCCGTGGAGTTGGGCTCCTGGGGAGTGGATTTAAACTGCGGCTGCCCGTCGAAAATGGTGAACGGCAGCGGCGGTGGGGCCACGCTACTCAAAGATCCAGAAATGATCTACCTCGGCGCAAAAGCCATGCGTGAAGCCGTGCCTTCCCATCTGCCCGTTACGGTGAAGGTGCGTCTCGGCTGGGACAGCGGCGAGCGGCAGTTTGAAATTGCCGATGCGGTGCAGCAGGCGGGCGCTTCTGAGCTGGTGGTCCACGGGCGCACCAAAGAAGATGGCTATAAAGCCGAACGCATAAACTGGCAGGCTATCGGTGAGATTCGCCAGCGTTTGTCCATTCCGGTTGTCGCCAACGGTGAAATCTGGGACTGGCAGAGTGCGCAAGCGTGTATGGCCGTCACCGGTTGTGATGCGGTGATGATTGGTCGCGGCGCCCTGAACGTGCCTAACTTAAGCCGGGTGGTAAAACACAACGCTCCGCGCATGCCCTGGTCTGACGTTATCCTGATGCTGCAAAAATATACCCGTCTGGAAAAACAGGGCGATACCGGCCTGTACCATGTTGCCCGCATCAAACAGTGGTTGGGCTATTTGCGCAAAGAGTACGATGAGTCTCAGGGCGTCTTTGAACAGGTGCGTACCCTTAAAACTTCTGCGGATATTGCCCGGGTCATTCAGGGCATAAAGCAATAATCTTGGGATCGTAATCACGTTTTTGCGTGACGCCGATTGAGTGAAAGGGGCAACCTGATAGAGTTTTGCTCCGTGGATTGTTACTGCGAAAGCAGGCTAAACCTGATGTTCTGGCATTTGCCGGAAGTCAGGTTTTTTTGTTTCTGGGGTTCGGATGAAAATCGCCAAAATACTTAATAATAATGTGGTGGTCGTGCTGGATGAACAGCAACGCGAGCAGGTCGTGATGGGCCGGGGGCTTGCGTTCCAGAAACGTATTGGTGACGAACTGGATGAGCGCAAAATCGAGAAGATTTTCGCCCTGCAGAGCGACGAATTGATCGGGCGCTTAAGTGAGTTGCTAAATCAGATCCCGCTGGAGGTGATGACTACCTGCGATCGCATCATCGACTTAGCGCGTGAACGTTTGGGGAAATTGCAGGAAAGTCTCTACATTACGCTGACCGATCACTGCTTTTTTGCCCTCGAACGGATAAAAAACGGTCAGGTGATCCGCAACGTGCTGTTGTGGGAAATTCGCCGACTGTATCCAAAAGAGTTTCAACTGGGGCAGGAAGCGCGGGCGATTATCGCGAAGCGGCTGGGTGTAGAATTGCCCGAAGATGAAGCCGGGTTTATTGCGCTGCACCTGGTGACGGCGCAACTGAACAGTGAGATGCCGGAAGTCATGCACATCACCAAGGTGATGCAAGAGATCCTGCATATCGTGAAGTATGAGCTGAAGCTGGAATACAACGAAGAGTCGTTGAGTTACCACCGTTTTGTGACGCACCTGAAGTTCTTCTCGCAGCGGATGCTGACCCGCACCGTTGTGGAAGATGATGACCTGTCGCTGCATCAGGCGGTTAAAGATAACTATGCGCGTGCCTGGCGCTGTGCGGAAAAGGTCGAGCGCCACTTGCAGAAAAACTATCAGCGTAACTTAACCACTGAAGAGATTATGTTTCTCGCGATCCATATAGAGCGTGTACGAAAAGATAAGCGCTAATCATAAGCGCGATGCGTTACCCCAAATTATTCTTGCCCGCACCGGCGGCGCGAATAATGAAAGGTAAAACAGGATTGTTACTGCGACACGCAGGCAAAACCTGAGACCGGCCCGCAAGGCGTCGGGCTCAGGTTTTTTTTTACTCAGTCACCGCCTAAGGGCATATAAGAAGCAAGGAAATAAACATGGAATATCAAGCGCTGGCGAAAGATATTCTCAGCCACGTTGGGGGCAAGGAGAACATTAGCAGCCTGGTGCATTGCGCCACCCGACTCCGTTTCAAGCTCAAAGATGGCAAGCTGGCAGATGCAGAAGGGTTAAAGGCAAACCCCGGTGTCATTATGGTGGTCGAGAGCGGCGGTCAGTTTCAGGTTGTGATCGGCAACCACGTCAACGATGTCTGGCAGGCAGTGCGAAATGAAGCCGGTCTGACCGATGATTCACCCACTGCGGCCCCGGATAAAGAAGAAAAAAGTTCGCTGTTGGGGCGAATGATCGACATCGTTTCCGGCATTTTTACCCCGTTTATCGGCATTATGGCGGCATCCGGTATCCTGAAGGGGCTGCTGGCGCTGGCCGTGGTCTGCGGCTGGCTTTCGACCACCAGCGGCACTTATCAAATTTGGTTCGCCGCCAGCGACGCACTATTTTTCTTCTTCCCGCTTATTCTGGGCTACACCGCCGGGAAAAAATTCGGCGGAAACGCCTTTGTGACCATGGCAATTGGTGGCGCGTTGACCCACCCGTTGATGATCAAGGCGTTTGAAGCCAGTCAGGCACCCGGTGCCGTCAGTGAAACTTTCTTCAGTATTCCGGTGACCTTCATTAATTACAGTGGCTCGGTGATTCCGATCATCATCGCCGCGTGGGCGAGCTGCTGGCTGGAGAAACAGTGCAATAAATTCCTCCATTCGGCGGTGAAAAACTTCTTTGGCCCGCTGATCTGCATCGCGGTGATTGTTCCTCTGACCTTCCTGGTGATTGGCCCACTCGCCACGCTACTGAGCCAGGGCCTGGCGCACGGCTACCAGGCAGTTTACGTCTTTGCCCCCTGGCTTGCCGGCGCCGCGCTCGGTGCCCTGTGGCAGGTGTGCGTGATCTTCGGTCTGCACTGGGGGCTGGTACCGCTGATGATTAACAACCTGACCGTCTTTGGTCAGGACACCATGCTGCCGATTCTGTTGCCGGCGGTGCTGGGGCAGGTAGGGGCGGTGCTGGGGATTTTTCTGCGTACCCGTGATCCACGCCAGAAAATTCTCGCTGGCTCTGCGGCCACCGCCGGTATTTTTGGCATCACCGAGCCTGCGGTCTATGGGTTGACGCTGCCGCTACGCCGCCCGTTTATCTTCGGGTGTATTGCAGGGGCGATTGGCGGGGCGATTGTCGGTTTTAGCGACAGCCACGTTTATTCCTTCGGCTTTGCCAATATCTTTACCCTGGCGCAAATGATCCCGCCAGGCGGCGTGGATAGCACCCTGTGGGGCGGCATTCTGGGAACGGTGGTTTCGCTGGTATTAGCCTGCGTGATGACCTTTGTGGCGGGCATGCCAAAAGCGCCTGTCATCACCAAACCGATTGCCGTACCGCCGGGTGAAAATGACATTCTGGCACCCATGACCGGCACCGTGCTGGCGCTCGAACAAGTCCCGGACAGCACCTTTGCAGCAGGGGTATTAGGTGAAGGGACGGCAATTATTCCTCTGGATAACAAAGTGATTGCCCCTTTTGCGGGTGAAGTGGCCTCGCTTTTCCAGACCAAACATGCCATCGGCCTGCTGAGTGACAGCGGTATTGAGTTGCTGATTCACGTCGGCATCGACACCGTAAAGCTGGACGGCAAACCCTTTACCGCCCATGTTAACGTTGGCGATAAGGTGCAGCCGGGGGACCTGCTGCTTGAGTTCGACCGCGATGCGATTCTGGCCGCCGGGTACTCGCTGGCCACGCCCATTATTATCAGTAACAGCGACAGTTACCGCGCTGTAACGACCGTAGCCGCATCGGCTGTAGAATCCGGCATGCCGCTGCTGACGGTCAATCGTTAATCAAAGGAGAGAGCAATGAAAGCATTCCCGAATGACTTCTTATGGGGCGGCGCCATCGCCGCCAACCAGGTGGAAGGCGCTTATCTGGAAGACGGCAAGGGCCTGTCCACCTCTGACGTGCAACCTAAAGGGGTGTTCGGCGACGTGGTTGAGCGCGTGGCGGGCGACAGCGGCCTGAAAGATGTCGCTATCGATTTTTACCACCGCTACCCGGAAGACATCTCGCTGTTCGCGGAGATGGGCTTTAGCTGCCTGCGCGTCTCCATTGCCTGGACGCGTATCTTTCCGAATGGTGACGAAACCACGCCGAATGAGGCCGGGCTTGCCTTTTATGACAAGCTGTTCGACGAGATGCTGAGCAAAGGCATGACGCCGCTGGTGACGCTGTCCCACTACGAAATGCCGTGGGGACTGGTAAAAGGCTACGGCGGCTGGGGTAGCCGTCAGACTATCTCCTTCTTCGAACGTTACGCCCGCACCGTCTTTGCGCGTTACAAAAACAAAGTAAAACTGTGGCTGACCTTCAATGAAATCAACATGTCCCTGCATGCGCCGATGACCGGCGTGGGGCTGGTGGAAGGCAGCAGCAAAGCGGAAATTTTCCAGGCTATTCACCATCAGCTGGTGGCCAGCGCCCTGGCGGTCAACGCCTGTCACGAGATTATTCCTGACGCCAAAATCGGCAACATGATCCTCGGCGGTCTGATGTATCCATTGAGCTGTAAACCGGACGATGTGCTGGAAACGCTGCAACAGAACCGCACCTGGCAATTCTTTGGTGACGTGCAGTGCCGCGGTGAATACCCGGGATACATGCTGCGTTTCTTCCGCGAAAACGGTATCGAACTTGACGTGACGGACGCTGACCGCACTGCGCTGAAAACCACCATCGATTTTATCTCCTTCAGTTACTACATGACCGGCTGCGTCACGACCGATGAAGAGCTGAATCAAAAGGCGCGCGGCAACATTCTGAGCATGGTGCCGAACCCGCATCTGCAAAGTTCTGAATGGGGCTGGCAGATAGACCCTGTGGGCCTGCGAACGTTGCTGAACGTCATGTGGGATCGTTGGCAGAAGCCGCTGTTCATTGTTGAAAACGGTCTGGGTGCCAAAGATAAGCAAGAAGCGGACGGCAGCGTCAACGATGATTACCGCATCAGCTATCTGAATGACCATCTGGTACAGGTCGGTGAAGCGATTGAAGATGGCGTTGAGGTGATGGGCTACACCAGTTGGGGCCCGATCGATCTGGTCAGCGCCTCGAAAGCGGAAATTTCTAAACGCTACGGATTCATCTATGTTGACCGCGATGATAACGGCAACGGCACCCTGGCGCGCAGTCGGAAGAAAAGTTTCTTCTGGTACAAAGAGGTCATAGCCAGCAAAGGCGCCTTTCTCAAGCGATAAGCGCTAAAGAAAACGCCCTCCCGAAGGGGAGGGCGCATCACATCAGAAAATCATCTTAAATACGCCGGTCACCACCAACAGCCCAATAATAAAAATAATCAAAACAGCCCATAACAGTAATTTCAACATAGTCTTATCTCCCTTTTTGTCGATCACTCAAGCAAAGTGTAGCAACCCAACTGAAATATGCTTTTTTTCTATACTTAGCCTTTTACTGCAAAACCGGAGAACATCATGACGACGCAAAAAGTGGCAATCGTGACGGCGGCAGATTCGGGCATCGGTAAGACGTGTGCTCTCATGCTGGCGGAGCAGGGGTATGATGTGGGCATTACCTGGCACTCAGACGACGAAGGCGCGCGTGAGACGGCGCGAGAAGTGGAAGCGCGGGGCAGGCAGGCGCGAACCATTAAACTGGATTTGAGTCAGCTTCCCGAGGGGGCAAACGCGATCGCAGAGTTAATTAACCAGTTCGGGCGCATTGACGTGCTGGTCAACAATGCGGGTGCAATGACCAAAGCGCCTTTTCTCGACGTGACGCTGGATGCATGGCGCAAGATTTTTACCGTCGATGTGGAAGGGGCAATGCTCTGTTCGCAAATTGCTGCCCGTCAGATGGTGAAGCAAGGGCAGGGAGGGCGCATCGTTAACATCACCTCGGTGCATGAACATACGCCGCTACCGGAGGCCAGTGCCTACACGGCGGCAAAACATGCGCTAGGCGGTTTAACCAAGTCAATGGCCCTTGAGCTTGTTAGTTACAACATACTTGTCAATGCGGTAGCTCCGGGAGCCATTGCGACACCGATGAACGACATGAGTGATGAGGATGCAAAACCCGGCTCGATGCCGATTATTCCGCTTGGCAGACCGGGGAAAACTGAGGAGATAGCAAGCCTGGTGGCATGGCTATGCTCTGAGCATGCCAGCTACACCACCGGACAATCGTTCATTGTCGACGGTGGCTTTATGCTGGCAAACCCGCAGTTTAACGCCACCCGTTAACTATTCGTCGGCAGAGCGGCAGCGCTGTTTTTTCTGCCTGCGACGGAACCACCACCGTACCGCGAAGACCAGTACCACGGCCAGCACCAGCCAGATTAATCGTTTGGCGTGCTGGTCAAACTGGTGTAGCCAGGGGCCAATGACTTCTCCGCCCACATAGCCAAGCGTGGTGAAAATCAATGCCCAGACGATGGCACCAAAGATGTTTAACGGCAGAAAGATTTTTGGCGGCAGATGGCTTGCGCCGATCAGGATCGGCCCAATAATGCGAAAGCCGTACATAAAACGTGTGCCGATGACAAACAGCCAGGGGCGACGGTTGATAAGGCGTTGGGCTTTTTCAATTTTGTCCTGATGCTTTTTGAAGCGGTGCAGTATCGTCATGCCGTATTTACGACCTAACAAATAAAGTAACTGATCGCCAATCATGCCACCGAGCGCCACCGCTGCCACGACCAACGGGAACTTCAGTAAGCCCTGGTGTGCGGCTACACCGCCCAACAGGGTGATGGTCTCCCCTTCAGCGACACTCCCGACCACCAGTGCTGCATAGCCGTACTGGCTGATAAGTGCATTGATATCCATAGTAAACCACTCTCCTGTTTAACACTCTAAGCATACACCCTATGAGTCGATCCCGCCGGGCAGCGATTTTTTGCGCTGTACACAAATTAACCGTCAGAGTGACTTATACTTAGAGAGTCGTAGTTCGGGCAGTCAGCAAGGGGGCGTTATGAACCATGTCTGGGGACTTTTTTCCCATCCCGATCGTGAAATGCAGGTTATCAAAGGCGAAAACGAAACGGTTTCGCATCACTACACCCACCATGTCTTCATCATGGCGGCCATTCCCGTTATCTGTGCTTTTATCGGTACCACGCAAATTGGCTGGAATTTCGGCGAAAACAATATTGTCCAGTTGAACGCCTTTACCGGGCTCTACCTTGCCGTTCTGTTCTACGCCCTGATGTTGGGTGGCGTCGCAGTGATGGGCCGGGTCATCTGGTGGATGGCGCGTAATTATCCGCAGAGGCCGTCGCTGGCGCACTGTATGGTCTTTGCCGGTTATGTCGCCACACCGCTGTTTTTAAGCGGCATCGTGGCGCTGTATCCGCTGGTCTGGCTGTGCGCCTTAGTCGGTACGGTCGCGTTATTTTATACCGGTTATCTGTTGTATGTCGGGATACCGACCTTCCTGAATATTGACCGGGAAGAGGGATTAAGTTTCTCCAGCTCCACGCTGGCCATTGGCGTGCTGGTACTGGAAGTCCTGCTGGCACTGACCGTGATTTTGTGGGGCTACGGCTACCGTCTGTTCTGATGTGCGGCGTTGCTGGCGTAAATGCCAGCAACGCAATCTTCTGCAACGAATCTTCGGTGGCGGCGATAAAGCAGGGCGGCTATTATGCCAGAGCCAGCTTCTGTTATTTATTTCTTCAACAGATGCGGTGTGCGTAATAACGTGCCTGAATAATTATCTGAAGTCACACCATGCCGAAATTCCGTGTTTCTTTATTAAGCCTCGCGCTTCTTTTTACCGTGCCTGTTGCTCCCCAGGCGCTGGCCAAAACCCCGGCTATGACGGTTGCCGCGCAGCCAGAGATCGCCTCGGGCAGTGCGATGATTGTTGATCTCCAGACCAATAAAGTCATCTATTCGAGCCACCCTAATCTGGTGCGTCCGATTGCCTCTATCACCAAGCTGATGACGGCGATGGTGGTGCTGGATGCGCATTTGCCGCTGGATGAGAAGCTGAAAGTCGATATCAGCCAGACGCCGGAGATGAAAGGTATTTATTCCCGCGTGCGCCTGAACAGTGAAATCAGCCGCAAAGAGATGTTATTGCTGGCGCTGATGTCATCCGAGAACCGCGCGGCGGCAAGCCTGGCGCACCATTATCCTGGCGGTTACGGCGCATTTATTCGTGCAATGAATGCCAAAGCGCAGGCACTGGGCATGAAACATACGCGTTACGTCGAGCCGACAGGGCTCTCAACCAGCAACGTCTCGACGGCGGAAGATTTGATTAAGTTGCTGATTGCGACGAAGCAATATCCGTTATTAGGACAGTTGAGTACCACACGCGAAGATATGGCTACCTTCTCGAACCCCGGTTATACATTGCCTTTCCGTAACACCAACCATCTGGTGTACCGCGATAACTGGAATATTCAGTTAACCAAAACCGGGTTTACCAATGCCGCCGGGCACTGCCTGGTGATGCGCACGGTCATTAACAACAAATCGGTGGCGCTGGTGGTGATGGATGCCTTTGGTAAATATACCCATTTCGCCGATGCCAGCCGCCTGCGGACCTGGATTGAAACCGGGAAAGCTCAGCCGGTTCCGGCCTCTGCGTTAGACTATAAACGTCAGAAAGCCGCGCAGATGGCGCAAAATCAGGGCGGGCAAACCGCGCAGAACGATTAATTATTCCGGCAGCGTCCAGTCACCGTCGTTGAGTGGGCGCTGCATAATCAACGTATCCCGCCAGTCTCCTTTTTTGTACCCGACGCTGCGCAGTTGACCGGCCAGCTCAAAGCCATGTTTCTTGTGCAGTCGCAGAGAACCGGCGTTGTTATTGCCATCGCCAATCACCGCAATCATCTGGCGCCACGGCCCCTGTTCACAGCGTTCAATCAATGCGCTCATCAAGGTGCTGCCGATGCCGCGGCCCGTCATGCTGGCGTCAACGTAAATGGACTCTTCAAGGGTGTAACGATACGCCGGGCGAGGGCGGTACGTTGTGGCGTAACAGTAGCCGACCACGATGCCGTGATACAGCGCAACCATCCAGGGAAGTCCTTCATTGGCTGTTTTGATCATCCGTTGACGCATTTCATCAATCGTTGGCGGCACTTCTTCAAACGACGCGCGACCATGAAGGACGTGCCAGGCGTACAAGGACGCAATTGCGTGGACATCATCAAGGCAGGCATCACGCACGATCAATGCGTTTTCTGACAGGACATCAACAGCAGACATGACGGGGTACTCCTCAGGGTGGTAAGCCAGAGAAACGTTTCTCTGGCCACCGCGATACTGTAGTACGAATAAAGCATACAATACAGTCTGGCTTAAGCCTCTCCCTAAGTTAGCCTGTGAGGTTTGGCTAAGGTAACCGGTTACCGCCAGTGTTTTCTTTTGCTGGTCTTGCCTATACCAGGGTTCATGCTATTCGTTGGATCATTTTCCAGGTAAAAACGTTTTAAATGATCATCTGCGTCATATAAATGTCCGACATTATGTTCCGCCGGATATTGCGCCCCGCGTTGCCGCAACAGGGCCAGCATCTGCGCTTTAAGCGCATGGGTATCCACCCCTTTTTTCACAATATAGTCCTGATGGAAAACGTGGCAGAAGAAGTGACCGTAGTAGAGTTTGTGAAGCACCTGGCTGTCGATATCCGGCGGCAGTTGTTCAAACCAGTCGTTATCGTTACGCCGTAGCGCAATGTCCAGCGCCAGAATATCCTCCACCTCGTCCGCATGCACCGCCTGGTAACGAATGGCCGCGCCCGCCGCCGCGAAGCGGTGCAGGAAGGCTTTATTACCCTCTTCCGTTGTACAGGCGAAGAAGCCGCCTTCCGCAGAGGCAAAGCATTCACTGAGCCACTGCTGAGCCTCAGCAATACCGTCACCTGACATTTTCAGAAGCAGGTGGTGCTCATATTTGTCCCGCCAGCTTTTCATTCGCGGCGGCAGGTGGGAGGGGAAAAGATGCCCCAGCTTTTGCATGGCGCGATCGGTAAAATGCGGTTTGAACACCGAGGCTTTAGCCAGCAGCGCATCGGTTCGGCCCTTGAGGGTAAAGAAGAAGGGCATCTTGTCGGTGCCGAGCTTGTCTATCATCAGGAAAGTATCTTTGCCATAGCGCTCGGCGATGTCATAAATATCCCGGTGCATATATTCACCCGCCACCGGCAAGTTTTTAAATTCGCTAAGAATATGACGCCGAATATGATTCAGCACTTCCGGTTGATTCGTGCCGATATAAAACACCTGCTGGCGGGACTGCGCCGCGAAGGTGTCCAGGCGCACCGCAAAAACGGCCAGTTTCCCTGCGCAACCGGAGGATTCAAACAGCCTGTCCGGGTCGGCGTTATAGCGTGCCGGGGTGTCGGCATTCACATCGCGCACGCGGGTGACGTAATCCTGATCGTGGCCCTGGCGGCCATCGTGGCGCACATCGGCATCCGTTACCCGTTCATCATCCAGTTTGCCTAAAATCTGCTCCGGGGTGGCCCCAAGATCGATCCCCAGATGATTAACCAACTGCAGTCTTCCGTTTTCGTCAATGCGGGCATACAGCGACATTTCGGTGTAGGCCGGGCCACGCTGCACCAGCGCGCCGCCGGAGTTATTGCAGATCCCGCCGATCACCGAGGCACCAATACAGGACGATCCGATCACCGAATGGGGTTCACGCCCCAGCGGTTTGAGGGCCTTTTCCAGTGAATAGAGCGTGGTGCCGGGGAAGGCCAGCACCTGCTCGCCTTTATCAATCAGGTGCAGCTTATCCAGCCGCAGGGTACTGATAATAATAATGTCGCGGTCGTAATCATTACCGTTAGGCGTTGAGCCTTCGGTCAGGCCAGTGTTGGCGGCCTGCATGAGGATGATTTTATCGGCGCTAACGCAGGCGGCGAGAAGACGCCAGAGTTCCAGCAGCGAGCCGGGGAAGGCCACTGCGAGAGCCTCCCCCTGGCCGGAGCGGAAACCTTTGCGATAACGGGCCGTTTTCGCCGGGTCGGTGAGCAGATGATTTGTGCCAACAATACGGCGTAGTTCGCTGATAAAGGCGATATTTTCCTGAGAAGTTGCGGAAGACATTTTCCACTCCTTGTGGTGAAAGAACGATCTCGCCTTAAAGAATAGTCCCGGAAAGTGGGGAATTCTCAGAAAAATCAGAGAATAACTCTGCAAGCCCGACTACGATTATGGCACACTGCGTTTTTTTCACGGTCTGGTCGGTGTTTGGGCTATATAACGAGAGAATGAACGACATGAAATGGCTATGTACTGTAGGTGTCGCTGTGAGCCTGGCGCTGCAACCTGCGCTGGCAGAAGAGATGTTTGGTAATCATCCGTTAACGCCTGAAGCAAGGGATGCATTTGTCACTGATTTACTCAAAAAAATGACGGTTGACGAGAAAATCGGCCAGCTGCGTTTAATCAGCGTTGGCCCGGATAACCCGAAAGAAGCCATTCGCGAGATGATTGGCAAAAATCAGGTTGGCGCAATTTTTAACACCGTCACCCGTCAGGATATCCGGGCGATGCAGGACCAGGCCATGCAGTTGAGCCGCCTGAAAATTCCTCTGTTCTTTGCGTACGATGTGCTGCATGGCCAGCGTACGGTCTTCCCCATTAGCCTCGGCCTTGCCTCCAGCTTCAACCTTGATGCGGTAAACACCGTCGGACGCGTGTCTGCGTACGAAGCGGCGGATGATGGCCTGAACATGACCTGGGCACCGATGGTTGATGTGTCCCGCGATCCGCGTTGGGGTCGTGCGTCAGAAGGCTTCGGTGAAGACACCTTCCTGACCACCGAAATGGGCGTGGCAATGGTGAAAGCCATGCAGGGCAAAAGCCCGGCGGACCGCTATTCGGTGATGACCAGCGTGAAACACTTTGCCGCCTATGGCGCGGTAGAGGGCGGGAAAGAGTACAACACCGTTGATATGAGCCCGCAGCGTCTGTTCAATGATTATCTGCCGCCCTATAAAGCGGGCCTGGATGCAGGCAGTGGCGCGGTGATGGTGGCTCTTAACTCTCTGAACGGCACGCCTGCCACCTCGGACGCCTGGCTGCTTAAAGATGTCCTGCGCGATGAGTGGGGCTTTAAGGGCATCACGGTGTCCGACCACGGGGCGATTAAAGAGCTTATCAAGCACGGCGTGGCTGCCGACCCTGAGGATGCGGTGCGTGTAGCACTGAAGTCCGGCATCAACATGAGCATGAGCGATGAGTATTACAGCAAGTACCTGCCAGGACTGGTGAAGTCCGGTAAGGTCACCATGGCGGAGCTCGACGATGCGGCGCGTCATGTACTTAACGTGAAATACGATATGGGGCTGTTTAACGACCCGTATAGCCATCTCGGTGCAAAAGAGACTGACCCGCAGGATACCAATGCGGAAAGCCGTCTGCACCGCAAAGAAGCGCGTGAAGTGGCGCGTCAAAGCCTGGTGCTGCTGAAAAACCGTCAGGAAACGCTGCCGTTGAAAAAGGATGCCACCGTGGCCGTGGTAGGGGCGCTGGCGGACAGCAAGCGTGACATGATGGGAAGCTGGTCTGCCGCTGGGGTAGCAGGGCAGTCGGTGACCGTGCTGACGGGTATCCGCAATGCGATGGGCAACCAGGGCTCGGTGATTTATGCCCGCGGCTCAAACATCACCGACGATCAGGGTATTGTCGATTTCCTTAACCAATACGAACCCGCCGTTGTGCAGGACAAGCGCACCCCACAGGCGATGATTGACGAAGCGGTCGACGCGGCGAAGAAATCGGATGTGGTCGTGGCCGTGGTTGGCGAAGCACAGGGGATGGCGCACGAAGCCTCCAGCCGTACAGACCTGACCATCCCGCAAAGTCAGCGTGATTTGATTGCTGCGCTGAAAGCGACCGGCAAGCCGTTGGTACTGGTTCTGATGAACGGGCGTCCCCTGGCGTTGGTAAAAGAAGATCAGCAAGCGGATGCGATTCTGGAAACCTGGTTTGCAGGCACCGAAGGCGGTAACGCCATTGCCGACGTGCTGTTCGGCGATTATAACCCGTCCGGTAAGCTGCCGATGTCCTTCCCGCGTTCCGTCGGGCAAGTGCCGGTCTATTACAGCCATCTGAATACTGGTCGACCTTACAATGCCGACAACCCTAACAAGTACACGTCACGTTACTTTGATGAGGCTAATGGTCCGTTGTATCCGTTCGGTTATGGCCTGAGCTACACCACGTTTACTGTCTCTGACGTGAAAATGTCCGCGCCGACAATGACCCGTGACGGCAAGGTCACCGCCAGTGTTGAAGTGACTAACACCGGTAAGCGTGACGGTGCGACGGTGATTCAGATGTACCTGCAGGACGAAACGGCCTCGATGAGCCGTCCGGTGAAAGAGCTGCGCGGTTTTGAAAAAGTGGATCTGAAAGCGGGTGAGACCAAAACGGTCAGCTTCCCGATTGATCTCGATGCGCTGAAGTTCTGGAATCAGCGGATGAAGTACGATGCGGAGCCGGGTAAGTTTAACGTCTTTGTTGGGGTGGATTCCGCCCGTGTGAAACAGAGTTCGTTTGAGCTGAAGTGATGGGGGAAGGGTGGAATGGGTGGAAGGGTGAAATGGGTGGAATTGTTCCGTTCACCTTAAGTTCAATGCTTCTCTGAAGCCTCTCCACACGTGAACGTGTTAAGGAGGCTCTCCGCCGCCTCCTTAACAATCCTGGCTCCCGGCCAGGAAAATTGCCGCTTCGCGGTGCCTTCCGCTTATTCCTCCAGGCTACCGGGTCGGGTGCGATGTTACATCCCTGTAACTCGCACCCTCGCCGCGCATCCTTGCGCAGCGGCCCGGCCTTGCGGAAACACGTCAGCAATTTTCAGCCGGACCCGCCACACCTGACCATTCCTGCGTTTTATTAAAAGCAAAAATCATTTACCTGAAAGGCAGTGTCTTGCAGCGAGGTTTTCTGGTCCGGCTGAAAATCGATGAGGCGTTGATGGCTGACCGGGGCCGCCCGCAGGGAAGCGGGCGGAGGGGATAGCCTACAGGGATGTAGGCTGGTCCCCGACCCGACAGTCAGACGGCATAAGACGAATGGACCGCGAAGCGGCGATTTTCCTTGCCGGGAGCCCGGGTTGCAAGGGTGGTGGCGGTGAACCACCCTTGCACGTTCACGGGTGATTTTGCTTCTGAGACGCATTGAACTTAAGGTGAACGGAACAATTTCACCGGAATGACATGAACCTTTATCGAGAGAGAACGTAACGATTCCACAGGATTAAAACGAACCTTTACCCACCGTGAACGGAGCAACGCTCCACGTTATAACCGCTTCATCTAATCAGTAACATCAAAATCTGAACCAGAGATACCCTCCCGGCTAATTCTCAACTACGCTTTTTGCACAGCCAGAATTCCGGGCATCACAAAAATAACGGGGAATACGCATGAAATCATTTTCGCAATGGAGCGCAGCAGGATTGTTAATACTGGCCGCCGGTGCGCAGGCAGCTGAGCCGGTTAAAGTGGGTTCCAAAATTGATACGGAAGGGGCGCTGCTGGGCAATATCATTTTACAGGTGCTGGAAAGCCATGGCGTAAAGACGGTCAACAAAGTCCAGTTAGGCACGACCCCGGTGGTGCGTGGCGCCATTACCTCCGGTGAACTGGATATTTACCCGGAATATACCGGCAATGGCGCGTTCTTCTTTAAACAGGAGAACGATCCGGCGTGGAAAAATGCCCAACAGGGCTATGACAAAGTGAAAAAGCTGGACGCAGAGCAGAACAAACTGGTCTGGCTGACTCCGGCCCCGGCTAACAATACCTGGACCATTGCGGTACGCCAGGATCTCGCCGAAAAGAATAAACTGGTCTCCCTTGAAGACCTCAGCCGCTACCTGAAAGAGGGCGGCACCTTCAAACTGGCGGCTTCCGCTGAATTCATCGAGCGTACCGATGCGCTGCCTGCTTTTGAAAAAGCCTATGACTTCAAACTGAATCAGCCACAACTGCTCTCCCTGGCAGGTGGCGATACCGCGGTGACCATCAAAGCAGCGGCTCAGCAGACGTCTGGCGTGAACGCGGCGATGGCTTATGGCACCGATGGTCCGGTTGCGGCGCTGGGCTTGCAGACGCTCACCGACCCGAAAGGGGTTCAGCCTATTTACGCCCCCGCGCCGGTAGTGCGTGAAGCGGTGTTAAAAGAATATCCAAAACTGGACGAATGGCTGAAACCCGTCTTCGCCAGTCTTGATGAGAAAACGCTGCAAAAGCTGAACGCCAGCATTGCGGTTGAAGGCCTGGATGCTAAAAAAGTGGCAGCAGACTACCTGAAGGAAAAGGGACTCGTTAAATAAAGGTGGATATACGTTGTCATAATCGCGTTGTGCTGCTGCTGGTGATTCTGGCACTGGCAGCCACGGCGCTACCTTTTGTCAATTATGCGCCCAATCGCCTGGTGTCCGGCGAAAGCCGGGCGCTCTGGCAGTTATGGCCCAATCAGGCCCTTATTGGGCTGATTGTGCCTGCGGGTTTGCTGTTACTTAGCTTTCTGCCACGACGCGCTCCCCTGATTGCTACGTTGATGATCGCTCAGGGCGCTTTCTGGCTGCTTATCTGGTGTGCGGGCCGTGCGGCAACCGATCTTGCGCAAACCGGTAGCCAGCTGGCGCGCACGTCACCGGGCAGTGGCTGGTGGCTGTGGCTGGCGTTATCCCTTCTTGCCTGTAGCGAGGCTATCCGCCGTCTGACGCCGGATCCGGTCTGGCGCTGGGTGCTGCATGCGCAAATCTGGTGGCTGCCGGTGGTGCTATTGCTCAATGGGCAACTCGACAGCCTATCGCTGCTTAAAGAATACGGCAATCGCCAGGATGTGTTTGATGATGCGCTGGGGCGGCACCTGCTCCTGCTCTTTTCGACCTTAATTCCCTCACTGATGATTGGACTGCTGATTGGGCTGTGGTGCTATCGCCACCCGGCGCGTCAGGGCCCGGTTTTCGCCGTGCTTAATGTGATTCAGACCGTGCCGTCGGTCGCGCTGTTTGGCCTGTTGATTGCTCCCCTGGCCGGGCTGGTATCGAGCTTCCCGTGGTTAGGCGCGCTCGGCGTGGCGGGCACGGGCATGACGCCTGCGTTAATTGCCTTGATCCTCTACGCCCTGTTGCCGCTGGTGCGCGGCGTGGTTGCCGGGCTGAATCAGGTACCTGCGGATGTGCTGGAGAGCGCCAAAGGGATGGGGATGAGCGCCAGCCAGCGATTCTGGCAGGTGCGTTTTCCTCTCGCACTGCCCATTTTGCTGCGCAGTATTCGCGTGGTGGCAGTCCAGACCGTAGGGATGGCGGTGATTGCCGCCCTGATTGGTGCCGGCGGCTTTGGCGCGCTGGTCTTCCAGGGGCTGTTAAGCAGCGCACTGGATTTGGTATTACTTGGCGTGATACCGGTGATTGCCCTGGCAGTCGTCGTGGATGCGTTATTTGCGCTGGGTATCGCGCTGCTGGAGGTTAAAGGGCCATGATCGAATTTCGTCATGTCAGTAAAATTTTTGCCGGCGTACCGGCGGTCAGTGATTTGAATCTTGAGTGCAAAACCGGGGCTTTTTCCGTATTGATTGGTACCTCGGGCTCAGGTAAATCCACCACCCTTAAAATGATCAACCGGCTGGTGGAGCACGACGAAGGGACCATTTTGTTTGCGGGTGAAGAGATTCGCAGCCTGCCGGTGCTTGAGCTGCGTCGGCGGATGGGCTATGCCATTCAGTCCATCGGTCTCTTTCCGCACTGGACGGTGGCGCAGAACATTGCCACCGTGCTGCAGTTGCAAAAGTGGTCGAAAGCGAAAATCACCGCGAGGATTGATGAACTGATGGCCTTGCTCGGCCTCGATCCGGCTCTACGCGATCGCTACCCGCATCAGCTTTCAGGCGGGCAGCAGCAGCGTGTTGGCGTGGCCCGTGCGTTGGCAGCGGATCCGGAAGTGTTGCTGATGGATGAACCCTTCGGCGCGCTGGATCCGGTGACCCGTGGCGCACTGCAACAGGAGATGATTCGCATTCATCGCCTGCTCGGTCGTACGATTGTTCTGGTAACGCACGATATCGACGAAGCGCTGCAACTGGCCGATCACCTTGTTCTGATGGACAACGGCGCGATCGTCCAGCAGGGCACACCGCTGGAGATGCTGACCCGTCCGGCGAACGACTTCGTTAAAGACTTTTTCGGACGCAGTGAACTTGGCGTGCGGCTGCTGTCGTTGCATCAGGTCAAAGCCTGGGTGCGAACAAACGAAAAGCCGCTGCCGGGCGAACCCCTGAGCGAAGAGCTCACCTTGCGTGAGGCGCTCTCGGCCTTTGTGGCACGGCAGAGCGATGTGCTGCCGGTCGCCACGGCTGACGGCGTCCCCTACGGCACGCTGCATTTTAGTGACCTGCTGACGACGGAGATCGCGCGTGAACGTCATTCGTGACCCGCTGCTCTGGTTAACAGCGGCATTTATTGCTCTGCTGGTGTTACTGCCGCATAGCGCAGGGCTATTCAGTGCGCTTTTTCCCCAACTGCCACGTCCGCTCTACCAGCAGGAAACGTTTATCGCACTCACGCTGGCGCATTTTGAACTGGTCGGCATCTCCAGTCTGCTGGCGATTGTTCTTGGGTTGGGGGCAGGCATTATCGTGACGCGTCCTGGCGGGAGTGAATTTCGGCCGCTGGTAGAAACCATCGCCGCCGTCGGGCAAACCTTTCCTCCGGTGGCGGTTCTGGCGATTGCCGTACCGGTTATCGGATTCGGGAAAGAACCGGCGGTGATTGCACTGGTGCTGTACGGTGTTTTGCCGATTCTCCAGGGCACGCTGGCGGGCATGGCGGCTGTGCCTGCAGGCGTTCAGGATGTTGCCAAAGGCATGGGAATGAGTGACAGGCAGCGTTTACTGAAGGTTGAACTGCCGCTGGCAGCACCGGTCATCATTGCCGGTATCCGTACCTCGGTCATCATTAACATCGGGACAGCAACCATCGCCTCAACGGTAGGGGCCAGCACGCTGGGCACGCCTATCATTATTGGGCTAAGCGGGTTTAATACGGCGTATGTGATTCAGGGGGCGATACTGGTGGCACTGGCGGCCATTATTGTTGACCGCGGGTTTGAACGGCTGGCGCAGCGGTTCAACCCACGCCGCCCCGCACGATGAATGAGTAACCTGCGAGCATCACGCCGCCGATCCCACCGATGGCCATCAGCAGAAAAATAGCGACGACAGTAATTTTGGACAGATTCATCAGGCTCTCCTTTTGTTAAGAAACGTATTATAAGGCGAAGCCCAGGTGTTAATGAACCATTAATTTCCGAGCGAGAAAATGTCGTGGCCGTTTTCACGCCAGTCCAGCAGTTGCTTTTGCTGGGCGGCGGTCGGTGCTTCGCCGCACCACACCAACAGCGTCTGACCGTCGAACATTTCCGGTCGAAGCTGGCTTACCGAATGTGCCAGGACTTCCACACGCCAGCCCTGTTGACTCGCCATCCAGCCCTCAAGCCATAACCGGGTGGTATCCTGCACGTTCCAGCCAATGATCAGCGCTTCGCGGCTGTTCTTTTTTCGGGCGCTGCTCAGGCAGCTACAGATATAGCTGATCAGCACCCCGTCAAGCAGGCTGAGCATCAGCAGCAGGGCAGGCTGTTGGCCTTGCAGACGTCGGCGCAAGGGAAGCAGTAAATGCGTTGTCAGGGTTTCTGCGGGGTAGTCATGGCCACGCTCTTTGAACCATAACCGCAGGCGGTGCAAATTGCCGCTTTGTAGAATTTGCAGCACCACTTCCTGTTGCGCGCGCCAGCCGTCACGCTCGCTGTCGGTTTCATTGTTCAGTAATGACTGAACTTTACTGACCTGAACGCCAGTATCAACCCAACGCTTAATTTCGCGGATACGATCAATATCGGCTTCGGTAAACAGGCGGTGTCCGCCTTCGGTACGCTGGGGTTTGACCAGGCCATAGCGTCGTTGCCATGCCCTGAGCGTAATGGGATTCACATCACACAACAATGCCACTTCGCCGATAGTGTAAAGCGCCATGAGTTCACCTGTGCCTGAAGTCCCCCACCGTAACTTTAGACGCTCTGGCAAAAACCAGGCAGAATTGTTTGTTTTCTGTTCGATTTGTAACGCGTACGTATCATCATGCCGCCAGGTTTGTGATAATGCGCACGAATTTTGAGTTTTATGGAAACCTTCAAAGAATCTGGACGCGACTCGCTGTATGGTACGCGCTTTCATTCATCGCGGTGATGCTAATATGTACGAATTTAATCTGGTGTTGCTGCTGCTTCAGCAGATGTGTGTGTTTTTGGTTATCGCCTGGCTGATGAGTAAAACCCGTCTGTTTATTCCCCTGATGCAGGTCACCGTGCGCCTGCCGCATAAGCTGCTGTGCTACGTGACCTTCTCGATTTTCTGCATTCTCGGCACTTATTTTGGCCTGCATATCGAAGACTCCATTGCCAATACGCGTGCGATCGGCGCGGTGATGGGGGGCTTACTGGGCGGGCCGGTGGTCGGTGGTCTGGTGGGATTAACCGGCGGGCTGCATCGCTACTCCATGGGGGGGATGACGGCACTCAGCTGCATGATTTCGACCATTGTGGAAGGGCTGCTGGGCGGTCTGGTGCACAGCATGCTCATCAAACGTGGGCGCACTGATAAGGTCTTCAGCCCGCTGACGGCGGGGGCCATTACCTGTGTCGCCGAGCTGACTCAAATGCTGATCATTCTGTTGATTGCGCGCCCGTATGACAGTGCTCTGCATCTGGTTCAGAGCATTGCAGCACCAATGATGGTCACCAATACCGTCGGGGCAGCATTGTTTATGCGTATTCTGTTAGATAAGCGCGCCATGTTCGAAAAATACACCTCGGCATTTTCCGCCACCGCGCTCAAAGTTGCGGCCTCGACCGAGGGGATTTTGCGCCAGGGCTTTAACGAAGAGAACAGCATGAAGGTGGCGCAGGTGCTGTATAACGAGCTGGATATCGGCGCGGTGGCTATTACCGATCGTGAAAAACTGCTGGCCTTCAGAGGGGCAGGGGATGACCATCATCTGCCAGGCCGCCCCATCTCATCCGGCTGGACGCAAAAAGCGATTGAAAGTGGCGAAGTGGTCTACGCTGACGGCAACGAAGTGCCGTACCGTTGCTCGCTACACCCGCAGTGCAAACTGGGCTCGACGCTGGTCATCCCCTTACGCGGCGAAAACCAGCGGGTGGTGGGCACCATTAAATTGTATGAAGCGAAAAACCGCCTGTTCAGTTCGATAAACCGCACCCTGGGTGAAGGCATTGCCCAGTTGCTGTCGGCGCAAATTCTTGCCGGGCAGTATGAGCGCCAAAAGGCGCTGCTGACGCAGTCGGAAATCAAGCTGCTGCATGCGCAGGTCAATCCACACTTCCTGTTTAATGCCCTAAATACACTCAAAGCGGTGATTCGTCGCGACAGCGATCAGGCCGGGCTGCTGGTGCAGTATCTCTCTACCTTTTTCCGGAAGAACCTCAAGCGGCCATCAGAAATTGTCACCCTCGCCGATGAGATTGAGCACGTGAATGCGTACCTGCAAATTGAACAGGCACGTTTTCAGAGCCGCCTTCAGGTGCAACTGCATGTGCCTGAATCACTCTCCCATCAGCATCTGCCTGCCTTTACCCTGCAACCGATCGTCGAGAATGCCATTAAGCATGGCACGTCGCAGCTGTTGGGGGTGGGTGAAATTACCATTAATGCCAGCCTGGAGGGAGAACATCTGGTGCTGGATATTGAAGATAACGCCGGGCTCTATCAACCTGAATCCGATGCCAGTGGATTAGGGATGAGCCTGGTGGACAAGCGCCTGCGCGCGCGTTTTGGCGACGGTTGCGGCATTACCGTGGCCTGTGAACCGGATTGCTTTACCCGCATTACCCTACGACTCCCGCTGGAGGAAAGCGCATGTTAAAAGTGCTGATTGTCGATGATGAACCGCTGGCGAGGGAAAACCTGCGGATTTTATTGCAGGAAGAGAATGATATTGAGATTGTTGGGGAATGTGCCAATGCGGTAGAAGCCATTGGCGCAGTGCATAAACTGCGCCCGGACGTGTTGTTCCTCGATATTCAGATGCCCCGCATCAGCGGCCTCGAAATGGTTGGGATGCTCGATCCTGAGCACCGACCCTATGTTGTGTTCCTGACCGCGTTTGATGAATACGCGGTGAAAGCCTTTGAAGAGCATGCCTTTGATTACCTGCTCAAACCCATTGAAACCCCGCGTCTGGCCAAGACCCTGACCCGTCTGCGTCAGGAGCGTACGGTGCAGGATGTTTCGGTTTTACCGGAAAACCAGGAGGGGTTGAAATTTATCCCCTGCACTGGCCATAGCCGTATTTATCTGCTGCAAATGAGCGACGTTGCGTTTGTCAGTAGCCGAATGAGCGGAGTGTATGTCACCAGCAGTGAAGGCAAGGAGGGCTTTACTGAACTGACCCTGCGCACCCTTGAGAGCCGGACGCCGCTGCTGCGCTGCCACCGCCAGTATCTGGTCAATATGGCCCATCTGAGTGAGATCAAGCTCGAAGATAACGGACAGGCCGAACTCCTGCTGCGCAACGGTCAGACGGTCCCCGTCAGCCGCCGCTACCTGAAGAATCTAAAAGAAGCACTGGGGTTGTAAGACCACTACACAAATCCCGAGCCGGCTCGCAATAAATCATTTGTGCGATTGTCTTTGAGTTTTGTATATAATTTTATACGCAATCAATTCATGGCAAGGATGCGAAGTGATGATTGCAAAGGATATTCACTGGCATGGCTCTTCACTGAGCGACCTCTGCTCATTTCCAGCGGAAGCGCGGCGAGAGGCCGGTTTCCAGCTTGATAAAGTCCAGCATGGCTATGAGCCGTCAGACTGGAAATACGTGAGCGGTTGGGGCAGCGGTACCATCGAATTCAGGTTGCATGGTAATGATGGTGAATTTCGCGTGGTGTATGTGGCTAAATTTGCAGATGCAATTCATGTGTTGCACTGTTTTGTGAAGAAAACGCAACAAACCAGCCAGAGGGATATCGCCATTATCAAAGCGCGGTATAAAACTGCCGCAGATGAACGGAGAGTGAGCAATGACGCAGAATATTGACACCAAAACACGTCATGTCACCAAAGCAGGCGACAACATTTTTTCCGATCTCGGATTTCCCGTTGACGAAGCAGTCCGTTTGCACGCTCAATCCAAAGATGAAATGGCCAGAACGGATGAGCTTAAGCGGCAAATCATGGCTGAAATTACCATCTGGATGAAGTGCCGCGGATACAAACAAGGCGACGCGGCAAAAATCCTTCACGTTTCGCGCCCGCGCGTCTCGGATGTCGTTAATCAGAAAACTGAAAAGTTCACCCTGGATGCGCTGGTTGGAATGGCAACCGTTATTGGTAAGCGCGTTCAACTCATCATTACCTGAACCCCAGTGAAAAGAAGCACTGGGGTTGTAAACTTCGGTGTTACACTGCGCGTTTGCAAAAATATGTCCCGAAGGCTTTATGCTCAATAATGATATTTTACGTAGCCTGCGCTACGCCCTGAAAATGAATAACAACGACCTCAAGCGCATCTTTACGCTGGCGGAAGCGTCGGTGAGTGATGAACAACTGGTCGGTTGGTTGCGTAAGGAAGACGAGGCGGGCTTTCAGCGCTGCCCGGACATCATGATGTCTCTTTTCCTCAATGGCCTGATTTACGAGCGTCGGGGCAAAGACGACACGCAGCCTGCACTGGTCACCGAGCGTAAGATGACCAACAACCTGATTCTCAAGAAATTGCGCATCGCGTTCAGCTTAAAGACCGATGATATTCTGGCTATCCTGACTGAGCAAAAATTCCGTGTGTCGATGCCGGAGATAACGGCCATGATGCGCGCCAGCGAGCATAAAAACTTCCGTGAGTGCGGTGACCAGTTCCTGCGTTATTTCCTGCGCGGGCTGGCGGTACGTGAACACGCAAAACCTGCACAATAAAAAAAGCCAGCGCGGACAGGCGCCGCGCTGGCTTTTTTAGCCCTTCATCTCTTTACTTCACTTCTTTAAAGCCGCGAGATTCAAGCAACTGCTGGGATTTTGACATGCTGACGCCATCTTTAGCATCACCGGTAAAGGCAGAACCCTGCATCTGCTGGAGTGCATCACGATCCGCTTTCGAGTAATCCACATCCAGGGTTTCGGTCGCGTAAGTATCCTGATAATCGATACTTTCGGTTACCCCTTTAATGGATTTGTATTTCTCGCTGATCGGCCCCAGACGCTGCATGGCCTGTTCTTTATTAGCAATGCCCATTGCGGCATAGTTAATTTTATTTTTTGCTGACTGACGCGTTACGACGTCATCTTTGTAGTAATAAGTCAGTGAAATCTCTGTCTTGCCATCGGTCCAGTTAAACGTCTTACTCTGTTCTTTTTCGCCACAGCCGCTCAGTACAAACAGCATCAGAGAGGTCAGTGTGAAAGCGATGAGTTTTTTAAACATATTTTAAAGCCCCTTTTGTTAGAAATGTCCTGTCCATAGAAGGATAGTGCAATATTAAAAAGGCGCTGATTTCTCAACGCCTTTTGCTGGTTATTTAACCTGCTGGCCTGCTTTTGCCCCTTCGTCAGGGCTTAACAGGAAGATATCTTTTCCACCAGGACCTGCCGCCATCACCATGCCTTCAGAAATACCGAAACGCATTTTGCGCGGCGCAAGGTTGGCGACCATGACGGTCAGACGCCCAATCAGCACCTGTGGGTCCGGGTACGCAGAGCGGATACCGGAGAAGACGTTGCGCTTCTCGCCGCCGAGATCGAGGGTCAGGCGCAGCAGCTTATCGGAGCCGTCCACGAACTCGGCATTTTCGATAAGCGCAACACGCATATCTACTTTAGCGAAATCGTCGAACGTGATGGTCTCCTGAATCGGATCGTCCGCCAGCGGGCCTGTTGCCGGTGCCGCCGCCGCTTTCACCTCTTCTTTAGACGCTTCAACCAGCGCTTCAACCTGTTTGGTATCAATGCGGTTGTACAGGGCTTTGAACGTGCTCACTTTATGGCTCAGCAGCGGCTGCTGAACGGCATCCCACTCAAGCGTGGTGTTAAGGAAGCTTTCAACGCGCTCGCTCAGGGTAGGGAGAACCGGTTTCAGCCAGGTCATCAGTACGCGGAACAGATTGATGCCCATGGAGCAGATGGCCTGCAGGTCGGCGTCACGGCCTTCCTGTTTCGCCACCACCCACGGGGCCTGCTCGTCAACGTAACGGTTGGCCACGTCGGCCAGCGCCATGATTTCACGAATGGCTTTGCCAAATTCGCGGCTTTCCCAGGCTTCACCAATCGAGGCAGACGCATCGGTAAAGGTTTTGTACAGCGCCGGGTCAGCCAGTTCTGCCGCCAGTACGCCGTCAAAACGCTTGGCAATGAAGCCTGCACAGCGGGAAGCCAGGTTGACCACTTTGTTAACGATATCGGTATTGACGCGCTGAATGAAATCTTCAAGGTTCAGATCGATGTCATCAATACGGGACGACAGTTTCGCCGCATAGTAGTAACGCAGGCTGTCTGCATCGAGATGGTTCAGCCAGGTGCTGGCTTTGATAAAGGTGCCGCGAGATTTGGACATTTTCGCGCCGTTAACCATCACATAACCATGCACAAACAGGTTGGTGGGTTTGCGGAAATTGCTGCCTTCGAGCATCGCCGGCCAGAACAGGCTGTGGAAGTAAACAATATCTTTGCCGATAAAGTGATACAGCTCGGCGTCAGAATCTTTTTTCCAGTATTCGTCGAAGCTAACGTTGTCGCCACGTTTGTCGCACAGGTTCTTGAAGGAACCCATGTAGCCGATGGGCGCATCCAGCCAGACGTAGAAATATTTACCCGTTGCACCCGGAATTTCGAAACCGAAGTAAGGCGCATCGCGGGAGATATCCCACTGCTGGAGACCCGATTCGAACCACTCTTGCATCTTGTTAGCGACCTGCTCTTGCAGGGCACCGCTGCGGGTCCATGCCTGCAGCATTTCGCTGAATGACGGCAAATCAAAGAAGAAGTGTTCGGAGTCACGCATTTCAGGCGTCGCACCGGATACCACGGATTTCGGCTCAATAAGTTCAGTCGGGCTGTAGGTCGCGCCGCACACTTCACAGTTATCGCCATATTGGTCCGGAGACTTACATTTCGGGCAGGTGCCTTTCACAAAACGATCCGGCAGGAACATGCCTTTTTCCGGGTCGTAAAGCTGAGAGATAGTGCGGTTTTTAATAAAACCGTTCTCTTTCAGGCGGGTGTAAATCAGTTCAGACAGCTCACGGTTCTCATCGCTGTGCGTTGAGTGGTAGTTGTCGTAACTGATATTAAAGCCGGCGAAATCCGTCTGGTGCTCCTGACTCATGTCAGCAATCATCTGCTCCGGCGTAATGCCCATTTGCTGAGCTTTCAGCATGATAGGGGTACCGTGGGCATCGTCCGCGCAGATGAAGTTGACAGTGTGGCCGCGCATTCGCTGGTAACGGACCCAGACATCAGCCTGGATGTGCTCCAGCATATGGCCGAGGTGGATTGAGCCGTTGGCGTACGGCAGTGCGCACGTTACCAGAATTTTCTTCGCGACTTGAGTCATAGTGGGTATTACTTCTTCTTTAGTAAAAGGGGGTTTTGATGTTACCTGAAAGGGAAATGTTGTGCCATAAAAGCAGGATGCGGATTGGTTTGTTGGTGTTGAGTGCACCGCCGCCTCCTTAACAATCCTGGCTCCCGGCCACACCTGACCACTTGTGGCTGAAAAACCCATTTGCCGGATGGCGGCTGTCGCCTTATCCGGCCTACACAAAAGTCATGCACATGTGCAACATCGGGCACGCTTTTCTCCCTCGCCCCTTTGGGGAGAGGGCAGGGGTGAGGGGAAAGGAGCGATTCCCCCGATTAGGCACTATTCAGAAATGAATAATTGGTGACAGTGGAGTAAACTTGCCCCTTAACAATGTCTTTTCAGAACAACATAACAAGGAGTCGGGATGAACTCTCAATCCCAGGCCAAATCCCCGGAAGCCTTGCGTGCGCTAGTCACCGGAACCCTGGCTAATTTTCAGCACCCCACCCTTAAGCATAATCTCACCGCCCTGAAAGCTGTGCATCATGTTGCCTGGCTTGACGATGTTGTACATATCGAACTGCTGATGCCCTTCGTCTGGCGCAGCGCGTTCGACGTGCTCAAAGAGCAGTGCAGTGCAGAACTGCTGCGTGTCACGGGTGCGCGTGCGATTGACTGGAAGCTCTCCCACAATATCGCCACCATGAAGCGGGTGAAAAACCAGGCGGGTGTGAATGGCGTGAAGAACATCATCGCTGTCAGTTCCGGCAAAGGCGGGGTAGGGAAATCCTCTACCGCCGTCAACCTGGCGCTGGCGCTGGCCGCCGAAGGGGCTAAGGTCGGTATTCTCGATGCCGACATCTACGGCCCGTCGATTCCTATGATGCTGGGCGCAGAAGGCGAGCGTCCAACCTCCCCGGACGGCACCCACATGGCACCGATTATGGCCCATGGACTGGCGACCAACTCGATTGGTTATCTGGTGACAGATGATAACGCCATGGTCTGGCGAGGTCCGATGGCGAGCAAGGCGCTGTTGCAACTGCTGCAGGAGTCTCTCTGGCCGGATCTCGATTATCTGGTACTGGATATGCCGCCGGGCACCGGTGACATCCAGTTAACCCTGGCGCAGAACATTCCCGTCACCGGCGCGCTGGTGGTCACCACGCCGCAGGACATTGCGCTGATCGACGCCAAAAAAGGTATCGTGATGTTCGAGAAGGTCGAGGTGCCGGTACTGGGCGTCGTGGAAAACATGAGCATGCATGTGTGCAGCAACTGTGGCCACCATGAGCCTATTTTTGGCACCGGTGGCGCGGAGAAGCTGGTCGAGCAGTATCACACGCAGTTGCTGGGTAAAATGCCGTTGCACATCAGCCTGCGTGAAGATCTGGATAACGGTACGCCGACCGTTACCCATCGCCCGGACAGCGAATTTACCGCGCTTTACCGTCAGCTTGCCGGGCGCGTCGCTGCGCAGTTGTACTGGCAGGGTGAAATCATTCCGAGCGAAATCTCCTTCCGCGCGGTGTAAGTCATCTGCTGGCTGCCCGTGAGGGCAGCCGGTAATGCATCAGCAGATAATTCCCTTGCGGCGACGCCCCTTCCGCTTCCACATGCCAACCGTGACGACGATAAAATTCGAGCGCGGGCTCATTGCGCGTCAGACATTTAAGCGCTCCGGTGCTGGTAAATTCAGACTGTACTTTTTCCAGTAGCGCACTGCCGACCCCTTGCCCCTGAAAAGCCGGGTCGACAAACAGACTGTGCAGGAAGTTTTCGTTGACGTGCACGGCAGCAAAGCCTTTGCGGTGGCCATCCTCTTCCGCAACCCAAATGACTTCACCAATGGTGGTTGAGTCAAAGTCTTCCAGCTTCCAGTCACTGCCATCAAGCCAGGTCCAGTTGGCGCGCCGCGAATGCAGGAACAGGGTGCGCAGAAAAGGGCGGTCACTCTCTTGCCAGGGGCGAATTATCAGCAAATTTTCCTTCCTTAACGGTGGTAGAAAATATCACCATCATAGGCTTTGATGATCTTGCCGTCTGTATTGGTGATAAGCACATAGCAGCCGCCCATGTATGTCCAGTGGGTGTCCGGATCCGGCGCAGGCAGGTTACGTAACTGGTACTGCTTAATGGCGTATTCGTCGGTGCGATACATTTCCGGCACGGTATCGCCGATGTTGAATTTGGTGAAATCGGCAACAAAGGCCTGGATTTCATAAGACTTGATTCCCGTTGTACCCGCAGCGGTTTGCGGAGCAGCAAAGGCACTGCTCGCCGCGGCCAGCAGAATTCCCAGAAGTACAATTTTTGTCTTACCCATCATCTCTCCAGATTCCTGAGGTTTTTTCATTTTGTAAACTGCCATGATTAACGCAGCGCCAGCGGCCCGCAATGGCAAAAATGTTATGAAGTTACGGTAATGGTAAAAAGTGTAAACAAAAGCGAAGCACAACAGGATAAGCGGAGAGCGTAATTTGCTATCCGCTTGAGGAGAAACACGTTTTTAAGAAGAATCCTGGCAGGGTTTAGCGAGAGGTAAAACCTTCGAGCACAATTTTGCCAACGGCGCGTTGTGTTTCAATTCGCTGATGGGCTAGACGCAGATTCCGGGCATTAATTTCGCCGAAATGCTCACCCAGCGTGGTTTTCACTGCACCTTCATCAATAAGTGCGGCGATGCGGGTAAGCAGGCGGTGCTGCTCAATGATGTCGGTGGTCTCAAACATGGAACGGGTAAACATAAACTCCCAATGCAGCGAGATACTTTTCACTTTTAAGGGGCGTGCATCCAGCGTTTCAGGGTCGTCGATTAGCGCCAGTTTGCCCTGCGGCTGTAGGGCGTTAATCAGTTGCTGATAGTGATCGTCGGTGTTGGTGAGGCTGGCAACATGGCTGACCTGCTTGATACCAATACGCGCCAGCTCTTCGGTAATGGGCTTCGAGTGATCAATCACATGATGCGCGCCACGCGCTTTCACCCACTGCTGACTTTCAGGGCGTGATGCGGTGCCAATGACCGTGAGCTTAGTGAGCTTGCGTGCCAGTTGGGTCAGAATCGACCCTACGCCACCTGCGGCACCGACAATCAACAGCGCGTCGCCTTCATTGCCATCTTCCTGCACCCCGAGGCGGTCAAAGAGCAATTCCCATGCGGTAATGGCCGTTAACGGCAGGGCCGCGGCGGAGGCGTTATCCAGCGTTCTCGGCTTCAGGGCTGCAATGCGCTCATCCACCAACTGGAATTCACTGTTGCTACCCGGGCGCGTCAGCGCTCCGGCGTACCAGATTTCATCGCCTGTTTTAAACAGGGTGACGGCATCACCGGTAGCGACGACAACGCCTACCGCGTCCCAGCCCAGCACGCGAGGCGTATCGCCATTAAAACCGGCACGGACTTTGGTATCCACTGGGTTCACGGAGATGGCTTTGACTTCGACCAGCAGGTCATGACCCTGGGCGACAGGCGTAGGCAGGTCAATGTCGGTTAATGAATCAATGTTGCTGGTGCCCTGAGTGGCACGGGTGATAGCGATAGCTTTCATACAGACTCCATGTGAAGAGGGAATGTCATAAGGCTAGTCGAAGGAGTGAGGGAGAAAAATGAGGTAATGGGAGTAGGACTTATCTTCCAGGAGTGAAAATGGGGGAGGGGGCGATTCATTTCGGTTCGGTGGAATCGTTCCGTTCACTCTGAACAACAGTTCCTGTTGTATCGGTGGAATCGTTCCGTTCACCCTAAGTTTATTGCTTCTCTGGAGCTACTCCACATGTGAACGTGTTAAGGAGGCTCGCCGCCACCTCCTTAACAATCCTGGCTCCCGGCCAGGAAAATTGCCGCTTCGCGGTGCCTTCCGCTTATTCCTCCAGGCTACCGGGTCGGGCGCGATGTTACATCCCTGTAACTCGCACCCTCGCCGCGCATCCATGCGCAGCGCCCCGGCCTTGCGGAAACACGTCAGCAATTTTCAGCCGGACCCGCCACACCTGACCACTTGTGGCTGAAAAAACGATTTGCCGGATGGCGGCTGTCGCCTTATCCGGCCTACACAAAAGTCATGCACATGTGCAACATCGGGCACGCTTTTCTCCCTCGCCCCCTTGGGGCTGAGGAATCCCCAGTAATATTATGTTTTACAGCGATAACACTGCGCCATGAGAACACAACAGTCACCGCGATGACTGGGTCCGGCTGAAAATCGACGCAGCGTATCCGCAAGGCCGGGGCGACGCGCAGGGATGCGCGGCGAGGGCGACTTTACACGGACGTTACCTTCGCCCGTCCCCGATAAGCCTGAAGGAATACGCTGAGTTGACCGCGTCAGCGGCGATTTTCCTGGCCGGGAGCCCGGGTCGCCAGGGTGGTGGCGGTGAACCACCCTGGCACGTTCACGGGTTCTGGCGTTATGGAAAAGCAAGGAACATAAGGTGAACGGAATGACCCTCAGCGCCGCATGTTTCCCCTCACCCTTACCCTCTCCCCAAAGAGGAGAGGGGACTGTCCGTGCTCGTATTATGTTGTGGGGATCCCTCAGCCCTCAAGGGCGAGGGCAGGGGTGAGGGGAACGGTCTGGCTCCACAGGATTAATACGAACCTTTACCCAACGTAAACGGAACCCTTCCCCTCAGTGCACATCCGGCACATCAATATCCGCACTAATCCGCTTATCCTGGTCATCAAACACCATGCAGTGCTTGTTCTCAAACGAGAGGGTGATCTTCTGCCACGGGCGGAAATGCACATCACCCGGCAGCAGGATTTTGACGTTGTCATGGCCGTAGCTCTGACCAAAGAGATACGTATTGTTCCCCAGGCGCTCCACTACCTCACACTGGAACTCCAGCGTGGTGCCGCGCGTGGTGTCGGTTGCCAGATGCTCAGGGCGAATCCCGAGGGTAATGCCAGCACCCGGTGCCAGTGGGGAAGTGGTCACGCCGAGCGTCAGGCTCTTGCCCTGCGCCAGCGTGACGGTCAGCTCGCCCGGCTGCCACTGGCTGACGGTTGCAGGCAGGAAGTTCATTTTTGGCGAACCGATAAACCCGGCGACAAACTTATTCACCGGATTGTAGTAAAGGGACATCGGTGAGCCCATCTGCTCGATGTTGCCGTAGTTCATCACCACGATTTTGTCGGCCAGCGTCATCGCTTCTACCTGATCGTGAGTCACATACACCATGGTGGTTTTCAGTTCGTGGTGCAGGCGAGCGATATGCAGACGCATGTCGACGCGCAGCTCGGCATCGAGGTTGGAGAGCGGTTCATCGAACATAAACACCCGCGGGTTGCGTACGATGGCGCGACCAATCGCCACGCGCTGGCGCTGGCCGCCGGAAAGCTGCTTCGGTTTGCGGTCCAGCAGATGCACCAGTTGCAGCGTTTTGGCGACCATTTCCACCTGGCGGCGGATTTCGTCTTTCGGCACTTTGTTCACTTTCAATCCGTAACCCATGTTTTCCGCTACCGTCATGTGCGGATAGAGTGCATAGGACTGAAACACCATCGACACGCCGCGGTGCGCCGGGGCAACGTCGTTCATGACCTCATCGCCAATCAGCACTTCGCCGTCGCTGACCTCTTCTAACCCGGCGATCATGCGTAGCAGGGTGGATTTACCGCAACCCGATGGGCCAACAAATACGGCAAATTCGCCGTCTTCAATATCCAGATTCACATTGCGCAGTGTGACAGTGTCGCCAAAACGCTTGGTGACATTCCTCAGTCGTATATTGGACATCAAATTTCCCCGAAGTTGGTAGCTGTTGGTTGCTGTTGTGAATCTGGCTGTTTAATGTGGTTTTGTTTTACGTATAACAAGCCATCGATAATGCCGTACAACAGCGATAATTCATGCTCAGACTATAACTTCCAGCATTTACGCGCCCTATATCGAATTTTCGATTTTGTCGCCTTTGTCACACAACTGGCAGTTAATTCTCGTTTTATTGCGACCTCAAGTGTAGCGTATACCAAAATCAATAAGGCGTAGGAATACGCTTTAACTCACGCAATATCAGGTGCTTTTGCTGTAACGACATCAGGTGGCGCGCCATAAAAACCATGAAATTGTTATACCTTGACATGGGGTTGATAATGAAAAAGAACACTCTTACCGTACTGATCCTTTCTGCGCTGGCCTTGGGGCAGTCCCTGACCGTTCAGGCACATGCCACCACGCAACTGAATGTCTGGGAGGACATCAAGAAATCCGTGGGTATTCAGGATGCCATCAAGGACTTCGAAAAAGAGAACGACGTGAAGGTCAACGTGCAGGAGATGCCTTTCGCGCAGCAGCTGGAAAAATTACGCCTCGACGGTCCGGCGGGCATTGGCCCTGATGTGTTGGTGATTCCTAATGATCAGGTGGGCGGTGCCGTTGTGCAAGGGTTACTGACCCCCCTGAATCTGGACAAAGAACAGGTTGACGCCTTCACCCCAGCCTCGATCAATGCGTTTCGCATGGATAACGCGTTATATGGCGTACCGAAAGCCGTTGAAACCCTGGTGCTGATTTATAACAAAGACCTGATTGATAAACCGCTCGACAGCCTGCAGGCGTGGCTCGACTACTCGAAAACACAGCGTGCAGAAAACAAGTACGGCCTGCTGGCGAAGTTTGACCAGATCTATTACAGCTGGGGCGCGATTGGCCCGATGGGCGGCTACCTGTTCGGTAAAAATGACAAAGGCGGCTACAACCCAACCGACATTGGCCTGAGCCAGCCGGGTGCGGTGGCCGCCGTGACGTTCCTGAAAAAATTCTATTCCGAAGGTGTCTTCCCGTCGGGAATTTTGGGGGATAACGGCCTGAACGCCATTGACTCTCTCTTTACCGAGAAGAAAGCGGCGGCGGTGATCAACGGCCCGTGGGCGTTCCAGCCGTATGAAGCAGCAGGCATTAACTACGGCGTTGCGCCATTGCCTGCGCTGCCGGACGGCAAACCGATGAGCTCCTTCCTTGGCGTAAAAGGCTATGTGGTCTCCACCTGGAGCAAAGATAAAGCCATGGCGCAGAAATTCATCGAGTTTATCAACCAGCCTAAGTACGTGAAAATTCGCTACATCTCGACCCGTGAGATCCCGGCGCAGAAAGCGATGATTGACGATCCGATGATTAAAAACGACGAGAAGGCCAGCGCGGTTGCCGTACAGGCTGCGCGTGCCACCGCCATGCCGGGCATCCCGGAAATGGGCGAAGTCTGGGGACCGGCCAATGCCGCACTCGAACTGAGCCTGACTGGCAAACAAGAGCCTAAAGCGGCGCTGGATGGCGCGGCAAAACAGATTCATATGCAAGTGGAAGCCATGCAGGCCAGCAACCAATAAATGCCCGTCATCTTTCACGTTGCAGGGGCACTGGCGGCGTTCGTTCATCCCGGTTACGTACTTTTGTACGCGCCCGGGTGTTCACTCTCTTGCCATCTTCCTGCAACGCGAAATATTTAGGGCATTGAACAAACAAAGCGGTATTAAACGGGAGGGAGTGCCTCCCGTTTTGAGAAGGAGTCGTACGTGATTATCAGTCCCAGCGAAAATTTGGCGAAAGCGCGTGGCGCCGGACGGCATGCGTGGTGTGGGCTGCTGCTGGCTATTGTGCCGGGCTTTGGCCAGTTTTATCACCGTCAGTGGTTAAAAGGCCTTATCTTCCTGGTCTTGCTCAGCAGCTTTATGGGCATTTTTTATGATTTTTTGCGCGAAGGGCTTTGGGGCCTGTACACCCTCGGCGAAGAGGTGCCTCGCGATAACTCTATCTTTTTGCTGGCAGAAGGGATAATCAGCGTGCTGATTATCGCCTTTGGCGTGACGGTGTATTACTTCTCGCTGCGTGATGCCTGGGTGAACGGCAAAAAACGTGACGAGGGCCTTCAGCTCAATAGCGTGCGTAAGCAATATCAGTTGCTGTTAAGCGACGGTTTCCCCTATTTGATGATCACGCCAGGCTTTATTCTGCTGGTGTTTGTGGTGATCTTCCCGATTCTGTTTGGTTTTGCCATCGCCTTTACCAACTACAACCTCTACCACACGCCGCCGGCGAAGCTGGTGGACTGGGTGGGGCTGAAGAATTTCGTCAACATATTCACGTTGTCCATCTGGCGTTCAACCTTCCTGGACGTGCTGCAATGGACGGTGGTGTGGACGCTGCTCGCCACCACGCTGCAATGCACGGTGGGGGTGCTGCTCGCTATCCTGGTGAACCAGAAGGATCTGCGCTTTAAGCCACTGGTGCGCACCATTTTCATTCTGCCGTGGGCGGTACCGGGCTTTGTCACCATTCTGGTGTTCGCCGGGATGTTTAACGACACTTTTGGCGTGATCAACAATGCCATTCTGGCCTTCTTTGGTATCGGGCCGAAAGCCTGGCTGACGGATCCGTTCTGGACCAAAACGGCGCTGATCATGATGCAGACCTGGCTTGGCTTCCCGTTTGTGTTCGCTATGACCACCGGGGTGTTGCAGGCTATCCCTGACGATCTCTATGAAGCGGCGAAAATGGATGGCGCGGGTACCTGGACCCGGCTGCGTACCATTACGCTGCCGCTGGTGTTGTATTCAATTGCGCCGATCATCATCACGCAGTACACCTTCAACTTTAACAACTTCAACATTATCTACCTGTTTAACAACGGCGGCCCTGCGGTGGCAGGCTCTAACGCGGGTGGAACGGACATTCTGGTGTCGTGGATCTACAAGCTGACCATGTCTTCATCGCAGTACGCGATCGCCGCGACCATCACTATTCTGCTGTCGATTTTTGTTGTCGGCCTGGCGTTGTGGCAGTTCCGCGCAACCAAATCCTTTAAAAACGACGACATGGCGTAGGGAAGAAAAATGGCTACATCACAAAGCATTCGCCGCGAGAAGTGGATTCGTCTCTCCCTCTCCTGGCTGATTATCGGGCTGGTTTCGCTGATTATCATCTACCCGCTGGTGTGGACGGTCGGGGCGTCGCTGAATGCAGGCAACAGTCTGCTCAGCACCTCGATCATCCCGGAAAACGTCTCTTTCCAGCACTATGCGGACCTGTTCAACGGCCAGGTGAACTACCTGACCTGGTACTGGAACTCGATGAAAATCAGTTTCCTGACCATGGTGCTGACCTTAATCAGCGTCAGCTTTACCGCCTACGCCTTCTCCCGCTTTCGTTTTAAGGGGCGGCAGAACGGGTTAATGCTGTTTTTGCTGCTGCAAATGATCCCGCAGTTCTCCGCGCTGATTGCCATTTTCGTGCTGTCGCAACTGCTGGGGCTGATCAACAGCCATCTGGCGCTGGTGCTGATCTACGTCGCCGGGATGATCCCGATGAACACCTATCTGATGAAGGGCTACCTCGACGCCATTCCGAAAGATCTGGATGAGTCGGCACGCATGGACGGCGCCAGCAACTTCCGCATTTTCGTTGAGATCATCATGCCGCTTTCCAAGCCAATTGTGGCGGTGGTGGCACTGTTCTCCTTCACCGGGCCGCTTGGGGATTTCATTCTCTCCAGCACCATTTTGCGTACCCCGGACAAATTCACGCTGCCTATCGGGCTTTACAACCTGGTGGCGCAAAAAATGGGCGCCAGTTACACCACCTATGCGGCGGGGGCGGTTCTTATCGCCGTGCCGGTGGCTATCCTCTACCTGGCATTACAAAAATACTTCGTCTCCGGCCTGACCTCCGGCAGTACCAAAGGATGATGACATGAAAAGGTTTGCACCCGCTTTGCTTGCTGTTTGCCTCTCCTGCAGTTTTACCGCCAGTGTGTTCGCCGCCGAGGCTATCACCACGCGGCCGTTTACCGATATGCCCGCGGATTTTATTAAGGGCGCGGATATCTCGACGCTGCTGGACACGGAAAAGCACGGCGCGAAGTTTTTTAACGATAAGAACCAGCAGCAGGATGCGATCGCCATTCTGAAAGAGAACGGCGTTAACTACGTGCGCCTGCGCCTGTGGGTCGATCCGAAAGATGCCGAGGGCCAGGCTTATGGCGGCGGCGATAACGATCTTGCCAGCACCATTAAGCTTGCGAAACGGGCCAAAGCGCAGGGTATGAAGCTGCTGCTGGACTTCCATTACAGCGACTTCTGGACCGATCCGGGCAAACAGTACAAGCCAAAAGCCTGGGAGAAAATGGATTACCCGCAGTTGAAAACCACAATCCATGATTACACCCGCGACACCATCGCCCGCTTTAAGCAGGAAGGTGTGTTGCCGGATATGGTGCAGATTGGTAATGAAATTAACGGCGGCATGCTGTGGCCGGAAGGCAAAAGCTGGGGGCAGGGCGGCGGTGAATTTGACCGTCTGGCCGGCTTGCTGAATGCCGCCATTGACGGGCTTAAAGAGAACCTGAAAAACGGTGAGCAGGTCAAAATCATGCTGCACCTGGCCGAAGGGACGAAAAACGATACCTTCCGCTGGTGGTTTGATGAAATCACCAAGCGCAACGTGCCCTTCGATGTGATTGGGCTGTCCATGTACACCTACTGGAACGGGCCCATCAGCGCGTTGAAAACTAACATGGACGATATCAGCAAACGCTATAACAAAGACGTGATTGTGGTAGAAGCGGCTTACGCATACACCCTGGACAATTGCGATAACGCTGAAAATAGCTTCCAGGCGAAGGAAGAGAAGGACGGCGGCTACCCTGGCACCGTGCAGGGGCAATATAACTATATTCACGATTTAATGCAGGCCGTCATTAATGTGCCGGACCATCGCGGTAAAGGAATATTTTATTGGGAGCCAACGTGGATTGCGGTAGGCGGAAATACCTGGGCAACTCAGGCCGGAATGAAATATATCAACGACCAGTGGAAAGAGGGTAATGCCCGCGAAAACCAGGCGTTATTTGATTGCCAGGGGAAGGTTCTGCCGTCGGTAAAAGTCTTTAATTAATTTTACCCGTCATACTTCAAGTTGCATGTGCGTTGGCTTTCCTCGCTCACCCCAGTCACTTACTGGAGTAAGCTCCTGGAGATTAATGAGGGACATCCATGTCCCTCACCGAAGGCAGCCTTAGGCTGTTCAAATTCGTTCCTGACGAATTTGTCGCTGCGTTGCCGCGTTACTCGGCCTACGGCCTCGCCCCTTTGGGGCCAGCGCAAGCGCTGTTCAAGGCACAAGTGCCTTGTCCTGCAACTCGAATTATTTAGGGTAAACGCTGTCAATTTTGAAGGGTTTTTAATATGAATAAATTTGCGCCTTTGAGTCCGAAGGTCGCCACGCTATTGCATGGCGCTGACTACAATCCGGAGCAGTGGGAGAATTACCCCGATATTATTGATAAAGATATTGCCATGATGAAACAGGCAAAATGCAATGTCATGTCTGTCGGTATATTCAGTTGGTCGAAACTGGAGCCGCAGGAAGGGGTATTTAATTTTGGCTGGCTGGATAATATTCTGGAGAAACTGTATGCGGCGGGGATCCATGTTTTTCTGGCGACGCCAAGCGGGGCGCGTCCAGCCTGGATGTCGCAAAAATATCCGCAAGTCTTAAGGGTCGGGCGTGACCGTGTGCCTGCGTTGCACGGCGGGCGTCACAACCACTGCATGACTTCGCCGGTGTATCGCGAAAAGACATTGAAAATTAACAGCCTGCTGGCCGAGCGCTACAGCCAGCATCCTGCGGTACTGGGCTGGCATCTGTCCAACGAGTACGGCGGCGAATGCCACTGTGACCTGTGTCAGGAGAAATTCCGCGACTGGGTGAAAGCGCGCTATGAGACCCTGGAGGCATTAAACCATGCCTGGTGGAGCGATTTCTGGAGCCATACCTACAGCGACTGGTCGCAAATTCAGTCTCCGTCGCCGCAGGGGGAAGTCTCTATTCATGGGCTGAATCTGGACTGGCGTCGCTTTAATAGCTCGCAGGTCACGGACTTCTGCCGCCATGAAATCGCGCCACTCAAAGCGGCGAATGCGTCGCTGCCGGTGACCACCAACTTCATGGAGTATTTCTACGATTACGACTACTGGCAGCTGGCTGAACCGCTGGATTTCATCTCCTGGGACAGCTACCCGATGTGGCATCGTGAGAAGGATGATTCCACGCTTGCCTGCTACACCGCGATGTACCACGACATGATGCGTACCCTGAAAGGGGGCAAGCCGTTCGTGCTGATGGAGTCCTCGCCCAGCGTCACCAACTGGCAGCCCACCAGCAAACTGAAAAAACCGGGGATGCATATTCTCTCTTCCCTGCAGGCGGTGGCGCACGGTGCGGATTCGGTGCAGTACTTCCAGTGGCGCAAAAGCCGGGGTTCGGTAGAGAAATTCCACGGTGCAATTATCGACCACGTCGGGCATCTGGATACGCGCGTTGGCCGCGAAGTCACCGCGCTGGGCGATATCCTCAGCCGCTTACCGGGCGTCATGGGTTGTCGCACCGAGGCGCGTGTGGCCATCATCTTTGACCAGCAGAACCGCTGGGCGCTGGATGATGCGCAAGGGCCGCGCAACGTAGGGATGGAATACGAGAAAACGGTTAATGAACACTACCGGGCCTTCTGGGAGAAGGGCATTGCTGTCGATATTATCGATGCGGATGGCGATTTAAGTCGCTACGCGTTGGTGATTGCGCCGATGCTGTACATGGTGCGTGAGGGCTTCGCGCCGCGGGCGGAAGCCTTTGTCGAAAGCGGTGGTCATCTGGTGACCACGTACTGGAGCGGCATCGTCAACGAGACCGATCTGTGCTTCACCGGTGGCTTCCCCGGTCCGCTGCGCAACCTGCTCGGCATCTGGGCGGAGGAGATTGATTGTCTTGCCGACGGTGAAAGTAATCTGGTGCAGGGTCTGGCCGGTAATGAATCTGGGCTTCAGGGACCGTATCAGGTACGTCACCTCTGTGAACTCATCCACACGGAAAGTGCGACCACCCTGGCGACTTACCGTGATGATTTCTACGCGGGTCGCCCGGCAGTGACGGTAAACGTGTTTGGAAAAGGCAAGGCCTGGCATGTGGCGTCGCGCAACGATCTCGCGTTCCAGCGTGATTTCTTCGCGCATATTATTGATGAGCTGGCACTGCCGCGCGCCGTCGAGGCGGACTTCCCGCCGGGTGTGGTTGCAACGGCACGGACCGATGGTGAATCCACCTTTGTCTTCATTCAGAACTATTCCCGCCAGCCGCAGACGGTGACCTTGCCGCAGGGCTATACCGACTGCCTCTCTTCGGCACCGGTTGCCGCACCCCTCAGCCTCTCTGCGTTCGACTGCCGCATCCTCCGCCGAAAAGCGTAAGCGTTCCTTCCACGCCTGCTCACCTGAGCAGGCGTTTTTGTATCTGTCTATTCTCAGGAGACAACGACTATGGTGAGCCTTAAATCCTTTTTGCACTATTTCTCTCAGCCGCAATCCAGCGTACCGCTTAGCGAGGGTGATGCGGCGACTATACAGCGTCTGATTTCGGCATTTGGCGGCGAAGAGAATATCAGCCATGTGGATGCCTGTATTACCCGGCTACGCGTGACGGTCAATGACCTTGCCATCGTGGATTCTCAGGCGCTGCAACAGGAAGGGGCGCTGGGGGTTATTATTCTCGGTCAACAGGTTCATGCAATATTTGGGAAACAGTCTGACGCACTGCGTAAATTACTGGATGAGCATTTTTCTGCGCGCCGTTAATTAAATTATAAAATAAAAAAAGGGATACCCGTGAGGGTATCCCAAAGAGTTAAACAGAAAAGCAATGGCAATAAAGGTCACTACCCGCTAATAAACTGCCAGGTCTCGGAGATAAATAACGATGTTAACGCATGTACTACTTACCGTATAACGGGTATTACCACCAGGCTTCTACCTGCACACCAAAGTTCCAGGTATTATTAGCGGTATGGTCATCAAATGATTTACCGTTTTCTGAATCATTCAGATAAGAAGCAAAGACACGTAATTCAGGACGCGACATAAAATCACGGCCATCTGCCAGCCCCAGCGCAACGGTATATTTCTCACCGCTCTGTTTGTAATGGGTGCCGTTGTTATAAGTGTCTTTCTGGTAGAAACCACCCACCTCGCCAATCAGACGCACGTAATCGGTAAACTGATACTGCGCACGGCCGACCAGCGAGACCAGACGTGATTTATCGGTGTAATCAGTGATGTCGTCCGCCGCGCCGTAGGTCAACACATGGTTAAAGGAGAACTTATCGGTAATCGGGATAAGCCCGGTGTTGATGACACGATAGCCGGAGGCATCATTCACGTAATGCCACATGTCATACCAGCCGCCGCCCTGCGACACCATGTTCTGTGCCAGACCTTTGTTGGCGTATTGCAGGACCAGTTTGTTGTACCCGCCCAGCATGTCCTGGCTGATTTCACCGGTTACCATCACGCCGTTATCTGCTTCGTAGAGGCCGCCGTAGTCTTTCTGTTTGTCGGTTGGGTTCGGCATGGCGTAGTCCACACCAAACTCAGTCCATGCGCCGGACCACGGTTTCCAGCCCGCATAGCGCAGGTCGATATAGTTGATGTTCACATCGTTATCGCCATCGACGCGATAGTCGACATCATTGGCATCGCCGCGAATCCAGGCAACAGAGACGGCGCCAGGCCCGACGCTGAAGTTTTCAATACCGGCGCCTGACCCTGAGATGTTCCAGTATTTGGTATCGATGATGTGCAGGTCATGGCGCTGGTAGTAGCGTTTACCGCCCCAAATCACCGCATTCGGATCCCCCGGGATCAGCCCCTTGATCTGCAGGTTTAACTGGCGCAGGCCAAATTCAGCGTCATCGCCAAAGGTGGTCTCGCTGTCGTTGGAGCCATCGGAGACCATGCTGACCATCGTATCCAGATAAAAGCTCACTTCGTCTTTTTTGTAGACTTCGGAGCCTAACTCCAGTTCGCCGTAGGTATCCGCTTCGTTACCCAGACGACCCAGTTTGTTTTTCTGCCACTCCTGCATCCCACCGTCGCCGGAGACGCCCACGCCGGAGCGCAGGTAGCCATGAAAGTCGATAGGGACAGAAGACGCGGCCAGTAATGAAGGTGAAGTCAGCGCAGCGGCTAACGCAATGGCAACTGTGCGTAGCGTAGTGTTCATATCATTCCTCTTATAGTTTTGTATTACGTTCACATAAACGCTGTCATAAAATGCCTAATTGTAAAAACAGGCAAACTAACAATCGCAATTGTGTGATTAACTGCAAATAAATCAGCCTTTTTTGTTACGAAAAGAGAATGTCTTCACGAAGTCCTGTAATGTGAGCGTGATACTTAATTGCAGGTTTTTAGCTGCGGAAAAGCAGAGTGAGCGTTTTTTTAAATGGCCCCTGTTACAATTGACGCATAACAACATAAGGAACCGGACCATGAAGTCTAAAAGCGCGACATTAGAAGACGTTGCCCGTCATGCGGGTGTCTCCTATCAGACCGTGTCCAGGGTACTCAATAAATCTGCCAATGTATCCGAAGCCACACGTCTCAAGGTAGAGAAGTCCATTGAGCTGCTACGCTATGTGCCTAATCGCCTGGCTCAACAGCTGGTTGGCAAGCAAAGTCAGACCATTGGATTAGTGACCACATCCCTGGCGTTACATGCGCCGTCTCAGGTGGCAGCATCGGTAAAACGCTATGCTAATCTGGATGGCTATCAGGTACTGATTTCCATGATTGATGAGAACGTCAATCATGATATTCAGGCTGCGATCAATGAGCTCAAATCTCAGTTAGTCGACAAGATGATCATCAACGTGCCCCTGGAGACTGACAGGGCGCAGAAAATCGCCTCTGACAACGATGATATCGTCTGCCTGTTTCTGGACGTTGACCCCTATAGCTCCGTGTTTAACGTTTCGTTTAACCCGGCGGATGGCACCCGTGCCAGCGTCAAACACCTCTACGATCAGGGGCACCGTGAGATCACGCTGCTGGCCGGGCCGGAAGACTCCGTTTCTGCCAACCTGCGCCTGAAAAGCTGGGTGGAGACGCTTAATGGTTACGGTCTGAAACCGGCGATGGTCTTCCACGGAAACTGGGATGCGCAAAGCGGCTACGCGGGGGCGCTGAAGATGCTGCGTGAGACGCCGAACTTTACCGCCGTGCTGGTGGGGAACGACCAGATGGCACTCGGCGTGCTGAGTGCATTTCATCAGCACCATATTGCCATTCCCGGCGAAAAGTCGGTGGTGGGCTACGATGACACCTACGAAAGCTCGTTCTTCCATCCGGCATTGACCACCGTGTCGCTGGATCTTGATTTGCAGGGTAAAGAAGCGGTCCGTCGGCTGCTCGACAGCGGCCATAACGACCCGACGCGTACCTCATCGGTGCTGCCGGCGCGGCTGATTGTGCGCCATTCCACCGGCCCATTGCAGAGCAAAGAGACCAACCTGCAGGCTATCGCTGAACAGCTACAGGCGATTGCCCATCAGTTGATGAAGTAGTTTCTCCTTTTCCTTTGCCGGGTGGTGCTGGCTTATCGGGCCGGGAAAAGGCCTACTGTCCCATTCCTGAAGTGCTACTTTGTGCTATATTGTGTGCAATAAAGTAGCACTTCAGGAGAGATTGATGCAGACAGTAAAACTGAGGCAGCAGGGGGGGGCGATGATTGTGACAATACCCCGTGAGCTGGTAAATGGCCTTGGCTGGTCTATCGGTGCTGAACTTGCGGTTGAGAAAAAGGGTGAAACGATCAGTTTTACCCCCACCAAACCCAGGCCCCGGGGAAGACATACCGTGGCGCAGCTGTTGAGTCAGATTGATTCGGCGGAAATTGAGGAACTTAATCAATCAGTTGAAGGATGGGATGACGACAAAAAAGGGAACGAAGTATGGTAAAAGCACGGACGCCACATCGCGGGGAAATTTGGCATTTTAATCCGGACCCCGTCAAAGGACATGAACTTAGTGGCCCGCATTACTGTATTGTTATCACCGATCGCAAGCTGAATCAGGCATTAAAAGTCGCGATGTGCTGTCCTGTCTCGACGGTCGCGAATGCTGCACGCTCGGTTGGGGTAACTGTCAGCATTACTGCGCAAGATACTGAAAAAGGCATTTTGCGCGGAGTGGTGCTTTGCCACCAGTTAAAAGCGGTTGATCTCATTCAACGCGGCGCGACGTTTTATTGTAAGGCCGATGACGCGCTGATTGCTGAAGTCGTAATGAAATTAGTCGATTTAATTGATCCGCAATAGCACCATCACGCCAGAGAGTGGCAGGCATTATCTGGCGTCCGATATTTTCATTCGTCCCCATCACCCATGCCCCATCGTTCTCTTCCATTAGCCTGAGAAGGTTTTCAGCAGCGTTTTACTCCCGATAGATGTTCAATGTCCGGCTGACGCGGAACTGAGCAGTCAGTGATGCACCCACGCGGCTTTGCGGCTTGCTTTAGTCAGGCGCTTCCTCTACGCTGCCTGTCTTACTGAAGCTTCAGTAATTTGACTCGGGGTGCCCTTCTTTGTGAAGGCTGAGAAATACCCGTACCACCTGATCTGGATAATGCCAGCGTAGGGAAGTCAGATGCCCGCCAGGCATCCCTTCTTTCAGCCTGGCAGGAGCGAACCATGCAACCTGACCTGCTTGACCGCGCCCACGTGGCGCAAATCCTTCACCAGTTTCGAACCCGTTCTCCCCTCGTTCACTGTATGACGAACGACGTTGTGCAGACCTTTACCGCTAACGTGCTGCTGGCGTTGGATGCGTCGCCTGCGATGGTGATTGAGCGGGAAGAGGCCCAGCAGTTTTCTACGATAGCCGATGCCTTACTGATTAATGTTGGTACGCTCACTCATGAACGCGCGCAGGCGATGCAGGCAGCGATTCACGGCGCGCGTGAAGCCGGTACCCCCTGGACGCTGGACCCGGTTGCCGTTGGCGCATTGACATTCCGTTCTCAATTCTGCCGCGACATACTGGCACTGCAACCTGCGGCGATCCGCGGTAACGCCTCGGAAATTCTCGCCCTGGCGGGCATGAGTGCCGGTGGGCGTGGGGTGGATACAACAGACACCGCCAGTGCGGCTTTGCCTGCTGCCCAGGCCCTGGCCCGGCAGACCGGTGCAGTGGTGGCCGTCACGGGCGAGGTTGATTACATCACCGATGGGCTGCGTACCCGGATGGTGACCGGTGGCGACCCGTTGATGACCCGAGTGGTCGGTACCGGGTGTGCACTGTCGGCGGTGGTGGCCGCCTGTTGCGCGCTGCCAGGAGACCGGCTTGATAACGTGGCGGCAGGCTGTGCCTTTGTGGCGCAGGCGGGGAGTCGGGCAATGGCGCACTGCAGTGGGCCAGGTAGCTTCGTACCTGCGTTTCTTGATGCACTCTATACGCTTAGCGGGGAGGCGCTGGTATGAAACGGATTAATGCGCTGACCATTGCCGGCACCGATCCCAGCGGTGGCGCCGGGATTCAGGCGGATCTTAAAACCTTCTCAGCCCTCGAAGCCTACGGTTGTTCGGTTATCACCGCGCTGGTGGCGCAAAACACACGGGGTGTGCAGTCGGTGTATCGCATTGAGCCGGATTTCGTCGCCGCGCAACTGGACTCGGTATTCAGCGATGTGCGCATCGATACCACCAAAATCGGCATGCTGGCAGAAACCGATATTGTTGAAGCGGTGGCAGAGCGCTTGCGGCGCTATCAGGTACAAAACGTGGTGCTGGATACCGTGATGCTGGCGAAAAGCGGCGATCCGCTCTTGTCACCGTCAGCGGTGGCGGCATTAAGGGAACACCTGTTACCGCAGGTTTCCTTAATAACGCCCAATCTGCCGGAAGCCGCTGCGTTGCTGGGCGCCTCCCACGCGCGCGATGAGCGCGAGATGCATGAACAGGGCAGGGCATTACTGGCGCTGGGCTGCGAGGCGGTGCTCATTAAAGGCGGTCATCTTGATGACGCCGAAAGCCCGGACTGGCTCTTTACCTGCGAAGGGGCAACCCGTTTCACCGCGCCTCGTGTGTTGACCAAAAACACTCACGGCACCGGCTGCACGCTGTCGGCCGCGCTGGCGGCACTGCGCCCGCGTCATCAGGACTGGAATGCGACGGTGGAGGCGGCAAAAACCTGGCTCAGCGCCGCGCTCGCAAAGGCGGACAGTCTGGAAGTCGGGCACGGCATTGGCCCGGTGCACCATTTTCATCAATGGTGGTAAGGCGATTTTGCCCCTCTCCCTGGTGGGCTAAGGGATCCCCGCAAAATAATACGAGCACGATCGGTCCCCTCGCCCCACCGGGGAGAGGGTTAGGGTGAGGGGGATTCTCATGGTGCAGTGTTATCGCTGCAAAACGTAAGATTACTGGGGATTCCTCAGCCCTGGTGGGAGAGGGCAGTGGTGGTCTGGATGCCGCGTACCTCTTCGACATCCAGGAAATCATTGCACTCAACAGCAACCAGACTGAATGATTATTGACGCGAATCTAAACCCGAGGCCTTATGAGCAGGCGTACTTGTTTACCGCGCAAGGAAATATAATCCTGAAAATGAAAGTTGAATTGTTCTGCCAGATAATAAGAACGCTGGTTGTCTTCAGCGATAATGCAGCATAATGGCGAAGTGAAATTCTTGTCAGCCCACGATAAAATTGCCCCCAGCGCTTCTTTTGCATAACCCTTACCACGCGCGTCTGCAGTGAGTGTCCAGCCTGCCTCCGGCCAGGGTAAAGCGGGGGTACAATCGCGATGGGCATCCTGAAAGCCAAAAGCACCGATATAACGATGCGTCGCTTTTTCAAAGACAGCCCAATATCCATAACCTAATGCTTGCCAGTGTCCGATATAGCGCAATAAACGCGCCCAAATTACTTCTGATGTTGGAAGCTCTCCGCGATTTATTTTTATCATTTCTGGATCGGCCCAACATGCCTTTAATTCAGAAAAATCATCCAGCGTAAAATGTTTTAACACTAAACGTTCTGTCTCAAGTTGAGGTGCTTGCTGTAAGACCATCTCTTTCTCACAAAGTAGCCAGTTATAAAACTAACTTAGCACCCTGCATATCCTGATCCCAAGGGTTAATACGCAGAATGCTGTTTTGGTACTGGAAGGACCGGGTACTTACTGATGAACACGTCGGCCGTCACAGCTCACTCTGTGATAAGTGAAACCACCCTCGATAACGCAAGGCCAATCTGCCTTGCGGGAAAGTGTTGGAGTGCAGGTTGGAAGGGGTCACTCATAGGACATCGTAAATTCCACGGCAGAATTGGCGGTGCCGCCGGTGATAGTGCTGGCGGTCTGGATATAGCGTGCCTTCATAGGGATGGTGTAACTGCCGCCGGTGGTTTTGTTGTAACCGGTATACTTAATTTTACTGTTGAAGGGAACAAGGGTGTCATTTTCGTACAGTACCTGAATCCCGACGCCGGTTGCGGTAGAACTGCCATCGAGAGTGATGTACTGATTGCTGGTGCCCGCCTGTTTTAAGGTGACGCCTGCTGCGGGTTTAAAGGTGTAATTCACCGAGTTCATACCAGGGTCGCATTTTTTAATTTCGAAATTAAACGCTTTCGCTGTGCTTTTAGAATTGATGCCGGAGAATTCGGAACTCATGTGTTTATCGAGATCAACGGAGATATTAGGGGTTTCGCAGGTGAGTTTTTTGACGGTGATGGGGGGTAATTTCAGAGTCACATAGTTAGCGCCTCCGGATGTACTGATGGTATTGTTCATCCAGGCTTCGACGATGGTTTCAGCGGGATACTCACCTGATTCAAGAGAGCCGGTTACATAAAACTGGACCTTAATCCCAGTTAAAAGAGCGTTACCAGTATAATTATCAGATGTTGCGTACCATTTCTGCAAGACGGGAGTTAGTGCTGCAAGCACTCCATATCCAGATTCCTCCCTGACTTTAACTCCGATACCGGGGATGCTGGTGTTAAAAACATTAGCAATGCCCGACGCACTCCATGAAGGGTTAAGTCTTAATATTGTGTATACCGCGCCCCCCGTACAGGTGACATAAGCTGCAACGCTATCCTGAACTGTTATTTCACTACCGACTGTTGTACCGATTGCTTGTGAGGATGAAATTGTAAAGGATGTGGGGAAGTTCCCAATCTGGGTGACAGGTGATTGAACAGTACATCCTGCAATACATTCTCTACTGAGAGCTAATATACCCACGAACCCGGCAAGTATTACCACTGATACTCTTTTTTTCATTTTCTTCTTCCCTGTAAATTTCAGCGGCTGAATTCCGCTTCGCTGTCGTGATAGCCACCAAAATCATCAATCGTAATCAGCGTCAGTTTCCCGGTGTTATGCGGCGTCCCTGTCAGTGAAAATACGGCGGTTCCCTTTGCCGGGCACATGCCGTTTTGTTTCTCTTCATCACGCAGTGACACACTTTTCAGGCCGATATGATTAAACGACACGTTCCATGGCGTCGGGTTTTCACAGGCCACGGCATAACTTTTCCCTTCCTGTACGAGTCGCCAGCGCAGTTGCGCTACCGCCTCTTTGGGGGAACCGGGTAACCCCGTCGGGCGAAAGAAGAGCTTCAGGCGGGTGCGGATGGAGACCTTTATGTTATTGCGGTCTGCCCGATGAGCAGGTTTGGGCTGCAGCTCCAGCACATTGAGCCAGAACACGGATTCACGATCCGCAGGCAGTGCGCCGCCGGTGTAGAGAATACGCAGCGAATGGCCTTTATCCGGGTCCAGGCGAAAGATGGGCGGAGTGACAACAAAGGGCACCGTGTCGTGTGGGTGGTCATCACCCGCATCAATCCACGTCTGGAGCAGTCGCGGCGTGTCGGCATGATTGGTGAGGCCGAGCGTTACTTCACGCCTGCCTTCGGGGTAAATGATACGGGTGCCGTTGAGCTGAATACCGGCCTGTAAAGGCCATGAACATATGAGTAAAAACCCACTCAGAATGAATGCCGGAACCGCTTTCATCTCCACCTCCGTGTGGAACACCGTTATTTCGCTGACTCAGCAAAATAAGGGTGTAGCTACCGCGGAGGTGGATATTATTTGCGGTGAAAATAGCGTATTGCCCGTACGCTCTGCAACAGCGCAGGATTCCTGGATTTCACTTTTTTGTAGGGAAATGTGTATCAACTGATGGGAGAATAAAAACGCATGGTTAAAACTCAGTGTTCTTCTGGAGGCATATACCTCCTCTTCATAAATATGTCATGCGTTCCGTTATATTATTGACTCAACTCACGCAGTAACCTGGTATTGATATACAGTTTTTCACGGCCCACTGACATCTCCTCCAGTACACCAATGTTGACTAGCTGTTTCAGATAGACGGATGCCGTCTGGCGTTTGGCCACCGCACGTTCGACAAGGTTATCGATCCGGCAATAAGGTTGCGCAAAAATTGCCTGGATAAGTTCATGAGTATAAATTTTCGGCAGCTTCTCCCGTACATATTCAGTGGTTTCTGCCATCAATGCCCTGATCACTGTAATTTTATCAGTCGTCCATCGGGATGTGCTTTCTACTGCTTCGAGCATAAACAATATCCACGCTTCCCAGTCGCCTTCTTCTGTCACCCGGCGCAGGAGCGTGTAGTAATCATTACGTCTTTCGAGGATAAAGCGGGACAGGTACAAGATAGGTAGCGACAGCAATTCACTCTGAATAAGATACAAAATATTCAGGATACGACCCGTTCTTCCATTCCCGTCCGAAAAGGGGTGAATGCATTCAAACTGATAGTGCGCAATCGCCATTTTAACCAGCGGATCAAGATCATCATCAGCGTGTATAAAACGCTCCCAGTTTGCCAGTAAGTTACGAATAATGTCTTCACCCACTGGCGGCGTGTATACCACATTATTATTCTGATCGCGCAGAACCGTGCCCGGCGTTTTTCTGATATCAGTTTGCACAGCGCGTAGTTTGGTGCAAATAGCGATCGCAGTGTTTGTACAGAGCGGATAGTCTTCAAGGTGGATATAACCATCATAAAGCGCAGTTCGGTAACGCAATGCTTCTTTAGTTGCCGGGTCCGCGCCATCTGAGCGGTCTGCATACTGAAAGAGATGGTCACTGGTCGTTACGATGTTTTCAATTCGCGACGAGTCTTTGGCTTCCAGCATCGGAAGAATGTTGATCAGCAAAGCCTGGTCGGGAATCAATTTACCCGCAGTTTTCAACTCTGCGATTGCTGCACGCGCACTGATGCACGCCTTGAGGACGTTGCGTGTTTCAACGCGTTCCAGTTCAGGCGGTAGAATCGGCAACGTGTTGTAAGGCGTTTCTGGATTCCAGTTCATATGTTTATAAAAACCGTTTTTATCGACATAAGGACATAATAGGTTTAAGCCATAAACATGTCACGTTTTTATGTTTAAAAAAATAAGTTTTATCGACATATGGCTGGAACCTGTCGATGTTATAAAAATAGGGATCATGCGCTAATAATCAGTTTGGTCCCGATTCGCTGGCAGCATCACTCATAGGACATCGTAAATTCCACGGCAGAATTGGCGGTGCCGCCGGTGATAGTGCTGGCGGTCTGGATGTAACGGGCTTTCATGGGAATGGTATAGCTGCCACCGGTGGTTTTGTTGTAACCGGTATACTTAATTTTACTGTTGAAGGGAACGAGGGTGTCATTTTCGTACAGTACCTGAATCCCGACGCCGGTTGCGGTAGAACTGCCATCGAGGGTGATGTACTGATTGCTGGTGCCCGCCTGTTTTAAGGTGACGCCAGCCGCGGGTTTAAAGGTGTAATTCACCGAGTTCATACCAGGGTCGCATTTTTTAATTTCGAAATTAAACGCTTTCGCTGTGCTTTTAGAATTGATGCCGGAGAATTCGGAACTGAGATGTTTATCGAGATTGACGGAAACGTTGGGGGTTTCGCAGGTCAGAGCTTTTACGGTAATCGCAGGTAATTTCAGGGTAACGTAGTTAGCGCCCCCAGTGGTGCTGATAACATTGTTCATCCACGCTTCGACAATGGTCTCAGCAGGATATTCACCTGATACGACAGTTCCAGTGACATAAAACTGGACCTTAACGTTAGTCAACCATGCCCCGCCATTATAGTTGGTACCTGGGGAATACCATTTTTGTACATTAGTTGTTAACGCGGTGAGTACTGGAGTCGTAAAATCATCCCTGACCTTCACCCCAATACCCGGTATGCTGGTGTTATAGACATTCGCAATGCTCGACGCGCTCCAGTCCGGGTTAAGTCGCAATAGCGCGTAGGTTGTACCTCCCGAACAAGTAATACTCCCACTACTACTGGCAGGTACCGTTATCTCGCTGCCAATGGGTGTTCCGACCGCTTGCGACGTTGATAGCGTAAATGAGGTGGGGAAATTTCCGGTTTGGGTGATTGATGATTTTAGCGTACACCCTGCCCAGGATTGCCCACCTGATATCAATAAACCGAACCCAGCCAATTTTATTACCCATATAGCTTTTTTCATTTTTACACTCCCTGTAAATTTCAGCGGCTGAGTGCCGCTTCGCTGTCGTGATAGCCGCCAAAATCATCAATCGTAATCAGCGTCAGTTTCCCGGTTTCCTCCGCTGTTCCTGTCAGTGGAAATACGGCGGTTCCCTTTGCCGGGCACATGCCGTTTTGTTTCTCTTCATCACGCAGTGACACACTTTTCAGGCCGATATGATTAAACGACACGTTCCATGGCGTCGGGTTTTCACACGCGGCGGCATAACTTTTCCCTTCCTGTACGAGTCGCCAGCGCAGTTGCGCTACCGCCTCTTTGGGGGAACCGGGTAACCCCGTCGGGCGAAAGAAGAGCTTCAGGCGGGTGCGGATGGAGACCTTTATGTTATTGCGGTCTGCCCGATGAGCAGGTTTGGGCTGCAGCTCCAGCACATTGAGCCAGAACACGGATTCACGATCCGCAGGCAGTGCGCCGCCGGTGTAAAGAATACGCAGCGAATGGCCTTTATCCGGGTCGAGGCGAAAGATGGGCGGAGTGACAACAAAGGGCACCGTGTCGTGCGGGTGATCATCACCCGCATCAATCCATGTCTGGAGCAGTAGCGGCGTGTCGGCATGATTGGTGAGGCCGAGCGTCACTTCACGCCTGCCTTCGGGGTAAATGATACGGGTGCCGTTGAGCTGAATACCGGCCTGTAAAGGCCATGAACATATGAGTAAAAACCCACTCAGAATGAATGCCGGAACCGCTTTCATCTCCACCTCCGTGTGGAATATCTTATTTTGCTGACTCAGCAAAATAAGGGTGTAGCTACGACAGAGGTGGATATTATTTGCGGTGAAAATAGCGTATTGCCCGCCTTACCTGCAAGAGGAACAAATGAGCGGAGCAGATTATTTTGTACGCAAATGTGATGACGTAACCGACAACCCGAAACGTGCCAGCAGAAAATGCTGAAAAAAGCGGCGGCGGTGGCGAAATCTGACCATGAGTACCAGGCTTAATCTGCCCATTTATCGGGTCAGGACAACCACCTTCGCCGTTGTGCGAAGCTTACGGGAGTATAAAGATGACTGATATTGCGCAGTTGCTTGGCAAAGACGCCGACACGCTTTTAAAACACCGTTGCACCACCATTGCGGCGGACCAGCTCTATCTACCGGGTGAGGATTACGTGACCCGGGTGATGATGGATAACAATCGCCCGCCAGCGGTGCTGCGTAACATGCAGACGCTGTATAACACCGGGCGGCTCGCCAAAACGGGCTATCTTTCTATTCTTCCCGTGGACCAGGGTATTGAGCACTCGGCCGGGGCATCGTTCGCCGCCAATCCGCTCTACTTTGATCCGAAGAACATTGTGGAGCTGGCCATCGAGGCGGGCTGTAACTGCGTGGCATCGACTTATGGGGTGCTGGCGTCGGTCTCACGCCGCTATGCGCACCGTATCCCGTTCCTCGTCAAACTGAACCACAACGAAACCCTGAGTTACCCCACCGAATATGACCAGACGCTGTACGCCAGCGTAGACCAGGCGTTTAATATGGGCGCGGTTGCCGTTGGCGCGACCATCTACTTCGGCTCTGAACAGTCGCGTCGCCAGATTGAAGAGATCTCCGCAGCCTTCGAACGCGCGCATGAGCTGGGCCTGGTCACCGTGTTGTGGGCCTATCTGCGCAATTCGGCGTTTAAAAAAGACGGCGTCGATTACCACGTCTCGGCGGATCTGACCGGGCAAGCCAACCACATTGCTGCCACCATAGGTGCGGACATTGTGAAGCAGAAAATGGCGGAAAATAACGGCGGCTATAATGCAGTAAACTTCGGTTATACCGATGAGAAGGTCTACAGCAAACTGACCAGCGACAATCCTATCGATCTGGTGCGCTACCAGCTGGCTAACTGCTACATGGGCCGCGCGGGGTTGATTAACTCCGGTGGCGCTGCGGGTGGGGAAAATGACCTGAGCGACGCCGTGCGTACCGCCGTTATCAATAAGCGTGCGGGCGGAATGGGGCTAATTCTGGGGCGTAAAGCCTTTAAGAAATCCATGGCCGATGGCGTGAAATTAATTAACGCCGTGCAGGATGTGTATCTGAATAACAAAGTCACCATTGCCTGACAGCGGCATTCCCTCTCTGGCCACGGAGAGGGAATGCATGACCTCGTCCTAGCGCAGCAGCGGGCAATCCGGAGGAAGACGGCAATTCAGGGCATTGGGCAGGATCTTAATACTGAAGTTCTGCCCTTTTAACGGTTCGCCATCCAGGTTGAAGGTAATGTCATGAGGCGCGCTAATTTCAAACCAGGATGATTTTCCGTCAACGACATGCGGGTTATCGTCCGGTTGGGTGAGGGTGGTGAACAGCGCGGGCAGGATTTCGTCGCCGGTAAAAATACGCAGCTCCAGCAGCCCATCGTTGATCAACGCCTGCGGGCAAAGCTGCTGACCGCCACCGGCCTGGCGCCCGTTACCGATGCCGATGACCAGCGCATCGCCCTGCCAGTGAAAATTCTCGCCTTTGATTTCGCAGCGGTCCGGTTTGACCGTATCCATGCGCATCAGGCCGTGCAGAATGTAGGAGACGCCACCGAGCGCGGCTTTGAGTTTCTCCGGCGTTTCGGTGGTGATACGCGTGCCAAAACCGCCCGTTGCCATATTAATAAAGCAGGTATTACCGTTGACCTCGGCGATATCCACCGGCACCGCTTTGCCAACAATAGCCAGTTGAAGGGCTTTATCCAGCGATTCCGGTATCGCCGTGCTGGTGGCAAAATCATTAGCGGTACCCAGAGGTAAAATGCCCAGCGCCGGGACACGCTCACTGCGGTTGCGTACCAGCGCCGTCGCCACTTCATTGATGGTGCCATCGCCGCCACCGGCGATAACGGTCTCAACGCCGAGCTGTATGGCCTCATCGACATAGCGCTCCGCATCCCCCTTTTCCCAGGTCACCCGAACCTGGATGTCCATACCTTCGTTACGAAGCAGCGTGATGGCCTCACGCAGCAGATCATCACCTGCGCTTTTCCCGTTAAGGATCAATAAACTGGTTGGAAAATTGCTCATCCTTTCTGCCTTATCAGAATACTTATGGGGAAAGTGTATCTCACGACGGAGAAGTGCGCCTGCGGATGAAAAGGAGAGGGATAAAAAAAATCAGCCTGCGTAAGGGAGATTACGCAGGCTAAGGAGGTGGTTCCTGGTACAGCTAGCATTTATGGGTTATGTTTTTCAGCGAAAAGGATAATACCCATATTGAACGCAGCGGTATGTGATCCGATTCTAAGATTCTTCTGCTGGTAAAAAATAACAGCAGTGAATTACTTATCGTGCGGATTACGTGTGGTCTGACCGGTAAAATTGCGCATTAATAACGCATATTTCAGTTCCAGATCATCCGGAACCGGCAGCCAGACGGTATGACCGTCGCCCGGTGCCACGCCGACCGCTTCGCCTTTGCCGTTTTCCATGTGCTCCAGCGTAAAGTTGATATTACCCTGCGGCGTCATCAGCTCCAGACTGTCTCCCTGGGTGAACTTGTTTTTGACCGCAACGGCTGCCAGTGGGCCTTTACGCTCACCGGTGAATTCACCGACAAACTGCTGGCGCTCGGAAATGGAATAGCCGTATTCATAATTCTGGTAATCATCATGGGTGTGACGGCGCAGGAAACCTTCGGTGTAACCGCGATGCGCCAGGCCTTCCAGCGTGTCAAGCAGTGCCGGGTCAAAGGGTTTGCCCGCTGCGGCATCATCAATGGCTTTGCGATAGACCTGGGCGGTACGGGCGCAGTAATAAAATGATTTAGTACGGCCTTCAATTTTAAGCGAGTGGACGCCCATTTCGGTCAGGCGCTCAACGTGGGCGATGGCGCGCAGATCTTTGGAATTCATGATGTAGGTGCCATGCTCATCTTCAAACGCGGTCATGTATTCGCCCGGACGCTGGGCTTCTTCCAGCATAAAGACTTTGCTGGTTGGCTCACCGATGCCCAGCGTCGGCTCGACGTTCTGCACCGGAATCGGTTCATGGACGTGCACGATGTTACCCACATCGTCCTCTTTACCTTCCTGGACTTTGTATTCCCAACGGCAGGCGTTGGTGCAGGTGCCCTGGTTCGGGTCACGCTTGTTGATGTAGCCCGACAGCAGGCAGCGGCCGGAGTAGGCCATGCACAGTGCGCCGTGGACAAAAATCTCCAGTTCCATCTCCGGCACCTGGGTGCGGATTTCGGCGATCTCATCCAGCGACAGTTCACGGGAGAGAATCACACGTGTCAGTCCCATCTGTTTCCAGAATTTCACCGTTGCCCAGTTCACCGCGTTGGCCTGCACCGAAAGATGAATGTCCATCTCCGGGAAGTTTTCACGCACCAGCATAATAAGACCAGGGTCTGACATGATTAAGGCATCCGGCCCCATATCCACCACGGGTTTCAAATCGCGAATAAACGTTTTTAGCTTGGCGTTATGCGGCGCGATATTCACCACCACGTAGAATTTTTTACCGAGCGCGTGGGCTTCATTGATGCCCAACTGCAAATTCTCGTGATTGAATTCATTATTACGTACGCGCAGTGAATAACGAGGCTGGCCCGCATAAACAGCGTCCGCGCCATAAGCGAAAGCGTAACGCATATTTTTTAGCGTTCCCGCCGGGGAGAGGAGTTCCGGTTTAAACATGATGTTCTCTTTCTGATGACAGGTCAGATCCACCTCACCAGGTGAGGCAGTAGGGGGAGATCCCATAAATTTAGGGCGGGAATTGTAGCGCTGCGCACGGAGTGAGTAAACCACCGATTAGCACAAGTGAAAACGTACCTGATTTGATGTGTGATTATCCGCCAAAACGTTATCCAGGAAAGGCGTTTAACTGAGGTTGGGGACACGAAGAAAAAGCGTTCTGTCCTGCGTTAAAGAGACGCTAAAACCGTGGTGCAGATAAAACTGCTTCGCTTTTTCCGAGAGGGCATGGACCATAATCGCCCTGACGCCGATGTTTTCGGCTACCCGACAGATGCGCAGAATTGCATCATGAAGTAAGTCGGCACTCAGACCGCGACCATGACAACATCCATCAACTGCCAGTCGAGCAATAATTATTACCGGCAACGGATCCGGCATGTTGCGTCGTATTCCACCCGGACTTACCGCATGACTGACACTGCCAGTCGCAAGGGAATAGAAGCCTACAACCTGTGATGAATTCTCTTCGCAGACCACGAACGTTCTGGCGGCCCCCGATGCCTGGCTTTTTAACCCGCGACTGCGTATCCATTCGTCAAGGACGGGTTCGCCACAATGGAATTCAGAAAGTGCGTGTGTGGAAGTGAGTGGCGTCGGGGCGGTTATTTTTCCCACTGCGGTTTTCTCGCCAGCAGTTTCTCAAGTGCAGGGTTCGGTGTGACCGGAGCATCCAGCATATCGATAAATTCAGCGTATTGTTCATCGTTGAGGTTGAACATGCGCTGGTCAAGAATCACGTTTTCCGCGGCCTGACAGGCCATTTCCAGAATGAAGTCAGTACGCGTTTTATGCAGGATTTCCGCAGCGGTATCTATTAACACCCGTTGTGCTTCTTTTGCCCGAATATTGAGTTGAACATCAGATTTCATCGCTGCTCCTCGTGTATAGCAATTGATATACGAAGAGTATAGGCCTTGCGTATAGCAAATGCTATACGCGATCCGTTAACAGTAAGACACGCTTTGTGGGGCACTGAGTCGGCTACCTGCCCTCAGGGCAGATACCCGGCAACGGCTTTGTGAATTTCAGGTACCTGGGGCAACAGTGCGGTCAGGGTTTCACGCTGTCGGGCGGTCGGGGAGATGCCTGATAGGTTGAATTTGGCTATCCACGTCTGGCGCTGGGCCTCACGCTCATCCACTGTCAGGATTGTGTGGTAGCGCAGCAGCAGAATCAGCCAGTCCCATTTGTTTAGCAGTGTCAGTAAACGCAGATAAACAAGGCGGTGGGAAGGCGTTGGCGGGTTTTCCAGCAACGGCTGAATGTCATCCAGTGTTAACGCAATGGATGCGCGCGTCAGCACATTCCATGCGGCGAATACCAGTGTCGGATTGGGTGAGGCCAGGGTTTCCAGCACGCGCGGTTTAGCGTCATCCCCTTGAAGTCCCACCAGTATCTTTAGTGCGATCTTGCGCAGTCCCGGTTCACTCTCTGCATAAGCCCATTCAGCCTGGTTCAGCAAATCAGGATAATGGCTCTCTTTCAGGCCACTCAACGCCGCGCGTCGTTGGGTGAGACTGGCATTATTGTCGTGCAGTACCTCCAGCCAGAGTGCGGTTGCCTCTGTTTTGCCTTCGAGCATCCTGCGGGTGCGTTGTTGAATCAGCGCGTTTTTGTCCAGTAACAAGCGATGATGCAGCGTCTCGGGAGGTAACTGGCGGTGTTCATCGAGGTAAAACAGCGTTGCCCGGCGGATACGCACCCAGGGATCGCACAACAGACGCGCCTGCAGCGAGGCTGAAAGTGCCCGATGATGTTGCAGCCAGTCTTCCACCGCGATAGCGCGTAGCGTGCTGTCCCGGTTATGCAGCACCGTCAGCAATGCGTCTTCGTCGTAAAGCTTGCCCTGTTCGATAAGGGTATGCAGGGCCGCGTCTCGAATCTCACGCACCGGGGAGTTAAGCGCCTGCTGCACGGCTGGCAAGTCACTGGTGACCAGGAACCGGGAGATAGCATGAACGAGATCGCGGTGATCATAGCGTCTGCGCTCAGCAAGCTGACGTATCGTGGGTAAATGGGCGATAAATGCCGGCACGTTGGCCCTGGTCAGCAGCGCCATTACCGCATCGACAGCGATAAGATGAATGGTTGCTACCCAGTCATTGACGCGGCTGAGCAGCTCACCGAGAGCCGTGATGTCTTCCTTCAACGCCAGCGCCTTGACCGCTTTTTCACGCACATAACCGTTGTGGTGGTGGGTGAGTTCGCGCAGGGTGTCGATGATGAATTTGCCGTCTCCCGCCGGGCTGGCATAGCCATACCAGGGCTTGTCCAGCAAAGCCAGAATCTGCTGATGAAGTTGTGCTTCGCTATCGTACATGGGCTTTCCTTTCCCGGTGAACCATTGCTTCAGGCGTTGTTTGATATCCATAGTGGCTTATAGGCTTCCTGTCATCGTAGACCGGGGACAAACCGCCCCGGCTTACATGAACCTGGTATCTGAAATCCGGCTCATCCCAGACGGCAGGCGTCCGCTTCCCAACGATAACCCACACCATAGACGGCACGAATAAACGACTGCTCTTCATCCAGCGTTTCGAGTTTGCGACGTAAGTTTTTGATATGGCTGTCAATGGTACGGTCGGTGACCACACGGTAGTCATCATACAAATTGTTCAGCAACTGCTCGCGGGAAAAGACTTTGCCCGGCTCATTGGAGAGGGTTTTCAGCAGACGGAACTCCGCAGGGGTTAAATCGAGCGGCTGATTGCGCCAGGTCGCCTGGAACCGGCTCTCATCCACAATCAACGGGCTTTCAGCATCCATTGCCTGGAGCTCGCGCTGAGGTTTGCAGCGCCGCAGAATTGTTTTAACCCTGGCGACCACTTCACGTGGGCTGTAGGGCTTGCAGATGTAGTCATCAGCGCCAATTTCCAGCCCCAGCAAACGGTCAATCTCTTCGATTTTCGCCGTCACCATAATGATGGGCAGGTTGGAAAAACGACGGATTTCACGACACAGGGTCAGCCCATCGGTACCGGGCAGCATCAGATCCAGCAGAATCATATCCGGTGGGGTCTGGCGCACATAAGTGAGCACCTGGTCGCCATGGTTGATCAACGTTGGCGCATAGCTTGCCGCCCGCAGGTAATCGATCAAAAGCTGTCCGAGCTTAGGCTCATCCTCCACAATCAAGATGCGGGGGGTGTTTTCATCAATCGGTAATTCGTTCATACGCTTCTCGCTATCTCTCGTTCCAGCGGCAGTTTTACTGTAATGCTAACCCCGCCAAATGGCGAATGTGCCGCACTGACGCTTCCGCCGTGGGCGCTCACTATGTTCATGCAAATCGCCAGACCCAGGCCGGAGCCGCCGCTGGCGCGGTTGCGTGACCCTTCGGTGCGATAAAAACGCTCAAAGAGTCGGGTCAACTGGGCGTCGGTAACTCCGGGGGCGGTATCGGCAAAGGCCAGCGCCAGCATCTCGCCCTCAATGTGCCCACTGATGTGTAAATTGCCGCCGCTATCGGTATAACGCAGACTGTTTTCCATCAGGTTATTGAAGAGCTGCATCAGCCGGTCCGGGTCACCAAAGACGGTGGCCTGTTCAGGCAGGGCAATGCTGATGGTCAACTGACGGGCGGCAAAACGCTCGCGAAACGCGCCAGCCGCCACTTCCAGCAGGGAGACCACATCGACAGACGATTTCTGATACGCCAGTGCGCCTTCATCGGACATCGACAGTTGATGGAGGTCGTTGACCAGCTTGGTCAGCGTGCCGACTTCCGCCTGCAATGAGGCGACGGATTCCGGGGTAAACTGCCTGACGCCATCCTGGATGGCTTCCAGTTCGCCGCGCAGTACGGCCAGCGGCGTGCGCAGTTCATGCGAGATATCGGCCATAAAATCGCGGCGCATTTGCTGATTGCGCTCAAGCGTACTGGCGAGCTGGTTAAAGTCCTGCGCCAGTTTTCCCAGTTCATCTTCACTGCCGGTGCTCACCCGGGTGGTAAAATCGCCCGCCGCGAGCTTATGGGTGCCCTCCACCAGCCGCTTAACCGGCGCCAGTAGCCCCCGCGCCAACGGCAGGGTTGCCAGGGCCGCGAGCAGGGTCGCCAGCGCGACAATCAGCCAACTGGTGCGCCTTTGCTGCCGGTCAAAGTTGATGTCGGTATTTCGAGTAAGGCGCTCCACGGGAGAGGCAATCACCCAGCCGACCGTTTCGCCGTTTACTGAAATGGCGCGACGCGTGCCGTCTGAAGGTACCGGGGCCCGTGGGCCGACCAGCACGTGATGCGTGGCATCGGTCACCCAAAACTGCGTGCGCCAGCCGTGCGGCGGCATGCCATTACCCGGCTCCGGTGGCGGGCCCGGTGGTCCAGGGGGAGGCGCATGTCCAGGACCGTCTTCGTTGTGTTCATTTTCCCGCTCAAACGAGCGCAGGATCTGGAAAATAAAACGGTCATTGTTGCGTAAAAAACGCCAGCTCCCCTGTTGGGCATACTGCTCGCTCAGGGCATCGCTCAGCAGTTGCAGACGTTGCTCGTTGCCATGTTTGATATAGTCGATAAAACCGCGCTCAAAGCTGATGCGCACCGCCCAGTGCATCGTCACCAGCAGCACGATGCAGGTGGCGAAAATCGCCAGAAAGAGCTTAGCGGTGATACCGGGACGCCATAATTTCATGAGTGACTCCTGTTGCGCCGGGCAATGATCACGTTCTTACTGGCATCATTCGGAACTCGGGCAAAGATAAACGCTGGCAACGCGATAATGACCGCCATGCACAGATAGGCGTAAAGGAAAACGTGATGCGCGACGCCGCTGTCCGCCGACAGATGGGCCTGACCGAACATGCCCAGCAGCAGACCGGCAATGGTGACGCCAATACTCATCGACAACTGCATCACCATTGACAGCAAGCTGTTACCGCCGCTGGCCAGTTCATCGGGTAAGTCTTTTAAGGTCAGGGTGTTCATCGAAGAGAAACGCATGGAGTTGATCATCCCCTGCGCAAAGAGCACCACTGGCAGCACGTAGTACCAGCCCATCAGCGCAGTGCCCATAAACAGCAGGCACACCAGCGCCAGCCCGAGCGTTGAGCAGACCAGCACCCGACGATAGCCAAAGCGGTTAACGACCTGCACCACAATGCGTTTCATGCCCATGCTGCCGAGCACCATCGGGATCATCATCAGTCCGGCATGGAACGGGGAGAAGCCCATCCCAATTTGCAGAAACACCGGTGTCATGAAGGGCAACATACCGCTGCCGACGCGCCCGGCGAAACTGCCTACCAGTCCAAGCGAAAAGGTCCGGGTACGGAACAGGCGCAGGTTAAACAGGGCACCGCTGTTGCCCCTGGCGTGCAGGAGATAACAGAGAATCGCAACGGCACCGACCGCCACCAGCGCCGCCAGCATCAGTGGGGAGATGCCCAGCCCCTTTTGCCCGTCGAGGGCCAGCGTCAGCGTGGCCATGCCGCAGGCCAGCAGCACAAACCCGAGAATGTCGAAACGCCCGGTTTTTAGCTTGTAGTTCGGCATCAGCCACAGGGTGGCGACCGCGCCGATGATGCCGACCGGCAGATTGATAAGGAAAATCCAGTGCCAGGAGGCGTACTCCACCAGCACACCGCCGAGCGCCGGGCCGAGCAGGGGGCCGACCTGGCCGGGAAGCGTGACGAAGGTCATCGCCGCCATATACTGCTCGCGAGGAACTATCTTCATCACCGTGAGCCTGCCAACCGGCACCATCATCGCACCGCCAACCCCTTGCAGCACCCGTGCCATCACCAGCTCGTCAAGCGTATTGGCCCGGGCGCAAAACAGCGAACCGAGGGTAAAGAGCACAATGGCGGTGAAGAAGATATTGCGCACGCCCACCCTGTCGGCCAGCCAGCCGCTGGCCGGGAGCATCACTGCCACCGTCAGGACATAGGAGACCACCACCATATGCATATGCAATGGGCTTTCCCCCAGGCTTCTCGCCATGGAGGGGAGGGCGGTGTTGACAATGGTGGTGTCCAGCGACTGCATAAAGAAGCCGAAGGCGACGATCCATAACTGCCAGCGTACGTTTTGGGGAAGTTCTGTCACTCTGTTAAGGGCTCTCTGCGTTTACGCGCGAATCGAAGGCGCAGGCGATCGAAGAACAGATAGACCACCGGGGTGGTATAGAGTGTGAGCAACTGGCTCATCACCAGACCCCCGACGATGGTTATCCCAAGCGGCTGGCGCAGCTCTGAGCCATCACCGCCGGAAATCACCAGCGGCAAGGCCCCAAAGAGCGCGGCCAGGGTGGTCATCATAATCGGTCTGAAACGCAACAAACAGGCCTGGAAAATGGCCTCTTCCGCATTCAGGTTGCCTTTGCGTTGCGCCTCCAGGGCAAAATCCACCATCATAATGGCGTTTTTCTTTACGATGCCTATCAACAACATAATGCCAATCAGCGCGATCAAACTAAAGGGCGCACCAAACAGCTCAAGGGCTAACAGCGCCCCTACGCCTGCCGAGGGGAGGGTGGAGAGGATAGTCAGCGGATGCACGTAACTTTCATACAAGATCCCTAATACGATGTAGACCGTAGCAATAGCGGCCAGAATCAGGATCACCTGCGAGTTCATGGTCTGCTGGAAAACCTGCGCCGTTCCGGCAAAACTGCCGCGAACCGTCGAGGGAACGCCAAGCTGCGTCATGGTGCGGTTAATGGCATCGCTGGCCTCAGAAAGCGATACTCCCGTCGGCAGGTTAAAGGCGATGGTCGAGGCGGCCGACAGCCCCTGATGATTGACCGACAGTGGCGCATTGGCCGGCTGCCAGCGGGCAAAGTAAGAGAGCGGAATCGGCTTGCCTTCACTATTAATCACGAACATCTTGTCCAGCGCGCTGATATCCTGGGTATAGCGCGGATCGACTTCCATCACCACTTTATACTGGTTAAGCGGCTGGTAGATGGTGGAGATCTGGCGTTGACCGAAGGCATTATTCAACAGGCTGTTGGCGTCCTGAACGCTGATACCCAGCCGTGACATGCTCTCGCGATCGTAAATCAGATTCATCTCCGCGCCGTTATCCTGCTGGTCAGAGTTGACGTCAGCCAGCTCCGGCAGCGAGGCCAACGCTTTGCGGATTTTGGGTTCCCATTCCCGAAGCGCGCTAAGAGAGTCGGACAGCAGCGCAAACTGGTAGCTGGCATTGGCCTGACGCCCCCCCACGCGGATATCCTGCACCGCCATCAAAAACAGGCTGGCACCCGGCTCTTTTGCCAGCTTGCCGCGCAGGCGGTCGATCACCTGTTGCGCGGTCTCATTACGCACATCCCGGGACTTCAGGGTGATAAACATCATGCCGCTGTTCACCCGCGAGCCGCCGGTGAACCCGGTAACATTATCCACCGCCGGATCGTCACGGATGATCTTCATAAAGTCCTGCAGCTTGGTGCGCATCGCCTGGAAAGAGATACTCTGATCGGCCTGAATGCCGCCCATCAGCACACCCGTATCCTGTTCCGGGAAGAAGGTTTTCGGGATGGAAATGTACAACCAGATATTGAGTGCGATGGTGCCTATCAGTACCACGCCCACCAGACGGGCATGATTCAGCACCCATCTCAGCGAGCGGGCATAGGCTTGCTGAAGCCCGACTAACAAACGGCCAATGCCTTTGTTACGTGTCGGTGCGTGGGCTTTTTGTCGTTTGAGCATCCACCCGCACATCATCGGCGTGAGCGTCAGGGAGATCACCAGCGAGATGCCTATCGCGACCGACAGGGTCACCGCAAACTCACGCAGCAGACGCCCCGGTAGTCCGGCCATCAGCAGCAGCGGCAGGAAGACCGCCACCAGAGAAACGCTCATCGAAAGCACGGTGAAACCGACTTCGCGCGTACCCTGCAATGCCGCCTGAAGCGGTTTCATGCCCGCTTCAAGGTGGCGGGAGATGTTCTCCAGCACCACGATGGCATCATCCACCACAAAGCCGGTGGCGATGGTCAGGGCCATGAGCGACAGATTGTTAAGACTGAATCCGCACAGATACATGGCGGCGAAGGTGCCAATCAACGAGACCGGTACGGCGACCGCCGGAATTAACGTGGCGCGCCCTGAACGTAAGAACAGGAATACCACAAGGATCACCAGTGCCACGGAGATGACCAGCGTTTGCTCTACTTCTTCCAGCGAGGCGCGAATCGTTGGGGAACGGTCCTGGGCGATTTGCAGGGAAATAGCCGCAGGGATGGTGGACTGGAGTTCCGGCAGGCGGGCACGAATGCTGTCGACCGTCTGGATAATATTGGCTTCCGGCAGCTTACGGATCATCAGCAAAATCGCCGGTTTTGCGTTTGTCATCCCGGCGTTACGCACGTCCTGCACAGAATCAGTGACGGTGGCGACATCGCTTAAACGCACGGCGGCGCCGTTTTGGTAATGGACGATCAGTGGCTGATATTCGGCGGCCGTTTTCAGGGCGTCATTGGTTTGTACCTGCCAGCGATGGTCGCCATCGTCAATGGCACCCTGCGGACGACGCACATTCGCCTCGCTGATGGCGGTGCGAACGGCATCAAGTGAGACGCCCTGATTAAATAGCGCCTGCGGGTTTAGCCCCACGCGCACCGCAGGCAGCGAACTGCCGCCCACATCGACATCGCCGACGCCATCAATCTGGGCGATGGTCTGCGCCAGTTGGGTAGAGGCAAAATCATAAAGCTGGCCCTGGGAATAGGTATCCGAGGTGAGGGTCAGGATCATGATCGGCGCATCTGACGGGTTGGCCTTGCGGTAGGTCGGGCGGCTCGGCATACCGCTCGGCAGGAGGCTTTGCGCCGCATTCAGTGCGGCCTGAACGTCGCGCGCGGCCCCGTTAATATCGCGGTCAAAATTGAACTCAAGAATGATGCGGGTACTACCCAGCGAGCTTGATGAGGTCATCTCGCTGACCCCGGCAATGCGCCCCAGCGAACGCTCAAGCGGGGTGGCAACGGAGGACGCCATGGTCTCCGGGGAGGCGCCCGGTAAAGAGGCGCTGATCATAATCACCGGGAAATCCACCTGCGGCAGCGGGGCGACCGGCAGCAGGCGGAAGCCCAGCACGCCGCACAGGGTAATCGCGAGTGAAATCAAAATCGTCGCGACCGGGCGGTAAATGAAGAGAGCGAAAAACTTCACCTACGCCTCCTCTTCACGCTGTGGGAAGCGGCTGCGCACGTACAGCCCGAGACGGTCAAAGAGCAGGTAAATCACCGGCGTGGTAAAGAGTGTCAACACCTGGCTCACCAGCAGACCGCCCACCATCCCGATACCCAGTGGGCGACGCAGTTCGGCGCCGACCCCGGTGCTCAGCATCAGCGGCAACGCACCCAGCAGCGCCGCCAGGGTGGTCATCAGGATCGGGCGAAAACGCAGCAGACAGGCCTGATAGATGGCCTCACGTGGGGGCATGCCCTGTTCACGCTCGGCGGCAAGGGCGAAGTCGATCATCATGATGGCGTTTTTCTTGACGATGCCGATCAGCAAAATGATGCCGATAATCGCAATCACATCCAGTTCGCTGCCTGCCAGCAGCAGCGCCATCAGTGCTCCGACGCCGGCAGTCGGCAGGGTTGAGAGGATGGTGATCGGGTGAATAAAGCTCTCATAAAGCACGCCCAGCACAATGTACATCGCCACCACCGCGGCAACAATGAGCCAGACGGTACTGCCTAATGCGGCCTGGAATGCCAGCGTGCTGCCCTGGAACTGGGTGGTGATATCCGTCGGCAGGTTCAGCGTTTTTTCGCTGTCAAGAATCGACTGTACCGCCTCACCCAAAGAGTACCCGTCGGCCACGTTGAACGAGATAGTGGTGGATGGGAACTGATCGAGGTGATTAATCGACAGCGGCGTAAAGCGTTGCTCGACTTTGGCGATGGCGCTGAGTGGCACCACGCCGCCCTCGCTGCTGGTCAGGCGAATGGTATCCAGCGCATCCAGGCCGGATGTGTGCGAGGTGTCATGCTCCAGCACCACGCGGTACTGGTTCGCCTGGGTATAAATGGTGGAGATAAGCCGCTGGCCGAAGGCGTTATAGAGCGCGTTATCCACGTCGGACATGCTGATGCCAAGCCGGCTGGCGCTGTCTCTGTCCACATTGACATACGCTGCCAGCCCTTTGTCCTGCCAGTCGCTGCTGACATCGGAAAGCTGCGGCAGGGTTTGCAATTTGTCTGTCAATTGCGGCACCCAGGTGCTGAGGGCATCAAGGGTGGTAGCCTGTAGCGTGAACTGGTACTGGGTGCGGCTGACGGTGGTATCGATGGTCAAATCCTGGGTCGGTTGCAGGTAGAGCGCCGCCCCAGGTACCCGTCCGGCGGCCTGTTGCAAACGCTCAATGACCGTGAGTACACGATCGTCGCGATCGGCCAGCGGTTTAAGATTGATTTGCAGACGCGCGCTATTAAGTGCCGGGTTAGTCCCGTCGACACCGACAAAGGTCGTCAGGCTCTGCACCGCCGGATCTTTCATAATGATTGCGGCGATCTGTTGCTGGCGCTGGGCCATGCTGGCAAACGAGGCGGATTGCGGGGCCTGTAAGGTTCCCTGAATGATGCCGTTATCCTGCACCGGGAAAAACCCTTTCGGGATGAAGACCCATAACATGACCGACAGCAGCAGCGTGCCAAGCGCCACGCTTAGCGTCAGCCACGGGTGGTTGAGTACTCTGGTCAGCAAGCGCCCGTAGCCGGCGATTACCCGATCGATAAACTGTTCTGAGGCACGAGAAAAGCGGTTCTGCTTGCGCAGCGACTCCGCGCTCAGCATGCGAGCGCACATCATCGGCGTTAGCGTCAGAGAGACGACTGCAGAAATCAGTATGGCTACCGCCAGGGTGACGGCAAACTCACGGAACAAGCGACCGACGATATCCCCCATAAACAGCAGCGGGATCAGCACCGCAATCAGTGAGAAGGTCAGTGAAATAATGGTAAAGCCGATCTCTCCGGCCCCTTTCAGGGCGGCTGCCAGCGGTTTTTCCCCTTTTTCGATATAACGGGAAATGTTTTCGATCACCACAATGGCATCGTCGACCACAAAACCGGTGGCGATGGTGAGTGCCATCAGCGTGAGATTGTTGACCGAAAAATCGAGGAACACCATCACAGCGAAGGTGCCGACAAGCGACAGTGGCACGGCAACACCGGGAATAATGGTCGCCGGAATATTGCGCAGGAACAGGTAGATGATCATCACCACCAGCGCGATGGCCAGCATCAGTTCAAACTGGGTGTCGGTCACCGAGGCGCGGATGTTGGTCGTGCGATCGGAGAGGACTTTTACCTCCACCGATTTAGGCAAACTTTCGGTGAGCGTTGGCAGCAGGGTACGGATACCGTCAGCCGTATCAATAATGTTCGCGCCCGGCTGGCGCTGAACGTTCATCACAATCGCCTGCTGTTGATTCGCCCAGGCGCCCAGCCAGCTATTTTCAGCGCCTTGCTCGATGGTAGCGACATCGCCCAGGCGGATGGGCGCACCGTTCTGGTAAGCGACAATCAGCTTGCGATATTCATCCACCGATTGCATCTGGTCGTTGGCGGAAAGCGTGACCGCGCGGGTCGGGCCATCGAGACTCCCTTTGGCGGAGTTAACGTTCGCATTACTGATGGCGGTGCGAATGGTTTCGCTGGTCAGCCCCAGAGCGGCAATCGCCTGCGCATTGAGCTTAACGCGGACGGCAGGGCGTTGCCCCCCGGCAAGGGTCACCAGACCGACACCCGAGACCTGGGAGATTTTCTGTGCCACCCGCGTTTCAACCATGTCCTCAACCTGCGTCATCGGCAGGGCAGTGGAGGTGACGGCAAGCGTCATGATCGGTGGATCGGCGGGGTTCACTTTGCTGTAGACCGGCGGATTGGGCAGGTCAGAGGGTAACAAGCTGTTGGCGGCGTTGATGGCCGCCTGCACTTCCTGCTCGGCAACATCCAGCGGCAGGGTGAGCTGGAACTGCAGGGTCACGACCGATGCACCGCCGGAGCTTTGCGATGACATCTGTTTCAGGCCCGACATTTGACCGAACTGACGCTCAAGCGGTGCGGTAATCGCTGACGTGACCACATCCGGGCTGGCGCCGGGATAAAGAGTGATAACCTGAATGGTCGGGTAATCGACTTCCGGCAACGCCGAAACCGGCAGGAAGCGATAACCAATGATACCGGCAAGTAAAATCGCCACCATCATCAGGGTGGTGGCGACCGGACGCATGATAAACAGGCGCGATGGCCCGCCGGTTCTGCCTGGCGGTAGCAACTGCATCAGGACTGCGCTCCTTTAGCCGGGTGTTCGCGTTTCGCTGGCATCTGATCGGCACTTGAAGCGTCAACCACTTCCACCTTCGCCCCTTCGGTCAGGCGATCGATGCCGTCGGTAACCACGCGATCTCCGGCAGAGAGACCCGCAGAAATCACCACTTTCTGGCTGTCCTGAATGCCGGTCGTCACCGTGTGCTTGCTGACCTGGTCCTTATCATTCAGTACCCAGACGAAGTTGCCTTCGTTACCCATTTGCAGGGCCGCCGCCGGAATCACTACCGCGTCCTGCTGGGTGGAGACCAGCATGCGGGCATTGACGAACTGGTTAGGGAAGAGCGCATCATCCTGGTTAGCAAAGCGCGCTTTCAGTTTGATGGTGCCGGTGGTGGCATCAATCTGGTTATCAAGGCTGAGCAGCGACCCGGTACTGAGCTTCTGTTTGTTGGTGCGATCCCAGGCTTCAACATTCAGCGGTTGCCCTGATTTTTGCGCCTGTACCACGGTGGCAATGTCGTTTTCTGGCAGGGTGAAGACCAGATCGATAGGGTGTGTCTGGGTCAGCACCACAATCCCGGTGGTGTCGCCGCTGGAAATCTGGTTACCGATATCTACCTGTTTTAGACCGACTCGCCCATCAATCGGAGCGGTGATGCGACTCCAGTCGAGCTGAAGCTGTGCGCTGGCAACGGCGGCTTCATCTGCTTTCACCGTCCCTTCCGTTTCACTGACCAGCGCCTGTTGGGCGTCCATTTCCTGACGAGAGACCAGGTTTGTTTTCACCAGTTGCTGATAGCGGGCCAGGTCACGGCGGGCATTAGCGAGCGTGGCTTTATCTTTTGCCAGTTGCCCCTGCGCCTGTGCCAGTGCGACCTTGAACTGGCTGGGATCGATTTCGGCCAGCAGATCGCCAGCTTTCACCTGTTGACCCTCCTGGAAATGAATCGCCAGCAGTTGACCGTCAACGCGGCTACGCACGGTGACAGTATTCGCCGCCGTCACCGTGCCCAGGCCAGAAAGATAGCGAGGAACCGATTCCTTTGTGGCGGCTGCGGCCTGCACGGGAGGCAAGGCGCCGCGCATACCCTTGCGCCCACCCGCCGGTGCGCCTGCGCGAGGATTCTTCCCCGAGGCGGAAGCGGATGCTGAGGTGTCTGCGCTACGGCCAAATCCGTACCAGACAGCGACGATTACCATGATCACTACTGCTATTGCCGCTATCACCAGGCGGGGAGTCTTTCTGCCTTTCATCGTTATACGTATCTCGTCCTGAAACATTTGCCTGAATAATACTAGTTTAGTGAGCGCAGACGTCAGAAAAATGGAGAGATTATGAAGTACTGTCTGGAATCGTCTGACTCTGAATGTGGATTACGAGGCGGCTCGCAAAGCGATGTTCATAAAGCGGGCAACGTTGGAAAGCACAGACCCCCAAAAGTTGGACAAAATACACGAGGCTTCAGAGAAAGAGTCCATTAAAATATGGACTCTTTTTTATTTCAGACACCGCTAAATATCATTTCCCGCAACCGAATCGTCCCTATTCTCGTTTATTGCGGTTTCACTCGCTTGCCTGCCTCATCAATAACCTTTTCACCGTCCTCTTTTACGAATGCGCCTTTCTGAGTATCCGGAAGAATATCCAGCACGATTTCTGAGGGGCGACATAGACGAGCTCCGACCGGTGTAACCACGATGGGCCGATTAATCAGGATGGGATAAGTGAGCATAAATTCAAGCAGTTGCTCATCGGTAAAACTGTCATTCTCCAGTCCCAGTTGCTCATAGGGTTCAACGTTCGTACGCAGCAAGGCCCGAACCGTAATTCCCATATCTGAAATAAGTTTAACCAGTTCATCATGAGTCGGGGGCGTATCAAGATAATAAATAATTGTCGGTTCGTTACCGCTGTTGCGGATCATCTCCAGGGTGTTACGTGACGTGCCGCAGGCCGGGTTGTGAAAGATAGTAATGCTGCTCATTTTCAGTATCTCATTACAGGGTGACAGAGAGCCGCAGCGCAAGCGCAGCCAGAGTGACAAACAAGACGGGAATCGTCATAACAATGCCTGTCCGGAAGTAATATCCCCAGGTGATCGTCATATTTTTCTGTGAAAGCACATGCAACCACAGCAGGGTTGCCAGGCTACCAATAGGGGTAATTTTGGGGCCAAGATCGCAACCAATGATGTTGGCATAGACCATTGCCTGTTTAACAACGCCCGTCGCTGTACTCCCGTCAATCGACAGCGCGCCAATCAGTACCGTTGGCATATTGTTCATCATCGATGAGAGGAATGCCGTCATAAAGCCGGTGCCCAGCGTCGCAGTCCACAATCCTTTATCAGCCAGCATATTCAGGATGTCTGAAAGGTATCCCGTAAGACCGGCATTTCGCAGGCCATAAACCACCAGGTACATGCCCAGCGAGAAGATAACAATCTGCCATGGCGCACCCCGCAACACTTTCCCGGTATTAATGGCATGGCCTTTTTTGGCAATGGCAAATAACACCGCAGCACCGACAGCAGCAATCGCACTGACAGGGATACCCAGCGGCTCCAGAATGAAGAAGCCAGCAAGCAGGAACACCAGAACAACCCACCCGGCTTTAAATGTTGCAGGATCTTTGATGGCACTGGAGGGGGATTCCAGCAACGCAATGTCATAATTCGTCGGGATATCCCTGCGGAAGAACAGATGTAACATAATCAGCGTGACAGTGATGGCCGCAATATCAACGGGAACCATGACTGAAGCATATTCGGTAAAACCAAGGTGGAAGAAGTCAGCAGAGACAATGTTCACCAGGTTGGAGACAATCAGCGGCAGGCTGGCGGTATCGGCAATAAATCCTGCTGCCATAACAAAAGCCAGCGTCGTACCCTTACTGAATCCCAGTGCCAGTAACATGGCAATCACTATCGGCGTCAAAATCAGCGCCGCACCATCGTTAGCAAACAGTGCCGCCACCGCTGAACCAAGCAACACAATCCAGGTAAACAGCAGACGGCCGTTCCCTTTTCCCCAGCGGGAAACGTGCAGCGCCGCCCACTTAAAGAATCCGGATTCATCGAGCAACAGGCTGACAATGATCACGGCAATAAATGCAGCCGTGGCGTTCCAGACGATATTCCAGACAACAGCTATATCACTGATGTGGATGACTCCCGATCCCAGGGCCAGCACCGCACCGATACTCGCACTCCAGCCAATACTGAGACCCCGGGGCTGCCAGATGACCAATATCAGCGTCAGTAAAAATATACTCCCGGCCAAAAGCATTTTAGACTCCATTACATATGTTTATGCGGATGTGTTTTCAGATTCAGCAGGAGTTACAGGCCGATTTTTCCAGCCATTCACGTACATCCTCCCGCAGGCACTGCCACGATGTCGTGATCGTCTCAGCGGCCCATGCTGGCATGTGAGGTGACAGGCGGTAGTGAATCCACTTGCCTTCCCGACGATCAAGAACCAGCTCAGCATCACGCAGAATAGCCATGTGCCTTGACACTTTTGGCTGAGACTCGGACGTGGCTGCGCAAATATCACAGACGCACAATTCTCCGGACTCCCGGAGAAGCATGATAATAGCGAGCCGTGTTTCATCCGACAGGATCTTAAAAAGCTGAACAGGTTGTAGCATTTTTCACTCCGGTGCCTTTAGAATACATATATGGTAAATCATATATATTAAATTATATATCACCCGTTCTCTCCGGAGGAGAAAAAAATGGAACAATTCCCTGCACTGAACGCCGAATGCTTCGACAGACACATCGCTGAGCATCTGCATTTACAGGAACCCCCTCGCATTCTGATCCTTTATGGTTCAGTCAGAGAACGTTCCTACAGCCGCTTTGCGGCTGAAGAAGCCGGCCGTCTGCTTACCACGATGGGGGCAGAGGTGAAAACTTTTAATCCCTCGGGCCTCCCACTGCCAGACGATGCACCGCAAACGCATCCTAAAGTCGTTGAGTTGCGTGAACTGGTAAGGTGGTGTGATGGGATGGTGTGGAGTTCACCAGAGCGCCACGGTGCGATGAGCGCCGTCATGAAGGCTCAGATTGACTGGATACCGTTAAGCGAAGGAGCTGTTCGTCCTTCTCAGGGAAAAACGCTGGCCGTCATGCAGGTCTGTGGGGGGTCGCAATCATTCAATGCGGTAAATCAGATGCGAATTCTGGGTCGCTGGATGCGCATGTTCACCATCCCGAACCAGTCTTCTGTAGCAAAAGCCTGGCAGGAGTTCGATGAAAACGGGCGCATGAAACCGTCCTCATGGTATGACCGGATAGTCGACGTCACCGAGGAACTGTTCAAAATAACACTGCTGCTGAAGGGGTATACGGCATACCTTGCAGATCGCTACAGCGAACGCAAGGAAAGCCACCAGGCGCTGTCAGCACGCGTAAATCAGGAAAAAATATGAGGTCTTTGTCCGCTGAAGATTAGCGCGGTGACGCCTCTAAATCCGTAATGGATAGGCCTTCAGACGATATTCAACCGGGCTGAGTCCCTTCAATTTAAGGCTGATGCGCCGGGTATTGTAATAATGGATATAATCCTCAACAGCGACCTTCAGCTCATCAATGCTGCTGAATGCATTCGGATGAAAACATTCGGATTTCAGGGTTCCAAAAAAGGATTCAGCGCAGGCATTATCAAGACAATTCCCTTTACGTGACATGCGTTGCACGACACCAAATTCCTTAAGCTGGTACTGATACCACCGATGCCGGTATTGCCAGCCTTGATCCAAATGAAGAACTGGCGTGCTGTTCATTCCCAGTCTGGCGAATGCCTTAATCAGCATGTCATCAACCAACTGCATGGCTGGCCGTTCCGCAATGCTGTAAGCAATCACTTTATTATTAAAGAGATCAATGACGGGTGAGAGGTAGAGCTTTCGACCATTAACGGCAAACTCAGTGACGTCTGTTCCCCATTTCTCATTCGGCTGGGCCGCTTTAACGTTTCGCTTAAGGAGATTCTCTGCTATCTCTCCGCATTCGCCGCGCCAGGAGCTATACCGCTTAACTTTGATAACCGCCTTGACGGCAAGTGCATTCATTAACCGTTGAACGACTTTGTGATTGATTACGCCGATTTCCTGCCGGAGTGCGAGGGTGATTCTGCGGTAGCCGTAACGCCCGCGATATGAATAATATATCTCTTTGATTCTATTGTTTATTTCATCATATTTCCCAAGGCGTTTGAGCGCTTTCAGATGATAATAAAATGTGCTCCAGGGTATCCTGGCTATCCGGAGTAACAGATCAAATGGATAATACCGCCTCAGTTCATCAACAACTTTGACCTTATCTCTTACCGAACCAAGGCTCTCGGCTTTTTAAATAAAGTAATTAATGGGTGCAGTGCAGAAACGGGCTACCGTCGGGAGGTTTAGCAAAGGGCTAAATACAGGAAAGCCCCACCTGACGATGGGGCTTTATAAAAGGAAAGGGTTATGATGCGGCTAGTCATCATACTGGTGATGCTCTTAGTCGTTAGCTACCCAGCTTACGAAGACACCAGAGGGGGGAGAAATCCTCCTTACCCTTATTCCTTTAACCTAGGTTGAAAAACAAGCGAAGTCAATGGGCGAGCGGGAGGCACGGATATAATCAATGGTCACTGATAAGTAATCGTGTATTCCAGTCGACCATTGGCTTTCCCGGCAATGGCATTGTTTTCGGTCTGAATATAGCGGGCATAAAGGGGAACGGTAATCACCTGTCTTCCGTCTTTGGGCAACGTCTGGAGGGTGGGACTTGCCAGATTAACCAGGCCGCTGGTGCTTTCGCTGGTGGAAAGCTGGATGCCAATACCGGTTGCTTTCAACGGGTGGTCAGCAATTTTCATAATCCCTTTCGCGGCATCTTCGCTGCCGTTGAGTGGGGTCAGGGTTATAGTAAGGAAATTGCTAGTGGGATCGTCGCTAAGAACAAAGGTGCTGCTACCGTCAAAAGTACCGGCACTATAGCCGCTTGGGGTGTTACCGTAAAACCGCCCGCAGTTGGCCAGTTGAATACTGGCATTTTTCCACTCGGTTGCGGTCCCTTTGCCGGTAAAGGCGGTAATCTGGTGCTTACCCATATTGACCGTCATCGTCTTGCTGGCGGCGGTAATATTACAGGTGGGAGAGGTAATTTGCATGCTGCCGGAAAGTGACACTGCATAAACACCAAGCATACTGTCGTTTTGCCCAACTGAGTATAACGCCGTGGGAAGCTTGCTGCCTTCTATGGTGCCTGCGGTGACCACGTCAGCGGTTTTAATCAACACCACTCTGCTGTCCGCATCCCAGCCTGAGCTGGGATAGTTACAGGTTTTGCCGATGCAACTTACAGCTGTTTTCAACGGGAAATCCCTGTAACTGTTGCCACGAACGAATTTGACACCAATCCCCGGCACACCGGTTTTGTAGACCGCCGTGCTGTAATCGGAAGGGAGCAATGGCGTGGTCAGGTAGTCATAGCTCTCATAAAATTGCCCTGAACTGGTGCATTTAACATAGACCCAGCCCTGGTTCGCAAACTTAATCTGGAAACGGTAAATCTCATTTCCTACGGGCGTGTCTGGCGGCACGGAGATCGTTATACCGGAAAGTGGAATGGTATAGGACTTGAGCCCGGTAATAAAACCGGTGCCCTGGTTCAATTCGCAATCTGCCTGTGCCGCAGGGGAAAAGAAACAATACAAGGCGGCGAGCAGCAGCCAGGAGCGTCCATGATTTTTCATACATCTTCCTTGTGCTTTTTTAATGAAACATAATCCAGATTAATATTATTTTTGTATGTATTTATTGCATGAATATATTAATGGATGAAGTGATGTTGGGTGTGAAAATATCATGGGATGGGCTAGAAATGAAATTGTTTCTACAAAATCTGGCTTTAATTATAGTGTTTTTGTGAATATTTACGGCGAAATTAATTGTAATTTTTTGTTAGGGCTTAGGGTGTGATCAAAGCCCCGTATTGCTTTGCCCGTGAGGGAGTTTTGGACGTTATAATATGCGCTATATTTATTTGCCTTATTGATAAGTAATGACGTATTCCAGTCGGCCATTGGCTTTGCCGGCGGTGACACTGTTTTCGGTCTGGATATAGCGCGCGTAGAGCGGGACGGTAATATTACGCGTACCATCTTTGGGTAAGATTTGGGTGATGCCGGTAGTTAAATCTATCAGGCCACTGGTGCTTTCGCTAGAGGAGAGTTGAATACCGACGCCGGTGGCGCCCGACGTTCCATCGTCAATTTTCATAATGCCATTGGCCGCATCGGTCGTGCTGCGGATCCCGTTTTGTGGATACAAGGTGACGGAGAGTAAATTATTGTGCAGACTATTAAAAGTGACTGTAGTACCGTTGAAGGTTGCCATACCATTCTCGCCCTCGCTGTTACCGAAAAACTGGCCGCAGTTGATCAACTGGATACTGGCATTTTTCCATTCCGTAGTGGCACCTTTGCCGCTAAAGGTGGCAATTTTGTAATTTCCCATATTGACAGTCATTGATTGGCTGGAGGGCGTAATGTTACATGTGGGGCTGGTTATTTGCAGACTCCCGGAAAGGCTAATCTTATAAATATCGACCATGTTGTTACTTTGCCCAAATGAATAAACTACGGATGGTAGACTACTGGCCGAAAGTGTGCCCGGAGAGATGACTGCTGCCGTTTTGATAAGAGAGAACCACGAAGAGGCAGTATATCCTGTAAGCCAGCCACATGATGTGCTTGCAGTGCAACTTGAAGAAGCTACCGTAGCGGGGAAATCACCTGCTGAATAGGTAGTTGTTGAAAATTTAATCCCAATGCCTGAAATATTGGTATTGTACACTACGCTACTGTAAGTCGGCGGAGTGACAGGAATTGTCAAGTATCTGTAATTGTAATAATACTGCCCACTGGTTGTACAGCTAATATATGCAGTGTTTTGATTTTCCAGGTTTATACGTTGCCGATAAATTTCTCGCCCGACAGGCGTATCTGGTGGCACTGAAATGCTTCCTGATATTGGCATGGTGAATGATTTAGTTGCCGTCATATCTCCCGTGTTTTTACGAAAAGTACAGGATGCAAATGAGGAGGTGGGTATGCCAAGTAATAGGCATGAGTAAATTATAAACAAAATCCCTTTTATCTTCATAGCAATCCCTTGAGTTTAATAAACAGATGATGGTTTGATTGTGATTTGGTGATGTGTATATTTTAGGTTGTAGTGAATTTAAATTTATTGACATAGTGATGGTCATGAAAATAGCACAGCCGTGGCAATAAAAGAGAAATTGTTTCTGCCGAAAAGTCGCTACGGTTATATCGCATTAAAATAAGATAATTATAAATAAACTGTAACGGGATTTTTTATATCTTTGAGGAAAGTGATGAATAAAATATAGCCGTTATGGGCTTCATCATTCGCAACCAGCATAACAGGTCCCTTTATTATGCTGGTTTCTTAGTTACAACTCTTAACGAAATACCACCTGCGCCCAGCGGGCCAGACCGGCCGTTACCGATCCAAAGTCATCGCCGCCAGCAATCGGAATGCCTGGTAACGCCTGCGCCAGTGCTTTCTTTATGATCGGCGAACGTGCGCTACCGCCGGTGAGGTAAATGACCTCCGGTGTGGCTTCGCTGTTGTCGAGGGCCAGTTGTACCTGCTCGAGAATGCGACGCAGGGGCTGATCCAGCGCGGCTTCCAGTCCCATCTGATCGATGTCCGTGGAAAGCGACTCACTGATGAACGGCAGCTGTGCCTGCGTTTGCGCCTGCCCGGAGAGGGCGATTTTGCTCTCTTCCGCGCTGCGCACCAGACGGTAACCCAGACGCTGCTTCCAGACTTTCAACAACAGAGCCACTTTGTCCGTATCACGGGCATCGCGCAGCATATCGTTCAGCTGGCGGCCATTGGCGGTACTGTAGAAATCGGTTTGGGCCGGAACGTCGTTAATGGCAATCGCATTCCACCAGGGCAGAACCGGCAGGGCAATGCCTTTTTCCGTTTGCCCGCCCATGCCCAGCAGCGGCATCAGGTTTTTGAATGCCAGCGCGATGTCTAAATCGTTACCGCCCACACGGCAACCGCTGTGGCCTAACAGGCTGTTTTCGCGATCGAGGCGATCGTGCCACTTCGGCCCCATCAGCAGCAGGGAACAGTCGGTGGTGCCGCCGCCGATGTCGACGACCAGCACGCGCTTTTCTTCCTGTAAGGTGGCTTCGAAGTCCAGGCCTGCCGCAACCGGCTCGTACTGGAACACCACGTCACGGAAACCGGCACGTTTGGCGGCGCGCTCAAGGATACCCTGCGCCTGAGCGTTGGCATCGGTGCCGCCAAGGCCCTGGAAGTTAATCGGGCGACCAATGACCGCCTGATCAATCGCCTCTGGCAACTGCGATTCCGCCTGCTTGCGGATGTGCAGCATCATGGCGCACACCAGATCTTCAAACAGAGCGATTTGCTGAGGTTTTAAACCGCTGGCACCGAGGAAGGATTTCGGTGATTTGACGAAGTATACTTCTTCCGGATCTTCCACATACTGGCGCAGAGAACTCAGGCCAAACTGAACGCTGGCTGCCTGCACATCAATATCTTCTTCGCGGTTAAAGCTGACGGCACGGCGTAACAATGCCTGCGTTTCCGCACCTGTTGCCGGCACCTCATGATGACGATAGAGCCATTCGCTCACCGCTTCACGCGTCGGCGCGCACAGCATCGACGGCAGCAAGGTGCTGTTGTTTTCCATTTTCAGCAGCGACGGTTTACCGTCCTGCATCACCGCAATTGAACAGTTGGCGGTACCGTAATCAAAGCCTACAAACACGTTGAATCCCCATGCCGGTGAAGAAGGGGGGCGACTTTAACGGAATGCGCAAAGCAGAACAACTGGAATATCAAAGCAAAGCAGAAATTCACAAACCGTTATATGCTCATGGGTCGATATAACAGGAGTCACTATGTACAGACTGCACTGGCAACCGCCGTATGACTGGCCGTGGATGTTAGGTTTCTTGCAGGCGCGTGCGGTCGCAGGCGTTGAAATCATCAGTGAGACGAGCTACACCCGCTCGTTCGCGCTGGGTGAGCATCGCGGGATCATCACTGCCCAACCGGATGAAGCCACGTGGGTCATGCAGGTGACGATGAGCGACGGCCTGCTACCCGTCGCCGATCGCTGTTTGCAGCACGTCAGTAACCTGTTTGACCTGAACTGTAATCCTCAGGTGGTCACTGAAGCTCTGGGTGAGTTAGGCGCCACCCGGCCTGGTCTGCGTCTGCCCGGCTGCATGGACCCTTTTGAGCAAGCCGTGCGGGCGATTTTAGGGCAACTGGTCAGCGTAGCGATGGCCGCGAAGCTTACCTCCCGTGTCGTGGCACTGTGTGGCGAGCGGTTTGATGCGCAGTTTGTGTTGTTCCCCACGCCTGCACAACTGGCGGTGGCCGATCCGTTAGCACTCAAGGCGTTAGGCATGCCCATCAAGCGCGCTGAGGCGCTTATCTTCCTCGCCCGCGCCGTCCTGGACGGGACCTTTCCCCTCACCCCTCCTGCTGATGTCGAACAGGGCGTCAAAACCTTGATCACCTTTCCGGGGATTGGGCGCTGGACGGCAAATTATTTTGCGCTGCGCGGCTGGCAGGCGAAGGATGTGTTTCTGGCGGATGATTATCTGATTAAACAGCGCTTTGCGGGGATGACGCCTGCACAAACCCGCCGTTACGCTGAACGCTGGCAGCCCTGGCGGTCGTATGCCCTTTTACACATCTGGTACACCGACGGCTGGCAACCCGACAGCATTAATTGATGGCGAAATAGCTGGTGCTGAGCATCATATCCAGCGGCTGTGGCTGGGAAATGGTGTCGCCAAAGATGAGATCGATACCGATACCCGACAGGGTATCCATCATCAGCGGTTGATTCGTCGGCCCGGCGATGCTTTTCAGCCCCAGGCGCTGGGCATGGCCCTGAATGATTGTCACCATCATTTCATCCATCAGGTTGCCATGCACGTTATTCACCAAATCCTGCTCCAGCAAAATGTAATCGGCGGTATGCGGTGTCAGCTGATTAAAGATTTCCAGGTCATGACCAATGTGGCTCAGGATGATACGGCAGCCCGCATGGCGCAGTTTTTTCAGGTTATCGTTAATGGCCTTACCTTCCCGCATCAGTACATCAGCCTGAATCATCAGATGCAGAAGGCGGCCCGGAAGTGGGCCGTGTTCCAGTAAATCAAGGATTTCATCAACCAGTTGGCTATTTGATAGCCCGGCCGGGGAGAGGGGGAGGGCGACGCCCAGCCCTTTACTCGCGACGGCTGTGGCATGATTACGGAAGAATTCATGGAACACGCGGCGATCGAGTGCGCGAATGAGCTCCGGCTCATTGAGGCTGGCACGGAAGGCATTTTCTTCCATTACTTCGCCTTCACTGGTCCACAGGCGCAGCGTCAGCAGCCAGAAATTGCAGGCTTCGGGCACGCGAGGAGAGGCAACGCCACGGGCAATCATCAGCAGGTGGTTGTCTTTTATCATCTGCCACTGTTCTTCCAGCGACATCATGCTGCGTCCGTGGTGCAGGGACCCTTGCTGCGGTTCGTATACCGTCACCATGCCACGGCCGTTATTCTTCGAGGCGTAGCAGGCGATATCGGCCTGAGACATGACTTCCGAACCCTGATGGTTGGTTTCGTCAATGATGGTGATCCCCGCACTGGCCCCGATGCGGTGCATACGGCCTTCCCACATAAAGTGGTAGTCATTAATCGCCTGAACGATACGGCCTGATATATAGCGCGCGCTTTCTACATTACAGTCCGGCAGCAGCAGACCAAACTCATCGCCGCCGAGACGGGCCAGCACATCGGTTGAACGCAGCATACTCAGCATCAGGGATGAAATTTCACGCAGCAGCGCATCGCCCGCTGCGTGCCCGGCGGTATCGTTCACAGCCTTAAAGCGGTCGAGATCGATAAACACCAGCGCGTGGCGTTGATGCAGTTCCTGTACGGTTTGTAGCAAGCGCTTGAGATGGGTTTCGAAATTCACCCGGTTAGCGAGATGCGTTAAGGCATCGTGAGAGGCGCTGTAGCTAAGCTGGCGCAGCATTTTGCGCGATTCGGTAACGTCCTGAATAACCAGTACCGAGCCGATATTCTGCCCATCAAGCGTGCTTAATGGCGTCACGCTGTAATGAATATCGTAGCTGCCTCCCGTCCGACAGTGCAGTACCACATCCTGCTCAATCGCCGAGCGGGACATATCTCCGCTGTGGATGTTCTCCATGGCAGGACCGTGGTCGCCAAAGGTGATACGCAGCACCGTCAACAGCGGCTGCCCCAACGCCTTATCCTGCGACCAGCCGCTCATCTTCTCCGCCACCGGGTTCATAAAGGTGACATTGAGGTTGACGTCGGTGCACAGCACGGCTTCACCGATGGAATCAAGAGTGATATGCAGGCGCTCTTTTTCCTGGAACAGCGCCTCATTCAGTTGCTTCACCTCGGTCATGTCCATATTCACGCCGAGTAAGCGCTCAACTTCGCCGTTGCGGTTCAGTACCCGGTTTGCAAGGGTACGAATATGGCGCACACCTTCTTTCACGTTAATGCGAAATTCCAGCTTGAAGGCGATACGCGCGACCAGCGAATCGCGGATGACACGTTCGGTCTCGGCCCGGTCCTCAGGAATAATGCGGTCGTACCATAACTGCCAGGTGGGTTTAATGTGCGAGGGGATCTCGTACAGTTCGAACATGCGTTTGTCCCAACTGATGATGTCCGGTTCGAGTTCCCACTCCCAGATGCCAATGCCGCCGGCTTCGTTTGCCAGGGTAATGCGTTCCATCAGGCGTTTGTTGACCCATTCGGTCTGTTTCAAATCGTTAATATCTTCGACCTGAGCAATAAAGTAGCGCGGGGTGCCATCCGCGTAGCGAACCACGGAGACGGCGAGCAGGGCCCAGACCAGATCGCCATTGCGGGTGTAGTAACGCTTCTCCATGGAGTAGCTGTTGATTTCGCCGCGAACCAGCTGCTCCAGTTGCTCCAGGTCTTTATTGAGATCTTCCGGCCAGGTCAGCTGCTGGAAGGTCATTAACCGCAGCTCGTCCTGGCTGTAGCCGAGGAAGTTACACAGCGCTTTATTTGCCTGTAACCATTGGCCCTGGGTACCGACCAGCGCCATACCAATCGCCGAGTACTCCATGGCATTACGAAAGCGTTCTTCACTTTCCGTGATGTGTTTGCGCTCCGAGCGAAACGCGTACATCACCATGGTCATAATGTTGGCCGGCAGCAAAATCATTAAAAACGGCAGCCAGGGGGCGTTGAGCATGGCGCCGGTTTTCGGCGTCACGATAACAGACGGGTTAGTGGCCATGATGAGCGACACCATCATCACGGTGACAAGGAAAATTAAAAAGGCTTCCATGCGCGGGAGGCGAATGGCGCTCCACATCAGCAGGACGATCACGGCGGTAAAGGGCCAGGGTAAGTAGTGCAATGCCAGCCAGCTCAGCGCCAGGGTGACCGCCAGCGTCGCCAGCGTTTCAAAGAGCAACTGCGGTTTACGATGGCGTAATAAATAGTGCGGTTTGAACAAAAGCCCGATAGGCACCAGCGCCAGTGCCCCGATGGACTCGGAGAGTACCCAGACCAGGAAGGTGCGCAGCATATCCTCGGAGCCGGTGAACAGACACACCAGCGCCCCACCAATCAGGGGGGGGATTAACGCACTGCCAATCGCCAGTTTGACCCAGTCGTTAAGATTCTGTAGCGGATTATACCAGGGCAACAACTTGCGTAGCAGAATCGCGCCGGTCGCCGCCTCAACCAGGTTAATGACGGTGTACCAGCCGTTGATGCTGGCAAATGAGAATAAAAAACCAGTTGCGAGCAGGCTACCCAGTGAGCAGGCCGCCGCAATCCCTGGCCACATCCTTCCGGCGTGACGATAAAAGGCGACCATCATCAGTGAGGTGGGGAACCACAGCGGGGCGAGAATGGTCCCGAAACGAGTCAGCTCCAGCGAGAATAAAGTAAAGATGAACGACAGCAGCCCCAGACTAGCGAGACGTAGTAGTGGGAATGGAGTGGTAATCAAAACTCGCTGATTCTGTTTATTCATTACCGCTTTATCCGCCGACCCCTGAACCGTCGGGAACCGGGTCCGGACGAGTGAATGATGAATTCGGGTTATGCTAGTACAAACAATTTACAATTCCTATGCTGTCTGCTCAGAATTTGACATCATAAGGATATTAATTACTTAGTCTGCGAAAAAAAAACCGCAGGCGCCGTTATTTTGAGCGCTAAAATTTTAGAAAAGTCATCAGGGGTGCGCAAAAGGGTTAACTTTTGGCTTAAGCGACACCGGTAACCTATTCGACTGGTATCATGGCGGCGAAATCCCTATAATTGCCGCGTTTGACGCCCCGGCGTCTCCTTCCTTTACATCCAGGTTAATCAGGTCGCTAAATCTATGACTGATAAGTCACATCAGTGCGTCATTGTTGGTATCGCCGGCGCATCGGCTTCGGGTAAAAGTCTCATTGCCAGTACGCTTTATCGCGAATTGCGCGAACAGGTCGGTGATGAGCACATCGGCGTTATTCCAGAAGACAGCTACTACAAAGATCAAAGCCATCTGTCGATGGAAGAGCGTGTGAAAACGAACTATGACCATCCCAGTTCGATGGATCATAGCCTGCTGTTCCAGCATCTACAGATGCTGAAAAGCGGTCAGGATATTGAACTGCCGGTCTACAGCTATGTTGAGCACACCCGCACGCCAGAAACCATTCATATTAAGCCCAAGAAAGTGATCATTCTTGAAGGCATTTTGCTGTTGACCGATGCGCGCCTGCGCGACGAGATGAATTTCTCGATATTTGTCGACACGCCGCTGGATATTTGTCTGATGCGCCGCATTAAGCGTGATGTGAACGAGCGTGGTCGTTCCATGGATTCGGTGATGGCCCAGTATCAGAAAACCGTCCGTCCGATGTTCCTGCAATTTATTGAACCCTCCAAGCAGTACGCCGACATTATTGTGCCGCGCGGGGGTAAAAACCGCATTGCCATCGACATACTGAAAGCCAAAATCAGCCAGTTTTTTGAATAATACATGTTAGGCTGTACCCTTAAGTTAATTTGCTTAGCCCCTGTTTTATCAGGGGCGTAATGCACGAAAGGAGAAAGTGCCATGCGTCTTTGTGATCGCGATATTGAAGCCTGGCTGGATCAGGGCCGTTTGTCGATTCAACCGCGACCGCCCGTAGAGCGCATTAATGGCGCGACGGTGGACGTTCGTCTGGGCAATAAATTCCGTACATTCCGCGGGCATACCGCTGCCTTTATCGATCTGAGCGGGCCGAAAGATGAAGTCAGCGCCGCCCTTGAACGCGTCATGAGTGACGAAATCGTTCTGCCCGAAGGCGATGCCTTCTTCCTGCACCCCGGTGAACTGGCGCTGGCGGTGACCTATGAATCCGTTACGCTGCCTTCAGATTTAGTCGGCTGGCTCGATGGGCGCTCCTCACTTGCCCGCCTGGGTCTGATGGTGCATGTCACCGCTCACCGTATCGATCCGGGTTGGTCTGGCTGTATCGTGCTGGAGTTCTATAATTCCGGCAAACTGCCGCTGGCGCTTCGTCCCGGCATGCTGATTGGCGCGCTGAGCTTTGAGCCATTGTCAGGCCCGGCCGATCGCCCTTACAACCGTCGCCAGGATGCGAAGTATCGCGATCAACAGGGCGCCGTAGCCAGTCGTATCGACAAAGACTGAGTGATTTCCCCCCACTGAGGCTGCCATGAGAAGAGTATTAACCACGCTGATGATTCTACTGGTCGTGCTGGTTGCAGGCCTGTCGGCGTTGGTCATAATGGTCAATCCCAACGATTTTCGTGCCTACATGGTGCGTCAGGTTGAAGCGCGCAGTGGCTACCAGCTTCAGCTTGATGGCCCCCTGCGTTGGCATGTCTGGCCGCAGCTCAGCATCCTGTCCGGGCGCATAACGTTAACCGCGCCGGGTGCGGCGCAACCGGTTGTTAAAGCCGACAATATGCGGCTCGACGTGGGGCTGTTACCTCTTCTCTCTCATCAATTGCAGGTCAAACAGGTGATGCTCAAGGGCGCCGTCATTCAACTGACGCCGCAAACGCGCGCCGCCGTGCAGCAAGATGCACCGGTTGCGCCCAAAGAGAACACTCTGCCGCAGGTGGCGGAAGATCGTGGCTGGTCCTGGGACATTGCCCGCCTGCAGGTGGCAGACAGCGTACTGGTTGTTCAGCATGAAGATGATGAGCAGGTGACCGTGCGCGATATTCGTCTGCAGATGGAACAGGATGCGCAGCACCAGGCGAGTGTCGAATTCGCCGGCCGTGTGAATCGCGATCAGCGTGATTTAACGCTCTCCCTGAAAGCGAAGGTGGACGCCAGCGATTACCCGCGCCATCTCAGCGCCTCCATCAGCGATCTGAAATGGCAGCTTCAGGGCGGGGACGTTCCCCCTCAGGGGATCAATGGCCTGGGGTCGTTGGCGGGGCAGTGGCAGGGTGACAGTCAACGCATTACCCTTGATGCCTTACAGCTGACGGCAAATGACAGCGCCTTTAGCGGCAAAGGCAGCGTGACGCTTGGCGGAAAACCCCAGTGGGCGCTCGATCTGCAGTTTGATACCCTGAACCTGGATAATCTGCTCATCGCCAAAGACAATCCCGCCACACAATCCACCAGTGCGCAGCAGGGGCAGAAATTACCCCCGCGATTGCCGCGTCCGGTCATCGCCAGCAGTACCGTACCGCCCGAATACACCAGCCTGCGTGATTTCTCGGCAAACGTCTCTCTTACAGCCAAACGTATTCAGTGGCGTGGCATGCAGTTTGCCGACGTCGATGGACAATTTACCAACGCGGCCGGGCTGCTCACTATCCCGACGCTGGAAGGAAAGTTGGGAGAGGGGCATATTTCGCTGCCGGGCACCCTGGATGTGCGTACCGATCGTTCCCAGGCGCAGTTCCAGCCGCGTCTCGATAACGTTGAGATCGGCACCATTCTCACCGCCTTTGATTACCCTATCTCTCTGACCGGTAAACTGTCGATGGCCGGGGATTTCTCGGGTAATCGTGTTGATGCCGATGATTTCCGTCATAACTGGCAGGGTGATGCTCATGTGGAGATTAAAGACAGCCGCATGGAGGGACTTAACTTCCAGCAGCTGATTCAGCAGGCGGTCGCGCGCAGCAGCGACGTTGAAGTGCAGCAGAATTACGACAATGCTACCCGGCTGGACAGCTTCCGCACTGAGCTCTCCCTTGACGACGGCGTGATGACCATGCAAGACATGCAGGGCGCATCGCCACTGCTCACGCTCTCTGGCGAAGGGGAACTGGATCTCATCAAAGAGCAGGTCGACACGCGTTTCACGGTGCGCGTGCTTGAGGGCTGGAAAGGTGACGGTAAATTGGTGGAGTATCTGAAGAATACCGCTATTCCGTTAACGGTCTACGGTCAATGGCAGTCTCTCAACTACAGTCTGCAGGTGGATCAAATTTTGCGTAAACATCTGCAGGATGAGGCAAAACGCAAACTTAACGAGTGGGCGGATCGTAATAAAGACAGCCAGAACGGCAAGGATCTGAAAAAGCTGCTGAATAAGCTCTGATCAGCGCCGCATTTTTCCCCTCACCCCGACCCTCTCCCCAAAGAGGAGAGGGGGACATAGCCAGTTGGTATTATTTTTTGAGCCCCCTCCCTCCCGGAAGAGGGCACCCTTACACTTCGTAGTCGAGTTCGTTATCCGTATTAAGCGCAATAATCTGCACTTTCTGCACACGATGGCTCTCGACTTCCAGCGTTTTGAGCAAGTAATCGCCCACCTGTACCTCTTCTCCCGGCTTCGGAATCCGCTGCAAATACTCCATCAGCAGCCCTGCGATGGTGTGATATTCACGTTTGTCATCCAGCGGGAGCGGAACAAATTGCACCAGATCTTCCAGCGGCATATGACCGTTTGCCGTCCAGCTTCCGTCACTGTTTTTCTGAATATCGTGGCGGGCGTCTATCTCTTCCACTTCATTTGGCAAATTCCCGGCGATGGTTTCCATCACATCACTCAGGGTCACAATGCCTTCCACTGAACCAAACTCATCCACTACAAAGGCAAAGTGAGTGCGCGCGTTGCGGAACTGTTCAAGCGCCTGCAGCAAGGGTAAGCCTTCAGGAAAGACCAGAGGCTGGCGTATCAGCACTTTCAAATCCAGCGGCTCGCCACGCAGCGATTGCGCCAGCAGGTCGAGAATATGCACCACGCCGAGCAGGTCCTCTTCTTCATCCTGGCTCGTGACCACGATACGGGTGTGCTGATTCTTGTCCAGCAGCGCGCGGACCTCCGCTTCCGGCGCATTGAGATCGATATGCTCGATATCGTGCCGGGAGGTCATAATGCTGCTCACCGTGCGCTGGTTGAGATTAAGCACCCGCCCGATCATCCGCCGTTCCTGCGGATTGAAAATCTGGCTGTCGTCGTGGTCAGCAAGCAGCGACGCCGCATCGGCGTCCAGTTCGGCATCCTCTTTTTTACCACTCAGCAAACGCATAACGGTTTCGGTTGTTCGCTGGCGCAGCGTCTGATTGGCCGACAGGAAGCGGCGACGGTTGAAATTCGCCAGCTGATTGAGCGATTCAATCATGACTGAGAAGCCAATCGCGGCGTACAGATAGCCTTTCGGAATATGGAAACCAAACCCGTCGGCAATCAGGCTGAAGCCAATCATCAGCAGGAAGCTCAGGCAGAGGATAACGATAGTCGGGTGGTTGTTTACAAAACGGGTGAGGGCCTTGCTGGCAAGCAGCATCAGGGAAATCGCAATGATAACCGCCGCCATCATCACCGCCAGATGGTCGACCATCCCGACAGCGGTTATGACGGAATCAAGCGAAAAGACCGCATCCAGCACTACGATTTGCGCGACCACACTCCAGAATTTTGCCCCGCGCCGTTGCGTGGGGTTATCGCTATCTTTCCCTTCCAGTCGCTCGTTGAGCTCCACGGTGGCTTTAAAAAGCAGGAACAGGCCCCCTACCAGCATGATTAAATCACGGGCACTGAAACTGAGATCCCGGAAAGAGAAAAGCGGTTTGGTCAGCGTCACCAGCCAGGATATGGAGGCGAGGAGCACCAGACGCATCAGCATCGCCAGAATAAGTCCGGTGACACGAGCACGGTCGCGTTGTGCAGGCGGTAATTTCTCCGCCAGTATCGCGATAAAGACCAGGTTATCAATACCGAGCACCAGTTCGATCACGATGAGTGTGACCAGACCTGCCCAGATTGACGGGTCGGCAATCCATTCCATCTTTTGCTTAACACCTTATGTAATATGACAATTGTCATAATGAGATCATGGATAAAGCTGGCCTAAATTGCAATGGCAGCCTACGATTTATCTTATATTTGCCCGCAGCGAAGAATATAAATTATTTCATTTCACCTTAATAAAAGTGAGATTATTAATTTAAATCCAATCCATCAATTTTCGGATATTTCGCATTCGTATAGGTGAGTAAAGGGTTTGTCAATATCGAGAAATTCCTAAAAACGCGAATATTTGCGCTTAATATTAATCTTAAAAAGCTGTTAACCATAGGATGTTATCTTGCCTGTAATTCGCTTAGCTGCAACAATTCTCGCAGCATGATTCAAATATACCCGTAAAGTTATTTTAAATGCATTTTATCAGCGTTATTTCTTATGCCTGCCGAATCTTCCGTAATCAGGAAAATGCGTGAATAAACTGATGTTCGAGAGGTGTGAATCAATAAGTTACTGTTTCAACAGTAGATTGGTAGCTGGAAGCCAAGGGCGGTAGCATGCCTGACAGCGTGTCGAAACGTCTGGATTATTCTGTCAATAGCATGTGGTTGAATAAGCGGATTTTAGGATTGATACCAGTTAATTTAAGTTGTAATTAACTGCATTCTGATTTCGTAAAGGCTTGAGCGCTTATTTAAATACACAGGATAATTACTCTGCAAAAGTGATAATTAATCAATGATGAAATCCAAAACGAAATTGATACCTTTATTGGTGTCCATGACCTTGATGAGTGGCTGCACCGTACTTCCCGGTAGCAATATGTCTACGATGGGAAAGGATGTGATCAAACAGCAGGATGCTGATTTTGATTTAGACCGCATGGTGAATGTTTATCCACTGACTCCGCGTCTGGTTGAACAATTACGCCCACGCCCAAATGTTGCTCAACCCAATATGTCTTTAGATCAGGAAATATCCAACTACGATTATCGCGTTGGGCCTGGTGACGTATTGAGCGTTACCGTCTGGGACCACCCGGAATTGACCACGCCTGCGGGTCAATATCGCAGCTCGAGCGACACCGGTAACTGGGTACAACCCGATGGCAGCATGTTCTATCCCTACATTGGTCGTGTCCATGTCGCAGGAAAAACGCTCGCTGAAATCCGCAGTGATGTTACCAGCCGCTTAGCGACGTACATCGCTGACCCGCAGGTGGACGTTAACATCGCTGCCTTCCGCTCGCAGAAAGCCTATGTCTCGGGCCAGGTTGAAAAATCAGGCCAGCAGGCAATCACTAACGTACCGCTCACGGTGCTGGATGCTATCAACGCAGCCGGGGGGCTGACCGATACCGCCGACTGGCGCAACGTGGTCCTCACCCATAACGGTAAAGAGGAGCGGATCTCTCTGCAGGCGCTGATGCAAAACGGCGATCTCAGTCAGAACCGTTTGCTTTACCCCGGCGATATTCTCTTTGTGCCGCGTAACGACGACCTGAAAGTCTTCGTGATGGGTGAAGTGAAAAAACAGAGCACCCTCAAAATGGACTTCAGCGGCATGACGCTGACCGAAGCGCTCGGCCAGGCGGAAGGTATCGACCTGACCACCTCCAACGCCAGCGGTATCTTCGTGATTCGTCCGCTGAAAGGCGAGGGCAGTGCGAAGGGCAAGATTGCCAACATTTACCAGCTTGATATGTCCGACGCCACCTCTCTGGTGATGGCAACGGAATTCCGTCTCCAGCCTTACGACGTGGTTTACGTCACAACCGCACCGGTTGCCCGCTGGAATCGTCTCATCAATCAGTTGCTGCCAACCATCAATGGCGTTCGTTATATGACGGACACGGCACGCGACGTACATACCTGGTGATACGCGATGTTTAACAAAATTCTGGTGGTGTGTGTGGGGAACATTTGCCGTTCCCCGACGGCGGAGCGGCTGCTGCAAAAATATCAGCCGTCATTAACGGTAGCGTCTGCAGGATTGGGGGCACTGTCAGGTAAAGGGGCTGACGCGCAGGCCGCGCGCGTGGCCCAGGACAATGGGCTCTCGCTTGAGGGCCATATCGCCCGGCAAATCTCCGGGAAGATGTGTCGGGAATACGACCTGATTCTGGTTATGGAAAAGCGGCATATCGCCGCATTGTGTGAAATCGCGCCCGAAATGCGCGGCAAAGTGATGCTGTTTGGTCACTGGGAGGGGGAACGGGAGATTCCCGACCCCTACCGTAAAAGCCGCGACGCTTTCGAGGCCGTTTACACCTTAATCGACCAGTCTGCCCGTCAATGGGCGCAGGCGCTTAACGCTCAGCAGGGATAACCATGACCGAAAAAACACACCATTCTGCCGCCCCGGCGGTGGGCAACGATGAAATTGATATTGGTCGATTGATTGGCACGGTGGTCGAAGCCCGCTGGTGGGTGCTGGGCATTACTTCGCTCTTCGCGGTCGGTGCCATCATCTACTGCCTGTTTGCTACCCCGATTTACAGTGCGGATGCGCTGGTGCAAATCGAGCAGGACACCGGCAACTCACTGGTACAAAACCTTAACAGTGCGCTCTCTAATAAACCCCCTGCCTCTGACGCTGAAATTCAGCTGATTCAGTCACGCATGGTGCTGGGCAAAACCGTTGATGATTTAGATCTGGACATTGCGGTCACGAAAAAGACCTTCCCGATTTTTGGCGCGGGCTGGGACCGTCTGATGGGGCGGCAAAATGAGACCGTGAAGGTGACGCAGTTTGTCGTACCAAAGAGCATGGTAGAGCAAACGTTCACCGTGACCGTACTCGGTCCGAAGCAGTACCAGCTCACCAGTGACGGCGGATTTAGCGCCAAAGGTGAAGTTGGTCAAACGCTGTCAAAAGACGGTCTGAGCATCATGGTGAGCAGTATTGCGGCAGGAACGGACAGTGAGTTCACGGTCACCAAGTTCTCCACGCTCGGCATGATCAACAACCTGCAAAATAGCCTCAGCGTCACGGAAAACGGCAAAGATACCGGCGTGTTGAGCCTGAGCTACACCGGCGAAGACCGCGAGCAGATTCGCGCCATTCTGAACAGCATCACCAAAAATTACCTTGAGCAGAATATTCAGCGTAAATCTGAAGAAGCCGCCAAGAGCCTGGCCTTCCTTGATAAACAGTTGCCGGAAGTGCGCGGTAAGCTGGATGTGGCTGAGAATAAACTCAACACCTACCGTCAGGAAAAAGACTCCGTCGATTTACCCCAGGAAGCGAAAGCCGTACTGGATTCTATGGTCAATATTGATGCGCAGCTCAATGAGCTGACCTTTAAAGAGGCGGAAATCTCCAAGCTCTACACCAAAGTGCACCCGGCCTATCGCACGCTGCTGGAAAAACGCAAAGCGCTGGAAGATGAAAAAACCAAGCTGAATAACCGCGTTACCGCGATGCCGAAAACGCAGCAGGAGATTGTCCGCCTGACGCGTGATGTGGAATCCGGTCAGCAGGTCTATATGCAGCTGCTCAACAAACAGCAGGAGCTGCGAATCACCGAAGCCAGTACCGTCGGCGATGTGCGTATCGTTGACCCGGCAATTACCCAACCGGGTGTGCTCAAGCCGAAGAAAGCGCTGATTGTGCTGGGCAGTATCATTCTTGGATTGATTCTGTCGGTTGTGGTCGTTCTGCTGCGTTCGTTGTTCAACCGCGGTATCGAAAGCCCGCAGGTGCTGGAAGAGCAGGGGATCAGCGTTTACGCCAGCATCCCGCTCTCGGAATGGCAGAAAGCGCGTGACAGTGTCAAAACCGTCAAAGGGGTTAAACGCTACAAGCAGAGCCAGTTGCTGGCAGTGGGTAACCCTACGGATCTCGCGATTGAAGCCGTGCGCAGTCTGCGTACCAGCCTGCACTTCGCCATGATGCAGGCCAATAACAATGTGCTGATGATGACCGGGGTCAGCCCGTCAATCGGTAAGACCTTCGTTTGTGCCAACCTCGCGGCGGTAATCAGCCAGGCCAACAAACGTGTATTGATGATCGACTGTGATATGCGTAAAGGCTACTCCCATGAACTGTTGGGTACGGATAACGTCAACGGCCTGTCTGACATCCTCGTCGGTAAAGGGGCCATTGAAAGCTGCGCGAAGCAGACCTCGATTCCGCATTTCGATCTGGTGCCGCGTGGTCAGGTGCCGCCGAACCCTTCCGAACTGCTGATGAGCGAACGTTTTGCGCAATTACTGGCCTGGGCGAGCAAAAATTATGACCTGGTGCTGATTGATACCCCGCCAATCCTCGCCGTGACCGATGCCGCTATCGTGGGCCGCCATGCGGGCACCACCCTGATGGTGGCGCGCTATGCGGTGAACACGGTGAAAGAGGTACAGACCAGTCTGAGCCGTTTCGAGCAAAACGGCATTCAGGTCAAAGGCGTCATCCTTAACTCCATCTTCCGTCGCGCGACCGGGTACCAGGATTACGGGTATTACGAGTACGAATACAAATCGGACAGTAAGTAACGTTTTCCCCTCACCCTAACCCTCTCCCCCTCTTCCTGAGGGAGAGGGCCGGGGTGAGGGGGAAATAGACCAATCGGGGAAAAAAATGACCACAGAACGTCCATTTATCTCGATCTATATGCCGACGTGGAATCGTCAGCAGCTTGCCATTCGCGCCATCAAATCGGTGCTGCGTCAGGATTATGACCACTGGGAAATGATTATTGTCGACGACTGCTCGGCAAACTTTGAGCAGTTGCAGCAGTTTGTAAACGACCTCGGTGACTCGCGTGTGCGCTATACCCGCAACCCCTTTAATTCTGGCGCGTGCGCGGTGCGAAATCAGGCCATCATGCAGGCGTCGGGGCAATTTATCACCGGCATCGATGACGATGACGAATGGACGCACGATCGTCTGTCCGTCTTTTTAGCCGATCGCGATCGGTTGAAAACCCGCGCGTTCCTTTATGCCAACGATTATGTCTGCCAGGGTGAGGTTTACTCTCAGCCTGCCAGTCTGCCGCTGTACCCGAAGTCGCCGTTTTCCCGCAAATTGTTCTACAAGCGCAACATTGTCGGCAATCAGGTCTTTAGCTGGTCATGGCGTTTTAAAGAGTGCCTGTTCGACACGCAGCTGAAAGCCGCGCAGGATTACGACATCTTTTTACGTATGGTCGAGCAGTATGGCGAGCCGTGGAAAATCGAAAAAGCGACGCAGATCCTGCACATCAATCATGGTGAAATGCAGATCACCTCGTCGCCAAAAAAGTTCTCCGGCTACTTCCATTTTTACCGCAAACACAAAGCCAAATTCGACCGGGCCAGCAAGAAGTATCAGCTCTTCACGCTCTACCAGATCCGCAACAAGCGCATGAACTGGCGCACGTTACTCACCCTGTTATCGGTGCGTAACGGCAAACGTCTGGCCGATGGCCTGCGGGGGAAATGATGCGTCTGGAGGATTTTCGCGCCAATCAATGGAGTTTGCGCCCGTGCTGCATGGTCGCAGCCTACCGTATTGCCCATTTTTGCTCGGTATGGCGTAAGAAAAATGTGCTTAACAATCTCTGGGCCGCCCCGGTGCTGCTGGCCTACCGCTTTATTACCGAATGCCTGTTTGGTTACGAGATTCAGGCAGCAGCCACCATCGGGCGACGTTTTACCATTCACCATGGTTATGCGGTGGTGATTAATAAACACGTGGTGGCAGGGGATGATTTCACCATTCGTCACAGCGTCACTATAGGCAACCGTGGGGCAAAAAGTCTGGCCTGCCCGGTGATTGGCAATGGCGTTGAGTTAGGCGCCAACGTCGTGCTGCTGGGAGATATCACCATCGGTAACAACGTGGTTATCGGCGCAGGCAGCGTGGTGCTGGACAATGTGCCGGATAACGCGCTGGTGGTAGGTGAAAAAGCACGCGTGAAGGTGAGAGCATGAATATTTTACAGTTTAACGTACGCCTCGCAGAAGGCGGCGCGGCGGGTGTGGCGCTGGATCTGCACCAACGTGCGTTGCAACAAGGCATGCGCTCCCGCTTTGTTTACGGTTATGGCAAAGGGGGCAAGAAAAGCGTCAGCCATAATGATTACCCTAACGTCATCAAGCAGACACCACGCCTGACCTCAATGGCCAACCTGGCGCTGTTTCGTCTGTTCAATCGCGACGTTTTTGGCAACCTGAATAACCTCTACCGTACCGTCAGCCGAACGCCAGGCCCGGTGGTACTGCATTTTCACGTGATGCACAGCTACTGGCTGAACCTGGCCGACGTGGTGGCGTTCTGCCAGAAGCTGAACGCGCATAAACCGGACGTGACGTTTGTGTGGACGTTGCACGATCACTGGAGCGTGACCGGGCGCTGCGCCTTTACCGACGGCTGCGAAGGCTGGAAGCAGGGCTGTAAAAAATGTCCGACGCTGGCGAATTACCCGCCGGTCAAGGTTGACCGCGCGCATCAGCTGGTGGGCGAAAAACGCCATCTGTTTAATGAAATGATGGCACTCGGTTGCCAGTTTATCTCTCCAAGCCAGCACGTGGCGGACGCCTTTAACAGCCTCTACGGTGCCGGTCGTTGCAAGATCATTAATAACGGCATCGACGTCGCCACGGAAGCGATTCTGGCCGATCTGTCGCCCGTGACGGTGACCTGGGGTCGACCGAAAATTGCCGTGGTGGCGCACGATCTGCGCTATGACGGGAAAACCAATCAGAAACTGGTGCGCGATGTGATGGCTCTGGGTGAAAAGGTTGAGCTGCACACCTTCGGCAAGTTTTCACCGTTCGAAGGGCCTAACGTGGTTAACCACGGGTTTCTGACCGACAAGCGCAAATTAATGAGCGAATTGAATCAGATGGACGCGCTGCTCTTTACCTCCCGCGTCGATAACTACCCGCTTATCCTGTGTGAAGCGTTGTCCATTGGCGTGCCGGTTATCGCCACCCATAGCGATGCCGCTCGCGAAGTGCTGGTTAAGTCTGGCGGCAAAACCTTTGCTGAAGATGAGGTGCTCCCGCTGGTGCAAAAGCACAAAGCGGATATTGCCGAGGCGGTCTTTGCCACAACGCTTGAGGCTTTCAGCGCCCGCAGTCGGGTCGCTTACAGTGGGAAACAGATGCTGGAGGAATATGTCTCGTTCTATCAGAATCTGTAGTTATCTGCTGCTGCCGCTGATTTACCTGCTGGTGAACGTCAAACTTCTCCAGCTTGGCGAAAGCTTTCCGATAACCATCGTCACCTTTTTACCGCTGTTGCTGCTGCTGTATGTCGACAAGATTAACCTCAAGAAGCTGATGATCGCATTGGGGGCAGGGGCCGCGCTGACGATATTCAACTATCTGTTTGGCCAGTCTCTGAATGCCGGTAAGTACGTCACGTCGACCATGCTGTTTGTTTACATCGTCATCATTATTGGCATGGTCTGGAGTATTCGCTTTAAGACCATCTCACCCCATAACCATCGGAAGATTCTACGCTTCTTCTGGCTGGTGGTTGGGCTGGTGGTGATGCTGGCGGCGGCAGAAATGGCGCAAATTATCCTCAGCGGCGGCAGCAGTTTGATGGAGACAATTTCGAAATATCTGATTTACAGTAACAGCTATGTGCTGAATTTTATCAAATTTGGCGGTAAGCGAACCACTGCGCTTTATTTCGAACCGGCATTCTTCGCTCTGGCGTTAATCTCAATTTGGCTCAGCATCAAACAGTTTGGTATCAAAACGCCGAAGACAGATGCTATGATTTTGGCAGGGATAGTTCTTTCCGGATCGTTTTCAGGGGTAATGACATTTATCCTGTTCTATTTGCTGGAGTGGGCTTTCCAGTATCTGAACAAAGACGCCATCCGCAAGAAATTACCTCTGGCCATTATTTCACTGGCCGTATTTGTAGTCGGGGTTGTGTTCGCCTTTCCTTATATTGCGGAACGTCTCGGTGATCTAGGAACGGAAGGCTCATCCTCTTATTATCGTATCATCGGTCCGCTTGTGATGGTGGGGTATTCTCTGACCAATGTCGACGGCGTCGTAAGATTCGGCTCACTTTACGAATATGTTGCATCATTCGGAATCTTTAACGGTGCAGACGTCGGTAAAACCATAGACAATGGCCTGTATCTGTTAATTATTTATTTTTCGTGGTTCGCTGTAATATTAACCGCGTGGTATCTGTTCAAAGTTGTAAAGATGATGTTGAACGCATTTGGTGATAATCAGAATTATCGTGTTCAGCTTTATCTCTTTACTCCGATATCGTTGTTTTTTACCGGTTCGATCTTTAGTCCAGAATACGCTTTTTTAATTGTCTGTCCGTTTATTCTGCGCAAAGCGCTGAATATTACGAATTCCTGATGAGGTGTGTCACATGCTGCTTAGTATTATTACCGTTGCATTTCGAAATTACGAAGGCATTGTGAAAACCTGGGCGTCGCTGGCGCATCTGGCGCAGGCACAGGACATCAGTTTTGAGTGGATTGTGGTCGATGGCGGATCTCAGGATGGCACCGCTGAGTTCCTCGAAAATCTCAACGGGCAGTATCAGTTACGTTATGTAAGTGAAAAAGATAAAGGCATCTATGATGCGATGAACAAAGGGATTGATATGGCCAATGGCCGCTTCGCCCTGTTCCTCAATTCCGGTGATATTTTGCATGAAGACAGTGTTCAGGTGGTGCGCCAGCTTGCAGAAGCCAATAACAATGCCATGTACATTGCCGACGCATTGTTAGATTTTGGCGACGGTACCAAAATACGTCGTGGCGCAAAACACGGTTGGTATATTTACCACAGTTTGCCTGCCAGTCATCAGGCCATATTCTTCCCGGTAAGTGGTCTGAAAACCTACCCCTACGATTTACAATACAAAGTCTCCTCTGATTACGCACTGGCCGCCAGGATGTTTAAAGCTGGTTTTCCCTTTAAACGTTTGTCAGGCTTAATATCGGAATTTTCTATGGGTGGCGTGTCAACCTCGAATAATCTGGAATTATGTCGGGATGCCCGTGATGTGCAACGAAAGATATTACGCGTGCCGGGTTTTTGGGCCCAATTGTCCTATCTCTTACGGCTGCGTACAACCGGTAAAGCGAAAGCCTTATATAACAAAGCATAATTAAAAAATAGCGTGCACTGATATAAGGGTTACCTATGCAAGAATTACAAGGATTCTCCGTGCCGAAAGGCTTTCGGGGCGGTAATGCCATTAAGGTTCAATTGTGGTGGGCGGTACAGGCGACATTATTTGCCTGGTCTCCACAAATTATGTATCGCTGGCGGGCATTTTTACTTCGTTTATTTGGTGCAAAAATCGGAAAAAACGTAGTCATTCGCCCGTCAGTCAAAATTACCTATCCGTGGAAATTAACCCTTGGCGATTATAGCTGGGTGGGTGATGACGCGGTGTTATATAGCCTTGGCGATATTACCATTGGTGCTAACTCAGTGATTTCGCAGAAATGTTATTTGTGTACCGGTAGTCACGATTATATGAGCGCGCATTTTGATATCTACGCGCAGCCGATTGTGATTGGCGATAAATGCTGGCTGGCAACGGATGTATTTGTTGCTCCCGGCGTACGCATTGGCGACGGAACGGTCGTGGGTGCGCGCAGCAGTGTTTTTAAGTCGCTTGCGGCAAATATGATTTGCCGGGGCAATCCCGCAGTGGTGATACGCGAACGCGTTGAAACTGAATAATTTCTGATAAGTACAGAGGAATATACTATGTCTAAAGTCGCTCTCATCACCGGCGTAACCGGGCAAGATGGCTCTTATCTGGCGGAACTGCTTCTTGAGAAGGGTTACGAAGTTCACGGTATTAAACGTCGTGCCTCATCGTTCAATACCGAACGTGTGGATCATATTTACCAGGATCCGCATACCAGCAATCCAAAGTTTCATCTGCACTACGGTGACCTGACCGACTCCTCCAACCTGACGCGCATCCTGCAGGAAGTGCAGCCGGATGAAGTGTACAACCTCGGTGCCATGAGCCACGTTGCGGTCTCCTTTGAATCCCCGGAATACACCGCTGACGTAGACGGTATGGGCACATTGCGTCTGCTGGAGGCGATTCGCTTCCTCGGCCTTGAAAAGAAAACCCGTTTCTATCAGGCCTCCACCTCTGAACTGTATGGCCTGGTGCAGGAGACCCCGCAGAAAGAGACGACGCCATTCTACCCGCGTTCCCCGTACGCTGTAGCGAAACTCTACGCCTACTGGATAACCGTAAACTACCGCGAATCCTATGGCATGTACGCCTGTAACGGCATTCTTTTCAACCACGAATCTCCGCGCCGTGGTGAGACCTTTGTTACCCGCAAAATCACCCGTGCGATTGCTAACATTGCTCAGGGACTGGAGTCCTGCCTGTACCTCGGCAACATGGATTCCCTGCGTGACTGGGGCCATGCCAAAGACTACGTAAAAATGCAGTGGATGATGCTGCAACAGGAAAAACCAGAAGATTTCGTGATCGCCACCGGCGTGCAGTACTCCGTGCGCCAGTTCGTCGAAATGGCCGCCGCACAGCTGGGTATCAAACTGCGCTTTGAAGGCAACGGCGTGGAAGAGAAGGGCATTGTGGCCTCCGTCACCGGTCATGACGCACCGGGCGTGAAACCGGGTGATGTGATTGTCGCCGTTGATCCGCGTTACTTCCGTCCTGCAGAAGTGGAAACCCTGCTGGGTGACCCGACGAAAGCACACGAGAAGCTGGGCTGGAAACCGGAAACGACCCTGCAGGAAATGGTCTCCGAGATGGTGGCCCACGATCTCGAAGCGGCGAAAAAACACTCGTTGCTGCGAGCCCATGGTTATGAGGTTGCCATCGCGCTGGAGTCCTGAGCATGACGAAAAAACGTATCTTTGTCGCGGGTCACCGCGGCATGGTCGGGTCGGCCATTGTTCGCCAGCTCGAGCAGCGTGAGGATGTGGAGCTGGTGCTACGCAGCCGTGACGCGCTCGATCTTCTCGACCCGGCTGCGGTAAACGCCTTCTTTGCCAGCGAACGTATTGACCAGGTCTACCTGGCAGCGGCGAAAGTGGGCGGTATTGTCGCTAACAACACGTTCCCGGCGGATTTTATTTACGAGAACATGATGATCGAGAGCAACATCATTCACGCGGCGCACACGCACAACGTGAATAAGCTGCTCTTTCTCGGCTCATCCTGTATCTATCCGAAGCTGGCGCAGCAGCCGATTGCTGAAAGCGAGCTGCTTCAGGGAACGCTGGAAGCCACTAATGAGCCGTATGCGATTGCCAAAATCGCCGGTATCAAGCTGTGTGAATCCTACAATCGCCAGCATGGCCGTGACTATCGCTCGGTGATGCCGACCAACCTGTACGGGCCGAATGACAATTTCCACCCGAGCAATTCCCATGTGATCCCGGCCTTGCTGCGCCGCTTCCATGAAGCCGCAATCAGCAATGCGCCGGACGTGGTGGTGTGGGGCAGCGGTACGCCGATGCGCGAGTTTCTTCATGTGGACGACATGGCCGCCGCCAGCATTCACGTGATGGAACTGGACGCCAGCGTCTGGCAGGAAAACACTCAGCCTATGCTGTCGCACATTAACGTCGGTACCGGGGTGGATTGCACCATTCGTGAGCTGGCGCAGACTCTCGCCCAGGTGGTGGGTTACAAAGGGCGTGTGGTCTTTGACGCCACCAAACCTGACGGCACCCCGCGCAAACTGCTGGATGTGCAACGTCTGCATGCGCTCGGCTGGTATCACGAGATTTCACTGGAGCAGGGGCTGGCAAGCACCTACCAGTGGTTCCTTGAAAATCAGCAGCGGTTCAGGGGGTAAGCATGTTTCTACGTCCGGAAGATTTTGCCACGGTGGTGCGTTCCACCCCGCTCATCTCCATCGATCTCATCGTTGAGAACGCCAACGGCGAGTATCTGCTCGGAAAGCGCACGAATCGTCCGGCACAGGGTTACTGGTTTGTGCCTGGCGGTCGGGTGCAAAAAGATGAGCCGCTGGCCGTTGCATTTGAGCGCCTGACCCTTGCCGAACTGGGCCTGCGTTTACCGATGTCGGCCGGTGAGTTTTACGGCGTCTGGCAGCATTTCTATGACGACAACTTTTCCGGTAGCGACTTCAGCACCCATTACATCGTGCTGGGTTTTCGTCTGCGAGTGGATGAGGAGGCGCTGGTGTTGCCGCCGGATCAGCATGATGACTACCGTTGGCTGACGCCGGACGTATTAACTGCCGACCCACTGGTCCATGACAACAGCCGCGCCTACTTCCAGGAAGCGCGGGGAGTACCGGGTCTATGAAAATCCTCGTTTACGGGATCAACTATTCGCCGGAGTTAACCGGAATCGGTAAATATACCGGCGAAATGGTGGAGTGGATGGCGGAGCAGGGCCATGAGGTGCGTGTGATCACGGCACCGCCGTATTACCCGGAATGGAAGGTCGCAAAGCCGTACGCTAACTGGCGCTATCGCCAGGAAAACGGGGCGGCTCGCGTCTGGCGTTGCCCGCTCTATGTTCCCCGGCAGCCGTCAACCCTTAAGCGTCTTATCCATCTGACAAGCTTTGCCGTCAGCAGCTTTTTCCCGCTGATGGCGCAACGTCGCTGGAAGCCGGATCGCATCATCGGCGTCGTGCCGACGCTATTTTGCACGCCGGGTATGCGCCTGCTGGCAAAGCTTACCGGCGCACGCACGCTGGTGCACGTTCAGGATTATGAAGTCGATGCCATGCTTGGCCTGGGCATGGCCGGTAAAGGCAAAGGCGGCAGGGTGGCAAAGCTGGCCAGTGCTTTTGAGCGCAGTAACCTGCTCAATGTCGACAATGTCTCGACCATTTCCCGCTCCATGATGAACAAAGCGCGGGAGAAAGGGGTGAGCCCTGAGCGAATTATCTTCTTCCCGAACTGGTCCGAAGTGGCCCGTTTTCGGCAGGTGGAGGCGGCAAACGTCGTGGCGTTAAAGCGCCAGCTGGCGCTGCCGGATGACAAAAAAATCATTCTTTATTCCGGCAACATTGGTGAGAAGCAGGGGCTGGAAAACGTGATCGCGGCAGCCGACGCCCTGCGTGAACAGCCATGGCTGTTTGTGATCGTTGGGCAGGGCGGTGGCAAAGCCCGACTGGAAAAACTGGCGCAGGATCAGAAGCTTGATAACGTGAAATTTTTCCCGTTACAACCTTATGAAGCGCTGCCTGCCCTGTTGAAGATGGCCGATTGCCATCTGGTGATTCAAAAGCGCGGTGCTGCCGATGCGGTGCTGCCCTCCAAACTGACCAATATTCTGGCGGTGGGCGGTAATGCGGTGATCACCGCTGAAGCCAGCACCGAACTTGGCGAGCTCTGCCAGACCTTTCCAGGCATTGCGGTGTGTGTGGAACCCGAGTCTGTTACTGCGTTGACGGCCGGGATCGAACAGGCGCTGCTGATGCCGCATACCAACACGGTGGCACGTGAATATGCCGAAAGCGCGCTCGAAAAAGAGAGCGTATTAACCCAGTTTATGACTGATATCTCCCGTCGTGATCCCGTGGCCGCTCAGGCACATGCTGCGTCTTCGCAGGGCGAAACGCTGAATTACGAAGGGAATGGGGATAAATCATGAGTCAAACACAATTGTACCCGGTCGTGATGGCCGGAGGCTCTGGCAGCCGTCTGTGGCCGCTCTCCCGCGTGCTCTACCCAAAACAGTTTCTGTGCCTGAAGGGCGAACTGACCATGCTGCAAACCACCGTCTGTCGTCTCGATGGGGTGGAGTGCGAAAGCCCGGTGGTCATTTGTAATGAACAGCACCGGTTTATCGTTGCGGAACAGCTGCGCCAGCTTAATAAGCTGACCGAGAACATTATTCTCGAACCCGCCGGACGCAACACCGCACCGGCCATCGCCCTGGCGGCAATGGCGGTAAAACGGCATAACCCGAAAGCTGATCCGCTGATGCTGGTGCTAGCCGCTGACCACGTTATCGCCGATGAAGAAGCGTTCCGCACCTCGGTGCGCCAGGCCATTCCCTGGGCGGAGAAGGGCAAACTGGTGACCTTTGGCATCGTGCCGGATATGCCCGAGACCGGTTATGGCTACATCCGACGCGGCAACGTGGCGCAGGGCCAGGAAGACGCTGTCGCCTTTGATGTGGCGCAGTTCGTTGAAAAACCGAATCTGGAGACCGCGCAGGCCTATGTCGCCAGCGGGGAGTATTACTGGAACAGCGGCATGTTCCTGTTCCGCGCTGGCCGCTATCTGGAAGAGCTGAAGAAGTACCGCCCGGATATCTATAGCGCCTGCGAGAAAGCGATGAACGTCACCGACCCGGATCTGGACTTCATTCGCGTGGCAGAAGAGCCGTTCCTGGCCTGCCCGGATGAGTCCATCGACTATGCGGTGATGGAGAAAACGGCGGATGCCGTGGTGGTGCCGATGGACGCAGGCTGGAGCGATGTCGGCTCCTGGTCCTCGCTCTGGGAAATCAGCGCGCACACGCCCGAGGGAAACGTGCATCACGGCGACGTCATCAGTCATGAAACGGAAAACAGCTTCGTCTATGCCGAGTCTGGTCTGGTCACCACCGTCGGCGTGAAAGATTTGGTGGTGGTGCAGACCAAAGATGCCGTGCTGATTGCCGACCGTAATCACGTTCAGGACGTGAAGAAGGTGGTGGAGCAGATCAAAGCGGATGGTCGCCATGAGCACCACATTCACCGTGAAGTCTACCGCCCGTGGGGGAAATATGACTCCATCGATGCGGGTGACCGCTACCAGGTAAAACGCATCACCGTGAAACCGGGTGAGGGGCTGTCGGTGCAGATGCATCATCACCGGGCCGAACACTGGGTAGTGGTGGCGGGTACCGCCAAGGTCACCATTGACGATGACGTGAAGCTGCTGGGTGAAAACGAATCCATCTATATTCCGCTCGGCGCGCGTCACTGCCTGGAGAACCCAGGAAAAATCCCGCTCGATCTGATTGAGGTACGCTCCGGTTCGTACCTTGAAGAGGACGATATTGTTCGCTTCGAAGACCGATACGGACGCATTTAGCTCTATCCTGGCTGCCGGATAACGCAGGGCGTAACCGGCAGACGAAAGAGCAGAAATAACACTTAATAAAATTTCTCCGCAGCGGAGAGGGCGAACTGTTGCCTGAAAACGAGGTAATGATGGAAAAATTAACCTGTTTTAAAGCTTACGATATTCGCGGCAAGCTGGGTTCAGAACTCAATGAAGATATTGCGTGGCGCATTGGTCGTGCGTACGGCGAATATTTAAAGCCGAAGACTATCGTTCTCGGCGGCGACGTCCGTTTGACCAGCGAAACCTTAAAACTGGCGCTGGCAAAAGGGCTGCAGGATGCGGGTGTGGATGTGCTGGATATCGGCCTTTCCGGCACCGAAGAGATTTACTTTGCTACCTTCCACCTCGGCGTTGATGGGGGCATCGAAGTCACGGCAAGCCATAATCCAATGGATTACAACGGTATGAAGTTGGTACGCAAAGGGGCACGTCCCATCAGTGGCGACACGGGCCTTCGTGACGTGCAACGCCTGGCGGAGGCTAATGACTTCCCGCCCGTCGATCCCGATAAGCGCGGCAGCTACGAAAAAATCGATCTGCGCGACGCCTACATCGACCACTTGTTGACCTATGTCGACCTGTCGAATTTCACCCCGCTGCGGCTGGTCATTAATTCCGGCAACGGCGCTGCGGGTCCGGTAATTGATGCGCTGGAGGAACGCTTCAGAGCGCGCAATATTCCGGTCACGTTCATCAAAGTGCATAACACGCCGGACGGTAACTTCCCTAACGGTATTCCTAACCCGTTACTGCCCGAGTGCCGCGACGACACCCGCAATGCGGTGATTGAGCACCGTGCGGACATGGGTATTGCCTTCGACGGCGACTTTGATCGTTGCTTCTTCTTCGACGGTGGCGGCCAGTTCATTGAGGGTTACTACATTGTGGGGCTGCTGGCACAGGCGTTCCTGGAGAAGAACCCTGGGGCGAAAATTATCCATGACCCGCGCCTTTCCTGGAACACGGTCGATGTGGTGACGGCAGCGGGCGGTGAACCGGTGATGTCGAAAACCGGTCATGCCTTTATTAAAGAACGTATGCGCCAGGAAGATGCCATTTACGGTGGCGAGATGAGTGCTCACCACTACTTCCGCGATTTTGCCTACTGCGACAGCGGCATGATCCCCTGGCTGCTGGTGGCCGAGCTGCTTTGCCTGCAGGGCAAAACCCTCGCCGAGCTGGTGCAGGACCGGATGCTGGCCTTCCCGGCGAGCGGTGAGATCAATAGCACCCTGGTCAGGCCTGCTGAAGCGATCTCCCGGGTCGAACAGCACTTTAGCGCCAGCGCCCTCAGCGTTGACCGCACCGATGGGATCAGCATGACCTTCCCGGACTGGCGGTTCAATTTGCGCTCCTCCAACACCGAACCCGTGGTGCGCCTCAACGTCGAGTCACGGGGCAATGCCGCGCTGATGGAGGCACGAACACAGGACATTCTGGCGCTGTTGAATCAGTAATCCATGTTTCTCCCCCTAACCCTGTCCCTCTCTTTTTTGCCGAGAGGGCAGGACGTGAGGGGCAGAACTTATGAACAGGTAAAACGATGACAAATCTAAAAAAGCGCGACCGGGCCAGAACGAATGCATCGTTAATCTCAATCGTGCAGCGATTTTCAGACATCACCATCATGTTCGGTGGGCTATATGTGGTCTGTAGGCTCAATACGTTGCCGTTCTTTTATCAGCATCTGCTGATGGCCCTGATTACGCTGGTCGTGTTCCAGATGATCGGCGGCATGACCGATTTTTATCGCTCATGGCGTGGCGTTCGTTTTATGACCGAACTGGTTTTATTGTTGCAGAACTGGACGCTCAGTTTTGTTTTCAGTGCCGGTCTGGTGGCTTTTCGCAGCGAACTCAATAACACCTTTGCCCTCTATTTTGCCTGGTACCTGCTCAGCAGTTCAGGACTGATTATCTGCCGTGGAGTTATCCGTTTTGCCGCGGGCTGGCTGCGTAACCATGGCTACAACACCCGCCGGGTGGCGGTGGTGGGCGACCTGCCTGCCGGTCAGGCTCTGCTCGACAGTTTCCGCAATGAGCCCTGGCTGGGGTACGAAGTGGTGGGTGTCTATCATGATGCCAAAGCCGGTGGCGTAGGGCGCGACTGGGTGGGTAACTTCGAACAACTGGTCGAAGATGCCCGGGCTGGTAAGATCCATAACATTTATATCGCCATGTCGATGAACGATGCCGCCTGCATCAAGAAGCTGGTGCGCGATCTGGCCGATACCACCTGTTCCGTCATCCTTATTCCGGACGTGTTCACCTTCAACATTCTCCATTCACGTATTGAGGAAGTGAATGGCGTGCCGGTCGTTCCCCTGTATGACACGCCGCTGTCCGGTATCAACCGGGTGCTCAAACGCGTGGAAGATATCGTGCTTGCCTCTCTCATTTTAATGCTTATCTCTCCGGTGCTGTTGGGGATCTCGCTGGCGGTGAAAATGACCTCGGCGGGCCCGGTGATCTTCCGCCAGAAACGCTATGGCATGGACGGTAAACCGATCATGGTGTGGAAATTCCGCTCTATGAAGGTGATGGAGAATGACAAGGTGGTGACGCAGGCCACGCAGAACGACCCACGAGTGACCAAAGTGGGGAGCTTCTTGCGCCGCACCTCCCTTGATGAACTGCCGCAGTTTATCAATGTGCTGACGGGGGGAATGTCGATAGTCGGTCCCCGCCCGCATGCGGTTGCGCACAATGAACAGTACCGCCAGTTGATCGAAGGTTACATGCTGCGCCACAAAGTGAAACCCGGCATTACCGGTTGGGCGCAAATCAATGGCTGGCGCGGCGAGACCGACACGCTGGAAAAAATGGAAAAACGCATTGAGTTCGACCTGGAATACATCCGCGAATGGAGTTTGTGGTTCGATATCAAGATTGTTTTTCTGACTATTTTCAAGGGCTTTGTTAATAAAGCAGCGTATTAATAACCCGCCCCGTAGGGCAACGCACCCATAACGTCCTATGAGGCAGGTTAAAGGGAAAAATCATGAGCCTGAGAGAAAAAACCATCAGCGGGGCAAAATGGTCAGCGATGGCGACGCTGACCATCATCGGCCTGGGACTGGTACAGATGACGGTGCTGGCGCGCATCATTGATAACCATCAGTTCGGTTTGCTGACCGTCTCGCTGGTTATCATTGCGCTGGCCGATACCCTGTCGGATTTTGGCATCGCCAACTCCATTATTCAGCGCAAAGAGATAAGCCACCTGGAGCTGACCACCCTTTACTGGCTGAACGTGGGGCTGGGACTGGTGGTCTGCGTGGCTATGTTTACCCTGAGCGACCTGATTGCCGATCTCCTGAATAACCCGGATCTGGCGCCGCTGATAAAAACGCTGTCGCTGGCGTTCGTGGTGATCCCCCATGGTCAGCAGTTTCGTGCGCTGATGCAAAAGGAGCTGGAGTTTAACAAAATCGGCAGCATCGAGACCCTGTCGGTGTTGGCAGGCTTTACGTTCACCGTGGTAAGCGCCTTCTACTGGCCGTTGGCGTTAACCGCCATTTTGGGGTATCTGGTTAACACGGCGGTGCGAACACTGCTCTTTGGCTGGTTCGGCCGCAAAATTTACCGTCCGGGGCTGCATTTTTCACTGCGTTCGGTCAGCGCTAACCTGAAATTTGGCGCCTGGCTGACCGCGGACAGCATCATCAATTACGTGAACACCAACCTCTCCACGCTGGTACTGGCGCGTATCCTGGGCGCAAGCGTTGCAGGGGGCTATAACCTGGCCTACAACGTGGCCGTGGTCCCGCCAATGAAGCTCAACCCGATCATTACCCGCGTATTGTTCCCGGCATTTGCCAAAATTCAGGATGACACTGAAAAGCTACGGCTTAACTTCTACAAGCTGCTCTCCGTGGTCGGCATCATCAACTTCCCGATTCTGTTGGGGCTGCTGGTGGTTTCCAATAATTTTGTGCCGCTGGTGTTTGGCGAGAAATGGAACAGCATCATTCCCATTTTGCAATTGCTGTGCATCGTTGGGCTGCTGCGGGCGGTGGGAAATCCGATTGGTTCGCTGCTGATGGCGAAAGCGCGAGTGGATATCAGCTTTAAATTCAACGTCTTTAAAACCTTCTTGTTTATTCCCGCCATCATCATTGGCGGTCATCTGGCGGGGGCCATTGGCGTTACGCTGGGCTTCCTGCTGGTACAGATTATCAACACCATTCTGAGCTACTTCGTGATGATAAAACCGGTGCTCGGCTCAAGCTACCGCCAGTACATCCTCAGCCTGTGGCTGCCGTTCTATCTCTCTTTACCGACGCTTGCCGTGAGCTATGGCCTGGGTCTTGCGCTGGCGGGGCATCTCGCTACGCCTGGCATACTTGCGCTTCAGGTTGGCGCAGGCGCACTGGCTTATGCGCTGATGATTGTGCTGTCGCGCAATGCGCTGGTGGTAGAGATGAAACGCCAGTTTTGCCGCAACGAGAGAATGAAAACGTTACTGCGGGCAGGTTAATTTTCCCCCTCTCCCAGTGGGAGAGGGCCGGGGTGAGGGCATCAGGCCGCACCTGTTGAACAAAGAACCCCTTAAGAGGTCAGTATGAAACTATTAATTCTTGGTAATCACACCTGCGGAAACCGTGGCGATAGCGCCATTCTGCGCGGGTTACTGGATGCGATTACCCGCATTGAACCCCAGGCTGAAGTGGACGTGATGAGCCGCTATCCGGTCAGTTCCTCCTGGCTTTTGAACCGCCCGGTGATGGGCGATCCGCTTTACAGCCAGATGAAAGCGCATAACACGGCCGCCGGGCTGGTAGGCAGGGTGAAGAAGATCCTCCGTCGTCGCTATCAGCATCAGGTTCTGCTCTCACGCGTGACCGACAGCGGCAAACTGCGCAACATCGCTATTGCCCAGGGATTCACCGATTTTGTTCGTCTGCTCGCCAACTATGATGCCATCGTACAGGTCGGCGGGTCGTTCTTTGTCGACCTCTATGGTGCGCCGCAGTTTGAACATGCGCTCTGTACCTTTATGGCAAAAAAACCGCTCTATATGATTGGCCATAGCGTGGGGCCGTTCCAGGATCCTCAGTTCAATCAACTCGCTAACTATGCTTTTGGTCATTGCGATGCCCTAATCCTGCGCGAAAGCGTTAGCCTCGACTTAATGAAGCAGAGCGACATCACCACTGAGAAAGTGGAGCAGGGTGTCGACACCGCCTGGCTGGTTGAGGATGATGAAAACTTTGTTCCCAGCTACGCGGTTCGCCACTGGCTCGATATGGCCAGTCAGCAGAAAACGGTCGCCATTACCTTACGTGAGCTCGCCCCGTTTGATAAACGTCTGGGCACCACCCAGGAGGCCTATGAAAAAGCCTTTGCCGAGGTGGTGAATCGTGTGATTGACGCAGGCTGGCAGGTGATTGCGCTTTCTACCTGTACCGGCATCGACAGCTACAACAAAGATGACCGTATGGTGGCGCTTAACCTGCGTAAGCATATCAGCGACCCCGCGCGTTACCACGTGGTGATGGACGAGCTGAACGATCTCGAAATGGGTAAAATCCTGGCTGCATGCGATTTAACGGTCGGGACGCGCCTGCACTCCGCCATTATCTCGATGAACTTTGGCACCCCGGCTATTGCCATTAACTATGAGCACAAGTCCGCGGGGATCATGAAGCAATTGGGCATGCCCGAGATGGCAGTGGATATTCGTCACCTGCTGGATGGCTCCCTTGCCGCGATGGCGGCCGATACGCTGGGGCAACTGCCTGCGCTCAATCAGCGACTGGCGGGGGCAGTGAGTGCGGAACGGGAGAAAGGCGCGTTAATGGTGAAATCCGTCCTCGATCGTATTCGGGAGGCGAAATGAAAGTCAGCTTCTTCCTGCTGAAATTTCCGCTCGCCTCCGAGACGTTCGTTCTTAACCAGATTGTTGCTTTTATCAACATGGGTTATGAGGTGGAAATCGTCGCCTTGCATAAAGGTGACCTGAGTAACACCCATGCCGCCTGGACGGAATACCGCCTGGCGGAGAAAACCCACTGGCTGCTCGACGAGCCCGAGGGGAAACTGGCGAAGCTGCGCTACCGTGGGCGGGCTATTTTACGTGGTGCAGGGCGGGCGAGTACCTGGAAAGCGCTCAATATGTCTCGTTACGGTGACGAAGCGCGGAATCTCATCCTGGCCGCTATCTGTGGCCTGACGCCACGCGTTTTCAATGCGGATGTGTTTATTGCGCACTTTGGCCCGGCCGGGGTAACCGCAGCAAAATTGCGTGAACTGGGTATGTTGCAGGGCAAAATTGCCACCGTGTTTCATGGGATTGATGTCTCACATCGGGACGTGCTGAACCACTATACCCCGGAGTACCAGCAGCTTTTTCGGCGCGGTGATTTGATGCTGCCGATCAGTGAACTCTGGGCATCCCGGCTGATGGCGATGGGCTGCCCGGCAGAAAAAATCGCTATCTCCCGTATGGGAGTCGATATCCAACGCTTTACCCTGCGCCCGGTGAAAACACCGGGTACGCCGCTGCAAATTGTCTCCGTTGCCCGCCTGACGGAGAAAAAAGGGCTGCACGTTGCCATCGAAGCCTGCCGATTGCTCAAAGCACAGGGCGTGTCGTTTCGGTATCGCATTCTGGGGATCGGCCCCTGGGAACGGCGTCTGCGCACCTTAATCGAACAATTTCAGCTTGAAGATGTGATTGAGATGCCGGGCTTTAAGCCCAGTCATGAAGTGAAAGCCATTCTTGACGATGCCGACGTTTTCTTGCTGCCTTCGGTGACCGGAACGGACGGTGATATGGAAGGTATACCGGTGGCATTAATGGAAGCAATGGCCGTGGGGATCCCGGTCGTTTCTACCGTTCATAGCGGTATTCCTGAGCTGGTTGAGGCCGACAGGTCAGGCTGGTTGGTGCCAGAAAATGATGCGGTAGCCCTGGCCGAGCGGCTGGCTGCGTTTTCCGGCATGTTGAGCCAGGATCTTGCGCCTGTTGTCTCGCTCGCCCGTGAAAAGGTGGAAGCCGATTTTAACCAGCAACGCATCAATCAGAATCTTGCCACCTTGCTCCAGGCGCTTTGAAGAAGAGGTTGTATGTCTGAAAAAAAAGCTCACGCTGTCATTACACGACGAAAATTCCTCGCCACGGGTAGCGCTCTGGCAGCGCTGCCGTTACTCCATTCCCCGCTGGTACGCGCGGCTACAAACGGCACTTCGGTAGACATTCGCCGTTATCAGACCACCGACTGGCCTGCGGCGTTAAAGCAGGGATTTACGGAAGCGCAAACCGTGGAAATCCCCGCCGGGTTAGTGTGTGAAAACATGAACACCGGCGTATTTATTCCGCCGGGTAAAACCCTGTTGGTCCGCGGGACAATAAAAAGTAATGGCAGGGGACGCTTCGTGCTGCAGGATGGCAGTAAAGTGATCGGTGAAAAGGGCGGCAGCCTGTATAACCTTACGCTCGATGTGCGGGGCTCCGACTGCGTAATCCAGGGGGTGAGTATGAGCGGCTATGGCCCGGTTACGCAGATCTACATCGGGGGCAAGAAGCCCGAAGTGATGCGCAATCTCACCATTGATAACATCACCGTCACCAAAGCCAACTACGCCATTCTGCGTCAGGGTTTTCATAATCAGGTTGCGGGCGCGCGCATCACCAATAGTCGGTTCAGCTATTTGCAGGGCGATGCCATTGAATGGAACGTGGCCATTAACGATCACGATATCCTGATATCCGATCATGTGATTGACCATATCGACTGTACCAACGGCAAAATCAACTGGGGCATCGGTATCGGTCTGGCAGGAAGCACTTATGACAATGCCTATCCTGAAGATCAGGCGGTGAAAAATTTTGTCGTTGCCAATATTACGGGCAGCCATTGTCGACAACTTGTCCATGTTGAGAACGGTAAGCATTTTATTATTCGTAACATTAAAGCCAAAAATATTACGCCGGATTACAGCAAAAAAGCCGGGATTGATAACGCAACGGTGGCTATTTATGGTTGTGATAATTTTGTTATCGATGACGTGAACATGGAAAACAGTGCCGGGATGTTAATCGGTTACGGCGTCATAAAAGGCGATTATTTGTCCATCCCACAAAACTTCAAGCTTAACGATATCCAACTCGATAACCGCGAAAGTGAGTATAAATTACGCGGAATTCAAATTTCGTCGGGCAATGCGACCTCGTTTGTCGCTATTACTAACTTAAATTTACGGCGTGCCAGCCTGGAGTTGCACAACAAACCGCAGCATCTCTTTCTGAGAAATATCAACGTTATGCAGGAGGCGAAAATCGGTCCTGCGCTCAAACTTAATTTTGATTTACGCAAAGATGTGCGTGGTCGCTTTATGGCGAAGCAGGATACGCTACTGTCGTTGGCAAATATAAAGGCGGTGAATGAGAAAGGTGAAAATTCAGTCGATATAGACCGTGTCGATCATCAGACTATAAATGTGGAAAACCTGAATTTCCGTTTACCCGCCCGGCGGTCGTGAACGGGCGTCAACGGAATTGCGAAGAATCCTGGTGACTTAAACCTGGGGTTGGGATTACATCTACAGCAATTTTTCGACAATCGGCGTAACATCTTTCGCCGACATGCGTCATGGACTTACTGGCGAAAAAAAGTTGAAGGTCTATAATTTATCAATCATTTATAGGTGGAAGAAATAATGATTAATTTGAAAGCAGTTATTCCGGTAGCCGGATTGGGGATGCATTTGCTACCCGCCACCAAAGCGATCCCCAAAGAGATGCTGCCGATCGTCGACAAACCCATGATTCAGTATATTGTTGACGAAATTGTGGCTGCAGGGATCAAAGAGATCGTTCTCGTCACACATTCATCAAAGAATGCTGTTGAAAACCATTTTGACACCTCCTATGAACTTGAGGCGCTGCTCGAACAGCGTGTTAAGCGTCAGTTACTCGCCGAAGTGCAATCTATTTGCCCGCCGGGCGTGACCATCATGAACGTGCGCCAGGCGCAGCCTTTAGGCCTGGGGCACTCTATCCTTTGCGCCCGACCGATCGTTGGCGATAATCCTTTTGTGGTTGTCCTGCCGGACATCGTGCTGGATTCAGCGTCCGCCGATCCGCTGCGTTACAATCTCGCTTCGATGGTGGCCCGCTTTAACGAAACCGGCCGTAGCCAGGTGCTGGCTAAACGGATGAGCGGCGATCTCTCTGAATACTCGGTTATCCAGACCAAAGAGCCGCTCGATAGCGAAGGCAAAGTGAGCCGCATTGTGCAGTTCATTGAGAAGCCGGATCAGCCGCAAACGCTCGACTCCGATCTGATGGCGGTAGGGCGTTATGTCCTGTCTGCGGATATCTGGGCAGAACTGGAGCAGACCGAGCCGGGTGCCTGGGGGCGTATTCAGCTTACTGATGCCATTGCGAAACTGGCGAGTAAGCAATCTGTCGATGCTTCACTGATGACCGGTGAGAGTTTCGACTGCGGTAAAAAAATGGGCTATATGCAGGCTTTTGTTAGCTACGGCCTGCGTAACCTGAAGGAAGGTCAGAAGTTTCGCGAGAGCATTAAAAAACTTTTGACTCAGTAAGTGAGGATAAAATTTCTCACGAAATAACCAACTTATAAAAAAAACAGTGGTGGGTGGTCATGAGGTGCGATTGGCTTCAGAACATTCTCACTGTTTTTTTTTAATTTTTGCTGTTAAATCAACGAATAAAAATGGGTTGGCGCGAGATTTTTCTTACTTGAAGGATTGAGATTTTTCTTGTTTCCGCAACCATTTAAGCAGAAAATAGCCTTTTTAACATTTTGTGCCTGATAACGATAAACGTTCGCAATATCAGCCATATTTTTTTCTCTAAATTGTCGGTAGTTACACACAGTGCACTGGTAGCTTATGAGCCTGGGGCGGTAGCATGTCCGAAACTTGCGCTGCCAGCGGCTCAGTCTGACTGATCCAGTGATGTAGCTAAAACTAGTAAAGCAAAGTGGAAGAGTCTCGTGAAAATATTGGTTACCGGTGGGGCAGGATTTATTGGATCTGCTGTCGTTCGTCACATTATTAATAACACGCAAGATGCCGTGGTTAACGTTGATAAATTAACCTATGCAGGTAATCTCGAATCATTAGCTGAAATCGAAGACAACGCACGCTATGTCTTCGAACATGCTGATATCTGCGATGGCGAAGCCATGGCACGTATTTTCGCCACTCACCAACCGGATGCGGTGATGCATTTAGCCGCTGAGAGCCATGTCGATCGCTCGATTACTGGCCCGGCCGCGTTTATTGAGACCAACATTGTCGGTACCTATGTGCTGCTCGAAGCCGCGCGTAAATACTGGTCACAACTGGACGAAACCCGTAAAGCTGCGTTTCGCTTCCACCATATCTCCACGGACGAAGTCTACGGCGACCTGCCGCATCCTGATGACGTTCCTGCCGGTGAACCTTTACCGCTGTTTACTGAAACGACGCCTTACTCCCCCAGCAGCCCATACTCTTCTTCCAAAGCGTCCAGCGACCATTTAGTTCGCGCCTGGCGTCGCACCTACGGTCTGCCGACGATCGTCACCAACTGCTCAAACAATTACGGACCTTATCATTTCCCTGAAAAACTGATCCCGCTCATTATTCTTAATGCGCTGGCAGGGAAGCCGTTACCGGTTTACGGAAACGGTGAGCAAATCCGCGACTGGTTATTTGTCGAAGATCATGCACGCGCGCTGTACAAAGTGGTCACCAGCGGCACTGCAGGTGAAACCTACAACATCGGTGGCCATAACGAACGTAAAAATATCGATGTTGTAAAAACCATCTGCGCCATTCTGGATGACGTTATCGAGAACAAGCCCGAAGGCATCAGCCATTTCGATCAGTTGATTACCTATGTGACCGACCGACCTGGCCATGACCTGCGCTATGCCATTGATGCAAATAAAATAAAAGAAGACCTCGGCTGGGTGCCGGAAGAGACGTTTGAATCCGGCATTCGTAAAACCGTTCACTGGTATCTGAATAACCAGGCATGGTGGAAACGTGTAATGGATGGCTCCTACGCGGGTGAACGTTTAGGTCTTACGGACTAATTAAAGGAAATAATAATGAAAGGCATCGTCTTAGCGGGTGGCTCAGGTACCCGCCTTTACCCTATTACTCAAGGCGTGTCTAAACAGCTTCTTCCTGTTTACGACAAACCGATGATTTTCTACCCCGTCTCTGTCCTGATGTTAGCAGGTATTCGTGACATTTTAATTATCACCACACCTGAGGACATGCCGGCGTTCAAACGTCTTTTGGGTGATGGTTCTCAGTTTGGCATCCGCTTAAGCTATGAAGTTCAGCCTTCGCCGGATGGCCTTGCCCAGGCCTTTATCATCGGGGAAGAGTTCATCAATAATGAACCCTGTGCGCTGGTGTTGGGTGACAATATCTATTTTGGTCAGAGCTTTGGCAAAAAACTGGATGCTGCGGCGCAGTTAACCCAGGGTGCCATGGTCTTCGGCTACCAGGTTCAGGACCCGGAACGTTTTGGTGTCGTGGAATTTGATGCTAACTACAAAGCCTTGTCCATTGAAGAGAAACCGCTGAAACCGAAATCCAACTGGGCGGTGACCGGCCTCTACTTCTACGACAAAAATGTGGTGGAAATGGCAAAGCAGGTTAAACCGTCTGCCCGCGGCGAGCTGGAGATCACCACGCTGAACCAGATGTATCTCGAACGCGGCGAATTGCAGGTTGAACTGCTGGGTCGCGGATTCGCCTGGCTCGATACCGGTACGCACGACAGTTTAGTCGAAGCCTCGCAGTTCATTCATACCATCGAAAAACGCCAGGGCATGAAAGTGGCCTGTCTGGAAGAGATCGCCTTCCACAAAGGGTGGTTGAGCAGAGAACAGGTTGCTGAGCAGATTAAGATTCTGTCGAAAACGGATTATGGCCGTTATCTGGCAAATCTGATTAGCGAATAACCCCGCCATTGCAACGGTCGTGAAATAATGAAGATTTTATTAATTGGTAAAAACGGGCAAGTGGGATGGGAGCTGCAACGCTCCCTTTCTACATTAGGTGAGCTTGTGGCGGTCGATTTTTTCGACAAAACACTGTGTGGCGATCTGACTGACCCGGAAGGAATAGCGCAGACCATTCGTACTGTAAAACCTGACGTGGTCGTCAATGCTGCCGCGCATACAGCCGTGGATAAAGCAGAAAGCGAAAGAGAACTTTCACAACTACTCAATGCAGACAGTGTTGAGGTGATTGCAAAAGAAACGGCCCGGCTGGGTGCACTGCTGATCCATTATTCTACCGACTATGTCTTTAACGGCGGCGGTGAACATTACCGTCAGGAAGATGAACAGCCTGCGCCACTGAATGTCTACGGTGAAACGAAACTGGCGGGTGAACTGGCCATTGCCAGACATAACCCACGCCACTTCATTTTCCGCACAAGCTGGGTTTACGCCACACGCGGCGCAAATTTTGCCAAAACCATGCTTCGCCTGGCAAAAGACAAAGAGAGTTTGTCCATTATCAACGATCAGTATGGCGCCCCAACGGGTGCAGAGCTACTGGCTGATTGCACGGCGACAGCGATCCGTACCGAGCGTGATAATAAATCCCTGCACGGCACCTATCATCTGGTTGCTGGCGGTGAAACGACCTGGTACGACTATGCGCAGTATGTGTTTTCAGTTGCCACTGAGCTGGGTGAAACGTTAGCCATTAAGGAAGTCAACGGTGTTGATACCTCTTCCTATCCGACCCCGGCTAAACGTCCGCACAATTCCCGTCTGTCGAACCTGAAATTCCAGAATGCGTTCGCAGTGACGTTGCCCGACTGGAAAGTGGGTGTACAACGTGTCGTTACTGAAGTGCTTGGAAAATAAAGCAGAGAAGAAATAATGAATATTATTAATACTGAAATTCCTGAAGTCTTTATTTTTGAACCAAAAGTTTTTGGTGATGCTCGTGGGTTTTTCTTTGAAAGTTTTAACCAAAAGATCTTTGAAGAAACGGTAGGGCGTAAAGTTGAGTTCGTGCAGGACAACCACTCTCAATCTCAAAAAGGTGTACTGCGTGGATTGCATTATCAACTTGCTCCGCATGCCCAGGGCAAACTGGTGCGTTGTGTAGAAGGCGAGGTCTTTGATGTCGCTGTTGATATTCGCGAAAGCTCCGCGACTTTTGGTCGCTGGGTGGGCGTGGTGCTAAGCGCAGAAAATAAACGCCAATTATGGATTCCAGAAGGCTTTGCTCATGGTTTTCTGACATTGAGCGATAAAGCTCAATTTTTATATAAAGCCACGAATTTTTATGCGCCGCAATCTGAACGTAGCATTATCTGGAACGATCCTGAGATTGCCATTGATTGGCCGAATATTGACGACATTGTGCTTTCGGCTAAAGACGAGCAAGGGTTGACTCTCTCAACAGCTGACCTTTATCGCTAAGAATATGATTGCTAATAAAAAGATTGCTGTACTAATTTGCACTTACAACGGCGAAAAATTCCTTCGCCAACAGCTCGAATCTATCGTTGCTCAAACGTATAGCAATTGGGAAATTTTTGCGTCTGACGATGGCTCTACCGATGACACCCTTGCCATCCTTGAGGAGTACCAGAGAACGTTAGGTCAGGAACGCTTCCACATTGTGAAAGGACCAGGCAAAGGGTTTGCCTGGAATTTTCTCTCTCTATTAGAGGTGAGTGGGGACGGTTTTGATTATTATGCTTTTAGCGATCAAGATGATGAATGGTTAACCACCAAGCTTGAACATAGCCTGAACAAATTGAACGCGCTAAAAGCTGACAACGAAGGTCGGCCAGCGTTGCACTGTGGCCGTACGATGTTGATCAATGAATTCAACGAATGTATTGGTTATTCACCGTTATTTGAAAAAGCGCCTTCCTTTAAAAATGCACTTATTCAAAGTATTGCTGGTGGTAATACGATGATGTTCAATGCGCCGGCCAGAAAATTAATCTGCCTCACGCCTCATGACTATAAAATCATTTCGCATGACTGGTGGATTTATATTGTGATTTCTGGCTGTGGTGGTGATGTCATTTATGATGAAAGCCCAACGATAAAGTATCGGCAGCATACAAGTAATATCATTGGTTCCAATCTTGGTTGGCGTGCCAGATTCCGCAGAATCAATGGTTTATTTGATGGGCATTTTCAAAAATGGATCCAGTGCAATCTCGATGCGTTAAATGTGATGCGCTTACCGCTTACGGATGAAAATCGCCTTATTCTCGAGACTTTTATTCGCGCCCGGTCTGCAACTTTTTTTGAACGTATCATGAAATTTCTTGAGATTAAATTATATCGCCAAACTGGTTTTGGGACGCTGGCGTTTTTCATTGCCGTAGCATTTAAAAAAATCTAGGTTCTCCGGCGAGAATTGCAGTGAGGTAAAGATAGTGGTTCAACTTGAAAATCATAGCTCATCACTATGGTCTCTTATCAGCTGTTTATACAAGAATAAGAATATCATTTTTGAAATGAGTAAAAGAGATATCATCAGTCGATATAAAGGTTCATTTGTAGGGATATTTTGGTCCTTGATAAACCCGGTCTTTATGTTAACTGTATATACTTTTGTTTTTTCAGTGGTTTTTAAGGCTCGGTGGGGACACGGCGCTGCAGACGAACCCAAAACGCAGTTTGCGTTAATTCTGTTTGTTGGCATGATCATCCATGGTTTCCTGGCTGAAAATCTCATGCGCGCGCCGGGTTTGATTTTGCAACATGCCAATTATGTTAAGAAAGTCATATTCCCATTAGAAGTTCTTCCCGTGGTTACCTTATTGTCGGTACTCTTCCACACCATCATCAGTTTTGTCGTACTGCTTATTGCCTTCACAATTTTTAATGGTATACCTCACTGGACAGTGGTATTTGCCCCTTTGGTATTTTTACCAATGGTAATATTCACCGTGTCTGCCTCATGGTTCCTGTCTGCATTAGGCGTGTATATGCGTGATATTGGGCAGTTAATCGGTATCATCACTACGCTATTATTATTTTTGTCGCCTGTATTTTATCCTCTTTCTGCGCTCCCGGTAGAATTCCAACACGTCGTAATGATCAACCCATTGACTTTTATCATTGAGGAGTCAAGGAAAGTGATCATTTGGGGCGGATTGCCTGATTTCAAAGGGCTTCTTATTTACACAGCAGCTTCGCTGGTGTGCATGTGGTTGAGTTATATCTGGTTCCAGAAAACCAGAAAAGGATTTGCAGATGTCATCTGATACCAATGCCATTGTCGTAAACAATATTAGTAAGTGTTATCAGGTGTATAACAAGCCTGTACAGCGGCTCAAACAAATTCTTTTTGATAAAAAAGTTGAGCACTCAGAACGTGTTGAACGCCTTCATTACAACGAGTTTTGGGCTCTTCAGGATATAAACTTTGTTTTGCCTCGAGGTGAAACATTGGGGGTCGTCGGCAAAAACGGGTCGGGGAAATCGACGCTGTTACAAATTATTGCCGGTACCCTGACACCCACCACGGGTGCCGTTGAGATTAACGGCAGAGTGGCGGCTTTGCTTGAGTTGGGCGCCGGATTCAATAATGAATTTACAGGCCGTGAGAACGTTTATCTAAATGCATCGCTATTGGGGCTCAGTAAAGAACAGGTCGATAATAAGCTTGATGATATTCTCTCCTTTGCTGATATCGGCCATTTTATCGATTCCGCGGTACGTTCTTATTCCAGTGGTATGCTGGTTCGCCTGGCGTTTGCTATTCAGGCACAGCTTGATCCTGAGATTTTGATCGTTGATGAAGCCCTCGCGGTTGGCGATGCAAAATTCCAGGCGAAGTGCTTTAACCGACTTAAGAAATTGAAGGAAAACGGGACATCCATCCTCTTCGTTTCTCATGCAACGGAACAAATCGTCACACATTGTGACCGTGCTATTTTGCTAAACGAAGGTCTGTTGTTGACTGAAGATAAACCGAAGGTGGTTGTTAACCAGTATTTGGATCTTCTGTTTGGTAAAAACAGTAAAGCAAATAATGCTAAAGACACGAATGCCAGCGAACTCACTGATGACGTTTTGAATAGTCCAACAGAGCGCGTTGAATGGCAGGATGGATTAGCCTACGAAAACCGCATTAATTATAACCCATCAGAATATCGCTGGGGTGATAAATGCGCTGAGATAGTCGACTTCGTTATCTCTCAAGGCTCATCGTTGTACCCCGTTATCTTGAAAAGTAACGCCGACATCACCTTCAAATTCCGTGTTAAATACTCTCAAGATATCATTCGACCTATTTTTGGCTTCGCAGTTAAAACAAAAGATGGCGTGACGATTTATAACACCAATACTGAAATTCAAGATGTTCCGGTTATTGATTTTGCCCGAGCCGGGCAAGAAATGGATATTGAAGTCGTTATGCCTGTCCAGCTATACCAAGGGGATTATTTTGTCTCCGTGGGTATTGCCAGCTGTGATGCGAGTGGGAATGTAGTTCCTCACGATCGCCGTTATGATTCAATACATATTACTATCGAACCGACAACCGATTTCATTGGCCTGGTAGATTTAGGGGCGAAGATTAGCTGTGATGCAAAATGATATGAAAAATATACTAACGAATTCCTCCTTCGTGTTTAACGAAGACATCAACGTCTGGACCAAGGATGTTGTCGCGCCTTTCATGTATAGCGATGGTGATGAAGAGGAAAACTATCTTATTTCTGTATTGGATCAGACGCACGATCACAGCGTATTTTCTGAAGAACTAAAACCTTTTATCAAAGACTGGCCATCGCTGTATCATTTGTCTTCCCGTCGCTCAAACCTATTACAACCTTTCAAAAACTGGTTTAAAGGGAAACGCGTCCTTGAGATTGGCTGTGGTTGCGGCGCGGTGACACGTTTTCTGGCTGAAGCAGGTGCAACAGTACTTTCTGTCGAAGGAAGCATCCGCCGGGCGCGTATTGCGAGTAAGCGCTGCTCCGACATGGAAAACGTCACGATCGTGTGTTGCCCAAGTGATGATCTGCCGGATCTTGGTGAGTTCGATGCCGTTCTGCTTATTGGCGTACTTGAATACGCCAACATGTTCCTGGGTGAAAACGGCAACCATAAATTACTGCAAAGCTGCCGGGCACGGTTAGGTGCAGCAGGGCAGCTTTTTGTCGCGATTGAAAATAAAGTCGGTGCAAAATACCTCGCCGGGGCTAATGAAGATCACCTCGCCATACCTATGGTAGGGATTAATGATGCCTACACGACTGAATCGGTAAGAACCTACGCACGACAAGAGCTGAAAGCGTTAATTACTGAGGCTGGCTTTATTCAGCAGGATGAGTTTATTCCACTGCCGGAGTATAAATTACCGGTAACGGTCGTTTCACCGTTAGGTGTACAGAACTATTCTGCTGAACTGTCATCACTGGCCGTTGAATCGGTGGCTGCAGATGTGCAAGGCGTGCCCGATTACCATTTTTCACTTGAACAGTTTAACCATGTTGTCTGGCAAAACAATCTTGCGCCGGAGCTCTGTAACTCTTTTCTTATCGTTGCGGGGGCTGAGACTGACGCTGATTTATACGATCACAACATTCTTGCATGGCATTATTCCGACGCGCGCTCTGAGGGCAATAACAAAGAGACACTCTTTGCTCTGAACTCTGATAATCAAATTGGTGTGCTGGCAAAAAACCTCTCAGTCAGTGATACCCAGATCGCCTCGCAGGAAAGTTTTTTACATGGTGAAAGCCTGTGGCGCGAAATTGTGCAGATCGTCAATACACGTGACTGGACCATTGACGACGTTGCGAATATTTTCAAAAAATGGCTTGCCATAATCTCCGCTACACCTGATGGAGCTATTCCTGCTACGTCGACGCTTATTTCTAACAACTACTTTGACGCATTGCCTTTCAATATCATCAAAGATGAGCAGGGTAACTATACGGTATTCGATAAAGAATGGGATGACGGTAAAAAGAGCGAGCTCGGCTTTATTGCCTGGCGCGGTGTTTTCCATTCATTATTCCGTATTAAATCGTTTGAGAATTCATCGCAGGTCGATGCAGCAACGTTCTTCACGTTGGCGTCTCAGATTCTGCAGCATATCTGGCCCGAGCTTGATTCAACAGTGTTTGAAAAATGGGCAGAGGAAGAAGCGCAATTTTCCGAGCAGGCAGGCGGCGGTGAATTCCAGTCTTTGCTTGAGGTGGCCGTGAATTCAACGATTCATTATCGGGCGAATATTAGTCAGCTTAAGCATGACAAAGCCGTGTTGCATAATGAACTCCAGGCTACTCATGTTCATGTGACAAACTTAACCAATCAAATTGATTTTCAGCAGAATCAGATTGATATCCAAACAAGTCAAATTGATATCCAGCAGAGTCAAATTGACAATCTGAAAAATCAGATAGACACACAACAAAATCTTATTGATACCCAGCTGAGTCAGTTTGTGTCGCAAGGAGATGAAATAACCTCTTTGCATGCTGCTATTGCAGGGCTGCAGGCTGAAAAAGCGCTCATCGTGAATTCTATTAGCTGGAAGGTGACCAAACCGCTTCGTTTTTCAAAACGTGTAGCGCGCGCATTGCACCGTCGGGGGCGAACTAAAGCTGCCTGGCTTAAAACCAATGCGGTTAAAGCCAACCATCTCATCAGTAATAAAAAAAATCAGCTCGGTGGCTATAAGCCATTATGCACGTGGTTATACCAGCGCTATCGTGTTTACGGATTTAAAGCATTCACCAGTAGAGTGCAGCGTGAAATGAATCCGGTGGTAACGCCTGACGCACCACAGCCATTTGGTTATCAGCAATGGATTAGCGAATGTGAGAAAATTGATTCAGAAAAGCTGGCCCTGTTTGCGTCACAGCAGTCTGGATTTGCGTCACAGCCATTAATCAGTATCGTGATGCCTTGCTACAATGCACCGGTACAATATTTACGCGAAGCCGTTGATTCACTGATCAATCAGGTTTACCCGAACTGGGAACTGTGCATTGCTGATGATGCGTCTACGGCGCAAGAGACTATCAAGGCGCTTCATGAGTTCGTTTCTCGTGATAAGCGTATTAAAGTCGTGTTCCGCGAGAAAAATGGCCATATCTCTAACGCAAGTAATTCTGCCATCGCGCTGGCGACGGGGGATTTCATTGCGTTGATGGATCAGGATGACTTATTGCCGCCTCATGCACTGCATCGGGTAGTGGAAACCATCAATGCGCATCCGGGTGTGCAACTGATTTATTCTGATGAAGATAAAATTTCTGCGGATGGCGTGCGCTGCGATCCTTACTTTAAAGCAGACTGGAACCGCGATCTTTTCCTCTCCCAGAATATGTTCTCTCATTTGGGCGTCTTCAGAAAAGAGATCATTGATAGAATTGGTGGCTTCCGTGAAGGTCTGGAAGGAAGTCAGGATTATGACCTCGTGCTGAGATGTCTCGATCACGTCAGCGAAAATCAAATCGTTCATATTCCGGAAATTCTTTACCACTGGCGAATTATTCCTGGCAGTACGGCATCTGGTGGGGATCAAAAACCTTATGCCTTCCTCGCGGGTATCAGAGCTGTTGAAGAGTATCTCCAGCGCAATAACATCCCGGCGCAGGTCATGGAAGCGAAACCCGGCATGTTGATGCTACGGGTTAAGTATGAATTGCCGGAAAACAGGCCGTTGGTCAGCATTATAATTCCTACGCGTAATGCAAAGGCGCTGGTTAAGCAATGCATTGATAGTATCCGCGAAAAAACCACCTACCCGCATTATGAAATCGTCCTGATTGATAATGGTAGTGATGAACAAGAATCACTCGATTATTTCGCAGAACTCAACGCGCAGGATAACATCACCGTTATTCGCGATGACGGTAATTTCAACTTCTCGCGCCTGAATAATGTAGCCGCGCGGGAAGCGAAGGGCGAAGTACTTTGCCTGATGAACAACGATATTGAAATTATCACCCCTGACTGGCTGGATGAAATGGTGAGTCAGGCGTTGCGTCCTGAGATTGGTGCGGTCGGTGCGAAACTGCTTTATCCCAATGATACCGTTCAGCATGCAGGGGTTATTCTCGGACTCGGTGGCATAGCAGGGCATGCCCATCTGGGTATTCACCGCAATGACCCAGGCTATTTTGGACGTGCGAATCTGGTGCAAAATTTCATGGCGGTGACCGCTGCATGTCTGGTCATCCGTAAAGAAATCTATGAGCAGGTTGGCGGCTTAAATGAAAAAGATTTTGCTGTAGCGTTTAACGATGTCGATTTCTGCATTCGCGTTCATCAGGCTGGGTATCACAACTTGTGGACGCCGTTTGCAGAACTCTATCACCATGAGTCTGCCACCCGAGGGAGTGATTTGGCGCCAGAGAAAATCGAGCGTTTCAAACAAGAAATCGCTTCGATGGAAGCTCTTTATGGTGACATCCTGCCAAAGGATCCCGCTTACAATGTTAATCTTTCATTGGTACTGAGTGACGGTTTATTTGCTATTAAGAAACCGTAAATACTGTCTTGGATAGCAGATAACCTCTGCTATCCAGACTCTTAACAAGATCTTTTGGTGCGCTGATGAAATTTTTGAATATAAATAACTCGCGGTTCTATCTGCTGGTTTGTTTATTGTTAGGCATTATTTATGTCTCTAATGCGTGGTCTCCTTCTTCCTACAGTCTTGCCCTTGATGGAATAGGTGTTGATGCGCATCCTGATTTTGGGAAAGCGCGCAGTATTCGATCAGACGAATGGGTGGTACAAACCCCACTGACCCAGGCCTTAGTGAATAACGGGTTTGAAAGAATCAATACCTCTTCAATTTATAAAGAAGATCTCCGTATTAACTACGGACTGCCGATTTTCGACTGGGGAATGATATTTAAACCCACACAGTGGGGATATTTTGTTTTACCCCCCGCCTATGCTTATTCATTCTATTATTTCTCGTTGTTTGCATTTTTCTTGATTGGTTTTCAGAAGATTATAAAAATAACGGGTGTTGATGAACCCTCTGCATTCCTGATCAGTATCGCCTTTTACTTCACCGGCAGTGTGCAGTTCTGGTGGACGGTTAATGCAGCAACATTCGCTTTCTTCCCGTGGGTTTTGTATTCACTGTATAAAATAAAATCCTCACCTGTATACGGGATTGCACTTTTCTGGTTTTTAGTTTGCTGGCAGTTGGGCAATTTATACCCGCCTTTCACCTATGCACTCGCGTTGGTTGCCGTGGTGTGGATTTGGAATGTCATTGATTTACGCACGATAAGAACGCGGGATATCCTCGTCGCGGCGATAGCAGGGATCGCGGCCATGGCAGTGGTGTATCTCTATTTTTATGATTACATCCAGTTGATGAAAAATACCGTTTACCCTGGTGTAAGGAGTGAAAACGGCGGCAGCATCATCTCACTGGCGATGCTTGAATCATTACTCTTCCCGTCGATGTGGTTCGACAGGCACTATGATTTACTGGCCTGGAAAGAGATCAGCAATATTTGTCAAATCTCAACCTGGGCGACACTGCTGCCGATACTGGTGCTATTTTTCACCGATTATGGCAAAACCCGTTTGTCGTTTTCCCTGCGTCTGACGGATAAATGGTTAGTGCCGGGGCTGAGCATACTGATTATGTTGCTCTGGACCCAGCTGCCGATTCCGGCGAGCGTTGGTAAGTTTCTGGTATTGGACAAAGTGCCTGCCGTGCGTTTGATGCTGGGTTTAGGTCTGGCATTTAATATGCTCGCGGTGTTCGCCCTCGTCAGGAATGCCTTAAAACTCAGTCTGCAACGCATTGCACTTTTTACCGTGCTTTATGCCGGCGTGTTTGTTGTGATTAAAGGCGGCGTCGGCCCGGCGAGAGTGGAACTTATCACGCTGCTCATCGGTGCACTGGTGCTGGGCCTGGTCTTACGATTCCGCCAAAAGGAGACATTAGGCCTCTCTGCGGTTACTGCCATTTATGCTCTGGGCGTATTCTTTGCGTTCAACCCTTTGCAGGATGCAAAATTCATCTTCCATAAGCATTATGAGACCCCAGCGACAGCTGTTTATGACAATCAGGCGAAGGAGTATGGCGTGGTCATTGCTGCCGTAGCTGGCTCAATTATCAATGGCTTAGGCTATCCTGCCGGTAACCATGTCCTGACTACGCCGCAGCTTCCTTTCTGGTACAAAAAATTTCCTGAAATTGATAAAACGGAAATGAATACAGTGTTCAACCGTTATGCGCATATCCATCTTATTCCAGACAGTGATGTGATTGAGCTGAGCGCTACTGATGTGATATCTGTTCCACAACGTTGCTTTACTGCAGGTATTGATACGCCCTGTAAAAACGTCACCATTAAGAAATAATACTGATGAATAAAATATTATCTTTCTTTATTTGTGGTGTCGTTCAGTTTGGCCTTGATACCGCACTGTTTACAGGCCTGACATGGTTAGGGGTAAGCGTTGCACTGGCAAATATCATATCCCGAGGCTCGGCCGCATGCCTGGGATATTATATTAATGGTCGATTCACTTTTCAGCGTAAAATGGATAAGTACGTCTTTCTGAAATTTGTGGTGTACTGGGCCGGAATGACAGTGTTAAGTACAGCGTTAATCTATCTGTTTGAACATTATTTGATAACGGCTTCATCTGTAAAACTCATGGCAATGACAAAGGTTTTTGTTGAGATTCTTTTGTTTTTCGTTAGTTTTCTTATCGCAAAAATTTGGGTTTATAAAAAATGACAACCATAGTGAATGATTTTAAAATAGCGGTCGTAATCCCCTGTTATAAAGTTAAGGACCATATATTAAAAGTCATTGCAGATATTGGAGACGAAGTTTCCATGATCTATGCCGTCGATGATAAATGCCCTGATAATTCTGGTGAATTCATTCTTAACAATTGCTCTGATAAACGTGTTCGCGTGCTCTTCAATGAAGAAAACCAGGGGGTAGGTGGTGCAGTGCTTCATGGTTACAAGGTTGGTCTGGCAGAAGGTGCCGATGTCTTTGTGAAGGTTGACGGCGACGGGCAAATGGATCCGGCTCTAATCAAACTCTTTGTCAGACCTATCCTTCGCGGAGAAGCCGATTATACCAAGGGCAACCGTTTCCACGATATCGAAGGTCTGAAACCCATGCCTAAAGTCCGTCTTTTTGGCAATGCGGTTCTCTCCTTCATGACCAAATTCTCGTCGGGTTATTATAAGACCTTTGATCCGACTAACGGTTACACTGCGATATCTGCCATTGCATTAAAGAAATTACCTTTAGATAAAATCAGTAAACGCTATTTCTTCGAGTCCGATCTGCTGTTTCGTCTTAATGTTGTCAGCGCGAAAGTCCAGGATATTCCAATGGATGCCGTGTATGGTGATGAAGTTTCAAACCTGAATATTAAAAAAATCATGATGCCTTTTCTGAAAGGCAACATTAAAAACCTTGGCAAGCGAATTTTTTATAACTACTTTTTGCGCGGTTTTTCAATAGCCTCAATCGAATTACTGTTAGGAACGCTGTTGTTCATCTTTGGGGTCATTTACGGTGCTTCGGCCTGGTATCATTCAATAGCCACAAATCTCCCGGCAACGAGCGGAACTGTCATGCTTGCGGCACTGCCTATTATTTTAGGTGTTCAATTCCTGCTCTCCTTTATCCAGGCAGACATTGAGAATCAGCCTACCGTTGCGATCACACGTTTGCTGCGCGATGAAGATGATGAACACCACAACCTGTAGCGCATCTGCTGCTATACCTTTTCTTGTGTACTGAGTTAACATATCGATTACTTGCTCTTTTAAACCCGCCGGACTCGTTCCCGGCTGGGTAACCACACCTGACAGGAGTTTTGCATGTCTAAGCAACAAATCGGCGTTGTTGGTATGGCAGTGATGGGGCGCAATCTGGCGCTTAACATTGAAAGCCGTGGCTATACCGTTTCTGTATTTAACCGTTCCCGCGACAAAACCGAAGAAGTGATTGCCGAAAACCCAGGCAAGAAGCTCGTTCCTTTCTATACCGTGCAGGAATTTGTTGAATCCTTAGAGACGCCACGCCGCATCCTGTTGATGGTGAAAGCAGGCGCCGGCACCGATGCTGCCATCGATTCTCTGAAACCGTATCTTGATAAGGGTGACATCATCATTGATGGCGGCAACACCTTCTATCACGATACTATCCGTCGTAACCGTGAACTGTCTGCCGAAGGTTTTAACTTCATCGGCACCGGTGTATCCGGTGGTGAAGAGGGCGCGCTGAAAGGTCCATCCATCATGCCGGGTGGTCAGAAAGAAGCCTATGAGCTGGTGGCGCCGATTTTGACGAAGATCGCGGCGGTAGCTGAAGATGGCGAACCTTGTGTGACCTATATCGGTGCTGACGGTGCGGGCCATTATGTGAAGATGGTTCACAACGGCATCGAATACGGCGATATGCAGCTGATTGCAGAAGCCTACTCTCTGCTGAAAGGCGGCCTGAACCTGTCAAACGAAGAGCTGGCTGACACCTTCAGCGAGTGGAATAAAGGCGAGCTGAGCAGCTACCTGATCGACATCACCAAAGACATCTTCACCAAGAAAGACGAAGAGGGTAAATACCTGGTTGATGTCATTCTGGACGAAGCGGCAAACAAAGGTACCGGTAAATGGACCAGCCAGAGCTCCCTGGATCTCGGCGAGCCGCTGTCACTGATCACTGAATCCGTCTTTGCCCGTTACATCTCTTCTCTGAAAGAGCAACGTGTCGCGGCATCCAAAGTTCTGACCGGCCCGCAGGCAAAACCTGCAAGTGATAAAGCAGAATTCATTGAGAAAGTGCGCCGTGCGCTGTACCTCGGTAAAATTGTCTCCTACGCACAGGGCTTCTCTCAGCTGCGCGCTGCGTCTGACGAAAACAACTGGGATCTGAACTACGGCGAAATTGCGAAGATTTTCCGTGCAGGTTGCATCATCCGTGCACAGTTCCTGCAGAAAATCACCGACGCTTATGCGCAAACTCCGGCTATCGCTAACCTGTTGTTGGCGCCGTATTTCAAACAGATTGCTGATGAATATCAGCAGGCGCTGCGTGATGTTGTGGCTTACGCGGTGCAAAACGGTATTCCGGTTCCAACCTTTGGCGCCGCAGTCGCTTATTATGACAGTTATCGTGCAGCCGTCCTGCCTGCAAACCTGATTCAGGCGCAGCGTGACTACTTCGGCGCGCATACCTACAAGCGTACTGATAAAGATGGCGTATTCCACACGGAATGGCTGGATTAATCTGATATTGTTTGCTCTATCAAGCAAAGCCCGGTGCACCTAACCGGGCTTTTTTTTCATTAAAAGCCGCATGGTTCAACGCATTTCCCCCCATAACGCGTCACGCGCGAAAATAGCGGACTACCCAAACTCTGTTTAGGCAGCAAGACGCCGCCTTGACAGTGCCTCAACGGAAGAGGTAAAAACCCCAACAGTTATTGATTTTAAGTGATGGCAAACACTACCATCTTCGGCTCTATACACTGACATAAGTAGCTTATCGAATGAAAATAACCATCTCCGGAACAGGTTACGTTGGCTTATCGAACGGTATTTTGATTGCGCAGAACCACGAGGTCGTCGCGCTGGATATCGTGCAGGCTAAGGTGGACATGCTGAATCAGAAGATTTCCCCCATCGTTGATAAGGAAATCCAGGAGTATTTACAGAATAAGCCGCTCAATTTCCGTGCGACCACGGATAAGCACGATGCCTACCGCGATGCTGATTACGTCATCATCGCAACCCCGACGGATTACGATCCCAAGAATAACTACTTCAACACCTCCAGTGTGGAATCTGTTATCCGTGATGTTCACGAGATCAACCCAAACGCGGTGATGATCATCAAATCCACGATTCCGGTTGGCTTCACGCAGTCCATCAAAGAAGAGTTGGGCATTGAGAACATCATCTTCTCGCCTGAGTTTTTGCGCGAAGGCAAAGCGCTCTATGACAACTTGCATCCATCGCGTATCGTCATCGGTGAACGCTCCGCGCGTGCTGAGCGTTTTGCCGCCTTGTTGCAGGAAGGCGCCATCAAACAAAATATCGATGTGCTGTTTACGGGTTCCACCGAAGCCGAAGCAATCAAATTGTTTGCCAATACCTATCTTGCACTGCGTGTGGCTTACTTTAACGAGCTGGACAGCTATGCGGAGAGTCTGGGGCTGAACTCGCGTGAGATTATCGAAGGGGTATGCCTGGATCCACGTATTGGTAACCACTACAACAACCCGTCGTTTGGTTATGGTGGTTACTGCCTGCCGAAGGATACCAAACAGTTGCTGGCGAACTATGAGTCGGTGCCGAATAACATCATTGGTGCGATTGTGGATGCAAACCGCACGCGTAAAGATTTCATCGCCGACTCTATCCTGGCGCGTAAACCTAAAGTGGTGGGCGTCTATCGTCTGATCATGAAGAGCGGTTCAGATAACTTCCGCGCCTCCTCCATTCAGGGGATTATGAAGCGCATTAAAGCCAAAGGCGTGCAGGTTATCGTTTATGAACCGGTAATGAAGGAAGATGATTTCTTCAACTCCCGTGTGGTGCGTGACCTGGACGCATTTAAGCAGGAGGCCGATGTGATTATCTCTAACCGCATGGCACCTGAACTTTCTGACGTAGCAGAGAAAGTCTACACCCGGGATCTGTTCGGTAACGACTAATCCTCTGACAGCACAAACGAAAACGGCCCCGCGGGGCCGTTTTTTTATACGTGGTAAAAGGCGCGATACCAGTCAACAAAGTTTTTCACACCCTGTTTCACCGAGGTTTGCGGTTTAAAGCCAATCACGCTGTACAGTGCTTTCGTGTCCGCGCTGGTTTCCAGCACATCACCTGGCTGGATAGGCATCATGTTTTTCTGTGCTTCGATGCCGACGGCCTCTTCCAGTGCAGTGATGTAATCCATCAGCTCAACGGGAGAGCTATTACCGATGTTATAAACACGGTACGGCGCGGAGCTGGTAGCCGGTGTGCCTTCTTCTACGGTCCAGTTAGCATCCGCCTGAGGAATGACATCCTGCAAACGAATAATGGCTTCGGCGATATCATCGATATAGGTAAAATCGCGCTTCATTTTGCCGTAGTTGTAAACATCAATGCTCTTGCCTTCGAGCATGGCTTTGGTGAACTTAAACAGCGCCATATCCGGGCGTCCCCACGGACCGTAGACGGTGAAGAAACGCAGACCGGTCGTCGGCAAACCGTACAGGTGTGAGTAGGTGTGAGACATCAGCTCGTTAGCCTTTTTCGTGGCGGCGTAGAGCGACACCGGATGGTCAACGGAATCATCGGTGGAGAACGGCATTTTGCGGTTCAGGCCATAAACGGAACTGGACGAGGCGTACAGCAGATGACCCACGCGGTTGTGGCGACAGCCTTCAAGTACGTTTAAATGGCCAATCAGATTGGCATCGGCGTAGGCAAGGGGATTTTCCAGCGAGTAGCGGACACCGGCCTGCGCAGCGAGATGAATAACGCGATCGAATTTCTCGTTAGCGAACAGTTGCGCCATACCTTCACGATCGGCCAGATCGAGTTTTTTAAAGCTGAAATTCTCAGATGTCAGCAGTTCAAGACGCGCCTGTTTCAGGCTGACATCATAATAATCATTAAGGTTATCTATCCCTACGACCTGATGGCCCGCCTGCAAGAGACGCTCGCTGACATGAAAACCAATAAAGCCAGCCGCGCCGGTGACCAGAAATTTCATCTTCAACCTCAATATTAGAGAGTACTAAACATGCAGCGTATTACCGCAAACGCTGAACCAGTGGCGCGATCATACCTTCTGAGGCGAAGAAAGATAACTGTTTATTGGTGAAGGGAAGGGGGAGCGCGAGGCTCCCCGCAGGATTTATTTGTGGCGGTTACGCAGGTTTTCAATCACCGCAGTCAGGTCAAGATCCTGATCCTGCAACAGCACCAGCAGATGGTAGACCAAATCAGAGGCTTCATTGGTCAGTTCAAAACGGTCATTCACCGTCGCGGCGAGCGCGGTTTCTACGCCTTCTTCACCGACCTTTTGCGCAATACGCTTGGTACCACTGGCGTACAGCTTCGCGGTGTAGGAGCTTTCCGGATCGGCGGTTTTACGCTCAGCCAGTAACTGCTCAAGCTGATAAAGGAAAAGCCACTGATGGTTGGTGTCACCAAAGCAGCTTGAGGTGCCGGTGTGGCAGGTAGGCCCGATAGGGTTTGCCAATACCAATAAGGTGTCATTGTCGCAATCCGGGGCGATACGAACGACATTCAGAAAATGACCAGAGCTTTCGCCCTTGGTCCACAGACGACCTTTGGTACGCGAAAAGAAGGTCACCTTGCCGGTTTCCTGCGTTTTCGCCAGCGCGGCTTTATCCATATAGCCCAGCATCAACACTTCGCCAGACACTGCGTGCTGCACCACGGCAGGCAGCAGCCCGTCGGTCTTTTCCCAGTCCAGTTGGCTGAGTTGAAGCTCAGTTAACATACCCTTATCTCCACACCCTGACTTGCCAGGTAGATTTTTAATTCGCTGATATTAATAATTTGTTTATGGAACACGGAGGCGGCCAGTGCGCCATCCACGTCTGCATCCCGGAACGCTTCAAGGAAATGTTCCATGGTGCCCGCGCCGCCGGAGGCGATCAACGGTACATGGCAGACCTCGCGTACTTTCTTCAGCTGTTCAAGATCGTAGCCATTGCGTACGCCGTCCTGGTTCATCATATTCAGCACGATTTCGCCGGCGCCGCGCTTTTGCACTTCCTGCACCCAATCCAGCGTTTCCCACTGGGTCACCCGGGTACGGCTTTCGTCACCGGTATACTGATTGACATGATATTTGCCGGTAGCCTCGTCAAACCAGGTATCAATACCTACAACGATGCACTGTACGCCGAATCGATCCGCGAGGCGGGTGATCAGTTCCGGGTCGGCCAGTGCCGGCGAGTTAATGGAGATTTTATCCGCGCCAAAGGAGAGAATTTTGGCCGCATCCTCAGCGGTTTTAATACCCCCTGCGACACAGAAGGGAATATCGATCACTTCTGCTACGCGTGACACCCAGCTTTTATCGACCACTCGGCCATCGCTGGAGGCGGTGATATCGTAAAACACCAGTTCGTCTGCACCCTCTTCGGCATAACGCTTTGCCAGTGGGACGATGTCACCAATAATTTCATGATTACGGAACTGCACGCCTTTTACGACCTGACCATCACGTACATCAAGACAAGGAATTATCCGTTTTGCCAGCATTGGATGGCCTCCGTTACAGTGAATTTACCTTCCAGCAGCGCGCGACCGACGATCACACCCTGTACGCCTGTTTCGCGCAGCGCAGCTACGTCATTAATATCGCCAATCCCGCCCGAGGACTGAAAAGCCACTTGCGGATAGCGCGCGCACACTTCTTCATACAGCGACACGTTGGAACCGGCCAGCGTACCGTCGCGGGAAATGTCCGTGCAGAGTACATGCTTCAGGCCCACCGGCAGATAGGTTTCAACCAGCGCTTCCAGCGAAACGCCGGAATCTTCCTGCCAGCCGCTGACCGCAACCTGTTTCTTGCCCTTAGCATCAATGCGTACGTCGAGCGCCAGTACCAGCGCCTCGGCACCAAAACGTTCAAACCAGCCTTTGACGACGTCGGGCGATTTTACCGCCGTTGAGCCAACCACCACCCGTGCCACACCGGCCTCGAGCAGAGCCGCCACGTCCTCTTCGGTGCGCACACCGCCACCCACCTGCACCGGCACGTTCACGCCCGCAACCAGAGTTTTTAACAAAGGGATCTGGCGACGCGCCGGATCTTTTGCGCCCGTTAAATCCACCAGATGCAGTACCTGGGCGCCCTGCGCTGCGTAATCCTGCAAACGCGGTAGCGGATCGGTGCCGTAATCGCGTTGCTGCCCGTAATCGCCCTGGTGCAAACGGACTACCGTACCGTCAATCAAATCTAAAGCAGGAATAATCATCACATCTCCAGGAAGTTTTTCAGCAGCAGTGCGCCAGCACGGCCTGAGCGTTCCGGGTGGAATTGCACGCCGTAGAAGTTGTCTTTTTGCACGGCGGCGGTAAAGGGGGCGCCGTAATGGCACTGTGCGATGGTGTGCGGATTAACCGGCATGGCATAGCTGTGCACGAAGTAGAAATACTCACCGTCTTCAATACCCTGAAACAGACGATTACCGGCTTTCGGGTAGACGCGGTTCCAGCCCATGTGCGGCAGCGGCAGGCCGACGTCAACCATCTTCGGCACGTCTTCCTCAATGATATTCAGCAGATCGACGCCGTGATTCTCTTCGCTAAAACGCCCCAGCAGTTGCATACCCAGGCAGATGCCCAGCACCGGCTGGGTACAGGCTTTTACCAGCTCGATGAGTTCGCGCTCGCGCAGTTGATCCATAGCCGCCTGCGCCGTGCCCACGCCCGGCAGGAACAGTTTGTCGGCACGCAGCACCACATCGGGATCGCGACTGACCAGTGGCTCATAGCCGTGACGAGACACGGCGGATTTTACCGAGTTCAGGTTAGCGCAACCGGTATCCAGGATGACCACGTTCATCACAGCACTCCTTTTGACGAGGGAAGGGTGTCGCCTTCCACACGGATCGCCTGGCGCAGCGTGCGGCCGAAGGCTTTAAACAGGCTCTCCACGCGGTGGTGATCGTTTTTGCCTTTGGTTTTCAGGTGCAGCGTCGCGCCCATGGTATAGGAGAGGGAACTGAAGAAGTGCTCAACCATCTCGGTGCTCAAATCGCCCACCCGCTGATAGGAGAATTCGGCTTTATACTCCAGATGCGGGCGACCGGAGATATCCAACGCGCAGCGTGCAAGGCACTCATCCATCGGCAGAACAAAACCGAAACGGTTGATGCCGCGCTTGTCACCCAACGCTTTTTTCAGCGCTTCACCCAGCGCCAGACCGGTATCTTCAACGGTGTGATGATCGTCGATGTAAAGATCGCCGTTCACCGTGATGGCCATACGGAAACCGCCGTGAGTAGCAATCTGATCCAGCATATGATCAAAGAAACCGACACCGGTTTTGATTTTGCTACCGCCTTCTCTGTCAAGCCATACCTGCACGTCAATCTGCGTCTCTTTGGTGTTGCGCAGGACCTGAGCATAGCGATCGCGTTTGGTGAGTTGCTCGGTAATCGTCGCCCAGTTGAGGGTTTCGCGGTGATAACGCAGACCGGTGATACCCATGTTCTCGGCGAGCTCAATATCAGTCTGCCGGTCACCAATCACATAGCTGTTCTCTTTGTCCAGCATCTGCTCAACCAGCCAGCGTTCGACCAGTTGCACTTTAGGTTTGCGGCAATCGCAGTTGTCGGCGGGGAGGTGCGGGCAAATCAGTACCTCTTCAAAAACCACGCCCTGAGAGGTGAAAATCTGCATCATCAGGTTGTGGGGGCCGTCAAACTCTGCCTGCGGGAAACTGCTGGTGCCCAGGCCGTCCTGATTAGTTATCATCACCAGCTTGAAACCGGCTTTTTGCAAGTTGAGCAGTGCGGTAATGGCGTCGGGTTCAAACGCCAGTTTGTCGAAACGATCGACCTGGTAATCGCTCGGTGGCTCAGAAATCAGGGTTCCATCACGGTCAATAAAAAGGTACTTCTGGCTCATACGGACTCCGCACGTAAAGCGTCAATGACGCGCTGGCTCTCTTCGCGGGTGCCAATGGTAATACGCAGGCAGCCACTCAAGGTGGGTTGTTTGTTTTGGTCACGCAGGATAATGCCCTGATCCCAGAGAGATTTAAAGACTGCGCTGGAAGCAACAAAGCGGACCAGAATATAGTTGGTGTCGGAGTTGAATACCGCCTCTACACAAGTGATGTCACGCAGAGCGCTGACCAGAAATTCACGTTCTTCAACGATTTGTGCGACGCGCTGGCGCATGGCCTCCAGCCCTTCAGGGCTCAACGCCTGGGCGGCAATGTCGGCGACCGGTGTGGAGAGCGGGTAAGGGGCAATCACTTTCATCAGCATGGCAATCACATCGGCATTGGCCAGGGTGAAGCCACAGCGCAGGCCAGCCAGGGCAAATGCTTTGGACAGCGTGCGCAGAATGACGAGGTGCGGGTACTCACTAAGCCAACCGGTCAGCGTGGCTTGCGGGCAGAACTCGATATAGGCTTCATCGGCTACCACCAGCGCTTTGCCGCGGGTCATCTCCAGCACATCACGAATATCCTGCGGATTAATAATCTGCCCGGTCGGGTTATTGGGGCTGCAAATGTAGACCAGTTTCACGTTATCAAGCTGGCTGGAGATACTCTCCAGATCGAGCTGCCAGTCATCGCGTGTCAGCGCCGTGCGGTACTCGACGCCAAAGGTTTCAGCGCTGACGCTGTACATGCCATAGGTTGGGGGGCAGAACAGAATCGCATCTTTACCCGGTTCGCAAAATGCACGAATCAACAGTTCGATACCTTCATCTGCACCACGACAGACCAGCACTTGCTCCGGCGTCAGCCCGGCATACTGCGCATAATTCTCGATCACCGCCTTAGGCTGACCCTCCGGGTAGCGGTTCAGCGTCTGCTGGGAGAGGTCGAAATTCACCGCCGTCGGGAATTCATTAGCGTTCAGCCAGACATCCCCTTTACCGCCCAGGCGGCGAGCTGACATGTAGGGGGTCAGGGCACGAACGTTGGCGCGAGCCAGTTCCTCAATACTCATGCTTGCTCCTTAAGGGCGTTTACACGCAGGGTGACGGCGTTTTTGTGGGCGGTCAGCAGTTCAGCCGCTGCCAGCGTTTCAATGGTAGAGGCGAGGGAAGCAAATCCTTCGCGAGACAGTTCCTGTACGGTCATGCGTTTCTGGAAATCGGCCAGCCCAAGGCTGGAGCAGGTCGCGGTATAACCGTAGGTCGGCAGCACATGGTTGGTGCCGGAGGCGTAATCGCCAGCAGATTCCGGTGACCAGTCGCCCAAAAAGACCGAACCGGCGCTGGTGATATCATCTATCAGGTCGCGTGCACTGCGGGTCTGAATGATCAGGTGCTCCGGGCCGTACTGGTTGGAAATCTCCACGCACTGCGCCAGATCTTTTGCCACAATCAGGCGGCTGGCGGAGAGGGCTTTACGCGCGGTTTCAGCGCGAGGCAGGTCAGCCAGTTGGCGTTCGACGGCCTCGGCGACGGCGCTTGCCATGTCCGCATCCGGAGTCAACAGAATGACCTGAGAGTCCGGGCCGTGTTCGGCCTGAGAAAGCAGGTCGGAGGCGACGAAATCCGGGGTGGCGCCGCTGTCGGCAATCACCAACACTTCAGAGGGGCCGGCAGGCATATCAATGGCGGCACCGTCCAGGCGCTGACTCACCTGGCGTTTGGCTTCGGTCACAAAGGCATTGCCTGGGCCAAAGATTTTGTCGACTTTCGGCACGGATTCGGTGCCAAAGGCCAGAGCCGCAATCGCTTGCGCGCCCCCGACTTTAAACACCTCCTGTACCCCGCAAAGTTGGGCGGCATACAAAATCTCATCGGCAATCGGTGGCGGAGAGCAAAGCACGACTTTTTTACAGCCCGCGATGCGCGCCGGCGTTGCCAGCATCAGCACAGTGGAAAACAGCGGCGCCGATCCGCCCGGGATATAAAGACCCACGGAAGCGATAGGGCGGGTGACCTGCTGGCAGCGAACGCCTGGCAGCGTTTCGACATCAACCGTCTGCAATTTTTGCGCGACGTGAAAGGTATCGATATTCTTCACGGCCACAGCCATGGCCTGTTTGATGTCATCGCCGAGGCGTGCACTGGCATCGGCAATTTCTTGCTCTGTCACTTTCAGGGCAGTGACCTCGGTGTTATCGAATTTCGCGCTGTATTCGCGCAGGGCATCGTCACCGTTGGCACGGACGTTATTCAGGATCTCAACCACCGTGCGGGTAATGCTTTCGGAGGCTGAAATCGCCGGGCGCATCAGCAGTTCTCGTTGCTGCTCTGCGCTGCAGCTGTTCCAGTCGATGAGGGTATTGAAGCTCATAATCGTTTTCCTTTATTGCACGTGCCTGTTGGCCCACTCACGTTAACAACCGTCTGCCCGGTGTTACCTCTACCGGGCAGCAAGGCACGTCTTATTCCATCATCTTCTCAATCGGCAGGACCAGAATAGAGCTGGCGCCCAGTGCTTTGAGTTTTTCCATGGTTTCCCAGAACAGGGTTTCGCTGCTCACCATATGCATGGCAACGCGCTGCTGGTCACCGGCGAGAGGAAGAATGGTAGGGCGCTCAGCACCCGGCAGCAGGGCAATCACTTCATCCAGGCGCTCGGTTGGCGCGTGCATCATGATATATTTCGATTCACGGGCCTGAATGACACCCTGAATACGGGTCAGCAGTTTGTTGACCAACTGCTGCTTGGTCTCTTCCATCTCACCATCGCGCTGGATCAGGCAGGCTTTAGAGCGATAGATCACTTCGACTTCGCGCAGGCCGTTAGCTTCGAGGGTAGCGCCAGTCGAGACAAGGTCGCAGATGGCGTCAGCCAGGCCGGCACGCGGGGCGACTTCAACAGAGCCGTTCAGCAGACATGACTTAAAGGAGACACCCTTCTGGTCAAGGTAGCGTTTTAACAGGTGCGGATAAGAGGTGGCAATGCGTTTACCGTCGAGTGCGCCGGGGCCGTTCCACTCTTCATCGACACTGGTAGCAAGCGAGAGACGGCAGCCGCCGAAATCGAGACGGCGCAGGGTGAAATAACGCGGGTCTTCGCCTTGCGCACGGCGGGTCAACAACTCTTCTTCCAGCACGTTTTCACCGATAATGCCCAGATCAACCACGCCGTCCATCACCAGACCCGGGATGTCGTCGTCACGCACGCGCAGAATATCAATCGGCATATTTTCGGCCATGGCAATCAGACGCTGGGTGTGCAGGTTGATTTTGATGCCACAACGGGCGAGTAATTCGCGTGAATCTTCGCTCAGGCGACCCGATTTCTGAATAGCTATGCGTAAACGGCTGTTGTCTAACATTCTGTTGTCCTCGTTATCCTGCTGAATTTGGTTCAAAAAAAAAGCCCCCGGAAGATGATCTTCCGGGGGCTTTTTTCTGCGTTCATGCACCACTGGAAGATTTAAACGTCTTCCAGCACACATCGCCTGAAAGACTAGTCAGGATGATGGTGATGATGGTGAAGTTTAATTTGAACGCTTGTCATAAAAATCTCGTTGAATGCTTATTCACATTGATGTCGTTTAACCTAAACCACTTTTGCCTGCGAAGGCAAGGGCTTTTTTTCATCATTAAATCATTTCATATTCAGGCCGGGAATTGTCACTTTCACTGCGCTGGCGTAGCCTTAAACAGGATTCAGCGAAAAGTCGGGAGAGACGAATGAAAAAGGTCGCAATTGTCGGATTAGGATGGCTTGGCATGCCACTTGCGCTGTCACTCAACGCGCGAGGCTGGCAGGTTGTCGGTAGCAAAACCACCCAGGATGGGGTGGAAGCGGCCCGCATGAGCGGCATTGAAAGCTACATGTTAAAGCTGGAGCCGCAGCTGATATGTGAGGCGGACGATCTGGATGCGTTAATGCAGGCCGATGCGCTGGTGGTGACGCTGCCGGCACGACGCAGTGGCCCGGGTGATGAGTTTTATTTGCAGGCGATACAGGAAATTGTCGATAGCGCGCTGGCGTATCGCATTCCGCGCATCATTTTTACCAGCTCCACGTCGGTTTATGGTGACGCGAGCGGCACGGTGAAAGAGACATCCGCGCGTGAGCCGGTCACGGCAAGTGGTCGTGTACTCAAGGAGCTTGAAGACTGGCTGCATAACCTGCCCGGTACCTCCGTCGACATTTTGCGCCTTGCCGGGCTGGTGGGGCCAGGGCGGCACCCTGGACGCTTCTTTGCCGGTAAAACAGCGCCAGACGGGCAGCAGGGGGTCAATCTTGTGCACCTGGATGATGTCATCTCCGCGATCACGCTACTCCTGCAGTTGCCGAAAGGAGGGCACATCTACAATATTTGTGCGCCACAGCATCCCGCACGCGAGGTGTTCTATCCGCAGATGGCGCGGCAGCTTGGGCTGGCTGAGCCGCAGTTTCTTGCGTCGGCAGAAGCGAGTAAAGGAAAGATTGTTGATGGCAATCGAATCTGTCACGACCTGGGATTTGAGTATGTCTATTCCGACCCGATGACGATGCCTATGGAGTAGCGCTTCGCCGAGCGTAAATGGGGTGATGACCCCGCCTACGGTTGGGGTAATTAAATTTGAACAAAAAATGCTATTTTTTTGTTCACCGCAGGCACTAAAAGGGCTGCAGGTGTTAAAAATCAAGCGATTGAAAGAAAATAGTGTGTGAGCGGCCTCTCACAGGCTTGTCATCGCGCCTCAGTTTGGTGCAAAATATGCCCCGCAAAAAAGGAATAGCCGACGTAAACACGTCGGTTATTTTTTTGCATTCTTGAAACATCATTCATACCAAGAGGCCGGGCTTCGTACCGGATAGATATTTACTTAAAAACCGACAGTTGTTGTCGCTGAGGAAACAGAAAAAAATGGGGCAATTTTTTGTATTTGCAATGGTGTCCACCGTTCAGGAGGATTCCCATGTCGCATAACGTTACTCCAAAAACCTCTCGCGTGGAATTGCGTAAGTCACTTACGTTGATTCCGGTTGTCATGATGGGTCTTGCCTATATGCAGCCGATGACGCTGTTCGATACGTTCGGCATTGTCTCTGGTTTGACTGATGGTCACGTAGCAACGGCATATGCCTTTGCGCTGGTTGCCATCCTCTTTACTGCGTTGAGCTACGGTAAGCTGGTCCGCCGCTTCCCATCCGCTGGCTCGGCGTATACCTATGCCCAAAAATCCATCAGCCCTGCCGTTGGCTTTATGGTGGGCTGGTCATCGCTGCTGGACTATCTGTTCATGCCGATGATCAACATTCTGTTGGCAAAAATCTACTTTGAAGCGCTGGTGCCAAGCGTACCTTCGTGGATCTTCGTGGTTGCGCTGGTGGCCTTTATGACCATCTCCAACCTGCGCAGCATTAAGTCCGTTGCCAACTTCAACACCCTGATTGTTATTCTGCAGATGGGTATCGTTGCGGTTATCGTCGGTCTGATTGTCTACGGTGTGGCGCACGGCGAAGGCGCGGGCACGCTGACCAGCTCACGTCCGTTCTGGTCTGAAGGTGCGCATGTGGTGCCGATGATTACCGGTGCGACCATCCTGTGCTTCTCGTTCCTCGGCTTTGATGGCATCTCTTCTCTTTCTGAAGAGACGAAAGACGCCGAGCGCGTGATTCCGAAAGCGATTTTCCTGACTGCGCTGATTGGTGGTCTAGTGTTCATCGTGGCCTCTTATTTCCTGCAACTGTACTTCCCGGATATCTCTCGCTTTAAAGATCCGGATGCATCACAGCCGGAAATCATGCTTTACGTGGCGGGTAAAACCTTCCAGTTCGGCGTGCTGGTCTTCTCTACCATCACCGTACTGGCATCCGGTATGGCTGCCCATGCAGGCGTTTCCCGTCTGATGTATGTGATGGGCCGTGATGGTGTGTTCCCGACCCGTTTCTTCGGTTATGTACACCCGAAATGGCGTACCCCGGCATGGAACGTTCTGCTGGTGGGCGCGATTGCGCTGCTGGCGATTAACTTTGATTTGGTGACTGCGACTGCGCTGATTAACTTTGGTGCGCTGGTGGCCTTTACCTTTGTTAACCTGTCGGTGATTTCTCAGTTCTGGATCCGTGAGAAGCGTAACAAGACGCTGAAAGATCACTTCCAGTATCTGGTGCTGCCGATGTGTGGCGCCCTGACGGTTGGCGCACTGTGGGTGAACCTGGAGCAGAGCTCAATGATTCTGGGGCTTATCTGGGGTGCTATTGGCCTGGTCTATCTGGCTTGCGTCACCAAAAGCTTCCGTAACCCGGTTCCGCAGTACGAAGACATTCCGCAGTAATCGCGGCGTAAAATGAAGAACCGGAGGCCATGGCCTCCGGTTTTTTTTATCCTTATACACTCTCCTGGGCGTACTGCCACAGTGCATTCAGCAGTGCCACTTTCTCTTTATCTTCCGCATGTTGTGCAAACAGCATCTGTAATTCGTCAGCATAGGCCTGTAAGAATGCCGGCGTAAACACCTCGCGACGGTGTTCCATCCAGCGCTGCTGTTCAATTTCATCCAGCGTGCCGGGGAAATTACGCGCCCGGTAGTTGAAGAGTAATCTCTCGATGCGCTTATCGGCAAAGGTGATGTCGAGTGCGGGCAGGTTGCGCGGTTCCGTCTCCAGTACGATGCGCATAGCTGCACGATCCGCGTCGCTGAAGAAGCCATTATAGAGCTGTGCGTCAACGTTATCTGAAGGCACAAAGGGTTCTGCTTCCGCAAAGATGGCGACCACTTTTTCCCGCACCTGCGGGTTTTCGCGCAGGATTTTCAGATTATCAAGGCAGCGTTTGCGGTCGACCCCCAGCCGTTCAGCGTCTTCAGGACGTAGCGTTTTTGCCTGCGCCAGCACCGGGCATTTATTGATGTGCACCAGTTTCACCGGAACAGGGGATTTCCCCTCAAGCGCGGCTTTTGCCGTATAGAGCCGTTCCCGAAGCGCATCGGCATTCAGTTCCAGCAGAGGCGTCATGTCTCCCGCCAAATCAACCATGATCACCGCATTACGGTTTTCCGGATGCCAGGCAAGCGGAGCGACCCAACTGGTATTGCTGCGATCGGCGCCGAACATGGCTGAAACATGCACTAACGGAGCCATTTGCGGCACGTCAATCAGCGTTGCCAGCTTCTGTTTGCTCCGGTGGCTGAGCAGGTAATCAAACAGTCGCGGCTGATGCGTTTTCACCAGCTTCGCCATCGCGATGGTGGCGTAGACGTCAGCCATCGCATCATGGGCATTGCTGTGCTCAATACCGTTAGCTTTGGTGAGATGTTCGAGCCTGAAGCTGGGCAGGCCATCGTCATTCTCCGGCCAGTTGATGCCTTCCGGGCGGAGCGCATAACAGGCGCGCATGACATCGAGCAAATCCCAACGTGAATTATTGTTCTGCCAGCTCCAGGCGTAGGGGTCGTAAAAGTTTCGATAAAAGATATTGCGCGTCACTTCATCATCAAAGCGGACGTTGTTGTAACCCAGTACGCAGGTGTCAGGGACGGTAAAAAGAGCATGAATACGCTTCGCAAACTCGGCTTCGTTAACCCCTTTGGCTTTGGCCTGCTGTGGGGTGATCCCCGTTATCAATACTGCGCCTGGTTGCGGCAGATAATCATCGGCAGGTTTACAGAAGAAGACTTCCGGCTCGCCAATGATATTGAAGTCGACGTCGGTACGAATGGCGGCAAACTGCGCGGGTCGGTCCAGCGCCGGATGGGTGCCAAAAGTTTCGTAGTCGTGGAAGAGAAATGTCGGCGCTGCGGTGGAATCTGACACTGAGCTTATCCTGTTCGTTATTAACCCCAACATGGTAAACCATCAGGCTCTTTCTGCCGAAGAAAAAGCCCATCAGAGACGGCATTTGTGCTGAAAAGCAGGGATGGGAATTTGACTCCGGTCACATTTTTTTTCAATTTGTTCAGGTAACGACACGCGAAGTTGCGTAAAAAGAACGACGAATTTGATGTTAACGAGGATATTTCATTGAAACGCCGTTTGTTTTTTGCCTTTTCACTTCTGTCAGCTACCGTTCATCTGGCGTTTGCCGAAGACATGCCACGGGCTCCGCAACCTCCTGCGATACAGGCGGGAGCCTGGGTATTGATGGACTTCACCACCGGACAGATCTTAACCGCAGGCAATGAACATCAGCAGCGTAACCCGGCCAGTCTCACGAAATTAATGACCGGCTATGTGGTCGATCGTGCAATCGATAGCCACCGTATCAGCGCCGACGACGTTGTCACTGTCGGAAAGGACGCCTGGGCGAGAGGAAATCCCGTCTTTGAGGGGTCATCATTGATGTTTATCAAACCCGGCGACAGGGTAACGGTACGCGATCTGAGTCGCGGACTGATTGTTGATTCCGGCAATGACGCCTGTGTTGCGCTGGCTGACCATGTGGCCGGTGGACAACCGCAGTTTGTGGCCATGATGAACGACTATGTCAAAAAGCTGAACCTTCAGGATACGCATTTTGAAACCGTACATGGTCTGGATGCACCCGGTCAGCATAGTTCCGCCTACGATCTGGCGGTATTGTCGCGTGCCATTATTCATGGCGAACCGGCGTTTTATCATATGTACAGCGAGAAAAGTCTCACCTGGAACGGCATCACGCAGCAAAACCGTAACGGCTTGTTGTGGGATAAATCTCTGAACGTTGATGGCCTGAAAACCGGCCATACCTCGGGGGCGGGATTCAACCTCATCGCCTCCAGCGTCGACGGGCAGCGTCGACTGATTGCCGTGATCATGGGAGCGGAAAGCCCCAAGGGACGTGAAGATCAGGCCAGAAAGTTATTGCATTGGGGTCAGGATAATTTCGATACGGTACAAATTCTGCACAAGGGTAAAAAGGTAGGCAGCGAGCGTATCTGGTACGGCGACAAAGAGCACATGGATGTCGGCACCGACGAAGATTTCTGGCTAACGTTGCCTAAAGCGGAGCTGCCTAACATAAAAGCGCGCTATGTGATGGATAATAAAAACCTGGAAGCGCCTCTTGCGGCACATCAGCGGGTCGGAGAAATCCAGTTGTATGACCGGGATAAAGTCATCGCACACTGGCCGCTGGTCACTCTGGAGAATGTCGGTAAAGGCGGCATGTTCTCTCGCCTGAGCGACTACTTTCATCATAAAGCGTGACATAAAGTTGGGCAGGCTGGCGGGCACGCGAGGCTGCTCACAAATTTGACTCGTCGCTAATGTTGCGCACCCGGTACTTAACTATGCTGTATAAAAATACAGCATAAATGAGGAGGTTGCATGGAATACCACGTCAGGCAGATTGAGAAGCGCACTATCGCCGGGTTTCATCTGGTGGGGCCCTGGGATGCCACCGTTAAGCAAGGTTTCGAACAGCTGAACATGTGGGTGAGGAGTAAGCAAATTCAGCCACTGGACTGGATATGTGCTTATTACGATAACCCGGACGAGGTGCCAGCGGAAAAGTTACGCTGCGACATAGTGGTCTCCGTCCCCGACGATTTTGTGATCCCGGAAAACAGTGAAGGGGTGATGAAGACCGAACTGCCGGGCGGAGAATATGCCGTTGCGCGCGCCAGAGTCTATAACCTCGAATTTGAAAAAGCCTGGGATCTGTTTTTTGACGAACTGATGGGAGACGAACACTATCAGATCGCGCTTCGTCCTTGCTTCGAGCTTTATCTCAACAGTGCGGAGGAAGAGGGCTATTGGGAAATCGATATGTATATCCCCGTAGAGCCGAAAACCTGACAATTTTTCAGTCATCATAAGGGTAACCGATGGGGCCGTTTTCATCTGTTACCCTTTTTTGTTGTAAACAGTGACCTTAGCCGCAGAAAAATCGCTACAATTGCGCCTTCGTCTTTTTGACTGGAGAGCGGGTGTGCGCCCCGATAAATCACTCAGTCCTTTTGAAATCAGGCTTTATCGCCACTACCGCGTGGTTCACGGGGTACGTATTGCGCTGGCCTTTGTCCTGACCTTTTTGCTGGTGCGTTTGCTGAATATTCCGGAAGGGACCTGGCCCTTAATCACCCTGGTGGTGGTAATGGGGCCGATTTCCTTCTGGGGGAATGTTGTACCTCGTGCCTTTGACCGTATCGGCGGCACCATCTGCGGTTCTGCACTGGGTCTGGTGGCCCTGAAGCTTGAGCTTCTCTCTCTTCCCTTTATGCTGCTGTGGTGCGCTGGCGCCATGTTCTTGTGTGGCTGGCTGGCACTCGGAAAAAAGCCGTATCAGGCCCTGCTTATTGGCATTACCCTTTCGGTGGTGGTCGGTGCGCCTGCAGGAGACATGGAAACCGCGCTCTGGCGAAGCGGGGATGTCATTTTTGGCTCGCTTCTCGCCATGTTGTTCACCGGCATCTGGCCCCAGCGGGCTTTTTTGCACTGGCGCATCCAGATGGCGAACTATGTCACGGCATTCAATCGGGTTTACCAGGCGGGATTCTCCGTCAACCTGGTCGAGCGCCCGCGTCTGGAAAAGCACCTACAAAAAATCCTCAATGACGTGGTAAAAATGCGTGGATTGATTACGCCGGCGAGCAAAGAAACGCATATTCAGAAAGCAATTTTTGAAGCGATTCAGACAGTGAGCCGCAATATGGTGTGTATGCTTGAGCTGCAAATCAATGCCCACTGGGCTTCGCGATCCAGCCACTTTGTGATGCTCAATGCGCACACGCTGCGTGAAACCCAACTGATGACCCAGCAGACCCTGCTCACTATTGCCCATGCATTATACGAGGGGAACCCGCAACCCATTCTCGCCAACACGGAAAAACTCAATGAGATTGTTGCGGAGCTGCGTGAACTGTTGCGTGAACATCAGGGCGATGCCCTGGTAGAGAACTCCATCCATGGCTATGTGTGGTTGAGTATGGAACTGGCTCGCCAGCTGGAGTTAATGTCGCATCTGATTTGCCGGGCATTGCGCAAATAAACTTCATCTAATCCTGAAAAACGGGCCGGTTGTTTCGATTCAGCCCGATTTGAGGTTATGATAGGGAAAAGGATAAAACCATTGTCATCAGCAACGGCTAAAAGTAAGGTCTACCCTATAGCGGTTGCTTTAACGAATCCGAATCTCACATTATCAGGGGTGTCAAAATGGAAACAACTAAGCCTTCATTCCAGGACGTTCTGGAGTTTGTTCGTCTGTTCCGTCGTAAGAATAAACTGCAGCGTGAAATCCAGGACGTTGAGAAAAAGATCCGTGACAACCAGAAGCGTGTTCTGCTGCTGGACAACCTGAGCGACTACATCAAACCAGGTATGAGCGTTGAGGCCATTCAGGGCATCATCGCCAGCATGAAAAGCGATTACGAAGATCGCGTGGATGACTACATCATTAAAAATGCTGAAATCTCCAAAGAACGTCGCGAGATTTCCAAGAAACTGAAATCAATGGGCGAACAAAAGCCAATTGAGCTGAAAGCAGAATAAGACTGACCACGGTGAGGGAGCCTCTCTCACCGTTTTCTTCATCCCTCCTTCACACCGCCTTCCACCATCCGTAACAGATGCCGCTTCGGCCAGTGCACAACTAATTCAGGTTTATCCAGATGCCAGCTCACTTGCTCGACGTCATGTTTGTGCCGGTCGAGAAACAGTCCAACGACACTGCCGCTGTGGGCAACATTTAATCCGTAAAGATCGCAGGCTTCAACCAATGCCAACAGTTCACTGAACGCAGGTTTGGGCAGCAGGTTTTGGCTGGCTACCGCACTGCGTGTGGCGGCGCGAGCGAGTAGCGTGGGCGAATTGTGTGCACAGGCCTGTTGCACCTGTTGCCAGGCCATATCCAGTTCATGGGCATTCGCTCTCAGCATTTGCCCGCGCGCAAGGCGATGGTAATCCTCGGTTCGCAGGGTCAGCGGGCTTTCCAGCAGCAGAATGTCCATGGCCGGAAGGCCCTCGCAGGCGATACGGGTACGTGCAGTGTTGTGATCAAAAAGGGTCAGATTGCGGAAAACCGTGCTGTCCGTGGGCTCAAGCATCACGCACAGCCTGGCAAGCGTGTTCTCATCAAGGGAATAACCGAAGTGGCGTGAGGTGGCAACCGCCGTCGCCGCGATATCGGCTGTACTGCTCGCCATTCCCTTAGCAATCGGGATAGTCGAGCAGCAATCAATGCGAATCTCCTGGCCATAATGAGAGGAGATCTGCCAGTGTTTTAATACCAGATTCACCATGGCCCGGACCAGCGGGCGCTCGCCCGGAAGTGGTGAACCGGTGGTGATTTCGACCTCGCTGTACCAGTCAACAGGGCAGGAGACCAGCTTCTCGCTTCCCTGAATCCAACCCTGAATAATTTCACCGCAGGATGCGGGACACAGTGCCAGCGCCACGCTCAACCTCTCATCAAAAGCAACACCGACCGGATAGTGTCACGCGGATCCGCTAAAGGCCAGGATTTCTCGTAACGACACTACCTCCCCAACGACGATCAGCGCCGGGGCGTGAAAGCCCGCCGCTTCACTTTGCTCAGCGAGTTGCGACAATGGCGCTGTCACAACCTGCTGCTCAGGGGTACTGGCGCGCATTACTACTGCTGATGGTGTCTCGGGTGATTTGCCTGCTTCAACCAGTGCAGAGCAGATGGAGCGTATTTGTGCCATCCCCATGAGGATGACCAGCGTGCCTGACAAACGCGCCAGTGCATGCCAGTCCTGAGGCGCTTTACCCTCCTGTAAATGCCCGGTGACCACATGAAAACTCGACGCGCAGTGGCGATGAGTGACAGGAATCCCGGCAGCTGCCAGACCGCCAATTGCTGAGGTAATACCGGGAACCACCTCTACCGCAAGCCCCTGTTCGCGTAGCGCCAGTGCTTCTTCACTACCGCGCCCAAAAACAAAAGGATCGCCACCTTTAAGCCGGACGACTCTGAGTCCACGGCGGGCGCAATCAATCAGAATTTGATTGATTTGCGGCTGCGGAATGGGGTGGCAATTGGCTTCCTTACCCACATCGTGAAACTCGCAGCCCGTGGGTGCTTCTTTCAGTAACAGCGGGTTGACGAGTCTGTCAAAGACCACCGCTTGCGCGTTTCGCAGGCAGTTCAGTCCCTTCACCGTCATTAACCCCGGGTCGCCGGGGCCTGCACCGACCAGCCAGACTTTACCGGTCATGCTGCTGCCTCCGCATACTCAGGCAGGGCAATTCGCAGGACATCACGGGCTATCATCAACTCCTCATTGGTGTTGATCACCGCCACTTTCACCACCGATTTCTCCGTCTGAATAAAGGTTGCATTACGGCTGTTTTTCTCAGCGTCTACCTCCAGCCCCAGGAAGTGAAGATCGCGACAAATCGCCTCTCGTGCTCGCGCTGAATTTTCTCCGATCCCCCCGGTGAACAGAAGCACGTCCAGCCCACCCAGTTGCATTATGTAAGTGCCAATGGTCGCCCGAATACGTTCCGCGAAGAGCGTCAATGCCAGTGCTGCGCGTTCGTTTCCTTCACCGGCGGCTTTTTCCACATCGCGGAAATCATTGGAGACACCTGAAACGCCCAGTAAACCAGACTCATTGTTAAGAAGCGTATTCAGTTGCTGCGGATCCTTCCCTTCACGTTGTGCGACCCACGGCAAAATGGAGGGGTCGATATCCCCGCTACGGGTGCCCATCATCACCCCGGATTGCGGCGTAAAGCCCATCGAAGTATTAATGGAACGTCCACCTTTGATGGCGCACAGGCTACTACCATTGCCTAAATGGCAGGTGACAACGCGCAGCGCGCTCAACGGCACGCCCAGTTTCTCTGCCATGAGCTGGCTAACATATTTGTGGCTCGTACCATGAAAACCGTAACGGCGGATGCCCAGCTCTGCGTAATAACGCCAGGGTAAAGGATAGATAAAAGCACTTTTGTCCAGCGTCTGGTGGAAAGCGGTATCAAAGACCGCCACCGCAGGCGCATGAGGTAATGCCTGCCTGAAGATGCGGATCCCGACCGCATTGACCGGATTGTGTAACGGTGCCAGTTCGGCGAGGCGCTCAATTTCTGCCAGTGCCTCATCGGTAATTAATGTCGAATCTTTAAAGGTTTCGCCACCGTGCGCAACACGATGACCAACACCATCGATTGCGGTGAGTGACGGAATGATCTGATGTGAGATCAATTTTTCCAGTAACAGGGTGGCGGCTTCTTTATGGCCTGGAATCTCAAGGGTCTCCTGCCACTTTCTTTCACCTTGTCTCAGGGTAAAAATGGCATCGGACAGGCCAATACGCTCGATCAAACCCTGGCACAATAACGTGCCTGCGGGCATGGTGAGCAATTGAAATTTCAGAGAAGAACTCCCGGCGTTAACCGCCATTATGGTGCGGGACATGAAGACTCCTGGGGTTGAAGATAGGCAATCACCGCCGCAATGCCCTGGCCGGTTTGCGCACTGGTGATGAAAATATGTTGAGCGCCAGACTGCGTCAGCCATTGGCCTGCTCTCGCAATGTGCTCGTCCTCTGCCAGATCCGCTTTAGTGACGATCCCAATAGTTGGACGATTCATCGGTAGGGTGAAGCCGGGCGAAAACGGACACCACTGCGCGTCGGCATTCAGCACCAGCGCAATCACATCCGCCTCGCAGGCGCTGGTAAGCAGGGCGCTGTAAAGGCAGCGGTTTTCGAGGTATTCACCCGGTGTATCAATTGTTTCCGGAGACCAGACAATGGCCTGAGTTTTCTGGTAACGAACGGCCTCTCCCCGCAACCGCTGGGTGAGGGAGGTTTTACCGCACTGGCTTGGGCCAATTAACATCATTCGTTTCATGGCATCAGGTCCGGGTAACCTGGCAGGTGGTAAAATGCAGCATTTCTCCCAGTGAGCGCGTGACCTGGCGTAGGGCATATTCCACTGAAGAGACATCCCCGGTAAGGACCACCGCGCCGGTAAAACGGTCGATAAAGCCAATCTCAACCGCGCCCGATTTGGTGGCGATGTCGCAGGCAATAATCGAGGCTTCACTTGGCGTAATGGTCAGAATCCCGATCGCTGACGCCGTCTCGCTCAGCCCGAGCTTTTTGTAGAGCTCTTTACCGGGGTTAGCGATAAGGTGGGCCAGCGTGACCTGTTTCCCCGGCACGTATTCCTGAATCATGCGTTCTGTTGTGTGTTGCGTTTCCATCACCCCTCCACAATCTGTCGCCACATGGCTTCATGCGGGCGAGGAATAACGGAGCGATAAACTAAGAGTCCTTTCTCTCCGGCACTCTCACTGGCCACGGTGACTGCATTTTCAACGTCAGATATATCGCCCGCGACAACCATGTAGCATTTGCCACCGATGCCGAACGCCATATGCACCCGCACCAGGGTGACGTTTGCGGCTTTCACCGCGCGGTCTGCCGCGTAGACGCAGGCGGCCACACTCCAGGTCTCCACCACACCCACGGCCTGGCGGTTCTCGACGGCATTCAGCCCGCTAATGGCGGGCAAGACCGCCGCATGTATATTGGGCAGCACAATGCTGTCGACCAGCATTTCACCTGCCTTGCTGTCGCCAGCGGCTATGGCTTGTTGCACGGCACCGACATCTCCGCCAATCATCAGCAGGAATTTGCCAGGGCAGAGCGTTTTACTGACCAGTAGCGAGACGTTGGCGCTTTTCAGCATGACATCGCCAAGCTCCATGCCCTTTGCAATGCTGGTCAGTTCAAGTATTCCAATGGCTTGTGACATGTTTATCCTCGTACAACGGTAATGGCATGATCTGTCACCGACGAAATCACGCCGTCGATGCTGGCATGCAGCGGCACACCGAGTGCGCCTTGCGGGACATCGGCAATACACTGCCCCCGGGTGACACGCTCGCCTTGTTTCACTGAGGGCACCGCGGTAGCACCTATATGCTGACGCAGCGGGAGCACCACCTGAGACGGCTCGACATCAAGTACTTTCAGTGGGGCGTTCTGATACCAGTCGTTTAATCCGAGTTTGGTTATCAGCCGTTTCACCGGAATCAGGCGGTAGCGGGCCATTTCATCGGCCTCGCGCAGCGGGCCTTCGTAGCGTGCACCGCTGGCGCGCAGTTCGGCTTTGAGCAGGCGGTTAACGCGCATGGGGGATATGCCCACCGGGCAGGCGACGCTCTCACAGACATTGCATTCAGAGCAGGTCAGGGCGCTCAGCAGGGTTAAAGGCGTGGCGACATTCTGATAATTGACCGCTCTCACCAACAGATGAGGCGAGAGTTCGTGACCAATAATGTGGCGTGGGCAGAGATCGGTGCATAACCGACAGTGCTCACAAACGGTACGGGCAATGGTCAGTACCGTTTTGTCGTCCTGCATTCTACGCGCAATCAAGGGGTGTGATTTAGGCAGGACCAGCAATCCACCAGTGGTTTTGGTCACGGGCGTGTCCAGAGAGGCGATAAGTCCCCCCATCATCGGACCGCCGTTGATGAAGCCGGGATCGTCGACTGTCGCCCCGCCCGCAAGCGCAAGCACTTCCCGCAGCGATATGCCTAACGGTACGGTGACCGTCAACGGTTGCCGAACTGCACCGTTGATAGTGAGCGTACGGCGGGTGACGGGATAGTGCTGTTCCACAGCGCGGGCGATGTTCAGTACCGTCTGCACGTTGTTCACCACAACCCCTACACTTGTGGGTAATGCCGCGGGCGGTACGCGTCGGCCGGTGGCGAGCCAGATGGTGATCACTTCATCACCCGCCGGATAGACATCCGGCAAAATATGCAGGCGTATTTGCGGCGGCAAGATTGGTGTGAGTGCATCGATAGCGGCGTGATATTTCTCTTTCAGCGCAATAATGCCCTGCGTTGCGCCGGTCGCGCGCATGCCGTACAACACACCCCGCACCAGACGCTCCGCCTGCTGTGGCATCAGTTGCTGATCAACTTTCAGCATGGGTTCGCATTCGGCGGCGTTGATAAGGAAAATCTCCACCTGCGCCTGCAGTTTCACATGTGTCGGGAAACCGGCGCCGCCTGCACCGACGACGCCAGCGGCGAGGACGCTCTCACGAATCTCCTCCGCAGAGGCGGGACTAACGACTCCCCACGAAGGGGATAAGATGGCGACTTCACTCACAGCATTTCCTCCAGCAGATGACGGATTTCGCTGGCATCAGCAGGGCGTGGTGTTGTCTTGATAGTGACGTCTGCCAGCGCGGCTTCCACCATGACCGGAATACGCTCACGGAAACATTGCGCTGTCGTTTTTAGCGCACTTGAAAACGACGGAACGTGACACTGCTTTTTCAGTTGCTCAATCTGGCGAACAAGCGCATTGACTGCCACTTGTTCATTAGCCGTCGACGGGCAAAAGTGACAGGCTTTTGCCAGCCGCGCATAGCGTCGCGCTGCGCGTTTGTCTTTGGCATTAAACTGAATAACGGCGGTCAGCAGCAGGGCATTCGCGAGGCCATGCGGAAGATGAAACTGCCCACCAAGCTGGTGGGCAATGGCATGGTTAATTCCTAAGCCGGACTGGCTAAATGCCATGCCCGCCAGAGTGGCGGCGTTGTGCATCTTGCCGCGCGTCGCCAGACACTCGCCGTTACTGACTGCTACCGGCAAATACTGAAATACCAGTTGAGCTGCTTTTTCTGCCAGAGCATCGGTAAAATCGCTGGCTTTGGGCGACACATAAGCTTCAAGTGCATGGGTCAGCACATCAAGCCCGGTGTTTGCCGTAATCGCAGGCGGTACGCTCACTACCAGTTCCGGGTCGAGAATAGCGATATCCGGGTAGAGCGCATTGTCGAAAAGAGGATATTTAATCCCTTTTTGCGGATCGCTGATCACGCATGCGCTGGTGACCTCAGACCCGGTGCCGCTGGTGGTAGGAATAGCAACGCAGGTTTCGATGTCGATCCCCAGTTGTTTACTGAACCAGACAATCGCTTTGGCGGCATCTAAAGCAGAACCGCCACCAAACCCAACAACCACATTCGGCTTGAGCGACTGCATTTGCGCAATACCTTCGACAACCGTGGCTATCGTAGGGTCTGGCGTGATATCGCTAAAGATGCTGATGCGGTTATCAGCCGGAATCGCCTGCTTTAACATATCGATCAATGGCGAATGGGCCAGAAAACCGTCGCATATGACCCAAATGTGCTTTTCGTGAAAGCGCTTCAGCACGCTGAGGCTGCCCACGCCGCTGTAGAGTCGCGTTTGTAGCGAAAATCTGTTCATATCAACTCCGGTTAGCGAATCGAAAAACCGTTTGTCAGCACACAACGACGAGAACGGGCAAAGGTTTTTGCCGAGGTCGTGCCTTCCCCCGTCGGCGTCGCAATGGTAAAGGTGGTAAAGCCTTCGCCACCAACGCCGATGCCTGCGTAGGACGGACCGTTTTTCACGAAAATGGAGGTTTGCAGGCTGCGGGCAGCCAGATTCAGACGGGAAACGTTTTGTGAATGCATGACCGCCGTGTGGTGTAGGCCTTCTTCGACAACCAGCGCCAGTGCCAGAGCGGCTTCGAAGTCATTCACTCGCACCACCGGTAGCACTGGCATCAGTTGCTCAGCGGTCACCAGCGGATCGTCTGCCGCCACTTCGGCGATGAGCAGACGCGGCGCTTTAGGCGGTACGCTCAGCCCGGCCGCTTGCAGGATGGTCGATGGACTTTTGCCAACCAGTTTTTTATTCGCCACGCCGTCGATGATGCAGGCAGCACGCAGCTTATCGATGTCGCTACCGGTGACGCACAGTGCGCCAAAGGCTTGCATATGCTGTATGAGGCGGTCAGCAACGCAGTCGACGACAATCAGGCTCTTTTCTGCAATGCAGGGGAGGTTGTAATCAAAAGAGGCACCGTTGATGATGTCTTCTGCTGCTTTCACCAGTTCGGCGGTTTCATCGACAATGCAAGGTGGGTTACCAGCGCCTGCGCCCACGACTTTTTTACCGCTTTTGAGCCCCATCAACACAATGCCAGGCCCACCAGTGATGGCCAGCAGGGCAATTTTGGGGTGCGTCATCATCTGTTGTGTTGCTTCAAACGTCGGTTCAGCAACCGTTACTACCAGGTTACGAATACCCGTATTGCGAAAAGCAATATCCTCCAGCATACGAATCAGCTTGAGCGACACTTTTTTGGCGCCTGGATGCGGGCTGAAATAGACGGTATTGCCTGCCGCCAGCATGCTGATGCTGTTGTTGATAATGGTTTCGGTCGGGTTGGTGCTGGGGGCCACCGAACCAATCACGCCAAAGGGGGAATACTCAAACAGGACCATGCCTCCGTCGCCGGTCAATGCGGTCGTCGTGAGGTCCTCAATGCCAGGGGTGTTTTCCAACGCCGCTTTATTTTTGAGGAATTTATCTTCTTTATTACCCATGCCAGTTTCAATGGCGCTTTCTTCAGCAAGCGACGCCAGGTGCGATGCCAGTTCCTCACGAATGCCGCTGATGATGGCGCTGCGGGTCTTTAACGGACATTGCTGGTAACGCAAAAAAGCGTGGTGAGCGGCATCAATGGCTTCAGCAGGCGTCGCGAACACACCGTGGACGGCACTCTCTTTGTTCTCTTCAACCGGTGCAAGTTGTTCGCTCAGAATAGTGCGAATGAGGGTTTCAAGATCTGACGAATTCATTGTTTTTTTCCCATGTTTATCGCCGCAAGTGCGGTCTGAGCAATATCCATGTCCTGTTCAACGGAACCTCCGCTGATGCCAAGACCACCAATTATGTTGCCGTCGCGCCAGAGCGGAAATCCGCCTCCGAAGGTGACGACTTTGCCTTCCATGTGGGCTTCTAATCCATACAGCGCGGATCCAGGTTGCACTGCATCAGAGAGTTCATGTGTTGCCGACTTCATGGCGACGGCAGTCCAGGCTTTTTTTGGCGCCAGATCGCTGCTAACTAACAGCGCGTCGGGCATACGCCAGGTGAGCATGACAATTCCTTGCGCATCGACGACGCTAACCACCACCGGGACACCAATCTCGCTGGCCCGCGTCAGTGCGGCTTTTGCCAGTTGATGTAATTCATGAAACGAAAGGCCCTGGGGGGCATTATTTATGTGCAGACTTTGCGTGGCGGCACGGTAGCGAACTGCCACCTCATGAATCACCTTTTCCTGATGGGCAAGATGATCTTCAAGACGCGCGAGGGCAAACAGGCAGTCGGACAGGCGGTTGATGTAACGCATCAATACCTGGCGGACATTCATCTGTTCATTCAACTCCACCAGCCGTCTTTCAGCTCTGCGGGCAAGCGTACGGGCAAAGTGCAGCCTGGCAGCTGCTTCACATCGGCCGGGGAGAATAAAGCTGTGTACGCTATCGACCCTTGACATGGCCTGGTCGATAGCCAGTTCCAGCGCTTCTATCTCTTCCGTGCTGATATAGCGCTGCTTAGGGGAGGGCGTCTCGCTTTCACTGGCAAGCTCCGCGCTGAACCAGAAAATCTGTAGCTCAATCGCTTCCAGAAGCGTGCGACTCTCGGTTGAACGTGAAGCGCAGGCGCACAGACTTAAGGCTGAATTCAGTTCGTCCAGGGTACCGTAGGTTTCCACGCGTGGATGGGTTTTGCTCACGCGCTGGCCGCTGAAAAGGGCAGTGGTGCCGGCATCCCCAGTACGGGTGTAAATAGCCATCATTTCTCCTTACCGTGACAAGGTGTCAACAATGCCCACAATGGCCAGATCAATGGCTTCATTAGGGCCAGAAAACACATGCCGTGCACTGGAACCGCTGCTTAAAAGCACCAGTTCACCAATACCTGCGCCCACCGAGTCGACGGCCACCTCATCGCCTTGTGTGGGATGGGGAGGCAGTTCGCCGTCGGCAGAGATCCGACGCACGAGCAGCAATTTTTTGCCGACCAGCGACACTGATTTTTGCGTCGAAACGACGGAACCCGTTACCTTTGCGAGATGCATGATTTACTCCTGCTTCACGAGCCGGATGTGCTGCGCTGTCAGCGCCTCACGTGCCAGTGCAGTGATAATGGTTTTACGTGAGGTCACCAGCCAGCCCCCTTTCAAACCGACAATATCCCGGTAGCTCAGTACCTTAGTTTTGCAACAGGTGATGCTATTTCCGTTTTCATCACGCAGGGTCAGAGGCAGCTTCGCCAGACTGAAAAGGGGCAGAAAGGGCAGAAATCTGCTGTTAATGCTGAGTGTCACCTGCATCCCCAGACTCAGTGCTTCGAACAGATGGGCGACGGCAGTATTGTCCTGATCGCCATCCGCCAGTTGACGTAAAAAACAGAGGTCCGTTTGCTGCACAAGCAGTGCGTCATGGGTGAGAAAATGAGCCATCGCAGAGGCGTGCCGTAACTCCTGCTGGCTTAAGGTGATGACATGGTTGACGCGGGCAAGCAGACGCGCAGCGATCAGCTCGACGATGTGCTGCATCTGTTCGCTGTTCATGCGCGTAGCACCAGACGGGCGAAGGCACCGGGTTCATCGGCACCCGAGGCATTGGCTTCATCAGTATCAATATGCATTTCAAGCAGGAGTCCTGGCGAAACGCGGATAGCGACATCGTCGAAAATAACCCGACGCCCTGTCCCTTCTATGGCGACACGCACGTTATCACCGTGCGACACCCGCAATATCAGAGCATCCAGGGGGGACATATGAATATGTCGCTGCGCCACAATCACCCCATTCGGCAGCTCAATTTCGGCATAGGGGCTAACGACTTTGATCCCCGAGGTGCCAGCCAGATTGCCGGACATACGTAGTTGGGCCGCCACGCCAAGCGCGCGCGCATCCGTCCGTGAAATTTCAACCTGGCTGGCACCGCGTAACGGTCCAAGCAGACGTACATTTTTCAATTGGCCTTTCGGACCCACTAACGTTACCGTCTGTTCAGCGGCAAAATAGCCTGGTTGCAGCAACGGTTTTTTAATCGTGACGGATTGCCCTGGAAACAGGCGGTCGAAATCCGTTTGTGACAAATGGATGTGTCGGTTAGATATACCCAGTGGGATCGGACGCGCGCGCATCTCATCCAACACCTGAGTGACAGCATTTTCAACGACTTGCTTATCCATAGTTATTCCCCTCGCAGTCCGCTATGAATGCACAGCGTGCGTGGCTCCCCCTTTTGGCGCGGGCAGACCGGATCCAGACAAAGATTGCAGGTGACCAGATGACTTTCCGTCACGTCAGCATGAGCAGAGACTGTCGATTCGTGAGCTAAGGGTGCCTCATGCATGGCGGTCTCTTCTGCTGCTACTGCAGGTTCTTTATGTGTGTCTGACGGTTCACGAACGGTGACTATCGCTTTTGGCACCGGCCCCAGAAGACCGTCGGCAGGACGAGCAATCACTTTCTGCGCCACCAGTCCGTCACGCGACTCGGCAAAATGTGCGCCGGTGATGATGGCCGACTGTACGGACGCCACATCACCGGCAACTTTAATGACGGTCCAGCCGGAACCATTGGTTTTTTCCATACCAATCAGCGTGATGGAAGCGGCTTTCGCCATAACATCCGCGCAACTGATGGCCAGTGCCAGACCGCTAACTTCGAGTAATCCCAGTGACTGCTTCACGCTGTGCTCCTCTGGCTGGCTGTCAGACTGATTTAGGTAAAATGGCTTCGACATCGCTATGTGGACGTGGGATCACATGGCACGATTTCACTTCACCCACTGCGCTGGCTGCGGCGGCACCGGCATCCACCGCTGCTTTTACTGCTCCCACATCTCCGCGAACCATGACGGTGATCAGTCCAGAACCAATTTTTTCGTATCCGATTAACTGCACGTTGGCGGATTTCACCATGGCGTCGGCGGCCTCAATTGCACCCACCAGACCCTTTGTTTCAACCAGTCCCAATGCGTTGTTCATACTGCGGTTCCTCTGTTTATGAATAAATGTGGTTACCTGAACGGTATCCCTTTAACCAGTCTGGCGGCGTTGTTACCCGCGGCTCGCCGGGACTGGCAGTCTTCATGATGCATCAGCGAAAAAAGCGGTGCTGAGGCGGGTAAATTTCGGTAGTGAATCACCAGTTTTTCACTGTCGCAGGCCACTCCAACCAACAAGGCGGACTGATTGGCCGCCTGCCAGGCATGGGCCACAACGTCCGCACCAGAGCACTGTTGCCAGCGCCAGGGAATGCCTTCTTCTTCAATCCCCCACAAGACCTCCTGCCACAGCGGTTGGCAGTCGGTAAGGGCAGTAATGACAATCACCGGGCTATCCTGATTAATGTCCATGGGCGAACGCCTTCTGCCATGAGAGGATGAGGCCGGTGGCCACTGCGTTACGCGGGCCTTCAACGCCACGAATATTGCCCCGCCCGGCGACCAGCCGATAATGGGCCAGAGCATCGGTCACCAGTTGGGGCACTTCGAAATCGAGCGAGGAGCCGCCCACCAGTACAACGAACGGGATATCGCGAATATTACCGGTGGGGCTGACCTGGCGTAATGCGCGCAGGGCGTTGGTGACGAAGACGCGCTCTTTCGCACTGCGGCGAATCGAACGGACTTTTTCCAGCACAAGTTCGCCGGGTAGCGGTACCAGTTCATCCGGTTTGACGACGCAAACGCGGGCAAACACTGCCGGGGGCAGAGGGGTAGGGAAGAACTGCACGCTGCCATCTTCATGACGCAAATGGAACAGGCTTTCGACCTTCGCCAGCGGGTACTTTTTGATCTCTTCGGCCAGATAACGATCGTCAAGGCCCAGTTCGCGGGCGATGATCATGGTGACCATATCGCCTGCCCCCGCCAGATGGGTAGCGGTAATCTGCCCCTGCGGGTTTATGATTGAGGCATCGGTTGAGCCTGCCCCTAAATCAAGGATTGCCAGCGGTCTGGTGGTGCCGGGCGTGGTGAGTGCGCCAAAAATGGCAGCTTCAGCCTCCGCGCCGCCGACCTGGACATCCACATGCAACTGTTGTTCGATCTCGCGCGCGATCATGGCCATCTGCAAACGATCTGACTTCACCATCGAGGCGATGCCCACCGCCTGCTCAAGCGAAAACTCACCGGCCAGCCCTCCGGTCACATTGACGGGCACGGCGGTATCCACGGCCAGCAAGTCCTGAATAAAGACATCACTGCTGGGTTTGTTGGTCAGCTCTGCCATGGTCTGGCGCACGTGTTCGAGCATGCCACCAATATTGGTGCCGGGTTCGCCGGTGACATTATCGAGAGCTGGGCACTCATTTACCGCTTTCATGATGGCGTCAGCGCCAGCGGCAACGTCTACGCGCAGGGTTCTGCCGTTAGCGATTAGCTCAATGTTGCCTGCTGGAATGGCGCGCGCTTTCACATCACCTGACGGCGTCTTTACGACCACGGCGGAGCGGTTGCCAATCAGTGCGCGTGCAACAGGCACGATGTTGCGCGTCTCTTCTGCACTAAGCGAAAAGACGGTGGCGATGCCATAGGGGTTGGAGAGACTTTCAATGACTTTGCCTGGCATGGCGACTTCAATAGCGGCCAGCATGCCCAGCGGAATGCGTTCTATATATAAGACTTCATCAACAATAGGCACCTGCCTGTCGAGGCGATTATTGACCAGCACGCCATCGTCACGTTGCAGGATAACCCCATTGATCTGGTAGCCGACCTGGGTAGCAGCGTTAATCATCTGCGCCACGTCGGTAAAGCTAAAATCGGCGGAAACCACCAGAATATAAGGCTGTTCCGCCGGGTGCGTGAGCAGCTCAGCCGGCGTGATCGTGATGCCCACCCCCAGACCAAGCCCGCCTGGTGTCTTCGGGTTATGGCCAATCATGGTGGACTCCGTGATGATGGTTTCCGTAATGGTTTCCATCGCCACGTCCCCAATCACCGGCGTTGCTTCGTTGATGCGAATAAGCGAAATATCGCTGACAGAGATGCCGACGCCCTCAACTACCCTGTTGAGCGCCTCTTTGATGCCAAACACATTACGTAATGTGCCCTTAACGCCAGTGGTCTCTGCCAGTGAGCTACTTATAATGTTGAGCGCACCCGCATCATCCATCACGGCAAGCGCCACTTCGGTTGATGAGTTTCCGATATCAATGCCAGCTATATAACGCATAAGTCATCCCTGTAGTTAATCGTCGCCTTTGAGCTTTTTACGCTCGACATACAGCGCTGCGGCTTCACGAACGAACGCGGCACAGATTTTGGCTTTGTAACGGCTTTCCAGATCTTCAGCGATTTCCAGTAACTCTTGCTTCGATGAACGATAAGGACGCAGGGCATTATAAATTTCGAGGATGCGGTCATCGGGCACCGCCGTCAGTTCCGCCGCGCGCTCAAAATTCATCGCCAGGCGATCGCGACCGGCATCCTTGGCAATAGAGGCCTGGATACGCAGCGTTTCCGGGGTGATACGCATATCCTGAGCAGTGATTTTCCCGCTCAGTACGTTTTCGAGTGTCAGTTCATCCAGCGTTTTATTGGTCGAGGTTTTGACCCACTCAGGGTGCTTATTCGCCAGTGGGTAATCGCTAACTTTAGCCTGATGTGCGGCTCCGTTTACGGGCATTGCCACTGCTGCAGAAGGGGCTGCCTCTTGCAGACTGTTCATTCGGCTAAGCACATCACGAACCATTGATTCAATTGCATCAGCATTCATGGTGTTATCCTTTTAAAGCGCAACGCGCAGCTCTTGCGGGTTTTTACCCGTCACGACGTATTTGGTTTCTTTAATGTGCAGAATGGCTGACTTGGCCTGATACTTCGGCCGTGCCATCTGGTCATTAAGGGTTGGGACGGGTTGCGGAGACTCACGCTTGGCGTAACGCGCCGCGTTTTTGCCAATCTGGCGGTACGTTTCCAGCGTCAGCAGCGGTGCCTGCGGGAAGAGCTCAAGGTTAGAGAGTGGAGGCAGCCCCTGCTGATGAATGACCGTTGTGCCTTTGGACTGAATGCCAACAGAGATACCAGAGCCGCTCAGGCGGTTGCCTTCAACGGCTACGAACGCCACATCAGAAGATTTAAAGCAGCGAATGACGCGTGCCTTAACACCTTCTTCTTCAATACCTGCAATGACTTCGCGCAGAATGCTTTTGTGCGACAGACCGACGATATTCACCGTTTGCGAAAGCCCAAATGCCGGGCCGACAGCAATAATCACTTCGTCCTGCAAGGTGCCTGGCTTCGCTTCACCGATTTCGGTCAAAAAACCATCCTCGGCGCTTGTGGCAGGTTTTGCCGGGCTTGCTGAGGTGGCATTAAACGAGACGGGCTTGTCGCTGGTTTGCATTTCCGACAGCACGCCTTCGATGATCTGGCGCAGCAATTTTTCATTAATTTCCATCTTTCACCCCTTAGCCCATTTCGTTCGGATCGAGTGCGCCCGGGATGTTCTTGATCTCTTCCCAGCGTTCACCTTGCAGGCGATAGCCCGTTGCCGGACCGGCATAATCATTCACGTCGTTAACTGCGGAGAGCACCAGACCCTCGCCAACGATAATGGCGGAGGTATGGAGGTAGTCGCCGGTCAGCTTCGCTTTCTGAATGTTGAGCATGTCCTGTGCAACATCCTGATATCCACCGTCAGCCAGGGCTTTCACTACTTCCAGACCGTTACGGTTTTTGGTGATGATTTCCTGCGCAAACTTAATGTCTTCGACAATGTTGCGTTCCGGCATATCTTTCGAGCCGTGGGCATAGGTTGCAGCTTCGACTTCTTCATCCGTGATCGGTGGCAGCCCCATCCCGGCAAAGACAGCTTGCAGCGCACGGGCGGCTTTGTTACGGATGGCGATAACGTCTTCTTCACGCACCGGACGCAGCCCACCGTCGACTTTCAGGTCACGTTGCAGGACGTTGTAATCATCAAAGTCTTCGGCGTCTTCGTTTGAACCGGCGAACATGTTGTCGTAGTTCGGTACAGCGGAGTAACCGGAGGAGATAAAGTCAGTACCCGGCAGGAACTGCATCAGAAGACGAGCCGTACGGCGCATATCCGAGTGGGTAAAGGTCTGGTCGTTACTGGACGCACATTCCAGGTCCAGCGCGGCACAAATCAGGTTTTCTGCCAGAATGGCGCGGATCCCTGACGGCACAGCGGAAGGAACGCCGACGCAGCTGACGGAACCATTTTGCAGCCCCTGAACCCCCGCAGCTTTCGTGATGTAAATGCAGCGAGCTTCGAGATAAAGCATGGATTTGCCTTCGGCATAACCCATCTGTACTTCTGAACCCGAGCCGGAAGTAAAACGCATTTTCAGGCCGCGAGAGGCGTATGAAGAGGCGAGAAAACCCTTCGACCACGGGGTATCGTCACCATCGGTGAAGACAGGTTCGGTACCATAAACCGAAATGGTTTCTGCATAACAGGTGTGGCCAAGCATACCGAGTTTCAATTCGGTCGCTTCTTCCAGTGAACACTGGGTCAGTACCCCTGGGCGTCCAACCTGAGAGCCCACCAGCAGGGCGATAGCGTTGAAGGGGGCATAGCGTGCGACGGCAACGGTCGTTTCCTGCTCGTCAAATCCGCGATAAGCTCCCTCGGCCGCGTCGGCGGCGATTTGTACCGGATTGTCTTTGACGTTAGTGACGTGCGCCTGTTGAGAAGGGGTACGACGTGCACGCATTTTTTGCATGGACATCATCATCTCGACCACGTTCATGTGCGAAACCACTTCCACAATCTTCGCGGGTGTCATGGCGGTGGTCAGCGGTACGATGTCGCTGCGTTTTACATTGGGATCGCAAAGCATATTGGCGAGCTTTACGGAATCCATTTTCATGACTTCTTCTGCGCGCTGCAGGTTAATGCCGTAGCGGGCAATAAAGTGGTCAATCAGGTCAAACTGACTGACGGGTTTACCGTCTAATTCAGTGACCACGCCGTCGACGATGCGAATTGAGGGCTTAGGATCGTTCGGGCTTTCCATTGCGATAAAGCCTTCTTCAATCCACTCCTTCACAAAACCGTCCTGGTTAACAGGGCGTTTCGCCAGCGCTTCAAATCTTTTCGATCTCATGAAACAGCCTCTCTGTTATCAGATGTAGGACGGGCGGTCGTTTTTCGGTTCAGCGCCCAGGGTGCCCAGCACGGTTTTCCCGATTTCACGGGCAGAAATGACGGACTGGCGAACGGCTCCGGAATCCCCGGAGATGACCAGAATGGCTTCGTTACTGAAGCTGGTGCCATTGGCCGGCGAGCTATAGGCGACCACTTCGACATTCGCTGATTTCAGTGCGGTATCAGCCATCAGAACCCCAACCGAGGCTGGTGCGCCGACAATCACGCCGCAGGCACGCCCCACGGGGGCGCCAAAGGCTTTTTCCAGCGCATAGCTTGCGCGGGCGGTGTATTGCAACTCGATATGGCCCGCTTCGTTGGCGTACACATCGCCAAAGGTGCGATCCAATTCTTTGAGTGCCACTTCAATGGCGCGCTTAACGTCGGAGACGTCATTGCCACCAAGCAGAATCAGTGAGCCGTGGCCCGCACCGCCTTTGGTGTCACGGGGTAATTCAATACTGATCACTTCCGTGTTGGTGGCTTTGACGGCTTCATCCGCCGCCATGATGTGCGGGCCCGCACCGGTGCGTGCCCCAAGAATGCCAATTGAGCGATAACGTTTTTCAAGCTTCATTGCATCAAGAAGTGCGCTGTCGACATTGGCGATAACCAGACCAACCGTGTCGCCGATCGCTGTGCCGACAAATTCCGTTAAACTGCAGCTTTTTTCAGCCATAGCTGTCTCTCGTGTGGGATGGGTTACAGGGGGGGAGGCCGGTGATGCCGGTGAGGATACTTTGGCAATCACCTTCGCCATGATCTGTTCGACCAGGTCATTGCTACTCATTGGCTAATTCCCTTGGGTAAGATTTTTTCAACATCAGTGTGCGGACGCGGGATGACGTGTACGGCTTTCACTTCACCCACCTGCGCGGCTGCGGCAGCACCTGCATCCGTCGCTGCTTTCACGGCGCCAACGTCACCGCGAACAATCACTGTTACCAGGCCAGAACCTATTTTTTCGTAGCCCACTAACATGACATTGGCGGATTTAACCATCGCATCGGCTGCTTCAATAGCGGCCGTCAAACCTTTGGTTTCCACCATTCCTAATGCTTCTTGTTGCATAATGACCTCGATAAGGTTGCCCTGATTTTTCGAATATACAAATTCGCGAGGAAAAAGAATGGCTCTCTTGGAATTACATTCAAAACTTCCTGGCTTAATCAGGCAAAATAATTGCATTATTTTTATCTAATCTATTGATTTTAATGATTTAAATTATTTTATGGTATGGTAAATTATTGCTATTTAAATATCAGTTTTGTATTTTTATTCGTGACAGGTTTAATGTGTTGTGCTAATTGCGCACGCGAGAGTGATTTGTGAGCAGGGCTATAAATCCGCACATCAATAAAAGCAATTATTTGTTATTTGCAATACGCCAGAATGCACCGTGAATAAAGGGTTAGCCTTCAATTTTCGTTTATTTAGATCGCAATATAGTGTTATTAAGAGGCGATTTTTTTGGTACTTAACTCGCGAGGTTGCCAACACTTTTTATCCGGGCGTTTTTATAGTGTGCGGCGTTGTACTCTGCTGCCAGCTACAGGCGTGCTGGTGAGATCGTGATTCTACCTGGAAGGTGACAAATGAATGATTCACTTAAGGCGCAATGCATCGCCGAGTTTTTAGGCACAGGGCTTTTCATGTTTTTTGGCATTGGCTGCTTGTGCGCAATGAAGGTTGCCGGCGTCACGCTGGGTTGGTGGGAAATCTGTATTATCTGGGGGCTGGGTATATCGCTGGCTGTTTATCTGACGGCGGGGGTTTCAGGTGCGCATCTGAATCCGGCGGTTACCCTGGCACTATGGCTGTTTGCTTGTTTCCCCGTAAGGAAAGTCGTTCCCTACATTGTTGTGCAAATTGCGGGCGCTTTTGGCGGAGCGGCGATGGCCTATCTGCTCTACCATAATCTGTTTATTGAGTTTGAAACAGCCCACCATCTGGTCAGAGGTAGCGCGGAAAGTTTGCAACTGGCTGGGTTGTTCACCACCTACCCCGCAGCTGCCATCAGTGTCTGGCAAGCCGCATTGGTTGAAATTGTCATCACTTCAATTTTTTTATGCATGATTATGGCATTGACGGATGACGGTAATGGCGTCCCTCGTGGGCCTCTGGCCCCGCTGCTTATTGGCATACTTGTTGCGGTCATTGGGGCTTCAATAGGGCCTTTAACCGGGTTTGCGATGAACCCGGCTCGCGATTTTGGTCCAAAGCTGTTTCTCTTTTTTGCTGGCTGGGATGAAATAGCATTCACGGGAGGTCGCAACATCCCTTATTTTCTGGTGCCTATATTTGCACCGATTATTGGCGGGTGTATAGGTGCTGCCTGCTATCGATACCTGATCGGTAAAAATCTCCCCTGTAATACATGTAAGCTTGATGAGAGCGAAAATTAAGAAATTATCGGAATAAGCGACTGAAAGACGCGGTAACGCGAAAAGTATTTCGTGATCTGCTTTCACGAAAGCACGAAATCGTCTCCCAGAGATGGGAGACTTTTGTTATCTTGCAAAAGTTTACTCCTCATCTTGCCAGCAATTAAGCTGCAAGTTTAATGATATGTAAACGAATCGGTTTTTTATAACAATAAATTAAAATTAACTGAGAGGTTTTATCATGATTTCTGCGAGTGCCCTCAACTCGGAACTCATTAATAAAATCGCCCAGGATTTTGCACAAGCCACCGGTCTGGCCGTTGTTGTCGTTAATATCCACGGCGAAGAAATTTCCGAGCTTTTTAATTTTACCCCTTTTTGCCAGATGATGCGGCAGAACGCCCAGCATAGCGCCCGCTGTCGCATGAGCGACCGCTGCGGCGGTTTTGAAGCATCGAAATCAAACCAGCCCTGCATCTATCGTTGCCACGCTGGGTTAACAGACTTTTCTATCCCCCTGGTCATCGCCGGACACCTGGTTGGTTTTGTACTCTGCGGGCAGGTACGTTTGCGTGAAGGTGAAAGCGTTGATTTAATTAATATTTTGAATATTGACGATCGCTGGCAGGCCGATCAGAAACTGATGGATGAGTTTCTCAACGTGCCTGAAATGGATTATTCCAGAGTTATCGCCTCCGCCGATTTGCTGAAACTTATCGTTGAAAACTGCCTGAAAAAACAGCTCAATTTTGTTGTTATCAAAGATCAGCAGCAGTCGCAGGAGCAAAGCAAAACCAGTCGCATTCAGGGGCCACATGACAGCAAAATGAAGAAGGCATTGCGCTATATTGATGCACATCTCTCTGACGAACTTCGCCTTGAAGACGTGGCAGCGCATGTTTACCTTAGTCCTTACTACTTCAGTAAATTGTTTAAAAAATATCAGGGTATTGGTTTTAACGCGTGGGTAAACCGTCAGCGAATGGCCAGTGCAAAAGAAATGCTGTGCCATAGCGACTGGAGTATAGCCAGTATTGCGCGCAATTTAGGATTTTCTCAAACCAGCTATTTTTGCAAAGTTTTCCGTCAGACATATCAGGTCACGCCACAAGTTTTTCGCCTGCAAAATAATGCAAATTATGACGGTGATTAAATTTTCGAGAACAATATTTTGTTGTTCGGGAATACAGTTTATTCGTCTTAATGGCTGTTCTGATAACATCTCAGCAGTAATGCCTGGCAATAAATTGTTATAGCGCAACAAATTATTGTCTGCAGGCGGATAAACTGAACCAGTTTTTATTTCCCTGATGCGATAGATTGCAGTCAGGGAAAATGACTGTTTAGCCCAACCAGAGGTCATGGTCTTGGGTGAAAGGTCTCCCATGAAGCCATCAGGTTCGCCACAAAAATTTTGTGGCAGGGAAGGGGGTGTGAATCCCCCGCAGCCCCCGCTGCTGTGATGCTGACAACCCCGTAAACGCCACTGACCAACGGTCGGGAAGGACGGGTGAGGATGACGCTAAGCCAGAAGACCGACCTGACAGGTGACACACAACAACTTCGGTGGGAAGTCGGTTGCAGAGAAGCGTACAGTCATCGCACTGGGACCACGCGCATCCTGACTCAGCCTTTCCACCCTGAATAGGGTTTTAAGGTATGTCTGACGGGCATTGTGCCTTTATTCTTGCCGGTACCGGAAGTGGCTGTGGGAAAACCACCGTCACGCTCGGTCTGCTGCATGTGTTACAGCAGCAAGGTATGCGGGTGCAGCCTTTTAAAGTCGGCCCGGATTACCTCGATACCGCCTGGCACACTGCCATTACGGGCGTCTCCTCTCGTAACCTGGACAGCTTTATGCTGCCGGAAGCCACGCTTAATGCCCTGTTTAATCAGCAGATGCCATACGCCGATGTGGCGGTAATTGAAGGCGTGATGGGCCTTTATGATGGCTTCGGCACCGATCCGAATTATTGCAGCAGTGCCGCCCTTGCCAGGCAGCTTGGCGTACCGGTTATTCTGCTGGTAGATGGCAAAGCGGTCTCCACCTCCATTGCGGCAACCGTGATGGGATTCCAGCAATTCGATCCCGAACTGAACATTGCTGGCGTCATCGTTAATCGCGTCAACAGCGATAACCACTATCAGCTTCTCAAACATGCGATTGAACATTACTGCGGTATTCCGGCGCTGGGGTATGTGCCCGTCACGCCAGGCGTGAAACTGCCTGAGCGTCACCTCGGACTGGTCACCGCGCGTGAATCCCTTATCGACGCTCAACCCTGGCATGACTTTGCCGCGCGGATCGAACAAACGCTGGATATCGACAAACTCCTTTCCCTCAGCAAGCTTGCTGCATTACCCGAAGGGAAGTGGCCTCCGCTGCCTGCTACAGACGCGGGCGCGGGGTTAACCCTGGCCCTGGCCGATGATGAAGCCTTCAATTTTTACTACCCGGATAACCTGCAGCTGCTGGAAAGGGCAGGTGTAAAAATCATCCGCTTCAGCCCGCTTCACGACACCGAACTGCCGGCATGCCAGATGCTGTGGCTTGGCGGCGGTTACCCGGAGCTCCACGCCCGTGCGCTTGCGGCTAACATCCCTATGCTGGAAGCCATTCGCGCGGCACATCATCGTGGTGTGGCGATCTACGCAGAATGCGGTGGCCTTATGTATCTGGGGTCTACCTTGCGCGACACCGACGGTCATGTGCATGCCTTTGCCGGGGTGATCCCGGGTCACAGCGAGATGGGCAAACGGCTGACCCGCTTTGGCTACTGCGAAGCCACCGCACGCCAGCCAACGCTGCTTGCGGATGCAGGCGAAACGCTACGCGGGCATGAGTTCCATTACTCCGACTTTACCTCTGAACTGAACGCCGTGATGGATTGCCAGAAGACACGGGATAACAAAATCTTGTCGCAATGGCAGGGCGGATGGCAGGTGGGCAACACTTACGCCAGTTACCTGCATATTCATTTTGCCCAGCGCCCGCAGATGCTTAACCGCTGGATCCAGGCCGCAAGGGGTGTGGCATGACTATCCTGGCCTGGTGCGTGGCATGGCTACTGGACCGCTGGTTGGGTGACCCGCCTCACTGGCCGCATCCGGTGCGCTGGATTGGCGCTTTAATCAACCTCACGCAAGCCGCCATTCGCCGGGTTTTTCATTCCGGGAGTGCCCTGTGCATGGGGGGCGGGGTGATGTGGCTGGTGGTGGTGGGTGTCACCTGGGCTACGGCATGGGGAGTGTTAACCCTTGCTAACTGGGTTCACCCCTGGTTCGGCTGGTGCGTTGAAGTATGGATGATTTATACCCTGCTGGCGGCCCGTTGCCTGGACGACGCGGCGCGTGAAGTGGAGCGGGCGCTACGCCACGGCACCCTGAGTGAAAGTCGGGAAAAACTCTCGTGGATTGTGGGTCGCGATACCACACAACTGCAACCGCCACAGATCGCCCGTGCGGTGGTCGAAACCGTCGCCGAAAACACGGTAGATGGCGTTATTGCCCCCTTGTTCTTCTTGTTAATCGGCGGTGCGCCGCTGGCGATGGCATACAAAGCCGTTAACACCCTGGATTCGATGGTCGGCTATAAACATGAAAAATACCGTGCCATCGGGATGGTCAGCGCGCGTCTCGATGACGTTGCCAACTTTATTCCTGCGCGTCTGAGTTGGTTGTTACTGAGCTTCGCTGCGGTGTTCTGCAGACTAAACGCCAGAGATGCGCTGCGCGTAGGCTGGCGCGATCGCCGCAACCACAGCAGTCCCAACTGCGCATGGCCGGAAGGAACCGTGGCCGGCGCGCTGGGTGTGCGTTTGGGTGGCCCAAATGACTATTTTGGTGAGCGCGTAGATAAGCCCTGGATTGGCGATGATACTCGCGCCATCACCGTTGAGGATATTTCGCACACAATCCGGTTGATGTGGGTGGCGTCCACTCTGGCGCTGGGCTTGTTTGCGCTTATGCAGGTTACGCTGGCAGGAGCAGCACTCTTATGAAAACGATGGATTATTTACAACAACCTCAGGCCATTGAGGACAAGAGCTTTGTCATCATTGGCGACATTATTCGCGAGACACGGCCTGACTACCGTTTCGCCAGCCCGCTGCACGAAGCCATCATCAAACGTGTCATTCATACCACTGCCGATTTCGACTGGCTTGATATCCTGTGGTTCTCTCCCGATGCGCTGGCAACCCTCGGCAGCGCGCTGCGCAGCGGCTGTACCCTCTACACCGATACCACCATGGCGCTGTCGGGAATCAACAAAACGCTGCTGGCGAAGTTTGGCGGAGAAGTGAAGTGCTACATCAGTGATCCGCGCGTTGTGCGGGCCGCGAAAGAAAACAGCATCACACGTTCGATGGCAGCCGTAGACCTGGCGCTCACTGATGAAGGCGAGAAGGTCTTTGTCTTTGGCAATGCTCCCACCGCGCTGTTCCGCTTACTGGAAAAAAATGTCCAGGTGCGCGGCGTGGTCGGTGTACCGGTCGGTTTTGTCGGCGCGGCTGAATCAAAGGATGCATTGGTAGAAAGCGGCCTGCCGGGGATTGCCGCACTCGGTCGCAAAGGCGGTAGCAACGTTGCGGCGGCGATCATTAACGCGTTCCTTTATCACATGCGGGAGGCGTGATGGGCGAAGAGGCTTTCGACGCCCCGGTGTGGCACAACGGCAAAGCGCTGCGTAAAGGGTATACCACCGGTTCCTGTGCGACCGCAGCGGCAAAAGTTGCCGCACTGATGGTGCTGCGTCAGCACATCATCCATCAGGTGTCGATTGTCACCCCGTCGGGCGTCACCCTGCGCCTGAACGTGGAATCTCCCCACATTGAAGGCCAGCAGGCCATTGCCGCTATTCGTAAAGACGGTGGTGACGACGTCGACGCTACTCACGGCATGCTGATTTTTGCCCGCGTCAGCCTGAACGACAGTGGAGAGATTGTGCTCTCTGGCGGCGAAGGTGTGGGAACGGTGACCCGCAAAGGCATTGGCTTGCCTGTCGGCAGTGCCGCCATTAACCGTACGCCGCGCCAGACCATCGAAGCCGCGGTCCGTGAAGTCATCGGTCCATCGCGCGGTGCAGAGGTGGAAATCTTCGCCCCGGAAGGGGACGAGCGGGCGAAAAAAACCTATAACAGCCGACTCGGTATCCTTGGTGGGATATCGATTATTGGCACCACCGGTATTGTTACGCCGATGTCTGAAGAGAGCTGGAAGCGCTCGTTGTCGCTGGAAATGGAAATCAAACGTGCAGCCGGGCTGGAGCGCGTGGTACTGGTGCCGGGTAATCACGGCGAGCGTTTTGTCCGCGAGCAGATGGGTTTACCGGGCGACATCGTCGTCACCATGAGCAACTTCGTCGGTTTTATGATCGAAGAGGCGGTGCGCATGGGCTACAAACAAATTGTGCTCATCGGCCACCCTGGGAAACTGGTGAAAATCGCCGCCGGCATCTTCCACACGCATAGCCATATTGCCGATGCACGCATGGAAACGCTGGTCGCGCACCTGGCGCTGCTGGGCGCACCACATGAACTCTTATTGCAGGTGAGCGAGTGCGATACCACCGAAGCGGCAATGGAACACATCGACGCCGCTGGGTTTAGCCACCTTTATCACCATCTGGCCCAGCGTATCTGCCAGCGCGTCATGCTCAACCTGCGCTTCACTAAAAATCCCCCGCAGTGCGATGCCATCATGTTCTCGTTTGATAACCAGATCCTCGGGGCCAGCCGTCCGTTTGAGGCGATTGTGGAGGATCTTAGATGCTGACGGTAGTCGGAATGGGGCCAGCCTCACTGGCATTGATGACGCCGATGGCGCTGGAGGCTGTGTCTCACGCCGACGTGCTGGTGGGCGGCAAACGGCACCTTGCCCAGTTCCCGGATTTCGCGGGTGAGCTTCATGCGCTCGACGCGGACATTCCCGGTCTGATGTGCTGGATAGCCGCCCAGCAAAACCGGCGGGTGGTGGTACTGGCTTCAGGCGACCCGCTTTTTTATGGCATTGGCAAACGGCTGGTGGCGGAGTTTGGTATCGAAAAGGTGCGCATCATTCCAGGCATTAGCGCCGTGCAGTACCTCTGTTCGAAAACCGGCATCGATATGAACGATATCTGGCTCACCAGTTCCCACGGGAGAGCGGTCGATTTCGATGCGCTGGTTCATTCCCCAAAAACGGCAATGGTCACGGATGCCCACTGCGGGCCGCGAGAAATCGCCGCCGCGCTGGTGGCCCGTGGTGCCGGGAACCGCTGGATAGTGGTCGGTGAAAACCTGGCAATGGAAAACGAACGTATTCACTGGCTCAAAGCCCATGAAGTCAGTGCTCAGTATGCAATGAACGTCGTGGTGATCCTCAATGAAAGATGAACTTTTTTTACGCGGTGAAAGCGTACCGATGACCAAAGAAGGGGTCCGCGCGCTGGCGCTTTCCCGGCTGAACTTATCCCGTGCCCGCCACTTTATCGACATCGGCGCCGGCACCGGCAGCGTGTCCATTGAAGCCGCGTTATGCCATCCGCAGTTGCAGGTAACCGCCATTGAGCGCAACCCGGCGGCGCTTGGGCTACTGGAAGAGAACTGTGAGCATTTTGGCTGTCGCAATATTTCGATTGTGTCAGGTGTGGCTCCGCTGTTCGTTGAGCAACCTGCGGATGCCGTGTTTATGGGCGGCAGCGGCGGCAATTTAACTCAGTTAATTGACTGGTCACTGGCGCAGCTCATCCCCGGCGGACGCCTGGTAATGACCTTCATCCTGCAGGAGAACCTCAGCACCGCGCTGAGCCACCTGGCTGGCTGCAACGTCGCAGCGCTGGACTGCCAGCAGATTCAGGTCTCGCTGCTCCATGCGCTCGGTAGCGGCCACTACTTCAAACCGAATAACCCTGTTTTTGTGATTTCCTGCGAGAAGGAAGAGTCTCATGGCTGAACAATTTGATGCGCAAACCGTCTGGTTTGTTGGCGCGGGGCCGGGCGATCGCGAACTGATCACCCTTAAAGGCTACCGCTTACTGCAACAGGCGCAGGTGGTGATCTATGCCGGATCGCTCATCAACACCGAACTGCTTGATTACTGCCCGCCGGGTGCCGAGTGCCACGACAGCGCCGAACTGCATCTGGAGCAGATAATCGATCTGATGGAAGCAGGCGTCAAAGCCGGAAAAGTGGTGGTGCGTCTGCAAACCGGCGATGTGTCGCTTTATGGTTCAGTGCGTGAACAGGGTGAAGTGCTGACCGCGCGCGGCATTGACTGGAAGGTGGTTCCCGGCGTGAGCGCGTTCCTTGGCGCGGCGGCGGAGCTGGGCGTCGAATATACCGTCCCGGAAGTGTCGCAAAGTCTCATTATCACCCGGCTGGAAGGGCGCACGCCGGTTCCACCCCGGGAACAACTGGAGTTGTTTGCCAGCCACCAGACCTCGATGGCGATTTACCTCTCGGTACAACGCATTAACCGCGTGGCCGAACGGTTGATCGAAGGCGGTTACCCGGCAACCACGCCCGTCGCCGTGATTTATAAAGCGACCTGGCCGGAAAGCCAGACCGTGCGCGGTACGTTGGCGGATATTGCGGGCAAGGTGCGCGACGCCGGGATCCGCAAAACAGCCCTGATCCTTGTCGGCGCATTTCTCGGCGAGGAGTACCACTACTCACGTCTTTATGCAGCGGACTTTAGCCATGAATACCGTAAAGCCTGAATCAATCGCCCTGTTTTGCCTGACACCCGGCGGTGTTGCGCTGGCAAACCGGCTAAAACGGGCGCTGCCGATGACCTGCTACACCAGTGAAAAATTGCTGGAGGAGGGCTTTGTCCCCTTTGACGGCGGTTTTGCACAAGCGCTGCGTGCAGCCTTTAGCGAGCACTCCGCGCTGGTATTTATTGGCGCGACGGGCATTGCCGTACGCGTGCTGGCGCCACTGGTCAACGATAAATTCAGCGATCCGGCGGTGATCGTCATTGATGAACGTGGACAGCACGTGATCAGCCTTCTGTCAGGCCATTTTGGCGGGGCAAATGAGCTGGCTCGTTACCTGGCGGGCGTATTGGGTGCCGACCCGGTTATCACTACGGCTACGGACGTTAACGAACTGGCGGCGCTGGACACGCTTGCCTGCCAGTTGGACGCGGGCATGGAGGATCTGCGCACCGGGGTAAAGACCATCAACCACTGGCTGGTCAGCGGCAAACGCATCGGCCTGTGGTGTGACACTGCGTTACGCGCGGAGGTCGCCCGCTGCGACACGCGTGGATTCATCCCCGTTGAGTCGCTGGACGACTTGCCTGACCTCACCGCAGTGGTGTGCGTCACGGTACAGGCAACATTACCGGAACTTACCGTACCGGTCTTCAAACTGGTGCCCCGGCGCGTGGTGGCGGGAATTGGCTGTCGCCGTGATACCCCGTTTTCCGTGGTTTCCGTGCTGCTCAACCAGCAACTGGCGGCGCACTCTTTTGACCCGCTGGCGCTACGGGCTATCGGCAGCATCACTTTAAAAGAGCATGAAAAGGCGCTCACGCAACTGGCGCAACGCCTGCGCGTGCCGTTTGAGATTTTTACCGCTGATGCCTTGCGTCAGCATGAACATCGCTTCCCGGCGTCGGAGTTTGTTCGCAAGACGGCCGGTGTGGGCAGCGTCTCCGGGCCAGCAGCCTGGTTGATGAGTCACGGACAACTAGTGGGCGAAACACTGCGGGAGCAGGGCGTCACTATTACTTTGGGAGTTTCACACTGATGTTAAGCGTAATCGGAATTGGCCCAGGTTCTCAGGCCATGATGACCATGGAAGCGATCGAAGCCCTACAGGCTGCAGAAATCGTGGTGGGATACAAAACCTACACCCACCTGGTGAAATCATTCACCGGCGACAAGCAAGTGATCAAAACCGGCATGTGCAAAGAGATTGAACGCTGTCAGGCGGCCATTGAGCTGGCACAAACCGGGAAAAACGTCGCGCTGATCAGCAGTGGTGACGCGGGTATTTACGGTATGGCCGGTCTGGTACTGGAGCTGGTCAGTAAACAGAAACTTGATGTGGAAGTTCGCCTGATCCCTGGCATGACCGCCAGTATTGCCGCCGCCGCGCTGTTGGGCGCACCGCTAATGCATGACTTCTGCCACATCAGCCTCAGCGACCTGCTGACGCCCTGGCCGGTCATCGAAAAACGCATTATTGCCGCCGGTGAAGCCGATTTTGTTATCTGCTTCTATAACCCACGTAGCCGGGGGCGCGAAGGCCATCTGGCCCGTGCCTTTGAACTGCTGGCGGCCAGCAAAAGTGCGAATACGGCGGTAGGGGTAGTGAAATCTGCCGGGCGTAAAAAAGAGGAAAAATGGCTCACCACCCTCGGCGCGATGGACTTTGAGCCGGTGGATATGACCAGTCTGGTCATCGTGGGAAATAAAACTACCTACTTGGCTGATGGCCTGATGATCACGCCACGCGGTTACGTGCTGTGAGCGCAGGGAGCGTGCTGGTGATGGGCGGGACCAGCGATGCACGCCTGATTTGCCAGCAACTGGATGCCGCCGGGGTGAACTACACCCTGTCTGTCGCCACGCCCACCGGGCAGCATCTTGCCGGCGACATTCGCGGTGAAGTGCGCTGCGGGCGAATGGATTTTGCCGCCATGGTGACCTGGCTTACGCAGAACCAGACCCGCTGGGTGGTGGATGCCTCACATCCTTATGCGGAAGTGGTCAGCGACACGATCGCCCGCGCCTGCCAGCAGGTGAAGGTGCTGCTGAGCCGCTACCAGCGCCCGGACCAACTTGCGGAGCTTGAGCATCCGTTGCTGCACAAAGTACCGACCCTGGAAGCAGCGTGTGAGGTGGCAAAGGGGCTGGGACAGCGCGTGCTGTTGACCACCGGCAGTAAAGATTTAGCGCGCTGGCGCGCCGGGCTGGCTGAAAAAACGCTGCTTGCCCGCGTCCTGCCGGTGGCTGATGTCATGACGCAGTGTGCAGAAAATGGCTTCGGCGTGACGGAGATTTATGCCATGTGCGGCCCGTTTAGCGCGGAATTTAACGCCGCGTTTTACCGCCAGTGCCGGGCAGACGTGATGATCACCAAAGCATCCGGTGCCGAAGGCGGATACCAGGAAAAAGTACAACCGTGCCTTGATGCCGGTATTCCCTGCATCGTGATTACCCGCCCGATGCCTGCGGTGTCAGGCGAAGAATTACTGGAAAGCCAGGACGCCTTTTCGCAGCGACTGCGGCGCTGGCTTGCGAATCAGTGAGGATAACAACATGAAAAAAGCCCTGTTAGTGATTAGTTTTGGCACCAGTTATCACGAGACGTGTGAAAAAAATATCGTGGCATGTGAGCGCGATCTGGCGGCAAGTTGCCCTGACCGTACCCTGTTCAGAGCCTTTACCTCCGGGATGATCATTCGCAAATTAAAGCAGCGAGATAACCTGCACATTGATACCCCGCTGCAGGCGCTGCAAAAGCTGGCTGATCTGGGGTATCAGGATGTCGCCATTCAGTCGCTGCACATTATCAACGGTGACGAGTACGAAAAAATCGTCCGTGAAGTGCAGACCTTGCGTCATCTCTTCAAACGTATGGTCATCGGTGCGCCGCTGCTCAGCAGCCACGACGATTATATGCAACTGATGCAGGCGCTGGCCCGTCAGATGCCTGCGCTGAGTGACGGCGAGAAAGTGGTCTTTATGGGTCACGGCGCCAGTCATCACGCTTTTGCCGCCTATGCCTGCCTTGACCACATGATGGCGGTTCACCACTTCCCGGCACGCGTTGGGGCGGTGGAAAGCTACCCGGAAATTGACGTGGTGATCGACAGTCTTCGCCGCGAGGGCATCAGTGCCGTCCACCTGATGCCGCTGATGCTGGTCGCAGGCGACCATGCCATCAACGACATGGCCTCTGACGACGACGAGTCCTGGAAAACCCAGTTTGAACATGTCGGTATTGCCGCTACGCCGTGGCTACAGGGGCTGGGTGAGAACAGCGATATTCGCGCCATGTTCGTCGCACATTTGCATCAGGCGCTGAGCCAACAACTGGAGGAAGCCGCATGAGTGGCAAGCTTTACGCATTAGGAATTGGCCCCGGTGCCAGTGATTTAATCACTGTTCGCGCAGCGCGCATTCTGGGCAAGCTGGACGTGCTCTATGCCCCTGCGGGGCGCAAAGGGGGCGACAGCCTGGCGCTCTCCATCGTGCGGGAATATCTCGGCGAACAGACCGAAATCCGCTGTACCCACTTCCCCATGAGCGCGGACAGCGCCGAAAAAGAAGCGGTGTGGGATGAGGTGGCAGCGGCGTTAACCGCAGAAGCACAGGCCGGGAAACAGGTCGGTTTTATTACCCTCGGTGATGCCATGCTGTTCAGCACCTGGGTCTTCCTGTTGCAGCGTATCGGTCGCCCGGACTGGCTGGAAATTGTGCCCGGTGTCACCTCGTTTGCCGCCATCGCCGCCCGCACTCAAACCCCCCTTGCCATGGAGCAGCAGTCGCTGGCAGTGGTGTCCTGCACCGCGCCCGAAGAAGAGATCCGATACGCACTGGCGAACCATGAAAGCCTGGTGCTGATGAAAGTGTATGGCCGCTTTGCACGCATCAAAGCATTGCTGGCAGAAGCCGGGCTACTGGACAGGGCGCTGATGATGGCGGAAGCCACGCTCCACGGTGAACAGTGCTGGCGGCAGCTTGCGGACGTTAACGACGAGCAGGCGTTGCCCTATTTTTCGACCATCCTCGTGAACAAACAGTGGGAGAACGTATGAAACTGGAACAACAGCTTAAGCGTCTGTCGTTGAGCGGACTGGCGGCAGCCTTACTGCTGCTGGTTGTGCCGGAGCAGGCGTTTGCCATGCACATTATGGAAGGCTTTCTGCCGCCAATGTGGGCAGTAGCGTGGTGGGTGATGTTCTTACCCTGCCTGTGGTACGGGTTGGTACGCCTGCGCCAGATCGTGGCAGAAGACAGCAATCAGAAGGTGTTACTGGCACTTTGCGGCGCTTTTGTTTTCGTGCTGTCGGCGCTGAAAATTCCCTCGGTCACCGGCAGTTGTTCTCACCCAACGGGGGTTGGCCTTGCCGTGATTCTCTTCGGGCCGGGCGTGGTGGCTATCCTTGGCGCTATTGTCCTGCTGTTCCAGGCGCTGCTGCTGGCACACGGCGGTTTGACGACGCTCGGGGCCAACGGCATGTCGATGGCGGTGATCGGGCCAGTGGTGGGGTATATGGTCTGGAAAATGGCCTGCCGAGCCGGGTTGCGCCGTGATGTCTGCGTATTCTTATGCGCCATGCTGGCGGATCTGGTGACCTATTTCGTCACCTCTGTACAACTGGGCGTGGCCTTCCCTGATCCACAAGCGGGTGCAACCGGGTCAGTCGTGAAATTCATGGGTATTTTCTGCCTGACGCAGATTCCGATTGCCATTGCCGAAGGACTCCTGACGGTCATGATCTACGACCAGCTCACTAAACGACAGCTGATCGTCGCACAAGGACATTAAAATGAAAAAGACACTGATTTTACTCGCCATGGTTATCGCGCTGGTAATTCTCCCTTTCTTTATTAATCACGGCGGAGAATATGGCGGATCTGACGGCGAAGCGGAAAGCCAGATTCAGGTGGTCGCACCGCATTATCAACCCTGGTTCCAGCCGTTGTATGAACCGGCCAGCGGCGAAATTGAGAGTCTGCTTTTCACCCTGCAAGGGTCTATTGGCGCGGCGGTGATTTTCTACATTCTCGGCTACATGAAAGGCAGACAGCGTGTTGACGAACGGGCTTGATCGCCTGAGTTACCAGAGCCGTTGGTTTCACGTTGCCCCGGAGCGCAAATTTCTGTTCTGGCTGCTGATGATGATACTGGCCTTTACGCTGCCACCCGCAGGGCAGGGTATATTGCTGATGTGCCAGGCGGCCTTTACCTGTTGGCTGCTGCGTATGACCTTCTGGCGCTGGCTACGCTGGATGGCCATTCCTCTGGCATTTTTGCTGGTGGGCGTGCTGACTATTTTGTTCAGTGTGACCAGCGACCCGACACATTTATTGGTGGGGGTTCCGCTCGGTTCCTGGTGGCTGGGGGTGATGCCGGAAGGTGCGACGATGGCAAATGCGACGCTCTGGCGCAGTCTGGCGGCCCTGGCGGCCACCTTTTGGCTGGTGCTTAATTTGCCGTTTCCTCAACTCATCATATTGCTGCAAAAAGCGCGCGTGCCGCGTCTGTTGACGGAGCAGATCCTGCTCACCTGGCGGTTTATTTTTATCCTGCTGGATGAAGCGATGGCCATACACCGGGCGCAGACGCTGCGCTTCGGTTATCGCTCCTTACCACAGAGCTACCGCTCACTGGCGATGCTGGTGGGACTGTTATTTACCCGCGTGCTACAGCGTTATAAAGCGCTGGCCATCACGCTGGATATCAAACTCTATCAGGGTGATTTTCACCTGTAAGGAACACAATGCTGGCGACTGACGCGCTGTGGTTCAGCTACCAGGATGCGCCCACGCTTAAGGGATTAACGCTCGATTTCTCGCGGCAATCGGTGAGCGGATTGATCGGCGCGAACGGCTGCGGAAAATCGACGCTGTTTATGAACCTGAGCGGCATCCTCCGCCCACAGCAGGGTGCGGTGTTATGGCAGGGTAAACCGCTTGATTACAGTAAGCGCGGGCTGCTGGCATTGCGACAGCAGGTGGCGACTGTCTTTCAGGACCCGGACCAGCAGATTTTCTATACCGATATCGACAGTGATATTGCCTTCGCGCTGCGCAATATCGGCGTGCCGGCGGCCGACATCGCCCGGCGAATCGATGATGCACTGACGCTCGTGGACGCCCAGTCCTTTCGTCATCAGCCCATTCAGTGCCTGAGCCACGGGCAGAAAAAGCGCGTGGCCATTGCGGGGGCATTGGTCTTACAGGCTAAATACCTTTTGCTCGATGAGCCCACCGCGGGGCTGGATCCTTCCGGCCGGGCGCAAATGATCGACATCATTCAACGCATCGTGGCCCAGGGAAATCATGTGGTGATCTCGAGCCATGACATTGATTTGATTTATGAGGTCTGCGATGCGGTGTATGTTCTGCGGCGCGGTGAGCTGCTGGTCGAAGGGACGCCGGGTGAGGTGTTTGCGCAAAAAACGCACCTTGAACAAGCCGGGCTGACCCAACCGTGGCTGGTAAAATTACATACCGAACTGGGGATGCCGCTTTGCAAGAGTGAAGCGGAACTGTATGCCCGTATGCGGGCGACACACATTCAGGAGGCATCATGACGCTGGCTATCATGCTGCAGGGAACGGCCTCAGACGTGGGTAAAAGCGTGCTGGTGGCGGGGCTATGCCGCATCCTGTTTCAGGATGGACTGAAGACGGCCCCCTTCAAATCACAAAATATGGCGCTCAACTCGGGCATTACGCCGGACGGTCAGGAAATGGGGCGCGCGCAGATTTTTCAGGCGGAAGCGGCAGGCATCGTGCCGGACGTGCGCATGAATCCTGTCCTGCTCAAGCCCACCAGCGATCGTAAAGCACAGGTGGTGTTGATGGGTAAAGTCGCCACCGATATGGATGCCGTGAGCTATCACGAATACAAACCGCGCCTGCGCGAGCAAATTATCAGCGTCTACCAGAGCCTGGCGTACGAGTACGATGCCATTGTGCTGGAGGGGGCGGGAAGCCCGGCGGAAATTAACCTGCGCGATCGCGATATCGTCAATATGGGCATGGCCGAGATGGCAAAATGTCCGGTGGTGCTGGTGGCGGATATCGACCGGGGTGGGGTGTTTGCCTCCATTTATGGCACCCTGGCCCTGTTGCAGGCGCACGAACGCTGGCGGGTAAAAGGGGTCATCATCAATAAATTCCGTGGTGACGTGGCCCTGCTGACGCCCGGCATCAAACAAATTGAAGATCTGACCGGGGTGCCGGTGATCGGCGTGATGCCGTGGCTGGACGTGGATCTGGAAGACGAGGACGGCGTGGCGCTCCAGCGCGGCAAGTACCTGCGAACCGGCGAACGGGCGGTGGATATCGCCGTTGTCCAGTTGCCACACATCTCGAACTTTACCGATTTTAACGCCCTGGCCGCCCAGCCGGACGTGCGGGTGCACTACGTTCGCTCGCATGACGAGTTACGCAATACCGATCTGATTATCTTACCCGGCAGCAAAAATACGTTGGGAGATCTGACCTGGCTGCAGGAGAGCGGGTTAGCGCAGGCGGTGTTACAGGCTAGCCGTAACGGTGTGCCGGTGCTCGGGGTTTGTGGCGGTTACCAGATGCTGGGGGAGACCATCATTGACGACGTGGAGTCCGGCCTCGGCACGTTGCCCGGTCTCGGACTGCTGAACACGGTGACCCATTTTGCTGCCAACAAAACCACCACCCTGGTCGGGGCAACGGTGCAAACAGATTTACCCGGTTTGTTGACGGCATGTGGCAATCTGGCGCTCAAGGGCTATGAGATCCACATGGGCGAAACCACCCTGGCGGCTGGCTGCCGGGCGCTGTTGTGGCTGGAAAAAAACGGCGTGCAGATTGCCGACGGCGCCGTCAGTGACAATGGCCTGGTGTTCGGTACCTATCTGCACGGCCTTTTTGACAGCGACGCATTTACCCGCGCGCTGGTGAATGCCCTGCGTACACGTAAAGGGTTTCCTGAACTGGACATCACCGTGGATTACGCGCAGTACAAATCACAGCAGTTCGATCTGCTGGCGGACGGCATGCGCAAACATATCGACATCGACAGGATCTATCAGATTATGCATCAGCACCAGGAGCAGACATGTTAACGCTGGTCACCGGCGGAGCGCGCAGTGGAAAAAGCCGCCATGCCGAATCGCTCGTCTCACAGGCGAAAGAGGTGCTTTACATCGCCACTTCGCAGATTTATGACGCGGAAATGGCAGCCCGCATCCAGCACCACCGTGATGGACGCCCCGCGCACTGGCGAACCGAAGAGCGCTGGCAGGATCTTGCCGACATCATCACCACCGGGCATTCCCCGGAAGAAGCCATTCTGCTGGAGTGCATCACCACCATGGTGACCAATTTGCTGTTTGCGTACGGCGGAGACAATGACCCGGATAGCTGGGACTACGATGCCCTTGAAGTGCAGGTACAGGCACAGATCGAAAACCTGATTGCCGCCTGCGCGCACTGCCCGGCGTCCGTGGTGCTGGTAACCAACGAAGTGGGGATGGGGATCGTGCCGGAAAACCGTCTCGCCCGCCATTTTCGTGACATCGCCGGACGGGTGAATCAGCGTCTGGCGCAGGCTGCCGATGCGGTCTGGCTGGTGGTGTCGGGGATTGGAGTCAAAATAAAATGAGCAAACTGTTATGGGCGACCTTCGCCTTTATCACCCGGTTGCCGGTACCCGAGCGCTGGACGGACGGGCTGGAAACCAAAGATTACGTACGCTGTATTGTCAATTTCCCGCTGGTGGGGCTCACGCTCGGTGCGCTCAGCGGCGTGGTCTGGATGGTGCTCGAACCCTGGTGCGGCACACCGCTGGCGGCACTCTTCACCGTGCTGGCGCTCGCGCTGTTGACCGGCGGGTTTCATCTTGATGGGCTGGCGGATACGTGCGACGGCGTGTTCTCCGCCCGCACGCGTGAGCGGATGCTGGAGATCATGCGTGACAGCCGCCTTGGTACCCACGGTGGGCTGGCGCTGGTGTTTGTGCTGGTGGCAAAAGTTCTGGTCATCAGTGAGTTAAGCTTGCGCGGTCTGTCGATACCCGCCGCGCTGGGCGCAGCCTGTGCCGCCGGGCGCGGTTGTGCGGTCGTGATGATGCACGGTCACCGCTATGCCCGCGAAGAGGGGCTCGGCAATCTGTTTATCGGCAAGGTCACTTTCCGCCAGACGCTGATTACCCTCGCGCTGGCGCTGGTGGTTGCCGTTGGCCTGGAGGGGGTGAAAGGGCTGATCGCACTGGTTATCACGACGCTTGCGATTTTGCTGCTCGGTTGGATGCTCAAACGCACGCTGGGCGGGCAGACGGGCGACACGCTCGGTGCCGGCATTGAACTGGGTGAACTGGTCTTTCTTCTGGCGCTGCTCTGAGCAGTCCATTAAATCTGATGAGAATTCCTATGCAAACACTGACTTCGATACTGGCATCCATACCCGCGCCCGACAAAGGTGCCATGGCTCAGGCGCAACAGCACATTGACGGCTTACTGAAGCCCCCGGGCAGCCTGGGGCGACTGGAGTCTCTGGCGGTGCAGCTTGCCGGAATGCCAGGATTAGGGGGGAAACCGCAGTCGGGCAAGAAAGCGATCATCGTGATGTGCGCCGATCACGGCGTATGGCACGAAGGGGTCGCGATCTCCCCGCAGATTGTCACCGCGATTCAGGCAGCAAATATGACTCAGGGCACTACCGGCGTATGCGTACTGGCCGCCCAGGCGGGAGCAAAAGTGCATGTGCTGGATGTCGGGATCGACAGCGATCCCATCCCAGGAGTGGTGAATATGAAAGTGGCGCGCGGCAGCGGTAACATCGCGCAGGGGCCGGCGATGCATGCAGCGCAGGCGCAGGAACTGCTGCTGGAGACGATTCGCTATACCCGTGAACTGGCCGCCGACGGCGTACAACTCTTCGGCGTCGGCGAGCTTGGCATGGCGAATACCACCCCAGCCGCGGCGATCGTCAGTGTGCTGACGGGTGAGGCGCCGGAAGAGGTGGTTGGTATTGGCGCGAACCTGCCGGAATCGCAGCTCGGGCATAAAGCGCAGGTGGTGCGTCGGGCTATTGCGGTCAACCAGCCGAATGCGCAGGACGGCCTGGACGTGCTGACCAAAGTCGGTGGTTTTGATCTGCTGGGGATGACCGGAGTGATGCTGGGAGCCGCTTCCTGTGGTCTGCCGGTGGTGCTGGATGGTTTCCTCTCTTACGCCTCGGCGCTGGCGGCCTGCCGCATCGAACCTGGAGTGAAGGATTATCTTATTCCGTCTCATTTGTCGGCGGAGAAAGGGGCGCGCATTGCCCTGCAAAACCTCGGGCTTGAGCCATATCTCAACATGGGGATGCGTCTGGGAGAGGGCAGCGGTGCCGCGCTGGCGATGCAACTGGTGGATGCCGCCTGCGCGATGCACAACAATATGGGCACCCTCGCCAACAGCAATATCGTGTTGCCGGAGACGAAGTAACAGACCGCACGATCGGTCCCCTCTCCCTCGAGGGCTGAGGAATCCCCAGTAATATTACGTTTTACAGCGATAAAACGGCCCATGAGAATAAAACTGTCACCGCGATGGCAGGGTCCGGCTGAAAATCGACGAAGCGTGTCCGTAAGGCCGGGGCGCCGCGCAGGGATGCGCGGCGAGGGCGACTTTACAGGGAGGTTACCTTCGCCCGTCCCCGATAAGCCTGAAGGAATATGCGCAGTGGACCGCGCCAGCGGCGATTTTCCTCGCCGGGAGCCCGGGTCGCCAGGGCGGTGGCGGTGAACCGCCCTGGCACGTTCACGGGTTCTGGAGCGATAGAAAAGCAAGGAACATAAGGTGAACGGAATGACCACCAGAGCCGCATTTACCCCCTCACCCTGGCCCTCTCCCCGGTGTGATCTGAACCCCGAAACCTGGAATCCCAAACCAGTTTTTCGGAGGTTCTTATGAAGTACACATTCGACATTAAGCTGGCCGCCGTCCGGGCGTATGTGGAGGGCGGCAACAGCCTCACATCCACTGCACGCCAGTACGGCTGTCCCGAGCCCTCTCTTCGTGCCTGGGTCAGCGCTTACGGCTTTCATGGTGAGGCTGCACTTCGCCCCTCACGCCGTTCTTACTCCGATGATTTTCGCCTTCAGGTCATCCAGACCATGCAGCGTGAACATCTCTCTGTGCGAATGACGGCTGCACGGTTTAATATTCCTGATCACAAAACAGTCAGTAGCTGGGCCAGACGCGCAGCAAACGGACAGTTAGCGCCAGACAGTCACGAGGATAAACATATGATCCGTAAGCCATCACATCGCGGTAAACCGCCTGAGGAAATGACACCGGAACAACTGGTTGATGAAGTGCTTTACCTGCGTGCCGAAAAAGCTTATCTGGAAAAGCTGGACGCCCTGATGAAAGAAAAAGCGCAAAAGGGAAAGAAAAAGCCCTTATCGTCAGGGCACTGATCCCCGAACACCGGCTGTCCCGCTTGCTGGAAGCGGCTGAGCTTGCGCAAAGCACATGGTATGACCGGCAAAAGCGCGACGCACGTGTGGTCAGTCCGGATCCGATATGCGACCTCATTATGTCCACTGCTGTTCGCCATAAACGGCGCTACGGCTACCGGCGGGTGACAAATGAGCTGCAGGCGCAGGGCCACCGCATTAACCATAAAAAAGTGTCGAGGTTGATGAGAGAGCTGGACTGTCAGGCGCTGACACGCAGGAAGAAATACCGGAGCTGGCAGGGGGCCGCTGAACTGGAGCCCGTCGACAATCTGTTAAACAGGGACTTCAGCGCTGACACGTGGGGAGTGAAACTGGTAACCGATGTGACGGAGTTCCGGGTGGGCAACGCGAAACTGTATCTGTCTGTGGTAATGGACCTTTACAACAGGGAAATAGTGGCGGCCAATATGGCATCGCGTCCGGCGTATGTGCTGGCGGAAAAAATGCTGGATGCCCTGCTGAGTTCAGGCACTGTCAGACAGGGAGCGGTACTGCACAGCGATCAGGGCTGGATGTATCGGATGCGTCAATGGCGAAGCACGCTGGAGAAACACGGGCTCCACCAGAGCATGTCGCGACGGGGTAACTGTCTGGATAATGCGGCAATGGAGAGCTTCTTCGCGGTGCTGAAAACGGAGATGTTCTACGGAATAAGGTATGAAAACGTGTCGGAGCTGGAAACGGCGACAGGGAAATACATCCATTACTATAACCATGACAGAATAAAGATGGGACTGGGAGGGCTGAGCCCGGTAAATTACCGGACTCAGTGGCACGCTCAGACCTGAATCTGTTCCAGGTTATGGGGTTCAGATCAGTGGGGCGAGGGGACCGCTCGTGCCTGCTTTTATTGCGGTAGGATCAGCATATTAGGGCGAGTACAACACGCTATTCCCTAAGACTTCCCCTCCCGCATCACCTGCAGCAACGTATCCACCAGTCCCGGAAAACGGGCGTCTAAATCTTCCCGACGCAGTGAAATCATATTCTCGCGTCCCTGTGGACGCTGCCAGATGACGCCACTGTCACGCAGCACCCGCCAGTGGTGGGTCATCGTAGACTTGGCTATTTCCTCCGGGCGTAACGCGTTACAGCTTAGTTCACTGCCATCGGCGAGTCGCTTGACCATCGCCAGACGCAGTGGGTTGCCGAGGGCAAAAAGGACGTTTTCCAGCAATATTTGTTCGGTATCGGGATGATTCGGGATCATTTGACTCCTGGCGTCATAGGGTTGAGCAATATCAACAATCGCTCAATCATAAGAAAATAGTTCGAACATACTCGTACAATAGGACTATTATACTCAACGAACGAACACGCGACCATCCCGGTCGCGATTTTAATTGTCACACTGACTAAGGACGCATCATGCCCCGACCCATCCCCCTCGAACGTTATCGCAACATCGGTATCTCCGCGCATATCGATGCCGGTAAAACGACAACCACCGAGCGCATCCTGTTTTACACCGGGATGAGCCACAAACTGGGTGAAGTACACGATGGCGCGGCAACTACCGACTGGATGGCGCAGGAGCAAGAGCGCGGAATCACCATTACCTCCGCCGCCGTGAGCTGCTTCTGGCCGGGTATGGACGGAGGTTTTGAGCCGCACCGTATCAACATTATCGACACCCCAGGGCACGTGGATTTCACCATTGAGGTGGAACGTTCCATGCGCGTACTCGACGGTGCGGTAATGGTGTATGACTCCGTCGGCGGCGTACAGCCGCAATCGGAAACCGTCTGGCGGCAGGCCAACAAGTACCACGTACCGCGCCTGGCGTTCGTCAACAAAATGGACCGCCCGGGGGCCGATTTCTTCCGCGTGGTGCAGATGATGATCGATCGCCTGAAGGCGAACCCGGTGCCGATTGTTATCCCTGTCGGTGCGGAAGAGCACTTCACCGGCGTGGTGGATCTCATCAAAATGCGCGCCATTCTTTGGGACGACGCCACGCAGGGCATGACCTTCAGCTATGCGCCGGTGCCGGATGACCTGCTGGCGACCGCCCAGGTCTGGCGGGAGAAAATGGTCTCGGCGGCGGCCGAAGCCAGCGAGGCGCTGATGGATAAATATCTCGAAACCGGCGACCTCGACGAAGCCGAGATCATCAACGGGCTGCGTATTCGCACCGTAGCGGGTGAAATCCAGCCGATGCTGTGTGGTAGTGCCTTTAAAAACAAAGGTGTGCAGCGCATGCTCGACGCGGTGGTGGAACTGATGCCATCGCCGCTGGATATCCCGGCTATCCAGGGTGTAGATGAAAAAGGCCAGCCTGCTGAACGGCACCCGAGCGATGATGAACCCTTCTCGGCGCTGGCGTTCAAGCTGATGACTGACCCTTACGTCGGCCAGTTGACCTTTATTCGCGTCTATTCCGGCGTGTTGAGAAAAGGTGACGCAGTGTGGAACCCGGTCAAAGGGAAGAAAGAGCGTATTGGTCGTATCGTGCAGATGCATGCTAACGACCGACATGAAGTGGACGAACTGCGCGCGGGTGACATTGCCGCCTGTGTCGGGCTGAAAGATGTGACCACCGGCGACACCCTGAGTGACCCGGATGCGGTGATTACACTTGAGCGCATGGAGTTCCCGGAACCGGTGATTTCGCTCGCGATCGAGCCGAAAACCAAAGCCGACCAGGAAAAAATGGGCATTGCGTTGCAGCGCCTGGCATCGGAAGACCCGTCGTTCCGTCTGCATACTGACGAAGAGTCCGGCCAGACCATTATTTCCGGGATGGGTGAACTGCACCTGGAGATTATCGTCGATCGCATGAAACGCGAGTTTGGCGTGGAGGCGAACATCGGTCGTCCGCAGGTCACCTACCGCGAGACGTTACGTAAAACGGTGAAAGAGGTGGAAGGCAAGTTTGTGCGCCAGTCCGGCGGTAAAGGGCAGTACGGTCATGTCGTGCTGAGCCTGGAACCTCTGGAACCGGGTCGTGGCTTTCTGTTTGAAGATGCCACCAAAGGCGGCGTGGTGCCGCGCGAGTATATTCCGTCAGTGGAAAAAGGCTTGCGTGAAGCCATGAACAGCGGCGTGCTGGCGGGCTACCCGGTGGTGGACGTGAAAGTGACCCTGACGTTTGGTTCGTATCATGATGTTGACTCCTCGGAAATGGCGTTCCGCATGGCGGCCATCTTCGGCTTCAAAGAGGGGGCCCGCAGAGCAGATCCGGCGATTCTGGAGCCGGTGATGCATGTGGAAGTGGAAACGCCGGAAGAGTATGCCGGGAACATTATGGGCGATCTCTCTTCCCGTCGCGGAATGGTGCAGGGTATGGAAGAGCGCTTCGGTAGCCAGATTATTCGGGCTGACGTGCCGCTGGCGGAAATGTTCGGGTACTCGACCACGCTGCGTTCCATGTCGCAAGGGCGCGCCACTTACAGTATGGAGTTCCATCACTACGCGGAAGCGCCGCGCAACGTGGCGGACGCCATCATTGCCAGTCGTGCAAAAGCGTAACAATCCTGACCCCGCTGCGGCGGGGTTTTTTTATGCTAACGTCACTGTTCACCCATCGCCACATAGCCAATACGGTAATTCTCCCGACCCGCCACCGGTGCATCACCCATATCCACCTGCAAAAGCTGCCAGCGGCTGACATCCCAGGCGCAAAGCTGGCTCTCCAGCGCCAGCGACGCTAAATCGTCATGCGGCAAAATCGGCGTTTTTGCGATCGACAACCAGGCCGCGTTTTTCACCCTCTCAACCTCTGGCAGCCGAAGCGTGAGCCAGGTTTCAATTTCCGGCCAGCCAAAATCTGCTGTTAGTTTTTTAAAGCCTGCGCTCTGTAAAAAGCGCGCCATAGCCTGCGCGTTCTGCCATACGTACAGCGGGGCGTAACGGTTCTCGGTCACATGGGCCTCTTCCCGGCGGGAAAAGAGGAACGTTTTAAACAGCAGGCCTGGAAAACCATCCAGCTTTGCGCCGCTGTGGTTAATACGCTGTTCGATCACCGCCATATCGTAATCGGCGGGCAGCGTGAAACGGTATTGCATGACGATCATAACGCCTCCTCAGAGAGCATGCGCCCGTGGCTGAAACTCCACTCATCGGCGGTATTAAACTGGATCATTACCATCACATCGTCCGGCTGAATGTTCAGATGCGAGTGCAGCCTTGCGCTCAGTAAACGAAAGAGGTTCTGCTTCTGCGCTTTGGTGCGCGGCTTACCGGCGAAAATATGAAACTGGATAAAATCATCACTGCGCCCGCCGCTTTTATAGCGCTTATCAAACACGCGCTGACGGGCCGGGAGCGTTTCGAAAACCTGAAAACGATCGTCGACTGGCACCGCGAATTCCTCCACCAGGCAGTGATGCAGAGTGTCGGAAATCTGCTTCAGCTGCGCGTCACTGTACCCCTCGCGCAGGGTGATTCGGGTGAAGGGCATCAGTTTTGCTCCTCATCCAGACAGCCGAGCGCCGACACCGCTGCGGGCCAGCCGGCGTAAAAGGCCAGGTGAGTAAAGGCTTCAGCGATCTCTTCCCGGGTCAGGCCGTTTTGTTGTGCAAAGTGGATATGCCAGGGAATTTGCTGTACGCGGCCAAGTGCAGTGAGCGCGCCGAGGGTGAGCAAACTGCGTTCACGCGGCGAAAGGGTGTCACGTTGCCAGATATCGTTAAACAGGACGTCCTGACTGAGTTCAGCCAGCTTGGGGGCGATGCGGGTGAGTGTATTTCGGTCCAGGGATGGTCTCATCGTGCTTTCTCCGTGTTGACAGTGAGTCCATACTGGCGTGATAGTGTCATCCTGAAAATCAAATTAATCGCGACTAACCATCCCGTATTTCAGGACGAATATGGACAAACTTCCCTTAACACTCGACCTTGATGCGCTGCGCAGTTTTGTCACCGGAATTGAGGCTGGCAGCTTTGCCCTGGCGGCAAGCCGCCTTTGCCGCTCGACCTCTGCCGTCAGCGCTCAGCTTAAAAAACTGGAGATGCAGTGCGGGGCGGATCTCGTGGTGAAGCGTGGTCGCCACCTCGAACTCACTCACAACGGTGAGATCCTGATGGGTTATGCCCGTCGTCTGCTGGCACTCAACGATGAGGCGCAGCGGGCGCTGAAAGGTGGGCTGTTACAAGGGGAGATCCGCATTGGGATGCAGGAGGATTTTGGTGAGTCGCTGATGCCCGGCATCCTCGGCGAATTCAAACGCCATCATCCTGGGCTACGCATTATTGCTCGTGTGGACCGCAATCAGGCACTGCTGTCAGCTCTGGCTGACGACGCGCTGGACATGGCGCTGCTCTGGCAACCGGAGCAAACTTCCCATGCCGGTAAGCTGGTTGGGCAGTGTGAAATGGCGTGGATCCAGCACCCGGAACTGGACGTTGCCGCGCTGCTCGCAACGGGCGAGCCCCTGCCGCTGGTGTTGTTCGAAAACCCCTGCCTGATGCGCAGTCGTGCCACTGCCTGTCTCGACAGGGTGGGGATCCCCTGGCGCGTTGTGTTCGTCAGCCACAGCCTGAGCGGTATCTGGGCGGCTGTACAAGCGGGATTAGGGATAACGCTACGTACACGGATCGGCATGCCGGGCAGCCTGCAGAGCGTGGGGGCAATGTTGCCATCGGCGGGTAATCTTGGCATTACGCTTGAAGAGCGACAGGGGAGTGAGACGGTAAACGGCGCACGGCGGATGCTGGCCAAACTGATGGAAGAAGCCCTTTCGCCGTTAAAGGGATTCCATTGCTGATTCTGCGAGCCGCCTTCCAGAAACTGCCTTGCTGTCAGTGACTTAACGCGGTATCTTTTGCCCGCACCTGCAAAACAAGCTGCCGGGATTAGCCTCCTGAAATACTTCACTTCATTTTTCTTTATGGAGGCTGGTACATGGCGACGACCGTCAACCAGACTTATCCGCACATGATCAACTATTCTCAGGCTCACCCCGAATTTACCGATCTCGCCCGCGACTGCGACGAATACGCGCTGATGCTCATCGACAATAACAATGCGGCTGAGCGACGTTTTATTTGCCAGTTTTTACGCGCGAATCTGCTGCAGCTACGCCCGACGCTTCATGAGGCTATTCCTTCCCATCTTATTGAAGCTTTTACTGTCGATGCATTGCCCGAGCATGTTCCCCGTTTTGATCCAGACACCGATCAGCTCTGCGAGTATTGCCTGGCGCTGAGTGAGTTGCTTAATGAAGTAGCACTGCCGCCGGCAATGGAAAAAGCCCTCCGGGGTTTGTTATGTGAACTGGTCTGGTTTTTTGCCGAAGAGCTCAAAGCGCCGCGCTGGTTGCGAACGCCAGAAGGCGTCAAAGCGATTGTGAATTAAGGATGAAAAAAAAGGGGCGGATGAGCAAAGTCACGCCTGCCTTATTCTAATCAATAAAAGCATTGCCAGACATGTCATTCATATCAGCATTTTTGTGCCTTTATGGCCGTGATTATCGTGATTTACCTGTTATATTTGATATAAGCAATATCATGATAATTATGACTCAGCGGATTGGGAGGAGATATGGTCACAAGGGTACGTAATTCCGGGACAAAAAAAAAGATGAGATACCTTTCCCTTGAGGATGTTGATTTTACAAAGCCAGTAAAAAACATCAGCGATTTTCGGTTTGAGGATCATAACGATGGAGAATCAGCCCAGTTTGTGGTGATTAAGCTACCCACTAATGTAAATCGGGATGATTTTCAGGTAGCGCTAATGAGCGCGGTTAATGCGCTGGCATCGATCAAATCACGCAGCGTGGCGGTGGATGAACGCGAGAATGAGAAGGGGGGGCTAAAGAGGGATATGGCATCGGAATTGAAAGCCGAAAGCATTAATAACGACACCTCTGCCTCACGCAACGCTGAACGGCTGGAAAAGCTAAAGGCAGCTATCCTGGAAGATTCAACCTGGTTGTCTTCCCGCGAAGTATCAGAACTTGCCAGTATCCATTCCCGTAACACCAGCGCTGCGCCGAATCGCTGGAAGCATGCAAAAAGAATTTTTGCACTTCCTGTTCAGGGAAAAGATTACTTTCCGCAATATGCCCTGGACGAGGGAGGGCAACCTCTACCGGTGATGAAAAAGATCATCGCCTTTTTTGGAGAGTCTAAGACGGCATGGGCACTGGCAATCTGGCTGGGAACGCCAAACAGCTGGCTGAATAATTCCAAGCCGAAAGACCTTCTGCTGTCTATGCCTGGTAAAGTATTGAAGGCAGCCGAAGAGGAAAAAGCAGGAGCACTGCATGGCTGAAGACAAGGACGTCAGTATTTCGTCACCAGACATTTCGACAACGGTCTGTACGAAAAACTGGAAAGCAGGGAGGCCGATTGAACGTATCCACGGTTCAAAATATTCAGCTAAGCAGTTCAATCCGGGCATTAACGCAGGAGCTGGTGCGCGTTTCAGTCCATTTCAGGATAGTTTAGGGAACAATGTACCCACTCTCTACGGAGGTGAATCGTCAGCTGTTGCCCTGATGGAAACAGTCTTTCATGATCTGCCTGTTGGATGTGCCGGCTTAAACTTCGCTTTGAGCAAGCTGGAGGGGCGGGTCCGTAGCCAGCTTGTTCCCGAGGTTGATTTGCCGCTTGTCGATATCACACCAATGACCATGAGACGCTGGGGCATTACCCAAGCCCTATTGTTGGGTTCTGAGGTCACTGACTATCAAGTTACCCAAAAATGGGCAGCGCGTATTCATCGTGATAATCCTGAAGCAAGAGGAATACAGTGGCCTTCAAAGCAGCATGGCGGGGCTGCTCTGATGCTTTTCGGCGACAGAATGAAAGAAGGCGATTTACGTGTTGCGACTGAATCTGAAGCGCTCATGGCATCTAAAGATGTCATGAGCGCCTTGTTTGCCCTTGCTGATGAACTTGACATTGCACTCATACCGAAAGACATGCAGTAGTAAACATATAGATATCTCCATCAATAAATTTGAACCTTAACGTGAAACAAATGGCATTTATTCTCGTTCGTTAATGCGTAGAGTAGGGGCATCAAAGGCAGTTAAGCCATTCTGCTGCTTATTCCTGAGAATTAAGGATTCAAACGCCATGAAAAAGATCGGATTTTTGTCATTTGGTCACTGGACACCCTCGCCGCAGTCCGGTACCCGATCGGCGGCTGATGCGCTGCTGCAATCTATCGATTTGGCCGTTGCGGCTGAAGAGCTGGGCGCGGACGGCGCCTATTTTCGGGTGCATCACTTTGCGCGCCAGTTGAGTTCACCCTTCCCGCTGCTGGCGGCTGTCGGCGCCAAAACCCGTAAGATTGAAATCGGTACTGGCGTTATCGACATGCGTTACGAAAACCCGCTTTACATGGCGGAAGATGCCGGTGCGGCAGATTTGATCTCCGGCGGACGTTTGCAGCTCGGTATCAGCCGTGGCTCCCCGGAACAGGTCATTGATGGCTGGCGCTATTTTGGCTATCAGCCAGCGGATGGTGAAAACGAAGCGGATATGGCGCGTCGTCATACAGAAGTTTTGCTCGACACGCTGCGCGGAGAAGGGTTTGCCAAACCGAACCCACAACCGATGTTCCCGAACCCGCCGGGACTGTTGCGCCCGGAACCTTACTCTGAAGGTTTGCGTGAACGCATCTGGTGGGGGGCCGGTTCGAACGCCACCGCAGTGTGGGCGGCAAAACTGGGGATGAACCTGCAAAGCTCAACGCTGAAAGATGATGAAACCGGCGAGCCGTTTCACATTCAACAGGCTAAACAGATTCGGGCCTATCGCGATGCCTGGGCAGAGGCCGGACATACCCGCACCCCGCGTGTCTCCGTCAGCCGCAGCATTTTCGCCCTGATGGACAACCGCGACCGCGCATATTTCGGTGGCAGCAGCAATGACAGCGATAAAGTCGGCTTCCTCGATGAGAAGACCCGCGCCATCTTCGGGCGCAGCTACGCGGCCGAGCCGGACAAGCTGATTGAGCAGTTGAAAAAAGATGAAGCCATTGCGGAGGCGGATACCCTGCTGTTGACCGTGCCGAACCAGTTAGGCGTGGATTATAACGTCCATGTTATCGACGCGATTCTGAAGCACGTAGCACCCGCAATGGGCTGGCGCGACTGATTCATCTGAGATGAAAATGCCCTGTGGGTTTGCTTACTACAGGGCATTTTTTCAATAAAGGTGTCAAGACGCTTTCGGCTGCAACTGATAGACCCACGCGGTTAACTGCTCACCCTCTTCCGTGGTCACCACGACCTTAACGCGATCGTAACCGTCTTCAAATTCATCAAGCATTAACCAGTGTGCAGTAAGGTGAGGGGAAAGAAAGAGGTAACCGTGTACCTGCGCACCATTCTCATCCAGCACTATTCCTGGAAAATCTGCCGCCGCCCCCCAGCCACGTTCATAAAACGTACCGGTGACATAACCCGGCAGCCACTCCCCGCCGATATTCTCCAGAATATGTGCATTAGCATGCCCCGGACGCAGGGTGCCATAAACAAACAGACGTTCCATTTTGCCTCTGCAATCAACGTGCTATCTTCCCAAACCTGCAGAATAGCGCGCGGCGCTGGTGGGATAAAGAGGGCAGAACGGTTTTCTCTATCTCCAAAAGCACCATGTCCGTCGATGCAGGACCAGATACGCTTCCAGATTGTCAGTAATGGAAAGCTGCTCTTCCGGGATAGCCTGTAACCTTACCTGCACTAACTTAGCGTTGATGTTGAAAAACAGCGACAGACCACTTTCATACGCGAGGAAACTGGCACCTACAAACGTCCAGACTTCACCTTCTGTTCGGGTGATGTTGTCATAATCAATGAAGGTCCTGGCTACCCTGTAGCGTTTTCCGGCGACAAGATGTCTGTAGCCTGGGTCGAGTCCGGGGGTGTGCATGTACTGTCCTTTAGACGTGTAATGTAAGAACGGGTTAAATAATCCTGACCAGGCAGTAGCGCCAGCATAAATGAACAGTAATGAAATTGATATTATATAATTCCGGTGAATGTATTTTACATGCAATAAATAAATCTGCTCAGGCCAAATCAGAGCATACCGTCGTTCAGTATTAAATGCTTTCGCTGTATAGTATCCGCGGCTAGTGTATGAATTTTGAAAAAAAACACCCAATCCCCTGCGGATTATCGTAATAGCATGAGAAAAGAACGTGAATGTTGACGCCCTGTTCAGAGCGGCGTCAGATGGGTTTTTTTCGTCCAGATTCGTACGGCTAAGAATTGATATATCAAACTGGTGAATATATTCAAAAGCAAATAATTTCAAAAGGTGTGCACAATGATGTTATTTTCAACCCCACGTACAAATGTTTATCTTTTGACGAACGAGGTAGCAGAAGGTTTTCAGCGTTTTATTATTGATAACAGGGATTATTTTTCACCCTATGAACCCCTTCGGAATGAAGGTTTTTTTGCTCTGGAAAGTGTTCGCGAAAGAATTGCCGTTTCGGGGAAAGCGTTTGAGGAACGCAAGGGTTTATCAATAGTGTTTACCCTGAAAGGTGACAATAAAATATTGGGAAATGCCAACTTTACGAACGTTGTCTATGGTGTGTTCCAGGCTTGTTATCTTGGCTTTTCTATTGACCGCGCCTGTCAGGGAAAAGGATTGATGCAAGAAGTCCTTAAGGCCGCCATTCAGTTCGTGCATAACGAATATCAGTTACACAGAATTATGGCGAACCATCTTCCGGATAATTTCCGTAGTGCTAAGACGCTTGCCGCGCTCGGGTTTGTGAAAGAGGGATACGCTGAGTCATATCTTAAAATAAACGGTAAATGGCAGGATCACGTTCTTAACGCCCTTGTTCTTCCCGAAAGTTAACGCTTTGCCTTACCGGTAAGAATAATGCAATACAAGGATGTATTAAAAAGAGGATAAGCCTGCCGTTAATGTTTGAAGTCGCTATTGCAAGGCCGATGCGTATGCATGACCTGAAATAAGTTGAGGCTTATCGTCAGCACGGTTGAGACGTTAGCCTGGCCCTTCGCTTCCGGCTGCCAGCAACGGTACCAGCACGTCGCTGATGGGAGTCGGAATGCCATGTATCTGACCATAACGCTGCACCACGCCGTTGCGAATATCCCACTCCATTGGGCGGCAAGCCTGACGGTCGGCCAGAATAGACGTGCCTAAATCCGCTGGCGCTTGATGAAAACCGTCAACTATTTCCTGCGGAACGCTGTCGCTCAGCGCCGCGCCTTCTGCACGGGCGACCGTCAGGCATTCGTGCAAATAAGCCAGTGCCAGCGCAGTGATATCGGCCCGCGAGAACATGCCGGCCCGACGATTAGACAGTACCATCAGACCGGCAACGGCGTTTTGCAGCAGTTTGCGCCAGGCGATGGTGGCGAAATCAGCGGCCAGTTCAACACTGCAGCGCGTCCCGCTGAGCGCATCAGCGACACGTTGTGCCTGCGGGACCGCCGGCAACGTCAGGCGCGGTCTTGCGCGCAACCAGACGGAAGCATCCGCTTCACGTTGTGCCGGAAACCAGACCACGGAAGGCAACACCTGCGCGCCGTTAACGTAAGGCGCTAACTGCGTTTTTTGCTCAACGCCATTTTGCAGGGCACACACGATAGTGGTTTCGTCACACAGGGCAGACAACCATCGGGCACTGTCAGCCACCTGGGTGGTTTTCACTGCCACAAACACCAGCTCAAACGGCGATGCGACGGTATTGGGATCGTTCAGTACCGGGCCGGGGACGACAATCTCACCGTTTTCATGACGCAACAACAGTTGTGGATGCGCAGTACGCCCGCACAACACGGGGGCGCGACCCACTTCCTGCAGGACGGCTGCAATGGTAGTGCCGATAGCCCCCGGGCCCAGAAGGGCAATGGAAGGGTAGTCAGACATCGTGTGTTCTCCTGGTGTGATTAACCTGTCATCAGCGTGGCGGAAGCAGTCACCGCCTACCCCAGCATTTTTCTCATCTTGAGTGTTCCGCAGGCGCTCGATAACCCCATATCCTGGCAAACAGGAGACGGGTTTCGCCTGGCACGAGCTACCGCTTGGGCAGAAGGGATGCTAACCAGCCCCCGTCAGAATGAACAGTGAAGTATCGTCATCCCGGCATGAGCAAAAGCTCATGCCTTCACCCATAGCTCAGTTGTGCCTGATGTGATTCTTCCAGCAGCCAGTGCCGGAACGTTGCAATATGCGGCTGCCGTTCCGTGCCCTCAGGGCAGACAAAGTAATAGGCTGCCGGAGAGGGAAAGGGCACATCAAAGAGTCTTACCAGGCTGCCATTCCCCATCTCTTTCTCAACATGCCCGCTGCGCGCTAAGGCTATGCCCTGGCCGAGTAATGCGGCTTCTATCGTCATATTCGTGTCGGCGAAGCGCACGCTTTCATGTAACCGGTCGGCACGGATGCCGACGAGTTTAAACCAGACGTCCCATTTGGGAACCAGATCGGCCCCGTCTCGCGTCAGTAAAGGGTAGCGCAGTAATTCAGCAGGCTCATCCGGGAGACCAAAACGCTGTAAAAGTGCCGGGCTGGCCACCGGGAAAAGTTGCTCACGAAACATAAATTCACTATGCAGTGTGGGGTAATTGCCGTGACCAAAGCGGATGGCAACATCGGCATCTGCTTTGGTGAAACCGATCGCCTGGTCAGTACTTTCCAGCGTGACCAGAATCTCCGGATGCAGTCGTGCTAACGATGGCAGTCGTGGCAGCAGCCACTTTAAGGCGAAGGAATAGGTGGTATTCACACGTAATCGAATCCGTCCCTTTTGCTCTCGCAGAGAGCTAAGCGTGGTGTCGAGTTTGCCAAAGAACTCTCGTACCAGCGGCGCAAGCGCTGCGCCTGCCGGCGTCAGGTTGAGGGTTCTGCCGCGCTCAAAAAGTTGCAGGCCCCAAAGTTCTTCGAGGTTCTTTAGCTGATGACTGACGGCGCTTTGGGTAATGCACAGCTCTTCAGCGGCAGAGGTGAAGGTGGTGTGTCGGGTAGCGGCTTCAAAAGTACGCAACGTAGCGGTCGGCGGGAGATCACGCATAATCAGGTTCCTGTTGATGAGCAAATACTCATGACACCATAGGCCGCTCCCGCGCTAAAAGATACGTCATCGCCACGGACGCTCTCACGCTGACGTGACCACTTTTGCCGGGAAAATATCCTGTATTCTCTTTACATCCTCTTCATGATATTGATAATCGTTATCAGAATGTTTCCTATTGTTATTATTTGATTCTATTACGGAACAATCCCCGCTGATGAAGGGGATAATATTGAGGATGGTTGGCATGCGATTTTCCCCTTTATATGGCGCGATGGCTCTGCTCTTCGCATCACCCCTTTATGCGCAGGAGGCGGTAAGCAGTGACGATGAGCTGATTGTTACCGCAACCCGTACCGATGGTTCGCGTAACGATTCGCCCCAGGTGATTAAGGTCATCAGTGAAAAAGAGATTGCCCAGCAGCGGCAGATCACCTCTGACACCTCACAAATCCTCAGCAACCTTTTACCGTCATTCTCACCTTCACGGCAGAAAATGTCCGGTAGCGGTGAAACGCTGCGAGGGCGTACGCCGCTGGTCATGATTGACGGGATCCCGCAATCGAACCCACTGCGTCCAACCGGCCGCGAAATGCACACCATTGACTCGTCGATGATCGAGCGTATTGAAGTGATCAAAGGCGCGAACGCCAGTAACGGGGTCGGTGCAACGGGCGGGGTGATAAACATCATCACCAAACGGGCAAAACCCGGCACCGTTAATCAACATTTCAGCGTGGAGACAACAACGCCCACAGCGGAGTTTGACCGCGATACCCTGGCGTATAAAACCAACTACAGTATCAACGGCAGCGAAGAGTACATCGACTATCTGTTTGCCCTGAGCTACGAAGATCAGGGGTTATTCAAGGATGCGGATAATCACGCGATTGGCGTTGATAACACCCAGGGGGATTTGATGGATTCCCGCGCCTGGGATCTGCTGGCAAAAGTGGGGTACTGGCTGGATAACGATCAACGTATACAGCTTAGCCTCAACCGTTATCGCCTGAAAAACAAAGATAATTATCTCAGCGTGACGGGCGATCGCGATGCGGGGGTTTTGACCACGTCGGTGAAGGGCAACCCGGAAGGTACCGCGCCGCATAACGATGTCTGGACGGTAGGGACCACGTACGACAACTACAACCTTGCGGGCATGAAGCTCACGGCGCTTGCTTACTATCAGCGCTACGAAGCCCTGTTTGGTGCAACCAACTCTTCCTCTTTCCAGGATCCGGCCATTGCCCCTCTGGGCACCTTATACGATCAAAGTCGCGCCTACACCGATAAATACGGCAGCAAGATTGCGCTGACCAAAGACGATATCTGGGATAACCGTATTAAAGCGACCATTGGTTTCGATACCCTGTTTGATAACTCGAAACAGGATCTCTGGTCCACCGGGCGCACCTATGTGCCGGAAATTAACTACACTGACCTGTCGCCGTTCCTGCAACTGGAATATGCCCCTGTTGAAACGGTGAAACTGAGCGGCGGCATACGCTACGAGTATGCGCGGCTGAATATTGATAGCTACCAGACGGTGTGGGCCAACGACCGTGTGAAAGTGGAGGGCGGAACCCCCTCCTTCGACCAGACGTTGTATAACGCCGGTGTGGTCTGGACCCCCATCGAGCCGCTGAGCCTGTTTGCCAGTTATAGCGAAGGCTTCACCGTGCCTGATGTCGGGCGCGTACTGCGCGGCATCGACACGCCGGGCGTCAAACTGAATGACTATAACGGCCTGAAACCTATCGTGACCAAAAACAGTGAAGTGGGCTTCCGGGTACAGCAGGCTCCGTTCGATTTTGAGGCCAGTTATTACAAATCGACCTCGAAACTGGGCAGCCGCGTTGAGTTGGTCAATGATGCGTTTGTCGCCCGTCGTGAAAAGACGGAAATCGATGGAGTGGAAGTCAGTGCGGGCTATAGCCCTAACGCAGACCATAAGTTAACCCTGGCGTGGTCACACATGCGTGGGCGCTATGACAGTGACGATAACGGCAGCCTGGATGCCAAACTCGACGGTCTGAATATCTCACCGGATCGCATCATCGCCAGCTGGTCGGCGAACTGGAACGCCGAGCTGAGTACCTTCCTGCAGGCGAACTGGGCGCTGAGCAAAACGTTTGATGATGAAGAGAAGGATTTCTCTGGCTATGCGCTGGTGGACGCTGCTGTTGGCTACAAACTGCCGTACGGTCAGCTGAATCTGGGCATTTCTAACCTGTTGAATAAGCAGTACATCACCTACTATTCGCAAAGTGCCTCTGTCGATCCGGACCGATATTTCGCCGGGCGCGGGCGTACAGCAACGTTGGGTTATAGCCTTGATTTCTGAACGTGACCGCCTCAATAACGGGGCGGGGTAGCGAACTATGCATAACAAATGCTCTGTTTCTCTCGCCCGCCGACGCTGCCTGCAGGCACTGCTTTTATGCAGTGTCTCGCCCGGTTTGTTTGCCAGACAGCCGGCGGGGCCGCGTGCGGTTTCCTTGTTCCAGGGCGCAACGGACAGCCTTGCGGCCCTCGGCGTGACGCCCTGCGGGATTGTCGAGTCCTGGACCGAAAAACCGGTCTATCGTTATCTGCGCAGCCAGCTCTCCGGGGTGCCACAACTGGGGCTGGAGACGCAGCCTGCGCTGGAAAAAATCGTCCTCCTTAAACCTGACATTATTTTTGCTTCCCGTTTTCGCCATCAGGATATTGCACCGCTGATGCAAAAAATTGCGCCGGTAGCGCTGCTGGATGATGTTTTTGAGTTCAAGAAAACGCTGAGCGTGGTCGCCCAACACGTTTTACAGCCGGGCAGGGGCCAGCAACTGCTCCAGCGTTGGGATGAACGTGTTGCCGCGCTTCGTACACTGATGCGGGCGCGTTTTACTGCGGCAGACAGGCCGCAGGTTTCGGTGATAGAAGTGCGCCCTGATCACATTCGTAGCTATGTGGCGCACAGCTTTCCGGGGTCGGTGATGACTGAACTGGGATTTGCCTGGAATGAGCAAGCAATGCAGGCAGGCAGCGCCTCTCTGCGCTTTTCCAGCATGGAGAATATTCCGTTACTGGACGCGGATATTTTTTTCATTTTGCTTCGCTCAAACAGCCCGGCGATCGCCCGGCAATATCAAACCCTCACGGCCCATCCTCTCTGGCAGCAACTGCGTGCCGTAAAAGCAGGGCAATTATGGGAAGTCGACAGCGTGCCCTGGAGTTTATCCGGCGGCATCCTTGGCGCTAACCAAATCCTCAACGATGTGGAACTGGCTTTATTGCGGGGCGAAGCATGAAAGGACGGTTTCTGCTCTGCACCCTACTTGTTATGGTGGCCTCGCTGGTCAGTATGATGACTGGCCCCCGGTTTTACACCCTTTCTCAGCTGGTGAATGCGCTCTTTCAGGTGGACCCGACCAGTGCGACAGAGACGATTATTCGCACCTCGCGCTTACCGCGCACGCTGCTGGCGATGGGCGTAGGTGCGTTTCTTGCCGTGGCGGGCGGATTGATGCAGGCGCTCACCCGCAATCCCGTTGCCTCACCTGGGCTGTTTGGCGTTAATGCAGGGGCCGCGTTAATGATTGTGGCAACCAGCAGTTTTTTTGCCATCGTCTCCCCCTGGATGACATTGCTGCTGGCCTTTACGGGGGCCTGTACCACTGGCACCCTGGTCTGGTTTGCCAGTCGCGTCAGCAGTGGTCAGCTTAATCCTTTGCGGCTGGTTCTGGCGGGGGGGGCCATTACGGCGCTGTGTAACGCCTTTACTCAGGCGATTCTGGTGATTGACCAGGAAACGCTCGACACCCTGTTGTTCTGGCTTGCCGGAAGCCTTGCGGGCAACGATCTTCAGCATCTTTATCCGGTATTGCTGCCCGGGGCGCTGCTGGTGGTAATCGCTTGCCTGCTGGCAGGACAGATGAACGTGCTGAACGCAGGGGAGGAGATAGCGCGGGGGCTGGGGCTGAACATCGCGCTGGTGCGACTGCTGGCCAGCATGCTGGTGGTGGGGCTGGCAGGGTGTGCCGTTGCGCTGGCCGGGAACATCGCATTTGTTGGGCTAATGGTGCCGCATATTGCACGGCAGTTGTTTGGTAGTGACCTGCGCCATGCGCTTCCGGCGTGCGCGCTGCTCGGCGCGCTGTTGTTGCTTATGGCTGACGTTGCCGCCCGCGTGGTGATCCTGCCGCAGGAAGTTCCTGTCGGGGTGATGACGGCCCTGATGGGCGCGCCGTTTTTTATTCTGCTGGCGCAGCGCAGGGGGAATCATGCCGGATAGCCAACTTTTGCGCTTTGGACCTCTTTCCCGCCAGTACTCCCGGCGTTTAATCCCCATATTGCTGTGCGCGGCGACCCTCTCCTTGCTTATCGCACTGGTGGCGTTGAGTATGGGCGACGTGGCGTTCTCGCTGCCGCAGACGCTGCGACTGCTGGTACAGCCCGATGCCAGTGCGCACAGTTTTATCCTGCATGAGCTGCGGTTGCCCCGCCTCGTTCTGGCGCTGTTGGCCGGAGCGGGATTAGGGATGGCCGGGTTAATTATGCAGACGCTGGTACGCAATCCGCTGGCGTCACCGGACACGCTCGGCGTTACCACCGGAGCGAGTGCCGGTGCGCTGCTGTGGCTCTCCTTTTTTAGTCTGCAATACGGGAGTGCGTTCATGCCCTGGGCGGCGATGGCCGGCGCCGCATGTTCCATCGGGTTGATTTTCCTGCTCTCATGGCGCAAAGGGCTCACGCCGTTGCGACTGATTCTGACCGGCGTCGGCGTATCGGCATTGGCCGGGGCAGGGGTGACGCTCATTCTGGTGTTCAGTCCGCTGACCACGACCTTCTCGGCCTGGGTCTGGCTAAGTGGCAGTGTGTATGCCGCTACCTGGGACAACGTCCGCCAACTGCTGGCCATTTATCTCTGGGCGCTCCCGGTGCTGTTTTTTTTGCTGCGCTACCTGAAAGTGCTGCACTTGCACGACGAGCTGGCGACCGGACTTGGCGTACGGGTTCAGCCGCTGCGGGTATTGCTGCTGCTGGGATGTGTGGTGCTCTCGGGCGGGGCGATTGCCCTGTGCGGAGCCATGGCATTTGTGGGTCTTATCGCGCCGCATATTGCCCGGCTTGTGGTGCGCAATGGTTTTCTGGGGCAGGCGTTTATCACCCTGTGCAGCGGAGGCAGCATGGTGGTTGTGGCTGACCTGCTCGCCAGAACCTTGTTTAGGCCAGCCGATCTTCCGGCGGGAATTTTTGTGGCGCTGGCCGGTGCGCCGTTCTTTTTATGGCTGCTGATTCGGCAGAAAACCTAAGTGATGGGGAAAACGTGTCTCTCTCAACACAAAAGCTGAGCATCAGCTATCAACAACGGCAGGTGATCGATTCACTGGACTTGACGCTGCCGACCGCGAAAGTATCGGTACTGATTGGCAGTAACGGCTGTGGTAAAAGCACTCTCTTAAAAGCGATGGCGCGTTTGCTCACGCCCCAGGCGGGCTCGGTCATCCTTGAAGGTACGGATATTCACACCAGTAATACGGCGCAGATTGCCCGTAAACTGGCGATTTTGCCGCAGTCCCCCGTTGCGCCGGAAGGCATCACGGTGCGCCAGTTAGTGAGTCTGGGCCGGTTTCCCTACCAGAACTGGCTGCGGCAGTGGTCAGAGGAAGATGAGCAGCAGGTCAATGAAGCGCTGCGCCTCACCGGGACGGTGGCCTTACAGCATCGTCAGGTTGATGCATTATCCGGCGGCCAGCGTCAGCGGGTATGGATTGCGATGACGCTGGCGCAGGCAACGCCTACCCTGTTGCTGGACGAACCCACCACCTACCTGGACCTGGCTCATCAGGTTGAGATTCTGGAACTGCTGCGTGGACTGAATCAGCAGCAGGGCAAAACCATTATTATGGTGCTGCACGATCTGAATCTGGCCTGCCGCTACGCCGATCACCTGGTGGCCGTGCACGAAGGCCGGGTGTATGCGCAGGGCGCACCGCAGGAGATAATGACTGAAACGCTGGTCCGTGAGGTATTTAATCTGCGCTGCCGGATAATTGACGATCCCTTCTTCCATACGCCGTTGTGCATTCCTTTTCCGGGAGAGTCGCATGCTGACGGATGAGCAGGGTCACTATTTGCGCCACGCATTTCGACTGCGTTCGCTTTCCGAGGCCGACGCGCGCAGCGTGCCCGGCGAGGCCATGTTAAGTGCAATCACCTGTAGAGAGGTGTTAGAGCGGGTGATGCCGCTCGTCGGTGCGCCGGATCTGGCGATTGCCGCATCGCTCTTCGCCAAGAGGCTGGCTTTTCTTGCCACCGGAAACGTACTTTATGCGATGAGCGTGTATGACCAGGGACTCACGTTATCTCTCGGCACAAGCCGACTGGAGTACGCACACGATGGCGGGCTGTGGACCTCGTCGCTGCCTACGGATGCTGTCGCTACCGGTTACGCCAACGGTTCACGCGAGGCGTGGCGCGAAGCGGTGGTCAGCGCGTTGTTCAAAACGTTTTTTGCACCCCTGTGGCAAAGCATGGCGCGGGTGAGTGGTCTGCCGCTGCAGATATTGTGGGAGAATACCGCCGTGCGGGTCTACTCCCTGTATCAGGGGCGGATGGAAGGGTTAAACGCGGAGCAAGCGCAGCGCCAGCAGGCGGACTTTAACTGGCTGCTGGAGCAGGCCGACCCGGCGCTGTTTGGTCTGGACTGGAATCCCCTCAAGCGCTTTCGACGACCGCTGCAAAAAGATGCGGCAGGAAACCAGGTCCGTTTTCGCCGTACCTGCTGTTTTTATTACAAGGCCACGCAGCCTGAAGAATTTTGCCACAATTGCCCGTTGTGTAAGGCGACGTAGTTAGGCGCTGCGGTCTCGTCACGGTTGGCGTCCTCCACGCTGACCAACGCCCTTAACCGCCGCTGGCCCAAAGGTGAAAGATTGATTGCTGAAGCGTTAGACATCGCGCCTGAGCAAATCTGGCCTTCGCGCTACCGCTGATGTTCCTGCGGCGCAGCCCGGATACGGAAGCTGCGCCGCATTTTGTTTATCCGATCCGTCATAATCCTTTGAATCGCAAAAACAGTTTTCTACTATCGACCATGTTTAGCGCGTGCCGCACTATCAACTGCAAGGTATGCACTATGGCGCAAGAGAGATTGCCTTTTATCAGCAACTCTATCTGTAAAAATAACCGGAAAGCTCGCCTTATGGGTTATTGGGCTTCGCCAGGGTAAGGACACCAGCCACCATGAATCTGATGAATAATTGTGCATCGCCCGTCGTAGATGTTATATTAAAATATAATATTCGGAGGTGCTCTATGTATACAACTCGCCTGAAAAAGGTCGGTGGCTCCATCATGCTGGCGGTTCCTCCCGCCCTGCTGAAAATGCTGGAGTTGTCGACGGACAGCGAAGTGGGCATGACCATTGATAATGGCTGCCTGATAATTGAACCCCAGAAACGGCTCCGTTATTCGCTTGAGGAGCTGCTGGCGCAGTGCGATCCGCACGCCGAAATGAGCGAAGAGGATCGGGAATGGATTGATGTGCCTGCGGTGGGCAAGGAGATCCTGTAAATGGAGAGAGGGGAAATCTGGCTCGTTTCGCTGGATCCGATTGCCGGACACGAGCAAAGTGGAAAACGTCCGGTGCTTATCGTATCGAAGGCGTCGTTTAACATGCTGACCCGGCTACCGGTTGTTGTTCCCATCACCAGCGGCGGGAACTTTGCCCGTACGGCCGGCTTTACCTTCTCACTGGACGGTGCGGGAACAAAAACAACGGGGGTTATTTGCTGCGACCAGCCCAGAACCCTTGATATGGGAGCCCGGAGCGGTCAGCGACTGGAACGCATACCCGATGCTGTCGTGGATGAAGTGCTGGCCAGACTGGAAGCCATTCTGAGCTGATACTGCATCGCGCGGCAGAAAAGCAAAAAGCCTGCTTAAGTTTCCTTAAGCAGGCTTTTTAAATTTGGCTCCTCTGACTGGACTCGAACCAGTGACATACGGATTAACAGTCCGCCGTTCTACCGACTGAACTACAGAGGAATCGGTGTGGAGTCGTATCTTAACGGCGAAAAAACTTTTGTCAAACCTCATTTCCCAAAGCGTTGTGCAACTGCCGCAAATCGCGTCAGTTTGCTGTAATTAACGACAAATTTTTGGAAATGCTTTGCAGGATCAGCGATTCTCCCCCATTATTTGAAATGAAGTTTCATCTTTCTCTCTAAGGTCAATTTTGAACGTCGTCGCCCCAATACGCCAGGCCGTCATGCGTACGCCATGGTACGCCAAACGCAAGAGCTACAAAGTCCTCTTCTGGCGAGAAATCACCCCGCTCGCCATCCCGATCTTCCTTGAAAACACCTGTGTCCTGATGATGGGCGTTCTCAGTACTTTCCTTGTGAGCTGGCTGGGTAAAGAAGCCATGGCCGGGGTAGGGCTGGCCGACAGCTTCAACATGGTGGTGATGTCGTTTTTTGCCGCCATCGATCTCGGGACGACGGTGGTGGTAGCCTTCAGCCTTGGTAAGCTCGATAAGCGCAGGGCAAGGGCGGCAGCACGTCAGTCGTTAGTGATCATGACGCTGTTTGCCATTTTGCTGGCTGCGGTCATCCACGCCTTCGGTACGCAAATCATCGACTTTATTGCCGGTGCTGCGACACCGGAAGTAAAAGCCCTGGCGCTGACCTACCTGGAATTGACGGTGTTGAGCTACCCGGCGGCGGCGATAACGCTGATTGGGAGCGGGGCGCTGCGTGGTGCCGGGAATACGAAAATTCCGCTACTGATTAACGGCGGGATGAATATCCTCAACATAATCATCAGTAGTGTATTGATTTATGGCCTCTTCTCCTGGCCGGGGATGGGCTTTGCAGGTGCTGGCCTGGGGTTAACCATCTCCCGATACATTGGCGCGGTCGCCATTATCTGGGTTCTGATGATTGGCTTTAATCCGGCGCTGCGTATCAGCCTGAAAAGTTATTTTCAACCGCTTAACTTCGCCATTATCTGGGAAGTGATGGGGATTGGGATTCCGGCCAGCATTGAATCGGTGCTGTTTAACGGCGGGAAACTGCTAACGCAAATGTTCGTGGCGGGGATGGGGACCAACGTCATCGCCGGTAACTTTATCGCCTTCTCGGTAGCGGCGCTGATTAACCTGCCGGGTAACGCCCTCGGTTCTGCATCAACCATCATCACCGGCAAGCGCCTGGGCAAAGGACAAAGGGGGCAGGCTGAGCGCCAGCTGCGTCATGTCTTCTGGCTGTCGACGATTGTCCTGACGCTTATTGCCTGGAGTACCGCACCTTTTGCCGGGCTACTGGCCTCGTTCTATACCCATGAAGAGGATGTTAAAGAGGTCGTGAAAACGCTGCTTTGGCTTAACGCCGCATTTATGCCTATCTGGGCCGCCTCATGGGTACTGCCTGCGGGCCAGAAGGGCGCGCGTGATGCGCGTTTCGCGATGTGGGTGTCGATGCTCGGGATGTGGGGCTGTCGTGTCGTCGCGGGTTACACGCTGGGAATTATGCTTGGTATGGGCGTGGTCGGCGTCTGGCTTGGAATGGTGCTCGACTGGGCGGTGCGCGGCATCCTCTTCTACTGGCGTATGGTAAGCGGTCGCTGGTTGTGGAAATACCCGAAAGTCCCGCGCGACAACACGTAAGCGCTTCATTTTCCCACAGAGTGGAGAATAAATCGGCAAACGATCGTTTTTGTGAAAACAGCCTTTGACAAGGGCAGGAGGCCTCGTTAATATGCGCCTCGTTCACACGATTCCTCTGTAGTTCAGTCGGTAGAACGGCGGACTGTTAATCCGTATGTCACTGGTTCGAGTCCAGTCAGAGGAGCCAAATTTAAAAAGCCTGCTTAAGGAAACTTAAGCAGGCTTTTTGCTTTTAAATCCCTGCCTCCCTTCACCCTTTGCCTCAGGCTACAGACTCACCCAGCAACCTTCTCACCCCTTCAATAGGCACCGCTTTTGAAAAGTACCATCCCTGCACCCGCGCACGCGGGAAGCGTTCACGCAGGCAGGTCAGCTGCGCCTGCGTTTCCACGCCTTCAAAAATAAGCGGGTACGGGAACCGATAGAGCGAATCGCAGTGTTTTTGCGCGTCGGACCCGTGGCCGTTACCGAGACCTTCACACAGCGCATGCGTTAATAAGCGGTCTATTTTAACGTCGGTAACGGGCAGCGCCCGCAGACGTTCGCTGTCGGAGCAGCCTTTGCCAAAGTCATCCAGGGCAAGACGAAACCCCTTTTCTGCAAGCAGCTGAGCATTTTGATTAAGCGTGCTAAGATTGTGGCAGGGCACCTCGGTGATTTCGAGCATGAGGTCAGAGGCCGTAAGTTGATGCCGGGCCAGTGCAGAAAATAAGAAGTCCTTAAATGAATGCGAAAGGAAATCGGTTGGATGGACATTAAAACTTAAGAAAAGATGATGCGCTTTTATTAAATGGGCCATCTGCGAAAGCGCTTTTTTAATCACATACACCGAAACGGTATTCATCAGGCCATGCTGTGCCGCTAGCGTCACGAGGGTTTCAGGGCAGACACTACCATAATGCGGATCGCGCCAGCGTAATAATGCCTCGAAACCCACGACCTCTTCATGGGAGAGAGAATAGACAGGCTGGTATTTAAGATGAATATTTTCCGAGAGCAATGCATGCTTTAATCGACCCAGCATTTCAGGCTCCGTAAAAAGAATCAGTGTTTTCTTTTATGGTACTGAGCAATGAATTCATAGAGTTCCAGTTTGTTATTGAGATTGAATTTATTCATGATGTTCTTTTTATGACTAACAGCAGTCTTATAGGTAATGCCAATCCGATCGGCAATATCATTCATGCCTAAGCAGCTGTTAAGGCCGCGGGCAATCTTTTCCTGAGTAAAGGAAAGCGCACGATAATTACAATTGATGCAGGCATAAACACTCTTGCCAGGGCTTTGATTGCTTTCACGCTCGGGCGCAGCACCCCGTAGCGCGTTGAGCAGCGCCTCATACACTACGTCCGCGCCTGCCTTTTGGGAAAAGAAGCGAGCCTCTTTAATGCATTCTGGCAGGCTGTGTCTGGCAGGCAGCGTCTCGCTACCGATGAAAATAAAAGTGTTAACCGACTTCTTTCTGTTTATTAAATCCTTAAAACAGAGAAAATACTCACCAGGGCAAATGGTCATAAAGATGTAATCGGCTTTATGAATATTTTCCGCAGTGAAATCTGAACTTACAAAAGGTGACGCAATATTACATTCTTTAATGGCTTTATGAATTAAACCGACAATGCCAGTAGAGAACAGCGGGTTGTCATCAATATTTATAAGAAAATTCATTCCCTTGAAACCTCTGGGCATCCTGGTATTAGCCCGTTTATTCTATATAGCTGAACAAAACAAAAGCAATAAAACTCTTGTTGCTGAGATGAAAATAAGAATTAATCAATTTGGCTTAGGAAAAATCCTAAGGATATTAATCCACTTACTGGGTTTCAGGCAAGCAAACAATACCACGTGGCGGGTAAGGCTATGTCAGGAAAGGTATTTCATTACAGCTAAAGAATAAATGAATATCCCTGAGAAGATAAGAATCAGGCAAAGTGAAATCATGAGAAGATTATCATTAACCCTGTAACAGCGGTGCTACAGGGTTTGGGTAGAGTGTTAATCAATAAACGGTTCGGTTGCAGAAAGTAACCAGCACTGAGCACGGCTCTCGACCAGCGGCAGCAATGTCTCTCTCACCAGCTGGTGGTAGTCGTTGAGCCACTGTTTTTCCTGATCTGACAGGAGAGACCCCTCGACCTGACGTAAATCAATGGGAACCAGCGTCAGCGAGCGAAAACGACAAAATCCCGGGCGGCTTTCCACCACTTCAACCTGATTTTCAATGCGAATACCGTAATGGCCTGTTCGATAATAGCCAGGCTCAACGGTCATGATGTTCCCGGCGACCAGCGGCCAGGGATTGACCTTTTTGGCAATACGCTGCGGCTGCTCATGGATCAGTAACTGATGCCCGACGCCGTGTCCGGTGCCATGGTCAAAATCCAGACCCAAATCCCAGAGTGAACGGCGGGCGAAGGCATCAATCTGGTGGCCTTGTGTACCGCTCGGGAATTGCAGCATCAGCATCGACAGAAAACCTTTCAGCACGGCGGTATAGTGCTGACGGTGTTCAGCGGAGAGTAAACCAAACGAAAGCGTACGCGTAGCGTCAGTGGTGCCGTTGTGATACTGGCCGCCGGAATCATTCAGGTAAAAGTTGGCCTGGGTGATGGCCGCGTTAGTGGCTTCGCTTGAGTGATAGTGGCACATCGCCGCATTGTCTGAAGACGCCGAAATGGTACTAAAACTCTGCTGAATAAACCCCGGCTGCTGCTGGCGGAAAATCAACTGCTTATCCTGCGCCTCCAGTTCCGTCAGCGGATGGCCTGCGGCTTCACGGGCCGGAACTTCATCGGCAAGCCAGGCCAAAAAGTTCACCCACGCTGCGCCATCCTGGCGGTGGCTGTCGCGATATCCTGCCAACTCGACATCATTTTTTTGCGCTTTGATGAAGGTAATAGGATCGGCCTGCCAGAGGATCTCGCCACCGTGCTGCTCGATAGCAAAACGCAGTGCAACCGGAGCGTAATCGGCGTCGAGCATGACTTTTTTACCCGGTGCAATTTGCTGGCAGTGGGGGAGGAAGTTCTGCCATGCCGACAGTCGCAGCGACGATTTCAGCGTTCCTGAAAGACTGTGCGTCTTACGGTGATCGACAAACCACTCGATGTCGCCGTCGCGGCTGAGAAGGGCAAAAGAGTGAGCCACCGGGTTCATTGCGACGTCAGAACCCCGAATGTTCAACAGCCATGCGATGTTATCCGGCTGCGTAATGGCCAGCAGATCGGCCCCTTTTTCTGCCAGTATTGCGGCGATCCTCGCCCGTTTATCAGGGCTACTCTCGCCGCTGATTTCTACCGGCATTTCGTGAATGGCACCACAGGGCGGGGCAGGGCGATCCAGCCAGATGGCATTAAACGGATCTTCACTCAGTGGCACCAGCTCACAATGAGTGGCGACAAGCGCACTAAACTGACTGTTGACCATCAGCATCGGCTCAAAGGCGATACGACTCCCTGCGGGCAGGCAGGCATTCAGCCACTCGGCCAGCGGTTCATTGTGCAGATGATGAATCTCAAAGTCATCGAGATTCACTTCATTGCGCACCTGCACCTGATAGCGCCCGTCAACAAACATCAGCGCCTTGTCACGCAGTACCAGCGCCAGGCCCGCCGAACCGGTAAAACCGGTGAGCCAGGCGAGTTTGTCATCATGAGGCGCGCAGTCTTCGCTCTGGTACGCATCGGCACGGGGGACAATCATGCCGTCGACATCCATGGCCGACAGCAGCGTGCGTAACGACGCAAGGGGAGTTGGGTTTTGCATAAAAATCCTTCTTTATTTTTTTATCGGGACAATCATTAACGGAACGGGGGTTCGTTAAAGGTGCGCAGTTTGCGTGAGTGCAATTTATCGCCTTCAGCGCGCAGCAGATCAATCGCCCGGATGCCAATCTGCAAATGTTCGGAAATGGCCCCTTCGTAAAAACGGTTAGCCTGACCCGGCAGCTTGATTTCACCATGCAGGGGTTTATCGGAGACGCAGAGCAGCGTGCCGTAAGGGACGCGGAAGCGGTAGCCCTGAGCGGCAATGGTGGCGCTTTCCATGTCGATAGCCACCGCGCGGCTGAGGTTAAAGCGCAGCGCCGAGGCGGAGTAACGCAATTCCCAGTTACGGTCGTCGGTGGTCACCACCGTGCCGGTACGCAACCGCTGTTTAACCTCTTCGCCCGGCATACCGCTGACTTCTTTGGTCGCGTCATACAGCGCGCGTTGCACTTCTGCGATGCTTGGAATAGGAATGTCTGGCGGTAGCACCGCGTCCAGAACGTGATCGTCACGCAGGTAGGCGTGTGCCAGGACGTAATCGCCAATCGACTGGCTTTCGCGCAGCCCGCCACAATGGCCAATCATCATCCAGACATCCGGGCGGAGTACTGCCAGGTGGTCACAGATGGTTTTGGCATTGGAGGGGCCGACGCCAATATTGATAAGCGTAATGCCCTGGCCGTCTGCGGTGATCAAATGCCAGGCCGGCATCTGGTGCTTTTTCCACGCCAAATCGGAGATGGCTTCTTCCGGTGCGTTGGTGTCGGCGGTCACCCAGTGGCCTCCGGCGCAGGAGAGGGCCACATAGGGGCTGTCCGGGTCGAGGATCTGGCTGCAACCCCAGCGGACAAACTCATCCACGTAACGGGTGTAGTTGGTGAAAAGCACGAACGGTTGGAAGTGTTCAACCGGCGTGCCGGTGTAGTGGCGCAGACGGGCAAGCGAAAAATCGACACGGCGTGCATCGAAGTGCGACAGCGGGTAAAGCTCGGTGGGGTGGAACAGGCCATCAGCCGTTTCATCACCAATTTGCGCCAGTTCAGTGGTAGGGAAGTGGCGCGTAAGCCCGGCGCTCATGGAGCGGTCGAGGGTTAACTCTGAACCGTCAATGACGTAGGGGTAGGGGATCTCATGGGCAGACGGTCTGACTTCAATATGGGCGCCATAATCCTGGCAAAGCAAAACGAGTTGTTCATGTAGATAAGGACGGAACAACGCCGGACGGGTTACGGTGGTGGTGTAGCAGCCGGAATGGGTGAAACGGGCATAGGCACGGGTTTTCGGTGGGTTTGTCGCGCTGCCGTCCCAGCTTACGGAGAGCTCCGGGTAGACAAACAGGCCTTTAATTCTGGCTTCTGGGGTGGGAAGCGAACCGTTTTCAATATAGGTTCCAATAGCATCGCGCAGGTTATTCACCGACTGGTTATAGAGCGCTTCCAGCTGGTCCAGCGCCTCTTCAGGGGTCAGATTTGCACCCTTATTATTCATCATTTACTCCTTGTTTCACGGGTGTGCGGCTGTGAACAACAGTATGTCACAGCTTTATGAAACAAAAAGAGAAGAGCAGGTTTTAGGATTGGCCTGAGGTTCCGGTATGACGAATGCCATACCGGAGAGGGTTAATTACCCGCTGATTTTCACCAGTGTACGGCCCTGGATTTTGTTACTCAGGAAGTCGGCGGCGAAGGCAGGGGCCTGCTCCAGACCAATTTCCGTAGAGGCCTGCTGGTAGTAGCTTTCCGGCAGGATTCGGGCCAGACGTTCCCAGACTGCGCCACGCTCGGCGGTTGGGACCATCACGGAATCCACCCCTTGCAGGCGGACGTTACGCAAGATAAACGGCATCACGGTGGTTGGCAGGTCAAAACCGCCCGCCAGACCGCAGGCGGCAACACAGCCGCCGTAGTTGGTCTGCGCCAGGACTTTCGCCAGCACTTTGCTGCCCACGGTGTCGACCGCACCGGCCCACAGCTGTTTTTCTAATGGACGGGTCTCTTCGAATTCACTCCGCGGCAGGATCTCATCAGCGCCCAGCTGACGCAGAAAATCGTGGGTAGATTCACGCCCGCTGACTGCGACAACGGTATAACCCAGCGCTTTAAGCAGGACAACGGCGGTGCTGCCCACGCCGCCGCTGGCACCGGTAACAACCACTTTACCGCTTTCCGGTTTCACCCCTGCGTTAACCAGCGCGTCGACACACAGCATGGCGGTGAAGCCAGCGGTACCAATAATCATCGCATTACGAGCGCTAAGCGTTTGCGGCAAGGAAACCAGCCAGTCTCCCTTGACGCAGGCCTGAGCAGCAAGGCCGCCCCAATGGTTTTCCCCGACGCCCCAACCGGTCAGGAGAACAGGCTGACCCGCAACGAAACGTGGATCACGGCTGTCGCTGACGATACCGGAAAAATCGATACCTGGAACCATCGGGAACTGGCGAATGATTTTGCCTTTGCCGGTAATTGCCAAAGCATCTTTGTAGTTAAGGCTGGACCAGTCAATGTCGACCAGCACATCGCCATCGGCAAGAGGAGGCAGGGCAATTTCTTTCACGGCTGCCAGGGTTTTGTTTTCAATCTGTTCCAGAACTAAAGCTTTCATGACGGAGTTTTCCTCGTCTGAGTATGATTTTCGGCGTCGGAGCCGTCCTGTGCAGGTGTTATTTTAGTAATACTGTGCAAAAAGAATTCCCAGTACTGATCAAGCGGTTCAGTGGACTGGTAGAGTTTCGCGCGCATCACGGCGCCCTCCCAACCTGACCAGAAGACGCCAGCCAGCCTCTCTGGTGAGGCGTTGGCGAGGAGCAAGCCCTGCGCCTTTGCATCGGCAAAACAGCGGGCAACGCGGCTTTCCCATTCCCCCAGAATCGCCTTGAGCTGTACCGGGAATTCCTCGGGCAGAAGAGGGGCTTCCTGAAGCAGGTTGCCTACCAGGCACCCGCGACGGAACTGATATTTCGCCATCCCCTGACCCGCATGAAGAACGAATGCCGTCATCCGCTCAAGCGGCGGCATGTCAACGTTGAGCAGGTATTTGTCGAGTTTGTGCGCAAAGTAGGCGCCGTAAGCGGCAAGGACCGCCAGACCAAATTCCTGTTTGCTCTTAAAGCAGTGATAGAACGACCCCTTCGGTACCGCGATGTTTTTAATCACCGCCTCGATACCGGCAGACAGATAACCCGTTTCCGTCAGCACCTCAAGCCCGGAACGGATCAGTTCCTGACGGATGTCGGTAAACTCGCGTTCGACCTTCGGCGGCCGTCCGCGACGGGGTTTCTGTACAACGAGCGTTTCACTACTCATAATTTAGACCGATCGGTTTTAATTGGCTGCAAGCCTACGCTCTATTGAAAAAGCATGCAAGGAGGCCTGGTCGATAATGGGGGGAGAGGGGGTAATATCCAGGTTTTACGGCTAAGCGAGAAAAAGAGTAAAAACCGCTATGCTTAGGTTACGCCTGTCGCGTCTGAGGAAAGGAAATCATGCGTCGTATAAAACTGTTTTATGGACTCTTTATTCTGTTCGCCAGCCAGAGTGCGCTGGCCGTCAGCTACCCGTTGCCGCCGGAAGGAAGCCGACTGGTGGGGAGTGAGCAGGTCATTACCGTCCCGGCAGGCAATATTCAGCCGCTGGAGGCGTTTGCCGCGCAGTATGGGCAGGGGCTGAGCAATATGCTCGAGGCCAATCCAGGGGTGGATCCTTTTCTACCGAAAGCCGGAACCCAGTTGACGATCCCTCAGCAAATTATTCTGCCGCCCACCGTGCGCGAGGGTATCGTCATCAACGTGGCGGAAATGCGCCTGTATTATTTCCCGAAGGGCGGAAATACGGTGGAAGTACTGCCGATTGGCATCGGTCAGGCCGGGCGCGAAACCCCGCGTAACTGGGTCACCTCCGTTCAGCGTAAACAGCAGGGGCCGACCTGGTCACCGACACCTAACACGCGTCGTGAATATGCGAAACAGGGGATTACGCTGCCCGCGATGGTGCCCGCCGGGCCGGATAATCCGATGGGCCTGTACGCGATTTATATTGGTAAGCTGTATGCGATTCATGGCACCAATGCCAACTTTGGTATCGGGCTGCGCGTCAGTCAGGGCTGCATCCGTTTGCGGGCCAATGACATAAAATATCTGTTTAATAATGTACCGGTAGGAACGCGGGTGCAAATCATCGATCAACCGGTGAAAGCGACCGTTGAACCGGATGGCAGCCGTTGGGTGGAAGTACACGAACCCTTGTCACGCAACCGAGCTGAGTTTGAATCTGACAATAAAGTCCCGTTGTCGATTACGCCGGCGTTACGTGCGGTGATTAATGCTGACGATGTTGACGTCAATCAGACGAAACAGGTGCTTGAACGCCGTTCCGGCATGCCGGTGAAGCTGAACGTACCCGCCGCTCCCCACCTGCTGTAAATAACAGACAAAAAAGCCCGCAGATTTTAACTGCGGGCTTGCGGTCATATTTTGCCGGATGGTGCTTGCCTGAACGCCATCGGGCAAAGCTGACTAGGCGGTGGTATTAATATTACGGCCGATGGCCGGATTCGAAGGCAACTGCGGGATCTGATTAATCAGATCGGCTGCCGCTGATTCCTGGGCATCCAGCGCTTTCCTCAGCACCAGCGTACTCACCTGACTGTTGAGCTGGTAGGAATTGAGACTGGTAGATAATGATACGATCTGCGAGCTATCCATTTCGATCATCCTGTTGTTAAGAAACAAAAAATCTAGCAGCGTGAGGACAAAGCCTCACCTTAGTATCGGCGATCCTGGCGAAAACTTTATCTAAAGGTGCCCAGGGTAAGTCGCCTGCGTAAAACGCACGATGTTGAAAAAGCAAAAAGCCCGCTTAAGTTTCCTTAAGCGGGCTTCTCTAAATATGGCTCCTCTGACTGGACTCGAACCAGTGACATACGGATTAACAGTCCGCCGTTCTACCGACTGAACTACAGAGGAATCGTGTGAACGGGGCGGATATTAACGATGCATTATCTTCTTGTCAAAGACTGCGTTGTCATTGCAGAACTGTTTGCTGACTATTTCAGCAATCCGCTTGCTCGTTAAACAGCGAAGGCGACGGCGCCTTACCTTGCACCAGGATGAGGCAGAAGAGTCTCTTATGGGGCAGAGCACAAACCTGCGTTTTAATAATCAAATCTACTACTGCGATTAGAATCTCTTATTATCCAGCCTGTTAGGCATAATTGACTCCCTTATTTAAAACTGGCAAGCATCTTGCAACTCCTCCGACAACATAAATGCCCACGGTGGCACTGGTATCCCGAACAGGAGGCAAAATGAACTTAAGACGCCTGAAATACTTTGTAAAAATCGTTGATATCGGAAGCCTGACACAGGCTGCTGAAGTTCTTCATATCGCTCAACCTGCGTTGAGCCAGCAGGTTGCCACTCTGGAAGGTGAGCTGGACCAACAGTTATTGATTCGTACCAAGCGTGGGGTCACGCCAACCGAAGCCGGGAAAATTCTCTACACCCATGCGCGCACAATTCTGCGCCAGTGTGAGCAGGCCCAGATGGCGGTAAGCAACGTCGGTCAGTGTCTGCGTGGACAGGTCTCCATCGGTCTCGCGCCGGGTACCGCAGCCTCTTCCGTGACCATGCCGCTGCTGCAAGCGGTACGCAATGAGCTGCCGGAAGTGACCGTTTATCTGCACGAGAATAGCGGTGCGGTACTCAACGACAAGTTGCTGAATGGTCAACTGGATATGGCAGTACTCTACGAGCGCGCGCCAGGAACCGGCATTACCAGCGTGCCGTTGCTGAAAGAAGACCTCTATCTGGTGGGAACGCGAGACTGCCCCGGTCAGAGTGTCGATTTAACCGCAGTGGCCGAGATGAATCTTTTCCTGCCGCGCGATTACAGCGCAGTGCGTCTGCGTGTGGATGAGGCATTTTCGTTGCGTCGTTTGACGGCCAAAATTATCGGTGAGATCGAATCTATTTCTACCCTGACCGCGGCCATTGCCAGCGGAATGGGCGTGACCGTGCTACCGGAATCCGCAGCGCGTTCTTTGAGCAGTGCGGCAAACGGCTGGATGGCGCGAATTACGACGCCGTCAATGAATCTGCCGCTTTCCCTGAATGTTTCTGCACGCGGCTCGCTGTCGCCACAGGCTCAGGCAGTAAAAGAAATTCTTATGTCTCTGGTCAGTCGCCCGGCGATGGACAATCGTGAACTGCAACTGGTCAGTTAAGCTTTATTCCATAAAGGAATAAGATGCTGGTTTTTATTATTTGTTCTCCCAGGCCTCAGACTTTAACAATAACGTCATGTCTGTAGGCTCTGGAGGGAAGGGTGAATTTCCAGCAACTGAAAATTATCCGGGAAGCGGCGCGCCGGGATTACAATCTTACCGAAGTCGCCAATATGCTTTATACATCGCAATCCGGTGTGAGTCGCCATATCCGTGAGCTTGAAGAGGAGCTGGGGATTGAGATTTTCATCCGCCGCGGTAAACGACTGCTGGGGATGACCGAACCCGGTAAAGCGCTGCTGGTCATTGCAGAACGTATTCTGAATGAAGCCAGTAACGTGCGGCGTTTGGCCGATCTCTTCACTAACGATACCTCCGGTGTCCTGACAATCGCCACGACCCATACCCAGGCGCGCTACAGTTTGCCGTCGGTTATCAAGTCCTTCCGGGCGCTCTTTCCCGAGGTACGCCTTGAGCTGATTCAGGGGACGCCGCAGGAGATCGAGGCGCTACTACACAATGGCGGGGCGGATATCGGTATCGCCAGTGAACGTTTGAGTAATGACAGCGCTCTGGCAGCGTTCCCATGGTTCCGTTGGCACCATAGTTTGCTGGTGCCCCAGGACCATCCGTTAGCACAATGCTCTCCATTAACGCTGGAAGAGATCGGCCGCTGGCCGCTGATCACCTATCGTCAGGGGATCACCGGACGTTCACGCATAGACGAGGCGTTTGGTCGCAAAGGTCTGCTGCCGGATGTCGTACTCAGTGCCCAGGATTCTGACGTGATCAAAACCTATGTCGAGCTGGGGCTTGGCGTAGGGCTGGTGGCGGAACAGTCGAGCGGGGAGAACGAAGAGGGCAAGCTGGTTCGCCTGGATACACGCCATCTGTTTGATGCCAATACCGTCTGGCTGGGTCTGAAACGCGGTCAGTTACAACGTAACTATGTGTGGCGGTTTATTGAACTCTGTAATGCAGGTCTGTCGGTAGAAGACATTAAACGGCAGGTGATGGAAGCCGATGAAGAGGCGATTGATTACCAGATTTGATCGGCAACTCCCCGCACAGAGGGTAGGGCGGGGAGGTTGCGTAAATAAGCGTTATTCAGCAAATTTCAGCAATGCTTCGCCATCAAGACGATAGCGCACCCATTCGCTCTGCGGCAGTGCGCCGATGCTGAGATAAAAATCGATGGCCGGCTGATTCCAGTCGAGTACGCTCCATTCAAGACGACCACATTTCCGTTGCACCGCACATTGTGCAATATGCTTCAGCAAGGCTTTCCCTGCGCCCTGACAGCGGAAATCTGGCGAAATATACAGATCTTCCATATAGATGCCGTTACGCCCAAGCCAGGTGGAATAACTGGTGAAGAACACGGCATAGCCTGCAATTTTTCCGTCAATTTCACAGATTAGCGCTTCCGTTTTGCTGCCTTCACCAAACAGCGTGGCGCGGATTTCATCCGCTGTGGTCACCACCTCTTCAGGGGCTTTTTCATATACGGCAAGCTCGTAAATCATGTCGTAAATCGCGTTGGCATCAGTTGGTCGGGCCTGACGAATCGTCGTACTCATTGTTTTTCCCGCTTCTTTTTCGTGAGTTCAAAATTGATGACGAACAGCATAAGCGTTATTGTAAAAAGAATTAAGTGCAATGAAATCACTGGTTGATGAATATTATGCATTCTGTATTGCGTCGTCTTGATTTGAACCTGCTGCCTGTATTCGATGCGGTTTACCGTCACCGTTCTGTCCGCCAGGCAGCCGAAGAGCTGGCGATGAGTACCTCAGCCTTAAGTCACGCGCTTTCACGTTTACGTGTCACGCTTAATGACCCGCTTTTCTATCGTGAAGGCCACACGATGTGTCCCAGCGTGTATGCCAACTCGCTTGCGCCCTCTATTGCCTCAGCGCTTCGGTTTTTGAACCAGGAACTGACGCCTCAGCCGGTCTTTGTTCCCTTAACCAGTACGGATTGCCTGCAAATTGCTATTACCGATTTCACGGCGTTTTGTATCTTTCCGGCCTTGATGAACAGATTACAGGCGGCCGCGCCCGGCCTCAGTTTTGAGCTACGATATCTGCCCCATAGTCCGGCGTTGACAGAATTACTGGCGGGGGAGATTGACCTGGCGCTGGGATTCAGTGCACCCGGTGATATTGAACAACCAGAGCTTGATGAAATCAGTTGGTTCCAGGATGAGTATGTTGTCATCAGCAAGGCGACCCGCAGGCAGTTGACGCTGGATGATTACCTCACTGCACGACATCTGGTGGTGACGCCGTGGAATGAGAAGCAGGGGGTGCTTGACGTCCAGTTGGAAAGCATGGGACTGATACGGCGGATCGCGGTAAAAACGCCCTCCATGCTCAGCGCACCGTTTATGGTAGCTGAAAGCGATTTACTGATGGCTATTCCACGCTATGCGGCTGAAAAATTCGCATTGGCCGCACCGATTAACATTTTTCCATTGCCCTTCGACGTGCCGGGATTTGAGGTGAAGATTTATTCGCATAAGCGAAGCGGTAAACGTGAAGCAACGGACTGGTTGAAGCAGGAACTGATGCGGCTGGCAGAGGATGAACGCAGAGAGAACAAAAAGCCCGCTTAAGTTTCCTTAAGCGGGCTTCTTAAATTTGGCTCCTCTGACTGGACTCGAACCAGTGACATACGGATTAACAGTCCGCCGTTCTACCGACTGAACTACAGAGGAATCGTGTGAACGGGGCGCATATTACTTGCCACGTTCATGTGTGTCAACGCTAAATTTAACTTGCTGATTCAACTGATTAATTAATCCTCAAGCTGTATTTTTAGTGTACATGGTTTACCCGATCGTCGGACGAGAAAGGGCGATCGCGCAGGCGTGTAAGCGGATCCTGCCCATAGAACACGCAAAACCGTTGCCAGAGCAGCGGGAAGCGAGGGGCAAAGAGCTCGGGTGCGCTAAAAAAGTACTCTGACAGCACGGCGAAACACTCTGCGGGATCGGTCGCTGCATAGGCATCTATACTCGCGGCGCTTTCACCTACCAGATCGATTTCGTCCTGAATGTTGTCCATCGCCGCATGCAGATCGTGTTCCCATCCCGCAACATCGCGCAGAGCAATGAAAGGAATACCGTTGGCGCGATCGCCATTGCGGGCGTCAAGCTTATGCGCAACCTCATGGATGATCAGGTTGAATCCTGAGGCATCGAAGGAATCCTGAATATCGAGCCAGTTGAGCACCACCGGGCCTTGCTGCCAGCTCTGACCTGATTGCACCATCCGTTGACTATGGACGAGACCGATATCGTCTTCCCATTCATCATCCACGACAAAGGGAGCAGGATAAATCAGGACTTCGTGAAAACCGTCCAGCCACTCAAGACCCAGTTGCAGAACAGGAAGGCAAAAAATTAACCCGATGCGCGCACTTTTCAGGGCGTCGAGTTCAAATCCTTGCAAAGCCACCAGCCGTTTTTGTTGCAAAAATCGGTCAGCCAGCTGTACCAGCTTTGCTTGTTCTTCTGATGAAAGGCTCGCTAAAACAGGAATATTTAGCGCAGCTTCCCATGGGAATTCAGCGTCATGGGAGATATCTTTTGTTTTCCAGGGCCACTTTATCATCGCTTCGCTCGCAAACTCGCCACTTGAACCCATTTCGTGGGACAGGGTCTGTTAAAATGCCAAATAACCTGGCATGATGGCAACCATCTAAACGGAGAGATGCCGGAGCGGCTGAACGGACTAGTCTCGAAAACTAGAGTAGGGGCAACTCTACCGGGGGTTCAAATCCCCCTCTCTCCGCCACTTCTTGTTGATTTCTTTTCGGAAATCCCTCGTTTTCACGTCCCGAATGTTACACATCATGGATAAATCTGTCATGTGCACACATCTCATAAACGTAACGCAATCTACGCTTTTATCCGCCTTGTAGTGAATCACTTTTCTCATTTTGTAGCCAGTCTCTGTTTGTTAATACGGGATCAAAGCACCGGTGGTGTCAGAAAGCGCAGCAAGACGATTGCGTAAGGATGGACGTTGCGTGGGGGTGGGGCAGATAAAGCCATAAAAAAGCCCGCAGTTTGCGGGCTTGAATCAGAAGAACCCTTTTTAGAACTGGTAAACGATACCCAGCGCGAACTGGTCATCTTTATTGGTGCCGGTTTCTTTAACGTAGTGAGTGTCATCCAGCAGATTGAACTGATACGCCGCGTAAACGTTCATGTTTTTATTGAAGTAGTACCAGGTGCCCACTTCAATGTAGTTGACGCGAGAGGCATCACCGCCTTTGAATTTACCGCGACGGCTCAGGTCATCGCCTTTAGAGTAAACATAGCCGAGTGAAGGACGCAGGCCGAAGTCAAACTGGTACTGAACAACCGCTTCGAAGTTTTGTGTTTTGTTGGCGAACTGATCGTCAGCTTCAACGGTCATGTTACGGGTTTCGCCGTACATCATCGCTGCATAGATATTGTTCGCATCATATTTCGCGGCGATTGACCAGACTTCAGCATTGTCGCCTTTACGGTCAAAGGACTGCTCGTCGGTACGATCCGATTTGCCGTAAGTTGCGGCAACGCCAAAACCTTCATATTCGTAAGAAGCAGACATTGCGTAACCGTCGCCATTCTGCTGGGTAACGCTATGATCGCTATCATTTTTACCCTGATACTGCAGCGCCAGGTTCAGCCCTTCAACTTCGCCGAAGAAATCGGTCACGCGGTAGGTGGCAACGCCGTTGGTACGACCGTTCATAAAGTTGTCGGCTGCCGCCCACGAGTCACCGCCCCATTCGACCAGCATATCGGTGTAGGCCGCGACGTCATAAGCTACACCGTAATTGCGACCATAATCAAAGGAACCAAACTGACCAAATTTCAAGCCCGCAAACGCCAGACGCGTGCTTTCATCCTGGGTGCCTTCTGGGGTATTGGCCTTCATGTTGTATTCCCACTGACCGAAGCCAGTGAGTTCGGAATTGATCTGGGTTTCACCTTTAATACCGATACGGGCGTAAGACGTATCAGCATTTTCGCTATTGCTGTTATCGGTGTTGGTCCAGACTCTTTCACCAACGACTTTGCCGTAAAAATCAACTTTGTTGCCATTTTTATTATAAATTTCTGCTGCATTTGCTGCGCCTGCAACTAATAAAGCAGGAACTAAAATCGCCAGTACTTTTCTTTTCATAATCTATTCCCTTGAGATCATAATTTATTTGAATGCACGTAACTTCATCCGAAATTACACGTTGATACTATTCTATGAAGTTCATTTAAATTTACGACAAAGATGTAACCAAATGGGTTTAAATATTGCAAAATGTTTCAAATCGGTTTGATATTTATTTAATGAATTCATGGTGTTGTGTCTATTATTATGGTGATTGATTTATCAGTTATGAGGGTGATGGTTTGTGGTTTCAGTCTTGGATAAATATATAAAATATCTCTGATGAATATTTCTTGGTTAATTATTTGTGGAGATGATGCATGAGCAAAAAAAGCCCGAAGCTAAGTTCGGGCGTTCCAGAGAAAGGATAAGAAGAGAATGAATAAATCAGAAGCTACTCTATGCAGTGAGCTTTTTAATAATGTCACAAGTGGCTGGAAAAATACAAGCGTCTGAATAAAGATTAAATAATTCATTCTTTAAATGCATTGGCGTTAATTATTCATTAAAATATTAATTTCGTGGAGGATCGCGCTCAGGTTGTTTCACCCGCCGCAGCGTTAGCAGAAAAAGAGAGGGTGAAGACGCTGATAAAACGGACAGATAATGACCATAACGCACTGGCAGCCGCGTTTTGACGCCTGGCTACATCAATATTATACGCACGCTGATGCCGCGCACGATGTGACACATTTTCGCCGGGTATGGCAAACGGCACAGCATTTATTTGCAGGGGAATCCGTAGATGAACGAATCGTTCTTGCAGCCTGTTACTTTCACGACATTGTGAGCCTGCCCAAAAATCACCCGCAACGCCATCAGGCGTCGCAGATGGCGGCACGTAAGGCGCGTGACATTCTGGAGACCGATTTCCCTGATTTCCCACGTGAATGTTACGCCGGGGTGATGCATGCCATTGAGGCGCACAGCTTCAGCGCAGGCATTGCGCCGCAAACGCTGGAGGCCAAAATAGTGCAGGATGCCGATCGCCTTGAGGCGCTGGGTGCGATAGGGCTTGCGCGCGTCTTTGCAGTGGCCGGCGCACTCGGTACGCCCTTATTCGATGGCAACGATCCCTTTGCAGAACGACGTGTTCTGAACGATAAACAGTATGCGCTTGACCATTTTCGCACCAAGCTGCTTTCGCTGCCGCACACGATGCAGACAGAAAAAGGGCGTGAACTGGCCCACCATAATGCAGCATATCTGATGCAGTTTATGGCGAAACTGGCCGCTGAGCTGCGAGGCGACTTCTATGGCATTGATGACAGCGTTCTCACGCGGTTTCATCAGCCACAACCTGACTAAACCCTGACGGGGTATCTGATGGCAGATGTTCATGATAAAGCGACACGCAGTAAAAATATGCGCGCGATTGCGACCCGTGATACGGCCATTGAGAAGCGGCTGGCAACGTTACTTGACGAGCTGGGGCTGGCTTATCGTGTGCAGGCGGCAGAGCTGGCAGGACGCCCCGATTTTGTGCTGGACGACTATCAGTGCGTCATTTTTACGCATGGCTGTTTTTGGCATCATCATGACTGCTATCTGTTTAAGGTTCCGGCGACGCGCACGGATTTCTGGCTTGAGAAAATTGGGAAAAATGTTGAGCGTGATAAGCGCGACATTACGCTGCTTCGTGAACAAGGGTGGCGGGTCATGGTGGTCTGGGAATGTGCGTTACGCGGTCGGCTAAAACTGTCAGCCCAGGCGCTGTCAGAGCGTCTGGAAGAGTGGATCTGCGGGGGAGGAGACACCGCGCAGATCGACACCCGGGGAATTCAATAACGGACGCTTATTTCTTCACGTCGCACGGCGTAACAACAGGACGCGCAGGGAAGAGATATTTTCCGAGGGTCACCAGCACGACGGCCATAATAATTATGCCCAGCGCTACCCACTCGGTTGATGAGAGATATTCACCGCCGAAACCGGTACCCAGTAACACGGCCACCACCGGATTAACGTAAGCGTAGCTGGTCGCCACCGCCGGGCTGACGTTGCGAATGAGATACATATAGGCATTAATGGCGATAATGGAGCCAAACAGAGCCAGATAGCCTACGGCCAAAAATCCCTCGGTCGTCGGCATTGCCGTCAGGCGTTCGCCGGAGAGCAGCGAAGCTAACATGAGCACCAGACCGGCGGCGAGCATCTCAATGGCCCCGGCCATCATACCGCTGGGTAATTCGATGCGTGAACCGTAGACGGAGCCAAAGGCCCAGCTCATTGAACCGATGAGAATCATCAGCGCGCCCCAGGGGTTACCGCTAAGATTGCCGCCGCTATTGAGCAGGATAATGCCGGCAAGGCCAATAGCGATGCCCAGCCATTCGAGCTTACGGGTTTTAATCCCAAAAAAATGACTAAAGCAGAGCGTAAACAAGGGCACCGTTGCGACCACCACGGCGGCGATACCAGAGGGAACATCCTGATGTTCGGCGACGGTGACAAAACCATTGCCAACCGCTAAAAGGAGTACGCCAATCAGCGCGGCGTTAAGCATCGGGCGCAGAGGGGGAAGTTTATGCCCGGTGATCAGCAAAAAGGCGGTTAACAGAAGCCCGGCTGACAAAAAACGGGTGCCTGCCATCAAAAAAGGTGGCCAGCTCTGTACGCCAATGCGAATGACGAAGTAAGTGGAACCCCAGATGATATAAAGCGCAAAAAGCGCACCTAAAAGCGGTAAAACGTGCCTGAAACGCATACTCCCTCGCAGCAAAATAAAAAGGAAGCATATAGTTAACGCCAAAACTATCAGCCTGGCGAGCAGTTAATTGTGCTTTAACTGTTAAATTTCTGTTGCTATTGCTTAAGCGATTTTCGTCTCTGTTTTTTTACATCATACTTAGCGTGTTTAACGAAAATAACGGCTTTTAATAAGGAAGGATATTTTGGCAGGAAGTAGCTTACTAACCCTCCTGGATGACATCGCAACGCTTCTGGATGACATCTCGGTCATGGGCAAACTGGCCGCGAAAAAAACGGCGGGTGTACTGGGTGATGATTTGTCGCTGAATGCGCAGCAGGTCACCGGCGTGCGGGCAAACCGCGAATTGCCCGTGGTCTGGAGCGTGGCGAAAGGGTCGCTGCTCAATAAAGTGATTCTGGTGCCCCTGGCGTTACTGATCAGTGCGTTTATTCCCTGGGCAGTCACCCCATTACTGATGATAGGGGGCGCGTTTTTATGTTTCGAGGGGTTAGAGAAGGTGCTGCACACGCTGCATGCCCGTAAACACCCGGAGAGCCCGGAAGTGCGTCAGCAACGTCTTCAGGCCATGGCCGCTCAGGATCCCAAAACCTTTGAGCGGGAGAAGGTCAAAGGGGCTATTCGCACCGATTTTATTCTTTCGGCAGAAATTGTGGCGATTACACTGGGTATTGTTGCCGAGGCCCCCTTACTCAACCAGGTGTTAATCCTTTCAGGGATCGCCGTGCTGGTCACCATCGGCGTTTATGGGCTGGTAGGGGTCATCGTTAAACTTGATGACATGGGCTACTGGCTGGTGGAGAAATCCTCCGCGCTTGCCCAATTCGTAGGCAAAGGGTTGTTAATTGTCGCCCCCTGGTTGATGAAAGTGCTCACGGTGGTCGGTACGTTAGCGATGTTCCTGGTCGGTGGCGGTATCGTGACGCACGGTATTCCCCCATTGCATCATGCCATCGAGACCGTTGCCGACAGTGACTCCGCTATCGTGCAAGGCGTTGTGCCAATGCTGGCCAACCTTGTTGTGGGGCTTATTGTGGGTGCCGTTGCGCTGCTGCTGGTGAAGGCGGTGTCGCGGTTGCGGGGAGAGAAAGCGTAAAAGGGGAGCGCGGTTACGCAAAGCACCTCAATTTCGTCTAAGGTGAAAACGGTTCACCCTGATACCGGAGGCAATAATGGTCTTTTTGGTCAGTGATGAAGTTAAAGTGAAAAGCGGCGGTCCCTGCATGATTGTGACCGGGTATGCCAGTGGCATGGTGGAATGTCGCTGGTATGACGGTTATGGCGTCAAGCGTGAAGCCTTTCGGGAGGAAGAGTTAGTTCCCGGAAACCGGTGTCATGCTTACGAAGAGGCATAGCCATATAAGCGCCCGGCATGCCCGGGCGTTTTCATTTGTATTCACATTTCGTCCGGCCACCGTGATCGATTATTTCATTTATTCAGGGAGTCACCGTGCGACAGGACAACGTCGTAAAAAGCCCATTGCGGCTGGATAAGGTAAAAAAATGGTTCGACCCCAGCGGGGTGGTTAATCTCTGCTTTATTATCGTTATGGTGTGCTCAACCGTACTGACCTGGCGTGAAGTGGCGGTTCTTCGGGATGCCTATATCGCGAACCAACGCAACGCACTGGATAACGTCAGTAATGTGCTGGACAGGCAGTTACAGGTGGGTGTTGATCGTTTACTTTTTTTCCGCAATGGCATGCAGGGGGCGCTGCAAACGCCGCTGGCCTTTGAAGTTTTGCACAAGGTGCAGGGGCAGTTTGAACATCAGCGCGCCTTGCCTGCCTGGCAAATAGCACTGGATAATCGGCGTACTCTTCCGCTGTATGGCGTGTCTGACTATTTTGTCGGACAGACCCGGCTGCTCAGCCGGGATAATGACCTCTTGCATAACGAACTCACCGCGGCGCTTGAACTGGGCTATCTCCTTCGACTGGCCTCCACTGCCGTTATGCGTCCGCGTCAGTCGTGGTATGTCTCACGCGCCGGATTTTATATTTCAACCCATCCGATTGAGCAGCAAGACCATATTGTCAGGGATTATTATCAGTTGTTGACCCGTGCGTGGTTCCTTCAGCAACGCGAACGGGATAACCCGCAGCGTGGGGTGCGCTGGTTTACCGATCAGGCACATAAACCCGCAGACAGTGACGCTGTCGTCACCGCCAGCGTGCCGCTTGATTATCAGGATAATTGGTATGGCGTGCTGGCGATGAGCTTCTCCATTTCCTCGCTGCGTCAAATTTTGATTGAAGCGCGACAGTCTGAGACCGATGGTGAATACCAGCTTTATGACAGCAAGTGGTCATTACTGGCCAGTACCATGGTGACCAGTGAAGATCGCACGCAGGCTTTCACACCAGCAGAACGCCGCCAACTCAATCAGGCAATCGCGCAAGAGATGGCTGGCTGGATGCGCATGGGCACCCGTTTCGTCAGTTGGGAAAAGCTGAGACATTTCGATGGGGTGATGCTGCGCGTCCACACATTACAGGAAGGGTTACACGGGGATTTCGGGAACATCAGCGTTGCTTTAGCGCTGTTATGGGTGTTGTTCACCTGCATGGTACTGATCGCATGGGGCGTTATCCGCAGGATGGTCAATAACATGTACCGCCTCCAGCACACCTTAAAGTGGCAGGCGTGGTACGATCCACTCACCCGATTGCCCAATCGTGGCGCCCTCTTTGAACGAGCAAAAGCCCTCTCCGCTGAATGTCATCTCCAGCAGTTGCCTTTCTCGGTCATCCAGATCGATCTCGATCACTTTAAGCGTATCAATGATAAATATGGTCATCAGGCGGGGGATTTAGTGCTGTCGCATGCTGCACGCCTGATTGGTAACTCGATACGGGAGCCGGATATTGCCGGGCGCGTCGGGGGCGAGGAGTTTTGCGTCCTGCTACCCGGACGCACGCTGGTGGAAGCGGCACAGGTTGCTGAGCGCATTCGCGCCCGCATCGGTGGCAAAGAGATTCTGGTACTGAAAAACCAGACCATCCGCATCAGCGGCTCGCTGGGCGTAAGCAGCGCTCAAGAGACCGGCAGTTACGATTTCCAGCATCTGCAATCCGTTGCAGACAGCCGGTTATATCGGGCTAAACGAGCAGGGCGAAATCAGATTTGTGCTCAGGATGAAGAGGAACCTGAATCAAGCATATGATCCAACCCCTCGCGCCAGCCTTCCGCACCCTCACGCGTGGTGTGAAAAACCCGCGTGGGGCTGTCATCACGTAGTGAGATCCCCTGACGGTTAAGCCCCTTCACCACGATAGCAAAATCAACATTGTCCAGTAGCGGCGCGTCGTTGGGGCCATCACCCAGCCCAAGCGTGATAAAGGTTTTGTTGTCATGATGATGATACTGGCGCGTCAACCAGTTCACTGCCTGATCTTTGCCGGCACGTTCATCCAGCACGTGCCAGAATCGTGCCCCTTGCACGAAACGTAACCCAAGGCTTGCCAGCGCCGTGTTGAAGGCTGCCATCCGTTCATCACTGTCACGCCAGATAATCGTTTCTGAAGCCTCCTGAAGGCGTGCCAGGCTCGCCTGAGCAGGGGGAAGACCGGTAACGTCGGCAAGTACATGTTCATCAAGTTCGCTAAAAGCCGTAAATTTATAGCCGTCCCGTTGGCGCAGCTGTTCGAGCACGCTGAAAATCTCGTCGTGGGACGATCCCTGGATAATGCGCGGATAACCGGCGCTGTCCTGCCAGTTAACATCAAGTTGAATCACCGCCCCGTTTTCGGCAATAAAAGGCAGTCCCTCTACCCCCAGAATTCGCTGGATAGCCAGCATCTCAGCCGCTGTTTTACTGCTGCAAAGGATTAGAGGGATAGCGTGCTCGCGCAGGCGTGCAAGCCATGGGGCGGCAGCCTGCCATTCACCGGTATGGCTGTCCATGAGCGTGCCATCGATATCAGAAAAGACCAGCAGCGCATCATTCAGTGTGGGCATAAAAACTCCTGTATTTGTTATTGGCCTGGCATTCATTGCTAAGACAAATCTCAATTAAGCACGATGAAGTGACGCACGCGATAACAAGGAAACGGGTAAGGGGCGCGCCAGTATTGGGTTGCGTAATTATGTGCCTGAAAAATATTTCAAAACTAACTATTGTGCCCGCCAATATATCCTTGTCATGCAAAATGTTTGCAGATACAGTGCGGGCTACATCAGATTCCCTGATGTAACGAATTTTTAAGTGCTTCTTGCGAAAGCAAGCTTCATCCCGGTCATTCCATGACCGGGATTTTTTCTGTCAGCGATTTATCTCACTGATGCTGAAGTCATGAACATCAAGCTCGAAGGCTTCTGCCAGCTCACGCCAGGTGTGATATTCCCGCCCATCGACGCTGACGCGTTGTCCCTCATCGTCTTCTACCCGTTGGATACGGCTCTCGCTAACTTCATTAATTGCAGCCAGCAGGGCATCCACATCGACATTGACGTCACGTTTTGCGGTATCGCTGAACTCTTTGGCTGTCTTCATCACCTTTACCTCAATGACCAGGCCAGCGTTAAGTATAGTCGGTAGAAAAAATCGACAGCTGAACGCGTTGACGCTGCCAGATAATGAGAATTGTTCTACACTGGCACAAATGCGACAGGAGGATGTGTATGAAGGTTAATGATCGTGTCACGGTCAAAACGGACGGTGGTCCACGCCGCCCTGGTATGGTGCTGGCAATAGAAGAGTTCAGTGAAGGAACCATGTATCTGGTTTCGCTTGATGATTACCCGCTCGGAATTTGGTTCTTCAATGAGAAAGACCACCCGGACGGGGTTTTTGTTGAAAAGGTCGAATAGTTTTTTCGCCCTCCTGAACAGGAGGGTGAAGCGTTAACGTTAACGCATGTTCACAAAAATACCGCTGGTTACATTATCAGTCAGGCGTACCACGTGATAGATCACTTGCTTATTATGCGTTTTAATTTTTCTTTTAATATTTCCCTTATGTGATGATACCGTTTTAGCTTTAATATTCATCTGGTCTGAGATTTGTATCGTGTCCTGACCTGACATCCACATTTTAAGCATACTTGATTCAGTGCGGCTTAATGATAGCGTGGGTAAATTGCCAAGGCCGATGTTCTTCTTTTCTTTACTGAGATAATCCGCCAGGAAAACATCCAGCGACTCAGGCTTAATAGATTTAGAACTTATCAATAAGTTTTTTCTGACTAACAGATATTCATCAAAGTGGATGTTTGCTATTGCCATAAAAACGATAAATAAAGTACGAGGATGCTGATTAATGATTTCTTTAATGTGTTGGCTGCTTACAGGGTCATGAATGAAGCAGTCCTCATTAATAAACACCACCGATGGCTGTAGCGTTGCACAAACTGATTCGAGTTCTTCAACGGTCGTTACGTCGTTGATTTCTCGCTTTTTAACCCCCCGACTCGCCAGATAACCCGTTAGTCCCAGGCGGGTATAACTGCATATATCCATGATAATCGTTGACATGGCATACCCTCACTCAATGCATAACGATAATTCACCCTCGCCAGAGGTCTCTGAACCACCAGACAAAAAAGTAATAACAATGAGCAGGATGTAGACCTCAGGCGAAACCACTATCCCGTAAAGTTACGTATAATTTGCCAGGAATCATCTCAAAGTAAAGTAAATCTTATGTTATGTGAGAGTGATAAAAACAATTAAACCGCGCTGGGTATATCGTGGAGGGTATTAACGGAATTTCATTTTAGGATTATCCTCAAGAAGACCCCTCGATGTTTATGGAATATTATTTCGTGGCAGCTCACTGATAATATCTGCTAAGAGATTGAATATTTCGCCAAATAAACGCTCAGCAAAAGGTGCAATCAGCGGCATCATGAGCATCATTAACAACATGCCGACGCTCAAAGTGATGGGAAAACCGATGACGAAAACCGACAGCTGGGGTGCCATTCGATTGAGTAATCCCAGCGCAAGGTTAGCGGTGAGAAGAAGGGTAATCACCGGCAGCGCGAGCATAAGACCATTGAGGAAAATCATCCCTGCCGCGCGCGTTAATGCCAAAAAGGCATTGCTGTTAATCGGATCGCCGCCAATCGGGAGCGTATGGAAGGTATCCACCAGCATCGAAATCAGCCACAGATGACCGTTAAAGGTCATAAACAGTAATAACACTAACATATCCACCAGACGCGCCAGAACGGGCATATTAAGGTGGTTTGTGGGGTCAACAAAGGTGGCAAACGACAGCCCCATAGACAAGCCAATCAGCTCACCCGCTGTACGTATAGCGGCAAAAGCAAACTGCATCGTAAAGCCCAGCGCAATACCGATAAGCAGCTGCTGAAATATCATCCACACGGCGCTTGCAGAAAAGATAGTGGTATCGTTGGCAGGCAGCGTAGGGGCGACGATAAAGGTAATCATCAGTCCCAGCCCCACTTTTACCCGCTTTGGAATGCTACGCTCACTGAGAATAGGCGCGGTCATGATCAGCGCCATAATGCGGATAAAGGGCCAAAAATACATGCTCAGCCAGGCAAGCCATTGATCGCTGGAGACCTGCAACATCGTCGCTTATCCGATGATATAGGGCAGGTTGGTGAACAACGAGCGCATATAATCCAGCAGCAGATTGAGCATCCACGGGCCAGCGACAATAATCGCAACGAAAACCGCGATGATTTTCGGGATGAACGACAGGGTCATTTCGTTAATCTGCGTCGCAGCCTGCAGGATACTGATGATAAGACCGGTAACCAATGCAATGAGCAGGAGTGGGGCAGCGAGCGCGAGGGCCACTTTCATGGCCTCGGTGCCCATCATCATCACCGATTCAGGTGTCATTGTTCACTCCTAACTGTAAAAGCTTTGGGCCAGCGAACCGACCAGCAGCTGCCATCCGTCGACCAGCACAAACAGCATCAGTTTGAAGGGAAGGGCAATGGTTGCCGGCGGCACCATCATCATCCCCAGCGCCATCAGCACGCTGGCAATCACCAGATCAATAATCAGGAACGGAATGAAAATCGTAAACCCTATCTGGAACGCCGTTTTCAGTTCACTGGTGACGTAAGCTGGTAACAGTATGCGCATAGGCACGGCTTCAGGCCCCTGAATCGGTGGGCTGTTCGCCAGTCGGGCAAACAGCGCCAGGTCGGCTTCACGCGTCTGGCGCATCATGAATTCACGCAGCGGTTGAGCCCCGCGTTCCAGCGCCACATCGACCGAAATCTTGCTTTCGGTAAACGGCTCATAGGCCTCGGTGTAAATTTTATCGATGACCGGGGACATAATAAAAAAGGTCAGAAACAACGCCAGTCCGAGCAGCACCTGGTTTGGCGGTGCGGACGGCGTACCTAACGCATTTCGCAGCAAACCAAACACGATGATAATGCGGGTGAAACTGGTCATCATCAGCAGAATGGCAGGCAGGAAGGTCAGCGAGGTAATAAAGACCAGCGTCTGCACCGGCAAAGACCAGGTCTGGCCTCCGCCCGCGAGTGGTTGACTGACCAGGCCCGGGAGCTGAGCAAATGCGGCAGGTGCAGCAAGCCATAATCCGGCCAGCGCAAAAGGTAACAAACGGCGCATCAGGATCTCCCGGAACGCTTGAGCAAATTCTTCATCACGGACTGGAAATCCGGGGTCTTCTCGGTCACCTTATCGGGATCGACAGGCGCAGGGGGTAACTTATGCAACAGATTGATTTGCCCCGGCGTGACGCCCAGTACCAGGCGCGCATCATCCACATCGACAATCACCACGCGTTCACGTGGGCCAACAGAGGTGGTGGCGCTCACCTTAAGTCCGCGTGCGCCAGCGTTCTTACCTGCAAAGCCGGTGCGTTTTGCAATCCAGGCGGCGGCAAGAATCAGGGCAATAATCAGTACCAGTGCGCCACTGACTTGAAGCAGTGGCGAACCGGGAACGGCAGACGGTTGGCTTACCGTGGCCTGGGTTTTCATATCAGGGCTTAGCGGCTCAGACGACGCATACGTTCGGTCGGGGTGATGATATCGGTAATACGTACGCCGTATTTGTCGGCGACGACCACAACCTCACCCTGCGCGATAAGATAACCGTTGATCAAAATGTCCAACGGCTCACCCGCCAGGCCATCAAGAGCAACAACGGAACCCTGGGTCAGACGCAGCAACTCTTTAATCGTCATACGAGTGCGACCCAGTTCTACCGTCAGTTTGACCGGGATATCCATGATCAAATCGATATCCTGCAAACTGCCGCTGACATCGCCACCGCCGAGCTGCTGGAATACCGCATCGACCGGGCTTTTCGCACCGCTGGTGGTGGTTTTTTGTTCGTTTAACGCATCAGCCCACAGATCGTCCATCGCACTGCCGTTGTCATCGGACGGATTGTTCATATCACTCATTTGGGCTGTTCCTCATTCAGCGAATTCAAAATCGGGTTTATCAAGTGCTCGACACGCAGGGCGTACTGACCATTAAGCGTGCCATACTGGCTGGTGAGTACCGGCACTCCGTCCACATGCGCAATGATGCGATCGGGTTTGTCGATCGGCAACACATCGCCGGGCTTGAGCTTAAGTATCTGCGACAGGCGCAGGGAAATATCGGCGAAATTAGCAATCAGCTCCAGTTCGGAGTGCTGCACCTGACGCACCAGGTTATCGCGCCAGTTCTGATCTTCAGAACGGGAGTTTTCCAGTGGCGGGTTGACCAGCACTTCGCGCAGCGGTTCTATCATGCTGAAAGGCAGACAAATATTAAATTCACCGGTCAGGTTGCCGATTTCCACATGGAACGGCGTATTCACCACGATGTCGTTCGGAGACGTGGTGATATTGGTGAACTTGACCTGCATCTCTGAACGGACGTACTCCACATCCAGCGGGTGAATCGCTTTCCATGCATCGCTGTAGCCTTCCAGCGCCAGCTTGAGCATGCGATTAATGACGCGCTGTTCAGTATGGGTGAACTCGCGGCCTTCAACCTTGGTCGGAAAACGGCCATCGCCGCCAAACAGGTTATCCACGGCAATAAACACCAGGCTCGGGGAGAAAACAAACAGTCCCGTACCGCGCAGGGGTTTCAGGTGGATCAAGTTCAGGTTCGTGGGAACGGGTAAATTACGCGCAAATTCATGATAGGGCTGAATGCGAATGGCGCCGACGGTAATGTCCGGGCTACGACGCAACAGGTTAAACAGCCCCATACGGAACTGGCGCGCGAAACGTTCGTTGATGATCTCCAGCGCCTGCAGACGTTCACGAACCACGCGGCGCTGGGTATTGGGATCATAGGGGCGAATATTACTGTCGCCACCCACACCCGGTTTTGGATCATCACTCTTATCGCTGTCTCCATTGAGCAGCGCATCGATTTCGGCCTGAGAAAGAATGCTATCGCCCATGTCTTTACCGCAAAATGAAAGCTGTATAAAGAACGTCAGTGACTTCCTGCTTCGGCTGGCCGGGCACTAACGGTGATGCGAGCGCTTCTTTGATCGAGGCTGCAAGTTTTTGTTTCCCTTCATCGGTTGCAAGCTGCGAGGCGTCCTGACGGGAGAAGAGCAGCAGTAAACGGCTGCGGACTTCCGGCAGATACTCGCTCAGTCTTGCCCGCGTCAGGTCATCTTTCAGACGCAGCGTAATACCGATGTACAACACGCGATCCGCATCGCCCAGATTGACCGTAAAAGTATCCAGAGCGAAAAAGACCGGTGCAGGTGGCGGCGGTGGCGCTTCGGCTTCCGCTTTGGCATCCGTATCCGGGTGCGCTTGCATACGCCAATAGCTATAGCCCGCCGTGGCACATGCAGCAAGGGTGATTAACACCAACAGCGGGATCCAGATTGAACGCTTACGTTTTTTGGTTATAGCGGTGTCAGTCATCTGATGCGTGCTTCCTGTTAGGTACTGCTAATAGGCTGATTATCCCGTGTCCTGTTCACGTCAAAGCGCGGAAAAGACGGGGATAATCATGCTACCTCTGGCGTTTAGGCAAAGATATCAACCGCACTGTTGCCCCGAGCCGCGGATTGCAGGCTTGTTGAGGTTATCAGCGGTTCATCATCTTCCGTAACAAAACGCTCACTGCTACCTGAACGAGATGACTGTTGCTGTCCGGAGAACGACTGCTGCTGGCCGGCGAAACTTTCACTGCTGATGTTGCTCTGGCCCAGTTGAATACCACTCTCAGCCAGAGAGGTACGCAGCGTGGGCAGCGCCGCTTCCAGTGCCTGGCGCACATGGCTGTGCGGAGACATCATCTGCAACTGCGCCATATTGTTGTCGTCAATTTTGAGGGAGATCTGAATCTGACCCAGCTCTTCAGGGTGCAGATGCAGCTGTGCGTTCTGCTGTCCCTGACGCGTAAACAGGGTGACGTGCTGACTCAGGGTCTGCTGCCACTCGTTGCTGCCCAGGGGCGCGCTGAGCACGGCGGCAGAAACGGGTGCGCTGGCCTGAGCCGATGATGCGTGGCTGACGACCGGCGCAAGGCTTGCGGTGGTGTTCACGGTCAGGTTCGCGTTATCCGCATCCTTTTTCACCGCCAGGGCAGCAGCGGCCTGGAAGCTGTCATCGCCGGTAGCGACCGTAGGCTGCGGCAGTGCGCTGTCTGATTTTGCCTGCGCGGAAAGGGCCGCAGCGTCCGTGGATTTGCCGGTCAGTGGCGTTGCGCCCAGGGTCCGGGTGGTCGACGCGGTAACCTCAACAGACGATGCGCCGGTAGCGGCTTTTGGCGCCAGCTGTGCCGTTTGTTGATGCGGCAGCATCGCCATCAGCGCACTGAGGCTGGAGAGCTCTTCATCGCTTAAATCTGTTTTACTGTCGTCACTGGCTTTACTGCCTTTAGTCAGCGCTGCCAGCACATCACTTTTGGCGGTGGGGGTCAGCCCGGACAACAGATTTTGCACTTGCGTCGTTTCATCAGCGGAAAGCGTTGCCTTGTCGGACGCCTGGCGCGCCAGCAGGTCGGCAAGTTTCTGTGCCGGCGTCTCGCCGGCGTCTGCAGCGAGCGCACGCAGGTTCTTCGCCGATTTCCCAGCGGCGGTTTGCAGGCCAGCCAGTGACAGGCCAGCATCAGCATCGTCACCCAGGGTGGCGTTGCCGCCGAGCGCACCGGCCAGAAGGGCAAGAAAATCTTGTGCCGTGTCGCCGCCGGCTTTACCGCTCAGGCCGCCACTGGTCGCATCCACATCCGTGGCGAGCAATTTTTGCAGGGTGATCATTCAAATTTCCTCTGTGAAGCGCGCTGGGCAAATTCGTCCATTTTCTTTTGGTCAAGGCGGTTTTCGGCCTGAAGCAGAGCGGCCGCCTGTCTGTCCTGCAATGTTTGCCATGCCTGCAGGCGCTGCTTTTTCTCCCGCCAGCAGCCCAGTGCGCTGTCCACTTTTTGGGACCACTGCGCCAGCTGTTGGCGGTGTTGTTCAATGGCTTTTTCCAGCGTCAAAATAAACTGCTGGTAGTTCTGCCAGCGCTGGGCGTCAATCCCCTGACTCATATCATTATTCAGGTTATTGCGGTACTCATGCTGGTAGTCCATCAGCATCTTGAGTTGCTCTTCCGCCTGTTGACAGCCGCGGCGCATCTCTCCAAGCTTCAGTGCCGCATCTTCAACTTCTTTTTCTGCCAGATCCTTTAGCGTCGTTAACGCGCTATTTTGCGTCATGATCGTCGCTCTCCAGGTGCATTAGACCGTCGGGAAGATAAGCTCAAGGGCTTGCATAGAATCTTCCCATCCCGCACGTTCGAAAATACCTTGCTGCAAAAACGCTTCCAGTTGCGGCCACAGGGCGATGGCTTTATCCAGCATTGGATCGCTGCCACGGGCATAGGCTCCCACGCTGACCAGGTCGCGGTTACGTTGGAAGCTCGACAACAACTGTTTGAAATTTCTGACGCGTGCGTAATGTTTTTCCGTAATCAACGCGGTCATCGCACGACTGATAGACGCTTCAATATCAATGGCCGGATAGTGACCGGCTTCCGCCAGACGGCGAGATAATACGATGTGTCCGTCGAGGATGGCGCGCGCTGAGTCAGCAATAGGATCCTGTTGGTCATCACCTTCGGTCAGCACCGTGTAGAACGCGGTAACGGAACCGCCACCGCTCACACCGTTGCCTGCACGCTCAACCAACGCAGGCAGTTTGGCGAAAACAGAAGGGGGATAACCTTTCGTGGCTGGCGGCTCACCGATGGCGAGCGCGATTTCACGCTGGGCCATGGCGTAACGCGTCAGGGAGTCCATAATCAGCAACACGTGCTGACCGCGATCGCGAAAATCTTCCGCGATGCGCGTGGCGTAAGCAGCGCCCTGCATACGCAATAAAGGAGAGACATCCGCCGGGGCCGCAATGACAACCGAACGTGCACGGCCATCGGCACCGAGGATATTCTCGATAAAATCTTTCACTTCACGACCACGTTCACCAATCAGCCCGACGACAATCACGTCGGCTTCGGTGTAACGCGCCATCATGCCCAACAGTACGCTCTTTCCGACGCCGGAACCGGCGAACAGGCCCATACGCTGACCGCGACCGACCGTTAACAAGGCGTTGATCGAACGCACACCGGTATCCAGTACATGTTCGATGGCGGTACGCTGGAGGGGGTTAACGGGCTGGGTGATCAGCGCGCCGGTTTCCGTGGTGTCCGGGGAGGGGAGACCATCAAGAGGCTTACCCGCGCCGTCCAGTACGCGGCCCAGCAAGGCGGGGCCGAGCGGCAGCTGCTTACCGCTGTGCAGACCGTCCGCCGACGCGCTTCGCGCATAGACGCGCGCACCGGGCAGAATGCCTTCCACTTCTTCAAGCGGCATCAGGAACAGACGCTGACCGTTGAATCCGACGACTTCGCTCTCGACTTCGCTCATTTCGCCCTTGTCATGGCGCTCAATGATGCAGGTTGCGCCCAGCGGCAGTTGCAGGCCGGTGGCTTCAAGCACCAGGCCGGTTGCGCGGGTGAGACGACCATAACGACGCACGGACGGCAGTTGCGCCATCCGGGTTTCAAAGGTGTCCAGCGTGTTCAGCCAACGGTTCAGTCGTGTGGTCATTACACCACTCCAGGTGCGGCCAGGCGGCACAGTTCTTGCCAGCGTGTCGCCACGCTCGCATCAAGATCGCCTTCATCCGCAGACACTTTACAGCCGCCAGGATGGAGGGTCGGGTCGCCGCGCAGACGCCAGCCGTGCAGGCTTAGCGTCGCGCCGAGCATCTCTTCCACGCGCTGCAAATCATCCGGGTGGACGCGCAGTTGCGGTTTGCCGCTAAACAGCGGCTCCTGCTGAAGCAGCAGTTGAATTTGTTTAATGAGTGCCGTGTTGTCCACGCAGGGCGTCTGACCAATCACCTGTCGGGCCGCTTCAAGGGCCATCTGCATCAGGCGAGAGGCAATGACGCTGTCCAGTGCATCGAGGGTGTACTGGAATTCGCTGACCAGTTGCTGCATCCGGGCGTGCAGGGGCGCCTGCTGCTGACGCGCCTGGTTAAGGCCACTTTCCTGACCCTGCGCCAGACCTTCCTGATAACCCTGTTCCTGGCCTTTCAGACGACCTTCGGCCAGGCCCGCATTGTAGCCCGCCTCATGCGCCTGCATCTGGATCTGCGCTAACTGCTGCTGGCGTTTTTGCTCAGCAGACAGTTCGTCCTCAACATTTTCCTCTTCCGGCTCGTCGTTATCGTCGAAGGCCGGAGCGAAGGCAGGGACGGGGATGGCAAGGTCTTCAGGTTTCCAGACCTTCCACGGCAGTTCGTTAGACATAGGTATCCTCGCCGCTGCCAATCACCATCTCGCCGGTTTCTGCCAGACGACGAACAATAAGCAGGATAGCTTTCTGTTCGTTTTCCACCTGCGACAGACGCACCGGGCCACGGTTGGCAAGGTCGTCGCGCAGGATGTCTGCCGCACGCTGCGACATGTTGCGCAGGAACTTGTCGCGCAACGGTGGTTCGGCACCTTTCAGTGCAACCAGCAGGGATTCGGAATCCACTTCCTGCAGCAGGCGCTGGATACTGCGGTCGTCCACGTCCACCAGGTTTTCGAACAGGAACATTTCGTCGATGATTTTCTGCGCCAGCTCGCCGTCGAATTCGCGCACGGCGGTAATGACCGCTTCTTCCTGCTGGGTTTTCATCAGGTTGATAATTTCGGCCGCAGTTCTCACGCCGCCCATTTTGCTGCGCTTGAGGTTCTGGCCGTCGAGCAGGTTGTTCAGCACTTCGGTCAGTTCTGCCAGTGCGGCTGGCTGTACGCCGCCGAAGGTGGCGATACGCAGCATGACATCGTGACGCAGACGCTCATCAAACAGGGCAAGAATATCGGCCGCCTGACCCCTTTTGAGGTGGACAAGGATGGTGGCGATAATCTGCGGGTGCTCGTCGCGAATAACATCGGCGGCACTCTGCGGCTCCATAAAGTTAAGCGTCTCGATCCCGCTGGTGGTGTCGCGGGTTTCGAGAATATCTTCCAGCAGGCTGGCGGCACGCTCTTCGCCGAGCGCTTTGACCAGCACGGAGCGCAGATAGTCGTTGGCGTTGATATTGAGCGCCGCGAACTGTTCCGCTTCGTTCTCGAACTCCTGCAAAACATCCATCAACTGTTTGTTGGAAATCTGCTTTACGCTTGCCATGGCGGTACTGAGATGCTGCACTTCGCGCTGGGAGAGGTGTTTGAACACCTCTGCCGCACGGTCTTCGCCAATGGTCATCAACAGGATGACGCTTTTATCCGTCCCGCTAAGGGTGCCTGTATTATTGCTCATGTTCAGTACTCATCCACTGGCGAATGACCAGCGCCACGACGCGCGGATCGTTATCAGACATTTCACGAATGCGCTGGCTCATGACTTCTGCCGTCATGCGCTGATTACTGCGGCGCTGCTGAAGCTGCTCATCTTTGCTGAGGCGAACTTCGACCGACTCTTCAATTTCAGCACGGGCACGCTGCTCTTCCTGAATCGCTTTCGCCTCTTCCTGGCGGCGCACCAGCTGCGGACGTACCGCTTTGCGCCACAACAGCCAGGCCACGATAAGCACCAGCAACCAACGACCTGCAGCCAGCATCTGATCGATAAACGCTTGCTGTTGCCAGAACGGCAGCTGACCACCCACATCGTCGGTCGAGTTGAACGGTGAGTTCACCACGTTGAGGGTATCGCCACGTTTTTCTGAGTAACCCATGGCTTCGCGGGTCAGGTTTTCAATTTGTTTGATCTGGTCAGCCGTCAGCGCTTCGGTTTTACCATCCGCCAGCGTCCGGTAGTTCACCACCACTGCAACGGAGAGGCGCTGGATGTCGCCCACGTTCATCTTGGTGTGACGAATCGTGCGATCGACTTCGTAGTTAGCCGTTTCATTACGCGTGGTATTACGCGGCCCGGCGGTGTTGGCGGTCGAGGTGGTCTGCTGCTGACCGTTGGCATTCTGCTGGCCGTTCTGCTGTTGATTCTGGTTAGCCGGCGGAGTAGTAATCGGCGCGCTGTTTGCAGGCGCAGGCTGGTTAGACAACGCACCCGGAACCCCACCCGGATACTGGCCACCAATCTGCTCGCTTTCATTGGTCTGACGTGAACGCAGCACCGCCTGAGAGGCATCGCCGTTAGGCTGATACTGCTCTTCGGTCTGCTCTTTATTATCGAAATCAATCTGCGCGGTCACCTGGGCATGGATGTTGCCGTTGCCAACAATCGGACCCAGAATCGCTTCGATACGACGCTGAACGCGGCCTTCAACGTCCGCTGCGTATTTGAGTTGGGCATCGTTCAGGTCGCGCCCGGCCGTGTTCGACTGGGTGAGCAGGCGACCGGTCTGGTCGACGACGGTCACGTTACCCGGCGGGAGACCCGCTACGGCGCTGGAAACCAGGTGTACGACGGCACTGATTTGGCCTTCGTCCATGGCGCGGCCCGGCGCCAGGTTAACGGTCACGGAGGCAGAAGGGGATTTTTGCTCACGCACAAACAGCGACGGTTTTGGCATGGCAAGATGGACGCGCGCCCCTTTAACCGGGCCGAGCGTTTCAATAGTACGGGCCAGCTCACCTTCCAGCGCGCGCTGGTAGTTAACCTGCTCGCTGAACTGGCTAATGCCGAATTTTTCCTGATCGAGCAGTTCAAACCCAACGGCGCCGCCTTTTGGCAAGCCCTGCTGCGCAAGGCGCAGGCGCAGTTCATGCACTTTATCGGCAGGAACTTCAAGTGCGCCACCGTTCTCAGCGAAGCGGTAGGGGATGTTCATCTGGGTGAGTTGGGTAACGATAGCACCGCCGTCCTGGTCGGACAGGTTGCTGTAAAGCGTGCGGTAATCAGGGCTTTTTGCCCACAACACCATCGCAACGACGATGGCAACGGCTGCAGCTCCCGCAACCATTAATGGAATTTTGGGGTTAGCACGTAAGCGGTTGATCCACTCCAGAGATTTATTCTGGGGCGCAGTCGCTGAAGTTGCACTCATTGTGCACCTCTTAACTCAGGGTGGATGTTGTTATTTGAGTAGTGAAGCAAAACAGACTCCCGGGTCGGCAAACTCGACATTTATCCATTAACATGGCTGTGCCATTATTTGATGATTCGGAATTTTCTATGCCTCAAATAACCTGGTTTTTTGTCGTTATTTACCGGCATTATCGCATTGACAAACTGTTAGTATTGTCCGGGTATCAAACCATCCGGGAAAAATCCATGGCAATTCAGGGTATTGAAAGCGTTGTCAGCCAGCTGCAAGCTACGGCAGGAATCGCTAAAAATCAAAGCATTGACAATGCTGACAGCGTTCAGACCGTCAGTTTCGCCGGGCAATTGCACGCGGCGCTGGATCGAATCAGCGATACGCAGAACGCAGCGCGCACGCAGGCTGAAAAATTCACCCTCGGTGAACCGGGCGTGGCGTTGAACGACGTGATGACCGATCTACAGAAATCATCCATTTCCCTGCAAATGGGCATCCAGGTGCGCAATAAGCTGGTTTCTGCGTATCAGGAAGTGATGAACATGCAGGTGTAGGTTTGTTTGATGACGGCCCTGAACAGGGCCGTCTTTTTTTTTGCGTTAACGTTGAATCAGGTAACGAATGGTCGGGCCATCCTGCTGGATGTCCAGCACCGTATAGCCATGGTTACGCGCATCGACCGGAATGTTGTTGATGGACTGCGGACAGTCGCTTACCACTTCCAGTATCTCCCCTTTTTTGAGTTGAGGCAGGGCTTCGAGAGTTGCTACCGCCGGGTAGGGGCAGGGCTCGCCGGTCATATCCAGACGATAATCAGGCACAATACTCATACAGCCTCCTTAGCAGCCACGGGCGCTGCACGCCGAAAGAAATGTTTTTCCCAGCCAATCACCAGCAGCAGAGCGATGACCAACATAACGTAGGTCACCACTAGCCCGCCGAGTGGGCCGAATGATTTGAGGAGATTGATTTTATCCCAGTTGGTGGCGAGCACCGGGGACAGCCCATCCCAGTAATAAGCCAGTAACGTTGACCCGATGACGTTGCCAAGACCGACCCACCAGAAGTGCACCTGTCCTTCAACCGCGCGGTACATCCAACCGGTCTCGCAGCCGCCCGCCAGCACAATGCCGAAGCCGAACAGCAGGCCGCCCAGCACCGCATTCGGACCCGCCCACATGATTTTGGCTTCCACCCCGAGCTGAACATAACTAAAGATACCAATTGCGCTGGCCGCCATACCGAAGATGATGGCCTTCGCCATTACCGTGCGCCCGGTGATCCACAGGTCACGAAAAGCCGAAGTAAAGCAAATCTGTGCGCGCTCAATCAGCAAACCGAAGCCCACGCCAAACAGCATAGCGAGTCCCAGTTTGGGTTGATTCATGGCGGTGAGCAGCGCCCAGCCCAGCATGCCCGCAAATATCAACATCCCTAAGCGAAAGCGGCGACGGGCCTGATCGGCATTTTGCGTGAGCGGTGAGGCCGCAGAGACTTTCTGCATTTTCACCGGTATGCGAAAGAAGGGCAGCAAGGTAAAGCGGGCGCCAAACCAGGAGCCGATAGCGGTGGCGATCGCAAAAAACCAGGCGTGGAGGGAAAATTGTGGGATCCCGGTGAAAAAGGCGGCCAGATTACAGCCCATCGCCAGACGTGCGCCAAAACCGGCAATGATGCCCCCCGCAATGGCCTGCGCAATGCGTTTGCGGCTGTGTGGAAATCGCAGCTTCACGTTATTCGCCCAGAGTGCCGCAGCAAAACAGCCGCCGAACATGCCGATTATCATCATGCCGTCGATGCGCGTCAGCGGCGTGCCTTCGAGATGGATGAGCTTAAAGTATCCCCACTCTTCGGCATGTATGCCCATCAGTTGCAATAACTGGCCACCCCAGCGGGTGAATTCGCCGGTGACGGCCCAGAAGGTGCCGGTAATGCCGAAGTAGTAGGTGGAAAGAATGCCCGCCGCAATCACGGCCGGAATAGGGGACCAGAACTTAATCAGGAAGGTTTGTTTAAAATGGTGCCAGGACATAACGTCAGCCTCTGAACTCAGAAGGATCTATTTATGCAGTCAATAACCGCGTGAGGGGGAGGATCATACACGGTGGCGCGGTGATTAACCCCGGAGCACGTCAAAGAATCAATGCGAAAAGGGGGATTGTCGGCCACGAAAGACTGGTGACGGTGCGTTTTTGATGCCAAACTCTTTGGGGTTCTGGAGGCAGGAAAAATGATGAAAAAACGTTGGGTTATCGGTGCATTAGTGCTCTTAAGCGGTTGTGTGCCACTTGAAAACTATGAAGGTGTCGTCAAACACCCGGCACCGCCAGGGCTGGCAGGGTACTGGCAGTCTGAAGGGCCGCAAAGTGAACTGGTGAGCCCGGAGGCGATTGCCAGTTTAATTGTGACCCCTGAGGGGGACACGCTGGATTGTCGTCAGTGGCAACGGGTCATCGCCGTGCCGGGAAAACTTTCCGTTCGTGAAGATGTGCTCGACAACATCACCCAGCAGCTCGACAGCTATCGTATAACGCGTACAGGCGATCGTCTTGATTACGATGGGATGACGCTAAAACGCGTCGAAAAACCGACCCCTGAATGTGCCGATGCACTGACCAGGAAAAAAGCGGTGGGGCTAAAACCGTAATTCGCCAGTGATGGCAAACGCTGAGTGAATCTTTTCACCCAGCGTTTGATCGTTACTCTTCGTCAATCACCCACACGCTTACGCTGCCGCCCTGGCAGGTAAACACGCCTTCGCCCTGGGCATTTGTGGTTACCGTCTCTTCCCGATTAGCCAAAAAATCCCGCCAGGTTTTATTGCCGTAGTTATCACCCAACGCCAGCGTCTTCTCCCCTTCATCGCCGTTGGACATCACCACCACGCAGCCCGGGTCTTCCTCGGTACCGCTGCGGCTGAAGGCGATGCAGTTGGGATGATCAAACCACAGAGTCTGCACGCCATGGGCATAGCGTTGCCGGGCCTGAATGAGTTCAGCGAGCTTATCAATGACCGGCATATCAACGTGGTATGTTTCGCCATCGCCTCCGGTGTCGTCATAGCTCGCGCCGAACAGGTCCGGGTAAAATACCGATGGCACACCGTTTTCACGCAGTAAAATAAGCGCGTAGGCCAGCGGTTTAAACCAGGCTTCTACCGGGGCCTCCAGTGCCTGAAGAGGCTGGGTGTCGTGATTGGCCACCAGGGTAACGGCATGGAAAGGATCGGCCTCGACCAGCGTACCGGTGAAAATCTGCCGCATGTCATATTCGCGCCCCTGCAGCGAAGCTTCATGAAACTTCATGTGCAGCGGGGCATCAAACAGCATGGTGTTGCCCTCCACCTGATCAATGTACTGTTGCAGCTTGTCGACTTCATGTGACCAGTATTCAGCGACGATAAACAGCGGCTTCGGTGCAACCTCCTGCACATGATTAATCCACTCTTTATAGAACCAGGCCGGGATGTGCTTCACCGCGTCAAGACGAAAACCATCACACTGGGTCTGTTCCATCATCCAGCGCGCCCAGTACTTGATCTCCTCAGTGACCGCGTGATTGCGGAAATCAATATTCGCGCCCATCAGATAATCGAAATTGCCCATTTCGTCATCGACCTGGTCGTTCCAGCCGTCGCCGGTGTAGTCGTTGACAATTTTGAACACGCCATTTTCATCCGGGTTTTCAATATGATCGATGCCGCTAAAACATTTGTAATCCCAGACAAAGCGCGAGTACTGACCCTGACGGGCAGGGAAGGTGTAGCGCGTCCAGCCCTCACACTCAATGATTTCATCGTCAATGTGGGTGCGATCCTGCTCGTTGACTCGATTGACGCGAATAGACTCCTTTTCATCAGCCCCCATTTTATGGTTTACCACCACATCCATCAGGACGGCGATATCGTTGTCATGCAGAGCATTGATGGCTGCGAGAAGTTGGGATTTATCGCCATATTTGGTGGCAACAGTGCCTTTCTGGTCGAACTCACCCAGATCGAAAAGATCGTAGCTGTCATAACCGACCGAATAGCCACCGGCTGCCCCTTTACAGGCGGGAGGTAACCAGACCATATTGATGCCAATATCATTCAAACGCGTAGCGCGTTCGAGGATCTCTGGCCACAGTTTTCCGCCGTCCGGGTAGTACCAGTGAAATGCCTGCAATAGCGTGGGGTTTTTCATCTTCCGTGCTCCTGATTAAGAACACACGAAGTATGGCTGAAAGCGGGGAAATGGCGCGGGTGAAGCGTTAAATATTCACCCGCATCATCGACGCGAGATCACAACTCGCTGGGGAACAGAACATTGCCAGAGAGACGTCCATATGCTGAATTCAGGTTATGTTGTCGGGATGTTTGTCCAACCAGATTCCGTAATTCTTCCATGCGCTGGTGCAGTAACGTTTTCAGCTCCACTTCATTCTCAAGGATCTGTTTCAGAAGGGGGCGAATTTGTGCCTGCACTGGGGGTGCAACATCACTTGCACCCTGAAATTGTGTCAGCTTTTCTACCGCCGTCACGTACGCCAGTTCATGTTGAATCAGGTCATCCCAGCGAGCTTCCCTCGCCAGGTTGAGCATGGTACAACTGGTCATCAGCAGTTGTTGGTAGTGGTGGAGCAACCCGAAATTTGCTTCCATTAGTATGTGTCCCGCGCATTTGGATTATGTGGACCAATTTCTTTCCAGGCATCCGCAATGTTGGTAAGCAACGCTGCGACTTCTTCAATGGCGGTAAGGTCATTGTGCAAATTGGCCTGTAAAAGACGCCGTGTCATGTAGTCATAAAGACTATCAAGGTTGGCCGCGAGCTCACCACTGGCATCGTGGTTAAGACCCGCGCGCAAACCATTGCTGATGATGTTGATGGCATGTGACAGCGCCTTTCCTTTACCGGGAATATCTCCCAGCTCAATCAAGATGGCTGCTTTTTTCATCGCGCTTAGGGCGCCATCAAAAAGGAGAACCACAAGTTGATGTGGGCTGGCGCTCAGGACGGCGCTTTCAATGCCGACCGTTGCATAGGCCTGGATTCCCGATTTCGTATACATGTCAAACCTCAATCAGTAACTTAAGAACTCATTGCATTAAACTGTTGCGTCAAATAGCTGGCCGTTGAGTCGAGTGAAGAGATAAGCGTACTCAATGACGTAAACTGCGCTTTATAACGGGCCATGGTGGCCGTAATCTGCGTGTTTACGCGGTCATAATCTTCTGACAGCTTTTTCAGCGTTTTATTGATACCGTCGGTCGCATTCTGCAGAGAACCGTCCGTACCCAGGATATCTTTCAACAACGCACTGGTCTGGGTAGCAAACCCGGTTTTTGAGCCATCCCCCGACAGGAAGGTAATCACGTCGGCAGATTTTTCATTCAGTGCTTTTTCAAGCTTGGTGCTGTCAACGGTCAGCTTGCCATTAATGTCCTGCGTGATGCCCAACTGAGACAACGCAGAAAGAGAACCGCCGCTTTGGTTGGTCGACAGCATGGAGCGCACACGCGTCTGGATATTACGCAGCGTACCGTCGCCCAGCAGGTCGCCATTCGAACTGTCCTGACTGGTCGTACCCTGATCAACCGCCGTATATTTGGTCTGATTGCCGATCGTGGTTTGCAGCGAGTTGTAAGCATCAACAAATGCCTGAATCGCTGAGGTCATCGCGGTGTTATCTTTTGCGACCGTCAATGTTTCCGGGCTGCCGACATTGGTTTTAGTCAGCGTCAGCGTGACGCCTTCAGGGGCATCCGTAATCGTGTTGCTGCTACGGGTAATGTCGATGCCATTCACTTTGAGCTTCGCATCCGCAGCGGGGACCTGTTGAGTCATGCTACTCGGACCGGCACCCGTTGCATCGTAACTGATGTACTGTTCCAGAGACGGGTCATCTGTAGTGATGGTCATCGCATTCGCGGTGCCACTCTCTTTGGACGTCAGCGACAGGTAATAGCTGTTGTCATCGGCTTTGATGATACTGGCTGTCACGCTACCTTGTTTCGCGTTGATCGCATCACGCACGTCAGCCAGGCTGGTTTTATCGCTCGCCAGCGTCACCGTAAAGGGATCGGTTTGACCCGGCTGCTTAATGGTAATAGTGCGCGAGGCCAGATTGCTGTCGCCCAGATCGGTATCCTTACTTGCCACTTTCTGGCTGAGTAACGACTGCGCAGAAGCCAGCGCTGAGACCTCTACCGAATAGGTTCCTGCCGTTGCGCTGTTCGCCAGCGTCGCGGTGAAGGCGCTGTTGGTGCTCGTCACCTTCGCTGAGGCAATCGCCGACGTATTCTTCAGCGCATCAGAGGCCGTCTGCAGCTTATTTAAAGAGGTTTGAACAACACCCCATGCAGTCAGCTTTGCCTTATAGGAGGTCTGCTGCTTGGTAATAGGCGTCAGTTTGGTTTGTTCAGCAGACTCTAAGCCATCATACAGTGTGCTGAGGCTTGAACTCATACTGGTGCCAGCACCGAGCGAACTAATTGTTGCCATAAATAACATCCTTTCATCTGAGACAATCACTGGATGGATTATCGGCAGCGAATGAGAAAAGATTAGAGACTTTTTAAAAAAACAATGGGCAAATAAAGCGCGAGAATACGGGGCAGTTTATCGCTTTAAAAAAATGATTTTTTTCCTAAAGGTTGTCGTATATCGGTCGATAATCAGAAACAACGGTGAGAAAGCCGTAGGCAGATGCCTGAATACGCTAACTTTTAAAGGAATTCCATCATGGCTGTTATTAATACTAACACCCTGTCGCTGACGACTCAGAACAACCTGTCTAAATCTCAGTCTTCACTGGGTACTTCTATTGAACGCCTGTCTTCTGGCCTGCGTATCAACAGTGCAAAAGACGACGCGGCGGGTCAGGCTATCGCTAACCGCTTTACTTCCAACATCAACGGTCTGACCGTTGCTGCACGTAACGCCAACGACGGTATCTCTCTGGCACAGACCGCTGAAGGCGCGCTGTCCGAGATCAACAACAACTTGCAGCGTGTGCGTGACCTGACCGTTCAGGCGCAGAACAGCTCCAACTCTGCATCAGACATCGACTCCATCCAGGCTGAAGTTAACCAGCGTATGGAAGAGATCAACCGCGTGACCACGCAGACTGATTTCAACGGTATCAAAGTACTGAACACCAACTCCGGTACCAGCAGCTACAGCTTCCAGGTTGGCTCTAAAGACAGCGAAACCATCTCTGTTTCCATGAGCAAAAGCAACGACTACAACCTGTACAATGCTGGCGCAAGCACCACCTTCGCAACTACCGGTCAGTCTGTTAACGGTAACGCACGTACCACTGCTGCTGAAGGCTTCGACGTACTGAGCGGTACTGTTGCTTCCGGCGCTACCGCAGGTACCGTAAACGGTTCCCCGCTGGCAGACATCGATAACGCAATCAAAGCCGTAGACAGCCAGCGCAGCCTGCTGGGTGCGTCTCAGAACCGTTTCGAGTCCACCATCACCAACCTGAACAACACCGTGAGCAACCTGACCGCTGCCCGCAGCCGTATTCAGGACTCCGATTACGCGACCGAAGTGTCCAACATGTCCCGTGCGCAGATCCTGCAACAGGCTGGCTCTTCTGTACTGGCTCAGGCCAACCAGGTTCCGCAGACCATGCTGTCCCTGCTGCGTTAATCGCAAATGTCTTGATGACAAAAAAAGCGCCGCTTGCGGCGCTTTTTTTATGTATGAACTCAATGGGTTATGCTGTTAATAAAATAATCAAAAAAGCGTTAAAGCATTTGTTCAGGTCGTCGATAACTAGTAATACGGTGATGACGCCACTGGCCTTTACCGGAACTTACTTTTACCAATGAAGGAATTTCACCATGGCTGTTATCAATACTAACACCCTGTCTCTGACGACTCAGAATAACCTGACTAAATCTCAGTCTTCTCTGGGTACTTCTATTGAACGTCTGTCTTCCGGCCTGCGTATCAACAGCGCAAAAGATGACGCAGCGGGTCAGGCAATTGCAAACCGCTTTACGTCCAACATCAACGGTCTGACCGTTGCTGCACGTAACGCCAACGACGGTATCTCCCTGGCGCAGACCGCTGAAGGCGCGCTGTCCGAGATCAACAACAACTTGCAGCGTATCCGTGACCTGACCGTGCAGGCGCAGAACAGCTCTAACTCTGCATCAGACATCGACTCCATCCAGGCTGAAGTTAACCAGCGTATGGAAGAAGTTAACCGCGTGACCACGCAGACTGACTTCAACGGCATCAAAGTGCTGAACACCGGTTCCGGCACCAGCACCTCCTACAGCTTCCAGGTTGGCTCTAAAGATAGCGAAACCATCTCTATCTCCATGAGCAAAAGCAACGACTACAACCTGTTCAATACCACCGCTGCTACCGGTGCTACCGGCGGCATGGTTAACGGCAACGCCCGTGCAACCTCAGCTGAAGGCTTCGACGTACTGAGCGGTACCGTTGCTTCTGGCGGCGGCACCAACGGTTCCCCGCTGGCAGACATCGACCTGGCCATTAAAGCGGTAGACAGCCAGCGCAGCCTGCTGGGTGCGTCTCAGAACCGTTTCGAGTCCACCATCACTAACCTGAACAACACCGTGAGCAACCTGACCGCTGCCCGCAGCCGTATTCAGGACTCCGATTACGCGACCGAAGTGTCCAACATGTCCCGTGCGCAGATCCTGCAACAGGCTGGCTCTTCTGTACTGGCTCAGGCCAATCAGGTTCCGCAGACCATGCTGTCCCTGCTGCGTTAATCGCAAATGTCTTGATGACAAAAAAAGCGCCGCTTGCGGTAACACCGTTCACTTAAGATGTTTTGAGCGAACGGGATACTGGGTTTTAGAGATTCGAACGGTCCTCTTTTTGGGCCGTTTTCTCTTTTCTGGCAGGATAAATTGCTTCACATTCTCCCGCATTTTCTTCAGCTTCGTCGGGATCGTCCCGGGTTTACTCAGTGAACACCAGATGAGTTCATCCTGGATCAGCCTCATCGCCATCACGAAGCTTATTCGCAGCGGCGCCACTTTTGCTTCCCGGGCTATCTGACTCATCTCCATCCGTATCAGATTATAGCCTGTCAGCAGGCCCCAGATTTCCTGATATATTCCGCTCACCTTCTGACTGCGCAGCAGAGTCGCTGTACTCAGCTGGAACTGTTTCAGCTCTCCGTAGCCGTTTTCTATACTCCATCGCTCCTGATACACATAACGCAGCGCCTCTGCCGGATACTGCTCCGGCTCTGTCAGAGAGGTAATAAAACCTTTGTAATCACCTGATTCACCCTCACATTCTATTAGCCGGGCCTGCCAGTTTTCAGGCAGCGAGCTGTCCTGTTTTCGCGCATGCGGTGAGACCTGCATCTCCACCAGATGGTCTCCCTCACCGAAGGTTTCAACTATCCGGTATTTTGTATTGCCTTTCAGGGGAACCAGCCAGTGCGCGTCCTGTTGCCTGTGTTGCCAGTTAATCAGTAATTCTGCGGACAAGTAACAGCGGTCAAACAGCGTCAGGCTCTGCACCTGAGGCGATAACTGCTTCGCGTAACTGACTTCACCGGTGTTTGCCGGCCCAAATTTCACATCGTGGATCAACCGACTGCGCAGGGACATCAGCGCGCACAGCCTGACCATCGGGTACTCAGTGTGTCTGTCCGGGCGATGCTTTATGTACTCAAAATGGTCTGCAAGTTCAGGTGTATCGGGTGTGCGGAAAAGCGTGCCATCAACGGCGAACAGGCGTAATCCGTGCCAGAGGTCATCCTTGTCTTCCTGTTGGGTCCAGTGCCCGGCCGTCAGCGTGAAGAGTTCGCGAAGCGGTTCTTCGCTGAGCCGTTGTCGGGCCTGGGCAATGGAACTGGCGGCGAGTGTATCCCCCTCCTGCGAACTCAGGACGAGGTCGAGTTTTGTCACCACATCCGTGATGGAACGGTCGCGGTACAATCCCATGCCCACAATCAGCCAGACCACGAGTTCTGCAGGGAGCTTACGTTTACGGATACTGGCTTTATTCGTGGACTCAAGTACCTGAGAAATCCACTCAAGGGGAATGGCACGCTGGAAACAGGAAAGTGAAGCGGGTTCAGCCCAGGTCTGCGTATCGTCAAGCCAGGTCGAAAGCATTAAAAAGCCCCATCAGAGAATTGATGAGGCTATTGTCGTCTACCCGCCGGATCGTTCAACCGATCATTTTGCTTAACCGATCGGTGTTACCGCTTGCGGCGCTTTTTTTATGTATGAACTCAATGGGTTATGCTGTTAATAAAATAATCAAAAAAGCGTTAAAGCATTTGTTCAGACCGTCGATAACTAATATGACGGTGATGATGCCGCTGGCCCTTACCGGAACTTACATTCATCAATGAAGGAACTACACCATGGCTGTTATTAATACTAACACCCTGTCGCTGACGACTCAGAACAACCTGACTAAATCACAGTCTTCTCTGGGTACTTCGATTGAGCGCCTGTCTTCCGGTCTGCGTATCAACAGCGCCAAAGACGACGCTGCAGGTCAGGCTATTGCAAACCGTTTCACGTCCAACATCAACGGTCTGACCGTTGCTGCACGTAACGCCAACGACGGTATCTCCCTGGCGCAGACCGCTGAAGGCGCGCTGTCCGAGATCAACAACAACTTGCAGCGTATCCGTGACCTGACCGTGCAGGCGCAGAACAGCTCCAACTCTGCATCAGACATCGACTCCATCCAGGCTGAAGTTAACCAGCGTATGGAAGAAGTTAACCGCGTGACCACGCAGACTGACTTCAACGGCATCAAAGTGCTGAACACCGGTTCCGGCACCAGCACCTCCTACAGCTTCCAGGTTGGCTCTAAAGATAGCGAAACCATCTCTATCTCCATGAGCAAAAGCAACGACTACAACCTGTTCAACGCAACGGGTGCAACCTTCACCACGACGAGCCAGACTGTTAACGGCAACGCACGTACCACTGCTGCTGAAGGTTTTGACGTTCTGAGCGGCACCGTGAACGCCACCGGCGGCGTGAATGGCGGCCCACTGGCTGACATCGATAACGCAATCAAAGCGGTAGACAGCCAGCGCAGCCTGCTGGGTGCGTCTCAGAACCGTTTCGAGTCCACCATCACTAACCTGAACAACACCGTGAGCAACCTGACCGCTGCCCGCAGCCGTATTCAGGACTCCGATTACGCGACCGAAGTGTCCAACATGTCCCGTGCGCAGATCCTGCAACAGGCTGGCTCTTCTGTACTGGCTCAGGCCAACCAGGTTCCGCAGACCATGCTGTCCCTGCTGCGTTAATCGCAACGCTTTCAGAAAGGCATCTTCGGATGCCTTTTTTTATTGGTTTTTATCGACAATCGCTGGATATAAGCCCTTTTCTGTAACCTTTTTTCCCTCTCAATATCCCCCTGTTACCGCACAATATCCCATAACTACCGCTGTGCCTTTTTAACATGCCGCACGATGCAGGCCGGGCACTTCCGACGATGTTGAGGATGACAGATGCGAAGTATATTAATCAGCGTCGATAAACTAGACGTTTACTCTGCCCACACCTGCGAAGCGCTGGATGTGACCGATGCCTTACTGGCCGCAGGTTGGCAGATTGATATCATGACCTCTGCCGCGGGCAAAGTGCTGACCCACGAAATTGAACAGCGCGCTGCAACAGGCCGCTTCAAGGTGATAACGGAGTCACGGGGGCACCTCGCGGCACGCTACGACGCCATCTGGATCTATCGCGGTTACTTTCACGATCTGCTGTTGGACGCATTGACCGAACAGCGTCTGGCCGGGGCGATGATTTTCCGCCATTTCAGCGACTACAACGATCTTTATATCCCTTACGGCGTGCAACTGGAGAACCAGCTTGCCACCCTGACGCTTGGGCAGTCGACGCGCAGCAACAACATACTGCTGCAAACGGGCATTGAAAGTGCCCAACTTCAGACGCTGCCCTGGACCGTGGCGGAAAAATTTGCGGCGTATGAGCGAACCCGTACAACCCAGGGTTTGCAGAAAATCCTCTACGTCGCCCCCAAAATGACGGCTGAAATGTATGAAATTCAGCAAAAAGCCGGCGAAGAGGGGATCCAGCTCGACTGGTTGGATCTTTCTTCACAGAGGACAGGCATTGAACCTGCCTGGCTTGAACAGTATGACGTCGTTATCGGCAATGAAGACAGCGTACCGAAAGCCTTATCGCTCGGCATTCCGCTATTTCTGGCGAATGAAGGTTATGTGGAAGGCTACCTCAACGAAGATAATGTTGAGCGCCATGAAAACGAACATTTCTGCGCGCTAACCCTGCGCAACTGCCCGGATGCCGAAGAGTGGCTGGAACTGCTGAAAAACGGTTATCCCAGCGCGCTTAAATGGGTTACTGCGCATCGGTCAGACTTCATCAAGAAATGGCACCTTGGCAGCATGCTGGATGCCATTTTTTCAAAGCCGCTGGCAGAAAAGCCGCTCCATATTAATGAAAAAGCCCGCTATGCACTGAACTTCCACAGCAAAGCGGTCATCGCTCAGCAGTCGACTGACTACTCCATGTCCCGCTGGCTTGACGATCGTCAGTTAAGCGCGGCTCGCCGGGAGGCATTGCTCTCGTTTGCCCGAAGCTATCCGGAAAAGGGCAGCATTGGCGTGATCGTTGTCGACCCACAGACAGACGGTGCTGCCCGCGAAAAAACGCTGGCTACTGTTCATACGCAATCGTTGCCACCCGTCAGCGTCGACGTCATTAGCGGGCAGGCGAGTCCGGCTTCCGCCATCAATACCCTGTTAGCTGAACGCAGCGCCGACGCCATGCTGATTATCCCGGCAGGATTTACCTTGCTGGACGATGCGCTGCTGCGCTTTTGTGAGCAGCGCCTGCACCAGCAAAACGCCTGGCTGTTCTACTGCGATGAGATGACCCGGGAAGAAAACGGCGAGCCGCAGCTGGCGATCCGCCCGGACGTGAATATCGATCTCTTGCGCGGCATCCCTTATGTGGGCGAAGTGCTGTTGTTCTCACGAGATATGGCTTTGCAACTGGGTGGGCTGGATGCACGTTATTCTCATGCGCCGTTAATCGACCTGCTCTGGCGCTTTGTTGAAGCCCAGGGCGCAGGGGCATTGGGGCGTGTGGCGGATGTGCTGGTTGAGAGTCCGTATCTGCCCTCACAGTGGTCAAGCTCTGCCGAGGTTCAGCAGGAATGCCAGGACATTCTGTTATCTCACCTCTCGCGTCTGGGGATCCGCGCGACGCTGGAGGAGGGGATGGCACCCGGCGTGGCACGTGTCCGTTATCACTGGGATGCCACGCCGCTGGTTTCTGTCATCATTCCTACCCGCGACCGGTTTGCGCTATTAAAGCGCTGCGTTGAAAGCCTGATGGAAAAAACGCGCTATACCCGCTACGAATTGCTGATTGTCGATAACCAGTCCGTTGAGGAAGATGCCTGCCGTTTTCTTAACGATCTGGCGGATTCCGGTATCGAGCAGGTTCGCGTTTTACGCTATGACGCGCCGTTCAATTTTGCAGAAATTAACAATGCCGCATCGCAACAGGCGCGGGGCGAGGTGCTGCTGTTCCTCAATAATGATTGCGAAATCATTGACGGAGAGTGGCTGGGGGCGATGGTTGAGCAGGTGCTCCGGCCCGAAGTGGGCGTGGTGGGTGCGCGGCTGGAATACAGTGATGGCCGCATTCAGCATGGCGGCTACCTGGTCGGGGTGGGGCCGGGCGCGGAGGTGGCTTTTGACGGGGCCGACGGCAACAGCAATGGCTACCAGCACTACCTGAAAACTCCCCGCAATCTGGCGGCGGTCAGTGCATCGTGCATGATGGTACGTAAAGAGGTTTTCTTCGCCCTGAACGGCCTGAATCAGGAGGCGTTACCCCTGTATCTCGCCGACGTGGATTTCGGTCTGCGGGCACAAAAGTCAGGTTATCTCAACGTCTGGACCCCTTACGCACGTGTGAAACATATGGGCGGGGCAACCCGCTTAATGGGGCAGCAGTTCAAGGTCCAGGAGCGACCGCTTCGCGAAGACTACGCGACCCTACGCCGCGAGTGGAAGGAAGGGGTACTGGCGGAACCCGCTTACCACCCCTTAATGCAAAAAACCGGGACGCCGTTCACCCTGAGCGAACACACGGCACGTTTTCGTCAGCCTCTGCCGGGAAGACCGCTGCCTGTCGTACTGGCCCATCACGTAAACTGGCAGGGCAATGGTCACCACCGCGTCATGCAGCCTTTCAAGGCGCTTGAGCGTCATCTGCATATGGAGGGCGCGCTCATCAGTGCGATTCCAGGGCTGATGGAGACGGCACAATTACAACCGGATGTGGTGTTGCTGGAGCTGGTAACGGGTAGCCGTTTCCCGGAAATCATTACCCAGCTGCGTGAAGTTAACAACGCCAAAATTGTTCTGGAATATGATGATAACCTGCTGAACATCCCGCTCAAAAATGGCACCCGGCAGCACTTCCCGCAAAAAGCCCTGAAGACGTTCCGCAAGGTCATCGACAGCGCCGACTGGCTGGTGGTCTCAACCGAACCGCTGGCCGAGGCGTACAGCCGTTTCCATTCGGATATTCGCGTGGCCCTTAACCGACTAGCACCGGACCAGTGGGGGCATCTGCAAAGCCAGCGTGGCGTGGGTGAAAAAATCCGCATTGGGTGGGCAGGAGGCAGCTCTCATAGTGGCGATCTGGAGATCCTGTTGCCGCTTATCAAAGCGCTGGAAGGGCAGGTTGAATGGGTGTTTATGGGCATGAAACCGCGCAATGTGCGTTGCGAGTTCCACCCGGGCGTCCCTTTTGATATGTACCCGGAAAAACTGGCGTCGTTGAACCTGGATCTTGCCCTGGTGCCGCTGGAGGCTAACCACTTTAACGAGTGTAAAAGCAACCTGCGCCTGCTGGAGATTGGCACCTGCGGGGTGCCGATTATCGCGACCAACCTTGCGCCTTATCGCTGCGGTCTGCCGGTCACTCTGGTCGAAAACCGCTTCAAAGACTGGATGAATGTCATTCAGGCGTTTATCAACGACCCGCTATTACGTGAACGGCAGGGCGATGCCCTGCGCGAAGCGGTGCACCGTGACTGGTACCTGCGTGATGCCGGGCTGGATGACTGGCGTAAGGCGTGGTTACCATCACGCTAACGGCAATGTCTGATGGCGCTTCGCTTATCAGGCCTACGGTGACTGCGCTGATAGCGGACCGTAGGCCGGATAAGGCGTTTACGCCGCCATCCGGCAAAACGAATACAGAGGGCCGGAACAGATTTTTGTTCCGGCCTTTTTGTTTAGTCAGGTAGCCAGCAGCGGGCGTGGGTGAGCAGATTTTCACCCTGCAACAGGCCGCTTTGCATGACCCCGGCTTTCAGGGCATCGCCAAGCTTGTGCGTTGCCGGGAGGTCATGAAGGTGCATGTCGATAGCATCGAGCCAGTGGCGGGCGCGGTTTTCGACACGGGTTACCGTTAACGCGTTACGCAGGCTGATGATGTCACTGCAAATGACCGGGACGCCGCAGGCGCCAAACTCCAGCAGTTTTACCGCGCTGCTATGACGATTCCATGGCGTATCTGCAAGCGGCAACAGTGCAAGGTCGAGATCCAGACTGGCCAGTTTACGCGGGTAACGTTCAGGACTGACTGCCGCATGGAATTCACTGACGACCGGGCGCAGAGAAGGTGGGCAATAGCCATAGAAAACCCACTCGACCCGATCGGCAAGTTGGCCGACAAGTTTATGAATGATTTCCAGGTCCGCAACGTTGCCTGCATCACCCACCCAGCCGACGCGTGGTTTTTTCCCTCTGTTACGCAGGCTGGAAAGCGCACCCCATTGCGATGGTGCAAGCCACGTGGGCAAGACACGAATATCCTGATGCATGCCGGCACAACTCTCTGCCATCAACTCACTGGCGACAATCAGCCTGTCAACATGAGCGACGGTGGTACGCAGTGCGCGTTCAATATCCTGCGGGTAATCCCCACGAGCAGCGGCGTTGGCAGGCAGTGCCGGGAGGTACTCATCCAGGTCAAAGACCGTCATTACCGGCGTGATTTTTTTGCTGCGCTGCAGCCACTCTTCCATAAACGGCATAATCTGCCGCTGGATGATGATAGCGCTCGGCTCAATGCGGGCAATGTCGACATAGCTACGCGCACGACGGCTGACGACGCCCTCCATCAGTCCGGCATCGTGCAGCGTGTCCAGGGCTGACACCAGGCGCGGGTAGCTGCCCGGCTGTTTATCGAGGGCAAAAGGCATCACCACCGGCAGAGGCCGCCAGTGCAGTGGTTGCCAACGCGTCGGGTCGTCAAGGACCAGCTCAAAACCGGCATTATCCAGCGACAGGTTGGGGTTGTAGGCCGGATCGTTAGCGATGAGCGGCAGCCATTTTTGGTACATGACGTCCTGCTCGGCCATAAAGCGCTGGCGTTTTTTCTCCTGCGCGGTTTTATCCACTTTATTCTGACTCACGCTGCCTTCATGCATGACGACCGCATACGGCGTCCAGACGGTCAGATAACCGGCCTGTCTGGCTTTAAGACACAAATCCACGTCGTTATAGGAGACGGTAAAGTTCACTTCGTCTAACCCGCCGACCTCTTCGTACAGTGATTTTCGGATCAGCAGACAGGCCGCCGTCACGACGTTGTAATTTTGATCTGCCTGTAGGCGGTGCATATAGCCCGGGCGGTCAGGTTCGCTGTCGATAAAGGGATGATCGGCAGGGCCGCGCAGGCCAAGCACCACGCCCGCATGTTGGACCCGGCTGGTGGGATAAAGCAGTTTTGCCCCGACGATCCCCACTTCAGGACGCAGGCCATGGTTAAGCATGTGATCCAACCAGTTGCCGTTAATGATGGCGGTATCGTTGTTCAGCAGGACAAGGTACTCCCCGCGCGCTTCCCGTGCTGCCATATTGTTAATCGCGGAGTAGTTAAACGGATGCGGATAGCGCAATACCCGAATTCGACCCGGATCAATACCGGCGATCCCCTCCAGCCACTGCTGGGCTTCAGGCGTTTCACTGTTGTTATCGACGATCAACAATTCGTAATTGGCGTAAGTGGTTTTTTCCAGCAGGCTGGTGACGCAGGGAATCAGTACGGCAAGCTGATCTTTGGTGGGAATAATGATCGACACCAGGGGCCGTTGCTGATGATGATAACGCAGGGCATAGAGGCCCTGCTGCGGCGCCTCAACCGTACCGTTCTGGTAGCCACGGTGGTGCAAATGTTGCGTCAGGATCGCGACTTCCTCGGCCTCGGCCGCCATCACAGGCGGATGGGCTTTCACAAAGGGTTCCGGCAGATGGCCCGCGAACTGTATGCCTTTATGTTCAATCAGTCGGGTGATCATTTCAAACTGCCAGGCGTGAGCATATTGTGGATTAAATCCACCCAGCGCCAGCAGCGTGTCGGTGCGAAAAATCCAGTGGCGTGCCATCTCGGCCGGGCAGCTTAGCAGCAGATCGAGGTTGAAATCCGGGCGTAGCGCGGTCCCCACAATCCGATCGCCATCCTGGTAAATTTCATCGCCGTAAATGGCATCGCATCCTGCTGCGCTGTCCAACGCCAGATCGAACGTCAGCATGCCGCTCTTAATAAGCGTCTCGCCCGCCTGTAAGAACAGGATCCAGTCACCGGGGTGCCCGGCAACATAAGTATTGATGGCGTTAATACGATCCGCAGAAGAGGCAAGGATTGTCGTGACCTGCAGTTCGACAGCGTCACTGCTTAATACCACGGGTTCTATTGTCAGCCCATATCCCGTCCAGGCTTCCAGGCTTGCCAGGGTGATCGCCGTGGCTTCTACAGAATGGCCCTGCTGGTCGATGATGACGCAAAGCGTTTGCTGCGTACCGCGACGTTGTTGGAAAGCCTCTGCGTGAGCCTGTTGGCGGGCGGTGAGTTGTCGTTCATTTAACCACTTACCCATTTGCCAGCTTTGATAGTCACGCTGAGAGCGTTGCAAAGACTCAAGAACTCCACGCAGCAAGTTTTCCTGCTGGAACCGTGTGGGATCGCTCATCGGCGCGACGCGCACCAGCTGATTTTGCTCTTTATCACCTTTGTACCAGCCGAGTTCACGCAACACTTGCGGCATACGGGTGTAGGTCGTACTCACGATGTCACGGAATTTTTCTGATTTGGCAAGCTGGCTGCTTTGCGATTCCGTCACGCGAAACGCGGAGAGCGTGTCGCTAACATATGCCAGGTTGCCAAGATGCAATAACTTAACGAAAACCGCCATGTCTCCCAGGAAGGGCATGCTTTCGCCTTTGAGCAAGAAGAGATCGTTGCCGAAAGCAACGAGATCATCGCGATAGCAGAGTATGACGCTCGGCTCACCGACGAAGTTAAATAAATAATCGGTGAAAAAAGCAAGAGCATCTGCGCCATTCAGGATAACGTCCCCGGCAAAGGGATAGGCGGTCGCGCCAATGTCTACCAGGGGGTTGCCGTCTGCATCAATTCGCATGCGACGTGAAGAGGCGAGTCGGTTATTCGGGGCTGATTCAAGCGCTGCGACCAGCCGTGTGACGCAGTCGGCATAAATAATATCGTCGTCATAGAGGAATTTAATATATTTCCCCTTAGCAAGATGCACACCACGCAATACGTTGCCTTCTTCATTGAGACGAATTTCGTTTTTATAATAGCGAACCGGAATAGCGGAACGGGCTGCATATCGCTCACTCACGATACGAATAGTGTCGTCCAGGCTGTCATCGCAAATAACAATTTCAAGGTTAGACCAGCTTTGGTTGAGGGCGCTCAACAGCGCAGTCTCAAAAAAGACGGGGTTATAGGCCGGGACAACAATACTCACCAAAGCATGTTCGTTCATCTTTTCTTCCGTTAAGCAAACCCACGCGTGTACGCGCGTAAGGGATCGTGAACCGATCGATGCCTCAATTTGCCATAATGTCCTTTAATACCAGTTGGTAAATATCCGCCGTTTTGCTGCTCTGTTCAGGTGATAGCAAGGTTTCACTCGCCAATGAACTCAGGAAATGGCCCTGGAAAATGGTGCTGTTTTGCCGATAAGTCAGCAGAGGCGACGGTATGATGAATTATCATCACTCGTGCGCATGTGCGTGAAGGGTTCTATGGGCAAGAATATATACGTTACCAGTCCGCTTATGCCGCCACTGGAAGAGTTTGTGCCTTATTTAGAGAAAATATGGCAAAACAAAAACTTAACAAATGGCGGCAGTTTCCATCAACAGCTGGAAGCTGAGCTTGCGCGCTATCTCGGTGTGAAGCACGTTTGCCTGTTTGCCAACGGAACACTGGCTCTCTTAACAGCACTGCAGGCGCTGCGAGTGACGGGCGAAGTCATTACGACGCCTTACTCTTTTGTGGCGACGTCTCATACCTTGTTATGGAACGGGCTGACGCCTGTTTTTGCCGACATTGATCCCCATACGTTTAACATCAACCCCGATCGCGTCGAAGAACTGATTACCCCTAATACCACCGCGATTATGCCGGTCCACTGCTACGGTATCCCTTGTGATGTAGACCGAATACAGAAAATCGCGGACATCTATGGCCTCAAGGTGATTTACGACGCGGCACACGCTTTTGGGGTGAAAAAAGAGGGGACCAGCATCCTCAACCACGGCGACCTTTCCGTGTTGAGCTTCCACGCCACAAAAGTCTTTAATACCTTCGAAGGCGGGGCCATCATTTGCCACAATGAGCGCACTAAGCAACGCATTGATTATCTGAAAAACTTTGGTTTTGCCGGGGAAACAACCGTCGTTGCGGCGGGAATTAACGGCAAGATGAACGAAGTGCAGGCGGCGTTTGGTTTGTTGCAACTGCAACACATTGCGGGCGCTTTTGATAAACGTGTGGCGCTGGATGCCCGTTACCGCAAATTATTGCAAGGCGTGGCCGGAGTCAGCGTGCTGGATGTCCCTGATGACATTGACTGGAATCATGCCTATTTCCCGGTGCGCATTGGCCCTGATTATCCGTTAAGCCGTGATGCTATTTACGAATTGCTCAAGCAAAACGGGATCATGTCACGCCGCTATTTCTACCCGTTAATTAGCAGCTTCCCGATGTATCGCGGATTACCCAGTGCGGCGAAAGGGTTGTTACCTCAGGCAAATCTTGTCGCTGATGAGATTCTATGTTTGCCCATTTATCCCGATCTGGAATTTGAAGAACAGGAAAAGATTGTCGACATCATCCAGTCGCCGCTAACGGTTCAACCCTCGTTGTTTGAAAAAGTATCCTGATACACCCTACTGTAAATAAGCATTTGATTGTCGAAAAAAAGCCATAAATGTATGGCTTTTTTTCCATTGACTTAAGCCAGGTTATGACACTATGGGCTTATAAATAAAGTCCTTTTCCCTGCACTTCAGCAAATTTTTAGCGCATTGGTTGCTGTAAGCCACGGGCGGTAGCCTGTGTTTTCATACCTGTTGCGCCAGGTTCCCAGGGATCGTATCTGCGGCAGTGCCTGCTGCCTGTTCAGATTGTCTTTCTCGCATAATGCCGTATAAAGCAAGCTGGTGTTAAATGAAAATAGCAATAATGCAGCCTTATTTCTTCCCCTATATTGGCTATCTGAGTTTAATTAAACAGACGGATAGAATGATATTGCTGGACGAGGTCCAGTTTATACGTCATGGGTGGATTGAAAGAAACAGAATTTTAAAGCCAGAAAGTGGCTGGCAGTATATTTCGGTTCCACTCATTAAAAAAAGCTATACCACAACGATAAAAGATACTGAAATTAATAACAGTAGCGACTGGAAGACGAAATTAGTCAGACAGGTTGAGCACTATAAAAAACGAGCGCCGTTTTACAGAAAGACATTAGCCGTACTGGAAGACGCGTTGAACATTGAGACGCAGAGCATTACCGAGTTGAATATGCATGTTCTGGGCTCTGTATGTGCCTATCTTGGTATTCAGGCCAATATTTCAATTTTTTCACATTTAAATATGCAGATAGAGCCCCCCTCAGCGCCAGATGAATGGGCGCTCAATATTTGCAAGAATATTGAGGGTGTCTCTGAGTACTGGAATCCTATTGGAGGGATGGAATTCTTTGATAAAAGCAAATATCTCTCCGCCAATATTAATTTAGTTTTTCAAAAAAATCATCTCCCAGCCTATCGCCAACTTAAACCGAATGCGGAATTTGAAGCGGGTCTGTCTATCATCGATGTGATGATGTTTAACTCTCCTGAAGATATTAATGTGATGCTGGATAACTATGAATGCTTATAGAGAGTTTGGCGGGTTTCTTGAAATGGAAACCGGGCGTGGCAATCTTTATCATGATAATGCCACCTGTCTTAATTCTGCTCGTAATGCCTTAAAATATATTATTCGTTTGCACGGCGTTAAAAGATTGAGGGTACCGGATTTTACCTGTCCGGTCATTTGGCAAGCAATAAAAGAAGAAAATTGTGAAATTATCTTTTATGCTGTGAATAAAAAAATGGAACCCGTTCTACAGGGGATTCAAAGTGATGAGTATATTCTCTGTAATAACTATTTCGGCGTTCAGTCTCAGCTTGTTGAAACCATTGCAGCCCAATACCCCAACCTGATTGTCGACAATGCCCAGGCTTTCTTTTCTCCTCACCATGCGAAAGCGACAATATACAGTCCCCGGAAATTTTTCGGATTACCAGATGGTGGCATGGCGATCACCTGTGGAAAATTGGATGAACAGTTTGTCCGGGATCATTCCTGGCAACGATGCTCACATTTGTTAAAACGCCACGATCTGGGGGCCAACGCCGCCTATGCCGATTTTTGCGAGGCGGATAATCAGCTGAATGCACCAGAAATCAGGCTCATGTCAAACCTGACGAAAAATTTCATGTCGGGTATTGATTATGCTTATGTGAAAGAACGTCGTCGTGAAAATTTCGCTTTACTGCATCACACCCTTTCGCCAATAAACAGACTGGATATCACGCTTACCGACGACGATGTTCCAATGGTTTATCCGTTACTTATTGAACAGGAAGGGATTAAAGCAAAACTTATCGCTAAAAAAGTGTACGTAGCAACCTACTGGCCACATCTGGAGGAAGTTTGTGCGAAAGAGAGTGATGCATTATATCTCAAACATAACCTGATTCCCTTGCCTCTGGATCAACGTTATGGACACGATGATATTGTGGCAATGTTAAAAATCGTTCAGGACGTCCTTGCAGGAAATGAATAATGAGTGCTGGAAAAAAAATTAACGTACTGGTTTTCCCATGCGGTGCTGAAAATGCGAATGAAATATATCAATCGCTGCGTTATTCATTACATGTGAATATCATTGGGGCTTCTAGCGTAGAAGATCACGGCAGGTTTACTTTCCCGAATTATCTTTCTGACATACCCAATATCAACCATCCCCAGTTTGAGGCGGTGTTCGCCGATATAATAAAAGATCATCGCATTGAGGTGGTTTTTGCTACCCACGACACCGTGGCAGAAGCGCTTGCACCGTTAGCAAATGCGCTCGGCTTTTTTATGGTTAATGGCGACCCCTCTGCAACCCGTATAGCGCGTAGAAAAAGTCTTTCCTATGACCTGTTCCAGGATTGTGACTGGGCGCCAGATTATTTTCAGAGCATCGATGATATTACGAAGTGGCCGGTCATCATTAAACCCGATTTAGGTCAGGGCGGGCAGGGCGTAACGCTTATCAATAATAGCGAAGAAGCGGTCTTAGCCTGCAAAAATATCGCGTCGCCGGTTATTGTTGAATATCTTCCCGGCGGGGAATTGACCGTGGATTGTTTCACCAGTCGCAAAGGTGAGGTTGTCTGGATGGGGCCACGTACACGTGAGCGTATACGTGCAGGTATTACCATGCGTTCGCAGTCGGTTGAGCTGACTGAAGAATTGGCCGTCATTGCCCGGACCATTAACAGCAGAATGACGCTACGCGGTCCCTGGTTCTTTCAGCTAAAAGCCGCTCAAAACGGTAAGTGGAAGCTGCTGGAAATTTCCTGCAGAGTGAGTGGCACCATGGTTTTCCAGCGTGCTCAGGGGATCAACCTGCCACTGATGGCCATCCATGATTTTATGGGCAGGGATGTTGCTGCCCTGCCGAATAAAGATGTCACGTTAATAGATCGCTGCATTAGTACCAAGGCGCGGGTCAATCGCGACTACAAAAACGTGTATGTAGATCTTGATGATACGCTCATTATTAACGGTTTCGTTGTACCTAAAGTGATCGGGTTCATTTACCAGTCTATTGCTGAGGGTAAGAAAGTCTACCTGATTACCCGCCATGAGTTTGATGTCCATCAAACACTGGAAAAGGTCAGAATTTCTCCCGCAGTGTTCGACGGTATTTATCATGTACAAGATAAAGAAAGTAAGGCCAATTATATTAAGCCAGATTCGATATTTATCGATAATTACTTTATCGAAAGAAGAGACGTATATGAGAAAACGAAATGTCTGGTGCTTGATGTAGACGCGGTGGATCTTTTACTGCGGTAAATCTTTAAACCGAAAGATGATGCCACCTTATGGATAAAATCTTTGTAGATCAAAGGTTTTTAATCTTACCTAAAAACATATTTTGGGGTTGTTATGACGATTAAACACGGCGAGTCAATTCGCCAGTTATGTGACGAATTTATGAGCGGTAGCACCCCTCGTTATATTTTTGGCAGAACACCCTATGCTGCAGATATCATTGCGCATATAAAACCTGATGGAGTGATTGACGATTTTACCACCGATACCGCATTTAAGGACATTCCGGTGGTTAAATTGGCTGACGTTCCCAAACAGTCGATCGTGATATCTTCTATTGTTGACGGAAGACCCGTTACTGCCAGTAAAGTCATTAAAGATAGCGATTTACGTGGTCTTGACTATTTTAGTTTTAAAAAATATTCAGGCCTGACGTTAAGAGAGCCAACGCATGTGAGTTCATCAGCGTTTAATATTGATCATGCAAACCACCGCGAAAAATATGCATCTGTTTTCAACCTATTAGCTGATGAGGCTTCGAAAGAAACATTCACACGTTTGGTAAATTTCAGATTGACTGAAGACCTGGAACAATTGTCCTGGTTCTCATTCCGACCCGCGGATATTTACTTTGAATCCTTTCTTGGGTTAGATGCTAAAGATATTGTTTTTGCCGATGTAGGCTGCTTCGACGGTGAAACGACCCGCGATTTTATTCGCCATTATCCAGACTATAAAAGTGTTCATCTGTTTGAGCCTGAACCGGGCCAAATGGCAAAAATTAAATCTAAGCTTCAAGATCTCAGAGAGATACATTTCCATGAGTATGGCGTGTCAAACCAGGAAGGCCGCTTGAGATTTACCTCTTCCGGCATCTGGTCTCACATGGATGAAGAAGGCGATATCGAAGTCAAAATCAATACCTTAGATGCCCTGGTAAATGAAAAAATTTCATTTATAAAAATGGATATCGAAGGTCATGAATATGCGGCCCTGGAAGGTTCGCGCGAACACATTCTGAACGATCATCCGGTATTGGCAATCTGTGCGTATCACCTTGTGGACGATTTCTGGAAGCTACCCGAGCTGATTTTCTCCTTCCGCTCAGATTATAAGCTTTATATGCGTCATTACACCGAAGGCGTGCTTGAAACGGTATTTTATTTCGTTCCAGAAAAAACAGCCTGATCGCTGTATTTATTTGTAAAGGCATCAGCTAACGATGCCTTTTTTTAGCGCCTCAGTTAATAAATGCCGCTTTCTTTTTATCCAACACTGCTCATGCCGGTTGCCCCCCGCACCCTCAGACAAAGCCGCGCGCGTCAGCAGCAACCTTGTTAAGAAACTGATACATATAAGCAGGTTAGTTCTTAACCTTGAATATTTGTTATTCAAAACCCCGCTTTTTTATCCTAAAAAAAGCCGTCCCGTCTTGTGCCATAGCTGGCCAATTAATGCGATTCAGAGCACATAAAATTTTTATTACTGCAAATAACGCCCATTTCACCCACTATTCATCCGATTAAAACCCCTACAGAATCGGATAATCATGCCGATAACTCAAACTAACGCAGGGCTGTTTATCGTGAATTCACTGTATACCGCTGAAGGTGTAATGGATAAACACTCGCTGTGGCAGCGTTATGTTCCGCTGGTGCGTCACGAAGCATTGCGCCTGCAGGTGCGTCTGCCGGCGAGTGTGGAACTGGACGATCTGCTACAGGCGGGCGGGATCGGGTTACTGAATGCAGTTGACCGATACGACGCTCTGCAAGGAACGGCATTTACCACTTACGCAGTGCAGCGTATTCGTGGGGCAATGCTGGATGAACTGCGCAGCCGTGACTGGGTGCCGCGCAGCGTCCGGCGTAATGCTCGCGAAGTGGCACAGGCGATGGGGCAACTTGAACAAGAGCTGGGACGTAACGCGACGGAGACAGAAGTGGCGCAACGTCTTGGTATCCCTGTTGAAGAGTACCGTCAGATGCTGCTCGATACCAACAACAGCCAGCTTTTTTCCTACGATGAGTGGCGGGAAGAGCACGGCGACAGTATTGAGCTTGTCACTGACGATCATAAACAGGAAAACCCGTTATTCCAGTTACTGGAAAGTAATTTGCGTCACCGTGTCATGGAAGCCATTGAGTCCTTGCCGGAACGCGAACAGCTGGTTCTGACGCTTTATTATCAGGAAGAGCTCAATCTTAAAGAGATTGGCGCGGTCCTGGAAGTCGGGGAATCACGGGTAAGTCAGCTTCATAGTCAGGCCATAAAACGCTTACGTACCAAGCTGGGTAAGTTATAGGGTTGGTTGTCTGTTAACCCTGGAAGATGCCGCACATTGCATTGACAACCAGGAGTTATCATGACGGTGCAGCAACCTAAAAGACGGCCACTAAGCCGCTATCTTAAAGACTTTAAACACAGCCAAACGCATTGTGCGCATTGTCACAAGCTTCTCGACCGTATCACTCTGGTGCGTCGGGGCGAGATTGTGAACAAAATCGCGATTTCCCGCCTGGATATTTTGCTGGATGAGGCTGCATGGCAGGAAGAGCAGCAGGAATGGGTCGCGCTCTGTCGTTTCTGCGGCGATCTGCACTGTAAAGAGCAGAGCGACTTCTTCGACATCATCGGTTTTAAACAATTCCTGTTCGACCAGACGGAGATGAGTCACGGCACCGTTCGTGAGTATGTGGTACGTTTGCGTCGCCTCGGCAATCACCTGACCGAGCTGAATGTTTCCCGCGACCTGCTTGATCAAGGGTTCCCTGATGAGAATCTGGAGCCCTGGCTACCCACCACCAGTACCAACAATTACCGCATCGCGTTACGCAAGTACGCGCAATTTAAAGCGCAATCACATTTCAATGTGATGCAAAAAATCGCGGTCGGCGCACGATCTGATATATATTAAAAATGAATAACATCTAACGGAAGGGGTCTTGTGCTTTATGACAAGGCCCTTACCCTGTTTTTAAAATTTATCATTCGGGGTCATTATGAAACTTGCACTTCTGGGTCGTCAGGCACTGATGGGCGCGATGGCGGTTGCGCTGGTCGCCGGGATGAGCGTGAAAACCTTCGCAGCGGAAAATCTGCTGGCGAAAGTGAAAGATCGCGGTACGTTGTTGGTCGGACTTGAAGGAACCTACCCGCCGTTCAGTTTCCAGGGCGACGATGGCAAACTTACCGGCTTTGAAGTCGAGTTTGCGCAGGCGCTGGCGAAACACCTGGGTGTTAAAGCGGATCTTAAGCCGACCAAATGGGATGGCATGCTGGCTTCTCTGGACTCTAAACGCATCGACGTGGTGATTAACCAGGTGACCATTTCGGAAGAGCGTAAGAAGAAATATGATTTCTCTACGCCGTACACCGTCTCTGGTATCCAGGCGCTGGTGAAAAAAGGCAATGAAGGCGGCATCAAATCCGCGGCGGATTTGAAAGGTAAAAAGGTCGGTGTCGGTCTGGGAACCAACTACGAAGAGTGGTTGCGTCAGAATGTTCAGGGTGTCGATATTCGCACTTATGATGATGACCCGACAAAATATCAGGATCTGCGCGTTGGGCGTATCGATGCCATCCTGGTTGACCGTCTGGCGGCGCTGGATCTGGTGAAGAAAACCAAAGATACGCTGGCGGTCGCCGGTGATGCGTTCTCTCGTCAGGAGTCGGGTGTTGCCCTGCGTAAAGACAATGATGATCTGCTGAAAGCCATTGATGCAGCGATTGCAGATATGCAGAAAGATGGCACCATGAAGGCGCTCTCTGAAAAATGGTTTGGTGCCGACGTAACGAAATAATCGTCGGGACGACAAAAAGGCGCTAAATTTAGCGCCTTTTTTTATTTACGCGCTGTATATGTGCATAATTAAAGGCAAAACCTGTTCCGCAACCGGAGGATCCATGTCCTTGCATAACCTGACCCGCTTCCCGCGTCTGGAATTAATTGGTGCGCCCACGCCGCTGGAGTATCTGCCCCGTTTTTCTGACTATATGGGACGCGATATCTTCATCAAGCGTGATGACGTCACGCCAGTGGCGATGGGGGGGAACAAGCTGCGCAAATTGGAGTTCCTCGCTGCAGATGCATTGCGGGAAGGGGCGGACACGCTGATCACCGCAGGCGCTATTCAGTCAAACCATGTGCGTCAAACTGCCGCCGTCGCGGCCAGACTGGGTCTCCACTGTATTGCGCTATTGGAAAACCCGATCGGTACCACGGCGGAAAACTATCTAACTAACGGTAATCGCCTGTTGCTTGAGCTATTTAATACCCAGGTCGAGATGTGTGATGCCTTAACCGATCCGGTGCGTCAGCTTGATGAACTGGCAACACGCATTGAAGCGCAGGGGTATCGTCCGTATGTGATTCCGGTAGGCGGTTCGAATGCCTTAGGCGCCCTCGGTTATGTTGAAAGTGCGCTGGAGATTGCCCAGCAATGTGAAGGCGCGGTCAGTCTCTCTTCAGTGGTGGTCGCTTCAGGCAGTGCAGGCACCCATGCCGGGCTTGCGGTCGGGCTTGAACAGCTTCTGCCCGAGGTTGAACTGATTGGTGTCACCGTCTCGCGTAGCGTTGCCGAGCAGCAGCCCAAAGTGGTGACGTTGCAACAGGCCGTTGCCCGGTCTCTTGAGGTGGAGGCGAAGGCCGACATTCTGTTATGGGATGACTATTTTGCCCCTGGCTACGGCACACCTAACGATGAAGGCAGTGAAGCAGTAAAATTGCTGGCGCGCCTGGAAGGGATTTTACTTGACCCGGTCTACACCGGAAAAGCGATGGCAGGGCTGATCGATGGCATTAACCAGAAACGGTTTAAAGATGAAGGGCCCGTTCTGTTTATTCATACGGGTGGTGCACCGGCGCTCTTCGCCTACCACCCTCACGTTTAATCGCAAGGCGTAGCAATCATAATGCAAGAGAGCTTACAACTGATTCTGGACTCCGCGCCCTTCCTGCTCAAAGGTGCTGTTTTTACGCTCCAACTGAGTATTGGTGGCATGATTTTTGGCCTGCTGCTGGGTTTTGTGCTGGCCCTGATGCGCATGTCCCCTGTCTGGCCCGTGCGCTGGCTGGCACGCATCTACATTTCAATATTTCGCGGCACGCCGCTTATCGCGCAGCTTTTTATGATCTACTACGGTTTGCCCCAGTTTGGAATCGAGCTGGATCCCATTCCCGCGGCGATGATCGGTTTGTCGCTCAATACGGCAGCCTACACGTCTGAAACCTTACGCGCGGCGATTTCCTCCATCGATAAAGGTCAGTGGGAGGCCGCAGCCAGTATTGGGATGACGCCCTGGCAGACGCTCAGGCGCGCCATTCTGCCGCAGGCTGCTCGCGTCGCCTTGCCGCCGCTCAGCAACAGTTTTATTAGTCTGGTGAAAGATACCTCATTGGCCGCGACGATTCAGGTGCCGGAATTGTTCCGCCAGGCGCAGTTAATCACCTCCCGCACGCTGGAGGTTTTCACCATGTATCTTGCCGCCTCTCTGATCTACTGGGTGATGGCGACCGTTCTCTCCGCCTTACAAAACTACTTCGAAAATCAGCTTAATCGTCAGGAGCGTGAGCCGAAATGAGTGCCATTGAAGTGAAGAACCTGGTGAAGAAATTTCACGGTCAGACGGTGCTGCACGGTATCGATCTGGAAGTAGAAGAGGGGGAAGTGGTCGCCATTATCGGGCCGAGTGGCTCGGGTAAAACCACGCTTTTGCGTAGCATTAACCTGCTGGAACAGCCGGAAGATGGCTCCATTCGGGTCGGCCAGATTACCATTGATACCGGGCGGGCGCTGAGCCAACAAAAGGCGCAAATTCGTGAGCTTCGCCAGCGCGTGGGTTTTGTTTTCCAGAGCTTCAACTTATTTCCTCACCGTACCGTGCTTGAAAATATCATCGAAGGGCCGGTGATTGTGAAAGGAGAAGGGAAGGAAGAGGCGTCAACGCGGGCGCGTGAACTGCTGGCAAAAGTGGGCCTGAGCGGTAAAGAGACCAGCTATCCCCGGCGCTTATCAGGCGGGCAGCAGCAGCGGGTGGCCATTGCCCGTGCGCTGGCAATGCGCCCGGATGTGATTCTGTTTGATGAACCGACCTCGGCGCTGGACCCAGAGCTGGTGGGCGAGGTCCTGAATACCATACGTCAGCTAGCGCAGGAAAAACGAACCATGGTCATCGTCACGCATGAGATGAGTTTTGCGCGTGATGTCGCCGACCGGGCCATTTTTATGGATCAGGGGCGGATTGTCGAACAGGGCCCTGCGAAGTCGCTTTTTGCCGATCCGCAACAGCCGCGTACCCGGCAGTTTCTGGAGAAATTTCTGATGCAGTAACCCACTCAGGGTCTGGAAAGGTTAATTCCCGATCCTGAGAATAAGTAAAACTTAAGTTAAATTTATTTCTGCTAATTTATTACAGCCACATCTGTCGGGGATATATCCCCCGCTGTCTCAAAACCTTCAGGCAACCCGAGGAAACCTAACCTGTTTTGCCTGAATATTGAACCCAGGTTTCAAATTATTTCCCCCATAGAAAGATATTTTATACTTATAAAAAAGTTTTATGTGTTAATTTATTGTATTCATAATAATGATGATTAGTGGCAGGGGTGATATCCGTCAGATGTGGGAGAATGACTTTTTTAAGTGGCGCAAAGAGACGCTACTGCGTTTTCAGGAGATGAGCTGCACGGATGAAGTATATTCTGAGTTGAAGCGTCAAACGCAGGAACTGGAATATGACTATTTTTCGCTGTGTGTTCGCCACCCGGTGCCCTTTACTCGTCCTAAAATCAATATCGAATCGTCATATCCCGAGGTGTGGATGACGCATTACCTGGCGGAGAATTATTCCGCTATCGATCCGGTACTGAAGGCGGAGAATTTTATGCACGGCCATCTGCCGTGGAATGACACCTTATTCCACGAAGCGCCGATGCTGTGGGACGCTGCACGGGATCACGGACTACGTAAAGGGGTCACTCAATGCATGATGCTGCCTAATCACGCACTCGGTTTTCTCTCGGTGTCGCGGGCCAGTACGCTCGGCAAAGTAAGGGAAGGTGATGACCTGGAGTTGCGTTTACAACTGCTGGTGCAACTCAGTCTGCTTGCGTTGGTCCGATTGGGCGACGATATGGTTACAGCCCCGGAGATGAAATTCAGCAAGCGTGAAAAAGAGATTCTGAGATGGACAGCGGAAGGGAAAACCTCGGCGGAAATCGCAATAATTTTATCGATTTCAGAGAATACGGTGAACTTCCATCAAAAGAATATGCAGAAGAAGTTTAACGCGCCGAATAAGACCCAAATTGCCTGCTATGCTGCCGCAATCGGGATGATTTGAGCGTCACAACGGTTCTGCGTGCCAGACGAAAACCGGCTGCCAGCCAATCATTAGCCACCAGCCGGATTCGCTTACTGACGGTAAGCCTGCTTAATCTGCTTAACGGTGTTTGAGAACACTGCCGCCTGAGCGTCATCTTCCAGACCCGCGATTTGCTTCTCCATTTTCAGGATTACGCGACCCGCATCAGCCTGTCCCATCGCCTGCAACATCAGCGTGACCATTGCCTTCAGGCAGGAGACTTCCTGAGCCAGTTCCTGGCTATTATCAGCAGTGGTGAAATCAGGGGTGCTCATGTAATTACCTCGTTACGTTACAGTATCTTCGCGCGACATAGAATGTCAAAGCGGCGGAGTATACCACAACATTTTAGTAAATCAGCAGTGGTTGTTTTTTGAACTCCCCGTCGGCGGTTTATTAAATTAAACTGTTGCCGCTTATTCGTTTTCCAATATTGCTCTGCAAATATATGTTTAACCGAGGTATTGCGCCGGTTAATTATTGTTACAACTTTCATTTTTATATTCAGCGCGCCCACTGACTTTTGGGTAACTTTTTGAAAGCTGATTTTTGAATTGTACTGTTGTCCCTCCCGCGTGTTGCGGAAGTTTCCACACCATGTACAGGTTAATTTCCAAAAACGTGCGTCAAATGCAGGGCGCTGCATTATTTACCTTTCATTACCATGATAAAAACCGTTAGTATGAGAGGAATTAGTTTGCAGCAGCGTCACCCCCTCTTCTGGAGATATTCCTTTGATCAACGTACTTCTTGTTGATGACCACGAACTTGTGCGCGCAGGGATACGACGCATTCTCGAAGATATTAAGGGCATAAAAGTTTCTGGCGAAGTTTGTTGCGGTGAAGATGCCGTTAAATGGTGCCGGAGTAATTCCGTCGACGTGGTATTGATGGACATGAACATGCCCGGTATCGGCGGCCTTGAAGCAACGCGTAAAATAGTGCGTCTTAATGTCGATACCAAAGTCATCATGTTAACGATTCACACTGAAAATCCTCTGCCGACCAAAGTGATGCAGGCCGGTGCTGCAGGTTACCTGAGTAAAGGCGCGGCGCCACAGGAGATGGTGAACGCCATTCGCTCGGTCCATGCCGGGCAGCGTTACATCGCCTCTGATATTGCTCAACAGATGGCATTGAGTCAGATCGAGCCCGAAGCCGATTCACCGTTCGAGAGTTTGTCTGAACGCGAATTGCAGATTATGCTGATGATCACCAAAGGTCAGAAGGTCAATGAGATCTCTGAACAACTGAACCTCAGTCCTAAAACGGTGAACAGTTATCGTTATCGTATGTTCAGTAAATTGAACATCCACGGTGACGTTGAACTGACGCACCTGGCAATACGCCATGGTCTGTGTAATGCGGAGACGTTAGCAAGTCAGTGAATGAAGTTTTCGATTCAAAAGCCTTCCTTAAGACCGTGACCAGCAACCCCGGCGTTTACCGTATGTATGACGCCGGCGGCACGGTCATCTACGTTGGCAAAGCCAAAGATCTCAAGAAGCGTCTTTCGAGCTACTTTCGTAGCCACCTTGCGTCGCGTAAAACCGAAGCGCTGGTGGCACAAATAGCGCAAATTGACGTCACGGTGACCCATACCGAGACAGAAGCGCTACTGCTTGAACACAATTACATCAAACTCTATCAACCGCGCTACAACGTCTTGCTGCGCGATGATAAATCATATCCTTTTATTTTCCTGAGTGCAGATACGCACCCTCGGCTGGCAATGCACCGTGGGGCAAAGCATGCGAAAGGGGAGTATTTTGGCCCGTTTCCTAACGGCTATGCCGTTCGTGAAACCCTGGCGCTGTTGCAAAAAATTTTCCCGGTACGCCAGTGCGAAAACAGCGTCTACCGCAACCGCTCGCGTCCCTGCCTGCAATATCAGATAGGCCGTTGCCTTGGGCCTTGTGTTGCCGGTCTGGTGAGCGAAGAAGAGTATGCGCAGCAGGTCGAGTATGTGCGTCTGTTCCTCTCGGGAAAAGACGACCAGGTATTAACCCAGCTAATCGCGCGAATGGAAAAGGCCAGTCAGTCGCTGGCGTTTGAAGAGGCTGCGCGCATTCGCGATCAAATCCAGGCCGTACGACGCGTAACCGAAAAACAGTTTGTCTCTAATTCGGGTGACGATCTGGATGTTATCGGTGTGTCGTTTGATGCCGGTATGGCATGCGTCCACGTGCTCTTTATTCGTCAGGGTAAGGTTCTGGGGAGCCGCAGCTATTTCCCGAAGGTTCCCGGCGGTACGGAACTGGAGGAGGTGGTCGAAACCTTTGTTGGGCAGTTCTATCTGCAGGGGAGCCAGATGCGCACGCTACCGGGCGAAATCCTGCTCGATTTTACCCTCAGTGATAAAACGCTGCTGGCGGACTCACTCTCCGAACTGGCGGGGCGTAAAATCAATGTGCAGACAAAACCTCGTGGGGATCGCGCGCGTTATTTAAAACTGGCGCGTACCAATGCGGCCATAGCATTGAGCACCAAACTGGCTCAGCAATCCACCGTCAGTCAGCGACTTACCGCACTGGCAACGCTCCTGAAGATTCCGGAAGTCAGGCGCATGGAGTGTTTTGATATCAGCCATACTATGGGCGAACAGACGGTGGCGTCTTGTGTCGTGTTTGATGCGAATGGCCCGCTGCGCGCCGAATACCGTCGTTACAACATCACCGGCATTACCCCTGGCGATGATTACGCTGCAATGAATCAGGTGCTGCGTCGACGTTATGGAAAAGCCATTGAAGAGAGCAAGATCCCGGATGTGATCATCATCGATGGCGGCAAAGGCCAACTGGGGCAGGCGAAAGCCGTGTTCGCGGAACTTGATGTGCCCTGGGATAAAACCCACCCGCTGTTACTGGGCGTAGCAAAAGGGGTCGACCGTAAGGCCGGTCTGGAAACGCTGTTCTTCGAACCGGAAGGGGAGGGATTCAGCTTACCGCCGGATTCACCCGCGCTGCACGTTATTCAGCACATTCGTGATGAATCGCACGATCATGCGATCAGCGGTCACCGTAAAAAACGGGCTAAAGTAAAAAATACCAGCAGCCTTGAGACGATTGAAGGTGTTGGACCGAAGCGCCGCCAGATGCTGCTAAAATACATGGGCGGTCTGCAAGGGCTGGTGAATGCCAGCGTCGAAGAAATTGCAAAAGTGCCGGGCATCTCGCAAGGCCTGGCAGAAAAGATCTACTACTCGTTGAAACATTAGGGGCTCTGTAGCAACATAGGGTCAAAATTTACTGACAACAGACAGTTACCGTCATTATGCAATTTAATATCCCTACGTTGCTCACCCTGTTCCGCGTCATCCTGATTCCATTCTTTGTGCTGGCGTTTTATCTCCCTGTTCCGTGGGCTCCTTTTGCTTCCGCACTGATTTTTCTTGTTGCCGCGGTAACAGACTGGTTTGACGGGTATCTGGCGCGTCGCTGGAACCAGAGTACGCGTTTTGGCGCGTTTCTTGATCCGGTTGCCGATAAAGTGCTGGTTGCGATCGCCATGGTCATGGTGGCAGAGCATTACCATAGCTGGTGGGTGACGCTGCCTGCGGCCACCATGATTGCGCGTGAAATTATCATCTCTGCCCTTAGGGAGTGGATGGCCGAGCTGGGTAAGCGTAACAGTGTGGCCGTGTCCTGGGTTGGGAAAGTCAAAACCACGGCGCAGATGGCTGCTTTGACCTGGATGTTATGGCGTCCAAATGAGTGGGTCGAGTGGGCAGGGATTGCGCTGTTCCTTGTTGCTGCGGTTCTGACATTGTGGTCAATGCTGCAGTATTTGAACGCTGCACGCGGCGATTTGCTCGATCAGTGATCGTATCGCGTTAATTTTCATCAAACGATCCCGGTTTTGAAAAATAACGTTGACTCAGTGCGCCAGGTAAGTAGAATGCATCGCATCAGACGGCAGCGCAGGCTTCCAGAAGATAACAAAATCAAGTGATTGCAACATAACTTGATATGCGGGAATAGCTCAGTTGGTAGAGCACGACCTTGCCAAGGTCGGGGTCGCGAGTTCGAGTCTCGTTTCCCGCTCCAGTTTAAAAGCATCGGCGTTTTGCGGGTGCTGGCTGAAAAGCCTGAAGAATTTGGCGCGTTAGCAAAGCGGTTATGTAGCGGATTGCAAATCCGTCTAGTCCGGTTCGACTCCGGAACGCGCCTCCAATTTCTTCCCGAGCCCGGATGGTGGAATCGGTAGACACAAGGGATTTAAAATCCCTCGGCGTTCGCGCTGTGCGAGTTCAAGTCTCGCTCCGGGTACCATGGGAAAAACAAGAATAATCAAAGCAATAAGCAGTGTCGTGAAACCACCTCCGGGTGGTTTTTTTGTTTTTGTAATGTGGCTTCCCGTCGGGCAAAACAAATCCTCTTCCACGGCTGCCTGAAATTCTCCCCGCACCTTTTACTCATACCGACTGCCGTCATCCGCCAGAGTAATGATTAGGCCATTGCAGAATGGAGCCTGATAACTGTGGGAAGCCTGGACATCATGTTAAAAATGCAAAGTGAATAGGGTACAACACCGGAAAGAATATATTCTTGCACCTCTCTAAAGTCACTCTAATTGAAGGCAGTGACCTCTAAAAAAAGCGGGTACATTATTAGAGTTTTTCTTTGTTCAAAAACACAGTTACTGAGTTGGATGATCGCGCTTTTGCAAGATATATGATCTGGCATACCTTAAGTCAAATTTATGTCGCCTTGTTAGAAAAAAGCATACAGAGGCACGTTTATCCGATTAATTGCTTGCATATCGTTAAACGTCATATATATTTACATTTATTGACATTTTACCCATGATTGTATGTGACCGCATAAATGCAAAAAGATCACTACCTGTATCTTGACCTGGCAAAAGTACTGGCCATATTTTTGGTGATTGTAAACCACACTAACAGCCAGATTTTTTTATCGCTTTCTCCCTCCATCACGTGGTTTTCATCACTAACTTATTTTTATTTATGCCGGGTCGCCGTGCCTGTTTTTATAATGGCTACGGGCGCGGTTTTATTATCACGTGTGGAGCCTTATTCTGTACATGCAAAAAGAATAGGCAGAATGATGGTGGTTCTGGTCGTTTTTTCAATGTTTTATCTTTATGTAAACAATGCGTTCCCCACAACGTTTAGTGATGGGCTGCAGACGATAAAAACGCTGACAGGCAAACCGGCCTCGAATGCGTTATGGTATCTTTACCTTTATATTGGCATCCTCTTTGCGCTGCCTTTTCTTCAGCGGCTGATTAAGGCGCTGGATAAAAGAGACATCGAGATGTTGCTGATCATCTCTTTACTGCTTTTCGGTTTTTTGTATAGCTTAACGCATGGTCTGGGTGTGCAGGCCTATGCAAAGATAGAATTAACATTCTTTGCCTATCCGGTGGGCTATTTATGCGCCGGGTACTATGTACAAAAATACGTCCCTTCATCGTCAGCACTTCTGGCTATTGCGATTGCGGCTTTTATAATTTCAGTGATATTTGCCGTCTTGATTTCGTGGAGTCAATTTGATCTCGGCTACGGAAGGTACTTGAGCTGGAGCGATCTTCAGTCACTCAATACCATCGTTGAAAGTTTATCTTTCTTTTATATTATAAAGTGTGTCGCTAACAATAAAATCTTGGTGAAAAGTAAAGGCCTGATACACACAATGGCTTTATGTGTGTTTGGCACCTATTTGATCTCGGATTTTGTGTTGGTAAGAACCTTTCCCTACTATCTAAACTTTTTAACCAGTATGCATCCGCTTATTGCCTGTGTTTTATGGCAACTGATGATATTTACTGTTTGCATGGTTGTGGTTTATCTGGCCAGGATTATCCCGGTGATAAGGCGTTATATCTGAAGCTGTTTCAGCCAGCCATTTTCACTAAACAGGCGTAGTACATATTTTATTCATAATTTTATAAAGTATGATTACCGCTTGATATTTTTTGTCCGGCATGGGTATCATTGCCAGCAGTGTCGTGAAACCACCTCCGGGTGGTTTTTCTGTTTTAACTATTTTGTTTTACCCTTCAGGCAGTTCCCATTAATCCCCTCGCCCTCAGGAGTTCATCATATGACCGAAGGCCCATTAAACGAAAACGAATTGCAGTGGCTGGAAGAGACATTGATGTCTTATGCGCATGACGATGAATCAATTATGGACGTCGCTGAGCTGGACGGTCTGCTGACGGCGGTGTTGTCTGGTCCGGTTGTGGTAGAGCCTGACCGCTGGTTAGTGGCTATTTGGGGGGGCGAAAAAAATATCCCTCGCTGGAAGAACGATCGTGAAATGGATCGTTTTATCAATCTCTGTTTCAAGCACATGAATGATATTGCCGAGCGGCTGAGCCACTATCCGGATCAGTTTGAGCCCGTATTTGGTGAGAATGAAGTGGACGGCAGACTCTTTACCATAGTGGAAGAGTGGTGCTTTGGCTATATGCGCGGTGTTGGTCTAAGCGACTGGTCGGCGCTGCCGGACGCATTGAAAGCCGACCTCGATGCCATCGCGCTGCACGGTACTGAAGAGAACTTCGCTCGCCTGGATGAGATGGACGAAGTGCAGTTTAACCATAGCCTGGACGCTATTCGTCCTGCCGCGCTGCGCCTTTACGATTACTGGTCAGCTAACCCACAGCAGCCGGTCATGCAGCAGCCGATTGTGAACGGTGTCAAAGTGGGGCGTAACGATCCTTGCCCGTGTGGCAGTGGCAGGAAGTTCAAAAGCTGTTGTTTGCATTAAAAGAGAAGGGGCTCAGACATGAGCCCCTTTTTTTAGCCGACTTCCGGTAAAAACCCGATGACGATAGCAAACTGCACCAGAATAATGCCGATGCCGCAGGCCATTATGGTAACAAGCGCAAGTTTGCCACCCGCGACCCGGTAAGGGGCATCCGGGTGCGCATGGCGGCTCTTCCAGACCAGCAATGCAGGTAGCAGCAGTGCAAGCACGGCGAGGGCGACACCGGCATAGCCCAGCGCCATGACGAAACCGCGTGGGTAGAAAAGCGCGAAGGCCAGGGGTGGCAGAAAGGTAATAAGCCCTGATTGCACCCGTCCCATCGCGTTATTTCTGCGCTGGAACAGATCGGCCAGATAATCGAAGAGTCCTAGCGATACGCCGAGGAATGAGGTTGCCAGCGCCAGATCAGCAAAAAGATGTACGGCAAGTTCTACGTGTGGCGAAGCCACAACTTCCCGAAGCGCCTGCAACAGACCGTTCAGCCCCGCATGGTTTGCCAGCAGCCCGGCAAAGGTTGATGATTCAATACTTCCCAGGGTTGCCAGTTGCCAGAAAATATAGGCGACGAGAGGGATCGCACTGCCTGTAATAAATACCCAACGTAGCTTACGAATGTTGCCATTCATATAGCTGACGATACTGGGCACGCTGCCATGGAAACCAAAAGAGGTGAAGATGACCGGAATGGCCGACAGTGCGAGGCCTTTCTCCAGCGGCAACGACAGTAAGTTTGCGTGATGAATGTGTGGCACGAGTAGTGCCAGCATCACGAGCAGGAAAATAATCTTCGCGCTAAACAGAAAACGGTTAAAAAGATCCACAAGCGAGGTGCCAATGCAGACCACTCCACCCGCCACCAGGGTAAAGAGCAGCACGCCGTAAACCGGAGAGAGAGAAACGCCCGTCCAGTCGCTCAAACTGGAGGCCAGCAACTCACCGGCACCGCTCATGTAGGCAGCAGTCAACGCGTACATTAAAAACATCATGCTAAAACCAGTGACCCATTGACCATACCGGCCCAGATAACGGCGTGCTATTGAACCCAGCCCGGTATCGGCCGGAACGTGCTGATAGACTTCAAGTAGCAACAGAGCGGTGTAGCACATGACCGACCAAAGCAGCACCAGTAACACCAACGTTACACCAAAACCGACCCCGGCTGCGGCCAGTGGCATGGCCAACATCCCGGCACCAATGGTGGTGCCAGCAACGATAAAAACACTACCAAGTGTTCGATTTTTCACGCTTTCCTCTGTAACAGATAGGGCTGGATATACAAATATGCGGCGCAGAGTAAGTGAAAACAGCATATTCGTCAAACCACCCTTACAGAGGGTGTAAAGAAAAGTTTGCGAAGAAGTGATGGCCCTGACCTCGCTTTTTCAAGCTGGGCGAGTGGGTGAAACCTTTGCGTCCGATGCGTGTAAACCTGTCGCAGCGCAACACACCTTTTCAGGGTGCCGTTTACTATGCCATTTTTAACCGGAGGGGTTATGGCGACAATACACGGTCATGAAGTGCTTAACATGATGCTGGAATCGGCAGAGACGTATTCAGAAAAGAGTCTGGTGGAAGCCATTACAAGGCGATTCGGGGAGCAGGCGCGTTTTCATACCTGTTCTGCATCTGAGATGACGGCTGCGGAACTGGTGGCATTTCTGGCGTCACGCGGAAAGTTTATTCCGGCAGAAGAGGGGTTTTCAACACACGAAAGTAAAATCTGTCGCCATTAAAATAATGCGGTAATGAATCTCCATTACCGCACGGATTATTAATTTGCCGTATCGAGGGTGGACAGTTCTTTATCGATGAAATAAAGACCTTCACCACTTTTACCTGCAAGGGTCAGTTTATCAATAACCGATTTAAAGAGTTTCTCTTCTTCGTGCTGTTCGGCAACGTACCACTGCAGGAAATTGAACGTAGGATAATCCTGAGACGTCATGGCTACATGGGCAAGTTCATTGATTTTTTGCGTAATTAACTGTTCATGTTCGTAAGTGGCACGGAACAACTCATCCAGGGAAGCGTATTCCGCAACCGGCATCTGAATGGTGCTGATGCGGGGCAGGCTGCCGGTGTCGGTGAGATAGTCGAACAGGCGCTGCATGTGCGTCATCTCTTCCTGCGCATGGCGACGCAAAAAGGCGGCAGCACCTTCAAAACTGTTAAAGCTGCACCAGGCACTCATCTGTTGATAAAGCAGAGAAGAAAAGAGTTCCAGATTCATCTGCTCATTGAGTTTTTCAATCATTTCAGCTTTTAACATGGTGCAGCTCCAGAAAATAATAAAGGGGAGTAAAGTGTCGCCACTATAATTTGTTATTTAATTATTTGCAAAAGGTAAAATAAAAAATTCATTTATTAACAATGAGAATGGGAATAAAACGCATTGCATTATTATTACCACTGCAAATGATAATTATTCTTTAATTTATTAAATGGCATTATGGCCAGCGAATTAACGCTGGCAGGGGGATTACCAGGCTTGTGTCCCGGCGGAAGCAGTTTGATTAAAAGCAATACCGCGACACTGATACTGAATGGTCACCGTGGTATTCATGCACACTGAACCGCTAATAACGCTACAGGTGGAAATAGGCTGGCCGTAAGCCACAGCGGTGGCATAGCCCATCTGCTGGCACTGTTTATTGGCCGTACCCTGAGTGGTATAGCTGTCATAGCGTGCCGATTGCATCATCGCTTCACTAAAACTAAGCCGCACGATGCCGCTGGTGGTATCAACGCTGCTCACTTTAGGTTCTTTGGTGATGGTGCACCCGGTGAGCAGCAACAATGCGGCGGCAACACTGATTTTGTTCATGAATTCGCTCTGTTTTTTATGGGCATTGTTGCATCTTACACGGGCAGGGCGTGGGCAATCGCTGGAATAGCCTGCGGAACAGGCCTTTTTATGCACAACAACTCAAACTCAGTCGGCAAGGCTGTCGTAGATCAGCGCAAATTGTGCGTGATGTTGACGAAACAGTGCCACCAGCTGCGGATCAAAATGGCGGCCTGCGCCATCGGCGATGATCTGCGATGCCTGCGTATGGCTGAAGCTGGGTTTGTATATTCGTTTCTGACGCAGGGCATCGTAAACATCGGCGAGTGCGAGAATGCGAGCTTCCAGCGGTATTTGTTCACCGCGAAGCCCTTCCGGGTAACCGCTGCCATCCCATTTCTCATGATGGAAATGAATCATGTTCTCCGCAATCGGGCCCAGCGACAGCCCCTGAATGATCCGCCAGCCCTTAAGAGTGTGCAGCTTCATTTCATCAAACTCTTCCGGTGTGAGGGGGCCCTGTTTGCGTAAGATTCGCTCTGGCACAGCGATTTTGCCCACATCATGCAAGGAGGCAAAATTTTCGATATCCCTGACGACGCGACGAGACAGATGTAATTCCCTGGCGAGAAAACCACAATACCTGGCCACCCGCTGAATGTGGCTGCCCGTCTCATCATCATGGGCGCGGTTTACTTTTTCCAGCGCCTGTACAATGTTGCGATTCACCACACGATTCTGCTTCATGTGTCGCCACATAATGACCAGCAGAAAGAGGCTGAAGATAACGGTGATAAGGAGCAGAACGCTGATGATTTTCAGCGTGTTGCGGGTTAATTCCGGGAACGCGGAAGGGGGCTCACTACGCTCAAGCTGGGTACGGTAGCTCGACAACCGATGCAGCCTGGTCATCAAACTGTGCAGTGGATGGTCGTTATCGACCCGTGAGCCAATCCGGTATTCCGAGCGGGTGATGCCTGCGACCTTCAGGACACCCCGGAACAACTCATTGCCGCGCAGCGAGCTCTCCATGGTGCTTAAATCGCCGAGCACAAAGTCAATTTTATCGTTTTCGAGACCCGAGATCAGTCCATCGACACTGGCATAAGTCACGAGCGTAATGTCGCTGCCATAACGTTGCTGCAGATAAAACTGCGAGAAGCTGCCTTTAATTACGCCGACACGCTGGTGGCGAATCTGCTCTTCATCCCACAGGAAGGGCTGGCCGATGCGGTTGTAGTAAACGTTATGCCAGGAAATTGTCGGCCCAATCATCCCCTCTGGTGGCGACGGATCGCGAACGTCAATCAACTCAACCAGTTTAATGGGCCAGTTCTGACGGCGGAGTTCAGAGAAATAATCATCAACATAATGCACGTCGACATTAATATGCATTAAGTCGCGCATGTCATTAATCATATCAATGGCTGAGCCATGATAGCCGGAGCGATCGCGCCAGATAAGCGGGGCGAAGTTTTCATTTTTTGGCAACCAAAGCTCAAGGCGGTTCGCCTGTAACCACGCCTGCTCATCGTCGCTCACCGTAATACGACTCAACAGATACTGCCGTTTATTTTCCGTTAACAGCTGCTGCATTTTGCCGCTTCGCCAGGCGTCATCAATGAACGTATTGAAGGTGTTGCGCAGGCTGACGAGCTCAGGACTAAAAGCAAACACGCTGGCAATGCGTAAGGCGGGAAAAGGGCGCGACAGTTGATAATAGCGCGTGGTGTTTTCCATCTCACTGGCATCATTGATGTAGAAGTCGGCCCGATCATCACTTAATAACTGAAACGCTTCTTCGCTGCTGCTCACCATGCGTAAATCACGGAAGGTGAGGGCGGGGTAGCTCTGTTTGACCCGTTCCAGCGTGGCATCATTGGCACGAAACAGTACGCGCGCTTTGGTCAACTCTTCCGTTTTAAAAACGCGCTGATTTAGGCTGGCTGCCACCACTTCGTTATCGAAAATCCGGGAGGAGAGCAGGCGAGTGCGCGCACGATCTTCCGTGCGTATCACCCCGGCATAAACGCCGTATTGATTGTTCCTAAACTGGCGGGCAATCGCTTCGCCATCAATGGGGATAATTTGCAGGTGATAACCGTAGGTTTCGTTAATCAAACGGACAAGCGTGGGGTAAAGTCCCTGATACTGGCCTTTATCATCTCGCCAGAACTCGAAGCTCTGGGCATCATAAAGCCAGACGGGAACAGATTGTTCCGCGGTCTGACTTTTGCCAGGGGCTGCGGTTGCAGGTGCACTTCCACACCAATAACCGACCAGGGTGATGAGAAAAAAGGTGACGCCGGCCATGCTGGAAAAAAATTTCACCACCGCCTTCCTTTTTGTTTTCCGCATGTATCGTCCATCCCGTTTTCTCCCTCGCGCTCATTTCACGCCAGCAAAACTGTGAAGGCAATTTGCTTTTTTAAAACCTTTTTTCATTAAATTTGAAAGTATGTTTACCAGGTAGTAAGGTTGACTAACATTTGCTATCGAGCACGTTAATCTGGAGATGAAGATGAAAATTGCACTGATGATGGAAAACAGCCAGGCGGGTAAAAACGCCACCATTCTTAACGAGCTTAAGGCCGTTGCCGGTGAAAAAGACTTTCCGGTTTTTAACGTCGGGATGAGTGATGAAAATGACCATCATCTGACGTATATCCACCTTGGTATTATGGCTAGCATTCTGCTGAATGCCAAAGCGGTTGATTTCGTCGTCACAGGCTGCGGTACCGGGCAAGGGGCACTGATGTCACTGAACATCCATCCTGGTGTCATCTGCGGCTATTGTATCGATCCCGCCGACGCCTTCCTGTTCGCACAAATCAACAACGGCAACGCACTTTCCTTGCCTTTCGCTAAAGGCTTCGGCTGGGGCGCAGAGCTGAACGTTCGTTTTATTTTTGAGAAAGCCTTTACCGGGCGCAAGGGCGAAGGTTACCCGCCGGAGCGTAAAGAGCCGCAGGTGCGTAATGCCGGTATTCTGAATCAGGTCAAAGCCGCGGTAGTGAAGGAAAATTACCTCGACACCCTGCGTGCTATCGATCCTGAGCTGGTGAAAACGGCCGTTTCGGGTCCACGTTTCCAGCAGTGCTTCTTTGAGAACTGCCAGGATAAAGAGATTGAAGCTTTCGTGCGCGAAATCCTTGCCTGATGCGCTGCGGGCCGGCCGATGCCGGCCCTTTTCCTCGCCATTTGTTAAATCCTTGTCGTACGCCTCTTGATCCCCTCAAAAAATATTTAATAACATCAAAATATTTTTAGTTTGCTAACCAGCAGATTTAACACGCATTTTTAACAAAAAACGCATTTCCACGATTTTTAAAACGTGATTTCTGTCACGAAAAACTTGTGTTTTGTGATGAAGGTCATATTATATGCACATCAACTGATAACACCTGCATAACAAATCGTCGGAGCAAACCATGAAATTGCGCAAAATCCTGAAAAGCATTTTTGAAACCTACTGCAAAACCTTCAAAGACGTACCGCCTGGCGCTATGTTCTGATAATAAAAAAACCTGCGATGGCAGGTTTTTTTATTTCCGGCGTTTGGCGCATCGCGCCAAATAAAGCGGGCTTTAAAAGAAGACAGACACCAGCATATAGCTTGCCGCACAGGCGCAACTCACGCCAATCAGTCCTGGCAAAATAAAGCTGTGGTTGATAATGAATTTACCAATACGGGTAGTCCCGGAGCGGTCAAAGCCGATACAGGCCAGATCGCTCGGGTAGGTCGGCAGGACGAAGTAGCCGTAAGAGGCGGGGAAGAAGGCCAGCAGCATTTTTGGCTCAACGCCAAGCATCAGTCCCATCGGAGCGACTGCCGTTAATGCCGCCGCCTGGCTGTTCACCAGTTTAGATACCAGAAACAGCACGATGGCATAGGTCCAGGGGTGGCTCTTAACGACCCCTTCCAGCGCCATTTTTAGTTCGTTCAGGTGTGCCTGAAAGAAGGTATCGCTCATCCAGGCGACGCCAAACACCGAGAAGATCGCCACCATCCCCGCTTTAAACACCGCACCACTGGAAATGGCAGAAGGATTAACCTTGCAGACCACCAGCATAATGGCGCCGGCAATTAACATCATCATCTGGATAACCAGGTTCATGGACAACGGCGAGAGCTTGCCTTTCACTTCGAAGGCCGGACGAAGGTCAGGGAGTGCGCCGAGCAGAACCACCACCAGAATCCCGGTAAAGAAGATCCAGGTTGACCAGTAGGCTTCCTTCGGAAACCGCTGGTTCATCAGGGTCTCGCTGGCACCATAGATAAACTCACGTTGTTTTGGATCTTTAAGCTTTTCCTGAAATTCTGCATCGTCGGCGAGATCTTTTCCACGGCGTAAGCTCCACAATGCAGCGATAGCCACGCCAAATAACGATGCCGGTACGGAAACGGCCAGAATTTCAAGGATGCTCCATGCATGACCTATCCCATGCTGGGCCGCCAGAATGGAGACTAACGACACCACGGCCACCGACACCGGTGACGCTGTGATCGCCATTTGTGAGGCAATAGAAGCCACCGCCATCGGGCGTTCCGGGCGGATGTTTTTCTTCAATGCGATATCAGCAATGATGGGGAACATAGTGTAAACCACATGCCCGGTGCCGCAGAGAAAGGTCAGCATCCACGTGGTAAACGGGGCCAGTAGGGTGATGTGTTGTGGATGACGGCGCAACAGACGTTCAGCAAACTGCATCATCACGTTCAGGCCGCCTGCGGTTTGCAACGTGGCGGCGCAGCCTATGACGGCAAGAATGGTCAACATCACGTCGACCGGCGGTTTGCCTGGCTCAAGGCCAAAGACAAAACTCAGTATAAAGAGGCCAATGCCGCTGATTAACCCCAACCCCATCCCGCCGAAACGCGTCCCCAGTAGCAAGCAGAGAATAATAATAATAAATTCAATGGTAATCATGACTCACTTGTCCTTGATATTGATAAACCAGACAAATCATTACATTTTGTAATGCTACTCAATGAGAGCCAGATCGGATTTGAGAAAATTTAATAAAAGCAATAACTTATATACTTTTCATTAACATTAATTTGATATTTGTGTAAACAAAAGGGTTAAAACTGTTCGCAGAATCCATTGATTCATGAGAATGGTGACCAGGGAAGGGGGCTTAGCGCTGAGGGATCCGCAGTGATATGACGTTTTGCAGCGTTAACACTGCGCAATGAGAACACAACAGCCACCGCGATGAGAGGGTCCGGCTGAAAATCGACGAAGCATATCCGCAAGGCCGGGGCGACGCGCAGGGATGCGCGGCGAGGGCGATTTTACATGGACGTTACCTTCGCCCGTCCCCGATCAGCCTGAAGGAATACGCGTAGTGGACCGCGTCAGCGGCGATTTTCCTGGCCGGGAGCCCGGGTCGCCAGGGTGGTGGCGGTGAACCACCCTGGCACGTTCACGGGTTCTGGCGTTATTGAAAAGCAAGGAACATAAGGTGAACGGAATGACCCTCAGCGCCGCATTTTCCCCCTCACCCCAGCCCTCTCCCCAAATGGGCGAGGGGGCCGCTCGTGCACGCATTTCTTCTGGAGATTCCTAAGGGCTTAGCGAGTCAATGTAACCGGAAGACGGGAATATTCATTCATCTGAGTAATTAATTGCTCGTGAAGACTTTTCTGATCGTCATAAATAGCAGAGAGCAAGTTTAAGGCAGTATTATCCGTTTCCACCCGGGCCGCTTCGGCGAGGCACGCCAGCTCCTGATAACGCATTAACTGATTCTCCACCGCCTGTTGCAGTAGTTCATCAATTGAATGAATTGCTGTGGTCGAAATATTCACGGATTTTATTATTGGATAGCGGCCAGTTTGTTTTATATAGTCAAAAACGCGCATCGTATGGGTGATGCCGGTTTGCGCCTGATGCCGCAAACACAGCGCAATACGCGTCAGGTTACGCTCCATACACCAATTGCTTAAGGTGACATAAAGTTGCGATGCACTAAATTCAAGATTCATTTGGGCGTTTAATTTACGCGCCATTGAAGGGGTTGTCATGGTTATATCCTTATGTATGGGATGATCCTGTGCAGAAATCATTTTTTATTTAGCCATCCACGGCCGGGGAAATAAGAATAACGAGAAGAGGGGAATAAGAACATCCTTAAAGATAATCGGTTACCCTTCGTTACCGGATGGCGAAATTACGGTGATTCAACTTTAATTCTGAAATAAATTAAAACGTTTTCCGATTCAGGTTGGCGTCAGTGCATTCGGTCAAATCCACACTACACGCGATCCCAGGCAAAGAGGTGCCGATATGTGACAAGGGTATGGTTATGAAACGGTGTTTTGAGTAAAAATAAACACTCTTTCAACCTGTTGGTAAGGAATGCATAAATGAAAAAAGTGGCGGTGTTGCTGGCGCCCGGTTTTGAGGAAGCTGAAGCCATTATTACTATTGATATTCTGCGTCGTCTGCATATTGAAGTAGAAACACTTGCGTGCGCGGAATCCCGCGCCGTCGTCAGTTATCACAATATTCCAATGGTCGCTGACCATACTCTGGTGGAGCGCAGCGGTGAACTTTACGATGCCGTCGTGCTTCCGGGTGGCCCGCAGGGCAGCGTCAACCTTGCTGCCAGCGCTGACGTTATTGCCTTTGTTAAATCTCATGACGCGCAAAACAAGCTTATTTGCCCCATCTGCTCAGCCGCCGCACGTGTGCTGGGCGGGAATGGGCTGCTAAACGGGCGCCGTTATGTCTGCTCTGGCGACCTGTGGGAAGGGGTGAGCGGCGGTGAATATGTTGATGCCCCGGTTGTGGAAGATGGCAACTTGCTGAGCGGAAAAGGGCTGGGCCACGCTTTCGACTTCGCCTTCGCGCTTTCTGCTCGCCTGCTAGGCGATGACGCGCCGGTCCGTGACCACGCGGATCACATTTATTACGCCTGGTAATGCCTCCCCCGGGTGCGCCCTGCATTCGGGGACAAGGATAACATAGCTGATGCTATGGATTAATCTGCTGACCCCCTCTCTAATTGTCTGACAAATCCGCCTTTTTTTATGTCTAAATCCGCTGAATTTATGTACGTAATTACTGTAATTCTGCGGTGTGATGTTGCTCTCCTATGGAGAATCAATTTCCCGCTAAAACTACTGCCAGCACAGGTGTCCAGTGAAGTGCGGACTCTAATGCCTTGTTTTATGAACTTTTAAATGAACCGGTAAAATTTTCCCCCTACATAAAAGAATGCCAAAGCTGGAGATAACCATGCACAAATTCACTAAAGCGTTGGCAGCCATAGGTCTGGCTGCCGTTATGTCACAATCCGCTATCGCTGAATCGATGAAACTGGGCTTTTTAGTGAAACAGCCGGAAGAACCCTGGTTCCAGACGGAGTGGAAATTTGCCGACAAAGCGGGCAAAGACTTAGGGTTTGAAGTGATTAAGATTGCGGTCCCGGATGGTGAAAAAACGCTGAATGCTATCGACAGCCTTGCGGCAAGCGGCGCGAAGGGATTTGTTATCTGTACCCCTGACCCTAAACTGGGCGCAGCCATTGTGGCCAAAGCCCGAGGCTATGACATGAAAGTCATTGCCGTGGATGACCAGTTCGTGAATGCGAAAGGCGAACCGATGACTTCCGTTCCGCTGGTGATGATGGCGGCGAGTGAAATTGGCGCGCGCCAGGGTCAGGAACTGTATAAAGAGATGCAAAAACGCGGCTGGGATATTAAAGAAACCGCGGTAATGGCCATTACCGCCAACGAACTGGATACCGCGCGTCGTCGTACCACCGGTTCCATGGATGCACTGAAAGCCGCAGGCTTCCCGGAAAAACAAATTTATCAGGTCCCGACCAAATCTAACGATATCCCTGGCGCATTCGATGCCGGCAACTCCTTGCTGGTACAGCACCCGGAAGTTAAACACTGGCTGGTGGTAGGCATGAACGACAGCACTGTGCTGGGCGGCGTACGTGCAACCGAAGGGCAGGGCTTTAAAGCACCTAACGTGATTGGTATCGGCATCAACGGTGTGGATGCGGTCAGCGAGCTGTCTAAAGCGCAGGCGACAGGCTTCTACGGCTCGCTGCTGCCAAGCCCGGATGTACACGGCTACAAAACCAGTGAGCTGCTGTACAACTGGGTCACCAAAGGCGTCGAACCGCCTAAATTCACAGCGGTTACCGACGTGGTGCTGATCACGCGCGATAACTTTAAAGAAGAGCTGGCGAAAAAAGGGCTGGGCGTGAAGTAAATCTCTGCTGATAGCGCCCTCTGCTTTCGGGTGGAGGGCCTGATGTACACCAAGAAAATGATTCACGGAGACGTTATGCAAGACTCAACTCCCTATCTCTCCTTTCGCGGCATTGGTAAGACGTTCCCGGGCGTAAAAGCCCTGAGTGACATCAGTTTTGATTGCCACGCGGGACAGGTGCACGCCCTGATGGGAGAAAACGGTGCCGGTAAGTCGACTCTGTTAAAGGTCCTCAGTGGCAACTACGCGCCGACGACCGGGACGCTGGCGATCAAAGGTCAGGACGTCAGCTTTAACGACACGACTGCGGCGCTCAACGCCGGGGTGGCGATTATTTACCAGGAGCTTCACCTGGTGCCGGAAATGACCGTGGCAGAGAATATCTACCTCGGGCAACTTCCTCATAAGAGCGGATTCGTTAATCGCTCGCTGCTGAATTATGAAGCCGGGCTTCAGCTAAAACACCTCGGGCTCGATATCGACCCGCAAACGCCGCTGAAATATCTCTCTATTGGTCAGTGGCAGATGGTTGAAATTGCCAAAGCCCTGGCGCGCAATGCCAAAATTATTGCCTTTGACGAACCTACCAGCTCCCTCTCCGCTCGCGAAATTGAGAATCTGTTCCGGGTGATTCGCGAGCTGCGCAAAGAAGGGCGCGTGATCCTCTATGTTTCGCACCGTATGGAAGAGATATTTGCCCTGAGCGACGCGATTACCGTGTTCAAAGATGGCCGTTATGTACGTACCTTCACCGACATGCAGCAGGTCAATCATGATTCGCTGGTCCAGGCCATGGTCGGCAGGGATCTGGGGGATATCTACGGCTGGAAACCGCGTGATTATGGCGATGAGCGGCTGCGTCTGGAGCAGGTCAAAGCGCCCGGCGTCCGTACCCCAATCAGTCTGACGGTGCGCAGTGGCGAAATCGTCGGCCTGTTTGGTCTCGTGGGGGCGGGTCGCAGTGAATTAATGAAAGGTCTGTTTGGTGGCACTCGCATCTCCGAGGGCAAGGTCTTTATTGACGGTCAGACCGTGAACATTCAAAAACCTGCGCACGCCATCAGTGCCGGTATGATGCTATGCCCGGAAGACAGGAAAGCCGACGGCATTATTCCGGTTCACTCGGTACGGGAAAATATCAACATCAGCGCACGCCGCAAATACCTGCGTGCGGGGTGCCTGATTAATGACGGATGGGAAGCAGAAAACGCCCGGCATCATATCAATGCCCTTAACATTAAAACCCCCAGTGCCGACCAGCTGATCATGAACCTCTCAGGTGGAAACCAACAGAAAGCCATTCTCGGCCGCTGGCTCTCCGAAGAGATGAAGGTCATTTTGCTCGATGAGCCGACGCGCGGTATTGACGTCGGAGCAAAACATGAAATTTATAACGTTATCTATGCGCTGGCAGCCCGTGGTGTCGCGGTGTTGTTTGCTTCCAGTGACCTGCCTGAAGTCCTGGGTGTCGCCGACCGGATCATTGTGATGCGGGAAGGGGAAATTGCCGGGGAACTGCTTCATGGTCAGGCAGATGAACAGCGAGCTTTAAGCCTCGCAATGCCAAAAGTCAGCCAGGCTGTTGCCTGAGCGAGGAGAACACGATGTCATCTTTAACCTCTTCCGGCGCATCAAAGTCGCCATTTACGTTCGGGCGCATTTGGGACCAGTTCGGCATGCTGGTGGTGTTTGCCGTGCTGTTCCTTGGCTGCGCGGTTTTTGTACCTAACTTCGCGACCTTCATCAATATGAAAGGCCTGGGGCTTGCCATTTCGATGTCGGGGATGGTGGCCTGTGGGATGCTTTTCTGCCTGGCTTCCGGCGATTTTGACCTGTCCGTGGCCTCGGTTATCGCCTGCGCAGGTGTAACAACCGCGGTGGTTATCAACCTCAGTGAAAGCCTGTGGATTGGCGTGTTTGCAGGCCTGATGCTGGGTGTGGTGAGTGGTTTTATCAACGGTTTCGTTATTGCACGACTTAAAATCAACGCCCTGATAACCACCCTTGCGACGATGCAGATAGTGCGCGGGCTGGCCTATATTATTTCAGACGGTAAAGCGGTGGGTATTGAAGACGAAAGCTTCTTTACCCTGGGCTATGCCAACTGGTTAGGCCTGCCGGCACCCATCTGGTTGACCGTGGCCTGCCTGATTGTCTTTGGCTTCCTGCTCAATCGCACCACCTTTGGGCGCAATACGCTGGCCATTGGCGGTAACGAAGAAGCGGCGCGTCTGGCCGGTGTGCCGGTGGTGCGTACCAAAATCATCATCTTTGTGCTTTCTGGCCTGGTGTCCGCCGCCGCAGGGATTATCCTTGCATCACGCATGACAAGCGGTCAGCCGATGACCTCTATCGGTTATGAGTTGATTGTTATCTCAGCCTGTGTATTAGGCGGGGTGTCTCTGAAAGGGGGGATTGGCAAGATCTCTTACGTGGTCGCCGGGATCCTGATTCTGGGTACGGTAGAAAACGCCATGAACTTGCTCAATATCTCGCCGTTTGCTCAGTATGTTGTTCGCGGTCTGATCCTGCTTGCAGCGGTCATCTTTGACCGTTACAAACAAAAAGCCAAACGTACCGTTTAATAAAACCGTCCCGACCTTTAAGTCTACGTTATCAAACTCTCCAGGCGTTAATTCGGCTGGAGAGTTCCGCATAAAATGGCGAGCGCCGTCACACTGTCTATACTTACATGGCTAATGATAATGAAAGGTTATCGAAAGAGACCTTTCTCTCACACTGTAAGGAGGAGTCCAGGGTGGCTGACACGTTATCCATACCGCCTGTATTTTCGGGTAAATTTGCCTTTTTTTTCGACCTCGATGGCACCCTCGCTGATATCCAACCGCATCCGGATCTGGTATTCGTTCCATCAGACGTACTTGAGCAGCTTGCACTGCTTGCAAGACTCAATGATGGTGCGCTGGCGTTGATTTCAGGGCGTTCAATGGCTGAGCTTGACCAGCTTGCTTCTCCTCATCGTTTCCCGCTGGCCGGGGTGCATGGGGCAGAGCGCCGCGACATCAATGGTGAAATCCACCGGGTCTCGTTACCGCTTAGCGTTGTCCAGCCGCTGGAACATGAGTTGGTGGCCGAAATGGCGCAACTTCGCGGCACTGAACTTGAAGCCAAAGGCATGGCCTTTGCGCTGCACTATCGTCAGGCGCTGCACCATGAGGAAGACATTCGTGCGCTGGCGATGAAAATGGTGGCGCGCTATCCCGAGCTGTCGATGCAGCCAGGGAAGTGCGTCATTGAGCTTAAGCCTGCGGCGATTGATAAAGGTGCCGCCATTGAAACTTTTCTGCAGGAAGCACCGTTTCATGGGCGCACACCGGTCTTTATTGGCGATGATCTGACCGACGAGCATGGTTTTGACGTGGTCAATCGATTGAAGGGTGTTTCGGTTAAGGTTGGCACAGGACGTACGCTGGCTGGCTACCGGTTAAACGATGTAAAAGGTGTTCATCAGTGGCTAAAACGTATCACCGACCATCAATTACAAGAAGAAAAGGCGTTAACAAACAGGAGAGATGGCTATGAGTCGCTTAGTCGTAGTATCTAATCGCATTGCACCGCCTGATGATAAAAAATCCAGCGCAGGTGGCCTGGCAGTCGGCATTCTCGGGGCGCTAAAAGCGACCGGAGGCTTGTGGTTTGGCTGGAGTGGTGAAATTGGGGATGAAGAGGCCCCGTTAAATGAGGTGTCCCGTGGCAATATTACCTGGGCATCCTTTAACCTCAGTGAGGAAAATTACGATCAGTACTATTCGCAATTTTCCAATGCGGTGTTGTGGCCCGCATTCCATTACCGTCTGGACCTGGTGAACTATCAGCGTGATGCCTGGGACGGGTATCAGCGGGTTAATGCGCTACTGGCAGACAAACTACTGCCGCTCTTGAAAGAGGACGATATCCTCTGGATTCATGATTACCATTTGCTGCCTTTCGCCAGTGAACTGCGCAACAGAGGCATCAATAACCAGATTGGCTTCTTCCTGCACATTCCGTTCCCGACCCCTGAAATTTTTAACGCGCTTCCCCCGCACGCCGAGTTGCTCGAAGCCTTATGTGACTATGACCTGCTCGGTTTCCAGACCGAGAACGACAGGCTCGCGTTTCTTGACTCGGTGTCGGCGCAAACGCGCGTCACTACCCGCAGTGGGAAAAACCATACCGCCTGGGGCAAAACCTTTAATACTGAGGTCTATCCTATCGGGATTGAGCCTGAAGAGATTGCCGAGCAGGCCGCAGGGCCCATGCCGCCCAAACTGGCACAGCTTAAAAACGAGCTCAAGAATGTGAAGAATATCTTCTCGGTTGAGCGACTGGACTATTCCAAAGGCTTGCCTGAACGCTTCCTGGCTTATGAGGCGTTACTGGAAAAGTACCCGCAGCATCATGGCAAAATTCGTTACACCCAGATTGCCCCCACCTCTCGTGGTGAAGTGCAGGCCTACCAGGACATTCGTCATCAGCTCGAAACAGAAGCGGGCCGAATCAATGGTAAATACGGTCAGTTAGGCTGGACGCCGCTTTACTACCTGAATCAGCACTTCGATCGCAAAGTCCTGATGAAAGTGTTTCGCTATGCCGAGGTCGGGCTGGTGACGCCGCTGCGGGACGGGATGAACCTGGTCGCGAAAGAGTATGTTGCAGCACAGGATCCCGCTAACCCCGGCGTGCTGGTGCTGTCGCAATTTGCCGGCGCGGCAAACGAACTGACCTCGGCGCTGATCGTCAATCCTTACGATCGCGATGATGTTGCCGCTGCGCTGGACAGGGCGCTCACTATGCCGCTGGCTGAGCGTATAGCGCGACATTCAGAGATGCTGGAGGTGATTAAGAAGAATGATATTCATCACTGGCAGGAGAGGTTTATTGACGATTTAAAGGGCATCGCGCCACGTAGTGCTGACAGCAGGCTACAGAACAACGTGGCGGCCTTCCCGAAACTGGCTTAACCCCTCACTCCCGCTTCGGCGGGAGTTTTTTTACGCCTCAAGCGGCACAAGAAGCACGTCCACGCCGCTGCTCCCCACAATCGATTTCGCCGAACACGTCGCCCGTGAAAAGAAACCCTGATTATGGTTGCCATAGATAACCAGATCGACACTCTGGGTACGGCAGGTGTGACGGACATGCTCGCTAAGCTCACCGGAAGCCACGATCGTTTGCTCGACGGGATAACCGGCGCGTTCAACCAGCTCATTCATAAATTGTTGCGTTTCTTCCGCCAGCACTTCACGCACGTTCTCCATCATCGGCGCAACCAGATGGTTGTACATTTCGGGATCGGACATAAGGGTGATAAGCGTGAGCCGTGCCTGAAACGGACGGGCGATTGACACCGCTTTTGCTACTAACCGGTGACTTTCAGGTGACATTGAGACGGCAACTAAAAGGTGGGTATAGCGCATAATGAGCTCCTGCAACGGGTTTCACTTACCAGCATTACTCCCTTTCTGCCACCAGCGCAATCCATGAGAATGACAATCATGTGAACAATGTCATAAATATTCATTAAGGATTCTTATCGAATCGACTGATTGACCTTTAAACATTTTAACAAATATTAAACACTTAACTTAAATTTTCCGCATTTAAAGTTAAATAGTGAAATTATTAATTAGCTCGATTAACAATATTGAAATGATAGCGAATGGTAATTAATTAATGAATCTGATTGCATAATTTACTGTTTTATATGGCTTTTTATTATCGTTTCTTTTTTAGAAACAATTGACTGTTTTTAAATTTCTTAAATGGCCCGACATCAGACCAGTTAAGGCCATTGTGCAAGTTTTTTGCATGACTATTCGCACAAAAGGAATAGAAAAGACGATTGATAGAACAAAAAATATTCAAATCAGAAGCCAGACTGATAGATTTATTATGGGAAATAGCTTAAATTATGTGACGTGTATCACATAATTTTCAAAATTTCTCCATGGTCAGATTGTATGTGTGAGCACCTACGAGTACAGTTGCGTCGAATTAGGAAAAGTCTTAGTTCTTTGTAAGAAATGATTAAGAGTGTGGCAAGACGCTAACATTTCAACCGACGTCTTTCTCACCGATCCTAAGTTAGATATGCATTTTTTAGCCTTTCTTTTTTTACCGGGTTTTTCCCGGCGACATCACGGGGTGCGGCTTGACCGCATAAGACACAAGTTGGTTATTCTGGATGGGAAAAATGCATACATCCGAGTTGCTGAAACACATTTATGACATCAATTTGTCATATCTGCTCCTTGCTCAGCGTTTGATCAGTCAGGACAAACCTTCAGCGATGTTTCGCTTAGGCGTCAATGAAGAAATGGCCAATACACTGGTCGAATTAACACTTCCGCAAATGGTTAAGCTGGCTGAAACTAATCAGGTTATCTGTCAGTTCCGTTTTGACAACCATCAGACTATTACGCGTCTGACTCAGGAATCCCGCGTGGATGACCTGCAACAGATCCACACTGGCATTCTGCTTTCCACTCGTTTGCTTAATGAATCAAACCAAACTGGCGATGCTGCTGCCCGGAAAAAAAGGGCTTAATGATGAGCGAAAAAAGCATTGTTCAGGAAGCCCGCGATATTCAGCTTGCTATGGAGCTGATTACATTAGGCGCACGTTTACAGATGTTGGAGAGTGAGACGCAGCTAAGCCGTGGTCGTCTCATCAAACTCTATAAAGAGTTACGTGGTAGCCCGCCGCCGAAAGGTATGCTGCCATTCTCCACCGACTGGTTTATGACGTGGGAGCAAAATATTCACGCATCCATGTTCTGTAATGCCTGGCAGTATCTGCTGAAAACCGGGCTTTGCAGCGGCGTAGATGCCGTCATTAAAGCCTATCGACTCTATCTCGAACAGTGTCCTCAACCTGAGGAAGGCCCACTTCTGGCGCTGACGCGCGCCTGGACGTTGGTCCGATTTGTGGAAAGCGGAATGCTGGAGTTATCGCGCTGCAATTGCTGCAACGGTAATTTTATTACCCATGCACATCAGCCTGTAGGGAGCTTCGCTTGCAGTTTATGCCAGCCGCCATCCAGAGCGGTAAAAAGACGTAAACTTTCCCGTGAAGCTGCCGATATTATTCCACAACTGCTGGATGAACAGATCGATCAGGCTGTTTGACCGAATCAGGTGTGAAGAACTCCAGCAGCGGTGAAGTCTACCGCTGCTTTTTTTTTGCCTGACTATCGTGAAACGTGAATGTTGAGATCTGTTTACCCTTGCCATAGTCATTAGCGGAAGGATGATGTCGTGCTTATCGTATTAGGTTACATAGTGGTTGTTGGTGCTGTCTTAGGCGGGTACATGATGACCGGCGGGCACCTTGGCGCACTTTATCAACCGTCGGAGCTTCTCATCATCGGCGGTGCGGGTATCGGTGCGTTTATCGTTGGTAACAACGGAAAAGCCATTAAGGGTACCATCAAAGCGTTGCCCATACTTTTCCGTCGTTCTAAATATACCAAAAGTACGTACATGGACTTGCTGGCGCTGCTCTATCGCCTGATGGCGAAATCACGTCAACAAGGCATGTTCTCGCTGGAACGTGATATTGAGAACCCGAAAGAAAGCGAAATTTTTGCCAGCTACCCACGTATTCTCGCGGACAATACCATGCTGGAATTTATCGTGGATTATCTGCGACTTATCATCAGCGGCAACATGAATACTTTCGAAATTGAAGCCCTGATGGACGAAGAGATCGAAACCCATGAAAGTGAAGCTGAGGTACCGGCCAATGCGCTGGCCGCCGTCGGGGATTCACTGCCTGCGTTCGGTATCGTTGCGGCGGTAATGGGCGTCGTACATACCCTCGCCTCGGCGGACCGCCCCGCAGCAGAGCTGGGTGCATTGATTGCACACGCCATGGTGGGCACCTTCCTCGGTATTTTGCTGGCTTATGGTTTCGTCTCTCCGCTGGCGAGCGTTCTCCGCCAGAAAAGTGCTGAAACCACCAAGATGATGCAGTGTGTGAAAATCACCCTGTTGTCCAATCTCAACGGCTATGCTCCGCCGATCGCGGTTGAATTTGGGCGTAAGACGCTGTACTCCACCGAACGTCCAACGTTTGTCGAGCTTGACGAACACGTGCGTGCGGTAAGAAACCCGAACCAACAGACAACGACTGAGGACGCATGAAAAATCAGTCCCATCCTATCGTCGTCGTAAGACGCAAAAAACATAAAGGACATGGCGGGGGAGCCCATGGCTCCTGGAAAATCGCCTATGCCGACTTTATGACGGCGATGATGGCCTTCTTCTTAATAATGTGGCTTATCTCGATTTCCAGCCCTAAACAGCTGATTCAGATTGCCGAATATTTCCGCACGCCGTTGGCGACAGCGGTCACCGGGGGGCCAAGGATTTCGAACAGCGACAGCCCTATTCCCGGTGGTGGTGATGACTATACCCAGCAGAATGGTGAAGTTAAAAAACAGCCGAACATTGAAGATCTCAGAAAGCGCATGGAGCAAAACCGGCTGAGTAAATTACGCGGTGAGCTGGACCAATTGATTGAAGCGGACCCGAAGCTACGTGCCCTGCGCCCGCATCTGAAAATTGATCTCGTTCAGGAAGGTTTACGCATTCAAATCATCGATAGCCAGAACCGTCCAATGTTTAAAACCGGCAGTGCGGAAGTCGAGCCCTATATGCATGACATCCTGCGAGCCATCGCACCGGTACTTAACGAAATACCCAACAAAATTAGCATTTCCGGACACACCGATGACTATCCCTATGCCAACGGTGAGAAAGGGTACAGCAACTGGGAACTCTCAGCCGATCGTGCAAACGCATCGCGGCGTGAGCTGGTTGTTGGGGGACTTGACGATGGGAAAATGCTTCGGGTGATCGGCATGGCAGCGACGATGCGACTCGCGGCCCGCGGAGCAAACGAAGCCATCAACCGGCGTATCAGCCTTTTGGTGCTAAACAAACAAGCAGAAGAAGCCATTCTGCATGAAAACGCCGAAAGCCAGAATGTGCCACTAAGCGTCATTAGACAGCCGGAGGCAGCGGCGGCGTCAGAGCCAGCGTCTGCGCCTGCGGCAGCCGTTACCACATCGCCACAACCCGACTCGAGGTGATAGCGTGAGCATGGATATTAGCGATTTTTATCAGACGTTCTTTGATGAAGCTGACGAGTTGTTGGCGGATATGGAGCAGCACCTGCTGGATCTGGTGCCGGAAGCGCCAGATTCGGAACAACTCAACGCCATCTTTCGTGCAGCCCACTCCATAAAAGGAGGCGCAGGCACGTTTGGCTTCACCATTTTGCAGGAAACCACGCACTTAATGGAAAACCTGCTTGATGAAGCCCGCCGCGGAGAGATGCAGCTTAATACCGACATTATCAACCTGTTTTTGGAAACCAAAGATATTATGCAGGAACAGCTCGACGCCTATAAAAGCTCCACCGAGCCCGATGCCGCAAGCTTTGAATATATCTGTAATGCGCTGCGTCAATTAGCGCTGGAAGCCAAAGGTGAAGTTGTACCTGCCGCTAACAGTGGCGCTAAATTGTCTGTTGTCGATACGGCTTGTGCGCCGGCAGCCGCGGCACCCGCAGCCAATGAAACAGAGGGCAAGCTGCGTATCGTCCTGTCGGGCCTGAAAGAGGGTGAAGTTAACCTGCTCGAAGAAGAGCTCGGTAACCTGGCTACCCTCAGCGATGTGGTGAAAGGGACCAACACCTTAAGCGCGACCCTTGACGGTGGCGTTGGCGAGGACGACATCACTGCCGTGCTCTGCTTTGTGATTGAACCCGATCAAATTGCCTTTGAAACCGCAGCGGCCAGCGCACCTGCCGAAGCGGTTGAAGAGGTGGTTGAAGCCGCCCCGGTTACCGCCGTTGAGGCTGCTCCTGCCGTTGCTCAGCCGCCAGCGCTTAAGGCCGTGCCGAAAGAGCAACCTGCCGGACGTGCGGAAAAACCAGCGCGTGCCAGCGAGTCCACCAGCATCCGCGTTGCGGTTGAGAAAGTGGATCAGCTGATTAACCTGGTGGGTGAACTGGTGATTACCCAGTCCATGCTGGCGCAGCGCTCCAATGAGCTGGACCCGGTCAACCACGGTGATTTGATCACCAGCATGACGCAACTTCAGCGCAACGCCCGCGATCTGCAAGAATCCGTTATGTCCATCCGTATGATGCCGATGGAATATGTCTTCAGCCGCTTCCCGCGTCTGGTGCGTGACCTGGCTACCAAGCTCGACAAACAGGTGGAGCTTACCCTGCAAGGGAGCTCCACTGAACTGGATAAGAGCCTGATCGAACGTATCATCGATCCGTTAACGCACCTGGTGCGCAACAGTCTTGATCACGGTATTGAAACGCCAGAAAAACGCGTGGCGGCAGGAAAATCCCCGGTGGGCAACCTGATTCTGTCCGCAGAGCATCAGGGCGGTAACATCTGTATCGAAGTGACCGATGACGGTGCGGGCCTCAACCGTGAGCGCATTCTGGCAAAAGCCCTCTCCCAGGGGATGGCGGTTAGTGAAAACATGTCTGATGAAGATGTCGGCATGCTGATCTTCGCGCCAGGCTTCTCTACCGCTGAGCAGGTGACCGATGTCTCTGGTCGCGGCGTAGGGATGGACGTGGTGAAACGTAACATCCAGGAAATGGGTGGCCACGTTGAGATCAAATCGAAACAAGGTCAGGGCACCACCATTCGCATTCTGCTGCCATTGACCCTCGCTATTCTTGACGGCATGTCCGTGAAAGTCAGCGACGAAGTGTTTATTCTTCCGCTGAATGCCGTGATGGAATCTCTGCAACCGCGTGACGAAGATCTCCATCCGTTGGCCGGTGGCGAGCGCGTACTGGAAGTGCGTGGCGAATATCTGCCGTTAGTGGAATTGTGGAAAGTTTTCGATGTGTCCGGCGCGAAAACCGAAGCCACGCAGGGTATTGTGGTGATTCTGCAAAGCGCAGGTCGTCGCTATGCGCTGCTGGTGGATCAGCTGATCGGTCAGCATCAGGTCGTGGTGAAAAACCTCGAAAGCAATTATCGTAAAGTGCCGGGGATTTCTGCGGCTACCATCCTCGGTGATGGTAGCGTTGCGCTGATTGTCGATGTCTCGGCACTTCAGGGATTAAATCGCGAACAACGTATGGCGCACACAGCCGCCTGATTGAGTAAAAAGGTAAAAACATGACCGGTATGAGTAATGTAACAAAACTGGCGGGCGAGCCATCAGGTCAGGAATTCCTGGTGTTTACCCTGGGCGATGAAGAATATGGAATCGATATTCTCAAAGTTCAGGAAATCCGGGGATACGATCAGGTCACCCGCATTGCCAATACACCTGACTTTATCAAAGGCGTCACTAACCTGCGCGGCGTCATTGTGCCTATCGTCGATCTGCGCGTGAAGTTCAGCCAGCAGGACGTGGAGTATAACGACAACACCGTGGTTATCGTGCTGAACTTCGGTCAGCGTGTGGTCGGCATTGTGGTTGACGGCGTCTCCGACGTTCTGTCTCTGGTCTCCGACCAGATTCGTCCGGCCCCTGAATTCGCCGTGACCCTCTCGACAGAATACCTGACGGGTCTGGGCGCTATCGGTGACCGTATGCTGATTCTGGTGAACATCGAGAAGCTGCTGAACAGTGACGAAATGGCACTGTTGGATATCGCGGCAACGCAGGTCGCCTGATGCGCCAAGCTCTTCCGTCGTCCGGCGGGAGAGCTTTATTTTTTACTTATATCCTCTGTTTCATCTCTCTTCTCCGTTTTTATCTTCTCCCGTCGTTGTGCTCGGTTAACGATTATTTTAGCCTGTGTAAATGATGTTTTCTTGCTGCTTAAATTATTATATTATTGCCTCATTCTCAGAAGGGCGTTTATTTCCCCAAAACGTCACTGAAAATGTGCGAAGCGTTATTTAAACAGGCTGACTGAGCACGCCTTTTCACTCAGCCAGGTTTTTTATTGATTTAAAGAATGACGAGCTGTCAGGCAGCGATGGAAATGCGAATCTTTAAATCATTTACAGCGATATGAATAACTTGCGGCATTTCCGGAACGGTTAATGAAAATAACATATATTCTTTTACTCAGCATTCTTTCTGCGTTTTGCATCCTCCCGGCGCGTGCGGCAGTCAGTAGCGGGACCATTGGCGTCAGTTTGACGCTTTCTAATGGTTGCTTAATTAATGGCTCGACCAATCAAAATGGGATTAATTTAGGCAGCCTGAATTTTGGCGAAAGCCCTGCGACTTTTTCGCAACTCTCAACCCAACTTACCGGCTCTGGAACCGCAGCCAATGCGATAGGCGTGCAATGCACCACCCAGAGTTACAGCGTCGTGGTGACAGGCAACACCAATACCGTTGCGCCGGCCACCGCAGTGGGGATTCCAGGCAGCACCGCACGTTATTTACGTAGCGCATCCAACAGCACACAGGGCGCTGCCTACCGTCTGTACAGTGATGGCACCTTTAATGCTGAGGTTGCTAATAATTCTCCGCTTCCTCGCGTCTCTTCTGCGCAAGGCGTGGATTATTACACCTTGTATGGGCGAATTCAGGGAGCAGGAAATAACCCTGCGGTTATGCCAGGTATTTATACGGACACGATAAATGTCAGCATCATTTATTAGTGTAAAGTGAATGCTGAATTAATCGAAAATACGATTTCTTTACATTTTTCACATGGCCGACATCACGTCGGCCTTTTTATATTATGAATTTAACATTTCACTCAGTGTAACATATATTAAATATTGTTCGCTGCAGCTTAACTATGAATAAAGTAAGTCTCACTTAATTTCTCTGAAGCCACATTAAAACACATATATTTTCCCTCATGCAATATATTGTGATGCGTATCACATAACGGCTGATATATCTTTTGCAAGCCGACATGTATATCCTTGTTTCAAAAAATAACCGATTGAAAATAAATGAGAATATGGGTTATTTCATCTGATAATTAAGCGGCGGATTTTCATTGGTTGAACGCAGAATCATCAGCTAAATTTTTGTTATTACTACTTTTGAATTGAATTCTCTCGCCCGCTTTATCTTTATTTTTTATTACTCATTAGGTGCGTCATTCCGGAGGTGCAATATGAATAAAATACGCCTTGCCCTGGTTATGGGGTTCATCGCGATGTCGGTAAATAATGCCGACGCGGTTGTCAGTTCAGGCACAATCGGTGCGACATTGACGCTCTCTAACGGTTGCTTAATTAACGGCTCACCGTCACAAACCGGTATTAATTTCGGTACCCTCGACTTTGGTACGAATCCGGCCACCTTTAACCAGTTAACTACCCAGTTATCGGGGACGGGCGCTGGCGGGAGTACGTTTACCATTCAGTGCACCACTACCAGTTATACCGTCCAGATAATCAGCAACACCAATACGGCGACGCCGACCACCACCGTGGGTACACCGGGTGCGACACCCCGTTATCTTCGTACCGCTGCCAATACGCAGGGGGTGGCCTATAGCGTCTTCAGCGATAGCGCATTCAGTAACGAAGTGGGTAATGGGGTCAACATTCCCCGCGCCTCCACCGCTGGCGGGGTGGACTCTTACACCCTGTATGGCCGGATCACCGGTGGCGGCAACAGCGTGACCGTGCTGCCGGGGACCTATACCGATACGCTGAATGTGAACGTCGTCTACTGATAAACACCGCATGTGGGCGAAAGGGAATTGCGTCTCTCCTTTGAGAGGCAACAGGCTGTTACGCCCTTGTTTTGGGCTACTGCTATGCACAATGGGCTTACCGGACCGTGCAGTTGCCCTGACGGTTACGCAACAGACGTTCACCGTCGGCGCAACGGTAACGCCGGGCTGTTCGGTGACCAGCGGTACGGGCGGGGTGCTGGGAACGTTGAATTTCGGCACTTACACCGGGGCACAAAGTGGACAAGTGACGACCAGTTTTGTGCCTAACGCCGCGCTGTCTCTTGCCTGTACGCCGGGCGTGGCGCTCAGTATGACCATCAATAATGGGGCGAATTACTCGAACGTGCGTAATTTGCAACGTTCGGGAGGGACACAACGGGTGCCTTACCGGCTTTATAGCAGCAGTTCGCTGGCGGCTAACGCCGAAATTACGACGCAGTCCGTCGCCATCAGCTACACCGATGCAAACAATATTGCGTTAACTCTCTTTGCGGCGGCGCAGCTTACCGCTCTGAGTCCAGCGGGAACCTACACAGATCAACTCACCGTGACCTTGTCATGGTAACCAGGGAGAAGTGCTATGCGTTTTACATCGGGAGTCGCGCGTGCGGCAGGTCTGTTACTGGTGGCGTCGCTGAGCATGGCGGCGCAAGAGGCTAAAGCGGCAGCCACCATTTTGCTCTGGCCTATCGATCCCTGGCTTGGGCCTGAGACCAACGCGACAGAGTTGTGGATTCAGAATCAGGGTAATACTCCCGCCACCATGCAGGTGCGTATTGTCCGCTGGCAGCAAGTGGCAGGCAATGAGCGTTACGAACAGCAAACCGATGTGGTGGCCAGCCCGCCGATTGTGACCATTCAAAAAGGCTCCAAGCAGCTTATCCGCCTGATTAAGCAAACTCAGGTTCCTGCCGGTGTTGAGCAGGCCTATCGTATTATCGTTGATGAAATCCCCCAGGCGGAGAGTGGCAACACCCCACAGATCGGCATCAAACTGCAGATGCGCTATTCCATACCGCTGTTTGTCTACGGGCAGGGCATCACCACCTATCCGGACAGCGCTAACCATGCGCTAGTGAATCCATCCGATCTCAGCTGGCAGGTGGTACGCGACAACGGCAAACCGGCTATCCAGGTGCGCAACACTGGCAAAGTGCATGTACGTCTCACTGAGGTGTCAGGCCGTCAGGGCGGGCAAATGCGCCCCATTGCTGAAGGATTGCTCGGCTATGTGCTGCCCGGCGGTACCCGCGCCTGGCCATTGCCCGCTAATTTACCGGCCCCCGTGGAGCTTAAGGCCAAAATCAACGCTCAGGACAGTGCATGGCAGACATCCGCCAGGTAATTTTCCCGGCGATGCTCCTGCTGGTTGGCTATTCAGCCTCTGTGAAGGCGCAGGAGGGCGACGATGCACTCCCTCCGCCGCCTGATGCGCAGGCGATAAATGAACAAGCCGTTTTCCATTTGAGCCTGGTGCTGAACCACTACGATACCCAGCAGAGGGTGCCGGTTACCCGGCGAGACGGCGCGTATTTTGTCTCCAGCGCTGATTTGCAACGGGCCGGGATCCCCGCTGAGCATTTACCGCAGAGGGAAGTGAACGTGTCCACCTTAGCCAATGTGCGTACAGATTATGACAGCGAAGGCCAGCGCCTGTTGTTATTTATGCCGAAAGCGTGGCTGCCGGAGCGCTTCACTGCCTTTAACAGTGGTCAGCAGCGCAGTGAGCTCTTTTCAGGTCGCGGATCGCTACTGAATTACGACCTGTACGCCAGTAAAACGGACCAGGCTGGCGGTCAGGCGTCGCTATGGCATGAATACCGTTATTTCGCCGGTAACGCATCGCTCTCGACCACCGGCACCTGGATTTCCCGTCTGTCCGGCGAATCTTCCCGCCAGGAAGGCTATACCCGTTACGACACCTCGCTGATGTTCACCAACGAAGACGATGCCACCCAGGTGAGCGTTGGGGACGTTATCTCTGATTCGCTGAGCTGGAGCAACAGCGTGCGCGTCGGGGGGATAAGCTATGGCCGTGACTTTTCCCTGCGCCCGGATCTGGTGACCTGGCCGATACCGTCGTTCTCGGGTGAAGCGGCGGTACCCACCTCGGTTGATGTGTTTATCAACGGTTATCGCGCCGGTTCACGGCAACTGGAGCCGGGTCCTTTTACCCTGACGAACCTGCCTTACATCAATGGTGCGGGCAATGCCGTGCTGGTGACCACGGATGCGCTGGGCAGGCAGGTCAGCACCACGATGCCGTTTTACGTTGCCAGCGATCTGCTGAATGCAGGGCTGAGCGATGGTGCAATCACCATTGGCAGTCTCAGGCGCAACTACGGCATTGATAATTTTGACTATGGCCCGCTGGTGGGCAGCGGTTCGTACCGCTATGGATTAACGGACGCCCTGACGCTGGAAGCGCACGGGGAAGGGGCGGAAGAATTGGCTCTTGGCGGCGCGGGTGCGGTGGTCAAACTCTGGCGTCTGGGGGTGGTAAACAGTTCGTGGACGGAGAGCCGGATGCGAGGCGAGGGCGGCAGCCAGTTCAACTGGGGGTATCAGTACAGCACCAGCGCTTTCAGCATTGCCACACAGCATATCCGCCGCGATCGGGGGTTCGGCAACCTGGCCCTCTATGATCAAAATTACTATTACGACAACACCACCAGTAACACCCAGCCCATCGCCAGTCTCAGTCGCAATACCGACCAGTACTCACTCTCTTTTACCCTGGGCGACTATGGCACCGTGGGGGCGGCATGGATTGGCGTACGCAGCTTTGACAACAGTAAAACCGAACTGCTGAACCTCTCCTGGAGTAAGAGCTTATGGGGTTCCAGCAGCCTTTATGTGTCAGGCAGCCATGATAAAGAGCGCGGTGACTGGACCCTGGCAATGGCTATCCAAATCCCGCTGGGCGAGCGCGACAATGCCACCCTTAGCCTTGAAAAGTCACCTGATTACGGTAACACCCAGCGGGTGAACTATAGCCATGCGATGCCATCCGATGGCGGATTCAGTTGGAACGTTTCCCTGGGAAGACAAAGCGAAGGGGACAGCTATCAGCAGGGCACCCTTGGCTGGCGTAACAATAACGTTGAGATGCAGGGTGGGATGTATGGTTATACCGATATGCGCACCTGGTGGGGCGAAATGATGGGGTCACTGGTGCTCATGGATAATGAACTGCTGGCAGCGAATAAAATCAATGATGCCTTTGTGGTGGTCAGTACCGGCGGGCAGCCGCACATTCCGGTCAGCTATGAGAATCAGCCGGTGGGTAAAACCAACAAAAACGGTTATCTGCTGGTCAGCGGCGTGTCGTCCTACTACCCGGCAACCTACAGCATCAATACCCTTAATCTGCCTGCTGACACCAGTATTGCACAAACCGAACAGCGCGTTGCCCTGCGGCGTCGCTCCGGTTATCTGGTGGAGTTCCCCATGCAACAAGAGCGTGTCGCCAACGTTATCCTGCATGATGAACAGGGCCATGCCTTGCCAGTGACAAGCCAGGTCAGCCGTGAAGGTAAACCCACGGCGGTGGTGGGTTACGACGGAATTGCCTGGATTGAAAACCTCGATGAGTCGAACCTGCTGACCGTCCGCCTGCCAGATGGGTCACGCTGCACAACAAGCTTTGCGCTTACGCCAAATCCACAGCACAAATTACAAACTTACGGGCCACTCACCTGCAAGAGGAGCAACTGATGCGCAAGGCTTTCCTCACCCTGATACTGCTGCTCATCACTATCCCCCAGGCCTGGTCCGCCTGCCGGGCCAGCTTCTCTAACCTTAACCCTTCACTGGGAACGCAGGTCAGTTCCTTTGTGCTCAACAACGCTGAACAGTCGACGACCCTCAATTTATTGCTCGATTGCGATACCACCTTAACGCTGCTCACCAATGATTCGGTGACGCTGACGGCCATCACGCCCACGGTTTTTGTCGGCGATCGTGCGGTCATGAAGCGCACCGACGATCCGACCTCCACTGATACCATCGCCTTTAAACTTTGCGGCCTCAACAGTTGCAGTGCGGCCAGTGAAGTGACCCGTATTCAGGGATACACCTGGAACGCTGGGGTGTTACTGACGTTGCTCGGCTCGAAGCGATACACCTTACCGCTCTATTTACGCACGGTGAACGGGCAGACGGTCTCTGCGGGAACCTATCAGGCGGTGATGTCGTTGAATGTGTTTTATAGCATTTGCGAAGAAGGGTTAATTGGTTGCTCTAAAAACCAGTCGGGCAACCTGCCGCTGACGCTGACGGTCAACATGACGGTGGCCAATGACTGTACCACCATTACCGCGCCTGCCGTTGCCTTTGGCAGTGCGCCGGTGGCCAAAAGCTTCCCGACCATTTCGCAGTCGATAGGCGTCACCTGCACCAAGGGCTACGCCTATACCGTGGGCATCAACAACGGCGTCAATGCCAGCGGCAGCGTGCGCAGAATGGCGAGTGGGGCGACGAACCGACTGAGCTATGAAATTTATAAAGGCAGCACCACGTCACGCTGGGGTTCAACAGGATCAGAGCGCTGGGCCAGCGCTATCTCTTCCGCGGTCAGCACCGATGGTACCTTACGCACGTTTAACTATACGGCGCAGGTGTTGCCCAATCAGACTACCCCGCCAGGTGGGGCGTACAGCGATACCCTGACCATTGATATTGGCCTCTGAAACGCTGAATACTGACGCAGGCGGTTGTACGCCCGCTAAAGCATTTGTGTAGAGTCTGTGTAATTCCTTTTCGCAAATGTAAAGTTCCGTTGACCCTTGCCGATAACAGCGTTAACACGTTTTCTGGAAGGTGTCGTATGTTAAACCGTATTCGCGTTGTCACAATGCTGATGAGTGTGCTGGTGGTGTTCGCTTTACTCCAGTTGCTTTCTGGCGGCCTTTTATTCTCTTCGCTTAAACAAAATCAGCAGAGTTTTGCGGTTTCTAACGATCTGCGTTCGCAGCAAACCGAACTGGGTAAAACCTGGGAGTTGATGCTGCAAACCCGTATTAACCTTAGCCGGTCATCTGCCCGCATGATGATGGCGTCAAATAATCAGCAGAGCAGCGCCAAAACCGATCTGCTGAACAGCGCCAAGAGCAGCCTTGCCGAAGCCGCTAAACACTATGACAACTTCCGTGCGCTGCCGGTGGTGCCCGAAATGGAACAGGCCCGCCAAACGCTCGACGAAAAATATACCACCTATGCTGCCGGACTCACCGAACTGGTGCAGTTCCTTGAAGGCGGCAACATGGATGGCTATTTCGCGCAGGCAACCCAAGGGATGCAAAATGGTTTGGGTGAAGCCTTAACCAAATATTCCCAGCTCAGTGAATCCCTCTATCGGCAGGCTTATGACGAAAGCGTGAGCGACTACCAGTTTGCCAAATGGCAGATGGCGGTGCTCGCATTGGCGTTGGTGGTCGTGCTGATGCTGGTCTGGCAGGGGATTCGCCGTATTTTGCTTCAGCCACTCGGTGCGGTCATCAAGCATATTCGCGAAATTGCTGGTGGCAATCTGGCGCACCACCTGGTAGTGGAAGGACGCAGTGAAATTACCGATCTGGCGCACAGCGTCGATCACATGCAGCGCGCCCTGATAGAAACCGTTTCCAGCGTGCGTGCAGGCTCTGATGCCATCCATTCCGGCACCAGCGAAATCGCCGCCGGAAATAACGATCTCTCTTCGCGTACCGAAGAGCAGGCATCTGCGCTGGAAGAGACGGCTGCCAGCATGGAAGAGCTGACCGCTACGGTGAAGCAGAACGCCGAAAATGCCCGTCAGGCCTCATTGCTGGCGAAGAGTGCGTCTGACACCGCCGAGCGCGGCGGTAAAGTGGTCGACGGCGTGGTGAAAACGATGCATGACATTGCCGCCAGCTCGCAGAAAATTTCCGATATCACCAGCGTCATTGATGGTATCGCCTTCCAGACCAATATCCTGGCGCTTAATGCCGCTGTAGAAGCGGCGCGTGCGGGTGAGCAAGGTCGTGGATTTGCCGTCGTTGCGGGCGAAGTGCGTAACCTTGCCAGCCGTAGCGCACAGGCCGCTAAAGAGATTAAGGGCTTGATTGAGGATTCCGTCTCCCGTGTCGATACCGGTTCGGTACTGGTGGAAAGCGCCGGGGAGACCATGAACGACATCGTGAATGCGGTCACGCGCGTAAACGATATTATGGGTGAGATTGCGTCGGCATCTGATGAACAGAGCCGGGGTATCGATCAGGTTGCGCTGGCGGTGTCCGAAATGGACCGCGTCACGCAACAGAACGCGTCGCTGGTTCAACAATCTGCAGCCGCCGCAGCTGCACTCGAAGAACAAGCCAGCCGCCTGACCAGGACGGTCTCTGCTTTCAGACTCTCTTCTGTACCTGGAATCCCGGCTCAGCGTTCGCTTAATCCGGCAGCTGTTAACGTTCCGACAGCCGCCAGACCACGCCAGCTCTCTACCGGACAAGATGATAATTGGGAAACCTTTTAGTGGATATTCACGGCGGCCGCTTGCCGCCTGATGGGAGCGTGGATGTTAAATCGTATTCGTATCTCGACAACACTTTTTCTGATTTTGATTGTTTGTGGCATTTTGCAGGTAGGAAGTAACGGGCTCTCTTTTTGGGCCTTTCGTGAGAGTACCGGTCATCTGGAAGAAGTAGAAAAAAGTAATCAGCAGCGCAGCACCTTGATGATGACACGCTCAATATTGCTGCAGGCCAGTACCTCACTGAATAAAGCGGGGACCCTGACCGCACTGGCTTACCCGCCAGAGGATGTCAAAGGGCTCATGGCGCAGGCGAAAGCGGATCTGGCGCTGGCCGACGCAAAGATACAGGCGTTTTTGGCCATTCCGGTGTTGACCGAGGAAGGGAAAACGCTACAGGCAGGCACTAAAGCGGCGTATACCGCCTGGCACGGCGACCTTGAACATCAGGCCGCCTGGCTTGAGAGCAACCAGTTGTCCGACTTTATGACCGCGCCGGTGCAGCAATCTCAGGATGCGTTCGATAAGAATTTTGAAGCCTGGCAGGGCCACATTAACCATTTTGTGGAATCGGCTAAAGCAGAAGGGCAGAGCAATTATCAGCGTTCAGCGGTGATCTTTGTGGCGGTGGTTATCCTCGCCGCACTGCTGACCTCCTGCGCCCTGTTCTGGTCACGCAAGATGATTGTGCAGCCGCTGGCGATAATCAGCAGCCACTTTGACAGCATCTCTGCGGGCAACCTGGCGCGCCCGATTGCGGTATACGGTAAAAACGAGATTTCGGCTATTTTCGCCAGCCTGAAAAAAATGCAGACGTCACTGCGCGCTACGGTCACGGATGTACGCCAGGGCAGCTATGCGATGCACACCGGTATTTCGGAGATCGCTGCGGGGAACAACGACCTGTCGGCACGCACCGAACAGCAGGCTGCTTCTCTCGCGCAAACGGCGGCGAGTATGGAAGAGTTAACCGCGACCGTCGGGCAGAACGCCGATAACGCCCGTCAGGCATCCAGCCTGGCGCAGGGCGCGGCAGAGACGGCACGTAAAGGCGGGCAGCAGGCGTCAAATGTGGCAAGCACAATGCATGAGATTGCCACCAGTTCGCAAAAGATTGGCGACATCATCAGCGTGATTGATGGTATCGCGTTTCAGACAAACATTCTGGCACTCAACGCTGCAGTGGAAGCGGCGCGTGCCGGTGAGCAGGGCCGCGGCTTCGCCGTGGTGGCTGGTGAGGTCCGTAACCTTGCCAGTCGAAGTGCACAGGCGGCAAAAGAAATAAAAGGGTTGATAGAAGACTCGGTCTCGCGTGTGCAGCAAGGGTCAACGCTGGTGGATACGTCCGCGCAAACCATGATGGAGATCGTCCGCTCAGTGACGCAGGTGAACGACATCATGGGGGAAATTGCCTCTGCTTCGGATGAACAACGCCGTGGCATTGAGCAGGTGGCGCTGGCCGTCAGTCAGATGGATCAGGTGACGCAACAGAACGCTTCGTTAGTCGAAGAAGCGGCTGCGGCAACCGATCAACTCGCCCATCAGGCGGACAATCTGACGTCGCTGGTTGCCGTATTTAAACTTGAAGACCCAGTTTCGTCACCCGAAGTGGCACCGCCAAACGGCGTGCCTGTTGCATCATAAACCAGGTTGAGAACGCGCTATGACTTCATCGCTGCCCAGTGGGCAAACGTCATCCATATTGCAACAGATGACTCAGCGCCTCGCGCTGTCTGACGCGCATTTTCGTCGAATTTGTCAGTTGATTTATCAGCGAGCCGGGATCGTACTCGCCGACCATAAAAGGGACATGGTGTACAACCGCCTGGTGCGTCGTTTACGCACGCTGGGACTGGACGATTTCGGTCGTTATCTGAGCATGCTGGAAGCCAACCAGAACAGCGCAGAGTGGCAGGCGTTTATCAATTCCCTGACCACTAACCTTACGGCCTTCTTCCGCGAAGCACACCACTTCCCGGTGCTGGCAGAGCATGCCCGTAAGCGCAGCGGTGAGTACCGTATCTGGAGTGCGGCAGCGTCTACGGGCGAAGAACCTTACTCCATCGCGATTACCCTCGCGGATGCATTGGGTATGGCGCCGGGTCGCTTTAAGGTGATTGCCAGCGATATCGATACCGAGGTGCTGGAAAAAGCGCGCAACGGTGTTTATCGCCAGGATGAGCTGAAAACGCTGTCGCCTCAGCAGCTCCAGCGTTATTTCATGCGTGGCACCGGGCCGCATGCCGGTTTAGTCCGCGTGCGCCAGGAGCTGGCAAATTATGTCGAATTTATGCCGATGAACCTGCTCGATAAACAGTACAACGTACCCGGGCCGTTCGACGCCATATTTTGCCGTAATGTAATGATTTACTTTGATAAAACGACGCAGCAGGACATTCTGCATCGTTTCGCACCATTGCTTAAGCCTGACGGATTACTCTTTGCCGGGCATTCGGAGAATTTCAGCAACCTCGTGCGTGAGTTTAGCCTGCGTGGCCAAACTGTTTATGCGCTGAGTAAGGAAAAAGCATGAGTAAAATCAGGGTAATGTCTGTCGATGATTCCGCGCTGATGCGTCAAATCATGACCGAAATTATCAACAGTCACAGCGATATGGAGATGGTGGCTACCGCACCGGATCCATTGGTTGCCCGGGATTTAATTAAAAAATATAACCCGGACGTGCTGACGCTGGATGTGGAGATGCCTCGTATGGACGGGCTGGATTTCCTCGAAAAGTTGATGCGTCTGCGGCCTATGCCAGTGGTCATGGTCTCCTCCTTGACGGGAAAGGGTTCAGAAGTCACATTGCGCGCGCTCGAACTGGGTGCCATCGACTTTGTGACCAAACCGCAATTGGGGATTCGTGAAGGGATGCTGGCCTACAGCGAGATGATAGCCGAGAAGGTGCGCACTGCGTCACGTGCGCGTCTGGCTGCTCATCATCCCACTGCCGCACCCGTTACCCTGATGAAAGCCGGCCCGCTGCTGAGTTCTGAAAAACTGCTGGCTATTGGGGCGTCAACCGGAGGAACAGAGGCAATTCGCCATGTACTCCAGCCATTGCCGCTCTCAAGTCCGGGTATTCTGATTACGCAGCATATGCCGCCGGGCTTTACCCGCTCTTTTGCTGAGCGTCTGAACAAACTCTGTCAAATCAGCGTGAAAGAGGCAGAAGACGGTGAGCGTGTATTGCCAGGGCATGCTTATATTGCCCCCGGCGATAAACATATGGAGCTCGCGCGTAGTGGTGCGAACTACCAGATTAAAATTCACGACGGCCCGCCGGTGAACCGGCATCGTCCCGCCGTGGATGTGCTTTTCCATTCGGTCGCCAAACATGCGGGGCGAAACGCCGTCGGCGTTATCCTCACCGGGATGGGCAATGATGGGGCGGCAGGAATGTTAGCGATGCACCAGGCCGGTGCCTGGACCATCGCGCAGAATGAAGCAAGTTGTGTGGTGTTCGGCATGCCGCGCGAAGCCATCAATATGGGTGGCGTGAGCGAAGTGGTCGATCTCAGTCAGGTTAGCCAGCAAATGCTGGCGAAAATCAGTGCCGGACAGGCAATACGTATTTAACGAGGAGTGAAGTTTTATGGCGGATAAAGAGCTCAAATTTCTGGTTGTTGATGATTTCTCCACGATGCGTCGTATCGTGCGCAACCTGTTAAAAGAGCTGGGGTTCAACAACGTTGAGGAAGCTGAAGACGGCGTTGACGCGCTGAATAAACTTCAGGCCGGCGGCTTTGGCTTTGTGATCTCCGACTGGAACATGCCGAACATGGATGGCCTTGAGCTACTTAAAACCATCCGTGCTTCCGGCAACATGGCGACGTTACCGGTCCTGATGGTAACGGCGGAAGCCAAGAAAGAGAACATTATCGCAGCGGCACAGGCTGGTGCGAGTGGCTATGTAGTGAAACCGTTCACTGCTGCAACCCTGGAAGAGAAACTCGGTAAGATCTTCGAGAAACTCGGCATGTGAGGACTGGACGATGATTCAACCTTCTATTAAACCTGTGGAAGAGCATTCACCTACCGACATCATTGCCCGGATCGGCAGTCTGACCCGTATGCTGCGTGACAGCCTGCGCGAGTTAGGTCTCGACCAGGCGATTGCGGAAGCGGCAGAAGCCATTCCCGATGCCCGCGATCGTCTTGATTACGTGGTACAGATGACGGCGCAGGCTGCTGAGCGCGCGCTGAACAGCGTTGAAGCGTCACAGCCGCATCAGGATGCGCTGGAAAAAGGGGCGAAAACGCTGTCAAAACGTTGGGATGAATGGTTTGAAAATCCCATCGAACTGAGCGACGCCCGTGAACTGGTCACCGATACCCGTAAATATCTGGGTGATGTACCGGGCCACACCAGCTTCACTAACGCCCAATTGCTGGACATCATGATGGCGCAGGATTTCCAGGACCTGACCGGTCAGGTTATCAAGCGCATGATGGATGTGATTCAGGAGATTGAGCGTCAGCTGCTGATGGTGCTGCTCGAGAACATGCCGGATCAGTCAGCACGTCCGAAGCGCGAGAACGAAGGCCTGCTTAATGGTCCGCAGCTTGACGCCACCAAAGCCGGTGTGGTTGCAAGCCAGGATCAGGTCGACGACCTGCTCGACAGCCTCGGTTTCTGATATAAACGCGCCGTAGTGAAAGCTATGGCGCGATTTGAAATGTATTTAATCCTCTTCACGGTACAGGGTGACTTTACATCTCGCGCAGTGAATCGTTCTTCTGTTGTCGACCATATTAGTTAAACCCACATCTAAAGTCTTCGTAGACCCACATTTGAAGCATTTAACGTCACTAAGCTTGTGTGATGCTAAATATTCTTCCTTAGTTGAGTGAAGTTCCCAGGCTTTTATGAGTCCGCACATCGTTCATTCCTTTTATGATTGATAATTGGCAAAAAACCGGGGGTACGGGCGCCGCAGTTAATTGACAAATCCTTCCCTTTTTCATTATCCCTGCTTGTTAACGGCGAAAACCCCCCGTTTTTATGCCTTACTCTGCCCATTAGACAGACTTGACTCTGGCAATATGTCATCAAACCTCCACCCGTGGATTTAAGCCGTGGCAGACGATAGCGACGACAAAACAGAAGCCCCCACATCGCACCGACTAGAAAAGGCGCGAGAAGAAGGGCAGGTCCCCCGATCGAAAGAGCTGACCTCCGTACTGATTCTGATTGTTGGCGTCAGCATTATCTGGATGGGTGGGGAGGCGTTTGCACGTCGTTTATCGATGATGTTGACGGCAGGATTACGTTTTGACCACAACATCATCAACGATCCTAATTTAATTCTCAGCCAAATTATATTGCTGATCAAGAACGCAATGGTGGCGCTGCTCCCGCTGATTACGGGCGTAGTGATAATGGCTATTCTGGGGCCGTTGATGCTGGGTGGCCTGGTGTTTAGCGGCAAGTCGTTGCAGTTTAAGTTTTCAAAACTGAATCCGCTGAGCGGCATCAAGCGCCTGTTCTCCGCGCAGGTTGTCGCTGAACTGGTAAAAGCGGTGATGAAAGCACTGCTGATGGGCAGCGTGGCCGGCCTCTATTTATGGCATAAATGGCCGGATGTGATGCGACTGATGACGGAAGCCCCGGTTACCGCCATGGCCAGCGCGCTGAACATCGCGGGCATGTGCTGCATTCTGGTGGTCCTGTCGATAATCCCGATGGTCGGTTTTGACGTTTTCTTCCAGATTTACAGCCACATTAAAAAGTTGCGCATGTCCCGCCAGGATATCCGTGACGAATTTAAACAACAGGAAGGCGACCCTCACGTCAAAGGGCGCATTCGACAGTTGCAGCGTGACGCTGCGCGTCGCCGCATGATGGCCGATGTGCCCAAAGCGGATGTCATCGTGACCAACCCGACGCACTATGCGGTCGCATTGCAATATGACGAGAACAAAATGAGTGCGCCTAAAGTCGTGGCAAAAGGCTCCGGTCTGATTGCCCTGCGCATTCGTGAAATTGGTACTGAGAACAAAATTCCGATGCTGGAAGCGCCGCCGCTGGCGCGTGCGCTTTATCGCCATGCTGAAATTGGTCAACAAATTCCCGGGCAGTTGTATGCGGCCGTCGCCGAAGTGCTGGCCTGGGTATGGCAATTGAAACGCTGGCGTCTGACGGGCGGTCAACGCCCGGTTAAACCTGCAAATTTACCTGTGCCTGAGGCGCTGGATTTTTTGAACGAGAAGGACACTGATGGCTAATCTGGTCTCTATGTTGCGCCTGCCGGGCAACCTGAAATCAACGCAATGGCAGATACTGGCAGGGCCGATACTGATCCTGCTTATCCTGTCGATGATGGTACTGCCGTTACCGGCATTCATCCTGGATCTGCTTTTTACCTTTAACATTGCGCTGTCGATCATGGTGCTGTTGGTGGCCATGTTCACCCAGAAAACCCTTGAGTTTGCTGCGTTCCCGACCATTCTGCTGTTCACCACCTTGCTGCGCCTTGCGCTAAACGTGGCGTCCACGCGTATCATTTTGATGGACGGACATACCGGCGGAGCGGCGGCAGGTAAGGTGGTCGAAGCGTTCGGCCACTTCCTGGTTGGGGGTAACTTTGCGATCGGTATCGTGGTGTTCATCATCCTCGTCATCATTAACTTCATGGTTATCACCAAGGGTGCCGGGCGTATTGCGGAAGTGGGTGCGCGCTTTGTCCTTGACGGCATGCCCGGCAAACAGATGGCGATTGATGCCGATCTTAACGCCGGTCTGATTGGTGAAGATGAGGCCAAGCGCCGCCGTTCTGAAGTGACCCAGGAAGCTGACTTCTACGGCTCAATGGACGGTGCGAGTAAATTCGTGCGCGGGGATGCCATCGCAGGCATCCTGATTATGGTTATTAACGTGGTCGGCGGCCTGCTGGTAGGCGTTTTGCAGCATGGCATGGACGTGGGCCACGCGGCAGAAAGCTATACGTTGCTGACCATCGGTGACGGTCTGGTGGCGCAGATACCTGCGCTGGTTATCTCCACCGCGGCGGGTGTGATTGTTACCCGCGTCGCCACCGATCAGGACGTCGGTCAGCAGATGGTCGGTCAGCTGTTCAGCAACCCGCGCGTCATGCTGTTAAGTGCCGCAGTGCTGGGTCTGCTGGGCCTGGTGCCGGGCATGCCAAACTTCGTTTTCCTGCTGTTCACCGCCGCCTTACTGGGGCTCGCCTGGTGGCTGCGCGGCAAAGAGGAGAAAGCGCCTACCGAAGCGGCTCCGGTTAAGATGCCGGAGAACACCCAGGCCGTGGAAGCAACATGGAATGATGTGCAACTGGAAGATTCGCTCGGTATGGAGGTCGGCTACCGCCTGATTCCCATGGTGGATTTCCAGCAGGATGGCGAACTGCTCGGGCGTATTCGCAGTATTCGTAAGAAATTTGCTCAGGATATGGGCTTCCTGCCGCCGGTGGTCCATATTCGTGACAACATGGATCTGCCACCGGCACGCTATCGCATCCTGATGAAAGGGGTGGAAGTGGGCAGTGGTGAAGCGTATCCGGGACGCTGGCTGGCGATTAACCCGGGGACCGCTGCCGGCACGCTGCCGGGCGAACAGACGGTTGATCCGGCGTTTGGCCTTACCGCCATCTGGATTGAAAGCGCGCTCAAAGAACAGGCGCAGATTCAGGGCTTTACCGTGGTGGAAGCCAGTACCGTGGTCGCCACGCACCTTAACCATCTCATTAGTCAGTTTGCGCCGGAGCTGTTTGGTCGTCAGGAAGCGCAGCAACTGCTGGATCGCGTGACCCAGGAAATGCCGAAGCTGACTGAAGACCTGGTGCCTGGCGTGGTCACGCTGACCACGCTGCATAAAGTTCTGCAAAACCTGCTGGCAGAAAAAGTGCCGATTCGTGATATGCGCACCATACTCGAGACCCTGGCCGAACATGCGCCGTTGCAAAACGATCCGCACGAACTGACCACCGTCGTGCGCGTGGCGCTGGGGCGTGCGATCACTCAACAGTGGTTCCCGGGCACCGGTGAAGTGCAGGTGATAGGTCTGGACACCCCGCTTGAGCGTCTGTTGTTGCAGGCCCTCCAGGGCGGGGGTGGACTGGAACCGGGCCTTGCGGATCGCTTGCTGGCCCAGACGCAGGAAGCGCTGTCGCGTCAGGAGATGATGGGCGCACCGCCGGTCTTGCTGGTGAACCATGCGCTGCGACCGCTGCTGTCACGTTTCCTGCGCCGCAGCCTGCCGCAGCTGGTGGTGCTTTCTAACCTCGAAATGTCTGACAACCGCCATATTCGCATGACCGCGACCATCGGAGGTAAGTAATGCGATTACTCGCAGGGCTTCTGCTGGCGCTGCCGTTGTGGGTGCAGGCAGCCGGGGAGGGCGCATGGCAGGCCAGCAGCGTAGGGATTATTCTAAGCCACCGTGGGCAGGCGGCGTCATCTCGGGTCCTTGCCCCCTCGCAGCCCGTTAACGGACTGATGACCGTGGTGGTCTGGCGTTATGAATTAAATGGCCCGACGCCTGCCGGGCTCAATGTCCGACTCTGCTCGCAAACCCGCTGTGTTCAGCTTGATGCACAAAGTGGCAGCACGGTCGGCTTTGCCGGCGTGCCGGCCATTGAGCCGATGCGCTTTGTCTGGGAGGTCCCCGGCGGTGGGCGACTCATTCCGGCATTGAACGTCACCAGCAATCAGGTCATCGTTAACTACCGCTAATCGCTCGTCTTTTCCGCAGCCATCACCCTCTTTTTAAAGATTTTGATGGCTCGCTCGCAATTTTTGACCCTCTCTTTTGAAGCAGCAGAAACACTGTTTTATAAATCAGTGACACACGTTATGAGACTCTTTGCTTTTTTGCCAGTCCGGTCGTTTCAATGGCAGAAACAGAAAGGTTTCGCGCAGCACATAATTTTACTTTAGCCGTGTAAGCATTACCTTTGGCGAAGCCGGATTGCCAGAGGTCCCTCAATAATGAACAGGGTTAACGGCAATGAAAACACGTAAAATTGGTTTAGCTAACTACCTCGCCTACGGGTCGGGGGATTTTCTGGGAGCGGGCACGACCGCACTGACCGCTGCATGGCTGCTGTACTTCTACACAACGTTTTGCGGATTAACACCGATCGAAGCGACCTTTATTTTCGCTGCTGCAAGGGTACTGGATGCCGTCGTCAGCCCGCTGATGGGCTTTTTGACCGACAACTTTGGCTCCACCTGGCTTGGCAAGCGCTTTGGTCGTCGTAAATTCTTTATTCTGCTGGGTATTCCGTGCGTGTTCAGCTACTCCATAATGTGGGTAGGCGACATGAGCTTCTGGTACTACCTGGTGACCTATCTGATTTTTGATATTGTCTACACCATGATCCTGGTACCGTACGAAACGCTGGTACCGGAAATGACCGATGACTTTAAACAGAAAACCAAATTCTCCGGCGCACGTATCTCCATGGCGCAGATGTCCGCCATTCTGGCCTCTTTCCTGCCGGGCATTCTGTTAGCGCACTTCGGTAAAGACAACCCCATCTCCTTCTTCTATGCAAGCCTGGTCTTCTCGGTGCTGTGCGCCATCATGTTGACCTTTGTCTGGTGCTTTACCTGGGAGCGTCCGCGTGAAGACTGGACCGAAGCTGCGCTGCGTGCAGAAGAAGAGAAAAAGAGCCTGACCTTTGGTCAGAGCATGAGCCGTCTGTTCGTGGAATTAAGCTCGACGCTGCGTATTAAAATTTTCCGTCAGCACCTGGGCATGTACCTCGGGGGTTATATTGCCCAGGACGTCTTTAACGCCGTCTTCACCTACTACGTGGTCTTCGTTCTGATGCAGGAAGCCTCTATGGCGTCCAGCCTGTTGGGCACCATGGCCATCTTCCAGTTCATTGCCGTTATCGCCATGATCCCGCTGTGCATTCGCTTTGGACCTGCGCCTTCTTACCGCATGGTCGTGGTGCTGTTCGGCCTGAGTGCGGTCTCTTACGCGGTGCTGTACTGGGCGGGTCTGAGTGATGTTTACGCGCTGCTGCTGCTGATTTCTGCTGTCGCGGGCCTGGGCCGTGGTGGTATCAACTACGTACCGTGGAACACCTATACCTACATTGCGGATATTGATGAAGTGGTCACCGGCCAGCGTCGTGAAGGGATCTTCGCGGGCATTATGACCCTGACCCGTAAAGCCTCTCAGGCCGGTGCGGTAATGCTGGTGGGGATTGTGATGCAGATGTCCGGCTTCGTCTCCGGGCAGAAAACGCAGGTACCGGAAGTGAGCCACACTATTCTGCTGATTCTGAGCGTCGGAACCGTGGCCGTTCTGTGCTGTGGTTTCCTTGTCTCCCTGCGCTTCAAACTGAACCTGAAAACCCACAGCATCCTGCGTGAAGAGACGGCAAAAATGCGGACCTCTGGTCGCGCCATGCCGGAAACCGCAACGCCTGAAGCACGTGCCACCGTCGAAATGCTGGCTGGTATGCCGTATGACACGCTGTGGGGCAATAACAACATTGGCTATCTGAATCGTAATAAGCCTGCCGCGCCGTCACTGAAAGAACGCGCGTCACTGAAATCGACTTACAACTGAGGTTAAGAATATGAAGGTATGGCCTGTCAAACACAGCCCGTTACTTTGCCAGCCCGAGCGTTTTATCGCCCGTGATGAGCTGAAAGCGTTAATCCAGAAGGTGACGCATAACCTGGTGAATATTCACGACACCTCCGGCGAGTTTCTGCTGCGGCTGGACGATGGGCGCGTGATTGACACCAAAGGATGGGCGGGTTGGGAGTGGACGCACGGCGTTGGCCTGTATGGGATGTACCAGTATTATCGCCAGACGGGTGATAACACGGTCCGCGATATTATCGACAGCTGGTTTGCCGATCGTTTTGCCGAGGGTGCAACCACCAAAAACGTCAACACCATGGCGCCGTTCCTGACGCTGGCGTATCGCTACGAAGAAACCGGTAACGCCAGCTACTTACCGTGGCTGGAAACCTGGGCCGAATGGGCGATGAACGAAATGCCGCGCACCGAGCACGGCGGAATGCAGCACATCACGCTGGCGGAAGAGAACCATCAGCAGATGTGGGATGACACGCTGATGATGACCGTCCTGCCGCTGGCAAAAATCGGTAAGCTGTTGAACCGCCCGGATTACGTAGAAGAAGCGGTTTATCAGTTCCTGCTGCACGTGCAGAACCTGATGGACAGGGAGACAGGGCTGTGGTTCCACGGCTGGAATTACGAAGGCAACCACAACTTCGCCCAGGCACGTTGGGCGCGGGGCAACAGCTGGCTGACCATCGTCATCCCGGACTTCCTGGAGCTGGTGGATCTGCCGGAAAATAACGCCGTGCGCCGTTACCTGGTGCAGGTGCTAAATGCCCAGATTGCTGCGCTGGCGAAGTGCCAGGATGAGAGCGGACTGTGGCATACGCTGCTCGACGATCCCAATTCCTATCTTGAGGCCTCCGCCACTGCCGGCTTTGCCTATGGCATCCTCAAAGCCGTTCGCAAACGCTACGTCGGGCCGGAATATGCGCAAGTGGCCGAGAATGCCATCAAGGCGGTGGTGCAGAACATCTCAGCAGAAGGGGAGCTGCTACAGGTCTCCTTTGGTACCGGGATGGGGAGCGATTTAGCGTTCTACCGCCAGATTCCGCTGACTTCCATGCCATACGGCCAGGCGATGGCGATGCTGTGTCTGACAGAGTATCTGCGTAAGTATTTCTGATTCATGCAGCAAATAAGAGATCCGTAATCCTTCGGGGTTACGGATTTTTTTTGTTATTAGTTACAACATACTTTTAGGCGGTTGCCGGATAACGGCCTTCGCCTTATCCGGCCTACGTAAACCCAGCGTTGGCGTTACCCGTAGGCCCGATAAGCTTGCGCCATCGGGCGTTGCGTTCTGTTCGCCGGGGCTGCTTTAAACCATCAGTTCGGGCATAACCCGGTGGGTTTTTTCAACGGGCCGCACTGGTCAAAGCCGTAAACCTTGTAGCCTTTGCTTTTCATACAGCTTCTGACCTTATCGTTCCTGTCACTTGCTTGCTCGACGGTCTCTCCTGCATGAACAGTGTTTAGACTCCAGCTTGGGTCATCCAGATTATCCTCACGTCTCACACCACAACGGTACAAATCCGCTTTACGTTGGGCAACATTGGTCTTGCCGGATGCCTCCGGCTTTTGAAATACCTGTACCCAGGGCACATACCTGTAATTCGACGAGTCCAAATCCGCAACGACACAGCCGGATAACATAAACAGACTCGCAATAATGCCCGGCATCTTTACCATGTTTTATCCTGTTATTGTTTGGCAGTGACGATGAGTTTCAACAGCTTATTTCTGAAGCATTACGTAAAAAAATCCCCTGCTGTTTAGCAGGGGATTGACTGGCCAGTTAGTTCGGGCATAACCCGGTAGGTTTTTTCAGTGGGCCGCACTCGTCAAAACCGTAAACCTTATAGCCTTTGCTTTTCATACAACTTATCACTTTATCCCTGCGCTTAATGGACTGCTCGTACGTCTCACCAGGGTTAGTGGTATTCAGGCTCCATTGCGGATCGTCAAGACTCTCCTTGCGATCAACACCACAGCTGTACAGATCGGCTTTACGCTGAGCCTCATTGGTGCGGCCCGATGCCTCCGGTTTCTGAAACAACTGTATCCAGGGCACATATTTGTAATTCGACGAGTCCATATCCGCAACGACACAGCCGGATAACATAAACAGACTCGCGATAATGCCTATCATCTTTACCATGTTTTATCCTGTTATTTGTTGGTTGCGAAAATGAATTCCAGCAGCTCCGGTGAGACCACCTCGCTTAATGCGAAAGGTGCTGCCTGCGGAATCGCCGCAATGGTCCAGATTTCCGACGCTTTTTCGGTGAAATCCGAACGGTTACGGGAGGTGTTACCTGTTTCATCATAGAAGCCCGGTAACTGGCCGCCGATGAAATCATGTGTACCGGCGAAGCTTTCCACGGTGGTATCGAAGAAATCGCCTTTCAGCGTGCCGGGAGCATAAGGCGTGTCGCCAAAAAGCCCCTCGACACCCTGCAGCCCGCCCGTATAGCCATAAAGTCCAGCCGAGATATCTTTATCTTCCAGGAGAGAGGTTAACGTCGGGTGCTTTTCATCACCTTTGTATTTCACGCGTCCCTGGTCATCATAATCAAGCACCCATTTTCCGCTCGCGTCTTTTTTGGTGTCACAGCGTCCGTTATCTGAACCGCAAATGATATCTAAGCCAACCCTTACGCCGCCGAGTTTCAGCCCATCATAGGCGCCACTTACCGCTGATATATTGCTTAGCACCTGGCCATTGGATTTATCGACCACACCCGGCGACAACATTGAGTTTTTGGCCGTCTCTTCACGCAATTTGGTTGCAGCGAGAACCAGGGTACCCTGGGTGATGGCGGCATCCGGGGAGCCGGCGACGATGCCAACGACGGTCTGTAGCAGGCGGCGCTGATACTGAATTTTATAAATCTCATCCAGGGCGGCATCGCGTTTCGCCACGTCACCTGACTTAATCGCTTTTTGCAGTTCATCACGGGCTGCTGCCTGCTTGCCATCCAGCAGGACCCCAATCTGACGGTTGGCATTCTCTTTAAAGTCGCGCGTCACCTGGACCTGCAGATTCAGCTCTTTAAAGACCTGATCTTTGTCGAAGTTGTTCTCAAGACGACCCGAGTTGGCGGCGGCGGTCTCGGTCGTGATGTCGGTTTTGATGCCGTCAATCGCCTGTTGCTGCGCATCAGGACGGGTAACGGTCACATTACTCGTGTTGATGCCGCTACGGGTGACAGAGCTCTCGCTGCCGCTGTCGTGACCAATGCCGAAGCTGATGTTTTTGTCCAGCGATGCATAGCCTTCCGCCAGATGGGTATTGCCGTCTTTATCCGTCACGGTTTTGCCACTCTGTGGGGTGGCATTTTTGCCCAGTCCCATGTCGGTGTTCATGCTCATTGAGCCGCCAATGCCAAAGCCGTTGCCTTCAAAATCAGAGTTGTTGTAAACATCACGCCAGCTGAGCGTGCCGGTGCTGAACTGATTTTTACCTGCCTGCTCCGCGCTGGCGCTGGAGGTGATCAGCCCCCCGACGAGATCGGTGTTGCCTTTAACATTAATGTCGTAACCGTCTGCCCCGGCAAAGACCCCGGACTGCTCCTGCACGGAGGCGTAATCGGCATTCACATCCGACTTACCGTAGTTACCGGAGGCGGCAAAGCCGAAGCCCACCGTCACCTGCCCACCGACATTCATCTGTTTGCCTTCGTATTGCATGGTGTCCTGAAGGCTTTCGATGTTCAGATCCTGGGCGGTAATGTCGACGCCTTTACCCAGAAGCTGACCGCCACGCAGGGTGGTGGTGCCACCGCTGGTAAGGGTGGTCTGCCCGTCCATATCGCCGACATGACTGTTACGCCAGGACACTTCATCCCCGTTGCCATAGCCTTTGCCTTTATTGGCACCGGCCGTGACGCCGAAGGAGGCTCCCCCCTGGCCGTAGCTGACGGCAACGCCCGCGTTCCAGCCGCTGGACTTATTATCACTGCGTTCATGGCGCTCTTGCTGCGCGGCCACGATATTGATGTCGTTGTCAGCAAACAGGGTGGTACTCTGCTTGCCGCTGACATCTGAGCCGATGATGTTGATGTCCGACTGCTTGCCACCGGTCGCCACCACCACTGCGTTTTGCCCGGCGTTCACTTTGCTCGCCAGCGCGCTGGTGCTGTTGGTGTTTTCGGTATTCGTCTGTTTACTTTGGCCATAGGTCAGCGACACGCTGACGTTCTGTGCCATCGCCTGGGCGCCGTTTTCCATCAAACCTTGCGACATATTCATCATTGCACTGGCCGCGCGGGCGCTGTCCCATGCGGCGTTGGCGGCTGCCAGCATGTTGATGCGGTCATCGTTGCTCTTGCCCACATTCTCCGTGCTCTGAATGGCTCCGCGTACGGCCTGCACTACCGGCACGTTGACTGCAAGGGTAAACCCTTTTTGCTCCACGGTACGTTTGTACTGAGAGGCGTAGGTGTTCTCGTCGGCTTCAATGGTGACATTTTTACCCTGGATGCCGACATTGCCTTCAGGCGACGCGACCGTGCTGCCGGTCTGACGATAGTTATTGCCCGCCAGCAGCACCGTATCACCCTGAAGACTGCCGACCATGGAACCCTGACCGGAAAGCGCCTGACTGGCCTGTTCGGTGGTCTCTTTACGCGAACCCACGGTAAAGCCGATACCCCCTGAACTCAGCAGACCCGATTTTTTCTCCTGCTTAAAGTGTGTCTCTTCATTGCGTCCGCCCATGGTGGTCAGCGTTAAATCATTACCAGCGCGAACGCCCACGTCGCCGGTACCCACGATGCTGCTGCCTGCGACGGTCACGTCATTGCCCGCATCGATTTTCACCGTGTTGGCGCTGAGTTCGCTTCCCTGTACCGTCTGCCGATCAATGGTGTCACGGGTCGTTCGGGTGGTTTTGGACAGCCAGCCGTTGCCGCCCACCACTTTGTGCCGCTCATCGAGCTGGCTTTCATTCAGCACGCCGCTAATGTTGACATCCTGACCGGCAAGCAACGCCAGCGCCCCGTCGGAGTTCACCGATGCGCCGCGAGCATTGATGTCGTTTTTCGCCGCCAGCGTCACGCCGCCGGTGCCGCTCACGGTGGTGCCGTTGTGTTCCAGACTGCTCTGTTTGAGCGTGTTATCGGCATCCCAGATAAGATTGTCGCTACGCGCCGTGGTGACGGTGTCGAGATTCAGATCGCGGCCCGCCACAAGCTGGGCTTTGCCGTTCTCGCCGCTGGCAATGACCTGTGCGCCGGTCAGGGTAATATCCCGGCCAGACTGGAGTGCCAGCTTGCCGTCTTTCCCCTGCACGTAAATGCCGGAGACGCTGTCAATCGTAGTGCGGCTGAAGCGGTTTTCACCGTTAGCGCTCTGTGCGCTGGCGGTGGTGGTGGTGACGTTGATGTCGCGTCCGGCGTTGGCAATCAGGCTGTTATCGCCCACCATCGTGCCACCGATATTGTTAATGTCGGTACGGGCCGCAAGATTGACGTCCGCCCCACGAATGGTACCGGCCTGATTGGTGATATTGTCAGCGTCAAGCTGCAACACGCGACGACCGCTGATGGTCCCGCTGTTGAACAGCGAACCGTTCAGTTTCAGAGAGACGTTGTTGCCGGCAATCAGCGCCCCGGAGCCGTCAATATCACCCTGTTTCACTTTGGCATAGACCTGCGGCACTAACACCGTCTGCATTGAGCCATCCGGCATCTTCACGCGGGTGTTCACCAGCCAGACGATGTCCCCGGTCAGCAGCGCCATCTGCTCCGGCGTCAACGCCACACCCAGCTTGAGGTCGTACTGTTTGCCGAAGGTAATGCCTTTATCCATTAATGACTTGTACTGCTCCTCATCATTGGAGTAGCCGTCGAGGTAGCGCTGACCCGTGGCACCGATAACCTGCTCACGTACCAGACGTTGCTCATAGTAGCCATCGCCAAGCCGTTTCTGGGTGTTGTCGCCATCGCTACTGAAGGCTTTCTGCATATAATCGCTGCCCAGCCACTGTTTCTCATTGGTGAAACGCGGATCGGTTTCGACCAAAAACGGCACATCGGCTGAAGGGTTAACCTTAAACAGGCTGTTGTCCGGTAGCGTCGTGTTCGGGCCAACGATACGGATAAGGCCATCTGCTGGCGTCACTTCAAACTGCTGCCCGGCGGGTGGCGTAACAGGTTCGCCAGGCGAGACCGCCTGTTGTGGAGGCGAAGTCGGTGAGCCGACTTGCCCGCTACCCACACCTGCACCTTTAGCGATCGTCGCCTGTGTCGCCTGCTGAACCAGCGGCGAAATCGACAGATTGCTGCCATCAACGGTGCTGTTGCTGACCAACTGGCCCGGTTTCAGCTTGATAGACTGAATGGCCGTTGGCGGGGTGTAGTTGGTTCTGTCACGTCCCTGTTCGTCATCGCCTTTGTGACGGATGCGATAGTAATGGGTGACGGTACCGACATCCGTGGTACGACGTACGCCGGTTACATCATCGTTCTTGATGGTACCCAGCCCGTCAGTACTCAGCGTTCCACCCGCAATCACCTGGCTCTTATCGTTATTCAGCGTATTCCCGCTCAGGGTCAGGTTGCCGCCGGCGAGGATCTTCGCCGGGTCGCTCTCTTTGATACGCGTCTCTTCGACCGTACGGGTGTAATCATACTGGTTGAAATTATCGTGGCCGCCACCGGGCAGCTCCGGCGTGCTGAGATTGCGCAAGCCATCTGAAGAGTTGTCGTCAACGAAGACGTTTTCAGTGCCTGCTTTCCAGCGGTTGGTGGAACCGGAGTGTTGATATTCGGTCAACGGCTCCTGTGAAACGGTCACGATCTCGGTTGAGAAGCGATCGTTAATGTTATTGATCTGGTCGGCTTTGATCGCCATATCGCCAGCCGACTCGATGGTCGAGCTGTGGTTATTAATGGCGGCGGCCTGCCCGGTGGCGGCACCGTTATCGGCCAGGCTTCCACCTATCGCCATGTTGCCTGCGCTGTAGATCAGGCCATGGTCGACATTGTTGAGGGTGGTGACGCCGAGATCGACGCGTTCGCGTCCGGCAAGCGTTGCCGCCGTCCCGTTTTCTGCGAGGTTATTGAAGGTCGTGGCATTGACGCCCACGGCATCACCATAGATACGACCGGTGCCGATGTTGGTCAGCGTATCGGCATTGAGGCGCGTATAACCGCCGTCAATCAGGCCGCGGTTAAGAAGGGTGCCACGCGTCGTGAGCGTATTGCGTCCGGCGTTTATTTCCCCGTCTTTCGCATTGGTCAGATTCTCGCTCTCGACATTGAGAGCCTGACCGGCGAGGAGTTTGCCGCTGTTAATCACATCACCGTTTGTTGCCAGGGTGAGGGTACCGTTGGCAATCGTCGAGCCGCTGTTAGTAAAGGTGTTGGCACTTTGCAGATCCATATCACCCAGCGACAAGAGCTGGCCGCTGCCATCGAGGGTCTCCGCATCCACATTCAGTGCCTTACCCGCTTTCAGCGTACCGTCGCGGTTTATGACATTAAGCTTTTCACCGCCTACATCCAGCACACCGGAAGCGGCCAGCGCTCCGCCCGTGTTGTTTAGCTCACCTGCGTTTCGAATCACCAGCGCGTCGTCGGCGAGAACGCTGCCGCTCTGGTTGTTAAGCGTACCGGTCGACAGCGTGACGCGCTGGCCTTCCACGCCTTTATTGTCGCCCAGCGTATTCTGGTTAACGAAATCGACGGCGTTGAGCGTTAATGACTTCCCGGTGCGGATAAGCCCTGATGCGTTATCGATGACGCCTTTCGCGCTGTCGAGCAGCAGATCGTCAACCGACTGAATCTGCCCATCATTATTCAACAGGCTGTCGGTGTGTAAGGCGGTTTTACCTTCGCCAATCACGCGCCCGCCGTTGCGGTTGTCCAGCGTGGCTGCGGCGATATCCATTGCGCCTTTTGCCGCCAGTGTCCCCGCCTGGTTATTCAGATTGTTGCTGGAGAGGTTCAGTTCGCCCTGGCTGTTGAGTGTGCCATCGACATTGTTCAGTGCGCCTGCGGAGGCCTGGATGTTTTTAGCCTGAATCAGACCGGACTGGTTATCAAGTCGCTGGGCCGAATTCACGGTCAGACTTTCTGCGGCGACCAACTGACCGGCGGCGTTATTCAACGTTTCACCGCTGACGTTTATCCCCTTGCCGGCATAAGCCACACCGTTGCTGTTATCCACCGTATCTGCGGCGAGGGTAGTATCACCAAGCGAAATGATGCCCCCCGTTTTGCCGCTGTTGCGGTTACTGATGCGCTGTGCGCTGGCATTAAGCGTGCCGCCACTTTGAATCAGACCCGCGTTGTCATTGACCAGGCTGGTTCCATCCAGCGTCATGTCGCCGCCAGCTTTCACCGCACCTTGCTCGTTAATAAAGTTGTCAAAGCGGGCATTCAACGTGCTGTCAGTGCCAAACTGACCGAGACGGTTATCGACATCCCCGCCCGTAAAGTTAAAGGCTCCATTACTGGCAAGGAAACCACTCTGGTTATTGACGGCACCGCTTTCGATATCCAGCGTGCCTTGCGAGAGCAGAGAGCCGCCCTGGTTATCAAAGTCGCCTTTATTCAGGGCGAGCGCTGCACCATCAGCAACAATCACCCCTTTTTGGTTGTTCAGACTCGCCGCCTCAATGCGCTGGTTTTTTGCCGCCTCAATGCGACCGCCCGCATTGTTAACCGCCTGGCGAGCGCGGATCTGACCCTCGCCACCGGTGGCAGAGATAAGTCCCTCGGTATTATCCAGCGATCCGCTGGTAAGGCGGGTGCTTCCTTCAACGCCCAGTAACTGCCCACCGCGGTTATTCACTGCATCTGCATTCAGTTCAAGGTCACCATTGCTGGCAATTTGCCCCTGCTGGTTATCAAGCGAGCCGGGCAGAGCGACCGCCAGCGTGCCTTTGCCACTCTGAATCAGTTTGCCTTTCTGGTTTGAAAGACGCTGTGCGCTGAGGTTAAGCTTATCGGCGCTCAGGCTACCGCCATTGTTATTGAGCGTTCCCGCGGTAGTGGCAGTCAACTCACTGGCGCCAACCAGAGCGTTTTGCGTGCTCAGATCGCCGCTATTGGCGTTCAGCACGACTCGTTTACCCTGGGTCTGGCTGCCGCTGATGTCCACGCCCTGACCCTGAATAGCCACATTTCCGCCAGCCAGCGTCTGGCCGTGCGCGCTGAGTTGTCCGTTGGTGGTCAGTTGCAACTCGCCCGTGTCGCCCACTTTGCCGTCGTTACTCACCCCGGCGGCCAGGACGCTGCCTTTATCGGCAGTGAGCGTGGCGGCACGCGCCTGGAGATCGTTTCCTGCAGTCATGACGCCGCTGTTACGGAACTCGCCCGCGGTTTGCACAATAGCGCTCTCGCTGCCGCGCACGGTGCCACTGTTCTCAATTCGACCGTCAACGGTCAGGGTTACGCTGCCCGCCTGTGCGCCCAGCGCACCGGCGTTACGCACGCCGACGCCCGTTTCGGTACCGACCATACGGATTTTACCGGCATACATGCCGCCCAGGCTGGAGACATCGACGGCCAGCTGCGGACGTGTGCTGGCCTCATCGCTACCTTTGGTGACCTGATCATGGGCCGCATCAACCTGGTTACGTCCGGTGGTGACCTTGAGATCGTTTGCCCACAGTCCGGCATTGACTTTGACCGAACGGGCGATGATATCGGTGTAATCCGCGCCGGTGGTGTCCATCCCGGCACCTTCTACTACCACTTCGCCGCGTTCGACGTTGTAGCCCGTAAGATTGCCATTGGTCAGCTGTGTCTGACCGGTGGTCAGGGTGGCGCGGTTGGCGTTAATAAAACCGCAGCCGTTACAGGTGATCCCTGCCGGGTTGGCAATCACCACCTGCGCCTTCTGGCCCGCCACTTCAATCATCCCGTTAAGCTTGCTGGGATCGCGGGCGGTGACTTCGTTCAGAATGACTTTGGCTTCGCCTTTAGCCAGCCAGGGGTTACCGGCCACCATCCCGCCCAGTTGGGTTTGCACATTTTTATGGGAGTTGTTGAGGATGGCACCCTGTTGATTCACATCAAACTGGGTGTAATTGTTGCGCGAAACCCCACCTTTGGACGGCGTCTGAATGTTGACCTGTGGCGTACCGTTGGCGCTTTGCAGAACCGTTGGCTGCTGATTTTTCGCGGCATTGATGTCGGCCACAATATTGGCCTGCGCCGTTTGTATGACCCCCATCGCCAGCCACAGGCTCAGGCTCATGGTACTGATTTTACATACCAAACGGCTGTGGGTATGGCCGAGGCCGGCGCCGCGTGAGGAGCCAGCGCGACCGGAAAGGGCGATATCTGCCACGACCATTAACATGCCGCGCGCTTTGTTAAAGACGATACGGTACAGGTTCTTATTCATTATTCATTCCTTTAAACACTTCCGGCAGGTTCACGGCAAGCGGATGCGTCTGCTGCCAGTGCCGTGCGGCTTTGCGGGTAACATTATTGCCGTGGAACATCACGACACGTTTACCGCGCTCAGCACCCCGGTGGTACAGCGCGCGGGCGCAACGGTCTGCAAAGAAGTCGCTGCGCATAAGTTTGTTCATTTCGGTGGTATCGCCAAAGGGCGCAATCCAGTCGCAAAACCACATGCGATCGCCGCTTTGCCAGTCTTCTTCACGCATCTCAATGGAGGGACGGGTGAGAAACCGGGCTTCGGCCTCTTCATCAAGCCAGGCCCAACTGAGAAAGAAAATAGGCTGTGCGTCGCGAGCAATGAGCACGTACTGACGACGCTTGATGATCGGCAACAGCAGCGTGGGCAAAGCATGAAGAGGCGCATCGCGGTGCATAGGGGAGTGCATCCACAGCCAGACGCTGGCCCCCAACACTTCGGCCTCATTCTCTTCGCCACCCAGCAGCAACGGCGCTTTGATGTCGTAGTCTCCAACGCGCATTACCAGCTCCAGTTCAGGTTGAAGCCCAGGGTGGCGGAGCTGGTGTGGAATCCGTCCGGTTTCGAGAAAGGCGTGCCAGCAAACAGGTCATAGGCGGTATTGAAGGCGCTGCCACGCAGGCCCACGACGCCGCCTGCCAGATGTTTACCGATCAGGTAATCTGAGCTGTAACCGCCGACTTCGCCGTAATCTGCACCGATATACAGTTCCTGATTAGGCAGCGGTGTGCTCCAGCCCAAATCGTTGCGAACGTACCAGCCATGGCTGGCGTTAAGCGTGCGTTCACCGTCGAAACCGCGCACCGTCCAGCGGTTACCAATCGCAAACTGATCCTGCGGGGTCAGCGGGGTATTGCTCATCTGACGCAGGTACTGCACGTTATAGCGGAAATGCTGAGTGCCGATATCAAACGGCAGGTCCAGTTGGCTGTTGAGCACAATGATTTTGCTGAGCGCAGTGGCATCACCGATATACTCTTCCGGCGCAGGTTGCGCACCAAACCAACGGGTGCCGCGCTGATAGCTGACGCCTGCATCCAGGGTGGCCTGGCCAATATAGTGACGATGTTGTAGCCCCATACGCCAGCCTGCTGTCTGCCGGCGCTGCACGCCCACTTCGGTATCATCAATGTAGTTGCGCGTTTCGCGCGCCAGCACATCGTAAGTAAAGGTGGTTTTCTGCGAGCCGCTGCGGTGCAGCACACGGCTAAGCTGGACGTCGAGGTTTTTACTTTTGCCACTGTACCGGTAGTCCTGATTTAAACCGGCCACGGTCTGGTGATAGTCGTAATCGCTGCCCGTCACACCCAACATCCAGTAGCCAAAGGGGACGGAATAGTGTGCGGTGTAGTTTTTGCTGCCCTTGCCGCCTTTATCATTCAGGTCATGGCTGGCAGACACGTACAGTAAGTCGCTAAGCGAGAAGGGGTTGTCCAGCGATAGCGTGACGCCACCCTGATAGCGCCCGGTGGTCTCGGTGCCTGAATCGTCCACTGACAGCCCAAGACGCCACATTTTGCGCTGTTTGCGGGTGATGACAATATCGCTCTCCCCCGGTTTTTCACCCGGCAGGAGTTCCATATTGGCTTCTACGGTGGGCAGGCGCTGCAGGTTTTCCAGCCCTTGCTCGATGTCACGTAAATCCAGCAGATTCCCTTCATGGGCAGGGAAGGCGCTATAAAGCTGAATGTAATCATCGCTGTCCGGCGTCAGTTTTACCTGGCGTACATATCCCGGCACAATCGCCAGTTTCAGAGTCCCGCTTTTCAAATCCTGCGAAGGTGCGAGCACGCGGGTGGTTATCCAGCCATGATCCACCAGCCGGTTTTGTAACGTGCTCATCAGCAGGTTAATCCCTTTGCCTCCGAGACATTGCCCCTGTGCCTGATTCGCCACCCGCTGAAGAGGCAACCAGTGTGGTAGTGCCTCCTGGCCGCTGAGTTCAACACGGTTGATTGGGAAGCAGGGCGTTTCATTGGGGAACGGGATCTTACCAAAGCTGGAGGTGGGTTCGGTGAGCCGCACATCGGGTGTCGGCGGAGTAATCTGTTCTTCCAGCGCCCTTTGGCGTTGTTGCTGAATAATAAACTGATCTTCAGGCGATGCCGCATGCGTAAAAGGAACAATAGAAAGATTGGCTGCCGTGGTGATTATGAGGGTGAGTTTGCGTCTTATGATCATCGGTCATTCCGTGCCGTGTAAGCAAAAAGGAGCTAATGTGAATTTTTGTAAAATTGTTGTGTTATTTGCCTTACGACGAAAGAGGGATTAGTCCTAAAACCACAGACAATTCTGAGTTTTGGCCTCCCTAAAACTGGTAGGATCACTAAAGTTTGGGCGTAAAGAGTGAAATTCGGGCCAGGCAGGGCGCTAAATGATACGCGTGAAGCAACATTTTCAAACCGCTAATGTGCTAGCCGGGAGGTAGGATAAGGCAAGGCGCCAGGGGATAAAAAAAGCCGAAGCGTTGTCCGCTCCGGCCTCATGATGAAGTGCAGTAAGAAGGCGTTACATACGCTCGACGGTTTCAATACCGAGCGTATCCAGGCCCAGCTTCAGCGTTTTGGCAGTCAGCAGCGCCAGCTTCAGGCGACTGTTACGCACCGCTTCGCTCTCTGCGCTGAGAATCGGACAGTGCTCATAGAAGCCGGAGAACAAGCCGGCCAGATCGTACAGATAAGCACACATCACATGCGGCGTCCCTTCGCGGGCGACCACGGTCAGCGTCTCTTCAAATTGCAGCAGGCGGGCTGCCAGTTGCGCTTCACGATCTTCCGCAATCATAACCGGCGCGTTCAGCAGAGCGCTCTCTTCGATACCTGCTTTACGGAACACCGACAGCACGCGCGTGTAGGCGTACTGCATATAAGGTGCGGTGTTGCCTTCGAACGCCAGCATGTTGTCCCAGTCGAAGACGTAATCCGTGGTTCGGTTTTTGGACAGATCGGCATATTTCACGGCCCCAATGCCCACGGCATTCGCCAGTTTTTCCAGCTCATCGGCAGGCATGTCCGGGTTCTTCTCTGCCACCAGACGACGGGCACGTTCCAGCGCTTCATCCAACAGGTCAGACAGTTTGACGGTGCCGCCTGCGCGGGTTTTGAACGGTTTGCCGTCTTTGCCGAGCATCATGCCGAACATGTGATGTTCGAGCGAGAGAGAATCGGGGATGTAACCAGCTTTGCGTACAATGGTCCATGCTTGCATCAGATGCTGGTGCTGACGGGAGTCGATGTAATAGAGCACACGGTCCGCATGCAGCGTCTCGTAGCGGTATTTGGCACAGGCGATGTCAGTTGTGGTGTAGAGGTAGCCGCCATCCTTTTTCTGGATGATAACGCCCATCGGTTCACCTTCTTTGTTCTGGTACTCGTCAAGGAAGACAACCGTTGCACCTTCACTCTCCACGGCCAGGCCTTTGGCTTTCAAATCGGCCACGATGCCCGGCAGCATCGGATTGTAAAGACTTTCGCCCATCACGTCGTCACGGGTCAGGGTGACGTTCAGACGCTCGTAGGCAATCTGGTTCTGGCCCATGGTGATGTCAACCAGCTTGCGCCACATCTGACGGCAGTATTCGTCGCCGCCCTGGAGTTTCACCACGTAGCTACGGGCGCGTTCGGCGAACTCAGCGTCTTCATCGTAATGCTTTTTGGCTTTACGGTAGAAACCTTCGAGGTCCGCCAGCGCCATCTCACCGGCGTTCTCCTGCTGCTGCTTTTCTAAATATGCAATCAGCATCCCGAACTGCGTACCCCAGTCGCCCACGTGGTTGGCGCGGATGACTTTATGGCCGAGGAACTCCTGGGTACGTACGGACGCGTCGCCAATAATGGTGGAGCGCAGGTGACCCACGTGCATCTCTTTCGCCACGTTTGGCGCGGAATAGTCGATAACAATGGTCTGCGGCTGGGGTTTTGCCACGCCCAGACGGTCAGATTTCAGCGCTTCGCTGACGTGTTCTGCGAGAAACGCCGGGGCGAGGAAGATATTGATAAAGCCAGGACCGGCAATTTCTACTTTGCTGGCAATCCCGTTGAGGTCGAGATGGGTCAGAACCTGCTCAGCCAGTTGTCGGGGGGCCATACCCAGTTTTTTAGCAATCGCCATCACGCCGTTAGCCTGATAGTCGCCAAACTGGACTTTTGCTGACTGACGAACCTGCGGTTCACAATCTGCCGCCGCACCTGCGGCAATGAGCGCCTGACTGACTTTTTCTGAGAGAAGAGTCTGAATATTCACCGGGATACCTTACATTGTCGACGCAACGTGCAAAACGCGGGCTGCGTCCGGGTGTTGATAATCAAAGGCGGGAGTATACTGCAATTGCCCCATGGCGTCAGCAGGGGAACCGCAGTGGTTTTTGTTTCGCTTGCTGGGTTGGTAAGCCGGAAATAACAGGGTAGATTAGCCGCCTTATCAACTGCATGGATAACGAGAAATGACCCGCTGGCAGACCCTTGAAGAACTGCGCGATATTAGCGCGGATCTCCCGCGTTTTATTGATGATTTTACCCAACTGAGCGCTCGCCTTGGGCTGGACATTACCTCTCTCGACGCGGACCATATCTCACTGCGGTGTCATCAGAATGCCACGGCCGAACGCTGGCGTCGCGGCTTTGAGCAGTGCGGCGAGCTGCTGTCGGAGACGGTGATCAACGGTCGTCCTATTTGTCTGTTCAAGTTGCATGACCCGGTATGTGTCGGCCACTGGCGCTTTCAGGTTGTAGAACTGCCCTGGCCTGGTGAAAAGCGTTATCCGCATGAAGGCTGGGAGCACATTGAGATTGTGTTGCCGGGCGAGCCAGAAACGCTCAATGCCCGTGCGCTGGCGCTGCTGTCCGACGAGGGACTGAGCCAGGCAGGCATTTTTGTTAAAACCAGCTCGCCAAAAGGAGAGCGTGAGCGGCTACCCAATCCGACGCTTGCGGTCACCGACGGTAAAGTGACGGTGAAATTTCACCCCTGGTCCATTGAAGCCATCGTAGCCAGCGAACAGGAGTTTTAAGGAGCAAAAATGACGTTACTGGAGATTTGTTGTTACAGCGCGGCCTGCGCCTTAGCGGCACAGCGTCATGGGGCCGACCGTATCGAATTGTGCGCTGCGCCGAAAGAGGGCGGGCTGACGCCGTCACTCGGGGTGCTGAAACGGGTTCGCCAGACGGTGACGATTCCGGTGCACCCCATCGTGCGCCCACGCGGTGGCGATTTTTGTTACGACGCCGAAGAGTTTGCCGCCATGCTGGAAGATATTCAGGTCATTCGCGAACTGGGCTTTCCAGGACTGGTCACAGGAGTGCTGGACGAAGAGGGTAACGTCGATGTGCCGCGGATGCAGCAAATCATGCATGCCGCGCACGGAATGAAAGTCACATTTCATCGCGCTTTCGATATGTGTGCTAACCCGCATCAAGCCGCTGATATTCTGGGCCATTTGGGTGTGGCGCGGATTCTGACATCGGGTCAGCAGTCTTCCGCCGAAAAAGGTATTTCATTAATTACGGAACTAAATGCCCGCTCAGGTGTTCCAATCATTATGGCGGGTGCAGGCGTTCGAGCGAGCAATCTGGATAGCTTTCTCAGTGCCGGTATCCCGGAAGTGCATAGTTCAGCGGGGCAGCTTATTGCGTCCCCCATGCGATATCGCAATACCGGCTTATCGATGTCGGCAGACACCACAGCGGATGAATACTCCCGCTACCGTGTGGATGGCGATGCCGTCGCGATGATGAAAGCGCACATTGTTCATCACGCACAGTAACCGATTTTACCGCAGCATCATGTCGCCCAATATGATGCTTATTTGTACCAGGCCCCTGCAATTTCAACAGGGGTCTTTTTTTGTCCTTCTCCGGCATATTTCGTCCCGCAGCGGCGTTCGCCATATTCCACTGCACATTTCAGGTTTACGAGGAGCGGACGGCGGGGATTGTAGGCCGGGTAAGGCGAAGCCGCCACCCGGCATAATGATTACGGCTTTCTGGCAATCAGCACGGCGCGAACGGGGGCAGGGTAGCCTTCAATGGTTTTGCTGCTGTCATTCGGGTCAAGGAATTCGGCCAGCGATTCGGTAATCATCCAGTCGGTGCGGCGCTGCTCTTCCACCGTGGTGGTGTTGACATCCACAACGCGCACATCAACGAATCCACATTTCTCCAGCCAGTTCTTCAACGCGGCGGCGGATGGAATGAAATAGACGTTGCGCATTTGCGCGTAGCGATCGCCCGGCACCAGAACGGTATTCTCGTCACCCTCAACCACCAGCGTCTCCAGCACCAGCTCGCCATCCTGCACCAGTTGATCCTTGAGCTGCCAGAGGTGCTCCAGCGGAGAACGACGGTGGTACAGCACGCCCATGGAGAAGACGGTATCGAACGCATTGAGAGCCGGAAGTTGTTCTATGCCCAGCGGTAACAAGTGTGCACGGCGATCGTCACCCAGCAGCTTACGCACGGCTTCAAACTGATGCAGGAAAAGCTGCGTCGGATCGATACCGACAGCAAATTTTGCCCCGGCCCCGATCATTCGCCACATGTGATAGCCGCTACCGCAACCCACATCCAGAATCGTGCGACCGCGCAAATCAGACAGGTGCGGCAGAACGCGATCCCATTTCCAGTCGGAACGCCATTCGGTATTGATGTCCAGACCGTAGAGCGAGAAGGGGCCTTTACGCCACGGCATCAGGTTACGTAGATGGGTCTCAATGCGCGTCAATTCACCTGCACTTAATGGCTCTTCGCTTGTCGCGATGACGCCGTTAAGCAGATCGAGCTGGTGCGGTTTCAGCTCCGGCAAATAGTTAATGGCGCTGGTCCACTGCTTAATTTGACCGTGCACCGCTTCACGCTGCCAGGTGGCTATTTGCGCGGGCAACGTTTCCAGCCAGTGCGATAAGGGGCTGACTGCAATCTGTTGGTAAAAACGCTCAAAGGTAATCATGCGCCATTCCCTGCTTTGACGGCGACCAGTGAACCGAAGTTAAAGCACTGGAACCAGACTTCGCTGTGCTCAAAACCGGCGCTACGCAGGCGTGATTTGTGGGTAGTGACGGAATCCGTCAGCATCACATTTTCCAGCATGCTGCGCTTCTGGCTGATTTCCAGCTCGCTGTAGCCATTGGCACGCTTAAAGTCGTGATGCATGTTAAATAACAGTTCGCCGACGGTTTCATCTTCAAAGCTGAATTTCTCCGACAGCACCAGCGCGCCGCCAGGGTTCAGCCCCTGATAAATTTTGTCGAGCAGCGCCTGGCGCTCCGGCGGCTCAAGGAATTGCAAAGTAAAGTTCAGCACCACCAGCGAGGCATTTTCGATGGTCACATCGCGAATATCACCCTCAACAACCTGAACGGGGGTTGGCGCTTTATACGCATCAATATGGCGGCGGCAGCGTTCAACCATCGCGGGGGAATTATCGACCGCGATGATGCGGCAGCCGTCGTGATGAATGTTACGGCGCACCGACAGCGTGGCGGCGCCCAGTGAACAGCCGAGATCATAAATCTGCGTCTCAGGCTGCACGAAGCGCTCGGCGAGCATGCCGATCATCGAAATAATATTGGAGTAACCCGGAACGGAACGCTGGATCATATCGGGGAAGACTTCGGCCACCCGTTCGTCAAAGGTCCAGTCGCCCAGGCTGGCGATAGGCGCGGAAAAAAGCGTGTCGCGGTTAGACATAATGTAAATACCCGGGAAAACAAAGTGGCGTATTGTGCGCTAACGCAGGGAGAAAACCAACTCCCACGGCATATACCACAGATTAGCCAGCGCCATCAGCAACAGTGAACACCAGGTGGCACTCATCCCCGAGCGCCGCCAGCGAAAAAGGCGATGATGAAAACCGTAATAGTGCATCAGTCGCCCGGCAATCAGCAGAATGCCGCACACATGAACCATCCAGGTCTCTGCCCCGTTCATTTCCATAAACAGCAACAGGATCAACGCTATGGGAATATATTCCACCGCGTTACCGTGAATGCGTATTGCACTTTGCAGCTCACTGAAACCGCCGTCACCATAGCTCACGCGGTATTGCATACGCAGGCGAACGACATCAAACGAAAACTTAATGAGCAGTAACGCACCCAGCACGGCATACAGCGCGCTAACCATACAAACTCCCTTTAGTACCTGATGGCTTTACAATGATAGGTAATCCATTCAGAAAAGAGAAGATTGCGAAGGGATGGACGGAGGAGTGCCAATAGAGGGCGCGACCTGCTGCAAGTCGTGCCATAAGGTATCCACAAGCTCTGGCGCCTGGGCAATATCGGGCGTGTGCAGAAAGAGATAAGGCGTGGTGGTCTGTTCCCACACGGGCAGTTTTTCCAGCCAGACCGCAAACAACTCGCGGTTTTGTAGCATGTTATCGCTGCCGATAAAGCGCACCATGGGATTTTGTGCAGTGACCAGCGCGTGAACCGGGACTTTCGGTTTTTTCCGTTGCGCCTCTCTCACCGCTTCACTGTGTGGAATGGCGCTGTGTACCGGGCGACTGTCGAGGATCACCCGGTTAACGTTGCGCTGAAGCAGTCCCCGGTTAAGATCGCGTTCATCATCGCCCTTGGCAAAAAATGACGGATGACGGACTTCAACGCCGTACGTGAAGGCGGTCGGTAAGCCGTCGAGAAAGGTCCACAATGCCGGCAGATCCCGTGGGCCAAACGTGGCGGGCAGTTGCAACCAGTATTGCCCAATACGCGCATCCAGCGGCGCCATGCGGGTGAAAAATTCCAGCGTCAGATCGCCGCACTGACGCAGTGACGCGTTATGAGAGATGGTGGCCGGAAATTTAAAGCAAAAGCGGAAATTGTCATCGGTTTGCTCCCGCCAGCGCAGCACAATTTCTGCTTTCGGCAGGGCATAGAGCGTGGTGTTGCCCTCCACACAGTTGAAGTGGCGAGCGTACTCTTCCAGACCGGTGATACCCAGGCGCACCCATTTCGGGTGCGACCACTGGGGAAGTCCCAGATAAATCATAATGCGTCGAGGATCTCTTTCGTGCTGCGAACGCGACCAATGCGCGGGAAAATATGAGTCATACTGCCGTGATGCTGTTCGCTGGTGGCCGCAGCGCACGCATCTTCCACCACCACCAGATTAAAGCCCAGCTCCCAGGCGTTTCGTGCGGTAGATTCTACGCCAATATTCGTTGAAATTCCGCACAGGACGATGGTGTCAATCCCGCGACGGCGTAACTGAAGTTCCAGATCGGTGCCATAAAATGCCCCCCACTGGCGTTTGGTCACTTCAATATCGCCCTCCTGTTTGCCTAATGCGGTCGGGTAGGCCCACCAGTTATCCGGTAAGCCATGGCCTGGGGCAGCCGCATCGACCGGCTGTTTCAGCGCTTCAGCAAAATCCGCTGACCAGCCCACACGCACCAGAATCACCGGCGAGCCGTTTGCCCGAAACGTCTTTGCCAGCTCTGCGGAGCGGTTGACCACCTCTGCGGCAGAGTAGGGGCCGCCGGCAAAAGGCAGAATGCCTTCCTGTAAATCAATGACGACCAGCGCGGATTTTGCAGGGTGAAGTTCCAGCATGATTACTCCTGAAATATGAATGACATCACATTTACCTTACGCGGTATATGCGCCCGTACGGTTTACAAATTTTGTTAATTTTTGTGAGAATAGTCATTAAGCGTGCAGCAAACGCGCGTACAGGCGGTATCGGGCTTATCGTCAGCCATTATTTCCAGTATAATAGCCGCCTTTTTTCATCCAGTTGTGACATTCAGCTAAAGCTGCGATAACGTCGTCTGCAGGGCAGGCAACAAACAGCCTGCGGCTTAAGTTAAGGGACATCTCATGCGTACAGAATATTGCGGGCAACTGCGTAAGACCCACGTCGGGCAGCAGGTGACTTTGTGTGGTTGGGTCAACCGTCGTCGTGATCTCGGCAGCCTTATTTTTATTGATATGCGTGACCGCGAAGGCATCGTTCAGGTGTTCTTCGATCCGGATGCTGAGGCATTCAAACTGGCCTCTGAACTGCGTAACGAATTCTGCATCGTGGTGACCGGCACCGTGCGTGCGCGTGACGAGAAAAACGTCAACAGCGACATGGCGACCGGCGAAATCGAAGTCTTCGCTACCGAACTGACCATTATCAACCGCTCAGAGCCGCTGCCGCTGGACTCCAACCAGGTCAACACCGAAGAAGCGCGTTTAAAATATCGCTACCTGGATCTGCGTCGCCCGGAAATGGCGCAGCGCCTGAAAACCCGTGCGAAAATTACCAGCTTCGTGCGTCGCTTCATGGACGATCACGGTTTCCTCGATATCGAAACCCCGATGCTGACCAAAGCGACGCCGGAAGGCGCCCGTGACTACCTGGTGCCAAGCCGCGTACACAAAGGCAAGTTCTATGCGCTGCCGCAGTCCCCACAGCTGTTCAAACAGCTGCTGATGATGTCCGGCTTCGATCGTTACTACCAGATTGTTAAATGTTTCCGTGATGAAGACCTGCGTGCTGACCGCCAGCCGGAATTCACCCAGATCGACGTCGAAACCTCCTTCATGACCGCACCACAGGTGCGCGAAGTGATGGAAGACCTGATCCGAAAACTGTGGCTGGATATCAAAAACGTCGATCTGGGCCAGTTCCCGATCATGACCTTTGCCGAAGCGGAACGCCGTTACGGTTCTGATAAACCGGACCTGCGTAACCCGATGGAGCTGGTGGACGTTGCTGACCTGCTGAAATCCGTTGAATTCGCAGTGTTTGCAGGCCCGGCTAACGATCCGAAAGGTCGCGTTGCTGCCCTGCGCGTGCCGGGTGGCGCGGCGCTGACGCGCAAATTGATTGATGACTACGGTAACTTCGTTAAGATTTACGGCGCGAAGGGGCTGGCCTATATCAAAGTGAACGAGCGTGCAAAAGGGCTCGAAGGCATCAACAGCCCGGTGGCAAAATTCCTCAACGCAGAGATTGTGGAAGCGATTCTTGAGCGCACCGGTGCGCAAGATGGCGACATGATTTTCTTCGGCGCAGACAATAAGAAAGTGGTTGCAGATGCGCTGGGTGCCCTGCGTCTGAAGCTGGGTAAAGATCTCAGCCTCACCGACGAAAACAAATGGGCGCCGCTGTGGGTTATCGACTTCCCGATGTTTGAAGATGATGGTGAAGGCGGCCTGACGGCGATGCACCACCCGTTCACTTCGCCAAAAGACATGACGGCATCCGAACTGAAAGCCGCACCGGAAGATGCGGTGGCTAACGCCTACGATATGGTCATCAACGGCTACGAAGTCGGTGGCGGCTCGGTTCGTATTTACAGCGGCGAAATGCAGCAGACCGTATTTGGTATTCTGGGCATCAACGAACAGGAGCAGCGCGAGAAGTTTGGCTTCCTGCTGGACGCCCTGAAATACGGTACCCCGCCGCATGCCGGCCTCGCCTTTGGCCTGGATCGTCTGACCATGCTGCTGACCGGTACTGATAACATTCGTGATGTGATTGCCTTCCCGAAAACCACCGCCGCTGCTTGTCTGATGACAGAAGCACCGAGCTTCGCTAACCCGGCATCGTTAACTGAGCTGGGTATCGAAGTGGTGAAAAAGGAAGAGAAGAACTGATATGACTTATATACACGAAATCATTCGCTCCGCATCGCGGCGGCAACTGAGTGAATTCCCATGAGCATAGATAACTATGTGAACGGGACGAACGAGGGCAGCCAACAACGAGGCAGTGTGAAGGATAAAGTGTATAAGCGTCCCGTTTCGGTGTTGATTGTTATCTATGCGCAAGACACGAAACGGGTGCTGATGCTTCAGCGGCGCGATGATCCGGATTTCTGGCAGTCGGTGACCGGCAGCCTGGAAGACAATGAACTCGCGCAGCATGCTGCCGCGCGTGAAGTAAAGGAAGAGGTCACGATTGATATCGCTCGCGAGAATCTGACCTTAGTGGACTGCCAGCGCACGGTAGAGTACGAAATTTTTAGTCATTTACGTCATCGTTACGCCCCGGGTATTGAGCGCAATACAGAATCCTGGTTCTGCCTTGCACTTCCCCATGAGCGCGCCATTGTGTTCACCGAACACCAGGCTTACCGCTGGGTTGATGCGCCACAAGCGGCGGCATTAACCAAATCATGGAGTAACCGGCAGGCAATTGAAGAATTTGTAATTAATGTTAATTAATTTCCGAGCATTTTAGTTTCCAGGCAGGCGGCAAGGTCGCGAATCGCCAGGCGCTTACTTTGGTAAGTGACGGGCGTGAGTGGGCGTAGCCAACACATCTGGACGCTGAAAGGCGCAGGATAATTTTGAGGAAATATTTATGGCAGGTCATAGTAAATGGGCCAACACCAAGCATCGCAAAGCGGCACAGGATGCCAAACGCGGTAAAATCTTCACTAAAATCATTCGTGAACTGGTGACGGCTGCCCGTCTTGGCGGCGGTGATGCTGGTTCAAACCCGCGTCTGCGCGCGGCAATCGATAAAGCGCTGTCGAACAACATGACGCGTGACACCCTCAACCGTGCCATCGCACGTGGCGTGGGCGGTGACGACGATGCGAACATGGAAACCATCATTTATGAAGGTTACGGTCCTGGCGGCACCGCAGTGATGGTGGAATGCCTGTCTGATAACCGTAACCGTACCGTTGCTGAAGTGCGTCATGCCTTTACCAAAACCGGTGGCAATTTGGGTACCGATGGTTCCGTTTCTTACCTGTTCAGCAAAAAAGGCGTTATCTCCTTTGAGAAAGGTGATGAAGACGTGATCATGGAAGCTGCGCTGGAAGCCGGTGCGGAAGACGTGATGACCTTTGATGATGGCGCAATCGACGTTTACACCGCCTGGGAAGAAATGGGTGCGGTACGTGATGCCCTGGAAGCTGCTGGCCTGAAAGCCGACGCCGCTGAAGTATCCATGATCCCATCAACCAAAGCAGACATGGATGCAGAAACTGCACCGAAACTGCTGCGTCTGATCGATATGCTGGAAGACTGTGACGACGTGCAGGAAGTTTACCATAACGGTGAAATCTCTGATGAGGTTGCAGCGACTCTCGAATGAGGCTGCCTGAACCGTTAAGAGGAGACGCGTGATGTCTATTATTCTCGGTATCGATCCGGGCTCACGCGTCACCGGTTACGGTGTCATCCGCCAGGTAGGCAGGCAACTGACCTACCTGGGCTCCGGGTGTATCCGTACCAAAGTCGACGATTTGCCATCGCGTCTGAAGCTCATCTACGCGGGTGTGACGGAAATCATTACCCAATTCCAGCCTGATTATTTCGCTATTGAACAAGTCTTCATGGCAAAAAATGCTGATTCTGCGCTCAAGCTCGGTCAGGCGCGGGGTGTGGCTATTGTGGCTGCGGTGAATCAGGATCTCCCGGTGTTCGAATACGCTGCGCGTCAGGTGAAACAGACGGTGGTAGGGAACGGCGGTGCGGAGAAAACCCAGGTGCAGCATATGGTGCGTACTTTATTGAAACTGCCGGCTAACCCGCAGGCGGATGCCGCCGATGCGCTGGCGATAGCGATCACCCATTGTCACGTCAGTCAAAATGCGATGCAGATGAGCGACACCCGTCTCAACCTGGCACGAGGCCGGTTGCGCTAAAACGTCATCACGAGGACCAGTGATACTGTCGATGAAAAAAGTGCTTTTTGTACTCTTTCTGTTACTCAACGCGTATGTGGTCATCACTGAGTCCGCGTGGTATCGCGACAGTGTCATCGCTTCAGGGACGGTTTCCAGACTCCATATCACGAGCAGTGCCGAGCGACGTATGCTCGATCGGTGTGACCATTTCCGTGGCCGCACCGATTGCTCTACTCTCTATGACTATGATGTGACCTGGCGTGCAAAGGGCAGGGACTGGACCTGGCACGTCGATAAAGCCCGCATCGCACCCGACACCCAGATTTGCATGAACGTCGTGGCAGGTGAACCTGCGCTGGCAAAACCCTGCGGCGACTGGTTTTTTATTCAAAGCCGTATCCCCGCGCTCATCATGATGTGGGCCATTCTCGCCTTCATTGCCTTGACGGTGTTGATTCACCGCTTTGCTGTTTCAAGGCGAGCGAAAAGGCGAAAATTTATCTATCGCGTCTGCACGCCCCGGCGTGAACTATTGCTTGAGACGGAGAACGCTGAGGAAGCCGAACGGTTCATTGGCAGCCGGTATCGTGTGTGCGCCACCTTCCGGACTCAGGAAACGCGACGCCAGGGACGCAGAAAAATAAGAGTGGAATGCATTAGCTGGCATGTCCGCCCTAAAAAAGGGCCCTGACAGGCAACACCGCCAGAAGGAAGCCCAGTGTCAGGCAGGTGACGGACGCACGCAAAAAGGCAATGAAATTACACGTTTTTCATCTGGATATCTATCCAGCCTTTTCTTATGATACAGCATACTTTCTTCCGCCCTAACGCAGGAGCGTCACGTGATAGGCAGACTCAGAGGCATTATTCTCGAAAAACAGCCCCCCCTGGTTTTACTGGAAGTCGGAGGCGTGGGCTATGAAGTGCATATGCCAATGACCTGTTTCTATGAACTGCCTGAATCAGGTAAAGAAGCGGTGGTGTTTACCCATTTTGTGGTGCGTGAAGATGCCCATTTGCTGTTTGGTTTTAATAACAAACAGGAACGCACGCTGTTTCGCGAGTTAATCAAAACCAATGGCGTTGGCCCAAAACTGGCGCTCGCCATTCTCTCTGGTATGAACGCTCAGCAGTTCGTCAATGCCGTCGAGCGTGAAGAACCGGCAGCGTTAATTAAACTGCCAGGTATCGGCAAGAAAACCGCAGAGCGTCTGATTGTCGAAATGAAAGATCGCTTTAAAGGGCTGCATGGCGATCTCTTTACCCCGGCGGCTGACCTGGTGCTCACCTCACCATCAGGACCGGCGACAGATGATGCGGAACAGGAAGCCGTTGCAGCGCTGGTGTCGCTGGGCTATAAACCTCAGGAAGCCAGCCGGATGGTGAGTAAAATCGCTAAACCAGATGCCAGCAGTGAAACGCTTATCCGCGAAGCATTACGCGCCGCGTTGTGAGGTAAAGGATGATAGAAGCAGACCGTCTGATTTCCGCCGGAAGCGTCAATGCTGAAGAGGTGGCAGACCGTGCAATTCGCCCGAAGATGCTGGAAGAGTACATTGGCCAGCCGCAGGTGCGCTCGCAGATGGAAATTTTCATTCAGGCGGCGAAACAGCGTGGCGACGCGCTGGATCACTTACTGATCTTCGGGCCACCGGGTTTAGGCAAAACCACCCTTGCCAACATCGTCGCCAATGAGATGGGCGTTAACCTGCGTACGACCTCCGGGCCCGTGCTGGAAAAAGCGGGCGATCTGGCCGCGATGCTGACTAACCTGGAACCGCACGATGTGCTGTTCATCGATGAGATCCACCGCCTCTCCCCGGTTGTTGAAGAAGTCCTTTACCCGGCGATGGAAGATTATCAACTGGACATCATGATCGGTGAAGGCCCGGCGGCCCGTTCGATTAAAATCGATCTGCCGCCTTTTACGCTCATTGGCGCAACCACGCGCGCCGGGTCGCTGACCTCTCCGTTGCGCGACCGTTTTGGCATTGTGCAGCGTCTTGAGTTTTATCAGGTTGCGGATTTGCAGCATATTGTCGGGCGCAGTGCACGCTTCATGGGGCTGGAGATGAGCAATGAGGGGGCGCTGGAAGTGGCGCGACGGGCGCGAGGTACGCCGCGTATTGCTAACCGTCTGCTGCGCCGGGTGCGTGACTTTGCCGAAGTGAAGCACGACGGCGCCATCTCACTTGATGTTGCCGCGCAGGCGCTGGATATGCTGAATGTGGATGCCGAAGGCTTTGACTATATGGACCGCAAATTACTGCTTGCGGTCATCGACAAGTTCTTTGGCGGTCCGGTCGGGCTGGATAACCTCGCCGCAGCAATTGGTGAAGAGCGTGAAACCATTGAGGACGTGCTGGAACCCTACCTGATTCAACAAGGTTTCCTGCAGCGTACACCGCGTGGCCGTATGGCCACGGTTCGCGCCTGGAATCACTTCGGCATTACCCCACCCGCAATGCCCTGAGACTCATGTCTGGGACCTTAATAGTCGTTTTCGATATCCTGCATGGCCGAACGGGAAACCAGTGTTGCCAGCAGGATTATCATCAAAAGCACGCCCGTTCCGATCAGTAGCATAATGCACCTCCCGTCAGGTTAATCTGTCCGGACTGTGACAATCAGTCCTGACTTAACTGTAGATGCGCTTCTCAGGCCTCTCTGTACGAAGAATCTATTAGTGAGCAAAAGATCACATGGCTGAAATATTTCTGTGGCAGGGGGGGATATCGGGAGATTTTGCGCTAGTTGCAGGGCACATCCGGTGCCCTGCGAAAACGAAGGATTAATTGGCGGGCTTTTTGACCATGGTGAGGACAAATAACAGGGCTGCACAAAGCACCACGGACGGACCGGCTGGGGTGTCATAAAACGCTGAGAAGGTTAACCCCCCGGTGACGGCTATCATGCCAATGCCGACTGCGACAGCGGCCATCTGCTCCGGCGTTTTAGCAAAGCGGCGAGCGGTGGCAGCAGGAATGATCAGTAAGGAGGTGATAATGAGCGCACCGACAAACTTCATCGCCACGCCAATTGTCAGCGCTGTCACCAGCATCAATAACAGCTTAACCCGCTGAATTTTAACCCCGTCTACGAACGCCAGTTCAGGGCTGATGGTCATTGAAAGCAGGTTGCGCCACTGCCATAGCAGGATAGCAATCACCACGGCGACACCGAGCGCGATGGCAATCAAATCCTGGGGCGTAACCGCAAGCAGATCGCCAAACAGATAGGCCATTAAATCGACGCGAATATTCGACATCAGGCTGACCACCACCATCCCGAGCGAGAGTGCGCTGTGGGCCATGATACCCAACAGAGTATCGACGGCCAGATGGGGGCGTTTTTCCAGCCACACCAGACCGCCAGCCAGCAAAAGCGTGACCACGATGACCGCATAAAATGGGTTAACGTCCAGCAATAAACCAAAAGCCACACCCAGCAGGGAGGCATGAGCGAGGGTATCGCCAAAGTAAGACATGCGACGCCAGACCACAAACGAACCCAACGGACCTGCCGCACAGGCCAGTAAAATCCCGGCAAACCAGCCGGGGAGTAATAATTCAATCATCCGCGTCCATTTCCCTGACGTAAAATAATGCGCCCTTGTAAATCATGGCGATGGTTATGCTGGTGGCGATAAATACCCAGTTGTTCCGCGCCGCGTGGGCCAAACATCGAAATGAATTCCGGGTGCATGGAGACGACTTCGGGGGCACCCGAGCAGCAGATATGGTGGTTAAGGCACAGTACTTCGTCAGTTTTTGCCATCACCAGATGCAGATCGTGTGAGACCATTAACACAGCACAATTAAGCTCACGACGAAGCTTATCGATGAGGTCGTAAAGGGCGACCTGGCCGTTAACATCCACGCCCTGGGTCGGCTCATCCAAAACCAGCAATTCGGGTTTATTGAGTAAGGCCCGCGCCAGAAGGACACGCTGGGTCTCGCCACCGGATAATTTTTGCATCGGCGCATCAACAAGATGGGCCGCATGAACGCGCTTGAGTGCAGGCAGAATATCGTCTTTACGGGTACCCGGGCGCAAACGCATAAACCGACCGACCGTCAGGGGAAGGGTAGCATCAAGATGCAGTTTTTGCGGTACATAGCCGATTTGCAGCCGATGACCGCGCTTGATCGTGCCAGAATCTGGTGCTACCAGCCCCAGCACGACACGAACGAGCGTCGACTTACCCGCCCCGTTTGGACCGAGGAGGGTAAGAATTTTACCGGGTTCCAGATTCAGCGAAATGTCAGACAGAACGCGTCTTTGACCAAAACTGACAGAGACGTTTTCCAGGGTTACCAAATTAGTCATAGCGTTTAAGGGGTTGCACATGTGATAGAATGTTATAATATCACACTCCACCCATTCATTACGAGAATTAGTCGCATAATGTTACATAAAAATACGCTTCTTTGCGCAACGCTCTCAACGGCCCTTTTTGGCGCGCTAACCGGTACGGCAAACGCCGCTGTTGTGGCCTCTCTCAAGCCGTTGGGCTTCATCGCTTCTGCCATTGCTGATGGGGTGACAACCACCGAAGTTTTACTGCCAGATGGGGCATCTGAGCATGATTATGCGTTACGTCCCTCTGATGTAAAACGCTTAAAGAACGCGGACTTAGTCTTTTGGGTTGGCCCTGAGATGGAAGCCTTCATGGACAAGTCTGCGCAACAGATTCCCGCCGCCAAGCAGGTAGTCATGTCGGGGCTGCCGGAAGTGAAGCCGCTTCTCATGAAAGGCAGTGACGATGACGAACATGAGCATGCCGGACATGACCACGGCGATGAAAATAGTGACGAGCATCATCATCATGGTGATTACAACATGCATCTGTGGCTTTCGCCGGAGATTGCGCGGATGTCGGCGGTTGCAATCCACGATAAATTAGTGGAACTTATGCCGCAAAGCCGAGCCCGGCTGGATGCCAACCTGAAATCGTTTGAGGCAAACTTAGCCCAGACCGACAAGCAGGTGGGTAACGAGCTGGCACCGCTGAAGGGTAAGGGTTATTTCGTTTTTCACGATGCCTATGGATACTTTGAAAAACACTACGGACTGACTCCCTTGGGTCACTTTACCGTCAACCCCGAAATTCAACCCGGTGCGCAGCGTTTACATCAAATCAGAACACAGTTGGTTGAGCAAAAAGCAACCTGCGTTTTTGCTGAGCCACAGTTCAGGCCAGCCGTCGTTGAAGCGGTTGCCAGAGGCACGTCTGTCCGAATGGGGACGTTAGATCCGCTGGGAACCCCTGTCCAGCTGGGTAAAGAGAGCTATTCAAAGTTCCTGACCTTGCTGTCGAGCCAGTATGCGAGCTGCCTGAAAGGAGATTAACGAGGAAGTGGATACGTGCAACAGATAGCCCGCTCTGTCGCCCTGGCATTTAACAATCTGCCCCGACCCCACCGCGTCATGCTGGGGTCACTTACAGTTCTCACGCTTACGGTCGCCGTCTGGCGTCCGTATGTTTACCACCCGGAACAGTCCGAACCTACACCTATCGTCAAAGCTATTACCCTCGAAAAGAGCGAAATTCGCTCGTTGCTGCCAGAAGCCAGTGAACCTATCGACCAGACAATGCCGGATGAAGTCGAAGATATTCCTCAGGATGAACTGGATGATAAGACAGCGAATGAGGCCGGTGTGCATGAATATGTGGTTTCAACCGGTGATACCCTCAGCAGCATTCTGAATCAGTATGGCATTGAGATGGGTGACATCAGCCAGCTGGCTGCGGCTGACAAAGACTTGCGCAACATGAAAATCGGTCAACAGCTCTCCTGGACGCTGACCGCTGATGGCGACCTTCAGCGTCTGACCTGGGAGATGTCCCGCCGCGAAACCCGTACGTATGACCGCGTTGATGGCGGCTTCAAGATGAGCAGCGCGATGCAGGAAGGAGACTGGGTTAACTCGGTCATGAAAGGGACCGTCGGTGGGAGCTTTGTCAGTAGCGCGCGGGATGCCGGCTTAACCAGCGGTGAAATAAGTTCTGTTATCAAAGCCATGCAGTGGCAGATGGACTTCCGTAAGCTGAAAAAAGGTGATGAGTTTTCCGTTCTGATGTCCCGTGAAATGCTTCAGGGCAAGCAGGAGCAGAGCCAACTGGTCGGCGTTCGTCTGCGTTCCGATGGCAAAGACTATTTCGCCATTCGTGCCGAGGATGGCAAATTCTACGATCGTAATGGTACTGGCCTGGCGAAGGGCTTCCTGCGCTTCCCGACTTCCAGGCAGTTCCGCGTCTCTTCCAACTTTAACCCGCGTCGTCTGAACCCGGTTACCGGGCGCGTAGCGCCACATAAAGGCGTGGATTTTGCCATGCCGCAGGGTACGCCGGTGCTCTCCGTGGGCGATGGCGAAGTTGTGGTTGCGAAACGCAGTGGCGCGGCGGGCTATTATGTCGCCGTACGTCATGGACGCACCTACACCACACGTTATATGCATCTGCGTAAACTGCTGGTGAAAGAGGGGCAGAAGGTGAAGCGTGGCGATCGCATCGCGCTTTCTGGCAACACCGGTCGCTCAACGGGTCCGCATCTGCATTATGAAGTGTGGATCAACCAACAGGCCGTGAACCCGCTCACCGCGAAATTGCCAAGAACCGAAGGGTTGACGGGATCGGATCGCCGCGATTATCTGGCGCAAGTGAAAGAAGTTATCCCTCAGCTCCGCTTTGATTAATCGTTGCACCTCTGAAAGCCGGTGCCCATGTGCGCCGGCTTTTTCTTTTGTAGGAAACGGTGCGCCTCGCTACACTGTCTTTACTTTTCATTTTGATACCTGTCTGCCTGCGGAATATGCATGGAAACGAAGAAAAATAATTCTGAATACATTCCCGAGTTTGAGAAGGGGTTTCGCCATCCGCGTTACTGGGGCGCATGGCTTGGCGTTCTGGCGTTTGCCGGTGTGGCCATGGTGCCTCCCTCGCTGCGTGATCCGCTTTTAGGGAAACTTGGACGCCTTGCGGGTAAGCTTGGCAAAAGTGCGCGCCGTCGGGCACAAATTAACCTGCTGTACTGTTTTCCTGAGCAGAGCGATGCACAGCGCGAAGCGTTGATCGACGAGATGTTTGCTACCGCGCCTCAGGCGATGGTGTTGATGGCGGAGCTGGCCATTCGCGGGCCGGAAAAAGTCCTGCCGCGTGTGGAGTGGCAGGGGCAGGGCATTATTGATGAACTGCGAGCGAACAACGAGAACGTTATTTTCCTGGTGCCGCACGGCTGGGGCGTCGATATTCCGGCGATGCTGATGGCGTCGCAGGGGCGCAATATCGCGGCGATGTTTCATAACCAGGGCAACCCGGTATTTGACTATGTCTGGAATACCGTGCGACGCCGTTTTGGTGGCCGTCTGCATGCCAGAAGTAACGGTATTAAACCGTTTATTCAGTCTGTTCGTCAGGGCTACTGGGGATACTACTTACCCGATCAGGATCATGGCCCTGAACACAGTGAGTTCGTTGATTTCTTTGCCACTTACAAAGCCACCCTCCCGGCGATTGGCCGCCTGATGAAAGTGTGTCGTGCGCGTATTGTGCCGCTGTTCCCCGTCTATGACGCGCAGTCACACCGCCTGACTATCCAAATTCGCCCGCCGATGGATGACCTGAATACCGCGGATGACGTCACTATTGCTCGTCGTATGAACGAGGAGGTGGAGTTACTGGTCAGGCCAAACCCGGAACAGTACACCTGGATTTTGAAGTTGCTAAAAACGCGTAAACCTGGTGATAAAGAGCCCTATAAACGTAAAGAGCTCTTCCCGAAGAAATAACAAACATAAAAAAGCCCCGCAGCGTGCGGGGCTTGTCTTATCAACTCTCGCTTACTCTACAGTCAGAATACGCGTGGTATTGGTCGTGCCCACGGTACTCATCACGTCACCCTGCGTCACGATCACCAGATCGCCGGAGAGCAGGTAGCCTTTGTCACGCAGCAGGTTAACCGCATCATTCGCGGCCGCCACTCCGTCATTAACGCTGTCGAAATAGACCGGCGTAACGCCACGATAAAGCGCGGTCAGGTTCAGCGTACGTTCATGGCGGGAGAGCGCAAAAATCGGCAGCCCGGAACTGATACGTGAGGTCATCAGAGCAGTACGCCCGGACTCCGTCATGGAGATGATTGCCGTTACCCCTTTCAGGTGGTTAGCCGCATACATCGCCGACATCGCAATGGCTTCTTCAACGTTATCGAACTGGATATCCAGACGGTGTTTAGAGACATTGATGCTTGGGATCTTCTCAGCACCCAGGCAAACACGCGCCATCGCGGCCACGGTTTCTGCCGGGTACTGACCCGCTGCCGTTTCTGCAGAGAGCATGACCGCATCGGTTCCATCAAGCACGGCGTTGGCCACATCCATCACTTCCGCACGGGTCGGCATCGGATTGGTGATCATCGATTCCATCATCTGCGTCGCCGTGATGACGGAGCGATTGAGCTGGCGAGCGCGACGAATCAACGCTTTCTGAATACCAACCAGTTCCGGGTCACCAATTTCTACACCGAGATCGCCACGGGCCACCATGACGACATCAGAGGCGAGAATGACATCGTCCATGGCGTCCTGGCTGCAAACGGCTTCTGCACGTTCAACCTTTGCGACAATTTTGGCGTCACAGCCGGCATCGCGCGCAAGACGACGAGCGTAATTTAAATCTTCGCCACAGCGCGGGAAGGAAACGGCAAGGTAATCCACACCGATTAACGCCGCGGTCAGTATGTCCGCTTTGTCTTTTTCGGTCAGCGCTTCAGCAGAGAGGCCGCCGCCGAGTTTGTTAATACCTTTGTTGTTGGACAGAGGGCCGCCAACGGTCACTTCGGTAAAGACTTTCATGCCCTGGACTTCGAGCACTTTCAACTGAACGCGGCCATCGTCAAGCAGCAGAATGTCGCCAGGTACCACGTCAGCAGGCAGGCCTTTGTAATCGATGCCGACTTTCTCTTTATCGCCTTCGCCTTTGCCGAGATTGGCATCAAGCAGGAATTTATCGCCGATGTTAAGGAAGACTTTGCCTTCCTTAAAGGTCGACACACGGATTTTTGGCCCTTGCAGGTCGCCAAGGATAGCCACATGACGTCCCAGTTTTGCCGCAATCTCGCGCACTTTATCTGCACGCAATTTATGATCTTCCGCGGTGCCGTGTGAGAAGTTCATCCGCACCACGTTGGCGCCCGCAGCGATAACCTTTTCAAGGTTATTATCACGATCGGTAGCCGGGCCTAAGGTGGTAACGATTTTGGTTCTGCGAAGCCTTCTGGACATGTAATACTCCGTTGTCTAAAACAACCAGGTGTTGCGTGAACAAGAATTCGGATAAGGACTGCGCTCTTGCAGCAAACAGTAAATCTACCCGAATGGCGTAAGATGTTACAGCTTTGTTATTACTATTAGTGTTTGTCGCTCCGGATAAGGAGCTCCTTATCAAAGCGCGATTCTTTTAGCGCTTCTTTGACACGCTTCAAGTTATCCCTGAATTTTGCCCCCCGTCGCAGCGTGAAGCCCGTGGCGAGCACATCGATAACAGTAAGCTGCGCCAGCCGCGACACCATCGGCATATAAATGTCGGTGTCTTCCGGTACATCCAGAGTGATGGCAAGCGTTGCCTCACGCGCCAGTGGCGTATCGGCTGAGGTCAGGGCTATTACCATGGCATCGTTTTCACGGGCCAGTTGAGCCAGTTCGACGAGACTTTTGGTACGCCCGGTATGAGAGATCAGCACCACGACATCGTCATCGCTACAATTCATACAGCTCATGCGTTGCAGCACAATGTCGTCGGAATAGACTACCGGTACGTTGAAGCGAAAAAATTTGTTCATCGCATCATGGGCGACCGCAGCGGATGAGCCCAGGCCAAAAAAGGCGATTTTTTTGGCCTGAGTCAGTAAATCAACGGCACGGTTAACCGATGTCATATCAAGAGACTGGCGCACATGGTCGAGGCTCGCCATCGCGGATTCAAAAATTTTACCCGTGTAGGCTTCGACGCTATCATCCTCATCAACATTACGGTTGACATAGGGCGTGCCATTGGCGAGGCTTTGCGCCAGATGCAGTTTGAAGTCGGGGAATCCCCGCGTATCGAGGCTGCGACAGAAGCGGTTTACAGTCGGTTCGCTGACGCCTGCTTCTTGTGCGAGTGCGGCGATACTGGAGTGTATGGCTTTATCCGGCGTGGCGAGGATCACTTCCGCCACTTTACGTTCGGATTTGCTAAGGTGTTCCAGTTGAGACTGGATTTTTTCCAGCATATTCATTATTAGCAGCATGCTCTTGGGTAAACGGTTCCACAAAAGTGTAAAACCGTGAAGCGGTTTAGCAAGAATATACCTCCCTGTGAAGCGGAAAGGTAAGTCGCAACCTGAATCGATGTTGTTTTTTTTCATAACATGATCGCAGTCGGATTTTATGCCTAAAGCATCTGGCAAATATCCAGCGTTTTCAGGGCGAAAGTCCACATTTTGTGCCTGCGCCACAAGAACGCACGGCATGATAAGTGTTAGCGGTTTCGGGAATTACGTAAAAGCAGTACAGTGCAGTGTAATAAAATTACAACTAAGGCCTGGCATAAGCACCAGGAAAAGCCAACTGAGGAGAATGACATGGCGGTAACGCAAACAGCCCAGGCATGTGACCTGGTCATTTTCGGCGCGAAAGGCGATCTCGCACGCCGAAAATTGCTGCCTTCCCTGTATCAGCTAGAAAAAGCAGGGCAGATTCATCCTGATACGCGCATCCTGGGTGTTGGGCGCGCGGATTGGGATAAAGAAGCCTACACCAAGGTGGTGCGTGAAGCGCTTGAGACCTTCATGAAAGAAAAAATCGACGAGGCGCTGTGGGATACCCTGAGCGCGCGTCTCGATTTTTGTAACCTTGATGTTAACGATGTCAAAGCGTTTAACCGTCTGGGCAAAATGCTCGACCAGAAAGAACGCACGACCATCAACTATTTCGCGATGCCGCCAAGCACCTTCGGCGCTATCTGCAAAGGGCTGGGCGAAGCAAAACTGAATGCCAAGCCCGCGCGCGTGGTGATGGAAAAACCGCTGGGCACCTCGCTGGCTACCTCACGTGAAATTAACGATCAGGTGGGCGAGTACTTTGAAGAGTGCCAGGTTTACCGTATCGACCATTATCTCGGCAAAGAGACGGTACTGAACCTGCTGGCGCTGCGTTTTGCGAACTCCCTGTTTGTAAATAACTGGGATAACCGCACCATTGATCATGTGGAAATCACCGTTGCGGAAGAAGTGGGCATCGAAGGACGCTGGGGCTACTTTGATCAGGCCGGTCAGATGCGCGACATGATCCAGAACCACCTGCTGCAAATTCTGTGCATGATTGCCATGTCACCTCCGTCCGACCTTACCGCTGACGCTATTCGCGATGAAAAAGTGAAAGTGCTCAAATCCCTGCGTCGCATCGATCGCACCAACGTGCGTGAAAAAACAGTGCGTGGTCAGTACTCCGCCGGTTTTGCCCAGGGCAAGAAGGTGCCGGGCTACCTTGAAGAGGAAGGCGCGAACAAGTCCAGTAACACTGAGACCTTCGTAGCGATTCGTGTGGATATTGATAACTGGCGTTGGGCAGGGGTGCCGTTCTACCTGCGTACCGGTAAACGTCTGCCCACCAAATGTTCTGAAGTTGTTGTGTACTTCAAAACGCCTGAACTGAACCTGTTTAAAGAGTCCTGGCAGGATCTGCCGCAGAACAAATTGACCATTCGTCTGCAGCCAGATGAAGGTGTCGATATCCAGGTGCTCAACAAGGTGCCGGGTCTGGATCACAAGCATAATCTGCAGATCACCAAGCTGGACCTGAGCTACTCCGAGACCTTTAATGAGACCCATCTTGCCGATGCTTACGAGCGTCTGCTGCTGGAAACCATGCGTGGCATTCAGGCACTGTTTGTCCGTCGTGATGAGGTGGAGGAGGCCTGGAAATGGGTCGACTCCATCACTGAAGCCTGGGCGATGGATAACGACTCGCCGAAGCCGTATCAGGCGGGTACCTGGGGGCCGGTCGCTTCTGTTGCCATGATCACGCGTGATGGCCGTTCCTGGAACGAATTTGAGTAACGGATGAACAGAGGGTGTTACGTCATTTTACCGGTAACATGATCTAACACAGAAATCAGGACAATTTTTCATCTTTCAAGCCCCGACTGGATTCACCAGCGGGGCTTTTTTTATTACACTGGCGACAGCGATTTTGCCTTTAGGGCGCGTGGCTACGGGAAAGAAGGTGGAATCATTCACCTGATTCATACGAAGCATTACGTTGCTCTGAACAGATGAATTTCAGGAGCCTTTATGAACTCAGTATTGTTACGCGTAACAAACCGTATTGCGGAACGCTCGCGCGAAAGCCGGTCGGCCTACCTTAAACGCATAGAACAAGCGAAGAGCGAAACGGTCCACCGTTCGTCGTTAGCCTGCGGCAACCTGGCACACGGCTTCGCGGCTTGTCAGCCTGAAGATAAAGCCGGGCTGAAAAGTATGCTGCGTAACAATATCGCCATTATTACCTCCTACAACGATATGCTCTCCGCACATCAGCCTTACGAAACCTATCCCACTATTATTCGCAAAGCGTTGCACTCAGTGAATGCGATCGGTCAGGTCGCGGGGGGCGTGCCTGCGATGTGTGACGGTGTCACGCAAGGCCAGGACGGTATGGAACTTTCGCTTCTCAGTCGTGAAGTCATTGCCATGTCGGCAGCGGTGGGTCTGTCGCATAATATGTTTGATGGCGCATTGTACCTGGGCGTATGCGATAAAATCGTACCGGGCCTTGCGATGGCAGCACTTTCCTTTGGTCATTTGCCGGCGGTGTTTGTTCCATCAGGCCCGATGGCCAGCGGCCTGCCAAATAAAGAAAAAGTGCGCATCCGCCAGCTTTATGCGGAAGGGAAGGTTGATCGTATGGCGCTGCTGGAATCGGAAGCGGCTTCTTACCATGCACCGGGCACCTGCACCTTCTACGGTACTGCCAATACCAACCAGATGGTAATTGAGTTCATGGGGATGCAGTTGCCGGGCTCCTCTTTTGTCCATCCCGATGCTCCCCTGCGTGAGGCATTAACCTCGGCGGCCGCGCGTCAGGTGACGCGCCTGACCGGCAACGGCAGCGAATGGATGCCCCTTGGCAAAATGATTGACGAAAAAGCAGTGGTAAACGGTATCGTTGCCTTGCTGGCAACGGGCGGCTCAACGAACCACACCATGCACCTTGTGGCGATGGCCAGAGCGGCAGGCATCATCATTAACTGGGATGATTTCTCAGAGATCTCCGAAGTGGTGCCGCTGATGGCGAAACTCTACCCGAACGGTCCCGCCGATATTAACCACTTCCAGGCAGCGGGTGGCGTGCCGGTGCTGATGCGTGAACTGCTCAAAGGCGGCCTGTTACATGAAGACGTCAACACGGTTGCCGGTTTCGGTCTCTCGCGCTACACCCTGGAGCCATGGCTGGATAACGGTGAGCTCGCCTGGCGTGAAGGGGCGGCGGCCCCGCTTGACACCCATGTTATTGCTACGGTTGATGCGCCGTTCTCACGCCATGGTGGAACAAAAGTCCTCAGCGGCAACCTCGGTCGTGCGGTAATGAAAACGTCTGCCGTACCGGTTGAATATCAGGTTATCGAAGCGCCAGCGGTGGTCTTTGAAAGTCAGCATGACGTATTACCTGCTTTTGAGGCAGGGCTGCTGGATAAAGACTGCGTGGTGGTGGTGCGCCATCAAGGGCCAAAAGCGAATGGTATGCCAGAATTACATAAACTTATGCCGCCACTTGGTGTATTATTGGACCGCTGTTTCAAAATTGCGTTAGTTACCGATGGACGTCTCTCTGGTGCTTCAGGTAAAGTGCCTTCCGCCATCCACGTCACGCCTGAGGCCTACGACGGTGGTTTGCTGGCTAAAGTTCGCGACGGCGACATGATCCGCGTGAACGGGCAGACGGGTGAACTCACGCTGCTGGTAGATGAAGCAGAACTGGCCGCACGCCAGCCACATATTCCTGACCTGAGCGCCATGCGCGTGGGCACGGGGCGTGAAATGTTCGGCGCGTTACGTGAGAAACTGTCCGGCGCGGAACAGGGCGCAACCTGTATCGATTTTTAAAAACGACAAGATTATTCGTTCTGGCGAGAGAAAAACTCTGATGAAAAATTGGAAAACGAGTGCAGAAGCAATCCTGACCACTGGCCCGGTTGTGCCGGTTATTGTTGTTAACAAACTGGAGCACGCCGTCCCGATGGCGAAAGCGCTGGTTGCGGGCGGTGTTCGCGTACTGGAAGTGACGCTGCGTACACCATGCGCTATGGATGCTATTCGTGCGATTGCGAAAGAAGTGCCGGATGCGATCATCGGCGCAGGTACCGTGCTGAATCCGCAGCAACTGAAAGAAGTGACCGAAGCCGGTGCACAATTTGCTATCAGCCCGGGCCTGACTGAGCCGCTGCTGAAAGCGGCAACCGAGGGTTCCATTCCGTTGATTCCGGGTATCAGCACCGTGTCTGAACTGATGTTGGGTATGGACTATGGTCTGAAAGAGTTCAAATTCTTCCCGGCGGAAGCCAATGGGGGCACCAAAGCACTGCAGGCTATCGCAGGTCCGTTCTCTCAGGTTCGTTTCTGCCCGACTGGCGGCATCTCTCCGGCGAACTACCGTGATTACCTGGCGCTGAAAAGCGTGCTGTGTATCGGCGGTTCCTGGCTGGTTCCGGCCGACGCGCTGGAAGCTGGCGATTATGACCGCATCACCAAACTGGCTCGCGAAGCGGTAGAAGGCGCGAAGTAAGTTGCTTGTCCGGGGCAGATAATCCCGGCTGAAATGACAAACCGGTGCGCAAATGCGTGCCGGTTTTTTTATGTGTTTTTCCTGGTTATAGCTTTCACTTCAATAAGATTATTTTTCCCCACTTCAGCGCTTTTATCATTCCGCTCTACGCACTGTCCGTCTTACAGCGTCAAAAGGACGTTCCGGATATTACGGGAGCAAGGGAATGTTGCGAAATATTTTTTGTATCAGCGTGTTGTGGCTTATTTCAGCCCATGCCACCGCCAGCATTGTAATGAATAATACAAGGGTGATTTATAACGCAACAGCGCGTGAAGTCACCGTTCCTATCAAAAATCGTAGCAGTAAGCCGGTGCTGGTACAGAGCTGGCTGGATAACGGCGAGGTGAATGCTGACCCGACGACGCTGCGCACCCCGTTTGTGATTTTCCCGCCGATAGCCCGCGTGGATGGCGACAGCGCCAAAACGTTGCGACTGCGCATGGTCAATGCTTCAGCATTGCCTGTAGACCGCGAATCCGTGTTCTGGCTCAACGTACTGGATGTGCCCGTAAAGCTTCCTGCAAAGGAAAAGAATCGCCTGCAGGTCGCGCTGCAGTCCAGAGTGAAAGTGTTTTATCGCCCGGCGGGGCTAAAAGGGAGTCCGGCGACAGCGGTGCGGGAGCTTATCTGGCAGAGCACGGGGCAGGGCGTCGCGGTGACAAATCCCACGGGCTGGCATGTGTCACTGGTGTCAGTGACGAGCAAAGAGGGGGAGTGGCCTGTTGACATGATTGGGCCAGGAAAGACGCGGAATTTTCCGTTGCCGCTTAAAGCCGCGACACCGTTTCAGGTGAGGTGGGTAGATGATAACGGTGCGACACAAATTTATGACGCGGTTACAAAATAATTAAAGGAGTGTGGAATGAGAAAAGGACACCTACTTTTAGTCGTAGTGATATTCAGCACACTAAGTTTTTCATTGGTTTCTCAGGCAGCGTGCAAATTAGTGAGCTATTCAAGCGGTGATCAGACTAATGGAACAATTGTTACTGCCAGTTTAAGTTTGAACCCCGCAGCAATACAGATGCCGAAAGATATTACCCCCGGCACTGAACTTTACAGAATAACGGCACGTAATAACAAATACACTTATTACAGGGTTAATTGTAATAACAGCCTTACCGCCAGTAATTATTATGTGAAAGGGCAATTTGTCGGCGGTGCGGTGCCTGTGCCGTCGTCATGGCAGGGCAGCAGCCTTGGCACTGTTTATCAGACCGGCGTTGAGGGGATAGGTATGGTCATTCTGACCAGCAGCACCAACCGTGTTTTGGGGAATAAAAATTACAGTTTTGGCTCATGCGTTTCTAGCTACAACTATTCATGTAATACCACAACGCCTAACGGCGATATCACGTATGTGCTCATCAAAACGGGTGAGATTACCGCCAGTTCAATTGACCTGACTACGTTACCGAAAGTGGAAACCGTGGTAGGCGGGGAGAACTCACCCGGCAGCGACTTTGCGGTTTTTCGCCCCAGCCTTACCGGCAAGCTTACCTTTACCCAACCGACCTGTACGCTCGCAGAAGCCAGTAAAACAGTTGATCTCGGGAAACATAATATCTCCGTATTTGCTGCGGTAAATTCAGTAACCCCGTGGGTGAAAGCGTCTATCGACCTCATCAATTGCAACTACGGTGGCCCGCAATTTTATAGTTACAACATACTTAAGTATAGCAGCAGCAATACCGTCACTACCGTTGCCAATCCCATCACCACTAACGCGATCTGGAGCCTGAGCCTCACGCCCGCCACCAGCGTCATTAATGACACCAACGGTATTATGGCTATCAGCAGCGAGACAGGCAGTGCCACGGGCATTGGCATTCAGCTTTCAAGTTCGGATACCGTGCTAACGCCAATGAAATTTTCACAACCCACAACGGGAACACTGGTGTCTGGTGTGAATGCCATGATGACCATTCCGCTCTATGCGCGTTATATCAAGACCGGCAGCACGGTGACCGCCGGGAAAGCAAACGGCAAACTGACCTACCTGGTCGAATATAAATAAAACCCGTAGCCCCGGTAAGCGAAGCGCCACCGGGGATGCTTACCAGATTTAACCTTGAACCTTCACTGCAGCCGCCGCGGCTTTCGCTCGTTCAACCGCCTCTTCTACAGTTTCTGCCGTGGCTAATGCGACGCCTAAGCGACGGGTGCCATCAATCTCGGGTTTACCAAACAGACGCACCTGCAGGCCTGCGCCAACGGCACCCTGCACATTATCAAAGGTCACGTTCTGGCTCTGGAGCTCGGGCAGGATCACCGCAGAGGCAGACGGCCCGTACTGGCGAATCTGACCTACTGGCAGACCGAGGAAGGCACGCACGTGCAGGGCGAATTCTGAAACGTCCTGCGAAATCAGCGTCACCATGCCGGTATCATGCGGGCGGGGAGACACCTCGCTAAACACCACCTCATCGCCGCACACGAACAGTTCAACGCCGAACAAGCCATGCCCGCCCAGAGCCAGAACTACCTTACGCGCGACGTCCTGCGCGCGCTCCAGCGCGAGGTCGGACATATACTGAGGCTGCCAGGACTCGCGGTAATCGCCCTCTTCCTGGCGATGGCCAACCGGCGCGCAGAAATGGACGCCGTCAACGGCACTCACGGTTAACAGGGTAATTTCGAAATCAAAATTCACTACGCCTTCGACGATAACGCGGCCCGCACCGGCACGTCCGCCTTGTTGGGCGTATTGCCAGGCGTTGGCTAACCGATCGCGGCTACGAATAAGACTCTGACCTTTACCGGAAGAGCTCATGACCGGCTTAACAATGCAGGGTAAACCGATCTCTTCAACCGCCTGGTGGAATGCGGGTTCGCTGTCGGCAAAGCGATAGCTGGAAGTCGGGAGCCCAAGCTCTTCAGCCGCCAGGCGACGAATGCCTTCCCGGTTCATGGTCAGTTTCGCGGCGCGTGCGCAAGGCACAACATGTTGCCCCTGAGATTCCAGCTCAATGAGCATATCCGTCGCAATGGCTTCAATTTCAGGCACAATAAAATGCGGTTTTTCGAGAGCGACCAACGCTTTCAGTGCCTCGCCATCCAGCATATTGATAACATGCGAACGATGGGCAACATGCATAGCAGGCGCATCTGCGTAGCGATCGACAGCAATCACCTCAATCCCCAGACGCTGGCATTCGATAGCCACTTCTTTACCCAATTCACCAGAGCCTAATAACATCACCCGTGTTGCTGCCGGACGCAGCGCAGTTCCTAAAAGAGTCATCGCTTTTCACCTTCAAAAAAACCTGGCCGCAGTATATACGAAAACGTTTGCGTCTGTCTTTTACGACTTGCGCCACCGACCCATGTGGCGTAATATACTGTATATATAAACAGGTGAGGGCTGTATCATGGCGGTTGAAGTTAAATATGTTGTGATTCGTAACGGTGAGGAAAAAATGTCTTTTGCCAGTAAAAAGGAAGCGGACGCCTACGACAAAATGCTTGATCTGGCCGAGGTACTTGAGACCTGGCTTGGCGATGCGCCGGTGGCCCTGGAAGGCGAACAGCGTGATCAAATGGCGATGTGGCTTGCAGAGCAAAAAGAGGTTCTCAGCCATATTTTCAAGTCAGGTAAATTGCCTTCTGCGGAAGCTGAAGAGTCCGCGCCTGTCGCGGCTTCTGATGATACCGCAGGTGACACCGCAGCCGTTGACATCAAGCGTGCATCGAAGCGTTCAGCCGCCTGATTCGGCTTGCACTGCCAGTAATTTGTACCATGCTTTGAATGGGCTAAATGCACAGGAGAAAAGCATGAAAATAGCAGGAGTGTTATTCGGTACGGCATTACTGGCAGCGAGCTTCGTGAGTTCTGCTGCTGATGACAAAACCGTCACCATCGATAATGAAAAAACGGTGAAATTTCCTGTTTGTGAAGGAATGAATGCTGACGGTATCGCGGCCAGCGTTAAACGTGACTATCTGCAAAACCGGATTGTGCGCTGGGCTGATGACCAGAAAAAACTGGGTCAGGCTGACCCCGTAGCCTGGATTAGCCCGAAGGACATTCAGGGCAAAGACGATAAATGGCGCGTACCGCTGACGGTGCGTGGTAAGAGCACCGATATCCATTATCTGGTTCAGGTTGATTGCAAAGCGGGCAAAGCTGAGTATCAGCATCAATAAGCGGTTAGAATTTTCTCATCTTTTGCTGTTTTAGACATTTCCTGACACCCCCTCGCTTACGCTGAACCTTTCTGGCATCGCTTAAGCGGGGGACATCATGTCAAACTGGTTGAATCAACTCCAATCTCTTCTGGGCCAAAAAGGCTCGTCTGAACATTCATCTTCCGAACAGGGGCTGGGCAAGCTGCTTGTGCCCGGTGCGCTGGGTGGCCTTGCGGGGTTGCTGGTCGCAAGTAAATCATCGCGTAAACTACTGACCAAATATGGCACCGGTGCATTATTAGTCGGCGGTGGGGCAGTGGCCGGCTCCGTCCTTTGGAACAAATATAAAGACAAAGTGCGTACGGCGCATCAAGGCGAACCTCAGTTCGGTCAAACGAGCTCACCGCTGGATGTTCGTACTGAACGACTGATTCTGGCTCTGGTGTTTGCCGCCAAAAGTGATGGACACATAGATGATAAAGAACGTGCCGCCATTGAACATCAGCTTAAAGAAGCGGGTGTCGAAGAGCAGGGCAGAGCACTGGTAGCGAAGGCGATTGAGCAGCCACTTGATCCGCAGCGTCTGGCACGAGACATTAAAAATGAAGAAGAGGCGCTGGAAGTTTACTTCCTGAGCTGCGCGGCGATTGATATCGACCATTTTATGGAGCGTAGCTATCTCAGCGCCCTTGGTGATGCGTTGAAGATCCCTCAGGATGTCCGGGAAGGTATCGAGGCCGATCTCCAGCAGCAAAAAAGAGCGCTCCCTCAGTAGCCCTGATATTACGTTTCGCTTGCATCGGCGGCAGGTTTTGCCAACCTTATAGTGTGTAGAATAAATAAGATAAGAGTTATGCTGCCGAAAGCTAAGCAAGTTCCCCATACCATGACCTTACATGGTGATACCCGTCTGGATAATTACTACTGGCTGCGGGACGATACGCGCTCTCAGCCAGAAGTGCTGGACTATCTCCAACAGGAAAATGAGTACGGACGCCAGATCATGGCCTCTCAGCAGGCGTTGCAGGACACACTGCTCGCTGAAATCATCTCCCGTATTCCTCCCCGTGAGGTCTCTGCGCCCTACGTTAAAAATGGATATCGCTATCGGCATGTGTATGAGCCAGGGTGTGAATACGCTATCTATCAACGCCAGTCGGTTTTATCGGCGGAGTGGGATGAATGGCAGGTCATGCTTGATGGCAACAAGCGCGCCGCCCATAGTGAGTTTTATACGCTCGGTGGATTCTCGGTTACCCCTGACAATAAAATCATGGCGCTCGCAGAAGACTATCTCTCACGGCGACAATATGGTTTGCGGTTTCGTAATCTGGAGACCGGGAACTGGTATCCGGAGATGCTCGACAACGTCGCCCCGGAGTTTGTTTGGGTCAACGATTCAGAGACGCTTTATTACGTGCGCAAGCACGCCACGACCCTGCTGCCTTATCAGGTCTGGCGCCATACCGTGGGAACACCCTCAACCGATGATGAGCTCATTTATGAAGAGAAGGATGACACATTCTATGTCGGGCTGAGTAAAACCACCTCCCAGCACTACATTGTCATTCATCTTTCGAGCGCGACGACCAGTGAGGTGTTATTGCTGGACGCTGAGTTGCCCGATGCGCAACCGCTCTGTTTCCTGCCGCGGCGTAAGGATCATGAATACAGCCTCGACCATTTTCAGCATACGTTCTATTTGCGCTCAAACCGGGACGGGAAGAATTTTGGCCTTTACCGGACGAAAGTTCGCGATGAGCGTCGTTGGGAAGTGCTGATACCGGCGCGCGAAAACATCATGCTGGAGGGGTTTACCCTCTTTACGGACTGGTTAGTGGTGGAAGAGCGTCAGAGAGGCTTGACCAGCCTGCGACAGATCAATCGTAAAACGCGCGAAGTCACTGGTATCGCCTTTGACGATCCGGCTTATGTCACCTGGGTCGCTTATAATCCTGAACCGGAAACCTCACGTTTGCGCTATGGTTATTCGTCGATGACCACCCCCGATACCTTGTTTGAACTGGATATGGATACCGGTGAACGCCGGGTCCTTAAGCAATCTGACGTGCCCGGTTTCGATGCCAGTCAGTACCGGAGCGAGCATTTGTGGGTGCGTGCGCGTGATGGTGTTGAAGTCCCGGTATCCCTCGTCTATAACCAAAAGTATTTCCGTAAAGGTAAAAACCCGATTCTGGTCTATGGGTATGGTTCATACGGGGCCAGTATGGATGCGGATTTTAGCAGTAGTCGATTGAGCCTGTTAGATCGCGGTTTTGTCTATGCGATTGCCCATATCCGCGGCGGCGGTGAACTGGGCCAGCAGTGGTATGAAGATGGCAAATTCCTCAACAAAAAAAATACCTTCCATGATTACATCGATGTTACTGATTCCCTTTTAGCTCAGGGCTACGGCTCGCCTCTGTTTTGCTACGGCATGGGCGGAAGTGCCGGAGGGCTGCTGCTTGGAGCTGTCATTAACGAGCGCCCTTCCTTGTTTCATGGTGTGGTGGCGCAGGTGCCTTTCGTCGACACCTTAACCACCATGCTTGATGAATCTATTCCCCTGACAACCGGGGAGTTTGAGGAGTGGGGGAATCCGCAGGACGAGACTTACTACCATTATATGAAGGGTTACAGCCCTTACGATAACGTTGGCGCGCACCCCTATCCGCACCTGCTGGTGACGACCGGGTTACATGATTCCCAGGTCCAGTACTGGGAGCCTGCAAAATGGGTAGCGAAGTTACGTGAACTCAAAACGGACAACAATTTGCTGCTGCTCTGTACCGATATGGATTCCGGCCACGGCGGGAAGTCGGGGAGATTCAAGTCGTATGAAGGGGTAGCGATGGAGTATGCGTTTCTGATCGCGCTGGCGCAGGGAACCCTGAAGGGTTCCCCGTAAGCTAGTGTTCGCCCAGGTAATGTTTAAGCGTCAGCCTCAGTTCCGGACTCATTCTGTCGAGATTATTAAACAACCAACGCAAGTATCCGGGGTCGCGCTCAGCGACTTCGGATACGGCTTTACCGCGGTATTTTCCAAAGGAAAAGGTAGTGACCAGTGCAGGGCGACCGGTTACGGTAGCCATCTGATCCGGCGTCCAGCCTGAGGTGTTCATAATATCAATCAGCAACGCGGCGGTGATGTAACAGTCATACAGCGCCCGGTGATGATGTAGACCTGCTGGTGTCTGCACATTCAGTTTGCGGGACTTATAGAGCGCCATATTGCTGTACTTGATGCCGGGCCACAATCGGCGGGCGAGCTTCATGGTACAAATCCACTCCCCAGGCATTTCAGGTAATACGCGACGATCAAAGCTGGCGTTATGAGCAACGTACCATTCACTGCCGTAGTAATGTGGGATGACCTCTTCAATCCACGGCTGGTTTACCACCATGGCTTCGGTGATGCGGTGAATGGCCATGGCCTGCGGACTGATAGGCCTGTCGGGGCGAACAAGATGGCTCATGGGGTTTACAATCTGTCCGTCAACCACGTCCACGGAGGCGACTTCAACAACCCCTCCCTGCAAATCGCAGGTTTCGGTATCAATGACGCGCAGTACGGTTCCCGCTGTCATTTGCTTTTCGGCTCATAAGGCAGGCGGGAAAGATTAACGGAGGCCAGACGATGAGCAATAAGCCGCTCGCGAAACCAGTTTCGTAGGTGCTCCGGCTGCTCATGCTCAACCACTTCGGCGATAATGGGCATGTTATAGCGCTCCTTGAATGCCACACCTGCCGCAGCCAGATCGACGTTCACTTTATCCATTTCCTCCTGGGGGAGGTGAGCCAGATTGGTATTCATTCGTTTCTCCTGGGTTTACGCCGCAAAAGGTACTAAGCCTGTCGCAGAAAGACAAGAGCACCGAGGATCATACTCGACGCAAACATTATACAGCGTTATCCTCGTGCCTAAATACATAACGAAAAGGAATAGCTAGCATGATTCTTACCCTATCAGGTTTTAGCCGGGTACTCTGCGTTGCCGGTGCTTTGCTTGTTACGCCCCTGGCTTTCGCGCATGCGCACCTGAAGGCGCAAGTTCCCGCCGCAAACGCTCAGGTTAGCCCACCGCAGGTGCTCATGCTGAACTTCTCTGAAGGCATTGAACCCAAATTCAGTGGGCTGACCCTGACGGATGCCGCTAAAAAAACCGTTAAAACCGGTACGGCATCCCGCAGTAAAGAGGATAACGCTCAGCTCGTTGTTCCTGTCGAACAGGAATTACAACCGGGCAATTATACCGTTGACTGGCATGTTGTCTCGGTTGATGGCCACAAAACGCGCGGCACCTATAGTTTCACCGTGAAGTAACGAATGTTAACGGCAAGCTATGTTGGGCTGCGATTCCTCCATTTCAGCGCTTTAATGTTGGTGTTCGGCTGCAGTTATTTTATTAGTCGTCTGGCGCCGCTTCATTTACAGCGTCTTATGGCGCGCTATTTCATGACGTTTCAGCGGGGTTGCCTGTTAGTGACGGTCGTGAGTGCATTTATGCTCTATGCGCTGCAGGGCGGCTTAATGGGAAACGGTTGGCAGGACGTCTGGCAACCGCAAACATGGCTTTTACTGATAGAAACACAATTCGGCAGTGTATGGGTCTGGCAAATGGTTATGGCCGTTCTTACGTTTTGTATGGTCATAATACAGCCGTTCCATCAAAGCCGGTTGATGCTCGTTTGCGGGGCGCAGCTGTTGTTAATGGCGGGCGTAGGTCATGCCGCTATGCTTGAGGGTTTGCCCGGGCTGATGCAGCGTACTAACCATGCGTTGCATCTGATTTGTGCGTCTCTTTGGTTCGGTGGTCTCCTGCCGGTGATTTTCTGTATGAACCTGACGCGCCGTCGTTGGCAAAAGCAGGCCACGCTTGCGATGATGCGTTTTTCACGTTACGGGCACGTGGCGGTGGCGGGGGTGCTGATTACCGGCATCATCAACGGGCTCTTTATCCAGGGTATGAGTGGCCCGTGGCACACCGCATGGGGCCGTTTGCTGTTGATCAAAAGTGCGTTCGTCGTGCTTATGGTGGCAATTGCCCTGGTGAACAGGTATGTTCTGGTGCCACGCTTGAGCCTGAAACATTCACGGGCGCGACAAACACTGATTCTTATGACATGGACTGAAGTGGTGCTGGGCGCATTTGCACTGGCGGCGGTGAGTCTGTTCGCCACCTGGGAACCCTTCTGAGCCGGGGATATGATGAAAAAAAATCTATTGATGTTATTACTCGCCTTCTCAGCGGCGGCCTCTGCGGCCCCAACGGTAATTACGGTAAGCCGCTTTGAAATTGGCAAGGACAACTGGGCATTCAATCGCGAAGAGGTGATGTTGACGTGTCGCCCGGGACACGCCCTCTACGTCATTAATCCCAGTACGCTGGTGCAATATCCGCTAAATGATGTTGCCGAGCAGCAGGTGAAAAGCGGCAAAACCACCGCGCAGCCTATTTCAATCATTCAGGTTGATAATCCGTCCCGTCCAGGTGAAAAGATGAGTCTGGCACCGTTTATTACCCGAGCAGAGAAGCTTTGTTAATAAATAGGAATAACTTCCTGATAAATAATAAAAAACCGCAAGCTTAATTTAATAAGTCTTGCGGTTTTAACATTTTTAAGCGTGACGATAGCCTGATTTTTCAGAGCGTACTCGCTGCAAACTGGAAAACCTGACGTCGTCATCTATTCTTAAAGTGCAAGGCGACTTAGCCTGCATTAATGCCAACTTTTAGCGCACGGCTCTCTCCCAAGAGCCATTTCCCTGGACCGAATACAGGAATCGTATTCGGTCTTTTTTTGTTTGCCTTTGCAGGCAAGGACTTACAGGGCTTCGTCCGAAAATTGTCCGAATTCCCATCTTCGGCACTGAAAACGTTATACCAGAATAAATTCTTTTTTGCGCGCATCTCGATACTTTTCTGCCGTTTTCCGGGAACACCGTCCTGCCTGCCTTTGAGTCAATACTTAAGAACGCCAAAAAATGTCTGTCCTGCCGGCAAGCCAAAGGGCGAGCAGTGATAATGCGCGTTAAATAACGTAAAAATTGATCCCACCTGTCTGTCAGACCTTGTTATTAAATGCTAATTTAGAAACGGGTACTTTCACTGAGTGCATGGAGGTTAACGTGAGTATTTATGTCTTTTATTACAACGATTCCCGCGCAAGAGTGTTTACTAAAGCTAGCATTGATAAAGAAGCTGCCGCACTGCTTAAAAAGCATGGTTATAAAAAACATCATTTTGAAGTTGAAGCTGAAAGTGCTGCGTCAGCTATTGAAATGTTGAAATACAATGACGAAGGTTATCTTAAGGAGCTTAAAGAGTATTCGGAAAATTTACTTTTCGTTAGCCTGGTTAGCGCGGCCACGGTGTGGTAGCACATATATAGGTCGTTTTGGATCGAAGCAGGTCTCACCTAATGAGCTTTATAAGCACGGGATGATGTTTTTTTCGGTGTAATGTGAACAGGGGAATGACGACGCACGTCATATCTTAATGTCTGGAAAACCAGCCAAAGACAAGTCGAGTCATTCCTTTATCTCTAACGTTACTGAAAATATCCCCTTTTTGTTAATTATGATGATAAACGCAATTCAATCCGGGCTTTGCTGACCCTTGTTGCCGAATCTGCCATCAGGACGTAACTGCCCCGTTAATCTCCCCTTCGTAATGCCTGTACACGGGCTAAACCATTTCATAATCTGGCACCCAATCAGCCAACGTTTTTAGAATCATTGAAAAATTACCAGCAGAGGAATGGCGATGGACATAGTACGTTTACAGGACAGTGAGAGAGAAATAACGGATACGTTAGCCACGCTTCTCTACCAGGAATGGTCGGATTTTGAACGCTGGTCATCAAAAGAGAAGATTATCTCGCGTCTGCAGCAACGGTCCATGGGCCATAATGAAGAAATCACCCTGGTGGCGTTGGAATCAACTGAGTTACTGGCAACAGCGAGTATTATCACCTGGGAGTTAAGAGATGATTTTGAGCGCAAATACTGGCTCGGGGAAGTGCTCACTGCTCCGCAACATCGCGGCAAAGGTGTTGCCAGTAAACTGATACGCGCACTCGTAGAGGCTGCTTCGCTCGCGGGTTATCCTGCCTTATGGCTCTACACGCCAGACCAGCAGGGGCTTTATCGTCATTTGGGCTGGCGCAGCGTAGAGGAAAAGTGTGTCGACAACGAGCGCGTCACCGTTATGGTTTATGACTTGGGTGCTGCTGGCACGGCAAACGATGATGAAACATAAGAAGAGACGATGACCAAAAGGCTGTGCTACTGTCGTATGCAATTTAAACAAAACTGAGGATAACGACATGAGCAAAGATGTTGTGGTAATACTCCCCGGTGGCAAGGTCGAGCACCTTTCTGTTGAAGATGACCTGAAAAAAGTCAGCTACAGAAACGATCAACGGTCCTTCCTGGATCTGCCAATCGAAACTTATGTGCTGGATGGGGAAGAGTTCCTGATTGCAAAGTTTTCTGACCTGGTCAGCGCACGTGAAACTGAACAGGCGATTCGGCAATTTTATTGATCCCCTCTAAAGCAGCATCCATTCCGGATGCGCTTTGCAGATAATCTTTCCTCTGACTCCAACGCGACGTCGTTGTGGTGAGGCCTCATATGAGGCCTCGCATTTATGAGGCTTGCTTAATCCACCGACGTCTTTTCGGGATGCAAGTTTTTAGCGTGAGCCGGGCGCCACAGACCGAACATATTGCCCCATGTGGATCATTTTTTTCAGGGCTGTACTGCGTAAACAAAAACTGATTTCCGTTGCAAACCAGGCAAACAAATTTTAGGTTTGGGATAGCCCCTCCGGGCTGAGGAATGGAATAACCACACTAACATGAATTAATTCCCTTTAAGGATATATCGTTAAATTATTCCTGAGGCCCCTGATTTCAAACGTTATTAATAAAACCAGCGAGTAAGGGCAGAAAAAATTTCTGCCCGCGATGATGATTAAAAGTAATTATTCAGTGAGGCGTGTATTTCATCAAGTAGTTGAAAACGACGACGATATTCGGCTCTTTTTTTGCTGGCAATCTCTTCAAGCGGTTTTCGCGCCATGAGTAAAGGCAAACGCCAGCGATAATTATCACTCTTTACGCCATCAATAGAGGACCAAAATTCATCGTAGCTGGCATGAAAGTGTCGACCTTTGCTCAAACGATAGCGTAATGCGCGGAAGACGTGGCCGTTATCACTCACACCGTAAACAGCATTAATGCCCGTACTGGCACACATCTGCCATAAGGTTTCGAGAAGCAGACGTTTCGGGAAGATGCCATAGCAGGCTTTGGTTGCGACTTTAATCACCTCATGAGTGACATTTTTGCGCGGCCCCTGAAGGCCCCCGATGACCAGCGCACGTTCTCCATTTTCAGTGGTGACGCTAAATGTGACGCTTGCCAGCAGGGCGTTATTGCCATCATAAAACCACAGCGTGCTTTCGCCTTCACGTTCTGCTTTATGTGCACCCGAAGCGAATACAGAGAATTCGGCGCCATCCTTACCCGCAAAACGCAATATTTGCTGCGGCAGGGTTGCGGTGAACGCGTCTGCCGCACGTTTGGATAGCTGATTATCAAGCCAGTCGTAGTGGCTAATAATGGCATCGGCGCGTTGAGACGCACTGAGTCCCAGCGTTAAATATTGGCGATGAGATTTACTCGGTAAGGTGACCTGGGCCTGAAGTTGCGCGTCGAAACCCGGTCGCCGGGATAATGCATCTAACATCCTGACGGTGGAGGACCAGAATAGCAGTGAGCGTAGTAAAAACTTCAGGCGGTATTCTCGCTTACGCCAGATTGGGCCCGGAATTAAACGGCCTGTAACCAGTTCGCTAATTATATGTCGTTGGGAAGATGGCAGGTTTTTGGTTTGCAGACTGATATTAGACACGATATTCACCTCTGAATGTTTCAAATACCATTCTAAGGACAACGGAATTATAAATTAACGCTGAGGTGAGTTTTATTTCCGGTTCGTTTAGGGGAGATTGAGGTAAATGAGATGCTTATGACAATGCCATGAAGTTTAGACTTCTCTCTATACTCAATACAGGGGGGAATTTATGTATCAGCGTATTGAGGGCAACAAATGGCGTCACATCTGGATTATGGGTGACTTACATGGCTGCTATCAGCAGCTCCTGACGCAGCTACGCACGCTACGGTTCGATCCCTGGCAGGATTTGCTCATTTGCGTTGGCGATCTGATTGACCGCGGCCCGGACAGTTTGTCGTGCCTGCAATTATTGCAGAAACCCTGGTTTCAGAGTGTGCGCGGTAATCACGAACAGATGGCGCTTGATGCCTTATCGACTGGAGAGATGTCGACATGGTTAGTCAATGGCGGAACGTGGTATACGCATCTTTCGGCAGAAGAACACAAGCTGGTCGGGCAGGCACTGAAGTCATGCGCACAATTGCCTTTAATACTGGAGCTGCATTGCAGCAGTGGCGTAAATATTATCGCCCATGCTGACTATCCTGCGGTGCAGTATGAATGGCTCCAGCCGGTCGATCAGGACGCGCTATTGTGGAACCGGGGGCGAATAAATCGTTTGCTTTCAGGCAAGGGAGACGCGATACGGGGTGCTGACCATTTCTGGTTCGGCCATACCCCACTCAAACGGCGGTTCGACAGTGAAAACCTACATTATATTGATACCGGCGCCGTCTTCGGCGGGCATCTGACACTGGTGAAAGTGCAATAATCAGAAATCACTGTATTCCTGAGCCGGACGCCAGAAACCGTCAATGAAATCTTCAACAGGGTAGCATCCGCCATAGCGTAAACGCTGTACATCCATCGCCACAAGGCACTGACTTTCAGTATTGAAGACATCCACCACAATGTCATCACACCCACCGTCCAGGTAGCAAACAAACAAAACCAGTGCGAACATTCCATCCTCGGATCACAACAACATTATTTAATTGTAGGGGATGAATGGGGGCAGGGGAAATGAAGCGGGTAAATAACCCGTCTATGGACGGGTTCCCATTGAATCAGGCAAGGCGCATGACCCAGGTGTCAGACTTTTGATCGTAGTGTTCGCGGTATAAAACCGAATGTTCGCCGTCAAGGATCGCTGGAATGCTGGTTTCCGCGTCCCAGGCATCAAGTTGCATACACAGATCCGGGTCAGATGAACAGGGAATACGCAACGTTCTCTCACCCTGATTTTCGCCCTGCAACTCGGCATCATCGATTTCGAAGGCGCCGATACGCACGCTGGTTTTCGTCATAATGCTCTCCGTTGATGGTTAAATTGTGGTACGACCAGTGCAGTCGTCCACTTTTTAGCTTGGTACAACAAATCACATCATGCCAGTCGAAATGTGCGTTTTTTTAGACGGATTAACGCTTACTTGCGAATAAGCGCCCGTCCCTGACCAACTCTCTGGGGTAACTGTTCTTCAAGCGAGATCCGATTTTCCTGGCCAGTCCCAGCGGCTGGTGCTGATGGGTAACGATGACGTCGTTGCCGCCGGGTGCCGTCTGCGGATAGACATCACGCCCCCGATACCACTCCTCAGCTTCATCATGCGTGAGCTCAAAAGCCAGAGGATTTTGGCTACCCGCCAGCGCGATGACCGCCTCGTGCTGCCAGCGAAAACCTTTATTATGGCTTTCGGCAAGTTTGAGACCGATGCGTGAAAAACGGACTTTTCCGATCAAAGGTTCAACCGCCTGGGGGAATAACCAGACCTCTTTATCACGTTGCCAGAGCCGTAATTCACTCTCCCAGGTCAGTCCCACGCTGGCAGCCGCAGCGGTGATATCTGCCGCTTCGCGCGTTTTGACCGGAGCAAAAGGGAATTTACCGACTTTATACTGAGGTGCAGGAAGCGGGGGCAGCGATGCACGTTTGCGTAAACGGGCGACGAAGAAGCCTTCACAGTCGTAAATCTGCGGGAAGACATGCAGAAAGCCCTCTTCGGTGACGGCCTGGTCGGCGCCTGAGAATAATGCACCTAAAGGGGAGAATTCGACGGCGTCGGGGTACTGCTGCGCAAGCCAGTGGCATACGGCTTCGTTTTCATCCCGATTCAGGGTGCAGGTGGAGTAGACCAGGGTCCCACCGGGGCGGAGCGCATGAAAGGCACTGTCGATAAGCTCACGTTGCGTGGCCGCTATCTCAAGATTACTGGCATGTGACCAGTTTTTAAGCGCATCAGGGTCTTTACGCACCACGCCTTCGCCGGAACAGGGGGCATCGAGCAGGATCGCATCAAACATCTCCGGCAGCGCAGGGCCAAAAACGCGGCCGTCGAAATGGGTTAAGGCCACGTTGGCAATCCCGCAACGGCTAATATTGGCATGCAACACTTTTACCCGGCTGGCGGAGTATTCATTGGCCAGAATAGCGCCCCGGTTGCCCATCCTCGCCGCGATTTGAGTGGTTTTTGAGCCGGGCGCAGCAGCGACGTCCATCACCCGGGTCGGCGTGTTGCCCTCAGCGAAAAGCGCGCTCACTGGCAGCATGGAACTCGCTTCCTGAATATAAAACAGACCGCTCAGGTGTTCGGCGGTGCTGCCCAACGGCACGGCGTCCTCGTCTTCACGCTCGATCCAGAATCCTTCTTCGCACCAGGGAATCGACGTAAGCTGCCAGCGGTACGGCGAAACCAGCGCCAGAAAATCGGCCACGGAGATTTTAAGGGTATTAACGCGAATGCTACGCCGCAGGGGGCGCTGGCAGGCGGCAATAAACTCATCGAAGGAGAGGGCGGCTGGCATTGCATCACGCATTTGTGCCAGGAATTCGTCAGGGAGATAAACAGCGTTTTGAGCCACGAAGAACACCACAGGGAGTCGAACAGGCGCGCAGTGTAACATAATCGCTCCGGCGCGGGCACGCCGGAGCAATCAGGGTTTAGCGAGGCAGCGCGGTGCCCCATTGTCGCCACTCTTTCGGCTCACTTTCCTGCAGCAGGAAGTGTTTATCCGGTTGCGCTTTCGGCGCGAGCGGCACGCCCGGAGGCGTGGCAAAGGCAACGCCTCCGCGAATGAACTGATTAAAGGTGCCGGTTTTCACCACGCCGCCGGTCAGACCGAAGTCCAGTGAGTAGCCGGACGCCAGCCAGAAGACGGAGTTGTTACGCACGAGGTGCTGATAGCGCTTACTGATACGCAACCCGACCATCACTCTGTCAGACATTGAGCCCAATACCAGACCTGTCACCGTACCGACTTCAATGCCACGGAACAGCACTGGCGTACCGATATTCAACGAGCCTGCTTCCGGTGCTTCAACAACAATATTTAAGCCGTCCAGATAGCGTGAATCGGTAATCGTTGCTTCCTGAAGTTCAAACTCGCGGCGCGCCTCTCCATGACCCGGTTCCACATTGATGTAGGGTTGAAGAATGGTATCGAGGTGTTCAACACCTGCCGCAGAAATCTGCGGTGTCACGACCGAGAAGCGGGTACCGTTCCTGGCGAAAGTTCGCACATATTCCGGGTATAACACCGCAGTGGCCTGTACTTCATTGCGATCGGTAATGAGTTCAAGATTTGAGATCTGGCCAATATCAATGCCCAGATAACGAATCGGCATCCCGGCGGCGAGTTTGCCTGCATCAAAGGCGTGCAGGGTTATCTGGCTGCCTACCGCGCGTGCGGTGGTTTCAGATGCGTAAAGTATGCGCTTGTCGCCTTTACGTGCGCTGGCACCAGCACCACTGAGATTATCAAAGCTGATCGCGCCTTTGATGGCGCGCGACAACGGTGAGGCCTGCACGGTCAATCCGCTGCCGTTCAACTGTACTTTCGCGCCGCCTTCTGCCCAGAACACGCTGTTGTTGGTCAGGAGTGAGCGATATTCGGGTTTAATGTGCACTTCAATATCAAAGGCATTGGCGCGCGGGCGAACAGTGATGATTTCCCCCACCTGGAACTTACGGTAGAGCACAACTGAACCTGCCTGAACGTCAGGCAAGGTGTCCGCCGTCAGCGTCAGGGTCGTGGTCGGTAAGTCGCTGAGACTGTTCTCTACCGCTTTATCCAGATTGGCATATAGCGGGTAGTCGGGCTTCATGTCGCCTTTGGTCCCCGGCAAAATGCGGATCCCCCCACTCAACCATTCATTGGCACTGGCAGCAAGGAATTCGACCCCATCGAGACCCACTTTGACATCAACCCGACTGTTAACCACAAATTTGCTGTCGCCTTTGACCAGGTCGCGATATTGCGGATCGATGGCGATGGCAAACGAGACGCCTTTGCTGGTGAGATCGCGTTCCAGCACCTGGCCGACCTGAACGCCATGCAGGACAAGCGGTTGCCCTGCATCGATACCGTAACTCTCCGGCGCTTTCAGGGTCAGCGTGACAACGCCAGGTTCCTGGAGAAGGGTTTTATCAGAAGGAAGCACGACAAAGTGATTGCGCGGTTGGCCTTCACCCGGCACCAGTTCGAGCGTGGTGCCGGTCAGTAATGAACTGACGCTGGCATTATTTAATGACAGCTTGGGGCTGCGCATTTCTATGCGCGTGTTGTCACGAAGCAGATTAACGACGCTCGGGTCCACCGTCATTTCACCGGTCACCGTACCGCCAGGATCCAGATTGATTTTGGTCAGTTCCCCCACTTCTAGGCCCTGATACATCAGCGGGGTAGAGCCAGCTTTCAGACCCTGGCCGTCCGGTAAATCAAGCTTGACGAGCACGCCGCGCTGACTGTGGGCCAGATCTTCATACAATCCAAATTCATCATCCTGGCTGGCGTGAGCAGAGCCTTCCGGTGAGTCAAAGGCAATCGCACCGTTTACCAGCGCCGCCAGACTTTCAAGCTTCACCTTCGCACCGCTGAGACTGACATCTGCATCCACACCCGAGACGTTCCAGAAGCGGCTGCCCTTTTTAATGAGATTGGTAAAACGCCGCTCGATTAAAACATCGATCGTGACGCCCTGTTTGTTGGCGTTAATGGAATAATCGTAAACGCGTCCAACCGGGATCTTGCGGAAATAGACCAGCGAACCGCTGTTCAACGAGCCCAGGTCAGGGGCGTGCAGGTGAATCATCAACTCGCCGTTATTAAGACGGTATTTGGGCTGAGTATCCAGCGCGGCAAAGTGATCCTGTGGCTCACCTTTACCCGGCATCATGCCGATGTAGTTACCGCCGACCAGCGCATCCAGGCCGGAGACGCCCGCCAGCGAAGCCTTGGGCGTCACTAACCAGAACTGCGTATCGCTGCGTAGCGCATCCTTCATATTGGATTTGATGCTGGCACGCACTTCGATTTTTTTCAGGTCTTCGCTCAGGCGAATATCCTGTACCGTGCCAACTTCCACTCCCTGATAACGCACGGGCGTTCGTCCAACGACGATACCGTCAGCAGACATAAAATCAATCGTAATCGTATTACCGCGATCTTCGTAACTGTTCCAGATGAGCCAGCCCGCGATGAGCAGCGCAAGAACCGGCAAAATCCAGAAAGGCGAAATGCGACGTTTGGTTTTAATGCGCGCTTCAGTCGGCGAAGCGGGGGTTTCCTGACTCATGTGCATCCCAAAGTAAGCGGCTGTCCAGCCATTCCACAGCAAGAATAGTCAATATTACCGCTGCGCCGAAATAAAACGCAGCCGGTCCCATAGTAAAAGCAAGCAATTGGTCGCGATTAATCAATGACATCGTCAATGAGATGACAAACAGGTCAAGCATGGACCAGCGACCAATCCATGTGACGATACGTAATAAAATGAGGCGTGCGCGTAATCCCTGCTCGAATTTGAAGTGGATGCTAAGCAGCAGTGTAAACATCACGATAACTTTGGTAAATGGCACCAGTATACTGGCAATAAACACCACCGCAGCAACGGCAATATTGCTGCTGCCCAGAGAGATAATACCGGACATGATCGTATCCTGCTGACGGGCACCGTTAATATAAACCACGGAGATGGGCAGCAGGTTCGCCGGAAAGAGGAAAATGATGGAGGCGATGAGCGCGGCCCAGCATTTTTGCACACTCTGCCGACGACGATGGCGTAACGGAATATGACAACGCGGGCAGCGCCCTCTGGGGTCGGGAAAGCCCGTAAAGTGGCAACCCAGGCAGACGCGGAGCTTTTCGTCCGGTCGCTTAGCCGGGCGCTGAGGGTAAAAACGCTCCCACAATTGTTCTACGTTGAGATGGATGATGGTCATAATGCTGAGAACAACCAGCGCGATGAAAGCAACCAGCCCGATTCCAGGGCGTAAAAAAGCGTAATCCTGGACTTTGATGGAGGCCACACCAATACCCACAAGATAGATATCCAGCATGACCCATTCTTTGAGCTTCTCCAGCATCAGTAAGATGGGGCGAAGATTCATGCCAAGAATATTACCCAGCCACAAATAGGCGATTGCAGCGACCAGAATGAGCGGAGCACCCACCGCGCAGAACAGCACCATGGCTGCGGTCAGAGGATCGCCCTGAGCAACAATCTGCCAGATGCCCTGCAGTAAATCCGCATCGATGCGCACCCCAAGCAAATAGAGATGGAGCAAAGGTTCGCTCCAGGCAAAGGGCATCAATAGCAACATGGTGATTGCCATCGCTGCGAGCCGCGTCAGGGACCAGTCCCGGCCATCGCGAATTTTGGCATCGCAACAGGGACAGAAGGCGCTTTGATGCGATTTCATGACGGGAAGCGCAAAAAGCGTATCGCATTGCGGGCAACGCTGATAGTGTGCGCGTGGCAATGCATCGCCTATGGCGTGAACGGCTATTTTTTTAGCAGGCGTTATCTGTCGGTTTTTTAGGGCCATTGCATGCAAATGAATAAATCGAGAATGCATCTATATTAACTCATGATTGGAACTTCTTGAGCATCAACGCATTTAATGCTTATTTTAATAGGCCATGTGGTGAGACAAAAGTAAGACTTTAAGTGATTGGAAAATGAACAAAACAGAATTTTACGCGGATTTAAACCGTGACTTTCAGGCATTAATGGCAGGTGAAACCAGTTTTTTAGCGACACTCGCGAATACCAGCGCGTTGCTGTTTGAACGACTGAGTGGGGTGAACTGGGCCGGTTTTTATCTTCTCGAAGGTGAAACGCTGGTTCTGGGGCCGTTTCAGGGAAAACTCGCCTGTGTTCGAATCCCGGTGGGCCGCGGCGTGTGTGGGACGGCAGTCGCGCAAAACAGCGTCCAGCGGGTAGAAGATGTGCATCAGTTTGATGGGCACATTGCCTGTGATGCAGCCAGTAATTCTGAAATTGTGTTACCGATTACGGTAAATAATAAAATTATTGGGGTTCTGGATATCGACAGCGTCGAGTTTTCGCGCTTTGCCATTGACGATGAACGTGGTCTGCGTGAGCTGGTTTCACACCTGCAAAACGTTCTCGAACACACCGATTATAAAAAATTCTTTCTGGACGTCGCAGGATAATCAACGGATAACGTAGCAATTACTGATAGCGTCATTATAATGACGCCTGTTCATGCCTGCGCTTGTTGGCAACGTCCGTTGTAATCAGGAAATTTCATGGAAAATCAACCTAAGTTGAATAGCAGTAAAGAAGTTATCGCGTTTCTGGCCGAACGTTTTCCTCACTGTTTCAGTGCTGAAGGCGAAGCGCGTCCCCTGAAAATTGGTATTTTTCAGGATTTAGTTGAGCGCGTTGAAGGCGAGATGAGCCTCAGCAAAACTCAGCTTCGTTCAGCCTTACGTCTGTATACATCGAGCTGGCGCTACCTTTACGGTATTAAAGCCGGCGCGATTCGAGTGGATCTCGACGGTAATGACTGTGGTGCGCTGGATGAGCAACACGTAGAGCACGCTCGTAAACAGCTTGAAGAAGCGAAAGCACGCGTTCAGGCACAGCGCGCTGAGCAGCAAGCTAAGAAACGAGAAGCTGCCGCTGCCGCAGGAGAGTCAGAAGAGGCGCCGCGCCGTGAGCGTAAACCGCGTCCTGCTCCTCGCCGTAAAGAGGGTGGCGAGCAGAAAGCACGTGCCGATAAACCTGTCGCTAAACCCCAACGGGCACCTAAAGAAGAGCGCCACACTCCAGTTTCAGACTTATCTGTACTGAGCGTGGGTCAGAGTCTCAAGGTAAAAGCGGGTAATAATGCGATGGACGCTACCGTAGTGGAAATCACCAAAGATGGCGTTCGCGTACAGCTTACTTCGGGTATGTCGATGATTGTACGCGCAGAACATTTGATGTTCTGAAACGGAGGCCTGGCCTGGCATGAACACTTTGTTTAAGCGCACCGCGTTGGCTGGCCTGTTGTTAATAACAGGTCAGGTATTCGCAGTTGAAGATATTACGCGTGCTGATCAAATCCCGGTATTGAAGGAAGAGACACAGCACGCGACGGTAAGTGAGCGCGTGACCTCGCGTTTTACCCGCTCTCACTATCGTCAGTTCGATCTGGATCAGGCCTTTTCGGCAAAGATTTTCGATCGCTACCTCAATTTACTGGACTACAGCCACAATGTGCTGTTAGCCAGTGATGTTGACCAGTTTGCCAAAAAGAAAACGGTACTCGGCGATGAGTTGCGCAGTGGCAAGCTGGAGGTATTTTACGACCTCTATAACCTCGCCCAAAAGCGTCGTTTTGAACGTTATCAATACGCGTTGAAGGTGCTGGAGCGTCCGATGGACTTCTCCGGCAATGACTCCTTCAACCTCGATCGCAGCAAAGCGCCCTGGCCAAAAGACGAGGCGGAATTAAACGCGCTGTGGGATAGCAAGGTTAAATACGACGAATTAAGCCTCAAACTGACCGGTAAAAACGATCAGGAAGTCCGTGAAACCCTGACGCGCCGCTACAAGTTTGCAATTCGCCGTCTGGCGCAAACGAACAGTGAAGATGTTTTCTCCCTGGCGATGACTTCTTTCGCTCGCGAAATCGATCCGCACACGAATTACCTGTCGCCGCGCAACACCGAGCAGTTCAATACCGAAATGAGCCTGTCTCTGGAAGGTATCGGTGCTGTGCTGCAAATGGATGATGACTATACCGTCATTAACTCCATGGTGGCGGGTGGTCCTGCTGCGAAGAGCAAAGCGATTAGCGTGGGTGACCGCATCGTCGGTGTCGGCCAGACCGGGCAGAATATGGTCGATGTGATCGGCTGGCGTCTTGATGATGTTGTTGCTCTGATCAAAGGCCCCAAAGGCAGTAAAGTGCGCCTGGAAATTCTTCCTGCAGGGAAGGGCACCAAAACACGGACTATCACGCTGACCCGTGAGCGTATTCGTCTTGAAGACCGCGCGGTGAAAATGACCGTTAAAACGGTTGGCAAAGAGAAAGTCGCCGTTCTGGACATTCCGGGCTTCTATGTTGGCCTGACGGACGACGTTAAGGTTCAGTTGCAGAAGCTGGAAAAGCAGAATGTCAGCAGCGTCATTATCGACCTGCGTACCAATGGCGGTGGTGCACTGACCGAAGCGGTTTCGCTGTCCGGTCTGTTCATTCCATCGGGCCCGGTGGTGCAGGTTCGTGATAACAACGGCAAGGTACGCGAAGATAGCGATACCGATGGCGTGGTTTATTACAAAGGACCGCTGGTGGTTCTGGTTGACCGATTCAGTGCTTCTGCCTCGGAAATCTTTGCCGCTGCGATGCAGGACTATGGCCGTGCCCTTATTGTTGGTGAGCCGACATTTGGTAAAGGCACCGTCCAGCAGTACCGCTCGCTCAACCGTATTTACGATCAAATGTTGCGCCCTGAGTGGCCTGCACTGGGCTCTGTCCAGTACACCATCCAGAAGTTCTATCGTGTAAACGGTGGCAGTACCCAGCGCAAAGGTGTGACGCCGGACATCATCATGCCAACCGGGACACAAGAGACCGAGACGGGCGAAAAATTCGAAGACAACGCCTTGCCGTGGGATAGCATTAACGCTGCTACCTTTACGAAGTCTGGTGATATGAAGCCGTTTGGCCCGGAATTGCTGAAAAAACATGACGAGCGTATCGCGAAAGATCCTGAATTCCAGTACATCTTTAAGGACATTGCCCGTTTTGATGCGATGAAAGACAAACGTAATCAGGTATCGCTGAATCTGGTCCAGCGCGAGAAAGAGAATGCTGAGGACGATGCGATTCGTCTGGGGCGTCTCAACGATCGCTTTAAGCGCGAAGGGAAGCCGTCGCTGAAGAAACTGGACGATTTGCCGAAAGATTACAAAGAACCGGATCCTTATCTGGATGAGACGGTTCACATTGCCCTGGACCTTGCGGCGATGGACAAAGACAAACCAGCGGCTCAACCCGCCCCTGCGAAGTAACTCCTCAACAGGCACAAGAAATTGTGCCTGTTTTTTTAACAAGTTCATTCTGGCGTCAGCATTGTGCTACAAAATGTAAAGTTGTGTCTTTCTGGTCACTTACGGCATTCCGATGCTTGAAAATAGCGTCATTACCCATACGATGTGGGTAATCGCATAGTGCGTGTTGTTAAACTGAGGTTAAAAGAAAATTATGATGCGAATCGCGCTCTTCCTGCTGACAAACCTGGCCGTCATGTTGGTATTCGGCCTCGTGCTCAGCCTGACGGGTATTCGGTCGAGTAGCGTCCAGGGTTTATTAATCATGGCGCTGCTGTTCGGTTTTGGCGGCTCTTTCATTTCGTTACTGATGTCAAAATGGATGGCGCTGAAATCGGTGGGCGGTGAGGTGATTGAGCAACCCCGTAATGATATGGAACGCTGGCTGATGGATACGGTTGCAAATCAATCCCGTCAGGCAGGCATTGCGATGCCGCAGGTGGCTATCTACCATGCGCCAGATATCAACGCCTTTGCCACCGGTGCCCGTCGTGACGCTTCACTGGTTGCTGTAAGTACCGGGCTTTTACAGAACATGAGCCGTGACGAGGCTGAAGCCGTAATTGCTCACGAGATCAGCCATATTGCGAACGGCGATATGGTCACCATGACGCTGATTCAGGGCGTGGTAAACACCTTTGTTATTTTCATCTCGCGCATCCTGGCGCAGATTGCTGCCGGCTTTATGGGCGGGAATCGTGATGACGGTGAAGAGAGCAACGGTAACCCAATGATCTATTTCGTCGTGGCAACCGTGCTTGAACTGGTGTTCGGCATACTGGCGAGCATTATTACGATGTGGTTCTCACGTCACCGTGAGTTCCACGCAGATGCCGGCTCGGCGAAACTGGTGGGTCGTGAGAAGATGATTGCAGCCCTGCAGCGTTTGAAAACCAGCTATGAACCGCAGGAAGCCAGTACCATGATGGCGTTCTGTATTAACGGGAAATCAAAATCCCTGAGTGAGCTCTTTATGACTCACCCGCCGTTGGATAAACGTATTGAAGCGCTGCGTAGCGGCTCTTATCTCAAATAATCCATACAGAATAAAAAAGCGCGTCCTAGACGCGCTTTTTTTATGGGTGAAATAATCCCCCCCACCTGGCTTCACAAGTCGTTAGCCATCGTCTTTCTTTGTTGGCATCAGGCCTCTTCTCAAGACGAGGAGGGCATTCAGATTCCCTAAAAAACGTGAAGATAATGAATGAACCCACTGAGAAACGCCTCTGGTCATGGGTTTCCGGTTTTATATCGCAGATTTGTAATGAAGTTGGCATACGTGCATTGCGGCAGAGGGGGGAGAAATTTATAATAAAAACCCATTCTAATTTTTATAAAACACTGGCGATGAGGTGATTAATGGCAATCGCAGATTTGGATAAACAGCCAGATTCTGTTTCTTCTGTACTGAAAGTCTTTGGCATTCTGCAGGCGCTGGGCGAAGAGCGTGAAATCGGCATCACTGAGCTGTCTCAGCGTGTCATGATGTCAAAAAGTACCGTCTATCGCTTTTTGCAAACCATGAAATCGTTAGGTTATGTTGCTCAGGAAGGCGAATCCGAGAAGTACTCTTTAACGCTCAAACTTTTTGAACTCGGCGCACGCGCGCTGCAAAACGTGGATCTTATCCGCAGTGCGGATATTCAGATGCGTGAACTTTCACGTCTGACGAAAGAGACGATTCATCTTGGGGCGCTGGATGAAGACAGTATTGTTTACATCCATAAAATCGATTCAATGTACAACCTGCGTATGTACTCACGTATTGGCCGTCGCAATCCGCTTTACAGCACCGCAATTGGTAAAGTGCTGCTGGCATGGCGTGAACGTGAAGACGTGTTACAGATTCTGGACGGCGTAGAATATAAACGCAGCACCGACCGCACTATCACCAGCACCGAAGAGTTGCTCACGATGCTGGATGTCGTTCGCGAGCAGGGCTACGGCGAAGATAACGAGGAGCAGGAAGAGGGGTTACGCTGCATCGGCGTGCCGGTCTTTGACCGCTTTGGCGTGGTTATTGCCGGATTGAGTATCTCTTTCCCTACGCTGCGCTTCTCGGAAGAGCGTCTTCATGAATATGTTGAGATGCTTCACCAGGCCGCGCGGAAAATTTCTGAACAAATGGGTTACAACGCCTATCCGTTCTGATGCAAAAGCGCCGCCCGTAAGCGGCGCTTTTCATATCTAGCCATTGTCGATAATGTTTTCGCTTTTCCGCAATATCGGACATTGCGTCAGGCCGATAATCCCGCTACTGGAGTGCACATACTGTGCCGTACTCACGCCTCGGGCAGTCAGGTACTTACACTGCAAGCCCAATCCTGCTGCATTTTCAGTACTGCCAATCAATACACCATAACCACTAAGCAAAATGCCCACCCAGACCAGGGCCAGCAGAATAATTGTTCGAATAAGAGTACGCATTTCTCTTCCTTGCTGTTAACACTCAGCAACAGGCTACGCTAATGCTTATGGGCTGCAAGTTGAGCATTCCTAAAAATCCCGAAAGCAGCTACAGTTAGTCGCGGTTTAAAGTTAGCGTGCTAAGGTGATTGCATTCAGTGATGTATCGGAGAGTGGAGTGAGAAAATATAGATGGCTGTTGCTGGTTGCCGTGTTGGCAATCTGCCTGCTGCTCTGGACTCAAATGCTAAATGTGATGTGTGACGATGATGTGCAATTTTTCAGCGGCATCTGCGTCGTCAATAAATTCATCCCCTGGTAGCCGCTTTTTTCCTGTAAGCGATTTCCTTCCTGACCGCCGGTGATAGAATACTGCGTTTTGGTAGAGGTGGTGAAATGAACGAAATGATAACGTCTGGCGCACTCAATTTTGCGTCATTGATTGTTTCTGTGGTGGTGTTACTGGTAGGGCTGGCGCTGTGGTTCTTTATCAACCGTGCCAGCTCACGTACAAACGAACAAATTGAGTTGCTTGAAGCATTGCTGGATCAACAAAAACGTCAAAATGCGCTGCTGCGTCGTTTGTGTGAAGCCAACGAGCCAGAAAAAGAGGCGCCCGTGGAACAGGCTGCGGCCAAAGGTAAAGATGACGAATTCATTCGTTTAGTCGCTGAACGTTAAGAATCAAACATGAGAATGGGAGTGGGGCATGACACGGAAAAATCCCTGGTTTGATGCTTCGCTCTCCCATCACTCCCCGGAAGGTTTTACCAATCTGAGCCCCGGTGGCCACCAGCCCGGAGAGGTTAAGCGCTGGAGGAAGGAGCGTAAAGCCGCTGGTCTTCCCTTGCCCCCTGCGGGTGGCTATGAACACTTCATTGCGACCTGGTGGCAGCCTGCCGAGATAGACGTATCAGGTTCAGAAAATAAATTATGGTGGCTGGGCCATTCCACTATCCTGTTACGCCTACAAAATCAATATATCCTGACGGACCCGGTCTTCTCCCGGCGCGCCTCACCGCTTTCTTTTGCAGGACCAGAGAGGCGCACGCCCATCGCGCTTTCGATTGCCGATTTACCCGCAGTCGATGCCGTTGTTATCTCGCACAATCACTACGATCACCTTGATGACAAAAGCATTCGCCTGTTGCTTGCGCGGTTCCCCGATATCACGTTTTTCGCACCGTTAGGACTTAAGCGATGGCTTCGTCAGCGCGGCGCACGTGATGTCATTGAACTCGACTGGTGGCAAAGTGTGACGCGCCAGGGCGTGGTTTATACCGCCGTACCTGCGCAACACTGGAGCATGCGGACCTTCTGGGACCGCAATGCATCATTATGGTGCGGGTGGGTGATTGAACGTCGCGACTGGCGGTTCTGGTTTCCGGGAGATACCGGATATACCCCCGAGTTACTGCAAATACCGGCGCGTCTCGGGAACATTGATGTGGCGGCTTTGCCCATCGGTGCTTACGCTCCCCGCTGGTTTATGGCGACCAATCATATGGATCCTCAGCAGGCTGTTAAGCTATGGGAGCAGCTGGATAAACCACTTGCCTTTCCTATCCACTGGGGCGTATTTGAACTGGCAGATGAATCATTGGACGAGCCAGTATGTGAATTACAAGAAGCGTTAAACGAAACGGTGAGCGGGTTCTCAAATTTTCTGCCCCTCAGGATTGGTCAATATTTAACACTCCCTGATGCCGGGCATGCTGATTGATACTATTTTATTATTTCTAATAATTAAGAGTTTTAATTTTATCGAAACGTTTTTATTGCCTTTTTTTGAGGCACTGTCATCAAGGTTTCATTATTTTGGTGCATCAAAGGATTAATTGCACAACAATTATTCGATAGTCAACCTGAGCAAATGCATAGTCACTAAAATTGCTAAGATCAGAGTTAACTCATTACGGGTTAATGATAAAGCAGCACTTAAATGACAAGGATGATATACGCTATATTTGAATAATTTTAAGTGCTTACGTAGACGAACGGAGCGGCTTAAGCTATGGTTATTACGTGTTTTTTGTACACTTAACGTTTGTATCCTTCGCTTCACAAAAGGTTAATGGCATTGTTAAAATGTGCACACCTTGTGTAGATATCCCTGGAAATTGTGCGACGGATCCAGACATGTTTAAAAATGGCTTGCCATATTAAACGTAGTGTGTGATAACACGTTTTGGGTCAAACGAGGTACAGTTCTGTTTATGTGTGGCATTTTCAGTAAAGAAGTCCTGAGTAAACACGTTTTCGTTGAATACCGCTTCTCTGCCGAACCTTATATTAGTGCCTCAAGCAGTAATGTCTCAGTTTTATCTCAGTTAATGCCTGCGGGCGAAGTATATACATTAAGGAATATTGCAAATGGCAAAGATTAAAGGTCAAGTTAAGTGGTTCAACGAGTCTAAAGGCTTCGGTTTCATTACTCCTGCTGACGGCAGCAAAGACGTGTTCGTACACTTCTCTGCAATCCAGGGTAATGGCTTCAAAACTCTGGCTGAAGGTCAGAACGTTGAGTTTGAAATTCAGGACGGCCAGAAAGGCCCGGCTGCTGTAAACGTAACAGCCATCTAATTTCAAAACCACTGGTCTTGAAGCGCCTTTGGCGTATCAATGTCAGCGGAAAGCCTCGCACCTGTGCGGGGCTTTTTAATTTCTGCTTCGCATTCCCCGGCGTGAAGAATGGCGGTACACTTTCGCCCTTTGTTTAGTCCCGGAGTTGTTATGCCCTTCAGTTGCCCGCTTTGTCACTCGCCGTTGAGTCGTTCAGAACGCAGTTTTTCCTGCAACAATCGCCACCAGTTTGATATTGCGAAAGAAGGGTACGTCAATTTACTGCCCGTGCAGCATAAGCGTTCACGCGATCCGGGTGACAGCGCTGAAATGATGCAGGCACGCCGCGCTTTCCTTGATGCAGGGCACTACCAGCCGCTTCGTGATGCTATAACGGCAAAACTTGATGCCCGTTTGCCCTCGGCGGCCGATGCGCTGCTGGATATTGGATGTGGAGAAGGGTACTACACCCATGCGTTTGCCGGGGTGGCAGACCGTAAGGGGGCGCAAACGCTGGGACTGGACGTGTCGAAGGTAGCAATCCGTGCTGCTGCCAAACGCTATCCACAAGCCATGTTCTGCGTAGCCTCCAGCCACCGACTTCCCTTCGAAACAAACAGCATTGATGCGGTGGTGCGAATTTATGCGCCCTGCAAGGCTGAAGAGTTGATGAGAGTGGTGAAACCCGGTGGCATCGTCATTACCGCCGCACCGGGTCCGCGCCATCTGTTGGAGCTCAAGGGGTTAATCTACAAAGAAGCCATGTTGCATGCGCCTGATGCAGGGGAAATCGAGGGATTTGAGGTTATCGAACAGCAGTCACTTGCCTATGATATGAGCCTGACCGGTAAGGAAGCGGTGGCATTATTGCAAATGACACCATTTGCATGGCGGGCCAAACCGGAAGTGTGGGCGCAACTGGAGAATACAGCGTTGTTCCGTTGTCAGACCGATTTCACACTGCACTGTCTGCGTCGTAGAGATTAAGGGGCGAAATGGCTCCAGAGGATCTGTACGCCAATACCAATCAGCACGATACCGCCAAGAATTTCGGCGCGCTTGCCTAACAGTGGGCCGATAAAACGTCCTATCATTATACCCAGCGTTGACATGATCAGAGTGGCACAGCCGATAGCCAGTGCAGTGGTGAGGATATTGACCTGAAGAAAAGCAAGCCCAACGCCGACGGCCATCGCGTCCAGGCTGGTGGCTATTGCGGTCGTGACCAGTAACCAGAAACCGTGGCGGCAGGGAGCTTCGGCAGCACTATCGCTTTCGCCACGAAACCCTTCCAGCACCATTCTTCCTCCGAGGAAGACCAATAAGACGAACGCTATCCAGTGGTTCCACTCCAGCACGAACTGACTGGCCAGCATGCCCATTCCCCAGCCAAGCAGGGGAGTCAGTGTTTCAATCACGCCAAAAATGAGACCCGTGCGCAGTGCTTCAGAGAACTTAGGCTTGTGCAGTGTCGCACCTTTGCCAATCGAAGCGGCAAAAGCATCCATCGACATGCCGAAGGCGAGGAGGAGTGTGGCGGATAAATTCATGCGAGCGTCCTGACCGGGAATTCCATATAACACACCACTGCCCCCAGTAAAAAGCAGTTGATGTGTCTATGGTCTCGCCTGACTGAATGATGTCAGTCCGTACGTGCCACGTTTTGCAACGAGTATGTTGACACGTACATTTCTGTAATAACAGTAATCGGCTACTCCCCAACGACGGGCGCAACCTTAACATATTTTTAGAATATAAAACAACAACAGAAATTTATAACCCCGTTTACTTGTTGATAACGATTTTCATTTAGCAATTCGAGTAAAATTAACGTTAAAAAATTTAACTGTTTTTTCACGGGGATATTATAGCAATGGCTATAAGTGTGCTTAATAAATATACGGATACCGTTAATGCGGTTATCTTTATCTGACTAATTTTTAACGAGAAATTTATATATCTTCTCAAGATCATCAATATTTTTGACGCGCACAAGCAGGCGCTGATGCTCTAATTGCATCACTAGCACTCCGTCTTCCGATAAATTCATTTCTTTAATGCGGTTATATTCAATCCAGACGCTGGAATAGTAAAAACCTTGTGCTTTAAAGATGATTTTAGGCACCCGGATCCAGAACAGGTATATTGCGAGCAACGATAGCGCACTTAATAACCATGTGGTTAAGAGTGTTCCGCCATTTACCACATTGTTATAAATAAGAATGATCAACAGGCCGACAAAGATGGAGGCGTCCACGCGGCTGCGCCGCAGCAGGGGAAGGGTCAAAAGGGCTTTACCCTTGCGCCGGGGCAGAACCCACTCATCATAGAGGGCGTAAGCCAGAAGGGCGGTGATGAACATCACCACAATGCTGTCCGTAAGCGTCATTGCGTCTCCTGAAAATAAAAAAACCGGGGCCTGGCCCCGGTTATAGCACAACAGATTACAGACCTAACAGACCCACGGCGTAACCGGCAATACCGATGACGAAGAAGCCCACGATAATCCACAATGGGTTCACTTTCTTACGCAGTAACCACATACAGGCGAAGGTCAGTAGCAACGGCACCAGGCCCGGCATAAGCTGGTCAAGAATGGTCTGCACGGTGGTAACATTTTCTTTGCCCGTCTGGTCAGTGATACGTGAAACAACCAGCGGGATGTTAACGTGCGTCCATTTGTTTACCAGTGCCCCCATCACAAACAGGCCGAGGATTGACGCACCCTCCGTCAGTTTCTGCAGGAAACCGCCGCCCATATCTTTAACGATATCGATACCTTTACGGTAACCGTAGGCGACGCCGTAATAGCGTGTAGCCAGACGGACCAGGTTAAACAGCACGAAGAACAGTAATGGACCGAGCAGGCTACCGCTCATGGCGATCCCGGCACCGAGCGCAGCGAATACCGGACGGACCGTTCCCCAGAAAATCGGGTCACCTACGCCAGCCAGCGGCCCCATCAGACCAACTTTGATACCGTTAATCGCACCGTCGTCAATCTCTGCCCCGTTAGCACGTTGCTCTTCCATCGCCAGCGTGACACCCAGCACCGGTGCGGCCACATAAGGGTGAGTGTTAAAAAATTCCAGATGGCGCTTTATCGCCTGACGTCGCGCTTCGTTATTCTCCGGATAAAGGCGTTTTATTGCCGGCACCATTGAGAAGCAGAAACCCAGCGCCTGCATACGTTCGAAGTTCCATGAACCCTGGAACAGGTTAGAACGGATGAACACGCCACGAATGTCACCCGGAGTCAGTTTTTTCTCAGGGGTAGTTTTAGTCATATCAACCATGTCGTTCACCTGTTAGTCCAGTTCGTTATCAAGATCGTTGGAACTTGCAGCCTGCGCAGGGGCGGCTGAGCGGTTGTATTTCGGGCTAAGCTGGATGTAGAGGATAGCCATTACCGCGCCGATAACGCCTAATGCCACCAGGTTGAAGTTGGTGAAGGCGGCGGTCACGAAACCAAGGTAGAAGAACGGCATCAGATAGCCTGCGCGCATCATGTTAATGACCATTGCATAACCAACCACAACGATCATCCCCCCGGCGATATTCAGACCACTGGTGACCACTTCAGGAATGGCATTTAACAGACCCTGGACTTCACTGGTGCCGACCGAAATAGCAACAATGACTGCCGGAATAGCGATACGCATTGCCTGCAGGAAAAGTGAAGAGACATGGATCCAGGATAGCGCCGTCAGGTTTCCGCTATCTGCTGCTTTGTCTGCCGCATGTTGGAAAGCTACGGTGATGGTACGTACGATAATGGTCAGAACCTGACCGGCGGCGGCCAGTGGAATCGCCAGCGCGATACCCGCACCAATGCTTTGATGCCCGGCGATGACCAGCACGGTTGAGATGATGGAAGCCAGCGCGGCATCCGGAGCAACGGCGGCCCCAATGTTCATCCAGCCAAGGGCGATCATTTCCAGCGTACCACCGATGATGATCCCGGTTTTCATATCACCCAGAACGATACCCACCAGCGTACAGGCCACTAACGGACGGTGAAACTGGAACTCATCAAGCACCGACTCCATACCGGCAATACAGGCTACAACGAACACCAGCACAATCTGAAGAGTGGTAATCTCCATTGTACTTCTCCTATGCTAAAACAAACGTAAGTGTGAAACCGAGTCAATCAACGGGGTGATTACTTCGCCACCTTGCCGATTAAATCCATCATTTTCAGCTTCTGATCGGTAGAAACCTTACGGGCCTCAAGCTCAATACCGCGGGCATTAAGTTTTTTGAAGGCTTCGATATCTTTCTCGTCTACGGAGATAGCGTTATTAACCTGCGTTTTCCCCTGCCGGAAAGCCATACCACCAATATTCACCGACGTAACCTTCACGCCACCCTCAACGACGCGTTCAACGTCTGTCGGATTAGTAAACAGCAACATGACACGTTCACCCGCATATTTCGGGTTGTTATAAACACGGACCATCTTGGCGACATCCACCACATGCGCCGTCACCCCCGGCGGCGCAACCTGAGTGAGGAGCGTTTTACGCACGTTATCGGCAGCCACTTCGTCGCTGACGACAATAATACGCGTCACGTTTGTTTCTTTTGTCCAGCGCGTGGCGACTTGCCCATGAATCAGGCGGTCATCAATACGCGCAAGGCCGATGGTCATGTAATCATTCGGCCCCATGGGCTTAGCAGGGACAGATACTTTAGGCGCAGCAGCGGGCGCGGCTTTAACCACCGGTGCGGCTTTCAACGCTTTGACACCTTCCCGACCCGTTTCCACTGCAACAGCCACGAGTTCGTCAAACGTTGGGTTATCATCACGCGCCATTAAAGTTTCGACTAGCATTGGGATGTTTACCCCGGCAATCACTTCATGCTGTTCTTTGTCGACAACAATACGGCTTGCTGCGTTGAACGGGCTACCGCCCCAGGTATCAACAAGAAAAAGTACGCCCTGATGGATGTCGAGTTTCGCCAGTTGTGCGTTGTACTTCTCGATAAGCGTCTCGGCATTCTCACCGGGAACGAAATCGATCCAGCCTACGTTCTCTTGCTCGCCTAATAACATTTCAGCGGTTTTGAGTAACTGCTCCGCAGCCCAACCATGTGTGCCTATCACAATAGCAATGGTCACTTGCTACCTCCTTCGTTTTTGTCGTTAACACACTTGCAACATGTGTGTTGAGAACCTCGCTGTTCACCGAATCGATTCAGATGCGGGGCAGGGAGGAAAAACTAAGACTTCCGGGATTTATTTTAGATAGTGAAAAAATAATTTATGTGATGAAGATCCGTAATTTACCTTAAGCATTTCAGAAATTTCGAAGCGAAAAATATCTTTAAAATGCAAATTCAGGTAAATCTTTGCCAAAGGTAAAGTCTCTCTGATATGTTTACATTCCGTTTAATATTTCAGGAGTATAGGGCAGTAGCCCACCGTATGGACCGTCACCGACGTCAGTTCACCCTCTGGCAACCCATTGCCAACCCTTTCCGTTCTCCGACCCCTTTTAATGTCATCATGCCTGTGCGCTCGTGCGCGCTGTCTGGCCTTGTTTTGAGCAGGAGCTTGCCATGGAATTCTTAATGGACCCCTCAATCTGGGCGGGCCTGTTGACGCTTGTCGTTCTGGAAATTGTTCTTGGTATTGATAACCTGGTGTTTATCGCCATTCTTGCCGATAAATTACCGCCAAAACAGCGAGATAAAGCACGCCTGATCGGCCTGTCGTTGGCACTGGTCATGCGTCTGGGGCTGCTGTCATTGATCTCCTGGATGGTGACGCTGACCCAACCGCTCTTCACCGTCTGGGACTTCACCTTCTCAGGGCGTGATTTGATCATGCTGTTCGGCGGTATCTTCCTGCTGTTCAAAGCCACGACGGAACTGCATGAGCGGCTCGAAAACCGTCAGCTTGAAGGCGGGCAAGGAAAAGGCTATGCCAGTTTCTGGGTGGTGGTTGTCCAGATCGTTATTCTTGATGCGGTGTTCTCCCTTGACGCGGTGATTACCGCGGTCGGTATGGTGAACCATCTGCCGGTAATGATGGCCGCAGTAGTGATTGCAATGGCCGTGATGCTGCTGGCTTCAAAACCGTTGACCCGTTTTGTAAACCAACATCCTACCGTTGTGGTGCTTTGTCTGAGCTTCCTGTTGATGATCGGTCTGAGCCTGGTGGCCGAAGGATTTGGTTTCCATATTCCGAAAGGTTACCTGTACGCGGCGATTGGTTTCTCCATCATTATCGAACTGTTTAACCAGATTGCGCGTCGCAACTTCATTCGCCATCAGTCGGCGGTGCCGCTGCGTGCGCGTACTGCGGACGCCATCCTGCGGTTGATGGGCGGTAAGCGTCAAACAAACCAGCCACAGGATGCGGAAAGCCCGGCGGCGGTGCCGGTACCTGAAGGTGCGTTTGCTGACGAAGAGCGGTATATGATCAACGGTGTACTGACCCTGGCTTCCCGTTCGCTGCGCAGCATCATGACGCCGCGCGGTGAAATCAGTTGGGTGGATGCCAATCTGGGCGTGGATGAAATTCGACAGCAATTGCTCTCCTCTCCGCATAGCTTGTTCCCGGTGTGCCGTGGTGAGCTGGATGAAGTGATTGGTATCGTTCGCGCTAAAGAGATGCTGGTGGCGCTGGAAGAAGGTGGGGACGTGGCCTCTATCGCGGCAATGTCACCTGCTATTGTGGTCCCGGAGACGCTGGACCCAATCAAGCTTCTCGCCGTGTTGCGCCGCGCCCGTGGTAGCTTCGTTATCGTGACCAATGAATTTGGTGTGGTTCAGGGTCTGGTGACCCCGCTTGACGTGCTTGAAGCGATTGCCGGTGAGTTCCCGGATGCCGACGAAACCCCTGAAATCGTGGCCGATGGCGACGGCTGGCTGGTCAAGGGCGCGACCGACCTCCATGCTCTGCAACATACGTTGCAACTCGACACGCTGGTCAACGAAGAGGAAGACATTGCAACGGTTGCCGGTCTGGTGATCGCAATCAATGGTCAAATCCCTCGCCCGGGCGATGTGCTGGAACTCAAACCGCTGCAGATAACCGTTGTGGAAGCGAACGATTACCGTATCGATCTGGTGCGTGTTGTTAAAGAGCGACCGCTGTACGATGAAGAAGAGTAATTCTACAGCGGCATAAACGGCACCATCCGTTTATTACGGCTGGCGGGAGGCGAGGTCCACCCCGCCAGCCAGCGTGGAAACTCTTTAATTGGCATGGGCTTGGCGTACAAAAAGCCCTGCAATATTTGTACCCCCCGCTGGCGTAAATGCTGCGCCTGACGGGGGTTCTCCACCCCCTCCGCCACCAGTTCAATGTGCAAGCGCTGCCCCAGCGCAATAATCATGTCCGTAACCGTGGAATTCACCGCATCGGTACCAATTGCCGTCGTGAAAGACTTGTCGATTTTCAGCACATCGGGATGGAGCCGTTCGAGCCACGACAGTGAACTGTTTCCGGTACCAAAATCATCAATCGCAATCTTTACCCCCTTGCGGTGTAATTCGCGCACTATCCGGTAATCCACATCTTGTAAGGCATCGCGCTCGGTCAGCTCGATGATCAACTGCTGAACGGGGTGCGAATTAAACCAATAGTGATTCAAATCCTTCAGCAAAAGCCCGTGGCGGAGGTGGCTGGGCGCGACATTGATGCCAATATGAAATTTACTGTCGGCAGGGAAGAGTCCAAGCTGACGCTGTGTTTCGGCCATTACATAGCGGGTGAGCGGGGCAATAAGGTTCTGTTCTTCAGCGATAGGGATAAACACTTCCGGTGAAATCCACCCCTGGCGCGGGTTGTTCCAGCGCAACAGGATCTCCACGCCGACACAACTTTGCGTGTTGGCGTCGAGCAGAGGTTGGCAAAAGAGTTCGAACTCATGTGCCGCGAGCCCCAGATTGATCTCCCAGGAAAAACTCATTCGGCCCGCGGTCGCCAGCCAGAAGATGTAGCCCACCAGCAAACTGAGCATCACCGCCAACGGCACCTGAGAGGGAAGGTAACGCAATGCCAGTTGCGTAGCACCCGGGCTTAAGACCGACACGGTAAAAGGAAAATGGCCGGAAGATTGCTGGTAACGTTCTTCATCCTTTAGCGCGGGGAGGGCATCGACTACCCCCTGGCCATAAACCAGATGCCGTTGTCCGACGCTCAGACTCGCACTGCTAATCAGCGGTAGTTCGGGTTCAAGGGTAAAGTTCGTCAACAGGTCAATATTGATGACCTCAGTGATACCGTTTTGTCCGTCAGGGGTGGTGGGGTACCAAAAAATCATCACCGGTGAATTTTTCAGTAACGATTGATCGGTGGACAGCAGTAACAGGGGTTTGGTGGACGGCAGCGCAGGCTGGAGCGAAGCGATAGGGACATCCCGATAACCAAAAATGCTCGAACAATAGAGCATGCCCTCCTTGATTAACCCAATGGCCCTGACGGTTTGCAGACTGGCGGCCTGCTTACGCAACAGGAGATGCGCACTGGCGCAGGGTTGACCGACCAGTGGAATCACCTCACTGCGCTTACTTTGAAGCGGTAAAAGTAATTTATCGAGAGAGTGAACAGCATGGGCGGTGAAAGCCGCAATTTTGGCCTGATTTAAATTGCGCTCCAAAATAAATCGCACGGTCAGGGTGGTAAAAAAAACGGTAATAGCAACCATCACGCAGAGAATGATGCGTTTTCGCCGATAGCCCGAAATGATCCGCTGTGCTGTTTGCATGCCGTGACCGCCCGTGTAGCCACTGGCCTGGAATAACCGCCAGAACAAAGAAAGTGTAGTGGGGAAATGGCAAATAGAGGAGAAAGAGGCAGAAATTAGCCCTTCCGTTGCAGAAGGGCTTTAGAGAAGTATTAGTCGCACTGAACCTTGATGGCAAGGCCGCCACGAGAGGTTTCGCGGTACTTCGCATTCATATCTTTGCCCGTCTCGTACATGGTTTCGATCACTTTATCGAGCGATACGCGAGGTGCGCTGGTACGACGCAGGGCCATACGGGAGGCATTGATGGCCTTCACGGAGGCGATAGCGTTACGTTCAATGCAGGGAACCTGAACCTGACCGGCAACCGGGTCGCACGTCAGCCCCAGATTGTGTTCCATTCCGATTTCAGCGGCCACGCACACCTGCTCCGGGCTTGCACCCAGAAGCTCGGCCAGACCTGCCGCCGCCATCGAGCAGGCGACGCCCACTTCACCCTGGCAGCCCACTTCGGCACCAGAAATGGACGCATTCATTTTGTAGAGTGCGCCAATGGCACCCGCCGCAAGGAAGTAACGGATGTAGATATCCGGACTCACGGACTCGATAAAGTGGTCATAATAGGCCAGCACTGCCGGAACGATGCCACATGCCCCGTTTGTCGGCGCGGTGACCACACGCCCTCCGGCTGCGTTTTCTTCGTTGACCGCCAGTGCAAACATGTTCACCCAGTCGATCACGTTCATCGGATCGCTTGAGAGCTTATCACTGGACACCAGCATACGGCGCAGGGCAGAAGCACGGCGCGGCACACGCAGTGGACCCGGCAACACGCCTTCCGTGTTCATGCCACGGTCGATACAGGCGCGCATGGTTGCCCAGACGTGACCGAAATAGTCTTCAATCTCTTGTTTGCTATGAAGCGCCAGTTCGTTTTGCATGACCATGCCGGACAACGAAAGGCCGGTCTGCTGACAATAGCCGAGCATTTCGCTGGCAGACTTAAACGGATAGGGCACGTTAACGCTGGCAACGGTCTCTTTACCAAAGTGTTCTTCATCGACGATAAAGCCGCCGCCGATGGAATAATAGGTTTTGCTGTAGATCTCTTTTTCGCCGCTCCATGCATGAATACTCATGGCATTTTCATGCAGCGGTAGGTTATCGCTGTGGAAGCGCATGCCGTCGTTTGGCGGGAAATCCACTTCCTGACGACCGGACGCCAGCAGCAGTCGACCCCGCGTTTCCACATCACGGATGAACGCAGGAATCGCGTCGATGTCCACAGTGGCTGGCTCATTGCCCGCAAGGCCCATAATAATGGCGATATCGGTGTGGTGGCCTTTACCCGTTAACGACAGTGAACCATAAACGTCCACCGCAACGCGGGTAACGCGCTCCAGCAATCCCTTTTCGACCAGGTCATCGACGAACTGTTTTCCGGCCTTCATCGGGCCAACAGTGTGGGAGGAGGAAGGTCCAATTCCCACTTTAAACATGTCGAATATACTAATCACATTAACACTCCTGACAGGGTTGCCGGGGTTCCGGCAACGATGTAATAACTGCGCATAGTGTAAGAGGGAAGTAATTTCACGGTTGAACTATTCACATGAATTAAACTAATGCCTGAGCCCGATTTTTCTCATGTCTGGCGGCTGAAAGCATTCAACTCACGAATGCTTTGATTGAAGTATAGTCAAGGCCGGTCACCAATTTGCAGTGACAGCTCACGAATAATGCCCGCCGTCATGCCCCAGACAAAGTAATGCTGATACCAGGAGAGCCACACCCGATGCGCATTGCCGTGACGGTGGATATCCAGAGGATGATAGCGCCCCAGACGCAGGGCTTCGGCCAGCGGCATTTCAAAGACAGAGGCCACTTCATCTTCACTGGCGTGGTAATGCAAATCCGGTGGGATGATGCCAACTACCGGGGTGACACGAAAGCCGGTCACGCTATCGACCGGAGGCAGAACGCCAATGACTTCAACGACCTCAGGCGGAATGGCGACTTCTTCCTGCGCTTCACGCAGGGCGGCGGCGATGAGAGAAGCATCAGTGCCATCGACTGCACCGCCGGGGAAAGCCACCTGGCCGGCATGCTTACGCAAGAACGGTGAACGCTGGGTTAACAGCAGGCCTGGCTGCTCGCGACGAACCACGGGCACCAGCACGGCCGCCTGGCGCGTATTGGCGACGCTGGGCTTTAACTGCGGGCGCAAAAGTTGAAAGCGGGATAAAAAATCGTCCAACGTCAGAACAGGCTGCGTCATGTTTTTCACTTCTCCAGTTGCTGCAAGATACGATTAACTTTATCAAAGGTTTCCTGATATTCCGCCTCTTCCTCACTGTCGGCCACAATGCCACCTCCAGCTGAACAGTAGAGCTGGCCCTGCCAGGCGGTCAACGTGCGGATAGTAATGCTGGTATCCATATTGCCGCAAAAGCTGAGGTAACCGATGCTGCCGCACCAGGCGTTTCGCCGCTGGGGCTCCAGCGCATCAATGATTTCCATCGCCCGGATTTTTGGCGCGCCGGTGATCGAACCACCCGGAAACGCGGCGCGGAGCACATCACTGGCATGGAGCGTCGTGGGCAAGGTCGCGGTCACGGTACTGACCAGGTGATGCACGGCAGGGAAAGGCTCAACGACAAATAGCTCAGGCACACGCACGCTCCCCGGCACAGCGACCCGGCCAATATCGTTGCGCATTAAGTCGACAATCATGACGTTCTCCGCGCGATCTTTGGGCGAAGCCGCCAGTTTTTCAGCCTGTCGCGCATCTTCTTGAGGATCCTGATGGCGCGGCAACGTGCCTTTTATCGGCCGGGTCTGAATGACGTCTGCGGAAATCTGAATAAAACGTTCCGGCGACAGGCTTAATATTGCACCGTCATCCAGCCGAATGAACGCACTAAAGGGTGCGCGATTGGCGTGATTCAGATGCACAAACGCCTGCCATTCATCGCCCTGATAGCGGGCCTGAAAACGCTGGGCCAGATTGACCTGATAACAGTCACCGCTCTGCAGCCACGCTTGTACCTGACGGAATTTTTCACCATAGCTTTCGCGGGTCATATTAGACTGCCACGACGTCGTCAGGCGAAAAGGCGGAACGGCGGGCGGGGTTTGCTGCGAAAGCCAGGCGAGGCGCGCGTCAATGTCCCCGTAACTCAGTAGGGTTACCTGCTGCAAATGGTGGTCAACGATCAGCGCCCAGTCGTAAATGCCCACCGCCATGTCCGGGAGCGCAATATCATTTTCCGCCTGTTGGGGGAGTTTTTCGAAGCGACGACCCAGATCGTAGCCAAAAAGCCCGAGCGCTCCGCCCTGGAAGGGCAAGGTCTCGCTTATCGCTGGCTTTATCTTTGCTTGATCAATGCATTGCTGGAGCAGAACAAGGGGATCGTGTGTAGAACGCCGCTCTCCCTGGTTATCCCGAATGACGGTACATTCCCCCGTGGTGACCAGCGTCGCACATGGCTCAGCCACCAGAATATCAAAGCGGTTATAGGCATGATCAGCATGGCCGGAGTGGAGCATCATTGACCATGGCAAATGCTGGAGGGTGGAAAAATAGTGTTCGGCAGCATCTGGCTGCCAGGGCAGTGCCATCATGGCGGGTGTTGTTTGGTTCATTGTTCCCGGCTCTTAACGCCAACGCTGGCGCATAGCCACGGCGCATGAAATAATTAGCGCCAATAATTTAGCAGGAGTTACCCATGTTTGCAGGTTTACCTTCCCTCAGTCACGACCAGCAGCAAAAAGCCGTCGAGCGTATTCAGGAATTGATGTCGCAAGGCATGAGCAGCGGCGAGGCCATCACGCTTGTCGCCAGGGAAATCCGCGCCAGTCATACGGGTGAGCGTATCGTAGCGCGCTTTGAAGACGAGTAATTTCCAGGGGTAGAGAATGGAACATGTGATGCCTGAGACAATACCTGATGCGATCTATGCGTTTATCACTGCGGCGGTTGTCCCGGGGGACCTCATGCTTCCTTTCCACTATCCGCAGCCAGAGCAGTGGCACGCCTGGCATAACGGTTATCGCTGGCACGGCATCACCGGGGAGAATCTGGTGGCGGACACGCCTGGCATGTGGCAGCCCGGCTGGTATCTGATAGCCCTCAATGGCATGGACGATCCCTTTTTTATCGATCTGGGCGAAGCGGCTCAGGGCTACCCGGTCTATTATGCCGCGCACGGTGCGGGCCGCTGGCAGGCTGAACGCATCGCGCCTGATTTGCAGGCGTTTCAAAGCCTGCTAAATCAGCTGTGCCATGCCGATGAGACAGCCGCGCTCGCGTTACTGGACGCGCACACCGAAGCGGACAGCGCTTTCTGGCTTGAGCTGCGGGAAACGTGGCAGACGCGTGATATCGATGAAGAGAACACGCCGGATGTGGACCCGGAGGACTGGCAGGCAGGGCGCCTGCTCATCACCGACATCGGCCCGCAAAAACTTAAGGTGGTTCAGGTTCTCAGAAAAACGCTGAATTTACCCCTTGCCGATGCGCTGAGCTTTGTCGCCAACCTGCCAATCTGTGTGGGTGAGGATTTTCGCCTGCGTTTGCGCCCACTGGAGCGAGAGCTACAGGCTACCGGGGCAACGGTGCAGTTTGAGCCAGCAGGACCGGCGCTGGAAACCCTGCGGCTGAACAGGGCGCTTGGCATTGACGCGCTGATTGCCTGTGTGAAAGCCGGGCAGGGGAAAACGCTTTATTACGATCTCTATTCCACGCACGACGGGCTGCTTAAGGCGGGCGATGTGCTCTATGTGGCTGGCAGCGATGACGAAGAGGCGGTAACGTCAAACGGGCATTACCCCCACTTCGCCTGTATGGGGGAACATTTTCAGTCGGTCGTGGAATTAGCTATCCAGCAAAAGCCGCACGCCAGCGACGATGAAATCATCCGCGCGCTTAACCATTACCTTGAACACGACGATTTTCTGGATCTGGCATAAATCCCGGCGCGGGACACGCGCCGGGCGATGCGCTCTCAGACTGCGGCCACAATCTTAATTTCAACTTTATACTTCGGATTCATCAGACCCGCCTGAACGGTACAGCGTACGGGCGCTTGTCCGGGGACAACCCACGCATCCCAGGCTTTGTTCATCGCCGCGAAATCCTGCTTATCGACCAGAAAAATAGTGACGTCCAGAATGCGGGTCTTGTCGCTGCCCTGTTTAGCCAGCACGGCGTCGATTTGCGCCAGGGTATTGGCGGTTTGCTCAAAGGCGTCTGCGTCCAGGTTTTCCGGCACGCCAGTATAGTAGAGCGTGTGATTATGGATAACAGCGTCAGACATGCGGGCGTCGGCATCAATGCGGGTAATGGTCATACATCTTCCTCTGGGTTTTTCTTTTGAATGCGGGCAAGACTGCCACAGACTGGCGCAAAACCCAATGCCCTGACATAATCGCTGGCGATTTATCCAGTGTGGGGGCAGTGTGACGGACGATTTTGCAACAGACGGTCAGTTGGCCAAAGCGATACCGGGTTTCAAGCCGCGTGAACCGCAGCGCCAGATGGCCCATGCCGTTAGCGAGGCGATTTCGCGAACGCAACCGTTAGTGGTCGAGGCGGGAACCGGTACGGGGAAAACCTATGCCTACCTGGCACCTGCGTTACGCGCCGGGAAAAAAGTGATCATCTCGACCGGGTCCAAAGCCTTACAGGATCAGCTCTATAGTCGCGATCTGCCTACCGTTGCGAAAGCGCTCGCCTTTACGGGCCGCACCGCGTTGCTTAAAGGGCGTTCAAACTACCTGTGTATTGAACGACTGGAACAGCAGGTTCTGGCGGGCGGGGACTTGCCGGTGCAGACGCTGAGCGACGTGGTCATGTTGCGTTCCTGGTCCAATAATACCCTTGATGGCGATATCAGCACCTGCGCGAGCGTAGCGGAAGATTCTGCCGCCTGGCCGCTGGTTACCAGTACCAACGATAACTGTCTGGGCAGTGATTGCCCGATGTACAAAGACTGTTTCGTGGTGAAAGCGCGTAAAAAGGCGATGGATGCTGACGTGGTGGTGGTTAACCACCATCTGTTTCTTGCCGATATGGTGGTTAAAGAGAGCGGTTTTGGCGAGCTTATTCCGGAAGCCGAAGTCATGATTTTCGATGAAGCCCACCAGCTCCCTGACATTGCCAGCCAGTACTTTGGCCAGTCGCTCTCCAGCAGGCAGTTGCTCGATCTGGCAAAAGATTTCACCATTGCCTACCGCACTGAGCTCAAAGACACCCAACAGTTGCAAAAATGTGCGGACAGGCTTGCACAGAGCACGCAGGACTTTCGCCTGCAGCTGGGTGAACCGGGGTATCGTGGCAATTTACGCGAACTGCTGGCCGACGCGCATATCCAGCGCGCGTTGCTGCTGCTCGATGACGCCCTCGAACTCTGTTACGACGTGGCAAAATTGTCTCTCGGGCGATCCGCGTTACTGGATGCTGCCTTTGAGCGGGCCACTGTCTACCGTGCGCGGCTTAAACGGCTGAAAGATTACAACCAGCCAGGTTACAGCTACTGGTATGAATGTACCTCGCGGCACTTCACCCTGGCACTGACGCCGCTCTCGGTCTCCGATAAATTCCAGGAGGTCATGGCGACCAAAAAAGGCAGCTGGATATTTACCTCCGCCACGCTCTCGGTGAATGACGATCTTCACCACTTCACCGCCCGGCTTGGAATCGATGAGGCCGAATCCCTGTTGCTACCGAGCCCCTTTGACTACGCGCGCCAGACCTTACTTTGCGTACCGCGTAACCTCCCACAGACCAATCAACCCGGTGCCGCGCGTCATCTGGCCGCCATGCTGAAACCGATTATTGAAGCCAACAACGGGCGTTGCTTTATGCTCTGCACGTCCCACGCCATGATGCGTGGCCTTGCTGAAGCGTTCCGTGCGACGATGACGCTTCCCGTGTTGCTTCAGGGCGAAACCAGTAAAGGTCAATTGCTCCAACAGTTTGTCAGTGCGGGCAACGCGCTGCTGGTGGCGACCAGCAGTTTTTGGGAAGGGGTGGATGTCCGTGGCGATACGTTATCGTTGGTCATTATCGATAAACTGCCGTTTACCTCGCCTGACGATCCGCTATTGAAAGCGCGAATGGAAGATTGCCGCCTTCGCGGTGGCGACCCGTTCGATGAGGTCCAGCTACCGGATGCGGTCATTACCCTCAAACAGGGCGTAGGGCGATTGATTCGTGACGTAGACGATCGCGGTGTGCTGGTGATCTGCGACAACCGTCTGGTGATGCGCCCCTACGGCGCGGTCTTTTTGTCCAGCCTGCCGCCTGCTCCCCGTACCCGGGATATTCAACGCGCAGTCGCATTCCTGGCGGCGGGCGAAGCGGAGTAATTTGCCGTAGACTGTGTTAAGATGCGCGCCATTTTGTTTTACCGGGACTGCGAATACCCATGCGAATTCTGGCTATTGATACCGCCACCGAAGCCTGCTCCGTTGCACTGCATGACAACGGAGCAACCTTTGCTCACTTCGAACTTTGCCCTCGCGAACATACCCAACGTATCTTGCCACTGGTTAACGACGTCCTCACCGAAGGCGGCGTAGCGCTGGCGGAACTGGATGCGCTGGCGTTTGGCCGTGGTCCGGGCAGTTTTACCGGCGTACGCATCGGCATCGGCATCGCTCAAGGACTGGCCTTAGGGGCAGATCTTCCCATGATCGGCGTTTCGACGCTGGTTACCATGGCACAAGGTGCATGGCGTCAGACTGGCGCGACCCGCGTGCTGGCGGCGATTGATGCGCGCATGGGCGAGGTCTACTGGGCCGAGTACCAGCGTGATGAAAAAGGTATCTGGCACGGTGAAGAGACCGAAGCCGTGCTCAAACCCGAAGCCGTAGAACACCGTCTGGCACAGCTTGATGGTGCATGGGCCACTGTGGGGACCGGCTGGAAAGCCTGGCCGGAAATGGGCATCAGCAGCGGCCTGACGCTGACCGACGGAAAGATTGAGCTTCCCGCTGCACAGGATATGCTGCCCATCGCACTGCAACTGCTTGCTGAAGGACGAACCGTTGCCGTGGAACAGTCCGAACCTGTTTATTTGCGAAACGAAGTGGCGTGGAAGAAACTTCCAGGCCGCGAATGAATCTCAGTAGTACAAACTGAGTGTAAGGAGTCGCATCATGGCGAATCAAAAAAGGGTTAGTCGCTGGCTGTTAGCAGGCATCGTCGCTGTGGCATTAAGTGGGTGTGTCTCCGTACCTGACGCCATCAAAGGCAGCAGTCCAACGCCGCAGGAAGATCTGGTGCGGGTGATGAATGCGCCCCAGCTTTATGTCGGCCAGGAATCGCGCTTTGGTGGCAAGGTGGTCAAGGTTATTAATCAGAAAGGCAAAACGCGTCTGGAAATCGCCGCGGTGCCGCTGGACAGCGGTGCACGACCTATCCTGGGCCGCACGTCAGTTGGCCGTATTCTGGCGGAAGTTAACGGATTCATCGATCCGGTGGATTTCCAGAATCAGCTGGTGACCGTGGTCGGGCCGATTACCGGCGTTTACGATGGTCAGGTGGGCGGTGCGCCCTATAAGTTTCTGGTCGTGAATGCCGAAGGGTATAAACGCTGGCACATTGCCAAACAGGTGGTTTTACCTCCTGTGCCGATGGACCCCTGGATGATGGGGCCACATCCGTGGCGCCATGGTTACGGCGGTTGGGGCTGGTATAACCCGGGTCCTGCTTATGAGCAAAGCATTGTAACGGAGTAGTTCTCCGTTCTGCCTGGTCAATCAAACAGCGGCTGGTCCGCTGTTTCTTTATTGAAATGACAATAAGAAAAATAATTAGTGACGCGCTTCGCAACCTTCAATTTGGACAATTAATAAACTGGTACGCTGAGTTAATATTATGTTAACGACTTGTTTATTAAACGGGGTTGAGATGACGTCAAATATCCATTTTAGAGGTGATGCATTGAAGAAGGTTTGGCTAAACCGTTATCCCGCCGATGTGCCTGCGGAAATCAATCCCGATCGTTATCAATCCCTGGTTGAACTCTTTGAACACTCCGCGGCGCGCTATGCTGACCAGCCTGCTTTCGTGAACATGGGGGAGGTGATGACCTTCCGCAAACTCGAAGAGCGTAGCCGGGCCTTCGCGGCCTATCTCCAGCAAAGTCTGGGGCTTAAAAAGGGCGATCGCGTGGCCCTGATGATGCCAAACCTCTTACAGTACCCGGTTGCTCTTTTTGGTATTTTGCGTGCAGGTATGGTCGTGGTGAACGTGAACCCACTGTATACCCCGCGTGAGCTTGAGCATCAGTTAAATGACAGCGGTGCAGCAGCCATCGTGATTGTCTCAAACTTTGCCCACACCCTGGAAAAAGTGGTCGATAAGACGCAGGTTCGCCATGTGATCCTGACCCGCATGGGCGATCAACTCTCCCCGGCGAAAGGCACGCTGGTGAACTTTGTCGTCAAATACGTGAAACGTCTGGTGCCGAAATACCATCTGCCGGATGCCATCTCGTTTCGGCGTGCTTTGCAAGCGGGTTACCGGCAGCAATATGTGAAGCCAGAGGTGGCGACTGACGACCTGGCTTTCCTGCAATACACCGGCGGCACGACCGGCGTCGCCAAAGGGGCGATGTTAACCCACCGCAATATGCTGGCGAACCTTGAGCAGGTGAATGCCACTTACGGCCCGTTGCTGCACCGGGGCACCGAGCTGGTGGTCACCGCGCTGCCGCTGTACCACATCTTTGCCCTGACCATGAACTGCCTGTTGTTTATTGAGCTGGGCGGTCAGAACTTACTGATCACCAACCCACGCGATATTCCAGGGCTGGTGAAAGAGCTGGCAAAATATCCGTTCACCGCAATGACCGGCGTAAATACGCTGTTTAATGCGTTGCTCAATAACGAAGATTTCCGCAAGCTGGACTTCTCCTCTCTGCATCTCTCAGCGGGAGGCGGGATGCCGGTCCAGCAGGCGGTGGCTGAACGTTGGGTCAAACTGACCGGACAGTATTTACTGGAAGGGTATGGTTTAACTGAATGCTCACCGCTGGTTAGCGTGAACCCGCATGATATCGATTATCACAGTGGCAGTATTGGTCTGCCGGTACCCTCAACCGATGTAAAACTGGTGGATGACGAAGGCAACGAAGTTGAACATGGCGCGCCTGGCGAATTGTGCGTGAAGGGGCCCCAGGTGATGCTGGGCTACTGGCAGCGCCCGGATGCGACGGATGAAATCATCAAAGATGGCTGGTTATACACCGGCGATATTGCGGTTATTGATGACGAAGGCTTTATGCGCATTGTCGATCGCAAAAAAGACATGATTCTGGTCTCCGGCTTCAATGTCTACCCCAATGAAATTGAAGATGTGGTGATGCAACATGCGGGTGTACAGGAAGTGGCTGCCGTGGGCGTCCCTTCGGAAAACAGCGGTGAGTTGGTCAAAATTTTCGTGGTGAAAAAAGACCCGGCGCTAACAGAAGAGGCGCTGATTGCTTTCTGTCGACGTCAGCTCACCGGTTATAAGGTGCCAAAAAAGGTCGAGTTCCGAACCGAACTGCCAAAATCGAACGTGGGTAAAATTTTACGACGAGAATTGCGTGACGAAGCCCGCGCCAAAGTGGACAATAAAGTCTGAGCTATGCGTGAGTCGCCTGAACGCCGGTTAATCCGGCGTTTTTTATGGGCGCAAACTGAAGAGAAAATGATTTGAATTACCAGATGATCACCACGAACGAGGCCCTGGCAGCACTATGTGAAGTCGCGGGCACAAAAGATGCCGTTGCCCTGGATACTGAATTTGTCCGCACCCGTACCTATTATCCTCAGCTTGGATTGATCCAGTTGTTTGACGGTGAGCAACTTGCCTTAATCGATCCGCTGGCTATCACCGACTGGACCGCCTTTCGCACGCTCTTGAGCGATACCCGCGTCACCAAATTCCTGCATGCAGGGAGTGAAGATCTTGAGGTCTTCCTCAATGCTTTCGGCATGCTGCCGCAACCGATGATTGATACTCAGATCCTGGCGGCGTTCTGCGGTCGCGCGCTCTCCTGGGGTTTTGCCTCGATGGTGGAAGAGTTTACCGGTCTCGCGATTGATAAAAGCGAATCCCGCACCGACTGGCTGGCGCGCCCGTTGACCGAGCGTCAGTGCGATTATGCGGCGGCAGATGTCTGGTATCTGTTACCTATCGCCCATAAGTTAATGGCTGAAACCGCGCAGGCAGGCTGGCTGGAGGCCGCCCTGGATGAGTGCCGCCTGATGATGCAGCGCCGGCAGGAGATACTCGCGCCTGAAGATGCCTGGCGTGAAATCAGTAATGCCTGGCAGTTGCGCACGCGCCAACTGGCCTGCCTGCGTCTGCTGGCTGACTGGCGTCTGCGTAAAGCACGTGAACGCGATCTCGCGGTGAACTTTGTGGTGCGTGAAGAGAATCTGTGGGCCGTCGCGCGCTATATGCCGGGCAGCATGGGTGAGCTGGACAGCATCGGTTTGTCCGGCAGCGAAATCCGTTTCCATGGTAAAACCTTGCTCGCACTGGTTGCTCAGGCCCAGGCTTTGCCTGAAGAATCGTTGCCGGAGCCGCTGCTGAATCTGATTGATATGCCCGGTTATCGTAAGGCTTTCAAGGAGATCAAAACCCTGGTGCAGGGCGTCAGTGAAGCGAAAGGGCTGAGTGCGGAATTACTGGCATCGCGCCGACAGATTAATCAGTTATTAAACTGGCACTGGAAATTGAAAACTCTGCCTGCGCTGCCTGAATTAATTAGCGGCTGGCGTGCAGGATTGATGGCCGATCGGTTAAAAACTTTATTAGCGCAATATCCGCGATAATACCTGTAAATAAATACAGGCTTTCAGTTTCAGCTAACAAAAAAGGCAGAAATTTTCTGCCTTTTTTATTACGTCACGTAAACCAAATTACCGACGATATTATTTTGTCTCTTCCGGTTCAGGAAGGGTGACGTTAAGTTCCAGAATGGAAATATCATCACCTTTTTGCTCGAGCTGAACTGTGACCATCTCCGGATCGATTTGTACGTACTTACAAATGACTTCCAGAATATCGCGTTTCAGCTGCGGCAAATAATGTGGTTCTGCATCGCTTCGGCGACGTTCAGCAACAATAATTTGCAGACGCTCTTTCGCGATGTTGGCGGTGTTCTTTTTTCTTGAGAGAAAAAAGTCGAGTAATGCCATAACTTATCCTCCGAACAGGCGTTTGAGGAAACCTTTCTTCTCTTCTTCAATGAAGCGAAAAGGGCGTTCTTCTCCCAACAGGCGATCAACGGTATCGGCGTAGGCTTTACCGGCATCAGCCGCAGCGTCCAGAATAACTGGCTCGCCCTGGTTAGATGCACGGAGCACGGATTGATCTTCCGGGATCACGCCAACCAACTTAATGCGCAGGATTTCCAGCACATCTTCCATACTGAGCATGTCGCCCCTGTTAACGCGGCCTGGGTTATACCGGGTCAACAACAGGTGCTCTTTAATCGGGTCCTGACCGTTTTCGGCGCGGCGCGATTTCGAGGCCAGAATGCCAAGGATGCGGTCAGAATCGCGCACTGACGACACTTCCGGGTTGGTGGTGATAATGGCTTCGTCTGCAAAGTAGAGCGCCATTAATGCACCGGTTTCAATGCCAGCCGGGGAGTCGCAGATGATGAACGCAAAATCCATTTTATTGAGTTCATCCAGCACTTTTTCGACGCCTTCACGGGTCAGCGCGTCTTTATCGCGCGTCTGAGAAGCGGGGAGAATATAGAGATTCTCGGTGCGCTTATCTTTGATCAACGCCTGGTTCAGCGTTGCATCACCCTGAATGACGTTGACGAAATCATAAACCACACGACGCTCGCATCCCATAATCAGGTCGAGGTTACGCAGGCCAATATCGAAGTCGATAACGACGGTCTTGTTTCCCTTCTGGGCCAAACCAGTAGCGATGGCCGCGCTGGAGGTTGTCTTACCAACGCCCCCTTTACCCGAAGTAACAACAATAATGCGTGCCATAGGAGTTCCTTGTTAAAAGGGCTTAATCTAACGGTTGAATAGTCAAAGCGTTGTCCACCAAACGCAGACGCGCCGCTTTGCCATAATAATCGGCCGGGATTCTATCGCTCAGCCAGTATTCCCCTGCGATGGACACCAGTTCCGCCGTGAGGTGAGTACAAAATATTTGTGAATCCTGCGCGCCGCTTGCCCCCGCCAGCGCACGGCCACGCATCATGCCGTAAATATGGATGTTGCCATCTGCGATCAGCTCCGCACCGGCGCTGACATGGCTGGTAACGATAAGATCGCTGTCTGGCGCATAGATTCGCTGACCGGAACGCACGGGCAAATCAATCAAGCGCGTTTTTGTTATCGGCGCAACAACAGGAGGGGCTGAAACCGGAGCAGGGGCGGGCCGCGGTGCTTGTTCTTTCCCCTCAGTAAGCAGGGGAAGACCTGCACGTTCAATCTCCGCTTTCAGTTCGCTGTCGTGACAGCCGCTGATGCCGACAATACGTAACCCCGTCGCCAGAATGGCTTTTTGCAATTGCGGCCAGTTAACCGGGCTAATAAGATCGGAAACATTAATAACAATGGGGGCATGTTTTAAAAAAGCGGGTGCCTGAGCGATTTTGTCTTCTAATGCCTGGCGAATAACCTCGGGCTTTGCATCATGCAAATGAACCACTGATAAGGTAAAACTACTGCCTTTTAGCTCGATGGGCGTGTTTGACATCCTGACCTTACTCATTTTGCTATTATCACTGCCAACCGAGTGATATTCCGAAGACTATCAAGCATGTTATAGTCACTATTATATTCAGGCAAGTAACCACCCATTAATTCAGAGTAATTAAGTATGTTTTGTGTGATCTACCGAAGTTCCCTGCGTGATGAGACATATCTGTATGTCGAAAAAAAAGACGATTTTAGCCGTGTGCCGCCAGAATTAATGAAAAGCTTTGGTCGCCCACAGCTGGCAATGATCCTGCCACTGGATGGTCGAAAAAAACTGGCGAATGCCGATCTGGAAAAAGTGAAAGCCGCATTGAGCGAGCAGGGCTTTTATTTACAACTGCCTCCGCCGCCGGAAGATTTGTTAAAACAGCATATTTCTTTAAGCAGCTAATCCCGCCAGTTATCAATGTGGTGGAACGATTCCGCCACATTCCTTATTTCTCAACGGCCCTTTGTAGACACTGTTTGGCATTTGACAAACTTTCAGGTGGCGCGGATAGTCATTTTTCTCTCATCTTCAATGTGTTACTTAGGGGAAAAACATGTATCAGCATCATAACTGGCAGGGCGCACTGCTGGATTACCCGGTGAGCAAGGTGGTTTGCGTGGGCAGTAACTACGCCAAACATATTAAGGAAATGGGGAGCGCCACGCCGGAAGAGCCGGTGCTCTTTATTAAGCCTGAAACGGCGCTGTGCGACTTACGCCAGCCGCTGGCCCTGCCGCAAGATTTTGGATCGGTACATCATGAAGTGGAACTGGCCGTGTTGATCGGTTCAACCCTGCGTCAGGCGACCGAAGAACATGTTCTGAAAGCTATCGCTGGCTATGGCGTTGCGCTGGATCTCACCCTGCGCGACCTGCAGGGGAAGATGAAGAAAGCAGGGCAACCGTGGGAAAAAGCCAAAGGCTTTGATAATTCCTGCCCGATTTCCGGTTTCATCCCCGCCGCTGAATTTACCAGCGACCCACAAAATACGTCGCTCGGCCTGAAAGTGAATGGCGAGGTTCGTCAGCAGGGCACGACCGCCGATATGATCCACAAAATCGTCCCGCTGATTGCGTATATGAGCCGGTACTTCACCTTGAAGGCGGGTGACGTCGTGCTGACCGGAACGCCGGATGGCGTAGGGCCACTGCAAAGTGGTGACGAACTGGAGGTCAGTTTTAACGGCCTTTCACTGAACACTCGCGTCCTCTGAGTGCCTTTGCCGCCAAAAAGGGCGGCAAAACTTGCATCCCCCTGCCAGACTGGTTATAAGGTGCTCCCTGGTTTTAAATGGCGAACAGACTTATGAACGACACACCTTTCTGGCAAAGCAAAACGCTGGATCAAATGACGGATGCGGAGTGGGAATCGCTGTGTGACGGATGTGGTCAGTGTTGCCTGCATAAACTCATGGATGAAGATACGGACGAAATCTACTTCACCAACGTCGCCTGCCGCCAGCTCAATATCAAAACCTGCCAGTGTAAGAACTACGAACGGCGTTTTGAGTATGAGCCGGACTGTATCAAGCTCACCCGCGACAATCTTCCGACCTTTGAATGGCTGCCGCCCACCTGCGCCTATCGCCTGCTGGCGGAAGGCAGCACGCTGCCCGTCTGGCACCCGCTGCGTACCGGCTCAAAAGAGATGATGCATAAACAGCGCATCACGGTACGACATATTGCGGTCAAAGAGTCCGACGTGCGTGACTGGCAGGACCATATTTTAAACAAGCCGGACTGGGCGCAATAAAACCGTTACGCCTTTTTAGCGTGGAACAGTTCATCGCTGCCGTTATCGTCTTCCACCCAGAAGTTGATATTAAACTGCGCATCGTCGCTTAATTCGATGCGATGCCAGTATTGCGGTGGGCTGGTGGCGAACTGACCGGCATTGATCATCACCTTCACCTCATGCTCGGTTGCCTGTTCGTTAGCAAAACCAAAATAGGTTACCGTGCCTTCCATCACCACCAGTTGCCCGAATACCCCGGCCGCGGTGTTGTGATGTGATAGCAAGGCCGCCGGCACATTTTCTTTAGTGAAGAAAGGCGTAGAGCGTTTCACTTTCCAGTTAGCAGGAATACGTAAATGCGACATAAAAACCTCCTCTATAAGCTGCATTTAAAATACACCTTATGAAAATGAATCGCAATTGAACTAAAAAAAGCGCCCTGAGGCGCTTTTCTCAACGACCAAACAGGTCGCGTTTTTTCGGTTTGAAGGGCTGAGCAATCAGCACCAGGACGGCTATCGCTAAGTAGGCAACAAAGATACCCAGCAGCCATTGGGGCATTTCCAGCGACAGGAACTGCCACTGTTTTTCAGCACAGTCACCAGAGGCAACAAAAATCTGGGGTAGCCATTTATCCAGCGGCAGCCATGTCGGGAAACGGGCCGCGAAATCGCAGGTCATAAATGGAGAGGGATGAAGCTGAATCATCGTATGCTCATAGGCTAACTGGATACCACGCCAGGCGCTGTATAACCAGATAACAATCGCCACATAGCGCAGTGGCGTTTTCGGCGCGATCGCGCCAACCAGGCCCGCACCCATCACGCCAAACAGAGCCGAACGCTCATATATACATAATACGCATGGTTTCAACAGCATGACGTGCTGGAACCACAGCGCCGCAAGTTCAAGCGCCAGCGCGGTAAACGCCATTAACAGCCAGGCGCCGCGCCCGCGTGAGCACTTGTTTAAGTATCGCAACATAATCAATTCCCTGGGACACGCTTAGAAAACGCAGTGTAAACGAATTCACATCGCAAGCCACTATCACCAAAGAAAATAATACGTAATTGGATGTTTATCCGTCGTCAGGTTAAAGGGTTTCGCAAAGTATGTAATTAAAGCGCTAAAGCTAACGTAGTTTTTGCAAAAAACGTTAACTAACCCGGCGCCGCAGGGCCTTTTCCCGGTGTGTAGATTGATGCACAGATAAGCGAGGTGAATCTTTTAAAATGGGCAGCCGATCCCCTTTTTCTTCACCCCCTGTGCTATCTGCCCCTTAATGGGTCTGGTATGATGAGTGATATTTGCTTATGTTGTTTAATGGAAATCTCACTATGGTCATAAAGGCGCAGAGCCCGGCGGGTTTCGCGGAAGAGTACATCATCGAAAGTATCTGGAATAACCGCTTCCCTCCGGGGTCGATTCTTCCAGCTGAACGCGAACTTTCCGAACTGATTGGCGTCACTCGTACCACCCTGCGTGAAGTGTTACAGCGTTTAGCCCGCGATGGCTGGCTGACGATTCAGCATGGTAAGCCGACGAAAGTTAATAACTTTTGGGAAACCTCAGGGCTGAATATTCTGGAAACACTGGCACGTCTGGATCATGAGAGCGTTCCGCAGCTGATCGACAATCTCCTGTCAGTACGTACCAATATCGCGACGATCTTTATTCGCACTGCCTTCCGTCAGCACCCTGACCAGGCGCTGGAAGTGCTGGCGAAAACGCGCGAAGTGGACGATCACGGCGATGCCTTTGCTGAACTGGATTACAACATTTTCCGCGGCCTGGCATTTGCATCCGGCAACCCGATCTACGGTTTGATTCTGAACGGGATGAAAGGGCTTTACACCCGTATCGGCCGCCATTACTTTGCCAGCCCGGAGGCGCGCAGTCTGGCCCTTGGCTTCTATCATCGTCTGGTTGAATTGTGTGAACAAAAACTGCACGATCAGGTATATGAAACCGTGCGTAAATACGGTCATGACAGCGGTGAGATTTGGCAGCGAATGCATAAAAATCTGCCGGGCGATTTAGTCATGCACGGGCGATAAGCAAACAAAACCCCTCCGAAGCCAGAGGGGTTTTTTTATGGCATCAGAGTGAGTTATTGCGGGCAGGGCAACGGTCCAGTAACTCCACGCTGCCATCTTCATTTTGCTGCTCCAGTGTCACATCAAAGCCCCATAAACGGTGAACATGTTTAAGGACCTCCCGGCGCCCTTTATCCAGGGGGGCCCGATTGTGCGGGATATAGCGCAACGTCAGCGACCGATCGCCGCGCAGATCCACATTCCACACCTGGATATTCGGCTCCAGGTTACTCAGATTGTACTGTGACGACAGCTTGTTGCGGATCTCCCGGTAGCCATCTTCATTGTGAATAGCGGCAATCTCCAGATAGTTATTGCGATCGTCATCCAGCACGGTGAACAGGCGGAAATCACGCATCACTTTTGGCGACAGGAACTGGCTGATAAAACTTTCATCTTTAAAGTCGCGCATCGCGAAATGCAGCGTCTCCAACCAGTCAGAACCGGCAATATCCGGGAACCAGTATTTGTCTTCCTCCGTCGGCGTCTGACAGATGCGTTTGATATCCTGGAACATGGCAAAGCCCAGGGCATACGGGTTAATACCGCTGTACCACGGACTGTTATAGGGGGGCTGGAACACGACATTTGTGTGGCTATGTAAAAACTCCAGCATAAAGCGGTCGGTTACTTTGCCTTCGTCGTACAGATGATTGAGGATGGTGTAGTGCCAGAAGGTGGCCCAGCCTTCGTTCATCACCTGGGTCTGTTTCTGCGGGTAAAAGTACTGACTGACCTTGCGCACAATACGCAAAATCTCACGCTGCCAGGGCTCCAGTAACGGCGCGTTCTTCTCCATGAAATAGAGCAAGTTTTCCTGCGGCTCGGAAGGGTAGCGACGCGCTTCCACGACGGCTCTCTCTTCTTCACGCTTCGGCAAGGTACGCCACAGCGTGTTCACCTGGCTTTGCAGATACTCTTCACGGCTTTTTTGCCGCGCTTTTTCTTCCTGCAGCGAGATTTTTTGCGGGCGTTTATAACGGTCGACGCCGTAATTCATTAAGGCATGGCATGAATCGAGCAGTTTTTCGACTTCTTCTACGCCATAGCGCTCTTCGCAGTCAGTGATGTAATTACGGGCAAAAATCAGATAGTCGACGATGGAGCTGGCGTCCGTCCAGCTGCGGAATAAGTAGTTATTTTTAAAGAAAGAGTTGTGACCGTAACAGGCATGCGCCATGACCAGCGCCTGCATGGTAATGGTGTTCTCTTCCATCAGGTAAGCAATGCACGGGTTGGAGTTAATGACAATCTCATACGCCAGACCTTGCTGGCCGTGCTTGTAGAGACGCTCCGTTTCGATAAATTTTTTACCAAATGACCAGTGCGGATAGTTAATGGGCATCCCGACGCTGGAGTAGGCGTCCATCATCTGCTCGGAGGTAATCACTTCGATTTGATGGGGGTAGGTATCGAGGCGGTAGAGCTTTGCCACCCGGTCGATTTCGGCGAGATAGACATCCAGTAGTTCGAAGGTCCAGTCAGGTCCATCACTGAGACGTACAGAATCCTTATTCATGGAATCAAATGTAGCCATTAGCGCGCCCTCATTGTGAACAACCTTCTCTGTATGGAAGGTCTCATTTCAATGATAGAACACGCAATAAAAACTGTGGGTTAGCGCGTCGCTTTTACTTCACGATTTCCAGTGGTGAACAGGGGTGTAATGCCGGTAAGGCCAGCATTTTATGCTATGGCAAAAGAGCGCGCAGCAGGAGATGCCAGCTGAGCCAATACCTTTATTTACTGAAAGATGTGAGAAATATCACCATAAAAAAGCCATATGTTGAATAACATTTTCATCTGGGTTATCAATTTGTAATCAGATGATTGTGCTTTACTCATGGGAGCAGGCTATGCGAGTTGTCGTACTGGGAGGAGGCGTGGTGGGCATCACCAGCGCGTGGTATTTACGCCAGGCGGGTCACGAGGTGACGGTTATCGACAGGGAGCCGGGGCCAGCGCTACAAACCAGCGCCGCCAACGCAGGACAAATTTCACCGGGCTACGCTGCACCCTGGGCGGCACCCGGCGTACCCTTAAAGGCCATTAAATGGATGTTCCAGCGTCATGCGCCGCTGGCGATTAGCCTCGATGGCACACCGTCTCAGCTTAAGTGGATGTGGCAGATGCTGCGCAACTGCGACACGCGCCACTACATGGAAAACAAAGGGCGCATGGTGCGGCTGGCGGAGTACAGCCGCGACTGCCTTAAGCTGCTGCGTGACACCACCCATATCCAGTATGAAGGGCGGCAGGGGGGCACGTTACAACTCTTCCGAACCGCCGAACAGTACGAAAATGCGACCCGCGATATCGCCGTGCTTGAAGAGGCGGGCGTCCCTTACCAGCTTCTGGAGTCAGCCCGTCTGGCTGAGGTCGAACCGGCGCTGGCTTCGGTCTCTCATAAGCTCAGCGGTGGCTTGCGTTTACCCAATGACGAAACCGGCGACTGCCAGCTGTTCACGCAGAACCTGGCTGACATGGTGGCGCGAGAAGGGGTCACGTTCCGCTTTAACACTCCGGTCGATCGCCTGCTGTATGAGAGCGGGCAAATCTACGGTGTGAAGTGTGGGGATGAGGTCATCAAAGCAGATGCCTATGTGATGGCTTTTGGCTCTTATTCGACCGCCATGCTCAACGGCATTGTCGATATTCCTGTTTACCCTTTGAAAGGGTATTCGCTCACTCTACCCATTGCGGATGAGGCGGGGGCGCCTGTTTCAACTATCCTCGATGAAACCTACAAAATTGCCATCACCCGCTTCGATAAACGCATCCGTGTCGGGGGCATGGCGGAGATTGTTGGCTTTAACACCCTGTTACGAGAACCCCGGCGCGCAACGCTGGAAATGGTGGTAAAAGATCTGTTCCCGCAAGGCGGTCATGTTGAACAGGCCACATTCTGGACCGGGCTGCGCCCAATGACCCCGGACGGTACGCCTATTGTTGGCCGTTCGCCGTTTAAGAATCTGTGGTTGAACACGGGTCATGGCACCCTCGGCTGGACAATGGCTTGTGGTTCAGGGCAATTGCTCAGCGACCTGATCTCAGGGCGAACGCCGGCGATTCCGTGGGAGGATTTAAGCGTGGCCCGATACCTACCGGGTTTCACGCCCGGGCGCCATGAGCAGCAGTTACACGGCGCGCACAACTGAAACAAGGAGAACGCATGTCACGTCCCGTACAGGCCGCGATCGATTTGCAGGCATTGCGCCACAATTTGCTGACAGTTCGCCGTGCGGCACCCACGTCGCGCATCTGGTCGGTGGTAAAAGCCAATGCTTACGGTCACGGCATTGACCGGATCTGGCGGGCGCTGGAAGGCACGGATGGTTTTGCACTGTTAAACCTTGAAGAGGCCATACTGCTGCGAGAACGCGGGTGGAAAGGCCCCATCCTGATGCTTGAAGGCTTTTTCCATGCCGATGAACTGCCGCTGTTTGATAAATACCGGCTCACCACCAGTATTCACAGTAACTGGCAACTCAAAGTTTTGCAGGATGCGCAGCTTCATGCGCCGCTGGATGTTTACCTCAAGATGAACAGCGGCATGAACCGGCTGGGCTTTCAGCCTGAGCGGGTGCAGAGCATCTGGCGTCAGCTTCGTGAGCTAAAGAATGTGGGTGACATTACCTTAATGGCCCATTTCGCCAACGCCGAACTGCCTGATGGCATCACCGAGGCGAAAGAACGGATTGCCCGCGCAACAGAAGGGCTGGAGTGTGCATGTTCTTTCTCTAATTCAGCCGCCACACTCTGGCTCCCGGAAGTCCATGCGGACTGGGTACGGCCCGGCATCGTGCTTTACGGTGCGTCACCTTCAGGGCAGTGGCAGGATGTCGCCAACAGTGGCATTCGCCCGGTCATGACCCTGTCCAGCCAGATAATCGGTGTACAGACCTTACAGGCCGGAGACAGCGTCGGTTACGGAAGTCGTTATTCTGCCCGCGGTGAGCAGCGCATCGGAATTGTCGCCTGCGGCTACGCAGACGGTTATCCGCGCCTTGCCGCGAACGGAACGCCAGTGCTGGTGGATGGGGTTCGAACCGGTACGGTGGGAGCCATCTCCATGGACATGCTGGCGGTAGACTTAACGCCCTGTCCGCAAGCGGGTATCGGAACCCCTGTGGAATTGTGGGGAAATGAAGTGAAGATTGACGAAGTTGCTGCTTCGGCAGGCACGGTGGGCTATGAGCTCATGTGCGCTCTGGCCCCCCGCGTGCCTGTTGTGACACTGTAACCTAACGTGAGGTGGTTATTCCGCCTCTTCCTCCGCGACCCGCACCCCAACCTTCGATACGGCGTTCTCCGCTTTTTCAGCCACCGTCCAGACCATACCGGCAAATTCTACCTGGTCGCCCACTACCGGGGCCGCCCCCAGCAGTTGCTGAACAATCTCGCCGAGCGTTTGCTGCTTGTCGCGATACTCCAGCCCCTCTTCCAGTCCGTAAATCAGTGCGACATCGGCAAATTTAGCGTTAGCCTCAAGAATAAAATCACCGAAGAAACGCTGATCCAGTGCGACAGGCGGCGTCTGGCTAAAGAGCTTACCGAGCGCTGGCAGGTCGCGCTCGCGGCCAATCACGCAGAGTACGTCCCCTTCACGCAGACGGGTGCTGCCGCTGGGGTGCAACAGCACATTGTCACGAAACAGCGCCGCAATGCGTGTCTCTGCGGGCATATGTAAATCACGCAGCGCCGCACCTACACACCATTTATCGGCGCTGAGCTGGTATACAAACTGCTCCCACGGGTTTTCCGGGTGAATATCCAGCCCCAAACGGGAGACGGGCATCCCCACCGGAGGCACCACCACCTTCGCCTTTTTTGCCGCCCAGGAGAGGGACGTTCCCTGGAACAACAGAGAAACCAGCACCACGAAGAAGGCGAGGTTAAAGAACAGGCGAGCATGATCGAGCCCGGCCATCATCGGGAAAACCGCAAGAATGATCGGCACCGCGCCGCGCAGCCCCACCCAACTGATGAAAATACGCTCACGCAAATTGAAACCGCGGAAGGGCAACAGTCCGGCGAAAACCGACAACGGTCGGGCGACAAAAATCATCCATGCGGAGAGGATCAGCGCCGGGATAGCAATCGGCAGCAGATCGGACGGTGTGACCAGCAGACCCAGCACCAGGAACATGCCAATTTGCGCCAGCCAGGCCAGACCGTCGAAATTTTGCTGAATGGCAAAGCGGTTGCGAATCGGACGGTTGCCCAGCACAAAACCGCACAGGTAGACCGCCAGGATACCGCTACCTTCAATGGCGGTGGTGACAGCAAACACCAGGATACCGCCGCTCAACGCCAGTAAGGGGTAGAGCCCGGCGGGCAGGTCGATACGGTTTATCATTTGCAGGAGCAGATAACCACCGCCCAGTCCGACCAGTATCCCGAGGCCAAACTCCTGCACGATGTGTAGCGCAAACGTCCAGCTTAATCCCAGATTATGCTGTTGAATCATTTCAATCAGGGTGATGGTCAAGAAGACGGCCATCGGATCGTTGCTACCGGACTCTATCTCAAGGGTGGCCCCGACGCGTTCGTTAAGTCCTTTGCCGCCGAGCAGCGAGAACACTGCCGCCGCATCCGTGGAGCCAACAATCGCCCCAATCAGCAGCCCTTCAATTAAGTCGAGATGAAATAGCCAGGCCGCCATCATGCCGGTCAGGCCGGAGGTGATAAGCACGCCGATCGTCGCCAGCGACAACGCCGGTCCGAGCGCAACCCGAAAGGAGCTGGCCTGCGTGCGCATGCCGCCATCCAGCAGGATCACCGCCAGCGCCAGGTTACTGACCATGTACGCGAAGGGATAATTGTCGAACGGAATACCGCCGATACCATCAATACCTGCCAGCATACCAATGGCAAGGAAGATAACCAGGATAGGAATACCGAGACGGGAAGAAAACGAACTTAATAAAATACTGCAGGTTACAAGTACTGAACCCAAAATAAACAGACTAATTACCGCCTCAGCGTCCAATGTCGTGCTTCTCCTCTCGACGTCATTCTCTATAATTCCCGCCCCCCGGGTGCGTCTGACGCACAGCAGGGCGCGGGTTGCAAAACCCCTTTATATTAACGGCAGAAAAGTTGAATTAATAAGCCAGATGAATAATTTTTTTATGCCGACAGCACAGGATGCCCGCTCAGCGTCAGTTGCGCATATTCATCATGACGCAGCACTGCCTGCGCACCCAATGGCAGAGTGACCGTTTGCTGTTCGTGGCCAAACGCCAGTCCCGTTAACACCGGGATGGTCAATCGGCTTCTCAGGTAGTCCACCATGGTCATTAAAGTGTAGCCTGCATCGTAGTCATTCGGTTCAGAACCACTGAAACTCCCCAGAATTAAGGCATTCTGGCGAGCGAGCACTCCACTATGCAGCAGTTGCAACAGCATGCGTTCTACCCGGAAAGGATGTTCGTTGATGTCTTCCACCACCAGGATGCCGCCATCGATGGTCGGGAACCAGGGCGTACCCAGCAGTGAGTTAAGCATCGCCAGATTTCCCCCCCACAGGGTACCCTCAGCCTGGCAGCGCGGCCCCTGACCGTTCCACTCGACGGTGAAGGTTTCATTGCGCAGTGCTCGCCAGAAATGATCCAGCGTGAAGTCATTCAGCGTCGGAGCGCCAAAATTACCCGCCAGCATCGGGCCGCTAAAGGTAATGACGTTACCAAGCGACAGTAAGCCTAACTGAAAGGCGGTGAAATCGCTGTGACCACAAATGAGAAGCGGGTGAGAGCGCTGACGGGCAATCAGCCCCTGCCAGTCGACCTGCTCAAGCAAGCGACTGGCCCCATAGCCGCCACGGACGGGCAGGACAATGACATCGGCCTCGTCTAGTTCAATAAGCGCATTCAGGTCGTGTACGCGCTCCGCGTCAGATCCGGCAAAGCGCTGGTCCCGGCGGGCGATCACCTGGCGATTGTCCACCTGGTGTCCCATTGCCTCCAGTCGTTGAACCCCAAGTGCTGCGGCAGACTGATTAATGCAATAGCCGGAGGGGGCTACCAAATGAAACCTGGACATGGCAATTCCTTGCTGACATCTGATCGGAAACGGTTATCATGCCGCTAACCTTGTTCGTTGTCATCCGTAGAGATGCGTTCACCATAGAAGGATTGCGTGTGAAATTAAGATGGTTTGCTTTTTTAGTGGTATTGCTGGCGGGCTGTAGCTCAAAACAAGATTACCGTAACCCGGACTGGAATCCGGAAGTGCCGGTAAAACGGGCGATGCAGTGGATGCCCATCAGTCAAAAAGCAGGCGCTGCCTGGGGGGTAAGCCCACGACTGATTACGGCCATGATTGCCGTTGAGTCCGGCGGTAATCCGACGCTGGTGAGTAAATCTAACGCTGTTGGCTTAATGCAACTGAAGGCCTCCACGGCCGGACGTGAAGTGTATCAGCGCATGGGCTGGAAAGGGGAGCCGACCACCAGTGAGCTGAAAAATCCGGAGCGTAATATTTCGATGGGTGCCGCTTATCTGAGTATTCTGGAACACGGCCCGCTTGCCGGAATCAAAAATCCCGAGGTGATGCAGTATGCCCTGGTGGTCTCTTACGTCAACGGCGCGGGGGCGTTGCTCAGAACGTTTTCGTCAGACAGGAAAAAGGCCATCAATGAGATCAATGATTTGAGCGCGAACGAATTCTTCGAACACATCGTGGATAACCACCCTGCGCCTCAGGCGCCGCGCTATATCTGGAAAGTACAAAAAGCGATGGATGCGATGTGATTATCGCACCCGACTGGCGCGTTCGCGCGCCTCGCGCTCCAGCGAAAAGATAATGCGCTGGAGTTCGCGTTCGACGCCCGGGCTGACGTTCAGGAAACGGAAACTCAGTCGGGGCGTGGTAATGGTCTCATTCTTGCCATCCACCACCTTACGTTCGCCAATCGCGATCAGCTGAGCATCAAAATAGAACTGCCCCCAGGACGCCATGTCCAGTTCAATCTGCGAAAAACGCATCCCCGCCTGTAACCCTTCGGGTAATACGCCATCCAGCAGTGCGCCCATGCCACCCAGCGAGAGATCGAAGAGACGAAAACGGAGTTCGGCTTTGTTAGGCAATAATGCTTTACAAAAATAGGCCGGGTGCAGCGGCGCATTGATGCGGAAATACTCGCGGCGTTGAATGAAGAACAGTGAGTCGGGCAGCGGCGTAATGAAAGCGGGCAGGGACTGCCAGATACCACTCTCAAGCTTTGGCAGCGTAAATTCCACCTTCGCCCCCTGGGTTTCGGCAGACACTGTCACCTTATCGGCGCGCTGGACGGACGTATTTTCAAACTCCTGACTGCCAAAGTCCATGATCAGGGCATCAGGGCTCACGTCGAGAATCTTACTGATGAACTGACCACTTGCCCAGGTGATACGCACCGGGACCTGATGCTTCTGCAGGTCGCGAATCACACCAAGCACCGCTAAGGGGTTATTTTTCAGGAACTGCTCACTGTACTTACTCACGCCGAAAGGCTCCTTGGTAACTGACAGACCGTCTGGATTGTCTATCGGCATTTGCCGAAATTACTTCAGACAAAAGCGAAATTATTTTTACAAAAGTTTCGATTAAGTCCGTGAGAAGAAATCAGTTTTCGCTCTATAGCCTATACTTAACGCAACGCGTCGCCATGGTGGTCGACGCAGTTGTATGACGTTTGAGCAGGAGAGAGCAAAATGGGCATCATCGCGTGGATTGTATTTGGCCTCATCGCCGGAATTATAGCTAAGTTCATCATGCCGGGACGAGATGGCGGCGGCTTTATTTTAACGTCTATTCTGGGGATAGTCGGTGCGGTCGTCGGTGGCTGGCTGGCCACGATGTTTGGCATGGGCGGCGATGTTACAGGCTTCGATATCCGTAGTTTCGCTGTAGCAGTGGTAGGTGCGATTGTGGTGCTGGCCGTATTCAGGATGATTCGCCGGGACTGAGTTATTTCCCGCCTCAAACCCTTTTGAGAATAAACCCGGCAGATGCAAATCTGCCGGGTTTTGCTTTCTTTACTGCGCCACTTTCTGTGCTGCGGGTTGTTGCGTGGTTGCCGCGTCGGTAACGGGCTGGGTGGCAGGCAGGCTGTCACAAGGGTTTTCTTTCGGGCAGACTAAATCGAGCATCATCAGAGTGACGCCGTTCGTCCAGCCAAAACCATCCTGCAACGGATATTCGCCACCGCCACCGCCGGTTCCGGTGGTACTGACATCATATTTCTCCACCAGCTTCTTCTCGCGGTCATAAGTGTGTTGAACGTTAGAAAGGAAGCGCCAGGTCACATCCATCGCCAGTTTCTTGTGATTGTAATTCTGCAACCCGGCGGTGGCGACCCACTGGAGCGGCGCCCAGCCGTTTGGCGCATCCCATTGCTGACCGCTGTTCACGGTGGTGGTAGAAATTCCCCCCTGCTTCAGCAAACGGGCCTGCGTAGCGGTGGCCACCTTGTCTGCACGGTCTTTGGCGGCGGCGTTCACATACAGCGGGAAGAGGGCCGCAGCGGTCAGCTGATTACGCACCTTCCTGGTCTTCAGGTCGTAATCGGCATACCAGCCGTCTTTATCATTCCACAGGTTGGCTTCCATCCCTTTCTGCCGTGCGCTGGCAAGCGCTTCAAACTTGCTGGCTTTGGCGCTGTCACCCGACGCCTGGCTTGCGCGAGCAATCATTTTCTCCAGTTTGAACATCAGCGCATTCAAGTCGACCGGCACGATGCTGGTGGTGCGAATCGAACCCAATTGATTCGGGTCATCCATCCAGCGTGAACTGAAGTCCCAGCCCGATGCGGCGGCAGAGCGCAGATCGCGATAAATTTCGGTCGCAGGGCGATTAGGATTGTTTTTCGCCGTGGTGACGTCATCCAGCCAGGATTCCGGGCGCGGAGTATCTTTATCATCCCAGTATCGGTTCAGCACTGAACCGTCTTCCAGTTTGACGACCCGCTTATTCGCTTCGCCATTCTGCAGGCTATCCGCCCCTTCCATCCAGTACTGATACTCTTTTTCCAGTTGCGGCAAATAGGTTTTCAGCACCTCATCGCCTTTTTTACTGGCCAGCAATTCCACCATAAAGGCAAAGAACGGCGGCTGAGAACGGCTCAGATAATAGCTGCGGTTACCATTGGGAATATGTCCCCAACTGTCGATTTCATAGGCGAAGTTCGCCACCATGTCTTCGATTTTGTCCCAGTGGCCGCTTTCAGCCAGGCCGAGCATGGTGAAGTAGCTATCCCAGTAGTAGACCTCACGAAAACGCCCGCCGGGCACCACATACGGTTGCGGCAGCGGCAGAAGTGAATCCCATTTGCTGGCGTGATCGGTGGTACGGGTCAAAACGGTCCACAGGCCATCAATATGTTCACGCAGGTTTTGCCCTTCGGGCGGCACATACTTCTCGCCTTCTTTGGGTAAGTCGAAATTGACGTTAACAAAATGGCGCAAATCAAAGCTGGTTTGATTCCGTTGCATCCGGTAATCCGCAAGGATCATCAGCGGATCGCCTTTGGGCACGGCATCAGCAAAGGTTTTTTGATCGGGAAAGAGTTTAGCGCTTTGCACATCACTAAAGAGCGGCCCCAGCAAAATGTCCGGTGACGGCTTAATGTTTTGTTGTTCTGCGGCGAAGGCCGAGGGGAGGAGAGAAAGCAGGGCACCACCCAGTGCGAGGTGCATTGCAAGATATAGCGTGCGCTGACGGCGCAAATAAGGTCTGGTCATCAAGTGTTCTCCTTAGCAGGTAAAAGCGGGGCCGCTATAGCCAACCTTGTGAAAACCTTAGTCGAATTTGCGAAGCGTAGCGTGTTGGATGTGGCATTTTGCGCGCTTACAGACAATTTACCTTGCCGCTTTCCCCCTTGCATTGCAGGGTGCTGCGTGGCGCATTAACCTTAGGGCGCTGAACGTAGCTTCATTGGCTTGTTCCCGCGCACGAAATGACGCCTGGTATCGCAACGGGCCGCCGCCTCATTCGTCTTTAAGGATATGTGATGAAAAAACTCTCAACGCTGGTCACTCTTTTTCTCTCGATCTGCACGGTATATACGGCGCAGGCCGAAACCTTCGAATACCCGAGTGCGAAGGCATTACCGTACGACGACACCCGTGTATTCCCGCGCGATCCTGAGCTCCTGACAGGGCATGATTTCAACTTAAGTGCTGAACGCTTCGCCAACGCCTGGTTATCAAAAACGAATGAGCGTGAACGCATTAAAGCTACCCTTTATCTGCTGGGCGTATTGGATAGCACGGAAGGTTCGGCGTGGTGTGAGTCCAGGCAGGTTCTGCCCAATTCCCGGTATGAAATGCTCTATCCCTATTTCGAACACCTTAACGCTGAACAAAAAAAACAGCGTGCGTCCACACTCATTGTGGCGGCGATGGCTGATATTCTGCCTTGCAAATCGAAGAAATGAGCCCTGCAATGCGCATCAGCGTTGACGTTTGAACAGGCGGAAAAATAAGAAAAACGCTGCCAGCGTACAGGCGAAAAAGGCCACTTTGCCTAAAAGCGCCCCTGTTGAATAAATATTGAGCTGCTCGTATCTGAGCACCAACCACAGCGAATTAATGAGGTCAAAGAAGGTATATGCTCCCAAAAAAAGCACAAGTACCATGAGAATCATTAACAGAATTTTTGCCACAGAATTTCCCTTCAAAATACGCAAGTTCGTTAACCAAAAAAGAATAAAGTATGGCGTGAAGTTATGCGAATAATAATGTTACACCGCGCTCTTGGGGGTGATGCACATGCTACAGTGTAAGCGTATTGGACGTTGAAGATGAATAAATCCATGAGAGATACACGCCAGAATTTATATGCTTTACCCGCGCCAGCGCTGATTTTGATGACACTGATGATGGCGAGTGGCGCTGCGCAAGCAAAAATCCCGTCCGGGGATTTATGGGGATTTATTAATCATATTCGCCCTGCGTTGCGTGATCTCACTGTCGCTAACACGGCGCAATTCCCGCTGACCCTTTCTCCGGTAGAACAGAATGAATACACCCAATTCTACACGGCGAAACCGGTATTTCTTGAGAAGGGGGGGCAACTGAATGATATCGATATCCGGCTAAGTAAAAGCTTAAACGATCACGCTCCCTTCATGCGCTTCACCTGGCAAGGGCAGTGCGTTACGCTGCCCACTATAAAGACACACTTTCCTCAACTAACATTGACCGATGTGCCGCATGGTCATTCGGAAAATGAGACGACAAGCTATACCTCCGTGGCAGATGCAAACGGGCAAAGCGTTTCGTTTGCTTTTGCCGTCAAACAACCGGACTGTTTGCAGCAGGTTGTCATCGCTTCACGGGACTGAATGACGAAAACATTATGAATGCAATGAACACACGTACCGTCGCCTCGGCCATGGTATTTGCCGGGCTCTCTTTTTTTGCCGCCCTGGCCCCGGCTTCGGCGAACAACGCATATCCAACGTCGGTAATGCCTCTCAGTAAAGCCGATTTTTCACTCAGCATTAACGGCCAGTCCATTGCACTGGGAGATAAGTGGGATGAAGACGTACAGTCGCGCCTGGGACCGTCTCTGAGTGATAACTTTGTTGGCGACGTGGTTTTTGATGATGAAAGCTATAAGTTCTATCAGCATCATTATGAAGGGTGGGATCTCTATACGTCGAATCTCTGGTGGGATAAAGCAGACCGCGACGTTGATGATTATATCGTCGCGCAGATTACCTTCTCATCAACAGCCATGAAAACGCATCGTGGGGCCTTTATCGGCATGTCGGTTGAGGACATTAAAAAGCGTTACGGTGAAGGTCAGCATCAGCAGAACGATGACGGTGAATGGCTGTTTTACCTGTTGGGTAAAAAACGCCTCTCTTTTGATATTGCGGCCGGTAAAATTACCGCTGTCACCCTGAGCTATGACAACTGACGAGGTTTACAGGCGAAAAGTTTAATCAGGTTCGCGACGTGAAGGGTGGTGGCCCCCATCAGCCACCACATCTTCTCACCTTTAGAAATTGCTGGCCGAGCGTAATGCCCCGGACTCGGGCGTCACTCTCAGCGGAGAGCGCACGATCAGCGAAGGCAGGGCCAACTCAATATCCTGCTCTGCAAGGCTTTCAATAATGCGGATATTAATTTCCTGCTGCACATCCATATATTTATTGTAATCGGCGGTATTAACGATATGGACAACCTCATAGGTTAACCGGTCTTTATTGAAGTCCAGTAAATGCGCGCGATCGAATTTTGTTTCGCCGACTTCCGTAACGATTTTTTTCACCAGATCGCCAATAATGCGTAATTTCTCCGGTGGGGTGGTTATCGAGACGCCGAAAGTAAACACAATGCGGCGTGTCTGCATACGCTTATAGTTATGAATGGTCTGTTGCAATAACTGCGCGTTAGCACACACAATTTGCTCACCACTGAGGCTACGGATACGGGTGGTTTTCAGGCCAATATGCTCAATGGTCCCCGCCACGTCATTAAAGACCACAAAATCGCCAATCTCGAAAGGCTTATCAAAACCAATTGAGAGCGAGGCAAACACATCGCTCAGCACGGTCTGGACGGCAAGCGCGATGGCGATACCCCCAACACCGAGACTGGCGATCAGGGCGGTAATATCCACACCCGCATTAGCCAGCACCGAGAGCAGCATAATTGCCCAGACGAAAGTGCGTAATATCATGCCCAGTATGACCAGCGTTACCGGGTTTTTACTGGTGCCTGGCGAATAAAGTAAATGACGCATCCAGGACTGCACACCCTGATCGAGCCAAATAGCCATTTGAATGGCGAAGACCACAAACCAGGCGTGGGAGATGGTGGAAAACAGGCGCTCAGGCAACGCGACAAAACGCAGACTGAAAAGAAAAGCAGCAAATAACATAAGGAGCTTACTGGTTTTTTTCAGCATATCAAACGCAACTGAACCCAGTCGCTCAATTCTGGCATTATTTTTACCCGCACGATGAATGGTCTTATAAAGCAGCGTCAGCAAGCGGTTCGTCACCCAATACGTGATGATGGTGATGAAAAATACAATCGCCAGATTGATCCAAAATGTGGGCGACATTAATACCGAAATAATGTTCAGTTGTAACAGATAAGCCATTCTACCTCCCCGATATGTGATTACAGAGGTTCAGTATAGACACTCAGGATCTTTGACGAGCTCAGGGCAGGAATTCAGACAGTAAATTCGGAACAATAAGACGGCGCAATTGCCTGCGGTAAATGCCACACGTGGTCATGAAGTATCATGTAACGTAAAAATCGCGCATCGCGATCGCATCTGCGCACATAAGTAAATCCTTAGCCTGGTATTTTTGGGTATGCTGAATACAGAGCTTGATGATTTTCGCTTACGATAAAGGATGGATCTCTGCTATGAAGACTGCCGTTGTATTTCGACATGTTCCTTTTGAAGATTTGGACTCTCTGAGCGAGACCTTGCTGGCTAAGGGGTACCGCTGGCGCTGTATTGATACTCCCGTCCAGTCCCTCGCATCCTTTGATGCACTGAAGGACGATCTGCTGATCGTCCTGGGTGGGCCTGTCGGCGTTTACGAACAGCATCTCTACCCCTTCCTGGAGACAGAACTGCGCATTATTCGCGAGCGTTTAGCGGCCAAAAAACCGGTGCTGGGCATCTGTCTTGGCGCACAAATGATTGCCACAGCCCTGGGTGCCCGTGTCAGCGCGATGAGCAAAAAAGAGATAGGTTATGCGCCCATTACCCTGCACACTGGCGCACCGGCGTACTTTGCGCCGCTCGATAATCTTCCGGTGCTGCACTGGCACGGTGACCAGTTTGAGATCCCGCAGAGTGCAATCCTGCTTGCCAGTAGCGACGTCTGTGAAAACCAGGCGTTCAGCGTCGACAATTACGCGCTGGGTTTCCAGTTCCATCTGGAAGTGACCGCTTCCGCCCTGGAAAGCTGGCTGGTGGGCCACGCCAGTGAATTGAGCCAGGCAGGCATCGATCCGCGCACCCTACGCGAAGAGGCGACCCGTTACAGCGCCAAACTCTCCAGCGCAGCGCGCCAGGTCGTGGGACACTGGCTGGATGATCTTCCCGTGACACCGTAACTTCAACCCGCCGTCTGCCGTTTTTCCAGACGGCGATACAAGGTACTGCGTGAAATGCCCAGTTTTTTCGCCGCAAGACTCATATTTCCCAGCGCCTCCTGGATGGCCTTTTCTTCCACGGGCGCGGCGGGGACGATGACCGGCGGGCTGGAGGGCAAAGGCTCGCCGGGCAAATCTCCGGGTAGGATATGACATCCATCATCTGCCAGCGCCATGAGTACCCGCAGCTGGCTTATCAACTGCCGCACATTACCCGGCCAGGGGCGTCGGGCCAGTGCGGATACCGCCTCGTCCGTCAGAACCAACCCGCGCGTGGCTGCACCCAGTTCACGCCATAATGTCCGAATAAAGCTGGCGATATGCGGCCACTCCCGGAGCGGCGGGATTCGGTGCTGAAACTCCTGTATGCGATAAAGCAGGTCTTCACGAAAAGCGCCGGATTGCACCCTCGCTGCCAGATCCTGATGGGTGGCGCACACCAGCGCAAAATTAACGTTCCAGGTGGTGTTTGAACCGAGCGGAGTGACCTTCTTCTCCTGGAGAACCCGTAGCAAACGCGTTTGCAGGCTGAGCGGCATGTCGCCAATTTCATCCAGGAACAGAATCCCGCCGTCGGCTTCACGGCACTTGCCGATATACCCTTTCGGATTGGCCCCGGTGAAGGCGCCGGGAACGTAGCCGAACAGTTCGGACTCAATCAGATTTTCCGGTAACGCCGCACAGTTAATGGCGACGAAATTGCCCTTGTGCCACTGGCTCTTGCCATAAAGTTCACGGGCAAGGTGCTCCTTCCCACAGCCTGTTTCACCGGTAATGCACAGGGAAATCCCGGCATTGAGTATTCGCAACGCTTTCTCTTTTTCGGGTGACACGCCGGCAGGCGGCGCGATACCACGACCGCTGTAGCGGCGCTCTGGGGGCGTCTGGCGCACAAAATAGCGCTGACGGTTCGCGGCATCGAGGGTCATTTGCCCGGCTTGCAGCGTGGCGCCAGGAAACAGCGCATGGAGATCTGTCGCGCCAAAGTGTCCCGCCGTTAATGAAAAGGCATCCATCGCCAGTTTGTTTGCGCCAAGCAGGGTGTCATCTTCAAAGATAAGCAGCAGTTCGTGGGCAGTGTTCAGTACATTTGCATCCTGATGCAGACTTAATAACCAGCGTCGGGCACCCACTGCGCTGGAGGTCCAGGCATGCTCAATTTCGCAGACGGCGCGGCGAATAAAAGCCGCTGCATCGTGGCGAGGAAGGTGTGCAGGCGTGGAGATATCCAATACCCCTGCAATTTTGCCGTCCGGGCGGAACACCGGTGAAGCAGAGCAAAACAGCCCGGCATTTCGGCTGAGGTAGTGTTCGCCGCCGGAAACTTCACAATGGCGTTGCAGGGCCAGCGCCGTACCAATGGCATTCGTCCCCCGCGCATGCTCCCCCCACAGGTTTCCAGGGGCGAGGGCATAGCGTTGCGCTTTATGCAGGAAGTCCGAATTACCGTGCGTTTCCAGAACCAGCCCGGCGGCATCTGACATCACCATAATCGCGGGGTGGCTGGCAAGATCCGGCCGCAGGCGCGAGAGCAGAGGGGCCACCAGTTGGCTAATCCAGGCATTTTCCGCCCGGGCATCTTTCAACAGCGACGTGGCCACCCAGGGTTGAGTGTCATCATCGCGTGTCAGTCCATAGTTCAGGCTGCGCTGCCAGGAGTCTTCCAGTTGACAGGGTAATCCGACGTTGTGCTGGATAAGGGCCGAAGACAGTGGGCGTTGTGGCATGGCTCACTCCATAAACTGAAATGTTACAAATGTGTAGCATATTGGTGTCGCACATGTAGCGACACACAACACAGTTCACGAAGAGAATCGTTTCTGTTATCGCCTCACCTGGCAGATGCAATCCTGCAGTATCTCATTAACGTATTGAAAATAAACGATTTATAAAAATTCTCTGTTCATTTCTTTTTTTGGCATAAGAACTGCTTATATACACCCGTACCCACACGCTACGAGCCTCACCTGTACCCATAATAAAGAGAGGAACATCTTATGAAATATGTACACCCTGGCCTTGCCGGCGCGAAAGTCTCCTTTAAAAATCGTTATGGCAACTACATTGGCGGCGAGTTTGTCGACCCAGTAGAAGGACGCTGGTTCTCCAATACCTCGCCGGTGACCGGGCAGGTTATTGCAGAGTTCCCACGTTCGGGCGCAGAAGACATTGAAAAAGCCCTCGATGCCGCACATGCCGCCGCCGATGCCTGGGGAAAAACCAGCGCGCAGGAGCGGGGCAATGTGTTGCTGGCTATTGCCGACCGTATTGAGCAAAACCTTGAACTGTTGGCGCTCACCGAAACCTGGGATAATGGCAAACCGATTCGCGAAACGCTCAATGCGGATCTGCCGCTGGCGGTGGATCACTTCCGTTATTTCGCCGGGTGTATCCGTGCGCAGGAAGGAACGGCGGCAGAGATCGACAGCACCACCGTGGCCTATCACATTTACGAACCGCTGGGGGTGGTCGGGCAGATTATTCCCTGGAACTTCCCGCTGCTGATGGCGGCCTGGAAGCTAGCCCCGGCGCTGGCTGCCGGTAACTGCGTGGTCCTGAAACCGGCCGAGCAGACGCCGCTGGGCATTTGTGTGCTAATGGAACTGATTGGCGATCTGCTGCCGAAAGGCGTGTTGAACGTGGTACACGGCTTCGGCACCGAAGCCGGCGAGCCACTGGCACGCAGCAAACGCATTGAGAAAATCGCCTTTACCGGCTCCACGTCGATTGGCCGCCATATCCTCTCCTGTGCAGCGGAAAACATCATCCCCAGCACCGTTGAACTGGGTGGCAAATCCCCAAACATCTATTTCGAAGATGTGCTGAACGGTGATGAAGGCTATGTGGACAAAGCGATTGAGGGGGTCGTGCTGGGCTTCTTCAACCAGGGTGAAGTCTGTACCTGTCCGTCTCGCGTGCTGGTGCAGGAATCCATCTATCCGCAGTTCGTGGAAAAGGTGCTGGCGCGGATGGAAAATATCCGCAAAGGTGACCCCTTTGATACCGATACCATGATCGGGGCGCAGGCTTCCCGCGAGCAGTACGACAAAATTCTCTCTTACATTGATATCGCGCGTGAAGAGGGCGGTGAAATTATTACCGGCGGCGCCCACGTGGCGCACGGCGATGCGCTGGGTAATGGCTTCTATATTCAGCCCACGCTGATTAAGGGCCACAACCAGATGCGTTGCTTCCAGGAGGAGATCTTTGGGCCGGTTATCGGTATTACCACTTTCAAAGATGAAGCCGAGGCGTTGAAACTGGCGAACGACACTGAATATGGCCTCGGGGCGGGCCTCTGGACGCTGGACATTAACCGCGCATGGCGCATGGGGCGCGGCATCAAAGCCGGTCGCGTATGGACCAACTGTTACCATCTTTACCCGGCACACGCTGCGTTTGGCGGCTACAAAAATTCCGGCGTCGGCCGTGAAACGCACAAAATGGCCCTCAGCCAGTACCAACAAATCAAGAACCTGCTGGTCAGTTATAGCGGGTCAGCGATGGGCTTCTATTAATCATTCGGCGTGACCCCAGGGAATATCCGAAACGGAGCAGAAATGCTCCGTTTTTTTATATCCATAATATTGCCTGTAATATTAATGGCTAACACTCTGTTTGCGTTCCGCTTATTATCGCCGTTCCGCTTTGACTATTTGGTTATGCCAGCTAAGGTTAATTCTTGTATGCGATCGATATAATATTTTCGTATCGGTTATTTAATAACATGAACGGGAGACATATTATGGCAGAGCATAGAGGCGGTTCCGGTAATTTCGCAGAAGACCGGGAAAAAGCATCTGAAGCGGGTAAAAAAGGCGGGCAACACAGCGGCGGGAACTTTAAAAATGACCCGCAGCGCGCGTCCGAAGCCGGTAAGAAAGGCGGTCAGAGTAGCCAAAGTGGTGGCAAAAAATAGTGCGCATCGGCTTAATCAGCCAATGCATAATTATTTTTGACACGACTAATATATAAGCGAACTGGTGCCCTCCAGGTATGCGTTAAAATAACGCGGAGGGTCACTGGCTCGCTGGATATAAAGCTGCAAATTTTTATATTTGGTTACAACAGGAGGTCAATAGAATGCAGATTGAAAAAGATGACCCACGTAATGCCCCGGAATCCGGTGATAAAAAACCCGAGCCGGTGAAAAAATAACGGTTAAACCGAAGCTGCGACCCCCTCGCAGCTTCTTTTCTTTTACCCCCTCTCATGCACCCCCACGCCACTATTTTCGACATGCCAGCCCAGATGGCCTTCCTTCTGTGCCCTCTTTTCCTCTGATAAACCCCCGGTCGCGCCCTGTAATCATCGGGTTATGCCGCCTTCGGCAGCCGTTGTTCATCAAATTACACTTAAGGGCTAATTAAATGCGTTTGTGTGCCGATTAACTGTGTACCTAACGGAAATCTGTCGCACACCGGCGTTGTGGCGACGGCTTGACGTTGAATCTGACTTTCCAGACCCCGGCGAGAATGGTAGCGCATTGCGCGCGGGGGAACGTACCGGGCCCTTTGTATGCCCGTTGAACCCGAACAGAGAACTTAAAAAATGCCTGAACAAATCCTCATTGTTGATGACAGCCGCTTATCACGGATGATCTCCCGCCAGTATGTGCTGAGCCTGCGCAAGGACTGGGATATTGTTGAGGCGGCAACAGGCGAACAGGCCATTGAGATGGCGGCGGAAAAGCAACCGTACCTGATCCTGCTCGACGTCAATATGCCCGGCATGGGTGGGCTGGCTGCGGCGGCCATTTTGCGGCAAAACTACCCACAAACGCACATCGTACTGTTGACGGCCAACGTCCAGCACTCCGTCCAGGCGCAGGCTGAAGAGATGGGGCTGGGATTCCTGTCCAAGCCGATTAAAGAAGCTGAGATTCACGCCATGCTCAACGGACTGGAGTCCAGCGTATGATCGATGAAATGAGCATGAGTGAACTCGAAGCGGACAGCCTGATGGAGATTTTCAACATCGGGGTGGGGCACGCGGCGGCGGCGATGAGCAGCATCGTCAACGAAGAAGTGCGTATGTCCGTGCCCTCTATTCGCATTACGACCCGCTCGGAAGCGGCGGAAGAGTTGGGTGCCGGTCTGTCGCTCTGCGGCATCAGCCAGCAGTATAAAGGGGCGTATGCCACAGAAGCGATTTTGATGTTCCCGGAACGGGCCAGTTTTGAGATCGTCCGTATGATGGTCGGCGATCTTATCCCCGCCGACGAACTGGGTGAGATGGAACGTGAAGCAATGAGCGAAATTGGCAATATCGTGCTCAATGCCTGCGTGGGAACCTTAGCAAACATGTTCCAGAAAGAGCTGGAAGGGTCACTACCGGTATTCCGGGTCGGCAGCAGTGAGCAGATCCTGAACCCCAGCCATGATGACGCGGATCCGTCAGTATTAATGCTACGCATCGATTTTTCACTCGAGCGTAAGCAGATCGAGGGCTACCTGGCCTTTATTCTCGACATGTCGGCACTGCGTGATTTACGCGAACAAGTCAGGCTCTATATCATGCGCCTGGAATCCGGTATGGTCCCTGACGGATTATAATAACTATGAACGACAAGCTGTTACTGGATGCATTTTCCGCCCTGAGTCTTGGGGTGATAGTTGTGGATGCGAACTACCGCATTACGCTGTGGAACGCTTGGTTAGAAACACACACAGGACGACCGGCGAGCGACGCGCTTGGTCAGGATTTCTTCACAATTTTTCCTGACCTGCGTAACCATCGCGTGGGCGTCGCCCTTAAGCAGGCGATTAGTCACAATCTTCCGGCGCTGTTGTCGCAGTCGCTTCACCGCTCGCCGTTCCCGCTGTTTGCCGAACCGGCACAGCCGGGGGCGCGTTTGAGTCAGGCAGTGACTATCGTGCCGCTGGGGGATAAAGAACGTTACGGGCTGATTCAGATCGTTGACGTCAGCATGGCGGTGCGGCGCGAATCGTTATTGCGTGAGCAGACACACGAGCTGTTGTCTCAGTCCTTGTCCGATGGCCTGACGGGCGTGGGCAACCGCCGCTACTTTGACCTTTGTATTGATAAAGAGTGGCGCACCAGCAAGCGTAACAACAAGTCGCTCTCGCTGCTACTGATCGATGTCGATCACTTTAAGCGTTATAACGATCGCTACGGCCATCAGCAGGGGGATCTCTGTTTGAAGCAGGTAGCGACGGCGATGCGTAACGCGCTACCTCGCCATACCGATTTGCTGTTTCGTTATGGCGGAGAAGAGTTTTGTGCACTGCTGCCTGAAATGCGCTCTGCCAGGGCGGTGGAAGTGGCGGAAAAACTGCGCGCCAGCGTACAGAATCTGGCGCTTCCGCACGCTAACGCACCAGCGGGTATTGTCAGCGTCAGTATCGGAGTGGCAAGCCACAACCAGCGCAGCCATACGGATTATGGTCAGCTGATTCAGGCCGCGGATGACGCGTTGTACGAAGCAAAACATGCAGGCCGCAATATCGTGCGGGCCAGTGTGCCCGCCTGGCCGGACAGCTTGTCCTCGCTGGGTGTGGCAAGCCAGGATTAATCGTTGTTGATGACAGGTACCGGTGGGGCGGCTTCACCGGTACGTTTCAATGTGCAGACTACTTCTCTTTTTTCTCCAGATGCCCCAGCTCTTTTTCAGGGAAACAGTAGTCCCGCACTCGCCGTTTCAACTCTGCAGCATCCGGGAAACCGCCATCCTGTTTCCGCTCCCAGATAACATGCCCGTTAATATCAATCACGAAAATACCCCCGGTACCGGGAATGAGCGTGACCGACGCGAGATCGGCGCTAAAGCTGTGCAGGAGCTCCTGTGACATCCAGGTGGCGCGCAGCATCCAGTTGCACTGTGAGCAGTAATGGATGGTAACAGCAGGTTTTGAGGTCGTCATGGCGTTAACCGTAGGGGAGTAATGTAAGCCTGAGTTATACAAAAGCCGGGCTAAAAAGTGAAGAAATTGTGAAGTTGTTGCAAGTGATAATTATTATCATTATTATTCCGATCCTAAAATACGCGGTGGCGACTCCTGTCTTGTGCTGACAGAAGCCACCCCGATAAAAGAGACTGGAAGCAACCTGTGAGCCGGATACTAATAAATTCTAAGGCTTGCAAAACTATGGGTACATCGCAATTTTCCCAGGCACCTTTCCGTAAAAGCGTCCTGGTGACTTCACTGCTCGCAGCACTGTATCAGTCTTCCGCCCTGGCGGCAGATACGGTCACCACACAGGCAACAACACCCCACGCTCAGCAGGACTCTGCGGAGGAGATGGTGGTGACCGCACCCATTCCCGTGCTTAAAGCGGGTAGCAATCATTCCGTTAGTGCTCAGGACCTGCAAAATAAAGGCGCGAACGACTTTGGTTCGATCATGCGTTATGAACCGCTGATCGGGGCGACCGGCGCCAGCGGGGGCTCAGGTAACGGCAAAAGCGGTTTTGACCGTGGCGGCTACACCGGGTACAACATCCGTGGTCTGGAAAGCAACCGTGTCGGCATTGACGTTGACGGCATCCCGCAACCGGACGCGACCGGGCGCAGCTACGTCAGCCGTTCAGGTCTGAACTCCTTTGGCATTGGCCGCGACTACATCGACCCGTACATGTACGGCCATGTTGATATTCACGCGGGCGCGACCGCCATCGATAATGCCAATACGTCCATTGGCGGCAATGTTTCATTCCGTCCTAAATCGGCAGACAATTATCTGCACGCCGGCAAAGAGACGTACTTCGGCTACCAGAGCGATTATGACTCCGCCGATCGCAGTTGGCACAACGGCCTGACTGCGGCCGGGGGCGATGACACCCTGCGTGGCGTCTTTGTTTACAGTCGTCGCGATGGTCAGCAGACCCGTAACAATAGCGATACTCACGACGCCTGGCCGGCAAACTGGCACTCTGATGCGTTGATGGCCTCCGGTATCTGGCAGGCGACCGATGCGCATAAACTGACCACCACGCTGGACTATTACCACAAAACCAACCATACCCATTACGCGGCCTGGGATAGCGCGGGCAGTAATACTATTGGTGAAGCGCAGCAGACTTCCCAGACCCGCCGTTGGGGCATCAGCCTGAAAGATGACTGGACGCCGATGAATGACTGGCTGGACAGCATGTCCACGAAAGTTTTCTATCAGCACACCGAAGCCCACGACTGGACGTACATGCCGGACAGCACGTCGCTGGCGCTTGAAACCGTCGCCTCGAATTACGACACCAACACCTGGGGCATCCAGAACGCGATGGCGAAAACCTTTGGCCGCCATGACCTTAGCGCGGGCTTCAATGCCAGTATGAGCAAAACCGAACGTCCGTTCAGCCAGTCGCCGGTGCCGAGCACCTTCAGCGCGATCATGCAGCCGGAAGCGGACTCCAGCAGCTACACCCTGGGGGCGTTCGTGCAGGATCAGATCAATTTCGATCTCGATAGCCACAATTTCGCCATTATTCCCGGCGTGCGTGTGGTGCATCAGTCAATGAAGCCGGAGAACCTGAGCAGCCTGACCACCAACAGCACGGTGCTGGATGAGTCTGATGTCGCCACGCTGTACGGTAAAAATGCTGATACTCAGGTGCTGCCGTCCCTGACCTTCCAGTACGACATTACGCCGCGGTTGATGACTTACCTGCAATATACCCGTGGTGCGGAATTCCCGAATGCCAGCCAGCTTTATGGCTCCTGGAACCTGGGTTCCAGCTACGCCGGGCGGGGGCAATATGCGCTCATCGGCAATACCGATGTGAAAACGGAGACCAGCGATAACCTGGAGTGGGGCCTGAAAGGGGAGGTGACAGAAGGGATTACGCTGCGCACTTCGCTGTTCTACAACAGTTATAAGAATTTTATCGCCTATACCCGCTATACCCGGACCAACAACCCGGACAAGTTCGCTCGTGTTCCGTCTAACATCTACACCATTTATCAGGCAGAAAACCGCGACAAAGCCTATATCTACGGCGGTGAAATCAGCACCAAATTTAACTTCGGTACCTGGTTTGAGGAGGTTAATGGGCTAAGCGCCACTCTGGCATATGGCTATTCCCAGGGCCAGTCTAAGTCACGCTATATGGGCGACAAGTACATCGATCTCGACAGCGTCGCGCCGATGAAAGCGATCGTCGGCGTGGCCTGGGATGACCCGGCGAAACAGTATGGTACCGCGCTGACTGCCACCTTCGTAAAAGGTAAGCAGGCAACCGCAACCAGCCGTGAATCCTATACCAATACCGGTAGTGCAATTGGCGATGCCAGCAACGATTACATGCGCGTGCCGGGATACGGTCTGCTTGACTGGACGGCATACTGGCAGGTGGCAAAAAACGTCAAAATCAACGGCGGCGTGTACAACATCACTGACCGTAAATATTGGGATTACCTCAGCAGCCGAACGCAGGAGGTCTCAACCAATCAGGACGCTTACGACAAAGCGCTGGCGACCATGCCAGGCCGCACCTGGCAGTTGGGTGTTAATGTCGACTTCTGATTTTTGTCTGACTTTACCTGCCCTCCGGTCATCTGGCCGGAGGTTTTATCCTAAGAAGGAAGCACTGATATGACCGTTTCATCGCAAAACGCTCAGGACATCTGGCAGCAGTACCAGACCCTCAAAACCCATTCGCCTGCAAAATATGCACGCGATCTCGCCCACGATCTGGCCATCAGCGAGGCGGAACTCACCTTCGCCCGTGTCGGTCATGATGCCGTGCGTCTCAACGACGATGCCCGTGCGATCCTGAGCGCCCTTGAAACCGTCGGCGAAACCAAGTGTATTTGCCGCAACGACTATGCCGTCCACGAACAGCTCGGCAGCTTCACGAATCTAAAAATCGGTGAACACGCCGGCCTGGTGCTGAATCCACGTGCCCTTGACCTGCGTCTGTTCATTACCCAATGGGCCAGCGCTTTTGCCCTGCGTGAGCAGAGCCCGCCCGGTGAACGCCAGAGTATTCAGTTCTTTGACCGGCAGGGCGATGCACTGTTGAAAGTGTACGCCACGGCGAACACCGTGCGGAGCGCATGGGATGACCTGTTAGCCACGTTCACTGCGACCGCATCTCTACCACTTAACCTGAAACCAGAGGAAAAGCCTCACTACGCCACGGACAGCGATGCCGCTACGCTCGACAGGGCATGGCGGACGATGACGGACGTGCATCAATTCTTTGGCTTGCTGAAGAAAAACAACATTACGCGCCAGCAGGCATTTCGCCTGGTGGGGAATGACCTGGCCTGCCTGGTGAGTAACGAGGCGCTGCCGCAATTGCTGGATACCGTCGTGGCTCAGGGCAACGAAATCATGATCTTTGTCGGCAACCGGGGGTGTACGCAGATTTTCACCGGCGCACTGGAAAAAGTGATGCCGATGAAAGGCTGGCTCAACATCTTCAACACCGCGTTTACCCTGCATCTGCGTGCTGACGCCATTGCTGAAAGCTGGATTACCCGTAAACCTACGGCCGATGGACACGTCACCAGCCTGGAACTCTTCGCCGCCGACGGCACGCAGATAGCCCAGCTGTACGGGCAGCGCAGCGAAGGCACGGTTGAACAACCGCAATGGCGCGCGCAGGTGGATGCGTTAACCGGAAAAGGAAAAGCGGCATGAAAAAAATCCTGATGCTGCTGGTGGCCTTGCCATTGATGGCGCAGGCCGTCGAACGCGTCATCCCGCTGGGCGGCGATGTGACTGAAATTGCCTGGGCGCTGGGGGCGGGCGACACGCTGGTGGCGCGTGATACGACCAGCACCTGGCCGGCTGAGGTGATGAAGCTGCCGAACGTCGGCTATGTGCGCCAGCTCAACGCGGAAGGCATTCTTTCCCTGCGCCCGACGCTGGTGCTCGCCAGTGCGCAGGTGCAGCCGTCGCAGGTACTCGACAGGCTAAGCGAAAATCATGTCAACGTCGTGACGGTACCGGGCGGTTACTCACTCGCGTCGATCGCTAAAAAGGTGGATGTGATTGCTGACGCGCTGGGCAAAAAAGAGCAGGGCGCTATGCTGCGTAAACAGCTTGACGACGAGATTGCGACGCTGCCCAAACAGCCGCTCAACAAGCGGGTGCTCTTTATTCTGAGCCATGGCGGGATGGGGGCGATGGTGGCGGGTCAACAAACTGCGGCAGACGGTGCGATTCGCGCCGCCGGGCTGACGAATGCGATGCAAGGCTTTGAAAATTATCGCGGCCTTTCTCAGGAAGGGATCATTGCCAGCCAGCCGGATCTGGTGGTCATCTCGGCGGATGGCGTGAAAAGCATGGGCGGGGAAGAGAACCTGTGGAAACTACCTGGCCTTGCGCAAACGCCTGCCGGGCGTAACAAACAGGTCCATATCATTGACGATATCGCCCTGTCAGGCTTTAGCGTACGCACGCCTCAGGCACTGCGTGACTTACGCACCAAAGCCGAGTCACTGCCCTGATGCGTCGGGTGGCTTCGCGCACGCTGCTGGCAGTAGCGGTACTGCTGGTGGGCATGACGTTACTGGCGACCACCATTGGGGCGATGCGTCTGCCGCTGGCGAGTCTCTGGCCGGGCGGCGATGAAGGATTGCGCCAGATTTGGCTGACCATACGGTTGCCACGCGTTTTGCTGGCGCTGCTGGTGGGATCGTCGCTGGCGCTGTGCGGCTGTGTGTTGCAGGGATTATTCCGCAATCCGCTCGCTGACCCGAGCTTGCTGGGCGTCAGTGGCGGGGCGGCACTGGCGGTGGCCATGTGGCTGGTATTGCCTTTTTCTGTCCCGGCAATCATCGCGCTGTATGCCCCCATGGTGGCGGCTTTCGTCGGCAGCTTGTCGGTGATGGTGGTCATTTTCATGTTAAGCCAGTCTGAGGATGGCACGCTCTCGCGGCTGCTGCTGGTCGGTATTGCGATTAACGCATTGTGTGCGGCGGCGGTAGGGATGCTTTCATGGATCAGTAACGATGCCCAGCTTCGCCAGCTTTCCCTCTGGGGAATGGGCACCATCGGGCAGGCACAGTGGTCGATGCTGCTGGTCGCCGCCACCCTGATGGTGCCGTCGTCGCTGGTCGTCTGGCGCATGGCTGCACAACTCAACCTCCTGCAACTCGGCGACGAAGAGGCCCACTACCTCGGCGTAAACGTCCCGAAATTACAGCGCCTGATGCTGCTGTGCAGCGCCTTACTGGTAGCGTCGTCAGTGGCTATCTGCGGCATTATTGGTTTTATCGGCCTTGTAGTACCGCATCTCATGCGTCTTTGGCTGGGTGCCGATCACCGTGCACTGGTGCCAGGTTCCCTGCTGATGGGCGCGCTCTTGCTGCTGGTTGCGGACACCGTTGCCCGTACCCTGGTTGCACCGGCGGAAATGCCAGTAGGGCTTATCACCAGCATCATTGGGGCCCCCTGGTTTTTGTGGATGATATTCAAACAGGGAAAAGCAGCGCATGGATAATCGACTGACCGCGGAACGCCTTCGTCTTGATAGGGGAAAACGTCGATTAATTGATGATGTTTCCCTGACGCTGGACGCGGGCGAAATGGTGGCACTGATCGGCCCTAACGGCGCGGGGAAATCTACGTTATTACGCTTGCTGACCGGTTATCTACCGGTTCGCTTCGGTGAGTGCCGTATCGGTGAGTTGCCTCTCGACCAGTGGTCACCAGAGACCCTCTCTCGCCGTCGCGCGGTGATGTTACAGCACACCCAACTGCGTTTTGACTGGCAGGTCGAAAGCATTGTGGCCATGGGCCGCGCCCCCTGGGGAAAGAAACAGGAACAGGACATTGTGCAGCAGGTGATGGCGCTGACCGACTGCCTGCCGCTGGCCGGGCGCCACTACGCCACCCTGTCCGGCGGAGAGCAGCAGCGGGTCCAGCTGGCCCGCAGCCTGGCGCAGCTTTGGCAAGATGACGGCCCCCAGGGATGGCTCTTTCTGGACGAACCCACCTCAGCGCTGGATCTCTATCATCAACAGCAGTTGCTTCGTCTGATGAAAAACCTGACGCAGAAGGGAAATCTGCACGTCTGCGTGGTGCTGCACGATCTGAATCTTGCCGCGCTTTGGGCCGACCGTATTCTGCTGTTGCATCAGGGCAAAGTCGTGGCGCAGGGGACGCCAGAAGAGGTGATTGTGCAACCGATCATCGAAAAATGGTACGGCGCCGAGGTAAGGGTGGAATCACATCCCGACAGAGAAACACCGCAGGTCTTTTTGATGCAATAAAAAACCGGCAAGCAGGGGGCCTGCTTGCCGGTTTACAGCGCGAGAATTACAGGTCGAAACGATCCAGATTCATCACTTTCGTCCAGGCGGCAACGAAGTCCGTCACGAACTTCTGCTTCGCATCGTCACTGGCGTACACTTCCGCCAGCGCGCGCAGGATGGAGTTCGAACCAAATACCAGGTCCGCACGGGTTGCGGTGTATTTGACCTCGCCGGTTTTACGGTCGCGGCCTTCAAACAGCTCCGCTTGCTCATCAACCGGTTTCCATGCGGTGCGCATATCCAGCAGATTCACGAAGAAATCGTTACTGAGCACACCAACGCGGTCGGTAAAGACGCCGTGTTTGCTACCATCAAAGTTGGTGCCCAGCACGCGCATCCCGCCTAACAGAACGGTCAGTTCCGGCGCACTCAGCGTCAACTGTTGGGCCTTGTCGATAAGCAGCGTTTCGGTCGTTATCTCATCGCGCTCACGACGATAGTTGCGAAAACCATCCGCCAGCGGCTCCAGCAGTTTGAACGATTCAACATCCGTCTGATCCAGACGGGCATCAACCCGGCCAGGGGTGAACGGCACGCTAGCCTGCACGCCAGCGGCTGCCGCGGCTTGCTCAATCCCAACGACACCCGCCAGCACGATGATATCCGCCAGCGAGGCTTTGCCTGATGCCTGCTGAATGGCCTGCAGGGCAGGTAAGGCTTTGAGCGCAACGGCGTTGACCGGCCAGCCGTTTTGCGGGGCCAGTGCCAGACGCGCACCGTTTGCGCCACCCCGTTTATCCCCACCACGGAAGGTAGACGCTGAGGCCCAGGCAACCGAAATCAACTCACTCACCGACAAACCTGCACCGGCAATCGCCACTTTCAGGCTGGCAATGTCGGCATCGGTCGGATGGTGAATAGCTGCCGGTAACGGATCCTGCCAAATCAGATCTTCACTCGGCACTTCCGGACCAATGTAACGTGCTTTTGGCCCCATATCGCGGTGGGTTAATTTAAACCAGGCGCGGGCGAAGGCTTCGTTGAAGGCCTGCGGATCGTTGAGGAAACGGCGGGAAATCTTCTCGAAATCCGGATCAAAACGCAGCGTCAGGTCAGTAACCAGCATGGTCGGCTTGCGTTTTTTCTCCGGGTGGAAAGGATCGGGAATGATGTCCGGTGCATCTTTAGCTTCAAACTGAATCGCACCTGCCGGACTGCGGGTCTGGACCCACTCGTATTTGAACAGGTTCTCAAAGAAATAATTACTCCACTGGGTCGGCGTTTGCGTCCAGACCACTTCCAGACCGGAGGTAATGGCATCGCTACCGGCACCGCTGGCATAACTGCTGGTCCAACCGAGACCCTGCGACTCCAGTGGCGCACCTTCTGGCTCAACGCCCACATGGTCAGCCGACGCCGCACCGTGGGTTTTACCGAGGGTATGCCCCCCTGCAATCAGGGCGACGATCTCTTCATCATCCATCCCCATGTTGCCAAAGGTCGCGCGAATCGCAGCGCCCGCAGAGACCGGCTCACCGCTGGCGTTCGGGCCTTCCGGGTTCACATATATCAGCCCCATTTCAGTGGCGCCAATGGCCGCCTGCGCGAGGCTTTCCGGGTGACGATGTTCAAGCCAGGATTTCTCGTTGCCCCAGTTCACATCCAGGTCCGGTTCCCACACATCTTCGCGACCGGCGCCAAACCCGAAGGTACGGAAGCCGGCGTTTTCAAGCGCCACGTTACCCGCCAGCATCAGCAGATCGGCCCAGGAAATTTTCTGCCCGTGTTTTTGTTTCACCGGCCACAGCAGGCGGCGTGCTTTATCAAGACTGACGTTGTCAGGCCAGGAGTTAAGCGGGGCAAAACGCTGTTGCCCGCGGCCTGAACCGCCTCGACCGTCGACGGTACGATAGGTGCCGGCGCTGTGCCAGGCCATACGAATAAAGAGACCGATATAGCTGCCCCAGTCTGCTGGCCACCAGTCTTGTGAGTCGGTGAGCACTTTTTTGATATCTGCTTTCAGTTCCGCGTAATCGAGCTTTTTGAACTCTTCACGGTAATTGAATGTTTCATCCAGCGGGTTGGAGCGTCTGGAGTGTTGATTCAGCAGGTCGACGCGCAATTGTTCCGGCCACCAGTCCCGGTTTGTGGTCACGCTACTTTTTTTTGCGGGTTTTGAACCGCCATCATGAAAAGGGCATTTTGCTGCCGAGGATTCCTGGGATGTGTCTTCTGACATGCTCATATCTGGCTCCATTTGTTTTGTGAATGCCTCTACGATATATCACTGCTTTCAGTTATAGATATTTGAATGAATCTACGGATTTGATAGCTAAATCCTTCTAAGTAAGCAAGACGGACGGGATGACGCCCGGCGGTTAAGCCGCTCACTAAAGTTTCATCATTGATCATTACATCAAGGTGTTAGTACTGCCTCGATCACATGCTGAATGATATTTTCATCACGATATGATTTTTTATATTCCGTTGGATGAGGGGGCAGAACCAGGCGTCAGGCAAAAATCGGGAAACCGATGGCAGGCACCGGTTCAGGTGATGAGTGTCATGCGGCCCAGAGAAGCGTCAGGGTTGAAGCAAGTCGAGGCTTTGTTCCAGGGTCAGAGCCTCTTCAGGTTTGCCCTTACCCTCTGCACGGTTGGTCAGGTAGTTGTAGTCCAGATCTATCCATTTTTGCAGCTTTTCGGCGTAGTTGTCCGGGTATTGCGCCTGCTCTATCGCTGGCAGAGAGTGAAAATGTTCCAGTACTTCGCCAAAGAAGTCGGTCAGTTTGCCGCTGCCGTTGTATTCGGCCATCGCTTTAGCCACCACGTTTTGACGCCACGCATACTCCCTGTCGTATGCTTCCTCCCAGGCCGCTCTTCGCTCATTCGTGGTGAACGAACCGCTGTCGTCGTAAGTGATTAACGCCAGCTCTTCACGTGAAAGGCCTGCAAAAGGATTGCGGCCGTTTCCGTGAACAAACTCGGTTGCCTGTTTGGCCTGGGCGAGGCGTTCCGGTGAGTCAGACTCAGGCACTTGTGCATCATAAATGGCCCGGTTCGCGGAAAACTGTGTTCCGGTAATTTGGCCGAGCAGTGTTTCGGCTTTTGCAGCGAGTGCTTTTCGACTCAGGCCTGCGTTGACGGTATCTGACTCACCAGCGCTGCGACTCAACTGCTGGCCCAGCGAGGAGAGGGTAACACGCCCGTTAGCGGCCCCCCGTACGTCGCTTTCCACATTGTAATCGCTAGGTTGCGCGGGTGAACGTGCAGCAGGCGTTGCAGCCTCTGCGGACGGGCGAAGGGTGTTCTGATGACTTCCAATGTGGCTCACCATAGCGGGTGTGTCCTTACCATATGTTGCGAGTATTCGTTGTGGTCCGGGATATTACAGCTTGTGAAACACCCACCATCCCGTTCCAGAAGCAGTTGATAATTTATCGGCAGAATGGGGGATCGCTTTATCTTTTTCCGCCCACCAAAACAGGGGGGGAACGTCAAAATGTATAGATTTGTGCGATCTTCTTTACGCCACGTTGACAAACATTTGCCTGGTCAGTAATTTCAATTGTAATTATTGACCAGGCAAATAACATGAACGACATTGCGGACATTCCTAACCCTAAACTTCATCTCGGCTTGCTTATCCACCTGGCGAACCAGTTCAAAGACCAGCTTATCAGCCACTTTTTTGCCGACACCGATATCACTGCTGCCCAGTTCAAGGTGCTGATCAGTATCTATAAGGGCTTCAACAGCCCGCTTGAGGTGAGCAAAAATCTGCTGATGGATGCCGGGGCGATGAGCCGAATGCTTGAGCGCATGGTGAAGCGTTCGCTGATCCTGCGTACCCCCAATCCTGAAGACAAACGCCAGGTGATCCTGGCACTGACCGACAAAGGCCGGGCCATTTGCGACCGTTTTCAGAATGAGGCGCTCGCCACCATTCTGGGCTCGCTTACCGCCCGTCTGACCCCTGAAGAATCACGTTTGCTGGTCCAGCTGCTGATAAAAATGCTGCCGGACGAGGCAACGAAACCCCATCGCTAAGCTGTCCAGAAAAAGGTTTAACCACGATGCAAACTTCATCTGCACCTTCATCAGCACAACCCGAACGCGCCCCGAGCAAACGCAAACGTAATTTTGCGATCCTGCTGATTATCCTGCTGTTGATAGCCGCAGGCTGCCTGGCGTGGTACTTGCTTTATGCCCGCTACTACGAGACCACGGATGATGCGTACGTGAATGCTAACCTGGTCACGCTGACGCCGCAGATTGCCGGCACGGTCACCCAGGTCGCCGTTGACGAGGGGGATTACGTCACCAAGGGCCAGCCGCTGGTGCTGCTCGACCCAAGCGACACACAGATCGCGCTGCAGCAGGCGGAAGCCAATCTGGCCAGCACCGTGCGCCAGGTGCGTGGTCTGTACAGCACGGCGGATAATTATCGTGCACAGGTGGCGGCGAAACAGGTCACGCTGCAAACCGCCCAGAGCGATTATGCCCGTCGGCAGAAAATCTTTGCGGCAGGCGCCGTGTCTGCGGAAGATCTCTCTCATTACCGCGATGCGGTTGCCAGTGCACAGAGTGATTTGATGGCGGCAAAACAGGCGTTAACCACCAATCTGGCGATGGTTGATGACACGGTTATCGACAGTCACCCGGAAATCAAAAGTGCGGTGGCCACCCTGCGTCAGCGCTTCCTCGATAACGCCCGTAGCACCATTGTCGCGCCGGTCAGTGGCTACGTGGCAAAACGTGCTGTGCAATTGGGGATGCGTGTCGACTCCGGCACCACGCTGATGTCGATTGTGCCGCTTGATCAGGTTTGGGTGGATGCCAACTTTAAAGAGAGCCAGCTCAACACTATGCGTATGGGGCAGAAAGTGGTCCTGACTGCCGATCTGTATGGCGATAAAGTGGAGTATCAGGGCACCATCGAGAGCTTAGGTATCGGCACGGGCAGTGCGTTCTCGCTGCTGCCCGCGCAGAATGCCAGCGGTAACTGGATCAAAATTGTGCAACGTCTGCCGGTGCGTATTACCCTCGACCCGCACGATATGGAGAAACACCCGCTGCGCGTCGGACTGTCGATGTTCGTGCGAGTGGACATCCATGATACTGACGGCCACCTGTTACCACAGCAGACCGTTGCCGCGCCGCGCTTTACCACCGATGTTTATCAGAATGCGCTCGATAAAGCCGATCAGGTGGTGGCGAAGATCCTCCATGATAACCGTCAGGCCGTAGCGGCGAGCAACCGCTAAGAGAGGCGTTATGCAAGACAAGGCGGCGTTTACGCCCCCCAGCCTGCTGCTCGCCACCATTGCGCTGTCGCTGGCGACCTTTATGCAGGTTCTCGATACCACCATCGCCAACGTGGCGTTGCCGACCATTGCCGGTAACCTCGGGGTGAGTTCGGACCAGGGCACCTGGGTTATCACCTCGTTTGCGGTGTGCAATGCCATCGCGCTGCCGCTAACGGGATGGTTTACCCGACGTTTTGGCCAACTGAAGCTGTTTGTGGGGTCAGTCACGCTGTTTACGCTGACCTCATTCCTGTGCGGCTTTGCCCATAGTATGACCGAGCTGATTATCTTCCGTGCGCTGCAGGGTTTTTTCGCCGGTCCCATGTTTCCCATGTGCCAGACCCTGTTGTTGGTTATTTTCCCGACCACCAAACGCAGTATGGCGCTGGCCCTGCTGTCGATGGTGACGGTGGTCGCGCCGATTGTCGGGCCGATTACCGGCGGCTGGATCACTGACAACTACTCCTGGCCGTGGATCTTTTACATCAATGTGCCGATCGGCATCTTTGCGGCGATTGTGGTCTGGACGCAGCTGCGTGAGCGTGAAGAGACGACGACCATTGCCCCTATCGATTACATCGGCATCGCATTGCTGGTGCTGGGGGTCGGGCTGTTGCAGGTGGTGCTGGACAAAGGCAACGATCTCGACTGGTTCTCATCGACAGAAATTATCGTCATGTCGGTCATCTCCGCCATCGCGCTGGTCTCGTTTGTGATTTGGGAACTGGGCGAGCGCCACCCCATTGTCAATCTGCGGCTGTTTGCTGACCGCAACTTTGCCATCGGTACCACCACGCTGATGCTCGGCTATGCGGCGTTTTTTGCCATCAACATTATCTTGCCCCAGTGGCTGCAAACGCAGATGGGTTACACCGCTATCTGGGCGGGGCTGGCTGCGGCACCGATGGGCTTCCTGCCGCTGCTCCTCACCCCCATTGTAGGGCGCTATGCCAACCGGGTGGATCTGCGTATTCTGGCTTCGCTCTCGTTCCTGACCATGGGCGCGTCGTGTCTGTTGCGCGCCCAGTTCAACACCAGCGTGGATTTCCGCACGATTGCGGAAGTGCAGATGTTTATGGGCATTGGCGTGGCGCTGTTCTTTATGCCCATCACCACCATCGTGCTGTCGAACCTGCACGGTAACGAAGTGGCAGAGGGGTCTGGCCTTGCGACTTTCTTCCGTGTGCTGGGCGGCTCTTTTGCTTCCTCTCTGACCACCTGGTTGTGGTCACGGCGCGAGATTTATCACCACGCCAATCTGACGGAGAGCGTTTCGGTTTACCATCCACCCGCCATGGACTATCTCCATAAAATGGGCGGGGTGACGCAGCAGCATCTGGCCGCGGTGGATAAAACCATCGAACAGCAGGCGTATATGATGTCAACCATCGACTATTTCTGGCTGTTGGGCTGGGGTTTTATGGCGTTGGTGGTCATTATCTGGTTTGCAAAACCTCCGTTTGTCAGGTCGGGGGCGCCGGGTGGGCCGCCCTCTGCCGCGCATTGAATACCCGTCATTCTTCACGCTGCAGATGCGTTGGCTTCACTCGGCTGCCCCAGTCACTTACTTCAGTAAGCTCCTGGGGACATCCTCGTTTGCCATCTTCCTGCAACATGAATTATTTGGGTATTGGGCGTTGTAACAACACATCGGCACCGGGCACCTAATAGCTCGGGCCGTTTTTCAGCCTGACCCGGTTGGCGTATTCGGCGCAGGCAGTTTGAACTCGGACAGCGCGGAAAAACCGGAGCGTACAAGCAGTACGTGAGGATGTTGAGCACTGCCAGGTTTAAACTGACAAGTAAGATAGCCAATCGGGTCGGGCGCTTAATGGGATACGTTTATGGCACCGGTATTATCTGCTCGCGATGGCAGTCTGTTACAGCATCGTTCGTTTGTAGCGTTCTGGCTGGCACGCACCAGCTCAAGCTTTGGTTTTCAGATGCTCTCGATAATCGTGGGCTGGCAAATCTACTCCCAGACCCACAGCGCTTTTTGGCTCGGGATGATTGGTCTGGTGCAGTTCTTCCCCTCGGTGCTGCTGGCGCTGCCTGCCGGGCATATTGCCGATCAGTTTGACCGTCGCCGGGTGGTGATGTTCGGCCAGGTTTTTGAGTGGGTCGCCATCGCGCTGCTGGCCTGGTTTACCTGGAAAGGTGATGCCAGCGTCGGGGTCATTTTGCTGCTGATTTTTATTATCTCCAGCGCTAAAACGATTGAGTCGCCGGCGATGATCTCCATGCTCCCGGCGCTGGTGCCTGTCTCCATACTCCCGCGTGCCACGGCCGCTAATGCGGTATCCGGCCAGGCGGCGCAAATTGTTGGCCCGGCGCTGGGGGGCTTTCTCTATGCTGCCGGTGCGGATGTGGTCTATACCGTGACCGCCGGTCTGTATCTGGTTTCACTGATGCTGGTTCTGAGCCTGCGTTATGAACAGGCGCTACCGCCACGCACGCCGCCGACGCTGACCTCGCTGTTTGCAGGCGTCGACTTTATTCGTAAAAGACCTGACGTGCTGGGGGTGATTTCACTGGATCTCTTTGCCGTGCTGCTCGGTGGCGCGACCGCACTGTTGCCTATTTTTGCTCACGATGTCCTGCACACTGGGCCGATGGGGCTGGGGTTACTGCGAAGCGCGCCAGCCGTGGGTGCGCTGCTGGTGGGCTTCTGGCTTAGCCACCGGGCGCTGAAACGCAACGTTGGCCTCATCATGTTTATGAGCGTGGCGGGCTTTGGCGTCGCCACGCTGATCTTTGCCTTCTCAAGCTGGATGTGGCTTTCATTACTGGCACTGTTTGCGCTGGGCGGCTGCGACATGGTGAGCATGGTGATTCGTGGTTCGCTGGTTCAGCTCGATACGCCAGACGACATGCGCGGCCGCGTTAACGCGGTCAATTCTATCTTTATCAACACCTCTAACCAGCTGGGTGAATTTGAATCCGGGATGCTGGCGGCCTGGTTGGGGGCGGTGCCTGCCGCCGCGATTGGGGGGATTGGGACGTTAATTGTGGTGGCGTTGTGGATGAAATGGTTCCCCGGCCTTCGCCATCGTCAGCGACTGGAAAGTTAAGTGGGGGTGGGGCTGCTATGCTGAATAAAGACCGTTTCATCCATTGCTTCCCCTGGAGAGTCAGATGTCAGATAGCGCAGCCGCACCCTTACGTTTTGCCATCAATTTAGGCAATGCCGTCCTGGCGACCGAAGATGAGCAGGGCAAACCCAACGGGATCACCGTGGCGCTGGCTAATAAAATTGCCGATAGCCTCGGGCGGGAACCCGTGTTTTTGACCTATCCCGCTGCCGGGAAGGTGGTGGATGATGCGGGCAAAGACATCTGGGATATCGCGTTTCTGGCCATCGATCCTAAACGCGAAGCCCTGCTGCGTTTCACTTCCCCCTATATCACGATTCAGGGCACGCTGCTGGTCAGGGCGCACAGCCACTGGCAGAGCGTACAGGAAATGGACAAGGCTGGCGTGGTGATCAATGTGGGCAAAAACGCAGCTTATGATTTATGGCTCACCAGGGAACTGCGGGAGGCGACGCTGATACGCCATGACTCCTCTCAGGATGCCATCGAGGCTTTTCTCGACGGGGCAGGGGAAATGACGGCAGGTATCCGCCAGCCTTTAGAAAAAACCGCACGCGAACACCCGGATTTTCGGGTGCTGCCGGACAACTTCACCGGTATCCAGCAGGCGATTTGTGTGGCAAAAAGCGATGTGCGCTGGTTTTCTGCGCTAACCACACTCCTGGCGCAGTGGCAGCAGGAGGGGGTCATCGACAGTCTGACGGAACACGCTTTATCGCAGTAATAAGGTTTACACCTGATCTTCTGTCTGCCGCACTTCCCGCACGGCACCCGGCGACTGACCGACAATGCGCTTAAATGCCCGACTAAACGCGGCGAGCGAGCTGTAGCCCAGACGTAGCGCCACGGTTTCAATCGGCTGTTGCTCCTGGTTGATGTACTGGATCGCCAGCCGCATGCGTAACTCGCTGAGGTATTTCGCTGGCGTCGTACCCGTGGCCGCGAGAAACCGCTCAGCGAAGACCGACCGTGAGGTGCCCGCTTCTTTTGCCAGTTCCGCCACGCTCCAGTTGATGCCCGGTTGTTGATGCATCGCATAGATTGCCCGGCTCAGTCGCGGATCGCGCAGCACCTGCAAGCAGCCGTTGGACTTACCACAACCGGCCTCTACCCAACCGCGAACAATCAGTGCGGCGACCACATCGGCAAGCCGCGCCAGAATTCCGGCAAACCCCACCTGGCGGGTCAGAGATTCACGCTCCATCGCGGCCAGTAAGGGATGGATTTCCGGCCAGGTGGTCATTAGCCGGCTCACCATCATCACTTCCGGCATCGCTTTGATCAGCGGCTGCATCCCGCCCAGTTCGAAATCCATACACCCACTGAATATTATCGTGCTGTCACTGTCGGGGCAGGATTCACAGGTAATGGCACAGACATCGCCACAAATGGCTTCTGTCGGAAATGACGACACGGGGGTAACCGCCGCGTGCTCATCAGAGAGCAGGGCATGGGCATTGCCATTAGGGATAAAAAGCGCGTCGCCGCTGTTGAGCGTGAAGGTGGCGCCACTCGCCATTCGCAGCACTGCCGTACCCCGGCTGACAAAGTGAAACTGCGCTTTGCCTGGCGCGAAACCGAAGGCGACACCAAAGGGGGCGCTGGCCTCGATGCGGCGATATTTCACCCCTGAGAGGCGCATGCCGCGTAACAATTCGCTGATCAAATCGGGTGCCTGAACCGTCATGCCATAAATCCGGACGAATAATCAATAATCGAGGATTATATGTCATAGATCGTCCACGGTGAACTTCCTATGATTTGCGATGTAAGTCACATTTCAATAACAGGAGAGTAACAGATGAATTCATGCATCGCGGCGACCGAGGCCCTTGCGCCCGCAAAGCCCGCCTGGCGAGCAGTCTATTCACTGGGGTTGGGCGTTTTTGGCTTAATTACGGCAGAGTTTCTGCCCGCCAGTTTACTGACGCCAATGGCAGCAAGTTTAGGGGTAACCGAAGGGATGGCGGGGCAGGCGGTCACCGCAACGGCGCTGGTCGCGCTGGTAAGCGGCCTGTTGATTTCGGCGGCGACCAAAAGCATCGACCGTCGCTGGGTGCTGATGTTCTTCTCAGTGATGCAAATCCTCTCCAGTCTGCTGGTGGCCTTTGCCCCTACGCTGGAGGTGATGCTGATTGGCCGCCTGCTGCTCGGCGTTGCGATTGGCGGTTTCTGGGCCATGTCGACCGCCACCGCGATGCGACTGGTACCGACAGATAAAATTCCTCAGGCGCTGGCAATCATCTTTTCCAGCGTGTCGATTGCCACGGTAGTGGCGGCGCCGCTGGGTAGCTATCTGGGGAGTCTCATTGGCTGGCGTAACGTTTTTATTCTTTGCATCCTGCCGAGCGTCCTGGCGCTGCTCTGGCAAATGTGGGTATTGCCGTCAATGAAACCGGAGCACAGCGGCAGCCTGGGCACCCTGTTCAAGGTGTTGCGTCGTCCCGGCATGGCGGGCGGCATGCTGGCAACCCTTCTCATTTTCAGCGGACATTTCGCGTTCTTCACCTATCTGCGACCGTTCCTTGAAACCGTCGGGCAGGTGAGCGTCGAGAGCATTTCCCTGATCCTGTTAGGGTTTGGTCTCGCCAACTTTCTCGGCACGTCGATTGCCGGGCATCTGCTGGCCCGTAATCTTCACCTCACGCTGGCACTGGTACCGCTGGTGATGGGCGCGCTGGCGCTCACTATGGTGGCCTTCGGGCACCTGGCAGTGCTGGATGGGGTGCTGGTCACGCTGTGGGGCTTTGCTTTTGGCCTGGTGCCGGTCGGCTGGACCACATGGCTTGCGATCACCGTGCCCGATGAGGCAGAAAGCGCAGGTGGGCTGCTGGTGGCGTCTATTCAATTTGCCATTGGGGCCGGTGCGGCGGGCGGCGGAGCGGTGTTTGATCTCAGTGGCGCAAACGGCGTCTTTACCGGCAGCGGCCTGCTGTTGATCACCGCAATGGTGATTGTCTTTGCGGCGGTGCGGGTCACACCGACGGTGGATAACCGTAACCCTCAGTAATAAGACGTGTTACCGCGATAAAACGGCGCGAGGAGTAACATCGTCGCTGTGATGACAGGGTCTGACGAGAAGAGAAGCGTTTAGAAATAAAAGGGCGAGCACCTAAATGCTCGCCCGGACCGTTAATCGACAATAAACAGCTTCGCGCCGGTTTGTGTTGATGAGCGATGCGCTTCGGCATTATCTGCTACCTGGTAACTCACGCCGGGTGTGAGGAGAAAGGTGCGTCCATCTTCAAGTTCGGTATGCAGTTCACCTTCGAGGCAGAAGAGGATGTGCCCTTTCAGACACCAGTGATCGGCTTTATAGCCAGCAGAATACTCGACGATACGCACACGAATATCATTGAACTGCGCGCTGCGCCAGAGGGCATAACCTTCTTCACCGGGATGGCGAACCGGTTCAATATCCTGCCACTGCGTGAGTGCGAAAGGAATATCACTCATTTTCATTGTAAGGCTTCCTCTTTTAATGGGTGTTGTGTGACAACGTAACATCTTCAAATGCCGTCATTATCCACGTTCTCAACTGCTCAATATCCTCGCGAGCCGTTTTCTGCGGGTGAGTGACAAAGTAGTAGTTGCCGCCGGGCAACGCGCCCGGCAGGGCAATATGCAGTAAACCCTGCGACAGCGGATATTGAACCAATAGCTCACTGGCGAGGAGGACACCTTGCCCGGCTATCGCGGCCTGGATGGCGTGTGTCTCATCATCAAAGCGAATCCCTGTCTCTACCTTCAGGCTCTGGGGGCCATAGGCCCTTTGCCAGTGTTGCCAGTCCGGTTCCGGGGTCGGTACATGTCGGTTTTCAATATGAAACAGCGTCACGTTGTGCAAATCCTGAGGGGTGCGCAGCGTCAGTGATGGGCTGGCAACCAGCACAAAGCGATCGCGCCAGAGCAAGGTACTGTCGAGCATTTCATCGGCCTGCATGCTGTAGCGAATCGCGCAGTCGGCGATGGCTCCCCCGAGATCCACAAGCTGCGTGCTGCTATGCAGGCGTAAATCCAGCGCCGGAAGCGCGGTGTGCAAGGCGGAGAGCCTGGGCACCAGCCAGTTGGTAAGAAAGTTGGAGGTGGTGCTGAGGGTCAGCGCATCGGGCAGCGTTTGGGTATCAATCAGTGCCACGGCTTCACGCAGGGTGGCGAAGATGTTTCCTGAGGCGCGAAACAGGATCTCTCCCGCAGGCGTCAGGGTGACTGCCCGCGCTGAACGGGTGAACAACCGCTGCGCCAGATGCTCTTCCAGTTGGCGTATCTGATGGCTGATGGCCGTCGGGGTTACCCCGATTTCGTCTGCCGCCAGTTTAAAGCTTGCATGACGGGCGACGCTGTCAAAAGCGCGAACAGCGGTAAGCGGTGGAAGACGACGTTTTCTCATGGCTGAATTAAACTCATCTTAGGCTGAAATCTATGACTTTGAAATGGTTGTGGTATTGGGCGTAGCCTGTAGGGAAAGACGGTAATCCATGAGGATTATTCATCATATCTCACCAAACAGGAAGCCTGATGACGCACACTCATCTCATTGATAACGCCCCTGCGAAGCGCCGCCTCGCGCTGCTGGCGCCCGGTATCGCCCAGGCGTTGATTGCGCTCGATTACGCGATTGTCTACATCGCCTTACCTGCGCTGGCGCAGGATTTACACCTGTCGCCGGGTGAAATGCAGTGGGTTGTTTCGCTCTATGGACTGACCTTTGCCGGACTGTTGCTATTGGGCGGAAGCCTCTGCGACCGTTTCGGCGCGAGGCAGGTGTTCAGTGCCGGGATGGGGCTATTTTTACTGGCTTCGGTCATCGGCGGAATGGCGCACACGGCCTCAATGCTGCTGCTGGCGCGGGCGGGTCAGGGCATGGCTGCTGCGCTACTGCAACCCGCGATACTGGCGTTGATGGCCCAGCGTTTTGAGGGTGAGGCCCATCGGCGGGCGCTGGCGGTGTGGAGTGCCATCGGGGCACTTGGTCTGGTGGCCGGCGTCATGCTGGGTGGCGTTCTGGTCTCTGTTAACTGGCGCGTCATCTTTTTCATTAATCTGCCGCCGGGGTTGCTGGCGCTATGGCGGGTCAGACTGGATTTCTCGGCCATGCGTGCAGGCACCGAAAAATCGCCAGCGGGCCGGGGGGCGCTGTTGGGATGTGCCACTGCTGGGGCATTAGTCTGGGCGTTGATGCGTTATGCCGAAACCGGAACGCATGATTTTATCGCGAACCGTCTGGCATTGGTGATGGTGGTGCTGTTTATCCTTCATGAGCGCTTTGCTCAACACCCGCTCTTTTCACCACGGTTGCGTAACCTGTCGGGGCTGAAAAGCGGCTGGCTCAGTAGCGGCTGCTACATGGCAAGCGTAGGCAGCCAGTTTTATGTCATGACTTTACTGTGGCAGCAGAGCTGGCAGTTAGGGGCGGTGATGACGGGGCTGCTGTTTACGCCGCTGGCCGTGCTGATTGTGGTGGGTAATGCTCTTTATTCCTCGCTGACCCGCCGCTTTGCCAGCGCCCAGGTGCTGGTGGCAGGATTTGCCGCCGCGGCGTTGGGATTGGGACTTCTATCCGCGTCACTGCCAGTGCCGGTATCCTGGGGCTTTATGTTGGGGATCGCGCTCAGCGGCGTTGGCCACGGGCTCATCTACCCGGCGATGTTTGCGATTGGGCTCACCGCCACCCCTGCTGCGCTGCAGGGACGCGCCAGCGCACTGATGGCCACCAGCCAGTATATGGCGGGCGCCATGATGCTGGCCGCGATCACGGTGATATTGGGGACGCATCCCATACTGGAAAACTGGGTCACGGTCTTTCACTGGTTGACGGCTGCTGCGCTGGTGGGGATGTGCATTGCCCTGTGCGCCCCACGGGACTGAGGTGCGTGCCGCGGGATTGGTTCGTCGCGTCGTATCCATAAACTGGCCATGAAACGTGCTCGATTTTGCCCTAAACCAGCAAACCCCGTTTCCTCGCCTGATTCACCGCCTGGATGCGTCCATTTACTTCAAGCTTTTCATACAGCTGCTTGAGATGCCATTTCACCGTCTCAACGGAAATACCGAGCGTGCGGGCGATGGCTTTATTGGAGTTCCCTTCGGCAATCAGGCGCAAGGTTTGCTGTTCACGTTCCGTAAGCCGCAGCGTATCAGGCTGAGATGAAATGCCGAGCAGGTTTTCTGCTTCTGTGATGTTGTCGTCCGGGGCCAGATGTTCGCGCATCCAGCGCAACAGCGCAGGCAGCTCATGCCCGGCCTCATGCAGGCTGCGCGCCATTTTATGCTGCACGGCAAGCGCAAGGGCAGGTTTACAGGTCATCGCCGCCTGACGGGTCTTACCCGCCCGCCAGAGCGCCGCTGCCTGTAGCAACCGGACACGCAGCGCGAAGAGGGTCTCGCCGTGCGCCTCCTGCTCAATGATGACGGCATCAAGCCGGGTGGCAGCGGCCTGCGGTTGATTCTCGGCCAACAGCAGACGGCTTTCGCTCAGCGCACTTTGCCAATGGGCAATAAGATTATTTGCATCCTGTGCAAGCCCCGCCAGGGTATGAGCACACTGGCGCGCGCTGTGCGTGTCTTCCACATCCAGAAACAATTTCACGCGTTCGGCGAGAAGATCGATACGGACGCGCCACCAGCCCCGACGCAGTGACAACTGCTCTGCATGTATCAGCAACGCGTGAGCATCATCATATTGACCGTTTATTTGTGCCCAGCGGGCCAGAATGGCGTAACAGAGGCTGACGCCATCGGCCGGGCAACAGTCGTCAATCATACCCAGACGCGGTGCCAGCAGGGCATGGGCGGCATCACCCTCACCACGCGTCCAGGCGATAGCCGCAAGCAGGGGGGCCAGGGTTGCACCGCTGCTGGAGTGACTGCCGGTTTGCTGCTCGGCTTGCTGCCATGCCTGAGTCGCCTGCCGTTCAGCTTCATCAAGATTGCCCTGACGCAGATACGCCAGCGACAGCACGAATGCCCGGTAGACCTCAATAAACATGTTGCGGTTTTTGGCCATTCCCATGGGAAAGCGCTGTTGCACATCCAGTGTTCGCTGCGGATGAGCGAGTGCCAGATGGCAGTAGCTAAGAATGTTACAGACCAGCCCATCAACCCAGACGTCGTTACAGGGCACCTCTTTCAGCAGAGGTTCGACGAGGGTGATACTGCCGCTGATGTTATCGGCAAAGGCTTCACATATGGCGCGCACTACCCGCTGCTTTACCCAGGTCGCGCGGGGCAGCGGCGTGGTTTGTATTGCGACCATCGCATCAATCGCATCCAGTAGCTGGCGGGCGTCGGCAAAGTGAAAATGGTGGGCTAACGCCCAGGCCAGATTGAGTTGCAGCTCAATCCTGGAGGGATCGGGGGTGGCGGGCAGATAACGTATCCAGCGCACCATGGTGGCGATATCGCCTTCTTCCGCCAGCGATTGCGCCCCGGCCTCGGCATGGCGGGTGACCGATTTTCCCGCTGCCAGCGCGTGGCGAACGGCTTCCGCCCATAGCTGCTCTGCCGCAAACCAGTTCCCGGCCCGCTCGTGCAACAGGCTGATGTCACTGTCGCTTGTTTGCTGTAAACGCTGGAGAAGCACATCCCGCATCAGGGGGTGATAGCGAAACCAGAGTCCGTCTTCATCCAGTGCGCTGAGGAACAAATTATGGCTCTCAATCCACGCGAGCATGGCTTTACTTTGCGTTGACTGCGTGACAGTGTCACATAAGCTGGGATGCAGGCGATTGAGGACCGATGTTTGCATCAAAAATTGCAGCACCTCAGGCGGCAGAGGGGCAAAAATCACCTCCTCCAGATAACGGGCGAGGGAGCGTGAACCTGAGCGAAGCTCGCCCGTTAAGCGCCGCGGTGCCGTGCCATTGGGTAAGGCCAGACTCGCCAGTTTCATTCCGGCCACCCAGCCTTCGGTCAGAGACAGCAGGTGCGGAATATCCTGCTGTCTCACACCCGGCATCACCGAACGGGCAAAATAGTCTTGCGCCTCCTGAAGAGTGAAACGCAACTGGCGATCGTCGATTTCAGCGTAGTGATCCTGAAGATGCAGGCGACTAAGTGAAAACGGCAGATGAGCACGGCTGCCAATAATCAAATGTAAACAGTCCGGGGCATGATGAAGAAGCCAGTTTACGCCTGCATGGATCTCAGGGTCGCTTATGGTGTGGTAATCATCAAGAATCAGATAGAGCGGATGAGGGCAAGCGTGTAGCGCATTGGCAAGCCAGGCTAAAAACAGGGCACTGTCCGTGGCATCATCATTTGATGCAGAAAGGGCAACAGGCGTCTGAAGCCCATCATAAAGCGGGCTCAGTGCGGCGAACAGATAACGCACAAAGAGGGCGGGGGAATTGTCCTCCTCTTCCAGGCTGAGCCAGGCGAGCGCCTCTCCCTGCTGCTGTCGCGCACGATACCATTGCGCAAGCAATGTCGTTTTACCAAAGCCGGCGGCAGCACACACCAGGGTTACTCTGCCCGCGGTGGCCTCGTCCAGTTGCTGTAATAATCGTTCGCGTTGTAACAGTTCACCCGGCGTGCGCGGCGGCGTGAACTTAGTGAGAATCAACGGGAGTTTATGCGTAAAACGGAAAGGGTCGTCGTCAACGTTGTCAGGGGCGAACCGACCCTCGGGGGACAAAAACACCATGCAAGCGCCACCTCTTTTTTTGTTTCCCCGAGTGTACTTAAGGCCGCGCGGTGTCACCAGCATTACAGCGACTTAACGCATTATCCTGGTGGCCTACCCCCCCATCAGAGGGGGTAGGCCACCCCTCTCACCAGCGGTAGTGTAATGCCCATCTGCTGTGATGAATGCAGCGTTTTTTCAGGATGAGGTGAAGAAAGTATGGCTATCGAGAATAAAGTCGCCCTGGTAACCGGTGCAGGTCAGGGGATCGGACGCGGTATTGCGTTACGTCTGGCAAAAGATGGCGCGTCAGTCATGCTGGTGGACATGAAAGCCGATGCGCTGGAAGCGGTCGCGGCTGAGGTCAGAGCGCTGGGTCGCAAAGCGGCGACCTTCGTGGCGGATATCTCCGATCGCGAACAGGTCTATGAGGCGGTTGCCCAGACTGAACGTGAGCTGGGTGGCTTTGACATCATCGTCAACAATGCGGGCATTGCCCAGGTGCAGCCCCTCTCTGACGTCACGCCGGAAGAGGTGGATCGCATTATGCGCATCAACGTACAGGGTACCTTGTGGGGCATTCAGGCTGCCGCGAAAAAATTCGAAGAGCGTAAGCACAAAGGCAAAATTATAAATGCCTGTTCTATCGCCGGACATGACGGTTTTGCGATGCTGGGCATTTACTCCGCCACCAAGTTTGCGGTACGTGCGTTGACGCAGGCGGCAGCAAAAGAGTACGCCAGCCGTGGGATCACGGTGAATGCCTACTGCCCGGGCATTGTGGGTACCGGCATGTGGACCGAGATCGATAAGCGTTTTTCAGAGATAACAGGCGCACCAGTGGGCGAGACCTATAAGAAATATGTAGAAGGGATTGCGTTGGGTCGTCCTGAAACGCCGGATGACGTGGCCAGTCTGGTGTCGTATCTGGCTGGGCCGGATTCCGACTACGTGACCGGGCAGGCGATTTTGATTGATGGCGGGATTGTGTATCGCTAAGTAAGCCTCAACGGGATCTCACGGCGCGTGTCTGGCGCTACTAACGGATTCCGTTCACTCTGCTCTCTGGCTTCCCTGGCGCATCTCTATACAAAAAAGCGCAGGGGAGGCTCGCCTGCCTTGCAGCTCAGTCTCCCGCCATAAAAATCACCCCGGTTTCGACAGAATGCAGCTTATACCTCCTGCTCATGGTTTGGGCGAAAGCCACTCTTGATGCCCTGTCCGCTGCATCGTTTAGCAATATTGCCGACAAGACACGCAAACTGAATGACCCACTGCGATGCGGTATGCAGACGGGTATGACAAAAGTCACAAAACTGTAAACAGGTCACTATTTTTAAGTAAAGGTGACATTTTTACTATGTTAACTCCCGTAATAACAGTGAAGGATAGTAGGCCGATCGTTGGGTTTAAACGTCTATCATAGACTGTCGGGAGTCGTGGTTATGTCAGTGGCATTCACCTGGAAATGCACGTTGCAAGAGGGCGTTCACGCCAGGCCTGCGGGTTACATTGAGCGCCTGTGCCATCTTTTCACCGCCGATGTGCAGTGGTGCAACACCCGCACGCTTCTCACCGCCAATGCCAAAAGTGCTCTCGCCCTGATCGCCACTGATACCCTGCAAGGGGACGTATGCAACATCGTGTTGGTCGGCGATGACGAACATACGGCCTCGGTGCAACTTCACTTTCTGCTGAACCAGCTTGAGGTATGGAAAGAGGGGCAGGAAGAGAGTTCCGCGCTGGCGGAGGGGTATTTACCGCGCTCGCTACAGGAAACGCAGGCCGAGTTTATTGCTGGCACGCGCGTCAGCGGTGGCGTGGCGATTGCCCGGCCGGTTATCTTTCATAACCTGACCCTCGCGGAAATCCTGGCGCGCAATCCCGGTGGCCCGTTTTCACCTGAGGATGAAAAAGCGCGCATCAGCAAAGGCCTGCAGCGGATTCGCCGCCAGAAAGAGGCATTGTTGAACACCTCCCGCAGCCTGGAACATGACATTCTGCAGGCCCACATTTCACTGGTTACCGATCCCCAGTTTCTTGACACCCTGATGGGCTACATCAATGCCAACGAGAACGCCTGGTCGGCGGTGGTGCAGGCGGCCATGGCGACATGCGAGACGCTAAGCGAATCGACGAGCCGCTACATCAATGAGCGCACGCTGGATGTTTTTGATATAGCGCTTCAGCTATTAACCCACATGTACGGCGCAGAGGCGGTCTCTCAGCCTCCTTTAATCCTGCATCGTCCGTCTGTGGTCTTTGCCAATAGCCTGACACCCAGCCAGTTTCTGGCGCTCAATAAACAGTGGCTGGCGGGCATCGTTCTCTCCAGCGGCGGAAAAACCTCGCACACCGCTATTCTGACACGGGCATCAGGCATTCCAGCCCTTGCAGACATCGACTTTCACGATTTCACGCTGCGCCCGGAGCAGGACATCGTGCTGGATGGCGATCTCGGCGGGATCATTGCCACACCCACTGAACAGGTGCTGCACTACTACCGCAACGAAAGACAGGTGCGCCACGACATGCAGCAGCGGATGTTAGCGAACGTGCAGGCGCCTGCGGTGACCGCTGACGGGCACCCGGTAGAAATTGCGGCCAACATTACCCGTCCCGAAGAGGCGACGTTGGCCTTCGAAAATGGGGCGCTGAGTATCGGTCTGTTTCGTACCGAAATGTCGTTTATGGAGAGAACCTCCTCGCCGGATTATCACGAACTATTGGCGCTCTATTCCCAGGTCATGAATGCGGCTCGCGGGAAAACCGTGATTTTTCGGACCTTTGATATCGGCGGCGACAAACCGATTGCCTGGCTGGCGCGGGAGAAAGAGGAAAATCCGTTTCTGGGTTTCAGGGCGGTACGCACCTATCCAACGCTTCACGGGCTTTTTATGCAGCAACTGAAAGCGATTCTGGCCGCATCGGCCGTGGGGGCCGCGAAGGTCATGATTCCGATGGTCGCGCACGTCGAGGAAATTATCTGGTGTCGTGCCCAGCTTGAGCAGGCAAAAGCGCAATTGCGTGAAGAGGGCGTCGCCTTTGATAGCAGCATCGAACTTGGGGTCATGCTTGAGGTGCCGTCGGTGCTCTTTTCAATACCTGACATGGCGGCGTATGCCGATTTTTTCAGCATTGGCAGCAACGACCTGACGCAGTACTTTTTTGCCGCCGATCGCGGCAATACGCAGGTCAGAGACATATACGATAATCACGCCCCGGCCTTCTTGCGCGCCCTGCAGTTTGCAGTCGAGGAGGTGCATCGGGCGGGAAAATGGATTGGACTGTGCGGAGAGATGGCCGCCAGCGGTGCGTTTCTGCCTGTCCTGGTCGGCATGGGCTTTGATGAGCTGAGCATTAATGGTCCATCGATTCCCGTCATCAAGCAGGCATTGCGGGAACTGGATTATCACAAATGCCGGACGCTGGCAGGCGCATTGATGCAAGCACAACGTTCGGCGACAGTGAAAGAGCGGCTGCTGTCGCCGGACGTTTATGCGGTTTCACCAAAGCCCGTGCTGGCACCGGAACTGGTGCTATGGGAACTGGACGCCAGGGATAAGAACGATGCCATCAAGAGGATGGTGGATAACCTCTGGCTGCATCAGCGTACCGATAACCGCCACCAATTATGCGATGACGTCTGGCGTCGTGAAGCGCCATTTCCCACGGTTGCCGGGCAGGGGATAGCCATTCCTCACGCCCGATCGCGCCACGCCAGTGACTCCTCTATTAGCGTGGCAACGCTTGCCAGACCCGTCTTCTGGGGCGGCCAGGAGGTGGACACGATTTTTATGCTCACCATCAGTGAAAGTGCCCCCGATGCTGAACACATGAGGTATTTTTCCACCCTCGCACGGATGCTGATGAATGATGACTTTATAAAAAAGACAAAAAACTCAACCGATCCGCAGGCCCTGTACCGCCTGCTGAGCAGAACCCTGACGTTCTGAGTACCCTACAAAGATGAGGCGGATATGCTGAAGCTGCTAAAAAATACCAAAAGGCACTTTATGACCGGCGTGTCATACATGATCCCCTTTGTCGTTGCGGGCGGTGTATTGCTCGCGCTTGCCGTCATGTTCAATGGCAAAGCCGCCATGCCTGAGACGGGTTTTCTTAAAGCGATGGCCGAAGTGGGTGTCGCTGGTCTGACCCTGTTTATTCCCATTCTGGCCGGGTTTATTGCTTATTCGATGGTCGATAAACCCGGAATTGCGCCGGGGGCGATTGGCGGGCTGATGGCAAGCCAGATGGGTGCCGGATTTTTAGGGGGAATGCTGGCAGGTATCATCGCGGGGCTGGTGGTGTATGTCCTGCTGAATATCATTGAACGTCTGAAGATCCCCCTTTTTTTGCGCATGATCCTGCCCATTTTCATTATTCCGCTGTTAGGGACCTTTCTGACCGGCATGACCGTGTACTACATCATTGGCGACCCTATAGCCTGGTTGATGAAAGCACTCAGCCTCTGGTTATCGGATATGCAAAGTGCTTCATCGCTGATCATCGGCTGCGTGCTGGGCGGGATGATCGCCGTCGACATGGGCGGTCCGATGAACAAAACCGCCTTTTTCTTCGCCGTTGCCTTGATCTCCACCAATCCGCAACTGATGGCCGCCGTGGCCGCTGCCGTGTGCACACCGCCGCTTGGACTGGCGCTGGCCACCTTTATGTTTAAGAGCGTGTTTAACGATGTGGAGCGCGAAGCGGGCAAACCGGCGGTCATTATGGGGCTGATGGGGGTTACCGAAGGGGCAATCCCGTTTGCAGCCACCGATCCGGTACGGGTGATCCCCGCTATTGTCACCGGCAGTGCTGTCGCATCGGTGCTGTCATTATGGCTGGGGGCGACCGGGGCCGCGCCCTGGGGTGGGTTAATCGTTTTGCCCATTATTGGTAACCCGGTCGGCTACGTCTTCGCAATTATTTGCGGCACGGTTACAACGGCGGTCGCCGTAAAGATTTTGAAATCGACCTTAAGCCCGCGGCAAAAATCGCGCAAAGACGCAATGAAAGTGACCTGAACCTGTGAACCGAGAAGGATGGTAAGTGTTTATACAGTCGATCCTCAGTGAATTTAGCAGCCTGTGTGCCGGTGGTGAGTCCATTCTGGTGGCCAACGGCAACGCGCAACCGCCCGCCATGGCCTACCACCTGCATGTACCGCGAATTGAGCTGGCGGTAAAAGGGGTGATGAGCATGCTTATCCCGAAAGGGACCGACAGGGTCGTCAAATATGCCCGTCCGGTCGGTTCTATTACCTATATTCCAGCCAATGGCTGGAATTCACCCCAATGGGATAGCCCGGTCATCTGCATGTCGATCGTTTTCTGGAAACAGGATGTGGGTTTTAGCATCAGTAACTGGGACGGGCAGCAGTTTAAAGAGGTGGAGAAGTTTAACCTGCAAAACTCCAGCAGTACCGTGCGCGATCGCCTGCTGGAACTCGCTGAGTCCCTTGCCTGGAGCCAGAACACCACTGGCGAAACCTTCGCCCATATTGTGTACGCCTTGCTTAACGACATTCTCTACCAGGTGACGGAAGGGCTGGACAACCACAAAGGCCCGGTTTCGCTGCTTGATGAGATCAAAAAACATATTGATACCCATTACAGCTCGGATATCAGCCGCGAGAGCGTGGCCGATGCCTTTAATATTTCACCGGGTTACCTGTCGCGTCTTTTTTCTAAAGAGGCCGATGCCCGGTTTAATGAGTACCTCAAGCAGGTGCGTATTTCCCGTTCGAGAACATTATTGACCAATACAAATTTAAAAATAAATGACGTCGCAGATAAGTGCGGATTTACCGATGCAAATTACTTTTGCAAGGTTTTTCGAGACATCAATGACTGTACCCCACTTGAGTACCGACGCAAAAATAAGGGAGCGAGTATGTTATGACCCGTCCAGAGAAAGATGATGCTTTGCAGAGCACAGGCGACCATAAGCTGACTATCGTCGCAGTGACCGCCTGCGCAACCGGCGTGGCGCATACCTATATGGCAGCAGAGCAACTGGAGAAACTGGCAAAAGCACACCGTTTCGCCATCAAGATTGAAACCCAGGGGGTATTCGGTATCAAAAATACGATTACCGAGAAGGATATTATTGCCGCCGATCTTGTCCTTATCGCCTCCGATATCAAAATCGATAACCAGGATCGCTTTACAGGCTGCCGTATCCTTAACGTGAGGATCAACGCGCTGTTATTAAGCCCGGAAGAGGTTGTCAGCACCATCCGCAAAATACTTCATTTCCCACGCGGAAAGATCATAGAACTGTAATTAAAAGCCTAAAGCCCGACCCGGTTTCCCCTCGGCCCCGTGCCAGGTGGGGCTGAGGAATCCCCACAAAAAAATGCCAGCACTATAGGTCCCCTCGCCCCACCGGGGAGAGGGCCAGGGTGACCGTTTTATTCTCATTTCACCGTGATATCGCTGTAAAACGTAATGGTGCTGGGGATTCCTCCGAGGTGGGGAAGGGAATCGGGCGACAGCGAATATTCCACGCCCCTGCCTGAAAAAGCATGCCACGGACTTTGCCTGATTATTACATCATAATTGCAAATGATATTAAGATTGATTACCATTTGCAAAACGTAAACAACGGTAAAGAATAATAACGTGTCTTCACAAATGATTAAAAAATCAGCGCCAGAGATGCCTGCTATTACAGTGGCATCCTGCGTCAATGCGACATCGCGAAGACCGTTACGCAACCCAGCGACTCACTCTCGATTTCACCCCACTTTAAGGACGCTTCAGTGACTACCCAGACACGCATGGCCGTGGCGATAGCGCTCGCCCTCAGTAACCTTCCGGCCGCTGTTTTTGCCGCAGATGACGACACAAAAAACGAAGATGAGATGGTGGTAACTGCCACCGGATTCAGTCAGGAGCGGCGCGAAGCCCCGGCAACCATTTCGGTGGTCGACGAGAAAGCGCTCAACACGCGTTCGAACCAGAACGTCACTGAGGCGCTGCACGAAATGCCGGGCGTACTGACCGGGAGCGGAACCGGTAGCCTGGCGTCCGGTGACGTACAGATGCGTGGCATGGGAACAAGCTATACGGCTTACATGGTGAACGGCATCAAGCAGGGGACGCGTGAATCCCGTCCTTATGGTCACCATATTGGCGCGGAGGCGAACTTTATGCCGCCACTTGCGGCTATTGAACGCGTCGAGGTCATCCGAGGGCCGATGTCCTCGCTTTACGGCTCTGACTCCATTGGCGGCGTGGTCAACGTCATCACTAAAAAAGCCTTTAATCTCGATAAATGGACCGGCGTGCTGGAGGACAATTATTACCTCCAGGAGAAAAGTGAGTACGGAAACACCAACCAGACTAACGCTTTTATCATGGGGCCGATAATCCCTGGCAAACTGGGGGTGAGCGTCGGGGCCGATTACCTTGACCGCCGTGACGACGACAGCGTGAATGACGAGCGTTTCGTTAAGCACCAGGCCGGCAACGTCGACGCAACCGTGTCGATGTCGCCGATTGATACTCAGCTCTGGGAGCTGAATGCTTCACGCGGGCATCAGGAGAAAAGCCACAACGATAAGCAGTGGTACTGGGGCTTTGATCGTGATGCGGCCTCGCTTTCCCAGCACGCCTGGTATGGCGATGATCTGGTAGAGGTGAAGAATTTTGTCAGCTATGAGAAAGCACGGACTGAATATCGCGTACCGGGCATGTCATCGCAGTTTATCGAACAGCGCAACTTCGAAGCTAACAGCGCAAACACCTTTACCCTCGGCGATCACAAGCTGACGGTGGGGGCCAACTTCACCCGTAATGAACTGAATGACACTTTCGGTATTGCCGATAAAGTCGCACCGGGGGTCACGCCGGTCAGTAAAATCGATCGTGACGGCTGGGCGCTGTTTGCGGAAGATGCCTGGATGATGGTGCCGGACTTTACGCTCACCACCTCGGCACGCCTGGATCACGACAGCTACTTTGGCTATCACGTCACCCCAAAACTTTACGGCAACTGGACGATTGACGAAAACTGGGCGCTGAAAGGGGGGGTATCCGCCGGGTATAAAAAACCGGATCTGCGCGAGAATAACTCCGGTTTCACCAGCGTGTACGGGGCCTATCCTTACTCTGAAATCGGCATTGGTAACGATGACCTGAAACCGGAAGAGAGCGTCAACACCGAAGTCGGCGTTTACTGGCAGCAGGATGCCCTGGCCGTGGATGCGACCCTCTTTTACACCAAGTTTAAAAACAAAATCAGTGACTATACGATCTGTACCACCACGGACACGCACCAGTGTCAGTACAACGGTTATCTTGCGGATAGCGTTTCGCAGTACTTTAACGTCAGCGACGCCGAAATCTATGGTCTTGAGCTGAACGGCGACTGGCAGGTGACCGATGCGCTTAAAGCCAACGCCAACTACACCTACACCCATAGCGAACAGAAGAGCGGAACCTATAAAGGCTATGCGCTTAACGAGTACCCGACCAGCATGGCGAACGTCTCGCTCACGTGGAATGCGGCTAACGACCTTGAGCTATGGACTAAAGCAAGCTGGCGCAGTAATACGCCGGATTTAGGCAAATCCACCTCCACCGAGGCGTATGCGCTGGTTGACTCCGGGGTGCGCTACCACCTCAATAAGAACATCACCCTGATGGGCGGGGTGTATAACCTGTTCGATGCCAACCCGCGTCATGTCACCTCTTATAATCAGGCCGCCATTCTGGAAGGCCGCCGCTACAACTTCGGTGCCCGCTACGAGTTTTAATGCTTATGCCGGAGCCTGCGGGCTCCGGTTTTCATCCGCTGTCTCTGCCCCCTGGGATAGGCTCTAAGCTTCTCGACGCTGCGTTTTAATTACTTCAGTGCCGCATAAATCTCAGTCATTCTCTCTCCTCCGTGAGACTCCAGAAACGCAAGCACCCGCTGTGGCGAGACGTTGAGTATGTGGCTTTGCGGAAACCCGGTGGCGTCGATAATGTGCTGACAGGCAGTGAAATCGCCCAGCGAAAAGGCGCTATGGGCGTCGGTTCCCAGTGAGATCATCCCCCCGGCTTCGGCCACCGCGGAAACAATCTTCAGGCAGTGAGGCTCACTGCCTTTGCGCGAGTTCACAAAGGAGGCGTTGTTGACCTCCAGCGCCACATTGCAGCTTTTTGCCGCCTCGACCACGGCAGGGATATCGATCGGGTATTCCGGATTACCGGGGTGACTGATGATGTGGACTTTGCCGCTGTTGATAACAGCGATTAGCGCATCCGTGTGGGCAATCATATCGGCTGGGGCAAACACCTGCTTATGAAAACCCGCGATGATGAGGTCCAGCGCGGCATGCATTTTCTCGCTGCAGTCGGTCTCGCCGTTCGCTTTAATATTGGCCTCTACGCCTCGCAGGATCCCCACGCCGTCAACCACCCTGGGGAGAATGCGCATATTGTTGAAATGAAACTCATGGGGCGCATCAACCATCTCAGGGCCATGATCGGTTATCGCGATAAGTTGTAACCCTTTACGTACCGCCTGGGCGATATAGTCATGAACCGTGCTGTAAGCATGGGTGCTGGCGACAGTGTGCATATGCAGGTCAACGGGGTACATCATAAACTCCTCAGTGAGTGATACCGAATGGCCGCGTGGGTGCCTGAAATACGGAGATGACAATGTTGTAGCCTGTTTAGGGGGAGGCAATAAATAGAAAGAAAGGCGTTTTAATAGTAATAACGTTACCCATAGTAGTTTTGTCAACTATTTGTGAGTCTATTCACAAATTACATCGTTGGTGTGTTTTTTCCAGAAAAGGTCACTTTTTTCATATTTCAACCTGCTGGTTTACGGTCAAGGATATATAACATGAACGGCAGGGTGCTAAACCTGCTAATAAAACATCCGCAGTCGTATAAAGTATTCGGGAGTCGTTATGTCTGAAGTCATAACTTATAAATGTGAGCTAAAGGAAGGTATTCATGCAAGGCCAGCGGGGCATATTGAGCGGCTCTGTAATACCTTTGCGGCGGAGGTGAGCTGGAAAAATAATCGCAACGGGCTTGCGGGGAGTGCAAAAAGCGCACTCTCACTGGTCGCAACCGATACTTTATTTAACGACGTGTGTGACATTGTTATAGAGGGCGCTGATGCACCGGCGCAGGCAGAAAAATTACGCGCATTGCTGAAAAAATTGCCCGCTTATGAAGAGGTGCGGGAAGCGCCGTCAGCAACGGAAGCGGGGTATCTGCCCCGCTCGTTACGCGAGATACAGCCCCATTTTATCCAGGGGACGCGTGTCAGCGGTGGCGTCGCCATTGCCCGTCCGCTGGTGGTACAAAGCCTGACCCTGGAAGAGATGCTGGCGCGTAATCCGGGTACACAAGGCCCTGTCGACACGGAAATGGCACGTCTGCTGTCAGGACTGGAAGCGTTGAAATGTGAAAAGCATGCCGCGCTGGAAAGTAAAACCGGCGTAGAGCACGAGATTATTCAGGCGCATCTTTCAATTATTACTGATGCTGCATTTCAGGCGGCGATGACTGATTATATTCAGCAACACAACAATGCATGGTCAGCAGTCATAACAGCAGCGGCAGCGTTTTGTGAAATGCTTAATCGTTCATCCAGTAAATATATTAAAGAACGCGTGCTGGATGTGCTGGATATCACCACGCAGCTGCTGGTGGCTATTTATGGCGAAGCGTCTTTGCCGAAAAATAGCCTCGACATTAACAGCGCGTCAATTATTTTTGCTGACAGTCTCACGCCCAGCAAATTCCTCAGTATCGATAAAAAACATCTTGCCGGAATGGTATTAACCGCGACCGGGAAAACCTCACACACCGCTATTCTGGCGCGTTCGTTGGGTATTCCGACCTTGACGGATATTGATTTTACGGCGCTGAACCTGGACGGCCAGCAGGACATCATTATTGATGGGGACCCCGGAATTCTGATTACCGGCGCCGATGACAGCGTGCTGCGCTATTACCGCAATGAGATGGCGGTACAGCGGAACATGCAGCAGCAGATGCTGGAAAATGTGAACCAGCTGGCGACAACCGTCGACGGACACAACGTTGAGATTGTCGCCAACATTGCCAGCCTGGCAGAAGCGGAATCCGCGTTTAAGCAGGGTGCTGAGGGGGTGGGACTGTTCCGTACCGAGATGTCCTTCATGGACCGGGAAACGTCCCCGGATTACGCCGAGCTTGCCGAACTCTATACCCGCGTGGCGGTGCTTGCAGGGGGGAAGCCGGTCATCTTCCGTACTTTTGATATTGGCGGCGACAAACCAGTCGACTACCTGAGTCTCGGCGACGAGGAAAACCCGTTCCTGGGCTTCCGGGCGGTGCGCACCTATCCCCACTATCGCGACCTCTTCACCCTGCAACTTAAAGCGATTCTCACGGCGTCGGCCGCGGGCAACGCGAAAATCATGATTCCGATGATCGCCAGCGTCGATGAGGTTATCTGGTGTCGTGAGGTCCTGGAGGAGGTGAAGCAGGCGATGCGTGAGCAAGGCCTGCCGTTCTCGGACACTATTGAACTGGGCGTGATGCTGGAGGTTCCTTCCGTCCTTTTTGCGATACCGGAAATCGCCGAGTATGCGGATTTCTTCAGCGTCGGCAGCAACGATCTGACCCAGTATTTCTTTGCCGCCGATCGTGGCAACAGCCGGGTCAGTAACGTCTATGACAACTACGCGCCCGCCTTTTTACGCGCCATGCAGTTTGCCGTCGACGAGGTGCACCGGTCGGGAAAATGGATTGGCATTTGTGGCGAACTGGGTGCCAGTCCGGATTTCCTGCCGCTCTTCACCGGCATGGGCTTTGACGAGTTGAGCATGAGCGCCACCGCCATTCCGGGGGTGAAGCATGCGCTGCGTGAACTGGATTACCGCAAATGCCAGCAGCTGGCGCAGGCGGTGGTGAAGGTCAAACGCACCGACGACGTTAAAGCGATTTTGCAATCGCCGGAGGTGAACGCCAGCCGCCATAAACCGATTCTTGGCGAAGCATTTGTTTTTTGTGGCCTCGACGCTCAGGACAAAAATGAGGTCATCAAGATAATGACTGACAATCTTTGGCTGCATCACCGTACCCGCAACCGCGACAGGTTATGTGACGACATCTGGGCGCGAGAGGACACCTTCTCCACCGCGGTGGGCTATGGCTTTGCCATTCCGCATACCAAATCTGAACATATTGATGACTCCACCATCAGCGTCGCCACGCTGGCGAAACCGATTCGCTGGGGTGACGAAGAGGTATCCACGGTCTTTATGCTGACGGTCAGTAAATCGGCTGAATCGAATGCCCATATGAAATATTTCTCCACGCTTGCCCGAAAATTAATGAACGAGGATTTCCGCAATGAAATAAAAAACGCAGCACACACCGAAGTACTCTACAACCTGATGGTCAGAACGCTCGACGTTTGAATATCTGAATCATCAACTGGTAAATAAACGCTGAGACATCAAACCGTAAAGGTGTCCAGGACAGTGAACGAAAGCAATCAATAAAAGCCAGGAGTTACACATGAAAATTGTCGGCGTAGCAGCTTGTATTACAGGCGTGGCACATACTTATATGGCGCAGGAAGCTATCGAGCAGGAATGCAAAAAGCGTGGCTATGAGGTGAAAGTCGAAACCCAGGGTGGCATGGGGATCGAAAACGAATTAAGCGAAGATGAAATTGCCGAGGCAGACGTCGTTATTATGGCCGTTGCAATCGGTATTGAAGGCGTTGAACGTTTCGAAGAAAAAGAAGATGAAGGGCGTGTTATTTCCCTTAACCCTTCTGAAGTGGTGCGTGACCCGGCAGCCATTATTGACAGAGCGGAAAAACTGGTTCAGTAAAATTTCCTACTGTTAATCAAGGTGCGTTATTTAATCTAACTATTACCTGCGAACACTGCGATTTATTTTTACACCCCCTGGGTGGGACGGTGCACATCTAAATAGCAGGGTCAAGGAGAATAAACATGTCGGATATGATGAAAACCGTGAAGGATGATTTAGTCAAAGCATTCAGTACCGGTGTCTCTTATATGATGCCGGTGGTCGTGGTCGGCGGTATTTGCCTGGCGTTATCGCTGGTGGGCGGTGAGCCCACGGCAGGCAAAGGCATTGTGGTCACCAATGGGTTTATGCTCAACCTCGGTGCAATTGGCAGCGCCGGGCTGGGGATGATGATTCCGGTGCTTGCGGCGTATATCGCTTACTCGATAGCCGGTAAACCGGGCCTCACGCCGGGCATCATCACGGGCTTTATGGCGGCAACGCCGCTCGGTGAATCCCATGTCGTTACCGGGTTCCTTGGTGCGATGTTGCTCGGCATCATGAGTGGCTACGTGGCGAAATGGATCAAGGGCTGGAAAGTGCCAAAAGCCCTGATGCCGGTTATGCCCATTATGATCATTCCTATTGTCTCCAGCTTTATTGTTGGCATGGTCTACCTGTATATCCTGATCGGGCCGATTGGTATTGCCATGAAATGGCTGGTGACCATGCTGTCGAATATGCAGGGCACGAGTGGCGTAATAATAGGTCTGATTGTCGGAGCGATGGCAGCCTTTGATATGGGCGGCCCGGTAAATAAAACCGCCACTGCCTTTACTCTCGCATTAATGGCAGAAGGTATTTATGGGCCAAACGGGGCTTATCGTATCGCCTGTGCTATTCCGCCATTAGGTCTTGCCCTTTCCACGTTTATTTCCCCGCGTAAATGGGCGGAAGATGAAAAAAGAATGGGGACATCCGCCGCGTTTATGGGATTGATTGGTATTACCGAAGGGGCGATTCCTTTTGCGGTTAAGAATCTTAAAACTGTATTGCCCTCGATTATTATTGGTAGCGCCGTTGGCGCCGGTCTGGCCATGATTCACGGTGTTGAATCCATGGTGCCTCACGGTGGTTTAATTGCCATCGCCGGTGTTAATAAAGCCCCAATGTGGTACGTCATCGACATGGCCATTGGTGTCATTGTTACCGCTATTTGTCTGCATGTATTACGCCCGAATATTAGCGAGCCGGTAAAAAAGGTATCCGCTAAAAAAACTATTACTTCTGATATGAATAAAGCCTAAGGAGTTGTCATGAAAAACACAATGAAACAGTATGTCGATTATATCGTTAACGGCGGTAAATCCACCATGCTGGGAATTGGCCCCATGTCCCCGGCATTAATTCAGGCCTGTTTTGAATTAGGTAAAGAAAAAGATCTGCCGCTGATGTTTATTGCCAGCCGTAACCAGGTTGATGCCGACGAATTCGGCGCAGGTTACGTTAATAACTGGGATCAGTTCCGCTTTGCTGCTGACCTGAAGGCGATGGCGGAAAAAGTGGGCTTTGACGGCGACTATTTCCTCTGTCGTGACCACGGCGGCCCGTGGCAGCGAGATAAAGAGCGTAAAGATCACATCCCGGAAGCGGAGGCCATGAAACTCGCCCGTCGCTCTTATGAAGTGGACATGGATGCCGGATTCGACCTGTTGCACATCGACCCGACCAAAGATCCGTACGTTGTGGGTAAAGTGATTGATATTGAACTGGTGCTGAGCCGTACCGTTGAGTTGATTCGCTTTTGCGAAGCGTACCGCAAGACCCACAACCTGAAAGAGTTTTTCTACGAAGTTGGGACGGAAGAGACCAACGGCGGCCTGACCGATATCGCCGCGTACGAAGGTTTTATCGTTGAGCTGAATAAACGCCTGGCAGCCGAATCCCTGCCACAGCCGCTGTTTATTGTCGGTCAGACCGGTACCCTGACCCGCCTGACCAAAAACGTCGGCCACTTTAACGACGTGCAGAGCGCTGAGCTGTCTGCGATCAGTACCCGCCACGGCGTGGGTCTGAAAGAGCATAACGGTGACTATCTGCCGGATGACATCCTGCTCAAACATCCAGGGCTTGGGATCACCGCGATGAATGTGGCACCGGCATACGGCACCATTGAAACCCGGGCCTATCTGAAGCTGGCGGAAGTGGAGAAAGATCTGGCAGCCAAAGGCTTTATTAAATCCGCATCGGATCTAAAAACGGTGCTCACCCGCGAATGTGTGCTCAGTCATAAATGGGAAAAATGGATGACCGACGAGCATAAAAACAAAACCGAAGAGCAAATCTTTAGTGAGCCTGCGCTCCTCAAAGAGATCCTTGAACTCAGCGGTCATTACAACTATGAAAAACCGGCGGTAGTGAAAGAGATGCAAACGATGTTTGCCAATCTGAAATCGTTCGGTGTCGAACCTGAGCGTTATGTGGTCAATAAAATTAAAGACATGATTCAGAACGAAGCAGAGTGCTTCAACATGCCTGGACTGACCTCACGCGTCGCCGCGGCACGTTAATTGCGCTTTTATTGCTGGGCTACACCGGGCAGCGCCTTGCTCTGGGGTAGGCCAGCAATGTTTTCACTGACAGGTAAAAATATGAATCAGCTTGACGCATTAAAGCAGCGCACGGTGATCGTCGCCGATAGCGGTGATATCGACAGCATTCTGGCCTATCAGCCGGAAGATGCGACCACCAACCCTTCGCTTATCTACAAAGCGGCGCAGTTGCCGCAGTATCAGACACTGATTACCGACGCAGTCGCAACGGTAAAATCCCGTCATCCTCAGGCGGAAGGCCTGGTGGCGGCGATCGCTGATTATCTTGCGGTAAGCATCGGCGTGCTTATCCTGAAAAGTATACCGGGTCGCATCTCAACCGAAGTGGATGCCCGTCTCTCCTATGACACTCAGGCCAGCATTGAGAAGGCCCGTGAGATTATCGGCCTTTATGCCGAGAAAGGGATCGGTAAAGCGCGTGTGTTGATCAAACTTGCCTCGACCTGGCAGGGGATCCGCGCCGCTGAGGTTCTGGAAAAAGAGGGTATTAACTGTAACCTGACGCTGCTCTTTTCCTTTGCTCAGGCCCGGGCCTGCGCCGACGCTAACGTTTTTCTGATTTCGCCCTTTGTCGGGCGCATTACTGACTGGTACAAAAAAAATCAGCCGGGCACCACCTTTACCCCAGCTAACGATCCTGGCGTGCAGTCGGTACAAAACATCTGGCAGTTTTACAAAAAGCACGACTACAAAACAGTGGTGATGGGCGCAAGTTTTCGCAGCACTGAACAGGTGCTCGCGCTGAACGGTTGCGACCGACTGACCGTGTCACCCCCGTTGCTGGCACAGCTTCAGCAAAGCGATGCTCCCGTGCCTGAGGGGCTGCATTATACGGGCGAGATCCTGCCAAAACCTGCGGTGATGAGCGAAGCAGCATTTTATTGGGCGCATAATCAGGATGCCATGGCCATTGAGAAACTGGCCGAAGGTATTCGCCAGTTTGCCGTCGACCAGAACAGCCTGGAGGAGTTACTCAGACACTATCTCTGATGAAAATCCTGCTCCTGGTAAATGCTTACCGGGAGCTCAAGATAACCGCTCACCATTTCTCATGCCGTCTGCTCATCCCCCACGTCCTTTTAAGAATACTCCTGCCGGAAGTGGCGACTATGCTTAACCATTATTCAAAAAACGCATAACGCCGTCATTTTTCTTTTTTTATTTACTCAAATACTGGAGGCCTGGTATGAGCAACCATGGCGAAACCCCGGCAGCATTCACTGCTGCCCGCGCGAATGAACTGGGCACCACACCGGTTCCTGTCACCATGCCCCTGTCACTTAACGTCAATGGCGTGGTGCATCAGTTAAACGTCGATACGCGCACCACCTTACTGGATGCGCTTCGGGAGAACCTGCACCTGACCGGCAGTAAAAAAGGGTGCGACCATGGTCAGTGCGGTGCCTGTACTGTAATTGTTGATGGCCGCAGGCTGAACAGTTGCCTGACGCTGGCGGTCATGCATCAGGACGCGGAAGTCACGACCATTGAAGGTCTGGGCACACCGGATAATTTGCACCCGATGCAGGCCGCGTTTATTGAGCATGATGGTTACCAGTGCGGTTACTGCACGCCGGGGCAAATCTGCTCCTCGGTGGCCGTTTTGCAGGAAATTGAGGCGGGCATACCGAGTCACGTTACCCATGACCTGGTGTCCGATCCCCAGAGAACGGCTGAGGAAATTCGTGAGCGTATGAGCGGCAATATCTGTCGCTGTGGCGCTTATTCGAACATCCTGGCGGCGATTGAAGACGTGGCAGCGGGAGGCAAATCATGAAGGCCTTCACCTATGAACGTGCCACCACGCCTGGCAGCGCCGCAGCGCATGCGCTTAATACGCCAGGGGCAAAATTTATTGCGGGCGGCACTAACCTGCTCGATTTGATGAAGCTCGAAATTGAAACGCCCGTTCATCTCATTGACGTTAACGGGCTGGGACTCGATGAGATTACCCCCACGCCGGAAGGGGGGCTACGCATTGGCGCGCTGGTGCGTAATACCGATCTTGCCGCGCACCCATTGGTACGACGTGATTACGGGGTGTTGTCTCGTGCGCTGCTGGCGGGAGCATCCGGCCAGTTACGCAATCGCGCGACCACCGCCGGAAATCTTCTGCAGCGCACCCGTTGCCCTTACTTTTACGATACCAACCCGCCCTGCAATAAACGCCGTCCAGGCAGCGGGTGCGCTGCCCTGAGCGGATTTAGCCGTCAGCATGCGGTGGTGGGGGCAAGTGAGGCCTGTATCGCTACGCATCCCAGCGATATGGCCGTGGCCATGCGCCTGCTTGATGCGCAAATCGAAACGGTCAACCCGCAGGGGGAAACTCGTCAGATCCCTGTCGCGGCGTTTTATCGCGCGCCACAACAGACGCCGCATCTTGAAAACGTGCTGCAAACCGGGGAACTGATTACGAGCGTCACGCTTCCGTCACCCTGCGGTGGCACGCATATCTATCGCAAGGTGCGCGATCGCGCCTCGTACGCATTTGCGTTGGTATCGGTTGCTGCCATTATTCACCCCGACGGCACCGGACGGGTGGCTTTTGGCGGCGTTGCACATAAACCCTGGCGGATGGAAGAGGCGGACACGCTCTTACCACAGGGGGCACAACCGGTCTATGACCACCTGTTCGCCAGCGCCACGCCCACAGCGGAAAACGCCTTTAAACTCACACTTGCAAAACGCACACTCGCCTCGGTGATGGCGGAAGGGAGGGGTTAACCATGAAATTTGAAAAACCCGCCGGCGTTAACCCCATCGACCGGCTGAAGATTGTCGGTCAGCCGCACAATCGTATTGACGGTCCATTAAAAACAACCGGCAGCGCCACCTATGCCTACGAATGGCATGACGCTTTGCCTGATGTCGCTTATGGCTACGTGGTGGGGGCGGCGATTGCCAAAGGGCGCATGACGACCCTGGATGTGCAGGCTGCTGAGCAGGCACCTGGGGTGCTGGCCGTGGTCACGTATCTCAATGCCGGTTCACTCGGTAAAGGTGAAATGAACGCCGCCACGCTGTTAGGCGGACCTGAGATCGCGCACTACCACCAGGCCATCGCCCTGGTGGTGGCGCAGACTTTTGAAGAAGCCCGTGCGGCTGCGGCCCTGGTGCAGGCTGAATATGTCACGGAAGAGGGGGCATACAGCCTTGCCGAGCAACAGCCCTCTGTCACTGAACCCCCGGAGGATACACCGGATAATGTCACCGGTGATTTTGACCGTGCCTTCGCTGAGGCAAGCGTAACCCTGGACGCGGTTTATACCACACCCGATCAAAGCCATATGGCAATGGAGCCTCATGCTTCAATGGCCGCCTGGGAAGAGGGTAAGCTTACCGTCTGGACGTCCAGTCAGATGATCAACTGGTGGCGAAAGGAGCTGGCAAAAACGTTAAACATGCCGGCTGAGAACGTTCGCGTCATTTCACCCTTCATCGGTGGCGGGTTTGGCGGCAAGCTCTTTTTACGCAGCGATGCCCTGCTGGCGGCGCTGGGGGCGCGGGCGATAAACCGTCCGGTCAAAGTCATGCTGCCACGACCGCTTATTCCCAATAACACCACCCACCGCCCGGCCACCTTGCAGCATATTCGGCTGGGTGCTGATGAGCGTGGGCAAATAACCGCCATCAAACATGAAAGCTGGTCGGGTAATCTGCCCGATGGCGCGCCGGAGACGGCGGTCAACCAGACACAGTATCTCTATGCGGGGGCGAACCGTCACACCGGCTTGCGTCTGGCAAGACTCGACCTGCCTGAAGGCAATTCGATGCGTGCTCCCGGTGAAGCGCCGGGTCTGATGGCGCTGGAGATTGCCATTGATGAACTGGCGGAGAAAGCGGGGATTGATCCGGTGGAATTCCGCGTGCTGAATGACACGCAGGTCGATCCTGCACATCCTGAACGTTTCTTCTCTCGTCGGCAGTTGATTGCCTGCCTGCGTACCGGAGCAGAACGTTTTGGCTGGGCGCAACGCAACCCGCAGCCCGCACAAGTGCGCGAAGGGCGCTGGCTCATCGGACGGGGCATGGCGGCTGGTTTTCGCGATAACCTGGTGGGCCCATCCGGTGCCCGCGTGCAACTGGACGCGCAGGGCGTTGTTACCGTGGAAACCGATATGACCGATATCGGCACCGGGAGTTACACCATTATTGCCCAGACGGCCGCCGAAATGCTCGGCGTTGCGCTGGACAAGGTGGTTGTGCGACTCGGCGATTCTGATTACCCGGTCTCAGCGGGATCCGGTGGGCAATGGGGAGCGAACACCTCGACCTCGGGCGTCTATGCCGCCTGCGTGAAATTGCGTGAAACCCTTGCGCGGCAGTTAGGGTTTGATCCACAAACCGCCGAGTTTGCCGATGGACAGATTCAGTCCGCCGATAAGCGTGTGCCTCTTACCGATGCCACGATTCACGGCCCGGTGACGGCGGAAGACACTATCGAATTTGGCGATCTCGACAAGCAGTTTCAGCAGTCCACCTTCGCAGGTCATTTTGTAGAAGTGGCGGTAGACAGCGCCTCCGGTGAGGTTCGGGTGCGGCGCATGCTGGCGGTGTGTGCTGCAGGGCGCATTCTTAACCCGAAAACGGCCCGCAGTCAGGTGATTGGTGCGATGACCATGGGCCTCGGCGCGGCGCTGATGGAAGAGCTTTCGGTTGACACCGGACGGGGCTATTTCGTTAATCACGATATGGCGGGCTACGAAGTGCCGGTGCATGCCGACGTCCCTGAGCAGGAGGTCATTTTCCTGGAAGACACCGATCCGGTCTCCTCGCCGATGAAAGCCAAAGGGGTAGGGGAACTGGGATTGTGTGGCGTTAGCGCGGCCATCGCCAATGCGATTTATAACGCGACCGGTGTGCGTGTCAGGGATTACCCCGTCAGGCTCGATAAACTGCTCACACAGCTACCGGACGCCGGGTAAGGAAGCGGCATGGCGACTCAGGTGATGATGAACACACATCCGGCGGCATCGCCGGTTGTACCTGTACAGGCCGTGCTGACCGATGACAGCGAAACGGTTCTGCGTTTCGCCGCCGAGGCGCTCAGTGCGGGTATGGCGACGGCGCTGGTCACGCTGGTGGAGATCCGCGGCGGGGCCGCTCGCGCGATCGGTGCCCAGATGGCGGTGCGCGAGGACGGCTATTATTGCGGTTTCGTTTCGGGGGGCTGCATTGAACATGCCGCCGCCTGTGAGGCGCTAGACGTCATTGCATCGGGTCAGGACCGGCTGGTGAAATATGGTGAAGGGTCGCCCTGGTTCGACATTGTATTGCCCTGTGGCGGCGGGATAACCCTCGCCATTCACAAGCTCCGGTCAGTTCAGCCCGTACTGGCGGTGCTCAATGCACTGGCGCTGCGGCAGAGCGCTTGTCTTAGCTGGTGCGCAACATCCCGGCAGTTACACAGTATGCCGGGGCGCAAAACAGAAGGCTGGCACGATGGCGGGTACAGGGTCTGCTATCAACCCAAAGTGCGAGTGATCGTGGCAGGCGGTGCGCTGGAGGGGCAGACGACCGCGCTCCTCGCAAAGGCGACGGGTTATGACGTGCAGGTGCTGGATGGGCTCAACCCACTTAAACTCAGTCACCTTATCGACCGTAACACGGCTGTCGTTTTGCTGTACCACGACAGTGAACGTGAGCTCCCGATTCTGCAACACGCGCTGGCGGCATCGCCTTTTTATATCGGCGCGTTGGGCAGTACACGGACGCACGGTAAGCGCGTTCGCAAACTGCAACAACTCGGCTGGTCAGAAGCGGACATCGCCCGTATTCATGCCCCGGTGGGGATCTTTCCAAAAGCGCGCGATGCCCACTCACTGGCGCTGTCGATTCTGGCGCATATTGCCGCCGTGCGTCAAAGCACGCTGGCAGAGTCTGAGGTATGACAGCCACACCTACCGTAGTGATTCTCGCTGCCGGGCGGGGCGAACGGTTTTATGCATCGGGAGGCAGAAGACATAAGCTCGAAGCGCAGCTGGCAGGAAAACCGATTCTCACATGGGTCATTGATGCGGTAAACGCAGCCGGTTTACGCTGGCATCTTGTCAAGCCCGAAGGCGGCACCGCAGGGATGGGGCACTCAATTGCGCTGGGCGTGCAGGCCACGCCCGATGCCGCCGGCTGGCTGGTTTTACCGGGCGATCTCCCATTGATAAAACCCGCTTCGCTGCGCCTGGTGGCGGAGGCCTTACAGGATCACCCGCTGGTCGTCCCGCGCCACCGACAGCAAAGCGGGCATCCGGTCGGATTTGGCCGCCAGCATCAGGCGGCGCTGTTAGCGTTGACCGGGGAGCAAGGGGCGAAAAGTATTGTACAAGCAGCACGACAGCAGGGGCGGGTACGGGATTTACAACTGGAAGACCCCGGCGTTGTGCAGGACATCGATACGCTGAGCGACTGGGCGGATGTTAATCGGCTGCTCAGCGTAAAGGGTTAGTGCTCTAACTGACTGATGATCGCCAGCCTTGCACGATAACCGTTGCGAATATGCTCGCAGGCCGCTTCCTGGGCGGCGGCGCTGTCGCGACGTGCAAGGGCATTGACAATCGCCTGATGTTCACGCTTTGCCTCTTCACTACGATCCGGCAGGGCGTAGGTCGTACCGCGCAGCAGTGAGAGGTGAATGCGCAAATTATCCAGCATTTCATTGAGATAAGGGTTATGCGTTGAGCGATAAATTTGTCGATGAAAGAGACGGTTATGATCGTGTAATGCTTTGCTGTCGGTCAGCGTCCGCTCGGCGTTCACCATATCCTGCAGCAACGCAATTTCTTCGTCTGACGCGGAGGTGACCGCCAGCTGCATCGCCAGTCTTTCCAGCCCCTCACGTACCGCAAAGAGCTGGCGCAGTCGCTCATAACTCAGTTTAGCGACAACCAGCCCGCGCCCCGGTCCTGGCTCCGCCAGTCCAAGGGTTTCCAGACGATGCAACGCCTCACGAATCGGCGTGCGGCTGATGCCAAATTTCTCTGCAAGGCGGATTTCCTGCAAACGCTCGCCTGGCAGCAGTTCGCCCTGTTCAATAGCCGTAATCAGCACGTCGAAAGGTGACAATGTCACTCCTGAGTCAGTCGTATTTAAATTCATGATTTACTATAAAAGTCCCCGGTATCGGCGCGTAAAAATCACACTCCGAAAAACCCGCATCAGTCCCACTGAAGACGCGGTCATATTGCCACATTGATGACGGATTTATTGCTAATTTTGTTCTTAGCTTATCCATTTTTTGTCTTTTGAGGTGGTTAACAGGCCTGCTATGTTGAGCATGTATTTCATTGTATACAATTGAATTCAATATTGCACTGGCATGTTTTATGAGATTTTTTGCCAGCACCAGGGAAAACCAATGACCACAACAGGCATCACATCAAGCGTCAACAGCCGGGGCGAGCAGTTAAGCCATTTCATTCATCACGCTCATGAGTGGAAGATACCCGCTGACGTGCTGCATGAAGCGAAACGTGCCCTGATCGACCATCTGGGCGTGGCGATTGGGGCGGTAAATGACGATGCGGTCAACGCCGTCCGTCAGGTTGCCAGGGTCTGGAACGCCTCGGGTGAGGCGCGCGTTATTCTCGGCGAAACCACCACGCCCGGTCTGGCTGCGATGATCAATGCCACGATGGCGCACGCGGCCGACTATGATGACACCCACCCGGCCGGTTCCGGCCACCCTGGCGGGCCGTGCTGGGCGACGGCGCTGGCAATGGCGCAGTCCACGCCGGTGAGTGAAGTGCGCGTGCTACACGCCTTTATTGCCGGGTTTGAAGTGATGGCGAAACTCGGCGGTGGCTGGGTTCCGGGCGTGGGGCGTAATTTACAGCGCCGAGGCTTCCACCCGACTTCCGTTGTGGGGCGTGCAGGGGCCGCAGCGGTTGCCGCCTCCATACTCGGCCTGTCACAAGAGCAGATCGGCAACGCCCTCGGTGCCGCCGCCACCATGATGGGCGGGCTGCAAAAATCCTCTGGCACGCACGGAAAACCCTTCCATGCCGGTAAAGCCGCAATGGACGGCATTCTGGCCGCACAGCTCGCTGCCGAAGGCTTTGTGGGGGCCCACCATTTCTACGAAACCGACGGTTGGGTGAAAAACTTTATCCAGGACGGCAGCGCTGAAATTCCGCCGCTGGACTTTGGCGAGAGCTGGGAGTTGCTGACCAATGGCTACAAGCTCTACGCCAGCTGCCGCGGTACCCATGCCTCGATTGAAACCGCGCGCAAACTTTATCCGCAGCTTAAAGGGCGCGCGATCGCGCGCATCGCGGCTAAAGTGCACCCGATGGGAATGGTCAACGCCGGTATCCTCAATCCGACCACGCCGCTGGAGAGTAAATTCAGCATACCGCACTGCATAGCGCTGGCGCTTTCAGGTTATGGCCTGACCGACACCGACTTTACCCAACAGACCGTGGACGATCCGGCGGCCCGCGCGCTGCTGACCCGTCTTGAGATCGACGCCGTAGACGGCCAGTCGGCCAGTTCAGCATTTATTGATCTCTGGCTGGATGATGGTGAGGTGCTGCACGCCCGGACCGAGGTCTACCGTGGTCACCCGCAAAACCCCCTTACCGACGCCGAACTGCGTGCAAAATTTGATTCCCTCACTATTCCGGTGCTCGGTGTCCTGCGCAGCGATGCACTTTACCAGGCTGCCGCGAACTTTGAACGCCCCGGCGCACTGGCGCAAATCACCGCCTTACTGGCTGGCTAACACTGAATTTAAGGAATGTTGTTCATGACCGTAGCCCGACACTTTGCGGCAAACCTGCTGGCGTTCTCTGGCCAGCGCTTTTCAGACGCGGCTTACGAGCAGGCGCGCACGGCGATTATCGATACGCTTGGCGTGACCCTTGCCGGTGGCGTGCAGGAGGGGGCGAGTAAGCTGCGTCGCGTGGTGGTGCCTTCGGCTGCCACCGGTAAAAGCCGTATTTTTGGCACCGATCTGAAGCTGAACCCACTGGATGCGGCGCTGTTAAACGGCACGGCTTCGCATCTGCTGGATTTTGATGACTCAAACTCCTGGCTGCATGGGCACATCTCTGTCGCCGTTTTACCCGCACTACTGGCGCTGGCGGATGACCGTGAACTGAACGGCGAGGCTATCTTGCGCGCTTATCTGGCAGGTTATGAGACCGCAGTGCGGATGGGCAAAGCGGTCAGCCCGTTCCAGTACCGTCATGGCTGGCATCCGACCACTACCGTGGGGCTCTTCGCCGGGGTGGCAGCCTGCGCGGTGTTGCTGGGACTGGATGAAGCACAGACGGCAACAGCGCTTTCTATCAGTGCGTCACTCTCCTCCGGCATCAAGTCAAATTTCGGCAGCGAAACCAAAGCGTTAGTGGTGGGTCAGGCGGCGCGCAGCGCAGTGATGGCAGTGCTGCTGGCGCAAGAGGGCTTTACAGCGGGTAAAACGGCGTTTGAGCATCATCACGGCTACTTTAACGTCTTCAATGGCCGTGAAAACGCAGATGCCACGCCGTTGACCGAAGCCTGGACCGGTACGCCCTTCATCCTCGATACCGAAAAGAGCAACAACTTCAAATACTTCTCCTGCTGCTACGCGATCCTTTCGCCGCTGGACGGTGTGCTTGCGCTGCGCGACGAGACGGAACTGACCTCTGACGATATTGAACGCATTGAGGTGCAGGTCCATCCGATTCGCTTCCCGCATATCAATATTCCGCAACCGGAAAACCCGCTGGCGGGCAAATTCAGCCTGCACTATTGCGTGGCGCGGGCCTTTGTCACCGGCACGCTGACGTTGGATGATTTTATTGACCCGCAACGTTTTGCCGACCCACACACCCAGTCGCTGATGAATCGCGTGACGCTGACGACCCACAATGAGCCGGTCACCCACACGGCGTTTGTCACTCTCACCACGACTGACGGGCGTCAGTTCCGCAAAACCGTTGAAGGCGCGCGCGGCTCCAGCCCGAAATTCCCCTTGCCGGAAGGACTGCTGAAAGAAAAATTCCTCGATTGCGCCCGGCGCGTGCTGACGGCACCCGAGGCGCAGGCGCTCTATGGGCGTTTACTCAATGATGATTACCGTTAAGCGGAGCGGCGATGACCTGGCAATGGATCCCCGCTGAAATCAGCCCGACGTTTGCCGCCGTGATGGTGGCTTGTAGTTTTATGACCTCGGCGCTTACCGCGGCGATGGGGCTGGGAGGGGGCACGGTACTTCTGGCGGTGATGGGGCTGGGTATGCCTATCAGCAGCCTGATGCCGGTGCACGGTATGGTGCAGTTGGGGTCAAACTTTAGCCGCACGCTTATTCAGCGTGTGCACGTCGTCTGGCCGCTGGTGCTGTGGTTTTTACTCGGCAGTGCCGTGGGTATTGCCCTCGGTGCGCCGGTGGCGGCCATCATCCCGGACAGCGTGGCGCGCATTGCGCTGGGGCTATTTATCCTCTGGTCGGTGATACGCAAACGCGGCGAAGCCAAACCGCTCAACCGTGGACTGTTTGTTTTGGGCGGTGTGGTCAGCAGTATCGGCACGATGATAGTCGGTGCCACCGGGCCGATGGTGGCAGGGCTTATCAGCTCTCAGGGGCTGAAAAAGCAGCCGCTGATTGCCACTCATGCCACCTGCATGGTGCTACAGCACGGGTTAAAAATCCTGGCCTTCGGCCTGATGGGTTTTGCCTGGGCGAGTTGGCTGCCGGTGCTGGTGATGATGGTCGCCAGCGGTGCGCTCGGCACCTGGCTTGGCACCCGGATGCTCGACAATTTACCGGAAAAGCTTTTTCGCGTGGCTTTTCGTCTGACGATGGTGCTGCTTAGTCTGCAACTGCTCTGGCAGGGGGTGCAGGGTTGGCTGCGTTAGATTCTTTATGTATTTGCTCTGGCGAATTCTTTCTTTGCCAGAACCACGAATTTACCAACACCATAAGCGGTCCGCCCATCGGGCAGGCCGCCGTTTAAAACACAATAACAGGCAGTAATAAGGGAACAGACATGCTGAAAAGAAACACATTTTTTGCCTCAGCGCTGCTGCTGGCATTAACCACTCTGGCAGGCCAGGCGCTGGCCGAAGACGCCCCGGCGACAAGTGGCGACACGCTGAGCAAAATCAAAGCGCGGGGTGAGTTAGTGTGCGGCGTGCACCCGGCGCGTCACGGTTTTTCTTCTATCGATAACAAGGGCAATTGGGAAGGGCTGGACGTCGACTTCTGCCGCGCCGTGGCGGCAGCAGTGTTAGGCGATGCGAAAAAAGTGCGCTTTACTCCGCTCTCAACGGCACAACGTTTCCCGGCGATCCAGTCGGGTGAGGTGGATTTGCTGTCACGTAACATTACCGCCTCGCTGACCCGCGACGTCTCGCTGGGGCTGAATTTTGCACCGCCTAACTTCTACACCGGCACGGGCTTTATGGTTCGCGCCAACAGCGGCGTGAAGAAAGTGGAAGACCTGGATGGCGCAACGGTCTGTATCACCCCAGGCAGCAGTACCGAACAGAACGTGGCGCAGATCTTCGCTTCCCGCCATATGCACTACACCCCGGTGGTGATTGAGAACAACAAAGAGTACGTTGCGGCCTACCTGGCCGGGCGCTGTGACGTGATCGCCCGCGACAAAGTCGCGCTGCCGGGTGTGAAAAACTTCGATGCGGAAAACCCCGACGATCACGTGATCCTGCCGGGCATCTACTCAAAAGAGCCGCTGGCGATGGCGGTGCGTAAAGGCGATGACCAGTGGTTCAACATCGTCAAATGGGTGGTCTACGCCACGTTTAACGCCGAAGAGATGAAGGTCAACCAGGCCAATGTGGATGAGCAACTGAAGTCCGCCGACCCGGATGTGCAGGGGTTACTGGGCGCAAGCGGCGATTTCGGTCAGAAACTCGGGCTGGATAAGCAGTGGGCTTACAACATTGTGAAACAGGTGGGTAACTACGGCGATATCTACAACCGCCATTTCGGGCCGCAGAGCAGTGAACCGCTGGAGCGTGACCTGAACAATCTGTGGACCAACGGTGGTCTGTTGTACGGCTTGCCCATTCGTTAATTGATGCGCCCCCACGGGGGCGCTGCTGATACTGGCTCTACGATCCTGACATGATGAAACAGACTGACAACGCCAATGCGTACATTTTAACCCCCGAAACGCCCGCAAAAATGGCCGGGTTCCGTCTCTCTACGCTGCTGGGGAGTAAGACCACGCGTGCCTGGTGTTACCAGTTTCTGCTGGCCGCGCTGCTGGCGGGCTTCTCCTGGTGGCTTTACACCAATGTGGTGGCGAACATGCGAACCCAGCGGATTGCCACCGGTTTTGGCTTTCTCGGGCAGAGCGCGCAGTTTGCGATTGGCGAAACGCTGATTGAGTACACGCCGCGTGATAGCTACGCTCGCGCCGTACTGGCCGGCTTGCTGAACACCCTCTATGTCACGCTGTGCGGCATCGTTTTGGCGACCACACTCGGTTTTTTCGTCGGATTGGGGCGTGTGTCGAAAAACTGGCTGCTGGTCAAACTGGCGGAAGGGTACGTCGAACTGCTGCGTAACGTGCCGGTGATTTTGCAGGTCATCTTCTGGTCGGTCGTCATCCGCAACCTACCGTCACCGCGGGAGGCGATTGACTTAGGCACCTTTGGCTTTCTCACCAATCGCGGCCTGACAATGACCGTGTTACAGGGACATCCGGGCTGGCTCGCAGTGCTGTACGCACTCATCCTCGCGGTATTGCTGAGTGCCGGGCTGTCGGTACTGGCGCGACGCCTGCGTGAGCACAAAGGCCGCATCATTCCCGTGAGGCGAATTCGACTGGCGCTGATCATCGGCTTGCCGCTGCTGGCCTGGTGGCTGACAGGCGCGCCGCATGCGCTGAACCAGCCGGAACTGCGTGGGTTCAACTTTAAGGGCGGGTTTACCGTCAGTCCTGAATTCACCGCGTTACTGCTGGGCATTGCGCTCTATTCGTCGGCATTTATTGCGGAAATTGTCCGCGCCGGGATCCAGTCGGTGCCAAAAGGGCAACTTGAGGCTGCCCGTTCGCTGTCACTATCGCCCTGGCACGTGGTTCGCCATGTGGTGATGCCGCAGGCAATGCGCGTGATGGTGCCGCCGCTGGCCAGTCAGTATGTGAGCTTGGCAAAAAACAGTTCCATTGCGGTGGTGGTGGGCTACCCCGAACTTGCCAACATCACCAACACCCTGATGAACCAGACCGGCCAGGCGCTGGAGGCGATCGCCATCATGATGGTGGTGTATCTGATTATCAGCGGCTCGACGTCGCTGTTGATGAACCTGTTTAACCGTTACGTCGCCATTAAAGAGCGTTGAGGAAGAGAGCATGCAACATTCTGCGATTTATTGGTTACGGCGTAATTTATTCAGCAGCCTCGCGCAAACGGTGCTTACGCTGCTGCTGTTGACGCTGATCCTGTTTGTGGGCAGTAAGCTGGTACGCTGGGGCATCACCGATGCGGTATTTGCTGGTGGTGTGGCGGAGTGCCGCGCCGCTGCCGGCGCCTGCTGGGCGGTCATTGGCGAAAAATACCGACCGATCCTGTTTGGACTTTACCCCTATGAGGAGCAGTGGCGTCCGGCGCTGTGCATGGTTATCTGGTTTGCGAGCGTGGTGCTGTCGCTTTCCCCGGCTTGCTGGCATTCACGCTTTTTGTGGCCGCTGTGGGGCGTCTCGCTGGTGGTCATGTCCGTGTTGATGAGCGGTGGCGTGTTTGGGCTGGCGGCGGTGCAATCCGCGGACTGGGGTGGTCTGCCGCTGACGCTGCTGCTGTTCTCGGGGACGGTGATTATCGGTATGCCGGTCTCGGTGGCACTGGCGTTGGGCCGTCGTTCGCCACTGCCGTTTTTGCGCGGCCTGTCGGTTATCTTTATTGAGGGGCTGCGCGGCGTGCCGCTGATCACCATTCTGTTTGTGGCGGTGAATATCTTCCCGTTGTTCTTACCCACCGACATGGAAATTAACAAGCTGCTGCGTATTATCGTGGGCATCGCGCTGTTCTTCGCCTGCTATCAGGCGGAAGTGATCCGGGGAGGATTGCAGTCGGTGCCGCGCGGGCAGTATGAAGCCGCCGCAGTGCTGAATCTCAGCTACTGGCATACCACCACCAAAATCATCCTGCCGCAGGCGCTACGCATTTGTCTGCCTGCGGTGACCAACCACATTATTGCCGCGATGAAGAACACCTCGTTTGTGATAATCATCGGCCTGTTCGATGTGCTGACCGCGACCAGCGCGGTGATGCAGGATCCGCAATGGCGGCGTTATTACATCGAAACCTACGTCTTTATCTCGGCCATTTATATCGTCTTTGGTTTTATGCTCTCCCGCTACGCCATTTGGGTAGAGAAGCGCATTGATGCCAGTCGCACTGCAGAAGGAAACGCCTGATGTCTCCACGTCCCGTTATTGAAATTAATGCCGTCAGCAAATGGTTCGGCAAATTCAACGTGCTCGATAATGTCTCATTGACCGTGAATAAAGGCGAACGGGTGGTGATTTGCGGGCCGTCAGGTTCAGGCAAATCGACGCTGATTCGCTGCATTAACCGTCTGGAAGAGCACCAGAAGGGGCAGATTCTGGTCAATGGCATCGAGATGAACGACAACGTGCGCAACATTAATCGTATCCGTCAGAGCATCAGTATGCTGTTTCAGCAGTTTAATTTGTTCCCGCACCTGAGCGTACTCGATAATCTCACGCTCGGACCCACCCTGGTGCGTAAACTCAGCCAGAAACAGGCAACAGAGCTGGCGATGCACTACCTGGAAAAGGTGCATATCGCCAACCAGGCGCATAAGTTCCCGTTACAGCTCTCCGGCGGCCAGCAGCAGCGTGTCGCGATTGCCCGCGCGTTATGTATGGAGCCGGAAATTCTGCTGTTTGATGAGCCCACCTCCGCACTCGATCCGGAAATGATCAAAGAGGTGCTGGATGTGATGTTGGATCTCGCCGATGGCGGAATGACGATGATCGTGGTGACCCACGAGATGGGCTTTGCCCGCACCGTGGCGGACAAGGTGATTCTGATGGCTGACGGTAAGATTGTGGAGACGGCCCCGCCAGAGCGCTTCTTTAGTCAGCCGGAGCATCCTCGCACTCAGCAATTCCTGGAGCAGATTTTAAGTCATTAAAGGCGTGTTCATCGCACCATCGTGGCGGGGTTTCCGCTCACCCCATCGGCTGAGGGAGCTCTGAATGAGTTAGGTTTTACAGCGATAACACAGTGCAATGAGAATAAAAAAGTGTCAGCGGTGACTGGGTCCGGCTGAAAATCGACGAAGCGTATCCGCAAGGCCGGGGCGACGCGCAGGGATGCGCGGCGAGGGCGACTTTACACGGATGTTTCCTTCGCCCGTCCCCGATAAGCCTGAAGGAATACGCGTAGTGGACCGCGCCAGCGGCGATTTTCCTGGCCGGGAGCCCGGGTCGCCAGGGTGGTGGCGGTGAACCACCCTGGCACGTTCACAGGTTCTGGCGTTATAGAAAAGCAAGGAACATAAGGTGAACGGAAAGACTTTCAGAGCCGCATGTTTCCCCTCACCCTGACCCTCTCCCCAAAGAGGAGAGGGGATCTGCGTGCTCGCCAACGCTTTCACCGCTGCCGTCCAGCAAAAGGGACTATCTCTGCTGTAAAAACACCTTCACTTGCTCTGCAAATTCGACCGGCTGATCGTACATCACAAAGTGGAAGCTATTGTCGATGCGCGTCAGTTTCACGCCGTTGAGCGCGGCATAGGATTGGTTATACAGCGTATCGACCTGTGCGGCGGGAAGACCATACAGCGGATCCCACGCGTACAGGACGGTAACCGGAACCCGGATGTTGGGCAGTTGCGGACGTAAATCCAGCGTCATGATGTCGAAGGTAGCATCAGCCAGCGTCTGTCGATCAGAGTTAAGACTGGCGTTGACCAGCTGCTCGCGCACCGATTCAGTTTTGACCAGTCGCGCGATACCTTGCTGCTGCTGGTGGGCAAAATCGTCTTTACTCGCGGCGATCATCATCTGGCGAAACTGGCTGGCTTGCGGGGTAACCGACGCCGTCGTCGCCTGCGGATTAAACATCAGACTAAAGAAGGGCAGCGCATCAACAACTGCTACACGGCCCGGCAGATCGGGGTGCTGTGCGGCCAACATCAGGGCAACTTCACCCCCCAGCGAATGGCCGATAATTGCCGGGTGAGAGAGTTTGTGCTGGCGGATGTAATCGGCAATCGCCTGCGCGACGGGGGTTACGAATTCTCCTGCCTCCCGGCTCACGGGCGGCTGCCCGGCAAAGCCCGCAAGCTGGATTTTATGCAGTCGATAATGGGCGTTTAATTCGGCAGACACACCGTCCCAGACGCTGCGCGACGACGCGAGACCGGGGATGAGAATGACATCCGGTCCGGTGCCTTCGGTTTCAACCGTAATTAGCGGTATGGACGATGTGATATCACTGGCGAGCGTCGTCGCACTAAACCACAGCAGAAGGGCAGAGAAACAACGTAACCATGTGCGCATGCGCATTCCTTGCTTTGACGAAACTGATAATCATACGCATTCAGGCAGGCGCGTCCAGCATCGTCATCGCCATAACCAACAGGCAGGCATGGCCTGGTTCATTCACCCGGACCTTCTGGCGCCTTACAAAGTGGAGGAAAACTTCCGTTGTACATCAGTTAACCGTGGTTGATGTCGGCGCCGTAAATAATCGCAGGCGTTGGACATGGCGATATTTCGCGATGTTTTATTCCGCTGTATCAAATTGGATTTCGCGGATTAAACGCGGGTTGAATTAAAGATAAAACGGCCCACCAATATTGGTAGCCTGAATTGTATTGGTCAGGTAAATATTTTCTGGAGTTACCGAATTGTAAAATTTATACTGTCCCGCTGACAAATGACGTTAATTATTGTAAGGAATACAATGAAAAAGTTGTTAATATGCAGCATGGTTTTACTGTCCGCCTCTTGCGCAGATTTTCAGAAAACGGTCAGCGATCAAATGAAAGCTGTGAATACTGCGCTGAATACTAAAAGTACGAGCAGCAGCAGTCAGACGACAACGACGTCGAGAAAGGTTGGCACCATCACCAATGAACAATGTAAAACCAGCGTCGGGAAGTCACGCGCTTATTTCGAAGATCTGGTAGGCTTCAAACTCAATGAATCGAACTCCTCCGGGTATACCTCATTCTCTGAAACCTACAACCTAAAAATTTCCGACCGTAAAGACCGTCTGGGCGGCAACTTTGCTATTTGTATTATCTCTATCGACCCGCAGACGGACAAAGTGACGAGCTTCTCAATGCCGGTGTAATGTCGCGTCAGTGTTACCCTGAACCGGGGCCGCAGCCTGGCCCTGGACTCACGTCAGTCATGCCGACAATAAAGAGCGCTAACAGAATCCCCCCGCCACAGCCGCGCAAAATACAGGTATACTTGCCTAAATTTTTCACCTGGTTCAGAAACGAAGATGACAAAACTCACTTTACAAGAGCAGATGCTCAAAGCTGGCCTCGTCACCAGCAAAAAAATGGCCAAAGTCCAGAGAACAGCGAAAAAATCACGCGTACAGGCGCGTGAGGCACGCGAGGCGGTCGAAGAAAATAAAAAGGCGCAGCTTGAGCGCGACAAGCAGTTGAGTGAGCAACAAAAACAGGCCGCGTTGACCAAAGAGTACAAAGCGCAGGTCAAACAGTTGATTGAGATGAACAGGATCAGCGTTGCAAAGGGCAACATTGACTTTAACTTCACCGATAACAACCTGATTAAAAAAGTAGTGGTAGATAAACAGACCCAGACCCAGCTTATCAATGGCCGTCTTGCCATTGCGCGACTGGTTGTTGATAACAGCAGCGAGAGCCAATACGCCATTATTCCGGCAGTCGTTGCCGACAAAATTGCCCAGCGCGATGCGAGCTTTATTGTGTTGAACAGTGCGCTCAGTCAGGATATTCAGGATGAAGACGATCCTTATGCCGACTTCAAAATCCCTGATGATTTGATGTGGTAAACCCCTCTTAGCCGCGCCGGGAGTGGCGCGGTGCGCTGACGCTTCAGAACGGGCTGGCGTGACGCATCCTGATGGGCTCACCGCTCACGGGATGTACCAAATGCAACTCGCTGGCATGAAGCATAAGCCGTGGTGTGCGTTCAGTACCCGGCAGCAGCCGACCGCCATATAAATCACACCCCAGAATAGGGTAGCCCAGGTGCTGGCAGTGGATGCGCAACTGATGGGTGCGTCCGGTCTCCGGGGTAAGCATCACCCGCGTGACGGGCAAAGGCTTTTCTCCCGGCATCTCTTGCAAATATCGCTCAACCACCTGATAGCGTGATCGCGCCGGTTTGCCGTTAACTGCGCAAATCGACATCAACGGGAACAAGGCAGGATCTTTGGCAATCGCCGCATCAATAACCCCCTCGTTATGCTCCAGATGCCCGCAGAGCAGGGCGCTGTAAACTTTTGTCACCGAGCGTTGGCTGAACTGGTGGCACAGGGCTGCATTAATGGCTTTGGTGCGCGCCACCACCATCAAACCTGAAGTGCCGAAATCAAGGCGGTGAACCAGGGTACAGCCGGGAAAAATGCTGACCAGCCGGTGATGCACGGAATCGAGGTTTTGTGGGTTTTTCCCTGACAGACTGAGCAACCCGCTGGGTTTGTTGATAATCACCATGTGCGCGTCCTGAGAGAGGATCTCAATCTCATCATGACACGGCGGGGCGATAAAAGAATCAAAAAGGGTAGACATCAGACAGCCCGGTGGGAGAGTGGGTGCGGATGATAACCAATTTTTCACCTGCTGACCAATCGGGGCGAAAATAAAGAAGATTTGCCTGCGTTTTATATTTCTCAGGCACAAGCCTGCTCAGGGCGAGCATTTTTTCACGAATAACGAAGGCCAACGTCTCTTTTTCCTTCCCGGCATCCGCTATTTCATCTTTTAAGTCTGGTGACGCAGAAAATAGACGGCGCCCTGGATTTCCTGACGGCAAAAAATAATGCGTGCAATATTATCCCCGGCCCGACGTCAGGTAATGAGGAGGCTAAGGGATAATTATTGGCGACGGTCTGTTAATTGAAAAACGATAAAAACGGCGGGTAAGGGTGAGTAAAACTCAACATCCATGGCGCCTCCTGCGCCAACCCTTTAACGCAGGGATGCGATATTCAGTCCCACAGAATATTGCCCTCAGCGGTTCGCAGAAGAAAAGCGCGTTGACCAATCGCGAACGCGGGCACGGTGGTGATGCTCAGGAGATTAGCGTCTTGCTGTCGCCACAGGTTTGCGTGTGAAGCCAGCAGCGCCGGTAAATCAATCCATTCCTGGCCGGTTGCGGGGACAAACTGACGGGCATCTTCACAGAGGTTGCAACGCTGTGGTTTTGAACCGGATGAAGCATAGGAGGTGCCGCAGGCCTTGCATATGACGATCATGACAGTGTCCTCCGGTGGCGGGTTATTTGTGCAACGGCTCGTCTATTTTATCTTAGCTTAAAAATTATACTGGATATTTAAACAGGTATTGGTTATTCTTTCTACAGGTTGTTATGTGAGCATGAATGAGTGGTGAACGATATGGTGATTCCTTTGGACATTCTCAATTCGAACGAGCGGATGCCTACCATGAGCAGCCGTGAAATCGCTAAGCTGACAGGGATAGCCCACACCGAAGTGAAGCGCATGGTAAAAAGTCTTGAAACGGCTCAGCGCCTGTCGCAGCCCGTGCAGACACAGCTTTATGAGCGCGAAGGGGAGATGCGTCAGGAGTTTTTGCTTAACAAGCGAGACTCGGTGCTGACCGTGGCGCGGCTCTCACCTGGCTTTACGGCGGATATGCTTGATCGCTGGCAGGCACGGGAACAGGCCATTAGTCTGCCGGACTTTACGAATCCTGCCGCGGCTGCTCATGCCTGGGCAGAACAGTACGAAAAGCGCCAGCGTGCGGAAGAGCAACTGGCCCTGATGTTCCCGAAGGCCGCCTTCTTTGACGACTTTGTTAAAGTGGAAAAAGACCTGGGCTTTCGTGAGCTTTGCAAAATGCTTAAGGCCAAAGAGCCAGACTTCCGTCAATTTTTGCTTGAGCGCAATATCATGCAGCGTGTAAGCGGTGTGCTGATGCCTGCGAAGCATCATATTCAGGCGGGGTATTTTACCGTGCATGACGGTGTGGCAGAAAATCAGCGCACCTGGTCACAGGCGCGCTTTACCGCGCGTGGCGTTAAATGGATTGCGGACCTGTGGGCGGCACATCTGGCCTCATTGCCCATCGACATGCCGCTACCGGACCGCACTGAGCCGACGCCGCAAGGGCGTAACTGGCTTTAAGCCTCTGAGTGGGCATCCTGCGCTTTATGGATGCCCATCGCCATAACCTGCGCCGGGTGGAAGAGCGATAAACTCTCAATCTGCGACAGCATGATTACTTTGCGAAAATTCAGTGCCGCATCAATGTCGAGATCGTGTGATTCGTACCAGGCGCTGTAGTTGTGTTCTACCCGCAGGTCCAGGGTGGTGCGATCGCGATAGCCGCTCAGCATCGGAATCAAAACGATATTATTGGCTTCTCCACTGTCAAACGTGGCGGTATGCACCATTCCGATGTAAATCCGCTGCGATGTCAGCGTAATCCATGCCAGATCGCCACTCTCCATACACTGATAGATAAGGCCTTCCACACCATTGGCACGAGAAAGATGCTTATATAACTCCCTGCGTCCGCCGGTATCCAGTCGCGCACTCGGTGCCCAGTTTGAGCGCCAGAGACAGAAAAACACGGCGAAGGCGAGCATCACAACGACCGGCCCCTGAATACCTAAGAAGGTCCAGTTCATAAAGGACATATGCCAGTGATGATATTCCGGGCCGAATGCGCCCGGCAACGCGTTCATTACCGTTGAACTGATGAGCAAACAGAGCCACAGGATGGCCGTCGCGAACATCCCCTGTAAGACAAAAATGCAGCCGTACAGCGCCACCAGAAAATAGACATCCCAACCAAAGCTACGTTTGAATTTAAAACGGGTGGTGAGATCGTGGGAACTGTACCAGTAGCCGCACACCATCATGACCATAAAAATTGCCGTACCCATCCCTATGCCCTCTTCAGTGCTTCAATGTGCCGCTTAAAGTCCTCCTGGACTTTCTGGCAACGGATATTGACCGAGGTATTTCCATCGGCATCAACCACTATCCGTTCCCCATCTTCGATGGCGTCCTGAATTTCACTATGACTCATCACCTGAAGCAGGGTGTCGGGACTGGCGAATAAAGATTTTAAAAACGTTCTCATTAACGACCTCCGGCGGTAAGTATAGGAACCCTGGCCCGGTATGTGTGATTTCGTCCAGAATTCCTGGTCGATGGCGCGCAATAACCCCACCGGGGTAATGGTCAATGACGGCGAATAACCCTATAATCTGCCTCCCTTTTCGAGTCTTAAGTTTTAAGCTGGAGGATAAATGGAATTCAGCCGGAGGCAGTTCTTTCGGATCTGCGCGGGCGGTATGGCAGGAACCACTGTTGCATCTCTCGGATTTTTAACATCTTTTTCCGCGCTTGCGGAAACCCGTCAATACAAACTCTTAAAAGCAAAAGAGACACGCAATAACTGCACCTACTGCTCAGTGGGTTGCGGCATGTTGATGTACAGCCTCGGCGATAACGCCAAAAACGTCAGAGAAAGCATTTATCACGTGGAAGGTGATCCGGATCATCCGGTCAGCCGGGGTTCACTGTGCCCAAAAGGGGCGGGAGTGCTGGATTACATCCACGCAGAAACCCGCCTGCAATATCCAGAATACCGCGCACCCGGTTCGGATAAATGGCAGCGCATTAGCTGGGATGAGGCGATTAACCGCATCGCCCGTCTGATGAAAGATGACCGTGACGCCAACTTCATTGAGAAAAACCAACAAGGGCTAACGGTTAACCGCTGGACCACCACCGGCATGCTGTGTTCGTCTGCGGCCAGCAATGAAACCGGGGTGCTTGACGGTAAGTTCACCCGCGCGCTGGGTATGGTGGCGATCGACTGCCAGGCGCGTCTGTGCCACGGTCCGACCGTATCCGCACTGGCGCCGACCTTCGGACGCGGCGCGATGACCAATAACTGGGTGGACATCAAAAATGCCAACGTGGTGCTGATCATGGGCGGTAACGCCGCCGAAGCGCACCCTGTTGGCTTCAAATGGGTGGTTGAAGCTCAGACCAAAAATGATGCCACCGTGGTAGTGGTTGACCCCCGCTTCAACCGCAGTGCGGCGGTGGCCGATCTCTACGCACCTATCCGCGCCGGTTCCGACACCGCCTTTTTGTTAGGCGTTATTCGCTATCTCCTTGAGCACAACCAGGTACAGCAGGAGTACGTGCGCCACTACACCAATGCCGGCTTCCTGATCCGCGATGATTATGCGTTTAACGACGGCCTGTTCAGCGGCTACGACGGCAACAAACGTCAATACGACAAGTCGAGCTGGTTCTATCAGCTGGACGAGAAAGGCAATGCGCGGCGTGACGACACACTGAGCCACCCACGCTGCGTCTGGAACTTGTTGAAAACCCATGTCGAACGTTACACGCCAGCGATGGTCAGCCGCCTCTGCGGAACGTCGGAGAAAGACTTCATCCGCATCTGCCAGATCCTCGCCAGCACCAGCGTGCCAGACAGAACCGCGACCATTTTGTACGCGCTGGGCTGGACGCATCACTCCGCCGGTGCGCAAATCATCCGCGCTGCGGGCATGCTGCAACTGCTGCTGGGTAATATTGGTATGGCGGGCGGTGGGGTCAATGCACTGCGCGGTCACTCCAACATTCAGGGCTACACGGATCTCGGTTTGCTCTCCACCAACCTGCCTGGCTACATGCCGTTACCTTCAGAAAAGCAGCCGGATTTCGACACCTATATTTCACAAATCACGCCGCCTGCGTTAGGGGTGAATGAGGTCAACTACTGGCAGAACACACCGAAGTTTTTCATTAGCATGATGAAGAGCTTCTGGGGTGAACATGCCAGCGCGCAAAATAACTGGGGCTATGACTGGTTACCGAAATGGGATCGCCTCTATGACGTGATGACCCAGGCCGAGCTGATGCTGGAAGGCAAAATCAACGGCTACATTGTGCAGGGCTTTAATCCACTGGCGGCGTTCCCGGACAAAAACAAATCCTCGCGCGCGCTCTCAAAGCTGAAATACATGGTGGTGATTGATCCGCTGGTGACGGAGTCCTCGAATTTCTGGCAGCACCACGGGGAGATGAATGATGTCGACCCTACGAGCATTAAAACTGAAATCTTCCGTCTGCCATCCTCCTGCTTTGCTGAAGAGGATGGATCCATTGCCAACTCCGGCCGCTGGCTACAGTGGCACTGGGCGGCGGCAGAGCCGCCGGGCGAAGCGCTGCATGATGGCAAAATCCTTGGGCGGCTGTTCATGCGTCTGCGCGAGCTTTATCAGCAGGAAGGCGGGGCGAACCCCGAGCCGCTATTTAATATGTCCTGGAACTACAAAGATCCTCGTGACCCGCACCCGGAAGAGATTGCCCGTGAGGCAAACGGTCAGGCGCTACAGGATCTTTATGATGACAAAGGTCAGTTGATCGCTAAAAAAGGGCAACAGCTGAGCAGCTTCGCCCAGCTACGGGATGATGGTTCGACCAGCAGTTTCTGTTGGGTGTATTGCGGAAGCTGGACCGAGCAGGGTAACCAGATGGCCAACCGCGATAATAGCGATCCTTATGGTCTGGGCTGTACGCCGGGATGGGCCTGGTCATGGCCCGCTAACCGCCGCATCCTTTACAACCGTGCATCGGCGGATCCAGCCGGTAAACCCTGGGATGCAAAACGCGCACTGCTGCACTGGGACGGTAAAACATGGACAGGGATGGACGTGGCTGACTACAACGCCTCGGCACCAGACAGCCATGTCGGACCCTTTATCATGAACCCGGAAGGGGTCGCAAGGCTGTTCTCCCTCGACAAAATGAATGATGGGCCGTTCCCGGAACACTATGAACCGATTGAATCGCCTATCGGCACGAATCCGCTTCATCCGAACGTGGTCTCCAGCCCGGTGGCGCGTATCTTCAGGGATGACATGGCCAATATGGGCAAGGCGGAGGAGTTCCCCTACGTAGCAACCACCTATTCGATAACCGAACTGTTCCGTCACTGGACGAAACATGCCCGGCTCAATGCCATTGCGCAGCCGGATCAGTTTGTTGAGATTGGCGAGGGGCTGGCGAAAGACAAAGGAATTGTGGCAGGCGATACGGTGAAGGTGATGTCAAAGCGTGGTTTTATCAAAGCCAAAGCGGTGGTCACGAAGCGCCTGCAAACGCTGACCATTGACGGGAAGTCCATTAACACCGTTGGGATCCCGTGTCACTGGGGCTTTGAAGGGGCGACGCGTAAGGGCTTTCTCGCCAATACCCTCACCCCATCAGTGGGTGACGCTAACTCACAGACGCCGGAATACAAGGCGTTCTTAGTTAACATCGAGAAGGCGTAGGGGAGGGAGACCATCAATGTCTATGCAATCACAGGATATTATTAAACGTTCAGCCACCAATGGCTTTACGCCTCCCCCTCAGGCGCGGGATTTCCGCGCCGAGGTCGCCAAACTGATAGATGTCTCCACCTGCATTGGCTGCAAAGGGTGTCAGGTGGCCTGCTCTGAATGGAACGACATCCGCGACGAGGTGGGGTACTGCAACGGCGTGTATGACAATCCAACGGATTTGAGTGCGAAATCCTGGACGGTGATGCGTTTTAGCGAAACAGAGCAGAACGACAAACTGGAGTGGTTAATTCGCAAAGATGGCTGTATGCACTGTGCGGATCCGGGCTGCCTTAAAGCCTGTCCGTCAGCCGGCGCCATTATTCAGTACGCCAACGGCATTGTCGATTTTCAGTCTGAACACTGCATCGGCTGTGGCTACTGTATTGCTGGCTGTCCGTTCAATATCCCCCGTCTCAACCCGGACGATAACCGCGTCTACAAGTGCACGCTGTGCGTTGACCGGGTGAGCGTGGGCCAGGAGCCGGCCTGCGTGAAAACCTGCCCAACCGGCGCGATTCAGTTTGGCACCAAAAAAGAGATGCTTGACGTAGCGCAAACCCGTGTAGCGCAGCTGAAAAAACGCGGCTACGCCGATGCGGGGGTTTACAACCCAGAGGGCGTGGGGGGCACGCATGTGATGTATGTGCTGCACCATGCCGACAGCCCGGAGTTGTACCACGGGCTGCCTGCCGATCCCCAGATTGCGATGCCGGTGAATCTCTGGAAAGGGATCCTTAAACCGCTCTCTGCCGCCGGTTTTATCGCCACCTTTGCCGGGCTTATCTATCACTACGTCGGTATCGGGCCAAACAAGGAAACGGATGATGAGGAAGAGGAGCACGACCATGAGTAAACGCAAAATGATCCTGCGCACTTCGTTTATCGACAGGGCCTGCCACTGGACGGTCGTGATCAGTTTCTTTCTGGTCTCTCTTTCAGGCATCGCGCTGTTTTTCCCGACACTACAGTGGCTGACGCAAACCTTCGGCACACCGCAAATGGGCCGACTGCTGCACCCCTTTTTTGGTCTGCTGATTTTTGTGCTGCTGATGTTTATGTTTGTGCGTTTCGTGCATCACAACATCCCTGACAAACAGGATATCCCCTGGTTTAAAGGCATTGTTGAAGTGCTGAAAGGCAATGAGCACAAAGTGGCAGACGTGGGCAAATACAATGCCGGGCAGAAAATGATGTTCTGGAGCATCATGAGCCTGATCTTTGTCTTGCTGGTGACCGGGGTGATTATCTGGCGGCCTTACTTTTCGTCCTATTTTCCTGTTAGCGTGGTGCGCTGGAGCCTGCTGGTGCATGCGACGGCGGCCATCGTCTTAATTCATGCCATTTTGATCCACATATATATGGCGTTCTGGGTGAAAGGCTCGATCAAAGGAATGGTTGAGGGCAAGGTGAGCCGTCGTTGGGCGAAGAAACACCATCCGCGCTGGTACCGTGAAGTCGAGGCGGCGGAAGCCACCGAAGAGAATAAAGCGTTGTAAGCCTCATGCCCGGCGGCGTTTAACGGCGGTTACGCCGCCGGGCACTTCCTCAATGATGGTTGCGAAGCCAGGCGACTAAATCCTCTGCAATCAGCGGCCGGGAGAAGTAAAAACCCTGCGCTTCATCGCAGCCGAAGGCCTTCAGGATGTTGGCCGTCTCTTCATCTTCAACCCCTTCTGCCAGAACGGTGTAATCCAGCTCTTTAAGCATGGCGATAATATTTTTTGCGATGATGCGACTGCCCAAATCTTCGGTGATTTTGCTGATGATAGAGCGGTCCAGTTTGATGATATCCAGCGGAATTTTGCGCAGGTAATTGATGTTACTGTAGCCCGCGCCAAAGTCATCAAGCAGGATTTTAAATCCCCTGATTTTAAGCATATCCAGCTCCTGGAGTGCGGTTTCGTTGGCGATGATCTCCTCGGTTTCCAGACACTCAATACGGATGTCTGAGGTTGTCAGGCCATGTTTCAGCAATTTACTTTCGAGGTGGTTAGCAAAGCCTGGCTGGGAGACATCGCTGGCGGTGAAGTTGATTGAAACCGGTATCTGAATATTCTCTGCCCGCCATAACGTGACCTGCCGCAGAACCTCATCGACGACCCAGTTGGTGATGTCGTTCATCAAGGTGGTTTTCTGTGCGAGGGAAACAATAACCGTGGGCGAAATGGGCCCCCGTTCGGGGTGCGTCCAGCGCAGCAGGGCCTCCACACCGACCGTTTTTTCGCAGTGGAGTAATATCTTTGGTTGATAAACCAGGAAAATCTGCCCCGACGATTTGAATGCCTCGCCTAAATCATAAAGGAGTTTGAAGTCGTCATTGCGCTTTTGGTCCAGATTGACGTCAAATTCTTTAACCGGTATGGACTGTCTGATGGCCTCATGCAACGCGCTGACGCCGCGCCGAAGGAGTTCGGCCGTGGTGACCGTCTGGCCCCTGAAAAGCACAAAACCGGTGAATATATTTAACTCAACCTCCACCTCTCCCGTAATTCTTGCGCGGGTCGACGGCAGTTTTTTGACTCTGCGGATAAGGGTCCGGGCATACTCTTTTTTCACCAGAACGGCATAGCGCCCGGTGGCAAAAGCATACAACGCCACGGCGTCATCTAATTGCAGACGCATCCTGAGCAACGGGCCAAAGCTATGGAGCATCTTTTCGATGGCCGCCAGACCCAGATAGCGCGAAAGCTCGTAAGCCCGTGGGATGTCAATGCAATCAAAAATCAGCAATCCGTACTCAGCGTCGGCGTCCTTTTCGGTCAGTCGCTCGATTTCACTGCGCAAATGCTGGCGATTGGGTAGACCGGTCAGGGGATCGATACGGCCTAACGAATACCATGACTCCAGGTAAGCGCTCGCCAGAGACGCAATGCGCAAAAACTCTTCAATGTGGGCTTCCGTTGGCGTGAAAGGGCTTTCTTCACTGACGCATAACGTGCCGAGCGCAAACCCCTCTTTCGTTTTGAGCGGCGCGGCAGCATAAAAAATGACATGCCCATTGGTGACGAGAGGGTGACTGACGAAGCGCGGGTCCAGACGGGTGTCAGAGCAGATTATAGGTTTGCATGCGGCCACTGAGTGCTTGCACATACTCTCTTCAATGGGCATTTTGCCCGCAAGGTCAGGAATGTTGACGGAGAATTTTATGTACTGAAATATTTCGTCGAAAATGGTGACAAAACACCCCGACACACCCATGACTTTACTGGCCAGCCAGGCAAATTCCCCCAGAGCGCGATCCCGTTCAGCATCGTCTCTTTTCAGAATCTCAATAGCAGCCAGTTTTTTTGCTTCGTGTTTGTTGAGGCCAGAGAACATGAGTACTCCTGGAGAAGGGGCATAAGCTTAATCTTTACCTGTTACCTCACTGCCGTCCACTGTTAAACACGCAATCTCACCCTTTTTTAAGGGCTTAAATCGTAACGGGTCAGTGATTTTCCCTTTTTCGCCTGAGCGTGAGTAAGGGAGTGACGGAGATGCCGTGCACCAGCACGCTCACTGTCACAATCGTTATGGCAAAGTTTGTGAGGGTGTTCGCTTGTGCGCCCTGCAAACCGTGAACATAGGTCCAGGCGATGTAATTAAGACTACCGATGCCGCGGATGCCGAGCCAGCCCAGGCTAATCCGGTGAAAAAGGGATTCTCCCGAGCGCCAGGTAATAATGAATACGGCGAGGGGGCGGATGACGACAAAAATAATGAAGGCCAGCAAGAGCGCGTGTATATCCCAGTGTAAGGCGAGGGTAATCCCCAGAATAATCACCAGCGCGGCGGCAAAAATGCGTTCCACCGTGTCGCCAAATGAGAGGGCATCGCCAATAACCAGTCCGACGGATTTAATGGGGTTACTCTCTTCCAGACCGTGGCGAGTGTGAGGATTGACCTGCATTTCAGCGGGCAGGTCGTCTTCTACCATCTTTTGATCGGGATGGCGCTTCTGTACGCTGACTTCTGCACTTCGTAACCCGACACCGGCGGCAAACGCGGCCAGGAATCCAGATGCGCTGACGGCCATTGCCAGAGAAAAACTCAGGCAAATAAGCGACAGCGCGACAAAATCACTGGGCGCTACTTCGCCCTGCGCGTGGCGTGAGCGGGTGGCCAGAAGCCCAATGGCCCGACCGAGCAGAAAGCCGATCGCCAGCCCGCCAAGCAGGGCCCAGACAAGGTCGACGCTTAGCCATGTCAGCCACTCGTGGGCGTTAATCGCGCCGCCCGCTTTGTGCCAGATCAGTGCCAGCATTAAAAAAGGCAGCGCGGTTCCGTCATTGAGGCCTGCTTCGCTGGACAGAGCAATGCGCAACTGGTCGCCATCTCTGGCATCGTTGATGGCCACCAGACTGGCCAGCACGGGATCGGTGGGGGCAAGGATTGCGGCTAAGGCTAAAGATAAAGGCCAGGAAAGGCCGGTCAAAAAATGGGATACAACCATGATCCCGGCGATGGTCAGTAACATGGCCGGCAACGCCAGTTTGATACCCATTTTCCAGTAGGGCGAGTTCAGAGGGAGACGAATCTTTAGCCCGGTAATAAACAGCGAAGCCGCCATCGCAATTTCCGTGACACGACTGATGAGCGAAGCATGGGCAGCAATGTCGAGATTGATGACATCGAGCACCCAGGGGCCACAGACAATGCCGACCAGTAAATAGAGCCCGAACACCGGAACCGGAACACGGCTGATCCAGCCGTAAGAGAGCGACATCAGTAAAAGCAGGCAGCCAGTCGCTGCGGTCCACGCCAGATAGGTCATTGTATTTTACATTCCACAGCTTAATGAATGAGGGAGTCAAAAGGGTATCTACCCTAAATAATTCGAGTTGCAGGACAAAACAGTTAACTGTTTTGAACAGCACTCGTGCTGGCCCCAAAGGGGTGAGGCCGTTGGCCGAATCACGCAGCAAGAGAGTGAATCCCCAGGAGCTTACTAAAGTAAGTGACTGGGGTGAACAAACGCAGCCAACGCTCATGCAGCTTGAAGTATAACGGGTATAGTCGTAATTAATCATATATTCCAGTCGCTAACCGTAATCATAAATAATCATTCAGCCTTGGGTGTTGCCTTGTCCGGGGTATTTATCGCTGCGCTTGTACCTATGATTATTATAATGCGTCATTACTTAAACAGTTCGTGGGAAATGTGAACTATTCTTATGAAGGATGAGGGTAAATATCCCTCAAACATTCAGCGAACTCGCGCAGAAAATAATCGGCGATGTTGAATAAGATTAATACTAATTTTTCCTGTACAGATTCACGGGTGCTGTTCTATGAATAATGCGGGTTAAATGAAAACGAGTGACATTTTTCCATTGAGTGTCGCTGTCATCGTTTAGAGGAGAATCATTGATGAAAGCATTGACTTATCATGGGCCTCATAAGGTGAGCGTCGATAATATGCCCGATCCGGGTCTGGAAGCCGCAGATGACATCATTCTGCGCGTAACGGCGACGGCTATCTGCGGGTCTGACCTGCACTTGTATCACGGTAAAATCCCTGGCACCGAGCATGGCGATATTTTTGGTCATGAGTTTATGGGCGAGGTGGTGGAAGCCGGGTCAGAGGTAAAAAATGTCAGCAAAGGCGATCGCGTGGTTATCCCGTTCGTTATCGCCTGTGGTGACTGTTTTTTCTGCCGACTGCAGCAGTACTCAGCCTGTGAAACAACCAATAGCGGCAAGGGCGCGGCGCTCAATCGTAAGAGCATTACCCCGCCAGCAGCCCTGTTTGGCTACAGCAACCTCTATGGCGGTATCCCTGGCGGGCAGGCTGAATACGTACGTGTGCCAAAAGCCAATACCGGCCCCTTCAAAGTTCCGAGCCACCTGCCGGACGAAAAAGTTCTGTTCCTCTCCGACATCCTGCCGACGGCCTGGCAGGCGGTAAAAAACGCCGAGGTCAAACAAGGGTCCCGCGTTGCAATTTACGGGGCCGGGCCGGTAGGGCTTTTGTCGGCGGCCTGCGCGCGGCTGATGGGCGCTGAACAGATCTTTATGATTGATCATAATGACTACCGTCTCGCCTTTGCAGAGCAGCGTTATGGCGTGGTGCCAATCAATTTCGATAAGAATGACGATCCGGCGGCATGGATTATCGAGAATACCCCTGGTCATCGCGGGGTAGATGCTGTGATTGATGCCGTAGGCTTTGAGGCAAAAGGCAGCATTACCGAAACCGTATTAAGCACGCTGAAAATTGAAGGCAGCAGCGGCAAGGTATTGCGGCAGGCTATTGCCGCCGTGCGCCGGGGAGGGATTGTCAGCGTACCGGGCGTCTATGCCGGCTTCATTCATGGGTTTATGTTTGGTGACGCCTTCGATAAAGGCATTACCTTCAAAATGGGTCAGACGCACGTTCACGCGTATCTGCCAGACTTACTGGCGCTTATCGATAAAGGCCATCTCACCCCTGAAGAGATAGTGACGCATCACCTGCCGCTGGAAGAGGCGGCGCGGGGATATGAGATCTTTGAAAAGCGCCAGGAAGAGTGCCGTAAGGTGATACTGGTGCCGGGCATGCAGAGTGAAAAGGCGACAATTTAACCACCAACGGGTGGCCGGTATTCCCTGCGCCACCTTATTTTCGACATGAGAGGTGAATGATGACAGCCCCTTCGTTGTCCATCGCCCGGGAACTTGGGCGAGTACTGATTGAAAAAAAACTGCAACTGACCACGGCGGAATCCTGTACGGGAGGGCTGATTGCCTCCTCGCTATGCGCCGCCGGCGACACCCCGGAATTTTACGGCAGTGGCTTTGTCACCTATACCGATGAAGCAAAAATCACCGTGCTGGAGGTCAGTTACGACACCATCGCCACCTGCACTGCGGTCAGCGAACAGACGGTTAAAGAGATGGCCGCAGGCGCACAACGGCGCTCGGGCGCGCACGTGAGCCTGGCGGTGAGTGGCTATGCCGGGCCAGATGGCGGTGAAGACGGCACCCCGGCGGGTACCGTCTGGTTTGCCTGGCAATTACCGGATAATAAAGTGCATACCCGCGTAAAACACTTTGAAGGTGATAGCGAATCGGTGGTGAAAGAGGCGGCTGCCTACGCAATGGGAACGCTCATTATGTTATTAAATGAAGAGCAGCAACCCCTTCGCGAAGCGTAAATATCAGGTGTGAAGGCCAGCCATTGACATCAGAAGTTTAATCAATGAGCTGGCAATAAATAAAGAAAACACGCTGCCAAACCAGAGTAATATAAACCACATGACTTTTTTGGCGGCGGCTTTTTGTTTCCAGGACATCAGTGATAACCCTCCCCATGCTGAACTTTTCCGCGAAACACGTAATAACTCCAGAAGGTGTAAACCAGGATCACCGGAATAATCAGCAAGGCCCCCACTAACATAAAGCCCTGGCTTTGTGGCGGAGATGCCGCCTGCCATAAGGAAATATCGGGTGGAATAATATTGGGCCAGATACTGATCCCGAGACCGCTAAAGCCTAAAAATATCAGGCCCAGGGTTAATACAAACGGCAATGCATGGAATCGCGTGTCTTTTAGCGTGCGCCAAAGCAAGAAACTCAACACCAGAACCAGTACCGGCACCGGGGCAAAGAACCACAGGTTAGGCAGGCTGAACCAACGACCTGCAATGTCCGCATGGGTGAGGGGTGTCCAGATGCTCACCACCGCCATCGCCAGTAACAGCCCCAGCAGCAAATTTTTTGCCGCGACACGCATGCGATGCTGTAGGTTGCCCTCGCTTTTCATCACCAGCCAGCTCGCCCCGAGTAAGCCGTAAGTCACCACCAGACCGACGCCGCAGAACAGATTAAAGGCGGTGAGCCAGTCCAGTGCGCCACCGCTAAAGGTGCGGCCGGAGACGGGAAAACCGTTTATCACCGCACCCACTACAATGCCCTGCGTAAAGGTGGCGAGCAATGAACCACACAGGAACGCTTTATCCCAGAACGGCTTATGCTCGGGTGTGGCTTTGAAGCGAAACTCAAATGCCACGCCGCGAAAAATAAGACCGATGAGCATCAGCGTCAGGGGGATTGCCAGGGCATCGGTAATGACCGCATAGGCGAGCGGGAACGCGCCAAACAGACCGGCACCGCCGAGTACCAGCCAGGTTTCGTTACCATCCCACACGGGGGCGACGCTGTTGACCATCACATCGCGTTCCCCCTCATCCTGAATCAGGGGAAAAAGGATTCCGATGCCCAGGTCAAAGCCATCCATCACGATATACATCAAGGTGGCGAAGACGATGATGACAAACCAGATAAGTGACAGATCGATACCCATTAGTTTCTCTCCTCACCCTGTAATTTTTCACCCGCGGCTGACAGTGGCCGTGCGGGTCGCCCATCGGTTGGATGCTCGTCATAAGGCTGCGGCCCTTTTTTGATAAGGCGAACCATATAACCGTAACCGACGCCGAAGACGGAGGTATACACCACGAAGAACGTCAGCAGACTCAGGCTCATCTGCAACGTGCTGTGCAGTGATACCGCATCGATGGTGCGTAACAACCCATAAACCACCCAGGGCTGGCGACCCACCTCCGTGGTGACCCAACCGGCGAGGATGGCCACCAGACCTGCCGGACCCATCCAGAGCGCAAAATGAAGGAAGGGACGACAGGTGTAAAGGCGATGGCGGAACCGTAGCCAGAGTGCTGCGACGCCCAGCGTAATCATCAACAGCCCCATGCCCACCATCAGACGAAATGACCAAAATACGATAGTGGAGTTGGGGCGCTCATCTTTTGGAAAATCTTTCAGCGCCGGGACCTGTTCATCCAGCGAGTGGGTCAGGATCAGGCTGCCGAGGGCAGGGATTTCAACGGCGAAGCGCGTGCGCTCCTCGTCCATATCCGGTAAGCCGAACAGCAGCAGCGGCGTGGCTTCACCGGGCGGGTTTTCCCAGTGTCCCTCAATGGCGGCTATCTTCGCCGGTTGATGTTTCAGGGTGTTCAGACCGTGCGCATCGCCGACCACCGCCTGAATGGGGGCCACAACCAGCGCCATCCACATCGCCATTGAGAGCATTTTACGAATGGCGGGGGTGTCGTTACCCCGTAGCAGATGCCAGGCGGCGGATGCACCGACGAACAGTGCGCTGCTTAAAAAGGCGGCGATGGTCATATGGATGAGACGATAAGGGAACGAGGGGTTAAAGATGACGGCAAACCAGTCCGTTGGCACAACCTGACCGTTAACGACTTCAAAGCCCTGCGGGGTGTGCATCCAGCTGTTGGAGGCAAGGATCCAGAACGTAGACATCAGGGTGCCCAGGGCGACCATACAGGTGGCAAAGAAGTGCAGTCCCGGGCCAACCTTTTTCCAGCCGAACAACATTACGCCGAGAAAACCCGCCTCAAGGAAGAATGCGGTCAGCACTTCATAGGTGAGAAGAGGGCCGGTAATGCTACCGGCGAACTGAGAAAACCCACTCCAGTTGGTACCGAACTGGTAGGCCATTACCAGCCCTGAGACGACGCCCATCCCAAAGTTAACGGCGAAAATCTTCAGCCAGAAATGATACATGGCCCGCCAGTCGGGGTTTTTCGTTTTCAGCCATAATCCCTCCAGCACGACCAGATAGCTGGCAAGCCCGATCGTAATGGCAGGAAAGATGATATGAAACGAGACCGTAAAGGCGAATTGTAGTCTTGCCAGATGAAATGCATCTAACTCAAACATTTTTGTCACCTTTCTGCAAAAAAACACCCCTTATTAAAGGGGTGTGGTTGGCAGGCATTGTTAACGTACGACTTATTTCTCTTGCGGCTCACCTTTACCGAGCTCAACGCCGGTCAGGGGCTCTACCGCAGGATCGGACTCGGTACGTTTAGTCATCGCCTTTACCAGCGCCTGCTGTTCGCGACTCAGTTTCACCGTCGCCAGTCCGTCACCGCCGTCTACAGCGGGTTGTGGATTGGCGACATACTCGAAGTTCTCGTCGCTGTTCCAGCTCCCGCGCGGGTCGTCGCCTTCAGACATGTTGTAATACACGTTAGTGTATTGCTCGATAGGCGGCAGTTTACCCGGTGGGAAGTTATTACGGATGGAGTACAGCGCCTTCTCAAACGAGAGCATGTGCGCGGCTTCACGGGTCATCAGAAAGCTTAGCGCATCTTTCACGCCAGGATCGTCCGTCACATTGATTAAGCGCTCGTAAATGATTTTAGCGCGTGCTTCTGCGGCAATATTCGAACGCAGGTCAGCGGTCACTTCACCAATGGTGTCCACATAAGCTGCAGTCCAGGGAACGCCCGCTGAGTTCGTCAGCGCAGGTCCGCCGCCGTAGAGCAGGGAGGTGATATGGCTGTCATTACCGTTCTCGGTCAGAGAACGATAGAGTTCAGCCTCACTTTCGGTCCCTTCGGCTAATCGACCTTTTGCCCCTTTGTTGAGCATCCCAACCAGCGAACCGATGATTTCAAGGTGGCTTAGCTCTTCGGTAGCGATGTCCATCAGCATCTCTTTGCGCCCTGCATCTTCATCACCCAGACCCTGGGTAAAGTAGCGGCAGGCGGCAGCCAGTTCGCCTTGTGGACCACCAAACTGTTCGAGTAAAAGATTGGCCAGGCCGGGGTTAGGTTCACTCACCCGGACCGTATATTGCAATTGTTTGACGTGTCGAAACATAAAGCCTCCTGATGTGTCAGTTATTTTTTCGCTTCGACACCGTCAGCGGCATCACGCAGTAAAAATTGCTCAGTCACATCAGGCAGGTGATTAAAGGCCCATTCCGCCATCGCTTTTTCTTGGGTTAAGATTTGCTTGAAGACTTCTACACCTGCGGTATCACCCACTTTTTCGGCGGCGCGGATTAAAGAGGTGTAACATGCAATTTCAAATTGCTCGAAGACATAGCTACTAATTGCGCCTTTGACCACTTCATCGGAGGCAAACATTCCCCCAACAGCCTGGCCCATTGCGCTCATTTTGCTGGTGGCATCTTTCATTACCGAACGGTTAATACCGTTACGATCGAGCACTTCTTCAAGAAGTTTAATTTGACCCTGCGTCTCGGTTAGATGTTGCTCAATTCTTGCACGCAGGTCAGGATAATTATCGATGCGGCTACTCATTGAGCTCAGCATGGACTCAGCTTGTTTTTCCATTGCATGCGCGTCACGTAGCCAGTCATGGTAATTTTCTTGTGGAGTCATAATAATATCCTTTATCGTCGTTTTGCTTACCAGATTAAATTAAAAAAGCTGTCAGTTGGGCAGAATCAATTATTTGCCTTCAGCTTTTAAATTAACATTTGAAGTCGCAATCTTAGTTAGCAGGTCGTCGGTGGTTTTTTCTTCTTGCAAGGTTTCATCAAGCAGGGCTTTCGCTTTTTTAAGCCCTAATTGTCCTGCAAGGGTAGACAACGTGCCGTAGGAGGCGATCTCGTAGTGCTCAACTTTTTGCGCTGCGGCTATCAGACCGGCATCACGGACGCTGCCTTTATCGGTGGCTTCAATGATTTCGTTCGCCTCGTCAATCAACCCTTCCATCGCATGACATTTCATCCGTTTCAGTTTGATATTGGGCTCAGCCTCGATAATTTGATCGATGCGCTCAATTTGCCCCTGCGTCTCTTCCAGGTGCTGTTTAAACGCATCCGACAGTTCGGTACTGGCGGATTCACGGGCCATTTTAGACAGGGCGCGGGTCAGTTGTTTTTCCGCGCTGTAAATGTCAGATAATGCATGAATAAATAAATCTGTAATCGAATTCACTTGCATAAAATATATCCTTAAGATATGTGAAATTAAAAGCGAGCCAACTTCGACTCGCTATCAATGTTCACATTTAACGTAATGTTAAATGCTATTTTCGAGATATATTACTCACCCGATTTCCGGCCGCCGCCATGACTCTGCTGGCCGCCTTTTTTGCCTGCTTCGGAGGCGCGTTGCGGATCATTTTTGAAATTACCGCCACTATTTTGACCACCTTTACGACCTGCGTCGGATGCTTTTTCACGATTTTCTGCGAAATTACCAGAACCGCCACGATGTTCAGCCATGTTATTTCTCCAGTTTCGTTGTTTAAATAAACGACATATTTTGCATCTCATGTCGTCGGTGTCCGTATCTAAAACTAGACCGGGAATGAAATAAGTCAAACCGAAACGTAACCGTTTACATATTGTAATATTCACCGCTTCGCTTGTTTTTTGAGAAAATAATGTCGCAGGCTGTTTTGAATGTCGTATGTGATATATATCTTATCAAATAAGGGAGTTAAATCATGTTAAGTGCATATGAATTAATAACGTGCGTTATCAAATTGCTGCTGAAGCAGGGCGTCAGCAAGTTTGGTTGACATATGTTGACACTAATTTACATTTTGAACAGGCATAACCATAAGCGATGGTAATCTTTATTTGAGATAAGTCTTATGAAAATGAGGCAGGTAAAGGGGCGAGTAACGAGATGAAAATAATATCGCCCTCATGGACAGGTCAGTGAACCTGCCCATGAGGATAGTGCAGTCCTTACATAGTGAACGACAGTGAACCGGCTTGTACCCAGGCCGGTTCACTTATTCCGGCACATCGCTGTCGCCTTGTTGTGATGGCCATTTCCAGTTCTGCACTTCTGGCAGGTCTTCACCCTGTTCACGCACATACTGATGGTGAGCAGCAATTTTCTCCTGCAGGTCATCGAGTATGTCATCTGCTTTTCCCGCCAGTGCAGGAATGCGCTGAATAGCCTGTTGGGCTAAATGGAATCTATCCAGTTCATTCATCACGGTCATATCAAAAGGCGTTGTGGTTGTCCCTTCTTCAATAAAACCGAGAACATGAAAATGGCGATGATGGTTGCGTGACCAGGTCAGTCGCTGAATGAGCCCCGGATAGCCATGGAAGGCAAAAATGACCGGTTTATCGACGGTGAACAGCGCCTCAAAGGCGTCTTCACTCAGCCCATGGGGGTGCTGTTCGCTTGTTTGCAACGCCATCAAATCCACCACGTTAACGACCTGAATTTTGAGGTCAGGCAGATAGTTGCGTAGCAGATCCACGGCCGCGAGCGTTTCGAGGGTCGGCACATCCCCGGCGCAAGCCATGACAACATCCGGTGATTCACCTTCCGCTACCGTACCGGCCCAGTACCAAATCCCCATCCCGGCGGCGACGTGTTTGGCGGCTTCCTCCAGCGTCAGCCACTGCGGAGCGGGCTGTTTGCCCGCAACGATCACGTTAATGCGATCCCAGGTATTCAGGCAGTGGTCGGCGACACAAAGCAGGGTATTGGCATCGGGTGGTAAATAAATGCGCACGATATCCGCCTTTTTATTGGCGACATGATCGATAAAACCAGGGTCCTGATGACTGTAACCATTATGGTCCTGACGCCAGACATGAGAAGAGAGCAGATAGTTGAGTGAAGAAATCGGCTCACGCCAGGGCAGTTTGCGCGTAACTTTTAGCCATTTGGCATGTTGATTAAACATCGAATCGACGATGTGGATAAAGGCTTCATAGCAGTTGAATAACCCGTGGCGACCCGTCAGGAGATAGCCTTCAAGCCAGCCCTGGCACTGATGCTCGCTTAAAATTTCCATTACCCGCCCGTCTGCGGCCAGTTGTTCGTCATAAGGTTTAACCGGCTCCTGCCAGGTTCGGCTGGTAACATCAAAAACTTTACCCAGCCTGTTCGACGCGGTTTCATCAGGGCCAAAGAGGCGGAAGTTTTCCGGGTTAGCCTTAAAAATGCCCGCCAGATAACTGCCGAGGGCGGCCGTGGATTCAGCCTGCGTTTCGCCGGGTGAGGAGACTTCGACCGCGTATTGTTCCAGCGAAGGTGTTACCAGGGGCTTACGCAGTCTGCCGCCGTTTGCCCAGGGCGACGCCCCCATGCGTTTATCCCCCAGAGGCACCAGTGCTCGCAGCTCGGCTCTCAGCGTGCCATTTTCATCAAACAGCTCCTCAGGCTGATAGCTTCGCATCCAGCGTTCCAGAATCTCACGGTGAGCGTCATTTTCCCGACACGATGAGATGGGCACCTGGTGTGCCCGCCAGAAATCTTCCACTTTCTTACCGTCAACGGTTTTGGGGCCGGTCCAGCCTTTGGGGCTGCGCAAAATGATCATCGGCCAAGGGGGGAGTGCGTCCTGCGGCTTTCCGCTTCGTGCCTGCTGCTGATACTCGCGGACAGTGTCGAGAACGTTTTCAAGCGTCTGCGCCATCTGCTGATGCATGAGTTGTGGATCGTCACCGCTGACCAGGTAAGGTTCATAACCATAGCCGCGAAACAGCGCATGCAGATCTTCATCGGACATGCGCCCCAGTATCGTTGGGTTAGCGATTTTGTAGCCGTTGAGATGCAAAATCGGTAACACAGCGCCATCTCGCGCGGCATTGAGGAACTTTATGCCAAACCAACTGGAGGCGAGCGGGCCGGTTTCGGCTTCACCATCGCCAATCACGCAGGTGGCAATCAACGAGGGGTTATCAAACACCGCGCCGAAGGCATGAGAGAGGGAGTACCCCAGTTCGCCGCCTTCATTAATTGAGCCGGGTGTTTCCGGGGCTGCATGGCTGGGGATGCCGCCAGGAAAGGAAAACTGACGAAAAAGCGTTTTCATGCCTGCGGCGTCCTGGCTCACATCGGGGTAGATCTCGCTGTAACTTCCCTCAAGCCAGGTGTTTGCCACCATACCGGGACCACCGTGCCCAGGCCCGCAGATATAGATCATATCCAGATTGCGAGCCCGAATAACACGGTTCAGATGGGCATAGATAAAGTTTAGTCCGGGCGTGGTGCCCCAGTGACCGAGCAGTCGGGGTTTAATATGTTCCGGTTTAAGGGGCTGACGCAACAGAGGGTTATCCATCAGGTAAATCTGGCCCACGGAAAGATAATTCGCCGCTCGCCAGTAGCGGTTTATGAGTTGAAGATCATGGTCAGAAAGGGTGAATGTCTCGGGCATGGGGTTCTCCATCATGAGGGAATAGCTGACAGGTGGATTAAGGTGCAGAGAAAGCAAGTATAGACAGGCGTGTGTAACAGACGGGCAAGACGAGGAGGGGAAGGGGCAGGGGACGGATGCCTGGGGCGTGCCATTCATGACGCTAAACGAAGGCCTTAACCATGCAGCACTATTGCGTTGCCGATATGCATTCCCGCTTTCTAAAGATGCCAAACCGACCTATCCGGGTTTGTTTAACCCGTCGCGCGCATGCGGGCGATCCCTTCTTTATCATTGACGGACTGCAAGGTTTTAAGGAATTAAATGATTTTCATAAATGTCTGGAGCTAAAAGCCTTATCACCACCAGTCTGGCTGGAGATAATAAAGACAAAACGCCCGATGAGACACATCGGGCATTAGTACTGATAAATGAACAGAATCTTAGCTCAGTGCAGGCCAGTAATCGCGGTTAGCATTAATGAGTTCATCGAGGATAGCTTTTGCTACCGAAGCACTCGGCACTGTTTTAGACAAAGTCATTGCTTGCCATAGCTTCTGGTAGCTTCCTTCAACCCAGGCATCAACGACCAGTTTTTCAACCGCCACCTGCTGTTCCATCAACCCTTTTTGAAACACCGGAATCTTACCCATAGCAAGCGGCTCAGGGCCATTAACACCGACCAGACACGGCACTTCGACCATAGCGGTATCGTCAAAGTTTGCGATAGCGCCGTTGTTCTCCACAATCAGTAGCATTCTCTCCTGGGTATTAAAGGCGATGGCACAGGCGAGGTCTACGATAAAGGTCGCATGCGCCCCGGCATGGAAATGCGCCTCTTTAGCGCTCTGTTTAGCAACGATTTCTCTTGCCATATCAAACACTTCTTTTTCCCTTCCCACCATCACTTCATTGGCGCGAGTAAAGCTGACGTCCGAGTGGGCAACCTCATAGTCTGCATAGAAATAGTATTTCAGATAGGTATTAGGCAAAGTGTCGGTATCAAGCGCAAAGACGTCTTTCACTTTTTTGAAAGTCTCAATCCAGCTTGGCGCTTTATGCTGAAAATCTTCTTTCGGGCTGCAATAGCCCAGTTCAGAAACGTGATTCTTTAATGCTGGCATTAAATCATTGCCCATTTTATCAGTGATGCTTGTCCACCATCCAAAATGGTTCAGGCCGAAATAACGAACGTTCATCTCTTTACGCGATTTAAGTCCGAGAATATCGGCAAATAACCCCTCAATGGCCACCGGCATGTCGCAAATATTAATAATTTTTGCATTTGGCCGTAATCGACGAGTGGCCTCGGCAACAATAGCTGCGGGATTGGAATAGTTTAGCATCCATGCTCCGGGGGAGTAGGTCTCCATGTAATCCACCAGTTCAAGCACCCCGGCAATAGAGCGCATACCATAAGCAATACCACCCGGACCACAAGTTTCCTGGCCGATAACCCCATATTTAAGAGGTATTTTCTCATCTTTCTCGCGCATCTCATAGAGGCCTACGCGAATATGGGCCATGACAAAATCGACGTTACTGAATGCTTCCTGCGGATCGGTGGTAAAGCTAAATGCGATTTGCGGGTAACGTTCAGCCACCAGAATCGCGCAGGCTTCACCGATAACACTTTGTCTGTCATGATTATTATCGTATAACCGAATTTCGCTCAGAGGAAATCTTTCCATATTTTCCAAAAGCATCATGACAATACCCGGAGTATAAGTGCTCCCGCCGCCAGCTATGGTAACAACAAACTTATTTTTCATCTTCCACCTCATTATTCATGCACGTCTAAATAGCGATTCACAGCGTTACGGATTTTATTAACCCCTAAACCATAAATAACCTGAACGTGATTGCCATTTATAATAACGCTGGTACCGCCGCTGCTTTTCAGAATACTTTCCTGTACTAAAGCGGGGTCCTGCACGTTAACCCGAAGTCGTGTAAAACAATTATCTACAGAACAGACATTTTCTTTGCCACCAAGGCCCAGGATGATTTGCTCTCCTGAAGCTTTGCCAGGTTCAGAAGTATTTGTATTTGTCGGTTGTTTAACAACATCATCCTGATGTTCCTGGCCTGGCGTACGCATTCTAAAACGGATAATCAAGAACTTACCGATATAATACATTGCCGCTGTTTCTATTAATCCCAGCGCGACAAAAACAGGCCAGCGTGTCTGATGTATTCCGGCCGGAATGTTATAAACAATAAAGTCGATAATCCCATTTGTAGCGCATACTCGCACATCAAGAAGCCACGCGAGCATTTGAAAAAAACCATCCAGTAAAGAATAAACCAGCCATAACAACGGTGCGGTAAAGATAAATAAAAACTCAAAAGGCTCGGTTATTCCCACCAGAAATGAGGTCACAATCAAAGGGATAAGTGTGATTTTCAATTTTTGCTTATTTTCAGGTCTCGCTGTTTTGTAAAAGGCAAGGGCCATTCCAGCGGTACCAAATATTTTCACCATTCCGTAGGTTAAAAATCGCGCCGAATCGCTTAATGCTCCCCCTGTACTGTTAGCAATTTCTGCGAGAAAAATGGGTTTTGCACCCACTACTGTCTGCCCTTCAATTAACAGCTGTCCACCAATAGAAGTAAAAACAAAAGGTGACCAAATGAGATGGTGTAATCCTGTCGGGATAAGAAAACGGTTGAGAAAGCCATACAGAAAAACCCCTGCGGCACCGAAAGTTTTCATCACTACCGTCAGGGCCGATATACCGTGTTCTACAATCGGCCAGAAATAAACCGTAGCGATAGCAAACACGCCGACCAGTGGGATCATAATAAGTAGGACAAGTTTACTGTTTCCATAAATGGAGAATGCGCCACGAAACTCAATGTCGACAAACCGGTTGTGAACGAAGGCGACTGCGCAGCCCAGAAGGATGCCAAGAAACACGCCAATATCAATAACCTGGAAACCAAAAATAAAAGTTTGTCCGCTGCCGTAAAGTTGCGCGTTGCTGCTACCAGAGGCAAGACGCTGGGTCAGGGTAAGCCAACTATTATTTGCCGCCAGGTACATAAACCAGGTCATTGCGGCAACAAAAGCCGCTTCCGCTTTTCGGGTTTTAGCCAGTCCTCCCGCCAACCCCAGGCAAAAGAAGAAACCCAGGTTATTCATGATTGCCCAGAGCATACTAGAAACATATTTTCCCAGCAGGAAAAGCGAGCTGTCTTCTGCTACCCATATTTTATTGGTAGTCATACTGAGCAAAGCAATCAATAGGCCTACAACCGGCAGATACAAAACTGGCCCAATCATTGCCTTCGAAAAATCCTGTAATTTTTTTACCCCGATCATTCTTTTCCCCTTCACCACTTATCGACCGCCAGTGCTCGAAACATGTGATTCAGCCTATGCGCCAAAAGGAAATGTTCAGAGACGTTAAATTTTGAACTGTGACACAAGTCATATATGCCTTGTGTTAATAGATATATAAATAAAACAAAATAAATAGATGACATATCATTCATTTTACTTAATTATGATGATAAATCATTATAATCATGATGTTATAGAAAGAGTGCACTATCAGGAACTACCAGAGGACATCTAGAAGTGATCTACAAATCAATCGCAGACAAGCTTAAAATTCGCATCAACAGCGATGAATTTGAAGTTGGAGATAACCTGCCTAGTGAAAAAGCACTGGCCGAAGAACTACAGGTTTCAGTGATGACTATCCGCAAGGCGCTTACACTGCTGGAAAGGGAAAAGCTGATAGTCAAGCGTCACGGCAGCGGTTCATATGTGGCGCGAAAGAGCAACTATCACGGAGGGGAATTAGACGGATTTAACTACCAGATGCACATAGTTGGAGTCACCAATTATATGAACCGCGTTATTGAGTTCACTATGATGGATGCGCCTCCGGCTATTGCACAACAGTTGAAAATTGAACCGGGAGATAAAGTCTATTATGTCAAACGCATTCGTTTGATTGACGACGCGCCGATTCTAATAGAAGACAGTTATATCCCTGTAGCGATTTTTCCATGGCTAAGCATCGGTAATCTGGAAGGGTCTAAATTTAACTACTTTAAGAAGAATTGCCATATCACCATTCTTGAGAGCCACCGCACCTATACCCCGGTTCTGGCGACCAGGGAACAAGCTGAACTACTGCAGGTTCCGCAAAATAGCCTGCTCTTACGGGTTCAGTCAATCAGCTATGCACAGAACAACCTCATCGTCGATTTATCCGATATTTACCAGAATACCAACAAGTATAATGTCAAACATATCACCCGGCGTTAATAACTTCATTATAGCAAAGCGCTTATTGAGCGTTTTGGATTAGAACATGAGCGGGGCGGGAGCGCGAAGTAGAGAAGGTCGTTGTTAGGATGGTGATCTGTTTTATTTCAATTGGTCAATATTGTGAACGCATTAAAAAAAATCATTGTAGTCGGTGTCTTGTCCATTCTGAGTGCGACGGCTCAGGCAAATAGCCATGTTTCTTTCAAATTGACCAGCCCGGAAATCAAAAATGGCCGCTTTGAAAATGACCACCTGAGCAGTGCCGCGTTGGGCTTGGGATGTGATGGGGGAAATCATTCGCCCGCTCTTGAATGGGAACATGCTCCTGCTGGCACGCGAGGTTTTGTGCTGGAGATCTTTGATAAAGATGCCCCAACGGGACACGGATGGGTGCACTGGACAGTGGTCAATATACCAGCCAGCAGCCACGCGCTTGCAGCTGGTATAGGATCAGATGATAAGGGATTGCCATCTCCTGCCTTTCAAACCCGCACCGATTTTGGTATTCCGGGATACGGTGGGCCATGCCCGCCTACTGGGCAGACACACCACTATGTGATCACCCTTAGAGCTCTGAATGTTGCCACGCTGCCACATGTTACGGTCGATGCTACTCCGGCTCTGGTTGGCTTTGTTGCTGGCATAAATACTCTTGCTACTGCCCGTCTGGAAGTGATACAGAGCCGGTAATGTTTTCAGGTCATTTCAGGGCAACGGGCGTTTCCTTCGCGCGAATTTGCTTTGGGCTAAAACCAAAGCGGGCTCGAAAACGGGCGGAGAACTTCGATGGGTTTTCGTAACCAACGCCCAGCGCTATCTGGAATATTGTCTGGTCTGTAGCTTGTAACAGCGCCAGGGCATGCCCCATTCTGGCCTCGGTGACAACATTCTTGAAACAGGTATTCTCGGCATTAAGCCTCCGGCGTAATGTCGCCTCTGACATGGCAAAGTGACGGGAAATTTCAGATGCTGTCCAGTTTTTCAGAAGATCTTTTAATACGAGCTTCCTGATGCGCTGACTCAGCATCATTTTTGCCGCTGGCTTCAGCATCAGACCAAAACTTTCTAACCATGCGCACATTTCCTCCATCCGTTTCATTGCCACTCTATCGGGAATGCCTGCGGTATCCCGGATAGAGACGACTGCATGGTCGAAAGCCTGGCGAAAATGGATGCTCACATCGCGAAGTACACGCGGCTTGTCGCTTTCGTTTGCGCCAGTGGGGTCATATATCGTTAATAATGGAAAGCTCAGCCACTCTGCTTCAAAAGGAGTGTGATTAGAAGGAGGAATATTTGTTACATCGAGTAAGATTCCGGCACTGACTAATATGGCCTCGCCGGCAGATACAAGTGTTTCCTGGCCCCGCCACACAATGCTTTTTTGCCCCTGGCGGACCATAACCAGCAGTGTTTCATCAATAAAAATCTGGTTTGTGAGTAAGCGTTCGACCTGAATAACGTGGGCGGTACTGGCTATGGCCTCACGGCTCCATAATGTCCTTGATGTTTTAAGCATGTTTCCTGTCAGAATTTCGAGAAAAAATACGAAAAAAGTCCCTGCTATCAGACGGTATAATACTACGACTACTAACGCCTGGCATTTCCCCCGGCAGCGGTAGACCTGCCATACCGTGAGGGAAGTAAAATTCACCTTACTCACGAAGCAAATTGCGATGCTATTCCGGCTTGCGTCCCATCGCTTTAAGGAAGCGCTGTTGCAAGTGCAATAACTCCTCCAGCTCCAGCAGGCGGTAGTCGATGCCGTAACGCGGTGCTACCTCGCCGATAATGCGGCTTAGCGCCTGGTAATGGCGGTGACTCCAGTTCGGGAACAGATGATGCGTCAAATGCAGGTTTGCCCCACCAAGCCAGTACCCTAGCCAGTTTGGCCGGGTCTGCCAGTCGAAAGTGGTAGCGAATACGTGTTGATACCAACTGTGCGGCATCGCGCCTTTTTCTGGCGCCTGATAAAAGTTAGCTTTGGCCCAGTGAGTACCGATGATCAGCATCACGAATATCAACGAAGAAAACATCTGGCTCAGTAAATAGACCAGCAGAATTTTGCCAATACCGATAGTTGACGGTAGCAGCCAGCACGGAATCGCCAGCGCCAACAGAATATGTGCCGCTTTACCCGCAAGAAACCCGCACCAGCCGCGCAAACCCTGATTCGCCATACGGGCTGCCACACGCGTCCTGCCCGCCCGGTCCAACCAATCGAACAACCAGATGTAGTACGGAAAAGTCAGCGCCGCCACGAGTGGCCAATAGTAACGCTGCCCGCGCATGAAGGGGCGCCAGCGCTGGAACGGTGTCTGCCGCAGCACACCATTGGCATCGATATCGGGATCGTAATCTTCGATATTGTTGTGAGTATGGTGGAACAGCACGTGCCGCACGCGCCAGCAATCGGGGTCAAGCCCCAGCGGCACACTCACCAGACTATTCAGCCAGCGATTGGCCCAGGCTTTACGGAAAAACGCGTTGTGGGAGGCGTCGTGCACCACGTTTACCGTCAGGAACATCCCGCTAAAGATAAAACCGAAGTAGCAGGCGAAAAACGCCCAGACGTTATGCTGCAGCAGGCTCATCCCATAACACAAGCCGCATATCGTCAGCAGCAGCGCGACCTTCGCCAACATACCGCCGTCGGCGAAACGATGATCGCCACGTTTCATCAGATACTGTTGGGCGGCCTGCATCAGCGCGCGGTGCAAGCCGCTGTCGTCACGCCGATAGGCTAACGGACGCAACGGTTTCATGGCTGCCCCATTCGTCGTAAGAACTGCCGTTGTTGGGCCAGCAGTTCGCGATAGCTGATGCAGCGGTAAGCCATACCGTGCCGCTGCGCGACCTCTGCCACCGCCATGGCCAGCGCCGGGTAGTGACGGTGATGCCAGCCGGGAAACAGGTGATGAGTCAGGTGATAATTCAGCCCACCGGTAAGGTGCTCAATCCAGCTCATACCCGGCTTCCAGTCGCAGGCGGTGGCGAAATTATGCCGGTACCAGCCGTGCGGCATGCAGTCGCCAGTGGGTACCGGGTAAAACTCGGCCTGTGCCCAGTGGGTCCCCAAAAGCAAGAACACCACCAGCAGCGAGGCGCACATCTGGCTGATCGTATAAACCAGCAGCACCCAACCCCAGCCGATGCCATGCAAGTGGCACACAATCATTGGCACCACCAGCACCAATGCTAAATGGAGCAACTTTGAGACAACGAACACGGTCCAACCGCCGGACCCTGCCAGCAGGCGCTTTTCTCGCAGCGGCGTTTTATCTAAGCGATCGGACCAATCAAAAATCCAGGCGATATAAGGTAGCGAAAGGGCGGCGATCAGGGGCCAGTAGAGATGCTGATAGCGCATATGGGGCCGCCAACGCTGGAACGGCGTCTGACGGAAAAAACCGTTCTCCTCGGTATCCAGATCGTAATGCTCGACGTTGGCGTAAACATGGTGGAAATCCACATGACGCGTGCGCCAGTAGTCCGGATCAACACCCAATGGCAGTGTCACCACCCGTCCCACCAGGCGATTGGCCCAGGGGGTTCGCAGGAAAGCATTATGCGAAGCATCATGATTGACATTGACGTTAAGCAGCATACCCATGATCACGAAGAGGAAATAGCAGAGTGAGTACGACCAAAGCTGATGCTGGAGCAGGCTCAGCGCATAAAAACCGGCACATAACGCCAACAATAGCCCAGCCTTGGTCAACCCTGCGGCATCCGCATAGCGATGATCGCCCGCCAGGCATGCATGTGCTGCGCGTTTGAGATCGTTGTGAAATGCCTGCTCGCCAGCAGCGGGAAAGCGCAGCGGCAGTAATGGTTCAGCCATGCGGCTCCTCCGAGGGGACTGTCGAGGTGGGGCGCCCCCAGCCCAGAGTGATGCACAGGGCATGCAGCGCTAAGGCAGCTAATGTCACGTACCACCAGGACTGTGGCCAGTTGAGGTAGCCAATAAACAGTAGCGGTATGAGCAGCGCATTGAGCAACCAGACGACGCTCGCCCACGGCCGACCTTCCGTCATGCCTCCGAGCGCCACGGCGCCCAATGCCAGCAGCACCAGTAGCGCCATTTGCGGCCAGCTGATTTGCTCGTAGCCGTAACCGTATTGATAAACATAACCGACAACCAGCGCGAACAATAACATTGTACCGCTGAATACGCTGAGCGCCGAGCGGCCGCTACGTGGCTGCCCCGGACGCGGGCGCCATGCGATACGTAAATAGCGCAGAAAAGGAAGGTTGCTCGCCCAGAATGGATTGGCAGATGAACTGTCGCCGCCGACGCCATAGCTGAACGGCGTGTTCGGCAAGGCCGGGCAGAAGGTACCGAACAGCTTATCCCAGAAAATAAAGCTGCCACCGAAGTTCTTATTGGAGTACGCGATGTCCTTGACGTGGTGCACGCGGTGATGCGCCGGCGTGACCAGAATTTTTTCCAACACGCCGAGTTTGGGCGTCAGGGCATTGTGGTTAAACAACTGGATGCTGTAATGAAAAATCGAGACCGCGACGAAAACTGACAGCGGCACACCCACCAGCGCCAGAAGTAAAAAGAACGGAATCGACGTCAGTGACGAATACCAGGAGTTACGCACCCCCAGTGACAGATTAAAATGCTCGCCCTGATGGTGCACCACATGGACCGCCCACAGCAGCCGGAAACGATGGTGCAGACGGTGCAGCCAGTAAAAACAGAAGTCCCACGCCAGCAAAGCAAATAACCACATCAATGGCGCAGGAAGGGCATCCAGCAACCCAGGACTGAAACGTGCGGCCACGTAGCCGTAACAGGTGACTTCCAGTCCGCGAAATAACCACAGTATGATATGGCCCGAATTAAGGTTAAACACGATATCGTGCCAATTGACCGGCTCACCACGCCCCCAGCGCAACGCCACCGCTTCGGCCACTACAATGAACAGCATGAAAACAATCGGCATTGCCAGATCGATCATCCCATTTCTCCTTTAACGACTCGGCGACGCAGGATATCCATGCGCAGGGCCACCCAACCCGCAAAAAGCGCCAGCAGCGCGCCGCTCGCCAAATCGACAAACAAGTGACGTCGCAGTTGCAGAATGGAAAATGCGATCGCCACACCCCACAGCGCCCACAGCGCTGTCCGGACTCTACGCTCGCCGTCGCTTAGCGCCCATACCACCAGCACCACCAGCGCCATATGCAACGATGGCAGGCAGTTTTGTGATGAATCCACCTGAGTTAACACCCTCAGCAGTTGAGCACTGATTCCGATACCATCATTTTGCGGATATACCATGGTGGTCGGCCATAGTAGATAAACTGCACCGGCGCCCAACGCGGTGAGCTGCATCGCGCGCGTCAGCCATTTTATCCGCTGTTGCGGCGCCAGAAGATAACCCGCCGGGACAATGAGAAAAAAAGACAGATAGAGCCAGATGGCCGTAGGGTTGAACGGGATAATCCGATCAAATACCAATGGAGGCAATAAGGTTCCTACGCCCTGTAAGCGATCGGCCACGGTATACACCACGCCGACTGTGCCCCAACCCAGCAACATATGCCAAAGCCTGAAATTCAGGTTTTTCATGCTTCCTCCGCCTGACGCAATATGCGCCTTCGCTTGCGATCCAATTTTGGAAGCACTTCTTGCATCGTCAATCGCCATTCCAGCGACTCGATGGCAATGCCCTGTTGGGCGAACAATGCGTTCAACTGCGCCTGACAGTGTGCTAATTCCGCCGCGTTGCAATCTGCGATAAGCTCCAGATTGCGTTCACCCCGCTGGATGAGGCGGTAATCGCTGGTCAACGGCAAAGCGTTAGCGAGAGCCCGACTACAGGCATCGGCGAATACCACCTGCGGCCGCTGTTGCGCATCGGGTAACATCAGTTGATCGTCTCGTCGCCCTTCGATACGGGCGATCGCCCGCGTCGGTTGCCCACATGGACAAGGTTCCTTGCGCAGCACCAGCACATCGTCCAGTCGATAACGCACGACAGGCTGGGTCCGGCGCGTAAAATCAGTGATGATTGGCGTAAAACGGAGTTCGTCGATCCACTGCGCTTCAATATGCAAAAACGCTTCATTCAGGTGCAACGTGCCGTGCGCACAGGTGGCGGCGAGAAAACCTTCAGTGGCCTGGTACACTTCCCCGACCTCGGGAAAGACCTTCATCAGCAGACGCCGATCCTGCTCTTCTAATACCTCGGCGACCGAAATCACTTTTTTGACCGACAGCTTCACTTGCCCGTTCAGTACCGCCAACGCCAACGCGCGAAGTACCTGCGCCGGCGCCACGATAATGCTGGGCGCCTGTCGTTCCAGTACCGGTAAATGCCCGGTGAACGGTGCAAGCAAATCGTAAAATTCAAGGCTGAGCCAACGATTTTGGACGCTGTGATAGAGATTATTGTCCGCCCGAAGAAACAAGGCGACGCGCTCGCCCGCCATGAGTCCGTCCGGCAGCATTTTCGCCAGCATACCTCCGGCCCAAACATGCTGTTCGCGCGGGCTGACGACAAAAACACCTCGCTGCCCTGAGGTACCGGATGACAACCCCACGCTGTAACGGCCTATCTTCGGCGCAAAATCGCGATCTGCTTCGCTACGTTGGGCGCACGCCAGCACAGTATCGAGTTGCAATCCGGCAGTATTCATCTCGTCGAACCGGGCCATCATCAGCGCTTTGTCCATCTGCGGCCATTCAGCGAACGGCTGACAACAGAAACGCTGAAAGTAGGGGCTCTTACTCAACACCCGACGGGCAAAGATCGCGATCTGCCGGGACTGATGCTGCTCCAGCGCCTTACGATCGCGAAAGCGCAGGCGTCGGATGCGGAAATAGTGCCACAGCGTCATGAAGGGAATCACAGGTCCCCCTCATGACACAACAGAATATTGACATGACCGCCGGCCCACAATGTGTTGAGCCGCTGCAGGGTGTGTGTGTATGCCGCAGCATCGTCCATCACCAGATTGGCCAGGCGCGAAGGTCCGCGCAGCGTCTGGTAGCTCTGCGGCGACCAGGCCGCATCGCTGGCCAGCAGTGTCCAACCGTCGTCGGTGAGAATAAAGGCGCCAATATGGCCGGCCGCATGCCCCGGCAGGGGCACCAGCACGATCTCTCCTTCGCTACCTGGCAACGCATACCCGCGTTCGAACGGCGTCAGCAGGGCCGACAATGCGACTGACGGAAACGCTTCCATAAACTGCAGGTTACTTTCGAACGTCGCCGGTATCAGGTCAGGAATGAAGGCTCGCTTGAGGGCAGCAAAACCCCGCAACCCGCGAGTTTGCTGCCAGCCTTCGCCGGAGCAAATAAATTCGAGATGGCTGAATTCATGCAGCCCGGCGATGTGATCCGCGTGAAAATGTGAGACGATCAGGGCCTGAATATCGCCCTTAGCATAACCCCAGGCGCGCAGCTGGCACGCCAGTGACTCGGAAGGGTCGAAATAGACCGGCGTCATGTGGCGGTAAAGGCTGAACAGCCCCGACTGCGTGTGCTTCTGAAAATAATGTGAGTAGCCGGTATCCCAGAGCCAGCGGCGCTCACCCACCTCCAGTAGATAAGCGCGTGCCGGGAACTTACACACCCTGAACCCGGCGCCCCTGAGGGCCATGCAGCCGATATGCGTGCAGTAGCCCACTTCGAAAGCGGTGACCTTAGCCATGCTTTACGCCTCCTTGTTGTCGCAGCCACTCTCCGGTCAGGCGAATACCCTCTTCAAGAGAATAACGTGGTCGATAACCCAGCTCTTCTATCGCACGGGTCTGGCTCAGGGTCATGTCAAAATTCACCGCACCCACACTGTAGCGCGTCAGCAGCGGTTCCTTACCACTTAGCGTTGCCCACAGCTCCATGCCGCCGGCCAGTGCATTCAGTAGTCGATAAGGCACGGCCTGGATGTGATAGCTGAGCCCCAGTTCCTGGCGCAGCAGCGCATCCAGCATTTCCTCCAGCCGCTGTGGCTGGTGATTAGTGATGTTGTACACGGCACCGGACGGCAATCCCGGTTGTTCGCTTGCCAGCACCATTGCATGCACCACGTTGGGGGTAAACGTCAGATCCAGCAGTGCTTGCCCGCCACCGGGCAGTCGCATCACGCCACGATCGCGTTCGAGCTGCTGTAATAACCGTGGCAAAATTACCCGGTCATGCGGGCCAAACAGGCCGCGTGGACGCAGAATAATGTAGGTGGTCTGGGGATAGATATTCGCTTGCGCTAGCAGATGCAGCTCGGCGGCATACTTGCTGGCGGCATAGTGATTCGCAAAGCGTCGGGCCCGGTAGCGCTCGTTAAGATCGTAATGCGACTGATAATCGAAATATATCGCTGGTGTTGAGATATGCACAAAGCGGCGAACGTTGCAGCGTCCGGCCGCCTCCGCCAGCTTCTCTGTCGCATCAGCGTTGATGCGATGAAATTCTGCTTTACCACCCCAGGGGGAAGACTTTGCTGCACAATGCCATACCCATTCGCAGCCTGTCACTAACTGCTGGCACTGCTGCGCCGTGGCCTCAGCCAGATCGAGCGTACAAAACTCGGCACCCAGCTTACGTAACATCCCGCCAGCCCGCTCATCTCTACCAGTGGCACGTACCTGATATCCGTTATCCAGCAACCACTGCGCCGCGTTGCGTCCCAGCCCGCTAGTCGCCCCAGTGACCAGTATCTTCATGGCAGCAGCACCATGCCGGCCAGCGCCAGCCCGGCGGCAGTACCGATGAGCATCACCGGCTGACCGGGATTGTAGCGTCCGGTTGTCACGGCGGCATGTAGCGCTGTCGGGATAGATGCCGCCACCTGATTGCCATGATAACGGTAGATATCGACAAGCGCTTCGCTGGAGACGTGTAACCGCTTTCGCATATGTTCCAGAGAAAGATGGCTAGCCTGGTGCGGCACCACGGTGGCGATTTGCTCCAGTGCCAGGCCGCTGGCGCTCAGCAGCCGCTCGAGATAATCCTCAATCAACGCCGATGCTTGCCGAAACAGCGGCTTGCCCTGCATATGGAACAGGAAATCTTGCTCACTCATACCGGCGCGCGGGTTGCGACGTGTGCCACCCGCGCGGATTTCACAAAGTTCGCTTGAGGCAGGGTAGGTTTCCACCAGACTTGCGAGGATGCCACTGGTGCCGTCGCCGCGCTCAACGATAGCGCAGGCGGCACCGTCGCCGAAAATCAGCGACGACTCTTCGTGGTTCCAGTCCAGGCCGCGCGAAGCGATATCCGCCGAAACGATGGCAATACGCCGATACGTTCCGGCATTCAGCAGTCCCGCCGCTACCTGCAGCGCCGAAATAAAGCTGACACAACTGCTATTAACATCGAAGCCGGGCGTGCCGGGCGACAACCCCGCCACCTTAAGAATATGCGCGGCGGTGCAAGGCAGCGCCTGCACCGATATTGCCGAGGCAGAGATTAACAAATCTATTGAGTCTGATGGGATAGCGTGACGAGTCAGGGCATCCTGCAGCGCGGCGGCGGCGAGTTCGGCCTGGCTGGCATCGTCAGTGGCATGATAGCGATAAACTATACCCGAGCGTTTTTCAACATAGCCGGCAGGTTTCCCCAGACGAGCATCGAGCGTGGAGGACGCCACACGGTCAGGCGGCAACGCGACGCCGGTAGAGATGATTTTTAGAGGTAGCAAGTTAGACATTCTTAATTGTGTGGTCATTATTAGTAATTAACTTGATTAATGATAAAGCGATTGTCTGGCAGAACACAAAGACTACATGAATCAGCCCTGTTGCTTGTCCAAATATACCTTTCATCAAGACAGTGTCTCTTATCATTGGCTACCATAGCCAATTAACATAAGCTTAAATCTAACATGATAAGAGAGTGAGTTTACAACAAGACAGTATAACCGCAGAACAAAGTAGCGGTGCATAACGCGAATATAAGACATTAAATCATGATTGACTTTTTTAGATATTTCAGAAGGGTCCGTTCTGACCGTGGTAGTGAGATTTTAGCTTTAACGTAGAAAAATTTTCAATATCCATATGGTAGATAATGACGCTAAACATACTTAATCATCTTTCCACACACATAATATCCGCTGATTCTGATTTGAGCATTCTGGAAGGGTAGGTGATTAGGGTAGTGAGAGAAATGAGTCAACAATTTTTTTAGTATTTAAGGTCAACCTACTAATATTGACAGGGGACCATTAGTCTATTTTTAATGATCTCTATAACGCGGACTCAATGTTGCTATGCGCATTTTTTCAGTAAACCAGATAAGCAATTGCAGCAGCCGAACAGAAAGCATAAGGGCAGCAACTAACTCTACTGAAAGCGGCCGCTACGGCCATTCCGTAAGTATCGTACTGGCCCTACAGGAGACCACCATTCGTTCAAGGGGCGTTCACTAATATATGAGCAAAGTCATTCCGCTGCCTTATGTCTACTCTGAGCGGGGAGCGGAAATCACATCTAAATCCAGGGTGACTGACTGCGGGTTGGTTAAGCGTGTTTCCTGGACGGCTATTTTGAATTGTCTTTTTCCTTGTGTGGTTTGAAATTTTATTGATTTGATTGATGAAATCTGGATATTTTTGTTGAACCCTACGCAAGGAGATGATCACAATGATTTTAATAAGGGCGGCAGAATCAAAAGATGTTCCCTCTCTAAAAAAGCTTTTCCTGCAGTTGGGTTATCAGACAGACACTGAGAGCTTAGAGCAACGCATCGGTATGGCACAGAGTACGCTTTGTACTTTAGTGGCTGAATCAGACAAGGAAGTTTGCGGCGTTGTTGTTATAAATTTTATCACCCCTGTTCATGAAAATAGCTTATGGGCATTAATTTCAGCTCTGGTCATCGATGAGTCGTCACGTGGGGCGGGGGTAGGGCAGCAACTTCTGATTGCCTCTGAGCGCATAGCCCTCGATAAAAAATGTTCTCAGATTGAGCTTTCAAGCAGTGAAAGAAGAACCAGAGCACACAAATTTTATGAAAATAACGGATACCAAGAAGTCAGGAAGCGCTTTGTAAAGCTCCTTACTGAGCTGCCTAAGGCTTATTAACCCTGCGGATACTGCATCAACTTTCTGCAGGCTCTCTCTGCCTTTTCGGCAAGCCAAATCATCAGTTCGATAGCCTAATCAGTACAGCCGCCAGGTTCTGTCGAACTATCGGAAGCCAGTTTATTCAGGCGTTCACCATGAAGATAATAACTCACAATACCGTCATTTATTCTGCCCCCTAAAGACTGATAAAAGCGGTTTGCTCCAGCATTTGATTTCTCGGCATGCCAGTCGAGGCTACGACACTCATGTTCAAGAGCGAGCTTCGCAACAAAGCGCATTATAGATTTCCCAATGCCTTTACCTCTCTCACTCCGGGAGACATAAAGCTCTTTGAGATGCAGTTGCCCACTGTATCGAGGAGAAGGGTAGAGAATACTGCAGCACGCCAGCCCAACAACATGAGCGTCGCAGCGAGCCCTGACCACCAGAGTACCGGAGAGCTGGCTGAACAGTCGATTGCGGAGGTAATTCTTCAACAGTGGTTCCTGAATGATGCCTTTGCCATAATAGTGCTCTTCCATCTCGGTAAAAATTTGCACCATGGATCCCCATTCATCTGGCGGACACAGCTCTACGGTTACTTCCATGTTTACTCCTTTTAGCTAACAAAACGCCACATCTTAGGCAGGGCTCAGCACCCTTGCCGCCCTTAACAATCAGGCCCGGTTGCTGGTTTAGCTCCGCCGAAACGTCATAAGCGTGGTATCGGTCATGTCTGTTATCGAGCGACCAGGTCAATCCTGCGCGTGTCAGATTTTAGCAGGTTCAACTAAGCCATTTAGATATGTCGGCTTAGAGCGATCAGCGGACGTACGGCATAACTTCTGCATAGCGAACAGTAATGCCAGTTAATGGAGTAAGCACGTAGCTGCTCGTCTTAACGGCCATACTCCAGGATGTATATCACTGAGGCGGGGCCTTTTATGAGCGCTGGCCATTCAGGTCAGATAGCGATTCTCGGGAGCTGAGAATAACTGCTGAGATAACCAGTGACCCTCCTATGAATGTCTGAATTGTGGGAACTTCGTGAAGCCATATTGCTGCAAAAAAAATAGCCCACACGGGTTCCAGTGAAATGATTATTGCTGCTTTCCCCGCTTCAACTTTCTTGATTGCAAAAATTAGAAATGTATAGGCTACAGCGGTACAAAGTACCCCTAGCAGCATCAACCCTAAGAATTCTGTGTAATAACTTGATATTAATGAAGAATAACCCCACGGGAGCGTCACAGTTGCACAGCTTGTGAATTGTATAAATGATGCCTGAATCGGAGAGACATTCGATGCTGTATGCCTGTTGTAAAGTACTATCAGTGCATAGGAAAAACCGGCGGCAAGAGACCATGCCAGTCCAGAACCAAGCTGAGAGCTATAAAAAATATCAGGTGATATAATCAGTAATCCCGCAGCTATGAGTGCTGTACACCATACTTTAAGTGGAGTAATGGGTTTATTAAAGAATGTCTTTTCCAATAAAGAGACGAACACTGGAAAGCTTGCGAAGCCTAAGGTACCAACTGCCACTCCCCCTTCAACAATGCCATAAAAGAAACATAGCCAGTGTCCAGCCAGTAATGCCCCATTAATGAGCAAATGACCGGTTTCACGTAGCGTTAGCCTGTTCCAGTCATTTCTGCGAAACAGAATCACTAACAGACCGAGTGAGATTGCCGCCCATAAGGCACGTCCAGCGACAATAGTACTGGCTGGTAAAGACAAATCTTTAGCTATCACGGCTGACAGACCAAAAAGCATAGTACAAACTTGTACGCCTACGGCGGCATGTTTTTTTTCATTCATTTGGTTACTCCTCCTTTCAGACAAAGTAACACTGGCTCAGGAGTTGATTTAAACGAATAATTTAAGGCATCAGTATTCGATTTTCAGATAGCAAAGTGAGCAAGATGAGAGAACATGATCTTGAGATACAGTGGCTGCGTTCGTTTCAGAATGTTGCTGAAACAGGTTCAATGACTGCTTCAGCTGAAAGGCTCTGCCGTTCACAGTCAGCAATTAGCATGCATATTAAGAAAATAGAGGACCTTCTTGAAAGAAAGGTTTTTTCCCGTGAGGTCAGGAGATTAACGTTAACTCCTGCTGGCAAAGATCTGCTTAGTTACACAGATCAAATATTGCGGACACACTCACTTGCATTGAGCGCCCTTAAACAGAAAGCACCGCATGGGCATGTCAGCCTGGGTATACCTGATGACTATGCAGCGCGCTATCTTTCACCTTTGCTTAGAACATTCAGCCAGAAGTACCCGGGTATTGAGCTTTCTCTTTTATGCGAACCTTCATCATCCCTGATACCTAAAATCGATGCCGGTGAACTTGATGTTGCTATTGTGTCGCAGGATCGTCCGGACAGAGGAGTCTGGCTGGCCAGTATACCTCTGGTTTGGGTAGGTAATCTTGCTAATGCCCAGGGCGAGCTACCTGTACCTTTGCCGGTTGCAATGTACGAATTAGGTAGTGAAGCGCGTAAAAATTTTCTAAAGGCGCTGGAGAAAATGCCGGGAGGTTACCGCATTGTCTATAACAGCCCGCATATTGCAGGTCAGATTGCCGCTGCTGAAAGTGGTATGGCCATGGCTGTTCTGACGAAGTGTTGCGTACCTGAAAAACTCAACATCACTAATCATCCGGATCTTCCTGTTCTTCCCGTACATCAACTAGCCGTGGTTAGACGCAAAATAACTGAGGCTAACGAAATCATAGGGTTGCTGGTCGATGAGATACAAAACATCGTGCGCTAAAAAGCCCATGGACAGTCCATTTCCATTGATTTTGTCTTGCCCGGAAACGTCCGCTTCTGGCACAAAACGGACCATCTGAAGCGCCTTTAGGCGTTCTGTGAGCGAAAAGCGGACATTATTTTCAGCTGTAATGCCTGAATATATGTGCAGGGTTTTTAATTCCCGATGTCAGTTATCAAGAATTACTTGCGGAAGAGTCTCCTGAGCCAAACGAATTTGGTGCGGGCTATTAGGCATATGATACTCTGGCTGGGCTTGAAGGATAACAAGGAGGTAACATGTTGAACCCTGGATTCGTTACCAGTAAAGCGCTTGCTCAATGGCAGGATATTCCCTTTTTTTTGCCACAGTTCCAGTTTTATGAAAAACATCAGATCGTCATTAAGACAAACTTACCTGAAAGGATCCTGCCGTTAGTAGCAGAATTCGATATTCAGGAAGACGCCGTCATCCGACTACTAATGTCTGTGCGACAAATTCCGCAAAAATTTCGATTCGGTAGCCCCCCCTTGGCGGTTAACAGCTTTGGCCTGAACAGTTTTACCCTTCTGGAAAAGTCAGCATCTGAACTCTGCTACGGCTTGTGCGGACAATTCTGGCGTGCAGATTTCGGTCTGGAAAATGTGCTGGATACTTATGCTTATCAGACGTCAGTCGCGCCGGGTCGCGCGAAGCTTTTACTGCGCTACCGGGTTACGGAAATCAAAGAAGGTCAACATGAGTTGCGTACTGAAACATTCATTTACTGTCCGGATCGAATTACTCAGCTGAAAATGACCGCTTACTGGCTGGCAATAAGGGCAGGTAGTGGATGGATTCGAAGAAGGATGCTTCTGGCTGTTCAGTCCAGTATTTGATAAGACAGAGACAGGTGCAAGGCAGAATCCGCTATGAGTGAGATGCGAAAGTTACCCTGAGATCATTATTAGCAAGAGGCTGTGCTGCCGACTTAATGCATTACTACCAAAGCAGTGGGGATTCGGTTATCGTGTTTAATCATTATTAATGGAACATAGCATGCGCCATAAAATTATCGGTTGGAAAAGTTTTTTCTTAGCCTTTATCACCCTGTTAGTTGGTTGTGCCACAACTATTGTCAGTAATGCAGATGCTAAAAATGTTCCAGCAGAACGTATAATTTTAAAATCTTCCCAAACGAAAAATCCAGGCGAAGCTACCCTGGTAGTCAAACGTGATTCTGGTTTTACTGGAAGTGGTTGCAACATAGTTGTTTATCTTGATGGTAGAGCGATCGCCGAATTGGATACTGGAGAAAAAGTAACATTTTATGCTCAACCCGGGGATCATGTTTTAAGTGCAAAACAGACAAGCATCTGTGTCGCTGGTTTAAAAGAAGTAGGTATAAATCTAAAGGAAAATGAAAGTAAAACTTACCGCATTGGATTCGGTGGGAACGTCGATATGTCGATAAATGCTTCAGCCTTCTAAAAGTATGCGTAGCACTAAAAATAATTAAGACGTATTGTTCAGCATCCCTATTAACATCCTGGCTTTTACTACCACAATGGTCTCTGTAACGGTGTCCGCTTCTAGCACAGAGCGGATACTGCATCAACATTCTGCAGGCTCTCTCTGCCTTTTCGGCAAGCCAAATCATCAGTTCGATAGCCTAATCAGTACAGCCGCCAGGTTCTGTCGAACTATCGCAAGCCAGTTTATTCAGGCGTTCACCATGAAGATAATAACTCACAATACCGTCATTTATTCTGCCCCCTAAAGACTGATAAAAGCGGTTTGCCCCAGTATTTGATTTCTCGGCGTGCCAGTCGAGGCTACGACACTCATGTTCAAGAGCGAGCTTCGCAACAAAGCGCATTATAGATTTCCCAATGCCTTTACCTCTCTCACTCCGGGAGACATAAAGCTCTTTGAGATGCAGTTGCCCACTGTATCGAGGAGAAGGGTAGAGAATACTGCAGCACGCCAGCCCAACAACATGAGCGTCGCAGCGAGCCCTGACCACCAGAGTACCGGAGAGCTGGCTGAACAGTCGATTGCGGAGGTAATTCTTCAACAGTGGCTCCTGAATGATGCCCTTGCCATAATAATGTTCTTCCATCTCGGTAAAAATTTTCACCATGGATTCCCATTCATCTGGCGGACACAGCTCTACGGTTACTTCCATGTTTACTCCTTTTAGCTAACACAATGCTACATCTTAGGCAGGGCTCAGCACACTTGCAGCCCTTAATAATTAGGCCCGGTTGCTGGTTTAACTCCGCCGAAACGTCAGAAGCGTGGTATCGGTCATGTCTGTTATCGAGCGACCAGGTCAATCCTGCGCGTGTCAGATTTTAGCAGGTTCAACTAAGCCATTTAGATATGTCTGCTTAGAGCGAGAAGCGGACATCACAAATCCTTCGCCTGCAGCAAAAATGAAAAAACTTTTTGTTCATAACATCAGGTCTTTCAGCGATGACTTTAAAGCATCAAGGAAGACAGTAACGCGGCACGGCAGGTAGCGCTTTGTCGGAAACAACGCCCATATCGCCAGCATGTGAGGCTCTGCATCACTGAGAGTTATTTCAACCAGTTCTCCGGCTGCCAGTTCAGAATGAACATCTGCTTTTGTTAATTGTGCCAGGCCTGCACTGGCCTTACACATGCTTCGGACACCTTCAACATTGTTACAGATGAACCGAGGCTCAAGTAGATGACTGAGTTGAATTCCATCCTTCTCAAATGTCCACTGAGACACCATTGCCGTTCTCAAACACTGATGATTGGTCAGTTCTGCCAGCGTGGTGGGGATCCCGTGCCGGGAAAGATAAGCAGGTGAGGCACAGAGGACCCGGGGGTTGCTGCTGAGTCTGTGGGCAATCAGGTTCGAATCCCTGAGCGGGGCGACCCTGATGGCCACATCGTATCCCTGACCCACGATATCCACCACGTCATCACTGAGGTTGAGGTCGATTTTCATCTTCGGATTTCGTTCCATGAGTTCAGGCAGCAGGGGAAGTATGTAACGCCGGCCGATGCCGGAGGGTGCCGTAATCTTCAAGAGGCCTGTTGCCCCGCCAGCGTCCTCGCTGAACATAATCCGCGCGCCCTGTTCTGCTTCCATCATGGTTCTGGCATAGGGAAGAAACTCTTCGCCTTCGCTGGTCAGTGAGACCGCGCGGGTCGTACGCTGAAACAGACGCGCACCTAAATCCTTTTCCAGCTGGGCGAGATGTCGCGACACGCTCATCGCGCTCATGCCAAGTCTGCGTGCAGCCTGAGAAAGATTGCAGGTTTCCGCAAGAATGGTGAACAGTTCGACGTCTCGAAGATTCATTATATCGTTTTCCGTTATACAGTGATGCACTTCCTACCAGTATAACGTTCAGAATAACGGCATTATAATTATTTTTATTATAATTGTTATCGAGGAGTCACCATGCGCCACGCATCATTATTCGAAGCCACATTTATTAATCGCACTCTGTTCAGCAATCGCATCATGGTTGCCCCTATGACGCGTATCTCCGCGTCTGAAACCGGCGTACCGGGTGAAAAGATGCAGGATTATTACCTCCGCTTTGCCCGTGGGGGATTCGGCGCCATCATCACCGAGGGGATCTACATTGACCAGGCGTGGTCGCAGACCTATGCGTTTCAGCCAGGCATCGTGAATGAAGAACAGCTCTCCGGCTGGAAAGATATTGTCGAAAAAGCGCATCAGAACGGTGCACGGGTCATAGCCCAGCTCATTCATGCCGGCGCATTGTCTCAGAAAAATATCTACCGTCCGGACTCTGCTGGTCCTTCTGCCGTAAAACCTAAAGGTCTGCAGCTTGAGTTCTATCATGGTTCCGGAGAATACCGCACTCCCCGGGCACTCAGTGAAGAGCAGATCCGCTCCATCATCTCCAGTTTTGCCGACAGCGCGGAGCGTGCTGTCAGTGATGCAAAATTCGACGGGGTTGAGATCCATGCTGCGAACGGATACCTGCTTGACCAGTTCCTGACAGACGATACCAACCAGCGCACGGATGGATGGGGCGGTTCCCTGGAAAACCGGCTGGCCATTACGCTGGAAGTTATCCGTGCCGTACGCGGCAAAATTGGCGCAGAAAAGACGCTGGGCGTCAGGATTTCGCAAGGAAAAGTAAACGATTTTCATCATAAATGGAAAGAAGGTGAGGCCGGTGCCAGGAAAATCTTCGGTCTGCTCGCCGATGCCGGCGTGGACTATATCCATGTGACCGAATACAAATCCTGGCTACCTGCATTCGAGAACAGCGACAAGAGCCTTGTTGAGCTTGCCCGTGAAGCCGCTCCGGAGACCATCATCATTGCTAACGGTGGGCTGGATGACGGTGAAACGGCAGAAAAGCTTCTGGGTATGGGTGCAGACTTTGTTTCCATTGGCAAGGCTGCGCTTGCCAATCCTGACTGGCCACGAAAAGTCGGCAGCGGTCTGCCACTCCACGAACTGCCTGGCGATATTCTTTCGCCGGTTGCGGACATTAAGGAAAAAGAGCGTTTTTAATTGTTATCACCAGCGGTGCTGAAAAACAGGGAGTGAATATGACTGACAAGTCGAAAAAAACCATCAGGATCTTATTTCCACAGTGGCAGGGTGGCAACCAGGAGCTCTACGGGTTTGGTGCCCGTTTGCTGCACTGGCTCTCTCCGGAGTCACGCTCCCCTCTGCATACTATCAGCGTGCCGGAATTTAACCCGGACACGCCTGAGCCTGAAGAGGGTTTGCTTTATCGCCGGCAGTTACTCAGCCAGCATGATGAGGCCTGGGCAGTGCTGGAAAAAGAAGAACCGGATCATATCGTGGTGTTTGGCGGTGACTGCCTTGTAGACCAGTCTCCGTTTGCCTGGATGAACGCCAGGCACAATGGTGAAATGGGCGTACTGTGGATCGATTCACACCCTGATGTGAAGACCCCGCGCGATTTTACCAACGGCCATACCATGGTACTGGGCAATCTTTTAGGCGGCGGCGATCCGGAGTTTGCTTCAAAAGTGAAGATCCCGGTAGCCCCCTCGCGCGTCATGTATGCCGGTCTGATTGAAGAAGGGCTGACTGAGCAGGAATCGTCCGTTATCAGCGATCTTGGTTTGCAGATCGCCCGACCTGAAGAACTTTATGAAAACAGTGACAGGATCACTCGCTGGATAAAAGAACAGAACATCTGCAAACTTGCCGTGCATCTGGACCTGGATGTCCTCAACCCGGACGTCTTCCGTTCGCTGCTGTTCGCGGAGCCTGAACCTGAGTTTGACTGGCAGGCGGTGTATCCGGTAGGGAAACTGAACCTTACTCAGACGCTCAGGATCATCCGTGATGTCTCTGCTGAAACAGAAATTGTGATTATAGGTATTACCGAACATCTGCCGTGGGATGCCTGGAATCTTAAAGAGTTTCTTAAAAAGCTTCCTATTATGAACGAGTAAATGCCAGAACTTATGTAGTCTGCACGTTCACCTATAGAATGTGTGGACTACTTATATAAAATATTTGAAGTACTATAACTCTCACATTCCCATCGTCCGCTTCTGGCACGCAGCGGACCTTTGCAGTGTTCACATTTAACCCGGATGCGTATAGCCTGCTTCATCTGCGTCGTAAGTTATCCCTTTCGCGGTATGCCTGGCCCTGGTGGTCGACGGGCATCGCATTGAGTAACGTTATGGATTTTCTGATGCAGGCTGTAAAAGCGAATTTTTAGGCTTCCCACGTGCAATGAGCAATGTATGGAAGCCTCTGATCTGAGGGGGGATATCGCACCCACAAAAGGGTGGGGCATTAAATATCGTCTGGCGTGCGGCCAACCACAATATCAAGCGTTTGTCGTAGCACATTCATCCTGGCAACACTCTGCGTCTGCTCAATCTCGGCGATGAGCTGAAGGATAATGGCTTTATTAGTAATCGGGATGCCCTTCGCAATCAGGGACCTGACGGCCAGACCGAGCATTTCGGTCTCTTCTGCCAGGCGCTCACCTGCGCTGTGGAAGAAATGAATAAGGGCGGCTTGTGCTGTGTGCTGACGCATTAAAATTATCCTTGTTATCTGGGAGCTCTGCCTGGACTCGCCGGTGCTACCACTGCCCACAGGGGCAAAAGTATTCAATGTTTGGTATTTCGGTTACCCGTTTCACTGACTCCTGGCGGTTGCTGCTCACCACAAGCGTGATTCAGAGCGGTAATGCTATCGCGGACTTCCGCCAGCGCCAGCGTCAACACCTTTTTGCGCGCGCCATCATGCTCGTCACGCGCCATCTTTCGTAATTGCTGTAACAGAGCAGACTGGGTAATAGCCGCTCCTTCGTTGAGCAACGCCATCACGGCTTCGCCAACGATAATATCGATTTGAATCTCTTGTTCACTTCTGTACATAAACTGGTCTCTGAATGTCAGTTATTCCCCGTGCAGAAAGATCCTGACGCAATCACTTCTCAGAGCTTTCAGCCAGCGAGACGTGACGCCTGCGCTGGCACAACATCGATGCGTCATCATGCAACGCGACCCGATTTTCCATCATACAAACAGGAGATTCAGTAGCTCCTGGTAGTGTCTTCCCTGCACCGGGTCGTTTGACTGACCAAGTTTTGCAAGAAGCCTGTCGCAAAGTGATTTGCGGTTCAGGCGCTCTCCCGCAGAGAGGATTTCACGGGTAAGTTGACCCAGCGTTTGCTGCTGAGAGGGCAGCGAGGCACGGGCAAAATAACCGACAACGGCGGAAGTAGCATGTTGTTTGAACTCAGTCTGACGCATACGTTATTCCTCTGATATCGGGTTTAAAATAAGTTCAGTGTTGTTCCGTTAAAAAAAATAATAAATGTTGAAAAAAATGTAAAGTCCTAAGTTGCATTTTTGTAACAAGCAAAGCGCAGGTGAATAAAGAGGCATATAAGCAATCGGGTTAATAAAAGGTTAATTGCGCGCCTTAAGTCAAATTATTGCTGATTAACAGAACCTTAAGCGCAACATTGTCTAAGTGCTTGTTAAGATTAATCTTAGAATTGTCGGTAATAAGGACTATTCGTTAGAGATGCTGAATGTTTTGACGTAAATTTATTCATAAAAATTACGTTACAAATCCTACGAATTTATTCACAACCAAGGACGTTTTGCGTATGGGGATCTTAAAACCTGGCTTATTACTGACCGCTTTTGTATTGACTGCATGTGGCGGTGGCGGTGGCGGTGGTGGCGGTGGTGGCGACAGCACGCCCCCGGCAACCACGGCGCCTGTGCAAACGGATAACGGCAATACGGGCACCACGCCGGAAACTCCTGCCACGGCACCGGTCAGCCTGACCACCGGCGGTACCATTTCTGGTTGGACCTACACCACCCCCGAGGGCCGTGAATATGTTATGCGCGGCACCGGGATCTCTGCAGGCCTGGTGCAAACCCAGCGGCTTACCCGTGACGACCGTTCCCCGGTCTCCTCAACGTCATGGTGCTGTGGCCGTATGAGTTACACCACGTTCGGTACCTGGACACAATTTGAAAAAGGCCAGCATGAAGTCTTCTACACTGGAGATGCCACGCTCGCGGCTAACGTGCCAACTCAGGGAACGGCGACCTATGTGGGTCACGGCATGCGTGAAGATGTCCTGAGTGATGCTCGCTTTAACATCGATTTCGCTGCGAAAACCATCAACGGCACCATTACCGGAAATGATACCTTCGGTAGCGAAGTGGCGATGCAGGGCAACATTGCCAACGGTGGTTTCACCGGCAATGCGCAATCCGGCGGGCAGGCGGGGACGTTCACCGGACACTTCAATGGCCCTACGGCTGAAGAATTAGGCGGTCTGGCGCAGTTCGCAGATACGACTAAAAACGCATCCTTTGGCGCGACACGTCAATAAACCGTTTTCCGGTCAGCCTGGCTGACCGGATCTTCAGATGGTAAGCCTTTCTATGAATATTTTGCGTACTGGCGCACTGAGTCTGCTGTGCCCGCTCAGCGTTGCGTTTGCTGCGCCGCCGGAAACCGACTCGATTCCTGCTGCTCCCCACTTTGAACGACTGACCACGCCGGACAAGCGCACCGAGCCTGGTGAAAAGACGCTGCATGTCACCAATGCTCAACTGGCAGAACAACCAGAGCTGGCGATGGCGCTGCTCGATCAAGCCATTCGTGAAGAAAAATGGCCGATGGTTCGCGCCATTTTACCTGTCTATGCGGCGTCACCAAACCCGGATTCAACCCTGATTCATTTTGCAAAAGCCGGTCTGGCACGCAGTCAGGGGCATTATGCAGAGGCGATTGAACACTATCGCGCTATTCTGAGTACGCATCCTGACTTTGCCGCGGTGCGTCTGGATTTAGCACGCGCCATGTTTGAAAATCGTCAGTTTGACGCGGCGGATTATCAGTTTCGCCGTGTATTACAAAGCAATCCCCCTGAGAATATTCAGCAGGTCATTGCGCAATATCTTGAGCGCATTCAGAAAGGCAGCGCATTAACGGGTTCATTTAGCGTGAGTTATCTGAATGACAGCAATGTGAATAATGCTTCCTCTGGTAAAACCATTCGGGTTGGCGATCGTCTGTTTATTCGTAATAAGGACAGTTTCCCTCAGCGCGGAGAAGGTTTCTGGTTTAACGGCGCATTACAAAAAGATGTTCAACTCTACGATCAGCATGGCTTGCGATTTCTGGGTACGGTAAACGGTAAGAGTTACTGGAATAATCATGACTTTGATGATATTACCACCCGTGCTTATGCTGGATACCAATGGCGTAATTTCCGGCAACAATTCTCCCTGCTGCCTTTTTATGAAAAAAGATGGTATGGCACCGAGGCGTATTCTTCTGGCCCTGGCGTCCGCGCCGAATACAGTTATTTACTTACGCCTACCTGGCAAGTGAGTCAGGCGCTGGAATATCAGAAACTGGATTATGATGATGAAGATTATCGATTCTTGCGTGGACAAAATCGTTACTCTTCCACAACCCTGTCACATGCCTTCAGTAACCGGGTGTCAGGATTTGCCGGCTTTGATCTGCTCGATCAGCAGACCTTCACCCGCAGTGAATCTAACCACCGGGTAGGTTTGCGCAGCGGGGTGCAGGTTGACATGCCCTGGCAACTCTCGTTTGCCGCCACCACGGCCATTGCCAGACGCAATTACCAGGCCGACAGTGATATCTTCTCGACGCGACGCAAAGATAACGAACAGATCTATAACCTCTCGCTCTGGCATCGCGACCTTTATTTCTTTGGAGTGATGCCGAAACTGAACTTCACCTGGAAACGGGTCGACAGCAATATCGATTTCTATGATTATCGACAGCGCAATGTCACGCTTTCTCTGGATAAGAATTTTTAATCAGACGTTGGCCAGGACATTTTACTGAGTATGCAGAAAAAGCCTGATACGAAAGAATGAAATTAACATGAAAAGCACGCTTCGGCGTGTTTTTTTATTTCATGAATTGGTAAAAGATAAACGCGGCTGCTAACGTTTTGAGCGGCGCGCTGGTGTTATTTGAAAATATGTAGTTCTTAACGGGATAATGATAAATACGAAAAAAGCATGACATTTTAAATTTACCCATGCTTTTTTGTTTCTTGTTTGGTTATTAAATTTCCGTCATAGTTTAGAGCCTATCCCATTAGGCTCTTAGTCATGAATAAATGAAAGGCTCACATTAAAACCGAGATAAAGGGATAGCTATGTTCAGAGTTTCCTGCTCCTCATGCGTTATTAAACCCTTGCGTTCAGGACGATATTTATTAATGGTGAGCATGTTATTCCCGACATGGGCACACGCCCAAACGTCTACCTACGACGAACTTATTATTCAGGCACGGGATGGCGACCGTCAGCCGTTATTGCAATACCTCGCCGTTCGGGAAAAACAGACACAGCTAACGGCAGGAGAGATTGCCGACTGGCTTCAGGTTTCCTCATGGGCCAGTAATGACGCTGAGACGCTGGCGGTATGGGATCGTTATCGCCAGCGTGTGGCCATCCCTGCCAGAGGGCAAGTTGCTGCCGCCCGCGCGCTGCGTAACCAAAAGCAGTGGAATGCCTCGCTGGCCGTCTGGGAAACCGTTCTGCAAGGTGAGCCCGGCAATAGCGACGCCCGCACCGGCTGGATAATGACGCTCGCAGATGCCCACCGCAATGAGCAGGCCATCACCGAAGCACGGCGCTGGGTAGACGAGGATCCGGGGCCCGAGAGAGAGGCACTGCTGGCTTATGTTTATCATGCTCAGGGGAAAAACTGGGATTCAGTACTGGCGGCCAGCCACCTCGATACCGATTCAGACCGCAATAAAAACGTGGTGCCCACGCTGTTGGCTGCCCTGTCGGCCAGTCGCATTGCCGGCCCCGCGCTGACCCTTTCAGAACGCTTCCCACAGCCTGATGCCATTGCGCGCCAACTTGAACTGGATGCGGCGGCGCAAAGCGTCCGCGCTGCGTTCACGCCTACCCGCAATGAAGATGAACGTTTTCTTGTGGCAGATAAAGCACTGGCTCGCTATGACGCGCTGATTGCCGCGTGGAAGCAACACCCCGAGGCGCAAGGGGATGTGCGGCGCGCCAGGATTGACCGACTGGGTGCGCTGGTCATCCGTAAACGCATGGATGAAGCGGTCGCCGAATTTGAGTCGCTTGAGGCGACCGGAACGCCTGTTCCTGACTATGCCAGAAGATGGGTCGCTTCGGCATATCTTGCGCAGAAGCAGCCGGACAAAGCCGAGTTCCTGCTTGAAAGCATCTATTTTCCGCGTGGCTCGACCCTGGCCTCAAAGCCGCTGACCATGGACGATCAACAGGAACTGCTGTATGCCCGTCTTGATAACAACCATTTCGACGAAGCAAAACAGCAACTGGATACATACAGTAAAGAGAGCCCTTATCTGCGCCAGGTCTATGGATCACCCACGCCGCAGCCCAATGACAACTGGCTGCTGGCCAGATCCTTACAAACCGAGTATCTGGTGGCCATCAATAATTTGCCTGCAGCAGAGACGCATGCGGAACGCCTGGCGCGTACAGGAGCGGGTAACCAGGCACTGCGTATTGCCTATGCGTCAGTGCTGCTGGCAAGGGGATTACCGCGTGCCGCAGAGCGCGAACTCAAGCTTGCCGAAGTGATAGAACCCAGCAACCTGACGCTGGAAAGGCAACAAGCATGGACGGCCATGGAGCTCCAGGAGTGGCAGCAGGCCGATGAACTGACGAAGGATGTGGTCGCCCGCAGCCCGGATGACGCCGCCACGTTGCAGCTTGAACGACTTATGGCCGTGCACAATAAGGCTGAACTGCGGATAGCCGGGTCACAGGGCATCTCATCCGACAGTCCGGTCAGTGGCAAACATGATTTCACCCTCAACGCCGCGCTTTACAGCCCGCCTGTTAACCAAAACTGGCGACTGTTTACCGGCTACAACTTTGCCCGTGGCGAGTTTGAGGAGGGGAAGGGGATAAGCCGGGATCTGCTGGCGGGTGCGGAATGGACGTCAAGGGGGAGCTGGGCCGAAATGGAGGTCTCCGGGCGCAACGATGACAGCGGTCAGAAAATCGGCGGACGCCTCTCTGGCTGGTACGATTTGAGCGACAACTGGCGGGTCGGGGGCTCGGCGGAGCGATTATCCCGTAACACCCCGCTGCGCGCCCTGCGCAATGGGGTGAACGCCAACGGCGGCGATCTGTGGTTGCGCGGTTATCAGAACGAACGACGCGAATATCAGCTTTCACTTTCCGGCGCCCGTTTCACCGACGGCAACAACAGGCTGGAGTACGGCATCAGCGGTAAAGAACGACTCTGGACGCTGCCACGTTTTACTCTGGATTTTATCCCAGGCATCAGCGGCAGCCATAACAGCAAAGAAAATGTGCCTTATTACAACCCCAAACGTGACGTTTCGGCGGTCGCAGCACTGCGCGCCGAACAGGTGCTGTACCGCCATTACGACACGGTCTGGAAACAGCAGTTTGAGGCGGGAGCGGGCGGCTACTGGCAAAAAGGGCACAGCGGTGGGGCCATCAATCAGTTTGGTTACGGGCAACGTATTCAATGGAATAACGTAGTGGATGCCGGGGTGAAACTCACCTGGGATAAGCGTCCTTACGACGGGAAGCGGGAGCGCAATATTGCCCTCGCATTTGATCTGAATGTCAGGTTTTAAGGGCGCTTCATGATGAAACGATGGCTTCTCGCCACGAGGATAATTGTCGGATGGATGATGATGAGCATGTGTGCATTGGCCGCGACGCCGCGTTATCTTCCCCCCGCCGAGCGGGCGCCGCTGTATGCGGACCAGCGCTGGCCCACAAACAGCTTTCTTGTGCTGGCCTGGCATGACGTGGAGGACGGCGCGGCCGATCAGCGCTATCTGTCCGTGCGCACCAGCGCCCTGAACGACCAGTTTGCCTGGTTGCAGGATAACGGCTACCACCCGATTAGCGTACAGCAGGTGCTGGATGCCCATGCCGGGAAACGCACCTTACCCGAAAAGGCGGTGCTGCTGACCTTTGATGATGGATACAGTAGCTTCTCGACGCGCGTACTGCCGCTGCTTCGGTTGTTCAAATGGCCCGCTCTGTGGGCGCCCGTTGGCAGTTGGGTGGATGCACCGGAACATTCGCTGGTGGATTTTGGCGGACTAAAGACGCCACGGGAAAAATTTGCCACCTGGAAAATGGTACGCGAGGCCAGCGAGTCGGGGTGGGTGGAAGTGGGTGCGCATACCTGGGCATCCCATTACGGCCATCAGGCCAATCCGCAAGGCAGTCAGGAACCAGCGGCCGCTAACCGTTTATACGATAAAACCAGCGGGCAGTACGAAACGGATGCCCAGTTTGAACAGCGCATGAAAGCCGACCTGTCGCGCATTTCGGGCAAAATCAAAGAGGTCACCGGGAAAGCGCCGCGAGCCTGGGTCTGGCCCTACGGCGCGGCGAGCGGCACGACCCTCAAGCTCGCGCATCAGCAGGGCTACCAGATGGCGTTCACCCTGAATCAGGGGCTGGCGAATGCCGCAAATCTGGAAGATATCCCCCGGGTGCTGATTTCTAACAACCCTTCGCTGCGTAGCTTCGCCAGCCAGATTGCTCAGGTCAGGGAACCTGAAACCATGCGGGTTATGCATATCGATCTCGACTATGTGTACGACAAAAACCCGGCCCAACAGCGCAAAAATATCGATCTGCTCATCCAGCGTGTTTTTGATATGCAGATAACCCATGTCTTTTTACAGGCCTATGCCGATCCAAAAGGGGACGGCAACGTCAACGCGCTCTATTTCCGCAGTCGCTGGCTACCCATGCGGGCGGATCTGTTTAACTTCGTTTCCTGGCAGTTGCAGACCCGTGCCGGGGTGAAGGTTTACGCCTGGATGCCGGTTCTGGCGTTTGGGTTAGACTCCTCGGTGCCTCGTGTGGCGGCGTGGTCGTCAGATAACGGACGCATTGCGCCAGATAACCGCCATTATTTGCGTCTTTCCCCCTGGAGTGCGGTTGCCCGGCAGAGAATCAACGATATCTACGAGGACCTGGCGCGCCATGCCAACTTCAACGGCATCCTGTTTCATGATGACGCCTTTTTGACCGACTTTGAGGATGCCTCCCCGGATGCGCTCAACGCCTATCGTGCAGCGGGCTTCCCGGACAACATTGCGCAGATTCGCGCCAACCCGCAGTTGCTGGCGCGCTGGACGCGCTTTAAAAGTCGCGCTCTGATTGATTTTACCCAACAGCTCACGCAAACCGTGCGTGCCGTGCGCGGCCCGCAGATCAAAACCGCCCGCAACATTTACGCCATGCCGGTACTGGACCCGCGGAGTGAAACCTGGTTTGCGCAGAATCTGAATGACTTTCTCGGCACCTACGACTGGACAGCCCCAATGGCGATGCCGCTGATGGAAAATGTCCCGGTCAACGATGCCGATGCCTGGCTCGACAGGCTCGTCGGGCAGGTAGGCCGTTTCCCTGGCGCACTGGATAAAACGGTTTTTGAACTTCAGGCACGCGACTGGCGTAAGGGGGCAGGGCAGGACGATATTAGCGGTGAAATGCTTAACGGGTGGATGCGGCAGCTCAAACTGAGCGGTGCCAGAAACTATGGCTACTACCCGGACGATTTCATCAACGATCAACCCCGGATGGCAGAGATCCGTTCTGCTTTTTCCTCCTACTGGTATCCGCAAAAATGACCGATCGCCTCATCGCCTTCCTGATCCTTTGCCTGATGTTTAGTTTTCCGCTCGGCGTGGCGGTGATTTTTACCGGTGAAGTGATCCTTGATTTCGTCTTTTTCTGGCCGCTGTTTATGTCGGCCCTCTGGATAAGCGGTGGGCTTTACTTCTGGTTTCACCGCGAGCGCCACTGGCCATGGGGGCCGGGCACACCGCCACCTGCACTGGCAGGTAATCCGCTGATTTCCATTCTTGTGCCGTGCTTTAACGAAGGGCTGAATGCACGTGAGACTATCGAAGCGGCGCTGGCGCAACGTTATGAAAATATTGAAGTGATTGCTATCAATGACGGTTCCAAAGACAACACCGCAGCCGTGCTGGACCAGTTAGCGAGTGAATATGCGCGACTGCGGGTGATTCATCTGGCGGAGAATCAGGGCAAAGCAGTAGCCCTGCAGGCGGGAGCTGCGGCGGCGCGCAGTGACTTTCTGGTGTGTATTGATGGCGATGCGCTGCTGGATAAGGATGCGGCGGTGTATATGGTCGCACCGCTGCTCAATCACCCTCGCGTGGGGGCGGTGACCGGTAATCCGCGTATCCGTACGCGTTCAACGCTGATTGGGCGAGTTCAGGTGGGGGAATTTTCATCCATCATCGGCCTCATCAAACGTACCCAGCGCGTCTATGGCCAGGTCTTTACCGTTTCTGGTGTCATTGCCGCTTTTCGCCGTCGCGCCCTGGCGGAGGTGGGGTACTGGAGCCCGGATATGATCACGGAAGATATTGATATCAGTTGGAAGTTGCAACTGCGCCACTGGTCGATTTTCTTCGAACCGCGTGCGCTGTGTTGGATTTTGATGCCCGAGACGCTGAAAGGGCTTTGGAAGCAGCGCCTTCGCTGGGCGCAAGGGGGCGCAGAGGTGTTTATTGTCAATATGCGTCGCTTGTGGAGCTGGGAGTACCGGCGCATGTGGCCTCTGTTTCTTGAGTTTTGTATGTCAACCGCATGGGCCTTTGCCTATGCCATCAGCATTCTGTTGTTTCTCATCGGGCTGCTTATTCCGATGCCCGATTCCTTATATGTTCAGCACCTTTTCCCACCGGCTTTTACTGGCCTGATGCTGGGCGTGGTCTGCCTGTTGCAGTTCTCGGTCAGTCTGTTTATTGAAAGACGCTATGAGAAAGGTATTGCGGCGTCTCTGTTCTGGGTTATCTGGTTTCCGGTGGTGTACTGGATGTTGAGCCTGTTCACTACGCTTGTGGCTTTCCCAAAAGTGATGCTGCGGCGCAAACGCAGCAGAGCGCGTTGGGTGAGTCCCGATCGCGGTATTGGGAGATTAAAACCATGATCCAACCTTTGATTTTTACTGAACAACGGCTGTTTCCACGTGCGCTGGATTCCCTGTTAACCCTCCTTGCCTGGCTGGGGTTTAGCTGGCTGATTTACAGCGGTCTGATTACTGCGATTGAACATGATCCTTTTATCGGGCCCCGGCCGTTCTACACCACGCTCAGTACGTTGGGGGTCTATTTGCTGGTGGCCTGTGCTATCAGTCTCACCCTTATCAGCTGGGCGAAATACAACCAGCTGCGTTTTCGCATTGAACGGCGTAAGCGTCGGCCTGAACTGGAAGGGCATGAGGTGGCGGCAAGTTTCAATATCACCCCCGAACTGGCGCTAATGATGAGTCAGGCCCAGGTCTTTACCCTTGCCCATTATGATACGGGGGCCATTGACCGCGTGTGGATGGCGAAAATCCTCGCTGACGTGCAGAGCGAGTAGCGAAAACCTGCCGGTAATTCTGGATGTTTACTGGCAGGTTTTTTTGGATTGCTGGTGGTTCGCTTAATAGAGGAGGGCATGAATAAGCGTGCGTAGTGCGATGCCGGTAATGACGCCGGGGATCACGTAGCGAAACAGCCTGACAAACCGGCTGGCAATGCCCAGGAAAATGCCGACACCTGGCAAATCAAAGGTCTGAATCAGAAAACCGGCGGAGGCATTTACCTGCTCAGGCGTGACCAGCCCTTTTCGCAATAATTCAGAGATTACCCCGAAATAAGCCGTACCGCCCGCGAGGAATTTAGTCAACGTCGGTAATACGTAAATCTCAGGAATGCTAAAAAAGGTTAATACGGGGGCTAACAGCGTGGTCAGCAGGGTGATAAACCCCGCTTCTTTGAGGATCCCGACAATCGTTAATGAGAGCAGCAGCATCGGCAGTGAACCCAGTGCAAGACGAATAGCATCCGCCCCCGCGCCGTTAATAATCGCGATAAGGCTGGCAGAGGATTTATCATTCAGCGATTCCGTCACCTCCTCACGCCTTACCGTCATCGATAATTTCTTGCCAAACAGATGGTAGGTGACTGCGGCTGCGATCAACCCGCCGACAATTGAAATACCAATGGCGCTACCCCAGTGCAACCCAAACGGGATCAACGGGTAAAAGACGTTGCCTTGCCCCATCGCAAAGAGCATGGCCAGCGCGGCGGCAAGTTGCCTGTCTGAGGTGCCGCGCTTTTCCATGATCGCCAGTGCGGCGATCGGCGCGGCAAAGCTGACGAAGTTAAGTTGGATCAGCGCAAAAATGGCCAGCCCGGAAATGCCAAAGGGCTTAAGCAGCGGGGTGGTGAGGCGCACGATGGCATCGACAACCCCCTTCGCTTCGAGGTATTTCATGACGATCAACATGATTATCATGACTGGGATGAGGGTATAAAGCGCGACATCAACCGATGTCTTTCCTGCTGACATAATGACATCAATAATATTCATTACGGGTCCTGATGAAGAAACATGAAGTGAAATCTACACCTCTGAGCATGCGGGTAGCGTCCATGTTGTGCTCTTAAATCCGATATGTCTAATAGGGGAAAATGATTCATGGCGCACGGGGAGTGGTATGAGCCTCCCTGGAGGCTGCGATTCCGTTCTCGATAATAGACACGCCACGTGCAAGTACCGGGATGATGGTTATGTTGCAATAAAAAATCCACGCCAGGGCGTGGATTTTTAAAAGACTTACCGGGCTGCGGGCTAAAAAATGAAGCCGCAGCAAACGATCAGACGTTGAACAGGAAGTTCATGACATCGCCATCTTTAACGATGTACTCTTTACCTTCTGCACGCATTTTTCCGGCTTCTTTCGCCCCTTGCTCACCCTTGTAGGTGATGAAGTCTTCATAGGCGATGGTTTGCGCACGGATAAAGCCTTTCTCGAAGTCGGTGTGGATTTTACCTGCGGCCTGCGGTGCTGTTGCGCCTACCGGGATGGTCCAGGCACGGACTTCTTTCACGCCAGCGGTGAAGTAAGTCTGCAGGTTTAACAGCTCGTAACCGGCGCGAATCACGCGGTTCAGGCCCGGCTCTTCGATGCCCAGCTCCGCCATGAACTCTTCACGGTCAGCATCGTCCAGTTCGGCGATATCAGATTCAACGGCAGCGCAGACGGCAACGACAACAGAACCTTCAGCTGCAGCGATCTCACGCACTTTATCGAGGTACGGGTTGTTTTCAAAACCGTCCTCATTAACGTTGGCAATGTACATGGTCGGCTTGAGGGTCAGGAAGCTCAGGTATTTGATAGCCGCTTTATCTTCTTCGGTCAGGTTTTTCAGCGCACGCAGCATGCCTGCGTTTTCCAGCTGCGGCAGGCATTTTTCAAGTGCCGCTTGTTCCGCTTTCGCGTCTTTATCGCCGCCTTTGGCTTTTTTCTGTACGCGGTGCAGGGCGCGCTCGCAGGTGTCGAGGTCCGACAGGGCCAGTTCGGTATTGATGACTTCGATGTCGTCAGCCGGGTCAACTTTGTTGTTCACATGGATGATGTTGTCATTTTCGAAACAACGCACAACATGACCAATCGCTTCGGTTTCACGAATGTTAGTCAGAAACTGGTTACCCAGACCTTCACCTTTAGACGCGCCTTTGACCAGACCGGCGATATCAACGAATTCCATGGTGGTAGGCAGAATACGCTGCGGTTTAACGATTTCAGCGAGCTTGTCGAGACGCGGATCGGGCATGGGTACAACACCGGTGTTCGGCTCAATAGTACAGAACGGGAAGTTAGCCGCTTCAATACCGGCTTTGGTGAGCGCATTGAACAGGGTGGATTTACCTACGTTGGGCAGGCCAACGATGCCGCATTTGAATCCCATGATGTGATTACCTTAAGTTCTGAATAATCAACCTGTTATAGAGAACAGGTTGCATAAAAATGGATAACTTTGCCTATTATACACGTAACCGCTGTATCGCGGGGCAAAAATGCCACCTGGTGAGGGTTATTGCGCCTTAAAGGCATGCAGGCGGTTGGTGGCTTTTGTCAGGCCGTCTTTCAGCCATAACTCGGTACAGCGCGCCGCTTCGTCTACGGCGTCGTCGATGAGCTTCTGCTCTGATACCGGCGGCTTGCCAAGCACGAAACCGACAACTTTGTTTTTATCGCCCGGATGACCAATTCCTATGCGCAAACGGTGGAAATTGGGGTTATTGCCTAACTTGCTGATGATGTCTTTTAAACCGTTGTGGCCGCCGTGCCCGCCGCCTAACTTAAACTTCGCCACGCCAGGGGGGAGGTCAAGCTCATCGTGGGCGACCAGGATTTCATCCGGATTAATACGATAAAAGGTTGCCATGGCCGCAACGGCTTTGCCACTGAGGTTCATAAACGTGGTGGGGACCAGCAGTCGAACATCTTCGCCCGCTATATTGATCCGCGAAGCGTATCCAAAAAATTTCGCCTCTTCGCGTAGCGGCGCACGGAAACGTTCTGCCAGTAAATCCACATACCAGGCACCCGCATTATGGCGCGTGGCGGCATATTCCGCCCCCGGGTTTGCCAGCCCGACAATCAGTTTAATCGTCACTTTTTATTCCTGACCAGGTCAATAACTGGCGCATAGTTTACGTGGTGCGTCGCCTGAAAACAAAGTTCTCAAGGCGAAACGGGGGAAGAGATAATAGTTGCCCCGTTGAACCATTAGAATTTCATGTAGTTCATAGGCTTATTTGTAAACTTATGTTGCCTCAATATGAGTAAATGTGATCCTAACCGCAATCAGGAACCGTCCTCGTGACTATACTTTACCCAATATTTGAGTGGGGTTATTCCCGTTCAACCCATCGTTCCGGAGGTGACACTATGAAACGCAAAAACGCTTCGTTACTCGGTAATGTTCTGATGGTGCTGGGGCTTGTGGTGATGGTTGTCGGCGTGGGCTACTCCATATTAAACCAGCTTCCCCAACTTAACCTGCCGCAATATTTCGCGCACGGTGCCATATTGAGCATCTTCGTGGGGGCGGTACTCTGGCTTGCAGGTGCGCGCGTTAGCGGTCACGAACAGGTCTGCGACAAGTACTGGTGGGTACGCCACTATGACAAACGCTGTCGCCGTGACGGACACGGGCACCAGTAATAGCGATAAAAGCAAAAAGCGGTTTCCAGTGGAAACCGTTTTTTTTGGCTTTTTTGTTGACCCTTACGTAACGTTAGGCCTGAGAGTCTGTTTACGGGGAAGATAAGGGGTCGTTATGTTAATTCAGGCTGGTGTGTTAGCGCGACGCGCAGGCATTACCGTTCGCACGCTCCATCACTATGAATCGATCGGACTGCTTATCCCTTCCGCCCGAAGTGCTGCCGGGTATCGCTTATATAATCTCGCTGATGTGAAACGCCTGCATATGATTCAGGTGCTGACGAAAGCGGGAATGGCGCTGGCAGCTATCACGGAACACCTGGCACGTGAGACGCGCTCGCTGGATACCCTGCTTACTGAGCAAATCACATTGTTAGACAAGCAAATGCGCAATATTCAGACGTTGCGTGACCAGCTACTGACATTGCGAAACGGGTTGTCCTGCGGTGCTGAACCGGACCTGGAATCCTGGTTACAGACGCTGGAGTTAATGAAAATGTACGATCGCTGGTTTAGCAAAGAGGAATTACAGGCACTGCCGTTTGCCGCAGACGACCAGGCACGTAGCAACGCCTGGCTGGAGATGGTCGAAAACGTTCGCCATCTCATGCAGATTAATTGCCCGGTGGATGACCCACAGGCCATGGCATTCGCGACGCGCTGGATGACGCGCCTTGAAGAGGATACCGCAGGCAGGCCGGATTTCCTCACTCGGCTTAATGAAATGCATGTGCTGGAGCCGCAAATGCGCGAACAAACGGGCATTGATGAACAGATAATTGACTACATCACGCGCAGTTTTGCGGAGAGTAAACTGGCTATCTGGCAACGGTATTTGTCACCGGAGGAGATGGCTTTTACCCGCGCACACTATTTTGATCGGCTAATGGAATGGCCGCCGCTGGTGGCCCGTTTACATAAAGCGACGGCTGCGGCTCTGGATCCGAATTCCGACGAGGCACAAGCGCTGGCTGAAAACTGGCTGACGTTGTTTCAATCCTATGCCGGCACTTCACCGCATACCCAGCAGAAGTTTCGCCTCGCCATGCAGGAGGAGCCGCATCTGATGAAAGGCACCTGGATGACGCCTGAGGTGTTGGGGTGGTTGCAGGGGGCGATAGAAGTGATGATGCGGAAGTTATATTCCGCACCCTCAGGATCATAAGTCAGCTAAAGCCGCGTCACGGTTTGGCCAGAAGGATAAGCGCCCAGGGATGGGCTGAATACCGGCCCGTGCCATGGTGCGCAGGGGCTGAAACTCCAGGTTGCTGACACGCAGTTCGGTGCCTTCCGGCAGACGCTTCACGAAACGCTGGAAGGCATCAAGCCCACCCGCATCCAGTACCGGAACCGCATCCCACTTCAACACCACCACCCGTTTGCCTTCGAGCCGTGACTCCAGTTCGCTAAACAGACCGTCGGCAGCGGCGAAGAAAAGCGGGCCTATCACGCGCAGCACCAGAACATCGGACGCAACGTCAACATTGACCGGGGCGAGGCGGGTCATGCGTGCAATACGGCGCATAAACAGCAGAGACGCGAGAACAATGCCCACGCTGATGGCGATAACCATATCGAACAATACCGTCAGCGACATACAGATTAACATCACGATGATGTCGTCTTTCGGACCACGCCGCAGCAGATTCACTACCTTATGCGCTTCGCTCATGTTCCACGCGACCATCAGCAGCAGAGCCGCCATGGCTGACAATGGCAACCATGAGAGCAGGGGGGCGAGAACCAGTAAAGCCAGGATCACCAGCAGCGAGTGAATAATGGCCGAAACGGGTGAGGTTGCCCCGGCGCGCACGTTGGCCGCTGAACGGGCGATGGCTGCCGTGGCCGTAATGCCGCCAAAGAACGGGGCGACGATATTTCCCAATCCCTGACCAATCAACTCACTGTTCGCTTTGTGACGCGTACTGGTCATGCCATCAAGCACCACTGCGCAAAGCAGCGATTCAATGGCCCCTAACATTGCCATCGAAAAGGCGGCAGGGAGGAGTGCCTGTAAAGATGCCCAGCTCAGCGTGAAGCGGGAGTCAGGTAAGTTCCACGGCAAAACCAACTGAGGTAACAGCTGTGGAATGCCATTTCCCTGGCTGCCATCGGCGAGCACGTAGTGGAACTGCGAGCCAATGGTCGCAACATGGCCACCCATGAGATTCACGATCCCCATGATGGCGCACCCCGCCAGTAGCGCAGGCAGATGGCCGGGCAGGCGAATACGCAGGCGTGGCCACAGAATCAATGTGCCTAAGGTGACGATACCAATCGCAGCATCACCGGGGTTCAGAGTCGGCAACGCCATGCCCAGCGCCCCGATTTTTTGCAGATAGTGCTCGGGCATATGTGCGACCTGCAGGCCGAGGAAATCTTTAATCTGCATGGTTCCGATAGTAATACCGATACCGGAGGTGAACCCGAGTGTCACTGAAAGGGGGATGTACTCAATCAGCCGCCCAAAGCGGGCAAGACCAAAAAGAATCAGAAACACGCCTGACATCAAGGTCGCGACCAGCAAACCACCCAGACCAAACTGTTGTGAAACCGGATAAAGAATGACGACAAAGGCAGCGGTAGGACCTGAAACGCTGTAGCGCGAACCACCGGACAACGCGATAACCAACCCGGCGATCGCGGCAGTATAGAGCCCATATTGGGGTGCCACGCCGCTGCCAATCGCCAGCGCCATCGCAAGGGGGATCGCAATAATGCCGACGGTTATGCCGGCAATCAGGTCGCGGGTGAAACGGGCGAGGCTGTATTTCTCTTTCCAGCAGGCTTCAATCAGCGCGCTGAAGGGCATAACGTGGGAGGAAAAGAGTTTATTCATCGTGATGTTCTTCCCTGCGTAAACATCAGTTATACAAAACAGACACCGGCTTTTAATAAATCATACAAATAAATGACAACAATAAAAAAACCCGCCGCAGCGGGTTTCTGTGCCGATTTCTATCAATGTTCGAACATTGCAGAAATGGATTCTTCGTTGCTGATGCGACGAATCGCTTCGGCCAGCATGCCAGACAGCGTCAGCGTGCGGACTTTCTCCAGCGCTTTGATTTCAGGCGTCAGCGGAATGGTATCGCAGACGATGAACTCATCGATCACGGAATTTTTGATGTTCTGAATCGCGTTGCCAGAGAAGATCGGGTGAGTCGCGTATGCAAATACACGTTTTGCACCACGTTCTTTCAGTGCTTCGGCTGCTTTACACAGCGTGCCACCGGTATCAATCATGTCATCGACCATGACGCAGTCACGATCGGCGACGTCACCGATGATGTGCATCACCTGGGAAACGTTCGCGCGCGGACGGCGCTTGTCGATGATAGCCATGTCGGTATCGTTCAGCAGTTTGGCAATCGCACGAGCGCGAACCACGCCACCGATATCGGGAGAGACCACGATAGGATTATCAAGGTTTTTCTGCAGCATATCTTCGAGCAGGATTGGGCTGCCGAAAACGTTGTCTACCGGTACATCAAAGAAGCCCTGAATCTGTTCAGCATGCAGGTCAACGGTGAGGACGCGGTCAACGCCAACGCTGGAAAGGAAGTCAGCCACAACTTTTGCCGTGATAGGCACACGTGCAGAACGCACACGGCGATCCTGACGAGCGTAACCAAAATAAGGAATAACAGCGGTGATACGGCCTGCGGAAGCACGGCGCAGCGCATCAACCATAACAACCAATTCCATCAGGTTATCGTTAGTTGGAGCACAAGTGGACTGGATGATGAAAATATCACCACCGCGTACATTTTCGTTGATTTGTACGCTGACTTCGCCGTCGCTAAAGCGACCTACGGCGGCGTCGCCGAGAGAAGTGTACAGGCGGTTGGCAATACGTTGTGCTAGTTCCGGGGTGGCGTTACCAGCAAAAAGCTTCATATCAGGCACGAGAAGAACCTCAGGCATGCGTCCATTGGTGAATAGAATATGCCAAAAACTGTGCGGGCCAGGCAACATTCTATTCAGGCGGTGTATTAAAGAGCGCGATGCAACGTCTGGAACAAGGTGACGTTGTCACCGAAACTCAGCTACCCGGCAAGCTTCCTGGAAAGCGGCGAGAGATTGACGCCCTGCGCCACAAAACCATGTAAACCAGCCGGGACTTGCTCTAGCACCTGACGTGCGGCGAGCTCTGTATCAAATTCAGCAAAAACACAGGCTCCCGTGCCAGTCAGGCGCGACGGCGCGTATTCTAGCAGCCAGAGGAGCGCCGCATCAACCTCACGAAAACGTTTTCTTGCGATAACCTCGCAATCGTTGCTGAATTCACAATTTAGCAACGTTTCGATTGACCGCACGGGCGTCTCTCTTGGTAACTCCGGATCGTTAAAAATTTCCGGCGTGGAGATATGCACGCCGGGGTGGAGCACCAGGTACCATTTTTCCGCCGGCGCAACCGGTACAAGCCGCTCGCCAATCCCTTCCGCGAACGCCGCGCGACCACGCACGAATACCGGAACGTCTGCACCCAGCTGCAATCCCAGCTGGGCCAGTTCATCCTCACTGAACCTGCACTGCCAGAGGTGGTTGAGCGCCACAAGCGTTGTCGCGGCGTTTGAGGAACCGCCTCCCAGCCCACCGCCCATCGGCAGACGCTTGTCGATGCCAATATCCGCACCACTGCCCGCAGGCAAGCGCCCGCTCTCCTGCGCGGCCTTCATCAACAAACGTGCGGCACGGACAATCAGGTTTTCTTCGTCCGCTACCCCGTTGATGGGGGTGAGCAGGCGAAGAATACCGTCGGTGCGGGGTTCAATGTGCAGCGTGTCGCCGTAATCGAGAAACTGGAACAGCGTTTGCAGATTGTGGTAACCGTCAGGACGCCTGCCGGTGATATACAAAAACAGATTGAGTTTTGCCGGGGAAGGCCACTGGGTCATCATTATTTGGCGATCCAGTTGTCCATTTTCAGCTTGATGCGTTGGCCGCCATCGCTCAGCTCAAGATTGGACGGCAGAGCCGGTTGGGTCTTGGTATCATAACCGTTGTAAACGACTTTCCAGTTTTTGCCGTTCTGGCTGTAATTGATTTCACTCAAACGGAACTGGTCATCCAGTTTGTAATCCGTGGCATCACCCGGCAGGCCCACTATCCACTGACGCAGACTGTTGAGCGGAATAGGCATTCCGGTCAATTTGCCAATCATCTCTTCGGCATCATCAGCTTTATAGTGCTGGCCTTTGTTGTCCACCAGTTCAACCGCACCCGGTGCAGCATTCAGTTCAAGCTCAGTGCTGCCTAGTGGGTTAGTCAGCAGCAAGCGGTAACGATCCTGACCGGTTTGCTGCCAGAAGAAGCGGGCATACACTTTTTGCTGATCGGAGATGAACGCAAAGGCACCCCGCGTCTGGAACTGGTTAAGTGCACGCACCTCTTGTTGGTGCTGGCGCCACTGCGGCGCATCTGGACTTTGTCCTGGTCCCTTAGGCGCGTTGAGCGTACAGGCGCTGAGTACGAGGCTTGCCAACGGTAGCAGGCGAATAAGACGGGAAGTCGGCAAAGTCATAATGGGGGCAAGTCCTTGAGATTCGTTACAGTTAATAGACTTAATGCTAGCGCCGGGCGCGCAGAGCGTCTACGTTCACGTTGTCTTAAATCATTAAATTACCAATTACTCCAAAAGGGGGCGCTCTCTTTTATTGCCCTCACGCATCCTGTATGATGCGCTCAGTCTAACCTTATCAACGTTGGTACTACTCCCGCACTCATGACCCTTTTAGCGCTTGGCATCAACCACAAAACGGCCCCCGTTTCGTTGCGAGAACGTATTACGTTTTCGCCGGAAACGCTTGACCAGGCTCTGGAAAGCCTGCTGGCGCAGCCAATGGTGCAGGGCGGAGTGGTGCTGTCGACATGCAACCGGACTGAACTCTATCTCAGTGTGGACGAGCGGGACAACCTGCATGAGTCCCTTGTCCGTTGGCTATGCGATTATCATCAAATTAGCGAAGAAGAGCTGCGCAACAGCCTCTACTGGCATCATGATAACGATGCGGTGAGTCATTTAATGCGCGTGGCGAGTGGGCTCGACTCTTTGGTACTCGGCGAACCCCAAATTCTCGGGCAGGTTAAGAAAGCCTTTGCAGACTCTAATCGCGGTCACCTGAATGTGAGTGAACTGGAGCGAATGTTCCAGAAATCCTTCTCCGTTGCCAAGCGCGTGCGCACGGAAACGGATATCGGTGCCAGCGCTGTCTCTGTCGCCTTTGCTGCCTGTACGCTGGCACGACAAATCTTCGAATCTCTCTCTGCCGTTACCGTTCTTCTCGTGGGCGCCGGTGAAACCATCGAGCTGGTCGCCCGTCATCTGCGCGAACATAAAGTGCAGAACATGATCATCGCCAACCGTACCCGTGAACGCGCGCAACTGCTGGCTGATGAAGTGGGGGCAGAAGTCATCTCTCTGAGCGAGATCGACTCACGCCTGAAAGATGCAGACATCGTGATTAGCTCCACGGCCAGCCCGCTACCGATCATCGGTAAAGGTATGGTCGAGCGTGCGATGAAAGCGCGGCGTAATCAGCCAGTGCTGCTGGTGGATATCGCTGTGCCGCGTGACGTCGAACCTGAAGTCGGTAAAGTAGCAAACGCCTATCTCTACAGCGTTGACGATCTGCAAAGTATTATTCAGCACAATCTGGCGCAACGAAAAGCGGCCGCAGTCCAGGCCGAAACCATCGTTGCTCAGGAAACCAGTGAATTTATGGCCTGGCTGCGTGCGCAAAGTGCCAGCGAGACCATCCGTGATTACCGTAGTCAGTCCGAGCAGGTCCGGGACGAACTCACAGCGAAAGCGCTGGCAGCCCTTGAACAGGGCGGTGACGCGCAAGCCATTATGCAGGATCTGGCCTGGAAACTGACCAACCGCCTGATCCACGCACCAACCAAGTCTCTTCAGCAGGCCGCCCGTGACGGGGATGACGATCGCCTGCTTATTCTGCGCAACAGCCTCGGGCTGGAGTAGCACAACAACCTCTTATAACTAAGGTGCATTTACGCCTATGAAGCCTTCTATCGTTGCCAAACTGGAAGCCCTGTACGAACGCCATGAAGAAGTTCAGGCGTTACTGGGTGACGCGCAAACCATCGCCGATCAAGAGCGATTCCGCGCCTTATCCCGTGAATACGCGCAATTAAGCGACGTGTCACGCTGCTTTACTGACTGGCAACAGGTTCAGGAAGACATTGAAACCGCGCAGATGATGCTCGACGATCCGGAAATGCGCGAAATGGCGCAGGAAGAACTGCGCGAAGCGAAAGAAAAAAGTGAACAGCTCGAACAGCACCTGCAAATTTTGCTGCTGCCTAAAGATCCTGATGATGAACGTAGCGCTTTCGTCGAAGTCCGTGCCGGTACCGGCGGTGACGAAGCGGCCCTGTTTGCCGGCGATCTTTTCCGCATGTACAGCCGCTATGCTGAAGCGCGCCGCTGGCGGGTGGAGATCATGAGCGCCAACGAAGGTGAACACGGTGGCTATAAAGAAGTCATCGCCAAAATCAGCGGCGACGGGGTGTATGGGCGTCTGAAATTCGAATCCGGCGGTCACCGTGTGCAGCGTGTGCCTGCGACAGAGTCTCAGGGCCGTATTCATACTTCCGCCTGTACCGTGGCGGTGATGCCTGAGTTGCCGGAAGCCGAACTGCCGGACATTAACCCGGCGGATTTGCGTATCGATACTTTCCGCTCTTCGGGTGCGGGCGGCCAGCACGTTAACACCACCGACTCTGCTATTCGTATTACCCACCTGCCAACCGGCATTGTGGTGGAGTGCCAGGACGAACGCTCGCAGCACAAAAATAAAGCCAAAGCGCTCTCCGTGTTGGGCGCACGTATCCATGCGGCAGAAATGGCGAAGCGCCAGCAGGCGGAAGCGTCAACGCGCCGCAACCTGTTGGGCAGTGGCGATCGCAGCGACCGCAACCGCACCTATAACTTCCCGCAGGGACGTGTGACCGATCACCGTATCAACCTCACCATCTATCGGCTGGACGAAGTGATGGAAGGCAAACTGGATGCGTTGATCGAACCTATCGTTCAGGAATACCAGGCTGACCAACTGGCAGCGCTGGCCGGACAGGAGTGATGGAGTTCCAGCAGTGGCTCCGTGATGCGACAGGGCGTCTGTCGCACAGCGAAAGTCCGCGTCGTGACGCTGAGATCCTGCTGGGCTTTGTGACAGGGCGGGCGCGCACCTTTATTCTGGCTTTTGGCGAGACGTTACTCAGCGTTGAAGAACAGCACCAGCTTGAGCACCTGCTTGCTCGTCGCGAACGCGGAGAGCCGGTGGCCCACCTTGTGGGGATACGCGAATTCTGGTCGCTGCCGCTTTACGTGTCGGCCGCGACGCTCATCCCGCGTCCTGACACCGAGTGTCTGGTTGAACAGGCACTCAGCCGGTTGCCGGAACAGCCCGCGCGGATCCTTGACCTCGGCACGGGCACCGGGGCGATTGCACTGGCGCTGGCCAGTGAGCGACCAGACTGCCATGTGACGGCGGTGGACGTTGTTCCCGAGGCGGTGGCGCTGGCGACACGTAATGCGCAGCAGCTAGGCATCAGCAACGTCACACTCCTTGAAAGTCGCTGGTTTAGTGCGCTGGACGGGGCGTGCTTTGACATGATTGTCAGCAACCCACCTTATATTGATGAGCATGATCCGCATCTTGCGCTGGGCGATGTGCGGTTTGAGCCCCGGTCTGCACTGGTGGCGGCAAACGAAGGGCTTGCGGATATTGCGTGGATAATCACCCAGGCACGTCGCTTTTTACGTCCCGGAGGCTGGTTGCTCATTGAGCATGGCTGGCAGCAAGGAGAGGCTGTCCGCGCGCTCTTTTGCGCAGACGGTTATGAGGACGTCGCAACCTGCCAGGATTATGGCGGTAACGATCGTATTTCGCTCGCGCGCCTGCCGTTACAGGAGTGACCCTGCAGTGGATGCGTATAACGTTTTGATCCTTCTACATTTGACGTGCGTTGTCCTACCATTAGCCTGTTTGTCCTGCGTTACTGGTGGCGTTTTACGGACAATCCGCGTGGTAATGCACGTTGGGCACGCACGGTGCCGCACATTGTGGATAGCCTGTTGCTGCTCAGTGGAGCAGGGCTGGTTATCGCGAGCGGCTATATGCCATTTACTGTGAAGGGGTCATGGCTGACGGAGAAGCTGTTTGGCGTTATCATCTACATCGTTTTGGGTTTCATTGCGCTGGGACGACGTCGTCCGCGCAGCCAGCAAACGGGCTTTATCGCGTTCCTGCTGGGGCTGGTGGTGCTGTACATCATCATAAAACTCGCCGCCACAAAGATACCGATACTGGGGTAAGACATGCGGTCGTTAGCCGATTTCGAATTTAACAAAGCGCCATTATGTGATGGGATGATCCTGATTTCAGAACGGGTTCGCGACGACTTTCCGTCGCAGTTTGTCCACGATGAACTGAAACGACTGCTAAGCCTGGCGCGTGAAGAAATCTCGGAGCTTCAACCGCAGGACGGGCAACTGGAAAAGTTGATTGAGCTGTTTTACGGGGAATGGGGCTTTAAAGATACCCGCGGGGTCTATCGCCTGTCGGATGCATTATGGCTGGATAAAGTACTAACAAATCGTCAGGGCAGTGCCGTGTCCCTGGGGGCAATTTTGTTATGGATTGCCGGGCATTTGGATATTCCATTGATGCCGGTTATTTTTCCAACCCAACTCATTCTCCGGGCTGAGTGGATGGATGGAGAAATGTGGCTTATCAATCCCTTTAATGGCGACACGCTGGACGAACACACGCTGGAAGTGTGGCTGAAAGGCAATATCAGCCCGGTGGCTGAGCTGTTTAACGAGGATCTTGACGAAGCCGATAATGCCGAAGTGATTCGTAAACTGCTGGATACGCTCAAGTCGGCATTAATGGAAGAGCAGCAGATGGAGCTGGCGTTACGCACCAGCGAAGTGTTGTTGCAATTTAATCCGGAAGATCCGTATGAGATTCGCGACCGGGGTTTGATTTACGCCCAGCTGGAGTGCGATCATATTGCACTGAATGACCTGAGCTATTTCGTTGAACAGTGTCCTGAGGACCCGATCAGCGAAATGATTCGTGCGCAAATCAACACCATCTCGCACAAACAAATTACACTGCATTAAACCTGATTTAATCGACTCACTCTGTAAGGGAATAATATGACTCAAAAAGTGGTTAGCATTGGCGATATCAAGGTTGCCAACGATCTGCCGTTTGTTCTTTTCGGCGGTATGAACGTACTGGAATCCCGCGATCTGGCGATGCGCATCTGTGAACATTACGTGACAGTGACTCAGAAACTGGGCATTCCGTACGTGTTCAAAGCCTCTTTTGATAAAGCCAACCGTTCCTCAATCAAATCCTATCGTGGGCCGGGCCTGGAAGAAGGGATGAAGATTTTCCAGGAACTGAAACAAGCCTTTGGCGTAAAAATTATCACTGACGTTCATGAAGCCAGCCAGGCACAGCCGGTGGCCGACGTGGTTGATGTGATCCAGTTGCCTGCCTTCCTGGCGCGCCAGACCGATCTGGTTGAAGCCATGGCGAAAACCGGTGCTGTCATCAACGTCAAAAAACCGCAGTTCGTGAGCCCGGGCCAGATGGGTAACATCGTCGATAAATTCGCTGAAGGCGGCAACGACAAAGTTATCCTGTGTGATCGCGGCAGTAACTTTGGTTACGACAACCTGGTGGTCGACATGCTGGGCTTCAGCGTGATGAAAAACGTCACCGGCAACTCACCGGTCATCTTCGACGTAACCCACGCCCTGCAGTGCCGTGACCCGTTTGGCGCCGCATCCGGTGGTCGTCGTGCGCAGGTTGCTGAGCTGGCACGCGCGGGCATGGCAACCGGTCTGGCCGGTCTGTTTATCGAAGCTCACCCGGATCCAGCCAACGCGAAATGTGATGGCCCGTCCGCACTGCCGCTCGATAAACTCGAACCGTTCCTGAAACAGATCAAAGCTATTGACGATCTGGTGAAGAACTTCGAAGAGCTGGATACCAGCAAGTAAGATAAAAAAACCCGCTTAGCTAAGCGGGTTTTTTTTGCGTGTAAGAGGCAGATCAGGCAAATATCGTCATCAGATAGGCGGCAAACAGCGCCAGGTGCGCAGCCCCATTCAACACATTGGTTTTGCCGGTTGAGAATGAAATCTGGCACAGCACCAACGATGTCAGCATCACCACCAGTTCCGGTTTCCCCAGACCAAACATCAGATCATTGCCGGTCATCCAGGCGATGATCGTCACCACCGGTACCGTCAGTGAAATGGTCGCCAGCACCGAACCAAAGAACAGGTTCATGGCGCGCTGTACCTGATTGTTCAGCACCGCCTTCAGCGCCCCCAGACCTTCAGGGGAAAGAATAAGCAGTGCCACTAAAAAGCCGGTAAAGGCCACTGGCGCGTTCATCTCCGTCAGGAGGTGCTCCAGCGGGTTGGCATTCATCTTGGTCACCGCAATGACGGCGATCAGGTGAACGATAAGCCAGGCCGTATGCCACAGGCTGCTATGGGCAGAGGGTTTGCCATGGTGCGGGTCGTCATCGTCGCCGTCATCCTCATGCTCATAGACAAACAAACTCTGGTGAGTTTTGGTCTGAATAAGCAGGAACACGCCGTACATCGCCGCAGAAATCAGTGCCACCAGCAGCGCCTGGCCGGTGGTGAAGTTGCCACCCGGTAAGGCAACCGGGAAGACCAGAACAATCACCGCCAGCGGAAAGAGGGCAATTAAATACTGTTTGATACCGAACAGATTAACGTACTGGGTCGCGAATTTCCGTCCGCCAAGCAGCAGAGAGAAACCCACCAGACCACCCGTCACAATCATAATGATGGAGTAGAGCGTATCGCGCATTAGCGTTGGCGCGGCATCGCCGGTCGCCATCAATGCAGAAATCAGACTCACTTCCAGTATGACCACGGAAAGACTCAAAATCAGAGAGCCGAAGGGTTCGCCGAGACGGTGTGCCAGTACATCAGCATGGCGAACGACGCTAAAGGCACTGGCTAAAATACCGACCAGTGCCAGGGCATTTATCCCGATAACGACAGAGAGCGACTGGCTGTTACCCCAAAAAAACAGGACAGCCAGCGCCAGCGCCGGGAAAATAAGGGTTGTCTCCTTGTGGCGGGTCTTAACCGCCTCGTGTGTTGTTGTCATTTTTATCTCCATCCAGAGCAGGTATTTGTAATTATAGAAAGAATAAACAGCAGCTAAAATAGCAGACAAACGCTTATCTACAGGGGATTTTTACTTTTATTTACTACTTAAGGTGATTCTTATCTGAATAATGCATTAGTTAATGTTATTGATAAAAAATCCATTATTTACATAGGGATAGGTTTGTGGTGATGCAATAATTCAGTTGCTGCCTGGCAAACTTATGCGCTGGCGTCCAGACTTACTCTTTACCTCAAAAAGGAGTCAACGATGCCCTATAAAAACAGAACCGACCTGCCTGATAGCGTTCAGCATGTGCTGCCGGCACACGCGCAGGACATTTACAAAGAAGCCTTTAATAGCGCCTGGGACCAATATAAAGACAAAGACGATCGTCGCGGTGATGCCTCGCGGGAAGAAACCGCACACCGCGTGGCCTGGGCGGCGGTAAAAAATGATTATGAGAAAGGGGATGATGATAAATGGCATAAAAAGAAATAATTAGGCCATTTTATTAACCGCTTAAGATGAGTCTGACCGATGTTTCGCTTTAACCGCTCTGCAATGGCCTGCTGAGTTCACTTGAAAACGGCCTGTGAATTGCATATCGTCATTGCAAAGTGCCATGAAGGCAGCAGTAAAGTCGTCGCAAGGAAGCACGCAGTGGCGGAGGTGGAAAGTGATAACACGTGATTTCTTGATGAAAGCGGACTGCAAAACCGCATTTGGCGACATTGAAGCCTCCCTGCTTTGGTCAGCAGAGCAGCGGGCGGCGTCTCTGGCCGCTACCCTGGCCTGTCGGCCGGATGATGGCCCGGTGTGGATATTTGGCTACGGTTCGCTGATGTGGAACCCCGCGCTGGAATTTGTTGAATCCTGCACCGGCACGCTTGTAGGCTGGCACCGCGCCTTTTGCCTGCGGCTGACCGCAGGGCGCGGTACGGCATGCCAGCCAGGCCGCATGCTTGCACTGAAAGAGGGCGGACGCACCACGGGCGTGGCTTATCGTCTGCCTGAAACGGATCTTTATGACGAGCTGACGCTGCTCTGGAAGCGGGAAATGATTACCGGCTGCTATCTGCCGAGCTGGCGCAAACTGGCGCTCGATGACGGTCGAACCGTTAACGCGCTGGTGTTTATCATGGATCCTCGCCACCCCCTTTATGAATCCGATACCCGTACCCAGGTTATCGCGCCCTTAATCGCCACCGCAACCGGTCCCCTTGGCACCAATGCGCAGTATCTTTTCTCGCTTGAGCAAGAACTTATCAAGCTGGGGATGCAGGACGACTGTCTTAACGAGCTGGTCGGGCGGGTGCGCGGACTGTTGGCGGGAGAAAAGCCAGGCCCGGAAATGAAGCCTGGCTTTGCCTGAAACGCAATCAGGCTGGAACGTAGCTGATTGAGTGCTCCAGCGTCTGGCTGTGGCTATCGATCAGCACATTCCAGACACCGCTGTACGGCACGGCCAGATACGCGCTGGCGCGATTCTGGACGCTGAGAACATCTTGCTGAGCGGCGGAGGTTTTATTCTTCTCGCTCATCAAATGGATATGACAATTTTCAGAACACCGTACAACTACCGTATCCCCACCAAATAACTTCAAACTTGTTTTTACCAACGCCATTTTCAACCCCGTCGTTATCAACAACGCACTCCCTGCGGGAAGCTCCCGTGTGTGATGTCGTTCACAAATCACTTATGGCATAACACCAAACGCGAGCGGGTCAGATGCTGATTTTGATCAACGAATGTCGTAACGATTAAACAAAAATGACAATATTCGGCGGGGAAATGGGTCGGCGCATTAAATCGTGGAAAAAATGCGCCGACAGGAGATTAAATGCGGAAATGTCCGGCGGTTTCAGCAAGCTCCCCGGCCTGAGACTGAAGGGCACCGGCTGCGGCGGCCGACTGAATCACCAGTTCAGCATTCTGCTGTACCATGCGGTCCAGATCGATAACCGCATGGTTGATCTCCTGAATGCCTTTCATCTGCTCGTTGGTCGCCACCGTTATCTCACGCATGATGACCGATACGCTGTCGATGCTTGAGACAATATCGCCCATGCTGTCTCCCGCCAGGCGCACATAGCGTGAACCGGTGGCGACGCTTTCGGTCGTGGAATCAATCAAGGTTTTAATCTCTTTTGCCGCCTGCGCGCTGCGGCTTGCCAGGTTACGGACTTCGCCAGCGACTACCGCAAAACCGCGACCCTGCTCACCGGCACGGGCCGCTTCCACGGCGGCGTTCAGCGCCAGAATATTGGTCTGGAAGGCGATACCATCAATAACGCTGGTAATATCCCCAATCCTTGCCGAGGCCACTTCGATCGTCTGCATCGTGCTGATGGCCTGCGAGACCACCTGGCCGCCGCGGGACGCCGCTTCAGATGCGGTATGAGCCTGAGCGTTCGCCTGTGCTGCCGAGTCGGTTGACTGGGCGACGGACGCGGTGATTTGCTCAACGGCGCTGGCGGTTTCACGCAGGCTGGATGCGGCCTGTTCGGTGCGCCCGGAGAGATCGTGGTTTCCGGCGGCAATCTCCTGCGCCGCCTGTTTGACGGAGGTGCTTGAATCACGCAACTTCATCATCACTACCGACAGCTTGTCGCTGAAGGCGTTAAACGCATGCGCGATTTGCGCCACTTCATCATTGCCCTGTTCCGGCAGGCGTTGAGAAAGATCGTCGGTGCCGTTGCTGATGGCGTTCATCGCATCGCGAATGGTCACCAGTCTTTTCAGCATCGTCGCCACAATCCAGTGCATTAACGCCCCGGCAATCAGTACCAGTACAACCAGCGACATCGCTGAGGCTTTAAGCTGGGCGCGCAGGCCGGTGGTGGAGTCTGCACTGTCGAGTGCCACCACCAGTTGCCACTGAGTACCGTTGACTTTGGTGGCGATAAATTCTTTATCCGTACCCGCAAAGGTGCCGTGTACGGCTTTACCGGACAGCAACTCGCTTAACGCGACACCCCCGATCGCATCCGTATAGGGTTTAAGCGTCAGTTTGCCGTCGTTGGCAGCGATAATCGTGCCGTCGCTGTCAAGTAACATGCCGCTGCTGTTCGGCGTTGGGCTGATGCCGTGTACGTTGGCGACCACGCTGTCCATTGAGACGTCGCCGGACACCACCGCTTTCAGCGTGCCGTTCTCTTTCACCGGTACCGCGAAGGTCACCACCAGCTTACCGCTGCCCGCATCCACGTAAGGCGCAGTGACAACCGGCGCGTCGGCTTTTACGGCCTGCTGATACCACGGACGAATGGTCGGGTCATAATCCGCCGGCACGCCGTCAGGATTAGAGAATTTCGCCGTTTTGCTGGCGTAACCGACGTAAACGTTGATGAAACCGCCCGCCTGCGCGACCTGAGTGAAGACCGGAACGGGGTCCTCCGAGAGGGCCGCTTTCTGTAACGAGGAGACCGCGGTCATTTTGTTGTTTACCCAGTCGCTAATCGCCAGACTGTGACTGCTGCTGGTGCCGGCGAGAATATCCTGCTGAGCGTTTTGGTTATGCTGACTGGTTACCTGATAGTTAATAACCGTGTTGAGAAGCAACGCAACGGCGAGACAGCCCGCTGTCGCTGCAATAATACGAGCGCGAATCGATCTAAACATATTTATAGTACCTGCTGTGTTGTCTTTAACCCCTATCGGCAACGCAGCAGGCAAACTTGATGCCGCGCGGGCACCCATAAGAAAATAATATTAAAGCTTCGCGATAATTAGAATGTTAATACTTTGTCCGCTGCCAGCGTCCACTGCGCCAGTTCAACGAGTGTGCCTATTTCCACGCCATCAATCAGCGGCAGGGCGGTAATACCGCGCCCGTCGGTACAGGTTTTGCACAGTTTTACCGCTACGCCCTGTGCGGTCAGGATCTCCAGCATCTGCTGAATGTTGTAGCCTTCAGCCGGTTTCTGCCCGCGTAACCCGGCCGTCACCGCGTCAGACATCAAAAACAGACGCAGCTGCAATCCACTTTCCTGTTCACGCAGGGCAATCGCCAGACGCAGGCTATTAAACAAGGATTCACTGCCGTAGGCGGCGCCATTCGCCACAATCACTATCTTTTGCATCTTCACTCCTTCGAGGGGGCATGGTTATTGCTTCTTATCCGTTAAGAGAATGAAACGGAGAGTCAGCATGAATGAACGGACCGACGCCACAGGCTGGTTTCACTACGCGCGTCACATCCAGAAAAACCAACTTCGCCAGCTTGCTGAACTGGGTGTGCTGGCCGGGAAAATCAGCCATCTGACCCACATGCTTCAGTGCGAGCGGGGGGCGTCAAATATTTGGCTGTGCTCCCGTGGGCGGCTCTATGGGCTGGAGTGCCGCGCCAGTAGTGCGCTGGCAGATGAGCAGATAGCCGCGCTGTTACCGTTACTTGCCGGACTCAGGCCATTGACCAGTAGCGCATTATGCCATCGAATCGCGACCGTTGTTGCCGGGCTGGAGCAACTTCCCGCACTCAGAGAGCAAATAAAAGCGCAGACGGTTACCGCCGACCAGGCTATGGGGCAGTTCAGCGGGATTATCGGCCATTTGCTGAGTATTATTCCCCAACTGAATGACAGCATTGACGATCCGACCATTGCCGCCAGACTGGTGGCGCTTTACAGCTTGATGCAGGGAAAAGAGCTGGTGGGGCAGGAACGCGCGTTGGGAGCGATGGGGTTTACCGAGGGTCGGTTCAGCGAGGCGCAACGTCAGGCGCTGGTAGATCGCATTGACGGCCAGCAGCCCTGTTTTGACACCTTCATTTCGCTCTCAGAACCCACCTTAGCGGCGTTGTTTAGCAAAGCGTGCGGGGCGGGGCTGGACATTGAGCAGATGCGCCGCCTGGCCTGCACGCGCACGCCTCCTGCCGACGGCGGTGATAACGCCCTACGCTGGTTCACGCTGCAAACTCAGCGCCTCGAACACCTGCGGGCGCTGGAAGAGTTGCTCATCAACGCGCTTAATAGCGAGACAGACCGTCTACTGAGTGAGGATGATGAGGTCATTGCGTTGAATACGCGCCTGTTTACGCCAGACACCGTGCAGCGGTACCACGAAAAAGCGCTGCTGCCACTGGTGCGTCAGCAGGCGCAGGAAATTGAACAACTCAGCCAACAACTGGCTTCTCTGCAAGACATGCTTGAAGAGCGCAAGGTCATTGATAAAGCCAAAATCGTGTTGATGAATCATCAAAAGATGAGCGAGGAGCAGGCCTGGCAGTGTCTGCGTAAAATGGCAATGGATAAAAATCAGCGGATGGTGGAGATCGCTCGTGCGCTGCTGACCGTCCGCGCGTTGTGGGAAGTAACACCTAAGGAGTAGCTGCACGGTCAATGGGCATTTGCTGCACAATGACCGTGCGAAAGCAGCCCTCCATAGGCACAAAAGCGGCTCAATGTGCCGGAAATTTCTGGCACATCCCTTGCATTACTGAATAAGAGTTTCAGACAACAGAAGCGGCTAGCCAACGGCGGTTAACCGGCTTCATGGATAAAGGCGTCCTTTGGTGCGAAAGCATCAATGGGCGCTTTTTTTTGCTTTGGGAGTGCATATGGGCGATTCACACATTTTCTTATCACGACGGCGTTTCTTACAGACCGGGGCCGCGCTGGGCGGCGCCATGCTGCTGCCAGGCCTGATGCAGTCAGCATGGGCTGGCGGTTCGGACAAACCAGAACAGACCACAGTGCGCGTTGGCTTTATTCCGCTTACCGACTGCGCGCCGCTGGTCATTGCGGCACTGAAAGGGTTCGATAAGAAATACGGCATTACGCTGGTGCCGACCAAAGAGGCCAGTTGGGCGGCAGTGCGCGATAAGCTGGTATCCGGCGAACTGGATGCGGCCCACATTCTCTATGGACTGCTTTATGGTCTGGAGCTGGGTCTTGCGGGCAAACCGCAGGCGATGGCGAACCTGATGACGCTGAACCAGAACGGGCAGGGGATCACGCTCTCTGCCGATCTGCTTGAGAAGGGCGTTACCCATGTGGAAAGCCTGAAAACGCTGGTTGGGCAAAGCGAACCGGGGACCTACACCTTCGCCCATACCTTCCCGACAGGCACCCATGCCATGTGGCTCTATTACTGGCTGGCCAGCGGCGGGATTAACCCCTTTACCGACATCCGTACCGTGGTGGTGCCACCGCCGCAGATGGTAATGAACATGCGTATTGGCAATATGGTCGGCTTTTGCGTTGGCGAACCCTGGAATGCCCGCGCCATCAACGACCGCATCGGTTTTACGGCGGCGACCAGTCAATCCATCTGGCCGGATCACCCGGAAAAGATCCTCGGTACCCGCAGCGCCTGGGTGGAGCAAAATCCGAACACCGCCCGCGCGCTGGTATGTGCGGTGATGGAGGCGGCGCGCTGGATTGATGCATCCCCGGAAAACCGTCGTGAAACCGCCCGCATTCTCTCTCGTCGCGCCTGGCTCAACACCAAAGAGCAGTACCTCACCGGGCGCATGCTGGGAGAGTACGAGAACGGGGCAGGTCAGCGCTGGCAGGACGCCCACGCCATCCGCTTCTTTAATGAGGGGCAGGTGAACTACCCCTGGCTTTCCGACGGCATGTGGTTCTTAACCCAATTCCGCCGCTGGGGATTACTGAAATCGGCCCCGGACTACACGGCGATTGCCAGCCGCATTAACCGCATCGACGTCTGGAAAGAGGCCGCCACCGCCCTCGGCGACATTTCCATACCGTCCAGCAGCTTGCGCACCAGCACGCTGATGGACGGCACCCGCTGGACCGGCGAATCGCCGGAACAGTACGCAACCGGTTTTTCCCTTCAACGCATAGGGGTCTGAAATGAAACACGCACATAAACTTCAGCGCGTCGAACCCGCGCCCGCCACTGCTGAGGTATTGGTCATGCCCGCCGTACAGGTGCGCCGCACCACACCGGCCTGGTCGAGAAAGGCCCGCGCGCTGGCAGAACGCATCTTCCCGGGTCTGTTAGGTCTGGGGCTGCTGCTGGTGGCCTGGCAGCTGGCGGCCATTAACAGCAAAGGCTTTCCTACACCGCTCAGTACCCTTGACTCCGCGATAACGATTTTTGCCGACCCGTTCTACCGCGACGGGCCAAACGATATGGGTATTGGCTGGAACGTGCTGGCCTCCCTGCAACGTGTGGGTATCGGTTTCGGCCTCGCGGCACTGGTGGGCATTCCGCTGGGCTTTCTGATCGGCCGCTTTGTCTTTTTCGCCCACATGTTTAACCCGCTGATTGCGCTGCTGCGTCCGGTCAGCCCGCTGGCCTGGTTGCCGATTGGTCTGTTGCTGTTCCAGAAAGCGGAGCCTGCCTCAAGCTGGACCATTTTTATTTGTTCCATCTGGCCGATGGTGATCAATACCGCCGAAGGAGTCAGACGTATTCCTGAGGATTACCTCAACGTGGCCCGTGTGTTGCAACTTTCCGAATGGACGGTGATGCGCCGCATTCTCTTCCCTGCGGTCTTACCCGCCGTGTTGACCGGCGTGCGTCTGTCGATTGGCATCGCCTGGCTGGTGATCGTGGCCGCCGAGATGCTGACCGGGGGCTTAGGGATCGGTTTCTGGATCTGGAACGAATGGAACAACCTCAATGTGGAAAACATTCTGATCGCCATCGTCATTATCGGCGTTGTGGGCCTGCTGCTGGAGCAGGGGTTGATGCTGGTGGCACGTCGTTTTAGCTGGCAGGAGAAATAATCATGAGCATGAAACCCTTAATTCAGGTCCAGGCCGTCAGCCAGCGCTTCTCAACCGCCGGTGGCGACTTTGTGGCGTTGCAAAACGTCTCCTTTGACATTCATGAAGGCGAAACCGTCAGCCTGATTGGTCACTCCGGCTGCGGTAAATCGACGCTGCTGAATCTGATCGCCGGTATCACGTTGCCGACCGAAGGCGGGCTTATCTGCGACAACCGTGAAATCGCCGGGCCTGGCCCCGAGCGGGCGGTGGTGTTTCAGAACCACTCGTTACTGCCGTGGCTCACCTGTTTTGACAACGTGGCGCTGGCGGTGGACCAGGTATTTCGCCGCACCATGAACAAAGCTGAGCGCCGGGAGTGGATTGAACACAATCTGGAGCGGGTGCAGATGGGGCACGCCATCCACAAGCGCCCCGGGGAGATCTCCGGCGGGATGAAGCAGCGCGTCGGCATCGCCCGTGCGCTGGCGATGAAGCCCAAAGTGCTGTTGATGGATGAACCCTTCGGTGCGCTGGATGCGCTGACCCGAGCGCATTTGCAGGACACGGTGATGCACATTCAACAGTCGCTCAACACCACCATCGTGCTGATTACCCATGATGTTGACGAAGCCGTTCTGCTTTCTGACCGTGTGCTGATGATGACCAACGGCCCGGCGGCGACGGTGGGGGAAATCGTTAACGTTACTCTGCCGCGCCCGCGCAATCGGGTGCAACTGGCGGACGACAGCCGTTACCACGCCCTGCGCCAGCAGATCCTGCAGTTCCTTTACGAAAAACAGCCGAAAGCGGCCTGAGGAAAGCGGATGACGACGCGACTGGTCATTATCGGCAACGGCATGGCGGCAACCCGCCTTGTCGAAAGGCTCACGCAGTCCGGCAGCCGACGCTTCGCCATCACCCTGATTGGCGACGAGCCGACGCAGGCCTATAACCGCATTCAGCTTTCGCCAGTGCTCAGCGGGGAGAAGGCCTTTGCTGACACCGTACTGCACACGGATGAGTGGTACGCAGAACGCCACATTACCGTGCTGCGTGGCGAACGGGTTAGCGACGTAGACCTCTCCGCTCGCCAGCTCAGAACGGACTGCCGTTTGCTGGCGTGGGATGAACTGGTGTTTGCCACCGGCTCCGTGCCCTTTGTGCCGCCGATACCGGGGCATGACTTACCGCATGTGACGTCTTTCCGCACCCTTGCTGACGTTAACGCGATTCTGGCGGGATGCGGGCCGGTTGTAGTGCTCGGTGGCGGCGTGTTAGGCGTAGAAGCGGCCGCTGCACTTCGCCGTAATGGTGACAGTGTCACGCTTGTCAATCGCGCAGGCTGGCTGATGGAGCAGCAGCTTGACCCGCAGGCGGGGGCTTTACTGGCCACGCATCTTACCGCCCGGGGTATCGACTGCGTGCTGTCTGCTGGCATCAGTGCCATCAACAAAAACAGCGTCACCCTGACCACCGGACGCGTGGTTTCGGCCACCCGTGTGGTTATGGCAACCGGTGTGCGCCCGGCGACTGCCCTTGCTGAACGCAGTGGCCTGGCGTGCGCTCGCGGCATTGTGGTGGACGGGCAGATGCGCACCTCAGTCGGCGGCGTCAGCGCCATTGGCGAGTGTTGTGAAATCGACGGGCAGACCTGGGGCCTGGTTGCCCCCTGCTTTGAACAGGCGAACGTGCTGGCGGCGCGCCTGCTGGGTGAGGCGCAGGCTGATTTTGCCTGGCAGGACAGCGGCACCCGTCTCAAGGTCACCGGCATCGATCTGTTTAGCGCCGGGCGCGTAGAGGCCGATAAGGACGATGACGTCTGGACCACCTTCGATCCGCTCAGCGGCCATTACCGTCGTTTACTCCTCGCCAACGGACAACTGAAAGGCGTGCTGCTGATGGGCGATTGCACCAGTGCCGCCGCGCTCACCCAACGAATCAATACGCCAGAAACGCCGCAGGCAGACTGGCTATTCGACAACTTTTCAGCGCAGCCAGAGGCTGCAGGACTCTCAATGATGACAAAACCCACGCTGGTTGTGGTCGGGCATGGCATGGTCGGCCACCATTTTCTTGAGCAATGCGTTAGCCGTAATCTTCATCAGGAATACCACATTGTGGTATTTGGCGCGGAGCAGTATGCCGCTTACGATCGCGTGCATCTGTCCGAGTATTTTGCCGGGCGCAGCGCTGACTCCCTCTCGATGGTGCAAGGCGATTTCTTCGCTGAAAACGGAATCGAACTGCATCTCTCCCGTCAGGTTGTGGACATAGACCGTGACCTGAAGGTCGTGCGTGATGCCAAAGGGCATGAGACCCACTGGGATAAACTGGTGCTGGCAACCGGGTCGTACCCCTTCGTGCCGCCGGTGCCGGGCCATGACAGTGAAGGTTGCTTTGTTTACCGTACGCTGGGTGACCTCGATGACATTGCACGTCGGGCAAAAAATGCCACGCGTGGCGTGGTGATCGGTGGCGGTCTGCTGGGACTTGAAGCCGCCAATGCGCTCAAACAGCTAGGGCTGGAAACTCACGTGGTCGAGTTTGCCCCCGCGCTGATGGCGGTACAACTGGATGAACAGGGCGGCGCCATGCTGCGCCAGAAAATCACTGCGCTGGGTGTGCAGGTGCATACCAGTAAATCGACACGTGACATTGTCACTTGCGCGGATGGCCTGACGCTTCATTTTGCTGACGGCGAAAGTCTCAACACCGATATGGTGGTCTTCTCTGCCGGTATCCGCCCGCAGGACGCACTGGCACGGGGCTGTGATTTGCAACTGGGCGAGCGTGGCGGCATCTCTATTGATAACCAGTGTAGCACCTCGGATAAAGACATTTTCGCCATCGGCGAGTGCGCGGTATGGGAAGGCAAAGTCTATGGCCTCGTGGCACCAGGGTATCAGATGGCGCGGGTGGTAGCGGCCCGTCTCAGCGGCGAAACGCTGCCATTTAGCGGTGCGGATATGAGCACCAAACTTAAGCTGCTGGGTGTGGATGTTGCATCATTTGGCGATGCGCACGGGCGTGCACCGGGCTGCCTCAGCTACCAGTGGACCGACGGTCCGGCAAAAGTCTATAAGAAAATCGTGGTCAGCGAAGACGGTAAACGGCTCCTCGGTGGGGTGCTGGTGGGGGATGCCAGCGAATACGCGACCTTGCTGCAGATGATGTTGAACGACATGGCGTTGCCTGCCCGGCCGGAGAGTCTGATCCTGCCTGCGCTGGCGGGCAGTGCGCCGAAGGCGCCTGGCGTCGCCGCACTCCCGGAGAGCGCGCAGTTGTGCTCCTGCCATAACGTCACGAAAGGCGATATTTGTGCTGCGGTGCGTCAAGGCGCCACCGATATGAGCGCTATCAAAAGCTGTACCAAAGCCGCCACCGGCTGCGGTGGCTGTAGCGCCCTGGTGAAACAGGTGATGGAGTACCAACTGACGCAGCAGGGCGTGGAGGTGAAAAAGGACGTCTGCGAACATTTCCCCTATTCGCGTCAGGAGCTGCATCATCTGGTGCGCGTTAACCACATTCGCACTTTCGCGCAGTTGCTCAGCCGCTATGGTCGCGGTCACGGCTGCGAGGTCTGTAAGCCGCTGGTAGGGTCGATTCTGGCCTCCTGCTGGAACGAGTATCTGCTTAAACCGGCGCATCTGCCGCTGCAGGATACCAACGATCGCTACTTTGCCAATATTCAGAAAGACGGCACCTATTCCATCGTGCCGCGCATGCCCGCCGGGGAAGTCACGCCGGATGGCCTGATCGCCATCGGGCAGATTGCCAAACGCTATCAGTTGTACAGCAAAGTGACCGGCGGCCAGCGTATCGATCTCTTTGGTGCACGCCTTGAAGAACTGCCGGCTATCTGGTCTGAACTGGTGGCCGCCGGATTCGAAACCGGCCACGCCTACGGCAAGTCGCTGCGTACGGTAAAATCCTGCGTCGGCTCAACCTGGTGCCGCTACGGCGTCCAGGATTCCACCGGACTGGCCGTGACTCTTGAACACCGCTACAAAGGGCTGCGTGCGCCACACAAAATCAAAATGGCCGTGTCCGGTTGCACGCGCGAGTGCGCCGAAGCGCAGGGGAAAGATGTCGGGGTGATCGCCACCGATAAAGGCTGGAATCTCTACGTTTGCGGCAATGGCGGCATGAAACCACGCCATGCGGATCTGTTTGCCAGCGATCTGGATGAAGTGACGCTTATTCGCACCATCGACCGTTTTTTGATGTTTTATATCCGCACTGCCGATCGTCTGCAGCGTACCAGTACCTGGCTTGATAACCTCGAAGGCGGCATCGACTATCTGCGTGACGTGATCCTCAACGACAGCCTGCAGATGGGCAGTGAACTCGAAGAGGAGATGGCGCGCGTGGTCGACAGCTACCAGTGTGAATGGCAAACTACACTCAACGATCCAGACCGCGTCGCGCTTTTCCGCTCTTATGTGAACAGCGATAAGCCCGATGAAGCGGTTTATCGCGAAACCATGCGTGAGCAACCGCAACGGGCCCCGGCACCCGCCTGGCAGGAAGGAGCAACCTCAACACGCCCGTGGCAGGCCATATGCACGCTGGATGAGATCCCGGAGCAGGCCGGCATTGGTGCGCGCCTTGGCGATCGTCAGATAGCGCTCTTCCGCTTTGGCGAATCAGTGTATGCACTGGATAACCACGAGCCTGGCAGCCAGGCCTGGGTACTCTCCCGCGGCCTGCTGGGCGACAGCAACGGCGAGCCGATGGTCATTTCTCCCCTGTACAAACAGCGCATCCGCCTGCGGGACGGCTGCAGTATGGACAATGGAGAGCCTGCCGTACGCGCCTGGCCCGTTAAAGTCGAGGGCGGAAAGGTCTGGGTCGGCAATCAGGCGTTGCTGATGCGTGCGGAGGCTTCATGAGTGAAACCCGAACAACGTGTCCTTACTGCGGCGTAGGCTGCGGTGTGCTGGTCAAGGTCAGCGACACGGGCGTCAGTGTGACAGGCGACGCACAGCATCCGGCTAACGCCGGGCGATTGTGTGTGAAAGGTGCCGCACTCGGTGAAACCACGGGTCTCCACGACCGGCTGCTGTGGCCGGAACTCGACAACCAGCGCGTAAACTGGGAGACCGCACTGGCAGCGGCTGGGGACAGATTGCAGGCGATAATCCAGCAATATGGCCCGCAAGCGGTGGCATTCTATGCCTCCGGTCAACTGTTGACCGAGGACTACTATGCCGCCAACAAATTGATGAAAGGCTTTATTGGTGCGGCGAACATCGATACCAATTCCCGCCTGTGCATGTCGTCTGCGGTGACAGGCTACAAGCGGGCCTTCGGGGAAGATGTGGTGCCCTGCAGTTACGAGGATGTGGAAAACACTGATCTGCTGATTCTGGTGGGATCGAATGCGGCCTGGACCCATCCGGTGCTGTATCAACGTATCGTGCAGGCGAAGCAGCAAAATCCGGCTATGAAGGTGGTGGTTATCGATCCGCGGGTCACCGCCACCTGCGACATGGCCGACCTGCATCTCCCGCTTGCGCCGGGCAGCGATGCGGGTCTGTTTGTCGGCTTACTGAACGCCATTGCGGCCGGGAAAGGCCTCATAGACGATTTTGATGATGCCCGTGCGGCACTGGACGTAGCCCGCGCGTGGACGGTTGAAAAAGTGGCAGCGTTCTGCGACCTGCCGCCTGAGAGCGTGAGCGCGTTTTTCGATCTCTTCCTGACTGCGCCGCGCGCCATCACGCTCTATACCATGGGCATTAATCAGTCCGCCAGCGGCAGCGATAAATGCAACGCCATCATTAACGTCCACCTGGCCAGCGGCAAGTTTGCCCGTGCCGGTTGCGGCCCGTTTTCCTTAACCGGTCAACCCAATGCGATGGGGGGGCGTGAAGTCGGCGGGCTGGCGAACCAACTGGCGGCGCACATGAATTTTGAACCGGCTGACCTGGCACGTCTGGCGCGCTTCTGGGGCACGGAACGGCTGGCGCAAACGCCGGGGCTGATGGCAGTGGATCTGTTTGACGCTATCGGGCGTGGTGAGGTGAAGGCGGTCTGGATAATGGGCACCAATCCGGCGGTCTCTTTACCCGACAGCCATGCGGTTTGTGCGGCGCTGGCCGCCTGCCCGCTGGTGATCGTATCAGAAGTGGTGCAGCAGACCGACACCAGCCGCTATGCCCACATCCGCTTTCCGGCGCTGGCCTGGGGCGAAAAAAATGGCACTGTAACCAACTCTGAACGGCGTATTTCCCGCCAGCGTGCCTTTTTACCCGCGCCGGGCGAGGCGAAGGCAGACTGGTGGATCATCGCACGCGTGGCGGCACAATTAGGTTACGGTGAGGCCTTTGCCTGGACGCATCCCCACGAGGTGTTTTCAGAGCATGCTGCGCTGTCGGGTTATGAGAACCACGGAACGCGCGCGTTTGATATCAGTCCTCTGGCGACGCTCAGCCGTGAGCAGTGGAATGCCCTCATGCCGGTACAGTGGCCGATGGGCGAACTGAATGTGGTCAAAGGCTGGAGGCCCTCGGGCAAGCTGCGGATGGTCCCGGTGGAGCCTGTCTCAACCCATGCGCAGGTGAATGCGCTCTACCCCTTACTGCTCAACACCGGGCGTATTCGCGACCAGTGGCACACCATGACCCGCACGGGGCATGTGGCAAAACTGATGCAGCATATCGCTGAGCCGTTTGTCGACATCGCACCGGAAGACGCGCAGCGCTTTACCCTGACCGAGGGTGGACTGGCCCGTGTCAGCTCGCCGCGTGGCGTGATGGTGGCGCGGGTGAGGGTACAAACGGGGCAGCGTCCTGGCGTATTATTTTCGCCGATGCACTGGAACGACTGTTTTGCCCGCCAGGGTAAGGTCAACGCCCTGGTGGACAGCCTCTGCTGCCCCCATTCCGGGCAGCCTGAAAGTAAGCAAACGGCGGTGCGCATCGCCGCCTGGCACCCTGTCTGGCAGGGCGAACTTTACAGCCGAGAGGTGATGGCACCGCCTGCCGCTTTTCATTGGGCGCGAAAGGCGGTCAGTGAGTTAACTCACCTGACCCTCGCCGGGGAGAGCGATATCGCGCCCTGGCTTGAGGAACAGTGCCGCCTGCGTGGCTGGCAGATGCAACAGTTACGGGCGGGAACGATCTTTACCCTGCTGGCCTGGCAGGGTGACACGTTGATGCTGGGATTCTGGGGCAGTGCAAATCAGCCTGCGATATCGCATCAGACGGTCGCCGCCGCATTCGCCCGCCCACCGCAAAGCGCGCAGCTGCGCCATGCGCTACTGGCAGGCAAAGCCGCAACCGAGGTGCCGGCACCCGGGCGTACTATCTGTAGCTGTTACAACGTGCGAGAAAACGCGATTCGTGCGGCGATTGCTGACGGATGTGGGTGTACCGCAACGCTTGGGAAAAGGCTGCGCTGCGGCACTAACTGCGGTTCCTGTCTGCCCGAACTGAAAGCGCTATTGACCGAAACGGCCAATTAAGCCCGCTGCTGCAAGGGTATGGCCTTTCAGGCGCTCAAACAGTTGCTCCCGGGTTAAGCCCTCTGGTAAATCCGGGCTGAGGCTGGTGGCAATCAATGTAAAGGTATAATGGTGCGCGCCGCTGCCCGGTGGCGGGCAGGGGCCATGCCAGCGAAAATTGCCGGGGGTATTTTTGCCCCCGGTGAAATTTTTCCCGTCGCGTAAATCGTTTTCACCAAAGCCAGTTGTCGCCTGAGGAATGTTATAGGCCACCAGATGCGTTACGCCGAGTCCGGTCGCGCCTTCGGGATCGTGAACGATCAGCGCGAAGCTTTTTGCCTCTGAGGGTGGGTTGTTCCATACCAGCGCTGGCGAAATATTTTCACCGGTACAGTTAGGGTTGTTTTTGGCGTTGCCGGCATACTTTTTCTCCATTAACCCGTTGTCACCAAAGGCAGGGGATTGTAACTGGAAGGTGGTATTCGCGCTGGCGCTCGCACCGTACGCCATAAGGGCACTGCATAACGCCCACTTCAGTGACTGCTTCATCCGGCATCCTCAAAGGTTTTGATAGTTTAACTGTAGTCTTAACGAGGCGGGAGGCTTAAGGATTTTCCTGAAATTTTCCTGAAGGCTGAAATTGTTGATGTAAAACGCTACCCTGTGAACTGGCAATCAGTGGCGACGCCCGGAGTATGTGTTCATTACAGTGATACGTTGGTTTTCCTCATCTTTTATTCTTCTGTCATTTGTCTTGCCGCTGGCAGGACATGCTGTCAGCGCCCCGCAGACCTATACCCAGAAAGCGCAGAATCCGTTCGATAATAATGGCGATAATCTGCCCGATCTTGGCATGGCCCCGGAAAGCCAGGCCGGGGCAAAGCATCTTGCTGAAATGGCCAAAGCTTTTGGTGAAGCGAGCATGACGGATAACGGTCTTACTACCGGCGAACAGGCGCGGTTATTCGCGCTGGGTCAGGCGCGGGATGTACTCAGCGATGAAGTGAATCAACAGGTCGAAACGCTGCTCTCTCCCTGGGGCAAGGCGACCGTAGATTTTAAAGTGGATGACGACGGTGGTTTCACCGGCAGTCATGGTGACTGGTTTGTTCCGTTGCAGGATACCAATCGCTACCTGAGCTGGAGCCAGCTTGGTTTAACGCAACAGGACGCCGGGCTGGTGGGTAACGTTGGTCTGGGGCAGCGCTGGAACGCCGGAAACTGGCGCATTGGTTACAACACCTTTTACGACAATCTGATTGATGAAAATATCGCCCGCACCGGGCTGGGTGCGGAAGTATGGGGCGAGTCGTTACAATTTTCTGCTAACTATTATGAGCCACTCAGCAGTTGGGATTATCGTACCGCCACGCAGCAACAGCGTATGGCGCGGGGCTACGATATCACCGCCCAGGCTAACCTGCCGTTCTGGCAAAAGCTCAATACCAGTCTGAGCGTTGAGCAGTACTTTGGTGATAACGTTGACCTCTTTGATACCGGCACCGGCTACCATAATCCGGTTGCGGTCAAAGTGGGAGTGAGTTATACCCCGGTGCCGTTGGTGACGGTGACGGCGCACCACAAACAAGGAGAGAGTGGCGTCAGTCAGAACGATTTGGGTCTGAAGCTGAACTACCAGTTCGGCGTGCCGTTATGGAAACAATTGTCGGCGGGAGAGCTCACCCAAAGCGGCACGCTGCGCGGTAGTCGTTACGACACACCGGTGCGTAATACCGCACCGGTATTTGAGTATCGTCAGCGCAAAACCCTTTCCGTGTACCTCGCGACTCCGCCGTGGGATTTACAGCCTGGCGAAACCGTCGCCCTTAAGCTGCAAATTAACAGTACGCATGGCCTGCGCGAACTCAACTGGCAGGGGGATACCCAAGCGTTAAGCCTGACGCCGCCTGCCAATCCTCGCAGTGATGACGGCTGGACGATTATCATGCCGCGCTGGGAAAGCAGTGAGGGAGCGCCGAATCAGTGGCGGTTGTCAGTGATTGCGGAAGATGAGAAAGGCCAGCGCGTGGCATCCAATGAAATTGTCCTGACGCTGACGCCGCCGATTACCTCGCCGTTGGATATTACGCCCCCCGCGCTTTCACCGTGGTAAAGGGGGAAGGGTGGATCGCTTTCCCCTCGCCCCGTGGGAGAGGAATCCCCAGTAATATTACCTTTTGCAGCGATAACACTGCTCAATAAGAACACAACAGTTAAAGCGATGACTGGGTCCGGCTGAAAATCGACGAAGCGTATCCGTAAGGCCGGGGCGACGCGCAGGGATGCGCGGCGAGGGCGACTTTACAGGGAGGTTTCCTTCGCCCGTCCCCGATAAGCCTGAAGGAATATGCGTAGTGGACCGCGCCAGCGGCGATTTTCCTGGCCGGGAGCCCGGGTCGCCAGGGCGGTGGCGGTGAACCGCCCTGGCACGTTCACGGGTTCTGGCGTGACAGAAAAGCAAGGAACATAAGGTGAACGGAATGACCCTCAGCGCCGCATATTCCCCCTCACCCTAACCCTCTCCCTCAAGGGAGAGGGGACTGTCCGTGCTCGCATTTTTGTGGGATACCGCAGCCATCGGGGAGAGGGCTGGAGTGAGGGACAGAACAACTCAGACACTCAAAACGCCGTATCAGAAAATACGATCCTGATGCACCCACACCGCCGCTTCCACGCGTGACTTCAGCCGCATCTTTTTCAGCATATGCTTCACATGAACCTTCACCGTACTTTCAGTAATATCCAGACGGCGGGCAATCATCTTGTTGGGCAGTCCCTGCGCAATCAGTTTCAAAATATCACGCTCACGCGGGGTTAACTGACTGACATCGCGGTCAGAGGCTGAACGGTTGGCGCGCAGGCTTGCCGCCAGTACCGGCGTCAGCGCTTCGCTTAATACCATCTCACCGGCCGCCGCTTGTTGCAGTGACTTCAGCAAATCTTCCGGTTCCATATCTTTCAGCAGGTAGCCGTCAGCGCCGCGTTTCAGCGCGGTGACCACGTCCTCTTCATGATTGGAGACGCTAAAGACGACCACTCGACCCGAAAGGGATTTCTCACGCAGCTTGTCGAGCGTTTCCAGGCCATTCATACCGGGCATGTTGAGATCCAGCAAAATCAGATCCGGATCCAGCGCTTCCGCCAGCTCAATACCTTGCTCACCGTTACTGGCTTCACCCACCACGGTTATCTCTGGCGACATGCTGATGAGCTGCTTGACGCCGGTACGCAACATCGGATGGTCGTCAATCAAAAGAATGGTGGCCGGTTCCTGGTTAGTCATAGTGATCTCCTTGCACTGGTGAGAGAAGATTTTCGGGAATAAACGTGACAATAACATCAGTACCGCCGGACTCTCTCCGCCGCACCTGACAATCACCACGCAAGCTTTGCGCGCGGTCGCGCATGATAATTAATCCGTAATGGTTGGTTCGTTCGGCGTTTTCCGGCACGCCGCAGCCGTTATCACTGACCCGCAATACTACCCGTTTTTCCTGTTGTGTCACCGAGACGGTGACCTCAGTGGCGCCTGAATGTTTCAGTGAATTGCTTAACGCCTCACGGGCAATCTGTAGCAGGTGTATCGCCTGATGCGAAGGCACCAGGCGAGGCGGAAGCTGATAGTCCAGTTTGACCTGAAAACCAAAGCGTGCGCTGTACTCATTGCTGCTCGATTCCAGCGCAGGCCGCAGCCCCGGCTCCGTCAACTGTAAACGGAAAGTGGTGAGCAATTCACGTAATTGCGCCCACGAGGTGTTGAGTTCGGTGCGAATCTGCCCAAGCAGTTGCTGGCTATTTTCCGGCAGGTTTTGCCCCTGCATTTGAAGGCAGCTGACCTGCATCTTCATACAGGACAGGGACTGGGCAATCGAATCATGCAGTTCGCGGGCAATGGTCGCTCGCTCCTCCATCACCATGAGCTGCTGCTGACGCTCCTGATGCCGATCTAACGCCAGCGTGGCGGTGAGCTGTTCCACCAGGGTATCCACCAGTTGCTGCTGATCGTGACTCAAATGACGCCCGTGCGGCAGCTGTGCCAGCAACAGACCGTACTGGGTATGCGTATCCGCCAGGCGCCATTTCAGCGTGGTGCCGCCGGTTGACGGCGGAAGTACGCCGCGCGGGCATAAATGGCAGCCTTTATCATCACAGCTGGCGTTGGACTGACAGGTGAACTCCTGATGATTGTCCTCGTCTTCCATGTCGTAGACGCGCAGTTCAATATCATGCAGCAGCGTCAGACTCTGTAAACCGTTTAACACCGGCGAGAGGCGTTCGCACAGAGGTATACGCGAGTGCAGGCGATGATTGGCCTGCCATAAGAAGGAGAGAATTTCATTTTTTTGCTCAAGTCCGGCGGTTTTCTCTTTGACCCGCTGTTCCAGCACCGCGTAGCTCTCTGCCAGCTCTGCCGACATGTTATTGAGCGCCGTACCCAGCGTCGCCATCTCATTGCGCCCGCTGATATTTGCCCGCTGCAGAAAATCACGCTGGCTGACGGCGCGCGCCATATTCAGCAGCTGTTGCCAGGGCCACAGCAGGCGGGCACGCAGCCAGATAATGGTAAACAACAGGATCAGACCAAGTAAAATGGCCATTACCCGGTGCAGGATGACCACATGCGACACGCGCTGCTCGGTACTGTGGTCAAACGCTGTCACCAGATTGTCGATACGATTCACATAGGTGGTGATTTCGGCAGAAGCCGCCCTTGGCTCGGTGGCCTGTTGCAGGGCGGGGGACACCTCATTGCGCCAGTAGTTCTGTAAGGCCTGAAGCTGAGCTTGCTGACCATCCCGGGCCGCAGCGTCGGCCAGCTCGGGACCGAATGCGGTCAGTTCCATCTCGCGCAGCAAGGGCGCGTCTTCTTCACGCAGCGGGATGGCCGCCAGCAAACGATAGCTTTGCATGCGCAGCGAGCCCGCTTTATTGATGGCATGGGCGCTGCCCTGAACCCCTTGTACCAGCCAGCCTGATACCGCCATGCCTGCCACGCCAATCACGGTGGAAAGCAGCATAGTCAGGGCGACCTGGTTGACCAGCGTCAACGGGGTAAAGAGGCGTTTTAGCATAAGGGGCGAAGCTCCTGCCTGCGGTGGCGAAGAAAAGAACCGCATTGTCCGCCATCACCTGGGGTATACCCATACCCCAAAAGGATTACCCCTTTATCGTCACCTGTTCCAACAAAATGAGTGGGGTTTTGATGGAATCCTTCAGCACCGTGAAAAACCACACTTTTTTTACCCCTTCTTTCTACTCATAAGTGAGCATGATGTTTTTTCGCTCAATATATCGTGAACTTTTCCTTTGATTTATATCAACTTAACTTGCGCGGTAAAAACTAAGGTGGCAGGCGTCGAATCAATAATCAGAGGTGTCTATGAGCCACTCTTCTACCCCGCAAAGGGCATCCGATCGGGTTATCACCGACTGGCGTCCTGAGGATCCTGTTTTCTGGCAGCAACAGGGCAATGGCGTTGCCAGCCGCAATCTGTGGATTTCCGTCCCCTGTCTGCTGCTGGCGTTTTGTGTATGGATGTTGTTTAGTGCCGTTGCCGTTAACCTGAATAAAGTCGGTTTCCAGTTTTCGACCGATCAGCTCTTTATGTTGACGGCATTGCCCTCGGTGTCGGGTGCGCTGCTTCGCGTACCGTACTCCTTTATGGTGCCGGTATTTGGTGGCCGCCGCTGGACGGCGTTCAGCACCGGTATTTTAATTATTCCTTGTGTCTGGCTTGGTTTTGCCGTTGAAGACACCTCCACGCCGTTCAGTACTTTTATTACCATTGCGCTGCTGTGTGGTTTTGCCGGGGCCAACTTCGCCTCCAGTATGGCCAACATTAGCTTCTTTTTCCCTAAAGAGCGGCAGGGTAGCGCGCTGGGCATTAACGGCGGCTTCGGTAACCTCGGCGTCAGCGTGATGCAACTGCTGGCTCCGCTGGCGATTTCGTTCTCCATTTTTGCCTTCTTTGGCGCAACCGGGGTGGCTCAACCCGACGGCAGCATGATTTACCTGGCCAACGCCGCCTGGGTGTGGGTGCCTTTCCTGGCCGTATTTACTCTCGCAGCCTGGTTTGGCATGAACGAACTGGCAACCTCCAAAGCCTCGCTACGTGCTCAGCTGCCGGTGCTCAAGCGTAAACACATGTGGATCATGAGCTTCCTTTACCTGGCGACGTTCGGCTCATTCATCGGTTTTTCCGCCGGGTTTGCCATGCTCTCTAAGACCCAGTTCCCGGATGTGGTCATCATGCATTACGCCTTCTTTGGCCCCCTGATCGGTGCGCTGGCGCGTTCAGCCGGTGGGGCGCTGTCGGACCGTCTCGGCGGTACCCGTGTGACCTTGGTGAACTTTGTGCTGATGGCGATTTTTAGCGCCTTGCTGTTCCTGACGCTGCCCACCAATGGCGTGGGTGGGAACTTTATCGCCTTCTTCGGCGTCTTCCTGATGCTGTTCCTGACCGCCGGGTTGGGCAGTGGTTCTACCTTCCAGATGATTTCGGTGAACTTCCGTAAGATGACGCTGGAGCGGGTGAAAAACGCCGGGGGCAGCGAAGCAACCGCATTGCGTGAAGCGGCAACGGAGACGGCCGCAGCTCTGGGCTTTATCTCTGCGATTGGCGCCATCGGTGGGTTCTTCATCCCTAAAGCATTCGGCACGTCACTGGCGCTGACCGGTTCGCCGGCAGGGGCAATGAAAGTGTTCCTCATCTTCTACGTGGCCTGTGTGGTGATCACCTGGTTCGTGTATGGCAAGAATTCCAATAAAAAGTAAGTAACTGTTGATTATCCTTGCGCGGTTTCATGCCGCGCTTTTTTTTACACTTTCATTAGTTACAACATACTAATGATGTGACATCCATCATGCAGCACCGTGCGCGCTACAGTCTGCAGGGCGTTATACCCCTTAATACCTCCTCAGCAGGTTTTAACCCATTTGCTTTTCAGGGATATGGAATTTATCTATATATATCAGCAATATAAACTTTCAAAACACATCCTCCTTTGGGGGTAGACGTATTTTCCGCCTCACAAAGCAAGCCCGTGCGGCTTGATCGCCATCAATTCTTGTCTCCTTCCATAGCGTTACTTTCGCAGCCAATGCAGCAATGTCGATTTATCAGAGAGCCGTCAGGCTCCAAACAGGAGAGACCCGATGAGTAAATTCCTGGACCGGTTTCGCTACTTCAAACAGAAGGGCGACACCTTTGCCGATGGGCATGGCCAGCTTCTCGAAACAAACCGGGATTGGGAGGATGGATACCGAAGCCGCTGGCAGCATGACAAGATTGTCCGTTCTACCCATGGGGTAAACTGCACCGGTTCGTGCAGTTGGAAAATCTATGTGAAAAACGGTCTGGTCACCTGGGAAACCCAGCAGACAGACTACCCGCGTACTCGCCCGGACATGCCTAACCACGAACCACGTGGCTGCCCGCGCGGTGCCAGCTACTCCTGGTATCTCTACAGCGCCAACCGCCTGAAATACCCCCTGATGCGCAAACGCCTGATGAAAATGTGGCGTGAAGCGAAAGTGGCACACCCTGATCCGGTGAACGCCTGGGCTTCTATCATTGAAGACGCGGATAAAGCCAAAAGCTTCAAACAGGCTCGTGGTCGTGGCGGTTTCGTCCGCTCAAGCTGGCAGGAAGTGAATGAGCTGATTGCTGCTTCTAACGTCTATACCGTGAAAACCTATGGCCCGGACCGCGTGGCAGGTTTCTCGCCGATCCCGGCGATGTCGATGGTTTCCTACGCTTCCGGCGCACGCTATCTGTCGTTGATTGGCGGCACCTGTCTGAGCTTCTACGACTGGTATTGCGACCTGCCGCCTGCGTCTCCGCAGACATGGGGTGAGCAGACCGACGTGCCGGAATCCGCTGACTGGTACAACTCCAGCTACATCATCGCCTGGGGCTCTAACGTGCCGCAGACCCGTACACCGGACGCCCACTTCTTTACTGAAGTGCGTTACAAAGGCACCAAAACCGTTGCCGTAACGCCGGACTATGCCGAAATCGCTAAACTGTGCGACCTGTGGCTGGCCCCGAAACAGGGTACCGATGCTGCGATGGCGCTGGCGATGGGCCACGTCATGCTGCGTGAATTCCACCTCGATAACCCAAGTCAGTATTTCACCGACTATGTGCGTCGTTACACCGACATGCCGATGCTGGTGATGCTGGAAGAGCGTGACGGTTACTATGCCGCAGGCCGCATGCTGCGCGCCTCCGATCTGGTTGATGCTCTCGGTCAGGAAAACAATCCTGAGTGGAAAACCGTTGCCTGCACCGACAACGGTGAGATGGTGGCCCCGAACGGATCTATCGGTTTCCGTTGGGGCGAGAAGGGCAAGTGGAACCTCGAACAACGTGACGGCACTTCAGGTGCGGAAACTGAGCTGCAGTTGAGCCTGCTGGGCAGCCACGATGATATCGCCAGTGTGGGTTTCCCGTACTTTGGCGGTGAAGGCACCGAGCATTTCAGCAAAGTTGAACTGGAAAACATCCTGCTGCACAAATTGCCGGTGAAACGCCTGCAACTGGCGGATGGCCGCACTGCGCTGGTCACCACCGTTTACGATCTGACCATGGCGAACTATGGTCTGGAACGCGGCCTCGGTGATGAGAATTGCGCCACAAGCTACAACGATATCAAAGCCTATACGCCAGCCTGGGCCGAGAAAATCACCGGCGTCTCTGCTGCTAATATCATCCGTATCGCCCGCGAATTTGCGGATAACGCCGATAAAACCCATGGCCGCTCGATGGTCATCATCGGTGCCGGGATGAACCACTGGTACCACCTCGATATGAACTACCGTGGGATCATCAACATGCTGGTGTTCTGCGGTTGTATCGGACAGAGCGGTGGTGGCTGGGCGCACTATGTCGGCCAGGAAAAACTGCGTCCGCAGACCGGCTGGCAGCCGCTGGCATTTGCCCTCGACTGGCAGCGCCCGCCGCGCCACATGAACAGCACCTCGTACTTCTATAACCACTCCAGCCAGTGGCGTTATGAGACCGTTACCGCGCAGGAGATCCTCTCGCCGCTGGCGGATAAATCCCGTTATACCGGTCACCTGCTGGACTTCAACGTGCGCGCTGAGCGTATGGGCTGGTTACCGTCTGCGCCGCAACTGGGTACTAACCCGCTGCACATCGCAAAAGAGGCTGAAAAAGCAGGCATGAGCGCGGTGGATTACACCGTTAAATCGCTGAAAGATGGCTCTATGCATTTTGCCGCCGAACAGCCGGAAAACGGTAAAAACCATCCACGTAACCTCTTTATCTGGCGTTCAAACCTGCTCGGTTCGTCCGGTAAAGGCCACGAATACATGCTGAAATACCTGCTGGGTACTGAGCACGGTATTCAGGGCAAAGATTTGGGCAAACAGGGTGGTGTGAAACCGGAAGAAGTGGAATGGAAAGATAACGGTCTCGACGGCAAGTTGGATCTGGTGGTGACACTGGACTTCCGCCTGTCAAGCACCTGCCTCTATTCCGACATCGTGCTGCCGACCGCCACCTGGTACGAAAAAGACGACATGAATACCTCGGATATGCATCCGTTTATTCACCCGCTGTCTGCTGCCGTTGATCCGGCATGGGAATCGAAAAGCGACTGGGAAATCTACAAAGCCATCGCCAAAAAATTCTCGGAAGTGTGCGTGGGTCACCTCGGTAAAGAGACGGACCTTGTCACTCTGCCGATTCAGCACGACAGCGCTGCCGAACTGGCGCAGCCGTTAGACGTAAAAGACTGGAAGAAAGGGGAATGTGACCTGATTCCAGGTAAAACCGCGCCGCATCTGATTCAGGTTGAGCGTGACTACCCGGCAACGTACGAGCGCTTTACTTCTATTGGCCCGCTGATGGACAAAGTCGGTAACGGCGGTAAAGGCATCGCCTGGAATACTCAGAGCGAAATGGATCTGCTACGTAAGCTCAATTACACCAAGGCAGACGGCCCGGCGAAAGGTCAGCCGATGCTTAACACGGCGATTGACGCGGCGGAGATGATCCTGACCCTCGCACCAGAAACCAACGGCCATGTGGCGGTGAAAGCCTGGGCGGCGCTGAGTGAGTTCACCGGGCGCGATCACACCCACCTGGCGACCAATAAGGAAGAGGAAAAAATCCGCTTCCGCGATATCCAGGCGCAGCCGCGCAAAATCATCTCCAGCCCGACCTGGTCTGGGCTTGAAGATGAACATGTCTCTTACAACGCCGGTTATACCAACGTTCACGAGCTGATTCCGTGGCGCACTCTCTCGGGCCGCCAGCAGCTGTATCAGGATCATCAGTGGATGCGCGATTTCGGCGAAAGCCTGTTGGTGTATCGTCCGCCAATCGACACCCGCTCGGTGAAAGAAGTGATGGGCGAGAAATCCAATGGCAACCCGGAAAAAGCGCTCAACTTCCTGACGCCGCACCAGAAATGGGGGATTCACTCTACCTATAGCGACAACCTGCTGATGCTGACATTAGGTCGCGGCGGTCCGGTTGTCTGGATGAGTGACGTGGATGCCAAAGAGCTGGGTATTGAAGATAACGACTGGATTGAAGTCTTCAATAGCAACGGCGCCCTGACCGCCCGTGCGGTCGTGAGCCAGCGTGTACCGTCCGGGATGACCATGATGTACCACGCGCAGGAACGTATCGTGAACATTCCTGGGTCAGAAATCACCCAACAGCGCGGCGGTATCCATAACTCGGTGACTCGTATTACGCCGAAACCGACCCACATGATCGGCGGCTATGCGCACCTGGCCTACGGCTTTAACTACTACGGAACGGTGGGTTCAAACCGTGATGAGTTTGTGGTGGTACGTAAGATGAAGAACATTAACTGGCTGGACGGCGAAGGCAATGACCAGGTACAGGAGAGCGCAAAATGAAAATTCGTTCACAAGTCGGCATGGTGCTGAATCTCGACAAATGCATCGGCTGTCATACCTGCTCAGTCACCTGTAAAAACGTCTGGACCAGCCGTGAAGGGGTGGAGTACGCGTGGTTTAACAACGTGGAAACCAAACCGGGCACGGGCTTCCCGACCGACTGGGAAAACCAGGAGAAATGGAAGGGCGGTTGGATCCGTAAAATCAATGGCAAATTGCAGCCGCGCATGGGTAACCGTGCCTGGCTGCTGGGTAAAATCTTCGCCAACCCGCATATGCCGGAAATCGACGATTATTACGAGCCGTTTGATTACGACTACCAGGCACTGCATAACGCCCCCGCTGACAGCAAACACCAGCCGATTGCCCGTCCGCGTTCGGTCATTACCGGGAAGCGGTTGGACAAAATCAAATACGGTCCGAACTGGGAAGACGATCTGGGCGGTGAGTTTGAGAAGCTGTCGAAAGACAAAAACTTCGAAAACATGCAGAAGGCGATGTACGGCCAGTTTGAAAACACCTTCATGATGTACCTGCCGCGTCTGTGCGAGCACTGTCTTAACCCGGCGTGTGTGGCGACCTGCCCGAGCGGTGCGATTTACAAACGTGAAGAAGACGGCATCGTGCTGATCGACCAGGACAAGTGCCGCGGCTGGCGTATGTGTATCACCGGTTGCCCGTACAAAAAAATCTACTTCAACTGGAAGAGCGGCAAGTCAGAGAAGTGCATTTTCTGTTATCCGCGTATCGAAGCAGGTCAGCCGACCGTTTGCTCCGAAACCTGCGTGGGCCGCATCCGCTACCTCGGCGTGTTGCTGTATGACGCCGATGCCATCGAAACGGCGGCAAGCACTGAGAACGAAAAAGATCTCTACCAGCGTCAACTGGATGTCTTCCTTGACCCGAACGATCCGAAAGTTATTGAGCAGGCGATCAAAGACGGTATTCCGCTGAGCGTCATTGACGCGGCTCAGCAGTCGCCGGTTTACAAAATGGCGATGGACTGGAAGCTGGCGCTGCCGCTGCACCCGGAATATCGCACGCTGCCGATGGTCTGGTACGTGCCGCCTCTGTCACCGATTCAGTCTGCCGCCGACGCGGGCACGCTTGGCAGCAACGGCATTCTGCCGGATGTCGACAGTCTGCGTATTCCGGTCCAGTACCTGGCAAACCTGCTGACCGCAGGTGACACCGCCCCGGTACTGTTGGCCCTGAAACGTATGCTGGCGATGCGTCACTACAAACGCACCGAAACCGTTGACGGGAAAATTGATACCCGTGCGCTGGAAGAAGTGGGTCTGACCGAAGCCCAGGCGCAGGAGATGTACCGTTACCTGGCGATTGCTAACTACGAAGATCGTTTCGTGGTACCGAGCAGCCACCGCGAACTGGCGCGTGACGCCTTCCCGGAGAAGAGCGGTTGTGGCTTTACCTTCGGCGACGGCTGCCACGGTTCGGACACCAAATTCAACCTGTTCAACAGTCGCCGTATTGATGCGGTGGATGTGACAGTGAAAACGGAGCCGCACCCATGATTGAACTGGTGATTGTTTCCCGTCTGCTGGAATACCCCGATGCTGCCTTATGGCAGCATCAGCAGGAGTGCTACGACGCCCTGGCGTCAGCGGAACACCTGCCCAAAGCCCAGCTTGCAAAGATAACCGTGTTTTTACGCGATCTGCTGAATCAGGACCCGCTGGATGCTCAGTCAGACTATAGCGAGCTCTTTGACCGTGGGCGTGCCACCTCACTGCTGCTGTTTGAGCATGTGCACGGCGAATCCCGGGACCGGGGCCAGGCGATGGTCGACCTGTTAGGGCAGTACGAGCAGCACGGCCTTGAGCTGGACAGCCGCGAGCTGCCGGATCATCTGCCGCTCTATCTGGAATACCTGGCGCAGTTGCCTGCTGCCGAGGCCATCGGTGGTTTACAGGACATCGCGCCGATTCTGGCGCTGCTCAGCGCGCGTCTTACCCAGCGTGAAAGTCATTACGCTGTATTGTTTGATGCCTTATTGGTGCTCGCCAACACGGTTATCGATAACCAGAAAGTGGCCGAAAAGATTGCCGATGAAGCGCGTGACGATACGCCGCAGGCACTTGATGCGGTGTGGGAAGAAGAGCAAGTGAAATTCTTCGCTGAACAGGGATGCGGTGAGTCGGAAATCACCAACCACCAGCGTCGTTTTGCCGGGGCCGTCGCCCCGCAATATCTGAATATCACCACCGGAGGACAGCAATAATGCACTTCCTGAATACGTTCTTCTTCGATATTTATCCGTACCTCGCGGGTACTGTCTTTTTGGTCGGCAGCTGGCTGCGTTATGACTACGGCCAGTACAGCTGGCGTGCTGGCTCCAGTCAGATGCTGGATCGCAAAGGCATGACGTTGTGGTCTAACCTGTTCCACATCGGCATTCTGGGTATTTTCGCCGGTCATGCGCTGGGTATGCTGACGCCGCACTGGATGTATGAGTCCTTCCTGCCCATCGACGTCAAACAGAAAATGGCAATGTTCGCAGGCGGTGCCAGTGGCGTCATGACGCTGGTCGGCGGCGTCATGTTACTCAAGCGTCGTCTGTTTAACCCGCGTATTCGCGCCACCTCAACCACGGCGGATATCCTGATTATGTCGCTGCTGATGCTGCAATGTGCGCTGGGTCTGCTGACTATTCCGTTCTCCGCTCAGCATATGGACGGCAGCGAAATGATGAAACTGGTGGGATGGGCGCAGTCGGTGGTGACCTTCCATGTGGGCGCATCGGCGCACCTCGACGGTGTTGCGTTTATTTACCGCGTACACCTGGTGCTGGGAATGACTTTGTTTGTGCTGTTCCCGTTCTCTCGCCTGGTGCACATCTGGAGCGCGCCGGTGGAGTACCTTACGCGCAAATACCAGATTGTGCGCGCGCGTCGCTAGTCCGTCTTTCTGAATGATAAAACCCTGCTTCGGCAGGGTTTTTTTATGGCGGTACGCCAGGATTATGCACGCTCTCGTTATCTTCCTGAAGAAAGCGATGGGGTTTCCCGCTACACTGCCATACAGCCGCTTTTTGCCCGAAAAATGTGACCGCAATGAATATTTTACGGTGAAAGCAGGGCGGTTATCACATTTTGAACGTTAGCTGCTGTGCGAAATTCGCACTGACAGTATATCTATTATAGAAACACTGTCATCACTTGGAGGGGCTATGTCACAGCCTGCACAGCAATCTCTCGACCAGACGGCCCAGCCAGAAGGGGCCACGGCATCACGTAAATTACGTAAGGTTTTACTCGCCACCGGGGTCGGCCATTTTGTTGAATGGTTCGATTTCGGCCTGTACGGCACCCTTGCCGCGATCATCGGTTTGCAATTTTTCCATGCCGAAAATCCCAGCGTGGCGCTGCTTTCATCCTTCGCCGTCTTTGGTGCGGGCTTCATTATGCGCCCGCTTGGGGGGCTCTATTTTGGGTCACTTGGCGACAGGAAAGGGCGGCAAAAAGTTCTGGCGACGGTCATTTTACTGACGTCGGGCGCCACATTTGTGATGGGTCTGCTGCCGACTTACCACCAGATAGGCATTACCGCGACGGTGCTGCTGGTGATAACCCGTCTGGTGCAAGGCTTCGCCGCAGGCGGGGAAAGCTCCGGTGCGACCACCTATCTTGCGGAATATGCACCTGTCCACAAGCGGGGTTATTTCACCTGTTGGATAGATAACTTCGGTTTTATGGCGTTTGTTGCCGGGTCGGGTCTGGTCTTCTTGCTCACCGCTACGCTCGGTGAAAGCACCATGAACGACTGGGGCTGGCGCATTCCGTTCCTGATTGCCGGACCGCTCGGCTGGGTTGGGTTGTATTTACGTAAACATCTGGAAGATTCACCGGAGTTTCTGGAAGCGCAGAAGCAAGGGCAAACCGATGCCACACCGCTGCGTTCTGCGGTGACGCGCGCGTGGGCGGCTCTGCTGTTCTGCGTGGGATTTGTGGTGATTAAGGCGGTTGGTCACTGGACGCTGCAAACCTTTATGCCGGGCTATCTTTCGACCGAACTGCATTATTCGAAGCTGGATTCCTATGCCATCACCACGATTGGCCTGTTTTCGGTAGCGGTACTGGTGCCCTTTATGGGGCTGCTGTCGGATAAATATGGCCGTAAGCCGCTGATGCTGGCAGGGTGCGCGGGCTTTATTTTGCTGAGCTACCCGGCAATGATGCTGATGGCGCAGGGCGATATGCTCTCTGCGGTGCTGGCGATGGTGATGCTGGGAGCCTTTATTGCCGCGTTTGATGGCGCATGCAGTGCGGCGATGGCGGAGTTGTTTCCCACCAGCGTACGCTACGGCGGGTTATCCATTGCCTACAACTTTGCGGTTGCCTTCTTTGGCGGGATCACGCCGTGGTTCTCCGTCTGGCTTATCAGTTCGACGGGCGACAAATTTTCCCCAGCGTACTACGTCATGGGAGCGGCACTGATCACCTTCCTGACCGTTTTACGCGCCCGCGAAACGGCTGGCCAACCCCTGAAACGCTAATTGACTACCTGGCAGTCTACGGCTGCCGGGCCTCTTTTTTGGACTATTTCTGATCAAAAAGTGATCTGTCGATCGGTTTGGTCGATCGATATATTATTTTTATTTGATTAATCCTTTCAATGGTATAGGATTTCAACGTGTTCTGCTCAATTCGCCAACACCAGGCAGCAGAGCACGTTACCCTGGCGAGACTGTATGTGCGCATTCAGGTGGCTCAAGGATGACGTAACAATTCTTGCCGGGGTAACACCCTCAATTGGCACTATTTCTCCAGCACTTTATTCATATTCACCCCCGTGACCCTGAACCCACTGACTTCATACAGGTGTCGGGCTTGTGCATTATCACCTGCAACGCGCAGCTGAATTTGGCGGCATCCCTCATGTGTTAACCTCTCTTCAAGTGCCCGTAACGCTTTGCGGCCCAGTCCTTTATTGCGAAACAGCGGGAACAGATAAAACTCATTAATAAAAACGGATTTCTGCAGCGTATTGGCTTTGTACCACAGGTAACCTATATGCAACTCGCGGTTATTTTCCTGGTGGGTAATGCACAGCAGTGTCTGACCCGGCGTGTTTTCTGCCAGCGGAAAGCTGTTTTTTATTTCCTGCGCGGCCTGAGTGAGCGCTTCGGTTTCACTGAGATGATAATTGGCGGTAATCTCGGCGGCATAATCCGGCACGAAATAGTCCACAAAGCCCTGAAAGGTGGCAGAGGTAATGGGGGTGAAAGCGATCATAAAACGTCCTTTTGCTGATTTTTTCTATTGTGACATAGAACCGCTTTCAGGATTGTTTTGATCAACGCGTCTGCCGTCGTTCTGTTTTAATGTTTTAAAAAATAACGAGAGGGATCCGTTTATGAAAAAAGGTGTATTACTTTTCACCACCATGCTTTTTGCCGGAACCGCGATAGCGAGTGAGCAAAAACCCGTTCTCCTCAATTGCCCCCAACCGGTGATGCCTGCTAAAGCGAGTGCACTACGTATTTCAGGTACAGTGGAATATCAGGCATGGGTCAATGCGAAAGGAGAGGTCTACTCAACGTCACTTAAAGGGGATGAGGTTTTTTTAAAAGAGGTTGAACGGACAGTCAATCGTTGCAAATTCGAACCCGGAAAACCTGGGGTTCATCAGGGGCATGTATCTTTTAACGTCATGACAGAAACAGAAGGTAAAGCAAAATAATGATAACAACTATTTATGCCAGAGCGGGTTATAAATGTGGGGTGTTATTACTGGCTTTTGCGGCGTTATCGCTGGCAGGGTGTACACAAGCAAATCATCATCCAAAAAATAAAGAGGTGGATGACTTACTTGAGGGCATTTCTGAACAAAGCCCAAATGCGGAACTCATGAGATATGCGGGTCAGATAAGAAATGCTATTGAACGTGAAATAAATGACCTTGATGTGTGGAAAGGGAAAACATGCAGTCTGGACATTAAGCTGAATCCAAATGGTTCGCTAAACGACGTTCAAGCTGTCAACGGTGATCCGGGTTTTTGCCATGTGGTGAAATCAGCGATTGAACACGCGAAGCTCCCGGCTCCACCCTCCACTGAGGTCTATGAGCGAATCAAAGTTGCTACGTTGGTTTTCAAAATCTAGCGTTTACTGCTAAACCCATTTGATATCGGGCGTCCGATCTTTTTACCTGCGCACGCCCAACTCGTTTTACTCATCCACCGCCAGCCACATATCGGCCTCTTCAAACATTTCCTGCACTGCGCGGCTGATCTGCTCTTTCTCATGTTTGCTGGCATCGGTGTTAATCGACGGCAGCGTCACCATCGGCTTCACGCGAACCTCTGCATCCGGGAAAATGCGGCCGATACGTTTTGTTAATTCGGCTAAAATGCGCTCTTGTGCGCCAGGCAATCCTGCAAAATTGCGTTTATCGTAAACCAGTTCCACGAACATAACCGTCTCCAGACCCAGATAAAAAACCTGATACGAGTATACTGTAAATACATACAGCATCAAGCGCGGTCTCCTCCTCTTTGCCCATGAAATAAGCAATTAAACGTATTCCGGCAAAATTTACACTTCACCTAAGCTCCTCATCAGGCAATGCTTTAAGGCAAAACGGGGGTTTTGTGTTCAATAACAAGCGCAGCGGTATCTTGATCATCGCGACTGACAAAACTACTGTATATAAAAACAGTAATTAATTCAGGAGGTGATGTATGGAATTTTTCAAACCCGCGGAGCTACGTGTGGTAACCGCTATTCCGCTTTTTAGCGATCTTGTTCAGTGCGGTTTTCCGTCTCCGGCAGCCGATTATGTCGAACAACGCATTGATTTAAACGCCTTACTGATTCAACACCCTTCTTCAACGTACTTTGTTAAAGCCGCAGGCGACAGCATGACGGACGCCGGCATTTCCGATGGTGACCTGCTGATTGTCGACAGCGCCCGCACCGGCGAACATGGCGATATCGTTATTGCCGCCGTCGATGGCGAATTTACTGTCAAAACGCTCCAGCTCCGCCCCCGCATCCAGCTTAATCCCATGAACAGCGCCTACTCACCCATTATTATCAGCAACGAAGAGACGCTCGACATTTTTGGGGTTGTAACCTTTATCGTTAAAGCGACGCGCTGATATGTTCGCCTTATGCGATGTGAACGCCTTTTACGCGTCGTGCGAGACGGTATTCCGGCCCGATTTAAAAGGGCGCCCGGTCGTGGTGCTATCAAATAACGATGGCTGCGTCATTGCGCGCAGTGCAGAAGCCAAACCCTTCATCACCATGGGCGCACCGTACTTCAAACAAAAAGAGGCCTTCAGGCAGCATAACGTTGTCGCTTTTTCCAGCAATTATGAACTCTACGCCGATATGAGCCATCGGGTGATGACGACCCTGGAAGAGATGGTGCCGCGCGTAGAGATTTATTCCATCGACGAAGCCTTCTGTGACCTGACCGGCGTGCGTAACTGCCGGGTCCTCCATGAATTTGGCCTGGAAATCCGCGATACCGTGCTGAAACGAACGCATTTGCAGATTGGCGTCGGCATTGCGCCGACCAAGACGCTGGCGAAACTCGCCAATCATGCAGCCAAAAAGTGGCTGCGTCAGACGGGGGGAGTCGTTGATCTGTCGAACGTGGATCGTCAGCGAAGGCTGATGGCCCTGACCCCGGTCGAAGAGGTTTGGGGAGTGGGGCGGCGCATCACCAAAAAACTGAATGCAATGGGGATAAAGACGGCGCTGGATCTCTCCGAGCAATCCACATGGGTCATCAGAAAGCATTTCAACGTGGTACTGGAAAGGACGATTCGCGAACTGCGCGGCGAACCTTGCCTGGAAATGGAAGAGTTTATACCCCATAAGCAAGAGATTGTGTGTAGTCGCAGCTTCGGCGATCGTGTGTCGAATTACGAAGATATGCGCGAGGCTATCTGTTCCCATGCCACGCGCGCTGCCGAAAAATTGCGGAAGGAGCGCCAGTATTGCCGGTTTGTCTCCGCGTTTGTCAAAACCTCCCCCTTCGCGCCCAATGAACCTTATTACGGTAACAGTGTTGCCTTACCACTGCTGACGCCGACCCAGGACACGCGCGATATTATCCAGGCGGCAACGCGCTGCCTGGATAATATCTGGCGGGAAGGGCATCGATATCAGAAAGCCGGGGTGATGCTCGGCGATTTTTTCAGCCATGGTGTCGCACAGTTCAACTTATTTGATGAGAGCGCGCCGCGACCAAACAGCGAGGCGCTGATGCTGCTGCTGGATACGCTCAATGAAAAGAGAGGAAAAGGGACCCTCTACTTTGCCGGACAGGGCATTCAGCAGCCGTGGCAGATGAAAAGAGAGATACTTTCGCCTCGATACACGACGCGTTTCGCAGATCTGCTGACGGTGCGTTACTAACGACACATTTTTCCCCTCAATGTACGTTCTTCTTTTACAACAGATAAGTGTTTCATGTACCATACCCCTCTATAGTATCAGAGGGAGCAAAAATGCCACATTCACCTGAAGATAAAAAACGCATTCTCACCCGCGTGCGCCGCATTCGTGGGCAAGTCGACGCGCTAGAACGGGCGCTGGAAAACGGTGAGCCCTGCATCGCCATTTTGCAGCAGATCGCCGCCGTTCGCGGAGCGTCAAACGGTCTGATGGGGGAGATGGTTGAAATCCACTTAAAAGATGAGCTGGTCGCGGGGGATACCACACCCGAACAGCGCGCGCTGCGCATGGCAGAAGTCGGTCATCTTTTGCGCTCTTATCTAAAATAAACTTACGTACACATAAAAAGGAAACGTCTGATGAAATCACGTGCTGCAGTGGCTTTCGGGCCGGGTCAACCGCTCAAAATTGTTGAGATCGATGTCGCGCCGCCAAAAAAAGGCGAAGTGCTGGTTCGCATCACCCATACCGGCGTGTGTCACACCGATGCCTTTACCTTATCCGGTGACGATCCGGAAGGCGTCTTCCCGGCGGTACTTGGCCATGAAGGTGGCGGCGTCGTGGTGGAAGTGGGTGAAGGCGTCACCAGTCTGAGCGTGGGCGATCACGTTATTCCGCTGTACACCGCTGAATGTCGTGAATGTAAGTTCTGTAAATCCGGCAAGACCAACCTCTGCCAGGCCGTTCGCGCCACGCAGGGTAAAGGCCTGATGCCAGACGGCACCACCCGCTTCTCCTATAACGGCGAACCGATTTATCACTACATGGGGACCAGTACCTTCAGCGAATATACCGTGGTCGCAGAAATTTCACTGGCGAAAGTGAATCCGCAGGCGCCGCTGGACAAAGTGTGCCTGCTGGGCTGCGGTGTAACCACCGGGATTGGTGCGGTGCATAACACTGCGAAAGTAAAAGAGGGGGATACCGTGGCGGTGTTCGGCCTCGGCGGTATCGGTCTGGCCGTTATCCAGGGCGCAGTCCAGGCGAAAGCGGGCCGTATTATTGCGGTCGACACCAACCCGGAGAAATTCAAGCTGGCGGGTGAAATGGGGGCGACCGATTTCGTGAACCCGAAAGATCACGAAAAACCGGTACAGGACGTGATTGTTGAACTGACCGACGGCGGCGTGGACTTCAGCTTTGAGTGCATCGGTAATGTAAATGTCATGCGCGCTGCGCTTGAGTGCTGCCATAAAGGCTGGGGCGAGAGCGTTATCATCGGGGTCGCAGGTGCAGGTCAGGAGATCAAAACCCGTCCGTTCCAGCTGGTGACTGGCCGTGTGTGGCGCGGCTCTGCCTTCGGTGGCGTGAAAGGCCGTACTCAGTTGCCGGGCATGGTTGAAGATGCAATGGCGGGCAAAATTGACCTGGATCCGTTCATTACTCACCGTTTGCCGCTTGAAAACATCAACGAAGCCTTCGACCTGATGCATGAAGGAAAATCCATTCGTACCGTTATCCATTTCGGCGATAACTGATTCAAGCGCCAGCGGTTTTCGCCGCTGGCGTTTCAATGTTCCAATCTGTGACCTGCCTGACGTTTTTCGCTGTAACAAAACTCCCACAATTGCCGATACCGATCTTACAGGCGTGTTTTACGCTTCTTACTATAAGAGAGTCGATAGCCATGGATAAAACAGCAGCGATGCTCAGAACGCAAGGCATTGGATTTTTGCACAATATTCGGTTGGTTCCCCTGTTTGCAGCAATTTTAAGTGGCATTTTGTTGTTGTTTGCGTTGAGTTCGGGGTTGGCAGGATACTTTCTGGTCCAGGCGGATACCGATCAGCAGGATTTGACTCAGGAAATGCAGGTCCGCATGGGGTTATCTAACAGCTCCAATAACTTACGCATCGCACGTATTAGCTTGATCCATGCCGGGGCGGCCAGCCGCATCGCCGAAATGGAAGAGATGAAAAAGAATATTGCGGATGCGGAAAAACGTATCGAGCAGTCCAAACAGGGCTTTAAAGATTATATGGATCGCGCAGTAAAAACGCCGGAAGACACGGCGCTGGATGCTGAGCTGACCACGCGCTTTACTGCCTATATTGATGGTATGCAGCCCATGCTGAAATATGCCAAAAACGGCATGTTTGAAGCCATCATCAATCATGAAAATGAGAAAGCGCGCATACAGGACGCGTCCTATAACGAAGTCCTGCTGAAAGCCATCAAAATTCGTACGGAACGCGCCAGCCATCTGAGCGCCGATGCCCACGCCCGTACGCAACTGGGGCTGGTGTTTATGGTCATCGCTTTTGCGGTGGCGCTGGTGTTAACGCTCATTACCTTTATGGTCTTGCGCCGTGTGGTGATTAATCCGCTGCAGCGTGCCGCGCTGCGTATTGAGAAAATCGCTGCCGGGGATTTGACTGCTGCAGAAGAGCCTGCGGGCCGCAGTGAGATCGGTCGTCTGACGCGTGATTTACAAGTGATGCAGCAGTCGCTGGTTAAAACCGTGTCGACGGTGCGCGACGGTGCCGATGAGATTTACCGGGGAACCAGTGAGATTTCTGCGGGTAACACCGATCTCTCTTCACGCACTGAGCAACAGGCGGCGGCGATTGAACAGACTGCGGCCAGCATGGAGCAGCTTACCGCGACCGTGAAACAGAACGCAGACAATGCGCATCATGCCAGCAGCCTGGCCCGTGATGCTTCCGGTAAAGCGGTGAAAGGCGGTGAGATTGTTGACGGCGTGGTGCAGACCATGAGCAACATTACTTCCAGCTCGAAGAAAATTTCTGAGATAACCGCAGTCATTAACAGTATTGCTTTCCAGACCAACATCCTGGCGCTGAACGCCGCGGTCGAAGCGGCGCGTGCCGGTGAGCAAGGCCGTGGATTTGCCGTCGTGGCAAGCGAAGTACGCAACCTGGCGAGCCGCAGTGGTCAGGCGGCGAAAGAGATTGAAGCGCTGATCAGTGAGTCCGTTAATCTGATAAGTAAAGGTTCGAACGAGGTCGTTTCGGCAGGGGAAACCATGGATGAGATCGTGACCGCCGTCAAACGCGTCACCGACATCATGCTGGAAATTGCCGCGGCATCTGACGAGCAGAGCAAGGGTATTACCCAGGTGAGCCAGGCGATTACCGAAATGGATAATGTGACGCAACAGAACGCCTCGCTGGTGGAAGAAGCCACGGCGGCGGCCAGTTCGCTGGAAGAGCAGGCGGCGCGACTCACCGAAGCGGTCGGGACGTTCCGGGTTAACGCCTCCAGCGCGCAGCGCATTGAGCGTAAGCCATCAGCCCCGGGCAAAACCTTTACCCCACAACGCCCGGCAACCGCTGGCGGCGGGGATAACTGGGAAACGTTCTGAACACGCCGACACCACCAATAAAAAAGGGCCGAAAGGCCCTTTTTTACTTCATCGGGATGGCGTGAATTTAAGCCGCAAGAATTTCAATCTGGGCTTTGCGCCCCACCTGGGCCAGCGCCAGTTCAAGCTTCTCTACTTTTGACGAGTGTTCCACATCCAAAAGGCGATCAACCTGTGGCGGATTAACGCCAAGTCGACGCGCTAAATCAGCTTTTCGCGTGCCCGTCTCGATCATGGCGTTGTATAACGCCGCTTTCATCGCCACCAATACGGGTGCGCCAACCAGATATTCACCTTTCTCTGGTGGGCTTGCGATGGGGATCGGACGCCGCATGTCCATTTCCAATGAGATTGCTGCAATGATTCCGTCCTGGGCTTCGAGTAACGCCTCTTCAATCGTATTTCCGACAGAATGAAGTAACGGCAGATCACGACAGGAAACGTCCCAACTCTGACTATGGTTATCAAATGTCAGTTTTACCGCGAAGTTAAACATATCAGTACCTCACTAGCCTCGAGGCTCAAAGCCCCAAGTCTTTCATGATTGATTTTCGCAATCCTTCACTCATCTCTTTTGAACCATGATCGGGAAAGATCGATTGCCTGTTGCCCAGGAAGACTTTGAAATGGCTGCTGCCTGAACGATGCTTTTTTAGCGTTGCCCCTTGCTGAATCAACCAGCGTCTGAACTCACTGTATTTCATTAGTCTCTCCTTAGACGACATCAGGAGGCTAACATTTTCGTTTATTTATATAACATTTATGATGTGTTTTACAGTGCGTTTAGGAATTTGACCGGGGGGATACGGACGTCATGATGGCAGGTTTGTTCTGGCAGCCAATAAAAAAGGGCCTTTCGGCCCTTTTTTACGTTTGACTCGCTATCACTGACTATCGGGCAGCGCGTAAGCAATGACGTAATCACCACGGTCAGGAGACTGACGTGCGCCGCCTGCATTAATAATGATGTACTGCTTACCGGTTTTCGGCGAGACATAGGTCATCGGGCCGGACTGGCTGCCCACCGGCAGACGATCCTTCCAGATTTCTTTACCAGTGGCGGTATCAAACGCACGCAGATAGAAATCCTGCGTACCGGCAAAGAACAACAGACCGGACTGCGTAGAGAGCGAGGCGCCCAGGGTCGGCATACCAATCGGAATCGGCATGTGCATGCGAATCCCCAGTGGCCCCGTGTCCTGCACGGTTCCTACCGGCACCTGCCACACCATTTTCCCGCTGGTCAGGTCGATAGCGGACATCGTCCCGAACGGCGGTTTTTGACACGGAATGCCCATCGGTGACAGGAAACGCTCACGCATAGCGCCAAAGGGTGTACCGTCCATTGGCACGATGCCCATCTCGATGCCGCTGGCGTTTTTGGCCACGTTTGCACGCGGAACCATATAGTTCGCCAGCCCCAGACGCATATCGTTCACAAACATCAGGTTGTTGGTCGGGTCAACGGAGACGCTGCCCCAGTTCATGCCGCCCAGTGAACCCGGGAATTGCAGTGAACGATCGAGGCCTGGCGGCGTGTAGACGCCCTGGTGACGCATCCCTTTAAAGGCAATACGGCAGACCAGCAGATCAATCGGCGTGGCGCCCCACATGTCCGACTCTTTCAGCGTCTCGTTGCCAATCATCGGCATGCCAACAGAGTAAGGCTGGGTAGGGGAATAGCGTTCGCCTTGCACATCACCCGCCGGAACCGGGCGCTCTTCAACCTTCGTTACCGGCTCGCCGGTCTCACGATTGAGCATAAAGATCATGCCCTGTTTACTGGTCTGAACCAGCACCGGCGTGGTACCGCCTTTTCCGTTTGGCAGGTCATACAGCAGCGGTTGAGAAGGCAGGTCAAAGTCCCACAAATCATGGTGGGTGGTCTGGAAATGCCAGCGCACATCACCGGTGGTCGCATCGACAGCAACGATAGAAGAGCTGTACTTATCGTCAAGCGCGGTGCGTTCACCTGCGAAGAAGTCCGGCGTCGCGTTACCGGTCGGGAGATAAATAAGGTTCAGTCTGGCGTCGTAAGACATGGCTGACCATACGTTCGGTGTACCGCGCGTATAGGTCTGGCCTTCCGGCGGCAGCCCTTTGAGATCAGGGTTACCCAGGTCCCAGGCCCATGCCAGTTTCCCGGTGTGTACGTCATAGGCACGTACCACGCCCGGCGGTTCGCCGGTGGAGAAGTTATCGGCCACACGGCCACCCACCACCACCACATTCCCCGCGACAAGCGGTGTGGAGGTTTGCTGGTAGTAGCCCGGTTTGATGTCACCCATACCGATGCTCAGATCAACGGTACCGTTATCACCAAAATCTGCACACGGTTGACCAGTATCGGCGTTAATGGCAATCAGACGCGCGTCCGTGGTCGGCAGGAACAGGCGACGCGGGCAGGCAGTCGGTTGGGCATCGGTAGCGGGTGCGATTGCCGTCTGGCTCTCTTCGTAATAACCGAGACCACGACAGCGCTGCCAGTTAGGGGCGGTGGCTTTCGCATCGTAACGCCATTTCTCTTTACCGGAATCGACATCCAGCGCCAGCACTTTACTGTAAGGCGTACAGACAAACAGCGTATCGCCAACTTGCAGCGGGGTGTTCTGGTCTTCGGCACCGGAACCGTTGCTTTGCGGGATGTCGCCCGTGTGCGCAACCCAGGCGACTTGGAGCTTATTGATGTTGTCTTTATTGATTTGATCAAGCGCAGCAAAACGATCGCCGTGTGTGGTATTGCCCCAGTGCTTCCAGTCCTGTTGCTTATCCGCCGGGGTAACCGGCTTAACGGAAACTGACTCGGTGGGGGCGATGACGTTCCAGGTGTGGAACATTCCACCCGCGCTTGCCAGCAGCAAAACAGCCAGCACGGCGGCGACGCCAAAGGCAGGTTTGCTTACCGGTTTCGCCTGGTGTTGCGCACGCATAAACGGCCAGACAACCGCGGCCAGGAAGGCCAGCACACCAAAAGTAAACAGGCGAGAGAACAGCGGCCAGAATGACCAGCCCGCATCGGCTACCGCCCAGACGATCGTGCCAACAAAGGCCAGCGCATAAAGCAGAAGGCCGCTGGTTTTATTTCTGACGATCAACAGCGCGGCGATGAGCATGATGACGCCCATCACCGTAAAGTATGCGCTGCCGCCGAAGGTAATAAGTTTGATACCGAGAATACTGATAGCCAGTCCGATGACGACCATCAGAACGGCGAGAAGCCACCGCAGGAGCGTAATTATCCTGGGCGGTGTGTTACCAGATGCCATGTCCATCTCCTTTAAACCCCTCTCTGGTACGATAAATACGCACGAACCAAATGGATAACCTCTGTCGGGGTGAATAGTTATGATGCAGACCTTTCGGTCTAAAAACGATCATTCAGGTTGTTATCCCAGTGAGGGTGCGAACCATTTGGTGAATGTCATGGGCATGATAAAACTGTTAAATTGTTTAACGCAATTGTTAATAAATAATATCGCATTATTTGAGAAGGGCCCATGCACGGTGCTGAGGACTCCCCAGCAACGATTTTCCTGGCCGGGAGCCCGGGTCGCCAGGGTGGTGGCGGTGAACCACCCTGGCACGTTCACGGGTTCTGGAGCGATAGAAAAGCAAGGAACATAAGGTGAACGGCATGACCCTCAGAGCCGCATGTTTCCCCTCACCCTAACCCTCTCCCACGGGGAGAGGGGACTGTCCGTGCTCGTATTATTTTGTGGGGATCCCTCTACTTCGAACCGGGGCAAAATCAGGCGATACGCATTGTATCCGCCTGGCGTGACGGTGTCACAACAACCGGGATGGATTTTGAGGTAGGCGTGCCGGTGCCATCACCAAAGCGGGTAAGCGGAACCAGAGGGTTAGTTTCCGGGTAATAAGCCGCCAGGTTACCGCGCGGAATGGCGTAGGCCACCAGACGGAATCCTTCAACGCGGCGTTCAATACCGTCGGTAGAAAGCGTAGTGATATCGACTCTGTCGCCATCACTTAGTCCCAGTGCCTGAATATCCGCTTCGTGCATAAAGAGTACGTCGCGCTGACCGTAGACACCGCGATAGCGATCGTCGAGACCGTAAATGGTGGTGTTGTACTGATCGTGTGAACGCAAGGTTTGCAGGACAAAGGGCGCGTCGGCTTCCGGGCAAACAGCAACCGGAAGCGGTGCCTGACTGAATTCTGCTTTCCCGGATGGTGTTGCAAATTTCAGTGCCGCGGCGTTGTTGCCCAGCCAGAAGCCGCCCGGCTCATCACAACGCACATTAAAGTTCTGGAAGCCGGGGATCGTCGCGGCAATATGATCGCGAATCAGGTCGTAATTGTCGGCCAGTGCCAGCCAGTCTACCTTCTCACTGCCCAGCGTGGCATGGGCAATCCCGGCCACAATTGCCGTTTCCGAACGCTGCATTTCGCAAAGCGGTTTGCCGATGCCTTCGGAGGCATGAACCATGCTGAAAGAGTCCTCAACGGTGACATACTGACGACCGCTTGCCTGCACATCTTCTTCCGTGCGCCCAAGGGTCGGCAGAATCAACGATGCTGCACCCGGCATCAGATGACTGCGGTTAAGTTTGGTGCTGATGTAGACGGTTAAACCACAGCGGGTCAGGGCTTCGCAGGTCAGCGGCGTGTCAGGTGCCGCCGCCGCGAGGTTGCCGCCTAACGCGATGAGGACCTTGACTTCATCACGCAGCATAGCCTGAATCGCCTCAACGGTATGATGGCCGGGCTCACGGGGCGGTTCAAAATTAAAGTGGCGCGCCAGGCTGTCGAGCAGCGCGGCAGGCGGCTTTTCATCTATGCCCATTGTGCGATTGCCCTGCACATTACTGTGTCCTCGCACCGGACACAGGCCCGCCCCCGGCTTACCGAGATGTCCACCGAGCAGTTGCAGGTTAACGATCTCGCGCACGGTATCGAGCGAATGTTTGTGCTGAGTGATGCCCATTGCCCAGGTGATAATCACCCGTTTAGCGTGCTGCCAGACTGCCGCCGCATCGCGCAGCTGCTGCTCGCGTAAACCCGACTGCGTTTCGATGGTGTTCCAGTCGGCGGCATCGATTTGCGCAAACCAGTCATCAATACCCTGCGTGTGTTCGGCAATGAATGCCTCGTCGAAAATGCCGGGTTCACCGTTCGCCCGTTTCTGACGCTGGGTCTCCAGCAGCGCTTTTGCCATGCCGCGCACCGCGGCCATATCACCCCCGAGGTTGGGCTGGTAATAATCGGTGCTAATGACCCCGGCCATGGGGGTAACCACCTCCAGCGGTTTTTGCGGATCGGCAAAACGCTCAAGCCCACGTTCACGTAGCGTATTGAAGGTCACAATCCGTGCACCCTGATCGGCGGCATGGCGCAGACTATGCAGCATGCGTGGATGATTGGTCCCCGGGTTTTGCCCGAAAACGAAAATGGCATCGGCTTTATCAAAATCGTTCAGGTGAATCGTTCCTTTACCCACGCCAATACTGCGTTTAAGGCCCGCGCCGCTGGCTTCGTGACACATATTGGAACAGTCGGGGAAATTATTGGTGCCCAACATGCGGCCAAAAAGTTGATACAGATAAGAGGATTCGTTACTGGCTCGACCCGAGGTGTAAAGTTCCAGCTGGTTCGGGTTATCCATCGCCTGAAGATGTTGCGCAATCATCGCAAACGCCTCTGTCCAGCTTATCGGTTCGTAGTGGTCAGTTTGCGGGTTATAGCAGAGCGGTTCGGTCAGACGACCCTGGTATTCGAGGAAATAATCACTCTGCCGATTCAGGGCTTCAACGCTGTGTTGCGCAAAGAATTCGGCACCGATCTGGCGGCGAGTGGCTTCCCAGGTCACGGCTTTCGCGCCGTTTTCACAGAAGCTGAAGGTACTTTTATTATCGTCTCCCCAGGCGCAACCGGGGCAGTCGAAGCCGCGTGCTTTATTCATGCGCATCAGGTTGCGCATGTTTTTGAGGGCATTTTTGCTGTCGAGGACGAAACGCGTGGTGGCTTCCAGTGACCCCAGACCACCGGCAGCGGCGTGGTAGGGTTTAATGGCGGTTTTGAATTTCATGTGGTTTTCCGAACAACGGATGGCTTACCGTTAAGTGTACGCTTCTTAACAACAACCGTTTATCAATAACCAACATTTATCACACGATTAACACATTACTTACCTGTTGCGCAAAAGCGCAGCCGGAGATCAATCCGGCACGGTTTTACGAATGGCGTTAATCAGCGATTGCACACCCGCAGAGAGCGGCGCATCGACGCGGGTAATAATACCAATGGGGTCGCCCACACCGGCAGGCACAATCGGCAGGGCGACCAGTGAGCCCTGACGGAGATCGTTTTTCACGGCCCCGGAGGGCACAAACCAGACGTAATCAAAATTTGCAGTAAGCTGGCGGGAAAGCGAAGCGGAGAGGGTCTCGATGCATCCAGCCGGCATCGTGCACCCATGACTGTGCAGTAACTCTTCGGCGTTCTGGCGCGGCACGGTACCGGTGGGGAGCACCACGACAGGCCACTCCAGCACCCGGCTCAGGGTAATCGTGGTCTGTAATAACGGGTGATCCGGGCGGACCACCAGCTTGAGCGACTCCAGGAACAGCATCTCGTAGGTCAGCCCGCTCATCATTTCCGGGTCTGACATTCGACCGATACCCACGTCCAGTTCACCGGATTTCAGTCCGGCCAGCAGCATAGGATTATTGGTAGTCGCGACCTGAAGGTTGAGATCGGGTTGCTGTTTATGCACCTGGCCGATGACCTCCGGCAAAATGCCCAGCGCGGCAGTGGGCAGGGCGCCAATCCGAATCACCGCATTGTTTTGCTCTGGCTGATAGTTAAGGGACTGGCCAGCGGTATTAAGCGCGTCAAGTACCCGAATGGCATGGGTCAGAAACTGCTCGCCGACAAGCGTCAGTTGCGCCCCCAGACGCCCACGGTCAAGAAGACGGGTGCCGGTGAGTTGTTCCAGTTCATTCAGTGTCTTGGACAACGCCGGTTGACTGAGCTTAAGGGTTTCAGCCGCACGCCCCAAGGTACCTTGCTGGGCGACGGCGACAAATGTATGCAGATGGCGCAAGCGGATGCGCTGAGAGAACAGACCGTTTTTTTCCATAAGATGATCTAAAACGAAGCGATGCCTGTGACAAGTAAAGTTGTTTAATTTTGATAACTTGATAGCAAAATATTTTTAACATTTAATCTTCTTAAGTTACAAACACATTTTGTATGCAGTGTGACCTTACCCGCATCTTTTCAGGGGTCTATTCATAATCTTTGGTTATGCAACTTCACGGAATAACGGCATTTTTTGATTAATGCCGCGATCACAGTTTGTAAATTCTCCCTCACGGGCCTCCAGGGGCTTCCTACACTCCAGGTAACAAACACCGGAGGTAAAACAACATGGCGAACCCCATCACGGCTGATGATATTCGGGAACACTTTTCACAGGCAATGTCGGCGATGTACCAACAGGAGGTGCCCCAGTACGGCACATTACTGGAGCTGGTAGCCGACGTGAATTTATCCGTACTGGAGAATAATCCTCGCCTGCACGAACAACTTGTCAACGCCGACGAACTGGCGCGACTGAACGTGGAACGTCACGGAGCGATTAGGGTGGGCACCGCAGAAGAGCTTGCCACGTTGCGAAGGATGTTCGCCATCATGGGGATGTTTCCGGTCAGTTATTACGATCTTTCACAGGCCGGCGTGCCGGTCCACTCAACCGCCTTTCGGCCCGTTGATGACGCTGCGCTGGCGCGTAATCCGTTCCGCATTTTTACCTCTCTGTTGCGCCTTGAACTGATTGCGGACGAACCGCTCAGGGAGAGAGCTGCGGCTATTTTGCGCAAACGGGATATCTTCACCCCGGCCTGCCGCGCGCTGATTGCGTTGTGGGAGCGGGAGGGGGCGTTTAACGAGCAACAGGCTGCGGATTTTGTGCGTGAAGCACTGGAAACCTTCCGTTGGCATCGGCAGGCCACGGTGGATGAAGAGACGTATCATGCGTTGCACAATGAGCATCGTCTGGTCGCGGACGTGGTCTGTTTCCCTGGCTGTCACATCAATCATCTGACGCCGCGAACGCTGGATATCGATCGGGTGCAGTCGCTGATGGCAGAGTATGGCATTGAACCTAAAATTCTGATTGAGGGCCCGCCGCGTCGTGACGTGCCCATACTGCTGCGCCAGACCAGCTTTAAAGCGCTGGATGAACCGGTGCAGTTCAAAGGTGAACATACCGGAACCCATACCGCACGCTTTGGCGAGATTGAGCAGCGCGGCATTGCGCTGACGCCAAAAGGACGTGCCTTGTACGACAGGCTGCTGGCAGAGGCCGGAACCGGTAAAGACAATCTGACGCATCAACATCATTTACAGGCGGTATTTAAACCTTTCCCGGACAGCGAAATGCTGTTGCGCCACCAGCAGCTGGCCTGGTTTCGTTACCGTCTGACGCCTGCCGGTGAAGCTCATCGTCATGCGATTCGTCCGGGTGATGATCCCCAGCCGCTGATTGAACGCGGTTGGGTAAGCGCGCAGCCCATTATCTATGAAGATTTTCTCCCGGTGAGTGCGGCCGGTATTTTCCAGTCGAACCTGGGCAATGAAACCCAGCCGCGAAACCACGGCAACGCCAGTAAAACGCAATTCGAGACCGCGCTGGGGTGTGAGGTGCTGGACGAGTTCGTGCTGTACCAACAGGCTGAGGAGCGGAGCAAACGACGTTGCGGTCTGTTGTAAAAACGGTACTCTGCTCAGGTGTTCATCAACAGGATGTTGTTATGGAAAACCCTTGCGCGCCACTCGCCGAAACCCGTCAGGGCACTGTTGTGGGTGTCACTGACGGCGGCTGTTACGTCTGGCGTGGCCTGCCTTATGCCAGGCCACCCGTCGGCGCATTGCGCTGGCGCTCACCTCAACGGGCTGAAGCCTGGACGGGGATTCGCGTTGCCGACACCTTTGGCGCCTCAAGCTGGCAGAACCGCGAGATTTGTACGCAACTTGCGGGCGGCGATCCCGGCCGCTTATCGGAAGATTGTCTTTATCTGAATATCTGGTCCCCCATAAACCGCACCGGGCCGCTACCGGTAATGGTATGGATCCACGGAGGGGCATTTACCATGGGGGCAGGCGACCTGCCGCCCTATGACGGTAAAGCGCTGGCCGGACGCAACGTGGTTGTGGTGACGTTCAATTACCGCCTCGGTCATTTGGGTTTCTTCGCCCATCCCGCGCTGCAAGGTGAAGAGGGCGATGCGGTCTGCAATTTTGGTCTGCTGGACCAGATTGCGGCCCTGCAGTGGGTGCAGGACAATATTGCCGCCTTTGGCGGTGATGCCGGTAACGTGACGCTGTTTGGTGAATCGGCGGGCGGACGTAGCGTGATGTCCCTGATGGCGTCACCGTTGGCAAAAGGTTTGTTTCATAAAGGCATTATTCAGAGCAGCTACACGCTGCCGGATACGCCGCTGGCCACGGCGCTGGAAAAAGGGGTCGCCACAGGCCGCCATCTGGGTCTGGAGAATGCCACGGCGGAGGAGCTGCGTTCTCTTCCCGCCGAGGCGTTCTGGCCGCTCGGCTCGCCGCTGAAAATTGCGCCTGCGCCGATCGCAGGCGATCGCGTATTGCCGGAGCCGATGATGGAGGTCTTTTTCGCGGGTCGTCAGCACGCTATGCCGGTGATCGTCGGATCAAACAGCGATGAAGCCAGTGTGATGGCGGAGTTCGGTGTCGATCTCGCCGGAGAGGTAGACAAGCTGCGTCGGGAACAGCGGCTGGGGCTCGGCATCATCAAACTGCTTTATCGTGGTGTGAAAGGGGATCTTGAACTGGGGCGGCAGGTGTGTCGCGATATGGCGTTTACGACCTTAGGTCTGGTCGTGATGCAGGCGCAGCAGCGTGTCGGGCAACCGTGCTGGCGATACTGGTTCGATTATGTGGCCGAGGCTGAGCACGACACCTATATCAACGGCGCCTGGCACGGCAATGAGGTGCCCTATGTGTTCGACAACCTGCTGTTAACAGAACCTGCGCGACAGTATGTAAACGAGCGGGACAGGGCATTTGCCGCCCAGGTGGCCGATTACTGGGTGCGTTTTGCGCATCAGGCCAGCAACCCTTCCCCATGCCTTGACGGGCCGGTGCCGTGGCAAGCCAGCATCCGGGGTAACGACAGATTGCTGCGCATAGGACTGAATAAACATGCAGGATTTCGCATGGTTAATCGTTTCATGCGGGCGCGTCTGAGCCTCTTCAAACGGGTCATGCGCCACCATGTGAAGCTCGACTAAGGCGTGAGCAGGCCGCGACGAAATGCTGCCAGCACGGCGGCATTGTGGCCTGATTCCCGCATCACCAGGCGGTAGCTCGCGCCTGTTTTTACGCTCTGTTGCCACGGCCTGAGTAGCCGTCCTGCGCGGATATCCTCCGCCACCAGCGTCTCGTCAGCCATTGCCATCCCCAGCCCCTGAATCGCGGCGGTTATCGCTAAATCCATGGTGTCGAAGTGTTGATTTTTTTTCATAACAAACTGCACCTCATCCTGTTTTGCCAGCCACAAGGACCAGTCAGTCTTGTCCCGGGTGGGGTGCAGGAGAGTGACACCATCGAACGATGTGGTTCCGGCAAACATGCTGCCGATGACCGGCGTCAGGGCTTCATCAAAGAGCAGATCGCCGGCGCTGAAATGGGTACCAAAGACGATGGCAGCGTCAAAGGGCTCGGTTTTAAAATTGACGCCGTGATCGGTGGTTGTGGTCAGCGCGATTTCAACCTCCGGGAACGCCCGCTCCAGATGAAGCAGGCGGGGCACCAGCCAGCGCATCGCACAGGTGGGGGCTTTCAGGCGCACGACCGTTTGTTGCGCTCGTGCCTGGCCGGCAACGGTCAGCAAATGCTCAAAGGCAGATCGCAGTTCGGGTAGCAGCGCACTGCCCTGTGGCGATAACCGCAGCCCACGGGCATGACGTTCAAATAACGAAAAACCAAACCAGGCTTCAAGACTGGCAATCTTACGGCTTACTGCACCCTGAGTCAGACAGAGCTCCTTCGCAGCATGGGTCAGATTCAGGTGTCTGGCGGTAACCAGAAAGGCATCAATAGCGTTCAGGGGCAGGGTGCGAGGGGACATGCTGGCTCCGGTATGCGTTTTCGTCATGGCTATTATGACAACAATTCGCTTGTCCACTCAATGGACTTTTGGTTTGAATGGTTATGCACTTTTATCGAGAAAGGAAAAAGCATGACTTTGCGTACCCCGGTGACCTCGCGTTCCAAATTACCTGATGTAGGCACCACTATCTTTACCGTAATTGGGCAACTTTCCGCACAACATAATGCCATCAACCTTTCTCAGGGTGCCCCCAATTTCCCCTGCGATCCGCAGCTGGTTGCTGCCGTGACGCGCGCCATGGAGGCCGATCATAATCAGTACGCGCCCATGACCGGCCTGCGTCCGCTTAAAGTGAAGATTGCGCAGAAAATCGCTGAACTTTACGGTGCCGACTATGACGTGGATAACGAAGTGCTGGTGACCGCCAGCGCCAGCCAGGGACTCTATTCGGCGATAGGCGGCCTGGTGCACCCCGGTGACGAAGTCATCTATTTCGAACCCTCCTTTGACAGCTATGCCCCCATTGTGAGGTTACAGGGGGCAACCCCGGTAGCCATCAAGCTGACGGTACCGGACTTTGCCGTTAACTGGGATGAAGTCCGTGCAGCCATTACCCCGCGCACGCGTATGATCATCATCAATACGCCGCACAACCCGAGTGGGCAGGTCTTCTCCGCCAGTGACTTAGCCCAACTGGCGCAAATCACCCGTCACACAGACATCGTGATTTTGTCCGATGAAGTGTATGAGCATGTGGTGTTTGACGGGCAGCCCCATCATGGCATGGCAACCCACCCGCAGCTTGCCGAACGCAGCGTGATTGTCTCCTCTTTTGGTAAGACCTATCACGTCACCGGCTGGCGCGTGGGCTACTGCGTCGCCCCTGCAGCGCTGATGGATGAGATCGTTAAGGTCCATCAGTTTTTAATGTTTTCCGCGGATACGCCGATGCAGTACGCTTTTGCAGAGCACATGAATGATGCCCAGACCTGGCTGTCGCTGGCCGCGTTTTACCAACGTAAGCGCGATGTCATGCAAACCCTGCTAGCGGACTCTCCGTTCCGCTTGTTACCTAGTGCAGGCTCGTTCTTCCTGTTGGCGGATTACAGCCATTTCAGCGATGAATGCGACAGCGAGATGGTGAAAAGACTGATCACTGATTACGGCGTGGCCACCATTCCGTTGTCGGCGTTTTATACCGATGGCACTGATAACAAATTGATACGTCTCTCTTTTGCCAAAGATGAGGCCACTTTAAGAGCAGGCGCGCAGGCCCTGTGTCGTGTTAAGCCACGCTAAGGAGCGTTTATTGTGAAACTGAAAGCACTCTGTCTGGGCATGGGCATGCTTTGCTCATTATCATCCTTCGCCGCCACGCAACTGCGTTATGGTCTGGAGGCGGAGTATCCCCCGTTTGAAAGCCGCAATGCGTCCGGTGAGCTTGAAGGTTTTGATATCGACCTCGGGAATGCCATTTGTAAAGCCGCCGAGCTCAAATGTAGCTGGGTAGAGACGTCATTCGATGCCCTGATTCCGGGGCTGACAGCCAAAAAATATGATGCCATCAACTCGGCGATGAATATCACCGAAAAACGGCGTGAAAGCATCGATTTTACGCAACCCATCTACCGTATCCCGTCTCAGCTTGTGGGCAAAGCCGGTGACGGCATGGAGGCGACTGCGGAAGGGCTGAAAGGCAAAACAATCGGGGTATTACAGGGCTCTATTCAGGAAACATATGCAAAAGAGCACTGGGAAAAACACGGTGTCACCGTGGTGTCGTATAAAGATCAGAATATGGCATGGAGCGACCTGCTTAATGGCCGTATTGATGCCTCACTGGTGATGTCTGCTGCGGGGCAGGCAGGTTTCCTCAGCAAGCCGCAGGGCAAAGGGTTTGGCTTTATTGGCAAACCGGTCTCTGACGATACCATCCTCGGCAGCGGGATTGGTTTTGGGCTGCGTAAAGGTGATGAGGCAACCAAAAAGCAGCTTGATGCGGCGATTGATAAAGTACGTGCTGATGGCACCATCAAGACCCTGGCGGAGAAGTATTTCCCCGGTATTGATGTAAGTGTCAGCGCAAAATAACAGGCCTTAATTTTGTGACCCCTGCCGTTCGATGTCCGGTTGGGGTCTTTTTATACCTAACTTTACCTTCGATTCAGCCTCTTCCCATCGACAAAAATATTTCCCACTTTGTGCAGATTATCGACGCCCAACAATTGGATTCTTAACCGAATTTGTCTACAGTGGGCGCTCATAAAAGTTCAGGTTTTGTCGCTGTTTCGCTGTTGCGCGAAATGTTATCTCACGACCAAAAGGATATCTTCCAGGGCATGAATCGCAGACGTTTTATTAAAGCATCAATGGCGCTGGCTGCAGCGTGCGGAACAACCGGCGTTGCCTCACTCTTTTCGCGCGCTGCCTTTGCAGCCGATTCTGGTATTGCCGATGGTCAGAGTCGTCGTTTCGATTTTTCCGTGTTGCAGTCCATGGCACATGATCTGGCGCAGCAGCCCTGGGGCGGGGCACCACGTCCGCTGCCGGATACCCTCGCGAACCTGACGCCGCAGGCTTATAACAGCATCCAGTACGATGCAGCACATTCGCTGTGGAACAATGTCGAAGGGCGTCAACTGGATGTGCAATTTTTCCATGTGGGGATGGGCTTCCGTCGTCGCGTGCGGATGTTCTCTCTGGACCCGGCCAGCCACCAGGCACGTGAAATTCACTTCCGCCCGGAGTTATTTAATTATCACGATGCGGGTGTGGATACGAAGCAACTCGAAGGGCAAAGCGATCTTGGCTTCGCCGGTTTCCGTGCGTTTAAAGCCCCTGAGCTTGCGCGTCGCGACATCGTCTCTTTCCTGGGAGCCAGCTACTTCCGCGCCGTAGACAGCACCTATCAGTATGGCCTTTCTGCCCGTGGCGTGGCGATCGACACCTTCACTGACACGCCTGAAGAGTTCCCGGATTTTACCTCTTTCTGGTTTGAAACGGCGAAGGATACGGACACCACCTTCACGGTCTACACGCTGCTGGACAGCCCGAGCCTGACCGGGGCGTACAAATTTGTCATTCACTGCGAGAAGAGCCAGGTGATTATGGAGGTGGATAACCACCTCTACGCCCGCAAAGACATCAAACAGCTGGGTATTGCCCCAATGACCAGTATGTTCAGCTGTGGCAATAACGAGCGGCGTGTCTGTGACACGATCCACCCGCAGATCCACGACTCGGATCGTCTGGCGATGTGGCGCGGCAATGGCGAGTGGATTTGTCGCCCGCTGAATAACCCGCAGAAGTTGCAGTTTAATGCCTATCAGGACAACAACCCGAAAGGCTTTGGCCTGCTGCAGCTTGACCGTGATTTCACCCACTACCAGGACATCATGGGCTGGTACAACAAGCGCCCGAGCCTGTGGGTGGAACCCCGTAACAAATGGGGCAAAGGTGCCGTCGGGCTGATGGAAATCCCGACGACCGGCGAGACGCTGGATAATATTGTCTGCTTCTGGCAGCCGGAAAAACCGATAAAGGCAGGCGACGATTTAACCTTCCAGTACCGTTTATACTGGAGCGCAATGCCGCCGGTTCGTTCACCGTTGTCCCGGGTTTATGCGACCCGTACCGGCATGGGTGGGTTCCCGGAAGGATGGGCGCCGGGCGAACATTATCCGCAGAAATGGGCGCGCCGCTTCGCCATCGATTTCGTTGGCGGCGATCTGAAAGGGGCGGCGCCGCGCGGGATTGAGCCGGTCATAACCCTCTCAAGCGGCGAAGCGAAGCAGATTGAGATCCTTTACGTAGAGCCGTTTGACGGTTATCGCATCCAGTTTGACTGGTACCCGACCTCTGATTCTACCGACACGGTGGATATGCGGATGTTCCTGCGCTGTCAGGGTGAAGCGATCAGCGAAACCTGGCTTTATCACTACTTCCCGCCGGCGGCGGACAAGCGCAATTACGTCGACGATCGTATTATGCGCTAAACCTTTCCCCTCCCTTGAATAAGGGAGGGGCTGATCCACGGAGAGTTAATGACACTGACCGACAGTTTAATCGTGGTCGACGAGCATATTGAGTTACAGGCTATCGACGAACGTTTTGTTCACGATCTGCACCAATTGATTATCAAGAATAAAGAGTGGCTTCAGCATTTTCTTGATTGGCCTCAGTACGTGACCTCCGTAGAGCAGAGCCGCCAGACCGCGCAGAGCAACATGCTGCTGCATCAGCGTGGCTACGCCAAAATGTTTGTTATCCTCAAAGACAACGTCCTGGTCGGCGTGCTCTCCTTTAACTCCATTGAGCCGACGAATAAAACCGGTTACATCGGCTACTGGCTTGATCAGGATTGTCAGGGGCAGGGGATCCTGTCAGCGTCGTTACAGGCGTTTATTGCGTTTTATGCCCAACGTGGCGACGTTCGACGTTTTGTGATTAAGTGCCGGGCGGCGAATATCGCCAGCAACCGGGTTGCGCTGCGTAACGGCTTCATACTTGAGGGCTGTCTGCGGCAGGCAGAATTTTTGAACGGTGAGTATCACGACCAGAATATTTATGGCCGCATTGTCACTCCCCCATCAAAATAGACCAGCAACCGGCGTGCGGGTGATGTGCTGCGCGCCGTTTATCACCTTTCTTCCGCGTAACAAAATCGTGTCACCTTCCAGCGCCACAATGCAAGCGTCATCAGTCACTTCAATATGATGTTCGAGAATCACATTGCCACGAATTTGCGCATTTCCCTGAATGACCACATCTTCATCCAGCAGTATGGGGCCGCCTGCCAGCCTGGCATGGCCACCGACCAGCACGTGATGCTTGAGAACAACATTGCCCTCCACCTGCGCATGTTCTGCCACCTGGGCGCTGTAGCGTAGAGTGGGGATGGCATCCTCTTCCCGACCTGCCATGACTCTTGCGCTTCCGTAAACTTTGGCACAATCGCACACCCAGACATCGTTCAGCTCATTACCTTCAAGAATGGCGAAATCAAAGATTTCGGCACGGTGCTCCACAAAGGCGTAATGCAGTATCGCATCGCCATACACCTGCGCCTGATGCACAACGCGACTGCGGGTCAGGGTTGCCCGGTCATAAATTTGCAGGATTTGTTCGTTGTCGGGCGTTAATCCTTTAGCGGCGATGATTTCACACCCATGCAGAATGCGCGCATCACCGAAGAGATGACAATGGCCACGTACAGTGGCAAGTTGAACAATGACGTTGTCACTTATTACGGCACCATGGCTGATCTGCGCACCGTCTACCCAGGCATGATGTTCAATGATGACGTCGTGGCAAATCACACAGGGCTGTGTGATGCGGGCGTCATCGCGGATACGGCTGCCCGCAAAAACCATGCTGTTAACGTCATAAATCCAGCAGTCACCGGTTTGCGATAAGACGCTTTCATCATCCACCCAGCCGCCCATTGTCCCGGCGGTAACATCACTAAAATCCACTTCGGCAACGATCTGGCGTAAGGTTACGGTCTGCTTTTCGCCGCTAAGCTGATAGCTGAATGCACGGCGCTCATCACTGAGTCGGTATTTTTTCATCATTCGCTTCCTTTAATTCCCAACGATAAACGTAGCAAACTTTGCGATACTGGCTATTCAATAAGAAAACCAATAAAATTCATTTAAAATGCAACTTATAAACTTAAGCCCTTTTTAACGGGCAAGAAAGGACCCACCATGACCCAGTTTGATGACAATTATTTCACTGAAAAATATGGCTTAACGCGTACCCATTCAGATGTCGTGAATGCGGTGAGATTCGTCGCGCCCGGCAAAACGCTGGATTTAGGCTGCGGGAACGGCCGCAACAGCCTTTTCCTGGCTGCTAATGGTTATGAAGTTACGGCGTGGGACAAAAATCCCATGAGCATCGACAATATTGAGCGGATACGGAAGGCGGAAGGACTCACGCAACTGGAAGCCGATGTGATGGACCTGAACACGCTGAGTTTTGAGGGGGAATACGATTTTATTCTCTCGACCGTAGTGCTGATGTTCCTGGAAGCAAAAACCATTCCGGGCCTGATTGCCAACATGCAGCGCTGCACTAAACCGGGCGGGTATAACCTGATTGTGGCGGCGATGGATACCGCAGATTTCCCCTGTACCGTCGGGTTCCCGTTTGCCTTTAAAGAGAACGAACTGCGCGAGTACTACGCCGGTTGGCAAATCGAGAAATATAACGAAGACGTCGGTGAGCTACACCGCACCGACGCCAACGGCAATCGCATCAAACTGCGTTTTGCCACCTTACTGGCACGTAAAGCTTAACGGGCAGCCAGCAGGCACAACTGGCGGGCAACCTCATAGGAAGCCTCAAACGACTTCACGGGAAGAAATTCGAACGGCGAGTGGAAATTGTGCGCGCCGGTGAAGAAGTTTGGGGTCAACAGACCTTTGGCTGAAAGCGCGGCACCGTCGGTTCCACCGCGCATCGGTGTGGGTTTAGGGGTGATGCCCAGCGATTCCATTGCCTCAAACAGCAGGTCGACCGCGCGGCGGTCTTCGCCAATGGCATTGCTGATGTTGCTGTAGATGTCGCTGATATCGATCGACACGCTACCCGTCGGATACTGTGCTGCAATCTTCTGCGCGACATCGCGCATTTCAGTTTTACGCCGCTCAAAGCTTGCCAGGTCAAAATCACGGATGCTGGCGCTGAGGCGTGCGTGGCCTTGTACGGCTTCCATGCCGTTGAACCAGATATACCCTTCACGACCTTCGGTGTTTTCCGGCGTCTGTGCTCTGTCAAAATGGTTAATGTAATCCATTGCCATCAGCAGCGGATTCACCAGCACGCCTTTTGCGGACATCGGATGTGCCGTCACGCCAGTAAAATGGAGAGTGGCAGAGGCGGCATTGAAGTTTTCAAAGACGATTTCGCCCTTTTCGCAGCAGTCGATAGTCCAGGCAAAATCCACCTCAAAGCGCTTCAGATCCAGCGCCTTTGCCCCACGTAAACCCACTTCTTCATCCGGCACAAATGCCACGACGATATCCCCGTGCTTATCGTCCGCCGTCAGGTTTTCAAGCAGTTGCATTACCACCGTGACCGCAGCTTTGTTATCTGCGCCAAGCACGCTGGTGCCGTCGCTAAAAATTATCTCTTCTCCGGGGTAGGCCAAAATTTCCGGGTGCTCGTCGACGCGTAGCCAGATCGCTTTCTCCGGGTTAAGGCAGAGATCATCGCCTTCAAAACGTAAAATTTGTGGATGAATATCCGGTGATAACCCGACGTCTACCGTATCGATATGGGTAATAAATCCGACGCGCGGCGCACCGGCAACATTGCCGCGTTTTACCGCCGTTACGGTCGCGTGTTCATCCAGCACAATATCCTCTAACCCCAGTGCCTGAAGCTCTTGCGCCAGGGTACGCGCCATGTCGAACTGACCTGATGTCGTGGGCAAGGTGGTGGCCCCTGCATCGCTTTGACTGCTGATGGCAAGGTAGCGAAAGAAGCGTTGCGTTAATTGACTGGAGAGCGGCGATGTCATAGTGAATCCTTCTTTATTTGACTTATCAGGTGCTTGCAATATTACTTTAATGTTATTTATGGAAGGGAAAACGACAAGCACTATTTGGCTCATGGACAGTAAAACGACAGGAAAACCTATGACTCGCAAACAGACAACAGTTGCATTGGCCTTATTGGCATTGGCGGTGAGTTCCTCTGTAGCGGCGAAAACGCTGGTGTACTGCTCAGAAGGAAGCCCGGAAAATTTCAATCCGCAGCTTTATACCTCGGGCACCAGCGTGGATGCCAGTGCAGTGCCGGTTTACAATCGCCTCGTCGATTTTAAAGCGGGCACCACGGAATTACAGCCCAGCCTTGCTGAAAGCTGGGATGTCAGCGAAGACGGTAAGGTCTATACCTTCCATTTGCGTAAGGGCGTCAAATTCCAGAGCAATAAATTCTTCACGCCCACGCGAGATTTTAATGCTGATGACGTTATCTTCTCGTTCATGCGCCAGAAAGATCCCAAACATCCTTACCACAATGTCTCTAACGGCAATTACTCCAACTTTGAAAGCCTTGAGTTCGGTAAACTCATCACCGCCATCGATAAAGTGGACGACAATACCGTCCGTTTCACGTTGGCTCACCCGGAAGCGCCATTTGTGCCGGATCTGGCCTGGTACTTCGCTTCGATTTTGTCGGCTGAATACGCTGATGCAATGCTGAAAGCCGGAACGCCGGAAAAGGTCGATATGGAACCTGTCGGCACCGGGCCGTTTAAGCTGGCACAATACCAGAAAGATTCACGCATTCTCTTTACCGCCTTCCCGGAGTACTGGCAGGGAAAAGCGAAGATTGACCGTCTCGTGTTCAGCATTACCCCGGATGCGTCCGTGCGCGTCGCGAAGCTCGAAAAAAACGAATGTCAGGTCATGCCATTCCCGAACCCGGCGGATTTGCCGCGTCTTAAAGAGAACAAAGACATTCAGCTTATGAGCAAAGCCGGGCTGAATACCGGTTTCCTCGCCTTCAATACGCAAAAAGCGCCGTTGGATAACGTCAAAGTTCGCCAGGCGCTGGCGCTGGCCATCAATAAACCTGCCATCATCAACGCAGTCTTCCAGGGCACGGGTACCGCCGCGAAAAACCTGCTGCCGCCGGGCGTCTGGAGTGCTGACAGTGAACTACAGGACTACGCATACGATCCGGAAAAAGCGAAAGCCCTGCTAAAAGAAGCAGGCTTACCCGAAGGCACAACGATTGATTTATGGGCCATGCCGGTCCAGCGCCCGTATAACCCCAACGCTAAACGCATGGCGGAGATGATTCAGGCTGACTGGGCGAAAGTCGGTGTGAACGCTAAAGTCGTCACCTATGAATGGGGTGAATATTTAAAACGTGTGAAAAGCGGTGAGCATCAGGCAGCGTTAATGGGCTGGACCACGGCGACCGGCGATCCGGATAACTTCTTTGGGCCGCTGTTTACCTGTCAGTCGGCGGACGGGGGATCAAACTCGGCAAAATGGTGTAATCAGGCCTTCGATAAGATTATCACTGAGGCGAAAGCCATTACCGATCATGACAAGCGCGTGACGTTATATAAACAGGCACAGCAGATGATGCATGACGAAATGCCAGCGGTCATGATCGCGCATTCCACAATTTTCGAACCGGTGCGCAAAGAAGTCACCGGATATGAAGTCGATCCCTTTGGTAAACATATTTTCTATCAGGTAGATATCAATAAATAACCGGTTAATGCCGGTGTCCCTCTGGGCATCGGCATTATTTATGCGGAACGATACACCAGGTAAATATATTAATTTTCTGAAAGTTGAGAAGCGTCCCTTTTTTTGAGCAGCATTGTACCCGGCTGTTTGCTATAACATTTATGGCATCTACACACACAAAAAGGACCTTCCATGCGTACTGTATTTAAAGTGGCAGTGCTTACCGGGCTGCTTGCGCTAGCAGGCTGCGCGTCAAAAGTGACTCAGCCGGAACAATACTCCGGTTTCTTAAAGGATTATTCAGGTTTACAGCAAACCACCTCCGCCAACGGTAAACCGGTATTACGTTGGGTTGACCCATCGTTTGACGAAAGTAAATACGACAGTATTGTTTATCATCCGGTCACCTATTACCCGGTACCGAAACCGACAGCGCAGGTCTCTCAGCAAACCCTTGATGGCATTCTGACCTATACCAACAGCAAACTGAAAGCTGCCGCGGCGCAACGCAAGCCGCTGGTCACCTCTCCGGGGGCGCATAGCCTGATTTTCCGCGGGGCGATTACCGGTGTTGATCGCAGTAAAGAAGGAATGCAATTCTATGAAGTGCTGCCGGTGATGATGGTGGTTGCGGGTACGCAGGCGGCAACCGGGCATCGTACGATGGAAACCCATCTCTTCTTCGAAGGCGAACTGATTGACGCCCAGACCAATAAACCGGTTGTTAAGGTGGTTCGTCAGGCTGAAGGGAAAAATTTGAGTAATGAAAATGCACCGATGACCGTCGATACGCTGAAAAACGTGATTGATGATATGGTCCTGGATGCAAAAATGTTTGAAGTGAAACAGAAATGATTTTTGCGCCATCCGCAAGGATGGCGCTATTCTTTAGGCTACCCGTCGGCGTAGCAATATATTCCCCGGTTTGGCGAACATCACCAGATTCCCGGTCAGAATTAACACCAGCCCAATAATACTGTTACTGTGCCAGACATAGCCTTCGTAAACGGTGGAAAAACTCAGCGCAACCAGGGGAAACAGCAGGGTGCTGTAGGCGGCATTGCTGGCACCGATGCGTCCCACCAGGGTGAAGTAAGCACCGAAGGCAACCACCGAACCAAAAATAGCCAGGTAGACCAGCGCCCCCATATAGCTGAACGTCCACTCAAGCGCGAAACTGTCACCGCGCACCAGCGCAATGCATCCCATGATGATAGTGCCATACAGCATCGCCCAGGCGTTGGTGGTCATGGTTTCGAGCCCTTTGCGCTGATGGCGCATGCTCAACATGTTACCCAGCGAGAAACCAAAGGTGCCCAGAATCGACAGGCCGATGCCCATCAGCAGTGAAGTGCTGATGCCACTGGCCCGCAGATCGTCCCAGAACAGCGTCACAATGCCAATAAGCCCGAGCGCTGCGGCAGGGTAAAAACGGGCAGGGGGTTTTTGACCGAAAAACAGGAAACTGTTTACGGCGTTGAACAGCACCGCCATGGAAAAAATGACTGACTCCAGCCCGGTATTGATCCACGCCGCTGCCGTGTAAAAACAGAGAAAGTTAAAGCCGAATACGCAACAGCCCTGTAGCAGGCAGAAGAGATGATCCCGCAGCGCCAGTTTACGCAACCGTCGCAGGGCAATCAGCACCAGCATAATGGTGGTCGTCGCCAGTGCGAAGCGCCAGAAAATGGACACCGGTGCCGGCACCGACCCTTGTTGTAAAAATATCGCAATCCACGTCGTTCCCCAAATCACCACCACCAGACAATATAAAAAAGCGTTCATTGTTATTCCTGTTGTGCCAGACCAGCCCTAAGTGTCACGGCAATCAGCCGTTGGTGCTTGCATAAAGCCCACAGCGACTTGCAAATTCTTGCGCTTTTTTAGGGAAAGGCTGGCATCGCGGTGTGGTAATTCATAGACTGGGATTCTGGTTACTTATTTGTTACGCGCCGTTATGCAACCGACCTATCAGGCCTTTGAAAACCTCAAGCATCACAATGCTGTTCTGCATGACTCAGTGGCATTGCATTCGGGCATCCAGCTGGCGGCCTGGTCAAATAAGCGCGATAACATCACCCAGTATTGCGATCACCACACGTTGAGCCTGTATGTGGCAGACGGCTATGAGAGCTACCATAAAACCGCATCGGGCTGGAAGAACGGCGGTGGGCCGGATCGGTTTTGCCTGCTCCCGCAGGAGAGTGAATCCAGTTGGGATATCCGCGACGATCTCTCTTTTGTGCACTTATATTGCACCGACACTCACTTACGTGAGATTGGCGAGCGTATCTGGGATCGTAGCCCCGCCTCCTTTGCGCTGGATGAAAAGACCTTCGCCCAGGATGAGCGAATCACCTTGCTGTACCGTCAGTTTTTGCTCGGCAGTGACTGGCATCAAAAAGCCAACCAGCTGACCTTCAGCACCGCTTCAACGCTACTCTTAACCCACTTGATTCAACATTACAGCAACGTTCAGTGGCAGTTACCCACGGTGAGAGGGGGCCTGGCACCGGCGGTGCTGCGTCACGTGGTGGACTGGATTGAAGCCCATCTGTCACACCCCCTTTTACTGGCGGATTTGGCCGAACAAGCCGCGTTAAGCGAATACCATTTTGCGCGTATGTTCAGGCAATCGATGGGGCAGGCGCCGCATCAGTATGTAATGCAACGGCGAATGGCGCAGGCCAAAACCCGCTTGCTGAATAGTGAAGCGTCCCTGACCGCGATAGCCATGGCCTGCGGTTTCAGCTCGCCCAGTCACTTTAGTAACCGCTTCCGGGCAGTTTATGGCATCACGCCCTCACAACTACGCGCGTCGCGTCCGTGACAGGGCGATAGAGCAGATACCGCCCGCCACCAGTCCCCAAAACGCCGAACCCACGCCCAGCAGGGTGACGCCACTTGCCGTCACCAGAAAGGTGACCACCGCGGCATCTCTTTCTTTCTCATGTGCCAGCGCCTGAAATAAGCTGCCGCCAATCGTCCCCAACAGTGCCAGCCCCGCCAGCGTCTGGATCCAGGCAAGCGGCAATGCTGCCAGTAGTGAGGTGATCGACCCGCCAAAAATGCCTGCCAGCAGGTAAAATCCCCCCGCCGCAACCGCGGCTTTCCAGCGCTGTTGGGCATCGGGATGCGCATCCGGGCTTTGACAAATGGCGGCAGTAATTGCCGCAATACAGATGGAGTAGACCCCAAACGGCGACAATATCAGTGCGAGGCCACCGGTAAAAACAATCAGCGGTGAAACCGCCACCGGGTAACCTGAAGCCTGCATCGTCGCGAAGCCGGGCGCATTCTGAGAGGCCATGGTGGCGAGGAAAAAGGGCAGGCCGATACTAATAAGCGCTTCGGGATTAAACACCGGGCGTGTGAATTCAGGCAACACCATGGAAAAGGAGAGGGAATCAGTGACCACATCGCCCTTTAACCCGGCAACCAGTGCGCCAATAATCAATGTCGCAACAATGGCATAGCGAGGCGCCAGCGCTTTACAGATAAGCCAGGCCAGTAGCATACTGCCGCACAGCGCGATATGGCCCTGCACAGTACTGAAGGCCTGCAGGCCAAAACGCAGTAAGATCCCGGCCAGCATTGCCGCGGCAAGGCTATGCGGGATGACTTTCATGAGGCGGGCAAACAGACCCGTTATGCCGCACAGCAGAATGAGCGCGTTAGCGAAGATAAACACGCCGACCGCTTCGCCGAGTGACAATCCCTCAAGGCTGGTCGCCAGGAGTGCGGCACCCGGCGTTGACCAGGCGGTCAGAACGGGTATTCGGTACCAGAGAGATAACGCGATAGTGCTTATTCCCATGCCCAGACCAAGGGCCGTCATCCAGCCGGCGATTTGTGACGATGTGGCCCCGGCAGCGGCGGCAGCCTGCCAGATGATAGCAGCGGAACTGGCGTAGCCAACGAGTACGGCGACAAAACCCGCCAGTAGGGAAGTGAATGGGAACGGTGAAACGCGCATATTGCACCCCTTGTGCGTTATAGCATCCGACAAAACTACCATTGTGCGCTATAGCGCACAAGCGGGATGAGAGCCTGACAGGAGACAAAATGGAAGCCACACTTTATCTGGCGACGACCCTGAAAACGCTTCGCCAGACACGGGGCTTAAGCCTCTCCAGACTTGCGGAAGAGACCGGGGTTTCGAAAGCCATGCTTGGACAAATTGAGCGCAACGAGTCCAGCCCAACGGTCGCTACGCTGTGGAAAATTGCTACCGGACTGAATGTGCCGTTTTCCACGTTTATCGCACCGCCGGAAAACGACACGCCCACTGCCTACGATCCCCAGCAACAGGCCATGGTCATTACTCCACTTTTCCCGTGGGATGACGTGCTGCACTTCGATCACTTTTCTATTACCCTGGCACCCGGCGCAATAAGTGAATCAACGCCCCATGAAAAAGGGGTCATTGAGCATGTGGTGGTGATAGCCGGTGAACTGGACATGTGTATTGAGGGGGAGTGGAAGGCATTGAAAACAGGAACCGGAATACGTTTTGCCGGCGATAAAGCCCATGCGTATCGCAACAGCTCAGCCCATACCGTGCATTTCCATTCGCTTATTCATTATCCAAAAGAAAAAGCCGCAAGCAAGCCTGCGGCAAAGAACGACGACGATTAACAACAACGTACAACGTGACGAGGAAATGTCCGAACTACGCATGATTTTCAACTGACCTCGTTGTGGGCGACCTCATGTCACCGCGACGCCATTCGAAAGCTCTCGCGTAATGTGGCTACATTACGTTTAACCATCGCTGCTGGAAAATATCATTTTCATCGATGCATTGCCGCCAGATGGAAAATGCCTTGTGGTGCCAGTGGTGAAACGCCAGGGAACTGACTACAATAGCCGCCATTTTGCACATAATGGATAACGACGATTGTATGCGCCTGCAAACCCATCATCTTGAACTTTTAAGCCCAGCCCGTGACGCCGCGATCGCTCGCGAAGCCATTCTGCACGGGGCGGACGCGGTCTACATTGGTGGACCGGGTTTTGGGGCCCGCCATAATGCCAGCAACAGCCTGCAGGACATCGCCGCGCTGGTGCCTTTTGCTCATCGCTATGGCGCGAAAGTCTTTATTACTCTGAACACCATTCTGCATGATGATGAACTGGAACCGGCGCAGAAAATGATTACCTCTCTGTACGAGACGGGTGTGGATGCCTTGATCGTGCAGGACATGGGGGTCATGCAACTGGATATCCCACCGATTGAACTGCATGCCAGCACCCAGTGCGATATCCGTAGCGTCGAAAAAGCAAAATTCCTTTCAGATGTGGGGTTCAGCCAGATTGTGTTAGCCCGTGAACTGAACCTCAATCAAATTCGCGAAATTCATCAGGTGACCGACGCCACCATTGAATTCTTCATTCATGGTGCGCTCTGCGTGGCCTATTCCGGCCAATGTAATATCTCTCACGCCCAGACCGGGCGCAGCGCCAACCGTGGCGATTGCTCGCAGGCCTGCCGCCTGCCTTATACGCTGAAAGACGATCAGGGCCGTGTGGTCTCCTACGAAAAACATCTGCTGTCGATGAAAGATAACGACCAGACCGAGAACCTGGCGGCGCTGATCGACGCCGGTGTACGCTCCTTCAAGATTGAAGGGCGATATAAAGATATGAGCTACGTGAAAAACATCACCGCGCACTACCGCCAGATGCTCGATGCCATTATCGACGATCGCGGTGACCTGGCGCGTTCCTCCGCCGGACGTACCGAGCATTTCTTTATTCCGTCGACGGATAAAACCTTCCACCGTGGCAGCACTGACTACTTCGTGAATGCGCGCAAAGGCGATATCGGTGCCTTTGATTCGCCGAAATTTATCGGCCTGCCGGTGGGCGAAGTGCTGAAAGTCACCAAAGACCACCTCGACGTTGAAGTGACTGAGCCGCTGGCCAACGGTGATGGTCTCAACGTTTTAATCAAGCGTGAAGTCGTGGGCTTTCGCGCGAATACCGTCGAAAAAACCGGTGAGAATCGCTACCGCGTGTGGCCAAATGAAATGCCTGCGGACATGTACAAAGTGCGTCCGCACCATCCGCTCAACCGTAACCTCGACCACAACTGGCAGCAGGCGCTGACCAAAACTTCCAGCGAGCGCCGCATAGCGCTGGACATGACGCTTAGCGGCTGGCAGGAGCAGCTTGTCCTGACGCTCACCAGCGAAGAGGGTGTGACCATTACGCACACGCTCGACGGGCAGTTTGATGAGGCGACCAACGCGGAAAAAGCGCGCAATAGCCTGAAAGATGGCCTGGCGAAACTGGGGCAAACGATCTTTTACGCACGCCAAATCGACATCAACCTGCCGGGTGCGCTCTTTGTGCCGAACAGCCTGTTGAATCAGTTCCGTCGTGAAGCGGTTGAGATGCTGGATGAGGCCCGCCTGGCAAACTACCCGCGCGGCACCCGTAAGGCTGTTTCCGTGCCCGCCCCGGTCTACCCGGATACCCACTTGACGTTTTTAGCCAACGTTTACAACCATAAAGCGCGTGAGTTTTATCAACAGTACGGTGTGAAGCTGATTGATGCCGCGTTTGAAATGCACGAAGAGAAGGGTGACGTGCCGGTGATGATCACCAAGCATTGCCTGCGCTTTGCCTTTAACCTCTGCCCGAAACAGGCAAAGGGGAATATCAAAAGCTGGAAGGCCACGCCGATGCAACTGGTGCATGGTGACGAAGTGTTAACGCTGAAATTCGACTGCCGCCCATGCGAAATGCACGTGGTGGGTAAAATCAAAAATCACATCCTGAAGATGCCGCTGCCGGGCAGTGTAGTAGCATCGGTCAGCCCGGAAGAGTTGATGAAAACGCTGCCCAAACGTAAGGGCGCGTAATCAAAAGAAACGGCAGCCTGGCTGCCGTTTCTCGTTGTAGGGGGGCATTGAGTTTTACTGAACTAATGCGCCTTGAACCCCGCCGATGCCATCAGTACACGAAAGAAGAGCCCAACCAGCGCCAGCGCCATGACGCTGCCACCCCAGATAATGACCAGCCATAACAGGCGATACCAGAGTGAATGATGCATCAGTGATAACCCTCCCCATGTTGCACTTTGCCGCGAAAAACGTAATAGCTCCAGAAGGTGTAGACCAGAATGATGGGAATGATCAGCAATGCGCCAACCAGCATGAAACCCTGACTCTGTGACGGGGCTGCCGCCTGCCAGAGCGTGATTGCTGGCGGGATAATGTGCGGCCAGATACTTATTCCCAGCCCTGCGAACCCGAGAAATATCAGCCCCAGTGTTAAAATAAAGGGCAGATGGTGACTGTCTTTGTCGCCGAGCGCATGCCACTGCCACAAACTGGACAAGGCAACCAGTACAGGAACCGGCAGCAGCCAGAAGAGGTTTGGCAGACTAAACCAGCGATCGGCGATGGCTGTGTGAGCCAATGGCGTCCACAGGCTAATAACGGCAATAGTAACCAGTAAGGCAACGAGTAATCTTCTGGCGAGGCGGCGCATTGTCGCCTGCAGTGGGTTTTCACTCTTCATCACCAACCAGGCTGCCCCCAGCAGCCCATAAGCCACCGTCAACCCCAGGCCGCAAAACAGCGTAAAAGGGGTGAACCAGTCAAACGGGCCGCCGGCATAGGTGCGACCCGCCACCGGAAAACCGTTGATCACCGCGCCGACCACCATGCCCTGGGTGAACGTCGCCAGCAGCGACCCTCCCATAAATGCCTTGTCCCAGAACGGCCGATGCGCAGGCGTCGCTTTGAAGCGGAACTCAAAGGCCACGCCACGAAAGATGAGCCCAATCAGCATCAGGGTGAGCGGAATGGTCAGCGCATCGACGATCACGGCATAAGCCAGCGGAAAGGCACCAAAAAGCGCCGCACCGCCGAGCACCAGCCAGGTCTCGTTGCCATCCCAAACCGGTGCCACACTGTTGACCATGACGTCACGATCCTCTGCGTTTTTTATGACCGGAAAGAGAATGCCAATACCCAAATCAAAGCCGTCCATCACGATATACATCAGTGTGGCAAAAACGATGATCACGAACCAGATTAAGGAAAGATCGATACCCATTACGGCTTCTCCTGAGGCATAAAGTCAGTGCTGGCGGCGGAAAGTGGGCGCGCAGGGCGGCCATCTTCTTCCGTGGGGAACGGCTCGTTGTCCTGTGGCCCTTTCTTGATTAAGCGCACCATGTAGCTGTAGCCAACGCCGAATACCGAGGTGTAAACCACGATGAATCCCAACAGGCTCACGCTCATGTGCATATCGCCGTGCGCGGAGACAGCATCCGCCGTGCGCTGAAGTCCGTAGACCACCCAGGGCTGGCGTCCTACTTCAGTGGTGACCCAGCCTGCGAGAATGGCAATCAAGCCCGACGGCCCCATCAGCAGGGCAAACCACAAAAACGGACGTGAAGTATAGACACGCTGTTTGAAGCGCAACCACAACGCCACCACACCCAGCAGGATCATCAGCATGCCGAGCCCCGCCATAATGCGGAATGACCAGAAAACGATGGCGGAATTGGGCCTGTCTTCTTTGGCGAACTCCTTCAACGCTGGCACCTGTTTCTCCAGACTATGCGTGAGGATCAGACTACCGAGCGCCGGAATTTCCAGTCCGTAGCGGGTACGCTCCTGTTCCATATCCGGTAAACCGAACAGTAACAGCGGCGTCGGCTCGCCGGGAATGTTTTCCCAGTGTCCTTCAATGGCGGCAATTTTCGCCGGTTGATGCTCAAGGGTGTTCAGCCCGTGCATGTCGCCGACCATCGCCTGAATGGGTGCGACGATAAGCGTCATCCACAGCGCCATCGAAAACATGGTGCGAATGCCCTGATTGTTATTGCCGCGCAGCAGGTGCCAGGCGGCAGATGCCCCAACGAACAGCGCGCTACTCAAAAACGCCGCAATCGACATATGGAACAGCCGATAGGGGAACGACGGGTTAAAGACCACCGCAAACCAGTCAACGGGCACCACTTGGCCGTTGACAATTTCATAGCCCTGCGGGGTCTGCATCCAGCTGTTGGAGGCGAGGATCCAGAAGGTCGAAATGATCGTGCCCAGCGCCACCATGCAGGTCGCAAAAAAATGTAGACCTGGCCCGACTTTGCGCCAGCCAAACAGCATCACGCCAAGAAAACCGGCTTCCAGAAAGAAGGCGGTCAGCACTTCATAGGTCAGCAGCGGGCCGGTAATGCTGCCGGCAAACTGCGAAAAACCGCTCCAGTTGGTGCCGAACTGATAGGCCATGACCAGCCCGGAGACCACGCCCATGCCGAAGTTAACGGCAAAGATCTTCGACCAGAAGTGATAGAGAGAGCGCCATACGGGATTGCGCGTTTTAAGCCACAACCCTTCAAGCACCGCCAGATAGCTGGCAAGACCAATGGTGATAGCCGGGAAAATAATGTGGAAGGAGACCGTAAAGGCAAACTGGATCCTCGCCAGGTGAAACGCATCTAGACCAAACATGCACAACCTCTGAGTCAATCGTTATGCCTGTTATGGTAAGACGGGCAAAAATGAACTGTCAGAGGCAATAATGTGAAATTTAACCATAACAGTTACATTATTTCTGCTATTTTGTTACATCTGATATAGATGTATGGGGCAGGGAGAAAGGCATGAAGAAGTATCAGCGGCTGGCTAAGCAAATTATCGAACAAATTGAGCTGGGTGCCTGGCGTCCGGGTGAACGTCTGCCCTCGTTGCGTGAACAGGTGGCGAGCAGCGGCTTCAGCTTTATGACCGTCGGCCATGCTTATCAATTGCTTGAGAGTCAGGGCTATATTACTGCCCGCCCGCAGTCGGGGTATTACGTGGCACCGCGCTCGCACCGGCCCCCGGCTGCGCCGACCGCTCAGGTACAACGCGATGAAACGGTCGACATTAACACCTATATTTTTGACATTCTCCAGGCCAGCCGTGATGCCTCTATTCTGCCCTTTGGCTCAGCGTTTCCGGATCCGCGCCTCTTCCCGTTGCAGCAGCTTAATCGCTCGCTGGCGAACGTCAGTAAAAGCGCGACAGCGGTCAGCATTATTGAAAATCTGCCGCCGGGCAATGCGGCGCTGCGCCAGGCCATTTCCCGCCGTTACGCTCAGCAAGGCGTGAAGATCTCGCCTGACGAGATTGTCATCACTGCCGGGGCGCTGGAAGCATTAAACTTAAGTTTGCAGGCGGTGACGGAACCGGGTGACTGGGTCATCGTTGAGACGCCCTGTTTTTACGGCGCGTTGCAGGCGCTGGAACGCTTGAGGTTAAAAGCACTTAGCGTACCGACCGACGTGCATGAGGGTATTGATATGGTCGCGCTGGAAGAGGCGCTGAAAACCTATCCGGTGAAAGCGTGTTGGCTGATGCCCAACAGTCAAAACCCGCTGGGTTTTACCCTGAGTGCGGAAAAGAAAGCGCGTCTCATCGCCATGTTAACGCAACATAACGTGACCCTGATTGAAGATGATGTCTACAGCGAACTGTATTACGGTCGGGAAAAACCGCTGCCTGCCAAAGCCTGGGACACCAGCGACATGACGCTCCACTGTTCTTCTTTTTCCAAATGCCTGGTGGCCGGGTTTCGTATCGGCTGGGTCGCGGCGGGCAGACACGCTCATCGGATTCAGCAATTACAGCTGATGAGCACGCTCTCCACCAGTTCACCCATCCAGATGGCCCTCGTCGATTATCTTGGAACCCAACGCTATGACGCCCATCTGCGCCGCTTGCGTCGTTCACTGGCGGAGCGCAAGCAGCAGGCCTGGCAGGCACTGCTGCGCCATCTTCCGGCAGAGGTGAAAATTCATCGCAACGAGAGTGGCTATTTTTTATGGCTGGAATTGCCCGCTCCCCTGGATGCCGGTGAACTCAGCGAACGTGCGCTGGCTCATCAGGTGAGTATTGCACCGGGTAAGATGTTTTCGACGGCCAGGGAGCCGACGCCGTTCTTTCGTTTCAATGCCTCATGGCAATGGGGAGAACGAGAAGAAAAGGGCGTTATTTTATTAGCCGCCCTGATTCGCGAAATGATGGAATAAACGCATTCGTTATTCATATTTACTACACACACTCTTCTTTATTTAGAAATAAGCTAATTAAAGAAATAAAGAAGAGTTTCATTATTTTCTGCACTTTCCCGCAGGGTATTCATACGAAATACGCATAGCTTCTGTGGTTTCATGATGTCCGCTAACCCCTTGTGTATACTCCAAAAGACGGTCTCCTGAACGGTGATGAATTAGTGCAGTGCGCTGTCGGTCACAACATCGCGAAATTTATTGCGGCCGGGGTTCGGCCTGGCAGGGTGCCGTCTATTTTTAAAACAGGAGATATTTTTACGGCAGGGCGGCCGCTCATTTCATTGCGACAGGAGTAAACCGTATGAGCAAGAAATTTGCCCTGAGCTGCCTTGGTGCGCTGGGCATGACCATCGCGACTGCACAGGCTGCTGAACCGACAGAAATTGGTAAAGGAGAAGGGCGGCTGGACATCATCGCCTGGCCGGGATACATCGAACGTGGGCAAACCGACAAAGCCTATGACTGGGTAACGGCGTTTGAAAAAGAGAGCGGCTGTGCGGTGAACGTCAAAACCGCCGCGACCTCGGACGAGATGGTAAGTCTGATGGCAAAAGGCGGCTATGACCTGGTGACCGCCTCCGGTGACGCCTCGCTGCGCTTGATCATGGGCAAGCGCGTCCAGCCCATCAATACTGCGCTTATCCCCAACTGGAAGACACTCGATCCGCGTCTTGAGAAAGGAGAGTGGTTTAACGTCGGCGGCAAGGTTTACGGAACGCCTTACCAGTGGGGGCCTAACCTGTTGATGTATAATACCAAAACCTTCCCGACTCCCCCGGATAGCTGGGCCGTTATCTTTGTAAAACAGGACCTGCCGGACGGCAAGAGTAATCAGGGCCGGGTACAGGCCTACGACGGACCTATCTATATTGCTGACGCCGCGCTGTTTGTGAAAGCGACCCAGCCGCAGTTAGGCATAGAAGACCCTTACCAGCTCACCGAATCGCAGTATCAGGCGGTACTCAAAGTGCTGCGCGATCAGCATGGCCTGATTCACCGTTACTGGCATGACACCACCGTGCAGATGAGCGACTTCAAAAACGAAGGGGTGGTCGCCTCCAGCGCCTGGCCCTATCAGGCCAACGCGCTGAAAGGGGAAAACCAGCCGATTGCCACCGTGTTCCCGAAAGAGGGGGTCACCGGTTGGGCGGATACCACCATGCTGCATGCGCAGGCCAAACACCCTAACTGCGCCTACAAGTGGATGAACTGGTCGCTGACGCCGAAAGTACAGGGCGATGTTGCCGCCTGGTTCGGTTCGTTGCCAGTTGTGCCACAGGGCTGCAAAGCCAGTGAACTGTTAGGTGAAAAAGGATGCGAAACCAACGGGTTCAGCTTCTTTGACAAGATTGCGTTCTGGAAAACCCCCATTGCGGAAGGTGGAAAATATGTTCCGTATAGCCGCTGGACCCAGGATTACATTGCCATCATGGGCGGACGTTAATCGGTCGGGAGTCACGCATGACCTACGCTGTAGAATTTCAGGATGTCTCGCGCTTTTACGGTGATGTGCGCGCGGTGGACGGCGTCAGTCTGGTGGTCAATGACGGCGAATTCTTCTCCATGCTGGGGCCGTCTGGCTCCGGCAAAACCACCTGTCTGCGCCTGGTTGCCGGCTTCGAACAATTGAGCGGTGGAGCGATTCGCATCTTCGGGCGCGAAGCCAGCGAACTGCCACCCTGGGAACGCGATGTGAACACCGTCTTTCAGGACTATGCCCTTTTTCCACATATGTCGATTCTGGATAACGTGGCCTATGGGCTGATGGTGAAAGGGGTGGATAAAAAAACGCGTCATTCCCATGCCCGTCAGGCGCTGGAGAAGGTGGCGCTGGATTTCGTCCACACCCGCAAACCGTCACAGCTTTCCGGCGGTCAGCGTCAGCGCGTGGCCATCGCTCGTGCACTGGTTAATCAGCCCCGCGTGTTGTTACTCGACGAACCGCTGGGGGCGCTGGATTTAAAACTGCGCGAACAGATGCAGTTTGAGCTGAAGAAGCTGCAGCAGGATCTGGGTATCACCTTTATCTTTGTCACCCACGATCAGGGGGAAGCCCTGTCTATGTCAGACCGTGTCGCGGTCTTCAACAACGGCAAAATTGAGCAGGTTGATACGCCACGTGAACTCTATCTGCGCCCGCGAACGCCGTTTGTCGCCGGGTTTGTAGGGACCTCAAACGTATTTGACGACGCGCGCGCCGGAAAATTGTGCGCGATGCGCGGCGCGTATTCACTTCGCCCGGAACATATTCGCCTGAATCTGCCGGGAGAGATTCAGGCGCAGGGCATCATTCAGGCGGTACAGTATCAGGGGGCCGCGACGCGCTTTGAGCTCAGGCTGGAGGACGGCGAAAAGCTGTTGGTCACTCAGGCAAACCTGTCAGATGCGGTGCTACCGGCGTCGTTGGCTACCGGGCAAACGGTGCTGGTCTCCTGGTCGCGCGACGCAATGGTGCCATTGCAGGGAGTCGCCTGATATGGACGCGCGCGTATATCCTCAACCCAAACCCGGTCGTCTGAGTCGCTTTTTCTGGCGTAAGCCCTCGCTGGGTGTGTTCCTGTTGTTGCTTGGCCCGTTGATGTGGTTCGGCATCGTCTATTTCGGCTCGCTGCTGACGCTGCTTTGGCAGGGATTCTATACCTTTGACGATTTCACCATGTCGGTCACGCCGGATCTGACGCTGGAAAATCTGTGGGCGCTGTTTAATCCGGCTAATTACGACATCATTCTGCGTACATTAACAATGGCGGTGGCGGTGACCCTCGCCAGCGCCATTCTGGCCTTTCCAATGGCCTGGTTTATGGCGAGATATACCCACGGGAAATGGAAAGCCTTTTTCTATATTGCGGTCATGTTGCCCATGTGGGCCAGTTACATCGTGAAAGCTTATGCGTGGACGCTGCTACTGGCAAAAGACGGAGTCGCGCAGTGGTTTCTGAGTCACATGGGGCTGGAACCGCTCCTGATGGCGGTGTTAACGCTGCCGGGTATCGGCGGGAATACGCTGTCAACATCTGGACTGGGGCGTTTTCTGGTCTTCGTCTACATCTGGCTGCCGTTTATGATCCTCCCGGTGCAGGCTGCGCTTGAACGCCTGCCGCCATCTCTGTTGCAGGCATCAGCCGATCTGGGGGCAAAACCCCGGCAAACCTTCCGTCACGTGATCCTCCCGCTGGCGATTCCGGGCGTAGCGGCCGGGTCGATTTTTACCTTCTCGCTGACGCTCGGCGATTTTATCGTTCCGCAACTGGTGGGGCCGCCGGGCTTCTTCATCGGCAATATGGTCTATTCCCAACAGGGGGCCATTGGCAATATGCCGATGGCTGCCGCCTTTACGCTGGTACCCATCCTGTTGATTGCACTTTATTTGTCGTTTGTGAAACGTCTGGGAGCATTCGATGCACTTTGAAAGAGCACCCTGGTTTCTGAAACTGGCCGCGTGGGGCGGCTTGGTCTTTCTCCACTTTCCGTTATTGATTATCGCCATCTATGCTTTTAATACCGAGGACGCGGCATTCAGCTTTCCGCCTCAGGGATTCACGCTCAAGTGGTTCAGCGTGGCGGCGGCGAGGGGGGATATTCTCGATGCGGTGACGTTGTCACTTCAAATTGCGGCCGTTGCGACCTTCATTGCCCTCGTGCTTGGCACGCTTGCTGCAATGGCCTTGTGGCGCAGCGCATTTTTTGGCAAAAATGCGATTTCTCTTCTGCTGCTGTTGCCGATTGCCTTGCCCGGCATTGTCACTGGTCTGGCACTGTTGACGGCGTTCAAAACGGTCAATCTGGAACCGGGATTTTTTACCATCGTGGTGGGGCACGCGACGTTTTGCGTGGTCGTGGTTTTCAATAACGTGATTGCCCGTTTTCGCCGCACCTCCTGGAGCCTTGTGGAGGCATCAATGGATCTCGGCGCGAACACCTGGCAGACCTTCCGTTACGTGGTGCTGCCTAATCTGGGCTCGGCGCTACTGGCCGGGGGCATGCTGGCGTTCGCGCTGTCGTTCGACGAAATTATCGTGACCACCTTTACCGCAGGCCACGAACGTACCTTGCCGCTCTGGCTGTTGAATCAGTTGGGCCGCCCACGCGATGTCCCGGTCACAAACGTGGTGGCTCTGCTGGTGATGCTGGCGACAGCACTGCCGATTTTGGGTGCGTGGTGGCTGACCCGCGATGGCGAAACCGTGGCGGGTACCGGCAAATAACTGACAATTGAATAAGGATAGCGCTATGCAACATCAATTATTTATCAATGGCGAACTGGTCGACGGCGAAGGGGAAAAGCAGGCCGTTTACAACCCGGCCACCGGCGAGGTGTTGCTGGAGATCGCGGAGGCCTCACCGGCACAGGTCAACGCGGCGGTACTGGCAGCCGATGAAGCGTTTAAATCCTGGGGCCAGACCACGCCAAAAACCCGCGCCGAATGCCTGCTCCAGTTAGCACAGGTTATCGAGGACAACGCCGAAACCCTGGCGAAACTCGAATCGCTCAACTGCGGTAAACCGCTGCACTGTGCGCTGAACGATGAAATTCCGGCCGTCGTGGATGTATTCCGCTTTTTTGCCGGTGCCGCGCGCTGTCTGAATGGGCTGGCGGCGGGGGAGTATCTGGAAGGGCACACCTCTATGATTCGTCGCGATCCGGTCGGGGTGGTGGCGTCAATCGCCCCCTGGAACTACCCACTGATGATGGCAGCCTGGAAGCTGGGCCCGGCGCTGGCGGCGGGGAACTGCGTGGTGATCAAACCCTCGGAAATTACGCCGCTGACCGCGCTGAAACTGGCTGAGCTGGCAAAAGATATTTTCCCGGCGGGCGTACTCAACGTGCTCTTTGGTCGCGGTAAGACCGTCGGCGACCCGTTGACCGGGCATGAGAAAGTGCGCATGGTCTCCCTGACCGGGTCCATTGCCACGGGTGAGCATATTATCAGTCACACCGCGCCGTCGATTAAGCGCACCCATATGGAACTCGGAGGCAAAGCGCCGGTGATTGTGTTCGACGACGCGGATCTCGATGCGGTGGTCGAAGGCGTGCGGACGTTTGGATTCTATAACGCCGGGCAGGATTGTACGGCTGCCTGCCGAATCTATGCACAAAAGGGGATTTATGACGCGCTGGTGGAAAAACTTGGTGCGGCGGTCGCCAGTCTGAAAATGGGCGCACCGGAGGAAGCGTCTACCGAGCTTGGGCCGTTGAGTTCAGAAGCGCATCTGGCTCGGGTGACAAAGGCAGTAGATGATGCAAAGGCGCTGGCGCACATCGACGTCATCACTGGCGGTAAAAAACGCGATGGCGCTGGTTACTATTATGAGCCAACGTTGCTGGCAGGAGCAAAACAGGACGACGCCATCGTGCAGCGCGAAGTTTTCGGCCCGGTGGTGAGCGTGACGGTCTTTGATGACGAAGAGCAGGTGCTGGGCTGGGCTAACGATTCGCAGTACGGCCTGGCCTCTTCCGTATGGACCAAAGACGTTGGGCGGGCGCACAGAATGAGCGCCAGGCTGCAATACGGCTGCACCTGGGTCAATACGCACTTTATGCTGGTGAGCGAGATGCCGCACGGGGGGCAGAAACTTTCAGGTTACGGCAAGGACATGTCAGTCTACGGACTGGAAGATTACACCGTGGTTCGCCACGTGATGATAAAACACTGACTGGCTACGGGCTGAGGAATCCCCAGTAATATTACGTTTTGCAGCGACAACACAGCGTAATGAGAATAAAAAAGTCTCAGCGATGACTGGGTCAGGCTGAAAATCGACGAAGCGTATCCGCAAGGCCGGGGCGACGCGCAGGGATGCGCGGCGAGGGCGACTTTACATGGACGTTACCTTCGCCCGTCCCCGATAAGCCTGAAGGAATACGCTAAGTAGACCGCGCCAGCGGCGATTTTCCTGGCCGGGAGCCCGGGTCGCCAGGGCGGTGGGGTGAACCGCCCTGGCACGTTCACGGGTTCTGGCGTTATAGAACAACAAAGAACATAAGGTGAACGGAATGACCATCAGAGCCGCATGTTCCCCCTCACCCCATCCCTCTCCCCAGAGAGGAGAGGGTGCTGTCCGTGCTCGCATTTTTTTGTGGGGGTCCCTCTCGGCTACGGGTGTCGGGATCTTATGGCCTGCCACCCGTCCTTTTCGCCTTACAATCGTGACATCAGCCCCATTACAAGCTGAACGGCAAGCAGTAACAGTGCGACTTTAACCCATGAAAGCTGAGCGTACTTTTTATGCTTAATGCCAAACACCGTTTTTAACTTCCCTTTTTTCAGCAGAACTTTCCCCACTAAACCGAGCCACAACATATTCGCCAGTGAAGCAATCGGGAAAAGGAAACCGAGCCAGGGGAGGTTTTTATCTGCCATCAGGCCAATGAGAAGGCGTGCTGGCCAAAACACCACCAGCGACAGCACGGAAAGCAGACGGAATAACAGGCCGGGTGGCTCATAGCCGTACGGGATAGTCAGAATAAGCGAAGTGATAGCCCAGCTTCCCACAACACATAACACGACACCCCACAGGCGATTTTTGAACGTGTCAGACATGCCCGTATTACTGCTGCCGCCTGTCGGGAATGTATTTTGTGTCTGGTAGTCATAGGAAGGGGGAATGTAAGAGTTAGGCGGAGTGTCACTGCTATCATTTTGATTTTTATAATCAGAACGCCAGGTGTTATCTGCCTCTTCTTTGGAGTGGTAAATACCATCCGATCCCTGGTAGACATCTGCACCAAAAATATTCTTGCCTTTATAATCTGAACTCATTGTTTTCTCTTTATTATTGATACGCTCTGATGGGTAAACACAGCAACGTTAGCCATCCGGTCTGCCCATCTGGCAGGTAAAGCACATTAAAGTATCAGTACCGTGCCTTTTCAAGCTCTTAATGTTCATAGGGCCATGATCGGGCCAAAGACCGGTTAATCTTATTCTCACTCGCTCATTAAACAAACAGTAATGCAGGTAATGTATAAGTAAACGGTATCAGGCCTTCTGCCACATCATGGCGTACAGTGGGTATTCTGTGTATGTTTCCTGACACTTTGGCCGGGAATGTAAATGGCACGTTATGGCCTTTGTAGCAAAAAATGAATAACGATATAAATATTGCGGTAATACTCACGATTTATACTTTTGGCTATGTCAATAAACGTAAAGATAGTTTATCTCTATAAGCGCGTGGTACGCGGTGCCAACGCACTTTGATTTCAAAAATAATAAAACTCTGGGCCCTGAATAATTCGAGTTGCAGGTCTGCGTATTGTCACATTAAGTTAATTAATTCGACAACCGTTCGTCATGTCCTGTCACCGATAATGTCGCGTTTTTTACATCAGGCAGGGGATGACATAATGAGTAAACTGGTCGTGTTACTGCTGCCCGGCGGTGCGCCCGAGTATGTGACAGTGGAAGACAACCAAACCACGGTAACCTGGTTCGGCACACCTGAAGTAACAGGGGGTACAGGCAGGACACTGCCCATTGAGACCTATTTCTGTGAAGGCGAGGAATTTCATTTTGCCCGGCTCGAAAAACAGCCTGAAGAAGAGGTATCTTCATCGATCGCTTATTTAACTGCCCAAAATCCCGCCCCCTTTACTGGGCTGATGACGGGCTTACGGCAGGGGTTATCATTTTTAGCGCAATGTCTGAATGTGCACGTACCGAAAAAAATAAGGGCTAAATAAGCCCTTAACGTTCACATTATTCGCAGGCTATCTTTTGAGGATATTTTCGTTTTCACGGGGCGCCCAATCTTTTTCTGAGAAATCATATAAAGAATAAGGCTGATCGCGTAATCCGTTAGCACGCAAAATGCCACGCACATCGGCGGGCAGATTCTCTTCGCGGAAGAGTTCAGAAATGACAAACATAGCGTCACTGAAGGAGAGTTGTTTAATCTCAAACGGTTTCCAGCCGGTGCGCTTGAAAATGAGATGGTAAAGCGCTTCTTCACCTGCCAGCGAAATATACGGACTGGCATATTTTTCACGGTGGCGGGAAAGCAGCACTTCCAGAATGAAAATGTGAGCAATGCGCTGTTTGGCAGCGTTGCCCCTCACGCTGTCTTCGTTAGTCATGTCCTGGTGTGTTATATCATTATTCTCACACACTCTTACTTCTATGGCTTGCCACAGATCGTCAAACTTTTGCATTGCATTAACCCTGTAAAAAAATGATTTCTGGCTTACCAACAATATCAGAGTTGCAGGTCTCACGCCAAAGAAGACGCCATCAGAGAAGCACTCTGAACAAGAAGTACATAGCCGAAAGATGAAGGTGCAATATGAGTCACTGATTGCGTTGAGTCTTAAGTTAAATTTATCAGGCGTGTTCAGAAAATATAAAAATCAATATCATTCCTGTATTCCGGAATTGTCGATGATCAATACGCGGCAGGCGCTTGTCAAATAACGTGGAGGTTCTCTCCATCAGGACAACGACGATGACATGTCAATCAGTAGTGGCAACGTGTTTTGTGGTAGTCAGTTTCTTCACATTTAACAGTAGCTATGCCAGAACGCCGGTTAGCGATACGCAGGTGAAGAAAAGAATCATTGCTGAATCGATAGCGGAATATCCCGGCCCGTGTGCCTGTCCGTTCAATCAGGCGAGAAATGGCAGCAGTTGCGGTAAACGCAGCGCCTGGAGCAAACCCGGCGGCTACTCCCCGATCTGTTATGCCGATGAGGTGACGCCTGAAATGGTCAAAGCCTGGCGCAAGCGCAATCAACCGTAACCCAATCCGTCAGCGATATTCCTCCCCAAGGGTTACATCGACTTACATCAAAAGTGTAAAATTCGCACGATATGTGAATAAAACTTGATGTGAGTCAAGAAAACAAGCATATTGCGGTCGTTTTGTTTTCACAATCTTCGTGTGGACTATGTCGCTTTATCAAAAAATGTTGGTTTTTTACGCAATTATGGCGTTGATTTGCGCCGTCATCACCTGGTTCCTGACCAGCGATCGCAAGCGTATTCGCTTCTTAAGCGCATTTCTCGTGGGGTCGACCTGGCCGATGAGTTTCCCGGTCGCGCTGCTGGTCTCAATATTCTGATCTTTTGTGTTATTCCTGTCATTGCGTGACGGGGTAAACAAAACAGAAAGTGGATATTGTGCAACATAGGTCTGCGTATGTTTTCCATGGAAAGGAGGCAGATGATGGACCTGTATCTTAAGATGCTCGTTTTTTACGCAGTGATGTCCGTACTGGCCGGCGTGGTTACCTGGTTTTTGTCGAAAGAGACGCGAGGCATGAAGGCGCTGAGTGCGTTTCTGGTTGGCGCAACCTGGCCGATAAGTTTCCCGGTGGCCCTCGCGTTTACGCTGTTTTAACGTAAACGCGCAAATAAATGACCCGACGCACGCAGGTGGCCGGGTCATTTTTTTATGGCAGTAAGGTCTTCAGTTTTTTGCGTGCGGTAACCGACACATCCAGTGGATGGCTGTACCCCATATTCTCAACGGCGCGACTGTAGAGCGCGACCAGCCAGTCATAGACGTAACGGGTTGCAGCATGCACCGGCTGTTCGCCGAGACGCGTCAATCGTTCACCCGTCACCACCGGGGCAGAAACGAAAATTGGCGTGCCTTTCATTACCCGACTGGCAGGACGTTCCGATTCGTTGACCGCAGCATACCCCAGCCAGGCCACAAAGTTACCTGTTTCAGCATACAGTTGGGCCGCACAAGCGGTGTCACGTTGCATGATCTTCTGCAACTGTTCAGCCAAACCTAAACGGTAGCTGGCGACGATCACGATCTCCGCCATGTGCCGCAACGTCGCCGGGGATAAACCCAAACGCGCGGCGTTGTCGTCATTACGGCTCCACTGGCGGACATGATTTACCCACATGGCATGCGCCTGCTGACCTACGTCACGGGCTGACAGGGTGTGTTCAACGTTTTCCGCCGACTCCGCAAAGAGGTCGATGGCTTCGTTAAACAGGCCGCTGACCTGTTCTTCGCGGGGCTGCTGCACCTTCCAGAGATTATCGAACTGTTGCATGTCCGGCATCATGCCTTCGAGCAATTCACCGTGACGAGAGGCATGTGACTGCAACTCGCGCACCACGGTTTCGGCCCGGGTCTTCTGGGCAGCATTTTCTTTAGCCGGTGTATTTACCCAGGCCTGCATCAAATCACGCAGGGCGGCCAGATGGCGTTCACGTAGCGCATTGAAGCGCGCCAGCCTTAACGACGGGGTCGTGGCTTGCGCAAGCCACTCCAGTACCCGTTGCAGACTACTGGCATCCAGTGCCTGCAAGGTACCCCAGTGCTGTCCAGGTTTTCCCACCAGTTGCTGGATGACTTCGTCGAGATTTTGCCCACTGGTGAAACGTGCGTCTTGTGGGGTGATCGTCCAGACGAGACCCGGCAAAGCCGCTTCCTGACCGGACTGTGTCTCTTTAACCCAGTGCAATAGCGCTCTGGCAGTGGTCGTTGTCGCAGAGCGCTGCGACGTTGCGTTGCAAATCAGCAGCACGTCAGGTTGCAACTGCTGGCGATAACTCTCCAGCAGCCAGCGGCATTTGCTGTTCCACAGAGGGTGACCTTCCTCAGGCGCAGGCGTCGGAATATCCAGGATGTCGACCTTCTCCAGCACGATCTCTTCAACCGGCAAAACCAGTTCTTTGGTCAGGAGTGAAAGGGTAGAGAGGGGAATGCTGACCGCATTTTGCAGTTGGGCGTGTGACCAGGGATGAACCACAACTTCGCCAGCCACTTCATCGAAAGAGGCTGGCGCAGGCGTCAGAAAACCTTCGGTTGGCAAGGCAAAATTATCCACCAACAGGCTCAGCGGGGCAGCGAGCTCAGACGCATTGCCGGTCTGGTGCAGCGTGTGCGCCAGAGAGAGCCAGAGCTGCGTCAGCTCCTGATGTTCGCCCCATAACAACGACCACGCACTGGCGCGGGCGCTCAAATCGAGCGACGGTAACAGACAGGCCAGTTGATACCACAGGGCGTCGTCCAGATGTTGCTGCGACGAAGGGACGCAGGCGCGCCAGAAACGTCCAATAGCGCCGACCTCTTCAGCCACCAGCCCCGGCACCGGATTGGGTTGGCGCAGCGCACGCCATTTGGCGAGGCGGCTTTCGACCACTGACTTGTCCACGACCCTCAGGTCAGGCAGCGTCTGTGCATGGGCGATAAATACCTGCACCAGTTCGGCTTCGCTGATTAAGCGCAGACGCAGGGGAAAATTGTCGTCCAGCACGTCACTGTGCCGACTAAAACGCAGCGCCATACTGGTCAGCATGTGGCCTGGATTCAGGTGGGTAAAATAGTCCAGCGTTTTCTCACCCAGTTGCACATTCAGCCGTCCGCTGCCGCTATTACACAGGGCTGCTAGCAAGTGGGCTTTGGCTGCCTGAGCGTGGCCATAGAGTCCGACGGTGCAGGGAGCCCGCGCAGCGCTATCCAGCGCGGTTTCTTGCGCCGTAAAGGCGGTCAGACGTGCCAGCAAGGCATCGGCATCATCTTCCAGTAAGGGGGAAAGCTGACGGTTTTCATTGATCCATGCTCGCAAGGCCTGGGTTGTGTTCATGCTTGCACTCATTTCAGGTACACACTCCCGCTGTCGATCCAATAATGGCTGCCGCTATGGCGGCGGTCGGCCAGCGTATTCAGTTTGAAGGTTAACGCATCGGCAGGTACCGGCGTACCATCCTGAAGCCAGGCCTCGCTCAGAACAAACGACTCTGGCCCGTTGTGTTTGTTACCGCCACTGAATTGTAAACGCACATTGAGTACGCCATCCCCGGCAATGGTTTTTGCCAGCTCAGATGAGTTAATGCTCAGCGTATAGAGCGGTGTGGCTGGCCAGCGAGCATTTGCCAGTTGACGGAAACCGAGGGTAATGTTGCCACGAAGCGGGAAGTGCAGCCGGGCATCCAGTTTGGCGTTGGGTTTATCCAGGTCAATGTCGTGATACCAGATATTCTCATCGCGCAGGGTATTGACCACATTGTCCAGCACGCCAAGGTAGCGCACGGTGGAGTAAGCGCCAATGTCCGCCGCTTTAAAGTTAAAGCGCGGCAGGCGCAAATCCAGTGCCAGACTGCACAACATTGCGCCCACGGCGGCAGTAGATTTCGGGTTACCAATTTTGCCTTGTTGACTGAACGGGTACCACTCATGTACTCGGTACTTATCGAGCCAGATCATGCGGTTAACAGGAACAGGCTGCAGGTGACGAATCAGCGCCTGCACGCCCGGCAGACAACCCGGACGCCCCATGATCAGCAGGATGTCGCAGCAGTAGTGGCTGATGGCTTCACACACAGCATGGAGCGGGGCCGTCAGCGTAAACTGCCCGGCGAGCATGGCATCCTGAAGTTCGCGGAAATTCACCTGCAGCGGAACCGTCAGCACATCAAACTCCAGCGAACCTGACGGCAGGGCGTGATCGATAGCCTGCTTCAGATAGTTCATCACGTTACGGGTCGGCAACTGCTTAAGCAACTCGCCAAAGGTCGCATGCAACCCCGCCAGCGGGTCATTGATATCACTCTCTTCCCATGCCGCCAGAATCGCATGCCCGATGGGCATAAACAGCTGCAGGGTAGTTTGTTGGCGCAACACCGCCTGAGTGTCAATACGACCCGAGTCGCCAAACAGCGTTGCCATCAGCGATGCGGCGTCAGTGATGCCGGCTTTTTGCAAATGCGTTTGCATAGCGGGCAGGACGCAACGCTGGATAATATCCAGCAGGATGTCATCCCCGGCGACCTTAAAGCCTTCGCGGAACAGCAGTTGCGGCGTGATTTTGACATTGCTGCCGGTGCCGTCATCCAGTTGATAATGGGTGATGGCCATGTCGGTAGTGCCCCCGCCAATATCCAGTGAGGCGACGCGCAGAGAGCGGCCAGGACGCGCGCCCTCGGGTTCAACCCGGTCAGGGCGCGCCTGGGCGGCAAAAAAGGTCTCCGTCTGGCCGGAATACCGTGAAATTGCTTCGTTGTACAACCACACCAGTTGACCGCAGCTGGCCTCATCCCACTCCATCTGGATCTGCGGAACCGGCACAACACTTTTATCCTGCTGCTTGCGGTTGGCAAAATCTTCATCCTGCGGGTGCCAGCCCATCGCTTTCCAGACAATCGCTATTGCCTCGAACATACGGCGACGGAAGATTTCACGCTCCTGCTTGGGCATGGCGGATGGCAGAGTGAGGATCAGGGTACGTAGCTGGCGTGGTGACGCCGGGAAGCCCAGACGTAAACGGGTGGCCACGCTGTTCATCTGCCCGAGAGCTTGCGCCAGCAGCTCGCAAAGCATATGCGTCATCAGGGTGCTGCGGCTGTACTGCGGCGAGAAGACCGGCAGGCGTTCATCCAGCGGCAGGGTATAGAGCGGCTGGCCTTCGTCGTTCATCAGGTTCATCAACGGGAACGCCGTCGCCAACGGTTCCCGTTGCGTCTTGCTGTTCATCTGGCTAAAGCGCCAGTCCTGTAAGACCGGGGTTTCATCCCAGAGATAACGGCGCGGGCTGGAAATACCGCTGTTGCCTTCGGTACCCAGACGCTGCATCGCCAGCTTACGGGCTTCATCGCCCACGCGCACAATAGACGGCCAGACAAAGGCATCTTCGCGACCGCTTTCAACAGAAAAGTGCTGCTTGCCAAACCGGGCTTCGGAAAATTCAAGGCGGCTGGTGAACAGGGGCTCATTAAGAAATTGCGGCTCACTCAGGGAGCGTACCTGCAGCTCTGCGGTCTGGCGCAGGCCGTCGTTGGCATCACCATGATCTTCAATGATGACGCCACAGGTATGGGTGTTGCCCACATCAAGGATCAGATCCACCGGGATGGCCGGCGTGCTGAGCGTATGGGTGACTATTTTCACTTCCGGCACCTGAATCTGGGTGCCGAGCAGGGTGAGCAGGTTCAGCCAGTGGGACTGATACTCAAAACTGCGCATTGCCTGGGTGATGTCGCGTTCGCTGCGCGGATCGCTGTGGCTGGCATACTGGAGAAACGCTTCGCGCAACCAGCCGTCCACCCAGGTTTGATCGAGAAAATCGGCCACTTCATCGTCACGCCAGGCCAGCGAAAAACGCGTGCCGTTGAGGATATCGTTCTCCTGCGGCGCGAGGGCGGACGGTGACTGACCATTAATCTGACTGTCGAGGGCAAGCGTAATACGGTGCGTGTTACCGGCACCGTCAGGCTCATTCAGTTTACGGATCTGCACTCGGGCCCAGTTGTCCGGGCCTTCCACGAAGGTGCGGGGTGGATTAAAGCGCAGGAACGGAATGGGCAACCAGACGCCATCAAGAATCGAGAGCGAGGTGTGCAACGACTGCGTGCTCTCCGGCTTGACCACTTCCGGCAGGCTGCCATTACGGCCGGGCAGGGTGTAACGCTCATTGACCAGATCGTAGTCGAGCCGCAGCAACGGACCGTTCGCCGTTTTACGCACAAAACGACCGCTCTGTGCAGACTCTTGTGGCGTCAGACCAAAATCAAGAAACTGTACGCCACTGTTGGCAATCAGGGTGACGCTCTGTTTGTAATCGCAAAGATTGACCAGCATAAATCAGGCACCTGTTTTTCTGAACGTCACGGAAACGGGGGTGTTGGCATCAAATTGCGCGCTGCACTCCGCAACATCATTATTGCCCGCTTTGCAGGCAATTTCTGGCATTGGGTAACGTGTACCGTCGCTGCAACGCGCGGTGCTGCGGCTTTTTATCATCAGCACGCCCGTTTCATGTAAACCGGAAAAGAGGTCGGCACGACAGGAGATGTTGTTTCCCTGAATAATGCGAGCCGTCCCTTTGTTATTCTGGATCTGGAAGCGGATGGTCGGCGCTTTGCCGCTGACCTGATCTTTCACGTCCATCAATACGCGCCAGGTACCGTTAAGGAAACGCGTCGAACCGGTTTTAATCTGCAGCGCATCCATGACCAACGCATCTTTGGGAATCGCGCCGATGATAACAGGCTTAGGCGGTGCGTCGACTTTTTCCACTTTGGGTGCCACGACCTCTGCCTGATGCAGCGGCAGTTGCGCCGCCAGCACCGGTGACGGAACGGCTGGCGGTTCAACCGGAGCAGGCTCTACAGCAGTGGTTTGCGCAACCGGCACTGGCGCGGGTGCGGGGCGGTCTTGCTGATTGAGAATCAGCGGTACTGCTACCGCCGCGATCGCCGCAGCGGCAATCGGTATGGCCCATAATCCATAGCGGCGGCGTTTAACCGGAGCCGGCTCAGGCGCGGTTGGCACTGGTGCAGGTGCTACGGGTTCTGCCAGCGGTTCAACAGGCTCTGGCGGCGGTGTGAATTTTACCGGCGGAACAGGGGTAAGCAGCGGTTCGTCTGCGCTGTCAAAGCTCACAACGGGCACCGGTTCTTCTTCCGGTTCGGGTTCTGGTTCAATGATAACGATCGGCTCAGGGATATCTTCTTTGCGCAGGCACTCAAGCACGTCATCACGGGCGCTTTCATTGAGGTTCACAAAACCCCAGAAGGTAATAACGGGTTTACCATCGACGAGGAAAACGTGGTTCTCACCCGGAAACTGGAGCGCTTTCTCGAGAAGAGAGCCGAACAGTTGTTGTGCGGTTTTCGGCGACTGGATGCATTTGCGACTTAATGACGCTGCGCTATCCAGCGTGCTGTCGAGGTAACGCAGGGCGCGAAAACGCGCCTCTTCCTCTGCGGCTTTCCAGGAGACGGCACGACCTTCAACCGGGGAGTACCAGTCAACACGATCGCCTTCATCATTGACCTGCGGAATAGCCAGGCAGTCAACCAGTGCCTGCTGCTTACGCAGACGCAGAGCTTCACGAATTTGCAGTGCCGAATCAAAGACGGCCTGGCCACCACCACCGACTGCCTGGAAATCATCCAGATCGCCGCTGCGCAAGAGAGTTTTTGCCACGTTTTCATCCCATAGACTTTTTCACGCGTCTACTGTACGCAATGTCATGACAAGCAAACGGCGGAAGAGAGGACAAAACCGTTGAATTCTCGACGCATTGGTCGCGCAGGGACGGCTTGACGACGCGGAGTTTGCTTAAGTTAAATTTTAAATTTTATTTTGCTGAAGATTTCAGCGAAAAACACTGCTTTAGAATAACCTGATAGTGAATCGTTATTTGCCAGTTCACTTCCGCTGTGCTGAGATTAATGCTTCATATAAAAATAAGGTTTCAGACTATGATCGCAAGGAAAACGCTGCTCGCCCTGGCGCTGAGCACATTATTACCGACAGGCGCTGCGTGGGCCGCAAACAACGACACAATTGTTTACTGCTCAGAGGCTTCTCCTGAGTCGTTTAACCCGCAAATCGCCAGCTCTGGCCCGTCATTTGTTGCCAGCTCTCAGGTCCTCTATAACCGCCTGGTCAACTTTGATCCGGAAAAAAATACGCCGGTGCCTTCTCTTGCGACAGACTGGACCATTTCCCCGGACGGTAAAACCTACACCTTTACGTTGCGTCAGGGCGTGAAATTCAATAGCAACAAATTCTTTAAACCGACACGCGATTTTAACGCTGACGATGTTATTTTCTCGGTCATGCGTCAGAAAGACCCTAATCACCCCTATCATAATGTTTCAAAAGGTAATTACGAATATTTCAGCGATGTCGGTCTGGATAAACTGATCACGGAAGTTAAAAAAGTCGACGATAATCACGTTCAGTTTGTGTTGAGTGAGCCAAACGCCGCCTTCCTCGCAGACTGGGGTATGGATTTTGCTTCTATTCTGTCTGCAGAATATGCCGATGCGATGCTGAAAAAAGGCACCCCTGAAAACGTTGATAACTGGCCAATCGGTACCGGGCCTTATGTCTTGCAACAATACAAAGCGGACGCGCAGATTCGTTACCTGGCGAACCCGAACTACTGGGAAGGTGCGGTCCCGACTAAGCACCTGATTTTTGCTATCACCCCGGATGTGCAAACGCGCCTGGCGAAACTGCAGACCAACGAGTGCCAGATTATCCCGGCACCGGCACCGGTGCAGTTCGATCAGATTAAAGGCAATAAAGATCTGACCCTGCATACCGTGGACGCACTGAACGTCGGCTATCTGGCGTTTAACACCGAGAAGAAACCCTTTGATAATGCCTTGGTGCGTCAGGCGCTGAACTACGCGACCGATAAAAAAGCGATCATTGATGCCGTTTTCCTGGGGTCCGCGACGGTAGCGAAATCACCGCTGCCACCGAATATGCTCGGCTACAAGAAAGACCTGAAAGATTACGGTTACGATCCGGAAAAAGCGAAAGCGCTGCTGAAACAGGCTGGGCTGGATAAAGGTTTTGAAACCACTCTGTGGTCAATGCCGGTTCAGCGTCCCTATAACCCGAACTCCCGTCGCATTGCAGAGATGATTCAAAGCGACTGGGCGAAAGTGGGTGTCAAAGCGAAGATTGTCTCTTACGAGTGGGGCGAATACCTTACGGGTATGCGTCGTGGCGAGCACGACACTGCGCTCTTTGGCTGGATGTCCGATAATGGCGATCCGGATAACTTTGCCGATACCCTGCTGGGCTGTAACAGCGTGAAGAGCGGTTCTAATGCCGCACGCTGGTGCGATAAAGCGTATGATGGCCCGGTACAACAGGCCAAACTGACCAGCGATCCGGCGAAACGCGCCGCACTTTACGCTCAGGCTCAAGAGGTGTTTTACGCCGAGGCGCCGTGGATCCCATTGGCGAACGGTAAAACCTTCTACGCCACCCGCAGCAACGTCAGCGGTTACAGCGTCAGTTTGATGGGCAGTGATTTTTCAAAAGCAAAACTGAATTAACAGGAGTTGGCATGTCACATCTGGATGAGGTTGTCGCCCGAGTGGATAGCACCATTGAAGAGAGCGTCATTATTCATATGAATGAATTGCTGGTGGAGTTAAGCAATGATGAAGCGCTGAGCCGGGACGATCGTTACGCCCAGCAACAGCGCCTGCGCCAGGCGATTTTTCATAAGGGGCGTCATCATAAGGAAGAGCTTGAAGCCCGCCATGAGCATCTCACCAAAGGTGGCACCATTCTGTAAGTTCAGAACTGGCGTCTGGCTACCAGCCAGGCGCCAATCACCAGCAAAACGGCACCACATATCGGCCCTGCCAGCGCTTTTAGCGCCACGCCCTGACTTCTCACTACGTCCATTACCAGCCCGCCAATCAACTGACTGGCGACCAGTACCGCGATAGTTGTGGCAGCACCCACATACTGATATCCACTGATACTGGCAAACACAAAAAACGAGCCAAGCAGGCCGGGTATGAGGGTCCACCAGTGCACGGTTGACACCAGCTCACTGAACCCGGCAGTGCCATGCTTTATCAACAAGATACTGACGAACAGCACAATGCCGACCAGCGAGTTGAGCAGCATGGCGATAAGAATGGTGGAGGCGGACTGGGTGATACGCACCATCAGCATGTTTTGCACTACCAGACCGATGCCCGCAGCGACGAGGAAACAGAGTGTCAGCGTCTGATTCATCAGATAGCATCCGGGTCCAGGCGATCGTCAAGCTGGAGTTGCAGGAAGCTGAGATCCAGCCAGCGACCAAATTTGGTGCCAACCTGCGGCATCTGTGCGGTCAGTGTGAAGCCGAGTTTTTGATGCAGATGGATAGACGCCGCATTTTGTGACTCGATCCCGGCAACCATCACGTGTTTGCCGATTTTCCTGGCTTCGTCGATCAATCTGCTCATCAGCGCCTGACCCAATTTCCTTCCCTGATAATCGGGGTGAACATAGACAGAGTGTTCAACGGTATGACGAAAGCCGTCAAATGCGCGCCAGTCGCCAAATGAGGCGTAACCTGTTACAACACCGTTTTCTTCACTGACCAGCACCGGGTAACCCAGTAATGCCCGTGCCTCGAACCAGGCGATGCGGTTGTCTGCATCGACCGTTTTATCATTCCAGATAGCCGCGGTGTGCAGTACCGCATGGTTGTATATTTCCGCGATAGCGGCACAGTCCTCTTTTAAGGCATATCGAATGTTCATGCTTAAGTTGAACCTCAGTGGTTGTTCACTATAGTATTACGATATGAATACTATCTCAGACAATATAAATCAACGGATCAGTGCGCGAATTCGCGTTGAGCGTGAGTCAAGAGGCTGGTCGCTGAGCGACTTAGCCGAACGGGCAGGGGTTTCGCGCGCCATGATTCATAAAATTGAACGCGGTGAGAGTAGCCCGACGGCGGCGCTGCTTGCGCGTCTTTCCGGCGCATTCGGTATCAGCATGTCTACGCTGATTGCCCGGGCAGAAATGCAGGAGGGGAAACTGCTGCGTTTTGCCGATCAGCCGGTCTGGCGCGATCCGCAAAGCCATTATCTGCGTCGTCATCTTTCACCGAAGGGCGATATTCCTATCGATCTGGTGCACATCGAGCTTCCCGGTGGTAGCGATATCCCGATGCCTGCTTCCGCTTACCTGCACGCCCGCCAGTTAATTTGGTTGCAGGCGGGGGAGTTGGTGTTCGTCGAAGGGGAAACGCGCCATGAAATGAAAGCGGGTGACTGCCTGGAGCTGGGGCCGCCGAACGATTGCCGTTTCATCAACGAAACAACCGAAACCTGTTATTACCTTATTGTGCGACTAAACCCAGCCAGCGCGTAATGACAACGGCTCCCTAAGTGCCAGGGTTTAGGCTGTCACCCCCCAATCTTCGTGAGTTCGATAAGTGCGCACGTTTGGAGGATACATCCTATTATCTATACATCTTTTTGGCACTGGAGAACTTTATGACGCAAGAACGCGAACATAACCGCCGTTGGGTACTGGCTTCTCGCCCAAAAGGCGCGCCGGTTGCAGACAATTTTCGGCTGGAAAAGCATGCCGTCGCGACGCCTGAAGAGGGCCAGCTCCTGCTGCGTACCGTCTATCTTTCACTTGACCCCTATATGCGCGGACGCATGAGCGATGCGCCATCCTACTCCCCGCCGGTGGCTATCGGTGAGGTAATGTGTGGTGCCACTGTCAGTCGGGTGGTTGCGTCACATCATCCTGACTTCCAGACAGGGGAGTGGGTCCTCGGCTACAGCGGCTGGCAGGACTATGAGATTTCAAACGGCGAAGGGCTGGTTAAGCTTGGGGACAACCCGCAGCATCCGTCCTGGGCTCTGGGTATCCTGGGTATGCCGGGCTTTACCGCCTATATGGGCTTGCTGGACATCGGTCAGCCAAAAGCGGGTGAGACGCTGGTGGTGGCGGCTGCCACCGGGCCGGTCGGCGCAACGGTTGGGCAAATCGGAAAGATCAAAGGATGCCGTGTGGTGGGCGTCGCTGGCGGCGCGGAGAAATGTCGCCACGCCGTCGAGGTGCTTGGCTTTGACGCTTGTCTGGATCACCGTGCGGATGACTTTGCCGAGCAACTCGCCCAGGCCTGCCCGCAGGGTATTGATGTCTATTTCGAAAATGTCGGCGGCGCGGTCTTCGATGCGGTGTTGCCATTATTGAACACTTCCGCCCGTATTCCATTATGTGGTCTGGTCAGTGGTTATAATTCGACTGAATTACCCGCAGGCCCGGACAGGGTTCCATTATTAATGGCCACCCTATTGAAAAAACGGATACGATTGCAGGGCTTTATTATTAGCCAGGATTATGGTCACCGTATTGACGAATTTCAGCATGACATGTCGCAATGGATTTCTGAAGGGAAAATCCATTATCGCGAACAGATTATCGATGAACTTGAAAGCGCCCCTGAGTCATTTATCGGGATGCTGGCAGGGAAAAACTTCGGTAAAGTTGTGATTCAGGTTGGTGCCGCAGACTAAGATGATGATGACGGTGAAAAACCGTCATCATATTTCGTGCAAAATTTTTAAAAACAGCTTTAATTAACCATATATCAGGAATCGATGACCTCACGGTAAGGATTCCTGATAGTTGTGCATAATAAATAACTAATCGTTCTAACATTCTCGTGACAATCCAATACCAGGCATGCTTTTGCATAATATATCCTAGGGACATTATGATTACGGACAGGCTACAAGGCTGATAATTAATAAGATTTTTTTACAGGATACTCTCATGCTTGATTTGGAAAAAGCGCAACGAACAAGCCTTACTATGCAAGTAGAGGCAAGTTTAAAAAGTGCGCTTATTATTGGTGCGTTAAAACCTGGCGCACGCCTCATTACTAAAGAAATTGCCGATCAACTTGGCACCAGTATTACGCCGGTCAGAGAAGCATTACTGCGTCTTGTTTCTGCCGGAGCGCTTCATGCCACACCGGCCCAGGCATTTTTAGTGCCTGAAGTTAATCTCGAACGCTACAGCGAAATTAATCATATCCGCAAAAATCTGGAAGGAATGGCAGTGCGTGCTGCGAGTCAAAATATGACCCCGGCTATCCTCCATGAATTACGCAGTCTCGCGGATATTTTCCATGAAGCCGTTAAAAGCGGGAATACGGAGCTCTCTTTACAAACCAATCGTGTATTTCGCTTTGCGGTTTATCATTATGCGGGAATGCCCACTTTGTCGGCATTAATCGAACAGCTGTGGGTGCGTATCGGCCCATGCTTTAATTATCTTTATCCTTCATCAAATGAGTTAACTCGCGGGCATGATTATGGCGATTTATTAACCGCCCTGGAGAAAGGGGATGGTGCTGCCAGCGAGAAGGCCCTGTGGCGAGCGATTGATGATGGCGCTATCATTTTACGCAAACAGTTTTCTCGCTGACGGCGCCTCAGCCTGAAAAAGAGTGCCACAATTTTTCACAACCTCCCGCATGCTCCTCACGGCTAATTTGCTGTAGAGGAGCATCTACATCACACTTTTCGCTCCCACATCACCTTTTCTCTGAAAAACGAATCCGTATTGCCGATAAGGTTTTAGTGCGCAGTCAGGCGCTAACATTGTTGTCAGCAAGGAGTCCCGGATGTCTTTCAGCCAAGGGTTGAGCAATATCAATATCAGTAAAAAATTATCGGTAGGATTCGGCGTGGTCCTGTTCCTGGTCGCCATTGCAACCGTTCTGAGCGTGTTACGATTCAAAGAAATCCGCGACGTCTATGAAAAAACCAATCTGATTTACAACGTCAATATCGAAGTCTTTCAGGCTAAAATTAACCGTCTTAAGTATCTTTATGGCGATGACAAAGCGGGGCAGCTAATGGCTGGCTTTGTTAAACATGCCTCCGAACTCACTGCCAGCGCCGAAGAGATGAGCTGGACCGAAAAAGAGAAAGGTTACCTCAGCGCGCTCAATGGCCATCTGACCCAATTCCAGTCCAGCGTAAGTGAGATGCAGCAGGCCACCAATGCCCTGAATGCCGTGCGTTCTTCATTGGATAACTTGGCAGCGGAGGATCAAAAACCCCGCTTTACGACCCTCATCCGTACGCCCGTAGCGGATAGCGCGGTTTCTGGCCAAATCTTTGATCAGCTGATTAACATCAGCAGCATCCGTGATGCGGCACTGGTGCTTCGCTTCAGCCCAACCAAAGAGGCGCGTGCTGCGCTGGACAAGAATTTTAACGAAACGAAAGCCTCCCTCCAGTCGGTCTCTGCTCAGTTACCGAGTGAAATCCAGGCCCCTCTGGAGGCTCTTTGGGCTGATACGAGTAAGTATTACGATCTCAGCGTGAACTATTATGTCGCCGTGCAGGGGCTGAAACTCGCTGAAGATAAGGTGAAATCAGGTGGTGATGAAAGCAGTGCCGACATTAAACAGCTACTGGGTCTTGTTAAAACGCATAATGACGCGTTGGCAAACACGTCCAGTACCATTGCCGCGATTATTGGCCTGATTGCCATTCTGATTGGTGTGATGGTGTCCTGGTGGATCATCCGCCAGATTACCCGTCCGGTGGTGCACAACCTGGCGCTGGCCGAGCGTATCGCCAGCGGCGACCTGAGTTCACAGATTACAGCGCATAGTCAGGATGAACTGGGCAAGCTTACCGGTGCGATGGGCCGTATGAACAGCAAATTGCGTGAGATGATTTTCGAAGTGCGTAACAGCGTGTCGCAGGTTTCACGTGCAGCAACAGAAATCGCCGAAGGCAATACCGATTTATCTTCTCGCACCGAGCAGCAGGCGGCGGCGGTGGTGGAAACGGCGGCCAGCATGGAAGAGCTGACTGCAACGGTGAAAAACAACGCCGACAATGCCCGAAACGCCAGCCGCCTTGCCGCACAGGCGTCCTCGACGGCCAGTGAAGGCGGGCAGGTGATGCGTGAGGTGGTCAACACCATGAACGACATCAATACCAGCTCCAGTAAAATTGCCGATATCACCGCCGTCATCAATAGCATCGCTTTCCAGACCAATATTTTGGCTTTGAACGCAGCGGTAGAGGCTGCACGTGCAGGGGAACAAGGGCGTGGTTTTGCGGTGGTGGCCAGCGAAGTTCGCAACCTCTCTCAGCGCAGTTCTCAGGCAGCAAAAGATATTGAACATTTAATCAGTGAGTCGGTTTCACGAATCACCAAAGGCAGTGACCTGGTGGTCAAAGCCGGCGCGACCATGGATGAAGTGGTGCAATCAGTGACGCGGGTAAACGACATTATGGGCGAGATTTCCTCAGCATCTGAAGAGCAAAGCCGGGGTATTGAGCAGATTGCGCGTGCAGTGAGCGAGCTTGACAGCACGACGCAGCAGAATGCGTCGCTGGTAAGTGAGTCCTCAACGGCAGCCGGTTCGCTGGAAGAACAGGCTCGCCTGCTGGAACAGCTGGTGGCGACCTTCCGGCTTGAGGCAGGGGGCGAGCTGGCGTCTTCAGTGCAGCCGTTGCTGCGCCCGGCATTGAAGGCGCAATCTCGTGCGAAAGCGCCCGAGAGTCGGGATGAGGGCTGGACGACGTTCTGATTAAGGTTTCACCTGCTGGCGGGTTTTTCCCTCTCCCCGTGGGGTGAGGGGAGCAGGCGGCACCGAAGGTAGTTACGTTCACTTCCAGATCTGCTGAATCAACGGGGGGCTCGCTTTTCTCCCTCGCCCCACCGGGGAGAGGGCTGGGGTGAGGGGAAACGGGCGGCACCGAGGTGTGTTCCGTTCACCGCCAGATCTGCTGAATCAACGGGGGGCTCGCTTTTCTCCCTCGCCCCATCGGGGAGAGGGCTGGGGTGAGGGGAAACGGGCGGCACCGAGGTGTGTTCCGTTCACTTCCAGACCGGCTGAACATACCGAAACCGTCACCCGTGAACGTGCAAAGGGGGCCGCCGCGGCCCCCTTTGCAATCCCCGCGGCCCCGCACGGAAACCGGTGCTGCGCACTGCGCTCACCTCCCGGCCCTCAGCCTGCGGCCGGTTTGACTCGCCGTCCTGGCTCGACAAACCTCTGCCCGCCCTCCCTGGCGGCCAGACCTTGTCTTCCGGCCTCCGGCTCGCCGGTTTCAGCGGGGACACAACACCCTCGCTGTAAGCCTGAAGCTAAATGAAAAAAGGCATGGCTGTCGCGTTTTTATAAAAGCGAAATCGGAGTTGCCTTTAATACAGTGACATACAGCGAGGGTTTCTGGTCCGGCTGAAAATCGACGAAGCGTATCCGTAAGGCCGGGGCGACGCGCAGGGATGCGCGGCGAGGGCGACTTTACAGGGAGGTTACCTTCGCCCGTCCCCGATTAGCCTGAAGGAATATGCGTAGTGGACCGCGTCAGCGGCGATTTTCCTGGCCGGGAGCCCGGGTCGCCAGGGTGGTGGCGGTGAACCACCCTGGCACGTTCACGGGTTCTGGCGTTATAGAAAAGCAAGGAACATAAGGTGAACGGAATGACCATCGGAGCTGCATTTTCCCCCCTCACCCTAACCCTCTCCCTCAAGGGAGAGGGGACCGCTCGTGCTCGCATTTATTTGTGGGGATCGCTCAGCCCTCAAGGGCGAGGGGACCGCTCGTGCTCGCATTTTTTCTGGGGATCCCTCAGTCCCTTGGGAGAGGGGACCGATCGTGTTCCAACTTAAACAACTGAATCACTCAAACCGATATGCCACCGACAGCCCCACCCCATAATTTCGTCCCGGAGCTGGCTCGTAATAACGCCCATTCGACTCATTCACAATCACTGAACCGACGTACTCACGATCGAACAGGTTATCTACACGGCCAAACAGATCCATACCCCAGTTACCGTAGTTAAATTTGTACCCGGTGTTCAGACCGACCACCGTCCAGGAGGGGGCAATGGCCGTATTTTCATCGTCGGCCGCGATATTGCTCAGATAACGAATATCCGCCCCGGCGTACCAACCCTCTTCCGGCACATAACCCAATGAGGCAAAGCCCATATTGCGGGCAATTCCCGGAATACGATTGCCGTTGCAGTCACTGTCGTTACAGACATCATCGCTGCGGTAGGTGGCATCGAGGTAAGTCCAGGCGACTTTCGCCCGCCAGTTACCAGCAAACTGCTGATCGAGCGACATTTCCGCTCCCTGACGACGGGTTTTACCGGCATTTTTATAGGTCGTGCGGCCACCGCTGCTGGTATCCGTAACCAGTTCGTTGTCCGTGTCGGTACGGAACAGCGCCGCACTCAGCAAGCCATTACCGATTCGTGTTTTGCTGCCAATCTCTACCGTGTCGCTGGTTGCAGGTTTCAGACCGAAGTTCAGCCCGCTCTGACCGTTGGAGCGGTAAGAGAGTTCGTTAATGGTCGGCGTTTCAAAGCCACGTCCGGCTGCGGCATACAGGTTCCAGCTATCGGTCACCGCATACTTCAGTGAACCCGCCGGCAGCCATTTATGATAATTCGCTTCGCCACTGTCATCGCCATTGGTGGCGGTGATATAGCGATCGTTGGAGTCAAACCAGACGTTGCTGTAGCGTACTCCCGCATCCAGTGACAGCTTCGACGTGAGCTGCCAGCTGGTTTGCAGATAAGGGTCGACGTTCCACATCAGGTTACGTTCGTTGCGGCGTAAATGACCTTCGCGGCCATAATCCGGCGCGCCGTTGACCATCACGAAGTTTTCAAAGCCTTTGCGCTGCTCGCTCATGTTTTCATAATTCAGGCCCCCGGTCACGGTTACCGGAATAACCAGCTCACCGCGATGGGTCCAGCGGGTATCAATGCCCTGATAATGACGCGTCAGGTCGATAACGCCCCCGGCATGCGTTGGATTCAACTGTGGCGCACGAGGAATCGACTGGAACTGCGTGGTTTCGCGCTCTCCGGCGTACATCGTGACGCTAAAGTCATCCTGCTCGCTGAACTGACGATCGTAACGCAGCCCGGCCTGCGTCTGTTTTACCGTTTTACGGGTGTTGTATTGCTCAGCCCGAGGAGACTGGCGAGGGTTATCGCGCCATTCGTCGCGCGTCAGTCCGCCCGGATCGTTCGCTTTGATGTCGACACTATTAAACATCAGCGTCAGCTTGCTGACCTCGTCAATACGCACGCCCAATTTTGCATTGGCCAGATTTTTACGGGCCTCGCTGCGGTCGCGGTAGCCGTGCGTCGTGAAACGGGTGGTAGAAACGGTGTAATCCACATCGCCTGGTTGTGTGCCGTTACCGACCGCACCTGTGGCTTTGGTGCCATAACGCCAGCTTCCGTAACTGCCGTAATAACTGCTGGCTTCGAGCGTGGTTGGCTGGCGTCCGGTTTCGGTTTTCACATTCACCACGCCACCCGACGCATTGCCATAGAGAGCAGAGAAGGGGCCGCGTAACACTTCAACACTGTCCACGCTGTTGAGATCGATATTCGATGTCTGACCCTGACCATCCGGCATGGTGGCGGGAATGCCATCAACATAAAGACGAATACCGCGAACGCCGTAGGTCGAGCGCGAACCAAAACCGCGAATAGAGAGCTGGAGATCCTGGGCGTAGTTCTGACGATTCTGTACCTGGAGTCCCGGCACGCTCGACAGTGATTCCGAAAGATTAATCTGCGGCGTCGCGTGACGCATATCCTCGCCGTTGACCACGCTGACGGCGGCTGGCGTGTCCAGCTCAGAGACGCCTTCGGGAGCAGCGCTGACGATCATCGTCTGTTCGTTGTCCGCGGCCCACACGGCAGGGGAAAGTAAAACAGGCAGGAGAAGCGCAATTCTTGAAACAGCGAAAGTATTCATGTGTAAACCAGGTTAAGAGACGAACCAAATGGAACATGTCGGTAATGTTAATGTTTTAAACAAAATATGAAAACTTAAACGGCACATTACGTTAATACAAAGTGTAGGAAAAAAGGAGAAGGGTAAAGGAAGTGTAATTTACTCTCCACATTGTGACTCATAATGATTACTATTCTCAGTTACAAGGCGATGCCATGACGTCGTCGAAAGGACAGCATGTGAAGCAGCAATAAACGTAATAACGCCATTATCAAAGGGAGTCGTCATGTCTTTACGTCATTTATGCACACCGCGTCTGCGTGGTTCTCTGTTACTCGGATCTTTGCTGTTTGCGGGGGCCTTCAGCGCTCAGGCGGCAGACGAGATGCTGCGCAAAGCGGTGGGCAAAGGTGCCTATGAGATGGCATACAGCCAACAGGAAAATGCGTTGTGGGTTGCCACTTCACAAAGCCGCAAACTGGACAAGGGTGGGGTGGTTTACCGTCTGGATCCGGTGTCGCTTGAAGTGACTCAGGTCATTCATAATGATCTGAAACCGTTTGGCGCGACCATTAACAATCGTACGCAAACGCTTTGGTTTGGTAATACCACCAACAGTGCCGTCACCGCGGTTGATGCCAAAACCGGTGAGGTAAAAGGCCGCCTGGTGCTGGATGATCGTAAACGCAGTGAAACTGTGCGCCCGCTGCAACCGCGCCAGTTAGCGGTGGATGAAGCGACTAACACCGTTTACATCACCGGCATCGGTAAAGAGAGCGTCGTCTGGGTCGTGGACGGTGAGTCGATGAAACTGAAAGCGACCATTGCCAATACCGGCACCTTCAGTACGGGACTTGCCGTGGATTCGTCAGCCAAACGCCTGTACAGCACCAACGCTGACGGTGAACTGGTGACTATCGATACCGCCACTAATAGCGTGTTAAGCCGTAAAAAACTGCAGGATGATGGCAAAGAGCACTTCTACCTGAACCTCAGCCTTGATACCGCCGGTCACCGTGCTTTTATTACTGACTCTAAAGAGCCAGAGGTGCTGGTCGTGGATATTCGCGATGGCAAAGTGCTGGAGAAAGTGGCCGCGCCTGAGTCTCTGGCGGTGCTGTTTAACCCAACCCGCAATGAAGCCTATGTGACGCATCGCAAAGCCGGTAAGGTCAGCGTAATTGACGCTAAAACCTATAAAGTGGTGAAAACTTTCGATACGCCGACTTACCCGAACAGCCTGGTGCTCTCCCCGGATGGTAAGACGCTGTATGTCAGCGTGAAACAGGCCTCCACCAAGGAGAAAGAGGCAACCGATCCAGATGACGTGATTCGCATAGCGCTGTAAATCACATCCATAAAAAAAGCCAGCCGGTGAAGACCTGGCTGGCTTTTTTGTGACGTTAAACGCCGTTAATTATTTTGCGGTTTCTTCTACCAGCGGGGCATCTGCGGCAGGGCCCGCCTGGGCAACCGGTGCGGTGCTGTGGATAGCGGCAACGCGTTTACGCACGCCAAACCAGCCGACGACCAGCAGAATCACCAGTACCGGAAGACAGCCGATGGTCAGGGTGCCGTTCGGGTAGTCAAACGCCATCAGAACCAACACGCTGAACAGGAACAGCAGAGTCAACCAGGAGGTGAACGGTGCACCCGGCATCTTAAAGCTCACTTCCGCCGCGCGACCTTCTTTAATGGCTTTACGCAGACACATCTGGCAGACCACGATAAAGGCCCAGGAGGCAATGATGCCAACGGACGCCTGGTTCAGAACAATTTCAAACACCTGAGCAGGTACCAGATAGTTCAGGAACACGCCTACTACATAGACCGCCAGCGTCGCGAGAATGCCTGCATAGGGCACATGCTGTTTGCTCATTTTGGACATGAACTTCGGCGCAGAACCCCCCATCGACATTGAGCGCAGGATACGTCCGGTGCAGTAAAGGCCTGAGTTCAGGCTGGAGAGCGCAGCGGTCAGTACCACGATGTTCATCACATCGCCCATGTACGGCACGCCCAGTTTAGAGAAGAAGGTCACGAAGGGGCTCTGACCTGGCTGATACGCCATCCACGGCAGCAGCAGAACCAGCAGCACAACGGAACCGACATAGAACAGGCCAATACGCCAGATGACGCTGTTAATCGCTCTCGGTACGGTTTTTTCCGGGTCTTTACATTCCCCGGCGGCCGTACCAACAAATTCAATGGAGGCGAAAGCGAAGACCACACCCTGGATTAACACCAGCGCGGGCAGCAGACCATGCGGGAAGAAACCGCCGTTATCGGTGATGAGATGGAAACCTGTGGCATTGCCATCCAGCGGTTTACCGGAGCCGAGGAAAATCGTGCCGACCACCAGAAATGCAACAATCGCCAGCACTTTCACCAGGGCGAACCAGAACTCCATTTCGGCAAACCACTTCACGCCGATCATGTTCATGGTGCCGACAATGGCCAACGCACCCAGTGCAAAGACCCATTGTGGAACATCACCAAAGGCACCCCAATAGTGCATATATAACGCAACGGCGGTGATATCCACGATACCGGTCATCGCCCAGTTGACGAAATACATCCAGCCCGCCACATAGGCGGCTTTCTCGCCCAGAAACTCACGGGCGTAGGAGACGAAGCTACCACTGGAAGGGCGGTGTAAAACCAGTTCACCCAGCGCACGTAAAATAAAGAAGGAGAAGATACCGCAGACCAGATAAACGATAGCCAGTGACGGCCCCGCCATCTGCAGACGCGCGCCTGCGCCTAAAAATAACCCTGTGCCAATTGCACCGCCGATGGCAATCATCTGCACCTGGCGGTTACCCATTGCTTTGTTGTAACCCTCTTCATGAGAGTTTAACCAACGTCGTTTCGCGGCCTGATGTTCCGCCGCGTTATGCTCGGTTTTTTTCATTATGTACCTGTTGACCTGTCTGAACCTTTTGGGAATTCCTCGCCCCCGACAGCGCGAAAACCAAACGTTTGCCCCGCCGGGAAAGTGCTCTGTCCTTTCAATCATTCTACGTATGAATAAGACAAAACATGGCGCAGCATCCTACCCGCAATTTTTTACCGACGCAAAAGATACCCGATGAAAAACCGATGATGATAAGTCGAAATTGTGAAGTCGCCAGCAGTCAGTAGATTAAGCGATTACGCAGGGTAAAATTCCCCGCAGAATTGACTAAATATGCCCTGGAGAGGCGTAAGTTCGGGCATCACCGGGCAAACAGGGATAAGGCAAACCATAAAGAATAATGATGCTGCCAGCGCGTAGGGCGTGACTTTGCAAATTTTTTGCTTATTTAATGTAAATTAATTGTTTCACAAAGGACGATGCGGCTCTCAATAATGCCCTCTATCGTAACCAACCTGAGTTCCCTGCATGTCCTATCGTTTGAGTTTGCTGGATAAAAGTCCCATCGCGGAAAACGACACCGCGCAGAGCGCCCTGGCGCGCACGCTCTTGCTCGCGCAACACGCTGAACAAGGAGGGTTTCATCGCTTCTGGATTGCCGAACATCATAATTCTCCCCAGCTTGCCAGCCCCTCACCGGAAATCATCATCGCCTGGATAGCGGCGCAAACCCAACGCATTCGGGTCGGATCCGGAGGCGTGATGTTGCAACATTACAGCCCCTATAAGGTGGCAGAAAATTTCAATGTTCTCTCTTCACTGGCACCAGGGCGCATTGACATCGGCATTGGTAAAGCGCCGGGAGGGTTACCTCTCTCCACCCAGGCGTTACAGCGTGGCCTCCATAGTGATGAAAAGGGAAACTTTGCTGAACAGTTAAGTGAACTGGATGGCTGGCTGAAAAGCACTTCAATAAATGCGGACGCTGAATCGCTGGCGGCGACGCCTGTTCCTGAGCTGAGCGCTGAACGCTTTCTGCTGGGTGCAAGTCTGGACAGCGCACGTCTGGCGGCCACGCTCGACTGGAACTTTGTCTTTGCCGCGCATCTTAACGGCGACAAGGTTTTGTTGCGTGACGTTGTCACTGAATGGCGGAATCGCAGCCAGCGCGATCTGATTGTGGCGGTGCAGGTCATTGCCGCAGAGACAGAAAGCGAGGCTGAGCGTCTGGCGCAGCAGGTCGAAATCTGGGGCGTAGAACTGGAAAACGGGCAGCGGGTGAGCGTGTCCAGCGAAGCCCAGGCGCAGGCCTTTGCGCGTCAGGCGGGCAGCCCGGCGGTGCGCATTTTCCGCCGGGAGCCGTCGCTCATCAAGGGTACAGCCAAAACCGTGCTGGCGGGGCTGGATGCACTGGCAGATGCGTTCGGCATCGACGAATTTATTCTGGATAACCCACTGGTGGAATCGCCTGCGCGTCTTACCTCTTTAAAGCTACTGGCTGAAGCCTGGACACAAACCCAGCGGATTCAGGAGGGGGTGCAATGAGTTTCGCACAACAGTTAATCGACTGGCGGCGCGAGCTGCACCAGTACCCTGAGCTCTCATTACAGGAGTTTGAAACCACCCGTCGCGTGCGTCAGTGGCTGGAAGAGGCCGGGCTACGTTTTGTCCCTGTCTCTCTGCCCACGGGTGTCGTCGTTGAAGTGGGGCAAGGCGAGAAAATCATTGCCCTGCGCGCCGATATTGACGCATTGCCTATCGACGAAGCGGTGGATGTCCCCTTTGCTTCACGCAACAAGGGCGTGATGCACGCCTGCGGGCATGATATCCACACTAGTGTGATGCTGGGAGCCGCGCTGCTGCTGAAAGAGAAAGAGGCGCAACTTCCGGGCAAAGTGCGCATTTTATTCCAGCCTGCGGAAGAGAACTTTGGCGGCGCAAAACGACTTATTGCGGCCGGTGCGCTGGAGAACGTCAGCGCGATCTTTGGCATGCACAACGAACCGGGTTTACCGGTTGGTGCCTTTGCTACCCGCGGCGGGCCGTTCTACGCCAACGTCGATCGCCTGGTGATTGAGGTCAACGGCAAAGGCGCACATGCTGCCCGACCACAGGAGGGGATCGACGCCATCGTGGTCGCCAGTCAACTGGTGGTGGCCCTGCAAACCGTAGCCAGTCGCAGCGTGGACACGCTCGATTCTGTTGTACTCAGCGTGACCCGCATTCTCGGCGGCAATACCTGGAACGTGCTGCCAGAAAAGGTTGAACTGGAAGGCACGTTACGCACCCATCGCCAGGACGTTCGGGAACATGTAAAGGCACGGGTCAACGCTATCGCCGCAGGACTGGCGCAGGCGTTCAATGCAGATATTCAGGTGCACTGGCATGCCGGGCCATCCGCATTAGTCAATGATGCGCAATGGGCGGCTTTTGCCCGCGACGTTGCCGACTGGCATGGTTATCAAACCAAAGAGGCCGACCTGCACATGGGGGGTGAGGATTTTGCCGTCTATCTGGAGCAGATCCCTGGCGCATTCGTCAGTATTGGCAGCGCCAGTGAGTACGGCTTGCACCATCCGGCATTCAATCCCGATGAAGCACTAATTGAAGACGCCTCACGCTATTTCGCGTTGCTGGCAGAGAAAGCCTTACTACAGGCCTGATCACCATTAACCTGAGCCTGGGGCTGTTGCTCCGGGTGACCTGTTGCCTGAAAACGAGGAATGACCATGTCAGAAACAAGACAACTGCGGCTGGGAACTATATTACACGGTGCTTCCGGAAATATGTCCGCATGGCGACATCCGGCGGCGCTGGCGGATGCCAGTATTAATTTTTCGTTTGTAAAAGAGACGGCGTTAATAGCGGAAGCAGGCAAGCTGGATTTTATTTTTGTCGCCGACGGCCTTTATATTAACGAAAAATCGATTCCCCATTTCTTAAACCGTTTTGAACCGATTACCGTTTTATCGACGCTGGCGGCAGTGACCACGCGTCTCGGTCTGGTCGGCACGTTATCAACCTCTTACAGTGAACCCTTCACCGTTGCCCGTCAGTTCGCCAGCCTTGATCACCTCAGTAACGGTCGTGCTGGCTGGAACGTGGTGACCTCGCCGCTGGAAGGTTCCGCAAAAAATTTCTCCCGCAGCCAACATCCTGAACATGCACTGCGCTACCGTATTGCCGATGAATATCTCGATGTGGTCAAAGGGTTGTGGGATTCGTGGGAAGAGGATGCGTTTATTCGTGATAAAACGAGCGGACAATTCTTTGATCCGAATAAACTCCATACCCTCGATCATCATGGCGATTTTTTCCAGGTTGCCGGGCCATTAAATATTGGCCGAACGCCACAGGGCCGACCGATTATATTTCAGGCGGGTGCATCGGAAGACGGCAAAAAATTAGCTGCTCGCCATGCCGATGCGATATTTACCCACCACGATACGCTCGAAGAGGCGCAGCATTTTTATCAGGACGTAAAAGCGCAACTTAAAACCCATGGCCGAGGCCCGGATGATCTGCATATCTTCCAGGGCGTCAGCGTGATTGTGGGGGAGGATGCTGAAGATGTGGAGCGGCAATATCAGACCACCGCTGCACTGGTCTCCATTCAGGATGCGCTGAACTATCTTGGCCGCTACTTCGAACACCACGACTTCAGCCAGTACCCCCTTGATGAACCTTTCCCCGATATCGGCGATTTAGGGCAGAACAGCTTTCGCAGCACCACCGACGAAATCAAACGTAATGCCCGTGAGCGTCAACTGACGTTACGCCAGGTTGCACTGGAAAGTGCTTCACCGCGCCCACGTTTTTCCGGCACAGCGGAGGAGGTCGCCAACGGGTTACAACAGTGGTTCGATGCCGGCGGCGCGGATGGTTTTATCATCCAGGGTGGTACGCCGGATACCTTCCCGCGCTTTGTTGAACAGGTCGTTCCTGTGCTTCAGGCACGCGGCCTGTTTCGCAAGGCGTACCCAGGCACGACGCTTCGCGACAGTTTTGGCCTCGCGCAGCCTCGCAATCAGTTCACCGAATAATAATCTATCGCACAATAATAAAGAGAAAACGCTATGCAGAAATCCGCACTGATCCTGGCTTTATCCCTTGCACTAACGCCGTTTGCCTGGGCCAATGACGTCAATATTAATGGCACGGGCGTGAGCCTTGAAGCCAACAAAACGCCGATCCATACCGCGCGTAACCCGGATGCGATTGCGAAACTGCCAAAAGATCTCCATCTGGCGGTACCGGGCAAGTTTACGGTGGCGGTGGCTGCCTTAAATTCGCCGCCACTGACCGTGTTTTCCGATGACAACAAAACGCTGCTCGGCAGTGAAGTGGATATTGCCCGCCTGGTGGCCGACAGCCTCGGGCTGGAGCTTAATGTGGTGCCAACCTCCTGGGAGGACTGGCCGCTGGGGGTGACCTCCGGCAAATACGATGCGGCCATCAGCAACGTCACGGTGACCAAAGAGCGCAAAGAGAAGTTTGACTTCGCCACCTACCGCAAAGACTCCCTCGGCTTTTACGTGAAATCCACCAGTAAAATCAAAGCCATTGAGAAAGCTGAAGACATTGCTGGGTTGCGCATTATTGTCGGTTCCGGCACCAACCAGGAATCGATCCTGCTCGCGTGGAATGCGGAGAACGAGAAGAAAGGGCTTAAACCCTTTACGCCGGTGTACACCAAAGACGATGCCGCCCAAACCCTGGCGATTCAGTCGGGTCGGGCAGATGCTTTCTTTGGCCCGAATGTGATAGGCGCATGGAAAGCCGCGCTCACCAATAAGACACGTCTGGTCGGTAGCGTGGACGGTGGCTGGCCAAAAGCGGCGCACATTGCCGTCACCCTGAAAAAGGGCAGTGGTCTGGTCGAACCTGTGCAGGCTGCACTGAACGGCGTCATCAAAAACGGTGATTACGACAAAGTGCTGAACCGCTGGGGTGAGGGGGCGGAACGCATTGCGGCCTCTGAAATTAATCCCGCCGGACTCGGTGATTAAGGAGACGCAGATGAGCGAACGATTTCGTGATATCTCCCCGGAGGCGCCCGAACTGCAGCCCATTATCACCGGGCTGTTTGGGGAATATGCAGCCCGGTACGGGGATTACTTTTCTAAAGATGCCGAGGTGGAATTGCCGGAATGGTTTCTGGCTCCGCACGGGTTGTTTGTGGTGCTGGAGCGTGATGGCGAGATTATCGCCACCGGGGCGTACAAACCTTTTGATGAAAATACCGCCGAGATTAAGCGCATCTGGACGAAGCCGGGTTTACGTCAACAGGGGCTTGCAGCCCGCGTGGTGGCCGAACTTGAACGTCGGGCGATCCTCGCAGGTTACCGGCGCATTTTTCTGACCACGGGCTTTCGTCAGCCGGAAGCGGTGCGGCTTTATCTCAGCCAGGGCTATGAGGCGCAGTTCGATCTCAACCGCGACCCGGAAGAGTACAGCCAGCCGCCGTTTGATGGCCGCTTGCGTTTTACCAAATCGCTGTCGGTCGACAACCTGAGTAAATCTGCCTGAAGGAATCATCATGACATCGCGCGAAAACATTAAAGTCGTTCCGGCGCGCTACCCGCTGCGCATTATCGGTGCGGTACTTGCCTTACTGGTGCTGGCAATTGTTGTTCAATCGGTGGCGTTTAACCCGCGTTGGGAGTGGAGCGTCTTTGCCCGTTGGTTCTTTGAACCCGTGATCCTGGAGGGACTGGGGCAAACGTTACTGCTGACATTACTGGGGACGCTGCTAAGCGTGATACTTGGCGGGCTGCTGGCGTTAGCACGGTTGTCTTCATCGTGGCTGCTGAGCAGCCTTGCGTGGGGGTATATCTGGCTTTTTCGTTCATTGCCGCTGATTGTGGTGCTGATTATTCTCTATAACTTCTCCTATCTCTACGACACCTTGTCGGTTGGCATTCCCTTTACGGCAATCCAGTGGGCAAGCTTCGAAACGGTGAATGTGCTGGGGCAATTTTCCACAGCCGTGGTCGGACTGACGCTGGTGCAAAGCGCCTACACTGCGGAGATCATTCGCGGTGGTTTTCTCGGCGTAGATCATGGGCAATACGAAGCGGCCGCCGCGCTGGGGCTGCCCGCCTCCCGCCGCACGCTACGCATTATCCTGCCACAGGCGCTGCGTACTATTCTGCCCTCCGGCTTCAATGAAATTATCAGCCTCGCCAAGGGAACCGCGATGGTTTATGTGCTGGCGATGCCGGAGTTGTTCTATACCATTCAGATGATCTACAACCGAACCCAGGAGGTCATTCCGCTGCTGATGGTGGGGGCGGTGTGGTATCTCGTTATCACCAGTGTGCTGTCGGTAATTCAGTATCTGGTTGAACGCTCACTGGCGCGCAGCGAACGCCGTTCCGCCGTCAATACGAATCGCACCCGTGCCGTCGCACCAGCCCGCGTGGCCCCCACTCAGGAGCCTGTCCATGCCAGCATCCCCTAACGGTCATATTTCCATTACCAGCGTCAGCAAATATTTCGTGCGCCACAAAGCGCTGGATGAGGTGTCGCTTGAGATCCCGCCCGGTTCAGTGACGGTGATACTCGGCCCCTCCGGCTCGGGTAAATCGACCTTACTGCGCGCTATCAATCACCTTGAACGCGTTGATGAAGGCTTTATTCAGATTGACGGCGACTACATCGGCTATCGCCTCAAAGGTGACAAACTGTATGAGCTGAAGGAGAAGGAAATCCTTCGCCAACGGGTTAATGTTGGCTACGTGTTCCAGAACTTTAATCTGTTTCCGCATTTGACCGTGCTGGAAAACCTTATCGAAGCGCCGATCGCCCACAAACAATTGAGCCGCAAAGAGGCGATCGACAGGGCGTACCAGCTGCTTGACGTAGTGGGCCTGCGTAATAAAGCGGATGCGTGGTCTCGGCATTTGTCCGGTGGACAGCAGCAGCGCATCGCCATTGCCCGCGCGCTGGCGCTGCGGCCCAGGGTCATGTTGTTCGATGAGCCCACCTCTGCGCTGGATCCTGAACTGGTCGGTGAGGTGCTCGACGTGATTAAAAAGCTCGCCCGTTCCGGTACCACCCTGGTGGTCGTCACCCATGAGATTGGTTTTGCCAGAGAAGTGGCCGATCAGGTGGTGTTTATGGTTGACGGGAAAATTGTCGAGCAGGGCGACAGCGACGCGGTGCTCAATCACCCTCAGCATCCGCGAACCCGCCAGTTCCTGTCGAAGGTATTGTCGTAATGAGACCGCGGCCTCGCACTGCGAAGCCGCGTTTTTACTCTCAGGCCGCAGACGGCGTTAACTGAATACGTTCCAGCGAACCCACAATGAACAGGTAGGAGAACAGACCAATTAACCCCATAGAGCCCACGTACAAAATAGCGTAATCAAAGGATTGGGTCTGGGAAAGAATCACCCCGATAACCAGCGGCGTGATAATACTTGCCAGATTGCCGCACATATTAAAGACGCCTCCGGCCACGCCCAGCATCTCTTTTGGCGAAGTGTCGCTCAGCACGCACCAGCCTAGATTGCCGAATCCTTTGGCGAAAAATGCCAGGCTCATGGCAGCAATGACGACCACTTCAGAGCGGGTATAGTTAGCCACCACAATCACGCAGGAGAGCAGCATGCCGCAGATAACGGGCAATTTACGCGCCGTAGTGAGGCTGTACCCGCGTTTTAATAACCAGTCAGAGAAGACCCCGCCCATCAGACCGCCAATAAACCCGGCAATAGCCGGAATACTGGCAATAAAACCGACTTTCAAAATCGACATGCCTTTTGCCTGGTATAAATAGGTCGGGAACCAGGTCAGGAAGAACCAGGTTATAGAGGTGACACAGAACTGACCAATATAAACGCCGATCATCATGCGGTTAACGCAGACGCTTTTAATTTGCGCAAAGGTGATTTTTTCTTTTTTGCTTGCACTGCCAAGAGTGGGTTCACCACCTCCTTCACGAATATAGTCTAACTCCTGTTGATTAATTTTTTTGTGCTGTAAGGGATCGCGAATTTTTGCCAGCCAGACAATGCCCAGCACCACACCGATAGCGCCAATATAATAAAAGACGTAGTGCCAGCTCATATTATGCAGAATCAACGTCATTAACGGCGTAACGATACCGAGTGAAATATACTGCGCCGCCTGATACACCGCTGTCACAAATCCACGCTCTTTATTCGGGAACCACTGTACGCTCAGGCGACTATTTGCGGGGAAGGCAGGGGCTTCAATCGCGCCCATCAGCAGGCGCAAAATCACCAGTACAATCAACGGGCTGGCGAACATATAAATGGTGCCCTGGAACATGGTGACGAAGGACCAGCCGATCAGCGCGCAGCCATAGACCAGCCGCGAGCCATATTTGTCGAGTAGCCAGCCACCCGGGATTTGCATAATAACGTAGGAGATACCAAACGCGGAAAAGGCCAGCCCGAGCGCTTCCGGGTCGAACCCTAATTCTTTACTCATTATAGGCGCAACAACGGAGAGCGTTGCGCGGTCAGCATAGTTAAATACGGTGGCAAGAAATAAGAAAATAAGAATACCGTGGCGCACATTGGTGCGCTTAATAACATGACTCATCATCGATTCCTCGGCGACGGAGAACCCCGACGCAATAATTAAACGGGAAAGTTACGTATTCTCTCGGCTTAAATATCAGTACCCCTGGCGGCACCTGAATGCATTAATAGCTCCTTTTGATATTTTATGTTCGCGCTAACATTTATATTAAAACCAACAGAAAGAATCCACTTTATAAGTGTCAATATGCTTGAATGATCACATATACTGCTGATAAAAGTGCAATCTTAACGCAAATAAACATGCAGTGATTCAGCAAGCAAATTCACGATAAAATGATTGCGATAACAAAGCATGTGAGTATCGTAAAAATTAAAAAACGCTGCCGCGTCGGGAGTACAACCATGATGGCGAAGCAGCGTGGCGCAGGACGCGCCATTTTTATGCATAAAAAGAGTATTAAGACAGGCGGGAAGGGCTCCCGCCTGGTAACGTTAAGGGCGTTTACCGAATTCGCAGCTCTGCTGGGTCCAGGCGCGCGCCTGTTCGCTAATACTGAAGCCGAGGCCGTGGCGGTCAGAAACATACATACGACCGTCGCGCAGCTCCAGTTGCTCATTGAACAGCGGATTTAGCCATTCGAAGTGCTCCAGCCAGGGCTCAATGGGGTAGGCAGCGGACAAGTGCAGATGCACTTCCATCGCGAAGTGCGGGGCCAGTTTCCGGCCATGTTTCGCCGCGAGATCCATAATTTTCAGGAACGGTGAGATGCCGCCTACGCGGGGGGCATCAGGCTGAACGAAGTCGCTGGCGTTGCCCAGAATCAATTGTTCGTGTTCGCGGAAACTGGTCAGCATCTCACCGGTGGCGATAGGCGTGTCCAGCGCGGCAGCAAGCTGTGCGTGGCCTTCGACATCGTATGCATCCAGGGGCTCTTCGATCCAGATAAGATTGAATTTTTCCATCTGACGACCCATGCGAATCGCCGTTTCACGGTCCCATTGCTGGTTTGCGTCCACCATCAGCGGGAAGTCATCACCCAGTGCTTCGCGTACTGCCGTCAGACGACGCAGATCTTCTTTGGTATCCGGTTGACCGACTTTGATTTTGATACCCCCGATACCGTTCTCACGTGAAATCACGACGTTCTTCAGTACCTGATCCAACGGGGTATGCAGGAAGCCGCCGGAAGTGTTGTAGCACTGCACGGAGTCACGGTGTGATCCCAGCAGTTTTGCCAGCGGCAGACCTGCGCGTTTGGCTTTCATATCCCACAGTGCGATATCGATAGGGGAGATGGCCTGGACCGCCATGCCGCTACGGCCAACGGACGCACCCGCCCACAGCAGTTTGGTATAAATCTTATCAATATCGTTGGGATCTTCGCCCAGCAGGTTGTCGGCAATCTCTTTCGCATGCGCATAAATGCCCTGACCACCCGCGCGTTTTGAATAGCTAAAACCCACGCCTTCAAAACCATCGCGCGTGTGGATCTCGGCGATGATGATCGCCACTTCCGTCAGCGGCTTCTGACGCCCGGTCAGTACTTTGGCATCACTGACGGGAGTCGCCAGTGGCAGGAAGGCAAGGGAAAGTTTAACCCACTCGATACGGTCGCCGGTTTCCGCGGCTGTTTTAGCGCCCTGCATTTTGGCGTAGGTGACGGCATCAGAATTTGCACTAACAGTCATGATCAACTCCTGTGGACGGGATAGTATTAATGTTTGCGCTAACATTTGTAATCCAGCCAGGACGTCATCGCTACAATTTTGCTGCCAAAATGTACAATAGATCACAATAATCAGTTTTGAATGGCACCATAACCTGAAACCGATCACATTTCGGAATCACGCCTAACGCACACGTCTTTATAATGATAGCGATAACATTTAGCGTTAAAACCTCGATATAACTCGCTGATTTACAAGGTTCAAAAGGGTGAGTTGTGATGCGCGAATAAATCTAACAAATCGCCTATAATCCCCGTCACAAAAACACGCCGTTGTGAGTCAACATGTCGAAACCTACACGTCCCACTCCGCCTCGCGCGCCCACTCTTGAAGACGTTGCCCGTACGGCGGGTCTCTCTTCAATGACGGTCAGCCGTGCACTCAACACGCCACAGCTTGTGCGCCCGAAAACCGTCGAAAAAGTGCTGGCGGCGGTGAAAGCTACGGGATACATCCCCAATGCGCTGGCCGGTGGGCTGGCTTCACGTCGCAGTAAGCTCATTGCGGTGGTGGTACCGCAAATTAACAACAGTATGTTTGTCGATACGATTCAGACCATCAGCGATGAACTGGCGGAGCGCGGCTACCATATGCTGCTGTGCGTGGCGGGTTACACCCAGGAAAACGAAGCGGAACTGGTTGCGACGCTGCTCTCACGTCGTCCTGACGGCATTGTGCTCACTGGCATACATCACTCCACGGAGCTCAAACGCGTGATCCTGAATGCCAGCGTGCCGGTGGTGGAAATCTGGGATTTAACCCCCACGCCGCTGGATATGCTGGTGGGGTTTTCTCACGAAAAAGTGGGGGAGGCGACGGCCGAGTATCTGGTGCGTAAAGGCTATCGTCGGCCGGGTTTACTCTGGACGGTAGATAACCGCGCCGCCCTGCGTCGCAGTGGATTAACGGATGCACTGGCACGCAGTGGCATTATGAATCCGCCTGCCGTTGATGTCGCATTACCGGCCCGTTTTGTTTCGGGTCGCCAGGGGCTCAGCGACCTGCTCAAGGCGGGTGAATACGATGTGATTGTCTGTAGTTCAGATACGCTGGCGCAGGGGGCTATCGTGGAAGCCCAGTCTCGCGGACTGCGTGTGCCACAAGATTTGGCGGTGATTGGCTTTGGGGACTTAGATTTTGCCGGTGATACCTGGCCGTCTATAACCACCATCAGTGTCGATCGCCACGCGATCGGCCAACGCGCCGCAACGCTGCTGGCAGATCGCATTGAAGGCATTGCCCCGCAGGATGCGGTGGTGGACATCGGTTTTCATTTTGTCGAACGTGAGTCTGCTTAAGCCATGAAGATTAATGTCATCGGTACCAGCGGCAGTGGGAAATCAACGCTATCCCGCCGTCTCGCGGCAACCCTTGGGGTGCCTTACATCGAAATGGATAAGCTTTACTGGCTGCCCGACTGGCAAGGGCGCAGTGACGAAGCGATGAATGCGCTGCTGATCGCGGCGCTGGACAACCCCGGCTGGGTACTGGACGGTAATTACAATCGCACCCGCGAGATTAAATGGCGTGACGTCGATTTCATCGTCTGGGTCGATTATGGTTTCTGGCGTACCTTACGCCAGTGCGTACTGCGCGCCATGAAGCGGGCCTGGCAGCAAAATGAGCTCTGGCCAGATACCGGCAACCGGGAAAGTTTTCGTCGCGCTTTTTTGAGCCGCGAGTCCATCATCATCTGGACGCTCAAAACCTGGCGCAAGAACCGCACCCGCTACGCGGCTGATATGGCCGATCCCCGCTATAAACATCTGCGTTTCGTTCGTATCACTAACGATCATGAAGCCGACGCCTTCCTTGCCAGTTTGACTAAACTGTAGGTTTATTCGCAAGAGAGAAGGTCTTATGCTCACCGTCTATGGCGCGCCCGGCTGGGGTTCTGCTATTGCTGAACTGATGCTAACCCTGGCAGATGTTCCGTATCATTTTGAGAACGTTGAAGGGTTTGATAAACCCGGTCCCATGCAGGACCGGTTGCTCAGGCTTAACCCGCTTTGCCAGGTGCCCACGCTGCAACTTGATGATGGCAGCGTCATGACCGAATCAGCGGCTATCGCTTTAATGATTCTCGATATCCGACCGGAGCTTGCGCCGCCGCAAGGCACGCCGGAACGCCAGCAGTTCTGGCGTTTACTCATCTGGCTGGTCGCCAATGTCTATCCCACTTTTACCTACGCGGATTACCCTGAGCGTTTCGTTTCGCAGGCGCCAGAGCAGCTGCGCGAACAGGTTATTCATCACCGCAAACGGTTATATGTCTGGTTGGATCAGCAGCTCAAGGCCACGCCTTATGCTTTTGGTGAGCAATTAACGTTGCTGGATATTTATCTTTGCGTCATGCGTACCTGGGGGCCCCGCCACAGCTGGTTTTTCGAAAATGCACCGCATATCTCCGCCATCGCCGATGCCGTTTGCGCCGTGCCGAAGCTGAATAAAGTTCTGCGTGATAACGACATTATTTGATAACTGAGACTTTTTGCCTGTGGTAGGTTGAAAGTCCTAATACAAGGAGCACACCATGCCGCATATTGATATCAAATGTTTTCCCCGTGACCTGAACGAGGAGCAAAAATCCGCGCTGGCGTCGGACATTGTCGATACCATTGCCCGCCACCTGGGCAGCAAAGAGAGTTCCATTAGCGTCGCCCTGAATCAGGTCGAGCCAGACGCATGGAAAAGTGAAGTCTGGGACACCGACATTGCCCCGAATCTGGATACGCTGATTAAAAAACCGGGTTACGAGATGTAAGCGCGATAGCTTCCCTCTATCTGAGGGCTGAGGGATCCCCACAAAATTGCGAGCACGATCGGCCCCCTCTCCCTTGAGGGTTAGGGTGAGGGGGAAATGTAGCTTAAAGGGGCATTCCGTTCACCTTATGTTCATTGCTTCTCTGTCACGCCAGAACCCGTGAACGTGCCAGGATGGCTCGCCGCCGCCACCCTGGCGACCCGGGCTCCCGGCCAGGAAAATCGCCGCTGCGCGGTCCACTCAGCGTATGCCTTCAGGCTTATCGGGGACGGGCGAAGGTAACGTCCGTGTAAAATCGCCCTCGCCGCGCATCCCTGCGCGTCGCCCCGGCCTTACGGATACGCTTCGTCGATTTTCAGCCGGACCCAGCCATCGCGGTGAATGTTGTGTTCTCATTGCGCAGTGTTATCGCTGTAAAACGTAATATTACTGGGGATTCCGGTTAGGGTTAGGGTTAGGGTGAGGGGGAAATGCAGCTCTGATGGTCATGCCGTTCACCTTATGTTCCTTGCTTTTCTGTCACACCAGAACCCGTGAACGTGCCCTCAATGCCGATGGGGAGAGTGAGAAAATCTGTAGGCCGGATAAGGCGTTAGCCGTCATCCGGCATGACACAACGCTTAGAACCAAATCTCCGTCTGCACCCCAAAGTTCCAGGTTCCGCCTGCGGTAAACCCTTTGCTACCAAAATCATCGTTCACCGCATAACGGTCCAGTTTTTTATCCCAGTTCATCCAGGTTGCAAAGAAACGGATCTCCGGCCGCGCTTTGATATCGAAAATATCCCCGACTTTGAAGGTTGGCGCGAAGGTCAGCTTATAGAAATTGCCTTTCACCTGCTGGTAGGTATTCACCGCACCGTCTGCGCGGTAGCTGCGTCCATTGGGGTCAAGGTCCATATACTGCCAGGAGGCTTCGTAAAGCAGGGCGAAATTACGCGTAAGCGCCTGAGACGCGCGCAGATTGAAGGCTACCCAATCATAACGGTCGCCATCACGGTAGCGGTCTTCACTATGCTGAGCGATAACCGACGGCGCAAGTTCCCAGTTCGTTGCCAACGGCACAATACCGTAGGAAGCCAGACGCAGTGAACGCGCATTTTCTGTCAGATCGCCGTCGCTACCCGGCTGACGGGCCTCCGCCCCCAGCCCACCGCCGTACTGCAACGCGGTTTCCGAAACCCCTTTGGTCAGGCCATAAAACTGCTGTTTATCATGCCAGGCCAGCATGGCGTAATAACCGTTTTTAGCCGTGTTGTCACTGCGCAGGGCATAACTCCCGGTTGTTGATGTTCGGTCCTTGAGCGTGTCATTGCCCTGGGCGGTCATGCCCGTGAGCATCAGTTGCAGATGGTCGCCGTAGAAGTGATTCGCGGTGAACATCACGTTCTGCACGTCATTGTCTTCGTAGCGATCGCTGCCTAAGTCACCGAAATTACGCGCATACACCGAATAATCGCCACGCAGATTATTGCCCCATTGCACATCGTTGATCCCACCGCCGGTGCCACCCAGGAACATGATGTCGCTGTCGGTAAAGTGGATATCAAAATTATCCCGATCAAAGCGTTTCCCGGCCCAGATTGAGGCATTTTTAGCCGGGCCGCTGAAATCAGCAAAATTCCCCATCTCGACGTACAGCTGGCGGACGTTAATATGGTGGCTGTCATTGTCCTGCACCCACGGGTCGGGATTGTTCGCCCCATCGGCAATCATGGTTTTGAAATGGGCCCATGATCCATCGTCAAAGGTCATTTTCTTACCGAGGCTGAGCTCAAGGTAGTTATCCTTTTCGTTGCCCAAACGCCCAACGTGCGCATCGCCGTTTAATGAACTGGCCGGAGAGACACCTGGCCCGCCTCGCGCCCCTTTGCCGTGCCCGTTAATCAGCATCCCGGAGCGGGCGTAGGCATTAAATTCAACCCCATCACCGAGGGTGCTTTTGCTGTTCTGAGTGCTCACTTTTTCCTGCGCTGCCTGCATTTTTTGTTCGCTGGCGGTAGTACGTACATTCAATGCCTGTAATTGCTGTTCGGCATTTTTTGCCCGGTTTTCGGCGCTGATGGTGCGCTGTTCCGCGGCTTTAGCACGGTTATTTGCTTCCGTCGCTTTACTCTCCGCGTCATTTAAACGCGATTCCAGAAGCGCCAGTCGTTGTTCAACGCTGAGGGCTGCCGCATTGACGGCATTAGCCCCAAAAAGGGCGCAGCAAACCGCTGCGCTAATCAGAGTGATACGCATAAAAGTCCTTAAGAGTCAGAGATTTTTTATTGTGAGGGTGTTACATCGCGGCGCGTTCACCCGGCAGCGACGGTTTTTCGACGGTCGCCTGTTTTCCTGCGTCAAGATCGGCACGGATGGCTTCATAATGGTCATCGAGGCGGTAGAAGCGCCCGATCCATACCATCGATGCAACGATCAACACGGCCGGGATGTAGAGATAGCAGGACTTAATCGCGAGCAGGGCCGACGCATTTTGGCTCTGGTTGGCAACATAACCGCCCGTGGAGAGTAAAATGCCAGTGATTGCGCCTGCGCCAGCCATCGCGACTTTGCCAAGAAAACCGTTGATGGAGGTCAGGATGCCGGCGGTGTTAATCCCGGTTTTCCAGACGCCGTAATCCACCGGATCAGCCTGCATAGAGAAATAGATGGCAGTACGTTGCCCGGCGCCGAGTGACAGAATCACTGCCCCGATAATTAACCCCAGCGTATTGACGCCTGCCACAATCATCACGCCCATGCCGACCAGATTAATCGCGCTGGCAACCAGATAGACATGACGTTTCTTCATACGAGAAGCCAGCATGGGCACCGTGAGTGTTCCCAGCAGCGGGACGAAGGTGGAGATCCCGGCGACAATCGCCGTCAGCTCTACGTTACCCACGTAGTAGTGAAAGAAATAGACCAGTGCGCCGGTCTGGAAAAAGAAGGCCCCCCACATCAGGAAAATATTCACCGCGAACACAAACCAGGGTTGATTGGATTTAAGCCCAATCCAGGCGCGTTTTAAGGTCATGCGCTCCTGAGTGATGGTGATTTTTTCCTCCACGTTGCGAAAACTGATCAGCAGGAAGAAGGTGGCGATCGCCCCAAAAACAATGGCGGTATAGAAAAACCCTTGGGTCTGATTACCTTTTCCTAATGCATTCACCAGCGGCAGGGTAGCAACGGCCACAATGGTCGATCCGAGTGAACCTAACAAGATACGGACCGCAGAAAGGGTGGTACGTTCCTTTGAGTCATTAGTGATAAAAGGCAACATAGCGCAGAATGGAATATTGACGATGGTATATAAAAACGACAGACACAAATACGTTAAAAATGCATAGATTAATTTTCCAGTCGTACCGAAATCGGGCACATAAAATGCCAGTACACACAATAATCCAAAGGGTACTGCGCCGATTAATAAATAAGGACGGCAGCGTCCCCAACGGGTGGTTGTATTATCAATCACCAGTCCCATTAATACGTCAGCTACGCCGTCAACCAGGCGAGTGACTAAGAACATAATGCCAACGTAATAAGCCGGCAGGCCCATTACATCGGTATAGAAAAACATCAGATACAGTGAAATCAATTGCCACACGAGGTTACAGGACAGGTCCGCGATGCCATAGCCAACGCGTTGCCGCCACAGGTTAGATGTTATTTCAGCCATAGAAATACTCACTCTTATTGTTGTGATTAAAGCCCGAACTGGCGAATAAACCAGGCCGGGGTACAACTCCACGCATGGCAGTAGCTATTTATTAATTTGCTGCCGTACGGAGAATACTCAGGATGGGCGGGGTCGAACAATTCCCAGAAGGTATCTGCGCCGTGCTCCACCATTGCCCCCCAGTAGGTTTTGATCTCATCCACCGCCTGTTGCTGTAGGCCGGTTTTCAATAGTGCGGCAATAAAGTGGTGGCGAAGATAGGGGGTGTTCATGCCCGGTTCCGGCGAATTTTCCAGTAGTTTTTCCATTATCCGGCGCTGCTGCCCGGCTTCACCAACGTCCGCCAGCACCAGCCAGATCTGTGAGGCGACGGAGACTTGTTTAGCCGCACCACTGACGTAAAAACCCTGTTTCTCATCCCATAAATGGCTCAGGGCGGCGGCTTTTAATTTGCACAGCGTCTCGGTTAATACCGTCACTTTGCTGGCGTCATAACGCAGTGCCAGCAATCGTGCGCGCTCCAGACAGTAGATCAGCACACCCTGTGATGCCGCCTGTTTGTTGAGCGCCTCATGCCAGTCAATAAAGGACCACCAGTCTTCGCTGTCGCGAACAAGGCCGCTTGCATCGCAGCGTTCAAGCGCCAGCTCCACCTGCCGCCAGGCGGTAGGCCACAACTCGCGCGCGGTTAGCTCGTCACCGGAACTGCTGAGGTAGTTGTGCAGCACGTCGATAAAAAACAGCGCATAGTCGAACAGGAAGGTGTCGTCCGCGATCACCTCCGGTTGCACGAAGATATTGGCTGCCAGCATGCCATCTTCGCGGGTGTTTCCGGCGAAGAGGTAAAGACAGCGGCGCACCGGATCGTGCTCGGCAAAGGTCACATCATTGACCAGCGCCTGCAGTCGCAGATCGCCCAGCCACAGGCGACGATCGCGCTTCGGCCCATCTTCAAAGACATCCTGCATACAGTTACGCAGCGTCAGGACGGAGACTTCATCAATCTTGCGCAGCAGCGGATCCTGGGTCAGGCAGGGCGGGCAGCTTTCAGGGGCGGAACTGACCGTGTTTACGCTGATATCGTCGAGGCATAGACGGTACTTACGCGACACCGCCACCACCTCTATTTTGAGATAGCGAAAACAGTAACGGCGGGGCAGCGTCAGCGAAGCGGGGAATTCATCGATATAGTGATCATGTTGCTGCAACCAACTGCTGCATAACCAGCCCTGATAATCGCTAAAAGGCTCGGCCACTTCGCAGAGCGTTTCGCCAAAGGTCAGGCGCAGGTGAGCGGGAGCATCGGGCGGGCTGCCTGCCGCATGGCAGGCAAGGGAGAGATAGCCGACGCAGTGGGTGCCGAAATCAACGATGACGCTATCACCGCTTTGCCATTCACGGGCGTATAACTCAGCAGGCGTGCCGCTCTCCTGCGCCCGCCAGCCATGAAGCGTACTGGCATCGGCCTGCGCGGTGACCAGCCTTGCGGGCTGGCGACGTTGGCTATGTAAATGCGGCTTTAGTGCGGCGGCGGTCTCCAGAAAATGTGCGTGGCGCACCATCTTCATGCCGGGGTTTTGTTGTAGTGCCTGGGTCATTCTGCATCCTCTGTATTCATGATGAATGCAGAATAGAATCTGTGCTTCCCGGCCAGCCACTCCCGCAATGCCAATATCCATAGAAAAATGGCAGTGACAGTGTGGTACTAAAGCCTGCGATCACAATTTATGAAACAGGATTCGTTCTCACCCTGGCGTTGTAATATGTTCAGGGTGCGTGAAGCATATTTCCGGTAACCTGAATGAACACACTGACGATTGACTATTATTTCCCCACACCTGACAGCAAACTCGCTCTTTATTCCAGCGATCCGGAAGATAATGGCTGCGAGCATTGCCATGAATTTGGTGAACTGGTTATTGTTGAAGAGGGACATGGTTTACATGTTATTAATGGCAAGCCTATGTACATTCAGCAGGGAGATGTATTTTTTGTTAGCGGGGCCGATTTCCATTTTTATGATGAGTTGGGAACGCTTAAGCTGATTAATATCCTGATTAACCCAAGGGTTAATTTCGGTTATTTATCCGGCATCGAGCCACTATTACAGTCATTTTCCGGTCACGATGCCTCGCGGTACGGTTGGCTGGCCCCCGACAGTCGGGCGCACTGTAAATCCCTTATCGAAAAAATATTTTCTCCGGCGATGCTTAACGACCATAAGCGTGCTTTGCGCGAATCACTCTTTTTTCAGCTGTTGACCACGATGCTTCACGCTCAGTCGGAAGCGGAGTACAGCAATACCAAATACAAGCTGCACAAGTTATTGCATTTCTTGCAGGAGCACTGTTTTTTGGATCACGACTGGACGCAGCTTGCAGAGCAATTTCACCTGACCAGCCGTACGGCATTTCGTCATATCAAGGAGGCGACTGGCCTGACGCCGGACAGTTATCTCAAGCGGCTGAGGTTGGTTTCCGCCCGAGTAAAGCTGCGTGAGACGGATATGACCATTACCGACATCGCATTTATGTGCGGCTTTGCCAACAGCAACCACTTCACCACGCTTTATAAGAAGGTCTTCGGGATTACGCCCAGTGAAGAACGGAGACGAATATTTCGCCTCTGATTGTTAACGTCGTACTTTGCCCATGCTTCTGCGTGGGCGTTTGTTGCTATTCTCCACGCGCCCGGACGGTTTCCTCCCTGGTAATATTACGTTTTACAGCGATACCGTGGCGTAATGAGAATATAACATTCGCCGCGATGACAGGGTCCGGCTGAAAATCGACGAAGCGTATCCGTAAGGCCGGGGCGACGCGCAGGGATGCGCGGCGAGGGCGACTTTACACGGACGTTACCTTCGCCCGCCCCCGATTAGCCTGAAGGAATACGCTAAGTGGACCGCGCCAGCGGCGATTTTCCTGGCCGGGAGCCCGGGTCGCCAGGGTGGTGGCGGTGAACCACCCTGGCACGTTCACGGGTTCTGGAGCGATAGAAAAGCAAGGAACATAAGGTGAACGGAATGACCACCAGAGCTGCATTTCCCCCTCACCCTGGCCCTCTCCCCGCAGGGGCGAGGGGAGCGTTTGTGCACGCATTTTTTCTGGGGATTACTCAGACTAAGAGGAGAGGGCAGAAAGAGATTATGCCGGCGCTTTAATCGCTCTCCCGCTGGTAACAAAATTGCCGCCGCCCAGATGGTGGATGGTATTGAGCTGACCCTCGTCGAACTGCCAGTGACCGTTAACGAATGCCCGCTCATCAGCTGCCGCTGAGACCACTTCACCAAACAGCGTGTCGTACTTCTCCAGCGCAGCAGTCGGCGGTAAGAGGCGACATTCCAACCAGGCGAGGCACTTCTCTTCAATAACCGGCAATCCAAGCACCGGCCCGGCAAAGGCCGGTATGCCGTAGCAGTTGAACTTGTCCTCTTCGCGCCCGGTGACGCTGCCGACAGCGTAAGTCCAGTTTGTTGCCGCGACGCCGGGTACCACGATGCCAAACATCCCGCTGCCTTCAATCAACTCGCGGGACCAGGCGCTTTTATCCACCACAATAGCAATACGTGCCGGAGAGAACTCAACCGGCATCGACCAGGCGGCAGCCATCACGTTACGCCTGTCGATACGTTCGTCGCGACTGGTGATAAGCACGGTAGGCCCATGGTTTAACAGGCGACTGGCGTGGTCCAGGGCAACGGGGCGGAAATGGCTCATAACAGATCCTTTAAAGTGATAATCGCTGGCATTAAAGCACATCTATCAAGAGGCGACACCCGCCGAGGTTGTCGGCCCGCCAGCACGAGCAACCACAATCTGCCCGCGCCCGCGCTCTTTTGCCAGGTAGAGCGCAAGGTCAGCTGCCCGGATTAAATTGGTGGCACGGGCATGCTGCGGCCAGGTTGCCAGACCGATGGAGACCGATACCGGGCCGATATTATGGGATTCATACAAAATAGGGTGGGTGATGACATTCTGGAGAAGTTGTTCCGCCAGCTTGCGGGCCTCGGTCTCCGTGGTGTCAGGCAGCATAATCAGGAACTCCTCGCCACCGTAGCGGAATGCCGTGCCCCGGTCGCCCAACGTCTCGACCAGCAGTTGAGCTATTTCACGCAGCACTTTATCGCCCGCTTCATGCCCGTGGCTGTCATTGAGCTTTTTGAAATAATCAATGTCCAGCATCAGGCAGCTCAGGCAGCTGTTATTGCTCATCGCCAGATCGATCATCGCGCGCAAGGTCTCTTCCAGATTTAGGCGATTACGCAGACCGGTAAGCGGATCATGGGCGGCTTTTTCGGTAAGCGTATCCCGCAGCCCCTGGTTGGCCAGTGCCAGTGCGAGGGTTTCCGCCATCAGTTCCAGATAAGCGTAGGGCGGCTCTTTATCCTGGTCAGGTTGATCAAAGGTTAACAGCCCAATGGTTTTGTTTTGCGCAATGAGCGGAACACAAATGGCGCGGGCGGCAATCTCCGGCACAATGTGATCACAAGGCATATCCACCGAGTCACGGGAAGGGCAATGCAATTGGCCGCGTTTCAGTGCCCAGCAGGCGTCTGGCGTGAAGGGCGCATCGTCACCTGGCGGCAACAGCCAGCGGGCAGCCGATTTCATTCGGTTCGTGCGGGTATCGAGAATGTAGAGCCGTCCTCCCATGTCCGGAATAATCCGCGGAGCAAAACGGCTCACCACGCGAATAATGGCAGAGTAGGAATCACAGCCTTGCAGGCGTTGAGTCATACGCGCAAGCAGGGTGCGTGAGGCCCATTCGGCATCGCGCTCTTGCTCCAGCCGCTGCCGTGCGAGACCGTTTTCACGGAATATGTGGATAGCCTGCGCCATGTCTCCAATTTCATCCACCTGCGCCAGCACCGGTGTTTCCACGGCGTAATCCTGGGTTGCCAGCCGGTTGACCACATCACTCAAGGTAACCACCGGCCGCAAAATGCGGTGTTTGATGATAAAGCCCAGCACGAACAGGAAAAGCAGGGCGGTCAGGCCCACCATCACTTCAGACAGGGTGCGCAAGCGCTGAGATAACTGCGTCGCTTCAGCAATCACCGAGTCCGTGCGCTGGTCTGACAGACTGCGGAAATGGGCAAAACGGTATTCGGCCTGGCCCAGTTGGTCCTCATATTGTTGACCAAAGACAATCTCTATCGCTTCGTTCGCTTTCCCGAGTTCTACCGCCTCTATCGCCTGACGTTGTTCATCTTCCAGTTCTCTGAGCACTTTAAGCCCGTCACGCAGAATTAAAATTTCGTCGGTGGTGGCATCCCGGTCTCTCAACTGTACCAGGCGGTCTTCGAGCTTGATGTCTGCATCCAACTGCTGTCGCCAGGCATCGATCTGCTCCGGCTGACGGCGGACCACAGCAACACGCGCCAAATCGGTCAGGGCATAAGCATCTCTTTCAAGTTCATCAACCAGCGTGTCGGAGACACGACTGTGTGCGATAGCCTGGCGTTCTGCGCGTTCCGCATTAGACGCCGTAAATAGCGCCACACCCGAGGCCAGGGTCAAAACGACGGTGGAAATGTAGGCAAAATTCGTGATTGTTGCGATACGCACGTAATCACCTTTTTTCATTAAGGAAATGGAAGGAACGATCTTCTAAGCGTTTACCACTCTTCCTTATAAATCAAGCCGCAACATAAACGTAATTTATACGTCACATTTCCTGCCTATAGTCGGCGGCAGCAAATCCCAAAGAGGATAACAATATGTTTGCTCCCCTGACTTATGTGCAGGTGGATGCGGCCCGTCGGCGAAAGCCCATGGGTGTTGGACGCTCTCTCATTGTGGGAGAGCGCTAATGGACGCATCTACCGAAATCCGCCTTGACGGTGTCTCGTACGCTTTTGGTACGCATACCGTACTCGATCAGATCGATCTCCAGATCCCCGCTGGCACCATCGTGGCACTGCTCGGCCCCTCCGGCTGCGGCAAAAGTACCTTGCTGCGTTTGCTGGCAGGATTAACACTGCCTGCGAACGGCACCATTACCTTTGGCTCACGTCTGGTGGCGAAGGCCGGATGGGCAATGCCGCCAGAAGCCCGCGATATCGGCATGGTCTTCCAGGATTACGCGCTCTGGCCGCACATGACCGTCGACGAGAACGTCGCCTTTCCGCTCAGAATGCGCAATGTGCCGCGTGGTGAACGGGAAAGCCGCGTCGCTGCGGCATTAGCGCGCGTCGGTCTTAGCGAGTTTGCGAAACGCAAACCCTCCGGGCTTTCCGGTGGTCAACAGCAGCGCGTGGCGCTGGCGCGGGCGATTGTCGCCGAACCGCGGGTGTTGTTGTTTGATGAACCGCTTTCCAATCTTGACAGCGAACTGCGCGAATCGTTGTGCCGCGACATGGCCACACTGCTTCGCCAGCTTGGTATTACCGCCGTTTATGTCACCCACGATCGCCGCGAAGCCGAGATCCTCGCTGACCGTATTGTTCATTTGTCTGCCGGTCGGGTAGACGCTATTCGTTCTGTTACATCATCCTCAGGGGAAATTGCATGAAAGCCAGACTGTCCGTGAAGAAAGGAGTTGCGTTAGCCATGGTGTTATCGTCTGTCATGATGTCCAGCGCACATGCGCTGACCGTTTATACCGCAGGCCCAGGTTCTCTGGCGAAAGGTCTTGCCAGCGGTTTTGAGAAGAAAACCGGCGTGAAAGTGGATATTTTCCAGGCCACCACCGGCAAAGTCATGGCCCGTCTGGAAGCTGAACAAGCCAATCCGCAGGCCGATATTCTGATCTCTGCCTCATGGGATACCGCAGAAGATCTGCACAACCGTGGCTGGCTGCTGCCGTATCAAAGTGCTAACGCGGGCAACGTGCCGGATACCTTGAAGAGTGCTGATTATGTTGCTCAGGGCATCTCCGCGCTGGGCATTGTCTGGAACACCAAGAGCGGCACGCCAGAGCCGAAAGAGTGGAAAGATCTCACCGCGCCGGCATTCAAAGACAAAGTGACCACCCCGGACCCGGCGCTTTCCGGTGCCTCTCTGGATTTGCTGATCGGCCTGCAAAACGGCATGGGCGACAAAGCCTGGGCGCTGTTTGATGAGTTGAAGAAAAACGGCATGGTCGTCAGCGGCCCGAACGCGCAGGCGGTGACGCCGGTGATGCAGGGCGCGAAAGCAGCGGTCTTTGGCGCGGTAGATTACGTGACCTACGGCAACATAGAGCAGGGGGAATCTCTGAAGGTGATTTTCCCGGCCAGCGGTACCGTGATCGCGCCGCGTCCGATGATGATCCTCAAAACCACCCAGCATGAAGCCGATGCGAAAGCCTTCGTTGATTATGTGCTGTCCCCAGAAGGGCAGAAAATGGTGGCCGATGCCTGGTTAATGCCCGCCCGTACCGACGTGCAGGCAAAACGTCCGCTGTTTACCGAGTTGAACGTACTGCCAACCAAAAATGACGGCACCAGCGAGCGCGCCGATATCCTCAAGCGTTTTAATACGCTCTTCGCCCAGTAATCATCACCAGACGGGGGCCGCCCCGTCTTTTGGAACGCCGCTGTGAACCAACGACTTCTCTCGGGGGTGACCGTCGCCATTCTGGTGATTCTGGTCGCCTTACCGCTTTTCTTTATTGTCCTGCAGGCCGTGTTCCCCCATTTCATCGCCGGATCGCTGGAAGGGGCTTTTACCGGCGTCGGCCCCCTGTTTTCTGAACCTCAGCTTCCGGCCATGTTTATTGGCACATTACAAATTGCCGCAGGCGTTGCGTTGCTGAGCGCCTGTATCGGCCTGCCGCTGGGGGTTGCACGCGGGTTGTTTAATTTACCGTGCCCAAAACTCTGGGATCTCCTGTTCCTCATTCCCTTTTTAACCCCGCCCTATATTGCCGCACTCTCATGGATGCTGGTGCTGCAAACCAACGGCTATCTGGCGCAACTGCTGGGCTTCGATCTCAATGCCTTGCTGTTCAGTAAGAGCGGGATTGTGCTGGTGATGACGCTGAACATTTTCCCGGTGGTCTATTTCGCCGTCTCACGTAGCCTGCTTGCCAGCGGGCAGCGACTGGCGCTGGTTGCCCGGGTCCACGGGGCAACACCGTGGCGGGCATTTATTCATGTGACGCTGCCAATGCTGTCGCCGTCACTGGCGGCTGGCATGCTGTTGGCCTTTACCCTGGCGATTGAAGAGTACGGCGTTCCTGCCGCGTTAGGGACGCGCTCTGGTGTCGTGATGCTGACCGTCGGCATTGAAAAACGGCTGGCGGACTGGCCGATTGATCTGCCGGGCGCGTCAATGCTCTCCCTCATTCTGATTGTCATTGCGCTCTGCGCCTGGTGGTTACAGGGCAAGCTGACGGGGGGGAAAGAGGTGACCAGCGTAACCGGTAAACCGACGGAAAATACGGGGGCAACACTCGGTGTCGCTGCCGTGCCGGTCGTGCTGGCAATGGCTTTCGTCGGCTTTCTCGCCGTCGTGGTACCTGGATTATCGATGGCGGTAACCGGCGTGATGTCCACGCTCTCGGGGGGCTTATCGCTGGCGAATGCGACCACGGCCCATTACAGCGCGCTCTTTGCCCAGCAGGGGGATGCATTAACGGCGCTCGGAACCAGTTTATCACTGGCCTTTGGCTCAGCGCTGATTACCGGCTTTGTGGGTCTGGTGGCCGCCTGGCTGGTTGTGGTGCAGAAAATCAAAGGGCGACGGGTCATTGATGCACTGTCCCTTATGCCTGCGGCGCTGCCGGGGATTGTGGTTGGCGTAGGGTTAATTCTGTTGTGGAACCGCACCTTCTGGCCGGTCTCTCCGTATAACACCTGGGCTATTTTACTGCTCTCTTATTGCTGCCTGTTGCTGCCCTGGCCGGTGCGCTATGTCAGTAGTGCGTTGCGCCAGTTGGGGGGGAATCTGGAACCCGCTGCGCGCGTTCACGGTGCCAGCGCCTTCCAGGCTTTACGTTTTATTGTGCTGCCGCTGGTCTTTCCGGCCATGTTGGCCGCCATGTTGATGGTGTTCGCTATCGCCTCGCGTGAGCTGGTGACATCGCTGCTGCTGGCGCCTGCCGGAACCCAGACCGTCGCGGTCTTTATCTGGCGCCAGTTTGAGCAGGGATCGGTAGGACAGGGGATGGCAATGGCCACGCTAACGCTCATTACCGGTCTGGTGTTGATGCTCACTGCGCTGGCGATTATGCAGCGTGGCACACAACGCTAAATGCAGCGCACAAAATCGCCTGTCGGGCAGAAAAAATGCGTTATAACAGAAGGACATCTATTGCAGGAGCTGGTCATGACCCCTTTTTTGGACGCTTATTTCGCCCGTGTTGATTTTACCGCACAGCCTGATGTGAACATCGACACCTTGCGGTCTTTGCATTTACACCACAACGCCGCGATACCTTTTGAGAACGTGGACGTTGTATTGCCACGCGAAATTGAACTGACTGATGACGCGATCTTTAACAAACTGGTGGTTGCCCGTCGCGGTGGTTACTGCTTCGAACAAAATGGTCTCTTCGAACGTGTGCTGCGTGAGACAGGCTTTAACGTTCGTAGTCTGCTGGGCCGGGTGGTGTTATCCAACCCGGCGCAAATGCCGCCGCGAACCCACCGCGTGCTGCTTGTCACGCTTAATGATGAGCAGTGGCTGGCGGATGTGGGTTTTGGGGGGCAAACCCTGACCGCGCCGGTGCGCCTGGTGGCAGACATTGAGCAAAAAACGCCGCATGGTCTTTATCGCTTGCAGCAGGCGGGGCCGGACTGGATTTTGCAGTTCCGCCATCATGACAAATGGCAGTCGATGTACCAGTTTGAAATGGGGCAGCAGTATCAGGCCGATTTTGTGATGGGTAATTTCCACTCAGCTCACTGGCCGCAGTCGCATTTCCGCCATCACTTGTTGATGTGCCGCCATCTGCCCGATGGCGTAAAACTGACGCTGACCAACTATCACTTCACGGCCTGGAAAGATGGTCATGTCACCGAGGAGGTGGTTGCGCCAGACGCGCAGGCCCTGCATGCTTTGCTGGAACAGCGCTTTGGTTTGGGCACGAGCGACCCGCAATACGGCTTCAGCGTGAAAGATCTGGAGGTGACAATGTCACGTTTTAATCTTCACGGCGACGGCAAGTAAAACAGTTCGCGAGAAATCATGGCATCCAGATGTCGGTCGAAGGCCACATCGTCGACATCTGGCATACCGAGCACGTAGATACCATCCAGCCCGCAGACGAGGGCAATTAAGCGCCAGGCGATGTTTTCCGCTGTATCCGCGGGTGTAAATTCCCGAGCCGCCACACCGGCGTGAATAATCTCCAGCACCTTCTTGTGCCACATCTCCATTGTCAGAACATACGCCCCTTTCAGCTCGGCCTCTTTACTGACCAATAACTGCGCTTCCCGCCACAGATGAATATAAGGATCGAACCCGCCTTCATTGCTGCCCAGCATGGCGTGCAGCCGCTGTCGCCAGGTTGCAGAGTGAGGTAGCACGTCCGCCTCCAGCAGGTCGGCAATCACCCGTACAAACGCCTGGGATTTTAGCTCTCCGCCCGAGGCAAAATGGTGGTGTACCTGGCCTGTCGCCACGCCAGCTTCGCTGGCTATCCTGCGCACCGTCATGCCGGTAAATCCGTCGGCGAGTGCGACGCGCATGGCTGCTTGTAATATGAGCTCTCGTCGCTCATCCCGATTCAGATAAGCCATTCATGGCTCCCTTAAACGCTGAGTGAACGGAGTCTAACAAAAAGCTGGACAGTTGTTCAACATTCCGTAGGATCCCCATTCTGGACGCGTGTCCAATATTGCAAAGAGGGTGTTATGTTTCGTCAGTGGTTAACGCTGGTCATTATTGTGCTGGTCTACATTCCGGTGGCAATCGATGCGACCGTCCTGCATGTAGCCTCCCCAACGTTGAGTGCGGAGCTTGCGACAAGCGGCAACGAATTACTGTGGATTATTGATATCTATTCGCTGGTCATGGCGGGTATGGTGCTGCCAATGGGCGCACTGGGTGACCGTATTGGTTTTAAACGTTTGCTGCTGCTCGGAAGTGGACTGTTTGGTTCCGCTTCACTGCTCGCGGCCTTTTCCTCCAGCGCTGAACAACTGATTGCCTCCCGCGCTTTGCTTGCCATTGGTGCGGCCATGATCGTGCCTGCAACCCTTGCCGGGATCCGCACTACCTTCGCGAAAGCTGAACAGCGTAATATGGCGCTCGGCGTCTGGGCGGCGGTAGGTTCGGGCGGTGCGGCCTTTGGACCGCTGATTGGCGGCTGGTTGCTGGCACATTTCAACTGGGGGGCGGTGTTCCTGGTCAACGTGCCCATTGTGCTGGTGGTGATGGCGCTGACGGCGCGTTTCGTTCCTCATCAGGCGGGTCAACGTCAGCAGCCGCTCAATCTGATACAGGCACTGATGCTGATTGCAGCCATTTTGATGCTGGTCTGGAGCGCAAAAACGGCGCTGAAAGGGAGTGTTGCAGCCGGGGGCGTCGCGGCGGTCTTTTTTGTCGGGGCAGGGCTACTGATGGCGTTTGTGCGTCAACAGCTTGCCGCATCGACGCCGATGATCGATCTGCGTCTGTTTACGCATCGTATTATCCTCTCTGGCGTACTTATGGCAGTCACCGCCATGGTTGCGCTGGTGGGCTTTGAACTGCTGATGGCCCAGGAGTTGCAGTTTGTGCATGGTTTCACTCCGTTTGCCGCCGGTTTGTTTATGCTGCCGGTGATGTTAGCCAGCGGTTTCAGCGGTCCGATTGCCGGGATGTTAGTTACTCGTCTGGGGCTACGGCAGGTCGCAGCAGGCGGTATGGCGCTGAGTGCAATGAGTTTCCTGGGGCTCTCCGTGACGGATTTTTCGACGGAGCAGACTCAGGCCTGGATCCTGATGGCCCTGTTGGGTTTCAGTGCCGCCAGCGCGTTACTCTCCTCAACGGCGGCCATTATGGCGGCGGCGCCTAAAGAAAAAGCCGCTGCCGCAGGAGCGATTGAAACCATGGGCTATGAGCTGGGGGCGGGGTTGGGCATCGCGCTGTTTGGGTTGATCCTGACCCGCAGCTTTTCATCATCGATTTTGCTGCCCGCTGGCCTGAGCAGCCAACAGGCCGCACAGGCCTCATCATCTATTGGCGAGGCATTTCAGTTGGCGCAGACGGTGTCATCGCCGCTGGCACAGGACGTTATGTCTGCCGCGAAAACGGCCTTTATCTCGTCACACAGCGTGGCGCTGGGAACGGCAGGAACGCTGCTTTTATTGCTGGCGGTGGGGATTTGGTTCAGCCTGAAAGGGGTAGAAAAACAGGTTAGCATGGCCGACTAAGACGGGGATCTAAGGTAAAAGGCTCCGATTTGACGCTTTTGAGCACCTTCGCCGCCTGCGGATGCTCCGGGTTAAAAAGCGCGTTCCATTCCCCCGTAATGGTGCTTGGGACGCGCAATACCAGGCCATTTTTGCTGGAGGCCAGCCAGTCATCGCCAATATGCTGAGTGGAAACCGGCGCAGGATCGGACTGCCAGTCTTCCGGCAATGCATCGAGATCCAGGGTTGCCACCAGCGTGCGCGGTACGTTGAGGGTTAAAAAAACGTACCCTTGCGTAATATCCTCAATGTCCAGATGCACCAGGGTTTCCAGCACGCACAGCGCTTTGGATGAGCCCAGATAGACACAATCCTGACCCGGTGAATTCCAGCGACCACCGAAGGTTCTCGCCCCGTAGCCGTCAAAAGCGGTGGCGGCATATTTTTCCTTCACCAGCCGCCAGAAGGTAATGTTTTCCATTAGTTAATCACGCCGTGTTCGACACGACCAATCAACGTCAGCACCGCGTCTGCGCCAGCGGGTGTGGAGAGCAATTCTGCCGGTTTTTTACCGCCTAAACCTTTCGCCGGTTTGTTCAGCCAACTGGCCATACGCTCGCTGTCACCGTTAAAGAGTTCCTGCGCGGCGCTGATAACCCTGGCAAGCGTATATACTCTGGCGCTTTGCTCCGGGGAAAAGCGCTTTTCTGCGCTGTTCAGGCGGCGTTGGTAAGTATTACGATCAATCCCCGCCATCCGGCAGAGCGTGACTTCATCAAGGGCAACAGCACCGGCGATGTTACGCAACACGCCGGCATCAAGCCCTTCGCTGATGCTGTCGTGAGCCGCAATGGCCGTTGCGGGCAGTCCCAGAATGCTGAGCAAATCGTGCGGGATCGCCCGGGTATTTGGTGTATAGAGTTGCATAGAGAGACACCTCCTGTTCATTTGATGATTATTTTAGTTCAAATGAACAGAAGGTGCAATTGTGGTCAGGTATCCCGGGTGGCCCACCAGCAGAGTAGCGATCCGGCGCAGACCATAAACGCACCCTGCCAGAAAGAAAATGAGAGCGGGGCGTTTAACACCACGGCGGCCAGTGCTGACGAGAGCACCGGGGTAAAGTAAGAGGCTGCCGCCAGTACCGCAACATGCCCGTGTAATATGCCCGTATTCCATGCTGCGTAGCCAAACCCAAGGGCGATGGCGGTTAAAGCAAGTTTAATCACCGCCGGCACACTGAATTGCATCGGGGGGTGATCGCTGAGCAGAAATTTCACCCATAATGTCGCAGCGGTCAGCAAAATAAACAGCGTAATACCGTTCGACCCTTTGGCATATTTGCGGGTGACCGTGCAATACGCCGCCCAGATAAATGCCCCGATAAAGGCCAGAGAATAACTGAGCGGACTGGAGAGTACATTCTGGCGAATATCGTGAAGATTGATTCCCTGTTCGCCGCCTAATACCCAACTGACGCCAGCAATGGCTAAAAGTAAACCGGGCACGACCCAGAATGTGGTTTTTTGCCCGTTGAAAAGAATCGCGAATAATATGGTCATGCTCGGCCAAAGATAATTGACCATTCCCACTTCAATAGCCTGCTGACGGGTACCGGCATAACCCAAAGACAGCGCCAGGCACAGTTCATAGCAAACAAACAGGATGCTTCCTGCCAGCAAATACCCGCGAGGGAAACGGCGAATATCAGGAAAGCCGACGGTGAGCACAAGCAGAATGCCGCTCAGCGTGTAGATCATTGCCGCGCCACCAACCGCCCCCAGCCCCTCACTGACCGCACGTATCAGGCCGACCATCGTGCTCCACAACACGATGGCAATCAGACCGATCAGTGTTGCACGTTTTTTATTCATTATTCTGGCCCCCTCAAAATATAGCAAGGGGCAAATGTATAGCACGTTAAGACAGCGGCAGGGTAATAAATCCCCATGGAGACGTACTTACTAAGAAGTATATAAACCCGACAAAAGTGACTATTAAGAAGTTGGTCCATCGCGTTATTGATTTGACGCAAATTCAGCAGGGATATTGCTGTTAGTTTCCCCGCCGTTGTTGCTTAAAAATAACGAGGAACGCAATGGACGTCAGCCGCAGACAATTTTTTAAAATCTGCGCGGGGGGTATGGCCGGGACAACGGTCGCCGCACTGGGTTTTGCGCCAAAAATGGCGCTGGCTCAGGCGCGTAATTATAAATTACTTCGCGCAAAAGAAGTTCGTAACACCTGCACCTACTGTTCAGTAGGGTGTGGATTATTAATGTACAGCCTGGGTGATGGCGCAAAGAACGCAAAAGACGAGATCTACCACATCGAGGGCGATTCCGATCATCCGGTAAGCCGTGGCGCGCTCTGCCCGAAGGGGGCAGGCCTGCTGGACTATGTTCACAGTGAAAATCGCCTGCGTTACCCGGAATATCGCGCGCCGGGGTCTGACAAATGGCAGCGCCTGTCCTGGAATGATGCGTTTAATCGCATAGCGAAACTGATGAAAGCCGACCGCGATGCTAACTTCGTCGAGACCAATGCGCAGGGCGTGGCGGTCAATCGCTGGCTTTCCACCGGCATGTTATGTGCGTCCGCTGCGAGCAATGAGACCGGCATGCTGACGCAGAAATTTGTGCGCTCACTCGGCATGCTGGCGGTAGACAACCAGGCGCGCGTCTGACACGGACCAACGGTAGCAAGTCTTGCTCCAACATTTGGTCGCGGTGCGATGACCAACCACTGGGTTGATATCAAAAATGCCAACGTCGTGATGGTAATGGGCGGTAACGCCGCTGAAGCCCATCCGGTGGGGTTCCGCTGGGCGATGGAAGCCAAAAACAACAACGATGCGACGCTGATTGTCGTCGACCCGCGCTTTACGCGCACGGCGTCGGTGGCGGATATCTATGCGCCGATCCGCTCTGGGACCGACATTACCTTCCTGTCGGGCGTGCTGCTGTACCTGATCGAAAATAACAAAATAAACGCCGAGTACGTTAAACACTACACCAACGCCGGCCTGCTGGTGCGGGACGATTTTGCTTTCGATGATGGGCTGTTCAGCGGTTATGACGCGCAAAAACGCCAGTACGATAAATCCTCCTGGCACTATCAGTTCGATGAGAACGGTTATGCCAAACGCGATGAATCGCTCACTCACCCGCGCTGCGTGTGGAACCTGCTGAAACAGCACGTCTCGCGCTATACGCCGGAGGTCGTGGAGAACATCTGTGGCACGCCGAAAGCCGATTTCCTGAAAGTGTGTGGCGTGCTGGCCTCCACCAGCGCCGCAGACAGAACCACCACTTTCCTGTATGCGCTGGGCTGGACGCAACACACCGTGGGCGCGCAGAACATCCGTACCATGGCGATGATCCAGCTGCTGCTCGGCAACATGGGCATGGCCGGTGGCGGGGTAAACGCTCTGCGGGGTCACTCCAACATTCAGGGCCTGACCGATCTCGGCCTGCTGTCGACCAGCCTGACCGGCTATCTGACGCTGCCGTCCGAGAAACAGGCAGACCTGCAAAGCTATCTGACGGCGAATACGCCAAAAGCGACGCTACCTGACCAGGTGAACTACTGGAGCAACTATCCGAAATTCTTCGTCAGCCTGATGAAATCCTTCTATGGCGATGCGGCACAGAAGGAGAACGACTGGGGCTATCACTGGCTGCCGAAGTGGGATCAATCCTATGACGTTATCAAGTACTTCAACATGATGGAGAAAGGGCAGGTCACAGGCTATATCTGCCAGGGTTTTAACCCGGTGGCGTCGTTCCCGGACAAAAATAAGGTCGTCGCCAGTCTGAGCAAGCTGAAGTATATGGTGGTGATTGACCCGCTGGTCACTGAAACGTCCCATTTCTGGCAAAACCACGGCGAGATGAACGATGTGGATACCGCCTCGATTCAGACTGAGGTATTTCGTTTGCCGTCGACCTGCTTTGCGGAAGAAGACGGCTCCATCGCCAACTCCGGTCGCTGGCTGCAGTGGCACTGGAAAGGTCAGGATGCACCGGGTGAGGCGCGTAATGACGGCGAGATCCTGGCCGGGATTTACCATCGCCTGCGCGAGATGTATCGCACCGAGGGCGGAAAGGGTGTCGAACCGCTGCTGCGAATGAGCTGGAATTACAAACAGCCGGATCACCCGGAGTCGGAAGAAGTGGCAAAAGAGAACAACGGCGTTGCGCTGGCAGATCTCTATGATGCCAACGGCGTGCCGATCGCGAAGAAAGGCCAGTTGCTGAGCAGCTTCGCCCAACTACGTGATGACGGCACCACGGCATCGTCTTGCTGGATCTACACCGGAAGCTGGACCGAGCAGGGCAACCAGATGGCTAACCGTGATAACGCCGATCCGTCCGGCCTTGGTAATACGCTCGGCTGGTCATGGGCGTGGCCAATGAACCGCCGCATTCTGTATAACCGTGCGTCAGCCGATATTAATGGCAAGCCATGGGATCCGAAACGGATGCTGATCCAGTGGACGGGAACGAAATGGGCGGGTAACGATATCCCGGACTTCAACACTTCGCCGCCGGGCAGCAACACCGGGCCGTTTATCATGCAACCGGAAGGTCTGGGGCGTCTGTTTGCGCTCGATAAACTGGCGGAAGGCCCCTTCCCGGAACATTACGAACCCGTGGAAACGCCGCTCGGCACCAATCCGCTGCATCCGAACGTGGTTTCCAGCCCTGTTGTGCGTGTGTACAAGGAAGATGCGGTCCGCCTGGGTAAGAAGGATAAATTCCCTTACGTTGGCACGACCTATCGCCTGACGGAGCATTTTCATACCTGGACCAAACATGCGCGACTAAACGCTATCGCTCAGCCGGAACAGTTTGTGGAGATCAGCGAAAACCTGGCGAGAGCAAAAGGGATTGCCAATGGCGATCGCGTCAGGGTTAGCAGCCAGCGCGGCTTTATTCGCGCGGTGGCTGTCGTTACCCGCCGCTTGCAAACGCTCAACGTTAACGGTCAACAGGTAGAAACCGTGGGGATCCCGCTGCACTGGGGCTTTGAAGGTGTGGCCCGGAAAGGGTATATCGCCAACACCCTGACGCCTAACGTTGGCGATGCCAATTCGCAAACGCCAGAGTACAAGGCGTTTCTGGTCAACATTGAGAAAGCGTAAGGAGCGACGAGATGGCAATGGAAACACAGGACATTTTGAAACGCTCCGCCACGAACGCCATGACTCCCGCGCCACGCGCGCGGGATCATAAAGCGGAAGTGGCCAAGTTGATTGATGTCTCCTCCTGCGTGGGCTGCAAAGCCTGCCAGGTGGCCTGTTCGGAATGGAACGACATTCGTGACGAGGTGGGGCACTGCGTTGGGGTATACGATAACCCGGCCGACCTGAGCGCCAAATCCTGGACGGTGATGCGTTTTAGCGAAACCGAGCAGAACGGCAAGCTGGAGTGGCTGATCCGCAAAGATGGTTGTATGCACTGCGAGGATCCGGGCTGCCTTAAGGCATGCCCGTCCGCCGGGGCGATTATTCAGTACGCCAACGGCATTGTCGATTTCCAACAGGACAACTGCATCGGCTGCGGCTATTGCATTGCGGGTTGCCCGTTTAATGTTCCACGGCTCAACAAAGAAGATAACCGGGTTTATAAATGCACGCTCTGCGTTGACCGTGTCAGCGTGGGTCAGGAGCCTGCCTGCGTAAAAACCTGCCCGACGGGGGCGATTCATTTTGGTACCAAGGCTGAGATGCTGGAGGTGGCGCAGCAACGCGTCGACAAACTGCAAGCCCGGGGTTATGACCATGCCGGGATTTATAACCCAGCCGGCGTGGGCGGCACACACGTCATGTATGTGTTGCACCATAACGATCAGCCGGAGTTATACCACAACCTGCCAAAGGACCCGAAGATCGATACCTCCGTCAACCTGTGGAAAGGGATACTCAAACCCCTGTCCGCGGCCGGGTTTATCGCCACCTTTGCCGGGCTGATGTATCACTACATCGGTATTGGTCCAAACAAAGAAGTGGATGACCACGAGGAGGACAACCATGAATAAGTCAAAGATGATTGTGCGTACCACATTTATCGATCGCGCCTGTCACTGGACGATGGTTATCTTCTTTTTCCTGGTGTCACTGTCAGGTATTTCATTCTTCTTTCCGACGCTGCAATGGCTGACAGAAACCTTCGGTACGCCGCAGATGGGGCGCATTCTCCATCCGTTCTTTGGAGTGGCAGTGTTCCTCATCCTGATGGTGATGTTCGTACGCTTTGTGCATCACAACATTCCCGACAAGCAGGATCTCCCCTGGCTGAAAGGCATTGTTGAAGTCCTGAAAGGAAATGAACACAAGGTTGCGAAGGTCGGCAAATACAATGCGGGGCAAAAGATGATGTTCTGGACCATCATGAGCATGATTTTTGTGCTGCTGGTCACCGGGATCATTATCTGGCGGCCCTGGTTTGCGCACTATTTCCCGATACAGGTGGTGCGCTATAGCCTGCTGATCCACGCCACCTCCGCCATTATTTTGCTCCACGCCATTCTGATTCATATGTATATGGCGTTCTGGGTCAAAGGCTCGATTAAAGGGATGATAGAAGGAAAGGTGAGTCGCCGCTGGGCGCAGAAGCACCATCCGCGCTGGTATCGTGAGGTGGAACGCCTGGAAGCGCAGAAAGAGAACAGAGAAGGGATAAAGTAAGCCGAATAGTTCCCCCGCTCCGGTAAGACATCGGAGCGGGTAGTAGGGAGTTAAGTGTTGGTGATAAGCGCATTCAGTGCGGCAATGAGATCTGGCCGCGCTGTTTTAAGATTACAGACAAAGTGTTCGCGGCGTAGTCTCTTTTTTTCCACGCTAGTGATGCCCGGCGTATTCATAAACAGCGACTGAAATTCAATATTGATCCGAGGTGTGGCCTGATGATAATAACGAGTCGAATGGCCTCGATAACCAAAGGGAACAATTAAACACGTCGATAAGTCATCATAGTAATCGTGCTGGATGACCATGATGTAGGGTTGCAATACTTTTGTTTTTTCAGAGGGGTTACGATAGACATCAAACTGGAAAGACATTAAAGCCCTCAAAAAAACGGGTCATCGGATAACAAACCGGCTTTTGCCACAAACTCATTCATCTCACGAATAAATTCCTGATGTTCTGCGGATTTTTTGTCATTCTGGCCTGAGTGCTGCTGCGACTGGCTTAGCGGGCGCGCAGCGGCATTGAGACTATTATTATCGTGTGCTTTTACTTTCATCGCTCACCTCCTGTTTGTGTGCAGGCATTATCCCTCGCGAATAATAAAAAACAATACTGATTCACCTGGCAGTGTTTATTTTACGAGGCATGTTCCAGTGAAAATGAAAGATATGCAAATTTTAAAATGGCACTCTGCATCCCTTTATTAAAACGATGCAGAGCAGGCTCGGGATGATATTAAAACGGTTCTGGAATGATTCGGAATGGATAATGCGTGGGCTTCACTTTGCCAATTTTACGCCTGGGGAGGGTCACGGCTTCAACGGGCAGTTTTTCATAAGGAACCTGCGAGAGCAGGTGCGTAATAATATTCAGGCGTACGCGCTTTTTATCCTCTGACCGCGCCATAAACCACGGTGCCCACGACGTATCTGTAGCGGCAAACATGGCGTCACGCGCCACGGTGTAGTCGTCCCAGCGGTCGAAAGACTTGATATCCATGGGGGAGAGCTTCCAGATTTTTCGACCATCATTAATGCGATCACGCAGGCGGCGCTCTTGCTCTTTGGGCGTTACCTCCAGCCAGTATTTCAGCAAAATGATGCCGGATTCGACAATGGCACGTTCCATCATTGGGGCGCTTTCCAGAAATTTGTCCACCTGTTCCGGCGTACAAAAGCCCATGACGCGCTCCACACCCGCCCGGTTATACCAACTGCGATCAAAAATAACGATTTCACCCGCTGCGGGCAGGTAGGGCACGTACCGCTGAAGGTACAGCTGCGTCTTTTCACGTTCGGTGGGTGCAGGCAGGGCGACGACACGAAAAACGCGGGGGCTAACACGCTCGGTAATCGCTTTAATGGTGCCCCCTTTTCCGGCCCCATCACGCCCTTCAAAGACAATACAAACCTTGAGTCCCTTTGCGACTACCCATTGTTGCAGCCTGACCAGTTCAACATGCAGGCGACGTAGCTCTTTCTCGTACTCTTTGTTTTTTAGTGACGGTGCCGCGGGTGCTTCTGGAAGGGTACCTTGCTTATTCTTCTTTCCCATAACGTTTTCCTTACCCGGATTAATGATGAGATGCCTTAATGAGTGTAATGCTCAGTCAGTAGGTTCGCGCAGTTCAGCGTCGGACATTCACAATCCGTTGCGATTTTATGGATTAAGCAGGCAGGGCGATGATTTGATCTGGTTCACACTTCGGGAATAGCTGATAATGCGTGCTGCAAATATTTAACATGTGGTTGTGGTATGAAAAAAACGATATTTTCGTTAGCGCTTGGCACCTTTGGTCTTGGCATGGCGGAGTTCGGCATCATGGGTGTGCTTACTGAGCTGGCGAGGGATGTCGGTATTACCATTCCTTCCGCCGGGAATATGATCTCCTTTTATGCGTTTGGCGTGGTGATTGGCGCGCCGATTATTGCGCTCTTTTCCAGTAAATTTTCCTTAAAAAGTATTCTGTTATTTCTGGTGGCGATGTGCGCCGTCGGCAACGTGATTTTTACCTTTTCTACGTCATATACCATGTTGGCAATTGGCAGGCTGGTCTCTGGCTTTCCCCATGGCGCTTTCTTTGGCGTGGGCACCATTATTCTTTCAAAGATTGCACCGCCGGGAAAAGTCACGCTGGCGGTTGCCGGCATGGTCGCAGGGATGACGGTCGCCAACCTCGCCGGCGTGCCGTTCGGTACCTGGCTGGGGCACGCCTTTAGCTGGCGATACACCTTTTTCATCATTGCGCTGTTTAACGCGCTGGTGCTGCTCTCGATCCTGGCCTGGGTGCCAAAACTGTACGATAAATCAGAAGCGCGATTGTCCGAGCAGTTCCGGTTTCTGAAAAAGCCAGAACCCTGGCTCATCTTTTCTGCCACCATGTTTGGTAATGCTGGCGTGTTCGCCTGGTTCAGTTATATCAAACCCTTCATGCTGAACGTCTCCGGGTTCTCAGAGCTGTTTATGACCGTCATCATGATGCTGATGGGGCTGGGCATGGTGCTGGGTAACCTGATGAGCGGCCGGTTATCGGGACGTTTTAGCCCACTGCGCATTGCCGCCACCACCGATATGGTTATCGTCCTGTCATTGCTGATGTTGTTTGCGTTTGGTGAACATAAAGTGGCCTCCCTGACGATGGGCTTTATCTGCTGTGCCGGATTGTTTGCACTCGCTGCACCGCTGCAAATTTTGCTTATTCAGAATGCAAAAGGCGGGGAACTTTTAGGCGCGGCAGGAGGCCAGATTGCCTTTAACCTCGGCAGCGCGATAGGGGCGTATTTCGGTGGGCTGATGATTACACTGGGTCTCAGTTGGGACTATGTCACGTTGCCTGCGGCCATTCTGTCCTTCTCCGCGATGTCATCACTTTTGATGTACGGGCATAAAAGAGCAAAGCGTCAGCAGGAACACCAGGCGCTGGCGTGAGTTGAAAGGGCCGCTCTGTCAGCGGCCCGTAGAATTAATCCCGCATCCAGGGGGTAATACTTAAGCCCACTAGCATCCCTTCCGGGCTGAGGAAGCGGGTAATACTTTGCCCCCAGGGTTCAAGACGGTTCTCCACCAGTAGCCTGTAACCTTTGTCTTTTAATACCTGCGTGGCACTGGCGATGTCCTGCACCTCAAATTCGATCCAGCTTTGCGGTACGGGAATATCAGCAGGCCAGTGCGGGGTACCAAAACAGGACTCCGCCGCCTGGTGCAACGGCCAGAGCGCAAAGTGCTTTGCTCCCTCCAGCGCACCGTGTTCAACCACAAGGTAGTCTTCATTTCCTTCCATGCCCTTAAGGGGAAGGCCTAATGCTCCCTGATAAAGCGTTTTACTCGCCTCCACATTGTGGGGGACAGGGCCAAAACCGGCGATAAACAGCACGTCCAGTCCGGTGGGTGAAAAATCCATATCAATTCCTCCATACCTACGATTCGGAAGTTTAAAGTCAGGCGCGTGATGCGCCTGTGATGGGATAAGCGCTGTTAACGTTTCGCTTATCCCGCGTTTAAAACACCTTACATTAATATCGCGTTGAGCCGCGCTATCTCTTCCCGCCACTGGGCCTGTAAAGCAGGTTTTTGATGTGACATTTTACGTGCCAGATCTTGTTCCAGCAGCGTTTCCAGCGTGACAAGCCTCTCCAGCAACGCCTCAGCTTCGTCCTCCGGTTCGCCAGCCACATTCGGTGACACCGAAACGCTACGGGGCGGGCTCGTCGTTTCACGCAAGGCGTCATAGGCGGCATCAACATCATGCCACTCGCTGAATGTGCCCTGACGAATTAACCAGAAGCGGTTACAGCTTGCCTGGATAAGTTCCCTGTCGTGACTGACCAGCAACACGCCGCCGCTGAACTGTACCAGAGTATCCGCCAACGCTTCTTTACCTGCCATATCCAGATGGTTGGTCGGTTCATCCAGTAATAACAGATTGTATCGCGCCAGCGACAAGCCAATAAACAGCAGGCGTGAACGCTCGCCACCGCTAAGAGACGCAACCTTTTGCCCGTGTCGGGCCCACGGAAAACCGGCGCTGATAAGCGTCATTTTCCGCAGTTCCGCTGAGGGAGCGAAAGGTTCCAGCGCGTCCAGCAACGTTGCATCATCCGGTAGCTGCTCCAGCGTCTGGTCGTAATAACCGGCATGTAAACGAGGATGCAATTTTATCGTTGCCTCGCTCGTTTGCGTCGATAACTGACGCCAGATCAGCCGTAACAGAGAGGATTTTCCGCAGCCGTTTTGCCCGAGAATGGCGACCCGATCGCCGGTTTTGATCCGTGCCAGAGGCACGGAAAACAACGCAGGCAGGTGGGGCGCCGCCGGTACAGGCAGGTTTTCCATCTCCAGCAGACGATCGGCGATTAAGGGTTCGCCCTGTAGCGCCAGACGCCACGGACTCCCCGCCGTCAGCTGCGTCTGGCTCTCTTTCAGACGTTCCACCTGCTTTTCCATCTGTTTGGCTTTGCGTGACAGATCTTCGTTGTCATACACCTGCCCCCAGGTGGCCAGCCGTTTGGCGCTGGAGGTGACCCTGTCAATCTCCTTTTGCTCAGCCTTGTGGCGAAGGGCATCGCTCGCATCACGCTCCTCCAGCGCTCTGCGTGCCGCAGAACAGGGAAGGGCAAAGTAATGCAGACGGGAATCCCGCAGGATCCAGCTTCCGTTAGTGACCGCATCGAGCAAGACGCGATCGTGCGAGACCAGCACAAAGCTTCCCGGCCAGCGTTGCAGGAACTGCTCAAGCCACAGTAGCGTAGGCAGATCAAGATGGTTACTGGGCTCATCGAGCAACAATAAATCCGGCTCGGTGATGAGTGCGCGCGCCAGTAACAAACGGGTATGTTGCCCACCGCTGAGGGTGGCAGCCGGCAGGGTGATTTCCGAAGGCGTGAGCCCCATGCTCGCCAGCAACGCTTCCGCGCGCCAGCGTGAGCTGTCATGCTCAACCACAGGCAGTTGCGCCAGAACCGCATCCAGAAGATTCAACGACAGCAGTGCATCAGGCAAATGCTGTTCAACCCGCGCGAGCAGGCAGTGTCTGGCAACGGAAACCGTGCCACCGGAAGGCGAAATTGTGCCGTCCAGTATTTTTAACAGCGTGCTTTTACCGCAGCCGTTGTCGCCGATAAGCCCGAGGCGGTCGCCCTGGTTCAGGGTAAAGGAGAGATCAGAAAATAACGGGCCAAAGGCCGTTTCAATACGTAATGATTGTGCAGACAGTAATGTGCTCATTGCTTACTCAAGAGTTACAGGCATAAAAATGCCTCGTCAAACATCGCTGACGATAACCCGGTAAGCCCGAGGGAAGGGATTCAGTTAGCTTCGCTCAAGCCGAAGTTATCGCAGCACGATACCGATAACGCTTGAGCAGGTGCGATCACCAAAAGTACGTGAAACGAAAAGACGTTCACAGTACAACATAATTATCCTCCTTTATTCAGTTAGTTGATGGATGCAGGGAGTGTAGCGTGGTCAGGCGCATTTTGCTATCAGCCAAAAAAGGCGGGGGATCGTTTGCCGGGCAGGCTCAAAATTGCCCGGCAAACAGAAGAAAGACGATCAAATCGCCGTGCGGCGATAGCTACGGTATTCAGGCTTCCAGAAGTTATCGTCGATCGCCTGTAACAGCGCTTCTTCAGAGGTTTTCACCGCCACACCCTGTTGTTGGGCAATTTTGCCGACAGCAAAAGCAATGGCGCGGGAAACCACATGAATGTCTTTCAGCTCAGGCAACACCAGGCCTTCACCGTTGATCAGCAGCGGCGAGTACTTCGCCAGGGTTTCACTGGCTGACATGAGCATGTCGTCGGTGATGCGCGATGCCCCGGAAGCGATCACCCCAAGACCAATACCCGGGAAGATATAGGAGTTGTTGCACTGCGCAATCGGATAGGTTTTGTCGTTCCAGACCACCGGTGCAAACGGACTGCCGGTGGCCACCAGCGCCATGCCCTCGGTCCAGCTGATGATATCCTGCGGCGTCGCTTCTACGCGGGAGGTAGGGTTTGAGAGCGGCATGATAATAGGGCGCGGGCAATGCTTATGCATTTCGCGAATGATCTCTTCTGTAAACAGCCCGGTCTGCCCGGAAACGCCGATCAGAATATCTGGTTTCACATTACGCACGACTTCCAGTAGTGACAGGGCGTCAGCGGCGGTGTCCCAGCTTTCCAGGTTTTCACGCTTCTGGACCAGTTTGCTCTGGAACGGCAGCAGGTTTGGCATCTGATCGGTGAGCAGGCCAAAACGATCGACCATGTAGACATTCTGGCGAGCCTCCGCTTCACTCAGCCCTTCACGCTGCGTCTGCGCAATAATCTGTTCAGCAATGCCACAGCCTGCGGAACCTGCCCCCAGGAAGACAATCTTCTGACTGCTCAGCTGACTTCCTGCGGCGCGACTTGCGGCGATTAACGTGCCCACGGTCACGGCGGCGGTGCCCTGAATGTCGTCGTTGAAGCAACAGATTTCGTCGCGATAGCGGTTCAACAACGGCATGGCGTTTTTCTGGGCAAAATCTTCAAACTGCAGCAGCACGTTTGGCCAGCGATGGGTCACGGCCTGGATAAATTCGTCGACAAAAGCGGTGTAATCATCGCCGGTAATGCGCGGATGACGAGAGCCCATATAGAGCGGATCGTTGATCAGTTGCTGATTGTTTGTGCCCACGTCCAGCACCACTGGAAGGGTGTACGCCGGGCTAATGCCGCCACAGGAGGTATAAAGAGAGAGTTTGCCAATTGGGATACCCATTCCGCCAATGCCCTGGTCGCCCAGACCGAGAATACGTTCGCCGTCGGTGACCACGATCACCTTGATGTTGTGGTTCGGCACGTTCTGCAGAATATCGTCCATGCTGCCGCGGTTATTCCAGGAGATAAACACACCGCGAGCACGACGATAGATTTCAGAGAAGCGTTCACATGCCCAGCCCACGGTCGGAGTGTAAATGACGGGCATCATCTCATCGAGGTGGTTTTCCACGAGACGGTAAAAGAGGGTTTCGTTAGTGTCCTGAATATTGCGCAGGTAAATATGCTTATCGATGTCGGTTTTAAAACCCTGATACTGCAACCAGGCGCGCTCAGCCTGCTCTTCGATGGTTTCCACCACTTCGGGCAACAGGCCCAGCAGGTTGAAATGGCTTCTTTCTTCGACGCTAAACGCGCTGCCTTTGTTCAACAGCGGGAATTCAAGCAACAGTGGCCCTGCGTAAGGAATATACAAAGAACGATTTTTATTATGCTTCGATTGCATCTTACAACTCCTAAGTCATTAAAACCGGCGTGAATGCGTGCTCACGGCGGGGTACTGCAGCGCGCGTCAGTATAAAGCATCAAAATGCCAAATACTTGACGAGTGCAGTATTTAGGAGATGAATTTTATGGAGTAAATACCACCCCGGGCGGGGTGGCAGGAAAAATGCAGCGTATTAGCCTGCGCGACGATGACGTCCAGAACGGTGAGTGACCACAGTGTCATTGTCGTCTTTGCTTACGACTTTCCTGATGTTTGAGACTTTATAATCCAGTCCCAGAATATGACGTGCCTGACGATTCGACTTCATGCGTACTCCTTAATTCAGTTCATGTTTCAAGGGTTACCCGTGCGACACACGGGGCAGTATCATTTCGATCGATGCGGGTGTACGTCGTCCCGCAAAACTCATGGTCGGCTATCTGGCAGGCGAGTGCAACCGCGATGCACTGCTTTCAGAACAGTCCGGGTCCGTTACCGGTTGGCAAACAACGCAGTCAGGTCACCGCCCAGACGGGTGCTGTACAACGGGCGTTGTTGCTGAAGCTGCGCCTTAGCGGCCTCTGTGCAGCGATCAAGCGCGCACCAGCCCTCAAGCCAGGCATAGCTGGACTTTTGGCGTAAAAATGAACGATCCTGCGCAATGCCAGCCCTGATGTTGAACGCAGCGGCATTATCAAATCCTGTCACAATGCGTTCGGCCAGGCGTCGCAGGGCGTAATGATTTTCAGCAACCACATCGACATGATTACTGCGAGCGAAGAGGGCGATCATTACCAGCGGCTGGATAGCGTAATTATGGTAGGAGAAGGCACGCTGTTTTCTGCGCAGTTCGTTGGCTAGAAATCCATCGTTATCCACCTGGCCTGCCGCGGTACGGTACATTGTCAGTGCATGCTGGAAAAGATCCTGGCGATTGGTCGCCACGGCGGTCGCCATGATGGCCCATGCCGCCCAGTAACTGTGATTGTTCGTTCTGGCAAGCGGCAGGTTCGCCCAGTCGCTGACCGTCAGATCGGCCAGTTTTCCCAGCCAGTGCTCAATATCTACGGTCTGGCTTTTCACCGGATCCAGCGGATGCAGCGGTGAAAACTGCAACTGCAACCAGGCAGAAGAGAGGGAGGCCAGCGCCCATTTACGCATGGACTTGCCCGTATGATTCGTCTCTGTCGAGGTGAGCGCATCAGCCCTCGCCCAGGCGGACAGCCCATCAGCGAGACAGGCCACACGAGCGGGATCGCCATCACGTTGATACCCCATCACCAGTTGACTGACCTGCTTTTCCAGCCGGGTAATTGCCGTTGTCTGCTGGTGGAACTTTTCCTCAGCCTCTGCGTTAAGCGTCGCCCGCGCACTGTCAGCGCCTTCATATTTACTGGAAAACAAAAGTGCCCCGGTAAAGGGGGCCGGGAATTGAGGGCAGACAAAGTGAGAAGGCGGTTTACTGGGCGTGCCGGGCGGTTTGAAATACCCGGGCGGTGGAACCAGCACATCAGCCGCCTGGGCAGTCGACAGGGTGATAACGAACAGGATGACGATTCGAAGCGTTGAATACATGGGCGCGCTACCTGCCAGGGGGTAAAAACCTGACTATAACATGCGCCCGTCCAGGTTCAGCTGCCTCCAAACACATGCACCGCACGATGCAGGCGGGCGGCTCGCTCAGAGAGATCTTCCGCAGTAAGGGTGACGTTTTCGACCATGCTGGTATTGTTGTGCGTCATAACGCCAATTTTTGAGACTGACTGATTAATCAGTTCAAGCGCCAGTGTCTGTTCGTGGGTGGCAGTACCGATTTCTTTAATCATCGTCGACATGTTGAGGACGTTCTCGATCATGGCGGTCAAATGCGTCTCCGTATTTTCGACCATCTCGACACCCGTTTTTACGTTCGCCACGTTCTGTTCAATCAGCGTCTGAATTTCTCGTGCGGCCGACGCCGAATGCTGGGCCAGATTACGCACTTCGGCGGCCACCACCGCAAAGCCTCGTCCAGATTCACCCGCACGGGCGGCTTCTACAGCAGCATTGAGCGCCAGGATATTGGTCTGGAATGCGATACGGTCAATCACACCGATAATATCGACAATCTTGTTATTATCCTGGGAAACCGACTGCATCATGCTGATCGTTTTCTTCATGATAGTGCCGCTGTTGGTGGCATTAACGCTGGTTTCATCGGCACGAACCATCGCTTCAGACGCCGTTTCGGCGGTTTGTTTCACCGCACTGGCTATCTCTTCAACCGCCGCGGCGGTCTGATGCAGATCCGCAGAGGTCTCTTCGGTACGTTTTTGCAAAGATTCCCCTTCCTGCGTGATGCGTTGACTGATGGTGCGGATCCCTTTGATTTGAGCAGAGACATCGTCCACCAGCGAACTGAGGTTCAGGCCCGACTGATTTACCAGCCGCAGCAGCATGCCCATTTCATCAACGCGGTTGAACGCGTAATAATCTGACTGACGACCGGATACGACTTTTTGCATCTGGGTAAGAATAATTTTCAACGGACGGGTCACCTGCGCCTGCAGGTAGAAAGAGAGCACGGCAAGCGTCAGCAGAGTAATACCTGCTTTTTCAGCACCATTTAATGTGCCAAATTGCATAGCCATTAATAACAGAGCGGCAATGACAATACCTAAATTAGTGCGACTGCTAACGCTGATGCGTTGAAAAAGAGATAAAAAGGACAGGACCCCACGCCTGACAACCAACCCTTTATAGAAACGGAAACTACGCAGTTTATTATCGTTTACTTTTTTATAAAGTTCATCGCTGGTGTTTATTTCCTGACGAGAAGGAATGTTGCGTACTGATATATATCCGGTGAGTTGTCCTTGCTGATATACCGGGGTGACATTAGCGCGCACCCAATAATGGTCACCATTCTGGCGACGGTTTTTAACCATTCCGGTCCAGCTTTCTCCCTGCTGGATGGTAAACCACAAGTCCCCGAAAGCAGCAGGGGGCATGTCCGGATGGCGAATGATATGGTGTGGCTCACCGACAAGCTGGTCTTCGGTAAAACCGCTTGCGTCGATAAAGGCGGTATTGGCATAAGTAATATGGCTATGCGTATTAGTAGTCGACAGTAGCGTCGTGCCTTCGTTAAGTAAAAGCTCTTTCTGTGTAACGGGAGTGTTACGCTTCATGAATAGCCCCATAATAAACTGCTTACAATTAAACAGGAATAGTGCTGCCGGTAATGCTTTTTTTATTTACCAGTCAGTTGGAATGCTCTTTTTATTACCCGCACATTTTCCACCAATGAGGCGATGACGGAAAGTAGTAACGTTAAATATTTTTTTAGTCATGCTTACTGCTTATTATTTAAATGTTGTTATGATTTTGAAAAAGAAAAAACATACAAAAAATTTCCTGCGATGCTTTCAATGCCCTTAAGGGAAATTAAAAGTGCATTCGGGATGTAATATCAAGAAATAAGTGATAAACGGGAAAAGTATTAACATAGCCGGCTAATATATCAGCAGCGCTGACAAATTTTTGTCATAATCAGGCACGACGCTTCTGTCGCAATTACCTTTGGTAATAAAGTACGGCTAAATCAGAGTGGCTTGCTGGCTAAATGTGTATTTGGTAACCCCTTGATTTGCGGGTGTAGGAGCCATGTTAGTAGAAAAGCATACCCCGATAAGGGCCTTTATTCAGCCAACGGGATCCGCAGCCACTTGCTAAACTGTTGCAGTAGTACTTATAGATTTACTTTTTATGTGGACTTATTTCGAGGGAAGTAGCCAGTGTTAGCGACTTTGATCTACCGTAGCAGACTTCATAATGCGTTGGATCCTTCGCAACTGACTGAACTTGCCCAGCAGGCGAGTCTGCGTAACACCGACCTTAACGTAACCGGCGTTTTACTCTTCGACGGTAAAGAGTTTTTGCAGGTACTTGAAGGTCCGGTCACGGCGGTAAACGCCGTATATGAACGAATACGTCACGATGAGCGCCATGCTGATGTGGTTGAACTTTTGCGTGATTTTGCGCCAAATCGCCGTTTTCTCAATCAGGGCATGGTGCTTTTTGACTTACGTATTGATAAGCCCGGCGTCGTGCTACGTTCGGTCATTAAATTTGGCACGCTGAAATATCATCTTGCCTGCAATGACAGGGTGTACAAATTCATCCGTAATTTCGTGTCAGCCCCGAAGCCAAAACCGCGGGTAAAAAATGTCATCCCCGACCGCTGGCGTCTGGACACGAAAAATTCACCGTTTGAAAATGTCACTGTTCCCCTTCTTGATGACCAACCCTGCCAGTTCGCATTTCAGCCCATTATTGAGCCTGTGCGGGGCAATATCTCGTCACTTGAGGCGTTAATTCGTGGGCCAAACGGCGGCAGTCCGCAGGAGTACTTTTCCACCATTCCCAGTCATAAGCTGCACGAAGCCGATCTGGCGTCAAAAGGCTGGGCGCTGGCCATGGCCCGTCAGTTGGGGATCGGCAATCATAAAATTGCCATCAACTTACTCCCGATGTCGCTGGTGAAAATTCCGGGGGCGGTCAATATTTTACTTGAACACATCACCCGCAATAAACTGGATCCGGAGCAGGTCATCGTTGAGGTAACAGAAGACGAAGTCATTTCCAGCTACGATGAGTTTAGCTTTGCCATCCGTCAACTGCGTGCGGCAGGCATTGGTCTTGCTATTGATGATTTTGGTTCAGGATTTGCGGGGTTGTCTCTGCTCGCCAAGTTTCAGCCGGACAAACTGAAAATCGATCGCAGCATCGTCACGGATATTCACCAGCATGGTCCTAAACAAGCCATTGTAAAAGCGATTATCGATTGCTGTGCTGAAATGCAGATTACCGTTGTGGCAGAAGGCGTTGAAAAGGTCGAAGAGTGGTGCTGGCTGGAAGCGGCCGGGATTGAACGTTTTCAGGGCTTTTTATTTGCCCGCCCGGTTCTCAACGGCGTTTCCGCGATTCGCTGGCCTAAACGTATCGTCAAATGACGCCGTCACGTACCCAACAGGCAGGGGAATAGACCTTATTCTCCTTTTTATTCACCAGCCACTTTTTCCTGTCGATCCTTGTGATAATCCTTATAACCGCTTTTACTTATCATTCAGTGGACGTTAATGCATCAGGCCATCAATGGCAGGAAGGAAACCGCAGCCCAGGGAGTCATGATGAAGATTAATAAACTGATATCAGGCGCGCTGGCGCTCGACTCCTCCCTTGGCCGTAGCATCACCTTTTTTATGGTTGCCTTGCTGCTTGCCGGGGTTGCCACCAGTAGCTGGACGTTAAGCCGCTCCTGGGAGCGCGCCATTGAGGATACCGAGCGTAGCGCCATCAACCTTTCGGTCTCCCAGGCGCGTCAGGCAGAAGACACCTTTCTTCAGGCGGAGCTGGCCCTGCGTGATATACGGCGTACGATCCCCGCCGAGGGGGTATCGGCCCTGGATACGCAACGCTTTGATGTTTTCCTTACCGATCTCAAAGACCGTTTGCCTCAACTTCACGGCCTGTTCATTTACGATGCGCAGGGGAACATGAGAGCCACGGCATTCGGCAAATTTCCGGAAATCACCAATAACAGCGATCGCGAATATTTTGTCTATCACAAGCTAAATGGTCATAGTAACGTGCACATCGGACAGGTGATCAGCAGTCGTACCACCGGCGATCTGGTGATCCCGGTTTCAATGCGTCTCAGCGACGCGGCGGGTGGATTTGCCGGCGTGGTTTTGGCCACCATCCGTATTGATTACTTCCGACACTTTTACAGCTATTTCGAGCTCGAAAATCGCGATCTGTTGGCGCTGATGATTACCGATGGCACGGCACTCTATGTTCGCCCGTTCCCGGATGATGTGATCAATAAAAACCTCTCTGCCAGCCCGTTGTTCACCCGTGAGCTGGCACAGAAAGACCGGGGCAACGCGACCTGGATTTCTGCATTGGATCATGTGGAACGGATATTTGGCTTTGCCCGACTCGAACGTTACCCGCTGGTGGTTGCAGCAGGGTACGACAAGCCCGCACTCTGGACGCGCTGGCTGAAAGATAGCCTGCCGGATCTGGTGCTGAACGCCATGCTGCTGCTGGGCACATTACTGATGGGCACCATCGTGTTCCGTCAGGTACGTATGAATGTGAAAAATCAGACCGAACTGGCGGCCTTGCGTGATGAGTTGACCAGTATCAACCATACGCTTCAGCTTATGGCTCTCGCGGACGGTCTGACGGGCCTGGCTAACCGCCGACAATTTGATCTCTTCCTGACCCAGAGTCTGAAGGCATCGGCATTGAGCAAAAAGCCGGTGTCTCTGGTGATGCTGGATATCGACTTTTTCAAACGCTATAACGATTTTTATGGTCACGTCGCGGGTGACAGCTGCCTGCGCATGGTGGGTGAGATCATTCAGAAACTGAAGCTCAGAAATTCTGATCTGATTGCCCGCTATGGCGGTGAAGAGTTTGCCATCATTTTGCCGGACACCGGCCCGGAGGCCGCACTCTTTGTTGCGCGTCAGGCGGTTACTGCGGTGCGTATGGCCAAAATTACCCATGCGGAATCGGGGGCCGATCAGAAAGTGGTCACCATCAGTGCAGGCTGTTTCTCGCTGATAGGGTCTGGCGCGGAGGATGAGGCTACCCGCCTGAAAGAGGGGGCTGATAAAGCCTTGTATCAGGCTAAAATTCAGGGGCGGGACAGAGCGCTGGCGGCTCAGGATTAGAGTGTGCCCGATGTCATTAAAAGATGAACAATGCTTAATACTAAAATATCTGTGTGGTGAAACAACAAGATGCAAGAGACATTAACAGAGAAATACCCCGGTGCCGCCTCATGGGCGTTTGGTGATTCATCACAAATGGCGGATGAACTGGCGTCCCTGGTCATTTCCGGCATCAAAACCGCTACCTGTAGCGCATACGCCTGTTATGACAGCGACGAACCCTTGCCGCAAATTGGGCGCTATAACATTATTCTTAATGGTGAGGGCGTGCCCGTGTGTGTGATTCGCACAACAGCATTACAGCTGGTGCGTTTCAGCGACGTCACGCCGGCACTGGCGGCCCGAGAAGGAGAAGGCGATCTCAGCCTGGCTTACTGGCAGAAGGAACACCAGGCCTTCTTCACCCGGCACGGGTGCTTCAGTGAAGAGATGGAACTGGTGTTTGAACAGTTTGAATGTGTCGAGGTGCTCTGAGGTCGCAACGTTATTTCTGTTTGGCGCTGGCGAGACGACAAAGGCTAAACACAATCGACAGTAGCGTTGCTGCCGCTGCCAGCCAGAGCGTTAACCTTACGGCGTGCTCCTGTCCGTCATGCAGACCCGAGGAAGCATACAGAGACAGGATGACGCCGACCAGAGCCGCGCCCAGACACTGGCCGAAGGTTCGCATAATCGCCAGCACGCCCGATGCATAACTGCTGTGCTCTCGGGAGGCGCTGGCCAACATCTCGCGATTGTTTGGGCTCTGGAACGCGCCAAACCCGAGACCACACACCAGGGCGCGCAGGCTGATATCCCACCATTGCGCAGGATCGGGCAGCAGCGCGAGCAGAAGTAATCCCACCGTAAACAGACCCAACCCGACGGTTGAAATCAATGCCGGTGAGTGCCTATCGGCGAGACGCCCCGCTTGAGGCGCAGACAGGATTATCCCGACAGGCCAGGCGGTGAAAAGCAGCGCCGACGTAAAGGCACTGTAGCCGTACACACTCTGGAATAAAAAGGGCAGCGCGACAAAGGTCATGCCCTGGCTGACAAAGGAGGCCAGGGAGGTTAACGCAGCCAGCGAAAATCGTGTTGAGGCAAAAAGTGTCAGCGGCAGAAGCGGGTGTGGCGCACGCTGCTGGCGACGCACAAACAGCAGACCGGCAGTGAGCGCAATAAGACCGTACGCGCCTGCGGGAAAGAGGGTTTGCCCACTCTCGGACCCGGCATGGGAAAAGGCATTGGAGGCCATGATCACGGCTCCCAGCATTGTTGCCGACCAGATGGCGCCCGCATAGTCGAATGGCCCAGCGTTCACAGTGCGTTTATCCGGGAGGGTGCGCAGGGCCATTATCAGCGCCACCATGCCTAACGGGATATTAATAGCAAACAACCACGGCCAGCCTAATGCGCTCAGCAAAGCACCGCCGATCACCGGGGCTATCGCGGTATTGGTGGCGATTAACAACGCGTTGACCCCCAGGATCCTACCCAGTAACCGGTTAGGGAAAATCGAACGCAAAATGGCAGGCGCTATGCTCAACGTTGCCGCACCGCCAAGCCCCTGCAATAAACGCATGGCGACCAGCATTTCCAGGGATGAAGACAATGCGCAGCCCAGCGAGGCGAGGGTAAAAAGGATAACGCCAACGGAAAATAACGACCGAAACCCGGTTCTGACGGCCAGAGAAGAGAAGATGGCCAGCGTCATGGCGGTCGTGAGGAGATAACCGTTAGCGACCCACACCGCGTCACCGGCCGCCACATGCAACACTTCGGCTATCTGTGGCAGGGCGATATTAACCATCGCCCCATCAAACACGGCCATGGTGGTACAGGTCATGACGGCAAGCATCGCCAGACAGCGCTCGCGGCCTGGCAGTCCCTCATCACCGGTCTTATCAGTAAATAATTCCATCAATACCTCTGCGTAGATTCATTTGAGGAAACTATACTGTCGGCAAAGATAAGGCGGAAGACGCAGCAATTGCAGATATAACCTGCATGAAACGCCATATCTCCTCTCTTAAGATCACGGAAGCGTTACAAGATGACTGAACCCGATCTCAATTTACTTTTCGCTCTCGATGCGCTGCTGGCGGAACAAAGCGTTGCAGGCGCGGCACGCCGGTTACAGCTTAGCGCCTCCGCCATGAGCCGAACGCTCAGCCGGTTGAGAGAAACTACCGGTGATCCACTGTTGGTGAGAGCGGGCCGAAATATGGTGCTGACGCCTTATGCCCAGGCTATTCGCGAACGGACGCAGAATACGGTGTTTGACGCGCGCTCGGTGCTTCGCCCTTCGTCACCAGAACTGAACATCGCCACGCTTGAGCAGCTGTTTACCCTGCGCGCCAACGACGGATTTGTCGAAGCGTTTGGGCCTGCGTTGATTGCCGAACTGGCTACCATCGCGCCTGGCGTGAGCCTCCGTTTTGCTGCAAAACCGGAAAAGAGCGCACGGCCATTGCGGGAAGGATGGGTTGATCTTGAAATTGGTGTACTCGGTGAGATGGGACCGGAGATCCGTGTTCAGGCGTTGTTCAGAGATCGCTTTGTCGGGGTGGTGAGCCAGTCTCATCCTCTCGCTGGAACAAGAAATGTGACAACGTCACAATACGTTAACTGGCCGCATGTCGTCACTTCACGCAGGGGGTTACTGACTGGCCCCGTGGATGAGGGGTTGGCCCAGGCCGGTTTTGCGCGCAGAATTGCTGCCATCGTTCCCGGTTTTCCGGCGGCGCTGGCCGTTGTGCGGCGCACCGATTTTATTGCCTTGGTGCCTGCCTCGTTTCTGATAAATCTCGCCGCGCCAGAAGCCTGGTTCACCTTTGAACTGCCGGTGAAAACGAAGAGGATTACCGTTTCACAAATGTGGCATCCGCGTACTGAAGTCGATCCGGCGCATCGCTGGTTGCGGCAATTTATGCGTGATATCTGTAGCCGGTTGGTGCCGGCGCTAAAGGAGTGAGAATGAGCATTGTTGTTCGTGAAGCAAAACCTGACGATTTTATTGCCTGGCGTCAGCTCTGGCAGGGCTATCTGGATTTTGCCGGTAGTCAGCTTGACGAAGCCATTACCCAGGAAACCTGGGCGCGAATCCATACAGCTAACGCATCACTGATTTGCCGTCTGGCAGAAAGGGATGCGCATATCGTTGGGTTTGCACTTTGTGTACTACATGAAGGTACTTGGGTCACGGAACCGCTTTGCTATCTGGAAGATTTATATGTCGACCAACGGAGCCGAGGAAAAGGGGTGGGGAGGGCGTTGATCGAGGATCTACAGCGGGAAGGGAGAGAAAAAGGCTGGGCTAAAGTCTACTGGGTTACACGAACACACAATCCTGCACGAAAGCTCTATGAGCAGATTGCCACTCAGGACGACATTGTTCGCTACAGCGTTCGGCTAAATGCACATTAACGGGAAGCTCATATTTAGGGCTAGCCCTCATAATCAGCGTCTAGAGGCATCGGCCCTAACGACCAGGATTTGCACCCATAGTCCCTGCGCTACGCTGAACGCTGCATTTATTGCACATCTGTAGCAGAGCCAGTATGGTGTGCGCAATTGCTCTTCTGGTACAGGACATTCTCTTTATGCATGCTGCAAAAGATCCCTTACATGGTATTACGCTTGAAGCCTTACTCACTGTGTTGGTCGCTAAATATGGCTGGGCCGAACTGGCAAAACGCATCAATATCAATTGCTTCAAAAGCGACCCAAGCATTAAATCCAGCCTCAAGTTTTTGCGTCGGACACCCTGGGCGCGCAGCGAAGTGGAAGCGTTGTACATCGACTCGCTTGATGAGCCATCACCGGTAACGCAGGAAGAGGAAGCAGAAAATCCCTGGGCAAACTGGCAGCCTAAAGAGTAAGTCTTCAGGCGGGGCATCAAGAAGAGGAAAAACACATGGCCAGACTCATCACGCTTGAACCACATAACGCGCAATGGGCCACTGACTTTGCCGTGGAAGCCCATAATTTGCGCCAGGCATTGAATGAAACGCTACTGCATATCCATCATATTGGTAGCACGTCTGTACCCGGGCTGATTGCCAAACCCGTGATTGATATTTTGCTTGAGGTTATCAGTCTCGACAGTCTGGATGAGCAGAATAACCAGATGACAGCGTTAGGTTATTCGCCGCGCGGTGAATATGGCATCAGTGGAAGACGCTATTTTGTTAAAGGCGGCGAGCGGCGCACACATCATGTCCATGCTTTCGAAGCCGGGAGTATGCATATTATCCGGCATCTGGCCTTTAGAAACTATTTACAACGAAACGGCGACATTGCCAGTCAGTATGCTGATATCAAGCTCAGCGCTGCTAAACACAGCCAAAACAGCTCCGAAATCTATAGTCAGTTGAAAAACGACTTCATCGCCCGGCACGAAGCGCTGGCTCTTGCAGAACGTTAACGCATTAACGCTTCGGCGGACGTTGATTACTGTTTTTCAGTTGATGCTCGCCCCGAACGGAATATCAAGACCAGCGCAATGGCGCTAAGCATCGGGAAGGCGGCCAATTGCAGCCAGGGAACCACCGCATCGGAAGAGGGGGTTAATGCCCGATCTAATTGGTTGCCTAACAGTAAATTACCTGCCAGAACCGCAACACCGCCTGCCGTTGCTAAGGCGCCATAGTGCGCGCCAAGCGTCGCGGGCGTGGCAAATACCGGGATCAAATCTTTTGCCGAGGGCACCAGTAGCATCTGGCCGAGCGTAAGCAGGGTGACAAAACTGGCCGCGGGTAACAGACGAAGCCAGGAATCCGGGGGCGGCATAGCGGCAAAGCAGGCAACACTCAGGAAGGACGCGCAGAGCAATAAAAACCCTACCGGCAAAATCCTTATGGCGCCGATTCGCCGGGCGAATCGCGCAAGGGGCAGTTGCAAAAGAATAATCAGTACCGAGGCCAGCATAAATAATGGCCCCAGATCTTTTTCACTGCCGCCCGCGCGCGCAATTTCAACCGGCAGGGCCAGGTAAAGTTGGTTATAACTCAGCAGCCACGAGCTATAGGCAATAATGAAGGCGACAAAGCGGGGCTGACGGAACGTGGTCCACCACGGCGTGAAGTGTAGCGTTTTTTTATGCGGGGCGTCGGCCGGCAGACAGAAATGCAAAATGCCCAGAGCAATAACAAAAACGACAGCGCCAGCGAGTGCCACCTGGCGAAAGCCAAAACCTGCCAGTAGTGCGCCCGCCACCGGCCCCAATACCGCACCCAGTTCACCGCACACCGCAAACAGCGCAAACCATTCGGCACGGCTGCGCTTGCCTCGGGCCTCACTGTCGGTACCCGCTTTCGCCAGCAATGCTTCAATGGAGGGAGAGAAAAGGGCGCCGCCAATCCCCGTCAGGCAGGCACCAAGAATGATCGGCGTCAGGCTATCGCCGAGCGCCAGCAAAAGATAACCCACCACACGAATCACGCAACCGCACAGGATGATGATGCGAGCACCGTAACGGTCGGACAGCGCGCCGCCGACAATAAACATGCCCTGCTGCGAGAAGGTTCGCAGTCCAAGGATCAGGCCGATCATTCCACCGGATAACAGCATGTCGTCGCGCAGAAAAATGGCCAGAAACGGTACAACGGCATAAAAACCAATGTTAAAAACAAACTGGCTCCCCAGTAAAACCGGGGGCCAGAGGCGTGTAGCGGGACGCAGAACAGGCATGCAGGGTGTCTTCTTTAAATCAGGTAATGAATGTGTTTCTTGCCATGAAACGCCGATATTTCAATTTTGGTTTCAACCCGGAAAACGTCCCAGAGCAGTTCCTCTGTCAAAATCTCCTGCGGCGTCCCGCTGGCAATCACCTGGCCTTGTTGCATGACGATTAACGCATCACAGAACATAGAGGCATGATTGAGGTCATGAATAGCGACAATGCTGGTCACCGGTAACTCACTGATAAGTTTCATCAACTGCATTTGATGATGAATATCCAGGTGGTTAGTCGGCTCATCCAACAGAATTTCGCTCGGGACCTGCGCCAGAGCTCGGGCAATGTGCACGCGCTGGCGCTCGCCACCGGAGAGACTCAACCAGCCCTGATCGCTCTTTTCAACCATATCGACACGTTCAAGGGCGGCATTTACCGTCTCGTCATCGTGCCTGCTCCAGCCGGAAAATGCCGTGTGGTGAGGAATGCGACCAAGTTTGACGACGTCACGCACGCGCATATTGGACTCGGTCATTCCGTGCTGTTCAACAAAGGCAACGCGCCGGGCAAGCTGCTTTTTTGGCATATGTGCAATATTGTTGCCATCGAGGGTAACCGAGCCTTCATGTGGGCGACGTAAACCGGCAAGCACACGCAGCAGCGACGACTTTCCTGAACCGTTTGGCCCCAGTAATCCCACCGTTTGCCCCTGTGAAACAGTGAGAGACACATTATTAACGATGACTTTTTTACCGACCTTCCAGGTAATGTTTTCAGCCGTGATACTCATCACTTGTTCCTTGAACGATAAATAATGACGGCGAAGAACGGTACGCCGACCAGCGCTGTCACCACGCCCACCGGTAAGCTTTGCGGCGCAATTAACATGCGCGAGGCAATATCCGCCAGCACCATCAGAATGGCGCCGGCCAATGCGCTGGCAATCAGTAATGTGCGATGAAGCGGGCCGAAGAAAAAGCGCATCATATGGGGCACAACCAGACCGACAAATCCAATCGACCCCGCCATGCTGACAATGGTCGCCGTCATCAGTGCGGTGGCCGTGAACAGGATAAGCCGTACCACGGGAACGTTTATACCCAGCGACGCGGCAGCATCATCACCAAAGGTAAAAGCATCCAGCGCACGGGCGTAAAAGAGGCACACGGCGAGACCCAACAGCATGACCGCAAGGGCTAACTGAAACTCCGGCCAACGCACACCGCTAAAACTGCCGAGTAACCAGAACATGACATCCCGCGCCTGCTGGGCGCTGGCGGACGTACTGATGGTATATGCCGTAATGGCATTAAAGAGCTGGGACGCGGCAACACCGGCAAGTATGGTGCGTTCGTTCCCCCCGCGAGCGCCGTTAGTCAGGAAGGCGACAAAGGCGAAAGCCGCAAAGGCACCGGCAAAGGCACCGGCAGAAAGCGAAACCGCTCCGGTACCGATGCCCAGCACCACCACCGAAACGGCACCGGTTGATGCCCCGGCCGACACACCCAGCACGTAAGGTTCCGCAAGGGCATTTTTTAACAGACTTTGCAGCACCGCGCCGCAGATGGCCAGACCCGCGCCACAGCAGGCCGCTACTAACGCACGGCTCAGGCGAAAATCCCAAATAACACTTTCATAGATGCGACTCAGGGGGATCTCAGTGAATCCAAGCCTGTTAGTCAGGGCATAAAATACACTGCTGAGCGGGATGGACAGTTCACCGACGCTTACCCCGATTGCCGTCACCAACAGCAATAAAACCAGCGCCAGCACTGTCGAGGTGGTCAACAGCAGGCCCTGACGGGCCTGTTTTACGGCGTGGGTCATTAGTTCAGCCCCATTTTTCTGAGCTGTTCAGCAACTTGTTCCGCACCATAAATGGTACGAATTGTCGGGTTCATCGCCTGGCCATCCATCACCACAATGTGGCCTTTTTTAACCGCATCAAGCTGGCTGACCGCCGGATCGCTTTTGAGGAATTTAATTTTTTCTTCTGCGTTATCCAGCGCCCAACGATTACGATCGAGGCTGGAAACGACGATCACATCCGGGTTAGCGGCAATGATGCTTTCCCAGCCAACGGTGGGCCATTCCGTTTCAGATGTGATGGCGTTGTGGCCACCCAGCACGTTGGCAATAAAACCAGAGGCGCTGTTTTTGCCGCCAACATAGGCGTCAGAGGAGGGCGATGAACTGGAGAACCAGAACACGAATGAGAGGTCTTTTTTATTTTTGCTGAACTCAGCACGCAGATCGCTTTCACGTTTTTTGAAATCTTCTACCAGAGCATGACCACGGTCTTCGACGTTAAATATAGTGGCAAAGTCAGCAATTTCCTTATACAGGAAGGTCATGTCCCATAGCTTCTGGCGGCTGCCATACATATCGCCGACGGCTTTTTTAGTCGCGCACATGCCTGGAGACATATAGCTGTTCACACCTACGGTCGCGAGATCTTCGCGTTTGGCGACTTTACTTTCAGGCCCCAGCAATAATGGCAACTGGGCCGGAACGAAGTCAGGATTTTGCGCAAGAATGGATTCCAGGGTCGGGATCTCTACGGTCAGGGTTTTCACTTGCTCGTTTTGTTTGGCAAGGGAAGGCAGAACTTTCGTAGGCCAGAAGGCGCTGGCGACGACGTTATCCTGCAGACCCAGCAGTAACAGAATCTCCACGGTATTTTGCCCCAGTGCGACAACCCGTTCTGGCGCCTTAGTGAAGGTTTCCTGGTATCCGCAATTCTCGATAGTAACGGGGTAGGTGGTAGCCAAAACGGGGCTGACCGAGGCGAAAACCAAACCTAACGCACTGATGACCTTTTTCATGAAACGCTATCCTTCGTTCTGACTTAGATGTAAATGAGAATTAGTACAAGGGCGCGATTTTATACAATGAGGGAGAAAGAGAGTCAATTAAATAGATAACGGTCCGTTATTAAAAAAGATATCAAAGTGAGGAGGTTCAGTACGAAAGTACAAGAATTAAAACGACGCAATGGCGCCGTTTTAATGTAATGCGATTCTCGGGAACCGCACGTTGACTCAACTCATCACTGAACGATTTTTTATCGCGTGGGTTCTGTTTATGTAAAGCATCAATAATGCAGCACAACTCACGGAGAATAATGGAACAAGCAGTGTAATTCTAAAGCCAGCAAGCTGCGCCATCAGACCGGCAATTCCGTTACCAGCCATCATTCCCGTACGCATGGCATTGGAGTGGAATGCTGAGGCGAAACCACTGCGTTGCGGCAAAGCGTCCTGAATAACAGAAATGCCCAGACCGACAAAAATACCAAAGAACAATCCGTTTAAAAGCTGCAACACAATCAGTTCAATCATGCTGCCGGCTAACTGAAGCAGGCTGTAGTAAAGGGCGGCAAACAGAAAACCGACCAGGATCAGCGGCTCTTTACCGGTTTTTTCTGCCAGATGCGCAGCGGCAAGCATTACGGGAATTTCCATTATGGCAGTTGCTCCCAGCAGAAAACCGGGGAACGAAGCAGGCAAATGAAGTTCTTCAACCAGGTACAACGGCATAATGGTCAGGTACAAGCTATTCGATAAATTTGCCAGCATCATTATTGCGCCCAACAGCCAAATCATACCAGGGATACGGGTTTTCTCGATACCGCTTGATTTTACAGTGCATTCATTAACTGTTTTTTTATTCTTCGGAAGCAGCAACAGGCTGGCAAGTATGGTCATGCCAGAAAGCACGGCTGAAATCATAAAATTAAAGACGAATCCAAATCTGTCAGCGAAGACAAATGCCAGAGCGGGTCCCGCGATCCATACAATAGACACCCCTGAACGCATTTGGGTATTTAACCGCGTTGAGTTGAGTCCTGCGGTCATTGAATGCTTTCGGATCATTGAAAGAAGTAAGGGGATAGACGCATTTCCAGGCCCCATAAGAAAAATACCCACGATCAATGCCTCAACAGGATTGCGGCAAAAAGTGAAAGCGATGCCTGCCAAAAAAAGCGCCAGAACAGAGCAGATGAAAAGACGTTTTGCCGGATATCCCTTATCTACAAGTCCTCCCATCAGTTGGCTAAAAAACAGTCCAGACAAAGCAAAACCCAGGCTGTAAAAGGTGATAAAAATCGGGCTTGCGTGTAATCCATTAATCAAATACAGACTCATTACAGGCAGGATGAAGGCATAGGCAACGGCGGTTATTAGATTTATCAGGAACAGTCGTCCGGTGATACCGGAAAAAAAAGCCATAAACAACAATCTCCAAATGGAAGTTAGCCCTAAGTTTTAACATGGATAGCGTCAGAAGTTGCAGGAAAGTTAATTACAGCCGCACGGCGAAAATGTGGGAACTGATTGTCCGTGTACAGGTTGCCTTCATCCAATGTAAAAGCTGCGCTGCATGAGGTCATTTTGATAAGCCAGTGCGGGTGTAGCTACGTGAATGGCATCGTGCCGGAAGCTCACAAGAAACATCACAATCGCACTACCATAATTTGAGTGCGCATAATGTATATTATGTTAAATTGAATTTAAACGTGCTTTAAGGTGCCGCCAGGCCTCAGTGATTCTGCTCTCCTCTCGTGCTTCTGCTGAATGTCACATCATAAAAAAGCCGGCTGCATTTCTGCGACCGGCTCACAACGTGGCTGATTAACCTCTTGTTCATACTTTATAGAATAAGGTGTTGGAAGCTATTGGTGACTGAACAAAACCGAAGTATTCATAGAATGCTCTTGCCTGCTCATCGATGGCATGAACCATAATGGCTTTTATTCCAACCTGATCTGCCAGATGACTAATCCGCGTGACTGCATCGTTAAGCAGCCACTTTCCAAATTGGTGTCCTTGTGTCGTCACGTCAATGGCAAGACGCTCGAGCAAAATCACCGGTATCGGATCAGGCATATTCTGACGCAAGCAAATTGCTATACAAGCGATTTTCTCGGAACTGGCGCCCTGGCGGCTATGGTTTTCGCCCTCCTCTTCCGGACATAGGCGCCCGATCCACCAATAAAAAAACCGGCTGCATTTCGGCAACCGGCTTTATTTTCACTATCCAGAAACTCAGGCGTTCAGTAATTGCAGACCGCACTCTTTCACGCTGCCCAGCAGAACCTTAATGTCCTGCAGGTTCACGGTCGGGTTCAGCAATGTCAGCTTCAGGCATGTGACGCCATCTGCTTCCGTTACTCCAACGTTGGCAGCACCGGAAGCCAGCAATGCATCACCGATGCGCTGGTTCAGCAGTGCCACAAATGCAGTGTCACCCTGCTCCGGACGGAAACGGAAAAGTACGCTTGCCAACTGAGGCTGCATGACCAGTTCCAGATGCGGCTGTTCGGTCACGAAGGTCGCTACGTCCTGCGCAAGCGTTACGCCGTTATCAATGATTTCGGCATACTGCTTTTTACCCAACGCTTCGAGGCCCATCCACAATTTCAGGGCATCGAAACGACGCGTGGTTTGCAGAGACTTGGAGACCAGATTCGGTACGCCATGCTCTTCATCGAAATCTGAGTTCAGGTACGCAGCCTGGTAACGCATCAGCTGATAATGACGCGCATCTTTCAGCAGGAATGCCCCGCAGCTGATGGTCTGGAAGAACTGCTTGTGGAAATCCAGGGTGACGGAATCCACTAACTCCAGGCCATTCAGGTAGTGGCGATACTTCTCGGACAGCAACAGTGCGCCACCCCAGGCCGCATCGACATGCACCCAAATATTTTCTTTCGCTGCCAGTGCGGCGATGTCGGCCAACGGATCGATCGCTCCCGCATCGGTGGTACCGGCAGTGGCAACAATCGCCATCACCTGCTCACCGTTGGCTTTCGCCTGCGCGAGTTTCTCAGCCAGATCGCTTACGTCCATCCGTGAGAATTCGTCGGTTTTCACCAGCGTCACGGAACGGTAGCCCAGCCCCATCAGCGCCATGTTCTTTTGCACAGAGAAATGCGCATTTTCAGAACAGAACACTTTCAGTTTGCTGAGGTCGCCCGTCAGGCCGTCCTGCTGAACAGAGTGACCCTGACGCGCGAAGAACGCATCGCGTGCCAGCATCAGGCCCATCAGGTTACTCTGCGTACCGCCACTGGTGAAGACACCGGCGTCGCCCGCTGCAAAACCCACCTGCTCACGCAGCCACTCAACCAGCTTCACTTCCATGATGGTGGCTGACGGGCTTTGATCCCAAGAGTCCATGCTTTGGTTGGTCGCATTGATAAACACTTCCGCAGCCTGGCTAATCACCAGACTCGGGCAGTGCAAATGCGCCACACACTGCGGGTGGTGAACGGACAAGCTGTCTTTCAGGAAGTACTCAACCGCACGTTCGATAGCGGCCTGGTTTCCCAGGCCCTGCGCGTTGAATTCGAGATTGATACGTTCACGCAACTGTTCAACGCTCTTGCCCTGGTACATTTCCGGCTGCTTCAACCACGACACCACGGCTTGGGTGCTTTGATCGATAGCGTCCTGATAAGCGGCAATACTTTGCTCAGAACCTGAAAGAATCAGATTTAAATCAGACATTCGTTCCAGAGCTCCGATTAAACAGGCTTAACGCCGGCAGCCAGCATAGCGTTTTCAAATTTATCGAGGAAAATTTCCAGCTCTGCGTTGGAAATTAACAGCGACGGCAGCAGACGCAGCACGCAGCCGTGACGGCCACCGCGCTCAAGGATCAGACCTGCTTTGAAGCACTCTTTCTGCAACAGTGCAGAGAGTTCGCCATCCGCCGGGTAGCAACCCATGTGATCCTGCGCGTCGTTAGGTTTAACGATCTCAATACCGATCATCAGACCCAGGCCGCGAACGTGGCCAATTACCGGATAGCGTTTTTGCAGCTCAGCCAGTTTGCCTTTCAGCCATTCGCCCTGAACGGCGACTTTATCGGCAATCTTGTCGTCTTTCAGGATTTTCAGCGTGGTCAGGCCGGTGGCCATTGCCAACTGGTTGCCGCGGAAGGTACCGGTATGGTGGCCAGGCGCCCATGCGTCAAACTGTTTTTTGATACCCAGAACCGCTAACGGCAAACCGCCGCCCACAGCTTTGGACATCACAATAATGTCTGGCTCGATACCTGCGTGCTCGAAGGCAAACTGTTTGCCGGTGCGGCAGAAGCCCGCCTGCACTTCGTCGATGATCAGGATGATGCCGTGTTCCTGCGTCACTTTACGGATACGCTGCAGCCACTCAGCCGGGGCCGGGTTGACACCGCCCTCGCCTTGCACGGCTTCCAGGATCACGGCGGCAGGTTTACGCACGCCACTTTCAACGTCGTTGATCAGGTTATCGAAGTAGTAGGTCAGCGCTTTAACGCCCGCCTCACCACCGATACCCAGCGGGCAGCGATACTGATTCGGGTAAGGCATAAACTGTACTTCCGGCATCATGCCGTCGACCGCTTCTTTCGGCGACAGATTACCTGTCACGGAGAGCGCGCCATGGGTCATACCATGGTAACCGCCGGAGAAGCTGATCACGCCTGAACGACCGGTCACTTTTTTCGCCAGTTTCAGCGCAGCTTCAACGGCATCAGCACCGGATGGACCGGTGAACTGCAGGCAATATTCTTTACCCTGACCTGGCAGCAACGACAGCAGATAAGATGAGAACTCATCTTTCAGCGGTGTGGTCAGATCGAGCGTATGTAACGGTAAGCCACTGGTAATGACACTTTGGATGCTTTGAAGCACTTCAGGATGGTTATGGCCCAGTGCCATAGTCCCGGCGCCTGCGAGGCAATCAAGATATTGATTATTTTCAACATCAGTAATCCAGACGCCCTGCGCTTTGGCAATCGCCAGGGGCAGTTTACGCGGATAACTCCTGACGTTAGATTCAAACTCAGCTTGTCTTGCTAAAAAGGTTTCATTGCTTTGCGGTAATGAATTAGCACTCAAAGAATCAATACGGACTTTATCCGTCATCATATCACTCCTACAACCGCGGGTATCATGAACGCCGGGTTGAATTAAAGGTTAATGGTTAGGGTGGAAAAAAACGCGGCTAATATATGTTGTTTTAGCAGCGGACTCAATGTTTTATTTCTTGCGGTTTATTACAAAATTTTTCCTTGCAAATCATACCTTTATTTAACACAAACAGCAGCGCATCTTTTAAAAAAATTATTCCTTTTTTCATTGGCTTACGGTAAACGCTAAGGAAAACGTCGATCCAGACGGTTAAATCACTTACTATGCCCGCGCTAATTATTCCTGTACGGCGAGCCAGCAGGATTTTTAACAACATTGTGCCGGAACTTTAACGTTCAGACGTGACGCTTTCACGACACTCGGTCCCGGCAGCGAATGAGTAAAAACTCAATCCTGACAAAGAAAAAGGAAACCAATAATTTAAGTCATATAATGCGCATCACACCCCGTAGCGTGTGCAGGCAAAACACGTTATCGACAACAGGACATTAATCCCGGGTTGTAATTAGAAATGTTCGCGGGCGGACATTTCGTAAGGCGAAGTCACCTTCCCTTAAGCCGAGAATGAAAATTTTCTTGCCATCTTGTTATGGCGCCCTGAAATGAGATTGTTATGACTCGCATTTATCCACACATCGTCGTTGCCAAATTTGGCGGTACCAGCGTTGCTGACTTTGACGCGATGAACCGCAGTGCCTCCATCGTCCTTGCTGACAAAGATGTTCGTCTCGTGGTGCTGTCCGCATCTGCAGGCGTTACTAATATTCTAGTCGAACTTGCCGCGGGCCTCCAAAGCCGTGATCGCCTGGACAAGATCGATACCCTACGCACTATTCAATACAACATTATTTCACGCCTGAAACAGCCTGATGCAATCGGTCAGGAGATCGATCGCTTGCTGCTGAATATTAGTCGCCTTGCCGAGACGGCAGAACATAGTGCGACTCCCGCACTGAGCGACGCGCTGGTCAGTCACGGCGAGTTGATGTCCAGCTTGCTGTTTGTTGAAGTTCTGCGTGAACGTGATGTGGAAACGCAGTGGTTCGATGCCCGCAAAGTGATTCGTACCACTGATGCCTTTGGCTGTGCCGAACCGCAGATTGCTGAAACGGCGGAACTGGCTGAAAAACAGCTGCGCCCGCGTATTGAACAAGGGCTTGTTATCACGCAGGGGTTTATCGGCAGTGATGATACGGGTCAAACCACGACCCTTGGCCGTGGCGGCAGCGATTACAGCGCCTCACTGTTCGGCGAAGCATTACACGCTGCGCGCGTGGATATCTGGACAGATGTGGCCGGCATTTACACGACGGACCCGCGTATTGTTCCTCAGGCACAGCGTATGGAAAGAGTCTCATTCTCTGAGGCCAGCGAGATGGCTGCTTTTGGTGCCAAGGTCCTGCACCCGGCGACCATGCTGCCTGCGATGCGTAAAGACATTCCGGTCTTTGTGGGCTCAAGTAAACAACCTTCGGCTGGCGGCACCCTGGTTTGTCGACACGCAGAGAACCCGCCTCGCTATCGTGCACTGGCCACACGACGCAAGCAGACGCTGTTAAAACTGCACAGCCTGCACACGCAGCCTGCCTGCAGTTTCCTGGCTGAGACGTTTGCTGTTCTGTCGCGGCATAATACGGCGATTGATCTGGTAACGACGTCAGAAAACAGCATCGCCCTGATACTGAATTCATCCTGCGCTACATCGGGAGAGGCTGATTCGCTGACCACCTCGCTGTTGACGGAACTCTCCTCTCGCTGTCGCGTAGAGCTGGAGACCGGGCTGGATCTGGTCACCTTAATTGGTAATGAACTCACCCAGGCGTCAGGGGTGTGCAAAGACGTGTTCGCTGAGCTGGAAAAACATCATGTGCGCATGATTTGCCATGGCGCATCCGAGCACACGCTCTGTTTCCTGCTTCCGGCTGAAACCTCAGACAGTGCCGTAAAAGTGCTCCACCGCAGCCTGTTCGAGTAAGGGATTTTGTTAGAGGGCGAGTCGGTGTACGGCTCGCCCGGAAATAACCCAGCCTTTATAGACAGCCCCTACGCATTAAAAGGTGTAAAACACGCCAAGGGTTCCCGTCATAAAATCGTCTTTTTCGACAAGTGGGCTATGACTGACGCGACTCGCGAGCGTGGTATAACGCACTTCTGCATACCCGGACCAGTTCGGACTGAAGGTATGTTGCCAGTTAATACTGTAATCAACGCTGTTCAAACCCCAGTCTGAGCGAAAGGGTTTAAAACCTGAATTCTGGCTCTGTTTTTCATTTACCCCAAACCAGGTATTATTAAATCGCGCATCACCATATTTTCTTTCGGTATTTACAACGAGCGTATTGTCGCCATCATTAAATAACACCACGTTTAGTCCAATTTTGTATTGCATACCCTGACTGTCGGTTAACGGTGCGATAATATTACTTTCAAAACCAATCCATTCAGCCATCCACCAGCCAAGTGTCGTGGTTGAGGTCATCGCAGCGTTTATTTTACCCATTCCCTTAAGATGCCGGGAACCGTCCTGATACCAACTGTCGTCGTCAGCCCGCCCCCACGAGTACCCCAGCGCCTGCCCCAGATAAAAGCCAGTGTCGAACTGATGTTGATAACCCACACCTTTTTCAGAATTAGCAAACCAGGAACCTCTGGTCCAGTCAAAATAAGGAAGAAAATCCGTTTTATCGTTTTTTGAACCCATATATTTTGGCGCGTACTGAGATACCAGCCCGACCGTGACTTCAGATTTTTCGACCTCCGAATTTGCATAACAGGAGAGCGGTAAAGTTATTAAAGTGGCGAGTGCGAGTGTTATTTTCTTCATAAAGCATCCGGAATGAATTATGCTGTTCGCAATTAGACTGAAAGTATGCACACTAATAATCAAGATAGACCCAACACTTAATCAAGATTTAATCAAGAGGCTACCGTGAAACGTGTCTTAATTATTGAAGATGACCTCGATGCTGCGAATGTGCTTGAGGCCTATCTTAATCGTGAACAATTCCAGACATCGATAGCCAGCGATGGTCAACGTGGACTGGATTTAGTCTTTAGCTGGAAGCCCGATCTCATTCTGTTAGATGTGATGTTACCGGGCCTCAGTGGTAATGATGTCCTGATGGCGGTCAGGCGCCGAAGCGATGTGCCGATCATTATGGTCACCGCCATCGGTGAAGGTACTGATAAGATCAGTGCCCTGCGATTCGGCGCAGATGACTATGTCGTCAAACCCTACAATCCGGGTGAAGTCGTCGCCCGCGTTCATGCGGTTCTTCGCCGTTATTCAACCGCACACCGGGCGGATACGCTTCAGTTTCGTGGTATCACGGCTGACAGGGATTCGATGATCGTCTCGGTCGACAATCCGGGAGGAACACCCCACCCCCTCGACCTGACGCCAACTGAACTGTTATTGCTGATGACGTTCTTAAAATCGCCCTATAAAGCCTTTACCCGTCAGGCATTGCTGGAGGCGTGTCTGCCTGAGAGTGACGCCCTTGAACGCGTGGTGGATACTCACATTTATAATTTACGCAAAAAACTCGAAGCGACGGGGCAATCCGACCTGCTCATCAACGTCCGGGGTATTGGTTACAGGTTCGCTAACGTATGAAAAACACGCGCTCGGGCGCAGGCCGTGAAAACAGCTCGTTATGGAACTGGATTTGTCGCCGCGTTATCTCTCTGGCCATCAGCAGTATTGTGCTGATCGCCTTTTGCATGTGGCTTAAGTTTTTTGTTGAAAACAAATGGCATGAGTACCGAATGCCGGCGGATATCCGCGCAGAGTTGTCGCTGCTCGTTAAAAATCCGCAGCAGGACATAACGCGTTATCATCAGATAATCGATACCTGGTACGGTATTGGTTATTCCGATCCGGGCATAGGGATCACCGACTGGGTGATACTGGGATTATTAATACTGATCGTTATGCCGATGATTTTTACCTTAACGCTAAAGACAGCCCGCCCGCTTTCCATGCAAATCAGTCAGCTGGCTGGCGTTGCCAGAGCCGTCTCAAAAGGCAATTTTGGTGCTCAGGTGGTCATACCGGAGAGCTTGCCACTGGAATTACGCAGCCTCAGTGAAAACTTTAACGGCATGTCACGTCAGCTCCAGCGTTATGAAAATGAGCTGAAAAAATCGCATGTGGCCATGGCCCATGAGCTTCGCTCTCCCCTGACCGCAGCTATCGGTCGCCTGCAGGGGATGATTGACGGCGTTTTCGAACCCAATGACACACAGCTGAACATGGTGATGCAGCAACTCAACGCGCTTAACCGGCTGGTTGAGGATCTGCATTTGCTGAAACTCGCGGATGCCGGTCAGCTGAGCCTGAACATGGTGCCCACCAGCATTAACGAACTGGTCAGAGAGAAAATCGCCTGGATTAATCCATCAGCCATTAAGCAAGGCGTGCAGATTTCCCACCACGAGCAGGGCGCATCCCGTTGCCTGACGGATCCCTATCGGCTGGGGCAGGTTTTTCTGATCCTCATGGACAACGTCCTGCGCTATGCCGCCGAAGGAAAGCGTCTGGACATTACTTATGAGAGCATGAACGGTAAAGTCAGCGTCATCTTCAAAGACAGGGGGCCAGGCGTGCCGGACAGCTTAATGGAGGACATCTTTACCCCCTTCGTGCGCGAAGAAGTGTCCCGCTCGCGCTATTCCGGTGGTTCAGGGCTTGGTCTCTCGATTGCAAGAGCGATTTGTGATGCCCACGATGGCACCATTGAAGTCCAGAAAAATGAGTATGGCGGACTCACCTTTCGGGTCACGCTAAGGGCGGCATAATTAATGGTAATATTGACCGTTTCTTAACACGAGTTTTACAGAACCTTGTAATTGATAGCGTTAAATACATGGTAAACAGGAGTTTACCATGTCGCTTAATTTCCTTGACTGTTTGAATCGTGCGCTGCACAGAATTAACACGGAAGCATGTATTGTTCTTGCCTTCGCTTTCTTTATCTTTTTTCTTCAGCTGATCGTCGCTGTATTACTGGATGCACACGCAGGTAATAAAGACCCTGAGTAACCGGGTTTATACGGTCAGAGATTTACCCGTTCGCTGAGCCTTGGCCCAGAGTAATTTATAATCCCACTGCTTTTCATAAAGCCCAATCGAAAACGCCATTTTCTTTTCCTTTTTCACACACAATTCGCGCGCATCGGAAATATTAGCCCACATGAGTAAACTGCCAGGTGCTAAATGTGCAAACTGCGGATCTACGCCCCCATTGGGGACATCAAAATAAATCATCCGATCGCTTTCGGCTTTCAGAACTAAATCTATTGCGCAGGGGTTACCCTGAAAAAAGAGCACGTTGCCAAAAATCATTGGGCTGACTGCGGTAAGCAAACGTGCAATATTTTCCTGTGTATAGCACCTGACGGTATCAGCGAAACGCAATTTAAAAAGGTAAACATAAAGTCGTGCGATCTCAGCCGCAGGCATGTCTGCCAGTTTACGGCACTCCCCACCCATTTCGAGAAATTTACGCATCTCCCCTTTTCTCTTCTTTATCGTTTTCGCGGAGAACGTCTCTTTAACCAGGCACACTTTACGCTTATTACGATAATTAAAGGCCGCATTAATGACCTGACCGCTGAGAGAAGCTGAAAGGCGGCTTGTTTTATCCGGCAACCAGATGCGCTGCCCGGCGGCAACAGGGATAAGCACTTCATCAAACGAGACCGGATACTCCCGCCAGACGTCCAGGCCAATAACACGCTCATCTACCACAAAATAGGCCGCAACCACGTCGCCCTTTTCACGGCGGTGCCAAAAGGTGAACGACTTATCACCGCCGGACATGATAAAACGAATGACATCCGGATGCGTATTCACACTGCCGCCAAAGCGTTGCCATGCGTGGGCATAGGTGGCGAAATCTGACGGTTCCCATCCCATTAATCGATGTTTTAAAGCCATAAATAACATTACCTGAAGAGTATTAATCAATACGTCAAAGCGTGTTGTCGCCACCGAGAACGGAATAGACCTTCACTGCCTGCAGCAAAACGTTAAGCCGCATTGCGGTTATCTGTTTACGCGCCTGCATCAGCCCGTTTTTCTGTACAATCAGCGCTTCTTTACTGATTTGCCCGGCCATGAATGTGCTTTCCGTCATGCGAAACTGCTGTTGAGAAGCAGCATAAAACTGCGCCATCTCCGCAGACTGTTTATTGAGTGAAGACTGCGCCGCAAGTGCGCTTGAGACATCGGCAAACGCCTGCTGTATCGCCTTTTGATAATTCACAATCTCACTGCGTTTATTAAGCTCAGCGAGGGTTAACCTGGCGCTGTTTTTACCGCCATTAAAAATGGGCAACGTGACGGAGGGAACGAAGCTCCAGGCTGCACTGCCACCGGAAAATAACTGACTCAAGGCTGCGGTTGATGAACCGCCCTCAGCAGAAAGGGTTATTGTCGGAAAGAACGCGGCTCGTGCCGCGCCGATGCGCGCATTGGCTGCTTTAAGCTGGAACTCCGCAGCCAGAATGTCCGGCCGTTTAAGTAAAACCTCAGACGGCAGTCCTTCCTGAATCACGGGAAAATGCCAGTCACTTTCCATTGATGCATCATTAAATAAGCGTTGCGGTAAAGGCGAACCGACAATCAGTTGCAGCGCGTTATAATCCTTTTGCGCCTGTAATTGCACTTGCTGAAGTTCAATCCTTAAACGGCGCACCTCCTTTTCTGCATCCATTACCTGGCTTTGATTACGTTCTCCGGCCTTTGCTGCCCCTTCTGCCATTTCGCTCAGCTGTACCGCTGCTGCTAGCTGATGACGGGCAATATCCACATACTCACGGTCGGCCAGATAAACGAAATAACGGCTTACCGTCTGCTCCAGCAAATTGATTTTTAATGCCCGCGTCGTGGTTGCGGCGGAAAAATAGTCATACATCGCGGCTTCGCGCAGGTTTCTTAGTCGCCCCCAAAAGTCGATTTCCCACGAGGCTGATACCAGCTTTACATCATACTGATGGAAAGTGACCGCACCGGTATCGACGGTATCGAATATTCCTCCCGGCTCGTGGGCCGAAGTTTGTTGCGCCTGCAGACTGATACCGGGGAGAGAGGACATTTTTTCCACACCGTATTGCGCGTCATATTTCTGTAAATTCAGGGCAGACAGCGCAATATCTTTGTTATTCGCCATGGTCAACGCGATCAGCTGGCGCAATTTATCGTCGTTGAAAAAGACCGGTGCTACCGAAAGCGACGTTGTAGCGGTTATTGCGCTGTCATGTTGATTCCATTCAAGCGGCAGTTGGCTGTCCGGTCGGGTATATTTCGGGGCAAGAGAACATGCCGAGAGAATAAAAGAAGCCATGACGACAATGGCTGTTGAACGCAATTTTGCAATAACCCATACCATTGGCTAACTCCTGGCGTACGGTGATTTCCGATCAAGCGGAACCTGTCCGCCTTTTTGGAAATTATCCAGAAGCTGTGTCAATAAATTGTCAAGACCTTCACAAGGCAGGTGCAATTTCTACGGAATATTTATGAAATACGCCGTTATTGACCAAATCTTGATGGTCTCTCAAAAGTTCCTTGTTCTTTATGCGGTGAGATAGCGGCAAGAAATAAACAGAGACGCTGCCGATGCTGACCACCAACCATTTATTACGCTTACCGAACGCTGATTTTCTTCGGCATAAGGGACATTTATTATCCTTCTTTAGCCCTCTTATCTTCACCTTGCTGTTAACAGGATGTGATGCAAGACCGGCGGCATCCCCCGCGCCCAGACAGGTTAAGGTCTGGACGGTTCCCGCCGCCCAACGCCCGGCGCAAATGACCTGGAGCGGCACCCTTGAACCCGCTCAACAACTCTCCTTGCATTTCCGTCTGGACGGCGAACTGGCAACCCGCCCGGTAGAGGTAGGATCACGGGTAAAAAAAGGGCAAGTCCTTGCCACCCTTAAAGGGGTACAAAGTGAGGAGGAGACCGCAGCCACACTTGCCGAGTACCAGGACGCATTAGCCGAAGCGTCAAAAGGCATGCTGGCGCTGGACAGAGTGAAAAAGCTTTATCAGGTGGGTACGGCTTCACGTGCTCAACTTGACGAGGCAACGGCCAACATGGCTGCGCTGAATGCGCGCAAATCCCGGGCGCTGGCGCAACGTGCAGTGGCGCTGAATACCTCGGGTTTCAATGCGATTACCGCCCCCGTTGATGGTGTGGTCACGCGTGTCGTGCCCTCACCGGGGCAAAGCCTCACGGCCGGTCAGGAGGTGGTCACGATCGCCTCGGGCCCCACCGAAGTCCAGTTTTTTATCCCCGCCGCGCACGTCCCCTCACTGTCCGCAGGCGATAACGTGTCAGTGATGCTTGAGGGAAAACCCGTGCCGGCTCGGATACGTTACATCAGCCCGCAACTGGACGACGTCACCCGCACCCGACAGGTCAGAGCAACCCTCGCCACCGCACCCAACGTGCCGCTGTTTGGCGAGGCGGTTGCCGTGATACTGGATGCCAGCACGGCACCCGGCCTGAGGCTCCCTGCCTCGGCACTGATCCGTTCCGGGAACCAGCCCGCGGTGTTTGTCGTTAACCCGCAGACAAGCAAACTGGAGGTGAGAGCGGTTAGCCTTCAGCGCTTTTCTACTGACGGCGTCTGGATTAGTCAGGGCGTCAAGCCGGGCGAGCATGTCGTCTCAGCGGGCGTCACCACGTTGGTTAATGACGAAAAAGTGCGTATTTTTCAAGGTGGCGCCCAATGAATCTGCAAAAATACAACCTCTCTTCCTGGGCGATAGCCCATCAGCAGATGGTCAGTTTCCTGTTGCTGATCATTATGGCCGCTGGCTGGATAGCCTTTAACGCCCTCTCTCGGGATGAAGATCCGGCGTTTACCATCAAGACGGCGATCGTCAGCGCGCAATGGCCCGGTGCGACGCCGCAGGAGATGGTCAATCTGGTGGCCGACCCCATCGAAAAAACGGTACAGGAACTCCCGTGGTTTGACAGTGTGGAGAGTCAGACGCGTAATGGCTACACCGAGGTCACGCTCAATCTGCGGGACGACACGCCCCCCGCGGAAGTCAAACCCCTCTGGCAGCAGTTGCGCAAAAAGATGCAGGATCTCTCTGCCTCCCTGCCGGACCAGGTCAGTCCTCTGGTGGTAAATGACGAATATGATGCCACTTACGGCACGCTGTATGGCATTACCGGCGAGGGATTCACGCATACGGAAATGCATGATGCCGTCGATGCTATCCAGCGTCAGCTTCATACGGTGAAGGATATTGGCAGGACCGTGCAATTTGGCGTACAACGCGACAGCATTAGCCTGACCTTTTCTGCGCGCCAGATTGCGTCGATGGGCATTTCTCCTGACGACATCATCGCCACGCTAAAAAACGCCAATGCCGTCACCCCGTCCGGTACGTTAAGGACCCAGGATGATCGCGTCAGCATTCAGGTTATTCACCCCGATTTAAATGAAAATACGCTACAACATATGACGCTGCGCGCAGGCGGGCGAACGGTTGCACTTGGCGATATTGTGCAGATTAAACGCCAGGCAGCGGAGCCGCCGGATCCCGTGTTCCACGTCAATGGCCAGCCGGCCTATGGCATTGCGATTGCGATGCTGCCGGGCGGCAATATGCTCACGTTCGGTAAGGCGCTGGATGCACGCATGGCCGCCATTATCGCCGACCTGCCCCATGGCATAACGGTCACTAAAATAGCCAATCAGCCCGCCATTGTGCACGAGGCCGTTGACGGATTTCTGCATGTCCTGATGGAAGCCATTGTCATCGTGCTGGCCGTTTCCTTTGTCTCGCTCGGATTACGGGCCGGGCTGGTGGTCGCCGTGGCGATCCCCATTGTGCTGGCGCTGACGTTTATCGGCATGGATCTGCTGGGCATCGGTCTGCAACGTATCTCATTAGGGGCGTTAATTATCGCCCTTGGGCTACTGGTGGATGACGCGATGATTACCATTGAGTCGATGATTTCCCATCTGGAACGCGGTGAACCCCTGCGTAAGGCCGCCTCCAGTGCCTTTGTCAAAACCGCGTTTCCGATGCTTACCGGCACGCTGGTGATGATTGCAGGATTTATCCCGGTGGGCTTCGCTAAATCGATGGCGGGAGAATACTGTTATTCTCTGTTTGCGGTCATTTTGATCTCGCTCATCAGTTCCTGGATAGTGGCGATCCTCTTCTCCCCGCTCAGCGGGATCTGGCTGCTAACCGGTGCACAAATGCAAAAACCGGCGCATCAGCCAGGGTGCCTGGCAAAGGCCTATGACGCTGTTCTGGATTTCACGCTCAGACGCCGCCTGACGGTCACCCTCGCCTCGTGTCTGCTTCTGGTGCTGGCCGTCTGGAGCAGCCAGTGGCTCAAGAGCGAATTTTTCCCGGCCTCTGACCGACCGGAGCTGTTAATCAGCCTGACATTGCCGGAGAACAGCACCCAGCAACGTACTCAAGAGGTTACCCATCAATTAGAACGCATGCTGGATAAAGAAGAAGGCATTGCGCGGTATTCGAGCTGGATTGGGACCGGTGCCGTGCGTTTTTATCTTCCCATGGATCTTTTACCTGATGCGGAAAATACGGCCCAGCTTGTGGTGGTGGCGAAAGCCCCGGAAATGCGGGAACAGCTACAGGCAAAACTCACCGCTCTGCTCCATGACCAGTTTGGTGACATCGTGACGCGTATCTCTCCCCTTGAGCTCGGCCCACCGGTGGGCTGGCCACTGAAATACCGGGTTAGCGGCGCGGATTTTAATCAGACACGCATCTACGCGCGTAAGCTTGCCGATCTCCTGGCAAAGGATGTCCGTGTAACGGGGATCAACCTCACTTCCGGCGATCCGCAACGCACGGTTGATATCCATATCAATCAGACGGCGGCGTCGATGGCCGGACTGAGTAACGCGCGCATTGCCAACGCACTGAATCTGTTTTACTCCGGGGTGACCGTGACCGCTTTACGTGAGCAGACCCGCAGCACGGATATTATTTTACAAGCCAGCGAAGCGGACCGAAACGACCTGTCGGGCCTTGAGGGCACGCTGATCGCCACGGACGGTGGGGCTAAAATTCCCCTTTCTGCCGTTGCCAGCCTGAGCTGGGATTTAGGCAACCCCGTCATTCAACGCCGTAATCGCGAAGCCTCGGTGACGGTGCAGGCGGATGTGACGCACGGGCAAAACGTCGACAGCGTGGTCACCGACCTCGCCCCCGTAATGCGGGCTTTCGCCAGCAGTCTGCCAACCGGTTACAGCGTCTCAGTGAGCGGCGCATCTGAAGAGTCGGACAAAGGTAATGACTCGTTAATGTCGGTTCTGCCGGTTACCCTCATTACTATGCTGGCGGTGATGATGATTCAGCTTCAAAGCTATTCCCGCGTCATCCTTGCCACCCTTATGGCCCCGTTTGGATTTGTGGGCGTGGTGGCGGCGTTACTGCCAACGGGGACACCGTTAGGTTTTGTGGCCCTGCTGGGTGTCATTGCCCTGAGTGGGATGATTATCCGTAATGCGATCATCCTGATTAGCGAAGTGGATGAGAATCTTAAGGCAGGTTTGAGCCATGCGGAGGCAATAAAACAGGCGGCCCGTCACCGCGCAAGACCGATTCTGCTGACCGCGTGTGCCGCGATTTTCGGGATGATACCCATTGCCCGGCAGGTATTCTGGGGACCCATGGCGTTCGCCATCATTGGTGGGTTAGTCGCCGCGACATTCTTTACGCTGACCCTGCTCCCGGCGTGGATGAGCTATCTGCTGCAAATAGAAACACCTCGCAGCCGACAGCAACAGTAACCTTTGTGGGCAGCACTATGCGTGCTGCCCATGCTGTTACTTTTGAATCACCAGTTGCCAGTACCCTTTCATCAAATCTTCCGGGTTTTCCGGTACTTTTCCGGGCTGCATGGCGGCACGCACGGAAGCGGTATCACTCTGTTCAATCACCTGCACAATCTGCCAGCCTGATTTTGCCAGCTCAGGCAGCGTGCCTGACAGACCGCCTCCGCAGGTGAAAGCTGTGCTGTCAGAGAGTACGGCGTTGTTGTTGGTCAACGCGATGGATGCCGATTTGCAGACATGCGCCTCACCGGCGAGTGCGACGCCCGGCAGAACAGAGAGCATCAGAGCGAGGGAATAACGATTAAGCAAATTCATCACTTCTCCTTGTTGAGATTAAGTTATACCCCGACGCATTCATTTTGCAGTAAAGAGGTAAGGTTGAGCCCCGGTAGCATAGCTGACTCTGTAACCGGGATGAACAAACGTAGCCAACGCACCTGCAAGGTGAAGCATAACGGATATAAGCGCTTCATTTAGTGCCACATTAGCGTTTAGTGCAAGTGTGCCGACCTACAAAATTATGTAGGTTTTTTGTTTATTCTCTTCTACGGTTTATGGGATGCGCAAACCCTGGCGCAGAAACCGTCATTCACGCATGAACGTCGACATAGCGCATTGACTTACCTTCGAATAAGCCGAAAATGTGCCTTCCAGGCGACAACCCGATATACCGGAGTATCCCATTAACCGCTCGCGTCGTTTTCTCCCGCTAACGAGAATTAAAAAAAGCTGTGCGTTCATGGCAGCGGCGTTTTTACTCGCCAGTTGCGCCTCTAAACCTCCGGTCTCGCTTGTTACCCCCCTGCCGCCGGTCGCCACGCACCCTCTTGCGGATGCCGGTTCACGCAACAATATGCCGATGCGCGGTGTCTGGCTGACCACGGTGTCTCGCCTTGACTGGCCGCCGTTAAATTCGGTGAATGGCAGTAGCGCTGCCGTGCGTATCCGTATTCAGCAAACCGCGCTGACCGACAAGCTTGATAAACTGAAAAGTCTGGGCATCAATACGGTCTTCTTCCAGGTGAAGCCCGACGGCACCGCGCTCTGGCCGTCGAAGATTTTGCCGTGGTCAGATATGCTGACCGGCACCATAGGGTTGGATCCGGGATACGATCCGCTGCAATTTATGCTCGACGAAGCGCATAAGCGCGGGATGCGCGTTCATGCCTGGTTCAATCCTTATCGTGTTTCCACCAACGTTAAACCGTCTACGGCAGCAGAGCTGAACCGCACGCTCTCACTGAACCCGGCCAGCGTGTTTGTGCTGCACCGCGACTGGATCCGCACCTCCGGGGAGCGCTATGTTCTCGACCCGGGCATTCCTGAAGCGCGCGACTGGATAACCAGTATCGTTGCCGAAGTCGTGGCACGTTATCCCGTCGACGGCGTGCAGTTTGACGATTATTTCTATACCGAATCGGCGGGTTCTGCCCTCAATGACAGTTCGACTTTCAGGCAGTATGGGCAGGGATTCAGTTCAAAAGCAGACTGGCGTCGGCATAATACGCAACTGTTGATTGAGCAGGTGTCACGCACTATTAAGCAACTCAACCCCAATGTGGAATTTGGCGTCAGCCCGGCGGGAGTCTGGCGAAATCGGTCTCACGATCCTGCCGGGTCGGATACCCGTGGCGCGGCTGCCTATGATGAGTCTTATGCCGATACCCGTCGTTGGGTACAGCAGGGGCTGCTCGATTATATTGCGCCGCAGATCTACTGGCCTTTTGCCCGCGACGCGGCTCGCTACGATGTGCTGGCGAAGTGGTGGGCGGAGGTCGTAAAACCGACTAAAACGCGGCTCTATATTGGTGTTGCGCTCTATAAAGTAGGCGTGGCCGCAAAAAATGAACCTGACTGGATGGTTGGCGGCGGCGTGCCGGAGCTGAAGAAGCAGCTTGATTTGAATGAGGCTATTCCACAAATCAGCGGCACGATTTTGTTCAGAGAGGGTTATCTGGACCAGCCGCAAACGCGGGAGGCGGTCAGCTATATTAAGCACCGGTGGGGGGAGTAATTACCTGCGGTGGTATGCCATAAAGCGGGCTCGCCGTTCTCCCTTCTCTCCACCAGGGTTGGGGGGAACAGGCGGCTCCGAAGGTGGTTACGTTCACTTCCAGATCTGCTGAACCTGCAAAAGGGACTCGTTTTTCCCCCTCTCCCCGTGGGAGAGGGCTGGGGCGAGGGTAAACGGGCGACGCTGAAGGTGTTTACGTTCACCTTCAGACCTGCTGAACATACCGAAACCGTCACCCGTGAACGTGCTAAGGGGGCCACCGCGGCCCCCTTAGCAATCCCCGCGGCCCCGCACGGAAACCGGTGCTGCGCACTGCGCTCACCTCCCGGCCCTCAGCCTGCGGCCGGTTTGACTCGCCGTCCTGGCTCGACAAACCTCTGACCGCCATCCCTGGCGGCCAGACCTTGTCTTCCGGCCTCCGGCTCGCCGGTTTCAGCGGGGACACAACACCCTCGCTGTAAGCCTGAAGCTAAATGAAATAAAGAATAGCTTCAGGATGCTAAAGCAAACAGCGAAAACGTTTTATCTTCAGTGCAGTTTCTCGCAGCGAGGTTTTCTGGTCCGGCTGAAAATCAACGAAGCGTATCCGCAAGGCCGGGGCGACGCGCAGGGATGCGCGGCGAGGGCGACTTTACAGGGACGTTTCCTTCGCCCGTCCCCGATAAGCCTGAAGGAATACGCTAAGTGAACCGCGCCAGCGGCGATTTTCCTGGCCGGGAGCCCGGGTCGCCAGGGTGGTGGCGGCGAGCCACCCTGGCACGTTCACGGGTTCTGGAGCGATAGAAAAGCAAGGAACATAAGGTGAACGGAATGACCCTCAGAGCCGCATTTTCCCCCTCACCCTAACCCTCTCCCTCAGGGAGAGGGAACTGTCTGTGCATACATTTTTTCTGGGGATTCCTCAGCCCTCAAGGGAGAGGGGACTGTCCGTGCATACATTTTTTCTGGGGACTCCTCAGCCAGCGGCCGGTTTCAGCGGGGACTCAACACCCTCCCTGTAAGCATGAAGCAAAATGAGAAAAGGCATGGCTGTCGCGTTTTAACAAAAGCGATCTTCCCCTTATCACCTACTCTCAATGCCCATCACTATCCGCCCCGGTAATCCTCACCAAATGCACGGTAAGCCACAATAATTCATTGCCACCCAGGGTGACATCAAGCTGAGACTTCACATAATCCCTGATCAACAGCGAACAGCGGTAGACGTGAGGAAACTCCTTAATGATCTGCACGAGCAGAAAGCTATCGCGGGCCTTATCCAACTCGCCTTCCTGAAGTCTCTGCAGAAAAAACTGCATATGGACAAGGAACCGCGAGTAGTTAAGCGACTCCGTATCAATTTCCCGTTTAAAGTGATACTGCACCAGATTAAAGATGTCTTTCAGCATCTTCACCGACTGCATGGTTTGTGCAACATCGTCGCCCTGCGTCTGACCATTAACCAGATGAAAGGCGATATTCCCCGCCTCTTCATCAGGAAGCGCAAGACCGTGCTGCTGATTGATGGCCGCAACCGCCTCGCTGGCTACCCGATACTGCTGGGGATAAAAGCGTCGGACCTCAGAAAGCAACCGGTTCTGGATCGCGATACCTTTCTGGCAGCGTTCAATCGCAAACATCAAGTGGTCGGCCAGCGTGAAGAAAATCTGCTCCCTGACCTTGTTTGCCAGTTGCGCATTGGCCCGGGCGATAATCATCGCCGCCATTTCGATCACCGCGTCGGGCATCGCTGAGAGTGCCTCCAGATACCCGCTGCGACCGCTTTGCTCCTGAACCACAAATAATTTTTCAATTTTTTCGGGTGGTACTTCATCGCCGGGTCGGCTACTAAAACCGATACCCTTCCCCATGACGATAACCTCCCGATTATCGTCATCACAGGAAAGCACGAGGCTATTGTTAAGTACCTTCTGCACAATCATGGCTGAGCATCGTCCTCAGGATTACCGTTTCTTGCAATGACACCCTTATACCACCAGAAGCTGCGTTTGCGGATGCGACGAAGCGTTTTGAGGTCATCTTCGCCGCGATCGACATAGATGAAGCCGTAGCGTTTGGCATATCCCTGATGCGTACTGACCACGTCTAAAGCCGCCCACGGGCAATACCCCATAAGGTCCACCCCATCGGCAATCGCCAGTTGCATTTGCTCGATATGCGCCTGCAAAAAAGCGATGCGATAGTCGTCATTAATGGTGCCGTCATCCTCAAGTTTATCCGGCGCACCCATCCCGTTTTCCGTAATCAGAACAGGCAGGGCGTAACGTTCGCAGACTTTACGCAGGGTAAGACGTAAACCGACCGGATCGACCACCCAACCGTAGGGCGTTTTGCCGAGCCACGGGTTTTCTGCCGGTCGGTAAACGCCCGTTTCACCGAGCATAATTTGCTGATCGCCTGCCCGTGGCGCCACGTCGTTACCGTCCCCACGACTGGCGGCGATAGTCGCGGTGGAATAATAGTTAATGGCGATAAAATCCGGTTTCCCCTGCGCCAGCAGTTCCGCATCCCCTTCGTGAATTACCGGCGTCAGTCCGCGATCGCGTAACCAGGCCCAGGCCAGCGCGTTGTAGCGACCATGCACCGCCACATCCAAAAAACTCCAGCCGCGCAGCGTCTCCCAGTTATGGGCTGCGATCGCGTCTTCAGGTTTGCAGGTTTCGGCATACATTGAGGTGGTATTGATAGCTGGTCCTATTTTCAGCCCCGGATAGTCCCGATGACAAAGCGCGAATACCCTTGCCTGCGCCAGCATCATGTGGTGATTTTGTTGATAGCGCGACTTCTCGTCGGGAAGCACACCGCCCTCCGGCACACCGATCGCTCCCGGATGGAGAATCAGCGTGTTCTGCTCATTGATGGTCAGCCACAGCGGCACCTGACTGGCAAATTCGCTGAACAACAGCCCGGCGTAGCGAACAAAAGCATCGATCGTGTCGCGATTCAGCCAGCCGCCCTTTTGCTCCAGCGCCCACGGCAAATCAAAATGATAAAGCGTAACGACAGGGGTGATCTGGTGGCGATTCAGGGCAGCAATCAGGCGGCGGTAGAAATCCAGACCGGCAGGATTGATCTCACCGTCCCCATCGGGGATGACCCGGGACCAGGCCACCGAAAAACGGTAGGCCTTCAGCCCCATTTCCGCCATCAGCGCCACATCCTCTTCGAAGCGATGATAATGGTCGCTGGCGACACGGAAATCCGCCGTACCCTGGGGATGGGTGAGCATGTCGACAACCGAGGGGCCTTTACCGTCTTCATTCCACGCGCCTTCAACCTGGTAGGCCGAGGTGGAGGCTCCCCAGAGGAAACCCTCCGGAAAATGCGCCGCGTTTTTATAAATCATTGAAGGCTCCCGTTTGTTGACTTCACCATCAGCTCATCGCCAAAGGTCACCGAGGTGGCCGTCGTCATGCGTAACGTGGCGTGCTCGTCACCGTTCACCACGACAACAGGGGTGATCAGGTCATAACCGGCTTGTTCGATGGCGGCAATATCAAAGGTAATCAGCGTCTCACCGGCCTTCACTTCGTCACCCACTTTCAGAGACGAACTGAAGTGCTGACCATTAAGATTGACGGTATCAATACCAATATGAATCAGCAGTTCAAGGCCGTTGGCATCCTGCAAGCCCACTGCATGGCAGGACGGCAGGAACATCATCACTTTGCCGTCAAACGGTGCTTTTAATACCCCCTCCTTCGGACGAATAGCGACACCCTCGCCCAGCAAACCGCCGGAGAAGACGTCATCATTAACTTCAGATAAAGTGACAACGTCACCCTTAAGCGGACTAGCAATGACGCTCTCGCCTGATGCATTCGGACTGAGAGACGTCTGAGGGGTACTCAGTGGCGCCACTGCCGCTTCTTCCACCTCTTTAAAAGCAAACACCCATGTCAGCGCAAAGGTGACCACGATAGAAATCGACACCGTGACCAACGCATGAACGATGTTCATCGGATTTTCGCCGATAAACGCCGGCAGCGCGGCGAGTCCCGGCGAGACAAAGGCGTAACGCACTAACCCGCTTAATCCGGCGTACATCCCGGCACATCCGCCACCGATCATCGCGGCGATCAGCACGCGACGGAATTTGAGCAATACCCCGTACAGCGCCGGTTCAGTGATCCCCAGCAGTGCAGTAAAACCGGAAGACGAGGCCAGCTGGCGCAGGTTGCTGTTTTTGGTTTTCATTGCCACGCACAGGGTCGCAGCACCCATCGCCACGTTTGAGGCCAGCATGCCTGGCCCGTTTATCATCTCGAAGCCGTTTTTGCTCAGTTGTCCGGTGGCAATCGGCGTCATCGCCCAGGCGGTACCGGTGATTATCAAAAACGGTTGTAATGTGCCCATCAGCATTGGAATCAACCAGCTGGCGTGACGGTCGATGGTTGCCGCACCCGCCGCCACCAGGTCATTAAGCAGAATACCCGCCGGGCCCACGACCACCAGCGCCAGCGGCGCGGTAATCAGCAGAATAAGCATCGGTTTGATAAAGAATTTTATGATAGAGGGCGAGACTTTTTCCGCAAAGCGCTCCACCCACGACATCAACCAGACGGTCAGAATGATCGGCAGCACCGATCCTGCGTAATCAGAAAGCAGAACGTTGATACCCATAAAGTCCACCGGCTTTCCGGCAGCCATCATCTGCCCTATACCCGGATGCAGCAACACGCCTGCAATCGTCATTGCCAGAATTGGGTTGCATTCAAATTTCATCGACGCGCCGTAAGCCAGCAGTACCGGCAGGAAGAAAAACGCGGCGTCGGCGATAATGTTAAGTAACTGGTAAGTCGGGCTGGTGGCACTGATAAGTCCCGTCAGTTTGAGAATAGCCAGTAGCGCTTTTATCATCCCCGCGCCGGTAATCGCCGGGATCACCGGCGTGAAGGTTGTGGAAATGACGCTGATAATGCGGGTAATTACTCCGTTTGACGCGGGATCTTTACCCTCAGCGGTTACCGATTTCGTCTCCGGGAGCGCTTTTTTGAGCAGACGATATACCTGCTGCACTTCGTTGCCGATGACAATCTGGAACTGGCCGCCCTTTTCCACCACGCTGATCACGCCAGGGATCTGACTGACCGCCTCATCCTGGACTTTACGACGATCAATGAATTCCATACGCAGCCGGGTGGCGCAGTGGGTAAGCGTACGTATATTGGCCGCGCCGCCCACGTCCTGGAGGATTTTTTCTGCTATCTCGTTATAGTTCATAGTGTTTCCCTGATGTTGGAGCAAAAAAAAAGACCAAAACAGAGACGCTCCCCTTAGCGGGAGAGCATTTCTATTTTGGTCTTGCCTGCTTGCGCAGTAGCATGCCGTAATAAAAATGGGCAATTTCGGCGGATTATCAGGAGTTAAAATCCGCAGCACAATCTTCAGTTGATAAAAATGTGATCTGCGTTGAGTAAATACTTAAGAGTCAATCTCACTGTCCATGACAAATTTGTTAATAACTCTCTGCGCATAATGGTCGATTGAAGGTGATTCATGCACCCAAACGCTTTGTTTATGGAGTGAAAAAGGAAAATCAGTAACAGATTAAACGAAGCTATCTAACATTTATATTGATATGGCATAGTGATGGACTTGTTAAAAACACCGGACGTTATCCAGGAAGAAAAATGAGTACATCTAACATCAACATCGCATTTGGTTATTCGGATATCCCGGCCGGGCATGTTGCCTCGGTGGTGACCTGCCTCGAAATGCGGGAAAAACCAAACACCCCCGCGGCCTCCCTGCCCGAAGGCGTGACGCTGTCACCCTTCGTGGGCGATGACCTGAACGCCTACCGTGCACTTTTTCGTAAGGTGGGAGAGGACTGGCTTTGGTTCTCACGTTTATTTATGCCTGACCAGACACTGAAAAACATCCTTAATAATGACAGTATCGATATTTATATTATTCGCGATGGTGCAGAGGACATTGGCCTACTGGAGCTGGATTTTTCCGAGCAAGGCCAGTGTGAACTGGTATTTTTAGGGCTGGTTCAGGGCACCACCGGCAAAGGGCTGGGACGTGCAGTCATCAATAAAGCCAGTGAACTGGCCTGGTCGAAACCGCTTGAGCGATTCTGGGTCCATACCTGCACCTTCGATCATCCTTCTGCGCTCAATTTTTATATTCGTTCCGGCTTCACGCCTTACGCATTCCAGGTCGAAGTGCGCCCGGATCCGCGTCTGACCGGCCATCTGCCGCGCCATGCCGCACCGCATATTCCGCTTATCGATCCGCAGTAAACGCCGCTGGCCTTTGATTCCAACAGGCATCACCCTGCCTGTTGGCGCGCATAAACCACCATGCGCAGATGCCGATCGGCATCGGTCATGAAAGACGTGTGCTCGACATTCACCCTTTCGCCGTTGAGGTTGAGCGTGCTAACGCCAGGGCTCGGCGCTGGCACACTTTGGTCACACCACATCTCCCTGAACTCAGGCGAAAGTGTGCCTAATTCATCAACCAACGCGTCAATGTCCGTCGCTTTTGCGGCACGAGCGTAATCCTGGCGAAAACGGGAGATAACCTGGGCTGTTTGTGCTTGCGGGTCAGCAAAGCGCGCGCGCAGGTCAGGATCCATAAACATTAACCACAACAGATTGCGCTGGATCGGTTCATGGTGCACAAAACCAAACAGCGCATCCGCCGCGGAATTAAAGGCCAGAATGTCCCAGCGTAAATTAAGAATGTAGGCCGCGTGCGGAAGATCGTGCATTAGCCTCAGCACCAATGGCGGCACGGTACACCAGGTCTTACCCTGCTCTACCGGCGGGCGATTATGGGCAAGCAGAAACAGATGGTGCCGCTCTGCTGCACTGAGACTGAGCACGCGCGCCAGACGGTCAAGGAAATCTGCTGAAACACCAATATCCCGCCCCTGTTCCAGCCACGTGTACCAGGTGACGCCAACGCCTGCCAGCGCTGCAAGCTCTTCACGCCGAAGACCGGGCGTGCGCCGTCTTGCTCCGCCGGGTAATCCCACCTGCTCGGGCTGCGTGCGTTCACGACAGGTGCGTAAAAATGCTGCCAGATCCTGGCGGGTTCTTTCCAGAGTGCGCATAGTGCCTGTTGCTCTTAGTAATAGGATAACGTGTTAAATTGTAATAGCTTTGAAAATCGTATCAGATTGGCTCCCTACTGCACAGACGGAGCCATTATGCGATCAGAATCTCACTCATGCTGCCGAACCCACGGTAAACATACTCATGGCCGGGCGAGCAGCATCATCGTTGCCCTCGCCCTGGGGGCATTTACGCTGGGAATGGCGTCTTACATGACCGCCGGGCTGATTGTCCCCATTGGCGCATCATTACAGATATCCCTTCAGGCCGCTGCGCAACTGGTGACGGCGTTTACGTTGGCCTACGGGCTAGCTTCCCCGGTGGCCGTCGCGTTATTGCCGCCACACCGACAACGAGAAGTTTTAACGGGTGCGCTCCTGATACTGATTGCGGCTAATGCGGCAAGCGCCATGGTTGATGATTACAGGTTATTGCTGTTGTTAAGAGCGATTGCAGGGACCGGGGCAGGCGTCTATCTGGCATTAAGCATCAGCGCAAGCGCAGCCCTGCTGCCTGCCGGGCAGGCCGGAAAAGGGATCGCATGGATTATGGGAGGCATGGCCAGCGGGACGGTACTTGGGGTGCCTTTAAGCCTGTGGCTCGCTGACTTGCAGGGCTGGCGCGCCGCATTCTGGTTAACCGCAGCCCTGGGCGCCATCGCATTTATCGGCCTGATACTAAAATTGCCTGCTCTGCCCGCCAGTCACCCGAGCAGTTTACGGCAAAAAATGAGCTTACTGACCGATCGCCAGACAGTGAAGATTCTGGCTGTCTCACTCCTGGCCGCCATCGCCAGCCTGGGCATGTATACCTTTCTCGCGCCGTTCATGCGTTCCATGCCCTTCGCTGGCTTCAGCACCGTTACACTCTGGTTAGGGATCTGGGGAGCCGGTGGCATTTGTGGCAGCCTCCTCGTGGGGCCTTTGTCGACACGCCTGCGCGCGACAATATTAACCCGGCTGATTATGACGCTGCTGACGCTGTCATTAGCTTTGCTGCCAGTTGCTGCCCATCTGCATCTCTGGCTGGCGGCGTTTCCTCTGTTCCTGTGGGGAGCCGCAGGCTGGGCATTACAGGTGCCGCAAAACCATGCTCTCCTTGACGTCCGCAAGCGCTATGGCGACGGCAATCTGGCCGTCGCACTTAATGAGTCGGCGCTTTATCTGGGTAGCGCAATGGGGGCCATTGCTGGCGGCCTGGTCGTCGGCGCTGACGTTTCACTCTGGTGGTTACCGGTCGGGGCCGCAGCCGTTGCCGGGTCGGGCCTGTTTGTACACTGGCGCAGTGAAAACCGCTGACCCCTGGACTCCTTAACAACCGTGTTAATAGGTTAAATCTCAATAGAAATAAAAAATAGCGATACGCATTCGCTGTTTCCAACCGCTATGCCTGATGAAAACCGTCATCAGGCATACATATGAAACCCTCACTCTGTCGTTATTATTATGCATGAGAAATATCATCATGGCATTGTGCGATTTTTATTTACATTCACTCCATGCTGGCAACAAAAACAATTAATCCCTGATGGTAATTATTCAAAAAATAAAAAAATGAACGTAAAGAACCGTCAGAAATAAAATGATTCAGAATGTTAACAGCAAACGCAATATCCAGATAAAAGTGTGATCCACTTCAAATATTTTAGCGCATTGACATCAAAGGTGAAAAACAGGGCCGTTTGTTTATGCAGATGCACATTGTGACGGCCATCTCACGGCTTTATCTTTCACACATTGCACGAGTCGCCCCCCCGCATAGATAAACAATGCTCGGCCAAAGAAAAATCACAATAAAAGGTTGCGGTACGTAATATTTTTTTAAATTTCGAATAAGTTAATAACTTCGAGGTGGTTCTTTATGAGTCAGGTTAATAATCTTGAGGGCGTTGCCTACGCCAAAAAAACCAATATCCGCTGGCATATCGTCATCATGCTTTTTATTGTTACGGCGGTCAACGTTGGTGACCGTACAACGCTGGCAATTGCAGGCAAAGATATGTCCTCTGCGCTGGGCATTAACCCTGGGCAAATGGGCTGGATATTCTCAGCATTTGCCTGGGCCTATTGTATTGCGCAGATCCCAGGCGGCTGGTTGCTGGATCGCTTTGGTTCGAAAAAAATCTACCTGTGGAGCCTCAGCCTGTGGTCCATCTTCACCCTCCTGCAAGGTTTCGTGGCCGTTTTTGATGGTTATGGCGCGGTGATTAGCCTTGCGGTATTGCTGTTCTTCGTCGGGCTGGCAGAAGCCCCCTCGATGCCTGGTAATAGCCGTTTTATTGCGGCCTGGTTCCCGTCAAAGGAACGCGCTACGGCTGCCGCTGTGTTTAATTCAGCACAATACTTCGCGACCGTGATCTTCGCCCCGATCATGGGCTGGTTGACGATGTCGATGGGTTGGGAATCCATTTTTATCTTTATGGGGCTTCTGGGCCTGCTGGTCACGCTCATGGCCGCCAGGGTGATTCATAACCCACTCTCTCACCCGAAAGCCAATGCCGCAGAGATTGATTACATCCGTGAAGGTGGCGCGCTGGTCGACATGGACCAACAGTCAATCAAAAAAGCCCCCAGCAAAAAAGCCGGTGCGCTGAAACAACTGATGAGCAACCGGATGCTGTTGGGTATCTATCTTGGGCAATACTGCATTACCGTTATCACCTATTTCTTTATTACCTGGTTCCCGCTCTACCTGGCAATGGAGAAGCATCTGGATATTAAAACCGTGGGCTTTATTGCAGCGATCCCGGCTATTTGCGGCTTCCTGGGCGGTCTGTTAGGCGGCGTATTGTCTGACCGTATTCTGAAAGCCACCCAGTCACTCTCCATTGCGCGTAAAACCCCCATCGTCTTCGGAATGATAATGTCGATGATGATGATCTTCTGCAACTACGTGGATTCCATCTATATGGTGGTCTTCTTTATGGCGCTGGCGTTCCTGGGTAAAGGTATTGGCGCACTGGGTTGGGCAGTTATGTCCGACGTGGCACCGAAAGAGATGGCCGGAACCGCCGGTGGCATCTTTAACCTGTGCGGCAACATCTCCGGGATTGTCTCCCCGGTGGTGATTGGCTACATCGTAAAAGCGACGGGACATTTTGAGTGGGCTCTGGTTTATGTCTCGCTTCATGCATTAGTGGCAATCTTCAGCTACCTGGTGATTGTCGGTCCGATTAAACGTATTGAGATAAAAACAGCGGCACCGGACGCGGAAATGCTGGGTTAAGAAAGGCCAGATACAAGGCCAGGCCGTGTGGCTGGCCTTGTGTACTTATTCCTGACGCGCAGTCACCACCATCACCCCTGCGGCTTCCAGAGAGTGCAGCAGATTCTGTTCAATCTCCTCGTCAATCACCATGGTGTTAGCCAGTGACAACTCCCCAATCACAAAAGGCGAAGCCGCATTCATTTTTTCCGCTGAGGCCAGCACGATGGTCTCGGCTGCCCGCCTTGAGAAGGCGCGCTTCACGCTTGCTTCCTCATAATCGCCGGTGGTCAACCCTGTCTGCGCATGAATCCCGGTCACTCCCATGAAGAAGAGATCGGCCTGAATGGCGGCAATGCCTTCGATGGCTGTCGTGCCCGTTGTCACCACGGAATGTTTAAACAATTTTCCACCGATGAGAATCACCTCAATCAAGGGATGCTCAACCAGCGCAAGCGCGATGCCAGGACTATGAGTCACAACGGTAATGTTTAAATCCGCAGGAAGAAAGGTCACCAGCTCCGCCGTTGTGGTGCCACCGTCAATGATCACCACCTGCCCCGCAGAAATGAGTTCAGCGCCTTTTTTTGCCACCCGCTTTTTGGAATCAAGGTTAAGTAACTGTCGACCGGCGAAGTTCACTATGGCATCTGAAGGGGGCAGCGCGCCGCCATGTACGCGCTGTAACTCGCCTGCCGCCGCCAGTTCTCGCAGGTCGCGCCGAACGGTATCTTCCGACACGTTAAACTGCTGACTGAGCGTTTTCGATAGCACCTGCCCTTCGCGGGCGAGCTGTTCGAGGATGAGACTTTTACGTTGGCTGGTGAGCATGGTTGTTTCCTGTTGCTGCACGATTGATCTTGATCATGCACGAAATTGCCGTTTATGATAACCACTCTACGTATGGAGGAACGATCGTGCAATCAAAACGTGCAGAAGTACGCATTGCGGACAGTAAAGTATTATCCGACGACTGGTATACGTTAAAGAAATTCACCTTTGACCTGCGCAGGCAGAACGGCGAATGGCAACGGCAGAATCGAGAGGTGTATGACCGTGGAAACGGCGCAACCATCCTGCTCTACAATCGGGCAAAACAGACCGTCGTCCTGACCCGCCAGTTCCGTTTTCCGGTCTTTATAAACGGGCATGAGGACAATCTTATCGAAGCGGCCGCCGGCCTGCTTGATAACATGGACCCGGAACGCCGTATCAAAGCGGAAGCAGAAGAAGAGACCGGATATCGCGTTGAGAATGTGCAGAAAATCTTCGAGGCCTACATGAGCCCCGGCTCGGTGACCGAAAAACTTTACTTCTACATTGCGGAGTACCACGCGGACGACAAAGTCAGCCAGGGCGGTGGTCTTGAAGATGAGGGAGAAGATATCGAAGTACTGGAATTGACGATCGATGAGGCGCTGTCGGCAATCGAAAGCGGAATGATTGTCGATGCAAAAACCATCATGCTGCTCTACCACGTGGCGTTGAAGGGTATTTTGTAGTTATCTTTTGGCAGATATCCGCTCATATGAAGATATCTGCATCCTTTCACATCCGTCGAACTACGAAAAACCAGGCCATTCTTGACCAGGATTCAGCCTGAAAACGTGTCCTCCACCTTTCATTACCCGCAAATTACCCCCTTTCATGTGTGACACTGTCACATCTCTTTTCCAATAATCGACTATGATTTTCATCGTATGACTTCGGGTGTCCGGCGGTTCGGGCACCTTTGCCGTCCATTGACAGCTTTGTACTGAACGAGGGAGTTGAATGGAGTCAAAATCATTGAGTAAACGCTGGGGCGCCGAGTATCTAGAAGACGGTGCTGTGCTTTTTCGCGTCTGGGCGACCGGGCAGCAAACCGTCACGCTCAGACTCGCAGGCCAGGATCTGCCGATGCAATCCACTGGCGATGGCTGGTTTGAGCGACGTGTTGAAGGCGTCAAACCGGGGACAGAATACAATTATGTTCTGGCCGATGGGCTGGTCGTTCCCGATCCCGCTTCACGTGCGCAGAAGGCCGACGTCAACGGCCCATCACAGGTTTATAATCCGGAAAACTACCGCTGGCAGCATACCAACTGGAAGGGTCGCCCGTGGGAAGAAACCGTTGTATATGAATTACATATTGGCACATTCACTGAGGAAGGCACCTTCCAGGCGGCGATCGGCAAGCTCCCTTATCTCGCTGAGCTGGGCATTACCCAGATTGAGTTAATGCCGCTCTCACAATTTGCGGGTAACCGTGGTTGGGGATACGATGGCGTCCTGCTTTATGCCCCACACAGCGCCTACGGGACACCGGATGATGTGAAAGCGTTTGTCGACGCCGCACATGGTTTTGGGCTGTCCGTCGTACTGGATATCGTTCTTAACCACTTCGGCCCGGAAGGCAATTATCTTCCGCTGCTCTCACCGGCGTTCTTTGATAAAGCGCGTTCGACCCCGTGGGGGGCCGGTATTGCCTATGATGTGGAAGCCGCCCGACACTATATTGCCGACGCGCCACTTTACTGGTTGAAGGAATTTAAACTCGACGGTTTACGCTTCGATGCCATCGATCAGATTGAAGATAATTCCGAAAAACACCTCCTCAATGAAATTGCTGAGCGCATTCGTCGAGAGATTACCGACCGCCCTGTCCACCTCACCACGGAAGATTGTCGCAACATCATTTCCCTGCATCCGCGTCAGGAAGATGGTTCCGTGCCGCTGTTTTCTGGCGAATGGAATGATGATTTCCACAACGCCGTGCATGTCTTTGCGACCGGTGAAACCCACGCTTATTACCAGGATTTCGCCGACGCGCCCGAAAAAATGATTGCGCGCGCACTGACTGAAGGTTTCGTTTATCAGGGTGAAGTGTCGCCGCAAAGCGGGGAAACACGCGGTGTCGATAGCCGTGGTCAGCCGCCGGTGGCCTTTGTCGATTTTATTCAGAATCACGATCAGGTGGGCAACCGGGCGCTGGGGGAAAGGCTGATCACGCTGGCGGGCGCTGAACGCACCCAGGTACTGTATGCAGCATTGATGCTCTCCCCGCATATTCCGCTGCTGTTTATGGGCGAAGAGTACGGCGAGACGCAGCCTTTCCTCTTCTTTACTGATTTTCATGGCGATCTTGCCACCGCCGTCCGTGAGGGGCGCGCTAAAGAGTTCGAAGGCCACTCGGGTTATGAAGGTACCGATGTCCCTGACCCGAACGCACTCAGCACATTTACAGCGTCAAAACTGAACTGGACGGCGCTGGACACCCCGGAAGGCAAAGCCTGGCTGGCGCTCAGTCGCAATCTGCTGAGTCTGCGTCAGCAGCATATCGTTCCACTTTTGGCGACGGCAAGCGGGCACTCCGGCAAGATCGTGCAAACGGCACCGGGCTTTTTCGCTGTCTCGTGGACCTTCCCGAAAGGCACGCTTTCCCTGGCGGTCAATATCAGTACCGAGACCCATACCGCGCCGGATTTACCGGGTGAAACTCTGTTTGCTCTGCCCAATCTGGGCCATGAACTGCCACCGAATTCGGTGCTGGTTCGTCTTGCGTCAGGAGATGCGCAATGAGTATTCCAACCGCGACTTATCGCCTGCAGTTCCGTAATGGTATGACCTTTGATCGTGCGGTTACGCTGATACCCTATTTAAAAAAATTAGGCATCAGCCATGTGTACGCTTCACCGATCTTCACCGCCACGACCGACTCCACCCATGGTTATGATGTGACGGATGCCAATGACATCGATCCGGCCATTGGGGGGCGCGAGGGCTTTGACCGCCTGAGTACCGCCCTTAAAGCCGCCGGACTGGGTCTGATACTCGATATCGTGCCAAACCACATGGCCGCCTCGCTGGAAAATGCATGGTGGCGGGACGTTATCGAGCACGGCGAACAGAGTCGTTACGCTAACCACTTTGACATCGACTGGTCACGTCCTCTGACGTTGCCTTTTTTAGGCGATACCTTTGAAAACGTGCTGGAGAACGGGGAACTCAGCGTTAAAGAAGATCCGAACAGCGGCACGCTGTCGCTGGCCTACTTTGATAACTTTTATCCGCTCGCGCCAGGCACTACCGACGGCCTCAACCTGAGTGATAACGCCGCTATCGCCGAACTGCATGAGCGGCAGCCCTGGCGGCTTATCTGCTGGCGTAATGCCCCTTTCGAACTCTCCTATCGTCGCTTCTTTGAGATAACCGGGCTGGTGGGCATGCGCGTTGAAGACCACGCGGTGTTCGCTGACACGCACCGATTGATTCTTGAACTGGTGCACTCGGGTGCTGTAGACGGTTTGCGGGTTGATCATGTGGACGGCCTCGCCGATCCCAAAGGTTATCTTGAGCAGTTACGCCACCATGCCGGGCCAGAGTGTTATATCACCGTCGAGAAGATCCTCGGCGAAGGTGAACATCTGCCGTCGGACTGGCCTATTTCGGGTACCACCGGGTATGAATTTATTGCGTCGCTCTCAGATGCCCTGGTGGACAGCGAGAACACCGAAGCCTTGTTTAATTTGTACGAAGCGGTGCTCGATCGCTCGGTGGACATGGAGAGCGAGTTACGTAAAGCCAAATTGTTAATGGTGGATCGTAACTTTGAGGGGGAATTCAGCCGCCTGCTCTCTATGAGCATGACGATTGCTGCGACCGAAAACGCCAGCCTCAGTGAAACCCCGGTGCGAGCCGTGCTGCGCGAGCTGTTGGTGGCGTTTCCGGTGTACCGTACCTATGGCACCACCCATGGACTGACCGCTGCCGACAACGCCATGCTTGAAACGGTGGCGAAAACCGTGAGCGCGAGCCCCAACGCCCCGCACCCGGAAGCGTTACAACTGCTGGTCAGTATTCTGGCTGGGGACGTCAGCCCGGAAGCGGCCGAGCAAGCCAATGAATTTCGCACTCGCTTCCAGCAGCTCACCGGGCCGCTGATGGCGAAATCGGTAGAAGATACCCTCTTCTTCCGCCAGCATATGGATCTGGCGCTTAACGAAGTGGGCGCTGAGCCGCTGCCGCGCAGCTACTCCATTGAGCGTTTCCATCAGGATATGCAGACACGACGGGAGCGCCAGCCGGACGCCATTTCCACTACCTCAACCCACGATACCAAACGCGGCGAGGACACCCGTGCGCGTCTTTATACTCTCACCGAAGCTCCCCAGCAGTGGGCAGACAATGTTGTGCGCTGGCGGGAGATGAATCAGGCGCAGGTGGTCAGGATTGAAGATGGCCTGGCTCCCCGTTCCGGCAGTATCTGGATGATTTATCAGGCGCTGGCGGGGGCATGGCCGGTCTCGCTGAAACCTAACGATCGTGCGGGACTGCAAGCCCTCGAAGAACGATTTTTACCCTATGTTGAAAAAGCGCTGCGTGAAGAGAAGTTGCGCACTAACTGGGACAACAATAATGACGCCTACGAGCAGGCGGTACTTGGCTACGTCTCCCACTTACTGCGCGATGAACGCTTTCTCACGGATTTTACCCGCTCCCTCCAGCCCTTTATCCGTGCCGGGCTGATCAACAGCCTGACGCAGACGGTGATAAAACTGGCGGCACCCGGCGTACCGGACATCTATCAGGGCAGCGAGGCGCTGAACTTCAGCCTGGTTGATCCAGATAACCGTCGTGAACCCGATTATGCGGCGCTCGCGAGCAGGCTGGGCGACATCGGCGACCCTGTTGTCTTTGATGATGCTGATATGCAAAGCGGTAAACTCAAGCAGCAATTGATTGCCAGACTGCTGCATTTTCGCCAACGACACCCTGCGCTGTTCCGTCATGGCGACTATCTGCCGCTGACTCCAACGGGAAAACGCAGCAGGCAAGTTATTGCGTTTGCACGACAGCACGACGATGAGGCCCTAATCGTGGTCCTCCCCCGTCTGGTTCTGAATGCACAGGAGGGGTTATGGGAAGCCACTGAAGTGATGCTCCCCGCCTCCCTTGCGGGGCGTTCATATCAGAACCTCCTGACCGGCGAAACCCTTTCGCTGACAGACAGAATGACGCTCGACACTATCACCGGCATGCTGGTGCTAAGCGGCTGATTTGTTTGCCATAAAAAGATTCTGGTCCGTTGTAAACATTATAAAATTAACATGTTATGGAGAAGGATGAATGGCTAACGGAAAACCGTTTGAAATTACGGCGGGTGAAAGCCTGCCGCTCGGCGCAAACTTTGACGGCGAAGGGGTCAACTTCGCCATCTTTTCTGCACACGCTGAACGGGTCGAGCTCTGTTTGTTCGACCCAAGCGGGAAAACGGAAATCGCCCGCCTTGAATTACCGGAATATACCCATGAAATCTGGCACGGCTATGTGCCAGGTCTGCAGCCAGGCGCCCTTTACGGCTATCGCGTATACGGGCCTTACGACCCGGAAAACGGTCATCGCTTTAACCCGAACAAGCTGCTGATTGACCCCTATGCACGGGAACTGGTGGGGAATATTGAATGGAACGAGGCGCATTTTGCCTATGAACTGCTCCATGAAGACAAAGATCTGACCTTTGATGCGCGCGACAGTGCGCCCTTTATGCCGAAGTGCCAGGTGATCGACCCCAATGCCTTTGACTGGCAGGATGCCAATCGCCCGGTTATTCCGTGGTCAAAATCAGTCATTTATGAAACCCACGTGAAAGGCTTTACCCAGCTCAATTCCGCGCTCCCCCCTGAGCTGCGCGGCAATTTTGAAGGCATGGGGCATAAGGCCAGCATCGATTACATCAAAAGTCTGGGGATCACCTCGGTAGAGCTGCTGCCCGTTCACTGGTTCCCGGACGATCAGCACTTGCTCGACAGAGGGCTGAAAAATTTCTGGGGCTACAATACCCTCGGCTTTTTTGCCCCCGCTTCCCGTTATTACGGCCCGAAAGGTATTCAGGGCTTCCGCGATATGGTGCGGTCGTTCCACGATGCAGGTATCGAAGTGATTCTGGATGTGGTTTATAACCACACCGCGGAGGGTAATGAACTCGGTCCGACGCTCTCTTTCAAGGGTATCGATAACTTCTCCTACTATCGCACCCTGCCTGACCAGCATCGTTACTACATCAACGACACCGGCACCGGGAACACGGTGAACACCTCGCACCCGCGCGTGTTGCAGATGGTGATGGACTCGCTGCGCTACTGGGCTGAGTCGATGCATATCGATGGTTTTCGTTTCGACCTCGGCACCATTCTCGGGCGCGAGCCGGAAGGCTTTGACCAGCGCGGCGGCTTTTTTGACGCGATAACCCAGGACCCGGTGCTCTCACGGTTGAAACTGATTGGTGAACCCTGGGATATCGGCCCCGGCGGCTATCAGGTCGGCGGGTTCCCGCCGGGTTGGGCGGAGTGGAACGATAAGTACCGCGATACGGTGCGCGAATACTGGAAAGGCGATAACGTCTCCGGTGATTTTGCCGCTCGCCTGCTGGGGTCCGGCGACCTCTACGATCAGCGCGGCCGCCGCCCCTGGTCAAGCGTCAACTTTATTACCGCTCACGACGGCTTCACGCTCAATGACCTGGTGTCCTATAACGAGAAGCATAACGACGAAAACGGCGAGGATAATAACGACGGTCACAACGATAACCGTTCATACAATTACGGAGCCGAAGGTCCGACGGAGGACGAGGGCATTAATGCGGTCCGTGAACGGCAAAAACGTAATTTCCTCGCCACACTCTTCTTCTCGCACGGTACGCCCATGCTGCTGGCGGGCGATGAGTTTGGCCGTAGCCAGATGGGCAACAACAATGGTTACTGTCAGGACAGTGAAGTCTCCTGGATTCACTGGGACGACCTGCCTGAATCCAATGAAGCGATGCGGGAATTTACCCGCCATCTCATTGAACTGCGCGCGTCCCAGCCCCTGCTGCGCCGGGAAAACTGGCGCGACGGTATGGTGATCGAGTGGTTTAATGCCGGTGGCGGTTTCCAGCAGCCTGAGCAATGGGAAGAAGGCACAACCCTGGGAGCGTATATTGGCCGACCGGATCTGCAAACGGAACCCGGCATCTGGCATGACGTGCTGATGTTGTTCAACCCGTATGAAGGCAGCGTGCCTTTCCGTATTCCGCAGTTTGGTGAAGGGGGCTGGGTGCTGGAACTGTCCACCTCAGAGACCGACGAGCGTGGCAAGGTGATCACCCAGGAAGCTGATTACGAACTTGAAGGCCGCAGTCTGGTGCTGTTCAGAAGACCATAACACCCTCACGGCGTGACAATGTCACTTGTCACGCCGTATCTTCTCTTTTCTACCGCCAATTTACGCTGGTCGGCCAACGCTATACACTTTGCGCTTCGCTCGTTCAAAAAGTCACATCATGAAAAACAAATCTATTATTCTCCCGGCTGGCTACTTTGGCATGGTTCTCGGCATCATTGGGCTGGGGCTGGCCTGGCGTTTTGCGGCCACCATTTGGCCCGTCACCACGCTTCCCGCTGATGCGCTGATTATTCTTGCGATTGCGATTTGGGGATTGTTATTGGTGGCCTTCGCCAACCGTGTCCTGCGCCATCGAGCAACCATCATCGACGAGATAACGCATCCGTTGAAGAGTAGTTTTGTCAGTCTTATTCCGGCGACCAGCATGTTAGTCGCCATCGGCCTGACGCCGTGGTTCCCTATGCTTGCCCTCGTGCTGTTCCTCGTGGCTGTTACATCACAACTGGCCTATTCCGCCTGGCAAACGGCCGGCCTCTGGCGCGGGACGCACCCGAAAGAAGCGACTACGCCCGGTCTTTACCTGCCGACCGTCGCTAATAACTTTATCAGCGCCATGGCCTGTGGTGCGATGGGGTTTACGGATGTCGGGCTGCTGTTTCTCGGGGCGGGCATTCTCTCCTGGCTGAGCCTCGAACCGGCAATATTAAGCCGACTGCGTAACCTCGATGAGATGAGCCCGGCGGTACGCACCTCGCTTGGCATCCAGATGGCCCCGGCGTTTGTTGCCTGCAGTGCCTGGCTCAGCCTTAACGGTGGCAACGCCGATGTGTTTGCCAAACTGCTGTTTGGCTACGGGCTTCTGCAAATGCTGTTTATGCTTCGACTGATCCCGTGGTATAGCGTCCAGCCCTTCAACCCCAGCTTCTGGAGCTTCTCTTTCGGCGTCGCCTCGCTGGCGACCACCTCCATTAAACTGGGTCACAGTGCGCCCGGCGGTGCACTCTACTGGATCTCCTTCCCGCTGTTTATCGGTGCCAATCTGGTGATGGGATTCTTGATCCTGAAGACATTTATCCTGCTATTGAGGGGTAAATTGATTGTGCGAGAGGAGGTGAAGTAAACGCCATGAGCAACACCCTTTTGCGCTACTGCCGTTTTGGTGAACCCGAATCCACCCTTGAGCTCATTACTGAACCGCTGCTACCCCGCAAGGCAAATACACTGCGAGTACGGATGCGGCTCGCGCCTGTCAATGCCTCCGATCTGATTCCGATCACCGGCGCGTATGGACACCGCCTTTCACCGCCGCAGGTTGCAGGGTATGAAGGTGTCGGCGTCGTGACCGAGGCGCCTGAGGAATACGCCCATTTACGCGGTAAGCGTGTGCTGCCCTTGCGGGGCCAGGGCACCTGGCAAGCGTTCGTTGATTGCCCGGCGGAACTGGCGGTGCCGGTCCCGGATGATATCAGCGATGAACAGGCTGCACGCGCCTGGATCAATCCGCTGGCCGCTACCCTGATGCTGAAAAGCTTCTCGCCCACGGGAAAGCGGGTATTGGTGACGGCGGCGGGGTCAGAATGCGCACAGTTGCTCGGTCAGTGGGCGTTACGCTCAGGTGCGCGCGACGTCATCGGCGTATACCGCTCCTCCGTTCATGCAGACAAACTCCTGCGTCTTGGGATTGCCCCCGTTGCGCACCAGGACATGCAAGCCATTGTCCATGCCGCGCAGCGCGCCGATGTGGTGTATGAGGCCGTCGGTGGCAAGCTTGCGAACACCCTGCTCAGTCACTTGCCGGAAACCGCGCATTTTGTCAGCTATGGCGCGCTGTCCGGCCAGCCGTTTAATATGCAAAACCGGGCCGCCAGACTGCACTGGTTTCACATGCGTCATTCTCTTGCGACAATGAATGCCGCGGCATGGCAAACTGAATTTCAGGTTATCTGGGCGTTATTGCGCCAGACCCCGCTCTGCGACGTCACCCTCTTCCCGTTCCAACAGTGGCAATCGGCCATAACGCATTACAAAACGGCGGGAAAGGTCCGCAAGCCGATGCTGGACTTTACTGCGCATTAAAATACTCAATGGTCTCTCTCACGGTGATCACCGCCTTTTTGAGCGTGTCGATGTCCACGGAGCCAATTGCCATGCGCAGAGCGTGAGGGGTGTGGTGTGAGGTGCTGAACGGCTCCGCGGTGGTCAATGAGATGTTCTCTTTGAGTAATGCGCTCACCACGCGGTCTGCCCGCACCTCTTCCTGTAAAGGTAGCCAGATGAAATAAGACAACGGGTGGGCCTGATACGGCAGCGGCGCCAGATGTTCTCGCACCACCGTCTGGCGAAAACGCGCATCTTCCCGTTTCAGCTTTTCCAGCCGCGCCACGGTGCCATCCTGCACCCAGCCGCAGACAATCGCGGTCATCAGCGCAGGCGTGTTCCAGGTCGTCGCCCGAATAGCCCGCTCTACACAATGGCGCTTCTCTTCCGGCACTACCACCATCCCCACGCGCAAACCGGAGGCCACATTTTTGGAGAAACCGGCCAGATAGACCGTTCGCTCCGGCGCGTAGTGATGAATTGGCCGCGGCGGGTTTTCCACCAGCCAGACGTAGGTGGCATCTTCTATCACTAAAAGGTTATGTTCTTTGGCAATCAGCGCCATCTCGCGACGCCAGGCCTCGTCAGTCACCCAACCCAGCGGGTTATGCAATGTCGGCATGGTATAGATCGCTTTGACGCGCCGTTTTTTGCACACCTGGCGCAACGCCTCTAAGTCCATCGCTTCACCCTTTGCCGGAATGCCCACCAACTCCAGATGAAACTGCTCCGCCAGCACCTTGAATCCAGGATAGGTGAGCGCATCTACCGCCACCACATTCCCCGGCTTTAACAGCCCCATGACTGCGACGGTTAAGCCATGCTGCGTTCCGTTAACCACCAACAGATTATCGGGATCGGTTTTAACGCCTGCCCCCGCCAGATAATGCGCAAACACGGCGCGCTCGCTGGGCTTACCGCCGTGCGCCTGGTAGCGCAGTAACGACTCCAGATCGCCACTGACCGAGAGCTGACGCAGCGCGGTACGAAGCAATTCAGCCTGCTCGGGCAGCGCCGGGTAGTTAAAACTGAGATCGATAACATCGCTGGCGATCGCAAGACGATCGATACCCTGCCCGCGTGGCAGCATGATTTCCCGCACAAATGTGCCCCGCCCGGTCTCACCGCTCACCAGGCCCATTCCTTCCAGTTCGGCATAGACCCTCGTCGCGGTCACCAGCGAAATACGATGCTGAGCGGAAAGCACCCGATGCGTTGGCAGCCGGGTGCCGGCAGGTAATTCGCCGGATTTAATGGCTGCTGCGAATTCATCGACGATCGATTTGTACCGCGCTTTCACGATTGTATCCATGACAATAATTTGATTGTCATGAATTCTCAGCCGTATGCTCATCGCTGTCAAACAACTTGACGGACAATAACAACGAGAAGAGGTCGCACGGTGCAGCAGAAAAAAGATTACTCCGCCATGAGCGGATGGATGAATGGCTTTTTAGGCATGCTCATTTTTAGCGGTTCACTGCCGGCGACACGCGCAGCGGTGCTCGACTTTGACCCGCTGTTTCTCACCGTCGCCCGCGCCTCGGTGGCCGGAACTCTGGCATTGATATTGGTTATCGCATTCAAAGGACAGCGCCCTGACCGTGCTCAGGTAGTGTCATTGATCGTCGTGGCGCTGGGCGTGGTGATCGGTTTTCCCCTGCTCACCGCACTGGCGTTACAGCATGTGACCTCCGCGCACTCGATCGTCTTTTTGGGGCTGCTGCCGCTGGCAACGGCTCTTTTTGGCGTCATTCGTGGTGGCGAAAGACCGCGACCGGCCTTCTGGGTTTGCTCATGTCTCGGCAGTCTTCTGGTCATCGGTTATGCGCTCAGTCAGGGGATCGCGGCCTCACTCAAAGGTGACCTGTTAATGCTGGCTTCCATTGTGGTTTGCGGCCTCGGCTATGCCGAAGGGGCGCGTCTCACGCGCGTGCTCGGCGGCTGGCAGGTCATCAGTTGGGCACTGATTCTTTCCCTGCCCTTTATGCTACTGCTGGCGCAGTTAACACGTCCCGTCAGCTTCAGCGGCGTCAGTAGCGCGGCGTGGTTCTCATTGGGCTATGTTTCGCTCTTCAGCATGCTGATTGGCTTTATTTTCTGGTACAAAGGTTTAGCGCAAGGAGGCATTGCCGCCGTGGGTCAGTTACAGTTGTTGCAGCCCGTTTTTGCTCTCGCCCTTGCCGCCACCCTGCTGCACGAATCGGTCAGTCTGATGATGGTGTTCGTGACCCTGGGTGTTATTTTGTGCGTGGCGGGCTCACGCAAATTCAGTCGTTAACCTATTGCCGGAGAAAAATGATGATGACAGGTCTTTGCGCCTTCCCTTTGACGCCCATTGCCCATGGCAAAGTGGACGAGGACGCCTTTATTCAGTTAATCCATCACCTCGCTGCGGCCGGTGTCGATGCGATTGGCGCGTTGGGCTCAACGGGAAGCTATGCTTATTTAACACGCCAGGAGCGCCAGCATTTAGCGAAAGTCGCGGTCGATCAGGCGGGCGGAATTCCGGTGATGGTCAGCATTGGGGCGATTCGCCTGGATGAGGTTCTGGCACTGGCCGAAGCGGCGCAGCAGGCAGGCGTGAGCGCGGTGATGATGGCCCCCGTTTCATACCAACGGCTGAAACCCGATGAAGTGTTGGCTTTGTATGAGGCCGTCACTCGCCAGCTGTCGGTTCCGCTGTGCATCTACGATAACCCCGGCACCACTGGCTTTAGCTTCACCGACGATCTGCTGGCGGAGATCGCAGCGATGCCGTCCGTCGGTTCCGTTAAACTCTCCACGGTCGCAGGGACACCTCTCAGCGGTAAAGCGCGGGTGGCGGCGTTACGCGCTCGGATACCACACTCCGTTTCCATCGGTATTAGCGGGGACTGGCAAGCGGCTGAGGGGTTTGCCGCAGGCTGTGATACCTGGTACTCCGTGGCAGGCGGGTTGTTCCCGGCCGTCTGTCTGGCGCTAACCCGTGCAGCACAGGCCGGTGACCATTCAAGCGCCGCACGGGTCTCTGAAGGTCTTGAACCGCTCTGGCAACTGTTCCGCCAGCACGGCAGCCTGCGCGTGGTGGCAGCGGCGGCGGACATACTCGGCTACACGCAGCCGCCCTGCCTGCCCTTCCCGCTGCGCGAGCTGGGCGGCGCGGAAAAAGCACAGCTCAACGCTGTGCTCACCTCTCTGGCGCTGAAGTAAGTCATTATGGGGCAGACGGTAAATCCAGCGTCTGCCCTATCATCATTCGGTGACCATCCGGCGTGGAAACCATAAATTCGCGCATCCCATGGGGCTGATCGGTCAACGGCGACACGATGGTGGCTCCCCGACGGGTCCATTCGTCATGCAAGGCGGCGGCATTAGTGACATGCAAATAAGCGAAATAATTGTGATCGCCCAAATCCGCCGCTTTCTGCGCCTCCGGGCATTCCCCGAGCATGACCCGCACGCTGCCGCGCTTCGCCAGCTGCCAGCCCCCGCCTTCCGGCCACATCAGTTCAAATCCCAGAACATCACGAAACCAGACGGTGGTGCGGCGCAGGTTGCGTACGGCAAGGACGTAAGAGAAGGGAATCATTTCCGGAATGGTTTCAGTCATTTTTTCACTCTTAATATCTGACAGAATATCAGCAAAGTTTAGCCCAGTTCACACCCATACAAAGCCTGGGTGTAAGTCATCGTCATCGTGACGGTAATACGTAAAAAGCATGCTAAAAAGCCGCTCAAAGCAAGCGCAGTGCCCGGCTACAGCCTCTGTTATACCCTGACCAGCGCCTGCGCCTGGTCCAACAAGAACGGTCGTAAGTAACCCACCGTGTTGGAGAGCAGTATCACCTCCTCGGGCAGAGCAATGTTCAGGGTTTCGGTCACATATTTTCGCCGTGCCTGCATGCGCGCCCAGGTTTGCGGATAGTCCCGCGCCAGTTCGTCACGCAAGGATTTATCGGCAAGGCCGACCGTATCTTCAATACTGCTTCCCCCATAGCCCGGCACCGAAGGAATGATATCAATCTGCAACAGCATCCCACTTTTCAACGTCACCGTTGAGTCAGCATAAATGGGAGAGCTTAACCACTCTTCATCGGCCACAAAATGACCGGGATTGAGATGCCAGTGAAACGCTTTTTTAGGCAAGACTGACTCTACCAGGCGATAAACTTCGCCACCGGTAATGCCGGGTCGGATGAACTCCAGCCAGCTGACTACCGCGTGGTAATAAGGAATGGCCACACGTTCAAGGTAGTCCGCGACGCAAGCAGGCAGTTCAGCGGCATTGGCAACCACATATGCCGAACGGCTGGTTAAGCCGCCTTTGTATCCGACGGTTAACGAGAACTTATCACCACGGGTAACGGTTTTATCGCTCGGGTAGAGTCCGGCATGGGCAAAGCGCTCTCCGGTAGCGGCAATCATGACCACGTTGTTAGGCTGCCCCTCAGCCGCGAGATGCTGACCAATCGCTTTTTCACTTTTCCCCGGCGCGATGGCGTTCAGGGCAGCTAACACCCGCGTTGAGGCCAGGTTTGCGCCGTACTCATAAAAGGCAATTTCACTGGCATTGTTAAGCGTGCGTACACCCTGTTCAGGGGAGATAAACAGTCCGGTCGCGTTGACCACTTTCTCCTGCCCGCCTGCGGCCTCTCGCACCGCATCCAGAATAAACGCAGGAACATCGAACAGCGTCGGATGATGGGGGAAGAGTTTCCACCCCACCATGCCAACATTTCCCCTGCTGCAAATGCCGCAGGCGCTTAAAAGAGAAGCCAGCGGGACGTCATTCTCCGCAGGCTGATTGGGCAGCGAAAACAGCGGCATATGCAGGCACTTACCCGGATTACGGGCATGAGGCACCAGTTTCAGGTTTTCATTACCCATGATGTAGTTCAGGTCGCCATCGGCACTGACCACCAACAATGCCTCTTCAAAACGCGGGATAAACCCGGCGAGGTATTCGAAGTTTGCGCCGTGTTCTTTATCGGCATAAATCACCAGATGAGACAATCCGGCCTGACGTATGGCGAGCAGAACCTGTTGCAGGCGCGCGGCCAGCGTGTCATCGGGGAGAACGACAGAAGGAACATCACTAAAGGTTTGAGGCGCGGGTATGGGCTGGAGACGGTAACGCTGTTCGGTTGGCATGATTTCATTCCTTATGAAGACAACGAATCCGGCCTCGCCGCCTTCCTGCAACTCGCATGATGGTGGTATGAGTCATGATGATGCAGGTGTTTCAGGAATCAATAAAGGGTGAAAACAAAAAAGGCCGTGAAGTCACGGCCTTGATGGGGAGTCTCAGACTTTCAGCATTTTTACCGTGGCTTCCACATCGATTTCATCTTCCGAGAAGATTAACGTGGTGCCCTGGAAGGTGGTGATCGCCAGTTTCTTCAGGCTGCGCATTTCACCGGTCTTAGCGGCTGCTTTCGGTCTGATATTATTCAGCAGTACGCCCACGGAGAGAACGGCGTTCTCTTTATCAATACCGCTTTCGACAGGCACGTCTTCACTAAAGACCACATACGATTTGATCGACGTCAGTTTGATGCGTTCGCCCGCGATATAGATGTACTTGCTCTCCGGGAGAACTTTTACCGCAAACGCCGACAGGCCTTTGTTATTGGTACCAGGCTCAAACGTCACCGCCGCATCTTTTTTGATCAGGTCCGGATTGGCGACTTTAATCACGTGAAAATAGCGGTTCTCGCCGTTCTCATCTTTGATAAATCCAAAACCTTTATCTTTAAACCACGTTGTGATCGTTCCGTTCATCGCCTGTACCGCCTGATTAATCGATTATCTGCTCAAAATTTTGCAGCGCGCAGTGTAAATCACAATGCCTGCACAGACCATTCCTTTGCTTTAAGTGTGGATGATAAATTGCCTGGCGGCGAGCGGCTTGCGGTTAAGCCGGTGAATGTGTTCAGGCGGCCAGCAGCGTTTCATGCAGATGCCGCCAACGCATGCTCCCCTCTTCGGTACATTCGAATACCACCGTTGAAAAACGGCAGGTAATGTTCTGTCCGGGGATATGCTGTCTCTCTTTATAGGTCACAGTCGCCCCATATTTATGCTCAGCGATGAGTTGCATCTCTTCGATCTCAATCTTCAATCCCTGGCGCGCGCCATGCTGGGAACGGAAGAAACGCGCAAGCGACGTAAAATCAAGCGCTGTTCCTGCGGGCGTCACCATTGTAAAGGCAGGACTGAAACGCGATAACAAATCGTCGCAGAGGCTCGCCGGGGTAGCGGCATTGCCCAGCCAGTCGCCAATCAGGACGTGCGCGTCCAGTACTTCTTGCAAATAACGATTCATTTTTGCTCCTGATGAAGAGTGAAGATAATTTTCGGGTTGTTAATGCGTAAACAACAGGCCAGGGGAATGATGGCGCTGAACGCGGCAAGCAAGAAGCATAGTGTCCAGACCTGACCTGATGGCAACCCGGTCCCCGCGATGAGCGTGAACATCAGGCTGATGAGCGTCACGCCAGCACAAAAACTGAGCTGCCGATTGATATTCCACAGGGCGCTGGCATCTGCCAGATCCTGCTCTGCTATCTGGAGAAAAGCTGCACTCTGCGCCGTACTGCTGCACAAGCTGCCGCCAAATCCCATCAATGTGAATGCCGTTACGGCCGTCAGTACCTCGGCGGCATCAGCCGTCATTGCCAGTAGACCGATGCCGAGCCCCTGTACCAGACAACCGGTGATAAACAGGGGCCGTGGCCCCGACCGGTTAAACCTTTTTCCCGTCAGCGAGATCGCCACAGCGGATGCCATGGCCCAGGGCAACATCAATGCGCCCACCGATGATGCAGGCATACCCAATTGATCCTGAAGGTAAAACATGGCGATAAGATTCACGCCGGTAAAGACGCCGGGGATCAGTTGATACACCAGCATTGCGGTCTGCAGAAGAGGATCCTTTAACAAACGCAGGTTTAGCAGCGGATGGGCTTTCTTGAGCGCATTCCTGACATAGATTGTCATGACGAGTATGCCCGACAACAGCAACAGTCCCCCTGCCAGAAGGTGGTTCTTCTCGCCCAGAAAAGTCAGCCCCAGCATGAGTTGAATCAGGGCACAACAGGCCGTGAGTAATCCGAACAGATCGAAGGGTGGCGTGATTTGCGCTTTACGATCGGGTTTGAGCCAGCAGCCGGCCAGTATTAGTGCCAGGCCCGCGAGCGGCAAACTCACCAGAAAAACGCCGCGCCAGCTTACGCTGTCTACCAGCACACCACCCAAGGCAGGCGACAGTGCCGGCGCCAGCAAAGCGATAAGCATAACCGCCGATGAGAGTTTTGCGCGTTGATGACGAGGATACAACGCATAGGCCAGCGTCTGACCTATCGGTATCAGCATTCCACCGCCAGCTCCCTGAAGACACCGCCAGGCAATAAGCTGTGAAACCGCTGAAGAGGCCGCCACGCCGGCTGTCCCGACCATGAACACCAGTAACGAGAGCATAAATACACGCTTTGCGCCGATGCGTTTTGCCAGCCAGCTACTGCCTGGAATCACCAGCGTCAGCCCGAGAATATAGCCATTGCTTATCCATGCCAGTTCGCTTACAGGGGCAGCAAAATGGCGGCCTATCTCGGGATAAGCAACATTGGCGATAAACATGTTGACCAAATCGATAAAAAATCCCAGCAGATACACACTGGCCACGCGCACGCGATAATTCATAACTTACTCATTGGAAACAGCAGGAAGCGCGCAGTATAAGAAGTTTAATTGTCGTGATAAATTCACGCTGTTTTGTTTTACTGTCAAAAAATTTTTGACAATAAAAGTAAAAAGGAACCCCGTGATGGTGAATATGCAGCGACTCGAAATGTTTGTTGCGGTGGTTGAAGCCGGAACCTTCACCCGTGCTGCCCAAACGCTGGGGCTGACAAAAGCCGTGGTGAGTTTCAATATCAAACAACTGGAGCAGGAACTGGGTGTCGCTTTACTCACCAGAAGCACCCGACAGATCTCGGTGACGCAGACCGGCGAACGCTTTTATCACCACTGTCTGCGGCTTCTTCAGGAAGCGGAGCGTGTACTGGAGGATGTTCGCGGCGATCATGCCGGACTGACCGGTACGCTGCGTATCACAACGACCCCGGAGTATGGGGCGCGCGTCGTGGCCCCCGCACTGGCGGAGTTCGTTTCACAGCACCCTGAACTGCGCATTCAGTTTGTTTCATCCTCGCAAAATGACGACCTCATTGCCGGGCGATTTGATGTGGCGATCCGGCTCGGGCAGCTTACGGATTCGAATCATCATGCAAGGCTTATCGACAACTTCGCTATTTTTCCCGTCGCGTCACCGGCATATTTAGCGCGCTTCAACGAAGAAACGATCCACACTCTGCAGCAACTCGCTGAGGCCAACTGGATTGCACACAGCCGCCTTTCAACACCCTTGAACTGGCATGTGCTCACGCCTGAAGGGGAGCATGTGATCTTTGAAGCCAGCCAGCCTGTAAAAATGATGGCCGACAGCGCGTCGGCGCTGCTGGCCTTTGCACTCAACGGTGCGGGCGTGGCGCTTTTGCCGTCATGGCTGGTTAAAGAAGCACTGGAACACCATCGCCTCGTCAGGGTGTTGCCGGACCATCAGTTCCCGCAACAAGGCATCTACGCCCTCTACCCTGGTACGCGTCATGTCCCTGAAAAAGTGAGACGCTTTATCGATTTTTTGCACGCGCGTATCAACGGTTAACCCCTTAATCAACGGCAGCTATCGTGACCAGAAAGCAGGATGGGATGAGCTGAAGTGATTAACTGCCTGTTCCTGGCGGAGATGAAAAAAACTTTTCCAGCGTCGTGACATTGATGCCTTTGCTGGCCGCCACATTGAAGGTATCGACATAAAGCAAAACCAACATCAGTCCCCTGCCGCTTTCCGATAACAGTCCGTCGTCAGAGAAGGCCGCCCTGCGCGCCGCCGCAAGGCGTTCGCTGGATAAGGCGTCTCCGGAATCAGTAAAACGCAACATGACGCTCTGGCCGGTGACAAGACATTCCACGCTGAATGTGCGGCGTTCATCTTCGTGCAACGCATGGCGAATGATATTTGTGGCTGTCTCACAGGCGGCAAGATCAAAGGCGTAACGCCATTCGTCGCTCAGGGGCAACGAGGCAAGTGTTTCCGCCAGCCACGCCGCCAGCGTCGAAAGCGTATTTAACGCAGCGGGAAACGTCATCTGACTGGACATTGGCGCGTCACTGATTCAACAGGTCGAGGGCAGACGCGCGATCCGGGCAGAGACGAAAAATGCGATCCATGCGCGTGAGGGTAAACATATTGTGGATCCCTGGATTTAGCGCGCACAATATCATCTCTCCTCGGCCATTCATCATTTTCAATAATGAAACCAAGGTGCCCAGACCGCTACTGTCGATAAAATCAATTTTCGAGAAATCAACGATCAGCGCTTTTTTATCGTCCCCTATCTCGCGCGTGAAGGCCTCTTTGAAGGCGGCAGCCACCGAGGCATCCAGCCTGCGCACCGCCGGGGTGAGGATATTCACAGTGGACTGACGCTCAGTTTCGATTTTCATCCATTTTCTCCTGTACGTTCTATGACTAAGAGTGAAACATCATCGGCCATCGTGGTCTGTTCTGCCTCATCAGCACCGCGCCAGCCGATAAGATGCTCACCAAATCGCGGCAGAAGCGCGTCCAGCGTGAGGTCGGCGCTCTCTTTTAGCCAGCGCTGCAGACGGTCCTGCCCGAACTGCTCGCCATGCGGATTCTCACATTCAGTAATTCCGTCGCTGAACAGGCATAGCCGTTCACCTGGCGCCAACGCAAAACGGGTATCCGTCCAGTGAAGATCGGGCATCAGCCCCACTGGCGCGCCGCCGGTACCAACCGGCCTGATTTCTCCGGTTGTGGTGACGATAAAGGGGGTCGGGTGCCCTGCCTGACATAGCCTCCCCACCCCCGTATCCAGATCAATCACGCCGTAGATCATGGTGAAATAGCTCACAATGTCCGCTTCGTCACTGCAAAAACGCCCGTTGAGAATCCGAACGACTTCCGCCGGGGAGGCGACCTCGTCGTCTGCGGAAAAAAGAAAACGCTCAACCGCCCTGCCGTGAAGAAACTGGCGTGCCACCGCAAGGGACATCATGGCCGCGCCAACGCCATGGCCTGAAACGTCAACGCAGTAAAATCCCAGGTGATTGTCCAGCGGGAAGACATTAAAAATGTCTCCCGAGACCCAGGCCGACGGCAGAAAAAGCCAGTCAGAGAAATAATCCCGATAGCGCAGCTGGTGAGAAGGCAGAATGGATTGTTGAACCCGCGCCGCCATCTCAAGATCCTGCTCAATCTGTTGCAGCGCCTCGCTAAGCCGTGCATTGCGTGCGGCCAGGGTGGCTTCAAGGGTCAGAATGCGTGCGCCAGCGTGCAGACGTGCCCGTAACTCTCCCTGTTCGACGGGCTTTTTCAGGAAATCATCCGCGCCGGCATCAAATCCCCGCATCAGATCGCCTGAATCCTCGCGTGCCGTGAGGAGAATTAAATAGATATAGCGTCCAAATTGACGGCTGCGGATCTCCCGACACAGCGTCAGCCCATCCATCTCCGGCATCTCCCAGTCGCTGATCATCAAACTGACCGGTTGAGTTGCCAGGATCTCCAGCGCGGCGATACCGTTCTCCGCTTCGCTGACAATGTAGCCCCATTGAACCAGCATCCGGCTTAACAGGCGGCGGTATATCACGGAGTCTTCAACAATCAGTACATGTAATGCAGACATGTCGCCCCCCTTAAAGCGGTAAAAACCAGATAAGGCTGACCGAGCCCTCACGAAATTTTCCATTTCCACTCTGGTGGCCCGGATAGCGGGTGCCGGAAAAATTCGCATATTGCACTGAGAAAGAACCCGGCGTGTAACCTGCGTAACCAAAGCTGTAGCTGTAATCACCGTTCCAGGGCTGTTGCTGGCTGCTGTCAGGGAACCAGAACGCCGTCGCGCGGACAAAGAAATGTTGTTCAAAGGTGTAGCCACACCCACCCAGCATCACATTTTTATTCTTGCGAATATCATTGCTGCTGAGATCGTAGTAGCGCGGTACCCAGCTGTAACCGACCTGACAAATAATACTGTCGCCTTTGTTGATGAGCAGCGACTGTTCAACGGGCTTCGGCAATGAGAACTTATAAGCCAGCGTCACCGCACCCTGTTCAAAATAGGTATTGCGGCGACTCCCTGAGGTCCAGAAATGGTTATCACCGTAGTTGCTATAGACAAGGCTAAGGGTGTTGGCATGCCAGTCGTCATAGCCAAAACTGTAGCGATAATCTGCCGTGTAGCGACTGGTATCGGTGACTGGCAGACGCGATGTCACGTTGGCAAACCAGAAGCTATAAGGAGAGTACTGCAGGCTTAAATTGAGCGTCTGATTAATCTTTTTCTTCTGCTCTGCGCTGTTGGAACTGTTGGGGATGGTCATCCATTGCTCTTTCAGGCCAGAACTGAAGCTCAGTGCACCTGAAAAGACTTTGTCATTGCCCGAGAAAAGCCGTCCCCAGCGACTGGTAAATACCCCCGCTTGTACCGGCTCACCATTTTTGTCCCTGAGCAGCTCTTTTTCATCGGTCGGTGTAGCGCCCACCGCCGATGTTGCATTCAGGAGCGCACATACCAGTAAATATTTCACACGCATCTGCCCATCCTTAGTTAGGTATCCAGCGCGCGGCGACGTTATATTTCGCCATTAGCCACAGTGCGACCAGCGCAGCGGCATGAACCAGTGTGTTTTCAATCCACGCCTGACGCCACAAATCGAAGGTGACGACTTGGCTAACCAGCAGGACAACGTAGACATGTAAAATAAAGGTATAAAGAGAATGCTGGCCCAGCGGGATGAGAAACCACCCTGTCAGGCGGAAGATGGGTTTCCAGCAAAACGTCAATAGCAGATAGACCGCGACCATAAGACTTATGTCGTTTAATACCCTCATCGGTCCCAGCCCATTTTTTGCCGCCCACGTGTGGTAAAAGGCATTAAAATTTTCCGGCGAAATGGTATGCATCAGCAAAGCGGGCGGCATGAAGGGATTGGTGTGATTTTGCGCGATAAATCCCATTACCAGTGCAATGAGTACTAACAGCGCGACCGTCATTTTTCCGGGTGGGGTGCGGGCAAAAGAGAGTAACTCCTCTTTGTACCAGCCACTGCTCATCCCCAGCACAAAAATAAATTGCCAGGCTAACAGAGGAAATGCGAACTCAAATTCGGCTGCGGTCAGACGCATCGGCCAGCGCTGCCAGCAACCATAAACCAACAGTGAAAGGCTCAACAGCCAGTACACTTTTCCTCTTTGTAGCATGCCTAAAAACAGCGGACTGAGCAGCAGAAGAAAAATATAAAGCCCCAGGATTTGTGTTTGATGGGGGCCAATTTGTAGATAGAGAATAATGTTAAACCAGGTTTCCTTAATTTGTGGCGTGACTGGATAAAGCGCCCAACTGGTCCCTGAATAACGATCTGTAAAGTGCGTGACCTCAAACAAGTTCAAAAAAGGAATGTACCCTAACAGCAGTAATGAAATTATGATGATGATATTAACGCGATATATTTTCCACGCTCTAAGATAAAGCCCCCATGAAACCGTCAGTAAGACTGACTTGCGTAATCTGGCACGATTAAGCATTCCTAACATGAAGCCAGAGAGAATGACAAAACCTTCTGCCCCAGTGGTAAGCCCAAATCGCTCCCATGTGAATATATTAAATATTGACATGATTTCCATATGTGCCACCACCATCATCACTAATGCAATACCGCGCATTAAATCAATTCGCAAATCACGCGCCCCCGCAACATCATATCTCCATGACATTGATTTACTTATCTCTTTTTGCGGAAGGACGGGTGCGACGTGGCTCATGGCAGGACCTTTCATCCGTTACAAAAAACATCTGGTAAATTATTTAGATAGCTCAAAGATACGTTTCTGGCAATTGTTAACCGATGCCAGAATATATTAATTGCAGTGACCATTAAGTTAAGCGCCACTTAATAATAGATACTTTTGTTTTCTGGACACTTTTTTTATGCCATCTACACTCAATTTAAGCACTGTTTAGCAAGGTGTTATTTTCTTATTAACGGCCAGTGGCTGGCAAAACGTGTTTAATCCAGAGCCATTGCGGAATCAGGATATCCTTTACTATGGATTTTTATTTTTCCCGTTTTGAAAATCGCCAACCCCCTGAGCCGCTCAACACGCCGCGCTGGGTAATGATGACCTGGCAGGTATTAGCAGTCGCGGCGCTGATCCTCGGCGGAAATTATATTTACTGGCGCTGGACTGCTTCATTAAATACCGATGCATTATGGTATGCCATTCCGCTGGTACTGGCGGAAACGCTGGCCTGGATCGGGACGATTTTGTTCACCATTAATTTATGGAAGGAAGAAGATCCGCCGCAAACGTCACCGCCTGAGACAATCAACGATTGTCTGCTCACTGACGAGCAGGTTGAGGTGCGGCCCATTAAAGTCGACCTGTTCATTGCCACCTATTCGGAAGACGTGGAGCTCGTCAGGCTTTCTATCCGTGATGCCATGAAAATGACCTATCCCGTTCCCCTGGATTACCGTGTGCATGTGCTTGATGACGGTCGGCGACCGGAAATGAGAGCCGTATGTGAACAGGAAGGGGTCAATTATATTTCCCGTCAGACCAACATCGGCTACAAGGCTGGTAATCTTCGTAACGGGCTGGAGCAGACCGACGGAGACTTCCTGATCATTTGCGACGCCGATACCCGGGTCTTCCCCACGCTGCTTAGCCACACGCTGGGGTATTTTCGCGATCCGGATGTCGCCTGGGTTCAGACGCCGCAATGGTTCTTCGACCTGCCGGAAGGTGAAAACCTGGCGCGCTGGCTGGAGCGCAAAGCAGGCAAAGCGGGTTACGGACTTGGCTGGATAGCGCAAAAAATCGTCGGACCGATTACCGTCGGGCGAGACCCTTTCTTCAACGATCCCCGCATGTTTTACGATGTAATCTTACGCCGCCGGAACTGGGCTAACGCCGCGTTCTGCTGCGGCGCCGCATCAATACATCGCCGTGAAGCCGTTATGCAGGCGGCATTGCGGAGCTACGTCTGGACCGTGGAAGAGGAAATAGACAGACATACCCGTGATATTCACGATCCCGTTATGCGTAAAACGTTGCAGGACGCCATGCGCCCTCATGTCGCATTCGATACAGAATTAACCCCCTATAAGTTCCATGTGTCCGAAGATATCTATACCTCAATTCTGCTGCACGGCGACGCCGCGCGCAGATGGCGTTCGGTCATGCATCCGCGCGTGGAATCCAAAATGCTATCGCCGCAGGATATGTTGACATGGATGATTCAGCGTTTTAAATACGCCGCAGGATCGCTGGATATTCTCTTTCACGACAATATCTTTAGCCGCCGCCGGTTTAAGCTCTCGTTACCGCAAACGCTGATGTACGCGACAACCTTCTGGTCTTATATGGCCTGCGTATGGAACACCGTCTTTCTGATTTCGCCCATTATTTACCTTTTTACCGGCATCCCTCCGGTCTCGGCCTGGTCAGAACCCTTTTATCTTCACTTTTTGCCCTTTTTTATCCTGTCAGAGTTGGCCTTTATGTTCGGGACATGGGGCATTTCGGCCTGGGACGGGAGAGCCTCTTACCTCTCCTTTTTTTCGATGAATTTGCGGGCGCTCAATACGGTCCTGCGGGGCGAGCAAATTAAATTTCACGTCACCCCCAAAGAGCGACAAAAAGGCCGTTTCCTCTATCTTGTAAAACCCCAGATTGCCATCGTCCTTCTGACCTTGCTGGGGCTTATCTGGGGGGGCGTCCAGGTTGCGCGTGGACAAGTTGATGATCCTTCCGGCTACGTCATCAATATCTTCTGGGGAGCGGTGAACATTGCGGCCATGCTGCCGCTTATCCTCGCCGCCATGTGGACACCGCCCGAAGAAGAGGAGACGCGCGCATGAGTAAAGGCAACGCATTACTGACCGCGCGGAGCTACCTCACTATCCTCATCGGTTTTTTGTTGGGATTCGCCATTGTCGTCTGGGTAGAAAAACAGATGCCGACGCGGGTAGAAAGCAGTACGGGAATGACGCTGAGTAAAGACTTCCCACCATTACCTGGCGCGCGAGCGCTGACCTTTGACGAGGCGATCTGGGCGCGAGTGGCATGGCAGTACTATGTCAACAATACCCAGCCGAACGGGCTTGCCAATGCGCACGATGGCGAGCCGTGGTTCAGTCTGTGGAGTGTTGGCAGTTATCTTTTTGCCGTGGCCTCAGCCAAAGAGCTCAACATTCTGACAACCGATGAGTTCGATGAGCGTATTACGGCGGCCCTGTTCACGCTTGGACAAATTCCGCTTAACGCTCAGGGGCTGCCTGCGGCGTATTATCACGCGGACACATTGAAGATATTGGGTAAACCCGACTCTTCGGCCATCGGAATGGGGCGTTTGCTGAACGCGCTGCAAACACTGCTATGGCGTTACCCCCAGCATGCTGCCGCCATACGCGATATTTTTAATCAGTGGAATGTCGGCGCGTTAATTGAAAATAACACGGCCAGTGCTGCCGCGGCCCCGCTGCACCATTGGGCTCTTGCGACGGACGAACCCCGTAACAGCTTCGGCTATCGGCTGTATGCCAGCCATATGCTTCGACTGATAAATAGCGCCGCTGGACTGGCAGTCACTAACCCGCCCTCAGGGCAGCAGATGATCGACATCGACGGCATCATGGTGCCTGACGAGGGGCTACGCACCCCGTGGGGCCGCCAACCGTCGCTCATCAGCCTGCCTTATCTGTTAACCGGGCTGGAGCTGGGCTTTGACGCCCAGAGCGCGGAAATCACCTGGCGCATCATGCAAGTTCAACAACGTCGCCACAGCCTGCGGGTCAGTAAACCGCCCATCAGTACAGATTACGCAGAGCCTGCGCCAGATTACGTTAACGATCTGCCTAATCGCCAGCCGCTACAAAACAGCGCCCTGCGCGATGCCACCCCGGAGCAGACGGCGATCACCTCAACGCGCACGGCCTTTGCCTGGTACGCCCTGTTTCGTAACAGTTGGAGCGAAGCACTGCGCCAACAGGTGAAATCACTGCAGATACCCGGCAAAGGTTGGCAAAGAGGGCTGAATCTGAATAACAGCGTGAACGATATCGTTGACGCCGACACCAATGCCATTGTGCTTGAAAGCCTGGCTTACATTACCCGCGGGCAGATGCTGTGTCTCGCCTGTCTCACCCCCTCTTCTCCCTCAACGTCTTCAGCAGGAGCGACGCCATGAAGCTGAAATTTTTGTTATTTCCCATCCTGGCCGGCTTCATGGCGTTCTGGCTCACTCTCTCGGGGGTGCAGGCGGCATCCGGGCTTCCGGCATCAGATTATGCGCCACGCAGCGGTGAGCTCAGTCCGCGAGAGATGGCCATCGCGAAAAACGCGTGGCAGTATTTTGTCACCAACTACCAGCCCACCACTGGGCTGGTGAATGCTGTAAACAAATATCCCTCCACCACGATGTGGGACAGCGCCTCTTATCTGGCCGCGATGACGGCAGCGCGCGAACTGGGCATTATTGATAAAGCCGAGTTCGACCGCAGGATGCTGAAATTTCTCGCCACCCTGAATACGCTGGTGCTTTTTCGTAACGAATTACCCAACAAAGCCTATAACACCATCAGTGGGCAGAAAGTGGATTACCAGAATAAACCCGGTGAAATCGGTTTTTCCGCGCTCGACATCGGCAGGATGCTGGTCTGGTTAAAAGTCATTAAAGAGCGTTACCCGGAATACGGCAACAGTGTGGATAACGTCGTGCTTGGCTGGGACTTCAGTCATGCTATCGATCCCTGTGGCACCCTGTACGGCGCTTACCTTGAAAACGGTCAGCCAAAATATGTGCAGGAAGGCCGACTGGGCTATGAGGAGTATGGCGCAGCGGGCTTTCAGCTTTGGGGATTTCGCACCTGCCAGGCCAGTCGTCCTCAGCCCTATGAGCTGGCAGAAATTTACTGTGTGCTGGTGCCTTATGATTCGCGCGACCCGCGTATGACGTCGCAACATAACTATGTCGTTACCGAATCTTACCTGCTGTATGGTCTGGAATTTGGCTTTGATAATCCAACAGATCGTAACAACAGTCCGCGCAATTATTCTCATCCGTGGATGAAGAACTTTGCCGACCGCGTTTATCAGGCGCAGGAAAACCGCTATGCCATCACGGGGATACTCACTGCGCGTTCAGAGCATCAGCTTGATAAATCCCCTTATTTTGTCTACGACACCGTTTTCAGCGACGGCTTCAACTGGAATACCATCACCGATAAAGGCCAGTTCGTTCCCAACACTGCTGCCGTATCACTGAAAGCCGCGCTTGGCATGTGGGTGCTCTGGGATTCTCCGTATACCGACCGGCTGCTCACGACTATCGAAAACGCCAACGAAGAGGGCAAAGGCTATTACGAAGGGCTTTACGAAAATGGTGATGGCCCGATTAAAGAGTTCACGGCGAATAATAACGGCATCATGCTGGAAGCACTGCTCTTCAAAAAAGAGGGCAAACTGCTGCAATTTAATAGCGATAACCCTAAAAATCACGATTTCGCCCCTTCTCTCTGGGACAAAAAGCTCGTCGATCTGTTTGATCCCAATAACAAACCGCGCAACCGCCCTTTCCTGGAAAGCACGCCCGCCGTGAAGAGCTGGTGTGAACAAACCGGGACGACGATGCGAACACAATCTGCCTGCCAGGCCTGTCAGTGCCCATCCTGCAATGCGGACGAACCCATTAAACTGCCGCCGGTGACTGCGCAATGCTTAAAACAGTAGCGCGGTGGCTGACCGTTATCATCCTCGTTACGCTCATCGCCTTTGCGCTGTTTGGTCAACACGGTGCGGGCTGGCGCTGGCTAAGTAACGGAGGCTGGCACACCTCTGCACGCATTAGCAGCCTGACGCCGCAGGAGCACGAGTGGGCGCGTATCGCATGGCGCTATTTCGCCAATAATACGCAAGCGCAGACTGGCCTGGTTAACGGCAGCGACAAGCAACCACGTGTCACGCTTTGGCAAATGGGCGACACCCTCGTGGCGCTGGTCTCAGCCAGAGAGCTTGGGCTAATAAACGGAGCCGAGTTTGATGCCCGCTTGACGCGACTGCTCGGGACACTGAATCGTTTGACGCTGACCGATGCCCGGGTGCCGGGCAGGCTTTACTCCAGTCAGACGGCGAAGCCCATTGATTTCAGCGGTAAACCGGTTAAGAGCGGCTGGTCAGCAAAGGATATGGCAAGGCTGATGCTGGCGCTAAGGCTGACCGCCGAATACGCGCCGCAATATCGGGAATACCTGGATAAAATCGTCCTGCGTTGGAATTTCTGCCCGGTGCTGGATAACGAAGGCGAATTGTGGTCCGCTTCGTTAGAAAACGGACAGACGGTGACCCGCGAGGAGCTTCGTCTGGGCGAGAGCGAATATGCCGCCAGCGCGTTTCGACTGTGGGGATTCCCGGTCGGGAAAGCCCTCACTCCGCCGTCCCGCAACGTAATCCTCTACCAACGTAGCCTCGCCGTTGACACACGAGACCCGCGCACCACCTGGCAGCCTTCGCTGTTGACCACCCTGCCCGCTATGCTGCCTGGCCTCGAGTTCGGCTGGCAACCGCCGGGCTTACCTGCCGAGGTGACAGATGCCTTCCGCGCCAGGGCTGAAGGGGTGTGGCTCAGTCAAAAATCGCGTTGGGAGCGCGATAACGTTCTCACCGCGCGCGCAGATTTCGCCTTATCGCAAGCGCCGTGGCACGTTGAAGATACCGTGTGGGGTAACGGTTATGCCTGGAACACCCTGGGCGATGACGGTCGTTACTATCCGCGCCTGGCGCAGGTGACAACCAAGGCCGTTTTCGTGTTGTGGACGCTCTGGGAAAACGACTATACCGACGCCCTCATGGCGGTGACGCAGCATCTGAACAACCCGCAGCAGGGTTGGTTTGAGGGACGTGTCGAGGCAACCGGCGACACGAATTCGATGATAACCCTCTCTACTAACGCCATCGTTCTGGAATCACTTCTTTATAAGCATAAGGCCGGGCCACTCATTAAAAACGGCCTCGTTGATGAGAAAAGCTATTTTTCCCGGCGCGTGTCAGATGAATTTAACCCACCGGGTCTGTGCCTGCCGGGAGAATGGTCTGTGAGGGCTAAGCCATGAAATTTTATCGCGATCTTTTTGAGGCAAGCCTGAACCGCGTCTTGCCGGAGAATGACAAGAAGCGCTTCTTTCACTCTTTTTACAGCGCTTTTTTGCATATGTCGCCTGAAACCGAGCAGCACTTTGCCCAACGACCCGGTGAGGAAGGACAGCAGATGATCTTCAAGTGCTTCTTCGCCATGCTGGCGGTAGACGGGGCGCTCTTCGTGCCGGATTTTCTTGAGCGACTGGCTCGCGAACAGAGCCAGGCTGGCCTGCGGTTACCGCCCCGTTTTTTTGCCTACTGGCGCGAAGCGATGCTCAGAACCGTACGTGCGCACGATCCCCTTTGCGATGAAGAGATCCTGACCGCCTGGGCGATGGCCATTGCGCCCGGCCTGGAATACCTGCGTCGCCAGGCCGAGTTGCACTATCGAGCCGGGAGCGAGTAACGATGCCAACCCCATCCCGTTTCGATGTCAACATGCTGCCCTCGGCGGTGATGATCTACGACAGCACCGAACGCCTGGTGGTGTGGAATGACCAGGTCACGGTTTTTTACCCGGTGATGGCCCCGTGGTTAAAGACCGGTGCGACTCTCGAATATCTGGTCGGTAAATTTATTGATGTAGGTTATAGCATCGATCCCAGCCGTCAACAGACGTTGCGGGAAGCGATCGTTCGCAACTGCCGACAGGCACGCCACTGCGAAGTCAGGCAGTCAGGACAAAGACGAATCTATGTTCAACATCAGCGGCTTAAGGATGGCGGTATTGTGAGTCTGCATACTGACATCACTGAACTTGACGAGGCGCAGCAATCTCGCCACCAGTTGCATGATGACTTTTTACTCACTGCCGAATCAATCCAGATCGGTATCTGGGACTGGCAGGTGTCGCAGGATAACCTGCAGGTGAACGATACGCTGCTGGCAATGTTGGGCCAGTCACGATCGCAGTGGCGCTATCCGTTGCATTTTCTGCTGAACCTGGTCCATGAGGAGGACCGTGCCACCCTGCGTAACGCGATGACCGCGGCGAAAAAAGAGCATCGGCCCGTGTTTGAATGTGAAATTCGCGTTGAGCATCCGACGCAGGGCTGGCGCTGGATGTTGGTTTCCGGGCAGGTCGTCACCCTCGACATGCACCAGGCGGCTGAAAGGGTCATTGGCACCCTGCAGGATATTACCCGCCGCAAGGAGGCCGAATTGCTCGCCATTGAGGCCGCTAAGGTCGCCCATGAGGCCAACGAGGCGAAGAGCGCTTTTTTGGCTAACATGAGCCATGAAATTCGTACCCCGATGAACGGCATCTTAGGCATGACGCAACTCTGTCTGGATACCCCTCTCAATCAGGATCAGCGAGAGTACCTTTCACTGGTCATGAGTTCAGCCCAATCCTTACTGCATATCATCAATGACATTCTCGATTTTTCCCGCATTGAGTCCGGCAAAATTGAGATGGATCTCGAACCGGTCGACATCCGTCCTTTTATCCAGTCATTGATTCGTCCGCATATGCCCGCTGCCAGTGAAAAAGGGATTGAGCTACTGGTCGACATCTCCCCCGCCGTGCCGGACAGGTTACTGGCCGATGGGCCACGGCTGCGCCAGATCCTTACCAATCTGTTGGGTAACGCGCTGAAGTTTACTCATCAGGGCGAGGTTCTGCTGATTGTTGAACCCGACGAGGGGGAAAACCGGTGGCGTTTTCGCATCCGCGACAGCGGTATCGGCATCCCGGTAGAAAAACAGAAGGCCATTTTCGAGGCGTTCAGTCAGGCGGACAGTTCAACAACCCGACGCTATGGCGGAACGGGTCTGGGGCTGACCATCTCCGCCCGGCTGGTCACGTTGATGGGCGGTAACCTGACGGTGGAGAGCGAGCCCGGCGTCGGCAGTGAGTTTGCCTTCAGCCTGCCGTTGGCTGAACCCCAGACCTCGCTGACGGAACGGAAATCGGCAGTTCGCTTCAACGGTGAGCGGGTCCTGGTCGTTGACGACAACAGCACGAATCTGCGTCTACTCGATACCATGCTAAACCAGATGGGATTGGCACCGACCTGTGTCAATAATGCCAGCGAGGCGCTGCGACTGGCGGGGGGAGACGCGTTCTGGCCGTTGATCCTGCTTGATGCGCAAATGCCGGAAATGGACGGTGTTTCTCTGGCGCTTGAACTCTCTGTATTTCCACAGGTAGAGCAAAGCCATATCATTATGCTCAGTTCCATGAGTCGCCATTTTGACCCGAACATGCTCAAACGCATTGGTATCGCGCACTATCTGCATAAACCCGTCACGCAGGCCGAGCTTTATCAGGTTATCGCCAGCGTATTCGAGGTCACGGCTAACACCGTCCCCGCCCCCCGCCCGTCGATACGCCTGAACCGGCCCAGAGCGGGCTGCGAATTCTGCTGGCCGAAGACAATGTGGTAAATCAGAAAGTCGCCAGACGCTTACTGGAGCGGCTCGGCCATCAGTGCGAGGTGGTCAATAATGGACGTGATGCCCTGACGCGCTGGCAGGCGGAGCGCTGGGACATCCTGCTGATTGACCTGCAAATGCCGGAAATGGACGGCGAAACCGCGATTCGTCTCCTTCGTGAAGAGGAGCGTGTCCGGGGGGCAGGACATCAGCCCGCTATCGCCATGACCGCCCATGCTATGCAGGGTGATGAAGCGCGCTGTCTGATGATGGGCTTTGACGGTTATATCGCCAAACCCGTAAGCCAGGACGCCATGCGCAGTGAAATTATGCGTCTGGTGTCTCCGGACAATAAAGGGATGCCAGACGAGGCGCTGCTTTTGCAGCAGTGCGCGGATGATCCCGACCTGGTGAATGAGCTGCTTGCCCTCTTCAGTGCAGGTCTTAGCGCGGCGACCGCTGCCGTGGAAAACGCCATCGATCAGGACGATCGTAAGGGCTTACAACGGGCTGCACATAAATTTCGCGGCGAAGCCGTGACCCTCGGTTTTTCTCACCTCACCGATGTGCTGCAACATCTTGAGCACCAGGCCACCTCCGGGGACCGGGCCGGACTCGGGGCATTGCGCCAGCAACTTGGAGAGGAGTCCAGGCGTGTCGCCGCCTGGTTACAGCACCGAATGCAGGAGATAAAGCATGATCCGTAAAGGGGTTTGGTTGCTATTAATGTGTCTGCCACCGGCGTTGGCGACGCCCCTCCCCGTGACCTGGTCGCTGGCCGGGACGTGGCAAATCCATGACGCTAACGATAGCGCCTTCAACGGTAAGACCGGCCCTGTCGATGGCTGGCATGCGCTTAAGGTTCCCGCCAACTGGTACAGTGTCGGTTACGATCATCAGGGCGCCCTGTGGTATCGCCATGAATTTAGCGTACCCGCTCTGGCCCCCGACCAGATGGCAACGCTGGTGTTTGATGGTGTCGATTATTTCGCCGATGTCACGCTTAATGGGAATAAACTTGCGCGCCATGAGGGCTATTTTCAGCGTTTCCCGGTCGACGTCAGCGCTGCGCTGAAGCGCCATAATCAGCTCGCCGTTCGTGTGGACAGTCCGTATGAAGATCCGAAAACCATCTGGCCGCTGCATAAAACCTTGGTGAAAGGGGTGCTGAATCAGCATGACACGCGCCCCGGCGGCGCCTGGTCCGAAAAGGGTCAGGATGCCAACTCCGGCGGCATCTGGGCCCCGGTGAGGTTGCATCTGAGCCGCGGCGTCACGATAGATAATGTGATCCTTCGTCCCGACTGGCAGGATGGACTGGAAAATCCCGTACTGCGAGCCGATATTCGTTACCGTGCGCAAGCCACGGGAACAGCCACCCTGCGACTGATAGCCTCGCCAGACAACTTCTTTGGTCAACGCTTTCAGCAGGACTATCCCGTTACGCTGAACAAAACCGATGGCGCAACACAAAGCCTGAGTATTCGCCTTCCGATGAAACAGGCCAGGCTCTGGTGGCCGGTAGGTTTTGGCAAACCCAACCTGTACCGGGTTCGCGCCTCATTGATTGATGATAAGGGAATAATGGACACCGCCGTCACGCGGACAGGGCTGCGAAAGCTGGAAGAACAGCCTGAGAATAAAGGCTGGCGCATCAACGAAAAACGCTTATTTATCAAAGGCAGTAACTATATCGGCTCCCCGTGGCTCAGCACCATGACGCGCGCAAAATACCGCCAGGACTTTGAGTTGGTTCAGGGGATGAACGCCAATGCGATCCGGGTGCACGGGCACGTGGCAGGTCGTGAACTCTATGCCGTGGCCGATGAGATGGGGTTGATGATCTGGCAGGATGTCCCTCTCCAGTGGGGCTATGATAACAGCGTTGAATTTGCCGACATTGCTGTCCGACAGACCCGCGAGATGGTCGAACAATTCGGTAATTCCCCCGCCATTATCGTATGGGGCGGTCATAATGAACCGCCGTGGAATTCACCGTGGATGGAAAAACGTTTTCCTGACTGGAATAAGGATTTAAACCGCGCGCTGACCCAAAGAGTGGGCGACACGCTGGCAGAAGATACATCCCGCCTCGTGCATCGTTTCTCAGCGGTCGAAGAACATTACTGGGCCGGATGGTATTTCGGCACCCTACGCGATCTGCTGGCGCCGGCTAAAACCGCCGTCATTACCGAGTTCGGTGCTCAGGCGCTGCCACGTCTTTCGACGCTTAAAACCATTGTGCCCCCCGCCTTGCTCTGGCCGAAGAGCACCGCCGCTGATGATCCAGGATGGGCGCTGTGGAAGTATCATAACTTCCAGCCTTTTCAGACCTTTAAGTTTGCCGGCATCCCGCGCGGGAAAAATATTAACGAGATGATTGATAACACCCAGCACTATCAGGCACAGCTGGTCGCTACGGCGGCGGAAAGCTATCGCCGGCAGCGTTATCAACCCGTGACCGCCCTTTTCCACTTCATGTTTGTGGAGACCTGGCCCTCAGTGAATTGGGGCGTCGTGGATTATCTACGCAAACCGAAAGCGGGATACTACGCGCTGCAGAATGCTTATCAGCCGCTCCTGCCCTCCATTGAACCGGTGACGGCCACATGGCGTAAGGGAAGTACAGTGACCGTTCGATTGTGGGCCATAAACGACACCTGGTCGGCATGCGAAGATTGTCGTCTTATTTGGCAGGTAAAACAAAACGGGCAAATCCTCTCCAGAGGGCGTTCAACACATACTCTGCCCCCGGATTCAGGTGAAATGATAAACGAAGTCACCGTTACGCCGCCGAGCGATCATAAGGTGGTCATTGACTATCGTATTGAGAATAAAGCAGGGAAAACTGTGGGGAAAAACCAGCGTGAGGAGGCGGTTGAAAGCGCCCCGCTAGCTGGCAAGGCCGAATGAACAGACGTCTGCTGGCCCATCACGCCCGACCGGCCCGTTGTCAAAACAAAGGGCCGAAACAGAGACGGGGTGACGTTAACCTCCGCTACGTCCGGTGTACTGAACCAACACCACGCCGACAACGATCAACATTCCCCCTGCCAACCTGGCAAGCGTGACGGGGCGCGGTGTAAGCCCCATTAACCCCCAGTGATCGACGGCGATTGCCGCAATGGTCTGACCGGCGACCACCAGAACAATAAAACTGGCGGCACCCAGTACAGGCGTCAACGCAGTGGCGCTGAGCACGTATATGGCCCCGACGATACCGCCAATCCACAGCCACCAGGGGCCGGCTAAGGCCACCGCCAAACGCGGTGATGGGACTTTGATAACCCACAGCAGCGGGACAAGAACAAGCATACTGACCGTCAGCGAGACCAGCGCGCCCCACAACGGATGCCCCAGCGCTTTACCTACCGCAGCATTGCCAGACACCTGAATGGGGAGCAGTGCGCCAGCGAGAAAAGCAATCCCGGTGGGGATAAAGGCAATGATTAACGTTTTGATGAACATGTACGACCTCAGCGGGAGATGTTTCGATGCCGTTATCTTTCACTATCCGTTATATTTATTGAAATCAGTAATTCGCATAGAGGATATGCATGAAATGGATGAGCTGAGAAAGATAGATCTGAACCTGCTCCTGACGCTGCATGCTCTTCTCACTGAGAAACATGTCACCCGCGCCGCACTCAGGCTTCATCGCAGCCAGCCTGCGGTGAGCCACTCTTTGGCCCTGCTGCGAACCCATTTTGACGATCCGCTGCTTATTGCAGGCAAAGGGAAAATGACGCTCTCAGCCAGAGCACAAACGCTGCTTGGGCCGCTTGAAACCGCGCTGTACGAGCTGAATAACCTGCTGAGTCCCGCCGCCTTTACCCCCGCCACGGCACAGGGACGCTTTCGGATCGCCATGTCGGATTACGCCGCTCGCATCGTGTTACCGCCTCTGGTTGCTTATTTACGGGAGCAGGCGCCGGGCCTGGATTTGGTCATCACTCAGGCAAGTCGGGAACGCATGCTGGCGCAAGTGAACGACGGCGAAGTGGACCTGGCGCTCGGCGTTTTCCCCGATGCCCCGGACACGCTACAGAGAGAGGTGCTTTTTTCTGAGGCGTTTATCTGCCTTGCTGATAAACGATTTCTGCCCGCGAAAGGTGAACTGACCCTTAAAGAGTGGCTGGCAAGACCCCATATTAAGCTCGCTGCTGAACCCGATGCGGTCGATGAAATAGAGAGAGCATTACTTGCCAGGGGACTCAAACGCCGCATCTGCGTGTCGCTTGTGCACTGGGGCGCAGCCATCAATCTGCTTCCGGGCACCGATCTGGTATTAACCGTGGCGAGCCATACCGTTTCGCCCGATAGCGGTGATGAAACCCTGGCCAGATTTACACCGCCGTTCCCCCTTCCCGGCTTTGACTTCGAACAGGCCTGGCATGCGCGAAAAAATCACGATCCCGCACACCTTTGGCTACGAGATGTGATTAAGACAAGCTGCGCGCCATTGCGATAATGCTTTGCCGTCCCTTATTCCTGTTCTAAATCCTGCAGCGTTGAAAGTAAGTGCCGGGTGGAAAGATCGTGCGCGCTTTCGCGATAGGCTAATCCTAATTCTCGCCATAAAGGCGGTGTTAAGGCGCGCCAGACGATACGGTTATCGCTGGATAATGACGTTCCCGCCTCCAGCGGTAAAAGCGTTGCGCCATAGCCGGCCGCCACCAGGCTTTTAATGGCATCGTTGTAATCGAGCGTGATTTTAGCCACCGGGTGATGGCCTGCTCCTGCAAACCAGTGGTCGGTCAGTTGGGATAAATGTGTGCCTGACCCATTCAGTATCAGGGGTTTCTTCATCAGCCAATCCGCTGTCACCGTCTCAGGCGCCTGCCAGCTTGCGGGCAGGAAAGCCACGACCGGATCCCGCCGCCAGGCGTCAATTTTCAGCCCTGCGATCCGCGGTTGCGGGAGCGCGACAATACCGATATCCAGTGCGCCGGATTTCAGGTGTTCGAGCGTATGTTGGGAGGTGAGCACGGAAATTTGGACATCGATACCGGGGTGAGACAGCGCAAGTCTTTCAATTGCCCTGGGCAACAGATTAGCGATGGCCCCTGTCGACGCGCCTATTCTGACCTGCCCGGTTAATCCCCTGGCCTGGCGGGATATGTCCTCAAGCACCCATGCCGCATCGGCCAGCAGACGACGTGCATGCGTCACGAGGTTTTCGCCAATCGCCGTCGGCCTGATGTTGCCCCGGGTGCGTGAAAGCAGTGTTGTGCCCAGCCGGTTTTCAAGTTCGGAAATATGCAGGCTGACCGTGGGCGGCGATAAATGAAGCCGTTGCGCCGCTTCGTTAAAGGAACCGGTATCGGCAATGGTGACCAGGGTACGTAGCTGGTCAAGGTTTATTTCCCGCATAGCATGCCTCAGAAAAACTGAATCTGACGTTAAGATAATTCAACTTTACCCACACTTAAAGCGGGCTCAACATCCTGATATCCCCCTTCCCCAATCAGGAAATAATGAAGATGCAGGTTTTTATCGATGGCGAACAAGGCACGACAGGTTTACAAATCCACGATCGCTTGCGTGACCGCAAGGACATTACGCTGCTGACGCTCCCGCCCGCAGAGCGCAAAGACACACACCGGCGGGCGGAAATGCTTAACAGCTGTGACATCGCGATGCTTTGTCTGCCCGATGAGGCGGCCAGAGAAGCCGTCGCGATGGTGAAGAATCCTCATGTTCGGGTGATTGATGCCAGCTCAGCGCATCGGGTCTCACCAGGCTGGACCTACGGTTTTCCTGAGATGAGCGCGGAGCAAGCTCAGCACATTCGCATCTCGAAACGCGTCACCAACCCAGGCTGCTACCCCACCGGTGCCATTGGCCTGTTGCTGCCGTTAGTGAATGCAGGGCTGCTGCCAGCGGATTACCCTGTCTCGATTCATGCGGTGTCCGGCTATTCGGGAGGCGGACGGTCGGCAATCGCGCTTTATGAGGGTGAAAACGCGGCATCCGTGCCCACTTTCCAGGCCTATGGTTTGGCCCTGAAACATAAACATGTGCCTGAAATCGTGCAGTACGCGAAGCTCACGGTGGCACCCTTTTTTATGCCCGCCTACGGTGCCTATCGCCAGGGAATTGTCCTGAGCGTGCCACTCCAGCAACGCTTGCTTCCTCACTCTGCCACGCCTGCCGCCATCCAGGCTTGTCTTTCACACCATTACCGTCACTGCGGCCACGTCAAGGTGCTGGCGCAGACCACGGCCGGGGAGGCAGAACGGCTTGATCCTGAAGCGCTTAACGGTACCAATAACATGGCGCTTCGCGTCTTTTCGAACCCGGAAACCGGGCAGATTCTGCTCACCGCCGTTTTTGATAATCTTGGTAAAGGCGCATCGGGCGCGGCGGTGCAAAACCTTGACCTGATGCTGAGCGCAGACTGAACGCCTGCGCTTTTCAGCGGTTCCGGGTACGATGCTGCCTAAAACACCAGACTGCTCACCGTTTAGCACGAAGCCACGCGTGGGTGCTGTATCGTTGGATCCGCACGCCCGATACGTATTGTAACGAGAAGGGTTTTGTTTAATCTTTTCAGGATGGATAAAATCCTACCCCTTTCGGGTAAAGAATATTGTTGAATTGAATCATGGATACAGACACTTCAGAGGTTAAGGTCCCGCAATCAGAACGCGCCAGAAAAGGGATGTTCAGGGCCCTGCTTTACCGCGACAAAACGCCCGTCGCCGTTTTGGTCTGCGCCGCACTGGTGGGCACCCTGGTGGGTTTGGTTGGCGTCGCATTTTTTCGTGCTGTGAATGCCGTAGAGCATTTTCGAACCACACTGCTCTCACAGTCTGGTTTCAGCGGATGGACGTTATGCCTTATGGCCTTTGCCCTCTCCGGGCTGTTAGCCATGGTCGGGTATGCGCTGGTCAGGTTTTTTGCCCCCGAGGCATCGGGTTCAGGAATTCCTGAGATTGAAGGCGCGCTGGAGGATTTGCGCCCGGTACGGTGGTGGCGTGTTATCCCCGTGAAGTTTTTTGGCGGTATGGGCACACTGGGCGCAGGCATGGTGCTTGGCAGAGAAGGCCCGACAGTTCAGCTTGGCGGCAATATTGGCCGCATGGTGACGGACCTGCTGGGAGTAAAACAGGCTGAAGCGCGTCACTCTTTGTTAGCAACGGGTGCTGCTGCGGGGCTGGCCGCGGCCTTTAACGCACCGCTGGCGGGCATCCTTTTTATTCTTGAAGAGATGCGCCCGCAATTTCGCTACAACCTCATCTCCATCAAGGCCGTTTTCATTGGCGTGATAATGGCCAGCATCGTCTTTCGGATTTTCAATGGTGAAAACCCGGTCATTGCCGTCGGCCAGTTATCCAACGCCCCGGTAAATACGTTATGGCTCTACCTGATTCTCGGCATGCTGTTCGGGGTTGTCGGCGTGGTATTCAACCGCCTCGTCTTCATTTTTCAGGATGGTTTTCGGCGCCTGTACGGCGGACGTAATGGGCGCGCAGTGGTGATCGGCAGTTGCATTGGCGGCGCGTGTGGGATCCTTGCACTGTTTTACGCACCCGGCGCAGGCGGTGGATTTGCATTGATTCCTGAGGCAGCAAAAGGGGGATTCACCTTTTACGCCCTGATTGCCCTGTTTCTGGTCCGCCTGCTGACCACGTTGCTCTGCTTCAGTTCAGGTGCGCCGGGCGGAATTTTTGCGCCTATGCTGGCGTTAGGGACCGTGCTGGGCACGGCTTATGGCGTCGGCGTAGCCGATCTGTTCCCGGCTTACGGACTGGAAGCCGGTACATTTGCCATCGCCGGCATGGGCGCGCTGTTTGCCGCCTCCGTCAGGGCTCCGCTTACTGGCATAGTGCTGGTGCTGGAGATGTCGGATAACTACCAGCTTATTTTACCGATGATCATCACCTGCCTCGGGGCTACGCTACTGGCGCAATTCCTCGGCGGTAAACCGCTCTATTCTTCCATTCTTGCCCGAACCTTAGCCAAACAAGCTGAAACCCGTGAGACGTAAGCCTCACGGGCAACATGTCGTGTTCTGCCCGATCATGAAGATAACTCATGTTGCAGTGAAATTAAGTCGCTTTCTCTCCCCTCCTGCCTCTGGCATAACATTACCCTATTAACTTATTGATAACACGAAGAGAGATAACGCCGCCGTTGGCGGACGTGCAGAAATACATTCTGTCTCTATATCAGCACCTGGGGTAACGATCGCGATGAATAAAAATTTTACTTTCACCATTAAAAGCAGTGCTTTTGATGAAAATTATAATCCTTCAGAAAATACGCGGATCACCACCAACTTTGCTAATTTGGCCAGAGGTGACAATCGTCAGCAGAATCTGCGCAATACGTTAGTGATGATCAACAATCGTTTTAATACCCTGGCAAGCTGGGACAACCCTAAAGGCGATCGTTATGCCGTTGAGCTGGAAATCATCTCTGCCGAGATGAATATCGAAGCAGAAAACAGTACTGCCACTTTCCCGGCTATCGAGATACTCAAAACCTATATTATTGATAAAAAGACCAACGAGCGTATTGAAGGCATTGTGGGCAATAACTTCTCTTCTTACGTTCGCGATTACGATTTCAGCGTCTTATTGCCCGCACATAATGACGGCCAGGCACAATTCAGCCTGCCGAAGGACTTTGGCTGTCTGCATGGCAATATCTTTAAACATTTCGTGAATTCAACGGCGTTTAAAGAGAATTTCAGTAAAACCCCGGTGATTTGCCTGAGCGTGTCGAATAAAAACACTTACCAGCAGAATGGGAATCGGCATCCGGTGCTGGGCATTGAATATCAGCAAAATGGCACATCGCTGACGGAAGAGTATTTCAAAAAAATGGGATTACAGGTCCGCTATTTCATGCCTGAAAATAGCGTTGCCCCCCTGGCGTTCTATTTTATTGGCGATTTACTGCGCGATTATACCGAACTGGAATTGATCGGCACGATCAGCACGATGGAGACATTCCAGAAAATTTATCGTCCTGAGATTTACAATGCTAACTCCGCGGCAGGACACGACTATCAGCCCAACCTGAATCATCAGGATCACTCATTAACAAAAATTGTTTATGACCGTGATGAACGCAGTCAGTTAGCTATCGAGCAGGGAAAATTTACCGAAGAACACTTCATTAAAAAATACAAGAATATTCTGGAGCAATGGTCTGCTCAGTACGCGCTTTGATTAATTAAAACGATAAGGTCACCTGTTATGAAAACATTGCTCCCCACCTCAACCGCCGGCAGTTTGCCTAAACCGTCCTGGCTCGCCGAACCAGAAAAACTGTGGTCTCCCTGGAAATTACACAACGACGAGTTAGTTGAAGGGAAAAAAGATGCCCTTAGCCTCGCGTTGTTTGATCAGTTGCGCGCAGGGATCGACATCGTTAGCGATGGAGAGCAAACACGCCAACACTTTGTGACCACATTTATTGAACATCTCAGTGGCGTTGATTTCGAAAAACGCGAGACGGTGAAAATCCGTAATCGTTACGATGCGAGCGTGCCGACCGTCACGGGAGCCGTCTCTCGCCAGAAGCCGGTGTTTGTGGACGATGCCAAATTTTTACGCAAGCTGACCAGACAACCCATAAAGTGGGCGCTGCCGGGGCCGATGACGATGATTGATACGCTTTACGATGCGCATTACAAAAGCCGCGAAAAACTGGCCTGGGAATTTGCCAAAATTCTCAATCAAGAAGCCCGCGAGTTAGAAGCCGCTGGCGTCGACATTATTCAGTTCGACGAGCCCGCTTTTAATGTCTTTTTTGACGAAGTGAATGACTGGGGTATCGCGGCGTTAGAAAGAGCCATCGAAGGGCTCAAATGCGAGACCGCGGTGCACATTTGCTATGGTTACGGCATCAAAGCCAACACAGACTGGAAAAAGACGCTGGGGACAGAGTGGCGACAATACGAAGAAGCGTTTCCTAAACTGCAAACGTCCAGTATTGATATCGTCTCACTGGAGTGCCATAACTCGCATGTGCCTATGGATCTGCTTGAACTGATTCGTGGCAAAAAAGTGATGGTCGGCGCCATTGATGTGGCCAGTCATCACATCGAGACCCCAGAGGACGTTGCCAGCACCTTGCGCAAAGCGCTGCAATTTGTCGACGCCGATAAGCTCTATCCTTCCACCAACTGTGGCATGGCGCCGTTGTCTCGCCAGGTAGCCAATGGCAAGTTGAACGCACTGAGCGCGGGTGCAGAGATTGTCCGCCGGGAGCTCACCTCTCGGTGACATCCTGAGATTAAAATCCCTCTGTTTACCCTCCCTGGCAGCAAAAAGAGTCCGCAAGCGGACTCTTTTTTATGCCACACCCGCTATTGTCAGCCTTACTGCATTTAAAACGTCGTCCAGTTAGTGTCGGCCAATGTTCCCGCGTTTTGCTTCACCCGGGCCTTAGGTTCGCTTTTTGGTTCGCGTGCTTTTATAGCAGAGACCAACCCGGCGTCATGACAGGTAAACACTTTTACGCTATCCACCAGGCTGATAGCTTGCTCTTGTAAAGCGGCGCTGGCTGCAGAAGATTCCTCAACTAACGACGCATTTTGCTGCGTAGTGGTGTCGATTTGCCCCATCGCTAAGTTGATCTGATGAACGCCATCGCTTTGCTCCAGGCTGGCTTTAGTGATTTCATCGACCAGTTTCTGAACGCTGGCAACGTTGGACACGATCTCTTTCATCCCATGGTCTGCTTCGTCGACTAACATACGGCAACTGTCAATTTTCCCCAGGGAAGACCCTATAATTTCCTTAATTTCTTTCGCTGAAGAAGAGCTCCGCTGCGCCAGTGTTCTGACTTCGCCAGCCACCACCGCAAATCCCCTGCCTTGCTCCCCCGCACGTGCAGCTTCTACCGCAGCATTCAGCGCCAGAATGTTCGTCTGGAAGGCAATCCCTTCAATCGCCGTAACAATCGCGTTCATCTGCCCGGATGCCGCATAAATATCCTGCATGCTTGAAGAGACGTCATGCATACGTTGACTGTTCTTATTGATGACGCTCCCCGCCTCAGTGAAAAGATGATTAACGCTGCGGGAGTTTTCTGCGGTGCTTTTGATGGTCGCGGTTAACTGCTCCAGCGTCGCAGCTGTTTCCTCAACGCTTGCCGCCTGCGACTCTGTTCTTGACGCTAGATCCTGATTCCCTGCATTGATTTCGTTAGCGGCAGAAGAAATATTCTCCGCGCCATTTCTCACCCGCAGCACGGTGGTATTCAGACCCGTTATCATCTCTTTGAGAGATAACAGCAGCGTACCTAACTGATCTTTTGAATGCACCTGAACATCTACGGTTAACTCGCCAGCAGATACCCGTTTAGCAATAGAGACCGCTTCTGCCAGCGGACGAGTAATACTGCGGGTGATATACCACGCAATAACAACCCCGGAAACAATACTCAGCAGAATAAAAGCAAGAATAATGGTTTTGGATGATGATGACTCTTGATGAACCGCAAGATAAGAGTGATCGATCAGGGATTTTTGGAACGCCCTCAGCGCCATAAGGGCATTAACATACTCTTCAGTAGCCGGATAAAATTGTGCTGAAATGTAGGCGTTAGTAAGATCCGCATTGCCTTGCCTGGCCAATTTAAACCCATCCTGACGAAGTGCGACGTACTTTTCTCTGGCGGTGATAACCTCTTCCAGAAGACGTTTTCCTGTTGCCAGCCGCAGCAATGGGGTGAGATCTTTTTGCAGAGTATTTATTTGCTCGGAATTTTTTTTCATTGTTTTCAAAATTTCATTCTGAAATTTTTCATCCTGCGAACTCATTGCAGCAAGTGCCAGGCCATTATTACTGCTAACTAATCGTAACCAGTCACTTATTAATCTTTCCTTCACTAAATGCCAGGTAATAATCTCATCGACTTTCTTTTCACTGTTGACGGTTAGCCAGTACGAACTTGCCCCCATGATTACAAGCATCAGTAATAGCAGTGAGAAACCCGTCCCCATACGTGTTCCTACTTGCATGTTTTTTATAATCATAAGTCCCTCGATGTCGGTATTGAACGTTAAGCTGCTGTAAAGTCAGTCTTACTCATAATAAATTGTTGCTTAAGGCCACTCTTACTTTATCGGATCATAACCCGTTTAACTTTAGGGATAATTGTGGCGCACACGCGTGCTTTCACAGACATGAAGAATGAGGGGGGAAGATCCCCCTCATTCTAACACAATGATTTGATATGCTTATTTTTTAAAACTGAAATCAACAGACTGTCGCTCAGCCGGTTTACCAATGTAATAGCCCTGAAGAACGTCACATTTATTCTCTTTCAAAAAATCAAATTGCGTTACCGTTTCTACCCCTTCTGCGGTAACCTCCATTGAGTAGGCTTTACCGAGTGCGATCATTTTTTCAACCACATTCTGGCTTTCCACTGAATCGTCAATAGCATTAATAAAGCTTCTGTCGAGCTTAATGCCATCGAAATGAAATTTACGCAGATAACTGACGGAGGCATAGCCTGTTCCAAAGTCATCGATAAGGAAACGAACCCCTAACTCTTTCAATTTCTTCATTGTATTAAACGTATTATCAGGATCGGCGAGGACCACATTTTCGGTCACTTCAATTTCCAGTCGGTGCGGATCAAACCCTGTCTCGTCGATAATTCTAACAATTCGCGTATACAGATCGCTGGTACCAAATTCTAACGCTGAAATATTGACTGAAATAGATTTATCTTTGAAGTAAATAAGTGCATCGGTGCAGGCCCGGGTTAACACCCAGTCACTTAAATCAATGATCAACCCTGCGTCTTCAGCGACGCTGATAAAGGTATCAGGCATAATCATGCCTTCTACTGGATGATACCAGCGAACAAGGGCCTCTACGGCATCAATGCTATTATTATTAATGTTATATCGAGGTTGATAAACAAGGAAAAGTTCATTGGCTTGTATCGCATGCCTTAACGCCAATTCAAGCTTTCTGCGTTCTGATATTTCCTGGAACATGTCAGGATGATACAGCACCCATTTGTTTTTCCCCGTTTGCTTTGCCCGGTACAAAGCGATGTCCGCATACCGTAAGAGATCGTGGCTGTTTGTGCCGTGTTCAGGGGCAAGTGAAATCCCCATACTGACACCAATTAATATTTCATTCCCTTCTACAATAAATGGCGTATTCAATTCCTCAAGGATTCGGGAACACACCTCACTAAGATTGTTAATTTCATCTACCGCTGACACCACGATGAGGAACTCATCTCCGCCCTGCCTGGCAACCAGATCGCATTTTCTGAGGCAACGCTGAAGGCGTACTGAAACATCCCGCAGGAGGGCATCGCCTGCTGAATGGCCAAATAAATCGTTAACAGGTTTAAATTTATCCAGATCAATACTGATCAGGGCGAAAGGACTGGTGTGTAAAGCATGAATATGAGCGCTAAGAGATTGTTGAATATGATGACGGTTAGGTAAACCCGTAAGCTCATCATGAAATGAAAGGTAGTGAATACGTTTTATTGCTTCAACTTCATCAGTAATATCCGTGACGGCGCCCCGGTAACCTGATGCGCCGTTTTCGAGGGTAAATCGCCTGGCGACAAGGGAACAAACACGCATCCCATTTTCGCTTGTTTGATAACGACAGTTTTCGGCAACAAACTGATGAACATTGTGCTCTTCCTGGCGCCATGCTTGCAGCGCGGGATACTGCTCGGGAAACAGTGCTGACAGGTTTTTACCCAGCCAGTCGTCCTTCTCAAGACCCGTTACGCCCGAAAATCTGTCTGATATCCAGGTGATATTTAAAGATGAATCGGCCTCCCATAACCAGTCGCTTGTCATGTCGCTGGCATCCCGGAATCTTTCCTCACTTTTTTGCAGCGCCTGCCGTGTTTGCCAGACCAGGACTGTTTTTTGATCCTGAATTTTCGCTTTATTTAATAAATAGCGAAGCAAGACCAGCAAAAGCGTCACGGTCGCGAGCATCATGATAAAGAGCAAGGGTATTTGTACGAGCAACAGGCTTTTGCCGGGATTTTCACTGTCCCAACCTATACTCACATTGCCGGCATGGGCTTTAACAGAGAGAATTCTTCGATTAGAAATGAAATCCTGCGGAGAATCATTAATGATATGAACGTTATTAACGCCGATTTCATTGCCTATTTTTTGCAGCTTGGTCGGTGTCAACTGATCAATAAACACCATCATCGAGTGTTCAGTTGGCTCATACGCCACATTATTATCATCACCCGGTAAAATCCATGCGGCTGAGACCACACTTAATACCGATTGGGTTACTGCAAGTAATGATACGGTTTTTCCTTTATTTTGCCTGACACGCTCAACGAGCTCATCCAAAAACTGTTGGCTTCCAAGCCAGATTTTGACATCTTGCTGTTTATTTTTTCCGTTAACAACGCTGTAGCGAGTGATGCCATCCTCAGAAACCACAAATACGCCTTCGTAGCCAAAGTTTTCAAAAATAGACTTACCAAGATTCTGACTGCCCCAGGCCCATTGAGTATCGACTTTATTATGCAAATGAATATATGCCTCACCCCACTCAGCGTTATCCTGTAAATGATTTTTTATATCAACCTGCCTTTTGTCAAAGGCCTGGGTGATTAAAAAACTGTCATGCTTGTCCGTAATGCCATTAACCTGCTTTGAAATAGAAAACAGAGAACTCAAGGCAAAAATAAATACACACACAACAACCGTAACCAGAATGATAAAGGTTCTCATTATCAACCATCTGGATTTGCCAGGCTCTTCGTAGGTTAGATCTCTGTTATTGCCGCTCATATCACACTTCTCAACGTTATTATTCCAGGGATCGGCCCGGTTCATCTGTTCAATGCTTATCGGCATTTTCTGCCCGGAATGTAATAAAATTTTGCATTACTGAGACGCAGTCGAGATTGAACTGGAAAAGTCATTTTTGCGGGTGACATCAGGCTCTGAGCCAGCACCTATGCCGTAAAAACAGTGCCGTCATGGTAGCATCACAGAGATGTGCATCCCCCCACTTCCACCGCGCTTACCGCGGAGATCAATGCTATTATTCGGGGCTGAGCTGATAGCCTGACTGATACTGGTGTTGACCTGGGAGTAAAAGATGAACGAAGAAATACCGCTGAAATATTATGACATTGCTGATGAGTACGCGACGGAGACCGATGAGCCGGTGAATGATGCCGAACGCGATGCTTTAGCGCGCTATTTCGAGCTTTTGCTTACCCGTTTAATGAATAATGAAGAAATCAGCGAAGAAGCACAGGGGGAGATGGCTGTTGAAGCGGGTATCAATGCCACGCGCATAGATGAGATCGCGAACTTCCTGAACCAATGGGGCAATGAATAATTATTGCTCCCCTGCCCCCTGAAAACGGTCTGGTCCGCTAAGTCGGGCCAGTTCCATGGTGGCACGCAGAAAAATGTGCCTCTTCAACTTATGCTTTTCAATCTCTTTTCCCCTGCGGCAAGATGTTTGAACTGTGATGTAAACCCGCTCTCCTTTTTGCGGAAGCGCGGCCTGCTGCAAATAACAGGTCAGCTGTGAGATGCATTAATAAACAAAGTGTGCACATTTCCAGGAATGTGTGACCTTTATCAGTCATTCGTCTGGTTTTAACATTTATTTCGCAAATATTTTGCAGCATTAACAGTTTCATTTCGCTACCCTGTTAAGGTACCTTGTATCACGTAGAGTTATGAGTGCGAGTGGATTAACGAGGTAGAAAATGTACGCTTTTGTAGCCAGACAGGCGATATTCGATAATCAAATGAACACCGTCGGCTATGAGCTGCTTTTCAGGGACAGTATGACCAACCGCTTCCCTGATGTCTCATCGGAACAGGCGACGACCCAACTGATCGAAGAGCAGTTTTTTGGTGCGCCCGTAGGGCGTAAAAATGAGACGAATTCTGTATACGTCAACTTTCCGCATCAATTAATCGTTGACGGTCTCGCGGAAACTTTGCCAAAAAACCGTGTGGTGATCGAAATTCTGGAAACGTCGACGCCCGATCACAAGCTATTAATCGCCGTAAAACGTTTGCATACCCTGGGTTTTCGCCTTGCGCTTGATGATTTCACCATGAGCCCCGAGTGGGACGCCTTTATTCCGTACATCAACGTGATTAAATTCGATGTACAAAAAAACACTGCCCAGGAAATTGATCAATATATTAGCAATAACCATCAGCGGTTAAGAACCACCGTGCTGTTAGCAGAAAAAGTTGAAACCAACGAGGAGTATGAAACCTTTAAAAAAATGGGCTTCAAGCTCTTTCAGGGCTACTTTTTCAGCAAGCCCGTTGTCTATAAAAGAAACAAACTGATGCATAATCGGGCATTTGCCCTCAAGCTTATGCAGGAAATTAACGTTGAATTCCCGAATCTCAACCGTATTGAAGATCTGCTAAAGCGGGATGTTTCGCTCTCGTTTAAAATCATGCGTTATGCGCAAAATATCCTTTATAACACCCGAGGACTCACCGGTTTTCGTAATCAGTCATTAAAAGATATCGTGCTCTATCTGGGGATCAATGAACTACGCCGTTTCGTGCTGGTGGCCTGCTTAACGTCATTTGAAACCGTCAGAACCGCTGAGATCTATTATCTTAGCCTGATCCGCGCGAAATTTTGCGAATTACTGGCCAGCCGAACGGCCTCACATGAAGTCGCGAGCGAAGCGTTTATGGTGGGTCTGTTTTCCTTACTGGATGTCATTCTTGAAACCCCGCTGGATGAATTGATGGGGCAAATCGCAGTGTCGCCGGATGTCGTTAAGGCATTGAAACATCAGGACGGTGAGCTTTATCGTTATGTCACCCTGGCGCAGCTTTATGAGCAGCGTTTGTGGACGGAAGCCAGTGACATGGCAGGCGAGCTGGGTATTTCTGAGCACACCATAATGAAAATGATGAACAGAGCCACTAAATGGGCAGATGAAATACCGGTAGGGTTTGGGAAATAACCCCAACCCCTTTCGCCCCATATTATTACTGGTTGCAATTGTTTCAATTGAAACGTTATTTCACATTAACAAGATGCAAATTTTTTTCAAATAATTCACATTTTTAACATTTATAAAACACCTTAAGCCAAATTAACACCTTGGGCATTTTCACATCTTTATGACGATATAATTGTGTGATTAAGATCAATTAAATAAAATCAATCTTCCCGCCTTCGTGCCGTTATTACTATTACCATTCATAACAAAAATGACGACCATGAAAAAATTGTCTCAGGCATCAGTATTAACAAAATTACTTACGGGGTTTTCGATTCTCATTGCAATGATGCTCATTTTAGGCGCCGTTGCAATTTATCAACTCAACGCCAGTAATCAGCACATCGACAAATTCCGGGAAAACCGTATGCCCGGCATTCGCTATACGCTCGAAATGCGTGGCGTATTATCTGAAATGCGTTTACAACAAACGCAGTATATTGCCTCAGTCACTCCTGAGGAGCGGGAAAAACATCGCGTAGAGTTGCTGCAAAATCAAGCCATCTTCCTCAATGCCCAGCAGCAGTATGCCAGGCTCAGTCAGGAAGCCCCGGAAGAGATGCGCGCCCTCTTTACAACAGTTGCCGATAACTTCCGAAACTTTGTAGATGTAAATGGCAAAGTGATCGAAGCCGTTAGCGCCGGCAGATTGGATGAAGCGTCCAAAATCAGCGGTGCGGTCTCGTCAAAATATCGCACAACGCTCATGGCTGACCTCGCAAAACTGGTCGATCAGGAGGTGGCAATGGGTGACGCCGCCGGGCGCGCCTCCCTGGCAGGTTATACCAGCGCGCTGTACACCTTCTCGGGCCTGCTGTTATTGGCCCTGATTGCCACCGGCTTTATCGCCCTGTTTATCTCCCGCAGTTTATCCCGCCAGCTGGGGGGAGAACCCGCCTATGCCGTTTCCATCATGCATGAAATCGCTGCAGGCAATCTCAAAGCTGACGTGAAACTACGTGATAACGATAGCAATAGTTTGTTGGCCACCATCAAGCTGATGAACAGTAAGCTGGCCGAAATCATTGATGGCATCATTAACGGTAGCGAATCTATATCGCTGGCCGCCAATGAGATTGCTCAGGGTAACAGCGATCTGTCTCAGCGCACCGAAGAGCAAGCGGCTTCACTGGTGCAAACCTCCTCCAATATGCAGCAAATCACTGAAAACGTGAAAAGCAATGCCGATAACGCCCGTAAAGCAAGCGAACTGGCGCGGGAGACCTCTCAGACCGCCGTTAAAGGCGGTAAAGAAGTGGATGACATGCTTAAACGTATGCATGAAATCGCCCATAGCTCGCAGAAAATTGTCGACATTATTTCGGTGATTGAGGGCATTGCCTTCCAGACCAACATTCTGGCGTTAAACGCCGCGGTCGAAGCCGCGCGTGCCGGTGAGCAAGGCAAAGGCTTTGCCGTCGTTGCCGGTGAAGTCCGTAATCTGGCTCAGAAGAGCTCTTCTGCTGCCAAAGAGATCAAGCTTTTGATTGAAGGGACGGTGGACAAAATTACCGACGGCTCACGTTATGCCGATACGGCCAGCCGTGCGATGGAGCAGATTGTGTCTTCAGTAAATAAAGTGACCGATATCGTGGCAGAGATTTCCGCCGCCTCAACCGAGCAGCATCAGGGTATTAAAGAGATCAGTATGGCCATTGATCAGATGGATACCGTCACCCAACAGAACGCCTCGTTGGTTGAGCAAGCCGCTGTCGCAGCCCAGTCAATGACCGAGCAGAGCGAAATGCTGCGTGATTCCGTACGCTTTTTCCAGTTGCGGATGCAAAATGCGTAGTCATTGATGGCTGAGAATCAGGACGCCGAATGATCGGCGTCTTTTTACCTGTTTTTTTCCCCATACCGATATCCTAATTTCGCACTATCCCCCTTAAACACCACGCGACCCGCTTCCTCACCAATATCTTTCATTTACTCTACTGCCTACGTTACGTATGCCACTTAAATGCTCACACTGTCAGGGGCGACGCTCACCCTCGCAATCAACGAGCAAAGGATTACAACTCAAGGAAAGAGGATTATGGCAATAGGTCATTTTTTGGTCATTGGAGACAAAACCACCTGCGGTGGGGTCATTATTGATGGCTCAGACGACTGCAACATTCACGGGATCCCACAAGCACGTGAGTCCGATCATGTCACATGTGGTCGATATTCCGGTGTCTACACGATCGTTGGCGGCGTACCAGAAATTTATCGAGGTGGCAGGCGAATGGCCGGCAATTTGCATAGCAAAAGCAGTTGCCCATGTCAGTCATCATTTATCGCATCAATGTTGGACGTTGACTACGGAACCTATGACGAACAGGGTGAACCAGAACAACGGGCGCAGGCAGCCCGTAAGGGATTAACGTCAGGTGTACAACACGCTCCAGAAGAAAAAGCTTTTTCCGGGCCTGAGAAAAAGCAACGAGAAATCACACTCACGCTCGGGATTTTCTTTGATGGTACTGGCAACAATGCTGTCAACACCCACAACATGCAGCAGGTTTGTTCGGCTAATTACTTTGGTTTTTCTGACCCTGATGCAGAAGCGCTGTGGCGACGATGTGCAGATGATTCATTTGGTGTGTCGGGTAACAGTGCAACCAGTTATTTGGGGCATTACACCAATGTGCACTGGCTGGCGACGTTGTACAGGAAAAATTTATTTGCTGATGATTTAGATATACAGCAAGCAATCTATATTGATGGAATTGGTACTGAAGCAGGCAAGCCTGACAGCATTATTGGACAAGGTCTAGGCATTTCCGATACCGGCGTTTTAGCCAAAACGGACAAAGCCATTTCCCTTATTCCCGCAACACTTAAGCAAAGTATCCAACAGATATCTTCTACTCTACATGCAGATACCGAACTCGTTATCAAATCCCTCCAGTTTGACCTTTTTGGTTTCAGCCGTGGTGCGGCGGCGGCCCGACATTTTGCTAACCGCATTCATTCTGAAGAGTCCGCAATTATCGACGCTGTCCGCCAAGGATTAGGAGACACGATCTACCACGGTGCACCCGCTGGCAAGATTCGCTTTATCGGCATTATTGACACCGTGGCCGCGATTGGCACACCGGCAAATGGTTTAAACCCCCACACGGCTGACACCGGTGATGTGAATATCGTATTACGACCTGGTGTGGCGGAAAAGGTCTTCCATATTACGGCTGCAAATGAATGTCGGTTCAACTTTGCCCTTAACAGTGTTAAACCCGCATGGCCAGAACTTAGCCTGCCTGGTGTGCACTCGGATATTGGCGGCGGCTACCTTCCGGTTTCCACGGAAAATTTATTCCTCACTCGCCCCGAAACCGATACGGTTCCCACCCGGCTGCCGGGCGAGCAAACCCGAGGGTATCGTTACTCTGTAAAGCAAATGAGCGTGCTGGATCAGGCACCCACGATGGCACCCATTATGCGCACCAGCGAGGTCTCGGCTGAAACCTGGTTTGACGATCGATTGCAGCCGGACCGTTATGGCGTACCACAAAAAAGGAATTATGCGGCCATTACCTTACGAAACAGGAAGGTCAAAAACGACTGGTCGAAAGTGGTGCTACGGGTCATGCTCGATGCCGCGCAAGAGGCTGGTGTGTTATTTGATGATATACAGGAAGACGATAAATTTAGCCTTCCTCATGAACTTACCTCTCTTTGCGAAAAAGCTATTGCCATGGGAAAAGCAGTTCGTTCCGGCAATATCGGCTCACCGTTCAGTCAGGCTGAGCTGGATATCATTGCCGAGCAGTTTACTCACTGTTCAGCACACTGGAATGCCATTGTTTCAAACCATCAGGGGTTGATTCAGGGAGGCGCGGCACTTTCCAAATTGATTGGATTTGTTAACCGACCAGATGAGAACTGGCTACGGACAATTTACGACATGGATGGGCGTAAACTATGAAACAGATAGCACAATACTCGCTCGTTATGCTGAGCCTGCTAACGGGATGCACCGCTCATGGACAGCGCACCGCCGCTGAAATTGGTGGTATGCCCTATGGGAAATGGGATTTTGTTTTTTTTACTCCTCATGCCCTCCCTGCGAGCGTCACCCGGGCCATGATCATTGATAAAGACGGTATGGTGTCCGTTTTTCGCACCCTGGATAACACGCCTGATGATGCTGGTACTGTTTCAACATGGAATAATCAGGTTTACATACAGGTACTGTTTAACAAAGCCACATATCCACCCGCAGCAATGCTGTTCTGCTGGGACTCCATCATCGATAAACGGACCTACGAAACGCGCATTATTTTCGAACCCTCGTTGCGTGAAACCATGCTGACACCCACCGGCAAGGACAGTTACGGCGATACGGCATGGTATGACACCCTGCTGTTTGGTCTGGCACCCGAAGGTAAAGTTCGCATCTGGCTGCAGAACAGCGCCCCCGTTGAGAATATCCCGCTTACCCCGAAAAAAATCACCACCCTCTCGGGCGATAAACTGGATGTCTGTAAAGGCATCACAACCCATACTCAGGGGTATGGTTATACCAAAACTACTCAGGAATTCATTAGAGATAAAACCTACCCCTACGGTAGCTGGTAATAGACCCGAAAGGGGGTGAGCCCCCTCTCAGGCAACTACTCAGGGCAAGGCACTGACGAATGAGATATCCCATGCCGTGGCAACAAGCGAGATACCGAATACCAGCCCCATAACGAGCGGTAACGCTTTTTCCAGCTTTTCCATTGCTTGTTCCTCTCTTCGTTCGGGTTGCGCCAGCATCGGCGACAACGTTTTTCCCTGGTCGACAGAGTCGACGCTGATGTTGCAGTGTAAAGTATAGAAAGGAACCACCATCCTGATGAGCAATTTGTGTTTTTGGCGCTGATGTTGAGGCACCCGCTTTAAAAAAACGCGATTGGTATGTTGTAACTAATGATGCTGCAAATTAAAAGGGAGTGCTGATGAACAGGACTCCCTTTTCGCGACTTATTTAGCGCACCTTAGCAAAGAGGTTTTACCGCTTCACGCATCCCACGTAAAAGAATGGCGTCGAGATCTAACGAAACTTGTTCTACCAATCCTGGAATCTGCGTCAGATCCTGCTCCCAGTGTTCGCTGACCACAAGAATCGATCTGACCAGTTCAGTTGTGCTTATCTGACGGTCGCCATGCTGGCTCCACAACTGCTGATAGCGCTCAATCCAGTGCGCATCATCCTGCACGGGATAAGCTTCGCCGTTGCGCTCGGCACGATAGAATGCAATCAACGCCGCCAGGGCGAAGGTCAGACGGGTTGGCAATTTTCCGTTTTGTTCCTTCCCTTTCAGCAACTGCGGCAGAATACGGGTGCGGAATTTGGTCATCCCATTTAGCGCGATCGACAGCAACTGATGTTTAATGTACGGGTTGCGGAAACGGCCTGTCACCGCACTGGCAAAGGACTCCAGCTCATCACGCGGCAGGTCCAGTACCGGAATAATTTCTTCGTAAATCGCTTTTTCAACAAACGCACAAATTTGCGTGTCATTCATCGCTTCGCCGACGGTATCCAGCCCCGCCTGGAAAGCGACCGGTACCAGCGCAGTATGGGCGCCGTTGAGAATGGCAACTTTACGTTCTTTGTAAGGTTTAATGTCGTCAACAATCAGTACGTTAAGCGGGAACTGGTCCAGACGTAACTCCTGCGCCAGCGACGTCGGCCCCTGAATCACAAACAGGTAAAAGTGTTCTGCGGTATCAAGGAAACTATCGTGGTAACCCAGCTCCGCTTCAATTTTTGCCACTTCATCACGAGGGTAACCAGTGACGATACGGTCAACCAGCGTTGAGCAGAAGGTGTTGGCATCATTAAGCCACTGAGTAAATGCGGCTGGCAGCGCCCACTCCTGCGCATAACGCAGCACCAGCTCACGCAGTGCATCGCCATTATAATCAATCAGTTCGCAAGGAATGATCACCCAGCCTTTATCGGCCGCGCCGGAGAAATGGGTGAAGCGCTCAAACAGTAAACGGGTCAGTTTTGCCGGATAGCTCACGGCAGGCGCATCATCGAATTTGTCACCGGCATGGTAACTGATACCCGCTTCAGTGGTATTGGAGAAGACAAAGCGCATCTCCGGGTTATGGGCCAGCTTCAGGAACTCATCGTACTGGCTGTAAACACTGATTTCCCGATTAACAGAACGGATCAGACGTGAATCGCTGACCGCTTCACCCTGCTCATTCAGCCCGCGAATAATGGTGGTATACAGGCCATCCTGGGTGCTCAGTGATGGCGGGAAGGTGCTATCGATTGGACGAACCAACACGATACCAGCATTGAGATCCGTATGCTCATTGAGCAAATCGATCTGCCAGTCAACGAAAGCGCGCAGGAAGTTGCCTTCACCAAACTGAATCACGCGCTCAGGGTAAGACGCACCGGGGAAATCGCGACGGTTAACAGTGTTCACAATGGGTTCCTTTTTTGATTAGTCATACAACCTCGGAAGATTGGTGTAATAACTTATCAGACTTTTAAACCATGAACCCATGTTTTGATCAAAGTGAGCAGACAAATTTAAGGGCTATCACAAAATCTTATAAAAAACGCTGGTACTTGTCATTTCCCCGTCCGGCATCAATGCATAACGCGGAATTTCGCCCACCTTTTCCCAGCCCGCGTTGACATAAAATGTTTCTGCCCCGCTGCCGGTGCTGGTGTCGAGAACCAGCACCGACTTGCCGTTATCTCGCGCGGCGGTTTCCAGCGCATTCATTAAACGACCAGCAACGCCTTTACGCCGTGCCCGATCGTGTACCAGCAATTTAGCCACATCCGCACGATGCGGCTGATTTTCGGGTTGGTCGAGAATAAGTTGTACCGTACCGACGATCCCCTCGCCCTCCAGCTCATCGACCAGCAGCATCCGCTCGCCACGCTTGACGCTTTGCACGACGTTTAGCCAGAAGGCCTGGGATTTTTCCCGTCCAAAAGGCAGCATAAAACTGACGGAGGCCCCGCCTTGCACGCAGTTTTCAAGGACGTCGCAAAGTTCATCAATGCGCGAAAGGATGTCGTCAGCCGACAGGGAATAAAGCGAAGAAGTGGTCATTTTTGCTCCTTAAAAATAACCACTATGCATTTAACATTTTTATAACACAACCAACCTTGTCATCGTTTTTTATGATGACGCTAGCGCGTATGCTGGTTATCCGATTTCATGGCATACATTTTACTGTCGGCATCCTTAAGCCACGGCTTAACATCGCCGTCACCATTATGATCAAACTCGCTCACGCCCCATGAGAAAGCCAGTTTCCAGGGCTTACCGGAGGTCAAATTCCAGGCTTTGGTCTGTTCGGCCAGATGATCTACGGCTATCCATGCCCCTTTCTCATGTGTGTCAGAGAAAAGCACAGCGAATTCATCACCGCCATACCGCACCAGCAGGTCGGCGTCACGGAAACTGGCACGCATAATGTCTGCCATCGCTTTAAGCGCTTCATCCCCTTCGCTGTGGCCCCAGGTATCATTGATTTTTTTGAAACCATCGAGATCCAGCCAGGCCAGCGCCAGCGGCTCCGCACGGCGACGTGCACTTGAAATGGCAAATTTCACCAGACTGTCGAACGCCCGACGATTGAACAACCCCGTCAGCTCATCGGTGGTGGCAGCGCTCATTACCGCGAACTCATTTTCCACAATCAGCGCAAAATCTTTCAGGATATCCAGTTCAGCAGATGAGAAATCGCGTGGGGACTGGTCAATCAAACAAAATGACCCCACCACGGCCCCGTCCGGGAGATGCAACGGGTAACCCGCGTAAAACAATAAACCTGAATCACCGATGACCAACGGGTTATCGGCGAAGCGCGAATCCTCGCGAGTATCGTTAATAATTAGCGGCGATTCACTGAGAATGGTGTGGGCGCAGAACGAGATATCGCGCGGCAAATTTTCATGAGGCAGCCCGTCACTGGACTTGAAATGGAGCGTATGTTCACCCACCAGCGTGACCAGGGCTACCGGCACATTGAACAACCGCTTTGCCAGTCGGGTCAGACGGTCAAAACGCTCATTGGTACCGGTGTCGAGCAGGCCGGAGTCGCGTAACGACGTCAGCCTTTGTTCCTCATTAGCAGGCAGTGCAGGTGTTTTCATAGGGTGCGTTCTCGCTATTCATTACCTGATGTTTTCCGCGATGAGAGAACCAGGCGTTAACGTCGCGGTGTCATGCATAAAGCGTAGCGTATTCAGCAAGTTTAGTGGGCGTAGATCTGGTTTTTTCCCAAACGTTTTGCGCGGTATAGCGCATCGTCGGCGGCTTTCAGCCAGTGGGGCACAAGGAACATCCCCGGTGCAGCGCTGGCGATACCGATACTGAGGGTGCAGCGAAACCGGTGTTCAGGCTTCACGGTCAGCAGCGCCGAGGCCTCAAGAATGCGGGTGGCGACCACCATCGCCTCTTCCGGCGTCGTGTCGGGCAAGAGAATCACGAACTCATCGCCGCCAAGACGGGCAGGTGTGTCACTCTTGCGCGTGGCGGCGTGAAGAATTTTTGACACCGACACCAATAACGCGTCACCTACTTCATGACCAAAGCGATCGTTGACCTCTTTGAAATTATCAATATCGATAAAAATCAGCGCCGAGTGTCGGGGTGCCCGATTGTAAAGATCCAGTTCATCCTGGATGCGCTGTTCGAGCAGACGTCTGTTGGCAATATCCAACAGCGGATCCATCATTGCGATGCGCTCCAGCTCACGGCTTTTAATGCGCAATTTCACCGCTATCGTATCGGTCAGTACGCTGAGTGCGACCATATACAGGGCGATTAAAGGCAGAGTGGCGTACATGGTGCGTTGGGTCACAAACCCTTCAATCTGCATCCCCTGCGCAATCCAGGCCGCAGCAAAAGCACCTGCCATCGCCATACCGGCCTTACGCATCAGGTCGAAGCCACCGGCCGAGAGTCGATCGGAAAGTAAAATGGTAGCAATCACCACCGATGGCAGCGGATTTACAGCCATCATCGCAATCCAGAATCCACCGGCGGCGGCATCGAAAACCAGATTATAGTGTTCAACGGTGAGCGGGGTCGGCGAGTGGCGTGCACGCAAAAAAGCCACGGTAGGCCAGACAAATGCGTTAGCACTGAGCAGTGCAATCAACCAGTAAGGTCGGTTAAGTTCCAGAAGGACAGAGAGAATGGGGAAGAAACATAAAAACGTTCCCAGGATTCGCATCAGGTACATTCTTCTGACAAAAGGTCTACCCGTTACCCGTGAACTTATATTCAAATTGTCAGACCCGTTCATGAAGCGATGTAATTCCGAAACATTTACTTAGTTATACTATTAACGATAAAAATAAGTAGCAAGCAATATAATAAGTTACCCCTATCGTTTCGCCTTATAGATTGCGGGCTACGCCCGTTCAGCTCTCTGGCCTTTGTTCATGCATAGCCACGTTTTTTTCCGATCGTTGTATACCCGACATACTGGTGCAATTACGCCCTGCTCTCTTCGATTGATACAGGTATTCGTCCGCCTGAGCCAACAGTTTGTTGAAGACGTCGGTAAGACCTGTAGCCCCTGTTTGCCCATTACTTAAACCAATACTGACGGTCAGGCGTAAGCTATTTTGCTGCCACATAAAGGTATGTTTTTCGATGGCGATGCGAATTCTTTCTGCCAATTGGTACCCCTGAAACGGATCGGTGGTCGCTGCAACGACCGCAAATTCTTCTCCGCCCATCCGGGCCACCAGGCCCTGCTCGCCAATCTCGTGTTTTACTTTTTTAGCGAAAGACTTCAACACCCTGTCACCGCACTCATGGCCATGGTTATCGTTGACGCTTTTAAAATAATCAATGTCCAGTAGCATCACCGTGAGGTGTTTTTTTGCAAAGACATTATTGTCATGACGCAGCGCTTCATAAAGGCCCGAACGTGAATACACGAGAGTCAGGAAATCAAAATCTGCTCTCAGTGACACCTGGCGAATCAGGCGATTAATAGTCGCCACACTCACCGAGACGATGACGGGGCAAATCGCCATGGTGGCAATGCCCAGTCGCGCGGAAAACATTCGTGGCATTTCGAGCGGCGAGGCGACGAAAATATTAATAATGCCATTCGCCATCAGGATGATTTCAACGCCTCCCGTCAGGAGCGTGACGAGACAGGTGACCGGCAGCGGATACTGCACGGCGCACCAGATAAGCGCAGGCAGCGGAAATGCCAGACTCCCCGCGCCCCCTATGCTGACGGAGACCATGACCGACGCCAGCAGCGCCAGCACGGGCAGCAGATGCTTACCTTTTAATACCGGGATCTTTCGTGGCCAACTGAAGGTCAGCATGCAGGGCAGAATTAACACCCCGGTCGAGAATTGTTCACTGAACCAGTCACAATAGAGGGTCATGAAACCCAGCCCACCGATACCTACCGAGGCCACGGCGCCGAACAGGGCACAGAGCATGGCGGAGATCAGGCAGTAGCTGAACAAATTGAGGGCATTTATCGGTTGTGGTGTCTGACGAATGCGGTGTTTTTCACGCAGCACCAGCGAGGCCATGGTGAGGATAAACACCATATTGGACAGATTAATCAGAACCGAAGCCATGCCCCAGGTGGTAGTCACGCCGTCATAGACGAGCATCGCCAGGTAGCAAAGCAGGTACAAATACCAGCGATTCAGAAAGGCGTAACGGGCAAACACCCCTGCCATCACCGCGTTAAGTGGCCAGAACAGCGACAGTTCATCTACTAAACGCAGCATAGCGCCAATGAAGTAAAACAGCGTGGTTACGCTAAAAATGAGAACCGCATTGACCAGCGGTCTGCCCTGACGAAAAGGTCGGAAGGGTCCAGCAAAAAAAGCACGCATCAGGGAGTAATCCAGTTCATTGGCGGTACGAATCAATTGGGCGTGGCAAAAATTAGCACAAAGCTTCAGATGCAATGCTCTGATAACAGCTTGCTAACATGCCCAATACCTCGCTTCGCTCGCCTCAGGCGTTCATTTGCTGTACCAGCCAGTGATAAATGACCTCCACAACATACCCTTGTTGGGCATCCGTCAGCGCGACGCCCACAGGAATGCTATGCCATTTCGCCAGACATCCCCGGCAGCAGGTTGCAGTGGCATGTTGAGCAATAAACACCGGATGACCCCGCATGGGTGTCTGTTTGCCATCGTTAGAGGGGTTCATGGGGGCCAGCCTGCGGGCAACAAAATCCGCCGCGTGCTGGGCTATCACCGGCGCACCTTTATCGATGCAGTACTGACGCTCTTTCACGCCCAGACGGAAGCGGGAGCGAAAGGTCGATCGCGAGAGCCGCGCGAAGAGAGAATCAAGATTTGTCATCAGTAAACCGATCGCCCCAGTTGTTGGGTTAACGCCTCCAGTAGCGCAATACCCGCCAGGGAATTGCCGGCCTCGTCAAGCTCGGGGCTCCAGACGGCGATCGTCATTTCATGCGGTACCACCGCCACAATGCCCCCACCTACGCCTGATTTGGCGGGTAAACCGACCCGCCAGGCAAATTCACCGGCATTCTGGTACATGCCGCTCGTTGCCATTAGCGCATTGACCTGACGCGTCTGTTGAGGCGTTAATATCGGTGCATCGCTCTGCGGTGAACGGCCCCGATCGGCAAGAAACAGAAAGGTACGCGCGAGCTCAGCGCAGCTCATTCTCAGCGCGCAATAATGAAAGTAGTTTTGCAGTACGGTGGTGACATCGTTGTGAAAGTTACCAAAGGATTTCATCAGCCATGCGATGGCGGCATTGCGGGCCGAGTGGTCAAATTCAGAACGTGCCACCACGCTATCAAACCCTATGTCCGGTGTTCCGGCGAGCTTTCTGACGATCTCCAGCATCCGCTGGCGCGGCGCACTGAGACGGCTTTGCAACATATCACAGACCACCAGCGCCCCGGCGTTGATAAACGGATTTCGCGGCTTTCCCTGCTCCATCTCAAGCTGAAGAAGTGAGTTGAAGGGTTGACCGGAGGGGTCTTTACCCACCCGCGTCCAGATTTCACCTTCATCATAGTGGTTCATCGCCACCGTCAGGCTGAGCACTTTAGACAGTGACTGAATAGAGAAGCGTTCATCCGCATCGCCTGCCTGGTAGTGCTCGCCGTTAACCGTACTGATGGCAATGCCCAGTTTTGATCCGCTGACCTTTGCCAGCGCGGGAATGTAATCGGCGACGTTCCCTTGCCCCAAAAGCGGGCGCACCTGTTCCAGCAGTGCTTCAAGCACGCCATTTCCCATTACATTCGCCACTGTTTAACCTTACTTGCCGCTTAAATCGGGCTGCGAGTATACCAAACTTCAGGCAGGGAGACGAAAACGGGAGACCGCCTGAATAAGGCGATGGGAATCCTCATGTAACTGGACGGAAGCCTCAGTGGTGTGGGTCACCAGTTCCCCGGTACGTTGCGCCACCGTGTTCAGTGAGTGCAACTGCCGGGTCATATGGTGAATGTTTTCTCCCTGACTCAGGGTCGCGGAGGAGATCTCATTTAACAGACCGCTCAGATGCCCTACCAGCCCGGTGACATTCTGCAGATTATCTTCCAGTTTGCTCACGGCCTCAGAACCATCATCGATCCCCTGCAGGGAGTGGTTGATTAACTGCTGAATCGTCTGCGTCGAGTGGCTGCTTTTACGCGCCAGTAAGCCTACCTCTTTCGCCACCACCGCAAATCCACGACCATGGTTACCCGCATGCGCCGCTTCAATCGCCGCGTTTAATGCCAGAATATTGGTCTGGAAGGCTACGCCGTCAATCATTTCAACAATGCCGCGCATCTCTGAGGCCCGGTCAACAATGTGGCGCATCGACTGATTGACGGTGTCCATCATGCTGTCGCCCCCTGCCGCCGCTTTACGCGCTTCTTCCGCGCGCTGGCGGGCGAGCTGGGCGTAACCGGTATTGCCTTCGACATGCGATTCCAGGCTGGCAATGTGCGAGGTAACATCCGCGAGTTGCTGCGCCTGACGGGTGGACTGCTGATAGAGCTTTTGATTCCCTTCGGCAAGCGTGTCGATATGACTGACCATTGAACGGGTGGCATGGCTAACCTGCATCACCAACTGCTGTAACCCCTGTTGCATGGTGTCGATGCTCAGACCAATCTGGTCAATTTCCCGATTAAAGCGTTTGATGTCCGGCAACTCTGCCGACAAATCCCCCGCCGCAAGCGTATTCACATGCGCAATCAAACGACGCAGCGGCGTAATAACCCACCGCGACATAGCGAACCAGACAGTAATGGCGATGACAATCAGCAGTGCGGGCACCAGCACAAAGAGATGCTGTAGCGAAGACAGATTGCCCATTAAGGCCTGACGCCCCCGCTCGGCCTGCTTTTCACTGGCCTGCTGGAAGCGGGCGTAGTTGTCGTTGAAATCGGCCTGGAAGGCCTGCGCCGGAACGGCAAAGAAAGCGTCAATCGATTGTGTTTTTACCAGCCCATCCGCCTGCTCTTTAATGGCGTCATAGAAGCGTTGATAACTGTTAACCAGCCCCTCATCTTTGGGAGGATTGAGAGACTGCCACGCCTGCCAGGCCTTCTGCGACGTGGCCAGCGCCTGCTGGGTTTCATCCATCAGACTATGCCAGCTACCGTCGGAACCGGTCTCTTTGTCCTGCATAAAATAGACACCGGCGCGGTTGAGCAGATCGCTTGCTGCCAGTAGCGATACGCGCGCTTCGTCAACCTTAACCTGTTGTTGATGAGCGCGCTGATTCAGCTGTTCGTTGTGCTTTGCGTCGTTCAGGGAGGTAGAAAGCAAAATGGATGTGGCAATTTGCAGGGCTGAAAAGAGCCCAATAATCCAGAAGATACCTGCCAGTAAGCCGAAATTCCGTGGAGTGACGCGCCGAAAGATACGGCGGAAAATTTGTTTTAAGTTCATGATATTCTTCTGTAACCTTACGATTCACGTGAGTCTACGAAAGAATAATGACAGAACCATGACGGGCAGGAATGGCGCGCCCTGGATGGGCGCGCAGAAGATCAGACTCTGTCTTTCCAGACGGTTTGCACGTTGCAGAACTCACGCAGACCGAAGTGTGACAGTTCGCGACCAAAGCCACTTTTCTTCACCCCACCAAATGCTACCCGGGCATCACTGGCGCTATAGCCGTTGATAAACACGCCGCCACATTCAAGGCGCGAAGCGAACGCATCCGCAAGCGCAGCGTTGGCGGTAAAGACAGTGGCGGAAAGGCCAAATTCACTGTCGTTAGCGAGCGTCAGCGCGTGTTCAGCATCACGGGCCACGCTAATGGCTGCCACCGGGCCAAACATCTCTTGTCGAAACGCAGTCATCTGCGGGGTAACGTGGGTCAGTACCGTCGCCGGGTAGAAGTTCCCTGCTCCGGTCGATTTTTCACCGCCGAGCGCCAGGGTTGCCCCTTCTTGCACCGTTGCCAGTACCTGCTGGTGCAGTTCGTCGCGCAGATCAAAGCGGGCCATCGGGCCAAGGTCGTTCTGCTCCTCTTGAGGTGAACCCTGCTTCAACGCAGCGGCAGCGGCGATAAATTTCTCAGTGAAGGTATCGGCAATGCCCGCTTCGACGATAAAGCGTTTGGCAGCTGCACAGACCTGCCCGGTGTTTTGATAACGCCCGGCGACCGCCGCTTTGACCGCCAGTTCTATGTCTGCATCATTCAGTACGATAAAGGGATCGGAACCGCCCAGCTCCAGTACACATTTTTTCAGTGCTGCCCCGGCCTGAGCACCAATGGCCGCACCGGCACGCACGCTGCCGGTGACCGTCACCGCCGCGATGCGTGAGTCGTTTATCGCCTGGCTCACCCCGTCGTTAGTGGCATTCACCCAGTTGAACACGCCTTCAGGAACGCCAGCTTCAGCGAAAATTTTACCCGTCAGCTCCGCGCAACCGAGCACGTTAGGCGCATGTTTGAGCAGGTAGCTATTCCCGGCCAGCAGGATGGGCACCGCTCCGCGCAGCACCTGCCAGAGCGGGAAGTTCCACGGCATCACGGCCAGAACCGGCCCCAGCGGACGGTATTCGATTGTCGCGCGGTGATTTTCTACCCGCGTGGGCTCACTGCTTAACATGGCCGGACCGTGGTCGGCGTACCAGTCACACAGGTTGGCGGACTTGCTTACCTCAGCACGGGCCTGGACTATCGGTTTACCCATTTCGAGAGCGATCAGTTGCGCCATTTCTTCACCGTGGGCACGCAGCACCGCGCCGACATTACGCAACAGAGAAGCCCGCTCCTGGACGGGCTGCAGACGCCACTGGCGGAACCCGCTCGCGGCGAGGGCCAGCGCGGCATCAACATCTTCGCGGCTGGCCCAGGGTCTGGCGGCCAGGGTTTCCCCGGTCGCCGGGTTAACAGAAAAGGCATGGGTAGCAGGTGATAGTGACATGATGTTCTCTCTTTGTTCAGGACTGCGACTATCCTGGCCGGGTTTACTCTTTCTGAAAAGTGAATAATATTAAGTAAACCATTCACAATGAGAGAATGAAATGGACCTGACCCAGCTTGAAATGTTTAACGCCGTGGCGCAGACAGGCAGTATTACCCAGGCCGCACACAAGGTGCACCGGGTGCCATCGAACCTCACTACCCGCATTCGGCAACTGGAAGCGGATCTGGGCGTGGATCTCTTTATTCGTGAAAATCAACGCCTGCGTCTTTCCCCGGCCGGCCACAGTTTTCTACGCTATAGCCAGCAAATACTGGCTCTGGTGGATGAAGCTCGCCTGGTGGTGGCCGGAGACGAACCGCAAGGGCTTTTCTCCCTCGGTTCGCTGGAAAGCACCGCCGCGGTGCGCATTCCGGCGACGCTGGCGAAATACAATCAGCGATACCCGCGCATTCAGTTTGATATGGCCACCGGTCCGTCAGGCAAGATGATTGATGGCGTGCTTGACGGCACCCTGAGCGCAGCCTTTGTCGATGGGCCGATTATGCATCCCGGTCTTGAAGGTATTCCGGTCTATCAGGAGGAGATGATGATTGTCGCCCCCCACGGGCATGAACCTGTCCGCCGCGCCTCGCAGGTGAACGGCGCAAGCATTTATGCGTTTCGTGCCAACTGCTCTTATCGCCGCCATTTCGAAAGCTGGTTTCGCGCCGACCAGGCGACACCCGGTAAAATTCACGAAATGGAGTCGTACCATGGCATGCTGGCCTGTGTGATTGCCGGGGCGGGGCTGGCGCTGATCCCGCGCAGTATGCTGGAAAGTATGCCCGGTCATCATCAGGTCGGGGCCTGGCCGCTGGCAGAAAAATGGCGTTGGTTAACCACCTGGCTGGTCTGGCGACGAGACGCGAAAACCCGCCACCTCGATGCCTTTATAGAATTGCTGAACGAACATCCTCAACCAGCCCTTTCTCCATAAAGATGCTTAACGGATCGTCTTCATAGGGGGCGAACGCGCTGCGTTGCTGGTATCCGCAGCGCGTATAGAGCGTTTTCGCGGCCGGTTGTTTGATGCCAGTTTCAAGACGCAGCGTATGGCACCCCCGTTCAAGTGCCGCTTTTTCCAGCGTCTCTAACAGTCGTTCACCCAGTTTTTGCCCACGATGGCGTTCGTCGATATAGACCCGTTTCATCTCCCCGGCGCCATGCCCGTCCAGCACCACCGCACCACAGCCCACGGTCTCGCCGCTCTCGTGGCGAATCGCGAACAGAATGAGCGTCGATTCGGGTATGTCGCTGAGATCCAGCAGATGATTACTCTCCTCGGGATAGAGCTGGCTTTGCCACGCATCGAGGTTGGCAATCAGGGCGCGGATATCGGGCTGCGAAGGGGTCGCGGGTATCACGGTGTACATGGCAATCTCCTGTTAATGTCCTGTTAAATTACGCGAAAAGGTTGCCCCGTCGGCCATACAATTAACTTATATCTCCTTGCCTGGATTGCGTAATGCGTTCCCTGAGCGGTACTTTACGCTCAAACGTACTCCTGACAACGGAACCGAAATGAATACCAAAGCCCGCAAAGTGATGATCATTGGCGCCGGCAATGTCGGCGCGTCTGCCGCCTACGCCCTGCTCAATCAAAATATTGCTGAAGAGTTAATCCTTGTGGATCTGAACCGTGACCGTGTGGAAGGGCATGTGCAGGATCTCGCCGATGCTGCGGCGTATATGCCGGGGATGATGACCCTTTCCACTCGCGAGGTCACCGACTGCGCGGATGTTGATATCGCGGTCATTACCGTTTCCGGTGGCCCCCTCAAGCCCGGACAAACGCGTCTGGATGAGTTGCAGAGCACGGCGCGGATCGTCAAAAACATTGTGCCGCCGATGATGGAAAACGGCTTTAATGGCATATTCCTGATTGCCACCAACCCCTGTGACATCATTACCTGGCAGGTGTGGAAGCTCTCCGGCCTGCCGCGTAATCAGGTGATCGGCACCGGCGTCTGGCTGGATACCACCCGCCTGCGTCGCGCCCTGGCGCAAACGCTGGACATCGGCGCGCAGAGCATTGATGCCTTTATTCTGGGTGAGCACGGCGATACCCAGTTTCCGGTCTGGTCGCACTCCTCGGTTTACGGCTCTCCGATTGCCGACGTCTGGCTGCGTAAAACCGGGCAAGTGCTGGATTGTGATGCGCTGGCAGAGAGCGTGCGCAAACATGGCTTTGAAATATATGCCCGTAAAGGATGTACCGAATATGGTATCGCCGGGACGATAGCGGAGATTTGCCGCAACATATTCACCGGCAGCCACCGGGCGCTGGCTATCTCCTGCGTGCTGGATGGTGAATATGGCGTGCACGATGTGGCGATCGGCGTACCGGCAGTGCTGGCGCAAAACGGTGTGCAGCAGATTATCGAGCTACAACTGAAAGGTGACGAAGTGGCGAAGTTTGACCACTCCGTGTCAGTGATTAAAGAGAATATCTCCCGACTGCCGTAGCCGTCAGAACGCTCAATTGGCGATGGTTAATCGCCCCGGCAGGAGCGCAAGCTGCTGGCGAATATCATCGCCGAGTTGGGCATCGGTGATGATATCAGTGAGTGAGTCCAGTCTTGCGACATTGAACAGTGACCATGCCCCGTATTTGCTGCTGTCCGCCAGCAGTACACGGCGCTGGGCGTTGTCGATAAGCGCCCTTTTCAGGGCCGCTTTCTCTTCGGTTGGGGAGGTAATGCCCTTTTCCATATCCCAGCCGTTACAGCTGACAAACGCTAAATCCGGCCAGATCCCCTGTAACAGTCTCCGTCCGTGTTCACCGACGCAGGACTGACTGGAATCGTCAATTCGCCCGCCAATAATCGTCACTTCGATTTGCTTAAATTCCGACAAGAACAGCGCAATATGCAAATCACTGGTGATCACCCGCAGCGGCAGATGGGTGAGCTGTCGCGCAAGCTCAATCATCGTGGTGCCTGCGTCGAGGACTATCGCGTCACCCGCTTTCACCAGCGAGGCCGCCGCCGTAGCGATGGCATGTTTCTCCGTCAGATTGCGCTGCATCTTTTCAAGCGTCGTCGGCTGAGAAGGAATAAACCGGTTAAGGGTGACGCCTCCGTGAGAACGGCTGATCACCCCTTCCTGATCGAGTTTAATCAGGTCGCGACGGATGGTCGCAGGCGACGCATTGGTTGCGCTGACCAGTTGATCCACAGTGACCAGATTATGCCCTTTGAGATAGTCCATAATCTGCTCTAACCGGTTATATCCCTTCATATTATTCTCGCGTAATTTGCATCGCTAACTGGATGGATACCGCCATACTCTCCGGGTTTGCTTTCCCGGCCCAGGCAATATCAAATGCGGTACCATGATCCGCAGAGGTACGGATAAACGGCAGGCCCGCAGTGATATTAACCCCATCGTAAAAGCCCAGCAATTTTAACGGAATATGGCCCTGGTCGTGGTACATCGCTACCACCATGTCATACATGCCTTCATGGCACTGCATAAACACGGTATCCGGCGGGCACGGCCCGGTCACATTCAGCCCCTGCGCCTTCATTGCCTCAACGGCAGGCCCGACGGTGGTTATCTCTTCGTCACCAAACAGACCGTTTTCCCCGGCGTGCGGGTTCACCCCGGCCACGGCGATACGCGGATTCTCAAAACCGACGCGCTTCAGGAAGCGGTCGGCCACGCCAATCACCGTCTTGATGCGATCCTGATTCAGCGTGTCGAGGAATTTACGCAGCGCAATGTGGGTAGTGACGTGAATCACTTTGAGCTTGTCAGTATAAAGCACCATGGCGTAGTCATTAATGTGGGTGAGCTTCGCCAGCAGTTCGGTGTGGCCTGGGTAGTGGTGCCCCCCCAGATGCAGCGCTTCTTTGTTCAGCGGCGCGGTGGCGATCGCTTTTACTTCTCCCGCCATTGCCAGTTCGGTGGCGCGACGAACACAGCGGTACGCCAGATCGCCGGCCTGCGCCTGGACCTTACCCGGCACCAGCGCCTGCGGCTCCGCCAACGGCTCGTCCAGCACGTTAATTACGCCCGGTGCGAAATGCGCATCCTGTACCTTATTAATGATACGCAGTTCCGCATGAGGAGTAACGTTCAGTGCCAGTACGCGGTTGAAGGTTTGTGCGCAACCTATCACCACAACCGGCGCCCCGGAAAGTGCGCCTTCAACCAGCGATTTAATAATAATCTCCGGGCCAATCCCTGCCGGGTCGCCCATCGTTACGGCAATAACATTAGTCACTCGATCTCTCCTCAATAAAATTCAAAACCTTAAGCAGCGTGGTTTCGTCGCCGAAGCCCCCTGCTTTGGTCATCACGGGTCGTTGCCATTCGCAACCTGAAAAATATCCCCACGGCACGCAACCGGCGACGCGGCCCTGGATTCGAAACCCTTTTGCCCCCAGCGCGCGCGCGACCGCGATGGCAACATCGCCACCTGACAGGTAGAGCGCATCCGGTTGCACTTCAGCCAGCACGTCACGGGTAATCTGGCCCAAATATTCGCAAATACGCTCGCCGCACTCCGCCCGTGAAACAGCCCAGCGCTCACAGAGGGCCGCTATCTGATGGCGTGCCAGATCGTCCGGGCAGGTATGCACCAGACAGTGTTTTCCGGCCTTTAGCGCGGCAATAATCTCCGCCCGGTAATCCACCGGCTCAGACGCAAACGCATTGTTGATATCAATAAAGAGGGGGAAGCAGCGCGGATGCGCAGCGGCTACAGCAATCTGTTTTTGCGCGATTTCACTCATAGAGCCGACCATCGCCAGTACCGTTTGCTGGTTTACCGGGGCAAGCAGGCGCGATAAGGCATCACAAATCCCCGCAGAACCCACCAGCAAAGGGCGCCTGGCAGCCTGGCTGGCGTGTCTGACGATGGCATCAAGATCCGCGTCGGTTTGTGCGTCCACCACCACCATAACCGGCGCATCGACTGTCGCGCGCGCCAGAATCTGTGGTAAATCGCCCGGCTGCGCATTAATACTCGGTCCGGTAAACAGCGACCCAACGTCGGCATGCGTGACAGGCGTTTTGGGATCGCTGGCGAATTCGGTTTCCGTCAGCAGTACGCCACTGACATAGCACTTCCCGCTACGGGTGACGCGCCCCGCCGCCGGGAATGCAGGCGCAATAATGACCGCCGCGGCACCCAATACCTGCTGCATCGCCGCCACTTCAGCCCCTGGATTGCCCCGCAGCGTGGAGTCAATCTTCTTTACCAGCCAGTCAGGCGCGTTTTGACGCAACACCCTTTCCGTCAGCACCGCAACCCGTTCAGCGGCAACGTGTGCGGGCAGCGCCCGGCTGTCGGTATTGAAGATGCGCGCCTGGGCATGACTGAAGGTGGTTTCGTCCAGTACCACTTCGACACCTATCCCCGCCTGCGCCAGGCTCACGCCTGCATCGTTCGCGCCGGTAAAGTCATCGGCCAGCATCACAATGTTGTGTTCTGCGTTTTGTGTGTTCATCCCCACTCCGGGTTATCTCAACTGGATATGATTATATTCAATCATGATTGATTATATGTGAGCAAGATCAACTTATTTAATTTGCGAATAAATTATAAATTTAGGCCATACAGTGACCGTGGTTGAATTTTTATGATTGATTTCAATCACCACATAAAAAGATAGGAGAACGTTGTGGTTACGATTAACAGCACGCTTATCAGCGGCGCGGGTGCCATCCCCTCACTGGCACCGTTGCTGACAGGCAGAAAAAACCTCTTACTGGTGAGCGACAGCAATGTCATTAAACTTGCTGCGACCCAGCAGATCCTCGCCCTGCTGGCCGCAGAGGGTCGTCATGTAGAGATTATCGACACTGTTCCACCCGAGCCGAGCCAACATGACGTGGCGAAGATTATGGCGACTGCTCCGGCGAGCGCCTTTGATCTGATCGTAGGAATAGGCGGCGGAAGCGTGCTGGATGTCACCAAACTGCTGTCCGTTCTGCACCACCCGCAGTCACCGGGCCTTGACGCCCTGCTTGATGGCGTAAAACCCGTGGCACGTATCGCCTCGTTACTGATCCCTGCGACCGCCGGAACCGGTTCAGAGGCCACGCCAAACGCGATTCTGGCGATCCCCGAGCAGGACACCAAAATTGGCATCATCTCACCGGTACTGTTACCGGATTACGTGGCATTGCTGCCGGAGCTGACCACCAGCATGCCTGCGCATATTGCTTCTTCCACCGGCATTGATGCCCTGTGCCACCTGATTGAGTGCTTCACCGCCACCATCGCCAACCCGGTAAGCGACAACGTTGCCCTGACCGGCCTGCGCAAGCTGTTGCACAACATCGAAACCGCGGTAAATGAGCCCCATAACCTGGTGGCCCGTCTGGAAATGCTGTGGGCCTCTTACTACGGCGGCGCAGCGATTACCCATGCGGGCACGCATCTGGTGCACGCGCTCTCTTATCCGCTCGGCGGGAAATATCACCTGCCGCATGGCGTAGCCAACGCCATCCTGCTGGCACCGTGCATGAAAGTGGTTCGCCCGCATGCGGTGGCGAAGTTTGCACAGGTCTGGGACCTGGTGCCCGGTGCGGATACCTCGCTGAATGACGAAGAGAAATCCCACGCGCTGGTGCAGTTCTTTGCCGATTTAGTTAAGCGCCTCAACCTTCCGGACAACCTGGAAAGCCTGGGCGTGCCGCGCGCCGATATCCCGTCTCTCGCCGACGCCGCGCTGAACGTCAAACGCTTAATGAATAACGCGCCCTGCGCCGTGAACCATGGCGACGTGCAGGCGATTTACCAGACACTGTTTAAATATTGATTCAAGGAGAGCGTGTAATGAACAAGAAAATTGAGGGCGTGTTGACGGCGATCGTCACGCCTTTTGATGAGGAAGGTGCACTGCATCTTGCGTCGCTAAAACAACAGGTCGATCGCCAGCTCGACGCCGGAAACGGCATTTTCTGCGGCGGCACTAACGGTGAATTCTTCGTGCTGAACGAGCAGGAGAAAATTGCCGTTACCGAAACCTGCGTGCAGCATGTCCAGGGGCGCGCCAACGTCGTTGCGCACATTGGTGAAATATCGACACGCGAAACTATTCGTCTGGGAAAACAGATTGAAAAACGGGGTGTCGATGCGGTGTCGGTTATCACCCCCTATTTTGTGCCATTAAAACAAAACGAATTAATCAGCCATTATACCGCCGTTGCGGATGCCCTCAGCGTACCGGTATTTCTCTACAACATTCCTGCCCGCACCGGGAACACCCTTGAACCCCAAACCGTTCGCACCCTGGCCTCACACCCGAACATCATCGGCATTAAGGACAGCGCAGGCAGCTATGAAAGCCTGAGCGGTTATCTGAACGCCGTGAAAGATATCGACAACTTCAATGTGCTAAATGGGCCGGATTCGTTAATTCATAAAGGCTTTGTTGATGGTTGCTCGGCCTGCATCTCGGGTCTTGCCAACGTGGCGCCGAGGGAGATCAACGCCATCTGGGCGCGCTTCAAAGCGGGTGATATCGAGGGGTCCCGCCTGGCGCAGGACAATGTCACCGGCCTGCGTACCGACCTGTACAGCGTCGGGTTCTCACCCGCAGCCGTCAAAAAAGCCTTGCAACTCATGGGCTATGACGTTGGTGCCAGCCGTTACGCCGTCACGTTTAGCGAAGAACAACAACAACAAATTCGCCAGATAGTGACCCAGTACCTGCACTAAGGCGCATTTTTTTAATCGTTACCTTACATAGGGCACCTCAGGTGCCCAGAATTCACACGCCCTGAAGAGAGGCAAAGATGAACACTTTTACTTCACAAGATACCCTAATCATCGTCGGTATAGTGATTGCCTATATCGTCTTTACCACCTGGCTTACGTTCCGTTTACGCAGTAAAAACTCCGGCGATTTTATGGAAGGCTCCCGTGCCATGCCAGCCTTCCTGGTGGGGATTTTATTAATGTCTGAGTACATCGGTGCAAAATCCACCATTGGTACCGCGCAGGCCGCATTCGAAGGCGGAATTGCTGCGTCCTGGTCCGTACTGGGTGCGGCAATTGGCTTCCCATTGTTTGGTCTGTTGCTGGTTAAGCGCATCTATAACACCGGGAAAATTACCATTTCAGGTGCGATTGCCGAGAAATACGGCAACAGCACCAAAAATATCATCTCTATCATTATGATTTACGCCCTGCTGCTGGTTAACGTAGGCAACTACGTCAGTGGTGCGGCGGCGATTGCCACCGTACTGAAAGTGAGCCTGCCGGTTGCCGCCTTCATTACTGCTATCGTCAGTACGTTCTATTTTGCGTATGGCGGTATGAAGGGTGTGGCCTGGGTCACCCTGCTGCACAGTGCGCTGAAATATTTCGGTATTCTGGTCATCATGGGCTTCGCCCTGTACAAAACCGACGGTTTTACCCCGATGATCAGAGAGATGCCGCACTTCTACTGGACCTGGGACGGTAATTTCGGCCCGAGCACCATCTTCGCGTGGCTAATTGGTACGATTGGTTCAATTTTCTGCACCCAGTTTGTTATTCAGGCCATTTGTTCAACCAAAGATGTGAAAACGGCGAAGCGCTCAACCTGGATCGCTTTCTGGTTCTGCCTGCCGATTTCGCTGGCTATCGCAGTGATTGGGGTGGCAGCCAAATACCTGCACCCGGAAATCAACAGCCTGTACGCCATGCCTATTTTCCTGCAGGACATGAATCCCTGGATTGCCGGACTTGTGACAACGTCACTTGTTGCCTCTATTTTCGTGAGCGTTAGTACCGTTGCGCTGGCTATCGCCTCGCTGGTAGTCAAAGATTTCTACGTCCCTTACCGTAACCCAACGCCGGAGCAAGAGTTCAAGGCAACGCGTTGGTTGTCACTGTTCATTGGTTTCCTGCCGCTGATTTTCGTGCTGCTGGTACCGGAAGTGCTGAAGCTCTCCTTCTTTACGCGTGCGATTCGCCTGTCCATTACCGTTGTCGCCGTTATCGCTTTCTACGCGCCGTTCTTTAAAAGCACCCGCGGTGCGAATGCCGGTCTGATTGGTGCCTGTGTGGTGACCTCCGTCTGGTACCTGTTGGGTGACCCGTTTGGTATTAACAATATGTATATCGCGCTGATTACGCCTGCGGTGATCATGATGCTTGACCGCCTGATCCCCCATAAAGAGACCGCAAAAGCGCCAACATCCGTTCAAAATAGTGGAGTTTAATATGTCCGTTACCGTTAATCGTGATGGTGTCATTCGTCAGCAGGAGGATGCTCAGGTACTGAGTGCCATGCTGCCGTCACCCTGCCCGCAAAACCATGCGGCCAACATTCTGCCGCTGCCTGATGGCTCGCTGATGTGCGTCTGGTTTGGCGGTACGCAGGAAGGCGTGGCGGATATTTCGGTGTGGGGTTCGCGCCTCACGCCGGGCAGTGACCGCTGGAGCGACGCCGTGAAGTTGTCTGACGATCCAACCCGTTCTGAGCAAAATCCGGTGTTGTTCCTCGCTCCGGATAACGTGTTGTGGCTGATGTGGACCGCGCAGCTGTCCGGCAACCAGGATACAGCGATTGTGCGTTTTCGCCAGTCTCAGGATCTGGGCCAGAGCTGGGGCGAAATTGCCACCCTGCTGGACAAACCCGGCACCTTTATTCGCCAGCCGGTCACCGTGCTGGAAAACGGCAACTGGCTGCTACCGGTCTTTTACTGCCGCACCCAACCGGGTGAGAAATGGGTCGGCAATGATGACATCAGCGCGGTGAAAATCTCCTCAGATAAGGGGAAAACCTGGCGTGATGTGGAGGTGCCGGAGAGCCTGGGCTGTGTGCATATGAACATCACCGCGCTCAGGGATGGCAACCTGGTGGCCCTGTTCCGCAGTCGCTGGGCCGACAACATTTATTACAGCCAGTCCACCGATGGCGGTGAAAGCTGGTCGGTGCCAGAGCCGACTACCCTGCCCAATAACAACTCGTCTATTCAGGTAACGACCCTGGCGGACGGCAATCTGGCGCTGGTCTTCAACTTTATGAGCGCAGCCGGTGCGCGGGAACGCCGTGCGTCGTTGTACGACGAAATTGACGACGGCGACGGGCGTAAAGAGCCGGACGTTACCAGTGGCCCCAGCGCCTTCTGGGGGGCACCAAGAGCGCCAATGACCGTGGCGATCTCCCCGGATGGCGGCAAAAGCTGGCCGTGGCAGCGTCACCTTGATGAAGGCGATGGCTACTGCATGACCAACAACTCGCAGGAAAAACTCAACCGTGAGTTCTCTTATCCAAGCATTAAGCAGAGCGCCGACGGCACGCTGCACATTGCTTACACTTACTTCCGCCAGGCGATCAAATACGTGCGCGTCTCACCTGAGTGGGTAAAGGAGTAACCGATGATTCTGGGACACCTCAACGCCCTGCCGCTGGCAGGGTTACCCCGCGCGTTACGTGCCATTCTCGACCTGCCAGAGTGTGATCTGGCAGCATTGCAGGCGCGGGACGACGGACGCTTTCAGTTACCGGGCGCGCCGTGGTTCTGCACTGTGGGTCCGGCCAGTACGCAGTATCGCGAACAGCGCCATACCGAGTATCACCACCAATGGGCAGATATTCAGGTCATGCTGGAAGGGGAAGAGATTATCTATGCCGGTTCACAGTTCGAGCCACTGATAACGGACGAAGAGCGTAAGCCGGATCTGTTTATCACCACCACGGCGCAACTGCCGGTCAACATCCTGTTGCAGGCGGGTGACTTTGCGGTTTTTTTACCAGGCGAGCCACATCAGGCGTTGTGTGCCGCCGTCGAGCCATTAGTTGTGCGTAAAGCAGTGTTCAAAGTCCCACGCACGTTACTGGAGGTGTAGAGATGCCACATGCGGTTGTTACCGGGGCCAGTTCGGGGATTGGTGAAGCGATTGTCAGCAGGTTGCTTGAGCAAGGCTGGCGGGTGACGGGGCTCAGTCGCTCAAAGGTAGTGCGTGACGCGCCTGCGTTTGAGAGCGTGTGTGTGGATTTGAGCGACAGTGTCGCTCTGGCTGATACGCTGACCACGCTGCCAGTACCGGACGCGGTGATCCACGCCGCGGGTATGATGGCCGCCGCGCCATTGGGTAAGTTAACTGCGGATGTCAGTCAGCAGCTCTGGCAACTGCATGTGCTGGCCGCTGAAACCCTGGTCAATCATTTTGCCCCGCAGATGTCACATGGCGGCCGCATTGTGATTATCGGCAGCCGCACCTCCCGTGGCGCGGCGGATCGCTCTCAGTACGTGGCGACTAAAGCGGCACTCGTTGGCATGGTACGCAGTTGGGCGGCGGAACTTGCCCCTCGGGGCATTACAGCGAATGTGGTTGCGCCAGGTGCTACACAAACGCCGATGTTAAACGCACCGGGGCGGTCGAGTTCCCCACCCAACATACCCCCTATCGGGCGATTGATTGAACCTCGTGAAGTGGCGGCACTGGTGGGGTTTGTGCTGTCGGCGGATGCGGCGGCAATCACCGGTCAGGAGTTGGTGATGTGTGGGGGGGCATCGTTGAAATGAAAGCCACCAGAGCGGGTGCTCAGTATTGAGGTGAACATGCCAGAACAGCGGAATGTTCCGTTCACTTTACGTGCAAGGGAGGCTCGTCGCCGCCTCTCTGCGGGCGGCCCCGGCCAGCCGTCAACACCGCATCGATTTTCAGCCGGATCAGAAAACCCTCGCTGCAAGAAACTGCGCTGAAGATAAAACGATTTCGCTGTTTGTTGGAGATCCTGAAGCTACTCTTTTTTTCATTTGATTCCGGACTTACAGCGAGGGTGTTGTGTCCCCGCTGAAACCGGCGAGCCGGAGGCCGGAAGACAAGGTCTGGCCGCCAGGGAGGGCGGGCAGAGGTTTGTCGAGCCAGGACGGCGAGTCAAACCGGCCGCAGGCTGAGGGCCGGGAGGCGAGCGCAGTGCGCAGCACCGGTTTCCGTGCGGGGCCGCGGGGATTGCAAAGGGGGCCGCGGTGGCCCCCTTTGCACGTTCACGGGTGACAGATTTAGTATGTTCAGCAGGTCTGGAAGTGAACGGAACACACCTCGGTGCCGCCTGTTCCCCTCACCCCGGCCCTCTCCCCGGTGGGGCGAGGGGGAAAAGCGCGCCCCTTTGCTGGTTCAGCCAGTCTGGCAGTAAACGTAACAAACCCCGGTGCCGCCTACCCCGGCCCTCTCTCACAGGAAGAAGGATAAAATCTGAAGGCCGGATAAAGTGTCAGTCTCCATACGGCAAAAATCAATCCCGCAGATACACCTTACCCATCAAATAGGTCGTGGCCTGGCCGCCGATCAGCACCCTGTCGCCACGCCATTCACAGCGCAAATCACCACCACGCGCAGAGACCTGACGAGCCTGCATCACATTTTTACCCAGTTTCTCGCCCCAGTAAGGAATCAACATGCTGTGCGTGGACCCCGTCACCGGATCTTCCGGCACTGACTCGCCCGGGCAGAAGAAACGGCTGACGAAATCGTCATCGTCCCCTGGGGCGGTGATACAGACCATCTTACCCAATGGGATCATGCCCGCAATGTCTGGCGTGATGGCCTCCACCTGCTGCTGGTTTTCCAGCACGACGAGGTAATCACGCGCCTCGCGTACCTCTTTGGCGCTACTGATGCCCAGGGTCTCGAAAAGCAATGCTGGCGGTGCATCCACCGTTTCGGTCTGCCAGGCCGGAAAATCGAGGGTCAGCCAGTCGCCGTTACGGGTGACGGTGAGAGAGCCCACAAAACGGGTATCGAAGTGAATCTGGGTATCCGGGAAGTCGAGATATTCAAATATCACATGCGCGGCGGCGAGCGTGGCGTGGCCGCACAGGTTGATTTCATATTGCGTGGTAAACCAACGCAGTTCGTAGCCAGTGTCATTGCGGACAAAAAACGCTGTCTCAGATTGGTTATGCTGTTGTGCCATCTTAAGCAGTTGCGCGTCAGACAGCCATTCGGTCAGCGGGCAGACGGCGGCGGCGTTACCGCCAAAGGTGCGGTCACTAAAAGCATCTACCATGTAAAAGTCGATTGTGTGCATAGCGTTTCCTTTTGTTTTCCTTTTGTTTTTCCTCCCTAGTTTTATCACATTCATACGTCATTGTTCATATCCGATAGAAATTGAGATCTTCGTCACAAAAAGTTTGTATTTTGAGCAGAAATGGATTTAAGATCATCGCAACTCCTTCTCCTGCTACGAATCCCAAAACACTATGACAACACAAATAGTTTCACGAAAAGTCGCGTGGCTGCGAGTCGTTACGCTTGCCGTTGCTGCGTTCATTTTTAATACCACCGAATTCGTGCCGGTGGGGCTGCTGTCGGACATTGCGCAAAGTTTCAATATGGAAACGCCGCAGGTGGGGATCATGTTGACCATCTATGCCTGGGTCGTGGCCTTGATGTCGCTGCCCTTTATGCTGCTCACCAGTAAGGTTGAGCGACGCAAGCTGCTGATTGCCCTCTTCGTCCTGTTTATCGCCAGTCATGTGCTCTCATTCCTGGCGTGGAATTTCGAGATTCTGGTCATAAGCCGTATTGGCATCGCCTTTGCGCATGCCATTTTCTGGTCGATTACGGCATCGCTGGCCATTCGCCTTGCACCGGCAGGAAAACGTGCACAGGCGCTGAGCCTGATTGCTACCGGCACCGCCCTGGCAATGGTACTTGGCATCCCGATTGGCCGTGTTGTCGGGCAGTACTTTGGCTGGCGCACCACCTTCTTCGCCATCGGATTTGGCGCGCTGGTGACTCTGGTCTGCCTCGTCAAACTGCTGCCTTCGCTGCCGAGCGAGCATTCCGGTTCCCTGCGCAGTCTGCCGGCCCTTTTTCGCCGTCCGGCGCTGCTCAGTATTTATCTGCTGACGGTTGTCGTCGTGACCGCGCATTACACGGCTTACAGCTACATTGAACCCTTTGTGCGTGATGTCGCCGGTTTCAGCGGTAACTTCGCCACGGTGCTGTTGCTGATTCTCGGCGGTGCGGGCATTGTGGGCAGCATTCTGTTTGGCAAGCTCGGCAATAAACATGCTTCATTGCTGATCAGCGGAGCAATCGGCCTGCTGGTGCTTTCGCTGTTGCTGTTGCGCTCTGCCGCAGACAGCGAACAACATCTCATCATGCTGAGTCTGTTCTGGGGCGTGGCCATTATGATTATTGGTCTTGGCATGCAGGTAAAAGTGCTGGCGCTGGCACCGGATGCCACCGACGTTGCGATGGCGCTGTTCTCGGGGATTTTCAATATCGGCATCGGTGCCGGTGCGCTGGTGGGGAATCAGATTAGCCTGCAGTGGTCGATGTCGGCAATTGGCTACGCCGGCGCCATTCCCGCCGTTGCGGCGCTGGTATGGTCGGTGATTATTTTCCGTCGCTGGCCGGTGTCGCTTGAAGATAACCAGCAGCCACATCATATGTAATCTGTTACGCCGTCATCCTGCCTCACTTGCGGGATGACGGCGTAGCCAGCTCATCTGGCCTGACTTACCTTCCCGAAACCCCCTCTTTCATCACCTGCATGCCAGCGTTCCTCACCATCAATGTGTCGCCGGGAAGTGGGTGATAATTTCCAGCACGCCATTAATGATAAACTGCACGCCCATGCAGACCAGCAGAAAGCCCATCAGACGGGAAATGGCTTCAATCCCCCCCTTGCCCACCAGACGCATAATGGCACCGGAACTGCGCAAACTTGCCCATAAAATCAGCGAAACGGCAGCGAAAATCAGCGGTGGCGCGACCCATACCACCCACTCAGGGAAGGTGCTGCCATCGCGAACCGTGGCGGCAGAACTGATGATCATCGCGATAGTTCCGGGCCCTGCCGTGCTCGGCATCGCCAGCGGCACGAAGGCAATATTTGCCGTAGGCTCTTCTTCCAGCTCTTCCGACTTCGTTTTCACTTCAGGCGCTTCATGCGCTTTTTGCGGTGGGAACAGCATGCGAAAACCGATAAAGGCCACAATCAGGCCACCTGCGATCCGCAGGCCGGGGATGGAGATGCCGAAGGTGTTCATCACCACCTGGCCGGCATAGTAAGCCACCATCATAATAGCGAAGACATAGATCGACGCCATTTTCGACTGCTGGTTGCGTTGGGTGCTGTTCATGTTCCCGGCAAGCCCCAGAAACAGCGCCACGGTGGTTAACGGGTTCGCCAGTGGCAGCAAGACCACCAGCCCCAGTCCAATTGCTTTAAAAAGATCCATCATTTGCTGCATTCTCCGGCAGAGTCCATCGTAGCGGGAAGTATATCGTTATCGCCGCGCCCCTTCACATTGCTTTACGTAGGGATACTTTTCCTGTTGAAATTCAGCCGCATAGTGCGCTTAAAGCGCGCCCTTTATGCTGCTTTAGCAATTCGTGGCATAAGCTAATTCATTCAGTTGACTTATACTTGCCTGAGCAATAATATCTACCGTGATTAATCTACTTGCCGGGGCAACCATTGTGAAAAGCACAAGTGATCTGTTTAACGAAATCATTCCACTTGGTCGCTTGATCCATATGGTTAACCAGAAAAAAGACCGTTTACTGAATGACTACCTGTCTCCGTTCGATATCACGGCAACGCAATTTAAGGTGCTTTGCTCTATCCGCTGCCAGGTGTGCATCACGCCGGTCGAATTAAAAAAAGTGTTATCGGTCGATTTGGGCGCTTTGACGCGCATGCTGGACAGGCTCGTCTGTAAAGGCTGGATTGAACGTCACCCGAATCCACACGATAAGCGCGGCGTCCTTGTGCAGTTAACCACCGAGGGCAAGGCGTTGATTGAGCAATGTCACCAATTAGTAGGGCAAGACCTGCACCAGGAACTAACAAAAAACTTATCGGCAGACGAAGTGGCAACGCTTGAGTATTTGCTCAAGAAAGTCTTGCCGTAAAACAACGAGGTATGACGATGTCCAGACGCAATACTGACGCCATCACTATTCATAGCATTTTAGGCTGGATTGAAGAGAACCTGGAATCTCCGATGTCGCTTGAGCGCGTCTCAGAACGTTCGGGTTATTCGAAATGGCACCTGCAACGGATGTTTAAAAAAGAAACCGGCCATTCGCTCGGTCAATACATCCGCAGCCGTAAGCTGACCGAAATCGCACAAAAATTGAAAGAAAGTAATGAACCGATCCTGTATCTTGCGGAGCGCTATGGGTTTGAATCGCAACAAACCCTGACCCGGACGTTCAAAAACTACTTTGACGTACCGCCGCATAAGTATCGTGTCACCAACATTCCCGGTGAGAACCGGTATTTGTTCCCCATCAATAACTGTAGTTACTAATTCGCCTGTTTTAAGACGTATCGAGGAAATCATGAAACGTATTACCTGTGCCGCCATCACCCTCATGGTGCTGTTTTCTGGCCAGAGTTATGCGGAGCAATTCGCTCACCCCGCACAACAGAACATTCGTGATGTGATGGTGATGCCCACTGCCCACGACCAGTCACCGTTCGACTTCAATCATATGGGTGCAGGCAGTGATAAATCCGACGAGTTAGGCGTGCCTTATTACAACACGCGCACCTGACCGTATTCGCCCCGCACCTGCGGGGCTTTTTTTATGGTTTGACCGCGACCTGCCGACGGAATCGTAAGCCAAACACGTTGATATATAATCCCGCCATAATCAGCACCGCCCCGGCGAGTTGCAGAAGCGTCATGGATTCACCCAGCAGCAATGCGGCGCTAGCCAAACCCACTACAGGCACCAACAGTGACAAAGGCGCAACACGCCAGGTTTCATAACGGCCCATCAACGCCCCCCAGATGCCATAACCAATAATGGTGGCAAACAACGACAAATACACCAGCGATAAAATTGTCGTCAGGTCGATGGAGACGAGGCTTTGCAGCATTAACGCCGGGCCATCGAAAATCAGCGAGGCCACCATAAAAGGAATAATCGGAATGAGCGCGCTCCAGACCACCAGCGACATCACTGCCGGACGCGACGTATGCTGCATGATTTTTTTATTGAAGATGTTGCCACAGGCCCAGCAAAATGCGCCCGACAAGGTAAGCAGGAAGCCCAGCAGTGGAACATGCTGACCGTTGAGGCTCGATTCAATCAACACCAGCACGCCGATAATCGCCAGGGTGATGCCTGCCACCTGCTTCGCCTGTAAACGCTCGCCAAATACGCCGACACCCAGCACGATGGTGAAGAAAGCCTGCGCCTGCAGCACCAGGGAGGCCAGACCCGCCGGCATGCCAAATTTGATGGCAGTAAACAAGAAAGCAAATTGCCCGAAGCTGATGGTCAGACCATAACCGAGCAATAAGGTCAGGGGCACTTTTGGGCGCGCAACGAAAAGCAGCGCCGGAAACGCCACCAGCACGAAACGCAGACCGGCCAGCAACAAGGGCGGCATGTTATGCAGACCAATTTTGATCACCACAAAATTCAGGCCCCATACCACGACCACTAACAGTGCCAGCAACCCATCTTTACGCGTCATTCATCGCCCCTGTCTTTGTTCAATTTTTGTAAAGAATTTACGTTAACGCAAAAATCAGTCCAGAGACAGATCATTAATTTTGGCAGGTCAGTTTTGGCATTTGCCAACAAATCAACCGGTGTACATCACGCTTTATGCATGATATTGCTGTTAGTCATCACAAAAAAATATAACAACAAGCATGTCGGGCAGGAAAATGATCTCATCACAACAGCGGTCCATCGCCGCATTACTGGCGTCTTCTTTACTTTTAACCATTGGCCGCGGCGCAACGCTGCCTTTCATGACCATCTACCTCAATCGCCAGTATGGTATGAGTGTGGAACAGGTGGGCTATGCCTTGACTGTCGCCCTGACAATTGGCGTGGTGTTCAGCTTAGGCTTTGGCATTCTTGCGGATAAATTCGATAAAAAACGCTATATGCTACTGGCGGTGTCCGCTTTTTTACTTGGCTTTGCGGCCATTCCGGCCGTGGATCACGCCGGGTTAGTCGTCCTCTTTTTCGCCATCATTAACTGCGCTTATTCCGTTTTCTCGACGGTACTGAAAGCCTATTTTTCTGACACGCTGGGCGCGACGGCCAAGGCAAAAATTTTCTCGCTTAACTACAGCGTCATCAACATCGGCTGGACGGTGGGCCCACCGCTGGGCACGCTGTTGGTGATGTATAACCTGAATCTGCCCTTTTTGCTGGCGGCCACCTGCTCTGCTATTCCGGTGGTGGTGATTCAGATGTTCGTCCAGCGTATCACCGTCAATGCGAACGAAGATAACAGCGTGGCCTGGTCGCCATCGGTGTTGTTAAAGGATCGTGCGCTGCGCTGGTTCACCTTTTCCGGTTTCCTTGCCTCTTTTGTTGCCGGCTCTTTTGCGTCCTGTATTTCCCAGTATCTGATGTCGGTGGCAGACAATGCGTTTGCTGAGAAAGTGGTCGCCGTTGTTCTCCCGGTTAACGCCGCGATGGTGGTGACGCTTCAGTATGCAGTGGGCCGGCGATTGAGCGCGACCAACCTGCGCCCGTTAATGGGTGCAGGGACGGTCTGTTTTATGCTGGGTCTGGTCGGGTTTATGCTTTCGGGTGGCAATCTGTGGTTCTGGGGGTTATCGGCCGCTGTGTTTACCGTCGGTGAGATTATCTATGCGCCGGGCGAATACATGCTCATCGACAATATTGCCCCACCGGGTATGAAAGCGAGCTACTTTTCCGCCCAGGCGCTGGGCTGGTTAGGGGCAGCAATGAACCCGATGATGACCGGGATAATTTTGTCGTCAATGCCTGGTTGGTCGCTGTTTGCCATCCTCATTATGGTGACCTTTTTTGCCTGGCTTGCGATGGTTCGCGGCATCCAGGCAAAACCGTTGGGTCCGTTGCAGATGAGCAAAAGCGAACCGGTTTAGGAATGGGTGCGCAACGGGGCCCGGTTATCAAGCTGGCGAATAGAGGGCGTCCAGCTCGTCACCAGGGTTGCCAGCACCACCGCACTGGCGCAGGCCAGCAGTACCGTCGGGCTACCAAACTGTAATGCCAGTGGCCCGGCGGCAATTTCCCCTACCGGGATCGCGATAAACGATCCCATCGCATCGTAAGCGTATACCCGCGCCAGTTTTTGTGCGGGGATATGGGTTTGCAGTGATTGTGCCCAGACCACGCCAAACTGACCGAAGCCTAGGCCCGCCATGAAAAAGGCCACCATTAAAAGCGGCGTGGACGGATAAAAGCCCAGTATGACCATCGGAATGGCGCATAACCCGACCAGAATAACGCCCACGAACAGATCGCGACGAGGCCGCCAGCGCAGCGCAATCAGTGAACCAACAATAAGACCAATGCTTTGTGCGGCAACGATAAACCCCCACCCGGTGCGGCCAAAGGTGTTGTCTGCCACTATCGGACCAAGCACCATCACCACGCCGCTGAATGCTGCATTAATAATGGTGAACTGTGCCACTATCGCCCAGACCCAACTGCGGGCGATAAACTCTTTCCAGCCTTCGCGCAGGTCCTGCAAAATGTTGGACGTCGATTTTTCCGTCTGCATCGCGTTCACCCGAATTCGCTGATAGAGCGGTGCAGCAGCAGCGAAACCCAGGGCATCTATCGCCAGTCCCCATCCCGGACCGATGGCACTGGTCAGTAATCCTCCCATGGAGGCGCCAATCACCGTCCCGCCGTATACCCCTAACTGAATGAGCGCGTTGGCTTCACGCAGGTTATGCAACGACACCGTCTGCGGCACCATGGCGGAAGAGGCAGGCAGTGCAATACCGGCTGCGGCACCGTTTAATGCGCCAAGGATGGCTAATAAGGGGATCGTTGCGCTGCCATCCAGTACTATCCAGGCCACGACGCCCTGCGTAATCGCAGCGGCAAGTGAAGAGGAGACCATAACCCGACTGCGCGAATAACGATCCGCCAGTACCCCTCCCAGCAGCAAAAATGCCACATTAAACAGTGAGCGAGCGGCGACCACGATGCCCAGATCGGCAGCAGATCCGCCAATATCCAGGACCGCAAAGGCCAGCGCAATCGGCGCGATGCCGTTACCCAGAACGGTGAGTAAACGGGCAGAAAAGAGGTTGCGAAATGATGCTGAATGGAGAGCGCGCCGAGGAGTCACTGCACACTCCCGACCTGGCCGTTTATTTGTTTCACCTGCGGTCCTTATTCTGTTTTTGTCCACCGTGACGAGAGAACGACAAAACGGACAGGCGGGCTTCCCCACCTGTCCGTTTAAAAAAATGGAATGCGTTAGCCCGTCTGGCTTACCAGACCTGCTCAGCAATTTGGGTCACGAGGCGTACTTTATCCCATTGTTGCGCAGGTGTCAGGGAATTGCCCTCTTCCGTAGAGGCAAAACCACATTGCGGGCTGAGGCAGATTTGACTGAGATCCACATACTTCGCGGCTTCTTCCAGGCGGGCCTTGATGCCTTCCGGGTTTTCCAGCTCGCCGTTCTTGGTGGTGATCAGCCCCAGCACCACCTGCTGTTTGCCCGGACGCACAAAGCGCAGCGGGGCAAAATCGCCGGAGCGATCGTTGTCATACTCAAGGAAAAAGGCGTCGACGTTGACGCTGCCAAACAGCACTTCTGCAACCGGCTCATACCCGCCTTCTGAAATCCAGGTCGAGCGGAAGTTACCGCGACAGACGTGCAGCCCGATGGTGAGGTCTTCCGGCTTGCCTTCCAGCGCTTTGTTCAATACCCGGGCATATATGCGTGCCAGCTCATCTGCATCTTCACCACGCTCAGAAATCTGGCGGCGCTGATCGTCTGAACAGAGGTAGGCCCAGACGGTATCGTCGAGTTGCAGATAACGACAACCGGCTTCATAAAACGCATGGATTGCATCGCGCCAGGTGGTGGCCAGATCGTCAAAGTACTCCGCCAGATCCGGGTAAACGTCAGCATCTATGCCTTTACGACCACCGCGGAAGTGCAGCACGCTCGGGCTTGGGATGGTCATCTTCGGCTGTGCATTGCCACTGATGCTTTTCAGGTAACGGAAATCTTCCAGCATTGGGTGCGTACCGAAGCCCAGTTTGCCGGTTACGCGAACGCTGTGCGCTTTGGTTTGCACGCCATTGAACTGAATACCCTGCTCAGATTCATAACGTTCAACGCCTTGCAGCCCATCAAAGAAGTCAAAATGCCACCAGGCACGACGAAATTCGCCGTCGGTGACCACATGCAATCCACACTCGCACTGCGCCTGTACCACCTCTTTGATGGCGGCATCTTCTACCGCACGCAGTTGTGCAGCGCTGATATCGCCCTGAGCAAATTGCTGGCGGGCGAGTTTGATGCTGTCGGGGCGTAAAAAGCTGCCGACGACGTCTGCGCGATACGGGGCCTGTTGGCGTTGCATGGTGTTCTCCTTGCGCGGCAGGCAAGATAGTTGCCTGACGTGATAGTTCATTATTTGAATTTTTAGCCATCTGGATGGCTAAATGTCCAAACAAAATGCCATAATCCCTCCTGGCGCGCAAATGAGAATTCCTCAGCCCACGTGAATTATTTTCATGTTGCGGCAAAGGTGAAGCCTTCATCCTCCCAACCGGTTAGGCCACCGATCATGATTTTGACCGCCAGCCCCATTCGGGCCAGCTTAAGCGCCGCTCTGTCCGCACCGTTACAGTGGGGACCCGCGCAGTAAACAACAAATACCGTCTCGTTTGGCCACTCGGCCATGCGTGCCGGGGTCATTTCCCGGTGCGGAAGATGTAATGCACCAGGCACATGCCTGCGGGCAAAGGCTTCAGCGCTCCCTACCACGTGAAGCAGGACGAAATCCTGTTCTTCATTATTAAGGGCATAATGCACATCGGCACAATCTGTCTCGACGCTCAGGCGGCGCATAAAATGGCCAACGGCTTCTTCTGGTGATGCAGCTGGAAAGTCAGTTACCGTGCTCATCGTGTTTTCTCCGTGTTTGTGTTAACTCTACTGTAATGAATACCCCAACCGCTGACTGCATAGCGTTATGACAGAAAACCGCAAAATAATGACAATTTCAGGATCCCCCCGTTCTCCCCATCAGGTTGTTGCCCTCGCCTATGACGGCTTGTGTACGTTTGAATTTGGCGTTGCCGTGGAAATTTTTGGCTTACCTCGCCCCGAACTGGGAGAGAACTGGTACCGGTTTGCCGTTGCGGCCGCGGATGAAGGTTCGCTACAGGCAACAGGTGGGATCCGCGTGATGACGGATGGGGGGCTGGAGCGCTTAACCGAGGCGGATACGATTGTGGTGCCGGGGTGGCGTGGTGCGCACACGCCGGTACCCGATGCGTTATGCAAAGCCCTGCAAGAGGCACATCAGCGCGGTTGCCGTATTGTGTCTATCTGTTCAGGCGTTTTTGTCCTTGCCGCAGCAGGATTACTCAATGGTCGCAAAGCCACGACGCACTGGCGCTATACCGAACAGCTACAGCATCTTTTCCCGCACATTGAGGTGCTGGAGGATGCCCTCTATTACGATGAAGGCAACGTAATGACCTCGGCAGGCAGTGCAGCGGGCATCGATTTATGCCTGCATATCGTCCGGCAGGATTTTGGTCGGGAGGTTGCCAACAACGTTGCCCGCAGGCTGGTGGTGCAGCCCCACCGTGATGGGATGCAGACTCAGCACGTCACTCGCCCCGTCGCGCGTTCTCGCGAGAGCCAGACGCTGGGAAAATTATTTGATTATCTTCATCAACAACTGACCGCCCGCCATACGGTAGCGTCGCTGGCCGCTCGTGTGGGGATGAGCCCCCGCACCTTTTTGCGACGCTTTGAAGAATCGACTGGCATGACACCCGCACGATGGATTCTCCAGGAACGTTTACATCGGGCCAGAGAATTACTCACTCAGTCAAAAATAGGGCTGGAACAGGTTGCCGGGCAATGCGGATTTAATAATGCGGCGTCCTTACGTCATCATTTTCAACAGCATTACGCCCTGTCCCCCGGGCAGTTTCGGCAAAAATTTACCCTCACCGCTAAATAATTCACCTAATTCAGCGTTTGTTTAGATTCAATAAGGTAATCTCTCTCCCATCGCGGCAACGATTAAGGTAAGTGAGGAAGGTAAAATTAATTAATGGGAGAGTAATCATGTTAGGAAATATGCACGTATTTATTGCAGTACTGGGAATCATCATATTTTCTGGATTTCTGGCTGCGTATTTTAGCCATAAATGGGATGACTAATGAACGGCGATAATCCCCCGCAGTGAAAGCCCCTTACGTGAAGACGTAAGGGGCTTTTGTTCATTTCAGTATTGCAGATGAAAAAAAACCGCCAGTGAACTGACGGTAAAAGCTTGCATGGATAGATTTGTGTTTTGGTCTTATCGCCATCCCGCTTCGGTGAGGAGATTTGCGGATCAAAATCACTCTACCCACCGCATCTTCAATGAATCCTAAACGGCGTGAGGGTTACCCCAGTCCAGACCCACTCTTTGTTCAATGTGTGACAGTTCTCAACATCTGACGTGTTAAATTAAGCCATTCAGCGAAGTCCGCTCGACCTATTTGCCTTTCATCACCAGCCTGGCCGCTTCAGTAAAGACCTCATCTTCAACGCCATCACCCCGGTTTCGGCCCTGACGCTCGATCTCTTCAATGATGCTGTCCCGGTTAATGGCTTTACCCGCCGATACCAGCCCAATGACCGCCGCGCCAATGGCTAATCCAATGAGTCCCGTGCGCTCGTCATTGAATTTCATAAGCATGATTCTCCACAAAAGTGCCCGAAAAAAATTTAGCACAGCTTAAGGCAACGTCCAGCACAGGTTACAAAAACCCGCCATTGGTATGAGAAAAATACCGAGCTAGCCTCTTTGACTGAGCCAGACCGAATGCCCGGTACAGTCTGGATCTTCAAACACGACCTCTATCACTTCAAATCCATTGTCACTAAGCAAAGCACGATACTCACCCGGAGACAGGCTCGCATGAAATAATGGCTCACCTTCAAATTCGCCCATTGCAATTCCATTATCGGGCCCGCTGGTGAACATGAGCAGACTGCCACTATGGCTATGAGCAGCAAATATCGGGAACATGGCGCGCTGATCCTGCTGATTCAGGTGAAAAAAACTATCCCAGGCGAGCAAACCATCAAAGGTTTCTTCCAGCCGGAGCTGGCGCATATCCTGATGGAACCACCGCTGTTGCGGGAAAGACGTCCGAGCTCGCCCAATCATGGCCGCGGCACCATCAACCCCGGTGAGGGTATACCCACGTTGCACGAAATACTCAGCAATAGGCTGGCCATTACCGCATCCGATATCCAGAATCGTCGCTGAGGGTTTCAGTCTTTGCGCGAATTTATCCAACCATGATTTCTCCTGCAACGTACGCGCGCGGCGCGTTGCAAAAGCGTCGGCATGACGCTCGTAAATAGACAGAATATTTTCCGCTGCGTGATTTGTCATGAGTTGACTGCCCTGCTTTGCAAGCGTTTAAAAAGAAAAAGCTCCGGCCAGTGCCAGAGCGTTATGGTTATATCAAATGTATCATGCGCTATGGGTATTTAAAGCAAAACATCAACCTGCTCACTGCCTCACTGAGACAGCGTTTAAATCTTCCTGGTATCAAGCCCCGCCGCTTTCAGCCGATCGACAATTTTGAACATTTTTGCCACCACGGTCCTGAAGGATTGATTAATCCCTATTCCGTCGCAGATTTCGTCCCGTGGAAGGTGCTTGAGTTGATCGGCGTATTTAATGAGCTGTAAATGCATCTCTGCCAGTTTTGCACGCGGCGGAGCTTCGCTGAGCGCTTTCTTAATGGCTGCATAAATCTCTTGCTCGCTACCCATTGAAAATACCTTTTAATTAATGCGCGAAACGTTTTGTAGCATATTGCTCTGATGGTTTTGTGACGTCAGTATTCACAATATGAAGATATATCCTATTTTTTTCTTTCACGGTGCATTGTGGACGGCAGAAAGCAAAAAGCCGGGATTATCTGCCCGGCTTCCTTGTTCACTGAAATGTGCTATTCGCTCAATCCGCGATTCACCAGCATCGGTTCAATCAACGGGTCGTGCCCGCGCCACTGCCGATAAAGTTCAGCTAAATCAGTACTGTTCCCGCGTGATAAAATCGCGTCGCGGAATTTTTGCCCGTTTTCACGCGTCAATCCACCGTTATCGACAAACCACTGGTAACCATCATCCGCCAGCATCTGCGTCCACAGATAGGCGTAATACCCCGCCGCGTAGCCGCCGCCGAAAATATGGGCAAAATAGCTGCTGCGATAGCGAGGTGGGACGGCATCCATGTCGAGTGATTCACGGTGAATGGCCTCGGTTTCGAAGGTATCCACATCATCAATTTGTTCATCCGCACGCAAACTGTGCCAGTTCATATCCAACAGGGCGGCACTGAGCAGTTCGGTCATGTCGTAGCCTTTATTGAACTGAGTACTGCGCAGCATTTTATCGCGCAATGCTTCCGGCATTGGCTCACCGCTCTGGTAGTGCCGAGCGTATCGGGTAAATACCGCCGGATGGCTGGCCCAGTGCTCATTGATTTGTGACGGAAATTCGACAAAATCCCGCGGCGTGTTGGTTCCCGAGAGCGTCGCATAACGCTGACTGGCGAACAGACCGTGCAGCGTGTGGCCAAATTCGTGGAACAGTGTTACCACATCGTCCCAGGAGAGCAGCGCCGCCTGGCCGTCGGCAGGTTTCTGGTAATTACAGACGTTATAGATAACCGGCAGGGTGTCAGCCAGAGTGGACTGTTCCACGAAATTGCCCATCCATGCACCGCCGCTTTTCGAGTCCCTGGCAAAGAAATCGCCATAGAACAGCGCCATACCTTTGCCATCGGCGTCGAAAATTTCCCAGACACGCACATCAGGATGGTAAACAGGAATGTCGAAACGCTCGACAAAGCGAATGCCAAACAGTTGCGTTGCGGTGTAGAAGACACCGTCAATCAGGGTATTGTCGAGGGCAAAGTACGGCGCAATTTGCGCGTCATCAACATCAAATTTTGCCAGTCGCACCTGCTCGGCATACCACAACCAGTCCCATGCCTGCGCGGTAAATCCACCCTGCTGATCGTCAACAACCTTCTGGATATCGGCCAGCTCTCGCTCCGCTCTGAAGCGTGCAGCCAACGCAATCCCGCGCATAAATTCGAAGGCAGCCTGCGGCGTTCCTGCCATCTGATCGGCAATTTTCCAGCTGGCGTAATCCGGGAAGCCCAACAATTGTGCCTGCTTCGCCCGCAATTCGGCCAGCCGTAACACGATGCTGCGGGTGTCGTTAGCGTCGCTTTTAGACGTTCGTTGGGTGCTGGCACGAAACAGATTTTCACGGGTTTGCCGATCGCGCAGTGAGGCGAGTAAAGGCTGTTGGGTGGTATTGAGCAACGTGAGCAGCCAGCGGTCTTTCAACCCTTTATCTTTTGCCGCAGAGGCCGCAGCAGCAATCGCTTCCTCGCTCAGCCCATCGAGCTGGTGCAAATAATCCACCACCAGCCCACCCGCTTTGTCAGCGGCCAGTAGACGTTGGTTGAACTGACTGGTGAGGCCTGCGGCTTCCGTATTCAGTGCCTTGAGGGCTTGTTTATCTTCATCATTCAGTGTCGCCCCTGCCAGCTTAAATTTTTGCCAGAGCACCTCGACCAGCCGCAGCGATTCTGCATCAAGTCCAGCGGTTTGACGGTTTTGCCACACGGCATCAATGCGAGCAAATAACGCCCCATTGAGGTAAATATCGTTCGCCAGTTGCGCAAGCTCGGTGGAAAATTCCTCATCAAGCTGCTGCAAAAAATCGTTAGTGTGCGCAGAGGTCATCGCAAAAAAGACCTGGGTCACCCGCGTCAGGAGTTCTCCACTCACTTCCAGGGCAAGAACAGTATTGGCAAACGTCGCGGGTTCCACGTTTTCCGCGATAGCTTGCACCTCGGCGCGTTTTTGCGCGACCCCCTTATCAAAAGCCGGTCGGTAATGATCCTGATGAATGCGATCGAAGGGAGGAGCCTGATACGGCAGCGCACTGATGCCAAAGAAAGGATTTGTTACCAACATGTTCCACTCCTGATAGGGTTAGTCACAGCAGATTAGGCATGCGCTGAACGTATCGCAATGCATTCATCGGGTTGCATAAAAAATCTTACCCGCATCAGCGGCGGGCAACATAAAATGATGAAGAAAGCACAATACTGCAACATATCAGGGCTAACCCTGAGTTGTCGTGCATGCTATGGTAATACATCATAAAAAGCGTTGAGGAACAGTGAGATGATTATTTTAGTTACCGGAGCAACGGCGGGTTTTGGTGAGAGTATTACGCGTCGTTTCTTACAAAACGGGCATAAGGTCATTGCTACCGGTCGCCGTCAGGAACGTCTGCAAGAACTGAAAGATGAACTGGGCGACAACCTCTACACCGCGCAGGTGGATGTGCGTAACCGCGCGGCTATCGAAGAAATGCTCGCCAGTCTTCCTGCAGAATGGCAGGACATTGATGTACTGGTGAACAACGCGGGCCTGGCGCTGGGACTTGAGCCTGCGCACAAAGCCAATATTGATGACTGGGAAACGATGATTGATACCAACAACAAAGGGCTGGTCTACATGACGCGCGCCGTGTTGCCTGGCATGGTTGAACGTAATCGTGGTCATATCATCAATGTGGGTTCCACCGCAGGAAGCTGGCCTTACGCGGGCGGCAACGTTTACGGCGCAACCAAAGCCTTTGTTCGTCAGTTCAGTCTGAACCTGCGTACTGACCTGCACGGCACGGCGATCCGTGTGACCAACCTTGAACCGGGCCTCGTGGGTGGCACGGAATTCTCCAACGTTCGCTTCAAAGGCGATGACAACAAAGCCGGAAAAACCTACGAAAACACCAACGCCCTCTCCCCTGAAGATGTCACCGAAGCGGTCTGGTGGGTTGCCACATTGCCAAAACATGTCAACATCAACACTCTGGAAATGATGCCGGTCAGTCAGACCTACGCGGGTCTGAGCGTTCACCGCGAAGGTTAATTTTCTCCTCCCGGCCTGCGGGCCGGGTATGGGAACGGCGGTGAATAAGTGGTATGGTACCCAGGTTAACCTCATAAAAAGTAAGCGCGAATGACCGTCGAAACCCAACTCAATCCGACACAGCCCGTTAATCAGCAAATCTACCGCATTTTGCGTCAGGATATCGTCCATTGCCTGATCCCCCCGGGTACCCCCCTCTCTGAGAAAGAAGTGTCGGTGCGTTTCGATGTCTCACGGCAGCCCGTTCGTGAAGCTTTTATCAAGCTCGCGGAAAATGGTCTGATTCAGATCCGCCCTCAGCGTGGCAGCTACGTCAACAAAATTTCCCTGAGTCAGGTACGCAATGGCTGCTTTGTGCGTCAGGCGATTGAGTGTGCGGTTGCCCGTCGTGCGGCTGGCATGGTGACCGACAGCCATTGCTATCAGCTGGAACAGAACCTGAATCAGCAGCGGATCGCCATTGAGCGCAAACAGCTTGATGATTTCTTCCAGCTTGACGATGAATTTCACCAGAAACTGGCCTTAATCGCCGATTGCCAGCTCGCCTGGGACACCATTGAAAACATCAAAGCGACCATTGACCGCGTGCGTTACATGAGTCTCGACCATGTCTCGCCGCCGGAGATGCTGTTGCGTCAGCATAACGATATTTTCGTGGCGCTGGAAAAGCGCGATGCCGATGCCGTGGACAAAGCTATGACCCAGCATTTGCAGGAGATCAGCGCCTCGGTAAAACTGATAAGCCAGGAAAACCGCGACTGGTTTAGCGAAGACTAACCCCTACTTCTTTTCTCCCTTTGTGCAACGTCGTGCTTTTTTAGCCGATAAAAAAGTGTGACGTTGATCAAAAACAAAAAATCATCTCAGCAAAAGCGTATTTATAAGGGCGTCCGTTACGGGGACGCCTTCTGCCCCGGCATAGTTTGCGGATGATAAAAGGAGAAACCACCATGATGACTTATGATCGTAATCGTAATCCTATTACCACTGGCAGCCGTGTGATGATTAATGGCACTGGCCGTACCGGCAAAATCGTGGCTATACACGGCGATGGCCTCAATGCGGGCCAGCTTCGTCGCAGCAAAACGGTGGAAGTAGAGGGTTGTGAAGGCCAGTTTGAACCGGTTGAACTGATTCGCCTCGGCCTGCACTAATGGTGAGAATGCCGCCGGACGGCGGCATTCATGACTCAGAACGTCGCGATGTACTGGGCAACCGTGGCTTTCGCGCCGTTGGCCAGCAAAGCCTGATAGGCAGCAAGCACCTGTTGAACAAAAGTCGTATCCAACGGCAGTTCGGTACCAAAAATCGCCTCAATCCCTAGCAGCGCCTTCACGCGGGCTTCGCCTTCTGCACTGCTATTTACCGCCTGCTGAATGACAGCCAATAGCGGATCGCTCACTTCAATCGCCTGACCCTGCTCGTCAACACCACCGACATAACGCATCCAGCCTGCAATGCCCAATGCCAGCAGTTTGAATTCGTGATTGTGTACCCGATGCCAGCGTACGGAGTCCAGCATACGTTGTGGCAGTTTCTGGCTGCCGTCCATGGCAATCTGCCAGGTGCGGTGACGCAGCGCGGTGTTGCTGTAGCGCGCGATCAACAGGTCTGCATAGTGGGCAAGATCCACCCCTTTGACCTTCAGCGTTGGTGCCTGCTCAGCCAACATCAACGTGTGCGCTGCACGGCGATAATTGTCATCTTCCATGCATTCATTAATGTGCTGATAGCCCGCAAGATAGCCCAGGTAGGCCAGGAAAGAGTGGCTGCCGTTGAGCATGCGCAGTTTCATCTCTTCGAAAGGCACCACGTCTGCCACCAGCTCAGCGCCTGCCTTTTCCCACTCAGGGCGACCGGCCACAAAGTTGTCTTCAATGACCCACTGACGGAACGGTTCACAGGCTACGCCTGCCGGATCGCGCACGCCGGTAATCTGTTCGATTTTGTCCAGCGTATCCGCCGTTACGGCGGGCACGATACGGTCAACCATGGTTGACGGGAAGGTAACGTTCGCCTCAATCCAGTCAGCCAGTTCGGCGTTAACGGCACGGGCAAACGCGCAAATAACGTTGCGGGTGACATGACCGTTTTCCGGCATGTTGTCGCAGGACATCACGGTGAACGGCGCAAGCCCTGCGGCTTTACGGCGCGCCAGTGCTTCAACGATCACCCCGGCAGCGGATTTTGGCTGATGCGGGTTTTGCAGGTCGGCCGCGATAAACGGCGTATCCCGCACCAGTTGACCGGTCGCCGGCGAGTGGCCATAACCTTTTTCGGTGATGGTCAAAGAGACGATGGCGACCTGAGGTTCACACATGGCCGCCAGTACGGTTTCCATACCATCCACATTGGCATGTAATGCACGCGTAGCCACACCCACCACGCGCGCGGTCCATGCATCGGCAGACATCTCTGCCACGGTGTAAAGATTATCCTGCGCTTTCAGATCGGCGATCTGCTGCTCACCGCCAATCAGATTGACTTCGCAATATCCCCAGTCGCTGCCGTGTTCAGATGCCAGAATGTCGGCATAGACCGACTGATGCGCACGGTGGAATGCGCCAAAACCAAGATGCACAATGCGGGGAACCAGTTTGCTACGATCGTAAGAGGGTAATGTGGCTGTCGCCGTTAACAGTCTGTTTTCCATGGAGAGACTCGTCTTATTAAATGAAACAGTGGTTCATTAGATTAATGACTGCCGCAAACCAGACTATGATTTGCGACAGCTTTTGCTGACTACACTGACTAGAATGGTAACTAAATGTTGCTTAATTCTCCCCTGCGCCGTGGCTTATCTTTCCACTCGGTGTAGGGTCAGGAATTAAACAAAGTTACGCGAGGCTGCGGTCGAAACGGTGGGCGAAGCTTCCGCCGCATCTTCCGGCAGGTTAAGGTCACGGTCACGCACTTCCGGCATCAGCAGTGCTGAAATCAGACCAATTACGGAGTAACTGATCAACATGACCACGATGGGCCACCATGAGCCGGTCATGTTACAGAAAATACCGGCCAGAACAGGACCAAAGCCCACCGCCACCAGACCACCCGCCTCTTTCGAAATCGCCATACGGGTAAAGCGGTTACGGGAGCCGAACATCTCGGCCATGGTGATGTTTTCCAGCGCAAACAGCCCCAGGACAGCAACGTTATGGATGACGATGATAGACAGCATGATCACGCCCGGGCTGTAGCTCTTGTCGACGATGATCGACAGCATCGGGTAGGCGAGGATAATCGCCGAAATACACATGATAATGTACGGGATGCGGCGACCAATCTTATCGGACAGCCAACCGAGGAACGGGATGGTCAGGAAACCAATCACGGAGCTTATCATCAGGGCATCGGTCGGGATACGTTTTTCAAACAGCAGTGTCTGAACCAGGTAGCCTGCCAGGAAGGTCTGAATCAAACCGGAGTTACCTGCCTGCCCGAAACGCAGACCTGTCGCCAGCCAGAATGATTTGCTGGTGAACATTGCGCCAAGGCCCGTTTTTTCAGGCTGGGCTTTCGCTGGCGCACTTTCACCTTCGCTAACCTGCTCAAATACCGGGCTCTCTTTCAGGTTCATACGCAGCCAGATGGCAAAGATCATCACCACCACACTTGCCAGGAACGGCACACGCCAGCCCCATGCCACCAGCTCTTCACGGCTCAGGGCAAAGAACATGACAGCCCAGATAGCCGTCGCGCTCAAAGTGCCGCAGTTGGTGCCCATGGCGACCAGGGAAGAGATGATCCCGCGTTTACCTTTTGGCGCATATTCTGCCAGCATCGTCCCCGCACCGGAGATTTCAGCCCCTGCGCCCAGCCCCTGGATAATACGCAGCGTCACCAGTAACACCGGCGCAAAAATACCGATTTGCGCATAGGTTGGCAGCACGCCAATCAGGGTAGTACAGATCCCCATCATGGTAATGGTGATAAACAGTACTTTCTTACGGCCAATGCGGTCTCCCATCCGGCCAAAGAAGAAGGCGCCGACAATACGCGCGATGTAGCCCGCGCCGTAGGTACCCATTGCCAGAATAAGTGCCATAGCAGCGGATTGTTCAGGGAAAAAGATCTCATGGAAAACCAGGGCAGCGCCCAGCGAGTAGAGCTGGAAGTCCATAAACTCCAGCGCGGTACCCAGCCAGCCGGATACAGCGGCCTTCACCAGGTCAGAGGTCGTTCTTTCAGGTTTAACTTGCGTCATAATGGCTATCTCAAAAAAGAGTAAGATGCGTACCGCTTCACCGCATTTTTCATTGTAATTAATTGAACGTCAGCAAGACCTTGCAGCACTTGCGCTGATCTTTTTCGAACAGTTCAATCGCGTCTGTGACATGTTGATAGTCAAATTTATGCGTCACTAACTTTGTGGGATCGATAAGGCCGCGCGCCAGCCAGTCGATCACCACCGGGAATTTATTGGCGTTAAGGCGTGAGGAAAAAATAGACAACTCTTTACCGGTGATGCCCTGCTGCACTATCTGGCACGGGTCGCTGGAGAAGCCCATGATGACAATGCGCGCCGCCGGAGAGGCCAGCGTAATGGCTTCCTGCAAAATCGACGGATGACAGGCCGCATCAACAATAATGGTCGGCTTGATACCCTTCTCTTCCAGCACGGATTGCAGCGTTTTCTCGCTGTTGTTAATTACCCAGTCCGCACCGCTACGTTCCGCCATTGCCAGCCGCTCGTCGATACGATCCGCCACGATAACCTGCTTGACGTTGTAAACACCTTTCAGCGCCTGCAGCGTGACCAGACCCATGGGGCCGGCACCGTAAATCAGTGCAATGTCATTCTCGGTTGGGCTCACCTGCCCCGTGACGTTTGCAGCGATAGTGAACGGTTCGACCATGACGGCGTTTTCATCAGGAATAGAATCCGGTATGACAAACGCATTGCGTTCAGGCACCACCGCGTACTGACTGAACCCACCGTCACGGTGCACACCCAGCACGACCAACGAGGTACACACGTTGGGTTTGCCGATGGAGCACGGATAGCAGTGGCCGCAGCTGATAACCGGGTCAACGGAGACTCGCTGGCCTAAACGGTCAGCAGAGACGCCTTCCCCGACGGCATCAATCAGGCCATAAAATTCGTGACCGATGACGCGCGGGTATTTGGCAAACGGGTTGTGCCCGCGATAAATGTGACTGTCTGAGCCGCAAATCCCGGCGAGTTGCACTTTCACGCGCACTTCTCCGTTGGCCGGTTCAGGCAACGCACGTTCTTCAATCACTAACTGATTCGGTTGTTCTATTACTACGCTTTTCATTATTTTTACCTCGGTTACCAGTTCCACAACGTGCCATCTTCCAGGCGGGCGACCGGCAGATAGGCAGGATCGTAGGGATATTTAGCGGCCAGTTTTTCGTCAAATTCGATGCCCAACCCTGGCTTATCACCCGGGTGCATGTAGCCGTTATCGAAGCGCCAGCTGTGCGGGAAGACCTCCAGCATTTGTTCGGAGTACCCCATGTACTCCTGCACGCCAAAGTTCGGCACCCACAGATCAAAATGCAGGGCGGCGGCGTGGCAAATCGGTGACAAGTCAGAGGGGCCGTGTGAGCCGGTGCGCACCTGGTAAAGCGAGGCAAAATCGGCAATACGGCGCATGCCGGTGATGCCGCCCGCGTGGGTGATGGTGGTACGGATGTAATCGATAAGCTGCTCTTCAATCAGCTGCTTACAATCCCAGATGCTGTTAAAGACTTCGCCAACGGCAATGGGCGTGACGGTGTGCTGACGAATCAGGCGGAAGCACTCCTGGTTTTCTGCCGGGGTCGGATCTTCCATCCAGAACAGACGGTAATCTTCAATGCTCTTGCCAAAGCGCGCGGCTTCGATGGGGGTCAAGCGGTGGTGCATGTCATGCAGCATGTGTTCGTTGAAGCCGAACTGATTACGTACCGCATCAAACAGCTTGGGTGTGAAATCGAGGTATTTTTCAGTGGACCAGAGTTGCTCTTCCGGCCACTGACCTTTGGTAGCAGGCTCATAGGCCAGGCCCTTACCTTTCGACATACCGTAGGTCGTTTTCATTCCCGGCACGCCGCACTGAACGCGAATGGCTTTGAAACCCATCTCTTTGTGACGCGCGTAATCTTCCAGCACATCATCAATGGTATGACCGGTAGTGTGGCAGTAAACCATCACCCCTTCGCGTGAGGCCCCGCCCAGCAACTGATACAACGGCATATTGGCGGCTTTGGCTTTGATGTCCCATAGCGCCATGTCGACTGCAGAAATTGCAGACATGGTGACCGGGCCACGACGCCAGTACGCGCCTTTATAGAAAAACTGCCAGATGTCTTCAATGCGATGTGCATCGCGACCAATCAACTGCGGGCAAAGGTGATCTTTCAGATAGGACGCCACGGACAATTCACGCCCGTTCAACGTGGCGTCGCCGAGGCCAATGATCCCCTCGTCGGTGGTGATTTTTAATGTGACAAAGTTGCGACCCGGACTGGTCACGAACACTTCAGCCCCTACGATTTTCATGCACAAATTCCTTACATCATGTCTCTTGATGCAGAGAATTTACGCAACAGGGCTACTACCATACAAGTATAATGATCGAAAAAAGCGCTTCCGATCACAGAAAATTAACGACTCATCCTGCACGCCCCCAACCCGCCACAATAATTAACATGCCGCATAAGGCAATAGCCGCGCCCATCCAGTCGTAGAGACTGAGCCTGACGCCATCCACCACCCGGAGCCACAACAGCGCCGTACAAACGTACACGCCGCCATAGGCTGCGTAAACCCGCCCACTGGCGGCAGGATGCAGGGTTAACAGCCAGACAAACAGCGCCAGCGCGATGGCCGCAGGGATCAACAATAACGGCGTTGAACCGCGTTTAAGCCAGAGCCAGGGTAAGAAACAGCCAATGATTTCGCACAAGGCGGTAAGGAAAAAGAGACAGGTTGTTTTCAGCATCAGAGAGGATTTTCATTAAGCTCAGGTTGAACTATCTTACCGGAAAATCCACTAAGATTGGGACTTCCCGGCGGCTACCTTCGTACGGGTGAATCAAGTACACTTGATGCATGGACGTTGCGCCACTTTCACTGAAGGAAATCACCATGAATATTACACTGAGCAAACGCCTGTGCCTGACGGCAATGCTAACATTGGCTGCCATTATGTACACCGCCGGCGCATCCGCAAAAACCGATAAACTGATCATTGAATCCGGCGACAGCGCACAATCGCGCCAGCAGGCTTCCATGGAAAAAGAGCAGTGGGACGACACGCGCAACCTGCGCCATAAAGTGAACAAGCGTGTGGAAAAAGAGTGGGATAAAACCGACGTTGCCTTTGATGCGCAGGATAATTGCCACAAAAGCGCGAACGTCAATGCCTACTGGGAGCCGAACACGCTGCGCTGCCTTGACCGCCGCACTGGCCGCCAGATTACACCTTAATCTTCTGCACGACCGGGGCGTCGCCTGACGCCCTTCTGCTTCGCCGTACCCAAAAGGATTTCCCCATGACTGATAACAGACAGGTCAAACTTCGTCCGCTTGAGCGGGAGGATTTGCGCTTCGTCCACCAGTTGGATAACAACGCCAGCGTTATGCGCTACTGGTTTGAAGAACCCTACGAGGCGTTTGTCGAACTCTCCGATCTTTACGATAAACATATCCACGACCAGAGCGAACGCCGTTTTGTTATCGAATGCAATGAAGTGAAAGCGGGTCTGGTCGAACTGGTTGAGATTAACCACGTTCATCGACGGGCAGAATTTCAGATCATCATCTCGCCGGAATTTCAGGGCCAGGGGCTGGCCTCAAAAGCGGCAAGGCTGGCAATGGATTACGGCTTTATGGTGCTGAATTTATACAAGTTGTATTTGATTGTTGATAAAGAGAATGAGAAGGCCGTCCACATCTATCGCAAGCTGGGGTTTCAGGTGGAAGGTGAACTCATCCATGAATTCTTTATCAACGGCGAATACCGCAACACGATCCGAATGTGTATTTTTCAGCAGCAGTACCTGGCGGAGCATAAACAGCCTGGCGGCACCTTATTAAAACCCACCGCACAATAGCGCGGCGGGCCTGACGATTAATAATACTCAATGGTATTTTTGATGTTGTATTTATGCTCGACGTTGGGCGTAACGCTTTCATCGACAATCACCAACTGACAGGCAACCGGATTATCGTGCCTGTCGTAATCGCAGGTTTGTTTCACATTGCTCAGCGGTTTGTTGTTCAACAGGCTAACCGCGGTGTAATCGAGCTTTTTACGCGCATCCCTTGAAGGGGTCGAGGCGACGGATAAATGCGCCTCTTTTGATGAGGTGGATTTACCCAGGGGGTAGCCTTCACTGTCATACCGGTAGGTCACTTCAACGTCTTTACCCCGTGCCACCGAAATAAAGCCGCGATCGTCCGTGTCCCAGGTCAGCCCGGCGCTCGGGTACTCAGCGAGCTGACATTTACCCTGCAAGCGCAGCCGTTTCTCCTGGGTATCGGCATCGATGTAGTAATTGGCGTTCAGCACCAGCTCGACGCCCGTATTGTTTTCCACATCATGCAGTTCAAGCGTATCAAAACAGCCCTCTTTAGAGAGCGTCCCACTCACCCGTTTAGAGACTTCGCCTTTTTCATTAAGCAGTGTCTGGCTAAAATCTTTGACCGGGCCGCGCAGCGGATCAAAATCAAATTCATTCGAAAAACTGGCCATCTCCGGCGTAAAGGATACAGGTCCCTTTTTGTCATCACATCCGGCCACCAGCACGGCCAGGGCGATGAGTATCATTTGTTTATTCAATAGGTTCACCCAAAATTCGCGATGCGTATCGCTTATACCCTAAATAATTCGAGTTGCAGGCAGGTGGCAAACCATTGCCTTCCGGGCGCTTACGCGGGTAAGTGTCTGGGGCAAGCGAGGCGAGCCAACGCACATGCAACCTGAAGTATGTCGGGTATATATTAGCAAAACCTTTAATCATTCTGGCAATGACAATTTAACGTCATTCGAAAATCAGTGCTTTCACTCCGGCGAAATTCCACACGATGCCCCCGGCTGCAATCAGGAGCAACACCAGGGCTGACCCGGCGGTAAAGCGGCGGCTATGGGTCACCGGCAAAAAGCGTTTAACAACCACGATGTAACTGGTCAGTACCACAAAATCGAACAGGATCCAGATAAGCGAAAGCGTGACGATGCTGGTGGTAAAGTCGGAACTGACGGCAATAAATTGCGGGAAAAAAGAGACGAAAAACAGAATGTCTTTTGGGTTAGCGACGCCCGTGATAAAGCCACGCCTGAAACCGCCCGCCATTGCGCCTTCTGGTTGCCCTCTTTCAGTTGGCTGTCTGATGTGCCACAGCGTTTGTGCCGCGCCCCAGCCGATGAACATCGATCCCGCCAGTCCCAGCGCCGAAAGGTATCCGGCGTTTAAGGTCACCACACCACTGAGCATCATCACGGCGACGGCAATCAGCACCAGCGATGCCAGATTGGTGCCGAGCGTGGTCAGAAAGGCCCTGCTGTAGCCCGACATCGCAGCCGTGCCCGTCACCAACATCACAACCGGCCCCGGTGTCACCAGCAAGGCCAAAATTGCCAGCATATAAGCACTCAACAGCGCCACATTCAGAGTGTGCATCATTCCTTCCACATCGCTTACGGTGGGCAGAGTATGAAAAAAATCCGCCGTCAGGGAAAACGAGTTAAACTGGATTTCATTGTGAATTAAACTCAAGATAAGGTCTCAGGCGTGCCTAAAAACCTCCCCCATCTTTATGCGCTACGGGCCTTTTCCGTTGCAGCACAGTACAACTCATTCAGTCAGGCCGCAGATTTTCTCAACGTAACGCCAGGCGCGGTCAGCCGCCATATTCGTACCCTTGAGGCGTGGTTTGGCTGCCAGCTCTTTACCCGCAATGGCCCGAAAGTAACCCTCACGGACGCAGGCAACATGCTGGCGGGTGATTTGCAACAAGGCTTTTCTCAGCTGGAGACCGCATGCCAGCATTTGCGTAGTCATCATCAGCAACTGCGACTTAAAGCCCCTTCAACCCTGACCATGCGCTGGCTGCTTGATGTAATGGCAAAATTTCATGAGCAACACGCCGCGCCCGAAATCAATATTTCCAGCGTCTGGATGGACATTGATAGCGTGGCGTTCCAACAAGAGCCCTTTGATTGCGCCATCCTGTTGGGCAATGGTCAGTTTGGCGCAGGCACGTGTAGCCTTCATTTATTTGATGAATGGTTGGTGCCCATCTGCGCACCGGGCCTGCTGGCTAAAGCCCAGGATGATCTGGCCCTTTGTGAGTTGATACACCCCTCCCGTGACCGCCGTGACTGGCGCAGATGGCTGGCAGGAACAGGCTTACATGCGGGTCTTAGCCTGGCCGGTGGCAAAATATTCGACACCCTGGAACAAGGCATGATGGCGGCAATGGGAGGGCACGGCGTGGCAATCGGCGACCTGCTACTGTGTCAGGCGGCTCTCGATCAGCATCTGCTGGTGATGCCCTTTCCCCAGCCCATCAAAACCGGTGACGGCTATTATCTTGTCTGGCCCCAGGACTCAAAACGGCAAAATAATATCGATAAGCTGGCCCGGTTTTTACAACAGCACGCCCCTCGATATGCCCCATAATATAGTGCGAATGAAGATTAACGCCGCGTTGGAGGCTATTAATCTGAGATTTACCTTAACCTTACTGAACACCTGCTACGCTTTTGGCAGGCAGACTAAATAAGGAGTTGATATGAAATACACACTTTTATTAGGTACCGTTTTGTTCTCACTCTCGGCCTCAGCCCTGGCGGCACCCGACTCCTGTGAGCGGGTGAAAAGTGATATCCAACAAAAGATTATCAACAACGGCGTACCTAAATCGGGCTTTACCCTAACGATTGAACCGAACGACCAAAATAGTGCTTCGGACGCGCAGGTTGTCGGGCATTGCGCTAATGATGGATGGAAAATTCTCTATACCCGTAGCGGGAATAATCAAAGTCAGTCCAATGAAAATTCCGCTTCTGACGCCACCCCACCTGCAGCCCAGTAATTTCCTCCTCTCATTAAAATCATGGGGATCGGTCCTCTTATTGATCCCCAATAATATCTCCCTACTCCTTACTAAGTAGCATAAAGGCATACTTAGCCAGGCATTAGTTCCGGCATGTTATTACTTTTTGATATAACTTATAGTGGAGTGAGCTATGTCCAACGATGAACTTCCTGCTGGCATCAGCCGGCGAACGCTCGTCAAAACTACTGCGCTGGGATCGCTGGCGTTGGCCGCCAGCAGTATTTCTCTTCCCTTCGGTATGCGAACAGCGGCAGCGGCGGTACAAAGTGCGATGCACCCTGCCGACGACAAGGTTGTCTGGGGAGCCTGTTCTGTCAACTGCGGCAGTCGTTGTGCGCTGCGCTTTCACGTCAGCGATGACACCGTAACCTGGGTTGAAACAGACAACACCGGGGACGATGTTTATGGCAATCATCAGGTTCGGGCCTGTCTGCGTGGGCGTTCTATTCGCCGTCGCATCAACCACCCGGACAGACTGAATTATCCGATGAAACGGGTCGGTAAACGCGGGGAAGGTAAATTTGAACGCATCAGCTGGGATGAAGCTCTCGACACGGTCGCCAACAGCCTGAAAAATACGGTGGCCAAATACGGTAACGAAGCGGTCTACATCAACTACTCCTCCGGTATCGTCGGCGGCAATATTACCCGCTCGTCCCCCTCCGCCTCCATCATTGCGCGTCTGATGAGTATTTACGGTGGTTTCCTCGGCCAGTACGGAACCTACAGTACGGCGCAAATCGCCTATGCCATGCCCTATACCTACGGTTCAAACGACGGCAATAGCACCTCCGATATTGAAAACAGCAAACTGGTGGTGATGTTTGGTAACAACCCCGCCGAGACGCGGATGAGCGGTGGCGGCATCACTTATTTCCTTGAACAGGCGCGTGAACGTTCCAACGCACGGATGATTGTGATTGACCCGCGTTACACCGACACCGCTGCCGGGCGTGAGGATGAGTGGCTGCCGATCCGCCCCGGCACGGATGCCGCCCTGGTTGCCGGTCTCGCCTGGGTGCTGATCGCCGAAAACCTGGTCGACCAGCCTTTCCTGGATAAATACTGTATCGGCTATGACGAAAAAACCCTGCCGGCGGACGCCCCGGCCAACGGTCATTACAAAGCCTATATTCTCGGTCAGGGTGACGATGGCATCGCGAAAACCCCACAATGGGCGTCGGCAATCACCGGGATTCCCGCCGAGCGCATCGTAAAACTGGCCCGCGAAATCGGTACCGCCAAACCGGCTTACATATGCCAGGGCTGGGGGCCACAGCGTCAGGCAAACGGTGAGCAAGCCGCTCGTGCTATCGCTATGTTGCCCATTCTGACCGGGAACGTCGGCATCAACGGCGGTAACAGTGGCGCACGCGAATCGACGTATACCATTACCATCGAGCGCATGCCGATGCCGGAAAATCCGGTAAAAACCAAAATCTCCTGCTTTACCTGGACTGATGCTATCGCCCGTGGCCCGGAAATGACCGCGCTGCGCGACGGCGTACAGGGTAAAGATAAACTCGATGTGCCGATTAAGTTCCTGTGGAACTATGCGGGCAATTGCCTTACCAATCAGCATGGCGATATCAACCGTACCCACGACATTCTGCAGGACGAAACGAAGTGCGAGATGATTGTGGTCATCGAGAACTTCATGACCTCCTCGGCCAAATATGCCGATATCCTGTTGCCGGATCTGATGACCGTTGAACAGGAAGATATCATCCCGAACGATTACGCCGGGAACATGGGCTACCTGATCTTCCTGCAACCGATCACCTCCGCGAAATTTGAACGTAAACCTATCTACTGGATTACCAGCGAAATCGCCCGCCGCCTTGGGCCGGATATCTACCAGCAGTTCACTGAAGGGCGCTCGCAGGCGCAGTGGTTAGAGTATCTTTACGCCAAAATGTTGGCGAAAGATCCGCAGTTACCTACATACGACGCGCTCAAAAAGATGGGCATCTACAAACGCAAAGATCCTAACGGGCACTTTGTGGCTTACAAAAAATTCCGCGATGATCCTGTAGCAAACCCACTGAAAACCCCGTCAGGCAAAATTGAAATCTTCTCCAGCCGTCTGGCCAACATTGCCCGTACCTGGGAGTTGCAAAAAGATGAAGTGGTGAGCGCCCTGCCGGTCTATGCCTCCACCTTTGAGGGCTGGGACGATCCGGCGCGTAGTACCTTCCCGCTACAGATGTACGGCTTCCACTACAAATCGCGTACTCACTCCAGCTACGGCAACATTGATGTGCTTGAGGCCGCCTGTCGTCAGGAGGTCTGGCTTAACCCGATTGACGCCCAGAAACGCGGCATTGCTGATGGGGATACGGTGCGGGTGTTTAACGGACGCGGTGAAGTACGTATTGCCGCCAAAGTCACCCCGCGCATCATGCCCGGCGTCACGGCAATGGGCCAGGGCGCCTGGCACGACGCCAATATGCAGGGCGACCGGGTTGACCATGGGGGATGTGTGAACACCTTGACCACACAGCGCCCTTCGCCACTGGCAAAAGGCAACCCTCAGCACACCAATCTGGTTGAAATTGAGAAGGTTTAAGGAGTAGCCGATGACCACCCAATACGGATTTTTTATTGATTCCGCCCGCTGTACCGGCTGCAAAACCTGTGAGCTGGCATGTAAAGATTACAAGGACTTGACCCCTGACGTCAGTTTCCGCCGCATTTATGAATACGCCGGGGGAGACTGGCAGGAGGATAACGGCGTCTGGCACCAGAACGTTTTTGCTTACTATCTGTCGATTGCCTGTAACCACTGTGAAGACCCCGCCTGCACCAAAGTCTGCCCCAGCGGTGCGATGCACAAACGCGAAGATGGCTTTGTGGTCGTCGATGAAGAAATTTGCATCGGCTGCCGCTACTGCCATATGGCTTGCCCTTATGGCGCCCCGCAATACAACGCGAAAAAAGGTCACATGACCAAATGCGACGGCTGCTATAGCCGCGTCGCAGAAGGTCATAAGCCCATCTGCGTGGAGTCATGCCCGCTGCGTGCGCTGGATTTTGGTCCCATTGAGGAACTGCGCAAAAAACACGGCGATCTGGCCGCCATTGCGCCTCTTCCGGCAGCACGTTTTACCAAACCGAGCATTGTGATTAAACCCAACGCCAACAGCCGCCCCACCGGGGATACCACCGGCTACCTGGCAAACCCGCGGGAGGTGTGAGATGGGTAACGGATGGCATGAATGGCCACTGGTGTTGTTTACCGTGCTGGGCCAGTGTGTGGCAGGCGGGTTAATCGTGATGGGGCTCGGCTGGATGGCAGCGAAAGACAATACTGCAAACCAGCGGCGCATCACGCAGAGCATGTTCTTTTTATGGCTGTTGATGGGCATCGGTTTTATCGCCTCGATGCTGCACCTTGGCTCACCGCTGCGTGCGTTTAACTCGCTTAACCGGGTGGGTGCCTCGGCCCTCAGTAACGAAATTGCCGCCGGCTCGATTTTCTTTGCCGTCGGCGGTTTCTGGTGGCTGGTGACGATGCTCGGTAAAATGCCCGCGGCACTGGGCAAAATCTGGCTCGTTGTCAGCATGATACTGGGCGTGGTCTTCGTCTGGGCGATGACCCGCGTGTACCAGATCGACACGGTTCCCACCTGGCATACCGCTTACACCACGATGGGTTTCTTCCTGACCATGTTGTTGGGCGGCCCCCTGCTTGCCGCCCTGCTGCTGCGCGTAGCGCGGACGTCCTTTAATGGCGCGACCTTCGCCTCACTGAGCGTGGCCGCGCTGCTGGCAAGCCTGGCGCTGGTCATTTTGCAGGGTGTCAGCCTTGGTACAATCCACAGTTCCGTCGTGCAGGCAGGCACGCTGGTGCCGGACTACGGTAGTCTGCAGGTAGTGCGGATGCTGCTGCTGGCTGCGGGACTCGGCTGTTGGATTTGCCCGCTTGCAATGCGCAAACAGCCGCGCGTGGTGAGTCTGATTGCGGGCGTGACGCTGGTGGTCGTCGGCGAGCTGATAGGTCGTGGTCTCTTCTACGGACTGCATATGACGGTCGGCATGGCCGTTGCCGGTTAAATCACGCAAGGAGTGAAGATGTCAGGGACCTTATACCGCGATGATTTCGCCTTCAGTGCCAGGATACTGGGTGCGTTGTTTTCCTTCCCGCCCGATGACGAACAGATAAAACCGGTCGTCGATGCCTTTATCAGCGGGGAGTGGCAAGCACAATGGCCGCTGGAGCAGGACGCATTGGCCCCGTTGGCCTGCGGTTTTATGAACCCGTCTGATGAGCCGATTGAAGCGGCCTGGCAGCGGTTGTTCATTGGCCCATGGGCACTGCCTGCTCCGCCCTGGGGCTCGGTCTGGCTGGATAAGGAAAGCGTGATCTTTGGTGACTCTACGCTTGCACTTCGCCAGTGGATGCGGGACAACCAGATAGCCTGGGACAGCGAACAGAACGTGCCGGAAGATCACTTCGGCACTCTGCTGATGCTGGTCGCGTGGCTGGCTGAAAATCAGCAGTTCACCGCCTGCAACGAGCTGCTGGCCTGGCACCTGCTGCCCTGGTCAGGGCGTTTCCTTACCGTCTTCATTCAGGAAGCGCAGCATCCGTTCTGGCGCGCCCTCGGTTTGCTGGCACAAAAAACCCTGGCGGACTGGCAGTCACGCCTCGTTATGCCGGTGGCGCAAAAAACGCTTTACCGCTGACATTATTTCAGACCGATAAAAGGGGTGTGAGTGACAGTGTCACTTTCACCTCTCTCTTTTAAGACAATTCTCTACCTACCCCGCAAGCCATTATGCTGACTGGTATTAAACAAATCATCAGCAAAATCCGTATCTTAAAAAAGATTCGTAAAACTGGAATCCTTCCCAGGTGCTTGCTATAGCACATAGACCCTGCCGCACATGGCATAACAACAGGCAATGGGTCGTTGTATTAACGCATGCACTCAGGGAGACACACTGCAATGCACACTTCCGCACTCACACGCACCCTGCTTTTCATCGTGGGGATTGCTGCCGTACTGGCGCTTCTGGTCTGGGGGATTGGTCCTGAAACCATCAAAGCCCGCCAGGTCGATTTACTCTATCTCGGGCAACAGCACCTGATTCTGGTGTTTAGCTCAATGTTCTTCGCGCTGCTTATCGGTATTCCCAGTGGGATTGCTTTAAGTCGCCCCGCAGCCCGGGGAGTGGCTGAATATGTAATGCAAATCTTTAACGTCGGCAACACGCTTCCCCCGTTGGCGGTTCTGGCGCTGGCGATGGTGGTGATTGGCATCGGCGATACGCCAGCCATCATTGCACTGTTCCTGGCCTCATTGCTGCCTATCGTACGTAACACTTATGCCGGTTTATGTTCCGTCCCTGCGTCCCTTCTTGAAGCGGCGAACGGGATTGGCATGACGAAATGGCAACGTCTTTACCAGGTGGAATTGCCAAATGCATTGCCGGTCATCCTCTCGGGTGTGCGTATTGCTACCGCCATTAATGTGGGGACGGCCCCGCTGGCGTTCCTGATTGGTGCCAGCAGCTACGGCGAACTGATCTTCCCGGGCATTTACCTTAATGACTTCCCGACTTTGATTCTGGGAGCCGCCGCCACGGCGCTGTTTGCTCTCATTCTGGACACCTTGCTGGCAGCGCTGGGCCGTTTCCTGAGCCCGCACACCGCCTGAGAACAATAAAAAGGATACCTTATGAGACGATTTCCCCGACTGCTCGGCCTGCTGAGCACTGCCCTTCTTTTTGCCGCCAGCGCACAGGTACAGGCCGCTCCGCTGATTCTTGCCACCAAAAGCTTTACCGAGCAGCATATTCTCTCCGCCCTGACGGTGCAGTATCTGCAAAAGAAAGGCTTCCAGGTGCAGCCGCAAACCAACATTGCGACGGTTATTTCCCGTAACGCGATGATCAACAAGCAGGTCGATATGACCTGGGAGTACACCGGCACCTCCCTCATCATCTTTAACCACATTAAAGAACGCATGACGCCGGAGCAGTCTTACGAAACGGTAAAACGCCTGGATGCCAAACACGGCCTGGTGTGGCTTGAACCGGCAGATATGAACAACACTTACGCCTTTGCGATGCAGCGTAAGCGCGCCGAAGCAGAGCACATCAATACCATGTCGGAACTGGTAGCGAAGATCGAACAGATTCGTCAAACCGATCCGAAACATAACTGGCTGCTGGGCCTCGACCTTGAATTTTCAGGCCGCAGCGACGGTATGAAGCCCTTACAGCAGGCCTACAACCTTGAACTGGACAGGCCGCAGATTCGTCAGATGGACCCCGGTCTGGTTTACAACGCCGTGCGCGATGGCTTTGTTGACGCCGGGCTGATTTACACCACCGACGGGCGAATCAAAGGGTTCGACCTGAAAGTGCTTGAAGATGACAAAGGTTTCTTCCCCAGCTACGCCGTCACGCCTGTTGTGCGTAAAGACACGCTGGAAGCCAATCCGGGTCTCGAAGAGGCGCTCAATACGCTGTCCAGCCAGTTGAACAACGACGTCATCATTAACCTCAACGCAAAAGTCGATATCGACCATCAAACGCCGCAGCAGGTGGCGCGAGATTTTCTGCGCGACAAGAAACTGCTGTAAGGAGAACCCATGGATACAATTCACTACATGATGGATAACTGGGGCTACCTGGCGCAACTGACGTTTCAGCACCTGTGGCTGGTGCTGTTAGCGGTAGGGATGGCGATTGTGATTGGTGTGCCGCTCGGCATTTTGATCGTGCGCCACAAATGGCTGGCAACACCGGTACTTGGGCTGGCAACGCTGGTGCTGACCATCCCCTCTATCGCGCTGTTTGGCCTGATGATTCCGCTCTTTTCACTCGTCGGTCAGGGCATTGGCGCCCTGCCCGCCATCACCGCCGTGTTCCTCTACTCGCTGCTGCCGATTGTGCGTAATACCCACACGGCCCTCGACAGCCTGCCACCCGGTCTGCGAGAGGCTGGACGCGGCATCGGCATGACCTTCTGGCAGCGTCTGCGCTGGGTGGAGATCCCAATGGCCCTGCCGGTGATTTTCGGCGGTATTCGTACCGCTGTGGTGATGAATATTGGCGTGATGGCCATTGCCGCCGTTATCGGCGCCGGGGGCCTGGGGTTACTGTTACTGAACGGCATCGGCGGGAGCGATATTCGTATGCTGATTGCCGGTGCGCTGATGATTTGTTTTCTGGCCATCGTGCTTGACTGGTTACTGCACCGTTTGCAGGTGGTTCTGACACCGAAGGGGATTCGATAATGATTAAACTGGAAAATCTGACCAAACAATTTAACCAGAAAAATGGCCAGACGATGAAGGCCGTGGATAACGTCAACCTGAACGTGCCGGAAGGGGAAATGTGTGTGCTGCTGGGGCCATCCGGGTGCGGCAAGACCACCACCCTGAAGATGATCAACCGCCTGATCATGCCAAGCAGCGGCAAAATTTTAATTAATAACAAAGACACCAGCGAGATGGATATCGTCACCCTGCGACGTAACATCGGGTATGTCATCCAACAGATTGGTCTGTTCCCCAATATGACCATTGAAGAGAACATTACCGTTGTGCCGCGCATGTTGGGCTGGGATAAAGCCAAATGCAAAACCCGCGCGCAGGAGCTAATGGAGATGGTCGCACTGGATTCGAAGAAGTTTCTCCATCGCTATCCTCGTGAAATGTCCGGCGGTCAGCAACAGCGTATCGGCGTGATTCGCGCGCTGGCGGCGGATCCGCCGGTGCTGCTGATGGATGAGCCTTTCGGCGCGGTCGACCCGATTAACCGTGAAGTCATTCAGAATCAGTTCCTGGAGATGCAGCGTGCGCTGAAAAAGACCGTCATGCTGGTGAGCCACGATATTGATGAAGCCCTGAAGCTTGGCGACCGTATCGCGGTGTTCCGCCAGGGGCGCATTGTGCAATGCGCCAGCCCGGATGAGCTGTTAGCCAAACCAGCCAACGAATTTGTGGGTTCCTTCGTCGGGCAGGACCGTACGCTTAAGCGCCTGCTGCTGGTCTCTGCAGGCGACGTCACGGATAAACAGCCGACGATCACCGTTCGCGAAACCACCTCCGCCGCAGAAGCCTTTGCGCTGATGGACGATAATGATATTCGCGCCATTACCGTCGTGGATGGCGAAGGTAAACCGCTGGGCTTCGTTAAACGTCGTGAAGCGCGTGGCGCGCAGAGCAGCTGTGCCGATCTGCTCCACCCTTTCCGCATTACCGGTAAAGCCGAAGATAACCTGCGTATTGTGCTGTCGAGACTGTACGAAAGTAACACCAGTTGGATGCCCATCGTGGATGAAGGTGGGCGCTACAACGGGGAGATTTCCCAGGATTATATTGCTGAGTACTTAAGCTCCGGGCGTACCCGCCGTGAGCTGAATATTCACAGTGATGTGTGATAACACGTGATGGGTATTCCCCTCTCGCCTCTGGGGAGAGGACCAGGGTGAGTGGAAACATGCGGCTCTGAGGGGCATTCCGTTCACCTTATGTTCCTTGCTTTTCTATCGCTCCAGAACCCGTGAACGTGCCAGGGCGGTTCACCGCCACCGCCCTGGCGACCCGGGCTCCCGGCCAGGAAAATCGCCGCTGGCGCGGTCCACTTAGCATATTCCTTCAGGCTTATCGGGGACGGGCGAAGGTAACGTCCGTGTAAAGTCGCCCTCGCCGCGCATCCCTGCGCGTCGCCCCGGCCTTACGGATACGCTTCGTCGATTTTCAGCCGGACCCTGTCATCGCTTTAACTGTTGTGTTCTCATGGCACAGTGTTATCGCTGTTAAACGTAAAGTTACTGGGGATTCCTCAGCCTTTAAGGGAGAGGCTCAAAGGAGTCAAACGGTTACGCCAGAATACGCTCTGCCACCAGCATCCCTTTTGCCATCGTCAGATTAATATACTGTGATAATTCACGCTGTTCAGCGCGGGGCAGGTATGGCAGTTCTCCGACCAATGGTGCGGGCAGTTTGCGGCTCAGCACATTGATAATTTCAGCATAATGCGCAAGACCCGGATTAATGCGGTTTGCCACCCAGCCAATCAGCGGCAGACCGTCACTGGCAATCGCCTGGGCGGTTAATAAAGCGTGATTGATGCAGCCTTCCTGAATCCCCACCACCATCACCACGGCCATTTGCTCCTGCACGACCCATTCGGAAAGAGGACGCAGATCGTTCATCAGGCTACGCCAGCCGCCCGTGCCTTCAACCACCACATGGTCAACCCTGTCGCAGAGGTGCGCAAGGCCATTGGACAACTGGGTGTAATTAATAGGAAAGCTATGCGCAACGCTGCTTTCATCTTCACTGAGGGCAACAGGATTGACCGCTGAATAAGGTAATTCTATGGAAGAGACACTTTGCAGAACCATCGCATCTTTATTGCGCAGGCCCTCCGGCGTCTCTTTACTTCCTTTAGCGACGGGCTTGTAACCCGCGACGGTTCTGCCACTCGCCGCCAGCGCCTGAAGCAGTGCGCGGGACACGACGGTCTTACCGACAGAGGTATCTGTACCCGTTACAAAGAAACGCTTATGCATCGCTAACCCCACCGTTTTGCTACGAAAATATAAATCAGAAAAATAATTCAGTAGCGAAAGTCTACGCCAGGCATATTCAGCCCGGCTTGAGATAGCGCAATCTTTATGACAACAGTGAAAAAATGTTACCCCTGTAACAAACGGATAAGCAATGAGCCGTTATACATTGCGTCTTTGACCAGTGCGGCACCCGCCATCGTACCCTGATTGGTAAATTGCGTGCTTTCGACGGCAATGTGCTGACTGTAGGCCGGAAGAGACTGCTGGCGAATGCAGTCGGCGATAGCGGGAAAGAGGATGTCGGCGGCCTTGCTCAGCGGCGAACCGATAAGGATCTTTTGTGGATTGAATAAATTCACCATGATGGCAAGAATGCGTCCGACGTTCGCCCCCACGCCGCTGATGATATCTTTCGCCAGCAGATCGCCCTGCCGCGCGGCGTCACATAAAGATTCCACGGTCAGAGGCTGCTGGTGAAGCATTGAGCTCATCGACTGACTCATACGCAGTTGCGCCAGCTCCAGCACGCTGTCCACGCTGGCGATGGTCTCCAGGCAACCGTGGTTCCCGCAGTAACAGCGCTTGCCATAGGGATCGACCTGAGTATGGCCAATCTCCACCAGACTGCTGCTTCCGGCATGCAACAGGCGGCCATCGGTGATCACCCCTGCGCCGACGTTGTGATCGATAACGACCTGAATCACATCCCTTGCGCCGCGTGAGGCGCCAAACAGCGCCTCCGCCATCGTCCAGGCGCTGATATCGTGCTGCACATAGACCGGCACACCGGTGTGTTTTTCCAGCGCTTCACCCAGCGGCATGTCCTTTACATCCTCAAAGAATGGCATGCGATGCACGATCCCGTTTTCGGTATCAATGATGCCGGGCAGCGTGATGGCGATGGCCGTCAGGCGTTCAAGCCGCTGCGTATGGCGGGTAAAGAACGTATCAATATGGTCAATGATTCTCGCCAGCAGCGGCGTCTCATCGGACAGCGCCAACTCGCGCTGTTCTTCCACCACCAGTTTGCTGCTGAGATCGCGAAGAGAGAGATAAATTTCACCGCGACTGATGCGTAAAGAGAGGTAGTGCCAGGCTTCGGTCTCCACCATGAGTCCGACGGCCGGGCGTCCGCGACTACCGGGCTCCTGAATTTCGGTCTCCTGCACCAGGTGTGCTTCGAGCATTTCGCGCACAATCTTAGTAATACTGGCTGGCGCAAGTTGAGCCAGACGTGAAAGATCGATGCGCGATACCGGGCCAAGTTGATCAATCAGGCGATACACCGCCCCCGCGTTGGTCTGCTTAATTTGATCAATATGACCAGGCTGACTATCAGCAACCACCTCTGACTCCCTTTATTTTTGAGCTCGAAATAAACTTTTTGATATGGTGAAGCACTTCATCACTCGCCGTCAAATATTTACGTAGCCTTGTGATTTACAGCACATTTTACAGGGTGAATCTGCGCACTTTTCACCCATTCACCGCGGAAATGAGTTTTTGTTTGAAACGTTGTGCCGCCGTTCCCTGTTCACGGTGTTTTGCCCATACCAGCCACATCTCTGAAATCGCATCGGCTTCGAGAATCGGCACCCATCGGATTTCATTAAGCTGAACACGCCGAAATGAGGCAGGCAGTATCGATACCCCCAGGCCGGCGGCGACCAGCCCGACAATGGTCATGGCCTCTCCAACCTCCTGAGTGATAGTTGGCGTCAGGTTGTAGCGCCGCAACAGCCCCAGGATATCGTCATAAAGACCGGTCCCGACATGAGGGTCGAAAAACACGAACGGTTCCCGTGCCAGCTCCTCCAGCGAGACACCGGGTTTCGCCGCCAGGGGGTGGTTGCGATGAATCATTGCCAGCAACGGTTCGCGCAGAATCACCTCCCAGGCCAGCGTGTCCGGCAGCGGCGTGTTTCGCATCAGGCCGAGCTCCAGTCCCCCGTCATTGAGCGGCGCTATCTGCTCGCGGGTGTTAATCTCTCGCGTCTGGATATGTACATCCGGGTAGAGCTGACGAAAGGATGAAAGGGTGTCAGATACCGCTTTGATAAAGGGCGCAGACGAGGTAAAGCCGATGCGCAACTCCCCCGTCTCCCCCTGATGCAGGCGCGCCGCACGCGCTGCGGCCTCTTCCACCTGGCTCAGGATCTGCCGACTGTCGGCGAGGAACTGCCGTCCAGCGGGTGTCAGACTGACGCTACGATTGGTGCGGGCCAGCAGCTTCGCGCCAATCTGCTGCTCCAGAATCTGTATTTGCTGGCTCAACGGTGGTTGAGAGATATTCAGGCGTGCCGCGGCGTGACCAAAATGCAGCTCTTCGGCAACCGCAATAAAGTAACGCAAATGACGCAGTTCAATATTCATATTTTAAACATATCAATTAAGACTATTAATATATTAGACAGAATAATTTGCCTTTCATACCCTTATTGTTATCCCCGTCTTATCGGGATACTCATGTAAGGATAAAAAGTGAGCCGTACATCAACCGTCGATACCCTTCCCCTGAGCGGTACTGACGACACCGCCCCTGCTTTACCGACCCAATACATTAAACGTGGTACCCCCCAATTCATGCGCGTCACCCTGGCGCTTTTCTCAGCCGGACTGGCAACCTTTGCGCTGCTTTACTGCGTGCAACCGATACTGCCCGTGCTGTCGCAGGAATTTGGCGTGTCGCCTGCCAGCAGCAGTATCTCTCTGTCCGTCTCTACCGCTATGCTGGCCGTGGGTCTGCTGTTTACCGGCCCCTTATCAGATGCCATCGGGCGCAAAAAAGTGATGGTAACGGCGCTGCTGTTAGCGTCAGGCTGTACGCTACTCTCAACCATGATGACCAGCTGGCACGGTATCCTGGTGATGCGTGCGCTATTAGGGCTATCGCTGAGCGGCGTGGCCGCTGTCGGCATGACCTATTTAAGTGAGGAAATTCACCCGAGCTTTGTGGCCTTTTCCATGGGACTGTACATCAGCGGCAACTCGATTGGCGGGATGAGCGGTCGCCTACTCAGCGGTGTGTTGACTGACTTCTTTAGCTGGCGCATAGCGCTTGCGGCGATTGGCTGTTTCGCTCTGGCCTCGGCGATAATGTTCTGGCGCATTCTGCCGGAATCGCGCCATTTTCGCCCATCTTCTCTGCACCCCAGGACGCTACTGATTAATTTGCGTCTCCACTGGCGCGATCGCGGGCTGCCGCTGTTATTTCTCGAAGGGTTCCTGCTGATGGGGTCGTTCGTTACGCTGTTTAACTATATTGGCTATCGCCTGATGGCATCACCGTGGATGCTGAGCCAGGCCATCGTCGGATTGTTATCCGTGGCTTATCTCACCGGCACATGGAGTTCGCCGAAAGCCGGTGCCATGACGGCGAAATACGGTCGCGGCCCGGTGATGCTTGGCGCCATTGCCATCATGCTCATCGGCTTATTGTTGACGCTAATCCCCTCTTTATGGGTGATCTTCGCCGGCATGTTGCTGTTCACCGCCGGGTTCTTCGCTTCACACTCGGTTGCCAGCAGCTGGATTGGCCCCCGTGCCCGCCGTGCCAAAGGGCAGGCCTCTTCACTGTATCTGTTTAGTTATTATCTTGGTTCCAGCATCGCGGGTACCCTGGGCGGCGTGTTCTGGCACAACTATGGCTGGAACGGTGTCGGCGGGTTTATTGCCCTGATGCTGGTCGTGGCGCTCTTCGTAGGCCATCATCTCCGCCGTCGTTTATGCTAAAGCGTGTCAATTTCCGGCCCCGCTACGGCGGGGCGGGCATTTCGTCATCCCCCCTTTCTGATGGTCCTTCTTTCCGGTTTTTCCCGCCCTCAACCAGCAAAATCTGCCCGCCTGCTACACTCACTGGCGAAACAAATAGGGGGATACATGAAATTAGGCTTTGCCTGCAAGTTTCTGGATGCAGAATATAAACAACCATTTCCGTTCAAATCGACGACCCGCACCCGTTTTCTGGCATTGAATCGCGATGCGCAAACCACGCTGCTGCACGCGCTGGCAACCACCAACCTGAAGCATCTCTGGCTAACCTTTCAGCACATTGCTACCGAGCCACCTGCCCTGCGTATGATGCGCATCGGCAGCGATCTGTTGCCGCTCTATACGGTACCCGAAGCCACTGCGATTTATCAGGAATTGCACAGCGAGTTGCAGCCGCTGTTTAGCCAGTGCGGTGAGATCGCCCGCGCCAACGGCATTCGCCTCTCTTTCCATCCCGGTCAGTATTCGGTGCTCGCCTCAGATAACCCACTGGTGGTGGAGCGTGCGCTGGAAGACGTTGAATATCATGCCCTTTGCGCCACCATGATGGGCTACGGTAAGGCGTTCCAGGATTTTAAAATCAATATTCATATGAATGGCAAAGCAGGTTTTGACGGCTTTAAACACGCTTTCGGCAGGCTCAGTCCGGAAGCAAGGCTGATGCTGACGGTCGAAAACGATGAAATCTCCTGCTCGCTGGATGACGTCTTGCAGGCCAGAGCGTTATGCCCGATCGTGCTTGATATTCATCACCATTGGGTGAAAGAGAATGAATTTATCCAACCTGACGATCTCCGTATAGATAGTATTGTTGAATCCTGGCGCGGTGTGCGTCCGGTTATGCACTACTCCATGTCGCAAGAGGGGCTTATTCCCGACCAGGGCTTTCCCGACCAGAATAAGTTGGGCATAGCGAAAACCAAACTGCGGGCGCATTCCGATTTTTACTTCAACCCCACCCTGAATAGCTGGGCTCTCTCTTTTTCAGATTTCGACATCATGTGCGAGGTCAAGATGAAGAACCTCGCCCGTGACCAGCTCTGGAGCCAGGCCCTGGAATCAGGCGCCGATGTACTTTTGTGATGCATCATGATTAATCATGCAGCCTTTAATGGGTTTTAGGTTGTCATAATGCTCGATTGTGATATTTTCATTAAGAAAACTCACGTAATCTTTCAGGAAATCGCATGCATACCAATCCCGTGGGCGAGATCGTGCTCTCCAGCGAAACCATCGCCAGCGGCGTCAGTCAGATCGCCACCGCCATGAATCAGGACTTTACCGAGGCGGTGGTGATTACCGTCGTACCGGGCGGCACGCTGTTTACAGCCGATCTGACCCGTCAGCTCAGTTTCGCTATTCAGATGGATTATATTTCCTGCCCGCACACCCCTGGCGACAGAGAGAATCAGTCCGAGATTGTCTATCACCACAATATCGACATCACCAATAAACCGGTCATTATCATTGACGATGCCATTGAGTCTGGCGGCACCATGAAGCGTCTGGTGGCGTATATTTCGCAACATTACTCTCCGGCCTCGGTCTCGGTTGCAGTGTTATTTGTCAAACCTGGTCGGGTCACTATTCCCGTTAAACAGTATTACGCTTTCGAAATGGAGAATGACGATTTACTGATTGGCTATGGCATGCCCTGGGAAGGTAAATATCGTAACCTCCCCTTTGTGGCTAAGTTGCAAAAATAGGCCTTGCCGGTTTCAAAAAGCGCGGGTATTGCGGCCTTTTACTCGCTCTTTATAGCTGCCGGGAGACATCCCCATCACGGTGTTAAACGCGCGTCGGAAGGCGGTTTCATCATTGTACCCGCACGCACTGGCGACCTTAGCGATGGTCATGCCCGGTTTTTCGAGCATCAGCGTTGCCGTTTCGATGCGCACGCGGGTAATAAAGTTTTTAGGACTGTCATGAATCAGTTCAGCCATTTTGCGGTTGAGCGTTCGGGTGGTCATGTTCAGCGCGGCGGCAAGATCTTCAACCGTGATAGCCGGATTCTGATAACGCACCAGCTGTTCCGCCTTGATGAGCAGCGGATGCCGCGCATGGCGAAAGCCTGCCGGGGCATAGAGTTGCTGAGAGAGCGGCTGGCTATCGGCCGCCGCCATATCCGCGGTCAGTTTGGCTATCTCCTTACCTGCGTACATCCCCACTACATGCAGCACCAGTTCAACCCACGACAGCGGCCCGCCGGTGGTAATCACATGACGATCGTCGACCAGCACCTGCCCCCATATCGGTTTTGCCCGTGGATACCGTTCAGTGAAGGTGTGGTAAAGCCACCAGGTGGTGGCGCACTTTCGCCCGTCCAGTAATCCCGCCTCGCCCAACACGAATGCGCCCGCACAGGCCCCCGCGACGCATGTTCCCTGTGCAGCCTGGGCTTTAATCCACTCCGCTGCGCTGGCTACCGCTTCTGGTGCTATCGGGAATTTTTCCTCGTCCAGACGCATACCGCTGGCAATAATCAGTTCAAACGTGTCACCGTCCGCAAAGGCGCCGTCGCAGTCGATTTGCCGGCCCTGGGCATCCGGCACCGCCTGGCCATCCTCGCTCACCACCGTCACGTTAAAAAAAGGTTCAGCGTGTGCTGGTTGCGGATATTGAGCGATAACCTGATTGGCCAGCCAGAACATATCCGCGAGTCCGGCAATCGCGGATTTCATACTGCCAGGCAGCGCCAGCAGAGCAACACGCATAATCCTGTCCTCTATTTTATAATGTCCGATTTTGCATGATATACGTCATTAAAGACACTTCATAGGCCATATCGCCCCGCTTACACTGCTCAGCATCACGCTCACTTTTGCTGCTGAGGTTTTTCGATGCGTACACTCTTTAAACACATCAAATATGCCGGTTTGTTGTTGACGTGCTTGTCTGCCGTCGCCACGTTCAGCGTGCAGGCCGGAACACCGCCAATTAAGAATATCGTTCTGGTGCACGGCGCCTTTACCGACGGCTCAAGCTGGGCCGGGGTCATCCAGCGCCTGCAGGCAAAAGGCTACCACGTCACCGCCGTGCAAAATCCATTGACGTCCTTACAGGATGATGTTGCCGCAACCCAGCGCGTGCTGGCGCGACAACAGGGTGATGTGCTGCTGGTCGGCCATTCATGGGCCGGCGCGGTCATCAGCGAGGCGGGCAATGCGTCAAACGTTAAGGGGCTGGTTTACCTGTCGGCACTGGCACCTGACAGCGGCGAATCCGTTACCGATCTGCTACACCGGATCGATGCCCCTATGGAAGGCCTGTCAGCGGACAAAAACGGGCTTATCTGGCTTGATGATCCCCGGGCCTTTCATCATGTGATGGCCAACGATCTGCCTGAATCCCAGGCCCGGTTATGGTCAGCCGTTCAGCAACCTATCGCCGCGCTTGCCTTCACGCAAAAAATCCGCCATGCGGCGTGGCATGACAAACCGACCTGGTACCTGTTAACCACCCACGACAATGCCCTTAAACCGGCCATCCAGGAGCGGATAGCTAAAGAAATGGGTGCCGACCTCACCCGCATTCCTTCTGGTCATATGTCTATGCTTTCTCACCCCGACGACGTTGCTGCGCTTATCGATAAGGCGGCACTGGGTATCAATGCGTTACATCACTGAGGCACATAAACGATGCAAATCCTCCATATTGACTCAAGCATTAACCAGGAACATTCCGTTACGCGGCAACTCAGCCAGGAAGTGGTAAGGCAACTGACGGAGACAGGACGATATGACAGTGTGGTGTACCGTGATGTTGTCAAGGACGCCATTCATCATCTCACCGCGCCTGTCGCTGCCGGATTCAGGCCCGTACCAGGGAAAGCGGTTGGCGGCGAGGCCTTAGCGAATGAACACCAGACCTCCCGTCAGGTGGTCGATGAATTTTTGGCCAGCGATACCCTTGTCATTGGTGCGCCAATGTACAACTTTTCCGTTTCAAGCCAGCTCAAAGCCTGGCTCGACAGACTGGCGCAGCCGGGGAAAACCTTTAGCTATACGGCGCAGGGTCCGGTGGGTCTTGCAGGCGGTAAAACGGTCATTATTGTGTCAGCACGAGGTGGTTTTTATTTTAATACCCCCCTCTCAGAGATGGATTTTCAGGAGCGTTATTTACGCCAGTTCTTTGCTTTTCTCGGTATTGCTCAGGTGGAATTTATTCGCGCAGAGGGCATTTCAAAAGGCGAAGATGTCAAACAACATGAGATAGCCGCTGCTTTTACAACCATCCCACTTATTCTTAATAGCCTTTATCCATAACAGGTACTTATTATGCTGCATGCCGTTACCTTATATTACTTATGCCCCGAGGAAACCTTATCCGCACAACGTGATGCGCATAAGCAATGGCTCATTAAGGGTATCAACGCAGGTATTATCATTTTTGCGGGTCCGTTACGCAGCGGTACCGGTGGTTATATTCTGTTTCACAGTGAAGATGTTAAGAACATCCACCGCTATCTGGCCGAGGATCCTTTCGTGATACATAAGATGGTAAGCGTCAATGTATTGACTGTCCTCCCCGCATTGCGCGCGAACGCATTTCCAGCTTTATGGGCAGAAAATGCGGCATCGGTTGACTGACGTATGCTAAGCAAAAGTCCTGAGCGCGAAACGGGCTCAGGACTTTTTTATTCACTACTCCATTTGTATTACCCGTCAGGTCCAGAATCGCCATTAAAACGTCAAAGGTGCAAAGGCAGCAACGCCCTGATACTGAATTTAAGTAAAATTCCACTCTCGATAAAATTAATGTTTAAGGCAGTCCAGATAAAAGTAAATCAGTGAACTTGACGCACCCGAGGCTTAATTCAACAAAAAAACTGGATGCGTCACATTTATTTTAAATGAACCGATCAATATATTAAGATTGATAGGCCAAGGCTATCATAATTAACTTTACAAAAGTTTTCAACGATCAATCACTAATTATTTATCTTTCCCTGCCGATACCAGATCGGTCGACAGAAGCTATGCACAGACAAAAAATGATTCACTTCACTAAGGAAAGGAAATGAAAAACAACGTGAAAGTAAAAATGGCAGGATTAAGCATTAGAAAAAAACTCATGATATCCTTTGGGATAATATTAGTGCTGATGCTTGTGATGTCAGCCAACTCTTTATACCGCCTTAATGAAGCCCGGGATAAAATTTCTAAGATAGTGACAGAGGATTATCCTACCACCGCGATGGGGAATAATCTGATACGCGCCGCCAACGCCTCCTCCATCGATTTGCTGAATATTCTGGTAGAAACCCGGCCCGCAGAAATTGCCGCACTGAAACAACAGATAGAAGGTAGAACAAGTAAAATCAGTGAGTTGTATACAACGCTGAATCAGTCAGCGTCCGATGCGCAATCTCAGTCGATGCTTCACAATATAACAGCAGTACGCCAGACCTATATCCAGTCTCGAGGGAATGTACTCACTAAATTAGAATCCTCTCCGCAGTCCGCCATTGCTGAATATGTCTCAATCACCAAGCCTGCAGAAGAGAAATACACCGCAGCGATAAATGAATTTATTGAATTGCAACGCGATGAAATGCAAACCTCCTATGAAGATTTTCTGCGCGACTTCAACACCAGCAGGGTAGTCATGTCCGGTCTGCTGATCCTGTGTCTCGCCATTGGCATCATTTTGTCTATTATCATTTCCGGCGCAATTGTTTCACCACTAAATCATGCCGTCGAAGCCGCCAGCCGAATTGCCGCTGGCGATCTGGGCATGGATATTAAAATTACCTCGCGGGATGAAACGGGCCTCCTTGCGCGCGCCATACATAACATGCAGGAAGAGTTAAGACGAATTGTCACTGATATTCGCTCAGGCGCTGAAAACATCGCCACTGGTGCGACACAGATTATGTCTGGCACGCGCGATTTATCGGCGAGAACGGAGGAACAAGCCAGTTCCATCGAAGAAACGGCAGCGTCAATGGAACAGATTTCATCGACGGTTAAAAACACCAGTGATAATACCGTCAATGCCGTTCAGCTTTCCGAGATGGCAAGCTCGGCCGCTAAAAATAACGGTAAAATGATGGCATCCCTGACCCATGAAATTCAGAATATTAGTGGGTCTGCGGAAAAAATGTCGGACATCATCAACCTTATTGACTCCATTGCTTTCCAGACCAATATTCTGGCGTTAAATGCCGCCGTTGAAGCCGCCAGAGCGGGAGAACATGGCCGTGGATTTGCCGTGGTGGCAGAGGAAGTGCGAAATCTGGCACAAAAAACGACAGTCTCATCGAAAGATATTCGCGCGTTAATATTGAATGCCAACGAACAAACCGAGCGCGGGCTGGCAATGGTAAAACAAGTGAATACCCAAATGGATGAAATGGTGGTTAACGTCGATAGCGTCACGCATATTTTAAAAGAAATCGAACAGGCCAGTAATGAACAGAGCGATGGAATCCATCAAATCCATATCGCCATTGGCCAGATTGATACCACAACGCAGCAGAATGCGGCCCTGGTGGAAGAATCTGTCGCAGCGTCTGCCATGCTTAATGACCAGGCCAGCGCCATGAACAAGCTGGTGAGCGTGTTTCGGCTTTCCGCCGCCTGACCGTTAATGACACTCCTCTCTTTCCCTTTCAGGAGAGAGGGGTCAACCAGCGCATTTTTTTGTTATCCTTCATGACTGGCATCTTCATTCACTCTCTTCACCGAAGCTGGTACGCATGAAAAAAAATGAAAACTATGAATCCCTTACCCGCACCTTCAGCCGTCTGAGTAAATTCGCCCACCTTTCTGCCATCGCCGGATGGGACATGTTCGCCATGATGCCGCCGGGGGGCAGCACCGCACGCGGTGAAGCACTCGCGGAACTTGGCGTGTTACAGCATCAGATCCTGACCGATAAGCGCGTCGGCGAGTGGTTGCACAATGCCGAGTCAGAAGATCTTAACGATGTGGAACAGGCTAACCTGCGCGAAATGACCCGTCATTATCAGCAGGCGGCGTTACTGCCGGAAAGCCTGGTTGAAGCCAAGTCGCTGGCGGGCAGTAAATGTGAACATGCATGGCGGAGCCAGCGCCCGGCGAACGACTGGCTGGGCTTCAGTGCCAATCTGAAAGAGGTGGTCAAACTGAGCCGCCAGGAAGCGCACATTCGCGCTGAGGCCAAAGGCTGCTCTCCTTACGATGCGCTGCTGGACATCTTCGAACCGGATATGACCAGCGCCCGACTGGACGTGCTGTTTGCCGACCTGAAATCCTGGCTGCCGGATCTGCTGGCAAAGGTGGTGGATAAACAGTCTCGTGAACACCTGATTGCTCCGCAAGGCCCCTTCCCAACCGCCACGCAGCGTGAGCTGGGATTAGAAGCCATGACCCTGCTGGGCTTTGATTTTAACGCCGGTCGCCTGGACGTCAGCGCTCACCCATTCTGCGGCGGCGTGCCGGAAGATGTGCGTATCACCACCCGCTACGATGAGAACGAACTGCTGAGCGCCCTGTTCGGCGTGGTGCATGAAACTGGGCATGCGCGCTACGAGCAAAACCTGCCGCGCCAGTGGCTGGGCCAGCCAGTTGCTCTTGCCCGATCGACCGCGATCCACGAATCCCAGAGCCTCTTCTTTGAGATGCAGCTCGGTCGTAGCGATGCCTTCCTGAAGCAACTGCTGCCCGCCATCGTGCAACACTTTGGCCCACAGCCCGCATTTGAAGAGAGCAACTTTATTGCCTGGAACCAGCGCGTGAAGCCGGGCTTTATTCGTGTGGATGCCGACGAAGTCAGTTACCCGGCGCATGTCATCCTGCGCTACGAGATTGAACGCGCGCTTATTGATGGCGATATCGAGGTGGATGATATCCCTGCGCTGTGGAATGAGAAAATGCAGTCCTGGTTGGGTTTATCAACCGAAGGTAACTACCAGAACGGCTGTATGCAGGACATCCACTGGACTGACGGCGGCTTCGGTTACTTCCCATCCTACACGCTGGGCGCCATGTATGCCGCCCAGCTGTTCCAGGCCGCGCGCACAGCGTTACCGGGGTTGGATAACGCCGTGGCCAGCGGGGATTTCTCTGCACTCTTTGACTGGCTGCGTCAGAACATCTGGCAGCACGGCAGTCGCTTCTCAACCTCGCAACTTATTGAGCAGGCCACCGGCGAAGCGCTGAACAGCCGCTATTTCCGTGACCATTTAACGAAGCGGTATTTGTAAGATTACCCGGAGCCGCTCAGGCGGCTCGATTTTCTTCATCTCCACTGTGCGTCTGAGGGTTGCACGGACAGTCCCCTCGCCCCACCGGGGAGAGGGTTAGGGTGAGGGGAAACATGCGGTTCAGGTGGCCATTCCGTTCACCTTATGTTTCTTGCTTTTCTGTCGCTCCAGAACCTGTGAACGTGCCAGGGTGGCTCGCCGCCACCACCCTGGCGACCCGGGCTCCCGGCCAGGAAAATCGCCGCTGGCGCGGTCCACTCAGCGTATGCCTTCAGGCTTATCGGGTCGGGCGCGATGCAGCGTCCCTGCAACGCGCGCCCTGAACCCGCATCCCTGCGGGTTCCCCCGGCCTTGCGGATACGCTTCGTCGATTTTCAGCCGGACCCAGTCATCGCGGTGACTGTTTTATTCTCATTGAGCAATGTTATCGCTGTAAAACGTAATATTACTGGGGATTCCTCAGCCTGCGGGGAAAGGCTTAGGGTGAGGGGAAAAATGCGCCTCTGAGGGGCATTTCGTTCACTTTATGTTCCTTGTTTTTCTGTCACGCCAGAACCCGTGAACGTGCCAGGGTGAGGGACAATTTCCTCACCGCTACTGCGCCCGTTCACTCACCGTCATCACGAATACCAACTCATCCTGGCCATCATTAATGTACGCATGCGGAGCATCGGTTTTTGCCACCGCAGAGCTGCCTGCCACGACCGTCCAGGCATCGTCATTCACCGTCAGCGTCAGTTCCCCTGACAGCACATATAGCAGCTCAGTCGTCCCTTCTGGATGCCCCGGTGAGGTATAGCGTTCACCAGGCATCAGCGTCCATTGCCACAATTCCAGCATGTCCGGGCCGCTGGAGCCCGCAAGCAACCGCGCGCACCCTCCGCGCTCCCCTTGCCATAGCTCGGGCATCTCCTCGGCGTTAATCAGATGCACCGGTGGCGTGCTGGCGACATTAACAAAGTCTGCGACGGAAACGCCCATCGCGGCGGCAAGCCGACACAGCAGCGCAATGCTCGGGTTGGCACGACAGCCCTCAATATCCACCAGCATTCCTTTACTGATCCCGGCCCGGCGGGAAAGTTCATCCAGCGATATTTTTTTGAGTTTACGGTACAACTTGATGCGCGCAGAAACCGCTTCATTAACGCTCTCTACGTCTGCACCCGCCACGGTCGGTATATTGACTTTTTTGGTCATCGGTCGATATCATGAATTAAATTGGTCATTATAGGATTATCTCGTGTCTCTACTCATACCGTCAATTAGCCCTGAGATTTATCGTCTTGCCCCTGGGTTTCGCGCCTTAAGCATTCAGGTTACTGCCGCACCGCTGGTGGATGCTTCCGTGGGCGAGGCGGCGCTCCGTGATGCATGTGCTGCCGTGCTCGCCGGTGAGCCGCAGTGGGCGCAGGCACACCTTGACGCCTGGGGGGCGGTATTTAAATCCTTTGGCGCGAAGCCAAAGCGCACGCCCTGCTCTGCTGAGGCGTTACGTAAACGTGTGCTGCGCGACGGGACGCTGGCAGCACTGGACCCGGTGGTCGATCTCTATAACGCGGTCAGCCTGCGCTATGCCATCCCGGTCGGTGGGGAAAACAGCCAGGCCTATCAGGGTTCACCCCGTCTGGTCATTGCCAAGGGTAATGAAGCCTTCGACACGCTGAAAGACGGTGTGGATACCGTGGAATCCCCGGATGCAGGTGAAGTTGTCTGGCGTGATGATGCAGGCGTCACCTGTCGGCGCTGGAACTGGCGTCAGGGGGTACGCACCCGCCTGAGCGCCTCGGATACCAGCATGTGGTTTATTCTGGAAAGCCTGCCGGAGATGCCCCTTGACGCGCTGTGGGCCGCAGGAACCATGCTCACCGACGGCCTGCAATCCATGATGCCGGGTACCACCTTTGAAAGCCGGTTATTGTCAGCGGAACCGGCTTAAGCGACGCCAGAGCGTCATTCCTCGTTTTGTACAATAGGTTACACGCCGATACCAATGACTCACGGAAGCGGCGTATTTACAGGGATATAGTGTTTTCAACGGCCCCGCAGTGGGGTTGAATGAAAAACCAAATTCGAGGATATCAGCATGAAAAAAGTATTAGCTCTGGTTGTTGCCGCTGCTATGGGTCTGTCTTCTGTTGCTTTCGCTGCTGATGCTGCCACCACCACGGCTGCGCCTGCTGCGACCACAACGACCACAACCGCTGCACCGGCTGCGAAAGCGCCAGTGAAGAAAGTTCACAAACACAAGAAAGTTGTGGCCCAGAAAGCGCAGGCTGCCAAAGTGAAAAAACATCACAAAAAAGCCGCCGCTAAACCGGCTGTAGAGCAGAAAGCGCAGGCTGCAAAAACCACTAAACATCACAAAAAACATGTAAAACATGCGGCTAAACCGGCTGTAGAACAGAAAGCGCAGGCGGCTAAAACCACTAAGCACCACAAAAAACATGTAAAACACACCGCGACTCAGCCGGCTGCTCAGCCAGCAGCATAAGTCTCCGTGTAACACCTGCCTGTCGTTAAGGTAGAGTCTGACATCGGCGCTGAACCTCTGGGTGAAGCGCCGTTTTTTCTCCGGAGGGCATATGCTGCGACGTTACCGTTTCGAGTTAATTATGCTAATGCTCATTCTGTGTGCGCTTATCGCCTTTCGCTTCTATCTTTCCTGATGTAGCACGCTGATTTTACTCCCACTTTTTTCCCGCCCCGTCTATAGTTAATTACCAGGGTTTACTTAAAAAATCATAATTACCCCTTTCAGAGTGAGATATGCGAAAAACCGCTGTGCTATTACTGGGATCGATTTTTCTTTTCTCCGCAAACGGTCACGCCGATGAGGGTGACGAAGAGGCCCTCAGTGCCCGTGATGTGAAAACCCTGTTTTTTGGTCAGGATGACAGAGTCCCGGTGTTAACGCCGACGCGTTCACCGTGGGATGCCATCGGGCAACTGGAGACCGCGAGCGGTAATTTGTGTACCGCGACATTAATTTCTCCCCATCTGGCCCTGACTGCCGGTCACTGCCTGTTGACGCCGCCGAATGGCAAACTGGACAAGGCCGTCGCGCTACGTTTTGTGTCGCAGAAAGGAAGCTGGCGTTATGAAATTCACGGCATCGAAGGCCGCGTCGATTCATCGTTAGGAAAGCGACTGAAAGCCGATGGTGATGGCTGGATTGTTCCGTCCTCCGCGGCACCCTGGGATTTTGGGCTGATCATTTTGCGTAACCCTCCTTCCGGCATCACCCCGTTGCCCGTGTTTGTCGGCGACAAAGAGGCCCTCACCGAAGCCCTCAAAGTGGCAGGTCGTAAAGTGACGCAGTCGGGTTATCCGCTCGATCATCTGGAAACGCTTTACAGTCACCACGACTGTATCGTTACCGGCTGGGCGCAAAACAGCGTGCTGTCTCACCAGTGTGATACGTTGCCGGGGGACAGTGGCTCTCCGCTAATGCTTAAAACCCCAGAAGGCTGGCAGCTGATCGCGGTACAAAGCTCTGCCCCCGCCGCTAAAGATCGCTGGCGAGCCGACAACCGTGCCATCTCGGTAACCGGTTTTCGTGACAAACTTGAGGCCCTTTCGCAGTAACCTACCCCAGCTTTTGCTGCTGGTGCATGTTTAAAATGTGCGCCAGTGGCTTTGGCTCACTGAAGAAATAGCCCTGTAGCTGATCGCAACCCGCAAGGCGCAGCAGTTTCATCTGCATTTCGTTCTCCACCCCTTCAGCCACCACCAACATGCCCAGCGCACTGGCAATACGGATAGTACCGCTAACCAGCGCTGAAGCCTGCTCGTCGTCATCCACCAGCCCGGCAAGAGATTTATCTATCTTGATGGTTTCAAAGTGAAAGCGGCGCAAATAGCCAATGCTCGAATAACCGGTGCCAAAATCATCCAGCGCGACCGCAGTACCCAGTGCTTTTAAATTGGTGACCGCAGAGTGCGCGCGCTCAGGGTTTTCAAGCACATAGGTTTCCGTCACTTCGAGCTGCAGGCGGGTCGCCGGAAAACAGGTACTTTCCAGCGCGCTGGCCACTTTTGTTTCAAAATCCGGGTCGCGGAATTGCGCCGGGGAAATATTGACCGACAATTTGAGATCGCTGAAAGGTTGAAGATCGCTGCAGGCGCGGCGCAGCACGAACTGCCCGAGGGCATAAATCAGCCCGCTGGTTTCGGCAATCGAAATGAACTCATCGGGCTTAAGCTCACCGCCAGGACGGCGCGGCCAGCGTACCAGCGCCTCCACGCCAACCATGACAAGGCTTCTTGCATCAACAATGGGCTGATACCAGACGTCAAACTCATCATTGTCCAGGCCGCTGCGTATGTCGTTTTCGATCATTAATTGCCGTTCGCGGGCGCTGTTAAGCTCGGCGTCATAGTGGGTTACACGCCCTTTTCCGGTACTTTTTGAATGGTACATCGCAATATCTGCACGCCGGAAAAGCTCTGAACTGGAGCTATTTAACAGTGTGCCGCTGGCGATGCCAATACTGGCGCCAATATGAAGGGTGTGTTTACTGACTTTAAGGGGCGTATTCAGGGCTTTTAACGCCTCGGTGGCAAATTCGTCCGCTTTCTCTTCAGCCCACGGGCCGCTGATGGTCATGGCGAACTCATCTCCCCCCATCCGCGCCAGGGTGCCATCGGTAGGAACTTTTTCCCGTAAGATCTGCGCAATGGTCACAATCAGCCGATCGCCGACATCATGACCGTAAATATCATTCACATCTTTGAAACCATCGAGGTCAATAAACACCACGCTGATGCGATTGGTATCCCCCATCACGCTTAAATGATCCAGTTTCTCAATGAGTGCACGGCGATTAGGCAGACGACTGAGCCAGTCGGTTAAGGCGATACGACGCGCGCTTTTTTCCCCTTTTGCCAGTTTGTAGAGCCCGGCACTGCTCAGCATGATAAACAGCAGAATCAATCCCGAGGCGAGTAACGCAATCTGACGGATATTATCCCCTGCGGCACTCGCCGCCTCTGCCCCTGGCAGGCGCGGGTTCCAGTTTAGCCAGCCCAGAATTTCCCCCGCCGAGCTTTCAAGCGGCACGCTGGAAAGATCAGGTTTTTCCGCCGTAAAGGTCAGATCAGCAATCTGGAAGGTATCGCCTAAATCACTGAGGATTTGGGTATTGAGATGACGGGTGATCACCAGATAACGCCGCATTGACCCCACATTCTGTAACTGCCCCACCATGGGCCGGATCAAGCTGATGCCCACAAATGCCACACCTTCCCGCGTTCGGGTGATCCCGGCATAAATGTCATTTTGGGTTGGCAGCGCGGAGACATTGTTGCGAATCAACGCCTGCAGACCATTACCAAAAAAGTCCAGAGACGGTTCATTGAAGGGCTTGCTGCGAAACGATCCCCACAGCACGCGAAAATTTTCATCCAGCACAAAAGTGCCGTCGTAGAGATTATTGATTTTAAAGCCGGTTCCCCAGGTCTTGTAGAGCCATTGGGTGTCGAGTTGTGGACGGTAAATTTCGTCTACCGCGTCATCCCAGACGGCATTATCAATCACCAGTGATTTCATGCGATTTATGGAGGTCTGAACCGCCCCCTGTACCGATAACGCCGTCCGGTGCTCATCAATTTCATTGGCTTTACTACTAATAAGATGCAGGGACAGGTACAACAGCGCGACGATAGAAATAATCAGTGCTATCCCCGCCATAAAGACCATAACGAACAGCGTTTTTGCACGGGGAATATTACGCCAGCTAAACGGGTTAAGCATTCATACCTCATGTCCTGGCAGGAAAAAGCATTCATTTTTGTTAGTGTTAGCTTAAGCGTAATACAGTGGTGAAAAATTCGCTGCCCCTATTTCAGGCAGCGAACGGATCATGCGAGCTTAATCAGAATCATTCCGAGGATTAACAGGATAACGCCGGCCCAACCTTTGTTATTGAGTCGTTGGCCGAAGAGGATCCAGCCTGCTGCCAGGGTCGCGGCAATACCAAATCCGCCCCATAGCGCGTAAGCCACCGACAGATCGATACCTTTGACGGCCTGAGAAAGCGCGCTGAAAGCAGCCAGTACCGCGATCAGGGAGCCAAAGCCGTAGCGTTTATAGCGAAAGCCTGCGGAGAATTTCAGTAAAATATTGGCGATGATTTCAAGGACGATCGCCAGCGCCAGCCACAGGGCATGAATCCACTCAAACTGTTGCATCATGGCGCTCCTGTTTCACGGCTTTCACACTGCGGGTACCGGATTTAATCAGGATAATTCCGCAGACCAGGGTTGCCAGACCGACCACTTTCACAGTGCTGAGCGTTTCATCAAAGAGGGTCACGCTAAACAAGGTAATCAGTAAAATGCCGATGCCTTCCCACAAGGCATAGGCGACGCCCAGCGCAATTTTTTTTACCGCAAAGGAAAGCAAAATATAGGAGATGGCGATCATCACCAGCATCAAAATAAACCCTGCGTTACCACCGGATTCCGCTGCCCATTTCATCGACAACGTGCCGGTAATTTCTGCGACGATAGCCAGAGCTAATAATAACCAATAAAACATACGTCTTCTCCTGCTTGAGAATAACAACAGCAAGACTTACCCGCGCGGGGAAGCCAGAAATAAAAAATTAAAAACAGGCAGAGAGAAGGAGACTAAAGCGCGTTGCGCCAGTGTTGTTCACCACACAGCAGGCAGGTAGAGGAGAGTGGGAGGGAACGACCAGAAATAAACGTTCTGAACAGATTATCCATAAAATTACAATTTCCGCGCGTTGCTTCTCATCGTGGCGGAACGATTGTCCTCAGTAGTCAAACACGGCATATTTCTACCATAAGTGAGATTTTTCGCACAAGTCATTTTCACTTCTTTACGCCAGGAACAAATGCAGGGTTGGCTATAAAACGCGCGCCCCTTTTTACACGGGGGGCGCACTTAAGAATAATTCTAATTATTGCCCGGCTTTTTCTGCTATTGCCTTTTCCTCGGCCAGTAAATTCCAGGACGAGATAAATAGACCTGCAATCATTGGCCCCAAAACAAAACCGTTAATACCGAAGAATTGCAGACCACCCAGCGTGGTGAGCAAAATTAAATAATCCGGCATCCGGGTATCTTTACCCACCAGTAGCGGGCGCAGAATATTATCAGCAAGCCCGACCACAATCACAAAATAGAGCGTCAAGGCAATGGCTGTACCCGTTGCGCCCGTTGAGAACAGGAAAATCACCGCCGGGATCCAGATTATCGCCGTCCCCACCGCCGGGATAAGCGACATGAACGCCATCAGCGCCGCCCACAACAAGCTGCCGTCAAAGCCAGCAAACCAGAAGGCCGCCCCACCGAGACCACCCTGCACAATCGCCACCACCAGCGTGCCTTTTACCGTTGCACGGGAGACGCCGGCAAATTTATGGAACAGGCGACGTGTAATTTTATCGTTCAATGGAATGGCGACAAAAATTTTGCGCACCAGGGTTGAACCGTCTTTGAGTAAAAAGAACAGCAGGTACACCATCATACAAAAGCCGATGGTCAGCCCAAGCGTATTTTTACCGATAATTACCGCGCTGCCCGCCAGATAGCGCCCGGCGCCTAATGCCGCACCGGAGATTTTTTCGCGGATGGCACTGACCGTATCAAAGTTGTTATCCCGCAAGTAGCCTTTCGCCCAGTCGGGTAAATAACTGATGCCGTCGCTTAATAATTGTGGCAAATCGGTGGTATTGCTTTGTAACCGTTGATATAGCGCGTTTAACTCAACGATCAGTGATGAAATAACCACCATCAACGGAATAAATACGATGACGCAAATAAGCGCCACGGTGATGAGCGAAGCGATGCCATCGCGTCCACGCAACAGCGCGCTAAGTTTAATACGCAAGGGGTAAAAAATAAGTGCGAGGATTACCGCCCAAATAATAGCCGAATAATAAGGTTGAATCAGGGTGAAAAACGCTACGCTGACCAGGAGCAACAGCACAATAAAAAAGAAATTATTTACTTTCAACGTCGTCATATTCGCCATCCATTGGTTAATCTGTTGATAAGTGTAGTGTGTATCTTATTGATTGTAAAAAGCCTGGCCGGGGAACAGGGAATGAAGGATGCGCCAGATGGCGTTTATTGAGGGCAGTACATGAAAATGGTGAGCTCGCTTATCCCCTCACCCTGGCTCTCACGTTTTACAGCGATAACACTGCGCCATGAGAACACAACAGTTAAAGCGACGGCTGGGTCCGGCTGAAAATCGACGAAGCGTATCCGCAGGGCCGGGGCGACGCGCAGGGATGCGCGGCGAGGGCGACTTTACACGGACGTTTCCTTCGCCCGTCCCCGATAAGCCTGAAGGCATACGCTGAGTGGACCGCGCCAGCGGCGATTTTCCTGGCCGGGAGCCCGGGTCGCCAGGGCGGTGGCGGTGCACTGAACCCAGGATCCTGGACACCAGATTTCTCAGTCTGGAGGTTCAGTACGATGAAATATCCTTTTCACATCCGGCTTGCTGCTGTTCAGCATTACATGGCCGGGCATTCCTCTATCAAGGAAACGGCCCGCCTGTTCAGTGTTGGCAGGACACCGCTGACCCGCTGGCTGCGGGCCTTCAGACGCCTGGGTAAAGCCGGGCTGGAGGACCGTCCTGCCCGTGCCTATACTGCAAAATTCAGGCTCCGCGTTGTCCGCTACGTCATTGAAAACAGGTGCAGCTACGCGGAGGCTTCCGTGCGCTTCGCTATCCCCAATGAATCCCTTATTCTCGACTGGATGAGGCGTTACCGGAAAGGGGGTAAAAAGGCGCTTCACTCTGCCAGACCCGGACCCGCTATGTCACAGAAAAAGTACATTCCTGGCGCGAAGCCATTCAGTGAAATGACCCCGAGAGAGCTTCAGAGGGAACTGGAATATCTGCGTGCGGAAAATGCTTATTTAAAAAAGCTGAAAGCCCTGAGGGAGGAAAGCGCGCTCAGGGAGCAGCAAAAAAAACCAGAATAGTGCAGTCATTACTGGCGGCACACAGGCTGCCCTGCCTGCTGTATGCCGCGCGACTGTCACGCAGCACGTATTATTATCATGTCTCGCATCCAGCACATGATACTGAACGTTATGCGGAGGCCGTCAGCGCGATGAAGGCCATCAGCCAGCGGCATGCTCAGCGTTATGGCTACCGCAGAATGACAAAAGCGCTGCGTGATCAGGGCTTCATGCTCAATCACAAAACCGTGCGCAGGCTGATGAAAGAACACGGCCTGACCTGTCAGCTGCGCCGGAAAAGATATCGCTCGTACATGCCGGATGCCGGGCTGGCATCCTCTAATCTTCTTGCCCGGGACTTCAGCGCTGAACGAAGTGGGATGAAGTGGTGTACGGATGTGACGGAGTTCCGGGCCGCGGGGCAGAAACTGTATCTGTCTGCCCTGCAGGATCTGTTCAACAATGAAATCGTGGCCTGGAATATGTCGACCAGCCCGTCACAGCCTCTGGTCTGCAGGATGCTGCAAAGGGCAGTGAAAGCCGGCAGACACAAAGAAGGTCTGATATTACACAGCGACCAGGGCTGGGCTTACCGGACACCGGCATGGCGGTTAATGCTGGAGAAAGCCGGGATAACCCAGAGCATGTCGCGTAAAGGGAACTGTCTTGATAACGCAGTGATAGAAAACTTCTTCAGCCATCTGAAGGTGGAGATGTACTACCGTAAGAAATACGGTTCCGTGAAAGAACTGGAGCGCGATATCAGGGTGTATATCCGCTACTACAATAACGAACGGATCAGCCTGAAAACGGGCGGGATGAGCCCGGTGGCATACCGGGCTCAGGCAGAAAGACACGAATAAAAAAGTGTCCAGGAACTGGGGTTCAGTGCAGGTGAACCGCCCTGGCACGTTCACGGGTTCTGGAGCGATAGAAAAGCAAGGAACATAAGGTGAACGGAATGACCCTCAGAGCCGCATTTTCCCCCTCACCCTAACCCTCTCCCTCAATGGCTGAGGAATCCCCAGAAAAAGTGAAAGGCACGATGAAGTGTGATCTACTGGTTGCGCTAACAAATCAGAAGAGACCTCATCGTGCCTTTAAAAACAGTGTGCCAGAAATTCTTTTCCTCGTCTTTACGCGGGATTCATTCTTTCCGCATTAATGTCCTCACTTCCATGGCTGTTGCGCTCTGCAACGGCGCTGAACTCACCCTGACCAGTCTCGGACGCTCCCTTCCCGGTTCCGCTCACGTCAAAAATAAAATCAAACGGGTCGACCGCGCCCTCGGTAACCCGGCCCTTCACCACGACCTTCCCCGTATCCAGCAACAACTGACTCATGCCATTATTTCCCTTATGCCGTTCTGCGTTATTGCTGTCGACTGGACCGGATGGCCTGATAAAAACTGGCATCTGCTGCGCGCCAGTCTGGTCTGTAACGGCCGCTCACTTCCCCTGATGAGTGAAGTTGTTCCGGCTGAACTCGCCCAGAACAGCGGGATACAGTGCGCCTTCCTCGACCGCCTCCATGCTGCTGTTCCGGCAGGAAAAACAGTCACGATTATTACCGATGCTGGCTTCCGGACCGACTGGTTCCGTCACATCAGTCTGCTGGGCTGGTCCTTCATTGGCCGGGTCAGAGGGCTCGTGTGCTTCCGGATGGAAGGCGATACGCGCTGGATGAAAATCAGCGACCTTCATGCCGGCGAATACCCGGTAAGAGTGGGTTATGGTGTTCTGGCCCGGAAACCCCGGACGCCCTGTTACGGTCACTTTTATCTGCAAAAACGCCCGGGCGCAGGCCGTCACGGCAAAGGGAGACTGCCAAAAACGCAGAGGGAGCACCGTCGCAGCGCACAGGAGCCGTGGCTGCTGTTCAGTAATGTGACGGGTATGGAGCCAGCACAGATAATGACGCTGTACAGTCGCCGGATGCAGATAGAGCAGAACTTCCGGGATGAAAAAAGCCCGCGCTTCGGGTTCGGGCTGAGGCTGAGCCGCAGCCAGGGCAAGGGACGTCTGGCTGTACTGAGCGTCGTGGCGGCCATGGCAAGTCTGGTGATGTGGCTGGCAGGATATCTGGCGGAGAAAAAACAGCGCCACCTGCGCTACCAGGCAAACAGTCTGAAAGACAAAAGGATCCTGTCTTATGTGAGGCTGGCGGTTGAAGTTCTGCGGCATGAGCCCGGAATACTGAGGCGGATGAATATCGTTAATGCACTGAAAACGTTAGGTAAAGAGTACAGTAATATGGTCATGGGGACCTGACCATATTACTGGGGATCTCTCAGCCCTCAATGGAGAGGGAACCGACTGTGCTCGCATTTTTTTGTGGGGACTCCTCAGCCTTCCGAGCAGACTGTGCCGACATTAATTGCACAGCCTTGAGTTCAGCTCGTTTTTTTCCCTCTCCCCGTGGGAGAGGGTCGGGGTGAGGGGAACTGACCGCACCGCCGTTAAACCAACCGAATCCCCGCATCGACAAAAAACTGCGATCCCGTGGACCCACGGGCATCCCCGGACGCCACAAACAGCGCCATCGCTGCCACATCGCGCCCTTCCAGCACAATGTCCAGCGACTGCATGGCCGCAATCTCTGTATCGGATTCCGGCGTACGCCACAGCGCATGCTGACGCGGTGTCGAAATCGCCCCCGGCACAATACAGTTCACCCGAATGCCAAATGGCCCGAGTTCCCGCGCCAGGGTCTGAGTTAACCCCACCACCGCTGCTTTCGACGTGGTGTAGCCCGCCATACCAGGGCGGCCTTTCATAAACGAGGTGGAACTGGTGAGGATAATCGCGCCCCCATGGCGCGCTTTCATCAACGCCGCCACCGCCTGGCTGGCAAAGAACTGATGATCGAGATTCACCGCCAAACTCTCGCGCCAGGCCTCGGGCTCAATCGTCAGGGTATCGGTGCGGTCATCACGGGCGGCGTTATTGATCAACACATCCACGCCGCCTTCTTCTGCCGCAATATCTGCGATCACTGCCCGCAGTGCGGTGATGTCGCGCAAATCCACGGCGTGAAAGCGGCTCCCCGTCTCCTGCGCCACCGCCGCGCCCGCCTGGGCATCAATATCGACAAAATGTACCCGGCTCGCCTGCTGGCTGAAGGCGCGCACCAGATCCGCGCCAATGCCGCTTGCCCCGCCGGTAATCAGCACCACTTTGCCCTGCAAACTCCCGTAACGGGTATAACAATGATCGGTCATCTCTTACTCTCCGGACGCTAGCAACGCCTGCATTATCGTGCCATCGAGGGTATCGCGTTTTACGTCGAGCAGGTAAGCAATGGTGGCGCCGGCATCCGCCATGCGGTATGGCCCATACTGATGGCGGTCGTGGTAATACCCCTTGCGAATGCCCGCTCCCCAGGCCAGCAGCACACCGTAATTGGAGGTATGCGCCGTCTCCGCCGTAGGTTTTTGCGGACCGTGATTGGCCCCCGGCGACACGACCGGGCAGATGTCCTCCCCGGTGACGCTGGTTCCCCAGACAAAGCCGCTGTCGTAGGTGAAGAGCACATCGCCCGCCTCATCACCCCAGTAACCCGCGCTGGCGGCGTCTTCTTTACGCAGCGCCCAGGCCACGGCGTGGCGGGTGTTACCGTTATGAGTGACAGACCAGTTACGCAGCAGGTGCAGCAGCTTGTCCTGCACGCGACCATAATCCGCCTGCGGCACAATGCCATCTGGCTCGCGCCCCGCAAGGTTAATGTAGATTTCCAGCCCGCCGCGTTCATCCTTCAGCCACACCTGGCTTTGGTTAACCACCGGCAGCCCGGCGGCATCCAGCACCACCAGCCCGTGTTTGGCCAGGTAGCGGTTCACGTCGCACATAAAGTGGTTCGGCACCGCACCGTGGTCGGAGGCCAGCAGCAGCGTGGTGTCGCTGTCCACGCGCTCAAGCATGCGCCCGATGGAGCGGTCCAGCACCTGGTAACACGCGCGGATCACCGCCTCATAGCGCGGCGACTGCTCTGCATCGTAAAACGGTGAACTTGGGTCATATTGCCCAAGGCACAGGTGGTGTGACTCATCAATCAGATGATGCACCGCCGCCCACAGGGAAAACCCGTGCTGATGGGTTAAGCGCACCGCACTTTCTGCCAGCCACAGCGACTGGTTTTCCGCATCCTGCAACGTGGAAGCAAGATACCCCTCGTCCGGGGAGGCTTTTACCGCCCACTGGCTGTAAAACGGCCCAAGTTCATTGATAAGCGTCTGAGCAATTTTTTCGTCAGAGGCAATGCGCGTTGGGTAAGTGACTTCGCTCTGAATCAGTTCAATATGCGGCGCCAGGCTTGCCAGCCAGAAGCGGACTTGCCCCCCTTCAGCTGCACTGCCCAGCGGCAGCCAGTCGCTCCATTGCCCTTGTATCAAGGTGACGGACTCATTTGCCGCGCTCAGCGTCAGGGCGTCGACATTAAGTGACAACGTCACGGCATTACCCTGCGCGGGCTGGATTGTCAGCCGATAATCCCCCTTTTCACCCGCAACCAGCGGTTGCCACAATCCTTTGTCGTGATAGGCCAGCGGCGACGAAGGCGGCCAGCCGAGCGTCTGCTGGCGCACTTTCGGCGGCGCATCGAAACGCACACCGTCGGTGGTGAAAATAGCAGGCGTGGCGAAGGTGTATGGGCAGGGTTCTGCCGCCGACCAGTACGGCGACAGCGTGAAATGCGGTGCGGGCGAGGCGACACTCTCAGGGAAGTGCACCAGCGCGGCGCGAAGCCCCTTCTCTTCCAGCCTGTTAAGCAGCGGCCGGGTGTGCGCATAATCTGCGGGTTGCGCCTGCCCGCGCCAGGCGGTGCCCGGTGCCTGGCCTGAGATAAAACTCGCCCAGTTCACATCACCCCATGCGGAGATGTACGGCAGCAGTTCGGTCGCGGCACCCTCGTTCAGCATCCGGCTGATGTGCGGCAGCGCGCCCTCGGCGGCAAATTTCTGAATCAGCGGCATCATTAATCCATCGACGCCAAACACAATCACTTTCCTGCTCATCACATTCCTCAGGGTTAATTCAGTCGCACGCCGCTGTCGGCATCAAACAGGTGGGCATGGCGGGCATCCGGGGCGATTTTCAGGGTTTCGCTCGGCTGGGTGGTCACGCGCTGGTGGAACAGCGTGGTCACCTTTTTCTGCCCGATGTTGAGCAAAATCTGGGTTTCCGATCCGGTCGGTTCCACCACATTGACCTGCGCATCAATAGTCGCACCCGGCGTCAGCACAAAGTGCTGCGGACGCACGCCGTAGAGCACCCGTTGCCCGACATGCAGGCCGGTATTTTGTGCCACCGGCAGCGCAATGCCGTCGTCGGTGAGCACCACACCCTGCCTCTCTACCCGCCCGCTGAAGAGGTTCATCGACGGCGAGCCGATAAAGCTGGCAACAAAAGCGTTCGCCGGGCGGTCGTACAGCTCCAGCGGCGTACCCACCTGCTCAATGTGCCCGTCGCGCAGCACCACGATGCGGTCGGCCATGGTCATGGCCTCAATCTGGTCGTGGGTGACGTAAATCATGGTGGTGTTGAGCCGCTGATGCAGGGCTTTGATTTCGGTGCGCAATTCCACGCGCAGCTTGGCATCAAGGTTGGAGAGCGGTTCGTCGAACAGGAACAGGCGCGGATGGCGCAAAATCGCCCTGCCCATCGCCACGCGCTGGCGCTGCCCACCGGAAAGCTGCGACGGTTTGCGCGCCAGCAGCGGCGTCAGCCCTAGCGTTTCTGCCGCCTGCTGCACCTGCTGGTCGATTTTCTCTTTCGCCACCCGCTGCATTTTGAGCGAGAAGCCGAGGTTTTCCGCCACCGTCATATGCGGGTAGAGAGCGTAGTTCTGAAAGACCATCGCCATGTTGCGATCCTGCGGCGACAGATCGTTAATCACCTCGCCATCCAGTACCAGTTCACCGCCGTCGATGCTCTCCAGCCCGGCAATCATACGCAGCAGGGTGGATTTTCCGCAGCCGGACGGGCCCACCAGCGCAATAAACTCGCCGTGGTGAATGGTCAAATCGAGACCAGGAATAATGGTCTGCCCGTTAAAGGTCTTTGCGATATTGCTTAATGTCAGGGTTGCCATGATTAATCCTTAAGTCCACCGGCGGTCAGGCCGTGTACCAGATAGCGGCGCACCAGCAGCGTAAAGGCCACTACCGGGAGCATCACCAGGGTGCCGCTGGCGGCGATTTTGCTCCACTCCCACCCTTCGTATTGCAGGAAGTTCACAATCGCGACCGGCGCCGTAATGGCGTTGGTGCGGGTGAGGATGAGCGCATAGAAAAAGTCGTTCCACGAGAAGATAAAACAGAGAATGGCGGTCGCCGCGAGGCCGGGTTTCACCAGCGGTAACGACACGCGCCAGAAGCTGCCCCACAGCGAGCAACCGTCCATCCACGCCGCCTCTTCCAGCGCCACCGGCACGGCGGAGAAGAAGGTTTGCATCAGCCAGATAACAATCGCCAGGTTAAAGGTGAGATAGACAATCGCCAGACCGATAATCGTGTCCTGCAGGCCCAGCCAGCGCCAGGCAAGGAAGAACGGAATGGTAAAGGCGATGGGCGGCGCCATGCGGGTGACGAGGATCCACAGCGCCACGTAGCGGCGCGCGCGAAAGCGCCAGCGGGTCAGCACCCAGGCGGCGGGCACCCCCAGCAGCAGCGAGAAGACCGTCGAGAGCACGCTGACCATCAGGCTGTTGCCAAACGGCTGCAAAAAATTCCCGGCAATCAGCTGGCGGTAGGCTTCCAGCGTCGGCGTAAAGAACAGCGTCAGTTCGAAGGCGTCCATCGACGGGCGCAACGACATAATCACCATCCATAAGAACGGGGCAAGGAACAGTATGAGCAGCAGTAATGCCGCCAAAGTGCGCTTGCCTTTAAAGCGCCAGGTTTTGCGCCGCACGGGGGCATACGCTGCCACCCGGCGTTCGTCAGTTTGTTGCACTGTCATCGTTCCACCCCGCGCGGCCAATCAGCCAGCTTAAAATGAACACCCCGACCAGAATCACGACCGCAATGGCGCTGCCGTATCCCCACCAGGAGAAGTTGAAGGCCTGGATGAAGCCGTAATAGTTGGTGACTTCGGTGACCGACCCCGGCCCGCCGTCCGTGAGAATGTAGATCAGCGGAAAGGCTTTGAAGCTGTCGATCAGGCGAAAGAGAATGCACACCGCCAGCACCGGTTTGAGGTGCGGGAAGACGATATAGCGAAAAATATTGAACGACGACGCGCCGTCGAGACTCGCCGCTTCCCGCGGTTCGTTGGGTACCATTTGCAGCGCCGCCAGCACCATCAGCATGGTGAAGGGAAACCACTGCCAGACGTCCGCCACCACAATCGCCCACAGCGCGGTGCTCGGGTTAGCAATCAGCGAGTCCAGTGGCATATCAAAGCGGTCCAGCACCTGGTGCAGCGGGCTGATGTCCGGCGTGTAGATAATCTTCCAGATCAGCGCGACGATGATTGGCGGCAGCACCATCGGGATCAGCAGCAGCGTGCGCACGCCGTTGAGCAGCCGCGATGGGCCGTTCAGCAGCAGCGCCAGCAGCAGGCCAATCAGCACCTGGAACACCACGCTCACCACCGACAGCTTGACCTGAGTGACCAGCGAGTTGAGAAAACGATCGTCATGCAGCAACTGCTGGTAGTTGACCAGCGGGTTGCTGAAGGTGAAGGTCGCCTCCGGGTTGGTAAGGCTGAACGGCGTGAGGCTTGTTATCAGCAACGCCGCCGCCGGGACCAGGGTTAACAGCGTCAGCACCGCGAGTGACGGCGATAACCCCAGCAGCCAGGCAGTGCGCTGGCGGTGTCGCCAGCTTTTGACTTGTGCCATCGTTTCAATTCCATAGAGCCTGAACTACAGGCGTAATTGTTGCAGGCAGTTTGGACTCGGACAGCGCGGAACAACCGGAGCGTACTTGAAGTACGTGAGGATTGTGAGCACTGCCCAGGGCCAAAATGGCAAATAAAATAGCCTGTATTCAGGCTCTTAAATCTTCGCTCCGGCGCGTTTGAGATCGGCGAGTGTGCCGGCCTGCGCTTGCGCCATCGCCTCTTTCGCGGAGAGCTGCCCGGAGGCAATCAGCGCAATGGCCTTGTTCAGTTGCTGATCCACCTGCGGATAGAACTCTACGGTGCGGTACTTCATGTAACCGCCCTTGCCTGCCTGGTCGATGGCATCGATGGACAACTGCGCCAGATCGACGCCGTTGATGACCTGTTTGCTGCGAAACACCTGCGAATCGATATCCGTGCGCCTGGTCGGCGAACCGTATCCGGCGGCCAGCGCACGGGCGGTCATCTGCTTTGAGAGCGACCACTGAATAAAGGCCCAGGCCGCTTCTTTGTTTTTCGAACCGGCCGGAATACCCAGCGCATGGGTTGCCATACCGGGGAACGCCCCTTTCGGCCCGCTGACCATCGGCCCGAAGTGCGCCGTTTTCAGGGTGCGCGAGGTCTGCGCATTGCCAAGCTGCGCCAGATAGGTCTGGCTGGCATCGGAGAAATTCACTTTGCCCTGCTTCAGCGCCTGCAATGACTGGTCAGCGGTATAGGTGATGCCACCGTTGGGGCCGAAATCGCGGATCAGGCGAGCAAAATAGTCCGCCGCCTGCACCGCTTCCGGGGTATCGAGCGTCGGGAAGAGATCGTCCGGCGGCGTGCGGAACACGTTGCCGCCAAAAGCCTGCAGATAGGGAATAAAAGTCCAGCCGTAGTGGTTGTCGGTCACATACCCGGCCACACGCTCTTTTTTGTTTACCGCCTGCAACACCTTCACCAGGTCGTCGGTGGTTTTCGGGAACTCTAGCCCGGCCTGCTGAATAAGATCATAGCGCGACGACCCCGCCAGCATGGCTTCCACCACGTAAGGAATGCCGTACAGCTTGCCGTCGCGCCCGGTTTCTGCCGCCAGGGTAGCGGGCAAAAAGTCCTGCAATCCCCAGTCTGCCGGGGTCAGGTTCGGGTTGGTGATGTACTCATCGAGCGGCGTCAGCCACCCTGCGTTGATCCAGCGGCTGGTGTAGATAAAGGTGACGTTGACCACGTCATAGGCCGACCCGCGCGTCGACAGTTCGAGGTCGGCGCGCTGGTTGTAGACCGGGAACGCGGGGGTGTCGAGCTGCACCTTTGCCCCGGTCAGGGCTTCAAACTCCGGCAGCCACTGGCGAATCAACTGCGGCCAGGCGGTGCTGAAAGTGGAGACGTTAAGCGTGACGCCGTCGTACTTGCGCGCCACGTTTGCGCCACGCGCGATGGCCGGGATCATGCTGTAGACCCCGAACGCCGCCATGGCTTTGAGTAAATCACGACGCTGCATAGTTCACTTCCCTGTCCTGGTTTTCGGAGCCGGAGCCGTTGGCGGCATCCTGCGGGCGGGCCACGGTGCGGCTGCGGCTGCCGTCAATGCCAACGGCCTGCTCGCCTTCGATGGTGACGCGGCGCACGAGGCGCGGCTGGTCGCCGTAGTCGTTGACGGCGTAATGCTGGGTGCTGCGGTTATCCCATATCACCACGTCGTCCTGTTGCCAGTTCCAGCGCACGGTATTTTCGAGGCGGATAATGCGGTTTTGCAGTAATTCAAAAAGCTGCGCCGATTCGCGACTGCTGAAGCCGACGATTTTTTTCACAAAATGGCCGAGTAATAACGCCCGCTCGCCCGTGACCGGGTGAACATGCACCACCGGGTGTTCGGCTTCCCATACGGATGAGACGAAGACTTTTTTATGGTGATTAAGGCGATGCTCTTCGGTGACAATACGTTCCGCCCCGTAGTCGTAGTTATTACTGTGAACCGCACGCAGCGAGCCGACGAATTGTTTTAAGGATTCCGGCAGTTGTTCGTAGGCTAATACGGTATTGGCCCAGACGGTGTCGCCGCCATATTCCGGGATGGTGACGCCGCGCAAAATGGATATTTTCGGGAAGGCGTCAACAAAGGTGACGTCGGTGTGCCAGGAGTCCGCCCTGCCACCCCCTTTTGAGGCATCCAGTTCGAACAGTTTGGTGCCCGCAGGCGCTGGCACCGTGGGGTGCGCCACGATTTTACCCAGACGCGCACCAAAGGCCTGATGGGCCTCATCCGTTAAATGACTCTGTTTGCGGAAGAATAAAACCTTATATTTTACGAGTGCATTTTCTATTTGCTGAATATGGTTATCATCGAGTTCCGCTGAGAGCGAAATATTGCGCACTTCCGCGCCGATGTTGCCCGCGACGGGGCGAATATCCAGTAAATCCGTATTGAGACGGGCAATGTTGCCTGATGCGGTCATGGTTGTTTTCCTTCAAAATTGTCCGGAAAACCACTCTAGTAATAAACCTTACGCGAATAAAAAGACTATTTGGTAATAAATATAGTAAGCGCTTTTGACTAAGCTAAGTTGAAAAATGGGATTAGAAAGATGACTGGTGGAATATGTTGCATTAATAGCGTGATTAAGGGAAATGGTTTTTGATCGCGGTCAGATTATGAGGGAATTGTGTTGTGGGGGGGATGAAAGCAATTAGCTTGTTAGCGCGAATTTTAGTGCTGCGGATATATTCCCCCTGGTCGTGACGGTATTAATGAATTTCGAATACGTTATATTTATCGGGTATATAAATTAACGTTGCTTTCCAGAGAATGTAAAACCGTTCGGCTGTTGCGTTGCAGTTTTGCGAGCCTGCTTCCAGGAATGCAGCTTGTCACTCCATTGATATCATTGTATCTTTTCGCCGCGCCTGCAAAATCAGGCGCCGGGATTGGAACCCTGGACAACCTTATCGATGACATGAAGTCTCTTTGTGTCGTACGCTTTGCTACACCTCAATGGTGGGCTGGGCGGGGGCATCGCAAGATGCGCCGGTTTCGATAAGGCCGGTAGTTCCAACCTCGCTCAGTCCATCGCCATGAGATTGGAACCTCTGTCGGTGGAATTCAAAAAACACTTATCGAGGCTGCCAATATGGCTACTACCCTAACCCCTGTACAAACGTTATTAACCCTGCCCTTTAACTACGCCACCGATTTCATCGAACTGGCCGACAACTGCGAACGCTTTGTTGAAATGCTGGTCGAGTCTGACGATCCCGCTGAAAAGCTCGCCCTTTGTGGTCGCCTGTCCGCTTGCCTCTCTATATTGAAACAAACACTGTATGAACCTGTGCCAGAGCATCTGCGCGATTATTTGACGATAGATTCATTCCCCACCCGCTTACCAGAGTTCAACCCCGAGAGCGATGCGCTCTGCCGTTACTGTGAAGAACTCGCCCAATTGACGATGCAAAACTCGCTAACTGCACAGCAAAGAAGAGTAATTGAGGATTTGCTGTTTGAACTGGTGGGATATTTTAGTGACAGGCTTAAAGCGCCGAGGTGGATGAGGACGGTGGAGGGTGTGGTGGTGATAGAGGGATGAGATTGGTTTTTTAGGTTAGGATTTGCCCCTCTCTTCCTGAGCGGGAGGGGTTTAATGCCAAAATAGTTTAATTTTTAAGTTAGAATAATTTACTCCAACTAAACTAATCATACAGCCTCACTAAGATGTTAATGTCCACATCATAAAATTAGATAATTCAAAAACTAGTTTTAATTCGTATCGGTTTTACTCTGTGCTTTCACGACATGCTTATATTTCATACGATAAAACTAAAGCCCTACCAATTGGCATAAGCTGATTATTCTTCAAATTGACACCTATTTACATATGACAGTATGAAAAAACCGTTTTACCTCTAACTCTATTCGAATAATCTTATGTTTAGCGCAGCCATGTACTTATCAATGTTTTCAACTATCTCCCGACAAGCTCTAGCAAACACTCCATTAAATGTTGGATTATCAAAGTGATTGAGTGACTCAAAGGTTTTCTTTCTTTTGTCACTAAATGTAAAATTTACGATTGACCAAGGATATCGATCGTGTAAAATTTTCTATGTAAAAACACAATACATTGAGAGCGGTAGCTTTTAATGAACATTAGACTCTTTATTGACACTGTTTTGCGCCTCCCACTTGGGAGTGTGTTTTATGAACTAAATCACAGTGTACATTTGTCATGGTTAACATTAAGGATTTTCATGAAGGAAGAGACCAACTCAGTTTTCGAACATGCATGGAAGTACTTTGAGCTGCATTCTCAGCAAAGGATGGTTGTTTTCAATTTCTATATAGCAATCATTGGATTGCTTGCTGCAGGCAGCGGGATTTGTCTCCAGCAGGGTGGTAAATATATTTATCTTACGTCTTCGCTTGGAGCCTTCATTATATTTATTACGTTTATCTTTTATAAGCTAGATGCCAGAGTATCTTTTTTAATAAAAAACTCAGAGCAAGCCTTGATATATATTGAAAGTCATTTCAGCAGCCAAAATTTAAAAATCTTCACTGCCGATGAAAACAATAAAAACATTAATACAAACTTGTTCAGCATGTTTTCATATGGAAGATGTTTCCGCATTTCATTCTATATAATAGCTAATATTGGTTTTCTACTTTTCCTTGCCCCGTTAGTGCTAATAACATTCATTTAGAATGATGAATTCAATTTATTATTGATAACACCGCAAGTTTACATTTTTTCAATTAAAAACTTTCCAATTTCACCAAATCATTTATCAATTGTAGGATATTGAAATGAGAAGATACGAGCAGTTAAAAAAATTCGATTTAAGGACGCGAAATAAAATAAGAGCTATATTAAGTGATAAGGAAGGCAATGTTATATCACAGTTGATAGCATTGAGCTCTACGCTAGGTGTATCTCAAGCCGCAACACTTGATCAGATTTTGAAAACTTCATTACTAACTAAAGCTTTTAAAACACCAACTCTTTTCCCAAAGAAAGCACCGTTTTCAGATACACTTCAAGCTCATCATGAGAATAGCTTAGAAGAAATACTTTCTGTAATAGAAAAAAATACAAGCAAAAACATTGAACGCTTAAGAAACCTGACAACTGCTCTCAATACAATTGATAGAATGTATGCTGAAGGGGAAATAGAGGATTGTATTGGGTTAATTGCCAGTACGATTGAAACAAGTGGCTGGAGTCATGCTCTTCTTCGGAGAATAATACTAATAAGAGAGAATCAAACTACGGATAAGATCACGGAAAAAATTGAAGGCCTTGTTTTGAGTTCTGGGATTAAAGGCGTAGTTGTATCATCCCTAATTCATACTTTCTCACATGACCAAAATGTTTTGATGAGCAAAAGATCCATTTTAAACATTATTGATCGTGGTTCTATAAACCGCTACACTCGAACATTATCAAAATTAAGCGTTCAACCATTTGCGTCCTCAGCAGAGGATTTAAAAGATTATCTAAAAGAAGTTCTTAAATGCTCCTTAGTTGATGCGATAATTTTAACAAAATTTAACAATCACCTTTTAAACTTAAACCATTATCCAGCAACTTCCGAAATATGTAATATTCTTGGGTGTTGTGATAATATTGAAGCATTGATTAGTACTTATGATTTATCCTCAAGTGAAGGTGAATATATCTTCTATAAACAATCAAGTGCATGGTTGGAGTATGATCAAATTCGTTGCTATCGCGTCGTCATAGACAGTTATTACGATTCATCTCAGGAAAAAAACGCCATCATTCCGGTTGAATTTAAAGAAACAGTAATCAATTGGGCAGGGAATCCTAGTCTTAAAGATTTAGCTTGCGGTTCAATATTTACAAAACATAATATCATAGCCCTACAGAAATTAGAGGTTTCAGGTCATGTTACAAGATCTGCTCTTTTTAACTATTGGCTTACAGAATCAGAGGGTGAAGTTGGATTTGATAAAGAGGATTTATTTTCCCTTATGGGCTTAACTAGAGATCTGGCTCGAACAATACCTATAAAAGCTGTAAGGACTGCAGCTAAATTAGCCAAAGACAAACTCGTAAAATTAATTTTATTACTATTATTAGCAAAACGAAGCAAGAATGAACTTGATAGTTTTCATTTACGAAAACTATTAGAGGAGGTAACTGTTAAACACTACAATGGTTCATTAGTTGAACTTGTAAAGGCATATGAGGTGTCTCACCCCTACATAGCAGAATATATTTATGACATAGCAACAGAAGATTTCTTAGCAAAATTAACAACTCTTGCACCACATCTTTCTGACATCCCAGAGATTCGTGCATCCTTACACGAATGGATGGCAGGGTTTTCCAATGATGAATATTATCTACAACGTGCACGCGCTGTAAGAATTGATCATCAAATAAACAGAGTTAGAGATGAAATAGACGATCACAGAATATATGTTGATCCGATGAGGTTCACATCTTGGTTAGAAGACGAGATGATGCTTGAAATAAATAGTGCATTAGCATCAACAGGATCTGGCAAAAAAGGCATATCATTTACGTATGACGAAACTATACTCTCTATGGTAGTTAAGCAAAGTTACAATTCTTTCTGCTCCAATATTGTTTTTGGTATTGCGTCCTACATAGGCCGTAGGATTCGACATGGTACATTTCATGGACAAATGTATTCAAGTATAATAAATCAGTTGGAAATGTCAGACAAATATCAAAAGTTATTTTCGAACCATCAATTCGTAACTAAATGGGAATTTTGGAAAGAGACTTATAATGCTGCTGTAGAACAGATTATAGCAGAGAGGCTTCACGTATATTCAAAAACTAAACCCTATGGACTTTTAACACCAGAAGTATATTCACCAGCTAAGCAGGATGTGCTATCCTCAGCAATAGCTACTATAATTCATAACTATACTGAAACCACATCTACTGCTGACATTAGCCCTACAATCATTGACTACTGTTGGCGTTTAGCCGAACTGGATTTAACTGCAATTATACGTTTTTTGAAAGCGCAGCAGAAACCATTAAAGAATGAAGTTTTTTTTGATGCCGAATTAATGCCTATTGCAGTAACAATTAATAAACAACTTGCCGAAAATTTCCGCCGAGACTTAGAATATTCAATTGATAGGAAGTTATCTATTATGCTCGGATGGTTTAAAAGACCATCAATTGTAGCGCCTAAGGCATCTGTTGCATTACTTTTTGCTGCTACAGTTAAAGAAGTTAAAGATACTTACCCTGATTTTGATCCTAAAGATGCTGACCATAGCGTTGAGGATATTCAACTCGTTGGTAATTTCTATCATCTAATTTATGATGCTCTTGCTATTGTTGTTGGCAATGCTGCAAAACATTCTGACCCTACATACCCATTAAAACGTAAGTTTGAGATTATTCCAGGAAAAGAGAAACGACTTATAATAGAATTAGAATCAAGTATCAAATCAACAGATGACCCCCTTGAAATATCTAAAAATATTGAATTACGTAAAGCCGCTGATTACCATGATGCAAACATGTATGATAAAAAAAGTGGAATATCAAAATTACTTCTATTAGCTAACAACCAAAAAGATTTCGAGCTTGAACAATATGAAGTTGTGGGCAACGAAGTTAAAGTGAGGCTATCTTATGTTCTCGAACATTGAAAAAATAAATTGTTTGATAGTTGAAGACGACCAATTCAAAATGGAAGGTATTCGTTCTCACCTTCAATATATTTTCCATGATAGAATTGAAACATATGAATGTCAGTCTTTAGCCTCTGCGACTGCTTTATTGGCTATAACTAAATTTCACTTGGCAATTATTGATATGTCTATACACAGCCATGAACCTGAAGCCGGAGCTGGCTCTCCTTTTCCCCTGTCCTCCGGAGGACTAGACGTGTTATTTGAGGTTGACTATACCCAAAGCAAAACTCATTGCATTATCCTTACGCAATACCCTGACATTGATATTGAAACCATACCAATCCCTGTCGAATTAGCTAAAATGGAGATTTTGGACAAATTTAATATTGAAGTTGCTGGGTGCGTGCGTTATTTAGAAAATGATAATGACTGGAAAAATGATCTTATTTCTATTTTGGATAAACTATGAAAATATTAGTATTAGAAGATGAGGATAATAAATTCATCCAAATCGAAACTTATGTTAGGGAAATAATAAATGACGTTACTATTCAGCGAGTTGAGAACTGGTTAGACTATACTAAAACTATCAGCACTAGTAAATTTGATCTAATCCTTCTCGATTTAATCGTACCACGTTCCTCTAGGGATAAAACAGTTGAGGACCATTCTTCCATACTTGTTGAAACCACAAGAGCTTTCGATAGTAAATCATTCAAAACCCCGGCAATTGTGTTAACACAGCACAATCTTGATGATGGTGATTTTGTATTCGATCTTAATTTAGTAGATATCAACGTAATATCATTTAATGACCATGGTAAATGGCGTGATGCCTTAAAATTAAAACTTCTGTCAGCCCAACCGGAAAAGAAATATGACGTGGTTATTATATGTGCGCTGGAGAAAGAGGTTGCTGCGTATGAGGATATCATTGAAAATCTGGGGCCTTTGAAAACCATCTCTGGCTTACTTTGCCGAGAAGCTATGATCGACAAATTTAAAACAGCAATTGTTCGACCTACTCGCATGGGGTTAGTCTCATCTGCAGTTGCAGCTTCATTAGCATTAGAGAGATTTCAGCCGCGCCTGATTTGTATGAGTGGAATTTGCGGTGGGGTATCTGGTGAGTCAGAGATTTATGATGTATTAATCACTCAAACATGCCATCAACACGATGCTGGTAAATGGAGCAGTTCAGGCTTCAAGTCAGAACATTATGATGTTCAATTGGATGTTAAGGTTCATAATAAAATATCTGAAATTGCATCGAGTACATTTATTACCGACTTACAGTCAAACTTAAATCCGGCTACTTATGAATTTCCGAAAGGTAAAGAAAAAATTAGTTTTAAACTTATAACTGATGCAACAACAAGCAGTGGAAGTGCAGTGCTTGCTCAAGAAGGAAAAACTGAAACATTAGCGGTTGGGCAACGTAAGCTAAAGGGATTTGACATGGAAGTATATTCAATTTACGAGGCAGCCAGACACGCTATACCTCGTACTGTTTTTTTTGCAGCCAAATCCGTTGTTGACGATGGGGGGAGTAATAAAGGTGATACATTTCATAGAATTGGTAGCTTACTATCAGCAAAATTTATCTTAGCATCTATCAAAGCCGGTATTGCTGACATTTTGGAAGCGTGAATTATAATTAATTTCATTCATACTGCCAACTCTCAGTTTTTTCATGGAATGTGTCATTTAATTAACACCATGACACATTTCCAACCTTTGGACTTACATTTTTTTGTAATATAGATGTTCCTTTAGTCAAACCACTACAATATGCATTGCATATTGATAAAACTTCTGAAGCAAATACTTTCGATATTATTTATTGGGCTGATTCAGGGTTTTAAGTTTCTGACATGATACATGTCTTACCCTCAATTAAATTATCGTATATCTGATGGCTCGTTCTGAAGAGCATTAGTATATGCATCTCAAGTAAAATTAAAGTATACATTCCCTAAAAACGTCGACGACGAGTAATCACTAATTTGCTCAGGTAACGCGCTTCCTGAGCAATTTTCCCTTCCTACTCGCCCCTCCCCACCATCCTCACCTATACTCCTTCTCAACTCACCAAACCCAAAAGGCCCACTCCGTGCTCGCCAACATCCTCATTACCCTTGTCGCCATCATCCATCTCTACATCCTCGTGCTGGAAATGTTTTTGTGGGACACGAAAACAGGTCGTAAAGCCTTTAACCTCACCCCCGAGTTTGCGCGGGAGACGCGCGTGCTGGCGGCGAATCAGGGGCTGTATAATGGCTTCCTGGCGGCGGGTTTGCTGTGGGGGTTGTGGCTGGGTGAACGCGGTGTTCAGGTGTGCGTCTTTTTCTTAGCGTGCGTACTGGTGGCTGGCGTATTTGGTGCGGTAACGGCGAGTCGGAAGATTTTGTATGTTCAGGCGCTTCCGGCTCTGGTAGCGCTGGTTGCGCTGCTGGTCAGGTAAAAACGGGGCCGGCATCCTCGCCAGCCCCGTCTTTTTGAACATGTTCTCCCCTGCTACAAACGCATGCAAGCGCCAGAGGAGCCGTGCGATTTACAGGCTGTTACTGGCCTGGACCAGTTCGTTATAGGATTTTAAAACCTTCATCGGCGAACCTTCGACCATCCAGCCGCTGCCGGCGTCCATCATCATCTTATCGCCACGGCTGTAGGGTGTTTTATCGCGAATACGGCGCATCAAATTCTTGCTGTCTTTCAGGAAGGTCTCAGCGCGGCTCAGAACAATCGACCAGCCGATCGGTTTATCTTGCTCGTTGGCGGTAGAGGTCGTGGCTTCTGCCACCAGCGCGCCATAGGCGTCAATCGCTTTGGTGACGTCATTAATGTTCGGTGATTCTGCGTCAAACAGCATGGTCAGGTCTTTGCCCTGACTGACCAATGCCAGTCGATAGTAAGCGAGATGCCGCCCCTCGGTTTTCTCGATCTCGGCAAGCTGCGCGGCGTTAAGGGCACTCGACTCCTTCTCCAGTTCCGCACCGTACACGTCGCTGGCGCTCATAAAGGCTTTAAACGCCTTCATCAGCGGCTGATGCATCTCCTTGCCCTTCGCAAAGCCATCATCTTTGTAGTCTTCCTGGCTGTAATACTGATTCGCTTGCGAAACCAAAGGCGTCAGCGTCGTCAACTCAGCAAGGTATTTTGTCGCCGCGTCATCCAGGGCGGGCAAGGCAGGTTTAGCCTTCACGGCCTGGTTGATGGCTTTGGTACAGCTTTCCACTTTATAGGCCTGGATCTGGCCGAGGGTATTCACCTTACGCTCTTTACCCGTCGGCCCCGTTGCCACGTTATCAATCCAGCTGACGTACCGCTCTGCGCTGTCGCGCACGCTGCCATCCGCGTGGTTGAAGCATTCGATGTAATAGTTCACCTTAGCGGTGAGCAGCGCGGTAGGGTCTTCTGCCACCGGTTTCTCACTCGCCGCCGCCACAGGTTGGCTCTTTGGCGCGTCGGGGTTGGGGCTAGTTTTGGTCGTGGTTTTAGTGTCGTTGTTGTCGCAGGCCGCCAGAGGCAAACAGAGTAACGTTGCCACAATGGCGGGGACTACACTGCTGGTCGCTTTTTTAAACACAGTCGTTCCTTGTAAACATCATTTTTAAAAGGGTTGCAGCTCACCCCCGTGGCGTGACCACGAAGGGTGAACTATCGGTTACGCGTCGGGTTGAGCTACAGTTTCAGGTTGTGCGGCTTGCGCGCGTACTGTCTGATGGCGATGCCAGTACCAGGCCAGCACTTCCTTAAATCGCTCAATCTCTTTTTTCAGACCCGGCAGGCGAATTTCACTGCGTTTTTTGCCGTGGGCGTTCGGTTGCTCGTGCTGCACATACAAAATGTCCCGGCCAAAGTTACGAATAACATTGATATTTTTGACGTTATCCCAGTCCAGCAGCTCGCCCGTTTTCGGCGTTACAATCCCCTGCCAGGTGATTTCGACCTGCGAACCGTCCTTCAGCGTAAAGGGGACATTGGGGAAATACTTCATGACCAGCGCGGTCTCTGCTTCGCCCGTGGGCTGGTAGCGCCACGCCAGGCTCTCTTCATGTGAAGAGGAGAAATCACGTTCGTATTTCTGCCACAGCTGCTGTTCAATGTTGTCGGCCACCGGCATCAAATCGACCCAGCTCTCGGCAGGGCGTTCGGCTGCCATCGCGGCATACGCGCTTTCTTCGACCGCGAAGCCCACGTTGCGCATTCTCTCGGTGAGAGGCGGGTGTGAATCAAAGGGATGAGGTACGTTCTGTTCACGCATCATGTGAACAAAATCCGGTGAACCCACATGCGCAGGCAGACCGGCGGCGATCGCTTTACTGATCCCCAGTTCGCTCTCGTGCAGCACATTGTTTTCAAAAAGAGTGCGCTCAACCTGATTGCGATAGCTTGCGTAGGCTGAAATTTTAATCAGCGACTCGATAATCGCAGCGGGTGAAATGAGCGCCGAGGCATTGCGATCGGCCACGAACTCACGTTCACGACTGTTGCGCTGCCAGGCCAGTTCAAACAGCATGCGGTACAAATAGAGCGGATAATAAACCACAATCGTGGCCAGGTTCTCGCTCATCAGGGCGGTGTAAAGATCAAAACGGTGCAGCTTCGGCCCCAGTAATGCACTCGACGCCGTGTCCCCTTCATGCAGGTGCGTCAGTTCATGCACCATCACGCCATCGGCCTGAGCAAGCGTCAACTGACGCAGCAGCGGAATACTCACATAGAGCTTGCGGCCCGTTAACAGGTGCTCATTAACGCGCAGCGGGGCTTCCGTTACATAGAAGTTGGTGTCGATACCGGCAATGATGTGGTCCGGCGGCGTTGTGCCTACTTTCTCGGCCAACGCATCAATCCGTGACCAGAGCTCAGGGGCAGCGTCGCGACTCACCACTTCACCCTCGATACTCTCTTCAGGCGGAAGCTTTCTGAAGATGCCTTTGATCATGTAGTAGACACCGGCCAGCACCAGCAGGCCGACGGCGATAACCAGTTTCGGGTAGTAAGTCTGGGTGAAGAAGGCGGTTCCCCAGAACGAGAGCCACACCAGCATCGCGCCCTGCACAATGACTTCAAGGGAACCGGCGAACATCAGGAAAGGACGCGCCAGCGACAGGCTTAACAGCTGGCTGCGGCGGTCTTTAAAGGCCAGCGCGCTCAGTAACACCACCAACAGCAAAATGACAACGCCGGCAATCAGGGTCCAGAAGGCGACTTTATCCATCATGTAGAACTGCCAGAGTTCAGAATTCTGCGAGCAGACGGCCGCTTTGTAGTCGAGCAGATCGTCGTCAACCGGGCCACAGACGCTTGAAGGCGGGTTCTGTTGCAAAAACGCGGAGAGTTTATCGACATCCTGATGCTGTTTTTGAGCATCCTCAATAAAGAACTGCGTGTATTCCTCATTGAGCGATTTATTCCCGTACTCAGCAAAGACTAATGTGATTGCTGGCAGAAGGAACAGGGTTAACAGAAGCCAAAAAAATACCTTCGTGTAACCCATCTTTAATTCCGTTATGTTTTTCAAAATTATTAACTCATCCGATGTTTGTCATGGGGAAAACAGCGTTTGCGAAATTTGCCAAAAGGCGATTGCTGTAAAATTTAAAGAGGCAAGCACACTCTCGCTAAGCTTACACTATCTTACAAATAGTCAGCGAATTGTAAACCTACCTTTGTTAGTAATAGAAAACGCGAAATGACGTTTAACGAGAATTTCAGTTTGGGATGGGCAGGCCAACGAAAGCTCTCATTTACCCATTCGGTCAGCTTCTTCTTAATGCCATGAAATAATTACGATTTTATCGAAAATTACGTCATGGTAATTCCCCATCTGAATTATACGTTTTGTTATAAAAAAACAAGTATGCCGAAATTATGCTTTTTGCGCCGATCACACAACCGATGTGCAATAGGATAATTCGCATTTTGGTCAGTGGTAATATTTTACCCACAATGAATATAAGGTGCTGCCTTTATTCTTATAGCCATTATTTATGTGGTTTTTGATGTGATGATGCCTCCTTGCTGAATCTTTATTTAGACTCTACTCTATTCCCCCTGCATTTTTAAAAAATGGAAATAACAACACGAGGAGTTCACCATGAAATTAAATGCCCTGGCTAAACTGTCCGCCGCTATATTCTTTACCGCAGCGCTGGGTTGTAGCGTAAATGTGGCGTCTGCCGCCGACGCTAAACCGGCGGCCCAAACCGCCAACGCGACTGAAACACTCTCGCTGCTGGATGGCAAACTGGACTTCAAATTACAGGGCTATGAGGTTCACCCTGTTCCGGGTGGCGCACCGGGCAAAATGTACGTGAATAAACAGGCTAAGCGTGTGCTCATTATTGGTGAAGATGAGATTCCGCTGGCGGCCCGTGGCGCCAGTGAAGCAGATTTCCTCGAGGGCATGAAGTCCATCAAAGACCAGCAGAAACAATCTTCTCCGTCTTACAACGTGGTCAGTGAAAAAACGGAAGACGTGAAGGGTCTGAAGGTTTATCACATCGAAGCGACCAGCAAAATGGACGGTACCGATGTGTATCAGGCAACCTTAATTGCGGCTGCCAACAACAAGTTCAGCGTGATTCAGGTGATTTCGAACCAGAAAGATAAACCGGGTCATGTCGCCGCGGTGAACAATATTCTCGGGAAGTAAGATTGGGTTGAAGTGGTGGGGGGAGTTTATGCGCCGTTTGTTTCCCCTCACCCGGCCTTCTCTCCAGAGGCTCTGGGATCCCCAGTAATATTACGTTTACAGCGATAACACTGCGCCATGAGAACACAACAGCTAAAGCGATGACTGGGTCCGGCTGAAAATCGACGAAGCGTATCCGCAAGGCCGGGGGAACCCGCAGGGATGCGGGTTCAGGGCGCGCGTTGCAGGGACGCTGCATCGCGCCCGACCCGATAAGCCTGAAGGAATACGCTAAGTGGACCGCGCCAGCGGCGATTTTCCTGGCCGGGAGCCCGGGTCGCCAGGGTGGTGGCGGTGAGCCACCCTGGCACGTTCACGGGTTCTGTCGCTACAGAAAAGCAAGGAACATAAGGTGAACGGAATGGCCATCAGAGCTGCATTTTCCCCCTCACCCTAACCCTCTCCCCGGTGGGGCGAGGGAACTGTCCGAGCTCCTATTATTATGTGGAGATCACTCAGCTCCCGAGGAGCAAATGAACTTACTGTAAAAATAGTAGCCCTCACCTTTTCCCATTTTAATGCTTTGATTTTACTGTTACGGTTGTTGTCTCACTGAGAACCCCATGCTGCCAGAAACAGGTGAAAACAATGCCGGACGTACTCAAAGAGACTGATATCAACACCGTCGCTCAGAAACTCAATGCTATCGCCCAAACCGGGCTAACGTATTCAAAAGATGTGTTCGATAAGGAGCGGTATGAAACCCTCCGTCAAATCGCAGAATACCTGCTTCTCTCCCGTTTCGACATCGATTCCGAAACCTTAAACCCCATCTCTGAATCCGGTTATGCCACACCAAAGACCGACGTTCGTGCCTTTATCATTCGTGATGGCAAACTGCTGATGGTGAAAGAAGCGGACGAGGGTAAGTGGAGTTTACCCGGCGGTTGGGCCGATGTAGGCGACACCCCGTCTGCGGCCGTCTGCCGCGAGGTACTTGAAGAGACCGGGCTGGAAGTGAAAGCCACCAAGCTGCTGGGCGTGTGGGATCGTAATCTGCATGGCCATCCTCCCCTGCCCTGGCATGTTTATAAACTCATCTTTCTGTGTGAGGAAACCGGCGGCAGTCTGGCAATTAGCCATGAGTCCACCGATATCGGTTTCTTCGCCCTTAACGATCTGCCAGCGCTGTCGCTGACGCGTATCGTGCCCGAAGAACTGTTGGTCAGCATGGAGATTGCCACCTCCGAACGCCCGACATACTTCGATTGATCCACCGGTATTGTTACCCACCGCCAATTGCCAACACGCTTGCCCCGTACGTGCTGCGGAATCCCCAATGATATTACGTCTTGCAGCGATAACACTGTGTAATGAGAATAGAACAATCACCGCGATGACAGGGTCCGGCTGAAAATCGACGAAGCGTATCCGTAAGGCCGGGGCGACGCGCAGGGATGCGCGGCGAGGGCGACTTTACACGGACGTTACCTTCGCCCGTCCCCGATAAGCCTGAAGGCATACGCTGAGTGGACCGCGCCAGCGGCGATTTTCCTGGCCGGGAGCCCGGGTCGCCAGGGTGGTGGCGATGAGCCACCCTGGCACGTTCACGGGTTCTGTCGCTACAGAAAAGCAAGGAACATAAGGTGAACGGAATGACCCTCAACGCCGCATTTTCCCCCTCACCCTAACCCTCTCCCCGGTGGGGCGAGGGTACTGTTCGTGCACGCATTTTTTCTGGGGATCCCTCAGCCGTACGTGGGTGCCGGTTGCCCGGCACCTCCCGACTCTGGCACGCTAGACCTCAAGCGTGCCTTCCATGGTCATCACGCACTTGCCCCCTACCCGCACCACCGGCGAGCCTGACGCAGCATCGAACGCGGACCAGAGCATGCTGGCCCGCCCCATATCCACCCCCTGGCTTACGCGCAGCGAAAGGGTTGTTTTACCCTGGAGGGAAGCCAGCAGCGCCGTCATCGCCGCAGTCGCACTGCCCGTGGCCGGATCTTCGGTCATACGTGGCGTAAACATCCGCGCCTGCACATCGCACTGGTCATCAGCGGCCGTGTCCAGGGTGTAGGCGTAAATGGAGACCGCGCCATCCAGCGGCAGGATTGCCCGAAAGCCCTGTAAATTTGGCACGCAGCGGCGAAGCGCTTCGCGGGAGTCCAGTTCGACCACCAGAAACGGTAGCCCCACCGAGACGACCTGCGGCGGGTGGGCCTGGGTGTTAACCTGATGTGCGTCGAGAGAGAGACAGGCTGCAACCTGCTCCGGGCTGACCTGCGAGCGGCGGGACAGCGCTTCCGGCACCCGCAGTTCGGCCCCTGTTGTCACCCCGTGCTCGTCGATCAGCCTGACCGGCACCAGGCCCGCCCCTTCCTCGAACAGCAAGGTCTCGGGCAAGCGCTCACCACGTGCTGCGGCGTAACGCGCCAGAACAAACGCCGTACCCACATTAGGATGCCCGGCAAACGGGATCTCCCGCGTCGGGGTAAAAATCCTCACCCATGCGGTGTGCGCCGGCGCCTCAGGCGGCAGCACGAACGTGGTTTCACTGTAGCCAAATTCCGCCGCTATCTGCTGCATCTGCGCGGGGTTGAGCCCTTCGGCATCGAGTACCACCGCAACCGGGTTGCCAAGAAAGGGGGTATCGGTAAAAACATCTGCAACGACATAACGTCTTTTCATTGTTTACCCTGCATTACCTGAAAAAATCATCGACGTCATCCGTCCAGTCGTGGCCGAAGAGCGACCAGACCTCATTGCCCGCTGGCGGGAATCCGGTGCGGCAGTAGCCATTTTTGGTGTCGAAATTAAAGACACCGTGTGGGTATCCGTTAATCAACAGCACGCATTTTTTGTTGTCTTCGGACCAGCCGATTTTGACATCCGATGGGATCTTTCCGTCTGACACATCGTCTGCGTTGTAAATATGCAGCGCATCCTGAATCGGGTTTCCTTCCGCGTTTTCAATCAGCGCGTAGAAATAGCCGGTCTCACCATCGTCTTCAAAAACGGCCGCACATGGCCCTTCTGGTGCCAGGCTTTCGATGACCTGCGCCTCACCGACAATGAGCTGCGCCTGAGCGGTAACGAATACTGTCATTTTTCTCTCCCTTTAACCGTGGTTTGCAGGCTTCACTATACAGCACGGAAAAGACCTGGCGACCTATAAGAACGGGTGGGAGGCTGCGCCCTTACAGCCTCTCCACCAGCGTTTTTATCTGCGTAATCAACTGCGTTTTTTCCTCTTGCGCTTCTCCGCCCAGCGGCCAGGTGGACTGGCGAACCACCAGGCGCGTCGGCAGTAGCTCACGGATCCGCATCTGCGGCGCGGCAATCTGCTGGATGAGCAACTCCACGGCGCGCTTGCCCAGCTTGTTGAAATCCTGCGCCACGGTCGTCAGCGGCGGCTGAAAATAGAGGCTGTCTGCGGTATCGTCATAACCGGTCACCGAGACCGCCCGGCTCCCGGTGCGATTAAGCTGGGCGAGCGCGCTCAGCACCCCCAGCGCCATCTGGTCGTTGGCCACCACAATCGCGCTGATCTTCGGGTACTGGTGTAACAGCTCAAAGGCCTTGTGCCAGCCGCTGGCTGCACTCCAGTCACCAAACACCGTCACCGCATTGCTCACCCCGTGGCGATGCAAGGCTTCACGCCAGCTACTCAAGCGCATGCGCGCCGAAACCGAACTCTCCGGCCCGGCCAGCAAACCAAACTCGCGATGGCCCAGTTCCCAAAGGTGGGTGACGCAGGCGCCACAGCCATCAAGGTGGTCGAAACGCACGCAGGAGACATCGGTTTCCGGCGAGATGTCTAAAAACAGACAGCAGATGTCCGGGTTCTCACTCACCAGTTTTTCCGCAATGCTCCCTTCCAGCGGCAGATTAACTATCGCACCGCGAATATTCTGCGCCCGAAATTCATTCAACCGGGCCTGCAATGCGCTGTAGTCCGCCGTGGCAGGCATCGCGATGGCGACTTCCAGCTCGTGCGCACTGGCGTGGCTTTTGATGGCGGCAGCAATTTGTGAAGGGGCATGCAGCGTCAATGAGGCAGTAATCAACCCAATGGACGGCGCAGACTTTCCTGCCAGCAGTTGGGCCGAGCGGTTGGGTACATAGTGCAGTGCCTGCATCGCACGGATGACTTTCTCCCGGGTGCGTTCCGCCACGACCTCAGGTTTATTTAGCACACGAGACACGGTCTGCTCCGAGACGCCCGCTTCACTCGCCACATCTTCCAGTGTTGCCGTACGGCGTTGCATCACCTTCTCCTTAACGTTGTAATAACAATGTCGCTCGCTAACATTCTATGTCGAAAAGACGACATAAATTGGTGGCTTTTGCGCGGTTTCGTGATCGTGAATGGGTTTCACTTTCGCCGATATTGTGGCATTGAACAAAATATCTGATAACTCCCCCATCTTGTCTAGCGAATGACATTTTTCTTTTTTCTTCAGGTATAAATATGCAACATCATGAATTACATGCTCTTCAGGGGCCAAAATTTAATGAGGTGCTTGCCCGTGAAGACTGGCAAAACCAGACCATTACCCATCTGAACCGTTTATCGGCTCACCCGAGCTTCGCCAGCTGGCGTGATGTGAACGCCGCCAGGGAAAACGCGCCTTCCGCACAACGGCGCCTGCTGGATGGCCAGTGGCAATTCTTCTATGCCCGCAGCCCGTTTGACGTCGAGGCCCGCTGGCTGGAGGGCGACCTGCCCGGCAGCCGCACCACCCCGGTGCCCTCGAACTGGCAAATGGAGGGCTATGACGCCCCCATTTACACCAATGTGCGTTACCCCATCGAGACCACCCCGCCGCGCGTGCCGGAAGAGAACCCGACCGGCTGCTACTCACTGATGTTCAGCGTGGAGGAGAACTGGCGGGCTGACGGACAGACGCAGATTATCTTTGACGGGGTGAATTCAGCGTTTCATCTGTGGTGCAACGGTGAATGGGTCGGCTACTCGCAGGACAGCCGCCTGCCCGCGGCCTTTGACCTCAGCCCCTATTTACGCGCAGGCGATAACCGGCTCTGCGTGATGGTCATGCGCTGGAGCGCGGGCACCTGGCTTGAAGATCAGGACATGTGGCGGATGAGCGGGATCTTCCGTTCCGTCTGGCTGCTGAACAAACCCACGCTACACCTGGGCGATGTGCAACTCACCCCGCAGCTGGATGCTCTGTACCGTGATGCCGAACTTGAGGTGAAGGTCACCGTCGCGGCCCCGGCGCAGTTGCTGGAAACACTGTCGGTCAAGGTCGAACTGTGGGATGACATGCACTGTGTTGCCAGCCATCAACAGCCGCCAGGCTCGCCAGTGATTGACGAGCGCGGTAACTACACCGAGCGCGCCGTCATCCGTATGCCGGTCGAACGCCCGGCACTGTGGAGTGCAGAAATGCCGAACTGCTACCGGGCGGTGGTGTCGCTGTGGCGCGACGATGAACTTCTCGAAGCCGAAGCCTGGGACATCGGTTTCCGCCGGGTGGAAATCGACAACGGTCTGCTGAAACTCAACGGTAAGCCGCTGTTGATCCGCGGCGTTAACCGCCACGAACATCATCATCAGCGGGGGCAGGTTGTCACCGAAGAGGACATGGTGCAGGACATCCTGCTGATGAAGCAGAACAACTTCAACGCCACGCGCTGCTCTCACTACCCCAACGCGCCGCGCTGGTATGAGTTGTGCAACCGCTATGGGCTGTATGTGGTTGACGAAGCCAATATCGAAACCCACGGCATGGTGCCGATGAACCGTCTTTCTGACGACCCGGCCTGGCTGCCCGCCTGGAGCGCACGCGTGACAAGAATGGTGCAAACCAACCGCAACCACCCTTCGATCATCATCTGGTCTCTGGGCAATGAATCCGGTGGCGGCGGCAACCATGAAGCCATGTACCACTGGCTCAAGCGTAACGATCCCTCACGCCCGGTGCAGTACGAAGGCGGCGGCGCGAACAGCACGACGACCGACATTCTCTGCCCGATGTATGCCCGCGTGGACAGCGATCTGCCGATCCCGGCGGTGCCGAAATGGGGGATCAAAAAGTGGATCAGTATGCCGGGCGAAGATCGCCCACTGATCCTCTGCGAATACGCTCACGCCATGGGTAACAGCCTCGGCAACTTTGCCGATTACTGGCAGGCATTTCGTGAGTACCCGCGCCTGCAGGGCGGTTTCATCTGGGACTGGGCCGACCAGGCCATCACCAAAACCTTTGAAGATGGCAGCACGGGCTGGGCCTACGGCGGCGATTTTGGCGACAAACCCAACGATCGTCAGTTCTGCATGAACGGTCTGGTGTTCCCCGACCGCCGCCCGCACCCGTCGCTCATTGAAGCCAAACATGCGCAGCAATTTTTCCAGTTTGCCCTGCTGTCGCAAAACCCGCTGCGGGTCAGCGTCACCAGCGAATATCTCTTCCGCCCGACCGATAACGAAGCGCTGCACTGGCAGGTTCAGGCCGCAGGCGAAACCCTTGCCCAAGGCAGTGTGACGCTGGAGATTTCACCGGAAGGCCAGTGCGAACTGACACTCAGTGATGCGTTGATGCTACCTGCTGGCGCCGAAAAAGTGTGGTTAACGCTTGCGGTGGTGCAACCCCAGGCCACCGCCTGGTCTGACGCCGGGCACCGTGTCGCCTGGCAGCAGTTCCCGCTTGCGGCCCCGCTGGTGCTGCGAGCTTTGCAAGCCGGTGGCGACGCCCCTGAGCTTGAGGGCAGCGAGAGCGCCTGGACGGTGCGCCATGGCGCGCAACAATGGACTATCGACAGGCAAAGCGGTCTGTTAAGCCACTGGCAGGTGGACGGCGTGGAACGCCTGCTCACGCCGCTGCGCGACCAGTTTGTGCGCGCCCCGCTGGATAACGACATTGGCGTCAGCGAAGTGGAACGCATCGATCCCAACGCCTGGGTCGAGCGCTGGAAAAGCGCGGGGTTGTACAACCTTAGCGCGCGCTGCGTGCAGTGCGACGCGCAACGACTGGCCCATGAGGTGGTGATTGACAGCCGCTGGCACTACCTGAACGGTGACGAGGTGGTGATCGCCAGCCACTGGCGGATGACCTTTGATGCCGAAGGCAAGCTACATCTGGCGGTCGATGGCGAACGCGCAGGGACGCTGCCGCCGCTGCCGCGTGTCGGGCTGCATTTCCAGGTGTCGGATCAAAACACCCCCGTCTCATGGCTCGGTTTGGGTCCGCACGAAAACTACCCGGATCGCCGCACCAGCGCCTGCTTCTCCCGCTGGACGCTGCCGCTCGATGAGATGACCACGCCGTACATTTTTCCCACCGAAAATGGCCTGCGTTGCCACACCGCCGCGCTGGACTGGGGGCGCTGGCACGTAACGGGAGATTTTCACTTTTCGGTGCAGCCTTACAGCACCGCGCAGTTAATGGAGACCGACCACTGGCACCGGATGCAGCCAGAAAATGGCGTCTGGATAACCCTCGATGGCCTGCATATGGGCATCGGCGGGGATGACTCCTGGACGCCCAGCGTATTGCAGCAATGGTTGCTGCTTGAGACACAATGGCAATATCAGTTAACGCTCCACTTCCAATAATAATCGGGGGGCGTTAAGCCCCCTGGCTTACAGGCATAACAGGATGGAACAGTCACCCATGAAACTCTCTGAACTTGCACCAAGAGAACGGCATAACTTTATCTACTTTATGCTGTTCTTTTTCTTCTACTACTTCATTATGTCGGCCTATTTTCCCTTTTTCCCGGTCTGGCTGGCGGAAGTTAACCATTTAACCAAAACAGAAACGGGGATTGTGTTCTCCTCTATTTCGCTGTTTGCGATTGTCTTCCAGCCGGTGTTTGGCCTGATCTCCGACAAGCTCGGGTTACGTAAACACCTGCTGTGGACCATCACGGTTCTGCTCATTCTGTTTGCGCCCTTCTTTATATTCGTGCTGTCGCCGTTGTTGCAGATGAATATTTTCGCCGGTGCGCTGGCGGGCGGGATCTATTTAGGCGTGGTCTTCTCCAGCGGCTCCGGGGCGGTAGAGGCCTACATTGAGCGCGTCAGCCGCGCCAATCGGTTTGAATACGGCAAAGTGCGCGTTTCCGGCTGCGTCGGCTGGGCATTGTGCGCCTCCATCACCGGTATTCTGTTTGGTATCGACCCCAATATTACCTTCTGGATCGCCTCCGGCTTTGCGCTAGTGCTCGGCGTGCTGTTGTGGATGTCGAAGCCGGAAGGCAGCAACAGCGAACGGGTGATTGATGCGCTGGGGGCCAATCGTCAGGCGTTTTCGATGCGCACCGCCGCCGAGTTGTTGCGGATGCCACGTTTCTGGGGCTTCATTGTGTATGTCGTGGGGGTCGCCAGCGTGTATGACGTCTTCGACCAGCAGTTTGCCAACTTCTTTAAAGGTTTCTTCTCCAGTCCGCAACGTGGCACCGAAGTGTTTGGTTTCGTCACCACCGGCGGGGAGTTACTCAACGCCACCATCATGTTCTTTGCCCCTGCGATTGTGAACCGCATTGGCGCCAAGAACGCCCTGCTCGCGGCGGGTGTGATCATGTCAGCGCGTATTTTAGGTTCCTCTTTTGCGTCCTCTGCGGTCGAAGTGGTTATCTTAAAAATGCTGCATATGTTTGAGCTGCCGTTCCTGTTGGTGGGCACCTTTAAATACATTTCCTCTGCGTTTAACCCGAGACTGTCGGCCACGCTGTTCCTGATCGGTTTTAACTTATCAAAACAGCTTTCAGGAGTGGTGCTGTCGGCGTGGGTGGGTCGGATGTACGACACCGTCGGTTTCCATCAGGCGTATCTCGTCCTGGGGTGCATTACGCTGAGCTTTACGGTTATCTCTCTCTTCACCCTGAAAGGCGGCAAAACGCTGCTGCCGGAGCCGGGGTATAACAGCGCGGCATAAGTGTGCGCGCCCGCCGCGTTCTGCGGGCGCGCGTTCAGCCGCAGGGCAATCTACCTGGAACGGAAGATGGCGGCGAGTTTTTTGACCGCCTCTTCCATCTCCTGTTCGGTATAGGCCGCGAACCCCATCAAAAAGCCTGTCGAGGTGGGGTCGTGCGCATATAACCCGGTAAGTCCCAGCATATCCACACCCGCACGGCGAGCGGCTACCGCCACCTCGCCCTCCAGTATCCCCTCTTTCAAATGACACGGCATCTGCATCCCCCCCGCTGGCGTGGTAAAGGTAACAAAATCGGAGAGAAAGGTTTCAATCAGGCTGGCGAGTTTGTCGCGACGGGCAACGTAAACTCCGCGCATCATCCGCACATAGGCGCCAAAATGCCCCCCTTCGAGAAATTTAGCCAGCGTCAGTTGCGTGATTGAGGCGGTGTGACCGTCCATTAAGGTTCTTGCCATCGTCAGAGGCTCAACAAGTTCCTCAGGCACGATCATATAGGCGATGCGCAACCCTGGAAAAAGTGATTTGGTGAAGGTCCCGATATAGATTGTCCGATCAGAAGTATCCAGCCCCTGTACGCAGGCCATCGGCTTCCCTTCATAGTGAAACTCGCTGTCGTAGTCGTCTTCTATAATCCAGGCCTGCTGACGGTTTGCCCAGTCGATAACCGCAAGCCGCCGGTCGAGGGACAGCGTGACGCCGGTGGGATACTGGTGTGAAGGCGTAAGGTAGATAGCTTTTGCAGTATGGGTGAGTGAATTCAGGTGATCAATACAGACACCCTTATCATCAAGCGGCACCGCAATGCAGTTCAGCCCGGCGGCCGTAAAGGCTTTACGCGCCCCCTGATAGGTCGGGTCTTCAATGACAATGCTCTCGTTATTGTCCATGAGGACGTGAGAACAAAGCGCGAGCGCCTGCTGGGAGCTGGTCAGAATAAGGATACGTTCCGGCGTTGCGTGGGCCCCACGCTCCAGATTGACATACTCCGCAATGGCCCGCCGCAACCGCGTTACCCCTTGTGGCGGGCTTTGCTCCAGTGCCTGATAGCGATATTCCTTCAGGATTTGCCGTTGAAGACGCTCCCAGGTGGGTATTGGAAACAAACGGGTTTCCGGGATACCGGGTGCCAGTGGACGCGGTAATGCAAATTCACGGACCCCACCACTGTCATAAATCACCTGCCCCCGCGCGCTGAGTTTGGGCTCGCGCCCCTTCGCGGCTGACTGACGCTGCCGCGTATGTGATTTCAGAAACCGGGTGCTGGCTGAAACAAAGCTGCCCTTGCCCGTTTGCCGCTCAATGAAGCCTTCCGCGTGCAGCCGGCTGTACGCGGCTTCAATGGTATCTCTGGAGACGTTAAGTGAGGTTGCCAGCGCCCGTGAGGCGGGCAGCGCTTTACCGTGCGTTAACACCCCTTCGAGAATGAGTGCCCGAATTGCCCGCTGGATGCGTTCATGAAGAGGCAGTGCCCCGTTTGCCGGATCAACGATCCCGGCCTTTACGGTTTCGAGTTGTGCATGTTTAAACATCAGATTCTCCATCCCTGCGCCTGTGACCACGGAGTCTATACCAGCCAGGGTGAATAGCAGAAACACATTGGTCTGCTCATAGTGAAAAAATTGGTGGGGCTCAACGTGCCAATTCATGCTTATACTTCTTCCCGTACCTGGCAGGGACTATTCGAGAGCAGATGAGCATTGTGCTGCGTGGCGACTTTTCTGAGCTTTCTGGATTCGGGATTAAAATTGTTTTTAATGCGCACGCGTTAAAAACATCACCCAACCCATGCATCGCTGTTTTATTTTCGCTTGAAAGAACGTCCTCATCCAATACATAAATTACTGGACATAAATAAGGGGTTATTATGAGCAATATGATTATTACCATTGAATCTGCCACTGAAGCAGATTATGAAAACTGGTTGCCAATGTGGAAAAACTATCAAATCTTTTATAACGTTGATATTGCTGAGGCCGTCACCCAACGCACCTGGCAACGATTTGCCAGCCCCATTGAACCGGTATTCTGTGCGGTAGCCAGATATAATGGTGAACTGGTAGGCTTTGCACATTACCTTTTTCACCGTTCAACCTGGGCCGAGAATGACTATTGTTATCTTGAAGATTTATACGTCTGCGAGAATATCCGGGGAAAACAGGTTGGAAAACAGTTAGTAGAATATGTGCAAAAAGAGGCCAGAAAACGGCATGCCAGCCATCTTTACTGGCATACGCATGAAGCAAACTATCGTGGTCAACGGCTATATGACTGGATTGCTAAAAAAAGCGGCATGATTGAATACCGTATGCAGGTAAGATAACGCATTACATGTCATTCATCCCTCTTTAAAAAGAAGCCGTAGCATTCTTTCTTAAAGGATGCCTCCGTTGTATATTCTGTTTTCACTGGTCTGGCGCAGCGTGCAATCTAACGTCATCATTTCTGCGCCAGTCTATTTATCACCGATATTCCAGCACACCAAAACAGGGGCATTATTGGCATATTATTTTTATATTAACTGGCGCATAAATTATACAACCAACCGGATAAAACCAAGTATTTCAGTTATATAAACATCCATTTTCCATATAGAGAATGCGATCAGCGGATGCCAGCGTTTCTTGGCGATGTGCAATAAGTAATACAGGAATACCTGTTTGCCGAAGTGTCTGACTGATTAGGATTTCATTTTCCACATCCAGATGGCTTGTAGCTTCATCAAGAAGCATAAATCCCGGCCTTTTATACAATGCCCGAGCCAGCAAAATTCGCTGTTTCTGCCCACCCGACAGCCCACCACCGGATTCGCCTAATAACGTCTGGTATCCCATGGACATCGCCATAATTTCGTTATCAATCATTGCTGACTGGGCACACTTAACCATCCAGTCATAGTCGCGAAATTCATTGAAGAAAATAATATTATCTGCAATCGACCCCCTGAAAATTTGGTCATCCTGCAATACCGTTCCAATCCGCTGACGAACCTGAAAATAATCAGGGTGAGTATGTGGAATACCAAAGGTATTTATTACACCTTCGTCAGGGACATGAATTCCTAGAATAAGCTTAACAAGCGTAGATTTACCGCAACCGGATTTACCGGTAATTGCGACCACTTCGCCCACGTTGAGTGATAAAGAAAGTTGTTTTATTACGGGTGCGCCCTCGCCTTTGTGGCAAAAGGTGATTTGATTAAGCGTTAAGGGGATGTTCGGTTGCTGCCTGGTTGTATGCACCGCATCCGGCATGTCAGATATCGCCACACTATCAGGTGTCGATTCTTTTTTTCTTTCACCTTCGGCTGGATTTAGCACAATATCGGCGAGCCGCTCATTATAAACGTCCAGCATGCGCCAGGAGAAAAATTTATCGGTAAGGCTACTTATGCTTGATGAAAACCTGCCTTGATAAGAGAGATAGGCGACCAGCATCCCGATCGTGAAGGTACCGTCCAATACCTCACCCGCCCCCTTCCAAAGCACTATCGCGGTCACGATGCTCGAAGTGAGAGTATGTGCAATGTCATAACACATAAGCAGCCTGCTCTGGTGCAGTTCGGTGTTTCTGCGAGCGACATTAAGATTGAGCCATGCCGCTTCACGATGCGCGATAACACCATTGATACGCAAACTAAGGATGCCGTTAAGTGTTTCAAGAAAATGACCGGACTCACGTGCGCTGGCGTCCCAGGCATCTTCTGCCGCCTGTCTTAAAGCGGGATACCACAAAGCTCTGAGCAGACCATAGATAAATGCCGCGATTATCGCAATGAGGGTGAGTGCTGAGCTGTATAAAAGCATCATACAAAGCGAGGTTACAACGAGCAGAACATCCAGGATCCCCTCAAGAACCTGTGATGTCAGAGCCTCCTGAATGGTACCTACCGCACTAAAACGTGCATTGATACTTCCTTTGCTTCTGGCATCAAACCACGTCAAAGGGAGTCTGACCAAATGGTGAAATACCCGCGCTGTCCACTGCATATTAAAGTTAACTGACAGGGTGATACTGGCCCACTGACGTGCCAGCGAGAGCAACATCTGGGTTAACGTCAGCAGCAGCAATCCTATGATGATAATGGTTAAAAGATTCTGATCAGAGGCGACAAGCACTTCATCAATGACCAACTGATTAAGTAATGGGCTTCCCAACGCGATGACTTCGAGGGCGAGTGCAAACGTAATAATCCGTAACATTGCAAAAAAAAGCCCAGGTGTTTTACCCGTGAGTTGTCGCAGATGAATTTTCTTTTTTTCACTATGAGCAACAAAATGGCTGGCTGGGTTCAGCTCCAGAGCAATGCCGGTGAAATGCTTGCCTGCGTCCTTAAGTGAAAGAACATGCCTGCCCCTGTCAGGATCGTGGATCACCAATTTATCGCCGCGCACACGTTCCAGAACGACGAAATGGTTCATATTCCAGTGAAGGATACAGGGCAGGCTAAGCGATTTAAGCTCCTCGGGTTCAAGTCGAACGGCTCGAGATGACAAACGTAAACCTGAGGCGCAATCGATGAGCCGCTGAAGCGTCATCCCTTGCGTACTAATATTGAAGCGTTCACGTAGGGTCGATAAGTCTGTCTGCAAACCATGCCAACCGGCAATCATAACCAGGCAGGCCAGCCCGCACTCTGCAGACTCAGTCTGGCGTATAACAGGAAGTTTTTTTCTTCCAGTCCAGTTCAGGCTGTCCATTAAAGTTTTCCTTTTAGACTCCAGAGAGGTTCTGTCAGCCATTCCCATAGCTGCCTTTTATCGAGATTGATATCGCCCTCAAGGGCCATGCCGGAACGGAGCGGTTCCTTTCGTCCATAGGCGAGGATAAAAGCGTGTTCAGGAACTACGATGACCCGATAATGGCCTTCATTTTCTTTCCATGTGACAGGAGAAACAGAGAGTAAATCTGTAGGGGTCAATGTTGTCCGACTGATTTCACGAATAGTCCCGTATTGCACACCAAATTTCTGATAGGGGAATGCGGCAAACCGTAAAGCAACACGCTGCCCCAATTGTATAAAACCTGCATTCTGACTGGTCGCATACAACTCTATCTGAAGTGTTGCGTTATCTGGCACGACGGTCATAACTGGTTCGAGCGATTTCACTGCCTGTCCGGGTCGAACGAGTATGGCGGCTACTGTGCCATTAACAGGCGATGTAAGCGTGAAATGCTCCTGCCCGGAAAGCTCTACTTGTTGTTGTTTCAGCGTCTGAAGTTGCCTGTCGAGTTCAGCCTTTCGACTGTCACCTTGCACGGTCAGATGATTAAGTTCATCCCCTGCTCTATCAAGCTCGGTGTGAAGTTGAAGGAGGACTTGCCTCTGGCTCTCAACGTTCTCTTTGGCTGCTGACATGTCAATCTGCTTTTGCTGATATTCGACATCAGCCACGTAATGATTTGCCACCAGTTTTTGATAACGGTTCATCATTGACACCGCTAAATCAGCCTGATATTCAGCCTGACGTAAACGCTGCTCAGCGCTCTGAATTTGAGGTTGAAGAGAGAGAATGCGTTGTCTCGCAGCGACTTGTTGTTGCTGATTATCATTCTTTTCCAACTGTTGTTGTGTCAGGAGCATTGCGTATTGAGTTTGCAGGGAGAGATTGACAGCGGCCAACGTGCCTGCCCCCTGGCCGTTATAATGCTCTCCGCTAATATAATAAAGCGGACTACCCGCAGTGACATGCTGACCTTCAGACACGGTCAGGCTAGTGACATTTCCTGAGTACTGAGGCGTTATTTTTATCAAGCCTGTTGAGGGCATAACGATTCCAGACAAATGTGCTTTTCTGGTATAGGTTCCAAAATACAAAAAAACGGCCAATAAGATGAGCAGTACCACAGTGGCTGATGCACTTAAAGCCATAGCAAAGGACGCAGGTATAATAATATCACCATGGATAACGTCACCCTGATTATCTAATGCTTCTTTTCTGAATAAACTCATTTGATGTTCACAAAATGACACCATGAAATAATTAAATCGTCATAAATGACAAGTTTACCCAGCATCGTGATGTCGATGAAAAATTAAATTTGAGATGCCGATTCAGTTATTAGAGATTATTGCATTACTCTTGTCTTAACCCGCCATCCTGACGCACGATCTTACTTTCGCCTAAGCCTTAAATGATGAATAAGTCATAGTAAAACACTCATTGGCTACTCTTTTTATGATCGTCTTTTTTTGATATAAAAGGACACCAACTTCTCGACAATGTCAGTGGCAGCATAGATTGTCAGAATAATTATCATGAAATCTGAAAATGACCTAACCCCATCTGAGAGCGAAGGAGACATGATGGATGAATATCCAAGCAGTATAAATCCAGCTGTCGTACCTAAAACACCTGATACCGTTTTTGCGGTAACCATTATGTCTCCTTACATTTATTTATAAAGGCAACTTATCGATTACAGGTACCGGAAGCACCATTGCCAGAACATTTACTTGATCCTGCTTTATTACCGTTATCATTTCCGTTATGCCCACCGGCAAGGCATTGACCAGTAAAAGCACCCCCGACCACTCCACGTGCCATTCCTACGACTCCACCCTTAATAGCGCCGCCGATCATGCCACCAAAAACATTGTTAGCGCATCTGACCGTGCTTGGGTCGCTGTAAATATGGTCAGGTGCATTTCTTGCGAGATGGCTCCATGAACGGCTGTCGTCACGATCAGATCCGTTTCTATTACCCCCACTCACGAGCGCTATTTCATCCAAGCTTAACTCTCTGATTTGTTTCATAAAATCCTTCTTAGTCAGTTTTAGCAAAAAGTGCTCAGCAACTATTACACACACTGAATGTGAGGAAAAGGTGAAGATTTCTTTTTTTATGTATTTATATGTAACAAAATATATCTTCAATCTGAGCTCTTTAACCACATCCTGCCGGTGAGTAACCTTCAATCTATGAGGCTGAGTGCATACTCATCAAAAATATTGCAATGGTGTTCATCATTGAATGAAGGAGCACGGGATAGAACAACCCATTGGTTTTAAATCGCGTATAACCTATCAATAAGGAAGAGGCAAAGAGAACGAAATAGCTGATATAATCGTTATATTGTGTATGCATAAAGCAAAAAAATATTGATGATAGGACAACAGGTATTAGCATGCTTTTTGTAAAAACTAATCGTATGAGTTCTATCACACATCCTCTGTAATAAATCTCCTCATATATCGGCACAATAAAAATAAGTGTAAAGATTGATACCCACGTTAAACGTTCCTGTTCCCCTCCATTATCCTGTACGTTTGATAGTGCAAACGCACTTATTTGCAAAAGCAGTATAACAACCACTGCCCCGGCAAAAAAAAGCATTATGCCTGTTTGCTGATGAAAACAAAAATTGATACCTGGTCTTTTTTTCAGGAAAAATTGATACGCACAAATTGCGGTGATAAATTCCCCCATAAGCATGATGAATACAGAAATATCCAAACCTATAGCATCGATAGTAAACAGGGGGACAGCAGTCCACCCCACTGACATAAAGATAATCATAAGTAATATAGAGACAACTTCAAAAACACTGCGTTCGGCGCCTTTATTATCTGACACCATTTTTTTAGCATCGCTTTCCATAAGCGGCCTTATTTTTGCTTAATTGATATCAGCCATTATTTTATATACTGGCGGGTGTAGTTTTAACATTATGAAAATGGAGGGGTATAAACAGAAATATTGTCAATAGCCCACATTGACATACACCACTCGCGCATTGAACGGTTTTAGGGTCGCTGTAGATATGCGTGGGAGCGTTCCTTCCGAGTGAATTTCTGGCCCCCGTACCTGGCCGGCAAAGGCTGTCATGGTCTCCTGAGTTACCGCCACCACTCACCAGCATAATTTCGTCTTTGCTTAACTCTCTGATAATACCCATAAAATCCCTCTTTTGATTGCTTTAGCAAAAAGTGCTACAAAACTATTACACATAGAAAATGTGGGTAAAAGTTAAAGGTTTCTTTTTTTATGTATACATTTGTAAATGCGAATCTTTTCGAAGCGGGTAGCCCTATCTCCTTATGGCAAAAGCATTTGCCCTGACTTTAAGGCTACTGCCGAAGTGGCAATATTGCTGAGAGCGTTGCGGAGAGGAACGCGCTGTTTCTTACCATCGCCCTAAATTTACCTTAGGTAAAACGTTGATGGAATTCTGTCACTGAAAGGCCCTCGCATTATTTCCATCTCTGATCGCCTCCTGTATACTCCCCTATTAACGAAATCAGAGACCTTTTTCGGTTAAATTAATTTACGGGCAACCAGAAAAAATGAATAGCACGGTTCTTTTTCTAAAAAACATTCACTTGCTGGCACAAAAAATGAGCTGGATCCAAAATGATTCAGTCATTGATGAATTGAAAGATTTATTTATTCAAAACAGTAGTCTTTTAAATGATGATGAAAATACCGCATCATTTATCAATGAATTGATTTATTGCGCTGAAAAAAACGTGACGCCTGATGATGTGGATAATCTAATTTCACACCTGAATTCTTTTTTCATACATTATTTTTCAACCCTTTCATGCCATGTTATCTTCGTAGGGCAGGACTGGCACCAATATATACTTAATTCCGTGTTCCTGCCATGTAAGATAGAAAAAGTAACGTCGTTTGAAATCAAACTGGAAACAGGCTCTGAAACCATCCAGTTAAATCTGGAAGATGATAACCTTATCCCCATCGTCGTTACCGACCATATAGGTTTCAACTTCCTTAAAAACAACAACATACAATTACCGGATGTCTTAACCGCACTGCAATTCCCAGAAAAAAACAGAAATCGGTTTAGTATAGATGCTGGCTTCATACCGCTTCTCAATTCTCGTTATGAAAAACTGCTTAACGATCCAGAAGTTAAAACGTTAATACTGGGCTCATCTTACGGCTATCAGGGGTTCCCTGATAAACTATTAGATAAAGCCGTTAACCTCTCACTTTTTTCTGGTGATTTTACGTTATCTTACAGCCTGATAAAAAAGGCAGTTGAAACCACAAAGATAAAAAATTTCATTATCTGCATCGGCCTGTATGATGCTTTCTTCGAGTTATCAATGGGGGGATCACCAACCTTTCCCATTGCTCGCTATTTTTGCAAAAGTCAGCACATTGAATATAACTATAGAAAAAAAGAGGCCGGATCGAATAATACCGATACCAGACCATATATCACCGGCCCTCTTGATCTGCTGATTCAGCATATTTATAAGCAACAACATCATCCTCAGTTTGATCATGACGAAGAATTATCATGGCTGCACGACTTACTTCTTGATACGCCAAATTTAAGCAAGTCTGTCGATTTCATTAACGACAGAAGTTATTGCACTCACTTTTCCTATTCATCAACCGAAATTCATAACCGGGTTGTAGAGCTTTCTAAAAATTACCAAAGGAAGCACAGTTTCGAAAACAACAAAGACGTTATTTCGTCTCTGCTGTCCCTCATTGAAGCAACGAACTCAACACTTACTTTTATCGTTATGCCGTTTACTGAATTTTACAGACAGCATTACGACCAAAACCTTAAGAATGAGACGCTTGCCTTTATCAAAAGCGTAACGAATTCTACCAATATCTTCATGACCGATCTGTCTGCTCACCAATCTTTCACCCCTGAAGATTATTATGATGCCGACCATCTGAATTTTTATGGTGCCACTAAACTCTGCAAGATTGTCAGGGAACTGGGGCTGGAAATTTAAAAAGGCGGGCCACATCAAACATCGGTTTATTTGTGGCCAAAGCACAATGATGCAGCGTTAAGGCATTTAGCCTGACCTCCTCCGTCAGGCTTTTCAGGCATCGCTCAATACGCGCTACGGCTGTTGCTGCAGCTGTTTTTTTAGATTTTCGCGAGAGGTGGTGATGATACTCCAGGCGTCTTTCGGTGCATCATGTTCAACGATGTACCACTGGACACCGCTTTTACGCGCTGCGGTCAGAACAGACTTCCAGTCAAGCAGCCCCTCGCCCAGCGGGGCAAAATTCATCTCATCATCGCGGACGCCAATGCCAGCGTTGTCCTTGGCATGGATAGCGTAAACTCGCCCTGAATAGCGTGAAATGACCTGCGCAGGATCCTGCCCGCCGCGCGCAACCCAGGCCGCATCCAACTCCAGCATCAGGTTTTCACGCTGGGTGTTCTTCATAATGATATCGAGCGCCGTATCAGCACCGTATTTCTTCATCTCGAAGTTGTGGTTGTGATACGCAAGGGTCATCCCGTCCTTACGCAGTTTCGCTCCCATCGTATCGAGTCGTTTTGCATACCCGGCCCAGCCTGATGCAGAGTCAGGACGGTCAGCCGGCTCAATCCACGGAACCACAATATGTGTATTACCCACGGCTTTATTGAAGCTAACCGTGTTTGCATACTCCGTTTCAAGGGCAGAAAGCTGTACGTGCGCGGCAACCACATTCAGGTGGTTCTTACTGAGAAGGCGCTTCATGCTCTTCACGTCCAGTCCGTGTGTGCCCACCAGCTCAACGTTCCTGAATCCCGCCTCTCCTGCCATCGCAAACTGCTTATCTGCCTCACCCACATTTCTCAGGGTGTACATTTGCAGTGCGATGGGGTCCTCGCTGGTTTTGGCATGGGCCGAGGCCCCCAGACCGGCAATCATTAACAGCCCGGCAAGCAACGCGCGTTTCATCATCATTCTCTCCTTTTTAAAAAGTAATCGATTACAAAATACAGACAGGATGACTTTGGTAACAATACGGCGGCGTTAAAAATGTGATGGCGCGCACGTTGCAGACTTTCATGACGCCGAGCGTCGCGCCAGCCAGGCGCCCCAGAACAAGCTGGCGAAGTAGCGTACCGGGTCCGCAAAACCTGCTTCTGCGAGCAGCGCGATCACGGCCTCCTCAGAATGGGGTGGCTCCGCTCCCTGAAGAATGCTGTTCATTTTGGACTGGCGGACGTCCGGCTCCGCACCGTTCAACCGCCATCGATTTGCCCATGCCGCCAGCAGTATGGGTTCGGACGCATAAGAACGGTAATTTCCCGCCAGGGCCAGCGGACTACCCGGCTTAAGACGCATTGCAATCTGCCTCAATATGTCTTGCTTTGCCTTATCGCCAGCCAGATGATGCAGTACACCTATCATGATTGCAGCATCGAAATGTGGTGCCGCATCCAGGTCAGACACCGCACCGAGTACGGTTTCTACCCGATTTGCCAACCCCGCCTGGGTGAGGTTGGCACGAGCAAGATCCAACATCGGCGCAGAGGGATCAACGGCCACAAATGACCACGCAGGTTCCAGTGTTGCCGCAGCAATGATCTCTCCAGCTGTACCGCCCGCTCCCACCACCAGAACACGCGCAGGCTTTCCTTCTCCTGTCGCGGCTGCCAGCATGCAGGCGGAAAGCTCGTGGCAGGCATCATAACCGGCCAGTGCGATGCGGCTTTGTTGGGCATATTCACCCGCGCGCGCGGCATCAAATTTTGCAGCAGAACCTTGTGTCATAGCGTCTCCAGTCAGTGGTTTTGATTATGGGTATGTACAGGTATATCAGGTAGGATATAAGATTCATGATTAAAAATTTTGACTAAAACATGACTGAAAGTCTGAATAATTCAGAAAGATATGATCGCTTAACCGCCTTCCTTCAGGCTTTTCCTCTGCGAGCGGAAAATTGTGACTCGGCTGACTCAGCCAATCTTTTAATCGTCGACGTCCGCCGCGCGGGCGGACCGACGCATTTGCTTTATCGAGCCAGGACCTCGGCCGGGTTGCCCGTCGGGGCCACCGTGTGTGCCGCCGCGAGAATAGATTTTGGCGGCAGCGCGAATCCACTGGTCGGCGCACTGCCTGACGAATTGTGCTTTTCTCTGGCTGAGACGCCGCAATTATCAAGCCTTGCTGAACTCATCGTGGATGAACTTGACGTGACCCGTTGCGGCGGGGCGACCGTTCGAAGCCGCCTGTGTGAGATTATCGTGGTGCTGGCTATTCGTCGGGCAATCGCAACGGGCACGGTGGATGCGGGGCTGTTAGCGGGGCTCGCCCACCCTAAACTACACCGGAGTCTGGTAGCGATGCACGATGACCCGGCGCGAAAGTGGCAGGTTCCTGACTTATCCTCCATCGCGGGGCTTTCACGTGCTCAATTTATTGAGGTCTTCAAAAAAACCGTCGGGCAATCGCCAGGGGCCTATCTGACCCACTGGCGTTTAGCGCTGGGGGCGGCCCGGCTGCGGGCGGGACACAGCGTCAAAGCTGTCGCCGCCCAGGTTGGCTTTGGTAGCGCCGCCGCTTTCTCACGCGCATTTTTGCGCAGGTTCGGCTACTCGCCTGGCGGGATCAAACCGCAGGGCGCGCGAAACATATCAGGCAGGGCGGCGTAACCCGCGAAGTAGCAGGTTCAGCGCGCGGATGCCCTGCTCCAGCCGCTTATCACCCTCTTCACCTTCGGCAATCCAGAACGCGGCCTCGGCCAGGCTGCCGTAGATAATCGACGCCAGCCCCTCCGGGTCGACGTCATCGACGACGCCCTGTTGAATGAGGTTGCCGATGAGCTGCTGCATTGAATTCACGCAGTGGCGTTGTGCGTCCGGTGAAGCGCCACCAAGTACCGCACGGGCATCGCGCAATACAATGCGCTGAAATTCGTGCTCCAGCGCCATCTCCAGATACGCCCGGCAGCGGTGGCAAAACCCCTCCCACGGATCTTCTGCGCTATCAGAAATGGCCTGCAGGCGTTCGTCCATTTCATCGTCGATCTGCGCGACCACGGCCGCAAGCAGCCCTTTTTTATCACCGAAGTGATGGTAAAGCGCCCCACGGGTCAACCCTGCCTGCGCCGTCAAATCATCCATCGACGTTTCAGCGTAACCCACCTCGCTAAACACTTTTCGGGCGGTGGCTAACAAAGTTGCTCGCGTCTCTTCCATCTCAGCGCGGGTACGGCGAACCATAGATCTCTCCTTACATACGGCGTGAATGATTATTTACATACAGAGCGTATGAATATAAGATTCTTTTCATACGCGCTGTATGTATTGTCGCTTCGCCACCCGTCTGTGGCAAGCCCATGTTAGTGGAGAAAAAGATGGCAAGCCTTTATCGAGACCTGTTTACTGAATCCGGCACCGGCTCCTTCGCCGTTGCTGGCCTGATTGCGCGACTGCCGTTACCGATGACGGGCATCGGGATCATTACTTTGTTGTCACAACAGCGCGGAGGCTTTGCTCTGGCCGGCGCCGTGTCGGCAACCTTTGTGCTGGCTTACGCCCTGCTCTCACCGCACATCTCCCGCTATGTCGATCGGTATGGGCAATCCCGTGTTCTGCCTGCGGCGACGGTTTTAAGCATGTTCGGTTTTCTCATCCTGATAACCGGTTCTTTCCGGCAGGTGGTGGGCTGGGCGCTGTTTCCGGGCGCACTGCTCGCCGGTTTTATGCCGAGCATGTCGGCGATGGTGAGGGCGCGCTGGACGACACTCTACCGGGGGCAACCCCGGCTACAGACCGCATACTCGCTGGAAACCGTGCTGGATGAACTGACGTTTATTGTCGGTCCGCCCCTGTCGATTGGCCTTTCGGTGACCCTGTTCCCCGAGGCGGGTCTGCTGCTCGCCGCGCTGCTGCTGTTTTCTGGCGTATTTGCGCTGGTGATACAGCGCGCAACGGAACCGCCCGTTGTCGCCGCCCGGCGCGACTGCGCTAGCCGTTCTGTCATACGAATCACGGTTGTCCAGTTGCTCACGCTGCTGATGGTGGCCATGGGAGTTATTGTCGGTACCGTTGATATCGGCAGCGTCGCCTGGGCAGCAGATTGGGGGCAACCGGTGGCGCTCAGTGGCGGCGTCGTGGTCATGCTGGTGGCGTTTATCACTCATGCCCGCCTGAAAAAAGCGCTTAGCACGCCGGATGCTGCACACAAAAAAGGATCTGAATAATGACAATGTTTTCCTCTCTTACTTCTGTGCACCATGCGTGGACGGCGGTCATCGCTGTGGGTCTGGCGACCTTCTCGGTGGTGACAACCGAAATGCTCCCCGTCGGTTTGCTGACCTCAATAGCCGCGTCGCTGAATATCAGCACCGGCACGGCGGGCCTGATGATTTCACTGCCCGCACTGCTGGCTGCACTTTTCGCCCCCTTTGTGGTGATTGCCGCGGGCGGTATCGATCGCCGCTGGATATTATGTGGCCTGCTGGGGTTACTGGTGCTGGCCAATCTTGCCTGCGCACTGGCCAGTAATTTGCCCGTCATGCTGGCAGCACGGATCCTGGTGGGGTTCTGCATGGGCGGTATCTGGGCCATTGCCGGTGGTCTGGCGGCCCGACTGGTGCCTGAAAAAGCGGTTGGTCTGGCGACCTCTGTTATTTTCGGTGGGGTGGCTGCCGCATCGGTACTGGGTGTCCCCTTCGGCGCGTTTATGGGTGACCTCATCGGCTGGCGCTGGGCATTTGGCAGCATGGCGCTTTTCAGCGCCGGGGTGCTGGCGCTCCATGCGGTAGTCATTCCGCCCCTGCCCGTTGCCCGCTCAACGGACACTCGCCAGTTCATTGCTCAGTTTGGCAATCGCACATTACAACGCGGGCTGCTTGTCACGTTACTGCTGGTGACCAGCCATTTTGTGGCCTTTACCTTTGTTCGCCCGCTACTGATTACCGTTGCCGGGTTTGAAACACAGTGGATCGGGGTCGTTTTGTTTGCCTACGGTCTGGCAGGCCTTGCAGGTAACTTTCTTGCGGGAATAACGGCGATGCGTCATACCACTTTCACACTGATGGGGATCGCGGCTGGCCTTGTTTTGACCCCGCTGCTGTTTTTCACCGTGGGCCATTCGGTCATCGGCGGTGGCGCCACGCTTCTGTTCTGGGGGCTCGCTTATGGCGGAGTGTCTGTCGGTCTGATGACCTGGATGATAAAAGCCGCCCCCCGTGCGGTTGAAATTGCCGCCGCGCTTTATGTTGGCGTATTCAATGTTGGAATTGCGTTGGGATCCTGGGTCGGAGGTGAGATAGTTGACAGGCTCGCGCTGACCGACACGCTCTGGCTGGCCTGCGGGTTAGCGGTCGTTGCGCTACTGACGCTCCTCGCCGCCGGTCGTGGCGAAAACCAGATTCAGTAATCTTATCGAGGCCCGCCCGCAGCGGGCCTTCTGCTGTTTAAACAGACGCTGTCGCATCCCCTTTACCTGGCTGCTCCGGGTCAGCCTCAGTGACATCACATTTTCATCAAACACAGATACACTTGCTCTGGATGATGTTGTGCGCGTTGGTTGAGGCACATGCCGTCGCTAACAAGGTTAATGAGAGTAAAGGCGGAAAAATGTCTCTTCGTTCACTGCGGGCGCTCTGCCTGACGAGTTTTTTTATTGCGGATGTGCGCGATGGCCTCGGCCCCTTTCTGGGGATCTTTCTGACCCAGCGACACTGGCAGCCGGATGATATTGGGTTGTTGATGACGACCGGCGGCGTGGCCGGACTTCTTGCGACACTACCGGCGGGGTTTGTCACCGACAACTCTAAGAACAAACGCGCGCTGCTGGCGCTGCTCTGCATCATGATAACCGTCAGTACGCTGTTATTGTGGTTTAGCCAGCACAACGCCGTGGTCGCGCTTTCGCAAATCGTCAGCGGTATCAGCGCCGCTTTTGTGGGCCCGTTGATAACGGGTATCACGCTCGGCCTCACGGGTCAGACGGGGTTTAATGCGCAAATGGGGAAAAATGAGGCCTTCAATCACGGCGGCAATTTCGTCACCGCGCTGTTCGCCGGAGGGATAGCCTGGTTCTGGGGCGTCGGCGGCATTTTCCTGTTAATGACCTTTACCACCCTGTTAACGCTCTGCGCGTTGGGGGCTATTCGTAATAAGGATATTGATAATCAGGCCGCGCGCGGCATGAAACAGTCCGTACCCCAACCGGTGCCGGGCCTATCCGTGCTCACCAAAAACAGCGCGCTGCTCATCACCGGCGTTACCCTTCTGCTTTTTCATCTTGCCAATGCGGCGTTATTACCGATGCTGAGCATGCGCGTTGCTGCCGCCCCCGGTGCCATTAATCCCGGCGTGTATGCCGCCGCAACGGTAATTATTTCCCAGTCCGTCATGATTCCCGTCGCCATTTGGGTTGCACGACGGATTGATAAATATGGCTACTGGCGATTAATTATGCTGGCGCTGGCGATCATGCCGGTGAGAGCCGCACTGGCCGCCGCCACGAATGCGCCTGAAATGATGGTGCCGGTGCAAATCCTTGATGGACTGGCGGCCGGAATTTTAGGCGTGGTCGTGCCCGGCTTTATTGTCTCTTTGTTACACGATAGCGGTCATGTCAACGCAGGTCAGAGCGTGGTGATGTTAATGCAGGGGGTGGGCGCGGCCTTAAGCCCTGCATTAACCGGCATGATTGCGGGCAGTTACTCTTTTGCCATCGCCTTCAGCGTCCTGAGCCTCATCGCCCTCGTGGCGCTGGTCATCTGGTGGCGAGGCGCCCCTGTTCTGATGCAGCGGTCAGCCCATGGCGCTTTACAGACCGGTGCCGACTGATTCACTGAAAGAACGCAGTCAGCCCTCTCATTGCCTCAGCTTCCCCGGTAGGTAGAGTAACCATACTGGCTGAGCAGTAACGGAACATGGTAAGTGGTCGAGGTGTTGGTGATGTGAAATTCCACCGGGATTTCAGGGAAGAAGCTCTGCTGTTTTTGCTGGGCAAAGTAGTCGCCGGTTTTGAAAATCACGCGGTAATCACCCGCTTCGAGCGGCTTTTCTGGCCACAGCGCGTTAATGCGGCCATCCTGGTTGGTGTTGGCGCTGTTCAGGACCTTCCAGCCTTCACCCTGCTTCTGTTCAAGCGTCACCGCCACGCCCGCCGCCGGTACGCCGGTTTGTTGATTCAGCACATGCACGCTCAGGGGATTTTTATCCGCAGCGAAGGTAATTGCAGGGGTTGCCAGTAGTGTCGCAAGGGTCAGGGCAGCGAGTGTTTTTTTCATTTTTGAATCTCCATTGTTAATGACCCTCTTGTTATACCTGTGCGCCGGGCGTCATCACCTGTCAGGAAGATGACCATATTGTCATCTGGCACTGAAACGCTGGGGCGCACGGGGGATTCATGGCACACTGCGCCGATGAAACTGCTACTGATTGAAGATAACCATAAAGCCAGTGCCTGGGTCCGTAAGGGGCTTGAAGAGGCGGGCTTCATCGTTGACCATGCGTCAGACGGACGCGATGGCCTGCATCTGGCGCTGGCGCACCCTTACCGTCTGGTCATACTGGACATTATGCTGCCGGGTATGGACGGATGGCAGGTGCTGAAAACCCTGCGCACCGCCAGCAATATGCCCGTTATCTGCCTCACTGCCCGCGATTCCGTGGACGATCGGGTTAAAGGTCTTGAGCTGGGTGCGAACGATTATCTGGTTAAACCTTTCTCCTTCGCTGAGCTTCTGGCACGGGTTAAGAATCAGCTCCGCCAGCACTCGCCGCACGGTACCGTGCTTCGCGTGGCCGACCTGGCGATGGATTCGGCACGCCTGCTGGTCACGCGTGACGGCATACCTGTGACCTTAACGCGCAAAGAGTTCATGCTTCTGTGGCTGCTCGCCAGCCGTCACGGTGAAATCCTCCCCCGAACCCTGATCGCCAGTGAAATCTGGGGGGTCAATTTCGACAGTGAAACCAATATTGTGGATGTGGCTATTCGCCGTCTGCGCCGCAAAGTTGACGATCCCTTTGCGCACAAACTGATAACCACGGTCAGAGGCATGGGTTATTGCCTCTCTGTAGAGGCGCCCGGCGATGTATAGCCCTTCTCTCACGCTGCGGTTGACGGTGATTTTCACGCTAATTATGGCGATGGCCTGCGGGGGCATCAGCCTGATTTTGTATAACGCGTTACGGCACGAACTGGTGTGGCGCGACGATCAAACCCTGATCAACCGGGCTGCCCAGCTACGGCAACTGCTTGAAGATGGCGCGCACCCCAGCGCGCTGCCGCTCTACTTTAATCGCATGGTGGATACCCGGCAGGATATTCTCACCATCCGCGCGCAGCACGAACAAAATATCAGTATTAATCATACCGGTATCACTCTGCCCGCCCTTTCCCCCTTGCCGGTGAATAGCCCGCCGACTGCACAACAACTTTACCGCTGGACCAGTGCGGACGAGATGGACGCCTCCGCGCTAAGCCTGCAGGCTAACTCGCCAGCCGGAACGGTGACGATTACCCTTGCCCGCGTCGCACGGGAGCGCGCAGTGATGCTGGAGCGCTATCGCCAGCAAAGCATTCTGGTATCACTGGCCGCCATTTTGTTCAGTGCGGCCATCAGCCCGCTTCTTATACGCAGAGGGCTGCGCGCCATAGGGCGCTTAAGTCAGGTCATGGCAGAAACGGGCAGTGACAGATTAACGCGCCCGGAGCCCCTTCCGCCCCTGCCGCGTGAGCTGCTTCCGCTGGGGGAGGCGCTCACGACCATGCGCCAGAGCCTCGCGACAGATTTTCTTCGCCTCACCCAGTTTGCCGATGATTTGGCGCATGAGATACGCACGCCGCTCAATGTTTTGCTGGGGCAGAATCAGGTTGCCCTGAGTCAGGTGCGCTCGACGGCGGAATACCAGAGCCTGCTGGAAGGGAATATTGAGGAGCTGGAGGGGTTGTCACGCCTGATTGAAAATATTCTCTTCCTCGCCCGCGCCGCGCATAACAATGTCAAACTTCACAAAGCGCGCGTGGTACTGCACGACACGCTGGAAACGTTGATCGACTTTCTTGAACCCGTGGCGGAAGAAAAGGCAATCACCCTCGCGCTCAGTGCGACGGGCACCGTCACCGTCGATAACCTGCTGTTCCAGCGGGCGATGACTAACCTGCTGACCAATGCCATTCGCTATTCCCCTGATCGGTCAACGATAAGCGTCCGCACGGTGCATGACGGCGACCATGTCAACATTACGGTTGCCAACCCAGGCGAGGCGTTGGCCGAACCTGAAAACGTGTTCGAACGATTCTGGCGTGGCGATAATGTTCGCCATACTGCCGGCAGCGGATTAGGGCTCTCGCTGGTGAGCGCCATCGCCGCTTTACACGGTGGCAATGCGTATTACCGATACGAATTTGGGCAGCACATTTTCGGCTTACGGCTGCGTGCCTGAACGAGGCCAGCGCTCATCTTGGTAAGACCCGTTAGCGTCGGTCGGATTTACGCTCGGCAAAATAGTGCGCGGGTGTGCTGCCCATCGCTTTACTGAACATGGTGATAAAGGCATTCACGGACTCATAACCCAGTTTTGCCGCCACGTTTTGTACCGAAACGCCACTCGCCAGCTCCTGGAGTGCGATGATTAAATGGAGCTGTTGACGCCATTTACCAAAGGTCAGCCCCGTTTCCCGAAGCATCAACCGTGCTAATGAACGTTCACTGAACGCCAGTCGTTTCGCCCACGTTTTAAACGTACTCCGATCGTCAGGTTGAGAGACCAGCGCCTCGGCCATGGCGCGTATTTTAGGGTGAGAGGAGACCGGCAGGCTGAGTTTCTGCTGCGGCATGGTGGCGAGTTCGTCAAGCGTCACCCGGGTGAGCCTTGCAGCATGGCTATCTGCCGCAAACGCCACGCCCTCGTGGGTCAGGCGGTCGACTAACTCTTTAATCAGCCGGGAAATCGCCAGCGTACAACAGCGCGGAGGGAGCGCTGCCGCGCCAGGCTCGATGAAAAGATAGTTCAGGTGCGCGTTCCAGGTGGCTTTGGCGCTGTGCGGTATTCCGCCGGGGATCCACATGGCGCAGTCGGGGGGCACGATCCAGATATCATTTTCTGCGCGACAGATTACCGCGCCGTACAGCGCAATAATCAACTGCCCTTTCCGGTGCGTATGTACCGGCACCTCTGAGGCGTAATCGCCAAAATCCAGATGCCGGGCAACAGCCGGGCAATCCGTGGTGTCCGGGTCGAACAAGGTTGTGGCAAACGATGAGGTCATGAAATTGGCAACATTTAGGTATTTTTTGACAGCATAGGGTATTTAATGGCGTTCGCAAGCCGGTAATAATCCCCGGCATGAACAATATTCTCCCCCTGAAGACCCTTTTCAGGCGCACGCTCGGCGCCCCTGCGTTGCTGAGTGACGCCAGCGCCTTGCTCTATGCCGCCCGCAGTTTTGCGGCCGCGATGCTGGCGTATTACATCGCGCTGTCTATCGGTCTCGACAGGCCCTCGTGGGCAATCATCACCGTTTACATCGTGTCGCAAACCTCGGTGGGTGCATCGCTCAGCAGAAGCCTCTATCGCCTGTCGGGTACGCTTGTGGGCGCAGCGGCGACGGTGTGGATTGTGCCCACGTTTGCCAATATGCCTGTCGTGTGCAGCGTGATGCTGACCGGGTGGATCTGCTTGTGCCTCTGGCTGTCACTGCTGGAACGTACCCCGCGAGCCTATGCCTTCGTCCTGGCCGGTTACACCGCAAGCCTGATTGGTTTTCCGGCGGTGGCGGACCCAGGCGCAATTTTTAGCACCGCCATCGTCAGGGTACAGGAGGTGGTGATTGGAATTTTCTGTGCCGGGCTGATTCACAGGTATGTTTTACCCGCGCGGATCTCAGGGGCCTTTAACAGCAAGTTATCGCAGGTGCTACAAGCAGAACGCCAGCGAATAGCCGATACGTTAGCAGGCAAATCCCACAGCGCGTCTGAAGACCTCCATCAGGCGCTGGCGCTGCAGTTTTTACAGGGCATTAGCCACCATATTCCTTATGACTTTGCCCTCTCGGTGCCCGTTCGACAGGCCAGAAAAGCTATTCACGACAGGCTGGCTCGGCTGGTGATGGTGAACGGTGAACTGCGCGATCGGCTGGCGATGATTGGCGCGATGCCCGCCGAGTTACGCGTGTTCCTGGAGGATGTGCAGGTCTGGCTTACCGGTGGGGATGAACATACGCGAAAAACCGGCGCAGAGGCGTTGATCAAACGCAGCGAGCAGCTTATGCCGCACGACGCGCAGCCCCGGATGTTCGAAGACAGGCTACGGGCAAGCCTGGTGCGGTATCTGACAGAGACTCTGCTTCTGCTGCAAGAGTGTGAGCGCCTCTCCTTCGCCATACGGCATGCCAAACCGACCCCCTTGTAGGCGGAGAATAAGGGCGCGAAAGGCTATGTATTTCATCGCGATCCGCTTACCGCTGCCCGCACCGCCCTCGGGGCCTTCACCATCATCATGAGCGGTTGCCTGGCATGGATTTATTCCGCCTGGTCCGACGGTAGCACGGCAGTGTCGATACTCGGGGTCTGCTGTACGCTGTTTGGCAGTTTCGATACGCCGGCTCCGCATATTGTGAAATACATCATCGGCTCCTTGTGGGGGGTGGTGATAAGCCTGCTGTACAGCTTTGCCCTGCTTCCACAAATCAGCGATTTCCCGGTTCTGGTTGCGGTCCTCGCGCCGGTGTATCTGTTGGCCGGGTCGCTACAGGCCAGACCGCCCACCACCTTTATGGCGATGGGGATAACGCTCACCCTCCCGGTGCTGTGCGAGTTAGGTGCGCACTACAGCGGCGACTTTGCCGCGGCGTTAAACACCGCGATTGCGCTCTTCACCGCTACCGGCTTTGCGGTGCTCAGCATGAGTATGCTGCAAACCGTGCAAGCGGACGCAGGAATAAAGCGTTTGCTGGCGATAAGCCAACGCGATATCCGCCGCAGTGTGAAAGGCATCTGGAACCCCGATGAAACGCACTGGACAAATTTGATGATCGACAGAAGCGCGCTGTTGCTACCGCGCGTGCAGCGCAGCAGGCCATCCTCCGCGCAGGCCCTTGATGCGATGTTGCACGCGCTGCGCATCGGCTTGTGCATCATGCGCCTGCGTCGCTGTTATTCACAGGCGAGGCGAGAAATGCCTCCGGCGATGCAGCAACTGCTTAACCTACTGATCGATCCTGCCGACAGCCACGCCGTGCGCGAAAAGTTAACCGCCATGATCAACGCGGGTTTACCTGTGCAGGATGCCTTCACGCAGCAGGTCGTCGACAGGTTGGTTGATCTGCACTGTGTTTTACGCGTTCAGCAAAAGGAGGAGAGGAATGTTGAATGATATGAATGTAGGCGGGGTCTTCATCCCTGGTCTGTTGACGATCGCACTTATCAGCCTCGCCTGTACGCTGTTACTGGTGCCGCTTTTGTCTTGTAGCAAGCGCTTTTGCCGTTTGCCTTGTCGTCCGTTGATCGATTTTTCACTCTGTATCGTCATTTTTTACCTGCTCCTGCAGGCTCTGAACGCACTGGGGTTATTAGCATGACGTCTTTTGTCTCTCTCCTGGGTCGCTATGCGCTGACCCTGAGCGCTGTGGCGCTGGCAAGTTTTATTGCTTTTATTATGTGGCAACATTATGCCCAGACGCCCTGGACCCGCGATGGCCGGGTGCGTGCGGATGTGGTGCAAATTGCGCCGGATGTGTCGGGTCCCGTGCAGGAAGTGGCGGTTAAAGATAATCAGTGGGTTGAACGTGGCGACATTTTGTATTCGATCGATCCCCACTGGCTTAAGCTTGCGGTCCTCACGGCGCAGGCCGATGTTGACGCAAAACGCCATGAAATGCAGGCACGTCAGGACGCCGCCAGGCGCCGAGCACAAATCAAGGGTATGATTTCCAGCGAAGATTTGCAGCAGACAGGCAGTGCGGCGAATGTGGCAGCCGCGAACTATCAGGGCGCGCTCGCGGCCCTGCAACTGGCGCAACTTAATTTAGCGCATGCGACCGTGCGTGCTCCGGTCGCGGGCTATGTCACCCATCTCCGACTGCGTCCCGGTGACTATGCTACCGCCGGGGTGACCAAAGTGGCGATCGTGGATGCCAGCAGTTTTTGGGTCGTAGGCTATTTCGAAGAGACCAAACTGCGCCATATACGTATCGGCAATCGTGCGCGCATTGCGTTGATGGGGTTTGAGCCCGTTATCACCGGTCATGTTGAAAGTATCGGGCATGGCATTGGGGATGATAATGACGAAACGGGCGGTCTGGGTTTGCCGGATGTGAATCCCACATTTAGCTGGGTGCGGCTGGCTCAGCGCGTTCCGGTACGCATCCATATCGATAAACTCCCCGAAGGCGTTGAGTTAGTCGCAGGGCTGTCTGCCAGCGTGGCCGTCGTTCCCTGAGCCGTGCGGCATGCCACCCTGCGGTCAATGCATAACAGGGTGAAGCGAGACAGAATACCCCTGCTCCAGCCACTGCGCGTATTGCTGCTGCTGTTGGAAGGACAATTTTTTACCCGTCCATAAAAAAATATGCTGTTCGGGAAAAAGCTCCGGGCGGGGGTGTTCAAAACTGTCCTTCAACATAAAGATATTCCAGCCCTGATAGGTTAAGCGGCATGCTTCAAGCCACAGGCCTGTCATATCATCAATTCCCCAACCAATCAGTAATGCTTCTTTTCCGGCCTTTTTACGCGCATCACTGATGCTGCGTGCAGCAAAATGAACCAGGGTTCCATCGAGGTAGCTGCAAATATGGCGATTGAGACCCGGTTGCGTCCTGAGCCTTTTTCGAAGAGGAATAAAGATATTATCGATCAGGGTTTCCATGGAGAATTCCCTTCTGAGCGATATCAATGCCTCACTCAATTTCGCCGGTTTAATCTCCAGGACAACTTTTTTTAACGCTTCCTGGCGTAACTGCCAGTCATCCAGCATATCGTTGCGGTCGTCGATTAATTCCCGCACACGGCTTACCGCAATACCACTGTCAATCAGGCGTTTTATTTCTTCGATACGCGAGAGGTCATGTTCGTCAAATTGTCGGTGCCCGCCTTCCGTGCGTTTTGGGCTGAGCAAACCATAACGACGTTGCCATGCACGCAGAGTAACCGGATGTATACCGCATTTTTCGGCTACTTCACCGATAGTTAAGTAAACCATTTCTTCCTCAATTAAGGCCAGTAATGCCAGGGCCATACTTGTTAAGACAGCGTATTTGTACATTTTTTTTAGATGTCGTACAAGTTTGCTTTAGGGTTTATCTGTATCATTGAGGCCTGGTTTAAGCACAAAAACTCTTTTTAAGCGGGGGTGGCTGGAATTCCCCCCAAGGGAAGAAAACTAAATAAAAACGATAAATAACAAAAAGTTAAAACAAAACACCCATATTCATCCCTGCTAAAAATTCGCTTTCAGACCCTACCCCTGGCAGGTGCAATTTAAGATTAATCATTTTTGTACAACTTTTTGTGTACAAGTTACGAAAACCTGTATAACTTACTCCGAAATCATTAACGAATGGATTGAAAAAAATGAGAACGAGTTTGTCAGGTAAGGGTTCGGCGGACACTTTGTCGACCTGGTTTAGCAAAGCGACGCTTCCCTCTCAGCAGGAAACGCTGGGGCGCATCGTGGTAGACATTCTGCACAGCGGGAATGGCCTTTCGCGTCAGCTTATTTATGCAAAGCTGCTCACGCAATTTCATAAAGCAGAATCAGATGAGGCCAAACAACATTTCCAGACGTTGCTTAATCTGATGATCAAGCCTGTCGATAACGCGTGATTTAACAGCGTTAAAAATCCAGCTTTTCCCCGGTACGGTTTTATGCTGATTATCAGTCTGAGGCTGTTATGGAAATATTCCGCAATAGATTTTGCACACATAGTGATTAAAAAATGAATAACGTAGCCAGCGACCACGCCATTACCAGAAAAAAGAATAATGGATTCTTTGAGTATCTTACCCATTCTCCTTTTCTCTTTGATGAAGAGTACGCATTGTTAGGTTCCATCACCAGAAGGCTTATTGCGTCAAATACCTTACTGACGAAAAAATATATTGCCTTAGAGCTCATTCGGGAACTTGAAACGTCAGAAAATCACGTCAACGCCGATATTGTACGCACGACATTAGAAGTGGTTCTCGGTTACAGTGATAATCCAAAATGAGGCCCCACGCCGGGTTTCATTTTGTTTTTTTCGGTGAAGCAACAGACCCGAACAGGTGGGTGACGCAAGCGTTACACGGTTACCTCAAGCGTTACTTAGTTTAAAAATGACGTTCAGGTTGCTCGCCACTTTGCGTGTCATTATGAACATAAATAAATAGCGCACGATATAATTTCACACAACTTTAATTGCTCAACACATCCCTAAGGCCAGCAATTTTAAACAGAGCATAATCATGAACTATCTTAAGAATTTCACTATCCGTCGGGTCGTACTTTGGATCCTTCTTACGGCGATTGTACTGGTCACCCTCACCGGCGGCTATGCCACATTTATCGCCCGGGAGATGAACCGGCAGGCAGTCCAGAGCGCGGTATTCAACGATCGCGCATTATTACTGGCACGCGTCGCCACGGCACTGCATCAGGGAAGCGCAGCGGAAAAACAGGCTCTGCGCGATGAGCTCCCTGCGGATACGCAATGGGCACGATTATCCGAGGCGTTATCAGGTGCTCCAGTGGAGTGGGCTCCTGAGATTAACGCGCGCGCGTATGACCTGAAACAGCAGATTCATGAAGGTCGTGAGCGCGTGAGCGCAGACCGCCACCGTCTTGAAATTGCTCTGCTCGTTGCGCTTATCGCCGCGTGTCTGCTGGTGATATTTTGTGACCGCTATCTGGTCAGGCATCTGGTACGGCCGGTCGCGGATATTCGTGCCCATTTTCGGGTTATTGCCGAGGGGAATCTGACCAAAGAGCCTGAAGAACAGGGCCGTAACTGCGTGGGGCAAATGGTCCCGCTGGTGCGCGAAATGCAGCAGAGTCTCCTGACCACCGTGCGGGCAATCAGCGAAAATAGCGATGCCCTCTACCGGGAGGCCAGCGAAATCGCAGAGGGCAATACCGATCTAGCCGATCGCACCCGACAGCAGGCCGCCGCACTGGAGCAGACGGCAGCCAGTATGGAAGAGCTGACCTCGACGGTAAGTCACAACGCCGATAACGCCAGTCAGGCCCGTGACCTGTCGGTCCTGACGGCGGGCACCACGGAAAAAGCCAGTCAACTGGTCGACAATCTCGCCAGTACCATGCAGCGCATCGCTGAAGGTTCCGACCAAATCCGCCAGTTTACGTCGACCATAAATAGCATCGCGTTCCAGACCAATATTCTGGCACTGAATGCCGCGGTTGAAGCCGCCCGTGCCGGTGAACAAGGGCGCGGATTTGCCGTGGTGGCAACCGAAGTTCGCTCCCTTGCCCAGCGCAGCGCGGCGGCCGCAAGCGAGATCGAAGCGCTGATCAACGCGGCTATTGCTTCCGTTCATGAAGGCAGTGAGGTGGTACAGAATGCCAGCGGCGCAATGCGTGAGGTGAAAAACCACGTTGTCAGCGTACGGGATCTGATCGGCGAAATAGCGATGGCCTCACACGAGCAAAGTAAAGGCATAGGCCAGGTCACGCTGGCGGTGGCTGAACTGGATCGGGTCACGCAGCAGAATGCGACGTTGGTCCAGCAGGTGAAATCGTCTGCCGGTAACCTTCATGGCAGAACCGAAACCCTGCGTGGCGTCGTCAGCCGCTTTACGTTGCCGAGCCCGGCAGCAAGCGTGACGCAGGCTACCGGGTATGTTGAGAAACAACGTTCCCCCGCGCAGGCGGTGTGAAAGGGCCAGGCTTGTGGGGCGGTGACGCCACCGGTCGTAAGCGCACGGGCATCAACGGGCTTTTAATCACAATGCCCGTTGATGAACCTCAACAAAGGGGCGTTATTCGAGCTGCCATGCGCCCGCCTCGAATAATGAGGCTGAACCACTCCAGGCAAATAAGGCCAATTCCCGACGCGCTGCATCGGGATAGATTCGGCTACTTAGACAGGCCTCGCCCTCATTAACAAACACTTCTACGGAAGAGCTATCAAAGAAAATGCGCAGTTTCAGCGCCTCCCCTGCCCTCAACGGCACGCTACGCATGCCACACAGGGCGTAGTTGGGATAATTCCTCTCCAGCACCAGTCGCTGCATCTGTGCATCAACGTAAATACGTAACCCGTCGCCTAAACGGATACCGTACTGTTCCGCGCCGCTGTTAGCACAATCCCAGTGCAGAACCACCTCCATGGCTTCACACTGTTCTACCACCGTCGTGTGCTGGTTATTGAGGGTGCAGACCGGCCACGGGAACCAGGCACCGCGTAAACTTTCGACCTCTTTCGCCGGGCGCATCTGTAATTGATTGTCAGCACTTAGGCTCACTTCACGTGGCAGCGAAAGCATCCCTGCCCAGCCATCCTGCTGTTCCGGCATCGGTGATTCCCACATATCCAACCACGCCATAACGATACGGCGGCCATCCGGGGTGGTGAAACTCTGGGGGGCGTAAAAATCGTGCCCATGATCCAGCTCAGTAAACGCCCCTTCGCGAACAAAGGGTTGCCCTGGTTGCCATTCGCCGAGCAGATAGCCACTTTGAAACAGATTTCGCTGCCTGAAACCCTCTGCCGCCATCCCCTGCGGGGAGAACATCAGCACCTGCTTGCCGTTGAGCGTGAAGAAGTCCGGGCACTCCCACATATAGCCCATCTCTTTTTCGGCCTCATCAAGGACGCCCGCATCCTGCCACTGACGCAAATCGGCTGAGCGATAAAGCCGCACCTGCCCCGTTTCCCCGTCGCGCGCGCCGACGACCATGTACCAGCTATCGCCCTCACGCCATACTTTCGGGTCGCGGAAATGGTGCAGGCCCGGCGGGGTTTCCACGATGATGCCTTGCCGCTCAAAGTGCACGCCGTCGCGACTGGTCGCCAGACACTGCACCTGGTAAAGGTTGGCTTCATCGCTGGGGTCGCCGTCAAATTTATGCCCGGTATAAATCAGCGCCAGGGTGTCGCCATCGACCACCGCTGAGCCGGAAAAGCAGCCGTCTTTGTCTTCCGCGCCTTCGGGCGCCAGCGCAACAGGGAGATGCTCCCAGTGAACCAGATCCCTGCTGCGCGCATGTCCCCAGTGCATCGGCCCCCACTGCGTGGAGTACGGATGATGCTGATAAAAGGCGTGGTACCAGCCGTCAAACCAGACCAGACCGTTTGGGTCGTTCATCCAGCCTGCGCGTGCGGCCAGATGATATCGCGGGTACCAGCGCAGGTTCAGCGCGTCACGTTTGGCCAGCAGTTCCTGCTCAGCCCGGGTGATGGAATGGGTCATATTCTCTACTCTTGAATTAGATGGCGGAAGGTTGCGGAATCAACGGGTCGGAGGACGACGTATTGGAACGCAACAAGAAGATGGAGATAAAGGTGGTGCTGAACACCAGCAGTCCCATGATCAAATAGGACTGCGCGAAGCCGTATTTTTCGTAGCTGTAGCCAGCCAGTGGCGAGAGCACGGACGCAATGACCGAGCTGGTGCAGGCGAATCCCACCAGATACAGCGTGGATGACAGGCGTTTGTCGAAGTTCAGGCTGTTGTATTTAAAGATAGCGACCAGCAAAATCGGCAGCTCAACCGCATGCAGTAGCTTGGTAATGGAGATAAGGAGCGGTCCTTCCACAAGCCCAGACGCCATCATGCGTAGCGCCATCACCATACCTGCGAAAATCAGACCATTTTTCGCACCGATACGGTTCACAAGCCAGGGGGCGCAGAACATACCGGCCGCCTCAAGGAACACCTGGAATGAATTCAGATACCCGTACATCGCGTTCCCTTCCTGCAGGGTTGGGAACTGCGAAGAGAAGTAAACCGGGAATTGCTGATCGTAAACGCCGTAAATGCAGGTCCCAATCACGAAAAAGACCAGCGCCCAAAAGCGTGGCAGCGTCAGCAACCGCAGCGCATCTTCAAGCGTGACTTTGCCGCCTGACACCGCCACCTGCATCGCATGCGGCGCAGAGGAGACCCGCAGGCGCGCCAGCAGAACAAAGAATACCAGCCCGGAACAACTGGCCACCGCGAAATTGAGTTTTGGATTAATGTTAAACAGTAAACCGGCAAAGAAGGTCGCCACCGCCCAGCCGAGCGAGCCCCACATCCGCGCTTTGCCAAATTCAAACTGGCTCTGACGAGCAACACGTTCGGTGTACGACTCCAGTACGCCAATCCCGCCATTAAAAGTCAGGCCGATGTAAATCCCGCCAAAAATACTGCCAAGTAAGATATTGATTTGTAATAAATAGCCGAATAATAAATACGCCGGGCCGGAAAGAATCAATAACCCTGTCAGATACCAGAGCAGGTTTTTACGCAGGCCAAGTTTGTCCTGAATGAAGCCGTAACATATTTGTGCGAACAGAGCCGAAACGGAAAGGACGGCATAAATTATGCCCGTATCGCCCGGTTTCAACCCTACCTCCTGATGTAGCCAGATAGAGAGTAATGAACCTGAGGAAGACCAGGTCACAAAAAAGAAGAACAACAATGCACTGAGTAAGGTGTAACTGTGCGAGTGATGCGCTTTCATTGGAACATTCTCGTGTTGGAGTAATGCGATGATGTTAACGTTAACAACAAACCAGGCGCATGTGAATTGGCGTTGATTTATGATGTTAATCACAAAGGTTAACGTTAACATAGATAAAATGAGATCAAGATCGGCTTTTTCAACCACAGCGCAGCGTGTTGATACAGTAAGGTTCTCATCGCTTTACCTTCGGCCCCTGAGTCGTATAGCCTGAGCGAAGAGAAATATTGGAGTGAAAAATGGCTTCTTTAAAGGATGTGGCGAAACTGGCAAACGTGTCGCTGATGACGGTTTCCCGCGCGCTGAACAGCCCGGAACGGCTAAAACCTGACACTCTTGCCCGCGTTCAGGCGGCAATTGAACAAACCCATTACGTCCCCGATCTGTCCGCGAAAAAAATACGCGGTGCCCATGCCTCGCCGAGAACCATTGGCGTGCTGGCACTGGATACCGTGACTACGCCGTTTTCGGTAGAGATGACCTTGTCCATCGAAGAGACCGCGAGAATACACGGCTGGAACAGTTTTGTGATGAACATGTTTACCGACGACGACCCGGACGCCATTGTCGATCTCCTGCTTTCTCATCGCCCCGACGGGATAATCTACACCACAATGGGGCTACGTCAGGTGCCTTTGCCCGCCAAGCTCCTCACCCTGCCCTGCGTGCTGGCGAACTGCGAAAGCGAACATGAAAGGGTTGCCAGCTATATTCCCGATGATGAAAACGGTCAATATGCAGCGGTAAAGGCGTTGCTCGACGCGGGTTACCGCCGGCCGCTTTGCCTGCATCTTCCGGCCAACCATCTTGCCACGCGCCGACGCCGACAAGGGCTGAACAGAGCATGCCTTGACGCGGGCATCGACCCGGACACGTTCACCCACAGCTATATGGAATATGGCGATCAACATTATCGTGATATTCCCTCGGTAGTGATGGCATATCTGCCTGAGGGCAGACCACAATTCGATTCAGTGATTTGCGGCAACGATCGTATTGCCTTTATGGTGTATCAGACGCTGCTGGCGCAGGGTCTGAAGATCCCGCAAGATATCGGCGTTATCGGTTACGACAATATGGTGGGCATTGGCGATCTGTTTTTGCCGTCTCTTTCAACCGTGCAACTGCCGCATTATGAAATCGGACGCCAGAGCGCCCTGCATATTATCAATGGCCTCACGCACACGGAAACGACGCGCGTTGAAAGCCCTTTTTTATTGCGCGATTCATCACCCCATAAGACCTGAGCGTCGCCGAGGCCGGCAGAGCGGTGGCGATGAGCCACCCTGGCACGTTCACGGGTTCTGGAGCGAAAGAAAAGCAAAGAACATAAGGTGAACGGAATGGCCGTCAGAGCCGCATTTTCCCCCTCACCCTGGCCCTCTCCCTCAAGGGCTGAGGAATCTCCAGTAATATTACGTTTTGCAGCGATAACATTGCTCAATAAGAACACAACAGTTAAAGCGATGACTGGGTCCGGCTGAAAATCGACGAAGCGTATCCGTAAGGCCGGGGCGCCGCGCAGGGATGCGCGGCGAGGGCGACTTTACACGGACGTTACCTTCGCCCGTCCCCGATAAGCCTGAAGGAGAAGCTAAGTGAACCGCGCCAGCGGCGATTTTCCTGGCCGGGAGCCCGGGTCGCCAGGGTGGTGGCGGTGAACCACCCTGGCACGTTCACGGGTTCTGGAGCGATAGAAAAGCAAGGAACATAAGGTGAACGGAATGACCCTCAGAGCCGCATGTTTCCCCTCACCCTTGCCCTCTCCCCAAAGAGGAGAGGGGACTGTCCGTGCTCGTATTATTTTGTGGGGATCTCTCAGCCCTCAAGGGAGAGGGGACCGATTGTGCTCGCAATTTTTGTGGGGATTCCTCAGCAGCCACCCTCTTCTGTAGAAATCAGCAACTGGCTCAGCGAGTGCCGGAGTTGTTGAACCTGCGCGTCATCAAGCGTTGAAAGCAGCGCATTTTGCATGTCTACATGCAGCACCAGCGCGTGCTCGATAAGGTGTAATCCCGTTTCCGTCAGGGCGACGCGCATGCTTCGCTTGTCGCTCGGGTCCAGCAGTCGAACAATCAGGCCCTGCGCTTCCAGCCGATTCAGTCTGTTGGTCATGGCTCCCGAGGTGACCAGCAAAGACTGATACAACGTCGTGGGAGATAAACAATAGGGTTCACCGGCGCGTCTTAAGGTGGCAAGAACGTCAAAATCGCCCTCATGGAAACCCAACGCGGAAAGTACCTTGGCGCGTTTTTTTGCCAGATGTTTCATTATCCGCAGCATGCGCCCAAACACTTCCATGGATGACACGTCCAGCGCGGGCATGGCATTCGCCCATTGTTTGACAACGAAATCAATATGATCGGCCACGTATGTTCTCCGTCCAGATGGCGCACTCTTCACCACACAGCACGATACCATTTTTTAGCCCCGGCTTCGCATGCCGTGCTACCGCGAGCGAGCGGAAGGACGGCCTGTTTATCATTTTGTGCAGGCAATCTATCTTCACCGAACAAAGTATCTTAACGTTAAGATACTTTGTTCTTTGGGATCGCTTACATGATTAAAAATCTGCCTGCTGCGGGCGCTTTTGCGCTGTTCGCTTTTATTATTGGACTCAACCTTCGCCCCGTTATGGCGGCTATTGGCCCGCTGTTTTCACTTCTTCATCAGGATATGCAGCTCTCAGGCACTCAACTCAGCTTACTCACCACGCTACCGGTGTTTATGATGGGCGCTGCTGCACTGGCCGGCCCCAGTTTAATTAACAGGCTCGGTGAAGTGCGCGGCATCGCTTTGGGGTTACTCATCCTGATGTTGAGCTGTTTGACCCGTGGAATGATCCATTCTGTAGTGGCGTTAATCATGAGCGCACTGGTGGCCGGTATGGGAATCGGGCTGATTCAGTCCATGATGCCTGCCCTCATCAAACGACGTTATGGCAACAAAGCGGGCACGTTAATGGCCCTTTTTTCGACCGGCATTATGGCGGGCGCGGCAATGGCAGCCGTCACCGCAACGCCGCTTGCGGATACGCTAGGCTTGCAAGGTGCATTGGTGGTGCCTTTTGTACCGGCCCTGCTGGCCTTACTCATCTGGAAAACAAGATTACAGGGTGAAAAAATCCTTAAAAGGGAGACACCGCCGCGACCACGTCTGCCCCGGCAGGCAACGCTATTGATGATTTTCTTTGGCATCGGTACGGGCGCGTATACCTTAGTGCTCGCCTGGTTACCCCCCTTCTATATTCAACACGGCTGGTCGCCGCGCCTGAGTGGGTATCTGTTGGGCGCACTGACTCTCACCGAAGTCGTCGCAGGGTTTGTGCTTTCGAGTACGATTCATTACTTTCAGGATCGCCGCCGCCCTTTGATCGTGGTGTTGTGCCTTATCCTGGCGGGGTTGGTTTGCCTGATAATGTTGGGCGGGGCGCATGCCTGGCTGCCAACTCTGCTTCTGGGTCTGGGGATTGGCGCGTTGTTCCCTTTGTCTTTGATTGTGACGCTGGATCATGCAAAAACACCGGAAGAGGCAGGCTTACTTCTCTCTTTCGTTCAGGGCGGAGGCTATATGATTGCCTCCCTGATGCCCCTTATCGCCGGTATTGTGCGTGACCACGCGGACTCTTTAAACAGCGCATGGGGCGTCATGTGTGCAGGCATTGTTCTGTTGATTCTGATTGCTGTGCGTTTTACCCCGCCTCCTGCTGCGCGTGCCTGAACCCTGGCGGCATGGCCTCAACCCGGATGCAACGGGTTGAGGTCATGCTCATAACCCCTTCTGCTTGTTCAGCCTGTAAAACGCCTTTTTAACGCTCGCGACAAGCTGAGAACAGATCCAGCCCGGCGTGATATACGCTGCTCTGTATCTCATACAGTCCCATCATGGAGTGATAGAGATTGTCGTGGCTGAAGGCGTCGTTTTCAGCCCTGTTGCGCAGGCAGGCAAGATTCAGCCGCGCATCCTGGGCAAATTTCGGGGAAAACCACATGACCATAGGAATATGGGTTTGTTCGTCCGGCGCGATGAAGTAAGGCGTGCCGTGCAAATACATTCCGCGCTCGCCGAGAGATTCACCATGATCGGACACATAGATCATGGCGACATCACGTTGAGCCGAATAACTTTGCAGCAGATCAATCGTCTTGCTCAACATCCCATCGGTATAGACCAGCGTGTTATCGTACGTATTCACCAGCGCTTCATTGCTGCATTTATCAATCTGATTACTGTCACAGGTGGGGCTGAAAATTTTGCCTGCTGGCGGGTAACGCTCATAGTAAGTGGGCCCGTGGCTGCCAAGCTGGTGCAGGACAATCAAGGCATCCCCCTGCATTTTGTCGATACGATCCGCGAGCCTGTCTAACAAAACTTCGTCATAACAGGTGCCGTCTTTATTTACGCAATGAGCGGCAATCTTTTGCTCTGGCATATTCTCCGAGGGTACCCTTTCGCACACGCCTTTGCAGCCGCCATTGTTGTTATTACGCCAAAGAATGGACACACCGGTGCGTTGCAGGATGTCGAGCAAATTCTCTTCCGTTGCGGCCCGAACATCATTGTATTGCGAGCGCGTCAGACGAGAGAACATGCAAGGCAGAGAGATGGCCGTGGCCGTGCCGCAGGAGGAGACATGTTTGAAACTGATGATGCCCTCACGCGTTGACAGAGCGGGGTTTGTGGCACGGGGATAACCATTGAGTTGAAAATTTTGCGCCCGCGCGGTTTCACCCACTACCACAATAACCAGTTTGGACCGTTTTCCCGCGTTTGCGGTTGGCCGCGTGGCATCTCTGGCGACGGCACGCAGCAGCTGGGCGTTGGCGTGAAATTTACGCTTGAGGTAACCATGGGTATTTCGTACCACGTTGAAAGGCAGGACCTGATCCTTTATTTGCATATTGTTACGCAGCAAAGACGCATAGTCCTTGTAAAACGTTAGCGTAATGGCGGCGAACAGGGTCATGGTCACCACGATATGCATCAGCCACCAGAGCAGGGTGGGTATGGGCCGGCCAATTTTTTTAACCGGCAGTAACACCAGCGCTGCGGCGGGTACTCCGCCCAGCAAAAAGAGCGTGAGCAGTAAAGGAAACGAAAACCAGGCGGCAAGCTCGGCCTGGTTCGTTTCGAAAACGTTTTGCACCATACTGCGATCGATAAGTATGTTGTAACTCAGCATAAAGTAACTGCAACTGGCACTGATGATGACAAGCAAGGCCAGTAAGATTTTACGCAGATAAGGCAGCATCATTACCGGCGTCAGCAGCAGGTTGAGGAAGCAAAAGAGAAACACCGGCAGGCTGATAAAAAACAGCACGCCGTGCAGGCTGCTTACTTCGACTTTGGACCAGAGCGTTTGCCAGAGCGCCAGGTTACCCAGGGTGGTGAAGAAAAAAGCGGCGACCCAGGTCATTTGTACTGGGTTTAACCGAACAGACAGGCGTCGTTGAAACATGCGCAATTCTCAGCGGGATTGGAAGTGTGCGCATTATCAAAAAGTGTTTGTCAGGAAGTTGTTAAGATGTTGAATTCCCTCTCACAGATACCTTTTTATGACTCGTCTGCTCATTATTGAAGACAACCCTGAGCTTGTCGCCAATCTCTATGAATTTTTCGAGCCGCTGGGCTACGTCCTGGATGATGCCAGAGATGGCGCCACCGGCCTGCGCATGGCCACGCAAAATAGTTACGATGCCATTCTGCTGGATCTGATGTTGCCTCGCCTGGATGGCATGACGCTGTGTAGTCAACTCCGCCAGGAGTATCAAAATCCTGTGCCCGTACTGATGCTGACGGCGCGCGATCCGATAGACGATCGGGTACAGGGTTTTGCCCTTGGCGCAGACGACTACCTGGTCAAACCCTTTTCTCTGAAGGAGCTTGATGCCCGTATTCAGGCACTGGTGCGTCGCGCTCAGGGGAGACAGGTACAGGGCACGCTGGTGTGGGAGGACCTTGTTGTGGACGCCCGCGTGCCACAGGCCTGGCGGCAGGGTCAGGCCATCAGTCTGACGCCCAGTACGCATAAATTACTGCTGTGTCTGATGCGCGCCGCGCCTGTTGTCGTCAAAAAACAGGAGATGGAATATCTGCTTTGGGGCGATGAACCGCCAGAAAGTGGCGCACTGCGTACGCATATTCATGATCTGCGGCAGCGAATTGACAAAAACTTCACATCTGCCCTGATAGAAACAGTACATGGCATTGGTTTACGGCTGCAAAAATCCGACGTGGCTTGAGCAGACGCATTATCAGGAACAGCGCACCCAACATGAAATCCCGTTACCAGCAGATGACGCTTAATACCCGCATTACCGTCTCCTTTGTGCTGCTGATGATCGCCGTAATGACCTTCATTATCGTGGCTGAACAACTCGATTACGATGATTTACGAGCCTGGGTAATCTCAGAAAGCCTTCGCGATGAGTTAGCGGGTATTGAAAAGGACATTGCCAAAGGCATCCCCCCTGCTCTTCCCGAAAACAGCCGCCTGTATGATACCCAAACGGTGCCTGATTCTCTGCGACAGTATGCGCCCGGTTACCATCGTCTGGAAAATCCTGAAACGTGGCATTTGCTGGTGTTTGAGTATCAACATAGCCGTTACTACCTGCTCCATGACGGGGCGCAGTATCCTTATCTGGAGCTTATGATTGATGGCTTTGCGCCGCTGGTCATTGCGTTGTGCATTCTTTGCGCCTTCCTCATTGGTCGCCTGACCTCCGCACGCGTTACCGCCCCCATTATCCGCCTGGCCGAAGCCGTACAGCGAAATGACAAGCCACTGCCCTTTCAGGATGCGACAGATGAAATCGGCGTCCTGTCGCGGGCGTTTGCGCGTCACAGCGAAGAGCTTGAACGGTTTCTGCAACGTGAACGATGCTTTGTCGGGGATGCCAGTCATGAACTGCGTACACCGCTGGCCATTATTAGTGGCGCGGGCGAAACTATCCTTCACCAGTTGCCCACAGACAGCCATCTGAAGCCCGGCGCGGAACGCATCGTGCGCACGACGCATGAAATGCAGCGCCAGTTAACCTGTCTGTTGCTGCTCTCACGCGACCCGCAAACCCTTCCCCGTTACGATGTTCTTCTTCACCCGTTGATGGATGAATGTATTGCGCGCTGCCAGCCCTGGCTGGTCAAAAAATCGGTGAGGATTATCCTGAATGTGCCCACAAATGCGCACATCTGGACCAACCCCGAACTGGCACGCAGCGTCATTCTTAACCTGTTGCGCAATGCCTGTCAGTACACCCATGAAGGCGAAGTAAACCTGACGCTTGAAGACTCAACGCTCAGGATTTCAGACACCGGTCCAGGCCTGCCCACCACCGTCGATCCGCAGTTTTTTCAACGCTTCCAGCACCCGCCCACGCATGAGGGAGAAGGACTGGGGTTATCGATTGTGCAGCGAATTGTGGAGCATCTCGGCTGGCACATGACGGTTGAAAGTTCTGATCAGGGGTGCTGCTTTACGCTGAAGATGCAACCTGCCGCCTGATGCCTGACATTTTCCTGACATTTTGTTTTGCATACTCCGCTCACATTCTCTTTGACTGGAGTTCACAATGCATGCATCAGGCCCTACGGGAACCGGCAAGTATCAACATGGCAAAACCGGAATAACCCGCCTCTTCGCGACGTTACGCTATTCGCGTGATGGTTTCCTCGCCGCCATTCAGGGTGAGGCCGCCTTTCGTCAATTGATGACCTTACACGGCGCGCTGATGGTGGCCGCTGTTGCGCTCCATATCAGCCCCGTCGAACGTGCGCTTTTGCTGGCGGTCTCATTTATCAGTTTGCTCGTTGAACTGCTTAATTCGGCGATAGAGGCCGTCGTGGACCGGATCTCGCTTGAGCAACACCCGCTTTCGAAAAACGCCAAAGATATGGGCAGCGCCGCGCAAACCATGGCACTGATCATGGTCGCGTCGGTATGGATAGTCATCCTGTTTTAGCCGCTGCACATGCAGTGCCCAGTGAAGTGGAGAGGGTCATTGTTAAGAGCCTCTCTACTTCGCTGGTTTGCTATATGACCCGGTCTTAACAAAAACGGCTCTGCGTCATTCTGTAGCCATTCAGCCATCCGGGTGTTTAAGTGGTTAAAATAAATAATATAAATATTGCTTATTCAGAGTCGCTATGTCTTAATAGCGCCATCGGTTTGGAAAACAGACCTTATGAAAGCAGTTTTAGTAAAGCAGTCCTCAGTTCAAGTGTTATCCAAAGATATCCCTTCTTCATGAGCCTCCTCCTAAGTGCCACATAAGTCACTCTCTTAATACAGGCCATCACCGCCGCGCTTACGTGGCTCATTCATTAAGGAATTATCTATGTCTAATAAAATGACTGGTTTAGTAAAATGGTTCAACTCTGATAAAGGTTTTGGCTTTATCACTCCTGACGACGGCAGCAAAGATGTATTCGTACACTTCTCTGCTATTCAGAGCGATAGCTTCAAAACTCTTGATGAAGGTCAGAAAGTTTCCTTCACCATCGAAAGCGGCGCCAAAGGCCCTGCAGCTGGCAACGTTACCGCGCTGTAATCGATGCTGATTATCAGAGCAGTAGTGTTAGCGATGAAGACATCTGTCTGAGCAATACCGTTCTCTGATAATAAAAAAGCCCGCCATGTGCGGGTTTTTTATTATCTTCATTTTATTCTGCCGCCAACTCACTCGATACGTTTACAACACCTCCCTTTCTCCTGTCTCGCTTAAAACTTTGTGCCGCGTCATACCACTGCGCCTCATAACAAGACTTTGCATTGGCGGTGCCTGTCACTACAAAAAAACAGAGCTATACGTAATGGAATCACTGCGTATATAGTATGAACTCCTACCCTCCTGATTGAGGAGTATCTGATGCCTGAATACTCTTTTTTTATAAAAAATAAACAAATCGTTGCGCTCAACAGTTCTGAACAGGAAGCCGCGTCTCAACTGATTGAACAGGGTTTTGAAAAACAGTTCGAAGAGATCGAAGCGATAAACGAAAAACGTGCGCTGGCACGCTTTGCGGATATTCGCAGAGACAAAGCGACCGATCACCATAACTTTATGGCCGGTGCGATAGCCTTACCGCTTATCGGCGTAATGACCGCAGCGGCAAATAAACTGATTCGCAAAAAAGAGTAATGCAAACACTACAGAGATGGCAGTGATTCAAACTTGTCTTTCGGCCGGATAGTGAATCCATTATTCGGCCCTCTTCAAATCCTACGCGCGAATAACGTAGTGCCCCTCCATTTCTCTTCGCGTTGTAGTGAAAATCTTCTATAAAAAAGTGCGTAAAGTCTCTCCTCTTGGTGAAGCGCAACATCTTCATCACGTTTAAACAACTTCTCGTTATTTTCTCATTACAAGTTTATAGCTCAATAGTGTGATAGATAGACATTTTACATCACTCTCAGGCATTCCCATGCAAATAAAATCCCTTATTTACAATGAGTTAATAATCACTTTTTTGAGACTATAAAAAGATAGGTAGCACTCATAAATTCATCTATAAAAATTACTTTGACTACCTCATCACTTAAGCTAGACTGCTAATTGCGCACGGTAATTAATTCTGGCCGAGAACCTTCATTTTAGGGGACTCTGGAAGTATCAAGCGAAGAGCAAGCATGAAAACCTATAAATTAAATAAGAGCATAGCCATTTTTGTTTTTATATTGTTGATCCCATTTATGGTCGTTTGCACCTATACCTGGTTATATATTGATTACAGCAGTAACAAAGAGTTTAAAACCACCCTTTCTCGCTTTACGGCTAATGCCTCAAAAGGGAATATAGAGACACCACTGAATGAAATAAAACTCATCTTCAGAAGCTTGTCAGCAAGCATAGACGAAACCGACATTGAAAAATATCTTCAGGGTCAACCTACAGACTTAAATACACTCATTCCTGCCATCACGGATTCAACGATATTTTTTAGTAATGTGATCGTCTCTGATTCAAATGATAATTATAAGATTTACCCCAACCTGAGCGATAAGAAGATCTCTCCACGCTCACGCCCCTGGTATCCACTGACGGCCACAAAGGATGTGATCACCTTTTCCCAGCCTTATGAGTCTATTCTTGATGAAGTCAACGGAACCGCAAAGTCGAAAAAAGAGTCAATCACCGCCAGTATGAACCTGTTTAATAAGCGTTCTGAATTCATTGGAAATATCGGTTTTGACCTGGATTTAAAGTCGATAAGCTCAACCATTAACAATAAGTTACCCCCTTATAACGGCAAGTTTCTGATCACCTCCAGCACAGGGGAAATCATTCTGAGTGAAAACAAAGCAGAAATTCTCAAAAAAAGGGTGCCGCACGACTGGGTTGAACGCGGCGACAGCGTCGAAGGCGATTTTTATGACAGCAAACAAAAGGTATTCGTTTTCTATAAGACGTATGTGAACCCTGACTGGTATGCCTTTACTATCGTCAACGAAAGCGAATACCGAAACATTACTAACTATGCAAAACAATCGTTCTGGATAGTGATGTTGTGTTGTCTGGTGTTCTATCTTTTTGTCATTTTTTTCGCCAGGTTATATATGGAGAAAATCCTCTCCCGGCTGTACATGGGGATGAATGGCATCATTCCCAAAAAGAATAAATTAACGATAGGTTCTATTTACGAAAATATCAGGAAAAATAAACAAAATCTTGATAAAGCGATTCGCGACGCCACGCTCGATGGTTTAACTAACCTCTTTAATCGACGAAAGTTTGATGATGATATTCGTAAGCTGGCCGACAGCGGAAAAGCTTTTTACCTTGCCATTATTGATATTGATAACTTTAAAGCGATCAATGACACATGGGGTCACGATGCAGGGGATAACGTTCTGAAAGTTGTGGGTCAGACGGGTTGCCAGGTCGTTGGCGGCGAACATCGCATCTATCGATTTGGCGGCGAAGAGCTGTGCGTCATTTACTCAGGCGAGGATCATGACCTCTTCTGTCAAATGATGGACACCTGGTTGCAGATGGTTTCTCTGCGAAAATGGCGTGAACCTTCCTTACAGGTGACATTTAGTGGCGGGATTGCGAAACATATGCCTCACGATCCCGTAGAAGCGGTGCTAAAAAAAGCCGATGCAAAGATGTATCAGGCCAAGGTCGCAGGTAAAAACCGCATACTTTTTTAGCCTTTCCTTTGCAGGCCCAAACGCACTATCAGGCCGGTGGTATAACACCCCGGCCTGAAATGCAGTTAGAAGGTTTCCCAGTTGCTGTCACTGGCAGCAGGCGCGGCGGAGGCCAGTGCCGCACGCGGTGGCGCGCTCGGCTTGCCAGGTTTGCTCTGTAACAACGTCCCCGCGTTATTCACCCGGAAGACGGCGACAGCCTGACGCAGTTGCTCAGCCTGCTCTTCCAGCGCTGCAGAAGCCGCCGCAGACTCCTGCACCAGCGAGGCGTTCTGTTGCGTGACGCTGTCCATCTGCGACACGGCGAGACTCACCTGCTCAATCCCTTTGCTCTGCTCATCAGAGGCCGAGGCAATCTCTCCCATGATGTCGGTCACACGGGTTACCGCGTTGACGATTTCTTTCATCGTGTCGCCCGCTTCTGCCACCAGCGTGGTACCGGAATTGACGCGGTTGACCGAGTTTTCAATCAGCGATTTGATCTCTTTGGCAGCCTGAGCACTCCGACTGGCCAGGGTGCGGACTTCGCCCGCCACTACAGCAAACCCACGTCCTTGCTCACCCGCACGCGCGGCTTCCACAGCGGCGTTCAGCGCGAGGATATTAGTCTGGAAAGCGATGCCATCAATCACGCTGGTTATCTGCGCAATCTGCTGGGAACTGGTTGAAATTTCACTCATGGTGCGCACCACGTCGCTGACCACCTGGCCCCCACGCGCAGCGGTATCGGACGCATTCTTCGCCAGATGGGACGCCTGACGGGCGTTGTCGGTGTTTTGCTTCACCGTGGCGGTCAGTTGCTCCATGCTGGCCGCCGTTTCTTCCAGTGACGCCGCCTGCTGTTCAGTACGGGAAGAGAGATCGTTGTTACCGGTGGAGATTTCGCTTGCGCCCGTGTAAATCGAATCCGAACTGTTGCGCACCGCACCCACGGTGTGGACCAGCGACACCTGCATCTCGTGCAGTCCGGCCGCCAGTTGGCTCATCTCGTTACGGCCTTCTGCTGAAATGGATTGTGTTAAATCCCCCCCAGCAATAGCGCGAATATGGTTCATCACACTATGCAGCGGCTTAAGAAGCAGGTGTTGCAGACCCAGCCAAATGATCGTCATTACCGCAATGACGGCCAGTAAAATCACACCCAGCGTCCACTGCATGCTGGTGAAGCTGCTCTGGTTCTCGCGGGCGGCGGCTTGCAGGAAGGAGTTATTTTCCAAACGCCATTTCGCGTAGCTGGCATCCATATCATCCTGCGCCTGCTGCGCATCTAAGTTGCCATAGGCTTCGTAATTATTGGCACGCAGGAAGGTGATGGACTGCTTGAGGACATCGTGCATTTTGGTAATGTTTTGCGAAACTTCATCGGCCAGGGCCGGATCCTGACCCGCCACACGCGGTGTGCTTTTGTAGTTGTTGAAGTAGCCTTCCGACTTGCCTAATGAGTCAGAGGCGGTGGTCAGCAATTTTTCGATACTCGCCAGAGAGGCCGGATCGCGTTGATTTTTTAAAAAGCGGATGGCGACGCGCGTGACGGTCACACGTGTTTTGATCAGCGTGTTAACGCTGTCACCCAGATTTTCCTGCTGTGCACTGAGCACCCCGGTGTTCTGAAAGTTCACTCTGTCATTGTTAACCGCAGAGTAAAAAAGTCCCCCGGTGACCAATTGCAGAAGACAAAAGACCGACAGCGCGATAATGATGCCGGTAATGACGTGTATATTTTTGAGCATAGCTTTAGTCCGTGGGAGAGTAGAAATTGCTCAATATATATCGTCACGGCAGACATTAACTTTATGATAACTTTTTAGGAACAAGCTTGAACGGACGGGAACGCCAGGCTTCCTTCCCCCGCGCAGTTTGTTTTGGGGTCGTCTTAACCTGGCGCCAGCCAACTGCACACAATTCATACAGAACATATTTTAATGATTGAATTCAACCCGGTGCTTCTTGCGGGGGCGATAATCAGACCTCAAATGGCATGAGCAGCATCCGATCGGGATAGTTAACCATACGCCATTCAGGCGTTCCCGCCCGGTATCCACATGGTTATCCCCCGTTTCTGTGGATAACCTTGTGCTTTTCAACTTCATTTGAAGGGCACTGGCGGTGCTAACGATATGAAAGACAGCCTGAATAACAGAAATAGCGTCGTGATGATGTCAGTGATAGACAGGATGGGTGACACTCGCAAGATGTGGGGGGTTGTGATGACGAACAAAGCGAAGAGACAATAGCCGCCGTTAGCGGCTACGTTTGGCGTGGCGTTCCCAGTTTTCCTGTTTCGCCTGTTCGGATTTACGCAGCACAACATAGCAGGCTCCGCTGCCCCCTTGATGCGCCTGAGCAACACAGAATGCCTGTACGTCGTCAAATTCAGGCAGCCAGCGGGCAAGATAGCTGCGGATAATATTGGCGTGTGAATTATCGTCACGCCCTTTACCATGAATAATCAGCAAGTTGCGTAAACCCTCGGCATGAGCCTGGTGCATAAAGCTAAAAAGAAGCTGTCGACATTGCTCAACAGGCTGACGCAAGAGGCTGAGGCTGGCCTGCTGTCTGTACTTACCTGAGCGGAGCTTATCAATCACCCCCTGCTGTACGCCGTCGCGTTTAAACGCCAGCGGCGAGCCAAGAGGTAAAATCTCTAAAAAGCCGGTGGTCAGAAAATTATCCAACTGCAAGGTGTCGATTTGCGTCGGAGCACGGGTCTTACGCCCCGGTTGCCAGTGAACATCGGCACAGCGCTTCAGGGGCTGGACATCCTCCATGGCGTCAAGGAACAACGATTTGTCGTCAGGGTTCATGGTACGTCCTCTCGCGGCATTTCTGCAGAATACTATAGCGGTCACATCAAGGTCACACAACGGCTATGGTCACCGTGATGTGTTCAAAATAAATGAACTTATCGCGCTAATATATTTTTGTGAAATAGATTAGCGCCGCTAATAGTACATCCGCATAGCCGATTTATCGGCACTTAACTAAAACTTTACCTGCGTTAATATTCTAAATTTCAGTTAAATTATTGTGAAATCAAACATCAATTCGACTGGAATTAATTTTCAGCCAGGCTATAACTGTATTATTGACCTAAGGATGAAATCCAAAAAATAAACGAAAGGATGCGCTGCTGTGTGTACTGTAGAGCCTGACGATGTCGGCAGGCTCTATTTTTTTGCATTTATTTTTTGAGAAATATTGTCTATTTCCTGCGCACCTTCCCACACGCCCTGTAATATATTTAGCGGATGAATATCCCGCAATATACCTAAGCCTGGCTCCCTTTTGAGGTATAGTTCCACCCGTTCGAACGTGCTAGATTGCAGGCTTGCTGACTCCCGCCTGCTCGATAAAAAGGACGTTCGATGCTCACACTCCTTGAAGATAAAATTGATACTCCGCTCGGCCCGCTGTGGGTAATCTGCGATGAGACATACCATTTGCGCGCCGTTGAGTGGGAAGAACACAGCGTGCGTATGAATCAGTTGCTGGCTACCCACTATCGCCGTGAAGGCTACTCGCGCGTTGCCAGCGCCAACCCTGGCGGCCTTAGCCAGAAATTACGCGACTATTTTGCTGGCGATTTGGCGGTCATCGATACGCTGCCTACCGCCACTGCGGGTACCCCCTTCCAGCGTGAAGTCTGGAAAGCCTTGCGCGACATTCCCTGTGGCCAGGTGTTGCATTACGGCCATCTGGCGGAAATGCTGGGCCGAAGTGGTGCGGCACGTGCCGTGGGGGCCGCAAATGGGTCTAACCCGGTGAGTATTGTGGTGCCCTGCCATCGCGTCATTGGGCGTAACGGGACGCTGACCGGCTATGCGGGCGGCGTGCAGCGCAAAGAGTGGTTGCTGCGTCATGAGGGCTACTTCTTATTGTGAGAACAAGGCCCAATAAGTGCGCTTAATCGCGGTGCTGCGGGTTCAAACCCACAAGAAATTGGTGGATTATCAAATAGATGGTTTGTATTCGGTAACTTATGTTTCCAATAACCGTTTTAATTCTACTGAATTGACGTTTCCTCAGGCTTACACACACCCTAAAAAGGTGTTAAAATTGACCAAAATCAATTAAGGCTTGAGTATACCTATGATCCCGGAAAAGCGAATTATACGACGCATTCAGTCAGGCGGATGTGCTATCCATTGCCAGGATTGCAGTATCAGCCAGCTTTGTATCCCTTTTACGCTGAATGAACACGAGCTGGATCAGCTCGATAACATCATCGAGCGTAAAAAGCCGATTCAGAAAGGCCAGACACTGTTTAAAGCCGGTGATGAACTGAAATCGCTGTACGCTATTCGTTCCGGCACGATCAAGAGCTATACCATCACCGAACAAGGTGACGAGCAGATCACCGGCTTCCATCTGGCGGGCGACCTGGTCGGCTTCGATGCCATTGGCACCGGTCTTCACCCGAGCTTCGCGCAGGCGCTGGAAACCTCAATGGTTTGCGAAATTCCCTTTGAAACCCTGGACGACCTGTCAGGTAAGATGCCTAATCTTCGCCAACAAATGATGCGCCTGATGAGCGGCGAGATCAAAGGCGACCAGGACATGATCCTGCTGCTGTCGAAGAAAAATGCGGAAGAGCGTCTGGCGGCATTTATCTATAACCTGTCACGTCGCTTTGCTCAGCGCGGTTTCTCTCCCCGCGAGTTCCGTCTGACGATGACGCGTGGCGATATCGGTAACTATTTAGGCCTGACTGTCGAAACCATCAGTCGTCTGCTGGGTCGCTTCCAGAAAAGCGGCATGCTGGCGGTAAAAGGCAAATACATTACCATTGAGAATAGCGATATTCTGTCGCAGCTTGCCGGTCATTCCCGCAACGTAGCCTGATTTTCCCTCTCTTTTTTACCTTTTGCCCGGTCGTCTAATTTTTCTGATTTATTGATCTGGCAAAAGGTTTCCCCTGTTTCATTCAGTACTAATGGGTTATCTTGTAATTACAGACTGTGGTGACAGATGTAAGGAGACCCTGTATGGCTAGATATCAAAATATGCTGGTCGCCATCGATCCTAATCAGGACGATCAGCCCGCATTACGACGTGCCGTGTATTTGCATCAACGGATTGGTGGGCGCATCAAAGCCTTTTTGCCCATCTATGATTTCTCATATGAGATGACCACCCTTCTGTCCCCTGACGAACGCACCGCCATGCGACAAGGCGTGATTAGCCAACGTACCGCCTGGATCCGCGAACAGGCGAAGTACTATCTCGACAGCGGCGTTCCTATCGATATCAAAGTGGTGTGGCACAACCGTCCCTTTGAGGCCATTATCCAGGAAGTGCTTGCCGGTGGGCACGATCTCCTGCTGAAGATGACGCACCAGCATGACAAACTCGAATCCGTTATTTTTACCCCTACTGACTGGCATCTGCTGCGCAAATGTCCGTGTCCGGTATGGATGGTGAAAGACCAGCCCTGGCCAGAAGCGGGTAAAGCGCTGGTGGCCGTTAATCTGGCCAGCGAAGAGCTGTACCACAATTCGCTTAATGAAAAACTGGTTAAAGAGACGTTGATGCTGGCGGAACAGGTGAACCATACCGAAGTCCATCTTGTCGGTGCCTACCCCATTACGCCGATTAATATTGCCATTGAGCTGCCGGAGTTTGATCCCAGCGTCTATAACGATGCCATCCGCGGCCAGCACTTAATTGCCATGAAAGCCCTGCGTCAGAAGTTCGGTATTGACGAGAAGATGACACACGTCGAAAAAGGGTTGCCGGAAGAGGTGATTCCTGACCTGTCGGAACATCTGCAGGCCGGGATCGTGGTCCTGGGAACTGTGGGCCGCACCGGCATTTCTGCTGCCTTCCTCGGCAACACTGCGGAACAGGTGATTGACCATCTGCGATGCGATTTGCTGGTCATCAAACCGGATGATTATCAGTCCCCGGTTGAACTCGACGACGACGAAGACGATTAAATCGTGTTTGCTTAACGCTCAACGCCCGCCAACGCGGGCGTTTTGCTGTCAGGACGCTGCGGGTGTTTGCCGCCATTGTTGCAGATAATGACGCAACCAGCTCCCTGCCACGCCGGGCGGCGTGCGTTTGTTCCACAACAAGTCGATCAACACGCTGCGCGGCCAGCCTGGTAAATTCAGCCGGGTCAGTTTCTTTGCGCCTGAGAACTCGTCCACCAGCGCTGTCGGTAGTGCACACCAGCCAAACCCTTGCTCCGCCATGCTGAGTAACATCAGATAGTTCGGCGCAGACCACACCGGACCACGGGCCACCATGCTGCTGTTCTCCAGATAAGTATTGAGCCGTAACTCACGCCAGCTACGCAGCTGTTCTTCCAACAGCATGCCCTCACTCGCCAGGGGGTGATTGCGCGCCACAAAAATATCCATCTCACTTTGCATCGGCAGACGCATGGCCCCAATATCTGTGGGATAGTGTGCCTGCGCTTCGGTCAGCCCCAGTTGCGCGCGACCTTTTTGCAGCAGATCGATAACGTCCTCATTTTCTCCAATCAGGCATTCAAACTCGGTGTGCGGGTAGCGTTTGTCAAAGGCCCCCAGCAGGTCGGCGAGGATATCCGGGTGCAGCGTGTCAGAAAGCACAAAGGTCAGTCGCGTTTCCATCTCGCCCGCCAGCCACACCGCTAACTCATCCAGCCTGTCGCTGGCGGCAAGAATCGCCTGTACGTAGCTGAGCGCCTTTTCGCCTTCCGGCGTTAAGACCGGATGACGGGCAGAGCGGTCAAACAGCGTCACCCCCAGATCCGTTTCCAGATTGGCGATGGCGGTACTGATTGTCGACTGGCTCTTACGCAGTTTTCGTGCGGCGGCGGAAAAGGAACCGGCGGCAACCGTTTCGACAAAGGCGGTGAGGGCTTCAGGTGAATAGCGCATAAAAGTATCTATTTTATCGATGGTAACTCACTTTAATTTATCTTAATAAACGATGAAAATCCTCTTCTTCGATGACATTTACACCGACTCCGTTAAAAAGAGGTTTTTAAATGCAACAGCATGCAGTACAGCGTCGCGGCTTAACCGAACGCATTTTCCATGCGGTGAGTTTTGAAGTCATTGCCACTGCCATCTGCGCGCCAGCCAGCGCCTGGGTAATGCAGCGTCCGGTACTTGAAATGGGCGGGCTCACGCTGTTACTGGCGACCGCCGCGATGATCTGGAATGTGATTTACAATGCGATTTTTGACCGCTTATGGCCTGTGCATCGCGTGCCCCGTACCGCCCGCGTGCGTGTGTTACATGCGTTAGGGTTTGAAGGAGGATTTATCGTGATTGGCGTAACCATCGCCTCGCTGGTGCTGGGCATTGGTCTGGTCGCGGCTTTCTTACTGGAAATTGGCTTTTTCCTGTTCTTTCTGCCGTACACCATGGTCTTCAACTGGAGTTATGACGCGTTACGCGAACGTTTTATTCAGCGCAGGCTTACGCGCCTCGCCGAATAAAAAATAAGCCTCGCACCAGGCGAGGCTTAAAATATAACGGCCATGCAGCGCCGCTATCGCGTTATCCTTTATACACGTTTTTTCGGCATCATGCGTAATAACGTGTTGTCTTTGAAATAATAATGGTGCGCAAGTGCCGCTAGCGCATGCAACCCGATAACGTAATACCCTAACATCGCCAGAGTCACGTGGTAGTTTTTCAGGATATCCACCAGGTCAAAATTCGCTTCTTGCGCATGCGGCATCACGATGCCAAAGGCAATCCAGTTTCCCCCACGGTTATACATCATCAGCAAGCCGATGATCGGTAAGGCAATAAACAGCAGGTAGATAACCAGGTGTCCTAAATGCGCCATGCCCGTTAACATGGGCGAGGGCTTTGGCACAATCGGTGGCGAGGGTGATTTCAGACGGACCAGCAGGCGCGTGACCATTAATACCAGAATAGTGATGCCACAAGAGACGTGGACGATGTTGAAATAAGGCCGATAAGCACGCGGTGCGAGACCACGAAATTCCATGGCACAATAGGTCACAATGACCAGAAGAAAAACCAGCCAGTGAATGGCGATTTGAAGCCCGGAATATTTACTGCGCATAAGCTCATCCTGAAACAAGATCGAAAACGCCAACATACCGAGCTTTTCTTAAAAATTCATTAACTTTTCTTTTTCAATTTTCAAACGCTTACGCTGTCATGAAAAGCAATCATTTGCCGTTGTGTTCAACCCAGGCTATGCCTGGTGAAGTGCAAAAAACCCTTCCTGACAGGAGTAGCATAATGAGTAAAATTGGCATTAATGGTTTTGGGCGTATAGGTCGTCTGGTATTACGTCGGCTGCTGGAGACCGGCAGTGATGCCGAAGTCGTGGCAATTAACGATCTCACCTCCCCGAAAGTGCTGGCCTACCTGCTGAAGTATGACTCCAACTATGGCCCGTTTAAGTGGAGTGTGGATTTCACCGAAGACGCGCTGATTGTCGATGGTAAAAAAATCACGGTGTATGCCGAAAAAGAGGCCAAACACATTCCATGGCGAGCGGCGGGTGCTGACATTATTGTCGAATGTACCGGTTTTTATACCGCTAAAGAAAAATCACAGGCGCACCTGGATGCAGGGGCGAAAAAAGTGTTGATCTCAGCCCCTGCGGGTGACATGAAAACCGTGGTTTTCAACGTCAATGACGACACTCTTGACGCTCAGGACACCATCATCTCGGTGGCGTCATGTACCACGAACTGCCTGGCGCCAATGGCAAAAGCCCTGCATGATAACTTCGGCATTAAAGTGGGCACCATGACCACCATTCATGCCTATACGGGGACCCAGGCGCTGGTGGACGGTCCACGCGGTAAAGATTTGCGTGCCTCGCGTGCTGCAGCAGAGAACATCATTCCGCACACTACCGGGGCGGCAAAAGCCATTGGGCTGGTGATCCCTGACCTTAGCGGCAAGCTGAAAGGCCATGCGCAACGCGTACCGGTGAAAACCGGGTCGGTCACCGAACTGGTCTCGATTCTGGGCAAAAAAGTCACCGCCGATGAGGTCAATCAGGCCCTGAAAAAAGCGACCGAAAACAACGCGTCTTTCGGTTACACCGATGAAGAGATTGTCTCTTCTGATGTGATCGGCAGCCACTTTGGTTCGGTGTTCGATGCTACACAAACCGAAATTACCGAAGTGGGCGATCTGCAACTGGTCAAGACCGTCTCCTGGTACGATAACGAGTATGGTTTTGTGACTCAGTTGGTTCGTGTGCTGGAAAAATACCGGCAGCTTTGATTCTCCCTCGGGTCTGAGGGATACCCACCAAATACAGTCCCCTCGCCCCACCGGGGAGAGGGTTAGGGTGAGGGGGAAAATGCGGCTCTGAGGGGCATTCCGTTCACCTTATGTTCCTTGCTTTTCTATCGCTCCAGAACCCGTGAACGTGCCAGGGCGGTTCACCGCCACCGCCCTGGCGACCCGGGCTCCCGGCCAGGAAAATCGCCGCTGGCGCGGTCCACTCAGCGTATTCCTTCAGGCTAATCGGGGACGGGCGAAGGTAACGTCCGTGTAAAGTCGCCCTCGCCGCGCATCCCTGCGCGGCGCCCCGGCCTTACGGATACGCTTCGTCGATTTTCAGCCGGACCCAGTCATCGCGGTGACTGTTTTATTCTCATTACGCAGTATTATCGCTGTAAAACGACATATTACAGGGGATCCCTAACCTCTCAGGTGGCACCGCCACCCTTTTTTCCCACCTCCCCCACACTTTCTGTACACCGCCTATGATATAAACCTCTGTTTCAAATTTTGGAGATCCGAAGTGACACCGATAAGCGAGCAAGAGTTAGTTGCGATGATGGACGCTGCCGTAGCGAATGCCGTCACCTTTTCCGTCTGGCCCCAGGGTGAGGCGCCGGGGGCGGCAACCAGTCTCGTCACCTTTCGGCTGGAAGAAAATCTCACGGGTCCTTCTGATTTTGATCGCTCCGTCACCGGCGTCCGTGCGCCGCAGATTACCGTTTATGCCCCTGAGAAACCCAACGGCGTAGGGATTCTGGTGACACCGGGCGGCTCGTATCGCCGGGTGGTCCTCGACAAAGAAGGCAGTGCGCTGGCCCCTTTCTTCAATGCCAGAGGCTACACGCTGTTTGTGATGAGCTACCGCCTGCCGGGGGATGGTCATGCGGAAGGGGCCAATGCGCCGCTGGCGGATGTGCAACGGGCGATGCGGACCCTGAAAGCACGCGCAAAGGAGTGGCAACTGGACCCTGAGCGTATGGGAATTTTGGGCTTCTCTGCGGGCGGACACGCTGCGGCAAGCCTGGGCACACGCTTCAGTGAACCCGTTTATCTGCCTAAAGATGAGATAGATGACCTCCCTGCCCGACCGGCATTTATGGCGCTGGTCTACCCGGTCATTACCATGCATCGCGAGATTGACCACCCTGGTTCGCGCCAGGAATTGATTGGCGATAATCCGACCGAGCAGCAGATTCGCCACTATTCTCTGGAAGAGAGGGCGAGCGGCGATACGCCGCCGACCTTTATACTGCATGCGGTTGATGACCCGGCGGTGAAGGTCGAAAACAGCGTGGTGATGTTCACCGCCCTGCGAAAGCTGGGCGTGCCCGTTGAGATGCATCTGTTTGAGCAAGGCGCCCACGGATTTGGTATTCGTGATGCTCAGGGGCTGCCCGCAGCCATCTGGCCGACGTTAATGATGAACTGGATTGCAACGAAGGTGTAAAGCGCTTGCCGCCATCATAACCTGATGGCGGCATACCCCATTACGCCTGCAGATAGACCATCTGGGTTTGCAGATACTCTTCAAGGCCATGACGACCATCAGCACCACCGATGCCCGACTTCCGCCAGCCCGCATGGAACCCCTGCATCGCTTCAAAGTTCTCGCGATTAATATAGGTTTCGCCGAATTTCAGCCCTTTGATGGCCTTCATGGCGGTCGTGAGATTCTGGGTGTAAACCGATGACGTCAGCCCGTAATCGCTGTCGTTAGCCATCGCCAGCGCCTCTTCCAGGGTGTCGAATGCCACCACCGGCAGCACCGGGCCGAAGGTTTCCTCGTGCATGATAGCCATCTCCTGGCGCACATCCAGCAGCAGCGTTGGCGGGTAGAAATACCCTTTCCCTTCAACCGCTTTGCCGCCCAGCACAACGCGGGCACCTTCTGAAACCGCCCGAGCCACTTTGGCTTCCACACGCTCCAGGGCTGCGCCGTTAATCAGCGGCCCCATGGCGATATCATTGCGTTGGCCTGGATTACCAAACTGCACGGCTTTCATCGCTTCGCCCAGACGGTTCACAAAGCGATCGTAAATGCCTTTTTGCACATACACGCGCTCGGCACAGTTACAGACCTGCCCGGTGTTGATCACGCGGGAATCGACGATAGCTTTAACGGCCAGTTCCAGATCTGCATCATCGAGCACGATAGCGGGCGCTTTACCGCCCAGTTCGAGGCACACTTTGGTGATGTTTTTCGCCGCTGCGGTCATGATCTTCTCGCCTGCCACCACGCTTCCCGTCATGCTGACCATCGCCACTTTCGGGTTGCCTGCCAGCTCCTGTCCGACGGTTTCACCCCGTCCGAGCACCAGGTTAAAGACCCCTTTCGGCAGCCCGACCTCATGGACGATTTTGGCAAAAGCAATGGCGTTGTTCGGCGTGAATTCGCTGGGCTTGATAACGATCGTGTTGCCGGTTATCAGTGCCGGCGCGAGCTTGCGGGCAATCAGGAAGAACGGGAAGTTCCACGGCAGGATCCCGGTGGTGACACCCAGCGGGCGTTTAAAGACGAAGATATTTTCGCCAGGGCGATCGCTTTGCAGAATTTCGCCTTCATAACGACGGGCCCATTCGGACATGTAGTCGATATAATCGGCGGTGAAGTTCACTTCGACTTCCGCCAGCTGCTGGATTTTTCCGCCTTCAGCCACGATAAGCGCGCTGATTTCACTGGCGTTTGCACGAATACCTGCGGCGATTTTGCGTAACCAGCCCGCACGTTCAATGGCCGGTAACGCTTCCCAGGCCGGCTGCGCTTTATCGGCAGCCTCAATGGCGCGCCGTGCATCTTCGGCGGTACCGTCTGGAATGCGCGACAGAAGCTCTTCTGTCGCCGGGTTTGTTACGTCAATCCAGGCGTCGCCTTGCCAGGTAACAAATTGACCATCGATATACATCGGGTGCTGTACGGGTGCTGTCATGAACTGCTCCTGTAATAACATTGTTTTTAACAAGTAAATTCGTTGTTAAAAATCTACAAGCGTGCAGCCCATTTCCCAGGATGACAGCGAAGTTTTGTGAGTGAAATCATAAAAGAAATGCTTTTTAGCAACCACGAGGCAACATTAAATCAACATTGAGTGCCCGTTTGCGTTTGCCATCGCGCAAACGGGCATTGGCTTATGCCAGAGCGCGGCTGCCTAAAGCGGAGTGCAGAACCTCATCGGCCTGTAATATTTGCCAGGCGTTGTCGACAGAAGAGGGGAAATCCACATGGACGATAAAATTCCGCCCATTGGGGCCATACCCCTCAATGTCGTCGCGCAGTCGTGGTACTTCGCCGAGGATCAGCGACAGATAGCGTTCGACCGGCCATAACCCTTCGGCTGGCGTCGCAAAAGAGAGTCCGTCACGGGTGTTAATCAGTTCGGGAATAAAACCAGGATAACTAAGCCAGTGTGGCGCATCCGCATAACCTGCGCTTGCGCGCGCGAAGGTGGCCATGGTGCGGCGTTGCATCGTCGGGTCCTGCATGACGATTGCGGTCGTCAGGTTCATCCCCCGTGAGCTCAGGGTGTCCAGAGTGAAACGGGCATTCTCACCGCAGTTGGTTGACTGGTCTTCCACAATGATGTTTTTCAGCGGGATACCCCAAAAACGCTGGGCGATTTCCGCAAGGATAGCGGCTTCCGATTTACCGGTGGTCCGTAGCGAATTGTAGGTCGGATGGCGGGCCACGGCGTGATACAAAAAGGTGGTAGAATGGCCGATGCCACCGCTTATGATGAGCGGCGTATGCTGTCGGGAAGCCATGTCGAATGCCGCATCGATAACCGGTATGACCGCATTACCGGCAAGGATGATCGCATCAGCGCGGACAGGCTCAGGCTTGCTCGCAAAGTCATTTTGCGCCAGCCACTGGCCCAGCGTGTTGGCGGCCTTCAGGGTCTGCTCAGGTAAGGCAGGAAAATGGATCATGGATAAATGCCTCCTTTTTGTAAGCATCAATACAGCTTACTTAAGTGCCACTACATCGTAAAGTGCGATAGAGATCACATGGAATGCCCTAACCGCCTTGCCCGCTATTATGCCGCGAAGCCATAGCAACTTCGCTATGCGTCCTCTTTTCCCACCAAAATTGCGGTCCTCTAATACACTTGAATTATTCACGGCGCTAACGGTAAACTCGTTAGAGCTCTAACTATCTATTAGAAAAATGTATGGAACACCGCGATCTCACCTTTTCCCATTTATTGTATTTAACGGCGCATCACTGGCGACTGGCCGTAGACCGCCGCCTGAAGGGCCTGGGAATGAGTCAGGCGAGTTGGGTAGCGGTTGCCGCAATCGCCCGTCACGATACCCCGCTTTCGCAAAGCGAACTGGCGCAGGAGTTGGGTGTGGAAAATGCCACTCTGGTGCCGTTAATCAATCGGCTGGTCAGCCAACAACTGGTTCAACGCGTATTAACCGAGCAGGACAAACGTAAACGCCTGCTGGTGGCAACCGCACAGGGGATGGCGTTATATCATCAGGTCAAAACGGTCGCCGACGATCTGCGTGAGGAGATCCTGTCCGTAATCACCCCTGAAGAGCAGGCGCAGACACGTCAGGTGCTGGAAAAGTTGTTACGCGAGGTCGAGAGGAAGTAATGCGCCAGCCGAAAAACGATCCTTACGCCCCCCGTGAATGGGCGCCCCACGAAAAGCCGATGCTGCTCGGCTCCCCTTCGACCCCGTTTCATAGCACCCCTCGCCGCATAGCCTATGGCATCGTTGGCCTGCTGGTGTGCATGACTGGCGCACTGGGGAATGCGATGGTGACTGCAAACCTGCAAAATCTGCAGGGTACCTTTGCGGCCTGGTCCACCGAAATCGCCTGGCTTCCCGCGGTTTACGTGATGACCAACGTCTCCATCAACCTGCTGTTGGTAAAGTTTCGCCAGCAGTTTGGCCTGCGTGCGTTTACCGAAGGTTTTCTGGTGCTCTATGTGCTGGTCACTTTTTTTCACCTGTTCGTGAACGATTTGAGTTCTGCCATCCTCGTCCGTGCCGCTCACGGCATGGTGGCGGCGGCACTGAGTTCGCTGGGTATTTATTACCAGATTCAGGCGTGGCCCGCTAAGCATCGATTGAAAGCATTAACTATAGGGATAACCGGTTCTTCCCTTGCAATCCCGATTGCCCGTCTCTTCTCAACCGAGTTACTGCAGTTGGAGGAGTGGCGTGGACTCTACTTCTTTGAACTAGGGCTGGCACTGATTTCGCTCGCCTGCGTCATTTGTCTGAAGCTGCCGCCTGGCGATCGCAAAAAAGTATTTGAGAAGAAAGACTTTATTACCTTTTTTCTGCTCGCGCCCGGCATGGCGCTGTTGTGCGCGGTGCTCTCATTTGGTCGCCTGTACTGGTGGTTCGAAGCCCCGTGGATTGGCTGGTCGCTGTCACTGTCGCTGGTGCTTATCGTGAGCGCCATTGTCTTTGAACATAACCGCAGCAACCCTCTGCTCAATACCCGTTGGCTCTCCAGCGGCAGCATAATGCGCCTTGGGCTGATCATGCTGCTCATCCGCATCGTCCTCGCGGAGCAGAACACCGGGGTTTACGGTTGGTTGCAGTACGTGGGGTTACAGAACGAACAGATGACGCACCTGGCCTGGTCGATTCTTGCCGGCATCGTCTGCGGTATCACGGCAAGCTGCCTTACCATTAAACCCCAGCGGCTGGCGTGGCCTATCATCACGGCCCTGTTGCTGATGATTATCGCCTCCTTGATGGACAGCCAGTCCACCAGCCTCACGCGGCCAGACCAGCTCATGGTCAGCCAGTTCTTGCTCGGTTTCGGCAGCGCCTTTTTCCTCGCCCCTGCGATGCTGGCAGGCATCGGTGGCGTGGTCGCCGATCCGCGTAACCTCGTGAGCTTCTCTGTCTTATTTGGTATGAGCCAGAATATTGGGGGCCTGTTAGGGTCGGCTATTCTCGGTACTTTCCAGACCTGGCGGGAGAAATACCACTCCGCACACCTGGCCGAACAACTGACCACGCTCAATCCTGCCGTCAATGAGCGCCTGCAGGCCTACAACCAGCTTTATCAGAACATGATTGGCGACAGTACGTTGCTCAATACACAGGCGGTCCTCCAGTTGCAAAACGCCAGCACGCTGGAAGCGAATATTCTGGCTTACAACGATACTTATCTTTTAACCGCCTCGGTGGCTGCCGCCACTTTGGTATGGATCCTCTGGCGACTGCTGCGTTTGCGCATTACTGCGCGCATCGCCCTGCGTCGGGCAACGGGAACAAAGTGACACGCGTGAATTTTTTACTGGAGCAACTATGAGTCAGCAGGACGCCGCCAAAGAGCGGGCCAACACCCGCAGTAACCTGCGCATTGTATCGATTTTTGCCGCTGCCGCGATCGGCATCGTTGGGGTATTAGTCATACTTTACGCCTGGCAATTGCCGCCCTTTACCCGCCACACCCAGTTCACCGACAACGCCTATGTTCGGGGGCTGACCACATTTATCAGCCCTCAGGTGAATGGTTACATCACTGAGGTGCCGGTGCAGGACTTTGTGCAGGTTAAGAAGGGCGATCTGATTATGCAGATCGACGACCGCATTTATCGTCAGAAAGTGCATCAGGCCCAGGCGCAGCTGGCGATGAAAATCGCGGCGCTGAACAACAATATCCAGCAGCGAAAAAGCGCCGAAGCGGTGATTAAACGTAACGAAGCGGCGCTGGCCAGCAGTAAAGCGCAGAATCAGCAATCACAAGCGGACCTGAAACGCGTCAAAGCCCTGACTTCAGACGGTTCTCTCTCGATCCGTGAACGGGATGCCGCCCTGGCGACCGCCGCTCAGGGCAGCGCGAGTATTGCCCAGGCGCAGGCCACGCTGGAGATGTCGAAACAGGACCTGCAAACCACAATCGTAAATCGCGCTTCGCTGGAAGCCGACGTCGAGAATGCCAAAGCCGCACTGGAGCTGGCGGAAATTGACCTGCAAAACACCCGCATCGTCGCCCCGCGCGACGGCCAACTGGGGCAAATCAGCGTCAGGTTGGGGGCCTATGTTTCAGCCGGAACGCATCTCACCACCCTGGTGCCCGCTCAACACTGGGTGATTGCCAATATTAAAGAGACCCAACTGGCGAATCTGCGTATCGGTCAGCCGGTCCATTTCACCGTCGACGCGCTGGACGGTCAGGCGTTCAGGGGCCGGGTTGAGAGCATTTCGCCGGCAACCGGAGTGGAATTCAGTGCCATATCGCCGGATAACGCCACCGGCAACTTCGTTAAAATCGCCCAGCGTATCCCGGTACGCATCCAGGTTGAAGGCAAAGCAGAAGAGGTCGCCCGCCTGCGACCGGGGATGTCGGTACAGGTGAAAATCGATACCCGGGAGAACGCGCAATGATCGTTCGCCCCCTCGCGGTTGCCCTCTGTCTGGCGCTGGCAGGCTGCCAGTCCGTTGACGTTAAGCCCGCCAAACCTTCGCTGCAGATCCCCGCGGCCTGGCGTTCGGCCACCGGTCCTGACAGTCCCGTCGAAAAAGTGTGGTGGCGGCGCTTTCACGATAACGCCCTGAACGCGTACGTGGACCAAGCCTTGCGCTTTAACAGTGATGTGTTGATTGCCCGCGAACGGGTGAATGAATACCAGGCGCGGGTCTATGGCGCAGAAGGGAGTATTTTCCCGTCACTGGATGCCGGTCTCAACGGTACGCGCGCCCGTTCGCAATCCGCCGCCACCGGGCTGCCGGTTTACAGCACGCTATACAAAGGTAGCCTGACCGCCAGCTATGATGTGGACATCTGGGGCGTTAACCGCAGTACCGCCGATGCCGCACGGGCTTCATTAGCCGCACAAAAAGCCGCGGCAGCGGCGGCCGATCTTACCGTCGCGTCTTCTGTCGCCTCCGGCTACATCACACTGTTATCGCTCGACGATCAATTAAGCGTGACGCAATCGACGCTGGAGGCACGAGAGGAAGCCCTTAAGCTGGCGCAGCGGCAGTTTGAAACGGGCTACAGCTCACGCCTGGAACTGATGCAGTCCGATTCTGAAGTGCGCGCCACCCGGGCACAAATCCCAGGATTACGCCATCAGATTAATCAGCAGGAAAATGCGCTGAGCCTGCTGCTCGGGGCTAATCCCGGTAACGTTGCCCGCACCCAGGGACTGGACGCGCTCACCCCGTTGACGCTCCCTTCTTCACTGCCCTCTTCACTGCTGAATCGCCGCCCGGATATTGCCCAGGCGGAGCAGCAGTTGATTGCTGCCGATGCGACGCTGGCCTCAGCCCGTGCCAGTCTGCTGCCGTCCCTTAATCTCACGGCAACGGGTAGCGTACAGGATCGCACGCTACCTGGCCTGCTGGATAATCCACTCCAGTTGTGGAGCGTGGGGGGCAGTATTTTAGCGCCGTTGCTTAACCGACAGGCATTGAATGCACAGGTAGACGTGACAGCGTCACAACGCAATCAGGCGCTCTATACCTATGAAAAGACGGTAAGAAATGCGTTCAAAGAAGTGAATGACAGCCTCGATGCCATCATCCGTTTGCAGGAACAGTTAAGCGAATTACAGGCGCAGGCCACGGTCGCTCAGGAAACGTTGCGCATTGCCCAGAATCGGTACCGTAACGGGTACTCCTCGTATATCGATGAGCTGGATGCACGGCGTACGCTGTTTTCAGCGCAGCTTAGCGTGGTGCAGGCGAAGGGGAATCTGTTAGTGGCACAAATTGATTTGTACAAGGCGTTGGGCGGCGGCTGGAACCCGTAGCGGCAAAGTGGCCCGGTAAGTGTTGCTCACCGGGCCTGATGCTCACACGACAATCTGTTCCATCGCCTGCAATACACGCTTATCAGATACCGGGAACGGTGTTCCCAGTTGCTGCGCGAAGAAGCTGACGCGCAGCTCCTCTATCATCCAGCGGATAGCCTGCACGTCTTCGTCTTCACGACGCGCCGGCGGCAGTTTATTGAGCCACTGCTGCCAGGCCTGCTGTACCTGCTCCACTTTCAGCATCTGCGCTCTGTCGCGGTGCGGATCGACGGCCATTTTTTCCAACCGTTTTTCAATGGCCTGCAGGTAACGCAGCGTATCGCCGAGACGGCGGAAACCGTTGCCGGTGACAAAGCCGCGATAAACCAGACCGGCCATTTGCGCTTTAACATCCGACAGCCCCAGCGCCATGGTCATATCCACGCGCCCTTTCAGCCGTTTATTGATGCTAAACACTGCCGTCAGGATCTGCTCGACCTGTTTTGCAATCACCACCACGGTTTCGTTCAACTCCGCGCGGACTTTCTCATGCAGCTTCGCAAAACCTTCTTCTGTCCAGACCGGCCCGCCCGCTTCGTCAATCAGTTTGTCGACGCCGCAGGAGATACAGTCGTCAATCAGGTCCAGCACTTTGCCGTACGGGTTAAAGTAGAGGCCCAGCTTGGCCTTGTTCGGCAGCTTCTCATGCAGATACTTGATAGGCGACGGAATATTGAGCAGCAGTAAACGCCGCAGACCGCGCCACATCGCCTGCTGTTGCTCCAGCGGATTATCAAACAATTTGATGGCGACGCTGTCGCGTTCATCTACCAGCGCAGGCCAGGCTTTCACCTTGTAGTTGCCGCGCTTTTGCTCGTAGCTTTCAGGAAGCTGGCCAAAACTCCAGATGTGCAATCCGCTCTGTTCGATGCCGTCATCGGCTACTGCGGAGAGGGTTTCCTGCACCTTGCCTTTCAGCGCATTTTTCAGCGCCGTCAGGTCCCGGCCTTCCTGCAGCTTCTTGTTCTTTTCATCCACCACGCGGAACGAAATTTTCAGGTGATCGGGGACCTGATCCCAGTGCCAGTCTTCCCGATCAATGCTGTTGCCGGTCATGCGGCGTAATTCACGCTCAAGCGAGTCCAGTAATGGCAGCTCAAGGGGGGTCACCCGGCCCAAAAAGGCCTCCGCATAGTTGGGGGCAGGCACAAAGTTACGTCGCACGGGTTTCGGTAATGACTTGATAAGCGCAATCACCAGTTCACGGCGCAGGCCTGGAATTTGCCATTCAAACCCGGCCTCTTCCACCTGATTTAACAGGGGCAACGGAATATGGACCGTCACCCCGTCCGCATCGGTGCCCGGTTCAAACTGGTAGCTCAGACGCAGCTTAAGATTGCCCTGGTGCCAAAAGTTCGGGTAATCCAGTTTGCTGATTTTCTCTGCGCCCTCTTTGATGAGCATGCTCTTTTCAAAATTGAGCAGATCCGGCGTCTCGCGGCTGACGGTTTTCCACCAGCTATCGAAATGGCGGGCAGAAATCACATCGTGACTGATGCGCTGGTCGTAAAACTCAAACAGCGCCTCGTCGTCGACCAGAATGTCACGCCGACGGGATTTGTGCTCCAGCTCTTCGACTTCCGCCCGCAGTTTGAGGTTGTCGCGGAAGAAAGCGTGGCGCGTCTGCCAGTCGCCTTCCACCAGCGCGTGGCGAATAAACAGCTCGCGGCAAAGCGCCGGATCAATCTGGCTGTAATTTACGCTACGGGCTGCCACGATCGGCAGACCATAAACGGTCACCTTTTCCGTCGCCATCACCGCACCCTGCGACCGTTCCCAGTGCGGCTCACTGTAGGAACGCTTGATCAGATGCTGCGCTACCGGCTCGACCCATTCGGGATCGATGCGGGCTGCGATACGGCCCCAGAGACGGCTGGTCTCCACCAGTTCGGCGACAATCGTCCATTTGGGTGGTTTTTTGAATAAGCCAGATCCCGGGAAGATGGAGAATCGGGCATTACGCGCACCGGTAAACTCCTGCTTATCGGTATCTTTCATCCCGATATGCGACAACAGGCCGGTCAGCAGGGAGACGTGAATTTCGCGGTACGCTGCGGGTTCGCTGTTGACCGGAATGCCCAGCTCTTTCACCACCTGGCGTAGCTGGGTGTAGATATCCTGCCATTCGCGCACGCGCAGATAGTTCAGATAGTCCACGCGGCACTGGCGACGGAACGCATTGGAGGACAACGCTTTTTGCTGCTCGCCGAGGTAGTTCCACAGGTTGACGAAGGCCAGGAAGTCCGACTCTTTGTCATGGAAGCGACGATGTTTTTCATCAGACGCCTGCTGTTTGTCCATGGGACGCTCACGCGGATCCTGAATCGACAGCGCGGAAGTGATGATCATCGCTTCACGCACGCAGCCATGTTTCTGCGCTTCGAGCACCATCCGTGCCAAACGCGGATCGACCGGCAACTGGCTCAGTTGGCGGCCCTGGTTCGTCAGTTTATACGCCGTTTGCTGCTCGTCAGTGGTGATGGCCCCTAACTCTTCCAGTAGGCGCACGCCGTCCTGAATATTGCGCTTATCCGGCGCTTCAACGAAAGGAAAAGCACCGATGTCGCCCAAATCCAGCGCGGTCATCTGCAAAATAACCGAGGCCAGGTTGGTGCGCAGAATTTCCGGGTCGGTAAATTCCGGGCGCGACAGGAAATCGTCTTCCGAATAGAGACGAATACAGATCCCTTCAGACACACGACCGCAGCGCCCTTTACGCTGGTTCGCCGACGCCTGAGAAACCGGCTCAATCGGCAGGCGCTGCACTTTGGTGCGGTAGCTGTAGCGACTGATGCGCGCAGTCCCAGGATCAATGACGTATTTAATACCCGGCACGGTCAGGGAGGTTTCTGCGACGTTGGTGGCCAACACGATGCGCCGCCCGCTGTGGGACTGAAACACGCGGTTCTGCTCGCTGTTGGAGAGGCGCGCATACAGCGGCAGCACCTCGGTATGGCGCAAATTAAGCTTGTTGAGCGCATCGGCGGTGTCGCGGATTTCACGCTCGCCGCTCATGAAAATCAGGATGTCACCCGGCGCTTCACGGCCCAGTTCATCTACCGCATCAAAAATCGCCTGCAACTGGTCGCGATCGGTGTCATCCGCCTCTTCCACTATCGGACGATAACGGACTTCAACCGGGTAGGTCCGACCTGAGACTTCGATAATCGGCGCATTATCAAAATGACGTGAGAAGCGTTGCGGATCGATAGTCGCTGAGGTGATGATGATTTTGAGATCCGGGCGGCGCGGCAGCAGTTCTTTCAGGTAGCCGAGCAGAAAATCGATGTTCAGGCTGCGTTCGTGCGCTTCATCGATGATGATGGTGTCGTACTGCATCAACAGTCGGTCCTGCTGGATTTCCGCCAGCAGGATACCGTCGGTCATCAACTTAACCAGGGTGTTGTCGCTGACGTGGTCGCTGAATCGCACTTTATAGCCGATGCAGCCGCCCGGTTCCGTTTGCAGCTCTTCGGCAATACGGTTCGCCACGGTACGCGCCGCCAGTCGGCGTGGCTGGGTGTGGCCAATCAGCCCTTTCACTCCGCGCCCCAGTTCCATACATATTTTCGGCAACTGGGTGGTTTTACCGGAACCGGTCTCGCCGGCGACGATCACCACCTGGTTGTCGCGAACGGCCTGGAGAATGTCCTGCTTCTTCTGGCTAACCGGTAGATTCTCAGGGTAGGTTATGGCCGGACGAGACGCCTCACGCAGCAGAACTTTCTGTGCCGCTTCGGCCATCTCCCGGTGCATCGTCTCCAGGACAGCCCTTTGTGATTCAGGATTTTTAACCTTCTTCACGCCCTGCAGACGGCGAGCAAAGCGCTGCCTGTCACGTTGCATAAGCGCATCAAGCTGACGGTGAAGATCGGCGAGGGTCAATTTCTGTTGTTCTGTCATAATCTTAACGGGCAGAGCACTGCCGGAAAACGTCTCTTTATGGGAATGGGCGTAGAATACCACAACGCGTAATTTCATTTCTTGTTCAAGAAATTCGAACATAGGATTCGATATATTGCGCTATTCACGCAGCAGTTTTGTGAATAGAGTGTCACCTAACAACAGGGGGCACGCCCCCATTTCAAATAATAAGGATACACCCATGAGCAAAGTATTAGTGCTTAAATCCAGTATTCTGGCAGGGTACTCGCAGTCTGGTCAGTTGGCTGACTATTTTGTCGATCAGTGGAAAGCAAAACACGTAGCTGATGAAATTACCGTTCGCGACCTGGCTGCTAACCCCATCCCGGTACTGGATGGCGAACTGGTCGGTGCACTGCGTCCGTCTGACGCGCCGTTGACCCCGCGTCAGCAGGAAGCGCTGTCTCTGTCCGACGAACTCATCGCCGAACTGAATGCCCATGACGTCATCGTCATCAATGCCCCGATGTACAACTTCAACATCCCGACGCAGTTGAAAAACTACTTCGACCTGGTGGCTCGCGCTGGCGTGACCTTCCGTTATACCGAGAAAGGCCCGGAAGGTCTGGTCACCGGTAAACGTGTTGTTATCGTCTCCAGCCGCGGTGGCATTCATAAAGATACCCCGAGCGACCTGGTTGCGCCGTACCTGAAACTGTTCCTGGGCTTTATCGGCATCACCGACGTAAACTTCGTGTTTGCAGAAGGTATCGCTTACGGCCCGGAAGTCGCTACTCAGGCAACTACCGACGCAAAAGCCGCTATCGACAGTCTGGTCGCTGCCTAAGTTTTCTCCCCCTTCCGCCTCGGCGGGAGGGGAATTTAGTTTTTGCCCGCTTTCACGTCCTCGTAACGCAAATACCCCACCACACCCAGACTCGCCCCGTCTTTAGGATGATTAACGCCATCGGTCACCTCGACGCAGGGGAAATCAAAAGGCGAGACATTTTCAATGCAGGCCACGTTAACGCCATATTGATCCGGGTTAGAACGCCGCTGATGGAAGGTGTAGATCCCACAAACAGAGCAGAAATAGTGCGCCGCCGCACCGGTATTAAAACGGTACTCGGTGAGTTTATCCTGCCCACGCACCACGGTGATACCGGAGAGTGGAGCAGAGACCGTGACCACGCCACGCATGCGGCAAAAAGAGCAGTTACAGCGACGACGGGTGTTAAAGCCATCGCTCAGTTGCACGGTAAAGGCCACCGCACCGCAATGGCACTGCGCATTGACACGTTCCGGGGTAACGATTGAGGTCATGGTCTGATTTCCTGTTGAACGGGTGAGCACTGTAATCGCGCAAGACGACTTAGTGATTCTGCCTTTCCAGCAGCGTCTCTACGTCTTTATCTGCTTTAATATTAATATCGTGTTCAATCTTCACATTCATATTGATGGTGATCGGCTCTTTCGGTGCCGCCACTTCGATACGCGGCGTGCAGGCCGCCAGCGTCATGGTCATCACTATCCCTGGCAGAATTTTCATTGTTTTTCCTCACACACTTTTCCATTTGCACAGGGCGCCCTGGGCAATGTGACGTTCTGTTTTAGCAGCGACTGAAGGTTGTCGCCAAACCGCAGGCTACGCCACAATGCAAAGACATTCTCTTCATGGGAATAGTTCAGGTTGACAGCATTGCTCTTGCCTTCAACAACACTGGTGCCTTTTATCGCCGCCTGCATTTTCAGTACGCCCTTTTTGTCCAGATTCAGTGTTGTCCATGAGCGTGAAATTTCCATATAGCGTAGCCAGTTGATGGCTGAACCTGCCGCCACATTGTCTTTTACCAGCGCATCGACGGTATCTTTATCTACGCGCAGGGTCATGGGGCCGGGATTGTGCAGCCAGCCATCTTTGATAATCCAGTCATTATTGTCGTCCAGCCAGAGCGGCAGTGCGCCATCAAAAGGCCCGGACATCGCAAACTGTTTGGGGTTGATGGCGCTGATGAGTTCACTTGACGAGATGTTCTGTAACCGCAGCAGCGCCGGATCGTGCTGCGGCAGACGTAGCTGGCTCAGGGTCACTTTGCCTCCGAGCACATCAATGCTGACATCGCTCAACTGAAGCAGATTCTCCTCGCTCCAGGGGTAACTCCCTTGCAGATCCGCAGCAATATTTTTTGCCGTCACCTGGTTGACGACCTCGCCAATACGCAAAGAAACCGGTCTGCGGGTACCAAGCTGCCAGATACCTTCGTGGTAGCGGAACGGCAGCACAAAATCGACGCCGGAGAGTTGGTTGTCCGGCATCCAGAGGCTTCCGCCACGCAACACGCCATGTCCGCCCGCCTCAAAACCCTGTCCGGCCGCTGCCGAAAAGGCCACCTGCGCATACATATCCCCGCCCAGCAGGTTCATTTTCAACTCGGGAGGCACCAGCGGCTGAAACACGGTCAGCGACTGCCGCGGCCACCATGCCTGCCCGCGTAAACGTTCCCCATCCCAACGCCCGTTTACCCGAACCGGGCCAATTTTTTCGGCGTGAAGATCGCCTTTAAACTGGAACACCGTCGGTTCGCTTCCCTGCACGCTAAACGCAAGGGTCGACGGCGGAAGCACGCTGCCGCCGCTAAAGGTGGTCTGCCCAGCGTCCAGGGTGAGTGCGCCGCCGAAGAAAGGATGGTCATCGTCACGTAACCAGCGTACGGGCTCATTGAGTACCAAACGTGGCGTACTGACATGCATCGTGCCGTATTGCAACTGGTCAAAGCCTGTCGAGAGTTCATTGAGTTCGATGGTCCTGTCACGCCATTCCCCTCGCCCGGCCACATCCCAGCGCGCATTCATAGGCGTAAAGTTACCGTCGCCCCAGTAGCGCCATTGCCACACGCCCTTGTCCGGTACAAAGTCCTGCGCCCGACCGTCGAGATGCAGGGTGAAGTCCCCCATGCTGTTTTCATGGGCGCGTAATATCGCCTGTAATCGGCCGTCAACGCCGCGCTGGGTCACTTTCACCCCGGCCAACGGCCAGCGGATCTCATCAATGTTAAGGTCATCAATGACGCGCCCCCGTGAACGCAGCAGCGCGCCGGGTGTAAAGGCGAGTTGCGGATCGCTTAAGTCCCCGGTGAGTACCGCTGGCAGAACGGCATAGAAGGTCATCTCGCCCTGCTTGGCCTCGCCGGTCAGTTGCAGTGGCATAGGCGTATCCGCCAGGTTGAGTCGGCCAGGGCCGATGTTCAGCACGGCGTTACCCTTGCCAGCTTGGCCCTGCGTTAATACGTTCAGCCGCCCGGTTATCACTGCGTTTTGCAGCCCTTTTTGCCAATCATCAATGCGTATGCCAACGCGCCCGCTCAGCGGAAACCCCTGATAAGGCCAGTTCCAGCGTCCATCACTGATGGTTAATCGCTCAGGCGTCGCCTGCCAGGGCAGGTCGAGGATGGGGTCCGGATTGTCCCGCGCCATCACAATCAGTTGCCCTTCGTTGTCGCGCCAGTCGATGTCGGCGTCGACCACCTCAGGATTGCCTGGCAGCGTTAAGGTGGTTTGCGCATGCCCGTTTACCGGTACGCCCTCGGGTACTCTGGGTAAGGTGAATTCGCCCCCCAGCATTATGGGCGGTCGGTTTTCAAATAGCGTCAGTTGCATCTGCTCAATCGTCAGTAACTGGCCGCGCAGTTTTGCACTGAGAGAGACTCGCTCACCGTGATAACGCAGTTCCTGATGCGCTTTAGAGAGTGCGAGTGAAATTTCACCTTGCCACTCCTGCCAGGGCGAAACGGTAAAACGGGAGATGGTGACCCAGGTTTTGGGCAGCATGGATTGCCATTCGGCCAGCGTCTTTGGTGCGGCGGGGGAAGATTCCTTTTCCGGCAGTTTGTTCAGGCAGGTGGGGTTGATATCCAACGAGTTAATATCCAGCTTCCAACGGCTGGGATGCGTCAGTGCGGCACCCTTGATTAAGGCCAGCGGACAGTCGTCAATCAGATAGTGCAGATCCGGGATCAGCAGGGCATGGCGGGTAACACGCGGGGGCTCCTCGAACGCGATACGGGTCCCCACCGGCAACCAGATACCCGCCAGCGTCGGAACCCAATATGCCAGGGTCATGAGCAGCGTCAGTGGCAGCAGTATAAAAAGCAGTATTAGCGCGAGTGCGGCTTTATATTTACCCTTCATGGGCAGTTAATATCCTGATTTTGCATATGATTAAGCCGATTCTGTCCGTTATTGTTGCATGTTTAGCCTGGCAAAAAAAGTTACTGCCCGCTTTAAGCGTAGATGCTTTAGAATGAAGTATATGTCTCTGTTTATAAAATAATTTTTATAATTTACATGATAATTTGAATCATGCTAATGTGGATATAAATCTGATGGAGAAAGTCTTATGAAACTCGCGGTATACAGCACAAAGCAATACGATAAAAAGTATTTGCAGCACGTGAATGAGAAGTTTGGCTTCGAGCTTGAATTTTTCGACTTTCTGCTCACCGAAAAGACAGCAAAAACGGCTAACGGCTGCGAAGGCGTATGCATTTTCGTCAATGACGATGGTAGCCGCCCGGTGCTCGAAGAGCTGAAAAAACATGGCGTTAAATTTATCGCCCTGCGCTGTGCAGGCTTTAACAACGTGGATCTCGACGCCGCAAAAGAGCTGGGCCTGCAGGTGGTGCGTGTCCCCGCCTACTCCCCGGAAGCCGTTGCCGAACATGCTATCGGCATGATGATGGCCCTTAACCGCCGAATTCACCGTGCCTATCAGCGTACGCGTGACGCGAACTTCTCCCTGGAAGGACTTACCGGTTTTACGATGTACGGTAAAACCGCCGGGGTGATTGGCACCGGTAAAATTGGCGTGGCTGCCCTGCGCATTCTGAAAGGCTTTGGCATGCGCCTGTTGGCATTTGATCCCTACCCGAGTGCCGCAGCGCTGGAGCTGGGCGTGGAGTATGTCGATCTCACGACCCTGTTTTCGGAGTCAGATGTTATCTCCCTGCACTGCCCGCTGACGCCGGAAAACTATCATCTGTTGAACCAGACCGCGTTTGAACAGATGAAAGACGGCGTGATGATCATTAACACCAGTCGCGGTGGGCTGGTCGACTCTCAGGCCGCCATTGACGCGCTGAAACATCAGAAAATCGGTGCGCTGGGCATGGACGTCTACGAGAATGAACGTGACCTGTTTTTCGAAGACAAATCCAACGACGTTATCCAGGATGATATCTTCCGTCGTCTGTCAGCTTGTCACAATGTGCTGTTTACCGGTCACCAGGCCTTCCTGACCGCAGAGGCGCTAATCAGTATTTCTGAGACCACACTTGAGAACCTGCGCCAGCTGGAGCGCGGCGAAAGCTGTCCCAACGCCCTGTTTTAATCTGTCGGCCTCCCTCGTCTGAGGGGGGCCGTTTCAGAAAATCCCCGATGACATCCCCGCTCCGCCTGTTAAAATCGCGCCGTTAAAATAGAAAAGTCTTTGAGGACGAAATGAAGAAAATCATTACCCTGGTGGCCTTAAGCGTGCTGCTGACAGGCTGTGTACGCAGCGGCGCAAATAATGTTTCGGTGAAAGCTGAGCAACTGACCGGACACCGTTTTGTGCTGGAAACCGTCAATGGGCAGGCGGTGCCGCCAGGTGAACATCCGGCAGATATTCGTTTTGATAATGAGATGAAGGTCTCCGGCCACATGTGTAATAGCTTCAGCGGTCAGGGCAAACTCTCTGAAGGTAAGCTGACCGTGAAGAACATGGCGATGACGCGCATGATGTGTGCGGAGGCGCAGCGCAATACGCTGGATAGCACAATCGGCACGCTGCTTAATTCAGGCGCGCAGGTAGACCTCACTGACAGCCAGCTTACGCTGACAACAGCAGACCAGACATTGATTTATAAACTGGCGGCAGAGACTCAGTAACTTCCGCAGGTTCCGGCGGCAAGCGACTGTTCACTGCACCGTTTGCCGTTGGGCAACGCGCACATCCCCACGGCCGTGCCATCTAGCTGGCGCGCAATAGATAACGCTCCCCCGATCATTGCACAGTTGGCTTCCCCCCCGCTGGACATCGCTGCCTTTAAGCCGGGTGCCACATGCGCGGCGGTAGCTTGTTGAACCGGCTCGTTGCTGCATGCTGAAAGTAATAACGCGGCACATCCCACCCAAAACGCTGAACGCATCTCTTATCCCCCTTGATTTAGCAAAACCTATGCATCATAGGCAGCGCTTTTCGCTACGTCGAGAGCCTCGACGCACCTTTATGCGCTTTAGCAACATTTTGATGCGATTTTTACCGCAAAGGCGCAACGACCAGTCCAGGTTGCTGCTGTCGCTTGATGGCAGGAGGGAGAAAGCAGAAATGAAAAAGCTGCCTTCCGGCAGCCACAATCACCTTTTAGCGCTGTTTATTTTCAGCGATATCCTGCTGAAGCTCTTCGATGATAGCTTTGTCTTCGATGAGCGCCGTTTCCTGTTCGAGGACGACGTTTACCAACTCTTCGATGGCCGCCGCCGCGGTCAGCACCATTTTCTTTTCAACCACACATTCATCCCGCTCATCTTCAACGACTTTTTTCATATGTTCGGCATACGCCTGAAATGTTTTTAATGGCATTGTCCCTTCCGTTTTAGTTATGGCCGCTCAACTATAACAACCGTAACGGTGAGAAAACCGACAATGGCATCTTTTAGGACTATTTTTGGCGTAGTTTCAGACAATTACTTAACGAAAGCGCAAACCATCAGCGAGTGCTACATACGGAAAAATGCCGTCATTCTTTCTGCGGTATGGTACAGGGATACCACTTAGGTGATTTCGAAGGCGCGCGAAATACATTTACCAGACGGATAAATACCAGCGACTACCATGAGATCAAAAACCGCTGAGCACGGGCTGTCTATACTGAAAAGTAATGCTGCCACGCCCTGTACGGTGCAGTGGTGATTATGAACCCTGCTGATTTGCCCGACTTAAAACGAGAAAGCGGTTGCGGTTGCGGTTGCGTCAAACCCGCATCCACCGGGCAAACAGCGTCCACGCGAATTTTTCGTTGAGCAATGAGAGTACATTATGATTACTACTGACGGTAATGGTGCAGTCGCATCCGTTGCGTTCCGTGCCAGTGAAGTTATCGCCATTTACCCCATTACGCCGAGTTCCACGATGGCTGAGCAGGCTGACGCCTGGGCTGGCAACGGGCTGTTAAACGTCTGGGGTGACTCGCCTCGCGTCGTCGAGATGCAGTCCGAAGCCGGCGCTATTGCTGCCGTCCATGGCGCGTTGCAAACCGGCGCCCTCTCAACCTCGTTCACGTCGTCGCAGGGTCTGCTGCTGATGATCCCGACGCTGTACAAACTGGCCGGTCAGTTGACGCCGTTTGTCCTGCATGTGGCCGCACGTACCGTCGCCACCCACGCGTTATCTATTTTTGGCGACCACTCGGACGTGATGGCTATCCGCCAGACCGGTTGTGCCATGCTCGGTGCCGGAAGCGTGCAGGAAGCGCAGGATTTTGCCCTTATCTCCCACATCGCAACCCTCAAGAGTCGGGTGCCCTTTATTCATTTCTTTGATGGTTTCCGCACCTCGCACGAAATCAACAAGATTGCCCCGCTGTCGGACGACACAATCCGCACGCTGCTGCCGCAGGCAGAGATTGACGCCCACCGCGCCCGCGCGCTGAACCCGGAGCATCCGGTGATTCGGGGTACGTCAGCCAACCCGGACACCTACTTTCAGTCTCGTGAAGCCACTAACCCCTGGTACAACGCGGTGTATGACCACGTTGAGCAGGCGATGGATGACTTTGCCAGCGTCACGGGCCGTCGGTACAAACCCTTTGAGTATTATGGACACCCGCAGGCCGATCGGGTGATTGTGCTGATGGGCTCAGCGATTGGCACTTGTGAAGAGGTGGTTGATGAACTGCTGACGCGCGGTGAGAAAGTGGGCGTGCTTAAAGTGCGGCTGTTCCGTCCTTTCAGCGCGCACCATCTGCTGTCGGTGCTGCCTGAAACCGCCAAAACCGTGGCCGTGCTTGACCGAACTAAAGAGCCCGGCGCGCTGGCCGAGCCGCTCTATCTTGACGTGATGACCGCGCTGGCAGAAGCCTTTAACCAGGGCGAACGTGAAACGCTGCCCCGCGTCATTGGTGGTCGTTATGGCCTTTCGTCCAAAGAGTTTGGCCCGGAATGCGTCCTGGCGGTCTTCAACGAATTGCGTGCTGTGAAACCGAAGCCACGCTTCACCGTCGGCATTTACGACGACGTGACTAACCTGTCGTTGCCGCTGCCGGAAAATACCCTGCCGTCTCGTGCCAAACTTGAAGCCCTGTTTTACGGATTGGGCAGCGACGGCAGCGTGTCGGCGACCAAGAACAACATCAAGATCATCGGTAACTCGACGCCGTGGTATGCGCAGGGTTATTTTGTCTACGATTCGAAAAAGGCCGGCGGGCTGACCGTTTCACACCTGCGCGTCAGTGAGCATCCGATTAACTCGGCTTATCTGGTTTCGCAGGCCGATTTTGTCGGCTGTCATCAGCTGCAGTTCATCGACAAATACGAGATGGCAGAAAGGCTGAAGCCCGGCGGTATTTTCCTCCTTAACACCCCCTACAGCGCGGACGAAGTCTGGGATCGTCTGCCGCAGGAGGTGCAGGCGGCGCTGAATCAGAAACACGCCCACTTCTACGTGATTAATGCCGCGAAAATCGCCCGTGAATGCGCGCTGGGCGCGCGCATTAATACCGTTATGCAGATGGCATTCTTCCATCTGACCCATATCCTGCCGGGTGACAGCGCCCTGCCAGCGCTTCAGGGCGCGATTGCAAAAAGCTACAGCAGTAAAGGGCAGGAGCTGGTCGAACGTAACTGGCAGGCGCTGGCAATGGCCCGTGAGTCACTCTTTGAAGTGCCGCTGCAGCCGGTAAATGCCGCCAGCGCACAACGTCCTCCGGTGGTGTCTGACGCCGCGCCGGATTTCGTGAAGACCGTGACCGCCGCGATGCTGGCTGGCCTCGGCGATGCTCTACCGGTTTCTGCCCTGCCGCCGGATGGCACCTGGCCTGTCGGCACTACGCGCTGGGAGAAACGCAATATTGCCGAAGCGATCCCTATCTGGAAAGAAGCGCTTTGCACGCAATGCAACCACTGCGTGGCAGCCTGTCCGCACTCGGCGATCCGCGCGAAGGTCGTTCAACCGGAGGCCATGGCAGCCGCCCCCGCCAGCCTGCATTCGCTGGATGTGAAAGCCCGTGATATGCGTGGCCAGAAATACGTCCTTCAGGTCGCGCCGGAGGATTGCACCGGATGCAATCTGTGCGTGGAGGTCTGCCCGGCGAAAGACCGGCAGAACCCGGACATTAAAGCGATCAATATGATGTCACGCCTTGAGCATGTCGAAGAAGAGAAAGTGAATTACGACTTCTTCCTGAACCTTCCGGAAATCGACCGCAACGCCCTGGAGCGTATCGACATCCGTACCTCTCAGCTTATCAGCCCGTTGTTTGAGTATTCCGGTGCCTGCTCTGGCTGCGGTGAAACACCGTACATCAAGCTGTTGACCCAGCTGTATGGCGACCGCATGTTAATCGCCAATGCGACCGGGTGTTCGTCGATTTACGGCGGCAACCTGCCGTCAACGCCCTACACCACCGATATCAACGGTCGCGGTCCGGCATGGGCGAATTCGCTGTTTGAAGATAACGCTGAATTCGGTCTCGGCTTCCGTTTGACCGTCGATCAGCATCGTAAACGCGTGATGCGCCTGTTATCACAGTTCGCTGACCGCATCCCGACCCCGCTCAATGAAGCACTGCACGCGGAGGCCACGCCGGATGTGCGCCGCGAACAGGTTGCCGCTCTGCGCCAGCATCTGGCAGGCGTGGAAGAGGCGAAAGAGCTGCTCACCGACGCTGATGCGCTGGTGGAGAAATCCATCTGGCTTATTGGCGGTGACGGCTGGGCCTATGATATTGGCTTCGGTGGGCTTGACCATGTGCTCAGTCTGACCGAAAACGTCAATATTCTGGTGCTCGACACCCAGTGTTATTCCAATACCGGTGGACAGGCGTCAAAAGCTACGCCGCTCGGCGCCGTCACTAAGTTTGGTGAACATGGCAAGCGCAAAGCGCGGAAGGATCTTGGCGTGAGCATGATGATGTACGGTCATGTTTATGTGGCGCAGATTTCGCTGGGCGCCCAGCTCAACCAGACGGTGAAAGCGATCCAGGAAGCGGAGGCCTACCCTGGACCATCGCTGATCATCGCCTACAGCCCGTGTGAAGAGCATGGTTACGACCTGGCATTAAGCCACGATCAGATGCGCCAATTAACAGCAACCGGCTTCTGGCCGCTGTATCGCTACGATCCGCGCCGGGAAGAGGAAGGGAAACTGCCGCTGGCGCTGGACTCTCGCCCGCCGTCCGATGCGCTGGCTGATACACTGCTAAATGAACAGCGCTTCCGTCGGCTGAATGCACAGCAGCCGGAGGTGGCTGAGCAGTTATGGAAAGATGCCGCCGCCGATCTGCAAAAACGGTACGACTTCCTCGCACAGATGGCCGGAAAAGCGGAAAAAAGTTCGGCAGAATAATAAGATACATTGATAAAAGCCTGCATCTTTGCAGGCTTTTTTATGCCTGTAACGCTTGCCAGCACCCACTTTCTTAGTGGATGATAATTATTCCTCGCGCCGGGCTGTAAAGGACACTCATCATGCGACACCATCCTGTAAAATCATCACGTATTGCCTCTGTCGGCTATGAGGAAAGCACCCGTGTGCTGGAAATCCGTTTTCATGATAAAAGCACCTGGCAATACCACAACGTACCGCCACGCATTTTCACCGTGTTTCTGACCGTGGTGTCAAAAGGCCGCTATTACGACGGTGTGGTAAAAGGCAAATACCTCGCAAAGAAAGTGGCCTGAGCGCAGTCTCCCTCATCTTCTTTCTGTCATCCTACTGCTATAAAAAGGTAAAACTTCTGCGCGACACTGCTGGCAGGCAGACTATATAACCTTTCTGCCCGCCCCCCTTACTATGTGAGACAACCGCATGAAGCAAAGCAGAAACCGCCGCACGATGCAGATTCACTGGAGCCTGCAACGCAAACGCGACAGCCAGGAGTGGAAGAAATTTAGCCTGGTGCTGACTAATCGCAGAGCCTGACACGCCTGACACTAAGCCGTTATGTTATGTACTCACGTAGCGGCGATGCCACTTTCCCTGACTGACTCTGGCCCAAACGCTTTTCTTAGGGCATGAATAAAACACTGTATTTTAACCGTCTGTTTTTTTGCCGTCGGCACCATGACATGCATCGGTCTTGATGGCCCTTCGTAATCCGGCAGGACACGGACCAGCGTGCCTTTTTCAATCTCGTGATTAAGCACATCCGTCGGACCTAACGTGACACCGTAACCTTCGATGGCGGCCTGCATAAGCGCCTTCCAGTCATTTGAACGAAAGCGACCTTCTGGTCTGACTTCTTCTTTTTTACCGTTTTTATAAAACAGCCACCGACAAGAGATAGATGCAGACCAGTGCCCATAAACCAGACAGGCATGTTGATGAAGGTCAGCGGCACGTTCCGGCATGCCATAACGTTCAATATAGGTAGGCGATGCACAGGCAATGAGTCGATACGGGGCGAGGGGCCAGGCTACCATGCCGCTATCCGCCAGTTCACCAATACGGATGATGACCTCAAAATCTTCTTCAATGGGATCGACAATACGATCGCTTAGCGTCAAATCCACCTGAACCTCCGGGTAGTGCCCCAGATAACGGGTGATAAAAGGCGACAGCGTGTGAGAGCCAAACGTCACCGGGGCATTAACACGAATGATCCCTGAAGGTGTCGCCTTCATGTTCGTGACAATCGCATCCGCCTCGTCGACTTCGGCCAGGATTGCCCGACAGCGTTCATAATAGCTGCGGCCAATATCGGTGAGATTTTGTCTGCGGGTAGTACGATTAATCAGCGACGTGCCCAAACGGGACTCCAGCGCAGCAATATGTTTAGCGACCATTTGTGGCGACATCGCTAGCGCGTCCGCCACAGCGGCAAACGAGCCCAATTCTGCTGCCTTAACGAAAACTTTCATGCCAGAGAGCTTATCCACTATTCACAACCCACCGTTGTTTTTCATTCCACAATCATACGATTTATCTTCCTGAAGGGGAGAATTAAAGTGGAGTCCGGCTGTTAATTATTGAGGTGTCAAAGATGAAAATTGGAATCCTGGGGGCGGGTTTTGTTGGGCGCGCTATTGCGAAATTGGCCATCGGCGCAGGACATGAGGTTATGCTCAGCAACTCACGAAGCCCAAACACCCTGTTTAGCCTTAAACCTATGTTGGGTTGTGAAACCGGTACGGCCCTGGAGGCCGCGCGTTTTGGCGAGCTTGTGGTGATCGCGGTCCCCTTGACCGCGATTGACGCGCTACCAAAGGCCGAACTTCAGGGTAAACCACTGCTGGATGCCGTCAATTACTACCCGGACCGAGACGGCCACATTGAGATTCTTGATACACGGCAGACCACCACCAGTGAACTCGTGGCACAGACGCTGGGAACTGTCAGAGTGACCAAAGCATTTAATGCCATCCCGATGACCCAACTGGAGAGTGATGGGCTCCCGCAAGGCGTTGCTAACCGACGCGCCCTGCCGCTCGCGGGAGATGATATCGAAGGTAAGCGGATAGCAACCACCCTTTACGACGCATTTGGCTTTGATGTCGTGGACGCCGGTGCGTTGGCGGAAGGATGGCGTTTTGAACGCGGCATGCCTGCTTACTGTGTACGCATGACAAAGCGTGAACTGGAAGAGACACTGTCTGTGTCACAGCGGGGATAATCACGAACGCCACACGGGCGAGAGTCTTAGTGAGCGATGGACAATAAGTTGCTGGCGGTTTGTGAATAATTCGTATAAAAGGAGTATCCGTGTATTTTCAACCCGCCAGGAACCCAGATCGCATGAGAATTGGCATTGCCTTCCCGATTTTAGTCTTTATCGTTGCCGTCGCATTTCTGACCTGGTTTGTCGTCGGTGGCTATGCGAACCCGGGCTGAAGGCCAGGGTGGCTTAATTAGGGCACCGGCCCGTCGGTTTATTTACCCGTCCACATGTCACAACGCCATTCCTCTGGTAACGCTGACATTTCATATCGTCCCGCCTGTAACAATGTCATTAAAGCAAACGGGACGGTGAGACACCTCTCATTTCGCCATGCTTCAATATTCATGGGAACACGTTTTTCTTAGCGCTGTAAACGCGCCACTATGTCGGCTTTTGGGCGCGCAATGACGGTCTGCCGTAAAACGTGCTGGCATTCGTCGCCGCAATCCGTACCATACACGGCACACTTTCGCATGTCGGTTTTGTCCGCAAGCGCTAACCCGTCTTATATTGCTAATCAGAGGGGCAAAGGGATGCGTGAATGAAAGTGAAGTTCGGGAGATCGAACCGTCAGCGCGCCTGGCTCCAAACGTGCCCTATTTGATTATTGAGTAAAGAATAAATGTCGCAAAATCAAGAAACTACTAAAAAAGAACAGTATAACCTGAATAAACTTCAGAAGCGTCTGCGCCGTAACGTCGGCGAGGCCATTGCCGACTTTTCGATGATTGAAGAAGGCGACCGCATCATGGTTTGCCTCTCGGGTGGCAAAGACAGCTTTACCATGCTGGATATTTTGCGCAACCTGCAGCAGAGCGCGCCGATCAACTTCAGCCTGGTCGCGGTCAACCTTGATCAGAAACAGCCTGGTTTCCCGGAGCACATTCTCCCTGCCTATCTGGAATCTATCGGGGTGGAGTATAAGATTGTCGAGGAGAATACCTACGGCATCGTTAAAGATAAAATCCCGGAGGGCAAAACCACCTGCTCGCTGTGTTCCCGTCTGCGTCGCGGCATTCTTTACCGTACGGCAAGCGAACTGGGCGCAACCAAAATTGCCCTCGGCCACCACCGCGATGATATTCTGCAGACCCTGTTCCTGAACATGTTCTACGGCGGGAAAATGAAAGGCATGCCACCAAAGCTGATGAGCGATGACGGGAAGCACATTGTCATTCGTCCGCTGGCCTACTGCCGTGAAAAAGACATTGAGCGCTTTGCCGAGGCCAAAGGTTATCCAATTATTCCGTGTAACCTGTGTGGCTCGCAGCCTAACCTCCAGCGTCAGGTCATTGGCGACATGCTGCGTGACTGGGATAAGCGTTATCCAGGCCGCATCGAGACCATGTTCAGCGCTATGCAAAACGTGGTGCCGTCGCACTTAAGCGATACCAGCCTGTTTGACTTCAAAGGCATTAAGCATGGCGCGGAAGTCGTGGACGGCGGCGATCTCGCATTTGACCGTGAAGAGCTACCTCTCCGACCAGCAGGCTGGCAGCCGGATGAAGACGACGGCGACTTTAGCGCCAGTCGACTGGACATTCTGGAAATCAAATAGGTGAAAGCCCTCGAATACGAGGGCTTTTTTTTAGCGATGCGGCGGTGGATCAATAATCGGACGTGGGTCCGGGTCAGGCGGATCGGGTAGCGGTTGTGGCCGGGGAATAGGGTCGGGAATCGGAACAGGATCGGTGGGGACCGGGTCGCTCATCGTCAGTCGGGTATGCATCCACATAGTTGCCTCCGGTAATGGGTAGCCGTCCTTTAAGGGTAGTCCGGGCTAAATAAGAGGCAAAAAAAAGCCGACTATTCTAAGTCGGCGTCGTACGAATCAATTGTGCTATGCAGTAATTCAAAAAAGGAAGTAAGACAATATGGAGCGCAACGCCCATCGCTTGACGTTGCATTCACCTGCGAGATGAATATTGCCTGTTCCAGGCAGGACGTATATTGATATGGCTCAATTTAAACCGCGATTTTATGTTCATTTATTGTTAAAAAAATGAAATTTTACAGCCATTTACTACGATGCAACCACCAGGCAACACCCCCGATCAAAACCACCAACATTATGCAGAAGACCGAGAAACCAAACCGGTATTCCCCCCCGGGGATGCCGCCGAGATTCACGCCAAAAAGGCCTGTCAGAAAGGTACTGGGCAAAAAGACCATTGCCATCAAAGACATCGTGTAGGTTCTGCGTGAAAGTGACTCCTGCATCACCTGGGTTATCTCATCGGTCATAACGGCCGTGCGGGCGATACAGGAATCAATCTCGTCGAGACCGCGGCCTAACCTGTCGGCAATATCCTGCATCCGTCGACGCTGGTCATCACTCATCCAGGGAAGACGTTCGCTGGCCAGACGGGCAAAGACATCCCGTTGCGGAGCCATATAACGCCGCATCACAATCAGTTGCTTACGCAGTAAAGCCAGAAAGCCGCGCGGGGGGATTTCCTGATCCAGCAGGTTATCCTCGAGATCAATAATTTTATCGTGCAGTTCTTCTATAAACTCACTGGCATGATCGGTGAGCGCGTCGCACACATCCACCAGCCAGCCGCCACAGTCGGTTGGGCCGGTACCCTCCTGCAAGTCAGAGACAATATCATCCAACGCCAGCACTTTACGCTGCCGGGTGGAAATGATGAGTCGTTCATCCATATACAAGCGAACTGCCACCAACTGGTCCGGGCGCTCATCGGTACTGCCGTTGATGCAACGCAGCGTAATTAAGGTCCCCTCACCCATCCGCGTGACGCGAGGGCGCAGGCTTTCTCCGGCCAGGGCATTGCGTACCGCATTCGGCAACAAAGGCGTGGTTTCCAGCCAATGTGCGCTTTCCGGGCTCGTATAGTTCAGATGTAACCAGCAGGGGTGCTGGGCATCCACAACGTCTTCAGTCTCAAGTGGCTTAACGCCCCCTTTTCCATCCAATTGCCACGCATACACCGCGTCGGGGATATTGATATCTGACCCTTTAATCGCTTCCACACAGACTCCACAATCAACTCAAGCGTTGCTGTCAGTCTAGCTCTCCGGGCGCGTTAATCAACCATCTTGCTGAATTCGTTAACAAATGTAAAAAAGGCCCGCAGTGCGGGCCAGTTTACGGGTCTCTCATAAAGCATCAGAAGGAGTGCCAGTAGTTTTCCTGATTACGCAGCACGGGTCTCACGACACGAGAATGGCGCTTTTCCTGACTGCTGTGCATTGGCGAACGAGAGACGGCAGGTTTTACCTCAGACTGCCCGGCAAGGCGGAATTTGCTGGTTCGCTGTTGCAGCTCGATCACCTGATTTTTGAGAATATCTGATGAGCCCGCCAGTTCATCAACCATACTGACGTTACTTTGGGTGACTTTTTCCAGTTCGGACAGAGCAAGGGTTATCTGCGAAATGCCCTTCTCCTGTTCCTGGGTCGACACCGCAATTTCATCCATGAGTTTACTTACCACACTCGCACCGGAGACAATCTCCTGCATGTTTTTCTCGGCTTCAGACACGACGGTCGCGCCCTGCGTCACGTTATCCGTCGTGACAGCAATCAGGGATTTGATATTTTTTGCCGCTTCCGCACTGCGGTGAGCCAGGCTGCGCACTTCTCCGGCAACGACCGAGAATCCTTTTCCGTGATCGCCGGCACGCGCGGCTTCAACGGCCGCGTTCAGCGCCAGGATATTGGTCTGGAATGCGATACCGTCAATAATGGCGATGATTTCCGTCATCTGATTGGCGCAATCGGTGATTGATTGCATGTTCTGCGCCACCTGCCCCATCAGATTTCCTCCTTTACGTGCGCTGGTACTGGCATCACTTGCACGCGTACTGGCTAGACGGGTGTTCTCCGCATTGTTTTTCGTACTGCTGGCCATCTGCTCCATGCTCGCCGCCGTCTGCACCAGCGCCGCGGACTGCTCTTCAGTTTTAACGGACAGTTCACCGCTACGGGATGCCAGCTCATCAGAAAGATCCAGAGCAGTTTGAGACGAAGAACGAATTTCGCCCACCAGCGTGGCGATGCTGCTAGACAGGCCATTGATGCCGGGGATAAGTCGTCCTGCGCAGTTGTTACCGAAAACCGGGATGGTAATGGAGAGATTGCCTGCGGTGACTTCTTCAATGCTCTTTTTAACCGTATTAATCGGCGTCACTAAATACCAGGTCATATAGAGCCAAAGTAATCCAAGCGTTGCGAGTAAAAAGAACGTCAAGGTTACGGTTAACACCATGTTTTTTGCGACAACGATCACTAGGGCATCGGCGATTAAAAAAGAGCACGACAGGAATAATATAATAAAAGTTCTTACACTAATATTTTTAAGCATAGCGACACCGACGATACAACTTCAGGGGGTAATATTCTTATAGCATTCGAAATGCACTTTTACACCCTCAAATTAAGCACCACAGATGTTCAGAGTAACCACCTTATAGTTTAACTTAAGTAAGCATTTGATTAAATTAAATGGCCGACTAATACATAAAATGAGTTTTTTAAACCGTGAAAAAACCTTACCGATTTAAAAATATATCATATAAAGATTAAGTAAATCGTATACAAATTAACCCAACTACATATTCTAATATTTATTTAAGCGATGCTACAATGATGCATTAAATTAAAGCTTCCCCAGCTCTCACCGATAACCATTTTGAGATAGTTGAATTAAATGACATTATTAAACTAATTAAACTCTACTACCGACAAAGATTTTACTTTCATTGCTAATATAATGAACACTTTCTCTCTTTGTCTTCAACGCTGACGTGGAAAGCATAATGCTTTATGTATCGTGGGACCCGATTCTCATCAGTATTTCTTTTGTCGTGGCCTTTATTGCCGCGTTCGTCGCGTTGGACAGTGCCACTAAAATTAGCGCCTCCAGTTTTGGCAGGGCCCTTTTCTGGCGAATAGGTGGCGGGGCCACATTAGGCATGGGGATCTGGTCGATGCACTTCGTTGGCATGTTGTCGATGAAAATGCCCGTTGTGATGCATTACAACATTGTTTTGACCATTGCCTCATTCTGGGTCGCACTCATTGCCGCCACCCTTGCCCTGAACGTCGCGGTGAGTAAAGAGACGCTGTCTTTCCAGCGGCTGGCACTCGCCACGGTGTTACTGAGCGGCGGGGTTGTCACCATGCACTCCCTTGGCATGATGGCTTTAACCGATCACATTACCCTGTTCTGGAATACTCCACGTCTTATCTCCTCGGTTGTTATTGCATTTTTTGCCTCTGGCCTTGCCCTCTGGCTCGCTTTTGGACGCAAGCTTGTCCGTCACCATGCCTTTATCAATCATGTGCTCGCGGCCCTGGTGATGGGGGTCACCATTTGCGCGATGCACTATCTGGCGATGAGCGCCGTACAATTCAGCGACAGCCATGAGGGTATGGGCATCGTCGTGCGCGGCAGTGCGCCTTCCGCCATGCATTCAAGCGTAAGCGAAACGGGTTTATCGATTTGGGTTTCAACCTCGACGCTGATTGTGCTTGGGATCATGCTCTTCATCTCGCTGATTGATTCGCAGATACGCACATCGCGTCTGAACGAAAGCTTGCACGCGCTCAATTTGCAGCTGGAAAAACAGGCCTGGTTCGATCCTCTTACCGACCTGCCCAATCGGCTTCAGTTTGATAACCGCCTCGATAAATGCCTGTCCGATGCCATGACGACCCACTCGCGGTTTGCCTTACTGTTTATGGATCTGGATCGCTTTAAAGAAGTGAACGACGTCTGGGGGCATCATGTGGGCGACCTTTTATTAAAATCGGTAGCCACACGGTTGCAGGCTTGTCTTCATGCAAAAATGACACTGGCCCGTCTGGGTGGGGATGAATTCATTCTGTTGGTGCCTGAAAGCGAGGGGGAGGATATTGCCTTACTCGCTGAACATCTGGTTGAGTCAGTGCAGATTCCTTTCTATGAACTGGGTCATGTCATCAAAGTTTCCCTGAGCGTAGGCATAAGCTTTTTTCCTTCTCATGGTGTCTGTGCGCAGGATTTAAAATTTAAAGCCGATGCCGCGATGTATAACGTTAAGCAGAAGGGGCGAAATGGCTGGGAGATTTGGCATCCGGCAATGGAGCCGCTTGCGTCTATGCCGCCCGTCTATCTGACCGATGTGTCAGTTGGGCAGTAACCTTTTACGGCTTCTGCTGTAACGCAAAAAAATGCTGCATTTGTCTCCAGAATTTCCTCAAGCTACATGACGAACATGCCGAAAACGGTATTATCGGGTGAGTGATAAATAGTGATTAATTCATCACTTACCCTTAATACCGAACGCCATGCGCACGCCAGGGGGAAAAGCCTATGCTGATGAATAACCTTGATGCGCTTAATTTGCTGACCACGCCGATTTGGATCGTTTCTCCAGGCAGCGAAGAGGTACTTTTTGCCAACATCCCGGCGCAGCAACTGGCCGCAGGACGCGCGTTGCACGAAATGCGAACGGGGAAGTATTCAGCCTGGGCCCAGCAGCATCTCGCAGCATACGTCCCCGGTCTACAGAACCACGACGAAATCATTGAAGTCTGGACCGTCATCTCTCACGGTGAGGCCACGACCCTGAGTTGTAAGGCACGACTTCGCCTGCTTGATGGCTTCGGTGAAGTGATTGTGTTCGAGGGTCTGCCTGACGGCACAACGTCTGGCCTGAAAGCCAGCCGCTCTGCCCCCTATCATCCGCGTAAACATGGCTTTTATGCGCGCTTTTTCTATACCAACTCCGCCCCGATTCTGCTCATCGACCCGGCCCGCGATGGCCTGATTGTTGATGCCAACCAGGCTGCGCTGCGCTTCTATGGCTATAGCTATGAAGCAATGTGTCAGCGGCATACCTGGGAAATTAACACCCTCGGCAAAGGCATCTTGCCGGTGATGGCCGAAATTGCACGTCTGCCTGGCGGGCATAAGCCGCTCAATTTTGTTCATCGTCTTGCGGATGGCTCGACACGTCATGTTCAGACCTATGCCGGCCCGGTTGAAATTTACAATGAGCGCCTGATGTTGTGCATCATCCACGACATCACCGAGCAAAAAAGGCTTGAACAGGAGCTCGAATATGCCGCACACCGTGACGCATTAACCGGCCTGCTTAATCGTCGTCAGTTTTACCATTTGATGGAGCACATCTCGCCGTCGGCGAGGGATTTCAGTTTATTACTGATAGATGCTGACCATTTTAAACGGATCAATGATGCCTTTGGTCATCAGAAAGGTGATGAGGTGCTTATTCAACTCTCCCGCACGCTTGAGCAACAGGCGCGTAGTGGGGATTTTGTCTTTCGCTGGGGAGGTGAGGAGTTTTTACTGCTGCTGCCCCTGACGTCAGAGGATGCCGCGATGATGCTGGCTGAGAATATACGCCTGACCCTGGAAACGCTGACAGTCCCCGGCCTTCCCGCTTTCACCGTAAGCATTGGCGTGGCCCACCACCAGGTGGAAGAAAGCCTTGATGTACTGTTTAAGCGTGTGGATGAGGCGCTTTATCGGGCTAAAAATGATGGACGGAATAAGGTACTCGCCGCCTGAAAAAATAAGCGCCCGTCTGTGGGCGCGTCGCTTTGCGTGCTGGGATCAGTGAATGCCCAACCGCCAGGCAAAATCGATTTCCTCCTTCAGCTCATTGTGTGAGAGCGTGAGCAAGTCAGCAAATTCCAGCCTGAGCAGTTTCAATTTTTTTAAATATTGCGCAGGCGTCAGTGTGCTTTTGTCACGACGCAGGTATTCAATGGCCAGTTGGGTAGGATCGAGTTCGTTATGCATAGCATCCTCGTGAGTGGTTAAGGAATAACCACTATAACACATTCCGCTGCTCGTTTTTTGACCTTAACCAGGTTAACCGCTTCCTGCCGTTGCGCTTACCAGCTCAACATCGCAATAAAAATCAATATAAATCATACAATTAAATGAAGCGGAGAATGGCAAAGCAGATTGAGATAATGCAAGAGGTTTCCGTGCGCGAATTGAAGTATGAGAATGGTTTTTGTTTACCTGGATCAAGGTTGTGCAGAACACACAAAAAAAGGGGTTGATCGATAAGATGATAAAGATTATCTTTCTCATTACTGAATAGTTGACTGAAACAGTCAGGTATTCAGTACGACATTGCTCACATTGCTTCCAGTTTGACTTGCCCGCTTCACTGAAGCGGGCTTTTTTTGCCGCGTAATCTCGTTCGCGTGTTTACTCGTAGTCTTCCAACGCATCCTGAATGGCATCAGCTAAAGCCGCCACTTCCTGAGAGACGTTACGCAGGTCCATTTGACTACGAATGCCCGAATTGGCCGTGGACGCTGAAACTGACGCTTTCGAAATCTCTAACGCAGCCTGCACCGCGAGCAGCCGTTTCTTTTGTTCATCCGTCGCGGCGGCACCAAAATATTCTTCTAACATTGTTTCTTCTCCCTATGACCTGCAAAAACACATACTAATCGAAACATCAGGCAGATGCCTTCATTTCGCCTTAGTGTTTCAGCAGATACATTGTTCGCGTGTAGGCCACGTCTTCCGGGTTATTGATGGGATAACCCTTCAGCCACGGTTTGATAAGACGCCCGTTAGTGTACTGATAGATGGGGATAAGGGGGGCTTTCTCCGCAATGATCTTCTCTGCCGCGTTATAATCGGCATTGCGTGCAGTAGCCTGCGTTTCCTGCGCCGCCTGGCTGATGGCCTTATCATAGCCTGGGTCATTAAAGCGCGTGATGTTGCCGCTATGGCCGGAAGTCAGCAGTGAAAGGAAGGTGGAGGGCTCATTGTAATCCCCGACCCAGGAGGCGCGAATGACATCAAAATTGCCGGTATTTCGGCTGTCGATGTAGGTTTTCCACTCCTGGTTTTGTAGCTTCACATCAATGCCGAGATTCTTTTTCCACATCGATGCGACCGCGATGGCAATCTTCTGATGCGTTTCCGAGGTGTTATAAAGCAGGGTCAACTTCAGCGGACGCTGTGGCCCGTATCCCGCAGCCTGCAGTAATGTTTTCGCCTGGGCGTTCAATTCATCCTGGCTCTGGTGCTCAAGTATAGAGGGCTCAGGTTTAAAGCCGGCGGTCACGTCCGGGGTAAAGCGCCAGGCGGGTTTTTCCCCCGTTCCCAGTACTTTTTCTGCCATGATGCGACGATCCACCGTCATGCTCAGCGCCAGGCGGACGCGTGCATCGGCGGTGGGGCCTTTTTGCGTGTTAAGGGCGTAGTAATAGGTGCCAAGTTGCGGCGGCGTGAAGACCTGATCAGGAATATCTTTCAATAGCTTTTGGTACAGGCTTTTGGGGAAAGATTCGGTGATATCAATATCGCCAGCAAGGTAACGGTTGGTGGCGGCCGTTTCCTGATTGATGGGCACAAAGGTCACTTTCTGAATCACGGTTTTGGCATTATCCCAATAGTGGGTATTCGGCGTGAACACCAACTTCTCATTGACGACGCGACTGCTCAACACGTAAGCGCCGTTGCCGACCAGGTTGCCGGGCCGCGTCCAGTCCTGGCCACTTTCAACGTTGGCTTTTTGCACCGGGTAAAACGCAAAGCTCGCCGCCATATTAGCGAACCACGGGAGCGGTTTATCCAGTTGCACGCGCAGGGTTGTGGCATCCACCGCCGTCACACCCAGTTTATCCGGCGACGCTTTACCATCAATAATGGCCTGCGCCTGGGTTATGCCCGCCAGCGCAGCAAAAGAAGCAAAGGGAGATGTGGTTTTGGGATCAACCAGGCGCTGCCAGCTGTAAACAAAATCTTGCGCGGTGACGGGAGTGCCGTCCGACCATTTGGCATCACTGCGCAACGTGAAGGTCCAGACACGGTTGTCATTGCTTTGCCATTTTGTGGCCACGCCCGGTACGATCTCCCCTTTTTCGTTCTGGTTCACCAGCCCTTCGTACAGATCGCGGATCACCTGAATCTCAGGTAAGCCCACGGCTTTTGCCGGATCAAGCGTGGCGGGTTCATCTTTAATATGACGAACCAATTCCTGCTTCTCGGCAAGTACTGCCCCGTTGGGCACATCCGCCGCCCAGGCCAGTGAAGTAAAACCGCACAAATAAAGCGCACAACCGATCCGCGTCACAGGATGCTTCATGTGATCCCCTATTAATTTTGAAGCCAGGCAAAAGATGAGGTAATTATTTGTTTTAACACGGGGGAATGCAAATTCCTGTCGCCGGAATGTTGATGAGAATCGAGTTTCCTGGCGGCCAGGAGATTTGCTGGCTTGAATAAAATGCCCGACACTGAATGTAGATTAACCCTAACAAAGGACAACTATGCCTGTCTCACGACCTCGCCAGGAACGCGGTGCTTTCCCTTCCGGAAGCGAAATCTACGGACATTCGCTGTTGGGCGCACCGCTTCTCTGGTTCCCGGCAGTACAGGCCTCCCACGCCAGTGGGTTGATTATTGCTGGCACGCATGGCGATGAAAACTCGTCGGTGGTGACGCTCTCCTGCGCGCTACGAACGCTGAAACCCGAACTTCGACGACACCATGTGGTGCTGGCGGTGAATCCGGACGGCTGCCAGTTGGGTCTGAGAGCCAATGCCAGCGGTGTCGATCTCAACCGCAATTTCCCGGCAGCGAACTGGAAAGCAGGTGAAACGGTCTACCGCTGGAACAGTGCGGCAGCGGAGCGTGATGTGGTGCTGTCAACCGGCGAGCGGGCAGGTTCAGAAACCGAAACGCAGGCGCTTTGCACATTGATTCATCGGATTCGCCCGGCCTGGGTGGTGTCATTGCACGATCCGCTGGGGTGTGTGGAAGACCCTCAGCACAGCGCGTTTGGTGAGTGGCTCTCTGCACGATTTACCCTACCGTTGGTGACCAGTGTGGGCTACGAAACGCCAGGTTCGTTCGGCAGTTGGTGCGCCGACATGCACCTGCACTGCATCACGCTGGAGTTCCCGCCGGTCTCTTCTGATGAAGCCAGCGAGAAGTATCTTGCCGCGATGACTGCGCTTTTACATCATGATGTGGAGAGATGAAGCTGACCGGGGGTGAACTGCAGCGCCGGCTCGACATCCACCGCAAGCCAGGTGGGGCCATCCAGATCGGCAAAACGGACGTGTCCTGCCAAAGGTAACGCCGCGCCGATCGCCCGGGAGGTGCAGATCATACAGCCGAGCATCAAACCAAACCCCAGCGCGCTGGCTTCCTCTGCCAGCGCCAGCGCTTCCGTCAGCCCGCCGGTTTTATCAAGCTTGATGTTGACCATCTCATAGCGCCCTACCAGGCCTGGGAGGTCAGCCCGGGTATGGCAACTTTCATCGGCACAGATGGGCAGCGGGTGAATGAAGTTGCTTAGCGCCTCGTCTTCCGCCACCGGCAGTGGCTGTTCGAGCATCGATACGCCCAAATCCGCCAGTAACTGGCAGCGCGCTGCCAGACCTTCACTATGCCAGGCCTCGTTTGCGTCAACAATCAGGGTCGCATCAGGGGCCGCCGTTCGAATCGCCACCAGCCGTTCACTGATAAGATGATCGTCGAGCTTAATCTTCAGTAACGTTGCCCCTTTTTCCACTAAAGCGGCAGCACTGGCCGCCATCTGTTCCGGCGTCCCGATGACCACGGTCTGCGCTGTTATCACCACCGATGGCAGGATGCTCCCCGCATACTCGGTCAGGCTCTTATTCTGGCGACGCGCTTCCAGATCCCAGAGCGCACAATCCACGGCGTTGCGGGCAGCTCCTGCCGGCATCAGGGTTTGCAATTCATCCCGGCTCAGTCGATTTTCGAGCCGGGTAAGGTGGGCCATGATTTGGGCAATGACGGAGGCTTCACTTTCGCCGTAACGCGGATAAGGGGTGCACTCCCCCACTGCCTTTACGCCATCCTCTTCCAGTTCAACCACCACCACCCGCGCTTCGTTGCGGCTGCCTCGTGAAATCACAAACGGCGAATGTAGCGGCCAGGTCTCTTCGTACACCTTTACACTTCTCATCCCTTACTCCTCTGGCGTTATCCTTACGAGTATAGTGGCGAAATTAGGTTTGCCGTGCTGCTCGCTTTCGGCATAAACTAGCGCCGAAGTTAACTATATGTAAACAGGAAGATATATATGTCACAACTTGTCCATTTCCAGGGTAATCCCGTTACCGTTGCCGGTCAGATCCCCGCTCAGGGCAGTAAAGCCGCTGCGTTTTCTCTTGTTGCTAAAGATCTGTCTGATGTGGCGTTAAGCCAGTTTGCAGGCAAGCGTAAAGTACTGAATATTTTCCCGAGCATTGATACTGGCGTATGCGCAGCCTCAGTTCGTAAGTTCAACGAACTGGCCACTGAAATCAATGATACCGTGGTGTTGTGCATTTCTGCAGACCTGCCGTTCGCTCAGTCTCGCTTCTGCGGTGCGGAAGGCCTGAGCAATGTGATCACGCTGTCCACTCTGCGTAACCCGGAATTCCTGGCCGACTACGGCGTAGGCATTGCTGAAGGCGCGCTGAAAGGCCTGGCCGCACGTGCCGTGGTAGTGATTGACGAGAATGACAACGTGATTTTCAGCCAGCTGGTTAATGAAATCACTAACGAGCCGGACTACGCGTCTGCGCTGGAAGTCCTGAAGGCGTAATCCTTCGCCGTTGCCCGGTACTCCTTTGCCGGGCACACTTCGCTTATTCCTCGCCCTTCTTCTGGCTCAGACCGTACTCACGCAGCTTATTGGCAATTGCCGTATGGGACACGCCCAATCGCTTGGCGAGTTTACGGGTGCTCGGAAAACTGCCGTAAAGCTGAATCAAGACCGAACGCTCAAAGCGGCTGGTAATTTCATCCAGCGAGCCTTCCATCGCATCTTCTCCCACCGCCAGGGTCGCCGCATCGTAATCAGGTAGGATGATGTCCTGCGCGCGCAGTTCATACCCTTCAAGCTGGGTCAGAGCACGATACACGGCATTCTTAAGCTGACGTACGTTGCCCGGCCAGTTGTAGCGGCTCAGCACCTGATTGAGTTCATGCGCCAGTTTCGGACGCGGCACGCCTTGTTCGTCGGCAAAACGGGCCACGAACAGTTCGGTCAGCGGCATGATGTCCTGAGGGCGGTCACGCAGCGGCGGCAAATTCAGGGTTAATACATTGAGACGATAATAGAGATCTTCGCGGAACAGCCCTTTTTGCACCAGGTCAACGAGATTACGTTGGGTGGCACAAATCACCCGCACATCAACGTGCACTTCGTGATCTTCACCGACCCGACGGAAGGTGCCATCATTCAGGAAGCGCAGCAGTTTTACCTGCATGCGGGGCGACATTTCACCGATCTCGTCAAGTAACACCGACCCGCCGTTGGCCTGTTCGAAGAAGCCCTTTTTACCTTCGGGTGCGTGTCCAAACAGCTCGCTTTCGACGGCGTCCTCCGGGATCGAGGCGCAGTTCAGCGCCAGATAAGGTTTTGCCGCGCGCGGACTGGCGAGATGGCAGGCATGCGCCAACAAATCTTTGCCCGTTCCGGTATCGCCCACAATCAACAGCGGCGCTGTTAAGTTTGCCAGTTTGCGGGCCTGTTCCAGCACCTGACGCATTTTGGGACTGACCGCCACGATCTGGCTAAATGCGCTGAGATCCTGCTGGGAGAGATTTTGTAACTGGCGTCCCATGCGTGCCGTTGAACGCAACATCACCACGGCCCCGGTTAACACGGCCTCACCGGTTTCCCCCTCCAGATGCACCGGCGTGATTTCCATCAGGAAATTCTGCCCGTTGATCGCCACATGCTCACTGTGGGAAATGTGCGGATTACTCTCCAGCCAGCGGGTGAAGTTAAAGCCTGAGATAAGCTGTGCTGCGTTGTAATTACGTAGCTTGTCCTGGTCCTGGCTAAAAAGCTGGCAACTGGCCGGGTTCGCGAGCTCAATCTTGCTTTTCATGTCCAGCGAGAGCACCGGCTCTGGCAAGGCTTCCAGTACCGCGCTCATGGCGCGATGTTCGCGCTCAGAAGGCATCCATAAGACCGTCCGGACATCCGTCACACCGGGGATGCGGCGAATTTCAGCCATTAAACTGCTGAATGCATCAAAGGCCAGAGCGGCAAAATTCAGGTAGATACGGCCGATGGGATCGATCTCGATTCCACGTAAGTCGATACTGCGCAACACCAGTAAATCCAACAGTTCGCGAGTCAGACCCAGTCGGTCTTCACAAAAAACTTCAAGACGCATGGAAACATCACCCTTCATTGACCACTAATGTCGCGATGATATGTCAGTTCCGGCCTGGCAGGAAGATGTCTGTCAACAAATATTGACAGTTAGCGGAAAAAACGGGCGCTGTGCCGTAAAGTTAAGCGCGCAGGCCCGTTTAACGAGGCGCTTACGAAGACGATTTACTCTTCTGTAGCGTCTGTTTGAGCTGGGTAATCAGTTCGCGGCGGAAATCACCCAGACGGGGTTTGTCGTCTTCCATCCAGGGAAGCGGGCGGCAAAGCTCCATCGCTTTGATGCCAAGGCGTGCCGTGAGCAACCCCGCGCCAATGCCTTGTGCCGCACGGGCTGACAGACGTGCGGCGAGATCCTGCGACATCCAGTCCATCCCCACCTCGCGCACCATTTCACTGGCCCCGGCGAACGCGATATTAAGCAGCACCAGACGGAACAGCCGCAGGCGACTGTAGTAACCCAGTTCGATACCGTAGAGCGCAGCAATTCGGTTGATCAGCCGTAAGTTGCGCCAGGCAATAAATGCCATGTCCACCAGCGCCAGCGGGCTGACGGCAATCATCAGCGTCGATTCCGCAGCGGAACGGCTGATCTCGCGCCGCGCCTGAGTGTCCAGCACCGGCTGCACGATTTTCGCGTAGAGCGAGACCACTTCACGATCGTTTTGCGTTTCATGAATCGCGGCGTACCAGCGTTGTAAGGCGGGGTGAGCATGATCGATACCCGCCTGGCTTGCCAGATGTTCACAAAAGGCTCGCCCTTTGCCCGTGCCGTGACTATGAAGCAGATCCCGGGCTTCATCCCGCGCCTGAGCGCGCTGACGTAAACGCCACAAGCGACGCCATTCAGTGGCGACGGACCCCACCCCTGCGCCGATAATCAACGCTCCGGCGGCGCATCCCCCCATCGCCACCCAGTCCTGGGTTTGCCAGGCATGCATTGCCCATTGCACACCCTGCCCGATGACGCTGGCGCCAAACAGCGCCATCCCGGTCATCACCATTTTGCGCCACAGACTGCGTTTCGGCCGCAGTGCCGACTCCACAACGGCCTCGGCCTGCCCGTCTTCAGGCAGCGCTTCGAGCGCAACAGGGGAAAAATTATCGGCCTGTTCGGTATTGAACGTCTGCGCGGCCTTGAACCGCGCCTCACTCTCGGCCTCCAGCGGTCCGGCAAAATCAATACGTGGTTTTAGCGGTTCGGTCATCGCAATTTATCTCCCAACAAAAATTCCAGCGCGGCATCCAGCCGGATATGCGGTAACGGTTTATCCACGTCCAGCGTTTGCGGACGGAATGACTCAAACTGAAAGCCCTGTTTATCCCAGAACGCCTGCCCTGGCAGCCTTGCAGGCACTTCCCCTGGATAAAAGGTCAGCGGCTCGCCATCACTGAGGCGGTGACCACGTAACGCCGGGATCTTTTCACCGTTGACATCAATCAGGCCGCTCTGCGTGGCCTGCACTGACGCCAGGCCCACGCAGTCCATGCTGATCCCTTCAAAAGCGGCATTTTGCCAGGCGTCCTGGATCAACTGCTGGAGCAGCGCGACCATGTTGCCATGCTGATCGATGGTGACGTGGTCGGCTTTGGTGGCTGCAAACAGTAATTTATCAATGACCGGGGAGAATAACCGACGGAACAACGTCCGCTGCCCGTAATGAAAGCTTTGCATCAACTGGGTCAGCGCGAGTCGCATGTCATTGAAGGCCTGCGGGCCGCTGTTTAGCGGTTGCAGACAATCCACCAGCACAATCTGGCGGTCAAAACGCAGGAAGTGATTCTTGTAAAAGTCTTTAACCACGTTTTCGCAGTAATAGTTAAAGCGCTCGCGCAGCATGCCTGCGTTAGTTTGCTTTCCGGCTTGCGCCAGGCGCGTTTCCCCGCTTTCATCAACGTCTGGCCAGGGGAAAAACTGCAGCGCGGGTGCACCTGCCATGTCGCCTGGCAACACAAACCGACCCGGCTGGATGAAGTGCAGTCCCTCGCGTTTGCACTGATGAAGATAATCCGTCCAACTCGCGGCAATGTCCGCCAGCCTGTTTTCATCCGCAGGCGCCAGGGGATCGAGCCCCTCCGTCAGTTTTCGCCATTTGGCAGACCATTCGCCGCGTTGCCCCTGTAGCAGCCCGGTCATCTGCCGCGACCAGCTCAGGTAATCCTGCCCCAGCATCGGTAAATCCAGCAGCCACTCTCCCGGATAGTCGACAATTTCCAGAAACAGGGTGGAGGTATCTTTAAAGTGGCGAAGCAGAGAATCTTGCGAACGGAAGCGCAAGGCGAGGCGAATTTCACTCACCCCTCGCGTGGGGGTTGGCCAGACCGGCGGCGTACCGTACAGCTGTGCCAGCCCTTCATCGTAGGTGAAACGGGGGATGCCAAAGTCTCGCTGCGGGACGCGCTTTACGCCCAGCAATCGCTCTTCGCGGACTGCGCTGATCAACGGTAAACGCGCACCAGCGTGTACATTGAGTAATTGATTTACCATCGAGGTGATAAATGCTGTCTTTCCGCTGCGGCTCAGTCCCGTCACCGCCAGTCGCAGATGTCGGTCCATGCCCCGGTTAACCAGTGCGCTCAGTTCATTTTTCCAACGTTCAATCGCCATTCCGTGCCGCCGTGAAAGGTGAAAAGTTTAACGATAAGTCATGTAGATGTGGGTGCTGCGAGGCATTATCAACCATGGCGCCTGAGCGTCAGGCGCCATGTAAAGGAGGTTAGTGCGATTTAACAGTAGGCATATTAAGTTGATTCATACCACCTTTATTGATGACATGCTGATATCCCAATTGCTGTAATTTTTCCTGAGCCAGCGTTGCCTGGCGGCCCGAATTGCAATAAAGATAAAGCGTATCGTCACGGGACAGTGAAGCAACATTATTCGCGTCAATATCCTTCAGGGGAAGGTTAACCGCACCTTTGATATGTTCCTGATGATACTGTTCTGGGATCCGCACATCGATCCATTTTTCTGCGGCGCAAGCCTGCGCACTGGCTGCAAAGGTTATCGCAATAAGCGTCAGCTTTAACATCTCGTCTTTCCTTAGTGAGTGAAGTCCTGGCGCGATTATACTCGTCCTCAGCAGCCGCTTTATGTTTAATCATCCACAAATCCGCACGCCAATCTTTATTTGTTAAAGCGTTTGGCCACTTTGCCGGCTGCCCGGTTCAGTAAGGGTTCCAGAGCGAAGGCCAGCAGCATTTTTACCGGACGACGGGCGACGGATTTCACCGCCCAACCTGCCACACCCGCCGGGCCAAAACGCAGCGCTGCCAGCAGAGCCAGTTTTCCGGCGAGTTTCACGCCCGGTTTGATTTTTTGTGTTGCCAGTTGCCATTTCGCCATGGTCATTTACCTCGATTAAAGCTGTCGGAAGCGACTGCGCAGTGAGAACGTGTCGGAGGTGACATAACGTTCCATTTGACGTAGCCGTTGCTCGCCTGCACTTAACTCTGCGTCCACCCTATCCAGTAATTCGCTGTTGGAGGGGGTAAGAGCCTCTTCATCCAGGTGATCCGGCATGGGATCCAGGACAAAGGTCATGATGATATAGGCCACCAGAACCGGGAAAAAGAGGCCAAACAGCATGGCCAAAACGGTTATCAGGCGAATCAGTTTGACCGGCACGTCCAGGTAATGGGCCACACCGGCACACACACCTTTGACCATGCCCTGCTGTGGAATACGCCAAAGTTTCTTATTCAAATTTAAACCTGCCATCAGCGATCTCTCCAGTTGGGATGCTCCGCATCGAGAATATCTTCCAGCGCCTGAATGCGTTCGCGCATGCGTCGTGCATCATCGGTCATTTGCACCAGCCGTTGCTGTTCGCTCTGCGAAAGCTCACCATGTGCGGAACGATTGTTGTAGTGCAGCCACAGCCAGACCGGTAAAACAAACAGAACGAATAGCGTCAGGGGAATAGCCAGAAAAAGCGCGCTCATGTATACTCCTTACAGGTAATAATGGGGCGGCATCTCCCGATGCCGCACAAATAACGTTACTGGTTATCCTGTTTCATTCTGGCTTTCAGTTGGGCCAGTTGCTCGCTGATTTCATCATCGGCTTTCAGCTCAGAAAACTGCTGGTCCAGCGTTTTCTGTTTGCCAAAACCGTGGCTTTCCGCTTCGGCTTCCATCTGATCGATACGGCGCTCAAAGGATTCAAAACGCGCCATCGCTTCATCAATTTTGCCGCTGTCCAGCTGACGGCGAACATCGCGAGACGAGTTTGCCGCCTGATGACGCAGCGTTAATGCCTGCTGACGGGCACGGGTTTCACTGAGTTTATTCTCCAGCTCGCCAATCTCTTTTTTCATGCGAACCAGCGTTTCGTCTACCAGCGTGACTTCCTGCTCCAGGGTCTCGATAATGGAGACGACTTTTTGTTTCTCAATCAGCGCGGCACGCGCCAGATCGTCTTTATCTTTACGCAGCGCGAGCTCGGCCTTTTCCTGCCACTCAACCTGCTGCGCATTCGCCTGCTCAATGCGGCGGGTCAGCTGTTTTTTCTCCGCCAGCGCACGAGCGGAGGTGGAACGGACTTCCACCAGCGTGTCTTCCATTTCCTGAATCATCAGACGCACCAGCTTCTGCGGGTCTTCTGCTTTTTCCAGCAGTGAGTTGATGTTAGCGTTCACGATGTCGGCAAAACGAGAAAAAATACCCATAATCGGTTCCTCTTGATTTCTGTAATCGGGCAGTGCCCTGCTCCTTGGCTATTACAATCTTCGTGCCAACTTTTTAAGTTATTGATTTTAAATAAAAGAGAACATTTTACCGTTCCGGTTTTTTAGACTACAGTGGTGAATAACACTAACAAATAGTGAAATTCATCATGATTGAACACAAAGACAACCTGCTCGGCGAAGCCAACACCTTCCTGGAAGTGCTGGAGCAGGTTTCACGCCTGGCCCCCCTCGACAAACCGGTGCTGGTCATTGGCGAACGCGGTACCGGTAAAGAGCTTATCGCCAACCGACTGCACTACCTCTCCTCGCGCTGGCAGGGGCCGTTTATTTCGCTTAATTGCGCCGCCCTGAATGAAAACTTACTCGACACTGAGCTTTTTGGTCATGAGGCCGGTGCCTTTACCGGTGCGCAAAAGCGCCATCCCGGGCGTTTCGAACGCGCTGACGGCGGCACGTTGTTTCTTGATGAGCTGGCGACCGCGCCCATGCTGGTTCAGGAAAAGCTCCTGCGTGTCATTGAATATGGCGAACTTGAACGTGTAGGCGGCAGCCAGCCCCTTCAGGTAAATGTGCGGCTGGTGTGCGCCACCAATGCGGATTTACCGGAGATGGTCGATAAGGGCACGTTTCGCGCCGACCTGCTCGACCGACTTGCATTTGATGTGGTGCAGCTTCCCCCCCTACGCCAGCGTCAGAGCGATATCATGCTGCTGGCGGACCATTTTGCCATTCAGATGTGCCGGGAACTTAAGCTCCCGCTTTTCCCAGGCTTCACGGACCGTGCGCAGGAGGTGCTGCTGAATTACCGCTGGCCAGGCAATATTCGTGAGCTGAAGAACGTCGTTGAGCGTTCGGTTTATCGCCACGGCACCAGCGAAACGCCGCTGGATGAAATTATCATCGATCCCTTTAAGCGCGACACCACGCCCTCCGCTGTAATGACTACTACCACGCCAGGTTTGCCTGGTCTGCCGCTCGATCTGCGAGCGTTCCAGCTCCAACAGGAAAATGCCTTACTGGTCGACAGCCTGCAGCAGGCTAAATTCAACCAAAAACGCGCCGCAGAGCTGTTGGGTTTAACCTATCATCAGTTCCGGGCGCTGCTGAAAAAGCACCAAATAAGCTGAAAACGCCGACAATAGCAGCAGTCACGATCAGACTTTTTTACGCGGCCCAGGCAAGTGCGATACACTTTGCACATGAATCTAAAATCGTTGAATAAATCATGCGCCTGGTTATCCCTTTCCTGCTGTTAACCGCGAATCTGTTTTCCGGTGTCGCTCACGCGGCATCACCCCTCCCGGCGACGGCCGATATTCGTGACAGCGGTTTCGTTTACTGCGTGAACGGGCAGGTCAGCACTTTCAACCCGCAGAAAGCGGGCAGCGGACTGATTGTGGATACGCTGGCGGCGCAGTTATATGACCGCTTGCTGGATGTCGATCCTTATACCTATCGTCTGGTGCCAGAATTAGCCGACAGCTGGGAAGTCCTCGATAACGGCGCCACCTACCGTTTTCACCTGCGTGAAGGGGTTAACTTCCAGACCACCCCCTGGTTTACCCCACGCCGCACGCTGAACGCCGATGATGTGGTTTTCACCTTCCAGCGTATTTTCGACAGAGATAACCCGTGGCATAACGTCAATGGCAGTGCGTTTCCCTATTTCGACAGTTTGCAATTTGCTGACTCGGTGCAAAGCGTGCGCAAGCTTGATAACCGCACCGTTGAGTTTCGCCTGCGCCAGCCGGACGCCTCTTTTCTCTGGCACTTAGCCACACACTATGCGTCCGTGATGTCGGCTGAGTATGCCAATATGTTAGCCAAAAACGATCATCAGGAACTGCTCGATCGCCAGCCTGTAGGCACAGGCCCTTTCCAGCTTGCAGAGTATCGCGCCGGGCAGTACGTTCGCCTGCAACGTCATGCGCGTTTCTGGCGCGGCACGCCGCTGATGCCCCAGGTGGTGGTGGATTTGGGCTCCGGCGGTACGGGGCGCCTGTCTAAGCTGCTGACCGGCGAATGTGATGTGCTGGCCTGGCCCGCCGCCAGCCAGTTAACCATTCTGCGCGACGACCCGCGCCTGCGACTCACGCTGCGACCGGGTATGAACATCGCTTATCTTGCGTTTAACACCGATAAGCCACCGCTGAACAATCCTGAGGTAAGACATGCGCTGGCGCTGGCGATAAACAACCAGCGTCTGATGCAGTCGATTTACTACGGCACCGCTGAGACCGCCGCATCGATACTGCCGCGTGCCTCATGGGCCTATGACAGCGAAGCAAAAATTACCGAGTACGATCCGGTGAAGTCCCGGGAACGCTTAAAAGCGTTAGGACTGGAAAACCTGACGTTGCAGCTGTGGGTTCCCACCACCTCGCAGGCATGGAACCCCAGCCCGCTAAAAACGGCGGAACTGATCCAGGCAGATATGGCGCAGGTGGGCGTGAATGTGGTCATCGTGCCGGTAGAGGGGCGTTTCCAGGAGGCCCGGCTGATGGACATGAATCATGACCTGACGCTTTCCGGCTGGGCGACGGACAGTAACGATCCGGACAGCTTCTTCCGCCCGTTGCTGAGTTGTGCGGCCATCGACTCCCAGACCAATTTTGCGCACTGGTGCGATCGTGAGTTTGATGGGGTGTTAAGAAAAGCCCTTCTCTCACAACAGCTCTCAGCCCGTATTGATGCCTACGATGAAGCACAAAAGATCCTGGCGCAAGAATTACCGGTTTTACCGCTGGCCTCTTCACTGCGATTGCAGGCTTACCGCTATGATATAAAAGGACTGGTGCTCAGCCCCTTCGGTAGCGCCTCGTTTGCCGGGGTTACGCGTGAAAAAGAAGAGGTCAAAAAACCATGATTATCTTTACCTTGCGCCGTCTTTTGCTGCTCGTTATGACGCTGTTTCTGCTGACCTTTGTCGGCTTCAGTCTCAGCTATTTCACCCCTCACGCACCGCTACAGGGCGCGTCACTGTGGAATGCCTGGGTATTCTGGTTCACCGGCGTGTTGCACTGGGACTTTGGCGTATCCAGCATTAACGGGCAGCTGATTTCCGAGCAGCTTAAAGACGTTTTTCCAGCCACTATGGAACTCTGCATTCTCGCGTTTGGCTTCGCGTTGTTGATTGGTATTCCGGTCGGCATGCTGGCGGGCATCATGCGCAATAAATGGCAGGACAAATTCATCAGTGCCCTTGCGCTGTTAGGCTTTTCAATTCCTGTTTTCTGGCTCGCGCTACTACTGACCCTGTTCTTCTCGTTGACCCTGGGTTGGTTACCGGTTTCGGGGCGTTTCGATCTGCTGTATGAAGTGAAGACCGTTACGGGGTTTGCCATCATTGATGCCTGGCTTTCCGATTCGCCGTGGCGGGACGAGATGATCATGAGCGCCGTCCGCCATATGGTATTGCCGGTGCTGACGCTGGCCGTGGCTCCCACCACCGAAGTCATTCGATTAATGCGTATCAGCACCATTGATGTGTTTGATCACAACTACATTAAGGCCGCCGCGACGCGGGGCATGTCGCGCCTGACTATTTTGCGCCGTCATGTACTGCACAACGCTCTGCCGCCGGTGATCCCGCGTCTCGGCCTGCAATTCTCCACCATGCTGACGCTGGCGATGATCACTGAGATGGTCTTTAGCTGGCCCGGGCTCGGCCGCTGGATGATTAACGCTATCCGCCAGCAGGATTACGCGGCTATTTCGGCAGGCGTGATGGTTATTGGTTCGCTGGTGATTATCGTAAACGTCCTGTCTGATATTTTGGGCGCACTGGCGAACCCATTGAAACATAAGGAATGGTATGCCTTACGATAGCGTCTACAGCGAGAAGCGTCCCCCAGGCGCATTGCGCACCGTCTGGCGCAAATTCTACAGCGATACACCCGCCATGGTGGGATTGTATGGCTGCGCAGGTCTGGTGATTTTATGCCTGTTTGGCGGCTGGTTTGCCCCTTATGGTCTCGATCAGCAGTTCCTCGGTTACCAGTTGCTGCCGCCATCCTGGTCACGCTATGGTGAAGTCTCTTTTTTCCTCGGTACCGACGATCTGGGGCGTGATGTGTTAAGTCGCCTGCTGAGCGGTGCCGCACCCACCGTGGGCGGCGCATTTTTAGTGACGCTTGCCGCCGCCGTTTTCGGCTTGTTGCTCGGGGTGATTGCCGGTGCCACGCATGGCCTGCGTTCTGCCGTGCTTAACCACATTCTGGATACCTTGCTGTCGATTCCGTCGTTGCTGCTGGCCATTATTGTGGTTGCCTTCGCCGGACCGCATTTGTCCCATGCGATGTTCGCCGTCTGGCTGGCAATCTTGCCGCGTATGGTACGTTCGGTATACAGCATGGTGCATGACGAACTGGAAAAAGAGTACGTGATTGCCGCCCGACTTGATGGCGCCTCCACGCTGAATATATTGTGGTTTGCGGTGCTGCCTAATATGACGTCCGGGCTGGTTACGGAGATGACCCGCTCACTGTCGGTTGCCATTCTCGATATCGCCGCCCTCGGCTTTCTCGACCTGGGCGCACAACTCCCCTCACCCGAATGGGGGGCGATGCTGGGCGATGCCCTTGAACTGATCTATGTTGCCCCCTGGACTGTAATGCTACCCGGCGCGTCCATTATGTTGAGTGTGTTATTAGTGAATCTGTTGGGCGATGGCATTCGCCGCGCCATTAATGCGGGGGTGGAATAATGCCGCTGCTGGATATACGTAATCTCACCATCGAAGTGAAAACCGGTGAAGAGTGGGTCAAAGCCGTTGACCGGGTCAGTCTGACGCTGGCGGAAGGTGAAATTCGCGGGCTGGTGGGTGAGTCTGGCTCAGGCAAGAGTTTGATCGCGAAGGCCATCTGCGGCGTCAGCAAAGAAAACTGGCGCGTGACCGCCGATCGTATGCGCTTTGACGATATTGACCTGATGCGCCTCTCGGCCCGTGAGCGACGTAAACTGCTGGGTCATAACGTGTCGATGATTTTCCAGGAGCCGCAGTCCTGTCTCGATCCGTCTGAGCGCATAGGCAAGCAGCTGATGCAAAATATTCCGGGCTGGACCTGGAAAGGCACTTTTTTCCAGCGTTTCGGCTGGCGTAAACGCCGCGCGATTGAGCTTCTGCACCGCGTGGGAATTAAAGATCACAAAGACGCAATGCGCAGCTTTCCTTATGAGCTCACCGACGGCGAGTGCCAGAAGGTGATGATTGCCATCGCGCTGGCGAACCAGCCGCGTTTGCTCATCGCTGATGAACCGACCAATGCGATGGAGCCCACTACCCAGGCGCAGATTTTCCGCCTGCTCACCCGGCTCAATCAAAATAACAACACCACTATTTTGCTCATCAGCCACGATCTGCAGATGCTGAGCAAATGGGCTGACCGCATTAACGTCATGTACTGCGGTCAGACGGTGGAAACCGCGCCGAGTGAGGAGCTAGTGACCACGCCGCATCACCCTTACACCCAGGCGCTGATCCGCGCGATCCCTGACTTTGGCAGCGCCATGCCGCATAAAAGTCGGTTAAATACTATGCCGGGGGCGATCCCCCTGCTTGAGCAACTGCCGATTGGCTGTCGCCTCGGGCCGCGCTGCCCTTATGCGCAGCGCAAATGTATTGAAAGGCCGCTGCTGTCGGGTGCCAAAAACCATCTGTATGCCTGTCATTTCCCGCTGAATATGGAGAGAGAGTGAGATGGTCGAAACCCTGCTCGAAGTACGTAACCTGAGTAAGACCTTTCGCTACCGCACCGGTTGGTTCCGCCAGCAGACCGTGGAAGCGGTGAAGCCGCTAAGCTTTACCCTGCGGGAAAAACAGACGTTGGCGATTATTGGTGAGAACGGTTCCGGTAAATCGACGCTGGCAAAAATGTTAGCGGGAATGACGGAGCCGACAACCGGTGAATTGCTGATTGACGATCATCCCCTGAACTATGGCGACTATTCGTTTCGCAGCCAGCGTATTCGCATGATTTTCCAGGACCCGTCAACGTCGCTAAACCCGCGTCAGCGTATCTCCCAGATTCTCGACTTTCCCCTGCGGCTGAATACCGATCTTGAGCCGGAGGCGCGGCAAAAGCGCATCTACGAGACGCTGCGGATGGTCGGGTTGTTGCCGGATCATGCCAGCTATTACCCTTACATGTTTGCCCCAGGGCAGAAACAGCGTCTGGGGCTGGCGAGGGCGTTGATTCTGCGGCCCAAAGTCATTATTGCTGACGAAGCGCTGGCCTCGCTGGATATGTCGATGCGCTCGCAACTGATTAACCTGATGCTGGAATTACAGGAAAAACAGGGTATCGCTTATATTTATGTGACCCAGCATATTGGCATGATGAAACACATCAGCGACCAGGTTCTGGTGATGCATCAGGGCGAAGTGGTCGAGCGCGGCAGCACCGCGAGCGTTCTGGCCTCCCCGCTACATGATTTAACAAAGCGCCTGATTGCCGGCCATTTTGGTGAAGCATTGACCGCAGATGCCTGGCGGCAGGATCGCTGAGAGGGTAAGCGGTAGTTATCGACCTGCTGCGTTGGTAACTACCTTCAAGGCATTACTGGTAATTCGCCAGAATCTCAACTTTGGCTTTTGCCGGGCCGGGCGAAAAGGTGCCGGAGGTGCGGATGAACCTGGCTGCCATTTTAATCGAACCGTCACCCGAAACGGCATTACCGCCGATGGCATAAGGACCGGCGGCAAAATTACTGCTCAGGGTATTCGCATCCGTCGGGGTGTCCAGTTTGACCGGGTTGCCTGGTGTGGTGCCCTGAGTGCTGTAATCGCCCCAGGCAAGTTGCACGCCTACCCCCTGCGCTCCTGATCCATCGAGCTTGATGATGCCTTGGTTTGCATTACTGAACCCGTCCAGCGGGTGAACCGTCACCTTGACGGTGTTATTTTTTGTAAGGTTGTTCAGGTCGGTGGTGTCCGCTCCGTACCCCCAGGCATTAGAACAGCGGAGCTGGAAACTGGCATCCACCCACGGGGTGCCTGTCCCCTGTGCGGTACTGGAATGCATATTGTGTGTGCCCATTTGGACTGTTTTTGAGGCATTGACGAATTCGCAGGTGCTGGAGTAGAGCGAAGCAACGACTTTGGGGGTTCGTCTGTCGGTAAGGCAGATTGTGGTATCCGATGCGACAAGTTTTTCAGTGTTGCATTCATTTAACGTATCACCGGATGCTGGCCCGATCCCCTGAATTACCGTCAATCCTGTCACATCATACACGCCAAAAGGGAGAGTATTAGCGGTGGAGGAATAACGCCATAACCGCATATCCACATGCATACCAACCCCCATCGCCGAACCCGAGCGACTGAATTTCCGGGTGAGTTGAGGCCAAAGTGCGATCGGTTTCCCATAAGATTCTGAGGGACCGTCAGCATCATTGTAGGACACGCCTATGCCATCGACATTCGTTTTATAAATCTTATAATTTGTATATTCACCTGCACACACTTCCTGCGCCGTTACTTCGCTATTCTGAATTGCAAGATAATATACACCGTTGCGCCCATTGGAATTGACTGAGTTTACTTTCAGTAAAAAATTACCTGTACCCCCTATCATTGAACACATTGGGATAGTATTACCCAGTGTAATTTTATTTTTTATATTTGCTATAAAATACGCATTTTCCGGCGGATTAGCCACCGTGACATCCAGTTCACCTGCATACAGATTAATACAAAAAAGAAAAGAGATGGGCGTTATAAAGATTTTCCACTGTTTCATCGTTCACTCCTTGACTTCCTCACCCCTTAAAAAATATACGATAGATTATCTAAGAAAAAATATTATTTTCCCGAAAAGTGCGACGAGCTCGCGCGTTGTTAACTCAAACAATAAATTTCAATTATAGGGAATTAACAATCACTCCTTTAAGAAATAGAGCTCCATTGACTAGTGAAAATATTCACAGCCAGGTATTTGGCTCTCTTGCGCAGCGAGAGTATTTAAATGCATTAGGGGTTATAGTATATCAGGTCAACCTGGAATGATATTCTATTGTGAAAATTGCGATGATTTATAGAGAGATCTAATAATAACCATTATTAACACAAATAATAATTTGTAACGAATTCAGATTACAAATAATTTAGTTCAACGCGATCTGAGTCAGTTAACGAAGCTACAGTCCATTCTGCCGCCTCGTTTAAGGCTCAGTTATAACTGGCGAGGATTTCGATAGCGGAATCGGCTTTGCCACCTTTTACCGTACCCGTTGTGCGCAGGTATCGGGCCGCCATGTTGATTTCTCGTGTGTAAGTGTTTCCGCTGGTGCCAAAGTTCTCATCCGACACCACCTGCGACTGGCCGAATAATACCGGCCTCGCTGGATCGCCCGCAGGCAGTGAGGAGGCGCCCCCCCACGCCAGTTGAATACCGTAGCCTTCGGCGCCCCCGGGTTTCAAACCGATAACACCACGCGCGCTGTCAATAATGTCGTAACGGGGGATCACGGTGACGATGATGCCTTTTGTGGCGGTATTGGCGCTGCGGCTTTTAATGGTATTGTTAGTATCCTTTGACATCGTTGCGGTCATGCCATATCCCCATGCTTCCGGGCAGTTGAGGGTGAAGCTGGCATTCACCCAGGGAGAACTGTTGCCGATAACCGAACGGGCATGGGAACCCATTTGCACGGTTTTATTAATGAAGTTGCAGGTGCCGGGGACAAAGGTGATAGACCCACTGATAGTTGCGGCGTTTATCGTATAGCTGCGTGGCATTGGATAACTGGATTGATCTGACGGAAGGCTGGAAAAACTATCGCTTGAGTTCACTAGTTGCAGAGCATGAATAACTTTGAAACCTTCGATTTTGAATAAGCCATTATCCGCCGCCCCTACCATGCCGGGGATTTTCCATAACGTAATGCGCGTTCCCAATGAAGAATTTTGCATATAGTTTGTTACCTTATAGTTATTATCCTCCCATAGTGGTTTATCCATGTCACCTATAGTTTGATTGTTATATCTTCGTTCCAAAAAAGACAGACCAATCCCATTTACATTGGTTGGAAAAATCCATTCACTATTATAATAAACCGGGTCGCCATGGTTTGATGTAACATATTGAACAATCCTAAGGCTTCTACCCGTAGGCGATGATGAACAGTTTATCGATGCCGTGGCCCCTTGCGAATAATCCCAGGTGTATAATTTTCTGTATTCAGCCGTATTGCCTGATAAGCCAGCCGTAACATGATCCAATGATACGGTTGAGGGTAATGTAAAGTTATAGATATTCCTGGTTGTTTTTGAGCAATTAATTGCTGTTGCCCATGCGTTAGTACTAATCAGAAAAAAAATAATACCGTATCGCCACATCGCGCTCTCCTTAGCTCAATTCATATGGCGATTAACATACGACAATAATTCACCAAGAAAAGATATTAGATCTTCTCAATCTATAGCACTTATCCCTGTGCGCATTTATGATCCTTTCCTTAAAATTAGGTCGTGTTAAGACTGATAATGTATCGTTTGATTAACTGTACGCCGCATCCCATTTCCCGCTGGTTGGATGACCCGGAATGATACTCTGGTGATATACTTTTGCTGTATCGAACGGTTACTGACTCTTTCTGCATTCGCTGAGGTAGCACCGTACTCTCACGGAAAAAACGTGACAGTGGCAGCGGCTGCTGGGATAATTCGGTTTCGTTTTGATTTATGTTGAAATGGCAATCGTAACCTCTTGATTGTTAAAGTAAATAAAAGCAATGACTATAAGGATTAAAAGCTATGGGTTTTCTTACCGGTAAGCGCATTCTGGTAACGGGCGTTGCCAGCAAACTTTCCATCGCCTACGGTATCGCGCAAGCAATGCACCGCGAAGGCGCTGAGCTGGCGTTCACCTATCAGAACGACAAACTGAAAGGCCGTGTCGAAGAGTTTGCCGCTCAACTGGGTTCCAGCATCGTGCTGCCATGTGACGTTGCGGAAGATGACAGCATCGAAAACCTGTTCAGCGAACTGGTTAGAGTCTGGCCGAAATTTGATGGCTTTGTTCACTCCATCGGCTTCGCACCGGGCGACCAGCTGGACGGCGACTATGTGAATGCAGTCACCCGTGACGGCTTCAAAATCGCTCACGACATCAGCTCTTACAGCTTTGTTGCGCTGGCTAAATCCTGCCGTGCCATGCTGAATCCGGGTTCTGCCCTGCTGACCCTGTCTTACCTGGGTGCTGAGCGCGCTATCCCGAACTACAACGTGATGGGTCTGGCTAAAGCTTCACTGGAAGCTAACGTCCGCTACATGGCGAACGCAATGGGTCCTGAAGGGATTCGCGTTAACGGTATTTCTGCAGGTCCCATCCGTACTCTGGCGGCTTCCGGCATCAAAGACTTCCGTAAAATGCTGGCACACTGCGAAGCGGTTACCCCGATTCGTCGTACCGTCACCATTGAAGATGTGGGTAACTCCGCAGCCTTCCTGTGTTCTGACCTGTCCGCAGGTATTTCCGGTGAAGTGGTCCACGTTGACGGCGGTTTCAGCATCGCCGCAATGAACGAACTGGAATTGAAATAATCTTCCATGCCCCCCAATCCTGGGGGGCATTTCTTTACCCTCAATCCTAAGATTGCATCGCGGCGGCAAGCGCATGCATCCTCCGCTCAAAATATGACGGGTATATGCCTTTCTGATATTTATTATCACCTAACAATCTTTCATCCCCCTCCCCGCTTACGCCAGGATAAAGCAGCGAAAAAGATCCGGCGTATCTGTGTAACGACGTGTCCGGATCGCCACTTTCAGACAAGGAACGACCATGGAACAACGCCGTTTTTCCGGCAAAAGCCACTGGTATCATGAAACGCAGTCGAGCGCACGTCAGCATCAGACGTTACCTCTCGTGCCGGAAGCCGCACGCGTAGAGGATCACTTTCTGCTCGATCTTTCATTACCGGCCGATGTGATTGAGGCGTGTCGTCGCTGGCTACTGCCGGCAAGAAAACTCTATGGCTTGCTTTTTCCCCAACGGGTCACGGTCAATCGCCTGCGTACCCTGAGTAACTATGACAGGCTGAGCACGGCGCTCACCGTGGCTCAGGTGTATGGCGTTCAGCGGCTGTGCAATCACTATGCAGCCCGACTCGCCCCGCTACCCGGCCCCGATTCCTCGCGTGAGAGCAATCGACGCCTGGCGCAGATTACCCAATATGCCCGCCAGCTTGCCGCTTCGCCGGACGTGATTGACGCACGCGCTCGCCAGCAGCTTGAGGATGTTGGTCTGACCGAATACGACATCATCCTGATGTCACAAATCATTGGCTATGTCGGATTCCAGGCGCGTACGGTGGCAGGTTTCCAGGCGATGAACGGGCAGCCGGTACGCCTGATCCCCGGCATGGGAATGCAGCAAGAAGCCGCAGCGCCTAAATTTTCCGAACCTCAAGGCCAGTGGACTGCCGGGATTGAGGGCGTCGACCAGCGTATTGCCAGCACGCGCCAGCTTGAGTCGCTTGCCGCCTGGCAACCCCTTAAAGCATTTCGTCTGCTCGCGCCGGTGCTGGCTCACGAGTCTCCCGTGCTTGATGCCTTGGGAGAAATCTACAGCGGCGCGCGCGCAGAAATCCTCGATGACGAGGTGGCCGGGCTGATTGCGCTTTATAGTGCGAGAATTAATGGCAGTGTGCACTGCTTCAATGAAAGCTGGCAGCAGTGGATCGGCTCCGATGAACTGGCCGAAGCCGTGCGTAATGGCGAGCGCGTGCTAAAAAGACTTGGGCAAACCCGAGCTAAAGAAGGAACCCTGGCGGAGATTGTGCAGGTCCTGACTTGTGCGCCCGATCGCTTTAGCACCACGCAATTTTCGTCTCTTCTGGCACTGGGCTTTGCCGCGCCTGGGGCGATCGGTCTGGTGGCCTGGTGTGCCTTATGTGGTTGGCTTAATCGCCTTAAAATTGCGCTGGGGGATGTGGCCTGACGGTTTCTCAAAGCCGGTGGCTAAAAGCATAGCGTTCGCAGGGTATTTTGCCCAAAGAGCGCTTGCTGCCACCCCCGGATTCGCGTAAAACTGTCAGCCGCTCTTTCAGCCACGAAAATAGAAAACTATGTTTCAGGATAACCCGCTGCTCGCGCAGCTAAAACAGCAACTTCATTCCCAAACACCTCGTGCGGAAGGTGTCGTGAAAGCCACGGAAAAAGGCTTTGGTTTCCTCGAAGTCGATGGGCAAAAAAGCTATTTCATTCCACCGCCGCAAATGAAAAAAGTGATGCATGGCGATCGTATTATCGCCGTTATTCATACTGAAAAAGACCGGGAATCCGCAGAGCCGGAAGAGCTGGTTGAACCCTTCCTGTCGCGTTTCGTCGGCAGAATTCAGCGTAAAGATGACCGCCTTACTATCGTTCCCGATCATCCGCTGATTAAAGACGTCATTCCTTGCCGCGCAGACCGTAGTGTTACCCATGATTTTAAAGAGGGTGACTGGGCCGTGGCTGAAATGCGTCGTCATCCGCTGAAGGGCGATCGGACGTTCTACGCAGAACTGACCCAATTCATTACCTTCGGCGACGATCATTTTGTTCCCTGGTGGGTGACCCTGGCGCGTCACAACCTTGAAAAAGAAGCACCGAATGGCGTCGCCACGCAGTTGTTAGATGAAGGTCTGCAACGCACCGATCTTACCGCACTGGATTTTGTGACCATCGACAGTGCCAGCACCGAAGATATGGATGATGCGCTTTATGTTGAAGAGCGTGCCGACGGCAAACTGCAACTGACCGTCGCTATCGCGGACCCGACAGCCTGGATTGCTGAAGGCAGCGACATCGACAACCATGCTAAAATTCGGGCCTTCACCAACTATCTCCCAGGCTTCAACATTCCGATGTTGCCGCGTGAGTTGTCTGATGATCTCTGTTCCCTGCGGGCGAACGAAGTCCGCCCGGTCCTGGCCTGCCGCATGACCATCGACAACGAAGGCAGCATTGAAGACGACATCACCTTCTTTGCCGCAACCATCACATCGAAAGCCAAACTGGCTTACGACGATGTGTCTGACTGGCTGGAAAATAACGGCGCCTGGCAGCCGCCGAGCGATGCCATCGCTCAACAGATTCGCCTGCTGCAGCGTGTTTGTCTGGCTCGCGCGCAGTGGCGTCAAACTCACGCACTGGTGTTTAAAGACCGCCCTGATTACCGCTTCATTCTCGGCGAAAAAGGCGAAGTGCTGGATATTGTGGCGGAACCCCGCCGCATTGCTAACCGTATCGTCGAAGAGTCAATGATCGCGGCAAACATCTGCGCGGCACGTGTTCTGCGTGACACACTCGGTTTCGGTGTTTACAACGTTCATATGGGCTTCGACCCCGCCAGCAGCGAACAGCTGGCTGCGTTGTTGAAAACCCATGGCATGCATGTTGATGCCGAAGAGGTGCTGACTCTGGCAGGCTTCTGCAAGCTTCGCCGTGAGCTGGATGCGCAGCCTTCTGGTTTCCTCGATAGTCGTATTCGTCGTTTCCAGTCGTTCGCAGAAATCAGCATTGATCCCGGCCCGCACTTTGGCCTTGGCCTCGAAGCCTATGCCACCTGGACCTCGCCGATTCGTAAGTATGGCGACATGATCAACCATCGGTTGTTGAAAGCCATCATCAAGGGTGAATCCATTGCGCGTCCGCAGGCGGATACCACGGTGCAGATGACCGAGCGTCGTCGTCTGAACCGTATGGCGGAGCGTGATGTCGGTGACTGGCTGTACGCACGTTATCTGCAGGATAAAGCCGGTACAGATGCCCGCTTCGCCGCGGAAATCATCGACATTAGTCGTGGTGGAATGCGTGTGCGTTTGGTTGATAATGGCGCCGTGGCGTTTATTCCCGCTCCTTTCATTCATGCCGTGCGTGATGAACTGGTGTGCAGTCAGGAAACAGGCACCGTACAGATCAAAGGTGAAGCCGTTTATAAAGTGACTGACGTTATTGATGTGACCATTGCCGAAGTGCGAATGGAAACACGTAGCGTTATTGCTCGTCCTGCCGTTTGATTATTATCTGATTCGCCCCCCTGGATTCTGGGGGGGCGTAATTTATGGATGCGATTCCACGAGCATTTCCTCTTTTATTCCCCCACAAATTGTGTAAACCCGCCACACTTAAAAATAACTGCGCGCGACGTCAGTGATTTGCTATGCAAATTTTACGCACCCGCTATATTTTTAAACAGAAGTCGTTTTATTATCAGACAGTAAGCAAAAATACGTTTTCCCCTGGTTCCCCCTTATGTACTGATGATTGTTCCGTCCTTGATACGTATCCGTTGCGCTTTTTGGTGGGTTGGGAGATAGCATGAAAGACTCGCAGGAACAGAACTTACTGTTTCGTTATTTGGGCTCTTACAGCCCCTTCTGGCGCCTGAGTGCAGACAGTAACGCCCTGCACTTTGCCCCTGATGAAGATTCGGATGTCAGTCAGGTGGTTACGCTCAGTGATGATCAAGCGTCACTACTGCGCCAGCTGACGGTGATTACCTCAAGCCTGACGATGCATCTGTCTTTGTTTGGTGATGATGTCCCCGTGCATCTCGTCGGGCGAAAAATCAATAAACAGGAATGGGCAGGCACTGCCTCTGCCTGGAACGATACCACTTCTGTTGCCCGCGATCTGGTGCAAGGGCTCTCTTTTGCTGAACAGGTGGTTTCCGAAGCGAACTCGGTCATCGTTATTGTTGATCGTAATGGCAGAATTCAACGCTTTAACCGTTTATGTGAAGAATATACGGGGCTGAAAGAGCATGAAGTCATCGGACAAAATGTCTTCACACTTTTTATGAGTCAGCAAGAGGCCGCAGCATCGCGGCAGAATATCTCTGAATTCTTTCGCAACGGCGCGTCTTATGAAGTTGAGCGCTGGATTAAAACCCGAAAAGGGCAACGCCTTTTTTTGTTTCGCAATAAATTCGTACATAGCGGCAGTGGGAAAAATGAAATTTTTCTCATTTGTTCGGGTACCGATATTACGGAAGAAAGACGGGCGCAGGAACGTCTGCGTGTTTTAGCTAATACCGACACGATTACCGGTCTTCCCAATCGCAATGCTATTCACGAATTAATCAGCAATGCCATTGAGAATCGTGGCGATACGCAAATAGGTATCGTCTACCTTGATCTGGATAATTTTAAAAAGGTGAATGATGCCTATGGTCATATGTTTGGCGATCAGCTTTTGCAGGCGGTGGCACTGGCCATTTTAAGCTGTCTGGATGAAGGTCAGGTGCTGGCAAGACTGGGCGGTGATGAGTTTCTCGTCCTGGCGACGAATTCGTCTCAGAGCGCGTTAGAGGCGATGGCCTCGCGGATTATTACGCGCCTGCGTCAACCATTCCGCATCGGCCTGATTGAGGTCTACTCTGGCTGTTCGCTGGGGATCTCCCTTGCCCCTCAGCATGGAAACGATCGCGAAAGCCTTATTCGTAATGCCGATACCGCCATGTATATCGCTAAAGAGAATGGCCGTGGTAAGTTTTGTGTCTTCACGCCGGAAATGAATCAGCGCGTCTTCGAATATTTGTGGCTGGATACCAACCTGCGCAAGGCACTCGAAAAGGACCAACTGGTGATTCACTATCAGCCTAAAGTGACCTGGCGCGGCGAAGTACGTAGCCTGGAAGCGCTGGTGCGCTGGCAATCCCCCGAGCGAGGCTTAATTCCTCCCCTTGATTTTATTGCTTATGCGGAAGAATCCGGTCTTATCGTCCCACTCGGGCGTTGGGTCATGCTGGATGTGGTCAGACAGGTGGCGAAGTGGCGCGACAAAGGCATCAATCTGCGTGTGGCGGTCAACGTCTCAGCCCGCCAGTTAGCCGACCAGACTATTTTCAGCGACCTTAAGCAGGCCTTAAGCGATCTCAATTTTGAATACTGCCCGATTGATGTTGAATTAACGGAAAGCTGCCTGATTGAGAACGAAGATTTAGCGTTGTCCGTCATCCAACAGTTCAGCAAACTGGGTTCACAAGTGCACCTTGATGATTTTGGCACCGGCTACTCTTCACTTTCGCAACTGGCCCGTTTCCCGATTGACGCCATCAAACTCGACCAGTCATTCGTCAAAGACATCCATAAACAGTCGGTATCGCAGTCGCTGGTGCGTGCGATTGTTGCGGTCGCACAGGCGCTAAATTTACAGGTGATTGCCGAAGGGGTTGAAAGCGCGAAAGAAGACGCCTTTCTCACCAAGAACGGCGTCAATGAACGACAAGGATTTCTTTTTGCTAAGCCCATGCCCGCTGCCGTTTTCGAGCGATGGTATAAACGCTATCTGTCACGCAAATAAATCAACTGGCTTTGCTCATACTGGTCGCGGCATGCCGGTTCTGTAACTGAACCAGACGTTCCATATAGGCAATGTCTTTAGGCTCAAGACAGAATGCGGCATCCACCCAATCTTCGGTGATGTCCATTAATTCACTGCGCGGCAGTTGCATAACACGCTGGCGTGCACGCAACATAGCGCGTATGCCGTTGAGCCTGGGCTGCAACGTATCAATGAACGTGCGAACCGCCAGATAACCCTGGCCTGGCTCAAACAGTTGATCCACCAGCCCATGTTGCTCATACCATTCGGCCGTATGCGACTCACCTTTATAGATAAGTTCTTCAGCCAGTTTCATTCCCGAGCGACGGGCCACCAGCGAATAACCACCCATGCCAGGAAAGAGATTAAACGCTATTTCAGGGAAGCCGAGACGGGCATCGCGTTGTGCCAGAACAAAATGATGCGCCAGCGCCGCTTCAAATCCACCACCGAGCGCGCTTCCCTCGACCATCGCCAGGGAAATGGCGCCGGTATCAAACCCGCGTGAGGCGGCATGAACGCAATCCACGCACGCACGTGCATAGGCGCGCAGGGCTTCACGTCGTCCATTCTGGATGCACTCAACGAAAAAACCTAAATCCCCGCCGGTATTGTACATTCCGGGGACCAGTGAACCCGTAACCCAGAAATCGACCGCGAATCCTGCCTGACGAACGAGCCAGGAGGCATTCATGATCTCTTCAATTAACACGTGGCTAAAACAGGGTCGGGGCTGCGCTCGCAACATCATCCATACAGTGCGGCGCTCTTCTTCGTAATAGCAGGAAAGTTGCGTAAAACGTTCAGTGTCGGTAAAAATTTTGCACGTAGCCTGGTTGATAACTGTCATAGACTGGATCCTCCGGAAATAAAAGCGCGTAGTGCGCAATGCAAGACTAATCCAGTCGCAAACCGGGCAGAATGTAAGTTAGCGAATATATAATGGGTGCTTAGAATATTTTGAGATTTCGTTTTTCCGCTTCTCTTTTTACACTGTTTTCTGCATCATTCATTTTGTTAATTTTCAAACATAAAGGTGAAGCTATGGCCGACATTGACGTAAAGCAGCTGACCGGGCGGATCGATACCGTGCTGGATATTCTGGTTGCCGGTGACTACTCATCCGCCATTCGTAACCTGGAGATCCTCAAGGCGGAATTACAGCAAGTTGAAAGCGCCGGGCAGGAAGGCATTCCAGGAGCGCCTAAAACTCCCTGGGAAGTATAATTACGCTTCTTTCATCATCGCGTGTTCGTAGCGGTTCACTGATATGACTGACCTCAATCCTGATTCTACTAACGCTATAAGTTGTGCCTATGAATTCCCGACAACAACGTATTCTTCAGACGGTCATTGATAAAGGACGGATGAGCGTTTCAGATCTGGCAAAAATGACCGGCGTGTCCGAAGTCACCATCCGCCAGGATCTCAATACGCTCGAAAAAGAGAGTTATCTGCGACGTACACATGGTTATGCCGTCCCACTGGACAGCGATGATGTCGAAACGCGAATGATGAACAACTACACCGTGAAGCGTGAACTGGCTGATTTTGCCGCATCCCTGGTCAGCGAAGGCGAAACGGTCTTTATCGAAAACGGCAGTTGTAATGCCCTGCTCGCACGCCGCCTCGGCGAACAACGGGATATAACCATTATCACCGTCAGCAGCTATATCGCCCATCTGCTGAAGGATGCGCTTTGTGAGGTGATTCTTCTGGGCGGGATTTTTCAGAAGAAGAGCGAGAGTATGGTCGGTCCGCTGACCCGGCAGTTCGTCCAGCAAGTGCACTTCAGCAAGGCCTTCATTGGTATTGACGGCTGGCAGCAGGAAACCGGATTTACCGGGCGTGACATGATGCGCACGGATGTGGTGAACGCGGTGCTGGAAAAGGGCTGTGAGGCAATTGTGTTGACCGACAGCTCAAAATTCGGTGCGGTGCATCCCTATACGCTCGGTGCTGGTAACCCTTTCAATCGCGTGATTACCGATGCGCGTCTGCCTGCCGAAGCGCATACACAACTGCAACAATCAGGTCTGGTGGTCAATCTCGTTGAGTGCCCCGTTTCTGCTTAAGTGACAACGCTCGCCCCGGCGGGCTATCCCTTTCATATCTGAGATTATTCCGACCTTTTAATTAAGACTTTTTACCCTGCCGCTTCGTGGGTTCAAACGTAAAATTATTTGTAGCGATATAACAGGAAGTGACAGTCACACACGTGATATTAGCAACACCTGCGCAACAAAGGTTTGACGGAAAGTCTTTCGGTGGCGCCACAACGGCTATACTCAAAGAGAACACTTTTCCGTGAATCACTCATTCAGGAGAAAGTATGATGATGTTATCAAGTAAAAAAGTCGCTACAGCTATGCTGGCAATTACTCTCGCTATGTCTCTGAGCGCGTGCGGACACTGGTCTAAACGTGATCGAAATACGGCGATCGGCGCTGGCGCTGGTGCACTGGGCGGTGCTGTCTTAACAGACGGTAGCACGCTGGGTACATTAGGTGGTGCAGCCGTTGGTGGTATTGTTGGTCACCAGGTTGGTAAGTAATTCATTCAGAACGGCATCTACACTTTTATAACAATTTTTTTGTTACAGGTCTGAGCAATGAATAAAAAAGGGTAACGTTATATACGTCGCCCTTTTTTTATTGCCCAAACGCAGCGTTTATCCGCCTGCCAGTTTTACCTTCATCCCTTTTGCTTCCAGCAAGGTTTTCAGTAAATCACGTTTGTCACCCTGAATTTCGATCACACCCTCTTTCAGCGCACCACCGCAGCCACACTTCTTTTTCAACTCTGCGGCAAGTGCCGTAAGGGTCGCATCATCAGCATCAATGCCGGTTATCAGGCAAACACCTTTCCCTTTACGACCACTGGTCTGACGCTGGATACGCACCACGCCATCCCCTTTCGGACGTTCAGTCGGTTTTTTTTCTTCTGCGATGCGACCGGATTCAGTGGAGTAAACCAGTCGGCTGTTATTGTCGCTCATTATGCGCTCCGCACCAGTGAGGCGTTAATGTCACGTAAAGTCTGCGCCGGCTCGGTGGACTGGGTGACAGGACGGCCGATAACCATATAGTCGACACCGGCCGCCAGCGCCTGTTCGGGCGTCATGATACGACGCTGATCGCCTGCCGCGCTGCCTGCCGGGCGGATGCCAGGGGTCACCAGTTTGAATGACTTGCCGAATGCATCTTTAAAGCGCACTGCTTCTTGCGCTGAACACACAACGCCATCAAGGCCACATTGTTGGGTTAATGAGGCCAGACGCTCGGCATGCTCTGCCGGCGAGGCCGTAATGCCCAGCCCGGCGAGATCGCTGGCTTCCATACTGGTTAACACGGTGACCGCAATCAGCAAGGGGGCATCTTTACCAAACGGCACCAGGGCTTCTTTAGCCGCGGTCATCATGCGTGCGCCACCGGAGGCGTGCACATTGACCATCCAGACCCCGAGATCGGCGGCCGCTTTTACCGCATGGGCCGCGGTATTAGGAATATCATGAAATTTCAGGTCGAGGAAAACATCAAACCCGCGTTGTTGCAGGTCGCGCACCAGATTGGGGCCAAAAAGCGTGAACATCTCTTTGCCCACTTTCAGGCGGCAATCGCGCGGATCGATGCGGTCAACAAAAGCGAGAGCGTTGTCGCGGTTATCGTAATCAAGGGCAACAACAACCGGAGAGGTCGTTTTAGCGCGGGAAACAGATGGAGCTGTAGTCGTCATGGTGAGACCTTCTGAGATAAGGGCACCCGCTCAGGCGCAATGAATAAACGGCGTGCATTCTACCTGCGAGGAGACCGAAATGACAGGTTCCATTACACCCTGCTTAACGATGCGCGCAGGGAGGTGGGGGAAAACCTTGAACAACAGACAGTATGTTGTAACTAAAATGAGTGTTTTTAAAAAATCACTGGCCGTCTAAACCTCGGATGGGCTTAACGGTGGACCATGCGCGACACGACGGGCAATGCCAGTACATGGTATAGGCGGTAAATCCGCATTTATGGCAGCGGTAGCGAGGCTTGCTACGGATCTGCTCCCCGACCATTTCACGCAGCACCATCAGGCTCTCTTTTGCGCGCCCTTCTTCCGCTTCATTAAGGTGATAATCCATCAGCTTATGAAACACACGCATCGTTGGATGCCGCTGTAGCTGACGCGTTACATAGCCCTGCGCAGAGTCCTGGCCTTCGCGTTGCTCCATGATTTCGGCCAGCATCAAATCGGCCGTAGCCCCGGTATTCTCCTCCACACAACGCTGGAGGAATGCCGCCCATTCGTCATGTTTGCCGAGATGTTGATAGCACACCTGAAGCATTTCCAGCGTTTCGCTGACCAGTTCTTTGTCCTGGTCAATTACCCGTAACAGGCACTCTTCCGCTTTGGCATACTCCCCTTTGGCCATATGCACGCGTCCCATCATAATCGACACGCGCGGACTGTCTCTGTCTGCGGCAGCGCCTTTTTTCAGCAACGCCATGGCGCGATCAAGCTCATCATTGCCCATTTGCTGCAATGCCAGCTCACAGTAAAAATGGGCAATTTCACCGCGCTGTTTGTCTTTGCCAAGTTTGACGAGCTTTTCCGCCACATCAATGGCTTTTTGCCATTCACTGGTGGCCTGATAAATTTGCAACAGCTGTTGCAAGGCGCCGATACGAAAATCGGTTTCGTCCACCAACTGGTTGAACATATCCTCCGCGCGGTCATACATCCCTGCTGCCATGTAGTCACGGCCCAGTTGCTGTACGGCGAGAAGACGCTGGTCATAGGAAAGGGAAGCGCTCTCCATCAAGGTTTGATGGATACGAATCGCTCTGTCGACCTCCCCTCTGGAGCGGAAGAGGTTGCCGAGTGTCAGATGCGCTTCAACGGTGCCGGTATCCTCTTTTAACATCTCAAGGAACAGGTCGACGGCTTTATCCTGTTGGTTACTGAGCAGCAGGTTTACCCCGGCCACGTAATCACGTGAAAGCCGGTTGGCCTCATCTTGCTTGTTTTGTTGAGCATTTCTGCGCCCCATGTACCAGCCATAGGCCGCGGCAACGGGTAGCAGCAGAAACAACAGCTCCAACATAGACGGTTATTCCTTCACCACAGCGGTACCGGTATGTACCTGGACATCGGCAGCCGGGGCAAGCTTCTGCTCAAGACGCTTAATCTTGCGCTCCGCACGCGCCAGCGAGACGCGTACGCGCAGCCAGAACAGCCCACAAATCAGCCAGCCAATGGCAAAGCCTGCTGCGAAGAGCACTGCCAGTAATGTGGAGATCCGATATTCACCCTGAGCGAGCAGATAGTTGAACGTCACCTGTTGATCGTTTTGGGCACCCAGCGTGACGGAAACGACAAAAATCGCCAGGACCAGTAAGAAAATGAGTAAATATTTCACATTACTTCCCGTTATGTGGTTGTGAGCGAGTAAATTATATTCAACCGACTGCATCCAGCCTTATAAACTACCATTTTAGCGCCTGGTGCGAAACGGAAATGCGTGATGCATCATAGTGATTTAGGGGCATTATGACAGATTTCAACTCTCCTGCTCCCTTTCTGCTATTTCATGTTTCTCTGCGGTTGGCGGAGTAAGAGGTCCACATAGCTTTTCCGCAAGCCAGGTTGCAATAATGACCAGTATTGCGGAGATGAGCGTGGCGACCACCAAATCGCGTGGCCAGTGCATGCCCAGCACAAGACGACTACCCATTACCCCTGTCGCCCAGGCCAGCAACAGAGCGATTGTCCATGTGCGTCGGCGGGGCCACAATAATCCCACGCCTAACAGTGCCCAACTGGCTGCAAACATGGTGTGGCCGGAGGGAAACGCAAAACCGGTCTCTTTTTGCCAATGTTTACGTAGAAAATGCGGAACGTTCTGTTGATCGGTGAGTTGTTCTTTCACCAGGTGGCCGCGATCCTTGCGTTTGAGGCTATAAAAATCGTCCGCTTTCACATCGTGTGCCTTTTCCAGCCACAGCACAAAAGGACGGGGCTCCTGCACGCGATCTTTCACCCAGGATTTGACCCCCTGCCCGGCCAAAATAGCGCAACCGAGAATCACAAATAGCACCAGTGCCGCCTTCAGGCGAAAACGCAGACACCACAGGAACCAGCCAAACAGGGCAACATGCGTGATGATGCCCCAGGGCTGCGTCACCGTTTCAGTTATCCAGTATGCGGCGCGTAAGAATTCAGTGTTCGCGCCTGGCTGCCAGCGCCAACCAGAAACCCATACCACGATGGGCATGATCATTAATATTCCCGCACCCGCCGTGGTACGTTTTGCAATCGCCCGCATGATCTCTCCTTTCGTTCGAGCCACAATAATAACCGAAAAATAACATTTCTGTTTAAACTGCCGTATTTGTGCGTTTAATCAGCGATGTGTCAGCAGGTGGTTAGTGATGTAAAGCGCATTGTGGCAAAATAGCGGAATACATAAGGCTGCCAATAACGGCCAATATAATCTGGAGAATCACATGCAGCTTAAACGCGTGGCAGAAGCCAAACTGCCGACCCCGTGGGGCGATTTCCTGATGGTGGGTTTTGAAGAACTGGCAACCGGGCAGGATCACGTTGCGCTGGTTTTTGGGGATATTTCCGGGCAGACGCCGGTACTGGCGCGTGTCCATTCTGAATGTCTGACGGGCGATGCGCTCTTTAGTCTGCGCTGTGATTGCGGATTCCAGCTCGAAGCGGCATTGACCCATATTGCGGAAGAAGGTCGCGGGGTGCTGCTTTATCATCGTCAGGAAGGTCGAAATATCGGCTTACTGAACAAAATTCGTGCTTATGCGCTGCAGGATCAGGGTTATGACACCGTCGAAGCGAATCACCAGCTCGGCTTTGCCGCCGATGAGCGCGACTTCACCTTGTGTGCCGATATGTTCAAACTGCTTGGGGTAGATGAGGTGCGCCTGCTGACCAATAACCCCAAGAAAGTTGAAATTCTGACCGAAGCAGGCATCAACATCATTGAGCGCGTTCCATTAATTGTTGGACGTAATCCGAAAAATGCGCACTACCTCGATACCAAAGCGGCGAAGATGGGCCATTTACTGAGCGAATAAGACGAAGCTGGCCGTGAGTAATTTCCCACGGCCAGTACGGTCTTAATGCAACATATTACGAATTACATAATGCAGGATACCGTCGTTCTGGAAGTAGGTCAGTTCCGTTGAGGTATCAATACGGCAACGGCAATCGACGACCTCCTGCGTGCCGTCTGCGCGCGTCAGCGTCACCGGAATGGTCGCGCCGGGTTTAAGCTGATTGAGGTTGGCAATGTCCAGCTTCTCCTCTCCGCTTAAACCTAAGGTTTTCCGCGTCACACCCTGTGGGAATTCCAGGGGGAGGATCCCCATCCCAATCAGATTCGAGCGGTGGATACGTTCAAACGACTCGGCGATAACCACCCGAACACCCAACAGGCGCGGCCCTTTCGCCGCCCAGTCACGACTGGAGCCCGACCCGTACTCTTTGCCAGCAATGACCGCGAGTGGCGTACCCTGCTGCTGGTAGCGCATGGCGGCATCATAAATCGACACCACATCGTCTCCTGGCAGCTGACGCGTCATGCCCCCTTCTACACCAGGCACCATCTCATTGCGGATACGGATGTTGGCGAAGGTTCCGCGCATCATCACTTCATGATTACCGCGACGTGAACCGTAGGAGTTGAAATCACCGCGTTCCACGCCATGGCTTTGCAGATAGCGACCGGCCGGACTGTCGGCTTTAATACTCCCCGCAGGCGAGATATGGTCAGTGGTGACAGAATCCCCGAGCATGGCGAGAATACGTGCACCATGGATATCCTCCACCGGCTTCGGCGTCGCCATCATGTCGTCAAAGAACGGCGAGAGACGAATGTAGGTGGAGTCATCCTGCCAACCGTAAGTGTCCGAGCGGTCAACCTGAATAGATTTCCACTCCTCCGTTCCTTCGAACACTTCCGCGTATTCTTTGCGGAACATCTCGGTCGAAACCTGCTCAACCGCACGGGCGATATCCCGGCTTGAAGGCCAGATATCTTTCAGATACACAGGATCGCCTTTACGGTCATGACCCAGTGGATCCGTCGCCAGATTGATGTTCATATTCCCGGCCAGGGCATACGCCACCACCAGCGGCGGTGAAGCAAGCCAATTGGTTTTCACCAGAGGATGGATACGGCCTTCAAAGTTACGGTTGCCGGAAAGCACTGCGCCGACGGTCAAATCGCCTTGTTTGATAGCCTGCTCTATAGGTTCAGGGAGCGGACCGGAGTTACCGATACAGGTCGTACAACCGTAGCCCACCAGGTTGAAGCCCAGCTCATCGAGATACGGTGTTAAACGTGCCTGCGCAAGATAATCCGATACGACTTTCGAGCCAGGCGCGAGGGACGCTTTCACCCAGGGCTGACGTTTAAGACCGGCTTTTACCGCATTTTTCGCCAGCAGGCCCGCAGCCATTAACACACTGGGGTTTGATGTATTGGTACAGGAAGTAATGGCAGAAATAACGACTGCGCCATCAGGTAGCTGGTGTTTTTGGCCTTTATAGGTGTACTCAACGGGCTTGCGATCCTTTTGGGCAGTGTTAAGTTCAAGTTCTGAACTGGCAGCAAATGCGCGGGGGACTTCACCTAATGCGACACGGTCCTGGGGACGTTTTGGCCCGGCAAGACTCGCTTCTACATCATTCATGTTGAGTTCAAGGGTGCTGGTGAAGACCGGCTCATCGCCCGCATTACGCCACATGCCCTGCGCTTTCGCGTAGGCTTCAACTAACGCGACCTGCTCTTCGCTGCGCCCGCTAAGACGCATATACTCAAGCGTGACGCCGTCGATGGGGAAAAATCCACAGGTTGCCCCGTATTCCGGCGCCATGTTTGCAATGGTGGCCCTGTCGGCAAGCGGCAGCGAATCCAGCCCGTCGCCATAGAACTCAACAAATTTGCCCACCACCCCATGCTTACGCAGCATCTGCGTGACGGTTAAAACCAGGTCGGTTGCAGTGATCCCTTCCTGTAATTTCCCGCTCAACTTGAAACCGACGACATCCGGGATGAGCATCGATACCGGTTGACCCAACATTGCGGCTTCCGCTTCGATCCCCCCTACCCCCCAGCCCAGTACGCCAAGGCCGTTAATCATGGTGGTGTGCGAGTCCGTGCCGACCAACGTGTCCGGATAGGCTACCCACTCTTTATCCTGCAGTTCGCTCCACACCGCTTTGCCCAGGTACTCCAGATTCACCTGGTGACAGATGCCGGTGCCAGGTGGAACCACGCTAAAACGACTGAACGCTTGCTGACCCCATTTCAGGAAAAGGTAGCGCTCATGATTACGTTCCATCTCCAGACGCACGTTTTCTTCAAACGCGTCGTCATCGCCAAAGTGATCGACGGTAACGGAGTGGTCAATGACCAGGTCGACAGGAGAGAGAGGATTGACTTTAGCGGTGTCACCCCCGAGGCGTTTTACCGCCTCACGCATGGCGGCAAGGTCGACCACGGCAGGAACACCGGTAAAGTCTTGCATCAAGACTCGCGCAGGACGGTAGGCAATTTCCCGGTCCGCATGGGCGGATTTCAGCCAACCGGCCAATGCCCGGATGTCCTCTTCGGTCACTGACTCTTCATCCTGCCAGCGCAGGAGGTTTTCCAGTAAAACTTTAAGTGACTTGGGTAGACGCGCAATATCCCCAAGTTCCTTTGCGGCCAGTGGCAAGCTGTAGTAGTGATACGTTTTATTCTCTGCCTGCAACGTGTCCTTACTGGCTTCGCGTAGGGTAAACGACATAAGCTCCTCCTTAATTTCAGGGATTGCGAAACCCTGATTGTTATCAGGGTCTGTATTAAAGATAACACAAACATGTCGTAACGTTTTGATAACAACCCGAATCGCTAAAAGAGGCAAAACCGCGTGAGGGTGGCAGGATGGCGGAAGACAGAAACAAAAAACCCCGCCGCAGCGAGGTTTTCAAATTTAGCGTAACAGGACCCAGATAAGTTGCCCCCAGAGCAACACGGAGACAGAAAAGACACTCATCCACGACCAGTATTTGACAGAGCAGCGATTATTCATCATTTCACACCAAAAAAGTATTCATCATCGCCGCGTAATAACGCAGCTCATTATTTGCTGTGGTGTATTTATTTAACAGTACATAAGTACAGAGCTGAATAACCCGAGCGTTTCTCCTGGTTATTCTCATAATGATTTATTGTTTCGATGCGTCGTCTTCTGCGAAGCTATCAATAAACGCTTTCTGCTGCGGCGTAAGTTTCCAGGACGCCGGAACCGGGCTTTCTGATTGTGGTTTTGCGTTTTGCGGTTTGTCATGTCGCTGACACAGTGGCTTAACGGAGCCTGTCTGAGCTGTTACCGCCATTTTAACCCCAGAATTTCCAGATTACGAAAGCCACCACAACCCAGAAAAGGGCTGAGCCCAGAAACACCGCCAGCCAGGCCTTACGCTTTAATGCCGGATCCCTTTGCGGTTCTTCACTTCCTGATGGCATTGCTAACCTCGTACAATCGACATCACTTATCATTTCGGCACCAACAATAGGTACAATTAATCATGAGATGAGACAAATCCTAAAGAAACTTTAGCCGAAAAGCCAGTGAATTTACGTACTCTTTTTAACGAAAAATTTAATCTTTTGACCTGAAATAAATTATTGAAGTATGAAATTTGCGAAGCGACATTTTAGTTTCTATGTTTGTCGCAAATTTTAGGTTGATTATGCATTTTGCAGAGGAGTCAATCGCGGGAAAGTATGAATGGGAATAAGTGAATGATAATGATAATTGTACTTAAGGAAGGGTAATGGGTATCTGTTCCAGAGGACAGATACCCCAAAAGCGATTATTTCTCGGGAAGCTTAATATCTTTGAACATCGCTTCAATATCTTCATTCGAGCGCAGGGCCACCGCAGCATCAACCACATCGCGGGTTAAGTGAGGCGCAAAGCGCTGAATGAAATCATACATATAACTGCGCAGGAACGTGCTGCGACGAAAACCGATCTTGGTTGTGCTGTGGCTGAAAACACCCTGCGCGTCGAGTTTAACCAGGTCAGGATCGGAGACAGGGTCAACCGCCATGCTCGCTATCACCCCAACGCCCAGACCCAGACGTACGTAGGTTTTGATGACGTCGGCATCGGTCGCGGTAAAGACGATGCGTGGCGAAAGGCCGGCGCGGTTAAAGGCGGTATCGAGTTCTGAACGGCCGGTGAAGCCAAAGGTGTAGGTCACCAGCGGGTACTGGGCTAACTCTTCAATCGATACTGACTGCTTTGATGCCAGCGGATGATCCGGGGTGACGACTATCGAGCGGTTCCAGTGATAGCATGGCAGCATCACCAGATCGTCATACAGATGCAGGGCTTCAGTGGCAATCGCGAAATCGGCATTTCCCTTGGAAACGGCCTCGGCAATTTGCGTCGGCGAGCCCTGATGCATATGCAAAGAGACGCGCGGGTAACGCTCAATAAAGCCTTTGATCACATTAGGCAGTGCATAACGCGCCTGGGTGTGGGTGGTGGCAACGTAGAGGGAGCCTTTATCCGGCCAGGTATGCTCACCAGCAACGGATTTAATGGCATCCACTTTGGACAACACTTCGCGGGCGATACGAATAATTTCCTGCCCGGCAGGGGTAACTTGCGTCAAATGCTTGCCGCTGCGAGCGAAGATCTGAATACCCAGCTCGTCCTCCAGCATGCGCACTTGTTTACTGATGCCCGGCTGCGAGGTATACAGGCCCTCGGCGGTGGAGGAGACATTGAGGTTGTGATTGACCACCTCAACAATATAACGGAGTTGCTGTAGTTTCATGAAAGACCATCCGAATTCGCGCAAACAGACAATCGCTTAAGACGATTTCATAATAAAAAGTGGTTTTACTATAACCACTATAACATTTATATCTTCTATGTATAGATTTGAATAAAAAATAATAACACCGAAATAAAAAAGGGCCGGCAAGCCGACCCTTTATTTAACCTGTTAATTTCAGGCGTTATTTTTTTGCTTCAGTCCATTTGCCATCAATAAAGAAGGCCGACCAGCCCGTCGCTTTGCCCTCTTTTTCCGAAGCAACATATTGCTGCTTGGTTTTACGGCTAAAGCGGACAGTGGTTTTATTGCCGTCTGCATCCTGCTGTGGCGCATCGGCCAGATAGCGCAGCTTTTCTGGCAAACGATCGCGGAAGCGATATAACTCTTCCACCAGTGGCGCACGCGTTTCACGCGATTTCGGGAAGGTATTCGCCGCCAGGAAAACCCCTGCAGCACCGTCACGCAAGACGAAATACGCATCCGATTTCTCGCATGGCAGTTCCGGCAACGGTACCGGGTCTTCTTTCGGCGGAGCCACTTCCCCATTACGCAGAATCTTGCGTGTGTTCTTGCAGTCGTCGTTGGTACAAGCCATGTACTTACCAAAACGCCCCATTCTCAGGTGCATCTCAGAGCCACATTTCTCACATTCAACGATAGGGCCATCGTACCCTTTGATGCGGAACTCACCCTCTTCGATTTCATAGCCATCACAGGTCGGGTTATTACCGCAGACGTGCAGTTTACGCTTAGGATCGATGAGATAGCTGTCCATCGCCGTACCACACTTACCACAACGGCGTTTTGCACGCAGGGCGTTGGTTTCGGCATCGTCACCTTCAAGGACGTTCAGCACTTCATTTTCCGGCACCAGGTTAATGGTGGTTTTGCAGCGCTCTTTTGGCGACAGTGCATAACCCGAGCAACCCAGGAATACGCCAGTGCTGGCAGTTCGAATACCCATCTTGCGACCACAGGTCGGGCAATCGATGCTGGTCAGCACCATCTGATTCGGACGCATACCGCCTTCTTCCGGATCTTTTTCCGCCTGGTCGAGCTGGCGGGAAAAATCACCAAAGAAGCTATCGAGCACCTTTTTCCATTCCGCTTCATGGTTGGCCACCTGGTCGAGGCGATCTTCCATCTGGGCGGTAAAGTCGTAGTTCATCAACTCGCGGAAATTGTCTTCCAAACGGTCGGTGACGATTTCACCCATTTTTTCCGCATAGAAACGACGGTTTTCAACGCGCACATAACCGCGGTCCTGAATGGTCGAGATAATAGACGCGTAGGTAGACGGCCGCCCGATTCCACGTTTTTCCAGCTCTTTAACCAGTGACGCTTCGCTAAAACGCGCAGGCGGTTTGGTAAAGTGCTGAGCCGGGGTGAGCTCGATAAGCGAAAGCACGTCTCCGGTATTGACCGCCGGTAACGTACGATCTTCATCGCCTTTACGCAGCGCTGGCATGACTTTGGTCCAGCCGTCGAAGCGCAAAATACGGCCACGCGCTTTCAGACGATAGTCGCCAGCACCCACCGTAATCGTCGTGGAGTCATACTGTGCCGGGGTCATCTGGCAGGCAACAAACTGACGCCAGATAAGCTGGTACAGTTTCTGCGCATCCGTTTCCATATCTTTCAGCGTGTCAGCTTCAACAGCCACGTCGGAAGGACGAATCGCTTCGTGCGCTTCCTGAGAGTTCTCTTTGCTGGCGTACTGGTTGGCCTTCTCCGGCAGGTATTTTTTACCGAATTTGTCGCCGATGTACTCGCGCACCATGCTGACTGCGTCCTGACTCAGGTTGGTAGAGTCGGTACGCATGTAGGTGATGTAACCCGCTTCGTACAGTCGCTGAGCCATCATCATGGTTTTCTTCACGCCGAAGCCAAGACGGGTACTTGCCGCCTGCTGCAGTGTGGACGTAATGAAAGGCGCACCGGGTTTGCTGCTGGTTGGCTTATCTTCACGATCCACAACCGTGAAACGCGCTTTTTCCAGCAGGCTGACCGCCGCCATGGTCTGCTCGCGATTAACCGGACGGAAGGGTTTATCCCCTTCGTGCGTCACCGCAAGCGGCAGCGTATCGCCACCCGGCGTGGTAGCACTGGCATCGACTTCCCAGTACTCTTCCGGTACAAACGCTTTAATTTCACGTTCACGTTCCACCACCAGACGCACGGCAACGGACTGCACGCGGCCGGCGGAAAGACCGCGAGCAATTTTTTTCCACAGCAGTGGCGAGACCATGTAGCCCACAACGCGGTCCATAAAACGGCGCGCCTGTTGAGCGTTAACACGATCGATGTTCAATTCGCCCGGCTTTTCAAAGGCCTGACGAATGGCGTTTTTGGTAATTTCGTTAAACACCACGCGGCTGTAGCGTGATTCATCACCGCCGATCACTTCCCGCAGGTGCCATGCGATGGCTTCCCCTTCGCGGTCAAGGTCGGTTGCGAGATAGATATGGTCAGCTTTTTCAGCTAAGGATTTCAGCTCAGAGACCACTTTCTCTTTGCCAGGGAGCACTTCGTAATGGGCATCCCAACCGTGCCATGGGTCGATGCCCATGCGGTTAACAAGCGCACCGCGCTCATCTTTTTTGGGCTTTTTAGCCGGTTTGGCGGAGGTTGAGTCCGCGCTCTTTTTAGGTGCTGAGCCACTGGTCGGCAAATCACGGATATGACCGACGCTGGATTTCACCACGAAGTCATTACCCAGATACTTATTGATCGTTTTGGCTTTTGCCGGGGACTCAACGATGACGAGAGCTTTACCCATATTCACCTTTACCTAATAAAATTCTTCCAGGAATTCGTCGCACGTTGCTTCACCTTCCACTGGCGACGAGCCAAATATATAGTGGCGGCGACAATGGATATCAACCGTTTTTACAACCATAAGCAAAACATATCGCTATCAGGTGATTGAGTCGGCAGGCTTTTTATCTAACCTGCGATACAGCACGACAATTTCGCGGTCGAATGTCAAGCAATTCTGTTGCCAGATTGACGAAAGCGTCACACTGTACCTGATAAAATTTGTTAAGCAACTTTATTAGCACGCATTTTCAAATCACGCCACCCTCACCGTTGCCTCAAACTCCTTGCCCAGACAGGGAAAATTTGCCCACACGCGGTGTGGGGCGTAAACTTGTTAAATTTTTCAGGAGGAGCGAAATGCAAGACTCAGCGCAACCTATCGATCGTCAGTCTTTACTGAAACTGGCTAATCAAATGATTCGCGATCATGAAGATACCCTGTCGGGCATTGAGGCAACGGGCGTCACACAGCGCAACGGAATTCTGGTTTTTAGCGGCGAGTATTATCTTGATGAGCAGGGGCTGCCAACAGGAAAGAGCACCGCTGTCTTTAACATGTTCAAGTATCTGGCCCATGAGCTGTCTGAAAAGTATCGGCTCATCGATTAAGAAAAAACGCGAGGCTCTCACCTCGCGTTTTTGTTTATAGCTGCGGTTTTTGCCCGCGCTGCCACCAGCGCATCAATAGCTTATCGACACTCTCTGTCGCACTGCCGGTAAATCTGTCCAGCAGTTTTTTGCGCTGTTGATAGCGCAGACCAATCACTTCATGCTTTTCGAATAGGGCCAGCAGCAGTTCATCACTGGTACCCACCTCATCCACTAGCCCTTTCTCCAGCGCCTGGGTACCGTACCAGTGCTCACCCGTCGCGACCTGTTCAATATCAAGCTGCGGACGCATCTGATGAACAAACCCTTTGAACAAATCGTGGGTTTCATTCAGGCTCTCACGGAATTTCTGCCGGCCTTCTTCGGTGTTTTCACCAAGCAGGGTTAACGTGCGCTTGTACTGCCCGGCAGTATGCAGTTCAACATCAATCTCTTTGCTTTTCAGGAAACGATTGAAGTTCGGGATCTGCGCCACCACCCCGATTGAACCAATAATGGCGAACGGTGCAGCCACGATGGTGTCTGCAACGCAGGCCATCATATAGCCGCCGCTGGCGGCTACTTTGTCTACGGCAACGGTCAGCGGGATTTGTCTGTCACGCAGACGCTGCAGTTGCGAGGCCGCCAGGCCATAACCATGCACGACGCCGCCCGGACTTTCCAGCCGCACGACCACCCTGTCCTCCGCTTTCGCGAGCGTCAGTACGGCGGTAATCTCTTCACGCAATCCGCCCACTTCATGGGCATCCATGCTGCCTTTGAAATCGAGCACAAAGACACGAGGTTTGGTAAGGGGAGTGACCTCGCCGCGTTTTGCCCGGGCTTTGGCTTCTTTTGCCTCAAGCCTGGTTTTTTTCTTTTGTGCTTTATGCCAGAGTTTTTGCTGCTGCTCGTCGAGTAACGCAACAGACATCTCTTCCTGCATTTCTTTATATTGTTCGCTCAGCCGGGTAACGCGTAATTCACCCCGCTGACGTTTACGCTGTGTCAGATTGACAATGAGAATAGCAATAACGGCTATCGCGACGACAATGGTCGCAATTTTGGCCAAAAATAAACCATATTCAGACAGTAATTCCACGCTTCCACCTTGGTTCAGCCACTTAACGTTCGTTCCCAGTGTACATGAGGCTTTTCAGCGCGTCTTGCATTGCAGATCCTTCTTAAGCGCAGATAACTGCATATTTTCAAAACATTTACTTTGTTCTGGCAAGGACCCTCCGCCAGACTGATTGAAATACGCGGCGGTTTAAGGCATAAACCCAACATCAGCCAACCCCGCGCAGACCAAGGAGTCCTTGTGCATTACCAGCCACAACGCGACCTGCTACGCAACCACATTATTCTGGTCACCGGTGCCAGTGACGGCATCGGTAAAGAGGCCGCGCTGACCTACGCCGGTCACGGTGCCCGTCTCATTTTGATTGGACGTAATGAGCAAAAACTTCGCCTGGTCGCAGACCAGATTGTCAGGGAGGGTGGCCAGTCAGCCGCCGTGCATCTTCTCGACCTTGCAACCTGTACGCCGCAGGATTGCCATACCCTTGCTGAGCGCCTTGCTGCCCAGTATCCCCGCCTGGACGGCGTGTTGCACAACGCAGGAATGCTAGGCGACGTTTGTCCCATGGACGCGCAAAAACCTGACGTCTGGGATGCCGTTATGCAGGTGAACGTCAATGCCACTTTTTATCTTACCCAGGCCCTCCTTCCTTTATTACTGAAGGCAGAAAGCGGTTCACTGGTCTTTACCTCATCCAGCGTCGGCCGTCAGGGACGAGCAAACTGGGGTGCTTATGCAGCCTCAAAGTTTGCTACCGAAGGCATGATGCAGGTTCTCGCGGAAGAGTATCAAAACCGGCTGCGGGTCAATTGCATTAATCCTGGCGGTACGCGCACGGGGATGCGTGCAAACGCGTTTCCATCGGAAGACCCGCAGAAACTGAAAACACCGGCTGATATCATGCCGTTATATTTGTGGCTGATGGGTGATGACAGCCGCCGTAAAACAGGCATGACCTTTGACGCCCAACCAGGGCGAAAACCGGGGATATCGCAATGAGTGAAGAACGTTACCAACAGCGCCAGCAACGGGTCAAAGACAGGGTGGATGCACGCGTCGCCGCCGCCCAGGATGAACGCGGCATTATTATTGTTTTTACCGGCAACGGTAAGGGGAAAACCACTGCTGCGTTTGGTACCGCCACCCGCGCAGTCGGACACAATAAAAAAGTCGGCGTTATACAGTTCATCAAAGGAACATGGCCAAACGGTGAGCGTAATCTGCTGGAACCGTTAGGGGTTGAATTCCAGGTGATGGCAACCGGTTTCACCTGGGAAACGCAAAATAAGGAGAGCGACACCGCAGCCTGTCTGGCGGTCTGGGAACACGCGAAGCGCATGTTGGCCGATCCGTCACTGGATATGGTACTGCTGGATGAGCTGACTTATATGGTGGCGTACGATTATCTGCCGCTGGAGTCGGTAATTGAAGCTCTGGAAAATCGCCCGTCAACGCAAACCGTGATTATTACCGGCCGTGGTTGCCACCGGGATATTCTGGAACTGGCCGATACGGTCAGCGAGTTGCGCCCGGTGAAACACGCGTTTGAGGCGGGTATTAAAGCGCAGATCGGTATTGATTACTGAATCTCACCGGATGTCAGAGACAAAAAAAGGGCTTGCGCCCTTTTTTTATTGTCCGTTGCCGTTATTGCGACTGCTTGAACGGCGACCACCAGGTGCCTGACGGCTACTGGTGACCTGAGTGTGGCGTTTCACCGCACGGCGAATCTGGTTCGCCTTCATGCGGCGGCGATCTTTTTCAACCGCCACTTTCGACGCGGTTTCCGGCGTCAGTCCAACCAGCTCACGCAGATAGTTGGTTTGTGCCAGATCCAGCTCAGTGTAGCCGCCACGAGGCAGGCCTTTTGGCAGTGGAATATCACCGTAGCGCACGCGAATCAGGCGACTTACCTGCACGCCAACGGCTTCCCACAGACGACGAACCTCACGGTTACGCCCTTCGGTCAGGGTGACGTTATACCACTGGTTAATCCCTTCCCCACCGCTGAACTTGATGGTTTTAAACGCCGCCGGGCCATCTTCGAGCTGAACGCCACGACCCAAATCGCGCAGTTTCGCTTCATCAATCTGACCAAACACGCGCACCGCGTATTCGCGCTCAACTTCACGGCTTGGGTGCATCAGGCGGTTAGCCAGCTCACCGTCGGTGGTGAACAGCAACAGGCCACAGGTGTTCACGTCCAGACGCCCAACGGCAATCCAGCGCGCACCGCGCAGTTTTGGCAGACGATCGAACACGGTCGGGCGACCTTCCGGATCGTTGCGAGTGCAGAGTTCACCTTCCGGTTTGTAGTACGCCAGCACGCGGCAGATCTGCTCAACGGATTCCTTCACGGAAATAAGATGGCCGTCGATACGAATTTTCAGGGCCGGGGTCACTTCAACGCGGTCGCCAAGCGTGGCAATTTTGCCGTCAACACTCACGCGGCCCGCTTCAATAATAGTTTCGATTTCACGGCGGGAGCCGTGGCCAGCTCGCGCCAGCACTTTCTGTAACTTCTCGCTCATAGAGCTTTCCTCGGGTGTCGCCTTCACAGGCGTCGAATAAGGTCATCAGGTCGCGGCAGCGCCTGTGAAATGGCCGCGTAGTATACCGACTCGCAGGATTATAAGAAAGGCTTAACGTCGCCGACGCCTTCACGAATCACCACCGGTGAATCGTCTGTCAGATCCACTACCGTGGTCGGTTGCTGCCCGAGGTAGCCGCCGTGAATAATCAATTCGACAACTTTCTCCAGGCGATCTTTAATTTCGTCCGGGTCGGATTCGGTAAATTCACTGCCAGGCAGCATGAGCGAGGTCGACAACATCGGCTCTCCCAGTGCTTCAAGTAAATCCACCGCAATCGGGTTCGACGGCACGCGCAGACCGATCGTCTTACGTTTATCTTGTAATAACCGACGCGGGACTTCCTTAGTACCTTTGAGAATAAAGGTGTAATTTCCCGGCGTGTTATTTTTGATCAGGCGGAAAGCCACGTTGTCGACAAACGCATAGGTAGACAGTTCGGACAGGTCGCGGCACATCAGGGTGAAATTGTGCCCATCCGGTAACTGGCGGATGCGACAAATACGCTCCATCGCCCCTTTATCTTCAATTTTACATCCCAGCGCATAGCCGGAGTCGGTCGGGTAAACGATGACCCCACCTTTACGAACAATCTCCACCGCCTGGTTAATCAACCGTGGCTGGGGGTTATCCGGATGAATATAAAAAAACTGACTCATACTTCCCTCTCTGTAGCGTGTTGCGGCTGCTCCCATTTAAGCCAGACGCCCTCCACTTCCGCTGGAAGCCAGAGCTTGCGTCCCAGTTCAATCCACGGGCAGGGTTGGTGAAAATCTGACCCTTGTGAACCCAAAAGACCGAACTGTCGGGCGTACTCGCCAAGCTGCTTACGTTCGTTAGGAGCTTGCTGGCATTGGGCGACTTCCATCGCCTCACCGCCGCTTTGGGCAAAATGCGCCAGCAATCTTTTCAACCATTTCGCGGATAAATCATAGCGGCCCGGATGTGCCAGGACCGCCGTCCCGCCAGAATGATGAATAACTTCAATAGCATGTTCTATTGTACACCACTGCGGAGGAACGTAGCCGGTTTTCCCACGTGCCAGATATTTTTTAAAGACATCCGCCACCGAGTTGGCTTTGCCCCTTTCCACCAGAAAGCGAGCGTAGTGGCCGCGAGTTATCGCCGCGCCTTTAGCCAGGCGTTGCGCGCCTTCCCAGGCACCGGGGATGTGCGCTTTTTCCAGGCGCTCAGCGATGAGCTGCGCGCGTAACTGGCGGAGTTCATGCTGCTGTGCAAGAAATTCGCGCAGTACCGGGTGGGTAATATCGACGTTCAGACCCACGATGTGAATTTCGTGATTCTCCCAAACGGTCGAAATCTCAACGCCAGGTATTAAACGCAGGTTCAAACCGGCGCGGGCAATTTCTGCCTGTGCTGCGGGAATGCCGTCCGTGGTGTCATGATCGGTAATGGCCAGGGTGCCAACGCGCATTTCAACGGCGCGGTGTACCAAAGCCTCAGGGCTTAACAGGCCATCCGAAGCGAGCGTGTGGCTGTGCAGGTCGTGAATAATAGCGTAATTCGTGTCGCTCAAAAACGGCTCCAGTACAGGGTGAATCTGAATTTTCACGCTATCATAACGTTACATGATGATTTTCTGAAATCAGGGTTGACATTCCCTTCACGAACCAGTTAACTAGTACGCAAGTTCACTCAACGAGGTATCGCTAATGAATACGCCTTTTCTGCTCAACAACCGCTGGTGGCGCACTCCCTGATCCGGGCTGTGTCTCAGTGCGTATTCAGCACACCGATACCTGGCCCGCCATTTGAGCGGGCTTTTTTATGGAACACAAAAAAATGAGAGCGATGATGCAAACGCACAAACCGACACTCGAATTACTGACCAGCAACGCCCTGTATCGGGAGAACCCGACCGCCTTATTTCATCAACTGTGCGGCGCTCGTCCCGCCACCTTGCTGCTGGAATCGGCTGACATCGACAGTAAAAACGATCTCAAAAGCCTGCTGCTGGTAGATAGTGCGCTGCGCATCACCGCGCTTGGTGACACTGTCACCATCGAGGCAATGAGCGCCAATGGCGCGTCACTGCTGCCTCTGCTGGATGCTGCGCTCCCTGCCGGTGTGGAAAATACCATCAAGCCAACGGGCCGCGAGCTGCGTTTCCCGCCAGTGAGTGCGCTGTTAGACGAAGATGCGCGCCTGTGTTCCCTTTCTGTTTTTGATGCCTTCCGTCTGCTCCAGGGTCTGGTCAATGTGCCGGAAGATGAACGCGAGGCCATGTTCTTTGGCGGTTTGTTTGCCTATGACCTGGTAGCAGGTTTCGAAGATTTACCGGCGCTGAATCATGACAGACGCTGCCCGGACTACTGCTTCTACCTGGCGGAAAGCTTACTGGTTATCGATCATCAGAAACAGCAAACCCGCATTCAGGTCAGCGTCTTCTCAGAGAACCCGGAAGAGAAAGCGCGCCTTGCCCGGCGTGTTGAAACGTTGCGCCAGCAATTGAATGAGCCGCCGGTGCCGTTGCCTGTCGAGAACATTGCCAACATGCGTGTTGCATGTAATCAGAGCGATGAAGAATACGGTGCGGTGGTGCGTCAGATGCAGAAAGCCATTCGTGCAGGTGAGATTTTCCAGGTGGTGCCGTCCCGCCGCTTCACCCTGCCGTGCCCTTCTCCACTGGCAGCATATGAAGTGCTGAAAAAGAGTAACCCCAGCCCGTACATGTTCTTTATGCAGGATGCCGATTTTGCCCTGTTCGGTGCCTCGCCGGAAAGCTCGCTGAAGTACGATGCCGCTTCACGTCAGATTGAGATCTACCCTATTGCCGGTACCCGTCCTCGTGGGCGCCATGCCGACGGCACTCTGGATCGCGACCTGGATAGCCGCATTGAACTGGACATGCGAACCGACCATAAAGAGCTGTCTGAACACCTGATGCTGGTGGATTTAGCCCGTAATGACCTGGCGCGCATCTGCACCCCGGGCAGCCGTTACGTTGCCGACCTGACAAAAGTCGACCGCTACTCCTTCGTCATGCACCTCGTCTCCCGCGTGGTGGGTGAATTACGCCACGACCTGGATGTGCTGCACGCCTATCGCGCCTGTATGAATATGGGCACCCTGAGCGGCGCGCCAAAAGTACGCGCCATGCAGTTAATTGCCGACGCCGAAGGTTCACGTCGTGGGAGCTATGGCGGTGCGGTGGGCTACTTCACCGCCCATGGCGATCTGGATACCTGTATCGTCATTCGTTCCGCCTGGGTTGAGGACGGTATTGCTACCGTCCAGGCCGGTGCCGGTGTGGTACTTGATTCCGTCCCGCAGTCTGAAGCCGATGAAACCCGTAATAAAGCCCGCGCTGTTTTGCGCGCCATTGCTAAAGCGCATCACGCCGAGGAGACATTCTGATGGCCGACATTCTGCTGCTCGATAACATCGATTCCTTTACTTACAACCTCGCCGATCAACTGCGTGCGAGCGGGCACAATGTGGTGATTTACCGCAACCATGTTCCTGCACAAACCTTGATTGACCGCCTGGGCACGATGAAAAACCCGGTCCTGATGCTGTCGCCGGGGCCAGGGGCCCCCTCGGAAGCCGGTTGCATGCCGGAACTACTGACCCGTATGCGTGGCAAACTGCCGATTATTGGTATTTGCCTCGGGCATCAGGCGATTGTTGAAGCGTATGGCGGTTATGTTGGCCAGGCGGGGGAAATTCTGCATGGAAAAGCCTCCAGCATTGAGCACGATAATCAGGCGATGTTTGCCGGGCTGCCCAACCCCTTACCGGTCGCGCGCTACCACTCGCTGGTGGGCAGTAACATTCCGGCTGGACTGACCATTAATGCCCATTTCAACGGCATGGTGATGGCGGTTCGTCACGACGCGGATCGCGTCTGCGGATTCCAGTTCCATCCGGAATCCATTCTGACCGCTCAGGGCGCGCGTCTGTTAGAACAGACGCTGGCATGGGCGTTGCAGAAACTGGAGCAGACCAACACGCTGCAACCGATTCTGGAGAAACTGTATCAGGCGCAGACCCTGAGCCAGCAGGAGAGCCACCAGCTGTTTTCAGCGGTGGTACGCGGAGAGCTCAAGCCGGAGCAGTTAGCGGCGGCGCTGGTCAGCATGAAAGTGCGAGGAGAACACCCGAACGAAATCGCTGGCGCGGCAACGGCTCTGCTGGAAAATGCGGCCCCCTTCCCGCGTCCGGATTACGCGTTTGCCGATATCGTGGGCACCGGTGGCGACGGCAGCAACAGCATCAACATTTCTACGGCCAGTGCATTCGTTGCCGCAGCCTGTGGCCTGAAAGTGGCAAAACACGGTAATCGCAGCGTATCCAGCCGTTCCGGGTCGTCCGATCTGCTGGCGGCGTTTGGTATCAATCTGGACATGAATGCCGACAAGTCGCGTAATGCGCTTGATGAACTGGGTGTCTGCTTCCTGTTTGCCCCGAAGTATCACACCGGATTCCGCCACGCCATGCCGGTGCGCCAGCAGTTGAAGACCCGTACGCTGTTTAATGTGCTTGGCCCGTTGATTAACCCGGCGCATCCCCCTCTGGCCTTGATTGGGGTATACAGCCCTGAACTGGTGCTGCCCATTGCCGAGACGCTGCGGGTACTGGGTTATCAGCGCGCTGCCGTCGTGCACAGCGGAGGAATGGACGAAGTTTCCCTGCATGCGCCAACCGTGGTAGCCGAACTGCGCGAAGGTGAAATTAAAAGCTATCAACTGACCGCCACTGACTTTGGGTTAACACCCTATCATCAGGAGGCGCTGGCCGGTGGCACGCCGGAAGAAAACCGTGACATTCTGACCCGCTTATTACAAGGTAAAGGTGACGCCGCCCATGAGGCCGCCGTCGCGGCAAACGTTGCCATGTTGATGCGTTTACACGGTGAAGAAGATTTGCAGGCCAACGCGCAGAAGGTACTGGATGTACTCCATAGCGGTACCGCGTATGACAAAGTCGCCCAACTTGCGGCAAGAGGATAAAAAATGCAGACCGTTTTAGCGAAAATCGTCGCAGATAAGGCGATTTGGGTAGCCGCCCGTAAGGAGCAACAACCGCTGGCCAGTTTTCAGAACGACGTGGTGCCCACTCAACGCCGTTTTTACGATGCTCTGCAGGGAACTCACACTGCATTTATTCTTGAATGTAAAAAAGCCTCCCCATCAAAAGGCGTGATTCGTGATGATTTTGACCCGGCGAGGATTGCGGAAGTCTATAAGCATCATGCCTCGGCGATCTCCGTTCTGACCGATGAAAAATACTTTCAGGGCAGCTTCGATTTCCTGCCCATCGTGAGCGGTATCGCCCACCAGCCGATTCTGTGTAAGGATTTTATTATTGACCCTTACCAGATTTACCTGGCCCGTTTTTACCAGGCCGATGCCTGTCTGCTGATGCTGTCCGTTCTTGATGACGAACAGTATCGTCAGCTTTCTGCCGTGGCGCATAGCCTGAATATGGGCGTATTGACTGAAGTCAGTAACGAAGAAGAGCTGGAACGCGCCATCGCGCTGAACGCCAGAGTCGTCGGCATTAACAATCGTGATCTGCGCGATTTATCTATCGATTTGAATCGTACACGCCAGTTGGCCCCACGCCTGGGGGCTGGCGTTACCGTGATCAGTGAATCCGGCATAAACACCTACGCGCAGGTGCGTGAACTTAGCCATTTCGCTAACGGGTTTTTAATTGGCTCAGCGATGATGTCGCACGGTGACCTTGATGCTGCCGTGAAGCGCGTGTTACTGGGCGAAAATAAAGTCTGTGGTTTAACTCGCCCGCAGGATGCGCAGGCCGCGCATGACGCCGGGGCTATCTACGGCGGGTTGATTTTTGTGCCCGCCTCGCCACGTGCCGTTGAGGTGGCGCAGGCTAAAACCGTTATCGCCGCCGCCCCGTTACAGTATGTGGGTGTATTCCGCGATAGCCCGGTTGATAACGTCGTCGATATCGTCAAACAACTGAGTCTGGCTGCGGTACAACTGCATGGCAGCGAAGACCAGGATTACATCGATGCGTTACGTCGCCAATTGCCAGACGATGTAAAAATCTGGAAGGCGCTGAGCGTGAAAGAGACATTGCCAGCGCGTGACTTACAGCACGTCGACAAATACGTATTTGATAACGGTCAGGGGGGGACGGGTCAGCGTTTTGACTGGTCGCTACTGGCGGGCCAGGCGTTGGATAACGTTCTGCTGGCTGGCGGTCTTGGCGCCGATAACTGCGTCGACGCGGCCAAAGCCGGATGTTCCGGCCTCGATTTCAATTCAGGCGTAGAGTCTGAACCGGGAAAAAAAGATGCCACTAAGCTGGCCTCGGTATTCCGTACTCTGCGAGCCTATTAAGGAAACAAACGATGACGACTTTATTAAATCCCTATTTTGGTGAGTTTGGCGGTATGTATGTGCCGCAGATCCTGATGCCTGCATTGCGCCAGCTTGAAGAGGCCTTTGTCAGCGCACAAAAAGATCCTGAGTTTCAGGCCCAGTTTACCGACCTGTTGAAAAACTATGCCGGTCGCCCGACCGCTTTAACGAAATGCCAGAACCTCACGGCTGGCACCAAAACGACCCTTTATCTCAAGCGCGAAGATCTGCTGCACGGCGGTGCGCACAAAACCAACCAGGTGTTGGGTCAGGCGTTACTGGCTAAACGCATGGGTAAAACTGAAATTATTGCCGAGACCGGTGCGGGTCAGCACGGTGTGGCATCGGCGCTGGCCAGTGCCCTGCTCGGCCTGAAATGTCGTATTTATATGGGTGCAAAAGACGTTGAGCGCCAGTCACCGAACGTCTTCCGTATGCGCCTGATGGGGGCGGAGGTTATTCCGGTACATAGCGGTTCTTCTACGTTGAAAGATGCCTGTAACGAAGCGCTGCGCGACTGGTCTGGCAGCTACGACACGGCGCATTACATGTTAGGCACCGCCGCTGGTCCGCACCCTTTCCCGACCATCGTGCGTGAATTCCAGCGGATGATCGGCGAAGAGACCAAAGCACAGATCCTCGAAAAAGAGGGGCGTTTGCCGGATGCGGTTATCGCTTGCGTGGGCGGTGGTTCAAACGCTATCGGCATGTTCGCTGACTTTATCGATGAGACTGGCGTTGGCCTGATTGGCGTTGAGCCAGCGGGACACGGCATTGAAACCGGCGAGCATGGTGCCCCACTGAAGCACGGCCGTGTTGGTATCTATTTCGGTATGAAATCACCGATGATGCAGACCGATGAAGGGCAAATTGAAGAGTCCTACTCGCTTTCTGCGGGGCTCGATTTCCCATCAGTGGGTCCGCAACATGCCTATCTGAACAGCATTGGACGGGCGGATTACGTCTCCATTACCGATGACGAAGCCCTGGACGCTTTCAAGGCCTTATGCCGTAGCGAAGGGATTATCCCGGCGCTGGAATCCTCTCATGCCCTGGCCCATGCCCTGAAAATGGCCAAAGAGAATCCGGAGAAAGAGCAGTTACTGGTGGTCAATCTCTCTGGTCGCGGAGACAAAGACATCTTCACGGTACATGACATTCTGAAAGCACGAGGGGAAATCTGATGGAACGCTATGAGCAACTCTTTAAGCAGTTAGATGAACGCAAGGAAGGCGCCTTTGTTCCCTTTGTCACCCTGGGCGATCCGTCACCTGAGCAGTCGCTGAAGATAGTTGATACCCTGATTGCAGCAGGCGCGGATGCGCTGGAACTTGGCATTCCTTTCTCTGACCCGCTGGCTGACGGCCCGACTATCCAGAACGCGGCGCTTCGTGCTTTCGCTTCTGGCGTCACCCCAGGCCAGTGTTTTGAAATGCTGGCGGCGATTCGTCAGAAACACCCAACAATTCCGATTGGGCTATTGATGTACGCCAATTTGGTCTTCAGCCGTGGCGTTGACGAGTTTTACGCGCAGTGCGCCAAAGCCGGCGTCGATTCGGTGCTGATTGCTGACGTGCCGGTGGAGGAATCAGCCCCGTTCCGTCAGGCTGCATTGCGTCATAACGTTGCGCCTATCTTTATCTGCCCCCCTAACGCAGATGATGAGCTTTTACGTCAGATAGCCTCTTACGGTCGCGGCTACACCTATCTGCTCTCACGCGCAGGTGTCACCGGTGCGGAAAATCGTGCGGCGCTGCCTTTGCACCATTTGATTGAAAAATTAACGGAATACCACGCAGCGCCTCCGTTGCAAGGGTTTGGTATTTCTGCGCCGGATCAAGTCACTGCAGCCATCGGCGCGGGTGCTGCGGGTGCAATTTCCGGCTCGGCGATTGTTAAAATTATCGAAAATAATCTTGATAAGCCTGGCGTAATGCTTGAAGAACTGAGCACCTTTGTTCGTGCAATGAAGGCGGCAACGCGTCAGTAATTTCCCGCTGATATCTGCCGTCAGACGCCTTTGTCTGGCGGCAAGTTAGTCTCCACCTCGTTAACCCCTTTTCCCGTCAGGGATACCCCTAACTTGTCATTGCTATCGATTATATTTCGCCCAATAATGCCACGGGAAGTAAGGGTAATGCGTGCCGGAAAGCAGTGACCTGTCTCAGGCATTCATTCAATGAGATATCAACCAGGGTAAGGATGTCCGTATGTTCAGCAAGGCCGCATTAATCAGAGGCTGGTTTACCGTCGCCACGATATTTACCTGTTTCACCCTAGGCATCTTCATCGGCCATCTGTTTTTTGGCGATTCCCGCATTCCGTGGCTTATGGGCGCGTTGGCTGCCATGATCATTAACTGGGGATGTTATCCCGAATTACGCAAACTGGTGTAGCGGTGCGACAACTGGCCGCAGTGCGGCCAGCCTGGGCGACAAGCATTAGAAGCGATAGCCCGCCGAAAACATAAATACCCATGGATCCAGTCTTGTGCTGACGCTTTGCTGGACGCCCCCCGCTTTGAATCTGACGTCGGTATCAATGTCCATATACCAGACCGAGGCATTAATCAGCCAGTCACGATTGATCAAGTAATCCAGCCCTGCCACACCCGCTGCACCCCAGGAATTTTTCAGACTCAGGTCCGACAGCCCTGCGTCTTTGCCGGTGTCGTTAAATTTCTCATTGAAGAACATCGTGTAATTGATCCCTGCGCCGACATACGGGCGGAATTTGCTGCCCGCATCGCCGAAATACCACTGCGCAACAAGAGAAGGAGGAAGATGATGAACGGTGGCAATGGTGCCTGTCGGGCCCGTGCCGACTTTGTGACGAAACGGCGAAGCCGCCAGCAACTCAATGCCCACGTTTTCGGTTGCCATATAGGTCATGGTCAAGCCAAGTTGGGTGTTATTACTGACGTTGAAACCGCCCAGACTGCCTAACACGTTATCCGACCCTTCATTCGGTCTTACCGTCGCCGAACCGGCCCGAATAAAAAACTCTCCTGCGTCATGTGCCAACGCGCCTGTAGAAATACTGCTCAGGATCAATGCTGCCACGGCTACTTTTTTCATATCCACTCCATGTATGTGGTTTTATAGGCGCCGTGAATATAACCACTATTAGGTATAAAGTGATCCAACTAAGATCACATTCCATCCGCGAATTTAACCTTTATTGATCTACATTAATTTTCTCCAATTCCCTACACGGGTGCATTCTTGTAATTACATCAATTTACTGGCGAAATTATATGCAAATTAACCACTGCGATCGTTTTTCATTACCACTGCTTTACAAAGATATGCTTTTCCATACGTGTGCTGATGCTGCCACCGGCGGGTCATCCAGGGTACAATTGCGCTGAATTTAACATTGCAGAACTCAAGGAGAGTGCATGTCTATCACGGCGAAATCCGTTTACCGTGACACGGGGAATTTTTTTCGTAATCAGTTTGTTACTATTTTGCTGATTACACTGTTGTGTGCGTTAGTTACTGTACTTCTGGGTCGCGTATTTATGCCCAGCGATGCGCAACTCGCCATTATGAGCGAAGGTGATAACCTGGCGGGCAGTACGGGGTTGTTTGATCTTGTGCAGAACATGACGCCTGAGCAGCAACAGGTGCTGTTACGGGCCTCTGCCGCCTCAACCTTTTCAGCCCTGATCGGCAATACGTTATTGGTGGGCGGCACACTGGCCTTGATTCAGTTGATTTCAGCAGGACACAGAGTCAGCGCACTACGGGCAATCGGTGCCAGTGCGCCTGTTCTGCCGGCACTGTTCATCCTGTTGATGCTGATGATGTTTATGACGCAATTCGGCATTATGTTGGTTATCGTACCGGGCATTATGGTGGCGATTCTTTTTTCCCTGGCTCCCATCATGGTGGTACAGGACAGAGTGGGTGTGTTCACGGCGATGCGTAATAGTCTGCGCCTGAGCTGGGCCAATATGCGGGTGGTCGCACCGGCAGTCATTGGCTGGCTGCTGGCGAAGATAATATTGATGATGTTCGCACATAACCTGGCGTTTCTGACGCCTGAAGTCGGCGCTATCATCGCCAACACGGTGAGCAACATGATAACTGTAGCACTGCTCATTTATCTGTTCCGCCTGTACATGCTGATTCGTCAGTAACTTTTCCTGCCTGCGCGGTTTTCTCGCAGGCAATAATCCGTAACGGAATCGTAGAATGAAGCAGTTTCTTGATTTTCTCCCGCTGGTTGTCTTTTTCGTCTTTTACAAGCTTTATGATATTTACGCCGCGACCACGGCGCTGATTATTGCAACCGCTGTTGTCCTGATTTACAGCTGGGTGCGTTATCGTAAAGTCGAAAAGATGGCGCTTATCACCTTTGTACTGGTGGCCGTTTTTGGTGGTCTGACGATTTTCTTCCATAACGATGAATTTATTAAATGGAAAGTGACCGTCATTTACGGACTGTTTGCCGGGGCGCTACTGTTCAGCCAGTGGGTGATGAAAAAGCCGTTGATTCAGCGGATGCTGGGCAAAGAGTTGACGTTACCGGAATCGGTATGGTCACGCCTTAACCTGGCCTGGGCCCTGTTTTTCATCGCTTGCGGACTGGCAAATATCTATATTGCCTTCTGGTTACCCCAGAACATCTGGGTCAACTTCAAAGTCTTCGGCCTGACAGCCCTGACGCTGCTTTTTACCGTCCTCAGCGGCGTCTACATCTATCGCCACATCCCGCAGGATGATAAGTCCTGACAGCCAGAAGCCAGGTTCGCCTGGCTTTTTTTCTTCCCGCTGCGTTATCTCGTTGTCGCCTGCAATAAATCCATAGTAGCATCCCGCCAGAAACCCCTGATTCAGTACTGAGATAACAATGACAAATACCCAAGATGCGCCGCAGGGCGAACTGGTTCTGCGCACGCTGGCCATGCCTGCTGACACCAATGCGAATGGCGATATTTTTGGCGGCTGGCTGATGTCGCAGATGGATATGGGCGGCGCGATCCAGGCCAAAGAGATTGCCCATGGCCGCGTGGTGACCGTTCGCGTTGACGGGATGACTTTTCTGCGCCCGGTCGCGGTGGGCGATGTGGTCTGCTGTTACGCCCGTTGTGTGAAACGTGGCAATACGTCGATAACCATTAACGTTGAGGTGTGGATTAAAAAAGTGGCGTCTGAACCTATTGGTCAACGCTACAAGGCTACTGAAGCGTTGTTTATCTATGTTGCCGTGGATAATGAAGGGAAACCGCGACAGCTTCCTCTGCAGGCATAAAAAAAGCCTCCAACTGGATAACACCGTTCACTTAAGATGTTTTGAGCGAACGGGATACTGGGTTTTAGAGATTCGAACGGTCCTCTTTTTGGGCCGTTTTCTCTTTTCTGGCAGGATAAATTGCTTCACATTCTCCCGCATTTTCTTCAGCTTCGTCGGGATCGTCCCGGGTTTACTCAGTGAACACCAGATGAGTTCATCCTGGATCAGCCTCATCGCCATCACGAAGCTTATTCGCAGCGGCGCCACTTTTGCTTCCCGGGCTATCTGACTCATCTCCATCCGTATCAGATTATAGCCTGTCAGCAGGCCCCAGATTTCCTGATATATTCCGCTCACCTTCTGACTGCGCAGCAGAGTCGCTGTACTCAGCTGGAACTGTTTCAGCTCTCCGTAGCCGTTTTCTATACTCCATCGCTCCTGATACACATAACGCAGCGCCTCTGCCGGATACTGCTCCGGCTCTGTCAGAGAGGTAATAAAACCTTTGTAATCACCTGATTCACCCTCACATTCTATTAGCCGGGCCTGCCAGTTTTCAGGCAGCGAGCTGTCCTGTTTTCGCGCATGCGGTGAGACCTGCATCTCCACCAGATGGTCTCCCTCACCGAAGGTTTCAACTATCCGGTATTTTGTATTGCCTTTCAGGGGAACCAGCCAGTGCGCGTCCTGTTGCCTGTGTTGCCAGTTAATCAGTAATTCTGCGGACAAGTAACAGCGGTCAAACAGCGTCAGGCTCTGCACCTGAGGCGATAACTGCTTCGCGTAACTGACTTCACCGGTGTTTGCCGGCCCAAATTTCACATCGTGGATCAACCGACTGCGCAGGGACATCAGCGCGCACAGCCTGACCATCGGGTACTCAGTGTGTCTGTCCGGGCGATGCTTTATGTACTCAAAATGGTCTGCAAGTTCAGGTGTATCGGGTGTGCGGAAAAGCGTGCCATCAACGGCGAACAGGCGTAATCCGTGCCAGAGGTCATCCTTGTCTTCCTGTTGGGTCCAGTGCCCGGCCGTCAGCGTGAAGAGTTCGCGAAGCGGTTCTTCGCTGAGCCGTTGTCGGGCCTGGGCAATGGAACTGGCGGCGAGTGTATCCCCCTCCTGCGAACTCAGGACGAGGTCGAGTTTTGTCACCACATCCGTGATGGAACGGTCGCGGTACAATCCCATGCCCACAATCAGCCAGACCACGAGTTCTGCAGGGAGCTTACGTTTACGGATACTGGCTTTATTCGTGGACTCAAGTACCTGAGAAATCCACTCAAGGGGAATGGCACGCTGGAAACAGGAAAGTGAAGCGGGTTCAGCCCAGGTCTGCGTATCGTCAAGCCAGGTCGAAAGCATTAAAAAGCCCCATCAGAGAATTGATGAGGCTATTGTCGTCTACCCGCCGGATCGTTCAACCGATCATTTTGCTTAACCGATCGGTGTTATCCAACTGGAGGCTTTTTTATTATTCCATGGTAGCGCCGCCCTTCATGTTGAACACAATGTTGACGATAATCCCGTTGCCAGGCTTTCCGGCCTCGTAGCGCCATCTACGCATCGCCGCTTTCACTTCGCGCTCAAACATATTAGCCGGTTGCGCTGACAGGATTTGGACATTATCGATACGTCCGTCAGGCATAACGTCAAATTTCACCCGCACACGCCCTTCAATGCGTAACGCTTGCGCACGCGCTGGGTAAGTCGGTTGTGCACGGCTCAGCGCACGTGGGCCCGCAGGCACTGACGGCGTTGGTTTGCTGGCAACCGTAGGTTGCGTATTGGTCAGTGGGCGAGCCGGAGCATTATTTTCCACCGGAGCAGTACTCCGCGGCTCAACCGGTTTTACTTCGCGCTTTGGCTGCTCGACCTTTTTCTCGGGCTTAGGCTTCGGTTTAGGTTTCGGCTTTGGCTTCGGTTCAGGTTTTTGAATAACCACAGGCGCTTCTTTCGGCGGTTCCGGCACCAGCTCAGGTTCAGGTTCCGGCTCAACCACCGGTTCGGGTTCGGGCGCTGGCTGTACGACCTGAGGCGGCTCAAGTTCAGCCGGTGACACCATGGTGACCGAGATAGGCTGTGCAGGCGCTGGCAATTCAATAACCTGATGTACCGACATATACAGCAGACCTGCAACGGCGGCACCATGAATGCCGACAGACAGTATCGCTGCCCAGGGAACGCGGCGAGGTAAATCAAGGGTCATTGAAGTCATAATCGTTTCAGTTGAAAAAACAAACCATGATTTTAAATGCAAATAGCAATCATATTCAACTAGACATCTCATCTATCATTGATTTCGATCCCTAAGCGGCTAAAAACAGTGCGTTAAAATCCAGTTTGTCGTGAGCGACCTGTGTTTGCATTGCAGCTGGACTATGATTCGCATACCGTAGCTGTTTTCTGATCCAATGGAGCTATCACCGTGCTGTATGTTATTTTTGCTGAAGATATCGCCGACTCCCTCGAGAAACGTTTATCCGTTCGCCCTGCCCATCTTGCTCGTTTGCAGTTGTTGCGTGACGAAGGCCGTTTGCTCACCGCCGGCCCTATGCCCGCGGTTGACAGTAACGATCCGGGCGTTGCAGGATTTACGGGTTCAACCGTCATCGCCGAATTTGAATCGCTGGAAGCCGCAAAGGCGTGGGCAGAGGCTGACCCCTACGTTGCCGCAGGTGTTTACCAGAAGGTAACCGTCAAACCCTTCAAGAAAGTTTTTTAATCGTTCGCCATGAGGACAGGGCCAGTAGATGCTTTAAGTCTGGCCCTTAACGATGCGAGGGAAGTTAATGCGCAACGCTTTTTGAAAAGAGATTGATGGTTATCACCCCGGCAATAATTAAGCCCATGCCGAGCAAGGCCGGAACATCGAGTTTCTGCCCGTGTACCAACCACCCCACCGCACCGATAAGCACAATACCCGCACCTGACCAGATAGCATAAATGATGCCGGTCGGAATAGAACGCATGGGAATAGTTAAACACCAGAACGCGATACAATATCCTGCAATACTGATAACACTTGGCAGTAAACGGGTGAAACTGTCGGAAGATTTCAAGGCGGTGGTCGCAATAACTTCGGCAATAATCGCCACGGCCAAAAAGATTAACGCTTCTTTATTCATGAGATTCCAGTGGGAAAGTGCAGACGTTCTACAGCGATAAAATGGGTATAACCTAAAGCAGCACTGTGATGCTTATATGACTGAACAGGGAAGCGGTGTCGGTATAACAGTGGGCACCCGTACGGTGCCCGGGTCATCAAAACACGTAAAAATCAAAAACTAACGCGTTACGATGCCGATTAAGAATGCACTTTCTTATCGAGTGGATACGCATATTGCGGCGCGACTGCCCTTCCAGCCAGCGAGCCTTGCGGCGGCTGGTCTGCCGAGCCATGCGCCAGCGTCCCACTTCGGTTCTACTACGCTTCATTATGACAACTCTTTTCCAATACTGACGCGCCATTATAGACCCAAGCCGCTGCCTTACCAGCGCTTTTGTGAACCGTTTTTATTTGCCAGATGCATCCTTATGCGTAAACTCGTGATAGACGATTTTGAAAAGGATTTTTTATGACAACCTTCTACACCGTCGTGAGTTGGCTGGTCATTTTAGGCTACTGGCTGCTTATCGCGGGGGTGACGTTACGTATTCTCATGAAACGCCGTGCGGTTCCTTCTGCCATGGCCTGGCTACTGATCATCTATATTCTCCCCCTGGTCGGAATCATTGCCTACCTGTCGTTTGGTGAACTTCACTTGGGCAAACGCCGGGCCGAGCGCGCCAGAGCAATGTGGCCGTCCACGGCAAAGTGGCTGAAGGATCTCAAATCACATCGCCATATATTTGCGACCGAAAACAGCAGCGTCGCCTCTTCTCTCTTCAAACTCTGCGAGCATCGCCAGGGTATTGCCGGTGTCAAAGGCAATCAGCTTCAGTTGCTGACAACCTCTGATGATGTGATGCAGGCGCTAATCCGTGACATCCAGCTTGCGCGTCATAATATTGAGATGGTGTTTTATATCTGGCATCCCGGTGGTATGGCCGACCAGGTAGCTGAATCCTTGATGGCTGCCGCACGCCGTGGGGTCCACTGTCGTTTGCTTTTAGACTCTGCCGGGAGCGTGACGTTTTTCCGCAGCCCCTGGGCCGATATGATGCGCAATGCCGGTATCGAGGTGGTGGAAGCCTTAAAAGTAAATTTAATGCGTGTTTTCTTGCGCCGCATGGATCTGCGCCAACATCGCAAAATGGTGCTGATTGATAATTACATCGCCTATACCGGCAGCATGAACATGGTCGATCCGCGCTATTTTAAACAGGATGCAGGCGTCGGTCAGTGGGTGGATTTAATGGCCCGAATGGAAGGCCCGGTCGCAACGGCAATGGGCGTTGTCTATTCCTGCGACTGGGAGATCGAAACAGGTAAGCGCATCTTACCGCCGCCGCCGGATGCCAATGTTATGCCGTTCGAACAGGCGAGCGGGCATACCATTCACACCATCGCTTCCGGCCCCGGTTTTCCTGAAGATTTGATACATCAGGCCTTGCTCACTGCGGTGTATGCCTCGCGTGAGTATTTGATCATGACCACCCCCTATCTGGTTCCGAGCGATGATTTGTTGCATGCTATCTGCACTGCCGCGCAGCGCGGGGTGGATGTCAGCATTATTTTGCCGCGTCATAACGATTCGGTTCTGGTGGGCTGGGCCAGCCGGGCCTTCTTCACCGAACTGCTGGCAGCGGGAGTGAAGATTTACCAGTTCGAAGGCGGGCTTCTGCACACCAAGAGTGTGCTGGTCGATGGAGAGCTCAGTCTGGTGGGAACGGTAAATCTGGATATGCGCAGCCTGTGGCTTAATTTTGAAATCACCCTGGTGATTGATGACGCGGGTTTTGGCGGCGATCTGGCCGCAGTGCAGGACGACTATATCTCACGCTCTCGTCTGTTGGATGCCCGGTTATGGGTAAAACGCCCGTTCTGGCATCGAATCGCTGAACGACTGTTTTACTTCTTCAGCCCGTTGCTGTAAAACGTGCCCAATTGACGTTACACAGGTAGTTATTATGGAAATGGATCTGAACAATCGCCTGACCGAAGATGAGACGCTGGAACAGGCTTACGACATTTTTCTCGAACTGGCGGTTGATAATCTTGACCCGGCAGACGTGATCCTCTTCAACCTGCAATTCGAAGAGCGTGGCGGCGCAGAACTGTTCGATCCCAGTGAAGACTGGCATGAGCATGTGGATTTCGACCTGAATCCGGACTTCTTCGCTGAGGTCGTGATTGGACTGGCCGAGACCGACGGTGGCGAAATCAATGATATCTTTGCCCGCGTACTGCTCTGCCGGGAAAAAGATCACAAGCTCTGTCATATACTCTGGCGTGAATAATAAAAAAGGCTGACATTGTCAGCCTTTTTTGTTTTCACCGGTTAGAGCGGGTCGACCTTGAGACAGGAGACCGCATGGCGGAAACTGCCTTCCAGCAGCGGACGCGTCTTCGCACATTCTGGTCCGGCGATCGGGCAGCGAGTGCGGAACACGCAACCGGACGGCGGATTAATCGGCGAAGGTAACTCGCCTTCCAGTAACTGAATTGTCTTATTCTTCTCAAGATCCGGATCGGGGATGGGCACCGCAGACATCAGCGCTTTAGTATAAGGATGCTGCGGGTTGTGATACACCTCATCATAGGTGCCCAGCTCCACCGCATGGCCCAGATACATCACCAGCACCCTGTCGGAAATGTGTTTAACCACCGCCAAATCGTGGGCAATGAAGATTAACGACAATCCCATTTCCCGCTGCAGTTTTTGCAGCAGGTTGACAACCTGCGCCTGAATCGACACGTCGAGTGCTGAGACCGGTTCATCACAGATTATCAGCTTAGGCTCAAGGATCAGTGCGCGAGCAATACCGATACGCTGACACTGCCCGCCCGAAAATTCATGCGGATAGCGGTTGATCAGGTTCGGCAGTAAGCCCACCTTAAGCATCATCGCTTTAACGCGATCGCGCACATCCTGGCGCGACATTTTAGGATGATACGTGCGCAGAGGTTCGGCAATGATTTCACCGATGGTCATACGCGGATTCAGTGACGCCAGTGGATCCTGGAAAATCATCTGAATGTCGCTGCGTACCTGCCGCCATTCGTCCTGTTTCATTCCCAGCAGGTCTTTACCCAGCCAGGCAACTTTGCCGTCCGTCGCTTTGACCAGGCCGATAATGGCGCGCGCAAAGGTCGATTTACCGCAACCGGATTCACCCACCACACCAAGGGTTTCCCCTTCATACAGACGCAGCGTCACGCCATCAACGGCTTTAAGGGTTTTGGACGGTTGCCAGAACCACTGCTTACCGTCTTTGATGTCGAAATGCACTTTCAGGTCGGCAATTTCGAGCAGCACTTTTCTTTCGTCAGCTACAGTGCTCATACCAACTCCTCCACCGGCTTAAAGCAGGCACGCAGGCGGCCCGGGGCAAACTCCGCCAACGGGGGAGCATTCATACAGATGTCCATTGCGTGCGGACAGCGAGGCTGGAACGGGCACCCTTTTGGCAACCGCAGCAGGTTCGGCGGGTTGCCAGGGATGGTCAGCAGCGCCTCCCCTTCAGCATCCAGGCGTGGCACCGCGTTAAGCAGCCCAATGGAGTAAGGATGGGCGGGTTGATAAAACACATCCCGCGCTTTACCGTACTCCATGGTACGACCGGCGTACATCACCAGCACCTTGTCGCAGATGCCTGCGACCACCCCCAGATCGTGGGTAATCATGATGATCGCCGTGTTGAACTCACTTTTCAGTTCGTTCAGCAACGTCATGATTTGCGCCTGAACCGTTACGTCCAGTGCCGTCGTGGGTTCATCGGCAATCAGCAGTTTTGGACGGCACAGCAGCGCCATCGCGATCATTACACGCTGGCGCATACCGCCTGAAAACTCATGCGGGTACATCCGCATACGTTTACGGGCCTCGGGCATTTTAACCGCATCCAGCATTCTGACGGACTCTTCAAAGGCTTCCGCTTTATTCATGCCTTTGTGCAGCATCAGGACTTCCATCAACTGCTCGCCCACCCGCATGTAGGGATTGAGCGAGGTCATGGGGTCCTGGAAAATCATCGAAATCTGCTCGGCACGCAGTTTGTTGAGCGCTTTTTCCGGCAGATTCAGGATCTCTTTCCCGTTAAATTTCGCGGAACCGCCAATAATACCGTTTGAAGCGAGCAGCCCCATTAAGGCAAAGGCGGTTTGCGATTTACCGGAACCTGACTCACCCACAATACCCAGCGTTTCGCCGGCGCGCAGGTTGAAGTTCAGGTCATTCACCGCCGTGACGTCACCGTCAGGGGTCGTAAAGGTCACACGCAGATCGTTAACATCCAACAGAATGTCCGATTGCTGCTGCGCCTTTGGCGCAGATGAGATTTCATGCATGCTCATACCAGCACTCCTTAACGATCTTTCGGGTCGAGGGCATCACGCAGGCCATCGCCGATAAAGTTGAAACAGAACAGTGTCACCACCAGGAATGCCGCCGGGAACATCAGAAGCCAGGGAGAAACTTCCATGGAGTTCGCCCCGTCACTCAACAGCGCGCCCCAACTGCTCAATGGCTCTTGCGTACCAAGACCCAGGAAGCTCAGGAAGGATTCGAAGAGGATCATGCTGGGTACCAGCAGCGAGGCATAGACCACCACCACGCCTAATACGTTTGGCACGATATGACGAATCACGATGTTACCCGTTGAGACGCCACCGACCTGGGCGGCTTCAATGAACTCTTTGCGTTTCAGGCTCAACGTCTGGCCGCGAACAATACGCGCCATATCAAGCCAGGAGACCATGCCGATCGCCACAAAGATGAGCAGGATATTTTGCCCAAAGAAGGTGACTAACAGGATGACGAAGAACATAAACGGGAAGGAGTTGAGGATCTCGAGGATACGCATCATCACGGAGTCAATTTTGCCGCCGAGGTAGCCTGAAAGCGATCCGTAAAGCGTCCCCAAAATAACCGCAACCAGCGCCGCAGCAATACCCACCATCAACGAGATTCGACCACCGATGGCAACGCGCACCAACAGATCGCGACCGGATGAGTCAGTACCAAAATAGTGACCAGACTCGGTATCCGGCGCACTCGACATCATTCCCCAGTCCGTGTCGAAATAGGCGAACTGCGACAGCATTGGGGCGAGCGTAACGAACAGGGCAATCAGCAAGAGCACGAACAGGCTCGCAACCGCAGCGCGGTTATGCATGAAGCGACGCCGCGCATCCTGCCAGAGGCTACGACCTTCTACTTCCAGTTTTTCACTGAAGTTTTCCAGCGCCTCGCTGTTTTTCTTACTTAACATCATGGCGAACTCCAGTGTTAATAACGAATTTTTGGATCGATAACGGCATACAGCACATCAACAACCGCATTGAATAAAATAGTGAGTGCTCCTACCAGTATGGTCAAACTTAATACCAGGGAGTAATCACGGTTGAGTGCGCCGTTGACAAAGAGTTGCCCGATACCTGGCAGACCATAAATGGTCTCGATGACCATTGAGCCGGTAATGATGCCAACGAAGGCCGGGCCCATATAAGAGAGAACCGGTAACAACGCAGGTTTCAGCGCATGACGGAAAATAATCCGCCGCATCGGTAACCCTTTTGCCCGGGCGGTACGAATAAAGTTCGAGTGCAGAATTTCAATCATTGAGCCACGAGTAATACGCGCAATGCTGGCGATGTAAGCCAGAGAGAGCGCTACCATGGGCAGAATAATGAATTTCGGCGCCCCGCCGTTCCATCCGCCTGCGGGTAACCATTTAAGGGTAATGGCGAAGATCATGACCAACAATGGCGCAACCACGAAGCTGGGTATCACCACCCCCGTCATTGCCAGCCCCATCACGGAGTAGTCCCATTTGGTATTTTGATTAAGCGCGGCAATAACCCCGGCACCGACACCAAAAATAACCGCCATTAGAAACGCCGCTGCCCCTAATTTTGCAGATACCGGGAAGCTGGCCGCAACCAGATCGTTCACCGTGTAATCTTTGTATTTAAACGAGGGACCAAAATCGCCATGCGCCAGCTGTTTCAGGTAGCTGGTGTATTGCGTCAGGATGGGGTCGTTAAGATGATATTTCGCTTCGATATTTGCCATCACTTCCGGCGGCAGCGTGCGTTCGCCGGTAAAGGGGCTACCGGGTGCAAGACGCATCATAAAGAAGGAAATAGTTATAAGAATAAAGAGTGTTGGAATCGCTTCTAAGCAGCGACGTAGGATAAATTTCAACATTGCCCGTACCTTCTGGCCTGTGCCTTTATAGTGCGATGAAATAAGACACCGTGGGGCAGGAATACCCTGCCCCACTCATTGCCATTAATGCTTGATAATATAAAGATTCTTAACGTAGATATTATCCATCGGATCTTTACCGGTATAACCGCCGACCCAAGGTTTCACCAGGCGAGCGTTAACGTAGTAATAGACCGGAACAATGGCAGAATCTTTATCGAGCTGTTGTTCTGCTTTGGTGTAAAGCTCAGTGCGTTGCTCATCGCTGGTGGCTTTCAGCGTGTCGCCAACCAATTTATCGAACTCAGCACTCTTATAATGTGCGGTGTTGTTTGAACTGTCAGACAACATGGTGTTCAGGAAGGACGTCGGCTCGTTGTAGTCCGCACACCAGCCAGCACGTGCCACATCGAAGGTACCCTGATGGCGGCTGTCGAGGAAGGTTTTCCACTCCTGGTTTTCCAGCTTCACGTTCACACCCAGATTTTTCTTCCAGATAGAAGCCACGGCGATAGCCAGCTTTTTATGCAGATCGGATGTGTTGTAAAGCAGGCTGAACGTTAACGGTTTGTCGGCGGTATAACCGGCTTCAGCCAGCAGTTTCTTCGCCTCTTCGTTACGTTTTTCCTGAGACAGTTTGAACCACTCTGGCTCAACCAGTTTTGCACCATCGGTGTACGGCGGCGTGTAGCTGTATGCCGGCAGATCGCCCTGATTTTTCACTTTGTTAACGATGATGTCACGATCCAGTGCCAGTTTCAGCGCGGTACGTACACGTACATCGGTGAACGGGGCTTTCTGGTTGTTGATTTCATAGTAATAGGTGCAGAGATACGGATCGACGTGAACTTCGGTCGGGATCTCTTTTTTCAGTTTCTGGAACAGTTCAATCGGCATGTTGTTATAGGTCATGTCGATTTCACCGCTGCGGTAGCGGTTGACGTCTGTGACTTCAGAAGAGATTGGCAGATAAGTCACCTGATTGATGACCGTCTTCGCGTTGTCCCAATAATTGGTATTACGTTCCAGCACGATACGTTCGTTAACAACCCAGTTTTTCAGCTTGTATGCGCCGTTGGTTACGATATTTGCCGGCTGGGTCCATTTGTCACCGAATTTTTCAACAACGGCTTTTGGAACAGGGGAAACGGATGGGTGTACCAACAGTTTGTAGAAATAAGGGACTGGTTCGCTGAGCGTCACTTCGAAAGTATTTTCATCGATCGCTTTCACGCCCAAGTCGGTCACTGGTTTTTTACCTTCGATGATTTCATCGATATTGGCAATATGACCATACTGCAGATAACTGGCATAAGGGGAAGCCGTTTTCGGATCCGCCAGACGTTGCCAGCTATAAACGAAATCTTGCGCCGTTACCGGGCTGCCGTCGGACCATTTCGCATCTTTGCGCAGATGGAATGTCCAGACTTTAAAATCTTTATTGTCCCATTTTTCAGCCACGCCCGCGCTTGGATGACCTTGCACGTCAGAGATCAGCAAGCCTTCAAAAAGATCGCGACTCACGTTGGACTCAGGCACCCCTTCGATTTTATGCGGGTCCAGAGACTGCACTTCAGAACCGTTATTGCGGACCAGTGTTTGCGTGTCAGCAAGTTTTACATCTGCCGGTACGTCAGCCGCCATGGCTACGTTACCCGCCATTAGCGCAGTAAAAATGCCTGCCGCTATTAGACTTTTTTTTGTGATGATGGACATTGTGTTGATACTCCACTCATTATAATTACTGGCATTAATACCAGCTGTTTCGTTCCCTTACGGGGCACCCAGTCAGCGCAGGAGCTTGAGCAACTGCCAGGCATCGTTTACTGCTTGCTATCACCGACTTCGCTTTATTACGAGGCACTCGAACGGCACCCTTTCGTCGATATCGCATGCATCACCCTGTCGCGATGCACTTTTAGGTTCTTTGCGACAAGAATTACATTTGAAAATAATTCTCATCCGCGTTTATTCTTCACAAAATATAAGGCCGGAAAGTACCAAATGCGATTATTCGCCGCCAATACAATTTGCAAATTTGTTAACTAATTCTCTTTTATTTCTTCCCGTCTGGGCTGAATCCACTCGCGCCCATTCGTCAAAATCCTAAAATAAACATAAAAATCAATAAATTAAGAATTTATCAACGCAAAACATGTTGACTGCATCGCGCTGGTTGTTTTTTACACAAAAAATCAACAATTGATTATTATCTAGCACATTTATCTGTTTCGACGCGGAAATTACTAATATCATTTCGATTATGCGACAGCAACCCCCAGAGTATCATGTGAGGAAAATAACATGAGAAAGGGATGAATTTATCGCCAGAAAGGCATGCAACAAAATGTAATCTATTGATATTTAAGAACCTATTAATATCAGTCCGATTTATTATATTTACGTTTTTTTTCGGCAATATTTATACGATTTCCTAATAATGCGGCAGATGAAACGCAGCGAATGGATATGATTTACGGATGAAATTATTTCACTGTAACAATCCAGGGAAAATGGCCTTGACCCCAGCCACAATAAATTCGATACCCAACGCCATCAGCAACAAGCCCATGATTCGGGTAATCACGTTGATGCCGGTTTGACCCAAAAGGCGAACCAGCCAGGGAGCAATGCGAAACAGACCCCACGAACAGGCGGCAAAAAGAGCTATAGCGACGGTAAACCCTGCTAAATATTCTGCTGTGTGGAAGCGCGTTCCCCAGACAATAGTGGAACTGATCGCCCCTGGCCCTGCCATGAGAGGGAGTGCGAGGGGAACTACACCGATACTCTCTCTGATCGCCGATTCTGATTTTTCCTGCTTGTTTTGCTTATCCTCACCCAGCTTGCCGCTGATCATCGACATGGCAATAGTCACCACGAGGATGCCCCCAGCGATGCGGAAGGAGTCAATTGAAATGCCGAAAAGTTGCAGAATTGAATCACCGAGAAACAGCGACGTCCATAATATGATGGCCACGGAGAGGTTGGCTGTCAGGTTAGTTTTATTTCTTGCAGCCGCCGTTTGATAGCTGGTCATGCTGATAAAAACCGGGATGATCCCTATAGGATTAACTAATGCAAAAAGACCGATGAAGAATTTAGACCAGGTAGGAAAATCAAAAACGGTGTGAATCACATGGTGCTCCGCAATATAGCAAGGCCTTTAGCCAAAAATTCCAACAGAAAAACCATGCTGAATATACGCTTAATCCCAGCATAGCTCACCATAAATAGCGTTTCTCTCAAGACTTTTGCGTATGTTATGCATTTGTATTAATTATGATAATCTTAGCTGACGTCGTCCTTTTATCATTAACATTTGATACAAATGCCCAAAAACAGCCTGCTGAAAGGTGTCAGCTTCGCTGAAACTTGATTTAGATCACGTAATCGCTACTCAGAAGTGAGTACTCTTGGTTACGTCGTCAGGGTCCTCTAATCATCAGCATCAACGATGTTTTGTTTAGACTCTTCCAGTAAATCAGTGGGGCAGGAAAGGCGTTAACTTGTTGTTTTTCTGTAATTTACGCAACCTGCAACCAGCCTGTCTATACTGTCGTATCGATCAGCTGGTTTACTAGAAAAGTTTAACATTATCAGGAGAGCATTATGGCTGTTACTAATGTCGCTGAACTGAACGCACTCGTAGAGCGCGTTAAAAAAGCCCAGCGTGAATATGCCAACTTTACTCAAGAACAAGTTGACAAGATCTTCCGCGCCGCCGCCCTGGCTGCTGCCGATGCCCGTATCCCTCTCGCCAAAATGGCCGTTGCCGAATCCGGCATGGGTATCGTCGAAGATAAAGTGATCAAAAACCACTTCGCTTCCGAATATATCTATAACGCTTACAAAGATGAGAAGACCTGCGGCGTCCTCGACGAAGATGACACCTTTGGTACTATCACCATCGCTGAACCTATCGGTATTATTTGCGGTATTGTTCCGACAACTAACCCAACCTCGACGGCTATCTTCAAATCTCTGATCAGTCTGAAAACGCGCAATGCCATTATTTTCTCTCCACACCCGCGTGCTAAAGATGCAACCAACAAAGCTGCAGATATCGTTCTGCAAGCGGCCATCGCAGCAGGTGCCCCTAAAGATTTGATTGGCTGGATTGACCAACCGTCTGTTGAGCTGTCTAACGCGCTGATGCACCACCCTGACATCAACCTGATCCTTGCGACCGGTGGTCCAGGCATGGTTAAAGCCGCTTATAGCTCCGGTAAACCCGCTATCGGTGTAGGTGCTGGTAATACCCCGGTAGTGATTGATGAAACAGCGGATATTAAACGTGCTGTCGCCTCTGTCCTGATGTCAAAAACCTTTGATAACGGCGTAATTTGTGCATCCGAGCAGTCTGTCGTCGTTGTTGATTCTGTTTATGACGCCGTTCGCGAGCGTTTCGCCAGCCATGGCGGCTACCTGTTACAAGGTAAAGAGCTGAAAGCTGTTCAGGATATCATTCTGAAAAATGGCGCGCTGAACGCCGCTATCGTTGGTCAGCCAGCGTATAAAATCGCTGAACTGGCAGGCTTTACGGTTCCTGCTTCTACCAAGATTCTGATTGGCGAAGTAACCGTCGTAGATGAGAGCGAACCGTTTGCTCACGAAAAACTGTCTCCGACGCTCGCCATGTATCGTGCAAAAGATTTTGATGACGCGGTCGTTAAAGCTGAAAAACTGGTTGCCATGGGCGGTATCGGCCACACTTCCTGTCTGTATACCGACCAGGATAACCAGCCAGCGCGTGTTCAGAAATTCGGCGCAGAGATGAAAACCGCGCGTATCCTGATTAACACCCCAGCGTCGCAGGGTGGTATCGGTGACCTTTATAACTTCAAACTCGCACCTTCCCTGACTCTGGGTTGTGGTTCCTGGGGTGGTAACTCCATCTCTGAAAACGTTGGTCCTAAGCACCTGATCAACAAGAAAACCGTTGCTAAGCGAGCTGAAAACATGTTGTGGCATAAACTTCCGAAATCTATCTACTTCCGCCGTGGCTCTCTGCCCATCGCGCTGGATGAAGTGATTACTGATGGTCACAAACGCGCGCTGATCGTGACTGACCGCTTCCTGTTCAACAATGGTTATGCTGATCAAATTACGTCAGTGTTGAAAGCGTCTGGCGTTGAAACTGAAGTCTTCTTTGAAGTCGAAGCGGACCCGACACTGACTGTCGTGCGTAAAGGTGCTGAGCTTGCCAACTCCTTTAAACCAGACGTGATCATCGCGCTGGGCGGCGGTTCCCCGATGGACGCAGCAAAAATTATGTGGGTGATGTACGAACACCCGGAAACGCACTTCGAGGAACTGGCGCTGCGCTTTATGGACATCCGTAAACGTATCTACAAGTTCCCGAAAATGGGTGTGAAAGCCAAAATGGTGGCAATCACTACCACTTCCGGTACCGGTTCAGAAGTCACACCGTTTGCCGTGGTGACCGACGATGCAACGGGCCAGAAATACCCGTTGGCCGACTACGCGCTGACCCCGGATATGGCAGTTGTCGACGCTAACCTGGTCATGGATATGCCGAAATCCCTGTGCGCCTTTGGTGGCCTGGATGCGGTAACCCACGCCCTGGAAGCTTATGTCTCTGTTCTGGCGTCTGAGTTCTCCGACGGTCAGGCTCTGCAGGCACTGAAACTGCTGAAAGAAAACCTGCCAGCGTCTTACCATGAAGGTTCTAAAAACCCGGTAGCTCGTGAGCGTGTGCACAGTGCTGCTACTATCGCCGGTATCGCGTTTGCTAACGCCTTCCTGGGTGTGTGTCACTCCATGGCCCACAAACTGGGTTCTCAGTTCCACATTCCGCACGGTCTGGCTAACGCCCTGCTGATTGGTAACGTTATCCGCTATAACGCGAATGACAACCCGACTAAACAGACTGCATTCAGCCAGTATGACCGTCCGCAGGCTCGTCGTCGCTATGCAGAGATTGCCGACCATCTGGGGCTGACAGCGCCTGGTGACCGTACTGCCGCGAAAATTGAGAAACTGCTGGCGTGGCTGGACAGCATTAAAGCTGAGCTGGGTATTCCTAAGTCAATTCGTGAGGCAGGCGTGCAGGAAGCCGATTTCCTGGCACATGTCGACAAACTTTCTGAAGATGCTTTCGATGACCAGTGTACCGGTGCTAACCCACGCTATCCGCTGATTTCTGAACTGAAACAAATCCTGCTGGATACGTTCTATGGACGCGAGTTCAAAGAAGGTGAAGTTGCAGAAGTGAAAGTCGACGTGGTTAAAGCTGATAAAAAAGCGAAGAAAACCGTTTAAGGTATATTGATAATATAAAACCCGCCTTTATGGCGGGTTTTTTTGTTGCTAAGCAAACTGCTTTTGAATGGTTACGAACACCGCACCGTCACCCTCTCACCCGAGCCTGGATTTCAGCCAATGAGCCTACCGTTAGGGCTTCTTTATAATGCTTACGGCAGACAGAAACATAGCGTTCATTACCGCCGATGACCACCTGTTCACCTTCATTATAAGGACGTCCCTGCTGATCAAGGCGCAGAACCATGCTTGCTTTACGTCCACAAAAACAGATTGTTTTCAACTCAACCAATTTGTCCGACAGCGCGAGAAGATACTGACTGCCCGTAAAAAGCTCTCCCCGGAAGTCTGTTCGCAGGCCATAACACAGGACCGGAATATCGAGATCGTCGACGACATCAGAGAGCGCGTAAACCTGTTCACGTGTCAGAAACTGGCTTTCATCAATAAGTACGCAGTGAATCGGCTCACGCAAATGCTCAGCACCAATCTCTTTTCTGAGGTCAGTACCCTGATTAAACAACTTCGCCGGAGAAGATAACCCGATTCGCGAGCTCACCTTTCCCGCACCAAATCGATCGTCTATCTCTGCTGTATAGACGAGGGTACGCATGCCTCGTTCCTGGTAATTATAGGAAGACTGCAGCAACGCTGTAGATTTCCCTGCATTCATTGCTGAGTAATAGAAATAAAGTTGCGCCATTGCCCGCCAACCCTCAATCAAAGTGTGATATTCCTGGCAAGGATTGTATCATAATTTAACTTTCTACTTCGAAGGCCTTACGCCATGAGGGTTACAACAGATCGTGTTGCTTCGTGCAATACAAGCGAGGCTTATTTCCTGCTCACGCCTGTTGCTGCCAAAGAAACATTCAATAAGTCAGTAAGGGTAACGTGAGGCTATTTTATGGCGTAGATTTTTACGCCAGGCTTCGGAAATTATTAACGTTTTACATATCAAGAGCCGCTATTTGCGGCATATTAACGAGGTTGATATTTATCCACCACCACAATAATTCGCATAAGATTAATCATTGAAGATACCCATAAAATGCGCTTTCTGGCTCTGGCTTAATGCCGCTGGTATAAGCAAGTTTTGTGCAACAACCGGCAAAAAATTTAAGTTAGCGCTTTTTCGAAGTGAGATAAATAAAGAGGAAAATTGATTTCCTTACATTCCGAGCTATTGCACTGGACAAATTAACGCTCTATTATTAGCCCAACAAACCACCCCAATATAAGTTTGAGATTACAAAAATGAGCGAAGCACTTAAAATTCTGAACAACATCCGTACTCTTCGTGCACAGGCAAGAGAATGTACCCTTGAAACGCTCGAAGAAATGCTGGAAAAATTAGAAGTTGTCGTTAACGAACGTCGTGAAGAAGAAAGCGCTGCAGCTGCTGAAATCGAAGAACGTACCCGTAAACTGCAACAATACCGCGAAATGCTGATTGCTGACGGTATTGACCCAAATGAATTGCTGAATAGCATGGTTACCGCTAAGACCGGCACTAAAGCAAAACGTGCTGCGCGCCCGGCTAAATATAGCTATGTTGATGAGAATGGCGAAACTAAAACCTGGACCGGCCAAGGCCGTACTCCGGCAGTGATTAAAAAAGCCATGGATGAGAACGGCAAACAGCTGGACGACTTCCTGATCAAAGAGTAATAGCATTCATTATAAAATCCCGCTTCTGGCGGGATTTTTTTTGTCTTAAGCCCGGTGATTATCTGCAATGCCTGATGATAATCATGCATGCGTGATGTAATTCGCTCAAACTGGCAAGGCCGTACGTATTGGCGTAGTAAGATAAATCCGCCGCGAGTGGAATCACATTGTTCCGGCTGGATAAAGACAATAAAAAAGCCGGGTTTGACACCCGGCTTTTCCAGATACTACATCGTTCAGGCTTTAGTTACGCCCACCTGCCCTTCCAGCCAGGTTTTGAATTCTTCGCCCAGCGTATTATGGCGGATTCCGTATTCTACAAATGCCTGCATATAACCGAGTTTATTACCGCAGTCATGGCTCTTACCTTTCATATGGTAGGCTTCAACGGTCTCTTTCTCGATAAGCATATCAATACCATCTGTTAACTGGATCTCATCACCCGCTCCCGGAGGGGTTTTTGCCAGCAGTGGCCAGATATTTTCGCTTAAGACATAACGCCCTACGACGGCCAGGTTAGACGGTGCAACATCAGCCTTCGGCTTCTCAACAACACCGACCATTGGCACGCTGTCGCCAGGATTAAGTTCCGCGCCTTTACAGTCAACCACACCATACGCCGTCACATCGGCGACAGGTTCAACCATGATCTGGCTGGCTCCGGTCTCATCAAAACGCTTAATCATCTCGGCAAGGTTGTCCTGGGAGAGGTCGGATTCAAACTCGTCCAGAATTACGTCCGGGAGGATAACCGCGACAGGCTCGTTACCCACAACCGGATGCGCGCAGAGAACCGCATGGCCAAGGCCTTTAGCCAGCCCCTGGCGTACCTGCATAATGGTTACGTGCGGAGGGCAGATTGACTGAACCTCTTCCAGAAGCTGACGTTTTACACGTTTTTCAAGCATCGCTTCCAGTTCAAAACTGGTATCGAAGTGGTTTTCGATGGAGTTTTTTGAGGAGTGGGTAACCAGCACAATTTCGGTAATACCCGCTGCAATGCACTCATTCACGACATACTGAATTAATGGCTTATCAACTAACGGCAACATTTCTTTCGGAATAGCTTTTGTTGCTGGCAGCATCCTGGTTCCCAATCCCGCGACGGGGATAACTGCTTTTGTTACTTTTGAATTTAAGGCAGCCATTGAAAATCTCCTGGTCTGTTCACGCGTTAAGCATGTTCATGAATTTACACGCGACTGAGTATATCAGCACCTCAACGACTCACTGGTCTGAAAAGGGCTCGGTCGCGTTTAATTAGGACTAATACGCAAAACTGTGGCGATAGTACCACTCACCGAAACACCGGGATAAAGGTATCTGGAAAATACGTTTCGATTGCTCATTCCGCAGACAACATTAAGCGTAACCGTCCGCCGGAACCCCATACCTGACATTGCCATGCATCACAATGCTGGCTTAATTGATTGAGATAAGTATTGCCTAATGTCCCTAATGGCACACCGCTACTGACCTGAATCTGGTGTTCACTGGTATTTAATGTGGCATTAAGTCCTGCCGAAACTAAAATCAGGTTTTTTAATTCGCTATGATAATAACCAACCAGTAAGGGGAACTGACCGGGCAAATTGGCCTGGCGCAGTAACTGATTGACCTGCTTAAGCAGGCTGCCCATTTCCGGTAATCGCTGGTGCTGATGTGACAATTGTTCCTGTAACAGTCCATTGAACAATGCGCGAAGTAATAACGCGGCAAGAACGCCATTATTTCCGGCACGGGTAACATCCAGACAATAAAACGCCAGATCGTTGGAAGAGATAGGGGCAATATCAAGAACCAGCCCGGGTTTGTCAGCGGAAACAAGCTGGCGATAATTTACCCGGCACCCTGACATCTGTTGCTGCACCGGTGGTTGTAACTCTTGTAGAAGTTTGGCCGCGGCTTGTGGATTTTCGACAAGGGCGTCCCAATCCTGAAACAGGCGTTCTTCTTCCTCAACCCGAGAATTGAACATGTTGGGGTAGATACAGGCGAAGACCGTCTCTTTCAGGCGGTTGAAATCTCTAACCGGTTTGAGCAATACATCCTGCACACCAAGGCGTAGTGCCTTGGCAATATCCGCCATGTTATCGGTCGCGGAAATAACCAAAATCGGCAACTGGAGCCCCTGGTTGCGCATTTGCTCAACCAGCTTAAGACCATTCATTCGTGGCATCGCAATATCGCATATCATCAGATCCGGGGAAGCACTTTTCAGTATTTCCAGCGCCTCGACCCCATCCTCTGCCAGTAACGTATTCGCGCCCAGAGATGAAAGCCAGGAATCCAGCAGAGAACGGAAGACGGGCTCGTCTTCTACGATCATTACCTGTTTTCCTGCTAACGGCTGCGTCATCTTTTCTCCCCTGACTAACGATAAATAAATAGTGGCATGTTCTATCGATAATCGCCTGTCAGATTAAACTTAAGTCACATAAAACGAGGATATTCACACCATCGTCTTTACGAGTGGTAACAACTCATCAATTTTTTTCTCAACGGCCAATTGCCCGGCGTTGATGGCTGCTTCTGCACGATGAAAATCCAGCGTTGAGATTTGCGGGCATAATGGTTGGATGAGGATATCCGGAGGATCGCCAGCCATACGATTACGTTTAAGACGATTCTCAAGCACCTGAATAGACGTTGTCATGATTTCCATCGCTGTCGGTGCGACAACGGTACGACGCGTCGTCATTGTACTGATGCGTTCACGTAAACGTTCGTGCCATTGTAAACGCGCAGTGTTCTTTTCACCGCTATCCTCTTCATTTTCGGCCGGATTAACAGACAGCAGGTCCTGTTGCATAAGATGGGCATCATGTTGTAAATCAACCGCAATAACAATATCTGCACCGAGTGCACGCGTCAGAGAGACAGGGACCGGGTTAACGACCGCACCGTCCACCAACCAGTAGCCATTGTGTGTTACGGGGGCCATGAGGCCAGGCATGCTGCATGAGGCTCGTATGGCGAGATGCAAATCCCCTTCCGTAAACCAGAGCTCGCGCCCGGTACTGAGGTTAGTTGCCACCGCACCAAATTTCAGTTGACAGTCAGTGAATGAGGATTCAGAAAGTATTTGTCGATAGTGATTGAAAACGCGCTCGCCACGCAGTAAACCACCGCGTCGCCAGGATACGTCCATGAGCTTCAGCACGTCCCAGTAGCTGAACGAACGAACCCATTTCTCCAGTTCTGGTAATTTACCACACGCATACGCTGCGCCGACCAGTGAACCAATGGAGCACCCTGCCACGATATCAATTTTTATACCCGCACGTTGAAGCGCATTTATCACACCAATATGCGACCAGCCTCTGGCAGAACCTGCGCCTAAAGCCAGCCCAATTTTTATGCTTCTCATTACCTGGATTTCTATCCCCCGGAGCGACTGGCATAGCCACAACGCCACAGCTCAGTTAACATATTGCTACCCAGGCTTATGATGCCATTTTCTTTATTCAGGAAGTCGATTGTGTCTCAACTCTGTCCCTGCGGTAGCGCAGTGGAGTATAGCCTATGTTGTCAGCCTTATCTGTCTGGTACACAGGTTGCGCCAGATCCATCACATCTTATGCGTTCTCGCTATACAGCCTTTGTCTTAAAGCAGGCAGACTATCTGATTAATACCTGGCATCCTGACTGCGAGGCCGCTACGTTTCGCGCGGATATTGAATCAGGTTTCGCACACACGCAATGGCAGGGTTTGACCCTCTTCGAGACAGCGCCTGGAAAAAACGAGAATGAAGGTTACGTCAGTTTCGTTGCGCGTTTCAATGAGCAAAATAAATCAGGTGCAATTATTGAACGCTCCCGATTCTTAAAAAAGAACGGTCGATGGTACTATGTTGACGGCAAGCGGCCTGAGTTTGGCCGCAACGATCCCTGCCCGTGTGGATCGCACAAGAAATTTAAGAAGTGCTGCGGGCAGTAAGCCCAGCGTCACCCCATAGCAAACATAATCAACAGGATTTACCCGGCAATGCATTCATTACAACGTAAAATACTGCGCACTATTTGCCCTGACCAAAAAGGTCTTATCGCGCGAATTACCAACATCTGTTACAAACACGAGCTGAACATTGTGCAGAACAATGAGTTTGTGGATCACCGCACCGGGCGGTTCTTCATGCGTACCGAGCTGGAGGGCATTTTTAATGATGCGACATTACTGGCCGACCTCGATAGCGCGTTACCGGAAGGTTCAGTACGCGAGTTGAATCCTGCGGGCCAACGCCGCGTCGTAATCCTGGTAACGAAAGAAGCTCATTGTTTGGGTGACCTGTTGATGAAGGCCAACTATGGCGGCCTCGATATCGACATCGCCGCCGTCATCGGCAACCATGAGACGCTGCGTACCCTGGTAGAGCGTTTCGATATTCCCTTTGAGCTGGTTAGCCATGAAGGTTTAACGCGCGAAGAGCACGATAATCAGATGGCACAAGCCATTGAGGCCCATCAGCCTGACTATGTAGTCCTGGCCAAATACATGCGTGTACTGACGCCTGGCTTCGTGTCTCGCTTCCCGAACAAAATCATCAACATTCACCACTCCTTCCTGCCTGCCTTTATTGGTGCCCGCCCTTACCACCAGGCCTATGAGCGCGGCGTAAAAATTATTGGCGCCACGGCTCACTATGTGAATGATAATCTGGATGAAGGTCCGATCATCATGCAGGACGTGATTCACGTTGATCACACTTACACGGCTGAAGATATGATGCGTGCAGGACGTGACGTTGAAAAAAATGTCTTAAGTCGTGCCCTTTACCAGGTACTCGCGCAGCGCGTCTTTGTTTACGGTAACAGAACGATCATTCTTTAATCGCCAATGAAATGAATTGATTAGGTTTAGTACGTTACGGCTGAAAAGTACGCAAACGGTTCATTTCTACGAAACGAATGCTTTACAGTGGCGCGTCATTTGATATGATGCGCCCCGCTTCCTGATACGGAAGCAGGCCAGTAATACCATGCATTACCCCGTGGTGGGGTTCCCGAGCGGCCAAAGGGAGCAGACTGTAAATCTGCCGTCATCGACTTCGAAGGTTCGAATCCTTCCCCCACCACCATTATTCACTACAGCAATGTAGTAAACCCAATGAGTAAGGCAGAAGCTTGCACTCACTGGGAAGGGTAAGAACCTTCGAATAAGGTTCGACTCGAGCGAAAGCGAGAACGTTGCTAAAGGCAACGGCCCGAAGGGTGAGGAGCAAAGCGACGAATAATCCTTCCCCCACCACCATCTTGCCTCAGACAATTTGAATTACCCCTGGTGGGGTTCCCGAGCGGCCAAAGGGAGCAGACTGTAAATCTGCCGTCATCGACTTCGAAGGTTCGAATCCTTCCCCCACCACCATCACTTCTTTGCAGTACCTCAGCAAAAATCAAATTCCTTTACCTCATATTCTGCCCATGCGGGGAAGGATGAGAAGCTTCGACCAAGGTTCGATTCGAGCGAAGCGAGAAAGCGTTGCCGCAGGCAACGACCCGAAGGGCGAGTCGCTACGCGACGAGTCATCCTTCCCCCACCACCATCACTTCTTTGCACTACCTCAGCAAAAATCAAATTCGTTTACCCCATATTCTGCCCATGCGGGGAAGGATGAGAAGCTTCGACCAAGGTTCGATTCGAGCAAAGCGAGAAAGCGTTGCCGCAGGCAACGACCCGAAGGGCGAGTCGCTACGCGACGAGTCACCCTTCCCCCACCACCATCACTTCTTTGCAGTACCTCAGCAAAAATCAAATTCCTTTACCCTATATTCTGCCCATGCGGGGAAGGATGAGAAGCTTCGACCAAGGTTCGATTCGAGCAAAGCGAGAAAGCGTTGCCGCAGGCAACGACCCGAAGGGCGAGTCGCTACTGTTCCGGGCAAAAAAAACCGCCCATTACAGGCGGCTTTTATCATCATTCTCTGATTACAACGCTTTCAAAATCGCATCAACCGTTGCCTTGGCATCGCCAAACAGCATCTGCGTATTCTCTTTAAAGAACAGCGGATTCTGAACCCCTGCGTAACCGGTGTTCATAGAGCGCTTGAACACAATTACGTTCTGCGCTTTCCAGACCTCAAGAACAGGCATACCGGCAATAGGGCTGCTCGGGTCATCCTGCGCCGCCGGGTTGACCGTATCGTTCGCGCCAATAACCAGTACCGTATCGGTATCAGAGAAATCATCGTTGATCTCATCCATTTCCAGCACGATGTCATACGGCACCTTGGCTTCTGCCAATAGCACGTTCATGTGGCCTGGCAAGCGCCCTGCAACCGGGTGAATACCGAAGCGAACTTTGATCCCACGAGCACGCAGTTTCTCAGTGATCTCAGCAACCGGATACTGCGCCTGTGCCACCGCCATGCCATAGCCTGGGGTGATGATCACCGAGTGGGAGTTTTTCAGCATTTCAGCTGTCTCTTCTGCGTTGATTTCGCGGTGCTCACCGACCTCTTCAGAAGCGCCCGAAGAGGATCCATCGGTACCGAAACCACCGGCAATGACGCTAAAGAACGAACGGTTCATCGCCTTACACATGATGTAAGAGAGAATCGCCCCTGAAGAGCCGACCAGCGCACCGGTCACAATCAGCAGGTCATTGCTCAGCATGAAGCCCGCCGCCGCCGCCGCCCAACCGGAGTAGGAGTTCAGCATAGAGACCACAACCGGCATGTCCGCACCACCAATGGACGCCACCAGATGCCAGCCGAACACCAGCGCAATCGCGGTCATCACCAACAGCGCCAGAACCTGCAAGCCAACGCTTTCGGTACGGACGAACACCACCAGCAACAGGAAAGAGACAACCAGCGCGGCCAGATTCAGTTTGTGGCGATTAGGCAACATCAGCGGTTTAGATGAAATTTTGCCGCAGAGTTTACCAAAGGCAACAACGGAACCCGTAAAGGTGACCGCACCAATGAAGATGCCGAGGAACACTTCCGTCAGATGAATATTGACCAGAATGGGTTCCAGGCCCGGTTCGTGGTACAGATAGCTGTTAAAACCTACCAGTACCGCGGCCAGCCCGACAAAGCTGTGCAGAATAGCGACCAACTCCGGCATTTCCGTCATTTCGACTTTACGTGCCAGACGAATGCCAATAGCGCCACCAATAATCATTGCCACCAAAATCCAGGCCACATTACCGGTGTCAGGGCCGAAGATGGTGGCAATCAGCGCAATCGCCATCCCCGCTACGCCGAAACGGTTACCCTGCTGGGATGTTTCATGTTTTGAAAGGCCCGCCAGGCTGAAAATAAACAGGATCGCAGCAACAATGTATGCAGCAGTAACTAATCCTCCAGACATTTGCTACCCCTTAGTTCTTCCGGAACATTTTCAGCATGCGCTGAGTGACGGTGAAACCACCAAAAATATTAATACTGGCGATCAGCACTGCGATAAAACTCAAGAAGCTGACCCACCCACCGTGACCGATCTGTAAAAGCGCACCGACTACAATGATGCCGGAAATGGCGTTAGTCACCGACATCAACGGCGTATGTAACGCATGCGACACATTCCAGACCACGTAATACCCGACAACACAGGCCAGGGCGAACACGGTAAAGTGCCCCAGAAACTCTTTAGGCGCTACATCTGCCAGCCAACCGAACAGCACGATGACCAACGCCATGATGCCGTACTTCACCCACGGCGAAGTCGGTTTGGTTTCTGCTTTTGCGACCGGCGCTGCTTTGGCTGCCGCCTGAGGCTGTGCGGAAACCTGAATGGCAGGCGCCGGCCAGGTCACTTCACCCTCACGAATCACGGTTACGCCACGGACAACGACATCCTCGAAATCGACGCTCACATTTCCGTCTTTCTCTTTGCAGAGGAGTTTTAGCAGGTTCACCAGGTTAGTACCGTAAAGCTGCGAAGACTGCGCTGCCAGACGCCCTGGTAAATCGGTGTAACCGATAATTTTCACGCCGTTCGCTGTGGTGACCACTTCATTAGCGATGGTGTATTCACAGTTACCGCCATTTTGAGCCGCCAAATCCACCACCACGCTGCCTGACTTCATGGAGTCAACCATTTCACGAGTGATCAGTTTTGGCGCCGGTTTGCCTGGAATCAACGCCGTGGTGACGATGATGTCGACCTCTTTCGCCTGTGCGGCAAAGAGTGCCATTTCGGCTTTAATGAAGGCTTCTGACATCACCTTCGCGTAACCATCGCCGCTACCGGCTTCTTCTTTGAAATCCAGCTCAAGGAATTCAGCGCCCATGCTCTGGACCTGTTCCTTCACTTCAGGACGGGTATCGAAAGCGCGAACAATCGCGCCCAGGCTGTTAGCCGCACCAATAGCAGCAAGCCCGGCAACGCCCGCACCAATCACCATGACTTTTGCAGGGGGGACTTTTCCGGCGGCGGTGATTTGCCCCGTAAAGAAGCGACCAAATTCATGGGCGGCTTCCACAATTGCACGATAACCGGCAATGTTGGCCATGGAGCTCAAGGCATCCAGCGATTGTGCACGGGAGATACGCGGCACCGAATCCATTGCCATTACGGTGACGTCGCGCGCCGCCAGTTTTTCCATCAGTTCGGCATTTTGCGCCGGCCAGATAAAACTGACTAAGGTCGTGCCAGGATTGAGCAGTGTGATTTCGTCATCGCCCGGCGCGTTAACCTTGAGAATGATATCTGACTGCCAGACATCATTCGCGTCCACAATAGCCGCACCTGCCTCGGTAAATGCGAGGTCATCGAAACTGGCCAGTTTACCGGCGCCGCTTTCAATCGCGACGGTGAAACCCAATTTAAGCAGTTGCTCGACCGTTTTCGACGTCGCTGCAACGCGGGTTTCATTGGCCAACCGTTCTTTTGGTACACCAATACGCATAGTTTTCCCTTCCATCAATGTGAGAGATGGTTTGTCAGTAATGTCCGGGATCGTACAACGCGATATTCAGCGACCAACGACGCCCCGGAAAATAAAACAGTAACAAACTTTCTATAACCTACTGAAATTCACGCTTGTGATCTAGCGCGAGAATTCAGAAATTCTTTTTTTATCGGTCAAAACCGGGCAAGAACGCTATAAGACATAGTTATTTCCCTTTATTTCGTCAGTACAGGCCGATATTCCGCTCAAGCGGAGCGGCAAAACACGATTAATCTCCAACAAGAAACATGCTTTTAACAATGTATTAACCTGAAAAATGCGTATGCTTTATTACTTTTGCTGGTCAAGCGCGTATTTTTTCAACATATCATTAATCGTTATCGTAAAACGTCTTACGGGTAGCACGCACAGTGAAAAATGACGCAGACAGCCGCCTTGTTTAAATGCAATAATCAGCGACGTTTTTTGATAACAACCACACCAGCATCTGGTTTGCGCAAGGCGAAGGATTATTTTTATGAAGCATAAGTTTACCCTCCTGGCGTCAGCATTTCTTACCGTTACTACTCTGTCAGCTCATGCCGCGACCGAGTTAACGCCGGAGCAAGCGGCAGCGTTAAAACCCTACGATCGTATTGTTGTTAATGGTCGTTATAATTCCATTGGCGATGCCGTCAACGCTGTGTCGAACCGTGCAGATAAAGTAGGCGCGGCTTCATTTTACGTTGTAGAGATGTCGGACTTTGGCAATAGCGGCAATCAGCGCGTCAGCGCCGACCTCTATAAAGCAGATGCCCCTAAAGCCGATCCCGTTAAATTCCGTGTGATAAACGGTTTGACCGAGTTACCTAAAGATAAAGCTATCGAGCTGGAACCTTTTGATACCGTAACCGTACAGGGTTTTTACCGTAGCCAGCCTGAAGTGAACGATGCGATCACCAAAGCCGCTAAAGCCAAGGGCGCCTCTTCCTTCTATATTGTTCGTCAGGTCGATGCCAACCAGGGCGGTAATCAGTTGATTACGGCTTACCTCTATAAAGCCGACGCGAAAAAACGTGTACTGCAGAGCCCGGACGCGATTCCTCGCGATTCTGAGGCGGGCCGTGCCGCACTGGCGAAAGGCGGTGAAGAGGCGAAAAAAGTCGAAATTCCTGGCGTTGCCACCAGCGCCACGCCGAGCTACGAAGTAGGACGTTTCTTCGAAACCCAAACCTCTAAAGCAGGCCGTTATACGGTTAACCTGCCTGACGGCACCAAAATCGAAGAAGTGAACAAAATTACCGCTGCGCAAATGGTGCCCTTTGACAGCATCAAGTTCACCGGCAACTACGGTAACATGACTGAGATTTCCTATCAGGTTGCCAAACGCGCAGCGAAGAAAGGTGCCAAGTACTACCACATCACCCGCCAGTGGCAGGAGAACGGTAGTAACATCACCATCAGTGCCGATCTCTACAAGTAACTCCTCCTTTGAAAGGCGGCAAATGCCGCCTTTTTTCACTTTTTCTGCAAATTTATGCACTCCTGCATTGCATGCTATTCCGACTCTCCGTAAAATCCCGCGCCTTAGTGATATCCACCATTTTTATGCGCTCATGCAAAATAATTATTCTGGATTGAGTTCTTTTTTGACAGGATACCCATGGAAAAGAAACTTGGCCTGAGCGCTTTGACTGCGCTGGTTCTTAGCTCAATGCTTGGCGCAGGCGTCTTCAGCCTTCCACAAAATATGGCCGAAGTCGCAAGCCCTGCTGCACTTTTGATTGGCTGGGCCATTACCGGTGTCGGGATTCTCCTGCTCGCCTTTGCCATGCTGATCTTAACCCGCGTCCGCCCCGATCTTGACGGCGGAATTTTCACCTATGCACGTGAAGGATTTGGCGAACTCATCGGTTTTTGTTCCGCCTGGGGATACTGGCTGTGTGCAGTGATCGCCAACGTCTCTTATCTGGTTATTGTCTTTTCCGCGCTGAGTTTCTTTACTGATACGCCTGAATTACGGCTGTTTGGCGACGGTAACACCTGGCAGTCCATCGTCGGGGCCTCTGTTTTGCTGTGGATTGTTCATGCCCTAATCTTGCGTGGGGTACAGACTGCGGCCAGCATCAATCTTGCTGCGACGCTCGCTAAATTAGTCCCGCTCGGCCTGTTTATTGTGCTCGCCGCAGTGGCATTCCACTTTGACACCTTCCGCCTCGATTTCTCTGGTTTCGCATTGGGCGTACCGGTATGGGAACAGGTTAAAAACACCATGCTAATAACGCTGTGGGTGTTTATTGGCGTCGAAGGCGCCGTTGTCGTCTCTGCACGTGCGCGCAATAAACGAGACGTAGGTCGTGCCACCCTCATGGCGGTGCTGGCAGCGCTCTCTGTCTATTTGCTGGTTACCTTGCTCTCTGTCGGGGTGATTTCCCGCCCTGAGCTGGCGGCCATGCGTAACCCGTCGATGGCAGGTCTGATGGTCAAGCTGATGGGGAGCTGGGGCGATGTGGTCATTGCCGCCGGACTTATCGTTTCCGTGTGCGGGGCCTACCTGAGCTGGACGATTATGGCGGCAGAAGTGCCGTTGCTGGCGGCCACTCATAAAGCGTTTCCGCGCATCTTTGCCAGACAAAATAAAAATAACGCACCGGCAGCGTCGCTATGGCTGACCAATATCAGCGTTCAGGTCTGTCTGGTGCTGATCTGGCTCACAGGTTCGGATTACAACACGCTGTTGACTATTGCATCAGAAATGATTCTGGTCCCTTATTTCCTGGTAGGGGCATTTCTGTTCAAAATTGCGCAAAAAACGTTGCACAAAACGGTCGCTGTCGGTGCCTGTATCTACGGATTGTGGCTACTGTACGCATCCGGTCCTATGCATTTGCTGTTATCCGTTGTGCTGTATGCGCCCGGCCTGCTGGTCTTTATGTATGCCCGCCGTACACATAACATTGATAGCCTGCTTTCACGCCGGGAGTGCGTTCTGATTGGCTTGTTGCTGATTGCCGCCGTTCCGGCCACGTGGATGTTGATGGGTTAACAACGTTTCCCCATCATCACTGGAGATATCCGATGGGGAAAAAACCTGAACGCCCGATTTTGATTACCGGTGGAGGCCGTCGTATTGGCCTCGCCCTCGCCCACCATTTCCTGCATCATCAGCAGGCCGTTATCGTTAGCTTCCGCACCCGTTATCCGGCAATTGACCAGCTTGAAAGCGCAGGGGCCGTTTGCATTCAGGCGGATTTCAGTACTGACCAGGGCATTCTCTCATTTGCTGAAACCGTCAAATCTCAGACCGCAGGCCTCAGGGCAGTGCTTCATAACGCCAGCGACTGGCAGGCTGAAACGCGGAATATCGCCCTCAGTGATGTGCTCACACGGATGCTGCAGATCCATGTCCACGCCCCGTATCTGCTCAACCATGCACTGGAAGGTTTATTGCGCGGCGCTGGCCATGCGGCCAGCGATATCATCCATTTCACCGACTATGTTGTTGAGCGGGGCAGCGATAAGCATATTGCCTATGCGGCCAGTAAAGCGGCGCTGGATAATATGACACGCTCATTTGCAAAAAAACTGGCACCCGAGGTCAAAGTCAACGCCATTGCCCCCGCAATGATTCTGTTTAACGAGACCGACGATGCGCAGTATCGCCAGCAGGCGCTGAATAAATCGTTGATGAAAATCGTAGCGGGTGAGAAAGAGATAATCGAGCTGGTGGATTATCTGCTCACAAGCTGTTACGTCACCGGGCGCAGTTTTGCCGTGGATGGCGGGCGTCCCTTACGTTAGTGAAAACGGCTCCAGCAAAAAATCAGTATCCAGGCGCTGAGGCACCAGCAGAGCACCGCCCCACCCAGCGCCGGACCGACCCGCATAATGCCAGTGAAATACCAGAGCGACAGCAGATAAATAAAATAGGGGATAATTGACCACATGCCGAAAACGATAGTCGCTCTCAGTGCTTCGATGCCACGCTCGGTGGCGACAATATAATGGGCAATCAGCGCAAAGGTCGGGAATAAAGGAATCAGCCCGGCAATATAATAATTCTTTGTTTTGGCCAGAATGCCAATCAGCACCACCACCAGCGCGCCAATAGCCGCTTTAATCACCAACCCCATGTTTTGCCCTATAATTCAGTAACAACAATAACCTACAGCATAACGGAACCCTCCTCGTTTAGAAAAGATTAATGGAAGGTTGCTGCGAGGCAGTGTATGTTTGCCTTTTCGACTTATCACGATGGCATATGAATAAGATCGTTTTTGTAGAAGACGACCCGGAAGTGGGCGCGTTGATTGCCGCTTATCTGGGCAAACACGATATGGATGTCATTGTTGAACCGCGCGGCGATCGCGCCGAAGAGGTGATTGCGCGCGAAAATCCAGATTTGGTCCTGTTGGACATTATGCTGCCAGGTAAAGACGGCATGACGCTGTGCCGGGATTTACGCCAGCAGTGGACGGGTCCTATCGTGCTGCTCACCTCGCTCGACAGTGACATGAACCATATCCTCTCGCTTGAAATGGGCGCGAACGATTACATTCTTAAAACCACCCCTCCCGCCGTCCTGCTCGCCCGTTTACGTCTGCATTTACGTCAGCGTGCCGAGGTCAGTCAACAGGAGCCCACGGCAGCCCTGAAACAGCACAAGGCACTGCGTTTCGGCAGCTTAGCTATCGACCCGGTAAACCGTCAGGTAACGCTGAGCGGCGAACAGGTGATACTCTCAACGGCTGATTTTGATCTGTTGTGGGAGCTTGCCACCCACGCCGGGCAAATCATGGATCGGGATGCCTTACTCAAAAATCTGCGTGGCGTCACCTATGACGGTATGGATCGCAGCGTGGATGTGGCTATCTCTCGTCTGCGTAAAAAATTGCTCGATAACGCGACTGAGCCCTATCGCATCAAAACTGTGCGCAATAAAGGCTATCTTTTCGCCCCACACGCCTGGGATAACTGAGTCCGGCTTTATTCGCGGGTGCCTTTATGAAAAAACTTTTCGTCCAGTTTTATCTTCTGCTGTTTGTCTGCTTCCTGGTGATGACCATGCTGGTCGGGCTGGTGTACAAGTTCACCGCCGAGCGGGCAGGCAGACAGTCGCTGGACGATTTGATGAAAAGCTCGCTCTATCTGATGCGCAGTGAACTGCGTGAGATCCCGCCTCATCAGTGGAACAAGACGCTTAAAGATCTGGATTTGAATCTCTCGTTCAATCTGCGAATTGAGCCGATGAGTAAGTACAGGCTGGATCCCCCCGCCGATCAACGGATGCGTGAAGGGGATATTGTCGCGCTGGATTCAGAATATACCTTTATCCAGCGAATTCCCCGCAGCCATTATGTGCTGGCCGTAGGACCGGTCCCCTACCTGTTTTATATGCATGAAATGCGCATTCTTGATATCACGCTGATGGTATTTATTGCTATTTCGCTGGCCTTCCCGGTGTTCATCTGGATGCGACCTCACTGGCAGGAGATGCTTCGGCTGGAGTCCGCGGCGCAACGCTTCGGTGACGGGCACCTGGAAGAGCGTATCCATTTTGACAGCACCTCCAGTTTTGAGCGGCTGGGCATCGCCTTTAACCAAATGGCGGATAACATCAATGCCCTGATTGCCAGCAAAAAACAGTTAATTGACGGCATCGCGCATGAACTCCGTACCCCGCTGGTCAGGCTTCGTTATCGTCTCGAAATGAGTGATAACCTGAGCGACAGCGAACGCGCGGCCTTAAACCGGGATATTGGTCAGCTCGAAGCGCTGATTGAGGAACTCCTGACCTATGCCCGTCTCGACCGACCGCAAAACGAGCTGAAACTGACCACCCCGGATTTTGCCGCCTGGATCCAGAGTTACATCGATGATGCTCGAATTGTTAACCCTGGCCGTACGCTGCTTCTTAATCATGACAGTGCGGAGTATGGCGCACTGGACATGCGTCTGATGGAACGCGTACTCGATAACCTGGTCAACAACGCCCTGCGCTATTGCGAAACCACCGTGAGGGTCAACCTGACGCGCGAAGGCACAACGGCCATCCTTAGCGTGGAAGATGATGGCCAGGGAATCGCATCTGAGGATCGTCAGCGCGTTTTCGAACCCTTCGTGCGCCTTGATCCCAGCCGGGATCGCGCCACGGGGGGATGCGGCCTGGGTCTGGCCATAGTGCATTCTATTGCTCAGGCGATGGGCGGTGACGTAACCTGCGGTGAAAGCGCTTTGGGTGGCGCACAGTTTAGTTTTCGCTGGCCAGTTTACCATTTGGTTGATCTGCCCTGAGCAGCGGCATAGCTCCACTGGTCAGGTGAGCGGCGCTATGGTATATATTAAGTATGTTGTAACTAAATGGACAGTTCCATGGCAAGCTATGACCTGATCGAACGCCTTAATACGACCTTCCGCCAGCTAGAACAAACGTTGGCGGCCTTTAATGCCGATCTCGCCCAGTGCCGGTTGCTGGCGGGCCGGGTATTTTCACTTCCGGATGTGGAAAAGGGTGCGGAGCACGACCCGCTGCCCGCTATCCAGGTGAAACAACATATTGGTAACGAGGCCGCTGCACTGGCGCATAAACATTACGCACATCTGTTTATTCAGCAGCAGTCTGAAAACCGCAGCAGCAAGGCCGCGGTGCGTTTGCCCGGCGTTATCTGTTATCAGGTCGATGCTGAAGCCCGCGCCAGGTTGGAAGCAGCAGTCAGCACAATCAATGCGCTGAAAATGACCTTCGAGCGGATTGTCACCGTCGACTCTGGCCTTCCCCCAACCGCCCGTTTCGAATGGGTCCATCGCCATCTGCCTGGGCTTATTACGCTGAATGCCTATCGGACGCTGACCACGCTCCGCGATCCGGCAACATTGCGTTTTGGCTGGGCCAACAAACATATCATCAAGAACTTCACTCGTGACGAGGTACTCGCGCTGCTCGATAAAAGCCGCAAATCACCGCGTGCCGTCGCCCCCTGGAGCCGAGAGCAGTGGCAAGCTCGCCTTGAACAGGAGTATCAGGATATTGCGGCACTGCCGCAGCATACGCGTCTGAAAATCAAGCGTCCGGTGAAAGTGCAGCCCATTGCGCGGGTCTGGTATTCAGGTTCGCAAAAGCAGGTGCAGTACGCCTGCCCCACGCCGCTGATTGCGCTGATATCCGAAGAGAATGGAGGTAAAGTGCCGGACATTGGCGAGCTGCTTAACTATCAGGCTGACAATGTCCAGCATCGTTATAAGCCCCAAGCGCAGCCGTTAACGCTCATCATTCCCCGGCTGCACCTGTACGTTGCCGATTAGGCTGGCTTCATGCTGCCAACCATGGATTCAGGCCGCACCCAACTGTCGAACTCGGCTTCCGTCAGGTAGCCGAGCGCCAGCGCCGATGCTTTCAACGTCAGCCCTTCTTTATGCGCTTTTTTGGCAATCTCTGCCGCTTTGTCATAGCCGATATGCGTGTTCAGCGCCGTCACCAGCATTAACGATTCATTGAGCAGTTGGTCAATACGATCGCGGTTAGGCTCAATACCTGTTGCACAGTGTTCATTAAAGCTCTCCATGCCGTCCGCCAGAAGGCGCACTGACTGGAGGAAGTTATGAATCACCATCGGCCGGAAAACGTTGAGCTCAAAGTTGCCAGAGGCCCCGCCCATATTGACGGCGACATCGTTGCCCAGCACCTGACAGCAGAGCATGGTCATCGCTTCGCACTGTGTCGGGTTCACTTTCCCTGGCATGATGGAACTGCCTGGTTCGTTTTCCGGAATCGAGATCTCACCAATGCCGCAACGGGGCCCTGAGGCCAGCCAGCGCACATCGTTAGCAATTTTCATTAATGAAGCAGCCAGCCCTTTCAGGGCGCCGTGCGCGTGCACCAACGCATCGCAGGTGGCCAGCGCCTCGAACTTATTCGGAGCGGTGACGAAAGGCTGACGGGTAAAGGATGCCAGCTCGTCAGCCACCCGTTTCGCATACTCAGGATGCGTGTTTAACCCGGTGCCGACGGCCGTCCCACCCAGCGCCAGTTCACTTAGGTGCGGCAAGCTGAGTTCAATATGTTTGAGATTATGCTCGAGCATCGCCACCCAGCCGGAAATCTCCTGCCCGAGGGTCAACGGCGTCGCATCCTGCAAATGGGTGCGCCCGATTTTGACAATGTCAGCAAAGGCGATGGCCTTCTCGTGGAGCGTCTTTTTCAGCACATGCAGTTCAGGGATCAGATGCTCGCGCAGCGCAATAATCGCGGCAACATGCATTGCCGTTGGGAAGACATCATTCGAACTCTGACTCTTATTCACATCATCGTTAGGATGAACTTTGCGCGCCATTCCGCGCTCACCGCCTAACAGTTCACTGGCACGGTTGGCCAGCACTTCATTCATGTTCATGTTGCTCTGGGTACCGGAGCCGGTTTGCCAGATAGCGAGGGGGAACTCCTCGGGATGCTTTCCGCCCAGTACCTCGTCCGCAGCATCAATAATCGCGCGGGATTTCTCGGCTGCCAGTAGCCCCAAATCCTGATTAACTTTCGCGGCAGCGCGTTTGGTCAGCGCCAGTGCATAGATAAGCGAGACCGGCATTTTCTCCGTTGAAATACGGAAATGCTCCAGAGAACGCTGGGTTTGTGCGCCCCACAGCTTATCCGCCGGGACGTCAATTGCGCCCATGGAGTCTTTTTCACTACGATGCGTTGTCATGACTTTCTCCCTGTTACGAAGTGATGTTGAGTACCGACATGGCTCACCTGCTAACAAAGCTTAAGTATTGATGCTTGTTATAACGACGTTTATTGCTTCGTGCGCTTTAAGAAGGCGCAAAAAAAACCGCCCCGAAGGGCGGCGGGTCTTATTTTACACAGCGGCCGCACTGGCCCGACTGGATCTGCTGGAAGAAGTCGTTACCTTTATCATCTACCAGAATAAAGGCCGGGAAATCTTCCACGTCAATTTTCCAGATAGCCTCCATACCCAGTTCCGGGTAGGCCACGCACTCCAGACTCTTGATACTGTTTTGCGCCAGAATCGCCGCCGGGCCACCAATGCTGCCCAGGTAGAAGCCGCCATGCTTATGGCAGGCATCGGTCACCTGTTGACTGCGGTTGCCCTTCGCCAGCATGACCATACTGCCGCCCTGAGACTGAAGCTGATCGACATAGGAATCCATCCGCCCCGCGGTTGTTGGCCCCAGCGAGCCTGAAGCGTACCCTTCAGGCGTTTTAGCCGGGCCGGCGTAATAGATGGGGTGATCTTTGACATATTGTGGCAGCGGTTTGCCTTCGTCCATGAGCTCTTTCAGCTTGGCATGGGCAATGTCGCGCGCCACGATAATCGTGCCGGTCAGTGACAACCGCGTGGATACCGGATACTGCTTAAGCTGGCCGAGGATCTCTTCCATCGAACGGTTGAGGTTAACCTTGATGGCTTCCCCCTCGCCCGCTGCGCGCAAGGATTCAGGAATATATTTACCCGGATTTTGCTCCAGTTTTTCCAGCCAGACGCCTTCGCGATTAATTTTACCTTTAATGTTACGGTCCGCGGAGCAGGAAACGCCCATGCCAACCGGGCAGGATGCGCCATGACGCGGTAAACGCACGACGCGAATATCGTGGGCAAAGTATTTGCCGCCAAACTGCGCGCCGAGACCCAACTGCTGGGCTTCAATCAGCAATTCGTTCTCAAGTTGCACATCACGGAAGGCCTGACCGTGTTCGTTCCCCTCGGTGGGCAAGCCATCATAGTATTTGGTCGAGGCAAGCTTAACGGTTTTGAGTGTGGCTTCGGCACTGGTTCCACCGATCACGAAGGCGATATGGTAGGGCGGGCAGGCCGCCGTGCCCAGCGTGCGCATCTTCTCGACCAGATAGTTTTTAAGCTTACCGGGGCTCAGCAGCGCTTTCGTCTCCTGATAGAGATAGGTTTTATTCGCCGAACCGCCGCCCTTGGCAATGCAGAGGAATTTGTATTCATCCCCATCGACACTGTAGAGATCAATCTGCGCCGGCAGGTTGGTACCGGTATTAACCTCTTTGTACATGTCTAATGCCGCGTTTTGTGAATAACGCAGATTGTCTTCGATATAGGTGTTATAGACGCCCTGGGAGAGCGCGGCTTCATCCCCTCCCCCGGTCCAGACCCGCTGCCCTTTTTTGCCCATGATAATCGCCGTGCCGGTGTCCTGGCAGGTCGGCAGAATGCCTTTGGCAGCGATTTCGGAGTTACGCAAAAACTGTAAGGCAACATATTTATCGTTTTCGCTGGCATCCGGGTCACTGAGGATATCGGCAACCTGCTGCTGGTGGGCGGGGCGTAAAAGAAAGGAGGCGTCATGAAAAGCATGTTGGGCCAGCAGGGTAAGTGCTTTAGGGTCAACTTTGAGGATCTCTTGCCCCTCAAATTCGGCCACGGACACATAGTCACTGCTGAGTAAATAATATTCGGTCTCGTCCTTTTTCAGCGGAAAAGGATCTTGATAAGTAAAGGTTTTAGTCGACATTGTTCTCTCACTTACTGCACGATCTGGTTATTATTCGGCAGGACATCCATCTGCCACAAAAAAGCGAGTCCGCATATCCTACACAATTATTTAACAAAAACTGAGACTAGTACGACTTTTTACATGCGCTGATTACTTCATGCGGGTTTATTGCTTTAATACCCGCACTTACGTTAAACATGATTAAGGGCGGGATAATGCAAAAACTCATCAACTCAGTGCAAAACTATGCCTGGGGAAGTAAAACTGCGTTAACGGAACTCTACGGCATCGACAACCCTGACAATTTGCCAATGGCCGAATTGTGGATGGGCGCGCACCCGAAGAGCAGCTCAAAAGTGCAGGATGCAGCGGGTCAACCGCACTCCTTGCGTCAGGTGATTGAACAGGATAAATCCACACTGTTGGGTACGGCAGTTGCCGACCGTTTCGGTGAACTGCCTTTCCTGTTTAAGGTCCTCTGCGCCGATCAGCCATTGTCCATTCAGGTGCATCCGAATAAGCAGAATTCAGAGACAGGCTTTGCCAAAGAGAATGCGGCGGGTATTCCTCTTGATGCCGCTGAGCGCAATTATAAAGACCCTAACCATAAACCTGAACTGGTCTTCGCCCTCACCCCCTTCCTGGCGATGAATGCGTTCCGCCCCTTTGCAGAAATCGTGTCGCTGCTTCAACCGGTCGCAGGGGCACATAACGCTATCGCGCATTTTCTCCAGCAGCCGGGTTCAGAACGACTGAGCGAACTGTTTGCTGCTCTGCTTAATATGCAGGGCGACGAAAAATCCCGTGCGCTGGCGGTACTCAAAGCGGCGCTGAACGGCCAGCAGGGCGAGCCCTGGGAGACCATTCGCGCGATTAGCGAATTTTACCCGGACGACAGCGGTCTTTTCTCTCCCCTGTTGCTGAACGTGGTGAAACTCAAGCCAGGTGAAGCGATGTTCCTGTTCGCGGAAACGCCGCACGCATATCTGAAAGGGGTTGCCCTGGAGGTGATGGCGAACTCCGATAACGTGCTGCGCGCGGGCCTGACCCCGAAATACATTGATATTCCTGAGCTGGTCGCTAACGTTAAATTCACCCCTAAACCGGCCGACACGCTGCTGACCACGCCGGTCAAAAATGACACCTCGCTGGACTTCCCGATTCCGGTCGACGATTTCGCCTTTTCCCTGCATGACCTCAGTACCCGTACCGCAGAACTGGCGCAGCAAAGTGCAGCCATTGTCTTCTGCGTAGAGGGCGAAGCCGTGCTCAGTAAAGGCGAAAACCGCCTGGTGCTCAAGCCTGGCGAGTCGGCATTTATCGCGGCCAATGAATCACCGATCGGCGTCAGCGGTGTCGGACGCGTAGCGCGGGTCTATAATAAGCTGGACTAAGTTACTGAACTTTTTAGCAAGCGTTGCTAAGATTTACTCAGCCTTTTCATCTGTCCAGGCGGCTTGTTCCGCCTGGTTTTATTTTTAGGGACAAATCGAATGAAAAAATCGCTGGTTGCTGTAGGCGTTGTCATTGCTCTGGGTGTGGTCTGGACCGCAGGTGCCTGGTACACGGGAAAACAACTTGAGGGCCGTCTTGCCCAGATGGTTACCGAAGCAAATAGTCAGATAAACCGCGTTGCGCCGGAAGCGAGCGTGGTCATCTCCTCACAAAATTATCACCGTGGCCTCTTCTCCAGCCAACTGGAGCTGGTGGTTAAGCCCGTCGAAGGTAAAGAGAATCCGTGGCTAAAACCCGGGCAAAGTATTGTCCTGCATGAAAATGTCGATCATGGTCCCTTCCCGCTGGCGCAGCTAAAAACCTTCAACCTTATTCCTTCCATGGCGTCGGTTCACTCTACGCTTGTGAACAATGACGTGACCAGGCCGCTGTTTGATATCGCCAAAGGTCAGTCGCCGGTTGTGGTTGAAACCCGTATTGGCTATGGCGGCGATTCGCGTAGCGATATCTCCCTGCGCGCGCTGAATTCTGAAAAGGAAGGTGAGAAAGTCGCGTTCAGCGGCGGCGAATTCCGCCTCAGTGCGGACAAGGATGGCAATGTTGTTACGCTCAGCGGTCAGGCGCAGAGCGCACTGGTTGATGCCGTGAACGAGTACAATCAGCGCGTACAACTCTCCTTCAATAATCTGAAGACCGAAGGGACGACCGAGCTTTCGAGCTTTAATGAGCGAATTGGTAATCAGAAACTGACCCTGGATAAACTGGCGATTGCGGTGGAAAACAAAGAGATGGCCGTGCTGGAAGGCATGAACCTGAATGCCAAATCCGAAGTCTCTACCGACAAGAAAAACATCGACAGCCAGGTGGATTACGCCATTAGCAGCCTGAAAGTTCAGGGCCAGGATATGGGCAGCGGCAAGCTGACCCTGAAGGTGGGTCAGATTGACGGCGAAGCCTGGCACCAGTTCAGCCAGCAATATAACGCCCAGACTCAGGCCCTTATGGCACAGCCTGACGTGATGAAGGATCCGGTGCTGTATCAGCAAAAAGCCACTGAAGCCTTCTTCAATGCGGTACCGTTATTGCTCAAAGGCGAACCGGTTATCACCATTGCCCCACTGAGCTGGAAAAACGCCAAAGGTGAAACCGCCTTTAACCTGTCGCTGTTCCTGAAAGATCCGGCCAAAACCACCGCGCCGGCACAGACCCTGGCACAGGAAGTCGATCGCAATGTGAAGTCCATCGACAGCAAGCTGACCATCCCGATGGATATGGCGGTTGAGTTTATGACGCAGGTGGCGAAGCTTGAAGGGTATCAGCAAGCGGAAGCCGAAAAACTGGCCAATCAGCAGGTTAAAGGGCTGGCGGCGATGGGGCAGATGTTCCGCATCACCACAATGGAAAACAACACCATTGGCACCAGCCTGCAGTATGCCAACGGTCAGGTCACGCTGAATGGTGAGAAGATGCCGCTGGATGAATTTGTAGGCATGTTCGGCCTGCCTGCCCTGGGGCAACCGGGTTTGGGCGCGCCACAAGCGCCGGCAGTGCCTGCCGACCCGGCGGCACCCACAGCACCGGTGGTGCCGCAGCAGTAGTCGCAAGCCCCTCTTCGGAGGGGTTTTTTATGGGTTAACTACCAGCCCCGGAGACAGCACCACATGGTGTAAGGTGCGTTCCGGCGCGTCAATGCGTTGCAAAATCCGCTCTGCCAGCAGATACCCCATCTCTTTGCCCGACAGCGTGGCCCAGGCTACCGGAATATCATACTGCCCTTGTTCCCAGGCATCCGCAAAAGCGGCGAGCGAGACCTGCTGCTCAAAGAAACGATCCAGTCCCGACCCTGCCTGACGCCCTGCGCGCAGTAACCCAAACCAGGCCCCTACCGCCGTCGGGCCGTTATAACACACCAACGCATCGATAGTCGGATTACGGCTCAGCAGCAACTGCACGGCTTCTGCGGCCTGTTTCTGACTGGCGTCGCACTCCACGACCCAGTCGCTGTGAAACGGCAGACCGTATTTCAACAGCGTGGCGCAATACCCTCCCACCCGTTCGGCCCGAATCAGGGACGAACTTTCGCCACCCAGCCAGGCGATACGTTGATGCCCCTGCTGAATAAGATGCTCGGTCACCCGTTGTGCCGCCAGGGTGTTGTCGGGCCGGACGGTATCATTGTCATCCGGGTAGTTGGCCCGGGAGGCAAAAATCAGCGGAACACCGGCTTCCTGCGCACGCGCACGCAAAGCAGCGCCCTGCTCGCCCGGCATCCCGGCGATAATCACGCCATCTACCCCCTGGGTCAGCAACGTGTTCAGGCGCGTCAGCATATGTTCGCCGCCACGTCCGCCATGGAGTAAAAAGACCATCCGGCCCTCGCTTTCCAACGCCTCGCTCAGTCCAGATGTCGCCTCGGCATAAAAGGTTTGTGCGAGATCGCAGACAATCAGGCCGATCACGCCCGTCTGCCCACCGCGCAGTGCCGAGGCCTGACGATTACGCACGAACCCCAACTCTTCTATCGCATCGTGTACGCGCTGCCCGGTCTGGGCGGAAATGCGTCCTTTGCCGCTCAGTACCAACGACACCGTTGTCACCGAAACCCCGGCAGCCAACGCGACGTCGTTAATGGTGATTTTTTTTACTGTAGACATAAAAGTGTCTGACACCCGATAAAACGATTTACCAATGACGGATGTTATAAACCATATGATGGTCAAATTATGTGATTTATTTCGCACTAAAATTAGGTAAAACGTTTTATCTTGCTGCTGCATTCACCTTCACCATAACGATCAGGAGCACGCATGTCCGGTAGAAAAAGGCAAAAAATTTCGCTGTGGGAGTTTTTCCAGCAATTAGGAAAGACGTTTATGTTGCCGGTCGCGCTGCTCTCTTTCTGCGGGATCATGCTGGGGATTGGCAGTTCACTCAGCAGTCAAAGTGTCATTACCTTACTTCCGGCGCTGGGCCACCCCATTCTGCAGGCGATTTTTGTCTGGATGGGGAAAGTCGGTTCCTTCGCTTTTAGTTTCCTGCCGGTGATGTTTTGTATCGCTATCCCGCTGGGGCTGGCGCGTGAGAACAAAGGGGTGGCTGCTTTTGCCGGTTTTGTCGGTTATGCCGTCATGAACCTTGCCGTTAACTTTTGGCTCACCGCCAAAGGCATCCTGCCCACCACTGACGCGGCCATTCTTAAAGCCAACAATATTCAGAACGTTATCGGTATTCAGTCCATTGATACCGGGATCCTGGGTGCGGTTATCGCCGGGATCATTATCTGGAACCTGCACGAGCGTTTTAACACTATTCGCCTGCCTGATGCCTTGGCGTTTTTTGGTGGCACCCGCTTTGTGCCCATCATTACCAGCGTGGTTATGGGGCTGGTTGGGCTAGTGATCCCGCTGGTCTGGCCCTACTTCGCCATGGGTATCACCGGGCTTGGACAGATGATTAATGGTGCCGGCAGTTTTGGTCCGATGATTTTCGGTACCGGCGAACGTTTGCTGCTCCCCTTCGGTTTGCAACATATTCTGGTCGCCATTATCCGCTTTACGGAAGCAGGCGGGACAATGGACGTATGTGGCCATAGCGTGAGCGGCGCGCTCACCATTTTCCAGGCTCAATTGAGCTGCCCGTCAACTCAGGGTTTCTCCGAGAGCGCAACCCGCTTCCTGTCGCAGGGTAAAATGCCAGCCTTCCTCGGCGGTTTACCGGGTGCCGCGCTGGCCATGTACCACTGCGCAAAACCGGAAAACCGTCACAAAATTAAAGGGCTATTGATCTCAGGCGTCATTGCCTGCGTGGTGGGCGGCACAACGGAACCCCTGGAGTTCCTGTTCCTGTTCGTTGCTCCGGCTCTGTACGCGATTCATGCTTTGTTGACCGGACTGGGCTTTACCGTCATGGCCGTACTGGGCGTCACCATCGGCAATACTGACGGTAACGTCATTGATTTTGTGGTGTTTGGCATACTTCACGGTCTGGCAACCAAATGGTATCTGGTGCCGGTGGTAGCAGCCGTCTGGTTTGTGACCTACTACGCCATCTTCCGTTTCGCTATTCTGCGCTTCAATATCAAAACGCCAGGTCGTGAGGCAGAGACGGCCAGCAGCGCCGAAAAAACCGCGAGTGGCGTAACAGGTAAATCCGGCTATAACGTGCCGGCTATCCTTGCCGCACTGGGTGGCAGTGAAAACATCACCACGCTGGATAACTGCATTACCCGCCTGCGCCTGTCGGTCAAAGATATGTCACGGGTAGACAGCGCGGCGCTAAAAGCCAACCGGGCAATCGGCGTTATCCAGCTCAATCAGCATAACCTGCAGGTGGTGATTGGACCTCAGGTTCAGTCAGTCAAAGATGAGATGACGGAATTAATGCACTCCGTACACGCATAGCATGATCGCCCTCACCGCGTGGGGGCGTTTTTCAAAGGAAAGAGCCATGTTTGATTTTTCGAAAATAATCGATCGTCACGGCACCTGGTGCACGCAGTGGGACTATGTTGCTGACCGATTCGGCGAGGCGGATTTGCTCCCTTTCACCATTTCCGATATGGATTTTGCAACGGCCCCCTGCATTACCGATGCCCTACAGCAACGCCTGAATCATGGCGTGCTCGGCTACAGCCGCTGGCAAAATGACGCGTTCAGTGGCGCAATCAGCCATTGGTTCGACGATCGCTTCAATACGATGATTGACAGCCGCAGCCTGGTGTATGGCCCCTCGGTTATTTATATGATTGCTGAAATGATTCGTCAGTGGTCATCTCCCGGAGACGGCATCGTGGTGCACACGCCTGCGTATGATGCGTTTTATAAAACCGTTGCGGGCAACCAAAGTAAGCTTGTTCCGGTTGCGCTGGAGCACGATGAGACAGGCTGGCAGTGCGATATGGCAAAACTGGAGTCCGCTCTTGCCTGCCCGGAAAACAAAATCTTACTGCTCTGCAGTCCGCATAATCCCACTGGTAAAGTCTGGACGCGGGAAGAGCTCAATGAGATGGCGATGCTTTGCGAACGTCATCAGGTCAAGGTGATAAGCGACGAAATCCATATGGATATGGTGTGGAGCAGGCAGCAACATACGCCCTGGCATCAGGTGGCGCGCGGCCCGTGGGCGCTGTTTACCTCAGCCTCCAAGAGCTTTAATATCCCGGCGCTCACGGGGGCGTACGGGTTTATTGCCGATGAAACTGACCGCAACCGTTACCTGGCCGCACTGAAAAACCGTGACGGCCTCTCCTCGCCTGCGGTCCTGTCTCTGGTCGCCCATATTGCGGCTTACCAGGAAGGCGCCACCTGGTTGGATGCCCTTCGCGGTTACTTACAGGCAAATCTGCGCTATATCGCTGATGAACTGAACGGCGCATTTCCCTCGCTTAGCTGGCAGGTTCCTGAATCCACCTATCTTGCCTGGATTGATTTATCGCCATTGGGTATTGATGCCGGTACTTTGCAAAATGAACTAATCCATCGGCAAAAGGTGGCGATCATGCCGGGTTCAACGTATGGTGCTGATTTTCAACACTTTATTCGTCTGAATGCCGGTTGCCCGCGTGCAAAACTGGAGCAAGGCGTGGCGCGGCTGATTGCCGGCATTCGGGCTATTCAGTAAGCGTGGCGTTGCGCAAACAACATTGTTTTTGCGCAACATGGCTTTTTATGCCGGTTTCCTTTTACAATAGATCGCACTTTACCTAAAACAAGAGTGCGACCATGATTGATACCAACCTGCCACTAACCGACATTCATCGCCACCTGGACGGCAATATTCGGGCACAAACCATTCTCGATCTTGGCCGTGAGTTTAACCTCACTCTTCCTGCCAACACGCTCGACACCCTGTTACCCCACGTGCAAGTCTCCACCAATGAGCCGGATCTGGTGAGTTTCCTCTCCAAACTGGACTGGGGGGTGAAAGTGCTGGCCTCGCTGGAAGCCTGCCGCCGTGTTGCCTATGAAAACATGGAAGATGCGGCACGTAACGGCCTGCATTATGTTGAACTGCGTTTTTCTCCGGGCTATATGGCAATGACCCATAATTTACCCGTCGAAGGGGTGGTCGAAGCCGTTATTGCGGGAGTGCGCGATGGGAGCAACGCCTTTGGCGTGCAGGCGCGCCTGATCGGTATTATGAGCCGTACCTTTGGCGAAGCCGCCTGTCAGCAGGAGCTGGATGCGCTTCTGGCTCACCGTGATGGCATCACTGCGCTAGATCTCGCGGGTGACGAGTTGGGGTTCCCCGGTAGTCTGTTCCTCTCTCACTTCAACCGCGCCCGTGACGCAGGGTGGCATATTACTGTTCATGCGGGTGAAGCGGCGGGGCCTGAAAGTATCTGGCAGGCCATTCGTGAGCTCGGTGCAGAGCGTATCGGACATGGGGTGAAAGCGATTGACGATCCGGCGCTGGTGGCCTTTCTTGCTGAGCAACGTATTGGGATAGAATCCTGCCTGACCTCCAATATTCAAACCAGCACGGTGGCCTCACTGGCGAGACATCCGCTGAAATCCTTCCTGGAACAAGGCGTGCTTGCGTCGATCAACACCGATGATCCAGCCGTTCAGGGGGTGGATATTGGTCATGAATATAACGTTGCTGCCCCAGCCGCAGGCCTGAGCCCTGATCAGATTCGCCAGGCGCAAATCAATGGCCTGGAGATTGCCTTTCTCAGCGCGAGCGAAAAGCAGGCATTAAAAGAGAAAGTGCAGCAAGGAAAGGCATAATCCCGCGAGAAAAAGAAACGCCGCTCATGAGCGGCGTTTGTTATTACGTCAGGCTGAGCGTCGCCCGGTGCTTCGCCGATTCGATGCCCAATTCTATCAATTCCATGATTCGAATGGCCTGACTGGCAGGGACCGGGTTCTCTCCCACCCCGTTCAGTGCATCGCGAATACCGGCATAGTAAGCCGGATAGTTCCCCGGCACGGTCAGCCAGGTTTCCTCTACCCGCTCTTCGCCTTCAACGCGGGTCAGTACTCCATCACGCATGTCATAGCCCCAATCTTCCTGCGGCAGCCTCGCGCCGCTTTTCAGCCGCTCCTCCTGGGGATCGAGACCAAATTTCACGAAGCTGCCTCGTGTGCCGTGAACGATATAGCGCGCAGACTCCGCCGCCGCCAACATCGTGCCATGCAGCACGACGCGACGCTGCGGGTAAGAGAGCACCGCATGGAAATAGTCGGTTGCCTGCGAACCCGGGCGCAATTGTGCGAGATCCACGGTGAGGGAGACCGGCAATCCAAAGAGGTTAACCGCCTGATCGAGCAAATGCGGGGCTAAATCGTACCAGATACCGCTGCCAGGGCCGGCCTGCTCACGCCAGCGATTACGGATCTCCGGGCGATAACGGTCAAAATGCGATTCGAAATAGGTGATCTCACCTAAAGCGCCATCGGCAAAAATACTTTTCAGGGTCAAGAAATCGCTGTCCCAGCGGCGATTGTGGAAGACGGACAGCACACGGCCCAGATTTTTTGCCAGCGCGTCCAGCTCTCTGGCTTGCGACAGGGTTACGGTGAAAGGCTTATCGACCACGACATGTTTGCCCGCTTCCAGCGCGGCTTTCGCCAGCGGGAAGTGGGTGTCATTCGGGGTAGGAATCACAATCAAATCAATTTTGGGATCGTTAAATAAGTGCTTCGGCTCAGAGACTACCGGCACACTCGGCCAGTCCGCCTTGACTTTTGCTGCATCGCTACTGGAAACGGCAGCCAGTTCCATGCCCGGTGTGCCCGCAATCAGCGGCGCATGGAAGGTCTTACTGGCGTAGCCATAGCCAATCAGTCCGACGCGGATATTGTCACTCATATTACGTTCTCCTGTCTTTGGAGCGGATATTTGACCTCAACTTTCTATTACCCACAACCGCTTCTTTGATTCACCTGCGAACATTCAACTCCAGGAATAATCGCAATATAGAGGGGTAAAGGGCCTATTTTGCTAAAAATCACTTTGGCTATCTTGTCGATGTTCATGCTCATGGGTAACATTCCGGACCGAATAAGGAAGCAGTACCAGGGAGATGTAAGCAAATGGCGTCAATTTTTAACCGTATCATCGAATTAATGGGCTGGATGGTGCTGGGCGTGTCGACTCTTCTTTTAGTCGTTGCCAGTCATATTGATAATTATCAGCCGCCTGAACAGAGTAACATCGCGCAGAAAAAATAGACGAGATTGCTGCCGTTTGCCCCTTAATTATGGCATTCAGTTGAGTATTGCCAGTCGTAAAGAAGAGCGCTACTCTTCATCCCCAGGCACCGTCCAGGTGTCTGTAACACCCTTTAAAGAAAATTCCTAAATAAACGGTAGTGCACCCAGCGACAATCATGCGCTGATAAGCCCGTTTATTATTCGACCGAATTACCCGCGAATGTTTTATTGTCTTTCTATTATATGGATAACGCTTAACATGACCGTTCAGGACTATTTATTAAAATTTCGCAAAATCAGTTCCCTTGAAAGTCTGGAAAAACTGTTCGATCACCTCAACTACACTCTGACCGACAACATAGAAATCATTAACATGTATCGCGCAGCCGATCACCGTCGGGCCGAACTGGTTTCAGGCGGCTGTCTTTTCGACATTGGTTGCGTCCCCAAGTCGGTCTGGCATTACGTTCAATAGCATCTGTAGCATTCGTTCAATAATGCTTTATACTCCTGGCCGGTAAAAGCGTTATGGCCATGAGGAAGAGTATGACAACGAGACATGCAGAAAGAATCGGCGGCTGGCTTCTTGCCCCCCTTGCCTGGTTGCTGGTTTCGTTGCTGGGCCAGACGCTCAGTCTGGCGTATGCTATCCGCCTGCAGTTCCCCCAGTTCATTGCCGCTATAGGTGCTGTCCCTGTCGCGAATCTGTTTATCTGGTTTATTTCGTTCGCGTTTGCGTCCGGGGTCTGGTGTTACACGCTGTGGCTGGTTGTCGCCTTTTTTAAACGCCGCCGCAGCGTCTTAAAACAGATGATTATCTGGCTGCTCATCACGCTGCTGCTGGCACTGAAATCTTTTGCCTTTTTACCTGTTGCGGATGAAATAGCGGTTCGCGATCTGCTTTTTGCTCTGGCCGCCACTGCGCTCATCGTGCCTTACTTCAAACGGTCTGAGCGTGTTAAACAGACCTTTGTGAACCCGTAATAACCTTACAGTTATTCTGTTGTCGCCTGCTGTCGTTTGACGGATAATAGGCGGCTTTTTTATTTCAGGCCATCTAATGACAGACTATCTGCTGCTTTTTATCGGAACCGTTCTGGTCAATAATTTTGTGTTGGTGAAGTTCCTTGGCTTATGCCCATTTATGGGTGTGTCCAAAAAACTTGAAGCCGCCATGGGCATGGGGCTTGCCACCACCTTCGTGATCACGCTGGCCTCTATTTGTGCCTGGATTATTGATACCTGGCTGCTCATCCCGCTGGAACTGGTCTACCTGCGCACGCTGGCATTTATCCTTGTCATTGCTGTTGTGGTGCAGTTCACCGAGATGGTGGTACGTAAAACCAGCCCGGCGCTCTATCGCCTGTTGGGGATCTTCCTGCCGCTGATCACCACTAACTGTGCCGTGCTTGGCGTGCCATTGCTCAATATCAACCTTGGGCACAATTTCCTGCAATCCGCGTTGTATGGCTTTTCTGCCGCCGTTGGATTCTCCCTGGTCATGGTGTTGTTTGCTGCCATCCGTGAACGTCTCGTCGTCGCCGATGTGCCCGCACCTTTTCGCGGTAATGCCATCGCGCTCATTACCGCAGGTCTAATGTCTCTGGCCTTTATGGGCTTTAGTGGTCTGGTGAAGTTGTAATGAATGCAATCTGGATAGCCATTGCTGCCCTGAGCGTGCTCGGGCTACTGTTTGGCGTCATTCTTGGTTATGCGTCGCGCCGTTTCGCCGTTGCAGAGGATCCGGTTGTCGAAAAAATTGACGATTTGCTCCCGCAGAGCCAGTGCGGCCAGTGCGGTTATCCTGGCTGTCGGCCCTACGCTGAGGCCGTTGGCCTGCAGGGTGAAAAAATCAACCGCTGTGCGCCGGGCGGTGAAGCCGTGATGCTGAAAATTGCCGAAACGCTTAACGTCGATCCGCAGCCAATAGACGGTGACGATGCCGCTCTTGAACCCGTGCGTATGCTCGCTATTATCGACGAAGCTAACTGTATCGGCTGTACCAAATGTATTCAGGCTTGTCCTGTCGATGCCATTGTTGGCGCGACCCGCGCTATGCACACGGTCATGAGTGACCTGTGCACGGGTTGTAATCTTTGTGTGGATCCGTGCCCGACGAAGTGTATTGAGTTACGTCCGGTTGAAACGACCACCGCCAGCTGGAAATGGGACTTGCACACGATTCCGGTGCGTATTATTCCCGTGGAACAACATGCTTAAGTTATTCTCCGCTTTTCGTAAAGACAAACTGTGGGATTTTCACGGTGGTATTCATCCGCCGGAAATGAAAACGCAGTCTAATGGCACGCCTCTGCGCCAATTACCGCTGGCGACACGCTTTGTTATTCCCCTGAAACAGCATATCGGTGCTGAGGGCGAATTGTGCGTCAGCGTCGGCGACCGGGTTCTGCGCGGTCAGGCACTGACGCGAGGCCGGGGGCGTATGCTGCCGGTGCACGCTCCCACATCCGGACTCATCACGGCAATCGCCCCTCATTCGACCGCCCATCCTTCTGCCCTGCCAGAGCTCAGCGTCATCATTGATGCCGACGGCGAGGACCAGTGGATTGAACGTGACGGGTGGAGCGATTATCGCAGCCGTGAACGGTCAGCGCTGATTGAACGTATCCATCAGTTTGGCGTCGCGGGCTTAGGCGGTGCAGGCTTCCCGACGGCAGCGAAACTGAAAGGCGGCGGCGATCTCATCGAGACGTTGATCATTAATGCTGCCGAGTGTGAACCTTACATCACCGCTGACGATCGCCTGATGCAGGATTGCGCGGCGCAAATTGTTGAAGGCGTGCGTATTCTGATGCACATCCTGCAACCGCGGCAGGTACTGATCGGTATTGAGGACAACAAACCTCAGGCCATTTCTATGCTGCGTGCGGTTCTGGCGGGTTCACATGATATTCAGTTGCGCGTCATCCCGACCAAATACCCCTCCGGTGGGGCTAAGCAGCTCACGCAGATCCTGACCGGCAAACAGGTTCCCCATGGCGGCCGCTCTTCCGATATCGGCGTGCTGATGCAAAACGTCGGTACCGCCTACGCCATTAAACGCGCCGTTATTGACGGTGAACCGCTGACCGAACGTGTGGTGACGCTGACGGGTGAAAGCGTCACCCAGCCAGGAAACGTCTGGGCGCGTCTGGGAACACCGGTGCGTCATTTGCTGGACAACGCCGGTTTCTGCCCGTCAGCCGAGCAGTTAGTCATCATGGGCGGGCCGCTAATGGGCTTTACGCTGCCCTGGCTCGATGTGCCGGTGGTTAAAATTACCAACTGCCTGCTTGCCCCCTCCCCCAGTGAAATGGGTGAACAAACGGAAGAGCAGGGCTGCATTCGTTGCAGCGCATGCGCGGATGCCTGCCCGGCCGATCTGCTGCCACAGCAGCTTTACTGGTTCAGTAAAGGTCAGCAGCATGATAAAGCCACGGCGCACAACCTTTCAGACTGTATCGAATGTGGGGCCTGTGCCTGGGTTTGCCCGAGCAGTATTCCACTGGTGCAATATTTCCGTCAGGAGAAAGCGGAAATTTACGCCATTGCACAGGAAGAGAAGCGTAACGCCGAAGCAAAAGCCCGCTTTGAAGCGCGTCAGGCACGTCTGGAACGTGAAAAAGCGGCGCGTGCAGAGCGCCATAAGCAGTCTGCGGTACAGCCAGCGGCGAAAGATCAGCAGGCGATTGACGCAGCCCTGGCGAGGGTGCGTGAAAAACACAGCACAGCCGCGCAGACGCTGGTTGTTCAGGCCGGCAGCACACCGGATAACAGCGAAATGATTGCCGCCCGTGAAGCACGTAAGGCGCAGGCACGCGCACGTCAGGCGGAGAAAGCCTTGCAGACGGAACGCGCTGAATCAGGTGACACCACCACCGCCGAACCGCTGGATCCGCGCAAAGCGGCGGTGGAAGCCGCTATCGCCCGTGCAAAAGCCAGAAAATTACAGCAAACCGGCGCCGAACCCCCGGCACCGATTGCCGAACCGACGGATGCTGAGCCGGTCGACCCGCGCAAAGCTGCGGTGGAAGCGGCGATTGCGCGTGCGAAAGCCAGAAAACTACAGCAACAGGGTGTGACAGAAGCCCCGGTCGCTGCACCTGCCCCCGTGGTTGCTGAGCCAATCGACCCGCGCAAAGCCGCCGTGGAAGCAGCGATTGCCCGCGCGAAGGCCAGAAAACGACAGCAACAGGGCGTGACAGAGGCCCCGGTCGCTGCACCTGCACCCGTGGTTGCCGAGCCGGTCGACCCGCGCAAAGCAGCGGTAGAAGCAGCGATTGCCCGCGCGAAAGCCAAAAAATTACAGCAGCAGTCCGCGTCGACGGACGCCGCCAATGACGATCCCCGGAAAGCAGCAGTAGCGGCAGCTATCGCTCGGGTTCAGGCCAAAAAAGCCGCACAGCAAGCCGTTAACGAGGATTAAATGGTTTTCAGAATCGCAAGTTCCCCTTATACCCATAACCAGCGTCAGACCTCACGGATAATGATGCTGGTCGTGTTCGCCACCTTGCCGGGCATCGCGGCGCAATGGTGGTTTTTTGGTTGGGGAACCCTGATCCAAATCGCCATCGCCATTGCCTCTGCGCTGGCTTCTGAAGCCGTGGTGCTGCATCTGCGTAAGCAAAATGTCAAAGGCATTCTGTCTGATAATGCCGCCCTGCTCACCGGGCTGTTATTGGCCATTAGCATTCCTCCTTTTGCCCCCTGGTGGATGGTTGTCCTGGGTACCGTGTTTGCCGTCATCATCGCCAAGCAGCTTTATGGTGGGCTGGGGCATAACCCCTTTAACCCGGCAATGATTGGTTATGTGGTGCTGCTCATCTCCTTCCCGGTACAGATGACCAGTTGGCTACCGCCGTTTGAAATTGCCAGGACGGTGCCTGGGCTGATGGATGCCGTTCAGATCATTTTTAACGGTCATGCCGCCACGGGTCACACCATGGATAGCCTGCGTATGGGCATTGATGGCATCAGCCAGGCCACACCGCTGGATACCTTTAAAACCTCGCTGCACGCCGGCCACAGCGTCAGTGAGATCCTTCACTACCCGATATTCAGTGGCGCACTGGCGGGTGCGGGATGGCAGTGGGTCAACGCCGGTTATCTGTTAGGTGGCCTGTTCCTGCTCGCTAAAAAAACGATTCGCTGGCACATTCCGGTGAGTTTCCTTATCTCACTCACGGTTTGTTCAACGCTCGGCTGGTTCTTCTCGCCAGGCAGCCTCGCATCACCACTGGTGCATCTGCTTTCAGGCGCCACCATGCTCGGGGCATTCTTTATTTTGACCGACCCGGTTACCGCCTCAACGACAAATAAAGGTCGCCTGATTTTCGGTGCACTTGCCGGCTTGCTGGTCTGGCTTATCCGCAGCTACGGGGGTTACCCGGACGGTGTGGCGTTTGCAGTATTGCTGGCGAATATTACTGTCCCATTGATTGATTATTTCACACGCCCTCGCGTGTACGGCCATCGTTAAGGAGTCGCCATGCTTGATACCATGCGAAAATATGGCATGACGTTGACGCTGTTCGCGGCGGCATCAACCGGCATGACTGCGGCTATTAACCAGCTCACCAAATCCACCATTGCCGAACAGGCCGTGATGCAGCAAAAAGCGTTGTTCAGCCAGGTCCTCCCTGCCGACAGCTATAATAATGCCTTGCAGAACAGTTGTTACCTGGTGGATGCCCCTGAGCTTGGAAAAGGCACACATAAAGTCTACATCGCACGTAAAGACGATACGCCAGTGGGAGCCATACTCGAAGCCACCGCCCCTGATGGCTACTCTGGCGTCATTCAGCTATTAGTGGGTGCCGATTTTAACGGAACGGTGCTGGGCACACGTGTCACTGAACACCATGAAACGCCGGGGCTCGGTGACAAAATTGAACTGCGTATTTCCGACTGGATCACCCGTTTCGCCGGTAAGAAAATTGAAGGCGCGAACGATACGCACTGGGCAGTGAAAAAAGACGGCGGTGATTTTGATCAGTTTACCGGCGCCACTATTACCCCCCGTGCGGTAGTCAATGCTGTTAAGCGAGCGGGCCTGTATGCCCAGAGCTTGCCTGGCCAGCTTTCCAGTTTGCCGAGTTGTGGGGAGTAACCATGAGCGAAATTAAAGAGATCATCGTCCAGGGGTTGTGGAAAAATAACTCTGCCCTGGTTCAGCTGTTGGGGATGTGTCCTCTGCTTGCGGTCACCTCCACTGCCACAAATGCGCTGGGGCTGGGGCTGGCGACCACACTGGTATTGACGCTAACCAACCTGACCATCTCGTTGGTACGCCGCTGGACGCCGTCAGAAATCCGTATTCCCATTTACGTGATGATCATTGCCTCGGTGGTGAGCATCGTGCAGATGCTGATCAATGCCTATGCCTATGGGTTATATCAGTCGCTGGGGATTTTCATCCCTCTGATTGTGACCAACTGTATTGTGGTCGGACGCGCAGAAGCCTTTGCCGCTAAAAAAAGCCCTGGCCTTTCTGCGCTGGACGGTTTTTCTATCGGTATGGGCGCAACCTGCACCATGTTTACGCTGGGCTCGCTGCGCGAGATTTTGGGTAACGGTACGTTGTTTGACGGTGCCGATAGCCTGCTGGGCGGATGGGCAAAAGTGTTGCGTGTCGAAGTCTTCCACACCGACTCCTCTTTCTTACTGGCCATGCTGCCACCGGGTGCCTTTATCGGCCTCGGAATGTTGCTGGCCATTAAATACCTGATCGACGAGCGTTCGAAAAAACGCCGTGCCGCAGCGATCGCGCGCGATACAACGCAAACCGTGCCCGGGAACGCCTGATGAATAAAGTGAAACGGCGGGAAATCCTGACCCGCCTGCGGGACGATAATCCGCACCCGACGACAGAACTGAATTTTAACTCACCTTTTGAACTGCTGATTGCCGTGCTGCTCTCAGCACAGGCCACTGACGTGAGTGTCAATAAAGCCACCGCCCTGCTCTATCCGGTCGCAAACACCCCGCAGGCGATGCTGGAACTTGGCGTTGATGGGTTAAAAGGCTATATCAAAACCATTGGCCTGTTTAATACCAAAGCGGAAAACGTCATTAAAACCTGCCGTATTTTGCTCGAACAGCATGCGGGTCAAGTCCCCGAAGACAGAGCGGCGCTGGAAGCGCTGCCCGGTGTCGGTCGTAAGACAGCTAACGTGGTGCTGAATACGGCGTTTGGCTGGCCGACTATTGCAGTAGATACCCATATTTTTCGTGTTTGCAACCGGACGCATTTCGCGCCCGGTAAAAACGTAGAACAGGTTGAAGAGAAGCTGCTCAGCGTCGTCCCTGCGGAATTTAAAGTCGACTGTCATCACTGGCTTATTCTGCACGGCCGTTACACCTGCATTGCTCGCAAACCCCGCTGTGGCTCCTGCATCATCGAGGATCTCTGCGAGTACGAGAGTAAAACGGAACTCTGAACGCGCGTTGGTTCAGAAAGGCCTGAAGACCGCGAGCAAAATAATTAACGCCACCGCCACGCTAATCCCCGCGGTGGCCTGAGAGACAACGCCCGGAATACGACTTCCCTGCCCCGTGGCCAGACGGCGCAGTGTGGCACTCAGCACGCCGTGGATACCGGAAAGCCCGATCACCAGCAGGATTTTCACGATAAGCCAGGCATGCGGCATTTGCCCGTGCAGCAGTAACATTGCAAGCCCCATCAGCCATAACACTACCATCGCGGGCGAGGTGACTTTTCGACTCCACTGGCGAACGTGTTCCAACAGAGCTACAGGTAATGTCGCCTTTTGATGGATCAAATGGCCGCACCAGCCCACCACGACCGCCATCACCAGCATTCCACCTGTCCAGATAATGGCCGCGATAATGTGTATAGCATTCAGCCACGGGTGTAAATTCATGGGGTAAACTCCGAAAAAATATAAGAAAGGCAGTCTGCCAGCATCGAGAAGACATGTCATTGACTACAGCTATACAAACAAAAAGATTCGCAAAAACATTGATCTACTATGGACTCTCCACTTACACGTTTTCCCTCAATATGCCCCCTGAACCCGGCTTATGCCAGACTGCGTTGTCATATTCTGCGTTGAAGAGCACTTAACGATGATTATTCCGCTATCGTCAACATTCATTGCCCACGCGGGGGCTTATTAGCATTTATCATGGTATATAGTTTTTTTATGACAAAAAAATTCTACCCACGGGTGATTATTATCATTTTGCTATCATCATGTTAATGAGTCGATCACATAGACGATAACGTTTGCGTAGCATATCCATTATATTGCTAAAAACCGATATATATATCCATTAAATAATCACCACGCAGCCCGATAAACTACCTAACAGGCAAAACAGCAGAAGATATAACCTTAAGTCCATTTCATCCCCAAGCAGTTAGTGAAAAAAACTACCATAATCCGGGCGGCAAAATTTAACGCTGAATAACATTTGCAGTAGCGGTTTATAATATCGCTAAAGATAAATGTAACAGTTCATTACAAAAGCCTTGCCTCAAGTGTCAGGATAAGGAACATTACCCGCCGTTTTCCCTCCCGCAATTATTATAAACACGATGAATACTGGGCATCGTGTGCCGAATCCCCCCGTTAATATGGGATGAAAAAAAAGAGGTATTTGTGTCTACAGCAAACAACAAACCAACAGAAAGCGTAAGTCTTAACGCTTTCAAACAACCCAAAGCGTTTTACCTGATCTTTTCAATTGAGCTGTGGGAGCGTTTCGGCTTTTACGGTCTGCAAGGAATCATGGCCGTTTACCTGGTGAAACAGCTGGGTATGTCTGAGTCCGATTCCATTACGTTGTTCTCTTCCTTTAGTGCACTGGTGTACGGCCTCGTTGCCATCGGCGGCTGGCTAGGCGACAAAGTCCTGGGGACTAAACGCGTCATTATGCTGGGTGCGATTGTACTTGCAGCCGGTTATGCGCTGGTTGCCTGGTCCGGCCACGATGCGGGTATCGTCTATATGGGGATGGCGGCAATTGCCGTAGGTAATGGCCTGTTTAAGGCTAATCCGTCTTCTCTTCTGTCGAAATGCTACGCTAAAGATGACCCGCGCCTGGACGGTGCATTTACCATGTACTACATGGCCGTTAACGTGGGGTCTTTCTTCTCCATGCTGGCCACGCCATGGCTTGCTGCCCGCTTTGGCTGGAGCGTTGCTTTCGCGCTGAGCGTAGTGGGTCTGCTGATCACTATCGTGAACTTTGCCTTCTGCAAACGCTGGGTGAAAAACTACGGCTCTAAACCTGACTTCGAACCGGTGCGCATCGGTTACCTGCTGGCAACCATCGTAGGTGTCGTGATCCTGGTTGCCATTGCCACCTGGCTGCTGCATAACCAGGGTATTGCGCGTATGGTTCTCGGTGTTGTCGCACTGTGCATCGTGTGCATCTTTGCTAAAGAGACCTTTGCTCTGCAGGGCGCGGCACGCCGTAAAATGATTGTCGCCTTCATCCTGATGCTGCAGGCTATCGTTTTCTTCGTGCTCTACAGCCAGATGCCAACCTCCCTGAACTTCTTCGCTATCCGTAACGTTGAGCATACTCTGCTGGGCCTTACCTTTGAGCCGGAGCAGTTCCAGGCGTTGAACCCGTTCTGGATTATCATCGGTAGCCCAATTCTCGCCGCTATCTACAATAAAATGGGCGATACCCTGCCGATGCCGCACAAATTCGCCATGGGTATGGTGCTCTGCTCTGGTGCGTTCCTGGTGCTGCCGCTGGGGACGAAATTCGCCTCAGAAGCCGGTATTGTTTCCGTTAACTGGCTGGTTGCAAGCTATGGCCTGCAGAGTATTGGTGAACTCATGATCTCCGGTCTGGGTCTGGCAATGGTGGCACAGCTGGTGCCGCAGCGCCTGATGGGCTTCATCATGGGTAGCTGGTTCCTGACCACCGCTGGGGCAAACATCATCGCCGGTTATGTCGCCAATCAGATGGCCATCCCAGAGAACGTAACCGACCCGTTGCTGTCACTGGAAATCTATGGTCACGTCTTCCTGCAGATCGGTATTGTCACGGCGGTAATTGCCGCGCTGATGATTATTGCCGCGCCTAAGCTGAACCGTATGACGCTGTCAGACGATAAAGACGCGCAAGACGCTGAAAAAGCTGTCGCATAGCCATTAGTGCTGTTCTGTCTGGCAAAGCCGTTAACTTTTCGTTAACGGCTTTTTTTTTATGCCTGAGGGGAATAATCTATGCCGGAATTCAGCTAAAAGGAGAGAAGAATGAAACTGTTTTACAAACCAGGTGCTTGCTCACTGGCTTCCCATATTGCCCTGCGCGAAGCAGGAAAAGACGTTGAACTGGCTAGTGTCGATTTGATGAAAAAACGCCTGGAAAACGGTGACGACTTTTTTGCTATTAACCCGAAGGGGCAGATCCCTGCGCTGCAGATTGATGCATACACGCTGCTGACCGAAGGGGTGGCGATTATGCAGTATGTTGCAGACAGCGCGCCGCAAAGCCAGCTGCTGGCGCCCGTGGGTGATTTAACGCGTTATAAGACACTGGAATGGCTGAATTTCGTCGCGACCGAACTGCACAAAGGCTTTACGCCTCTGTTCCGCCCGGATACTCCGGAAGATTTCAAACCGACTGCGCGCGCCTTGCTGGAGAAAAAACTGCAATACGTCGACGATACCCTGGCAAACCAGCAGTGGATTAACGGTCACCATTTCTCTATTGCCGATGGTTACCTGTTCACCGTACTGCGCTGGGCGGTGGCGGTAAAACTGACCCTGCCTGCGGCCGGAAATATCACCGCCTATATGCAGCGTGTGGCCGCGCGCCCGGCAGTTGCGGCGGCGATGGCGGCGGAAGGGATTTAACCGCCATAAAAAAAGGGAGTGATTTCTCACTCCCTTTCATGATTACCGATAGCTTACTTCCAGCAGATCAGGCAGTAGTTTTTCTTACCACGACGCAGCAGCGTATAACGCCCAAACAGACGATCGCCGTCGGCAAAGACGTACTCCGGGTCCGCCTGTTTTTCACCGTTGATAGTGACCGCGTTGGAGGCGATGGTTTTACGCGCCTGACCACGCGACGGCTGCAGCTCGGAATCGACCAGCGCCTGCATCAGGTCAGCACCCTTTTCCATCTCGATCATTGGTACGCCATCCTGCGCCAGCTGCTCGAAATCGGCTTCGCTCAGATCGCTCAAGGTACCGTTGAACAGACTTTCGGTGATGCGTTTTGCCGCCACCAGACCGTCTTCACCGTGCACCAGTTTCGTCACCAGCTCGGCCAGTACGTACTGGGCACGTGGCGCTTTACCGCTGTTCTTATCTTCTTCTTCCAGCGCATTGATGTCCGCGATGTCCATAAAGGTGAAGAATTTCAGGAAGCGATAAACGTCAGCATCTGCGGTGTTGATCCAGAACTGATAAAACTTGTACGGGCTGGTTTTCTTCGGATCTAACCAGACTGCGCCGCCTTCGGTTTTACCGAACTTGGTGCCGTCCGCTTTGGTTATCAGCGGAACTGTCAGGCCAAAGACCTGGTTCTGATGCAGGCGACGGGTAAGATCGATACCGGAGGTAATGTTACCCCATTGATCGGAGCCCCCGATTTGCAGCGCCACACCGTGCAAATTGTTCAGACAGGCGAAGTCATAACCCTGCAGCAGGTTGTATGAAAACTCGGTAAACGAAATCCCCTGATCGTCACGGTTCAAACGTTGTTTCACCGCTTCTTTATTGATCATCTGGTTAACAGAGAAGTGCTTGCCGATATCACGCAGGAAAGTCAGCACGTTCATGCCGCCAAACCAGTCGTAGTTGTTGGCTGCAATCGCTGAATTTTCGCCACAGTCAAAGTCGAGGAAAGGCGCGACCTGTTTGCGGATTTTATCCACCCACTCCTGCACGGTGTCTTCGGTGTTCAGTTTACGCTCGGCGGCTTTAAAGCTGGGGTCGCCAATGAGACCCGTTGCGCCGCCCACCAGCGCGACAGGTTTATGACCTGCCTGCTGGAAGCGTTTCAGGCATAACAAAGGAACAAGATGCCCCAAATGCAAGCTGTCAGCGGTGGGATCGAAGCCGCAATAGAGCGCGATCGGGCCTTGCGCCAGTCGCTCTGCTAACGCTTCTTCGTCCGTCACCTGGGCTACCAGCCCGCGCTCTTGCAATTGTTTAATCAAGTTACTGCTTGCCATCAAATTCTCCATTTAAAACGACTGCACCTCTGCCGGTACACGACTTTCCGCCAGCTGCGAAAGTTACATAGAATAAAGCGCCGGATGCAGGAGCACCAGCGCTTAGCACAACATTTTTTAGGGATTATGGGGCGAGGCGATCAATTTTCCAGGCATCGTTTTCGCGTTGATACAAAAAACGATCGTGTAGACGGTTAGCACCGCCCTGCCAGAATTCCATTTGTTCAATAGTGACGCGGAACCCTCCCCAGAAACTTGGCAGCGGGACTTCACCCTGCTGGAACTTTTGTTTGAGTTCGAGGAACTTGCTTTCCAGAATGCCACGGGCCGAGATGCGGCTGGATTGCTGAGAAACCCATGCACCAATCTGGCTGTCGCGCGGGCGACTGTGGAAATACTTTACAACGTCAAGCGTAGAGAGACGTTCGGCCTTACCAATCACCATGACCTGACGTTCCAGCATATGCCACGGGAAAAGCAAGCTGATGGCCGGGTTTTTCTCGATCTGCTGTGCTTTACGGCTGCCCAGGTTGGTGTAGAACACCAGACCGCGCTCGTCATAATGTTTTAACAGGACAATACGTTGATAAGGTTGACCGTTTTCGTCGACTGTCGCGACCACCATTGCAGTGGGGTCGGCAAGTTTGGCTTCACAGGCCTGGCCCAGCCAACGTTCAAACAGAGGCAGTGGCTCAGCAGGCAGGTCGTTGCGGCGAAGTCCGCCTTTGGTGTATTCACGGCGCAGGTGTGCGATTTGCTGCAATTGATCGTTATCAGACATGGCGTTAGCGTTATGAGTCATTAGGTGGGGCTATTGTGCGCCCCCCCTGCGAAAATCTCAACGCTGCGGATTCTGTAGCTGACAGTTGTTCAGCACAATGCGGTCGCGTTTGTAGACCGTGGCGCTGTCGCCTTTTGACCAGAAGACGTAAACACCATCAGTGTAACGTGCACCTGACGCCGACAGACCTTGTTCAAGGGTCAGCAATTTGTCGTCATAGACAAAACTCGCTTCCTGACGCGTTTTATTGAGCTTCACGGTCAGGGGTTTTTCTTCACACTGATAGGCCAGCGTATCGGTATGCATTCTCTCGACAAACTGATTGTAGTAGCTGCATCCGGCGAGCAGTGCGGGCAGACAGGCGATGAGTATTTTTTTCATAAGGCAATTCCACGACGGTCCAGGTCCTGGAGGATGCGACAAACATCCTCCCTAAAACCTGGAGTCTAACGGTACGCTGGCGAGGTGAACGTCAGTTAACTCTGATTCTGTCGTGGATTGGCGGGAAAAATCGCCCCCAGCACGGTGGGTTGAGAGGCTCCCGTCACAGAGGGGAGATTGCCGGGTAAACCTGCCAGGGTACGCCAGGCAAGCCATGCAAAGGCCAGCGCCTCCATATCATCACCGCTGATACCGGCTTCATCGGTTGTGGTCACTTCCGTGCCCGGTAACAGCGCAGAGAGACGCGCCATCACCAGTGGGTTGCGGCTGCCGCCGCCGCAGACCAGCAGCCGCTCGCAACCTCCGCTTAGCAACACCTGCTCTGAAATGGTCACGGCAGTCAGCTCCACCAGCGTCGTTTCAACGTCACGGGGATCCAGCGCCGGGAAATGCGCAAGGTGGCGTTCAAGCCAGCCATAGTTGAAATATTCCCGGCCGGTGCTTTTCGGCGCTGGCGCGGCGAAGTAGGGATCGCTCAACATATTTTGCAGTAACGGCAGGATAACCTTTCCCCCGCTCGCCCACTGCGCATCTTTGTCGTAGGGTTTGCCAAGCTGACGCCAGATCCAGGCATCCATCAGCATATTCCCCGGCCCGGTGTCATAGCCTCTGACCGGCTTGTCGGGAATGAGCAGAGAAATATTGGCAATACCACCAATATTAAGCACCATGCGACGTTCCGTCGGGTGCATAAGTAAAGCTTGATGGAAGGCAGGCACCAACGGCGCGCCCTGCCCACCGAGCGCGATATCGCGCCGACGAAAATCCCCCACCACGGTTACACCGGTACGGGCAGCAATCTGATTATTATCGCCGATTTGCAGGGTATGGGGCTCATCGCCAGTGGGTTCATGCCAGACGGTCTGGCCGTGGCAGCCAATCGCCACGATATCTTTGGCAGTAAGACGCTCTTGTGTCATCAACGCCTGGACAGCATCGGCAAAGAGCTTACCTAACTGACTGTCCAGACGGCCCAGTTGCGAGAGGGTCAGCTGTTGGCCCTGGCAGACGTTCAGAATCGCCTCCTTCAAGGCGATGGGCATAGGCCAGGTTAAACTTGCCTGTTGTGCCACCATCCGTTCGTCAATCGTCGCGAGAACCACATCTACTCCATCCAGACTCGTTCCCGACATCACGCCAATGTAGCGACCCGATTTCATACGCCTTCCTTCTTTGCAAAACTGAGGCCTATCACTCCACCATAAAACAGTGACCCTGACTATCGATTACAAATACTTTTTAACAATCAAGTCAGACTTTCTCCCGTCTCAAATAGCCCCCGCTGACTTATAATCGGTTCGTTTAAAGAGGGTTAAACCCGGTTTGGCTATTATTTCTGTCACGTTTTGGCAGAAGACATGACCAGGAATGGCGAGATGCCATATAATTTACTCATGACGGATGCTCATCCGAGCGCGTTTTGGTGAACAGGAGATTCATAAATGATGTTACGTGCACTGGCAGTTACGCTGGTTGGTTTCACTCTGGCTGGTTGTGTTAACGATAATTCGCTCTCCGGAGACGTCTATACCGCCTCTGAAGCCAAACAGGTGCAAAATGTCACTTACGGCACCATTGTCAACGTTCGTCCGGTGCAGATTCAGGGCGGCGATGACAGCAACGTGATCGGCGCGTTGGGTGGTGCAGTGCTGGGTGGTTTCCTGGGTAACACCGTGGGCGGTGGCACCGGGCGCTCACTGGCAACCGCAGCAGGCGCCGTAGCCGGCGGCGTTGCAGGTCAGGGCGTGCAGGGAGCGATGAATAAATCCCAGGGCGTCGAGCTGGAAATTCGTAAAGACGATGGCAGCAGCATTATGGTCGTGCAGAAACAGGGCAACTCTCGTTTCGCAGCAGGCCAACGTGTGGCACTGGCTACCAATGGTCGTCAGGTTACCGTATCACCGCGTTAAGTTGAATGTGGTGGTCGCGAGCGTTTGACGAAAAAAAAGCCTTGTTTTAACAAGGCTTTTTGCATTTTAGTCTTTCGACTGCAGTTCATTGATATTTTGTTCTAACCGCGAAATCAGACTGATTAACAGTTCTAGCTCCTGGGCAGAAATCCCGGAAAGTATCTCTCCCCGCGTTTTCTTGATGACCGTTTCCATCTCTTCGATGATAGGGTCCGCTTTTTCTGTCAATTTAATCCGTTTTGCACGGCGATCGTTGGCACACGTCTGTCGAGAAATAAGACCTTTCTCTTCCAGTTGGTCCAAAGTGCGCACCAGCGAAGGCTGCTCAATGCCAATCGCTTTTGCCAGTTGAATTTGCGACTGATCGGGTGGAAGCTGATGAATGTTATGCAGCGTAACCCAATGCGTTTGCGTCAATTCCAGAGGTTTCAGGCGATGGTCAATTAATGCACGCCAGATGCGCACTAAGCGTGCCAGATCAGAACCTAATGGCGATTCCAATTTCATCTCCTTATAATTAGCTTGCTAAGTTATTATACTGATTTTAGAATAGTGTGCAGCATTTATATTTCTAAAACAAATGCATTGCTCTGCTCGCGTCATCACTGCTTCCTTTCCTCCTCTGCGCGATGAATCTATGCTTTAAAAATGAACCAGCGATGCTTTCAAAGGATTAAAACTCGTGACGTTACCCCTTCACTCCCCTGCGTTGCCCCTGCAGGACCTGATTTTCGGCGCCTCGGTCTACTTTCCGCCGATTTTCAAAGCCGTAATGTTGGGCTTCTTACTCTGGCTGATCGTACACCGGTTTCTGCGTGACTGGATGTATGCGGGTGATATCTGGCACCCCATTTTGATGGACCTTTCCCTGTTTGTGATTGCGATTGGCGCATCGCTGGCCCTGTTGATGGCGTTTTGACTATGCAATTAAAATCCCTGAAATACTTTTCGACGTTACTGGTTCTGGCAGTTGCCCTTGTTGCCGGATGGTGGTTATGGAACTTTTATATGCAGTCTCCCTGGACACGCGATGGGAAAGTGCGTGCTGAGCAGGTCAGTATTACTCCGCAGGTCTCAGGAAGTATCACTACGCTCAATATTAAAGATAATCAGTTCGTCAAAGCCGGTGACGTTTTATTTCGCATTGACGAGACCCCTTACGACATCGCAGTACTCAATGCGCAGGCGCAGCTGGCGCGTGCGCAGACCGATCTTTCCAAAGCCAATAACGAAGCCAACCGCCGACGCCATCTGTCCAGGGGGTATATTTCGGCTGAAGATCTCGACACCGCCAATATCAATGTCAAAGCGATGCAAGCCAGTGTCGCCGTCGCGCAGGCTCAACTGGAACAGGCGAAATGGCAGCGCGAGCAAACCACGGTTAAAGCCCCGGTGGACGGTTGGGTGACCAATCTCACAACCCGTAAGGGTAACTACGCCACGGCAGGAGAGCCGGTTTTTGCCCTTGTCGACAGCCATTCATTTTATGTCGTGGGCTATTTTGAAGAGACCAAACTGCGCCATATTCGCCAGGGCGACATCGCCAGAATAGTGTTATATAGCGGGAACATTACGTTACAGGGTCACGTTTCCAGTATCGGGCGCGCCATCTACGACCAAAGCGTAGAAACGGACAGTGGACTGGTCCCCGACATCAAACCCAACGTGCCCTGGGTTCGCCTGGCGCAGCGTGTTCCGGTGCGTATCCAGTTTGATGCGCTGCCCGCTGGAGTGACGTTGATATCCGGCACCACCTGCACCGTGTCGATTGAGCGTTGAGTGTGAAAGGTCCCATCCCCTTCCCCTGGTCAACGGCGACGTCCGGGCAGTGGCGCTATGCCATTCGTAACAGTGTGGCCATGTGCCTCGCCCTCACCATTGCCTATTGTCTCAACCTGGATGAGCCCTACTGGGCAATGACCTCCGCCGCGGTGGTGAGTTTTCCTACCGTTGGCGGCGTGATCAGTAAAAGTCTTGGCCGGGTAGCGGGGAGTTTGATGGGGGCCTGCGCCGCTCTGATGATAGCCGGCCATACGCTCAACGATCCCTGGCTGTTTCTTTTTGCGATGGCAGGCTGGATAGGGTTATGCACCTGGGCTTGCGCTCAGTTCAGTAACAATGTGGCTTACGCCTTTCAGCTCGCCGGTTATACCGCAGCAATTATTGCTTTTCCGGTGGTTAATATCACCGACACCACCGAGCTTTGGGACATCGCTCAGGCCCGCGTCTGCGAGGTTATGTTGGGCATTTTATGCGGCGGCATGATGATGATGATCCTGCCCAGCACGTCGGACGGCACCACGCTGCTGTCGGCACTGAAAAAAATGCATGCGCGCTTGCTGGAGCATGCCAGTTTGTTGTTGCAGCCCGAGAGTACCGATGCCATCCGCACCGCGCACGAGAGCGTCATAGGTCAGATCCTGACGATGAACCTGTTGCGCATTCAGGCCTTCTGGAGCCATTATCGTTTCCGCCGGCAGAATGCCTTACTCAACTACTTACTTCACCAGCAGCTGCGTCTGACCAGTGTTATCTCCAGCCTGCGCAGAATGCTGGTCAACTGGCCGGATGCGCCCCCGTCGACCCGTGACATCATCGACGCATTAATCGTTGCGCTGGCGAAGCCGCAGACAGATCTGTATACCGTGGCGCGAATTATTGCCCCTCTGAAACCTTGCGACGATGGGGACTACAAACATCAGGCGTTCTGGCAGCGTTTGCGCTATTTCTGTCGCCTGTATCTTAATAGCAGTCGCTGGCTTGCGCGCGTTGAAAATGCCACCCCGGTGACCGAATATCGTTTGCCGCACCGGGCAGGGCTGACGCGCTACACCGATAATACCGAAGCGCTCTGGAGCGGGTTACGCAGCTTTTGTGCCCTGAGCCTCGTGGGGGCATGGACGATTACTTCTCAGTGGGAGTCAGGCTCCGCCGCTCTGACGCTGGCCGCAATCAGCTGTGTGCTTTATTCCGTATCTCCCGCCCCCTTCCGCTCTCTCACTTTGTTGCTACGCACGCTGTTCCTGCTAACGCTGTTTAGTTTTGTGGTTAAGTTTGGCCTGATGGTACAAATCAGTGAGCTTTGGATTTTTTTACTGTTCCTGTTTCCCCTGCTGGCAACGATGCAACTGTTTAAATTGCAGATGCCGAAACAGGCCGGACTGTGGGGGCAGCTCATTGTCTTTATGGGCTCCTTCATCTCGGTCACTAATCCCCCGGTTTACGATCTGGCAGATTTTCTTAATGACGATTTGGCCAAAATTCTTGGTGTGGCATTGTCATGGCTGGCGTTCGCTGTTCTTCGCCCCGGTTCTGATGCGCGCAAAAGTCGCCGTCAGATACGCGCGTTACGTCGTGAATTTGTCGATCAACTGAGTCGCCGCCCCACACGCAGTGAGCATGAGTTCGAGTCGGTGGTTTATCATCACATTAGTCAGTTGAGTACCAGCCAGGATGCGCTCGCTCGTCGATGGTTATTGCGTTGGGGAGTGGTTTTACTCAACTGTTCTCACGTGGTGTGGCAGTTGAGAAAATGGGAGGCACGCTCAGACCCATTGAGTCAGGTTCGGGACCTCTGTTTGAGTTTACTGCGCGATGTGATGAGCGAACGGGGCGTTCAGCAACGCCCCCTGGCCGTGACCCTGGCGGAGTTCCAGCGCATCTGCGATACGCTGGCCCACCATCATCAGCCTGCTGCCCGCGAACTCGCGGCGGTTATCTGGCGCTTGCACTGCTCACTTTCCCAGCTGGAACTGGCACCAACCGCAGGCTCAATCGACAGCGCCCTTACTTGATGACGCCACAGGCATAACGTTCTCCGCCACCGCCCAACGGTTTTGGCGAATCGGACATGTTGTCGCCGCCCACGTGGATCATGAGCGCTTTATCTTTCACTTCTGAAAGTTTTTTCAGGCGCGGCGCAACCACCTCGTCAGTGGCTTTGCCATCATTATTTACAACCAGCACTGGCAAATCGCCCAGGTGCCCCATCCCCTCTGGGCCTTCATGTTTACCCGTGGTATGGGGGTCAAGGTGCCCGCCTGCGGCTTCAGCAGCGGAGGGCTTGCCCTCTTTTAACGCAGGTTCGCAGCTCCCTTTAGCATGCACATGAAAGCCATGTTCGCCTGGGGGAAGACCATTAAGATCAGGCGTAAACGTCAGCCCTTTGTCGGTTTCAGCAATGGAGACCGTCCCGATAGACTGCCCCGTTCCCTGCGGTGTTACCAGGTTCATCTCGACTTTTTCACTGGCCGCCTGCGCCCCTGCGCAGACGAACAGCGTTACGATTGCCAGACTAAAACGCTTCATAAGACCTCCGGTTTTCACTTTTCCCCTGTAAGTTTAACTCAGGAGAAAAGATTCACCGGAAACTGTGCCTCATCGCACGTTAGGGTACGTCATAACCCAGCGCCGCTTTACGAATACGGAACCACTGCTGGCGCGTCATATTGAGGCTTTCTGCCACCAACGCAGAGCGTACACGCTCAATTTTCCCGGAACCGATTATTGGCAGGGGCTGAGACGGCAGACGCATAACCCAGGCATACACGACCTGCTCAATGCTTTGAGCATTCAGTTCCTGCGCCACTTGTGCGAGTTCATCACGCAGCGGCTGGAATTCAGCGTCATTAAACAAACGCCCTCCGCCAAGGCAGGACCACGCCATCGGGCGGACACGCAGTTGCTGGAGCTGGTCGAGGGTGCCGTCGAGCAATAACGGCTGGTGTACCGGTGAAAGCTCAACCTGGTTGGTGGCCAGGGTAAACGGCAGACGTGATTGCAGTAAGGCAAACTGGGCTGGCGTAAAATTGGAAACACCGAAATGGCTCACTTTCCCACTTTGATGGAGGTGCAGGAATGCTTCCGCGACTTCATCGGCATCCATCAATGGATCCGGACGGTGAATAAGCAGTAAATCAAGATGATCGGTTGCCAGATGAGTGAGCGACTGCTCGGCGCTGGCGATGATATGATCGCGCTCAGTAATGTAGTGACCAATGGCATGCTCTTTGCGCGCCGTGGTGGCAATGCCGCATTTGGTGACAATTTCCATCCGGCTGCGCAGCTGCGGCGCCAGTTTCATTGCTTCACCAAACGCCGCTTCACACTGGTAACCACCGTAGATATCGGCATGGTCGACGGTGGTCACACCGAGATCAAGATGCTCTTCAATAAAGCTCACCAACTGGCGCGCAGACATATTCCAGTCCATTAAACGCCAGTAGCCCATCACGAAACGGGAAAACGTTGGTCCTTGCGGTGCAAGGGTAATTCGCTGAACCATAACCACTTCCTCAACAATAATTTCTGCTGAGTATACGCAATTATGGCGTCAAAAAAGTGAAGGCTGCTGAGGTTCTTCAGGTGGACTGGTTTTATTCGCACGTAATTTGCGCAATAAGCGCTGGCGACACAGGCGAAGCACCTCTTGCTTTTGAGCATCGGTCATCGTTTGCCAGTTAAACCGCTCCTCACGGCTACGCAGACAGCCGCGACAAAATCCCCGTTCATCGGACTGGCATATTCCCCGGCACGGGCTTTGAACGGGGAAGAATTCCAGTTGCTCTGCCACGTCTGACCCTCTCTCTGCTCTCATACCTTTCATTGAAGACGGTCAGGCCCTAACCTGCAAGTCGAAAAAGCGCATCTATTGCCACTTGCACCCGACCGATCGGTCTAGTAGAGTGCCACTCCATGAGCAGAAACAGCGAACACGATACCCGCGAACACCTCCTGGCCACCGGCGAGCGACTTTGTATGCACCGGGGTTTTACCGGAATGGGGTTGAGCGAATTATTGAAAACGGCGGAAGTGCCTAAGGGCTCTTTCTATCACTATTTTCGTTCAAAAGAAGCGTTTGGCGTGGCGTTACTGGAGCGGCACTATGCTGGTTACCATCAACGACTCGCAGACCATTTTGCCCATGGCGAAGGCAATTACCGGGATCGTCTGCTGGCGTATTACCGCCACACGCTGGTGCAATTTTGCGACCAGGGCATTATCAGCGGCTGCCTTACGGTGAAGCTCTCTGCCGAGGTGTGTGACCTGTCCGAAACCATGCGTACGGCAATGGACAAAGGGGCCGGCCAGATTATCACTCTGCTGGCGAGTGCGCTGGAGAACGGGCGCCTTGAAAAATGTCTAACCTTTCCGGGTGACGCACAAACGCAGGCTCAGGTGCTTTATGCGCTCTGGCTGGGCGCAAATTTACAAGCCAAGATTTCACGCAGTGCCGTGCCACTGGAAAGTGCCCTGGCCCACGCGCAAACCATTATTGCAGCGCCTGCCTGACAGGCGTTTTTATTTAAACTATTACTAGTCGACCGGTCTATTCAGGAGAATCTATGTCAAGTAACGTATTTACCCCTTTGAAAGTGGGTGCAATTACCGCGCCAAACCGTGTATTTATGGCACCCCTGACGCGTCTGCGTAGCATCGAGCCGGGCGATATTCCTACCCCACTGATGGCCGAATATTATCGTCAGCGTGCCAGCTCTGGTTTGATCATCAGTGAAGCTACGCAGATTTCTGCGCAGGCGAAAGGTTATGCGGGCGCACCGGGTCTTCACAGCCCGGAGCAAATTGCCGCATGGAAAAAAATAACCGATGGCGTTCACGCTGAAGATGGCCGTATCGCCGTCCAGTTGTGGCACACCGGTCGTATCTCTCACCACACTCTGCAACCGGGTGGACAGGCACCGGTCGCCCCGTCTGCGATTGCCGCAGGGACCCGTACCTCTCTTCGTGATGCGAACGGTAACCCAACCCGTGAAGAGACCTCTGTTCCTCGCGCGCTGGAAACCGACGAGATCCCAGGGATCGTGAATGATTTCCGTCAGGCAGTAATCAACGCCCGCGAAGCCGGTTTTGATCTTGTTGAGCTGCATTCTGCGCATGGCTATCTGCTGCACCAGTTCCTCTCTCCGTCTGCGAATCAGCGTACCGATCAATACGGTGGCAGCGTTGAAAACCGCGCACGTCTGGTGCTGGAAGTGGTTGATGCCGTCAGCGAAGCCTGGGGTGCCGATCGTATCGGTATTCGTGTTTCCCCTATCGGCTCTTTCCAGAACACCGATAATGGTCCGAATGAAGAAGCGGATGCGCTGTATCTGATTGAAGAGTTGGGTAAACGCGGCATCGCTTATCTGCACATGTCCGAGCCGGATTGGGCTGGCGGCGAGCCTTACACCGAAGCCTTCCGCCAGAAAGTGCGCGAGCGTTTCCATGGGCCTATCGTTGGTGCGGGTGCTTACACCCTGGAAAAAGCAGAAGATCTGATCGGCAAAGGGTTAATCGACGCCGTGGCCTTTGGTCGCGACTATATTGCTAACCCGGATCTGGTTGAGCGCCTGAAGCACAAAGCCGCATTGAACCCGCAACGCCCGGAGAGCTTCTACGGTGGTGGTGCAGAAGGTTACACCGATTACCCCTCTTTATAATCCCTCGATTGATAGCGGCAAGGATTCGCCGCTATACTAAAACTCTGTTTCGAATAAGAATTCACTTACGCAAAAGAGGATATTATGCGCTTTCTCCATACCATGCTTCGCGTTAGCGACCTGCAGCGTTCCATTGATTTTTATACCAACGTCATGGGGATGTCCCTGCTGCGCACCAGCGAAAACCCGGAATATAAGTACTCTCTGGCTTTCGTGGGTTACGGCCCGGAATCTGAAACCGCAGTACTGGAACTGACCTATAACTGGGATGTAGACAGCTATGAGCTCGGTACTGCATACGGCCACATTGCACTGGAAGTGGACAATGCCGCACAAGCGTGCGAACGCATTCGCCAGAACGGTGGCAACGTGACCCGTGAAGCCGGCCCGGTCAAAGGCGGTACTACGGTTATCGCCTTTATCGAAGATCCCGATGGCTATAAAGTTGAGCTGATTGAAGCCAAAGATGCCGGACGCGGTCTGGGCAATTGATCGTTACGGGCGCCCCCGTGCGCCCGTCGTTTCCATCCCTTCCCAAAATTTGCCATAATGCGCTGCCATTTTCCCATTCCAAGAGATTCAGATGTCCGATAATGCTCAACTCACCGGTCTGTGCGACCGTTTTCGTGGTTTTTACCCAGTCGTTATTGATGTTGAAACCGCCGGGTTTAATGCCAAAACTGATGCATTACTCGAAGTCGCTGCAATCACGTTGAAAATGGATTCAGAAGGTTGGTTGATGCCTGATGAGACACTGCATTTCCATGTTGAGCCGTTTGAAGGGGCTAATTTACAGCCTGAAGCGCTGGCCTTTAACGGTATCGATCCGAGCAACCCCCTGCGAGGTGCCGTGAACGAGTACGACGCCCTGCATGCCATCTTCAAAATGGTGCGCAAAGGGATCAAAGACAGCAACTGCAACCGCGCCATCATGGTGGCCCATAATGCCACCTTTGATCACAGCTTTATGATGGCTGCGGCAGAGCGTGCCTCATTGAAGCGCAACCCCTTCCACCCTTTCGTGACGTTTGATACGGCCTCTTTAAGCGGACTGGCTCTGGGGCAAACGGTGCTGTCCAAAGCGTGTGCGGCGGCCGGGCTTGATTTTGATGCCGCTCAGGCCCATTCCGCTCTATACGATACTGAACAAACTGCCCTGCTGTTTTGTGAAATAGTGAATCGCTGGAAACGCCTCGGCGGTTGGCCTTTACCGCCAGGTGATGAACAGGCATAAAAAAAGCGACCCGAGGGTCGCTTTTCTTTTGCGCTAAGAGATTACTCTGCGCCCGGCTCTTCAGATTTGTACTTCGCAGCCGTCTCTTTAATCAACGGCTGCAGTTCGCCGCGCTGATACATTTCGATGATGATATCGCAACCGCCGACCAGCTCACCGTCGACCCACAGCTGCGGGAACGTCGGCCAGTTAGCGTATTTTGGCAACTCAGCACGAATATCCGGGTTTTGCAGGATATCTACGTAAGCAAAGCGTTCGCCACACGCAGAGAGCGCCTGTACAGCCTGTGCGGAGAAACCACAGCTTGGCAGTTTAGGAGAACCTTTCATGTAAAGCAGAATTGGGTTCTCAGCGATTTGGGTCTGGATTTTTTCAAGAGTAGTGCTCATTGTCTTGCTTCCTTCAACTTCTTATCGGCAGATAACTGTCATTGTAACGGTTCATGCGAGCAACGGAAAATAACATTTTGTTCACCACTCATTATTTTATCGTCTGTCACCCTCATCTACGTCGTAAGTGCCCATGGTCGCCCCTCTCCCGCCGCGTGATAGTTCAACAATTGAGCTTATGAGGGGCATAACTGGTGCTTTTTTTTGCGCTTGCTAACGAAACAGAGTTTTAGATGCAAAAAGCCTATTAACTTTTCTGCTTTTTATGGATTAGAATCGACGCGGTTCTAAATCATACGCAAGCATTATTGAATGCCTGCACTTATCCAGGGGATTGCTCAGTGGCGCGAATTCAAAAAGCTTCAATCACGCTCTGTGCTTTGTTGTTCACTACGCTGACATTTACACCTTTAGCAACGGCCTCTGAGCAAACGCGAGGCGCGGCCGTCAATAAGTCGCACGTAGTGAAAGCATCCGAACGTAAGAAAAATAGTCAGACCAATAAAACATCAAAGAAAAGCAGTGGCACCGCCTCCAGGGCAACGGCGAAAGCCGAAAATAAAAAAGTAACGACGGCAAAAAAAACCTCGACCGTCAGCAAGAAAACCGCAAGCAGTAAAACCAGCAAGAATACTCCCCGTCATAGTAAATCCAGCAAGGTTCCCGCTCCGGTTATTGCTATGACCGAAAAATGCACAAAGCGTAAAGGCCATAAATCGCAATGTGTAAAAGTGAAAGGAAGCAAACCCGTCACGATTTCTGAAGCGCACAAAGTGCGGATGCAAAAAATTCAGAAAACCGCAATGTCAAAGCTGATGAACCAGATTGGCAAGCCTTATCATTGGGGCGGTACCTCTCCAATGACCGGTTTTGATTGCAGTGGACTGGTGTATTACGCCTACAAAGACCTCGTAAAATTCCGTATCCCTCGTACCGCGAACGAGATGTATCACCTGCGTGATGCCTCTCCGGTCAACGTCGCAGAGCTGGAAAGCGGCGATCTGGTATTTTTCCGTACTCAAGGTCGCGGTACAGCTGACCACGTGGGTGTGTATGTAGGCAACGGCAAATTTATCCAGTCTCCGCGTAGCGGCCAGGATATCCAGATAACGTCGTTAAGCGAAGACTACTGGCAGCGTCATTATGTTGGCGCCCGCCGCGTGGTCACGCCTAAAACCATTCGATAAATATGCTGCCTCGAGCGTGATGGCAGGTCATAACCCTGAAACGCAGGTAAAAAGCAGGAGGGTAAACCTCCTGCTTTTTATTTATTCAGCGGTCGCACAGGCTGGATTAGCCGCACCGCGACCGGACAACAGCACCAGCAGTAATGCCATCCCGGCAATCACCGCCCCGGTTACCGGAACAAAAACATAGCCGAGACCACCTGAAATCACCGCGCCCCCCGCTGCTGCCCCCAGCGCATTTCCCAGGTTGAACGCGCCGATATTGACTGAAGAAGAGAGACCGGGTGCTTCATGCGCGACACGCATAACCCGCATCTGTAGGGGCGGCACAATCGCGAAGGTGGCAGCACCCCATACAACCATGCCGATCGCCGCGCCAACTTCACTGCGTGCAAGCCAGGGGATCGCCAACATGATGGCAATCAATAACAGCAAGAAACCTTTCAGGGTTCCGGTCACGGAACGGTCAGCCAGCTTGCCACCCAGATAATTCCCCAAAGAGAACCCTACGCCAATAAGCACCAGCATTGCGGTAATAAATGCGGGTCCTGCGTCGGCTATATCATGCAGTACAGGCGAGATATAGGTATAAAGCGTAAACATCGCCCCGGCGCCCAGTACGGTTGTCATCAAAGCGGATACCACCTGCGGACGCATCAGTACGGAGAGTTCTTTACGTACATCGGGTCGCTCTCCGGCATTACCTTTTGGCAAGGAGAGATACAGGCTGACTATCGCAATAATGCCAAGGCCCGCTGTGGCAAGGAATGACATCCGCCAGCCAATGGTTTCACCGAGCCATGTCGCCGCCGGCACCCCGCCGATATTAGCAATCGTCAGCCCCATGAACATGGTGGCAACCGCACTGGCCTGCTTCTCTTTTGCCACTACGCTTGCGGCAACCACCGAACCCAGTCCAAAGAATGCGCCATGATTGAGACTGGTAATAATGCGCGACAGCATGAGCGTGGTGTAATCAGGCGAGATGGCGGACAACACATTGCCAAGCGTAAAGATTGCCATCAAAAAAATCAGTGCATTACGCCGCGCGCGATGGGAAAGCAGCAACGTCATAAGGGGGGCCCCCACCATGACACCTATGGCATAGGCACTGATCAGCATTCCCGCTGCCGGAATCGATACATCGACACCCCGTGCAATGACGGGCAGCAGTCCCATCGGGGAAAACTCGGTGGTACCGATGCCAAAAGCGCCTATCGCCAGGGCAAGCAGTGGATAATTTACTTTCATGATTTATTGACTCCGGAAATGCCGTGTCGTTGGCCGACACCGTCACAGAAGTCAAAAGTATGACAGCGTTCACAAAAAACAGAAGAGAGTGAAACGCGAAAAGAGTATTGCTGAATTCGGGATAATAGAAGAAGAAAACAGCGAGGGAGAGAACTCTCCCTCGGGGTAACTCAGTGCAGAGCCGCCGTCATCGCACCCGCAACAATCAGGGCCAGCACAATGACAGTCGTCACTAAAGAAAACTTCAGGTCGGTGCTCATCAATTTTTCTCCTTTCCTATTACCCCATAAAAAGTGAGGTAGCGCATTTTTGCACAAATAAACGTAAAAATCTTGCAGGATTTAGATTGATATACGTTTTAGCGCTTCCCCTTTTGGTCAAGATAAGACAAAATTCGACGCTAAATTTATTAGCGTACCGGCCATTGACTCCCCTCCTGACGTCCAATGTCTTTTTCCCGGCGTAAAACAGTACATCGCGCGGTGAAAGGGTGAAGGCAGGCAAACGTTTACCTTTAGCATTTTCAGGAGCTTATGATATGGCATGGAGTGACATCTGATGGCAACGATCAAAGACGTAGCGAAGCGAGCAAACGTTTCCACCACAACCGTATCACATGTTATTAACAAAACCCGTTTCGTCGCTGAAGAGACGCGTAATGCTGTGTGGGCGGCCATTAAGGAGCTTCACTACTCGCCGAGTGCCGTCGCCCGTAGCCTGAAGGTGAATCACACAAAATCCATCGGTTTGCTGGCCACCAGCAGCGAAGCGGCCTATTTTGCCGAGATAATCGAAGCCGTTGAGAAGAACTGTTTCCAGAAAGGCTATACCCTCATTTTGGGTAACGCCTGGAACAATTTTGAAAAACAAGGCGCCTACCTGTCGATGATGGCGCAAAAGCGCGTTGATGGTTTACTGGTGATGTGTTCAGAGTACCCGGAATCCCTGCTGACTATGCTTGGCGAGTACCGCCATATTCCGATGGTGGTCATGGACTGGGGTGAAGCTAAAGCCGATTTTACCGACACCGTCATCGATAATGCGTTTGAAGGCGGCTACATGGCCGGGCGTTATCTGGTCGAACGCGGTCATCGTGACATTGGCGTCATCCCAGGACCGCTTGAGCGTAATACCGGTGCAGGCCGACTGGCTGGCTTTATGAAAGCGATGGAAGAAGCGCATATCAGCGTAGCGGAAAACTGGATTGTTCAGGGCGATTTCGAACCGGAGTCCGGTTATCGCGCCATGCAACAAATTCTCACCCAGCCATCCCGCCCCACCGCTGTTTTCTGCGGTGGCGATATCATGGCGATGGGCGCCCTCTGTGCAGCAGACGAAATGGGCCTGCGTGTGCCACAGGATATTTCGGTGATCGGTTACGATAACGTGCGCAACTCACGCTACTTTACCCCGTCGCTGACCACTATCCATCAGCCAAAGGATTCGCTGGGTGAAACGGCATTCAATATGCTGCTCGACCGTATCGTTAACAAACGTGAGGTCTCCCAGTCTATTGAAGTCCATCCGCGACTGATCGAGCGTCGTTCGGTGGCGGATGGTCCATTCCGCGATTATCGCCGTTAATCTCTGCAAGGGGAGCGGGTCAATCCTGCTCCCACAACCACTCCCGATTCAGCGTTTCACTATCCCCCAAATAACTCAGCAGCCAGTTTAACGCCGGTGAAGCTTCGTTTTGCTGCCAGGTCAGGCAACAGGCCGCGTCCGGGAAAGGATTTTCAAGCTCCAGCGCCACCCACTCTCCTTTGTCCAGCCAGGGGCGCGCAAAATGTGCCGGCACCATGCCAACACACAATCCCGCAGAGAGGCAGGCGGCGGACGATTCCCAATCCGGGGCCACAACCCGTTTCTGGTTATCCAGCAGCCAGGTTATGCGTTTCGGCAGAGAGCGTGAGGTATCTTCACGCACCAGCGAAGGCCAGTTGCGCAAGGTATCGTCACTGAGAGGTGCCTTCATCCCGGCCAGCGGGTGATGACTCGCCACTACACATTTCCAGCTCAGCATGCCCATATCCCGAAAGGTATAGCGCCCCCCGACGGGTATCGCCTGCGTCGCCCCGATGGCCAGTTCCACGCGGCCATCTGCCAATGCGTCCCAAACGCCGTTAAATACTTCCTGGAACACCAACAGTTCGACATCGCTAAAATGGCGATAGAAATCAACAATCATCTGCCGGGTTCGTTCAGGCTTGACGATATTGTCGACAGCAATGGCCAGTTGACCACGCCAGCCATTGGCAATTTGTTGACATTGCTGGCGGGTGATCTGCATTTTTTTGATAACAGAGCGCCCTTCTTTTAAAAACAGCACCCCGGCGGGGGTGAGTTCTACATCGCGATGACGACGTTCAAAAAGCGCAACGGCGAGCCACTCTTCCAGTTGGCGCACCGTATAACTGACCGCAGAGGGCACACGATGCAGCTCCTGCGCGGCCGCGCTAAAGCTACCATTGCGAGCCACTGCGTCGACGACTTCAAGAGAATATTCTGACCACATATTTTGCCTGCAAAAATTTTGAAACCCATTCGCAAATATTAGCGGTTCACAACCGAAGTTACACTCCCTAGACTCTGTTTCCCTGTTTACCTGCACAAGAAAGAGATTTTTACCATGCAACCAGGAAAAGGATTTTTAGTCTGGCTGGCGGGATTAAGCGTACTCGGCTTCCTCGCAACGGACATGTACCTCCCTGCCTTCGCCAATATTCAGCAAGATTTGCACACTTCTGCCGCCGTGGTCAGCGCGACGCTGAGCCTCTTCCTTGCCGGATTTGCTGTCGCGCAGCTGGTTTGGGGGCCCTTGTCCGATCGCTATGGGCGTAAGCCGGTACTGTTAAGTGGCCTGGCCATCTTTGCCCTCGGCTGCCTGGGAATGATCTGGGTAGAGGATGCCCGCTGGCTGCTGGTTTTGCGCTTTATTCAGGCCGTGGGCGTTTGTGCGGCCGCCGTCACCTGGCAGGCGCTGGTTACCGACCACTACCCGGCACAACGGACTAACCGTATTTTTGCCACTATCATGCCGCTGGTTGGATTGTCTCCCGCCCTCGCGCCACTGCTTGGCAGTTGGATCCTCGCCCATTTTTCCTGGCAGGCCATTTTTGCGACCCTCTTCGCCATTACGGTGGTGCTCATGCTGCCGGCGCTGCGTCTGCGCGCTATGCCGCGTAAACCGGCCCCGGACGCGCAGCCGGTGACCTTTCTTACCCTGCTGCGTGATAAAGCCTACCGGGGTAACGTGCTGATTTATGCCGCCTGCTCCGCCAGCTTCTTTGCCTGGCTGACCGGTTCTCCCTTTATTTTGCATGATATGGGTTATGGCCCGACCATCATTGGCCTGAGCTATGTTCCACAAACCATCGCCTTCCTGATAGGGGGTTATAGCTGCCGCTGGGCGCTGCAAAAATGGTCTGGCGCGCGCTTGCTGCCCTGGCTGTTGGTCGCCTTTGCATTCAGCGTGATTGCCACCTGGGCCGTGGGCTTGCTGCCTGGTGCTTCCCTGACTGCTCTGCTGATCCCCTTCTGCCTGATGGCCGTGGCTAACGGCGCGATTTACCCCATCGTGGTCGCAGAAGCACTGCGCCCCTTCCCTCACGCCACGGGTCGGGCTGCTGCGCTGCAGAACACACTGCAACTGGGCTTGTGTTTTATTGCCAGTCTGGTGGTATCAGCACTGATCGCCTTCCCACTCCTGGCGACCACCAGTGTAATGGTGTCGACAGTGTTGCTGGCGGGTCTGGGTTTCGTGATGCAACGCCGTGAAAATAATGCGCGTCGCCAGAAAGCGTCTCTTGAATCGTCCAGTCATGCCTGATTGCACTCGTAATTATGTGACATTTGTGCGATTAGCCTGCTAATTGTTTATGGTTGTATCAGCCGATTTTGAGGCCTATACTCAATTTCGGCTGTACTAAAATAAAATTTTGTAAGCATTAACGGGAGCAGGATCGCGCCCGTTTCACCATGGAAGGCCATTCTGGCAAGGGTATCTCCCTTCCTCTGTTCTACGTCGGATATCAGCCTCACGGTTCCACCGTGATATTTCTCACACCCCAAAGGCGGCAACGCTTTTTGACGGTATCGATCACTTGCAGGTGATGGAGAAGTTATGAGTTCATCGTGTATAGAAGAAGTAAACGTACGGGATGATAACTGGTTCCGTATAGCAAGCGAGCTATTAAGCCGCGCCGGCATTCAGGTTAACGGTTCTGCGGCATCGGACATCCAGGTTAAACATCCGGATTTTTTTAAACGCGTGTTACAAGAGGGTTCACTGGGGCTTGGGGAAAGCTACATGGACGGCTGGTGGGAGTGTGACCGGCTGGACACTTTTTTTACCCAGGTGTTGCGTGCCGGGCTGGAACATCAACTGCCCCATCATTTGAAAGACACCCTGCGTATCGCCGGGGCAAGATTATTTAATCTGCAAACAAAAAAACGCGCCTGGATCGTCGGCAAAGAGCATTACGACCTGGGCAACGATCTGTTTACGCGTATGCTGGATCCGCAGATGCAATACTCTTGCGCCTACTGGAAAGAGGCTCAAGGTCTTGAAGAGGCGCAAATCGCCAAACTCACCCTTATTTGTGAAAAGCTGCAGCTTCAGCCGGGTATGCGGGTGCTGGATATTGGTTGTGGTTGGGGAGGACTGGCGCAATTTATGGCGCAACGCTATGGCGTGAGCGTCGTAGGCGTTACCATTTCAGCAGAACAGCAAAAAATGGCTCAGGAACGTTGCGCGGGACTGGATGTTGATATTCGTCTGCAGGATTATCGCGATCTCAATGAACAATTTGATCGTATTGTCTCTGTCGGAATGTTTGAACATGTCGGGCCAAAAAACTATGCCACCTATTTCGCCGTGGTGGACCGCAATCTCAAACCGGAAGGTTTATTCTTGCTTCACACCATCGGTTCGAAAAAAACCGATCTCAGTGTTGACCCCTGGATAGACCGTTATATTTTCCCGAATGGTTGCCTGCCCTCTGTGCGCCAGATCGCTACTGCCAGTGAGTCCCATTTTGTTATGGAAGACTGGCATAATTTCGGCGCAGATTACGATAAAACATTAATGGCCTGGCATGAGCGTTTTCTCGCGAGCTGGCCAGAGATTGCAGAGAACTATTCCGATCGTTTTAAAAGAATGTTTAGCTACTATTTGAACGCCTGTGCAGGTGCGTTTCGTGCGCGGGATATTCAGCTCTGGCAGGTTGTTTTTAGTCGGGGTATAGAAAATGGCTTACGCGTAGCGCGATAATTTAAAAAATAAACCCCGAAATGTCGGGGTTTATTTTTTGCCTTTACTCTTCGCTGCTGGCAGCTTTTACCGCCGCGGCTTCTTTCGAGGCCAGTACACGTTCTACCGTGTCGACAACCGCCTGGGTTTGCGGGTCGATTTCTATATTCACCCGTTGACCGAGCTTCTTGGCTCCAAGCGTAGTGCGCTGCAGCGTTTCAGGGATCAGGTGCACACAAAAGCGCGTCGGGGTGACCTCACCCACCGTCAAACTAATGCCATCGATGCCAATAAATCCTTTGTACAGGATGTATTTCATCAAGGTCGGGTCCTGAACTTTAAACCAGATCTGACGATTGTTTTCTGAGGTTAGAATTTTTGAAATTTCAGCAGTCGTCATAATATGGCCCGACATCAGGTGACCGCCAATTTCATCACTAAATTTCGCCGCGCGTTCGACGTTAACCGCATCGCCCACCGCTAATTCACCCAGATTGGTAATTCGCAGCGTTTCTTTCATCAGATCGAAACTAATGTGACTACCATTAATCTCTGTTACGGTCAGGCAACAACCGTTATTAGCAATCGACGCGCCGGTTTCAATCCCACCCAGCATATGGTCGGGTAATTCAACAACGTGCGTACGGAAATTGGGTTTATCATCGACGGACACCAGTCTTGCGGTGCCCTGTACAATACCAGTAAACATGCCACTACTCCTGTATTTCCTTTTCACGGCGTAACCGCTTTCTGAATGCACAATAACAGGTGGAAAATCATGTTGCCAGCCTTGGTACCCCGGCGACTGTTTTTTCACTAGATAATTAGCTAATCCTCGCTACAATAGTCTGGCTTATTCCCCTGCTCCTCCTCTGGCTGCCCGTTAAGGCGGCGTTTTTTTATCTCTCCAATAACAACAATGTATAGGTGTTCGCAGTGCAGAAGTACTTCACAGAAGCGCGCCAGTTATTAGCACTGGCTATCCCGGTGATGATTGCGCAAATCGCCCAAACCGCGATGGGGTTCGTCGATACCGTCATGGCGGGGGGCTACAGCGCCACGGATATGGCAGCGGTAGCTATTGGGACTTCCATCTGGCTTCCGGCCATCCTCTTTGGTCATGGACTCTTGCTGGCCCTGACGCCGGTTATTGCGCAAATGAATGGTTCCGGACGACGTGAGCGGATCGCCCATCAGGTGCGTCAGGGGTTTTGGCTGGCCGGACTCGTCTCCATTCTGATCATGATTGTGCTGTGGAATGCAGGCCATATTATTCGCGCCATGCATAACATTGATCCTGAGCTTGCAGACAAAGCCGTCGGCTATCTGCGCGCCTTACTCTGGGGTGCACCAGGCTATCTCTTTTTCCAGGTCGCGCGTAACCAATGTGAGGGGCTCGCAAAAACCAAACCCGGCATGGTGATTGGTTTTCTCGGCCTGCTGGTCAACATTCCCGTTAACTACGTCTTTATCTACGGGCATTTTGGCATGCCTGAACTGGGCGGCATCGGCTGTGGGGTTGCTACCGCCGCCGTATATTGGGTGATGTTTGCCTGCATGCTTTCGTATGTAAAACGTGCTGGCTCTATGCGGGATATCCGTAACGACAGCGGCTTTAGTAAACCTGACGGGGCAGTGTTAAAACGCCTCGTGCAGTTAGGCTTGCCCATTGCGCTGGCGCTATTTTTTGAAGTTACGCTATTTGCCGTGGTCGCGCTGTTGGTTTCACCGCTCGGCATTGTCGATGTCGCAGGTCACCAGATTGCGCTGAACTTCAGCTCGCTGATGTTTGTGCTGCCGTTATCGCTTGCCGCATCCGTAACGATTCGCGTGGGATATCGCTTAGGCCAGGGTTCAACACTGGATGCGCAAACGGCAGCCCGCACCGGACTGGGCGTGGGGGTTTGCATCGCGGTTCTTACGGCTATTTTTACCGTGTCGCTTCGCGAACCTATCGCCCTGCTGTACAACGATAACCCGAAAGTGATTACGCTGGCATCTCAGCTCATGATGCTGGCGGCTATCTACCAGATATCAGACTCCATACAGGTTATCGGAAGCGGGATTTTGCGTGGTTATAAAGATACCCGTTCGATCTTCTTTATTACCTTCACGGCGTACTGGGTACTCGGACTGCCGTCAGGCTATATTTTGGCACTCACCGACCTGGTGGTTGATCGCATGGGTCCGGCGGGTTTCTGGATCGGCTTCATCATCGGCCTGACCTCTGCCGCCATCCTCATGATGCTCAGAATGCGTTTCCTGCAACGTCAGCCTTCCGCGACTATTTTGCAGCGTGCGGCACGATAACCCCTTACCAGCCGCCTGATGGCGGCTACTTTCTCGGCACATTGCGCAGTTGTTCCGCAATCGCGTGAATTCAGAAAGAAAATTGCTATTTTCTGCTTGCCACATTCCCGCCCTGCCGCTAATATTCGTCCCCGTTGTCAGGCACAACAATGCGTTCATAGCTCAGTTGGTTAGAGCACCACCTTGACATGGTGGGGGTCGTTGGTTCGAGTCCAATTGAACGCACCATTTCTTCAGTGCGTCCGTAGCTCAGTTGGTTAGAGCACCACCTTGACATGGTGGGGGTCGGTGGTTCGAGTCCACTCGGACGCACCATTTCATGATATTCCCTGTTTTACCTCCTCTATTCCTTAAATTTTCTGTTAGCGAAATATTTCTCTCGCCGCTCGTAATCGTCTGTTTCAAAATCTTCCTTAAGCCATTATTTCATCTCGCTTTTGAGCGATATTAAGAACTTTGCCCTCCCTGACTTATTCAGCCGTCCTGCATTGCTGCGTCAATGGCGTATCCCGTACGATTCTCATTCTGCCGCTTGTTTAAATTAACGTAACAATGCACTATCGAGCATAATCGAGCATCACAGCGTTTACCGTCATGAACATTCACTAAGGACAGAACCATGGCCTATACCCTTCCTGATATCGACTTTATCCACGAACTCACTGACGCCGCAGATAAACAAACATTGCCGCGTTTTCGTTCACAAATGAATTTGCACGTGGGTAGCAAACCGAAAGAGGGCTACCGTTTTGATCCGGTGACGGATGCCGACAGAGAAGCCGAACGCGCCATGCGGGCCATCATTAATGCCCGTTATCCTGACCACGCCATCATGGGAGAGGAATTTGGCACCACGGGATCCGGCCCGCTGCAATGGGTGCTTGATCCGGTTGACGGGACCCGACCCTTTTTGTGTGGTCTGCCAGTCTGGGGCACACTGATTGGCTTAACGGTTGAAGGGCGTGGACACCTCGGCATGATGGGGCAACCTTTCACCGGGGAGCGTTTCTGGGGGGACGGGAAGCAGGCATGGCGCAACGGTCCCCAGGGACTTGCGCAAATGCATACCCGCAAAGAGATACCCCTCGCTCAGGCCATACTGCATACCACCTCACCTGAGCCTATTAGCCAGATGCCAGAGGTCAATTTTGCCGCCCTTGATGCACAGGCCTTGATGACCCGCTACGGCGGTGAATGCTATGCCATGGCCATGCTGGCGGCCGGGCAGATCGATCTCTGCCTGGAATATTCGCTTCAACCCTATGATATTGTTGCTTTTATACCCATCATTGAGCAGGCAGGTGGGGTTGTCACTACACTGAGCGGCGATCGCCCGGAGTTGGGCGGTAAAATTCTAGCGTCAGGTTGCCCTCGTCTGCATGAAGAGGCACTGCGTATTCTAAATAGCTAAATCGATTAAGCCTGCCGCCGTTTTGCCCTTTTTGTTTCATCAATGTTGGTGTTAAGAAACGGCGGCGTTACAATAAGTTCTCTGCCAGCAACGACGCTTTTCGTGGGGAGTAGACCCGCTCGGTCGTCAACCCCTTGAATTCAAATTTGTGCTAACTTAACACGTTGATAACACTTCGTTGTGAAACTGCACAGAAGATTTTTGAAACAGCGTTTTCATTTTCCTTTTGCTCCTTTTTCGTCGTATAATAGCCGCCTATTCACTCTTGAATGGTTTCAGCTCATTGAACTGTAAATTTCTCACATTACATCGCTGTATACCCGGTTGGGCTGAAACACGCGCACACTTTATTACCCTGCACGCTTTTTTGATGTCACCTATTCTTAGGCTGTGGCATCGCAACTTTCGCAACACAAGCTTAACTCCGGCGCGATGCGCACACCGGAGCGTGATTTCCCTTTCCCTCTCTCAACTTAAAGATTAAAACTGTCATGAAAAAGACCAAAATTGTTTGCACCATCGGTCCGAAAACCGAATCCGAAGAGATGTTGACCAAAATGCTGGACGCAGGCATGAACGTAATGCGTCTGAACTTCTCTCACGGTGATTATGCTGAACACGGCCAGCGCATTCAGAACTTGCGCAACGTGATGAGCAAAACCGGTAAAAAAGCGGCGATTCTGCTGGACACCAAAGGTCCGGAAATCCGCACCATCAAACTGGAAGGCGGTAATGACGTCGCGCTGAAAGCGGGCCAGACCTTCACCTTCACAACGGATAAAACCGTTGTCGGTAACAACGAGACTGTCGCAGTGACCTACGCTGGCTTCACCGAAGACCTGCAGGTAGGTAACACCGTGCTGGTGGACGATGGTCTGATCGGCATGGAAGTGACCGCCATTGAAGGCGATAAAGTTGTTTGTAAGGTACTGAACAATGGCGACCTGGGCGAAAACAAAGGCGTTAACCTGCCAGGCGTTTCCATTGCGCTGCCAGCGCTGGCTGAAAAAGATAAACAAGACCTGATCTTCGGTTGTGAACAAGGCGTTGACTTCGTCGCTGCCTCTTTCATCCGTAAGCGCTCTGATGTTGAAGAAATCCGTCAACACCTGAAAGCCCACGGCGGCGAAAACATCCAGATCATCTCCAAAATCGAAAACCAGGAAGGCCTGAATAACTTCGACGAAATCCTCGAAGCGTCTGACGGCATCATGGTTGCACGTGGCGATCTGGGCGTTGAAATCCCGGTTGAAGAAGTTATCTTCGCGCAGAAGATGATGATTGAAAAATGTATCCGCGCGCGTAAAGTGGTTATCACTGCCACGCAGATGCTTGATTCTATGATCAAAAACCCACGTCCGACCCGCGCAGAAGCTGGCGACGTGGCGAACGCCATTCTGGATGGTACCGATGCAGTCATGCTGTCTGGTGAATCAGCGAAAGGGAAATACCCGCTGGAAGCCGTGACCATCATGGCCACCATCTGCGAACGCACCGACCGCGTGATGACCAGCCGTCTGGACTTCAACAACGACAGCCGCAAACTGCGCATCACCGAAGCAGTGTGCCGTGGCGCAGTTGAAACCGCTGAGAAACTGGATGCACCGCTGATCGTGGTTGCAACCCAGGGCGGTAAATCTGCGCGTGCAGTACGTAAATACTTCCCGGACGCCACCATCCTGGCGCTGACCACCAATGAAACCACCGCTCGCCAGCTCGTGCTGACGAAAGGCGTTGTGGCGCAGCTGGTTGAAGAAATCGCTTCTACAGATGATTTCTATCTTCAGGGCAAAGAACTGGCTGTACAGAGCGGTCTGGCTCAGAAGGGCGACGTCGTGGTCATGGTTTCTGGCGCACTGGTTTCCAGCGGCACCACCAACACGGCTTCTGTGCACGTGCTGTAATAATAACCAGACAACGTTCTGTGATTAAAAAAGCGCCTCAGGGCGCTTTTTTTATTTATCTGAAATTAATATGAATAAAAAAGCAAATCGGAATTCACTATTTAAACAGGCTATTATCTAAGATGAATCCGATGGAAGCTTGCTGTTTTATCACACTTTTTTTAACGTTTTATTCAAAGTAGGTGTTTCTTTGAGCGAACGATCAAATTTAAGTGAATTCCCATCAAAAAAATATTCTCAACCTAAAAAACTTTGTGTAATACTTGTAACGCTACATGGAGATTAACTCAATCTAGAGGGTATTTATAATGAATCGTACTAAACTGGTACTGGGCGCGGTAATCCTGGCTTCTACTCTGCTGGCTGGTTGCTCCAGCAATGCTAAAATCGATCAGCTGTCTTCTGACGTTCAGACTCTGAACGCTAAAGTTGACCAGCTGAGCAACGACGTGAACGCAATCCGTTCCGACGTTCAGGCTGCTAAAGACGACGCAGCACGCGCTAACCAGCGTTTGGACAACCAGGCTACTAAATACCGTAAGTAATAGTACCTGTGTTGAAATGGCGCACATTGTGCGCCATTTTTTTTGCCTCTCTTCAACCGTTCCCCGATTTACTGCGTCACCGTTGCGCCAGCCTCATCTTCTTCTGTCACTGGCTTTGCCGCACTGTTCTGTACTGACACCACCCCTTGCGTCACAACCTGACCATTTTTATTAGCGGGTATTGCAACCGGGTAGCCCGCACGGCGGTTAAGCGCCTTATCAATCAACATCCTGTCTCCGCCGCCTTGTTCAATAGCGCCTGCAAGCGTCGCTGAGAATGAGATGGGCAGCGTCTGCGGATTCTCCTCGAGCGTCTGGGACAAAGGACGATGCACTTCAATGTAATGCCGCCCGTCCGGTTCGATCGAATATTTCACCGGTTCGTTGATGATGGCCACACGTGTGCCGGTAGTGACCTGCGAGAACAGTGTCTCGATGTCCGCCGCGTTCATACGCATACATCCCGAACTCGCGCGCAGCCCCACGCTGTCAGGCGCGTTGGTGCCATGAATAAGGTATTCGCCATGGCCAATCCCTAAACGCAGCGCGAAGCGACCCAGCGGGTTATTTGGCCCGGCAGGCACAACGGGCGGCAGCGTTATCCCATTCGCCAATGAACGCGCACGAATACCTGCCGTGGGCGTCCAGGTTGGATTAGGAATTTTTTGGCTCACGCGCGTCACGCTGACCGGCGTTTCAAGCCCCTGCTGCCCTATCCCCAACGGGAAAACCTGCACAATATTTTGACCCGGCGGGTAATAATAAAGCCGCAGTTCGGCAAGGTTGACCACAATCCCTTCCCGTGGCATATCCGGTAACAGCATCTGAGACGGGATAGTGACCACGGTGCCCGGTCCAGGCACCGGTGCGATGGTATTGTTGGCGGCGAGGATGAGCATCGCGCCGGTGTCGAAACGGCGAGCGATGGCCTGAAGGTTCTTGTCTCCTGTTTGCACGGTGTAGGTTTGATTTTGCCCGATAAGGCGACTGCCTGAAGGAGGAAGAGGATAATCCACCGCCCAGGCGCTCTGAATGGCGCTGTACGCGCCGATAAGACTTATTATGATAAGAGACGCGCGGTTCATGCTAAAACTCCTGTATTCACGGCTGATGCCGAATGCTGAAAATCCAGCGAGGCGGTAAAACCACCTCGCGTAACAGGATGAAAGCTGTCTTTTGAGTTTAGCTAATGTTGGCGGCTTTGGTGCGAATTGCGCGAATCATCGCTTCCAGCCCTTGCGAACGCGAAGGGGTAAGGTGTTGAGTGAGGGACATCTTTTCAAACCACGGACGAACATCGAAGGCGACGATATCCTGCGGGGTCATTTGCTGATAGAGAATAAACACCACCGCTATCAGCCCTTTAACAATAGCGGCATCACTGTCGCCCGTTAATTCAATGACCCCGTTGTCATTGTGGTGCATCACAATCCACACCTGGCTTTGACATCCCTGGATGATATTTTCAGGAACATGCGCACTTTCGTCTAACGGCGATAAGCGCTGCCCCAGCTCAATAATATAAAGATATTTCTCCTCCCAGTTGGTGCAGCGACCAAAATTTCGCAGGAGTTTCTCTTTATCCGGTAATACGGCCATCTTCCCCTCTCTTAACCCAGCAACTGATGAATACGTTTCAGGCCAGCTACCAGACGATCCACCTCTTCTTGCGTGTTATACATGACCAGTGAGGCACGACACATGGCCGGCACATTATAAAATGCCATTAACGGCATGGCGCAATGATGGCCTGTACGAACGGCAATTCCGTAGTTATCGAGGAAACTGCCCACATCGTAAGCGTGGTGTTTACCCAAATTAAAGGCAATTACACCCAGTCGCTGCGCTGGGCCGTACAGCGTGAGGTCTGGCACCTCCGCGAGCGCTTTCAGGGCATAATCCATGAGCGACTGCTCATAGCGGGCAATATTTTCCAGCCCAACGGCGCTCACATAGTCAATGGCCGCACCTAAACCGATAATGCCCCCGGTATTCGGCGTACCGGCCTCAAAGCGCCACGGTGCCTTAGCATAGGTGGTACCTTCAGTAAGGCTGACGGTCGCGATCATCGCGCCTCCGCCTTCCCATGGCGGCATGGCCTGAAGGATCTCCTCTTTGACGTAAAGTACGCCAACGCCCGTCGGCCCGTACAATTTATGCCCCGAGAAGACGTAAAAATCACAATCCAGCGCCTGAACATCGACCTGGTGGTGCATGATGGCCTGCGCGCCATCAACAAGCACCTTCGCGCCATGCTGATGCGCCAGCGCAATCATTTCCGCCACCGGGTTCTCGGTGCCGAGCACGTTTGAAACCTGGGTAATGGCCAACAGGCGGCTGCGTGCATCAAGCAAACCCGGCAATGCGTCGAGTTGCAGCGTGCCGTCCTGGTTAAGCGGGATCACGCGGAGTTCGGCGCCCACCCGCTCGCACAACATCTGCCACGGAACGATATTCGCGTGATGTTCCATCGCGCTGATAATGATGTTGTCACCGGTCTGGACCTGGCTATCGCCCCAGCTGTTCGCCACCAGGTTGATCCCTTCGGTGGTGCCACGAACAAACACCAGCTCCTCAGGCAAGCGAGCGTTAAGAAAACCGGCCACCTGCTCACGGACCTTTTCCATGCGCTGTGTGGCTTCGGCACTTAACGTATGTATGCCCCGATGAACGGCAGCATAACCCTGACGGTAAAACTCCGCCTCCGCATCAATGACCTGAGCGGGTTTTTGCGCGCTGGCAGCGCTGTCCAGATACGCCAGCCGAACACCATTGATTTCACGCGTCAGGACCGGAAAATCGGCGCGTATGCTGTCAACGGAATAGGTCATGCATTGCCTCCCGCAAGACGCTGACCAATACGGGCCAGCACCTGCTGCCTGAGCGCTTCGTCGCCAATCGCTTCCGTCAGTTCAGCGGCAAAGGCATAAATGATCATCTGTTGCGCCGCCTGTTCGTCAATCCCACGGGAGCGCAAATAGAACATCTGTTCGTCGTCAATGCGGCCAATGGTCGCACCGTGACTGCATTTCACATCGTCAGCGTAAATTTCCAGCTGCGGCTTGGTATCGACTTCAGACAGGCGGCCCAATAATAAATTGTTGTTGGTCATCTGACCGTCGGTTTTCAGCGCATGCTGAGCCACGTTAATCAGACCGTTAAAGACCGCACGCCCCTTATCGTTCACGATAGTCTTGTGCAACTGACGGCTGTTACAGTAGCCCTTGTTATGCTCAAGCCAGGTGCGGGTATCGCAGACCTCAGATTTAACCGGCATGACCAGACTGTTCATGCGCAGCGTGGTGTTCTCACCGTTGAGTTGGGTGCTGGTGTTATGACGGCTCACTGCACTACCCAACAGAAAACTGTGGCTATCCGCCAGCGCATCGCCCGCGAGACGAATGTCGTTGTGCGCAAAGTGATAACTCAGCGGATTTTCGAAGGCCATCTTGAAATGGTGCAACTGCGCATTGGCCGCCACCTCCATGGTGAAGCGTGCGCCGGTAAAATGGCGCTGGTCATTAAGACTGACGTAGTGCTCATAAACCGTGGCTTCCGCCCCTTCCGCCAGTGAGATGTGATGGCGATAATGCGCCGTGTTCATCTCTTCTCCGTCAACCCCCTGCGTAACGTGCATCAGCAATAAGGTTCTGGCTGGGCGCTGATTTCGCGCAACCTGAATATGCGTCACGGTCTGTGCCAGGCTCTCAGTCAAATGCAAAAACACATCAGGCTGAACAGGATCCGCAAGCGAAGTGCGATCCTCGTTAATAGTGATGTTGAAACCAGAGTCGGTGGTATCGTCGCTCAACTCCGCATTGAAATACCCGTCAACAAAGACCAGGCGCAGGGCATCAACCGGAAGCGCCAGTGCCGCGCATTGGGCCGCCGTTAATGCACCAGCACGGGCAACAAACTCACTGTTAAGCAGCCCATCAAGCGGCGTGTATTTCCAGTTTTCATGCTTACGCGTCGGCAAGCCCAGGCGCAGCATGTGTTGAAGATGCCGTTGCGCGTCTTCAGAAAGTGCCCCACCCTGCATTTCAAACAGGTGGTGCCACTGTTGCAGTGCATTACTGCTGTTCGGTAAGCCAGCCATACCCCTGCTCCTCCAGTTGCTTAACCAGCGTGAAATCACCGGATTTGACGATACGGCCCTGATAGAGCACATGCACGTAGTCTGGCTTGATGTAATCAAGGATGCGCTGATAGTGGGTGACGATAATAAATGAGCGCTGCGTATCGCGCAGGGAGTTCACCCCATCGGCCACGATTTTCAGGGCATCAATGTCCAGCCCCGAATCGGTCTCATCAAGAATGCAGAGATTCGGTTCCAGTACCGCCATTTGCAGAATATCGTTACGCTTTTTCTCGCCACCGGAGAAACCCACGTTGACCGAGCGCGTCAGCAAATCCTCGGGCATTTTCAGCAATTTGATCTTCTCTTCCATTAAATCCTGGAAGTCAAAGCGGTCCAGCTCATCCTGACCGCGGTATTTACGTACCGCATTCAGCGCGGTTTGCAGGAAAAACTGGTTACTGACACCCGGAATTTCAACCGGATACTGAAACGCCATAAACACGCCTTCACCGGCGCGATCTTCAGGGGAAAGCTCCAGCAGATCTTTGCCTTTATAGGCAATACTGCCACCGGTCACTTCGTAATCTTCACGGCCGGCAAGGGTAGCCGAGAGCGTACTTTTACCCGAGCCGTTTGGCCCCATGATGGCATGCACTTCGCCCGGGCGAACCTCCAGGTTCAGGCCTCGCAGAATCTCTTTGTCTTCAACGCTAACCTGCAGGTCTTTAATACTTAACATATTTGTTCCTTAATCCTTAACCGACGCTGTGTTCAAGACTGATGGCCAGCAGTTTTTGCGCCTCAACGGCAAACTCCAGCGGCAGTTCGGAGAACACATCCTTACAGAAACCATTGACGATCATCGAGATGGCATCATCTTCGCTGATGCCGCGCTGCAAGCAGTAAAACAGCTGATCTTCTCCAATCCGCGACGTAGTGGCTTCATGTTCAAGCTGAGCACTGTTATTGCGACACTCCACGTACGGGAAGGTATGCGCACCACAATCCGGCCCAATCAGCATGGAGTCACACTGCGTAAAGTTACGCGCGTTGGTGGCGCTCGGCATGATTTTCACCAGCCCGCGGTAGCTGTTCTGGCTTTTACCGGCAGAGATGCCTTTGGAGATAATGGTCGAGCGGGTGTTCTTACCGATGTGGATCATCTTGGTGCCGGTATCCGCCTGCTGATGACCGCTGGTCAAAGCCACCGAGAAAAACTCACCGATGGAGTTATCGCCGCGCAGAATACAGCTCGGGTATTTCCAGGTAATTGCCGATCCGGTTTCCGATTGGGTCCAGGACATTTTGCTGTTTTCGCCTTCGCACAGCGCACGCTTGGTGACGAAGTTCAGAATGCCGCCGGTGTTGTTATCTCCCGGGAACCAGTTCTGTACGGTGGAATATTTCACTTCCGCATCACGGTGAATGATCACTTCCACAACAGCTGCATGAAGCTGATAGCTGTCGCGCACGGGCGCAGAGCACCCTTCGATGTAGCTGACATAGCTGCCTTCATCGGCCACCAGAATGGTTCGTTCGAACTGGCCGGTTTTTTCCGCGTTGATGCGGAAATAGGTTGAAAGCTCCATAGGGCAACGCACACCTTTCGGGATGTAAATAAAGGTGCCATCTGAAGCGACCGCAGCGTTAAGAGCCGCGAAGAAGTTGTCGTTGGACGGGACGACGGTACCGAGGTATTTTTTTACCAACTCCGGGTGATCATGAATGGCTTCACCAAAAGAGCAGAAAATAATGCCCTGTTCCGAGAGTTTTTCACGGTAGGTGGTGGCCACGGAGACGGAGTCAAAAATGGCATCAACGGCCACTTCTTTCCCTTCACGTACCGGCACACCGAGCTGGTTGAAGGCTTCTTCAACTTCTTGTGTTAACCAGCCATTGGCCTCAGTTTGCTGCACCGCTCCGGGCTGCGAAGCGCACGTGTCGTCGCAGCTGCCACATGATGGTGCTGAGTAATAGCTGTAATCCTGGTAGTCCAGCTTTTCATACTGGGCTTTAAGCCAGTGCGGTTCTTCCATTTCAAGCCAGGCGCGAAACGCGTTGAGGCGGAACTCCAGCATCCATTCAGGTTCATTACGTTTAGCCGAGATAGCGCGCACGACATCTTCATTGATGCCTTTCGCCAATTCATCGGTATTGAGCCGGGTGAAAAAGCCCTCTTTGTAATTGAGGTTCCCGGTCCAGGTTTTGACATCGTCAGTTGCTTCAGTATTACGAGACATAGTACCGCCTATACCCCAAAGCTTTCGCCGCAGCCACATTCGTTCTGGGCTTTCGGGTTATTGAATTTGAATAACTGGTTTAACCCTTCACGCACATAATCCACTTCGGTTCCGTCGATAAACGGCATCGCCTGAAGGGGTACATAAAGCCGCGCGCCTTCGTTTTCGAATAGCAGATCATCCTTAGCCGGTTCACTGACCGTATCCAGCACATAACCAAACCCTGCACAGCCGGTTTGTTTGATGCCAAGACGCACGCCCAACAGCTCGGGTTGCTTGCGAATCAGCGCACGAATGTGTTCTGCCGCAGCGGGTGTAATTGACAACCCACGCCAGGTAAAGTCGGCCGGGTTAAATGTTTCTGATTGCGATTCCATGGGTCTACCTCATGTCATGAAGCCTGAAAGGCATAACACTATGTTAGTGATAATGATTATCACTTCAACCTCTATTCCGAAGGGTTATTCATGTACTGCCCGTTTTTTAGGCGCATGTTATAAGCATAGACCCTCTCAACAGGCTTTACAGGTAAGTGACAAATTGTTTAATGAATTGATAAATAATGGCTATTTTTTCTGGCATTTGTAAATAGCGGCGACCGCTAAAGATGTATAGGCAATGCCTATTTTTGAGATAGCCTGCTAAAAAAAGCGGGCGAACAGGTTTCTGACGGCAGCAAATGACTGTTTTGCTACAAAGGGAAGCAAAAATCAGGGGGAGAATATCCCCTTATTGTAAAGGGGATAGAAATATCATGAGCAAAAGCGCTTCGCTTAACTGCAGCCAAGGGGTTTAAACGTGCGCGATGTTGAAGCCGGATTGTTAACCAGTTTTTCTGCAGAGCGGCGCGGGCGGCTGACCAGCTCTCCCCCGCAGTTCGGGCAACGGAGCGCCATTTTTGTTGCACACTCGCGGCAAAAGGTACATTCAAAAGAACAGATCACCGCATCGGCTGAATCGCCGGGTAAATCGGTGTTGCAACACTCACATCCCGGTCTTAACTCCAACATATCAACCTCTTCTTCACGGCCATACTTCGTTGATTAGTGTGCAGCAATAGCAGTTTTATTAAGCTTGCGAAAGTCATTTTTAAGGTTCACATACCTTCAGCGACAACGCAGTAAAATAAAAAAGCCCGCCGAAGCGAGCCTGTAATTTGCATGGCCGAATGTTCAGGATTGCAATGTTGCCAGTCGTGCGGCAAAGCCGACAAACAGCAGCCCAATTAAAGAATTGCCGAGCTTCGCAAGCCGCTTTTTGGTCTTAACCAACTGCGTCACATAAGAGCCAGAAACAATCAAAAAACTGAAATAACAAACGCTGATCATCTCTAATGTCACGCCGAGGATGAAGAATGACATCCCCGGGCTGGAGTAATGGATATCTATAAACTGCACAAAAAACGAGACATAAAAGAGAATCGCTTTGGGATTTGTCAGGCTCAGAATCAGCGATCGTTTGAATATTTCCCCTTTCTGAACTTCGTGTTCCGGGTTCGCACTGGCCCGACGGAACAGCGTGCTGTAAAGCATTTTAAGCCCAAGCCAGAGCAGGTAAAACGCGCCGAGATAACGAACAATGTTGAACAAGACGGGTGTGGTTTTAATCAGCGTTGCCACCCCGGCATAGGCCAGAAACATCAAAATGGCATCACCCAGAAAGACGCCCGCCGCAGCGACATAACCCCTTTTAAGCCCCCCGGCAATGCTGTTTTTCAATACGAAAAAGGTATTAGGCCCGGGAACCAGGATGATGAAAATGGCACCAATGAAATAGGACCAGAAGCTGATCACACCGTATTCGGCAAACACATATCCTCCTTGAGATACCTTCAGGCGCTGCACTGGGCGCGTATGCTACACAAAGCGTAGCCATAAAAAAAGCCCGCCGCAGCGAGCTTCCTGAGAAGACGGTGTTGTTTCATCAATGATGTAACATTTCGTCGACGACCTCTTCCTTTTTCAGTTGATAAGGGTAGTAGGTCGGCCAGTTGTCCATCTCTTCAAGCAGGGCTGCCTGCGAGGTGTTTCCCATGAAAATATGGTAGTGGGCGGATTTACGGGGTCCAATAGTATGATCGCTAAACTGCACATACTTCGGGGCCTTACTGGTGGCATCCTTACATTCGAACAGGTAACGCACGCCCTTTTTACCAGAGACATACGTTAAAATTTTATAACCCGCATAATCGTATTTGCAGCTGCTGACGTTATCGCCGACGTGAAACTCCATCACCCCATTCTCAATACCAATGGTGTCCACATCCGTTGCATACCCTTTGCGATAATAGGCTTTGATATCGTCAAAGGTTTTGCTCGAATCTTTTTCGGCCTTCTTTTTGAACACCGGATCAAGGTCACCGCTCACCAGATAAGGCAAGACGGACTGCCATACGCCGTCCCAGTCTGACAAATTTCTGTCTTTAACATCGTTATTATCAAACTCCCCTTCTGCGGCTTTCTGCTCTTTCTCAGTTAACGGCGCGCCATGAGAGTGGTGGCCATGAGAAAGCGCCTGTCCGCTAATCAGAACTGTACCCAGAGCAATAGCTAATTTTGCAAAGTGACGTACCACAATATGACCCTCTTTTATATTAATGAGTTGCAGATGTTATATTATAACATAACCAACATCAATACATTGCGAAGGGCATTTTGCGCACTGACTGCTGACTGGTAATTTGACCATTCCCTGCTATAAAAAGGTGGTCACATTTTAACCACGACACCACGGTCAATGAGGTCATTCTTCATGTCTATCGCTAAAGCACACAGCTTGAGTCAGGCGTATCAACTGCTCAATTCCGGTAAGCAAAAAGAAGTTGAACTGGCATTTGATGTGGATGCCGATACTTTTTTTCAGCTTTCAGCCGAATATTGTGATGAGGGCGCAAAAATAACCCGTCATGACAATCACTTCGTCATCAAGCTAAAAAGTATGGACATTCCTGCGCTTCACTGAGGAGACGAAACAAGAGCGGTCAGTCAGTGAGGTTTGGTCATCAGAAGGATATGCGAAATCAGGCTGCAAAATAATGTCCAACCCGCATTGCGCGGATTGGACACGGTAACTTACAAATATAAAGATACTTCGCCCTGTGGACGCGTTTTGAAGCGACGGTGGATCCACAAGTATTGTTCCGGGGCGCGCAGGATTTCGCGTTCAATCACTTTGTTAATGTAACTGGCCGCCTCATGTTCATCTTTCGCCGGGTAATCCGTCAACGCTCTGCCGATATGCAGTTGATACCCTGAGCGGTCCGCTTTACGCACCATGGTTACCGTCAGCATGCTGGCCCCGGAGAGACGCGAAAGAACGTATGTGCCGTTGGTGGTCGCGGCATTTGGTACGGAGAAGAATGGCGCAAATGTACTGCCCTTGCGACCGTAATCCTGATCCGGCGCGAACCATACCGCTTCGCCTTTCTTAAGCTCGCTAACGAGGCCCTTGAGGTTACGCCTGTCGATCATGGATTTATTTGACCGCATACGCCCGCGGGTCTGCACCCACTCCATCAGTTCGTTATTATGCGGCCGATAGGTTGCCATCATGGGCTGGCACAGCCCCATGACACGGCCACCCAATTCAAGTGACATAAAGTGAACCCCGACCACCATCACGCCTTTTTGGTTTGCCTGGGCCTGCACCAGATTCTGGTAGCCCTCCACATCAAACCAGCGACGTACGCGGCTGTCTGACCAGAACCAGGCCATACCGGTTTCAAACAACCCCATGCCCAATGACATAAAGTTTTTTTCAATCATGGCCTCGCGCATCTCGTTCGTCATGTCAGGGAAACATAATTCAAGATTACGGCGGGCAATACACTCGCGACGCTTCAGAAAACGGCGGGAAAGTTTACCAATGGTTTCGCCAAGACGAGATAAGACAGGATAGGGAAGTTGAACCAGCAGCCAGAGTAAACCCAGCCCAGCCCAGGTGACCCAGTGACGCGGGTGCAGAAACGCCAGTTTAAAAGAACTATGCATAATGATTACCTTAAAGCCCGATAGGAGTAGCGCTTAAGGAAACAATGAATCCTGTCATTAGGTCTTAATGCGTTACAGCGTCTCACTCCAATAGATGTTGATGCTATGGGGGTGTTGAATTGTGCAATAATAACATGGCGGGACGACGCGGCGTGTAAAGAAAGATGAAGTTAGTATGAATTTTTACGACAGGTATAACCTGCCGTAACAGGATTATACAACCGCAGTGGTCAGGCGAGATGAGCAGCAAAGGCGGTCCTGTTCATCAAAGATATCAATCTGCCAGACCTGGTGGCGCGCCCCGGTATGGAGCGCGCGGCAAACGCCGCGCACACGTCCGGTTTTTACTGAGCGGATATGGTTCGCGTTCACCTCAACGCCTACCACTTTGTGCTCGCCCTCGGTACACAGATACCCGGCAACCGAGCCGAGGGTCTCCGCCAGTACCACGGAGGCCCCCCCGTGCAATAATCCAAAAGGTTGATGGGTCCGATTATCGACAGGCATGGTCGCTTCCAGCGCATCGTCAGTGATGCGCTCAAAACGAATGTCGAGCAACCCGACCATATTACCCTCGCCCATACTGTTCAGGGCTTCAAGCGTCACCGCACGTTTCCAGATCATCCTATAATCTCCAGTAAAGCCTGTAGGGGATGGCGTACCCCGTTACCTTCAACGCGCTTCACCTGACTACGGCAGGAATAACCTGCGGCAAGGCAACGACTGCGCGGCAGACGCTGCATCGCCTGATGCCAGGAAAGCTCATAGATGCCGAGTGAATTAGCGTGGTTTTTCACCTCATGACCGTAAGTGCCCGCCATGCCGCAGCATCCCACGCTCACGTTTTCCAGCTTCGCCCCCAGACGGGCAAAAATGCCTGCCCACTGGCCGGGTGACGCAGGCAGTGCAGTGACTTCAGTGCAGTGGCCAAATAAATACCAGGACTCGCCGCTTACGTCGCGAGATTCGATGTTATTCATCGCAGTTGAGAGCCATTCATGCACCAGCAGAACATGGAAGTCACCGCGGGTGTCACCTAACACCTGCTTGTACTCATCGCGATAACAGAGCACCAGGGCAGGATCGACCCCCACCATCGGCATCCCCAACTGCGCGACTCTATTAAGGAAGTCGGAGGTTTTTTGCGCCGTTTTTGCGAAGCGATGCAGGAAGCCTTTAATGTGCTGTGCCTTGCCGTTGGGTGAGAACGGTAACACCACCGGCTGCAGCCCCAGTTTTTCAACCAGGCGAACAAAATCGGCCACAACCTGCGCATCGTAGTAACTGGTGAAGGGGTCCTGAACCACCAGCACGGTTTTGGCTTTCTGTTCATCGCTAAGCTGTTCAAGCTGCTCAAGCGTCAGGTTAGCCGTGGCATGCCCCACCATCTGGCGCTGCAACGAAGGTGCCGAGAGTAGCGGCAGATCCACCATGCCAATGTGTTTTTGCGACAGTGAACGTACCCACGGCTGGCTCATAAAGAAGTTAAACGTTCTGGGCGCTCTCGCCATCAGCGGCGCATAACTTTCGACCGTCGCCACCAGATGATCGCGCAGGGGTCGCAAATAACGGGTGTGATAGAGCTGCAGGAAACGCGAGCGGAAATCCGGCACGTCAATTTTGATCGGGCATTGTGTTGAGCAGGCTTTACAGGCGAGACAACCGGACATGGCCTCTTTCACTTCATGGGAGAAATCGTATTCTCCTTTACGCGCATGCCAGCTATTACGGGTACGCTCTATCAATGTGCGCAGGCTGGCTCGTCTTTCCGGCAGCTCTTTTTCGAGCTTGATCGGATCAACACCCCGATCGGCGAGCAAGCGCAACCATTCGCGTACCAGCGTAGCGCGACCTTTCGGCGAATGAATGCGGTTGCCGGAGATCTTCATCGACGGACACATCGGGCTTTTGGCATCAAAGTTGAAGCACAAGCCGTTGCCATTACACTCCATAGCGCCACGCCACGAGGTGCGCACCGAGATCGGTATTTGTCGGTCGAAATGGCCGCGTTTGACGTCATCCACTTGTCGCATCGGCGCATCGATACCTTCAGGGGGGCAAATTTTGCCGGGGTTAAGGCGATTATCCGGATCGAATGCCGCTTTCACTTTACGCAGTTCGGCGTAGAGCTCCTCACCAAAGAAAGCCGGGCTGTATTCGGCCCGAAAGCCCTTACCGTGTTCACCCCACAACAAGCCACCATATTTGGCGGTCAGTGCCACCACGTCATCGGAGATCGACTTCATCAGGATCTCTTGCTGCGGATCGCACATATCCAGCGCCGGGCGCACATGCAGCACGCCAGCATCCACATGCCCGAACATGCCATAACTCAGACCATGACTGTCCAGCAGGGCACGGAACTCGACGATATAGTCCGCAAGATGATCGGGAGGCACGCAGGTATCTTCAGCGAACGGAATGGGTTTAGCCGCCCCTTTGGCATTGCCCAGCAGGCCCACCGCTTTTTTACGCATTGCGTAAATGCGCTCAATGCCCGCCAGATCGTCACAACGTTGCCAGCCAATGACGCCCCCTTCTCCCTTCGCCATCAGCTCATCCAGCCGTGCGCAAAGTGAACTGACCTGGCTGGTGATGAGCTCAAGATCATCGCCAGCGAACTCAACAATGTTCAGGCCAAGCAGCGTTTTATCCGGTACGTCGGTAATCAGCTCTTTGACGGAATGCCAGACAATATCTTCCCGGGCCAGGTTGAGAACTTTCGAATCAACCGTTTCAACCGACAGGGCGCGGGCATCGACCATGAAAGGCGCATTACGCAGCGCGGAATCAAACGAATCATATTTGACGTTGACCAGTCGCCGCACCTTCGGCAGTGGAGTGATATCCAGCCGGGCTTCAGTGATAAACGCCAACGTGCCTTCCGATCCGGTCAACACGCGAGTCAAATCGAACTCCGTCATCTCATCATTGAAGACGTGACGCAAATCATAACCGGTCAAAAAACGGTTAAGTTTTGGGAATTTTTCAATGATCAGTTCGCGGTTTTCACGGCAACGTTCATAGACGGTCCGGTAAATCCGGCCCACTGTTGTGTTCGCTTTGCCTAACGTTTCTGCCAGCGCAACCGGTACGGGTTGGGTATCGAGGATGTCGCCGCCCAGGAGCACCGCCCGAACACCCAGCACATGATCTGAGGTTTTACCATAGACAAGAGAACCTTGACCGGAGGCATCGGTATTGATCATGCCGCCAAGGGTAGCGCGGTTACTGGTGGATAATTCTGGCGCAAAGAAGTAGCCGTAGGGCTTGAGGTACTGGTTAAGCTGATCTTTTATCACCCCCGCTTCGACCCGCACCCACCCTTCTTCGGGGTTAATTTCCATGATGCGATTCATGTAGCGAGACATATCGACAATGATGCCCTGGTTCAGCGCCTGTCCGTTGGTGCCGGTACCGCCACCACGTGGGGTAAAGACCAACGACTGGAAACGCGCTTGCGCGGCGAGACGGGCAATTAAGGCGACATCAGAAGTGGAACGGGGAAAGACGACCGCATCCGGCAGCAGTTGATAAATACTGTTGTCCGTCGCCATAGTTAGCCTGTCGGCATAGCTCGTGGCGGTGTCGCCTGTAAAACCTTGTTGCTCCAGTGCCTGTAAAAAATTCAGCACCAATTGAACGACGCCTGGTGCCTGAGAAATCTGTGGGATCATTACTCTTGACCCTGCCTGACTGTTAGAGTTGTGAATAGTTAATCGTTTGCTTGCAGCACCCAACGTTGTATCACATTTTTTTCTTATACGCCCACCAGAATTATGGGCGGAATTTGACTGTCCAAACGCACCGAAATCATCAATGATTGTCTTAAGTGATTTCACCTAACCCTCTTTAAGGTAAATACCTCTTATGGCCTTTCAACAGCAATCCAGGGATGTGCCGCAGGTCATGCTGTCTGTCCTGTTCCTGGCCCTTATGATCGTCGCTTGTTTGTGGATCGTTCAGCCCTTTATTCTTGGCTTCGCCTGGGCAGGTACGGTGGTCATTGCCACCTGGCCGGTGCTTATTCGCGTCCAGCGTATCCTTTTTGGACGGCGCTCCCTCGCCGTCCTGGCAATGACGATTATGCTCACGCTGCTGTTCATTATTCCGGTCGCCTTGCTGGTTAATAGTCTCGTTGATACCAGCGGGCCGGTAATTGGCGCAATTACCTCCGGGGAACTGACGCCGCCGGACCTGGGCTGGCTCAACAGCATTCCCCTGTTCGGCGATAAATTGTACAGCGGTTGGCATAGTCTGCTTGATATGGGAGGAAGCGCCATTCTGGCGAAAGTGCGCCCATACGTGGGTACGACGACCACATGGTTTGTTGGTCAGGCCGCCCATATTGGCCGTTTCATGCTCCATTGCGGTCTCATGTTGCTCTTCAGCGCCCTGCTTTACTGGCGTGGTGAGCGCGTGGCGGAAGGGATTCGCCACTTTGCCTTCCGGCTTGCCGCTCATCGCGGTGATGCCGCCGTGCTGCTGGCCGGGCAAGCGATCCGTGCGGTTGCACTGGGCGTAGTGGTCACCGCGTTAGTTCAGGCGGTGCTGGGCGGTATCGGTCTTGCGGTGAGCGGCATCCCCTATGCCACCCTCTTTACGGTGATTATGTTGATGACCTGCCTGGTGCAACTGGGGCCGCTGATTGTGCTGGTGCCGGCAGTTATCTGGCTTTACTGGAGTGGCGATTCCACCTGGGGTACCGTCTTGTTGGTCTGGAGTTGCGTGGTGGGTACACTGGATAACTTTATCCGCCCGATGCTGATTCGCATGGGTGCCGACCTGCCGCTGATTCTGATTCTTTCAGGGGTGATTGGCGGGTTGGTGGCATTTGGGATGATCGGCTTGTTTATTGGCCCCGTGCTGCTCGCCGTGAGCTGGCGACTCTTTTCCGCCTGGGTTAATGAGGTCCCGGTCCCTGGGCCTGTCAGCAATGACGTTCTCGAACCCGCTGCGCATAAAGACGAACTTCCGCACTAAGTCATGGCGGGGAAACCCGCCTTTCTTAAAGTAATATTAAGCGTCGCTAATCAATCCATTTCCCTTTGATGCCTGTTGACGCTGCTTTGCCGCCCTGCTGCCTCATATCCCTCGCAAATTCTTTACAGATGTTAAACTAATGAGACGAATCTGATCGACGCAAAAAATCGAGATGCCTACTATTAGGTCACGGTTATAAATCAACGCATTGATTTATAAGCATGGAAATCCCCTGAGTGAAACAACGAATTGCTGTGTGTAGTCTTTGCCCATCTCCCACGATGGGCTTTTTTTTCTGTGCAACGCGGGCGGTTTCACCAGGTGCCGTAATAGCATCCGAAGTGCTCAACGCCATCTTATTTACCCTTTTGTCTCGCTCACATTTCAATCTTCATCTGAGTCAGCGCAACTCCGCACTCATCCATAAAGGTGTTATAAGCCGTTTCGGTGTGCTCTTTTAATGCGTATTCCCCTGCTTCACACAGGTGAGACAACAGCCGTTCATATTCATTTTCTGATGCTTTTATCTCAACCAACCGCGCAATAACGGCATGCAGGTTATCGACCTGATAGAAATGCATTTGACTATCCTCATTGTCCCGAACAGCCAGGGTAAAGCCCGTTATTTGGCAGAATCCTTCGCCGCACAATATCCGTTATCAACAACCGCCCCGATGGGCAAATAATCCATCACCAGATGCGCGGTTGAGGTATCTTCACCATGGCATGCTTTGATGTGTTCGTTGTAGGAAGCGCAACCGGTCAGACTGATGCAGGAAAGGAGTGTTAAAAGCAGTATCAGGCGTTTCATTTTGTACCCTTAATGCGACACTTAGCCTAAAGAGAGACTTTCCGCTTTATTCTTTCACACGTTGAAGAACAGAGATTAAAGTCTGTAATAAGTGCGGCAATTCTATTCTTTAAAATAACCACCTCTCTAAGTTAAGCGTGCTAAAACACAATTTGTACCATTCTGAAAAGGCTTTTGTGGTGTCGTTCAGGCATAAAAAAACCCCACCTCGAAGAGATGGGGTGAGTTTTATACAGACTTACTTATTCAGTTCAGCCAGGCTCAACCAGGTTTGCACCACGGTGTCCGGGTTCAAAGAGAGGCTGTCGATGCCTTCTTCCATCAACCATGCAGCGAAATCTTCATGGTCAGACGGCCCCTGTCCGCAGATACCGACATATTTGCCCTGTTTCTTCGCAGCCTGAATTGCCATCGAGAGCAGCGCTTTTACCGCCTCGTTACGTTCATCAAACAGTTCAGAAACCACACCAGAGTCACGATCCAGACCCAATGCCAACTGCGTCATGTCGTTCGACCCAATGGAGAAGCCATCGAAGTATTCGAGGAATTGCTCCGCCAGCAAAGCGTTCGATGGAATTTCACACATCATGATGATTTTGAGGCCGTTCTCGCCACGTTTAAGCCCCTGACGTGCAAGCTCTTCCACCACTGCTTTTGCCTGGTCTACGGTACGGACGAACGGCACCATAATTTCCACATTGGTCAGGCCCATTTCGTTGCGCACGCGTTTAACCGCATCACACTCCAGCGCGAAGCAATCACGGAAGCTATCAGCGACATAGCGGCCTGCCCCGCGGAAGCCCAGCATCGGGTTCTCTTCTTCAGGCTCGTAACGTTCGCCACCCACCAGGTTGGCATACTCGTTAGATTTGAAGTCGGAAAGGCGCACAATCACCCGTTTCGGGTAGAATGCAGCACCCAGCGTTGAGATGCCTTCGGTGAGGCGGCCAACATAAAACTCTTTCGGTGAATCGTAACCCTTCATCAGCTCACGAATCTCACTTTGTAATTTCGCGTCCTGATCGTCGAACTCCAGCAAGGCTCGTGGGTGCACACCAATCATGCGGTTGATGATAAATTCGAGACGCGCCAGGCCAACACCTTCATTTGGCAGACAGGCAAAGTCAAACGCTCTGTCCGGGTTACCCACGTTCATCATGATCTTCAACGGCAGCGGCGGCATTTCATCAATGCTTGAGCTTTTAACCGAGAAGTCCAGCATATCTGCGTAGACATAACCGGTGTCGCCTTCCGCACAGGAGACGGTAACGTTTTCACCCTCTTTAATACGGTCTGTCGCATCGCCACACCCGACCACGGCCGGGATCCCCAGCTCGCGGGCGATAATCGCCGCATGGCAGGTACGACCGCCACGGTTGGTGACAATCGCCGAGGCTTTTTTCATGATCGGTTCCCAGTCCGGGTCGGTCATGTCGGTTACCAGTACATCACCGGGCTCGATGCGGTTCATTTCACTGATGTCATGAATCACTTTCACCGGCCCTGCGCCAATGCGATGGCCGATAGCGCGGCCTTCGGCAATGATTTTCCCTTGCGCGTGCAGGGTGTAGCGTTCCATAACTTTGCCGCGTGAACGAACGGTCTCCGGGCGCGCCTGCACAATAAACAATTTGCCGGTATGGCCATCCTTCGCCCATTCGATGTCCATTGGACGCTGGTAGTGTTTCTCAATCTGGACAGCCTGCTTCGCCAGTTCCTGGACTTCGCTATCGGTCAGAGAGAAGCGGTCACGCTCGGCCTGCTCAACATCTTCAATGCGAACCTGCTTGCCATGCTCCTGGGTGGGTGCGTAGACCATGCGAATCTTTTTCGATCCCATAGTACGGCGAACAATGGCCGGACGATCGGCAGCAAGCGTTGGCTTATGGACATAAAATTCGTCCGGGTTAACGGCGCCCTGCACCACCATCTCACCCAGCCCGAACGCGGAAGTGATAAAGACCACCTGATCGAAACCGGATTCGGTATCAATCGAGAACATCACCCCTGCGGAACCAATATCCGAGCGTACCATTCGCTGCACACCGGCTGAGAGTGCGACGCCACGATGGTCGTACCCCTGGTGAACACGGTAGGAGATTGCCCTGTCGTTAAACAGTGAAGCAAACACATGTTTCACCGCCACCAGAACCGCATCGTAGCCCTGTACGTTTAGGAAGGTCTCCTGCTGCCCGGCAAATGAGGCATCCGGCATATCTTCCGCTGTCGCAGAAGAACGCACCGCAAAGGAGGCCTGCTCATCATCAGCCGAAAGTTGTGCATACGCCTGGTGAATGGCCTCTTCAAATGCCGGCTGGAACGGAGTATCGACAATCCATTGACGAATCTGGGTACCGGCTTTTGCCAGCTCGGTCACATCATCAATGTCCGTTTTATCCAGCAGGTCATAGATGCGTTGATTCAGACCGCTTTGTTCCAGGAACTGGTTAAAGGCGTCGGCGGTGGTCGCAAAACCATTGGGTACAGAGACCCCCATACCTGACAGATTGGTAATCATTTCACCAAGAGAGGCGTTCTTGCCTCCAACTCTGTCTACATCATTCATGCCGAGTTGGTCATACCAAAGCACCAGCGGAGACGAGCCATTATTGGACATCGAAACAATCCTTTTGTGATATTTGAATGGATAATTAACGCTCGGATAACGAAATCATCCTGGCATAATTATTCTTCTGAAAAAAACGGTGAATCGTTCAAGCAGTTTTATTTTTTACCTTTTCGGACAGTTTACCGCCGATTGGTAAGGCATTGATTATCATCGCAGCAACAAAACCATTCGCTTCGTAAGCTCTTAATAAAATTGAACTGTGCTTTTCATTAAAAATAAAAATAGCGTTTCATTTTAAAAAATGAAAAAAGGCGCTACGCAGTTATCAGACTTTAATTTATGCTTTTAGATAATTATCAATGACTATCAGGAAGAGCAAAATGGACAGTGCCGTTGATCGCCAGGTGTTTTATATTTCCGATGGTACCGCTATCACCGCTGAAGTATTAGGACATGCGGTGATGTCGCAATTTCCGGTATCGATAAACAGTATCACGCTACCGTTTGTTGAGAATGAAAGCCGCGCCAGGGCGGTCAAAGACCAGATTGACGCCATCTTTCAGCAATCTGGTATCCGTCCGCTGGTGTTTTATTCCATTGTGCTACCGGAAATCCGCACAATTATTTTACAGAGCGAAGGATTCTGTCAGGATATCGTTCAGGCACTGGTCGCTCCGTTGCAGCAGGAATTAAAATTGGAACCAACGCCTATTGCGCATCGCACGCATGGGTTAAATCCAGGCAATCTCATTAAATACGATGCCCGTATCGCCGCTATCGATTACACCCTGGCGCACGATGATGGTATTTCGTTGCGCAACCTCGATCAGGCGCAGGTGATTTTACTGGGCGTGTCACGGTGTGGCAAAACACCCACTAGTCTTTATCTGGCCATGCAATTCGGCATTCGCGCAGCGAATTATCCGTTTATTGCTGATGACATGGATAATTTAGTTTTACCTGCCTCCTTAAAACCACTTCAGCATAAATTATTTGGTCTGACCATTAATCCTGAACGCTTAGCGGCTATCCGAGAAGAACGCCGCGAGAACAGCCGATACGCGTCGATGCGTCAGTGCCGCATGGAAGTGACGGAAGTCGAAGCGCTGTATCGCAAAAACCAGATTCCCTGGCTTAACAGCACAAATTATTCGGTTGAAGAAATTGCTACCAAAATTCTCGACATTATGGGGCTCAGTCGCCGCATGTACCAATAAGCTAGTACATGAGTAATGTTTTTGCTATCATGCGGGCCTTGAATGTGATGCCTATCACAACCTGCTATTGAATTAAGCGGTGATTGGTTTATGGTGTGGCATCGCCTCCGGCATAGCGCCGTTTGAGCAAAAAATTTTTGAGAACGCTGATGAATAAAACCGATGAACTTCGCACTGCGCGCATCGACACTCTGGTGACGCCAGAAGAGCTTGCGCAGCGACATCCCGTGACCCCAGCGGTCGCGGAGCATGTCACTCAGTCCCGACGTCGTGTAGAAAAAATCCTCAATGGTGAAGATAAACGTCTGTTAGTGATTATTGGTCCTTGCTCCATCCACGATCGGGATGCGGCAATGGACTATGCTCGCCGTTTGCAAATCTTGCGGGAAAAGCACGATACGAAACTCGAAATTGTTATGCGCACCTACTTCGAAAAACCGCGCACCGTGGTGGGCTGGAAAGGCTTAATATCCGATCCTGATCTCAACGGCAGTTATCGTGTTAATCATGGTATTGAGCTCGCCCGTAAACTGCTTTTGGACGTGAATGAACTGGGGGTTCCGACCGCAACCGAGTTTCTTGATATGGTGACGGGGCAGTTTATTGCTGATTTGATCAGTTGGGGAGCGATTGGAGCACGGACTACCGAGAGCCAAATCCACCGTGAAATGGCATCTGCCCTCTCGTGCCCCGTGGGCTTTAAGAACGGGACGGATGGCAACACACGTATTGCTGTCGATGCAATTCGTGCCTCACGCGCCAGTCATATGTTCCTCTCGCCAGACAAGGACGGTCAGATGACGATTTATCAGACCAGCGGCAATCCTTATGGTCACATTATTATGCGCGGCGGCAAAAAACCTAACTTTTACGCCGAGGATATTGCCAGTGCCTGTGAAACGCTCAGGGAGTTCAATCTGCCCGAGCAACTGGTCGTCGATTTTAGCCATGGTAACTGTCAGAAGCAGCATCGCCGTCAACTGGAGGTGTGTGATGACGTTTGCCAGCAAATTCGCGCGGGCTCATCGGCTATTGCCGGTGTCATGGTTGAGAGCTTCCTGCAGGAAGGCACGCAAAAAATTGTTGCGGGTCAGCCACTGGTGTACGGCCAGTCGATTACCGATCCCTGCCTGAACTGGGAAGACAGTGAAACTCTTCTGGACCGCCTCGCTGCCGCAGTAGCGACACGTTAACGCCCCTTGCGCCTGCCTTAACCCTGGCAGGCGCAGAGCACTTATTCAGTAAACTTATCAATTCTTTGAATAATACTTGCCGTCATCAGATGAAGTATCGATAATGATTATCAATATAACTTGACTCTCATTGCGATCTATCATGTCTAACAGGGATAACACCACCGCTCAGGCTGAGCCACCAGCGACGAATGCAAACCCCGCCAGCATCCTGCCTGGCGATCGACGCATCAGCAGCCAGGACCTGCTCGGAAAGTCCGCCCGCATTGTTATCATTCATCAGGGACAAGAATACCTGCTGCGTCAAACCCAGGCAGGCAAACTTATCCTCACTAAATGAGTGTCGTTTAACTCGAACAACTCACTTCAAGACGCTTGCCCCAGTCAGGCGGCCGCCTGCTGTAATCATCGTCGCGGTCGCGATACGGTTCACGCAATACCGCATGCAGGCGATAAAGTTCATCCGTGTTTCCTTGCTCTGCCTGTTCGATCGCACGCTGTGCCAGCCAGTTGCGCAACACCACCGCAGGGTTAACGCTTTGCATAGCCTGTTGACGTGCCGCATCTTCAACCTGTTCCGCCAGTAAGCGTTCACGATAGCGCGTATACCAGCTGTCAAAGGCCTCGCGGTCAATGAACTCATCGCGCAGCGGTGACTGTTGCTCCTGTTGCGCTGTATGACTCAACAAGCGGAACGTGCGGGTGTAATCGCTTCCTTCTTTAGCCATCAGTGAGAAAAGGCCGCTCAGCACCTCATTGTCTGCCTTCTGCTGGGTAAAGAAACCGAGTTTCTGCCGCATCAGCGTTCCGTACTCGTTCAGGAGGACCTCCTGATACCCTTCCAGCGCTGCATTTAATGCATCGATACTGATAAACGGTGAAAGCGTTTGTGCCAGCCGTTGCAAATTCCACAGGGCAACCGTCGGCTGATTATCGAAACTGTACCGTCCCTGATAGTCCGAATGATTACAGATAAAGTCCGGCTTGTAGTCGTCCAGGAAACCAAAGGGCCCGTAGTCCATCGTCAGGCCCAGAATCGACATGTTATCGGTGTTCATTACTCCATGGGCGAAACCGACCGCCTGCCAGCGAGCAATAAGCTGCGCCGTGCGCGTAATCACGTCGCTAAACCACAGCACGTATTTGTCGGCCTCGTCCTGCAAGTGCGGCCAGTGATGACGGATAATAAAATCGGCCAGTTGACGAACTTTTTCCGGTTCGCGTCGGTAGTAAAAGTGCTCGAAGTGACCAAAACGGACATGGCTTTGCGCAATACGCATCATCATTGCCCCCGGCTCAGCGCGTTCACGCTGAACGGGCGTATCACTGGTGACCACCGACAGTGCGCGCGTAGTGGCGATCCCAAGCGCGTGCATCGCTTCACTCGCCAGGCTTTCGCGCAGCGTAGAGCGCAGAACCGCGCGCCCGTCGCCCATCCGGGAATAAGGTGTCAGCCCCGCCCCTTTCAAATGCCAGTCCAGCGTGGTGCCATCCGGCAACTGTTGCTCACCGAGCAGAATGCCCCGGCCATCGCCCAACTGACCGGCCCAGACACCAAACTGATGCCCACTGTAGACCTGTGCCAGAGGCGACATGCCGGGCAGCAGTGTTTCACCACCCCATACCCCCGCCCCAACCTCAGGCGTAAACAGTGATGGGGCAATCCCCATCGTTTCCGCCAGCGTTTCGTTGTGCCAGAGCACGCGGGCATTCTGTAAAGGGGTTGGGGAAAGTGAGGTATAAAAGCCTGGCAGCTCATCGCGCCAGCGAGTAATAAAAGACAGGTTCATGGTTCCTCCTGCCTTTTATTGTAGAGTGTTTAAGGAATGTTAAACAGTGGTTAAAGGTTTCTTAGACATGCACCAGGCTGGTGATCATCGGCACCGTCACCGCAGGCCACAGATTCCCTTGCATAGCGCTGAATTGATAAGGTGCGACACGTTTTAACGTTTTCTCGTCGTCAATGCCGGCAATCATGACCGAACGGCAGTAAGGCGCAATCTGCGACACAATCGCCCGCATAAAAGGCTCAAAAGAGCGTGAAGTTAAGCGCTGATGCACAAAGTTTTTATCCAGCGCGACGCGCTTAAAGAGTCCGTCGAAAATAGCTTTAGAGGTTATGTTACCGGCACCGAAATTCGCCAGCACAATGGGATAACGATCGCACAAGCGGGCTAGCTGCGGATTGTCACGGCCAAGATTTAAATCGGGGAAATTTTCAGTGATCGAAAGTTCCACAAAAGTCAGCCGGGCAACCGTGGCTGATAACTCTTCATCTGAAATTAATGCTTCAACGATGGCGGGTGAAATGTTTATCCAGGCAACGAGCTGATGCTGAATGAAAAAAAGCTTGCACGACTCGGCAAGGGCCAACTGCTCTTTAAATAAGGTCAGCGCATCCGCGGCATTGAGACGCGGTAAAATGAGCTCTACAGGGGCGCGAACATTATTCGACACCCCGACAAAATTGACGACAATTTCCAGCCCAACCAGCATGCCAAAGCCGCTGCGGGCAGGCAGAAAAGAGAGTTCTGAACTGTAAGAGTCATCTAACGATACGATCATTGCGCCAGCCCCGTTTCATGGGTGAGATCCGGCATTGATAAACAAATGCGACCATTCTCAACGTAGTTGATTTTAATAAGCCAGGCTTCATGATTTTCCATTATTCTGTTACGCGTTCCCTACAACTTCTGTCAGCTTATCCTGGATAAATTTTTCCTGCCAGCCACTTCCCGGTCACGGGAAGTCACTATGCGGCAAACCCTAGTAAAATCAAAAATATTGAAGAAATGATGAATTTTAGACGGAATATCCACGGAAGTTTGCGTTTAGTACTCATCGACGGCGGGTCAAGCCACCCGCCCGTGAGGAATCATGAAGGATGGGATTCAAATACGCCGGGCTTGCCAGAAATTTTTCCGCCAGTAGACATTATTGAGTGAGGAGCGAATCACCCCCTGACTGGTGGAGGCATGAATGAAGGCATTATCCGTATCATAAATGCCAACGTGCAGCCCATTTTCACCGGATCCTGTTTTAAAGAAAACCAGATCGCCTGGCAGCAAGTCGTCTTTATCGATCCGCGTGCCAATATCGGCCTGCGAGCGGGTGTCGCGCGGCAGCGCCAGCGCGAACTTGTCACGGAAGGTCATCATGACAAAACCGGAGCAGTCCACGCCATTCCGGCTCATCCCACCATAGCGATACGGCGTCCCGCGCCAGTCACGAAGCTGATCGTTCAAACCCGCAATGACGGTAATTGAATCTGAAAGCCGTGCGTTAGGGGGCGGTGCGCGATGGCTGCTGCATCCTGCGAGCACTAATGTTGCCACTAAAAGAAACCAGATGCGCATTCTGGAAAACCTCATTTATCGTTATGCAGGAATAATTTAGCGTGTGAATTAACTTTTGCGCAAGCAGGTTTAACCTCACACCTCAGGAATGAGCATTCGATGGCCCGCCATGTCGAGACGGCGAAAGGGAATGCCATAAGCGTGGGTAAGATTTTGCGAAGTCATCACAGCGTCACGCGGTCCCGCTGCCAGCAGTTTTCCTTGACTCAGAAGCCAGACCTGGTGGGCATGACGCAACGTATGATTCAGGTCATGGCTGCTCATAATAATCGTTATTCCCTTTTGCACCAGCTCGCTTAAAATGCGGTCGAGCGCCGCCTGTTGCGCAACATCAAGGCTGTTCATGGGTTCATCAAGTATCAGCAGTTGCCCTTCAGGATTGACGACCGGATGAATTTGTAAAATGACGGCTGCCAGACGTACGCGTTGCCATTCCCCCCCCGAAAGTTGATTCACCGGTCGACCCAGTTTGTCGCTCAACCCCAGCGCCTCCGAGATAAGGCGACTCAGCTCGTCATGAGGGCGTGTGTGCTGATGCAGGGAGAGGTAGTGCCACACGGGCATGGCAAACGGCGGCGTTTGTTGCTGCGCCAGATAAGCACGCTGCCGTGCCAGCACGGGTGCAAGCACCGTGTCGAGAGTCTGCCCGGCTAAGATAACCTCGCCAGCACCGCGCGTCACACCCGCCATACGGGCCAGCAAGGTGCTCTTTCCTGCGCCGTTCGGCCCCACGAGATGCAACATAGCCCCCTGAGTGACCGAGGCCGTTACCGGCCCCAGCCTGCCTGCATCCTCAACGTTGTGAAGTTGCAGCAAGGTCATTATTTTGCCAGTGCCAGCTTAATAGCTTCCATCACGATAGGATCTTCCGGCGTCATATCCGGGGAAAAACGCTGGATAACCTGACCATCACGACCAATCAGGAATTTTTCAAAATTCCACAGAATGTCGTCCGGATAGAGCGGTGCACGACCTTTGCTTGCCATGCGTTCATAAAAGCCGCTTTCCTCGGGTGCGACGGCTTTCGGTGCTGCTGCAATCAGTTTGCTGTAAAGCGGATGACGTTTTTCACCGTTGACATCAATTTTGGCTGACAGGGGGAAGGTCACGCCGTAAGTCGTACTGCAGAAGGTTTTGATTTCTTCTTCACTGCCCGGTTCCTGACCAAGGAACTGATTGCACGGGAAGCCGAGAACGCTAAAGCCGTCTTTCTCCCATGCTTTGTGAATGTTTTCCAGTTGCTCATACTGCGGCGTCAGACCGCATTTTGACGCCACGTTCACGATCAGCAGAACCTTACCCCGGTACGTATCCAGCGAAAGAGTTTCGCCATCAATCGTTGTAATCTCAGTGTTCAAAATATCCTGGTGCATAGCATCCTCTCAGTTGAAAGACAGGTCACGCGTCTTAGCGCCCGACCCTGGACATTAATAATAGCCAGATAAAAACAGGTGCGCCCAGTGTTGCGGTCACCACGCCTACGGGCAGCTCTGCCGCGTTGAGCGCCAAACGTGCCACCACATCTGCAAACAATAACGCGATGGCACCTGCCAGTGCCCCGGCTGGAAGCAGTACACGATGATCGGTCAAGCCGCACAGCCGCAGCATATGGGGGACGACCAGGCCGATAAAGCCAATCGACCCCGCCAGCGCAACGCTGACGCCAACCATCCAGCCCGTCGCGACCACAAGCAGGTTGCGCCATAGCCATAGTGGCAACCCTAACTGACGGGCAGACGTTTCGCCGAGGGCCAGAATATTCAGCGGTTGAGACTGGAAACAGACCCAGACCATAACGGGCAACAGCGCCAGCATCAGCCAACTTTGACGCCAGTCGACACCGCCAAATCCGCCCATCATCCAGTACATTAACTGGCGTAGATCGAAGGAGGTGGAAAAGTAAATGGCCCAGGTCATCAGCGCGCTACAAATAATGCCCAGTGCCACACCTGCCAGCAGTAAGCGGCTGGTAGACAGTTGACGCCGGGCGAAGCGCAACAGGATCACGGTGACCACCAGCGCTCCGGCAATGGCACACAACCCCAACGACCAGTCAGGTAATGTGCCACCGCCCAGTAATACTGCCGCAATTAACCCTACTCCGGCGCCGTTAGAGACACCGAGCAATCCGGGTTCCGCGAGCGGGTTTTCAAATAGCGCCTGCATAATGGCTCCCGAGAGGGCCAGTGCAGCCCCGACCAGTAATACAGCAAGCGTTCGCGGCATACGAATCTGCCAGACGAAAAGCTGCCCATTGGCATTAAACCACTTACCAGGCGCAATCCACTGGTCCCCAGCACACAGGCTTATCATCACGGCGAGCAGCAAAAGGAGCGTCAGACCCGCAAGCCATTGGCTGTTCCGACGTCGCTGTCGTTGAGCATATCTCTGCATGGCATTTCGTTAATCGATCGTTAAGGCTGTTGATTTTAAAGGCGCTAACGTGGAGTGGAAAGAAAAAAGGCCGCTAAGCGGCCTTTTTAGTTAGATCAGATTATTCTTCTTTAGGCGAAGCGTTTTCGACACGGCTCTTCAACTTCTGACCGGGTCTGAAGGTCACCACACGCCGCGCTGTAATGGGAATATCCTCGCCCGTTTTCGGGTTTCGACCCGGGCGTTGATTCTTATCACGCAGATCGAAGTTACCAAAACCGGAGAGTTTTACCTGCTCACCGTTTTCCAGAGCACGACGGATCTCTTCGAAAAACAGCTCTACCAGTTCTTTGGCATCCCGCTTGCTAAGCCCAAGCTTATCAAACAGATATTCTGACATTTCAGCTTTTGTAAGCGCCATAGGTTCAATCCCTCAATGATGCCTGGAATCGCTCTTTTAATGCCTCTACACATTTGGCAACGGTAGCGGCAATCTCCTCTTCTTCGAGTGTACGGCTGGTATCCTGAAGGATCAGGCTAATGGCGAGGCTCTTATGCCCCTCCGCAACACCCTTACCGCGGTACACGTCAAATAAGTTTACGCCAACTACCTGATTTACGCCAACTTTCTTACATTCGTTCAAAATATCTGCCGCAGGGACATTTTCAGCCACGACAACAGCGATATCACGACGGTTTGCCGGGAAGCGCGAAACCTCCTGCGCCTGAGGAACCACGCGGTCTGCGACCTTGTTCCATAACAATTCAAAGACCAGCGTACGGCCATTGAGATCCAGCTTACGTTCAAGTTCTGGGTGCACCACGCCAATGAAACCAACATATTCATCTTTCAGATAAATCTCGGCAGATTGACCAGGATGAAGCGCAGGATTATTCGCTTTGCGGAATTCAATAGCGGACAGTTTGCCCGTTAAGTCCAGCAATGACTCCAGGTCGCCCTTCAGATCGAAGAAATCAACGCTCTCTTTTGCCAGATTCCAGTGCTCATCATGACGGTTTCCGCAAATGGCGCCACCTAACATCACGTCCTGGCGGATCCCCAGCGGGGCCTGAGTATCAGGCACAAACCGCAAACCGGTCTCGAAAATACGAACGCGGTTCTGTTGACGGTTCTGGTTATACACCACGGTGCCCAGTAAGCCGGTCAGCAGAGAGAGACGCATCGCGGACATTTCGCTGGAGATCGGGCTTGGCAGGATCAACGCTTCTTCACCCGGATGGATCCACTGCTGAATTTTAGGATCAACAAAGCTGTAGGTGATCACTTCCTGATAGCCTTTATCGTTAAGCAGCGTTTTTACACGCTTCAGCGACAGGTCGGCTTCACGGTGAGAACCCATCACCAGGCCCGCCTGAACCGGCGCATCAGGGATGTTGTTATAACCGTACAGTCGGGCAACTTCTTCCACCAGGTCTTCTTCGATTGCAAGATCGAAACGCCAGGCGGGTGCAACAGCGTGCCACTCGTCCTGACCTTCAGTCACTTCGCAGCCAAGACGCTTAAGGATATCGCTGACCTCTTCATCGGCAATAGTGTGTCCGATCAGGCGATCCAGCTTACTACGACGCAAGCGGATGGTTTCACGTTTTGGCAGCGTGGCTTCATTGGTCACATCAATGATCGGACCGGCTTCGCCGCCGCAGATGTCGATTAACAGACGGGTTGCACGCTCGATTGCTTTGTACTGAAGCGCCGGATCCACGCCACGTTCATAGCGGTGAGAGGCATCCGTGTGCAGACCATGGCGGCGCGCACGGCCAGTAATGGACAGCGGACTGAAGAAAGCAGACTCCAGCAGTACGTTTTGGGTTTCATCATTCACACCTGAATGCTCACCGCCAAAAATACCGCCCATCGCCAGCGCTTTGTTGTGGTCGGCGATGACCAGCGTATCGGCGTTCAGCTTAGCTTCGGTGCCGTCCAGCAGTACCAGGGTTTCCCCCTCGTGTGCCATACGAACGACGATACCGCCCTCAATGCGATCTTTATCGAAGGCATGCATTGGCTGGCCCAGTTCGAGCAGCACGTAGTTGGTTACGTCAACCACCGCATTAATGGAACGAATACCGCAGCGACGCAGTTTCTCTTTCATCCACAGCGGCGTTGGCGCTTTAACATTGATGCCTTTGACGACGCGACCCAGATAGCGTGGGCAGGCATCAGAGGCGTCAACCTGAATGGATAACGTATCGGCGACGGTTGCCGCGACCGGTTCGATTTCCGGTTCAACCAGCGGGGCTTTGTTCAACGCAGCCACATCACGGGCAATACCGATGATGCCAAGGCAGTCGGCACGGTTTGGCGTAACACTGATTTCAATGGTGTTATCGTCCAGTTTCAGGTATTCACGAATATCGGTGCCAATCGGCGCGTCCGCTGGCAGCTCAATAATACCGCTATGGTCGTCAGAAATACCCAGCTCAGAGAACGAACACAGCATTCCTTCTGACGGTTCGCCACGCAGTTTTGCTGCTTTGATCTTAAAATCGCCCGGCAGCACTGCACCCACTGTTGCCACCGCCACTTTCAGCCCCTGACGGCAGTTTGGTGCACCACAAACAATATCCAGCAGACGCTCACCGCCAACATTGACTTTGGTGACGCGCAGCTTATCGGCATTGGGATGCTGACCGCATTCAACCACTTCACCCACAACTACCCCGTTAAAAGCGCCTGCAACAGGTTCTACTCCATCAACTTCGAGACCGGCCATGGTGATCTGATCCGAAAGCGCGTCGCTATCGACAGCCGGGTTAACCCACTCGCGTAACCACAGTTCACTAAATTTCATTGTTCTGTCCTGCCCTTATTTAAACTGTTTCAGGAAACGCAAATCGTTTTCGAAGAATGCGCGCAAATCGGTCACGCCGTAACGCAACATGGTCAGACGTTCCATACCCATACCGAAGGCAAAGCCAGAATACACTTCCGGATCGATGCCAACGTTACGCAGCACGTTCGGGTGCACCATTCCACAGCCAAGCACTTCAAGCCATTTGCCGTTTTTACCCATCACGTCCACTTCAGCAGACGGTTCGGTGAACGGGAAGTAAGACGGGCGGAAGCGAATTTGCAGATCTTCTTCAAAGAAGTTGCTCAGGAAATCATGCAGCGTCCCTTTCAGATTGGTAAAGCTGATATTGGTATCAACAATCAGGCCTTCCATCTGGTGGAACATTGGGGTGTGGGTCTGATCGTAATCGTTACGATACACGCGGCCCGGGGCGATGATACGAATCGGTGGCTGTTTGTCTTTCATGGTACGAATCTGTACGCCCGAGGTCTGCGTACGCAGCAGACGGGTCGCATCGAACCAGAAGGTGTCATGATCGGCACGCGCCGGGTGATGACCAGGAATATTCAGCGCATCAAAGTTGTGGTAGTCATCTTCAATTTCTGGACCGGTTGCCACGGTGAAACCGAGTTCACCGAAGAAGTGTTCAATACGGTCAATGGTGCGGGTCACCGGGTGAAGACCACCATTTTCAATACGACGGCCCGGCAGGGAAACGTCAATGGTCTCGGCCGCAAGACGGGCATTCAGCGCTGCGTTTTCTAAATCGTATTTGCGCGCATTTAATGCCTGTTGAACCTGTTCTTTTGCTTCGTTAATCACCGCTCCGGCAGCCGGGCGCTCTTCTGGCGGCAGCTCACGCAGGGTGGTCATCTGAAGGGTCAAATGCCCTTTCTTACCCAGATATTCAACACGTACGTTATCTAACGTAGCGACATCTGAGGCATCATTAATGGCTGCCCGTGCACTGGCAACCAGCTCTGCGAGATGTGACATAATTTTCCTCGTTATGTCCTTGTTATTGGACTTTTTACTTAAAATTCAGACACAAAAAAAGCCTCCTGTTGGAGGCTTTTGGCGTTAATTTTCCGTTTCTTCTTTCACGCACTCGCCTCCCGGGTTCAGGTGCTAAAGTAAAAAAAGAAGCGGAAAATAGCAGCATTCATGCTTGCGTTACCTTGTGTGGTAAAAACCGGGCACCTTATTGAAAGGGCTCATCGGATAAATGTCAACGTAGTGACAGGGTTAAAACGAAAAAGAGGGAGACAAGCTCCCTCTTTCAACTGGCTTATGCCAGTGCTGCTTTCGCTTTTTCGACCAGAGCGGAGAACGCTACTTTGTCGAATACTGCGATGTCAGCCAGGATCTTACGGTCGATTTCAACAGAAGCTTTTTTCAGGCCGTTGATGAATTTGCTGTAAGAAATACCGTTCTGACGTGCTGCTGCGTTGATACGCGCAATCCACAGTTGACGGAACTGACGCTTACGTTGACGACGGTCACGGTAAGCATACTGACCTGCTTTGATAACAGCCTGGAAGGCAACGCGGTATACGCGAGAACGCGCACCGTAGTAGCCTTTAGCTTGTTTCAAAATTTTCTTGTGACGTGCACGGGCAACTACACCACGTTTTACGCGAGCCATATGTGCTCTCCTGTATCTATTCTAATTAAAAAGTTAAAAAACGTTAACGACTTATGCGTACGGAAGGCACGCGATTACCAGACCCAGATCGCCTTTAGAAACAAGGCCTTTTGGACGCAGGTGACGTTTACGCTTAGTAGATTTTTTGGTCAGAATATGACGCAGGTTTGCGTGCTTACGCTTAAATCCACCACCACCGGTTTTTTTGAAGCGCTTAGCAGCACCGCGTACGGTCTTAATTTTTGGCATTTTAATAACTTCCACTTCGCATTGTTAATAAACGAAACAAAGGCGAGCAAATCCTGCGAAGCTTTCGCTCCACAGGAATCGCTACTTGAAGGCCTTACTGTTTCTTCTTAGGAGCGAGCACCATGATCATCTGGCGGCCTTCGATCTTCGATGGGAAGGATTCGACCACTGCCAGTTCACTCAGATCGTCACGGACGCGATTAAGCACTTCCATACCGATCTGCTGGTGAGCCATCTCACGACCGCGGAAACGCAGCGTGATCTTAGCTTTATCACCCTCTTCCAGAAAGCGTACCAGGCTGCGGAGTTTTACCTGGTAGTCGCCATCGTCGGTGCCAGGTCGGAATTTAATTTCCTTGACCTGAATAACTTTTTGTTTTTTCTTCTGTTCCTTAGAAGACTTACTCTTTTCATAAAGGAACTTGCCGTAGTCCATAATACGACAAACTGGCGGTTCGGCGTTAGGGCTGATTTCAACTAAATCTACTCCGGCCTCTTCAGCCTTTTCGATCGCTTCTCTCAGACTCACAATACCCAGCTGCTCACCTTCCAGACCAGTTAAGCGAACTTCCTGGGCGCGAATCTCGCCATTGATACGATTCGGACGTGCCGTTTGAACTCGTTTTCCGCCTTTAATACCTTATTCCTCCAGTTGTTGAAGACTGCGGCTGCGAATCTCTTGTTGCAGCTTCTCAATCACTTCACTTACGTCCAGGCTGCCCAGGTCTTTACCGCGGCGGGTGCGAACGGCCACTTTGCCTGCTTCCACCTCTTTATCACCACAGACCAACATATAAGGGACACGACGTAAAGTGTGCTCGCGGATTTTAAAGCCAATCTTCTCGTTTCTCAAGTCCGCTTTTACACGAATGCCCGCATTTTGCAATTTTTGGGTCAATTCGTTGACATATTCGGCTTGAGAATCAGTGATATTCATCACCACAACCTGCACGGGTGCCAACCAGGTTGGGAAGAAACCGGCAAATTCTTCGGTCAGAATGCCAATAAAGCGTTCCAGTGACCCAAGAATTGCACGGTGAATCATCACCGGTACCTGACGTTCGTTGCTTTCGCCTACATAAGAGGCGTTCAAACGCTGCGGCAGGGAGAAGTCCAGCTGTACAGTACCGCACTGCCAGGCGCGATCGAGACAGTCATACAGGGTAAATTCAATTTTCGGACCGTAGAATGCGCCTTCACCCAGTTGATACTCAAATGGGATATTATTCTCTTCCAGCGCAACCGCCAGATCCGCCTCAGCACGATCCCACATTTCGTCACTGCCGATACGTTTTTCAGGACGAGTGGACAGTTTGACAACGATTTTCTCGAAGCCAAAGGTGCTGTACATATCATAGACCAGTCGAATGCATGCGTTCACTTCATCACGTACCTGTTCTTCGGTACAGAAGATGTGCGCATCATCCTGAGTAAAGCCACGAACGCGCATCAGGCCATGCAACGCGCCAGATGGCTCGTTACGATGGCAGCTACCAAACTCGGCCATACGTAGCGGCAGGTCGCGGTAGGATTTCAACCCCTGGTTGAAGATCTGCACGTGACCCGGGCAGTTCATCGGCTTGATGCAATACTCGCGGTTTTCAGAGGATGTGGTAAACATCGCATCTTTGTAGTTGTCCCAGTGGCCGGTTTTTTCCCACAGCACACGGTCCATCATGAACGGGCCTTTCACTTCCTGGTACTGATACTCTTTCAGTTTAGAACGAACAAACGTTTCCAGTTCACGGAAAATGGTCCATCCATCGTTATGCCAGAATACCATACCCGGTGCCTCTTCCTGCATGTGGTACAGGTCGAGTTGCTTACCAATTTTACGGTGGTCTCGTTTTGCTGCTTCTTCAAGACGCAGTAAATAGGCGTTCAGGGCTTTTTTATCGGCCCATGCGGTGCCATAAATACGCTGCAGCATTTTGTTGTTGCTGTCGCCACGCCAGTAAGCGCCGGCTGTTTTCATCAGCTTGAAGTGATGACAGAAACGCATATTCGGCACGTGCGGACCGCGGCACATGTCGATGTATTCTTCATGATGATACAAACCAGGTTTGTCATCATGGGCAATATTTTCGTCAAGAATAGAGACTTTATAGCTCTCACCGCGTTTAACAAAGGCTTCACGCGCCTCATGCCAGCTGACTTTCTTCTTGATAACGTCGTAGTTTTTCTCGGCGAGCTCGTGCATACGCTTTTCGAGCGCGTCGATGTCTTCCTGGGTCAGCGTATGGTCGAGGTCAACATCATAGTAGAAGCCGTTATCGATGACCGGGCCGATGGCCATTTTGGTGTTTGGCCACAGCTGCTTAATCGCATGACCTAACAGATGCGCGCAGGAGTGACGGATGATTTCCAGACCGTCTTCATCTTTTGCGGTGATGAGAGAGAGCGTGGCATCCTGTTCAATGACATCAGACGCATCAACCAATTCGCCGTTTACACGACCGGCGATGGTGGCTTTCGCAAGCCCCGGGCCAATGTCGAGAGCAACGTCCATCGGGCTTACAGCATGATCAAAATGGCGTTGACTGCCATCAGGAAGAGTAATTACTGGCATTTCATATCCTTAATTCGCAGTGGTGACCCACACGTAAGATCACATGCAAAATCATTTTTCAATTTACTATCAGCAGGTTAGCAAAGGTTTTTATCTTCACTCTGATAAATGTGTACATTCATGTGTACCAAATATGAAATGTACCCTTCACTTCTGTCGATAAGCTCACTGCAATAGTACACGTCTCAGCACTTTGTTAAAAGTTATGTGTTTACATGTCAGATAACTGGGCAACCATCCTCATCCGCTCGCAACACAAAAAACTTAACCTGACCGATCACCACGATACCGTCCTGGCCTTCAGCCTCATAGACGTCGCCATCCGGCGTGACGAACGCATGTCCGTGCAGTCGTACAAACTGAAATCCAACGCTCCCCCCAATAAGCAGGGTGTCACCCTGTTCAATGCGAACTGGTTGCGTTTCAACAATCGCGTACCCGGTTGCGGTGTCTATCACTCCCGTTGTCGGGGTTAATCCGCAAACGGTGTTCAGGTCTATTCTTTGCTCTACGTAATCCTGAGCTGGACTCGGAAACCCCATCAGTGCACCATCCCCATGTTGCGCAGCAGCCAGAGACGATTTTCACTGTGGTCTGACGTCTGGTCCGCAAAATCAAACTGGTAACGGATGATCCAGTTGTTTGCATCCTCCCGGGTGAAATGCCAGTTTTTCACGGCCAGTTCCCTGATGAAATCATCAGTTCTCAGCCACAGATAGCCCTTCGGGTTTCTCATCAGCGCTGCTCTAAATGCGGTACCTATATCGTCTCGGCGTGGCATGATCTGCCCTCAATAATCACTGTATATGCAAACAGTAGTTTTAATTGAGGGGCAAATCAATACTGGTTTCAGCTATCAATTTTTACGACTGAATATCTGACTGATTTTGGTTGAAGGCTACCAGAGCTGGCACTTCCAGATGACGAACAAAACTCATGGATGCTTTGTGGAGTTGGCAAAATATCCTGGGCTCAAAAGAAACCTGGTAAGGCTGCTTTATGCCATGAGCGGAATTTTCGCGCCTATAAAGAGATGACCAAATTCAGTTTGTCACTAGAGGGGATATACTGCAAAGTAATGATGGCACCTATGTTTCAGTAGCCAAATTTACTATGCCACAACAATCGGCTCTTAACATGCCAATGAAATCCAAGGTATCCACAACATAAGGATTGCTGGGATGACGGTGCTTAGTGATGCTCCGAACCTAGCTCACGTGGCTGAACCGGGAAAATGATGTAATTAATAATATTATTAATTAAGTTCAATGTTAAGGATGAAAATGTTTAGAATAAATTCAATCATGAACGAAAGTCGAGACAAGATAAGAGTCCGTGACTTTAGTGAAGACTCACATAACAATTATTACACAATTCTCACCGGTGATAACGCAAGCGGAAAATCTAGTTTATTAAGTAAGGCTATAAATTTCTTTCTGTTTAGCAATGCAAATAACACCGGTCACAACCCCGCTGTTGAACTTGAATGTTTGTCAGAGAGGAATCCTAGTAAAATCATTGCTATATGCAACTCAAGGTTTGATAGATTCACATCCAATAGAATCCTCAATGATAAATTAAATAATAAAGAAGCAACTGAAATTACAATGAGTTACATTCACCCAGAGGTAAATGACAATACTAGACGAGGGATAACTGGCATTGTTGACCAATGCATTAAAAATTCATTACGTCATAAAAACAAAAGAGGTTTGCAAGACGCTAAAAGAGTGAAAGAAGCATTTATGATGTTTGGGTTGCAATCTGATTTGCACCTTAGGTGTACTTTAAACATACACAACATAAAGTATGTCTTGTCTATGTTAAGCAGTTTGGACAATGGGGGTGCAATACTGTCTGACGAAGGTATTACGCATACCAAGAAAATTAATTATATAAAAAACGAAGAGTTAAAAAATAGAAATTTCAAGTTGGACAAGTCGATTGAAATTATATTGAGAGAAAGTAAATATAAAGAACATTTGGATGGGTTATACGATACATTGCTAATGTTAGATGCAGGGAAGTTTTCACAGGGAAATTTCAATAGTATATATTTTTCTGTTGCAGAAGGAACGATTAGCACGGAATCTAAATCTCTATTTGATGATCTTAATGAAGTTGAAATAATTGGTATTTTATTTGTATTGGATGTGATTACTGTATCTGAAATTCAGGTAATGCATCATAACTCAAAAAAAGAAGTCAACATAGTTTCACTGAGTTCTGGGCAGAGAACACTATTCGGCAATGCAATTGTATTAAGTGGATATGTAGAAAAAAACTGCATGATTTGTATTGACGAACCAGAGAATAGTTTACATCCAGAATGGCAACTTAATTTTATGCGTTTCATATCTCTTTTATGCCCCGACACTCTTGAAGCTCATATACTTATTGCGACGCATTCACCTCAAATTATTTCTGGCATGCAGTTTGATAATGGCTGTGTGCTGTCTCTAGAAAATAGAGATAATCTTGATTCAATAATAAGAAATGAAAACAAACTTGAGAAAGGTAGATTTTATGAGCTACAGCCCTTGAAAGCCTATAGAGAGCAGTCTGCTGGAAAACAACTTACCGGTGTTTTTAAAAGCCCAGGGTATAAAAATGACTTCATCATAAAAAAATTACTTTTAATACTTTCTAAGATATCGAAAACGATCGTCCTTACAGAAGATGACAATGAATTTATGCACGAAATCAGCATACTCATTAATAAAAAGAGAATACCGGAAGGAGACCCTGTACAACTGATATTCAAGCAGATTCTTAGCTTTGAATATGCAAGGAGTTCTGATGATTAATAGACCTATTGTATACAGCGAAAGATCTCAGGAATTTGTAAATACATTCAATGGAGACGCCTCGCACTGGGATGGTACGTGCTCAGTGCGTAAAGCCTTCCGCAAAGAAGTTAGAGATTATCATCGCAATGAACAAGAGTTCATATGTCCTTATTGTGGAAGATTAAGAGAAGAATTTCATGGTGGGCAATGGGATATTGATCATATTATTCCTAAATCTTCTTACCCACAATATCTTTACACTCCCAGAAATCTTGCTGTTACGTGCAAAGACTGTAATACGTATAAATCCAAAAAAAACCCGCTACTAATTACACTCGACAGCGGAGCACCCTACCCTGAGAATACTGAGTCTTACAAAATAATACATCCGCACTTTGACTCTTACAATGATCATATTACTCTAAGAAAAGATAAAAAAGGCAGGTCATATCATGAAGTAATTACAGATAAAGGCCGCGAAACTTTCCGTATTTGCAATTTAATTCGGTTCAGCGAAGCCATTTGTGGCACCTCTGAGTTTGTTCCAGAGTTAGGAACTGAAATTGGTATCACTAATAGTTTTAGTGAGTCAGTTCAAGTGTGGTTGGCGGATTATGATGATCTAAATCCTGTCGATGCGGAAATTGCCTTAAAGGCTCTGATGCAAAAAATAAACCTGCGTTGACACCTAGTCAATTGGAAATATAACAGAAAGTGTAGTAAAAAGTAGTAATGTGCGTGTTAAGCTAATTTTATTTAGCTACTTAGGGAGCGAAATGCTCCCGCTCGTTAATATACGGTAAAATTAGTGACACTTCCATCTCGCAGTAAGAAAGCCGCAGACTTCCGCTTTTCGATCTCAGCGGACACTGAGAAAGCGTAATCTGCCCGTAACCCTATTCGCAGGTTGTTAGGATTATCCCATGGGACAATTTCAGTTAGGACATAGTCCGGTAGGTTTTTTGATTGGTCCACACTCGTCAAAACCATAGACCTGATACCCTTTACTTTTCATGCAGGCAAAAATGCGTTTATTTCGACTGGTGATGTCCTGCAGCGTTTCATTCTCATAGGCCACGTTCAGCCCCCAGTTTTTGTCATCCAGATTTTGTCGACGATCGACACCGCAACTGTATAGTGCTTCCTTACGGTCGCGGATGTTCGTCCATCCAGTAACGTCCACCTTCTGAAAGACCTGTATCCACGGGACATAGTTATAATTTGATGAATCCATATCATCCACCACACATCCGGACAATTGCATGATTCCTGCCAGCAAAATCCCTGATTTAAAGTGCATAGCTGTCCTTATTGAGAGATTATGGAAAAGAAGCTGGATTAATTATGACTGACTTTACTGGTCAGGTCAGGGGCAAAGCCACATTTGAATAGCCTCTGGTTCTTCCCTGTAAACTGTTATTCAAACAGTAGGCTGTTCTGGCCAGTCGATGTCAGGTGCTGTTGACAGGTCGCTATCGTTTAGCGCATCAACGTAATCCAGCCAGGCATTCACCTTTACCTTCTCTTTGTCGGTCAGTGTGCGCCCCATCGCCAGTTTCAGGTTGATGGTGTACGTGGCGGCCTGAGCCTCTGAAAGAAGTTGCTGCCTCTTTGTTTCCGCTTCCAGAATGTAATTCACCGCCGGCGCATCAATCAGCACCGGTTTTCCCTCCATCCAGGCACTGCATTTGCCAGCTGGCGGATTAATCCAGGCGGCATAATCCTCGTCAGAGATTTCACTCAGGTCATCAGGCAGATTGCCTGATTCATTATAGGGCGCCTGTTCTTCCTCATCAGACGGAAAAAATCCCTGAACCTTCGAGCTGTACATCATCATCAGTACCCCACTGCAATGTAGTTAACACGGCAGGCGGCACTGATGACGCCCTCCGCGTAAAAATTGAATCCCGTAATGCTGCCCGTGGAAAATCCGACAACGTTCAGTGTGCCGACGCCATTTCTGTCGCCGTGGCTGGCGACAACCGACATACACGCATTCGGGAATGCTGACGGAAACGTCACCGTGCCATTCCCTGCGCTATTAGTTGTCACAACTGCGGTTGCAGTAACTACGCGCATATTTCGGGATGCACCAGGGATGTCAAAGGCATTCACGCTGGCCTGAGAAAAGCCGAGGTTTGCGAGCGTAGTTCTGATGTTCGCCGCAGTGTTAATCGCAAGAGGACCGCCCAGCGTTCCCCCTGCCGCCGGGAATGCCCCCAGCCGGTTACGGGCGTCGGCCATATCAGCGCCTGCGAGGATTTCGATTACAGAATAAGAGCGGTTGCCCTTCGTGCCACGAAACACAACGTGAAATAAGCGCCGGGTGGACCCGGTCCCGTTCACGTAGGTGGAGACCTGCATCAGGCACCAGGAAATAGCCGTGGTGCTGGACGGGTCGCCCGACATCCCCAGGACATTGACACCCAAAGACAGATTGCCCAGCTGACTCAGCTCAACGGGCGGGTTCACCTGGCTGGGTGCAGAAACCTGATAGCTGGCACCGTTGACGAACGCGTAATTCTGCCAGTCGAATCCGGTCAGAGACGGATTTGATGCCCCGATGCCGAACAGGTTGCCAATGCTCCGCGTGTCGAGGATTTCCTGCCACGGCGTCCAGGCATTAGTCGAAAATTTCTCGCGGTGAAATTTACGCCCATTATGCGAGACACTGGAACCATAAATAGTCCATTCCTGGGTGACAGAGGTGTTATTGCGCTGCGTACGAACTGCAAGACGGCAGTTTGAAGGCAGCGACCCCAGGCCCAGCATATCGAGTCCCGGTAGCCCTGTTGTTAAACTACTGGTGGGGTAGTCCCCGTCATCCAGTAAATTATCCGCATTTCCCTCAAAGAAAGCTGGCAGTGCCTGAATGCCGGTATTAACCCAGGCTGACCATACTGTTGCGCTGGACATATAGCGCATAAAGGTGTTGCCGTAGTTAGACACGGCAAACTGCTGTACCCCGTTGCTGTAACCCTGGACGACCTCAACAGAGCCCGCAAAACCTTCATAGGGATAGTGGTTCGCCAGTGTCCCGGCAGAAACGCGGTAGGTGCCCAGATACGCCAGACTGTTCAGCGTATCCAGGTCAGTGGTACTTGCGATAAGTGTTGACCGCAGCGCCCCGGCACTCACCTCACTCCAGTCAGTCCAGGTGACCACGCCAGCGGCAGTACTGACACCGCATCGGGTATAGGTGTTGTTGCGGTCCCATACGTCGTACTCCTGAATACAGGATTTAATATTGTTGGCGTTGGTGCTGTAGACACGCAGGGAGCCCGCCAGATTGACGGGATAATTACGGGACGCCGTCGCGCTGGAGTTGCGGGGCTGGTTGTAATCCCCCTCGACAGAGCCATCAATCGTGTTTAAATCAGCGGTCCCCACGTCACCCCGAAACTGGCGGGGAGTGCCGATGGTAGTCATCAGTTTCGACCAGGACGGGCCGGGTACCTGTCGCCCCGTCGGCGTGCCATCCGGGAGCGTGACCACGATATCCCCGCTGCCGGAGTAAAACGCCTGCCAGTTGGCGTTCTCCTGGAGAATGCGACGAACGGCTTCAGCTGTTTGTGCGGCCAGCGCCGCAGTGATGCGGTTGAGCGCCAGCTGCGGCACGGCGACCCATGCCGCGCCGGTCGTCGTCGGCCCGGTAAACGGGTCGGTCAGCGTGGCGGCGGTGTTGCTCGTCACGGTATCCACAAACAGGGTGTAGAACACCCCGCCGATGGTCGTTGTAATGACATCACCGGCTTTCAGGTCTGTGGTGAAGGTGGTGCCGGTACCGACAACTGCGTTTGAGCCGTTGGTAAATTTGAGAGTTCCTGCGGACATATTATCTCCGGGCATAAAAAAACCCGGCCGGAGCCGGGTTTGTGGTATTGGGTGGATTAGGTGGTCTGTTCGAATGCGCCCGAACCACGGGCAACGATCACGCTGGGAGACAGGATCTGGCAGGTGCCACCTGATGACTCACCGCCGGTGTTAGCTGAAATAGAGCAGGCAACAGAACGCGCTGTTATAAGTGCGCTGACCATCAACGTGGTATAAACCCTGCCTTGCCCGGAAACTGTTTTGACGCGGTAGGTTTTGCTGACGTTACCTATTCTCATGGTCACGTCCGCTGCGCCGCCGTCTGTGCCTGGCCCGGTTGCTCCACCCACACTCACCATCGCCATCAGCACGACATGTTTAGCCCGCGATTTGGTCCCGGAATCCGTATAGGTAAAGGCAACGTTGGCTGTTGATGAGATGCCCGTATCCGGGAATACCTGCCCGTTTGCCACGTCGCCAATAAATTCATCCGCCTCAACAGTCCCCCGTATCAAAACGTTATTGAATTCAGCGCTGCCGTCCTGCCTCACAATCCAGCCAAACATGCCCGACACAAAATTAGCTGACCACAAATCGCCGCTGATTTTGGCGTTAGTGATGGAGGCATTTGCGATTTTGGCGTTGGTGATGGCCGCATCCGCGATTTTGGCCGACGTGATTGTGCCGTTCTGAATAAAGGCATCGTTCAGAAACACCTGACCATTTATGATGGCGAACGGCGAATACATCTGGCTGGTACTGCTACCGGACAATACAACCAGTTCATTTGCATTAATGGCAACGCGGGTTGATACCTGTCCATTGTTGACCAGTACCGCTACCGACAAACCCGCATCATAGTAATTGCCGTTGTATTTCACGCCCGCTTTTAGCGTGTAGATAGCATTGGCACTTGTGGCGTCAGCGTATGAGGTGAACTTCTGGTTTATCGCAGACTGCTGTTTATCAAACGTCGCAGTTGTCTGCTGCTCAAGCGTAGCCAGCGCCTTGTCAGTACTGGTCTGCGCCTCGCTGATGCTCACCACACTGGCCTCGGCTTTAGTTATCCGTCCAGTGAGAGCATCCACATTCTCCGTGGTCGCCTGTACCGTTGTGGTCAGAGATGCCAACGCAGAATCCGTTGTGGCCTGCGCCTTTTTAACCGTGAGGATTTCGGCAGCACTGTCACCAAACCGGACAGCCACCAGGTCTTTGAACTCCGCATACGCCTTGTCAGCATCAGCTATGAGCTCCTGAGCCTGGGAGATCTCAGCGCGCGCAATGCCAAACTGCTCGAATGAAACTTTCGCGCCCTGGATATCCGCCAGTGTGCCCTGCAAAATCCCGGCGATACTGAAATCAATTTTCTCGGTTAACGCCTTACCGTCAGCGGCCAGCAGAACCTGGTCTTTAATAGCGTCCAGATAATCACTGGCCTGGTCGTTCGACATCCCGCGCACCCAGTCAGTCCAGTCTGACTGGTTACCTATACGGTCGACAAGGCGCGCCCGGTACCAGAATTCCTGCCCTGCACGTAAGCCCGCCTGAGTATATGAATGCTGGGGGTAAGGAACGCCGGCCAGGAGCATCGGGTTATTACCCGTACTCGATGCAGAGTACTGAACTTCTGTTTGAAGGGTATCTTCGCTGCCTGCAGGGAATGCCCAGTTGAGCTGAATACCCCAGTTGATTGGCGTAGCAATAAGTCCGACAGGCTTCGGTACCGCGCCGATTCGCCCACTCAGGTGCGTAAGAGTGGAGGACGCCCAGAGGCTCGACGCCCCCCCAGAATTAATGGCACAAACTCTGACGAGGTAGTCGCCTTCAAAAATCCCAGGCACTTCGATATTACGTAGCCCTGTTGCAGGAACATTGATCCACTCATTCTCACCCCGTTTCCACTGTACCCGGTATGAAACGATATCTGCCTGGGGTTTGCCATTCTTATCCAGAGGCGGATCCCAGGACGCAACCAGCGTAGCAATACGCTGCCCCTGGCGGACGGAGTCGTAACTGGTAATAACTACATTTTGTGGTTGCGCCACCAGCCCGGTTGGAATCAGGCTGATCGGAGGGGTATCCAGACGGGCGTTGTTATCAACAGCATCATATTTTGACGCATTGTATTCCGTCCCGGTAATGGTGAATGTATTTTCCTCATCATTAAATGTCAGATTAGTTACTCTGAAATACTGCAGGCGGAGCTGTCCGGCATCGATAACGAATATGGCGTTAGGGAGTGGTGCAGCTTTGAACGGTGTGGATACAATCAGCTGCGTGCCATTTACTGCCTGGATAACCCGACTTTCAACAGTGCCGCCCTGAGTGCGGATCAGCAATGAATCCCCTGCAACAGCACTGGTCCCGCGATCCGTTGTAACAGCTTTAATCGCAGAATTATATTCGGTGATGCGTCCGCCATAAATGCGACCGGACACCCGTTCATCAGCAAAGGCAAAAACTGTTCCCGGCACATAAACAACCCCGTCCAGACCCGTCTGCAGTGTGATGATTCGGTCCAGGAAGTTAGAGTACACCGCCCATCCACCGCGTCGCTGCGCCTCGCTTTCACGCGTGCAACCGATAGCTGTTAACTGTGTCTGCTTAAATTTGAACTGCTTCACGAGTTCGGGGAACATCACTGCCGTAGTACGGTCCTGATAGTGATTGTCCGGGTCGCTGAAGTTAACAAGTGCACTGGAGAAACGGTTTTTTTCACTGCCGCTCGAGTACACCGGCTTGCCAACTACAGAAGCACGGGTGAGGATCTGCAACTTCGACATATCAGCTGGCATATCGGAGACAACATTGAACATGTTGTTGCCCCAGAAAGTCATTCCGTTGAAGCCCGCGGCGATATCCTTAATCACCTGCCAGGCATCTGCTTCGGACTGGATATAGACGTCGAACATGAAGCGAGGCTCATTACCATTGCCACCTTTCCCGTCCGGTACCTTCTGATCGCAGCGTTGGGCAATGCGGTAAAGCTCCCACTTATCCAGCATGTCTACAGTTACACGACGACCCAGGCCAAAGCGCGGCTCTGTCAGGACATCAAACCAGATCCACGCCGGGTTGTTGGTCCAGCCCCATTTGAACGTACCGTTCCAGGTTCCGCTGTAACTGCGGGCAACCGGGTCATAGTTTTGGGGAATACGGATGATGCGCCCTTTGGGCTTGCAGGAGATCTTTGGAATATTGCTGAATGATTTTGCATTAAATGACACATACAACAGCGCTGTATGCGGATAACGCAGGCGCGCATCGATCACTTCAGTTATCGCCTGCACCTGCGTTTTATTTTGCAGCAACTGACTGGTACTGTCTGCGGTGTCGCGGACTACACGAATTTGCCAGCCAGTATTGGCCTTTGGCAAATTTATGCGATGCGTCAGTTCGTACAGCGCGCTGAGTTTCTCCGTGACTGTTTTGGTCATGATTGTGGAAAAAGCGCCACCGTCTATAGCCAGGTCGATATGGTATTTGACAGTTGTGCCAACAATATCCGCGTCTTTTTCCTGCTTTTGTAGCTGCGGAATGCCAACGCGCACCAGCACTGCATCGAGCTGGGTATTACTAATAGCCCGCGTCCATGGCGTTGCTTTCGTGAGTGAAACACCAATGCTTATTTCGTTTTCGACAGCGGGGAAACCGGGGATCGGTGTCTGAGTCTGTGTTCCTGGTCGAAAATCCCACGAAACACCCTCAAAATTCATTGTTCCGTCAGCATTGCCCAGCGGTGTGCCATCCAGGAATATACGTGTCGCATCCAGGCCACCCGCAAACTCGCCTTCCCCTAACGCCAGCAACATACGGCACCGCGCCATCGACTGAGCTGAATCCGGCTGTTCTACGGGCGTATGCTGCTTCTGGCCTCCGCCCTTCGCACCAGTGATCGTTGCCATATTACATCCATAAAAAAAGCACCCTATTGGGTGCTATTTGCTGAAAGAAGTTGCGTCAGATGTCTTCAGCGACAATTCCCGCGCTGATAATCGCGCCGCCAATCTCACGCTCGCCATAAAGCAGAGCTACGGGGTTGCCCATTGCCATCGTGTTAACAGCGCCACCGAAGGCATAAGAAGGTTTGTTGTCGGCATCCTGGCGCATCTGTAATCCTTTAGGTTGAGGTGAAAGCATCTGATAAATTCCCCCCGCCATAGAACTGATACCGCCAACAATTAATCCGGTAGCCATGGTTGCCCCTATTACCCCCCATCCAACCGGCCCCAAAGCAAGGCCCGCCACAATCATTACCGCTCCCATAATCGTCTGGAACATGCCCGCCTTTTTAGCACCCTCCATCACAGGAGCAATACGGATGTCGCTATCGCCACTCAGGTCTTTGAAATCTTCAACGCCGATATTTCGCTTTCCGCGAAACACCGCGAATGTCATTCCGTTATTTTTGGCATTCATCAGGTAGGCTTCCAGCCCATCAAGGTTGATGCACAAAGCCTTCACCGCTTCTGCTGATGTCTGAACAGCCAGTCTGTGAACGCGCCCGAACCGCGCTCCCAGTGCGCCATAAAAACGAATAGTGGTTAACCGCGCCATAGCTTAATCTCCTGAGGCAGGTTCTTGTGGCGGACGCATATCATCGTCCGGTCTTTGAAATAACCCCGGGCGTAGGGCGTAATACAGGATGGCTGCCCGTACAAGTGGTGAAGAAGCTCGCCTTCTTCGGTGATGATCCCCGCATGGTTCCACTTATCAGACTCAACCTGCATGATGACCATGCAGCCCGGCGCCGGGTCGCATTCGATAAACCCCTCACGCTCCCAGTTCTCGAAATACAGGTTGTCCGGGTACTGGCTCTCCCACCATGGATAATCCACACGGAAATCGTTAAGTGTCACGCCCTGGGTGGCGTGCCAGTCCATGATCAGCCCCCAGCAGTCGTGCGAACCGAGGATGAACGGGCGGCCAACTAATGGGGTGACATCAGGTGCTATCTCTGCATACTCATCGCAGTCCGGCGCGTAGATGCCCCAGACCACGCCGGAGTTATTGCACTGCTGGCGATCGAGGTCTGAAGGAATAGGTCGCGCCCCATCGCCCGGATGGGAGTGGATGACGCGAACAATCGTTCCGACATCCTCAGCATCCGCCCAGTGCGCGCCGTCAATGCGGAAATGTTCTGTCGGGTTTTCGTGGGTGTTCGGAACCGGAATGTAACGCTGACGCCGCCCCGACTGGATGACGAAGCCACAGCACTCGCGCGGGCACTCCTCCAGCGCATGCACGCGGATCGCCGCCATAATAGTTTTATTCATTGGTATATCCGGTTATCGGGAGAAGAGAACAGTTGCCGGGAAGCCACCAAAATCGAGGTTTGCGGCGTTAGGTTCTGCCAGTCCGGCACCAAACCGCTTACGGCAGTCATTGAGGCAGCCGCCGCACACATCCAGCGCCGGGTCTGCGACTGCATTACCCTTCGCATCGAAATACGCCGTACCGTTGTAGGTGCAGCCGTCACCGCTGCGATATTGTCCGCGCAGTGCCCATTCGCATAATGAAGTGATTTGCCGGGTTGGAATCACGAGGCTTTGTAAATCCGCAGGACTACTCAGTGACCACGTCACGATCTCATCGTCTTCAGCCGTTTTCGTATCGAGCCAGAAGGTCTGGAGAGTAAACATAGACGAATCGGCGGTGGAATTAACGCCCCCGGGGAAGTTCACTGGATCCAGATAAATGGAGTAGGTGTCAATAACGCTAACCTTTGCATTCACCATGTCCTTAAACTGAAGGCAGAGCGCCGTGATGTGCCCGTCCAGGTTGGAAACGCTCAGCGTTGGTTCGGCGGCCTGGTCAGTGGACATGGCCAGACCTGTAACCTGGTACGGCCAGAAATCGAAAGTTTTCCCACCCCAGATAATTGGTTTGGGTCCCAGTTTGTTCTCGTCGCCTTTAGCCGCATCAATTTCAGTTGGGGTATGAGGAAAAGGCGCATAATGGAAACGGTGAATGCCACCAGCAAACTCGCTCGCATCAACCTCAATAAGTCGTACGCGACCACCGGGGGAAAGTGAGGCCGCCGTATCAATCAGAGCAACCATGAGTCACCTCACGCATAGACGCCATAGGCGCGCTTAAGGGTGAATGTCAGCTCTGCAAATTTGCTGCTTATCTGGTTTTTTTGAACAGAATCTGCAACTACCCGATAAAGACCTTTAGCTTCGCCCGGTGGAGTAATGATGAAAGCTTTTACTGTATGGGCCAGAAGGAAATCACGAACGGCGTTAACTTCCGTTTCGATGCCAGTGTGTTTCATCGGGATCTTAATTGCAGTTGAGTTAATACCATTGTCAGCAACCTGTTCATAGCCATCGCCAAACTGAGCTGATCGTATAGTCTGACTGTATTCAATAGCGCCCGCTCCAAGTTGCGAGCGCCACTTGTAAGTATCAACGGCCATATTTGCTCCATAAAAAAACCCAGCCGAAGCTGGGTATTGATTGACGCCCGGGAGCGGGCTTGATTTTTAAATGCAAGCTTTTGCTATTTTTGCAAAACTATCTCTTATGTACCAGCTTCGCAGGTATAGTCTTATCTGTGTGCCGCCATCATATTTCACAACATCAGCGGCGGCGGTGTAATTTTCGGTATAGACAGTATTGCCCCCAGGGTAAGGCTGCATGAACGTATTTATAGTGCTGCCATCCAAGAGTTTTTTAGACTGCCATCCGAATAGCAAACATTCAGATACTACTTGTGTCGATTTGCTTGATGAGAGTGTTAAGTCAGGATCCTTACTCCTCAAATCGGTTAAGTTTTTGCATCCACTCACTCCAAAAATTAATAGAAAAACTAAAGCCCATTCTATGCGCACAATCTTCTCCCTTGATAAGGATGGTTTAGCGCATGATAACCAAGGGATGCAATGGTGTAACTAGGCGTAAGTGATATTGCTATCTCAGAAAGGTATAGGCAGGGTTTTATTTTGACTGAAATTGCCGACCGAGAAGGCCATCACTGCGGGCTGCTCTTCTCAGAATCTCAGTAACCTTGGCCTCAATTTCACTCCCTAGCGCCCTTGCTGCAGCGCTGCCGTCTCCAGATGAAGTCGAAGTTGCATTACCTTTATTATCAACGTAAATATCAATATTAACCTGAGGAGCCGTACCACCCCCGCCCTGCGCCCTGACCCCCAATCGCCCCGCGGAGTCACGCGTCAGCGGCATTATCGCCTCAGCACCAGCCTCAGCAAAAACACCGCCTTTAGCAAACTTCGACGCGCCCTGGAAGGAGAAGTATTGCGGAGAGTCATAGACACCGTTCACATACTTACTGAGGCCTGGAGAGTCATAGACTCCGCCTTTAGCATTACGGATGGGGCCTTGAAAATCGGGACTGCCGATACCACCGCCTTGAGGGTTAGTTTTTGCCGAACCACTTATCCACCCCATCGCCGCCTGAACCGCATAGGCCACCAGCAACCGGTTAACCACCTCTGCTATCATCTTCAGCATCGACATACCGAACTCCTTTATCGATGCTTTGCCGGTCATCATCAGGTCGGTCAACATGCCAGATAGGCCATTTAGCGCTGAGCCCGCAACGTTCTTCACGGAGTCGTAAGTGTTGGTGGCGGCTTCAAGATATTCATTCCAACCGCTTAATGCGCCAGCCTTCCAGTCGCCGCGCAGCCTGTCTTCTTCAGCGTAATAATTTCGAAGGGCTTTTAATTCCTTTTCATACCCAGCATCTCCAGTTTTGCCCCCGCCATTAAGCCATCCCTGTTTGAGCTGAGCCTCTTCCATCAATCGCTGTGTCTGGCGACTGCTAAGACCTGCACCATCACGTAAAGCAGCTGTTTTTTCCGACATCTGCGTAACGTACTTATTGGCCTGCAATGCCAGCCCGTTAATTTTCTGCTGGGCTTCAACTTCTTTATTTTTCTGATCCACAACTTTTGCGGCGTTGAGGATGGCATCCCGGCTCGAGAGAAGCGACTTTTCCTGAGTTGTCAGTGCACGAGTTTTTGATGCCTCGTCAAGTTCGGCGAAGCGAGATTGTTGCTTACTCAGCTCTGAGTTTTTCGCGTGTACATCACCAGTCTTTCGAAGGGTTTCCAGGGTCTCAGTCAGTGTTCGGGACTGGGACTGGTAGTTCTCGATGGTGCGGTCGTCAGCATCGACTTTAACTGCGGGGGTTTTTGGTTTTTTATCCCGCTGTTTTTTTGCCTCATCAACCTCACGCTGGCGTAACACAATAAGCTGCTGAGCGTTTGCTATTGCCTCTCTATCGCCAGAAAACGCAATTTTTCGCGACTGTTCATGAGCCTCTTTTAATCTGGCCTCCGCTCCAGCAACACGATCGGATGATTCCCACGCTTTATTGATCCAGTCAACTGAGTCTGCAACTGCTTTGTTACCGTCAATTGTCAGTTGATTCATCGTTTTTTGCAGGTCAATACCCTGCGCGATGAATTTAAGCCCGTAGTCAATACCACCGCCAAGCGCGACGTTCTGCTTACCAAGGTTTGAACCGGTATACCTGTTCTTCTCCTTGATAGCGGCTTCTGACCATGCGTCACCGATCTTAAGGATTTCCCGTCGGTGCACGTCAATCTCAGCATTCAGTGAGGTGAAATTGCCCGTGCTTTTGTACTTCTCAACCTCTTTCCTCGCCTCATCATAGCTAAAGCCGACATCAATCAGTTTTTTGATTGATTCGCTTGCACCATCATTGGTAGTGATGAACATCTTGCTGACATCATCAATCGTCTTACCTGTTTTATCAGAAATGGCGACCATGTTGAGAGCGAGCCGTTCTGCAGCATCACCACTGGCACCGAGAGACGATGCCGCTATTTTTAATGCTTCATCAATCTCCTGCCGTGCCTTATACACAGCAACAGCCAACCCACCCAATGCTAGCGCTGACAGACCAAGTGCCGCGTTTATGGGGTTTAAATAAGACAGGAAAACTTTGAAAGTATTACCAACGCCGCCGAACGAATCTTTAATCTGGCCGCCCTGCTGGAGAAGGATCAGGAACGGAGACTGGCCGCCTGCCAGCTGTGTCGCAATGTCGGTTAACTGCGCCGGGAGCATGCGCATTGCTGCGCTGTACTGCCCCAGGGAAATACCAGCCTTCTGCGCCGCAATCTGTTGCTTTGTCAGCGCTTCGGGAATCACATCGGCGACGCTGGAGAGGCGCTGACGCGTCTGATTAAGGATGTCATTGAAGTGTTCGAACTGAGCCCCGTTAATACGCCCGGCTTCGAAATGTGCCACCAGTTGTGAATGCTGCTCATCCAGTGAATTGAATGCTCGAATCGTAGGGTCGATTGAGCTGAGCAGGTTCTTTAGTGACGCCGACTGTTTTTCGGCGGCCTGCGTTGCCGCCAGTTCGGTTTGAGCGCGCGCGGCAGCCTCGCCGGTGTCCGTCAGCTTCAGACGGGTATCGTCGAGAATCTTGTTATAGGCCTGGAAGGTGTCGGTATCCAGAAAACCTCTGGTCTGGAAATTGCGCAGCGCATCCTGCTGCTCATCGAGTCGGTTCAGGGCTTTGGTGACCGGGTCGATATTTTCCAGCAAGCCTTTGAGGGCTTCGCGTTGTTCCCGTATGCCTTCCGCCCCCTCACGAGCGGACGGCTTAACCCGCTTCGCGGCTTCAGCCAGGGCATCAGCACCCGCAACTGCGCCCGTTGCGGCCTCGTTCAATTTATCGAGTTCGTTACTGGCTGTTTTAAGGTCTGAAACATCGGCCCGCAAAGTAATCGAGGCGATTTGATCTGTCATTAGCTCGTCTCCTTATGCATCACTTTGAGAGCTTCACTTTCCATTATTTGAATATCAGCCATGCAGGCCGCCGCATCCTCTACCCCGTGCAATTTGAACATCCAGGGGAGAACGTTGTAATCAAGGCCAGTAGCCCCGCTCGCGCCCACGCGCCATTGTGTCGCCAGGGCAGAAAAGATGGTGAACGCATGCCAGGCTGACGGCAGGATCCCCACCTCTTCTTCCACATCCTCAGGCGTCAAACCAAAAGCAGCTAACTCCGCGAGAGTTGGTCCGGGCGTGTACAACGCTGCAGCGACCTGCCTTAGTTTTTTTCGCGGATCGCCACCAGCTCTTTGGTGTAGGCCAGGCCGATGCTATCGAATGCGCGCGGATAGTTCTGCAGAAGGACGATCACGTTATCCCGGTTGAACTCGTCAGGCAGCGCCCAGTCTTCGACAATCTCCATCAGGTAGTCGGCCTGCGGCTCGATGACACTCTTTTTATCACCTGCTTTTTTCTGCAGTTGCTCATCCATGGCGCGCAACTCCTCCAGCGTTTTATGGCGGAAGGTGAAGGACAGTTTGCCGTCTTCAGCGCCGGCACGAGGGATGCTTGCAGTGGTGGAAAAAGTGGGGTCCGGGATCAGGGAAAATTGGGTCATTTTGGTTCCTCAGAGAAAAGAAAGCCCGGCGAACCGGGCCAGTTAATTAGCTGACGGTGATCGTGCAACCAGATGAGGTCAGGGTCTTACCTGCGGCGTCGGTGACCTCGCAGGTGTAAGAACCGGCATCGCCGGATACAACCGAAGGGATGTTGAACGTTGAAGCCGTTTTGCCCGGAATAGCAGTTCCGCCTTTTTTCCACACATAGGTATAAGGGGCGGAGCCGCCCTGCATAACCACTGCCAGATCCAAAGAAGAACCTGCAGCAACACTTTTGGTCGCTGGAAGGTTAGTCAGGAAAGCAAGAGGGGTAGCGGATGAGTCGGCGATCGGGTAAATCTGCATGTCAGATTCGAAGTTCATGCGCGCTTCGTTGCTTTCCACTGCGTTGATTTCGGTTTTAGGCACGCGCTGGAATGACACCTTGGCGGAATAGAAGCGGTCGGCCTTACCACGCGGATTGTTAAACCATACAGCAGTGGTATCACTAGAATCGTCCAGGTCAATCAGACGCTTATAGATAGCCAGTTGCGGGTCATGCGCGAAGGTATAAACCTGAACAACGGCGTTCTTAAATGTTGGGATAGTTCGGGCCTTATCATCCTCCATGAACTGGACGCTGATAGTCTGCTGGTCACCGCCCTCGGTGGACAGTGTCATAACCTGAGGCATGGTGATCCACGAATCAATTTTACGTAGCGTACCTGCGCCAGTGCCCGTCGGGAATTTCCTGGTGTCCGTAGTATCGAACGCTTCCAGCACCACTTTTGTGGTGGTAACCGATTTGACCCGCAACACCATGTTGTCGAGCTTGAGCCAGCCAGAATTCACCTGGACAACATCTCCCGCCAGAATGCCTGCGGCTGAGGCAACAGTGAGCTCACACTCCGTTGCATTCGATGCTGCAGTGAAAACAACTGGAGTCAGATAGGCCCTGGCCACATTCACACGTGAGCCGTTGGGGATAGCGAATGCCATAGCACTCTCCTGAATTTAGATAATAAAAAACCCGCCGGGCGGCGGGTCAGTAATCAGCGCGGTACTGCATGCTGACGGGATGTGTAATATCGATATCGTTCTGAATTGGCTGGCGCACCTGCGGCGGCCCGTTTATATAAACCGTCAGGTCACCATCAACCAGCGGTAACCCTTCCGGGAAGGCGTCAGCGACAGACTTAACCAACCCTCTCGCCTGAGTTACACCGCTACCTGCTGGCGCGATGATATTGAGCTGCAGAATACCCTGGTACGTACACAACTGACCTTCCAGGTCCTGCCCTACAGTTTGCGCCGGTAAGACATAAACGCGTCCATAAGGGGCATTATCAGGGGGAGCGAAGACGATGTTTGGCCAGGTAACTGGCAGCCCAATCGAGGAGCAAATAGCCGCTACACGACCTTCCAGCAGATCAGCAATCCGCATTGTCTGGTCACCGGCCATTGCGCACCTCGCTCATTGCTTCACGGAATAGTTGTGCCGCGTCAAGTGCTGTCAGTCCGACCATACCGCCTGGCGCCTGATTTGAATGACCGTTTTCCAGCGCCGGCGCATATGGCAGGTTGTTGGTAAAGAAAATCGAGCTGACCTGTCCTACTCTGAACACCTCAAGCACTGCGAGGCCACGGGAGTTTGAGCCCTGGCCTGAAGCGTCAGGTGTATCGTTGGATTGGGTTGGCCGGCTGTCAAAGCCCACGTACCAGTTGTTCCTGAAGCGCCCGCCGACATACCCCTCAGGCTTTTTGATATCCATCGAGTCGTTGACACGCAGGCCACGCTTAAGCCGTCCTGCCTTTGTCAGGTTTGACGGATCCTCGCGCAGAGTCGCATTATGCTCGCGAACAGCGGTGTTATAGGCTGATGCAGTCTGGTTAACCTCCCAAATATCAGGCTGGCCAACCGGGGACATATCCACCAGCCGTCCCAGGATTTTGATACCCGTTCGCCTGATAACGTCATCCATTTCCTCTTTAGAGCCATCAACGAACAACTTAATGGCAGCCAGAAAGGGTTGATTCGCACTGCTACCCATGATCATGCCCTTAGTTGGATGTTATAAGAGATCAGCACACCGGCAGGTTTAACCGGGTTCGGCTGAACCACACGCCATCTTTTGCCGTCGATTTCGATGCGGTCATCAATACGCACTTCAGTTTCAAACGTGGCCGCGAGTTTCTTATCACCAGTGGCAATCAGGGAGCCATCGATTTCACGGGAGGAATACTCGGTGATAACGCCAGTGACGGTCGAAGTGATTGCCGGAGTCGTTAACTCTTTACCGAACTGATCGCGGGTAGTGCCGCCACCGCGGGTAAGCGGATAGGCCTTCCCGTTCTCGGTCAGCAACCGGGTCGCGGTGTTTCGCATGCGTCGGTAGTCGATTGCCATATCACCCCCTATTAATGCGGATCTGATTGCCGCCCACCACCAGCCCGCGCAATGAGGAGTAGAACCAGGGGAATGACGGTGCCGCCTTATTCGTGCCCGGCTCATACTGGACCGTTACCGCACCCTCAACACGCTCCATAACCACCGCGCCACCACCAGCAACCGAAGGCGTGAGGTCAATCTCCTGCGACTCGATAGCCAGGCGACATTGCGCATCAACCAGACGTTGAGGGATGGCGTCATCCGGCAGGTCAACACCATCGAAGCGCACGCCCGAACGCGGCCATGACAGCGGCTGCGATGCGCTGGAGCGCTGCCCTCGCCATATTTTCCCTTCCAGAAAGTCCATCGCCTGCATCAGCAACGTCTCACACTCTTCATCGTCGGCAGGAACGGTATATCTGCGCCCCGCCGCGAATGCGCGCAGGTCAATCACGCTGGCGTAGCTGTTGAAATTAGGTGAATGGGGATCGGCAACCAGCATGGTTATTCCTCCAGTCGCCAGTCCAGCGCCAGCCAGTTGTCAACCTCGTCAGGGTGAACCTCAGCGCTCAGCGGGCCGCCGGGGAACTCCGGGGTATCACGCACCATGACCACCAGCACAACTCCCTGCTGTTCCTGCTGCTGTTCCTGCTGCTGTTCCTGCTGCTGTTCCTGCTGCTGTTCCTGCTGCTGTTCCTGCTGCTGTTCCTGCTGGGCAGGAGCATGTTCAGCGCCGTTCTGCGCCGCAAGCTTTTTAGCCTCACGCTGCGCGCGCTGTTCTCTGGTTAATCCGGCCATTGGGCCTCCTGAAAAACAAAGGGGCCGAAGCCCCTGTGGTTAACCCATGATGATGGTGGAATGCTCAGGCTGAACGGATGCAACACCCCACGCTACACCGACCTCATAGCGCACCTGACGGTACTGGCGATACAGTGCGATCTGGAAGGTGATACCGGATTGAGGGTCAGTCACGTTCATGACGTCGTCGGCAGTGTCACCGCCTTTTGGCATTGCCGGAGTACGGCACGCCAGCAGGAATGCGTTGCGATCGAATGCCATGTTTGGCGCGAACTCGCTCAGCACAGTAACGGCTGCCTGGTCTGCAAGATCCTGACGCAGGCCCGGCGCGCCGATGGTGATAGTGGAAGAGGTTGCCGCTACGACGATGTACTTGTTGTCATCGCCATCGAACTTCACTGCGGTCCCGGCAGCAACACCGCCAGTGCCAGCAGAGATAGCAACAATGATGTCGCCCTCTTTCTTCGCGCCGTTGACCTTAAAGCCCGCCGCAGTGCTTTTCGCAGTGCGCTTGATGTTGGCGGATTCGTGCAGGTTAAAGCCCATCACGCGACCGATGATGCCTTCACGCAGGAGTTGGTCGGTACCGGCTTCATTCGCCTTGAACAGCACGGACTGCTTACCACGAATTGAGGCCATCGCTTCGCCGCCAAGCACCATGCGCAGGTCGGTAGTTGGGGCACCATTATCCACCAGAATCTGGCGGGCCAGTGCTGCATCAGACAGATCGTCTTTAATGCTGAACGGTGTATCTTTCGGCGCACCGACAGCGCGAGAGGATTTGTAATACAGCGCCGCCAGGTCGGCATCCATTTCATTGCTTAACGCGCGGAAAGCCTGAGAAAACTGGTCAGCCAAAATGACGTCGTAGTTACCTGACGGACCGATCGCCAGTTGTTCTTCACCGTTCCATTTGACCGGGGCCATTTTGGATTTGGTGATTTTGACATCCACGGTACCGATGTTTTGATCGCCATCGTTTGGCGCGGTTGCCGCCGGGGTGATATCAACGGTGGTAGTTTTCGGTGCTACCGGCGCGGTGACGGTCTGGTCTTTGGCCGCAGCATCAGCTTTTGCATTGCGCGCCACGGCAGGGATAAAGCCCACCTGCTCGCGGGATACGCGGTTCAGTGCGGTGTAGAGAGTAGGAATTAACCCAGTAAGCGTGTTGCTCATATACTAAATATCCTTTCGTTTAATCGACGATGCTGACGCCGTCGCTCAGGGCAGCCTGCTTGCCTGCGCCATCCAGAGCGTCGAACGCACCGCGTTTCATGGTTTTTTGCCCGGCCTGATGCTGCGACTGATGTGAACCGCCGCCGCTGTTGCCGGACGCTTTGAGGATGTAGTCTTTCTGCGGATGCAACTCGACCAGAGATTCCAGCGCTTCATCGAAGCCAGCCAGTTCGCCGGGTTTGGTACGGGAGAACACCTTATTGCCCTGCCCGTCGTAAGCCACGACCTTGCCGTCTTCGATTTTGAAGTTTTGCCCGAAGTGGGAACGCACGAACTCAGCCGGAATCGCCATCTTCTCGGAAATGAACTTAGAGCCACCGAAGCGGCCGCCGATCATCTCGTCGTAGAGCTGGGTTTCGAGCTGCTTGGTCTTGCCGTTCGCTTCGTCCAGCTGCTGCTGGAATACCTTGGTGATCTCGGCCTTCACCTGGTCAACTGCGCCTGCGTCGATCAGCTTCTTCTGGTCGATTTTGGTCATCATTTCCAGGGCCTCGACCGCTTTGGTCGGGTCGGTGATGCCAGCGAATTTCGCGAGACTGGCTTCCGCCGCTTCCTTCGCTTCACGATGGGTTTTGGCCTCACCGTTCAGAGAAGTGATTTTGGTCATCGCTGCGACCGCGTCGAACGGGATTTCTTTGCCGTCATCATGGACATAGACAGGCATACCGTTTTCAACGACCACATTGCCGTTAGCATCAAGTTTGAGTTTCATTGTTTTTGCTCCAGCCTTCCGGCCATTGATAATGGGTCATCCGACCCGGGCGCCGCGTCGCATCCGCTCAGCGGCAGGCATAAAAAAAGCTGCCCGGAGGCAGCCTTAATTGGATTTTTCGTATCAGAAATGAGCGTTATTCTTTGCTGTGCAGCTTGGTGTAAATAGAGCCGATCAGGACCCCAATCATTCTGCCCTCTGGTGTGATTTCTCCAGCTTCCTTACAGATAGCATCAAGTTGCTCGACAATGTCATCGGGCAGCGGTTCAGCGTGGGCCAGTTCAAATGCTTTTGTCAGGTACGGGAATTTATTCTCAGCCAATCTAGTATCTCTGGGTCGAAAATGTTTCGCTTGTCGCCATTCACGAATGCTGAAACTATCTTGGCAAACAGTTCCCTGGGCGACTCTGCTGAATAGGCGCTTAATGCACGCCACCAGCCTTTATCATAAGCACTATCTAGGATTTTCGCCTCCAGGACTCGATTCACGTGTTAGTTGCTCAAGGGTGAGATACTCTCCACGGTCGTTAAACATCTCAGGTACAGTGATTTTTCCATCACGCAACATCAGTGCCCTTGTCACGCCCAGCACCTGTTCCTGCCGGGCGTATGGCTGCCGGGCGAGCCAGTCGGCATAGCTGGTTTGCGCTGGCACTTGCCCGTCCATTGAGGCACGTGTGGCGCTACTCAGCTCGTCGGAGGGAATCTTTAGCTCTTCCCACGATTTCGTAACCAGAATTTCGCACGAGCGACAGCAGAAATGGATTTTACCGGGTCCGCGCAGATACGGAATCTGATGCCCCAGCGGCTTGCCGTCGAGCGAGTAAAGTTTGCGGTCACGGATGATGCACCATTGGCTCGTATGGGTGTCCAGCGTTGAGGACCACTGTTTGGCCTTCACGATATCACTGTTAGCCTGGGCGAACTCCTGACGTGCAGTGGCGGCCATATGATTCACCGCTGTACGCGTCACTACAGCCAGGTCGCGCCGGGATGCGTTGATCGCCCCGTCTTCACGGTTGAGTTTTGGTGTGCCGGCTACACGCCGGACAATCTGCTCTACCGTTTCACCCTGGAGGAACCCAGAGCGGACAGCGTTGGTGATTTTGTCCAGCCGGTCAGCCTCAAGCTTCTGGCCCCACTCCTTCAGCAGACGCCCCTGGAACGGCTGCGCCACTGCTGCGGCGTAGACCTGCTCAGGTGCGATACTCTGCAGCGGCACATGCTTGACGATCTGCTTCGGAATGATGCTGCTGAACAGGTCCAACTGGTATCCGGCCTCATACTCAACATAGCGCATCAGCTCCCGCGCCAGCGCATCGTTAATCGGCTCATAGGCCTGTTGGTTCAGTTCGCGCACACCAGCCAGCAGCGATGCCAGGCGGCGGGCGCTGTAGGTATCCGCTCGTTTGCCGTCCAGCAGCACCAGCAGTTTTGCGGCAAGGTCAGCATCCATCTTATTCAGAAGCGATATCATGCGCCGTGCAACGCCAGTACCATAACGGGACACATACAGGCCATGGGCTATCGTCTCGTCCTGCAGCCGGTCATTAACGGAACGCGCCATTTCACACCTCTTCTGTCGGCGGTTCGGTCAGGGAAGCCGACTCGGTCAGCAGTTCGTTCAGCACCACGTCAGGGTCCGCATCGGCATCTATGATGTTCAGCTTCTGCAGGGATTTGATAGCATCCACACGACGGATATCACCGCCCTGACGCAACGCCTGGATAGCCAGCGCAGCTGGTGGGTTAAACTCTTTCGATTCCACATCCAGTTCGGTACGGACATCAACGCTGCCGCCATCTTTCTCACCGATGTACTCAGCCATGATTTGCAGGATGTTGTCGATCGTGTCTTCCAGGCTGGTTGCCATGGTGTAGAGCGGCGACTGCTCCTGCATTTTCTCTTCAGAGGTCTGGTCTACGGACTTTGTCGAGGTGTTATCGGTACGCAGCAGCTTCGCACCTGCCTGTCGCATCTGTTCCACCAGCTCAGCGAGAGACTCTTTGCCTGCACCTATTGAAGAGCCGGTGTGCTCGACGTATTCGAGCCCCTGCGTTTGACGGTCGGAGAATTGAGTTGCCGAGGAAGACCCTATAACTAACTCTTCACCATCGCCAAGGCCAAATACCGTCAGCAGCGGCACGCGCGCAACATGAAGAATATTGTCCTGCTCGCTCTGACTCTGCCAGTGCTTCACGTTCAGCAGCGCCATATTCAGGAGCGGTGGAGAACCGCACATGAACCCGGTACGCTTGGTGTAGAGCGTGACAAGCGTGATGTCCTGCCGCGACGTTTGCCATTCTTCATGCAGCGTCCAGTTCACCTGAACATCAGCGCCAGTGGCTTTGCGGTAAATCTGCACCTTCCCAGGCGTCAACAGTCGGATCTGCTCAACTTTTGTCTGGCCGAAGTCGTCGCCGTCCTCGACCACTACTTCTTTTATTCGCAGCGCAGTAAGCTGCCTCTTACCGCCGACTATCTTTGACTTCCAGCCGATCACCTGGCGGGGATTAAGCATGGTTACGTATGGCCGTGCACCAGTAGCTTTCTCATCGGCTTTGGTCTTCACCTGTTCGGCATCCACCCGCGGATAATCCACCAGCGCATGAGACAGGCCGTACTGCATCGCAAGACTGAAGAAGGCCTGCGCCCATACATCGAGGCGACTGGCTTCCAGATCAACATTCTTCGTATACTCGCGCAGCGCATCCGGGACATTCTCGCCCAGTTGGATAGGCTCAGCAAACACACGCCCGACATTCTGGTTGATTGTCTCCTCATAAGCTGGCAGGAGCGTGGCCACCGCCAGGCGCTTTTTGTAATCCTCTTTGTCTTCTTTCGGCCAGCGCGGGAGATATGCTTCACCCAGCTCGCGCATATACAGTGTGCCGCCCATGAGGGCGTCGTTAATGTCCCACGCCTGCACCATGTTCCCATAGTCCAGATTGGGTGTAGAAATATCAGGCATGGTTTACATCCGTAGTTTGGTGACTTTGCCAGTTGGTTTGATGATCGGGAATTGCTTCACGATGTAATACCCACCAGCATCATTGGGGTGATCGTTATCAGCGGACTTATCCGGCTCGCCATTAGCCGCCCAAACCTGCTGCTCCAGGCTCTCGGTGTAGACAGGGCAGCGGGTCACATTCACTTTGTAACGACGCTCGCCGTTGCCGTTGCAGAACATGGCATTCACTGAGTTAATGCGGTCTTTCACTGGCGGGTTGGCAGCATTCACCACCACACTGAATCCGGCTTGTTTAAGCTGGGCGATATCCGTGGCGCTGGCATTGTTTGATTTGCGCGAATCGCCGGAAGCATCCGGATAGATGTAAATCTGACGCGAGGCCACGTAACGCCCGCCCTCATAGCGCCAGAATTCCTCCTGGATGCGCTTAATCATCGCCGGGGTATCGTAGACCTTCACCAGTTCACGAACGGCACGTGGCTCTCCGTCACGCAGCACATGAACAATGGCTGCCATCTTCCCGACGTTGAAGTCCATACCGATGTAAAGCGATTCGCCAGCTTGTTCCTCATCGACACAGCCATTCAGCCGGCGATCGAACTGGTGGTAGATGGTGCCGCTGGTCAGGTTGGTGAACCGTCCGCGCAAATACGCCTTAATCAGCTCTGGCGGATAAGAATCCATCAGCGAAGGGATGTAATCGTGGGGAAGGTTCTTTTCATTATCGAAGGTAGAGGCCTGAATCAGGCCGTACAGCGTCGCCAGCTCAGGCTTATCCCGCACGGCTTTAACAAACTGCTGATAGACGAACTTGAAACCTTCCGGGGTGGTGGTGACATCGATGCCATTGCGCAGGCCATCTACTTTGTATCGCATACGAGCGATAATTTTTCGCCATGCCTGCTGCGCTTTAGCGGCAGCCATAACATCCAGCTCATCAACCATCGCATTGCCGATTTTAAAGCCGACAATCGAGCCTGGCTTTTCCATCGAACGGCAAATCGTCGTACCGCGATACTGTCGTCCAGCGTAGAAGTGAACCTCTTTGTTCCCCTCATTGATTTTGACGTTCATCCCCCAGTCAAATGCCACCTCTTCCACTGTCGGATAGAAGATGTCACGAATCTGAGGATAGGTCGGCGCGAAGTAGCCCTGGTTTATTTTGGGAAACTCCCACATCCCCTTGCAGATGCCGCCGCAGCCAACCCACGTTTTACCGGATCCGAACCCGGCAACATAGGCCTTAAATTTATGCGGCATAGCGAGGAAGCGCGCCTGGGGAACATTAAGCGTCGGCGCTATCATCACGAACCCTCGCATCTATCACGTTGATGTTGATTGCAACTGGTGCCGGGACATCATCCTCAGGGTCGGCTGCCAGCTCTTTGCGGAGTTTCTCAACCTCCAGTTGCCGGCGCTCGATTTCGATTTGCTGGAGACGTTGCGCGAACTCACTATCAGCCAGGCCAAGCCGCTTCATCACCGCTTCGTACATGCGTTCGCGACTGATAGCTGTTATCTCAACGCCATTCTTGCCGAGCTTCACTCCTGAATAGGCCAGAGCGGCATCAGGGGCCAGCTTCCGGGTATCGGAGAAATATGGCTGTCCAATGCCATCACCATTACAGCGAGGGCATTCAGGGTTAGGCTCACGGTTGTGGTCATAGCCATAACCGCCCACATCCTCAGGCTCGCGACGTTTACGCTCAACCGCTTCGAGTCGCCTCTCTTCGTGCTCCACAGCATCACGCCATTGGTACTGGTGACCGAAGCCCCAGCAGTAGCGACATGCCCCGCGACGATATTGTGAGAGATGGTTAGCGTCGAAAGTGGCAAGGCGCCACATCTGCTCAAGCACTTCATCAGCACTGCCAAGCGTGCGCTCAATGGATGCTTTCTGCTGCTGCGCAATAGCCTGCGCAACGTTAGGATTCGTAAGAAGTTGGCGACCATAGTTTGGGTCGCTATAGCCAGCCCGTTCAGCTGCTGCGGTGGCGTTCTGGTCCTTGAGGTATTCAGCAATGAAGCGTTTTACCTTAGGACTCAGTTTGGCATCCGCCAGTTCTTCTGCGCTCTTTTCCTTTTGCGCAGTGCGCACTTTTTTCTGCGCAGTTTTTTGCGCAATTTTTTGCGCAATTTGCGCAGTTGGTTTTTTGATGTGTCGACGTGCAGTCGCGTAGTTCAGTCCCTGCGCTTCACACCAATCCTTCGGTGATACGCCGGTTGCGGCATGATCGGACAGGAACCGTTGCTGAAGCACGCCCCAGTCCGGTTTTGCCATAAGTTACTCCAATAAAAAAGCCACCAGCGGATGCCAGTGGCTTCATATAATAAGACTCGAAAAGAAATTTTGGAGGACGTCTATTAATTGAGGATTCCGTCTATTTTTCTCTGTATGAATCCCTCGAGAAGTTTTCTGGATACCTCAATCAGCGTCCCAAGACTTGCATCCTTAAAGCCTGTTTTGACCGTAGCCCATACTTCCTTGTTTCTAATGGCTTCAAGGAAATCATGCCCAGGCGCCGTTAGTCTCAACGGAACTTCATCAAAAAAGCCTTCATCATCTCGATCATCACTTTCAGGGCTGAAGTATCCAATTCCACGTAGACCATCGACGCGACCTATTAACCCTCGGTCTTGTAATAAACGAATATGAAAACGGAATTCGTTAGTCTGGTGATCAAATCCCAATACCATAAGCTTGGTAATACTGGTATGAGGTTCGTTCGAATCCTCAAATGCGATAAGTAGTCCTTTGAGATAATCTTGGTCGATTTTCATGCTTCTCCCCTTCGTTTAGGGGTAATTTAGCATTATCGCAGGCACTCAGTGAACGTCTCCTGTAATGCCAATAAAAAAGGCCGCCTAAGCAGCCCTTTTCACTTTACATAAGCTTTATTTTTACTGAGTACCCTTCAAGACCAGACATGGTCTCATTCGGTATAAACTCAATCTCAGAAACCTCTTTGCCTGTTTTTTTGCGGAGTTCAGTAATTTTTTTAGTAATAAGGGCAGAAATTTCTTCCTCAGCTTTACGCTCCAGTTCTTCGTGTTTCATGCACATACTCCTTTAACATACCCAAGCTTATATAAATCATAGATTATTTCCCAGAAGGCGTTCAGGAATCATCATCCCGGATATTTCCTAAAGAAACCTTTTTACTGCACTGATTATCTCTTCTGAGGAGAGTTCTCTGTCCGAAGCAACATAAATTTCGTTATGATCGCCCGTAATCGAGTGAATTCCCACTCGCATAATCTGAAGATGGATTTCTTCACCATTTGGGTAACTACGCAAAATAGTCGTAACGATTTTGGTTGTTTGTATTACCTCAACCGGTTGTGCATTGAAAAACACGAGTACTTTTTTCATTTTGAACCTTTCAAAGGCCTGCTGCGTTTAATTTAGCATCTGACAAATATCATCATAAAAGGCAGCATAAGATTAGAGCGGCCTTGGCTAATGTTATCCCAGTAAGATGTATCCTGTTTCCCTGGAGTTCCCCAGAAGTCATCAGGAAATGTGGCCGGGGTGACAGGCTCTGTCATCTGGTGTTGGCGTAGCCGACAGAACCACAGTTGAGACTATGGCATTCGAAGAAAATAGCAAATTTATTTATCGAACTAATCGAAATAATTAATCAATAACTTAATTTCATTTATCGGTGTCGGCGAGTGAATGCACCTGCAATCATCGCCTAAGAACATTCTCAATCCCGCGCTTGCATATGGTTTTCTTCCATGCTTACGCTTGTTAAAAATGATTCTTCCATAAAACTAAGTCCGAGTCATAAGGAAAGAGCGCCTTACCAAGGTTGAGCTCAGGGATGAGATTTCACTCCTCAAGTCAGCGCTGTGAGGTGTCTCAATCCCATAAGAAGTACTCTGCATATATTGCCCTCCCACGAGAGGGCTTTTTTTATTTCAGGCACTGCTCACGCACATACACCTGCAGGGCCGTCAGTTGTTTGGTGACGGTTTCGATTCGCTCTCTGAGGGTGAAATAATCCCGTTCAGCGGCGTCAGTAAGTCGGGGGCTGGTTGCATCATCCACGCCGGGGGCGCTGGCCGTTCCGTTCGCTGGACATCTGGCGCTGACTTGCAGCCGACGCTTACCAGCAGCAACATCACGTTCAAGCTGATCAATATTGGCTTTGGCATCTGCCAGTTCTCCGGTGTATTTGGCATCCAGCGCAGCAACGTCGCGCTGCCGCACTGTCATATCGTTAATGGTTTCCTGCCGCTGCTTAGCCAGTGATTCGGCGTTATCCGCTCGCCGGGACTCTTCGCTTATCCGACCGAGCAGGGCATAAATAATAAGGGCCGATAAAAGAAGCTCAATGCCGATTAACAGCCAGGCCTTAGAAGTCATTTTTACTCTCCGCCAGGCATAACGATCGTTCCATCTCCCGGCGGTTCTGCAACCCCTTCCACTTCATGCCACCAGCGTAAACCCAGCGGCGCATCTCTTCACATGCACCAACCTGATCCCCTCTGTTAATTTTCTTCAACAGCGTGGACTTTGAAAAAGCGTCAGAACCAACATTAAAAACGAAGCTATAGAGCGCCGCACGCTGGTATTCACCGAGAGGTACTTTTACCAGGCTGTCTACGGTACGCTTTGCTGGTTGAAGGTCTTTCCAGAGGAAGCGGTCACATTCCTGATCGGTGTAGGTTTTGGAACGTACTATGTCAGCGCCAGTGTGACCATCACAAACCGTCCAGACTCCGGCGACATCTTTGTAGGCTTCATATTTCCGCCCTTCAACGCCATCCTGACCACCGAGGAACAACGAGGCGATCAGCATCGCACCGCCACCAGCGGCGGCAATAAGTTTTTTACGCAGGCTGATGGTCATCGACATATCACTCATCTCCAACATTTACCGCCGGGCCGTATTTCTCCAGAGCCCTCACCTGGGCGTTGGCGACCTTGCGTTTGAAGTACCAGTTAATAAGCCCGGTGATGACAATTCCCGCAATACCAGCCAGCACGCCGACGGCACTCCATTCATCAGGGCTCAGTTTTGTCAGAACACCGTTCAGGATGGTGCCGCCGGAAGTGCCGAGCGCGACACCGGTTACGAGTTTGCTCATATGGGACATATCTCTCACCTCGCTGTTGAGCGGGTGCTGTGTGAAAGGGTCAGGTTCTCGGGCTGCAGCTAACGACAGGCCATCTGGTTTTGATTGCCCGGAACCTGGTAATAAAAAACCCGCACAAGGCGGGTTATGGATGAACAGCTTTACGAAACAATCCTGTCATTTGTGGGGATTAGGTGCCATGCTTCATTTTTCATCCGCTGGCTAAGACATGAAACATGAAGACAGAATTATCGGGAGCGCTGTCTTTGACATTCTCCAGGCAGGGGTCGTAAATCACATAAGTAAAAAAATGCTGATTCAACACCTCACCCGTAAGTACGTCTATATCTATGAGACCAGCTCTTCAGTAGAAGAATCTCTTCATTACGAATCTGCAATAAAAATTTTAAGCAAATCACCCGGCTAATCTGACCGCAACGCTAACAGGGCTGCAGATACATAAGTGAACCAACAATGTATCGTTTTTTAAAAGCTAAAAAAAATGGCCTGCTCGGACGAACAGGCCATATCAGGTAAAGCATCTCTGGATGGTGCCGGGTGCCTCCCGGTGTAACGTCGACTGGCTTCAACGTTACGCATGCATCTACTACAAAAGGACCGCCAGTTACGCCCCTCCGCACAGGGGGATTCACCATTTGCTGAGTGTTTTAATTATGACTTTTAAGAATGCACTGAAATGATAGTACACGTTTAGCTCTAAATACCAGTTTTGTATCAGGGTCAGGAAATTGATTATCGTATCTTTCACGTTCGATTAAATCATGCCAGTATTGAGTTTTGGACAGGAGGTTCTCTCATGAAGACAGAGGCTGAGATCATTGGGGCAACAACTCGAAGAATTCTCGAATCCAATCCTTCTGCAGGAATTAGTCGCAAACGACTGATTGAAGAACTCACCAGAGAGTACCTTAAGCTCTATGAAACCAGAACACTAACAAACGATTTTTTAATATACGAATCAGTGTTGTGGCTACTCATCAACCAGCCCGCATCTGTCGACTTGCAAGACCCTGAAAAATAATAAATGAACAGGCCTGCGAGAGATTCTCTCTATCTTTCATCCAAATTTCAGTTCAGGAACATGGAAGTATTCTGTGAAAAGACTAAAAAGTTTGAGTCTGATTTTAAGCTTTTCGCTCTATGGCTGCGTGGTCGCAGATATGGACTCAAGTAATTACACATCCGTTCCTTACATCCAGACGTTTCAAAAACCACAGACGATGGGGCGTACAGATGTCCAGCAACGGAGGAAAGATCTGTATGCCTGCGGTGTGCCCAGCTCTCATCCTCTTCATTCATGGGATGAAACATTCCGACGAAATAGCCTCGTTAACGGAGAGAGACTGGAACAGCATGATGAACGCATATACAAAATTGAAAATTGTATGAAGGCAAAAGGTTATACAATGCTGGATTTTGGTACATGCGGGCCCCTGAAAAAACCAAGTGGTAAATGCAATTAACCCACGTCACATCAACCGCGTCGACTCCATTGTTTTGACCGCCGGCGCATTCACGACAAGACCAGTTGAGGGAACGGGCCAGCGACCAAAGAAGGTGTCTCTGGCGCTGGTCTTAGCAACGCCCCGTGTGGATTAGGGAATGAGTCTGTCACGCGGTGAGCCAGATACGAAAAAGCCCCGCAATATGCGAGGCTTCAGTGAGTTTTTCTGTTTGCAAAACGGCGCTATGACAGGGGTACTGGTGCAATGCACCTCGCGAATACCCCTGTCGTATCGCCGGAAAGCAAAAACCCCGCCGGGGCGAGGTTTTCGAATCTGTCAGATTGTGGCTTAACAGCGTTGTTATCATGTCGTAGCTCTGCCAAGCATGAATACATTAAACAATTTACTGGCTCGTTTTCAACATTAAAATCATAAAAAAGCACGATTAATCAAAAAGGGGGTTATTACTCCTCAGCCAGTAGCTTTCGTGATGACAGAAAAACCTTTGCCCTGAAAATCTCCAGGCACCACCTGACGCGTCTTCTGGCTTCACTGTCAGTCAACCAGGGAGCGATATTCTGTAATTCACGAGTGATGTCTGAAATTTTTTTTCGTGTCGTGTAGAACTGAACGCCAACCATATAGACCGGGTCGTTTGCGTCCAGCGCCAGCAAAACACTTTGCTCCACAAAATCGATATCATCATTGCGAAGAGCCTGTTCAATTACGTTCATGGACTCCTTTGGCCAGAGAATGGCATGGGCGCGCTTCATAATGTGCTGCCCTTTGTACCCCTCACTGCGAGCCTGAACCAATGCTGCCGTAAAACGTTCAAGCGCTTTATCCGACCAGCGGTTTCCCCTTAGCGCATTCCAACAGCTATGATTTCTTGGCATTTTTGGAGCAAGGTCTCCCCTTACACCCTCCCCCCAGACTGTCAGCAGCGACTTTATCCAGCCAGACTGGATGACTGTTAAAGGTGTGAATTTACCGAGATAGCTCTTACGGGGAGCAGTAGCTATAGTTCCCAACCCTGCGAAGTGCTGTCGGCGTTGACGTGGAGTCATTGTTTTTTTCCTTGCTGTTGGGATTTACTTGTGTGGCGCACGATCGCCTTGAGGCATGCCCGCGCAACGCTTTCGGCCTGGTACCGGTTGAATTCGGAGAAGGTCATGCGGCCTCCTGCTGTTTGAGCGCTTTCAGTTTCGAGCGGTATTCGTCCCGGATCCGGATATAGTCATCGCGAGTCCATTTCGGCAGCGCGTGTGGTCCCATCAAAACGTCAAAGCGCGCCTGACCGATTTTGGCGATAAGCGCGTGGCCGTACGCAATGAGGTTTCCAGAAAGGTGGTTATTGCAGACTGAACACTGTTTGTGGCAATTATCCTCATTAAAGCGCAGCTCCGGGTTGGCTCCGGTCGTGCGGAAGTGCCCGGCGTGATACTGGCCTTCGTGATGACGGTCGCAACTGATGCACGCAAGGTTCCGATCCCGGTACCGGATAAAGTCGTTAAAGGCTTTCTGCGCCTGCTTAATGAAGTAGCTGAGCGGTTTCACTGCCATGCGGCGTTCGGCCTGGCGCTGGCGATCAGCTTTTTCTTCCGCCACCAGCCTGGCTTTATCTTTCCTCTGCTTTTCTGCTTTTGCGGCGTCGTTCGCTGCTTTGCCGTGCTGACAGGCGCACTCATAAGAACAGACGTATTGCTCAGGCCGTACCGGGTGGAACCACTCACGGCATACAGTGCATTTACGGCGTGGTTTCTTTTTCAGAATGGCAGGCATTGTTGTCCACCTCCCTGGATGATGTGCACTTCGTGGCGATGCGCATTCAGATAGCTGTTCCAGTGTGCCTGCCGAATTATTGATGCCTGTTCTTCAGCCAGGACCGGCTCACGTATTGCCTTCCCTTTTCGGTGATGGTCCTCCCGAATCACTTCACCTTTCAGATAAAGCGCCTGACAAAGCGGGCAATAATCGCGGGTTTCCATTCCCCCGGCTTTACCTGAAAAGAAGATGTTTCCGTGCCAGGTCCCACACATCGAGCACGTGGGCGCATCACACGTGAACATTCCCCGAGCGTTGCAGAGGTGATGATTTTCATCCTCGTCTGCATCCCAGCCGATGATCCCATCGCAATAGAGCGTTGCGGGCTCACCGCAGAAAAGGCATTTTTCCTTTTTAGCCATGATCACCCCGCATAACTCATCAACTGCGCCGCAGCGTTCTCTGCTTCCACTTTGCTGGTGAATGCGCGGGAGAGGATGAAACGCCATAACACATTGAGAGATTCGTTGTAGAGAGGGGCAAACGTGGTGTCATCCATGTTTGCAAAAGAGATGCTCTTTGCCCGCTTGCGCTGGGTGCCATCCGGCAGGTTTACGATTTCATAATAACCGGCACTGACGATTACCCATTCCCGATAGGCATCGAACGATTTAGTGGCAGTGATATTTGATGAACGTCGCTCAGCCACGTCAGCAAAAAACTCTTCGGCATACGAAGTCAGGACGTCACCATTGCCCACCCGAAGGGCGAGATACCCCGCATAGCGATTAACGATGGATTTTTCAGAGGATGTTATTGCTCCGCCGTTCGGCTCCCAGTATTCGAAGCCCAGGTTCAGGAGAGAGAAGTACTTGCGATGAAGAGCGGCGTTACGTACCTGGCGGAATTCGCCTTCAAGCACGGCACCGAGCTTACATTTTAAATACAGAAAATCGCTGGTCTCCGGTGTAGCGGGGATCAGGATTCCTGAGGACTGCTGGATGAGTTGTAACTGCGCCATGGGTTTCTCCGTGGCGCATAGTAGTCAGGTTATCGGGTGTTCAGGCCGATAGAAATATTATGCTATTTGGATATTACAAAGGTCAATCTTTGGCGGAAAACTCCCTGACGATCTCGACGAGGGTGTCATGCGCTATGACACGTTCATCTGCTTGAAGGTGTTTGTGAGTGACCTCCATACCATCACTGCTAAGGAGAACGCGATCACCTGGTCTGAGCTTAAACGAGTGCTCGATAGTGCCACCTGAACTCCATACGACGTCGACACACATTCCCCCATCAGAACACACCTCAGCCACGTAAACCCCCTTCTTTGCTATCCACAAATACACTCTTCCGGTGGAGTGAAGCCACCTCGGCACAACCAAAATAACAAATGCCGCAATTTTCCTAATAGGTTCGCCGGAAGAAAAATTCATTTTTCTACTGTAGCGTTTAAACCATACATCAAATCACTGTATGTATAAACAGTAATTATCTATTTTGATTGAGAGTGCACGTACTTAGCCGAGGATAAAAATTACAATTATGTACATGATTTTTATGATTATTTTATAATTCATCACGCAGTTTTAACAGTAATGAACAACTAATTTGCGGTTGAGTAAATATCGGATTAGGAGTCTGCCATGTACCAAGAAGGCACCTGCACGATCCTAAAAATTATTATTTAAAACTGACACAGTCTGTCATAGAGGTGATTTATAGCCACCCTGCGCCAATTCATTAATCGGATGCATGATTAATTAAAAAAAAATCGTTCGGTATTATCGATCGTGCGTTTCATTCACAGCAGGTCGCGGATAAGGAAAAGCCCCGCGAGAGCGAGGCTTGATTGTGGATGGCGATGGCTACTTTTTATTGGCCTCAGCCATTTCAATGTAGCGAGGGTCACTGGCTCGCGGTAGCTGCAAGCTCTTTTCTCGGTAGAAGCGCACGCGATCCATAAAGTAATCGCGCAGGTGCTCTGGCTGTTCGCGGGCAACCTGTTCAGCGATTACCGGCATGTTCATCCGCTCTTTGTAAGCGACAGCGCTAGCAGCCAAATCAACGTTAATCTTGTCGCGCTCTTCCTGCAATTTTTGCAACTAAGTTCAGATGAGACATAACTTTTCACCTTTTAAATAAGTTACGCATCAGGTAAAACTTCACAAATAGTGGAGAAATTCATGCTTGAGATGTTACACTATTTTATAGATTATGAGGAGCCAATAGATGACCACACCTCGTCGAATGCTGGAACTGAGCCCAGAAGAAATTCGCAAAATTTCTGAAAAAGCCGTCGATACAGTTGCGGCTCAAAAAATTGTCACAAAAACATCATTCGTTAATGCTTCCCTTAAAGGCGAGGTCAGCTCTAAATCCTCAAGTTCTAAGGCATATCAAAGTGGTCTAAGTCAGGGTGCGCTTGCCAGACGTTTAGATAACTCTTCTCGTACTTACCTAGTGCAGGCCGGAAATAAACTTTCTCAACGTGCTCGTTCCATCCTTGAATCAGCAATGTCAGAGAGCAAAAGTAATGAAATTTTGCAAAAGTCTTTCAATAAAGCAATTAAAGATAACAAAAAATAATTCCATTTTAATGGAAGCATCCCGCGACTGAACTTTTTCATTCTGGTGAATCATGTCTCAAGAGAAAAAATGGGTATTTACCGAGTTAGTAAAAAACCCTGATAATTTGCAGCAACTTTTATCTTATGCAATTTATAAAAGATTCAAGGATGAAATAGCCAGAACCTCGCGCAATGGCGGTAAAAGTGAAGAAGATATTGAAAAGGATCTAAATAATTACCATGAACAATGTCTGAATTCACCACAAACGCTGAACACATTTCGCGAAAAGGCAAGTGCAACACTTGAAGGATACGTCAATGACGTTATTTCTCAACTCCGAACCAGTTTATCGGCAGAACTAGCCAAACAAGATGAAGAAAACAAGAAAATTATCAATAAGTTACAAGGCGACATAAAAGCAGCCGAAAGGACAGCCTTTAAAAGCTTTACAGAGGGTGCAAAAAGGCATGCAAAGAAAGTAGAAGAGCCTAAAGGTGTGGAGTGGTGGAAAGATAAAGCTTGGATATTTATTAAATTTCTTTTTTCTGGCTTACCAAAATTTGTTGCCACAACTGTATCCATGGGATTTTTAGTAGCAGTTGTAACATTTGCAAGTGGTGATGCGAATAATTTGGTAAGAACAGGACTAACAAAAATGGTTGATTTAATCGCTCCAGCTAAAACACAAACAACCGAATCCACACAAACTGGAGATAGTCAAAATCATATGGACCCATCACAAAATAATAATTAACTCGGGCAAATGGTTAGCAAGATTGGTAGCCTTGGTAGAAGCATTGTACATAGAAATCCAGAATGCCACGCCATCACTTTAATTTAATATATTTCTAGCAGATTGCTATACAAAGTTTCGGCGAAGATTGTATAACAAACAATTTTACTGAATCAGGATACCTATTTATCTCTCGAGCCTCGATAGTCCGGGTAGATAAATAATGTTCATCTAAATAAGAACCTGCCGAAGCAGGCCCAATGCCACTATGCTTCTACTCTCTTATCATTCGGTAGGACTGTAACGAAACAACATTGTTTTCTATCGACTGCAACCGCGCATGAGGAAGTGCATCTCCAACTAATTCATATAGGATATCTACTTCAATATCCATTTCCTCAGCAATGCGTTTCACATCGTAACCAAGCTCCTCGATCAAAAACATCAAAGCTCGACGGAACAATTCGGGTTGTTCATTAGGTATTAAGTAATCTTCTTTTTCATCGATGGCTTCCCCCTTACGCTTCAAACCAACAAATGCTGTTTTGTATTGCTCATCAGTTAAGAGGCCCAATTGGTGCGCCCGATATACAATAGCTGCTTTACTTACCTTCCATGTCAGTTTGAACTGACTAAGTCCACTCCAATTTATTCTCCCACCAACTGGCCTTGGAAAATATTTAGCCATTGCAGTCCTTGGAAGCAAAAGAGCGGAAGCAAAACGGTTAGCCTGAGATTCGGTTAATCTATCACCAGTTGAGATCCCTTCATGTAGTATTAGATGAGCAACCTCATGCGCAATATCAAATCGTTGCCGGCACGGGGAAGTTTTGGCCGTATTACGAACAATGAAAGGCCTGCTCAAAGGTACAGACAACGCATCCACTTCATCAGAGACAGAATTAAAGGATGTTACAAACGCCCCAAGCTTCTCCGCCAGACGAGTCATATTTTCAATGGGGCCAAATCCTAATCCCCAGTCAATACGGCATTTTTCAGCTGCGCGTTCTATATCCTCTTGAGTCTGAACCCGCAGTTCCGGAAATTTAACGGGGGACAGTTCCAAGTTCTCTTCAAACACAGCAATAAATCGGCGATAAAACTCAGCTTTGGCAAGAGTAGAGAGTTTCGTCGACATTCTTGTTGAGGTACGTTTACGAAAATGAACGATTTCTTCATTAACTGGGGAGTGTTCCTGTCCTTCGAAAAAGACAGGCTTCACTCTTAAAACCTCGGCTAATTTATTAATAAGATCTGAGGATGGATAGGCTGAGCCTGATTCCAGTCGCTGAACATACTGCCGCGTTTTATCCACTTTATCAGCAACCTGTTCCAGAGATAGCTCGTGATACAGACGAGCAAGCCTTAAATTAGAACCGTTGAACACATTTCACCCACTATTTATTCTGCTGTTTCTTTTCCTTCTCAGCCTTAGATGCACTGATAGGTTCTAGTTCGATAGGAACCGGTGCTGGTGGTACATCATCGACAGAGTTCAGCATAACAACACGACCTTCGCCGTATGTCCAGGAAGATACAATCTCACCGAAGACGTTATAACCATTAAAGATAACTTTACCTCCTTCGCCCTCAAATTCAGGCTTTTCAACAATGAACCTATGCATTGTTGGGATCGTAACTTCTGCCTCGAAAAGTTGATCGGCCATGTTTCTTTTAAAGAAACCTCGTTTTTTAGGATTATCAGCATCATCCGTAAAAAAACGGACGGGGACTTTACCAATGGAGAAAGTAAGATCCATTCCTGGGTTCAGCAATCTCATCCAATCATGAGTTTTGCGAACACACATTTGGAGAAGAGATTGCCTCTGGCGCCCAAACGTGCAGCCTCCACGGGTATAATTATCATCAAGGGAGGAGGACAATAGCTCATGGGTAATATCCTGAACCCGGAGTAATTCCTCAGCGATAATAGTTAAGCGCTCTTCAGTAAGTTCAGGAAAAAACGCCCAAGGACAGGGATGGGTTCGCATTAACAGATCTCCGCATTCTTTCGTGCAAAAAGTGACTTTTGTCAACCAAGATGTTGGTGCATATCTCTTAATTTGTCAACTAACAAAATCTGTTGCGGATCAAATATTATGTTTCTTGAATATCATTTTTATAAGGCTGGTAAAATTTCATAAAACTGGTACGTGCAATCTCCCTTAGTTTTCAACGTCTGGTCCAGCACAACCTCAGCAGGCCACACCGTTTCGGCTACATCCACCAGCAGCAGGCTTTCCAGCTCAACGATCCGGCGGTACGCGTACTCGAGTAATGCATCACTCACATCACACCCCCTTCGGCGCTGCGGCCATCATGGCCTTGTGCATTGCATCGTAGCCGTCCTCCTCTACGCGTCTTTCCGCATCAATCATTGCGCGGCTAGCGTCAACCGGTACCAGCGCATAACCTTCCGGCACCGCTGCCGGGATTGATGGCGCACTGGAGGCATTCGGGTGCAATGCGCGGATTCCATCGGCTATTTCCGCCAGCGTGGCAGAGTATTCCAGTTGAGCATCATTGCCGAATTCAAACGTGCCGGTTTCAGGATCAGTCGTTCCGTGTTCGTTATCGTAAGCCTCGCGTTGAGCGTCAACCCATTTTGCGGCTGCTTCTATACCATCACGGTAAAACGAGACTGTCGGGATTGATGGTGCGGGGTGGGTGTACACTTCGACAATTCCATCATGAACGGGCCATTCCCCATCCTTGCAATAATCCGTTGTTGCCTCGACAGTTCCACCTGAAATGTGAAACGCACCAATCGGCTCTTGCTCATGCGCCGCCAGTGTGAACTTCAACGCCGCCAGGGTGTTTTCGCCTTCCTCGCCCAGCCCAAACGGTATTTCGTTGCGAGCAGCTTCCCAGTCAGCAATGGTGCGCTCAAGTAGCTCTTTGCTCAGTTCGTGTTTCATACGGCCTCCTGATACTGGTCAATCCCCATGCGTTGGCAGGCGGTAAGGTAAATTGGGGTTTCTTTTTCGATGCCAATGAAAGGGCGTCCAGTCTCCTGGCAGGCAACGCCACAGGTACCGCTACCCATCGTAAAATCCAGCACTACATCGCCAGGGTTGCTGTAGGTTTTGATGAGGTATTTCACCAGCGACAACGGCTTTTGCGTCGGGTGGAAATTTCCGGTCTGTTTGTCGCTCGAGCAAAACTGAACGTCTCGCGGGTACCGGCTGGTTGAATCGTATTCCGTCAACTCCAGCGCTTTCCCGTAACACTCAGAATTGACAGTTTTCCGCTTACTGGTCTTGCGTTCGTGACCGTGAGTGAACTGCGGGTTATACGTTGGCTGGCGTCGGTAAAACACCTGGATGTTTTCGTGAGCACGCAGCGGCTGCTTTTTGGCATTGAGAAAGCCAGTAGCGTTGCCTTTCTCCCAAATCCATTCAGTACGCCAGTGGCGCAGGTTGCTGTTGACCAGCACGCTGGTAAACGGCTGCGCGGAAAACAGTACGATTGCGGCTGACGGTTTGGCGATGCGATAGAGCTCCTCCCACATCACCTGCAGATCGAGAACAGAATCCCAGCGGCATTGCGTGGTGCCGTAGGGAATATCGGCACATACCAGGTCAACCGAGTTAGTGGCTAATGCCGGGAAGACGTCGAAGCAATCGGCGTTATGCAATGTGACCATCTTCACTCCCCTCCCACTTGGTATTGCTCGAACCAGAACAAAACCGGCTTATCGACGATTTCAATCAGGCTAAATCGCTCAGCGGTGCGGAAATTGACGCTGTAAGCACGTGCACGCTCAATCTGATAACTGATTTCCTTGCGCATACCCTCAATGCTCATAGTGGCTTTGAATAGGTTGCATGGAGCGCATGCAGGGAACAGGTTCTCGATAGCATGCAGTTCCGGGTTCATGACTCGACCATTGCTGCGCGTAACATGAGAAACGCGGCTCCCGGCTGGGGCGCGGACGATGTCGAAGTCACGGCGAACCGGTTCAACATGGTCGGCGTGCCAGCCCTTTTCCGGTAACTGGCATCCGCAATACGCGCAACGTCCGCCGAACTTCATGCGCAATTCTGCACGCTGGGTTTTGGTGATTTTGTTCTTTGGCTTTGAGAAGCGATCGTCAGGGATTTCAACCTTCGGCAGGTGCTTCGGCAAATCAGGCAACTCAATCATCACGCCCTCCCGCCTTTGAATCCAAACTTCGCCCTGATTTCCTGAACCCTGGACATACTCTCTTCGCGGCTTAATGGCTTTTTCCCCATCACCGGCAGTCGCACAACGGGCTCAGGTAACACCTCGCCGCTACGGACCCGCTTAACCATCTTCACCAGTTCTTCCCCGGCCTTGCGGTTCAGCTCACTGTCGGTAAGACCCTGCAGTCGCATCTGCTGGCTTAGGGTGGTGACCATCCAGTAACAGGCTTTGGATTTGGTGGTGTGCTGTTTGTCTGCGGTTTTACCGGGCCACGGATAAGACTCGGCGTCCGGGTAGCTACCGCGAGTGCGGCAGTACTGGTAGACCAGGGCAACCAGTTCGTTCTGGTCAGGCAGACCTACAGCGGCGCTTTCCTCAGCGCGGCACCAGGCGACGAACTGGCCGGGCGACGGCAGGAACGGTTTCTCCTGACGACGTGCAACGCGCATGCCGGCATCGACTTGTTCCATGCTGGTGATCCCAGCTTCCCCAAGAGCCAGAAGCCACTGACGACGAATCTCGTCGTACTCGCTCTGGGTGCGAAGGGCAGACACGGCAGCCGGGAACGCAGCACGCAAACGTGCGAACAGCGAGTTAAAAATCTCCGCTAGCTGCTCCGCCTGACGAACAGGTGCTCTTGCATCCTGCACTTCAGGCATTCCGTTGGCGGCACGTCGGAAGTTTTCACGGTCGAAGTTGTGAAGTTGCTCAGAGAGATTTTTCATTTCAGCACCTCGTTGATCCAGTCGGTGTTGTTGAAGTCGATAGCGGTACCGCCACGAGTAACACCGCTACTCTGGCTCTGGCGCTTCGTGGTGAGCTTGTCCCACTGTTTGCGAAGGCTGGAAGGGCTGAGGATATTGTCTTTCCAGAAAACGTCCTGGCTGGCCCATTTGAACAGTGAGCAGATGTCGTGATGAGAGCGAAAGTCCTGCACGCGCATCAGTCGGATAGTATTTGCCCATTCGACCCACTTGGGCTCTGACAGACTGGCATTCACCACCAGCGCCTGGTCATAAATCCACTTGGCAGCGCGGAGGTCTTCGGCGGTTCCCCAGGATTTACCAGCTGGTGTGTAAATACCGCCGATCGCTTGTGGGTGACGAGAGAGAAACTTCTCGGTAGGGTCGTCGGAGGATTTGTCAGAATTCTCAGACGAAGATCTTTTAATACTGTTCTTGTTATAGTCTTGGGTGTCTACCGTTTCCGGGAAGGTTTTTCCCGATTTCGGGAAGGATTTTCCCGTTTTCGGGAAGAGTTTTCCCGTTTTCGGTTTGTCTAAAATCCAGGCTGATAGGTCAGTATTTATACCAACTATTTTCATCACGCCCTGCTTGTGACTGAAAATAATTCCACGCTCAGCCAAGGCGCTTATCGCATCAGAAACATGCGAATCGGCAAGCCCTGTAAGCCCGGAAATGACAGTATTCGTAACCCGGTCCTGTTTTTTGTTCCATCCGTAGGTCAGCCAGATAACCGCTTCCAGGCATTGCCATTCACGTCCTGACATGCGCAGGCGCGGCTTCAGCTTCTGAATCTCGTTTGCGATCCTGGTGTACCCGTTGGACAGGTCGGCCATAAGACCTCCTGTTTGCTCGGTTTTGATAGGGAAATTGAAAATTTCAGCGGTGTTTGACATACTGTTCTCCGCAATTACGCACTGTTTTTGCACCTGAAAGCCGTTGGTGTTCGAGCACCGCGGCTTTCGCCATTTTTGAACCCGTCATACTGCCCCCAGCATCGACGTTACGATTGTCATCAGTGGGCCAACCTGATCCGGCATCAGCCGAAACAGGCTTGCTATCCCCTCACTCACCTCCTTCAGTTTTTGATGTTCTGGCGCGCCCAGCAGCACGGCCTGTTTTGCTTCCGCGCATTCCTTCATTGCTGCCGCAATGCGTGCCATCTTGTCGTCCTCAGGTACCAGGCGTCCGCGAAATTCCAGTGGCAGAACAGCCAGGATCGCCGGCGTCAGCAGTCGAACGTTCTCGCTGTACTGCTTGGAGTCAAAACGGTTATCTAGGAAGCGAAACAATTTCTGCCGTTGACGTGATATTTCCGGCGGAAAGTCGATTCCCTCCCCGCCGCGCTGTCGCCACTCCTCAACGATGAGTGCAGCAACTACATCCTGCCCTGCACTGCCAGCCCAGCTGCGAACGGCATCACGGATTGCGCCACAACTGACGACCTGCTTCTGTTGAGTCCGATTTATCAACGCTGTTGGAGCGAACCCATTACTCTGTTGATATGTAAGTGATTGCATTGTTAAGCGTCCTGACGTGGTAGGCCGTCGGTTGGATTTGGATATGCGCTCGGATCGATTTCATGGGGTGTTACCTGCCAATCTAGAATCCGGCACAGTGGCAAAATACGACCATGGGGAATTTTGCCTTTTCTCAACCATTTACCAACGGCCTGGGATGAAATACCAAAGCATTCACCGATACCCACTTGCGTCATATGACTGCTGATTTTTTCTTTGAGTTGATTGTCCATTTGTAGCCCTACTTCGTTGCTTTAGGTGATCGGAGAATAGCACTTAAAACTTTTGGTTCCAACAAAAATCAAACCAATAGTTCTGATGAACTATAAAACCAATGGTTGTAAAATGAAAAAATGAATAAAAATACTCACCCTGTATTTGCTAAGAGAATCCATCAAGTGATGGAGGAAAATGGCTGGAGCATGGCGGACCTTGCGAGGCGCGTAATGCTCTCCCACACGTCTGTGAGAAAATGGGCAAATGGTGCATCGGCAGCGAGCGGTGAGCGCCTTAAAAGGCTGGCGGCTGTAACCGGAAGACCTGAGTATTGGTTTTTTATGGAACAGGGAAAAGAAGGTGAAAACGGCGAGGAGCTGCCATCACAACCTCGCGTTCTTGATGAAAGAGAAGAAACGTTGCTTTCACTATTTAATCAACTCCCTGATGCAGAGAAGTTGCGTCTGATTATTCATACCAGAGGAGTGGTCAGAGAGATGGATCTCCTCCAGAATGACGTGTTTGATATCATTAACGACATGAAGAAATAACCCTTCCCTCGATGACTCAAACCTAAAGACACCTGCAATGGTGTTTTTTTTCGCCCTTTAATAGAACCAGTGGCTCCATTTAACTTTACATATCGAACTTTTGGTTGTATTGTTAGCCCATCGACAACAAGCGCATCGTTGTCAGGTTAAAGAAACGTTCCGCCAGCCTGGCGACAAGGGCAGAGGAGTTAGAGATGAAAGGTAATACGAAGAAAACAGGAATGATCGGCTTTGGAGCGTGTTGGGCACGTAAATTCGATTCACGCCAAAAGCCAATACAACTCCCAAGTTCTCGGTCGGATGGCGGGAAAGGTTCAAACAGCCCTGAAGCAAAACACCATCGCCGCGCCCAGCAGAGATTCAACAAAACAGGCGGCATTCCTCGCGGCAAAGCCTACGTGAAAATGTACCGCCTGGGATATCGCAGTGAGAGCCGAAAAGACCTTATGCGAGCGACTCAATAGGTTTCAGTGCTAACGGCTGATCCTGTTCCGGCACATAACGCTCTTTGACGATAACTGCCAATTTTTGTTTGGCCGCAGGGTCGTCATTTGATGTAACGAGGCTGTTTATCTGTTCTGAAAGTGAAAACCATCCGTGTGTATCGCAAACATAAACCACTGATGGAACTTCACGAATAGTTGGTGGTTTTGCTTTGATGTTAACCAACTGATTTGTCTGATTAAAAGACAAAGTGTCTTCACCGCAAATAGGACATGGCTTAGTTACTGATTTCATAGTTATTCCTTGCTGGCTGTGTGAGAACTACCAGCATACCACCGAGCCTGAAGTGGATAAAAGACAGGCATAACAAGGAGATCAATATGATTGATTTTGCCAGAGAACCCACCAGGCAGCAGGCAGTTCGGTTGAACTGGTTTGAAGTCACTATCCGCCGCATTTGTTACCTGCTGGTGCAGAAGGGAAATCCGGATGCATCACCAGATGGCAAACGAGCCATAACGTAAAACCCGCCGAAGCGGGCCTGTACGTCCGGTGCCACCGACCAAAGTACACCGGAATTTACCAAAACCAATGAATACCCAATGGGCGCTATCAATGGCTCGGGGATCTTACATCCAAAAATGAGGATCTGACATGGAATTTTTCCATCTACTTAAAGCCAGTCAGAAGTCGGGCAAGAAGGATGCAGTGATTTGGTTCACTGCGAAAAGTGCAGCGCGCGCCAATCTCCAGCTCGATGTGGCGCTTGAAGAAGCAGGCATTGAAGAAACTGGCCGCGGTAAAGATTACGCAAAACCGATCCGCACGGATTTTCCGGTGGTTAACGACCTGCCTGAAGAAGGCGCAGTGGATTACACCTGGTGTGAACGCTATGAACTGGCTGACGATGGCCGTACATGGCAACTGAAAGCCAGCAAGGCGCCGGCAGATGAGTTCCACCCGGCACCGAGCGCAGCAGTTGTTGATACTGGTGCTGAACTGCCAGATAAGCTGGAAACTGCCGAAGAAAATGCAGCACCTGACGCTGTAGCAACTGTACCGGTTGAGAAGCGCGGGCTGGCCGTTCGCCTTGCCATCTACATGCTGAATGACAAATACCTGACCCACGTAACAAAAGATCAGCAGATTGCCGCCAGCGAATTGTCGATGGATGAAGGCAATTTGTACATGCGGAACTTATTCCAGGCCATCAGCGATGTTGCTGAGTTTGCCGATCTGTCTCTGCACGTCGAATGGAAGCTTGTCCAGGCAGTTAAATCAGTATTTCCTCAGGATGAAGTGCATGACCAGACGATGCTGGTCGAGTTTGTAACTGACTGGATCGCTGCTGAACCGGATTCCCGTAGCCAATTGGTAGAAAGCTGGCTAAGTGCAAAGTCTGAGGACGGTACTTCGGAAGAGCTTAGCAGCGACGTTGAAGAGGCTATGCAGTGGCCGGTCGCTCAAATGCCGCTGCGCAAGCTGCTGCTTTCTCAGTTCATCGTTGATGAATTTACCCACCACGTTACGGCCGAACAGCGTAATGAAATCTCCGCGCTGGAAATGGACACTGACAACAGTTACGTCCAGAACATACTGCTGGCCGCAGAGAATGCCGACGGCATGAAAAGCCTTTCCACTAACGACGTGTGGAAATTCACCCAGGCAGTTAAGACCGTCTTCTCTCGGGATAAACGCCATGAACTGGGGGCGGTGGTTGCATTCACCAAGGCCTGGGTGGGCACTCACCATATAGACCGCGGGTTGCTCGTTAAAGAGTGGGCCGCCGGTAAACGTCTCTCCGCTATTCAACGCACCGCTGCTGGCACAACTGCTGGCGGCGGCATCCCAACCGACCGTAACCCTGATTACATCCACACGCTGGACACGCTGGATGTCGAAATTGCTGCGGCAACTCTGCCGATGGACTTCGACATCTACAACATTCCTGGCGGGATCTATCGTCGGGCAAAAGAAATCGTATCCAGTAAAGATAGCCCGTGGAAAGAATGGTCGGCTGTTCTTCGCAGGACACCAGGCATTCTTGATTATTCGCGCGCAGCAATTTTTGCGTTGGTTCGCTCAGCCGAACCTCATTTGTACATGAATTCTGCTTCGCTAAATGCTTGGGTGAGTTCAAACCTCACCGAAACCGATCACGCAAATCCCACCACTGACACACTCGCAGCAGCACGTCAGTTGGACAGCGCGTCTGTCATTGCCGGAGTCATTCAGGGTACCGAACCGGTTGAGAGCCTCGATAAGCTGGCCCCTGAACTTGCTGTAGTGGGGAAACTGGCGGCAGAGGCCGCGAATAAGGCAGAGACGTCTACCACAACAAAATCTGACGTTGCCAACCTCGGCAACGGCATTTTCTCCATTGATGGCCTGATGGGTCAGCAATCCACCACAAGCACAACCAAAGAGGCTGCCGATGTGCAGATGGAAACGACTGTCCAGGTCGAAAGCGAAGTTGGTAGCGCGGTACCAGCAGGCCAGATCGTTGATGAGTCTGGTACAGAAACAGCTCCCCTGACGGCCAAAGAGATTCTGGCTCCGGTCGGCGAAGTTCTCGCAACTGCAATGGCTAAATTTGCCGAAAACGAAGTGGCTGATGAGATTGTCGCCGAACCGGTACCAGGACTCGAATACCCGGCCTATTTCGAACCTGGCCGCTATGAGGGTCTGCCGAACAACGTCTACCACGGCGCTAACGGTATCAGCAGCACGCAGGTGAAAGACGCGCGCGTCTCACTGATGTACTTCAACGCGCGCCACGTCTCCAAGACGATCGCTCGCGAACAGTCCAAAGTGCTCGATATGGGCAACCTGGTGCACGCGCTGGCGCTGCAACCGGAAAACTTGGATGCTGAATTCAGCGTTGAGCCAATTATCCCGGAAGGTGCATTCACCACCACGGCTACGTTGCGCGAGTTCATTGATGCTCATAACGCCACCCTGGCGCCGCAGCTAAGCGGTGACGATATCAAAGCGCTGCTGGAAGCCCACAACGCCACCCTGCCCGCCCCGGTACCGATGGGTGCATCCATTGAAGAGACCGGCCAAAGCTACATGTCCCTGCCAGCGGAGTTCCAGCGCATCGAGGCAGATCAGAAGCAAACGGCTGCAGCCATGAAAGCCTGCATCAAGGAATACAACGCCACCCTGGCCGCTCCGGTGAAAACCAGTGGCAGCCGTGACGCGCTGCTCGAGCAACTGGCGATTATCAACCCTGACCTGGTGGCGCAGGAAGCCCAGAAACCGGCACCGCTTAAAGTGTCCGGTACCAAAGCTGACCTGATTCAGGCGGTGAAGTCCGTGAAGCCGGATGCGGTATTCGCTGACGAACTGCTGGATGCTTGGCGCGACAACCCGGATGACAAGATTCTGGTGACCCGCGCGCATCTGGCGACGGCCCAGGCCATTCAGGATGCCCTGCTGTCACACCCAACTGCCGGTAAGTTCTTAACTCATCCTAACCGCGCTGTTGAGACGAGCTATTTCGGTATCGACGATGAAACCGGTCTGGAAATCCGTGTGCGCCCTGACCTTGAAATTGACATGAGCGGTGTACGCATCGGCGTTGACCTCAAAACCATCAGCATGTGGAACGTCAAGCAGTCTGGCCTGCGGGCGAAGCTGCACCGCGAGATTATCGACCGCGATTACCACCTGAGCGCATCCATGTACATGAACACCGCGGCGCTTGACCAGTTCTTCTGGATTTTCGTCAACAAAGACGAGGGTTACCACTGGATAGCCATCGTCGAGGCCAGCCCGGAACTGATTGAACTGGGCGCACTGGAGTACCAGGCCACCATGCGCTCAATCGCTAACGCATTTGACACTGGCGAATGGCCAGCACCGATTGTCGACGACTACGCCGATGAGCTTACTGATTACGACCTGCGCCGACTTGAAGCGCTGCGTGTGGCATAAGGGGAATGACGATGGAAAATACAAACGTAGTAGTAGCTGACCAGAATGCAGTAGTTAACTCGAACATCGCGCTGTTTGACCCACAGTACCTGAATGCCATCAGCGCTTTCGCTCAGATGATGTCCCAGGGCGTAGCGACAGTACCAAAACACCTGCAAGGGAACGCCGCCGACTGTATGGCCGTCGCGATGCAGGCAGCGCAGTGGAAGATGCACCCGTTCGCCGTCGCCCAGAAAACCCATCTGATTAACGGCGTCCTGGGCTACGAGGCGCAGCTCATTAACGCAGTCATATCGCGTAGCGGAGCGCTGGCCTCGCGCTTTGAATATGAGTGGTACGGACCGTGGGAAAAGGTGATCGGCAAATTTCAGATCCGCAAAGGCGACAAAGGTGAATACCGCATTCCCGGCTGGACGCTTGCTGATGAAGAAGGAATCGGGATCATTATTCGCGCCCGACTGCAGGGCGAAGCTCAACCACGCGAGCTGGATTTATTGCTGGCGCAGGCGCGCGTGCGAAACTCCACCCTGTGGGCGGACGACCCGCGCCAGCAGCTCGCTTATCTCGCAGTTAAGCGCTGGTCGCGCCTTTACTGCCCGGACGTAATTCTCGGCGTGTACACCCCAGATGAACTGGAGGAGCGCACTGAGCGTGAGGTTAACCCTGAGGCAACCCAGCGCTTGTCAGTCCAAGAGATTACCGCTGAGGTATCCACCACCAACAGCGCGCAGGAATCCGCAACCAACATCGATGTGATGGCCGACGACTTCCGCGACCGTATCGAGGCTGCGGAAGATGTGGATAACGCCAAAGCGGTGCGTGCTGATATCGAATCGAAAAAATCCATACTCGGCACCGCGCTGTTTACCGAGCTGAAGAACAAAGCCGTAAAACGTTACTACCTGGTGGACTCTCGCAATAAAGTTGAGGCGGCTATCAACTCCCTTCCGAACCCTGGCGAACCGGGCGCCACCGAGCAATTTGCCGTAGCCGAGAAAATTCTGGCATCAGCCAAACGTCACCTGGGCGATGAGCTGTACGAAAAATACAGCGTCAATCTCCTAGATCTGAAACCGGAATACGTGGGCTAAGGGAGGCGGGAGGCTTAGGCCTCCCGGTAAAAGCATGAATAAATTCACCAAAGAGCAGCTGGTTAATTACGTAAAGGGATGTATCGAGCACGCCGAGCGGTTTCCGGGAGTCGAAATAGCCGACAAAGAAAAGGCGATATTTGAAATTGCACTGGCAGAGCTGACGAATGAACCGGTACAGGAACGCGAGCAGGTTCGCCGTGAACACGCTGAATGGTCACAAGCTACATTCGGCAGTGTTGGCCCCATCGGTCCGTTGAAGCATCTGTCGAAAGAAGCACTGGAGGCAGCAGCAGAACCTGGCGACCTCAGCGAATGGGCTGATATGCAGTTCCTGCTCTGGGACGCTCAACGTCGTGCCGGCATCACCGACGAGCAGATCACCGCAGCCTGCATCGAGAAACTGGCGATAAACAAACTGCGTCAATGGCCCGCGCCAAAGGAGGGGGAGCCACGACTGCATGTTCGTGGAGAAGACGAGGCAATCAATGCCCGACGTCGGCGCAACCGCGAATCAAATACGCGCGCTCGGGAACGTGAAACACCGACGCAGCGCAAAGCCAGACTGGCTAAAAACAGGGAGAGGATGGCTATCAGACGCAAAGGCGGTGGAGCATGAAACTGATTAACCGCGGCAATCAGCAGTCCCCGATCGCGCGCCAGGCATGCGACATCGCGCTGGCCGCCCACCAGCAAAGATACGGCGACTATGGACGCAGCAAGATGAAAGAGACTTATACGGTGAGGGTTGAAGGCGTGAAGGTTTGGGTGGAGGTGGTGAACCGCAAGGCGAGCTATGTGGCCACGGCAATGACTGGCATGCGCCGCCTGCGTGCCCTTCCCGGCCAGGTGTCCTGATAAAGAATTATCAAACGGCCCCGGCAGGGGCCAGGAGAGCGGTATGAACAAATTAGCAATTCAACCGGTTCTGGTGAACCGGGAAAACGTTCAGGCGATGCTGGGTGGGATTTCACGCACAACGTTCTGGAGAAAACGTCAGGCATGGGAGAGAAGCGGCACACCCTTCCCTACACCAGCACCGGGAACGAACCCTGGTAAAGGTGGAGAGCAGTACCGCTATTGCGATGTGATGCGATTTTTTGCCGATCAGGGACTGATTGAACCTACGCAGGAGTGAATATGCGCAGCCAGTTTTTCAACTGCCTCCTGCTGCTCTCTCAAGTAATCATGCTGGTCATAGACGGCGAGGACACCCGCAAGTTTGTGACCCAGCACCTTTTCAGAGACATGGGGAAGGATCCTCAGCTCACTCATTTTGGTTTTAGCGGTGCGACGGAGGTCATGAATAGACCAATGCGGAATGTCCAGGTCTTCGCGCAATTGAGCAGCTAGGTTAAGCAGCACTCCTGCTGCCATTGGCCGGTCCTCTTTCTTCGCGGCAGGTGGGAAGACCTGACGAAAATCAGGATAAAGCGCAAATGCCTTCTTCAGTAACTCAACAGCTTCCTGAGACAGTCCTCTCACGAAAGGTTCACGCGTTTTTGAACTCGTTTCCGGCACATTCCAGACACCGCTATCAAGATCGAACTCATCTTTTTTCGCCAGGCGCATTTCAACTCCACGGCACGCTGTAAGCAGGAGGAGTTTTAGCATCAGCTTATTTTGCTCCGTGATGGTCGATGCTTCTACCGCTAACCAGAACGCCCCAATTTCCTTGTCATTGAAAACTCTCTTCCCGGTCTTAACCGGTTTACCAACATCCATCACACGAAGATCGGCAACGGGGTTTGAACGAATCAGCCCGGCTCGGATGCAGTAAGAGAAAATGGTTTTCATCCGAGAAAGAACTTCACCAGCAAAAGTCTCTGCGCCATTCTCACGCATGCGAGCGAATACGGGCTGCCAGTGGGATACGACCATATCCTCAACGACCATTGAGCCAACCTGGCTCACCACGTGCCTTTCAAGTGCGCGCTTCCAGTGATCGTGTTTAACGAGCCTTTTTGCAGGTGCACTATCAAGCCAGGCATTGACACATGCCTCTACGGTTGGAGAAGTTCTCTGCTGGTCGAGGTGCATTTCACGGAAAGTGATTGGATCTTTCCCGGTACCGAGAATCTTCCTTGCTTCTGCTGCCGCTTCCCTAGCCTCCTTCAATGACAGGTCATCATATTGACCCAGCGTCATGCGCCTTGGCTTGCCATTAAACTGATAGCGAAACTGAAAGACGATCATGCCGGCTGGTGTCACACGAACAGACAAGCCATTAGCGTCTGACAGTTCATAACGCTTCTCGCAGGGCTTCCCTTTTATTTTTCTCAGCTTCGCATCGGTAAGCATATTCGTTCCTGAATGTGTACATCACTATGTACAAAAAATACGTGGCACAAAGACGCACGGACAGAAACGAAGTGAAACACCCAAGCGGTTAAAAGTCAAAGATGATGAGGCCTAGAGAGGAGAATTTGAAACGGGGTGAAATCAGGAGAAACATCGTATGTGTCTTACACGTAAGATCACATACGAAGTAAATATTTAGGTGTTAACAATCAATTACGCCGCCATCTAACCAACAATTGCTAAATTGGTGCGTAATGGTTTACGCAAATGCCTGCCCTGCGGGCGTTTTTTACATTTGGTAGAGGGATGGTAACACTATTAAAAGCGGGAATGCACCTGTGAGTGAGATATTGGTTCAATTCAGATTTTTTCAAGTGGGTGGAAAAAACATTAGGTTTCGTAGCCCAATGCTTTGATCACTTCGGCCATCGCCTGCCGCGTTAATTCAGTACGCTGCACTTTCTGATTCGCCAACATCGTGCGCACCATGCCGGCAATCACAATGTGTTTGGGCTCCTGCCCAAGGTCGCGCATTTCGAGCACGATTTTGCCAACAACCCGGCACATTTCTTCATATAACTCGGCATCTTTGGCTTTTCCCATTCGTTCCTCCTGCGGGTGGACCCCTTTTTTAATAGATTGCCGTTCTGGCGTGCCTCTTCAATAATGCAGAGTGAACGGACGAAGACGTTATTTACTATAAGGAAATCGCCATGTCATTTACACCAAAAGAACGTGATGCCCTTCTCGCTTGCACAGGCGTCGGCGCGAAAGTGGTAGAAAGACTCGAACAGATGGGATTCAGTTCATTGCAACAGCTACGCGAAGCGAGTGTTGAGGAGATTGTTGCGCAGGGGGCCGCCCTGGTCGGTTCAACGTGCTGGAAAAACAGCCCACAGGCGAAAGCTGCCATTCAGAACGTGATCGCCCTTGCGCAATCTCAGCAGGAATGAGGGTAGTTTCAGGTAATAAGGGCCGGCGAACCCGGCCCAAAGGCATTACATCTTATAACCCAGCGTAACCGTCGTACGACGATCGGTATGCTCTGGCGCCGTTGACGGCGGCTGAGAGTTCCAGGTCAGGTTGTAAGCCACCTTCAGACCGAAATGTGAGTTAATGGCCACATTCAGGGCGGTCTCAGAGTTAATGGTGGTGTCTTCGGAGCCAAACACCGAAACACCCTGCGTGAATTTGGTGGTGTCGGTCATCTGCCATGCATAGGTACCAGACGCATAACCCAGACCCTGCGTTTCGCTATCACCATCGGTGAATTCGTCATAACGTACACCCGGACCGAATTCAAAACGGAAGCTATGCACCGGACCGTTAAGGAACTGTCGACCGTAACCCGCAGTGACCACGTCGCGTTGACGGTAACCGTTGTAGCGATCGGTCAACCAGCTCGCCTGACCAAACAGATAGTCATAATCGGTCAAGTTGTAACGGCTACGACCACCCACTGAGTATTTCTCGGAGGAGCGTTCATCGTTGGCAGAGGTGTTACTGGCGGTTCCCCACAGAGACCATGCAGTCGCGGAACCGTACCAGGTCAACGTAGAGTCGGCAGTTAAAGAAGAACTTGTGGTATTTCCTGACTGGGCCAGATAGCCCCCGTTCAAATTACCTTCAAACGGTTTTTTAGCAGTTGATGGGTCATCCATGACAGTAAATACGGTGTCATCAGCGGCAGCATTCATGGACGCAAGCACGCCTCCCGCAAGAAGAACCAGCGCGGGTACTGTCTTTAAAAGCTTCATTTGGTGTCTCTAAAAATACATAACAAGGTTATGCGCTAATTTTGCGCGCGCCAATGTTAATACTATCCGTTGATAAAGACGATGAAATTTCGCTGTATTTATCCACTTTGCTGACCGCATTTCGGGCCACCTTTATGTCTGTCTGAAGCCTGTCGTCAGGTCGCTTCTCCCCGTTGAATAGCTGCTTTCTTTGCCCTTCGCATAAAAGACTAACAAAAGTCATAAGAGTAAACAAAATCAAACCCAGATGACTTAATAAAGATTAAGCAATGATTAAATTTAACACTGACATTAGTCATTGAATTGAGACTTAAATAGACTTAACCTTTACTGCACCCACCCATAGGACTGGCTATCTTTTTTTTATTTGAGGTCTCGTTTGAATGTTAATTCTCATTATTATCATGGTGTTAATGCTTATTACGTTCGGTGTTTTCGCACTGATGATGATAAAAACTCAGCAATCGTTAAAAAAACTGAATGCTGAACTGCACGACCGTTATTCGCTTCTTTGGGCGGATTACACCCGACGGGGGCAACGTATCAGCTTATATGAAGCGGGAATGACCAAAGAGAGTGTCGATGCACTCGACAGGCAAGTCATGGCACGGGCGAAAAAGTTTGCGATAAATGACGCGCCGGCCGACGTTTAAACCAGTGAGTAAGACGACTGCCCCGTGCCATTTCGGATTAACCGCAGCACTGCTGCATTCCCTCTGGCGATGCCGAAATCCCGTTATGGGTCGTTGAGTCTGTTGCCATCTGCGTCAGGGATGCCAGGCTTAAGCCATCCACAATAAAAGGAGATTAGCATGGTCAATATCTATACCCTGACGCTCGCCCCCTCCCTGGATAGCGCCACCCTGACGCCGCATATCTACCCCGAAGGTAAGTTACGCTGCACCGCCCCGGTCTTTGAACCCGGCGGAGGCGGCATTAATGTTGCGCGGGCGATTACCCATCTTGGCGGAAAAGCAACGGCAATTTTTCCTGCTGGCGGCGCCACGGGCGAGCACCTTGTGGCCCTGCTGGCCGATGAGCAGGTCGCCACTCAAAGCGTAGAAAGCCATGACTGGACCCGGCAAAACCTGCATGTGCATGTTGAAGCGAGTGGTGAACAGTATCGGTTCGTTATGCCGGGCGCCTCGCTGAGTGCTGATGAATTCCGCAGGCTGGAAGAGAAGGTGCTGGCGATTGAGAGTGGCTCGCTGTTAGTTACCAGCGGCAGCCTGCCGCCAGGTGTTGAATTAGCTAAATTGACGCAACTGCTGGCTGCGGCTCAAGACAAGGGCATCCGCTGTATCGTTGACAGCTCCGGCGACGCTCTGGCAGCGGCGCTCGAACTTGGCAACATCGAACTGGTGAAGCCAAACCAGAAAGAGCTCAGCGCGCTGGTAGGGCGTGAATTGACGCAGCCGGATGATGTGCGTAAAGCCGCGCAGGAGATTGTCCACGCCGGAAAAGCCTTGCGAGTTGTCGTCTCCCTGGGGCCACAAGGCGCGCTCGCCGTTGATGCGCAGCAGTGCGTCCAGGTGGTGCCGCCGCCAATGAAAAGCCAGAGTACGGTAGGTGCCGGTGACAGCATGGTCGGTGCGATGACCTTAAAGCTGGCAGAAGGTGCCCCCCTGGAGGACATGGTCCGCTACGGGGTGGCCGCCGGGAGTGCGGCGACCATTAATCAAGGCACGCGACTGTGCGCGCGCGACGATACGCAAAAAATTTACGCTTACCTTTCACAACGCTGATCTCCGCCCTTCACCATAACGGTGAAGGGCTCTCCTCCTTCGACAAGAGTCGACAAATTCCCCTCGCAGACTATGCTAAAAAAACTTGGCATAACAATGAGGTGAATTATGAGCAGCGGTGAGATTACGCGCTATGTTGTCACAGTCTCTTTTCACGAACAGAGCCTGACCGAAATTAATGAGCTGAATAACCAGTTCACCCGTGCAGGATTCCTGCTGACCTTGACCGACGATGAGGGCAAAGTGCACGATCTGGGCACAAACACCTTCGGCCTCATTAGTCCGCTCAGCGAGCAGGACGTTCAGGCACTCGCACAGGGTCTGGCAGAGGGTGCCATCAACGAAACCCCCGAGGTAACGGTCTCTACCTGGGAAATCTGGCATCAGGATCATCAACAATAAGTGCCCTCTCACGCATTTCCCGCCCACAGGTGTGCGTTAGTTCGAGTTTTTTCATAGCAGTAGTGCGCTAACCTAATGATCTGGCTGACAACATGGGAGACACATGATGTGGCAAGCAATTAGTCGTCTGTTAAGCGAACAACTAGGCGAAGGGGTGATCGAACAGCGTGACGAGTTGCCGGGTGGAGAAATCCATGCCGCATGGCACCTGCGTTATGGTGGCCGTGAACTCTTCGTGAAATGCGATGAACGCGAACTTCTGCCCATTTTTACAGCGGAAGCCGATCAACTTGAACTCCTCTCCCGGAGTAATACGGTCCGCGTGCCGAAAGTCTGGGCGGTTGGCAGCGATCGTGACTACTGCTTTCTGGTAATGGAATATTTGCCGGCTCGGCCTCTGGATGCACACAGTGCTTTTTTGCTCGGCCAGCAGCTTGCTCGCTTACATGAATGGAGCGATCAGCCGCAGTTTGGTCTCGATTTTGACAACGATCTCTCAACCACGCCACAGCCCAATGCCTGGCAGCGCCGTTGGTCAACCTTCTTCGCTGAACAACGCATTGGCTGGCAGCTTGAACTGGCCGCCGAAAAAGGGCTGGAATTTGGCAACATCGATGCCATCGTTGAGCATATTCAGCAGCGTCTGTCCACGCATCAACCCCAACCCTCCCTGCTCCACGGCGATTTATGGTCAGCAAACTGCGCGCTGGGTCCGGATGGTCCCTACATCTACGATCCTGCCTGTTACTGGGGAGACAGAGAGTGTGATCTGGCGATGCTGCCGCTGCACCCCGATCAACCGCCGCAGATTTATGATGGTTATCAGTCAGTGTGCCCGTTACCGGGAGATTTTCTCGACAGACAGCCCGTTTACCAGCTTTATACGCTGTTTAACCGGGCGATTTTGTTTGGTGGACACCATCTGGTCACAGCGCAAAAAGCCCTCGAACGGGTGCTTGCCGCATAATACGCCTGATGAGATAAAGAGAGGGGCCACCGCTGCGGTGGCCTCTCTCTTTACAGAAAACCGAGCAGTGAAAAGAAGAAGTAACCCGCAACAATAATAATGACTGGCAGGACATAGAGCGGAAAAATTTGCAGGAAGAGAGTGTGACGCGGAACGACAATCCGTTCTTCAATTTGCGCACGGGACAATCCTTCTGGCCCCTTCGCCTTTTCAAGAATCAATTGATCCTCAATACCTTCACGCAGGAAGCGGGTCTGTCGACTCATTCGCGCCCCGGAAGCCTGCAAGGCAAGACCGACAAATATCAGCGCAAAGATCACCCAGAAACCAATATTCAGCTGTTGGTGGAAGTTGGGTGTCGGTGAATTAAACCAGAAAAGATTAAGAAACGGCGTGTTAAATCGGACCATCTCAATAATGACATGCGCGAAATCCAGCATTACCGCATTGATGCCCGCCTGTTTTTCACTGTGGTCGTACATAAACTTCAATACGGAAATAATTGTAGAAATAACGGACGGAATAAAAATAACCCATCCCAGAACGCGTTTTAGTACGGCAATGCGTCCAGCTTGTTGATACGTCATGGATTCCCCTTTTCAGACGTTCTGCGTTGCGCCTAAGTCTACCTGCTCAGATTCATTTTCGCCTGATCTTTAAAGACGGTATGATGGCATCTTAACCATTATGAACATTTTCCCCCCGATTCAACGTCAAAGAGAGGTGTTATGTCTGCCCAACGACAAATTCTTGCTGCCATTTTCGATATGGATGGATTAATTATGGACTCAGAACCGCTCTGGGATCGTGCTGAACTGGATGTCATGGCAAGCCTGGGGGTAGATATCACCCGCCGCGATGAACTGCCGGATCTGTTGGGTCTGCGTATTGATGTCGTGGTCGGCCTGTGGTTTGCCCAACAGCCCTGGAACGGCCCGAGTTGCGAAGAGGTCACGGCACGTATCATCAGCCGTGCTATTTCGCTGGTTGAAGAAGAGCGTCCCTTGCTGCCAGGCGCGCGTGAAGCCGTTGCGTTGTGCAAAGCAAACGGCTTGCTGGTGGGGCTGGCCTCTGCGTCACCGCTGCATATGCTGGAAAAGGTCCTGACCATGTTTGACTTGCGCGACCAGTTTGATGCCCTGGCGTCGGCAGAAAAACTGCCTTATAGCAAACCGCACCCGCAGGTTTACCTGGACTGCGCGGCCAAACTGGGCGTGGATCCCCTCACCTGCGTTGCGCTGGAAGACTCCACCAATGGCATGATTGCCAGTAAGGCCGCGCGCATGCGTTCTATTGTGGTCCCTGCGGAAGAAAACCGTGAGGATCCACGCTATGCACTCGCTGATGTGAAGCTGACCAGCCTGAATGCGCTGACTGTCACACATCTTCTGGGTTAATTATCCGCCGGAGGTGACGTAGCTCACCTCCTGTTTATATTTTTTGAAACATGATTTCATTTTGTTTGTGTTTCTGCCATTCTCCCCCTATCCTCTTCTCATGCAATGCGAGAACACCATAACGGGGGAACAATGATTCTGGATGCTTTTCAACTGACCCACAAAGTTGCCATTGTCACCGGCTGTGATACCGGGCTGGGACAGGGTATGGCGCTTGGCCTGGCTGAGGCGGGGTGCGATATCGTTGGCGTCGGTCGTAAAACGCCGCATGAAACTGCCGAGAAGATTACCCGGCTCGGACGACGTTTTCTGGCTATTCAGGCCGATCTGAGCAAACAAAATGCCATAGATGACATTGTTAGCCAGACTGTTTCAAAAATGGGCCGCATTGATATTCTGCTTAATAATGCCGGAACGATCCGTCGATGCGATGCCATTGATTTCAGCGAAAAAGACTGGGATGAGGTGATGGATCTTAACCTGAAAACGGTCTTTTTCCTGTCTCAGGCCGTTGCCCGGCAATTTATTGCGCAGGCTGAGGGCGGAAAAATCATCAACATTGCCTCTATGCTCTCCTTCCAGGGCGGAATCCGCGTCCCCTCTTATACCGCCTCAAAAAGTGGTCTGATGGGCCTGACCCGGGCGATGGCTAACGAGTGGGCGGTGCACAATATTAACGTTAATGCCATTGCCCCCGGTTATATGGCGACCAATAACACACAGGCATTACGGGAAGACGAGGAACGCAACAAAGCCATTCTTGATCGCATTCCTGCTGGCCGCTGGGGTGACCCTGTTGACCTTAAAGGCCCGGCCGTGTTCCTCGCCTCCTCTGCTGCTGATTACATTAATGGCTATACCCTGGCGGTGGATGGCGGCTGGCTGGCGCGATAAATGTTAACTTTGTGACAAAGAGTTACACCGTCACCTCTTCCGCCTACTGTATAAAAACCCTATACTGTATACATCGACAGTTGGGTGAGTTTTATCATGACGGCGGAAGGACACCTGCTTTTTTCTATTGCCTGCGCGGTGTTTGCAAAAAATGCCGAATTAACGCCTGTGCTGGCACAAGGTGACTGGTGGCATATTGTGCCGTCTGCGATCCTGACCTGCCTGTTACCCGACATCGATCACCCTAAATCCTTCCTGGGGCAACGCCTGAAGTGGATCTCAAAGCCGGTGGCGCGAATGTTCGGGCACCGGGGGTTTACGCATAGCTTTCTCGCGGTCTTCATAGCGCTCACGCTGTTCTATTTAAAAGTACCAGAAAGCTGGATCATTCCCACCGATGCGCTGCAAGGGATGGTTCTTGGCTATCTGAGTCATATTCTCGCCGACATGATTACCCCCGCCGGCGTGCCTCTGCTCTGGCCCTGTCGCTGGCGTTTCCGTCTGCCGCTACTGGCGCCACAAAAAGGGAATCAACTGGAGCGCGTACTGTGTATGGCGTTGTTCACCTGGGCGCTATGGATGCCGCAAAGTTTGCCCGATAACAGTGCAATCCGCTGGTCCTCAGAAGTGATCAATACGCTGCAAAGTCAGTTCAATCGCTTCATTCATCAGCAAACTGGTCATTAAAACCACGAAATCAGCCATTCCGGCATAATTCATTCCATTTGGATATAAGACAGATTCATCACTTCTGCTAACCTTCCGCCAAAGGTCGGTATTCGGATGCCGATCACATTATTACATCAGGAGAACGGGGATGAATTTTCCTTTAATCGCGAACGTTGTGGTGTTCGTCGCACTGCTATTGCTGCTGGCGCAAACTCGCCATAAACAGTGGAGCCTGGCGAAAAAAGTACTGGCCGGTTTAGGTATTGGCGTGGTCTTTGGCCTTGCGCTACAGGCTATCTATGGTTCCGATAACCCGGTACTGAAAGACTCTATTCAATGGTTTAACGTGGTCGGTAACGGCTATGTGCAACTGTTGCAAATGATTGTCATGCCACTGGTCTTTGCCTCGATTTTGAGTGCCGTTGCGCGTCTGCACAACGCTTCTCAGTTGGGTAAAATCAGCGTCCTGACCATCGGCACGCTGCTGTTCACTACTCTGATTTCCGCGCTGGTCGGTGTGCTGGTCACCAACCTGTTTGGCCTGACTGCCGAAGGGCTGGTTCAGGGTACGGCCGAAACCGCACGTCTGACTGCTATTCAAACGAACTATGCCGGAAAAGTTGCCGATCTTAGCGTGCCGCAACTGCTGCTCTCTTTCGTACCGAAAAATCCGTTTGCCGATCTGACCGGGGCCAGCCCGACCTCGATTATCAGCGTGGTAATTTTTGCGGCCTTCCTGGGCGTGGCTGCGCTTAAGCTGCTGAAAGAGGACGCGCCTAAAGGCGAACGTGTGCTCATCGCTATCGATACCCTGCAAAGCTGGGTGATGAAACTGGTTCGTCTGGTTATGCAGTTGACCCCGTATGGTGTACTGGCGCTGATGACCAAGGTGGTTGCAGGTTCCAACGTTCAGGACATCATTAAGCTGGGCAGTTTTGTCATCGCCTCTTATCTGGGTCTGGGGATAATGTTTGTGGTTCACGGCATTCTGCTAGGCGTGAACGGCGTCAGCCCGCTGAAGTTCTTCCGTAAAGTGTGGCCGGTACTGACCTTTGCCTTCACCAGCCGCTCCAGCGCCGCCTCTATTCCCCTGAATGTGGAAGCGCAAACCCGTCGTCTGGGCGTGCCGGAGTCCATCGCCAGCTTTGCGGCGTCTTTTGGTGCGACCATTGGTCAGAACGGTTGTGCGGGCCTGTACCCGGCCATGCTTGCCGTCATGGTGGCACCGACCGTCGGGATTAACCCGTTAGATCCCGTCTGGATTGCCACACTGGTAGGGATTGTTACCGTGAGCTCTGCAGGTGTCGCCGGCGTGGGCGGAGGCGCAACCTTCGCTGCGCTGATCGTCCTGCCCGCCATGGGCCTGCCGGTCACGCTGGTCGCGCTGCTGATTTCCGTTGAGCCGCTGATCGATATGGGTCGTACCGCGCTTAACGTCAACGGTTCAATGACCGCCGGCACGCTCGCCAGCCAGTGGTTGAAGCAGACCGATAAAACCATTATGGAGAGTGAAGACGACGCCGAACTGGCGCACCGTTAAGCTCAACTCACTGAAACCGCCTGCTACGCCAGGCGGTTTTTTTATGTCTGTTACTCTTCTATTTCGCCTTCCTGACGAATCTGATTTGCCCAACGCTGAGCGGCCTCGGGCACGTTAAAGACAGGAGATCGGGTAAAACGCTCTCCCATCAGCACAAAAGCCACATACTTCCCCCGCAAGATCCAGACATCCCGATAGCCATCCATTTTTAAAGCATGCTCAGGAGGCGCGGGTTCGATGCGAGGAACATAGCTGATAACGCGGCGGTTTTGCTGACGCATAGGTTTCATAGGCGAAGAGTTCACTAAGACGAATTTCACTAACACGAAATGGCTATGATAGCCGAAAGTAACCCCGCGCGTCGCGCCCGGCCTGCATTTCCCTCTCGCTTTTGCCCATCCAAACGCCCCATTTCCCTCCCTGCGTCAGCGGACCTGGTGAGTTGTTCTATAGTTAGAAGGGTTTTATATAACTTTCTCTATTACGTTGACCAACTACGACCCTTTTCAGTAATAAAAACAGGAGCCAGGTTCAATGTCGCCTAACGAAAAATGTCCTCACCCCCATCACTCTCCCGTACATGATGCAAATGAAGCCCGACCCGGACTTGATTCACTGGCCCCGGAAGATAACTCACATAAACCTTCCCCACGCCCGACGGCCCCGGGCGAACAGCCTACCGCACCAGGCAGCCTGAAAGCGCCCGATACGGCGAATCAAAAGCTCACTGCGCTGGAAGCCTTCCGTAAGGGAAGTGAAGAGGTTCCGCTGACCACTAATCAGGGCGTGCGTATCGCCGATGATCAAAACTCTTTACGGGCAGGGCAGCGCGGGCCGACGCTACTGGAAGATTTCATTCTGCGCGAAAAAATCACTCATTTTGATCATGAACGCATCCCCGAGCGTATCGTTCATGCGCGTGGTTCAGCCGCTCACGGCTATTTCCAGCCTTATGAGAATTTGTCAGAACTCACCAGGGCCGATTTTCTTTCAGACCCGGATAAAATCACTCCGGTGTTTGTGCGTTTTTCCACCGTTCAGGGTGGAGCAGGATCGGCAGATACCGTGCGTGATATCCGCGGTTTTGCCACCAAATTTTACACCGATGAAGGTATTTTTGATTTAGTCGGCAACAATACCCCGGTATTTTTCATCCAGGATGCGCATAAGTTTCCCGATTTCGTTCATGCGGTGAAACCCGAACCACACTGGGCTATTCCTCAGGGTCAGAGCGCTCATGACACCTTCTGGGATTACGTTTCACTACAGCCAGAAACGTTGCACAACGTGATGTGGGCCATGTCCGACCGCGGTATTCCCCGCAGTTATCGGACCATGGAAGGATTCGGTATTCATACTTTCCGTTTTATCAATGCTGACGGGAAAGCGACCTTTGTACGCTTCCACTGGAAACCCGTGGCGGGCAAAGCCTCACTGGTGTGGGATGAATCGCAAAAATTGACCGGTCGCGACCCGGACTTCCATCGTCGCGAGCTATGGGAAGCGATTGAAGCGGGTGATTACCCGGAGTATGAACTGGGGCTGCAACTGATCCCGGAGGAGGATGAGTTCAAATTCGATTTTGATCTCCTCGACCCCACCAAACTGATCCCTGAAGAGCTGGTCCCGGTGAAGCGGGTCGGTAAAATGGTCCTGAATCGTAACCCGGATAATTTCTTTGCCGAAAATGAGCAGGTCGCGTTCCATCCCGGTCATATTGTCCCTGGCCTTGATTTTACCAACGACCCGTTACTTCAGGGGCGCTTGTTCTCTTATACCGATACGCAGATTAGCCGTCTGGGCGGGCCGAACTTCCATGAAATTCCCATTAACCGTCCTACCTGCCCGTACCATAATTTCCAGCGTGATGGCATGCATCGCATGGATATCGACACCAATCCCGCTAACTATGAGCCTAACTCTATCAATGATAACTGGCCGCGGGAAACCCCTCCCGGCCCCAAACGCGGCGGTTTTGAATCTTACCAGGAGCGCGTGGACGGCCAAAAAGTGCGCGAACGTAGCCCCTCATTCGGCGAGTACTATTCCCATCCACGTTTGTTCTGGCTAAGTCAGACCGCTTTTGAACAGCGTCACATCATTGATGCCTTCAGTTTTGAACTTAGCAAAGTGGTACGCACTTATATTCGCGAACGCGTGGTCGACCAACTGGCACATATTGATGCGCAGTTAGCGGATGCCGTCGCAGATAACCTGGGTATCACGCTGACGGATGAGCAACGGAATCTGACCCCGCCACCGCCGGTGAGTGGCGTTAGCAGCGATCCGACACTCAGCCTGTACGCCGTACCGGACGGAAAGGTAAAAGGACGCGTCGTCGCCATATTGCTGAATGATAGAACCCGTGCCAGCGACCTGCTGTCTGTTTTGCAAAAGCTGAAAGCTAACGGTGTTCACGCCAAACTGCTCTATTCCCGTATGGGTGAAGTAGCGGCTGACGATGGTTCAAACCTGACAGTGGCAGGAACCTTTGCTGGCGCGCCGTCATTGACCGTTGATGGGGTTATCGTGCCTGGCGGCGATGTTGCTAAGCTGCTTAAAAATGGCGATGCGCGTTATTACCTGCTGGAAGCCTATAAGCATCTCAAACCGATTGTATTGTTGGGCGATGCGCAACAGCTTGCGGGGGATCTGCAGGTCGACGCACAGGGAGAGGAAGGCGTAGTGGTGGCTGATGACGCATCAGACAGCGTAACGGATACGCTTATTGCGCTACTGGCGGCGCACCGTGTCTGGTCGCGTATAGCGAAAATTGACGCTATCCCGGCTTAATCAGGAAAACCGCAGCAGCCAGACTGCTGCGGTCCATTTTACAGTGCGCGAAAGGTGCCCAGACGGAAGTTTCGTTCAGCAATTGCCCATTTGAGCGCGGGTTGGGTTAATACCTCCACTTCATCAAGCCGTGGGTAACAGTACTTACTGCTCATCAGTTCCTTATCAACAAACGCCGGGTGACACATGACTTCCAGCGAATCCTCCTCGCGAGACAGGGCTTCATCAAGCAGGGTCGTGAACAACGTCGCGGAGATGGCCTCGCCATAGAACGCACTGGAGAATCCGGTGCTGCTGCGCACGCCATCGACGTCAAGCGCATGGCGTTGAACCTCGTCACGATCAATCCGCAATGGGATCCCATGTATTTTTGCACACTCCGCCACCAGCGGAAAAATAGCCGGGATCATATGCACATGGTGATGGCTATCAATATGCGTAGGGGGCTCGCCAAAGAGCGCAATGAACCGGGCGTACTGGCACTGAAGCTCCGCAGCTATCTCATCCAAAGGCAGCGTACCGGCTTCCGCCATTTCCCAGAGCCATTTACCCAACATACCGTTGCGCGTCAACGATGGGCATCGCCCCACCGGCTGACCTAACGTGAGGGTGAAATGAAGCCCCACCCCCAATTCTGGCACTGACCGGCGCAGACCCACTGCATGTTCAATCGCCGTACCGTTCACCAACGCCGTCGCTGAAGTCACCACGCCATGGCGACAGGACTCCATAATCCCGTAGTTCTGGCCACGGCTGAGACCAAAATCGTCCGCGTTTACAATCAACAACTTGCGCATAGATCCTCACTGATTGATTTCAGCTACCGTATCGGCGAAACGGGGCAACCACTGCCTGTTAGCAAGGATCATCTCGCGGGCCAGCTTTTCCGCATCTTTATCGGAATGGATAAGCGGGTTCAGATTCAGCGCCAACAGGACATCATTCATCTCGCCACTTAACGCCGCCTTGCTTGCCGCAATCTCGAAGCCTTTGATGGTGTAAATCAACCCGAGAACGTTCTCATTGAAATGGGTGATACGCGGATGCGGAATAGCGCCGTTTTTGCCCAGCAGACAGGTCATTTCCACCGCCCAGTCGGCGGGGATATTGTCGACACTGCCAATGTGCGGCACGTTGACGTAATGTTCGGTCTGTTTATCGTTATAAATCGCATTGATCACTTCGCAGGCCGCGTCGGAATAGTAGGCCCCGCCACGTAGCTCCAGCTCTTTGGGTTTCACATCGAGGTCAGGATTTTTGTACATTTCAAAGAGATTTTTCTCCACGCCCTGCACCACCTGCGCACGGGTGCCCCCTTTATAAAACTCCCCTAACTCAATGCCCAACATCTCTTTCGATTTGAAGTAATACTGCAAATAAGAGCAAGGCAACAGATTCAGTGAGCGCAGCAGCCCTTCAGAAAACGGTAAGTCGAAAATGTTTTTTACTGATGATTTTGCGAAGCGCCCGGAAGCGACCCCGTCCATCAGCTCGGCAAAGCGGGAATCACCGTTGACCCGCACATCGCGGATAAACACCAGATGGTTAAGTCCAAACAGGTCAATAGAGAGGTCATCCGACGCCTCTAATTGCAGGACACTACGAACAAACATTTTCATGCCAATAGGGACGTTACAGACACCAATAAAGCGACGGAATCCCGTGTGGCGATAGACAGCCTCCGTGACCATACCCGCTGGATTGGTAAAATTGATGACCCATGCCTGCGGGCAAAGCTCTTCGACATCTTTGATAATGTCGAAAATAACCGGAATGGTACGCAATCCTTTGAAAAGCCCCCCGGCCCCGTTGGTCTCCTGCCCCAGATAACCGTGGCTTAATGGAATACGTTCATCCTGTTCCCGAGCTTTAAGCTGCCCAATACGAAACTGCGTGGTAACAAAGTCGGCATCGCGTAGCGCCTCGCGGCGATCCAGCGTTTTTACAATCTTGAGCGGCACACCGGCTTTTTTCACCATTCGACAACACAGGTCGTAGATAATGTCGAGCTTGTGTTGCCCCTCTTCAACATCTACCAGCCACAATTCGCTGACCGGTAATTCGTGATAACGCAGAATAAATCCCTCAAGTAATTCCGGGGTATAACTGCTGCCGCCACCAATAGTCACAACTTTCAATTTATGGGTCATTTTCGCTTCCTTCAGGCTTTTTTGAAGACAAGCCAGGCCGTTACCGCAATGTACGATAAGTATAGAATGATGAATGTTTACTACGGGGACCTGCCCCGCAAATCAGGAAATACTGGTTAACTGCTTTCGATAATTACCGGGAGTGAAAGACGTGAGTTTTTTAAACGTCTTGATGAATAAACTGGAACTGCTATAACCCGCTTCCCAGGCAATATCGGTTATTGAGAAATTTGTAATCTCCAACTGTTTGCAGGCAAAATTAATGCGAATTTCATTAATAATCTGCACAGGGGTTTTTTGATAATAACGTTGCGTCGCACGCGTTAAATACTCTTGCGACTTACCCGATAACGCAACCATATTCTCCAGTGCATTTTCCGAGAACTGACTTTTGTCATGCATACTTTCAACGGTAAACTTCAACCACTGGGGAATGACATCTTCCGTTTGCTGCTCGCGAAAATGACGAAGCCTGTTGATAACATAAAAACTCACATGCTCAATAAACTCGTCAAATTCGCTATCGCGGAAATTCAGAGATGCAATAATTGACTCGATATAGGTCAGAAATGCCGGTTGCACGGTATGCACCTGCGACGCTACGTAGCAATACGGCACCAGGGATACGTAATGCTCGTCAAAAAACTGCTTACTGATGCCCACATTGAGAATACGCGTCGCCCCGAAATCATAAAAACTCTGGTGTGAAGATCCGACGGGAATGAAAACGAAATCCCCGCGCTCCAGCAATACCCTTTTACCGTTAATGACCTGGTAATAGCGCCCGGTCAATACCAGCGTGAATTCATGATAGTCGTGCTGATGAAGCCCGCTAATACTTTCCACTTTGTTATAAATAAACACATGGAAGGGTCTGCCATTAAAAAGTTGCTGTTCTCTCACCAGCCTGACTTCCGTGTTGTTTACCACTGGCAGCATATCGGGCCTCTCTTCAGTCTTTAGCGTTTCTCATGCAGTTCAATAAGTTCAGCAATCAGTTCACGGGCCAGCATCGCGGTCATCAAATGATCCTGCGCATGCACCAGGACCAGGCTGACTTTCATCTTACCTTCACCGGCGTCACTTTCAATCAGTTGGGTCTGCACACGATGCGCGCTGTTCAATGCAGCATGTGACTCCGCCATCAGCGCTCTGGCAGCGTCAAAATCACCGCCTTTCGCTTGCTTCAGCGCGGAATACGCCAGGCTACGCGCCTGCCCCGCATTAATAATCAACCCCATCACCACTTCTTCGAGCGCATCATTGCTGTCTTGCGTCTCGACAATATCCTCTAAATCAAACATCTTTTTCTCCAGTGCTGGCGTAGCGGCGAGTGCTTTCACCGCTACATTTTTGGGTTAAAACTTCAGGACTTCAGCAATCTCTTCTTCGCTTTCTTCTTCATCAATAGCGCTTTGCGCTTTGTTCGAGATGATGACGAATGGCATATAAATCAGCGTGGCGACACCCAGGTTGAACAGCGCCACCAGCAGTGCAGCAATGCTTCCGTTGGTGTTGAAGAACGCGCCAAGACCGGTCGGCATTGTCCAGGGTGCAATGTTGGTGATCGGGGGGATAATCCCCGTGTAATAGGCGGCCAGCGTGATAGCCGCCAGCACCGGTTGAACCAGGATAAACGGAATAAACATCACCGGGTTCATGATGATCGGCAAACCAAACAGGATCGGTTCGTTAATCTGGAAGATCCCGGACGGCAGCGCCAGTTTTGCCACCTGACGATGATCCGCGCGACGCGAAGCAATAAAGATGGCGATAATCAGCCCCAGGGTCGCACCGGTACCACCGAGGAAGATATAGGAATCCAGCATCGGCTTGGCCCAGACGTGGAAGGTTTTTCCTGCCGCCAGCGCCGCGTCAACGGAGCCGTATTCCGTGTAAAGTGCCACGTTTTCCAGCGCCCAGGGGGTCATGATGCCACTGTCGAGGGCCGCCAGCGCCAATGACCCGTGGACGCCAAAGAACCACAGCAACGAGGTAAAGATAACGTAGGCCCAACCCACCACGCTGCCCATCGCGGCCAGGGGTTTAGAGATAGAGTCCATGATGATCTGATGGAAGGTCGTTCCAGCGCCAGCCAGTCCCCAGGCCACAATGCCCATGACTGACAGAATCAGAAAGCCGGGGATCAATGCGGAAAAAGAACGTGACACCGAGGCCGGCACGCTATCTGGTAATTTGATGACCCAATTACGGCGGACAACAAAAGCAAACATTTCCGCGACGATTAAGCCCACCAGCATGCCGGAAATAATATTAGAGCCACCCAACCAGGTTGCATCAACGGCATACGCCTCGCCCACACTAAACGGGGTAAGGGTCATAAATGCGGCAACAGATAATAACCCTGCTGCCAGTGAATCAACTTTACGCTCCTCTGCTAATGCCATCCCAATAAAAAGGGGGGCCACCAGCGACATAATGCCTAGCGTACCGTTATAGACATTACCGCCAATGGCCTTAAGGCCGTTCAGACTTGCAATAGTAGACGCGTCTAAGCGAATACCCAGGGAGTAAAAAAATGAACCTTCGCCAAAACTCAGAAAGACATTATTAATTAATACAAACATTGCCCCGGCGAGGGTCAAAGGCATCAATTTAATAAAGCCATTTTTAATTGCATTAACGTGAGGTTGCTTGCCAATCTTGACCGCAAAAGGCAGCAGTACCTTTTCCAGAGATCCAATAACGCTATTCATACGAGTATGCCCTTGAGGGCCGCAATAAAAATTGCGGCAGTCTTGTGTGAAATAACTCTTTGACGGGAAATATAACGACTAAATGGCCGCTTTTTTAATTGCAGCAACAGCACTTTTAAGTACGGCAAGACCATCGATCTTTCCGTAAAGCACCGAATCAATGACTTCCACAGGTTTTGTGGGAAGAAGACGTTGAATCTCTGGCAGCATATAGGCAATCTGCGGCCCTAATAAGACGACATCCGCCTGCGGCCCTTTTTCTGCTGCCAGTGTTTCCGGGAATGCATCAATAATGACCGGAACATTATATTTATCAGCCTGCGCACGCATTTTTGTCACCAGTAACGATGTCGACATTCCCGCAGAGCAGAACAGGTAGATGTGCTTTTTATCCATGAGAAACCTCTCCAGTAAGCCTTCGCCAGCGCGATAAACGTCAGCAGGTAGCAGAAATTGATATCTGATGGTTGATATCATTCAGTGGTTCTCAGTATACGTGGTCGGCTTGCTGCGGGATAATTCGACACAAACCAGAATTGTCTCTCATTGACCTGACATGATGACTTTCTTCACATTCCGGTTAAATAATTCGCGACGATAAAAAAGTATCAGGCACAGAAAAGCCGCCATCAGGCGGCTTCGTTTGCTCAGGCAAAATAAATCAAAAATTACTTCTTAGGCGCCTGCGGGTCAGTATCGTATTCTGCACAGGTCTGATAGCCAGAGTTCATCACGTGGCCAGTTTCATCCAGCGCCACGAAATAGGTCTCCGTTTTACCTTCGCGCTGACCCAACACATAGGTCTGACAGGTACCACGGGCGTGAATCATAGTGACTTCAGAAGATGGACGGCCCGCAAGTTGGTTGACCTGCTCACGTGTCATCCCTTTTTTAATGTCTTTAACCACCGGGGTAGTGAATTGATCTTTTGTACGATCGTAAGCAGTACAACCTGCCAGCATCGCCAGAACCGCCGCTGCACCTAAGATTCCTGCAATATTCTTTTTCATAATCCTTCCTCTTGTTATCCGCTGTTGTATCAGCGCGTTATCTAAGCCTGGAATATAAAATTACATTTTTCAACTATCGTTCCCGACAGAAAGGACTTTCGGAAAATTCTAACAAACCACTGATAAGTTTCTAATATGACGTAAATTGCACCACTCGAAACCCTGCACCTTGTCGTTTTGCGGGTTAGGGGTTAATTTGACCTTATCGACTATATTGCATCTGCTAAGCAGGTTCACTTACGGAGGGTTCAATGACTCTGCAACAAGAGATTATCCAGGCGCTGGGCGTCAAACCGACAATCCATGCGGAAGAAGAGGTTCGTCGCAGCATCGATTTTCTGAAAACCTATCTGCAAACGTATCCATTTTTACGCACTCTGGTGCTGGGCATCAGCGGGGGGCAGGACTCCACCCTGGCGGGTAAAATCAGCCAACTGGCCATTTCGGAACTGCGCCAGGAAACCGGCGATAACGGATACCAGTTCATTGCCGTTCGCCTCCCTCATGGCGTGCAGGCTGATGAACAGGATTGTCAGGATGCCATTACGTTTATCCAGCCCGATCGGGTGCTCACCGTGAATATCAAAGCCGCCGTGCTCGCCAGTGAACAGGCGTTACGCGATGCCGGGATTGAGCTGAGCGATTTCGTACGCGGGAATGAAAAAGCGCGTGAGCGTATGAAAGCCCAGTACAGCATTGCGGGTATGACCAAAGGCGTCGTTGTGGGGACCGATCATGCAGCAGAAGCCGTCACCGGATTCTTCACTAAGTATGGCGATGGGGGTACGGATATCAATCCGCTATTCCGCCTGAACAAACGCCAGGGTAAACAATGTCTGGCCTTCTTAGGCTGCCCGGAGCATTTGTACAAGAAAGCGCCGACCGCAGATCTGGAAGACGATCGCCCTTCCCTGCCGGACGAAGCGGCGCTGGGCGTAACCTACGAAAACATTGATGATTATCTTGAAGGTAAGACGCTGGATGCCAGCACCTCACACATTATCGAAGGCTGGTATGTGAAGACGGAACATAAACGTCGCCCACCTATCACTGTTTTTGACGATTTCTGGAAAAAACAGTAAGTCACTTGCTCTGTAAGGCGGCCCAGGCCGCCTTTTTATTGCTCAAGACAGGCGTCACGAACACCCCTGCCCCGCCACAATCAGCCCCGATCGTCTTTCGGACCCAGAAAATAAAAACCAAAGGGCAACGAGCCCACAATGGTAAACATGACGCTGTAGATAGCCACCCAGGCGCCCTGGATGATAAACAGGGATACGCTCCACTGTTCCATCGGGAGGTTATATTGATCCTCTACTCCCTGAAACGTGACGCTGGAAATCACCGTAATTACTGTCAAAAAAACGATGGCGACGGCGATGAGAAATTTTTTCCCGTCTGGGGTACGCAAAATAGCGGGCATGCAGGCCTCCTTGTATTTTATCGCGATGGTATCCGGCTGACCCAGGCCAGGCGGTAAGTCATAACGAATCGAGTATTTACGCCGGTGCTGACTTTAACGTATTTAGTGCTGAGGTACACTACCCAGGCAGAAAACAGAGGCATCTTTCACGGGTAAAGCCGCCTCTTTTTTAAGCAAAAGCATTCTGCTACACTGGATAGGTAACCAGTATCAGGAGTAAGCATTGAGCAGGCGCCAATCCGCCCCGCGACTTGAATTTGAAGCGGCGGCTATCTATGAATATCCCGAACATCTTCGCCCGTGGCTTGAGGCATTACCCAAACTCCCCGGCGTCTATTTTTTCCATGGCGATAGCGATGCTATGCCGCTGTACATCGGCAAAAGCGTCAATATTCGCAGTCGCGTCTTGTCGCATTTGCGCACGCCGGATGAAGCCGCCATGCTTCGCCAGTCCCGGCGGATAACCTGGATTTGTACGGCCGGAGAATTGGGTGCGCTACTGCTTGAAGCGCGACTGATCAAAGAACAGCAACCGTTGTTCAACAAACGGCTGCGGCGTAACCGCCAGCTCTGCTCGCTGCTTTTACAAGGGGGCAAACCGCAGGTGGTGTACGCCCGTGAGGTGGATTTTTCCGCTCAGCCCGGGCTCTATGGTTTGTTTGCCAACCGTCGTGCGGCATTACAGGCGCTGCAATCGATCGCGGATGAAGAAAAACTCTGTTATGGACTGTTGGGGCTGGAATCATTGACCCGGGGTCGCGGCTGCTTTCGCTCTGCCTTGCATCGCTGCGCAGGTGCATGCTGCGGTAAAGAGCCCCCTGAGGCGCATCATGCCCGCTTTCAGGCCGCGATGTCGCGCCTGCAACTGGTCTGTTGGCCCTGGAAGGGCGCCGTGGGTCTGCGCGAAAAAGGCAGCGAGATGACGCAATACCACATCATCAATAACTGGCTGTGGTTGGGCGCGGTGAATACGCTCTCAGAAGCGGCGGAGTTGCTCCGCACGCCAGCAGGGTTCGATCATGACGGGTATAAAATACTCTGTAAGCCGATGATGTCGGGGCTGTACGACATCATCGAGCTCAATCAGTGACCGGGAAGCCAGCTGATTTCACTAAACAGCAGTTGGCCTTCTGATTTCAGCAAGCGCAACGTATGGCGCCCCTCATCCCAACAGGCTCCCTGATCTGCCGTGAGTAATTTATCGCCCAGTTGCCATGCCCCGCTGAGCACGAAAACAACGCCCCCACGTGAACCAAACGTCGTAAAGGTTCTGTCAGCAATACGCACCCTGGCCTGACAATGATCGCGCCGGGTCATGATATTAAAGTCCATCGACATCTGACCTTCATGCAATTGCGCTTTCACATGCTGTTCGCCCGCAAAGGTGAAGGGCTGAAAACGCTTTAACGTATGGCAAAACGCGCTGCCGGCATCCAGGGTGATTTCTCCCCCTTCAAGCAGCGTCATGACACGATCGACACCGGGGAATTGCGGAAAGTCACCGTTGCTGGCCAACGAAGCGATGCTTGCACGCCAGCTAAAATCCCGCGTTGCTTCGGGGAAACAACAAATTTCCCGGGTTTCACCTGCTCCATTGCGCCAAAGATTGACCGGCATTTTGCGGATATCAAAGAATTCCATTATCACTCCTGAAAAGCGCAGTTGACCGCCTGCGCCGCTGCTTCTTGGGCAGCGTGCTTTGCTGTGTGTTATTACCCACTCTGCCATAAGCATGTTATCGGCAGGGAAAAGGGGGAGCCTTAATCATGCCGTGAAGCGACATGTAAAAAAATATTAACGTATCGATTTATGGAAAAATTTGCTGAAGGCTGGCAAGAGGAGAATACCGCGCTGGAGGCGGCTGACAAGAGGGCAAGAAAGAAAAAACCGCCGGACCTGCCCACAACGTTAACACGTGCTATGGACAAGTCCGGCGGTCTTGATAGGGGTTGCTCGATTACTCAGCAGGTTCTGGCATTTTACCTTCTGGCGCCGCACGTTCTGTCAGACGCTTCTCAAAATTGGCATTAAACTGCTTTTTCTGTTCCGGTGTTAAAACGTTGTAAATCTTGTTCTGGGTTTCCAGATGCGCCAGCATATGGGCTTTACGCTGCTCGTCCATTTTGGCGATTTGCGCTTCAGCTTTGGCTTTATCGAAGGTATCGCTGGCAATCAGCTCATGCATACTGCGACGCTCTTGCTGCATCTGATCACGCTCACCTTTTCGGATGTCACGGATTTGCTCTTTCTGTGCGTCAGTCAGGTTGAGGCCTTTGAACATCATGTCATGATGAGGACCTTTCGGGCCTTTATGGTGCATCATGGGTTTGCCATCAGCTGGTGTGGCAGTGGTATCAGCAGCATGGGCCAGGTTAGCGGCGCCAAGCGCCAGGGTAGAGGCAACAAACAGGGCAGTCAGTTTACGCATAATTTAATTCCTTACTTTCATGTTTTCTTGCGGCAATTGCCGTGTTGACGATATTCACTTTAGCGGCTTTATCGTCAATTAATCAGAGCATCGGTAAAACAATGAAAGTGTAAAAAACAGTTTTCCAGCAATTGTGGAGGAAATATGAATAAAACATGGAGAGTGGATAATAGAATATTCAATAAGCTGATTTTTATAGCAATGTGGAGATTCTAAAACATTGCAGCGCAATTATAAACGCTTTCACCAGGAATATTCTGGTAATACGCAGAAAAAATATTCAAGCCCCGCGCTAACGGGGCCTGAATTTAATTTATGCGCTCGAGTAATAATCCGGCTCTGAGTCCAACGGCGACATTCGGATTAGGAAAAAGAATATATTCCTGTTCGCGCTGAACCACATAACGCTCGCCACGATCCTCAGCCAGTAATGTCCCTTGAGAAAAAGGAGTGAAGTTCAGCGTCTCCGGCGAGAGATGAAGTACAAATGCCTCGCTATGGCGCGTTAACTGCTGAACCACGCGATAGCGTACCGGCACTGTCTCATTATCCGGCACGGTATCCCCGGCCAGCAATGCCGCCAGTGCCCAGGCGGTTCGGGAAAACTGGCTTAAATCATTGGCACCAAAAGCCAGTGCTTTGCCCAGCTCAAGGGTGCAGGCCAGCGCGTCGAACTCCTCGCTGGTGTAATGGCTGAATGTGCCCGCAGGCGTCTGATGAAACACCAGCGCCTCCAGCCCCGCATCGCCTAACCATTTCAGATACATTTCATCCCAGAGTTCACTGCGTGCGGGCAGCACGCCAAACCGCACATGGTGCGAGCCGCGAATGGCCGTATGCATATCCAGGTGCCAGCGTTGTTCATCATCATCGTTAAAAAAGTGCGTAACGGCACGCTCCAGCTGCGCCGCACGGACGGTTTCGTCGCTGGCGGCGAACTGCCGCCAGCGCCCACCAAACATACGATTGAGGTCGCTGTGCAGGTAACGTTTATTTTGCGCCAGCGCCTGTGGATTGCCGATAATGATCAGCAAGCGCCAGCTTAGCCTGAGCGTCCCATCGAGCAGGTTTTCCAGCAACGTATCCACCATTTCTACCGGGGCCGTTTCATTACCGTGAACCGCACAGGATATGACCAATGCCCGTTTTAACGGTTTTGCAGGAATGAGTTCCAGTATGCCCTGCTCATGCCAGTGCCAATGGATCCCTCCCGCTTCCCCTACCGGCTTGTGCGGCATCTCACCCGATAATGTCATCGCGAGAAAATTATCCATACAACCTCCTGTTACAACTGGAAGGGGTAAACGGACCCCAGCCGCAAAAGCTGCGTAAGGCTATCGAGTGCTTCCCGGCTTTCCCGTAGTAACAGCGGGTCGGCCAGATCGCTTTGCTGCAATCTATCGCGATAGTAACGGTCAACCCAGGCGTCAAGGGCATGAAATAACGCGTCGTTCATCATGACCGCCGGATTCACGGCTCGCTGCTCCGCCTCGGTGAGCACCACGCGCAGGCGTAAGCAGGCCGGGCCGCCTCCATTGGACATGCTTTCACGTAAATCGAACACGTTGAGTTCGCTGATGGGATTATCCTGGGCAAGCAGGCTATTCAGGTAGCGCCAGACGCCGGGATGTTCGCGCGACTCCTGTGGCAACACCAGCATCATGCTGCCATCTTCACGGCTCAGCAGTTGGCTGTTGAAAAGGTAGGTTTCAACCGCATCCGCGACGGATACCTCCGCATCAGGCACTTCCAGCGCCATAAAACCGGGGACGCGCGCACGCAGGTTCGCCAGTAAACTTTGCTGTTGCACGAACGCCAGTTCATGGCAGAAAAGCACCTGCCGGTTTGAAACGGCGATAACGTCATTATGGAAAACACCCTGATCGATCACCGCAGGGTTTTGCTGCGCGAATACCACCTGCCGTGGATTGACCTGATTAAGTCTTGCGATGGCCTGACTGGCCTCCAGAGTTTGTCTCGCCGGATACCGCCCCGGCGCCGCACTGCCCCCCTCTTCGCGCCCGTAAACAAACATCTGCACCCCAGGGTCGCCGTACTCACCACCCAATCGGTTATGGTTCGCCGCACCTTCGTCGCCCAGCATCGCCACCTGAGGCAACGCGGAATGCACAGAAAACGTCCGGCTATCACTAAAAATGGCCCGCAGCACCGCTTCGGTGGTGGGGGCTTCAATCGAACGATGAAACTTATTATTCAGGTTGGCGACGGTCAGATGCACTTTACCGTCCAGCGCATCCGCAGAGGGGCACACCGTCGCCGCATTGGCGACCCACATCGGTGAAGCCGAACTCACGGCTGAAAGCAATTGCGGTGCCTGGGTGGCCGCTTTTTCTACAACGTGCTCATCACTGCCGCTAAAACCGAGCTGACGCAGCACATTCACGTGGGGGCGTTCCTGCGGCGGGATCACCGCCTGGGGGAAACCGGCGTCGGAAAGCGCCTTCATTTTCAGCAAACCCTGTTTTGCCGCCAGACGAGGGTTAGAAAGGTTATCGCGGTGTTTTGTCGACGCTTCATTACCAAATGACAGCCCGGCGTAGTGGTGAGTTGGGCCGACCAGACCATCAAAATTCACCTCCCGCGCTTTCATAGAGTATTCTCCCGGCTGAAGTCCAGACCCGGACTGAGCGTGGCCGGTAAGACCAGTTCAGGGGTTTCGAGACTGGCCATCGGCCAGGCGCAGTAATCGGCCGCATACCAGGCGCTGGGTCGATGATTACCAGAGGCACCGATGCCGCCAAACGGCGCGGTACTGGCAGCCCCAGTCAGCGGTTTATTCCAGTTCACAATGCCAGCGCGGGCTTCGAGAAGGAGCTGGTCGAAACGGTCTCGCTCAGGCGAGATTAATCCGCAGGCCAGACCATAACGCGTGCTATTGGCAAGCATGACGGCTTCATCAAATTCGTCATAACGCCAGACGCACAACAGCGGGCCAAACACCTCTTCATCTGGCACGCTTTGCACCCCGGTCATGTCGACAATACCGGGGCTGAGCAGCGAAGTGCCCGCCTGCAGCAGCCGTGGTTCAAGTAACGTTTTCCCACCACGCTCAACGTGGGCCTGCCATGCCTCATAGACCTGCAGTGCGGCCTGTACCGAGGTAAGCCCCCCGAAAAACGGCTGCGGCTCCGCATCCCAACTGCCAGGTATCAGTGTTGCCGACACCTCGGTGAGTCTCGCAAGAAACGCATCTCCCGCCTCGCCACGTTTGACCAACAGACGTCTGGCGCAGGTACAGCGCTGCCCCGCTGTGATAAAGGCAGACTGAATTGTCAGATGGACGGCTGCATCAATATCCGCCGGATCGTCCACAATTAACGGATTATTGCCGCCCATTTCCAGTGCCAGAATTTTCTCCGGCTGCCCGGCGAGTTGACGATGAAGCTGATACCCCGTGCCCACGCTGCCGGTAAACAGGAGACCGTCGATGCCGGGCAGCGCACTCAGCGCCTGACCGGTTTCCCGTCCGCCCTGCACCAGATTAAGCACACCCGGCGGTAACCCGGCCTGCTCCCATAATTTCATCACCGTTTCACCTGTCCACGGCGTCAACTCGCTGGGTTTGAATATCAGGGTGTTCCCCGCCAATAGCGCCGGAATAATGTGCCCATTGGGCAAGTGACCGGGGAAGTTATAAGGGCCAAATACGGCCAGTACGCCATGCGGGCGGTGGCGAAGCGTCGCCGCGCCATCCGGCATATCGGTATGATGAACCCCCGTGCGCGCGTGATACGCTTTGACTGAAATGGTGGCCTTATTCATCATCGCGGTGACTTCGGTGGTCGCTTCCCAGCGCGGCTTGCCGGTTTCACGCGCAATCACTTCCGTCAGCGCAGTTCTGTTGGCCTCCAGCAAGGCGGCAAATTTTTCGACAATACTTTGGCGCTGAGTAAAGCCGTACTTTGCCCACGCCGGGAATGCCGCGCGCGCGGCCTGATACGCTGCATCAACCTGAGCGGCACTGGCATCATACCCGTGCCATAACGCTTCATGCGTGACCGGATTGGTTTTGATTCGACGCGCGCCCTGACCCGCAACCCACTCGCCATTTATCCATTGGTTCATGATTTTTTCTCCTCTGCGCACAGGCGAACCAGACGTACGGGATCACCGGCTTTGCATTTCAGTGCATCAAGTTGTGCGGCGCTCAGCACCAGCCGCTCGATATTCGGGTCCACATTGATAAGCATGGCTCTGAACTGGTGATACTGCTCGTTAGCCACAATACAGGCAGGCCATTCTCCGGGCGCGCTTTGCCCCTCAACGACCTCCACCAGTCGGCTTTTGCGGATCGCCCTGACATGATCTATGTCGCATTCCAGCGTTGGGCCGCCATCGAAAATGTCGACATAGTTACGATAGCGAAACCCCTCTTTTTCCAGCACCGCCCGGGCAGGTGCCGTTTGCGGATGCACTTCGCCAATGGCCGCTTGTGCCTCAGGGGAGAGAAAATCGGTATAGATGGGGTGCTTAGGCATCAGCTCAGCGATAAATGCCTTTTGCCCGGTGCCGCACAGGTAATCGGCACGACTGAATTCCATGGAGAAAAAACGCTTGCCCAGGCTGTCCCAGAAGGGGGAATAGCCGGTTTCATCAATAACACCGCGCATTTCTGCGACCACTTTTTCATTAAAGCGGTCGCGAAAGGCAGCCATAAACAGAAAACGCGACTTAGACAGCAGGTAGCCATTCCCCTCTTTACGCCACGCCGGGTCGAGGAACAGCGTACAAAGTTCACTGCTGCCGGTATGATCGTTACTGAGAAACAGCGTGGGTAAGGCATTATAGACATTCAGCTCTTTCGACGCGTGCACCAGCGTACCGACCCGGTAGTTATACCAGGGATCGTTAAGCCCCACGGCCACCTCTATCGCACAGATACCGGCAACCTCACCGCGCTCAACGGACTCCAGCACAAAAACGTAACCCTGTTCACTTTTCGGCAATTCGCCCTGCCAGGTTTTCAGGGCCCGTTCGATGCGCTCTGAAAGCGTGGCTTCATCCACCGGGAGTGACGTCAGGCCACCGCCGGTTTTCCCGGCCAGCGCCATCAGTGCGGGCAAATCCGTGCGTTCGACAGGACGGATGACCATCATGATGGGCACCCCGCAAGGAATTTATCGCAGGCGGTGGCGAAACGTGCCAGACCACGCGAGACCTCATCCTGGGTAATGTTGAGCGCAGGCGCAAAGCGCATGACATTGCCCCCGGCAATCAGCACCATGACCCCTTCCGTCGCCGCGAGCTGAGAAATCTGTTTCGCTTTACCAGCATATTCCGCTTTAAGCTCACAGCCGATCAGCAAACCCAAACCACGAATTTCCTGAAACAGGTTTAAACGGCTATTTATGGCCTGCAGTTGTTCGGTAAACCATGCATGACGCTGCTTCACGCCATTCAGCATGTCTGGAGTGTTAACCATATCCAGTACCGCACCCGCTACTGCAGACGCCAGCGGGTTCCCGCCGTAGGTGGTGCCGTGCGTGCCAACCGTCATCACGCTGGCACATTTTTCTGTCGCTAACATGGCAGCGACAGGGAAGCCGCCGCCGAGTGCCTTCGCGGTACTCAGAACATCTGGCGTCACGCCATAGTGCATATAGGCATAAAGCTCACCGGTACGCCCGACCCCGGTCTGCACCTCATCAAAAATCAACAGCGCATTGTGCCTGTCGCATAATTCTCGCAGCCCCTGCAGGAACGCTTTGTGCGCGGGAACCACGCCCCCTTCTCCCTGCATGGGCTCAACGATCACCGCACAGGTGTTGTCATTAATCAGCGCGCTGGCAGAAGCAAGATCGTTGTACTGGGCGTGCTGAATCTCAGGAGGTAATGGGGCGAAATCTTTTGAGTATGCCGGTTGCCCGCCCGCACTGACGGTGAAAAGCGTGCGGCCATGAAACGCATTTTTGAACGCGACAATGCCGCTCTTTTGCGGGCCCGCGTGGTCATGAGCATATTTACGCGCCAGCTTGAGGGCGGCTTCGTTGGCCTCTGCGCCAGAATTACAGAAAAAGACGCGATCGGCGAAGGTGGCATCAACCAGGCGTTTTGCCAGACGCAGAGCCGGTTCATTGGTATAACCGTTACCGGTATGCCAGAAGCGTGAAGCCTGCTCGTTCAGCACCTTGCACAAGGTCGGGTGTGCATGCCCCAAGGCATTCACCGCAATTCCGCCGGCAAAGTCGATATACTCTTTGCCCTGCTGATCCCATAACCGCGAGCCTTCGCCGCGAACCGGAATAAAAGGCGCTGGCGCGTAAACGGGCATCATCCATTCATCAAAATTTTCACGCGTAATTGAGTGAGACATAGCGACCTCTTCCGGTAAATGATTGGTTGTTTATTTGTTAATAAATATGAGTATTCACGCTGTAAATGTATATTGCACAAGGCATGCCAGCCAGCCTTGAAAATGCATAAATCGAAGGTGAACACGAAATATCAATAACTTAAAACCTGTCGCTATTCACATATAATGCATAAAAAGTGAATAATTTTAGCAAGCGAGTGATTAATGGCGGGATAAAAAAGAAATATTATGCACAAGGGAAATATAATTCTGGATCTGTGATCGTCTGCGAAATTTATCGATGATGAGCGCTGCATTTTGGGGCGAAATGCCCTTTTCTGGGGCAGAGACGTGCTCCAGAAAAGGTGAGTAGTGCTGGCCACGGTGAATCAGCTACCAATAAAAGCGAGGGGGAGGTTTACTGATAATCAAACATAAACGTGGTGTTGGCTTTGATGGGTCCAGCGCCAACATCACCCCCTTTGTAATAGTAATAAGCGTTAAGTTTGAGTATTTCATTTTCCTGGGCGCTGGATATCACCGGGTATTTGGTCTCCAGTTTCACCGGCGTATTGTCACTAAAAAGCATTTGTACGCCGATATTGTCGTTACCAGAGTAGGCATTTTTGAGAACATTATCGGTGCCGCTCAGCACATCGCCTTCAAAAGTGACAGACACCGCCGTTGAGGCGTCACAGTTAAGCGCAAACTGAAACTCCTTTTTAACATCGGGGTAACGACCGTTGCCGTGGCTCTGTAAAGCAGTACGGCTGACATTTGGTAATGTGACGCTTTTATCGTATTGGGTGATATTGCAGGTATAATCGGGAGGAACAAGATCATCTTTAAGGATGAATATCCATGTGAGACTAGGATACCAAACTGTCTGAGATCTATAATAGGTTTGTAATCGCGCAATTTCAGTCCCAGCTGGTATTTTATCATCTGAGCTCCAGTTACCAGCGCCAGATGCTCTCTTTAACAGGACTTTACCATAAAATGGAATGGGGTTATTATTAGTATCAGCATAATTATAATTACAGTTTACATCTGGCGCCACGCAGACATTATTTGCTGGTGCTGTATGAGTCACTCCATTTTCGTCGTTTAAATATAATCCAAAACCCAGTTGCTCTACACGTGTAGATGACAATGTTAACCCACTACCATCGACCTTGAACGCATTGCGGTAAAAATTACCTGCACCACCAGTGCATTTTATTATTTTATTCAGATCCGCAACTTCTATTTGTAGGGTATTTTTGTCAATTGGGCCAATTGAAACCTGCTGATTGATTACATACTGAGGGGCGTTATTCAAAGTAAAACTACTACCGGGGGTAGGATCACAATCCAGGGCCAAGGCGCTTACTGGCGTAAGTAAAAAAGTAATTAGTAGTACTTTTAAAAAAATGAATATCCCTTTCATCACACAACCCCTCGCCAAATATCAAATCCCGACAAAACTTATTATCGCCTGCAAAGTTTATGGCAAGAGTTTAATACAATAACGAGGCTAATAAATGATATTAGATCATGGGCAGACGTGTAGACTGAATGAAATAAATATAAAAATCAAATTACCGATTATTATCGATTGTGTTTTAATAGTAAAATCAACAAGTAACACAGTCACAATGAATTTCATCCACCAGAAAAAGACTAACTAAAAAGAAAAACAAAATATATTTCCACTCATGGAGCAATTAACACCACATGAGTTTAATTTATTAAACTGCGGCACTCAAAAAAATATATCGGCAACACTTCAACCTTGATAACTTTTAGATTTGCAAACGCGTTATTAGCAACAAAATACATAGCCGCCCCCCTTCTACTAAAACTTCCGCTACCTTTCCTCAGCAATCTGACGGCGAAAATTAATAATATTAACGACCTATAAGCAAAACATCATCAGCTTGAAGCCATTGCCGGGTAGCATCAGCCTGCGGGAGACGAATATCCATGACGAGATGTTTCCGCTCAATGACGTTACCCAACTGTATTACAACGTTGACTAACATGCGTTGAATTTGAGTATTACATGTTCCTGGGCGCTGGATATCACCGGGTTTTTGATCTCCAGTTTTACTGGTGTATTGTCATTAAAAAGCATTTGTACGCAGATATTGTCGTTACCAGAGTAGGCATTATTGAGAACGTTATCGGTACCGCTAAGCGAATCGCCTTCAAAAGTGACAGACACCGCCGTTGATACATCACTGGTGAGGGCAAACTGAAATTCTTTTTTGACGGCAGGGTAACGACCGTTGCCGCGGTAAGGATTTAACAGCCTCAGATGACTGGCTATAGATCCGTGGCCCGACCCACCCTTTTCTGCTAACATTCCCGCCACATTCCCTCAGCAATCTGGCGGCGACCATGAAATTTGTCTCTTTTAATATCAACGGCCTGCGAGCACGTCCTCATCAACTGGAAGCGATTGTCGAACAGCATCAGCCTGACGTCATTGGCCTGCAGGAGACGAAAGTCCATGACGACATGTTCCCGCTCGAAGACGTTGCCAAACTGGGTTACAACGTCTTCTATCACGGGCAAAAAGGTCATTACGGTGTTGCGCTGTTGACCAAAGCCACGCCAATTTCCGTTCGCCGTGGTTTCCCGGACGACGGTGAAGAAGCGCAGCGTCGCATCATCATGGCGGAGATCCCCTCCCCGCTGGGAAATATCACTGTCATCAATGGTTACTTCCCACAGGGCGAGAGCCGCGACCACCCGACGAAGTTCCCGGCTAAAGAGAAGTTTTACCAGGACCTGCAAAACTACGTTGAAACCGAACTGAAGAAAGATAACCCAGTGCTGATCATGGGAGATGTCAACATCAGCCCCACCGATCTGGATATCGGCATTGGTGAAGATAACCGTAAGCGCTGGTTGCGTACCGGTAAATGCTCATTCCTGCCGGAAGAACGTGAATGGATGGACCGTCTGATCAACTGGGGGCTGGTGGACACCTGGCGCGCTGCCAACCCGGACAACAATGAACGCTTCTCCTGGTTTGATTACCGCTCAAAAGGTTTTGACGATAACCGTGGACTGCGCATAGACCTGCTGCTGGCAAGCGCACCGCTGGCAGAGCGCTGCATCGCAACCGGCATCGATTATGAGATTCGCGGGATGGAAAAACCATCCGACCATGCCCCGGTATGGGCAACCTTCAAGGTCGACTAATATCCCTCTCACCTCGCGGCAGTCATTCGATTGCCGCGTCTCAATGAGGCGCCACAATGGCCCTGCCCCTCACCTTACGTCAGGTTCAACAGCAACAAGGCGTTCTCATCGACACCCGCAACAGCGCGCTTTTTAACGGCTGGCCTATGGGCCTCACGGGAACGTCTGGTCACGAACCCGGAGCCTGGCATCTTGCGAGCGACTGGCTGGATAAAATGGATGATGAGGCGTTACTGGCCTGGTCCGCTTCCCGGGGCCTGACACCGAACAGCGTTATTGCGTTTTATGGCGAGGGGTGTGAGCGCGTGGCAGAGCGCCTCAGACAGTCAGGCCTCAATGCTGCATTTATCCTCAGCGACGCCCTGACTGAACCCTCTCGTCTGGTATCACTGCCCGGCTTCCGGCAACGGGTCCCTTTGCAGTGGCTGCACCAGCTTATGCACGGCAAACCCGTCGCGGCAAAACCCGCCGGTGAATGGCACGTCATAGAGGTCATCACGGGGGAGATAAACGCCTGCGTTCATATTCCGGGGACCGCTTACCTGGATATCCGTCAACTGGAGTCCGGTCCATTGTGGAATGTTGTGCCGCCCTTACAGCTGCGGTCAGTTCTGGAGGCGCAAGCTATTCGTTCTGATACCCCCGTGATCCTGTATGGTCATAACCTGCTGGCTACAGCCCGCGCGGCCCACATTCTGCTTTATGCGGGGGTAGAGGATGTGCGTCTGCTCGACGGCAACCCACGTGTGGATGCATTTTGCTGGCAACACGCCGGGGCGCCTGCCACCTCCTCGCCAGCAGACTTTGGCATGCCTGTTCCCGCTCAGCCGAAATTGTTGATCAACAGAGTCCAGGCGCAAGGCATGCTGCAACGTGAAGATGCTGCCCTGGTGAGTATTCGCAGCTGGCAGGAACACAGCGGGCAGGTGAGTGGTTACGCGTATATTTCCGCAAAAGGCGACATTCCCGGTGCCCGCTGGGGTCATGCCGGTCAAGGCAAGAACGGCATGCAGGATTTTCTTAACCCCGACGGGACGCTGCGCAGTGCAGAAGAGATAACCGCAATGTGGCAGGCACAAAACATTACGCTGGAACAGGACGTCGCCTTTTATTGCGGCACCGGCTGGCGCGCGTCTCTGGCCTTTATGTGCGCCCGGGCAATGGGCTGGCCGCGCATCGCCGTCTATGATGGCGGTTGGTTCGAGTGGAGCCAGTTTTATAAATAAGGAGAAACATGCAAAAGATGATTGACGTCGTCGCGGCCATCATTGAACGCGACGGCAAAATTCTGCTGGCACAACGTCCTGAACAGGGAGATCAGCCGGGCTTATGGGAGTTTGCCGGAGGGAAAGTTGAGCCCGGTGAAACGCAACCGCAGGCCCTGATTCGGGAATTGCGCGAAGAGTTAGGTATTGAGGCGACACCGGGAGAATACGTTGCCAGTCACCAGCGCGACGTGGCCGGGCGCATCATACATCTGCACGCCTGGCATGTGCCTGCGTTCACCGGTACGCTTACCCGCCACCATCACACTGCGCTGGTCTGGTGTCTGCCCGACGAGGCGCTGAACTGGCCCCTCGCCCCGGCCGACATCCCTCTACTGGAAGCATTTAAGGTTTTACGCGCCGCCAGATAAGTGGATTGGTGGAAAGGGTGCGCTCGTCACGCTGGCATTGCAGTAATACGCCTTCAGTTTTGATGACCGCACCTTCTGAATACGTTTGCCCTTCATAAATACAACACTGATTGCAGGGCTGTGAATTTTGCTGCCCGCCAGAGGTAAACACTTCAGACGGCACATTGACCTGCACATCAGGCGAAATCCGCCTGTCAGCCTGCACGCCTGCCGATGCCACCATGAATAAACCGACCAACACCCATTGCACACGCTTCATGACATTTTCTTCCTGAATTAATCCTTTAACTACTATAACGGATCTCTATTTCTCAGCAGCAGTTTCTTACGTCATCGTTTTTTATTATGACGAAACGGGAATTATTAATTTCATACGCCCGCGCGATTTTTTCTTGCTTAACGTCATATTGCGGATGTTATAGTCGAAAACCGCTGAAATTTTGGCTGCCATAAAAACATAACATCCAACATCTAGCATAAGAGGCCCTTATATCTATGGAACAGACATGCACTCTTGAATCGTTCCTTTCCCACGTTCAAAAGCGCGATCCGCACCAGACCGAATTCGCTCAAGCCGTCCGTGAAGTCATGACCACTCTGTGGCCTTTCCTTGAACAAAACCCGCGTTATCGAAAGCTCTCTCTTCTGGAAAGACTGGTCGAGCCCGAGCGTGTGATTCAGTTCCGTGTGGTGTGGGTCGACGATAAAAACCAGGTGCAGGTTAACCGTGCATGGCGCGTACAGTTCAGCTCCGCCATCGGTCCTTATAAAGGCGGCATGCGCTTCCACCCTTCCGTTAACCTGTCGATTCTGAAATTCCTTGGCTTTGAGCAGACGTTCAAAAATGCCCTGACCACGCTGCCAATGGGCGGTGGTAAAGGCGGTAGCGATTTCGATCCGAAAGGGAAAAGTGACGCCGAAGTGATGCGTTTCTGCCAGTCTTTGATGACCGAGCTGTATCGTCATTTGGGTCCTGATACCGACGTGCCTGCGGGTGACATGGGTGTTGGCGCACGTGAAGTGGGCTTTATGGCCGGGATGATGAAAAAGCTCTCGAACAATAATGCCTGCGTGTTCACCGGTAAAGGTCTCTCTTTTGGCGGCAGTCTGATTCGCCCGGAAGCAACCGGTTACGGTCTGGTCTACTTCACCCAGGCGATGCTAAAACGCCATGGTCTGAGCTTTGAAGGGCTGCGCGTCTCGGTCTCCGGTTCCGGCAACGTGGCCCAGTACGCTATCGAAAAAGCGATGGAATTAGGTGCACGTGTCATTACCGCCTCTGACTCCAGCGGTACGGTGGTTGATGAAGCCGGTTTCACTCCAGAGAAGCTGGCGCGTCTGATTGAAATTAAAGAGCAGCAGCACGGCCGTGTGGCGGATTATGCGCGCGAGTTTGGCCTGCAGTATCTCGAAGGTCAGCAACCGTGGTCGGTGCCGGTTGACGTCGCCTTGCCGTGCGCTACCCAGAACGAACTGGATGTGGAAGCCGCGCGTCAGCTTATTGCCAACGGCGTAAAAGCCGTAGCCGAAGGGGCAAACATGCCTACCACTATTGCCGCAACGGATCTGTTCCTGGAAGCGGGCGTCTTGTTTGCGCCGGGTAAAGCCGCAAACGCCGGCGGTGTCGCCACGTCCGGTCTGGAAATGGCGCAAAACGCCGCCCGTTTTGGCTGGAAAGCAGAAAAAGTGGATGCGCGTCTGCACCACATCATGCTGGATATTCATCATTCGTGCGTGGAGTACGGTGGCGAAGCGAAGCAGACGAACTATGTTCAGGGCGCAAACATTGCGGGCTTCGTGAAAGTGGCCGATGCGATGATTGGTCAGGGGCTTATTTAAAAATTAAAGCCGGGTGGCTCAACGCTCCCCGGCCAGACATTATCAGGCCTGGTGTGCATTGCGCACCGGGCCTTTTTATTTCATGCTCGTGAAACCAGCGAGGAGACGATTTCCCGATGGCGTTTAAGAATGATAGCGATTTGCTCATCTGCGGTGAGCTCGTTAAACAGTTTGTCGTGGCTTTCGGCTCGCGCGTTGCGCAACGGGGTGGGGATTTTTACAACACTATTTTCTACGGATTTTTGCTCGCTCATTTTCCAGTCCTGCTACTAAATGGTCTGTGTTCGCGCGCATCATAATCCTGTTTGTCTGTGACAGGAAGACGACAGGATCACGTCTTCCTGCGAATTGGGCAATTTTACGCCATTTTTGGGCAATTTCACGGATGCGTGCGCAACAAAATCCTCAGCCCGCAGCCGGTGGAGTGGAGGCATCATTTGCGCGCGGTTTACGCCCGGTACGCTTACCTGCGGCCTTTTTCTTCCCTCCGCCAGGCGCAACAATGCCACGGAAACGTTGTACCGGCGTATTACGCGCTTGTTGGATCAACTCGTGCAATGTGCCAACCAGCGGCTGCATAAAGTCCTGATAACGACACTGCTTTTCGCTGATTTGCGTCAACACCGACTCCCAATGGGCGGTCATGTCCGGTCTGCCCGCCATTTCCGGCAAAGAGTGAATCAATGCCCGTCCGGCGTCAGTCGACAGAATATAACGCCCCTTTTTATTCAGGAAACCGCGCTTAAACAGCAGTTCAATAATGCCCGCACGGGTTGCCTCGGTTCCAAGACCGTCGGTTGCACGGAGGATTTTCTTCAGATCTTTATCCTGCACAAAACGCGCAATACCTGTCATCGCTGAGAGCAAGGTCGCATCGGTAAAATGGCGTGGCGGCTGCGTTTGCCGCTCAACCACCTCCCCCTTCTCGCAGAGCAGTTCATCGCCTTTGGCAACTACCGGCAGCGGCGTGCCATCGTTCTCTTCATCACGCTCTTTCCCCCCAAGCAGCGTCCGCCAGCCCGCTTCAGCGAGAAAGCGCGCTTTGGCCACAAATTTGCCGTTGGCGATGTCCAGGTCGATCTGGCATTTACGGAACACCGCGTCGGGGCAGAATTGCAGCAAATACTGACGCGCGATGAGCGCGTAAACGTCGGCTTCGCTGTGGGTCAGATTGACCTTTGAGGCACGTGCTGTCGGGATAATCGCATGATGGGCATCGACTTTTTTGTCATCCCAGCTTCGGTTGCGCAAATCGGGGTTCACTACCGGCTGCGGCAGCAAACCTGTATGTGCGCCTATCGCGTTCATGACGGCGTGCCGCCCGGCGTAATGCTCTTCCGGCAGGTAGCGGCAGTCGGAACGTGGATAGGTAATCAGCTTGTGGGTTTCATATAACTTCTGGCAGATATCCAGCACGTTCTGCGCACTTAGTCCATAGCGTTTGGCGGCTTCAATCTGTAACGCTGAGAGTGAGAAAGGCAGCGGCGCCGGTTCTGATTCCCGTTTATCATTATACCCCGTGACGTTCGCAGGCTGCCCGGCGATGCGGGTGACCACGTGATCGGCGAGCGGACGGTGCAGCAGCCGCCCCTCTTCGTCCTGATAAGGCTCACAGGCCTCACTCGGCTGCCAGAGAGCGGTAAAACGCTCTCCCGCCGGGGTAATGATATGCGCCTTAACTTCAAAGAAGTCTTTCGCCACGAAGTTTTCAATCTCTTCGTCACGACGCACCACCAGTCCCAGCAGCGGCGTCTGCACCCGCCCAACGGACAAGACGCCCTGGTAACCGGCATTACGCCCCAGCAGCGTGTAAGCGCGGGTCATGTTGATGCCGTACAACCAGTCAGCGCGGGCACGCGCAAGGGCAGACACGCACAGCGGCACGAACTCACTGTTGGAACGTAAGCGCGAAATCGCCCGTTCAACGGCCTGCGGGTTGAGATCGTTTATCAGGCAGCGTTGCACCTGTTGGCGTTTATCGGCGGGCAGTTCGAGATAATCAATCACCTCGTCCACCAGCAACTGGCCTTCCCTGTCCGGGTCGCCTGCGTGGACCACCTCCGTGGCCTCAGCCAGCAGGCGCTTGATGACATTAATCTGCTTGGTCACAGAAGGCCGTGGCTGAAGTCGCCATTTTTCCGGCACGATCGGCAAGTCGGCTAGATTCCAGCGGGCATAGCGGCTGTCATACACATCCGGCTGCGCCTGCTCGAGTAAATGGCCAATACACCAGGTCACTACCTGTCCGTTTCCGCACTCAATATAGCCGTCGCCTTTGCGATGTGGCTTAGGCAGCACATCGGCAATGGCGCGGCCAAGACTGGGTTTTTCCGCAATAAACAACCGCATCGACTTAACGGATCTCAATCATCGGACGACCGGCACGAGCCGTAACCAGTTCGCCCACTGGGGCGAGGGTAATGCCAAATTCTGCGGCAGTGGCATAGACATCACTTTCGGCTTCCGGGGCAACCGCAAGCAGTAAACCGCCGGAGGTTTGCGGATCGCACAACAGATCGCGCACCGCAGCAGGCATGTCGCCCATCAGATGACCATAGCTGGCAAAGTTACGCTGGGTGCCGCCCGGCACTGCGCCAAGCGCGATGTACTCTTCCACCGCCGGCAGTTTGGGGACGTCCTGATACCAGACCTGCGCCTGAACGCCCGCCCCCTGGCACATTTCACTCAGGTGGCCTAACAGACCAAAACCGGTGACGTCGGTCATCGCCTTCACGCCGTTGATACCGGCAAATGCCGCGCCCGCAAGGTTCATCTGACACATCACTTCGGTTGCGAGTCCCTGGTGTTCTGGCTTAAGCAGCGATTTTTTCTCCGCCGTGGTGAGCACGCCAATGCCCAACGGCTTGGTCAGGAACAGTCTGCACCCCGCCTGCGCGGTACTGTTTTTCTTCACCCGCTCGGTGGGCACGACGCCGGTCACCGCGAGGCCAAAAATGGGTTCCGGGGCATCGATGGAGTGACCGCCAGCCAGCGCAATGCCTGCCAGTTGGCAGGCATGACGACCACCTTCAATCACTTCACGGGCAATTTCCGGGGCCAGGGTATTAACAGGCCAGCCCAGGATTGCTATCGCCATGATGGGTTTGCCGCCCATAGCGAAGATATCGCTGATGGCGTTTGTCGCCGCAATGCGGCCGAAATCGAATGGGTTATCCACAATGGGCATAAAGAAGTCGGTGGTGCTGATAACACAGGTCCCGTTGCCTAAATCGTAGACCGCAGCATCATCGCGGGTTTCGTTACCCACAAGCAGGTTCGGGTCGAGAAACTTCGCCTGTTCGCTGTGCAGAATAGTATCGAGCACTTTGGGGGAAATTTTACAACCACAACCTGCTCCGTGGCTGTATTGGGTCAGACGAATACCGTTTTCGTTCATGGACATCTCCTGTCAGGACAATCCGGCTATGGTAACGCTCAAAGTTCGATGTGATAAGCGAGACTGTCCGAATTGCGGCAGTTCGCTCACAATCCAGACAGTTTATCAGGCGGGGGTCAGAAATGACGCACGAACGGCGTGGTATCGGGTACGCTGACCGTGGTGGAGGCTTTCAACTGCGGCGTCCCCATGTACAGGAAGCCGACGATTTGATCCTGCGCACGGCAGTCGAAGGCTTTGCGCACAATCGGACTGTCGGTGAGCGGACCGGTTCGCCAGATACCGTTAAAGCCCTGCGCCAGCGCAGCCATTTGCATTGCCATCACCGCACATCCTGCGGAGAGCAGTTGCTCCCATTCCGGCACTTTGTGGTTTTCTACGCATTTCGCCACCACGGCGATGATCAGCGGCGCACGGAACGGTGAAGTGCGGGATTTTTCCTGGGCTTTTTCATCAAGCCCGGCGTCCACGGCGGCGGTTTCCAGCGTCTGGCTGAAGCGGTCGCGCCCTTCCCCTTCAATCAGGAAAAACTGCCAGGGCTGTAGGGTGCCGTGATCCGGCGCGCGCATACCCGCACGCAGAATATTTTCCAGTTGTTCGCCTGCCGGGGCCGGTTCAGCCAACCGGGAAGCACTGCGACGGTTGACGAGCAGTTCAAGTGCATCCATTAGTTAAACTCCTGTATTGAAATTTGTTCCTAAAATTAACACGAGCACAGAATTTGTTACAGCACCGACGGCGATTCCTGCTGACTTTAGGCCGCAGGGTAATTAGGATAACCACACTCCCCGCTCAGGGCAGCGGGAGACATTACTTATCAGGGAGAATGCATGCGAACCCTTTGGCGCATTATTGCCGGTTTTTTTAAGTGGACCTGGCGATTGCTGAATTTTATCCGCAATCTGGTACTCAACTTATTCTTTGTTTTACTGGTGCTGGTGGTTGCTGGCGTATGGATGCAGTTCAGCGATAGCAAGGCCGAACACAGCAGCCGAGGTGCGCTGCTGATGGACATCACCGGTGTGGTGGTCGATAAACCGACGACCAGCAACCGTCTGGGCGCGCTGGGACGACAGTTCTTTGGGGCCAGCTCTGACCGTTTACAGGAAAACTCACTGTTCGACATCGTCGACACCATCCGCCAGGCGCAGGCCGACCGCAATATCACGGGTATTGTGCTGGATCTGAAAAACTTTGCCGGCGCGGATCAACCCTCAATGCAGTACATCGGTAAAGCACTGCGTGAATTCCGCGACAGCGGTAAACCGGTCTATGCCGTGGGCGATAACTACAGCCAGGGGCAATATTACCTGGCGAGCTTCGCCAATAAGATCTGGCTCTCTCCGCAAGGGGTGGTCGATCTTCACGGCTTTGCCACCAACGGCCTTTACTACAAGTCGCTGCTGGAGAAGTTAAAAGTCACCACACACGTCTTCCGTGTCGGCACCTATAAATCGGCGGTTGAGCCATTTATTCGTGATGATATGTCTCCGGCGGCGCGCGAGGCTGACAGTCGTTGGATTGGCGAACTCTGGCAAAATTATCTCAACACGGTTGCCGCTAACCGTCAGGTCACCGCGCAACAGATCTTCCCGGGCGCTCAGGGCGTTCTGGACGGCCTGCGCAAGGTAGATGGCGATACCGGTCAGTACGCGTTGAATAACAAACTGGTCGATGAGTTAGGGTCCAGCGCTGACGCTGAGAAAGCGCTGAGCAAACAGTTCGGCTGGGATGATAAAGACAAACATTTCCGCGCCATCAGCTACTACGATTATCAGCTCAAAGCCGCGAGTGATGTTGGCGATACCGTAGCGGTTATCTTCGCTAACGGGGCTATCATGGACGGTCAGGAAACCCCGGGCAATGTGGGTGGCGATACCACGGCCTCACAGATCCGCGACGCCCGTCTCGATCCGAAAGTGAAAGCCATTGTGCTGCGAGTGAACAGCCCTGGTGGTAGCGTCAGCGCCTCAGAAGTGATTCGTTCGGAGCTGGCGGCAGCGAGAGCGGCAAACAAACCCGTTGTCGTGTCGATGGGTGGGATGGCGGCGTCCGGGGGTTACTGGATTTCCACCCCTGCCAACTACATTGTGGCCAACGCCAGTACGCTGACCGGTTCTATTGGTATCTTTGGGGTAATCAATACGCTGGAAAACAGTCTGGACTCGATTGGGGTGCATACCGACGGCGTGGCAACCTCGCCGCTCGCGGATATGAGCATCACCAAAGCGCTGCCGACGGAAGTCCAGCAGATGATGCAGCTCAGTATCGACAATGGTTACAAGCGCTTTATCACGCTGGTCGCAAAATCACGTAACAGCACGCCGGAGCAGATCGATAAAATCGCGCAGGGCCATGTCTGGACCGGTCAGGATGCAAAAGCCAATGGTCTGGTCGATGGATTGGGCGATTTTGATGACGCCCTGACCAAGGCCGCTGAGCTGGCGAAACTGAAACAGTGGCACGTGGACTGGTACGAAGATGAGCCATCATTCCTTGATAAGGTCATGGATGGCATGTCCGGTTCCGTGCGTGCCATGTTGCCGCAGGCATTGCAGGCTTATCTTCCTGCACCGCTTGCCACTGCAGCAGTACAGGTGAAAGCAGAAACCGATAAACTGGCAGCGTTTAACGACCCACAGAATCGCTATGCCTTTTGCCTGACCTGCGCCAATATAAAATAACGCGAACTGGGTAAAATCTGTAAAGGCGGAGGCAAAAGCTTCCGCCTTTTCTTTTGCCTTTCGCTGCATCAATCATTCACTGCGTATATACTCCCCCCACTTTGTGACAACGCGTTCCTTTCACCATGCAAAAAAAATCGATTTATGTTGCTTACACCGGCGGTACCATCGGTATGCAGCGTTCTGAACACGGCTATGTTCCGGTCTCGGGCCATTTACAACGTCAGCTGGCGCTGATGCCTGAGTTCCATCGCCCGGAGATGCCAGATTTCACTATTCACGAATACGATCCGCTGATGGATTCGTCGGATATGACGCCGGAGGACTGGCAGCACATTGCTGACGATATCCACGCTCACTATGACGAATACGATGGTTTTGTGATCCTGCACGGTACCGACACCATGGCGTATACCGCCTCTGCGCTGTCGTTTATGCTGGAGAACCTCAGCAAGCCCGTCATCGTAACCGGATCGCAAATTCCACTGGCAGAGCTGCGTTCAGATGGTCAAATCAACTTGCTGAATGCGTTGTATGTGGCGGCTAACTTCCCTATCAACGAAGTGACGCTGTTCTTCAATAATCGACTTTATCGTGGCAACCGGACCACTAAAGCGCATGCGGATGGTTTCGATGCGTTTGCATCGCCGAATCTTGCCCCTCTGCTTGAGGCGGGGATTCATATTCGTCGACTGAATACGCCACCCGCCCCGCAGGGCAAAGGTGCGCTCACCGTTCATCCGATCACCCCGCAGCCGATTGGGGTGGTGACGATTTATCCTGGTATTTCCGCTGACGTGGTACGTAACTTCTTACAACAGCCGGTAAAAGCACTGATTTTACGCTCCTATGGCGTGGGTAATGCCCCGCAGAACGGCCATTTCCTGAAAGAGTTGCAGGAAGCCAGCAATCGCGGCATCGTGGTGGTGAATCTCACACAATGCATGTCCGGTAAGGTAAACATGGGCGGCTATGCCACGGGTAACGCGCTGGCGCATGCCGGGGTGATAGGCGGTGCGGATATGACGGTCGAAGCGACGCTGACGAAACTTCATTATCTGTTAAGCCAGAATCTCGATGCTGCGGCCATCCGCGAAGCAATGGGGCAGAATCTGCGTGGTGAACTCACCCCGGATGAATGAGGGCAGCAATATGAAACAGCGTGCGTTATTGCTCGTTGACCTGCAAAACGATTTTTGCGCCGGGGGCGCGCTGGCCGTGGCTGAAGGCGACAGCACTGTTGATGTCGCGAATGCGCTGATTGACTGGAGCAAAGCGAGAAACGAGCCGGTCGTCGCAAGCCAGGACTGGCATCCTGCAAACCATGGAAGTTTTGCCAGCCAGCACGGAGTTGAACCTTTTACTCAGGGTGAGCTGGACGGTTTACCGCAAACCTTTTGGCCCGATCACTGCGTCCAGCACACGGAAGGGGCACAGCTGCACCCCCTGCTCAATCATAAGAGTATTGATGAGGTTGTGCGTAAAGGTGAAAACCCTGAAATCGACAGCTACAGTGCTTTTTTTGACAACGAACACCGCCAAAAAACTGCCCTGGATGGCTGGTTACGCGAGCGCGAGATCGCTGAACTCACCGTACTGGGTCTCGCGACCGATTATTGCGTGAAATTCACCGTGCTGGATGCGTTAAAGCTCGGTTATCAGGTCAACGTGATTACTGATGGCTGCCGTGGCGTGAATCTTAATGCCCATGACAGTGCGCAGGCGTTTATGGATATGGCTGCCGAAGGCGCGACCTTATACACCCTGGCGGACTGGGTGGAAACCCAGGCGTAATCTTCGTGTCCGGCCTGCTGGCCGGACCGCTTTCAGGACGACTGCCTGACGCCAGCGCTTAAAGAATTTTAAGAATCTGACCAGACAAGCGGCACCTGGTCTAATAAATAACGCCTCATGTAATATGATTCACGCTGAAATTTATTTTTACTGCATAACACAAATAATATTTGTTCACAGAATGTGACGATTATCGCAGGCAATAATGGATGTTGTGCGACGCCCCCTTTAATTATTTTTTTATTATAAAATAAATATTATTCACCGCATGAATATGTGAGCAAACATAACCCCCCCTCTCCTTTAATTTATTATTTACATAAGCGCTCTTGAATGAGTTTCATGTGTGAAAAATTTATTTTTTTAAGCAGACGGACGTGAGCACCTTCCCGGTTTTCGCATGCCGGAAGTGTTAGCGTGCAAAAGCTTTTCTTTTCCACGGAGCGAACGTGGTTTTATTAATCAATTGATTGTCAAAGAGGATTTTTATGAAAAGGATGTTTAGATTGGCAGCATTGCCACTACTTTGTACTTCTATTATGGCGAGCGCCACCACCATGATGTCGGTCGGATATTTTAATGGAGGGGATACAACAGGCGGTGCGGATAGTGATATTCGCAAACTGGATGTTAGTCTTATCACCCATCTAAATTACTCGTTTGGCTTAATTTACAACGATGAAAAGGACGAAGTGCAAAGCGCACTAAAAAATACCGCAAAGCTGCATCAGATCTGGTTATCGCCAAAAGTCGATGCCGATCTCGCTTTACTTCCTGAGTTGCGTAAACAAAACCCAACGTTGAAAGTCCTGCTTTCAGTCGGAGGATGGGGGGCGCGCGGGTTTTCTGGAGCAGCAGCGACAAAAGAGAGCCGGACAATATTTATCCGTTCCGCTCAGAGTATCGTGGAAAAATACGGGCTTGATGGCATTGATCTGGACTGGGAATATCCGGTCAACGGAGCCTGGGGAGCCGTCGACAGCCAACCGGAGGACCGCGACAACTTTACATTGTTGCTTAAAGAAATGCGTGAGGCATTAGGTCAAAATAAGTTGGTTACCATTGCTGTCGGCGCAAATGCCGAAAGTCCGAAAACGTGGGTTGACGTTAAAGCAATTGCTCCATTGTTGAATTACATCAACCTGATGACTTACGACATGGCCTACGGAACACAATATTTCAACGCGAATCTTTATGATTCACGCGCATGGCCTACGGTTGTACAGGCCGATAAATACAGCGTTGATTATGTGGTGAGTAACTATCTGGCTGCGGGAGTGAAGCCTGAACAAATGAATCTCGGCATTGGTTTCTATGGGCGGGTACCCAAACGCGCTATTGAGCCAGGTATTGACTGGAGTCTGACTGAAGCTGAAAAACATCCCGTCACCCACCCCTATTTTGATAAAGAAACCGTGGCGCTTTTCGAAACACTGGGTTTTGATCTTAGCAAAGATACTTATCTCAAATACAACGACATCGTTAACGTATTGCTCAATGACCCTAAGAAACGGTTTACTGAACAATGGGACGATGGAGCAAAAGTCCCCTGGCTTTCCATTGCCACTACAGAGGGAAAATCGGTTTTTGCATTGTCTTACGAGAATCCACGTTCGGTCGCCATCAAGGCTGAATACATCAAAGAAAAAGGGCTTGGCGGAGCCATGTTCTGGGAATATGGCGCCGATAATAAAAATGAGCTGGCAAAACAGCTGGCCGAGTCACTAAACATTAAACCGTAAATATAAGGCGGGTCGGAAGCAAGATCCTATTGCTCTCCGGCCCGATATGAATATTGGTCTACTCGATCTTTATCGTGGTAATCGGCTTCGCGCCAATACCAAACTCTTCTTTGAGCTGCTGTTTCGTCTTCATCACCATCTGACCCTGCGTATCAATGGTCATGTGCTGCGCTTGGGTATTGTTTTTTGCCTGCCAGAGCATCACCAGTTGCAAACTGTTCTCTTTTTGCTCAGGCGTCAGCGCTACGCCATCGGGCCATTTGCCTAATTCTACCGCTGTCACAAGCCGCTGATAGATTTCTGGCGTCATGCTGTTAATGACTTGATCAAGATCCATGGTAAATTAGCTCCAGTGGAATAATTGCTGAATCGATTCGCTACCCTTTAATTTGCTCACCGTTTTCATCATCGGAGAAACTGAGTGAGGCGGAGTTCACACAATAACGCTCTCCGGTGGGCTGTGGACCATCCGGGAAGACGTGGCCCAGATGCGCATCACATTTCCCGCAACGGATTTCCACGCGTTGCATCCCATGAGAGTAATCATTGATATAGCGAATTGCCTCGTCGCTGACGGGCTCAAAAAAGCTTGGCCAACCGCAGCCGGAGTCAAATTTCGTCTGTGACTGAAACAGCGCGGCATCACACACCAGACAGTGATAAACGCCTTCACGCTTGTTATGCAATAAGCGACCTGTAAAAGGCGGTTCTGTGCCGTGATTTTGCGTCACATAGAACTGCATTTCTGTAAGATTTTTTTTCAGATCGTCCTGAGAAGATTTTGTCGTCATATGCTCACATCCCGCAATAAGAACTCGTACAACACATCAGTGATTCTAACAAAACATTAACAATGAAGCCCTCACTTTTGTTCTAAACTTAATCGCGCCGAAAATGCGCAGGGGTAATTGTGACCTTGTTCACATTTTTATCCTGCATGCCCTTTAAAATTCGGGACGGCGTCCCCATTAGGAAAGAATGCTCATGGGAAGAGTGAGACGAATCAGTCGAACAAAGGTTAGGCGGAATATGATTTGTCGCAATGATTGACACGATTCCGCTTGACGCTGCGTAAGGTTTTTGTAATTTTACAGCCAACCTTTTATTCACTAACAAATAGCTGGTGGAATATATGACTATCAAAGTAGGTATCAACGGTTTTGGCCGTATCGGTCGCATTGTTTTCCGTGCTGCTCAGGAACGTTCTGACATCGAAATCGTTGGCATCAACGATCTGTTAGACGCAGAGTACATGGCGTACATGCTGAAATATGACTCTACCCACGGCCGCTTCAACGGCACCGTAGAAGTCAAAGACGGCCACCTGGTTGTTAACGGCAAAACCATCCGTGTGACTGCTGAAAAAGATCCGGCTAACCTGAAGTGGAACGAAATCGGCGTTGACGTTGTTGCTGAAGCTACCGGTATCTTCCTGACCGACGAAACTGCTCGTAAGCACATCACTGCTGGCGCGAAAAAAGTTGTTCTGACTGGTCCTTCCAAAGACAACACCCCGATGTTTGTTAAAGGCGCTAACTTTGACAAATACGAAGGCCAGGACATCGTTTCTAACGCATCCTGCACCACCAACTGCCTGGCACCGCTGGCAAAAGTTATCAACGACAACTTCGGCATCATCGAAGGTCTGATGACCACTGTTCACGCGACCACCGCAACGCAGAAAACCGTTGATGGCCCGTCTCATAAAGACTGGCGTGGCGGTCGTGGCGCATCCCAGAACATCATCCCATCTTCTACCGGTGCTGCTAAAGCAGTAGGTAAAGTTCTGCCAGAACTGAACGGTAAACTGACTGGTATGGCGTTCCGCGTTCCTACTCCTAACGTCTCTGTTGTTGACCTGACCGTTCGTCTGGAAAAAGCAGCGTCTTACGAAGAAATCAAGAAAGCAATCAAAGCGGCTTCTGAAGGCGCAATGAAAGGCGTTCTGGGTTACACCGAAGACGACGTTGTATCTACCGATTTCAACGGCGAAGTGTGCACTTCCGTGTTCGATGCTAAAGCGGGTATCGCACTGAATGACAACTTCGTGAAACTGGTATCCTGGTACGACAACGAAACCGGCTACTCCAACAAAGTTCTGGACCTGATCGCTCACATCTCCAAATAAGTTGAGATGAGACTCTGATCTATAAAGGCGACCTCGGTCGCCTTTTTTGTTTTTAGTGTCACGCTAACGAAGGATTGCACCATGATAAACACAATTTTTGCTCTCCCGGTTGTAGAACAAATTACTCCTACTCTGTCCCGCCGTATCAATGATGAACTGGACGTTATTGTCGTCGATCATCCCGTTGTTAAAGCCTCTGTCGCCCTGCAGGGCGCACATCTGCTCTCCTGGAAACCCCAGGGCGAGGAAGACGTCCTGTGGTTAAGCGGTAATACGCCGTTCAAGCACGGCGTCGCTCTGCGTGGTGGCGTACCGATTTGCTGGCCCTGGTTTGGCCCGGCAGCACAACAAGGTTTGCCCGCCCACGGTTTCGCCCGCAACCTGCCGTGGACGTTAAAAGCGCATAATGAAGATGATAACGGCGTTGTCCTGACCTTCGAACTGCACAGCAGCGATGAGTCACGCAAGTTCTGGGCCCACGACTTCACCCTTTTAGCTCGCTTTAAGCTGGGAAAAACCTGCGAAATCGAACTCGAAGCGCATGGGGAATTTGAGACTCATTCGGCTCTGCACACCTACTTCAATGTTGGTGATATTCAGGCAGTGAAAGTCAGCGGACTGGGCGATCGTTTTATTGATAAAGTGAACGATGCGAAAGAAGACGCATTGACCGACGGTGTACAAACCTTCCCGGACCGTACCGATCGTGTTTATCTCAACCCGGAAGCCTGCAGCGTCATTCATGATGGTGCCCTGAACCGCGCCATTGAAGTGATTCATCATCATCACTTCAATGTGGTCGGCTGGAACCCGGGTCCGGCACTGTCTGCCAGCATGGCGGATATGCCTGACGACGGTTACAAAACCTTCGTGTGTGTGGAATCCGCGTGCGCAACTAAAGCGCAGAAAACGACGGAAGAAAATCCGTCTCGCCTCGCGCAGACGATCAAGGTTGTGAAGCGTTAATCACATCTGAGCCCTCTCCCGCACGGGCTGAGAGATCCCCAGTAATATGGTCAGGTCCCCATGACCATATTACTGTACTCTTTACCTAACGTTTTCAGTGCATTAACGATATTCATCCGCCTCAGTATTCCGGGCTCATGCCGCAGAACTTCAACCGCCAGCCTCACATAAGACAGGATCCTTTTGTCTTTCAGACTGTTTGCCTGGTAGCGCAGGTGGCGCTGTTTTTTCTCCGCCAGATATCCTGCCAGCCACATCACCAGACTTGCCATGGCCGCCACGACGCTCAGTACAGCCAGACGTCCCTTGCCCTGGCTGCGGCTCAGCCTCAGCCCGAACCCGAAGCGCGGGCTTTTTTCATCCCGGAAGTTCTGCTCTATCTGCATCCGGCGACTGTACAGCGTCATTATCTGTGCTGGCTCCATACCCGTCACATTACTGAACAGCAGCCACGGCTCCTGTGCGCTGCGACGGTGCTCCCTCTGCGTTTTTGGCAGTCTCCCTTTGCCGTGACGGCCTGCGCCCGGGCGTTTTTGCAGATAAAAGTGACCGTAACAGGGCGTCCGGGGTTTCCGGGCCAGAACACCATAACCCACTCTTACCGGGTATTCGCCGGCATGAAGGTCGCTGATTTTCATCCAGCGCGTATCGCCTTCCATCCGGAAGCACACGAGCCCTCTGACCCGGCCAATGAAGGACCAGCCCAGCAGACTGATGTGACGGAACCAGTCGGTCCGGAAGCCAGCATCGGTAATAATCGTGACTGTTTTTCCTGCCGGAACAGCAGCATGGAGGCGGTCGAGGAAGGCGCACTGTATCCCGCTGTTCTGGGCGAGTTCAGCCGGAACAACTTCACTCATCAGGGGAAGTGAGCGGCCGTTACAGACCAGACTGGCGCGCAGCAGATGCCAGTTTTTATCAGGCCATCCGGTCCAGTCGACAGCAATAACGCAGAACGGCATAAGGGAAATAATGGCATGAGTCAGTTGTTGCTGGATACGGGGAAGGTCGTGGTGAAGGGCCGGGTTACCGAGGGCGCGGTCGACCCGTTTGATTTTATTTTTGACGTGAGCGGAACCGGGAAGGGAGCGTCCGAGACTGGTCAGGGTGAGTTCAGCGCCGTTGCAGAGCGCAACAGCCATGGAAGTGAGGACATTAATGCGGAAAGAATGAATCCCGCGTAAAGACGAGGAAAAGAATTTCTGGCACACTGTTTTTAAAGGCACGATGAGGTCTCTTCTGATTTGTTAGCGCAACCAGTAGATCACACTTCATCGTGCCTTTCACTTTTTCTGGGGATTCCTCAGCCCGCACGGGAGAGGGTTTGACCGCAGATTCAGACCACATCCAGCGGCGTTTTCCGCCCCGGCGCCGGGAAGGCGTTATCAAGCAGAGCTAACTCTTCCCCACTCAGTGTTATCTTCAACGCAGCGGCGTTTTCTTCAACATGAGCCACACTTGCTGCCTTAGGAATGGCCATCACCCCTTTATGGCTGATAACCCAGGCCAGCAAGATTTGCGCCGCTGAGGCGTTATGCGCCAGGGCGATATACTCCACCACTGCATTATGCATTAATCCGTCACGCAGCCGTCCGGCCTGAGCTAACGGACAATAGGCCATGACCGGCATCTGCTGCTGTTGGCACCAGGGCAGCAAATCATACTCGATACCTCGCGATCCGAGATGGTACAGCACCTGGTCAGTCACACAGGCATCACCGCCTTGCACTCGCCATAGCTCCTGCATGTCGCTGTAATCCAGGTTCGAGACGCCCCAGCGGCGGATTTTGCCCTGCTGAATCAGGGTTTCCATCACCTCAACCGTCTCAGCAAGCGAGAAATTTCCGCGCCAGTGCAAAAGGTATAAATCGAGATAATCGGTATTGAGGCGCCGTAAACTGGCTTCGCAAGCGGCGATCGCTTTCTTGCCGCCGGCATTCCACGGGTAGACCTTAGACACGAGGTAGACTTTATCGCGCAGCCCTCCGCGCAGTGCCTCGCCCACGACCTCTTCGGCTCCCCCGTCGGCATACATTTCTGCGGTGTCGATCAATCCGAGTCCAAGGTCGATGCCCGCGCGCAGTGCATCGACCTCTTTTTGACGGTGTCGGTCATTTTCACCCATGTACCAGGTTCCCTGACCGATGGCAGGCAGTGAGATATCGCCTGCGAAAAGTACATTCTTCTCTGTCATGTTATCCTCCTGAACGTCACGCACCACCGTAAAACAAAACAGGGCCAATGGCCCTGTTTTAATGCACAAATTGCACTATAAAAGCGCACAATCAGAAGCGATAGGTCACACCCGCAGATAACAATCCGGCCCAGGACTTATCAACCATCGGGCTGTCTTTGATCTCATCAGACAGGTGGGTGTAACGGCCAGTGCCGTAAACGCTCCAGTTGTCATTCAGACGATAGCTGGCGGTAAGTTCCAGATACGGGCTCCAGCCGTTGTCCGGATCGTAGCTATCGAGGCCGCTACGACGAGACTCAGCACGAGAAACACCATAGTAGTACTCGTTCTGATTATCGCTGCTCCATTCAACACCGATGCCTGGCGTCAGGGTTAAACCGCCGTTGGTATAGCGATAAAGCCACGCCAAATCCCATGTCACACCATTACTGTTGTCCAGTACGTCGCCCGCAAGCGCAGTACGCAGGAAACCGTATTCCGTGTTGTGAATATAAGAAAGGCCCGCCACCGCCGTCGATTTACGCTTATTCAACTGACGCAGCTGATTGTTATCGCTATCGCCAGGCTTAAAGCTCCACGGAGAGTATGCAGCAAACACGGAGAGTTGGTCAGCCGCGTCATTCCACAGGTAGTAGCCGCCGCCTAAACCACGGAACCAGAAGTCATCACTCTCATAGGTGATAACCGGAACCGGGTAGACTTTGTTGTCGTACTGTTTATACGGAGACTCCACCACGCCCACGCCCGCACCGAGAGAGAAGTTACTTTCGGCGTTGGCAGCAAAGGCAGAAGTCGCGATTAGCACACCCAGTGCCAGGAGTTTGAATTTGGTCACAGTCCTTTCTTTCCTGTAGTCAATAATCGGCGAAGGAAGTGTAACCGCCCACCTCAATCATCCCAAATTTTTTTACTTATGCATTACAAAACTAAACTCTGTAGCCTGCTGTCTTTATATGACAGGGGGCTTGCAAATTTGTGAAGCGGCTGTGATTTCGTGCTGAAAGGCTTATCACAAAAGAAAGTATTTATTGATGAGTTATTGATATGTCATTGAAATTAGTTTTTTGCATCATGCAAGTTTTGCAAATGCCATCTACGCTTAATTTTAAGAAGACGATTTAACGAACCCGCTTTTTGTTATTAACACAGGGCCTGGCATAAGGGTTGCTGTGAGACTGTTAGCGTCGTTCAGTTAACGCTTCCGGGAGCCTCTCTACTACTCATATGAACGGCTCTTATCCTGTGCTAAAAAACGAAAGGACGGCATGCCATGAATATATTCGATCACTATCGCCAGCGCTATGAAGCTGCCAAGGACGAAGAGTTCACACTGCAGGAGTTTCTTGCCATCTGTAAGCAAGATCGCAGTGCCTATGCTAACGCAGCTGAAAGACTATTGATGGCCATTGGTGAGCCAGTGATGGTGGACACTGCTTTAGAGCCACGGCTTTCCCGTCTCTTTTCTAACCGGGTCATCGGTCGTTACCCGGCGTTTGAAGAGTTCTATGGTATGGAAGAGGCTATCGAGCAGATCGTCTCCTATCTCAAACACGCCGCCCAGGGGCTGGAAGAGAAGAAACAAATTTTGTATCTGCTTGGTCCGGTAGGCGGGGGGAAATCTTCGCTGGCAGAACGGCTGAAAGCCTTAATGCAGCGTGTTCCTATTTATGTACTTAGCGCCAACGGCGAGCGCAGCCCGGTTAACGACCATCCGCTGTGCCTGTTTAATCCGCAGGAAGATGCGCAAATCCTTGAGAAAGAGTACGGTGTTCCACGCCGCTACCTCGGCACCATCATGTCGCCATGGGCCGCAAAACGCCTGCATGATTTTGGCGGCGATATCTCTAAGTTCCGCGTCGTGAAGGTCTGGCCATCCATCCTCGAACAGATTGCGATTGCCAAAACGGAACCCGGAGATGAAAACAACCAGGACATCTCGGCGTTGGTGGGTAAAGTCGACATCCGTAAACTGGAAAATCATGCCCAAAACGATCCCGATGCCTATGGCTACTCCGGGGCACTGTGCCGGGCAAACCAGGGGGTCATGGAATTCGTCGAAATGTTTAAAGCGCCGATTAAGGTGCTGCACCCGCTGCTGACAGCTACCCAGGAAGGGAACTATAACGGGACAGAAGGTATTTCCGCCCTGCCCTTTAACGGCATTATTCTTGCGCACTCAAACGAATCCGAGTGGGTCACCTTCCGCAATAACAAGAATAACGAGGCCTTCCTTGACCGTGTTTATATCGTCAAAGTGCCTTACTGCCTGCGTATCTCGGAAGAGATGAAGATTTACGAAAAACTGCTTAACCATAGTGAGCTGACCCATGCGCCCTGCGCGCCGGGAACGTTGGAAACGCTTGCGCGCTTCTCCATTCTGTCGCGCCTGAAAGAACCAGAAAACTCCAGCATCTACTCGAAAATGCGCGTGTATGACGGTGAGAGCCTGAAAGATACGGATCCGAAAGCCAAGTCCTATCAGGAGTACCGTGACTATGCCGGCGTGGACGAAGGGATGAACGGTCTATCGACCCGCTTCGCCTTTAAGATCCTCTCACGCGTGTTTAACTTTGATCACGTCGAAGTGGCGGCCAACCCGGTGCACCTCTTCTACGTTCTCGAACAGCAGATTGAGCGTGAGCAGTTCCCGCAGGAGCTGGCGGAACGTTATCTCGAATTCCTCAAAGGTTATCTGATCCCGAAATATGCTGAATTTATTGGCAAAGAGATCCAGACGGCCTATCTGGAGTCCTATTCCGAATATGGTCAGAATATTTTCGACCGCTATGTGACCTATGCGGATTTCTGGATTCAGGATCAGGAATATCGCGACCCGGACACCGGCCAGCTCTTTGATCGTGAATCACTGAATGCGGAGCTGGAGAAAATTGAGAAACCAGCGGGGATCAGTAATCCAAAAGATTTCCGCAATGAAATCGTCAATTTCGTGCTGCGTGCTCGTGCCAATAACAGCGGCCGCAACCCGAACTGGACCAGCTACGAGAAACTGCGCACGGTTATTGAGAAGAAAATGTTCTCGAACACCGAAGAGCTGCTGCCGGTTATCTCGTTTAACGCCAAAACCTCAACCGATGAGCAGAAAAAACACGACGACTTTGTCGACCGTATGATGGAGAAAGGATACACCCGCAAACAGGTGCGTCTGCTTTGCGAATGGTATCTGCGCGTACGCAAATCGTCATGATAAAAATATTTGCCGACGTCATTCGAGTGACAGGAAGGCGGCAACGCAGCGAATCTCCAGGAGCTTACTCAGGTAAGTGACTGGAGTGAGTGAGGAAAGCCAACGAACCTGTCACTTGAATGAAAAAGGCAAAGTTTCGGAGGGGCCTATGACCTGGTTCATCGACCGAAGACTCAACGGCAAAAATAAAAGCACGGTTAACCGTCAGCGATTTTTACGCCGCTACAAAGCACAAATTAAACAGTCTATTTCCGAGGCAATCAATAAGCGCTCGGTAACAGATGTGGAGACCGGCGAATCCGTCTCCATTCCGATTGATGATATTAACGAACCGATGTTTCATCAGGGACGTGGCGGCCTGCGCCACCGCGTCCATCCCGGCAACGATCACTTTGTGCAGAACGATCGGGTTGAACGTCCACAGGGCGGTGGTGGTGGTGGCGGAAGCGGTCAGGGTGAGGCCAGCGCCGACGGTGAAGGCCAGGATGAATTTGTCTTCCAGATTTCTAAGGATGAGTACCTCGATCTGCTTTTTGAAGATCTGGCACTGCCCAACCTGAAGAAAAACCAGCATCGACAGCTCAACGAGTATAAAACTCACCGCGCGGGATACACAGCAAACGGCGTACCGGCCAATATTAGCGTCGTGCGCTCGCTGCAAAACTCGCTGGCCCGCCGCACGGCGATGACGGCGGGCAAACGGCGTGAGTTGCGCGCGCTGGAAGAAGATCTGGATACGGTCGCCAAAAGCGAACCGGCGCAGCTACTTGAAGAGGAGCGGCTGCGCAAAGAGATTGCCGAACTGCGCGCAAAAATCGAACGAGTGCCGTTTATCGACACCTTTGATTTACGTTACAAGAATTACGAAAAACGCCCTGAGCCGTCGAGCCAGGCCGTGATGTTCTGTTTGATGGACGTTTCCGGTTCCATGGACCAGGCCACCAAAGATATGGCCAAGCGCTTTTATATTCTGCTCTACCTGTTCCTGAGCCGGACCTATAAAAACGTTGAGGTGGTTTACATTCGCCATCATACCCAGGCTAAAGAGGTGGATGAGCATGAGTTCTTCTATTCGCAGGAGACGGGCGGCACCATTGTGTCGAGTGCGCTGAAACTGATGGATGAAGTGGTGAAAGAGCGCTACGACCCAAGCCAATGGAACATCTACGCGGCCCAGGCCTCGGACGGTGACAACTGGGCAGATGATTCGCCGCTTTGCCACGATATTCTGGCGAAAAAAATCCTGCCGGTGGTGCGGTATTACAGCTATATCGAAATTACCCGTCGCGCGCACCAGACGCTCTGGCGGGAGTATGAACACCTGCAAACGATGTTCGATAATTTCGCGATCCAGCATATCCGCGATCAGGAAGATATCTATCCGGTCTTCCGTGAACTCTTTCACAAACAGACCGCCAACAGTGGCGGCTAATTAAACCCGCAGCCAGCGATCCCCTCGCTGGCTGTTTTCCCTTGTTTTCCGCTAAGCCGCAAATTGCGGTACAAAAATGCACCTATTTCGCCCCTTGTTCTCTCAGCGTTGTGGCATATTACCTTCCAGACAAACTCAATTTTCCATTCGCCCTTTTCGCGTCTGGAGCTTTCAGAACAGTACACATAACAGCATTATTGCAGTGAGTACGCGTAAAGCCGCCCCTCTGGTCAGGGCGGCTTTTTTATTTTCATCCTCCGAAGACTCGATTACTCTTAGCCTTTACGTTTTTCATCCGGGAGTGATGATGTCAGTAATTGCCAGTCAGAATATCCATCAGCATCTGCTTGAAACGCTTAATAATCACCAGGCTCGCTACCGCGTTGTTGAACATCAAGCATCGGGGAAGTGTGAAGCGGTCAGTGAAATTCGCGGTACGGCTCTGGGTCAGGGGGCGAAAGCATTGGTTTGTAAAATCAAAGGCAACGGCGTGAAACTGCACGTGCTGGCGATCCTCGCCGCCGACCTCCAGGCCGATTTATCGCAACTGGCGTCTCACTTTGGCGGCAGCAAGGCCTCGCTGGCAAGTCCAGCCGAAGTGGAGACCTTAACCGCCTGCGTCTTCGGCGCCATTCCACCGTTCAGTTTCCATCCCGAGCTGAGGTTAGTCGCCGATCCCCTACTCTTTGAACGTTTCGATGAAATCGCGTTTAACGCAGGCTTGCTGGAAAAATCAGTCATCCTCAACACGGAAGATTATCTGCGCATTGCGCGCCCGCAACAGATCCGTTTCCACCGCGCAGCCTGATGCAAAAACCGGGTGTGGCGTTTAGGGCCAGCCCGCTTTTTCGAGCGCCAGTACCGACACCACCAGCACCACCATCATCGCAATAAACGATGAGGTAATGATAAGTACCTCGTTCAGCATGGGATCGTTCATTTTCAGCCGCCTGTTTTTTGTTCGCTCAGATTATTAATAATCACCGTGCGTGACAGTCGGATGACATTTACGGCTTTATCAGATGACAACGTTTTCGCTGAAACGATTCCAGCGCTAATAGCTCGTATCCCGCGCTTTTGAAAGCCATTTTTAAACATTCACACGACACAATAATTAATTTGTTACCGGTATCACGAAAATCAGTTTCCGTAATTCCGAAGGCAAATCTCGTAATTGTTAAGTAAGGGTTAATGCAACAACATAGATTTTAAACCTCACTGAAATAACCTTACAGAGTCTGGTGAATACAATGAATTTAACGATCACCCGGAAAGAAAAAATCAGTTATGGATTGGGCGACATGGCAAGCCATGTCGGGCTGGATAACGTGATTATTTTTCTGACGTTTTATTACACCGATGTGGTGGGATTACCGGCCGCGTTCGTCGGTACCATGTTTTTACTGGCGCGCACCGCCGATGCCATTATCGACCCGGCTATGGGCTACCTGGCTGACCGCACCAAAACGCGCTGGGGCAAATTCCGCCCCTGGATGCTCTGGCTGGCCCTGCCCTTCGGTGCCAGCTGCCTGCTGACCTACGCCGTGCCTGAATCTCTGACCCTATCCGGTAAAATGATTTTTGCCTCAGTCAGCTACACCCTGATGATGCTGATGTACACCGCGATTAATATTCCCTACTGTTCCATGGGGGCGGTCATCACGCCGAATAACGAAGATCGTATTTCCCTGCAATCTTACCGCTTCTTTTTAGCCACCCTCGGCGGGGCGATGTCGACCTTCTTCATGATGCCTCTGGCGCAATATCTGGGCGGTGAAGATAAATTACTCGGCTACCGTTGGGCGATGGCAATAATGGCCAGTGCGGCAGTGATTATGTTCTGGATCTGTTTTGCCAACACCCGCGAGCGAATTAAAGCACCCGCCACGCATAATAATTACTTCGCCGAGCTGCGTGATTTGTTACGTAACGATCAATGGCGCGTGGTTTCCGTCCTGGTGATAACCAATATTGGTTTTGGGGTCATTCGCCTTGGCGCGATGATGTATTTCGTCACCTATTATCTTGGCAGCGCCAGCTATTTTATGTGGATGCTCGGGGCGCATATTCTGGGTAAAGCAGCCGGGAGTGCGTTGGCTAAACGCCTGACTCGAAACTTCAGTAAGGTGCAGATGTTTGGATACTGCGCCGTGCTGGCTGGCGTCCTCAGCATTGCACTGTTCTTTGCGCCAAAATCGATTTTCGTACTGGTTCCCATGACCTTTATCGTCTCGACTCTGTACCAGTCCACCACCACGCTGATGTGGGTGATGATGGCAGACGTTGCCGATTACGGTGAATGGCTGCAGAAAAAGCGCATGGACGGGGTGATTTTCTCCACCTTCCTCGCGGTACTGAAACTGGGTATGGCGATCAGCGGCGCGATCGTCGGCTGGACGCTGAGCCTCAGCGGCTATGTCGCCAATGCCCCCGTGCAAACGTCGACGGCAATGTATTGCATCGTGGCCCTATTTACCGTCGTACCTGGCGTACTTTCGCTGGCCGCCTTCGCCACGTTGCGCTGGTATAAACTCGACGACAACACCATGAAATCCATCAACCTTGCCCGTCATAGTCTCTCGTAAAAAGGACGAATTATTCATGAGCGAACTGATCCAACACCCTGACAGCATTGAATGGCGTTTTGAGCGTCAGATCCTGCGCATCGAGCCTTGGGGCGAAAACAGCCTGCGCGTGCGTGCCACCTGTGCGCCCCAATTCACTGACAGCCTGCATGCACTATTAGCCCCGCAGGCAAGCCAGGCCGAGGTGAGTGCGCAGCCGGAGCAACTGACCCTGCGTAACGGTAATATCACCGCCGTACTGAATCTGAAAGGGCAACTGGCCTTTTATAACCAGCGCGGTGAACTCCTGTTGGAAGAGATGTGGCGTCAACGTTCCACGGTTGGCATCGGCGCCAGCGAAAAGAGCCAGGATAAATACATCAGCGCCCTGAAGCTCGACGGGCGAGAATTCAAGCCGCTGCCCGGTGGCAAATATCAACTGACCGTGCGCTTTGAGTCCCGGTCCGATGAACGCATTTACGGCATGGGTCAGTACCAGCAGCCGTGGCTGGATCTCAAAGGCTGCGTGCTGGAACTGGCCCAGCGCAATTCGCAGGCCAGTGTGCCCTTTATGCAGTCCAGTCTCGGCTACGGCCTGCTGTGGAACAACCCGGCCATCGGTGAAGCCAGCTTTGCTAAAAATCAGACCGAATGGCAGGCAAAAGTCACCCAGGAGATGGATTACTGGGTCACCGCCGCCGACAGCATTCAGGCCATCACCCGCCAGTATGCCAAAGCCACCGGCACGCCGCCGCCTGCCCCCGGCTTCACCAGCGGGCTATGGCAGTGCAAGCTGCGCTATCGCACGCAGCAGGAAGTACTGGAAGTGGCGCGCGAGTATCGCCGTCGCCACCTGCCGCTCTCGGTGATGGTTATTGATTTCTTCCACTGGCCGAACCAGGGCACCTGGTGCTTCGATCCGCTGGACTGGCCGGATCCCAAAGCGATGGTAGATGAGCTGAAATCCCTCGGCATAGAGCTGATGGTCTCCGTCTGGCCGACGGTGGAAGCCCGCAGCCCACTGTTCCCGGTGATGAAAGCCAAAGGCTATTTGGTCACCAGCGACCGGGGTGTGCAGGTGAACCTCGACTTTATGGGTAACACCACCTTCTTTGATGCAACGCACCCGCAAGCGCGTGAGTTCGTGTGGGAGACGGTGAAGAAAAATTACTACGATCTGGGCATTAAACTGTTCTGGCTGGATGAAGCCGAACCGGAATACCGGGCGTACGATTTTGATAACTATCGCTACCATGCCGGGCCAGTGCTGGAGGTCGGTAATCAGTATCCGCGTGACTTTGCGCAGGGCTTTTACGATGGGCTTGTCGCCAATGGCGAGAAGGACATTGTTAACCTGGTGCGCTGCTCCTGGGCCGGAAGTCAGCGGTTTGGCGTGTTGGCCTGGTCGGGCGACGTGCACTCCTCCTTCCATGCGTTCCGTAACCAGCTCGCGGCCGGTCTCAATATGGGGCTGGCGGGTATCCCCTGGTGGACCACTGACATTGGCGGTTTCCAGGGCGGCAATGTCAACGACCCGGCATTCCATGAACTGCTGATCCGTTGGTTCCAGTGGGCGGTATTCTGCCCGGTGCTGCGCATGCACGGTTATCGCGAACCGCAGATCCAACCGCCGGAGAGCTACCGTAACGGCATTCCGCAGTGCAACAGCGGCTCGCCGAACGAACTGTGGAGCTATGGCGAGGAAAATTACGCCATCATGCAACACTGGCTGAGCGTGCGCGAGAAGCTGCGCCCTTACGTCGATGCCCTGTTTGATAATGCCCACCAGCACGGTGACCCCTTAATGCGCCCGCTGTTCTGGCACTATCCTGACGAAACGCAAAGCTGGCAGGTGGAAGATCAGTATCTGTTTGGTGACGATCTGCTGGTGGCCCCGGTTTTACATGCCGGTGAACGTGAACGCGAGGTCTGGCTGCCGGGTACGCATGGCTGGATTGCGCTGAACGGCGAACGCTATCAGGGCCAGCAGCGCGTGCGGGTTTCTGCCGCACTCGATACCATCCCGGTCTTTATTCGTGAAGGCAGTCCGCTGGTGGATCTATTAATTAATGGCTAATGCATTTGCCCGAAATTAGGTGTTTCGCGATAAAAAGCCTGCTTATCAACGCGCTTACGCGTAAAGTACTGTAAGCAGGCTTTTGTTATTCTGGAAAGGAACGAAACACTCTCCATGTTTGATACCACTCTCTTTATCCTTCTTGGGCTGGTGGCACTGAGTTTTTTCAGTCACAACACCACCGTCGCCGTCGCCGTCATGGTGCTGATCATCGTACGCATCACCCCATTAAATACATATTTCCCGTGGGTCGAAAAACAGGGACTCACCGTCGGGATCGTCATTCTGACCATTGGGGTTATGGCACCGATAGCCAGCGGCACCCTGCCCCCCTCAACCCTCATCAGCTCCTTCCTGAACTGGAAATCGCTGATTGCGATTGCGGTCGGGGTTTTTGTCTCCTGGCTCGGTGGACGTGGGGTCACCCTGATGAGTTCACAGCCCTCTCTGGTGGCCGGACTACTGGTGGGAACCGTGCTGGGTGTGGCCCTGTTCCGGGGCGTACCGGTCGGGCCACTGATTGCGGCAGGTCTGGTGTCGTTGTTAATTGGCCGGCAGTAAATGCCGACGCTGCCAGCGCTTAACACCCTGTTCGAGCAGGCTGCAAAGCAGGTAGTAAACCAGACCGGTAAAGATAAATAAGGCTGCCGGGTAGACCTGTACCCGGTTATTCACCTGCCCGGCCACGGTGGTCAGCTCCGGCACGTTGACGATAAATGCCAGCGAGGTGTCTTTCAGCAAGGCGATCAGCAAACCGATAAACGACGGAATCGCATTACGCAGCGCCTGCGGCAGCAGGACCAGTTGCAGAATGTGCCCGGAGCCAAATCCGCTACTCACTGCGGCCTCATATTGCCCCTTGGGTAACGCATTTAACGCCGCCAGCGTGGAGTACATCACCGACGCCGAGGTAAACCACGCCAGCGCCAGCGTGACGGTCACCGCACCCGGTAAATCTGCACCGGTTATCCATGGCAGCAAAAACCACATCCAGAAGATGACAAAAATCAGCGGGATGCCGCGAATCAGTTCCGCCCAGGCAAACAGCACTTTGCGCGGCCAGCCGGGAAATCGCCACGCCAGACAGGCCAGCAAAATCCCCCCTGGAAACGCCAGTACGCCTGCGCCCAGGGTCATCAGCACCGACAGTAGCACCCCGCCGGGTTCACCCTGCAGCGTACGCCCCAGCAGTAGATAACTGAGGTTATCGGTAATCACGGTGATATTAGCGATCACGGTAAGCCTCCTTGCGGGTCATTGCGCGCCAACTTCGTGGCAGGTTGAATAGCAGGCTCATGACCAGTCCCAGCGCCAGATAGAGCACGCTACCCACGGTAAATGCTTCCAGCGCATGAGCGTTATAACTTTCAATTTGCCGGGTCTGGTAGGTCAGCTCCGCAAACCCAATACCTGTCGCCAGCGAAGAGAGTTTCATCAGATTGAGATACTGCCCGACCACCGGTTGCCATGCGTTATTCAACCCCTGCGGCAATAAAACCCAGCGAAAGAGCGACAGGTCGCTAAACCCTTGCGATTTCGCGGCTTCAATTTGCCCTTTCGGTACCGCGAGCAGTCCGGTCTGAATCTCTTCAACCAAAAATGCCGCCGTAAATAATCCCAGCGCCCAGGCGGAGGAGAGAAACTCCGGCGTAAACCACCAGACGTCGCCGGGTAAAATGCTGAACGCATGGTCGTCATTCACATACTGGCGAAATCCTTCGGGTAACACATTCCAGGCAGCGAAATACCAGAAGAGGATCTGCACCAGCAGCGGCGTATTACGAAACAGTGAAACCCAGCAGGCAACCATCGCTCGCCCCACGCCGCCACCCGCCAGACGCAGCGCAAGCAAGAGTACCGTGAGCAACGTTGCCAGCAGGACACCGACAATGGTCACCCAGATAGTGGTCAGGAAACCGGAGAGCAACCACTGCGCCGGCTGGCCGGTAAAAACGCCTGCCCAGTCGAGATGGATCCCCATTACAACTCCTTGCTATCAGCATGCAGTGGATTGAGGACTTTTTGCAGGAATCGCTGCGCGCGCGGATGGCTGGGCGCGGTGAAGAACACCTCAGGCGCGGCCTGCTCAAGGATTTCCCCACCATCGATAAACACCACCCGGTCGGCAATTTCCCTGGCAAACTGCATCTCATGGGTCACAACAATCAGTGTGATCCCACTATGGGCGAGCGATTTCATTACCTGTAGCACCTCGCCGATCATCTCTGGATCCAGCGCCGAGGTTGGCTCATCAAACAGAATGATATGCGGGTCGGCCGCCAGCGTGCGGGCAATCGCCACACGCTGCTGCTGTCCGCCGGAAAGCTGGGACGGATAGTGACCGGCCTTATCTTGCAGCCCGACCCGTTCCAGCAGGCTCAGCGCCTTCGCTTTAGCTTCTGCCGCCGATTTGCCATGGATTTTGGTCAACGCCAGGGTGATGTTGTCCAGCGCGGTGAGATGGGCATAGAGATTAAATTGCTGAAAGACGAACCCCACATGGCGGCGCAGGTTGCGCAGTTCACGGCCCTTAAGATGCCGGGTCGGTTTGCCATCCACCAGAATCTCGCCGTCGGTGAGGGTCTCAAGCTGGTTGATCAGGCGAATCAGCGTGGATTTACCGGAGCCCGATGGCCCACAGACCGCCACCACTTCGCCTGCGGCGACCTGGAGATCGATGTTATTTAATACCCGATGATCGCCGTAGCTTTTGCTCGCCTGGCGAAACGCCACCGTGCCTTTTTGCACGGGAAAAGCCTCCGGGGCTTGCGCCACGGAGGTAGAAAAGAGACCTGCCAACATAGTTACTTCGCTTCTATTTTAAAGCTGCGCGGAGCCGGGGCTTTGGTTTGCGGACCAAACCAGACATCGTAAATTTTTGCCGCTTCGCCGTTCTGCTCAAGCTTCACAAGCTCGTCGTTAACCGCTTTCAACAGCGCCGTTTCGCCTTTGGTCACACCCACGCCAATCTCTTCTTTGGAGAGCAAATCAGGCAGGATTTTGAATTTGGCTTTGTCCGGCGCTTCTGCCAGCAACCCCGCCAGAATCGTGCTGTCCTGAGTGATCGCCTGCACGTTGCCGTTACGCAGTGCGGTCAGTGCCAGGGGGATGTCGTCATAGGCCAGCACGCGGGACTGCGGGAAACGCTGATGCAGCGCCTGCTCGCCGGTGGTGCCTTTCACCGCGCCGATGCGGGCTTTACTGTAGCTGTCGAGTTTGTCGGAACCGCTTGCAGCGACCAGGAACTGCTGACCGGTGACGAAGTACGGGGTGGAGAAATCAATCACCTGCGCACGTTCCGGGGTGATAGTAATGTCAGCAACAATCAGGTCCACTTTGCCGGATTGCAGCAATGGAATACGGTTTGCCGGGTTGGTTGCCACCAGTTCCAGCTTCACGCCCAGGCTTTTGGCCAGCGCTTTAGCAAAATCGACGTCATAGCCAACGATTTCATGGCTTTGTGGATCGATTGCACCAAATGGCGGGTTGGCATCAAAGGTCGCGACTTTTACGACGCCAGCGGCTTTGATATCGGCCAGTTTGTCCGCATGAGCGGCGAAAGAGAACGTTGAAAGCAGTGCCAGTGCGGTCAGTGCACCGATTTTTTTATTTTGTGCTGTGGTTGCCATGCTAATCCTTATGCCCTGTTTGAGTCGGAATTCAGCGTTAAATTCACATAACGCTAATCATCAGACAAATATCAAAAAGTGCATTTATTAGCTAAAAAAGTTATTAAAAAGGTAGCAGGCATATGAATCGCTTATCCTGAGGCAGCAACCAGGCAAAACCCGTCATAACCCTACTTAAAAAGCGGATTTTGCAGCATAAAATAATCATCCTGCCCCGAGGGCCGCCAGATAGCGCCCCGGCGTCTGACCCAACCCTTTTTTAAACATGGTGATAAAGGCCGTGATGGATTCGTAACCGAGCATCTGCCCAACCTGCTGCACCGGTAGACCGCTTATCAGCATCCTGACAGCCAGAATGAGCTGCAACTGCTGCCGCCAGCGGCGAAAACTTAAGCCTGTCTCTTTGACCACCAACCGTGCCAGATTGCGTTCGCTCATGGCAAAGATCTGCGCCCATTCGCTTAGGGTTTGTCGCTGTTCGGGCCGCTGTTCCATGCTCTCAACCATCTGGCGGATTTTTGGGTGCGGTGACACGGGCAAATGCAGCTGCATTTGTGGCTGGCGCGGGAGTTCGTCAAAAAGGACCTGCACCAGGCGCTGAGTCGCCGGTTCCTGTCGCTCCCGATGACTGCGCGTTGCCAGCGTCATGATCAGCTCGCGCACCAGGGGAGAGATTTTTAGCGTGCAGCAGGTCGCTGGCATCTCGACCCTACCCGGTTCTATAAAGAGGAAATAGAGCTGGGCACCGGCGGTGGCATGATTGCTGTGGGCGACCTCTCCCGGTAGCCAGACAGCATGGTGTGGCGGCACCATCCAGCGTGCATGTTCTACTTCGCTGGTGATTGCCCCCTTTAGCGCAAGGATCAGTTGCCCTTTGCGATGGCGATGGGTAGGGATCCGCTGTTCGTCGGTATTGACCTGTATGCCGAAGGCCAGTGCCGCTTCCTGTTGACTGTCTGGATTAAAGCCATCCAGGCCAAGACCATGTTGCATAGGATTGTCCGATTTTAGCGATAAACTGTCATTTTAGCTTGATTCAAACAACGGCAAAAAGAGGTAAGGTGGGGTTCTGCTCTTTTTCCTGAGAAAACAATGTTCCCTATTATCACTCCGCGTGGCAAACAAGGTGCTCTGCTGATTGCAGGCATTCTGACTATCGCCACGACCTTGCGCGTGACCTTTACCGGTGCGGCCCCCCTGCTTGATGCCATTCGTGCCGATTATGGTTTATCCACCGCGCAGACCGGGATGCTCACCACGCTTCCTCTACTGGCCTTTGCCCTTGTCTCTCCGTTGGCGGCGGGCGTAGCCCGACGTGTGGGTATGGAGCGCAGCCTGTTTGCCGCCATGCTGCTGATCTGCCTGGGGGTTGCCGTTCGCTCTCTGCCCTCACCTGCCTGGCTGTTTATCGGCACGGCGATTATCGGCTGCGGTATTGCATTAGGTAACGTGCTGTTACCCGGCATACTTAAGCGTGATTTTCCAGGGCAGGTGGCGAAGTTAACCGGCGCCTATTCGCTGACCATGGGGGCCGCAGCAGCATTGGGCTCAGCGCTTGTGGTGCCTGTAGCGACCATGGGGGCCGGCTGGCACGGGGCGTTGCTGACGTTGATGGTATTTCCCTTGCTTGCGGTGCTACTTTGGTTGCCCCAGCTTAAGCATCAGGAGGTCGCCAATCTGACCGCGTCGCCTGTCACGCACGGTCGCGGGATTTGGCGCTCGGCGCTCGCCTGGCAACTCACACTATTTCTGGGTATCAACTCTTTAATTTATTACGTGGTGATCGGCTGGCTCCCCGCCATCTTAATCAGCTATGGCTACAGCGAGGCAGGCGCAGGTTCGCTGCACGGGCTGCTGCAACTGGCAACGGCATCACCAGGCATTCTTGTTCCTCTTATCTTGCATCGCCTGCGCGACCATCGGGGCATTGCGGTCATCATCGCCCTGCTGTGCGCGATGAGTGCGGCGGGTTTTGTTCTCTGGCCTGAGCAAGCGGTGTTATGGACCTTGATGTTTGGCTTCGGTTCGGGGGGAACCATGATCCTCGGGCTGACGTTTATTGGCCTACGTGCACGCTCGGCCCACCAGGCGGCGGCGTTATCGGGTATGGCGCAGTCAGTGGGCTATCTGCTGGCTGCCTGCGGCCCGCCGTTGATGGGCAAAATTCATGATGTAACCGGGACCTGGCACAGTCCGCTTTTCGCCTGTGCAGGGTTATCGGTGGTGATGGCGCTATCGGGGGCGTTCGCCGCACGGGACAGAGAGAAGAAGCATTAAAAAAGGCAGGCCCCTCGGGGCCTGATTTCGATTAATCATAAGCCGCCCGCAGCAGCGCCTGCACCAGCGGCACCGGGCGACCCGCCAGCGCGTTACGCTCATGCTGGAACAGCGTTGCCACAAAGAACGGATGACTGACCAGCTCAACCGCTCGGATTTCGCCCTCTTCATCCCAGCCGGTCACGCGCAGATCCCCTTTCTCCAGCTCGGCTGCAAAATCCTCCGCAATACCATAATTGCAGTGATAACCTTCAGAAATCTCCGGCTGACCATAGGCCTTAGCAATCAGGGTATTAGGGCGCAATTCGATGGACGCGGTCTGTTCCACCAGGGAACAGGTCAGCGGCACAATCACCATTTTGCCTTCGCTGTCCGTTTCCTGATGAGCAGCATTCTCATAGCCCAGGACATGACGGGCATATTCAATAATGGCGTGCTGGAAACCGCCGCAGGTGCCGAGGAAGGGAATCGCATTTTCCCGTGCATACTGAATCGCGATAAACGCCCCTTCAGGATTTTTGTACGGGCTCGCCGGAACCACCCAGATAGCATCGTAGCCGACAAGGTCGTCGCCGCTGGTGATCTCAGAGGTCGCCAGCCAGTCGTAATCTGCGGTAATCTCAAGGACTGCGGCAGCGTCATCGATAGCCAAAGGGATTGCCTGATGGGCGACGACGTCATGGTTATAATCGCCGACAAGGGCAATACGCAGCGTATCTTTAACGGGAATGTGGGTCATGGAGAGTTCCTTATGTACAGGCAGATAACGGACAACATAAGGAACCTAACCTTAGCGATCTTTTGCCTTTATCACAATCTCTTAAAGCAGGTAGTTCACCCTGTATCGTAAATCGATGAAAATTGTCTCCCCCCTCAGCGAATGCATTACCACAAGGAAATTATGCAAAGCAAAATTCTGGTGAGTGCCTGCCTGATGGGCTTCAAAGTTCGCTACAACGGAAGCGAAAAGGCTGCCCTGCAAGAAACGCTGGCCCGCTGGGAGCAAGAGAAACGTCTGGTTGTCCACTGCCCTGAACTGGCAGCCGGGCTGGTCACACCGCGCCCTCCGGCAGAAATTATTGCCGGCAATGGAAACGATGTGATGCAGGATAAGGCGCGGATCGTTGAAAACACCGGCCAGGATGTGACCGCCCAGTATCAACTGGCGGCCTGGCTGGCCTTAGCAGCCGCACAAAAGGAAAAATGTTGCGCCGCACTGTTGACCGATGGCAGCCCAACCTGTGGCAGCCAGCTGATTTATGATGGCACCTTCACGGGTAGGCAAATAAACGGCAAAGGCGTGGCCGCGGCCCTGCTCGAAGCACATGGCATAAAGGTTTTTTCACATCAGCAGATCCCGCAGTTAATCGCATGGATCGAAGCGAGGGATCGTGATGAAGATTCAGTGTAAACGCGTCTATGACACCGCATCACCCAATGATGGCTATCGGGTACTGGTCGACAGACTGTGGCCAAGAGGAATCAAAAAAGCCGACCTTGCGTTTGATGAGTGGTGCAAAACCCTCGCGCCTTCAACCGCGCTGCGCAAAGCATTCCATGCTGAAACCCTGGACTTCGCCGCGTTTCGTCAAGCTTATCTGGAGGAGCTGGCAGAGCAGACGGCAGAGGGGAAAAAACTGGCTGCCCGCAAGAATCAGCGCCCCCTCACTCTGCTTTACGCCGCGAAGAATGAACAGCAAAATCATGCCAGGGTGCTGGCAGACTGGCTTGAGAGTTTGTGACTTAGCAGGCTTCCCGGCAGTGCATCTCTTCCGGCAGGCTGTCTGGCTGAAGGGGCATTAAGTGCCCGGCGCGAACAAATGCAAAGCCCGACTGTCCGTCAAAGGCCACCACATCACCGATTACCAGCCACAGCGGCTGTGGCATAGTCAGCGGCATGCGCGTCATCACACCATTAACGGGGTTGAGGAACGTCTCACCGGGCTGGAACAAGCCAAAAAGCTCAACGGATTTGCCAATGTTGCCTCTCCCGGCAGGAGTTTGAGCACCGATAACCATAGCCAGACTGCCCGGACGTAACTGAAACATATTCTTCTCACGCATGAAAACACAAGGAACACTAGGATAATTCTTAATCGCTAGTGTACCCTGGCCCTGACGCGGATGTCACGATCCCGATTGAGGATGGTCGTGGCGCCACAGCTCCCATTCATCCACCACCTCGCCTGATGGCAGTTTGCATTCTGTTCGCACCCCCTGAGGACTTTGAACAGGCACGCGTTCGCCTCCTTTCTGCAGGCAATATACGGCGGCGGGATTAGCCATCTTCGTTTGAGGCGGTCGCGGGGCGTCCCTTTCTGATGCGCAGGCAGTGAGGGTGAAAATAAGAACTAATAATGTTTTATGCATCAAATTATCCATTTTGAAATAATAAACCAGAAATTTAGCTTAATGCGTTATCACTGACATCTCCATCGTTTCTCCATTTTTACATCACTTTTTGCCGATATATTTACCGCGTTCTCACCCATGACCAGAGAACATCATTCCGTAATCAATGAGTTTTTTGCCCCGTTTCATCAACGGGGCTTTTTTTCGTTACCCCATAAACTCCCAATCACCGATGCCGATATATGAAATGTAGTTTAGCCATGCTTTAATATGGCAAGTCTACATTTTCAGCATCAAGTGCAGCAAAGCGCGCAGTCTATAGAGGTACACGAGCGTCATGTCCGATTTCATTTTGGCCAGAGTTTCCGAAACTCTCTCACAAGATCAATCCCTTGAAAGCCTGGTACGGCAACTCCTTGAAATGCTGGAGATGGTCACCGAAATGGAATCGACGTACCTTACAAAAATTGATAACGATGGCCGTTATCAACATATCCAGTATGCGCGCAATAGCAAACAGCTTGATATTCCTGAAGGTTTTTCTCTGCCATGGGGTGACAGTCTGTGCAAACGCGCCCTTGATGACGGTTGCTTCTTCAGTAATGAAGTGGCGACACACTGGGCAGATTGTGAAGCGGCTACGGCATTGGGCATCACCAGTTATTTAAGCACACCTGTACATTTAGCAGATGGTTCGCTTTACGGTACGCTGTGTGCGGCCAGTTCTGACAGACATTCATTAAGTGTTCGCGGTGAGCAAGTCCTGAATCTGTTTGCTGGCCTGATTGCCCGCTCAATCGAAAAAGATCACCTCGTCAATCAACTTCGTGAAGCGAACGCGGCATTGATTGCGCATTCCTATACCGACGCGCTGACCGGTTTGCCCAATCGCCGCGCCATTTTCGATAATCTGATGACCTTGTTTTCCCTCGCTCGCCATCTTAATATCCAGATTATTATTGGGTTTATCGATCTTGATAATTTTAAGAAAATTAATGATGAACTTGGGCATGAGTCTGGCGATCAATTTCTTATTCAAATTGGTCATCGTCTGTTGGAAGGCTGCGACCGGCAAGATGTGGTCGGACGGCTGGGGGGCGATGAATTTTTAATCGCCTGTCCGGGTGGGCCAATAGGTCAGACTCAAATTGAACAATTAACTTCCCTTAAGCAAAATTTGCAGAAGTGCCTTACTGGAGAATATCAGTTAGGCGCCGTTAAGATATTTTACCCGGGCGCAAGTATAGGTGTAGTAGAAATTAATCCTGAGGATATTGATGCTGACAGTGCGCTGCGTATCGCCGATCAAGCTATGTATCAGGATAAAAACGGAAAAGTGAAACAACCGTTTCTCCGTCTTAATTAATCACGCGAAAACATAATTTTTGGCTTGAGAATTATCTCATCTTCTTCTATTTAATTTATGTAAGCGCGGCGCTGTTTAACGGCGTCGGCTGAGGAGCATCTTTGTGAAAAAAACGACCATCATAATGCTTATCGTGGCAATTGTTGCTGTTGCGGGTACACAACTCGGCTGGTGGTAATCGATGGGCTAAATTAGCTTTTTTTAGCAGATTCATCCGGTCCCATGATGTTGTCGGTGTAGCAGTTCCCATTAGACTCATTTTTCTGAGCAGGAGCTCTCAATGTTCACCGGACTTAAAAAAAGCGAAAGTAAACGGCTGGCAGCGCTGGAATTATTGCGTAAAGAGGATAAGGCCCGTGACGCAGCCCTCACTGACTATGCCTGCCTCGCCTGTGAGGTGATGGGTGTCGAAGGATGTTTCATCACGGTATTTGATGACGATTACCAATATATCAAATATGTGAAAAACGTCCCGCTCGAGCATTTTAAAGTCCCCATTGAGAAAACGATGTGCCAATACTCCCGCGACAGCGGCCAGACCGTCGTGTGCCCTGACACGCGGCTGGATAATCGTTTTTCCCACCAGCCACTGGTGAAAAATGGCGACATTCTGTTTTATGCTTCAGCCCCTATGATGACCAAAGAAGGGATGGTTCTGGGCACGCTGTGTGTAAGCAGCGCCTCCATTTTCAGCCCTACCGAACAGCAAATTGAGAGTTTCAATCGCGTGGCAGAACTCTCGGCAGTCTACCTTGAGGCGCGCTATTCCATAGGCCGCGTAGATACCTTAACCGGTTTACCTAACCGCCAGTTCCTGATTCGGGAAATGGAACAGAAAACGCTGAATAAGGATCGTAAAACCTACGGCCTGGTGATTTTTGACTGCATCGATATGCCAAGAGCCTATGAACTTACGCGTTATCTGGGATTGCCTGCGGTAGATAATATGTTGCGCAGCTTTATACCGCTGCTGCGCCTGCGTCTGCGCCTGAAAGACGGCATTCCGCTTTACTCTTTCGCCCCTGCCCGTTTTGCAGTGCTGGTAGATATTGAGGAAGCCCTGACGCTGGTAAAACGGGCGGAAACGCTACCGGGCACGCAAGCAAAAATGGCGCATGATATCGATATCACATTAACGATCCATACCGGCTATGTGAAATTCTCGCCGCAGGATGATGATGCTCACGAAATCGTGCGTCAGGCTATTAGCGCATTACATGAATCTATTCGCCAGAATATTCCTGTCTTACAGTTTAATCCCATCCTGGATCATAAAAGAAACAAAGACTTTAAATTGCTTTATGACTTAAGTGAGGCGATTAAGGCGAAAAGCCAGCTGTATTTAGTTTATCAACCTAAGGTGTCTCTCCGGTCAGGAAAAACCGAGGGTGTCGAAGCATTATTACGCTGGCGACATCCGCAGCTGGGAAATATTTCGCCTACTACCATCGTGACACTGGCCGAGAAAACCAGCTTGATGCCTGAGATAACGCAGTGGGTCATTAAAACGGTTATTTCACAACTTAAAGTGTGGCGCGCAGCAGGCATTATGATTCCTGTTTCCATCAACGTGACCGTCAGTGATTTTTCCCGTTCTGGCTTTGCTGATGAACTGGAACACAATGTTCGCAGTGCGGGTTTGCACCCCACCGACGTGCGCATTGAGTGCCTGGAAACAGAAAAAGTGCTCGAAAGCGACCTGGCTCTCGAAGAACTCGATCGACTGAAACTGTTAGGTTTTCAGATCCTGCTTGACGATTTTGGCGCGGGTTATAGCAATATCAGCTATTTGCGCCGGATCCCAATTGACGTGATCAAGTTGGATCGCTCTCTTATTAGTCAAATAACCACGGATACAGGCAGCCGGATTATTGCCCGCAACGTCATTATGATGCTTAAAGAACTGCATTATGTCGTCCTGGCGGAAGGTGTGGAAGATCAGGAAACGGCCTACATGCTCAATGAATATGGTTGTGATGAAGCCCAGGGCTACTATTTCTCTCGCCCTATCCCGCCGGATGACATTCCGGGCTGGCTGGCTGACAGCAAGCCCTATCGCGTGTTGTCGCGCATCAGCGTCGACCAGCCACAATACGGTTCCTGAACCATTGCGCATTAAAAAAGCCGCCAGTCACATTACTGGCGGCTTTTTCATGCGTAAGTTTACATAAAGTGATGTCAGCACGTATTACTACCCTGCTCATCAATTTAATCAATCCCAGGCATATAAAAATTCAATTGGCGCTTGTCGCGGTTCACGGATATAAAGTGCACAAGTGATGGAGATACGATTTAACATTTTTTACTGACTTTCGGGCAGTTTTGGTGTCGAAGCTGCCAGTTTTTATTTCTCTGCTCCTCATGCCGTCCAGGCTTTCATTCTTCTGAATACTTTCCGCGTTTCATTGACCGTATTTTTGCGTAGACGCCAGAATGGAAATACGCAGTAGAGCCATAATTTATAATAAATTTTGTCCGCCCCCTGCAGTAGCACCAGCGAATCCCGCAAGCGACTGTAGTGATCATGGCTTATCAACTTCATCACTTTTGAATTCACATTACGGTAGATCAACCCAAGGTTGCGATGATTTTCCTGGTGGCGAAATCCACAGCATTTCTCGACTTTCTCTATACCCAATGAAAAGGGGACAGGGCCGGTGGTGTGCAGCACGCCATGCATCCCTACCCCATACCGCCAGGGCTTATAGTTTTTTAAACGCAGAATGACTTCATCCAGAACGGCTTTAAGATAAGGTGAGTGAGGCGCAGCAATGATGTTCCATTGCTGATACTCGCCATTTTTGAGAAAACTCAGCGCCTCATGTTTGCCCATCTCATTGTCATTTCCGCCAGGTCTATTGTCCCAGTTACACACAATGATTTCGCATTGCTCTGGAATAACAGCATCAAGCGGAACACTGCATGAACTTTTAATATCCAGATAGACGCCGCCCTCTTTATACATCAGGAGATAGCGAAAGAAATCCGCACGCGCTGCCCCGTAGCGAGGATTAATTTGGTTATAGAGATGAAGAATATCTCGATCATAATTCTCGCTAATATAATTAACGATGCAATCATTATCGTAGAAATGATATTCCCAGTCCGGGTTTCTGTTTCTAAGCTCGGCGATAGATGCATGAATTTCACTGGGGAGTGCATCAGCCCCTTTGGTGTAAATCTGATGAATTTTTTTTGGTATGTGACTCATCATTTATCCTGCCATCATCAATCAACGTTATTTTGTAAAACGCTAAAATCTTGTCTATCAGGCAAATCTAACCACACTCTATGACATAAGCATTATTCACTTCAGCAAGTTTGGCCTGCGGATTTCTCTGTAATGCAGCAGTATGAAAGATGGACATTAGTTTTTGCTTAAGGTTTCCTCTTACAATTCAAAATAAGAAACCTCTCAAATAATATTTACATTTTGAGAGGCTACATGCATTTTTGGATAATCTCGCGGCAAGAGTGAAAAGTAATTCTGGAGTTTGTTACAACGCGGTCGATAATCATAACAGGCGTGATAACACGCCCTACTGGTGGGGATAAGTCTATGATTACACTGACTGTAGCTGGCATCTTTGCCGTGAACGCTGTTGCGTTTCTCGTTTCCCGTTCTTCTATCCAGGATATTGATAACGACTATTGAGTTTTTCTTTTTTTCCAGGAATGGTTTCACCCTCCCGCTGCACCCTCAGGTTGCAGCGGGATTTTGCTTTTTAGGGATAAAACAACGGGAACCCGCAGGCTCCCGTTGTTGTAAACCAGAAAAACCGGATTACATATTAGCGATGATCGCGTCACCAAACTCTGAACATTTCAGCAGTTTAGCGCCTTCCATCAGACGTTCGAAATCGTAGGTCACGGTTTTAGCCGCGATTGCGCCTTCAACACCTTTCACGATCAGGTCAGCCGCTTCGAACCATTGCAGGTGACGCAGCATCATTTCAGCAGACAGGATGACGGAACCTGGGTTCACTTTGTCCTGACCGGCATATTTCGGTGCCGTACCGTGGGTCGCTTCAAACAGTGCACATTCGTCACCGATGTTCGCGCCTGGGGCAATACCGATACCGCCAACCTGGGCTGCCAGGGCGTCAGAAATGTAGTCACCGTTCAGGTTCATACACGCGATCACATCGTATTCAGCCGGACGCAGCAGGATCTGTTGCAGGAACGCATCAGCGATCACATCTTTGATGATGATTTCTTTGCCGGTGTTCGGGTTTTTGATCTTCTGCCATGGGCCGCCGTCGATCAGCTCACCGCCGAACTCTTCGCGAATCAGCTGGTAACCCCAGTCTTTAAACGCGCCTTCGGTGAACTTCATGATGTTGCCTTTGTGCACCAGGGTCAGGGAGTCACGGTCGTTGGTGATTGCATACTCAATCGCTGCGCGCACCAGACGTTTGGTCCCTTCTTCAGAACACGGCTTAATACCGATACCGCAATGTTCAGGGAAGCGAATTTTCTTCACGCCCATCTCTTCGCGCAGGAATTTGATCACTTTTTCTGCTTCAGCAGAGTCCGCTTTCCACTCGATACCGGCATAAATATCTTCAGAGTTTTCACGGAAAATAACCATGTCGGTCAGTTCCGGGTGTTTAACCGGGCTTGGCGTGCCCTGGTAGTAACGTACCGGACGCAGGCATACGTAAAGGTCCAGCTCCTGACGCAGGGCAACGTTCAGAGAACGAATGCCGCCGCCCACTGGCGTGGTCAGAGGCCCTTTAATGGCAACACGGTATTCACGGATAAGATCGAGGGTTTCGGCAGGCAGCCAGACATCCTGGCCGTAAACTTGGGTAGATTTTTCACCGGTGTAAATTTCCATCCAGGAAATTTTACGCTCGCCTTTATAGGCTTTTTCCACAGCGGCATCGACCACTTTCAGCATCGCAGGGGTCACGTCGATACCGATTCCGTCGCCTTCAATGAACGGGATAATCGGGTTATTCGGAACGTTCAGCTTGCCGTTTTGCAGGGTGATCTTCTTACCTTCCGCCGGAACAACTACTTTGCTTTCCATTCACCTCTCCTTCGAGCGCTTCTGGTTGTTACTGATTTTTGTTAATGAATTGTAATTAGCCCATCAATACTACCCGATAGTTGGGTGCCATGAAAGACCATCATGATTCAGTTATAATGCGGCAAATGATAACTACTGAAAATACCATGAAGAAAACTTCTGATAGAAATCACCACCTTAAGCGATTCAGCTCACGACATGCTACTAAGCCTGAACGTGATAGCGGGCCAAAACGGGTGATTTTGTTCAATAAACCCTACGATGTTTTGCCGCAGTTTACTGACGAAGCGGGCCGCAGCACCCTTAAAGATTATATAACTGTACAGAATGTATACGCGGCCGGGCGTCTTGACCGTGACAGCGAAGGGCTGCTGGTGTTGACCAACGATGGCGTGTTGCAGGCGAAGCTGACGCAACCGGGTAAACGCACCGGAAAAATCTACTTTGTGCAGGTGGAAGGCGCCCCCGGCGAAGAGGCGATAAAAGCCCTGCGTGAGGGTGTCACGCTCAATGATGGCCCTACGCTTCCGGCAGAAGTTGAACTCGTTGCGGAACCCGAGTGGCTCTGGCCGCGCAATCCCCCCATTCGTGAGCGTAAATCGATTCCCACCCGTTGGCTGAAAATCACACTGTATGAGGGTCGGAACCGTCAGGTCCGCCGTATGACCGCGCACGTTGGCTTTCCGACATTGCGTTTGATCCGCTACGCTATGGGACATTACACCCTCGACTCGCTGGCTAGCGGTGAATGGCGAGATGCCCTTTGATTCAAGGAGAATCACCCATGTTTAAGCCCCATGTGACTGTCGCGTGCATTGTGCATGCTGAGGATAAATTTTTGGTCGTGGAAGAGACCATCGGTGGAAAAGCGCTGTGGAATCAGCCAGCCGGTCACCTTGAAGCGGATGAAACGCTGCTTGAAGCCGCGCAAAGAGAGCTGTGGGAAGAGACAGGAATTCGCGCCACGCCGGATGCTTTTGTTCGTATGCATCAGTGGATAGCCCCGGACAAAACCCCTTTCCTGCGCTTTTTGTTCTCGATCGAACTCGATGCGATCTGTGCAACAGAGCCACACGACAGCGACATTGACCGCTGCCTGTGGGTCAGTGCCGAGGAGATCCTCAACGCCCCTCACCTGCGTTCCCCGTTGGTCGCAGAGAGTATTCGCAGTTGGCAAAGCGGTGAGCGCTATCCGTTATCCATGATTGGCGCTTTTAACTGGCCGTTTCAGTAATTACACTTCCCTGGCCGTTTTCAGACGGCCGCTCCCTTCTTTGTCTTACAGCTTCTCCATTGCAACGCCTCACATTTTAAGCACCCGTTAAAAATAGTTAACAGGAGCTTAACATGCTAAATCCTCGCGCCTGCACCAGCAGTTTATCTCGCCATCCTGTGTTTCATGAATATTACCGCTTATGAGAAGGTCTCAACCGGACATTATTCCGCCACCTACGTCTGCCCGTGGTCATTAAAGATCAATTTTTATACGCCGATAGTCACTGATGATGGAGGCATTAACTGCAGGGACGGCTGAATGACGTTTCAGGTTGAGAGCACAGGAGCCGGCATGGCCAGACAATTCGTTCAAAAGAAAATGAGTACCCGCGCGCAAATGTTGTTAACGGGTGCATTGACCATCACGCTCGGGTTTGTGGTGACGATCGGTGTTCTGAGCTGGCAGTCCAGCAATGAACAAAAAGCGTTGGCCGAAAATTACCTGCAGCAAATCGCCCAGTCAGAGGCGTTAAAAGTCCAACAAGAACTGAACTACGCCCGCGATGTGGCGCATAACCTTGGGCATAGTCTGATCTCTTTACCGACTGCGGGTGTGACCGATCGCAAAGTCGCCGACAAAATGCTTGAGTACGCTCTGCGCGATAATCCAGAGTATCTCTCGATGTCGGTGATTTTCGAAGAGAACGCCTTTGACGGCCGCGATGCCGATTTTGCCGATAAACCGGATCAGGCACCGACGGGTCGCTACGCCTTTTTTGTCGATAAAGATCAATCAGGCAATTTCAACCTTCATCCCTTAACGTCTTTCCTGACGCCGGGCCAGGGTGATTACTATCTGGTGCCGCAAAAGTCGCAGAAAGATACGCTCATCGAACCTTACACCTACGCGTACAACGGCGTGCCGACCCTTCTGACCTCTGTTGCCGCCCCCATTGTGAGCAATGGCAAATTGCATGCCGTGGTGACGTCAGACATTTCACTTGCCTCGTTGCAATCCAGGGTCAACCAGATTAAACCCTGGGAAGGCGTAGGCTACGCGATGCTGATCTCCTCCGGCGGAAAGGTCATCTCCTACCCGGATAAAAATCTCACCAGCAAACCTTACCCAGGCGAAACGCATAACTACAGCACCAGCGTCTTCGAGCAGCCGGATAGCCTGCTGGGTGAAGATGCTTTAATCACCTGGCAACCCGTGTCTATCGGCAATAGCCCCGACAAATGGTATCTGGGCGTGGTTGCACCGGTCAGCAAGGTGATGGCCGCGGCGAACCGCCAACTTATGAACGCCATTATTCTGATGGTTATCAGCATCCTGCTGGTGAGCGCCCTGTTAGGTATCGTCTTCAGCCGCAAAGTACTGAAACCGATTGGCGGTGAGCCGCTTGAAGCAGCGACCATTGCGCTGGCCGTTGCCGATGGCAAACTGGACAACGTCATTGCGGTGAAATCCGGCGACAGCAAAAGCCTGTTCTATGCCCTGCATACCATGCAGTCGCAATTACGGCAGATTGTCGGTCAAATCAAAGACGCCAGCGATTCTGTCCGTCAGGGCGCGGGGGAAATTGTCAGCGGTAACATTAACCTCTCTTCACGTACCGAGCAGCAGGCTGCTGCGCTTGAGCAGACAGCCGCCAGCATGGAGCAGTTCAGTGCAACGGTGAAACACAACGCCAGCAACGCGCACCATGCGACCGAACTCACCGCCAATGCGACGCAAATCGCCAGCCGTGGTGAGGCCCTGGTCAGTCAGGTGGTCAAAACCATGTCGCAGATTGATGACAGTTCGAAGAAGATCAGCGACATCACGACCATGATCAATAGCATCGCCTTCCAGACTAACATCCTCGCGCTTAACGCTGCGGTAGAAGCGGCCCGTGCCGGGGAACAAGGCCGGGGCTTTGCGGTGGTCGCATCCGAAGTGCGTAATCTGGCTCAGCGCAGCGCCAACGCGGTGAAAGAGATTGCCGCACTGATTGAAGAGTCCAGCCAGCGCGTTGAGAGCGGTGTACAACTAGTGAATGACGCCGGGAAGACGATGCAGGAGATGACCCAGGCGGTGAATTCAGTGCAGACCATCATCAATGAAATTGTCAGTGCGTCTGATGAACAAGCCAAAGGCATCGGTCAGGTGACCATTGCCGTCAATGAGATGGACGGTGTGACCCAGCAGAACGCCTCGCTGGTTCAGGAGATGGCTGCCGCAGCCAGCTCACTTGAAGAACAGGCCCAGCAGCTCGCCCAGAGCGTGGAACAGTTCAGCCTCGAAGACAGAGCCGCGTAAGGTGAAAGGTCGGGAGTCTGCGCGTCGGACTCCCGCTTTTTGATGGGGAATCGCCTGGGGGGTGCCTGAGCGACAAGTGCGTGATAGAATACGCCGCCTTGAAGTTCAATGTCGTGAGTATTCTATGTCTGATAGCCCAAAAAAAGTGATCGTCGGCATGTCCGGCGGTGTCGATTCTTCCGTTTCTGCCTGGCTGTTGCTGCAACAGGGTTATAAGGTGGAAGGCCTGTTCATGAAGAACTGGGAAGAAGACGATGGCGAGGAATACTGCACCGCTGCCGCCGATCTTGCCGATGCGCAAGCCGTCTGTGACAAGCTTGGCATTGAGCTGCACACCGTAAACTTTGCGGCAGAATACTGGGACAACGTCTTTGAACTCTTCCTGGAGGAGTACAAAGCCGGGCGTACGCCGAACCCGGATATTCTGTGCAACAAAGAGATCAAATTTAAAGCCTTCCTCGAATTTGCCGCTGAAGATCTGGGTGCCGACTTCATTGCGACCGGTCATTACGTGCGCCGTGCCGACGTCGACGGTAAAAGCCAGCTGCTGCGTGGGCTGGACGGTAACAAAGACCAAAGTTACTTCCTCTATACCCTGAGCTCGGATCAAATCGCACAAAGCCTGTTCCCGGTTGGCGAACTGGAAAAACCCGAAGTGCGTAAGATTGCCGAAGAGCTTGATCTCATCACCGCCAAGAAAAAAGACTCCACCGGTATCTGTTTTATCGGCGAGCGCAAATTCCGCGAATTCCTGGGCCGCTATCTTCCGGCACAGCCGGGGAAAATTCTCACCGTTGACGGTGAAGAGATTGGCCAGCATCAGGGGTTGATGTATCACACCCTGGGGCAACGTAAAGGATTAGGCATCGGCGGCACCAAAGAGGGTTCCGAAGATCCGTGGTACGTCGTCGATAAAGACGTTGAAAAAAATATTCTGATTGTCGCGCAGGGTCATGAGCACCCGCGTCTGATGTCCGTCGGGCTGATTGCCCAGCAGTTGCACTGGGTTGACCGCGAGCCCCTGGTTGGCACACTGCGTTGTACGGTTAAAACCCGTTATCGTCAGACCGACATTCCGTGCACCGTGACCGCCCTGGATGCAGACCGTATTGAGGTCCATTTTGATGAGCCGGTCGCCGCAGTCACCCCTGGCCAATCCGCCGTCTTCTACAGCGGCGACGTTTGCCTTGGCGGCGGCATTATCGAACAGCGTTTACCGCTGCCGGTTTAATCATTCATAAGAGCAGCGAATCAAGGAGCGAGTGTGGCTAAGAATTACTATGACATCACCCTGGCACTGGCCGGTATTTGCCAGTCAGCCCGTCTGGTGCAGCAACTGGCGCATCAGGGACATTGCGATGCCGATGCACTCCATGTTTCGCTAAACAGTGTTATCGACCTGAATCCTGATTCTACCCTCAGCGTGTTTGGTGGCAGCGAAGCCAACCTGCGCCTTGGGCTGGAAACGCTGCTCGGTGTCCTGAATGCCAGCAGCCGTCAGGGACTTAACGCTGAATTGACTCGCTATACGCTCAGCCTGATGGTGCTGGAACGCAAACTCGCCGCTCAAAAGGGCGCGATGGGCACACTGGGCGATCGCATTTCAGGGCTGCAACGCCAGCTCGACCATTTTGACCTGCAGTCTGAAACGCTGCTGAGCGCGATGGCCGCCATTTATGTCGACGTGATTAGCCCGCTGGGACCCCGTATTCAGGTCACCGGCTCGCCTGCCGTCCTGCAAAGCTCGCAGGTTCAGGCCAAGGTCCGCGCCTCACTGCTGGCCGGTATTCGTGCCGCAGTATTGTGGCACCAGGTGGGCGGTGGTCGATTGCAGTTAATGTTTTCTCGTAGTCGCCTGACCACTCAGGCCAAGCAAATTCTTGCTCATTGTTAACCTCCCGGAGTTCTGAACTATGGAATTATCCTCACTGACCGCCGTTTCCCCTGTCGATGGACGCTACGGCGATAAAGTCAGCGCGCTGCGCGGGATTTTCAGCGAATTCGGTTTGCTGAAATTTCGCGTACACGTCGAAGTACGCTGGTTACAAAAACTGGCTGCGCATGTAGCGATCAAGGAAGTTCCTGCTTTTGCCGATCACGCAAACGGTTACCTTGATAAAATCGTCGCTGATTTTAACGAACAAGACGCCGCGCGCATCAAAACGATCGAGCGCACCACCAATCATGACGTGAAAGCGGTGGAGTATTTTCTGAAAGAGAAAGTGGCGGATGTGGCGGAATTACATGCCGTCTCGGAATTTATCCACTTCGCCTGCACCTCAGAAGATATCAATAACCTTTCTCACGCGTTGATGCTGAAAACCGCCCGTGATGAAGTGATTCTGCCGTACTGGCGTCAGCTGATTGACGCGGTGAAAGACCTCGCCGTTCAGTACCGCGATATTCCCCTGCTCTCCCGCACCCACGGCCAGCCGGCTACGCCGTCGACCATGGGTAAAGAGATGGCGAACGTCGCCTACCGTATGGAGCGTCAGTATCGCCAACTGAACCAGGTTGAAATTCTCGGTAAAATCAACGGTGCGGTGGGTAACTATAACGCCCACATCGCCGCCTACCCGGAAGTGGACTGGCATCAGTTCAGCGAAGAGTTTGTGACCTCGCTGGGTATTCAGTGGAACCCCTACACCACTCAGATTGAACCGCACGACTATATCGCAGAGCTGTTTGACTGCATGGCGCGCTTTAACACCATCCTGATCGATTTTGACCGCGATGTGTGGGGCTACGTTGCTCTGAACCACTTCAAACAGAAGACCATTGCTGGCGAAATCGGCTCTTCCACTATGCCGCATAAAGTTAACCCGATTGACTTCGAGAACTCTGAAGGCAACCTGGGTCTGTCTAATGCGGTGTTGCAGCACCTGGCGAGCAAGCTGCCGGTCTCCCGCTGGCAGCGCGACCTGACTGACTCCACCGTCCTGCGTAACCTGGGTGTCGGTGTGGGCTATGCGCTGATTGCCTATCAGTCCACGTTGAAAGGCGTGAGCAAACTGGAAGTGAACCGCGATCGTCTGCTGGACGAACTGGACAACAACTGGGAAGTGCTGGCTGAACCTATCCAGACCGTCATGCGCCGTTATGGCATTGAAAAGCCGTACGAGAAACTCAAAGAGCTAACCCGCGGCAAGCGCGTGGACGCTGAAGGGATGAAGCAGTTCATTGACAGTCTGGCCCTGCCGGAAGAGGAAAAAGTCCGCCTGAAAGCGATGACGCCCGCCAACTATATTGGCCGCGCCATCACCATGGTTGATGAATTGAAGTAACCCTTTCTGCTTTTACCCTCTTTTCGCCCGAAAAGAGGGTTTCATTTCCCCCGGTTTAATAAATGTTTATCCCTGACGCAAGACAATCAGCGTTACACTCAATGTATCGAAAAATGTCAGGAGAATTCATACGATGCGCGTACTCGTTGTGGAGGACAATGCTCTCTTACGTCACCATTTAAAAGTCCAGTTACAGGATCTGGGCCATCAGGTGGATGCGGCGGAAGATGCAAAGGAAGCCGATTATTTTCTCAATGAACACCTGCCCGATATTGCCCTGGTCGATCTCGGTCTGCCGGATGAAGACGGACTCTCGCTTATTCGCCGCTGGCGTAATCATGACGTCTCTCTGCCCGTGCTGGTGCTGACGGCCCGTGAGGGGTGGCAGGATAAAGTTGAAGTCCTGAGCGCCGGCGCCGATGACTATGTGACGAAACCTTTTCATATCGAAGAAGTTGTTGCCCGAATGCAGGCGCTGATGCGCCGTAACAGCGGTCTGGCTTCTCAGGTCATCTCCATGCCCCCCTTCCAGGTTGATCTCTCCCGTCGTGAGATGTCGATTAACGACGAAGCGGTAAAGCTGACGGCCTTTGAATACACCATTATGGAAACGCTTATCCGTAATAACGGTAAAGTGGTGAGCAAAGATTCGCTGATGCTCCAGCTCTATCCCGACGCTGAACTGCGTGAAAGCCACACCATCGATGTGCTGATGGGTCGTTTGCGTAAAAAAATCCAGGCGCAATACCCGAGTGAAGTGATCACCACCGTGCGTGGGCAGGGCTATCTGTTCGAATTGCCAAAATGAGAAAAACGAAGCGTTTTCTGCGCCATTTTTTTCCCCTCTCATTGCGCGTTCGCTTTCTGCTGGCAACGGCTGCGGTGGTGCTGGTGCTCTCCCTGGCTTACGGTATGGTTGCGCTGGTGGGCTATAGCGTCAGCTTCGACAAAACCACGTTCAGGCTGCTGCGCGGTGAAAGCAATCTCTTCTATACCCTGGCAAAGTGGGACAACAATAAACTTAGCGTCGATCTGCCGGAAAATCTGGATCTGCAAAGCCCGACCATTACCCTCATTTACGATAAAGACGGCAACTTGCTCTGGGCGCAACGCGATGTGCCCTGGCTGGCGAAACGGGTTGATCCCTCGTGGCTGAAAGCGGACGGTTTCCAGGAGATCGAGGCGGATGTCGATGACTCCAGCACGCTGGTGCATAACGATGAATCGGTCAGGGAAAAATTTAACGCCATTCGTGAAGATGACGACAACTCTGAAATGACCCACTCGGTGGCGGTCAACCTCTACCCTGCCACCGCACGGATGCCGCAGTTAACCATCGTCGTGATTGATACCATCCCCATCGAACTTAAGCGTTCCTGGATGGTGTGGAGCTGGTTTATCTACGTCCTGGCTGCCAACCTGCTGCTGGTTATCCCGCTTCTCTGGCTGGCGGCGCGCTGGAGCCTGCGCCCCATAGAAGCGCTGGCAAAAGAGGTGCGCGAACTCGAAGAGCACCACCGCGAGAATCTCAATCCGGCGACGACCCGTGAGTTAACAAGCCTGGTACGAAACCTCAATCGCCTGCTGAAAAGCGAGCGCGAACGCTATGATAAATACCGCACCACGTTGACTGACCTCACCCACAGCCTGAAAACGCCGTTGGCAGTCTTACAGAGTACGTTACGTTCTTTGCGCAGTGAGAAACTGAGCGTCAGTGACGCCGAACCGGTGATGCTGGAGCAGATTAGCCGTATCTCGCAGCAAATTGGTTACTATCTCCATCGGGCCAGCATGCGCGGCAGCAGCGGGCTGCTTAGCCGGGAATTGCACCCCGTCGCCCCGCTGTTGGACAGCCTGACGTCGGCGCTGAATAAGGTTTATCAGCGCAAAGGGGTTGATATCAGCCTTGATATCTCGCCTGAAATCAGTTTTGTTGGCGAGAAGAACGATTTTATGGAAGTAGTGGGCAACCTGCTCGATAACGCCTGTAAATACTGCCTGGAGTTTGTTGAAGTCTCGGCCCGACAGACGGAAGACACGCTGCACATTATTATTGAAGATGATGGCCCCGGCATTCCGCATAGTCTGCGCGAAGCGGTTTTCGACCGCGGTCAACGCGCCGATACCCTGCGCCCGGGTCAGGGCGTTGGGTTGACCGTCGCCCGGGAAATTGTCGAGCAGTACGAAGGGCAAATCATCACGCTTGAAAGTTTGCTTGGCGGGGCAAAGATGGAAGCCGTGTTTGGCCGCCAGCAGTCTCTGAACGGTGATAATTAAGGCATTCAGTTAAAATTAGGTTACGTAGCGCACGCAGGCTGTTATGCATCCGTTATACTCCGACTCAAACAAACGTTTGGGGAACAAACATGGACTATCACGTTAATCTTAACTGGCCGGACTTTATCGAACGCTACTGGCAGAAACGCCCGGTACTGCTCAAACGCGGCTTTACGCAATTTATCGATCCCATTTCCCCTGACGAACTGGCCGGGCTGGCCATGGAAGATGAAGTGGACAGCCGCCTGGTCAGCCATCTCGATGGCAAATGGCAGGTGGGTCACGGTCCGTTTGAAAGCTACGATCATTTAGGTGAAAGCAACTGGTCGCTGTTGGTTCAGGCGGTGAACCACTGGCATGAACCTACCGCGGCGCTGATGCGCCCTTTCCGCGCCCTGCCCGACTGGCGCACCGACGATCTGATGATCTCCTTCTCGGTGCCGGGCGGCGGTGTCGGTCCGCATCTCGATCAGTATGATGTGTTTATCATTCAGGGCACCGGTCGCCGTCGCTGGCGTGTGGGCGAAAAGACGCCCATGAAACAGCACTGCCCGCATCCGGATCTGCTGCAGGTTGATCCTTTTGAGGCCATCATCGATGAAGAGATGGAACCCGGCGATATTCTCTACATTCCGCCAGGATTCCCGCATGAAGGCTACTCGCTGGAGAACTCAATGAATTACTCGGTGGGCTACCGCGCGCCAAGCGGCCGGGAGCTGATCAGTGGTTTTGCCGATTATGTTCTGCAGCGCGAATTGGGCAGCTTGCGCTACACCGATCCGACGCTCTCGCCCCGTGAGCACCCTGCCGATGTCCTGCCGGAAGAGCTGGACGGCCTGCGTCAGATGATGCTGGATCTGATTAATCAGCCTGAGCATTTCAATGAGTGGATCGGCGAGTTTATTACCCAGACGCGGCATGAGCTGGACATCACTCCGCCGGAACCGCCCTATCAACCCGATGAAATTTATGATGCCCTCAAACAAGGGGATAAGCTGGTTCGCTTAGGCGGCCTGCGCGTGTTGCGCATCGGGGGAGAGGTGTTTGTTAACGGTGAACGCATTCACTCACCGCACCGCCCGGCGCTTGACGCACTGGCGAACCATATCGTGTTAAACGATGAGGCTTTGGGTGAAGCGCTGGAAGATCCCTCCTTCCTCGCGATGCTCGCGGCGCTGGTAAACAGCGGTTACTGGTTCTTCGAGGATTAATTGTTTGTTGCCGGATGGCGCTTCGCTTATCCGGCCTACAAATTCAGAGGCATGCTGTAGGCCGGATAAGACATTGACGTCCTGCCTACAAAGTCAAAGGCACCCTGTAGGCCAGATTAGACGTTGACATCCGGCCTACAAAATCAAAGGCCCTCTGTAGGCCGGATAAGACGTTGACGTCGCCATCCGGCATTCTACCGCCGCTCACCAGTGTTTAATGTCTCGCACTCTCCGGCCCAGTCCTCAGGATATAAACCAGCACACACATCCCGGTGGAACGTCGACCAGGGCCAATCCTGCACCCGCTTCACCCAACCATGTTTCAGCGGATTAACATAGATATAATCAATATGATGACGAAGATCTTCATCATCACGAATGGTATGTTCCCAAAAGCGCGGCTGCCAAACGTCCTGTAATCCAACGGATTTGGTAAACACCTTTTTTATTTCTCGCCAGCGACCGGAATAATCACTGTCGTTTTCAGGTAGCGTCCAGATGCAGTGCATATGTTCCGGTAGAATCACCCATGCACGAATCTCGAAGGTTTGTTTTCGTTGCACATAAGACACCGCTTTACGCAATAGATCAATGTGGCAAGTTAAAAGATCGCTTTGCCGGTCGCGGAGGTTGACAGTAAAAAACCAGGTACCTCCAGGCACGTAGTAACGGCGGTAGCTAGACATATGAGGTTCCCTCCTCATTTATGACAATGCCGGATGGCGCTTCGCTTATCCGGCCTACAAAGTCAGAGGCACGCTGTAGGCCGGATAAGACGTTGACGTCGCCATCCGGCATTTGTGCCGGGTTGCTGTTTACTAAAACCCATTAAACGGTGTTACTGTTCTTTCGCGGTCAACTCGGCGATACGTACAATTACCTGCACGGCTTTTTCCATGCCGTCGAGGGTCACGAACTCGTGCTTGCCGTGGTAGTTATAACCGCCGGTGAAGATATTCGGGCAGGGTAATCCCATAAACGAGAGCTGCGCGCCATCAGTGCCGCCGCGAATCGCTTTCATTTTTGGTTCAATGTCGCAATCACGCATGGCCTGCTGCGCTATCTCAAGAATATGGGGATATTCCACAATCTTCTCGCGCATATTGTAGTAGCTGTCTTCCATGATGAGCTCAATGTAGCAATCCGGGTGCAACCCTTTGCCCACCTTTTTAGCAATCTCCATCATTTTGCGCTTACGGGCTTCAAAGGCTTTGCGGTCGAAGTCACGAATGATGTAATGCATCTCCGCACGCTCAACGGTGCCTTTAATGCTGGTGAGATGATAGAACCCTTCATACCCTTCGGTCTGCTCGGGGCTCTCTTCCTCGGGCACCAGCGCATGAATGCGGCTCGCCAGCGTCAGGGCGTTCACCATTACGCCTTTGGCAGTGCCGGGGTGCACATTGTTACCGACAATTTTGATGGTCAATGAGGCGGCGTTGAAGTTTTCGAACTCCAGTTCACCCACGCCTCCGCCGTCAACGGTATAGGCCCACTGTGCGCCAAATGCCGGGACGTCAAAGAATTTCGCCCCTTTTCCCACTTCTTCATCCGGGGTAAACGCCACACAGATGTCACCGTGCGGGATGTTGTTTTTGATCATTACGGCAAGCGCGGTCATGATTTCCGCAACACCGGCTTTATCGTCCGCCCCAAGCAGCGTTTTACCATCGGTGGTAATCAGCGTCTGACCGAGTAACTGATGCAGCACCGGGAACATCACCGGCGAGAGGATTTCGTCCCCCACGCCCAGCGCTATGTCACCACCGCGATAGTTTTCCAGAATCTGGGGATTCACGTTCTTCCCGCTGCAGTCTGGCGAGGTGTCAACGTGAGAAATAAAGCCAATCGCCGGAACGGGCGTCGACACGTTAGACGGAAGTTTTGCCATCACCGTGCCTTTGTCGCTCAGCGTGACGTTTTCCAGCCCCATCTCTTCAAGCTGTTGCTGGAGCAAATTCAGGAGCTTCCATTGCCCGTCGGTGCTGGGAACCTGCCGGACACCGGGCTTCGATTGCGTATCCAGTGCGACGTACTGTAAAAAACGCTCTAATAACTTTTCCATGCAGCCACCCTCACTTAATGTGCCAACATTATCAGTAAGCACAAAAACACAAATATTGCGTCAGGTCACTTTTATCCCGTAAACGAGATTATTTTCACTTTGTCCTGTTCAGTAAAGGTAGTGAATAACACGGCTTTTGCGCAGCAAAAATGCAACAACAATTGGCGATTTCAATGGTTTGCCGTAGAATGCCAGGCCTCTATTCATGTGTCAGACCCCAAGGTGGTTAATCACAAACCCCGCTTCGGAGCGGTATCCGATGCGTTTATATGGGACAGCGTAAAAAATTGACTACACACTCGCGTTCGCCTTCTCCGCTGGTACAACTGGCCGGGATAAGCAAAGGCTTTGATGGCAAAAATGTCATTTCTGATTTCAATCTCACCATTAATAACGGCGAATTTATTACGCTGCTGGGTCCTTCCGGCTGCGGTAAAACCACGGTTTTACGTCTCATAGCCGGGCTGGAAAACGTCGACACGGGGCACATCCGTCTCGACGATCGCGATATCACTGATGTGCCCGCCGAGCATCGCCACGTCAACACCGTTTTTCAGAGTTACGCCCTCTTCCCGCACATGACCGTGTTTGAAAATGTGGCCTTTGGGCTACGGATGCAAAAAACACCTGCTGCTGAGATTGGGCCACGCGTCAGCGAGGCACTGAAAATGGTGCAGCTTGACACCTTCGCCCAGCGCTTACCCCATCAACTCTCCGGTGGTCAGCAACAACGAGTGGCGATCGCTCGCGCCGTGGTGAATAAACCCCGTCTTCTTCTCCTTGATGAATCGCTCTCGGCGCTTGATTACAAGCTGCGCAAGCAGATGCAGAACGAACTCAAAGCGCTGCAACGCAAGCTTGGTATTACCTTTGTCTTTGTTACCCATGACCAGGAAGAGGCGCTGACCATGTCGGACCGGATCGTGGTTATGCGTGACGGTAAAATCGAGCAGGACGGCACGCCGCGCGAAATTTACGAAGAACCCAAAAACCTTTTTGTCGCCAGCTTTATTGGTGAAATCAACAATTTTGATGCCACCGTGATTGACCGTCTTGATGCGCACCGGGTCCGGGCAAGCGTTGAGGGTCGGGAATGCAATATCTACGTTAACTTCGCCGTCGAAGCGGGCCAGCAGCTTCACGTTCTGCTGCGCCCGGAAGATCTCCGCGTAGAAGAGATTAACGATACCAGCGAGGTGGAAGGACTCATTGGCTATGTGCGCGAGCGTAACTACAAAGGCATGACGCTCGAATCCGTGGTGGAGCTGGAAAACGGCAAAATAGTGTTGGTCAGTGAATTCTTCAACGAAGATGACCCGGACTTTGACCACTCGCTGGACCAGAAAATGGCCGTCACCTGGGTGGAAAGCTGGGAGGTCGTACTGGCTGATGAAGAGCACAAGTAAATTCCAGAATGTGGTGATTGCCACTGTCGTCGGTTGGCTTGTGCTGTTCGTTTTCCTGCCCAACCTGATGATTATCGTCACCAGCTTTTTGACCCGTGATGACGCCCATTTCGTGGCGATGGTATTCTCGCTGGATAATTACGCGCGCCTGCTGGACCCGCTCTATTTTGACGTGCTGTTGCATTCGCTGAACATGGCCGTGCTGGCCACCCTTGCCTGCCTGGCGCTGGGTTATCCGTTTGCCTGGTTTCTGGCGAAGCTGCCGGCAAAAGTGCGCCCACTGCTGCTTTTCCTGCTGATCGTCCCCTTTTGGACCAATTCGCTGATTCGCATCTACGGTTTGAAAATTTTCCTCAGTACTAAAGGGTATCTGAATACCTTTTTGCTGTGGTCAGGAATCATTGATGAGCCGATACGCGTGATGTTTACCCCCGCAGCAGTGATTATCGGTCTGGTCTACATCCTGCTGCCCTTTATGGTGATGCCGCTCTATTCCAGTATCGAAAAACTGGATAAGTCACTGCTGGAAGCCGCTAAAGATCTGGGCGCGGGCAAGTTGCAGACCTTTACCCGCATCATTATTCCACTGACCATGCCGGGCATTATCGCCGGGTGTTTATTGGTGTTGCTGCCGGCAATGGGGTTGTTCTACGTTTCAGACCTGATGGGCGGCGCGAAAAACCTGTTAATCGGCAACGTCATTAAAAGTCAGTTCCTCAATATTCGAGACTGGCCGTTCGGCGCCGCCACCAGCATTATGCTGACGGTGATTATGGGATTACTGCTGCTGGTTTACTGGCGCGCATCGCGCTTACTGAACAAAAAGGTGGAGCTGGAATGATCGGTCGACTGCTCAAAGGCGGTTTTATGGCCGCCGTTTATGCTTACCTGTATATCCCGATCATCATTCTGATCGTCAATTCATTTAACCGTTCGCGGTTTGGCATTAACTGGCAAGGTTTTACCACCGACTGGTACAGCCTGCTGATGAACAATGACAGTCTGGTACAGGCCGCCCAGCACTCGCTGACCATGGCGGTACTCTCGGCCACCTTTGCCACGCTGATTGGCGCATTGACCGCAGTGGCGCTTTACCGCTACCGGTTTCGCGGCAAGCCGTTTGTCAGCGGTATGCTGTTTGTGGTGATGATGTCACCGGACATCGTGATGGCCATTTCACTGCTGGTTCTGTTTATGTTGCTCGGCGTTAAATTGGGCTTCTGGTCGTTACTCTTCTCGCACATTACCTTCTGCCTGCCCTTTGTGGTGGTTACCGTGTATTCGCGACTGAAAGGCTTCGATGTGCGGATGCTGGAAGCGGCGAAGGATCTCGGCGCCAGCGAAACGATCATCCTGCGCAAAATTATTTTGCCGCTGGCGATGCCTGCCGTCGCTGCAGGCTGGCTGCTCAGCTTTACCCTGTCGATGGATGACGTTGTCGTCTCTTCGTTCGTGACGGGGCCGGGGTATGAAATTTTGCCGTTGAAGATTTATTCCATGGTCAAAGTCGGTGTGTCACCTGAGGTGAACGCGCTGGCGACCATTCTGTTAATGCTGTCGCTGGTTCTGGTGATTGCCAGTCAGTTGATAGCGCGTGATAAAACGAAAAGCATGGGGACGAATTAGATGAAAAAATGGTCACGCCACCTGCTCGCTGCAGGCGCTCTGGCATTAGGAATGGGCGCTGCCCACGCGGACGACAGCAAAACACTCTACTTCTACAACTGGACGGAATATGTGCCGCCCGGTCTGCTGGAGCAGTTCACCAAAGAGACAGGCATCAAGGTCATTTACTCGACCTACGAGTCGAATGAAACGATGTATGCCAAGCTCAAAACCTATAAAGATGGCGCTTACGATCTGGTCGTCCCGTCCACCTACTTCGTGGATAAAATGCGCAAAGAGGGCATGATCCAAAAGATCGACAAAACAGCACTCACCAACTTCCAGAATCTCGATCCAGAGATGCTTAACAAGCCCTTTGACCCGAATAATGATTATTCGATCCCGTATATCTGGGGTGCCACTGCCATTGGCATCAATAGCGATGAAGTCGACCCAAAATCGGTGACCCAGTGGGCAGATTTATGGAAACCTGAGTATAAAAACAGCCTGCTTTTAACCGATGATGCGCGTGAAGTGTTCCAGATGGCTCTGCGTAAGCTGGGCCTCTCCGGCAATACCACCGATCCGAAGGAAATTGAAGCTGCTTACAACGAGCTGAAAAAACTGATGCCGAACGTGGCGGCCTTTAACTCTGATAACCCGGCAAACCCGTATATGGAAGGTGAAGTGAATCTGGGTATGGTGTGGAACGGCTCCGCCTGGGTCGCGCGGCAGAACGGTACCCCGCTTGAGGTCGTCTGGCCAAAAGAAGGCGGCATCTTCTGGATGGACAGCTTGTCTATTCCGTCTAATGCCAAAAACAAAGAGGGTGCACTGAAGCTGATTAACTTCCTGCTGCGCCCGGATGTGGCAAAACAGGTGGCAGAAACCATCGGTTACCCGACGCCTAACCTCGCCGCGCGTAAATTACTCAGCCCGGAGGTTGCTAACGACAAGTCGCTCTACCCGGACGCTGAGACCATCAGCAAAGGCGAATGGCAGAACGATGTGGGTAACGCCAGTGTGATTTACGAAGAGTATTACCAGAAGCTCAAAGCAGGCCGTTAAACCGTGAACTGTCAGCGACTCTCCCCCTCGGGAGGAGAGTCGTTTCTTCAAAGACCTTTCAGTAGCTTATCGACAAATTCTGGCACGACCACACTCGCAAGCCCGTAGTGCTTTTCTTCAAACTCACTGCCTACCTGGCTTGGTTCCAGATTCAACTCGACGGTATGCGCGCCATGCAGTTTCGCCTCATGCACAAAACCGGCGGCAGGATAGACGTGCCCGGAAGTCCCAATGGCAATGAACACATCCGCCATTGAAAGCGCATGATAAATGTCATCCATCCCGAGCGGCATCTCACCAAACCAGACCACGTGCGGGCGTAAAGGTGCCGGGAACTGGCAACAGTGGCACTTATCCTCTGGCGTTACGTCCTGCGTCCACGCCAGCACCTGCCCGCTTTGCGAGCAGCGCACCTTGAGCAATTCACCATGCATATGGATGATCTGTTTATTGCCTGCTCGCTCATGCAGATTGTCGATGTTTTGCGTCACCAGTAAAAAGCGATCGCCCAGCGCCTCTTCCAGTTTTGCCAATGCCAGATGCGCAGCATTAGGCGCTATTTCTGGCTGCTGTAGCTGATGTCGGCGGGCGTTATAAAAAGACTGCACCAACTGCGGATTGCGGGCAAAGCCTTCCGGCGTGGCCACATCTTCCACATGATGCTCTTCCCACAGGCCATCAGCCGCGCGAAAGGTTCGAATCCCGGATTCCGCAGAAATTCCCGCGCCGGTCAGTACCACAACTCTTGGTTTGTCCATCACCTGGGGCACCACAATGTCTCGAAAAAAGATCCGCTGGCGCAAGCGCTCGCGCAGGCGGCGTTTATTACGGCGAAAACAGCTGAGACGATGTGACCGACGAGACTGCATATCATCCTCTCAGGACTAATCAGTTAAATGAAGAAACGCCGCACCGCGCATACCGCCCGCGTCGCCATGGCGCGCAGACTCGATGCGTGGAACGCGGGCAACAGGCAACAAATGTTGCGGGAGCCGCTGTGCTAACAGGGTAGTCAATGCCGAGAAATTCGACAAACCGCCACCGATAACCATTAAATCCGGATCCACTATAGTCAGTATATTGCCAAGACACACCGCCAGCAGATCGGCATAGCGATCGACATGAGCTTGCGCATGGGCATCGTTCTGTTCCCAGCGTGAGATAATTTCCGGTGCCGAGAGGGATTCGCCGTAAAAGTGCTGGTAAAGCCAGGCAAAACCGCGACCGGAAAGGTAATTCTCAATGCAACCCAACTTGCCGCAACCACAGCGCGTTAACGGGAAGTCCAATCCCATCAGGGTCAGGGCATCCACCGGCAAACGAATGTGGCCAAACTCGCCGGTAATAAAACTCTTCCCGGTAATGGATTTGCCGTTTACCACCAGGCCGCCGCCTACGCCAGTGCCCAGAATCAGCCCCATCACCAGAGGGTACTGCCGGAATTCATCATCCCAGGCTTCAGAAAGCGCGAAACAGTTCGCATCGTTGTCGAGGCGTACATCGCGTTCAAGTAACACCGAGAGGTCGCGGCGCAGCGGTTTGCCGCTGGCGGCCGGGACATTGGCGGCATACAAGGTGCCATCGGCCGTTTCCGGCATACCGGGGATGCCAATCCCAACGCTACCGTGATTGCCGAAGCGCGTATCCGCTTCGGCGACCAGTTGTGCAAGAGTATTCAGAAAGGTCTCGTAGCTGTCCTTAGGTGTGGCGACGCGCGTTTCCCATTGCAAACGCCGGGACTCATCAAACACGCCCAGCGCGATTTTGCTGCCGCCAATATCAAATCCGTAATACATCGCCTCTCCTTGTTGTTCTGATTACTGCCCGCTCAGCACCCTCGCCGGATCGATGTTGCTTGCGCGCCGTGCCGGGTACCAGCTCGCCAGCAAACTCAGCAGCAGCGCGGTAACCAACACATAGACGACGTCCAGCACATGCAGTTCCGATGGCAGAAAATCGATAAAGTAGATATCACCGGACAAGAACTGATGCCCGATAATCTTTTCAATCAGCGTGATAATGGAGGTTAATTGCAGTGCTGCAACCACCCCAATCACCACACCAATCACGCTGCCCAGCAGTCCCGCCAGCAGCCCGTACCAGACAAAAATGGCGCGGATTAAACTGTCCTTCGCTCCCAGCGTGCGCAGTACGGCAATATCGCTGCTCTTGTCTTTGACCGCCATGACCAGCGTGGAGACAATATTGAAACAGGCCACGCCAATCACCAGCACCATAGCGAGATACATAATGGCGCGAATCATCTGGATATCGCGGTACATGTAACCGTATTTGCCAATCCAGCTCTTGATGTAGACATAGCTGTTGGTGACTTCGCCCGCGTTACGCACCAGCTGATTGGCGTTAAACACGTCCTTCACTTTGATGGCGATGCCGGTCACGCTGCTCCCCATGTCCAGATAGTTCTGGGCATCTGCCATAGGAACCATGGCAAAGGCATGATCGAGCTGGCCGCTTAGCTTCAGCACGCCGGTCACGTGCAGTCTGACACGTTTGGGTTGCAGTAATTTATGATCGGTGTCGGAGTTAGGGATCATGATAGATACCCAATCCCCCTGTTTCACGTTCAGCGCATCGGCCACCCCTTTACCGAGGATGATTTGCTGCTCGCCCGCTTTAAAGGCGCGCCAGGCGTCGGCCTCTATGAAACTGGGCAGCGCGCTAAGACGGGATTCCTGCTCAGGATTGACCCCTTTCACCTGGATTGCACGCAGATTACTGCCGCTCTCCACAAGCCCGGTGAAATTAATATAGGGCGCCGCAGCGACGATACCGGGCACTTTTTCCACTTTCGTGAGCACGTCATTCCAGTGATCCCACGGCTGATTGACCGGCTCAATTTCACCATGGGGGACCACCGCCAGAATACGATTGTTTAATTCGCGTTCGAAGCCGTTCATTGCACTGAGACCCATGATCAATACCGCCACGCCAAGGGCGATTCCCACCGTCGAAATAATCGAAATCAGGGAGACCATGCCACTGCGGCGACGGCCCCGGCTAAAGCGCAGGGCAATCAATAAGGAGAGCGATGAGGCCATTACTCCGCCCCCATCAGGGTCAAGTCGGCCGTCAGGCGTCCGTCACGCATTTCAAGCTGACGATTCATGCGTTTGGCCAGTTGCAGATCGTGCGTCACAACCAAAAAGGCGGTGCCCTGCGACTGGTTCAGATCGCCAAGCAACTGGAAAATACTGTCAGCGTTACGGGCGTCCAGGTTACCGGTCGGTTCATCGGCCAGTACCAGTCGCGGATTATTCACCAACGCGCGGGCAATCGCCACACGCTGGCGCTCCCCACCGGAGAGTTCAGACGGGCGGTGACTTGCACGATGCTCAAGCCCCACTGAGCGCAGCATTTCACGGGCGCGCGCATCGATTTCCGCCGGTTTATGCTTGCCAATCAACAACGGCATGGCGACGTTTTCCAGCGCGGTGAAATCAGGAAGCAAATGGTGAAACTGATAGATAAAACCCAGCTCTCTGTTACGCAGATCCGCCTTGGCGGAGGAGGAGAGCTTGCTCATCGACTGGTTGTCAAACACCACATCGCCCGAGGTTGGCGTATCCAGACCGCCCAGCAGATGCAGCAGCGTGCTTTTCCCGGAGCCGGAGGTGCCGACAATCGCCAGCATCTCGCCCTGCCCTACGCTGAAAGTGACATCGTGCAGCACGTCAGTATGCACATTGCCTTCCTGATAGCGTTTGCACAGGTTGTCGCATTGCAACAGGATCTTATTCATAACGTAATGCCTCAGCGGGTTGGGTGGCGGCAGCGCGCCAGGAAGGATAAAGCGTAGAAAGCAGCGCAATGGCCATCGCCACCAGCGCAATCACCACGACCTGGACCGGGTCAATGGCTACCGGTAACGCCGCGCCGTCGAGCAGCGCGCCGATGATCGGCATTAAATTATTCAGTTGGCTTGCCAGAAGTGCGCCCAGCACGGCGCCGAGTAGCGCACCAATAATGCCCGCGCTGGCCCCCTGCACCATAAAGACCGCCATGATCTGACGCGGCGTCAGCCCCTGGGTTTGCAGAATAGCGACTTCGCCCTGCTTCTCCATGACCATCAGGCCAAGTGAAGTAATGATGTTAAACGCCGCGACCGCCACAATCAGGCTCAACAGCAGGCCCATCATGTTCTTCTCCATGCGTACCGCCTGGAAAAGCTCACCTTTACGTTCACGCCAGTCCTGCCACTTGGTGCCCTGCGGCAGAGACTGTTGGCTCAGCACATCAACCTTTAAAGGCGCATCCAGCCACAGACGCCAGCCGGTAATGTTCCCCGCCGGGTAGCGCAGCAGGCGTGACGCATCCTGAATATTGACCAGCATCTGGTAGTCATCCACTTCGCTGCTGGCCGCAAAAGTGCCCACTACGTTAAACAGACGCTGACTTGGCAAACGGCCCATCGGCGTGAACTGACTGGCGGAGGGCACCATAACGCGAATTTGATCGCCACGGTTGACGCCAAGCTGCCCGGCAAGCCCCTCGCCAATGATGACGTTGTACTGACCCGCTTCAAGCGCCGACTGCTGCACATTGACCAGGAAAGGCGTCAGGGGATCTTTTTGCGCGGGATCGATGCCAAGCATAACGCCCACTGCAACACTGCGCGCGCTTTGCAAGACCACATCCCCCGTGCTCAGCGGCGCAACGCGGTTGACGCCCTGTAATTTCAGGGCGCTGGCGGGAAGCTGTTGAGGGTTAATAGAGCCATTTTGCGCAGAGATTACGGCCTGAGGCATCAGCCCAAGAATGTTATTTTGCAGCTCGCGTTCAAAGCCATTCATGACTGACAGCACGGTCACCAGCGCCATCACGCCAAGCGTAATGCCGATAGTCGACAGCCAGGAAACGAAGCGACCGAAGCGGTCTGCTGCTCGCCCGCGCATATAACGCAGGCCGATAAAGAGAGTGACAGGCTGGTACATGAAATCCGTCTGGTTGCTGGTGGCAGACTGAGGAGTATATAAGCGAAAGCAGAGAGCGTAAATGAGTGAAACCGTAAGCGAACTTCTCAAACAGCGGGAAAAAATCCGAGAAATCAATTTACTAGTGGTTGACTGGCACCGCCTCGACGGCAAAGTCGTTCGCAGTTGCGCGTTTCATAACCTGATCTTAATCCGAAAAAAATGAAATGCAGACTGTTTCCCATTACAGCTTACCGCTTGCCCACCAGGATTAACGGCCTTAAATGTGGCAACGAAATGGCAAGTAATGATGAAAAAAAAGACATTGTGGATTAATCAAATTAAGGGGTTATGCATCTGTCTGGTGGTCATTTACCACTCGGTTATCACCTTTTATCCCCACCTGGACACCTTTGCGACACCCTGGTCGCAAACGCTCTCAAAGTGCTGGATTTACTTCAATCTCTACCTCGCACCGTTTCGCATGCCGGTATTCTTTTTCATCTCCGGCTTCTTAATCCGTCGTTATATCGCTGATGTGCCCTGGCGAGAGACGCTGGATAAACGTATCTGGCAGATATTTTATGTGCTGGCACTGTGGGGCATTCTGCAATGGCTGGCATTGAGTCAGATTAACGCCTGGCTCGCGCCCGAGCGCGACCTGAGTCATGCCGCTAACGCGGCTTATGCCGATAGTTTTAGTGCATTCTTGCACGGCATGCTCACCGCCAGCACCAGTCTCTGGTATCTGTATGCGCTGGTGGTTTATTTCATCGTCTGTAAATTCACAAAACGCTGGTCTCACGCCGCATTGGCGGTCATGGCGCTCATGAGCATTGCGATTAACTTCCTGCCGCTGCCGTGGTGGGGAATGAACAGCGTATTACGCAATATGATTTATTACAGCCTGGGCGCCTGGTATGGCGCGACCCTCATGGAAGGGGTGAAAACCCTGGCCTGGCGCCGTTATCTGCTGATTATCGTTCCGGCATTGATGACTGCCATCGTCTTATGGTTCCTGAATATTCCTCTGTTGCTGAGCCTGTTTTCAATCGTGGGTATCCTGCGCCTGTTTTACGCCATTGAGGCCCGCTTTGGTGCCAGTGAAACCTCGCTGTTTAATATTGTCGGCACGAATACCCTCGCCATCTACACGACGCACCGCATTCTGATTGAGGCGTTCAGTCTGTCGCTGCTCGCTCCGCTTAACGCAGGGCGCTTGCCGCCGATGGCAGAACTGGCACTGCTGCTGACCTACCCCTTCCTGAGCCTGGTGGTCTGCATACTGGCAGGGCTCGGGGTGCGTAAACTGTCTGCGCTGCTGTTTGCCGATCTGTTTTTCACCCCGCCCGCAAAACTGCGCCCCGCGGCATCAATCCGTTAAGGCAATGCGTTAAGGTTGGCGAATAAAGCACAATCGCGGATAATAAAGGGATTGCGTATCAGTGATATGCCCCCATAACAGGGGCATACTTTTAAGAGATCCTGACACTATCTATGCCTGAACAATATCGTTATTCCCTGCCCGTGAAGGCTGGCGACCACCGTCAGCTTGGCGAACTGACTGGCTCCGCTTGTGCAACAGAGGTCGCTGAAATTGTCGCGCGCCATCATGGCCCGGTGGTACTGATTGCCCCGGATATGCAAAATGCCCTGCGCCTTCAGGATGAAGTCGCCCAGTTCACTCAGAACAGGGTCATCAACCTTGCTGACTGGGAAACGCTGCCCTACGACAGTTTCTCCCCCCACCAGGAAATCATTTCATCGCGCCTCTCCACCCTCTATCAGTTGCCCACGCTGCAACAGGGTGTGCTGATTGTCTCGGTGAATACCCTGATGCAACGCGTCTGTCCGCACAGCTATTTGCATGGCCATGCGCTGATCATGAAAAAAGGGCAACGCCTGTCACGGGATGCGCTACGCACCCAGCTCGACAGCGCAGGCTATCGTCATGTTGATCAGGTGATGGAACACGGTGAATATGCAACCCGTGGCGCACTGCTGGATCTCTTCCCGATGGGCAGCGCTCAGCCTTATCGTCTCGATTTCTTTGACGATGAAATCGACAGCCTGCGCCTGTTTGATGCCGACACCCAGCGGACGCTGGAGGAAGTAGAGGCCATTAATCTGCTGCCCGCGCACGAATTTCCGACGGATAAAACCGCCATTGAGCTTTTCAGAAGCCAGTGGCGCGATAAGTTCGATGTTAAACGTGACGCTGAACATATCTATCAGCAGGTCAGCAAAGGGACGTTACCCACCGGCATAGAGTACTGGCAGCCGCTGTTCTTTAGTGAACCGCTGCCCGCCCTGTTTAGCTATTTCCCGGCCAATACGCTGCTGGTTAACACCGGCAACCTTGAAGCCAGCGCCGAACGCTTTAGCCAGGAAATTCAGGCCCGCTTCGAAAACCGTGGCGTTGACCCAATGCGCCCCCTGCTGCCCCCGGAACAACTGTGGCTACGTGCAGAGGCGCTGTTTTCCGAACTGAAGCGTTGGCCGCGCGTGCAGTTAAAAACGGAACATCTGGCAGAGAAAGCCGCGCATACCAATCTTGGTTATCAGACGCTGCCGGACCTTGCCGTGCAGGCGCAGAATAAATCACCGCTGGATAACCTGCGCAAATTCCTTGAATCCTTTACCGGGCCGGTGATTTTCTCGGTCGAGAGTGAGGGGCGGCGGGAAGCGCTGGGAGAACTGCTGGCGCGTATTAAAGTCTCGCCGAAACCCATCCTGCAGCTCGATGACGCCCAGGATGCGGGGCGCTACCTGATGATAGGCGCGGCGGAGCATGGCTTTGTCGATACGCTACGCAACCGGGCGCTGATTTGCGAAAGCGATTTGCTCGGAGAACGCGTTGCCCGCCGCCGCCAGGACAGCCGCCGCACCATCAACCCGGATACTCTGATTCGTAACCTGGCGGAGCTGCATCCAGGCCAGCCGGTGGTGCATCTGGAGCACGGCGTGGGACGCTATGCCGGGATGACCACACTGGAAGCGGGCGGCATCAAAGGCGAGTACCTGATGCTGACCTACGCCGGCGACGCCAAATTATACGTACCGGTCTCGTCGTTGCACCTTATTAGTCGTTACGCGGGCGGTGCTGAAGAGAACGCCCCGCTGCATAAACTGGGCAGTGATGCCTGGTCGCGTGCGCGGCAGAAAGCGGCAGAAAAAGTGCGTGATGTGGCGGCGGAACTGCTCGATATCTACGCCCAGCGTGCGGCAAAAGCGGGCTTCGCTTTCAAACACGACCGTGAGCAGTACCAGCTTTTCTGCGACAGCTTCCCGTTCGAAACCACCGTCGACCAGGCGCAGGCGATCAATGCCGTGCTGAGCGATATGTGTCAGCCACTGGCGATGGACCGACTGGTATGTGGCGACGTTGGCTTTGGTAAAACCGAAGTGGCCATGCGTGCGGCTTTCCTGGCGGTTGAAAACAACAAGCAGGTTGCCGTGCTGGTGCCAACGACGCTGCTGGCACAACAGCATTTTGAGAACTTCCGCGATCGCTTTGCTAACTGGCCGGTGCGCATTGAAATGCTCTCCCGCTTCCGTAGCGCCAAAGAGCAGGCGCTTATTCTCGAACAGGCGGCCGAAGGGAAGATCGACATTCTGATTGGCACCCATAAGCTATTGCAAAGCGATGTGAAGCTCAAAGATTTAGGCCTTCTGGTGGTCGATGAAGAGCACCGTTTCGGCGTGCGTCATAAAGAACGGATCAAAGCGATGCGTGCGGATGTCGATATTCTGACGCTCACCGCAACACCGATTCCGCGCACGCTGAACATGGCGATGAGCGGCATGCGTGATCTATCAATTATCGCCACCCCGCCTGCCCGACGTCTGGCGGTAAAAACCTTCGTTCGCCAGTATGACAACCTGGTGGTGCGCGAGGCGATTCTGCGTGAAGTGTTACGTGGCGGTCAGGTCTATTACCTGTATAACGACGTGGAAAATATTCAGAAAGCCGCCGACAGACTGGCGGAGCTGGTGCCGGAAGCGCGCATCGCAATCGGGCACGGGCAGATGCGCGAACGCGAACTGGAACGGGTAATGAATGACTTCCACCATCAGCGCTTTAACGTGCTGGTGTGCACCACCATTATCGAAACCGGTATTGATATCCCGACGGCCAACACCATCATTATCGAGCGGGCGGATCACTTCGGTCTCGCGCAGCTACATCAGTTACGCGGACGCGTAGGGCGCTCGCACCATCAGGCCTATGCCTGGCTGCTGACCCCGCACCCGAAAGCCATGTCCACCGATGCACAAAAACGTCTGGAGGCTATCGCCTCGCTGGAAGATCTCGGTGCCGGTTTTGCACTCGCCACGCACGATCTGGAGATTCGTGGTGCCGGCGAACTCCTTGGGGAAGATCAGAGCGGTTCGATGGAAACCATCGGCTTCTCGCTTTATATGGAACTGCTGGAAAGCGCTGTCGATGCGCTGAAAGCGGGGCGCGAGCCGTCACTGGAAGATCTCACCAGTCAGCAGACGGAAGTCGAACTGCGTATGCCTTCGCTGTTGCCGGATGATTTTATCCCGGATGTGAACACTCGCCTCTCCTTCTACAAGCGCATCGCCAGTGCCAAATCCGAAAATGAGCTCGACGAGATCAAAGTGGAACTGATTGACCGTTTTGGTCTGCTTCCCGACGCGGCCCGGACGTTACTGGACGTGGCCCGCTTACGTCAACAGGCGCAAAAGCTGGGTATTCGTAAGCTGGAAGGCAATGAAAAAGGCGGTAGCATCGAATTTAACGAGAAGAACCATGTCAATCCGGCGTGGCTGATTGGTCTGCTACAGAAGCAGCCGCAGCATTTCCGCCTGGATGGGCCGACCCGTCTGAAGTTCTTCCAGGAACTCACCGATCGCAAAACCCGGATGGACTGGGTGCGCAACTTTATGCTGCAACTGGAGCAGAACGCGGTGGCATAACTCCCGCTCGGGTCGGAAACAGGCCGACCCGATCTTCATCCCCTGAAATATTTACAAACACTTTGCACACATCCGGTACTTCCCGACACTTCCCCCGACCATAATTCCATTACACAGATCTATCAATATAACCTTATGATTAGCATGGATTATAATTATGAGACACAATTCGCGTTTTTTGCTCTGGGCGATGCTGATTTCTGCGCTGCTGGTGCTTCCCGCCCGAGCCAATACCTGGCCCCTCCCCCCTTCTGGTAGCCGGGTCGTTGGCGAAAATCGTTATCACGTGGTCGAGAACGACGGCGGGTCGCTTGAGGCTATTGCCAAAAAATATAATGTCGGTTTTCTGGCGTTACTGCAGGCTAACCCTGGCGTTGACGCCTACGTTCCGCGTGCCGGAAGCGTACTGACCATCCCACTCCAGACGTTATTACCCGATGCGCCCCGGCAGGGCATCGTGATTAATCTGGCGGAACTGCGCCTTTACTACTATCCCCCAGGAAAGAACGAAGTCACCGTCTATCCTATTGGCATCGGTCAACTGGATAGCGACACTCTTACGCCCACCATGGTCACCACCGTATCTGACAAACGTGCCAATCCGACCTGGACACCGACTGCCAACATTCGCGCCCGCTATAAAGCGCAGGGCATCGATTTGCCTGCCGTGGTGCCAGCAGGGCCGGACAACCCTATGGGTCACCATGCCATTCGGCTTGCCGCTTACGGCGGAGTCTATTTGATTCACGGCACCAACGCGGACTTCGGTATTGGTATGCGCGTTAGCTCTGGCTGTATCCGCCTGCGTGATAATGACATTCAGGCGTTGTTCAATGTGATTACGCCGGGCACCCGGGTTAACATCATCAATACGCCGATTAAAGCGTCTGTCGAGCCTGATGGGCGGCGCCTGGTGGAAGTCCATCAGCCTTTATCAAAATCCATTGATGACGATCCTAAACGTCTGCCTATTATTCTGAATTCCGCCATGCAAACGTTCCGGGATTCACCCAACGCTGAAGCCGATGTGTTTGATCACGCCATCGAAATTCGCTCGGGCATGCCGGTCGATATCACCCGGCATGAAGCCCTGGTCCCCCACTCGCTTTGAGCCAAAAAAAAAAGCCCCGTCAGAGACGGGGCTTTCAGGGGCAATAAAGAGAGAGTTAACTCGCTGCGATTATTTGTAAAGCACTGCTGTACCGTGCAGTTTGTCTGAACCGGTAACAGAGGTAATACGGTATGAACTGGCACCGGAAGCTTCAGCTTTTTGCGCCAGTTGGTTTTCCAGCGAAGAGAGGTTAGACCCTGCGGTGGCAGCAACGGTACCGATTTCCTGCTGGCCTGCCGGAGAAGCCTGCACCTGAACGGCGGCAAAGCTGGCAAATGAAAGTGAACTCAGGATAGCGGCAGCAAACAGTGTTTTTACGTTTTTCATGATAGAGGTCTCTTAGCAGATGATTAAGGAGGTCGTTAACGTTTAATTAGTTAACGATCGATAATCAAATGATAAGTGTGATCCATGTCACTCGTCAACGTATTTTTATAATGAATGTTATTTAAATAGATAAAACTATAAATATCATAAAGATAGGATTTATTAATTTGTGCTATTTGTCGCTGGCGTCTTGAGGTGATTATTTTTATAATGACTGTTCAACAAACCAACAAGGTTGAACGGCCTATGACCAGTGAAGTCAGCAGTTGTGTAAAAAAAAGCCGTGGCCGACCGAAAGTGTTCGACAGGGAAGCGGCGCTCGATAAAGCCATGACGCTATTCTGGCAGCATGGCTATGAAGCCACATCATTATCCGACCTCGTCGAAGCGACAGGCGCGAAAGCCCCTACGCTTTATGCGGAGTTCACCAATAAAGAAGGATTGTTTCGCGCGGTGCTTGATCGTTACATCGCCCGCTTTGCCGCACAGCACGAGGCGCAGTTGCTCTGTGAGGACAAGCCGGTGGCCCAGGCGCTGGAAGACTACTTTACGGCTGTTGCGACCTGCTTCACCAGTAAAGAGACGCCGGGAGGCTGTTTTTTAATTAATACCTCAGCCACCCTCGCCGCTTCCTCTCACGCGATAGCCGAGACCCTTAAAACGCGCCATGCCCAGCAGGAACGCCTGTTACAGCAGTTTCTTGAGCTCCGCCAGCAACGCGGCGAAATTCCGCGCGCAATCAACACCCAGGATGTCGCTGAATTTCTAAGCTGCGTTCTTCAGGGAATGTCCATCAGCGCCCGGGAAGGGGCGGGTTGCGACAAATTGCTACAGGTGGTGCGCACCACGCTGCGCTTGTGGCCGACGTTGATAACCGGATAACCCTCACTTTACATTCCCATCCGTTATCGTTTTCACCTATTACATTAATAGGTGAAAACATCATGCCCGCTTTCCCACCCTGCTAAGATTAATGTGATTATTGCATTGCTAACGATTTTCTGGGCAACTAAAACGATTATTGTCATGACGACATTTAAAATGGACCCGATTGCTTCAACTTTATCGAAGGCGTTGAGCGCATTCACTGACTGGACACATGCAGAAGGAAATACGACGATGATTTTGCTATTACCATTCCTCAAAGTGCTAATAGTAATTACATTATTATTTGGTCTGTGGGTCTTATGGGGCGGTTCGTTACTCTTCGCTTTTCTCTCCATTATCATCACCGGCGTCTTGTTAATACGTCAGCAGGATTTAATTTAATGCCCACAAGGCCTTACCTGGTAAGGCCTTTTCCATAAAAAAGGCCCCTCAGCCTGAGCAATTGAGGAGCCAATAGGTACAGTACTGCTATTTTAGGCTTTGTTATTCAAAACAAGCTGGCCGTTTCCATCAAGCGGGATCTGGGTGCCTGGGTCATTATTCATCCGAATTTTGCCCTGCTGATCGCCAATTTTATAGGTGACGTCATACCCCAGCATTTTCTCTGACTTATCATAGACGGTGCTACAGCGCTGCTGGGTGGTGGTATAGGTATCACGCGCCTGCATTTCGCCCTGAACCTGGTTACCTGCATAGCCCCCGCCTAACGCACCGACGACGGTTGCGACATCTTTACCGCGGCCACCACCAAACTGATGACCAATCACCCCGCCGGCTACCGCGCCGAGAACTGAACCGGTTAGACGATTTTCATCCTGCACCGGACGGCGATGGGTCACTGTGACGTTACGGCATTCCTTACGTGGGGTCTTAATCGATTCTTTAATTGGCGTGGCGGAAATGACCTGCGCATACTGAGGCCCACGGTCAAACACATTCATACTTGCTACCGCAGCGACACCCAGCGCAGCGGCCACGCCAATACCGATACCCGCTAACATTGATTTATTCACAGGATTTCCTCCCCTGGTTTGCTATTAGTAACAATTCTGCAACCACGTCAGGGCGAAGCCAATCGGAAAGGGCGGAAAAAGGGAGGATTGTAGAGGAAACAACCGGGATTCGGAGTTATCCGAGCACAAGTGACCTTGCGGGAGTGAAGAATCACTGCTCTCCCGCAAACGGAGCGAGAGAGCAGTGATGAGGTTTAGTGCAGTTTCAAACGCGGGCGGATAACACGGTTAATGCTACCCACGACCATCATCAGGCCGGTTTTGAAATAGCCGTGCAGAGCGACCTGGTGCATACGGTACAGCGAGATATAGACAAAGCGCGCAATGCGCCCTTCCACCATCATCGAACCGCGCATCAGGTTACCCATCAAGCTCCCCACGGTCGAGAAGTTCGACAGTGAAACCAGTGAGCCGTGATCTTTATACACATAGGCCTTGAGTGGCTTGCCTTTGCTCTGCGCCAGTATATTGTGCAGCGCAAGGCTTGCCATCTGGTGAGCAGCCTGAGCACGCGGAGGGACAAAGCCGCCTTCCGGACGCGCGCAGGACGCACAGTCACCAATGGCGTAAATGTCCGGATCGCGGGTTGTTTGTAACGTGGGTTCAACCACCAACTGATTGATACGGTTGGTTTCGAGCCCGCCAATCTCTTTCATAAAGTCTGGCGCTTTAATACCCGCCGCCCATACCATCAGGTCAGCTTTGATGTACTCGCCGTCTTTAGTATGCAAACCGCCTTCGTCGGCACTGGTGACCATTGTTTGCGTCAGAACACGCACGCCCATTTTGGTCAGCTCATTGTGCGCAGCCCCGGAAATACGCGGCGGCAACGCTGGCAGAATACGTTCACCGGCTTCGACCAACGTCACGTTCAGCGCTTCGTTGGTTAACCCTTTGTAGCCATAGCTGTGCAGCTGCTTAACGGCGTTATGCAACTCTGCAGAGAGTTCAACACCGGTTGCCCCGCCGCCGACAATCGCAATGTTCACCTTGCCATTCGCGCCAAGGTTCGCAGAGTATTTCAGGAACAGGTTCAACATTTCCTGGTGGAAACGACGCGCCTGATGCGGGTTATCGAGGAAAATACAGTGCTCTTTCACGCCAGGCGTATTGAAGTCATTGGAGGTACTGCCCAGCGCCATGACCAGGGTGTCATAGGCCAGTTTGCGCTCCGGGACCAGAAGTTCACCCTTCTCGTCACGCAGTTCCGCCAGCGTGAGCGTCCTGGTTTCACGATTGATATCAACCACTGACCCTAACTGGAACTGGAAGTGATGATTGCGCGCGTGTGCCAGATAGCTCAGCGCATCGACGCCTTCGTCGAGGGACCCCGTCGCCACTTCATGCAGTAACGGTTTCCATAAATGACTATGATTTCGATCGACCAGCGTAATCTTTGCTTTCTTGCCCCGGCCCAGTTTCTTGCCAAGCTGGGTTGCCAGTTCAAGCCCGCCAGCACCACCGCCAACAATCACAATCTTTTTTAATGGTGTAGTCAACTTGACCCCCTCAAATTATTAACCAATTGTTAATTAAAAGTTATATAAATAACACTTAATTAACAACAAGTTACAAGCTCAAATCCCGGTTGTTGCAATGAGAATACCATGTTCGGTGCATTGGTCATACCAAAATTGATATACATCAAGTTTTCATGCATAAAAGATGAACAAGTGTAGTTGGTGGGCTTGAAAGATGAGGATAAAACGCGGAAGAAATGAAGAGATTAGGATAATAAGAGATAAAGAAAAGCCCGGCATGACCGGGCGCAGAGCTTAACCGAGCGCTTTAAACGCTTTAATACGTTGTAAATGCGGTGAGATGCTTTTGAATTTATGCGACTGCGTTTCGTCCCATACCACTTCGTAGTAGTGGTGCAGCACATCCGATGAACGCTGGCTATCCAGCGCTTCATCATTACGGGAGAGAATGGCCAGGCACCGGTCGCGATTTTTTTCACGAAAATTGGTCACGCACTTGGTCGCGATATCCACGTACTCTTCCGGCCTGTCGATCTTCCCTTCCATGTTTTCAAAGGGGAACAGGTTCGGGTTGAACATCACCTGGCGAATATCACATAAGAAGCCAATACGCTCTGCCCAAAAACCGCCCAAACCCACACCGCATATCAATGGCCGGTCGTCCACATTCAGTTGCAACATCTTGTCGACTTCTTTCAGCAGATGCTGCATGTCATGTTTGGGATGCCGTGTGCTGTAGCTGATTAGCCGAACGTCCGGATCAATGAACTGCAGTTGCAGCACTTTTTCGTGATTACCGGGACTGTTAGAGTCAAAACCGTGCAAATAGATGATCACTGTACCTCACCTCTGGGCCAACGCCCCATCCGTTAAAGGTTATTGAGCCGCCCTGAAGGCCTGCCAGCGCGCGTGAAGGTCTTCCAGTTCACGGTTGGCGGCTTTCCAGCGTGATGAACTCAACAATTCCTGACGAGAAAAAGAACCTTTATGATACAAATTCGTAACACGCTCTGCTTTGATCGGCGACAGGTTATCTAACACACTGACGGCACCTTTTCGATTATTGCAGACCAGGATCATATCGCAACCCGCATCCAGCGAGGCTTGTCCACGTTCGGCATAACTGCCCATAATGGCCGCCCCCTCCATCGACAAATCATCAGAGAAAATCACGCCATCAAAGCCCAGTTCGCCGCGTAATACGGTCTTTAACCAGTAAGGCGAACCGCTGGCCGGACGGGGATCTGCATCGCTGTATATCACGTGGGCAGGCATCACGGCATCGAGTTTGCCCTGCTCAATCAACGTACGGAATACCGCCATGTCTTTGTGACGAATCTCAGCCAGCGAGCGTAAGTCCTGTGGCGTCTCTTTATGAGAATCCGCGGTGACGGCGCCGTGCCCCGGGAAGTGTTTGCCCGTGGTTTTCATACCCGCCTGGTGCATGCCATCAATAAAATGGGTAGCCATCTCTAACGCTTTTACCGGATCCTCATGATAAGCACGCTCTCCAATCGCGGCGCTGATGTGTCCGACATCGAGTACGGGCGCGAAGCTGATATCAATATCCATGGCAATCATCTCACTGGCCATTAACCAGCCCGCCTCTTTTGCTACCCGTCCACCTTCTTCCTGACCCAAAAGTGCAGCAAAAGATTGTGCCGCAGGCAGTCGGGTGAATCCTTCACGAAATCGCTGCACGCGCCCGCCTTCCTGATCGACCGCCACCACCAGACGATGATGAGAGGCGGCGCGGATCTGACGCACCAATTCCCGTAATTGCTCAGGATCGTGATAATTGCGGGTAAACAGAATCAATCCCCCGACCAGCGGATGCGCCAGAATTTCGCGCTCTTCCGCATCCAGTTCAAAACCCTGCACATCTAACATCACCGGACCCACACTGACCTCTCTTTTCCTTTGAAACTTAGCTGCCGCCATATCGCGTCCGCTAAGGTAATAAATTGACGATCGCCAGTCTGCTGCCAGCGAGATTCGTACCAGCCCACCATCAGCATCGCTATCCACGGTTTCCAGCGCCTGACCTGACGACGTAAGGTCTCAGGATCGATTGCCGCCCGCGTTGCATAGGCCGCCACCAGCCTGTCGCGCTGAGCCTCTGTTTCCGTCCAGACGCTTGCCAGTTCCATTGCAACGTCGCCATCGCCGGCATATTCCCAGTCAATCAGCCGAAGCCCATTCGCACCGTGCACCAGATTGCCAGCATGGATGTCCATATGCAAAGGTGCCATGCGCAGCGGTCGCGGCTCTCCCTGTCGCCGCAGCGCTTGTAGCTGTCTGAGCCACAACACCGTACGTCGGGAGGGGGAACATTCCAGCCAGTACCGCTCAAGTAAAGGAAGCAGTGAAATACGCCAGCCGAACAGGGGCTGATGGTGCAACCTGTTTAATAAGTCCACAAGCGGGATGATATCAGGTAAGGTCTCTTTTACTTCTCCGGTAATAAACTCGACCGCCATCCAGTCGCCAAGCCAGTGTGACGGCCTGGGCCCAAGGTCATCAGGCACGCTTTTCAGGGCCCGATACTGGCGTAGAAAGGGAGAAGAGGTAGCCTGATGCCGCTGACGCAGCACCAGGGAATGACGACCGTCACTAATAAGACAGCTCCCGCCGCTCAGACCCGTTAACTGGGCCGCAGCAGGCGCATAATGGGGGAAATAGCGTGACAATATTTCGTCACGCGTCAGTTTATTGCTGTTGAACTGCACCTTTACCCGACCAGATGATTTCACCGGTTTGCACCAGCATCAGTTGCATTTGCAGACCCGGTGCCGTGGCGCTGCCGTTGGCACTGGAGTAGAGCACGTACTGAGCGCCAACATTACGGGCGATCCCAATGGCTTTGCTGCGCGTTCCCAGGCTGTCCTGCGGTGACAGTCCCAGCTGCTGTTTAGCGACACTGAGCTGTTGCGGGGTCACCAGGGTGAATTTACCATTGTTCGCCAGCGCATTACGTAAGACTTCCGTTGCTTCACCGGTGTTGATCGATCCGTTGGTACGGTTGTTCACACTGTCTACCAGCAATACGCTACCCGCTCCTGCCCCGCTGGCCTGCAACATTTTCCCCACCATCGGTTGAACCGCGCTACTCCAGTCATAATGACGTTCGCGTGGCGCGGGCGCAGTCGTCTCGTCCGGATGCTCAATCGGGCCTGGCTGCTGCGGGAAGGTTGGCACCGTAGGGACCGGGGTTACCGGCTGCTGTGGCTGCTCTGGTACCGGCTGCTGCGGCTGCGGATTCGCTTGATCCACCGGTGCGGGCTCCTGCTCGCCGCGCATGATACAGCCTGAGAGAATAAGGGCTACCGTTGTAAGCAGCGCGTAACGTCCTAATGATTTAATCAATGTTCACCCCTTACAAATAGAGATAAAGTCTGACCTTATGCGCGCCAAGAAAATTAGCGCTGCCGTAAAGCGTGACTGAAGAATGTGCCGGAATAGTGACACGGCGTGGTGTTTCCAGTGGATGCATTTCAAGGCCACGGACGTCATACCAGTAGAAACGATAGTTAATCGTCACCGGCTGCCCGCGCTCGTTGAAAAGACGGGATGAGGCAGAAGGCTGAATATCTTGCGTATTCAGTTTAGGTTCTTCAGCGGTAATGCCTGCAGCCAGCACGGTTGATTCCATGACCAGGGTCTGATCGTTTGCCACCGGAATCGCCGGGCGCGAGGAACACCCCACTGCCGACATTGCCAGCAGCAACACCACCACGCGTCCATTTAGCATATTATGGGCCTTTATGTGCCAGCATTGGCCCCAGTGGACGACCACCGACCAGATGCATGTGGATATGCCAGACTTCCTGGCCGCCATGGCGGTTACAGTTCATGATTAAACGGTAGCCGTCTTCAGCAATACCTTCCTCACGCGCAATTTTAGCCGCCACGGTCATCATGCGACCCAGCGCCTGCTCGTGCGCCTCAGTCACATCATTCGCCGTAGGAATAAGAATATTAGGCACAATCAGTACATGTGTCGGTGCCTGCGGCGAGATATCACGAAATGCCGTGACAAGTTCATCCTGATAGACGATATCCGACGGAATTTCGCGACGGATAATTTTACTGAAAATGGTTTCTTCGGCCATGATGGTTTCCTTTTTATTCGCGAGGGTTATGCCTCTTTGCTGTGTATGCCTTCAGCACCCGACGACGCAGACGTAAGTATGAGCGAGATTCTTCAACTCTTTCAACTATAACGCTCTTTTTCTTCATTATTTCCTGAGCGCTGGTGACGGAATGCCCGATACCTCCGTTTCCCTATACTAAAACACTATTTCAGTCACCAATCTTACATCTGTTTACATCGTCATTTCGAATGCGTATATTTCGCATTTGCATTTTCATGCGCGTTTATTCCCTAAAAAGAGACGACAGACCCGGCGGCGACAACGTATCGCAGTCAGGACACCTCCGCTAACACACCATTAAGGGTTAATAATGTCTTTCACTACTCACGCCCAGGAAGAGCAGCGTAAATTTGCGTGCGCACCTTCTCTGCTGGCGATGTCCATTGCATTCGCCTTAGTCCCGGCGACGAGCTTCGCGGCTACCGGGGCTGAAGATACCGTTGTTGTTGACGGGAGCGGGCTGCAAACCGATACCAGCCAGGATCAGGATTACAGTGTTAAAACCACGACAACGGGGACTAAACTGCTTTTGGTCCCGCGTGATATCCCACAGTCGGTGAGCGTTATCAGCCAGCAACGTATGCAGGATCAGGAACTGAATACGATAGAAGATGTTCTGGCGAATACGACAGGCGTTAGCGCGGCGCGTATCGACAGCTCACGTACTAACTTCTATGCGCGTGGCTTCTTCATTAGCAATTTCGCCTACGAAGATATGCCTACCTTCCTGGATAACCGCTGGAACTTTAACGATACCGCGGGTGATACGGCGATTTTCGATAAGATTGAAGTGGTGCGGGGTGCGGCGGGTCTGATGAGCGGCACCGGTAACCCCTCTGCTTACGTCAATATGGTGCGTAAACACGCTGACAGCAAAGAATTTAAAGGCAACGTTTCTGCCACCTATGGTAGCTGGGATAAGCAGCGTTACGTTCTTGATCTTCAGGCCCCGTTGACCGAATCCGGCGCCGTACGTGGCCGTGTCATTGCAGGCTATCAGGACAATGACTCCTGGCTTGAACGTAACCATTATCGCAAGAAATTTGTCTCTGGCATCATTGATACGGATATCACTGACTCAACGACCCTGTCTCTGGGCTATGACTACCAGGAAAGTGAAGACGACAGCCCGACCTGGGGTGGTTTCCCTTCTCTCTATAGCGATGGCAGCAAAACCCATTTCCGTCGCGGCTTCAACACCGCGGCAGACTGGGCTTATTCCAACACCGATTCAACGAAAATCTTCGCTAACCTGACGCAGCGCTTTGATAACGGCTGGGAAGCTAAAGTCAACGCGATGCATGCAGAAACCAACTTCGATAGCAAACTGATGTACATCGACGGCTATCCGGACAAGACCACCGGTCTGTACGATTCTGCGGCATTCCAGGGGGCCTGGGGCGGATGGAACCGGGGTGAGCGTAAGCAGGACTCGGTGGATGCTTTCGTGCGCGGTGGTTACGATCTGTTAGGTCGACAGCATGAGATTATGTTTGGCGGCAGCTATAGCCGTCAGCGTAACAACTATGACAATTCTTACCCGGTGAACGATAACTACGGGCTGATGGACGTGGGTAATATTCATCAGTACAACGGTAATACGCTGGCCGATCCGCAGTGGTCTGACTGGGCGCTATACCAGCGCGATATTATTCGTCAGAAATCACTTTACACTGCCACCCGCCTGTCACTGGCGGATCCGCTGCACCTGATCCTCGGCGCGCGCTGGACCGAATGGAGCGCGAAGTACAATCTCGAGCGTAAACCGGACGAAATTCGTAACGCCAAAGCGGATAAAGTCACCCCCTATGCTGGCCTTGTGTATGACATTGATGATACCTGGTCTGCATACGCCAGCTATACCTCCATCTTCCAGCCAAGCGGGCAGCGCGACGCTAACAGCGAATTCCTCGATCCGACCACCGGTAAGAGCTACGAAGCCGGGGTGAAAGCTGACTGGTTCAATACTCGCCTGACCGCAAGCCTGGCCGTATTCCGTACCGAGCAGGATAATGTGGCGGTCAATACCGGTGTCGCGATACCGAACTCTGGCGGACAAACCGCTTATAAATCTGTAGACGGTACCGTAAGTAAAGGGATTGAATTTGAACTGAACGGCGCGCTCACCGATAACTGGCAACTGACCTTTGGCGCCAGCCGTTATATCGCTGAAGATGGCGACGGCGTCGCGGTGAACCCGGATCAACCGCGAACCACCGCTAAACTGTTCACCCGCTACCAGCTGCCAATGCTGCCTGAACTGGCGGTCGGTGGAGGTGTGCGCTGGCAGAATAAAACCTGGCAGGATCTCGATAACGGCCCGAACGGCGTTTCGCGCATCAGTCAAGATGGCTACACCGTGGTTGACCTCTTCACTCGCTATCAGGTCACCAAAACGTTCTCGGTGCAGGGCAATATCAATAACCTGTTCGATAAAGAGTACTACGATTACCTCGGCAGCTACGGCGTCTACGGCGCGCCGCGTAACTTCTCTATCAGCGCCAACTACAGTTTCTAAGTATAAGCGATCGCGAAGGGAGCCAGAGGGCTCCCTTTTTTTATGGCCGCTAATCCGGGTTTGGGTATGTTCTCCGCACTGCCCATGCTTGACCTTGTCTCAAGCAGGTATCCATACGGCAACGGTAGCCCCTTCTCGTCAGGTACAGGCAATAAAAAAGGCAGCCTTGCGGCTGCCTCAGTCTCCCCAGACTTTATGGCTTAGTGGCTACGGATGTAGTCATCCATTTCGGTTTTCAGGTTATCGGATTTGGTACCGAAGATTGCCTGAACACCAGAACCAGCAACCACCACCCCTGCCGCGCCCAATTTTTTCAGGCCCGGCTGGTCTACTTTAGCCACATCGGCCACGCTCACACGCAGACGAGTGATACAAGCATCGAGGTTGGTGATGTTCTCTTTGCCACCGAAAGCAGCAACCAGAGCCGGTGCCATTTCGCTTGTTGCCGTTGCTTTCGCATCTTCTGACGCGTCTTCACGACCCGGTGTTTTCAGATCCAGCGCTTTAATCAGCACACGGAACACGGTGTAGTAGACCGCGGCGTAGCACAGACCGACAATCGGGAACAGCCAGATTTTGCTGGCGTTACCGCTCAGGACCACAAAGTCGATCAGACCGTGAGAGAAGGACGTACCGTCACGCATACCCAGCAGGATACAGATCGGGAAGGCCAGACCAGCCAGTACCGCATGGATTGCATACAGAATCGGCGCAACGAACATGAAGGAGAACTCGATCGGCTCGGTAATACCGGTCAGGAACGAGGTCAACGCTGCGGAGATCATGATGCCGCCCACTTTCGCACGGTTCTCTGGTTTAGCAGAGTGCCAGATTGCAATCGCTGCAGCCGGCAGGCCGTACATTTTGAACAGGAAGCCACCAGACAATTTGCCTGCAGTCGGGTCACCCGCCATATAACGTGGGATATCGCCGTGGAAGACCTGACCTGCTGCGTTGGTGAATTCACCAATCTGCATCTGGAAAGGAACGTTCCAGATATGGTGCAGACCGAACGGTACCAGGCAGCGTTCAATGAAGCCATAGATACCGAACGCGACAACCGGGTTCTGGTATGCAGCCCACTGAGAGAAGGTCTGGATAGCCGTACCGATTGGAGGCCAGATAAAGGACAGAACCACGCCGAAGATGATAGCCGTCATACCGGAAATGATCGGTACGAAGCGCTTGCCAGCGAAGAAGCCCAGATACTCAGGCAGCTTAATACGGTAGAAACGGTTGAACATGTAGGCTGCAATCGCACCCGCGATGATACCGCCGAGAACACCGGTATCCGCCAGGTGTTTCGCCGCGATTTCTTCAGCAGGTAAATGCAGCACCAGCGGTGCAACCACAGCCATGGTTTTCACCATGATGCCGTAGGCTACGACAGCAGCAAGACCGGAAACGCCGTCGTTATTGGTGAAGCCCAGTGCAACACCGATAGCGAAAATCAGTGGCATGTTGGCAAAAACGGAACCGCCCGCTTCGGCCATAACATGAGAAACCACTTCTGGCAGCCAGCTGAAGTTTGCAGAACCGACGCCCAGCAGGATACCTGCGATCGGGAGTACGGATACTGGCAGCATCAGCGATTTACCGACCTTCTGCAGGTTAGCAAATGCATTCTTAAACATAATTGAGAGTGCTCCTGAGTATTTGTGCTTTTTTTACGCTTTTTGCGCATTGGCACGGGGGGAGAACCGTGCCGTGGACAGGACATCTAAGTGCCCTTTATTTATTACACAGAGTAAAATAAATAAGCTTTTGTTTGTTTGACGGGTATCACGTTTCAGCTAGCGTCCGTCTTAAAACTTTCATAGATTTACAAAAATCATTACTGAATATGTCAATAAGAGCATTCACCGCCCTTTTTATGGCGGTGAACTTTACTCTGAATGTCTATTAATTACGAGGACTAAAATAAGCTGGGAATTCAGGCAGATTGCAGGCGGATGGGGTCGATATGGAACAAGGTCGCAAAGTTTTCAGTGGTTTGTTGCGCCAGTTGTTCGACCGAAACGCCTTTTAAAACCGCCATGTATTCAGCCACATCTCTGACGTAAGCGGGCTGGTTCTCTTTTCCACGATGAGGAACCGGAGCCAGATAGGGCGAATCCGTTTCCACTAACAGACGATCCAGAGGAACATAGCGCGCAGCATCGCGCAGCTGTTCCGCATTACGAAACGTGACGATGCCCGAAAAGGAGATATAGAAGCCCATATCGAGCAGCGCTTTTGCCGTTTCTCTGTCCTCAGTAAAACAGTGTAGTACGCCACCGCATTCTGAGACCTTCTCCTCACGTAATATCGCGAGCGTATCAACACGCGCATCACGGGTATGCACGATCACTGGCTTACTTAATTCGCGACCAATACGAATGTGGTGGCGAAAAGAGTCCTGCTGACGGACTTTGGTTTCCGGTGTGTAGAAGTAATCCAGACCGGTTTCGCCCATCGCAACGACACCGGGTTCAGCAGCCATACGCCGTAAATCTTCTACATCATATGTTTCATCCTGATTAAGCGGATGCACACCGCAGGAAAAAACCACATCGTTACGCTCGCCCACCAGCTCGCGCATGCCACGATAACCCGGCAGCGTCGTTGCCACGGCGAGGAAAAATTTTACATCGCGGGCAGCCGCTTTACTCAGCGCGTCGTTAACATCAGTGTGCAAGGTCTGATAATCAAGCCCATCAAGATGGCAGTGTGAATCAACTAAAAACATAATCTCTCTTTCTTAAAGATGCGATGAAGGTAGCGTGGCACCAGGTTGCAGGTAACGCTCAACGCGCAGTAACAGATCCGTCAAAAGCAGTTCACGGTTAACCCCTACAACCGTGAGCAACTGCTCGCGGCAGGCCACCAGTGCGTTCAATAAGGCATGCAGACGGCCTGAGGACAGCTGATTCGCCAGTTGGTGAACGAGACCCGTTGCATCCATGTTGGTCAACAGCGTCGTCCGCTGCTGCACTTTTAATGCATCAAGCAGCAATGATCCCAACCAGTGTAGACGTTCGGCAACCTGCTCGTGATTCAGCACCGCAAGCAGTGAAAGCCAGTCACCGCTTTTCAGGCTCTGCTCAAATGCCTGGCAAAGCGTCTGGCGATAGGTCTGATGTTCTGACTGCAGTAGCGCCAGCGCAGCGCCAGGGGCTCCGCCACAAAGGCGCAGTGCCGTGATGATACTGTCGTGGGAGGCTGACACCTCTCGCCCCAACCATGCGCTGGCATAATTCTCAGCAGGCGGCGACAGATGATGCAAACGGCATCGACTGCGTAATGTCGCCAGCAGGCGCGCGGGTTCACGGCAGCCGAGGAAAAACCAGGTCTCCACGGGCGGCTCTTCCAGCGTTTTAAGGAGCGCATTGGCTGCCGCATCCGTCAGCAAGGTGGCATCCGGGATCCACACAACCTTCGCGCCCCCCAGTCGGGAGCGCTCATAGAGCTTTTCACTGACTTCACGTACCGCATCAATACCCAGCGTAGCTTTGCCTTTTTCCGGGGAGAGGAGGTAATAATCCGGATGAGTGCCCGCCTGCATCAACTGGCAGCCTTTACAGTGACCGCAGCTTTTTTGCTGTTCCGGCTGCTGGCATAGCAGGAAACGGCAGAGTGCATAGATGAGCGCATCATCGCCCATCCCCGCTAAAGCATGGACCAGTAACGCATGGTGCCCACGTCCAACCTGATAACTGGCAACCAGTTGTTCATAGTCAGGGCGCAACCATGGATACCATTTCATGCGCCCTGCTCCTGCACCCATGTCGTGACCGTCTGGCGAATTGACGCGATAACATCGTCCAGCGATTGCGTCGCATCAATGGTGCGAATGCGCGCGTCCTGGGAGGCCAGTTCGCGGTAGCGGGCACGCGTGCGGTTGAAGAAGTCGAGGGACTCCTGCTCAATACGATCGAGCTCGCCGCGGGCACGCGCGCGCTTCAGGCCCACTTCCGGCGTCACGTCCAGGTAGAGGGTTAAATCCGGTCGGAAGTCGCCCAATACGGCATCACGTAGGGTAGCAAGCATCGTTTTATCAATACCACGTCCCCCACCCTGATAAGCCTGCGTTGAAAGATCGTGTCGATCGCCAATCACCCAGCAACCGCGAGCCAGCGCTGGTTTAATAACGGTCTCCACCAGTTGAACACGTGCCGCATAAAACATCAGCACTTCGGCTTTATCGGTAATAATTTCATCGCCAACGGCGCGAATATCCAGTACCAGGCTGCGGAGTTTCTCGGCCAGTTGCGTGCCACCCGGTTCACGGGTGAAGGCAATATCCTCTACGCCGAGCTCGCGCAGTGTTTCAACCACCACATCACGCGCGGTCGTTTTGCCTGCACCTTCCAGACCTTCAATGACAATGTATTTACTGCCCATTTTTTTCCTTAAGCACTTTCAGGTAGTCCTGTACTGATTTGTTATGGCTGGTGAGATTGGTATTGAAGGTGTGTCCTCCTTTACCATCTGCCACGAAATAGAGATACGGTGTCTTCGCCGGGTGTGCAGCCGCATTAAGCGACGCCTCGCCGGGCGTGGCAATAGGACCCGGCGGTAATCCGCTAATCACATAGGTGTTGTAGTCTGTCGGACTTTCGAGGTCATTACGCGTCAGCTTTCCATTATAACGCGACCCCATGCCGTAGATCACCGTAGGATCCGTTTGCAGGCGCATGCCAATACGCAGACGGTTGATAAATACCGAGGCAACCTGATCGCGTTCGCTGGCGACGGCGGTCTCTTTTTCAATGATTGAGGCCATGGTGAGCATCTGGTTTTTATCTTTATAGGGCAATCCGTCAATCCGCCCTTCCCATGCCCGATCAACGGCCCGTACCATTTTCTGATGGGCACGCTTGAGCAGAGCAATATCCGTGGTATTGGCGGTATACATCCAGGTGTCAGGCCAGAACCAGCCTTCAACCCAGTCGGGGTGTTCGAAATTGAGTGCGGCGGCAACGGTGGCGTAGTCGTCGTCTTTAAGCGTATGTTTGATCCAGGGGGCAGTACGTAGCTGTGTCAGATAATCGCTTAGACGCATACCTTCAACAAAACGCAGCGGGAATTGGGCTTCTTTGCCACTTTCCAGCAATTCAAGCATCTCGCGCACGGTCATGTCCGGCGTCAATCGATAGGTGCCCGCTTTAAAATGGGACAAATTCGGCTCAACACGTAACAACCACTGGAATACACGTGGCCGATTGATAATTTTTTCACTGTAAAGCTGTTCGCCTAAGGCAGTGCGCCCGGTGCCAGCTTCCAGTGCAAAAATCGTCTCTTCTTTAATCAAGAGTTGACTGTTTGCTAACTGGCGGACCTTCCAGAGTCCTGCTCCTGCGGCGATGCCCATCACCAGCAGCAGAATGAATATAACGCGTAGCATTTTTTTCATGACGATATCGGATGCTCACAAAGAGGGGCTAAATAGTGGTACATCTCGCGGGATGACCAGTGCTTATCATCCCATTGACGGACCGGGATTAGGGGCATCAGGGCGTTACAGACGACAACTTCATCTGCGGCGTGCAGTGCCTGCGCCATGGCATTCACTTCGATAACGCGGTACTCAGATGCAGCCAGCCGATCCAGACAAAACTGACGCATGATGCCGTTCACCCCTGCCTGGTCAACCCGCGGGGTAAAGACATCGCGGCCCTGACGCCAGAAAATATTAGCGGCACAGCATTCCGTAACCCACCCTTCACTGTCAAGAACCAGCGCCTCGTCAGCGTCAGTTTGCTCAAGATAGCGACGGATCATCACCTGCTCCAGACGATTCAAATGCTTAATGCCTGCCAGCAACGGATTCCTTCCCAACCGAACCGGGCTTAACGCGAGCGTAATGCCCTCTTCCCGCCATTGGGCGTAATGGGCCGGATAAGGCGAAATGCTCACGATACGGGCAGGCGCCTGACAGGTCGCACCCGAATAACCCCGCCCGCCTGCTCCACGGCTGATAATGACCTTCAACACTCCAGTCGTCTGGTGTTCTGCCAGTTGACGCATCTCCGTTTCCAGCGCGGACCATTGGGTAAACGGAATGAAAAGGGCTTCACAGGCTCGCTTCAACCGGGTGAGATGCTGGGGCATGAAATGAATATTACCGTTCAGGATACGGGCCGTGGTAAAGCAGCCATCGCCAAACTGTACCGCCCGATCGTTTGCCGGAAGAAAATTCTGTTCGAGGCCATTAATCAAGAACATAGCGGCTCCTTTTGCATGGGCAGGTAGTTTCGCAGGAGACAATGTGCACGACAAGGGGAGAAAGCCGAATTAAAAAAGGCCCGACATGCGGGCCTTTCATTACGTGACAGCGCGATTACCGCGGCTCAGACCTTTTTAAAGATCAAAGAGCCGTTAGTCCCGCCGAAACCGAAGGAGTTACACAGAGCGTACTCCAGTCCACTGACCTGACGCGCTTCATGCGGTACAAAGTCGAGGTCACAACCTTCATCCGGGTTGTCCAGGTTGATGGTTGGCGGAACGACCTGATCGCGCAGCGCCAGGATAGAGAAGATGGACTCTACCGCGCCGGCAGCACCCAGTAAGTGACCGGTCATAGACTTGGTGGAGCTGACCAGCACACGGCTTGCGGCATCACCGAAGATCGATTTAACGGCCTGTGTTTCAGCTTTATCGCCTGCTGGCGTCGAGGTGCCATGCGCGTTGATATAGCCAATCTTGCTCGCCTCAAGACCTGCATCACGCAAAGCGTTTGCCATTGCTGCTGCTGCACCCGCACCATTTTCAGGCGGAGAGGTCATGTGGTAGGCGTCGCTACTCATACCAAAACCGATGATTTCAGCATAAATTTTCGCACCGCGTTTCTTCGCGTGTTCATACTCTTCGAGCATGATAATGCCTGCGCCATCGCCCAGAACAAAACCATCACGGTCTTTATCCCAGGGGCGGCTTGCGGCCTGCGGGTTTTCATTACGGGTCGAAAGCGCACGTGCGGCACCAAAACCACCCACACCCAGAGGGGTGCTGGCTTTTTCTGCGCCGCCCGCAAGCATCGCATCAGCATCGCCATACGCGATAATACGCGCTGCATGGCCAATGTTGTGTACGCCTGAGGTACAGGCTGTTGCGATTGAGATACTTGGCCCCTGAAGGCCAAACATGATGGTCAGGTGACCGGCCACCATATTAACAATTGTCGACGGTACGAAGAACGGGCTAATTTTGCGCGGACCACCGTTCACTAACGACGTGTGGTTGTCTTCGATCAAACCCAAACCGCCAATACCAGAGCCAATAGCGGCACCGATGCGGGTTGCGTTTTCTTCCGTCACTTCCAGGCCAGAATCAAGCATGGCCTGTGCGCCAGCGACAATTCCATATTGAATGAAGTCATCCATCTTGCGCTGTTCTTTGCGCGAGATGATGTCATCACAGTTAAAATCCTTTACTAAGCCAGCAAATTTCGTTGCGTAGGCGCTAGTATCGAAATGGTCGATCAGGCTGATGCCACTCTGACCGGCAAGGAGAGAGGTCCATGTAGACTCTACGGTATTGCCGACAGGAGACAACATGCCCAGTCCGGTCACAACTACACGACGCTTAGACAAGTTGGTCCTCCAGGGAGGGATAAATTGGGATTCGTGGGATAAAAGATAAAACTCAGGCGGTCGAATGACCGCCTGGAGATGTTCACTTACGCCTGGTGACCGTTGATGTAATCAATGGCAGCCTGAACGGTGGTGATTTTCTCAGCTTCTTCGTCCGGAATCTCAGTATCAAACTCTTCTTCCAGAGCCATTACCAGCTCAACGGTGTCAAGAGAATCAGCGCCCAGGTCTTCAACGAAGGAAGCATTGTTGGTAACTTCTTCCTGCTTAACGCCCAGCTGTTCGCCGATAATTTTCTTAACGCGTTCTTCGATAGTGCTCATACTCTTAAATTTCCTATCAAAACTCGCTTTCGCGATGGTTTTCGTAGTGTATAAAATGTTGAAAAATTTGCAACTAAATCCCGGCAGTTCGTACCACGATTTTACGCTATTTTGAGGCCTTTCACCCTAATAACGCAAATAATTTTAATCGTGATTAAACCATGTACATTCCGCCATTGACGTGCAGGGTCTCACCAGTGATGTAACCCGCCTCGTCAGAGGCTAAAAATGCAACCGCACTGGCGATTTCTTCAGCACCGCCAAGACGCCCAGCCGGGACCTGCGCCAGAATACCCGCACGCTGATCATCAGACAGCGCACGCGTCATGTCCGTTTCAATAAAGCCCGGAGCAACAACGTTTACAGTAATCCCACGTGACGCGATTTCTCGTGCCAGTGATTTACTGAAACCAATCAGACCGGCTTTCGCCGCAGCGTAGTTGGCCTGACCAGCATTTCCCATGGTACCAACCACAGAACCGATAGTGATGATACGCCCATGACGCTTTTTCATCATAGCGCGCATCACCGCTTTTGACAGACGGAAAACAGATGATAAGTTGGTTTCGAGAATATCGTTCCACTCATCATCTTTCATACGCATCAGCAGATTGTCGCGTGTGATACCGGCATTATTCACCAGAATATCGACTTCGCCAAACTCAGTGCGAATGTTTTCCAGAACAGATTCAATAGATGCCGGGTCGGTCACGTTCAACATCAGACCTTTACCGTTCGCACCCAAATAATCGCTAATGGCTTGCGCCCCGCTTTCGCTGGTCGCCGTACCAATCACTTTCGCCCCACGAGCGACAAGGGTCTCCGCAATTGCGCGGCCAATGCCACGGCTCGCACCGGTAACCAGTGCGATTTTTCCTTCAAAACTCATGGTGTTCCTCTTTTATTGCGCCAGTGCCTCTGACAGGGCAACCGGCTCATTCAGCGCCGATGCCGTCAGGGTATCTACAATGCGTTTAGTCAGACCGGTCAATACTTTACCCGGGCCCACTTCATACAGGTGCTCAACGCCCTGCGATGCAATGAACTCAACGCTTTTGGTCCATTGTACCGGGCTAAACAGCTGGCGAACAAGCGCATGACGAATAGCCTCAGGAGAGGTTTCACACTGCACGTCGACATTGTTAACAACCGGAATTTGTGGCGCGCTAAAGACGATTTTCTCAAGTTCTGCAGCCAGTTTCTCGGCAGCGGGCTTCATCAATGCACAGTGTGACGGAACGCTGACCGGCAGAGGCAGTGCGCGTTTCGCGCCCGCGGCTTTACAGGCGGCACCTGCACGTTCAACGGCTTCTTTATGACCGGCAATCACCACCTGGCCCGGAGAATTGTAGTTCACCGGAGAAACAACCTGCCCTTCAGCCGCTTCTTCGCACGCTTTGGCGATAGATGCATCATCAAGACCGATAATGGCAGACATCGCGCCCGTTCCTTCCGGGACCGCTTCCTGCATGAACTTGCCACGCAGCTCAACCAGACGCACGGCGTCCGCAAAAGGAATCACGCCAGCACAAACCAGTGCAGAATATTCACCCAGGCTATGACCGGCCATCAGCGCAGGCGCTTTTCCGCCCTGCTGTTGCCAGACACGATAAAGCGCAACGGAAGCCGTCAGTAATGCCGGCTGGGTCTGCCAGGTTTTGTTTAATTCTTCTGCCGGACCTTGTTGAACCAATGCCCACAGATCATAACCCAGTGCAGCAGACGCTTCATGAAACGTCTCTTCAACCACCGGATGAGCGGCTGCCATCTCAGATAGCATGCCCACGGTCTGGGAACCTTGTCCCGGGAACACAAAAGCAAATTGCGTCATGTTTTTTATCCTTAATACTAGAAACGGACCAGCGCAGAACCCCAGGTGAAACCACCGCCAAACGCTTCCAGCAGAACTAACTGCCCACGCTGAATTCGCCCATCACGAACGGCTTCATCAAGCGCACAGGGGACAGATGCTGCGGAAGTATTGCCGTGACGATCAAGGGTCACCACAACGTTATCCATCGACATGCCCAGCTTTTTCGCCGTTGCGCTGATAATGCGCAGGTTCGCCTGATGCGGCACCAGCCAGTCCAGTTCGCTGCGCTCAAGATTATTCGCTTCCAGGGTTTCGTCGACGATGCGAGAGAGCTCAGTCACCGCCACTTTGAAGACTTCATTCCCGGCCATAGTCAGGAAAATAGGACTGTCCGGGTGTACACGATCTGCATTAGGCAACGTCAATAGCTCGCCATAGCTGCCATCAGCATGCAGATGTGTAGAAATGATACCTGGCTCTTCAGATGCACCCAGCACTACCGCGCCCGCGCCATCACCAAAGATGATGATCGTGCCGCGATCTTCCGGATTACAGGTACGGGCAAGGACGTCAGAACCGATAACCAATGCATTTTTGACCGCACCGGATTTCACATACTGATCGGCAATGCTTAATGCATAAGTGAAACCTGCACATGCCGCTGCAACATCAAACGCCGGGCAACCTTTAACGCCCAGCATGCTTTGAACCTGGCACGCGGCGCTTGGGAAAGCATGCGTAGCTGAGGTGGTCGCAACGATGATCAGACCAATCTCTTCAGCGCTAACGCCTGCCATGTCCATTGCACGTTTGGCCGCTTCGAAGCCCATGGTTGAAACGGTTTCTTCAGGCGCGGCGATACGGCGTTCACGGATACCTGTGCGGGTGACAATCCACTCGTCAGACGTATCCACCATTTTTTCCAGATCGGCATTCGTTCGCACTTGTTCAGGCAGATAGCTGCCGGTACCCATAATCTTCGTATACATGTACGCTCAGTCTTTTTCCGGTAACACAGATTCCAGGCGAGCGGCAATTCGCTGAGGAACCTGCCGCTGCACCGCCTGCACTGCCTGTTCAATGGCGACACTGAAGGCTCGCTGATTGGCCGCACCATGACTCTTAATCACCGTGCCGCGCAATCCTAACAGACAGGCGCCATTATACTGGTCGGGGTTGAGGTGACTGAATCGCCTTGTCAGGCTTTTTTGTAACCAACGCTTTAATAAAATCAGCCACCACGACCGTTTTTTACCTTCACCCTGAGATTTCAGCAGTGAAAGGAACATTCTGACAACACCTTCCATGGTTTTTAATGTGACGTTTCCTGTAAAACCGTCACAAACCAGCACATCCGTCTTGCCGGTGAGTAATTCGTTCGCTTCCAGATAACCAATATAGTTAATTGTCGGAACCGCTTTTAGTATGGCAGCAGCGTCATGAATGCTCTCGTGACCTTTGGTTTCTTCTTCACCAATATTCAGTAATGCCACGCGAGGGTTGGTAACCCCTATGACTTCTTCTGCCATCACAGCGCCCATAACCGCAAATTGGGCGAGCATTTTGCCATCACAATCGACGTTGGCCCCGAGATCCAGCACCACCGTCTTGCCTTTTTGCTGATGGGGTAACACGGTGACCAGCGCAGGTCGCTCAATCCCTTGTATCGGTTTAAGCAGCATTTTCGCCAGCCCCATCAGTGCACCGGTGTTACCGGCACTGACACACGCCTCGGCCCGCCCTTCCTTTACCAATTCCAACGCCATACGCATTGAACTACCCCGACTGTTGCGGATAGCGTGCGACGGGCGAGCATCACTGGCAATAACTGACTGCGCCGGGACAATAAGCAGGCGTGAGCGTTGCTCAAAATCAGCTTTTGCGAGCAATGGTGTGATTGTGTCGGGATCGCCGACTAAAAGGAGATTGAGGTGCGAATTAGAATCCAGTGCCTGCAATGCTGCAGGCACTGTCACGGAAGGACCAAAATCCCCTCCCATGACATCTAACGCCAGGGTTAGACGTGTCAAGGTATCGGTATATCCCCGCTTTCACGGGGAAATCCTCACTAAGTTTGATCACGCTTGCGCGTGATTACTTAGTGATTACCTTGCGGCCACGGTAGAAACCGTCGGCAGTGATGTGGTGACGCAGGTGTTTTTCACCAGAAGTTTTGTCTACAGACAGGCTGGTGACTGCGGTCAGCGCGTCATGGGAACGACGCATGCCACGTTTGGAACGGGTTGGTTTATTCTGTTGTACGGCCATGGACCTTACTCCTCAATTACGATTAACCCCGTTTGAGCGGGGAAAACCTATTACTTACGCTTTAAGCTGGCTAATACGGCAAATGGGTTTGGCTTTTGCGCTTCATCAGGCAATTCACCAAAGACCATGTCCGCCTCGGACACTTCACAGTGTTCAGAATCATGCACCGGAACTACAGGCAAAGAGAGAATGATTTCATCCTCGACTAATGCCCGCAGATCGATTTCACCGAATTCGTCAACCTCAATCGGTTCATACGCTTCCGGCAGTGCTTCGGCCTGCTCGTCAGAACGGACAGGGCTGAAACAATATGTTGTGTGAACCTGATGGGTAAACGGCTTACCGCAACGCTGGCATTCCAGAGACACCGTGACCTTCGCATCGCCGGTAATGACCGCAAGGCGTTGGTTATCGATGGCAAAGGAGATGGAGCATTCCACATCACTGTCCACACTGACTACAGACTCGACGACACGGCTGACCTGATCGGGCAGATAGACACCCTGGTAATCAAGGCGCTTTTGAGCCGTGCGGACCGGGTCGAGAGTCAGGGGTAATTTTACCTTTTGCATAGGGCGCGCATATTAACTTTGTAACGTCATAGAGTCAAAGAAAAAGGCAGCCTCAGGTTGCCTTTTGCCAATAATTCGCACACATTGCGGCCTACAGTTTAAAATGCCTGTCATGGTTAAGCCATATTTGGTGAAAAAAATATGTCAGATATTATTCTTGCCTCAACATCACCCTGGCGGCGTGCGCTGCTGGAAAAGCTGGGCATGCGTTTTGAGTGTGCCGCCCCCATCACCGATGAAACCCCGCTGGCGGGCGAATCACCTCGCCATCTGGTCCTGCGTCTGGCACAAAATAAAGCCCAGTCGCTCGCCCATCTTTACCCACAACATCTTATTATCGGCTCCGATCAGGTTTGTGTCCTTGAAGGAGAAATCACCGGTAAGCCGCATACCGAAGAAAATGCGCGCGCGCAGCTGCGTAAAGCCAGTGGCAATATTGTGACCTTCTATACCGGACTGGCGCTGTTTAATTCAGCAACGGGTCACCTACAGACCGAATGCGAACCTTTTGACGTCCATTTTCGTCATTTAAGCGATCAGGAAATTGACGACTACATTCGCAAAGAACATCCATTACAGTGCGCGGGGAGTTTTAAGAGCGAGGGGTTAGGCATTACCTTGTTCGACCGCCTCGAGGGGCGCGATCCTAATACGCTTGTAGGGTTGCCACTTATTGCACTGTGCCAGATGCTGCGTCGGGAGCATCGCAACCCATTACTCAGCTGAAAAATGATTAACCCGCCGGTAATGCATAAAAAAGGGTAGTCATCACGACTACCCTTTTTATTACTTCTGCTGACGTAAAACCTGGAGGCAGTGCTTCAGCGCATTGTCGAGCGGCGCTTCGATGCGGATCGTCTCGCCAGTGTTCGGATGGGTAAACTTCAGTGCCGCCGCATGAAGGAACAGGCGAGATAACCCCGTGCCCGCAAGCTGACGGTCAAACTCTCTATCGCCATAACGGTCGTCAAACGCAATCGGATGACCGGCGTGCAGAGTGTGTACGCGGATCTGGTGAGTGCGGCCGGTGACCGGGCTGCAACGCATCAGGGTGGCGACCTCATAGCGTTCTTCCACTTTGAAGCGGGTTTCAGACGGCTTCCCTTCCTGATTGACACGCACAATGCGCTCACCGCTTTGCAGAATGTTTTTCAGCAGCGGTGCCTGCACCACTTTGACGTGAGACTGCCACTGGCCGCGCACCAGCGCGAGGTAATCCTTCTGCATGCCTTTATCACGTAACTGCTCATGCAGTGAACGCAGCGCAGAACGCTTTTTCGCCACCAGCAGCACCCCAGACGTATCGCGATCCAGACGGTGTACCAGTTCGAGAAAACGCGCCTCAGGGCGTAATGCGCGCAAACCTTCAATAACCCCGAAGCTCAAACCACTGCCACCATGCACGGCGGTACCGGACGGTTTGTTGAGCACCAGAATGTGGTCATCCTCATAGAGAATAACGTCGTTGAGGGCAGCCACTTTCTGCAAGTGCGGAGAAACCGCTTCCTCTTCTTTTTCAGAGACGCGCACCGGCGGGATACGGATTTCATCCCCGGCTTCCAGCTTATATTCAGGTTTGGTGCGACCTTTATTTACCCGCACTTCACCCTTACGAATGATGCGGTAAATCATGCTTTTCGGCACACCTTTGAGCTGGGTGCGCAAAAAATTATCGATACGTTGCCCCGCTTCGTCATCAGCGATAACAACAAATTTTACGGATGGGTTCTCAGTTTTCATGGGAGGCGATTCTAATTATCGCAGATGATTAGCGCCACTCATTTTTCTATGCTTATATTTACTCTTGATCCTGGAAGACTACGTTCTACACAGATGATTTGACGGTTATTAAATCAATCGTCAGTCAAAAGTGAAAAAACTGTGAGTAACCGGGTGATAAATGGTAAAAGTCAGCTTGCTATAACAGGGTTCGCAAGGAATAATGTTGCAGTTTTCCGCGTTGAATCTTGTGAATACAAGCAATTGTGCGGAATGACCAGTTTTGCCTGTCCGACCATACACGCAGCAATGGCGTAAGACGTATTGGACTTTCAGGCACTTAGCGGGCTGCGGGTTGCAGTCCTTACCGGTAGATGGAATCTTCTCTGGAGAGTTTTTCCCAGGCTGTTCCCCTGATAATTGCGCTGTGTTTTCCACAGGAAATACAGGCAACCGACACACTGCGCCTCTTAAGCGAGCGACAACCGTGAGGTTGGCGACGTGAACAGACACGAGGCCATCGGTTCTCCCCCGGAAAGGCGTTACTATGCCCGCAGCTTAGTCGTCAATGTAAGAATAATGAGTAAGTTACGATGAAAAGAATGTTAATCAACGCAACTCAGCAAGAAGAGTTGCGTGTTGCCCTTGTGGATGGGCAGCGTCTGTACGATCTGGATATCGAAAGTCCTGGACACGAGCAGAAAAAAGCAAACATCTACAAAGGTAAAATCACCCGTATTGAACCGAGTCTGGAAGCCGCATTTGTTGATTACGGCGCTGAACGACACGGTTTCCTGCCCCTCAAAGAAATCGCCCGCGAATACTTCCCTGCCAATTACAATTCTCATGGCCGCCCGAACATCAAAGATGTGCTGCGCGAAGGCCAGGAAGTGATTGTTCAAATTGATAAAGAAGAGCGTGGTAACAAAGGTGCGGCGCTGACAACCTTTATCAGCCTCGCCGGCAGTTACCTGGTGCTGATGCCGAACAACCCGCGTGCGGGTGGTATCTCTCGCCGCATTGAAGGCGATGACCGTACCGAGTTAAAAGAAGCGCTGGCCAGTCTGGAACTCCCGGACGGCATGGGCTTAATCGTGCGTACCGCAGGCGTTGGCAAATCTGCTGAAGCCCTGCAATGGGACCTGAGTTTCCGTCTTAAGCACTGGGAAGCTATCCAGAAAGCTGCCGACAGTCGCCCTGCTCCGTTCCTGATCCATCAGGAAAGCAACGTCATCGTGCGTGCCTTCCGCGATTACCTGCGTCAGGACATTGGCGAAATTCTGATTGATAACCCGAAAGTGCTTGAGCTGGCTCGCCAGCACATCGCCGCACTGGGTCGTCCTGATTTCAGCAGCAAAATTAAACTGTACACCGGTGAAATTCCGCTGTTCAGCCATTATCAGATTGAGTCGCAAATTGAATCCGCTTTCCAGCGTGAAGTGCGTCTGCCTTCCGGCGGCTCCATCGTTATCGACAGTACCGAAGCGCTGACCGCTATCGACATCAACTCCGCGCGTGCAACCCGTGGTGGCGATATCGAAGAGACCGCCTTCAACACCAACCTTGAAGCCGCCGATGAAATTGCCCGCCAGCTTCGTCTGCGTGACCTGGGTGGCTTGATCGTTATCGACTTTATCGATATGACGCCTGTGCGCCACCAGCGTGCGGTGGAAAACCGTCTGCGTGAAGCCGTCCGTCAGGACAGAGCGCGTATTCAAATCAGCCATATCTCTCGTTTCGGCCTGCTGGAGATGTCTCGCCAGCGCCTGAGTCCGTCATTGGGCGAATCCAGCCACCACGTCTGCCCACGCTGTACGGGGACCGGTACGATTCGTGATAATGAATCGCTGTCACTCTCCATTCTGCGTCTCATTGAAGAAGAAGCGCTGAAAGAGAATACTCAGGAAGTGCATGCCATTGTGCCGGTACCCATTGCCTCTTACCTGCTGAACGAAAAACGTTCTGCGGTGAGCGCAATTGAAACCCGCCAGAACGGTGTGCGTTGTGTGATTGTGCCAAACGATCAGATGGAGACACCGCACTACTCCGTACTGCGTGTGCGCAAAGGCGAAGAGACGCCAACCCTCAGCTACATGCTGCCTAAGCTGCATGAAGAAGAGATGGCCCTGCCGTCTGAAGAAGAAGCCGCTGAACGTAAACGTCCTGAACAACCTGCGCTCGCCGCCTTCGTGATGCCGGAAATTCCGCCAGCACCTCAGGCTCCTGCAGCGCCAGCGGTCCAACCGCAGCAAACTGCCGCGCCGCAAAAAGCAGCGGCACCCGCTGCCCCTGGTTTCCTGAGCCGTCTTTTCTCAGCACTGAAGAGCTTGTTCGCAGGCAACGAGCCTGCTGCCCCTGCTGAAGTGAAAGAAGAGAAGAAGGAAGAGAAACAGGAGCGTTCTCAGGAACGCCGTAAGCCTCGTCAAAACAATCGTCGTGACCGCAACGATCGTGGCGATCGCAATGAACGTGGCGATCGTAATGAGCGTGGCGAGCGTAACGAACGTCGTGATAATCGTGCTGAAGGTAATGAAGCGCGTGAAGGGCGTGAGGATAACCGTCGCAATCGTCGTGAGAAACCGCAGCAACATAGCGAAGATCGCGAAATTCGCCAGCCCGTTGCGGCTGAAGAAGGCGAAAAATCGAAATCGCGTGATGAGCAGCAGCCACGTCGTGACCGCAACCGTCGTCGTAACAATGAAGACAAACGCCAGGCACCACAGGACGTTAAAGTTCAGGAACGCGAAGAGCAACCTGAGCAGGAAGCAGCCCAGGAAGAACGCGTTCAGGTCATGCCGCGTCGTAAGCAACGCCAGTTAGCGCAGAAAGTGCGCGTCGGCGAAACGCAGACAAGCGAACCGATTGTTGAATCGGTGGTGGCTGAAGAAGCGCCAGCGCAACGTACTGACCTCGCTAAGCGCGATCTGCCTGCCGTGGTCGACAATGTTACTGAACAGGAAGAGCCTACCGAAGCACGTGACAACGCCGGTATGCCGCGCCGTTCACGCCGCTCTCCGCGTCATCTGCGTGTCAGCGGTCAACGTCGTCGTCGTTACCGTGATGAGCGTTACCCGGTCCAATCCGCAATGCCACTGGCGACCGCCTGTGCATCACCGGAAATGGCCTCTGGTAAAGTGTGGATTAGCTACCCGGTAGCCCGTGCGCAGGAAGAAGTAGCGGAGACACAAGTGGTTGAGCAACACGCTGATACTGACGTGCGCGCTACCCAGGACGTTTCCCCGCTGGTGGCAGAAGCGGCACTGGTTACCGCCGAAGCCGCACAACAACCTGTTGAGGTTGTTGAAGCGCCGGCACCGATTGTGGTTGAACCCGAAGCATCCGTTGTTGAACCTCAGCCCGTCGCCGTTGAGACAACGCATCCTGAAGTGATTGAAGCGCCGGTTGTTGAGCAGCCGCAAATCATTGCTGAAGACGATGTGGTTGTTGCCGAAACCATCGCGAAAGAAGCGACGCCTGCCGCAGAAACTGCGGTAACTGAAAGCGAAACAGAGGCACCGGTTGCAGAGATTGTTGCCGAATCCACTGTTGCAGAAGAGCCGGTGTCTGTTGAGCCAGCCCAGAACGCTCCGCTGACTGAAGCCCCGGCTGCCGTTGTGGCTGCGCCTGTTGTTGCCGACGAACCGGCTGCCGCGCCGCTGGCTGCTGCTGATAGCGTCGTGAGCCATGCGACTGCGCCAATGACCAAAGCACCAGCACCTGCCTATGTGCCGGAAGCGCCGCGTCAAAGTGACTGGGTACGTCCGCAGTTCGACTTTGAAGGTAAAGGTTCCGCCGGTGGTCACAGCGCCACGCACACGGCGACGGCACCGGCTACACGCCCGCAGGCTTCGGAGTAACTTCCCGCTGCCGTAAAAGCCGACCTTCGGGTCGGCTTTTTTATGCCTGCCCGACAGGCTGGCGCATACCACTGAGTCCTGGCATGACTTCCCGCATGAGCTGTAAAAACATTCGCAATCTTGCCGGGTAATAGCGCGCCCAGGGGTAAACCAGATGCACCGGTAACGGTGCGGGCTGCCATTCCGGCAACACGGCTATCAGTTTTCCGTCACGAATCTCCTGCTCTACCGTCCAGCTGGAAACAGCAGCCACCCCGAGTCCTGCCAGCGCCGTATTACGCGCCACATACAGGCTGTCGGTGTACAAACGCGGCGCCAGCGCGATCCTTTCCCTTTCTCCGCTTACGGCATGCGTGAGGATAATGTCATGCTGATAGAACGTGTTCAGCGCTACCCAGGGTAAATCAGCAAGCTGTGAGGGGATCGTCAGCGGCGCAAAATGCGCCAACAGATCGGGTGAGGCCACCAGGCAACGAGGAACCTCCGCCAGCAGAACGGACACGGTAGAAGGGTCCACTTCTGCCCCGACGCGAATCGCGCAGTCAATGTTGTCGCTGAGAAAATTTACGGTTTTATCATTAAGCATCCACTCTACGCTGAGCTGCGGGTAGCGCGTCAGGAACTGCGTGAGGGGTGTTAACAGCTGTTCCTGCCCAAAGGCGTGAGGCGCCCGGACCCGCAGCATGCCGACGGGTTCATCCTCCGTCTGACGTAATTCATCTTCCAGCGTTATCCAGGCATCGATAACCCGCTTTGCATGTTGATAACAGCGTTCACCGTCATCGGTGAGTTTCATCGCATGCGTGGTGCGCAACAGCAGCTTTACCCCCAGCAGGGTCTCCAGTGATTGCAGGCGGCGGCTGATGGTTGCCTGTGTGGTATCGAGTTGCCGTGCCGCTGCGGAAAGCGACCCTGTTTCTACGATGCGCACAAGGGTGCGCATCAAGTCCACTCTATCTATACGCTCTGCTCGCAATTCATTCACCATGGTAATACGTTTGACGTATAACCGTTTTATCATCACGCCGTCTACCGCGCCATCCCAAAATCATTAAAAATGCCCACACACCAATTTTGAGGAAAACCTTATGAACCGTCATTCTCAGCCGTTAAATGCCGCACGCTGGATAATCTTCGTGCTGGCAATGGGAGCAGGGTTTAGTGTGGCAGCCATCTATTATGCCCAGCCGCTGTTGCCCCTGATGGGCAGTGACTTGCATTTAACCATCGACGGGATGGGGCTGGTGCCCACGCTCACTCAGGCAGGCTATGCACTGGGCATTCTCTTTTTATTGCCGCTGGGCGACCGCTACGATCGCCGTCGGTTAATTCTGGCAAAATGTGCCGCTCTCGCTCTCCTGCTGCTGGCCTGTAGCTTTACCACGACGCTGTCAACGTTGCTGGTAGTGAGTCTGCTGCTCGGAATGGCGGCCACCATGGCGCAGGATATTGTGCCTGCCGCAGCCATCCTGGCGACTGAAGGGAAACAGGGTAAAACGGTTGGTACCGTGATGACCGGTTTGTTACTGGGGATCCTGCTCTCACGTACCGTGAGTGGTTTTGTTGGTGCCGCCTTTGGCTGGCGCGTGATGTTTCAGTTAGCGGCGGTGAGCATCGCGTTCATCGGCACGCTGATGTGGTTTGTGCTGCCGCGTTTCGCTATCCATTCTACCCTGAGTTACCCTCAGTTGATGAAATCGATGGCGCACCTGTGGCAGCGCTACCCTGCCCTACGCCGTGCTGCGTTTGCGCAGGGCTTTTTATCCATCGCTTTTAGCGCCTTCTGGTCAACCCTGGCGGTCATGCTGCTGGAAAAATATCAGTTAGGCAGCGCAGTCGCGGGCACCTTTGGTATCGCCGGTGCCGCCGGTGCACTTGCCGCGCCGTTGGCAGGCGGCCTTGCCGATAAAGTCGGCGCAGAAAAGGTTACTCAACTCGGGGCCGCGCTTGTCTCGCTCTCGTTTGCGATGATGTTTGTCCTGCCGCTGGTCTCTGCACACACTCAACTGGTGATCATTGCCCTGGCGGCGATTGGTTTTGACCTGGGCCTGCAGTCCAGTCTGGTGGCTCACCAGAACCTGGTTTACGGCCTGGAGCCTCAGGCGCGCGGCAGACTGAACGCCTTATTGTTCACCGTTGTGTTTATCGGTATGGCGCTGGGCTCGGTGCTGGGCAGTAAACTCTATATGGTTGCGGGCTGGTCAGGGGTTGTGGCGCTGGCGACGGTGACGGGTGTTATCGCCCTGGTGATTCGCCTCATCGACAATCGCCGTATGCAGGCTGCGGCAAGGAATGTGGGATAAAAAAAAGCCCGCACCGGAGCCGGGGCGGGCATACAGACCCTGTTCAGTTTCAAGACAGGGTCAAAGCAAAATCACTTATTAAGCTGGAACAGCGACATGCCCTGCATGTCGCTAAATGCTTTATAGGAAGCCTGTAACGCAGCCTGCTGCATGGTGTATGAAGAAATGGCAGAGCTCCAGTCCACGTTCACCAAATCACTCATTTGCTGCGTCAGCCCCAGTGAACGGTCATCTCCCAACGCGTCAAGTTTATCCAGTTCATCGAGTTGGGTCCCCAACTCTGCACGGACGGTCAATACATTGTTCAGCGAGTTGCGTAAACCACGGTTCGCTTTGTCCAGCGCAGCCTGGGAGGTCTCTTTCGCCGTTTCGTCATCACCGACCGGAACTTTCAGCGCGGCAATGGCGTCGTCGAGCATCTCAAAGACGTTAGTCTGTGATGTACCGTTGTTAGGCTCTTTCACCGCATTACTGCTGATGCTGTCGAAAACCTGCGTACCGGTATGGGCAATCACCATGGTGCGCGCGGAATCAACCTGCTGAGTAATGGCTTCAGACCCGCCGCTGTAGGCACCCGTTGTCTTATCAAAGGGCGGCTCGCTGGTTTTGTAACCGCCAAAGATATACCGGCCGTTACCGTCAGTACTGTTGGCCAGGTTCATCAGCTGATCGCGGATCCCCTGCAGCTCAGTGGCCATGGACGCACGGTCATCGTCGCTCATTGAGCCATTTCCAGCTTTAACGATGCTGGTCTGGGCAGCGGTCACCGTGGTGGTCACCTGACTTAATACGTTTTCTTCCAGCGAGATCTTCTGATTAGCGAAGGTACGCGCTGTTTTAAATTGTGCGTTCTGCTCCTGCGCCTGAGAGACCACGACCGCCTGAGAAGCGGCAATCGGATCGTCTGAAGGGCGGTTTACGCGCAGCCCGGTAGACATTTGCTCGCCGTATGCCAACCACTTACTTTGTGAGTTGGTGATACCACGCATGTTTTGTTCATACATCATCTGTGTACTGATACGCATCATTCACCTCTTACTTAGCGTATGTTCAGTAACGCATCAAACAGACTGTTTGCCGTCTGCAGAACTTGTGCGTTGGCGAGATAATACTGCTGGTAGCGTTGCAGATTACCGTACTCTTCATCCAGGTTAACGCCGGAGATAGACTGCTGCTGATTACTCAGCTGCGTCACCACATTCTCCTGCGTTGAACTGCTGGTTTTGAGCGTTGACGTCGTTGTACCGATGGTGCTGATGAGTGAGGCATAAGCGTCGTTGAAGGTTTTTGCGCCTCCTACAACTTTCTCTTTTTGCAGATCGAGCATCTTCTGCCCGTTTTTATTGTCACTCACGCCAGAGTCCGCATCAGCGGCCATGGCAATTTTTGACTCATCGGTAATCGCCACATCCATATTGATGATGGCGTTAGCAACCGGCTTAACAGTAAAACTGTCGTTCTTCGCGGCGGTGCCGGAAACCGAAACTTTCAGGCCATCAAAGGCCAGCTTTCCATCGGAGCCTGGCGTCGCGGCAAAGGTCGTGTTATCAGCAAGACGCGTAACGCTCCAGCCAGCATCCGTTTTGGTCAATTTATAATCAGTGGCTTTTACGCTCGCGCTGTTGGTCACTTCGGCTGACAATATCGCCGTGCCCGTGTTATTTGCATTACTTAGCGTGCTCGGGCTACCAATGTTGAAGAAATCGGTCCCTTTCGTGCCATCAACGTCATAACCAGCCTTGTGCTGGGTGTTAAACGCATCAGCAAATGAGAGCGCCAACTGCCCGAGAGTATTACGTGTCTGATCCAAATCCTGCGAGCGGAACGTTAACAGACCACCGAGTGAACCCGTGGTGAGCAGTTTTTCCGGGATTTCAACATTGCCCGCAGTATTGTCCACATAGGCCACGGTGGTACGGGACGGATCGTCACTGGAGGCAACGGCCGCCAGTTGACGTGCGGTACTCCCCTGCACCAGCGTGTAGCCATTGGCCATGGTCACGTTAAAGGTATTGCTGTCCTGAACGCTGACTTCGACGCCGACAATTTTGTTCAGCTCACTGACCAACTGGTCGCGCTGATCGAGCAGATTGTTTGGAGACGCACCCGCGCCTACGCCGGTCAGGCGAGAAATCTGGTCGTTTAAGTTGGCGATCTGCTTGGTGTAGCTGTTGATCTGGTCGACGCTCGACGAGACCGAAATATTGATCTGTTTGTCCTGATCGCGCAGGTACTGGTCGGTCACCTGGAACTGGTTGACTAACGCATCGGCTTTGCCGAGTAAGCTTTGACGAGAAGCCGGATCCTCGGCATTACTCACCAGCGTTTGCAGGCTGGAGAAGAAGCCCTGCAGGGACGTCGACAACGAGTTGGTAGTACTTGAAACCATGTCGTTGATTTTAGACATCTGCTGATAGCGAGCCGTCAGACCGCTGCTCTGCGTTTCGGCACCGCGAAGCTGGTTGGTGATAAACGAATCATATTCGCGCTGCACGCCGGAGATAAAGGCACCATTACCCACCCAACCCCCTGCGCCAAGGGTACTGTTGGCAGCAGAAATAATGGTCGTCTGACGGGTATAACCCGCCACGTTATAACTGGCGATGTTATTACTGGTGGTACTGAGTGCTGCCTGGGCCGCACTCAGGCCGCTCATGGCGCTGTTAATCAAGCTGGACATGAAGATTCCTTATTAACTTTTAAGACATAAGTCCTGTTAACGATTATCGGCAACCTTGAGCTGAACTTGAGCCGTTTCAGAACAGATTTTCAATATCATTGCTGTACGCTTTGCTGACCTTCTCCCCCATGGATTTAAGCTGCTGAATCATGGAGGTTAATTTCTGCGCATACTTAGGATCGGTAGCATATCCGGCGCTCTGCAGGGCCTGAGCGCCCTGCTCAGCGGTGGCTGCGGTGGTCACGGCGGCATAACGTGGATTACGGGTCAGCATGCCGACATAATCGGACAAGGCTTCAAGATAGGAGCTGTACACACGGAATTTCGCTTTCACTTTCTTCGCTTCGCCGTTTTCGAATTCCGTAGTCGTAATCTCAGTGACCGGCCCCTTCCAGCTTGAGGTCGCTTTCACGCCAAACAGGTTAAAGCTCGGTTCGCCGTTCTCGCGTTTAATCTGCCGTTGGCCCCAACCCGACTCCAGTGCCGCCTGGGCCAGGATCAGGTGGTGCGGTACCCCGCTCTGCTGGCTCGCCAGACGGGCCGGCAGGGAAAGCTGAGCGAGGAAGTCTTTGCTGTCGCCGCTCATTGGCTCATCACTGTTTTCCGGCGCTTTTGGCAGCGCCTTACGCACCATCTGCGCGATGGTCTGATTTTGCCAGGTATTGACGGTTTCCAGGTCGAACTTCATCGGTACCTGCTGCATCTGGTCACCCGCTTCAACGGGTGCCTGGCCGCCCGTCATCTGTTTGACCATCATTTCAGCCAGTCCCAGCCCTTTCCCGGCCGTCATCTGCTGAGCAATTTGTTGGTCATACATGCTGGTATACAGCCGCGTTGAATCACTGCTGAACAAACCGTCTTTCGGCAAGGCTTCACGCATGCTTTTCAGCATCATTTGCACGAACATCCCTTCAACCTGACGGGCAACAGGCCGGATGTTGGCCTGCGGATCCTGTCCGGCTTTCACCTTCAGTTCATTCAGGGATTGTGCATCCCATGCAGCACTTGCATTCAGACGGCTGTCAGTCAGCATCAGATGATCTCCAGCTTGGCACGCAGGCAGCCTGCCGTTTGCATCGACTGCAGAATAGACATCAGATCAATCGGTGTTGCACCCAGCGCATTAAGCGCACGCACGACGTTGTTCAGGTTGGCGCTGGAACGAATGCTTTGCAGCGACCCGCCGCTCTGACGCAGATCGATCTGCGTTTGTGGGGTGACCACCGTCTGACCACCACCGAATGGCGTGTTCGGTTGGCTCACGTTTGCAGACTGGTTCACCGTCACCGAGAGATTACCCTGCGCAACCGCACAATTATCCAGCGTGACTTCGCGGTTCATGACCACCGAGCCGGTACGGGAGTTAATCACAATTTTGGCATCCTGCGGCGCGGCCCCAACTTCGAGGTTCTGGATATCAGCCAGCATGCGCACCTGAGAGCTGCCGCCCTGAGGCACACGCACCTGAACGGTACGCGCATCTAATGCGGTTGCGCCGCCCATGCCACGACGGTTAATGGTGTCAGCAATTTGCTGCGCCATGGTGAAATCGTCCTGATTAAGCTGCAGGTTGAGGGTATTGCCATTGCCGAACTGCGAAGGCAACTCACGTTCGATCACGGCACCGCCGGTGATACGCCCCCCGTTGAGCTGGTTCACCGCCACGCTGCTACCGCCTGCGGAAGCGCCTGCGCCGCCGACCAGGATGTTACCCTGCGCCAGCGCGTACACCTGACTATCGACCCCTTTCAGCGGCGTCATCAGCAACGTACCGCCGCGAAGGCTTTTGGCGTTACCCATCGAGGAGACGACAACATCGATCGTCTGCCCCTGACGGCCAAATGCAGGCAACTGCGCGGTCACCATGACCGAGGCCACGTTCTTTAACTGCATGTTGGTGCCGGCAGGCACGGTGATGCCCATCTGCGAGAGCATGTTGTTAATACTTTGGGTGGTAAACGGCGTCTGGGTCGTCTGGTCACCGGTCCCATCCAGGCCAACCACCAGGCCATAGCCAATCAGTGAGTTTTCACGTACGCCCTGTACACTGGTGAGGTCCCGGATACGCTCAGCCTGGGCAACAGTCGCCAGCAGGATTAACGCCAGTCCAGTCAGATATCTAAACATAATTCACCCCGGTTACATCGGCGATAAGTTGAGGAAGAAACGTTGCAGCCAGCCCATGTTCTGCGCTTCGTTGATGTAGCCATTGCCCACATATTCGATACGCGCATCCGCCACCTGGGTGGACGGAACCGTGTTGCTGCCGCTAATGGTGCGTGGATTCACGACACCCGAGAAGCGGATGAATTCAGTGCCCTGGTTGATGGCAATCTGTTTTTCACCCACGACATGTAAGTTGCCATTGATCAGTACCTGATCGACGGTGACGGTCAAGGTGCCGCTAAAGGTATTGCTGGCATTTGCGCCGCCTTTACCATTAAAGGAGTTGCTACCAGAGCTCGAGAGATCCGCGCGGGCATTACCAAACAGTCCCTCAAGGTAGCGAGGGGTGGTATCCATGCCGAAACTGCTTTTGCCTTCACGGCTGGCGTTGGCGGATGAGCTTTTACTGGCGCTAACGTTTTCAGTCAAAACTAACGTCAGCGTGTCGCCCACATTACGCGGACGTCTGTCTTCAAACAGCGGCTGATAACCATAGTTGATCGGCTGCGCAGTTTGATAAATAGAACCATTGACCACAGGAACGGGGCCTGGCATTGGTTGGGCGGTGGTGGCGCCCTGCACCAGCGGAGTTGAAGGAACCCATGCACACCCGCTAAGGGTTACAGCCAGTAAAGCCAAAACAGGGTAACGGCCGGTGGTGATTTTTTGCATTACATTCATCTTCAAAATCAGGGTTCCGGTGTGGCCTGTTATGACCACACCGGAATACGCCTTAGAGTTGCGACAGTTTCTGCAGCATCTGATCGGTTGTGGAGACCGCTTTGCTGTTGATTTCATACGCGCGCTGAACCTGGATCATATTGACCAGCTCTTCAGCAACGTTGACGTTCGAGGTTTCCACATAGCCTTGATACAACAGACCCGCACCGTTAAGGCCCGGCGTCGTATCGTTCGGCGCACCTGAAGATTGGGTTTCGATGTACAGGTTTTCACCAATACTTTCGAGACCGGTATCGTTCATAAAGGTCGTCAGGTTTAACTGGCCTACCTGTACCGGTGCTGCGGCCCCCTGCTGTGTCGCACTGACCACGCCATCACGACCGATGGTAATGCTCAGGGTATTTGCCGGAATCGTGATGGCAGGCTGAACCTGGAAACCGCCGGCGGTCACCAGTTGACCATTCTGATCGACCTGGAATGAACCGTCACGGGTATAAGCCGAGGTGCCATCCGGCAAAAGGACCTGGAAGAAGCCCTGGCCTTTGATGGCGACATCTTTGCTGTTATTGGTCTGCGACAGGTTACCCTGGCTATGCAGACGCTCGGTCGCAACCGGGCGCACACCCGTACCAATTTGCAGACCGGAAGGCAGCGTGGTCTGTTCAGAAGACTGCGCACCGGGTTGACGAATGGTCTGGTAAAGCAAATCTTCAAATACCGCGCGTTGACGTTTGAAACCGTTGGTGCTGACGTTTGCCAGGTTGTTGGCAATAACGTCCATATTGGTTTGCTGTGCATCAAGGCCGGTTTTAGCGATCCATAATGAACTGATCATAGGAAATCCTGTTTATTAGCTCAGAGACAGCAACTGGTTGGCGCGCTGCGCATTTTCATCAACGCTGCCAATCACTTTCATCTGCATCTCAAATCGGCGTGCGCTGGCTATCATATCGGTCATCGCCTCCACCGCTTTAACGTTACTGCCTTCAAGCACGCCCGACATGACAGTAATTGTCGGATCTGCTTGTAAAACCGGGCCTCGGGTCGCTTGTGCCGCCTGGCTCAGACGGAAGAGACCGTCATCCCCACGCACCACTTCATTTCCCTGCGCTTTCACCAGTTTCAACTTTCCGACCGGTGAGACCGTGTTCGGCGCATCACCCGCGGTCAGTGCAGAAATCGTACCGTCAGCCGCAATGGTCACCTGAGAACCTTCCGGCACCGCAATGGGGCCCGCTTCACCGATGACCGGCTGACCACCGATGGTCAACTGTCCGGTAGGACTTACCTGGATGTTACCGTTACGGGTATATCCTTCACTGCCATCTTTACTCTGTACGACAAGCCAACCGTCCTGCTGCAATGCTACGTCCAGCGGGCGTGAGGTGTAGTCCATCTGACCGGGCGTCATATCGGCGCCCGGCGTCGATTCGACCACCAGCGTACGGGTCGGCACGGACATCCCTTGTACCGGTACCGCACGCAGCGCGTTGAGCTGAGCGCGGAACCCGGGTGTTGATGCGTTTGCGAGGTTGCTGGCAGTGACAGCCTGCTGGTTCAGCGTCTGGCTGGCGGCACCCATCGCGGTATATATTGCGTGATCCATTAGGCCATCCCGTCAGGCGATTAACGCAGGTTAACCAGCGTGTTAAGGATCTGGTCCTGGGTTTTGATGGTCTGCGCGTTCGACTGATAGTTACGCTGTGCGACAATCATATTCACCAGTTCTTTACTCAGATCGACGTTGGAAGCTTCCAGCGCACCGTTGGTCAGGGTACCGAAGTTACCGGTACCTGCGGTGCCCAGCAGCGCAACACCAGAGGCGTTGGTTGCAGACCAGACGTTATCACCTTCAGATTTCAGCCCTTCGTTGTTGGCAAAGTTTGCCAGCACGATTTGACCCAGCAGCTGCGTCTGTTCGTTGGAGTAAGTCCCGACCACGGTACCGTCATCATTGATGGTGTAGCTCACCATGCTGCCCGGCTTATAGCCGTTCTGCGACGTAGAAACAATGGCGCTGGTGCCCACGTTCTGCTGCATGGAGCCCTGGAAGCTCAGTGAGAAGGAGGACGGCGTCGCCCCGCTCAACGCACCGGTAGTCACGTTGATGGATGGCGTGGCATTCGGGGTGGTCGCCAGGGTATAGGTATTGGTCGCGGTATTCAGGGTGTAGTTGTAAACACCGGCCAGATTACCGTTAGCATCAAAGTTCATTTGCGCAGATTTGGTCGCGGTAGAACCGGCTACGCTGGTATCCTGGGTGTAGATATCCCACTTGTTGTCTGCCGTTTTGACGTAGTACACGTTCATGTCATGAGCGTTACCCTGGGTGTCATAAACGGTGACCGGGCCTTTTTTGTTGTAGCTGCTGGCGTTCGATGGATCGAAAACGGCCACCGTCGGTACGGCGTCCGTGGAGTTCAGGTTCATCTGCATCGCAGCGGTGGTGGTGGTTTTCGCGGACATCAGATCGTTCGGAATATTGATTCCGGTCGGGTTGCCCCCGGTCTGAATCTCCGGCGGAGAACCGACAGCAGCATAGCCTGTGACAGCCAGACCCTGCATGTTCACCAGGTTACGGTTGGCATCGAGGGTGAACTGACCATTACGGCTGTAGTAAACAGAACCATTAGTATCGGTCAGGCGGAAGAAACCGTTCTGGCTGATTGCGACGTCCAGGCCACGACCGGTGTTGGTGGTGGTGCCATCGTTGAAGTCCTGAGTAATACCCGCAACTTTAACACCCAGACCGACTTTCGATCCCGCGAACATGTCGGCGAAGGATGCAGTACTGGATTTAAAGCCATACGTGGCGGAGTTGGCGATGTTGTTACCAATAAGATCGAGGTTAGTGGCCGCAGCATTCAAACCGCTGACCGCTTGTGAAAAGGCCATGACTTACTCCTGATAAGTGTTAAGGCTTAAATAATCTGCCGAACTTCGTCGAGCGTGGTATTACCGTAAGTACCCAGATCCAGGGTACTGCCATCAGATGTACGCGTTACCGCCTGCACCAGCGCGTACTGCAACGGTTGTGCCACCAGTTGCGTTGCGCCAGAGCTTGCGGCAATAGAAACTTTGTATGAACCATCGGTCGCCGTGGTCCCGTCAGTCAGCTTACCGTCCCAACTGAAGGTGTGTACGCCCGCTTTCAGGGCACCCAGTTCGATGGTTTGCACCACGGTGCCATCTTTATTGGTGATAGTGGCAGTGACTTTATCGGCCGGCTGTTCCAGCTCAACACCAAACGGCGTGGTAGTGGAATTACCCGCCAGCACGGTGGTGCCCGGAATCATTACACCATGACCAATCAGCGTACTGGCCTGAACGGATTCGTTGTTGTTGATCTGCCCGGAAATGGAACCCAGGGTGGTATTCAGTTTTTCAATACCGTTCAGGGTGCTGATCTGCGCCAGCTGCGACGTCAGTTCATTGTTTTCCAGCGGGTTAGTCGGATCCTGGTTTTTCAACTGGGCAACTAACAGGGTCAGGAAGCTGCTTTGCAGATCCGACGCGCTGCTCGTCGTCAGCGAAGAAGAGCCGCTACTGCTACTGGTGGAACTGACACCGCTGTTCGTTGTGTCATTCACATTTACGGCGATAGACATAAGCGTCTCCTTTACTGGCCGAGAGTGAGCGTCTTGAGCATCATGCTCTTAACGGTATTAAGCACTTCTACGTTTGCCTGGTAGCTGCGCGAAGCGGACATGGTGTTGACCATCTCCCCGACCACATCCACGTTAGGCATTTTGACGTAGCCATTGTTGTCCGCCAGCGGGTTACCCGGCTGGTAAACCAATTTATCAGGGGCCTGGCTTTCCACCACGTCGGCCACTTTGACGCCGCCTGTTGCCTGACCCGGTGCCGCATCAACCTGAAAAACGACCTGCTTGGCACGGTAGGGTTGGCCATCAGGCCCGGTGACGCTGTCGGCGTTTGCCAGATTACTGGCCGCCACGTTCAGGCGCTTAGACTGCGCCGTCAGTGCCGATCCGGCGACATCAAAGATATTCAGTAAAGCCATCTGTTAATTCCCCTGTAGCACGCTTTGCATGCTCTTAATCTGTCCGCCCAACACGGTCAGACCCGTCTGATACTTCACGCCATTGTCGGCAAACTGCGTACGCTCGCGGTCCATATCGACGGTATTGCCATCCAGTGAAGGCTGGTCGGGGATGCGATATAACAATTCGGTAGACGCAGGTGCGATAGCCTGCGCCGGAATGTGGCGGCTTGAAGTCAATGCCAGCGCGACGCCGTTGGTCTCAGGACGGCCACGCTCCATGACTTTTTTCAGCTCACTGGAAAAGTCCAGATCGCGTGCCTGATACCCTGGGGTATCGGCGTTGGCGATGTTCGCGGCCAGGATTTCCTGGCGCTTTGCGCTCAGATTCAGCGCTTCTTGCTGAAACCGTAACGCGGCATCAAGTTTGTCGAGCATGACGTCCCCGCTGATGAGAATTATTTAGTCAATAGCTTAAATCTCATTACGGGCGCGTTATCGTCAGAATAAGAGCAAAATGCGTCGCTATTTATTGCGTTGATAGATTTGCTCCCCGGTTAGAATTCTGTCATCCCTTCTACAGGCAGGAGTCTGCGATGAATTTTCTGAAAATCGGTTTAGCCGCAGTCTTACTGTTTTTAAGCCAGAATGGGTTGGCGCAGGATCTTAACGCGCAGTTGACCTCATTCTTTGCCACCCGCCTGGCGGGTTTTAGTGATGACGTGGTGGTCAAGGTGCGTACGCCGAATAACCTTCTCCCGGCATGTGAACAACCGGCACTAAGCGTGACGGGGAATGCAAAGCTGTGGGGGAACGTCAACGTATTGGCAATATGCGGTAATGAAAAACGCTATTTACAGGTCAACGTCCAGGCGACGGGGAACTACGTTGTCGCCGCGCAGGCCATAACCCGTGGCAGTGCGCTTGAGCCCGGTAGCGTCAAGCTCGCCCGAGGGCGACTCGATCAATTACCGCCTAAAACCATGCTGGATATCGCCCAGGCGCAGGACGCCATCAGCCTGCGCGATTTGGCGCCAGGCCAGCCCGTGCAGCTCTCTTTACTCCGTCAGGCCTGGCGAATCAAAGCCGGGCAACGCGTTCAGGTGATTGCCAACGGTGATGGCTTTAGTGTAAATGGTGAAGGTCAGGCTTTGAACAATGCAGCGGTCGCGCAGAATGCCCGGGTCAGGATGGCATCAGGTCAGATTGTCAGCGGTACGGTGGGGTCTGATGGGAATATTCTTATTAATCTATAATCTTTTTAAAGAATTTGCGGCCACTGCCGATAATTAAGCAACGACTGAAGATTGGCAGATCCCAAACGCCGGGAACCTCAATGAGGAAACACTATGAGCATTGATCGTACATCGCCCTTAAAGCCGGTTAGCACTGTCCAACCGCGTGAAGCCAGCGAAACGCAGGCACAAAAAGTACGTCAGGAAAAATCAGCGACGGCTAACAGCACCAATGTCACTCTCAGTGACGCGCAGGCAAAACTGATGAAGCCGGGTACAAACGATATCAATATGGAACGCGTTGAAAAACTCAAAACCGCGATCCGTAATGGCGAACTGAAAATGGATACCGGCAAAATTGCCGATGCCCTGATCAGCGACGCACAGAGCTACTTACAGAGTAAATAACAGTATGAATGGACTGTCAGAAATCCTTGATCAAATGACAGTTATCCTGAATGCGTTGAAAGACGTGATGGATGCTGAGCAAAAACAGCTTTCCGTAGGCCATGTGAATGGCAGTACGTTACAGCGTATTACGGAAGAGAAAAGCTCTTTGCTCGCCACCCTGGATTATCTTGAGCAGCAACGCCGTGCCGCCCAAAATCCGCAGAACAGCGCGAACGATGATGTTGCAGGTCGCTGGGAACTTATTACAAAAAAAACACAGCACTTACGCGATCTGAATCAACACAATGGGTGGTTGCTTGAAGGGCAAATAGCGCTGAATCAGAAAGCGCTTGAGGTGCTGAAGCCGCATCAGGAGCCGGGTCTTTACGGAGCAAATGGCCAGACCTTCTCCGGCAGCCGTGGCGGCAAAAAGATTTCCATCTAATCACACCTTCAGCACACATAGCGGGAGTCGCCAACATGGCTGACTCCCTTTTGTGTTTACGCTACCCGGCGGGCAAACTCTTTGAGTCTGAACCCGAGCAGAGCCAGCGTTGCGAAGTAGGCCACTACACCCACGATCACCACGGCAAATAAACGCATCAGGCGATGCGCCATGTTCCCGTCCGCCCATTCAGGCATGATATACATCATCCCCACCAACGCTGCCGACATCACACACACCGCCACAAGCAGGCGTATCAGGAAGCTGGCCCATCCGGCTTGCGGCGTAAAGATATCCTGTTTGCGTAACTGCCAGTAAAGCAGACCGGCGTTCAGGCAGGCAGCAAGACCTATCGATAGTGACAGCCCGGCATGCTTAAGCGGTCCGATAAATGCCAAGTTCATAAGCTGCGTCATAATTAGGGTGACAATGGCAATCTTCACCGGCGTTTTGATGTCCTGACGAGAGTAAAACCCCGGTGCCAGGACCTTCACCACAATAATGCCCATTAACCCGACCGAATACGCCACTAATGCTTGCTGGGTCATTTGGGCGTCAAAGGCAGAGAACTTGCCGTACTGGAAAAGGGATACGGTTAGCGGTTTGGCAAGAATGCCTAATGCCACGGCACTCGGTAGCGCCAGCAGGAAGCAGAGGCGTAACCCCCAGTCCATCAGGCGGCAATACTCGTCGTGATTTCCGCTGGCAAAGCTGCGCGACAACGACGGCAGCAAAATAGTCCCTAACGCCACGCCCAGCACGCCTGAAGGAAACTCCATCAGACGATCGGCGTAGTACATCCACGAGACTGAACCGGAGACCAGGAAAGAGGCAAAAATGGTATTAATGATGAGTGAAATCTGGCTAACCGACACGCCTAAAATGGCCGGCCCCATCTGTTTCACCACCCGCATAGCACCCGCGTCGCGAAAATTAACCCTCGGCAGGACCAGCATGCCAATTTTTTTCAGGTGCGGCAGTTGATACACCAGCTGTAATACGCCGCCAACGGTTACCGCCCAGGCCAGTGCCAGCACCGGTGGATTAAAATAGGGTGCGCCGAAAAGGGCGAACCCGATCATGCTGATGTTAAGGAACGTTGGGGCAAATGCCGGTACGGAGAACCGATTCCAGGTATTGAGAATAGCGCCGGCCAGCGAGGCGAGCGAAATCAGCAAAATATAAGGAAAGGTGATTTGCAGCAGTTGAGAAGTCAGCGCGAACTTATCCGCCGTATTGGCAAAGCCGGGTGCGGTGACCAGAATCACCCACGGGGCAGCCAGCATCCCGACGACGGTCACCACCGCCAGCGCCAGGGTCAGTAATCCCGAAACATACGAGACAAAGACGCGTGTGGCATCTTCGCCCTGCTTGCTTTTGTATTCAGCAAGAATGGGTACAAAAGCCTGGGAAAACGCGCCTTCGGCAAAAATACGGCGCAACAGGTTAGGCAATTTGAAGGCCACAAAAAAGGCATCGGTCGCCACACCCGCACCAAACACCCTCGCCACAATGGCGTCACGCGCAAAGCCGAGCACGCGAGAAAACATGGTCATTGAACTGACCGCAGCCAGTGATTTTAATAAGTTCATTTAGGATTCCATAAGGCACAACGCCTGCAAAGCAGGCGTTGGTATAGCGAAGCGCTTAGTCTACCGGGAATAGCACGAATTACTACCGGCATATGTTACCGGGAATTATTCACGTATGGCATCGCGCCAAAGCTTGTCTATCACTCGTTGCGCGAGAATCGCCTGCTCTCCGGCGGTTTCCGGAACTGTCTGATTTTGCACGCATTCAATGAAATGGCGGGCGCATCCCGCAAAGCCCCGCTGCTCAAGCGTGGTCTGCCAGCCGGCAACCGGCCGCTCAATCACTCCCTGCCCGGCCTCTTCTCGCCATTGACGCATATCCGTCACATCGTACAACGCGCCGTCGGTCACGGCCTGTACCCACTCGCGCTGGCTTCCCGCACGGCGATGCATGCTGGTCGTTATCTGCAAACCTGAAGCTGTAAAGTGGTGCTCGGCATACACCATCTCGCCATCGTCATTGGTCAGCAGGGTGCCGCTGGTCAGCTGCGCGTTGCCGCCGCCCAGCCAGAGCGCGGTATCCACGACATGCAGGTAATCGTCCAGCAGCGTGAAGCGCAAATCATGAGGACCCACGCTGTTTGTGCGATGCTTATCCATACGCACCGACGCCGCCGTCGTTAAACGGGATTTAAGATCCTGATACAGGGGGGCAAAACGGCGGTTAAAGCCCACCATCAACGTCCGTTTTTTCTTCGCGGCGAGTTCGACCAGTTTTTCAGCATCAGCGAGGTTGTCAGCCAGCGGTTTATCCACACAGACGTTCACCCCTGCGTTTAACAGTTCGCTGACGACGGCATAATGCGAGGCCGTAGAGGTGTGAACGAAAACCGCATCACACTGTGCCGCCAACTCCGTTAATGATCCGGCATAAGGAATACGCCAGGTGTCACATACCGGTTGCGCTTTCTCACGCGTCGGCGACCAGGCTCCGGTCAGCGTCCAGTCACTGGCCGCGCCAAGCACCGGCAGCCACGCCTTTTGTGCAATGCCACCTAATCCAACCACCCCAATTCGTAATTTTGTCACGCTTACTCTCCCAAATGTTCGAGCAGTGAGTTTAAACGCTGCTTCAGCTCCGCCACTTCCATTTCCAGTGCCTCAACGCGCGCACCGAGATCCTCAGAAGAGGGGCTGACGGCCTCCACTACGTTGATAAGTGTTTCGACATCACCGCTGAAGCGGTGCATATAGCGGCTCTCACGCTTGCCCGCTTCGCGTGGCAAACGCACCACGTAGGGACCGTCTTCACGTTGTGCAAGGTTTTCCAGGGCGCTTTCGACTTCAGCCATATCAGTGAACTTGTGCATCCGCTCCGCACGCCCGCGCAATTCACCCGGCGTTTGTGGACCACGTAGCAACAGCGTCGTTACCAGCGCCACTTCGGCCGATGTCAGTTTGAGGTCGCCAAATTCGGAATTACAAAAACGCTGCTCATATTTGGTCACCCGATTGCCAAATCCGCTAACGGTGCGTAAATAATGACGTTTGACGAGGGTATCGAGCAGATCCTGCACCTCGTGTTCGCTGAGGTTCATCACCGGTTCACGGTTGGTTTTTTGGTTGCAGGCGGTCACGACCGCATTCACCGACAGCGGGTACTGCTCTGGCGTCGTCACCTGTTTTTCCAACAAACAGCCGATCACGCGCGCTTCCGGCGCACTGAGTTGATATTTCATGGTTTCTCCTTAACGACCTGCGGTCCAGTTTTCCGTCGTCAGCGCCGTTAACACATGGTCACGCCACTGCCCATCAATCAGCAAATACGCTTTCGCATAGCCCTCTTTTTCAAATCCCAGGCGCGCCAAAAGCCCCCCGCTACGTTTATTGTGCGGCATATAGTTGGCCATAATACGGTGTATGTGTTGCGTACGTTGCATATAGCGGATCGCGCTGGTCAGGGCTTCGAACATCAGCCCTTGCCCCTGCCATTTTTGCCCAATCGAATAGCCGAGATAGCAGGCATGAAAAGACCCACGGACCACGTTAGAGAAGTTCGCCACGCCGATGATTTCTTTTTCTTCGGGGTCAAGCAACGCAAAGTAAAATGCGGTCCCCTGCTTATGAAATTCGTTGATCATTCCGAGGCGAGCTTGCCAGCCTGAAGGGTAACAATGGCTTTCGTCGCGAACCGGTTCCCAGGGTTTTAAAAACTGGCGATTTTCCGCGTAATAATCCGCCAGCCGCCAGGCATCACGTTCGTGAACCAGCCGAACGACCATCCGGTCTGTCACCAGCCGTACTTTGGGCACATTACTGCGATAGCCAAACATGTATTCCCTCTCTTTTGGTTTACGTCTCTATACCCTTTCCCATTACTATACCTTTGCGCAGAGACTCTGTGAAAACAACAACCTGCATTTTCACGCGTCATAGTTGTTTTCGATGAGAAGTCTGAATGAAAGCCCGATTTTGATAAAAAAATATTGTCATCTTTGCGATGGGAAAAGGCTCGGCGCAGCGGCAGAATGGAAGGGAATTTATCGGTTAATTTCCCGGGAGGGGAAATGGCGCGCGTCTCACAGGCCAGGAGCCTGGGTAAATATTTCCTGCTTGTCGATAATATGCTGGTTGTACTGGGCTTTTTCGTCGTTTTCCCGCTGATTTCCATTCGCTTTGTCGATCAACTTGGCTGGGCCGCTTTGATGGTGGGCATTGCCCTTGGCCTGCGCCAGTTCATTCAGCAAGGCCTGGGGGTATTTGGCGGTGCCATTGCTGACCGCTTTGGTGCCAAGCCGCTGATTGTTACCGGGATGCTCATGCGAGCCGCCGGGTTTGCCACTATGGGTGTCGCTCATGAGCCCTGGGTTTTATGGTGCTCCTGTATTCTCTCCGGCCTGGGGGGCACCCTGTTCGATCCTCCCCGCTCCGCGCTGGTGGTGAAACTGATTCGCCCTTCTCAACGCGGGCGGTTTTTCTCGCTTTTGATGATGCAGGACAGCGCGGGAGCCGTTATCGGTGCGCTGATTGGCAGTTGGTTGCTGCAATATGATTTTCGTCTGGTGTGCGCAGTCGGTGCCGCTGTCTTTGTGCTCTGTGCCGCTTTTAACGCCTGGTTACTTCCTGCATGGAAGCTGTCGACGGTAAAAACCCCGATGCGTGAAGGGTTAAACCGCGTATGGCGTGATAAAAAGTTCGTCACCTATGTATTAACGCTGACCGGCTATTACATGCTGGCGGTGCAGGTGATGTTAATGCTGCCGATTATGGTCAATGATATCGCCGGTTCCCCGGCGCCGGTGAAATGGATGTACGCCATTGAGGCCTGTTTATCGTTGACGCTGCTTTATCCCATCGCACGCTGGAGTGAAAAACGTTTTCGCCTTGAGCATCGGCTCATGGCCGGATTACTGTTTATGACGTTCAGCCTGTTGCCGATGGGGTTGGTCAGTAACCTGCAACAAATCTTTACTCTAATCTGCACGTTTTATATCGGGTCGATCATTGCGGAACCTGCACGTGAAACCCTGAGCGCCGCCCTCGCAGATGCCCGGGCACGAGGCAGCTATATGGGCTTTAGTCGTTTAGGTCTCGCGCTGGGCGGAGCCCTCGGCTATGCCGGCGGTGGCTGGCTGTTTGACGCAGGAAAAGCCTTTAATCAACCCGAGCTGCCGTGGATGATGCTCGCACTTATCGGGCTTATCACTTTCTTTGCCCTGCTCTGGCAATTTGGCTATCGGCGCGCACACCCGGCACTCCTCGAACCCGAGGCCTGATTTGCCAGCACTTTTATTCTCCTCCATACTTTTTGGTGATGACCCACCACTATGGAGGAGAAGCGTGAAACTTTATATTTACGATCACTGCCCGTATTGCGTTAAAGCCCGCATGATTTTCGGTCTCAAAAACATCCCTGTTGAGCTCAATGTCCTCCTGAGCGATGACGAAGCCACACCCACCCGGATGATTGGTCAGAAAATGGCGCCGATTCTGCAAAAAGATGACAGCCGCTATCTGCCAGAAAGCATGGACATTGTGCATTATGTCGATAACCTCGACGGGAAACCGCTGCTCACCGGGAAGCCCAACCCTGCGCTGGAAACCTGGCTACGCAAGGTGAACGGCTATGTGAACCGCTTGCTTATTCCACGTTTTGCCAGGTCCCGGTTTGATGAATTTGCGACCCCTGAGGCGCGGGCTTACTTCGTCAACAAGAAAGAGGCAGCGTTGGGGGATTTTGCCGACCATCTTGCACACTCGCCGGGTCTGATTAAAAACATCAGCGATGACTTACGCGCACTGGATAAACTTATCGTGCAACCCAATGCGCTCAATGGCGAACTGTCGGAAGATGATATTCATCTTTTCCCACTGCTGCGTAATCTGACGCTGGTGGCAGGCGTCGTCTGGCCAACCCGCGTGGCCGATTATCGCGATAATATGGCGAAACAAACGCAAATCAACCTGCTCTCATCAATGGCGATATAATGCCCTTTCGCGGAAGCTGCGGCTTCCGCTTTCAGTTTTATCTGCTGGAGTCGGCCGGGTGATGCGCCGATGCTACAGTCAGGGACAGCAGCCCGGTATCTTTTGAGGATCACAATGAAGAAAGTTATTTTTGCCGCAGCACTCATTTTGAGCGGCGTTCTGGTGGGATGTAATCAACTTACACAGTACAGCATCAGCGAGCAGGAGATTAATCAGGCGCTACAGAAGCGTAATGACTTTTCTAAAGATATCGGCCTGCCCGGCGTTGCCGATGCCCATATCGTTCTGCGCAATCTCGCCAGCGCAATTGGTCGGGAAGAGCCGAATAAAATTACGCTGACCGGTGATGCGAATCTCGATATGACGTCACTCTTCGGCAATCAAAAAGCGACCATGAAACTGAAAATGAAAGCCCTGCCCGTCTTTGATAAAGAGAAAGGTGCCATTTATCTTCATGAGATGGAAGTGGTCGATGCCACGGTCGAACCGCAAAAAATGCAGACCGTGCTGCAAACGTTAATGCCTTACCTGAATCAGTCCCTGAGTAACTATTTTAACCAACGCCCGGCCTATGTGCTGCGTGAAGACAGCAGCAAAGGGGAAGCGCTGGCGAAGAAATATGCCAAAGGTATTGAAGTCAAACCTGGTGAAATCGTTATTCCTCTCACCGACTGACGTGCGATCCTTCTTCAGGAAAAGGATGCAAACGGAAACGATTACGCTTATGCTTAGTGCCCGGCAAAAACCAGCCAATAATGACTGATTCTCACCCAGCCGGAGCACTATCATGACAGCACAGACCCAGGTTTTGAAAATCCGCCGACCAGATGACTGGCACGTCCATTTACGCGACGGCGATATGCTAAAAACCGTGGTGCCCTGGACCAGCGAAACCTATGCCCGCGCCATTGTGATGCCCAACCTTGCGCCGCCGGTGACTACCGTCGATGCGGCTATCGCCTATCGTCAGCGCATTCTGGACGCCGTCCCCGCCGGGCATGATTTCACCCCTCTGATGACCTGCTATTTGACCGATACCCTGAACGCCGATGAAATTGAGCGCGGTTATCGTGAAAACGTCTTCACGGCAGCAAAACTGTACCCGGCAAATGCGACCACCAACTCCAGCCACGGCGTTACCAGCATTGATGCGATCATGCCGGTACTGGAGCGTATGGAAAAGCTGGGGATGCCCCTGCTCGTTCACGGTGAAGTCACTCACGCTGACATCGATATCTTCGATCGCGAAGCCCGCTTTATTGAAACCGTCATGGAGCCGCTGCGTCAGCGCTTGCAGGGACTGAAAGTGGTGTTTGAGCATATCACCACCAAAGATGCGGCCGATTACGTGCGTGAAGGCAACGCGCTGCTGGCTGCGACCATCACGCCTCAGCATCTGATGTTTAACCGCAACCATATGCTGGTTGGCGGCGTGCGCCCGCACCTCTACTGCCTGCCCATTCTTAAGCGCAACATTCATCAGCAAGCGCTGCGAGAACTGGTCGCCAGTGGTTTTGAGCGGGCATTCCTTGGAACGGACTCAGCGCCTCACGCCCGCCACCGCAAAGAGACGAGCTGCGGTTGTGCAGGCTGCTTTAACGCACCGACGGCGCTTGCCAGCTACGCCACCGTCTTTGATGAGATGAATGCCCTTGAGCATTTTGAAGGTTTCTGTTCCCTGAACGGCCCGCGATTCTATGGCCTGCCGGTGAACGAAGGCTACGTTGAGCTGGTGCGTGAGGCGTCGACGGTAATGGAATCCATCACCCTTACTGATGATACGCTGATTCCTTTCCTTGCCGGTGAAACCGTACACTGGACGGTTAAACAGTAATTTTTTATTGCTCCCTGTTGTAAAAAGATAAAGTTAACTGTATATATATACAGTCATCGCAACAGGGGGCTGCCATGCGCATTGAAGTCACTATCGCTAAAACATCACCACTTCCGCCAGGCGCTATCGATGCCTTAGCCGGGGAGTTATCTCGCCGTTTAAATACCCATTTCCCCGAAACCGACAATACCATTACGGTGCGTTATGCCGCCGCTAATAATCTCTCCGTTTTGGGTGGCGCAAAAGACGATAAAGATCGTATCAGTGAAATCTTGCAGGAAACCTGGGAGAGTGCGGATGACTGGTTCATTCGCGATTAAATGATTCTCATTGTGTTGTGTTTGCCGGGTCGCCCCGGCTTTTTTTGTTTTCTTTTTGCGCTAAATTCTTACTGTTTTCGTATCCTGCTTAAAAATCACGGTTAACTCCCCGCCTTTTCATTCAAAAAAATCCACGTTACTGAAAATAATGTTGCAGAGTGTTATTTATTCGATCTAACAGGTTAAATATAGGTATACTAAAAAGGCTTCACAAAACATGCATTGAACCTCAGAAGTCGTTGTCATTAAACACGCCATGCGGGGGTTATGATGGAAAAGAATAATGAAGTCATCCAGACCCATCCCTTAGTAGGATGGGATATCAGCACAGTGGACAGCTATGACGCACTGATGCTGCGCTTGCATTACCAGACCCCAAACAGACCCGCTTCCGAGGACGCTGAAGTTGGGCAGACGTTGTGGTTAACGACTGATGTTGCCCGTCAGTTCATCTCTATATTAGAAGCGGGCATCGCCAAAATAGAATCTGGCGAGTACCAGGAAAATGAGTATCGCAGGCATTAGCGATAGTGCGCAATATTCACTCAAAGGCACCCTCCGGGTGCCTTATTTATTTCTCGCCTTGTATAACGCCTCCCGGTTATTTACCCTCCTGATTACGCATTCGCTGGAGAACAACATGAAATACGATCTGATTATCGTCGGGAGCGGTTCCGTTGGGGCTGCTGCCGGTTATTATGCGACGCGCGCCGGGCTAAAGGTGCTGATGACCGATGCGCATTTACCGCCTCATCAGGAAGGAAGCCACCACGGCGATACACGATTGATCCGCCACGCTTACGGTGAAGGTGAACGCTACGTGCCGCTGGTGCTTCGCGCACAGGCACTCTGGGATCAATTAGCGACAGAAAGCGGCGAACCGGTTTTTGAGCGCTCCGGGGTTATCAATCTTGGCCCCGCCCACTCCGAATTTCTGAACAACGTTGCAAAGAGCGCACAACAGTGGAACCTCGCGGTCGAGAAACTTGATGCCGCCTCACTGATGGCACGCTGGCCTGAAATTACGGTTCCGGATGATTACATTGGCTTGTTTGAAGCGGACTCCGGTTTTGTGCGCAGTGAACTGGCCATCAAAACCTGGATCCGTCTGGCACAGGAAGCAGGTTGCGCGCAACTGTTTAACTGCCCGGTCACGGCCATCCACTCAGTCGATGATGGCGTTACCGTTGAGACACCGGAAGGCACCTTCAGCGGCAGCAAATTATTGGTAAGCGCTGGCACCTGGGTATCAACACTGGTGCCAGGCCTGCCGATTCAGCCGGTACGTAAAGTCTTTGCCTGGTTCCAGGCCGATGGTCGTTACAGTAAGAAAAACAACTTCCCGGCGTTCACCGGCGAAATGCCTGACGGATCGCAATATTATGGATTTCCTGCTGACGAGAATGAGCTCAAGATTGGTAAGCACAACGGCGGGCAGTTGATAACCGATGCCAGCGAACGCGTGCCCTTTGGCAAGATTGCCTCGGACGGTTCGGAGTGCTTTGGCTTTTTACGCCAGTTTTTACCGGGTGTTGGCGGCTGCCTGTACGGCGCAGCCTGCACTTACGACAACTCCCCGGATGAGGATTTTATCATCGACACCGTACCAGGCCAGCCTGACATGTTGGTGGTCACCGGTCTGAGCGGTCATGGCTTCAAATTTGCGCCCGTGCTCGGCGAAATTGCTTCGCAGTTTGCCCAGGGTGAACGCAGTAATTTTGATTTGACGCCCTTCTCGCTTGCGCGTTTTGCTGGATAATCCCGAGGCGGCCTGATGGTCGCCTTTATTTTTTCTGGGGCCGGAGAAGCGATGCGTCGATTATTGCAGTTTGTGGTAAATAACGTGCGAGAGCACCTGATGGTGTATATCGTCCTGTGGTCTGTTATTGCGGTAATTGACTTAATATATGTGATTTGGGCAGAATGAAATATTGACAATTACTGACACTACTTTAAAGAAGGTTAATTTAGACACAGATTTTTTGAACAAGTCAACCCGCAGAAAACCACCATAAACAATGCGTTATGAGACAATTAGCACCCTATACACTCGAATCATCTGAACATATCTTCCAATTCTAATTCAAAAAAAATGACCAATGATAAATATTATCATTGAATGTTATTTTTAAGTTGATTTATTGATTCCCTCACGCCATTTTGAATTAACAATTACTCTTCTCGTGGTTAGCAAAATGCAATTGCGTAATTCTCCATCTCGTTATGGCGCTATTTCTGTTGCCCTGCACTGGCTGGTGGCCCTGACGGTATACGGTATGTTTGCGCTGGGCCTGTGGATGGTCACACTCAGTTATTATGATGGCTGGTACCATCAGGCACCTGAAATACACAAGAGCATTGGCATTCTGCTTATGCTGGGGCTGGTAATACGCCTCGTCTGGCGTCGCCTCTCTCCGCCGCCAGGCGCCTTAAAAAGCTACTCACGGCTAACCCGTATCAGCGCCGTCGTTGCGCATATCGCCCTCTATTTGCTGCTGTTCGGCATTCTTTTTAGCGGCTATCTGATTTCCACGGCGGATGGAAAACCCATCAGCGTCTTTGGTCTGTTTGAGGTTCCCGCGACGCTTGCGGACGCCGGGGCACAGGCGGATCTCGCGGGCGATATTCATCTTTGGTTGGCCTGGAGCGTCGTCATTCTGTCGGTGCTACATGGCCTTGCCGCGTTTAAACACCATTTCATCGATAAAGACGACACACTCAAGCGCATGCTGGGAAAATCGTCGCCTGACTCTGGAGCGTAAAATGAAGAAAAGCCTGCTGGGATTGACCCTCTCTGCATTACTGTTCACCACCGGTTCCGCGGTCGCTGCGGACTACAAAATTGATAAAGAGGGGCAACACGCCTTCGTTAATTTCCGTATCCAGCATCTCGGTTACAGCTGGCTGTACGGTACCTTCAAAGATTTCGACGGTACCTTTAGCTTCGATGAAGCAAATCCGGCATCCGACAAAGTCAATGTCACCATTAACACCAATAGCCTGGACACCAACCATGCTGAGCGTGATAAACATCTGCGTAGTGGCGAATTCCTGAATGTGGCGAAATTCCCGCAGGCGACATTTACCTCAACGGAAGTGAAGAAAGACGGAGATGGACTGGATATTACCGGCAATCTGACGCTGAATGGCGTGACCAAACCGGTCACCCTGGACGCGAAACTGATTGGTCAGGGAGACGACCCATGGGGTGGAAAACGCGCGGGCTTTGAAGCCAGTGGCAAGATCAAGCTTAAAGATTTTGGTATCACCACCGATCTCGGCCCGGCATCACAAGATGTTGAACTGATTATCTCGGTTGAAGGCGTACAGCAAAAATAAGTGCAAACTGGCCCGCTTGCGGGCCAGTTCTCAAACTTAATCCAGGTCAGGAATACCCAGTTTCGTATTCAGGCGACCCCGGGATTTATTAAAGATTTTATTGCCATTCTCCCGCCCGGCGCGGCGGCGACGCTGTTCATCTTCCGGTAACTGACTCTCTTCACAACACTGCTCACTGCAGCAACCGTGATATTTTTCAGCGCAGGCCGGACATTGAATAAACAGCAGATGACAGCCATCGTTACGGCAGTTGGTATGACTGTCACAGGATGCACCACACTGGTGACAGTGCGCGATAACATCATCGGAAATACGCTCACCCATACGCTCGTCGAAGACAAAGTTTTTGCCCACAAACCTCACCGGCAGGCCCTGTTCGCGGGCGCGGCGAGCATACTCAATAATACCGCCCTCAATGTGCGAGACTTTGTTAAAACCGTTGTGCTTCATCCATGCGCTGGCCTTCTCGCAGCGAATACCCCCGGTGCAGTACATGACAATGTTTTTGTCTTTATGCTCCTGCATCATTTCGACGGCTTTCGGCAATTGCTCGCGGAAGGTGTCCGCAGGAATTTCCAGCGCGCCTTCGAAGTGGCCCACTTCATATTCATAGTGGTTACGCATGTCGATAAACACGGCATCGGGATCATCCAGCATCGCATTGACGTCTGCGGCCTGCAGATAATCACCAACATTGCTGGCGTCAAAGGTTTCATCCTTAATACCATCGGCCACGATACGATCGCGCACTTTCATGCGCAGTACCCAGAATGATTTACCATCATCGTCAATCGCGATGTTAAGTCGTAAACCCCTTAAGGCAGGATCGAAGGCATCTAAACAGTCACGCAGAGCGGACAACTGGCTTTCAGGTACGCTGATTTGCGCATTGATACCTTCGTGTGCTAAATACACGCGTCCAAAGACATTCAGTTTGGTGAATGCCTGGTAGAGTGCATCGCGGGTGCTTTGCGGGTTCACAATGGTGAAGTACTTGTAGAAAGAGACCGTGGTACGTGGCTCCGTTTCTGCAAGCATGCGGGCTTTGAGTTCATCGTTAGAGATGCGGTTGTGTAACACTGGCATGGTGTACGTTTTCCTGCGAAACAGTAGTGAATAAAAAACCGGCGCATCATAAAGCAATTACTGACAATTTACATCCACACAATTTGCGCTACATTTTAGCATCGCACTTATCAGGGATATAAATAGTTCAAAGAGAGAGCAATGCGTCGTTTATTTTGGTTAAGGACCAAAAAATGCGACACTTTAGGGAATAGTTACGTAATACAGGATAGACATGACGCATTTACCCAAATTTTCCGCTTCATTACTGCACCCACGTTTTTGGTTTCTCTGGGCTGGTATTGGGTTGTTATGGTTAGTCGTTCAACTCCCCTACCCGGTTATTTACCGCCTGGGTTGTGCGCTGGGCCATCTGGGACAAAAGGTGATGAAGCGCCGCGTTCACATTGCGCAGCGCAATCTCGAACTCTGCTTTCCGCAGATGAGCGATGCTGAACGCCAGCAGATGGTTGATAAGAACTTCGAGTCAGTCGGCATGGGCGTAATGGAAACCGGCATGGCCTGGTTCTGGTCAGACAAAAGGATACAGCGTTGGGTGGAGGTGACCGGTATGGACAATACGCGGATGCACTTTCAGCAGGGCAAAGGCATTTTGCTCATTGGTATCCATTTTCTGACGCTGGAGTTAGGCGCGCGCGTATTCGGTATGAACATCCCCGGCATTGGCGTCTACCGTCCTAACGATAACCCCGTTCTCGACTGGTTGCAGACTTGGGGACGTTTACGCTCCAATAAAACCATGATCGATCGCAAAGATCTGAAAGGCATGGTACGGGCGTTAAAAAATGGCGATGTCGTCTGGTATGCACCCGACCATGATTATGGCCCTCGCGCCAGCGCCTTTGTCCCTCTCTTTGCTGTTGAGCAGGCCGCCACTACAACCGGTACCTGGATGCTGGCACGTATGTCTAAAGCGTGCCTGGTCCCTTTTGTGCCACGACGTAAGCCTGACGGTAAAGGTTACGAACTGATCATGCTCGAAGGCGAAACGTCTCCGCCGCTGGACAGCGCGGAAGAGACGGCGGCATGGATGAATAAGGTGATTGAGCGCTGCATCCTGATGGCGCCCGAACAGTATATGTGGATGCACCGTCGCTTCAAAACGCGCCCTGAGGGCGTCCCTTCTCGCTATTAATTTACGGGCGATCCCAAAGGATCGCCCTTTTTGTCCATGTTTAAAACCCATATACGTTGCAGGGATCATCACGCTGGCGCATAATTAGCCTGCTTATCAATTCCAATTGCCAATAATTCGCGCTCGGGCGCTTAATGCGAAACGTCATGTCATCTTCTGCTCCCATAAACTGGAAACGTAATCTCACCGTTGCCTGGATAGGCTGTTTCTTAACCGGTGCTGCCTTTAGCCTGGTGATGCCTTTTCTGCCCCTCTACGTCGAACAACTCGGCGTAACCGGCCATGGCGCCCTCAACATGTGGTCTGGCCTGGTCTTCAGCATTACGTTTTTGTTTTCCGCGATGGCTTCGCCCTTCTGGGGTGGGCTTGCCGACCGTAAAGGGCGTAAAATTATGCTCTTACGCTCAGCGCTGGGCATGGCTTGCGTGATGGCATTGATGGGCTTTGCGCAAAACATCTGGCAGTTGCTGGTTCTGCGAGCCCTGCTCGGTCTGCTGGGGGGATTTATTCCCAATGCGAACGCCTTGATTGCTACCCAGATGCCGCGTAATCGCAGTGGCTGGGCCATGGGTACGCTGTCAACGGGCGGCGTGGCAGGGGCGCTGCTTGGCCCTCTTGCAGGCGGACTGCTTGCCGATACCTACGGCTTACGGATGGTCTTTTTCATTACCGCTATTGTCCTGTTCCTCTGCTTTTTACTGACGCTGGTCTGTATCAGAGAAAATTTTGTCCCGGTGCCAAAGAAAGAGATGCTCCACGCCAGGGAGGTTTTTGCCTCGCTGAAAAATCCGCGTCTGGTACTGGGTCTGTTTATTACCACCATGATTATCCAGGTCGCCACCGGTTCCATTGCGCCCATCCTCACGCTGTATGTTCGCGAGCTGGCGGGCAATGTCGGCAATATTGCCTTTATCAGCGGCATGATCGCCTCGGTGCCGGGTGTCGCAGCGTTAATGAGCGCACCGCGGCTGGGCCGGCTTGGCGATCGAATCGGCCCCGAGAAAATTCTGGTTGTTGCACTGGTTATCTCTGTCCTGCTGCTGATACCCATGGCCTGGGTTCAGGCGCCCTGGCAGCTCGGCTTACTGCGCTTTTTGCTGGGTGCTGCGGACGGCGCACTGCTGCCGGCAGTGCAAACGCTGCTGGTGTATAACTCCACCAACCAGGTCGCTGGCCGTATATTCAGTTATAACCAGTCTTTCCGCGATATAGGTAACGTCACCGGCCCTTTACTGGGCGCGGCCGTCTCCGCCAGCTACGGTTTTCGTACCGTCTTTCTGGTCACCGCCGGGGTGGTTCTCTTCAACGCCATTTATTCGTGGCTGAGCTGGCAAAATAAACCCGCGCGGGTGGCTGTCACTGCCTCCGCGGTTAATCCGCAGCGGTCACTTAACACTGATGACTGATTTTTTACCCTGCTGATTTGCAAAATCCCATAATCAACTATTCTTTCCCTGAACACTTCGTCAAATTACAGGGAGAAACCTATGACCATGTACGCCACGCTTGAAGAAGCCATTGATGCCGCGCGCGAAGAATTTCTGGCTAACAATCCAGGAGTTAGCGAAGAAGAGGCAAACGTACAGCAGTTCAATATTCAGAAATACGTACTGCAGGATGGCGACATCATGTGGCAGGCTGAATTCTTCGCCGATGAAGGGGATGACGGTGAATGCCTGCCTATGTTGAGTGGTGAAGCAGCGCAGAGCGTGTTTGACGACAATTTCGATGAAATCGAGATACGTCAGGAGTGGCTGGAAGAGAATACGCTGCACGAGTGGGACGAAGGTGAATTTCAACTTGAGCCGCCCCTCGACACCGAAGAAGGCCGCGCCGCCGCTGACGAGTGGGACGAGCGCTAATTACTCGTAGGGCCCATGATTGGCATCAATGGGTAACAGTAGCGTGTCGAACACCAGCGAGAAGGGCAAATCCAGCACCGTCACGTAGCGCCACGCAGAATCACGGACATCCCATTTTACGCCAGGGTAGTACTGATTACCGTGCCCCTGGCCTGGAATCGTCCGGCTGATAATACTGCCGCATCCGCTAAGCAGGCACGCTACCAGTGCCACAACAAGTATTCTCACTAAGACCTCACTTTTCGTGATAAAAAAATACCGGCACACTGGCCGGTATTTTCCATTATGGCGGCTTACTTCGCCTTGAGTGCCTGCGGATTGAGTTTCAAATCCTGATAGTAATTCACCCAGGAAAGATACTTCTCCGGTGCTGCCCAGACGCGATAATGCAGGCGCGACAGCGTAACAGGGTCGCTAAGCAATACCAGTCGACGATCGCGATTCAGTTTGTCAGGTGTCTCATTGAGCGCCTGTTCAACATGTCGATCGCGGGCGATTTCCAGGATATCACTTGCACGGTGGCGCGCCGTTGCCATGGCGGTTGCCAGCGCATTAAACGACGGATTGAACACCGCGTGCATGAAGCCCTGCTCCAGAGAACGGCTACGGTTCAGCTCCAGATACCTGTCGGTATCGACCAGGACCTGTGGCGGAGAATACTCTTCCGGGATCAGGAACAGTTTCCAGCGCTTGGTACGCATCCCCATCGTCGAGCGGCTGGAGATGACCGACACGAACGGCGAGAGGATAAGCGAGAAGACAATCGGCGCCAGCCAGAACAGGAAACGTAAGTCCAGCCAGGCCATCCCAACCGCCCAGACCAGCCCCAGCAATAGCTGCGAGCCGTGGCGCATAAAGGCTTCTCCCCATGGCGTGGAGTCATCATCACGCTGCGGCGAATTCCAGACCACCTCCCAACCCAGGAACGCACTGACCACGAATACGGTGTGGAACAGCATACGGACCGGCGCCAGCAGTACAGAGAACAGCACTTCAAGCAACAGAGAAGCCGTTACCCGGAAGAAACCGCCGTACTCTTTGGGCCCTTTACACCAGACCAGGATAATACTCAGCAGTTTCGGCAGGAACAGCAGCACCATCGTCGAGGCAAAGAGCGCAATGGCCAGTTCCGGACGCCACTGTGGCCACACCGGGAAGAGCTGGCGCGGTTGCAGGAAGTACTGCGGTTCAGTAAGCGCATGCACGACCTGCAGCGCCGTCGACAGGACCAGGAACATAAACCACAGCGGCGCTGACAGATACGACATGACCCCTGTCAGGAAGACGGCGCGGTGAACCGGATGCATCCCTTTAACCAGGAACAGACGGAAGTTCATCAGGTTACCGTGACACCAGCGACGGTCGCGTTTCAGTTCATCCAGCAAGTTTGGCGGCAGTTCTTCATAAGAGCCTGGCAGATCGTAAGCAATCCACACGCCCCAACCCGCACGGCGCATCAAGGCCGCTTCGACAAAGTCGTGCGAGAGGATTGAACCAGCGAACGACCCTTCACCCGGCAGCGGCGCTAACGCGCAGTGCTCAATAAAGGGCTGAACACGGATAATCGCGTTATGGCCCCAGTAGTGGGATTCCCCCAACTGCCAGAAATGGAGCCCGGCAGTAAAGAGTGGACCGTAAACACGGGTCGCGAACTGCTGGCAACGCGCATACAGCGTGTCCATGCCGGAGGCTTTTGGCGAAGACTGGATGATACCGGCGTTCGGGTTGGCTTCCATCAGACGCACCAGCCCTGAGAGACACTCGCCTGTCATCACGGAGTCAGCATCCAGAACCACCATATAGCTGTACTGGTTACCCCAGCGACGGCAGAAGTCATCAATGTTACCGCTTTTGCGTTTTACGCGGCGGCGACGGCGACGATAGAAGATCTGTCCTTCACCTTGCACCTCGGCAATCAGCTCCATCCACGCTTTCTGTTCCGCAACGCAGATATCCGGGTTGTAGCTGTCACTGAGAATGTAAACGTCAAAGTGCGCTCCGTTTCCAGTGGCTTTGACCGATTCCCAGGTCGCCCGCAGCCCGGCGAAGACACGATCCACGTCTTCGTTACAGATAGGCATGATCAGCGCAGTACGGTGCTCAGGGTTGAGCGGCTCGTCACCCACCGTTGAGGCAGAGATACTGTACTTATCTCGCCCAATCAGTAGCTGCAGGAAGCCCATCAACGCGGTCCAGAACCCGGCAGACACCCAACAAAACAGAATCGCAAACAGAATGAGAATGCCCGTTTGCAACACATAAGGCAGGAGTTGCATAAAGGAGACCCAAAGATCCTGCCCCGCCATATCGGTTGGATTAATCAGTGCCCACCCCTGGTAAGGGAGGATGGTCTTCATGTACCAGGTTGCGACAACGGTTTGTGCCAACGTCAGGAGCAGCAAAATATAGCGGCGGATCGAACCGACCATACGCCACTTCTGCTCACTGGCCTGCTGATCTTTGGTCAAGCGCGACATATAACGTGGCTGCACATTGCGACCACGCAATCTGTCCCAGAAGCGACCAATGGGATTGGTACGCCAGGGATCGGGGAACATGGAAGAGCGCGTAGCCTTCGGCATGGCCTGTAGCTGATCGCGGCCTTCATCATCTTTGATCAACTGACCTTCAGCAAGCGAATCCGGCCAGCTGTGTTCAAGACGCGCTTTCACGGAACCCAGCGGCGTGTCGTCTTCGCGCGCCCACGCTGAACGTCCACCATTCAGCGCGTTATGCACGTCAGCCAGACTGTCTGTCGGCAACACTGCCTTCTCCGTCGTGGATAGCGGCAGCGCGTCGATATACTCAGTTATCTTATTCATTGGCAGGTAGCTGATAGCTCCAGGTTTCACTCAGGGTCTGATCGGCATTGACGAGCGCGGCACGCATATCCGTGGTTTTCTTCGGATCTTTCACCTTAACGCGCAGCATCAAACGCCAACCTTGCGTCACAGGATTATAGCGAACGCTGTTTTCCACAATTTCGCCGTTGTCACCAATGCTCGCCTGGGCGGTGACCGGGGTATCCTGCGGCAGCTGTTTCATGTCCTGACCCGTAAAGTCGACCACGAAAGCGAGGGTGCCATCCGGTTGACGGATAAGGTTCGACTGCTTCACATCGCCCGTAGAACGACGGGTCTGCGTAACCCAGGCGTTGTCCGGCGCGTGCAGCTTATCTTCGTCACGGCTAAAGGTGATGGTGTACTTGAAGTTCATCTCTTTACCGGCTTCCGGCAGCTGATCCGGTGTCCAGTACGCCACGATGTTATCGTTAGTTTCATCGTTCGTCGGGATTTCTACCAACTCGATTTTACCTTTGCCCCACTCGCCTTGCGGAGTCACCCAGGCGCTCGGTCGCAGATCATAACGATCGTCAATATCCTCAAAGCGAGAGAACTCACGGCCACGCTGGAGCAAGCCAAAGCCCTGCGGGTTTTCCATTGCGTAGCTGCTAACGGCGAGATGTTTCGGGTTATTCAGCGGACGCCAGATCCACTCTCCGTTACCGGCATGCATCGACAGACCGTTAGAGTCATGCAATTCAGGGCGGTAGTTGGTGGCCGGTGACGGCTGAGAAGGGCCAAACAGGAACATACTGGTCAGAGGCGCAACGCCAAGCTTGCCGACTTTGTCACGCAAATAGACTTTCGACTGCACGTCGATAACCGTATCGCGACCAGGAATGATCACAAAACGGTAAGCGCCAGTCGCACGTGGCGAGTCCAGCAGTGCGTAAATCGTCAGGCGCTTGTCGGTCGGCTTCGGACGTTCAATCCAGAACTCTTTAAAGTGCGGGAACTCTTCGCCGGACGGCAGTGCGGTATCGATAGCCAGACCACGTGCAGAGAGGCCGTAAACCTGACCGGCACCAATCACGCGGAAGTAGCTGGCACCCAGCATGCTGACGATTTCGTCGTTTTTATCTTTATTATTAATGGGGTAAAGGACTTTGAAACCGGCGTATCCAAGATCTTTCACCGTGTCTTTGTCGTGCTGCACGTTACCAAAGTTGAAATAATCCGGATTGTATTTAATTTTGCGAACAGCAGTGGCGGTCACTTCGTTGAGGGTCACTGGCGTGTCGAAGTACATGCCCTGATGATAAAATTCAAGCTTGAATGGGGTTTTTGTGGCGTTCCACCAGGCCTTATCGTGGTTGAACTGAATTTGTTGATAATCCGCGTATTTCATATCACGGAACGCGGAAGGCAGGTTGCTCTTAGGCGCTTCATAGCCTTTGCCTGCCAGGGATTGTGCCTGTTTTGCGACATCGTCAATAGAAAAAGCCCAGCCTGATGACGTATAAAGAGACAGCAGAACCGCGGCACCCAGCCAACGCATTTTCATCATTCGTAATTTAGGTTTCATAATAACTAAGCACTTCCCCCTTTGTGTGCTTAAATCGATCCGATCCATTTTAATGGAAATACAAGCAATCCGACAACTGAATCCCCTCTTTGTTCTCTATGCCGGCTCAGTCAATAAACAATTAAAACTAACCCTTTAGGGATTTAGGTGCTTATCCTGGAGACTGTCTGCGGGACATAGTGTAGGGTTACTTGCGAATGTAATCATTATTTGTCTTATGGATAAGACGAAAAGTCTGAGAATCAATGGAGTTATATGTGAGCAATGTACCTGTACAACGTGAATATTTTCTTGATTCCATCCGCGCATGGCTCATGTTGCTGGGGATCCCCTTTCACATTTCACTCATTTACTCCAGCCATATGTGGCATGTTAACAGTGCCCATCCTTCCTGGTGGTTAACGCTGTTTAATGATGCGATTCATGCTTTTCGCATGCAGGTATTTTTCGTCATCTCGGGTTACTTCTCTTACATGCTTTATCTGCGTTATCCCGTCAAGCGCTGGTGGACTGTGCGTGTAGAACGCGTCGGGATCCCTATGCTCACCGCTATTCCGCTTTTGACGCTACCGCAATTCCTTATGCTGCAGTATGTCAATGCGCGCACTGACACCTGGCACACTCTGTCAACGTATGACAAATTCAATACGCTTGTGTGGGAGCTGATCTCACATTTGTGGTTCCTGCTGGTGCTGGTGGTCCTGACTACAATCAGTATGTGGCTATTCAGAAAGATAAAAAATAACGCCGACCGCTTCCTGAATGACATTAACTGGGCAAAAATCTCGGTTGCCTTTTTGATTTTTGGCGTGCTTTATGCCGCACTGCGTCGACTGATTTTTATGGTCTATCCCGATATTTTGCGAGACGGCCTGTTTAACTTTACCGTTATGCAATCGCTGTTCTACATCCCCTTCTTCCTGCTCGGGGCACTGGCCTTTATCAATCCACGGCTGAAATCACTGTTCCTCACGCCCTCCCCTGCCTGCATTTTAGGCTCGATAGTGGCGTTTGCCGCCTACCTGCTGAATCAAAAATACGGCAGCGGCGACGCCTGGATGTACGAAACGGAGTCAGTGATTACCATGCTTTTAGGGGTGTGGATGGTGAATGTGGTCTTCTCACTGGGCTACCGTCTGCTCAATTTCCAGTCGGCTCGCGTGAGCTATTTCGTGAATGCTTCGTTGTTTATCTATCTTGTGCACCATCCGCTGACGCTGTTCTTTGGTGCCTGGATAACGCCAATGATTCATTCCAATCTGCTGGGATTTTTAACCGGGCTGGTGTTCGTGAACGGCTGCGCGTTGCTGCTTTATGAAGCCCACTTACGTATTCCGGTACTCAAATTCCTGTTCTCCGGTAAACCGCAGCGTAAAGAGAGTCATGCACCGACAGCAGCACGCTAACGCCATGAGGGCTGCTCATTTCCTCAGAGCAGCCACTCCACCGGCAGCCAGTACGCCAGTTTTACCAGTACGCGCTGCCAGAAACGGGTTTGCGGCTCCTTAGTCAGAAGAACCTCTTTACCCTCTCGCTCTTCCAGCCAGTTAATCCTGCCCCACTTATCGAGCCGTAACTGCCAGGCGGCCGCTTTTTGGCTACGAATAAATCGATGGTGAATTTGCTGTGCCAGCGTCTCGCTCTCAATGACAAACCCCATTTCGGTATTAAGCATCGCCGAACGCGGATCGAAATTGAAGGAACCAATAAAGACTTTCTTGCCATCAACACTGAAGGTTTTGGCGTGCAGGCTGGAGCCAGAGTTGCCTGTAATACCGCGGTCGTGCAGCGGGTGTGGACCATCATGGGTCGGCTTGAGTTCATAAAGCTCAATCCCATGACGCAATAATTTCTTACGCCAGCGCGCATACCCCGCATGTACCACGCTAACATCATTCGCGGCCAGTGAGTTCGTCAGAATAGCGACGCGGACGCCTTTACGGACCATTTGTAAAAGCTGCGCCACGCCGGCTCGGCCCGGTACAAAATAGGCGGAGATGATATCGATTTGTCTTTCCGGCTTGCCCATAACATTGAGCAAACGTTGCGGTAACAGCGTGCGCAGATGGGCTTTGCCCTCGCCTTTTCGCGGATCGTCACTGAGCAGGCGCGTTTTCGCCCAAATCAGCGGCAACTCCCCCTGTTCCAGCTGGCTGGCAAAATGTGTCTTCTCCAGAGTGCGAAGATAACGGGCCGCGGTAGGATCCTGATACCATGCATCTGGCATGCGAATTTGCTCGCCGATAGCCTCTGTCTCAATATCCAGCACATGCTGTAACGGCGAGACGCAGGCTGAACGCCAGTAACGCTCGAAATCCCGTTCAACGTCTGAAACCACCGGGCCAATGGCCATCACATCTAAATCGGTAAAAAGCGGCTCTTCGCCTACGCCAAAATAGGCATCACCAATGTTGCGCCCGCCGACAATGGTGACCACGCCGTCAGCCGTAAAGCCCTTGTTATGCATCCGCCGATTGAGCCGGGCAAAGTCGGTGAGATACCCCAGCGCTCTGAGGGTGCGAAATGAGAAAGGATTGAAAAGACGAACCTCAATGCGCGGGTGTGCATTAAGCTGGCGCAGCGCATCATCCATGCCAGAGGTGTTGTTATCGTCGAGCAGAATGCGCACCGTTACCCCCCTGTCCGCCGCCGCCAGCAGGGCCAGAAACAGCAGGCGCCCGGACATGTCGTCATCCCAAATGTAATACTGCACATCCAGTCTGGACTGCGCCATCTCCGCCAGGCGATGACGAGCCACAAAGGCATCCATGCTGTCGTCCAGCGCGACCAGACCACATAACCCTTCGTGTTTTGCGCAAAGGGGTATGACAGCTCGCCCCAGCCGGGTGTCAGGCTGGGCAGGGGTGGTTTCAGGAAGCAAGGGAGCGTTTCCGGGTATGTTTCGTCTCATAAGAGCAAAGTATATCTGCCCTTCCACCGTTAGGTTGGTGTGTTAATCCGAAACAGTCATCGCAGGCGACGAGAAAGCAAACCAGGGACAACGCATCGCCTGAGGAGATGCCCACAGGCGACGTTTTAGCATCACGCCTCAGGCAAAAAACCATGTTGCATTAGCAGACGCTGATACAGCGCTGTATTTTCGTCATCAAAGCAGACGAAAATCGCCTGTTTGATGTGGGAGTGGGTTGCCAGATAACCCCACACGCTATTGACAGCGATCTCGGCAGCGGCAGGCTTGGGATAACCATAAATGCCCGTACTTATCGCAGGAAAAGCAATGGTTTCATAACCATTCGCTTCTGCAAGTTTAAGGCTGTTGCGGTAAGCGTCTTCCAGCACCCGCGCTTCGTGATCGTCGCCGCCACGCCACACGGGCCCCACGGCATGGATCACGGCTTTAATGGGTAAATCGCCTGCGGTGGTAATGACAGCATGTCCTGGAGAACACTCCCCCTGCTGCTGCCGTACTTTTTTACAGGCTTCCAATAGTGCAGGACCTGCCGCACGGTGGATTGCGCCGTCCACACCGCCGCCACCCAGTAAAGATGTATTCGCGGCATTCACTATGACATCAACCTGCAGCGTGGTGATGTCCCCCTGCCAAACCTGTAATCGTGGTTGCATATTGATACCTCTTTTCAAACTTATCTTTAAACAGTGTATCGCAGGCAAGAGGCGGGAGTATGAAAAATGAAGCGGTGCCCGATGCGCACACCGCCCGGCAAAGATCAGTTGTAAACGATATCGAGAATAGCGAGCGTCCGTTCCGGATTGATGTAATTCATTTTCATTGTCGCTACGTTCTGCACGCCCTGCGGTGCCTGCGACAGTTGATTAAACGAAATCGTGCGTGTTTTTACTTGCCCATCCCTGTCACAGGCCATTTGCACATTGCGTGCTTTAACGTTTACTTCACAAGGTGATTCAACAATCATTCCTTCGAAATGAATAACTCCCCCCGTTGCCGCTCCGGCAACACTACTGATACTCCCGACCAGTAGCAACATACTGGAGATAAAACGTTTTCGTGAAGCTGACATATTGACCTCAGGAATATGTTGTTAGGGAGGTAAGACGGTCAGTCTTTCTCCCGACCTCTGGTAATCAGAGTGTCAGCTTTATATATACATCATTTCAACAAATTTAACAGAATATTAACCGCACTTATTTAGCGCCATTCATTCATTAAATGAATGACTTAGCTTTGTTTTTGCGGAGACCATTGCTGCGAGAGATGCAGATTATTTCCGTCCGTGACCGTGACCGTAATACTGACATGGTCCTGTGGCGAAATAGTCATGCTCATTCTCATTAAAGCGGTAGGTTGATTCGCCCGCAACGAGAGGGTTTTTCGCTGTTGTGTTCTGCTTTCACCGGCTTCGCCCTGCCGGGTTGCCAGAATTTGCACCTGACAAAGGCAGTCCTCACTCAGCACCACCTGCGGCGTGATGGTGTAAACCTCCCCCTGTTGAACGGCGTCAAACGTTATCTGATTAGACAGTGCGGCAAGCAGCAATAAGGTATGCATGGAACCTCCATAAAAAGAAACAGGGCCTGAGCCCTGTCTCTTTTTACAACGCGTTGCTTAGTACTGATTAGCCGTGGCGTTGTTGCCAAAACCAACCTGACGAACAACAACACTGGAATCAGAAGCCGTCTGGTTAACCAGCGCACCGTTGCGGCTACCGAACTGGCTGACGGTAATGTCAGAGTTACGGCTGTTCCACTGGTCGATAGTTGCACTGTTACGAGAACCGCTTTGTGACAGGCTGATTTCGCTGTTATCAGAACCCTGACCTACATCGGCACCGTTACTGGAGCCATGCTGGCTAATTGTGGTTTCAGAATTGCGCGCATCAGATTGCAGTGCGAGGGCAGAGTTACTTGCACCGCTCTGGTAGATGTTCAGCTCTGAATTAGGACCGCTGTTGCCACCATTACCGCCATGACCATACTGAGGAACAACGCCTGCAAAAGCACTGGCTGAAACTACGAGAGCTGCTACAACTGCCACTTTGAAAAGTTTCATGGTAAACCCCCATCGGATTGAATAAACGTCACTCTGCGTTCAACGTTGTATAACGCGAATCGACATTTGCGACTGTCTTTGCACTACAACTGCTGTCTTCTGTGTACCGTACTGCGCAATGCTCGCTTTGTTACCCGACCCTTTCTGGATAATCATCGCAGTATTGCCATATGCCCCTTGCGTAATGCTCGCATCATTCGAGTTTCCCGACTGATCGATATAAGCAAGGTTGTATGAACCTGACTGGTCTATTCTTGCGGAATTCCGGGCACCGTCCTGGGAAATCGCCGACAATAACTTAGAACCACCCTGGTTAATCTGTGCATTATTATTAGAACCGGTTTGACCGATAATTGCGGCCTTGTTATAAGAGGCTGCGCTTAATTCATTTACCGCCAGGTTATATTCTGAACTTGCCAAATCATAACTTGCTGCGGTTGCAAACCCAGGCGTACCCAGCATTGCTAACATCATAAATAACAACTTGTTTTTCATGTTGTCACCCTGGCCTGGTTAGGTGCTTCACGAAACAATTCTTTTATTAAATTGTTTCGCCTGCTGCGCAGTAGTTAACTCTCGAAATATTTGTTAACGCTGCGTTACGAAAGTCAGTATGCGCAGACAAATAACTTTAATATCTAATCCACGAGTTGTATTTTGAAAAATAATATTCACACCAAAGTATGATAAAAGCAGATTTTTTTAAAAACATATAAAGAAGGAACTTTAGCATTCCGGTGTTACGCATTTACTTATAACAAATAGCGCACTTCAGGTTATCCAGGAACGACTTATGAGAGCGCGTTTGCAAATTTCCGCCAATCTGTCGTCACCACGCGACTTTTTTTCAGTCAGAATTAAACCGCATTCCACCACCGGGTATTTTCTATAATGTAGAGAAGGTACAACTTTTAGATTTTTAAATTTTATTTATATTTCAATATATTAAATATGTTTGTATGATTTTTAAAATTTATGCAACTTTCGTTAGATGTACAACTTATGTATCAATCAAAAACCTTTCAAAAAGATTAATTAACAAATTAATATTGATTTTTACATTCGGTTACATGTTTAACACTTGATTTAAGGTTGGCTGAAGCTAGATTGAAATCAGCAGCACTCATGTAATTTTATTAATTTCCCCTTAGTGGGTTGAGCGTTTATTACTACACACAGCAAACAGCATCTGTCAGTACTTCTGGTTTCCCCGCTTTGTGCGGGGAAAGCTGCGGATGTGCTTAAAGCGGGGTTTCATCATGTTTAGTGAAGTCCAAGGTGTTCAAAATCAAGCGTTATTGTTAATTACCAAACCTTCTTTACAGGCAACAGCTTTGTTGCAACATCTTAAGCAGTCTTTGTCATTGACGGGAAAACTCCATAATATTCAACGCTCGCTGGATGATATTTCAAGTGGCAGCGTAGTGTTGTTTGATATGATGGAGGCTGATAAGAAAATGATTCATTATTGGCAGGATATTTTATCCCGCAGAAACAATAATTTAAAATTATTGTTGATGAATACGCCAGATGAATATCCCTTCCGCGAAATTGAAAACTGGCCACATATCAACGGCGTATTTTACGTGTCGGAAGACGAATCCTGCATGGTGGAAGGGTTACAAGGAATCCAGCGCGGTGAGTGTTACTTCTCACAAAAACTGGCCAGCTATTTGATTACTCATTCGGGTAATTATCGTTACAGCAGTTCTGAATCGGCGTTGCTGACGCATCGGGAAAAAGAGATTTTAAATAAGCTGCGCATTGGCGCATCGAACATTGAAATCGCCCGTTCGCTATTCATCAGCGAAAATACGGTTAAAACGCATCTTTATAATCTTTTCAAGAAGATATCCGTTAAAAATCGTACTCAGGCTGTCTCCTGGGCTAACGACAACCTCAGGCGTTAACGCCATGAAACGCTATCTGAATTATCTTGCGGCAGCCGGCTTTTTCTTTGCTGCGGGGGATCTTCGCGCTGTCGAAGTGGAGATACCCGGTTTGTTAACCGATCATACGGTCTCTTCAATCGGTCATGATTTTTATCGTGCATTTAGTGATAAATGGGAAAGTACCTGGACAGGGAATTTAACCATTAATGAACGGCCCAGTGCGCGCTGGGGAAGCTGGATAACCATTGCGGTTAACCAGAATGTCGTTTATCAGACATTTCTCTTTCCCACGAAACGTGACTTCGAAAAAAACATCGATTCCGCGTTAGCACAAACACAGGAAGCACTTGATCATCTTCAAATTAACCAGGCATTACTCAGCACGGGTGATTTGGCGAAAGACGAGTTCTAAAACACGATTACTCTTTCCGGAGGCAAACATGCGTATCGCATCTGCCCTAACCTTGTTCATGCTTGTAGCACCGCTAAGCTGGGCCGGTAATATGACGTTCCAATTCCGTAATCCCAATTTTGGCGGTAACCCAAATAATGGGGCATTTTTATTAAACAGCGCCCAGGCGCAAAACTCCTATAAAGATCCAAGCTATAAGGACGACTACGGAATAGAAACGCCGTCAGCATTAGATAATTTTACCCAATCCATTCAGTCACAAATATTGGGTGGATTGTTGACCAATATTAATAGTGGCAAACCGGGAAGAATGGTGACCAGTGACTATATCGTCGATATCGCCAACCGGGATGGGCAACTGCAATTAAATGTAACTGACAGAAAGACAGGCAGAACCTCAACCATCGAAGTTTCAGGTCTGCAAAGCGGTTCAACTGATTTCTAAGGCATCGCCTTTACAGGACGACAATCATGCAGCGCTTATTACTTATTCTGGCCGTGTGTTTATTAAGCGGATGCTTAACCGCGCCGCCGAAACAGGCCGCTAAACCTACTTTATTACCTCGGGCTCAGAGTTATCAGGATTTAACCCACCTGCCGCTACCGACAGGTAAGATTTTCGTGTCGGTATATAACATTCAGGATGAAACCGGGCAGTTTAAACCCTATCCAGCCAGTAACTTCTCAACGGCGGTGCCGCAAAGTGCGACGGCCATGCTGGTTACTGCGCTAAAAGACTCACGTTGGTTTGTCCCCCTGGAACGTCAGGGGCTGCAAAACCTGCTTAACGAACGCAAGATCATCCGTGCAGCCCAGGAAAATGGCACGGTAGCGGTCAACAATCGCTTCCCGTTACAGTCCTTAACGGCGGCGAATGTCATGGTGGAGGGGTCGATCATTGGCTATGAAAGCAATGTGAAATCGGGCGGTGCGGGTGCACGATACTTTGGTATTGGGGCGGATACGCAATATCAGCTCGACCAGATCGCCGTCAATCTACGCGTGGTCAATGTGAGTACAGGGGAAATTCTCTCCTCGGTGAATACCAGCAAAACGATTCTGTCTTATGAAGTGCAGGCCGGGGTGTTCCGCTTTATTGATTACCAACGGCTGCTTGAGGCGGAAGTAGGTTACACCGCCAATGAACCGGTTATGCTCTGTTTAATGTCAGCCATTGAAACCGGGGTTATTTTGCTGATTAACGACGGCATCGATCGCGGATTGTGGGATCTGCAAAATAAAGCAGAGAATAAAAACGAGGTGCTGGTGAAATACAGGGAAATGGCTGTACCACCTGAATCCTGATGGCGATGAAAAGTAAAAGCGTGTCGGCTTACACCGTCACGCTTTTTTTTGTTGTTCAGACAGGGATGTGGTGCGTCGGGAGGCAAGCCAGATGCCGCTGTTTTTCATTGCAAAACCAAACAGTAACCCCACCACCAGCGAGGGCACGACCAGTCGCCAGTCGCCCTGTCCGGCAAAGGTGGCGCAGGCGCCAATAAAGGTGCCTGGCACAAATGAAAGCAGCAAACTTTTTGCCTGTACGCACATCAAAAATGCCACCAGCCCGGTGACCACATAGCCCACTATTTCCAGATGAGGGGCCAGCGCGCTGCCGTGAATGATCACCTGCGCCCATGCCGCGCCGCTCAGTAACGTACACAGCGAAATGAGCAGCCCTTTTACGCCACCCTGTGGGCAGGCGAAATAAGCGGTACAACCGAGAAAACCCGCCCAGCTGATAAGGCCAAGTGAGACAGCAACCCAGCCCCAAAGACCGGACAGCAGCCCTGTTGTTAATGCGAGAGAGAGAAGTAAGTTCATGGTGCGCATCTTACCAGATACGCACCTATCAGATGTGATTTACACCACAAATAATGCAACGCAAAAACAACCGTTACATTTCAAATGTGATTACCGTCACATTTATTCCTCTTCCGTCTCCTGCAACTCGTCCCACATGGCGGAGAGCGCTTCGCGGGTCAGCAGCGCCAGCGTACGCCAGAACGGGGTGGTCGCATGGGCTTCTACTTTTCCGAGGAAGGTGCCACACCACGGCAGGAGATAGTCAGAAAACAGGGTTTCCAGCGCCTCGCTTTCGTCTTCTGCTGACTGATCTTCCAGCCAGGAGGCAGCCAGTAATAAGGTGCCAAAATGATCTGCCGGCGTCTGGGTTAACGGCATCCCGCGCGAGGCAAGAAACGCGTGCACTTCCGCTTCCGTCCCCTCTTCCACCCATGCGCTACGGTACGGCGAGACCCGGCACTCATCGCCGACAAACAACGCGTTGTAATCTGCCGCCAGGCTTTGGGCATCGCAATTTTTCTGCAATCGTGTGAGCAACTCATCCTGCTCAAGCGGCCAGTTTTGTGCCAGTTTGCCCTCGCGAATCAGCGTGTAGAGCGGTACCAGTAGCGGGTCCTGCGGCTGGCGATAAAAAAGTGAGCCGAGTACGCGGCAGAGGATGGAAAATTCGTTCATGCAAGGTTCCAGTAAATGACAGATTAAAGTTCAGCGAATTCGCTAATGGGTTCCATCCCGCGGGATTCAAGGAAAGAGAGTAACCGACGTGGTGAGACATTAAGAATCTTTTCTTCCGGGAAGCCCACATCATCAAGGACTTTACGGCATTCGTCAAAATCGCCGAGGGTAAAAGCGGTATGGGAGTCGGATCCCAGCGCTACCCACCCTCCTGCATCACGCACGGCAGCCGCAATGGCACGGCAATTGGCTTCGCTACCTTTACGGGAATGCAGGAAAGAGGAGTTATTAATTTCCAGCGCCACATCATATTTTGCGGCGGCTTCAGCAACCGCCTTGATATTGATGGGATATTTAGGATTGCCGGGGTGGCTGATAATATGGGCGATGCCGCCCGCAATGGTAGCAATCATCGCCTGAGTGTTGGTCGCTTCGTCCTGCGGCGCAAACACCGGCTCATGGAAACCCGCAATGATCAGGTCAAGCGACGGCAGCATCGGCCCACTGCAATCAATCTCGCCGTCGGTATTTTTAATATTCGCTTCAATACCACGCAAAATACCTACGCCATCAACCAGACGGGGCCAGATACGCATATTCACAAAATGCCAGTAGTGCGGTGCATCCGCCATATCGGGGCCGTGATCGGTAATCGCAAAAAGCTTGATTCCTTTACGCTTTGCTTCAGCAATATAGTCCTGGAGGGTGCTATAGGCGTGGGTACTGGCGACGGTATGCATATGCAGGTCAACGGGATACATGAAACTCTCCTGTAGTTGTTTTTGCAAGGATAGCAGTTATCGCCGCCATTTTTAATGAAAACCCCGTGAACCTTTGGGTGTCATCAGTAGCCTCTTGCTCTGTCAACCAGCCCGTTAGCCCTTTCGCCCCGCTCCACCTGGCCAATGGTTTTGGCAATGTAAGCAATGGCTTCCTCCGGGCGAGTGACAGCAGCCACATGCGGAGTGATTGCCACGCGCAGATGTGCCCAGAGCGGGTTGTCAGCGGGAAGTGGCTCCTGATGGAAGACATCCAGCATCGCCGCTTTGACTTTGCCGCTATCCAGCGCGGCCAGCAAATCGGCTTCTACCACATGCGCCCCACGCGCGATGTTCATGACGTAGCTGTTATCAGCAAGCTGAGCCAGCAATGACTGGTTAATGATGCCCGCTGTCTCCGGCGTGTTAGGCAGCAGATTGATCAGCACACGGGTGCCCTGTAAAAAATCGCGCATCTCCTGATCACCAGCATAACTTGTCACACCCGGTATCTCTTTACGTGAACGGCTCCAGCAGCGCAGCGGGAACCCCCAGCCCCTCAAGCTTTGGGCAACCTGCGAGCCAAGGACGCCAGCCCCCAGAATACCGATAGTAAAGTCCTCGCGACGATATTCGTCCAGCTCCTGCCACGTGGCCTGTCGCTTTAGCAACTGATAGTCGTCAAAACGGCGGAACCAGTGCAGCACCTGGCTGACGGCATACTCCTGCATTTGCATCGCCATCCCCGTATCTTCAAGACGAAACAGCGGGATGTGCGCCGCCAGCATCTCAGGGTGCGCTTTTAGCTTCGTAAGAATGGCGTCGACGCCTGCACCGAGGCTGAAGACGCCTTTTAATTCACGTCCGCGGAGCATTTCAATAGGCGGGTGCCACACCAGAGCATAATCAGCGGATGCTTCATCACCCGGAGTCCAGGCCCGAACCTTTGCCTCCGGTAGTGCTTTACCGAGTTCGCGCATCCAGAACTCGCCGTCAAATGAGGGGTGGTAAAAGATAATGTCCATCGCTGCTCCCGTTATGCATTGTTGTTTCCGATATTTTTACCGATGGGTTGCGGGCGTGAAAGGGCCATCAGTTAGCTCAACAACATAGCAAATATCATTGATATCACCGCGAAAAAACGGCGTTGCTGAGAAAAAAATCAATTTCAGAGTGATTAAGAAGCAGGTTGTTTGAAGTTTGGCTAAATACGCTAATTAATTGAAAAAGATGATTGACGGAAGTGCCAGTTTTCCCTACATTAGCGCCCGTCCTGGCAGCATCGGGATGACAATACGGTGAGGTGTCCGAGTGGCTGAAGGAGCACGCCTGGAAAGTGTGTATACGGCAACGTATCGAGGGTTCGAACCCCTCTCTCACCGCCATATTTTAAGAAGAGCTCGCATGCAAATGCGGGCTTTTTTTTCGTCTCTGCAAAGCGCGGATTTTGCCTTCCTTCTTTAATAGACATAAAAAAGAAAGTTTGTGACGTTTACGCTTCACGGTATTAATTTCCTCTATATAACGCCCTCTGGTCACAGCTTAAGCGAACAATCATCATTCCCGAAAATATGCTTGACCGTTTTCGCGCAACTCCCTATAGTAGCGCCCCGTTGCCCCCCAGTGGAGTGACGGTAAAAAATGTGGTGAGGTGTCCGAGTGGCTGAAGGAGCACGCCTGGAAAGTGTGTATACGGCAACGTATCGGGGGTTCGAATCCCCCCCTCACCGCCATTATTTTAAAAAGAGCTCGCATGCAAATGCGGGCTTTTTTTTCGCATATTGCATTTCAACCGGGGGGATGAGAAGCCCCGACCGGGGGTCGACAACCGGCGTCAGCCGGGTGGACAGATGACGAGCCTGCGAGGAAGCTGCCCGCACAAAATTGCCAGGAGCAATTTTGAACAGCATTTTCGCTGGCCCCGGAGGGGCGAGGCCCAGGGATGGGCCGAGTAACGGCGAGCGAAGCGAGTCAATCCCCCTAACCGCTCTTATTTCAGATAAGAGACTGTACGAAAGCCCAGACTTTTTCGCATTATTTTTATCTGATACATCATGCGCTGCTCAATTTTTTAATCGCAATCAATTTACAACCCTGAAAATTATTGAATCATCTTATTCATTGACGCAAAAAATATAAAAATAAAACGTTAAGAAAGCCAAAATAAAACAAAGACACCTCCCCTTCCCTGTGTAAAATAACTCATCCCTCCTTGCAAGAGAACGCTCATGAGAACACGCTTATTGATAGTCTTATCCGCCGCAGCTTTTTTGTTGAATGGCTGCACTCAATCTTCAATTGACGCCAGAAAAAAATTGGTATCTGAATCACCATCCAGGAGTAATAAAAATACCCTGCCTCAACTTACAGATAAAGATATCTTTGGGAATGAGACGACCCTGTCAGTTTCAGAAGAAGATATTCAGGCCGCGCTTGAGAGCGATAAACTCAGTGTCCCATCAGATTCCGCAGTTATTCTTATTCAATCAGGGAACCAGGCTCCAGATACGGTTATGCAGCAGGAACTGAGTAAATATTACAAAGTAACAACATTCTCGGGCGTCCCGGACAGACAAAAAAAACTGTCCTGCAATAAAGTGAAGGATGAAGAAGGGCAAACCGTCATCAGCGAAAATATGAATTATATGCAGTCACTGCGCTACATCGCAGCAAAAGGACAGCAAAAAACGGTGATAGTTTATTGGGATACGCTGCAAACAGGGAAATACGATAATGTCACAAAAACAACCTTATGGACAGATTATCAAAATGAATCAGTACCCAGTCCCGGTTCGCTACGTTATCTGATACGTTTTGCTCTGGTAGATGTGGCAACAGGCGCATGGGCGACCTGGTCTCCGATTAACTACGAGGATAATATCTCTTCACAATTCAACGAAAAGGAGCCGATTCCCCAGCCAAAAATCAGTCAACTAAAACAAAGAACTATCGCCGCAGTGGTTAAAGACTTGAACAGTCGATATCAGTAACAAATGATTATTACTGTCTATTCGCCTGCCGCCAATAATCAGTGGCGGCAGCCAGCGATGAGAAACAGGCGCAGACGTGTTCAACAATATCTCTGTTTATCAGCAAATTCATCCCATATTATATGAGGTTAAATTAATGATATTTGCACAGGCGTCGTCAATACTATTCAACTCTTTTGGATTATTATCGCACCGCCGTCAGAACACGCGCTCTTCCCACAGACTATAAGCACTGGTTCCGGCAATACAGTGTTCCCAGTTAATACTTTCATAGGTGAACGATACTGACTCTTCAGGCTGAGCAGAACTCTCAGTGATAGCATGTGGAACGCAAATATGTATACTTGATATCCTTGCCTTGATCAGTTTTACCCGGTAGTACAATTCATTAATACCAAAACGATTAGTCCGATAATACTCAAAATCGCATGTCAGGCATTCATTTTCGTTTATGGCCTTACTTAATAAAGGTGAAGATTTGTCTATCGGTTTCTGGATGGTCAATTCCTGATGATTTACGTTCTGCACCCGACTCATACCGTGATTGAGTTCTGTTACCATAATTTGATCCAGATGCGCAATCTGGGCTCTATTCCCGATTGAATCCAGTGAAGAACACCCTGCCGAAATTAATCCTTGTAATTGTCCCTGTAGTTTCAAATAGACGAGATTTGCCATGATGATACTCCTTTAAAATAAAAATTATTTATCTGGATTCCTGGTCAGCGTTTCCAGCGCCCCACTCTGCGATAACAATAGCCAGCGGCTTAACACTCCGTGAAGCCGTTCATTGATTTGCTTTTGCAGCATATCGATGTTCTTTCCCTCAGATCTCGCCTGCTGGAATTCCGTTAACAAATATTCCAGCGGCGTCTCAAGGCTAAGTTCACGCTCTGCCTGGTAAACAATGGTTTTAATAGAAGAGAGCGTTAAGCCTTCCTTTGCCTGCTCTCGCCGAACCAGCAGTTCGGCAAATGACCGTAATTCGATTCGCGTCTTCTGCCACCCCAACATTTGCGGGCTACTCGCGGCCTGGTTTTTTAACGTCGAGTTCCAGCGAGAAGTGGCTTGCTGCTGTAGCAAACTTGCAGGCCAGCGCATATCAGCCATTCGGGTCATCTGCTGACCGGTTTCAAGCATTAGCAATGGAGAATAAGCGCTCAGTTGCTGTAGCCGTTGCGGATAATCGCTCAACTGAGGTGATGCCAACCAAACCGCAGCAGCGCCCTGTGCCGTATCACGTGCTGCCATGACATTTTGTTGCAAAGGATAAACCTTCCATCCCCAAAGCGCGGCTGCTACGACGATGCTAAAAAGCACACCAGCCATAAAACCTTTCACACCATTTTTATGATTCGCTTTTTTACTCCGCGACGGAGGTTCTGTTGTCGCATGAACCGCTACTTTCATCTCCGTTGAATCGGGTTGAGTCGGAATTGCCGCTGTTAACCTTTCCGTACTTTCAGGCATATAGACGAGTGTGCAGACAGCCGTTTTAACGCCTGCGGGATCGTTTTTAGGTTCAAGTCGCCTGCGTGTGTTCTGCACAAAATAGAGCAGATTTTCCACCCTGGGAATACGTCCCAGACTCACCTGCTCAAGGGTAGCGCAAATAATCTGCAGCGCGCACTCTACCCTATAGAGAAGCGGCAGATCGTCATCAGTAAAGGCTATCTGCTGACGCAGTATATTGCCGGTTCGGGCATTGAACCAGTCCAACATTTCCACTCTTGCGGTACCATTCTGCGGCCAGAATTTATCCCACTCACGACTTATCAGTGCCGCTATCAGTTCTACACCCTCGCAGAACCCTGCCAGCCCTTGAGTACGTGTACGAGCCAGCGTGTAGTAACTTGCGGTGTGCAGATCCACACCATTTGATTTGAGGACCGTCAGCGCCAGTGATTCCACAAGCTTCCAGTTCATTTCCGGCTGAGCGGGATGGCTGGCTTTATTGATCTCCTCTCGCAGAGCGATGTACTCAGGCAGGTCACGCGGGTCACGACCGGTCATTATTGTTTGAGTCTCCATACTCATTTGTGTCTCCTTAATACAGGGTATCCGGTAGCCTGAAATGGCTGAACAGCCCACCCGCGAACGGGTTATCCAGCGTATCGGTATAGATACGGTAGGTCATCGTGCCACCATCCACGGTGAAGCGAGCGGTAAAAGAACCATCCTGAACGTTGGTCAGCTGGCCTGCGTCAAAAAGACGAAATTGTGCCCACGGGCCGCTGAAAGTAATACTGCGCGAGGTACTGTTTATACCAACCAACGTCAACTTGCTCTCATTACCTTCACGCATATTGTTTGGCCAGACCAGGTGTGCGGTATAGTTGCGCCCCTGTGCGTAATCGACCAGTTGCCCATCAAGGTTCAGCACGCTGCGCCGTTTATTGCCTGACAATCCCACCGTCTCTACGGCAAACTGCGTTCCCATTCCATTTTGCGAACTAAAGAAAATGTCGCGGATTTTTTGCGCACTATGGAGCTGAATGAGGACATCTTCGCGGATAATTACATTACCCTCTTCATTCAATCCCTGGCTATTATCCACAAACAGTTTCAGGTTCTGCTGATAAAACGTATCCAGTAAACCGCCCGTTTTGAAGAAGCGTTCAAATGCATCCAGCGAGACATCCTCTTTTGAACGTGGATTAAACGGGTATTTGTTTGCCAACTGGCTGTTAAAGGTGTTTACGATAGTGTCGCGCCAGTCCAGTTCCATATAGTGAACCGCCTCGATCATCACCACATGCCAGGCCTGATCCGCCAATTTATCAACCCAGCGATTGAGTGGCGATGGCAACGTTTTTGCCATTTGTCGAGTGGCAAAAATCGGATCGGTGCTGTTATGATCTAACCGAAGCTGGACGGCTTTTAACGCCGATTTTCCAGGTGAAGGCGCATTTTGAATGGCCAGCAAGTAACGATGCAGTTCTGTCAGCTGTGAATAGACGGCCTGAAGCACACTACCCTTATCCTTCTGCTCTTCCAGCACGCGGTCCTCCAGCTCAAACTCATGCCCCAGTCGGTTTAGCAGCCGCCATTGTGGCTCCGCTTGCGCTGCATATCGGGCCTTATCGTCAAGCTTTTCAGAAAGGAGAGAAGGTCGGGTATTGTCTCGTAGAGCAGTCAACACTCTCTGGAAGGGTTGATCGCCACTGATTATTTGTTCCAGTGCGCTGTTAAGCAGCGTCAACGAGTCATAGTCGCGAATGGTCAAATTATCCATAGCAGCACGCCAGGTAGCAGTGTAGTCATTGAGATACTGCTCAGTCAGTTGGCGCTGGATCTCCGTTCGATCGGCATCGCTATAGGTAACGTTACGCATCAGAGCCAACACCCATGAGTCCATCGCGGTGAGTGTCACCAGTTCGTCATGTTGTTTTACGAAATAGCTCTGAAGACCATATCGAGTCAGAAACTGGGGAATGATCAGCCGTTTATCATCGGCAGCGGTGAAGACCTGATTGAAGGAAGGGCCAGTATAATCACGCAGGTTGAGATCGGCGGGCAATACCCCCAGCCCGCGTGTTTTTAGGCTCTGGTAAACGCGTTGATAAACCGGCAGTTTACTCAACTCTTTTTGCGCCGCCGTAACGGTCTGGGCATAAGGCGTCCAAAGGCTAATAGCATCAGCATCACCTTGTTGTCGCTCTCCACGCCAGTCAGTATGCGCCAGCGCATAGTCAAGGTGAGACATCAATTGCGCTTGAATGTCGCGCTGACCGTGGAACTGTTCGCTCCAGCGGCGGGCCATAAACTGTTTAACAACCTTATCATTGCGTCCACTCTTGTCATCTAGCATTCGAATGACGCGCAGTACTGCCAGTTTTTCTTCAGAGCCAGGCGGCATGCTTTTCATCTGTTTTATCAATCCGTTCAGCAGAGCGGGAAGATAACGCTGTTCAAGAAGATGGAGGTAAGTCCGTTCGACATACGGCCCCACCCTCGTCCCCTGATAAAGACCCATCTCTGCGAGCCAGCTTCTGCCGCCCCAGTCACCGTAAGCCAGAGTCGCATCACGCACAGGATTCAACAGCGGCAACTGCAGCCGACCAGACTCATCAATGCCTTGGGGCGGTGGCACCGCCATAAAAGATTTCGCTTGCGCAAGTACCTTCAGCCCGGCACGGTAGTTTTGGTTGTACCAATGATGCCAGCCGGTAATAAGCAGCAGCCCTGTGATTGCCGCACATCCCGCGAAAAGCATCATCCGATGACGAGACCGGGCGAGCCACTGGCGATTTTCCCCTGCTATGTTGGGTTCTGCCAGGAGCACTTCCGTAAAAAGCGTGCGGGTAAAATAGGGTGCGCTCTCCACCAGCGGCCAGGCTGACAGGGAAGCAAATTCCATCCCGTACTGACGGGCGGCGGATTGTGTAAAGATGTCATCCACCTGACCACGTTGCAGCGAGGAAGTGAGATAAACGCCACGCAGCAGGATATCCTGCTCCACTCCATCCAGCAGTGCATCCAACATGCTTGTCACACACTCCCCCACCCCTTGCATCTGGCGATAGAAACTGAAAACTGCGCTGCGAGCTGCTGGCGTGGACTGCGTTATCATCTGGCTTATCAGGGCATGGTTCATCTGCGTTCCCCAGTTATCCCAGAATGCACGCAGTTCATTACGCCAGGTTTCACTTTGATGCGCATGATGCGAGAAGGTCACCCCCAAAACACGGTCACGCACATTTCTTTCCACCGTCGTAAACCAGGCGGCAAACCCAGTTAGCAAATCCAGCTTCGTCAACACGACATAGACCGGCAGACGGGCATGCAAAGACTGGCGAAAGGCCTGCAACTGGTCGCGCAGAGTTCGGATAAGGTGTTCCTGGCGTCGTTTGTCCGCGGTCAACAAATCGGGGAGATCAAGCGTCAAGATCAGGCCATTAAGCGGCTGGCGGGAGCGCTTTTGCAGTAACCACCCTAACCAATGCTCCCGGAGGCGACGATGTAATACGTTACCGTCATCAGGTTCATTCAACATGCGGTGCGTATCGAAAATCACCGCCTGTTTGCCGACCCAAGGTGTAACTGATAACTGCTGATGGCTTAGCCGTCTGGAATCAGGGGCATAGATAATGTCTGCAGGGTATCCTTCCCTTAACAGCGCTGTCTTACCGCTTTCACTCGGTCCTGTCATCACATACCAGGGCAATTGCCACAGGTATCGACGGCTGGCCAGATGACGCTGCAACCGCAGCAGCCAGTGGTCGAGATAACGCTGCTGTTGATTAATAGCGAGAGAGAGAGGGTCTTGCTCTTCCTGACGCTGCTGCCTTTGCTGCTTTTCCATCAGTTGCAAACGTTTCATCACTCTGACAATGAGCCATAAAAGCGCTAACATTCCCCAGACAGCAGTGACCAGCCAGCGGTTTGCCAGTGGTTTGAGCCAATAGGTGTCGTTTAACCTCCACGAGGGACCCTTCCACCAGATCCATACCAGCAGCACTATCCACGCCAGCGCCAGTAACCAGATGACTGACACGTTAAAACGGGGCATGGCGGGCCTGAGTACAGAAGCCAGTCGGCTTAACATGCGAGGGGTGGGTATTTTCAACACAAAACACTCCTGTTTTTATCGCTCACAGCTCCACCGTGAGTTTCTCTTTCAGTTGTTGCAACAACACGGGCTCCCAGTCGAGGAGCGACATTCGCATACCGGTTTCATATAGTGTTTGATAGTGATGATGAGCAAGCTGCTTAAGGCCTGATGCTTCCAACAGTTGAGCCATAAGGTACTGTCGGTAAAAATGCGCGCGTGGCATTTCGGCAGGTTGCTGTTCAAGAAGCACAAGCGCTGCTTCCAGCCCATGCTCCTTATTGCACTGCCATACCTGCTGTATCATTTCATTGCTGCTATCCAGCGAGACAACGGCTTTTTGTGGTTCATCTGCCAGCCAACGGGCAGTGTCGTTACTGATAAACGGTGAACGGTCGTTAAAACTAAACATGGTCAGTTGGGGGAGTCGGGCCACAAAACGACGCACCTCATCGCGTATTGCCTGTGCGACCTCATCATGCCCCAATTGTCGCGCGATAACGGCTGAAAGGTGGTGGCCATCCAGCCAGTAAGGGGCTAATAACAAACTTTGTTCTACCTGCTGCCAGAGCGTCATATCGACGTGGGAAAGTCGAGTCTGATAATCGGCCACCCTGTCTGCGGAGACAGCGGCCAGCGGCGTACGCCCGTCATTTTCGGCCGGTGGCGCAATTGTGATGCTGTGCCAAAGGGCATGACGACGCAGGCGATAACCCTGTGGAGATGCTGGTTGCTGTTCACAGAGAAGAGAAGCGACCCTCAGTAACGTGTCGCGCCAGCTCTTATCATCGGAAGCGTCGATATTCATCCCTGGCGTGCCGATGACACCAGCCTTTGTGCCTGCGGCCACTACGACTGGGGGGATGACAACGTCTTTCTTAGACTGCCCGGGCGAAGGTTCCGAAAGGGGATAATCTCCGAATGCGCGTTGAAAAAGGGTAAATAAACCATCCGTGGCAGAAGCCAGTGCTGGCATGTCGTGTGTTCGCCAGTACTGCGCCAGTACAGTCAGTTCATCAAGCATAAGATCGCGCTGCTCCAGCGTTGAGGCAGCGGCAAAACTGATAATCCCAGGTTCGAAACGTTTGAGAACCTGGTCGGCGAAGCGCTGTTTGTTTGCCATAGCCTGCGGCCAGGCAATGGTCCAGTAATGCGCCACATATTGTGTGAGTATTCTGATAGCGAGTAAAAGATTTCCCTCATGTTGTAGCGTGCGCAACAAATGTGATACCAGCCGGAAATCTTTGCTCTCAGAAGCAAGCAGCGTTAACCCCTGACGCTGAAGCTCGGCAATATCAAGTTGGGCATGGTTCAATGATCCCAGCTTGACAATTTCGCCATCGATATATTCCCACCGCGGGTTATCATCGCTTAGCTTACTGGCCTGCTTCTCCTCCGATAGCACTTGCAATAACTGTGCGAACCAGGCTTCCGGGTTGTGTCTGTCCATTGTGCTATTCCCCAGCCCAGTGGCAGACTTCACGCAGCGGCATGATGACCTGCTCGAGCCCTTCAATATTAAAAGTTAGCGCCCCGGTCCCGCTCGCCAGATCGGTATCCAACTTCAGCGTTTTTGCACCAAACAGTTGTTTAATATCTTCAATGCCTGCAAGCCCACGACTGGTCTCCAGCAACAACCCGTTTTCACGCACGAACCAGTGTGAACGGAACTGCCCTTTTTCAGTTCTCAGAGTGACCGCTATATCGCTCTCCTGTATTGAATGCGTTAACGCCACCTGCATCCGGGTGATATTGTCAACACAGCTAAGCATTAGTACCGGGCGCGGTGGCAGACTACCGATGGCGGGCGTAGTGATGATAACTGTGGGGTGCTCACCGTCGTTGTGGTTAATCAGTAATTGTGTAGAGTCACTGCGCCGCTGTTTCTCCTGCTCAAAGGCCCGCCCGTGTGCCTCGCCTGCATACTTTGCTTTCACCAGTGCTCCGGCAAAACCGGCGTCGGGTTCAGGTGTCAGAATGCGGTCATAGCAGGTAAGACGTTCCAGCGCGGCAGGCTCTTTTCGACAGGCCGACATCGCACCAATCATGGCCTGCATATCCTTCGTCTCGCTGGCGAACACCGGCGAAACCGTCACTATCAGAAACACTATCCAGCGGACGGAAGCGCTCATATCGCACCTTCTTCCGTGGTCATCACGTCTTCAACCACAGCAGTAAACGCACACTCCTGCACATCAAGCGTAATGCGGGCGATAAGAGTATTTGCGGCCATTTTCTGCAACAGCAACAGCGAGAGCGGCGGCAGCATATCGCCATCGATCACAGACTCGAGCATCCTTGCGCCATTGTCCGCACGCGTAACACGGCGCATGATTTCATCGTTGACCTCAGATGTGATCACCACCTCCGCACTAAACCGGGCATGCAGGACATTCTCAAGATGGCTGAGCTTGCTTGAAATAATCATTGCCAGCGTAGCCCGTGACAGCGGCAGGTACGGTATCACTTCCATGCGTGCCAACAGTGCGGGTTTGAAGAAGTCGGCCAGCACCGGGTAGAGTGCATCCTGCATCGCTTCCGGTTTGTCCGCTTGCTTAACAATTACCTGATAACCGAGGTTCGACGTCAGGAAAAAAAGGATATTTTTGCAGTCAATTAGCCGACCTTCTCCATCCGCCATTTCGCCTTTGTCGAAGGCCTGATAGAAAAGATTGAGCACATCAGGATGGGCTTTTTCCACTTCATCCAGCAACACGACAGAATAAGGTTTCTGACGAATGGCTTCGGTCAGTACACCGCCTTCGCCATAACCTACGTAGCCCGGCGGAGAACCAATCAGGCGTGAAAGGGTATGCTTTTCCTGAAACTCCGACATATTAATGGTGGTCAGATATTGTCGACCACCGTAGAGCAGTTCTGCCAGTTGCAGAACCGTTTCCGTTTTACCCACCCCACTTGGTCCCACCAGCAAAAATGCACCGAGCGGGCGACCAGAACGGCGCAAATCGGCTCGCGCGGTGAGCAGATGTTTATGAAGGTGCTCAATTGCCAGTTGTTGGCCCTTAATGGCGTCACCCAGCCACTGAGGTAGGTTGGTAATCACGGACATCTCACTCACTGACAAGCGATTGAGCGGCACGCCGGTCCATTCTGCGATCACCGCAGCAATCTGCGATTTGTCCACATGGGGAGAAACTAATCTCTGCTCAGAGTGAAGAGTCTCAAGTTGGGTGCTGAGCACGGCAAGCCGCTCAACAGCCTTTTTCTCTTCCGACAAAGCATCGGGCGGCAGCATACTGTCATTTGCCGCATCGTTAACGTCTTCACCCGACTCGCCATCAGGTGCCAGCAACGCCTGACGCAAGGAAATAATCTCATTTACCAATGCCCGCTGCTGATGCCAGGCGGCATTAAGGGTATGAAGCTCCACTTGTGTCGAGGCATAGTGCTCATTAAGTGCCTCAAGCCGCCCGCTTTCGACACGCAGGCCAATACGCATTTGTCGCTCAAGTTGACGGATCTCCGCACTGTATTGATGACAATGGGTAGTAAGTGCCGAAATCTGTCTCGGTGGAGAGGAGAGGTTAATCGCCACACGGGCGCAGGCGGTATCCAACACATCAATGGCTTTATCCGGCAACTGGCGACCAGAGAGATAGCGTTCGCTCATGATTGCAGCGGCTTGCAACGCATCATCATCAATCAGCACACCGTGCGTCAGTTCATACACCGCCGCCAGACCACGCAATATCACCGTCGCCTCTGCTGCCGTGGGTTCATTCACTTTGACTATCTGGAAGCGACGCGCCAGTGCGGCATCTTTTTCGAAATATTTTTTATATTCACTCCAGGTGGTTGCCGCGATAGTTTTTAGCTCGCCACGCGCCAGCGCTGGTTTCAGCAGGTTCGAAATATCAAGCCCCCCCTGCTGGTTCCCCGCGCCTATCAACGTATGCGCTTCATCGATAAACAGGATAACCGGCACCGGCGACTGGTTAACTTCCGCCATTACGCCTTTGAAGCGCTTTTCGAACTCGCCCTTGACCGACGCGCCGGCCTGTAAAGCGCCGATATCCAGCGTCATGATGTCAGTATTTTTCAGCTTGTCCGGTACCTGCCCGGCAATAATACGCAGCGCCAACCCCTCAACCAACGCACTTTTACCAACCCCAGCCTCGCCCACGATCACCGGATTGTTCTTGCGACGACGGCAGAGAATATCGATCATCAGGTCAATTTCATTATCCCGGCACAGTACCGGATCGAGTCTGCCGCTTCGGGCGTCTTCGGTCATGTTTTTGGCATAGCGTGCAAGAAGACCCTCGCCTGCCCTCACCCTGACAGAGTCATCCTTGCTGCCATTCAAATTGACCGACTCCGCCGACGCCTTAACCCAGTCATCAAAATCCTGCTGTAACCTGTCACGGTTGATACCCGTCAGTAGTCTTGCGGCGGCGGGCGTCACGTAGCGCGATGCTGAATGCAGCAGCGCCAGCAGCAACACACCGCCGCGCAGCTCCCTTGACTGCATTTCTGCCGAGGCTAACAACCAGCCATCGCGTAACCATTCCACCAATAAAGGAGAAAAGGCCGGATAACTCTCCGTATGACTCAGGGTGGCGTAGTGCTCTACAGCCAGCGCCTGCCCCACTTCCTCTACGTCTATCTCCGCCTTTTCCAAAATAATGCGCAGATCATTGCACGGGATGGCCAGCATCTGTATCAGCACATGGCCTACGGTAATTTCAGTCGCGTGCAAGCTCATACAGGCCGTCGCGGCCATCTCCAAAGCCTGTCGTGAAAAAGGGTTCAGTCGCTTTACCAGCGTAGAGATGTCAATTTGAATCATGCGGTATCCTTACCTTGCAAGCAGACGATTTAATTGATGGAGAATGTCCTGGGTCTGACCGTCCAGGCGCAGGAGATAACACAAGTACACCAGAGAGAGTGTGAGCAGACCTCCTGTCAAAAGATGCCCGATGGTCACTCGTTTTATCAGTTGATAGCGCCCTCTTTTCATCTCCTGATTCTGATGTAACAGGGGAAGCGGCGCGTCACCACGTAGGCTGTGCAACAGGTGATACAACCGCTGGTATATCTGTTCAAATTCGTCCCGGCCCTGTTGCGCGACCTTATAACGGCCGCGGAATCCCAGAGAAAAACAAATAAACAAAAATTCCAGCAGATCCTGATACCGTCCGGGCTCGCGCATCAGACGTTCCAACAAAATAAAAACCTTCTCGCCACCCCATGCTTCACTGTGGAAGCGCACCAGCAGAGACTGTTTTATCCACTCGTTTTTATTTGACCAGCCGTTACCCAGCGCGGCTTCATCAATAAAGGTGCAGAGTATGTAGCGAAACGACACGATGACACCCGGTTCATAGCCACGCTCCTGCAGTAACTGTTCAACCGCTTGTACATCCGTTACCACCAGGGCAAACAGATGATCAGGCATGCTCTGATTTTGCATACCTGACAAACGCATCACCATCCCCAGCAGCGGTGTTGCAGCATCTATCATGGGGTTAAGGCTCTTGCCGCGCAGCGCCAGGCGATACTGACGACCAGTCTCTGCTTCTGAATGGAGACTTAGCTCACTCATTGCCTTAGCCCCTTATCGCCCACAATTGCATATCCAGATCGAGAAAATTGCCCGAAATATGCAAGGCAAGCGCCCCTGCCTTCACCACGTCCTGCCATGCCGAGCTACCTTTTTCAAGTTCAAAGTAGACATAACCATCATGGTACGGAAGCTGACGCGGGGCGGCAGGAAGAGGACGAATGGGAATACCTGGGACCTGCACGCTGACCATATTGCGAATTTTGTCCGTGGAGGCAATTTTCGACTGTTGGGTAAACTGAAGAATAAGTTGGTTATGCGGCATCCGTGCGCGGACAGCGAGGACAAAAACGCCGGACTGCAACAACCCCGGATCGTTGACTGTCGTCAGATAGACACCTTCGGTAAATATCAGCGGCAGATTTTGCGCACGTGGCTGCAGCACGATATTCAGTGCCCGACGCAGTTCAGGGATTACCGTGTTAAAGGATTTTGTGAGATCCCGATGATCGTAAGGTTCAATGACACCGGGCAGACGGCTGTTCTCAGTAAAGGTCGTCAACTCCCCCAGCAGGCTGACCAAATCCAGATAAAAGCTTTCAGGATGCAACGTGTGCAAACGTGTACGATGCGAGAAGTGCATCTGCCAACGGTTTAGCATCTGTAGCATCATAAATTCCGCCACATCAGCAATGCCGCTTTGCTCCGGCGAACCAATGCGCCTGGCCAAATCTGTTGCTCGGGTGGCAATTAATCCTTGTACATCACCGGCAAACCGATTCAGTACCATACTGACCCGCAACGTCTGGCAAGTGGGGATAAAATCCTCATCAAGCACCAGGGCTCCGCCCGGCTGATGACTGCGGATACGGCAGAGAGGAAGTACGACCATCGCGCTAAGATCCTCCGCACCACTGACAATTTTCGGTGCCAGTTGGCCGAGCGTGAGAGACTGTACATCACCCTCCTCGCTATGCACATCGCGCACGTCAGTGTGGGTTTCGTGATAGCGCTCCGAACTTTGTCCTCCACTGCGCGCCCCCTGAACTTCACCAATATTGTGGCCAATAACCGGCATCGCCATATAAATAGTGCGACTCTCCGGCGTGCTAAGATCCTGCGGCTGAAACGGCAGTGGCAACCTGTCTTCATCAGGAATACGAAATACCGTGCCATCCGGCAAACAACCTGCAGCCCTGTCGATCATAACCTTGCCCTGCACCAGCAATTCAATGTTGAGAGAAAGCTGCGTAAATCCCCAGGCGAAGTCGCCGAGCGCGTCCAGTCGCTCGCGCAACATTGCATCGTTATGGCGCTGCTGTTGCTGGAAATGCTGTGGCAGAACAAACATTCCTTCACGCCAGAGCACCCGGTTTCTCATCGTGGCCATCGTTAGTAGTCCTCTGTCTTTATTTCGATACTGTTTCGACGCACATGTACCAGGAGACGGTAGCGATGACCGGTATCCACGACAGGTACAATCTGCTTCCATTCACTGGTCTGGTCGTCTGAGAAGTAGACAACAATGCCGATAAAGTTGGTCTGCGCCTCAAGTTTTATGGCAGGCGAGGTTTTAAGTATGTCCGGCAGCAAGGTGAAATCCTGGTGGTCGAGATAGTTTTTACCCAGCGCATCAGGCAGCGGAGTGGTAGCCAACAGGTCGTAATCCGCTGCCAGAAATTTTGAGTCGTCACTCAGCCACACCATCTGTACGTCAACCGGAGCAGGTTCATCCTCGCTATTTAAGTTAGAATCCGGCTCGGTCAAGAACGTAATCGTCACCTCGGAAGGTTGCTGCTTTAGCTCACCAACCTGGATACCAGGGTCGGCAATCACCCGGCCGATCTTTTTGGTCAGGGTGCATCCACTCAACATCAGCAACACCACCACGAAAGCGAACCTCATGCTTCGCATTCCCGCTGTTTTTCACGTAGCACACGATCGTAGACCTGGGCATAGACTTCGTTAAAAAGCATGGCAAAACCTTGCTGACGATCCGACGCAAGTTCAGCGTAATAGTGTCGGTACATAGCCCATGCGCCCGCATCGTCCAGATCCCGGCGTAGTTCATGGCTCCGGCGATACTGCACGAATCGGCGGAGTAGACTCTGCGGTGAGAATGCCTCAAGCATCACCCTGAGTGCTTCGGCGATAGCTGCCCGGTTGGCCTCTTCGTGGTGGCAGACATTGCGCAAGCTTTCGCCTATGGCGGCAGGTGCTGCAAGATGCACCGGGCTTTTGCCTTCAGCAAACATAACCTCCAGCGCAGAGGTGTAGTCCAGATTCAGACGTAGGGGATTGTCTTCCAGCGGACGAAGATGCTTGTCAGAGAGGCTATTCTGGCTGTGTTGTAAATCCAGCAATCCCTTAATGGCCGCCTGAAGAGCTCGCCCCGTCTCCTCAAGGAAAGCATCTGCGTCTTGCGAATTAGTGATATGGAGCGAACTTCCCAATCCTCGCATCAGCGGTGTGACCGCCAGATGTTTCTGTGCCATCTCAGCCTGAGTGAAATCATCTTCATCCCGGAGCTCGGTATAGACAGGCGGTAAATCCATAAAAGCGGTGTCAATTCCATCACTAAGCTGACTTTCAGGAACTGGCACAGGTTGCTGACCGTACAAAACCCTTTGCTGTACCGTAGTCAGGCTTTCACTCTGTAGCACTTGTAAGGGATCCGAGGAAAAGCTGTTCACTACGGTGGATGAGAGCGCCTGGCGCAGAGGCATTCCTGGGTACTCCGGTTGTCCGTCGGTCGAAAGCAACGGGTCAACCCGCCCCGCACGTTGACTTACAATGCTTTCCGGCGTCGCCATTTGCTGGTCATAACTGATACGTTGGCCTTCGTGGAGATAAGCTTTGAGTGTAAGTGCCCCCAGACTAATTTCATCGCCCTGGCGCAACTGAACCAAACCCGTTGCCGTCGAGATCGGTGCCAGATTGATCATCAGACCCTGTATCAGGCTACGTAAGCAAAAAGCGCCATCGTGTTGCACAATGACACAGGCACGCCCTGCAATCGAACCGGCCCTGTCCTGCACTGACCAGTGACATCCTTCGCCGTGACCTATCTCGCCACCGTCCACAGAAAACAGGCATTTCGCTGCACGGCCGCTTTCCAGCTCATTGCCGTTCATCACCTGTAACGTCAGTGATAATCCGCTATGTTGTTTTTCCTCAACCACATTTTTCTCCATAAAATTACTCCCTGATGTGGAGAGTGACGTAAGGCGGTACTTTCGGTGAGCCAATAAAAGCAGTGCGTCCAAGACAGCTACTGGACATTTCCCTTAAGCGCATTCCCTTCGCCTGCTCAGGTGCCAGGCATAACTGCAAATCCCAGGCTAACTGGTCACGCAGCAGAAATGAGACAAACATCTGTAATGCCTCGTGGTACTCACCCTGTGGCAAAAAAGACAAATATCGCTCCATTGAAAGGCTGCCTATCCGCAGCAGAAATTTACCGCTGCGATCGGGTATCCGCGCGCCAAGGGTAAAATTGACGCCCAGAACGGAACGACCAACAACGTGCCCGGCGGTTCGAGTTTTTGGGTAACGCTCGCCCAGTGAATTTCGTTCAGCCTCTTCGATCACAACTCTGCGCAATTGCCAGTTTTCGATAGTGACGTCAGGCAATGCAAAACAGTGTGAAACCAAATTGCTTACTACATCCGGCGAGCGGCCAGGCGTAGCCAGTACCCCTGCATAAGCCAGCATCTTGCTGTGGTTGATACAGAGCTTGTCGCGCACGCTCTGATTACCCAGCCCAACTAGCGAATACATGCGCTGTGAGAATCGGTCCGTTCCACCGTTGCGAAAACAGATGTAGTAGCGATACTTACGCCAGGCGTGATAAGCAAACTGTGTCCAGCGGTGACTAAATAAGTCGAGGAACGCTTTCAGCCCCTCTTCATTTTGTGCTGACTCCAGTGCCATCCTGTCCAGGTAATAGCCCGGTAACGGCGACTGACTGCCCGAGAAACCAATAAATCTGGCGGTCAACGTAAACTGGCCGCTCTGACTGCGCATGAGCGATGTCAGATCACTTGTGGGAAAAGCGATGCTGGCGTCAGATTTAAACAGCAGCACTTCATCTTCAGGCTCAGTGCGTAGCGAAGGCTCACGGTTAGCTTCACCGTAACGGCGATATAGCGACTCCAGTAGCACATAAAAATTGATATCACTGACATCTTGCGAAAAGGTCACATCAGCGCGTGCTGGCCGGAACTCTTCCATTCCCAGACCTCCTGGCTTTCCGTGTTGATAATTTTCAGTCGGTGGAAAGAATTGATACTGGCGTACAACGCAAAAAAATGAGACAGCACCGTACCCAACAGATAAATTTCTCCCTCACAGATAAAGGGGGTGGGATTGATCCACAACGTCGTGGCAAGTCCTCTTACCGGCACCCCCTTAAAAAGCCGATCCACTGGGCGAGTTTCCATCTTCTCCATCGCATCCAGTTTTTGCTGTGATAAGCGAGCCTGTTGAGGATGGTGGATACCGGGAATATCAAATGTGCGCAGAATCTGCACCAACGCGTCCCGATCTAATAAAGAGAGATAATTCAAATTCATACTAGAAATAAGCGACCAGTGCATATCCCCATCCATCACCGGATAGAGCGGACGAGTCGGGCGCGTAATATTGCTGAATGAGGCAACAGCTGGATTTTTGCCAACCGCAACATTGATATCTCTGGTATGAAGCTCACCAGGAAGCATCCGGTTTGTGCAAACCAGCAAGGGGGTAATCACTTCCCCCTTTAGTCGCGCGGGATTCGGTACATCCCCATCGGCATGCACAAGCGCAATACTGTGATCAAGGCCGCGATGGAATAACGATGTTTTAGTACGATGGTGCCAGTAAATCACCTCACGTTGGCCCGTGTATTCAAGTTGATGATTAAAACTTTCGAATTCAGGCCAGTTACAGACTGAGCGGGATCGCTTTTCAGACCCATCATGCACAGTCATGTCTTTATTAGTGACGGACTCCACACAGAAAATATCGTAAGCATCCGGGTGATGATGGCTGGCCCGTAACGGATATTGCGGCAGATGACCATCCGGACTAATTGGCTCAGCGTGGTGTAAAAAAAGGTTCACCGCGGGTGTACAACACAGTTGTAATGAATCCTGACGCAACTTTATATCTTCAGGCAGAGGTTGATTAAAACGTAGACGTAGGGTGAACACGCCGCCACGAAAATCATCTGTTAACGACGCGGCATCCCGCAGATTAAAGAAGAAGAAACTTTCGGGGTAGCAAAAATATTCTTGCAGTACCCGGTAACCATTGTGCACATTTTTAGGCCATGGCAGTAATGCATCATCTCGTTCAAATCCTGCGGAATCGAGCCACAGAGTTGGCAAAGGTATGTGGCCCTCTTCCAGAATGAGCTCTGCATTCATCAAACGTTCACTAAACCATAAATAGAGCTGATAGCGGGTGTAATCATCGTGATTAGCCAACCAGAAACTGATTTTATTTAAATCCAGCGAGTCGGCAGACACACCTTTTTCAGTATAAAATTCAATATCAATAATACCTTCATCAAGAGTACTTGCGTTTCGAACATCTTTTATTTTTAAAGGTTGCAGCCAGACATTGCGTGCCAGCGTAAAATTACAAGCCGGTGGGGATTTCGTCGTATCGTTTCCCAGAACGTTCCCTTCCGAAATATTAAACTGCAAATTACCTGTGCTCACCAATTCGTTACGTAAAACCTGCACGGGTACTTTTAGCGTATTTTCTGGTTCGTATTTAATTATTGTCATAGCCGGAACCGGACGCAGGTAATTAGGCCACAGCATACGGATGATGCCATGTGTAAACTCAGGAAACTCATCTTCCAGCTTTTGTCTAAGCCCACCCGATAAGAAAGCAAAAGATTCCATCAAGCGCTCTACATCCGGGTCTCCCTGCTTTTCACTAAGAAAGCGGGCTAAATAGGGTTTCTCCTTAGCCAATAATTTCCCTAGCTGACGCAGGTAATCCAGTTCCTCCCGATAATAACGCTCTTCAAAAGCCATATTGTTCATCTCACCCGATAGCGCTGGCGGTTATCCAGCAGAATATCAAACTCAAGGAAATCGTTTATATTGTAAATATTCATTTGCGCAACAATATGAAACCCTAATTCGAGGCGAGCAGTTTCCTCTGGAAAGCCGGCAGTTACCACAATCTCACAAAGCCGGGGTTCATAATGTAAAATACAATCCTTAATCCCACGGCAAATCTCTTCGCGAAAATCACTTGAAATCAACACATCATCATTTAAATCTGGTATGCCTAATGCCGGCGAGCCGAAGCAACTACCGGAACGGGTATTGAGAATATTTTCCAGATTACGGTTAATGGATTGTAATAATTGACTGTGCGAACAAGAATAACGTAACGGCATTGCCGCATCACTGACACGCTCAAATAAACTACCCTTCACCCCAATCTCCCGCTCCGTCATCATGATCAATCTTTATCCAGACGCCCGACCAGGGAAAGATCGAAACTCGCTCCCATGTATTTGAAATGTGGACGCACTGAAAGCGAGACCTGATACCAGCCAGGTTCACCTGCAACATCGAGCACCTCAATTTTGGCCTGACGTAGCGGTTTACGGCTGCGCACTTCAGCAGGTGGGTTTTCCTGATCGGCAACATACTGGCGGATCCAGTTGTTGAGCTCACGTTCCAGGTCACCCCGCTCTTTCCATGAGCCGATCTGTTCGCGCTGCAACACCTTGATGTAATGTGCCAGTCGACTGATGACAAAGAGATAAGGCAATTGTGTCCCCAACTTATAATTGGTCTCTGCTTCTTTTCCTTCGGGCGTGCTGGGGAAGACTTTGGGTTTCTGGACAGAGTTTGCGGAAAAGAACGCTGCGTTATCGCTCCCTTTTCTCATGGTCAGGGTGATAAAACCTTCCTCCGCGAGTTCAAATTCGCGACGATCGGTTATCAGCACTTCGGTTGGGATTTTGGCTTGCAACTGCCCCATCGCCTCATAGAGATGGACCGGGAGATCTTTTACCGCCCCGCCGTTTTGTGGACCAATGATATTCGGGCACCAACGATACTTCGCAAAGCTTTCCGCCATATTTGAGGCCAGCAGGAATGCCGTATTCCCCCATAAATAATCGTCATGGCTGCGGCTAACATTCTCTCGGTAGTTAAAACTTTTTACTGGATTCTCGCCAGGTGCATACGGCTGACGCAGCAGAAAGCGTGGTGCGGTGAGCCCCAGATAGCGAGCATCTTCTGATTCACGCAGCGATCGCCACTTGGTATAGGCCGGACCTTCAAAAATTGCCGCTATATCCTTGATACCGGGCAATTCCGTCCAGGAAGTCAGACCGAGGAACTCTGGCGCAACGGAAGACAGGAAAGGCGCATGGGCCATCGCGCTGGCCGCACTGACATACTTCAGCAACTTCAAATCAGCAGCGGTGTTTTTAAAGGCGTAATTTCCGATTACGGCAGCGACGGGCTCGCCGCCAAATTGACCATATCCGCTGGAGTAAACGTGTTTGTAATAGCCCGACTGGGTGATTTCTGGTGCAAACTCAAAATCGTCAAGCATTTCCTCTTTCGTGACATGTAACAGATGAATTTTAATATTTTCACGTGGGTCAGTACGATCGACCAGCAATTTGAGTGAACGAAGCAGTGCTTCAATTTCCTGAAACTCCGGTGCATGAAGAATAAGATCCATCTGTTGACCAGTACGTGCATCTATATCTGCGATCATCGCATTCACCGCGAGAATATCGACGGAGTCTGCTTCATTCTGTAATAGTGCGGCAATAAAGGCGGTTACCCCTTGACGCGCAATATCATAGCTTTCAGAGTCGGGCTGAAAACGGCTTTGCGCCATAATATTATCGAGCAATGAAGATGGTGCTTCAATGGTGGCACTGACGGGCACAATTTCTTCCTGTAAAGACATAATGAAATCCTTTTACTCAGTTATTTCTGGCTGTCGAGTCCGAGTTCCTGAATCAGTTGTTCGCGGGTATCTTCGTTATCCATCAGCGCCTGCAATTGGGCGCGAAACGCGGGGATATTTCCCATCGGACCTTTCAGAGCAACAAGTGCTTCCCTTAACTCCAGCAACTTTTTCAATTCTGGCACCTGGCTGGCGATGCTGTCGGGAGAGAGATCGGCCATCGAGTTCACTTTCAGGTTGATATCCAGCCGTGCACCATCGTTTCCTCCCAGGGCGGATGAGACAGTGAAATGACGCCCCACATCTGATTGAGCGATAACCGCATTAAAATTATTTTTGTCGATGGCAACGGGCTGGCGTTCATCCAGCGGCGTTTGGTCTGGTTTTCCCGCTAAATCGCCAGTAACCAAAAGATTGAGAGGCAGTTCGACCTCAGCCATCTGCCCATCAGTCTTGGGAACGTAGCGGATATTGATGCGCTCTTTAGGAGCTATACTGCCGTCTTTATTATTGCTCATGGAGATATTCCGTCAGATTATATAACTCTTATTAATCACGGCATGGAGAAGGCTTTCCTTAATTATTAAGAAAATACTCACAAAGCCGCCGCGATGATATAAAACCGAACACAAAAATGACGCTATTACATATACCTCTAATCATCTCACTTTTAAAACCATTTTTTGAAAAAAAACAACAAACGTATTAAATTGTGGCAATCCGCACATAAATCATGTAAAAACACATGCTATTACTATTTCATCAACAATAATCATAACTAAATCTGAAACTGTATAAACAAATAATGTCGCATAATACAAACGCTAGTTATTCAAAGGATGAATAAATGAACGCCATTAATATCCACTAAGATACCACCAACCTGGAATTTACATGAAATAGCATAAAACGGAATAAATAATATTATTCTTGACTAGCCCATGGATTGCAAAAATAAAAGCAAAACCAACGTAACCCGGGGCGTCATAAATAAACCATCAGCTCAAGTCATTATTCCGATGATGATAAGGGAACGCAACTGAATCACTACGATGACCTAAAAGGAGTTACTACCCATGCCAACACCGTGTTACATCTCAATTAAAGGGCAAACCCAAGGGCTGATCACCGATCGTGCTTTTACGGCGGAGTCTGTCGGCAACATTTATGTTCAGGGCCATGAAGACGAAATGCTGGTACAGGAATTCAGTCATAACGTCACGGTCCCCACCGATCCTCAATCAGGTCAACCCGCGGGGCAACGCGCGCATAAGCCTTTCATCTTCACTGTTGCCCTGAACAAAGCCGTTCCGCTGCTGTATAACGCGCTGGCCTCAGGCGAAATGCTACCGACCACCGAACTGCACTGGTATCGCACCTCTGTAGAAGGTAAACAGGAACATTTCTTCACGACTCGCCTTACCGACTCGACGATCGTGGATATCGACTGCCATATGCCGCACTGCCAGGATGCGGAAAAACGTGAATTCACTCAACTGGTTAAGGTCTCACTGGCTTACCGTAAGATCGAGTGGGAACACGTCTCCGCGGGTACCTCAGGGGCTGACGACTGGCGCGCACCGCTGGAAGCTTAAGTTTCCATCCATGCCACTCCGACTGCAGGCAGAGTGGCATTTTTTGTACCAGAGACGGAATGCCCAGGCCATACCGCCTCAGCATTATATTTAACATACGGGAGATGGCAGACGCCGGAGACTCCGGCGGTAGCGTGCCTGAAACCTCCGTTACCTCTATAAGCACAACCGCGAGTAGTCGTGGTTCCATAATTTACTATCTGTTTCGGGAGAAGGTTATGTCACAAGAAGGCCTGCGTTTTACGCTTGACGTGGAGGGGCTTCCCCCGCGTGCCACCGCCGTTGTCACCTTTTCCCTTCTCCAGTCCCTCTCCACCCCCTTTTGCCTCCACGCAGAGGTCACCAGCAGGCTGTCCGGCTATACCCCGGCCCATTTCCTCGAAAAAAACGCCACCTTCACCGTCTGGCAGGGCGACACTCCCCGGCGCGTCCTCACCGGCATCGTGACCGGCTTCGACCTCGCGCAGAACGCGCACGGTCAGATGGGCTATGCCCTGACGCTCTCGCCTCCCCTCTGGCGCTGCGGTCTGCGACAGAATTTCCGCCTCTTCCAGCAGCAGAACATTGCGGACATCACCGCCACCCTGCTCACGGAACACGGCGTCACCGGCCGGGTGTCCCGCTTTTATGAGGCCCATCCGGCCCGCGAATTCTGCGTCCAGTACGGCGAGACCGACCTCGGTTTTCTGAGCCGCCTGTGGGCCGAAGAGGGTATCTTCTTCTATGACAGCTGCGCCTCCGGGGGCGCGGAGCAGAAACTGGTGCTCACCGATGATGTCGCGGGGGTCGCCACCGTGGGTGACCTGCCCTTTAACCCCAACACCCGCACCGGGGTCCTGACGGACTGCATCAGCGAATTCCGTTACCGGGCGCAGATACGCCCCTCCTCGGTGCAGACGCAGGATTACACTTTCAAAGCCCCCAGTTGGCAGGGCACCTTCAGCCATCATCCCCGTGAACTCAACGGCCAGCGCGCGTACTACGAAATCTTTGACTACCCCGGGCGCTTCAAGGACGAACAGCACGGGCGGGATTTTGCCCGTTATCAGGCGGAGGGATACCGCCAGGATGCAGAGACCGCCACCTGCAGAAGTAACTCCCCGGTACTGTGGCCCGGCAGACGGTTCACCCTGACCGGTCACCCGTCTTCTCCCCTGAACCGGGAATGGCAGGTCACCGGCAGTCTCCTGGAGGGCCGGCAGCCGCAGGCGCAGCACGGCAGTCCGGGGGAAGGCACCACGCTGAGCAACCGCCTGGAGGTTATCCCGGCAGACCGCACCTGGCGACGCTCCCCGCTGCCGAAGCCGCGGGTCGACGGTCCGCAGAGCGCGGTGGTCACGGGCCCGCCGGGCGAGGAAATCTTCTGTGACAAATACGGCCGCGTGCGGGTGCGCTTTCACCCGGACCGCTACCACGGCAACAGCGAAGACAGCTCCTGCTGGATACGGGTCTCCCAGGCCTGGGCGGGGGCCGGGTTCGGCAATCTGGCCCTGCCCCGCGTCGGCCAGGAAGTGATTGTGGACTTTCTCCACGGTGACCCGGACCAGCCGGTCATCACGGGGCGTCTGTACCATGACGTGAACCGTGCCCCCGGCCGCCTGCCGGACACGAAGACGCAGATGACCATCCGCTCAAAAACCTACCGGGGTGACGGGTTTAACGAACTGCGCTTTGAGGATGCGACGGACCAGGAGCAGGTGTACATCCACGCCCAGAAGGACATGGACACCGAGGTGCTGAACAACCGCACCACGGACGTGAAGGTGGACCACACCGAGACCATTGGCAACAACCAGCGGATTAGCATCGGGCACGACCAGACCCTCACCGTGGCCCGTGACCGGACCGTTACCGTGCGTAATGACCAGATGCTTAGTGTGGAGAACGACAGGCGGGTGAGCACCGGTCACGACGACGGACTGCACGTGGCAAATGACCGCACGGTGACCGTGGAGGGAAACCAGAACCACAGCACCACCGGGGACCACCTCAGCCGGGTGGAGGGCAGGCACAGTCTGGCGGTCAACGGCGACCAGGCACTGAAGGTGACGGGCGCCTCCGGCACCCGTGCGCGGGGTGAAATTGTGCTGCAGAGCGACACGCAAATCACCCTGCGGGTGGGGGGCTCCTTTGTGGTGATACACCCCGGCGGGGTGGACATTGTGGGGCCGAAAATCAACCTGAACAGTGGCGGACGTCCGGGGACACCGGTGGGGGTGATGTTACCGGGGGTGATGGAGGGGCTGGAGGATAACGACGAAAATATACAGGGCGAACAAGTTGGTGAAAATTTTGGGGATTGTCCAGAGGAAGAAAATAATGCGGGTTACAAGAGTGAAGGAGAAGAAAATCAGGATGATTATGTATTTGATGAGCAGTTCCTGCTCCTTGATGATGAAGATAATCCCATCCCATTCCAGAAGTATAAAGTTACGACGAGTAGTGGTGAAATTTTTAGAGGGTTAACCTCTAGCGAAGGGAGAACCCAAAGAATAAGCACATATTTTTCTGAAAATCTATTTTTTGAGTACGACATAGATGACATGGAGTAAAGCATGCCTTTGAATAATAATGCTGGCGTATCAAATCAAACCACAGGTAGCGTACAAATAGTAAAGGGTAAGGTGGTTTATAGTAACATCAGGCCACAGGATAAAGATGGATGGCTTATGGTAGCATTAGAAAATGGTACCATTGATAACATTCACGAAAACATCAAGCTTCTTACATTGGGTGAAAAAAATGAACGCATTTATTATAGGGTTATGAGTGATAGAAAAGACTTAATGGGGAAAATAATTAGCTTAAAAAAGGAAAATGCAAAACTATGCACTCATCAAAAAGGCCCGACACAAGAAAGCGCCACAGTAAAAATAACATACAGCGGGGGGCGCATTGACGAGTATTCAATATTTAAAAGAGGTACGCTTTCTCAACAATTTGCAACAATGAGCTTTAATAAAAAAAATATCAGAGTAACACTAAACAGTGCATGGCCACCAAACCATCCGTATTCACCAATCCCTCCTGGAACTCATAAAATAATGGCGCCAGACTACTCTCATAGAGTTGAAGGTGACACTACAGGATATAGGGATGCATTTCCCGAAGGCACTATAAGGTGTAATGACATCTGGTTTCCGATTGAATTAGAAGGAATGAAAGGGAATAGTTCAAGATATATACACCTTGGTAATGTATCACATGGTTGCGTAACAGTATATGATGTGGAGAAGTGGAATATTATATATGATTATCTTATTTCCCACAGAATACCAGGCACTGATGGAACATATGTGGGGAAATTAATTGTGGAGAAATAACAAAATGAAAATTTACATTTTATTGATTTCACTACACCTATCTTTCGGCACGTTGGGGGCGAAAACATGTAAAGAAGAACATGATTACCAAGCATTCTATGATTTAAAAAAATCTCTCGAGGATAAAAAAGAAAAAAACGAGAAAATATACAGCGTGCTTAAAAACAAGCTTAATGAGTTAGAGGTGTGCCATGAAAAACCGATGAATGATATTTATATTATTAGAAGTAAAATTTATTCATATAAAGTAAATGGGAACGAAACCAGAGCAAGTGTTATATACGATTGCGATAATATGTCAACAAAAAACGTATGTTTAAAAGATAATCGCATTGATTGGGACTGGACTGAGCGTATATATCCAAGATCTAGTTCAAAGCTACGAAGACCCATACCGGAAAGCAATCAAGAGATGGAATTTCCATTTTCAGTTGGTGGGTTTGAGCTAACCAATATCACTCTTACATACATTAATGTCTTAGGTAGTAAGGAGCATAAAAACATTGAGTATTATAAAAAAAGCAATAATTATGTGTACGCCATCGTAAACATAAGAGATTTATTTTATGAAAATATTATTACTAATGACCAATTTTCAAATTGCTGGCTAGTCTCTATCTATAAAAGTACTACCGGAAAATATCTTAAGGTAATATGGTATTATGCTGGATCAAATTTCTTGGAAGATAAAACAAGCACAAATAATAATGAGTAAAAGTCGATAATTACCACCCCCGCAGCAACTTAGCTTTGAGATATATTATGACAATATTTATAAGTTTATTAATGGAACATGTCACCCCTTAAACATGACCGCGCAGCAAATAAAAACAGAACTTACAAAATGAAATAAAGAAATAGCCCTACCATCCAGTTACATCTAAAAAAATAACACCACGCACTAACACGAATTAAAAAACACGAAGATGGTCATTAAGATACAAAAAGCGCCAGCGTTTTATGTCAAAATGATACTTAATGGAAAATAAAAACCCCTTCAAAGCAACTCAACGCGAATGCAATATTTACTAAAAAAATGAAGATAACACTAAGTATTTTCAAAAAAAGCCAACCTATCAAAAGCATAGAAAATAGAAGCATAACAATTTTGATTAATTTTAAATCGCACCTTATCAACAAGCTCAAACAGAAGACGCAGTGTCCTAAACTACTTACTTATCACTTAGATGTAATGTTATTTTTTTACCTCTTGCCTATTAAGTATAGTTTTGATGAAAGTTTTTTATAACAGCAATAGGCATACTTTTCACATTCTTCATGAGACGAAATTTTTTATTTCATGGGAGAACGCAAGCCGAATTTTAATACTACATCTAAGCTTTACCCTTAAACCTGGAGAAATATATGTCTTTAGCCGCCAAAGTTCACGATGTAGGTACCCAACATAACGGTTATCGTGAAACCGTCATTACTGCAGGTTCACCCACTGTATTTATAGATAGCCTCGCCGCAGCCCGAAAAGGAGATCCACTAACTCCCCATTCAAAACCAAATCATCCTCCCCATCCAAGAAAAATAGCCAGTGGTTCTGGTACGGTTTTTATTGATGGTCTGCCTGCGGCCAGAACGGGTGATGTAGTTGACTGCGGCGGTGTGATTATCGGCAGCGGTACAGTCACTATTGGCTAAATCTTTTATTCCAGAGCAGGGAATAGGGCGACATGAACTGTAATGACCCGTTATTAGCGAGAACGCCCCCTAAGCTGATTACTTCGAATTGTATCTCCTGCTGGAGCCCATTGTTTTCATCCCGGTATAAACCCAGAGAACTATTTCAGCATCAGATGTTTTGGTTCTGAGGTAAGGATTTCTGCCTCGCCTGTTTTTCGCCAGTATTTCACCTCCAGAATACGCAACTGACCAAACCTCTGTGACTATGCGGCCGGGCGCGTCACCGGGCTGGTCAACGAGAACGACAGCCGCATGGCCTTTGCGTATGATGCACTGGACAGGCTGGTGCAGGAGACCGGTTTTGACGGCCGGACGCAGCGCTACCACTACAGCGTCATCGGACAGCTTATCCGCAGCGAGGATGAGGGTATTCTGACCCGGCGGCACTATGATGCGTCGGACCGCCTCAGCCACCGCACGGTGGACGGTGAACCGGCAGAGTAGCACGATTACCACCACGGTCTGGCACACCGCACCACCCCGGACCGCCTGCACCGGGAAACGCAGCGTGACTTCGGTGCGTATGAGCAGAGCACGCGCTACCGTGCCACCGGGCAGCTGCTGAGTCACACGTTCAGTGACCCGGTGCTGAACCGGGAATACGGTTATAACGACAACGGGCAGCTGGTGCGCATCAGCCAGGCAAACGCGGACCAGCACTACCGGTATGACGGCACGGGGCGGCTCGCCGGCGCACAGCACTACGACCTGTTACGGCATTACACCACCGACCCGGCCGGTAACCGTCTGGCTGACCGGGTCGCGCACCCCGCCCTGCCCGCGGTCTGGCCGGACAACCGTATCAGCGGGGATGCGGAAAATTTTTACCACCATGACAGCTACGGCAGGCTGACCGGACGGGATGAGCGCCTTATCCGCGACGGCGGCAGCCACTGCCACCGGTATCACTACGACCACCAGCACCGGCTGGTGCACTACACCCGCAGCCAGCAGGACAGCACCCTGACCCGCGCCCGCTACCTGTACGACCCGCTGGGCCGTCGCACCGGCAAAGTGATCCAGGAAACGCCCGGTGACGGCAGCCCTGAGCGGGTCACCCGCGCCTGGTACGGCTGGGATGGCGACCACCTGACCACCACCCAGACTGACACCGCCCGTATCCAGACGGTGTATCTTCCGGGCAGCTTCACACCCCTGGTCAAAATAGAAACCGCCACGGCAGAACTGCAGAAAGCCACACGCCGCACTCTCGCGGAAAAACTGCAGCAGGACGGTGGCGTCACCTTCCCCTCCGGAGCTGGTCACCCTGCTCGACAGGCTGGAAGGCGAACTGCGAAGCGGCCACCTCAGCGAACAGAGTCAGCAGTGGCTGGCCCGGTGCGGCCTGACGGCGGAGCGGATGCAGAACCAGCTGGAGCCGGTGCATACCCCTCAGCGTACTGTCCACCTGTACCACTGCGACCACCGCGGCCTGCCCTTGGCGCTCATTAGAGGTGACGGAAAAACAGACTGGTCTGCGGAATACGACGTGTGGGGGAATGTGCTCAGTGAAAATAATCCGCAGCATCTGGTACAACACCTGCGCCTGCCGGGCCAGCAGTATGACGAGGAAACCGGGCTGCATTACAACCGCCACCGCTATTACGATCCGCGCCAGGGGCGGTATATCACGCAGGATCCAATTGGGCTGGCGGGGGGATGGAATCTGTATGCGTATCCACTTGATCCGGTTATGGGGGTGGATCCGCTGGGTTTATCGGATGAACCGTTATCTCGACCTTCTCCATCTTGTGGTGTCTGGAGTGCTTCACAAGCCTTAAACGACAGAGCGGCAAGAGCCTTAACAAAATGGTTAAATGAAAATTTTAGTGATAAAGAGGATTGTCCACCATGTGAGCCTCCTGCAGGTGAAAAGTTTAATAAAGTGACTCATTATTCAAAACATGGGCGTGACACAGATCCACTGAAGGGTAGCCATGGTTGTATGGGAAAAACTGGCAGTCCAGTTCATTGGCATTATGATGTTAATAACCAAATTCCAAAAACATGTGAATGTAAACATGCTGAACATGTTTTTGGCGGATGCGGCGTTGCGCCGTAATGAGAGGAGGGTTAATTATGATAAATGATTTTGAAAGCGTTTCTTTTCATGATAATGCTATACATGGTTTTTATTTACCTGAGAACCTTAGTGAGGAAACATCCCCTCTATGTTTTGATATAGATCATATAATAGAATGGACAGAATGTTCAAGCAGTGGAGAAGTGATATTCTCGGTATGTCAAGGCATTATTTCCTTTTATGACGTCACAGACCTTAAAATAAACATTACATGGTCGAACAGCAATTACTCCGCCTCAGAGGTTGGTCTTTATATTCTTGATATAAAAAGAACAACTGTTAAAACCCCTCTCCGGCTACCTCAGTATTACAGGTGGGAAATAATAACCAACAATAGCAATTATCATTTTTCATTCGCTGCATCTTCAATGTCAATAATTCTCATAGGAGATGCGAAGAAAACCGAAAGACAATATTTACTTGCCGATGAAAGAGAATCTATCCGACAATTTATTGAGAATGAGCCCACCCGTTTAATAAAACCTTAAATATTATGTAGCTTGTTACATAAGAGAACAACCTACATTCCTATAGAATATAGGAGCCAAAGCGAAAAGGCATGAGTAAGCATATGCAACCTCGATTGTTATTATGATGATTTAAATATCATCCTGGTAAGAAGAATGCCCGCCATGCAATCCTCCTGCCGGAGAAAATATAATATAGAAAACCACTGTAAGGTTCATACCGGTTGGAGGCTATCTGACGGTTCACATGAATGTGAAATACTCACTGGCAGCCCTGTATATTAGCACCATGATTCTAATATACATAATCTGAAGACATATAAAAACTTACAAAGAGAAAATATCCTCGGTGATTTTGCCATTCCTTAATATTTAGTACTTAATCAGCCAAATAGGAGTTTAAGCATGATGCCTGAAGTCATAAGCGAACATACATTCCACGACAATTTAATACGAGGCATATGTTTTGCTTCTGGCATGGAAGATTTTAGCTCAGATATTCACTTTGATATTGATCATATATTAGAGTGGGTAAATTGCTCAACACAACCCGGAGATTCATTATTTTCCGTTTCGAAAGCAACACTTAAATTTCATGACGTAAGCGATCTTGTTATAAACTTATCCTTGGAAAATACAAATCATAGTCAGTTTTCTAGTTTGACATCGGGGATATATATTTTGGATATTTTAAAAGAAAAGATAGAGTCTTCATTATCAAACACAGGCAATCATTATTACAAATGGAAAATAATCACGACTGATAAAGGATGCACTATTCAATTCGGCGCGGCCTCAATGTCATTAGAACTGTTCGGTACGCCAAAAATAGTTAACAGGCAATATTTAACAAATGATGAACGTATACAATAACGAGTTTATACCTCTCAGCATTTAACACACTTAACAAAATTGTTATAAAACTAAAGAGTCGTTCAACCTATAATCTGTACGCCCCCCTGGGCCGTCGCACCGGCAAACTGGTGCAGGAAACGCCCCTAGACGGCGGGTCTGAGCGGATCATCCAAGTCTGTTACGGTTGGAACAATGGCGATCTCACCATCACGCAGATCAGAGTTACCCCGCATCCAGATGGTCAATTCACTTACTTTTTCAGATTAGGCCCGACAGATCCATATAATTAAAAACTACCAGGAGGGTAGTTATGGCAACAACACTTAAGATATTTAATAAAGGTAGCCATGTATTAACGTTACAAAAGCTTCTTAATAAGAATGGCGTGACTCCAAAGCTTATAGAAGATGGCAACTTTGGAAGTCATACATATAGTGCAGTCATAACATTCCAGAGGAATAATGATCTTGAAACTGATGGTATTGTAGGGCATAAAACCTGGCGAAAATTAGGAGTTCAGGAGACCGACTCTCAATTCCCAATGGATTTAGCTACCGGTTCAGATGATGTTACTAAAGAGATATCAAACAATACAATTAGAGAAGCAAATGAGGAATTTTGCTTTCCCTTCACGAAGCTTCCCACCCTGTCATGGACGAGTGGTGGCCGCCAATTTGGGGCCTGGCGCACTGAAGGCCGTAAACATGCAGGTTGTGATTTAAAATTCCCGGCAGGGACGCCTATTCATGCTGTAGCTGATGGAATTTTACTTCAGAAGCCCTACCCCTTCTACTCAGGTACCTATGCTGTAGAAATCAGACATGGAGATATCATTCTCCGTTATGGCGAAATAGCGCCGGGCTCATATACTAGCGGAGCGATTGTCAAAAAAGGTCAGATTATTGCTAAGGTCGGGTTATTGAAGAGTGGTTCATCCATGTTGCATCTGGAGATTTATACTAACGGAGCTTCCTCAGCCAGTCTGTCAACACGTGCAGGAGTCTTCAAAAGGCGTGCCGACATAACGGACCCTGCACCCTATCTGAATGTATGGAAAAATAACCTCCCTAAACGTTAATTTCAGCGAAAGTTGTGAAAATGCTTAAAAAAATTGTATTTATTTTAACTCTGATGCTATCAGGGATTATTGGTTGCCTTGCTATCGAACCCAGTAACAAAGTGCCAGATGATCTCAATACAAAGAGTTTAGACGTTGGTGAAATTTCAGAGGAAGAGATTACTGATGATTTAAGACACTCGACTTGCACTTTGCACCTGGCTGATAGTAACCGAAAAAATACATGGAACTATATTGAAGGTGCAATTTGTCCTGCTGATGAACAAGAATGTACATACTCTGCCATCATGAAATTGAATGGAAAGATAACCATACTGAAACAGATATCGTCAGGCGATAATCATTCACAATATAAAAACAATGATGTTTCTATCACCATAAAACAGACTCCGATGCCAGAGTCAAATAACGAAGAAGGAAATGATGTTAAAGCGACCATTGTCATCAAAATAAAAGACAGTGAGAAAAGGCTTAATATGGTTGGATACTGCGGAGTTTAAAAACCAGAGAATAAAGCCCGGTTTCCCGGGCTTTACTGTTAGCAAACAGGTTAATCGTACGCTTTAAGCGTTCTCTGGCAGAGGGCGGAACGGACGCAGTCGTCTTTTGTGAAACGGACCACCCCAACCATCTCATCTTCCTCAAAACGTGCCAGCGCATCGCTCAAGCCAGATTTTACGCTGGCGGGCAAGTCGCACTGGGTAATGTCACCGTTAACGATGACCGTCACGTTCTCCCCGAGGCGCGTTAAAAACATCTTCATTTGCGCAGCAGTCACATTCTGAGCCTCGTCAAGAATGACAACCGCATTTTCAAAGGTACGTCCGCGCATATAGGCGAACGGCGCGATTTCTACCTTACCGATCTCTGGTCGCAGGCAGTATTGCATAAAGGACGCGCCCAAACGTTTAACGAGAATGTCGTAAACGGGTCGGAAATAAGGCGCGAACTTCTCCGAAATATCACCGGGTAAGAAGCCGAGGTCTTCGTCGGCCTGCAGGACCGGTCGGGTCACAATAATCCTGTCCACATCCTTATGAATCAGGGCTTCCGCCGCTTTCGCTGCGCTGATCCATGTTTTACCGCAACCTGCCTCACCGGTTGCGAATATCAATTGCTTCGTCTCAATAGCATTCAGGTAGTGCGCCTGAGCCTCGTTCCGCGCAGCAATTGGGGAGTTATCACGGCAGTCCCGCGCCATGCCAATTGCTTCTACGCCACTCATCTGCACAAGCGAGGTGATCGATTCTTCTTCACGCTGTTTATGGCTACGTGAATCCCGTCTCAGCACACGTTTCGCTTCACGACGAACTTTGATCACTGCTTTTTGTCTTCCCATGGATAGCACCTTGAGTTGTTGGTTTACATCACACGCGTCGGTACTGACGCGATTATGCGCACGAACGTCTGAGGGTTGGCTTCCTTTTAAGCCTTGGCTTGCTTTTGAAATCAACATAGCAGCACGACAGCCATCGTCGTCTGCCATGTCGGTGGAAAGAGGAGGTGTATCAGTTGAAGGAAAATTTGGGGCGAGAAGGTCGCTGCCGGAGTTTGCTTCCCCGAGCTGGGTCTTGCGAGAATTTTTGTCTTTATGTCCACTGTAGGACCTGACCATTCGCGATCTCCATAGTGAAAGCTTTCACTGACTGCCGGGAACTACCGCTCTCGTTTAAGTACATCAGAAGGCATCAAAAATGCAACATTATTTTTACTTAAACATAACGTTCTTTAACGTTATCGCTATGCTGAAGAGTGTCTATCAGAAATATTACAGAAAGATAACAGATACTTTCTCATACGAAAATTTGATGGTTGGATGGCAGAAAAAGTGTGAACAGATGCAACAGATAAGAGATTATCCTGCCCGGGAGTGGGCAGGATGAGTTTCAGGCGTCGAGTAATGCTTGTCCGATGTACTGGCTACTGTCCTTCACGCCTGGCAGCACAAAGAAATAACCGCCACCTATCGGCTTGATATATTCCTCCAGCGCTTCACCATTTAAACGCTGCTGAACGGTGAGAAAACCCTTTTCCAGGTCATGCTGATAGCAGACAAACAGCAGCCCCATATCGAGTTGACCCGCATTGGTCACCCCAAGGGAATAGCTGTAGCCCCGGCGCATCATCAGGCTGGATTCGGTTTCTGCGGTACGCGGATTGGCCAGACGAATATGGCTGTCGAGGGCAATCACATCACCGTCGGGGTCGTTGGCGTAATCGGGCACATCGTGCTCGTTCTTGCCACCCAGCGGCGCGCCGGAGTGCTTGTCGCGACCAAAGATGGTCTGCTGCTCTTTCAAAGGGGTGCGATCCCAAAATTCGACGTGAAACTGGATGATACGCACCGCCTGATAGCTGCCGCCTGCGGCCCAGCCGGGTTCCCCCTGCTCCGGCGTTACCCACACCACGTTATCCATTAATGTTGTGTTACTGCTGTCCGGGTTCGCCGTGCCATCTTTAAAGCCGAGTAAATTGACAGGCGTCTCCTTGCCCTTACTGCGTGCTGCATGGTCGGAGATAAACCCTTCTCGCTTCCAGCGTACGCTGAGTAGATCCGGCGTATGTTTAATAAGATCGCGCAGGGCATGGATCACCGTATCCTGCGTGTTCGCACATATCTGCAACAGCAGATCGCCATGGCAAAGCGCAGCATCCAGAGAGTCGTTCGGGAATCGCACCATTTTTTGCAGCTTTTTAGGCTTCTGTGCCGCCAGACCAAAGCGCTCATCAAACAGCGATGCCCCTAGTGAAACGGTAATGGTCAGGTTATCTGGCGCAATAAAGGGGCCAAGAATACCGGAATCCATCGGCGGTAAACGCGGGTTAGGCGTATCCGGTGCCGGGCCGCCTGTGGTCAGAAACGCAATACGCTGCGTTAACAGGCGAAACAGACGTTCCAGATCGGATTTGTCTGCCGCCAGGACATCAAACGCCACCAGCATCATTGATGCCTGCTGAGGTGTCAAAATCCCCGCCTGATGCGCACCGTAAAAGGGCTGTTTCTCCATACGCGCATCAGGAGAAAGCGTACCAGGCGCGCTTTGCGGTTTGGCCGCATGGGCCACCGGGCATCCTCCGGCAAGAGCAAGCGCGCCTCCCAGCGCGCCCATACTTTTTAACAAACGGCGTCGTGAAGGCTCAGTGACGACGTCATTTTCTTTTTTATCAATCATGATGCTTAATCCAGACCCAGCACACCACGCAGTTGCGCCAGATCTTCCGCCAGTGCGGTGACAGGCCCTTTGAGCGCGTTACGATCTGCATCGGTCAGCTTATCGTAAGTCTCAAAACCGTCTTTAGTGCGGTATTTCGCCAGAATAGTGTCGACTTTATTGAAGTTAGCGTCGACTTTAGCCAAAAGTTCAGCGTTATTTTTCTGCAACTGCGGACGCAGGAGATCGACGATTTTTTGTGCGCCGTCAACGTTAGCCTGGAAGTCCCACAGGTCAGTGTGGCTGTAGCGATCTTCTTCCCCACTGATTTTAGTGGCAGCAACTTCTTCGATCAGGCCAGCCGCCCCGCCCACCACTTTTGACGGTGGGAACGCCAGTTCGCTGATGCGTTTTTGCAGGTCCTGCACATCGGTGTAAAGCTGATCAGCATAGGTGTCCATGCCTTTTACCGAGTTGTCGCCAAACAATGCTTTCTCCAGGCGATGGAAACCCGTGAATTTCGGATCGGCCGCTTTCTGCTCGTAATCATCTTCACGGGCATCAATGCTGCCATCCAGATCGGAGAACAACTCTGCAATCGGTTCAATTCGCTCGTAGTGTTGGCGCGTAGAGGCGTACAACGATTTGGCTTTAGCAATGTCGCCCGCTTTCACCGCGTCGGTAAAGGCTTTGGTGCCGGTAACCAGCGCAGCGGTTTCAGCAGTGACATAGGCTTTGTATTCGGTGATGGCGCCACCGAGGCTCAGCAGGGCTTCGCTTTTCGCGGCATCGGCGGTGGCCGCCCCTTTCACTGTCAGCTTACCTTTCGGGTTAGTCAGCAGGCCACAGGTCATCTCATAGTCGCCCGGCTGTAAGTTGGCCGTCAGTTTCTGGCTAAAGCCCGGTGCGATATTTTCACGCTCTTCCACGACCATCACCCCTTTCAGGATCTCCCACTCCAGTGCTTTCTGGCTGTGGTTAAGGATCAGGAATTGCGTTTTACCCGCATTGACCGTCAGGTTCATTGGCTCGCACGCTTTGTCCGTGACGGTCACTTTTACCTGAGGAATGTCGGCTGCCTCGGCACCCCACGCGCAGGCGATCAACGCTGCGACACCAACCTGTATTGCACTACGACGAAAATGAATTGCCATGACCCTTCCCTTAAATATGTATGTTGTAACTACAATAAGCCCGGACAGAATATTTAGCGCGACGCGCTGGACGGCTGCACGCCGCCACGCGGTGGCAATGCAAACAGCACCAGCGCCGGAATCAGGTAAATGAACCAGACGAACACTTCGCTGACGCTTGGCGCTTCCTGATAACCAAAAATGCCTTCCAGTAACGTGCCCGTTAAGGAGTGTGTGGTCAGCACGTTGCTGAGATCGAAGGCAACATCCTGGAAGTGGTTCCACAGCCCTGCTTCATGAAAGGCACGAATCGCCCCTGCGGCCAGGCCTGCCGCCACCAGCAAAATGAACAGGCTGGTCCATTTAAAGAAAGTCCCCAGATTCAGCCGTATCCCGCCCCAGTAAAGCAGGAAGCCCAACACCACGGCGGTCGCCAGCCCCAGCATGGCGCCAATCGGTGGCCAGATGCCCACATCCTGCTGAAAAGCCGCCAGCAGGAAGAACACCGATTCCAGCCCTTCGCGCGCAACGGCAAAGAAGACCATCATAATAAGCGCCCAACCATGGTTGTTGCTGCGTGCCAGTGCGCTGTCAACCGCCTGTTCCAGTTGCACTTTCACATTGCGCGACACTTTGCGCATCCAGAACACCATCCAGGTGAGAACCACCACCGCAATCGCGGCAACAATGCCCTCAAACAGTTCCTGCTCTTTTTGCGGGAATTCTCCGGTGGTTTCGTTAATGAAAATGCCCAGCGCCAGGCAGAGGGCCGCGGCGAGGAATACACCAATCCACATCACGCCTATCCAGCGACCACGCTGGGTACGCTTCAAATAACTGGCAATCAGGCTGACGATCAGCGCCGCTTCGAGGCCTTCACGTAACATAATGAGAAATGGCACAAACATGAGAACGCCCCTGCGTCATATAAGGTCAATAACTGAAAAGAAAAGTAAACTTCTTTGATAGTGATTATCATTACGCAACGCGGAAACTCAAGCAAAATATCATGAGAATGATAACTGGATGTAAATGCCTCGCAGGCTAATCATCCCTGCCCGCAGCCTTATGCAGAAGTGATTGATATATGGAATTATTTTTGCTTACAAAACTTTAACTTTCTGTTTACTGAACTTGCGCGGTATGGCTAAATAAGCGCCCATTTACCTGCAAATATCCTCGATATGATTAACTTTTTACATTTCTTGTTGGCACTGGTGGTGATTCTTGTGCTGGCCTGGCTGGTGAGTTTCGACCGTCGCACGCTTCGTCTGCGCTTCATTTTGCAACTGGTGGTCATTGAACTGGCACTCGCCTGGTTCTTCCTGCATGCAGAGAGCGGTCTGACGCTAATTAAATATGTCTCCGGCTTCTTTGAAGTTCTGCTGAAATATGCAGCCGAAGGCACCAACTTCGTGTTTGGTGGAATGGGTGAAAAAGGGCTGGCCTTTATTTTCCTCGGTGTACTCTGCCCGATTATCTTTATTTCTGCGCTAATCGGCATTTTGCAGCACTGGCGCATTCTGCCCGTATTCATCCGAGTGATCGGTACCTTGCTATCAAAACTCAATGGCATGGGCAAGCTTGAATCCTTTAATGCCGTCAGTTCGTTGATTCTCGGCCAGTCGGAAAACTTCATTGCTTACAAAGGCATCCTGGGCGATCTCTCCTCCCGCCGCCTGTTCACCATGGCCGCCACCGCGATGTCGACGGTATCGCTCTCCATTGTGGGCGCGTATATGACCATGCTGGATGCAAAATATGTGGTTGCCGCGCTGGTGCTGAATATGTTCAGTACGTTTATTATTTTAACCGTCATTAACCCCACGCAGGCGGATGCCGAAGCAGAGGTCAAACTAGAGAAACTGCACGAGTCACAAAGTTTCTTTGAGATGCTGGGAGAATACATTCTGGCAGGCTTCAAAGTGGCAATGATTATTCTGGCGATGCTGATTGGCTTTATTGCACTTATCAGCGCCGTGAACGCCCTCTTCTCTTCGCTGTTTGGCATCAGTTTCCAGCAAATTTTAGGTTATGTCTTCTATCCGCTGGCCTGGCTTATTGGCATTCCCCTTAGTGACGCCTTAAACGCCGGCAGTATTATGGCGACCAAACTGGTGGCCAACGAATTTGTGGCGATGATTGAATTGCAAAAAATTGCCGCCGGAATGACACCACGCGGGCTGGGGATTCTGTCAGTATTCCTGGTCTCGTTTGCTAACTTTGCCTCTATCGGCATTGTAGCGGGTGCCATTAAGGGATTGAACGAGCAGCAAGGGAATGTGGTTTCTCGCTTCGGCCTGCGTCTGGTCTACGGCGCGACGCTGGTGAGCCTGCTCTCTGCCGCCTTTGCAGGCGTAGTGCTTTAAGATTTACGGCGGGCTTAACACCCGCCGTGTTTCTGTCAGAACTGGACGCAGACCGGCTGGTCAACGCGCATCACCGATTCCTGGGCAAAACGGGTTTTGTAAAGGTTGCGCAGTGCTTCAATGTTAGTTTCACTGGTCGCGTCTTTGGCGTGGATCAGCATCAGCGCTTTGCTCGCCTCACGCGCCACCTTGCCGTCATTTCCCAGCCATTGCCCACGCGCATCAAATACCGTTAAACCATCGCGAAAACGCGGGGTGACGTCACCATCCACAAACTGCTGCCATTCAGCAGCGGTTATCTCTTTGCCTGCCGGGCGATTTAAGCCGAAATAGAGTGTTGTCTGCTGCATTTGGTTTACGGCTTTACAGGTTTGCTCCATAGCCGTGGTCTTGTGTGCCGGTGCGACGCAGCCCGTCAGTGCTGCCGCGAGTACCAGTGCAGTGAGCCCTGTTTTTATCTTCATGAATTTATCCAGATTATTATTAGAACGCTGATAAAAGCGTAATGGCGCTGAATTTTCAAGGGAAAAACGGCTTCCCTCCCCTAAGAGGAGGGAAAGGATAACGACACTTATTTAGCGGCTACACGGCTCGGCGGCGCAGAATGATAGTGCGCATCCGCCTCAGCAAAGCGTTTTTCCATCGCGGCGGACGGCGCTTTACCCAACAGACTAAACACCACGATCCCAATGCTGGCGAAAACGAAGCCCGGAATGATTTCGTACAGTCCCAGCCAACCGAACTGCTTCCAGACGATAACCGTTACCGCACCAATCACCATCCCGGCCAGGGCGCCGTTACGGGTCATTCTCGACCACATGACGGAGAACAGGACCACCGGGCCAAAGGCGGCGCCAAAGCCCGCCCAGGCGTAGCTGACCAGACCCAGAACACGGTTCTCCGGGTTCGCCGCCAGCGCAATAGAAACCAGTGCCACCAGCAGCACCATCACACGCCCGACCCATACCAGCTCAGTCTGACCGGCATTTTTACGGAAGAACGCTTTGTAGAAATCTTCGGTCAACGCACTGGAACACACCAGCAGCTGGCAACTCAGGGTAGACATCACCGCCGCCAGAATGGCAGACAGCAGGATCCCGGCAATCCATGGGTTAAAGAGGATCTGCGCCAGTTCGATAAACACGCGCTCGGCGTTCTGGTTAACCGCGCCGGCCTGGTCAGGATGGTTGTTGAAGTAGGCAATACCGAAGAAGCCAACCGCTACCGCGCCGGCCAGGCACAGAATCATCCAGGTCATACTGATACGACGCGCATGCACGATGCTGTGGTGGGAATCTGCCGCCATAAAACGCGCCAGAATGTGCGGCTGGCCAAAGTAACCCAGCCCCCAACCCATCAGCGAAATGATGGCCACGAAGTTCAGCCCCTTAAGCATATCGACGTTTTCGATGCTTTTTTGCTTGATCACTTCCATTGAGTCGGCAAAGCCACCCACGGACATGATCACAATGACCGGCGTCAGGATGAGAGCAAAGATCATCAGGCTGGCCTGCACCGTGTCAGTCCAGCTTACTGCGAGGAACCCGCCGATAAAGGTGTAGATGATGGTCGCAGCAGCACCGGCCCACAATGAGTGTTCGTAGGTCATGCCAAAGGTGCTTTCAAACAGGCGTGCCCCTGCCACAATGCCCGACGCACAATAAATAGTGAAGAACAGCAGAATCACCACCGCCGAGATGATGCGCAGAAGACGGCTCTTGTCCTCAAAGCGTCCGGTGAAGTAGTCAGGCAACGTCAGCGCATTATTGTTGTGCTCGGTGTGAACACGCAGACGCCCTGCCACCAGCTTCCAGTTCACCCATGCCCCCAGCGTCAGACCAATAGCAATCCAGCTTTCAGAAATCCCGGAAAGAAAAATGGCACCCGGCAGCCCCATCAGCAGCCAGCCGCTCATATCGGATGCACCGGCAGAAAGCGCAGTGACCAATGGCCCCAGGCTACGCCCCCCTAAAATATAATCGTCGAAGTTTTTCGTCGAACGCCATGCAAAGAATCCGATGAGGATCATGCCAAAGATATAAATAATAAATGTCACCAGCAGCGGTGTGCTAATTGCCATCAAAAGTTCTCCAGGATTATTCGTCAGCAAACGCCGTCTTTGCTGCTTTTATTCCACCACCGGAACGCGGTGAGGATATGTGTGTTGTATAAGGCGCCCGTATCCTGCCGGAAGCCTCGCTTATTCACAATTGATTTAACACTGCATTTACATCAATTTCATCCCGCAACGACCGGGTAATTTTAAGAGGTTGCACTTAATCACACTTTTCAAGGTTGCACCTTATAAAAGTGTTAAGCACCGCAAATATCGGGCGCTATTAACGTTAGAACCTTGCTGAAATTAAGTAACATACAATTAACTTATTATTCGATTTGACCTTCTCATAAAGGTCACATTTAACAAGGTTGCACAAAGTTGCAACATGATAGATAGTCTGCTCACCACGAATTCAAAGGAGAAAGGCATGGGCACCACGACCATGGGGGTTAAGCTTGATGACGCAACGCGTGAACGCCTGAAAGCCGCAGCAGCACAAATTGATCGCACGCCGCACTGGCTGATTAAGCAGGCCATCTTCAGTTACCTGGAAAAGCTGGAAAACAATGAGATGATCCCGGAGCTGCCCGCCACGCATATTAATGGCGCGAGCGATTTTGACGACACTGAAACACCCGTGGAGGAAACGGCGCAGCCTTTCCTCGATTTTGCAGAAAATATTCTGCCGCAGTCCGTCACCCGTGCCGCTATTACCGCCGCCTGGCGTCGACCAGAAACCGACGCGGTGCCCATGCTGCTTGAACAGGCGCGCCTGCCCGAGCCCATCGCACAAAAGTCACAACAGCTGGCGTATCAGTTAGCGGAAAAATTGCGTAATCAGAAAACCGCCTCGGGTCGTGCAGGCATGGTGCAAAGCTTGTTACAGGAGTTTTCCCTCTCATCACAAGAGGGTGTGGCACTGATGTGTCTCGCTGAAGCCCTGCTGCGCATCCCGGATAAAGCCACCCGCGACGCCTTGATCCGCGACAAGATCAGTAACGGTAACTGGCAGTCACACATTGGTCGCAGTGCGTCTTTGTTTGTGAATGCCGCCACCTGGGGCCTGCTGTTTACCGGTAAACTGGTGTCGACCCACAACGAAACCAGCCTCTCCCGCTCGCTCAACCGCATCATCGGTAAAAGCGGCGAGCCGCTGATCCGCAAAGGCGTCGACATGGCGATGCGCCTGATGGGCGAGCAGTTCGTAACCGGCGAGACCATTGCCGAAGCGCTGGCCAATGCACGCAAACTTGAAGAGACTGGCTTCCGTTATTCTTACGATATGCTGGGTGAAGCAGCGCTGACCGCCGCAGATGCCCATGCCTATTTGCTCTCGTATCAGCAGGCCATTCACGCGATTGGTAAAGCCTCTAACGGACGCGGTATTTACGAAGGACCCGGCATTTCCATCAAGCTGTCGGCGCTGCATCCACGCTACAGCCGCGCGCAGTATGACCGCGTGATGGAGGAGCTCTACCCTCGCCTGAAATCCCTGACTTTACTGGCCCGTCAATATGACATCGGTATTAATATCGATGCCGAAGAGGCTGACCGCCTGGAGATCTCTCTCGACCTGCTGGAAAAACTCTGTTTCGAGCCGGAACTGGCGGGCTGGAACGGGATTGGCTTTGTCATTCAGGCTTACCAGAAACGCTGCCCGTTCGTGATTGATGACCTGATCGATCTCGCCAGCCGCAGCCGTCGTCGCCTGATGATTCGTCTGGTGAAAGGCGCTTACTGGGACAGCGAAATCAAGCGCGCCCAGATGGAAGGTCTGGAAGGTTATCCGGTCTATACCCGCAAGGTGTATACCGACGTGTCGTATATCGCCTGCGCCAAAAAATTGCTGGCGGTGCCGAATCTTATCTATCCGCAGTTTGCCACCCATAATGCCCACACTCTGGCGGCGATTTATCATCTGGCGGGCCAGAACTACTACCCGGGCCAGTATGAGTTCCAGTGCCTGCACGGCATGGGAGAACCGCTGTACGAACAGGTGGTGGGGAAAGTGACCGACGGCAAACTTAACCGTCCGTGCCGCATTTATGCCCCGGTGGGTACCCACGAAACCTTACTGGCCTATCTGGTACGTCGTCTGTTGGAAAACGGCGCCAACACCTCGTTTGTGAACCGTATTGCCGATGCCACCCTGCCGATTGACGAACTGGTCGCCGATCCGGTGAGTGCGGTAGAAAAAATGGCGCACCAGGAAGGCAGCATCGGTTTACCGCACCCCAAAATTGCGCTGCCGCGTGAACTTTACGGTCAGGGTCGGTTAAATGCAGCGGGTCTGGACCTGGCAAACGAACACCGCCTGGCTTCGCTCTCCTCGTCCTTGCTCAACAGCGCACTGCAAAAATGGCAGGCTAAACCCCTGCTTGAAGCCCCTGTTGCCGACGGCGAGATGATACCGGTGGTTAACCCGGCAGAACCGAAGGATATCGTCGGTTATGTCCGGGAAGCCACACAAGAAGAGGTGGCGCTGGCGCTGGATAATGCGCTGAATCAGGCGCCTATCTGGTTTGCGACTCCGCCACAGGAGCGCGCCGCCATTCTCGAACGTGCGGCTGTGCTGATGGAAGATCAGATGCAGCAGCTCATCGGCCTGCTGGTACGCGAAGCCGGTAAAACCTTCAGCAACGCCATTGCCGAAGTGCGTGAGGCGGTGGACTTCCTGCGCTATTACGCCGGTCAGGTACGCCATGATTTCGATAATATTACCCACCGTCCGCTGGGTCCGGTGGTCTGCATCAGTCCATGGAACTTCCCGCTGGCCATTTTTACCGGGCAAATAGCCGCAGCGCTGGCAGCGGGCAACACGGTGCTGGCCAAACCGGCAGAGCAGACCCCACTGATTGCCGCCCAGGGCATCGCCATTTTGCTGGAAGCGGGCGTACCGGCAGGCGTGTTGCAGTTGCTGCCAGGGCGTGGCGAAACCGTCGGCGCGCAGTTAACCGCTGACGAACGCGTGCGCGGCGTCATGTTCACTGGCTCAACCGAGGTCGCCAGTCTGTTGCAACGCACCGTGGCAACCCGCCTTGATGCCCAGGGGCGTCCGACGCCACTGATTGCGGAAACCGGCGGCATGAACGCCATGATAGTCGACTCCTCCGCGCTCACTGAGCAGGTGGTGATTGATGTGCTGGCCTCTGCATTTGACAGTGCCGGGCAGCGCTGCTCAGCGCTACGCATACTCTGTTTGCAGGAAGAGGTGGCTGACCACACGCTGAAAATGCTGCGCGGCGCGATGGCGGAATGCCGGATGGGCAATCCGGGGCGCCTGACCACCGATATCGGCCCGGTTATTGATGTCGAAGCCAAAGAGAATATCGAGAAACACATTGCCGCCCTGCGCGCCAAAGGCCGCACCGTATACCAGGCGGTACAGGAAAATGGCGTGGATGCGCGTGAATGGCGCACCGGCACCTTCGTGCCACCGACCCTGATTGAACTGGACAGCATTGACGAACTGCAAAAAGAGGTCTTCGGGCCGGTCCTGCACGTGGTGCGCTATAGCCGCAATAATCTGTCTGCGCTGGTTAATCAGATCAATGCCTCTGGCTACGGGCTGACGCTGGGTGTGCATACCCGTATCGATGAAACCATTGGCCAGGTGACCGGTAGCGCCCGCGTGGGTAATCTGTATGTGAACCGGAATATGGTCGGTGCCGTGGTTGGCGTTCAGCCGTTTGGTGGTGAAGGGTTATCTGGCACCGGGCCAAAAGCCGGGGGGCCGCTCTATCTTTACCGCCTGTTAGCCAGCCGCCCGGAAGATGCCGTGCTGCGCACCCTCACCCGCCACGACGGCCTCACGCCAGCGGATTCGCAAATTAAAACCGCCCTGCTTAAGCCGCTGGATATTCTCACCCAGTGGGCCGGCGATAAACCTGACCTGCAGGCTGCGTGCCGGACATTCGCTGAACTGGCGCAGGCCGGCACGCAGCGGGTGCTGACGGGGCCGACGGGTGAACGTAATACCCTGACGCTGCTGCCTCGCGAGCGGGTACTGTGCGTGGCAGATAACGCCGAAGATACCCTGGTGCAACTGGCTGCCGCGCTGGCGTCCGGCTGCAAAGTGCTGTGGCCGGAAGACGGTATTCATCGCGACCTGCTCAAACAGCTCCCGGACGAACTGGCGTCCCATATTGCGATGGCGCGCCCGGACGATCTGATGGCCGAAGCCTTTGATGCTGTTATCTACCATGGGGATTCCGATCAACTGCGTGAACTCTGTACCAAAGTGGCTGCCCGCGAAGGGGCGATCGTGTCGGTACAGGGCTTCGCCCGCGGTGAGCGCAATATTCTGCTGGAACGTTTGTGGATTGAACGCTCGTTGAGCGTGAACACCGCAGCGGCGGGCGGTAATGCCAGTTTAATGACCATCGGATAAACTTAGGCGGATTCCCCGGTAGCACAGCGTTGCCGGGGTAACGTATGAACCGAGAACAGGGAGAGAAGATGAAACGTATCCTGATGGCTGCCGTCACCTTGCTGGCCAGTGCCGGTGCGCTGGCAGATGAATGTGACAATGCCGATACCCAGCTGGCGCTGAATATGTGTACGGCGCAACAGTTTGACGCCGCTGATAAAAAACTTAATCAGACCTGGCAGGTTGCGCTGAAACGGGCCGCACCTGAGCAGCGTGAGTTAATGAAAAAGGCCCAGCAGAGCTGGATTAAACTGCGCGACGCCGATTGTGCGTTTGTCGCCTCCGGCACTGAAGGCGGCAGCGTTCAGCCAATGATCCATAACCAGTGTCTCGCCGACAAAACCATTGAACGCGAAGCCTGGCTCTCCTCACTGTTGCAGTGTGAAGAGGGCGATTTGAGCTGCCCGTTACCGCCAGCCAGTTAACGCGGGCGAATGCCCTCAATGATCATCCGCTGCACGTTCTCCACCGTGCTATTGAAAAAGGCCTCATCCTGCAGCGTTTTGCCGGTCACCGCCTCCACCTGTGAGGCGAAATCGGCGTAATGCTGCGTCGAGGCCCAAATCATAAAAATCAGATGGTGTGGGTCAACCGGGGCCAGTTTACCGCTGGCCACCCACCCGGCTATGATCGCCGACTTTTCTTCTACCAGCGCTTTCAGTGCACCGCTCAGTTCGGCATTGAGCACCGGCGCGCCCTGCAACATCTCCAGACAAAAGAGCCGGGATGCCTGAGGATTATCCCGTGACACTTCAAGCTTCGAGCGGATGTACTCACGAATCGCCACCAGCGGGGCGAGATCTTCGCGAAAGGCTTTAAGCGGAGCCAACCAGACGTCGAGGATCTCCTGCAACACGGCAAGGTACAGGGCTTCTTTCGACGCAAAGTAATAGAGCAAATTGGTTTTTGACACCCCGGCCCGTTCGGCCACTTGTTCCACCCGCGTACCGTGAATGCCGTACAGAGAGAACGTCTCTCGCGCCGCGGCGAGAATAAGCCCGCGTTTTTCATTGACTGCCCGCGTGCGTTTGCCGGTTTTTTTCGCCGTATCCTGCGCCATGTTCTTTCTCCTTTCTGATTTGCGCTCAGCATAACAAATGCCGGTTACCGACTCGACCTCTGCACAGCGATAGCGCAGAGATGCCTGTTTTTTGTGCACCGAATTTGACCATTTAGTCCACTTTTTTCACCTCCATTCCATCAACTTTTATTTAACACACTGATAACACTGTACTTTTCAAACCTGGCATTCCCTTTGCAAAACGTCTCTCGTGAGGCGTAAAGGCTCTACGGAGAACCCGGCACTGAGCCGCGCCCCGCCTCCTTCACCTGACAACGCGAGGTACGAGATGAAAATTGGTGTTTTCGTTCCGATTGGTAACAACGGCTGGCTCATTTCCACTCATGCGCCCCAGTACAAACCGACCTTCGAGCTGAACAAGGCGATCGTACAAAAGGCGGAGCACTACCACTTCGACTTTGCCCTGTCGATGATCAAGCTGCGCGGCTTCGGTGGTAAAACCGAGTTCTGGGATCACAACCTGGAATCCTTCACTCTGATGGCCGGACTCGCCGCCGTGACCTCACGTATACAGATTTATGCCACCGCAGCCACGCTGACCCTTCCCCCGGCGATTGTTGCGCGCATGGCCTCGACCATTGACTCGATCTCCGGTGGACGTTTTGGCGTCAATCTGGTGACCGGTTGGCAAAAACCGGAATATGAGCAGATGGGCATGTGGCCGGGCGACGAGTACTTTTCCCGCCGCTATGACTACCTGACGGAGTATGTACAGGTATTGCGTGATTTATGGGGCACTGGCAAAAGCGACTTTAAGGGTGAATTTTTCACCATGAATGACTGCCGCGTTAGCCCACAGCCGTCGACGCCGATGAAAGTGATCTGCGCCGGGCAGAGCGATGCTGGCATGGCCTTCTCTGCACACTATGCAGATTACAACTTCTGTTTCGGCAAAGGCGTCAATACGCCCACGGCGTTTGCCCCCACCGCCCAGCGCATGTGCGAAGCGGCACAGAAAACCGGCCGCGATGTCGGCTCCTACGTACTGTTTATGATTATCGCCGATGAGACCGACGAGGCGGCGCGCGCCAAATGGGAGCATTACAAAGCCGGTGCCGATGATGAAGCCCTGTCATGGCTGACCGAACAAAGCCAGAAAGATACCCGCTCCGGCAGCGACACCAACGTGCGTCAGATGGCAGACCCGACGTCGGCGGTCAATATCAACATGGGCACCCTGGTCGGTTCCTACGCTACGGTCGCGAAAATGCTGGATGACGTTGCCACCGTGCCGGGTACCGATGGTGTGCTGTTGACCTTTGATGATTTCCTGCAGGGCGTGGAAGATTTTGGCGAGCGCATTCAGCCCCTGATGCAGTGTCGTCACCACATTGCTGCGCCAACACGGGAGGTGGCGTAATGATTACCTTACCTGCCCGCCCGGAAGCCATCCCCTTCACGCCTGCCCAGAGCGCACTGATTGTGGTGGATATGCAAAATGCCTATGCCAGTAAAGGCGGCTACCTCGATCTCGCCGGGTTTGACGTGTCTGCCACCGCCCCGGTGATTGCGAAGATCCATACCGCCGTTGCCGCTGCCCGCGCCTCAGGTATGCAGGTAATCTGGTTCCAGAACGGCTGGGACGATCAGTACGTTGAGGCCGGTGGACCCGGTTCGCCCAACTACTACAAATCCAACGCCCTGAAAACCATGCGTAAACAGCCTGAGCTTCAGGGCACGCTGCTGGCCAAAGGCAGTTGGGATTACCAACTGGTGGATGAACTGGTGCCGCAGGATGGCGACATCGTGCTGCCAAAACCGCGCTACAGCGGCTTTTTCAACACCCCACTGGACAGCATTTTACGCAGTCGTGGCATCCGCCATCTCGTCTTTACCGGTATCGCCACCAACGTCTGCGTGGAGTCTACCCTGCGCGACGGCTTCTTCCTGGAGTATTTCGGCATCGTACTTGAAGACGCAACCCATCAGGCTGGCCCGGCATTCGCACAGCAGGCAGCGCTGTTTAACATCGAAACATTCTTTGGCTGGGTCAGTGACGTCGACACCTTCTGTGCCACCCTCTCCCCGCAAAACCTTGTGAAAATCGCTTAGGAGCACGCTCATGCCAAAACAGGTCATTATTCCGCCGGGCACCACCACCCCAATAGCCCCTTTTGTCCCGGGTACCCTGGCGGACGGCATTGTCTATGTCTCCGGTACGCTACCGTTCGACAAACAAAATAACGTGGTTTTCCCCGATGACCCAAAGGCGCAAACCCGCCACGTCCTCGAGACGATTCGTACCGTTATCGAGACGGCGGGCGGTACGATGGAGGATGTGACGTTCAACAGCATCTTTATCACCGACTGGAAAAATTACGCCGCGATTAATGAAGTGTATGCGGAGTTTTTCCCCGGCGATAAACCTGCACGTTTCTGCATTCAGTGCGGGCTAGTAAAGCCAGAAGCGCTGGTCGAGATTGCTACCGTCGCCCATGTTGGCAAGTGAGGCAACCATGAAACTTGCCTTTACCTCGCCCCCCAGAGCGGGTGCGCCCGTGGTGGTGATGATCTCAGGACTGGGAGGGACGGGCAGCTACTGGCTGGCACAACGTGACGCCCTGGCGGCACAGTTTCAGGTTGTCTGTTATGACCAGTGCGGCACCGGCGACAATCCCGCCACGCTGCCGGACAACTACCAGATAGGCGATATGGCGAATGAGTTGCTCAGTGCATTGCAACAGGCGGGGATCGACAGGTTTTGCGTGATTGGCCATGCGCTGGGCGCCCTGGTAGGGATGCAGCTTGCGCTGGATTATCCGCAGGCAGTCAGCGCCCTGGTGCTGGTGAATGGCTGGCTGTCGCTGGATGTGCATACCCGGCGCTGTTTTCAGATTCGCGAACGATTATTGCTGGCAGGTGGTCCGCAGGCGTGGGTCGAGGCGCAGCCGCTTTTTCTCTACCCGGCGGACTGGCTTTCTGCCCACGCACCACGAATGGAAGCGGAAGAAGCGCTGGCGCTGGCCCATTTTCAGGGTGAGCATAATCTTCGCTGCCGTTTGCAGGCCCTGAAAAATGCCGACTTTAGTACGACGGCTGACCTGATCCGTTGCCCGACCCTCATCGTCTGTTCTCAGGACGACATGCTGGTGCCCTGGACCTGTTCGCAAAGGTTAAAGGCGACGATTAGCCAGAGTGAACTCATTGTCATGGCCCGCGGCGGGCATGCCTGTAATGTCAGCGAAAGCGATGAATTTAACGGCCTGCTGCTCGACGGGCTGACGACGCTGTTACCCGCGACGGTACCGTTGCAAAAGGAGTATTTATGAGTGAAGCCGTTAATCAAAGCGCGCGGGATACCCTGTTTACCACGGCGCGCACCCACAACGGCTGGCTGGACAGAACGATCAGCGATGCCACACTGCACGAAATTTATGATCTGCTGAAGATGGGACCCACCTCGGCCAACTGCAGCCCGGCCCGCTTTGTGTTTATCCGCACGCCGGAAGGAAAAGAGAGGCTGCGCCCGGCGCTTTCCGGCGGCAATCTGCAGAAAACGCTGAGTGCGCCGGTCACCGCAATTGTCGCCTGGGACCCGCAGTTTTATGACCGTCTGCCGGAGTTATTCCCGCACGGTGATGCGCGGAGTTGGTTCACCTCCAGCCCCGAGATGGCGTACGAGACGGCATTTCGTAACAGCGCCATGCAGGCGGCGTATCTGCTGTTTGCCTGCCGCGCGCTGGGGCTGGACACCGGGCCGATGTCGGGATTCGATCGTGATATCGTTGACGCAACCTTCTTTGCCGACAGCGGTTATCGCAGCACTCTGCTGGTGAATATTGGCTATGGCGATGAAGGTAAACTCTTTGGTCGTCTGCCGCGCCTGGCGTTTGATGACGCCTGCCAGCTGCTGTAAGGAGGATGGATGGGAATCAGCCAACAACATTTTCGTGATGCCATGTCCTGCGTGGGCGCGGCGGTCAATATCATCACTACCGATGGCCCGGCAGGCCAGGCGGGGTTTACCGCCAGCGCGGTCTGTAGCGTCACCGATTCACCGCCGACGCTGCTGGTGTGTCTCAACCGCTCCGCGTCGGTGTGGCCGGTATTCAGTCAAAATCAGGCGCTGTGTGTCAATACGCTGGCGGCCGGTCAGGAGGCGCTCTCCACCCTGTTCGGTGGCAAGACGTCAATGGCTGAGCGCTTTGGAGCGGCACAGTGGCAAACCGGTGAAACCGGCTGTCCGCGCCTGGCAGGGGCACTGGCGTCGTTCGATTGCCGAATCAGCCAGGTGGTGAGCGTGGGTACGCACGATATCCTGTTTTGTACGATTGAAGACATTGCCCATCTTCCGGCCCCGGACGGTTTAATGTGGTTTAACCGTAACTACCACACTCTTCCCCGCCCGGCGTGTTAACGCCATCAGGACTCTTCCGGCGCAGCATCCAGCGCCGCTTTTTTCCGCTTTTTCAGTTTCAGTTCGCTCACCAGCACACCGGCCACGATAAACGCCCCGCCGAGGAGGGCGAGCGCCGGCAAGCGCTCCCCTGCCAGTCGACCAAAGATCCCTGCCCAGACGGGCTCTCCGGTATAGATAACCGTGGCGCGGGTGGGAGACACGCTGCGCTGCGCCCAGTTCATGGTGACCTGAATAATCGCGCTAAAAATCCCCAGACCTGCTGCGACCAGTAGTAGAGAAGGTGACAATTCAGGAATGGATTCACCCGCCGGCGCCATGCAGCTGAATGCCACCACCGAGGCGGTGAGCAGTTGCACTACCGTCACGCGGCGCACATCCACTTTACCAGCCCAGGCGCTGATCAAAATAATCTCCGCGGCAATCGCCAGTGCACCGGCCAGCGTTATCAATTCGCCCTCCCCGAGCGCGAGCATGTTGTCTTCCGGCCCGGCGAGCAAAATCAGGCCAATAAAGGCGAGCACAATGCCTGTGCAGGACATCAACCCAGGCATGCGGCCCAGACACAACCATTGCAGAAGCGGCACCAGCGGAACATACATCGCAGTAATAAAGGCCGATTTACTGCTGGAGATTGACTGGAGTCCCCAGGTCTGCAGGCTGTAACCCAGCGCAATAGAGATGCCTATCGCCACCCCCGCTTTAACCTCAAGCCAGGTGATACCGCGCAACACGTTGAGGGATAACAGCGCGACCGCCAACGCCGCCGTGGCAAAACGCAGGCCGACGAAGAAGAAGGGACCGCTCAGCGTGACCGCATACTGTACGGCGAGAAACGTACCGCCCCAGAACATGGTGATGAGGATCAGCAGGGATTCCTGTGGTGAAATGGAAAACTTTAAACGAGAGGCACGCATGTTACTGACCGGTTAACGTAAACCGTTAGTGTGCGTTGTCGCACACTTTTGTTCAACTGTAAGTCCCATAAAAAAACCGCCGGGGGTAAGCCCGGCGGCTGTTTGACGACGCAAAAAAACGTCGTCACCAGGGTGCGGCAACGCTAACTGCTGCGGCTGCTACCATGGCTACTTTTGCCCCCTTTTTTACCAGCCTCTGAGGCGCGCTGAGGATCATTTTTGAAATTCCCCCCGCTGTGCTGGCCACCTTTACGACCTGCTTCTGATGCTCTTTCACGGTCTTCAGCGAAATTACCTGAACCACCACGATGGTTTGCCATTTCGAACCTCCGGTTGTGTGAAACATTAGTCATCATATTGCATTCAGTAAAAGAGGAATCTTTCACCGCGTGCCGCGATGGCAGAGCCATTGGCTGCGACACGTGGATCTAATCTTAGTGAACACGGGCTATTCAGCCAGTGGATCGTAATATTCTGCAACACCAAATCTGCACAAATGCGTGAATATCCAAACTGAAAATTAATAAGCCGCTCTGATGTATTAAGAAAACGGCTGCGTTAAAAATGTGTCAATTTGCAACAGCCCAACTGTTATTTTTGCCCTCATTATCACGGGGCGCTTTGTTCATACCTGCCGCTTTCTCGCAGTCAGCCATGGGTTTTAAGCGCGGGCATTAACCGCCACAGGACATTTTATGCCCCATAAAAGACAACAAAAAGACTTAAGCAGTCAAAAAATACACTTTCGTACGAAAATTAGAGTAAGCCAAGACAACCTGATGATTGCCCACTCAACCCTCCCCGCTATTCAAGTACCTGATTGCTGCCTGAAGACTCCCTTAAAGTAACAAAACTATTTTTAGTCTAAAGAAGTGTAAATGAGAAAAGTATTTTCATCTGTTTTTCAAAATCTTATATTATTGTGTGACAATTATCACAAAAAAGTCTTGATTCAATCTATTTCAAGAGTAGGATTCGCGACATCGAAGGCTTAGATAAGCCTTATTAAAGACATTTAATCTTAACGAATCTGTTGGAATGTTGAAAAATGAATACTAACCGTAAGACTATTATCGCTCTGGCAGTAACCACCGCTTTTACCCTGTCTGCGCCTGTATACGCTGATATCAATCAGGCAATCGACCTCGTAGATGGCCTTGCCTCTCACAGAATTACTTTTGCAGAAGGACGCTCCATGTGGGCCACCCTGGATGCTCAGACGCAAAAAGAGGCTCGTCAGTATGACTATTCTCAGGAGACGCGTTATACCAACGACTATCAAGAGGGTGCACATACGGAGTATTCACGCGGCCCGGCAACAGCCCAAACGGTAGGTCAATCCATGGTTGTTACCCTTCAACCTCAACGCCCAGCGACCGGAATTCTTGACCTGTCAACGCACCTTGACTCTAACTACCAGGCTGAAAGCGACGCTGCACGCATCAAAGCGCACATGCAAGAGGTGAATCGTCTGGTGGGTATCGAGAAAACGATTGATAATCAAAACCGTACTGCTGACCAACACCCAACTCAGAGCGTGCTGTCACATGCCAGCGCTACCGCTACCCCCTTTATTGACCGTTCTTCTCACCTGGATGCAGGTAACAACGATACGGCTCGTCGTGAGGCTCAGTTGTCGGCGGCGATTGATCATGCCAACAGCGTGAAGGACGGCATCAATGGTCTTAACGGCAAAGACGGTGCTCAGGGCATTCAGGGCGTCGCCGGTCTAAATGGCAAAGATGGTCTTAACGGCAAAGATGGCATCACCACCACTAAAGTCGAAACCGACACCGCAACGCAGGATCAGGTAAAAACCAACACCGCTGCCCTTACCAGGCAGGATCGTACCAACGACGTTCAGACCGGGCAGATTCAGATTACTAACATGCGCATTGATGAAGATCGTGTGAACATCAGTGCCAACGCGGCAAAACTGCAGGGTGACGAAATGGCGCAGGCCAACCGTGAGCGTACTGCGAACCAGCACGTCGCGGCGGTTATCGGCCGCGATGGTGTTGACGGCAAAGAGGGCGTACAGGGTAAAGACGGGGTAACCACCGTTGTTACGAAGGTAGAAACCGATACCACCACGCAGAAAAAAGTGGCGGCCAACGAAACCGCTATCCGGGGTGTGCGTTCCGAACAGGCTGTACAGGGTGAATTTATCCAGCGCGAAGCCGTCGCGATTAATCACAATGCGGCAGCGATTTCCTCTAACACCCAACGTATCGACAACAACAGCCAACGCATTGACCGCAACGCGAAACGCATTGATGACACCCGCGAAGATCTGAAAAAAGGTCTTAATAACGCGGCGGCGATGACCGGTCTTCACTATCACTCTAACGATGCCTATGCGCTGTCAGTGGGCACGGCAAACGGCGAGGGTGCGGCACTGGCTGGCGGTCTTTCTCATGGCTTCACCGAACACACGGCTGCCACCGTGCAGGCATCTACCTCAATGGATGGCGGCTATATGGCTTCCGTTGGTTTTTCCGGCGACTTCTGATTTTCATTCTGATCGGTAGATTAACAGGGCGCTCCGGCGCCCTTTTTGAGGCAAGGCGCTGAATGAACCTCTTAAAAGAGACCACGCTGAACGCCCGAGGCGAAATCGACAATCGCTTTTCTAATTTGCAACAGCGAGCTTCGGCCCAGGTTGCGACAGCGTTATTTGAACAGGGGTAATGACATGCAAAAATTTTTCTGGGTCTTCGTGGTTGCAAGCGGCCTGTTGACAGGGTGCCAATCCTCAGCCGATCGCATGCATGAATGCGAAGCGCAAGGCATCTCCCGCGATACCTGTTACCAGGTTGAACAGTCACGTAAACAAGGCATCAACGATCAGGCTATGGCGCAGGCCTACCGTAATGCCGCAGCGGTCGATCTGTCGGGTAAAAAACATCACTCTTCTCACCATAGCGAGGACTAATTACCATGACCAGAACGTATAAACGCCTCAATATTGGGGTACTTATTCTGCTCGGTTTGACGGCGTACGGACTCTCGATGCTGGCCTATGCCGCTTCCCCAGCCCAGCCTGGGGCTGCTCACGCCTCGCAGTCTACAAAAACGCGCACGCTCAAGGGCTATGGCCTGACGGTTAACATTCGCGGGCAACAGGTTTACGTCGACGGTAAACCGGCAGCACTGGATGCTAACGATCAGGGTAATCTGACCTACAGCCAGGGGTTAAACACCTTAATTGTCTATAAATCAGGCAAAGTAGCGCTCATGCAGTCTGGGAGATTTATGGGCTACATGAAGTAAACAACGTCCTTACAGACTGTCAGACTGGCGGTCTGTAAGCTGTCGAATTAATCATTTTATAGTGCACTGTCTTATCATGGACTGATGCAACACTTGTTGTTAATGCCCTGTTGACTTCTCCTGTGCTAGCATAGGCGGGGTAAACACAACAGGAAAACTATAAAATGCCTCATATCTTCCTACAAATCACGGGCATCCGTCCCGGGGTTAACACGCCTGCCGACCTTAGCGCCGTCATCCGCGAAGACAACGACACTACCTTTTCGATTTCACAAACGGTTGTGGACTGGCTGCTTGGCACCATTGATTTCGCAGCGGGTTCGCCGTTACCTAAGCTAAAAAACTGCTGCTTTTCCCTTGCTGATGGCGCTGAGTTCATTGAATTCGACGGCAAAGGTAAAATGACTACAGTCAGTGAAAAACCCGCCTGGTACCCTGAGCCTGGACGTTTTCTTCGTGAACAGTGGCTTATTAATAATGAGATGTACGATCTGCCCATCGTCGCCTTTATTAAAGAATTTCTTGAGACTTTTGTGGATGTCAAAGAACGCCGTATCCACTGCAATCTTCTTTTTGATTTGCAACTGGATAAAGTGAAATCGACCCACTTTGATGAAATAAAGCAGCCAGCCAGTAAACTGGGCAATAAGAATCGCAAATCGACGGCGCCAAGAGTGGAAGATCTTCGCTCCTTTGACCAGTTCCAGCAGTTCGTTGAGCGAATGGCTTCTGCCGTCGAACAAAATCAATTCCCGACCATGAACATTCTCACCGGCTATAAAGATATCGCTAAAGCGCCCGGTGCACTTAAGGGCTCAGCCCGTACCTGGTTCAAGGCGATAACGGGCGAACTACCCCCTAACAACAAAAAGGTGGCAGCCGGCAACGCAGAAATTTTTTGCGCCCCCATCCGCACCGCCCTGGAAGCCGTCAGAACCTATGGTCTGGAAGCGTATTACCATGAACTGTCGCAGGCTATTCAGCAGGCAGGCTTTCTGGAAGTCGCCCGTTTCGAATTTACGCCTGGCCATTAGTCTGAATTAACCCTTCGTGATGGATGTTGTGGCACTCTGCATACGAGGCGAGAATTTTCGTTTGCTACACTCAATGAAGTTCTCATCGCAACGAAGGGTTGAAAAATGCAAAATTCCGAATCCGGTCGCGCAAAGATCCTGGTCCTTTTCTACTCCATGTATGGACACGTCGAAACCCTTGCTCAGGCCATTGCAGAAGGCGCAGGCAAGGTGGACAAGGCGGACGTAGTGATTAAGCGGGTGCCTGAAACCATGTCCGCCGAAGCTTACGCCAAAGCAGGGGGTAAAACCCACACTGCGCCCGTTGCCACGCCGCAAGAGCTGGCGGAATACGACGCGATTATCTTCGGTACGCCGACTCGCTTTGGCAACATGTCCGGGCAAATGCGAACCTTCCTCGATCAAACGGGGGGGCTCTGGGCCTCCGGCGCGCTCTACGGCAAACTCGCCAGCGTATTCAGCTCCACCGGAACCGGTGGTGGTCAAGAGCACACGATTTCCTCTACATGGACTACCCTTGCACATCATGGGATGGTGATTGTGCCGATTGGTTATGCTGCCCAGGAGCTGTTCGATGTGTCACAGGTTCGCGGCGGCACGCCCTACGGGGCGACCACCATTGCAGGGGGCGATGGCTCACGGCAGCCAAGCCAGGAAGAGCTGTCCATCGCCCGGTATCAAGGGGAATATGTCGCCGGTCTGGCGGTCAAACTCAAAGGCTAATGTTCTACAGGAGGATTAATATGCCAACTCAAGAAGCAAAAGCACATCGCGTTGGGGAATGGGCCAGCTTGCGTAATACCTCGCCGGAAATTGCCGAAGCCATTTTCGAAGTGGCGGAGTATGACGAGGTGCTGGCAGAGAAAATCTGGGAAGAAGGCAGCGATGAAGTGCTGGTGCGCGCCTTTGATAAAACCGACAAAGACTCGCTGTTTTGGGGTGAACAAACCATCGAGCGTAAAAACGTCTAATCCGTGTTGCCCCCGCGTTCTGCGGGGGCTTTTCTTACTTCGCCGCCGCGTTTAAAACCGTATTAAATTTCTCAAGCGGACAAAAACCATTATCGTCTATCGGGCATCCTTTCAACGCCAGCGTGACCCGCTGCGCCGGTGCTTTCAGGCTTAACACCTCGGCATTCCGCAGTTGATCGCTGCTTTGATAAACGTACTCAATTTTCATTAACTCCCGCTTCGCCGCCGGATCGTTCCAACGCTGGAAGACAATTTTGCCGCCGATCGGTGTGCGCTCATACTGGTCATGTAACTGATATGGCGCGAAATCGAGCGCCGTCAACAGGGAGGCAATATTGGAGTCATGCCCAACCATAATGGTGATTTTGGCGGCGTTTGCCGCATCGGTGACCAGGGTTTTATCAATGTATTTCACCAACGGTTTTGCCACGTTTTGCGCCACTGCCGGCGAGGTAAAGAGCGAATCCTGATAGCTATTTTTCAGTTTCGACAGCACTCGCCACTGTTGGTCAGACTTAATTTCGCCCCAGGCCACCTGGTCCAGCGGGAAGCCTTCGTAGTATTGCAACGTGAACGCATCGACCAGTGAGTTACCCACTTTCAGCGGCCCGGAGACGCCAGGCTCCTGCTGCACTTTGGCGCTGAAAGTATCTTTACCACTGGCAAGAGAGCAAACCTGTTTCTCTTTGCAGGAGGGTGACTCGTTAAACTGAGTGATTTTCTCCAGCAGCTGATAGCTTTCGTTGAGGGAATCGTGCTGACGTTGGGTCTCCATAGCTTTCACTGCCTGCTCACTAAAAGCGGCGGAACCTTCGGTTATCACCGGGTTGAAGGTAGGATCCATGGTGCCCATCTTTTCCTGATGATGGACGGGGACATCACAGCCAGGAAACGCGCCGGTAATGAAAAATTGCGCTGTGGCGACGGTACGTTGCAGGCTGTTGGCGTAGGCGTAAACCGCACCGGGCGTCGGGCACTCACCGGACGTCACCAGCTTATTTTCTGCCAGCCACTCGCGCATGTAATGGCCCATGTACACTTCCAGAACCCCGCCTTTGGTGGTCAATTGCCCACCCGGCACGTCCCACTCAGGCCACTGTTTGGCGGTGGATTGTTCGAGCACGCTGCCATTATTGGCCAGAGGCGCGCGCAGATTGTGGCGACTCATGATCAGTACTTGCTCAAGCTGATAGCCCGGTGGCGTCGTTTGCGCCTGCGTTCCTGCAGCAAAGGGGAACGTGGCGGCAACTGCAAGCGTCCAGAGTGAATACTTCATCCTGATTTCCTCATCCTGATAGTGGTGAAGGGAAAGTGTGACAGATTTGTGATGGTTTGCCGGGAGCCGACGCACATTCGTGACGCCGCACGCAGGTTCGGGTATCCCTGAACCGCTCAGTAGTTTTATAATAAAACCACTAACCGGAGGATTTATGAAACGCACCCGTCTCGAAGCCAGTACCTGCCCTGTCGCCCGCTCTCTGGATATCATTGGCGACTGGTGGTCTTTACTGATTGTTCGCGATGCCCTGCGCGGCGTGACGCGCTTCGGCGAGTTTCAGAAGAGCCTCGGCATCGCCAAAAATATGCTGACCACCCGCTTAAAACTGCTGGTAGACGAAGGTATTTTGCAGATGCAACCCGCCTCGGATGGCAGCGCATGGCAGGAGTACGGCTTAACCGAGAAAGGCCGGGCGCTGCAAACCGTGCTGGTTGCCCTGTCTCAGTGGGGCAATCACTACCTTTATGCCAGCGATGAGTTAAGCACCGTGCTGGTCGATACCCAGTCGCGTCGCCCCCTCAAGACGCTAAAACTGATGGCTGAAGATGGCCGCACCCTACGCCCTGAAGAGGTTACGCCTCGCCTGCCGGGCACCGATAAAGCATAACGTTAACATCCACTTTCTGTTAAGCGCACGATTTGCCGCCCTGTTTGGTTGCATTATAAAACTAAATATCTCATGCTGAATTTAGTTTCATTATAAAACCATTCTACGCAATGAGGTAACACCATGGCTGCACAACGTTCAACTGCGCTTATCACCGGCGCCTCTTCCGGTATTGGGGCCGTCTATGCAGACAGATTTGCCGCCCGGGGGTATGACCTTCTTCTGGTGGCACGGCGCACGGAAAAACTCCATGCGCTGGCAGAGGCGCTCACGAAGCGCTACGGCGTAGGTATCACCGTTCAGTCAGCGGATCTCGCCACTGCGGCAGGGATTGGCGCGATTGAGGAGATATTGCGTCAAACCAGGGCCATTGATGTGTTAGTGAACAACGCGGGTGCCGCCAACCTCGCCCCCTTCTTAGCCAGCGATGCAGCAGCCCACGAAGCCATCAATACCCTTAACACAACGGCGCTGATGCGCTTAACCCTCGCAGTACTGCCGCGCTTTGTGGAGCGTAACCAGGGGAGCATCATCAATATCGCCTCGGTGGTCGCTTTTCATGCCCGCGCGGGTAGCGCCGTTTACAGCGCCACCAAGGCCTGGGTGCTTAACTTCACACGGGGTTTGCAGGAAGAGTTTGCCGAGACCGGCGTCCGCATTCAGGCGGTGCTGCCTGCCGCCACCGCGACAGAGATTTGGGACCACTCGAATATCACTCTGGAACAGCTGCCGGAAGGATCGGTCATGACGACCGAAGCATTAGTGGATGCGGCCCTGGTGGGTTGGGATCGCGGTGAATCAGTGACCCTCCCTCCGGTGGAGGACCTGCGGCTCTGGCAGTCGTGGGAAGAGGCGCGGCTGGCGCTGTTCAGTGCATCGCGAAACGGGAAACCGGCGTCACGCTATTCGCTTTGATTGGAAAAGGGGGCGCGGTGGCAATGGCCCCACGCCCTTAACGCCGAGAAAATTAAACAGTATTTTCAAACGCTTATTTACCCAAGAGCGGACTGGCATTAAAACTGTACGTTTCGGTCATAATGACTCACGGCTCACTCCAGTTCCGGCCCCACGTAGCGGCCGCGCGGTCGAATCACTTTTCCGGTGCCGATCTGTTCCATCGCATGCGCCAGTAAGCCTACGCTACGGGCAATTGAAAAGAGCGCGAACGCCGCATCGCCAAGCAAGCGGTAGCGGGTCACCAGCGCGGCGAGCACCACATCAATATTGGGCAGTAGTCCGGTCAGGGTGATCACCTTTTCGATGAATTTGGCGATCTCTTCCGGTGGCTCAAAACGCGCCAGCAGCGCAACCGCTCGTGGGTCACCGTCCGGATAAAGATGATGACCAAACCCCGGTATCGGGAGCGCGGAGGAGAGATAGCGGTTCACTACCTGATCGGCACTGGAACGCTCGACCTCATCAAATAGCGCTTTGACGCGCTGAGTGGCATCGCCATGCAACGGGCCGGTGAAGGTGGCCAGTCCGGTAAGCAAACAGGCAGGCAGCGAAGCACCATTTGAGGCCGCGATCCTCGCGGCAAAGGCGGAGCTGGTGAGTTCATGATCGGCCAGCAGCACCATCGCTCTGCGTAAAATGTCTGCCACCTCTTCATTCACTCCCCACCCCAGGGCAAGACGCTGGTGAATTAACATCTCGGGATGGTTTTCTGCACCAAAGGTAGCGGCCAGATGCCCCACCAGCGTCGCCGCCTCCGCATGCAACACCCTGGCGGTACGACCGTGCGTTGAATGCCCCGTTGCCGTGGCGGTAGCGAGTGCAATAAAGGCATGAGAACGCTCAGGTGCCGCGTGCGGGTAATCTCGGGTTGGAACAGAAAACCCGGCGCTAATTTCTGCGCTCCAGAGCAGGCGGGCCGTCTCTTCGAGCGTGGCATATTCCGCAAATGCGATGACATCTTTGCCCCGATAGTACAGATGCCCTTTGGAAAAGGTTGAAATCGCGGTCGGAATGCTGGGCTCATTGCCAAAAAGGGTATTGACCGCAAGCGTTTCCCGCTTGCGGCCCTGCTGCTTTTTCTGCTTGAGGCTCTGGATGTTCTCTGCGCTGTAGAGGCTGCGTCGGGTGTTTTGCGGATCGGGATGAGAGGCGATCAGCCCCCGGCTGACATAGGCATAAATGGTTTGCGCCCGAACACCGAGAAATTCCTGAACTTCATCCAGCGTGAGCCAGGCTGTTAGCTTCGTTTTTGGTTGCATGCGTCCGTCCGGGTAGTGCTCTGCCAGGGGTGAATCACGGTCTGTCGACCTCTGCGTTAAACAATGCGGTTCGGGTTACCCCTCCTCAGGCAGAGGCTTCCCCAGCATGGCATTGATTTTGTTGAGCCACAGATCGCCGTTTTGCGCAATGAAATCGCGCTCAATCGCAGGCCTCATTGCCTCCCTGAACGCCCTGGGATCCACCTCATTCACCTCTAAACCCGCCTGTTTCATCTCCTCGAGGAAAGCAGCTTCATTTTCATTAGAGAACTGACGTGTGGCCACGGCGCCGGCAAGGGAAGCCTTCATTATAATGTCTTGTTCCTCGCTCGCCATGGCATTAAACCGGTCGCGGTTAATGACCTGGATAAGCGGACCATACAGGTGACGGGTCAGCGACAGGTAACGCTGGACTTCATAAAATTTTCGCGCATAGATGACGGAAATGGGGTGTTCCTGACTGTTGATGTTGCCGTTCTGGATAGCGGCATAAATCTCACCGGAGGGTAATGGCATGGTTTCCAGCCCTGCCGCCTGCCAAAGCCTTTCATGGACCTGATTTCCCGGCATAGTGCGGATTTTTAATCCTTTTAAATCATCAGGATGGTACACAGGTTTCACATTATTGGTAAAAGAGCGGATGCCGTTTTCCCAGAAGCTCAACCCTTTTAGCGCATGTCTGTCGAGCACATCCAGCATTTCGCGACCAAAGTCGCTGTCCATCACATGATATGCCTGCGTGACGTTTGCAAACAGATAGGGAATATCAAACACGTTGATACGGCTATCGAGTGAGGCGAAGTAACCTGCGCCGCCCAGAAAGATATCCAGTTTGCCCTGCTGCGTCATCTCGACCATCTGCGGGCCACTGCCCCGTTGCGCGGCGGGAAACAGCGTAAATTCAAAACGACCTTCTGACAGCTGCCGGGCTACGCGCACCATCTCCTGTACGCCAATGCCTTGCGAACTCGACATTGCCCCCTCAAAACCGATGCTGAATTGCCGTGCGGATGACGTGCCGGCGCTTGCTGCGGATGAATATGCCATTCCTGTACCCTCCCATGTGCCATTGCGCACTCGGTAACGCATTGGCTTCCTTTCGTGACGAGACTGACGCGGCCTTCGGGTGCTCATCATGCCGCGCGTTGGGGTAGATCGAACCGAATCTCGCCACTCTATAATTGCGATTTTTTCCAATCAAGATTGATTGTTAAAATCAACTGATAGAGAGATCGCATAATTGCAGATTTATTTTTTGCAGTGTTCAACATGACCTTCTGCGTTTAATGTTCGTCCTGGCAGGAAGGCCATCAGGTTTTTCCGCTAATCTGTTATTCGAATATGTCAATAAACTCGTTCCATCTTTTGCTCTTCCGTCACACTACTAAACAGTAAAAGGTAAGATTAGCATTGATTATTTTAATCAAGATTGATACTGACAATACGTTATTTTAACGTCACCCTCATCAATCGTCTTATGCAGTGAAGCCTGACACATTGATGCCCCATAAGAATTGCATGAATAGCACGCAGCGGGATCGACATAAAAATAAAGGGTGTTCGCACGGGTTTTACGATCCGTCAAGGAAACGCGTTGGATTTTTTATTCACTGAACCGCAGCTCACAAAAAAATCTATGGGCAACTGGTCGAAAGACACCTTACAAAATAATTATCAGCCGGGATAAAAGGGTTGGTAAATATAACGTATACCTACAAATCCATGAAGGACGAAAAATATGAATCATACGCAACAACAAGAGCTTAGCGAGGCATCAATAGATGCCAGAGCGGTTCCGCAAAAGAAAGCCACGCGCATTCGCTATTATATGCTAGCGCTGATTTTATGTGCCACGATTATCAATTTTGTCGACAGATCGAGTCTGGGTATTCTGGCCCCTTTTATCAGTAAAGATCTGGCGCTGGATAAAGTACAGATGGGGCAAATTTTTGCGGCATTTGGCCTGACCTATGCTATCGCACTTATCCCCGGTGGGATTATTGCCGACGTGCTGGGTTCGCGCATTGCCTACGCCTTTTCACTGATCACCTGGTCACTGGCGACCATGACCCAGGGGGTCGCCAGCGGCTTCAATATGCTGTTTGGTTCTCGCCTGGCAATTGGTGCGCTTGAAGCCCCCGCTTTTCCCTCCAATGCCCGCGCGGTCACCATGTGGTTCCCGACCGGAGAGCGTGGCTTTGCCACCAGCGTCTACGTCATGGGCCAATATATTGGCACACCATTATTTACCGGCCTGCTGCTGTGGATTGCAAACGGTTTTGGCTGGCGCTCTGCTTTCTATTTAACCGGTGGTGCTGGCGTACTGTTTGGGATTCTGTGGTACATCTGGTACCGCGACCCGCTCAATCACCGTGCGGTTAACGAAGCCGAATTAAAGCATATCCAGGAAGGCGGTGGCCTTGTTGGTAAAAAGGAACGCGACCGTTTCGACTGGAAAAATGCGCTCCGTCTGTTGAAGCATCGCCAGATTCTGGCCATTTGCCTGGGTAAATTCTGTAATAACGCGATTCTGGTATTTTTCACCACCTGGTTTATGACGTACCTGGTTGAAGAGCGCCAGATGACGATGATCAAAGTCGGCATATTTCAGGCTTTGCCTTTCCTCGGCGCAACCGCGGGAATATTGTTAGCGGGATTTTTCTCAGATTTCTTTATTCGCCGTGGTTATTCGATGTCGGTGGCGCGTAAAGCACCATTGATTATCGGAACATTACTGGGATCATCTATTTTACTGGTTAACTTTGTGACCTCAAATGAGTTAATCATCGTTATTTTAACCATTTCATTTTTTGCTCAGGGCGTAGGCTCATCATCCTGGGCTGCTGTATCAGAAATAGCCCCACGTCAGTACATTGGATTAACCAGTAGTATTACCAGTCTTGCGGCAAATATTGCCGGCGTCACTACGCCAATCATGATTGGTTATATTCTCCATGTTACCGGTCAATTCTTCTGGGCACTGAACATGATGGGAATTATGTGTTTAATTGGTGCATTTGCCTATTCCTTCCTGCTGGGACCTTTGTCCCGCATTGAGATGGATTAATGAAATGTTGCCAGCATCGAGTGTGGTTGCTGGCAACAGGCAAGCATTGATCAATACATTGATTTTCTAGCCTGAACCGTCACGAAACGGCTTTACAACGGACGGTTCAGGCTGGGATGACTGACAAAGAGGAACACGCGTGACTAAATACACATGGGATCATTTACAGCTACGCAGTCCCGCTCCTGAAGAGACTGCGGCCTGGTTTGCGCGCTGCCTTGGCGCAGAAATTATTCGTAAGCCCGGCAAAGTCGATGTGCGCCTGGCGGGCATCAATATCTTTATCGCCCCGGTGACGGAGGGTGACGGTGTGGCTCCCCCTCCACTTCCACCTTATCAGGGGCTGGATCATTTCGGCCTGACTGTCGATAACCTGGACGACATCGCCGCCGAATTAAAAAGCAAAGGGGTCATTTTCACCCAGGAGCCCATTACGATTCGCCCCGGTGTGCGTGGCTGCTTTATCCGTGGGCCGCAGAATATCTCCATTGAAATACTGGAGAGGCGCCTCGGTTAACCAGCATTACATCTTTACGCCGTATCTCGACATTAGCTCGCCACTCATTGGCCGCAACTATGGAAATAACGCTATGAAACCCAGCATCCTGCAGCTAAACCCTATTCTGATTCCCGCGATTAGCGAAAAACTGAACGCCCTGTATACCGTGTACCGTTACTTTGAAATTGAAGACAAAGATGCTTTTATTAAAGAGTACGGCAACAGCATTCGTGGCGTTGTCTCAGGCGGCCATACCGGCATCAGCAATGCATTGATGGAAAAACTGCCCGCGCTGGAAGTGGTCGCTATCAATGGCGTCGGCGTTGATGCCGTTGATCTGAACTATGCCCGTCAGCGTAATATCCATGTCACGGCGACCCTGGGCGCCCTGACGGAGGACGTGGCTGACCTGGCAATCGGCCTGCTGATTGCAGCCTGCAGGGGCATTTGCTCTGGCGATCGCGTGGTACGTAATGGCGAGTGGGCGAAAAATCCCCATCCCGGCGCCATTCCGCTTTCCCGCCGTTTTAGCGGCATGCGCGTCGGCATTGTCGGCATGGGCCGCGTGGGCCGCGCCATTGCTACCCGCGCTTCTGCGTTTGGTTGCCCGATTGCCTATACCGACCTCCAGCCAATGACCGATCTTGATTACCCGTTCATTGCCGATCTGCAGGCGCTGGCCGCCCAGAGTGACGCTCTGATTCTTTCCGCATCTGCCGATAAAGCCGAAGGCATCGTCAATGCAGCCGTGCTTAATGCGCTCGGTGAGCACGGCTTTTTAGTTAATATCGCTCGCGGAAAACTGGTCAATGAACCCGATCTGGTTGACGCGCTGGTGGCAGGACGTATTCAGGGCGCAGGGCTGGATGTCTTCGTTGACGAGCCAAACGTCCCTGCCCCGCTCCTCGGCATGGACAATGTCGTTCTGCAGGCCCACCGCGCCAGCGCCACGGTTGAGACGCGCACGGCAATGGGCGAAATGGTACTGGCAAGCCTGGCGCAGGCGCTGAGTGGACAGCGGCCGGACGCCAGCCTGACAAGCTAAGCAGGCGGGTATCCTTACTTTACTGACAACGGGATTAGCAGAAGGAATTTACAATGTTCGATTCAACGAAAATTGCGCTGGTAACGGGCGCAGGCAGCGGGATTGGCAGAGCCACTGCCATTGCATTATCCCATGCCGGGTATTTTGTGGTGCTTGCCGGACGCCGTCTGGAACCCTTGCTTGAGACCGTCTCCGCATTGGGCGACGGGGCGCAATCAATGGTGGTGCCCACGGATGTCACTCAACCAGATTCTGTGGCGGCGCTGTTCACCCGGATTAAAGAAAAATGCGGTCATCTTGATGTACTGTTCAACAATGCGGGCACCAACTTCCCGGGCATCCCGTTTGAAGAGTTGAGCTATGAGAAGTGGACGACGGTGGTAGATGTTAATCTGACGGGAATGTTTCTTTGCGCACAGGGCGCTTTCCGCCTGATGAAAGAACAATCTCCACAGGGCGGACGTATTATCAATAATGGTTCGATTTCAGCCCATGCCCCGCGCCCGGATTCCGCGGCTTACACGGCCACCAAACATGGTGTCACTGGCCTGACGAAGAGCATCTCGCTGGATGGTCGCAAATATGGCATCGCCTGTGGTCAAATTGACATTGGCAATGCGCACACCGAGCTTTCTCAGCGGATGGCAAAAGGGGTGAAACAGGCCAATGGGGAGGTTGTTGTCGAAGCGATGATGGATGTCTCGCAGGTGGCCAACAGCGTGGTCTATATGGCGGGCGTGCCGCTTGATACCAACGTTCAGTTCATCACTGTAATGGCGACAACCATGCCATTTGTGGGGCGTGGCTGACCGCACCAGCTTTTTATGGGCTGCGAACTGTTCAGCAGCCCATTATTTTCACCCATAAAGGAAGGTGAGTACGGACGTGTGTCGTTATGCGCTTGCACTGTCCTTTCGGTTTCGCTCTTTTATGGCGTACTTTCTGAGGAATTTTTCTGCAAATTGTCGCGCCCAGGCCCACCAATAAAAGGCAGCCGCAGGCGTAACGGTGAAAACCCTACCCCCATGTTCAGTCCGAGTACGTTGAGTTCGATCCCCTCTTCCGCTCCCAGGGTCATGCCCGCCACGCCCAGCAGCGACATCTGGACCCCGCGCCCTGATGGCGGCAGGCCAACAGGGTTAAGCAATGAGCGAAAATCTTTACCTACCGCATTGGCGGGCATATCCAGTTTGAGAGCCGGCACTTCTCGCCCGAGGTGAGCGATAAAAGTATTACTGTTAGGCCCCGGCCACGCGTGATACGTGGTGGGCCAGGGGTAAGACGCAATGGCCGCTTCAATTTGCGGGATCATCGCTTCGGCCTCCGGCCCGCGATGGGCCACCAGCAGTCGCGGTTTTGCGCCGTACCAGTAACCATCCGGTGAATGACGATTGTGGCGCACTTTATCTCCCGCCCCCCAGCTAATCACCTCGTAACGGTGATAGGCTGTTTCTCCGGCGCGCTTGAAGATAATCCACGGATGTACCGCGACCACTCCTTTCCAGCCCCATGTCGGTGCGGCATAGACCTGTACAATGGCATCCTTCGCATATTGCCGGGCATCGGGAGCCAGCCCCGCAGAATCACGTCGCGCAGACCACCATCCCTCCTGGCTCAGCGACTCCCGCTGGAGCAAAGAGAGTGCAAGGCCCGCGAAGATGGCGAGAAAAATCAGGCACAGAAAGCTCAAGTAAAACGTTTTCATCAGGATTTCGCGTAAGTAATTAAACAGATGGGATGTGCGTCGGGTGAGTATACGTGAGTTTCCCCCCTGCTAAGCGCGTGAATAGCCTTCAACAGGGATTCACTATACAGGCGTAACGAAATGAGCAGCGTCTTGCTGAGACAGAGAGAGGATAGAATAGTTGAAGAATGGGAAGCTTGTCGGTGTTAATCGCGCCGGGAAGCCAAAAAACAAAGGGCCTACCAAGTGGTAGGCCCTTTGTACGATTTGGCGGAAGCGTAGAGATTCGAACTCTAGAACCCTTTCGGGTCGCCGGTTTTCAAGACCGGTGCCTTCAACCGCTCGGCCACGCTTCCGGTATGGGGCGCACTATAAACATCCCGGTGACGTCTGTAAAGCGTGTTATTTACTGTTTGCCTGAAAAATCGACAAATGTGATTTAATCGCCTGAAATAACAACAAACTGACTATTAAATCAACGCGATCTCGTCTCATCACCCCTCATGCTTCTTGATATAAAGATCCTTGGTGTAGAAACGTCCCAGCCGATCGGGTTCAAATCCGCCTACCCAGGGCTTCACAAGATGGGTACGCACATAGTGATACAGAGGAATAGCCGGGACATCCTGCGCCAGCATGTCTTCCGCCTGTTGGTAGTACCGCCCCCGTTCCGCTACATCCTTCGCTTTTGCTGCGTTATGCAGGACCTCGTCATACGCCGGATTACTGTATTTCGACGTATTTTCGCTGTCACCGGTACGGAAGTTGTTTAAAAAGGTAACCGCATCATCGTAATCAGCAATCCACGCGTAGCGCACGGCGTCGAAATTACCGGTGTGCATGGTGTCCAGCATGGTCTTCCACTCCTGATTTTGCAGCTTCGCCTCTACACCCAGATTTTTCTTCCACATTGAACTGACGGCTATCGCCAGCCGCTGGTGAGTCTCCATCGTGTTGTAGAGCAAGTTAAACGATAACGGATGAGCGTCGTTGTACCCTGCTTCATTCAACAATTTTCTGGCTTCTTCGATTCGTTTTTCCCGCGGCCATGACGCGTAGTCCGGTGCCTTTAACGTGACGCCGCCAATCTCCGGTTGGCTGATGAGCCAGGCCGGACGCTGCCCCTGCCCCATAACCTTCTCAGCAATGATGTCCTTGTCGAGCGCCATATTTAAGGCCCGGCGCACACGCGCATCATTGAAAGGGGCTTTGGTGGTGTTCAGCTCATAATAATAGGTGGAAAGCAGCGGCAGGACGCTCACCTGGCTGCCCATGCTCGCTTTCAACTGCGCAAACTGATTCACGGGGATAGTGTTAGTGATATCAATTTCACCCGCTTTATAACGGTTTACATCTGCGGTTTCTGAACTGATTGGCAGGTACGTTACCGTGTTGATGACGGTGGCTTTGTTGTTCCAGTAGCGCGTATTACGTTGGGCGATAATTTTTTCATTGACCACCCACTCGCTCAGCTTATAGGGCCCGCTGGTGACAATATGTTCCGGCTTGGTCCACTTTTCAGCAAAACGACTGATAAGGATTTTATCGACCGGCACCATAGAAGGATGAGCGAGCATGGCCAGAAATGCCGCATTGGGCTGCGTCAGGCGAATTTCCAGGGTGTTGTCATCCACGGCTTTAACGCCCAGGGTGTCCAGTGGCTTCTCCCCTAACGCTATCTCTCTGGCATTCTGGATATGCATATTGCCGGGGTAGCTGGCATATGGCGAGGCCGTTTTTGGGTCAACAAGGCGCTGCCAGCTCCAGACGAAATCTTTTGCCGTGATGGCGGTGCCATCAGACCAGGTGGCGTTCGGGCGTAAATGAAAAACCCAGACAGTATTGTCTTTATTTTCCCATGCTTGCGCGAGACGGGGCTCAATGCTGCCATCCAGTTTGACTGCTACAAGCCCGTCGAATAAATCACTGACAATATTAAATTCAACGTCGCTTTCTACTTTATGCGGATCCAGCGATGCCGGTTCGCTGCCATTATTACGCACCAGCTCCTGTCGGGCAGCAAGTTCAGTACCCTGAGGTACGTTGGCGGCCAATGAAAATGTGCTAATACCTAACCCGCTGATTGTGAGGAGGCCTAGTGCAATACGCGTCAAAGCATGTGATTTCATATCCTTCGTCCTGAGTATTTTCCTGATGACGATACGTTGACCTTCTTATTAGCGTTCAAAACAGGCCAGAGCAATATTTTTCAGCGACATATAAGACACCGGTATGGTTATTTTTTACAAATGCGCACTGATACCGTCTTTTATCGTAAAGTCAGGATTTTTTACTGCCCGGATTCACTTGCATATTGAGTAAAGATGGGTAAAACAGCTAGGTAAGGAAACGGGGATTTCCTATCCTCACCCCATATATCTTCTGATCTGTCTAAGAGAGTGCCCTATGGATCGTATTGTTACCTCCTCGCGCGACCGTACATCGTTGCTTAGCACCCATAAAGTGCTCCGTAATACCTATTTTCTGCTCAGTCTGACGCTGGCGTTTTCTGCCATGACGGCAACCGCAAGCACCCTGCTGGCATTGCCGTCTCCGGGCCTGATTCTTACTCTGGTTGGTATGTATGGTCTGATGTTCCTGACCTATAAAACGGCTAATCAACCGATCGGCATACTGTCTGCGTTCGCCTTTACCGGCTTCCTCGGCTATATCCTGGGTCCAATCCTGAACGCCTATTTGTCGGCGGGCATGGGAGATGTGATTGGTTTGGCTCTGGGGGGAACCGCACTGGTGTTCTTCTGCTGTTCTGCTTACGTTCTGACAACACGCAAAGACATGTCTTTCCTCGGCGGCATGCTGATGGCGGGCATTGTTGTGGTACTGATCGGGATGGTGGCGAATATTTTCCTGCAGCTGCCGGCTCTGCACCTGGCCATCAGCGCAGTGTTCATCCTGATTTCAACGGGCGCCATTCTGTATGAAACCAGCAATATCATTAACGGTGGTGAGACCAATTACATCCGTGCGACCGTTAGCCTGTATGTTTCCATCTATAACATCTTTGTCAGCCTGTTGAGCATTCTCGGCTTTGCCAGCCGTGACTAATCGTCAGCCTGTATAACCAAAGCCCTGCTTAAGCGGGGCTTTGTTTTTTGGTACACTGCCCGGCAGTGAATGACTGACATTGTGATATCTCATGATTTTTGAAGGCATAGAAATAGAGACCGATAGCGAAGGCTATCTGAAAGACACCACGCTGTGGAGCGAAGGACTGGCATCGGCTATCGCCGAAAATGAAGGAATTACCCTCGCCGTTGAGCACTGGGAAGTGGTGCGTTTTGTACGCGAATTCTATCTGGAGTTTAATACCTCACCGGCCATTCGCATGCTGGTGAAGGCAATGGCCAATAAGTTTGGCGAAGAGAAAGGAAACAGTCGCTATCTTTACCGCCTGTTTCCAAAAGGCCCGGCAAAGCAGGCGACCAAAATTGCCGGCCTGCCTAAACCGGTGAAATGTATTTAATAGCGTATGCCGAAGTTCGTCCACGTGCTGCCGGGTTGATGCGGCTCAGTGAGTACCCGCTCAACCTTCGCACTTCGTGGCCCGCCCGCCTTCAGCCAGTCAATCAGCGCTTCAACTTTTTGGCTGTCGCCACAGGCGACCACTTCCACACTCCCATCGTCCATGTTGCGCGCGTAGCCCGTCAACCCAAGCCGCTGCGCTTCACGTTGGGTGCTATAGCGAAACCCCACCCCCTGCACTCGGCCATGAACCCAGCAGATGGTGCAATGTGGTGACTTTTCATGACTCATAAATCCCCCTTTTGAAGGCCAGAATTGTTCTTTTCAGATGCTGAGGTTACTAATTTTAGTAAAGTGTACGCACAGGTTCAAAAGTCAGACTAAACTTCTGATTAATGTGAATATATTCGCTGATTTTCGCAAATGTTGTGCGTGATTGTGTGAGGTTTGTTCACAACAGATGATTGTCATTAGATGGAATGTAGTTAACCCCATATCACACAGGAAGATAAATGACTCAGGCTCGAATGACAGTCAGTGATATAAACCAGTGGCGCGGTATTGAAGCAGATGTGCTGGACGTGTTGTTCGCCGAGGCGTACCGCTCCTTTTCCAGCATGGTTGGGTACGATTTAGAAAAAGATTTTATTCTGACCAATGCCGCCGAATCCTCATGCCCTATGGTGTTTTCTCCGCAGTCAATCAATAGGGACAAGGATTATTACCGGGTCTGTTTAAATATTACAGATGCAACAAACTGGGGAATGATTATCTATCAGGTAACCCATATGTTTTGTCACGCGTACTGCCGTTATGACAGAGCGAATGTGCATAAACATCACTGGTTTGAAGAAGCCATTTGTGAAGCTGCTGCAATGTGTAACCTCTACCACTTTCAACAGAACTGGGATTCACTGCCGTTAGCCCGCTATCCAAAGATAAATGAGCACAAAGAGAGAGTGTTTAATTATTTGTGGTCAGTGTTACGGGACGTCCCCAAAAATATTCCCACCTCCGCCATCCTTCAGTTTATAAATGACAATATTACGGTATTAGAGGTCAAGAGTATTACCCGCATATGGGATCAGGCCACGCTTAAAAATATCCATGGTGTTTCCTGGTACCTCTGCGAACACGTCTTTTTCCAGGATGCGCGTCACTGGAAGGCCATAGGGTACTTCAATCTGTGGGATGCGTCGGAGGATAAAAATTTCATCAGCTTCATTAAAAATTGGATCCGATATGGTGACAGCCACGTCAGCGCAATAGCCAGTACGCTCGGTATCGTGATTTTTGAAACCGAAAATTTGCATTGATACGCGGTACGTTGCAATTGCGCCATGAACCCATGACAATAGCGCCCAATTTCTCCCGTTTAGCTGAATAATTGACTATGACTGCACGTTTAGTACTGACCAAAGGCCGCGAAAAATCACTGCTGCGCCGCCACCCATGGGTGTTCTCCGGGGCTATCGCCCGCATGGAAGGAAAAGCCAGCCTGGGTGAAACCGTTGACATTGTTGATGCTCAGGGAAAATGGCTGGCCCGCGGCGCTTTTTCTCCGGCATCACAAATCCGTGCCCGCGTCTGGACCTTCGATAAGGAAGAGGCGATTGATATCGACTTCTTCAGTCGCCGAATTCAGCAAGCCCAGACCTGGCGTGACTGGCTGGCACAGCGTGATGGGCTGGACAGCTACCGCCTGATTGCCGGTGAGTCTGATGGTTTACCCGGCGTAACTATCGATCGTTTTGGCAATTTCCTGGTGCTGCAACTGCTAAGTGCCGGTGCAGAATATCAACGTCCGGCGATCTTATCGGCTCTGCAAGCTCTCTATCCGGCTTGTTCCATCTACGATCGCAGCGATGTTGCGGTACGAAAAAAAGAGGGAATGGAGCTGACGCAAGGCCTGGTGGTTGGTGAAATGCCACCAGAACTGTTAGCTATTGAAGAAAACGGCATGAAGCTGTTTGTCGATATTCAGGCAGGCCACAAAACGGGTTATTACCTTGATCAACGTGACAGCCGCCTCGCCACTCGTCGCTACGTCGCAGACAAACGGGTCCTTAACTGCTTCTCGTACACCGGTGGATTTGCTATCTCAGCCTTAATGGGTGGCTGCCGCCAGGTCGTCAGCGTCGATACCTCGCAGGAAGCACTGGATGTGGCAAAAAAGAACGTAGAGCTGAATCAACTTGATCTCAGCAAAGCGGAGTTCGTCCGTGACGATGTGTTTAAACTGCTGCGTAAATATCGCGATCAGGGCGAAAAATTCGACGTTATCGTGATGGATCCGCCGAAGTTTGTTGAGAACAAAAGTCAGCTTCAGGGCGCATGCCGTGGCTACAAAGATATCAACATGCTGGCAATCCAACTGCTCAATCCCGGCGGCGTGTTGATGACTTTCTCCTGTTCAGGCCTGATGACCACGGATTTATTCCAGAAAATTATTGCGGATGCCGCAATAGATGCGGGTCGTGATGTACAATTTATAGAACAGTTCCGTCAGGCTGCGGATCACCCGGTGATTGCACCTTACCCGGAAGGGTTGTACCTGAAAGGGTTTGCCTGTCGCGTCATGTAGCTTGATTTTTGGAACTTTGCCCACATATCTGGGGGAGTAACAGTTTTCAGGAGGTGACTATGATAGCCAGCAAATTTGGTATCGGTCAGCAGGTTCGTCACTCGCAGTTGGGTTATCTGGGTGTCGTGCTTGATATCGATGCAGAATATTCTCTGGATGAACCGCCGGTTGATGAGATGGCGGTAAACGATGAGCTCCGTGCTGCGCCCTGGTACCATGTGATCATGGAGGGTGATGACGGAGAGCCGATTCATACTTATCTGGCTGAAGCACAGCTTCAGCGTGAGATAGCGGATGAACATCCAGAGCAGTCTTCTATGGATGAGCTGTCCCGTTCTATCCGTAAACAGCTACAGGCTCCACGCCTCCGACACTGACGACACCCCGCCCTGGCGGGGTGTTTTTTTATTTGGCGAGCCCCAGTCGAGGTATTTCAATCGCCGGGCACCGATCCATCACCACTTTGATTCCCGCTTCACTCGCTAACACAGCTGCCTGTTCGTTAATCACACCCAGTTGCATCCATAGCGTTTTCGCACCAATGGCAATCGCTTCCTGTGCTACGCCCCAGGCCGCTTCAGAATTACGGAACACATCCACCATATCGACTTTTTCCGGAACATCCGCGAGGGTCGCATACCCTTGTTGCCCCAGCAACGTCGTGCCTGCCACCTTCGGCGAAACAGGAATGACGTGATAGCCCTGATCGAGAAGGTACTTCATCACACGGTAGCTTGGCCTGTCAGGTTTATCGCTCGCACCGACTAATGCAATGGTACGGGTCGAGGTAAGGATCTCAGCGATGTCAGTCTCTTTCATATTTCCTCCTGCGGTTTTTAAAAGTGTACGCCAAACATGCCGTTGCAACCATGTATCCCATACATAAGTATGAGAGCGTTTCGCTTAAGATTGCCTATATATTAATCAATATAATCTCAGTCAATGAATCAGGTCATCAGTCAGGCCTCGGCGGGAGCACAGAATGAGATGGGGGTGTGCGATTGTAATTATGGCGAGTTTCTTGCCCGTTCAGGTGCTGGCGACAACGCTGAGATTGTCCAACGATATTGATCTGCTGGTGCTTGATGGCAAAAAAGTGTCCAGCTCTCTGCTGCGGGGGGCCGAGAGCATTGAACTGGAAAATGGTTTACACCAGGTGGTCTTCCGGGTCGAAAAAACCATTAATAGTAGTAACCATGAATCACGGCTCTTCACCTCGGTCCCCTTGATCGCTACGTTTAACACGCAGTTAATCGGGCAAGTGAATTTCAGTCTGCCGCCACTCGACACGCAAAAAGAAGCCGAACGGTTTAATGCCACTCCGCATATAGCCCTGCTCGACGGTAACGCGACACCGATTCCCGTAAAGCTCGATATCCTTGAAATCATCACACGCCCTAAGGGCATTGATTACGAGACGGATACGGAGAGCTATAACAAAGCGGGAAAATATGCTTCACTGCCGCACTTTGCCACCATGATGGCCGACGACAGCACGCTGCTCTCGGGGGTATCAGAATTAGACATGCCGCCGGCGCAATCGCAAAATCTAACGGAACAGCGGCTCAAGTACTGGTACCAGCAGGCCGATCCTGCGACGCGCGACCGTTTTTTACAGTGGATTAAACAACAGCCCTCTTCCTGACAGTGCGTCAGTTAACATAACGCTCTGCATCCCCGTTTTTTTCGCCGACTTCTCTTGCAGCATCAGGCGCTTCCAGTAATCTGTAGCGAAGTTAAATAACGGAATGGAATTATGGAACTCACTACACGCACCTTACCTGTGCGCAAGCACATTGCGCTGGTGGCGCACGATCACTGTAAACAGATGCTGATGTCCTGGGTAGAACGTCATCAGGCTCAACTGGGCGAGCATGAACTTTATGCCACTGGAACAACGGGCAACCTTATACAACGGGCGACGGGCCTGAGCGTCAACGCTATGCTGAGCGGTCCAATGGGCGGCGATCAGCAGGTCGGCGCACTGATTTCGGAAGGCAAAATTGATGTCTTAATTTTCTTCTGGGATCCTTTAAACGCGGTACCACACGACCCGGACGTCAAAGCCCTGCTGCGCCTGGCGACGGTCTGGAACATCCCGGTTGCCACCAACTTGTCTACTGCCGATTTTATTATTCAGTCACCCCACTTCAATGACAGCGTCGATATCCTAATCCCGGATTATCCACGCTATCTCGCTGAACGCCTGAAGTAAGCGGGCTCAGGCGGTCATTGCCGCCTGATGCTCAGGGCTTACGCGCAACCTGCACGTTGAGTTTTTTGAGGCAATCAACGAATCGTGAAGGGTTTTCTTTATTAAAGAGCACCCAGACACGCTTTTTGGCACGCGTAAGCGCCACATAAAACAAACGTCTTTCTTCCGCATCCGGAAAATCCTCCGGCATGGGCAACAAGGCTTGTTCCATGAGTGATTCGCGGGCCGGTGCCGGAAAACCGTCCTGCCCTTCGTGAAGACCGAGCACAATGACATATTCTGCCTGCTGCCCTTTGCTGGCATGAATGGTCATAAAATCGAGCTGCAGTTTAGGCCAGCGCGTTGAGGCTTTTTCAAGGCTGGCCGGTTTGCCATGATGGTAACGCGCCAGCACCAAAATGCGATCGTCCGGGGTTGCATATCCGCTCAACTTGTCGAGCAGCGCATCCAGTTGATCGTCCGCCAGCAAGGTCACCGCGTTCTTGTCACCCGCCGCCAGACTGTTCAACGGTTTACTGAGTTGATGCGGATTCTGTTGAATAAAACCATTCGCCACTTCGCCAATGCGCGTAGTAAAGCGATAGGTCGTGTCTAATGCGCAGACGTCGCCTTCGCCAAAATAGTCATGAAATGCCGTGGTGAGTGACAGCTGCGCCCCGCTGAACCGATAGATAGCCTGCCAGTCGTCCCCCACCGCAAACAGTGTGGTTTCGGAATTCTGCCGCCGTAATGCTGCCAGCAGCGCGGCGCGCTGAGGAGAGATATCCTGAAACTCATCCACCAGAATATGTTTCCAGGGGCTAACGAAGCGCCCTTTTTCCAGTACAGCGATGGCCTGGTGAATAAGGCCCGAGAAATCTACGGCATTTTCTGCTTTCAGGGCCGCTTTCCAGGCCTTCAATAGCGGAGACATCAATTTAATTCGCTTGCTGAATAATGCGCGAATCTCTTCCGGTGCTCCTTCTATCATCTCCGCCTGACTGCCCCCGTGCATACGAATCAGACTTATCCAACGGTCAAGGCGCACGCCAATGCGCTGCAGCACTTTTTTGTCGTTCCAGAAGTCCTCTTCTGGCAACGTCCAGTCTAACTCGTCATTCAACCACTGCCGCCAGCCGTTAGCCTGCGATTTTTTCTCCGCACACTGTTGTTGCCAGGTTTGAATCAGGAGGGATTGCCTTGCTGCCGTATCATTTTCCAGCTCGCTAATGGCAGGCGCTTTTTTGCCCCCCTGCTGAATGATATTCAGGGCAAGCGCATGGAATGTCCGCGCGGAAATCGCATCGGTATGAAGTCGCTCCCGAATACGTTCGTCCATTTCATGTGCCGCTTTCCGCCCAAATGCCAGCAGCAGAATTTGTTCTTCAGAGGCTTCACCCCGCGCCAGTAGCCAGCCAGCACGTGCGACCAGTACAGACGTTTTGCCGCTTCCCGCCCCAGCAAGCACCAGCAGTGAGTGTTCACCATTTACCACCGCCCGTGCCTGTGCCGGGTTCAGCGGCGAGGATTCGATGTCCTTGAAGAAGTCCGCGTATTCAGTGAGCATTTTTTGCGTCCATGCCTGATTATGTTCGGCACGACGTCCTTCGGTATCCTGCAGCCACAACTGGCACTGGCGCCATAGTTCGCGACAATTATCAAACGTCTCCAGCCGTCGGAGTGGTACCGGCAGCGCGTCGAAAGCGGTATTAAGCTGCTGTTTGAGTCCCGATAATTGTGCACGTGTCAGCCAGGCGGCGTGGTTAACCCGACCCGCAATGGCATCGAGCTGGGCGGAGAGCACGCCAGCGGCCACCTCGCTCATCTCCTCGCTCCAGCGCTGCCAGCGCTCGTTGAGATGCTGAAAGAAACGTTGAGTTTCCCCCCACTCTGTTCCGTGCAGACGCACGACCTTATTATCGGCAAGGATGAATTCCAGCTCGCCCCACACCAGTCCACGTTTGCACTCAATGGTCAATAACTGGTTGAAAGGAATGAGGTACTCATGCTTGTCGCCGGACACTTTTACCCCGGCATTGAGTAGAACGATTCGGTCGTAGGGATGCTGCGCCAGACGTTTTCCTAATGAGGTTGCTTTAAGTTCCATCACACATCGTTTCTCAGCTGACTGTGAATCTCAGTGTAACCGCCAGAGAAAACGTGCTCCAGTCTAAAAAATCATTACAATTGACCAAAACATTCACTGAATGGATTACAGCGAGGCGTTATGCGTACGGTTTTGAATATTCTGAATTTTGTATTGGGCGGCTTTGCCACCACATTAGGTTGGTTAGTTGCCACGGTGGTGAGTGTGGTGCTGGTTGTGACACTGCCATTGACCCGCTCCTGCTGGGAAATCACCAAGCTGTCGCTGATTCCCTGGGGTAATGAAGCCGTCCATGTGGATGAACTGGAACCCGGCACCAAAAATTCGCTGCGCAATGCTGGCGGAACGGTACTCAATCTTGTCTGGTTTGTGCTGTTCGGCTGGTGGCTGTGCATAATGCATATTTTTGCTGGTATCGCACAATGCATCACCATCATCGGCATCCCGGTGGGGGTGGCCAATTTCAAAATTGCCGCCATTGCCCTATGGCCGGTGGGTCGTCGCGTCGTCCCGGTTGAGGTTGCGCGTGCGGCACGTGAGGCCAACGCCCATCGTCGTTTTCAGTAACAGGATGTTGAGTTTATGCTAAGCCCCCTGGTACGCCGTTATACATGGAACAGTGCCTGGCTGTATAACGTGCGCATTTTTATCGCCCTGAGTGGCAGTGCCGCGTTACCATGGTTACTTGGCGAGGTAAAGCTGACCATCCCGCTAACGCTTGGCGTGGTGGCGGCGGCACTGGCTGACCTTGATGACAGGCTGACCGGGCGACTGCGCAACCTCATCATCACCCTGATCTCGTTTTTTATCGCCTCGGCATCGGTGGAGTTACTCTTCCCCTGGCCCTGGCTGTTTGCGCCTGGACTGGTTATCTCCACCATCGGTTTTATTCTGCTGGGGGGGTTGGGGCAGCGCTACGCCACTATCGCGTTTGGCGCACTGCTGATCGCAATTTACACCATGCTGGGGGCTTCGCTATATAGCGTCTGGTATCAGCAGCCGTTGCTGCTGCTTGCGGGGGCCGTCTGGTTTAACCTGCTTACCCTGGCAGGGCACCTGGTGTTCCCCATCCGCCCTTTACAGGACAATCTTGCGCGCTGCTATGAACAGCTCGCACATTATCTTGAACTTAAGTCACGCCTTTTTGATCCTGATATCGAAGATGAAAGCAAAGCGCCGTTGTATGAACTGGCGCTGGCTAACGGGCAACTGGTCACGACGCTGAACCAGACTAAGGCGTCGCTGTTAACACGTTTGCGTGGGGACCGTGGTCAACGTGGCACGCGCAGAACGTTGCGTTATTATTTCACCGCTCAGGATATTCACGAACGCGCTAGCTCATCGCATATTCAGTACCAGGCATTGAGAGAGCACTTTCGTTATAGCGACATCATGTTTCGCTTTCAGCGCCTGATCTCTCAGCAGTCTCAGGCCTGCGCGCATCTTGCGCAGGCTATCTTATTGCGCAAACCGTATCAGCACGACAATCGATTTGAACGTGCCTTTATTCATCTTGATGCCGCACTCGACAGAATCCGAGCCAGTGGAACCACACCCAGTGAACAACTCAAGGCGCTTGGGTTTCTGCTGGATAACCTGAGGGCGATTGATGCGCAACTGGCATCAATTGAATCAGCCCAGCCGCAAACGTCGTTGCTAAATGAAACGGAGAGCATGCTGGCTGACGACAGCTTGCATGGGTTAAGTGATGTCTGGTTACGGCTACGCAGCAACCTGACCCCGGAATCTGCCCTTTTCCGCCATGCGGTGCGCATGTCAGTTGTATTGTGCGTGGGCTATGGCGTGATTCAGATCATGGGGCTACACCATGGATACTGGATTCTGCTGACCAGCCTGTTTGTCTGCCAGCCTAACTATAATGCAACACGCCATCGCCTGACGCTGCGAATCATGGGGACTCTGGCGGGCGTTGCGCTGGGTCTGCCGGTGCTGTACTTCGTTCCCTCCCTTGAGGGGCAATTGATCCTGATAGTCATTACCGGCGTGCTCTTCTTTGCCTTTCGTCTTGTGCAATATGCACAGGCCACCATGTTTATTACGTTACTGGTTTTACTCTGCTTCAACCTGCTTGGTGAAGGGTTCGAAGTGGCTATGCCGCGTGTTATCGACACCCTGATAGGTTGTGCTATTGCATGGGCAGCGGTGAGTTTTATCTGGCCGGACTGGCGCTTTCGGAATCTCGCGCGCGTTATTGATCAGGCTTTCAATGCAAATTGTCGCTATCTGGATGCTATTCTCGAGCAATACCATCAGGGGCGGGACAACCGTTTGACATACCGTGTTGCTCGCCGTGGGGCCTATCATCGCGATGCGGAGCTGGCCTCTGTTGTCTCTAATATGGCCTCTGAACCGGGTACGTTAGCCCAACAGCGCGAAGTCGCATTCCGTCTACTTTGTCTGAACCATACGTTCACCAGCTATATCTCCGCTTTGGGCGCGCATCGTGAGCAGCTCACGCATCCGGCTATTCTACGTCTGTTAGATGATGCGGTGTGCTATGTCGATGACGCGCTGCATCATCAACCTGCCGATGAAGAGCGCGTAAAATTGGCGCTGGCAGACCTTTCACGACGAATTAAACATCTGGAACCGCGGCCTGACAGTAAAGAGCCTCTTGTGTTGCAGCAAATTGGTTTACTGATCGCCCTCTTACCTGAAATGTGTCACTTACAGCAACAAGTCGTTCAGTGATGTTCCCAGACTTTGCTGTCCAGAGCGTTGAACCAGTCTATAAGCTCCTGGCGCTTAGTTGCCGGGAGCGCGGCTTCATGAAGACCGAAAATGGCGCCTTCCAGGGCCAGAAGCACTTTAACTCCCAGATTTTTATTCATCTTTTTAATGCGTAGCCAGCAGACTTTCGCTCCCAGCATGCGAAGCATTTTCACGTCTCGTACGCCGGCTTCACAGAGGAGCGCTTCCAGTTGAAACGTCAGATTTGGCAAATCCTTCAGTCGTAACATGGCCTTCCGCTGCTTGATTTCAGAGCGCGCTGCGTTCAGTGAACAGGAAGACAGTCGCACCAGCAGGGGGATATCCCGCCATAAGGTTTCATCGACGTAATAGTAATTGAGATAGATATCACGACCACGCTTCTGATAGGTCAGTAACGGTGACTGTCGTTTTACTGTATAAGTTGCACTTTCTTCACATACGCGTAAGTACAGTTCCCCCTTCGAGACCATGGCAAAAACAACGTTATCAACCGCCAGGCTATAGCCGCCAAACAGGGCCCGGGATTGAACTTTTCCCAATGGGGCGAGGTATTCCTGAGATAAATAGATCCTTTGATAGGATATGCTTTTCATGATTATTTCCTTGTAAATCATGGAGTAAAACAGCATCTTCGTTAACGGATCCGTTATTCAGGAACATAGGCAAGTCCGCGGCGCTCAGCAAGAAAATTTTACGCTTGTAGATAATAAGGCAGCAAAATTGCGAGCCTCTTTCAGAAAATGAGGTTGATCTTTAAACGCACCAGGGTTACTGTATAAACATACAGTAACTACCAGGGCTGGGCTGATCATGTACCACTCATTAAGCCGTGCAAATCGTTCAACACAATTCACTTCCGCACCTCGTGCACAAATCATCGATGCTCCAACCGGGCTTATCAGTGAGGTGGTTTATCGTGAAGACCAGCCCGCAATGACCCAATTGCTACTATTGCCGCTGTTGCAGCAACTCGGTCAGCAGTCACGCTGGCAACTCTGGCTCACGCCGCAGCAGAAACTGAGCCGTGAGTGGGTGCAATCTGCCGGGCTACCTTTAACCAAAGTGATGCAAATCAGCCAGCTTTCTCCTGACGTCACGCTCGAATCCATGATTCGTGCATTGCGTACGGGTAATTACAGTGTTGTTATTGGCTGGCATGCCGAAGAATTGACGGATGATGAGCATCATCAACTGGCCGTGGCGGCAGAAGAAGGAAATGCGATTGGGTTTGTGATGCGACCAGTGCGTCGCGATCCTCAGCATGCCAGACAGCATTCCGGGATAAAAATTCACTCAAATTTGTATCATTGAGTAAAAATAAGATAAATCCTGGCATTAATTTTACTTCTGATGCCCTTTGCAGGTTTATCAACTAAATAGCGCGCCAGGTCATGCGCGCCGCGCCTTCCAGCGTTTACACACTGATGATTGCTTGCGCATAATTGTTAAATAATGTGTATACAAAGCCTTTTTTTTCATATGCCTGACGGAGTTCACACTTGTAAGTTTCCAACTACGTTGTAGACTTTACATCGCCAGGGGTGCTCGGCATAAGCCAAAGATATCGTGAAGATATCTGCTGAGTAACAAGTGAGCAAGGCCCCCGGTGAAGGATTTAACCGTGATTTCTCTCCGAGATTTCCATGGCGATTTTTGGATGATAACGAGGCGCAAAAAATGAAAAAGACAGCTATCGCGATTGCAGTGGCACTGGCTGGTTTCGCTACCGTAGCGCAGGCCGCACCGAAAGATAATACCTGGTATGCAGGTGGTAAACTGGGCTGGTCTCAGTTCCATGATACTGGCTTCATCCCTAACGATGGCCCGACTCATGAAAACCAACTGGGTGCTGGCGCGTTCGGTGGCTATCAGGTTAACCCGTATGTTGGCTTCGAAATGGGCTACGACTGGCTGGGCCGTGAAGAGTATAAAGGCGATACCGTTAACGGTGCTTTTAAAGCTCAAGGCGTACAGCTGACCGCTAAGCTGAGCTACCCGGTAGCAGACGATCTGGACATCTACACCCGTCTGGGTGGTATGGTTTGGCGTGCAGACTCTAAAGCAAATGTTCCTGCTGCAGGCGCTCACTTCAAAGATCACGACACCGGTGTTTCCCCAGTATTCGCTGGTGGTGTTGAGTGGGCAGTTACCCGCGACATCGCTACCCGTCTGGAATACCAGTGGGTTAACAACATCGGTGATGCTAACACCGTTGGTACCCGTCAGGACAACGGTCTGCTGAGCGTAGGTGTTTCCTACCGTTTCGGCCAGCAGGAAGACGTAGCACCAGTTGTTGCTCCGGCTCCGGCACCGGCTCCAGAAGTACAGACCAAACACTTCACTCTGAAGTCTGATGTTCTGTTCAACTTCAACAAAGCCACCCTGAAACCGGAAGGCCAGCAGGCACTGGATCAGATGTACAGCCAGCTGAGCAACCTGGATCCGAAAGACGGTTCCGTTGTTGTTCTGGGCTTCACTGACCGCATCGGTTCTGACGCTTACAACCAGGGTCTGTCTGAGAAACGTGCTCAGTCCGTGGTTGATTACCTGATCTCTAAAGGTATCCCGTCTAACAAAATCTCCGCACGTGGCATGGGTGAATCCAACCCAGTTACTGGCTCCACCTGTGACAACGTGAAAGCGCGTCCTGCGCTGATCGATTGCCTGGCGCCGGACCGTCGCGTAGAGATCGAAGTTAAAGGCGTTAAAGACGTTGTAACTCAGCCGCAGGCTTAAGTTTTCCACGTCTTATAAAAAAACCCCGCATTGCGGGGTTTTTTATTGCCTGAAAAAGCGTTTTATTGCTCTTTACCTAATAACGCCTGCAAATCCTGCTTCAGCGAAGACATGGTTGTTGCGTACTTTTCTTTATGCTCGGCATCTTCGATCAGTTGCACAACCGTCTCCGAGAGTGTTTTGCCGCGACGCTGCGCGAGCCCCGCAAGCCGTTGCCAGACAACAAATTCGAGATCGATGGATTTCTTACGCGTGTGCTGATGTTCAGCATTGAAATGACGTTTACGCCTGGCCCGGATGGTTTGTTTCATGCGGTTAATAAGCGAAGCATTGATATGTTTTTCAATCCACGCGTTGACCTGAACCGGTTCATTCTCGAGGGTCAGCAATACATCGACAGCGTCTTTGGCTGCGCTGGCTTCAATGTATCGTGTGATGAGCTCGCCTTCACGATGCTTCTTCACCAGATATTTCCACTTCCAGCCGCTTTCAAGGTTTTCGAGTTGTTGATATTTCATTGCGATCTCAACGTTACCGTGTAACTCTGTTCAGAATATCAGTTTTTTCCTGCTCTGCTGCAAAGAAATCACATTCTGCGGACGAGAGCCGTCATTCAGCGAAAGGAAAACGTGTAATCCGTGTGTGCCGTACAGAGGTTTACGGTATAATCCCGCCCTTTACTTCAGACTAAAAAAACGACTTTGACCATTACAAAACTTGAATGGAATGATCTGATTCCTGAGACCGAAAGTCATCAGGACCTATTCAGTCAGGCCGAATTATCCGAAGACTCTGCCCTATTCCTGGGCGATACCCAACCCCGTTTACAGTACGCGCTGGAGCAATTCCTTCATCCGTCCTCTGATTCGCATTTCATGCTGGTCAAAGCGCCGGAAGAAGCAGAATACCTCGGGGTTCTTGCGCAGGCATTACAAGACCTGCTTCCTGAGACGTCGGAAGTGGTTGGCGGCGATTATCAGGTTTCTGGTTCGACGGTGACGTTTGAACCGGCCAAGGATGCGCTGGCTCGTTTTGCTGGAAAACAGCAGGCGGTCATTGCCGACTGGATTGAAGCGGAGCAGCTATTTGGTTGCGTGCGTCAGTTTAATAACGAAATTACGCTGCAACCTGGCCTCGTTCATGAAGCCAACGGCGGTATCCTTGTTATTTCACTGCGCACACTTATGGCACAGCCGCTGCTCTGGATGCGTCTGAAGACCATGATCACGCGCGGTCGTTTCGACTGGGTCTCTTTCGACGAATCGCGACCGTTGCCCGTTTCCGTGCCTTCCATGCCGCTGGAACTCAAAGTGATTCTGGTGGGGGAGCGTGATTCGCTGGCGGACTTCCAGGAGATGGAGCCGGAAGTTGCGGCACAATCCATTTATAGCGAATACGAAGAGAATCTACAGATTGCCGATGCGGAAACGATGGCACTCTGGAGCCAGTGGGTACTGTTGATTGCACAAAACGCCGAGCTCCCCTCGCCCGCCGCTGATGCCTGGCCAGTACTGATCCGTGAGGCGGTTCGCTACACCGGCGATCAGGAAACGCTCCCGCTCTGTTTCCTCTGGCTTACCCGCCAGTTACGTGAAGTGGCTGCATTTGCAGACAGTGAACGTTTCACGGCTGAGCAATTCACCACCATGCTCACCCAACGTGAGTGGCGTGAAGGCTATCTGGCCGAACGCATGCAGGACGAGATCCTACTTGAACAGATCCTCATCGAAACCGAAGGTGAGCGTGTCGGACAGATTAATGCGCTCTCCGTCATTGAATTTCCTGGGCATCCGCGTGCCTTCGGTGAGCCTTCGCGTATTAGCTGCGTCGTCCATATTGGAGACGGCGAGTTTAATGACATTGAACGCAAGGCAGAGCTGGGCGGAAATATTCATGCGAAAGGCATGATGATCATGCAGGCATTTTTGATGTCAGAGCTGGATCTCGAGCAGCAGATCCCCTTCTCAGCCTCGCTCACGTTCGAACAATCCTACAGCGAAGTGGATGGCGACAGTGCCTCCATGGCCGAGCTATGCGCATTAATCAGCGCACTGGCTGACGTACCGGTCACGCAAAGTATTGCCATTACCGGTTCAGTCGATCAGTTCGGTCGTTCGCAGCCGGTGGGCGGGCTTAACGAAAAAATTGAAGGCTTCTTTACCGTCTGCCAGAGTCGTGGGCTGGACGGTAAACAAGGGGTCATAATCCCGGTCTCTAACGTGCGCCATCTCTGCCTGCGTCAGGACATACTGGAAGCCGTTCAGGCAGGGCAGTTCTCTGTCTGGGCTATTGAAGACGTAATGGATGCGCTGCCGCTTCTGACCCAATTAGTGTGGGATGAAGAAGGACAGACTACGCTGAAGCAAACAATACTTGAACGTATTGCCCTGGCAACGCAACAAGATGCACGTCATCGTTATCCGTGGCCGCTGCGCTGGCTTGGCTGGTTCAGCCCGAACTGATCGGACTTGTTCAGCGTACACGTGTTAGCTATCCTGCGTCCGAAACTCACAATAAGGCTTACTGAGAACATGGTAGATAAACGCGAATCCTATACAAAAGAAGACCTTCTTGCCTCTGGTCGCGGAGAGCTGTTTGGCGCGAAAGGCCCGCAATTGCCGGCACCAAGCATGCTGATGATGGACCGTGTGGTCAAAATGACCGAGACCGGCGGGAATTTTGACAAAGGCTATGTCGAAGCCGAGCTGGATATCAATCCAGACCTGTGGTTCTTCGGTTGCCATTTCATTGGCGATCCCGTTATGCCAGGCTGCCTCGGTCTGGACGCAATGTGGCAGCTGGTTGGTTTTTATCTGGGCTGGCTGGGTGCCGAAGGTAAAGGCCGCGCCCTGGGCGTGGGTGAAGTGAAATTCACCGGTCAGATTCTGCCTACCGCTAAAAAAGTCACCTATCGCATTCATTTCAAACGCGTGATTAACCGTCGTTTGGTCATGGGTCTGGCAGATGGGGAAGTACTGGTTGATGGCCGCGTCATCTATACCGCTTCTGACCTGAAAGTGGGCCTGTTCCAGGACACATCCGCGTTCTGATTACCCGGCTCCTGAAACGCGAAACCTCCGCTATGCGGAGGTTTCTTTTTCTAAAGAGACAGAATCAGGCAATTACGGCCCTGTCCCCCATGGCCTCTCGCCAGCCTCCGAGCCAATAGGACCTCTGATTCAGCGTCTGATAAGGACACATTTCTTTAGGCCGTCCCGAAATACCGGCCTGATATCCACGTTGATGTGCCCGTTCCAGGCGATCACGTTTTTGTCTCTTCATGCCTCGTTTCCCTCATCTTTTGGTCTGGTGGAAAAGAAAACAGTGGTCATAATTCATGCAACCACAGGGTACGAATACCCTGGATAGCGGGCGACGTCAATGCGCAAAATTCACGCCAGTGTCATAAATGTGACCTGGAAATAAGTTCATTTGTACAAAAAATGTGAGCCAGTACAAGTAACTGACTGGGCATAAAACGAAAAAAACCGTCACCCAAAAAAGCGTGACGGCTTTTAAACTGCATGAATGCTACTTATCGTAAGCGCGAAAGTTCACCCGCTATGCTCGCCGCTTCCTGCTGCCATGCCTGAGCCAGCACTTTGACCATTTCGTCATAGCCATCCTGCTGCTGTTTAAGCTCAATGTGGAACGGTCGCTTGGTTAACTGGCCCTGGTGGTTAAGCAACCACTCTCCGCTCACAATGACTCGCCCATCGTAGCGGCCGTGAAAACCCGTCACCGTAACATTCAACGTATCCTGCACGCTGCCAAGCGGCTGCGAGGCGACGACCCAGCCAGGCAACTGGTTGCTGAGATTAGCGACCAGCGTGGTTCGCAGCTGCTGATCCAATGGACTGGCCCACAAATTGTTGGCCGCAATAACGTATTTAACGTCTGAAGTCTGATAGACCACGCCGTTGCCAGCCAGATAATCCGGCACACTGACCTGTTCAACCCACAATAAACGCTGCCCACTCGTGACTGCAGGGGCCGGGCTGGTGACTGTGGGAGAAGGCAACTGGTAATAGCTCTTGTTGTCACCACCCGCGCTACAGGCGGTCAGCAAGACCGCCAGAAGTGCTACTGCGCCTTTCTTCATTCTTTCGCCCTCTTCGGCTGCGGATCGTCTTTGCCTTTTGATTCAAATACCAGCGCGTTGCTCTTCTCGTTCAGGGTCTTGAGCACCGGTTGCAGCTCGCGTAAAACCTGATCGAGGCGCTGCATATCGGCCACCATTTTGTTATAGGCCGCAGAACCAGGCTGGAAGCCTTGCATGCTGCGGTTTAGTTCACGCAGCGTGCCTTGCATATCCGCAGGGAGCTGCTGCATAGACTGGCTGGCTGTCAGTTTGTTGAGATTATCGAGCGTCGTCTGCAGACGTCGCATCGTCTGTTGGCTCTGGGTGAGCGTATTGGTCGCCTGTTCAATCATCGGATTGAGCGGCAGATTGTTGATCTTATCGAGCGTATCCATCAATCGCTGCTGAATTTGCGCCAGACCGCCGCTGACCGTCGGAATAATACGATGCCCACCGAACTCCGGCATTTCGTTTATCGCCGGCGCTTTGGGGTAGAAGTCGAGATCAACATACAGCGCACCGGTGACGATATTACCCGTCTTCAATGCTGCTCGCAGACCACGCTTCATCAGCTCGGTAAGATGCCCATCAATGTCCGCATCGCCACCAAACTGATTGGCAATCCGCTCAGGCTCAATACGAATCAAAATAGGAATTCGATAATCATCATTGAGTTTCTGTCGCATCTCTGGCGTGAAGTAAGGGACTTTCTCTACGGTTCCCAGACGAATACCACGGAATTCAACAGGCGCACCTGGCTGCAGGCCGCGAATGGAATCCTTGAAGAACATCAGATAATCGGTATGCGCTGTATACAGAGACTCCTGGATACTCCGCTGGTCGTCAAACAGCATAAAGGCCGTTTTCTCTGCTACCGGTTCACCCAGTTCATTGCCTTCCGGCACATCAAAGCTGACTCCGCCGCCAAACAAGGTGCTCAGAGACCCCATCTCAACCCGCATTCCTGCAGAGGTCAGATCCACGGCAATGCCGCTGTCTTTCCAGAAGCGCACGTTGCTGGTCACCAGTCTGTCGTTAGGTGCATTGATAAAGAGCTGATAGGTAATGGTGCGCTTTTGCGTGTCAAAGGTACTGGTTTCCACCGAACCGACGCGATAGCCACGGAACAGCACCGGGTCCCCCGGCGAGAGCTGCCCGGCTTTTTTGCTGTCGAGAATGACCCGGATCCCTTTGGCATCCGGTGGTGCAAGCGGTGGTGCGTCCAGCAGCTTATAATCCTCAGGCTGACTGCCCTTCTTTCCTGGCTGCAGTTCAATGTATGCTCCGGACAGCAACGTCCCTAGTCCACTGATACCTTCGCGACCTACCTGCGGTTTCACCACCCAAAACACCGAATCGCTATGGAGCAATTTTTCCATCCCGGTGTTAAGGCGAGCTTTAATTTCCACATGCGTCAAGTCGTCGGTTAGCGTAGTGCTTTCGACAACCCCCACGTCCACGCTACGGCTTTTGATGGTCGTTTTTCCGCCAACGATACCTTCAGCATTGGTGGTGATGAGTGTGACCTCAGGCCCCTGGTGGCTGTAATGATAAAAGAGGATCCAGGCGCCAATCAGGGCTGTCACGATCGGGAAAATCCATACCGGCGACCAGTTTTTTACTTTCTGCACTTTCGCCTCCCCACTGTTTTTCTCCATGTCCTACTGCTCCTCATGGCTTGATTCAGGATCCCGGTCCCAGCTAAGACGTGGATCAAACGTCATGGCCGCAAACATGGTGACGATCACCACTAACGCAAACATTAATGCACCAATGGCCGGATAAATGTTCATCAGCCCACCCATACGTACCAGCGCCGACAAGACGGCAATCACAAACACATCAATCATCGACCAGCGGCCGACGAACTCCACAATTTCATACACAAAATGCATGCGTTCACTGTCACGCCGGCCGTGCCCTTTTGCATCCCAACACAGCCAGGCTATCGCAATCATTTTGAGGGTTGGCACCATAATACTGGCAATGAAAATCACCAGTGCCACGGGGTATGAGCCCTCACTCCAGAGCAGCACAACGCCCGCCAGTATCGTAGATGGCATTTGGTCGCCGAGCAGATCGGTAATCATGATTGGCAGAATATTGGCCGGAAGATAGAGCATGATTGAGGTAATGAGCAGCGCCATTGTCCATTGCAGGCTGTTCCTGCGCCGGACAAATCCGCGCGTATGGCAACGTGGACAAACCGGATTTTCCGCTGCCACAATCGCCGTGCAGCAGGGGCAACTGCGTAAGCCCTGATGAATACCCGGTACACCCACGCGCAGCGTTTTGGTCACAACGGGTGCGGGTGCGATGTCATCCCATAACCAGTGGCGGTCAACACACTGCACCGTTCTGAGCTGCAGAATGCAAAACAGACACCACGGGATAAAACTGCTGCCAATACCCACGTCACCATAGGCCATCAGTTTCACAAAACTCACCAGCACCCCGGCGAGAAAGATTTCCGCCATTCCCCAGGTTCTTAGCTGAAAAAGAATCCGCGCCAGAAAGATTTTGGTGCGTAACGACAGCGGAACGCGATTCACCAGTAATAAAATGGTGACCAGGCAAAACGCCGGAACAAACTGGACAAAAAGTAAGAAAAAGGTGCCAAGGCTGGCGTAATCTTCCGAGAACATCACGCCGGGAATTTGTAGCAGAGTCACCTCACTGGTGACCCCGGCCACTTTCATATTCACAAAGGGGAAAAGATTCGAGAGCAGCAGCATGAACAATGCCACCAAAGCATAAGCCGTGGGACGTTGCCGAGGCTCGTCCCATCGCGTGGTCAAAGTGGTGCCACAACGCGGGCATGCCGCCTTGTGGCCATGTTGCAACGCTGGCAGCGCGACCAGCAGATCACATTGCGTACAGAGAATGTGATGAGTGGCATGATGATGTTCGCACATACTGGCTTCCTGAATTATGCGCCGTTTTTAAGAGCCTCCAGCGACTCCCAGCGCTCAAACGCTTCTTCCAGCGCCTGCTCCGCCGAAGCCAGTTCGGCTAAGACTTTTTGCGTGTGATCGTGAGGCTGACTAAAGAAGCTGTTGTCTGCCACCTGGGCCTGCAGCGCTTCCAGCTCTGCTTCCAGCTTTTCCAGTTTTTGTGGCAACTGTTCCAGCTCACGTTGCAGGTTATAGCTTAGTTTGTTCGCGCCACGTTTGACAGCCTCAGATTTGGCAACCGCTTGTTCTGCCTCTTTCTTCACTGGCTGCGCTTTGAACGCCTGCGACGCAGACTGTTGGCCGCGCGCATCGTGATAGCCGCCGACGTACTGACCGATACGGCCGCCGCCTTCGAAGATCCAGCATTCAGTAACGGTATTATCAACAAACTGACGGTCGTGGCTCACCAGCATCACGGTGCCCTGATAGCCATCAATCAGCTCTTCAAGCAGTTCCAGGGTTTCGACATCCAGATCGTTTGTCGGTTCATCGAGAATCAACAGGTTACTGGGTTTCAGGAACAAACGCGCCAGCAGCAGACGGTTACGTTCCCCACCGGACAAAGCGCGTACGGGCGTCATTGCGCGTTTTGGGTGGAACAGGAAATCCTGCAGATAACCGAGCACATGGCGCGGTTTACCGTTGACCATCACTTCCTGCTTACCTTCTGCCAGGTTGTCCATGACCGTTCTGTCGGGATCGAGTTCAGCGCGGTGTTGGTCAAAGTAGGCCACTTCAAGCTTGGTGCCGCAGTGAACGCGACCGCTGTCTGCCTGCAACTGACTTAGCATCAATTTCAGCAACGTGGTTTTACCACAGCCGTTAGGCCCAATCAGGGCGATTTTGTCGCCACGCTGGACCTGCGCGGAGAAATCTTTCACCAGCACTTTGCCATCGACCTGATAATCAACATTTTCCATTTCGAAGACGATTTTGCCGGAACGGGAGGCTTCCTCGACCTGCATTTTCGCACTGCCCATTACTTCACGGCGCTGGCTACGTTCATTACGCATCGCTTTCAGTGCGCGCACGCGGCCTTCGTTACGTGTACGGCGCGCTTTGATGCCCTGGCGAATCCATACTTCTTCCTGCGCCAGCTTGCGATCGAACTCCGCATTTTGCAGTTCTTCAACGCGCAGGTTCTCTTCTTTTTCCAGCAGATAGGTGTCGTAATCGCCCGGATAGGTCACCAGTTTGCCGCGATCGAGATCGACAATGCGTGTCGCCATGTTGCGAATAAAGGAACGGTCGTGCGAGATGAAAATGATCGTCCCGCTGAAGGTTTTCAGGAATCCTTCCAGCCAGTCGATGGTTTCAATATCAAGGTGGTTAGTTGGTTCATCGAGGAGCAGCACGCGTGGCCCGCTGACCAGTGCGCGGCCCAGCGCGGCTTTACGCAACCAGCCGCCGGAAAGGGAGGCCAGCGGCATATCCGCCTCCAGCCCGAGTTGCGCCAGCACCTCGTTGATACGACTTTCAAGCTGCCACAGACCATGATGGTCAAGCAGATCCTGCAGGCGTGCCATCTCGCTGAGGTTTTTATCGCTCGGATCGGTCATCACCAGATGGGAAATGTCGTGGTAGCGTTTGAGATACTCCGCCTGCTCTTCAATCCCCTCGGCCACGAAGTCGTAGACACTGCCGCTCACATTACGCGGTGGGTCCTGCTGCAAACGGGCAACTACCAGATCCTGCTCATAAACAATGCGACCATCATCCAGGCCTTGTTCACGATTAAGGATTTTCATGAGGGTTGATTTGCCCGCGCCGTTACGACCAACGAGACAGACGCGTTCGTTTTCTTCGATATGCAACTCAGCATTATCGAGGAGAGGGGCATCGCTGAAAGACAGCCATGCGCCATGCATACTGATTAATGACATTTATTTATCCTTTCAGGCTGAGGTAATCAGCCAGCAGTTATGGATTTGGCGGTTACGGGCAAAATCTTGCGATTGCGTTTTTTGGGTGATTTCTTGTGCTATTAACCCAAGCTCTGCCAGTCCGTCGAGATCCATGCGGAAACCGCGTTTGTTGTTAGAGAACATGATAGTGCCGCCTTTACGCAGCATACGTTTGAGATCTTTCATTAACGCCAGGTGATCGCGCTGGACGTCAAATGACTCTTCCATTCGTTTCGAGTTGGAGAACGTTGGCGGATCGATAAAGATCAGATCGAACTGTTCGTTAGTCTCGCGCAACCAGCCCAGCACATCCGCCTGCAGCAAACGATGTGCACGGCCGCTCAGGCCATTAAGACGCAGGTTACGCTCTGCCCACTCCAGATAGGTGCGGGACATATCAACCGTGGTCGTGCTTTTCGCTCCGCCAAGACCCGCGTGAACGCTGGCACTGCCGGTGTACGCAAACAGATTGAGGAAATCTTTTCCCTTGCTCATCTGCCCGAGCATACGACGGGCGATACGGTGGTCAAGGAACAGGCCGGTATCAAGATAATCCGTCAGGTTGACCCACAGGCGCGCGTTGTATTCGCCGACCTCCAGGAACTCGCCCTTCTCGTTCATTTTCTGATACTGATTGGTGCCTTTCTGCCGTTCACGGGTTTTCAGCACCAGTTTATTCGGTGCGATTTCCAGGACGGCGATGGTGGCAGCAATGATATCGAACAGGCGCTGACGGGCTTTATTCGCATCAATGGTTTTCGGGGCAGCATATTCCTGAACAACGACCCATTCACCGTAGCGGTCAACGGCAACATTGTAATCCGGCAGATCGGCATCATACAGGCGATAGCATTCAATGCCTTCCTGTCGTGCCCACTTCTCCAGCTTTTTAACGTTCTTGCGCAGACGGTTGGCATAATCGTCTGCCATTGACGGCGCACGCACTTCACCGGTGTTTTCAGCCAGATGATAGTTTTTCTGCACGCAGTCCAGTGGACCGTTTTTAGCCTTGAACTGGCGGTCAGCACGCAATTGCAGGCAGTTAAGCAAATCGACAGAAGCGCTGAATAAGGAGAGATTCCAGCCGCCAAACTGCGATTTAAGGGTGCGCCCCAGCAAGCTATGCAGGGCGATGAGCGCCGGTTCGCTCTCCAGGCGCTCACCGTAAGGCGGGTTGCTGATGATTGTGCCATACGGCCCCTTAGGCAGCGGATTGGTCAGTTTTGCTGCATCCTTCACCTCAAAAGTGACCAGGTCGGCAATACCAGCGCGGCGGGCGTTGCGCTGCGCGCGCTCAATCACGCGTGCGTCGTTGTCAGAACCATAAAAATGGGACTGATAGTCAGCAAGCCCTTTACGCGCACGGACCTGCGCATCTGCTTTCACTTCCTGCCAGAGCGTTTCGTCATGCTGCGCCCAACCGCTAAAGCCCCAGTGACCACGGTGCAGACCAGGGGCACGATCGGTCGCCCACATCGCGGCTTCGATCAATAGCGTACCGGAACCACACATTGGATCCAGCAGTGGCGTTCCCGGCTGCCAGCCGGAACGCATGACGATTGCCGCCGCCAGGTTTTCTTTGATCGGTGCGATACCAGTGCGATCGCGGTAGCCACGCAGATGTAGACCTTCGCCGCTCAGATCCAGAGAGATGTGTGCCGTCTCTTTATTCAGCCAGACGTTAATACGCAGATCGGGCTGCTCACGATCGACATTTGGTCGCGGTAAATTTTTACGCGTGAAGCTGTCAACGATGGCATCTTTCACTTTCAGTGCGCCATACTGACTGTTTCGGATCTCGTCGTTCAGCCCGCTGAAGTGCACGGCAAAGGTCGCATCGGTGTTGAAAATCTCCGTCCAGTTGATCGCCTGCACGCCCAGATAGAGATCAAGATCGCTATACACCTTGCACTCACCCAGCGGCATCATAATGCGCGAGGCCAGACGGCTCCACATCAGGCTTGCATAGACAAGCCGGGTGTCACCATGGAAATGGACGCCCCCCTGAACCACCTGGCACTCTGTAGCACCCAGGTTTTCCAGTTCAGTTTTTAACAGCTCTTCCAGCCCACGGGCCGTACTGGCAAACAGAGAAATCATAAGGTCACTTAACTTTGAAGAAAATTGTTGCGCATTATAGCCAATCTGGCGTGCATGTCATAAAGTTGAGGGCTTATTTTCGTCGTCAGAGGAATTAGCGTGGCAACGCTCTCGCGTCTTTTTATTCACCCGGTTAAATCTATGCGCGGAATTAGCCTGACACACGCGCTGGCAGACAGCAGTGGTTTATCATTTGACCGCGTTTTTATGGTCACGCAAAAAGATGGCACCTTTATTACCGCGCGCCAGTATCCGCAGATGGTTCGCTTTCTCCCCTCTCCCCTTACTGATGGTCTGCATTTAACCGCGCCAGATGGCACCAGTGCGGTGGTACGTTTCGCTGATTTTGCCCCGCAGGGCGAACCGACCGAGGTCTGGGGGAACCATTTCACCGCTCTGGTCGCACCCGATGCCATTAATCTCTGGCTCAGTGGCTTTTTTGGCCGGGAAGTACAGTTACGCTGGGTGGGCCCACAACTGACGCGCCGGGTAAAACGTTTTGACGATGTCCCGCTCTCCTTCGCCGATGGTTTTCCCTTCTTACTGACCAACGAAGCGTCGCTGCGCGATCTGCAGCACCGCTGCCCGGCAAGCGTAACGATGGAGCAATTTCGCCCCAACCTCGTGGTCACTGGCGCACAAGCCTGGGAAGAAGATAGCTGGAAAGTGATTCGTATTGGCGAAGTCATATTTGATGTGGTTAAACCTTGCAGCCGCTGCGTGTTTACGACCGTCAGTCCGGAACGGGGGCAAAAGCATCCGGCGGGTGAACCACTCACCACGTTAACGGGTTTTCGCACCGCCCAGGACAATGGCGATGTCGATTTCGGGCAAAATTTAATCGCCCGCAACAGCGGCGTTGTCCGTGTTGGCGATGAGGTTGTCGTTCTGAGCCGCGCCCCGGCCAAACCCTATGGCGCAGGCAAGGTCGCAGAAGCCGTTGAAGCGGAACCGCAAGCGGCAGGCGAGGTCGATATTGTCTGGAAAGGACAGAAATTCCGTGGGAATAATCAGCAGATATTACTTGAACAGCTGGAAAACCAGGGCATCCGCGTCCCCTACTCTTGTCGGGCGGGGATCTGTGGCTGCTGTCGTATGACGCTTATCGAAGGTGAAGTGAGCCCATTAAAGAAATCAGCCGTTTCCGCTGACGGTACAATTCTGAGTTGCAGCTGTGTACCCAAAACATCGTTACGACTGGAAAGTTAAACCGCCTGCTCAAAGCTGAAGCTGTCAATGTGACATTGCGGCTTCAGTCGGTCATTCATTACTTTAATGGCATCACCCAACTGCATGGTGCGCCCGGCAATCACCACACCGGGTTGCGCCAGTAGGCAAAGTGCTGCGTTTTCGCCGGACTCGACCACCAGCAAATTCACTGATTCACCGGTATCACTTAACGAAACGCTGGCGGCCATGCCTGCAGCAGGAGACCACGGTGCGTTGTGGTTCTGGAAGTGCCAGCTTTTGGGCATTTGCGGTTTCAGGAAGCGAATGGCGACCAACGCATTAAGTACCAGCTCTGCACGCTGCTCATTGGATAGCATCAAATCACGGCATTTCTCATCAAAGGAGAAAAAGAGTGCGGCATCATCAACACAAAAACCACTGGGAGAAAACGCATCAGGGGTAAGCATTTTGCGGGCAAACCGTGAGCGGAAAATCATGCCGTTGGCTAAATCGAGCATCATACGATCGTGCTCATCATCAAAAAACCAACGCCAGTTATCATCAGGTTTAATTCGCATGCTGTTCTCCCCTCCCCGTATTCATCCCTGACCCTAAAGTCCTTTTTGCCGCTTCGCTTATTACCAAATTAAGAAAAGACTAAAATGTACAAATTAGCAACAATGAGGGAATATAAATCAACCAGGACTCGAAATAAAGCCCTGGTAAGGCAAATCAGAGAGAAAAGATTAGTTATGAGAGATGATTTCTTTAATCAACGGCGGACCTTTAAAAATAAAGCCAGAATAGATCTGCACCAGTGATGCCCCTGCTTCCAGCTTCTCGCGGGCGGCAATCACAGAATCGATGCCGCCCACACCGATAATCGGCAAACGACCTTTTAATTCTCCGGAGAGACGGCGAATAATTTCTGTACTTTTTAATTGCAGCGGACGACCACTCAACCCACCCGTTTCATCACAATGTTTCATTCCCTGAACCAACGATCTTTCGAGCGTGGTATTGGTCGCAATGACGCCATCAATATTGTGGCGAACTAAACTGTCAGCGACCTGGATCAATTCCTCTTCAGAAAGATCCGGGGCGATCTTCACGGCGACAGGAACATATTTATGGTGAATCTGTTGCAGCGCAGATTGCTTATTTTTTATCGCCGTTAACAGGTCATCCAGCGCTTCGCCATATTGTAACGTGCGCAGGCCTGGCGTATTTGGCGAGGAAATATTAATAGCAATGTAACCGGCGTAAGCATAGATTTTTTCCATGCAAATCAGGTAGTCATCTTTGCCCTGCTCGACAGGTGTATCTTTATTTTTGCCGATATTAATGCCGAGCACGCCATCGAAATGGGCTTTTTTCACGTTTTCGACGAGGTTATCAACGCCGTGGTTATTAAAGCCCATTCGGTTGATTAATCCCTCCGCATCCACCAGACGGAAGATACGTGGCTTGTCGTTACCCGGCTGCGGACGCGGCGTGACAGTGCCAATTTCAATCGCACCAAAACCCATTGCGCCCAGGGCATCAATGCATTCACCGTTTTTATCAAGCCCGGCCGCCAGACCGAGCGGATTTTTAAACGTCAGGCCCATGCATTGCACCGGTTTTTCCGGCAGACGCTGGCGCACAAGCGCTTCGAGCGGCGTTCCTGAGATACGACGTAATTGCTGGAAGATAAATTCATGAGCGCGCTCTGGATCGAGCTGAAAAAGGGCTTTACGAACGAAGGGGTAGTACATGAACTCTCCTGGATTCCCGGTGTGCAAACCGGGGGCGTATTATCTGTGATTCGTTGGGAAAAGGGAATTGACCTGGGGCAAAAAAACGTTAACTGAACGCAATCGTTTCCCTTTACGACTTTTGATATGCTTTTTTTGGCTGTTTTACGTCGAATAAAATATTTAAGGGAATAACCCACCTCTGCCACACTGCTCTTATTTGTTATCAAAGATAGTTAAATGACAACTAACGGTTATAAGGAGCATTCATGCGAGTGGTTACTTTGGCGGGCAGCCCACGCTACCCTTCACGTTCCAGCGCATTGCTGGAATATGCCCGTGAGCGGCTGAGCGCCCTGGACGTTGAGGTCTGTCACTGGCACCTGCATAACTTCGTCCCGGAAGATTTACTTTATGCCCGCTTCGAAAGCCCGGCTTTGCAGGCGCTGATTGAACAACTCGCGGAGGCCGACGGTATGATCGTCGCCACGCCCGTTTATAAAGCGTCCTTTTCAGGTGCGCTGAAAACATTACTGGATATGCTGCCTGAGCGGGCGCTGGCAGGAAAAGTAGTGCTACCGGTCGCCACCGGCGGGACGGTTGCCCATATGCTGGCAGTGGATTATGCCCTTAAACCGGTGCTTAACGCCCTTAAAGCACAGGAGATCCTGCACGGCGTCTTCGCCGACGACAGTCAGATTATTGATTATCAACATAAACCGAGCTTTACTCCGTGTTTACAGGCGCGCCTGGACGCTTCTCTGGAAACATTCTGGCAGGCATTGCATCGGCGTGACTTTCAGGCACCGTCATTCCGACAGGTGAATTCTGCGCTGAGACAGCGAATCGAAGGATAATGCAGGGAAAGCCGGGCAGGCATCGTTGCCCACCCGGCCTGAGATTACGCCAGTGCTTTACTGACTTTTTCGAACAAATCCCCGGAGAGATTCTCCAGCCCTTTCAGTTGTTCCAGCGCAGCGCGCATCAACGCCTGCCGCTTCGCATCATAACGTTTCAAGCGGATCAGCGGCTCGATGAGTCGTGACGCGACCTGCGGGTTACGTTGATTAAGCTCGGTTAACATCTCGACCAGGAACTGATAACCGCTGCCGTCTTCCGCATGGAAAGCCGCCGGGTTGCTGCCCGCGAACGCGCCGATCAGCGAACGAATACGGTTCGGGTTACTAAGACTGAACGAGCGATGTTGCAGTAACTCACGTACGGTTTGCAGTGCGTTCTCAGCCGGACTGGTTGCCTGCAGAATGAACCACTTATCCATCACCAGGCCATCGTGGTGCCACTTATCATCGTATTCCTGCATCAACGCATCACGACACGGTAGCTGCGCGGCGACGGCAGCGGAGAGTGCGGCGAGCGCATCGGTCATGTTATCGGCCTGGTGGTATTGCTGGCTGACAAGCTTATCGGCAAGCTCAGCATCACCAAAGGCGATATAGCGCAGGCAGGTGTTACGTAAGGAACGTTTGCCGATATCCTCATGCTCCACTCGGTATGTCTGAAGTTTGTTGGCGTTATAAATCGCCAGCACTTCATCCGCCAGTTCAGTAGCCAGCGTGCGGGTCAATGCTTCACGTACCGCGGTAATCGCTATGGGATCGATAACCTCGAACAGTTCGGCGATTTCATTGGCGGATGGCAGCGTCAGGATTTCTGCGGCCAGCGCCGGATCAATCTTTTCATCCAGCAGAATGGCGCGGAAGGCGTCGGCAACATGCAACGGTAGCGACAGCGGCTGACCCTGCTGCTGGCGGGCAACGTTAAGTTTGATGTGGGTGGCAAGCAGGCTTTGCGCAGCGTCCCAACGGGAGAAATCATTGCTGGCGTGGCGCATCAGGAACGTCAGCTGCTGATCGCTCCATTTATACTCCAGTTTAACCGGGGCAGAGAACTCACGCAGCAGCGAAGGCACCGGCTGGAAGTAGACGTTATCGAAAACAAAAGTTTGCTCCGGCTGGGTCACATTCAGCACATGGTGGACCGGGTGACCCTCTTTTTGCAGGGGAATCACCTTTCCTTCATTATCGTAGAGCTCAATGTCGAAGGGGATGTGCAGCGGATGTTTCTCCTGCTGCTCTGCCGTTGGCGGCGTGCGCTGGCTAATGGTTAAGGTGTACTGCTCGGTTGCCGGATTGTAGTCATCATGAACAGACACAATCGGTGTCCCGGCCTGGCTGTACCAGCGGCGGAAGTGGGACAGATCGACATTGGAGGCATCTTCCATCGCCTGGACAAAGTCGTCACAGGTGGCGGCGCTGCCGTCATGGCGCTCGAAATAGAGCTGCATCCCTTTCTGGAAGTTCGCTTCGCCCAGCAGAGTGTGGATCATGCGGATAATTTCTGAACCCTTCTCGTACACCGTCAGGGTGTAGAAGTTGTTCATTTCAATGACTTTATCCGGGCGAATTGGGTGCGCCATCGGGCTGGCGTCTTCCGCAAACTGCAGACCACGCATGGTACGCACGTTACTGATACGGTTAACGGCACGCGAGCCCAGGTCAGAGCTGAATTCCTGATCGCGGAATACCGTCAGACCCTCTTTCAAACTGAGCTGGAACCAGTCACGGCAGGTTACGCGATTTCCGGTCCAGTTGTGGAAATATTCGTGACCAATGACACGTTCGATATCAAGATAGTCTTTATCGGTGGCGGTATCGGTACGCGCCAGCACGTATTTGGAGTTAAAGACGTTCAGGCCTTTGTTTTCCATCGCGCCCATATTAAAGAAGTCGACGGCGACAATCATATAAATGTCGAGGTCATACTCGAGACCAAAACGGGTTTCATCCCATTTCATCGAGTTTTTCAGCGAGGTCATCGCCCAGGGCGCACGGTCGAGATTACCGCGGTCGACGTACAGTTCCAGCGCCACTTCACGACCGGAACGGGTGGTAAACGTATCACGCAGCACGTCGAAGTCCCCGGCAACCAGGGCGAACAGATAGCAGGGTTTCGGGAACGGGTCTTCCCATTTCATCCAGTGGCGGCCGTTCTCCAGCTCGCCCTGATCGACGCGGTTACCGTTGGAAAGCAGGAACGGGTACTCGGCTTTATCAGCAATCAGCGTCGTGGTGAAGCGGGCCAGCACATCCGGGCGGTCAAGATACCAGGTGATATGGCGGAAACCTTCAGCCTCACACTGAGTACACAACGCTTCCCCTGATTTGTAGAGCCCTTCCAGCGCCGTATTCGCCGCCGGACTGATTTCATTGACGATGCGCAGGGTAAAATGTTCCGGCAGATTGTCGATGACCAGTTGGTTATCTTCTTCTTTATAGTGAGTCCACGGCTGGTCGTTAACATGAAGGGAGATGAGCGTCAGGTCTTCGCCGTCCAGACGCAGTGGCACGGCAGTCGCGTTTTGACGGGTGACGACACTCACCGCCGTGACGACGGTTTTTGCGGCATCCAAATCAAAGGTCAAGTCAATATCGCTAATCAGGTAATCCGGCGCACGGTAATCGTGGCGGTATTTGGCTTGTGGCTGTTGTGTCATAAAAAACCTTTAGCATCTTCTGTTGGTTACGTCTCCAGTCTATTCCTGTTGCCAGAATCCCGCCACGCAGAATGTTTAACTTTTCAGACAGAAAGGCTTTGTTTGCTACATTTGGCTAACATGCGGCACGAAATGCCCTCGACCCGTTTTGCGCTATATGGTGTGATCGGGGTTCAATAAATCAATAAACAGGTTATACTCCCGCTGCTTTGTTTATTGTACTAAACGCTCCTGTGAGAGGATGCCACGGCGCACTATGACTCAATTTGCTCACCCTATTCTGCAGACACTGCTGGATACTGATGCCTACAAATTGCATATGCAGCAGGCGGTGTATCACCACTACTATGATGTGCATGTAACGGCAGAATTCCGCTGCCGTGGCGACGACCTGCTCGGCATTTACGCGGAGGCTATTCGGGAAGAAGTTGAGGCCATGCAATACCTGCACCTGCAGGATGATGAGTATCAGTGGCTTTCGGGACTCCCCTTCTTTAAACCGGACTATCTCAACTGGCTGCGGGCGTTTCGCTACGATCCCCGTCAGGTGGTTGTAAGTAATGACAACGGTAAGTTACACATCCGCCTGTCAGGCCCGTGGCGCGAAGTCATCATGTGGGAAGTGCCTCTGCTGGCGGTGATTAGCGAACTGGTTCACCGTTATCGTTCTCCGCAGGCGGATGTTCAGCAGGCTCTTCTGCATCTTGAGACAAAACTGGCGGATTTCGCTGCCCGCACTCAGGATCTGGATATGTCCGCTTTCCGTTTGATGGATTTCGGCACCCGCCGCCGCTTCTCACGCGATGTTCAGCACGCCATCGTCGCCCGTCTCAAACAGGAACCCTGGTTTATCGGCACCAGTAATTACGATCTGGCGCGTCGCTTATCATTAACTCCCATGGGGACGCAGGCCCATGAATGGTTCCAGGCGCATCAGCAGATAAGCCCTGACCTTGCAACAAGCCAACGGGCAGCGCTGGCAGCCTGGCTCGAAGAGTACCCAACCCAACTCGGTATCGCCCTCACCGACTGCATTACCATGGACGCTTTCCTGCGCGATTTCGGTCCTGAATTTGCTGAGCGTTATCAGGGTTTACGCCATGACTCGGGGGATCCGGTTGAATGGGGTGAAAAAGCCATTGCCCATTATGAAAAACTCGGTATCGATCCCCTGTCGAAGACGCTGATTTTCTCTGACAATCTGGATCTCAATAAAGCCCTCGATCTTTACCGTCACTTCGCTGCACGGGTGAAGCTCGGCTTTGGTATTGGCACTCGCCTGACCTGCGACATCCCGGATGTCAAACCCCTGAACATTGTCATCAAGCTGGTGGAGTGTAATGGCAAGCCGGTAGCAAAATTATCCGACAGTCCGGGTAAAACTATCTGCCACGATAAAGCCTTCGTCAGGGCGTTGCGCGAAGCCTTCGACCTGCCACAGATTAAAAAAGCCAGCTGACGCTGGCTTTCTCAATAACAGGGGCAATCATTACCCCTGCTGCGGTAAACGTGTTGCGATTATCTCCGCAAAAAAAGCTGCTCCCGTCAGTAATATCTCATCATTAAAATCGTAGCAGGCGTTATGGAGCGGAATATTGCCCTTCTCATCCGTTTCGTCTCCATTGCCCAGGAAGACAAAGCAGCCGGGAATATGCTGTAAGAAGGCGCCGAAATCTTCTGAGATCATCATCTGTGCTACGTTGCCATCCACATTCTCAACGCCCACCACGCTTTGTGCCGCCTTTATGGCCACCTCGACACAGGAGGCGTGATTCACCGTCGGCGCAAATTCATGGGTATAAGAAAAATCACACTCAGCCCCGTGCATGGTACAAATGGCTTCGCAAACCGTCCGCATCCGCTCTTCCAGTAACGTCTGGACGTTGGGTGTATAACTGCGTGTATCTCCTTTGATCTCAACATGGGTAGGAATCGCATTACGAATCCCATCCGTGTGGAGTTCGGTACAAGAGATGACCGCCGGTAGGTTAGGATCAACATTACGTGACACAATGGTTTGTAATGCCAGAATGATTTCCGCTGCGATGATCAGTGGATCTTTCGCCATATGCGGGCGGGCGGCATGGGATCCCTGCCCTTTAATTTTGATAACAAAGTTGTCTTCACTGGCCATAATACCGTCTGTGCGGGTCGCTATTGTTCCCAGTTTCATACCCGGCATATTGTGCAAACCGTAGATCTCCATAATACCAAAACGTTCCAGTAACCCATCTTTCATCATGGCGGTAGCACCGTAACCCGGCTCTTCCGCGGGTTGAAAGACGAAACAGACGGTACCATTGAAGTTTTGACGCTCTTTGAGCAGATGAGCCGCCCCCAGTGCGATGCAGGTGTGGCCGTCATGACCACAGCCATGCATCCGCTCAGGTATGGTTGAGCGATAGTCCAGTTCGCCCTGTTCGCTGAGTTGAATGCAATCAATATCGGCGCGAATGCCAATCACCTCTTTGCCATCACCACACTTGAGTACACCTACCAGACCGGTTTGACCAATTTGCCGATGTACTTCAATGCCCATCTCTTCGAGTCTGGATGCGATAAAATCCGCGGTCTTAATCTCTTCGAATGCGCTTTCCGGGTGAGCATGAAGATAGTGACGCCACGTAATAAGTTGCTGCCTGAGTTGTTCCTGATTCATCTCTTCATCCTTTATTTATTACGCGGCTCTCTGCGCACGCTCTAAAATCACCTGCAACAGCACATTGCCACCTGCAATCAAATCGGCAGGTTTGGTGTGCTCATGAATGTTGTGACTGACGCCGCCCACGCAGGGCACAAAAATCATGCCAGCGGGGCAAACGGACGCCATAAATTGGGCGTCATGACCGGCACCACTTGGCAAGCAGCGGTGAGAAAAGCCCTGAGACTCCGCTTCTGCCTGAATAGCCGTGACAATATCCTCGGCAAAAATAACTGGATTAAAACGCACCAGCGAACGTGAACTCACTGTTACCCTCTCCTCCTGCGCCGTTTTTTCGACATACTCTTTCAGCCTTTTTTCTGCGCGAATGAGCTCAGCGTTATCGGTATTGCGAAGATCCACCGTCATCACCACGTGGTTGGGAATAACGTTGATAAGATTGGGTTTGAAAGTCATATGGCCAACCGTTGAGACCTGATGACCACCTATCTCTTTTGCCAGAACGCGGGCAAATACCGCAATTTTTGCGGCCACCAGACCAGCATCGTGACGCATTGCCATGGGCGTTGTCCCGGCATGATTGGAGACACCCGTCAGGGTAAATTCACGCCAGGAGATGCCTTGTACGCCGGTCACAACACCAATATCCGTCCCTTCTCTATCCAGAACCGGGCCTTGCTCAATATGCAATTCAACATAGCTGTCGACCGCCATGTCACCAGGTTTGTGCTTTCCTTTATAGCCAATGGCACTAAGGGCTTCGTCGAGGGTGATACCGTCGCGATCTTTTGCTGCCAGAGCCGCCTCAAGAGGATAGTTACCAGCAAATACGGCGCTTCCCATCATGTCTGGCTGAAAGCGTACGCCCTCTTCGTTAGTAAAAAACGTCACCGCGATAGGGCGTAAAGGACGAATACCCGATTCTTGCAAGGTGGCAATAACTTCCAGCCCTGCCATTACCCCATAGTTGCCGTCGTAAAGCCCTCCCGTCGCAACGGTATCAATATGTGACCCCATCATTACCATCGGGAGATCCTGCTCGCCGGCATAAATACCGGTGACGTTACCAATGGCATCAATACGAATGGCCAGCCCCAGGGCTTTCATTCTCGCCACCACAAAGTCGCGACCCGCTTTATCTTCTGCTGTTGCCGCCAGGCGGCAAACCCCACCGCCCTCCAGCGCGCCACAACGGCCCAGTTCAAACAGTGAATCCACCAGCCGCTGCCCGTTGATTCTCAAAAGATGACTCATGAATGTGTTTCCTTGTAATTGCGTTTCTATTTCACCATCGCGTAGAAAATGGCCGATACCGTGATAAGCCCGATTAGGGTGACAAAGATGTTGCTGATTTTGCCGCGCCAGGGTGCAAGCGCTGGGATCTTATGAATGGCATACATGGGTAACAAAAGGAGAATCGCCGCCCCGGTCGGGCCGCTAATGCTTTCGATAATGCCCAGAATGCTGGGGTTCTTGTAAGCAGCGAACCAACAGGTCAGTACCATCACTATAAAGATGACGGTGTTTACGCTGCGAAGGGTTAACGATTTTCCTCTTGCGGCGGCACGGTCCAGAATGATGTCGCGCAAAGATTCATAAGCGCCTATATAGTGACCAAGAAAAGATTTAGTGATGGCAACAAAAGCAATAATCGGCGATAACCAGGCAATGACTGGATTATCAAAATGATTCGCCAGGTAGGAAAGAATGGATAAATTTTGCGCTTTCGCCTCGGCAAGCTGTACAGGAGAGAGGCTTAGCACACAGCTCAGAACAAAAAACAGCACCACTACAACCATCAACAGGATCCCACGGCGCTGGATTTGCCCACACTTCTTATCAGCCACTTCTTTGCCATAACGCTGTTTCTGCCGCACTACCATCGGGGAAATAATGGGATAGTGATTAAACGACATCACCAGCACCGGAAAGGTCATCCAGAGTGTCATACCGATCCCTTGCCCGCTTCCCGAATAACTGGGGCTAAGTGTTTGTAAAATAGCGCCGTTCCAGTGTGGGATGAGAAACAGCGACATGAAAATCAGTGAAGCAATAAACGGGTAAACCAACGTGCTCATCACCCGCATGATGATCTGTTGCCCCAGGCGAACCACAAACATCAGGCCGAGAATCAGTAGCAACGACACGGCTCCTCTTGGCGGTTCGGGCAGCCCTAACTGATGAGTGATAAAGCTTTGGGCGGTATTCGTCACCGCGACCGCGTACATAATGAGGATGGTATAAATGGCAAAAAAGTAGATGAGGGTAAATGCCCTCCCCGCCAGGGTACCAAAGTGTTCACCAATAGCATCGGTTATAGTGCTTTCTGGCGTATTGGATGAAAAAATGAAGCGTGCTAAACCGCGATGCGCCAGATAAGTAATGGGAAAGGCAAGGACAAATACAATCAACAATGGCCAGAACCCACCGATGCCTGCATTTATAGGTAGAAAAAGCACCCCCGCCCCGATTGCGGTACCAAATAATCCTAAAACCCAAATGGTGTCTTCATTATGCCAGCGGGATACATCCTGATAATCTCGTTTTACTGATATTATTTCATTTTTCATGGCTGATATTCTCTTTCTCGTTTCGCACTATAGTGCATTTTTATTAATTTGAGAGTTTTTATTCAGCGGGTATGTAGGGTACCCTTGCGCTTTTATTTATTATTTCAGGCGTTGCGTCCAAACCAGACAATATCTTCATAGACATCCGGTGAGGTATCACCTTCCGTGCTAATCAACAGAACACGCGAATGTATATTAAGGTTCAGACGTTCTCTTATTTCCCGGTAACAGTCCTGACTCATGAGTTCATAGATCAGTCCGGTACCAATAGCCCCGGATTCTCCAGAAATAAAAGGAGCATCCGTACCCGGCCGTGGTGCCGCTAAAATTCGCATACCATTGGCTGCAAGTCTGTCGTCGGCAGAGATAAAGCAGGACGTATTGTCACGAATTATCGGCCAACTGATCGTGTTGGGCTCACCGCAGGCAAGCCCGGCCATCAGCGTTGCCATATCACCGCTGACAGAATGAGGATCACCGTCGTTTATTACCGCTGAACGATAAAGACAATTCGCTTTATGCGGCTCAACGAGTATCACCGTCGGGGCTTTCTCTTTCATTTTTTCGATAAAAAAGCCCATGATGCTGCCAGCAAAGGAACCAACCCCTGCCTGTAAAATCAGATGGGTAGGCAGCCCATTGCCACTTTCCAGCAACTGGTCATAGGCCTCCATCGCCAGTGTCATATACCCTTGCATAATCCAGGTGGGAATCTGCTCATAGCCCTCCCATGCCGTGTCCTGTAATAAAACCCATCCTTTCTCCTGTGCCATTTTGTTCGCAAGACGCACGGTATCGTCGTAGTTAAGATCGGTAATAGTGCATTCGGCACCATGTTGACGAATGTTTTCCGCCCGCACGGGAGAAGAGCCTTTGGGCATGAACACCACGGCTTTTAATCCCAGCTGTTGCGCCGCCCAGGCTACACCGCGCCCATGGTTGCCATCTGTCGCAGTGACAAAAACGCTATCAGCAATATGCGATTTAACTTCCGGTACATTAAGATCAGCAAACGTTAGCGATTGAATATCCCGCCCAAGCTTTTGTGCCAGATATTTTCCGACAGCGTATGATCCTCCCAGTCCTTTGAAAGCATTAAGACCAAAACGGCAGGATTCATCTTTTATATGCAACGCGCCCAGCCCCAGTCGATGACTTAAATAAGGTAAGCAGCGCAAAGGTGTCACTGTGTATTGAGAGAAGCTTTTATGAAATGCCAAAACTTCTCGACCAACATTTTCATTTAACACATTTAAATCTACACCCTGCCCATAGGGTTTTATACTGCCGTTAAATTGAACATCTATTACATTCGTCATATCCAGACCTTGTTATTTATAGGTATTTAAATGGATGATAAAATGATTATTCAACGTCACCACTAGCAAATAAATCAGCTGACGATCACGTAAAAATAAATAAACGTACTGAGGTAATTTAACGAAAATATTCCGTCAGCTAGTTACTCAACTGTTTGAAATGGTACTATGCGTAAACCAATTAAATGGCGCAAAATTGTTCTTATGTACGCAATTTTCATCCTTATTGCGCCAGTAGATGCAACGATGTTGCGCACTGCGATCGTTATCACACTCTAAGAGGTGGGTCAGAAACCATGAAGCTCGACGCCTGGGATAAAAAAATTCTTACCTTGTTACAGTGCGACAATCGCCTCTCTCAGCGCGAGATTGCCGATCGGGTGAATTTGTCGCCTTCAGCAGTAAATCGACGTATTGCGGCGCTAGAAGCGGCTGGCATCATCAGCGCCAACGTGAGCGTGATCAACGCAAGTCTTGTGGGTCGCCCTATTACCATTATGGTGCAGGTAAAAATTGAAAATGAACGTCTCGATCTTCTTGAGGAGACCAAATCACGCTTTGTTAAGTGCCCTCAGGTTCAGCAGGTTTATTACGTGACTGGCGATTTCGACTTTCTGCTGGTTATCAACGTCCGTGACATGGCCGAATATGAAACCCTGACCCGAGAACTGTTTTTTGCCTGCGGAAACATCAAAACATTCAATACGATTGTCTCGATGCAGAATGCTAAGCAGCAGATGACGGTAATCATCGAATAAGTCTTTCATCGGAGCACGGGCATCTACCTGGAAGGCGCAAATGCCGCTCTGGCACGATTAATTTCCGAAATATCTTCTTCCACTGCTAATTCTGCTTGTCTGATGGCGCACGCCAGGTAACATAGGTATCCCCCCTTTTTCGGGCGGATAAATGATTATTTTTTCCAGACAATTAACAGAGAGAATATTATGAGCGTTGTGCCTGTAGCCGACGTAATCCATAGCCGCGTTGCCGTTGACCAAGAAGTCACCGTACGCGGATGGGTGCGCACCCGCCGAGATTCAAAAGCTGGCATCTCCTTCCTCGCCGTTTATGACGGTTCCTGCTTTGATCCTGTACAGGCCGTTATTAATAATTCTCTGCCCAATTATAATGAAGACGTTTTGCGTCTCACCACCGGCTGCTCCGTGGTTGTTACCGGTGTTGTGGTGGAATCGCCGGGTGAAGGCCAGAGCTTTGAAATTCAGGCGACAAAAGTAGAAGTGACCGGCTGGGTTGAAGATCCCGACACCTACCCGATGGCGGCGAAACGTCATAGCATTGAATACCTGCGTGAAGTTGCTCACCTGCGCCCGCGTACCAACATGATTGGTGCCGTCGCACGTGTTCGCCACACGCTGGCACAAGCGCTGCACCGTTTCTTCGACGAGCAGGGCTTCTTCTGGGTCTCTACCCCGTTGATTACCGCATCCGATACCGAAGGCGCTGGCGAGATGTTCCGCGTCTCCACTCTGGATCTGGAAAATCTGCCGCGTAACGATCAGGGTAAAGTGGATTACGACAAAGATTTCTTCGGTAAAGAGTCATTCCTCACCGTATCCGGTCAGCTCAACGGCGAAACTTATGCCTGTGCCTTGTCCAAAATTTACACCTTCGGTCCAACCTTCCGTGCTGAAAACTCCAACACCAGCCGCCATCTGGCCGAGTTCTGGATGCTGGAGCCGGAAGTCGCCTTTGCCGATTTGGAAGATAACGCCCGTCTGGCAGAAGCGATGCTGAAGTACGCCTTTAACGCCGTACTGACGGAACGTATGGATGATCTTAAGTTCTTCGCAGAACGCGTAGATAAAGATGCCATCGCCCGTCTTGAGCGTTTCGTCGCAGCGGACTTCGCACAGGTTGACTACACCGATGCAGTAACCATTCTGGAAAACTGCGGTCAGACGTTCGAAAACCCGGTTTACTGGGGCGTTGATCTCTCTTCCGAACATGAACGCTATCTTGCTGAAAAACACTTTAAAGCACCGGTTGTGGTTAAAAACTATCCGAAAGACATTAAAGCCTTCTACATGCGCCTTAATGATGACGGTAAGACCGTGGCCGCAATGGACGTTCTGGCGCCGGGGATTGGTGAAATCATCGGTGGTTCTCAGCGTGAAGAGCGTCTGGATGTGCTGGATGCGCGTATGGCAGAAATGGGGCTCAATAAAGAAGACTACTGGTGGTATCGCGACCTGCGTCGTTACGGCACCGTACCTCATTCTGGCTTCGGTTTAGGCTTCGAGCGTCTTATCGCTTACGTCACCGGCGTACAAAACGTACGTGACGTTATTCCTTTCCCGCGCACACCGCGCAGCGCAACATTCTAAAATGTTTTAAGGCCAGCACCTGCTGGCCTTTTTTTTAGCCATTATTTCGTTATCCCTCACTCCAGTACTGACGCAAACTTACCCATTCTGACCTGAATTTACACTTCTGCACTGAAACATTTCTGAACAAAAAATAACCCCTACCTGTTTTGTGGATTAGTTTTTCCTCATCTGATAGCACATTTGGATAAAATTCACTCAGCAATCCAGACGTCTGAATTTAGGTATAAGCAAAACCGGGATGAGAATGATTATTGGATAAGAATTGCCATTATCTCTATTAATTATAAGTAATTCATATAAATAGGAAAGGAATGATGATTTTTTGCTCCGAGATGTCCTGAACTTTGAGTTGGTTCACAAAGTTCCTTAAAATTCATAAATTCTTACACATTATTGCTTTCTGTTACTGCTTTAAGACATTTGTAGCACTTTCAGGCTAGCGAAACGATTATATGAATGGAAAGATGCCTCTCAGACACAGAAAGACACCAAACTCTCATCAATAGTTCCGTAAATTATTATTGACGGAAATTATTGGAGGCAGTGGCAGGTGTTCAAAAAAACCAATGAGGGTAATAAATAATGATGAAGCGCAATATCCTGGCAGTGGTTATCCCTGCCCTGCTGGTAGCTGGCGCAGCAAACGCTGCTGAAGTTTACAATAAAAACGGCAACAAACTGGACCTGTACGGTAAAGTTGTTGGTGAGCACGGCTTCACCACCTCCGGCGACAGCACTTCTAACCAGGACTCTTCTTACGGCCAGATCGGCTTCAAAGGCGAAACTCAGGTAAACAGCGATGTTACCGGTTACGGCCAATGGGAATACCGTACCAAAGCGGGCAAAGCTGAAGGCAACCAGGACAACGTAACTCGTCTGGCATTCGCTGGTATCAAAGTGACTGACGCGGGTTCTCTGGACTACGGCCGTAACTACGGCGTGGTTTACGATGTAGAATCTTACACCGATATGGCTCCGTCCTTCTCCGGCGAAACCTGGGGCGGCGGTAACACCGACAACTACATGACCAGCCGTTCTACCGGTGTTCTGACCTACCGTAACAGCAACTTCTTCGGTCTGGCTGATGGTCTGAGCCTGGCGCTGCAGTATCAGGGTAAAAACGACCGTAGCGACGACATTGAACGTGGCAACGGTGACGGTTTCGGTACCTCTCTGGGCTATGAGTTCGGTGAAGGCTTCGGCGTGATCGGCGCATACAGCACCGCTAACCGTACCAAATACCAGAAAGCTGATGGTAAAGGCGAGAAAGCAGAGACCTGGGCTGTTGGCGCAAAATATGATGCGAACAACATCTACCTGGCAACTGTTTACGCAGAAACCCGTAACACCAGCATCCTGACTGACGTTAACGACGACAAGTCTATTGCTAACAAAACTCAGAACTTCGAAGTTATCGCACAGTACCAGTTCGACTTCGGCCTGCGTCCGTCCATCTCTTACGTTCAGTCCAAAGGCAAAGCACTGGGTCTGGATGACAACGGCAACAGCGTTTCCAACGACCTGGCTAAATACGTGACTGTAGGTACTTACTACTACTTCAACAAGAACTTCAACGTATACGGTGACTACCGTATCAACCTGCTGGACGACAAAGACAGCCAGTACTACTCCTGGGTTGGTACTTCCGACCAGGTTACTCTGGGTGTAACTTACCAGTTCTAATTAGCAGAACTCGTTGTTATATGCATATGAAACAGGGCTTCGGCCCTGTTTTTTTGTTTTCAGCGGCTCAAAAAAATTATCCTGCAAAAAGAGGCGTGCTTTTTATTGCAAACGGTTGGCAATCACCGGTTCTCCCGTTAACCTGATAGCGGACCTCCCTTCTGTCACCAAAATGGAACCTCGTCATGTTTGAGAATATTACCGCTGCCCCTGCCGATCCTATTCTGGGTCTGGCCGATCTGTTTCGCGCCGATGAACGTCCAACCAAAATCAACCTGGGTATTGGTGTCTACAAAGACGAAACCGGCAAAACGCCTGTTCTGACCAGCGTAAAAAAAGCTGAACAATATCTGCTGGAAAATGAAACTACGAAGAATTACCTCGGTATCGATGGTATTCCTGAATTTGGTCGTTGCACCCAGGAATTACTGTTCGGCAAGGGCAGCGTCATTATTAATGACAAACGTGCACGTACCGCGCAGACGCCTGGCGGCACCGGTGGCCTGCGTGTTGCTGCGGATTTCCTGGCAAAAAATACCTCTGCAAAACGCATCTGGGTAAGCAATCCGAGCTGGCCAAACCATAAGGGCGTGTTTAATTCCGCTGGTCTGGAAGTATGCGACTACGCTTATTACGATGCAGATAAACATGCGCTGGATTTCGAGGGCATGCTGGCGAGCCTCGAAGCCGCGGCTGCGGGCGACGTAGTGCTGTTCCATGGCTGCTGCCATAACCCAACCGGCATCGATCCTACGCTTGAGCAGTGGGAAATCCTGGCCAAATTGTCCGTTGAAAAAGGCTGGTTGCCGCTGTTTGATTTTGCTTACCAGGGCTTTGCCCGTGGTCTGGAAGAAGATGCTGAAGGCCTGCGCGCGTTCGCAGCGCTTCACGATGAACTGATTGTCGCCAGCTCCTTCTCTAAGAACTTCGGCCTCTATAACGAACGTGTTGGCGCCTGTACGCTGGTGACCGCCAATAGCGAAACCGCCGACCGTGCTTTCAGCCAGATGAAGGCTACCATCCGCGCTAACTACTCCAACCCACCAGCGCATGGGGCATCCGTGGTGGCGACCATTCTGGGTAATGACGCACTGCGCGCAATCTGGGAGCAAGAGCTGACGGATATGCGCCAGCGTATTCAACGCATGCGTTTGTTATTCGTCAACACGCTGCAGGAGAAAGGCGCAAACCGCGATTTCAGCTTTATCACCAGGCAGAACGGTATGTTCTCTTTCAGTGGGCTGACCAAGGAGCAAGTTTTGCGCCTGCGCGAAGAGTTTGGCGTATATGCGGTCGCCTCAGGCCGTATTAACGTAGCGGGAATGACGCCGGATAATATGTCGCCGTTGTGTGAAGCTATCGTCGCCGTACTCTGAGCGATGTGAAATAAGAAAAAAGCCGCTATCGCGGCTTTTTTTGTTTACCAGACGGGTAACTCGTCTTGCAGGAAGGGGTTATGCAGTCGCTCATTACCCAGCGTTGAGATGGGTCCGTGTCCTGGAATAAAGGTCACGTCATCGCCCAATGGCAATAGCTTCCTTTTAATGGCATCAATCAACTGGGCATGATCGCCTTTCGGGAAATCACTGCGTCCGACGCCGCCTTTAAAAATCACGTCACCGGATACCAGCAGTCTTGACTGCGCATCAAAAAAGACAATATGCCCCGGGGTATGACCCGGACAATGCAGCACCTGCAAATTCACGTTGCCGACGTTCACCGTCTCCCCTTCATCTAACCAACGATCGGGGGTCAACGGCTGGCAATCTTCCAGGCCAAACATACGGCTCTGGGCGGGTAAGCCCTGCAGCCAGAACTCATCTTCCTTTTCCGGACCGATAATCGGCACACAATAGTGCTGCGCCAGTTCGGCGGCTGCTCCCACATGATCCAGGTGACCATGCGTGAGCAAAATCTGTGTCAAGGTTACGCCGGAGGCATCGACTTCTTTCATGATGCGTTCTGCATCGCCGCCGGGATCGACCACGGCAGCCTGCCGGGTTTCTTCACACCAGATTAACGAACAATTCTGCGAGAATGCCGTTACCGGAATAATACGATAGTTCATACTGCTCCTGTTTTTCTGTCTGAGAATTACCAGTGCCGTAACGGCCCGGTATCAATATGCACAAAGTCACTGCTGGGGTAATATCCTACACCACCAGCGCGCATAGATAACGCGGCTTTGCGAACATTGCTCAGAGAAATCCCTTCGATATGGAAATCCATCGCCTGCCCCTTGGTGTGATAGCTTTTTTTGGCTACTCCACGGCTGTGAGCACGAAGTTCGTTGTTGGTATCAATGGAACGATACCCCGAAATCAGTTGCACCGGTTTGCGTGTTCCCAGCAACCCCTGCAGGCGGAAAAGCTGATCAAACAATTGCGGATCGATGGTCTTTATTTTATTCGCGCGATAGTCACGGAAAAAATGGTTTAGTTTTGCTAATTCATCCTGAATATAGCCCTTGCCATCGAAAAATTCGGTTTTAATCGTTTCGCCGGTATGAAGATTATTCAGCGTTAAAATACGTGGGCGTGGCGTGGATAGGGTTGCAAATGCACGTTGAGGTAAGATGGCTGCACCAAGGGCAATACCACCTAACGCCAACAATTTGCGGCGATTAGCGTCAAATTTGTCCATGATTTTCAGGTCTTCAAGAAAGCAAAGTGATCGTATTTTATGCACTTTTATTGCGCACGAAAGGCACCTTACCGGGCAAAAACCCCCACGTCAAGGCAGCCTGACCCCAGGAAATACGGGCGTTGCAACAGATCTCGCCCGTTTTCCTCAGGTATTACGACAACAATGTTTTCAGAACGTCTTCATTTACCTGATTAATTGTTCCGCTTTCGCCAGAATTTGTGCACCGGATCGCGCCGGTAAATCATAATTGTAAATATCTGTACGATATTGCGTGCGACCGTCTGCGCCCACGAATGCCGTCAGGTAATAAAGATTCACCGGGATGTTGTGACGAATATTAACGTAACGGGTATCCCCTTCTTTCAACGCGTCGGAAATGCGGGAATCATTCCAGCCGGCATCCTGTAACAGCATATTGGCAAGCTCAGAGGCTTTATTCACCCTCACGCAGCCTGAGCTCAATGCTCGCGCCTCTTTCTGGAACAGGTTGTGGTTTGGGGTGTCATGCAAGTAAATGGCATCAGAACTCGGCATATTGAACTTGTAGCGACCGAGTGAATTATGCGCGCCCGGCGCCTGCTGGAAACGGAAGGGAAGATTCGATGGCGAAATCGTCGCCCAGTCGACCATCCACGGGTCTATGGCTTCTTTGCTATTCCAGCCACGCATGACCGTATAACCGTGGCGTTCAAGATACCCCGGGTCATTCCAGACTTTTGGCAGAATATCTTTGCGCGCCAGCGTGGGTGGAACGTTCCACGGCGGGTTCACGACCACATTGTTTAATGCGCTGCTCATCATCGGCGTTTTGCGATCCGGTCGGCCCACAATGACGCGGGAGGCTAACACCTCGTTACCGTTCTGGTAATAAACCAGTGAGTACTCAGGAATATTCACCATAATGCCGGTGGACAGTTTAGCCGGTAGCAACCGTAAACGCTGAATGTTGAGCGCCAGTACGCCAGCACGTTGTGCAGGTGTCACGTTAAGCCAGTCACGGGTCGCGGTGCCAATAACGCCATCCGCATGCAGACCTTGCGCCGTCTGGAAGCGTTTCACCGCCTCTACCAGCTTGCGGTCATATTCGCTGCGCACCGCTGTCACCGGCTGGCGCTTTTTGCCTTGCTGAACGGGCACTGGCGTTGCTGCTTTGCTCTCTTCAACAGCAATCGCAGACGGGCTGATAACATCGTCACCGGCAGTATCGCCAGGCAGGGCAATTTTCGGTTGCTCTTCCATCATTCCACTGCGTTGCAAGATTTCACGCAGCGCGGGCACATCAATGCTCCACTGACCGGGGCGCAGCGAGGTCGTTCCCGTGAGTTGCGGCCAGGCATTATTATCCGCCACCAGCGTCAGGAGTGACTGATGCATAGCTTCATACTGCGGATGATGAGGAGCGAGGCTCTGAACAAAGCGGGGAAGATAGCCGTTATCCAGGGCAACCTGCCACTGGTTAATCACCGACAGCGGCGGCGTTTCCAGTGAATAAGGTTTGGTACTGTAAAGCCAGCGATTGCCTTTAACAGGAATGCTGGCCACAAAATGCAGGTAACCCATCATGGCGTCTGACAGCACGACATCCCTTGCCATGCCAGTGACACCAGGATCGGTGAGCAACTCGACCCATGCGGTGAATTGCGGCTGGAAACCGGCAATCGCCACCTCCGCCAGTTGCTGCTGGAACGCCTGAACCGCTTCCCGGTTTTCCCACAGAGGCTTCATCTCGCGAGCCGCGTAAAGCGCAGCGAGTGAATTCATGTAGACGGGTGTCCAGTTAGCTGGCAGGAGCTCCTGCAATGACGCGCGCGCCGAAGCGGCTGCATTTTCGGTCGGGAAAGGCGCTAACCCCGCCATCATCGCTGTCACGGGAGATTGCGCCAGCGGCTGGGGCAATAAGCCCGGTTGATCGCCAGCCGTTGCGGAGCTATCAACCGGAACCACTTCAGGCTCATCAGCCTGCGCATTAAACAGTGGAGCGAGTGCGAATGTCAGGCATAAACCTAGTGCAGACATCCGACGACCATACGACTTCATAAGCAACATCCCTTGCCCCCTGTTTCTCAGTAAACCAATATCATTTAAGTCTTTCTCTAATTATATAAAGACAAAAAAGCATTTGCCTTGCCAAATGTAAAGAAGTTTAAAGACTAACCCTCGCTCAGCGGACCTGTTTCAGAAAAGACAAAGGGCGGCACATCGGCAGCCCTTGAAGAGGAGATAACGGTCAGGATGCGTCAGCGGTGCCCGGAAGCGTCTCCGGCAGTTGGGCGGCAAAACCACGCAGCCCCACCACATGAACATGTTCGTTATTGTTCACCACTTTACGCACCAGCTTGTAGGTGGTGCCTTTCTCCGGACTGATATTTTCTGGCGCGGCAATGATCAGCTGCATTTCCAGACGCTCACATAGCTCGAACAAGGTCGCAATGGATCGGGCATCGAGACGTGCTGCTTCATCAAGGAACAGCAGTCGGCAAGGGGAAATGTCTTTCCCACGCAGACGACGCGCTTCATCTTCCCAACTCTGCACGACCATCACCAGAATCGACATCCCTGTACCGATAGCTTCGCCGGTAGAAAGCGCTCCGGACTCCGCACGTAACCAGCCATCGGAGCCACGGTTAACTTCCACTTCCATTTCAAGATAGTTACGGTAATCAAGAAGCTCTTCGCCGATGGTTTGCGGCGTACGCTGACCAAGGTCAATTTGCGGATTCAGACGCTGATACAGTTTTGCCAGCGCTTCAGAGAAGGACAGACGGTTACTGTTAAACAGATCCTGATGCTGCTCATGTTGTTCGGAAAGCACCGTCAGCAAGGTAGCATGGGTTTCACGCACGTTAACGTTCAGCCGCACGCTGTTGACCTGGCCAAAGGACACGCTTTGCAGCCCCTGGTTCAACTGACGAATACGGTTCTGCTCACGCTGGATAGTTTTGCGAATAATGTTCGCCACGCTACGGGAGCTGATGGCAAGTTTTTGCTCGCGGGAGGTCAGCTCTTCCGTCAGGCGACTCAGCTCAATCTCCATCTGTTCGATGGCTTCAACCGGGTCGTCAGTGCGAATAATATCCTGGCGAATGCGCTCACGCAGATGCTGATAAACCGCAACAAAGAACTGAATCTTGCGCTCAGGGCGTTTCGGATCTTCAGACATACGCAGCACATCACGCAGATGCTCGTTATCGGCCACCGCCAGACGCAAGGCACCCAAGGCTTTATCCGACATGGAACGCAATTCGTCCCCGGAGAGATAAGCCAGTTCGCGGCGATGCAGGCGGCGTTCAACGCCATTGTCTTTGACCATGCGCATGACCGCACACCAGCCCGCTTTCGCCGTGACGACCTGCTCACGCATCTCATGGTAATCGCGCTCGAGACGGCGAAGCTTACGGGTCAGGTTATCCATCTCCGCTTCACAGAAGGTCAGCGCTTTTTCCAGTTGGTTACGGCGTGCACGGTTGCCGGAAAGCTGAGCATGCAATTCGTCACGACGGATACGCGCGCGCTCTTCGGCACCGTTGTCCGCACGAACGCCAATATCCTGCAGCTCTTTTTGCAGATCGTTAAGCAGCTCTTTTTTGGTATCAAACGAGCTTTTCAACGATGCCATCACCTGATTGTACTGACCAAGTTGGGCAGCATGGCTACGCAGTGCTTCACGTGAGCGGCTACGCTCAGCTTCAGCTTGCTCCAGGCGCTGACGGAGTTTTTCATTGAGGTCGTTATTGCCGCTGAGCATTTCCGCTGAGTCAGAATAGCTAAAGTGCGCGCGACGCTGAACCACTTCCGTCAGGGCGAATGCCTGTTGACGGGCATCACGCTGCGCCTGCTGCGACAAGGCATAATCTTCTTTCAGCTGTTCAAACTGCTCCGGGTCATTCTGCAATACGGAGACCATGGGCTCCAGCTTCGCCAGTTGTTGACCAAACTGCTGAATATAGCGCGCGGCCTCCTGGGCTTCGTCCAGACGTTCCTGAATCTCGTCCACGCGGTCGGCAAGCGTTTCATCCGCCAACAGACTCAGACGCGGCAGCAAGCGGTTCAGCTGGGCAACGCCCTCTTTCGCTTGTTCAAACTGGGTCCGGTTTTGCTGGTTGTCATTTTCATGCGCGCTGATAGCCCGCTCAAGCTCACCGCGGCGACCGTTAAGGGTGCGGATTTCCGCTTCCGGGTCGGCATCAAACGCCACCGCCAGATGGCTGCCGATAAAGCGGCTGAATGCCTGATGCAGGCGCTGTGTCTTCTGCACATCAAAAGACAAGGTGGCAAAACGCTCTGCCAACGCTTCCCGCTCAGCATGAAGACTCTCAATACGGCTTTCACGGGCCGCACGCCCAAACAGGGGGACAGACGGAAAACGTGAGTAGCGCCACTGCCTGTCGGCAATTTTGACCACCACGGCTTTTTCCAGCTCATCCACGCTGAAGACGCTGTCATCAAAGGATTGCGGGTCCCCTTCGATCAGATAGAGATCTTCCGGGCACTCCTCAAGGCCTTCAAGCAATTCCGATACCAGAGATAAATCCGGTACCACGATCGCGTGTCGGGAAGGACCATACAATGCAGAGTAGTAAGGGGCATCTTCGAGGCTGACGTCATCATAAATTTCAGACAGCAACACGCCGCCAAAGCGCTCTGCCAGAGCATTGAGACGCCCATCTTCCGCCCCGCCCGGCTGGCTGAGTCGTTCAATTTCTTCATCGACAGCACGTTTGCGTGCGCCGACTTCATCGCGCTCGACAATCCCTTCACGTTCGCGCTCCAGCAGTTGCTGAAGGTACTCGGTGACGTCCTGCCCGGATTCAAACTGCTCGCCGCTCTGCTCGCACAGCTGCGTGAGGCTGTTTTGCGCAGCCAGCCAGACTGGCGCACGCCGGGTCAGCGTCTGAATGCGTGATTGCAGTTGTTCCAGTTCCTGACGCAGCGCCATACGCTGCTCACCGGCATTAGCGACATTGTCTGACAATGCCGCAATTTGCGCTTCCAGTTCCTGATGGAGCGACTCCAGTTCGTCAGGGTCATAATGTTTGCCCTGACGTTTACAGAAATCTGCCAGCAGTCGTTCGGCATCCTGCTGCTCACGTAAACGCTGTTCAAGCTCGTTGAGACGCATACGCAGAGAGGAAGCCTCTCCCGCCAGATGACGCTGGTTGGCGCTGTCACGCAGTAGATCGCGCGCAACGTTCCAGGCATCGCCGCGCGCCAGTGGGCCATGAATGGCAACCACCAGTTGATAGGCTTGTTCAAACTGACTGTGCGCGGTTTGCGCCACGCTCATGCGTTGATCGAGCATCAGCAGCTTTTCGGTGGCTTCGATCTCTTTCGCCTGGAAGGTGTCCAGCCATTCATCCGCGGTTTCTGAAGTCAGATCCGGCAGCTTACACAGATCTTTCGCACGCTGAAGCGCCTGCAGCGCCTGATTGTATTGAATGGCGCGAGTCTGCTGCACATCCAGCGCCTGCTGGTAATCGGCTAGCTGGTTTTTCAGCTCATCCACTTCCAGCTCAGCCGCTTCGGCACGGGCTTCGTTCTCTTCCTGACGGTCGGCCGCTTCGGCGACCACTTCAGTTTGCTCTTCAAGACGAATCTGCAACTCTTCCAGATCCGACTCGTAGCGCTCAATTTTTTCCTGCTGACGCAGTGCGGTTTGCACAAGATTCAGGTGATCGCTGGCCGCCTGATAATCGGCCTCCAGGTCCCCTTCCGCACCGTTCTGCTCAGCCAGTTCACGTGCCATGTCCACATGCTTGTACTGCTCTGCGGCAAGCTGTTGACGCGAGGAGAACAGATCGCGGCGATCGGTCAGCGCTTTGTCCAGATGAATGCGGCGCTCATTAGCATGGCGCATATAATCTGCGGCCACATAATTCGTCGCTTCACTGATGAGATGTTTAAAAAGATCACGGTCAGACTGAGTGACGCGAATGGCTTCCAGCGTCATTCGGTTTTCACGCAACGCGGCTTCCATATCCTGGAACGCTTTACGCACGCCGCTGTTTTCCGGCAACAGATAGTCACGCAGAGAGCGGGTAATTGCGCTGGAAATACCGCCATAGAGCGACGCTTCAATCAGGCGATAGAATTTACTACGGTCAGAGGCGGTACGCAGACGACGGGCCACGATACCCAAGTCAAACATCAGTGCATGGTAGTCGGTAATGGAGTTGAACTGCTTGAACTGCACCCCTTCCATCGCCTCCAGTTTGTCTTTGACTTCCTGTAAAGGCAGTACACGCGCCTGACGCTCATTCAACGTTTCAGTCAACAGCTGCGTGGGTAAAAAGGCGGTTGGCAGACCCTGAATCGCAAAAGGTTTGATATCTACTTTACGGTCGCGACCGGCGACCTGCTGCAAACGCACACCCACCAGCACCCGCTGATGACGTGAGTTAATCACATCCAGCACGGCATAACAGACGCCCGCCTTGAGTTTGCCGTGCAGGCCTTTATCACGTGAACCTGAGGTTGCTCCGGCTTCGGTGGTATTACGGAAGTGAAGCAGCGTTAAATCCGGAATCAGCGCCGTGACAAATGCCGCCATGGTGGTGGATTTACCGGCACCGTTGCCGCCGGATAAGGTGGTGACCAGCTCATCCAGATCGAACGTACGGGCAAAAAAACCGTTCCAGTTAATCAGCGTCAGTGAGCGAAATTTACCGCGATCAATCATTATTCTTCCTCTCCACTTTCCGGCTGACTTTCTTCGGGCTCATCATTGAGCTGCAGGTGATTTTCGACAGGCATCGCTTCGCCGTCACGGATCAAGCGACGCTGCGCTTCACGGGCGTCGTCCCCGGAGCGCACATCAGCGCCAAAGCGGAACACGGACTCGGTTATCCGGAACTTGCTGCTGTCATTACCCATAAACCAGACCATGCCGAGACGGCGGAGGCGGTTGAGGGATGAGCGCACTTTTTCCTGGAGTTTCTGCCGATCCAGATCGGAACCCGTCGAGCGGTTGTTCACCAGTTTAAGTAACCGGCTCTCATCAGCCAGTGACAGCAGCTCATCGTAGAGTTCCTGCTGGGTGAAGATCCCTTCATTCGCCAGACGCTCCGGGCTGAGATAGAGGTAGCAGAGAATTTTCCCTACCATCATATCCAGTTCAGACAGCACGGAGCGCGGGATCAGGGTCGTCGAACGAGGGCGCAGATAGAAAAAGCCTTCGGGCGCGCGCAGCAGTTCTACGTTATAGCGGGCGTAGAACTCCTCGAGATACTCCTGAAAATCCATCAGGAAAGCGTGATTATCCAGCTCATCAAGACCGATGTGACGACCCGAACGCAATGCGCTATCAAGTGCCGGAAAAAGAGGATTAGAAAGTGCCTGGGCCAGTTTAACCGGCATCATTTGTTCAATATTTGTCAATGACATGTGCCTGTACCTTGGCTCCGTAATCATTAATCGGCTGCCATGTGGGTGGCAGGCCGGTGAAATCTGCTTGCGCCACGCCAAGGCGTACCGCCTGATCGATGACGATCCTTGCAACATCAAAATGCCGCGCACGTGGATAGCGCTGCAGATACTCGCGCACAACCAGGCCGAGATCCAGTGGGGTTTCTCTGGTTTTATAGATTGCCAGCTGTTCTTCGATCATTGCCGCAAGCTGTTCGCGAATTTCATTGAATTCTTCGTACTCGAGATCCGCAGGAAGCTCTCCCATGACCTCTTCATCACGCAGTGTCATCTCTTCATCACGCATATCCAACAGCCTGTCGGCATTGGCATAGGTGAGTGTCCATGGCGCATCGAAGTAAGTCTGGACGGACTGGCGAAGACGCTGGGCAAACACGCGGTTTTTGTCCATATCGATGGCGGTACGGATAAATTTGTGTACGTGGCGGTCATAACCGATCCATAAGTCGATGGCCTGCTGGCCCCAACTGACAATACGGTCCAGCTTGCTCTGCAGGTCAAAGACCAGGCGATCGACAAATTCAAGGTTGTTATGCGCGAGCGTAGCATCCTGAATCTGCAACAGATTCGCCTGCAGTTTGTCTCCCGCTGCATCCAGCGTATCCTGCAGCTCACGCAGCGTACCGGAGGTTTCTGACAGTAAGAGCTCGCAACTGGAAATAGCCGCCCGCCAGTCTTTATTAAGCAACTGGGCAATGTCGTCTTTAACCAACTGCTGTTGTTCGTCCATCAGACGTTGGGTTAAATCGATGCTGTCAAAAATCTCGGCCACCGAATACTTCAGCGGCGCATAAACATTGCGATGCCAGTGGAATTCGTCCCCCCCTTCATCAGCAGCATCGGCGGCGCGTTTTAGTTCGCTTGCCACAATGGAGAGCTGCATAGAAAGACGCAACGTTGAAAACTCACGCTGACGGATATAATAATCGGTGATACCAATGCCCAGTGGCGTCAGTCGGTATATGGCGTTACCTTCAGCCTGTTCGCTGGTAAAGCGGTTCAACAAACGCTGACGCACCATGTCATTGATGGCGTTATTGGCGCGCTGGGTGATGGTTTCACTGCTTTGCTCGAACGCATCGCTGACGTGACGAAACGCGTCCACCAGCACTCCCTCGCTCATTTCACCATCCAGTCGTTCACTGTTTAACGTGGCGACCGCCAGTAAAAATGAGAGTCTGTCCACCGGTAGTGCGATGGAAAAATCATTTTTTCTGGCCCAGGCAACCAGTTCTGGAACTGTCTGGGAAAATTCACTCATCGTTCATCCTTTCATCTCTCTGCGGCTTGAGCGCGGTCACGTGAATATAACGACCCAGGCTTAAGTAGGGCTCCTGACGGCAGTAGTGCGTTTCAAGTTCAAGTAATGCGGCATAGCAGTCATGCTGCTGCTGTTTATCTCGCAGATAGTCGTGAAAAACACGGACACCGGTTTTGCCGGTGATATGCCAGCCGATTTCCCTCAACCAGCCATAAACCTCTTCCGGCTTGCGTGGGTAATCCGGAGACAAGGTGCGCTTTTTCTTCTTCGGCATCCCGGCTAATACATAGTCGAAATTGCCGACGACCATATTGCGCATCAGCAGTCCGTTCGCATTGTAAAACATCAGCGACAACGCACCGCCCGGCGACATTACCGACCAAAGCGTACGTAAAGCCTCAACGGGTTCAGCAACCCATTCCAGTACCGCATGGAACAATATCAGATCAACCGGCGATTCCAAATGCTGCGCGATATCCTGAACGGCGCATTGTACAAAATGCATGTTACCGCTCACACCTTTCTCTTCTGCTGCCAACCGCGCGCGCGCGATCATTTCTGAAGAGAGATCGCAGAGCGTCACATGATGACCACGTTGCGCCATCTGTATAGCTGTCTGCCCTTCTCCCCCGCCAGCATCCAGCACGCGAAGCTTTTGCTCACCCAACCCGGAGAGCAACGTCTCCAGGTCCTGCCAGAGGATCGCCTGACGCAGTTGGCCTTTGGTGGTGCCATAAATATTGCGTGAGAACTTTTCTGCGATGCCGTCGAAATTACGATCCTTCATGACCGCTCCACGATCCTGACAAAACCGCTATTTTGTCACAGCCGTGCGGAGAATGAACCCACCTGGTGTAATATCGCCGTGAAACACAAGCTGTATGGTCAAAAAGGAGACGGAAGCCGTGCTTTTCACCCTCAAAAAATACATTGGCGGCCTGATGTTGCCCCTCCCTTTTTTGCTGCTGATGATGGGATTAGGGCTATTGATGGTCTGGTGCAGTCGTTGGCAAAAGACCGGAAAAAGCCTGGTCACGGCAAGCTGGCTGGTTTTATTGCTTATCAGTTTGCAGCCCGTCGCCGATAATCTGCTTCGCCCGATTGAGAACCGTTACCCCACGTGGCGTGGCGAGCAGAAGGTCAATTATATTGTCGTTCTGGGTGGGGGCTATACCTGGAATGATGCGTGGGCGCCAAGTTCAAACCTCATTAACAACAGCCTGCCTCGCCTGAATGAAGCTATTCGCTTATGGCGGGACAATCCAGGGGCAAAATTGATTTTCACCGGTGCCGCCGCACGAACCAATCCCGTCAGCACTGCAGAGGCAGGGGCACGCGTGGCGGAGAGCCTCGGCGTTCCTCGCAGCGATATCATCACGCTTGAGCGTCCTAAAGATACGGAAGAAGAGGCCGACGCGGTTAAAGCGAAGATTGGAGATGTGCCTTTCCTGTTAGTGACCTCCGCATCGCATATGCAAAGGGCGATGAACTTCTTCCGTCAGGCGGGTCTGCATCCTCTGCCTGCGCCCGCTAATCAACTGGCGATCGACTCCCCGCTTAATCCGTGGGAACGGCTCATTCCCTCCCCGGTCTGGCTGATGCACAGCGACCGGGTCGGTTACGAAACGCTGGGCCAAATCTGGCAGTGGCTCAAGGGCAAATCAGGCGAGCCAGGGCAGGAGTGATTTAGAGGCTAAGTCGAAATGACTGCGATTGAAATGGCCGGTGTTCACCAACTGCGCCACTTCGTCCCAGAGCAAATAGAGCCAGCGCCGCCACATGAAGGCTTCTGCCACCGGCGCGCGCTGCAGATAATGCCAGAACAGCCCGTCGGAGAGAGGACCGTCAGTGAGGCGGAAAAGCTCATATTCCCGGGGTGCCCATAACATAATGCCCGGCCCGACCATTGCCAGCAGTTGATCGCTGCGGGCATCTTTCAGCATGCTACGCAGATTAAAATTCCCATGGACCAGAACACAATTGTCATTGAATCCGTCAAACAGGGCGGGCAGGCATTCGCGGGTCCGAAACAGAATGCGCTTATCCTGCATGGTCAGCCCGGTATTATGATACTGGTTTAGCGTGGTCCAGAGGACCTCGACCCGCTGGCGATACCAGGAGGGCCAGATATTCTCCTGGGTACTGTCGACGGTCCCCACACATCCGCGACTGTCCTGCCGGTGCCAGGCCAGTAATCCCTCAACAATTTGATCTTTGAGTTGTTCCCAGCGTTCGGGGGTGCGCGCAGGTGCTTCAACTGGCACACCACGCAAACGCTCTATCAGTAGCACATCCGGGCCTGGATGATCTTCATGCGTCATCACGCCATACACGACAGGCATACGCACGGTCCCACTGCGCGCAAGCATGGAGATTTTCCATGCCAGTTGCCTCGCCAGCCCCGGGGTGGTGAAGCTTCTCGCGAGCAAGGGCATTGCGTTTCCCTGACTGTCATAAAGTGACCATAAGGCCGTGTCAGGCCGTTCACTGACACACTCCATTCGACTCAGCCTTTCACCCAGCAGGTGGCTCAGTTCAGCGCGCAGTTGTTCCATATAAGATTACCCTCATGAAGACCACTGCTTTTATAATGAGCGCCTGTCAGAGGGATGTCACCCTGATGAGATCAAATCAACGTGAGAATCTGGCGGAAAAGGATAAATCCCCTCCGGGCGGAGGGGACAGAAGGAGAATTTAACGCATTTCAGCGCGTACACGCGCCAGATCTTCCGGGGTGTCAACGCCCGTGCCAGGGATCTCCGCCGCTACCGCGACATGAATTTTCTCGCCGTACCAGAGCACACGAAGCTGCTCAAGCATTTCTATATTTTCCAGCGGGCTGGCTTCCCAGCTAACGTAACGACGAATAAACCCAGCGCGATAGCCGTAGATACCCAGATGACGCAACAAGGTCTCGCCGATCGTCTCTTTGGAAACGGCGAAACGGTCACGATCCCACGGAATGGTAGCGCGCGAGAAATAGAGCGCGTAACCTTCAGCATCCAGAACCACTTTTACCGCATTAGGATTAAAAGCCTCTTCCGCGCTATGAATGGGAGCAGCCAGTGTCGCCATCCCAACCTTACGTGCGGCCAGATTTTCCGCAACCTGACGGATGATGGACGGTGGGATCATCGGCTCATCGCCCTGAACGTTAACAATGACCGTGTCATCACTGAACCCACATTTTTCCACCACTTCAGCTAACCGCTCCGTGCCGGACTGATGATCGGCGCGTGTCATACAGACTTCACCGCCTGCAGCTTCTACGGCCTTCGCGACTTCATCGTGATCGGTTGCCACAATGATACGTGCAGCACCTGATTCACGTGCGCGTTCCAGCACATGCACCACCATCGGTTTGCCATTGATATCGACCAGCGGCTTGCCTGGCAAACGGGTTGATGCAAAACGAGCGGGAATAATAACAACGAAACTCATGGTCTACTCTCTTCCTCTGTCATGAGACGGGCTTCTGTTTCTAAAAGCACCGGGATCCCTTCACGTACCGGGTAGGCAAGGCTATCCAGTTTGCAGATCAGTTCTTGTTTGTCCTGGCTGTAATACAGTTTGCCGTTACAAACCGGGCAGGCAATTATTTCCAGTAACCGATGATCCATATTTCCTCCTGATGGACCGGACGTGTAATCGTCAAATCTTAACATAATCGATTCTCAGGCTACGTCTATTTCCAGTCCGTTACGTTGTTCAGTAAAAATTCCGCCTGGCAATTGACCAAAGGTGATGCGTTGTGCCCCCTGCCAGCGAGCAAATTCAGTGATTGCGGTTAAGAGCCCGCGTTCAAGTCCAGCTGTCGGTTTCACATCCGACTCAAGATAGAGGGCAATAATTTCCAGTACCTCCTCTTTTCGATGCATTTTGGCATCCATTCTGCCCACCAGTCTTCCACGATGCAGTAGAGGTAAAACAAAGTAACCATACTGGCGCTTAGGGGCAGGGGTATAACATTCCAGACGATAGCTGAAATGGAAGAGTTGTTCTGCCCGTTTACGATCCCAGACAACCGGGTCGAAAGGTGAAAGCACGGCGCTATGCGTTGCACTGAGTTTTCCGGCTATTCCCTGCTCCAGTAACGGTAGCAGATCAGCGTGCAACCAGGCTGGCCCGAGTTCTTCAACATTGACCGGAACAATAACCTGCTCCTCTTGTAGCCTGTCGAGTAACAGAGGAAGAGACGGTTGGCGTAAACGATAATAGTCTGCCAGCCATTGCGCACGAAAAATTCCCAGGCTGCGTGCGCTATTAACCAGCATAAGGTGCTCTGCCTGCGCTTGAGAAAGGAAATCACGTTCATCATCCCAGTGTGGCATCACGCGGCTGGTCAGATCATAGACGCGCTGAAAATTCCGACGCTCAACGACCATTACTTTACCGGCGGTAAACAATCCTTCGAGATGGCGTTTATGCGGTTTCCATTCCCACCAGCCGCTCACACCTTTACGAGGATGTTCAAAATCTGCTGAACGTACCGGACCGTTCTGCTGAATATGGGCGATCAGCGCCTCAATCTCTTCCGCATGTTCTTGCATCCACTCTTTACGATATTTCCAGCCCATGTTGTCCGGCGCCAGCATGCGGTGGCGGATAAGCTGAAAATCCTCGCGCGGCAGAAAACAGGCCTCATGAGCCCAGTATTCCATAAGATCACCGCGCGCCAGTGCAGCATCAAGCCACTCAGGGGCGTACTGCCCAAGACGGCTGAACAACACCAGATAGGGACTTCTGGCAACAATATTGATGGTATCGATTTGCAGCAATGACATCTGCCGGATGATAGAGAGAATGTCTGCGGGTTTGGCTTTTCGTGAGGGTTTTCGCAGTAATCCCTGTGCGGCGAGATGCAGATTACGGGCGACTTGCAATGAGATATGCGGCAGTGACATAGGCTTCCTGTTATAAAGCAAGGTGCACCGCCAACACACTAGCGCACCAGGGTTAACAATTCCTGCAGCAGTTTTTCCGCTGGCTCGCCATCAAGTTGAGCATCAACGGGCAGATACCACCAGTTATCTTCAGCAAAGGCGCGGCACTTAACGGCATCTTTTTCGGTCATGATCAGCGTTTGCCCCGGTTTAACAAGGTTTTTTACACCCGCGTGAGTCAGGGCCTGATGATCGGCAAGCGCGACAGTAGATTCAGGGATTACGCCACATTGGGCCAGGGTCGCGAAAAAACGAGGAGGATGGCCGATACCTGCCATAGCGACAAGATGGTGGAGTTCGCGAACATCGCGATGTTCACCCGTACACAGGTTCACCGCTTTTCCGGGCTTAAGCTGCATGGCTATCTCAGAGGCGAAAGCCACACCGCCGTTAGCGATCACTGCATCAACCGTTTTCAGACGCGATGCCCGTTCACGCATTGGGCCTGCGGGTAACCACCAGCCATTGCCGAAACGACGCACACCATCAATGACCACGATCTCTTTATCACGATGCAGACGGTAATGCTGCAAACCATCGTCAGTGACGATTATTTGCACGGGATGCTGTGACAGCAAAGCCTGTACCGCCTCAACCCTGACAGGAGAAACGGCAACCGGTGCTCCGGTACGCTGATAGATGAGTACCGGCTCGTCACCCGCCTGAACGGTGGTGGTCTCTGGCGTCAGCACTAGCGGGTAGTGTGGCGCTTTTCCACCGTACCCCCGTGAAACTACCCCGACGCGTATGCCACGTTGTTGCAGTTGTTCTACAAGCCAGACCACGACAGGGGTTTTACCGTTCCCCCCCGCCGTTAGATTACCCACCACCACAACCGGTACCGGCGCGCGCCACGGTTTTCTCAGCCCGCATCGCCAGCTCAGTCGAATGATGCCGCTCACCAGGCCATACAACCAGGAGAGCGGCAGCAAAAGCAGCCAGAGCGGCGACTCACCGGACCAGATGCGCGCTATCATTCGCCAAACTGCATTTTATGCAATTGCGCATATACGCCGCGCTGCTCAAGAAGCTCAGCATGGCTTCCTCGTTCAACGATACGGCCATCCTCCACGACGACGATTTCATCCGCCTGTTCTATGGTAGACAGTCGGTGGGCAATGACCAGTGAGGTGCGGTTTTTCTGCAGCTCATTGAGCGCTGCCTGAATTGCGCGTTCAGATTCGGTATCCAGCGCGGAGGTTGCTTCATCAAGAATCAGAATCGGGCTGTCACGCAACAGCGCGCGGGCAATAGCGATACGTTGACGCTGACCACCGGAAAGCAATACGCCGTTCTCGCCAATAATGGTGTCCAGCCCGTTATCCATCTTACGGATAAAGTCCATGGCATAAGCCATTTTCGCCGCCTGCTCTACCTGTTCACGACTGAACTCTTCCGTGCGAGCGTAAGCGATGTTATTCGCAACGGTATCATTGAACAGATGGACATTTTGCGAGACCAGGGCCACCTGATTACGCAGAGAGGTCAGTTTATACTCGCGCAGATCGTGGCCATCCATCAGGATTTCGCCTTCATCAATGTCATAAAATCGCGTGATGAGGCTGGCCATTGTCGACTTGCCGGAACCCGAACGCCCTACCAGGGCAACGGTTTTCCCTGCCGGAATTTTCAGATTGATGTTACGCAGCGCCGGCGTTTCACGACCCGGGTAAGTGAAGGTCACGTTGCGAAACTCAATGTCACCTTGCGCACGTTCAATGACCCGCTTGCCTTCATCTTTTTCCTGCTCGCTGTCCAGAATGGCGAACAACGTCTGACAGGCCGCCATACCGCGCTGGAACTGGGCATTGACGTTTGTCAGTGATTTCAGCGGGCGCATCAGGGCAATCATGGAGGAGAAGACCACGGTAATGGTACCGGCGGTCAGCGTCTCCATAACGCTCGGGAAGCTTGCGGCATACAGGACGAACGCCAGTGCCAGAGAGGCAATCAGCTGAATGATGGGGTCCGAAATGGAAGAGGCAGACACCATCTTCATGCCCTGCAGACGCATTTTATTGCTCACTTTATCAAAGCGGCTGGTTTCAACCTGTTGCCCGCCAAACATCAGCACTTCTTTGTGCCCTTTCAGCATCTGCTCGGCACTGGTGGTCACCTGCCCCATCGTGTTTTGCATATTTTTGCTGATATTGCGAAAACGCTTCGAGACAATACGAATAGCAAAAGAAACAACCGGCGCCAGGACGATCAAAATGACCGAAAGCTGCCAGCTGTAATAGAACATCATGATGAAAAGGCCAATGATTGACGCACCTTCACGCACGACGGTAATCAACGCGCTGGAAGAGGATGACGCAACCTGCTCTGAATCGTAGGTGATACGCGACAGCAATGTCCCGGTCGACTGTTTATCGAAGTAGGAGACAGGCATGCCCATCATATGGCTGAACAAACGACGGCGCATGGTCATGACCACTTTGCCGGAAACCCAAGAGATACAGTAACTTGAGATATAGCTGGTGATACCGCGTAAAATCATCAGCCCGATAACCACCAGCGGCATCCATAGCAACACTGAGCGGTCCGTTTTACCAAAACCATCGTCCAGTAACGGTTTAAGAAGCGATAGCATGAAGGTATCGCTGGCGGCGTTGAGGATTAACGCGACTCCCGAAACGAACAACCCCGCTTTAAACGGCGCAATCATAGGCCAGAGGCGGCGGAATGTTTGCCATGTAGAGAGATCTTTGTCGTTATGCATTCAAAAAACCAGCACTTGTTGAAATAGCCGCATATTCTACCTGTTATCGCCAGGTACGCCAAACCACTGATGATACCATCGAGGCAAAATTTGCTCTCGCAGGCTAACGATTTCCCAACCCTCCGGATAAAATGAGGCGGTAAGTTGCCCATGGTGCGGGGTGTCAAACCAGTTGTATCCATCTTTAAGATAGCGTGCCTTTACTTTTTCAGAAGGCAATCGCCAGGAATTATAGCGTGATGCCGAAGCCAGAGCGGCCTCACCCTTAACCCGTTGAATGAAAGGCAGGGTTGATGAAGTATTACTACCATGATGGGGAACCTGAATAATCGTTGCCGCAAGATGCTGCCAGTAATGGCTCATCATCGCGAGCTCCGCCGGCGTTTCGATATCGCCGGTGAGTAAAATACTTTGCTTACCATCATCTACCTTAACGACACAGGAGAGGTTATTCCCACGCATCAACGCATGCTTTACAGGCCAGTGAGCACTGAACGTCAGCCCCTGCCACTGCCAGGTTTCACCACGAAAACAGGGGCGGTGATTTTCCCATCCCATAGGACTGCGTACCCACAGTTCAGGCCAGATATTCAATAACGACGTTAATCCGCCACGATGGTCGAGATGCTCATGGCTGAGGATGATGCCTTCAGGCTTTAAATGGTGCCAACGAAGCCAGGGTATAATCAATTGCTTCGCACTGTCACCGCCGGGCCAGGCCAAACCGGTATCATACAAAATGGCTTTACCGTTACGTTCGATAACCATTGCGAGTCCCTGCCCCACATCCAGCATATGCACGCGCCAGGTATCCGCTCGCTGCTCACGAACGAGGGGGAATATCAGCAATATCATGATCGCCAGACAAAGGAGAGGTACGGTTCGATAGAGCTGTAATCGCCTGGCAATCAGGAACAGCCAGGGTAGCCATGCCAGTCCCAGCCAGCGTGCATCCGCCTCAACCCATCCTTGCGGCAATCGTTCAAGAAAGCCGAACAGGAATTGCAGCGACCCGTCAGCCAGCCACCAGATCGCCCTTTCTGCTTCTATTGGCCCGGTGAGATGGAGCAACATGCCCAGCAGGATCAGCGGCACGGTAACGAATGTCACCAGGGGTACCGCCAAAAGATTCGCCACAAGTGACGTTATGCTGATGCCATGAAAAGAGAGAATCTGCAACGGTAATAGCAGCAACGTCATCCCGGCCTGCAAATACAGCAAGTTGACCAGCCAGCGATACCAACCGGCCATCGCGTCCGTTTTCAGGGGTAGCCATTGGTACCAAAAAATCAGGGCAGCGACAGCAAAAGCCGACAGCCAAAGGCTCTGCGACAGTATGGCAACAGGATCGACCAATAAGATGCTGGCCACGCAGCATACCCAGACTTGCCAGGCGGTCCACTGTCGTCCAGACAGGCGCAACGCAGCCCAGACAAATAGCGATATGGCGGTGCGAAAAGCAGGAGGCTGCAACCCCGTAAGCCAGGCATAATTCACCGCACACAGGAGCCCCACCCAGAGTGGTAATCGCCAGTTAATCCACCTTGCCTGAAAGAAAAATTGCATCCCTCTTGCAAGTAGTCCTCCCAGGATAGCGGTGAGTGCGATATGCAGCCCGGATATGGCCATTAAATGCGCCGTACCGGTCTCGCGCATAATGTCTTTTGTTTCTGATGCCAGCGCGGAGCGTTCGCCTAAGCCTAAGGCCAGAATCACGGAGCGCCATTGAAATGGCTCAAGCCGCGTGCTCAACGATTGCAGGAACAGTCCGCGCCAGTTGCAATCACGATTGATGACGGTTGCGCTTAAAAAGCGTCCCGTGAGGGGTTGATGATTGGACAGTGCGTGTCGTTGGGTATCGAAACCGCCGTCATTAAGTTGACCATGCACCGCCCTCGCCCTGATCGTCATCTCCCATTGTTGGCCGACACATACGGTTTCAGGTAGATATTGGCCATACAAGACGATTCCAGGCGCGGGATACAGACGTTTACCATTCAGATGGATAATTTTTGCATAGTGGGTTGTTGCATGATCCGTATCCGTAATGATGACATGCACGTTTTGATTGCGTCCGGCAATGTGTTCCATTGGCCAGATTTGCTGTAAGGCAGCCAGTACTCCCCACACGAAAAAAAGCAACGTGAGGCCACTGTATTTCAGCATACTCGCCCGAAACATAGTCAACACGCAGGCCAGCGGGATAATCAACCAAAGTTGAGAGAGTTCGGGTAATCCGGGCAAAAATAAGAGCGGTAACAGCCCCAGATTGAGACATATCGCCAGCGCAGGTAACGGCATCCACACCTCCTTGTTAGGGGCAGTGTGAACAGGTTAATGAACCCTGTCTGTTCGGATTATTGGGATTTGCGGCGAGTGCTGAGTCCTATCCAGCTCTTTGCCGTGGCAGACATTCAATCTGCGAAGCGCATTCCATTATTCCTTCGCCTACCGCAGAAACGAAAAAAGCACCTTATCGGTGCTTTTTACGATGGCTAAGTTTCAATAAAAGCAAAACTTACTCATAAATATTGGCGCGGTCACGTAGTTCTTTACCCGGCTTAAAGTGCGGAACGTACTTACCTTCCAGATCCACTTTATCGCCCGTTTTTGGGTTACGTCCGGTGCGAGGTGCACGATAGTGCAGAGAAAAACTACCGAAACCGCGGATCTCAATACGCTCACCCTGGGCAAGAGTAGAGGCCATATGCTCAAGCATCTCTTTTACTGCATCTTCCACGGCTTTAGCGGGAATGTGCGAGTGCTGGCTGGCAAGTCTTTCGATCAATTCTGACTTGGTCATGATTCCTCCGGTTTCCTTCAAGGCAAATTAGCTTAACAGCTTGAACAAGGGCGGCCGTAGCCGCCCTTTGTGCTTGATTACAGGACGAATCCTGTGATCTGTCAAGTAAACTCATCATACTTCGGGACAAAACGCCCGAGGTTTCAGAGCATTACTCGCCTTTAGCTGCTTTGAAGGCTTCAGCCATAGCGTTAGAGAAGTTGCCTTCTTCCTGTTTGTTGTTAACAGTCGCGATAGCATCTTTCTCGTCAGCTTCATCTTTAGCACGAACAGACAGGCTGATTGCACGGTTCTTACGATCAACACCGGTGAACTTAGCTTCTACATCATCACCAACGTTCAGAACCAGAGTGGCATCTTCAACGCGGTCACGGGAAGCTTCAGAAGCGCGCAGGTAACCTTCAACGCCGTCAGCCAGTTCTACGGTTGCGCCTTTAGCGTCAACTGCAGTGACTTTACCGTTTACGATTGCGCCTTTCTTGTTCACTGCAACCCAGTTGTTGAACGGATCTTCTGCGAGCTGTTTAACGCCCAGGGAGATACGCTCACGTTCTGCGTCAACCTGCAGAACAACTGCTGCGATTTCGTCGCCTTTTTTGTATTCACGAACTGCTTCTTCGCCTGTAACGTTCCAGGAGATGTCAGACAGGTGAACCAGGCCATCGATGCCGCCGTCCAGGCCGATGAAGATACCGAAGTCAGTGATAGACTTGATTTTACCTTCAACACGGTCGCCCTTGTTGTGGGTTTCCGCGAACTGCTGCCATGGGTTGTTTTTGCACTGCTTCAGACCCAGGGAGATACGACGACGTTCTTCGTCGATATCCAGAACCATTACTTCCACTACATCGCCAACGTTAACAACTTTGGACGGGTGGATGTTTTTGTTGGTCCAATCCATTTCGGAAACGTGAACCAGGCCTTCAACGCCTTCTTCGATTTCAACGAAGCAGCCGTAGTCGGTCAGGTTGGTCACGCGACCAGTCAGTTTGGTACCTTCCGGATAACGCTTAGCGATAGCGACCCATGGATCTTCGCCCAGCTGTTTCAGGCCCAGGGAGACACGAGTACGCTCACGGTCAAACTTCAGCACTTTAACAGTGATTTCGTCGCCAACGTTCACGATTTCGCTTGGGTGCTTAACGCGTTTCCACGCCATGTCGGTGATGTGCAGCAGGCCGTCAACGCCGCCCAGATCAACGAATGCACCGTAGTCAGTGAGGTTCTTAACGATACCTTTGACTTCCATGCCTTCCTGCAGGTTTTCCAGCAGCTGATCGCGCTCTGCGCTGTTTTCGGATTCGATAACGGCACGACGAGAAACAACGACGTTGTTACGTTTCTGGTCCAGCTTGATGACTTTGAATTCAAGCTCTTTGCCTTCCAGGTGCAGCGTGTCGCGCACCGGACGAACGTCTACCAGTGAACCTGGCAGGAACGCACGAATACCGTTCAGCTCAACAGTGAAGCCACCTTTAACTTTGCCGTTGATAACACCGACCACAGTTTCAGCGTCTTCGTAAGCTTTTTCCAGCGTGATCCAAGCTTCGTGACGTTTAGCTTTTTCACGGGACAGCAGGGTTTCACCGAAGCCGTCTTCCACTGCATCCAGAGCAACGTCAACTTCGTCACCAACCTGGATTTCCAGCTCGCCCTGGGCGTTTTTGAACTGCTCTGCCGGAATGGCGGACTCAGATTTCAGACCGGCGTCAACCAGTACGATATCTTTGTCAATAGCAACAACAACACCACGAACGATGGAACCCGGACGGGTTTCGATTGTTTTTAAGGATTCTTCAAATAGTTGAGCAAAAGATTCAGTCATGTTTAATCTTCAGGTTTCATATTTAACGTCCACCTGGCTCCGTGCCGGATGGGGTTGTTTAACATACCCGCTAACATTCCATTGCTGCGGGGGTACTGCAAATTCGGTCGCTTTACGCGAGAGCCAATTTTTGGCGCGCATATTGTAACGCTTTTTCAATCACTTGCTCAATACTTAAACTGGTAGAATCCAGAACTAAGGCATCAGCAGCGGGAATAAGCGGCGCAACGGGACGATTTCTATCGCGATCGTCACGTTCTTTGATCTCGGCCAAAAGGCGATCAAAGTTAACACTAAAGCCTTTTTCCTGCAACTGAAGCATGCGGCGATGGGCGCGTTCTTCAGAAGAGGCGTCAAGGAAAATTTTTACTGGCGCATCAGGAAACACAACCGTTCCCATGTCGCGCCCGTCGGCGATAAGGCCAGGTGCTTCGCGGAAAGCACGTTGACGACGCAATAATGCTTCGCGGACGCGCGGGAATGCAGCGACCTGAGAGGCGGCATTCGCCACTTCCTGGGTGCGGATTTCGCCACTCACGTCTTCTCCTTCGAGAATCACTTCAAGGTTGCCATTCGTTGAGATAAAACGCACATCCAGGTGAGCCGCCAGCGGAACCAGAACCTCTTCCGAATTGACATCAACATGGTGGTGCAACGCAGCCAGTGCCAGCACACGATAGATTGCGCCTGAATCCAGTAGATGCCATTGCAACGCTTCAGCCATCGCTTTGCACAGGGTGCCTTTCCCCGCACCGCTTGGCCCATCAATGGTGATTACCGGGGCAATTGCTGTCATCTTTTTCTCCTTCATTGAGGCGTACCATTAACATGAACGCCGCGCATTATACGCTGCAACGTGAATAACCGTTACTCCCGTATGCAAATAACGAATTGAATCGGATTGAGTGAAGAAGGTTTGCGCAATTATAGAGGGCTGGCAGAACACCAGCCCGAAAGTGACAATTATTTACTTTTTATCGGCAGCGATGCGATCGCGAATATGCTGAGCGCGCTCTGCTGAAGGCGGGTGTGAGTCAAACATGGATTTTTCTGAGCCCGCATCCAGCTTAGCCAGTTTCTCAAAGCTGGTGACTAAGCCCTGAGTGCTAATCTTACGCTTTTTAAGCAGATCGTAGGAGAAGTCATCAGCATCCGATTCCTGGCTACGGGAGAACGCGGAGTTAATCATTTTCTCCCCCAGTTCCCCAAGTTGAGAATTCGAAAGCTGGGCACCGACGGCGCTGCTCGCAGAAATGGCATCGCGTGCAGCCAGCGTCGCATACGCGGTTTGCATGGCTTTACGGGTATGACCCAACGCAACATGTCCCATCTCATGACCCAGCACTGCTTCAACTTCATTATCGGTCATCATGTCCATCAGGCCGCTATAAACGCGAATACAACCGTTGGCCATTGCCCACGCATTCACATCTTTAGTGGCATAGACTTTGTAATTAACCGGGGTCCCGTCGATGGAACTACCAAGCGCTTTGGAGATTTTTGCCAGTCGTTTGGTATAAGAACTCGAGGCCGGAGCAACGGTGTTCTGTTTATCCATCTCCGCACACGCTTCATTTGACAGCGTTTTAACGTCTGCGTCGCTTAATGTCGCGGCTTTATATGCAGACATGCCTGATTTCGCCAGCGAATTAGGATCGAGACTCATTGTTTTACAGCCAGAGATCAGTGTTGCCGCAACCAGGCAACTTAAGAGTACTTTTTTATTTTTCATTACATCATCCTTGTATTAATCAATGACACCATTAGGAAAAAACCGCGCAGAGATTAACACTATAAGGTGATGTTGTTATAACCAAAAAATGACAGGTGCGGGCCACCCTGCAATATGTTACAGGGCAGCCCGGCATATCAAGCGAGGGTACTGATACGCGCTAACTGCTCAAAATAATCAGGGAAGGTTTTGGCCGTACACTTCGGATCGAGAATGGTCACCGGCGTGTCTGACAATGCCACCAGCGAGAAACACATCGCCATGCGGTGATCGTTGTAGGTCCCAATTTCCGCGTACTGAATGTGAGCAGGCGGCGTGACGCGAATATAGTCTTCACCCTCTTCCACTTCGGCGCCGACTTTGCGCAGCTCGGTTGCCATTGCAAAGAGACGATCGGTCTCTTTCACACGCCAGTTATAAATATTGCGAATCGTTGTGGTGCCACGCGCGAACAGTGCCGTCGTGGCAATGGTCATGGCTGCATCCGGAATATGGTTCATATCCATATCGACGGCGTTCAGTTCACCGCGGGTACAGGAGATAAAGTCATCGCCCCATACCACCTGCGCGCCCATTTTTTCCAGCACGTCAGCAAAACGAATATCACCCTGCACGCTGTTACGGCCAATGCCCGTGACCTTCACCGTACCGCCTTTAATTGCGGCGGCGGCGAGGAAGTAAGACGCTGAAGAGGCGTCACCTTCTACCAGATAGTGACCCGGAGACTGATAACGCTGATTCCCACGGACTACAAATCGCTGGTACGCCTGATTTTCTACCTCTACGCCGAAGGTTTTCATCAGGTTCAGCGTGATATCGATATAAGGTTTAGAGACTAAATCACCTTTGATGGTGATGGTTGTATCCTGCAGCGCCACGGGCGCGGTCATCAGCAAGGCGGTCAGGAACTGGCTGGAAACACTGCCATCAACCTCAACGGCCCCTCCCACAAACCCACCGCGCAAACGCAACGGAGGGTAATTTTCCTGCTCCAGATACTCAATCTGCGCGCCACCTTGTCTCAGCGCATCGACCAAATGACCAATGGGTCGCTCTTTCATGCGCGGCTCGCCGGTCAGTACCAGGTCGTTATTGCCCGGACACAGTGCCGCCGCCAGTGGGCGCATCGCCGTGCCAGCATTACCCAGGAATAACTCCAGCGGTTTATCAGAAACCAGGGGGCCACCGACACCCGTGACTTCACAGCGCGTGCGATCGTCTGAAAGCGTAAATGAGACGCCCAACGCACTCAGCGCGTTCAGCATATGGCGCACATCGTCACTGTCCAGCAGATTGGTCAGTACGGTCGTGCCCTCAGCGAACGCCGCCAGTAACAAGGCGCGGTTGGAGACACTTTTAGAGCCAGGCAGATTGATGGTGCCATCTACTCGCGCAATGGGTTGTAACGTCAGGGATTCCATGAAACTAAACTCTCTGCAAGAACGGAATAAAAACCCCCGCAGCAGGCCACGGGGGTCGGAAGAAAAAGAGGATTAACCGCGACGGCGTTCGAAGTCGGCCATAAAGTCAGTCAGTGCTTTCACGCCTTCCAGCGGCATGGCGTTGTAGATTGAAGCACGCATTCCCCCCACCACACGGTGGCCTTTCAGAGCGTGCAAACCTGCAGCAAGGGACTCTTCAAGGAAGAGTTTATCCAGCGCGCTGTCAGCCAACTGGAACGGGATGTTCATGCGTGAACGGTTCGCTTTTGCCACGTCGTTACGGTAAAAGTCACTGCTATCAATCACGCCATAAAGCAGCTCGGCTTTTTGCTGATTGATTTTATCCATTGCCGTTACGCCACCGTTATTTTTCAGCCATTTGAAGACCAGGCCTGCCAGATACCAGGCAAATGTCGGAGGCGTGTTAAACATGGAATCATTTTCAGCCAGAACGCTGTAGTCCAGAATTGACGGACAGCTTTGATGCGCTTTGCCCAGCAGATCATCCCGGACGATGACGAGTGTCAAACCAGCAGGGCCGATATTCTTCTGCGCACCGGCATAGATCACGCCGTAACGGCTGATATCCAGTGGACGCGACAGGATGGTTGAGGAGTAATCAGCGGCCACGACAACATCGCTGCCAAAGTTCGGCGTTTCATCAATGGCAATACCGTCAATGGTTTCGTTCGGGCAGTAGTGGAGGTAAGCACTGTTGTCGGTCAGTTGCCACTCGCTCATTGGCTTCACGCCACGCAGACCATCAACGGTGATTTTCGCGTCAATCACGTTCGGCGCACAGTATTTTTTGGCTTCTTTTACCGCGCTTGCTGCCCAGTAGCCCGCATCAACATAATCTGCAGTCGTTTTGTCGCCCAGAATATTCAGCGGAATACCGGCAAACTGACCACGGCCACCGCCATGGCAAAAGAGAACTTTGTAGTTCGAGGGGATATTCAGCAGGTCACGAAAATCCTTTTCGGCTTCTTCTGCCACCTGAATAAATTCTTTTCCACGGTGGCTGATTTCCATCACCGATGTACCAAGACCTTGCCAGTCACATAACTCTTGTTGAGCTTGTTTGAGCACATCCGCCGGTAACATTGCCGGACCTGAACTGAAATTAAAGACCTGAGCCATTTCCCCTCACCACGCTAAAAGCAATAAGTTATAACAGTGGATATCGGTTTTATCATTCAGTGACACGCGCCGCAATGTCTAAAACTTATGACCCGGTAAATGTGCGCGGCTTCACACAAAACATTCTTCGGAGTAACCGTCATTAAACCGACATATTTGCTGTCAGGTAATGCGAATACCCCGGCTCGCCTTCGACCATTCTGGATTTGCACAGCGCGGACATAATTGATGCTCCCCTGCCCGCATGACCGCTATGTGGCTGCATCGCACACAGGCGTAGTCTCCTTGTTCTGGTACCGTTGTATAACGGGGGGAAAATTCATCCGGTAAGATACACAGCCCAGGTTTGATATCTTCATCGGCATAATAAAAGACGCTGAGCTGGCCGTTGGTTTCCAGAATAGCGAGACGAACCTGCCCGAGGTGATCGACACCGCTAATACGTAACTCCATGAAAAACTCGAATTCGGTCATATTCTCCTTGCCGACTTTCTCCCAGGCAAACTCCCCGTCTTTAATAATGATGGCGGGTTTACCTTCAAGCAGATCTTCTAGTTTTTCGCTATGAGACATGAGCCACATGACGATTCGATACAAGACGGCGAGGGTAATAAAAACCACCAGCACCGGCAGCATGGGAACATCATCATAAAAGGCGACGTCCCCCGCCGCAGAACCTAACGTCAGGATGATCAGCACTTCAAATAACGACATCTGTCGAACGCCACGACGACCGGTAATTTTTAAAAACAGGAACACCAGAACAAAGGTATAAAGACTGCGTAGCGCGACTTCGCCAAGAAACTCCAGCGGTACCTTATCAAGCGCCATACGGTGTAGATCAAACGCTTTCATTTTTAATGCCTTATCAGTTATTTATCTCTGATAAGCATAGCCAAAAGTTTTATTTTCGCCGACTGCCCGGCGAAGATAGCGTCAGTCACATAAAACCCGTATGATCGCCCGCTTTACGTACAAAAAAAGTGACTGCTGCTATGACGCAAACTTATATCCCCGGCAAAGACGCCGCACTGGAAGATTCCATCGCCCGCTTCCAGCAAAAACTGCTCGATCTCGGTTTCAATATCGAAGAGGCTTCCTGGCTGAACCCGGTACCCAATGTCTGGTCGGTGCATATTCGCGATAAAGACAGCGCCCTGTGCTTTACTAATGGGAAAGGTGCCACCAAAAAGGCAGCCCTGGCTTCCGCCCTGGGTGAGTATTTTGAGCGTCTGTCCACCAACTATTTCTTTGCCGATTTCTGGTTAGGCGACACCATTGCTAATGGCCCGTTCGTCCACTATCCGAATGAAAAATGGTTCCCGCTGCCGGAAGACGAATCATTGCCGGAAGGTATTTTAGATGCCCGCCTGCGTGCATTTTACGATCCGGAAAACGAGCTGACCGCCGGTATGCTGGTGGACTTGCAGTCGGGTAACGAAGCGCGTGGCATCTGTGCCCTGCCGTTTACCCGCCAGTCAGATGCGCAAACGGTTTATATCCCGATGAACATCGTCGGTAACCTTTATGTCTCTAACGGCATGTCAGCCGGTAACACCGCTAACGAAGCGCGTGTTCAGGGATTGTCTGAAGTCTTTGAGCGCCACATCAAAAACCGCATCATCAGCGAGCGAATCAGCTTGCCTGAAATCCCTGCCGATGTGCTGGCACGTTATCCTGGCGTGGTCGCTTCCATTGAGAAACTGGAAGCAGAAGGCTTCCCGATTTTTGCCTACGACGGCTCGCTGGGCGGCCAGTATCCGGTGATTTGTGTGGTGCTGTTTAATCCGGCCAACGGGACATGTTTTGCGTCCTTTGGTGCACACCCCGACTTCGGTGTGGCGCTGGAGCGTACCGTTACCGAATTGTTGCAGGGCCGCGGCCTGAAAGATCTTGATGTCTTTACGCCACCGACCTTTGATGATGAAGAAGTGGCAGAGCACACCAACCTCGAAACGCACTTCATCGACTCCAGCGGTTCGATCTCGTGGGATCTGTTCAAGCAGGACGCCGATTATCCCTTCGCAGACTGGAGCTTCGCCGGTACAACGGAAGAAGAATTCGCGACGCTGATGGCGATTTTCAACGCGGAAGATAAAGAAGTCTATATCGCCGATTATGAGCATCTGGGCGTTTACGCCTGCCGTATTCTGGTACCAGGCATGTCTGACATTTATCCTGCTGAAGATTTGTGGCTGGCAAACAATGCCATGGGCACGCATCTGCGTGAAACCCTCCTCTCTCTGCCGGGCAGTGAGTGGGAAAAAGAAGATTACCTGAATCTGATCGAGCAGCTTGATGAAGAAGGCCACGACGATTTCACGCGTGTGCGTGAGCTGCTGGGCCTGGCGACCGGCAAAGATAACGGCTGGTTTACGCTGCGTATTGGTGAACTGAAGGCCATGCTTGCACTGGCGGGTGGCGATCTGGAGCAGGCGCTGTCCTGGGTCGAGTGGACAATTGAGTTTAATGGCTCTGTCTTTAGCGCCGAGCGTGCCAATTACTACCGTTGCCTGCAAACCTTACTGCTGCTGGCGCAGGAAGAAGAGCGTCAACCGCTTCAGTATCTGAATGCTTTTGTGCGGATGTACGGTGCGGATGCCGTTGAAGCCGCCAGTGCCGCCTTAAGCGGCGAAGCGCCTTTCTACGGATTACAACCTGCTGACGGTACGCTTGAAGCGTTCCCGGCCCACCAGGCCTTGTTAGCCGCTTACGAAAAATTACAACGCGCCAAACGTGCGTTCTGGTCGAAATAACGCCAGGTAGTACGACAATATGTAGGCTTAATCCAGGGTCTACGCTATATTACGGGGCAATTTCATTGCCCCTTTTTATTTATATTTTGGCAATGTACGCCAATTGTAATAATTAAGTTAATTATGAGTAAATATATATATAAATACTCAGGGCTTATTGTTACTTTTAATGGCAATTACTCCATTTTAATTAACTGCTATTTGGGAGGCCACATAAAAATATTCAACACTTTTTGCAAACTTTAAAATTTATTTTTATTTTGATAATCAACAAATTAACTCGCAATTGCACTATAACCTTGCGCTTTGCGGTACCATTAGCCAGGCGAGATATGATCCATATCAAATTCTCTTCTATAATGCTTTGTTAGTATCTCCTCGCCGACATAAACAAAGAGAGAGTTAGTGTGAAAGCTGACAACCCTTTTGATCTAATACTTCCCGCTGCGATGGCAAAAGTTGCCGAAGAAGCAGGTGTCTATAAAGCAACGAAGAAACCGCTGACCACGTTCTTTTTGGCGATCACAGCAGGTGTCTTTATCTCTATCGCTTTTGTTTTCTATATTACCGCCACAACAGGTACTGCATCGATGCCCTATGGCATTGCAAAACTTATTGGTGGTGTGTGTTTCTCATTAGGGCTGATTCTTTGCGTCATCTGTGGCGCGGACCTCTTCACCTCAACCGTGTTGATTGTAGTGGCGAAAGCCAGCGGGCGTATTACCTGGGGCCAACTGGCTCGTAACTGGGCAAACGTCTATATCGGTAACCTGATCGGAGCACTGCTCTTCGTCCTGCTGATTTGGTTATCTGGCGAGTATATGGTGGCCAACGGTGGCTGGGGCCTGAACGTCCTGCAAACCGCCGACCACAAATTGCACCATACGTTTATTGAAGCTGTTGCACTGGGTATTCTGGCGAACCTGATGGTCTGCCTGGCGGTATGGATGAGTTATTCCGGCCGCAGCCTGACAGACAAAGCGTTGATAATGGTGCTGCCGGTGGGCATGTTTGTTGCCAGCGGCTTTGAGCACAGTATCGCAAACATGTTTATGATCCCTATGGGTATCTTAATTCGTCATTTTGCGACCCCGGAGTTCTGGACCGCGATTGGTTCCACCCCGGATAACTTTTCTCACCTGACTGTTGCAAATTTCATCACCGATAATCTGATTCCTGTAACAATTGGGAATATCATTGGTGGAGGATTGTTAGTTGGGTTGACATACTGGGTCATTTACCTGCGTGGCGACGATCATCATTAATGGTTGTCTCAGGCAGTAAATAAAAAATCCACTTAAGAAGGTAGGTGTTACATGTCCGAGCTTAATGAAAAATTAGCCACAGCCTGGGAAGGTTTTGCGAAAGGTGACTGGCAGAACGAAGTAAACGTACGCGACTTCATCCAGAAAAACTATACCCCTTATGAAGGTGACGAATCCTTCCTGGCGGGCGCTACTGAAGCGACCACCACGCTGTGGGATAAAGTTATGGAAGGTGTTAAACAGGAAAACCGCACTCACGCGCCTGTTGATTTTGACACCTCTGTTGCGTCTACCATTACTTCTCACGACGCTGGTTACATCAACAAAAGCCTTGAGAAAATCGTTGGTCTGCAAACTGAAGCGCCACTGAAACGTGCGATCATCCCGTTCGGTGGTATCAAAATGGTTGAAGGTTCCTGCAAAGCGTACAACCGCGAGCTGGATCCAGCACTGAAAAAAATCTTCACCGAATACCGCAAAACGCATAACCAGGGCGTATTTGATGTTTATACCAAAGACATCCTGAACTGCCGTAAATCTGGCGTGCTGACCGGCCTGCCGGATGCTTATGGCCGTGGTCGTATCATCGGTGACTACCGTCGTGTTGCCCTGTACGGCATCGACTTCCTGATGAAAGACAAATACGCGCAGTTCCTGTCCCTGCAGTCTGACATGGAAAATGGCGTTAACCTGGAAGCCACCATCCGTCTGCGTGAAGAAATCTCCGAGCAGCATCGCGCTCTGGGCCAGATCAAAGAAATGGCAGCAAAATATGGCTGCGATATCTCCGGTCCGGCAACAAACGCTCAGGAAGCAATCCAGTGGACTTACTTCGGCTACCTGGCTGCAGTGAAATCCCAGAACGGCGCAGCAATGTCCTTCGGCCGTACCGCTACCTTCCTTGACGTGTTCATCGAACGTGACCTGAAAGCAGGCAAAATCACCGAACAAGAAGCGCAGGAAATGGTTGACCACCTGGTCATGAAACTGCGTATGGTTCGCTTCCTGCGTACCCCTGAATATGATGAACTGTTCTCTGGTGACCCGATCTGGGCAACGGAATCCATCGCCGGTATGGGCGTTGATGGCCGTACCCTGGTTACCAAAAACAGCTTCCGCTTCCTGAACACCCTGTACACCATGGGGCCGTCTCCGGAGCCGAACATCACCATTCTGTGGTCTGAAAAACTGCCACTGAACTTCAAAAAATACGCGGCTAAAGTCTCCATCGACACCTCTTCTCTGCAATATGAGAACGATGACCTGATGCGTCCGGACTTTAACAACGACGATTACGCAATTGCTTGCTGCGTAAGCCCGATGGTTGTGGGTAAACAAATGCAGTTCTTCGGCGCTCGCGCTAACCTCGCGAAAACCATGCTGTATGCCATTAACGGCGGCGTAGATGAAAAACTGAAAATCCAGGTAGGTCCGAAATCTGAACCTATCAAAGGCGATGTTCTGAACTTCGACGAAGTCATGGATCGTATGGATCACTTCATGGACTGGCTGGCTAAACAGTATGTCACCGCACTGAATGTCATCCACTACATGCACGATAAATACAGCTATGAAGCTTCGCTGATGGCGCTGCATGACCGTGACGTTGTTCGCACCATGGCGTGTGGTATCGCTGGCCTGTCTGTTGCAGCCGACTCCCTGTCTGCAATCAAACATGCGAAAGTTAAACCGATTCGTGACGAAGACGGTCTGGCTATCGACTTCGAAATCGAAGGCGAATACCCGCAGTTTGGTAACAACGATGCTCGCGTTGATGACATGGCGGTTGACCTGGTAGAACGTTTCATGAAGAAAATTCAGAAACTCACTACTTACCGTAACGCTATCCCGACTCAGTCTGTTCTGACCATCACCTCTAACGTTGTGTACGGTAAGAAAACCGGTAACACCCCAGATGGTCGTCGTGCTGGCGCGCCGTTCGGACCAGGTGCTAACCCAATGCACGGCCGTGATCAGAAAGGTGCTGTTGCCTCACTGACCTCTGTTGCTAAACTGCCGTTTGCTTACGCTAAAGATGGTATCTCTTACACCTTCTCTATCGTGCCGAACGCACTGGGTAAAGACGATGAAGTGCGTAAAACCAACCTGGCAGGCCTGATGGATGGTTACTTCCATCATGAGTCTTCCATTGAAGGTGGTCAGCACCTCAACGTAAACGTAATGAACCGCGAAATGCTGCTCGATGCGATGGAAAACCCGGAAAAATATCCGCAGTTGACCATCCGTGTATCTGGCTACGCAGTACGTTTTAACTCCCTGACTAAAGAACAACAGCAGGACGTTATCACCCGTACTTTCACTCAGACCATGTAATGGTATTGACTGAAATCGCGAAGTAAAAAGCGTACACTAAAGGCTCCACGTCAGTGGGGCCTTTTTAACACCCCTCCCCAGTCTGCTTTGTCAGATATCTATACTAAAACGATGGATATCAGCCAAAATAGACTTAAACACAGCCGGATTGAGCTGTGCATCAATACAGGCCCCGGATGGGCCATATCTGGAGAATACACCGCAATGTCAGTGATTGGTCGCATCCACTCCTTTGAATCCTGTGGTACCGTTGATGGCCCAGGTATCCGTTTCATCACCTTCTTCCAGGGCTGCCTGATGCGCTGCCTCTACTGTCACAACCGGGACACCTGGGACACGCACAGTGGCAAAGAGATAACCGTCGATGAGCTCATGAAAGATGTGGTGACCTATCGCCACTTCATGAACGCATCAGGTGGCGGTGTGACCGCGTCCGGTGGCGAAGCAATGTTACAAGCCGAGTTCGTTCGTGACTGGTTCCGTGCCTGCAAAAAAGAGGGTATTCATACCTGCCTTGATACTAATGGCTTTGTGCGTCGCTACGATCCGGTGGTTGATGAGTTACTGGAAGTGACTGACCTGGTGATGCTCGATCTCAAGCAGATGAACGATGAAATCCACCAAAATCTTGTTGGCGTTTCCAACCACCGTACGCTGGAGTTTGCCAGGTACCTGTCCAACAAAAATATCAACGTCTGGATCCGCTATGTCGTCGTACCGGGCTGGTCAGACGATGATGACTCTGCACACCGCCTGGGTGAATTTACCCGTGACATGGGCAACGTCGAGAAAATCGAGTTACTGCCTTATCACGAGTTGGGTAAACATAAATGGGTGGCGATGGGTGAAGAGTACAAACTTGATGGTATTCATCCACCGAAGAAAGAGACCATGGAACGCGTGAAAGGTATTCTGGAACAGTACGGTCACAAGGTGATGTACTAAGTTTCCAACAGAGCACTCAGTAAAAAGCCCGCGGAGTTTTCCAGCGGGCTTTTTTTCAGGCATGAGCAACCGGGGTAGGATGGTGGCCTGCTTTGCGCATCAGCATCATCAGGTAAATAAGCGATACGCTGGCTATCATGATAAACAGCAAACTGTCGGAGTAGCTTTGCATCAGCATCGCCGTCAGCGTTGGGCCTAACAGACTGCCTATGGTGTAGCTTAATAACAACGCCTGGTTCATCGCCACCAGTTGATGGAATTCGACTTTTTCACACGCCCAGGCCATCGCAACCGGATAAAGCGTAAAGCCGGCGGTGCCTAATACAAACAGAGCGGGAGCCATCGCAGCATTACTGAGCATCGCTACGCATCCCATGATGACGACGAATACCTGTACCCGAAGCACCAGTAAACGACCGAAGCGATCGGCAAGGCGCCCTATTGGCCACTGCCCGACGATCCCTGCGCTAACCATCAGTGCCATCCAGAAACCAATCCCGGAATCGCTCACGCCCTGATGATTAAGGTACAGCGGCATGAGTCCATAGAGGGAGCCCAGGATGATGCCGGAGATAATGCAACCGTTCACTCCCAGTCGGGCCTGACGCAAACGAAACATTGGCCATATTGAGGTTGTTGTCTGCGCTTCTTCATGCTGGCCAGTAATATGGGTAAACAATAACGGTAGAATGGCCGCCAGGATAAGACCCACAGCCCACGGCAGAACGCTCATCAGTTCCGTTGGCAATTTGCTGACCATCATCTGTCCCAGCACGGTCCCGACGTAATAGACCATCATATAAGCTGCAAGCAGGCGTCCACGATTGTGTGAAGTGCCGCTACGCATCAGCGCACTCTCCACCACCACCCAAATCATGGCACAACCAATGCCGGCCACGAAGCGCCAAATCAGCCAGCTCCAGAAACCGATATTAAAGCCCAGCCCCGCACAACCGACGGCGAAAATCAGCGAAGCCATGTAATAGGTACGATTAAAACCCAGTCGCTGGATGAGCCATCCGGTCATCAACGTGCCCAGTAAATTACCGGTAAAATACGATGATCCCACCATGCCAACCTGCCATGTCGGCATGTTTTCATGGGCGAGCCAGAGTGGAACGAGCGTGTTCAGCACCGCGATCGCCAGGGTCAACAGAAGCAGGCCACAGAGCAATAAAAGCACTGGCCGGGTATAGATGTTCATGGGTAAAAACCGTGAGGAAGTTCAATATTCGTGCGCATCATGCCACTGGCAAAAACATTGTCAATCTACTGATTTTTAGCACCGACACATTTTGTTCATGGACGATATATAAAACTAATCCTGGCAGGGTAAATCCGCGCATCAACCCTATTTAAGAAGCTGAATTTATTGATTTTTTATAATTTACCTGTATAAAACTCAGTTGAAATAATTCATGGAGAATTTCGCCTCCCGGTGCGTTGCCTGAGTGCGACTGATGCTCACCAGAAGTTATGCGTACATATTCACATTTTAATAATCAGATCTGCAGAAATAAATAAAAAAAGCGCCCGCAGGCGCTTTTGATTCAAAAATGAAGGTTAACCGATAAACTCGAGACCGCGCATATAGGGGCGCAACACGGCTGGTATTTCGATACGACCATCAGCCTGCTGATAGTTTTCCAGTACCGCCACCAGAGTACGGCCTACCGCCAGACCCGAGCCGTTGAGGGTATGAACCAAACGGGTTTTCTTATCGGATTTGCTGCGGCAACGCGCCTGCATACGGCGTGCCTGGAAATCCCAGACGTTGGAGCAGGAAGAAATTTCACGATAGGTATTTTGCGCAGGAACCCACACTTCCAGATCGTAGGTTTTGCATGCGCCAAAGCCCATATCACCGGTGCAAAGCGCCACACGACGGTACGGCAGACCCAGCAGCTCAAGCACTTTCTCAGCGTGACCGGTCATCTCCTCAAGTGCCGCCATGGATTCTTCCGGGCGCACGATCTGTACCATCTCAACTTTATCGAACTGGTGCATACGGATTAAACCACGGGTATCACGACCGTAAGATCCGGCTTCTGAACGGAAGCACGGAGAGTGCGCCGTCAGTTTAATCGGCAGATCGTCTTCGTCGATGATCTCATCGCGCACCAGGTTCGTCAGCGGCACTTCAGCCGTCGGGATCAGCGCGTAGTTGCTGCTGTCGGCTTCTTCATCCAGCGGACGCGTATGGAACAGGTCACCCGCAAATTTAGGTAACTGGCCCGTACCGTACAGGGTGTCATGGTTCACCAGGTAAGGTACATAGGTCTCGCTGTAACCATGTTGTTCGGTGTGCAGATCAATCATGAACTGCGCCAGTGCACGGTGCAGGTGAGCAATCTGGCCTTTCATCACCACGAAACGGGAGCCGGTCAGTTTAACCGCAGCGGCAAAATCTAACCCGCCATGCATTTCACCCAGCGTCACGTGGTCGCGAACGTCAAAGTCGAACTGACGCGGGGTGCCCCAGCGTTTCACTTCAACGTTGTCATTTTCATCTTTACCCACCGGCACGCTGTCGTCCGGGGTATTAGGGATAGCCAGCGCGATTTCGCGGATTTCTGCCAGCAGCGTATCCAGTTCAGCCTTGGCTGCATCCAGATCCTCACCCAGCTTGTTCACTTCCAGGCGTAAAGGCTCGATATCTTCCCCGCGTGCTTTCGCCTGGCCGATGGATTTCGATCGCGCGTTACGCTCTGCCTGCAGATTTTCAGTGTTTACCTGCAAAACCTTACGACGCTCTTCAAGAGCGCGTAACTTATCTACATCCAGCTTAAAGCCCCGGCGTGCCAGTTTTTCTGCGACTGCGTCTGGCTCGGTACGCAGCAGATTGGGATCGAGCATGCTTATCCTGTGCTTATCGAATTGAAATAATGGGAAAGTGACCACAGCCTGCGGCCACAGAGATACAGCGACAACATTACCGCAAGGTCACTCTCAACGGTAGCGTTTTATGGGGCTTTTATGATCCTGTTCAGCCAGCCAGGCGAGCTTTTCGCCAATCTTGCCCTCAAGACCGCGGTTTGTTGGATAGTAATAGCGCGTTTGTGCTATTTCCTCCGGGAAGAAGACCTCGCCAGCCGCGTAAGCATTGGGTTCATCATGGGCGTAGCGATACTCCTGACCATACCCCATCTCTTTCATCAGCTTCGTCGGTGCGTTGCGCAAATGCACCGGCACATCGTAATCCGGACGCTCGCGGGCATCAGCCATGGCTGCTTTGAACGCGGTATACACGGCATTACTTTTTGGCGCACAGGCCAGATAGACAATCGCCTGTGCGATGGCGCGCTCCCCTTCCGCAGGCCCGACGCGAGTAAAGCAATCCCACGCGGAAATAGCGACCTGCATAGCACGAGGATCGGCGTTGCCTACATCTTCAGAGGCAATCGCCAGGCAACGACGGGCTACATAGAGCGGATCGCCGCCAGCGGTGATGATTCTCGCATACCAGTAGAGTGCTGCATCGGGAGCACTACCGCGTACGGATTTATGCAGGGCGGAGATCAAATCGTAAAAACGGTCACCTTTGTTATCGAAACGCGCGCTACGCTCACCGGCAATTTCCGTCAACAGGGAGGGCAGCAGCACGCGCTTACCGGAATCATCCAGCTCAGCCATATCGGCCATCATTTCCAGCGTATTCAGCGCACGTCGGGCATCGCCATTCACCAGTTCAGCGATGGCCTTGCGGGTCTCCGGAGGCAGAACAATGTCCTGACCACCGTAACCGCGCGCTTTATCATCCATCGCCTGGGTTAAGACCTGCTCAATATCTTCAGTGGTCAGCGACTTCAGCAAGTAGACGCGCGCGCGGGAGAGCAAAGCGGAATTAAGCTCAAATGAGGGATTTTCGGTCGTTGCGCCGATAAAGGTGATCGTGCCATCTTCAATGTGCGGCAGAAAAGCATCCTGCTGACTTTTGTTGAAACGGTGAACTTCGTCCACAAAGAGGATGGTGCGTCGCCCGGCGTTGCGGTTTTGCCGTGCGCGTTCAATTGCCTCACGGATCTCTTTAACGCCTGAAGTGACCGCAGAGATACGCTCAACATCAGCACTGGCGTAGCGGGCAATGACTTCAGCCAACGTGGTTTTTCCGGTACCCGGCGGCCCCCAAAGAATCATGGAGTGCAGATGTCCGGCTTCAATCGCGCGGGGCAGTGGTTTACCGGCTGCCAGTAAATGCTGCTGACCGATGTACTGCGCTAAATTTTCTGGCCGCATACGCGCGGCCAGAGGTTGGAATGCATTATCGGAAAAATCGAGCGACAGGTTGCCCACGCATGCCTCTTACTTACGTTGATCGTCTACCGTTACGCCCTTTGGCGGGGTAAAGGTGAATTTAGAAGGATCAATGCTGCCGTTTTGCTGAGATTTAAGCTGATAGCTGCTCTTCTGATCGTCCTGTTCAATGGCGCTGAACTGATGAATAGTGCCATCACGACCCACATTGATGGTGAACTGTTTCAGGTTGCCACTGGCCGCTTTTGGCGTCAGGACGAAATCGTCACCATTTTGGGCGATGTTATATTTCTGCCAGTCGCTGCTCTGGTTGCGCGCAATCAGCATAAAAGGGGTGTTGCTGGTGGCATCCGTCAGCGTTGTGGCAGTGGCTTGCTCAACAAACGGGTTGTAAAACCATAGCGTTTTACCATCAGAAACCAGCACGCTTTCATCCGGTTGGGTCATGTGCCAGTTAAACAGGCTTGGACGTTTTACCCACAAATCTCCCTGCCCTTCTTGCACTGCGGCACCGCTGCCGTCTGTCACTTTCTGTGTAAAGGTGGCATGGAAACTGTTCACTTTATCAAGGCGGCTTTTGAGATCGCTGGAGGCATCAGCCCATACGTTGCTGACCATAAAGCTACCCAGTAATGCACATGCCAAAGCGATTTTTTTCATTATTGTTCCTTAACTTTCGTCGCTCCCGAACGGGGAGCACCTGCCTGTCACTCTAAAAGCAGTTCGCCAGAAGCGACAGGAGAAAAGACTTAATTTTTACCGTTTTACCCAACTTTGCATTTAATCAAAGGGCGGGGGTGCCAACACTTCACGGTTGCCGTTGTGCCCCTGCTCACTCACAATGCCCTGGGCTTCCATTTGCTCAATAATGCGTGCGGCGCGGTTATAGCCGATGCGGAACTGACGTTGTACCCCTGAAATCGAGGCTTTGCGCTTTTCAGTCACAAAATTAACCGCCTGATCGAACAGAGGGTCCAGTTCCTCTCCACTGTCTAAACCGCCACCACCGCCTTCACTTTCGCTGTCTGACGTGATGCCATCGATATACTGCGGTCGACCACGTGCTTTCCAGTCCTGAACAACGGCATGCACTTCTTCATCGCGAACAAAAGCCCCATGAACACGAACAGGGATGGTTGAGTTCGGGCCTGAATAGAGCATGTCACCCATACCCAGCAACGACTCCGCGCCGCCCTGATCAAGAATGGTACGCGAATCAATTTTACTCGATACGGTAAAGGCAATACGCGTGGGGATATTGGCTTTGATCAGTCCTGTAATCACATCAACCGATGGACGTTGCGTAGCCAGCACCAGGTGAATACCGGCTGCACGCGCTTTTTGAGCCAGACGGGCGATTAGCTCCTCGACCTTCTTGCCAACCGTCATCATCAGGTCAGCAAATTCATCTACCAGCACCACGATGTACGGCAGTTTTTCCAGCACCGGATGCTCAATAGCCATGCTATCACCCGGCTTCCAGTAAGGATCAGGGATGGGACGGCCCATTTTCGCGGCTTCTGCAATCTTATCGTTGTAGCCCGCCAGATTTCGGACACCCAATGCCGACATCAATTTGTAGCGACGCTCCATTTCGTTCACGCTCCAGCGCAACGCATTGGCGGCGTCTTTCATGTCGGTGACCACCTCCGTTAACAGATGCGGGATGCCTTCATAGACGGACAGCTCCAGCATTTTGGGATCGATCATGATGAACTTGACATCTTCAGGCTGCGCTTTGTAGAGCATGCTGAGGATCATGGCGTTTACGCCAACAGATTTACCGGACCCTGTAGTACCCGCGACCAGCAGGTGAGGCATCCTCGCCAAATCGGCAGTCACTGGCTCACCCGCAATGTCTTTACCAAGAACAACGGTCAGCGGGGATGGGTTATCCCGGAAACTGGCGCAATCCAGTACTTCACGCAGGTACACGGTCTGACGCTTTTTATTCGGCAGTTCAAGGCCAACATAGGGCTTGCCTGGAATAACCTCTACCACGCGCACCGCAGCGGTTGACAGCGATCGCGCTAAATCGCGCGACAAATTGGAAATACGCGCGGCTTTAACGCCCGGCGCAAGGTTTAATTCAAAACGAGTGATCACCGGACCCGGTGAATAGTTCACCACGTCTGCTTTAATGCGGAAATCTGCCAGTCGGGCTTCTACCAGCCGCGCCATTTGTTGTAACGCGAAGGTATCGACCGGTTCGACCTCGGACGGCGGCGGTGTCAACAGATCCAGAGAAGGCAGCGGTGTCGTTGGTTTCTGTAATGGGCGACTGTCTCCGTTGCGCATCAATAAGGGGTGAATCAGGCTTTCATGCGGTGCGGGTGCCTGCGGTTGCGCAGCAGGTTGCTGCGTAGCGGCAGCAGGATGCACCGGCGCGTGATGCTGATGCACGGGTTGTTGGTGAACAGGCTGTTGATGCACCGGTTGGTGCTGATGAACAGGTTGCTGCTGATGTACCGGTTGCTGCTGGGCATACTGAACACGCGGTGGCTCGGCTTCAGGCATTACACCGGGCGTAAACAGCGGTTCACTGGGTCCATCATCAAGGAGTGCTTTGGTCGGCGAAAACTCAAAATCATCCAGAGAGAACATGCCCGGAGAGACGGAGCGATCCTCTGAGTAGCGTTGCTGCTGGCTGCTGGCAAACTGACGCGCCAGCTCAGCTTCGGCTTCTTCATCCTCAGTGAGTTCAGGTACTGCAGACGCGGTGGGTGCGTCATGCCTGTACTCTTCCCCGTAGCGATTATGCTGGCTTGCAGCGAACTGCTGAGCGAGCTCATGCTCTTGAAGCATGTCGGCTTCATCGTCGCTCATCAGTTCATGTTGCGGGCGCTGTTCGGCACGCGCGCGCTCTTCAGCCATCCGCTGCGAAGGCAATTTAATACCATAAGAGGCCAGTTCGCGGCGCGTAGGCACACGTACACGATTAGGGCGCGGCAGTTGCGGACCGATGCCCTCTTTTACTTGCTGACGTGGCGCACCGCCTTCTGCCAGACTAAATAATGGGCTCCCCGCATCGGCAACGGTGCTTTCAGACAGGCTTGACGTGACTGACGCGGCTACAGGAGCAACTGACGCCGCTGCAGGCGGCGTTGGCGTTGGCACAGACGCAACCGGACGAGCGGGTTCATGGACGGGCTCAGGCACGGGCTGATACCAGGCAGCAAGTTGTTCACGCTCGCGGGCGCGCTTCTCTTCCACTTCTTCGAAATAATAGAGCGGAGGACGCGCCTGTTTAACCTCTTCCATCTCAGGCTGAGGCTCAGGCTCGACCATCGGTTCAGGTGCGAAGTATTGAGGCTCTGGAATGGCCGCCTGATATTCAGCAGGCTCGGCGACAACCGGGGCTGTCGGCTGCCACTCCGTCTCGTGAGCAGGGGCAGCATACTGAGAAAGCGGAGCATGTTCCACGGCAGCTTGCTGCGCGTATTGCTCAGGTATCTCCGGCTGGAATACCGGCGTTTGTTCTGGCGTATAAGCCGCAGGCGCTGACGGGGCCGCATAGGCCTGAGCTGCCGTCATTTCAGCGGCCGCAGCATTCAGCGGTTCTGTTGCACGGTAACCACTGAGTAAAGGATCGTAGGGTTCTGCTTCGGCCTGAGTCGCACGATTTCCGGAGAACAAGACATCGTCAGCATCTGCCGGCACGCCACCTGCAGAGTATTCGACCTCGTCGTTTCCCCCATCATCCATGCGCCTACCGGAGAACAAGGCTTCATCGGTCTTGCGCCCCATCGGATTGCTGAATTTTTCCGCTACGCTTTTGCGACGCGCAAGTGCGCCCCGCATGATACGGGCCCGGCGTGATTCACGAGGGGCTTTAGGCGTCTCTTCGATATAGTCGTCGTCCTCATACTCCTCTTCATCATCGACCCAGGTGTCGTCCCTGCGGGTACGATTACTGGCAAAAGTCAGAATACTGAGAATGACGCTACCAATCTTCTCGGCGATGGTCACCCATGACCAGCCCGTGAACAGCGTAAGCCCTGCCGCCCAGACGCACAATAAAGCGATAGTGCCGCCACTACTACGTAGCAAGGGTTGCAGAGTGGTGCTGAGTAAGCTGCCGATAACGCCACCCGAGGCGAAGTACCAGATATCATCAGCATTTATTGCGGCAAGGCCACAGGAGGTGAGAATTAACGCCAGCGCGCCAATAAGGCGCAGGGAAACGGCAAAGTAATCGATATAGTCTTCATTGGCACGATGACGATAAGCAAACCAACATCCGCCGATAATGATTATCGGAATGGTATAAGCCATAACGCCAAAGATGAAGAATAAGGTATCTGCCAGCCACGCGCCGGGCTGACCACCTAAATTATGGATAGGTTCATGCCATGCGGTTTGAGACCAGCTGGGATCGGACGGATTAAAGCTGATAAGCGCGGCCATCAACCAGATGGCAAACAGAGCTACGAGGATCAGCAACGCCTCAAGGAGTCGACGTCCGCTGCTTAGCTTGGTAAGTGTGACTTCTTTGTCTTCTGTGTATTCCTGGCTCAAGTAAGGCTCTCCAGCTAAAACGGACAACAGCGCCGGGTAGCCCCGGCACTGTTGCTGTATGGATTAACAGGAGTGTAATCAAAAAAAACCGATTGTGCACCTGTTCCGTATTAGCGCGTCTTGATAACCAGACGATTGCTCTGTTTGACTTCTTCCATCACCACATAAGTACGGGTGTCATTCACGCCAGGCAGTCGCAGCAGGGTTTCCCCTAATAGCTTACGATAGGCTGACATATCAGGCACACGCGTCTTCAAAAGGTAGTCAAAATCACCAGATACAAGATGGCACTCTTGAATTTCTTCAAGTTTCTGTACCGCGGAGTTAAATTGCTCAAACACATCCGGGGCGCCACGATTCAGAGTAATCTCAACAAATACCAGAAGTGATGCATCCAGATAATGCGGGTTCAGCAGCGCGGTATAGCCCTGAATGAAACCCTGTCTTTCCAGTCTGCGCACGCGCTCAAGGCACGGCGTAGGAGAAAGTCCCACTCGTTTAGAAAGCTCGACGTTGGAAATACGCCCATCTTTTTGCAATTCGTTCAGAATATTACGATCGATGCGGTCGAGATCTTTGCCAGGGCGCTTCTTGCTATCTACCATTATTATTGTCTCTCTGTATTCCTTCCCTACTCCTGTCTTGACCCTGTGCACTTCACTGTTCAGAGTCTTTGCCCTTCGCGTTACGTGCAATGCATTAGTGAACGCTAATACCACGTAATCCCAGGGTCTGTATTAAGAAGCCGTTGCCTGAAGGCAGCTATCGACATCACGAATGGCATCTGTCCACACCATGCGTAGATTTCGCTAACCCGGTAAAGATGGCATTTACGTGCGTGAATGTGCTTCACGCGCGAAACCCTGCTTTTTTTCTTCCTTTGATGTTTTCGCAAATGCGCAGGGGATTGTCAAAGCAAAACATCTTTTTTTAGTACAACATGCCAGATATTCATCATCGCGGTCCCTGAATACTCATGTTATCCCCTTATAACCGGCCTATTTTCAGTAGAAATTATTATATTTCGATTATTCGCTTGAACTTTTCCATCGGCTTTATCTATTACACATATCGTTAACAAAACCGCTGCACTCTTTTTTTACGCCTGCAAATTCCCTACAATCCAGACCAATGTCTGCAAATAAAAACGAGGATTTCATGGGTACGGCCAAACACAGCAAGCTGCTTATCCTGGGTTCAGGCCCCGCGGGTTATACCGCTGCGGTCTATGCTGCACGCGCAAACCTGGAACCGGTACTGATTACAGGTATGGAAAAAGGCGGTCAGCTCACTACCACGACCGAAGTGGAAAACTGGCCAGGCGATCCTAATCACCTGACCGGGCCGTTACTGATGGAGCGCATGCATGAGCATGCCGAAAAGTTCGATACGCAAATTCTGTTCGATCACATTCATACCGTGGATCTGCAGAATCGTCCGTTCCGCCTGACCGGCGATAGCGGCGAATACACCTGTGACGCGTTAATCATCGCAACCGGCGCATCGGCGCGTTACCTGGGTCTGCCTTCTGAAGAAGCGTTTAAGGGCCGGGGTGTTTCCGCCTGCGCGACCTGCGACGGTTTCTTCTACCGTAACCAGAAAGTCGCGGTCATTGGCGGCGGCAACACTGCCGTGGAAGAAGCCCTGTATCTGGCGAATATTGCTTCAGAAGTCCATCTGATTCACCGCCGTGAGACCTTCCGCGCGGAGAAAATCCTGATTAAACGCCTGATGGAGAAGGTGGCGAGCGGCAATATCGTTCTGCATACCAACCGTACTCTTGAAGAAGTGACCGGCGATCAAATGGGTGTGAGCGGTCTGCGACTGCGCGATACGCAAAATACCGATACCGTGGACACGCTGGAGGTTGCGGGTCTGTTCGTTGCCATTGGCCATAGCCCAAATACGGCTATTTTTGCCGGCCAGTTAGAACTGGAGAATGGCTATATCAAAGTGCAGTCCGGTATTCATGGCAATGCGACGCAAACCAGTATTCCGGGCGTGTTTGCGGCCGGTGACGTGATGGATCATATCTATCGCCAGGCTATTACCTCTGCCGGAACCGGTTGTATGGCGGCGCTGGATGCTGAGCGTTATCTGGACGGACTGGCGCAGGTAAGTAAATAATCTTTACAAGTCAGTAACAAAGGTAAATAAGGCGACTATAAGTCGCCTTTATTTTTGCGCCGATGTAACATTGCGAAGCTAAAAAATCCCATAACTTCACCTGCAAAGCGCGCAATGAATAAAACCCGTCAACAAGAATTAACCCGCTGGTTAAAACAGCAAAGCGTCATTTCACGTCGCTGGCTCATGATGTCCCGACTGTTGGGTGTGGTGAGCGGTGTCCTGATCATCGCCCAGGCCTGGATGCTGGCGAAAATCCTTAACCAACTGATCATGGAAAATATTCCTCGCGAAGCGTTACTGCTCCCCTTCGTGCTGCTGGTGCTGGTTTTCATTTTACGCAGCTGGGTTACCTGGTTACGGGAGCGTGTAGGTTTTCATGCGGGTGCGCACATCCGTTTCGAAATTCGCCGCCGGGTGCTGGACAGACTACAACAGGCAGGTCCGGCCTGGATTCAGGGCAAACCGGCAGGCAGTTGGGCGACGCTTATCCTTGAGCAAATCGATGATATGCACGATTTCTACGCACGCTACCTGCCACAGATGACGTTGGCCGCAACGGTGCCTTTGTTGATCGTGGTAACGCTGTTGCCAATTAACTGGGCTGCAGCATTAATCCTGTTATGTACCGCGCCACTCATCCCCTTGTTTATGGCGATGGTCGGCATGGGGGCCGCAGATGCTAACCGCCGTAACTTTAAAGCACTGGCGCGGTTAAGTGGTCATTTTCTTGACCGTTTACGCGGTATGGAAACGCTGCGTATTTTTCATCGCGGTGCCGCAGAGACGGAAAACATCCGCCTGGCTTCAGAAGATTTTCGTAGTCGCACAATGGAAGTATTGCGGCTGGCCTTTTTATCGTCGGGTGTACTTGAGTTCTTCACCTCACTGTCTATCGCACTGGTCGCGGTCTATTTCGGTTTTTCGTATCTGGGCGAACTTAATTTTGGCCACTACGGGGCGGGAGTGACGCTGTTTGCCGGATTCCTGGCCCTGGTGCTGGCACCTGAGTTTTTCCAGCCTTTGCGTGACTTAGGCACATTTTATCATGCGAAAGCGCAGGCAATTGGCGCAGCCGACAGCCTGAAAACCTTTATGGAAGCGCCCCTGGCTCATCCAAAGCGGGGAGATATCGTTTTAAAAAATGACGAAGCTCTCACACTCACCGCGCACGATCTGATCCTCAAATCCCCCGAAGGCGCCGTGCTTGCCGGGCCACTCAATTTCACCTTGTCCGCCGGGCAACGGGTTGTACTGGTCGGTAAAAGCGGTTCTGGAAAAAGCTCCCTGATTAATGCGCTTTCCGGTTTTCTCCCCTATGACGGCTCTCTGAGGATTAACGGGGTGGAATTAAGCGATCTGGAGCCGGATGCCTGGCGACGTTCAATCAGTTGGGTAGGCCAGAATCCACAACTTCCTGCCACGACCTTGCGAGACAACATCCTGTTGGGCAGACCTGACGCCAGTGATGCCGAATTGCAGGCCGTTATCGACAAAGCCTGGGTGAGTGAATTTTTGCCTTTATTACCCCAGGGCCTGGAGACGCCTACCGGCGATCAGGGGGCTCGCCTCTCCGTCGGGCAGGCCCAACGTGTCGCGGTCGCTCGTGCGCTGCTGGATAACTGCAAACTGCTGTTGCTTGATGAACCCGCCGCCAGCCTGGACAGCCATAGTGAGCAACGGGTGATGCAGGCGCTGAACGCGGCCTCAACGCATCAGACGACGTTGATGGTCACCCATCAACTGGAAGGGTTAACCGACTGGAGCACTATTTGGGTGATGGATAACGGACAGATCATTGAACAAGGCACCTTCGCCGAACTTTCGCAGGCAGAGGGGGCTTTTGCCTCGCTGCTCGCTCACCGCCAGGAGGAGATTTAAATGCGCGCCCTTCTCCCCTTCCTCGCCCTCTATAAACGCCACATCTGGCTGCTGAGCCTTGGGGTCGTTCTGGCGATTGTGACACTGCTGGCAAGCATTGGCTTGCTTACCCTCTCGGGTTGGTTCCTCTCGGCATCAGCTATCGTCGGGGTCGCCGGCATCTACAGTTTTAACTACATGCTTCCCGCCGCCGGCGTGCGCGCTGCCGCCATTATTCGCACTGCAGGACGTTACTTTGAGCGTCTGGTCAGCCATGACGCCACGTTTCGCGTTCTCCTGCATTTACGCGTCAGTACGTTCAGTAAATTGCTGCCGCTCTCGCCAGCGGGCCTGGCGCGTTTCCGTCAGGGTGAATTGCTAAACCGTATGGTTGCGGATGTGGATACGCTGGATCACCTGTATCTGCGCGTGATCTCACCGTTGGTGGGGGCGCTGGTGGTGATTGTGGTGGTCACCCTGGGCCTCAGCTTCCTGGACGTGACGCTGGCATTAACCTTAGGGGGCATCATGCTGGCCACGCTGTTTATTCTGCCCCCGCTGTTTTACCGTGCAGGAAAGCCAGGCGGGGAAAGTTTGACCCATCTTCGTGGGCAATACCGTCAACAGCTCACTGGCTGGCTGCAAGGGCAGGCAGAACTCACCCTTTTCGGCGCCAGCCAACGCTTTCGCGAACAGATGGAAAATACCGAGCTGAGCTGGCATGACGCCCAACGCCGTCAGTCAGACCTGACGGCGGCCTCCCAGGCCGTCATGCTGATTATCAGTGCCACGGCGGTCATTGCCATGCTGTGGCTCGCTGCGGGCGGCGTGGGTGGCAATACCCAACCCGGTGCCCTCATCGCGCTCTTTGTGTTTTGCGCACTGGCCGCGTTTGAAGCCCTGGCACCGGTGACAGGCGCATTTCAGCATATGGGTCAAGTCATCGCCTCTGCGGCCCGCATTACACAAATTACCGACTGTCCGCCTGAAGTCACCTTCCCCGATGTCGCTGACGCATCCCCTGACAAAGTGAATCTGCATCTTAGCAACGTCACGTTTGCCTACCCTGGCCAACCACTGAATGCACTTAATCATCTCTCACTTTCCCTCTCTTCAGGAGAGCATGCAGCGATACTCGGGCGCACCGGTTGCGGTAAATCGACGCTCCTGCAACTGCTTACCCGCGCATGGGATCCGCAGTCAGGGACCATCCTGTTCAACGACAAACCGCTCGCGGATCTGAGCGAAGCGGCGCTGCGTGCCAGCATCAGCATGGTTCCTCAGCGTGTTCATTTATTTAGTGCCACACTGCGTGACAACCTGCTGCTGGCCGCTCCACAGGCCAGCGATGAAATGCTGGTGGCGATGCTCGGGCGGGTCGGACTTGAAAAGTTGCTGGATGACAGCGGTCTCAATGCCTGGTTAGGTGAAGGTGGGCGTCAGCTCTCCGGCGGTGAACTTCGCCGCCTGGCGATTGCTCGCGCATTGTTGCATGATGCGCCACTGGTCCTGCTTGATGAACCGACCGAAGGTCTCGATGCGCAGACTGAGCGTCAAATACTCGATTTATTGAATGAAGTGATGAAAGAAAAAACCCTGCTGATGGTGACCCACCGCCTGCGTGGTTTGTCACAATTTGATCAGATAATTGTGATGGACAATGGCGAAGTTATTGAGCAAGGTAATCACGCAGCGTTAATGGCGAAACAGGGGCGTTACTACCAGTTTAAGCAGCGTCTGTAATCAGTTTATATCGTCACTCCCTCCCGCCAATACGTTGTCGTTAAAGTGTGGCGGGAAGATGACGATATATATCATGAATGACTCTTTGTTGTGTTGTGGAGCGTTGCAGTCATGCGCCTGGTTCAGCTTTCTCGTCATACCATCGCTTTTCCTTCGCCTGAGGCGGCGTTACGTGAACCTAATGGCCTGCTGGCGCTGGGCGGGGATCTTAGCCCTGCCCGATTGTTAATGGCTTATCAACGTGGCATTTTCCCCTGGTTTTCACCCGGTGATCCTATTTTATGGTGGTCTCCCGACCCTCGTGCCGTACTGTGGCCCGACAAATTCCACATTAGCCGCAGCATGAAGCGGTTTCATAAAACCACCCCCTATCGGGTAACTATTAATCACGCTTTTGGTCAGGTCATCGATGGGTGTGCGGAAGATCGCAACGAAGGCACGTGGATTACGCCTGATATTGTGCTCGCCTATCACCGCCTGCATGAGCTGGGCCACGCGCACTCCATCGAAGTCTGGCATGACGATCTGCTTGTCGGGGGAATGTATGGCGTGTCGCAGGGCACGCTGTTCTGCGGAGAATCCATGTTCAGCCGTCGGATTAATGCTTCTAAAACCGCGCTGATGCTCTTTTGTCACGCTTTTGCGCAGGCGGGAGGCCAACTGGTGGATTGCCAGGTTCTCAACTCGCACACCGCTTCGCTGGGGGCCGTCGAAATACCACGCCGCGAATACCTGGACTATCTGGGTCAGGCGCGACAACAGCATTTGCCGTCCCATTTTTGGGTGCCACGGGAACTGTTTTTACACGCGTGATGAATGTTTTCGGCACATTTTTTATCAGGGTGTTATAATGGTCGCTCAGAGCAGCTTCTGCCTGTTACCCGCCATTATTCGGGAAGCTCGTATCAGGGACGCCCTTCTACTACTTTATCGCTCCCCTTTACGATGCGCATTATGCGCGTCCTGAATATGGCATGAGGGTAATACGCAAAAGCCGTTTGTTGCGTTTTATCAGCACAAATCTTTACTTAACAGACGAACTTGGGCATTATCTTGCCGGTTCAAAAAAATATGGTAGTGATACCCCCGAGGATTAGATGGCCAAAGAAGACAATATCGAAATGCAAGGCACCGTTCTGGATACGTTGCCTAATACTATGTTCCGCGTAGAACTTGAAAACGGTCACGTGGTCACTGCACACATTTCCGGCAAAATGCGTAAAAACTACATCCGTATTCTGACTGGCGATAAAGTGACTGTTGAGCTGACCCCGTACGACCTGAGCAAAGGCCGCATTGTCTTCCGTAGCCGTTAATTACCGTTAGCCACGACGCCACGTGCGAAATTTTGAAAGCCGGACAGTTGTCCGGCTTTTGTCATTTATAAATAATTAACGTTGCTACTTGCAGACATAAAAAAACCGGACTGTTGTCCGGTTTTTTATTTCCTTTACTGCGTCATTAATGCGCTGTTTCCGGTTTGTGCTTTTGCGCACTCTGGAAGCCATACTTCAGCTCATTTTTCTCTTTATCCAGGGTTACCGTCACCTGCCCGCCGTCAACTAACAAACCAAACAACAGTTCATTGGCCAATGGTTTTTTCAGGTTGTCCTGAATAACACGGGTCATCGGGCGAGCGCCCATGGCACGGTCGTAGCCTTTTTCTGCCAGCCAGTCGCGCGCATCCTGACTGACTTCCAGCGAGACGCCTTTTTGATCCAACTGCACCTGGAGCTCGACAATAAATTTGTCGACAACCTGATGGATAACCTCGGTAGAGAGGTGATCGAACCAGATAATGTTATCCAGACGGTTGCGGAACTCGGGCGTAAAGATCTTTTTGATCTCTTCCATCGCATCGGTGCTGTTATCCTGGTGGATAAGACCAATGGATTTACGCTCGGTTTCCCGCACCCCGGCGTTGGTGGTCATAACCAGCACCACGTTGCGGAAGTCTGCTTTTCGCCCGTTGTTATCGGTCAGCGTGCCGTTATCCATCACCTGCAACAGCAGGTTAAAGACATCCGGGTGCGCTTTTTCGATTTCATCGAGCAGCAGTACCGCATGCGGGTGTTTGATCACCGCATCCGTCAACAGCCCGCCCTGGTCGAAACCGACGTAGCCCGGAGGCGCACCGATTAAACGACTGACAGTGTGACGCTCCATATACTCGGACATATCAAAACGCAACAACTCGATACCCAGCGCTTTGGAGAGCTGGACCGTCACCTCGGTTTTCCCGACACCGGTCGGGCCGGCAAACAGGAAAGATCCCACCGGTTTGTGATCCTGACCGAGACCTGCACGGCTCATCTTAATGGCTTCGGTTAATGCCTCAATGGCTTTATCCTGCCCAAAGACCAGCATTTTCAGACGATCGCTGAGGTTTCTCAGCGTATCGCGATCGCTTTGCGATACGCTCTTCTCAGGAATACGTGCGATACGAGCAACCACAGATTCGATATCGGCAACGTTAATGGTTTTCTTACGCTTGCTCACGGGCATCAGACGCGCACGCGCACCGGCTTCATCAATCACGTCAATAGCCTTATCCGGCAGATGACGATCGTTGATGTATTTCACCGCCAGCTCCACTGCTGCACGCACCGCTTTCGCGGTATAACGCACGTCATGGTGAGCTTCATACTTCGGTTTCAGGCCATTGATGATCTGCACCGTCTCTTCAACAGAAGGCTCAGTGATATCAATTTTCTGGAAACGACGCGCCAGCGCACGATCCTTCTCGAAGATGTTGCTGAATTCCTGATAGGTCGTGGAACCCATAACGCGAATCTTGCCGCTTGAAAGCAGTGGCTTGATAAGGTTCGCAGCATCCACCTGCCCACCCGATGCCGCACCCGCTCCGATGATGGTGTGGATCTCATCAATAAACAGAATGCTGCTGGTATCCTGCTCAAGCTGTTTCAGCAGGGCTTTGAAACGTTTCTCGAAATCACCGCGGTATTTCGTTCCGGCCAGCAATGAACCAATGTCGAGGGAGTAAATCGTGCAGTCAGCCATAATTTCTGGCACATCACCCTGCACAATCCGCCATGCCAGCCCTTCAGCAATAGCGGTTTTACCCACACCGGACTCACCCACCAACAGCGGGTTATTTTTACGACGACGGCACAGAACCTGAATCGCACGCTCAAGCTCTTTGCCGCGTCCGATCAGCGGATCAATACCGCCGACGCGAGCAAGCTGATTAAGGTTGGTGGTGAAGTTTTCCATACGTTCCTCCCCGCCTGCTTGCTCTTCGCTATTGTTGGCCTGACTGCCTGAATCGGAAGAAGACTGTCCCGGTTCATCTTTACGGGTACCGTGGGAGATAAAGTTCACCACATCAAGGCGGCTGACTTCATGTTTGCGTAACAGATAAGCCGCTTGCGACTCCTGCTCGCTGAATATTGCAACCAGCACGTTCGCCCCGGACACTTCGCTACGACCGGAAGACTGAACGTGAAACACCGCGCGCTGAAGTACACGCTGGAAGCTGAGCGTCGGCTGAGTGTCGCGCTCTTCTTCACTCATCGGTAGGACGGGTGTGGTTTGTTCGATGAAGGCTTCGAGTTCCTGCCGCAACGCCACCAGGTCCACTGAACACGCTTCCAGCGCTTCTCGGGCCGAGGGGTTACTGAGCAATGCCAGTAACAGATGTTCGACGGTCATAAACTCATGTCGGTGCTCACGCGCTCTGGCGAAAGCCATGTTTAAACTGAGTTCCAGTTCTTGATTGAGCATTGGCACCTCCCCCAATTTCACGCCTGTAATCAGGCCTTTTCCAGCGTACACAGCAACGGATGCTCGTTCTCCCGGGCGTAATCATTCACCATAGACACTTTCGTTTCTGCGACTTCGGCGGTGAAAATTCCACAAATGGCCTTTCCACGATAGTGCACGGTAAGCATCAGTTGCGTTGCACGTTCTACATCATAAGAAAAGAACTTTTGTAGCACGTCAATAACAAATTCCATCGGCGTGTAGTCATCGTTCATTAACATAACTTTATACATCGATGGCGGTTTTAGCGCGTCACGCAGTTTATCTTCCGCCAGGTGGTCAAAATCCAGCCAACTATTGCTTTTGCCCATCGTCAGTTTTCATCTTAGGTTACAGGTTCCGGCGACGTACAATCGACCGATTACATGATTCCAGATGTATTTTAAATCTACATCAGGTGTTAGATAACTATCATCTATCATTGCCATTCGCGACGGCTGTCACAAACCCTTCCAATAGCGTTAACTGCTTCAAATTTTTGATTGAAACACCTCTCAGAACCCCTGCCAAACGCTTGACGCGATGCCCGATTTCTCTAAATTGTACAGGCGAGAGTTGGCGAGGTTTTGAACAACCCCCACACTCTGCCACCGGTTCATTCCATCTTACTTAAATAAGATTTACGAAGGATGTCGAAGCATGGAAACGGGTACTGTTAAGTGGTTCAACAATGCTAAAGGGTTTGGCTTTATTTGCCCTGAAGGCGGCGGCGAGGATATCTTCGCGCATTACTCCACCATTCAAATGGATGGTTACAGAACGTTAAAAGCCGGGCAAACCGTCCGGTTTGATGTACATCAAGGCCCTAAAGGCAACCATGCCAGCCTTATCGTGCCTCTTGAAATGGAAGCCGTCGCCTGACGCCGCCTCCTTCATTGTGTACATCCCGCCGTTAAAATGCCAGTCCAGTTGACTGGCATTTTTATTTACTCACGCGCCAGTGCCTCAACGGGATCCAAACGGGCCGCACTGCGAGCCGGTAACCAGCCAAACAGAACGCCGGTAAACGTTGAGCAAACAAACGCGGTCACCAGCGCCACCGGAGAAAAACCGATTTCCCATCCGGGCAAGAACAGCTGTAGCGTGAAGGCAATCGCCATAGAGAGCGTCACGCCCAATGCCCCACCGACCAGACACACCAGCACCGCCTCGATTAAAAACTGCGCCAGTACGTCGCTTGCTCTTGCACCTACCGCCATGCGGATGCCAATTTCGCGCGTGCGCTCAGTGACTGACACCAGCATGATATTCATCACGCCAATGCCCCCTACCAGCAACGAGATCACCGCAACCAGCGTCAGGAACAACTGAAGAGTACGTGTGGTCTTTTCCGCCGTTTTCAAGACGCCGTCCATATTCCAGGTAAAGAAATCTTTCTTTCCGTGACGCAGCGTGAGCAACCGTTCGAGCTGTTGTTCCGCCTGGGTACTGCCGTAGCCCTCATTCACCCTCACGGTAATGGAGTTGAGCCAGGATTGCCCTAAAACACGCGCGGAGAGCGTAGAGTACGGCATCCAGACCCGCAGAATTTTACTGCTGCCGAACATCGACTGCTTCTCCTGCGCCACGCCAATGACCGTCGCGGGCATATTCCCTACCAGGATAATCTCACCGACAACCTTCGCTTTATTCGGGAACAACTGACGCCGCGTGTTGTTATCCAGCACAACGACCTGCGCGCGCCCTTTTTGCTGCTCATCATTGAAGGTACTCCCCTCGCTGAAGGTCATTCCGTAGACGTTGAAGTACTGGCTGCTGACCCCGTTGGCGCTGGCGGCAACATCAATATTACCGTTTCGCAGCCGCAGGTTTTGCGAAATCGCCGGGGTGGCGGAACTGACCCACGGCTGTTTTTGAATGGCGAGGAGATCGTCATACTTCAGCGCCTGCTGGTACTGAGGGTCATCATCGCCGAAATCTTTTCCAGGATAGATATCAATGGTATTCGTGCCAATTGCCCGGATATCGGCCAGCACCAGCTGTTTGGCCGCGTCTCCCACCACCACGATAGAGACCACCGAGGCGATACCAATAATGATCCCCAGCATGGTCAGCAGGGTGCGCATTTTATTCGCCGCCATCGCCCGCCATGCCATCATTAGAGCTTCACGAAAACGTCCCGAGAATTGCCGCATACCGGTGGTGTTTTCCGGGGAGGCACTCAGCGTACCCGTTGATGCAGAGACCTGCGAGGGCGGATTAGAGAGGATTTCCCCGTCGCGAATTTCAATCACCCGCTGCGCCTGCGCGGCCACTTCAGGATCGTGAGTCACGATAATCACGGTATGCCCGCGTTCACGAAGCTGATGCAGGATAGCCATCACCTCTTCGCCTGAATGACTGTCCAGCGCACCGGTCGGCTCGTCGGCAAGAATCACCTGTCCACCGTTCATCAACGCACGGGCAATGCTGACACGTTGCTGCTGCCCTCCCGAGAGCTGAGAAGGGGAATAGCCTTCGCGCTCGCTTAAGCCCAGCCTCGCCAGCAGCTCCAGGGCGCGGGCAAGACGGGCTTTGCGCTCAACCCCGGCATACACCGCAGGCACTTCCACGTTCTGCGCCGCCGTCAGGTGCGACAACAGATGATAACGCTGGAAGATAAAACCAAAATGTTCACGGCGCAGACGCGCCAGCGCATCGCTGTCGAGGGTTGACACATCCGTACCGGCTACACGGTATGTGCCACTGGTGGGCTTATCCAGGCAGCCCAGGATGTTCATCAGCGTCGACTTACCCGAGCCGGATGCCCCGACTATCGCGACCATTTCACCCGCATGTATGGCGAGCGAGATGCCTTTAAGCACCTCCACCTGCCCATCGCCGGAGGGGTAGCTACGGCGAATATTGCTGAGTTCGAGCAGAGCCGTCATTGCGCGGCTCCGGGCGTGGTGGCGGTGATGATCACTTCATCGCCCGCTTCCAGTCCTTTTGTCACCTCAGCATCGGTATCGTTACGCATCCCGATCGTGATTTCGCGCTCTTTAACCTCACCGTTACGCAGTAGTTTCACCTTATAACGATTGTCTCCGACCGGATCCCCCAGCGAGGCCAGCGGAACCGTCAGCACATTTTTTACGCCACTTAACTGGATATGTACTTGCGCCGTCATCTCCAGACGTAGCACGCCCTGGGGATTCGGCACTTCAAAGCGTGCATGATAGAAAATGGCATCGTTGACCTTAGTCGGCGTCGGCAGGATGTCCTTAAGGACACCTTCATAGCGCGTTTCAGGGTCACCTAATACCGTGAACCAGGCCTTTTGACCGGGCTTGAGGTGAATGATGTCAGCCTCGGACACCTGCGCTTTCACCAGCATGGTAGACATATCCGCCAGGGTCAGAATGTTCGGCGCCTGCTGAGCGGCAATCACCGTCTGGCCTTGTAAGGTCGTGATTTCTGTCACTTCACCCGCCATAGGTGCCACAATGCGCGTGTAATCGAGGTTGGCTTTGGCGGTATCGAGTGTGGCCTGGTTGCGCTGAATTTGCGCATCAATCGTGCCAATCTGCGCCTCTTTCACCGCAAGCTCGGTGACTGCGCTGTCCAGATCCTGACGCGAAACCAGGTTATTTTTAACCAGTTGCTGTTGACGCGCCAGCGTCACGCTTGCCAGTTTGCGCTCTGCTTCCGCCTGACGCCGCTGGGCGCGCAGCTCCATGAGCGTCGCGTTCACTTCCTTAATCTGGTTCTGCGCTTGTTCAGGGTCAATCACCCCAAGTAGCTGATCTTTTTTTACCTTATCGCCGATGTTCACCGACAGGGTTTTCAACTGACCACTGACCTGTGCGCCCACGTCTACCTTACGGACGGCATCCAGCTTGCCCGTCGCCAGCACGCTCTGCGACAAATCGCCAGGGCGGACGATCAGCGTCTGATATTGCGGCACCGGCGCATTCAACTGACGCCACAGCCAGAAGGCCAGTAGTACCACCACCACGCCCAGTACCAGCCAGCGCTTTTTGCGTTTTCCCTTCAAATTCATAAAAATTCCTAATGTCTTCACTAACGCTATTGATGCCAATAATAACTAAACGGTGTCTTAACGAAACGTAATCTTTTCATTTACACCCGCCTTCATTTATCTGGCGTTGAAGGTGCGGTTGTTTCAATACAGCCATCACTCTTTAAGACCAGGTTATTCCATGTCCATTCTCGCTGATGTCCCTTCTTCCGACGCCCCTGTTACTCAGACAGGCTGGCAGCTTTTTCGTGCCCTCGCCACCGGGGCACTGAAACCCGGACTCGCCTGGCATAACCCGGCCTATCGCCGCAAATTTATGCTGCGTTCGTTGTTAATGCCTGTGAGCACCGCCACGCTGCTGTCCAGTCTGGCAAAACAGACGGATATTCTGCCGATGCTCCATGCGCAGCCGGGCTTGCCCTGCCGACTGCATCGCCCCTGGTTGTCCCTGACCATGGACCGAAAACAGACCCTCTCCGCGCTGGCATTCCATTATCAGACCTTTACCGCACATCTCTCCGCCCCGGTGCGCATGAACTATTTTACATCGCAGGGTATTCCCCTGGCCGAGCTTACGGGAAAAAGCGAGGCGCTTTATACCCTTCGCCTGGTTGCCGAAGCCAATCTGGACAAAGAAGGCGAAGCGACGCTCATTTTTTGCGACGCACAACAGACGCCGCTGGCGGAAATGACGTTCGCCCTCTGTGAATATCAGGGTAAACGGACCCTGTTTATCGGCGGGCTGCAGGGCGCAAAAGCGAACGTAGCCCATGATGCCATCCAGTTCGCCACCAAGGCGTGTCATGGTCTGTTCCCGAAGCGTTTATTGCTGGAAGCCTGCACTGAGCTGGCCGCCTTTATGGGAATGGAGCAGATCCTTGCCGTCAGCAATACGACGCATATCTATAAGAGCTGGCGTTATCACAAGAAAAAACAGGGCAAACTGTTTGCCGACTATGACAGCTTCTGGCTGTCTTTGGCGGGTGAACAGAATGCCGATGGGACCTTTCTCCTGCCATCAGCCATTGCCCGCAAACCAATGGAAGAGATAGCCAGTAAAAAACGCGCCGAGTACCGTCGTCGCTATGAACTGCTCGATTCGCTGCAGGCCCAGATGCGCCGCGCGCTGCAAAGCTAGTCAGCGCGTCCTCGCGCCAACCACAGAACGCGTGAGAACATTTTACGTAACAGGTGAGGCACGGACTCAACGCCACGCCTGCCCGCCTCCATCGCGACTTCAATGGCCAAATCCGGTTTTGATGAGCGATGGATGGCCTTGGTGATAATACGGCGCATGTTCATCGGCACATTTTCCGGCAGCTGCGCGACGCGATGATAAACATCAGCGAAGCCCTCGCGGTACATGAAGTGCTCCATATCCAGCGCCGGCAGTTGGGTAAGATGATCGCGCAGTTGATCTCGATCGTCATTAAGCAGACTACGAACCGTCGCCGCGTATTTTTTCCCTGCTTCATCGCCATCCACCAGCACATGCCACTCGATGCCCATCCGCCGTGCAAACTTGATCAGCGGTTTTAACCCTGACTGGGCAAATTCGATCACCTTGACGCCTTCAGCGTCGAAATGGTGCCCACACTGGCGTGCAAATTCGTTAATCACCCAGGTTTCCGTCTCCCCTTCAACCAGCAGCCAGCAGCGGGCAAAAAGTGACGAGGCGCGATTAAAGCGGATGTGAAAGGCGATTCTCCGCCCTTCGTCGGCGTTCATCCCCCCTGGCCCCAGACGCCAGGCGGCGACGCGAGAAGACTCTCTCACCAGCCTGCAGACGTGTTCTACCGGGGTCAGCGAGAGCAGCTCTCCCGAGTTGGTGGTGGTAATCTGTTGCAACGGCAGCAAATTGAGCAGATGCCAGGCCACGGAGAGCATGATGGGGTGCAGCCGCGTTTCAGGATCTTCAACCAGTAAAAGGGGGCGAGCGTCACGATCCAGGTGGAAAGTCCCTTTCGCCTGCAGCAAGGTGGCGAAAAAACCTAACAAAATCACCCGATACATCCGCCCGCCCGGTTTATCAATCATCCGGTTGATGATGTCGAGATAGCGCCAGCTACGTTGTTCATCATGTGAACGGCGGCGCATCAGCCGCTGATGAGAAGGACCACTCCCCTGTTCAGCAAAATAGTGCTCAATCAGTTGAACCATCGCCGAGAGCCCGTGACGAATTTGTGCGTCGGAAAGATTTTGTGGGCGGGAGACCAGCTCGCGGGAGAGGAGATCCAACTGCCGTGCGGTCGCTTCAAGCTCCGGGGTTTCCGTATGGCCTCCGCCATGCATGCGGCGCATAAAACGCGCATCACGCAGGCGTAAAACCGGCATCAGACGCGTTACATGCTGAGCACTGGCGTCGATGTCCACAAGCGGTAAAGGCTCACCCGCGGCATCCAGGAACGTTCGCAGGGTCATGACGCTGTTATCTTCGCCCAACTCCCCTTCAAGCCGATAAAAGAGGCGATGATAGCCGTCGTCATCAGGCACCCAGCATGCCGACAGCGGTCTGAAGCGTCGTCCCAGATGACGGCCCGGCACCGCTTCACGAAAGGTTAAAATGATATGCAGATGATGTTCACGCCCCTGAATATCGCCAGGCGGAAACCAGAAATCTTCGCGAACAAAATGGTAGAGCTCGTCCTGAGGCGATAACAGTAGGGTTAAGGCATCCAGCAGACTGGATTTACCCCAGGCGTTTTCTCCGATGAGCACGTTGTTATGCTCCAGCATCAGCGATAACCGGTTAATGCCGCGAAACCCTGCAATTTCCACCCGTTCCAGAATCATAGCCCCTCCGGGAAACCTGCCATTTTCCATAAAGTTACCCTGAGTATAGCGGCGGCAGTCCGCAGGAAAAACTGCATTTATACGAATCGACGGGTCAGCACGGATTAGGCTATCAAAATTGCGCTAAATCAATCTCTCTTCACTTTGCATGAAAAACCCCTTTTAAGCCCCTGCCCACACGCTTAATCTTAAACATGTATTTAAAATATAACTTTAAAACTTATAAGGTGTGACTATGTTTTGTGTGCAATGTGAACAAACCATCCGTACCCCGGCGGGCGATGGCTGCGCGTATGCGCAGGGTATGTGCGGCAAAACGGCCGAAACATCGGACCTGCAGGACCTGCTGATCGCAGCGCTTCAGGGACTTTCTGCCTGGGCCAGCAAAGCCCGTGAGTACGCTATTATCAATCATGATATTGATAATTTCGCGCCACGCGCCTTCTTCTCTACCCTGACCAACGTTAACTTTGATTCCGTGCGTATCGTCGGTTATGCGCGTGAAGCGATTGCGTATCGTGAAGCATTAAAAGCCCGGTGCCTGAGCATTGATCCTGCGGCTGCCGTTGAGAATCCGATGGCGGATCTGCAACTGTTGAGCGACGATTTGGGCGATCTGCAACGTCAGGCCGCTGCCTTCACGCCAAACATTGATAAAGCCGTGATCGGTGAAAATATTCTGGGCCTGCGTCTTCTCTGCCTGTATGGCCTGAAAGGTGCCGCTGCGTATATGGAGCATGCCCACGTGTTGGGTCAGTACGACAACGACATTTATGCCCAATATCATAAGATCATGGCCTGGCTGGGTACCTGGCCTGCCGATATGAATGCCCTGCTCAACTGTTCGATGGAAATCGGTCAGATGAACTTTAAGGTCATGAGCATTCTGGACGCTGGCGAAACCACGGCATACGGTCACCCGACGCCAACCCAGGTCAACGTCAAAGCGGTTGCTGGTAAATGCATCCTGATTTCCGGCCACGATCTGAAAGATCTGCACAACCTGCTGCAACAGACCGAAGGCACGGGCGTTAACGTCTACACCCATGGTGAGATGCTGCCGGCGCACGGTTACCCTGAACTGCGTAAATACAAGCATCTGGTCGGTAACTACGGTAGCGGCTGGCAGAACCAACAGGTTGAGTTTGCCCGCTTCCCTGGCCCTATCGTGATGACCTCGAACTGCATTATCGATCCGACCGTGGGGTCGTATGACGAACGTATCTGGACGCGCAGCATCGTGGGTTGGCCGGGCGTTAATCATCTTGAGGGCGACGACTTCAGCCGTGTCATCACCCAGGCACAACAGCTGGCGGGCTTCCCGTACAGCGAGATTGAACACCTCATCACCGTCGGCTTTGGTCGTCAGACACTTCTTGGCGCGGCAGATACCCTGATTGACCTCGTCAGCCGCGAAAAACTGCGTCACATCTTCCTCGTCGGGGGATGTGATGGCGCACGCGGTGAACGTAACTACTTCACCGATTTCGCCACCAGCGTGCCGGACGACTGCCTGATTCTGACCCTGGCATGCGGGAAGTATCGTTTTAACAAACTGGACTTTGGCAACATTGAAGGACTGCCGCGTCTGGTCGATGCCGGTCAATGTAACGATGCTTACTCCGCCATTATCCTGGCGGTAACGCTTGCCGAGAAACTCGGTTGTGGCGTGAACGACCTGCCGCTGTCGCTGGTGCTCTCCTGGTTCGAACAAAAAGCGATCGTGATTCTGCTGACCCTGCTGTCGCTGGGCGTGACTAACATTGTAACCGGGCCAACCGCGCCGGGCTTCCTGACTCCCGATCTGTTGGCGGTACTGAATGAAAAATTCGGTCTGCGTGCCATCACCACCGTCGAGCAGGATCTGCAGCAGATGTTAGGCGCTTAAGGAGTAAAGAATGACAATGCCAACCCCGCAGTGCCCGTGGCGTATGCAGGTTCATCACATTCATCAGGAAACGCCGGATGTCTGGACCCTGTCGCTGTTATGCCATGATTACTATCCGTACCGCGCGGGCCAGTATGCGCTGGTCAGTATCCGCAACAGTGCAGATCAGATGCGCGCCTACACCCTCTCCTCAACGCCGGGGGTCAGCGAGTACATTACGCTGACCATTCGTCGTCTGGATGACGGCGTGGGTTCATCCTGGCTGACGCAGGAGGTCAAACGCGGCGATTATCTGTGGTTATCTGACGCGCAGGGAGATTTTACCTGCGACAATCAGACCAATGATAAGTTGCTGCTACTGGCGGCTGGCTGTGGGGTGACGCCGGTCATGTCAATGCGTCGCTGGCTGGCAAAATACCGTCCGCAGGCGGATGTGGAGGTGATTTTTAGCGTCCGTTCGCCGCGTGATGTGATATTTGCCGAAGAGTGGAAAAACTACCCGGTCACCCTGGTCGCAGAAAACCATGCCGTCGACGGTTTCCTGGCCGGACGTTTGACGCCGGAGATCCTGCGTATGGTTCCTGACCTTGCCTCACGCACCGTCATGACCTGCGGACCTGCACCTTACATGGACCAGGTTGAAAAGGATGTAAAAGCGCTGGGCGTCACGCAATTCTTTAACGAGAAATTCTTTACCCCGGTTGCAGAAGCGGCCACCAGCGGCTTGAAGTTTACCAAACTCCAGCCGGCGAAAGCCTTCTTTGCGCCGGTCGGCACAACCCTGTTGGAAGCGTTCGAAAGCAACAACGTGCCGGTAAATGCCGCATGTCGTGCTGGCGTATGCGGTTCCTGTAAAACGAAGGTCATTTCCGGGAAATACAGTGTTAACAGCACGATGACGCTGACCCCGCAGGAGATTACTGAGGGCTATGTGCTGGCCTGTTCATGCCACCCGGAGAGTGATTTAGTGCTGGCGTGATGAGAGTATCGGGCACGTTCAAAAGCCTTCCCTTTGCGGGAAGGCTTTTTTGTTACTTCAGGGAAGGAATAAGAGAGTAACGCCCTGCCCCCAGGAAGGCGACTGCCAGCCCGCCAATAAAGAAATAGACCAGACTCTCAATGGCCCAGGCACCTGTCGGATCCAGCGCACCCGTCTTACCGACACCCACCATCAGCCATGCCACTACCATGGTAAAGGCCAGAACCAACGCCGCCGGGCGCGTAAAGACGCCGATAACAATCAGGACAGGAGCAAGTACCTCACCCACCAGCACGCCGTAGGCGATAAAACCTGGCAATCCTTTCGCCACTAACATACCGGCAATGCCATCAATACCGTCCATCAGCTTGTGGAAACCGTGAAAAAACATCAGTCCGCCTACTGCCAGGCGCAGCAGTAACCGACCAAAATCCTCATGCGCTAACATCTTATTAACCGGATCTAACAATGTTTTAACCATCTGAAATGATTCCTATTTTTATCCAACTGCAGGCAGATTATTCCTAATCCTGAAATAAATAAAGCCCTAACTAATAAGGGGCAATTTACGCAAAATTAATGACATTTCATCGACTACGCTTTAGACGAGATATTCAAATGGAGTCAGATGATGAAACAGACAGTGGCAGCCTATATTGCAAAAACGCTGGAGCAGGTCGGCATCAAACGGATCTGGGGCGTAACCGGTGATTCGCTGAATGGCTTAAGTGATAGCCTTAATCGTATGGGAACCATCGACTGGATGCCGACGCGTCATGAAGAAGTGGCGGCGTTTGCTGCGGGTGCGGAAGCCCAGTTAACGGGTGAACTGGCGGTATGTGCCGGTTCCTGCGGCCCGGGCAACCTGCACCTGATTAATGGCCTCTTTGACTGCCATCGCAATCATGTTCCGGTACTGGCGATTGCGGCCCATATTCCTTCAAGCGAAATCGGTAGCGGCTATTTTCAGGAGACCCACCCGCAAGAGTTGTTCCGTGAGTGCAGCCACTATTGCGAGCTGGTTTCCTCCCCTGAACAAATCCCTCAGGTGCTGGCCATTGCGCTGCGCACCGCCATCCTGAAACGTGGCGTGGCGGTGATTGTTCTGCCGGGCGACGTGGCACTGAAACCGGCCCCGGAAACAGCCAGCAGCCACTGGTACCCGGCACCCCAGCCCGTGGTGACGCCCGCTGAGGAAGAACTGAAAAAACTGGCGCAACTGCTGCGCTACTCCAGCAACATCGCGTTGATGTGCGGCAGCGGCTGCGCTGGTGCGCATAGCTCGCTGATTGAGTTCGCCGCCAAACTTAAAGCGCCAATCGTGCACGCCATGCGCGGCAAAGAGCATGTGGAGTATGACAACCCTTACGATGTGGGTATGACAGGCCTCATTGGGTTCTCCTCCGGTTTTCATACCATGATGAACGCCGATACCTTGATCCTGCTCGGCACGCAGTTCCCCTATCGCGCTTTCTACCCCACGGATGCCAAAATCATTCAAATCGATATCAACCCAGCCAGCATAGGTGCGCATAGCAAGGTGGACATGGCGCTGGTGGGAGACATCAATGCGACCTTAACGGCCCTGTTGCCTTTGCTGGAAGAGAAAACCGATCGCCGTTTCCTCGATAAAGCGCTGGAGCACTATCGTGATGCCCGTAAAGGGCTGGACGATCTTGCCAAACCCAGCGATAAAGCCGTGCATCCGCAATATCTGGCGCAACAGATTAGCCACTTTGCCAGTGATGATGCCATTTTCACTTGCGATGTGGGTACACCTACCGTCTGGGCCGCTCGCTACCTGAAAATGAACGGCAAACGTCGCCTGCTGGGCTCGTTTAATCACGGTTCGATGGCCAATGCCATGCCGCAGGCGCTGGGAGCCAAAGCGACGGCACCCGATCGTCAGGTTATTGCCATGTGCGGCGATGGCGGCTTCAGCATGCTGATGGGCGATTTTCTGTCGGTGGTGCAGATGAAGCTGCCCGTGAAAATCATCGTCTTTAATAACAGCGTACTGGGCTTTGTCGCGATGGAGATGAAGGCGGGGGGCTACCTGACGGACGGCACCGACTTGCATGACACCAACTTCGCCCGCATTGCCGAAGCCTGTGGCATCCCGGGCATTCGGGTGGAAAAATCAGCCGATGTCGATGCGGCGCTGCAACAGGCCTTTTCCATCGATGGCCCGGTGCTGGTAGACGTGGTAGTCGCTAAAGATGAACTGGCGATCCCACCGCAAATCAAGCTGGAACAGGCCAAGGGCTTTAGCCTTTATATGCTGCGCGCCATCATCAGCGGACGCGGCGATGAAGTTGTCGAACTGGCGAAAACCAACTGGCTCAGGTAAAACATCCTTTTACCTCGACACAAATCATTCATGATGCATCAAGGCGGCAAGCACGATAATCCCCAGGCGCATAGGTCACTATGCCACTGGGGATAGCGAGTTCAGCCAACGCAGATTCAGCGTGAAGGATGAAGTGTATATAAGGAAATGCCATGATTGATTTACGCAGCGATACCGTCACCCGCCCCACTCGCGCCATGCTCGAACAGATGCTGGCCGCCCCTGTCGGGGACGATGTCTACGGGGATGACCCGACCGTCAACGCACTACAACGCTACGCCGCCGAACTCAGCGGCAAAGAAGCTGCCCTTTTCCTGCCGACAGGCACGCAGGCTAACCTGGTGGCGCTGCTGAGCCACTGCGAACGCGGCGAGGAGTATATCGTCGGTCAGGGCGCGCACAATTACCTGTACGAAGCCGGCGGCGCGGCGGTACTGGGTAGCATTCAGCCCCAACCCCTTGATGCGGCACCCGATGGCAGCCTGCCACTGGATAAAGTCGCCGCCAAAATCAAAGCCGATGATATTCACTTCGCGCGCACCAAACTGCTCAGCCTCGAAAACACCCACAACGGCAAAGTCCTGCCACGCGACTATCTTCAACAAGCGTGGACGTTCACCCGTGAGAAGGGGCTGGCACTGCATGTTGACGGTGCGCGTATCTTCAACGCCGTGGTGGCCTATGGCTGTGAGCTGCGTGAGATTACCCAATATTGTGACTCGTTCACCATTTGTCTCTCAAAAGGGTTAGGCGCGCCGGTGGGTTCTCTGCTGGTGGGCAGTAGCGACTACATCAAACGTGCCAACCGCTGGCGTAAGATGACCGGTGGCGGCATGCGTCAGGCCGGGATCCTTGCAGCCGCCGGACTTTATGCGCTGCAAAACAACGTGCAGCGTCTCAAGGACGATCACGATAACGCGGCCTGGATGGCAGCGCAGCTGCGTGAAATCGGCGCAGATGTGATGCGTCACGATACTAACATGCTGTTTGTTCGCGTGGGTGAAGAGCACGCCGCCGCGCTGGGTGACTACATGCGGGACCATGACGTCTTGCTTAATGCCTCGCCAATTGTACGGCTGGTGATGCACCTGGACGTCAATCGTGAGCAGCTTGCCGAAGTGGTTCGCCACTGGCAGGCATTTTTGCAGCGTTAAGGAGCCGGGCGTGCCACATCCCATTCTGGTGCTGGGTGCCAGCGGCTACATTGGTCAGCACTTGATTAAGGCCTTGAGCGATCAGGGTCATGAGGTGCGGGCGGCGGCGCGCCAGCTTTCGCGTTTGCAAAAACAGCAGTTGCCAGGGGTGACCTGCCACGAGATTGACCTCAGTTGGCCAAACGATCTCCCGTCATTGCTAAAAGATGTCGAGACGCTCTACTACCTGGTGCACAGCATGGGCGACAGCAGGGATCTGGTGGCCCAGGAGCGGCAAATTGCCCTCAACGTGCGGGATGCCTTACGGGAGACTCCGGTCAGCCAGGTTATTTTCTTAAGCTCATTGCAGGCGAAAGAGGCCAGCGAATCACACCATCTCAAGGCCCGCCAGCTCACCGGCGACCTGCTGCGTGATGCGGGGGTGCCAGTGACCGAACTGCGTGCCGGGATCATCGTCGGAGCCGGTTCCGCGGCCTTCGAAGTGATGCGCGATATGGTGTACAACCTGCCGGTACTGACGCCGCCGCGCTGGGTTCGTTCGCGCACCACGCCCATTGCGCTGGAGAACCTGCTGCACTATTTACTGGAACTGCGCCATCACTTTTCGCCCGAGCATCGTGTTTTCGAAGCAGCCGGACCCGAGGTGCTCAGCTATCAGCAACAGTTTGAACATTTTATGGCGGTAAGCGGTGTACATCGCCCGCTTATCGCCATTCCGCTACCGACCCGACTGATTTCCGTCTGGTTTTTACAGGCCATCACCTCGGTGCCACCGACCATAGCGCAGAGCCTGATTCAGGGGCTGAAACACGACTTACTGGCGGATGATGCGGCCCTGCGTGAGCGCATTCCTCAGCCCTTGATCCCTTTTGATGAAGCCGTAAGACGCACCCTAAAGGACGAAGAGAAGCTGGCAAACTCCAGCGACTGGGGTTATTCCCCTCAGGCGTTTGCCCGCTGGCGGCCACAATATGGCTATTTCCCCAAACAAGCTGGATTCACCGTTAAGACCGAGGCCAGTCTGAGTGCGCTCTGGGATGTCATCAATCAGATTGGCGGCAAAGAAGGTTATTTCTTCGGCAATGCGCTCTGGCAAACTCGCGCCCTGCTCGACAGGCTCATCGGCCATCGGCTGGCGAAAGGCCGCCCTGCGCATGCGCATTTGCAGGTGGACGATCGGGTGGATAGCTGGCGCGTCATTATCGCCGACCCGCAGGAACAGCTGGCGCTGCTGTTTGGCATGAAAGCCCCCGGACTCGGTCGCCTGAGTTTTACCCTGACGGACAAAGGCCAGTACCGCCTGCTGGATGTTCGCGCCTGGTGGCATCCGCACGGTATGCCAGGGTTAATTTACTGGTTGCTGATGTTCCCGCCTCATCTGTTTATCTTTCGGGGGATGGCGCGGCGTATTGCGCGACTCGCAGAACAATCCACAGAAAAAAACTAAAAACAGACCTTATTCTTTCATGTTTCCGATTGCATACCGACGTATTTCACGGAAGAATGCGCACGCAATGAATGCGGGTCACTATAGTGGATTGCTATGAAGGTTTTGGTCACAGGCGCAACCAGCGGTTTAGGGCGCAATGCCGTCGAATATTTACGCCAGAAAGGCATAAGCGTGCGGGCCACCGGGCGCAACAAAGCGATGGGCGCGCTGCTGACGAAAATGGGCGCGGAGTTTATTCATGCCGACCTGACCGAGCTGGTCTCTTCCCAGGCCAAAGCCATGCTTGCGGGAGTCGATACCCTCTGGCATTGCTCCAGCTTTACTTCGCCCTGGGGCACTCAGGCTGCCTTTGATCTGGCAAACGTTCGTGCCACACGTCGTCTTGGCGAATGGGCCGTTGCCTGGGGGGTACGCAATTTTATTCATATCTCGTCCCCCTCTCTCTACTTCGACTACCGCCATCATCACGCCATTCATGAAGACTTTTGCCCGACGCGATTTGCCAACGAATTCGCGCGTAGCAAGGCGGCCAGCGAAGATGTCATTCAGCTGCTGGCGCAGGCCAACCCTAACACCCGATTTACGGTGCTGCGTCCACAAAGCGTGTTTGGCCCCCATGACAAAGTGCTGATCCCCCGCCTGGCGCAGATGATGCATCACTACCGCAGCGTACTGCTCCCACGCGGTGGCCGCGCTACGGTGGACATGACCTATTACGAGAACGCGGTACACGCCATGTGGCTGGCAAGCCAGCCCGCCTGCGATACGCTGCCTTCGGGGCGAGCTTACAACATCACCAATGGCGAACCCCGTACGTTGCGCAGCATTGTGCAGAAGCTCATTGACGAGCTGGAGGTGGATTGCCGCATCCGCTCCGTGCCCTATGCCATGCTGGATGTGGTGGCCCGCAGTATGGAGCATTTCGGTAATAAGTCAGCAAAAGAGCCGGCGTTCACCCATTACGGTGTGTCTAAGCTCAATTTTGACTTCACGCTCGACATCAGCCGAGCGGAAAAAGAGCTGGGTTATCAGCCCATCGTCACGATTGATGACGGCATCACCCGCACGGCTCACTGGCTTAAAGACCACGGCAAAATCTAACCTCTAACCCTGACCATATTTTTCCAGCAACGCTTCTGCAATCGCCTGACTTTGTGCATCGGCTACACCGTTGTACAGCGCCGGGCGGAAATGCATCTGAAACGCCATGATCACCCGTTTCTGCTGACCTGGCGTCATGTCAGGTTTCACCTCGTAGCCATAGCGGGCCAGCAAATCGAGCAAGGAAGCGGTATCGACAGCGTCGTAAGGGTCACGGCCATTGAGATAAAAAGCGACGCGTGCAGCATCCGGCCAGGCCCCGATCCCCTGCCCGGCAAGTTCACGCCAGGGGAACAGTGGGCCGGGATCGTCTTTTCGCTGCGGCGCGATATCCGAGTGCGCCACCACATTTTGCGGTAGTATGTTGTAACTACTTATAATGTCTTTCGCCAGAGGAATCAACGCGGCAATTTGTTGTGGCTCAAAAGGGGTGAAACGCTTTGTACCCGCAACGTTTTGCCAACCGCGGTTTTCCAGCTCAATGCCTATCGAGGTGTCGTTGATGCGCGTGGCATTACGCCAGTAGCTGATCCCCGCATGCCAGGCCAGCGACTGCTCCGGCACGAGCTGCCAGATACGAGGCTTACCCCCGTAAACCGGCGGACGTGCCGGAATGAGGTAATGCGAGCTGACATGTTTGTCGGTTAAGGTCGCCAGGGAGACGTCAAAATCATCGGCCGTATAGTGAAGCACCAGCACTTTAATACGCGGATAGGCGGCTTGTGCCTGACGGCGGGTATCAAGCTGATACCCATCTTTCTCAACAATGCCCTTTTCACCCGCGCATCCTGCGAGCAGCAGTGTCAGCAATAATAATCCTAAAAGACGGCGCATCAGCGTGTCTTCACTGCGGTTCCGCTGACGCTGACCATCAACATGCTACTGTCTTTGCCGACGGTCTCATAATCGATATCAATACCGACAACCGCGTTCGCACCCAGTGCTTTAGCCTGCTCGCCCAGTTCACGAAAGGCGATTTCACGCGCTTTGCGTAACTCTTTTTCATAAGCGCCGGAACGGCCACCCACGATGTCGCGAATACCGGCAAAGAAATCACGAAAAATATTGGCCCCCAGAATCGCTTCACCGGTTACCACGCCGCAGTATTCCACGATCGGCTGCCCTTCCAGCGTTGGGGTCGTTGTAAATTGCATCAGTTTCTCCTTTTAGACTTCAGTGCGTTACTCCTCACATTATCGAAGCAATACACTATTCTTGAAAGGTACTTAACTCCGAAGCGAAAATAAGGAAATCATTATGCGCTATTCTGCTCTGACTCTCGCTTTACCCTGTGCACTGCTGCTAAGTGCCTGTACCACGGTCACCCCTGCGTTTAAGGACACTGGCACCCGCAGCGGTCAATGCATTGAAGGTGGCCCTGATACCGTCGCGCAGAAATTTTATGATTATCGTATTGAGCACCGTAACAACGATGTAACGGCGCTGCGCCCTTATCTGAGCGATGACCTGGCGGCAATGCTTAACGCAGCCGGTCGCGACAACCGTAACACCGCGCTGCTCAAATCTGATCCCTTCTCCAGCCGCACCGTCGCTCCTGAAAAAGCCAGCGTCGCTAGCGCCTCGACCATTCCTAATACCGATGCCCGTAATATCCCTTTAACGGTGACGCTTACGCAGGGTAGCCAGCAATGGCAGGATGAAGTGCTGATGATTCGCGAAGGCCAATGTTGGGCCGTTGACGATGTGCGTTATCTGGGAGGCGCCGCGCATGCGCCCGCTGGCACATTACGCCAGTCTATCGAGCATCGATAGCGAATCCGGGGTGTCTAAGCAGGCAATCCCCCTTTAACCCCGCAAAATGTCTGGCATTCCCCTGCGAATGCCGACATTTATTCCTGCTAACCTCGCGGCCCGGTATTTTGTGCTAACTTTATTAGGTAACACGGTTTATATTTAAGTTTTAACGCACAAATATTGCATAACTATTCTGCCAACGTTACTATTTGCGGCCTCAATTGCTATTAGATTGCCTCGATGAGTATAAAATTAAACGGCATTAACTGCTTCTATGGCGCACACCAGGCGCTCTTCGACATTACGCTTGATTGCCCACAGGGCGAAACGCTGGTGCTCCTCGGCCCGAGCGGCGCGGGTAAAAGCTCGCTGCTGCGCGTGCTGAACCTGCTTGAGCTGCCGCGTTCTGGTCAGCTCAGTATTGCAGGCAATCACTTCGATTTTGCAAAAACCCCGTCTGACAAAGCGATCCGCGACTTGCGCCAGAACGTGGGCATGGTCTTCCAGCAGTACAATCTGTGGCCCCACCTGACGGTGGTGCAAAACCTGATTGAAGCCCCTTGCCGCGTGCTGGGCTTAAGCAAAGATGCGGCGATGGCCCGTGCCGACAAACTGCTGGAACGTTTACGCCTCAAACCCTATAGCGACCGTTACCCACTCCACCTTTCCGGCGGTCAGCAACAGCGTGTCGCTATTGCTCGTGCGCTGATGATGGAACCTCAGGTGCTGCTGTTTGACGAACCGACGGCGGCCCTTGATCCAGAAATTACCGCGCAGATCGTCAGTATCATTCGTGAACTGGCAGAGACCGGCATTACGCAGGTGATCGTCACCCACGAAGTGGAAGTGGCACGTAAAACCGCCAGCCGTGTGGTTTACATGGAAAATGGCCGTATCGTCGAACAAGGGGATGCGAGCTGCTTTGCCACGCCGCAAACCGATGCGTTCAAATATTACTTATCTCACTGATGTTCTTGGGGAAATGACAATGAAAAAAGTACTGATCGCCGCACTGCTTGCAAGCGTCAGCCTGACTGCCTCCGCAGCACAGACTATCCGTTTCGCCACCGAAGCAAGCTACCCTCCGTTTGAATCCACTGATGCGAACAACAAAATTGTCGGTTTTGATGTCGATCTGGCAAACGCATTATGTAAAGAGATTGATGCCACCTGTACCTTCACCAACCAGGCCTTTGACAGCCTGATCCCGAGCCTGAAATTCCGCCGTTTTGACGCGGTAATGGCCGGTATGGATATCACGCCTGAGCGTGAAAAGCAGGTGCTGTTTACCACCCCTTACTATGACAACTCTGCTCTGTTCGTGGGTCAGGCCGGTAAATTCACCAGCATTGATGCCCTGAAAGGCAAAAAAGTCGGCGTACAGAACGGCACCACCCACCAGAAATTTATTAACGATAAGCACCCGGAAATCACCACCGTCCCGTACGACAGCTACCAGAACGCGAAGCTGGATCTGCAAAATGGCCGTATCGACGCCGTGTTTGGTGATACTGCGGTCGTGACCGAGTGGCTGAAAGCGAACGATAAGCTGGTCGCAGTGGGCGATAAAGTGACTGACAAAGAGTACTTCGGTACTGGCCTGGGTATTGCTGTGCGTCAGGGCAACACGGAGCTGCAGCAGAAATTTAATGCTGCGCTGGAAAAAGTGAAGAAAGATGGGACTTACGAGACCATCTACAGCAAATGGTTCCAGAAGTAATCTGAATGAACGAAATTTTTCCTTTAGCAAGCGCCGCCGGGATGACCGTCGGCCTTGCCGTTTGCGCGCTGATTATCGGCCTGGCTCTGGCGATGATATTTGCGGTATGGGAATCAGCGAAGTGGCGCCCTGTCGCATGGGCAGGCACCGCACTGGTCACCATTTTGCGCGGCCTGCCAGAGATTCTGGTGGTGCTGTTTATATATTTTGGCTCTTCCCAGCTACTGCTTATTCTTTCTGACGGTTTCAGTATTAACCTCGGGTTTGCTCAGATTCCCGTGCAGTTGCAGATTGAAAACTTCGATGTCAGTCCGTTCCTGTGCGGCGTCATTGCGCTTTCCCTGCTCTATTCCGCCTATGCCTCCCAGACGCTGCGCGGTGCGCTCAAAGCCGTACCGCAAGGTCAGTGGGAGTCCGGTCAGGCTCTGGGGCTGTCAAAAAGCGCCATCTTTTTCCGCCTGGTGATGCCGCAGATGTGGCGTCATGCGCTGCCAGGACTGGGTAACCAGTGGCTGGTGCTGCTGAAAGATACGGCTCTGGTTTCGCTGATAAGCGTAAATGATCTGATGCTCCAGACCAAAAGTATTGCCACTCGTACTCAGGAGCCTTTCACCTGGTACATTGTGGCGGCGGCTATCTACTTGGTAGTCACCCTGCTTAGCCAATGGATCCTCAAACGCATTGACCTGCGTGCCACGCGCTTTGAACGGAGACCAGGCTAATGCTCGAATTTTTCCCGGAATTACTCAAAGGCCTTCATACCAGCCTGACGCTCACCGTCGCCTCGCTGATTGTGGCGCTGATCCTCTCGCTGCTGTTTACCATCGTACTGACGCTGAAAACGCCGGTACTCAACTGGATAGTGCGCGGGTACATCACGCTCTTCACCGGGACGCCGCTGCTGGTGCAGATCTTCCTGATTTACTACGGGCCAGGTCAGTTCCCGGTACTGCAGGAATATCCGGCTGTCTGGCGTCTGTTATCGGAACCCTGGCTGTGCGCATTGCTGGCCCTGTCGCTGAACAGTGCGGCTTACACCACCCTGCTTTTCCATGGGGCGATTCGCGCCATCCCTGAAGGGCAGTGGCAGTCCTGCAGCGCGCTGGGAATGAGCAAGAAGGACACGCTGGCCATTCTGCTGCCCTATGCCTTCAAACGCGCCCTCTCGTCGTATTCGAACGAAGTGGTGCTGGTGTTTAAAAGTACCTCACTGGCTTACACCATCACCCTGATGGAAGTCATGGGGCACGGGCAGTTGCTGTACGGCCGCACGTATGATGTCACCGTGTTTGGTGCAGCAGGTCTGATTTATCTGGTGGTCAATGGCTTGTTGACCCTGATGATGCGCTTAATTGAACGCAGAGCGCTGGCCTTTGAACGCCGAAACTAATGCATAAACAGTAATCAACTAAGCGAGTAACTTATTAAGTACTCGCTTTTTTTATGCGACATACAAAATATTTAAGCAAATATATTGCATACAAATTCATTAACTGGCATTGTTAGCCCCATGCCTCAGACACGGCAACAACAATAAGACTGACAGACAGGAGTTCCAACAATGAAAAAATTGATTCTGGCCGCCCTTCTCGCCACTTTCGCCGCAGGCGCAACGGCGGCAGACAAAATTAACTTCGGTGTCTCTGCGACTTATCCGCCCTTTGAGTCCATGGATGCCAACAATAAAATTGTTGGTTTCGATATCGATCTCGCGACGGCACTGTGCAAACAAATGCAGGCCGAGTGCACTTTTACCAACCATGCTTTCGACAGTCTGATCCCGGCGCTGAAATTCAAAAAATATGATGCCGTGATCTCTGGAATGGACATCACCCCGGAACGTAGCAAGCAGGTCTCCTTCACCGAGCCTTACTACGCCAACTCTGCGCTGGTCATCGCTAAAAAAGATGCCTTTAAATCTTTTGAAGATCTGAAAGGCAAACGTATCGGGATGGAAAACGGGACGACCCATCAGAAATACCTGCAGGATAAGCACCCGGAAGTGAAAACCGTTGCCTATGACAGCTATCAGAACGCGATTATCGACCTGAAAAATGGCCGTATAGATGGCGTGTTTGGTGACACGGCGGTGGTGAACGAGTGGCTGAAAACCAACCCGCAACTGGGTGCTGCCACGCCGAAAGTGACCGATGCCCAGTACTTCGGCACCGGCCTTGGCATCGCGGTTCGCCCGGACAACAAAGCGCTACTGGAAAAACTGAACGGCGCGCTGGCAGCCATCAAGGCTGACGGCACTTACCAAAAAATCAGCGATCAGTGGTTCCCACAGTAAGTTGACAGCCAAAGAAAAAGCCGCGTAATGCGGCTTTTTTATTTTAGCGACCCTGAAACGGCAGTGAAAAACGGAAACAGGCGCCCGTACGTATATCGATTAACTGAATATCCCCGCCGTGCAGTTGCAGCATCCGCCTGACAATCATCAGTCCCAACCCACCCCGCGCTTCTCCCGTTTGCGGTTTATCCAGCACCGACGGGCGCTGGAACAAACTGGCACGGAGCGCCATCGGAACGCCGGCACCGCTGTCTTCAATTTCCACCACCAGTTGGCCCCCCTCCTGATGCGCGCGCAGGGCAATGATGCCGCCGTCAGGCGTATGTCGAATGGCATTGTCGAGCAGATTGGTCAGCACCCGTTCCATCATCGATAGATCGGCACAGACCTGCGGTAGCCCCATGGGCAGGTCCAGATGCAGGCGAATGGCGCGCGTTTCAGCCATCAGGTCGAATTTTTGCGTCACGTCCTGCACCAGCTCAGCCATGGAAAACGCTTCCGGTTGCGGTTTAATGCCGCCGTGCTCCAGCCTTGCCAGCTCGAAAAGCTGCTGCGACAGATGGCGCACCTTGTTGCCCTGTCGCATTGCTATATTGAGATAGTGTTTAGACTCTTCCGCCGTCAAATGGTCCGCTTTTACCGACAGCGTTTCCAGGTAGCCGAGTAAGGACGTCAGCGGCGTGCGCAGGTCATGGGAGATGTTTGCTACGAACTCCCGGCGTTGTCGGTCGTTATCAGCCAGTTCATCCCACTGGCTGGCCGTCCGGCGCGACAGTTCAATAAATGCATTTTGCAGTACCGCAACTTCATTGCCGATACCCGGGTCAAGGGGTTGCTCCGCAAGCCGTTTAATGGCGACGATCCCCTCCTGCTCCAGCGCACTCACTTCACGGGTCAGTAACTTCACCGGGCGTGTCACCCACCACCAGGCGAACACACCAGCCAGCGCGCCTAATAGCGCGACCAGCAGGAGGGACCATAATAACGCGCGCCATAAGGCTTGCTGCCAGGCGCTGTCAGCCAGGGCATCCAGCGCCTCTCCCTGCAGAATAATGTAAAGGTAACCGCGCAACTGCCCTTCCACACGGACGGGCGACACGCTGAATACCTTTTGCTTATCAAGGCTGCGAGGATCGTCGCCATAAACGGGCCAGGCTGCCCCGGCAAGGAAATCCTGCAACGGTGCGAGATTAATACGTTCACGCTTGATGTGCCCTGGCGGAGCAGCATCAGCCAGCAAAATCCCGTCCGGGGAGACCATATACAGCTCCACGCTGGGATTGAGGGTCATCAGGCGGTCGAACAGGGATTTCAGCGCCTCACGGTTCACTAGCCCCTGCTTGTCGAGCAGTGATTCGCTTCGGGCTATCTGCTGCGCCAGGCCAGCCGAGAGTCGTTGGACCATCGCATCCCCATAGCGCGTGCTGCTGTAGAGTTGTAATGAGCAGGCCGCAGCCGCGCATAACAACAGCAGCGCGGTAAATACCAGCGTCAGCCGTTGGCTCAAACTTAACCGTTGCATCACCCCTCCTCGTGTCCGCTTGTAGAGAATTTATAGCCTTTTCCCCAGACGGTGAGGATAATTTCCGGCGCGGCGGCATCTTTTTCGATCTTCATGCGCAGGCGGTTGATGTGGGTATTGACGGTATGTTCATAGCCCTCATGCTGGTAACCCCACACCTGTTCCAGCAGCGCCAGTCGCGAGAACACCTCGCCAGGATGACGGGCAAACCAGTAGAGCAGATCGAATTCGCGCGGCGTTAAATCAACCAGTTCACCGCGCAGACGAACTTCACGGGGCAGAGGGTCAATGGTGAGAGAGTGGCACGCAATGCTTCCCATCCCCAGCCGGATATTGCGCCCCATGGCCTCCTGGCGGCGAAACAGCGCTTTCACCCGCGCCACCAGTTCCAGCACGGAAAAGGGTTTTGCCAGGTAGTCGTCTGCGCCCATTTCCAGGCCCAACACGCGGTGCGTTTCGCTGGATCTGGCGCTGATGATAATCACCGGCAGGTAGCGGGTCATCTGCCGGATACGACGACAAATTTCCAGCCCATCCACATTCGGCAGCATTAAATCGAGGATCACCGCATCCCAGTCAGTTTTCTCCAGTTGAAGCAGTGCTTTCGCGCCATCCTCTTCGTGGACAATCTGAAAGCCCTCATCCCGCAGGTTGAGCTGCAACAGGTCAGCAATATCCCGATCGTCTTCGACCAACAGTATTTTTTTAGCGGCGTCCATCTTCTGTTCCGGTTAGGGCGTTACTGATTAGAGTAACGAATAACCGGGCAGGAAGTTGTCACAAATTCGTTATAAATTTCAGAAGGGCACTATTTTCGGATAAGCAGCGTCAGCACTTCGTAGTGGGCGGTATGCGGGAACATATCAAACAGTTGCACCCGTTCAATACGGTAACCCGGCAACAGGCGGAAATCCTTCGCCATGGTCTGTGCGTTACAGCTGGAGTAGACAAGAAACGGCGGCGCCATGCGGCTCAGGTAGTCACAGAGTGCTTTGCCAATCCCGCGGCGCGGTGGGTTCACCAGCACCAGATCCGGCACGTCCCCCTGGTCTGTTGCAAAAGCCGTAGAGTCGAGGGCCTGAAAATGCAGCCGGGTCAGACCCAACTGTTCCGCAGACTGGGTGGCGCTGGCAATGGCCTCCGGCGCAATTTCGATCCCGGTCAGCGTCATCTCAGGTGTGGCGCAGTGCAAACCAAAGCCGCCCACGCCACAGAAGAGATCCCACATATGCTGTACCGGCAGCGATCTCACCCACTCCCTGGCCGTCGCGTATAACGCGCTGGCGACCACCGGGTTGGTCTGGAAAAAGCTTTGCGGACGGATCCATAAAGGCACATCGTTGAAGCATTCTGCCAGCGCCTGCTGTTGCGTCAGGAATATCTCCTTTTCACCCTCCATAATCGCCATATGCACCGGCTGAATATTGACGGAGATGACGCTTAAGGTGGGCAGTTGAGCCTGCAACCAGGGCAACGCCGCGCGTAGCTGCTCAAGCTTGGCTTCAGAGCGCAGCACAAACCTGAGCATCATCCCACCGGTGTGCTGGCTTTCGGTGAGCAGGAGGTATTTCAGTTCACCGCGCTTGCGTTCAACGTTATAGGGCGTTAAACCGGCACGGGCGATAAAGGGTTTCAGGGCGGTAAATGCCAGAGAGAAGGATGGCGGGTATAACGGACAATCGGTCAGATCAACCGGCGTTCCGTCACGATGCAGCATACCGAACAGGGGTTTCTCAACGCTACCGCTGACGACCATTTTTGCTTTATTACGAAAGCCCGCTTCAGGGCCACTCACCGGCGCACACCATTCCGCTACCGGTAATCCCTCCATCAGCGTACGGAGATCCGACATTTTAGCGGTCAATTGTGTTGATACCGGTTGCTCAATCCACTGGCAGGATCGACAGCGTCCGGCGTCATAAAGTGCGCACTGCATAATAAAGCCTTCTGTTTTGCGGGGGCCGGATTGTACCACCGTTATTGCAGTCGGAAAAACCGTCGGCTGGGTGACGGAACAAACAACAGAAGCAGCGCCAGAAGATCCGGCAATTTTTGCATCATGAGGGTTCGGAAAATCTCACGTTTTGATTCCCCAGGGATGCTAAACAGCTCCGGATAGCCGTAACCCAACGAAGCCGCCCAAAGATAGCTACCCGAGATGAGTTGGGTCAGCAAATAGATCCAACGCGCCCAGTTTCGGCCTTTAACCACCGAAAAGGCGCAAAGTATTTCGATGAATACCAGCACCAGGCTGCCGAAGAAAATCAGGGTTAACGCCCAGGTTTGTGCGCTGCGCTGGACAAAATCGACCAGACCTTGCGGGCCGAGCGTGATGAAAATCATCAGAAAGTCGACGCAACGGATGGTGATAATGGCGATAGCCGCGACCTGAACTAACGCCGGAACATTCGGGCGGGCGTGGGTGTGGCGTGTTTTAGTAAAGAATCCCAATTGGTACTATTCCCTGTGAATAGATGCCGCGACAAGCGCGGCATCTGCGACACAACTGTAAAGATTCTAGAGGCATTATCCCCGTCTTGCACGCTGGATATCTCTGATACGTTGCTTTTCAGCACGCGCCATCAGACACCAGGCGATAAAACCAACGATCCCCACCACGCCAAGGATCAACGAGGCCAGGGCGTTGATTTCCGGATTCACCCCCATGCGCACGCTGGAGAACACCAGCATCGGCAGGGTCGTCGCGCCCGGGCCGGAGACGAAGCTCGCAATCACCAGGTCATCCAGTGACAGGGTAAAGGCCAGCAGCCAGCCTGAAATGATGGCGGGCATCAGCATCGGTAAGGTGATGATGAAGAAGACCTTAAGGGGGGTCGCCCCCAGATCCATCGCCGCCTCTTCAATAGAGCGGTCAAGCTCGCGCAGACGCGACGAGATAACCACCGCCACGTAGGCCGTACAGAAGGTGACATGGGCCAGCCAGATGGTCAGCATGCCACGGTCTGACGGCCAGCCAATGGCGTGAGCCAGCGCCACAAACAACAACAGCAGCGACAGACCGGTGATGACATCGGGCATAACCAGCGGTGCGGTTATCATAAACGCAAAGCCATTCGAGCCACGAAAACGGCCAAAACGCACCATCACGACGGCGGCGATGGTCCCCAGTACGGCCGCCATGGTGGCGGCACAGGCGGCAATGGTAAGGCTCAGCCCCACCGCGCTCATCATCGCATCGTCACGGAAAAGCTCGCCATACCAGCGTGTCGACCAGCCTGCCCAGACGGTGACCAGCTTAGAGCTGTTAAACGAGTAGATGACCAGCATCAGCATCGGTGCATAGAGAAAAGTAAAACCCAGCACCAGAATCAGGATACGCCACGGTGAGCGCACAACCGGCAAGTTATTCATGCACCCTCTCCCATCTGTTTCTGCTGATGTTTATGGAACCACATGATCGGCACGATCAGCAGCAACAGCATGATAATGGCGACCGCCGAAGCAACAGGCCAGTCACGGTTGTTGAAGAACTCCTGCCACAGAACGCGACCAATCATAATGCTGTCTGGCCCCCCCAGTAGCTCAGGGATCACGAACTCCCCTACCGCCGGGATAAATACCAGCATAGAGCCCGCAATAATGCCCCCTTTGGTCAGCGGCACAATCACGCTGAAGAAGGTTTTCAGCGGACGTGCGCCCAAATCCAGAGAGGCTTCCACCAGCGAGTAATCGATACGGGTCAGCGCGGTATAGATAGGCAGCACCATAAACGGCAGATAGGCGTACACAATGCCGATATAAACCGCCAGATTGGTGTGCAAAATCGCCAGCGGCTGATCGATGACGCCGAGCCAGATCAGGAAGTTATTCAGTACGCCATTGCTTTTCAGAATGCCCATCCACGCATAGACGCGGATAAGGAACGACGTCCATGACGGCAGCAGCACCAGCAGCAGCAAAATGTTGCGGGTTGACGGCTTACTGTGCGCCACCGCCCAGGCCAGCGGGTAGCCCAGCAGCAGGCAGCAAATTGTCGACACGCCAGCCACCTGTAACGACTGGAGATAAGCTTCAAAATAGAGCGGATCGTCCGTCAGCTGCAGGAAGTTGTTGATGTTGAGCGAAATCGTCAGTTGATTATCGGCCCACTCCACCAGATCGGTGTAGGGGGGAATCGCCCTGGCCATCTCTGCGAGGCTGATTTTGAATACAATCAAAAACGGCAGTAAGAACAGGAGAATCAGCCAGATATAGGGCAGCGCAATCACCAGTTTGCGCCCGTGCTTCATCTGTAAACGCGCCAGCCAGAGCCTAAAACCGCCCGGCTGTTCAACGCGGGATGGGGGTTCAAGTGTACTCATTACCGCTCCTTAAACCGTCAGCACGACGCAGCTGTCTGCTTCCCAACACAGGCGCACTTCGTCGCCCCAGGTCGGCATGCCTTTACGATAACGATAGGCGTTTTGCAGCTGCGCACTGATCATTTGCCCACTCTGCAAGCGCACATGATAAATCGACAGGTCACCCAGGTAGGCGATATGCACCACCTCGCCTACCGCAAAGTTGTAGCCATCGGCAGGCGGCTCTTCACAGAGCATGATTTTCTCCGGACGCAGCGCCACATAAACCGGCACGTTGTCGATGACGGAGGCATCCACATCCACTTTCAGCGGATGAATCAGTCCCGGAGAGTCAATGACCAACCCGTCTTCCTGGCGCTCTTTGAGCACCCCTTCAAAGACGTTAACGGAACCGATAAATTCTGCGCTATAGCGGGTGGTGGGGTGTTCGTAAATCTCTTCCGGCTCACCAATCTGCACGAACTTGCCACGGTTCATGATGGCGATACGTCCCGCCATGGTCATCGCCTCTTCCTGGTCATGCGTCACCATCACACAGGTCACGCCTACGCGCTCCAGGATGTCGACCACTTCCAGTTGCATGCGGTCGCGCAGCTTTTTATCCAGCGCGCCCATCGGCTCATCCAGCAGCAGTAATTTTGGTCGTTTTGCCAGACTGCGCGCCAGTGCCACACGCTGACGCTGCCCACCGGACAACTGATGAGGTTTACGTTTGGCGAACTCCTGCATATGCACCAGACTCAGCATTTCGGCCACCCGGGCGGTAATTTCCGCCTTCGGCAGCTTATCCTGCTTGAGGCCAAAGGCGATATTCTGCTCCACGGTCATGTGGGGGAAGAGCGCATAGGACTGGAACATCATATTAATCGGGCGCAAATACGGCGGCACATGGGCCAGATCGACGCCATCAAGCATGATTTGCCCGCTGGTCGGCAGCTCAAAACCTGCCAGCATACGCAGTAGCGTCGATTTGCCGCAGCCGGACGGCCCCAGCAGCGCGAAAATCTCGCCTTTGTAGATGGTCAGACTGACATCATCAACCGCGTGCTGACCCTCAAACGACTTGGTCAGATTACGGATTTCCAGCAGGGGCGTTAAATCCTTACGGGTTTTCGCCTGTGGGCGGGGGATAGCGTCATTCACTCAAGTGCTCTCCGGCAAAAAACATCAACCGCACGTTTCGGCTGATTAAAAATGACTGGACAGAGGCCGATGACCTCTGTCCATTTTTGGGGCAACTGCACCGCCCTGGTGCAACACAATCACGGTTCAGGCGATTGATTTATTTGCCGCTTTTCACTTTTGTCCACGCACGGGTTCTTACGCGGTCAATTTTAGGATCCTGCACTTTCAGCGTATACAGCTTGGCGAATACATCCGCTGGCGGATAGATAGCCGGGTTGTCACGCACTTCGGCGCTGATGAGGGGAACCGATGCTTTGTTACCGTTAGCATAGAACACGTGGTCGCTGACATGGGCGATGACGTCCGGACGCATCAGGTAGTTCAGGAACTGATAAGCTTCCTCTTTGTTTTTTGCGTCAGTCGGCATAGCGAAGACATCAAAGAACGCCAGCGCGCCCTCTTTTGGAATGATGTAAGAAACGTTCACACCGTTTTTCGCTTCTTTGGCGCGGTTTGCCGCCTGCCACACATCTCCTGCCCAGCCGATAGCAACGCAGATATCGCCGTTGGCCAGATCGTTGATGTACTGAGAAGAGTGGAAGTAGCGAATATTCGGACGCAGTTTCAGCAGCAGATCGGTGGCGGCAACGGAGTAGTCATCCGCTTTGCTGCTGTTGGGATCTTTGCCAAGGTAGTTCAGCACGGTGGCGAAGATCTCTTCCGGCGCATCCAGGAAGGAGACGCCGCAGCTCTTCAGTTTCTCCAGGTTTTCCGGTTTCAGCACCAGATCCCAGCTGTCTACCGGCACATCACCCAGCGCGGCTTTGACTTTATCGACGTTGTAGCCAATGCCGGTGGTGGCCCACAGATAGGGTACCGCGTATTTGTTATCCGGATCGTGTTTGGCGACCATCTTTAATACGTCCGGATCCATGTTTTTCCAGTTCGGCAGCTTGCTCTTATCCAGCGGCTGGAAAACCCCTGCGGTCAGCTGACGCTCCAGGAAGCTCGCGGACGGCACCACCAGATCGAAACCGGTACTGCCGGCCATCAGTTTGCCTTCCAGCACTTCATTGGAGTCAAACACGTCGTAAACGACTTTAATGCCTGTCTCTTTTTCAAAATTTGCCACCGTATCCGGCGCAATATAGTCAGACCAGTTATAAACATGCAGCGTCTTTTGCTCTGCGGCGAGTGTGCTGGCAGAGACGGCCATCAATGCACCCGCAACAAGACCTGATAACCATTTTTTACTCAAGGCGGTCATATCTCATTCCTTCTGGAAAGTCCGTTACCATACGAACTAAATGTACGCATTTAAGATATGCAAAATTCATGCATATTTTGTCAGTCTGCACTGGCCGAAGAGAAAAATTCTTTCGGTCGACGCCGCATGCTTTTAAAGCATCGCAAGAATAACTGTAGCCAGGGTTAGAGGCTATAGGGCAGATTAAAAAACGCCTTTTATCAATTTTTTATGCAGATTCTGTCTATGTGATAAGCCGAACAGGGGGGAATGGCGGTGAATGATGCTGGCAAGAGAGGATAAAAGCAGAATAAAAATATCTGTTATGCAGCCGCTCTGGCAGCGACTGCGCTTAAGTGACAAAGCCTTAGTGAAGAAAATTGCGCGATTCATCACCGCTTGCCGATTCTTCTTCTTCCGGGATATAGAGCAATTGATGGGCGCGAGCCTCAAGAATCACCATTGAAATTTGCTCTTCGCTTTGCTGCATAAACCAGGCGAACTGCTCGATAGTGACACCAACATTAACGGATAATGTCTGGCAAACCACCAGCTTTGGCAGGTTATCATCCTGAATATCGATAAACGCTTTCACCGTCAAAGAACTGGCATTAATTGCTGAGAGATCGGCAGCCAGCGCCAGCAGCGCAGATGGCTTCACTTCGGCCATTGCGGTGAAGAGCAACACATCGTTAATGAGATCGATTTTGGCGTCAAACACCCCATCAAAATTCTGCATATGCGGCAGGTGCAACGCCTGGCAGGTATCGCATTCAAAGAAATTAATACCCACTTCGTCGAGCCATTGACGTAGGGTGTCCAGACCAGGGACGACAAGTGAATCCATAGTACGAAACGACCTCTGACTAAAAAAATAATGCCCTAGCTTACGCAAAAAGCCGGACGTGTACCATTCTACCGGGGAGAAAATCGGCTATCCGCCGGTTTTCAGGCAAAAACCAGGGGTAGCGTGACGCTCGATCCAGTGGATCATTTTGCCTGCAATATCAACGCCGGTGGTTTTTTCGATACCTTCCAGCCCAGGCGAGGCGTTCACTTCCATCACCAGCGGCCCGCGGTTGGCGCGCAAAATATCGACTCCGGCGACATCCAGACCGAGCGTTTTGACCGCTGCCAGCGCCAGTTCACGCTCACGCGGCGTAATGGTGGCGACGGTGGCCACGCCGCCACGGTGTAGGTTGGAGCGGAAATCGCCCTCTTTCGCCTGACGTTCAATGGCCGCCACCACTTCATCACCAACAACCAGGCAACGGATATCCCTGCCCTTCGCCTCTTCAATGTACTCCTGCACCAGGATATGGGCGTTCAGGCCGCGAAACGCATCAATCACGCTCTCCGCCGCCTGCCGGGTTTCGGCCAGCACCACGCCAATTCCCTGAGTACCTTCTACCAGCTTCACTACCAGCGGGGCACCGCCGACCATCGCAATCAGGTCGCTGGTGTCATCCGGCGAATGGGCAATACCGGTAACCGGAAGATCAATGCCCTGTCGCGCCAGCAGCTGTAGCGAACGCAATTTATCTCTGGCGCGCATAATGGCGACGGATTCGTTTAGCGGATAGCTGCCCAGCATTTCGAACTGACGCAGTGATGCCGTGCCGTAATAGGTGATAGCAGAACCGATGCGCGGGATCACCGCATCAAAGTGGGGAAGCTGACGACCTTTGTAATGCACCGCGGAGGCGGCCGGATCGATGCTCATATAACATGACAACGGATCGAGGATCTCGATTTGATGGCCTCGTGACGTGGCGGCCTCCCGCAGACGTTTGCACGAATAGAGCGTTCCGTCCCGGGACAATACGGCTATTTTCACCCTGCACCTCTCTGATTAGCGCTGGAAAAGCCCGCGTATCATACACGCAGCGAGGTGCAGGATGCATGGGAATTAACGCACGGCCCATCCCTGCTTGTGCAAATAATCGAGAATGAAGGGACGGTTCTCTTTGATGAGGGTGCGACGAATATGGTCGCTCCAGGTATCGCGACGATTATTGCTGCCACGGGAGAGGTAATACGCCGCCAGTTCTTCGTCGTACTGAGCGAGCGCCTGCGCGTCCACCGGCTGGTAGCTGTTTTCATGCATCACCAGGGATGCCGGTAAACGCGGTTTCACATCCGGGTTATCCGCCGGCCAGCCGAGGCACAGTCCAAACAGGGGTAACACCTGTTTTGGCAGGTTGAGCAAGGTGGTGACCGATTCGATATTGTTACGCAGCCCGCCAATATAGACGCCACCGAGTCCCAATGATTCGGCCGCCGTCATTGCATTCTGCGCCATCATGGCCGTATCCACTACGCCAAGCAGCAACTGCTCAGCCAGCCCCAACTGTGCCTCCGGGAAAATCTGCAAATGGCGGTTAAAATCGGCGCAAAACACCCAGAACTCCGCTGCCTGCGCCACATGCTGTTGACCGCCGGTGAGCGTAACCAGCTGTTCGCGAAGGGCGGTGTCCGTGATGCGAATAATGGAACTGCATTGTAAAAAGCTGGAGCTGGAGGTGCCCTGCGCGCCAGCAACGATAGCCGCTCGCTGTTCATCGGTGATGGGCTCAGCAGTGAAATGGCGAATGGAGCGATGGCTACGTAAAAGTTCTATGGTGGGGGTCATGACGTTTCCCTGAAAAAGAAGCAAAGCGCACATTATAGGTGAACCTTTGACAGAGGTTATCCGATAGTTGCGTTGAAAGGTTCCAGGCATTAACACAACAGGCACAACCTGTTTTAAAAGTGCGCAATCTACCCGCATCATAGCCGCAGTTACCGTCTGGTTTAGGGAGAGAAACGATGTATGCCGTGATATTTGGTCGCGCCGGTTGCCCGCAGTGCGCTCGGGTGAAAGAAGTTGCTGAACGAATCGCAAAAAAACAGCAGGGGTTTGAATGGCGCTATGTGGACATTCACACCGATGGCGTAAGCCGTAAGGCATTAGAAGAGGCGGCGGGTAAACCTATTGAGACCGTGCCACAGATCTTTATCGATCAGAAGCACATCGGCAGCGCAACAGAATTCACTAAATACATTCGCAAACATTTCGGCTGGTTTGCCTGAAACCCGGCTGGGCGCAAAAAACTTAACGCGCCCGCGGCGTGAACAGTCGGCTGAAGAACAAATAGCACAGTGCCCCCAGCGAGCACCAGAACAACCCGCTGAACAGCCAGGCCAGTTCCTGCCAGAAAGAGCGAACAGGCGTAAAACAGACGTGCATTAACACCAGGCACAGCGGTGCGGCAAGAATGGCACCGATCAGCGATACCAGAACGTTGCGCTGCCTGGAAAAAACACCCGCCACAACCCCTGGCAAAATAAAGAACAGCAGCCCCAGTTCGGGATGCCCGGAGGCCCGAAAAGCACCGTCTACATTCATGACCAGTGATAAGCAAACAACAATAAAAAGTATAAAACAGCAGATAATGCCTGCCAGGCTTTGTTTATACTTCAATCTATCCTCCTGAGTTTTTTCTCTATCAAACACTTCATTCGTTCAAAAGAACGCCCGGTCAGATAAAGCGTGATGGCAATCCGTGCCAAATGCCCCCCACGGGAATAGTTGATTCTCACTAGCCGTTGCAATTCAATACGATTAAACTAGCGGCCAGTTATTGTTTTGCTTTTAAGAGCCCGGCTCGAATGCTACATTTTCCGCGCCGGCAACGAGACAAAACAGTAGCCCAAATAACCCTTTCTTTCAATAGCTTACAAGTAAACAAGAAGTTAGCCTCCGTGAATATAAACGTCGCAGATTTGTTAAACGGGAATTACATACTGTTATTATTTGTTGTCCTGGCACTCGGGCTTTGTCTGGGGAAATTACGTCTGGGATCTGTACAACTCGGTAATTCCATTGGCGTTTTAGTGGTTTCCTTATTATTGGGTCAGCAACATTTCAGCATTAACACCGATGCGTTGAATCTGGGTTTTATGCTGTTTATTTTTTGTGTGGGTGTGGAAGCGGGGCCAAACTTTTTTTCTATTTTTTTCCGCGACGGCAAGAATTATCTGATGCTGGCTCTGGTATTAGTGGGCAGCGCCCTGTTGATTGCGCTCGGACTGGGTAAGTTATTCGGCTGGGATATCGGTCTTACCGCCGGGATGCTCGCCGGATCGATGACCTCCACCCCGGTGCTGGTCGGCGCGGGAGACACCTTACGCCATCTCGGGATGGACAGCAGCCAGCTCTCCAGCGCGCTCGATCATCTCAGCCTCGGCTACGCCCTGACCTATCTCATTGGTCTGGTGAGTTTAATTGTTGCCTCGCGCTATATGCCGAAACTGCAACATCAGGACCTGCAAACCAGCGCCCAACAAATCGCCCGCGAGCGAGGCCTGGATACTGACACCAATCGCAAAGTGTATCTGCCGGTAATCCGCGCCTATCGCGTTGGCCCCGAGCTGGTCGCCTGGGCGGATGGTAAAAATCTGCGAGAGTTGGGGATTTATCGCCAGACCGGCTGTTACATCGAACGTATTCGCCGCAATGGCATTCTGGCAAACCCGGACGGCGATGCAGTGCTGCAGGTCGGCGACGAAATCTCCCTGGTGGGTTACCCGGACGCCCATGCCCGTCTCGACCCCAGTTTCCGTAACGGTAAAGAGGTGTTTGACCGCGATCTGCTCGACATGCGCATCGTGACCGAAGAGGTGGTGGTCAAAAACCATAACGTGGTCAATCGCCGTCTGGCACAGCTCAAGCTTACTGACCATGGCTGCTTCCTCAACCGCGTTATCCGCAGCCAGATTGAGATGCCGATCGACGACAACATCGTGCTCAATAAAGGCGATGTTCTGCAGGTGAGCGGCGAAGCGAAACGCGTGAAGACCATTGCCGACCGCATCGGCTTTATCTCCATTCACAGTCAGGTGACGGATCTGCTCGCCTTCTGCGCCTTCTTTATCGTCGGCCTGATGATCGGCATGATCACCTTCCAGTTCAGCTCGTTCAGCTTCGGGATTGGTAACGCAGCCGGTCTGCTGTTTGCCGGGATCATGCTCGGCTTCCTGCGTGCTAACCACCCAACCTTCGGCTATATCCCGCAGGGCGCGCTGAACATGGTGAAAGAGTTTGGTCTGATGGTCTTTATGGCCGGCGTCGGTTTGAGCGCAGGCAGCGGTATTGGTAACGGGCTGGGCGAAGTGGGCGGACAGATGCTGATTGCCGGGCTTATCGTCAGTCTGGTGCCGGTGATGATCTGCTTCCTGTTCGGCGCTTACGTGCTCAAAATGAACCGCGCCCTGCTGTTCGGCGCGATGATGGGTGCCCGCACCTGCGCCCCCGCCATGGAGATCATCAGCGACACCGCGCGCAGTAACATCCCGGCGCTGGGCTACGCTGGCACTTACGCCATCGCCAACGTGCTGCTGACGCTGGCAGGGACCTTGATCATCATCATCTGGCCTGTCCTCGGATAACTCCTAAGTAGAAATTATTTTCAGTGGTCGGAGAACTTTTTTACCAGGCATCAGTCATAACTAGTGCCACTGCTTTTCTTTGATGTCCCCAATTTGTGGAGCCCATCAACCCCGCCACTTCGGTTCAAGGTTGATGGGTTTTTTGTTTTCTAGCCTCACCTCTCCCCTGCAATCCGCCCAACCATCACTCTCAGGTCTTCACGCTTCAGCGGCTCTCTGTCTACCACAAAGTGCAGCGTCATCCCTTCGATAAACGCATCCAGCGCGCGGGCGGTAATGGGCTCAAACCACTGCTCAAGGGTGGTCTGACTGGTACGCATCCAGTTTTGCATTACGCTTTTAAAGGTCGGCTTTTTGCTCATAAAGGCATAGAGCTGGTACATCAGCTCCATATTGTGTGGCGTGGTGACCTGGGCGCTGTAAATAAGATTGGTGACCGCCTCGCAGGCATCCGCCGGGTTTTTGACGTTGTCGAAAAAGGCCCGGTACTGGACCGACATCTGCTGAGTAAATCGGGTAAAGGCTTCATCAAGCAGTGCGTCGATACCCGTGAAATAGTAGGTCATCGAGCCGAGCGGCACGTCCGCGCAGCTGGCGATTTTACGGTGGGTTACGGCCTGAATGCCATGTTCGGCGATGGTCTCGAGCGTCGCCTCAATGATTCTTTCGCGCCGCTGCGGGTCGTTCGGTCGTCTGCTCATAGATCCTCTTAATCAGTTATGTACAAATGTACACACTCTTGCTAGTGTTGTCCTCTCTTTTCCCTGCAGGATGCGACGTCATGGCTGTCATCTCTCATCGTAATGCCCTTAAACATCGGCTCTGGGCGCTGTTTACCTTCTTCTTCATACCCGGTTTGTTGATGGCTTCCTGGGCCACCCGCACCCCCGCTATCCGCGACATTTTGTCTGTCTCGACGGCTGAAATGGGGGCGGTGCTGTTCGGTCTTTCAGTGGGGTCGATGAGCGGTATCCTCTCCTCGGGCTGGCTGGTGAAACGCTTTGGTACCCGTAAAGTTATTCGCGCCAGTATGGCGGCGGCGGTGGTTGGCATGGCGATTCTGAGCCTGGCGCTGTGGTTTGCTTCCCCCTTGCTGTTTGCGGTCGGGCTGGCCTTCTTCGGTGGAAGCATGGGCGCGGGAGAAGTGGCGATCAACATCGAAGGCGCGGTGGTGGAACGAGAGATGAACAAAACCGTGCTGCCGATGATGCACGGTTTTTACAGCCTCGGGACGCTGGCGGGCGCAGGCATCGGTATGACCTTAACCGCTTTCGGCACCCCGGCCACGCTGCACATTCTGCTGGCGGCGCTGGTCGCCATTACGCCGATTGTGATAGCCATTTCAGCCATTCCTGAAGGCACCGGCAAAGATACGCCGGAAGACAAACAGCGTAATAAAGCAGGCGTGCCGTTTTATCGCGATGCCCAGCTCCTGCTAATTGGCGTGGTGGTACTGGCGATGGCTTTCGCGGAAGGTTCCGCCAACGACTGGCTGCCGCTGCTGATGGTCGATGGTCACGGCTTTAACCCGACCTCTGGCTCGCTGATTTATGCAGGCTTCACCCTGGGGATGACGGTCGGGCGTTTTACCGGTGGCTGGTTTATCGATCGCTACAGCCGCGTGGCGGTGGTGCGGGCCAGTGCCCTGATGGGCGCACTCGGCATCGGGCTTATTATCTTTGTCGATAATGCCTGGGTTGCCGGACTGTCGGTCATTTTCTGGGGACTGGGGGCGTCTTTAGGCTTCCCGCTCACCATCTCCGCGGCCAGCGACACCGGGCCGGATGCACCGACACGCGTCAGTGTGGTGGCGACGACCGGTTATCTGGCGTTCCTCGTGGGGCCACCGCTGCTGGGCTTCCTCGGCGAGCACTACGGATTACGCAGCGCCATGCTGGTGGTGTTGGGCCTGGTGCTGGTCGCCGCACTGGTTGCTAAAGCCGTGGCGAAGCCGACAACCCCGCTGGAATCCGCTACGGAGTGACACTCACTCGCGCTTGCGAAAAATCTGCCGCACACGCGGCAACAAACGCGCCCTGGCAATTACGCATACTTCGTCCGGTTTTGTGGCTGACATCCTGTCAGCCACTGCAACTTCCCGAGGCGAACATGAAACGCACCCTGCTCCCCCTTCTGCTTTTAGCCACCCTCTCGACAGGCGCGATGGCGCAAAACGTCACGGTCAATGTGCCGGATGGCTACAAAATCGAACTCGTCCCTGTTAATACCCCTGAACCGCAAACGGCGTACGTCACCCCGCAGGTTGTCGCACCCGCCCCTGTCGTGCGCGTTGCACCCCGCGCTCGCCATCTGGCAAGCGTCGGTGAAGGAATGATCATCGAACACCAAATTGATGATCATCATCATTAAGAGACGCGGCTGTTTCGCAGCGAAATGTGAACAGCCCTAGCCTTCCAGTGAATTACCCACGCGTTTATCGCGCAGGAAAATCACCATCAGCCCGAGCCAGATGATCCCGTTCAGCAGGTTGAATAAGCTGAAAAGACCGTTGCCGCCCATAAGCCAGGCATGTTTACTGACTTCGATACCCGCCGTGAAGATAAACATTTGTAGCATGCCCATCGCCGCCGAAACCGCCCCTTTGCTGACGTCACTGGCGAACAGCGTCAGCCTCACCAGACCCGCATTCGCCAGCCCAATGCCAAAGGCGTAAATACTCAAACCTGCCGTCATCCACAGGTACGCGTGCGATGACACCACGGTGGCGATGGCGGCTACGATAAGTCCGGCGACGATTGGCCAGCCGCCGAGGATAATCAGCGCGCGCACCGTCCGGCGAGACGTCAGTTTTGCCAGCACCAGATTCCCGACGATCAGTGCGCCGAAAATGGGTACCTGCAACAGCCCATACTCGTAACTACTGAGCTGTTCGCCGCTGATAATGATAATGGGCGACTGGGCAATCCACGCCAGTAGCGGCAGGCTGACAAAGCCAGTCGCCAGCGCACCGGCAACAAAGCGCACATTTTTCATCACCTGCGCATAATCGTGCCAGAGCGCTTTCATCGACAACGGCTCGCCAAGCCGCGTGGCCGTCTCCGGCATGGCACGTTGTAAGCCAACAAAGGCCACGGCCGCCAGCACGGCAAAGAGCACAAACATCCCTTCCCATGGTGCGATATGCACCCAGGCGGCACCGACCAGCGGGCCTAGCAGCGGTGCGATCAGCGCCACGTTAGCCATCAGCGCGGTGATTTTGATACACACTGCTTCCTCGAAGGACTCCTGAATTGCCGCATAGCCAACCGCGCCAATAAAGCACAGGCTTATCCCCTGCAGGAAACGCAGCAGGGTGAACTGTTCAATGTTTTGCGCCAGCAGGGTGGCAAGGCAGGTGACAATAAACCACACCACGCCCACCAGCATCACTGGCCGACGGCCAATGCGATCCGACAGCGGTCCCAGCAACCACTGTAAAAACATACCGCCTGCCAGATAGGCGGTCATCGAGGTCGGTACCCACTCAATACCCGCCTGATATTGTTCGACCACGGTCAGCATGCCGGGTTGAATCATATCGTTAGCGATATAGGTGGAGAATTCGTACAGCACCAGGCAGAGCGGGAAAAGCAGCGCCTGACGACCCAGACGTTGACCAGTAAGGGAATGATTTTGCATGCCATCTCTTTAACGTAAAAAAATCGCGCAGAGTGTAATCAAAGCCTCTGCGCCAGGATAGTGAATTGTGTTGTTAACGGCGCAGAAAGCACGTTTTACCGCTTAAGGTTCTCTTAAGCGTTACGGCGTAATGTTTCAGAATAATGAACCTTCTGGCGTAAGAATCCTCTAACTCTGCGTCCAGAAAAGTAAAAGCACTTTACCCTGCGTAATCATGCTTTTAAGGTTAGCGTTTTCCCATTACTGCCTGTGTGCTAAGCGTCGTCAACGGTATGTTAGAAACCCTCAACTACTCGCTGTTTGAGTGGATAAATGCCACTCCTGAATCCCCCGCCTGGCTTATCAGCGCCGCCCGGATCATCGCCAATGACGTGATTGGCATTGTGCCACTGTTGGCCGTGGGGTTATGGCTGTGGGGGCCGCGCCATCAGGTGAGCGCTCAGCGCCAGCTGGTGATTAAAATCACCATGGCGATGGCCATCAGCATGTCGCTCTCTTACCTGCTGGGGCATCTGTTTCCGCATAACCGCCCGTTCGTCGACCACATCGGTTACAACTTCCTGCATCATTCGCCAGACTATTCCTTCCCGAGCGACCACGGCACGGTGATTTTCACCTTCGCCGTCGCCTTTATCGCCTGGCACCGGGTCTGGTCTGGCGCGCTGTTGATGGTTATCGCATTGGCGATTGCCTGGTCACGCGTCTACGTTGGCGTGCACTGGCCGCTGGACATGCTCGGCGGCCTGATGGTTGCGCTCTGCGGCTGCCTGAGCGCACAAATGTTGTGGCACGGGCTCGGTAGCGCCCTGCTTCGCGTGGCACAGCAGCTTTACCGTCTCTGTTTTGCGATCCCCATTCGTCGGGGCTGGGTGCGTGACTAAGCCCGACGGCACAGGTAAACTGAACGCCCTGCTCTATGCAGGGCTTTCTTTATACTCAGGGGATCTATGGAAACAAGACGTGACGAACGCATCGGTCAGTTACTCTCCGCGCTTAAACGCAGTGATAAGCTGCATCTGAAAGAAGCCGCCGCCCTGTTGGGCGTCTCTGAGATGACCATTCGCCGCGATCTCAGTACAAACAGTGCGCCTGTTGTGCTGCTCGGGGGCTACATTGTGCTGGAACCCCGCACCGCCAGCCATTATCTGCTGAGCGATCAAAAAACGCGCCTGGTGGATGAAAAGCGTCGTGCCGCTGAGCTGGCCGCGAAACTGGTGCAGCCTCATCAAATGGTGTTTTTCGATTGTGGCACTACCACGCCCTGGATCATTGAAGCCATCCCGGATGAGCTACCCTTCACCGGCGTCTGTTATTCCCTGAACACCTTTCTCTCCCTGCAGGACAAACCCTTATGCCGGGCGATTCTCAGCGGCGGGGAGTTTCACGCCAGCAACGCTATTTTTCAGCCGCTCAGTTTCAAAGAGACGCTGAACTACCTGCGCCCGGACATCGCCTTTTACTCTGCTGCCGGGGTGCACGTTGAGCAAGGCGTAACCTGCTTTAATCTGGAAGAGCTGCCGCTTAAGCACTGGGCCATGTCCAGCGCCCAGTACCACGTCCTGGTGGTCGACAACAGCAAGTTTGGCAAAGTGCGCCCGGCTTGCATGGGAGAACTCAGCCACTTTGATGCCATCGTCAGCGACTGCCGCCCGGACGATGCGTTAGTGGATTTTGCCAAAACGCAGCAGATCACGCTGATGTACTGAGGTTCCGTGCCCGCCAGGGGCACGGACGTTAAGCATCAGGAGAACCAGCCACCAAACCACTGGTGGAATTTCATCAGCACGAAGTCCCACATCCGGCCAAAGAAGCCACCCTCTTCCACGGCCTCCATCACAATCAGCGGACGCTGTTCGATAGACTTACCGTTGAGCTGGAAGTCGATGGTGCCGACCACCTGGCCTTTTTTCAGCGGTGCCGTCAGTTGGGGTTCCGTCAGGGTGTAGCTGGCTTTCAGGTTTTTCAGTTGACCACGAGGAATGGTCACCGAACCCGCCTCACCCGCGCCGAGTTTTACCTCACTTTGATCGCCAAACCAGACGCGCTGGCTGACAAAGGTCGCGTCCGGTTTAATGGGCGTGACGGTCTCAAAGAAACGGAAACCCCAGGTCAACAATTTTTCAGACTCATTAAAACGGATACGGTCGGTTTTCGACCCGAGCACCACCGAAATCAAGCGCATGTCGCCCTGGGTTGCCGAGGCGACAAGATTATAGCCCGCCCCTTCAGTGGTCCCGGTTTTCATGCCGTCCACGTTCATGCTGGTGCTCCACAACAGGCGGTTGCGGTTCGGCTGGCGAATTTTGTTGAAGGTAAACTCTTTCTCTTTATGAATGGCGTACTCATCCGGCACGTCGTGAATGAGGGCCCTGCCGAGCAGCGCCATGTCACGCGCGGTACTGAACTGCCCCGGCGCATCAAGCCCGTGTACCGTTTTGAAAGTGGTGTTGGTAAGCCCAAGTTTGGTCACATAACCGTTCATCAGGCTGACGAAAGAGTCCTGACTGCCCGCCACATGGTCAGCAATGGCGATACTGGCGTCGTTACCAGACTGAATGATCACCCCTTTATTCAGATCGGCCACCGATACCTGATCGCCTGGCTTAAGGAACATCAGGGAGGAGCCGCGCAGGGCCGGGTTACCGGTGGCCCAGGCATCTTTGCCGACGGTCACCGTGTCGGTAAGCTGAATTTTTCCGGCTTTGAGTGCCTGACCGACCACGTAGCTGGTCATCAGTTTGGTCAGACTCGCCGGGTCGAGTTTCTCATCGGCATTGCCCTCCGAGAGCACTTTGCCACTGTTGTAATCCATCAGGATCCACGCGCGAGCATCGATCGCCGGCGCATCAGGAGCTTGCTCCGCGGCATGCAGAGAGGAAGAGAAGAGAACGATCAGTGCGGCTCCCGCCGCAAGATTGCGTGAAAAGAGAGAGAAATGCGTCATATAGGCCACCCAGGTATCCATTCTGAAATAAACGTCGCACCACCGTGCCGCAACAAGCCGTGAGTAATAGCGCATAACGTACGCGAATGAAAGCGCCGAAAAGTAAAGTTTATGCAATAACATATTGTTGCGCTGCCCGGTGCCGATTTTTTTGTAAATCGTTGCCAGAACGTTAACTTTATCTCACCATGATGGCTATCTGAGGGTGCGGAACATCAAGGGGGTCATATGATCACATTGTGGGGCAGAAATAACTCGTCGAACGTCAAGAAAGTGCGCTGGACGCTGGAAGAACTCGAATTACCGTATGAACATATTCTGGCTGGCGGGGCCTTTGGCCTTAACCGCGAAGCCGAATATCTGGCAATGAACCCGAACGGGCTGGTGCCGTTGCTGCGTGATGACGAAACCGACGTGCTCCTCTGGGAGTCTAACACTATCGTGCGCTACCTTAGCGCGCAGTATGGTCAGGGCCGCCTGTGGCCGGAGTCACCCGCTGCGCGCGCCAGGGGTGAGAAGTGGATGGACTGGGCGCTGAGCACCCTGGCCCCGAAGCACGGTATTTTGCTGGTCGGCATTGTGCGCACCCCCGCAGAAAAACGTGATACCACTGCGATTGAAGCGGGCATCAACGCCTGCGACGAACTCTTCGCCCTGCTGGATGATGCGCTGGCCACCCAGCCGTGGCTCTCTGGTGATGAATTCGGTCCCGGCGATATCGCCGTCGCGCCCTTTGTCTATAACCTTTACAACATCGGCCTGAGCTGGGCGCCGCGCCCATATCTGGAACGCTGGTATCAGCGTCTTACCGAGCGCCCGGCCTTCCGTGAGGTCGTGATGATCCCGGTGACCTGACCCTTAGCCCGGCGCCTTTTACTGCGCCGGGCTCACTTTCAGTAGCTCACCGTCAGACTCGTCCGTCAGGACGTATAAAAAGCCATCCGGCCCTACGCGCACATCGCGAATACGTTGTTTACGATCGCCCAGAATACGCCCGTCTTCCGTCACCGTATTGCCGTTGACGCTCATCACGATCACATCCTGATCCTTTAGCGCGCCAATAAAGAGTTTGTTTTTCCACTGCGGGAAGGTATCTGCGTTGTAGAAGGCCATGCCGCTGACTGCGGGTGATTTTTTCCAGTAGAAAATGGGCTGTTCGGTGCCATCCACCTTCTCACCTTTGGCTTCCGGAATGGCGAATCCGCTGTAGTTGATGCCCCAGGTTGCCAGCGGCCAGCCGTAGTTTTTGCCTTTTTCCGGAATGTTGATTTCATCTCCACCGCGCGGGCCATGCTCGTTAAGCCAGAGCGCATTGCTCCACGGGTTCATTGCCAATCCCTGCGGATTACGAATTCCATAGGCCCAGATCTCAGGTCGTTTGCCCGCCTGCCCCACAAAAGGGTTGTCCGTCGGGATTTTTCCCTGATCGCTAAGCCGCACCAGCTTACCCTGCAGTTTATCCAGCTCCTGCGCGGTGGGACGCTGATTATTTTCCCCCAGCGCAATCCACAAATAGCCTTTGCCATCAAACGCCAGGCGGCCGCCGAAGTGGTTGCCAGTGGAGAGTTTTGGCTGCTGGCGGAAGACAACCTGGAAGGCCTCTATGCGCGAAAGATCGTCCGTCAATCGCCCGTAGCCCACTGCCGTTCCCGCTTTGCCGTCGTTGCCCACTTCCGCATAGCTCAGCCACACGCGTCGCGACTGGGCAAAGTCGGGGGCCAGCACAACATCAAGCAACCCGCCCTGGCCGTTGGCCCAGACGCGCGGCACGCCAACAATAGGATCGGAAATACCCTTCCCGGCCTGCCAGTGGCGTAACTGGCCCCCGCGCAGGGTTATCAGCATGCCTTGATCAGCGGGTAAAAAAGCCAGAGACCAGGGATGGTCCAGTTTGGTTTGCAGTACCTCAACCTTCACCGGCGCGGGGGCCGCCAGTACGGAGGCCGAGAGGAACAAAGTAGGTATCAGATAAACAGCGTGGCGGCGCATGGCACTCTCCTTGAGCGATTGTTAGCCTAAAGGGTAGACAGCCAGCGCAAGCGGGAGGGGACTTTTACAAAAACTGAAATTATTTATTACGTTCACCTCGAGGCCCGTTTTTTTCCCTCACCCTGAGGGCTGAGGATTCCCCAGTAACATTACGTTTTACAGCGATAACATCGCGCCATGAGAATAAAACCGTTACCGCGATGACAGGGTCCGGCTGAAAATCGACGAAGCGTATCCGTAAGGCCGGGGCGCCGCGCAGGGATGCGCGACGAGGGCGACTTTACAGGGACGTTACCTTCGCCCGTCCCCGATAAGCCTGAAGGAATAGGCTAAGTGAACCGCGCCAGCGGCGATTTTCCTGGCCGGGAGCCCGGGTCGCCAGGGTGGTGGCGGTGAACCGCCCTGGCACGTTCACAGGTTCTGGCGTGACAGAAAAGCAAGGAACATAAGGTGAACGGAATGACCACCAGAGCCGCATGTTCCCCCTCACCCCAGCCCTCTACCTGAATGGAGAGGGGGTTGCCCATGCTCGTATTGTTTTGTCGGGATCACTCAACCTTCAGGCGAAACCACAGTAAAAAGGGGGAGTCTCCTCCCCCTGCCTCACGCTTCTTCAAGCGGTGAGTGTTCACGCAAATAATCGATACTGAAATTCAGCACGTTCAACGAACGCTCCAACTTATCAGCATTCACTGCAATGTAGGTCGGACAGTCATGACGCCCGGTCAGCAGACTAACGGCTGCTGAAGATAACGCTTCTTCTGCACGGTACAATGCGCCACGGCTATCGTGGTCCAGCAACTGATTAAGTTGCTCACCTCTGTCGCGAATCTCCCTCGCGAGATCAAAGAAACTGTCCTTTAACTGATCGGTTTCGCTGACTGACATATACCCTTTTGCTTTACGCAAATGGAGATAGGTCTCAAGCTCAAAACGGGCATTGAGCAATTTGTCCAACAGGCAGCGTGTGAGTTCATCGACGGTCATACGTATTCCCTCCCTTGTCAGCCATTGTGCCACTTCATAGTATGGTCAACTTTCGAACAAAAGCATGAACACCATCAACTATTCACCGCCAAAAAGGTATCTTTACACTTTAGCAATGCTTCACATTACGCACGGCCTGCAAGCCATGCACGCCAGCCACCCCATTCAGTGATGTCGGTCGCATCCTGTAATCCATAATTTTCACAAATGAATCCCGTCACCCACCGACCGTCTGCCAGCTCCACTTTGCCAAGTCCAAGTGGGGCGGGAATACCACACAGGAAGGAACCCAGTTCGCTTGACGGGATCTCCCACACCTCCACCGCAATCGCCCGTCCCTGCTCGGCAACGCGCACCATGCCCGGGCGTTTACCGTCGGCTAACGCATAGAGACGATAGGCCGCTGCACTTTGCGTGACCTCACGCAGCCGCCCCTGGCGCTGACGCAGTTGGTGGTTAAGCGCCAGCCCATCAAGATGAGCGCCACAGACCACGACCTGTACCCGGTCATTACTGGCGACCCCGGCAAGTGCCGGCGCACTAAGTCGACTGCCGCCCGGTAAGGTGAGCGGCTGCGCGCGTTGCAGCGCATCTGCCAGCCCCAGCAGATACTGGTCGGTAAAGGCGCGTCCGAACAGGGTCACGCCAGAGGGCAAACCGTTGGCCATAAACCCGACCGGCACCGCGACGGCCGCGTAATCCAGCAGGTTCATAAAGTTGGTGTAATAGCCTAAATCCGCGTTACGTTTCACCGGTTCGTCGCGCAATTCGGCCAGCGTGACCGGGCGCGGATAGGTTGGCGTCAGCACGCACTCCAGCCCGGCGAGGGTGGCGTCGCACTGGGCTTTGAAATGCTGCAAGGTATACAGCCCGTCAAAGGTGCTGACCGCATCGGTTCCCGGCGCTTTTTGTAGCACGTCACGGATCACCGGCAGCACAGCGTCGGGCTGCTGTTCAATCAACGGCCCGACCACGTGATAGCGCTCCGCCACCCACGGACCTTCATAGAGCAGCTTCGCCGCGGTCATAAAGGGAGTGAAATCAATGCTCACCGGCACGCCACCCAGCGCCTCAAGCTGCGCCTTAGCGGTGTGGAACAGGGCTTCGCTCTCCTGACAACCGAGAAATTCCAGCGTATCCGGCACGCCAAAACGAAAGCCTTTTTCCGGTGATCCAAAGGCCTGCGCCCCATTCCAGGCTGGGTTCTGACGGCTGTAATCATCGGCAGGATCCAGCCCGGCGGTGAGCGCGAGTAAACGGCTGGCTTCGGCGGCGGTCGCCGTGAAGAAGGTCACGCAATCCAGGGTGCGGCAGGCGGGCAAGACACCCGCCGTGGAAACCAGCCCCTTAGTGGCTTTAAGTCCGACCAGATTGTTAAGAGAAGCCGGAACACGCCCGCTGCCTGCGGTATCGGTGCCCAGCGCAAAACTGGCGACGCCCAGCGCGACCGCAAGTGAGGAACCCGCGCTTGAGCCGCCCGACGGATAGTCGGGATGCACGCTGTTGCGGCAGGCGCCGTAGGGAGAACGCGTGCCGTTGAGCCCGGTGGCAAACTGATCGAGGTTGGTTTTGCCCATCGGAATAGCGCCCAGGGCAATCAGTTGACGCACAATGGTGGCATCCTGCTCTGCAATACGGGCAAAGGCCGGGCAGGCCGCGGTGGTGGAAATGCCCGCGATATCAATATTGTCTTTAATGGCAAACGGCACGCCATAAAGCGGCAGCTCGTCGGGTAGACGGGCATCGAGTGCTGACAGGTACGGCTCCAGCTCCTCTTGCGTGAGAATATGAATGAAAAGATTAAACACCGGGTTGAGCGCGATGGCGCGTTCGCGAAGCGTTTTTATCAACGCACGCGGCGTCAGGGTGCCGTTGCGGTACTGCGCTGCCAGCGTATCGAGTCGTAAATCAAAAGAATCTGTCATTGTGCTTTCTCCATCACCACTACGCATTGCCCGGCGCGCACGGAGCTTCCCGGCTGCACCCGAACCTGACTGACCACACCGGCATGAGGCGCGGTCAACGGAATTTCCATCTTCATGGACTCAAGGATGACCAGCGTCTGGCCCTCACTGACGCTGTCGCCCGCTTTGACATTTACCTGCCAGAGGTTGCCGGAGACCGGGCTGTCGACCCCGCTTTCGTTTGCGTTAAGCGGTGCCTCTTCCCCTTCATCACTCACCACATCGGTGCTGTCGAAATGGGCCTGGCCGCTGGCAATCCAGCGATCGCGCTCGGCGGCAAAAGCCGCCTGCTGGTGAGTGCGGTTCGCGGCAATGCTCTCGGCTTCATCGGCAAGGAACTGCTGGTACTCCGCCAGTCGCAGGGTGGTCTGCTCAATACGCAGCGGATAGCGCCCGAGCGGGAAGTCGCGGCGAATAGTTAGCAACTCTTCAGCAGAGACCGGGTAGAAACGGATCTGATCGAAGAAGCGCAGCAGCCAGGGCTTACCACCAAAATCGGCCACATCGCGATAGCGGTTCCACATCTGCAGCGTGCGCCCGACAAACTGATAGCCTCCCGGCCCTTCCATCCCATAGACACAGAGATACGCGCCGCCAATCCCCACCGAGTTTTCAGCCGTCCAGGTACGGGCCGGGTTGTATTTGGTGGTCACCAGGCGGTGACGCGGATCGAGCGGAGTGGCAACGGGTGCGCCGAGGTACACATCCCCCAGCCCCATCACCAGATAGCGGGCGTCAAAAACGGTTTTGTAGACCTCGTCGATATTTTCGAGATCGTTGATGCGGCGGATAAACTCGAGGTTACTCGGGCACCAGGGGGCATCGCGGCGCACGGTGGTCATGTATTTTTCGATGGCTTTCTGGCAGGCCGGATCGTCCCAGGAGAGCGGCAGCCAGACGACGCGCGAAGGCACGTCCAGATCCTGACTCTGACAGACCTCGCGCCACACTCCCCGAATCACCGCCAGCAGCGCGCCGAGCGGCAGCGTTTCCGGCTGATAGTGCACCTGCAAAGAGCGGATACCCGGCGTCAGGTCAATGACGCCGGCCAGCGCGCGGGCCTCCAGCGCCTGCATCAGGGCATGAGCGCGAAAACGCAGCACCAGATCCAGCTCCGGGGCACCCACCTCCAGTAAAAGATGGGTATCGCCAGACAGACGAGCCACCAGCCGTTTGTCCGCCTCGCCCGTGTCGAGTACCACTGGCGACACCGGCCGGGCCGGCTGCCAGTTCACGACAACGGGTTGCAGGGTTTCCACTTCCTGCTTTTCCGCCTGTGCCAGCAGGCGCGCGGTCGCCACATCCACTGGCGCAAAGCGCACCCTATCGCCCGCTTTCAGTTGCCCAAGCTGCCAGAGATCGGCTTCGATGATAGTCACCGGGCAGACAAACCCGCCGAGGCTCGGGCCATCCGGGCCAAGAATAACCGGCATATCGCCGGTGAAATCCACAGCACCTATGGCGTAGGGATTGTCATGAATGTTGGACGGATGCAGCCCCGCCTCGCCGCCGCTGTCGCGTACCCATTCCGGTTTCGGCCCGATCAGGCGGATGCCGGTACGGCTGGAGTTGAAGTGCACTTCCCAGTCGGTGGCAAAAAAGGTGGTGATGTAATTTTCCGAGAAATATTCCGGTGCGCCATGCGGCCCGTAAATCACCCGCAACTCGCGTACGGCAGGTAAATCGGTGTGCAACGTCCTGGGTAACACGGCCCCGCTCCGGCTCTCTTTAAGCGCAGGGATGTGCAGCACATCGCCGGTGCGTAATGCCCGCCCGGCGTGACCGCCAAACTGACCGAGGGTGAAGGTGCTTTTGCTGCCGAGATAGTCGGGCACATGAATACCGCCGCGCAGACACAGGTAACTGCGGACACCCGCCCCGCTCACCTCACCCAGTCGCAAGGTACTTCCGGCCGGAACCGTAAATACGGTGTTCATCGGTGCATCGGCGCCATTGAGCGTGATGTTCATCGCCGCCCCGGTCACCACCGCAACGGCATCGGTATTGAATTTCAGCGTCGGGCCACTGAGCGTCATCTCCAGCGCTGCCTCGGTTGAGGCATTGCCCAGCAGCGCATTGCCCAGGCGCAGTGCACGGGAGTCCATCGGTCCTGATGGCGGTACGCCCACGGCCCAGTAGCCCTGACGACCGGGGTAATCCTGCACCGTGGTCTGGGTACCGGCACTCAACACCTCAAAGGTGGTGGCATAGTAGCTGAGCGCTTCCAGACAGCGGGTCCAGGGTTCACCCTCGGCAAAAGGTGCGAACGCCAGAATCTGTTGCAGGTACTGGCGGTTGGTCTCGACGCCGTACAACCGGGTCGCCCCCAGCGCCGCATCCAGTTGGGCAATCGCCTGGGTGCGGGTCGGTTGCCAGGTAATGATTTTTGCCAGCATCGGGTCGAAGAACGGCGGCACTTCGCATCCGGCTGCTACCCACGTGTCGATACGCAGCGCCTGGCGATCGTCGGCCGGGAAAAAGACCTCGGTCAGCAGGCCCGGCGAAGGCTGAAACTGACGGCCCGGATCTTCGGCATACACGCGCGCCTGCACCGCATGGCCCTGCGGAGCAAGCCCTGCGGCCAGTTCAGTCAGCGGCGGCAACTCACCTGCCGCCAGCTCAATCATCCAGCGCACCAGGTCCACGCCCCACACCTGCTCGGTCACGCCGTGCTCCACCTGCAGGCGAGTATTGACCTCCAGGAAGTAAAACTGACGGGCAAGGCTGTCGTAGACAAACTCCACGGTGCCGGCGCTGCGGTAGCTGATGGCTTTACCCAGTGTGATCGCCGCCTCGCACAGTGCGGCCTCCATGCCCTGCGGCAGATTCGGGGCGGGCGTTTCTTCAAGCACTTTCTGGTTACGGCGCTGGACCGAGCAGTCGCGAACGCCGAGAGAAATGACGTCGCCTTTGCCATCACCAAAAATCTGCACTTCCAGATGGCGCGCCCGCTCGATGTATTTTTCGATAAACACACCGGCATCGCTGAAGTTGTTTTTGCCCAGCCGCACCACGGCATCGAAGGCTTCCGCCAACTCCCCGGCGTTATAGCAAACGCGCATACCGATCCCCCCGCCGCCCGCAGTGCTTTTCAGCATTACCGGGAAGCCGACGAGGCGTGCGGCCTGTTGCGCCTCGTCAAGGTTAGCCAGCAGTTCGGTCCCTTCAAGCATCGGCACGCCGTGGGTTTTTGCCAGCGCACGTGCAGTGTGTTTTAAGCCAAAGACGCGCAGTTGTTCCGGCGTGGGGCCGACAAAGGCAATCCCCGCCGCTTCACAGGCTTCGGCAAACGCGGCGTTTTCCGAGAGGAAACCATATCCGGGGTGAATGGCCTCGGCACCACTGTGGCGGGCGGCAGCAATAATTTTGTCGATGACCAGATAGGTTTGTGCCGCCGGGCCCTCGCCCAGGCTGATGGCTTCGTCAGCATCACGGATATGTAAGCTGCTGGCGTCGGCTTCAGACCAGACGGCCACGCCGCCCACCTTCATGGTGCGCAGCGTACGCAGGATACGGCAGGCAATCGCGCCACGGTTAGCAATCAGGAGTTTCGTAAACATAGTCAGAACTCAATGGTGGCGGGTCGTCCCACCGAAAATCGGCTCACCTTATGGTCGTCCATAAGGGGCGATATCCCTTACGGGCGTGGCGTCGTGTTGGGGGTCTGATTCAGGGGCAGACGTGCGGCACGGACGGCAAACAGGTGGTAAATCAGGCTGCGCAGGCGCGCCCAGCGTGTCAATTCCATACCAGCACCTCCGCAGGCGTCGGGTTCCAGCCATTGCAGGGGTTGTTGAGCTGCGGGCAGTTGGAAATCAGCACAATGACGTTACATTCGGCACGCAGCTCCACATATTTGCCGGGGGCCGAGATGCCATCCTCAAAGGTCAGCCCGCCTTCTGGCGTCACCGGAACGTTCATAAAGAAATTGATGTTGGCGCCGATGTCCCGTTTGTGCAGGCGGCCATCGTGCAGACAGGCGCAGAGGAAGTTGTCGCGGCAGCTGTGCATCTGACGTTTGTCCAGCGCATAACGCACCGTATTGCTCTCCTGAGCACAGGCACCGCCGAGGGTGTCGTGACGGCCACAGGTGTCGGCCACAATGGTCAGTAGCGGATTACCGAGGTTGGAGTACAGCACGCTGCCGGTGGTGAGGTAGGCGTTGCCCTGGCGGCGTAAGGTGCGTTGCGGATCGTAGCGCTCACGTGACTGGTCAGCGTTATAAAACAGGGTATCTACGGCCTGGTTGCCCTCCAGGTCCAGCAACCGCACGGTCTGGCCTTTTTTCACTTCAAACAGGTAGGGTTCGCCCGCCGGGATCACATGGCGAAAGACGGCCTGGTCGGGATGTATCTGGCTGGTGACATTCATCATGCGGCTCCTTACAGGGCAAATAAGCGGGTGTTAGCGAATGCGCGTTCGTTTTCCGGGCGGCTGAGCAGCGTATCGATGGCGGCATGTTCATCACCTGCCTGACGCCAGGCCAGCTGTACCGGGCGCGGCGCGTACTCGCTTGCCGGATCCATCGGGTGTTGCAGCGCGGTCATCACCAGCAGCACATCCATTGGCGCATACAGCTCCACGTGGCTGCCCGGCTGCGAGAAACCGTGGTGGAAGGTGAACGCGCCGTCTTCGGCGACCGTCACTTTGCTGAAGAAATTCACCACCATCAGCAGGTCTTCAAGGCTCAGATCCCATTTCCCCATCTCCACCAGCAGGTTGTCCGCACCGTTGCGGTAAAAACCGTTACGCAGGCTCTGATAGCGCCCGTCGCCATATTTCTCACTGACTTCGGCAGCATTGAGCACGCCGCCAAACGGGTCATGCCAGCCGCAGGTGTCGGCAGTAATGCCTGCCAGCACGCGTCCCATATCGGAGTAGAAACAGTGGCCGGCGGTCAGGCGTGCGGTATGCTGGCCTTTCAGGGTGTCCGGCAGGTTCAGACGTTCACTCTTCTCATGCGGGTTGAGCATCATCAGGCTGACGTTGGCCCCGCCTTCAATGTCGGTCATGCGCAGAATTTGCCCACGCTTGAGGATGAAGGAGAGCGTGCCGCCGCCGGGCAGCGTCTCTTCTCGCAGAATAGCGGTCGATTTTTCTAATGAAGTCATCTTGTTAACTCCTTAACGCATAGACGTTTTCAGGCGCGGTGCCGGTCATTTCGGCCAGTCGCGCTTCGTTAAGCGGAATGTCATAAGTAATGCGCGCCCCATAAGCATTGGGTTCGTGCGGGTCGATGCGCACTTTGTCGAACACCAGCAGGCGGGTGCCGAGGTTAAAACCTTCGGACAGATCGTGCGTGACCATAAAGACCGTCATGCGGGTTTCGCTCCACAGCTGGAGCAGTAGCGCATGCATGTCTTTGCGAATGCCGGGGTCCAGCGCGCCAAAGGGCTCATCCAGCAACAGCACACGCGGCTGCATAATGAATGCCTGGGCGATGGCGAGGCGCTGCTGCATGCCTCCGGAGAGCTGCGCCGGGTATTTGTCCAACGCCTGCCCGAGACCGACTTTCTCCAGCATCCACACCGCCCGCTCCCGCGCTTCACGTTTACGCGCACCAAACAGGCGACCAAGAAGACGGGCCTGCGGAAACTCAAGGCCGATCGCGACGTTATCCAGCACGCGTAAGTGCGGAAAGACCGAATAGCGCTGAAACACCACCCCACGACTGCTGTCAGGCTCAGCCGGTAGCGTTTTACCATCAAGCAACAGCGTGCCGCGGCTCGGCGCTTCCTGCCCCAGTAGCAAACGCAGGAAGGTGGATTTACCGCAGCCGGACGCCCCGACCATTGAGCAAAATTCCCCTGCATTCACCTGCAGATTGAGCCGCTCCAGCACCACGTGCGATCCGTACTCCTGCCAGACATTGTTGATGTCGATAAAGCTCATGCCTTCCCTCCTTCCGCCCAGGGAAAACAGGTTTTATGAAGCTGACGCAGGCCTAAATCCATCAGCCACGCCAGTAATGTAATCCACACCACGTAGGGGATGATGACGTCCATCGCCATATAGCGGCGCACCAGGAAAATGCGATAACCCAGACCTGCCGTGGACGAGATCGCCTCTGCTGAGATGAGAAACAGCCACGCAGAACCGAGCAGCAGACGCAGCGAGGTCAGCAGGCGCGACAGCAGTTGTGGCAACACCACGCGCAGGACCAGCGTCCAGCTGGAGGCCCCCAGCGTCTGCGCCTTGATCAGGATTTCAGGGGGAATTTCTCGCGCGCGGTGTTCGAGATCCCGGGCCAGCATCGGCGTAATGCCAATCACAATCAGCATCACTTTCGAGAGCTCATCGAGCCCGAAAACAATAAACAGCACCGGCAAAATCGCCAACGGCGGGATCATCGACAGCACCGTCATCAGCGGCGACAGTGAGGCGCGCCACATCGGGAAGACCCCGGCGGTGATGCCGATGCATAATCCCACCAGCGAGGCGATGGCAAGCCCGGTCAGCAGGCGGACCAGACTCACCAGGGTGTCCATCCAGAAGAGATAATCGCCGCTGCGTTTATCCGGGCTAAAGGCCATGCGTGAGAGGGCGTCGAGCATTTGCTGCATTCCCGGCAGGAGCTTGTCCTGCGGGTTAGCCTCAAGGCGTACTGCCGATCCCAGAAAGTAGGCCGCCAGCAAAATGACGAAGGGCAACAGGACGAGCGTAAAGCGCATGCCCCGGGTCGGATGGCGATTAATGTGTCGCATGGCGTCGTTTCCCGTCAGTCAATCAGTCAAAGCTTGCCGTCGGCGGCCATTTTCACGAAGCTGTCGTCAAAGCGCAGTTTGACGTTCCCTGCATCGCCGAGGGCTGCGTTACCCGGGAAAGCCATGCCGATGAAATCGGCACTTTGTGCGCCGTCACCGAGCAGCCCCTTATCAAAGGAGAACTGCGCCACGCGCTGCATGGTCTTCGGCAAATCAGCTGAGGCGGCAAAGGCCAGATTGTCAGTCGGGGTGTAAAAGAGATGCGTGGTCTTAAGCTGTGCCTGATAGCCCGCCAGGTCGGTGCCCGACGCGGCTGCCATTTCACTCAGCACCGCCTTATCCTGCGCCTTCATTTTCGCCATCATTTCGTACCACGCGCCGGTCAGAGCTTTGCCCAGCGCCGGGTTGTCTTTCAGGGTCTCGGTATTCACTACCATCATGTCGATGAGTTCACCGGGTACCTGAGAAGAGCTAAAGACTTCAGTGGTATCTGGCGTCCCTTTAATGACCGAAAGCTGCGGATTCCAGGCCACGGCAGCCTGCACTTTCGGCGTGGCAAACGCGGAGACGATGTCGGCATCCGACGTGTTCACCACGGTGACATCTTTCTCTGCCAGCCCGGCTTTTTCGAGGCCGCGCACCAGCAGATAGTGGGAGACGGAGAGCTCAGGCAGGTAGATTTGCTGCCCTTTTAAATCCTTGAGGGTTTTGCCCACACCTTTCATCACCACGCCGTCGTTGCCTTCGGAGTAGCTACCGAGAATCAGCGCGGTGGTGTCCACGCCGCCTGCCGCCGGAATGGTCAGCGCGTCCATATTGGTCATGGTGCAGCCATCAAACTGACCGGCGGTGTACTGGTTAATGGATTCGATGTAGTCATTGAGCTGAACAACATTGATCTTGATGCCGTATTTATCGGCCCATTTATCAATGATTTTGCTGTTACTGATGGCGCCCCATGGCATCCAGCCCGCATAAATAGTCCAGCAGACGTTAAATTCTTTCTTTACCGCAGCAAAGGCAGGGAGAGTGGTCAGCATGACCAGCGACAGCACGAGGGAGCGGAATAATGGCGTTTTCTTCATCATGGACCTCTGGTTGGTACAAAAAGGGGCAGCGCGACACCCATTGGTGCTGCTGTCTCCCGGGTTTTTGTCCCGCCGTGTAACCTCTCAGAGGTCGCCAGCTCTTGGACCAGTCATCCGCTCACGCGAACCGGAACCCTAGCCAGCTATTTGCAAATTGTGTGTTGCACTGCTCTCTTGCTACTGCAAGCGGTGTGCCAGGTTATAATTTTATTAAAATTCAGTGAATTACTATGATGCCTCTGCGGATACTCACTATTTTGGTGAGCCAGCATCAGGCAGTGCACCATGCTGGTGCCTGGCTGGAGGTAGCAAGACGCAGTGCGATTGATGTATTGTTTTTAAACGATTAATCCTGCAAAGAGCGACCTGCGATCATGATAAGAATTCTGGGGAAAACCTCGTCCATTAACGTGCGAAAAGTCTTGTGGACCTGCGAGGAAGCAGGCCTTGATTATCAGCAGGAAGATTACGGCAGCGGGTTTGCCTCCACGCAAACCGAGGCCTTTCGGGCCATGAACCCCAATGAAATGGTGCCAGTACTGATTGACGACGATTTTGTGCTCTGGGAATCCAATTCCATCTGCCGTTATCTGGCGCGTAAAGCGAGCCGCAGCGACCTGCTCCCCGTCGATGCGCAGGCCTGCGCCAACGTGGAGCACTGGATGGACTGGCAGGCAACCGAATTTAACAACGCCTGGCGCTATGTCTTCCCTGCTCTGGTGCGTAACAATCCGGCCTATAACGATCGGCAGGCGATTGATGCCGGCATTAAAGAGTGGAATCACTGCATCGGGATAGTGAATCAGCAACTGGAAAAAACCCAGGCCTGGGTGGTGGGTGCCCATTTCACGCTTGCGGACGTAGTGCTGGGGCTGTCGGTGAACCGCTGGAAGATGACGCCGTTCGATCACCCGACGTTCCCGGCACTGGAAGCCTGGTTCGCGCGCTTAAACCAGCGCCCGGCGTTCTTACAATATGGGAATAATGGCGTGCCGTGATTCGCTGCGCAGGGACGTACGCCCGGCCCCGTTTCCTGCATAACCGGACAAAACCCCAGCGCTGCATTTTTAGACAAAGATGATCTTCATCACATTTTAACATTAGAAACACTTTTTCTTAACATAGCGAGTGACAATCATTAATTAGCACGCTATTATTTTTGCCGTAAATCATTATGTTTCTAAAGAATTCCCTGTGTTGTATATCGCCGTTCGTCCGAGCGGCTTTTTTTTGCCTGTTCAACGGCAACGACCTCCTTTTGAGGTATTTTTTAAACGCGGGTTTTGTACCCCCAAATACCCCGCAGCCGCGTGATGGAGAACCTGACTATACATGGTATGTTTACCTCACCTCCATTATGACCAGGCTCGTTATGCATACCTTTCCTCTGACGCTTACCCTTACCGAAAGCCCAACAGACTCTGCCCTTGCGCTTCAACATTATCTGCAACGCCATCGACACGCCCCTGCCCTTATTCCCGTTCTGAACACGGATTTAAGCTTTATTAGCCCACATGCGCGGTCGACCAATGACTTCGTTATCAGCAGGGTCGAACCATTACGCGACAATACCTTTGTTCTTTATTATCAAATTCACTATTTCATCTTTAACCTGTGCCAGGATATGAATATTGAGGATAGTTACGCCACCTCTATCACCTTTGCGGTGAAAGATGGCGAGTTAGTATTCGACGTAATTAATAATGAACGCGACACGGTTGATGAATTTTGACCACACGCGGTGATTTGCTGTCATTCTGTAGGGCAGCCTTTGCCCGTCAGGCCGCCGGGTTTTTGATCCTGCCTGCCGACAATCCGCTATAAATCTCCCGCTGATAACTGTACAATCCGTGCCCTGAGCATCCTATAACTGATTAATTTTTGAACTATGAGCAATGTTACGCACCAGCCGAAAATCGGCTTTGTCTCCCTCGGCTGCCCGAAAAACCTCGTCGACTCTGAACGCATCCTGACGGAACTGCGCACGGAAGGGTATGACGTCGTGCCGAGCTATAACGACGCCGATATGGTTATCGTCAACACCTGCGGCTTTATCGACAGCGCGGTTCAGGAGTCGCTGGAAGCCATTGGCGAAGCGCTGAATGAAAACGGCAAAGTGATCGTAACCGGCTGCCTCGGGGCGAAAGTCGATCAGATTCGTGAAGTCCATCCGAAAGTGCTGGAAATCACCGGCCCGCACAGCTACGAGCAGGTGCTTGAGCATGTGCACCATTATGTGCCAAAACCGCAGCACAACCCCTTCCTGAGCCTGGTGCCGGAACAAGGGGTCAAGTTGACGCCGCGCCATTATGCCTACCTGAAAATTTCCGAAGGCTGTAACCACCGTTGCACCTTCTGCATCATCCCGTCCATGCGCGGCGATCTGGTGAGCCGCCCGATTGGTGACGTGCTGGGTGAAGCGAAACGCCTGAAAGATGCCGGCGTAAAAGAAATTCTGGTCATCTCTCAGGATACCTCAGCCTACGGCGTCGACGTGAAGCACCGCATGGGCTTCCACAACGGCGAACCGGTAAAAACCAGCATGGTGGGCCTGTGCGAGCAACTGGCAAAACTGGGTATCTGGACGCGCCTGCACTACGTTTACCCTTATCCGCACGTTGATGATGTCATTCCGCTGATGGCGGAAGGTAAAATCCTGCCGTATCTGGACATTCCGCTGCAACACGCCAGCCCGCGCATTCTCAAGCTGATGAAGCGCCCGGGTTCTGTCGATCGCCAGCTGGCACGCATCAAACAGTGGCGTGAAATCTGCCCGGAACTGACCCTGCGTTCTACCTTTATCGTTGGCTTCCCAGGGGAAACCGAAGAAGACTTCCAGATGCTGCTCGACTTCCTGACCGAAGCCCGTCTGGACCGTGTTGGCTGCTTTAAATACAGCCCGGTGGATGGCGCGACCGCCAACGAACTGGCCGATCAGGTTCCGGAAGAGGTGAAAGAAGCGCGCTGGAACCGTTTCATGCAGCTGCAACAGCAGATCTCTGCTGAACGCTTGCAGGAAAAAGTGGGCCGCGAAATTCTGGTGATCGTCGATGAAGTTGACGAAGAAGGCGCCATTGGTCGCAGTATGGCGGATGCACCTGAAATCGACGGTGCGGTCTATCTGAACGGCGAAACCAACGTCAAGCCCGGCGACATCATCCGCGTGAAAGTTGAAAACGCCGATGAATACGATCTGTGGGGCACCCGCGTGTAATCCTGCCGCCGCCTGTCACCAGGCGGCGTTTTTTCTTACTCTGCCACACGTTCAAACCGGGTCGCTATCAACACATAGCTTATGACCGCCAGCACACCGTGCGCCGCCACGAACCACAATGCGTTATTAAACGAACCGGTGACCGCCACCACATAGCCAATCACCAGCGGTGTGACTATCCCGGCTATGTTGCCAATCCCATTAAACACGCCGCCGCACAGGCCAATCATGGTTTTCGGTGCCACATCAGAGAGAACCGCCCATCCGACGGCGGCAAAGCCTTTGCCAAAAAAGGCCAGCGCCATCAGCGCAATCACCGCGCTGTTGGTATCTACAACGTTGGCAAACACCAGCATAGTCGACAGTCCCATGCCGAGCACAAACGGCGTTTTACGGGCGCGGGAGGGATGAACGCCACGGCTAATCAGGAAGTCAGACAGGTAGCCTCCCAGTAAGCCGCCGGTAAATCCACAAATCGCCGGTAGCGCCGCCACCCATCCCGCCTGCATGATAGTCATGCCCCGCCCCTGAATCAGGTAGATGGGGAACCAGGTGATAAAGAAGTAGGTCAACGCCGTGATGCAGTACTGCCCGAGATAAATGGCCCACAAATTACGGTTGGTAAACAGGCACTTAGTGTCACGCAACAACGTTTTTTTGCCCCGTTTCGCCCCCTCGCTGTCCAGATCCACCAGCGCCCCGCCCTCACGCATCAGCGTTTTTTCATCGTCCGTCAGACGCGGGTCTTTATGTGGCTCTTTGTACCAGGCAAACCAGACCGCTGCCAGCACCAGGCCTAAGCCGCCCATCCAGATGAAGACGTGCTCCCAGCCCCAGGCGTGGGTAAGCCAGGCCATCATCGGTGTGAAGACCACTACCGCCATATATTGCCCGGAGTTAAACAGCGCTGAGGCCAGCCCACGTTCACGGGTCGGGAACCAACTGGAGACAATGCGTGAGTTTGCCGGGAAGGCCGGTGACTCGACCAGACCAAGCATAAAGCGCATCAGAAAGAGCGTCATCGCCGCCAGACTGCCGGTGAGCCCCATCCACCCCACGGTGCCTTGCAGCATGGTAAACACCGACCACAGCACCAGACTCAGGCCATACACTTTTTTTGCCCCGAAGCGGTCCAGCAGCCAGCCGCCGGGGATTTGCCCCAGCGCGTAGGCCCAGGCGAAGGCGGAGAAGATCATCCCCAACATCATTGGGTCGAGACCCAGCTCTTTCACCACCGAGGTCCCGGCAATCGACATGGTGGCACGGTCGGCGTAGTTAATGACGGTAATGATAAAAATCAGGCCCAGTACCCAGTAGCGGTGGTGCCCGACACGTTTAACGTGTTCCAGAGAGGCTTCTATTGGTTTGCTCATGATTTGCTCACTGTGATTTTTCAGGGGAGACAGAGGTCGTCGCCAGGGTGCTTACGCCCGGTGTGGCGGTAACTGACCGCTGAAACAGGCTGCCAGGTTTTCCAGCACAATCGCGCCCATCTCCAGTCGTGTCTGGAGGGTGGCGCTGGCGCGATGGGGCTGCAGCGTCACGTTGTTGAGCGTGAAAAAGCCCTCCGGCACATGCGGTTCGTTGGCAAACACATCCAGACCGGCTCCGGCAATACGCTGGTCCTTAAGCGCGTTGAGCAGCGCGGTTTCATCCACCAGCTTGCCCCGCGCCACGTTAATGAAGTACCCCTGCGGCCCGAGTGCCTCCAGTACCGACTCGCTGATGATGACCTTGCCGCTGTCGGCAGAGGCGGCAAGGATCAGCACATCCACTTCCTGGGCCAGGGCGTGAAGATCGACCACATAGCTATAATCCAGCCCGGCAATCGGACCGAGATCGGTGTAAAGGATACGGGTGTTGAACGCCGCCACGCGCTGCGCAATCGCCTGACCGACGCGCCCCATGCCGATAATGCCGACGGTGGTGCCGGTGACTTTACGTGCCAGTGGCAGGTTGGTTTGCGGCCAGCGCCCGGCGCGCACCACCTGTTCGCCTTCGCTCATCTGGCGCAGGGTGGAGATCAACAGGCCCAGCGCCATATCCGCGACGTCATCGGTCAATACACCCGGCGTGGTGGTGACAAAAATGCCGTGTTCGGCGGCGTAGGCCAGGTCAACGGCATCGGTGCCAATACCGCTGACGGCGACGATTTTCAGCGCAGGCAGACAGGCCATGATGTCACGGGACAGGCCTTTCGCTCCCCCGGTAACCACGCCTTCAATCAATTGGCCACACTCCGCTAACATCTGCTGAGGCTCGCGGGTTTGATACAGTCGATGTACGTAATAATCGCGCATTAATATGTCGTCTATCGGGTCTGGCACCGCTTGCGTTAATAAGATGTGAGTTTTTTGTTGGTCGGTTTTATTTGTCATTTTGCTGTTCCGTCGAGGGTCGTTAATTCGATGATGGACAGCGTAATAATTCATGTCTAATATAAATCCGGTATTCATTAATATAAGAATTGAATTATGGATTTGCACCAACTGCGGTGTTTTATCGCCGTCGCTGAAGAGCTGAATTTTGGCCGCGCCGCTGCCCGTTTGCATATGACGCAGCCGCCCCTGAGTCGCCAGATCCAACTGCTTGAAAAGAGCCTGGGCGGCGCGTTATTTGACAGGAATAACAGGCATGTACAGTTGACCCATATGGGGCAACATCTGCTCACGGAAGCACGATTAATTCTTAAATTAGCGGACCGCCTTGAATCGTCGGTGCAACAATGCGCCTCCGGCGAAACGGGATCGCTTTCATTGGGATTTACGGCGGTATTTTCGTGGAATTTTATTCCCCAGCTATTAAAAGAACTGGCGATAAAATTGCCCGGAGTCACCTTTCAGCTACATGAACTGGTGTCGCATAAACAAATAAGCGCGATTGAAAACAACAGTCTTGATATTGGTTTTGTGCGCCATGTCCCACCAAATCCGCTGTTGGCGTACCAGCCGCTACAAGGGGAAACCTTTGTTGGCGCTTTTCATTCTGAACATCCGCTGGCGCGTAAGCGAAAGATCCCCCTCAGCGCATTTAACAATGAGCCCTTTTTCCTCTATAGCCCTGGCGAAGCGCGACATTTTTACGACCGTATCACCGACCTGTTCGTCTTTAACGACATTACGCCAGACTACAAATACCAGCTCGCCCAGACCCATACCATCCTCGGGCTGGTGAACGCGGGCTTAGGTTGCGCCATCGTGCCCGCCTCTTCCCGCACGCTGGGTATGCCGAACGTGACCTTTATGAATATCGAAGGGGTGAACATTCAGGCACATAACTTCCTTGTTTACTCAAAGGCCAATCCGAACCCGGTTGTGCCGGTGTTCCTCAAGGCCCTGAGCGAGGCGTTAATTACCCTTTGATTTTTGGATCCAGCGCATCGCGCAGGCCGTCGCCCAACAGGTTAAAGGCCAGCACGGTGAGGAAAATCGCCAAAGAGGGGAACAGTGCCACATGCGGTGCAATCACCATGTCGGCACGGGCTTCATTGAGCATCGCGCCCCACTCAGGGGTGGGCGGTTGCGCGCCGAGACCCAGAAATGACAGACTGGCCGCCGAAATGATCGACGTGCCAATACGCATGGTGAAGTAAACCACGATGGAGGAGACCGTGCCGGGGAGGATATGGCTGAACAAAATGGTCATATCGCTGGCCCCGATGCTGCGGGCCGACTCGATGAAGGTTTGCTGCTTGAGCACCAGCGTATTGCCACGCACCAGACGCGCAAAGGCGGGAACCGAGAAAACGGCCACCGCGATGATAACGTTAGTCATCCCGCTGCCCATCACCGCGACCACGGCAATCGCCAGCAGAATGCCGGGGAAGGCAAACAGGACGTCGCAGATACGCATAATAATGCGATCCCACCAGCCTTCGTAATAGCCGGCCAACAGGCCGAGTACCGTCCCTATTGCCGCCCCAATCAGCACGGCAAACACGCCCGCAGCCAGTGAAATCCTCGCCCCTAATAGCACCCGGCTCAGAATATCGCGCCCCAGCGAATCCACGCCAAACCAGTGTATGAGTGAGGGCCCATCGTTCAGGCGGTCATAATCAAAATAGTTTTCTGCATCAAACGGGGCAATCCAGGGGGCGATGGCCGCCAGCAGGATTAAGATGACAACAAAAAGCCCGGCGGTCATCGCCACCGGCTGACGACGAAAGCGTCGCCAGAATTCATGCCAGGGTGTTCTGACCTGTCCCGGTTTTACTCCGGGCAGAGCGTTCAATATCGCCTGTCGACGCCAGTTAAACAGTCGCATCCTTACTTGTACCTGATAGCGGGGTTAATGGCGGCATACAGCACATCCACCACTAAATTGATAAGAATAAATTCCAGCGAGAAGAGCAGCACCTCCGCCTGAATCACCGGATAATCGCGCATCTCAACAGAATCCACCAGCAGGCGCCCAAGCCCCGGCCAGTTGAACACTTTCTCGACCACAATCGATCCGCCCAGTAAGAAACCAAACTGCAGCCCCATCATGGTAATGACCGGAATGAGCGCATTACGCAAACCGTGCTTCAGAACGACCCAGCGTTCACTTACCCCTTTGGCACGGGCGGTGCGCATGTAGTCTTCATTGAGGACCTCAACAAACGAAGCACGGGTAAATCGCGCCATCACCGCTGCGACGGCAGCGCCCAGGGTCATCGACGGCAAGATATAGTGCTGCCACGTGTCGGCGCCGACCGTAGGCAACCAGCCCAGTTCAACGGAAAAGACCTGCATCAGCAGCATGCCCAGCGCAAAGGCCGGAAAAGAGATCCCGGTGACGGCGAGCGCCATACCCAGCCTGTCTGGCCAGCGATTACGCCATACCGCGGCGGCAATACCGGCAATCAGCCCGAAGAGCATCGCCCAGGTCATACTGGCGATAGTGAGCCAGAAGGTCGGGAAAAAACGGCTGGCAATTTCATCAACTACCGGGCGGCGCGACGCCATCGATGTGCCAAAATCGCCTTGCAGAACGTGGGTAATGTAGTGCCAGAATTGGACATACAGGGGTTGATCCAGCCCCAGCTGTTGACGCACCAGGTTCACCACCTGCTGGTCAGCCTCCGGTCCGGCAATCAGCCGCGCCGGATCGCCGGGTAACAGATGGACAAATAAAAACACCAGCACCGCCACAATCAGTAGCGTCGGGATAAGCCCCAGCAGGCGTTTTAAAACATAATTCAGCATGTCTTTTTTCCCTCACCCCACCGCCACGCTGGCGGCGGGCATGAGTTTCTTTATTTCAGGTCGGCGTTGTCAAAACTAAAACCGGTATCCGGCATAATGTAGAACCCGGTCAGGTTCTTGTTGTGCGCAGAAACCAGTTTTTCGACAACCAAAGGCACCCACGGAGACTCTTTCCAGATAGTATCCTGAGCGTCTTTGTACAGGCGGGCTTTTTCTTCGCTATTTGTGGTTTTTAGCGCATCCACCAAATCTTTATCCACCTGCGGATTGCTGTAGAAGGCGGTATTGAACAAGGTAGGCGGCCAGTTCTGTGAGGCGAACAGCGGCGACAGCGCCCAGTCAGCTTCACCGGTCGATGCCGACCAGCCGGTGTAGAACATTCTCACGCCGCTCTCTTTCTGCCCTTTGGCTTCCACTTCGGCAGCACGTTGCCCTGCGTCCATCGCCGTCAACTGCGCTTTGATACCTACCTGTGCCAGCTGCTGCTGAGTGAATTGCAGCACCTTTTGCGCCGTACTGTGGTTATGTGAAGACCACAGCGTGGTGCTGAACCCGTTCGGGAAACCAGCTTCTTTCAGCAATTCGCGCGCTTTTGCGGGATCGTATTTCCAGGCCGGATAGCTCTGGGCATACGCCAGGGTAGGCGGCACAATGCCGGTTGCCGGGGTGGCATAACCCGCGAACGCCACTTTCACCAGCGCCTGGCGGTTAATGGCGTAGTTGATCGCTTCACGGACCTTCGGGTTATCAAACGGTTTTTGCGTCACGTTCAGGCTGATGTAGCGCTGCATGATGGACGGGCTGGCCACCAGTTCAAGTTTGCTGTTTTTCTCCAGTAAAGCTGCCTGCTCGTAAGGGATCGGGAAGGCAAACTGCGCTTCACCCGTTTGCAACATGGCCGCACGAGTGTTGTTGTCGACCACCGGTCGCCAGGTGATGGAGTCCAGTTTTGGCAACCCTTTCTGCCAGTAGTCCGGGTTCTTCTTTACTTTGACGAAATCGGTCTGGTTCCAGGTTTCCAGGCTGTACGGCCCTGTCCCCACCGGATGGAAGCCAATCTCTTTGCCATATTGCGCCAGCGCTTTCGGCGAGATCATGGCGGTCGCCGGATGGGCAAGAATATTAATAAACGCCGAGAACGGCTCTTTTAGGGTGACTTTCACCGTTGTGGCGTCGACAGCGTCGGTTTTGGCAATGTTTTTGTAGAGGTTATAGCGCTTGAGTTTATTGTCGGCGTTGCTGGCACGATCGAGGTTGGCTTTAACGGCCTCCGCATTAAAGTCGGTACCATCCTGGAACTTCACTCCCTGACGCAGTTTGATGGTGTAGACCAGACCGTCGTCGGAAACGGTGTAGCTTTCTGCCAGCACATTCTGCAACTTCATGTCTTTATCAAGGCCAAACAGCCCCTGATAGAAGGACTTCGCCACCGCCTGCGACAGCGTGTCGTTGGCGTCGTACGGGTCCAGGGTGGTGAAGTTCGAGGCCACGGCGACCACAACATCTTTGGCAGCCAGTGCCGGCGCAGCGGCGAGTGCGGCGGCAACCGCCACCCCAACCTGCCATTTACGTGATACAAATTGCGTCATCTTGCTCTCCTGAGTGTCCCTGCCTGGAACTGTCAAAAACGGGATTGAGTATTACCGGGTGTCGTGCGTGCGACTGCGTGCCCGGGGCTAACGTGGTGTAACTGCACGCGTTCGACGGTGTCGCCGCGCTTATGAATATTGCTGGGCAGTTCGTCCGACAGCAGGACACGCTGCGCACGATGATGCGACGGATCCGCCACCGGCACCGCGGCCATCAGTTTTCGCGTGTAAGGGTGCTGGGGGTTCTCAAACACCGAACGGCGAGGGCCAATTTCCACAATCTGCCCGAGATACATCACCGCCACCCGGTGACTGATGCGTTCGACCACCGCCATATCATGGGAAATAAACAAGAAGGCGATGCCCATCTCCCGTTGCAGATCTAAAAGCAGGTTGATTATCTGCGCGCGAATGGAGACATCCAGCGCCGAGACCGACTCATCGGCCACCACCACCCGTGGATTGAGTGCCAGCGCTCTGGCAATACAAATGCGCTGGCGCTGCCCGCCGGAGAACTCGTGGGGATAGCGCCATGCATGTTCCGGTTTTAATCCGACCCGCTCCAGCAGCCACAGCACGCGGCGCTGGGCCTCTTCTTCACCCATGATCCCATGCACCCGCAGCGGCTCCATGATCGAATACCCTACCGTCTGGCGGGGATCGAGAGACGCATAGGGATCCTGGAAAATAAACTGTATATCCCGGCGCAGCGGCTGCAATTTGTTGGCTGGCAGCGTATCAATACGCTCGCCTTTGAAGGTTATCTGCCCGCTCTGACTCTCCACCAGGCGCAGCAGCGCCCGCCCGGTAGTGGATTTGCCGCTGCCGGACTCCCCCACCAGCGACAGGGTCTCCCCTGGCCACAAATCAAAGCTCACCCCTTCCACCGCATGTACTTCGCGGGTCACGCGGTTAAGAATGCCCGTGCGAATCGGGAAACGTGCCACCAGATCCCGCACCTGTAAAATGGGTTCACCGGGCACCACCGTGTCCTGCTCTGTCTCTTCCTCCTGCACCGCAGGCTGCTGGGGTGACATCAGGGGAAAGCGACGCGGTAGATCGCTACCGTTCATCGCCCCCAGGCGTGGAACCGCCGCCAGCAACGCCTGGGTATAGGGATGCTGCGGCGCTTTGAAAATCTGTTCTACGGTGCCGGTTTCCACCGCCTCGCCCTGATACATCACCAGCACGCGATCGGCGATATCCGCCACGACCCCCATATCGTGAGTGATAAAAATCACCCCCATCGCCATCTCTTTTTGCAGCACGCTGATGAGCTGGAGAATTTGTGCCTGGATGGTAACATCCAGCGCGGTCGTGGGTTCGTCGGCTATCAACACCGCCGGGCGACAGGAGAGCGCCATCGCGATCATCACACGCTGGCGCATGCCGCCTGAAAGCTGGTGTGGAAAGCGGGAGAGGATAGCTTGCGACTCGGGAATACGGACCAGGTCAAGCATGCGTCGGGCTTCTACCAATGCCGCTTCTTTATTCAATCCCTGATGCAAACGTATCGACTCAGCGATTTGCTCACCTACCGGGAAAACCGGGTTCAGGGAGGTCATGGGCTCCTGGAAAATCATCGCGATATCGGCCCCACGGACCCTGTGCAGGCGAGAGCGACTCAGGGTAGCGAGATCGACCCGCTCGCCGTTGCGCCGGGTCAACAGCATATGATCGCACTGCACGTCGCCGCCGGACTGCTCCAGCAGACGGAGCAGCGACATAGCGGTAACGGATTTGCCGGAACCCGACTCACCCACAATCGCCAGCGTCTCGCCCCGCTTGAGGGTAAAAGAGAGATCGCGCACCGCCTGGGTACGTTGCTTTTCATGGTGAAAAGCAATATTCAGATTGCTGACGTCCAGTACATCCTGCCCGTCAGCTTCGAATCCTTGCGACATAGTGCTCCCCTTATTCACGATAAATCCCGACGCTCGGCGCATCGCCTGCGTAACCCCAGGCCCGGTACATGCCTTCGCTGTTAAAGGGCAGCGCCACGTTGCCTTCGCGGTCAACCGCAATCAGGCCACCGCTGCCGCCCAGTGCCGGAAGTTTTTCCATCACCACCGCCTCGCAGGCTTCATGCAGGCTCAGCCCACCATAGTCCATCAGGGCCGCAATGTCGTAAGCGGCAAGCGTACGTATAAAGACCTCTCCCGTGCCGGTACAGGAAACGGCCACGCTGGCGTTATTGGCATAGCAACCTGCGCCGGGCAAGGGGCTGTCGCCGACGCGGCCGGGTAACTTATTGGTCATCCCGCCGGTGGAAGTCGCTGCCGCCAGGTTGCCTTGTTTATCAAGGGCGACGGCGCCAACGGTGCCAAACTTTTTGCTTTCGTCCAGCGGCGCATTTCCATGGTCGAGGTACATCTCACCGCTCGCCCTGGCGTCCAGCAGTTGCTGATAACGTTCCTGCGTCGAGAAAATCTCTGGCGACACCGGCGCCATGCCTTCGGCAAAAACAAATTTCTCAGCGCCTTCACCCACAAGCAGTACGTGGGGGCTGCGCTCCATCACCAGGCGGGCGGCCAGAATAGGGTTGCGCACGCGGCTGACGCCTGCCACGGCGCCGGCCAGCAGGGTTTCGCCATCCATAATACAGGCGTCGAGTTCATGGGTTTCGTCGCGGGTAAAGACGGCGCCAATGCCTGCATTAAACAGCGGGCACTCCTCCAGCAGCCGCACGGCCTCGGTCACCACGTCCCGTGCGCTTTCTCCCGCCTCCAGCATGCGCTGACCGCATTCAACGATGGACGACAGGGCGTCGATGTAGTGCCTTTCTTTCTCCGGGCTCAGTTGTGCGCGGGCAATGGCCCCGGCGCCACCGTGTATTGCAATTACTGCTTTGGTCATTTTTTCATCGCCCGGTCAGGTAGCTTGCTGCTTTTTCTATAAATATCATTATCGTCGTCACAACTTCATACAATTTTTGAATATAGAAAGACGTTACAGCTATGTAAAGCACCCGTCGCATTCTCGCTCGGGAGGAGTACATGCAGCGGAGGGGACTTTTTGCCATAATGGCCCCTTTCATCCGTATGACTGGAGCGCACCATGGAACACACTGCGGGCCTGATCCCTCTCGATTCGGCCATGGCTCAAATGCTGTCGGCCATTACCCCACTTGAACAAAGTGAAACCTTGCCGCTGCTGGCCTGTTTTGGTCGCGTCGTGGCGCAGGATGTGATTTCTCCCCTGAATGTGCCGGGTTTTGATAACGCCGCGATGGACGGTTATGCGGTACGTATGGCGGACATCGACAGCGGTAAACCGTTACCCGTGGCAGGCAAGGCGTTTGCCGGACAACCTTTTAACGGCGAATGGCCGACCGGCACCTGCGTGCGCATCATGACTGGCGCGCCGGTTCCTCAAGGCTGCGAAGCGGTGGTGATGCAGGAAGAGACCGAGGCGACCGACGCAGGCGTACGTTTTACCGCCAGCGTGCGCGCCGGGCAAAACATTCGCTACCTCGGCGAAGACATCCGTAGCGGTGCGGTAGTGTTTACAGCAGGCACTAAACTGACCGCCGCAGAGCTGCCGGTGCTGGCTTCGCTGGGCATCCCTGAGGTGAAGGTGGTGCGCAAAATCCGCGTCGCCCTGTTCTCCACCGGCGATGAGTTACAGCTGCCAGGGCAACCGCTGGCCGACGGGCAAATCTATGACACCAACCGTCTGGCGGTGCATTTGATGCTCGAACAACTGGGCTGCGAGGTGATTAACCTTGGCATCATCCCTGATTCCCCGGCGCAGCTGCGCGAAACCTTTATCGCCGCCGACCAGCAGGCTGACGTGGTATTAAGCTCCGGCGGCGTCTCCGTGGGTGAAGCGGATTACACCAAGGCGATGCTCGACGAACTGGGCGAAATCACCTTCTGGAAACTGGCCATCAAACCAGGGAAACCTTTTGCTTTTGGTCGCCTGCAAAACAGCTGGTTCTGTGGCCTGCCGGGCAATCCGGTTTCAGCCGCCCTCACCTTCTATCAGCTGGTGCAGCCATTACTGGCAAAACTGAGCGGTAACACTGATAACCCGTTGCCAGTGCGTCTGCGCGCCCGCGCCGCCACGCGACTGAAGAAAAGTCCCGGGCGTCTTGATTTCCAGCGCGGCGTGCTCAGCCGTGATGAGAACGGCGAGCTGACCGTCAGCACCACCGGCCCACAAGGTTCACATATCTTCACCTCATTTAGCCTCGGTAATTGCTTTATCGTGCTGGAGCGCGAACGCGGCAACGTTGAGGTGGGTGAGTGGGTCGAGGTCGAGACCTTTAATCATCTGTTCGGAGGTTAATCGTGGAAGCGCTGAGCGATGCGGAAATGCTGCGCTACAATCGGCAGATTATCCTGCGTGGATTTGATTTTGAGGGCCAGGAGAGACTGAAAGCGTCACGCGTTCTGGTCGTCGGTTTAGGCGGTCTTGGCTGCGCGGCGGCGCAATACCTGGCCGCCGCAGGCGTGGGCCAGATGACGCTGCTGGATTTTGACACCGTCGCGCTCTCCAATCTCCAGCGCCAGACGCTGCACAGCGATGCCACAATTGGGCAGCCGAAAGTGGCATCGGCGAAGGCAAGCCTTGCCCGCATCAACCCTCTCGTTCAGCTCGATACCCTCAATGCGCTGCTCGATGAGCCAGCGCTGTTTGCGCAGATTGCCGCTCACGACCTGGTGCTGGACTGCACCGACAATGTGACCATCCGTAACCAACTCAACGCCGGATGTTTTGCGCACAAGGTTCCGTTGGTTTCCGGGGCGGCTATTCGCATGGAGGGGCAAATCAGTGTCTTTACCTGGGGCGAAGGCGAACCCTGCTACCGCTGCCTGAGCCGGCTGTTTGGCGACAATGCGTTAACCTGTGTGGAAGCCGGCGTGATGGCCCCGCTGGTGGCCATCATCGGTTCATTACAGGCGATGGAGGCCATCAAGGTGTTAACGCATTATGGGACGCCCGCCGTAGGCAAAATCGTGATGTACGATGCGCTGACCTGCCAGTTCAGAGAGATGAAGCTGATGCGCAATCCTGAGTGTGAGGTGTGTGGAGGTTAACAGGACCGGGGTTAGGGGGGAATCATGCGGCTCTGAGGGCCATTCCGTTCACCTTATGTTCCTTGCTTTTCTGTCACGCCAGAACCCGTGAACGTGCCGGGGTGAGGGCATCAACGCGCACCTCCCCCCTCACCTCTCCTTTCAATATGTGACCTCACACACGCTTTCACACTGACGAGACATTACCTGCCAGGGAGTTGATCCCCATCAATTTAACTTTCATTCGAAAGTAATTTAATCTTCATACGCAATATGAGGATACCCCATGATTTTCAATATTCAGCGCTACTCCACCCACGACGGCCCCGGTATACGCACCGTGGTGTTCCTGAAAGGCTGCTCTCTTGGCTGCCGCTGGTGCCAGAACCCGGAAAGCCGGGCGCGGGGTCGCGAAGTGCTGTTTGATGCCCGCTTGTGTCTGGAAGGGTGTGACCTTTGCCAACAGGCAGCGCCAACGGCAATCACTCGCGCACTTAACGGTCTGTTGATCCAGCGCGACAGACTCAGCGAATCAGATTTGGATACCCTCACCGACTGCTGTCCGACCCAGGCACTGACGGTCTGCGGCGAGACGCAGTCCGTCGAGGAGATCATGGCGACAGTGCTGCGTGACAAAGCCTTCTACACCCGCAGCGGCGGCGGCATTACCCTGTCCGGTGGCGAACCGTTTATGCACCCGGATCTTGCCCTCGCGCTGTTCAGGGCGAGCCACGAACAGGGCATTCACACCGCTGTGGAAACCTGCCTGCATGTGCCATGGCATTACATTGAACCGTCATTGCCCTATGTGGATCTCTTCCTCGCAGACCTGAAACACGTCGACAGCAAAACCTTCAAACAGTGGACCGACGGTAGCGCCAGACGCGTGCTGGACAACCTCAGGCGTCTGGCCCAGGCCGGGAAGCAGATGACTATCCGCGTGCCGTTGATCCCAGGCTTCAACGCCGACGAACAATCCATTACCGACATAACCCGCTTCGCCGCTGACGAACTCAACGTCCGCGAGATCCATTTTTTGCCGTATCACACATTAGGCATGAACAAATACACCCTGCTCAATCAACCCTACACCGCGCCGGGCAAGCCGCTTGATGCGCCCGCGTTACTGGCATTTGCCCAGGATTACGCCCGCCAGAAAGGACTCACCGCCACCTTACGAGGATAACGCCATGACCACTCTGCAACTGACCACCCTGACCGAACGCATCAAAGCGCATAAAAACGCGCTGGTACACATTGTTAAACCGCCGGTGTGTACCGAGCGCGCGCAGCACTACACTGAGATGTATCGTGCGCATATGGACAAGCCCATTCCGGTGCGTCGCGCCCTGGCGCTGGCACACCATCTGGCTGCACGGACTATCTGGATCAAACACGACGAGCTGATTGTCGGCAATCAGGCAAGCGAAGTGCGCGCCGCCCCCATCTTCCCGGAATACACCGTGTCGTGGATTGAAAAAGAGATTGATGACCTGGCGGATCGTCCAGGAGCCGGTTTCGCAGTCAGTGAAGAGAATAAACGGGTGCTGCACGACATCTGTCCCTGGTGGCGAGGGCAGACGGTGCAGGATCGCTGCTACGGCATGTTTACCGATGAGCAAAAAGCCCTGCTGGAAACCGGCATCATCAAGGCCGAAGGCAACATGACCTCCGGCGACGCACACCTGGCGGTGAACTTCCCGTTGTTGCTGGAAAAAGGGCTGGATGGTCTGCGCCACAAAGTAGACGAACGCCGTTCACGCATTAATCTGACCGCGCTGGAAGATTTACATGGCGAGCAGTTCCTGAAAGCCATTGATATCGTGCTGGAGGCGGTCAGCCTGCACATGGAACGTTTCGCCGACCTGGCTCGTCAGATGGCCCGCGCTGAAACCCGCGAGAGCCGCCGCGATGAACTGCTGGCTATTGCAGAAAACTGTGATGTGATTGCCCATGAGCCGCCAAAAACCTTCTGGCAGGCGCTGCAGCTGTGCTACTTCATTCAACTGATTTTGCAGATTGAGTCGAACGGGCACTCGGTCTCGTTCGGGCGTATGGACCAGTATCTCTACCCGTTCTATCGTCGCGATGTGGAGCTGAATCAGTCCCTCGACCGTGAGCAGGCGATTGAAATGCTGCACGGCTGCTGGCTGAAGCTGCTGGAAGTTAACAAAATTCGTTCCGGCTCTCACTCCAAAGCCTCCGCCGGGAGCCCGCTCTACCAGAACGTAACTATCGGCGGGCAACATCTGGTGAACGGCAAAGCCATGGATGCAGTGAATCCCCTCTCGTATGCGATCCTCGAATCCTGTGGCCGCCTGCGCTCCACGCAACCCAATCTCAGCGTGCGTTACCATGCCGGAATGAGCAACGACTTCCTCGATGCCTGTGTGCAGGTCATCCGCTGCGGCTTTGGTATGCCTGCCTTTAACAATGATGAAATCGTCATCCCGGAATTTATTAAGCTCGGCATTGAACCGCAGGACGCCTGGGACTATGCGGCCATTGGCTGCATCGAAACCGCCGTCGGCGGCAAATGGGGCTATCGTTGCACCGGTATGAGTTTTATTAACTTTGCCCGCGTGATGTTGGCAGCGATGGAAGGCGGACGCGACGCCACCAGCGGCAAGGTCTTCCTGCCCCAGCAACATGCGCTGTCAAAAGGCAACTTCGCCTCATTCGAAGAGATGCTTGCCGACTGGGATACCCAGATTCGCTATTACACCCGTAAATCCATTGAGATTGAGTACGTTGTCGACACCATGCTGGAAGAGAACGTGCACGACATTTTGTGTTCAGCGCTGGTGGACGACTGTATCGAGCGGGCGAAAAGCATCAAACAGGGCGGTGCGAAATACGACTGGGTTTCCGGTCTTCAGGTGGGGATCGCTAACCTTGGTAACGGGCTGGCGGCGGTGAAAAAACTGGTCTTTGAACAGGGCGCTATCGGGCAGCAGCAGCTGGCAGAAGCCCTGGCAGCAGACTTTGAAGGATTAACCCATGAACAGCTGCGTCAGCGCTTAATCAACGGTGCGCCAAAGTACGGCAATGATGATGACAGCGTGGATAACCTGCTGGCACGCGCCTACCAGACCTACATTGATGAGCTGAAAAATTACCGTAATCCACGTTATGGTCGCGGCCCGATTGGCGGCACCTATTATGCGGGAACATCCTCTATATCAGCCAATGTGCCCTTTGGCGCGGCTACCATGGCCACACCAGATGGGCGCAAGGCGAAGACGCCGCTGGCAGAAGGGGCAAGCCCGGCTTCAGGAACAGACCATCTTGGCCCGACGGCGGTCATTGGTTCCGTGGGGAAATTGCCGACCGGTTCCATTCTCGGCGGGGTGTTGCTCAATCAGAAACTGAACCCGGCAACGCTCGAGAATGACAGCGATCGCGAAAAACTGATGATGCTGCTGCGGACGTTCTTTGAGGATCATAAAGGCTGGCATATTCAGTACAACATTGTTTCGCGTGAGACGCTGGTAGAAGCGAAAAAACACCCGGATCGGTATCGCGATCTGGTGGTGCGCGTAGCGGGCTATTCCGCGTTCTTTACCGCGCTGTCACCGGATGCGCAGGACGATATTATTGCCCGTACTGAGCATACGCTGTAACGCTGGGTTCCTCTGCGCTCTGATGCCCTCACCCCTGCCCTCTCCCACAGGGAGAGGGAGAAAGGCAGCTCGGTGCGATTCCCTCATCCACGGAGGGAGAAAGGCAGCTCGGTGCGATTCCCTCATCCACGGAGGGAGAAAGGCAGCTCGGTGCAGTTCCCTCTCCCTTGAGCGCTGAGGGATCCCCAGTAATCTTACGTTTTACAGCGATAACACTGCGCCATGAGAACACAACAGTTAAAGCGATGACTGGGTCCGGCTGAAAATCGACGAAGCGTATCCGTAAGGCCGGGGCGACGCGCAGGGATGCGCGGCGAGGGCGACTTTACAGGGAGGTTACCTTCGCCCGTCCCCGATAAGCCTGAAGGCATAAGCTGAGTGTGCCGCGCCAGCGGCGATTTTCCTGGCCGGGAGCCCGGGTCGCCAGGGTGGTGGCGGTGAACCACCCTGGCACGTTCACGGGTTCTGGTGTGACAGAAAAGCAAGGAACATAAAGTGAACGGAATGACCCTCAGCGCCGCATTTCACCGCTATTCCCACCCACCAGACACTGCACCTCGAGCATGTAATTCGCTGCTCATATGCTTCCTCCTCACTTTCATTCGAAATAAATTTGTGCTGCAGGTCACACTGTTATTACAATGTTACTGGTGAAACATATTCCAGGAGCTTATGTATGACCGTGAAAGTTATCGTCACAGACATGGACGGAACCTTTCTGGACGACGCCAAGCAGTATGACCGCGATCGTTTTATGACCCAGTTCAGCCAGCTTAAACAGCGTGATATTGAATTCGTCGTGGCCAGCGGCAATCAGTACTATCAGCTCATTTCCTTCTTCCCTGAGCTGAAAGACCAGATCTCCTTTGTGGCAGAAAACGGCGCGCTGGTATACGAGCACGGCCAGCAATTGTTCCATGGAGAGCTCACCCGTCACGAAGCGCAGGTCGTTATCGGCGAATTGCTCAAAGACAAAGGGCTTAATTTTGTGGCCTGTGGTCTCAACAGCGCTTACGTCAGCGAAAACGCCCCGGACGCCTTCGTCGACCTGATGGCAAAACATTATCACCGCCTGCAGCGCGTCAGTGATTATCACCAGATTGATGACACTTTGTTTAAATTCTCACTGAATTTACCGGACAGTGAAATCCCGCAGCTCATTGATAAGCTCCACGTCTCGCTCGACGGCATTATGAAGCCTGTGACCAGCGGCTTTGGTTTTGTGGATCTCATCATTCCTGGCCTGCACAAAGCCAACGGGATTACGCGTCTGCTCAAGCGCTGGCACCTTACCCCGCAAGCATGTGTGACCATTGGCGACAGCGGCAATGATGCAGAAATGCTGCGCATGACCGATTTCTCCTTTGCTATGGGCAATGCCGGCGAGGCCATTAAAGCGATTGCTCGTCACCGTACTGATGATAATAACCATCAGGGCGCACTGAACGTGATTCAGGCCGTCCTTGACGGCAGCGCACCGTTCAACTGATCGTCGTGCCGGAGCGGCTGCTCCGGCCTGTTTTCCTTTTCCTGCATCTCCCCTGGTCCTCCTGAAGCCTCTTCTTTCCCGCTTTGTGCTCTCCATCAACTTTTTAAACTTGCATTAACTTATTTTTAACTTAAATTGTCATATGTAAGATTTATAACTTTCGAATGAAAGATTGCGAGGTCATTATGACGTTCACCAGCGAAACACTACCCGCCGACCACAAACAAGCGATCCGCCAGATGAAGCAGGCGCTGCGTCAACAGATTGGCGATGTGCAGGCGGTCTTTGACGCTCTCCATGCACGCATCCATGAGCGGGTGGCAGAGATTAATGCACTGAAAGCCAGCGGCGAGGCCATCTGGCCGGTGATTCCTTTTGCGGACCTGGCCGCCGGTAAGATTACCGAGACGCAGCGGGCAGCAGTCAGGCGCCGTGGGTGTGCGGTGATCAAAGGCCATTTTCCCCGCGAGAAGGCGTTAGGCTGGGATCAGCAGATGATGGCTTACCTGGATCAAAACCATTTTGACGACGTCTATAAAGGACCAGGCGACAGCTTCTTTGGCACCCTGGACGCCTCACGTCCTGAAATCTACCCCATTTATTGGTCGCAGGCGCAAATGCAGGCGCGTCAAAGCAACGAAATGGCCACCGTGCAATCTTTCCTTAATCGTCTGTGGCGTTTTGAAAGCGAAGGAAAACAGTGGTTCGACCCGGATGTAAGCGTGATTTACCCTGACCGTATTCGTCGTCGTCCACCTGGCACCACCTCGAAAGGTCTGGGTGCGCATACCGATTCCGGCGCGCTGGAGCGCTGGCTGCTACCGGCCTACCAGCGCGTTTTCGCCAGCGTCTTTAACGGCAAGGTGGACGCGTACGATCCCTGGGATGCAGCACACCGCACGGAGGTGGAAGAGTACACGGTGGACAACACCACGAAATGCTCCGTGTTCCGTACCTTCCAGGGCTGGACGGCCCTCTCCGACATGATCCCAGGCCAGGGGTTGCTGCACGTGGTGCCGATTCCGGAGGCGATGGCTTATATCCTGTTGCGTCCACTGCTGGACGATGTACCAGAAGATGAACTGTGCGGTGTGGCACCGGGCCGCGTTCTGCCCATCTCTGAGCAGTGGCATCCCTTATTGATCGAAGCGTTGACCTCCATTCCGGCGCTGGAAGCCGGCGATTCGGTCTGGTGGCATTGCGATGTGATCCACTCCGTGGCCCCGGTTAACGATCAGCAGGGCTGGGGCAACGTGATGTATATTCCCGCCGCTCCGATGTGTGAGAAAAACCTTGCCTACGCCCGTAAAGTAAAAGTGGCGCTGGAGAACGGCGCGTCACCCGGTGATTTCCCACGTGAGGACTATGAAGCTCACTGGCAAAACCGCTTCACGGTAGCGGATCTGAATGATTACGGTAAACGGGCGTTGGGGATGAGCCGCTAAACGTCATATAATCCCTCACTTTCCACGGCGGAACGTCGCATTCCCGGGCGTATCCGCCGTACTGATTCCCGCACCACCAGCGTCCCGTTCAGCAGTAACGATCCTACCGGCGCGTGTGGGCGAATCAGTCGCTGTTGTAAAAGCTGCACGGCTTCAGTTCCTAATTCATCGCGCGGCACATGCACGGCAGTCAGGGGGACATCCTGAATGGCAGCAAGATTAAAGGCATCAATGCTCATCACCGAGACATCCTGTGGCACGCGCAGGCCGCGCTGTTGCAGAGCGCGAACCGTTCCTTCTGCCATAAAATCGCTGCCTACCAGAAATGCCGTCGGCGGAGATTTATGCGCCGGATCGTCGAGCCATTCCCCCACCCGCGCCTGCGCGTCCATGGCCCCAAAACTGGGGACAGTGATCAGGTCCCGCTTACTCTGAAAACGTAAATTGCGCGCCTGCCATGCCGCTTTGATCCCCGCCAGACGAAGATCCATGGTGTAACGACGTAAGCACATCACGGTCACGACATCGCGATGCCCGAGATCAAACAGATAGTCGGCAGCAAATTCGCCGATCGTCCGGTGATCCGGCGCCACCGAAGGCAGGCGCATGCGTTTATCCCGACAGTTAATCAGCACGCAGGGTTTGCCAAAATCCGCCGCCAGCTCGTGGATATGCGGATCGTCGATACCCAACAGGATCGCCGCCTGCGTCTCCGGCAAATTCATCCGCTCAATAAAATGATTGGCATCGCTGTCGAGCTCTTCCAACGCGCAGTAACGCAGTCGCACTTCATGGGAATCCAGTGCTTTGTTGATGCTCTGAATAACCCGGTAGTAAAAGATATCGGAGCGCTCATCAAACGCCCGCTGCGGAGCAAAAACCACCAGATTGTTAAGCAACAGGCGACCTGCGGCCATTCCCTCCATGACCCCCATGTCACGGGCACAGGCGAGCACCCGCTTTCGGGCAGCTTCGCTGGTGTTGGCCTTACCGGCCAGCACACGGGAAACTGTGCTGGTCGACAGGTTAGTGCGTTGGGCAATTTCGGCGATTTTTAGCTTTTTATCCATTCTGTGATCTTGCTCCGTTTCCGTCGTGGGAAAATTTTCATGAAATATAATACCCATGAATACTGGCTCAAAAATGATAATGCCTAAAAATTTTACCTGTCGGTGAGAATCCTTGCACAAATTCCACTTTGGCAGTCTGTTTTTCTCCCATACCGTAAATGTGTCGTACAACTTCCATACTAGTTGTATGAAAAGTAAAGACCTGAACGACAAAAAAATCCTCACGCGAGCCATTTCGGTATAACAAATAAATGGCCGCCACGACTTCCCTACAGAACGGTGTGCGGAGAAAAGAATGAGCCAGGGAATCAACAATACAGAAGGGGTGGCAGCGAAAAGCCGCCGAATCGTCAAGAACTTACGCTGGTGGGTGCTGGTCCTGTTTTTACTGGGGGTAACGGTAAACTACATTACCCGAAACTCACTGGGCATCCTCGCCCCCGAGCTGAAAACCAGCATGGGGATAACCACCGAGCAGTACTCCTGGATAGTCGGTGCCTTCCAGCTAGCCTATACCCTGTTCCAGCCGTTATGCGGATGGTTAATCGATGTGATTGGCCTCAAAGTGGGCTTTATGGTCTGCGCAACGATCTGGGCCATTGCCTGTATCGCGCATGCCGGGGCGGGCAGTTGGCTGCAACTGGCTATTTTACGCTTCACCATGGGGGCCTCAGAAGCGGCAGCGACACCCGCCAACGCTAAAACCCTCGGAGAGTGGTTCCCAAAATCCGAACGTCCCGTCGCCGCAGGCTGGGCAGGCGTGGGGTTCTCTATTGGAGCCATGCTCGCCCCGCCGATCATCTATTTTGCCCATGCCTCCTTTGGCTGGCAGGGTGCGTTTATGTTTACCGGCTTTCTCGCGCTGATGTGGGTGGTGCTGTGGTGGGTGTTTTACCACAACCCGGATAAACACCCGAACCTGAGCAAAGACGAGCTGGCGTTTATCAATCAGGACAACGAGCCACCGGCGGTGAAGCTCCCCTTCTTTACCGCCCTGAAGACGGTCTCAAAAAACAAACGCTTCTACGGCATTGCCATTCCGGCATTTATGGCCGAACCCGCGTGGGCGGTGCTGAGCTTTTGGGTGCCGCTGTACCTGGCAAAAGAGCATGGCATGGATCTGAAACAGATTGCCATGTTTGCCTGGCTGCCGTTCCTCGCCGCCGATCTGGGTAGCGTTGCCAGCGGTTATCTCACCAAATTGTATGTCCGCTGGTTTGGCTGCTCCCGGGTGAATTCAGTGGTAGCAAGCTCAGTGACCGGGGCATTCTTAATGATCTCGTTGGGCGTTGTCGCCCTCACCCGCGACCCTTACATCACCATTGCCCTGATTTCGATTGGTGGATTTGGTCACCAGATTATCTCCTGCATGCTGAGCGCGCTGGTGGTGGAATCTTTTGATAAAGGCCAGATGGCGACCGTCAACGGCATGCGCGGTTCGGCGGCGTGGATCGCAAGCTTCCTCTTCTCACTGCTGATAGGCGTCACCGCCGACAAAATTGGCTTTAATCCGTTGTTTATCGCCATGGGCTTCTTTGACCTGATTGGGGCCATTTTCCTGGTGTCATTTATTGCTGAACGTCGCGCAAAACGCGCCTGATAAGGGAGAGTTGCAATGAAAATCTTAAAAAACTGGACGCTGCAAAAGCAGGCCGCGCACCACGTTGAGCTGTGTGTCGACCAACAACACACGTTATGTGTCTACGTTCTGGAAAACAGCCTGTTCCGTGTGCTGGTAAAACGCAAAGGGGAGCTGGCTCTGAACAGAACCTGGAGCATCGCCCCGGCGCAGGATGTTCCCTGGGAGGGCCGAGACCGTGAAGATGTGAGCGGTTTTTCCTGCCCGGACTGGACGCTGGAACAGCACGATGAGGGTTTAACTGTCGCCACCGACCAACTGCGGGTGACCATCCATCACCCCCTGTGGCTGGAGTGGCACTACCGCAACGATGCCGGGGAGTGGCAATGGCTGGCCGGCGACAGGCCCACCAGCGCTTACTTGATCAATGCCCACGGCGATGGTGTTGCGCATTATCTCAGCCGTAAAAAAGAGGAACGCTTCTACGGGCTGGGGGAGAAAGCAGGTAATTTGCAGCGTACCGGGCAGCGCTATGAGATGCGCAACCTCGACGCCATGGGCTATAACGCAGCCAGTACCGACCCGCTGTACAAGCACATTCCCTTCACGCTGACCCGGCGGGATGACATCAGCTACGGCCTGTTTTACGACAACCTCAGCAGTTGCTGGCTGGATCTGGGCAATGAAATCGATAACTATCACACCGCCTATCGCCGCTGGCAGGCCGAAGCGGGTGACATCGATTACTACATGTTCACCGGTGCACGAGCGCTGGATGTCACCAAAGCCTTTGTTCGCCTGACGGGGAAAACCCTGTTTGGACCAAAGTGGAGCCTGGGCTACAGCGGCTCAACCATGCATTACACCGATGCGCCGGACGCGCAAAACCAGTTGATGAACTTTATTCGCCTGTGCGAAGAGCATGCCATTCCCTGCGATTCATTCCAGCTCTCTTCGGGCTACACCTCGATCAACGGCAAGCGCTACGTCTTTAACTGGAACTATGACAAAGTGCCGCAGCCAAAGGTGATGAGTCAGGCCTTCCACGATGCCGGGCTAAAACTGGCCGCAAATATCAAACCCTGCCTGTTGCAGGATCATCCGCGCTACAGCGAAGTGGCGGAAAGCGGTCTTTTCATCCGTGATTCAGAAATCGATGCGCCAGAACGCTCAAGCTTCTGGGATGACGAAGGTTCGCACCTCGACTTTACCAACCCGCAGACGGTGCAGTGGTGGCAGCAAGGGGTGACCACCCAACTGCTGGAAATGGGCATCGACGCCACCTGGAACGATAACAATGAGTTTGAAGTCTGGGACGGCGAGGCCCGCTGCCACGGCTTCGGGCAAGAGATCGCCATTAAGCATATTCGCCCGGTGATGCCGCTGCTGATGATGCGCGCCTCGCTGGAAGCCCAACAACGCTTTGCGCCGCAAAAGCGTCCGTATCTGATTTCGCGCTCCGGTTGTGCCGGGATGCAGCGCTATGTGCAGACATGGAGCGGCGATAACCGCACCAACTGGGACACGCTGCGTTACAACACGCGAATGGGGCTGGGCATGAGTTTGTCGGGGCTGTTTAACGTCGGCCATGATGTCGGTGGTTTTTCCGGTGATAAGCCTGATGCTGAACTCTTTGTGCGCTGGGTGCAAAACGGCGTGATGCATCCGCGCTTTACTATTCACTCGTGGAATGACGATCGCACGGTGAATGAGCCCTGGATGTATCCGGGCGTGACACCGGCTATCCGCAGTGCGATTGAACTTCGTTATCGCTTGTTGCCGTATCTTTATACGCTGCTTTGGCAGGCACATGCTGACGATGAACCGATGCTGCGCCCAACCTTCCTCGACCACGAGCACGACCCGCAGACCTTTGAGGAGTGTGACGATTTCCTGCTTGGCCGCGATATTCTGGTCGCCAGCGTGGTAGAGCCGGGGCAACGTGAGCGCCGCCTCTGGCTGCCTGAAAACGAAACGGGTTGGTACGATTTTTACACCCATGAATGGTTCTCCGGCGGCCAGTGGATTGTGCGCGATGCACCGCTGGAAAAACTGCCGTTAATGGTGAGAGGGGGTGCCGGCTTGCCGCTCAGTGAACGCATAAAGCATGTGTCAGTTGAAAAAGACGATACGCGCGAGCTTAAGCTGTTCCCGGTAAAAGGGGTTGGCGCCACGTCTGGCCTGCTGTTCGAGGACGACGGCGAAAGCTGGGGTTACCAGAAGGGTAATGCGTTATGGCTGGAGTGGGAGATGGTGTGTGACGGCGCAAGCATTAACCTGAAGATCAACGCACGCGGGGATTATCGTCCAGCGTGGAAAGCGCTGAAGGTGTCGTTACCGGCGGGTGAGAAACGTAAATTACTGGTGAATGGCGAAGAAAGGGGTGAATGGGTGTTGTAGTGCGGCCTGATGCCCTCACCCTCTCCCACCGGGAGAGGGAACAGAAGCAACACTTCTTTCACCCTCACCCTCTCCCTCTCCCACCGGGAGAGGGAACAGAAGCAACACGTCTTTCCCTAAGTATCTCGCGTTGCAGGAAGGCGGCAAACCTGTGAATCCCCGGGAGCTTACATAAGTAAGTGACCGGGGTGAACAGGTGAAGCCAACGCATCTGCAGCGTGAAAGACGACGGGAAATTAGTTATCGATACCTTTGCTGCGCAGGTAATCTTCGTAGTTACCGCTGAAGTCGACCACTTTTTCTGGGGTAATTTCAATCACACGGGTCGCCAGCGAGCTGACGAACTCACGGTCATGGGAGACGAAAATCAGGGTGCCCTGATACATCTCCAGCGCCATGTTCAGCGACTCAATGGATTCCATATCCAGGTGGTTGGTCGGTTCATCCATGATCAGAATGTTAGGCTTTTGCATCATCAGCTTGCCGAACAGCATGCGCCCTTTTTCACCGCCAGAGAGCACCTTAGCCGGTTTCTTGATATCGTCCTGGCTGAACAGCAGGCGGCCGAGGAAACCACGAACCACCTGCTCATCGTCGCCCTCCTGCTTCCACTGGCTCATCCAGTCAAACACGGACAGATCGTTATCGAAATCGTCGGCATGGTCCTGCGCGTAGTAGCCAATTTGCGCATTTTCAGACCATTTCACGGTGCCGTGGTCCGGGGCAAGTTCGCCGACCAGGGTTTTCAGCATGGTGGATTTACCCACGCCGTTCGCACCGATAATGGCAATTTTTTCGCCCACTTCCATCATCAGGTTGAAGTTTTTAAACAGCGGGCCGTTGTCAAAGCCTTTGGTCAGCGCTTCTACTTCCAGCGCGTTACGGAACAGTTTCTTATCCTGCTCGAAACGGATGAACGGGTTCTGACGGCTGGAGGCTTTCACCTCATCCAGTTTGATTTTATCAATCTGACGCGCACGTGAAGTGGCCTGGCGAGACTTTGAGGCGTTGGCGCTAAAGCGGCTAACGAAGGATTGCAGGTCAGCAATCTGCGCTTTTTTCTTGGCGTTGTCGGCCAGCAGACGTTCACGCGCCTGGGTGGCAGCGGTCATGTACTCGTCGTAGTTACCGGCGTAAACGCGCAGCTCGCCGTAGTCCAGATCCGCCATGTGGGTGCACACCATGTTCAGGAAGTGACGGTCGTGCGAAATGATGATCATGGTGCTTTCACGCTCGTTGAGCGTCTGCTCCAGCCAGCGGATAGTGTCGATGTCCAGGTTGTTCGTCGGTTCATCGAGCAGCAGGATGTCCGGGTTAGAGAACAGCGCCTGAGCCAGCAGGACACGCAGCTTCCAGCCCGGAGCGACTTCACTCATCAGGCCGTAATGTTGTTCTACCGGGATACCGACGCCCAGCAGCAGTTCGCCCGCGCGCGCTTCGGCAGAGTAACCGTCCATCTCGCCATACTGCGTTTCGAGATCGGCCACTTTGTAGCCATCTTCTTCGCTCATTTCGGCCAGACTGTAAATGCGGTCGCGCTCTTGTTTCACTTCCCACAGCTCGCCATGACCCATGATCACGGTATCGAGAACGGTGAAGGTTTCGAAGGCAAACTGATCCTGGCGCAGCTTACCGATACGCTCGTTAGGATCGAGCGAGACGTTCCCCAGCGTAGGCTCTAAGTCGCTGCCGAGGATTTTCATAAAGGTGGATTTACCGCTTCCGTTAGCGCCGATCAGGCCGTAACGGTTGCCGCCGCCAAATTTGACGGAAATGTTTTCAAAGAGCGGCTTGCTGCCGAACTGCATGGTGACGTTGCTGGTTACTAACACGGAAGTATCCTGAAATGTGTGACAAACACCCTATTATGCCACAATTCCGAATTAGATTCCTGCTTCGAAACGCAGGGCTAAAATGAAAGCAACGGGAAAAAAGTGTGATTTAGTACACATCCGAATTCCCTGCGCGGGGGAATGCACATATAATGCGCTCCCATCAATAGAAAGCATTATTAACCCAACGGCCTGTGGCACGAATCTCGCACAACATGAACATGAAAATAAAAACGCTTTTAGCGGCGGCGTTTGCCGTCGTAGGCTTTTGTAATACCGCGTCTGCTGTTACTTACCCGCTGCCAACCGATGGCAGTCGTCTTGTCGGCCAGAACCAGGTCGTGACGATCCCAGAAGGCAATACCCAGCCGCTGGAGTACTTTGCGGCGGAGTACCAGATGGGTCTTTCCAACATGACGGAAGCCAACCCGGGTATTGATGCCTTCCTGCCGAAAGGCGGTACGGTGATGAACATCCCGCAGCAGCTGATTCTGCCGGATACTGTGCATGAAGGTATCGTGATTAACAGTGCTGAAATGCGCCTCTATTACTACCCGAAAGGCACGAACACCGTCATCGTGCTGCCTATCGGTATCGGCCAGTTGGGTAAAGACACCCCGATTAACTGGACCACCAAAGTTGAACGTAAGAAAGCAGGTCCGACCTGGACTCCGACGGCCAAAATGCACGCTGAATACATTGCCGCTGGCGAGCCGCTGCCTGCGGTTGTACCGGCTGGCCCGGATAACCCGATGGGTCTGTATGCGCTCTACATCGGCCGTCTGTATGCTATTCATGGCACCAACGCCAACTTCGGTATCGGTCTGCGCGTGAGCCACGGCTGCGTGCGTCTGCGTAATGACGACATCAAATTCCTGTTCGAAAACGTGCCGGTCGGCACCCGCGTTCAGTTCATTGATGAGCCGGTAAAAGCGACCACCGAGCCAGACGGTTCACGTTATGTAGAAGTCCATAACCCGCTGTCCACCACGGAAGAGCAGTTCAACGAAGGTGAAATCGTGCCGATCTCGTTGACCAAAAGCGTCCAGAGCGTGACCAGCCAGTCTGACGTCGATCAAAGCATTGTTGAGCAGGCCATCCAGAACCGTTCCGGTATGCCGGTACGTCTGAACTAAGCAGCATGTACACCCTAAAAAAGCGGGTCTGAGACCCGCTTTTTTTTATCCGTTATTCACCACAATCACGCCACCGTGATCGTAGCGGTAGTGGCAATGGGCATACTCCAGCGGCGTACCATCCTCCAGATAAATCACCTGCTCCACCTCCAGCACCGGATCGGTCTCTTCACAGTTCAGGTACTTTTTATCTTCTTCGCCCGGCTTCAGCGCTCGTACCACACGGTACGAACCCATGATTTTCAACGCCAGGGATTCCTGTACATAGCTGAATACTGAACTTTCAAGATGGGATTTATTCAACCCCGGCACCAGATTCACCGGCATCAGGGTAAACTCCAGCGACATCGGTTCACCCTCCAGCAGCCGCAGACGGATAAAGTCATATACCGGGTCGTCTGGCCCCACCAGCAGCGAGGCCTGCTCTTTTTCCGTCGGGAAGCGCAGCTCAAACTTGATAATCTTGCTCGTCACCTGGCCCACGTGCTCCCAGGTTTTTGTCGCGCCATAGTAATCACTCCCCGGCAGATCCCAACGGCTGAGCTGGAGAAAGTTTTTGCGAATAAAGGTGCCCTGCCCCTGGCGGGTATAGACCAGCCCTTCCACAATGAGCTGGCGCATCGCCTGCTGAATGGTCATCCGGCTGGTATTAAACTCTGCCGCAAGGGCAAACTGGTCAGGCAAGGGGTCACTCGCGCCGTAACGCTGGCTGAGGATCCGCTGTTTGATTTCCCGCGCGATAAGAATGTATTTCGCCGCCATTGCCTGTCCTTAGTTTTATTCGGTTATGCCATTGTTTTTTAAGGCCACTCTCTCGGCTATTTTGAGGAAAGGCAGGTAGAAGAATACACCAAAGATGATGATTATCAACTGAACGACCACCGCTCGCCAGTCCCCCGCCGTTGCCAGCCAGGCGCTTAAAATCGGCGGTGTCGTCCAGGGGATCATCACCACGCATTTTGACATCCAGCCCAGGGTCGTGCAGATCCAGGCAAAGTAAATACCGATGGCGGGCAGCAGCACAAAGGGGATCATCAGCGGCAGGTTAAAGACGATCGGCAGGCCGAAAATCACCGGTTCGTTAATGTTAAACAGACCCGGGGAAACGGACAGACGCGCCACCTGATTAGCGGCTTTCTGTTTTGAGAAAATAAGAATTGCCAACAGCAACGACAGGGTACTGCCGGTGCCGCCAATCATGCCAAAGGTCGGCACAAAGATATTGTTGATGATATGCGGTATCGGCTGCCCGTTAGCAAAGGCAATCATATTCTCATTGGTGTTGATAAGCAGGAACGGCTCCAGTATTACCCCGTTGACCACCGACTGATGGATGCCCAAGGTAAACAGGAAGTTACCGAAGCTGTAAATAAACAGCGTGCCTGGCAGGCTGGTGTTAATCAGCCGCAGCGGTTGCTGAATCAGGGTGGTAATAAGGTGGATTAAATCCGTATGCAGCACGTTGGCCAACAGCGCCGCCACGATGGCGAAGGTCGACAGCGTGATAATCGTCGGAATCAGCGCTGAGAACGACTGGCCCACCGCCGGGGGCACATTTTCTCCCAACGAGATATTCAGCTTTTTGATATTCGCCACACGAATAAACAGCTCGGTGGAGAGCAAGCCGATAATAACCCCGGCGAAAATCCCGGTCGAACCAATATTACCGAAGGAGAGCATCTGACCGACGGTCACTGCCGCTTTGCCGCCCTCCGGCACCACCTCCAGCTTCATCGGCATCATCATGATGTAACTCGATAAAGCAATCACTACCGCCGAAACCGGATTATCAAAATTGCGGTTGCGCGCCAGTGACCAGGCGGTCATAGGCGCAATCAACAAGGCCGCAATATTCAGTGTGCCATTGATGATGACATCGCCCCAGACTTTAAAACGCACCAGCGTCTCGCCCTCGAGGATCCACGGGAAAACCACGTTATTCACCAGCACCGCCAGCCCGGCCAGAATAAAAATGGGCATCACGGCGGCGAAGGCATCCCTTAGCGATCGTAGATGCACCTGACCTGCCAGGCGAGCGGAAAAATCGACAAACCTGTCGACAAAGGACGGCGTATTTTCGGTCTGTTTAGAGTCAGACATAATGGTCTCCCGTGAATGGCAGTCGCGGCCTTACGCTTTACATTTCGCGCCCGTTAGTATGAATAACCTGTTTCAGCCAGGCGTAGCTCTGTTTAGGAATGCGTTTTAGATCTTTGAGATCATGATTTTCGCGGTTGACGTAGACCACCCCGTAGCGCTTACGCATATCGCCCTGCGAGCTGAGAATGTCGATAAGCCCCCAGCCGAGATAACCGATGACCTCTGCACCGTCTTCAAAAATCGCGTCTTTCATCGCTTGCAGGTGATCCCGGTGATAGGCCACGCGGTAGTCATCCTGAATCGGGTTAACCCCATCCCAGCTTTCAATCACCCCAATGCCGTTCTCAATCGGGAACACCGGCAGCCGCCAGTCGTTGTAGTAACGGGTGATGATGGTGCGAAAACCCAACGGATCGATCTGCCAGCCCCACTCCGTCGCCTTCAGATGCGGGTTAGGCACGTCGCCCTGTTGCAGGTAATAATTGACCGGCGCATCGGGGGAGATAGCGTCGCTGTCCAGCGTCTTGCTGGCGTAATAGCTGAAGGCCATATAGTCACTTTTCACCTGGCTGATGAGCGTTAAATCTTCAGCCCGATAGATATCGCCAAAACCTTCGCGTTCCACCACCGCCATCACCGCCGGGCTGTAGCCCTGACCGGCAAACACCCGCAGCAGGTTCTGATTCAGGAATTCGTCATACTGCTGGGCGCAGAAAACATCGCGCGGTTTGCAGGTCGCCGGGTAGACCAGCTGGTGCGCCAGCATGCCCCCCATCAGCTTGCCCGGTTTGGTCTCATGCAGATACTGGGTGAGCTGCACATGCGCCATCATCACGTGGTGCTGAATCTGATACAGCTCGCGCAGGGTCTTCTCGCCGTTGAGATAGCCACCGACTTTAAACGCCTCAGGCATGTGGTAAATATTTTGTTCATTGAAGGTCAGCCACCAGGTCACCTTGTCGCCGAAGCAGTCGATCATCTTCTGCCCGTAACGTACAAAGGCATCAAGCACGCGGCGGTCGGTAAAGCCGTTGTATTTCTCCGCCAGCGCCAGCGGCATATCGAAATGGTAGAGGCAGATCATCGGCGCAATGCCCCGGTCGATGAGATCGTTAATGAAGCGATCGTAGAACGCGATCCCCTCTTCATTAAACTCCCCTTCACCATCAGGGCAGACACGGCTCCATGCAATCTGGAACCGGTAGCAGTTCATGCCGAGATCCTGCATACAGTCAAAATCTTCGTGGTAGCGATGATAGGAATCGGTGGCGACCTTCCAGTCGGAAGCAAACTCACTGGCTTCGCGGATGTCATACACGGACGGCCCCTTCCCGCCCTCGTTCCATGCCCCTTCGGTCTGCATGCTGGAAACTGAATTGCCCCATAAAAAGCCCGGCGGTAGCGTTTTTGTCATCTCGTCTTCTCCGTGTTGGCATGTAAAGTCATTTCATTTTCATGACTAGTCATATAGACAAGCATGCAAAGTCAGGCCACGAGAACGATCGTTTTTTGTGACTCACGTGGAGAAAATAGCGGGGTGAAGGGCAACACAAAAAAAAGCCCCGGTGGGCTGAAACGCACACCGGGGCCAGGCAAACGAAGGGGTTATTTGGCTAACTGATTACGCCGGTATTCCCCCTGGCGCTCCAGCATCCAGCCGGGGTATTCACGCGGCAGCGCGCTCACCGCATCGAGCTGGCGTCGTTCATCTTCGGTCAGGCGAATCGTCGTGGCTGCAATGTTATCATCCAGCTGTTCCGGGCGTTTAGCCCCGATAATTACGCTGGTCACTACCGGCTGGTGTAGCAGCCAGGCAAGAGCAATTTGTGCAACAGAGACGCCTTTGGCTTCCGCTATCACCCGCATCACATCCACGCAGTCAAAGGCGCGATCTTTATTCACCGGCGGGAAATCAAATTCCAGACGGCGACTGCCCGCCTCGCCCTGCCCGTCGCGACCGTATTTACCGCTTAACAGGCCTCCCGCCAGCGGGCTCCAGACCATCAGACCGACGTTCTCACTTTGCATCATCGGCACCAGCTCACGCTCCAGGTCACGCCCGGCGATGGTGTAGTAAGCCTGCAATGAGGCAAAACGCGCCAGCCCCAGGCGTTCGGAAATGCCCAGCGCTTTGGCGATTTGCCACGCCGCCCAGTTGGAGACGCCGATGTAGCGCACATGGCCGTGCTGCACGAGGTTATCGAGCGCGTAAAGCATCTCCTCCATTGGCGTTGCCGGGTCAAAGCCGTGCAACTGGTAGAGATCGATATGATCGAGCTGCAGACGTCTCAGGCTCTCTTTCACGCTACCGATGATGTGATAGCGCGAGCTGCCTCGCGAGTTCACCCCTGCCGTTCCGGTTTCACCAAAGACTTTGGTCGCCACCACCACGTTCTCACGGGGGATTTTCAGGTTTCTCAGCGCCTGGCCTGTTATCTCTTCGGAGCGGCCTTCAGAATAGACGTTGGCGGTATCGATGAAGTTAATGCCCGCATCCAGCGCACTGCCGACAAGCTTATCCGCTTGCGCCTGATCCAGTTGCCCGATTTTACTCCACATCCCGCTTTCACCACCGAAGGTCATGGTGCCAAGGCATAATTCAGATACAAACAGACCGGTATTGCCGAGTTTTTGATAACGCATGGGGCGTCTCCTCTCACTGTGGTTGACGCAAACAGTTATACGCAAAACGCGGCTCGCCGGAATGTGAGGTTCCTGTCTGTTTCTTGCCTAAACCTCTGAACCTTACCCGCGAGGCGCATCACCGAAAACATCGTACTCAGGCAGTTGCACATTCTGATAAGGTTCCCAGCCGCCGCCGAGCGCTTTATACAGCGCCACTAAATCAAGGCTACTCTGGACCCGCGCCTGGGCCCGCTGCTGCTCGGCCTGCGCCAGCTGTCGCTGGGCATCCAGCACATCAATAAAGGTCGCGATCCCCTGACGGTAGCTATCGCTGGCTAAATTGAAGGCGTTTTGCAGAGCTTCAATGGTTTTTTCCAGCCCCGCTTCGCGCTGTTGGTCGCTGCGGTAGCTGACCAGTGCGTTTTCCACATCACCCAGTGCTTCCAGCACCGTCTGACGATAATTCAGCACCGCGGCGCCTTGCTGGGCGCGAGCCAGCTTGACGCTGGAGACCAGTCTGCCCCCCTGGAAAATGGGCACGGAGATTTGCGGGCCGAAGCTGTAAAAGTGGCTGCTCCAGTCGGTCAGCCAGTCCGTTTCGCTGTTACGTAGCCCAAACTGTCCACTGAGCGTCAGGCTGGGGAAAAGCTGCGCCACCGAGACGCCAATCTGAGCGGTTGCCGCGTGCAGGGTGGCTTCGGCTTCCCGCACATCCGGGCGACGGCGCGCCAGGGTCGATGGAATGCCGGTCTGCACGATTTTTGGCAACGCCGGCAGCGGCTGGTTGCCGCGCAATTCACTGTCGAGCGCACCCGGTGGTTTGCCCAGCAGCACCGCCAGGGCGTTCATCGCCTGCCGCTCCTGAGCCTGATACTGCGGCAGTTGCGCTTCGAGGTTGCCCACCTGCGCACGGGCATTTTCCACATCTAATTGCGGTGACAATCCGCCGCGCTGGCGGTTTTCCGTCAACTCAAACGTTTGTTGTGCGGTATCAATCTGGGTTTGCAGGGTCTTGATGATACTTTGTGCGCCACGCAGCTGCAGCCAGGCGCGTGCCACCTCCGCCTGCAGTGAGACCAGCGCATCGTTGCGCTGCTCAATGGCCTGCTGCTGCTGAGCCGCGCTGGCTTCAACCTGACGACGCACTTTGCCCCACAGGTCGAGCTCCCATTGCGCATCGAAGCTGCCCTGGTAGAGGTTGACGGGCTGGGTTAATGCACCCAACGCTCCCGAGATTTCCGGGTCGACGTTATTCAGTTGCCCGTACACGTCATGGGATTTCAGCTCCCCTTCCAGCCCGAGTTGCTGTCGGGTCGCCTGCAGGTTGCCGTTCACCGCCGGCAGAAAAGCGCCACCCGCCTGGTTTATCTGCTCACGCGCGCCGGCGATGCGGAGCACCGTCTGCTGCAGTGACAAATTTCCGGCAACCGCGCGCTCAATCAGGCTATTAAGTTGAGGCGAATTAAAGGTCGTCCACCAGCGCGGATTGACCGCCTGGGGCGCGGTTTGCGAGGCGACACTTTTATCGCCCGGATCGTTCCAGCGCGCCGGCGTTTGCGGCTTCGGCTGCTGATAATCCGGCCCCACTGCGCATCCGGCCAGTAAGAGCGACAACATTATTAAAGAGAAACCACGCCTGGACATATTAATGTGCTCCTGCGCTGCCTTCGCTCTTGATTGGCGAAAGCAGTAAACAAAATGGAATCAGTAAAAACGCCACGACCGCGAGCAGTGTGAACACGTCGATGTAAGCCAGAAAACGCGCCTGGGCTATCATGGTTTTGTACATCTGCCCGGTTGCGGTATTGAGTGCATCGCCGGTAATGGCGGTGAAATTGCGTATCGCTTCTGCCGACTCGCGCAGGGCGAGCTGGAACTGCTCGTTGAGCGGCGAGGCATGGGTGGAAAGATGCGCACTGTGCGCCTGCGAACGCTCGGTAATCGCCGCCGTAGAGAGCGAAATGCCAATGGACCCTGCTACGTTTCGGAACATGGTAAACAGCGCGGCCGCATCGGCGTTGAGCTGCCTTGGGATAGTAATAAAGGCAATGGTGGTGAGCGGCACGAACAGGAACCCCAACCCTATCGACTGGGCGCTACGGAACAACACAAGGGTTTCAAAGTCGATATTGGGCGTCAAGGTGCGTGACCACCAGAACGAGGCGCCAAGGCAGAAAAAGCCGAAGGCAATTATCCAGCGTGTCTGCACGAGCGGCATCAGTTTGAGCACCAGCGGGATCGTCAGCACGATAAGCACCGCCCCCGGCGAGAGCACCAGCCCGGACCAGGTGGCGGTATAACCCAAATCCTGTTGCGCCAGTTGGGGAATAACCACCGAGCTGCCGTACAGAATCATCGCCATCCCGGCCATCAGCAGGCTGGACACGGCAAAGTTTTTATCCGCCATACAGCGCAGATCCACGACCGGTTTTTTGGCGTAAAGCAGCCAGTAAATGGCGCCAATAATCCCGATAAGCGTCAGAACGGCAAAGGTACGGGTGAAATCGGAGGCAAACCAGTCCTCGTCTTCGCCCCTGTCGAGCATCACCTGCAGGCAGCCGAGGCCCAGGGCAATCAGGCTGATCCCGGTCCAGTCAACAGAGAGTTTCTCTTCTGATTTACGTTCCCAGGGCGGGTCTTCCAGCAGATGATAAATCGCCAGCACGGTGACTATCCCGACCGGGATATTGATAAAGAAGACCCAGCGCCAGGAATAGTTATCCGTTATCCAGCCGCCGAGGGTTGGGCCCAGTACCGGTGCAACGATGATGGCGATGGATGACAGGCCAAAGGCTTTACCCCTGTCTTCCGGTTTGAAGTAGTCCAGCAATACCGACTGCTGAGTTGGCTGCAAGCCGCCGCCAAAAAAGCCCTGTAAAATTCGGAACAGAATGATTTGCCAGAGTTCCGTGGCGATGCCGCATAAGAAGGAGCAGACGGTAAACATCACAATGCAGATCAGAAAGAACTGCTTGCGACCAAAGACCCGGCTCAGAAACGCGGAGATGGGCAGCACGATGCCGTTTGCCACCAGATAGCTGGTCAGCACCCAGGTCGATTCGTCATAGCTGGCCGAAAGCGAACCGGCGACGTGGGGGAGCGCAACGTTGACGATGGTGGTGTCGAGAATTTCCATAAACACCGCCAGCGTCACGACCCACGCGACCGTCCAGGGATTACTGGCCGGGCGCCAGTTTTCATGGCTGGTCTCTGTCATTCCAGGGTGACCTTAGGTTCAACAGAGAGGCCGAGCGGCAGCGGACGACTCGCATCCAGCCCTTTGTCGATGACAATTTTCACCGGCACACGCTGTACGATTTTCACGAAGTTGCCGGTGGCATTTTCCGACGGGAAGGCCGAGAACTTCGAGCCACTGCCCTGCTGGATGCTGTCGATATGTCCTTCCAGCTCCATGTCCGGCCAGGCATCGACCGTCACCGTTACTTTGTTGCCGGGGCGCATCCGCTCCAGCTGTGACTCTTTGAAATTGGCGGTCACCCAAATCTGCGGCGACACCAGCGAAAAGAGCGCCGTTCCGGCCTGCACCAGGGTGCCGGTTTGCACGTTGCGTTTGGTGACAAAGCCGTCAAAGGGCGCACGAACTTCGGTCCAGGAAAGATTGAGTTCCGCGGTTTCAAGCTGGGCTCTGGCCTGGTCGACCTGACGCTGGCGCGCTTCGACGTTGGTTTCCTGTTGTCGCACCTGCAACTGAACCTGATCGGCCACTTCAAGCTGGGCCTGCGCGCTGGCAAGCTGGGCCTGGGCGCTACGCAATTGCGCATTCGCGCTGTCGATGTTCTGCTGGGTGGTAGCGCGCGGGTCAACGCCGCGCTGGCGTTTGTAAGCCGCCTGGGCGTTGGCGAGATCGGCTTGCGCCTTCAGGACCTGCGCTCGCGCTTCATCGCGCTGTGCCGGATATTGTACTTTGGAGAGGTCAAGCTGCGCCTGGGCCTGGTGAAGCTGCGCCTCGGCCAGCCCCAGTTGCGCCTGGGCCTGATCGCGCTGGGCCGTGGCATCACGCGGGTCAATCACCAGCAACAGATCGCCTTTCTTGACCTGCTGGTTATCTTTGACCCGCAGGTCGGTCACGTAACCGGCGACTTTCGGCGCAATGGTCACCGCGTCACCGTCGGTAAAGGCATCGTCGGTGGTCTCCTGGTTACGGGTCATCATCCACCAGACCAGTGCGACGATGACCATCACGATAACCACGATACCCAATATAATGAGCGGTTTTTTACCCGGACGCTTACGGGGAGTTGTCTCTTCTTTTTGCTGCCCGTTTTCAGGCGAAGTAGTAGTGTCTGCCATAGCTCGCAACAATCCTGTCAGTGAACGGCGTCACAGTTACGCCGTTTACTAAAGTTAGAAGCTTGCTATACATTTGCCAGGATAAACTGACAAATCAGCACTATCTGAGAAGAAGTAATCCGTAACCCACCAGCGCGGCCCAGACCAGCATGGGAAGGGAATAGAGGTGGAAACGCCACCAGATGCGGCGATCGTTAGCCATACGTAACGCAATCAAATTTGCCAGCGACCCCGGCAGCAAACCAAACCCCCCAACGTTAACCGCCCAGGCAAGCAAGGTATCCGGCTGAACATAGTTGAGCAGCAGGATGGTGGCAGGCACATTACTGATGAATTGCGACAGGCCGATAGCGGTTAGCCACAACCCTGGCGGTGAGAGCTGGCTGGTGGCACTCAATATGTTATGTAGCACCGGCAGCTGAATCAGCAGATGCACATCAATGAACATCGCCGTAAACACCAGCAGCAACGTCCAGTCGACGCTCAGCACCACGCGACGGGCAAGCACAATAAAGCCTGCCGCCACCAGTCCCAGCCCCCAGAGTTCCTGCTTCAGTTCAAGTGCGGTAATAAAAACCAGGTAAAAAGCCAGGCAGGCCCACACCAGGCGAGGCTGCCAGTCGGGGTTTTTAGCGCCGCTATGGTAACGCAGCGCCGTGTTTGAGAAACAGAACCAGCAGAGGAACAGCAGTGAGAGCATCATCGCCAGGGCCAGCGGGGCCATCTGGCCGATAAAGGCCAGGAACGAACTGCCGGAGCGCCCCCACAACAAAATGTTTTGTGGATTCCCTATCGGGGTCAACAGAGAACCGGCGTTGACGGCCAGCGCTTCAAAAATGATCAGCCGGTTAACCGGAATTTCGCAGAGCTTTTTAAGGGTAATGGTCAGCGGCACCACGATAAACAGTGCCACATCGTTGGTCAGGAAGGTGGAGAGCAGCGCAGCCGCCAGCACCATAAACATGCCCAACTGGCGTTCGCTGTGAAAACGGCGCACCATCCGCCGCCCAAGTACATCGAAATAGCCGCTTAACTCAACGCCTTTGGTGAGGAGCATTAACCCGCTCAGGGTAATAATCGTGTGCCAGTCAATGGCAGCGGGCCATTTTTCCGGCGCAAAGGGAACGGCAAAGCACAGCACGATCCCAATCAGAAGCAGGAGATGCAGGAAGCGATCGCGCAGTAGCGCACGAAAAAACGGCAGGCTCATTCAGAGGGTGACCCGTGTTGTTGCGTAAAGAGGCGAAAACGCTCCAGCGTCTCCTCACTGACATGATGCTCCATGCCTTCCGCATCGCGACGGGCGGTATCCGGGCTGATGCCCAGCACCAGCAGGAAACTTTCAACAATTTGATGGCGCTCGCGGCTGGCCTGCGCCAGCTTTTCGCCTTCCGGCGTCAGGAATACCCCGCGCCACGGGATCTGTTCAATCAACCCCACCGTTGCCAGGCGCTTTAACATCTTGGCGACCGTCGGCTGGGACACGCCCAGACGGGCAGCCATATCAACCTGACGGGCTTCCCCCACTTCGTGAATCAAATCAGAAATCAGTTCGACATAATCATCGATCAGTTCGCGGCGATGCGCTTCACGGACCTGACGAAATCCTTCGACATGCTCTTCAACATTTACCAGCGTCACTTTTTTTATTGTTTGCTTACCTGCGCGACGGTTCATTGTGCTTCCTCTGAGGTGTGACGCGACGTCCGCATCATAAGAGAGCGCTCATTGTAAACTAAACGTGAAGCAGCACAAAAAATTAACGTATTAGCCGTAGCTATACAATATAGCCTATGCTATATCTGTATGTATAACGTTCGCTGCTTTAACGAACGGGCAGGCCGAAATCGAGAAGTAAGGAGGCCATCATGAATGAATTTAAGAGGTGTATGAGCGTGTTTAGTCACTCCCCCTTCAAAGTGCGTTTGATGCTGCTGAACATGTTGTGCGACATCATTAACGGCAAACCAAAATCAGACGATACGTCTGCTCACTAACGCGGCGTCGCGGTACGCCGCTTCATTTTTTTTGTCATAATTCCCCGTTATACTTGGCCTCACCGACCCTAATTATCCCTTATTTTCGCAATTTGCTGCGTTCCTCCCAAAACAATCCCTTAGCAGGTGTTGACCTTCATCGCCGCTCAATTTATCTTTGCGCAGCCCTGCACAAATTGCGGCTCGCAGAAGTGGACCACTCCCCTCTCCACGCACTGTCCGGCAGGTATTGACCCTCACGCCAGGGTGTTCACATGGCGTTTTCGTGATAGTGACTATGAGCCTAATAATCAAAGAACCTCTTGTCTCCCGTGGGCAAGCGCTAAGCCCGTGGACAGGCTTCTACTTTTTACAATCCATCCTGATTAATCACGCCCTCGGCTACGAATTCAGCGTGCTGTATGCGGTGGTGCTGACCTGCTTTATGTGGGTGATGTGGCGACATGCGCCGCGCACGCAAAAAGTGCTGGTCGGCATCTTCTCGCTGGTCGCCGCCTCTTATTATCCGTTTGGTCAGGCCTATGGCGCGCCAAACTTTAATACCCTGCTGGCGTTACACTCGACCAATATGGAAGAGTCCACGGAAATTCTGAAAATATTCCCGTGGTATCACTACGCCATTGGGTTGATCATTTTTGGCCTCGGCGTGGTGTCGATCCGTCGTAAGACGGAACATAAGGTGGCATGGACAAAATGGGACTCTCTTGCCGCCGTTTTCTGTGTCGGCTGTTATTTTGTCGGGCCGGTGCAAAACTATTTCCGTGGCTACGATGTGCATCTGCGCGACACCGGTATTCCGGTGCTGCGCTTTGTGCGCGATGTGGTGGTCAATAATCAGGGTGTGATTGACGAGCAGGCCAGCATGGCTCAGCTTGCCAACATGAAAGATTCCTGGAACGTGATCGCGGTGAAACCGAAGTATCACACCTACGTTGTGGTGATTGGCGAGAGCGTGCGCCGCGATGCCGTTGGCGCGTTTGGGGGCCACTGGAATAACACGCCGTTTGCCAGCCAGGCTAACGGGACTTTCTTTATGGATTACATTTCGGCCAGCGGCTCAACGCAAAAATCCCTTGGGTTGACTCTCAACCGGGTGGTCAATGACAAACCGGAATATCAGAATAATTTCGTCACCCTCGCGAACCGTGCCGGCTTTCAGACCTGGTGGTTCTCCAACCAGGGCCAGATTGGTGAGTACGATACGGCCATCGCCAGCATCGCAAAACGCGCTGACGAAGTGCAGTTCCTGAAAAAAGGCGACTTTGAAGCGGATAAAAATACCCGTGACGAAGATTTGTTGAAGATGACGTCTCAGGTCCTTTCCACGCACCGTACGCAGCCGCAGCTGATCGTTTTGCATCTGATGGGTTCTCACCCCTCAACCTGTGAACGTTCGGGCGACAAATACAATGAGTTTGTGCAGTCGAAAGAGACCTCGTGCTACCTCTACTCCATCACCGCAACGGACGAGTTGCTTGGCAAACTCTATTCGCAGTTAAATAACAGCGGAGAGAGCTTCTCCATTACCTATTTTTCCGATCATGGATTGACCTTCAGAGAGCGGGGTAAAGAGGTGCAGTATCTGGCGCATGACGACAAGTTCCAGCAGAACTTCCAGGTGCCGTTCATGGTGATTTCGAGCGACGATAAAACGCATCGGGTGATTAAAGCGCGGCGCTCCGCTAATGATTTCCTGAGCTTCTTCTCACAGTGGACAGGGATCAGTGCGAAAGAGATTAAAAATGCGTACCCGTTTATGTCTGAGAAAAAAGCCGGGCCAGTCTACGTTACCAACTTTAAGTTACAGAAAATTGACTACAGCCGCCTGGCGACGGATATTTTCGAAACACGTAATCGCTAAGTTGTACGCGTATTGCAGATAAAAAAAATCCGCCATCAAGGCGGATTTTTTATTGCTTACCGAATTAGAAACGGTAGCCGACGCCTGCGATCCAGGTGCCAACGTCAACGTTACGAATACGAGACTGCTCGTAAGAGAAGTCCAGTGCAACGTTTTCCATTGGGTTGAACTGCATACCTGCGCCGTAGGAGAAACCGTAGTCGCTGTTGCTTGCAGTTTTAACCTGATCTTCAGACTGCTGGAATTTACCGTAGCCTACACCCACCACACCGTAGATGCTTGCCCAGTCGTTCAGACGGAATGCCGGACCTGCGGTAACACCGTAGTACTGGCCTTTATTGTAAGTGCCGTCTTCGAAACGATCTTTCTCAGTGTAAGTGAAAGAACCAATCACACCCAGCGGGCTGCTATCATCTTCATAACGGTATTTCAGGTTGAAACCGTTCATTTTGTTTTGTACGCCCTGCGCGTCGCTCTGAGCATAACCACCGGTAACGGTAGAAGTTGCAGCGGAAGCAGTACCTACGGAAACGGCCAGAACAGCGGCCAGTGCTGAAAGACATGCAATTTTTTTCATAACCACCTCAAATGTGCTTCAAGTAAATCCTAAGTTTTAAATATATCAAAAGTTGTTAAGAAACTCTTTGGGATTAACGATGTCTAACCGGACCTATGATGTAACAGAACATTTCCTCGACTTACTAACTCTTTCATTAAACAGTCGTTTTGCCAAAGAACGTGCCATTATGAAGGTTCCATCACAATATGTTCATCCAGATTATTCCTAATCCAACAGGTTAATTAACCACCAGATGTGTTCTATTGTACCTGGATTTTACCGGTGATTTTCAACAAAGCCTCAACCAGCCGGGGCTTATTCAAGTAGACTCACTCTTTTACTTCTTTTGACACAAATTGACGGGAGAAAGGATGCCTGGGTTATCTCGTAAAATGCCGGTATGGCTACCCATAGTGGTTCTGTTAGTGGCGATGTGTTCCATTCAGGGCGGTGCTTCGCTGGCGAAATCGCTGTTTCCCCTCGTGGGTGCACCGGGTGTAACGGCGCTGCGTATTGCGCTTGGCACGGTGATTCTGGTGGTGATTTTCAAACCCTGGCGGCTGAGGTTTACCCGTGAACAGCGTTTGCCGCTGGTGCTTTATGGTCTGTCGCTGGGCGCCATGAATTACTTATTTTATCTCTCACTGCAGACGGTTCCGCTGGGGATAGCGGTGGCGCTGGAGTTTGTGGGTCCCCTCTCTGTTGCTCTGTTTGGTTCGCGTCGCGCCATTGATTTCCTGTGGGTCGTGCTGGCTGTTCTGGGCCTGTGGTATTTATTACCATTAGGTGACGATGTTTCCCATGTTGATTTAACCGGTGCCGCTTATGCATTAGGCGCTGGCGCATGTTGGGCGGTGTATATTATTACTGGCCAGAAAGCAGGTGAAGATCACGGCCCCGCGACCGTTGCGCTCGGTTCATTAATTGCCGCGATTGTTTTTGTGCCATTAGGTGCGCTGCAGGCGGGAGAGTTATTATGGCACTGGTCTATTTTGCCGCTGGGCATTGCCGTTGCCATATTGTCAACCGCCCTTCCCTATTCACTGGAAATGATTGCCCTGACCCGTATTCCTACGCGCACGTTCGGCACGCTGATGAGTATGGAACCGGCACTGGCGGCAATATCAGGTATGGTTTTTTTGGGAGAAACCCTTAATCTTCAACAAACTATGGCATTAATGTGCATCGTCATCGCGTCGATTGGCTCAACGCTTACGCTGCGCAAAGAGAGCAAAGTTGAAAAAGTAGACATTGGGTAACGGTTATTATTCAGCATGGTTATTGCAATCATGCTGAATAATCTGGTAAATCGCCCGCCTCGTAAAAATATCTCTTGCTGCTCTCTGTCTCTATTAATGGTTAAAATATGTTTCTTACTGTTAATGAATTAAAACCTGCCCGCCAGCTTGATAATAATTATTATTCAGCATCCTTGATTGTATTAGGCATATTCCTACTATTGGACCGATAGGTATATTCAAATTATCACTCTGAAATCTGGTGCTATACTTAATCCCAGTCATTACCTGGACACTAACATCAAGAGGATATGAGATTATGAGTACCGCTAAACTGGTAAAAACGAAAGCGTCTAATCTGCTTTATACCCGTAACGATGTATCGGACAGCGACAAGAAGGCGACCATTGAGTTGCTGAATCGCCAGGTGGTCCAGTTCATTGACCTGTCACTGATTACTAAACAGGCCCACTGGAACATGCGTGGCGCAAACTTCATTGCCGTTCACGAAATGCTGGATGGCTTCCGTACTGCGCTGGTAAATCACCTCGATACGATGGCAGAGCGTGCCGTACAGTTGGGTGGTGTGGCGCTCGGGACCACGCAGGTCATTAACAGCAAAACCGCACTGAAAAGCTATCCGCTGGACATCCATAGCGTGCAGGACCACCTGAAAGAGCTGGCTGACCGCTACGCGGTGGTGGCAAACGATGTACGTAAAGCGATTGGTGAAGCGAAAGACGAAGATACGGCGGACATTTTCACCGCTGCGTCCCGCGACCTGGATCAGTTCCTGTGGTTTATTGAATCTAACATCGAATAATCTATAAGCAGTTAACATGACCCCTCTGCGCCCTGCGTAGAGGGGTTTTGCACTTTTATGGTGCACTTCCTTTTTCTTTCCTGCCTGAAATCCGCCCCTCCTGTTATCATCACTTCACAAAATTGTTATGAAAAGATTGTTAAGCGGCGATTTTCCGCGCTAAATTGCCATCAGGATGTGCAAGCCATGCGCATGCACCAGCACAAAGCCCCAATTTGGTGCAATGCATGTCGCAGGCAGCCATTATAGTGCGATTTCAGAATCCCGCCTCTTTACAAAACAACGGGTTGTAAACCTGGCACGATTTTTTCATACTGCGTACGTTCTCGCAGGGGATTGCCCCGTGGATATAAAAGGAAAAACTATGAAGTCTGTATTCAAACTTTCCCTGGCTACACTCGCTCTTGCTTTCGCTGTTTCTTCCCAGGCCGCAGATAAATTAGTTGTCGCGACTGACACCGCATTCGTTCCTTTCGAATTTAAACAAGGCGACAAGTACGTCGGTTTTGACGTTGACCTGTGGGCCGCCGTGGCCAAAGAGCTGAAGCTGGACTATGAACTGAAGCCGATGGACTTCAGCGGTATCATCCCGGCATTGCAGACCAAAAACGTTGACCTGGCTCTGGCTGGCATCACCATTACCGAAGAACGTAAAAAAGCGGTCGATTTCTCTGACGGCTACTACAAAAGCGGTCTGCTGGTGATGGTGAAAACCAACAATAACGACGTAAAAAGCGTGAAAGATCTCGATGGTAAAGTGGTTGCAGTGAAGAGCGGCACCGGTTCCGTTGACTACGCAAAAGCCAATATCAAAACCAAAGATCTGCGTCAGTTCCCGAACATCGATAACGCCTACATGGAACTGGGCACCAACCGTGCTGACGCCGTTCTGCATGACACGCCTAACATTCTTTACTTCATTAAGACCGCGGGCAAAGGCCAGTTCAAAGCAGTTGGCGATTCCTTGGAAGCGCAGCAGTATGGTATTGCCTTCCCGAAAGGTAGCGATGATCTGCGCAACAAAGTGAACGGCGCGCTGAAAACGCTGCGTGATAACGGCACTTACAACGAAATTTATAAAAAATGGTTCGGTACCGAGCCTAAATAAGAATGTTGTCTTAGCGTGGTTCTCGCCCGGTAACGTTATGCTTAGCGGGCTTAATCACGCTGATTTTTATCACCCGTAGGCCAGTTTCCCGGCGCTATGGGTGTTTGTATATCTCCACCACGGTTTACAGGAATTCATCATGCAGTTTGACTGGAGTGCCATCTGGCCCGCCATTCCGCTTCTGATTGAAGGTGCCAAAATGACGCTTTGGATCTCGGTCCTTGGCTTAGTTGGCGGCCTGATTATTGGTTTAGCGGCAGGTTTCGCACGCACCTTCGGCGGTTGGATCGCCAACCATATCGCCCTCGTCTTTATCGAAGTCATTCGCGGTACCCCGATTGTTGTTCAGGTGATGTTTATCTACTTCGCCCTGCCGATGGCATTCAACGATTTACGTATCGACCCGTTTAGCGCCGCAGTGGTCACTATTATGATCAACTCCGGTGCCTACATCGCAGAAATTACCCGCGGTGCCGTTCTCTCTATTCATAAAGGTTTTCGTGAAGCGGGGCTGGCCCTGGGGTTATCCCGCGGTGAAACCATTCGCCACGTGATCCTGCCGCTGGCATTGCGCCGTATGCTGCCGCCGCTGGGTAACCAGTGGATCATCAGCATCAAAGATACCTCGCTGTTTATCGTGATCGGGGTGGCTGAGCTGACCCGTCAGGGCCAGGAGATCATCGCGGGTAACTTCCGTGCGCTGGAAATCTGGAGCGCCGTAGCCGTTGTTTATCTGATTATTACGCTGGTACTGAGCTTTGTTCTGCGCCGCCTTGAAAGAAGGATGAAAATCCTGTGATTGAATTTAAGAATGTCTCCAAGCACTTTGGGCAAACTCAGGTGCTGCACAATATCGACCTGAACATCACTCAGGGCGAAGTCGTCGTGATTATCGGCCCATCCGGCTCCGGTAAATCCACGCTGCTGCGCTGCATTAACAAGCTGGAAGAGATCACCAGCGGTGAGCTGATTGTTGATGGTTTGAAGGTTAATGACCCGAAGGTGGACGATCGCCTTATCCGCCAGGAAGCGGGCATGGTGTTCCAGCAGTTTTATCTGTTCCCACACCTGACCGCGCTGGAAAACGTGATGTTTGGCCCGCTGCGTGTCCGTGGCGCCAAAAAAGCGGATGCGGAGAAACTGGCAAAAGAGCTGCTGGCTAAAGTCGGCCTTGCGGAGCGCGCCCATCACTACCCTTCTGAGCTTTCCGGTGGTCAGCAACAGCGTGTGGCCATCGCCCGTGCGCTGGCGGTGAAGCCTAAAATGATGCTGTTTGATGAGCCGACTTCCGCGCTTGACCCGGAACTGCGTCATGAAGTTCTGAAAGTCATGCAGGATCTGGCCGAAGAAGGGATGACCATGGTTATCGTCACCCACGAAATTGGCTTTGCTGAGAAAGTGGCTTCCCGCCTGATTTTTATTGATAAAGGGCGCATTGCCGAAGATGGTAATCCGCAAGCATTGATTGAAAATCCGCCGAGCCCGCGTCTGCAAGAGTTCCTGCAGCACGTCTCCTGATTTTTGCCGATCGCACGCTAAGCCGGGTTCGCCCGGCTTTTTTACGCCAGAATTTTCCCAAATCCTCCCCTGCCCTGCTTGCCATCTATACTTATCATTTTGCTACTGTTTTTAATGGAGAACACCGTGCCGTGGATCCTGCTGCTGCTCGCCAGCCTGTTCTGTTCGTCAGTGCAGGCCGTTGCCATTCCGGGGGTCACCACCGGCGCAACAAGTACAGAAACCCCCGCTGCCACCCCTGAACCGGACGTCGAGCAAAAAAAAGCGGCCTATGCAGCACTTGCAGACGTACTGGATAATGAACAATCCCGTCAGGAGCTCATCGACCAGTTACGTAAAGTTGCCACCACACCGCCGCAAGAGCCCGTCCCGCTTATTACTCCCCCTGCGATAGCTGAACAAAAAACGGTGCTGGAAAAAGTCACCGAGGTCAGCGGCTATTATGGAGAGGCGCTCTCGTCACGCTTTGCCCAGCTCTATCGTAATATTACCGGCTCGCCGCATAAGGCCTTTAATGCGCAAACTTTTTACACGGCGGCGACCTGGTTTCTGGTGTTAGCCGGGCTGGTCTTTGCCTTCTGGTTCCTGGTGCGGCTGGCGGCGATGCCGTTGTACCGTAAAATGGGTCAGTGGGGACGGCATAAAAATCGTGAAAAGCATAACTGGCTTCAGCTTCCGTCGATGATTATTGGCGCGTTCATTATCGATTTACTGCTGCTGGCGCTGACGCTGTTTGTCGGACAGGTACTCAGCGCAAACCTCAATAACGGCAACCGCACCATTGCCTTTCAGCAAAGCTTGTTCCTGAATGCGTTTGCCCTGATTGAGTTTTTTAAAGCCATTCTCCGGCTGGTGTTTTGCCCACGGATCCCTGAGCTGCGCCCCTTTCGCATTAGCGATGAGACTGCCCGCTACTGGCACCTGCGCCTGAGCGCGCTGAGCAGCCTGATCGGTTACGGACTGTTGGTTGCTGTGCCTATCATCTCTAATCAGGTGAACGTTCAGGTGGGTGCGCTGGCGAATGTCATCATCATGCTCTTTATCACTATCTGGGCGTTGTACCTGATTTTCCATAATAAAAAAGCCATACAGCGTAATCTCAACACCCTTGCCGATCGTTCACTGGCCTTCTTTAGCTTGTTTATACGGGCCTTTGCCGTCGTGTGGCACTGGCTCGCCAGCGCCTATTTTATTGTGCTGTTCTTCTTCTCGCTGTTCGACCCCGGCAACAGCCTGAAATTTATGATGGGCGCGTCGGTGAGCAGTCTGGCTATCCTCAGTATTGCCGCTTTCCTCTCCGGTATGCTGTCACGCTGGATAACCAAAACCATCACCCTCTCTGTGGAAACCCAGCGCAATTACCCGGAGCTACAAAAACGCCTTAACGGCTGGCTCTCCACCGCATTAAAAGCTGCACGCATCCTTGTGGTCTGCGTCACCGTGCTGTTGCTACTGAGCGCCTGGGGTTTGTTCGATTTCTGGTCCTGGCTGACTTACGGAGCGGGAGAAAAAGCGGTCGATATCCTGATTCGCATTGCGCTTATCCTCTTCTTCTCGGCGGTGGGCTGGACGCTGCTGGCGAGCCTCATCGAAAACCGTCTGGCGCTCGATGTGCACGGTCGTCCGCTCCCCAGTGCGCGTACCCGCACGTTGCTTACGTTATTCCGCAACGCGCTGGCGGTTGTCATCAGTACCATCACCATCATGATTGTGCTCTCGGAGATTGGCGTGAATATCGCGCCATTGCTGGCGGGGGCCGGGGCGCTGGGGTTAGCCATTTCCTTTGGTTCGCAAACCCTGGTGAAAGATATCATCACCGGTATTTTCATCCAGTTTGAAAACGGCATGAATACCGGCGACCTGGTAACAATTGGTCCGTTAACCGGGACGGTGGAGCGGATGTCGATACGCTCGGTAGGCGTACGGCAGGATACCGGGGCTTATCACATCATTCCCTGGTCATCGATAACCACTTTTGCCAACTTTGTTCGCGGTATTGGTTCGGTCGTCGCCAACTATGATGTTGATCGTCATGAAGATGCGGAGAAGGCAAAAAAAGCCCTGGCCGACGCGGTGACAGAATTAATGGAAATGGAAGATATTCGCGGGTTGATCATCGGCGAGCCCACCTTCGTGGGGATCGTGGGCCTCACCAATACGGCGTTCACGATCCGTGTGACCTTTACTACGCTGCCGTTGAAACAGTGGTCGGTGCGCTTTGCCCTCGACAGCATGGTGAAAAAGCATTTCGACCTGGCAGACGTGCGTCCGCCGGTGCAAACCTATCAAATGCTGCCCACGCCAGGTGCTCAGCAGCAGGCAGTGACCTTACCGCAACCGCCTGCGGAACCGACGTTGTAACCTTAGCCTTTAAAACGGGTGCTCGCCCAGCGTTTGCGTTGGGCGTCATCCATGAAGGTCCAGGCGATAAAACGGCTCTGTTTCTGCCCTTGCGCCATCTCTTTTTTCACCACTTTGACAGCACCGGCCTCGGTTAACGCACGGTACAACAGCGGCAGGTTGTCGCCACGGGAAACCAGTGAACTGAACCACATAACCTGCCGGGCAAACTGTTTGCTTTCATCAATCATTTTACTGATAAACGCCACTTCCCCGCCTTCACACCACAATTCCTGCTGCTGGCCACCAAAGTTAGCTTCGCTGTCTTTACTCAGACCCAGATTGTGACGCTTACGCGCACCGCCTTCTGCTGCGGCTTCGGCGCTGTTATGGAACGGAGGGTTACAGAGGGTGGCATCAAAGAACTCATTTTTATGAATAATGCCGGGCAGAATCAGTGTGGAATCTTTTTGACGACGCAGACGAATGGCACGGGTCAGCCCAGGGTTGGCGTTAACGATAGCCAGCGCACTGGTTAGCGCTTCCTGACTCACTTCACTGCCGGTAAAACGCCAGCCATATTCGTGAACGCCAATCAGCGGATAGATACAGTTCGCGCCGGTGCCGACATCCAGAATGCTGGCCTGTGAAGGCACGGTTCCGTCGTTATTCTCTGCCAGCAAGTCCGCCAGATGGTGAATATAGTCCGCACGACCGGGAACGGGCGGGCATAAAAAGCCCGCCGGAATATCCCACTCGTTAACCCCATAGAAATGGGCCAACAGCGCCTTGTTAAGGGCTTTTACTGCCTGAGGGTCAGCAAAGTTAACCGTGGGTTCTCCCGCCGGGTTAGTCGTAATAAAGTCGCGCAATGACGGGGTCTTCTCGCAGAGTGTGTCGAGATCATAGCGGCTGTGATGGCGGTTACGTGGGTGCAAACCCGGCTTCTGGGCGTTCATGGCATTCTCCTGTTGGCAGCGGCGTAAGATACCCGTTGACGGCGGCAGGGTAAATAAGTGAGGTTAAAGAAACTCTCATCATTCAGGGAATCACCATGTATTTTTATGAACCCGCTCAGGGCCACGGCCTGCCGCACGACCCACTGAATGCCATTATTGGCCCTCGCCCTATCGGCTGGATTTCCTCGGTAAACGGCAGCGGCCAGCAAAATCTGGCCCCCTACAGCTTCTTTAACTGCTTTAATTATCGCCCACCGATTATTGGCTTCGCCAGTAGCGGCTGGAAAGACAGCGTGCGCAATATCGTTGAAACAAAAGAATTTGTCTGGAACCTTGCCACCCGTCCGCTTGCCGAGCGTATGAATGAGACCTCAGCGTCCCTGCCGCATGGGGAAGATGAGTTTGCATTTGGCAACCTGACGCCGCTTGCCAGCCGTCTGGTTAAAGCACCGCGTGTGGCACAAAGCCCGGTGCATTTTGAGTGCCGTTTGTCACAGTGCATCCAGCTTACCAAAGCCAACGGTGAAGCGCTGGACAGTTGGCTGGTGCTGGGTGAAGCCGTTGCGATTCATATTGATGAATCTTTGCTGGAGAACGGCATTTACCAGACGGCAAAAGCCCAGCCCATTTTGCGTGCCGGTGGCCCGACAGCCTATTACACCATTACCGAGGCCCAGCGCTTCGACATGCGTCGCCCGGACGATCGCTAACCCTTTGCCGTTTCGCTAGCCCGCACCGGTTGCGGGCTTTTTTACGTCCGGCGCTTGAAATGACCAAAATATACGCAATATTCATCTTATGAATGATCAACGTATAAGGTGATGATGATGGCTTCCGGTTGGGCAAATGACGGTGCAGTACAGGATCAGATCGACAGCACCATTGAAGATGCGGTCGCACGCGCGCGTAACGATCTGCCGAAAGGAGAAAGCCTGAAGGAGTGTGCAGAGTGTGGCGAGCCGATTCCAGAAGCACGCCGCAAAGCAATACCGGGCGTGCGTTTCTGTCTGCAATGCCAGCAGCAGAAAGATTTACATAACTCTACACATGCAGGATATAATCGCAGAGGATCGAAAGATAGCCAGCTTCGTTGACTGTTCTTTACCTCTGAATTCAGCGCAAGCGGTTTCGTTTGTGCGCACAGTTACCGCAATAAAAAGTAGCAATCTGTGCCGAAAAAATTGTCGCCACGCAGCGCAACGGCAAAATGCATATACCGCATAAATAAATCACATTAAATTCATTGACTTATTTATTGTTCAATTTTTTTAAACAAGGTCGTCAATTCTCTTAGATTTTCTTGCTCGTTAAATACTGTGATACTTATCACATCGACGGAACATCGTCCCCTAAACAGAATAACCTGCGAGAGATTAACCATGAAAACCATCAAATATGCTGTAGCTGCTATTGCCCTTTCCACCCTGTCCTTTGGCGCCTTCGCGGCACAAGCCATTAACCCAGCACAGGCGCAGGGTATGAACAAAATTGGTGTGGTTTCTGCGGACGGCGCAACGACGCTGGACGGTCTGGAAGCGCAACTGGCTGAGAAAGCGGCTGCGGCTGGCGCAACCGGTTATAGCATCACCTCCGCGAATACCAGCAACAAGCTGAGCGGCACCGCGGTTATCTACAAGTAACCGAAACTGATTTACCCCGTTAGCTTACCCTCTGACGGATGCTCCACCCCTCATTGACCCTGTTGTTGTTACCCTTTTTTGGCCCGTCCAGTGATGAGACGGGCTTTTTTTTTCCTCTCGATCAGAAGCTTTGCGCAATGTGCGCCAGAGCGATATCCAGAGACTCGCACTCCCCCGTCGCCACTAAACAACATGCCATCTGGATTTTCAGCGATTCCGGTATGGGTTCGCGCCCGGACAGGCAGTGCTCAATCCAGCGCGCTGTCGTTTCCGGATCCTTCGCTGTCGGTAACACCGCCTGCGCCTGGGCATCCTGACGTTCAAAGAGCACGCGTGAACCCTCAGCATCAATCAAATTGATTTGCGGGCAGCGCTGCGGGTTGGCATACACCTCCCCTTCCGTGCCGTGCATCAACAGACCACGACCACCGATATCGGCAAAAAATTTACCGACTCGTGCAACATATTCGGGGTGAGAGACACTGGAAAGACGCAGGGCGGCCGCTTTCTCGAACGGGGTAGCCAGTTTTGCCAGGGTATGAGCACTGTTACGCACGCCCATAACCCAGCGTAGTGAAAGCTGTTTCTCCAGTGGCGGGCAGAGCGCACTGACTGGCATAAACACCGGCTGGTGACCCTCAAGTTTCGCCTGTGCCTGACCGGCATGGAGCGTAGCCTCAATCCCGAGCATGGCGAAGATGGTTTCACTGACCACGCGGGTAGGATCGACGCTCACCCCATGAACGAGCACCGGAAACCCCAGTTTATTGAGCAGGATTGCCAGCAGTGGCGTCAGGTTCGCCTGTTTCCGCGCGCCGTTATAGGTAGGAATGACAATCGGCATTGGTTTTGCCACAGGCGGCGTCAGGCGGATAGTCTGCTGCTGCATCGCTTCATAAAAGCCGAGCATTTCCGCTTCGCCTTCACCCTTAATTCGCAGGGCCAGCAGGATGCCGCCCAGTTCCAGATCCGGGACATCGCCGCTCAACATACGGGAATACAATCCACGGGCGGTGTCAAAATCCAGATCGCGGGCGTGGTTTTTTCCCCGGCCAATCTCTTTAATGATTTTGCGGTAATCCATCGACACTCCTCACTGACTCACATTTTCAGCGGCGCTTACGGCGGCTTTGCTTTGGTTTCTTCACTATAACGTCTGGTACATCAGGTTGTGAAATAGGAAAAACCGGCAGCGCGTCGAGCAGCCGTTTACCGTAGCTTTTGCTCAGTAAGCGATTGTCGTAAATCACCACCTCGCCGCGGCAGCTGTGGCTACGGATTAAGCGCCCCACCTGTTGTATCAATGTAAAAGAGGCGCTTGGCAGGCTCTGCACTTCAAAGGGGTAACGGTTGAGGCTTTTTAACCACTCGCCTTCGGTGATGACTACCGGGCTATCAATGGGTGGAAAAGCGATTTTATGAATGTGCACTTGCGTCAGGTAATCGCCTTTGAGATCCAACCCTTCAGCGAAGGACTGTAAACCCACCAGTACGCTGCGCTCACCCTCGTCAATGCGTTTACGGTGCAGTTCCACCAGTCGGTAACGCGGTTGATCGCCCTGCACCAGCAGGAGCAGGCGTAAATCCGTCACGAAGGTCAAAAAGAGCTGCATTGCCCGCTGGCTGGCGAACAGGACCAGCATGCCCGAATGCGCTTTACTCTCCACCTGTTCACGGAAGTAAGCCGCCATTTCAGCGAGGTGTTCCGCTTCGTTTTCCATCAGCGGCGCATGACGCATCTGCGGGATGAGGATTTTGCCCTGCTCAACGTGATTGAACGGCGAGTCCAGCGCCACAAAGCGATCGCCCGCTTTTTCTCTCAGACCGCTCATCTCCTGCAGGCGTGAAAAGCTATTCAGCGATCGCAGGGTCGCGGAAGTGACAACAATATGCGGCACGCTGCGCCAGAGCAGTTTTTCCAGCTGATCGCTGACGCGGATCCCCACGCAGTGGAAGAAGAGGTGTATCTGGCCGTCGCGCACGTCGCGCGTCGCCCATTTTGAGACCGGTGCCCCTGAGGCCTGCGCCATAGAAGCCAGCCGCCAGAGCTTACTCTGGGACTCGAACATGCCCAGCGCCCGGTTCATTTGCAACAGTACCCGGTGCAGACGCACGATGTCATGGGTGCCCGTTTTCTCGCTGAGATCGTTAAGGAACAGCTCCGCGAGTCCACGCAGCATCTCGGTGAGTTTGGCTAACCGCTGGCAAATCACCATCACCTCTTCCGGCAGTTCTCCCATGGTAAAGCGATGTTCCGCTTCCTGACCCGCCGGAAGATAGAGATCCAGAATAGTGTTCAGCGAGGCGATAAGCTCGTAAAGCTCTTCATTGTGAGCATTGAAACGTTCCGGGTTCGCCAGCGGCGGCGTGGTTTTCGGCCGGAACTGTTCAAGGCAGGTCGCCACCAGCTTGCTGAACAGATCGAGCTGCAGGCGAAACCAGGGCGCGGTGATTTCGGCACTCATCTCCAGCGCATCACGGGCAACCTCGGGCAGGTGATGGCCTTCATCGAGCACCAACAGCAGATTTTTAGGCTCGGGGAGCACCGCTTCACTTTCCAGCGCGGCCATGACCAGCGCATGGTTCGCGACAACCACCTCCGCTTCCTGAATTTCACGACGCGCCACAAAGAAGGGGCATTCGCGATAGTAATGGCAGTTGCGGTTCAGACAACTGGCTTTGTCCGTGCTCAGACGGCGCCAGAGATCGTCGCTGATGGGCTGGTCGGTATGGTCGCGAAGGCCGTCCCATTTATAGCTATCCAGCGATCCTTTCAGCTTTGCACAGAGCTTTTGCTCTTCCTGATTATTCGGCGTCAGCTCATCTTCCAGAAAGGCCAGCAGATCCTGTTGGGTAGGATCGGTACTCGACAACGCGGCCAGATTACGCGGGCAGACATAACGTCCGCGTCCAAAGGCGGCGGTGAAGCGTAAATCGGGGATGATTTTGCGCAGCAGGGGCAAATCTTTACTGAAGATCTGATCCTGCAGGGCGACGTTAGCGGTGCTGACTACCAGCGTTTTCTGCTCTTCCCGGGCAATCGCAATGCCGGGAATCAGATACGAGAGCGTCTTACCGACGCCGGTGGGCGCTTCGATCGCCAGATGCCGCCCTTCGTCTCCGGCGAGCGTTTTCGCCACATCGGCAATCATCTGCCGCTGCGGGGCTCGAGGAATAAAATCCGGGATCTGTTGTTGCAACGCCTTATACCAGGCGGCAATTTGCGCTTTTAGCGCAGCGGTGAGGGCCATCGGCAAACCTGAAACACTGTATAAACAGACACTATTGTGGCACTTTTTTGCGTTTCAGGGGTAATGCTTTTTCTGGTTCTGGAAAGGGGATCGAAAAAATGGGGGGAGTCTTAGTGTAGAAGAAATCTGTTTGCTCGATGGAATGGCTCTGTACACCTGAAAGCGCATTTTCGCTCGGTGGTATTGTTCCGTTCACTTTAAGTTCATTGTTCATCTGAAGTCTCATTACCCGTGAACGTGTTAAGGAGGCTCTCCGCCGCCTCCTTAACAATCCAGGCTCCCGGCCAGGAAAATTGCCGCTTCGCGGTCCGCTCCGCTTTTTCCTTCAGGCTATCGGGTCGGGCGAGACGTTACATCCATGTAACTCACGCCCTGAACCCGCATCCCTGCGGGTTCCCCCGGCCTTACGTAAACACGTCGCCAATTTTCAGCCGGACCCACCACACCTGACCCTCTTTGCGCAGGGTTAAAAGCAAAAAAATCTTCTTTGATGCACTATCTTGCAGCGAGGGTTTGCTGGTCCGGCTGAAAATCGATGAGGCGTTGACGGCTGACCGGGGCCGCACGCAGGGATGCGGGCGGAGGGGATAGCCTGCAGGGATGCAGGCTGGTCCCCGACCCGAAAGTCAGACGGCATAAGCGTCATGGACCGCGAAGCGGCGATTTTCGGAGCCGGGAGCCTGGGATGCAAGGGAAGCGGCGGCGAGCTTCCCTTGCACGTTCACGTGTGAAGAAGCACCCCGGAAACACCAAACCTAAAGTGAACGGAACAATTCCACACAACAAAAAGATTCTCTGCCAGAATGCAACGCCTGGCGTTGGGCATCCTATTTCAATTCCGGCCAATACTCCCTGTTCGCCTCAATCAACGCATCCAACACCTTGCGTGCCTTCTTCGCATCAATAATCGTGCGGTTCAGCGTCAGTGCCTGTAACGCTTTGGTATACGACCCCTCAAACCAGGCCTCCACCGTCAGGCGCTCGTAGGCAAACTGCTGCTCGATCATCCCTTTATAGAAGGTCGGGATTTTCCCCACCCCGTATGGACGCGGACCGTTGCTGCCCACTTCCGCCGTCAGCTCTACCATTACGTCGTCATCCAGATTCTCTACCAGACCGTTATTTGGCACCATCACGATGAACTTTTTCTTCAGATTGAAGGCGATAGCTTCCGCCAGCTCAACAATCATGTCGCCGTGGGCATCATTGTGCACCACATGGACGTTACGGGTGGTTCCTTCGGCGACCGCGGTTCGGCACTCATCAAATACCCGTTTTTCACGACCGTTTATCACCTCGTTGGCGCGGGTAAAGTTCGGGTCCAGTTTGGAGAACTTGTACTCCGGGTAGAGATAATATTGCAGATAGGTGTTGGGCAGATAATCCGGGAAGTCACGCAGCATATCCGCCACTGCGGCGTAGGTATCAAGCCAGGACTGGTCGCGCTGCTCGGCATCCGCCGGAATAAAGCCGTTCTTCGCGATGTACGCTTTTAGCTCCGGTGCCAGATCGTGGCCATTCTCGTCATACAAGTGGGTAAACCAGCCGAAGTGGTTAAGCCCGAAATAGACCGGATCAAACGTTGCCGGGTCGCGGTTTAACAAACGCCCATAGGAGCGCAGCAGGTTTACCGGCTGATCGCAGATATTGAGGATGCGATCGTCGTCGGGAAAACGTTTATTCAACGCATCGGCCACAATCGCCGCCGGGTTGGTGTAGTTCAGGATCCACGCTCGCGGCGAACGCGCACGCACTTTTTCCACTAATGCAATCATGTCGCGAATGGAACGCATACCGTAGGCAAACCCACCGGCGCCACAGGTTTCCTGGCCGATCACGCCCAGGCTCAGTGGGATTTTTTCATCCTTCTCGCGCATCGCATAGCCGCCGGTACGCATCTGACAGAAGATGAAATCCATATCGGTGAAAGCCACGTTCTCATCCCCGGTATAAACAAATTCCAGCTCCGGATACTCTTCACGGAAAAGCACTTTGGCATATTCGCCAATAACGGCCTGGCGCTCTTCATTCACATCGAACATCACCAGTTTTTTTAATGGCAGACGCTCTTTGAGTTTGCAGAGGGCTTTTAATAATCCCGGTGTCCATGTGGAACCGCCACCGACTAATACAATATTAAATGTTTTCATATCATCTGTTCTCTTATTGCGTCTGTTGAACAAGTAAATGCTGTTTTACGGCACTGGCAATACTTTCGACCTGCGGGCCGTAAATAACCTGAATATCGTTTTCCGTCGCGCGGACAAAACCGCTGGCCCCGCTCTGCTTAAGCTGTTTCTCATCAACTTTTTGCATGTCATTAATTTTCACGCGCAGTCGGGTAAAGCAGCAGTCAACGTTCTGAATATTTTCCCGACCGCCAAGGCCCGCAATAATTTGCTCGGTGGCGGCATCGCCTGCGGGTGTTTCATTCGCTACCGGCGAAGCCATGTCCTCTTCTTCGCGCCCTGGGGTTCTGGCGTTGGTGCGTAAAATTATCCATTTGAAGGCGAAGTAATAAACCGGTGCCCAAATGCACCCGAGCAGGAGATCAAACCACCAATGGGTTTTGGCACCGCCCAACACGCCGAAGACAATAAAATCAATCAGCCCGCCCTGGATATTGCCGATCATCACGTCCAGCAATTGCGCGCTGGCAAAAGAGAGACCGGACATCACTGCATGAAATAAAAACAGCAGCGGCGAAACAAAGATAAAGCTGAATTCCAGTGGTTCGGTGATGCCGGTGGTAAAGGAGGCAAGCGCACCGGCCATCATCAGCGCCTTAACCCGTTGTTTATGTTCAGGCTTTGCACAACGGTAAATGGCCAGCGCCGCAGCAGGCAGCCCGAACATCATGACCGGGATTTTCCCCTGCGCGAGGAAGCGGGTCGCTTCACGCACGATATCGTCTGCCAGCGCGCCTGGGTGCGCGAGGGCATAATTGAAGATGGAGAGCGCACCAATCACACTTTCATTATCCACATGAACCATGCCGCCGACGGGGGTAAAGCGCACGGTCTCATTCAGAATATGATGCAAGCCAGTTGGAATAAGAATGCGTTCAGTGAAGGCATAAATGAACGTACCAAAGGGACCGGACTCTCCAATAAATTGCCCAAGATGGATAATAGCGTTAGCAATATAGGGCCAGACCAGCGACATCAGCACGCCGACAATCGGCAGAACAATCACGGTAATAATCGGGACAAAGCGGCGACCACCAAAATAGGCGATGGCCGCCGGGAGTTTAATCGTATAAAAACGGTTGTGGAGAATGACGGTGACCAGGCCAGAAATCACCCCACCGAGCACGCTCATTTGATAGGAAAATATCCCTAAGGTTGAGGCAAACTCGGCGGAATACATCACCGCCTCGGTCTGGCTATAACCTTTCTCAATAAGTGCAGCTACCGAAGTGGTTTGCGGTGTTAAGCCTTGCGCCAGCAAACTGTAATTAACGCCAACGTGGAAGGTAATAAAACCGATAACGGCTGCCAGGGCCGCAGTAGGTTTTTCATCACGCGCCAGCCCAATCGCCGCAGCAATGGCAAACAGTAACGGCAGATTACCAAATAGCGCCCCCGCTACTTTGCGAATAAAGCCAATAATCTGCTGCATCACTTCCGCATGAATAATGCTTTCGCCGACGATAGCCGGGTTCTGTAATGCTGCCGCCAGACCGAGGAATATCCCCGCTGCTGCGATCACGGAAATGGGCATCATCAATGCCTTTCCTAAATCCTGAAGAAACTCACCCGTCCGACTCATTGTTATTTTCCTTTGGGTACTGGCTGAACATGGGACTGAGTATAGCCAGGGTGAATGTATAGTTGTCTAGCCCACTCATTTTAAAACGCGGCAACGATCACAAAGTTAAGACGTTGCCGGTTTTAGGGGCGGGCAGCGGTTAAGGTAAAGCGATAGTGCTGCTGGTTATAATAAATCTCTGAAATTTCAAAGGGGATATCATCGCGCAGAAAGGCGATGGAGGTGGCGTGGAGCACGGGTTCATCGCGGTTAATCCCCAGCATATCGCGCACATTTTGCGACGGCAGCTCTGCGCGGATCTCCTTTTCCGAGCGCTCGACAGTGAAGCCTTTACGGCTGACGTAGGCATATTTCGAGCGGTTAAGATCCGCCTCACTGAGATCGGCAAAAGGCTGAATGATCATCCAGGACTGTTCAAAAACAAACGGAATGTCACCCACCAGACGCAGACGCTGCATAAACCACACCTCACTGTCAGGTGCAATCCGCAGCTTCTCGGCGATCTCTTTAGACGCGGATTGGCGATACAGGCAGATCAAGCGATTTACCACAGGTTCGTCAAGGCCGAGCGTCGCTTCACTGGAGGAGAGATGGCGATCCAGCGGCAGAGAGATGCGCACGTTTTTGCCCGACTGCACCACGAACGTCCCCTGCCCCCGGCGACGTTCCACTTTGCCCTGACGCACCAGGTAGTCCACCGCTTTACGCGCCGTCATCCGGGAAATGGCAAACTGCTGACAGAGTTCATTCTCAGAAGGAATCACATCGCCAGGCTTAAGCGAACCGGCGGCGATTTTCCCGGTAAGGTATTGTTCAAGCTGTAAATAGACTGGCACGGTGGAATGTTTGTCGATCATTGGCGCAACTCCCTCTTTCATTCCGGTATGGTAGCGACAGCCGGGCAAAGTGACAACGTTTGTCCCTCATCAGCATTTTCACTTACCGGACTGGTTTTCGCAGACCGGATCACAATTTGGCATATGAATGTACTCAAGTCCTTTTGTCGCATTGAATATTTTTTTTCACGGTGCTAGGTTTTAACTGCATTACGCTTGTTACCGACTATCGGGCAAAACCTAAATGCAGACTGAGGGGCAAAATCCGCCCATATCTGTATTTACGTCTTGCCCGTTTTTGTTTTCAGGAGTTGGCGATGCTGGTCAAACAAATATTAAATAATAATGTTGTCAGCGCAGTGGATGAAGATGGCCTGGAGGTGATATTAACCGGGCGCGGCCTGGGGTTTAATACCCACAACGGTGCCAGCATCGATCGTGACGCCATTGATAAAATATTCCGTCTGGAAGATTCACAGATTTCTGCACGTTTTAAAGACCTGGTCAGCGAAGTGCCGGTGGATATTTTGCAAATTACTGCCGATATCATTAGCCACGCCCGCAGTGTACTCAAACACAAACTCAGCGAGGGGCTATATGTCACCCTAGCCGATCACCTGCATTTTGCTCTGCAACGCCAACAAAACAATGAAATTTTACCCAATCCACTGGAGTGGGAAGTTCGCCATTTTTACACTGCTGAATACGCCATTGGCCGCCAGGCGCTGGGGATGATTGTCGCTCGCACCGGCACGCTGTTACCTGACAGTGAAGCCTGCAGCATCGCCTTGCATATTGTGAATGCGGGTCTCAATGATACCATGGGAAAAACCGCGCAGATTACGCGGCTTATTTATCAGTTACAGAACATCGTTAAATACTTTTTTAATATTCCGCTTGATGAGCACAGCCTGAATTACCAGCGGTTTATTACGCATCTGAAGTTTTTTGCCCAACGGGTGATTGATGGAGTGGTGATAAATAATGATGACGAAGAGTTCTTTGCGCTTGTGCAGCGGCGCTATCAGGCCACGCTGAAATGCGTTGAAGCAATGAATGAGTTTGTCAGCAAGAATTATCACCACACCATGAGCAACTCGGAAAAGCTCTACCTGACGGTGCACATTGAAAATATTGTGCAGCGGACGGTGCCCGACGCAGGGAAAGTTTAAAATGTTAAGTTATACGCAAAATAATTCGGGCTATAGGAAGGCGGCGACGCAGTAAATCTCCAGGAGCTTACATTGGTAAGTGACTGGGGTGAACGAGGAAAGCCAACGCATCTGTAGCCCGAAGGATGAAGCGTATAAATTCCATCCAGGCTTGTTACTGTTCATACCCTAAATAGACGGGTAGATCAGGCAAACCCCAGAGGAAACAAGGTCCCGATGCAGATCGGTCATTGTGGATGAAGTCGGCTTTTGACTTCAGTCTGGAGGAATTTTTATGAACTATCAGGACACGGCTCGCCAAATCATCGACAGGATTGGCGGCAAAGAAAACGTACTCTCGCTGTTTCACTGCATTACCCGCCTGCGTTTTCTGCTTAAAGACAACGACAAGGCTGACCGTGCTGCCCTCGAAGCGCTTGATGGCGTCATGGGGGTCAATATCTCCGGCGACCAGTTCCAGCTCATTATTGGCAACGACGTCGACCCCTTATGCAATGCCCTTCTCGCCCAGTTACCGACGCTGGATAACGCCGCGCGCCCGACCAAACGGCGTAACCCCGTCTCGATGATTCTGGAAGGTCTGTCGAGCATTTTTTCACCCATTATTCCCGCCATTGCCGGGGCCGGTATACTGAAAGGGCTGCTTGCGTTGATGGTCGCGATGAAGTGGGCAGATACCAGCAACCAAACCTATCAAATTTTGCTGGCGGTGAGTGATGGCGTCTTTTACTTCCTGCCCTTCGCCCTGGCCTTCAGCGCGGCGAAGAAATTCGGCGCCAACCCCTACGTGGCGGTGGCGCTGACCGCCACGCTCTTTCATCCGGCGGTCCAGGCGCTGTTCAAAGCCGGAGGACCGGTCAATTTTATCGGCTTACCGGTTCCGACCGTGAACTACGCCTCGACGGTGATCCCCATTCTGCTGGCGGTGTGGCTGCTGAGCCATGTGGAGCGCCTCGTTGACCGCTTTATGCCCGGTCCGCTGAAAACCATGTTTGTACCGCTGTTGTGCCTGCTCATCGTCACGCCCATCACTCTTATCGCCATCGGTCCGGTGGGGATTTATGCCGGTAATGCGCTCTCAGGCGGCATTATCTGGATGGTAGAGAACATGGGGATTGTGGCAGGCGTGGTCGTGGGCGGCACACTGTCGCTGATTATCATTACCGGCATGCACTACGTGATTGTGCCGATCATGATCAACAACATCAGTACGATGGGCTTCGATCCGATTAAGATCCTCTTCTACATCGCCAACCTCGGGCAGGCCGGTGCCGCCTTCGGCGTCTTCCTGCGCGCTCGCGATAAAAAACTCAAATCGCTGGCCCTGACCACCAGCTTCAGCGCCGCGATGGGGATCACCGAGCCGGCGATGTATGGGGTCAACATCCGCTATAAACGCCCGTTTGCTGCGGCGTTGATTGGCGGGGCCTGCGGCGGCGCATTCGCCATGGCGATGGGGGTGAAAACTTACGCCTTCGCCTTAAGCGGTCTGCCGGGGATTCCGGGCCTGGTCGGCCCCACCTTCTTATGGGCGCTGGTCAGTATTGCCATCTCGTTTGTCGGTGCCGCCATCATCACCGTCATCATCGGTTTTGAAGAAGCCGCCCAGCCGGTGGTCGCAGGGGTCAGCCCGATGCCCCTTGCCCAATCAGAAGAGAAGCTGTTTGCCCCGGTAAGCGGCGAGTTAAAAGCCCTCAACACCCTCAGCGATCCGGTCTTTGCCGACGAGATTTTTGGCAAAGGGCTGGCGATTTACCCCACCACCGGTGAGCTCCGTTCACCAATTAACGGCAAAGTGGAGTCGGTGTTCGAAACCCACCACGCGCTGGCGCTGCAAAGCGATACCGGGGCAGAAATCCTGATTCATATCGGCATCGATACCGTGAAACTCGGCGGCAAACATTTCACCAGCCATATCGACGCCGGGCAGTTTATTGAAGTGGGCGACCTGCTGGTCACCTTTGATCTTGCGGCATTACAGGCTGAAGGCATTGACCCGAGTGTCATCCTGGTAGTGACCAACAGCGAACGCTACGGCGATATCAGCCCGGTTAAAGCGAAGGGTGACGTGGCCAGCCGCGACGAATTTCTGACACTGACCGCATCAGCGGCATGAGGAGTAAGCGCATGACTTTTTCTAAATCATTTCCGGAAGGTTTTTTGTGGGGTGGCGCGACGGCGGCCAATCAGCTTGAAGGGGCGTGGAACGTCGATGGCAAAGGGCTGTCCGTCTCTGATGTCTACACCTTTGACATCAACACCCCCAAAGAGCGCTGGCTTGACCAATGGCTGGGAATGACCCACGCGCAGGTGCGTGAAGCGCAGGATCCGAACAGTACGAAATACTACCCGAAACGCAAAGGCAACGACTTTTACCACCACTTCAAAGAGGATATCGCCCTCTTTGCCGGCATGGGCTTTAAGTGCTTCCGCATGTCGATCGCCTGGACGCGCATCTTTCCGCGCGGTGACGAAAGTGAGCCTAACGAAGCCGGTCTCAAGTTCTACGATGAGGTGTTTGACGCCCTGCTTTCCCACGGCATCGAGCCGATAGTGTCGCTATCTCACTATGAAATGCCGCTGGCGCTGGTGACCGATTACGATGGCTGGCCGAACCGCAAAGTGGTGGATTTTTACGTGCGTTTTGCCACCACCTGCTTTACCCGCTACCGCAAAAAAGTGAAGTACTGGATGACCTTCAACGAGATTAACTGCGTGAAGCACCATCCCTATGTCAGCGTCGGCGTCATTGAAGAGGACAACCCACACCTGGAGCAGGATAAATACCAGGGTGCGCACCACCAGTTTGTGGCCAGTGCCCTGGCGACCAAAGCCTGCCATCAGATCATCCCCGGCTCACAAGTGGGCTGCATGATCAGCTACCAGATGCTCTACCCGCACACCTGTCACCCCGACGATTTGCAGGCCTGTGAAGAGATGCAGCGCGTGTCGCTGTTCTTCAGCGATGTGCAGGCCCATGGCTACTACCCGGCGTACACCGATCGCATGTTGGCCGAGAAAGGCGTCACGCTGCAAAAAGTGGTCGGCGACGATGAGATCCTGCGTCAACACCCGGTGGACTTCGTGTCGTTCAGTTATTACATGTCCAGCACCGTGAGTGCGCATCCGGAGAAGCTGGAAGGGGCCGAAGGCAACCTGATCACCGGCGGCATTCGTAACCCGCATCTGCCCACCAGCCAGTGGGGCTGGCAGATTGACCCGAAAGGGCTGCGTCTGGCGCTAAACCAGCTGTATGACCGCTACCAGAAGCCCCTGTTTATTGCCGAAAACGGCCTGGGCGCCGTGGATACGGTGAACCCGGATGGCTCAATCGACGACGATTACCGCATTGAGTATCTGCGCCTGCACATTGAGCAGATGCAGGAGGCGCTGGCCGACGGTGTGGATCTGTTTGGTTACACCTGGTGGGGGCCGATTGACGTGGTGAGCGCGGGCACCGCGCAAATCTCCAAACGCTATGGGTTTATCTATGTTGACCAGGACGACATGGGCAACGGTACCCAAAAGCGCTCGCTGAAAAAGAGCTACCACTGGTACAAAAAAGTGATCGCCTCCAATGGCGAAGATTTAACGGATTAAGGAGTGGATATGTCTGTTTTCCCGAAAGATTTTTTATGGGGCGGCGCGATTGCCGCCAACCAGGCGGAAGGTGCATGGAACGTGGACGGCAAAGGGCCGTCCATCTCTGACGTGGTACGCGGCGGTATCGCCTCTGGTAAACATGATGCGGTCATCGACCCGAGCAAATACTACGCCAGCCATGAAGCCATCGACTTCTATCACCATTACAAAGAAGACGTGGCGCTGTTCGCTGAAATGGGCTTCAAATGCTTCCGCACCTCTATCGCCTGGACGCGTATCTTCCCGCGGGGTGATGAAACCACGCCTAATGAGGCCGGGCTGAAGTTTTATGATGACCTGTTTGATGAACTGCTGAAATACGGCATCGAGCCGGTGATCACCCTCTCTCACTACGAGACGCCGCTGGCGCTCTATCAGGAGTATGGCGGCTGGAAAAATCGCAAACTGGTGGACTTCTTCACCCGCTATTGCGAAGTGGTGTTTACCCGCTATCGCGAGAAGGTCAAATACTGGATGACTTTCAACGAGCTGAACAACATGAACCGCATGCCCTTTGCCACCGGTGCCGTTGACCCCAGCTCCACGCCGCAGGAGCTGTACCAGGCGAACCATCATCAGTTTGTCGCCAACGCGCTGGCCAACAAGCTGTGCCACGAGATTATCCCGAACGCGCAAATTGGCTGCATGCTGTCGCTGAGCACCGTCTACCCGGCCACCTGCAACCCGGAAGATATCTTCTCCACCATGCAACTGCGCCGCCGCTCGCTGTTCTACTCGGATGTAATGATGCTGGGCGAATATCCGGCCTGGACGCCGCGCCTGTTCCGCGAGCAGAACATTGAACTGGCGATGGAGGATGGCGACCTGGCGTTAATCGCCGATTATCCGTCCGATTATCTCGGCTTTAGCTACTACCGTAGTGTGCTGCACCAGGCAGGCGGTGAATTCCGCGTCGACACCGGAGGCACCGTCGGTCAGGACAACCCGTATCTCGAAAAAACCGCCTGGGGCTGGCCGATTGACGCTAAAGGGTTTCGCATCGTCTGTAACGAGCTGGCGGACCGCTACCGTAAGCCGCTGTTCATAGTTGAGAATGGCTACGGCGGCGTGGATGAGCCGGATGAAAAGGGTGTCATCAACGATACCGCGCGCATCGATTATGGCCGCCAGCATATCCGTGAGATGGGCGAAGCCATCGCCGATGGCTGCAACATCATGGGCTACACCTGGTGGGGGCCGATTGATATCGTCAGCGCCGGGACCGGCGAGATGAAAAAGCGCTACGGCTTTATCTACGTCGATAAAGACAATGACGGTAAAGGAACGCTAAAACGGAGTAAAAAACGTAGCTTTGACTGGTATAAACAGGTTATCGCCAGCAACGGCGAAACGCTGTAAGGTAATGACGGAGCGGGAGATTTCCCGCTCCAGAAACCTTACCAAGACAGACAAGGCTACATGATGAACACCTGGAATTTGGTCGATCCTGAGTTACGCCCGGCACTGGCGGATAGCCGCCCCCTCTCCCTGACACAAGACGCTCTCATCGCCCTTCGCCAACAGCGCCAGCAGGCAGCTCTGGCTAACGTGCAACATTTTTGCGATGCCGGGTTAACGGTAGACGAACAGCTTATCGCCTCACCCGCACACCCTGCCGTCAGAGTCTGCGTGATTGCTCCTAAAGCCGCGGGGCAGAACCGAATGGGCATTTTGCATATTCACGGCGGCGGGCATCTGTTCGGTAGCCCGGAACAATCTCTTTCACTCACCGCCGCCACCGCCCTGCAACACGACTGCGTGATTGTCTCAGTGGATTACCGACTGGCGCCCGAAACGGCTTTTCCAGGATCGCTGGAGGATTGTTACACCACGCTGGTGTGGATGACCGAACAGGCCGATGTGCTCGGTATTGATCCTGAGCATATCGGTCTGATGGGCGACAGCGCCGGGGCCGGACTTGCGGCCTCGCTTGCGCTGTTGGCCCGAGACCGCAATGGCCCGCACATCGCCTTTCAAAACCTGATGTTCCCGATGCTTGACGACCGCACGGTAACGGAAGAAAACCCTAACCCGGTGACCGGGGAGTTTGTCTGGACACGGGAATATAACCGTTTTGGCTGGGCGTCCCTGTTGGGATGTGAACCGGGATCTGAGGATGTTTCACCTTATGCCGCTCCCGGACGGGCAACGGACCTGACTCACCTGCCGCCCACCTGGCTCGGCGTCGGCACGCTGGACCTGTTTCTTGATGAGAACCTTCGCTTTGCACAAGGGTTAATTCGCGCGGGCGTGGCGGTGGAGATGAATGTCTGGCCAGGGGCCTATCACGGGTTTAGTTCAGACCCGGTTGCCCGAGTGGCGCAGCGGGCACGCGAACATCGGCAGGCGTGGATAGCGCAGTTCAGGCCGACGCAGGGGTAAGCTTTCCCCCTGCGTCGGGCCTCTTCCTGGAGGCTGAGGAATCCCCGGTACTATTACATTTTACAGCGATAACACTGCGCCATGAGAACACAACAGTCACCGCGATGACTGGGTCCGGCTGAAAATCGACGAAGCGTATCCGTAAGGCCGGGGCGACGCGCAGGGATGCGCGGCGAGGGCGACTTTACACGGACGTTTCCTTCGCCCGTCCCCGATAAGCCTGAAGGCATAAGCTGAGTGGACCGCGCCAGCGGCGATTTTCCTGGCCGGGAGCCCGGGTCGCCAGGGTGGTGGCGGTGAACCACCCTGGCACGTTCACGGGTTCTGGCGTTATAGAAAAGCAAGGAACATAAGGTGAACGGAATGACCTTCAGAGCCGCATGTTTCCCCTCACCCTTGCCCTCTCCCCGCAGGGGCGAGGGGACATTTCGTGCTCGTATTATGTTGTGGGGATCCCTCAGCCTTAGGTGTAACAACCGGCACCGTACTAAAACCCAAAAAAAAGCCCTGCACGCTGGCAGGGCTTGTTATCAGGCGTTCGCCGCGGGTTTGCGCGGACGAGGACGGCGCGGTTTTTCTCCCGCGGGTTTACCGTCCTGAGAGCGGGCCGGTTTCGCGCCGGTCTTCGGTGCGCCACCGTCATTACGACGCGGCTGCTGTTGACCACGACCGCCGCCGCCCTGACCGCGTCCGCCGCGTCCCTGGCTCTGGCGACCGTTGACAATCGGCTCGGCCTTGATAGACGGGTCCGGCTCATAGCCTGGCAGGGCAATTCGTGGGATCTCTTTTTTCAGCAGGCGCTCGATGTCGCGCAGCAGCTTAAGCTCATCCACACAGACCAGCGACAGCGCTTCACCGGTAGCCGCCGCACGACCGGTACGGCCGATGCGGTGCACGTAATCTTCCGGTACGTTTGGCAGTTCAAAGTTCACCACATGCGGCAACTCTTCGATATCCAGACCACGGGCAGCAATGTCGGTCGCCACCAGCACGCGAATGTCACCGGATTTAAAGTCAGCCAGCGCACGGGTACGCGCACCCTGACTCTTGTTACCGTGAATAGCGGCGCTGCGAATGCCGTCCTTGTTCAGTTGCTCAGCCAGGTGGTTTGCGCCATGTTTGGTGCGGGTAAAGACCAGCACCTGCTGCCAGTTGCCTTCACCAATCATCTGAGAGAGCAGCTCACGCTTACGCTTTTTGTCGACCATATGAACGTGCTGCGTCACCTGCTCAGAAGCGGTGTTACGGCGCGCCACTTCAATTTCCAGCGGGTTGTGCAGCAGCTTTTCGGCCAGGCCTTTGATGTCATCCGAGAAGGTCGCGGAGAACAGCAGGTTCTGACGACGCGCAGGCAGTTTTGCCAGCACGCGGCGGATATCGTGGATGAAGCCCATGTCCAGCATGCGGTCAGCTTCGTCCAGAACGAGGATCTCAACGCTGTCCAGTTTGACGGCGTTCTGGTGTTCTAAGTCCAGCAAACGACCCGGCGTGGCGACGAGGATATCGACACCGCTGCGCAGCTTCATCATTTGCGGGTTAATGCTCACGCCGCCGAAAACCACCAGCGAGCGCAGGTTCAGATATTTGCTGTAATCACGCACGTTTTCGCCGATTTGCGCGGCCAGTTCACGGGTGGGGGTCAGGATCAGCGCACGGACCGGGCGACGGCCTTTTGCATGCGGCTCTTTCTCAACCAGGCGTTGCAGCAGCGGCAGAGTAAAGCCTGCTGTTTTGCCGGTACCGGTTTGGGCGCTCGCCATCAGGTCGCGACCTTGCATAACGGCAGGAATGGCCTGCTGCTGGATAGGGGTTGGCTCACGGTAGCCCTGCTCTTCTACTGCACGCAAGATTTCCGGGATAAGGCCAAGGGAATCAAAAGACATAACAACTCCGCACCGCCCCGACCATAACAGGTGTAGTTTTCGAGGAGATAATAATGTGACAGATGACAAAAACCACAATGCCATGAAGCGGCGGAGTGTAGCAGCTTTTGTGACATAGCGCATAAAATACTGCTGAGCCAATCTTTAAAGAGATAATTATCCCCCCTCTGCCACAACAAATTCCCGCCGATCGCTGGACAAGGTGAAAAATTAGCCATAAAGTTAATCAATCGATTGATTAATTTTATGCGCCTAATGAATATGAACTCGACAACCAGCAAAGGTGAACAGGCCCGCAATCAGCTCATTGCGGCAGCGCTCGCGCAATTCGGCGAGTATGGCCTGCATGCCACTACCCGCGATATTGCCGCCCTGGCAGGGCAAAACATTGCTGCCATTCCCTATTACTTTGGCTCGAAAGAGGATTTGTATCTCGCCTGCGCGCAGTGGATTGCCGATTTTATTGGTGAAAACTTCCACCCGCATGCTCAGGCCGCAGAAGCTCTTTTAGCTGCAAAGAATCCCGATAAAGCGGCAATGCGGGAATTGATCCTTCAGGCGTGCCGCAACATGACTGCGCTATTAACCCATGACGACACCCTAAGCCTGAGTAAATTTATCTCCCGCGAACAGCTCTCCCCCACCCGCGCCTATCAGTTAATCCATGATCAGGTGATTGACCCTCTGCACGGCCATCTGACCCGACTGATCGCGGCGTATACCGGGCGCGACGCCAGCGACACCCAGACTATCCTCCACACCCATGCGTTGATCGGGGAGATCCTCGCCTTTCGACTTGGGCGTGAAACTATTTTGCTGCGCATGGGATGGACGCAATTTGATGAAGAGAAAGCTGGCCTGATTTGCCAGGTCATCACCTGCCATATCGATCTTATTCTCAACGGATTAACAAGGAGCAAAGCCTGATGAAAAAGCCACTGGTGGCGTTAATCATTGTGATCCTGCTGGCGGCGCTTGGCGGCGGCTGGGTGTGGTATCAAAGCCGTCAGAGCAGCGACCTGACGCTGTACGGCAATGTCGACATTCGCACGGTGAATCTGAGCTTCCGGGTCGGCGGGCGGCTGGCCTCGCTGGCCGTGGATGAAGGCGACGCCATTAAAGCCGGGCAGCCGCTTGGCGCTCTGGATAAAGCCCCTTATGAGAATGCGCTGCTACAGGCAAAAGCCAATGTCTCGACCGCTCAGGCAAAATATGACCTCGTGACCGCCGGCTACCGTAATGAAGAGATTGCCCAGGCCGCGGCGGCGGTAAAACAGGCGCAGGCCGCCTTCGACTATGCGCAAAACTTTTACCAGCGCCAGCAAGGGTTGTGGAAAAGCCGCACCGTCTCGGCGAACGATTTAGAAAATGCCCGCTCAGCACGCGATCAGGCGCAGGCTACCCTGAAGTCTGCTCAGGATAAACTCAGCCAGTACCGCAGCGGGAACCGGCCGCAGGAGATTGCTCAGGCGAAGGCCAGCCTTGAACAAGCCCAGGCCCAACTGGCGCAATCGCAACTGGATTTGCAGGATACGCAACTTGTGGCCCCTTCGGACGGTACCCTGCTGACCCGCGCCATCGAGCCGGGCAGCATGGTAAGCGCGGGCAGTACCGTGCTTACCCTGTCGCTAACCAAACCGGTCTGGGTGCGCGCTTACGTCAATGAAGTCAGCCTGCATCAGGCGCAGCCTGGCAAAACCGTGCTGCTGTATGTTGACGGGCGTCCTGATAAACCGTACCACGGCAAAATTGGCTTCGTCTCTCCCACCGCTGAATTCACGCCTAAAACCGTCGAGACACCGGACCTGCGCACTGACCTGGTCTACCGCCTGCGTATTATCGTCACCGATGCCGATGACGGCCTGCGTCAGGGTATGCCTGTTACCGTGAGTTTTGAAAATGGGGCACGGGATGAGTGAGCCGACTCTGCGCCTGAGCGGGCTGATGAAGCGTTTCGCCGGCATGGAAAAACCGGCAGTGGCGCACCTTGATTGCACCGTGCATGCCGGGTATGTCACCGGTCTGGTGGGGCCGGATGGCGCAGGGAAAACGACCCTGATGCGTATGCTGGCCGGGCTGATGAAACCTGATGAAGGGAATGTCGACGTCATCGGGTATGACCCCATCGCGAACAGCAGTGAACTGCATGCGGTACTCGGCTATATGCCGCAAAAATTCGGCTTGTATGAAGATTTGACGGTGATGGAAAACCTCAACCTGTACGCCGATCTGCGTAGCGTCACCGGCGAGCAGCGCAAGGCCACCTTCGCCCGGCTGCTGGAATTTACCGCGCTCGGGCCGTTCACCGGGCGGCTGGCAGGTAAACTTTCCGGCGGCATGAAACAGAAACTGGGGCTGGCCTGTACGCTGGTGGGCCAGCCGCGCGTGCTGTTGCTTGATGAGCCCGGCGTCGGGGTGGATCCCATTTCGCGCCGCGAACTCTGGCAGATGGTGCACCAGCTTGCCGGGGACGGGATGCTGATTCTGTGGAGTACGTCGTATCTCGACGAAGCGGAACAGTGCCGCGATGTCCTGCTGATGAACGAGGGTGAACTGCTTTATCAGGGCGAACCGCGCGCGCTGACGCAAACCATGGCCGGGCGCAGTTTTCTCGCCAGCAGTCCTCAGGAAAACAATCGCCAGCTATTGCAACGTCTGTTGAAACTGCCGCAGGTGAGCGACGGCATGATTCAGGGTAAGTCGGTACGCGCCATTTTAAAAAAAGAGGCCACCGCCGATGCGTTGCAGGAAGCGGCCGGACTCGAGACCCTGAACATAGATGAAACCGCACCGCGCTTTGAAGATGCCTTTATTGATCTGTTGGGCGGAGCCAGTTTTACCCAGTCGCCGCTGGGCTCCATTCTGCATACGGTTGAGGGCAATGCGGATGAAACCGTGATTGAAGCCCGCCAGCTAACCAAAAAATTTGGTGATTTTGCCGCCACTGATAACGTCGATTTTGCTGTGAAGCGCGGCGAGATCTTTGGCCTGCTCGGCCCTAACGGCGCGGGGAAATCCACCACCTTTAAAATGATGTGCGGCCTGCTGGTGCCCACCGCTGGGAAAGCCCTGGTGCTGGATATGGATTTAAAAACCAGCTCCGGGAAGGCACGCCAGCATCTGGGCTACATGGCGCAGAAATTCTCCCTCTACGGCAACCTGACGGTGACGCAGAATCTGCGGTTTTTCTCGGGTGTTTATGGCCTTCGTGGTCGTGCGCAGCAGGAAAAAATCTCGCGTATGGTCGAAGCCTTTGGTTTAAAAGCCATTGCCGATCATGCAACGGATGCGCTGCCGCTCGGCTTTAAGCAACGCCTCGCCCTCGCCTGTGCCCTGATGCATGAGCCGGACATTCTGTTTCTGGATGAGCCAACCTCCGGCGTGGATCCCCTCACCCGCCGTGAGTTCTGGCTGCACATCAACAGCATGGTGGAAAAAGGGGTAACGGTGATGGTGACCACCCACTTTATGGATGAGGCCGAATATTGTGACCGCATCGGGCTGGTCTACCGCGGCAAATTGATTGCCCGCGGTACGCCGGATGACCTGAAAGCCCAGACCGCAGATGCGGATAACCCCGATCCCACTATGTAGCATGCGTTTATTACGCTGATCCAGAACTGGGATAAGGAGCACCACCATGCGCCATAGCCCCCTCTCCCTGCGCCGCGTGCGCGCGCTTTGTGTTAAAGAGACGCGGCAGATTGTGCGTGACCCCAGTAGCTGGTTGATTGCGGTGGTGATTCCGCTGATGCTGCTGTTTATTTTTGGTTACGGCATTAACCTCGATTCCAGCAAGCTGCGGGTCGGGGTTTTGCTGGAGCAGCAGAGCGAAGACGCGCTCGATTTCACCCACACCCTGCGCGGCTCGCCCTATATTGATGCGACAGTCAGCGACAATCGCCAGCAGCTTATTCAGATGATGCAGGCCGGGCGCATTCGCGGGCTGGTGGTGATTCCGGTGAACTTCGCCGAACAGATGGCGCGCCCCGGCGAAACCGCGCCGATACAGGTAATAACAGACGGCAGCGAACCAAATACCGCCAACTTCGTGCAGGGCTATGTGCAGGGTATCTGGCAACTCTGGCAGCAACAGCGGGCGGAAGATCGCGGCGAAACGTTTGAGCCACTGATTGACGTGCAGATGCGCTACTGGTTTAACCCGGCGGCCATCAGCCAGCATTTTATTATCCCAGGCGCGGTCACCATCATCATGACGGTGATTGGCGCAATCCTTACTTCGCTGGTGGTGGCACGCGAATGGGAGCGGGGCACCATGGAGGCGCTGCTCTCCACTGAAGTGACCCGGACCGAACTCCTGCTGTGCAAACTTATCCCCTATTACTTCCTGGGCATGCTGGCGATGCTGCTGTGCATGCTGGTCTCGGTGTTTATTCTCGGCGTGCCTTACCGAGGGTCACTGGTGATTCTGTTCTTGATAACCAGCCTGTTTTTACTCAGCACGCTGGGAATGGGGCTGCTGATTTCAACCGTGACGCGGAATCAGTTTAATGCCGCTCAGGTGGCGCTCAACGCTGCGTTTTTACCGTCAATTATGCTGTCCGGGTTTATTTTCCAGATAGACAGCATGCCCGCGGTTATTCGGGCGGTGACCTACATTATCCCCGCCCGCTATTTTGTTAATACCCTGCAAAGCCTGTTCCTGGCGGGCAACATTCCGGTGGTGCTGATCGTTAATGTGCTGTTTTTATTCGCCTCGGCGGTGATGTTTATCGGCCTCACCTGGCTTAAAACCAAACGGCGACTGGACTAGGGAGAATACGATGTTTCATCGCTTATGGACGTTGATTCGTAAAGAGCTGCAATCGCTGCTGCGTGAACCGCAAACCCGCGCGATTTTGATTTTGCCGGTGCTTATTCAGGTGCTGCTGTTCCCCTTTGCCGCGACGCTTGAGGTCACCAATGCGACCATTGCGGTTTACAACGAAGATAATGGCAAACATGCGGTTGAACTTACGCAACGCTTCGCCCGGGCCAAAGCCTTCACACATGTGTTGCTGCTTAATAGCCCCCAGGAGATTCGCCCCACTATTGATGAACAAAAAGCGCTCCTGCTGGTGCGTTTTCCGGCCGATTTCTCACGTAAGCTCGATACTTTTACCCCTGCGCCGATGCAGCTCATCCTTGACGGACGCAACTCTAACAGCGCGCAGATCGCCGCCAATTACCTGCAGGAAGTGGTCAAAGACTATCAGCAGGCGTTAATGGACGGGAAAGCGAGGCCGAACAATAGCGAGCTGGTTATCCGTAACTGGTATAACCCAAATCTGGATTACAAATGGTTCGTGGTGCCGTCGCTGATTGCCATGATTACCACCATTGGGGTGATGATTGTGACCTCACTGTCGGTCGCCCGGGAGCGCGAACAGGGTACCCTGGATCAACTTCTGGTCTCACCGCTGGCGACCTGGCAGATTTTTGTCGGCAAGGCGGTGCCTGCGCTGGTGGTTGCGACCTTTCAGGCCACCATCGTGCTGGCAGTCGGCATTCTTGCCTACAAGATCCCGTTCGCCGGTTCGCTGCTGTTGTTCTATTTCACCATGCTGATTTACGGTCTGTCGCTGGTGGGTTTTGGGCTGCTCATCTCTTCACTCTGCTCCACGCAGCAGCAGGCGTTTATCGGGGTGTTTGTCTTTATGATGCCCGCGATTTTGCTCTCCGGGTATGTTTCGCCCGTGGAGAATATGCCGGTATGGTTGCAGAATCTGACGTGGGTGAACCCTATCCGCCACTTTACGGATATCACTAAGCAGATCTATTTGAAGGATGCGAGCTTTGGAATTGTATGGGGAAGCGTGTGGCCGCTGCTGGTGATCACGGCCACAACGGGATCAGCGGCGTACGCCATGTTTAGACGCAAAATTGCGTAATTTTTTCTCTTTCGCTAACAGCGAAACCAGCGCCGGGCCTGCAAGGATGACCAGCCCGGCGAGTGCCAGCAGCAGGTTATTTTGCATAACGCGGGAGAGCAGCCAGAGCACAATCATGGCTACGCCGAAATACCAGGTGGTGGTCAGTTCTTCCAGGACATCACCGATATCGCGCCAGCGCTCCTCGTGGTGGCGCTGCAAAAACAGCATCGCCAGCACGGTCACTGCGTAGACCACGCAGAGTCCCAGCCCCACGCGCACCATGGCCGCGTTCATCCAGGCCAGCACCAATACCGCCACCACCAGCAAATGCAACATAATCTGCCAGCAACTCAGACCGGTCGCGACACGAACACGTTGTTGCCACTTCATGGCGTCTCTCCTGAAGAATGTTTAACTGATCAGAGAGTACTGATATTTGCAGAAAATTCCGTAACCCCGCCTCTTTTTGTGACAGAGACTACAATTTATTTTCATGGGGATAGTGACGCTGGCAGGAGAAAAATGACACAAATAACCCGGCAATTTTCATTAAACGTGCTCACCATTAATACACACAAAGGCTTCACTGCGTTTAACCGGCGCTTCATTTTGCCGGAGCTGCGTGATGCCGTGCGTACGGTGAGCGCCGATATCGTTTGTCTACAGGAAGTGATGGGTGCGCATGAAGTGCACCCGCTGCATGTGGAGAACTGGCCCGACACGACGCATTACGAGTTTCTCGCCGACACCATGTGGAGCGATTACGCCTACGGACGCAACGCCGTTTACCCTGAGGGCCATCATGGCAATGCGGTGCTCTCTCGCTTCCCGATTGAGCATTATGAAAATCGCGATGTGTCGGTGGATGGCAGCGAAAAGCGTGGGTTGCTCTATTGTCGCATTGTCCCGCCGGAAATCGACCATCCGGTGCATGTCATTTGTGTGCACCTGGGCTTGCGTGAAGCGCACCGGACTGCCCAACTCACAATGCTCGCGGAATGGGTTAACGCCTTTCCGGAGCATGAGCCGGTTATTGTCGCCGGGGATTTCAATGACTGGCGGCAACGGGCCAATCATCAACTCAAAACCCAGGCTGGGCTGGACGAAATTTTCACCCGTGCCCATGGTCGCCCGGCGCGCACCTTCCCGGTTAGCCTGCCGTTGCTGCGCCTCGACAGAATCTATGTGAAAAATGCCAGCGCCAGCGCCCCCACCGCGCTGCCGCTGCGTAACTGGCGTCATCTCTCTGACCATGCCCCTTTAAGTGCGGAGATCCATTTATGAAATGCACATGGCGAGAAGGCAACCGTATCCAGTTGCTTGAAAATGGTGAGAACTACTACCCGGCGGTCTATGAAGCCATCGGGCAGGCAAAGCAGAAAGTTATTCTGGAATCCTTCATCTGGTTTGAAGATGAAGTGGGTCGCGAGCTGCACGCGGTGTTGCTGAAGGCGGCGAAGCGTGGCGTCAACATTGAAGTCTTATTAGACGGTTACGGCTCGCCAGATCTTAGCGATGCCTTTGTGAACGAATTGACTGCCGCAGGCGTGGTCTTCCGCTATTACGATCCGCGCCCTCGCCTGCTGGGTATGCGGACCAATGTGTTCCGCCGGATGCACCGCAAAATCGTCGTCATCGACAATACCGTCGCGTTTGTCGGCGGGATCAATTACTCAGCAGAGCATGTCACCAGCTACGGTCCCGAAGCCAAGCAGGATTATGCCGTCCGGGTTGAAGGCCCGGTGGTGGCCGACATTCTGCAATTTGAAGTGGAAAATTTGCCCGAAAACGCGCCGGTCCGACGCTGGTGGCAACGCCGCCGTCATCAGGCGGAAGATAACCGTACGCCCGGTGAAGCCCAGGCGCTGTTCGTCTGGCGAGACAACGACGATCACCGTGATGATATTGAGCGCCACTACCTGAAAATGCTGGCCAATGCGAAGCGGGAAGTGATTATCGCTAACGCCTATTTCTTCCCTGGCTACCGGCTGCTGCACGCGATGAAAAACGCGGCCCGCCGGGGCGTACAGGTAAAACTGATTGTGCAGGGCGAGCCGGACATGCCGATTGTGAAAGTTGGGGCGGAGCTGCTCTATAACTACCTGCTTAAAGGCGGCGTGCAGGTTTATGAATACCGCCGCCGTCCGCTGCACGGCAAAGTGGCCGTGATGGACGATCACTGGGCAACGGTAGGGTCAAGCAATCTCGACCCACTCAGCCTTTCGCTGAACCTGGAGGCTAATCTGATTATTCACGACAGGGAATTTAATCACACGCTGCGGGAGAATCTGGCGGGGATTATCGCCCGCGATTGTCAGCGCGTGGATGAATCAATGGCCCCCAAACGCACCTGGTGGAATCTGGCAAAGGGGGTGGTAGTGTTCCACTTCCTGCGCCACTTTCCCGCGTTAGTCGGCTGGCTGCCTGCCCACACGCCAAAGCTGGCGCAGGTGGAACCGCCCGTTCAGCCTGAGATGGAGACCCAGGATCGCCTCACGCCTGAAAATTCGGAGGTGAAACTCTGATGGCGAAATCACATTCACGTTGGCGGCTGGCCAAAAAAATCCTCACCTGGCTCTTTTTCATCGCCGTCGCCGTGCTGCTGGTGCTGTACGCGCAAAAGGTCGACTGGGAAGATGTGGGGAAAGTTATTCGCGACTACAACCGTAGCGTGCTGTTCGGTGCCGCTGCCCTGGTGGTGGTGAGCTATTTAATTTACGGCTGCTACGACCTGCTGGGACGCGCCTATTGCGGGCATAAACTGGCTAAACGCCAGGTGATGCTGGTGTCGTTTATTTGTTACGCCTTCAACCTGACGCTGAGCACCTGGGTCGGCGGTATTGGCATGCGTTATCGCCTCTATTCCCGCCTGGGGTTGCCGAGCAGTACAATCACGCGCATTTTCTCGCTCAGTATTACCACTAACTGGCTGGGTTACATTTTGCTTGGTGGCATTATCTTTACCTTTGGCGTGGTGGATATTCCGGCGCACTGGTATATCTCCGATACCACCCTGCGCATTATTGGCGTGGTGCTGCTGCTGTTTATTGCTTTCTATCTGTGGGCGTGTGGGTTTGCGAAACGTCGCCATTTCACCATTAAAGGGCAGAAGTTAGTGATTCCCTCGTGGAAATTTGCCCTCGCCCAGATGGCGATTTCCAGCGCCAACTGGATAGCGATGGGGGTGATTATCTGGCTGCTGTTAGGTCAACAGGCCAACTTCTTCTTTGTGCTGGGTGTGTTACTGGTGAGCAGTATCGCCGGCGTGATTGTGCATATCCCCGCCGGGATTGGCGTTCTGGAAGCGGTATTCCTGGCGCTGCTGGCCGGAGAGCATACGTCACAGGGCGTTATCATTGCCGCCCTGCTGGCCTATCGCGTGCTCTACTATTTCATCCCACTCCTGCTGGCGCTGATTGCCTATCTGATGCTGGAAGGGCGGGCAAAAAAATTGCGCGCTAAAAATGAGAAGGCCATGGCTAAAAGCTGAGAGCTCTAATGTAAGGAGCCGCCGTGCGTCATGCTGGAAAGCCAGTCCACCAGCACACGCAGCAGGTCAACCAGCATCGTAATCAAACCCAGCCATACCGTCAGTGCGCCACGGAGGGCGCAAGATTGGGTAGTAACATAATCCCGGGCATACAGTGAACGCGCATCGGCCTGAACCTCTGCACTTTTACTGGCGCTCGCCAGCAAAAAAAGCAGGAGAAATGCGCTGGTGCCTACCCATCGCCAGCCACTGCTATGGGTGACGATATTAACCAGTATCGAAAGCCCCACACCGCTCACTAACAGCAGAAAATAATAACGTTTACCTGAGGTAAAGCGTGCTAAAACGGCACCGCTGGCATACATACCGCCGGTCAATCCAAAGGCCAGTAAAGCCGCGTGTAACGGGAAGATGCTGGCGCTCAACAGGCCCGTTAGCAGGCTCATGGTCACAAGCACGCTGAAGGCCATTAAGGCAGTAAAGCGAGGCACGAAACGTCTAAGAATGAGCCCACTGCCCAGCCAGAGAACCACAAACAATACGATGTAACCACTGCCCGCAACCTGCTCACGGAAAAAGGTCTGGCTAAGCGCGAGCCAGGCCGTGGCGGCACTCAATGCCATGCTGAGTACAAGCCACAGCGAAAGGCGTGTGGTCACTTCGCGCGGATAAATCGGTGGCGGAGTTATCCATCCCGTGGAAATCATCACATCATCCTGTAAAAAACCCGGCCGCAGCCGGGTGGAAGGTCTCTTTTAACGTCGGTTGCCAAAGATACGCAGCAGCATCAGGAACAGGTTGATAAAGTCCAGATAGAGCGTTAACGCACCTAAAATCGAATATTTGCGCAGGGTGGATTTATCCTGCACATCGATTTGCGAACCGATATTTTTCAGCTTCTGGGTGTCGTAAGCGGTCAGGCCAACAAATACGATCACACCCACATAGGTCACGACCCACATCAGGGTCTCGCTTTTCAGCCAGAAGTTAACCAGCGATGCCAGAATGATGCCAATCAGCGCCATAAACAGCATATTGCCAAATCCGCTGAGATCGCGTTTGGTGGTGTAACCGTAAAGGCTCATGGCACCAAACATCCCGGCGGTGACCACGAAGGTCGCGGCAATCGATTCGGCAGTGTAGATATACAGAATGCTGGAGAGCGTCAGCCCGGTCAGCGCGGAATACAGCATGAACAGCGTGGTGGCGACCCCTGCACTTAACCGATGAATCATGCCCGAAAGCACAAACACCAGCGCCAGTTGGGCAATGATCAAGCCAAAGAAGGTGATCTGGCTTGAGAACACAAGGGCCATGATGTTTTCGTTACTGGCGGCATAACCTGCCACAAATGCGGTCAGTAACAGGCCGCAGGTCATCCAGCCGTAGACCTGGGCCATGTAGGTTTGCAGGCCGGTGCGGGCGGATGAGACTATTGAATCGGATCGCGGAAATCGGTCCATAAATCGCTCCTGATTGATGGGATAACTCGCTTTAAGCCTAACACATTCGGGGTAAAACGTTACCAGCGCTGTGCCGCCTGCTGGTCACTGTCCCGCGCTTCCACCCAGCGGTCGCCCTCCGGCGTCGCTTCACGTTTCCAGAACGGCGCACGGGTCTTTAAGTGATCCATAATGAACTGCCCGGCGTCGAAGGCGCTGCTGCGATGGGCGCTGGTGACGCCAACAAAAACAATATCATCGCCAGGCCAGAGTTCGCCCACCCGATGTATCACGGTGACGCGTCCCAGCGACCAGCGTTCGCGCGCCTCTTCAACGATAGCAGTGAGCGATTTTTCCGTCATGCCGGGGTAGTGCTCAAGCGTCAATGCACTCACGCTGTCGCCCAGATTGTGATTGCGGACTTTGCCGGTAAAGGTCACCACGGCGCCGTCTTCATCCCCCTGCGCCAGCCAGTGATACTCCTCGCCGACGTTAAACGGGGCAGTGCCTACCAGAATGCGTGTCAGTGTCATCCTCAGCCTCCGGTCACCGGTGGGAAAAAGGCCACTTCATCGCCATCTGCTACCGGGGTGTCGAAACTCACCAGCGTTTGATTGACGGCCGCCAGCAGCTTGCCCTCTTCCAGCGCCAGCGCCCAGCGGTCGCTCTGTTGCGCCAGATGATGACGGATGGACTCGACGCTGGTAAATGCACTCTCCAGCGTCAGTTGGTCACAGCCGGTCAGTTCACGCACCTGCGCAAAAAACAGTATCTTAATCATGGCTCTCTACCTTGAAATCACCGGATTTGCCGCCGCTTTTTGCCAGCAGTCTGACCGGCCCGATGACCATGTCTTTCTGGACGGCTTTGCACATATCGTAAATGGTCAGTGCCGCAACGGAGGCAGCGGTCAGGGCTTCCATCTCGACGCCGGTTTTGCCGCTCAGACGACAGACCGACTCAATACGCACGCGGTTATGTTCAGGCTGCGCCTCCAGTTGCACTTCCACTTTGCTGAGCAGCAAGGGGTGGCAGAGTGGAATCAAATCCCAGGTGCGTTTCGCCGCCTGAATCCCGGCGATACGGGCGGTGGCAAACACATCACCTTTATGGTGGCTGCCATCAAGGATCATCGCAAGCGTCGTGGGGAGCATGGTAACAAAGGCTTCGGCACGGGCCTCGCGTACGGTTTCCGCCTTGGCAGACACGTCCACCATGTGCGCCTCGCCATCGGCATTGATATGGGTCAGTTGTGTCATCATTCAGGGCTTCATGTGGGAGTGGAAGTTACAGGGACGGGTGCGAGCATCCAGTTGCGGGGCAATAATGTGTTCCCAGGCCGTACGGCAGGCTTTCGGCGAGCCGGGCATGGCAAAAATCAACGTGTGATTCGCCATCCCCGCCAGTGCGCGAGATTGCAGCGTTGAGGTGCCTATCTCTTCGAAGGAGAGCATACGGAACACTTCGCCAAAGCCTTCGATTTCACGATCGAACAGCGGCAGTAAAGCTTCAGGGGTTTGATCACCCTCGGTAAAACCGGTGCCACCGTTGACCAGCACGACCTGCACATCGTCGCTTGCTATCCAGGCCGATACCTGGGCGCGAATGGCATAACGGTTCTCTTTTACGATGGCTTTCGCCACAACATGGTGACCACTTTCCTCAGCTGCGTCGCGCAGCCAGTGCCCGGCGGTGTCATCGTCTTCACCACGACGACTGGACACGGTAAGAATCGCGATACGGGTTGCAACAAACTCTGCGCTGACCTGACTCATTCACTATCTCCTTATGACTTTTACCCGCCAATGTAAGAAAGGTTTTGCGTAATACCGGTATGGCCCTGATGCAGGAAATGGGTCTGCTTTTTATGCCCCAGCGCTTCAGTGATGCGTGTTTCCAGCGCCGCCTGCTGATGGTCTTCCTGCAACAGGTCGCGCAGATTTACGCCGCCGTCGCCAAACAGACACAGGTGCAACTTACCTGTCGATGAGACGCGCAGGCGGTTGCAGGTGGCACAGAAATCTTTTTCATAGGGCATGATAAGGCCGATTTCTCCGGCGTAGTCCGGGTGGCAGAACACCTGCGCCGGGCCATCGCTGCGCTGGCTTAGCTGGCGAATCCAGCCACGGCGCAGCAGTTCATCACGCAGGACCGTGCCGGAGAGGTGATGTTTGCGAAACAGCTCGCTCCCCTCACCCGTCTCCATCAGTTCAATAAAACGCAGTTGAATGCGGCGGGGTTGGATCCACGCAAGAAAGGTGTCGAGCTGGTGATGATTGACATCACGCATCAGCACGGTATTCACTTTCACTTTTTCGAAACCGGCGGCGAAGGCGGCATCAATACCGTCCATCACCTGACGGAATTTGTCCTGCCCGGTAATCGCGTGAAATTGCCGCGCATCGAGGCTGTCGACGCTGACGTTCAGTGCCGTGAGTCCGGCGTCACGCCAGTTTGCAACGTCACGCGCCAGACGATAACCATTGGTGGTCACCGCAATCTGACGGATATTCTGATTTTCGCGCACGGCGGCAATGATGTCGGTGAAGTCGCGACGCAAGGAGGGTTCGCCACCGGTCAGACGGACTTTTTCGGTGCCCATGGCGGAAAAGGCGCGCGTGACGCGGCGAATTTCCTCAAGACTGAGAAAACCTTTATTGGTAACGCCGCCGGGCTTGTAGCCATCCGGGAGGCAGTATGTGCAACGAAAATTGCACACATCGGTGATCGACAGACGTAAATAAAAAAACTTACGCGCGAACGTGTCAGTAAGTTGTGTGGCCATGTACACCTTTCCAAATACGGGAGATGCAGTCATTTCTTCCTGCACCCTGGCGGCAAATACCGGGTGGTATTGCCACGGCCAAAATGCCGTATCGTCAGACGTAGGCACAGAGGCTAGAGTGTATGTTGTATGCAACGCTAACATAGCGTTACGGCGATAGTAGCGCGAACCTTTTCCCTTCGCCATCCTAAATATCGCTATATAATTTTATATATAACGAGTTAATCGTGCATTTTCGGTATAGAGTACGTGAAAATCATGCTTTTGCTTTGATATGCGTCATTTTCCTCCCGCTGTGGCATCGTCATTTGGTGGTAGATGCGCTAACGTAACAGGGTAATTTTATCTCAAGGATTTCTATGCGTAATCGCACTCTTGCTGACCTCGACCGGGTGGTCGCACTCGGCGGTGGACACGGCCTCGGGCGGGTGATGTCTTCGTTATCGTCTCTCGGCTCCAGGCTGACGGGCATTGTTACCACCACGGATAACGGCGGGTCGACCGGGCGTATCCGCCGCTCAGAAGGCGGCATTGCGTGGGGAGATATGCGCAACTGTTTAAATCAGTTAATTGCTGAACCCAGCGTCGCTTCGGCCATGTTTGAGTACCGTTTTAGCGGTAACGGTGAACTTTCAGGCCATAACCTCGGAAATTTGATGTTAAAGGCGCTGGACCACCTTAGCGTGCGGCCTCTGGAAGCCATCAATATCATTCGAAACTTATTAAAAGTGGATGCATTTCTCATTCCCATGTCCGAACAACCTGTCGATTTAATGGCAACGGACAGTGAAGGCAATCTGGTCTATGGCGAAGTGGATATTGATCAGCTCCATTCGCCGGTTCAGGAGCTCATGCTTTTTCCCAGGGTCCACGCAACCCGCGAGGCCGTACAGGCCCTTGCTGAAGCGGATTTAATCCTGATTGGGCCCGGCAGTTTCTATACCAGCCTGCTCCCCTTACTGCTGCTTGAGGACCTTTCGCAGGCGCTCAGACGCACCCCGGCACCGGTGGTGTATATCGATAATCTGGGTAAAGAGTTGAGCGTGGCCGCCGCCAGCCTGACGCTGAAAGACAAACTCAGCATTATGGAGCAGTACGTGGGTAAACCCATTATTGATGCGGTTGTGGTAGGCCCTGGCGTAGATGTCACCGCTGTCAGCGACAAAGTCGTGATTCAGGATGTGCTGGAGGCCAGTGATATTCCCTATCGCCATGACCGTCACCTGCTGCGTATGGCGCTGGAAAAAGCGGTGCAAACCCTGGGTTAACCTCATTGCGGGCTTTTTCGGCCCGCTTTCCCCTCTTCCTTAATTTCTTAAGGTTGTCTTAAACATCGCCACCTAACATGACAGCACTGTTTCACCAGGAATCCCTGTCATGCCTGAATTTCTCTTGCGTCGGCCCACGTTTAGTCGCCTGAATTTTATCCTCTTTTTTGCGCTCTACATTGCGCTGGTGCTCAACATCGCCTTTTACCGCCAGGCCTTCGCCCTATTGCCGGTCAACTCACTGCATAACGCACTGGTCTTTTTGTCGATGCCGGTGGTGGCGTTTAGCGTGATGAACATTGTGATTACGCTCGCCTCGTTCTTACGCCTCGACCGTCTGGTTATCAGCCTGTTTGTGCTGGTGAGCGCAGCCTCGCAGTATTTCATCATGAGTTTTGGGGTGGTGATCGACCGCTCAATGATTACCAATATTCTCGACACCACGCCCGCCGAAAGTTTTGCCCTGCTGTCAGTCCGCATGATGATTGTGCTGTTCTTTACGGGCGTATTGATGACGATGGTGGCCTGGTGGATCAGGGTTAAACCATCGATGTCTGTCTGGCGCAGCATGGGGAAACGTTTAATCAGCGTGGTCGTTTCGGCCCTGCTTATCGTGATCGTTGCCCTATTGTTTTACAAAGATTACGCCTCGTTGTTCCGCAATAATAAAGAACTGGTGAAATCGCTGAGCCCCTCTAACAGCATTGCGGCATCGTTGTCCTGGTATAGCCACAACAGCATGGCGAATCTGCCCCTGCTGCGTCTTGGGGAAGATGCGAAACAGCGCCCGCAGATGCAACAAGGCCCGCGTAAAAACCTCACCATCCTCGTTTTGGGTGAAACCTCGCGGGCGGAAGACTTCTCGCTCGGGGGGTATGCGCGTGAAACTAATCCGCTGTTAAAACAAGACGATGTGGCTTATTTCCCCAATACGACCTCCTGCGGCACGGCGACGGCCATCTCTGTACCGTGCATGTTCTCCGGCATGCCACGCGCCCACTATGACGAAGCCTTAGCGCACCATCAGGAGGGTTTACTGGATATTATTCAGCGTGCCGGGCTGCAGGTGCTCTGGAATGATAATGACGGTGGCTGCAAGGGGGCCTGCGATCGCGTACCCAATCAGGATGTGACCAAACTGAATCTGCCGGGCCAGTGTATCGAGGGCGAATGCGTGGATGAGGTACTGTTCCACCAGCTTGAGGATTATATCAATCACCTGCAGCATGATGGCGTCATCGTATTACATACCATTGGCAGCCACGGGCCGACCTACTATAACCGTTACCCGGCCGCCTTCCGTAAATTCACGCCGACCTGTGATACGAACCAGATTCAGACCTGTAGCCAGCAGCAGTTGGTTAATACCTACGACAACACCATTGTGTATGTGGATTATATCGTCGATAAAGCGATTAAATTACTGCAAAGCAAACAGGATAACTTCACCACCAGTCTGGTTTACCTTTCCGATCATGGGGAGTCGCTGGGCGAGAACGGTGTCTATCTGCACGGGCTGCCTTACTCCATTGCCCCTGAGAGCCAAAAGCATGTGCCTTTTTTAATCTGGTTGTCTGATGATTATCAGAAACGCTATGGCGTCAGCAGCCAGTGTTTGCAAAAAGAAGCCCAACAGAAAAATGTGTCGCAGGATAATCTCTTTTCTACCATGCTGGGGTTAACCGGTGTGGAGACCAAAGAATACCGTGCGCAAGATGATATTTTGACCGCCTGCCGTGGAGAGCCGAAATGAAAATTCTGATCGTAGAAGATGATGCGCTGCTGCTACAGGGGCTGATGCTGGCCATGCAAAGCGAAGGCTATGTCTGCGATGGCGTCTCGACCGCGCATGAGGCAGGCTTAAGCCTGGCGACCGGTCATTACAGCCTGATGGTACTGGATTTAGGCCTGCCCGATGAAGACGGCCTGCATTTCTTACAGCGCGTGCGCCGGGAAAAATACAGCCTGCCGGTGTTGATTCTGACCGCCCGCGACACGCTTGGCGATCGCATCTCGGGGCTTGATACGGGGGCCGATGACTACCTGGTAAAACCCTTCGCGCTTGAAGAGCTTAACGCCCGTATCCGGGCGCTCCTGCGCCGGCATAACAACCAGGGCGACAACGAAATCATCAACGGTGACCTGACGCTTAACGTCTCTCGCCGGCAGGTCTGGCGCGGGGGAAATCAGGTGGAACTGACGCCAAAAGAGTATGCCCTGCTCTCTCGCCTGATGCTAAAAGCCGGCAGTCCGGTGCACCGCGAAATTCTCTACAATGATATTTACAGTTGGGATAACGAGCCGGCCACCAATACGCTGGAAGTGCATATCCACAACCTGCGCGACAAAATTGGTAAAGCGCGTATCCGCACCGTTCGCGGTTACGGCTATATGCTGGTCAACGCAGAAAAACAGGATCAGGTGGGGTGAGAATGAATTTCAAAGGCTGGACCATGCGCCGCCGGCTGGTCCTGACCATCGGCGTGATACTGGTGTTATGCCAGCTGGTGAGCGTGTTCTGGCTGTGGCATGAAAGCAAAGAGCAAATCCAACTGCTGGTAGAAAGTGCCGTGCACAACCATAACAACCACAAGCACATCCAGCACGAAGTGCATGAGGCTGTTGCCAGCTTGCTGGTGCCCAGTTTGTTGATTATCGGCCTGGCGCTGTTAATTTGCTTACAGGCTATCAAGATGATCCTGCGCCCGCTGTCTGAGCTCCAGCGAGAGCTGGATGCCCGCACGCCTGATAATCTCGAACCGATTGCGCTGAACAACTCGGTACCTGAAGTGCAGGCGGTGGAATCGGCTATCAATCAACTGGTGGAGCGGCTGACGGTGACGCTGGATCGCGAAAGGCTGTTTACCGCCGATGTCGCCCATGAGCTTCGCACCCCGCTTGCCGGGCTACGTCTGCATCTGGAGTTGATGGCCAAAACCCACGATATTCAGGTCGCGCCGCTGATTCAGCGACTCGATCAGATGACCGAAAATATCGCCCAGCTGCTGCAGCTTGCCCGCGTAGGCCAGTCATTTTCAGCGGGAAGCTATCAGCAGGTGATGCTGATGGCGGACGTGGTACTCCCCGTCTGGGGCCAGCTTGACGCCATGCTGGCGGAAAGAGAACAGGTTCTGCTTCTGCCCGAAAGCAATCGGGACGTGGCGGTCGCCGGGGATGCCACGCTGTTGCGCGTGCTGGTGAGAAATCTGGTGGAAAACGCCCACCGTTACAGCCCGACAGGGTCGACAATTCGCCTCTGTATTGAGGACGGAGACGTGCCGGTGCTGGCGGTGGAAGATGAAGGTCCCGGCATTGATGAATCGCGCAGCGGTGAGCTCAGCAAAGCCTTTGTACGCATGGACAGTCGCTATGGTGGGGCCGGTCTGGGGCTCAGTATCGTCACCCGGATTGCCCAGCTTCATGATGCGCAATTTTTCCTGCAAAACAGACAACCCACGCCCGGGGTACGGGCATGGGTGAAATTCAAACCGATTATACGTTAAGCGCGTGCTTAGTAGCTAAGAACCCAGCTGTGACTGAAGGCGATGACAATCGCCATAGACAGCGCAATAGCCAGGTACTGATAGAGTTGTTCTTTTTGCATGGCGGACCCTCCTGAATATGACTGAAGAGGGTATCGGAACAACATTAAGCCAACATTAAGGCCCGTTCACGCATTCGTGACGGGCTTCATATTATGAGACGGCGATAAAAAGTTCCCGCAATTGATGCAGCTTGTCACGACATTTTGCCGCCTCTTCAAATTCAAGATTCTGCGCATGTTGCATCATCTGCCCTTCAATCTCCTGAATTTTTTGCTGCAACGCTTTCGGCGATAACGCCATTTCTGCGGCTTCCGCCTGCGCCGGTGTCCGTGACTTGCCACGCCCTTTGGCTTTGGTTTTCGCCAGATTTTCCCCGAGGCTCAGAATGTCGACCACTTTCTTATTCAGGCCCTGAGGCGTGATGCCATTCTCTTCGTTGTACTTCTGCTGTTTCTCACGGCGACGTTCGGTTTCGTCAATGGCTTTTGCCATCGACGGCGTGATTTTGTCACCGTACAAAATGGCTTTGCCGTTGATGTTTCGCGCCGCACGGCCAATGGTCTGAATCAGCGAACGCTCAGAACGCAGGAAGCCCTCTTTATCGGCGTCAAGAATCGCTACCAGGGAGACTTCTGGCATATCCAGCCCCTCACGCAGCAAGTTGATGCCGACCAACACGTCAAACTCGCCCAGGCGCAAATCGCGAATAATTTCCATACGTTCGACGGTATCGATATCGGAGTGAAGATAACGCACCTTCTCGCCATGCTCTTCCAGATACTCGGTTAAATCTTCCGCCATCCGTTTGGTTAAGGTGGTCACCAGAACGCGCTCGTTGATGGTGGAACGCTTGCGGATTTCCGAAAGCAGATCGTCAACCTGGGTCGCCACCGGGCGCACTTCAATAATGGGATCAAGCAGGCCCGTAGGACGCACCACCTGGTCAATGACGTCTTCACCTGATTTTTCCAGCTCATATTTACCGGGTGTGGCTGAAACATAGATGGTCTGCGGCGCCAGAGCTTCAAACTCTTCAAAGCGCAGCGGACGGTTGTCCAGTGCGGACGGCAGGCGGAAGCCGTACTCCACCAGCGTCTCTTTACGCGCCCTGTCGCCTTTGAACATACCGCCAATTTGCGGGATGGTGACGTGGGACTCGTCAATCACCAGCAGGCCATCGGCGGGCAGGTAATCAAACAGCGTCGGCGGTGCTTCACCCGGCCCTCGCCCGGAGAGGTAGCGCGAATAGTTTTCAATGCCCGAGCAGTAGCCCAGCTCGTTCATCATCTCCAGATCGAACTGGGTACGCTGGGTCAGCCGCTGCTCTTCCAGAAGCTTGTTGTTGTCCATCAGCGATTTACGCCGCACCGCCAGCTCGTCTTTAATCTCTTCCATCGCCTGCACAATACGTTCACGCGGGGTAACGTAGTGAGTTTTAGGGTAGACGGTAAAGCGCGGAATCACGGACTCCACATGACCCGTTAGCGGGTCGAACAATGACAGTCGCTCCACCTCTTCATCAAACAGCTCCACACGCAGCGCAATGTCATCAGACTCCGCCGGGAAGATGTCAATCACTTCGCCGCGCACACGGAAGGTGCCGCGCTGAAAAGCCTGATCGTTGCGGGTATATTGTAGCTCCGCCAGCCGACGCAGAATGGCGCGCTGATCGATAATCATGCCGTTAGTCAGATGCAGCATCATCTTCAGGTACAAATCCGGGTCACCCAGACCGTAAATGGCAGAGACAGAGGCCACCACAATTACGTCCCGGCGCTCAAGCAGGGCTTTGGTGGCCGACAGACGCATCTGCTCAATGTGCTCGTTTACCGAGGCATCTTTCTCAATGAAGGTATCTGAACTCGGCACATAGGCTTCCGGCTGATAGTAGTCGTAATACGAAACAAAATACTCCACCGCGTTTTCCGGGAAAAACTCTTTCATTTCGCCGTACAGCTGAGCGGCAAGCGTCTTATTCGGTGCCAGAACCATCGTTGGACGCTGCAGATCTGCAATCACATTGGCGACGGTGAATGTTTTACCCGAACCGGTCACACCCAGCAGGGTCTGATGCGCCAGCCCATCTTCCAGGCCTTCTTTGAGGCGGCGAATAGCCTCGGGCTGATCGCCAGAAGGGCGAAAAGCGGAATGCAGTTTTATCGGTTTACTCATGACAGCGACCTGATGAAGGAGTGAGCGGGGAGGAAAGTAATTTTAACCATCGCGACGAGATTTGCCAATCATTAATACTGGATGTAAAAACAGTGGCGCAAACAGGAATCTGTACTAGCAGGCAGGTTTACCGGGTTTGCTCACCGTAACCTGTTCAAGGACGGCACAAAATAGCTGCCCATGCGGGTTATCCCCAGAACATTTCGTTTTTTAACATTTGTCAAGGGAGGTGATGAAAGTTTTGTGGCAGCGGGTGACACTTTTCTTACAGCCATTGCTTTTATTTAATTAGCTGAAAATAAACAACTTTTGCAAAAAGCCGCGTTTCGCATCAATTCAGGCGCAAGCCGCGTATTTACTCGCTTGTCGCACTTTTTCTAACTCTAATGCACAAGGTTATCCACAGGAATAGTGGATAACTCATTCCAGGCCATATGCACCGCCAGCCCACAGATTGTTAACAACTGCGGATTTCCGGCTCGGAAAAAATTTTTATCGCTTATTTTTGCAAAATTATGCCTAACGAAACGGAGAAGTGCGGTGCGATCGTGCTCACATTTACCCATTCTGATGCACCATAAGCCATCATCCACGGCACCGACAATGTGCAGGATTTTTCGGTAGTTTTCACTGCATCTGGTTTTCCCCCTCACTTTGTTCGGCGGACTCTGAAAACGAGACTTTTTTGTGATATTGGCAAGCCATTTGCACATTTAACAGAACCGCAAAGCGAGAAAGGAGCAGGTTATGTTGAGTTTGCGTTCAGTGAACCAATTTTATGGTAGTCAGCACACCTTGTGGAACGTTGACCTCGATTTACATCCCGGCAGCTGTACGTCGGTAATTGGTCTGCCCGGCATGGGAAAAACGACGCTCATCAACTGCATTATCGGTGTGATACCCGTCGAGAGTGGCAGTATGGTGTGGCAGGACACCAGCGGCCCCCCGCAGAACATGCTGCCGTTACAGGCTGAACATCGCAGCGCGATGGGGATTGGCTATGTTCCTCAGGACAGGCGGCTCTTCTCCCAGCTTTCGGTGGAAGAGAATCTGCACATAGCTCTGCTGGCAGGCTCCGCCCCCCGCAATGCCGTCAGCAGCGAGATATATGACCTGTTTCCCGATCTTTATGCGTTCCGTCAGAGTAAAGCGGCAGGGTTATCGGAAGATAATCAGTATCAACTGGCGATGGCGCGAGCGGTGATAACCCGCCCGCGATTGCTGATACTCGACGAACCGACCCGGGGTCAGGGCCAGGCATTTATTCATAAGCTCGGCAACATTATCGTCCGCCTGAATCAGGATTTGGGTATGACCTTCCTGCTGGCTGAACAACATTTGAATTTTATTCGTCGGGTCACCGATCGTTTCTGTTTGCTACATCGCGGACGCAATGTCGCCCAGGGAGACGTCAGGCAACTGGATGACGGACTTCTGGCGCACTGGATGACGCCGGAGTCAGTACGTTGAGATTGAGATAATGACCGTTATTTGCCTCATCCGGCGCGTGTGAAAGCCAGGGGATCTCCCCAATCATCGGGGCTTTAATCACGCGCCGCAGGGTCGCAATGTACTCTTGATGACGACGCCCCGGTGGCTGAACGTCATTTGCAATCCATCCCGCCAGCGTTAATCCAGCCTGTTCAATCGCCAGTGCCGTCAGTATCGCGTGGTTGATACAACCCAGCTTCACGCCCACCACCAGAATAACCGGCAGCTGCTCAGTGACCACCCAATCTGCAAAGGTAAAATGGTCTGCTAACGGCGTAAACCAGCCTCCTGCCCCTTCCACCAGCACCCATTGGGCCTGTGCTTCCAGATGACGCAGCCCGTCAGACATCCCTTGCGCTAAAATGGGCGTGCCGGTTGCGGCGCTGACGATGTGTGGCGAGGTCGGCTCCGCAAAGGTCCAGGGATTCACCACGTTATAGGGTAGCGACACAGTGCTGTTGCGCTGAAGCGCCAGGGCATCGCTGTTGCGCAGTCCCTCAGCGGTCATTTCACTGCCCGACGCCACAGGTTTGTAGCCTGCAGTGCGCCATCCCAACTGAGCGGCGGCCTGGAGCAGCGCGCAGCTGGCGACGGTTTTCCCCACTTCGGTGTCTGTCCCGGTAACGAAATAACGTTCAGTCACGACTGATAATTCCCCAAAATAGTTGATAACTGAGCGGGCACATCCCGTTCTGTTGTGGCCACGCGTGCTGAAGTTGCTGCAATTTTCCACGCGTTAATCCTGAGGTGCGCCCGGCATGCAGATGCGTCGCCCCAATGCCTTTCAGAGAGCGCATTGCGCCCGCCGCATCATCAAAATACAAGGTGAGGGTCTCCACGCCGGCCTGATACCGCCAGCCCGCCAGCGCGGCGCCAATCTGCGCTGCCGATAAAAACCGGTTGGCATGGGGTGCAGTATCCACCGCCCGCCAGGCCTGACTCAGCTCCGGTAACGACCCCTGTACGAGAGTCGTGAAAGCAATGTGCCCACCGGGACGGACGACCCGATAGAGTTCATGTAAAGCCTGGGGCAGCGAGTCGCACCACTGGACGGCCAGGTTGCTCCACGCCAGACAAAACGCGTCGTCCGGCAGCGGCATGGCTTCAATATCACCCTGCACATAGTGATGCGCCGCCTGCTGCTGGCGTGCCTCACTCAACATGCTGGCGCTGAGATCTAACGCGGTGACCAGCGCCCCTCGCTGCTGCCAGTGGTGCCCCATCGCGCCCGGACCACATCCGGCGTCCAGCACATGACGTGCAGAAACGTCCCCCAGCCGTGCCAGCAGTAATTCCGCGCTTTGCCGCTGCAACCCGTCGTGCTGCCGGTAATGCTGTGCCGCGCGACCAAAGGCATGGGCCACTGCCTGCTTATTCACGGGCGTCATTGAGCACCTCCAGCAACTGGCTGATATCGGCAGGCTCATGGGCCGCAGTCAGGGTAAGTCGAAGTCGGGCCGTACCCGCAGGCACGGTGGGCGGACGAATCGCGGTCACCCAGCATCCCCGCTCGCGCAGGGTAGCAGCCAGTGTCAGCGCCCGGCTATTCTCGCCGACGATGAGCGGCTGGATGGCACTGTGAGATGCGGTCAGTTGCGCCTCCAGTAACGCTGCCCCGGCACGAAACTGCGCCACCCGGGCGGCGAGCTTTTCACGGCGTTCGTCCCCTTCTGCACCCCGAATCACATTAAGTGATGCCAGGAGTGCCACCGCCTGCGCCGGTGGCATCGCGGTGCTGTAAATCAGGTGGCGGGCAAACTGCACGAAGTAATTGGCGACAGACTCGCGGCATAGCACCGCCGCCCCGCTCAGTCCCACGCCTTTGCCAAAGGTGACAATCAGAATATCTGGCGTGACCTGTTGCGCATGGCAACTGCCGCGCCCCTCTTGCCCCCAGACGCCAATACCGTGCGCATCGTCGACCAGCAACCAGCCGTTGGCTTTCTGCGTGGCCGCATGCAGGTCGGCCAGCGGGGCCGCGTCACCGTCCATACTGAAAATGCCTTCGGTGACGACCAGTTGCTCACCGGCTATCGGTTTTGCCAGCAGGGTTGCCAGGTGCGCAGCGTCGTTATGCTGGAATCGGCGTAACTGTGCCGGGCTGAGATCCGCCGCCTCCAGTAACGAGGCGTGACTGAGCCTGTCGGCCACAATGCGGTCCTCTTTTGCCATCAGGGCGGCGATCACCGCCTGGTTGGCGGCAAAGCCGGAAATAAACAGCAGCGCACGCGGGTAGCCCAACCAGTTAGCCAGCGCCTCTTCAAGCTCGCCGTGCGCCGCGGTGTACCCACTCACATGCCCCGAGCCGCCACTGCCCACCCCGTATTGTTCTGCCCCCTGTTGCCAGGCACGAATCACCGCCGGGTGCTGGCTGAGCCCCAGATAGTCATTGCTGGAAAAGTTAAGGTAACGGCGCTCACCCTGCACCAGCCAGCGCCCCGCGCCCTGGGTTACGCACTGACGGCGACGAAAGGTGTTGTTTTCTCGACGGGACGCAAGAGCCCTGTCGATGCGCTGCTGCCAGCTCATGCGGTGGCCGCGTTGTAATACTGGTCGGTGTCAGCGTGCAACAGTTGCTGCTCCAGCTGATGTTGCTGTTCGTTATCGCCCGTCTGCACCTCCGTCTGCTGAGGATTCAGCCCCAGTTTACGGAACAGCTGAACGTCTTTGTCCTCTTCCGGGTTTGGCGTGGTCAACAGTTTGCAGCCGTAGAAAATAGAGTTAGCCCCGGCCATAAAGCACATCGCCTGCGTCTGCTCGTTCATCTGTTCACGCCCGGCAGAGAGACGCACATGGGAGGTTGGCATCATGATGCGCGCTACCGCGATGGTGCGGATAAAATCGAAGGCGTCGACGTCTTCGGTTTCAGCGAGCGGCGTTCCCTTTACCTTCACCAGCATGTTGATCGGCACACTTTCCGGCGGAACAGGCAGATTAGCCAGTTGCAGCAGCAATCCGGCGCGGTCTTTAACCGTCTCGCCCAACCCGACGATACCGCCAGAACAGACTTTAATCCCCGCATCACGCACTTTTCCCAACGTATCGAGTCGCTCCTGATAGCTGCGAGTGGTGATGATGTTGCCGTAGAATTCCGGCGAGGTGTCGAGGTTATGGTTGTAGTAATCCAGCCCGGCAGTGGCGAGACGCTGGGCCTGGGTTTCGCTAAGTGTACCGAGCGTCATACAGGCTTCCAGGCCCATGGCTTTTACCCCTTCGACCATCTGCTCCAGGTAGGGCATATCGCGATCGTGCGGGTTTTTCCAGGCCGCCCCCATGCAGAAGCGCGTTGATCCGGCATTTTTGGCTTTGCGTGCAGAGTCCAGAACCTGATCCACCTCCATCAGGCGTTCGGCTTCCAGCCCGGTCTTATAGCGGGCACTCTGCGGGCAGTATTTACAGTCTTCCGGGCAGGCACCGGTTTTGATCGACAACAACGTACTGACCTGCACCTGACGTGGGTCGAAGTGTTGACGGTGCACGGTCTGCGCCTCGAACAGTAATTCAAGAAAGGGTTTTTGAAACAGTTCAGTGACCTGCGACAGTGTCCAGCGTGGGTGGTGAGCCATGGGGCTTCTCCAAAGGGTGTTGTTAAGTCTCGTTTCGGGTTATGATCGTAAACCTAAATGTTTTCAATTTGGTTTACAAGTCGATTATGACAACGGACGATCTCACCTTTGACCAGCGCCATATCTGGCACCCGTACACTTCCATGACCTCGCCTCTGCCCGTTTACCCGGTGGCATCGGCCCACGGCTGTGAACTCATTCTTGAGAGCGGCGAACGGCTGATCGACGGCATGTCCTCCTGGTGGGCGGCGATCCACGGCTATAACCATCCGGCGCTGAATGTCGCGATGAAAGCGCAGATTGACAGCATGTCCCACGTGATGTTCGGCGGCATTACCCATGCGCCAGCCGTTGCGCTGTGCCGCAAGCTGGTGGCGATGACGCCGGATAATCTGGAGTGTGTATTTCTTGCCGACTCCGGTTCGGTGGCCGTGGAAGTCGCGATGAAGATGGTGTTGCAGTACTGGCAGGCGAAAGGCGATCCGCGTCAGCGTTTTCTGACCTTCCGTAACGGCTACCACGGTGACACCTTTGGGGCGATGTCAGTCTGCGATCCCGATAATTCCATGCATAGCCTCTGGCAGGGTTATCTTCCTGAGAACCTGTTTGCCCCCGCGCCGCAAAGCCGTTTCGACGGTGAATGGGATGAGCACGATATGGTCGGTTTCGCCCGCCTGATGGCCGCCCATCGCCATGACATCGCCGCCGTGATCCTGGAGCCTATCGTGCAGGGGGCGGGCGGGATGCGCATGTATCATCCTGAATGGCTCAAACGCATCCGTAAGATGTGTGACCGCGAGGGCATCTTGCTGATTGCCGATGAAATCGCCACCGGCTTTGGCCGCACCGGCAAGCTATTTGCCTGTGAGCACGCCGGCATTGCCCCGGATATTCTCTGTCTCGGTAAGGCCCTGACTGGCGGCACGATGACCCTCTCGGCCACCCTGACCACCCGCCACGTCGCCGGGACCATCAGCGACGGCGAAGCGGGATGCTTCATGCACGGCCCTACTTTTATGGGCAACCCGCTGGCCTGTGCCGCCGCAACCGCCAGCCTGAGCCTTCTGGAGAGCGGCGAATGGCAAACGCAGGTTGCGGCTATCGAAACGCAGTTACGTGAAGCCCTCGCCCCTGCACGCGCGAGTGAATACGTTGCTGACGTGCGCGTATTGGGTGCCATAGGGGTGATTGAGACCACAAGAACGGTAAACATGGCGGCATTACAACGCTTCTTTGTCGAGCAGGGTGTGTGGATCCGTCCCTTCGGGCGACTCATCTATTTGATGCCGCCGTACACTATCTCCCCCGACCAGCTCACACGCTTAACGGACGCGGTCAACGCGGCGGTGACGCGTGATGCGCTGTTTACCCCCTGAGATAAACGTGACCGAACAAGGATGGGCTACACTCTTTTGCGATTACAACGACATCCGGAGGTAACATGAAACTGGTCAGCCAGGATTTTCGCGACGGTGAAAAACTGCCCCACCGCCATGTCTTTAACGGCATGGGCTATGATGGCGATAATATCTCTCCCCACCTCGCGTGGGACGATGTTCCTGCCAACACCAAAAGCTTTGTGGTCACCTGTTATGATCCCGATGCGCCGACGGGTTCAGGCTGGTGGCACTGGGTCGTGGTGAATTTGCCCGCCGATACCCGCGTTTTGCAACAGGGGGCTGGCTCCTCACTGAGTATATTGCCTGAGGGAGCCTTACAGACCCGAACCGATTTTGGTAAAGCCGGTTATGGCGGTGCCGCGCCGCCAAAAGGGGAAACCCATCGTTATGTTTTTACCGTCTTTGCGCTGGATGTGCCCGCCATTGAGGTCGATGAGGATGCCAGCGGCGCAATGGTCGGCTTTAACGTCCATTTCCATACGCTGGCGAGCGCCTCCATGACCGCGTTCTTTAGCTAAAAATCGCTGATTTGAAGCCGATTTGCACAATCGGCTTCCCGTTTCGCTCAACTTAGTATAAAAAAGCAGGCTTCTGAGGAATACACTTAAACTTGCACAGCTGGAGCACCCCTTGAATACATTCTCGGTTTCTCGTCTGACGCTGGCACTGGCTTTTGGCGTGACATTGACCGCCTGTAGCTCAACGCCACCGGATCAACAGCCTTCAACTCAAACTGCACCGGGTACGGCTTCGCGTCCGATCCTGTCTGCGGGTGAAGCGAAAAACTTCGTTGCGGCGAATTATTTTGCCTCTCTGACCCCGAATGCAGAAGCGTGGAAGCCTTTCGCTATTCGCGTTCCGGCACAGGCAAACTTCGTGGTAGGCCCGGCGGGTACGCCTGGGGTAACGCATACCACGATTCAGGCAGCGGTTGACGCGGCAATCAACAAGCACTCCAGCGATCGCCAGTTTATCGCCGTGATGCCAGGCGAATACGAAGGTACGGTCTATGTGCCTGCGGCTTCCGGCAGCGTGACCATTTACGGCACCGGTGAAAAAGCGGTTGATGTCAAAATTGGCCTCGCCATTGATTCCGAAATGGACGGAACCACCTGGCGTAAGCTGGTGAATCCATCGGGCAAATACATGCCGGGCAAACCGGCCTGGTATATGTTTGATAACTGCCAGAGCAAACGCACTGCTACCGTTGGCGTCATGTGCTCTGCAGTATTCTGGTCCCAGAACAATGGCCTGCAGCTGCAGAACCTGACCATCCAGAATACCCTCGGTGACAGCGTTGATGCGGGCAACCATCAGGCCGTCGCTTTCCGTAGCGATGGTGACAAAGTACAACTGAACAACGTTAACATCCTGGGCCGTCAGAACACCTTCTTTGTGACCAACAGCGGTGTGGAAAACGCCCTGCGCAGCGATCGCCAGACCCGTACTCAGGTGACGAACAGCTACCTTGAAGGCGATGTTGATATCGTTGCAGGTCGCGGTGCAGTAGTCTTCGACAACACCGAATTCCGTGTCGTCAATTCTCGCACTCAGCAGGAAGCCTACGTTTTCGCACCGGCAACCCTGTCTAACATTTATTACGGCTTCCTTGCCACCAACAGCCGCTTTACCGCAGCGGGTGACGGTGTCGCGCAACTGGGTCGCTCGCTGGATCTGGATGCCAACACCAACGGCCAGGTGGTGATTCGTGATAGCGTGATCAACGAAGGCTTCAATGTGGCAAAACCCTGGGGCAATGCCGCCACGTCGGGTCGCGCCTTTGCGGGCAACACCGGTGCAGTTGATGACAAAGGCAACGTGCAGCGCCAGTTGAATGACAGCCAGTTTAACCGCGCATGGGAATACAATAACCGTGGCGTGGGTAGCCAGGTTGTTGCTGAACCGAAGAAGTAATCACGCCAGCCAATAAAAAACCTCGCCGCGGCGAGGTTTTTTTATGCCAGAAGATTACCCGGCGTTGACTACCACCCACATAGGCCCCTGGCCGACGGCATAGCGGGCTTTCTCGGTCAGCAGCCCCTGCGCGCCTGCAATTTCATACAGCGCGATGTGGTGCGACTTCTGCCCGGCGGCAATCAGGAACTTACCGCTGTGATCGATGTTGAAACCACGCGGCTGCGTTTCGGTCGGCTGATAACCCTCTATCGCCAGCACGCTGCCATCTTCAGAAACGCTGAAGACGGTAATCAAACTGGCCGTGCGGTCACAGGCGTAGAGATGCCGACCGTCCGGGGTAATATGAATATCCGCAGCCCAGCGGGTCTCCGTGAAATCCGCGGGCATCATGTCCAGCGTCTGAACGCACTCGATGTTGCCATGCGCATTGTTAAGCTGCCAGACATCAACCGAGCTGTTCAGCTCATTGACGCAGTAGGCAAAACGCTGATTCGGATGGAAGGCGATATGGCGTGGGCCAGCGCCTTCAACGGTCGTCACTTCTGCAGGCTCTTGAGGCAGTAGTTGACCCTCTTCGCTCAGGGTGAACAGGCAGATACGATCCTGTTTCAGTGCCGGCACCCACAGGGTGCGGTTATCCGGGGAGATGTTAGCGGAGTGGCAACCTTCCAGCCCTTCCACAACCGCCAGGGTTTCGCCTGGGATACCGTCGTTCAGGCTGGTGACGCTAACGCAACCCGCATTGTAAGAGCCGCTGAACAGGAAGCGACCGCTGCGATCGGTTGAGATGTGGGTGGGACTGCCCGGCAAAGCCGCTTCTGCGGTGAAGGTCAGCGCGCCATCATCAGGTGAAATACGGTAAGCGATAACGCGGAATTCCGGGCGCACGCCCACATAGAGGTAACGCTTATCAGGGCTAATGACCATCGGCTGTACCTGGCCTGGGACATCCACCACCTGCACCAGCGTCAGGGTACCTTCTGGATTTAAACGCCAGACGTGGATCTGCTGACTTTCTGGACTGGCGGTATAAACGGTTTGCTTCATGAATACTCCTTTCCTCAATACTGCGTTAATTAACCAGGATAGCCTTTTTTCGTCGTCAATGCCGAATTTCGCCTGGAGATTTTGCCCGGAGGTCGACTCGGTGTACCATCCCAAAGAGTTAAAATTCATCATTGACCACGGAAAACCCCATGACCTCGCGAGTGATTGCACTGGATTTAGACGGTACCTTACTGACCCCCAAAAAAACGCTTCTCCCCTCTTCGCTGGAAGCGCTCGCCCGCGCCAAAGCCGCCGGGCACCAGTTAATTATTGTCACCGGACGGCATCACGTTGCCATCCATCCTTTTTATCAGGCGCTGGCCCTCGATACACCTGCAATTTGCTGTAATGGCACTTATTTGTATGATTATCAGGCAAAAAAAGTGTTAACTGCCGATCCGCTGCCCGTTTCGCAGGCCCTGCAGTTGATTGAGATGCTGGACACCCATGACGTTCACGGCCTGATGTATGTCGACAATGCCATGCTGTACGAAAAACCGACCGGCCATGTCATTCGTACCAGTAACTGGGCGCAAACGCTGCCGCCCGAACAACGTCCGGTCTTCACGCAGGTCGATTCTCTGCGTGCGGCGGCAAGCGAAGTCGAGGCTATCTGGAAGTTTGCCCTGACGGATGAAGACACCGAGAAACTGAAACGTTTTGCGCACAGCGTTGAACAGACGCTGGGGCTGGAGTGCGAGTGGTCCTGGCATGACCAGGTGGATATTGCGCGCAGCGGTAACAGCAAAGGCAAACGTCTCACCGAGTGGGTCACGTCGCAGGGCCTCTCAATGCAGGACGTGGTTGCCTTTGGTGATAACTACAACGACATCAGCATGCTGGAAGCAGCAGGTGTAGGGGTCGCAATGGGTAATGCCGATGACGCGGTGAAAGCCCGCGCCAACATCGTGATTGGCGATAACACCACGGACAGCATCGCCAGCTTTATCTACAGCGAGCTGCTGTGAATCAGGCGGTGATCGAGACGCTTTTGATTTGTGCGTAAAGCCACTGGCCGGCTTTGATGGCAAGTTCATCCCTGGCCCAGGGGCTGATCCGCACCCACAGGGTACGGCCTGCGACATCCAGTTGCACTTCGACCTGCCCGTCAACGTCAAAGATCGCGACCACTTTCGCGCGCAAGATATTACGAATGCTGGTATTGACGGGGGGCTGGAGCACCAGCGATACATCCGTTGCCTGAATCCGAATTCGCACCGCGGCCTGTAAGGGGCGATCGAGTTTATTGACCCACACATGCTGATCGCCCAGCGCCAGCGCGGTCATGGCGTAATGCGGATGGTGTTCAAGAACGCTCGCTTTCAGCACGCTGCTCTGTTGGTCCTGAGGCAGCCAGGGATTCATCACCCGACTTCCCCAGACATCTTCCAGGTTGCCAAACGCTTTCACCTCCCCCGCCTCAAGCACCATGACTTTATCAGCCAGATGCAGTATTTCATCCAGCGAGTGGCTGACATAGAGCATGGGAATATTGATCTCTTTTGCCAGCCGCTGAAGGTAGGGAAGCAGTTCACGTTTACGCGGGATATCCAGTGAAGCGAGCGGTTCGTCCAGTAGCAGCAGTTCGGGGGCGGTTAACAGCGCCCGACCAATGGCGACACGCTGTTTCTCCCCGCCGGAAAGCCCACCGGGTAAGCGATCCAGCAAGTGTTCAATGCCCAGCAACGCAACCAGCTTATCAAACTGCCCGGCCATGGATTTCGCCATGCCATAGCGTAAGTTACCCTGCACTTTGTAATGCGGGAACAGACGCGCATCCTGGAAAACATAACCGACGCGACGCTTCTCCGGCGGCAGACAGATCTTCTTCTGCGCATCAAAAAGCACACGCTGATTAAGCATGATCTGCCCCTCTTGCGGGCGCGTAAGCCCACTGATGGCATTAATGAGTGAGGTTTTGCCCGCGCCCGATACGCCAAAAATTGCCGTAATCCCATCGGCTGGCAGGGATTCATTCAGCCGCAGTGTATGCGTTCCCAGCGTTTGGGTAATATTGAGTTCCAGCATCCTTGTTATCTCCCAATCCGTTCGCGGCTCAGGCGCGCCAGCCACTCTGAAATCAGCAGCGAGACCAGGGCCAGCACAATGGAAATCATACACAGTCGGGCCGCGGCCCCCTCACCGCCAGGCGTCTGAATCAGGGTGTACATCGCCGACGGGATGGTACGCGTCTCACCGGGAATATTGGAGACGAAGGTGATGGTTGCGCCAAATTCCCCTAACGAACGGGCAAAGGCCAGTACGGTGCCGACAATGATCCCGGGCAGGGTTAATGGCAGCGTGATGGTCATAAAAACGCGCCAGCGACCAGCACCTAAGGTTCGGGCCGCTTGCTCCAGTTTAGTGTCCACCCCTTCAAGGGCCAGGCGGATGGCACGCACCATCAGCGGGAATGACATCACCGCCGCCGCCAGAACGGCGCCGCGCCAGCTGAAGGCCAGCGTGATGCCAAACCAGTCAAACAGTTTTTCACCAATAAAACCCCGTCTTCCCATGGCAATTAGCAGCAGATACCCCACCACAACCGGAGGGAGGACCAGGGGAAGATGCAGGAAACTGTCGAGGAGTGCTTTGCCCGGGAAGGTGCAACGCACCAGCAGCCACGCAAAAAAGATCCCAAAGGGCAAACTAAAAAGCACCGCAAGGGATGAGACTTTCAGGCTCAGCAATACCGCCTGCCATTCGGGATCCGTTAACATCATTAGTGCGTCGTAAATCCATAACGTTTAAACACGGCGGAAGCTTCCGGGCCTTTCAGGTAGTCATAAAACGCGCTGACTGTCGCATTTTTGTGACCTTCGGTGATAGCCATCGGATATTCCACTTTCTTGTGAGCGTCTTCCGGGAAGGTCCCGACCACTTTCACCCCTTTGCTGGCTACGGCATCAGAACCGTAAACGATACCCAGAGGGGCTTCGCTACGCTCAACCAGTGCCAGCGCCCCACGGACATCTTCTGCGGGTGCCAGGCTCGGAGAGACGGTCTCCCACGCGCCCAGTTTTTGCAGGGCTTCTTTGGCATAAATCCCTGCCGGAACGTGTTCCGGATCGCCCACCGCCAGACGACCGCCTTTGAGCAAGTTTTTCCAGTCGGTTTTGGCGTCAATGGTGATAGTGCTTTGGGCGCTCTCTTTCGGTGCGACCACCACCAGGCTGTTGCCCAGCAGGGTTTCACGGGTTGCGGTGTCGACGTTTTTCTTCTCTACCGCATAATCCATCCACTTCTGGTCCGCAGAAATAAAGAGATCCGCCGGCGCCCCCGCTTCAATTTGCCGTGCCAGAGTAGAAGAAGAGGCAAAGGAGGAGACCACGTCGACGTTTTTCTCTTTTTTATAGGCTGCTGCAATATCCTGCATCGCGTTGGTCAGCGAGGCTGCCGCAAAAACGGTGATCTTGCCTTCTTCAGCCAGCGCATGTCCGGCTACGGAAAGCGTTAATGTCGCCCCTGCAAAAAGGCGTAACCATGTACCTGCCATTTTTAACTCCTGTGATTGTCGTTATATACATCGCAATATAACGATAATACCAGATATTCCCTGGGGTGAGATCATACCTCTGAAGCATTACAGGAATTTATGAGATATCGGCAGGCTTGAGCGGAACTTCATAGCAAAACGCCCGCAGAAGCGGGCGTTTATGGAAAATCAGCGGCGTTGCGCGGGGCGATCCCGGTGTCCGACATTGGAAAACAGGTTGAAAACTTCACCCAGGCCATAAATCAACCCCAGGATGATGGCCATCACCACCGGAACCATGACGACAGCGAAAACCAGACTCTTCAATAACTCTAACATGGTCAACTCCTGATAATGTGAACGGGCCATTCTACCTTGATAACGTTGAAAATCATGTTCCTTTTGTGCGACGGTCATTGCGCTGCTAAGGAATTACGCCAAAAATAGAGGTTTTAGGTCAGGACGCTACCTTATGCAGGCAGAAATTCTTCTTACCCTCAAACTCCAGCAACGGTTGTTTGCCGACCCACGACGCATCGCCCTGCTCAAACAAATAGAACAAACTGGCTCAATTAGCCAGGGGGCAAAAAACGCAGGCATTAGTTATAAAAGCGCCTGGGATGCAATTAATGAAATGAATCAGCTAAGTGAGCATACGCTGGTTGATCGCGCTACCGGCGGCAAAGGGGGCGGCGGTGCGGTGGTCACCCGCTACGGACACCGTCTGATTGAGCTTTACGATCTGCTGGGGCAAATCCAGCAAAAAGCATTTGATGTATTGAGCGATGACGATGCCCTGCCGTTAAACAGCCTTTTGGCCGCGATTTCCCGCTTTTCTTTGCAAACCAGCGCCCGCAATCAGTGGTTTGGCACCATTACGGCGCTGGACCACCAGCAGGTTCAACAGCATGTGGATGTGCTGCTGGCGGACGGGGAAACCTCGGTGAAGGTGGCGATCACCAGTCAAAGCGTCGAACGCCTGAGTCTGGAGCAAGGAAAAGAGGTGCTGGTGCTGCTTAAAGCGCCGTGGGTTGGCATCACGCTGGATAACACGCTGGCAAAGAGAGCTGATAACCAGTTCCATGGACGAATCAGCCATATTGAGCGCGGCGAAACCCAGTGTGAGGTGCTGATGACCCTGCCCGACGGGCAGCAACTCTGCGCCACGGTGCCGGTTGCAGAGACGCAAGATTTCACAGAAGGGGCCGACGTTACCGCATATTTCAATGCCGATAAGGTTATTCTCGCCACGTTGTGCTGAGTCGATTGACAAGCGTGGCATGAGGACGTATCCCTGTGGTTATCGCTGCAAAAAATGGGATACATCATGTCATCATTGCAAATTTCGCAAGGCACGTTTCGTCTTAGCGACACCCGTACACTTACTATTGACCATTTAACGCTTCATGCTGGTGAGAGCTGGGCCTTTGTTGGCGCTAATGGCAGCGGCAAGTCGGCGCTGGCCAGAGCCCTGGCTGGTGAACTTACGCTGCTAAAAGGCGACCGTCAGTGCACATTTAGCCGTGTCACGCGTCTCTCCTTTGAGCAACTACAGCAACTGGTGAGCGAGGAGTGGCAACGCAACAACACCGACCTGCTAAGCCCCGGTGAGGATGATACCGGGCGCACCACCGCTGACATTATTCAGGACGAGGTCAAAGAGAGCGATCGGTGCCAGCAACTGGCGGCGCGTTTTGGGATAACTCACCTGCTCTCCCGCCGGTTCAAGTATCTTTCGACCGGCGAAACCCGCAAGACGCTGCTCTGCCAGGCCCTGATGTCGCAACCGGATCTGCTGATTCTTGATGAACCCTTCGACGGGCTGGACGTCCACTCGCGCGAACAGCTGGCTGAGTTACTCGCGGAGTTAAATGCTGACGGCTATACCCTGGTGCTGGTGCTGAACCGCTTCGATGAGATCCCGCGTTTTGTGCAGCACGCAGGGGTGCTGGTCGACTGCGCCCTGACGGAGACCGGGGAAAAGGCCGCCCTGCTGGAGCAGGCGCTGATCGCCCAACTGGCGCACAGTGAAAAACTGTCGGGTATGCGTCTTCCGGAGCCTGATGCACCGCCAGCCCGGGAGTTGCTTCACCAGGGTGAGCCGCTGATTGTTCTTAAAGATGGCCTCGTCTCTTACAACGATCGACCGATCATTCAGCACCTCGACTGGACGGTGAAGGCGGGAGAACACTGGCAGATCAGTGGCCCTAACGGCGCAGGAAAATCGACGCTGTTAAGTTTAGTGACCGGCGATCATCCGCAGGGTTACAGCAACGATTTGACCTTGTTTGGCCGGCGTCGCGGCAGCGGTGAAACCATCTGGGATATCAAAAAACATATCGGTTATGTGAGCAGCAGCCTGCATCTGGATTATCGCGTCAGCACCACCGTGCGTAATGTGATTTTATCGGGCTATTTTGATTCGATTGGTATTTACCAGGCCGTGTCGGACAAGCAGCGCAAACTGGCGCAACAATGGCTGGATATACTGGGTTTCAGCGCGCAAACGGCCGATGCGCCTTTCCATAGCCTTTCATGGGGGCAGCAGCGGTTGGCACTGATTGTCCGGGCGCTGGTTAAGCATCCAACATTGCTGATTCTGGATGAACCCTTGCAGGGGCTGGACCCGCTCAATCGCCAGCTTATCCGTCGCTTTGTCGATGTGCTGATTGGTGAAGGCGAGACGCAGCTGCTCTTTGTCTCGCATCATGCCAGCGATGCACCTGACTGCATTACTCACCGCCTGCAGTTTGTGCCGAACGGAGAGGGCTGGCGCTATCAGCTTGATTAAGTTTCACGGGCGGGGACAATCGTTCCCGCTTTCTGGTGGTATCATTTTCAGACTTTATGCATCACCATACAATCATGCGCATGATTTATAATATATTTTTTTCGGGAATCTATGGCCTGATTCCTTAGTGTAAGCGATTCCACAAACTTATCACATATCACAGTTTTGACATCTCTGTTATGCTACTGTTAGTTGATAACATACGCCTAATGGAGTGAAAAATGAAAGTTCTTGTTACCGGTGGTAGCGGTTACATTGGAAGCCACACCTGCGTACAATTGCTGCAAAATGGCCATGACGTTGTCATTCTCGATAACCTCTGTAACAGTAAGCGCAGCGTCGTACCGGTGCTTGAGCGGCTGGGTGGCAAGTCCGCACTCTTTGTCGAAGGGGACATCCGCGACGAGGCGCTGCTGGCGGAAATTCTGCACGATCACGCCATCGAAGCAGTTATCCATTTTGCCGGCTTGAAGGCCGTGGGTGAATCCGTTGCTAAGCCGCTGGAATATTACGATAACAACGTGAACGGCACCCTGCGGCTGGTAAACGCCATGCGCGCGGCAAACGTGAAGAACTTCATTTTCAGCTCCTCTGCCACCGTCTACGGCGATCAACCAAAAATCCCTTATCAGGAAAGTTTCCCGACCGGTACGCCGCAAAGCCCGTATGGCAAAAGCAAACTGATGGTGGAACAGATTCTCGCCGATCTGCAAAAAGCACAGCCTGAATGGAGCATTGCCTTACTGCGTTATTTCAACCCGGTAGGCGCTCATCCGTCAGGGGATATGGGCGAAGATCCACAAGGCATTCCCAATAACCTGATGCCCTATATTGCGCAGGTTGCCGTGGGGCGTCGCGATTCGCTGGCGATATTTGGCAATGATTACCCTACCCCGGACGGCACCGGCGTGCGCGATTACATCCACGTGATGGATCTGGCCGACGGCCATGTCGCCGCCATGGAAACGCTGGCAGGCAAAGCCGGTGTTCATACCTATAACCTCGGCGCAGGCGTTGGTAGCAGCGTACTGGACGTGGTTAACGCCTTTAGCAAAGCCTGCGGTAAACCGATCAGTTACCACTTTGCACCGCGCCGCGACGGTGACCTCCCGGCCTATTGGGCGGATGCCAGCAAAGCGGATAACGAACTGAACTGGCGTGTCACCCGCACGCTGGATGAAATGGCACAAGATACCTGGCGCTGGCAGTCTCGCCATCCACAAGGTTACGAAGATTAAGGAAGGATCATGACGCAATTCAACCCGGTTGATCACCCGCATCGCCGTTATAATCCGCTGACAGGACAATGGATCCTGGTCTCCCCCCATCGCGCCAAACGTCCATGGCAAGGCGCGCAGGAGACACCGTCAAAAGAGACGCTGCCCCAACACGATCCGGACTGTTTCTTGTGCCCTGGGAACACCCGCGTCACCGGCGATAAAAACCCGGATTACCCCAGCACCTATGTGTTCACCAACGATTTCGCCGCCCTGATGACCGACACGCCGGATGCGCCGGAGAGCGACGATCCGTTGATGCGCAGCCAGGGCGCGCGAGGAACCAGCCGCGTCATCTGCTTCTCACCGGATCACAGCAAAACACTGCCAGAACTGAGCCTCAGCGCGCTGGAAGATGTGGTGAAAACCTGGCAGGAACAGACGCAGGAGCTGGGTCAACGTTATCCGTGGATTCAGGTGTTCGAGAATAAAGGCGCGGCCATGGGCTGCTCTAACCCACATCCACATGGGCAAATCTGGGCCAACAGCTTCCTGCCTAATGAAGCCGAGCGCGAAGACAGATTGCAAAGAGAATACTTCACTCACTACGGCTCACCGATGCTGGTGGATTACGCCGCTCGTGAAGGCAAAGACGGCAGCCGTACGGTAGTTGAAACCGAACACTGGATTGCGGTCGTGCCTTATTGGGCAGCCTGGCCATTTGAAACGCTGCTGCTGCCAAAGGCGCACATTCAGCGGATCACTGATTTAACCGCCGCGCAGCGCAGCGATCTGGCGCTGGCACTGAAGCAACTCACCAGCCGTTACGATAATTTGTTCCAGTGCTCCTTCCCCTACTCTATGGGCTGGCACGGTGCCCCCTTTGTTGAACAAGACAATACCCACTGGCAGCTGCATGCGCACTTCTATCCGCCGCTGCTGCGCTCCGCCACCGTACGTAAATTTATGGTCGGTTATGAAATGCTCGCGGAAACGCAGCGCGACCTGACTGCTGAACAAGCTGCCGAACGCCTGCGTGCGGTCAGTGATGTCCATTTTCGCGAATCTGGAGTTTAAAAATGAGTCTGAAAGAAAAAACGCTTGCTCTGTTTGCTGAAAAATTCGGCTACCCTGCCACTCACACTATCCAGGCGCCGGGGCGCGTCAACCTGATTGGTGAACACACCGATTACAACGACGGCTTCGTGCTGCCTTGCGCCATTGATTACCAGACGGTGATCAGTTGTACGCCGCGCCCGGATAACATCGTGCGTGTGATTGCCGCAGATTATGACAACCAGCAGGATGAGTTTTCGCTGGATGCGCCGATCGTCGCTCACGACAGCCAGCAGTGGTCGAACTATGTGCGTGGGGTGGTGAAACACCTGCAACAGCGCAACAATAACTTCCACGGCGCGGATCTGGTGATCAGCGGCAACGTTCCACAGGGCGCGGGGCTAAGCTCATCCGCTTCGCTGGAAGTGGCGGTCGGTACCGTTTTCCAGCAGCTCTATCACCTGCCGCTGGACGGCGCGCAAATCGCGCTTAATGGTCAGGAAGCGGAGAACCAGTTTGTCGGCTGCAACTGCGGCATTATGGATCAGCTGATTTCTGCGCTGGGTAAAAAAGATCATGCGCTGCTGATTGACTGTCGTTCTCTCGGGACGAAGGCCGTTTCCCTGCCGGAAGGCGTCGCTATTATCATTATTAACAGTAATTTCAAACGCACGCTGGTGGGTAGCGAATACAACACCCGCCGCGAGCAGTGTGAAACCGGTGCCCGCTTCTTCCAGCAAAAAGCCCTGCGTGACGTGAATATCGACCAGTTTAATGCCGTCGCCCATGAGCTTGATCCGGTGGTGGCAAAACGCGTTCGCCATGTGTTGACCGAAAACGCCCGCACCGTTGAAGCGGCTTCCGCACTGGAAAAAGGCGATTTGAAACGCATGGGTGAGCTGATGGCTGAATCACATGCCTCTATGCGTGACGACTTCGAAATCACCGTCCCACAAATTGATACGTTGGTTGAGATTGTTAAAGCGGCCATTGGCGATAAGGGCGGCGTGCGTATGACCGGCGGTGGCTTCGGCGGCTGCATCGTCTCTCTGGTACCGGAATCGCTGGTCTCCACCGTCCAGCAGGCCGTGGAAGCGCAATACGAGGCGAAAACCGGTATCAAAGAAACCTTCTATGTCTGTAAACCATCACAGGGAGCAGGACAGTGCTAAATGAAACGACAGGGGCCGCACCAGACGGCCTGCCCTTTCGTGTGATCACGCTGCGCAACAGCGCAGGTATGGTCGTCACCGTTATGGACTGGGGCGCAACCTTATTATCCGCGCGCGTGCCGATGAAAGACGGCAGCGTCCGCGAGGCCCTGCTGGGCTGTGCAACGCCTGAACACTACATCGAGCAAACCGCTTTTCTGGGGGCCTCGGTGGGCCGCTATGCTAACCGCATCGCAAAGAGCCAGTTCACCCTGGGGGATGAAACCTATTTCCTCACCCCAAGCCAGGGAGAGAATCAGTTACACGGTGGGCCGGAAGGATTCGATAAGCGCCGTTGGAAAATCGAACGCCAGAACGACGGCGAAGCGCTGTTGTCATTGCGTTCTCCCGATGGCGATCAGGGCTTTCCGGGTAATCTGAGCGCCAGCGTATTGTATCGATTGGGTGACGATAACCGTCTTACCATTGAATACTGTGCCACGACGGACAAAGCCTGTCCGGTAAACCTCACCAACCACGCCTATTTCAACCTCGACGGCGAACAGGGTGATGTGCGTAACCACACGCTGCAGCTACTGGCGGATGAGTATTTACCTGTAGACGAGATGGGCATCCCGGTTGACTCATTGAAGAAGGTGGCGTTGACCAGCTTCGATTTCCGTCAGCCGAAAACAATCGCGCTTGAGTTTCTCAGCGATGACGATCAGCGGGCAGTGAAAGGCTACGATCACGCGTTTTTACTGCAGGCCAAAGGCGATTTCACCACACCGGCAGCACAGTTATGGTCTGCCGATAAGCAGTTGCAGATGGCGGTTTATACCACCGCGCCTGCATTGCAGTTCTATTCCGGGAATTATCTGGAAGGGACACCGGCACGGGGTAATAACGTCTACAGCGCCTGGCAGGGTCTGGCGCTTGAAAGTGAATTCTTACCCGACAGTCCCAATCGTCCTGACTTCCCACAACCAGACTGCGTACTTCAGCCCGGCGACCAGTATGTCAGCCTGACGGCGTACCACTTCATCCCGGCATGATGCAAAGCCCTCCGTTCGGAGGGTTTTTTTTGCCCATAGTGCTGAAATATCCGCCAGTTATCGACAAAATGGCAACCGCCGATTCACAAGCAGCTTACACTGCGCGACTATTTTCGCTATGGTTAAGGGTAATCGTTGCTGCGGCTTATCCTGCAGCAATATAATGAGAATTGTTATCATTCAATCAGGCTTATGAGGAGTAAGTGTATGGCTGTAACTAAGCTGGTTCTGGTTCGTCACGGCGAAAGTCAGTGGAACAATGAAAACCGCTTCACCGGTTGGTACGACGTTGATCTGTCAGAAAAAGGCGTGGGCGAAGCAAAAGCAGCAGGTAAGCTGTTGAAAGATGAAGGCTTCAGCTTCGATTTTGCTTATACCTCGGTGCTGAAACGTGCTATCCACACTCTGTGGAACGTACTGGACGAACTGGATCAGGCCTGGCTGCCGGTTGAGAAATCCTGGAAGCTGAACGAACGTCACTACGGCGCGCTGCAGGGTCTGAACAAAGCGGAAACCGCTGAGAAGTACGGCGACGAGCAGGTTAAACAATGGCGTCGCGGCTTCGCAGTGACCCCGCCGGAGCTGACGAAAGATGATGAGCGTTACCCGGGCCACGACCCGCGTTATGCAAAACTGACCGACAAAGAGCTGCCGCAGACGGAAAGCCTGGCGCTGACCATTGAGCGCGTTGTGCCTTACTGGAATGAAACCATTCTGCCACGTCTGAAAAGCGGCGAGCGTGTCATCATCGCAGCTCACGGTAACTCCCTGCGTGCGCTGGTGAAGTACCTGGACAACATGGGCGAAGACGAAATTCTTGAGCTGAACATCCCGACGGGCGTACCGCTGGTGTATGAGTTCGATGAAAACTTCAAGCCGATCAAACATTATTACCTGGGCAATGCTGACGAAATCGCAGCAAAAGCGGCGGCTGTCGCTAACCAGGGTAAAGCGAAGTAATTTTTCGCCAGATATAAAAAAGCGTGGAGCCATCCACGCTTTTTTTCTTTGTGGGCCAATACACAAAATCATTTGAGGCTGTGTCGAGGCGGCAAAGGAAGAAATCCCCAGGAGCATAGGTAACTATGTGACTGGGGTTTCTGAGTGCGGCCAACAAAGAGACAGGCCAAAGGATGAAGTGTATTTATTTGCGGCGGGCTTTTACTGCTTCTGCCAGCTGACGCAACACGATTTCCGTATCTTCCCAGCCGATACAGGCATCGGTTACGCTTTTGCCGTAAACCAGCGGTTCACTGCTTTCCAGATTCTGATTGCCTTCCACCAGATGGCTCTCAATCATCACGCCCATAATGGCGTTTTCACCACCGGCAATCTGACCACAAACATCCGTCCCCACGTCCATCTGCTTTTTGAACTGCTTGCTGGAGTTTGCGTGGCTGAAGTCAATCATCACCTGCGCTTTCAGACCTGCCTTTTCCAACCCTTGCTTGACTTCTTTAACGTGGGCAGCGCTGTAGTTAGGCTCTTTTCCGCCACGCAAAATAATATGGCAGTCGCCGTTACCCGCCGTATTTACAATCGCGGAGTGGCCCCACTTAGTGACGGAGAGGAAGCAGTGCGGCGCGCTGGCAGCATTAATGGCATCGATGGCGACTTTGATGGTGCCATCCGTCCCGTTTTTGAAACCCACCGGGCATGAGAGACCGGAAGCCAGTTCACGATGCACCTGAGATTCAGTGGTGCGGGCACCAATGGCTCCCCAGCTCATTAAATCCGCCAGGTATTGCGGCGTGATCATATCGAGAAACTCACCGGCTGCGGGCAGGCCGCTATCGTTGATTTCGAGCAGCAGCTTACGGGCAATGCGCAGGCCGTCGTTGATCTGGAAGCTGTTATCCATGTGCGGATCGTTAATTAACCCTTTCCAGCCAACGGTGGTCCGTGGTTTTTCGAAGTAAACACGCATCACCACTTCCAGTTCGCCTTTGAGCTCCTCACGCAGCGTCAGCAGACGCGCAGCGTACTCTTTAGCCGCCGCAGGATCGTGAATGGAGCAAGGACCAATCACCACCAGCAGGCGGTCATCGCTACCGCGCAAAATGCTGTGGATGGCAGCACGGGCATGGGAAACCGTATTGGCTGCGTTTTCAGTGGCAGGGAATTTCTCAAGGAGTGCGACAGGCGGTAATAACTCGTTGATCTCTTTAATACGTAAGTCATCGTTCTGATAAGTCATGTTCGTTCCAGCTTTGCCAACTATTTTTAATGAATGCAATCCATCCAATCTATCTTGTCGGTCAAGGAGTGTAAACGCGATTTTACACTACGGGCAGAAAATTCCTGGAATTATGCAAAAAATCGCCGGAAAGTAGCGTTCATTGATTCAAGGACTACACTTTTTAAGTGTAAATACTTTGTTTTTATTTTATTGCGATATTCCATGCTGCATTTTATTGCATGCCAGGAATTTTTAACCACTGAGCGTGATAACTCGTTCGCGCACGTTAAACCGATCAACCGATCGGCAGATGACGACCAGAACAGGAGCATCATGATGAAAATGAATAAATTAGCGGCACTTTTACTGACGACTACCCTCACCATGGCGAGTGGCGCAGCGCTGGCAGCAGACTCAACCTCGCAAACCAATAACGGTCAGGCCAACGCCGCAGCAGATGCGGGCCAGGTTGCCCCGGATGCGAAAGAGAATCTTGCACCAAACACTGGCGGTACGCAGAGCGGTACCATGCTGCATCAGAATAATGATGGCAAACATGGGATCAGTGATGACAGTCTGAGCAAAGACGAAATTCACAAAAACTCTCAGTGTAAAGACGGTAAATGTCCGGACATCAACGAAAAAGTCCAGACTGGTGACGGCATCAATAATGATGCGAAGACCAAAACCGACGGCACTACTCAGTAAGTGAGAGACCCGTAGTTAAGAGGAGAGCTTCGGCTCTCCTTAATTTTTTCTGTAGGATGTGAAAAGATCTGCAATGATGTAAGTCGCTGATATCGTTTTGACAAAGGACGCTTAACATGGCGCATTCTCATTCTTCCCTCCCTGATGATGCCAACGCTCGCCGGCTGCTGCTCGCCTTCAGCGTCACGGCGCTGTTTATGCTGGTTGAAGTGGTGGGCGGGTTTCTCTCCGGATCGCTGGCTCTGCTGGCCGACGCGGGGCATATGCTCACCGATGCAGCCGCCCTCTTCTTTGCGCTATTGGCGGTGCATTTTGCCCGACGCCCACCCAGCACAAAGCGTACCTTTGGCTGGCTGCGCCTGACGACGCTGGCGGCCTTTGTTAATGCGATTGCGCTGGTGGTGATCACCATTTTTATTGTCTGGGAGGCATTCGTTCGCTTCACGCACCCGCAACCCGTGGCAGGTGCAACCATGATGACTATCGCGGTGGCGGGATTGGTGGCGAATATCCTGGCGTTTTGGTTGCTCCACCGGGGCAATGAGGAAAAGAACTTAAATGTCAGGGCCGCTGCGTTACATGTTCTTGGCGATCTACTGGGCTCAGTCGGGGCGATTATTGCGGCGCTTATCATTATGTTTACCGGCTGGACGCCTGCCGACCCGATACTCTCAGTGCTGGTTTCTGTACTGGTGCTGCGCAGCGCATGGTCGTTACTGCGTGAGAGTGTGAATGAGTTGCTGGAAGGGGCGCCGGTGTCGATGGACATCGAGGCAGTTAAACGCCATTTGCGCCGTTCAGTCCCTGCGGTACGAGATGTTCATCATGTTCATGTGTGGTTGGTGGGGGAAAAAATCGTGATGACCCTGCATGTGCATGTCATTCCTCCGCACGATCATGACGGCTTACTGCATCAAATCGAACATTTCTTGCAGCATCATTATCAGGTTGAGCATGCCACTGTCCAGATGGAATATCAGCCCTGTAGCGGGCCAGACTGCCATCTCAGCGAGACGCAGGCTGACCACGCACATTCACACCATCATTAATGAGAAAACGCCCTGGAGCCACGCTCACGGGCGCTCTTCATCCACATCCGGCTGCCGTTGAGTGCAATAAACGTCAACAGCATATATTCCAGTGACATCGCCCAAACGCCCTGCAGGGCAAATATCACCACGCTTATCACGTTGATGATGACCCAAAGCAGCCAGTTTTCCACATACTTGCGGGTCATCAGGATCATCGCCGCTATCGACAGCACCATCATGCAGGAATCCCAGAACGGGAAGGCGTCAGGTTGCAGTTCCGGCATGGCGACGTTAAGCCCAAGCGCTTGCATTATGTTCACCGCTACGCGCGTCAGCACCGCAAAAACCGGATCAATGAAGGCCGTCATCACGCCAATGGCCACGACGCAGGCAGCAAGCCATGCAATGGCTTTGGGTAAGGGGAGCCAGCGAATTTGCAACACGGCTTCATTGGCAGTGTTTTGACGTGACCATGCATACCAGCCATAGAGGTTAGCGGCAAAGAAGAACAGCTGCAGCAACAGGCTGGCGTAGAGCTGGATCTGAAAGAAGATAATGGCAAACAAGGTAACGTTAATTAAACCAAACGCATAGTTACTGATTTTCTCGAGGCTGGCGAGCCAGATACAGAGTAACCCCGCCAGCGTTCCTACCGCTTCAATCCATGAAAGATCGTAGCCACCGGCGCCGATCGGAATATGTACCAGAATGTTCTGCGTGCTAAAAAAATCCATCTTCTCCCCAGAGCGTATTCCTACGCGTTATAGAACGTTAAGGACGTAGTGTAGCCGCAAAATCTAACATACGGTTAAGCGGCAGTAACGCGCCTTCACGCAGCGCCGCGTCCACATGAATCTCATGCGCGGCTCCTCCATTCTCAAGCCCCTCAGCAATCGCTTTTAAGCCGTTCATCGCCATCCACGGACAGTGTGCACAGCTGCGGCATGTGGCCCCCTCTCCTGCCGTTGGTGCTTCCAGCAGCTCTTTTTCCGGCACCGCCTGCTGCATCTTATAAAAGATACCTCGATCGGTGGCGACGATAAGCTGCTTGTGCGGCAACGTTTTGGCGGCGTTGATCAGTTGGCTGGTCGACCCTACCGCGTCGGCAAGTTTCACCACGGAGAGGGGTGATTCAGGATGCACTAACACCGCCGCCTCAGGATAGAGGGCCTTCATCCGAGCCAGCGCCTGCGTTTTAAACTCATCGTGGACAATGCAGGCCCCCTGCCAGCACAACACATCGGCACCGGTCTGCTTTTGCACATAGCTTCCCAAATGCCTGTCCGGTGCCCAGATAATTTTCTCACCCAGGCTATCCAGATGTTCGATCAGTTCCACTGCAATGCTGGAGGTGACCACCCAGTCAGCGCGTGCCTTGACCGCAGCGGAGGTGTTGGCGTACACCACCACCGTTCTGTCTGGATGGGCATCGCAAAAAGCACTGAATTCGTCAATCGGGCAGCCGAGGTCAAGAGAACATTCCGCATTGAGTGTCGGCATCAAAATGGTCTTTTCCGGGCTGAGGATTTTTGCCGTCTCCCCCATGAAGCGCACGCCGGCCACGAGCAGCGTCGAGGCCGGATTTTTCGCGCCAAAACGGGCCATCTCCAGCGAATCTGAAATACAGCCACCGGTTTCTTCAGCAAGCTGCTGGATCTCTGGGTCCGTATAGTAATGCGCCACCATAACCGCATCCCGCTCTTTTAGCAGGCGTTTGATTTTCTCACGGTAGAAATGTTTCTCATCCAGCGTGAGAGGCAAGGGTTTTGGCGGGAAGGGATAAATCGCAGCTTCAGAATCAAACATTACGCTCATCATGCTTACTCGTTTTACTGGCTTAACAATAATGCCTTTCTTTAGCAACAGCAGAGCAAAGACAGGCCAATAAGTTTTATATACTAAACAAGATAGCCGATTGAGGGTGAAAAGTCACAACAAATGAAGAGCCGGGGGAAAGCGTGCCAAAGGAAATGCCGAATCGCATAGATCGCAGATAGCAAAAAAGCGCCGCCAGCGCCATTTTTACATTGGTGGGTCGTGCAGGATTCGAACCTGCGACCAATTGATTAAAAGTCAACTGCTCTACCAACTGAGCTAACGACCCCTTGCGGGATTTAGTGCTTAATCATTCAGGATGGTGGGTCGTGCAGGATGACTCGGCTTCGCCTCGCCCTATGGGCCGTTGCTGTCGCAACGTTATCCTTCACGTTCTCTACCAGTGACCACCTTGGAATTGGTGGGTCGTGCAGGATTCGAACCTGCGACCAATTGATTAAAAGTCAACTGCTCTACCAACTGAGCTAACGACCCATACGGGTGTCACCTGAAAGATTTTTACTCGGAACCACATAAAGTGGTGGGTCGTGCAGGATGACTCGGCTTCGCCTCGCCCTACGGGCCGTTGCTGACGCAACGTTATCCTTCACGGTTAACACCTGAGCGAGATGTTAAAATTGGTGGGTCGTGCAGGATTCGAACCTGCGACCAATTGATTAAAAGTCAACTGCTCTACCAACTGAGCTAACGACCCGAGTGGTGGGTGATGACGGGATCGAACCGCCGACCCCCTCCTTGTAAGGGAGGTGCTCTCCCAGCTGAGCTAATCACCCGATACTGCGCTGGATACAACTTACTCACTTATGTGAGCGGTGGGTCGTGCAGGAAGGCTTGCCCTACGGGCCGTTGCAAACGCAACGCTATCCTTCACGTTTTACTATCGCGTTCCACCAGAACGATTGGTGGGTCGTGCAGGATTCGAACCTGCGACCAATTGATTAAAAGTCAACTGCTCTACCAACTGAGCTAACGACCCACTTCTGCACTGCTTTTGGGATGTTTGATATCCCTTGGCAACGGCGGCATATATTACTGATTTAAGAATTCAGCGCAACAAAAATTTCGAGGAAGATCACTTAACTGCTTACGATTCGCGCGACAAGACCAGAAATAATGCGATTTCTGGTCAAGCGCTATTCGCTACATCGACCCGAGACGTTTTTGCGCTTGTTTTGCGCCGTCAGTGCCCGGATATTTCGCGACCACCTGCTGATACACCGCTTTCGCTTTCGCCGCATCACCTTTGTCCTGCATGATGACGCCGACCTTGAACATGGCATCAGGCGCTTTAGGCGACTTCGGATAATTTTTCACTACGGAAGCAAAATAGTATGCCGCGTCGTCTTTTTTACCCTTGTTGTAGTTCAACTGCCCGAGCCAGTAGTTGGCATTCGGAATATAAGTCGAATCCGGGTATTTTTTGACGAAGTTCTGGAATGCAGCCATAGCTTCGTCCTGGCGAGATTTATCCTGCACCAGAGCGATTGCCGCATTGTAATCCGTGTTGGCGTCACCGCTCTGCACTGGGGCCGCGGTGGACGCAGAGGCATCAGGTGCCGCTGCCGCACTCTGGTCGCCAGAAGTTTGCGGGTTCTGCCCCCCAGCCGCGCCTGCACCGCTGCCCAGACTGTCAATCTGCGTCAGAATCTGTTTCTGCCGCTCATTAATCTGGTTCAACTGATACTGACTTTCCTGAATCTGACCGCGCAGGGTATCAATATCGGATTGGTTGTCAGAAAGCTGCTGCTGGAGTTGGGTTAAAAGTTGACTGTGAGCGTTAGAAATACGCTCGAGTTGAGTGACCCGGTCTTCTACCGAGCCTGAGCCGACACTACTGATTGGCGCCTGAGCAAAAGCGGCCCAGGGGGCCGCTATGCCAACCAGTAACGACAGACTCATCAGATGATGTCTGAAGTTACTGCTCATGCAATTCTCTTAGTAAACCAGTACGGCACGACGGTTTTTGGAGTAAGCCGCTTCGTCATGACCCAGTACTGCAGGTTTTTCTTTACCGTAAGAAACGATGGAGATCTGGTCAGCGGTAACACCTTTACCCTGCAGGTACATTTTAACGGCGTTAGCACGACGTTCGCCCAGGGAGATGTTGTATTCCGGCGTACCACGTTCGTCCGCGTGACCTTCTACGGTGACTTTGTAAGACGGGTTGCTACGCAGGAAGTTAGCGTGCGCATCCAGCATTGCAGCGAAGTCAGAACGAATGTCAAACTTGTCCAGATCGAAGTAAACAATGTTGTTCTGCTGCAGCTGCTGCATCTGCAGACGCGCTTGCTCTTCAGAAGACATATTGCCATTGCCGTTCATACCGGTACCGGCACCCATCATGCCTTCGCCGCTCTGGTCGTTGCTCACGTTCTTTTTAGAAGAACATGCGGCGATTGCCATTACGGACAGAGCGATACCCAGCCCTTTCAGCACTTTGTTAAGTTGCATTTCTTTGATCCTTTAGTAATCAATTATTTATTATTTACAGGTACGGCGACCAGGCAGGTGATTTTACCTGTCCATCAGACGCCGGAATACGCGCTTTGAAACGCCCATCTGTAGAAACCAGGTTCAGCACGGATCCCATCCCCTGAGAAGAGCTGTAGATTACCATCGTGCCGTTAGGTGCCAGACTCGGCGATTCATCCAGGAACGTTGACGACAAAACTTGCACGCCACCCGCTGCCAGATCTTGTTTGGCAATGTGTTGCTGACCGCCTTCGGAGCTCACCATTACCATAAATTTACCATCAGCACTCACGTCAGCATCCTGGTTTTGCGAACCCTGCCAGGTAATACGTTGTGCTGCACCGCCATTCACATTGACTTTATAGACCTGTGGACGGCCTGCCTGGTCGGAAGTAAACGCCAGGTTCTGGCTATCCGGGAACCAGGTCGGTTCAGTGTTATTGCTGCGACCGTCGGTAACCTGACGGATTTGACCGGAACCCAGATCCATCACATAGATGTTCAGGCTACCGGTTTTAGACAGTGCAAAGGCAATCTTGCTGCCATCAGGCGAGAATGCAGGCGCACCGTTGTGACGCGGGAAAGAGGCAACCTGACGCGTTGCAGTGGTTGCCAGGTTTTGAATCACCAGCGCTGAACGACCACTTTCAAACGTCACGTAGGCCAGCTGTGAACCATCCGGCGACCAGGCAGGTGACATCAGCGGCTGAGATGAACGGTGGATCACCGAGGTGTTGTGACCATCGTAATCCGATACGCGAAGTTCGTACGGGAACTGACCACCGTTAGCCTGGACAACATAAGCAATTCGGGTACGGAATGCGCCTTTAATACCGGTCAGTTTCTGGAACACTTCATCACTGGCAGTATGTGCTGCGTAACGCAACCACTGTTTGGTGACTTTGAAGGAGTTCTGAGACAGTACGGTGCCCGGTGCGCCACCGGTATCAACCAGTTGATAGGCAACGTTGAAGCTACCGTCCGGGTTAGGGGTAACCTGACCCACCACTACCGCATCGATGCCCAGTGCAGACCATGCCGCAGGCTGAACTTCTTGTGCCGTCGCTGGCGTCTGTGGCAGACGTGAACGGTCCAGCGGGTTGAATTTGCCGCTCATGCGCAAATCGAAGGAAACAACGTCACTGATGTCCTCAGGTGCAGCACCCGGCCCTGCCCACTGGAAAGGTACAACACCGATTGGGCGTGCCGAGTCGACCCCTTGGGTAATCTCGATACGTACTTCTGCATGCAGCACCGCTGCCCACAGCATTAAAAAACCAAACGCTACACGTAATGCCTGCTTCATCGTATCTCCCTTATCCGGGCAAAAAACCCGCGATAATTTAGCAGAATGTTAACAAACTCAAAACACGATAATTATACATCCTGACCCGCAATTGCGAGTCAGGCATTCTTCATTAATGACGCTTTAAAGCTTAAACCCAAGCGTGGCATCTTTAACTCGTTCATAGACAGCTTTACTCGGAGGCGTTGGCATGTTCGCCGTACGCGCAGCCCGGAGTGCGGCTTCACAAAGTTCAGGATCGCCACCTTTCGATTCGATGTTGCTCAACGAACCATCCGATCTTAGCGTGATATGTAAATCACATGTTTTACCTGCAAACAAATCAGCATTATAAAGCTTGCTCTGAATAGCCGATCTTATCTGCCCAGTGTACTTACTGATGTCTTCATTGCTGGCACCATTGTCGCCATTACGACTATTGTTACCTGAACCTGCAGGAGCCGCATTGTTCCCTTTCGCTCCGCCGCCCGTTTTCGGTGCATTCTTACCGGAACTCAGGTCGCCAAACAGATCATCCACGCCTGATGCAGCCGCGGCTTTCTCTGCAGCCGCCTTTTTGGCTGCTGCTTTATCCGCTGCGGCCTTTTTATCGGCAGCCGCTTTCTCTGCGGCGGCGGCTTTTTTGTCTGCTGCTGCTTTTTCGGCGGCAGCCTTCTCAGCGGCGGCAGCTTTTTCTGCGGCGGCAGCTTTCTCGGCAGCGGCCTTTTCAGCCGCCGCTGCTTTCTTAGCCGCGTCGGCAGCCGCTTTCTTCTCAGCATCCTGCTGAGCTTTCTTCGCCGCTTCTGCTTCCGCTTTTTTCTGTGCGTCTGCTGCGGCTTTAGCTGCTTCGGCTTCGGCTTTTTTCTGCGCATCCGCAGCCGCTTTGGCCGCATCGGCTTCAGCTTTCTTCTGTGCGTCGGCTGCTGCTTTCTTCGCCGCATCCGCAGCGGCTTTAGCCTGCGCATCCGCAGCCGCTTTAGCCTGGGCATCCGCTTTGGCTTTCGCATCGGCTGCAGACTTCGCAGCGGCTTCTTCCGCCTGCTTCTGCACTTCCTGCGCTTTCTTCGCCGCCTCTTCTGCTTTCTTCTGCTGCTCAGCCTGCTGACGTGCCGCTTCCTGCGACTGCAAACGCTCCTGCTCAAGCTGCTTCAGGCGTTCCTGCTCAGCAGCCTGCTTTTCACGCAGTTCTTCAGCCTGCTGCTGCGCCTGTTTCTCACGCTGTTCTTCGGCACGTTTTGCGCTGGACTGCTGCTGTTGCTGACGGTTGTAATTTTGTACAACGGCGCCGGGATCAACCATCACCGCATCAATGGATGAACCGCCACCGCCGCCAGCAGAAGCGTCAATATTTTCATCGAACGAACTCCATATCAGCAGGGCCACAAGCACTACGTGCAGCACGGCTGAGATGATGATCGCGCGTTTAAGTTTGTCGTTTTGTTCGGTTGCCTTTGACACTCTCGGTTCCCAAAAACTGCCCGCCTGTTATGCCGGGGATCAAATAGGCTGCGTCATCAAGCCAACCGACTTCACACCCGCGCTATGTAACAGGTTTAGCGCTTTAATGATTTCATCGTACGGCACTTCTTTCGCGCCACCGATCAGGAAAACGGTTTTCGGATTGGCTTGCAAACGGCGCTGCGCCTCTGCAATCACCTGTTCAGGCGGTAGCTGATCGAGACGATCTTTTTCCACTACCACGCTGTACTGTCCGACACCCGAGACCTCAATAATGACCGGTGGTTCGTCGTTGGTGCTGACGCTTTTAGAATCTGTCGCGTCTGGCAGATCAACTTCAACGCTCTGCGTAATGATCGGAGCGGTTGCCATAAAGATCAGCAGCAACACTAGCAACACATCCAGCAGAGGCACAATGTTGATTTCGGACTTGAGGTCACGACTGCCGCGTCCACGCTTTCTGGCCATGGTTTACCCCTTGTTGCTCTCGGTGCTGGTAAACGCCTGACGATGCAGAATAGCGGTGAACTCTTCCATAAAGTTGTCGTAATTCATTTCCAGTTTGTTCACGCGCTGGTTCAGGCGGTTATAGGCCATTACCGCAGGAATAGCCGCAAACAGACCGATCGCAGTCGCGATTAACGCTTCAGCAATGCCTGGCGCAACCATCTGCAATGTCGCCTGCTTCACCGCACCCAGTGCGATAAAGGCATGCATAATCCCCCAAACCGTACCAAACAGACCGATGTACGGGCTGATGGAACCTACGGTACCGAGGAAAGGAATATGGGTTTCAAGGCTCTCCAGTTCGCGGTTCATGGAAATACGCATCGCCCGCGACGCGCCTTCTACGATGGCTTCCGGCGCATGGCTGTTGGCCTTGTGCAGTCGGGCAAACTCTTTAAAGCCGCTGTAGAAAATTTGTTCCGACCCGGTCAGGTTATCGCGACGCCCCTGGCTCTCCTGGTACAGACGCGACAGTTCAATGCCAGACCAGAATTTGTCTTCAAACGCTTCCGCTTCACGGCCGGCTGCGTTAAGAATACGCGTTCTCTGGATGATGATGGCCCAGGATGCGATGGAAAAACCAATCAAAATCAACATGATAAGTTTGACCAGAAGGCTAGCCTTCAGGAACAAATCAAGGATGTTCATGTCAGTCACTGCTTAAACTCCGCGACAATAGACTTGGGAAGCGCACGAGGCTTCATTAAGAGTGGATCAACGCAGACAATCAGAACCTCGGCTTCATTCAAGACCGTGTTCTCTGCATTGACAATCCGCTGCGTAAAGACCAGGGAGGTGCCACGCATTGATGTAATTTCCGTTTGGACTTCGAGCATATCGTCGAGTCTGGCGGGCGCAAAATACTCCAGCGTTAATTTGCGTACCACGAATGCGACGCGCTCGGCCAGCAGAACCTGCTGACTAAAGTGGTGATGGCGCAGCATCTCAGTGCGTGCTCGTTCATAAAAAGCAACATAGCTGGCGTGGTACACCACACCCCCGGCATCGGTATCTTCGTAGTAGACCCGAACCGGCCATCGAAACAGCGTTGTATTCACTTTACATCCCGGTAATGCAAAAAAAAGTTAGAACTTTTAAACGTCGTTACTATACGCGCGGGAAAGGTGGTTTGGAATGGGTTGAAGTAAACGGAGAGTAAAAATATATGGGCTTTTGCAAGCCCATGTCGTAAACGGAGATTTCTTATTCAAAAGAAGAAAAAAATCAGACCTGTTAACAAAACAACCATAGCGATTAACGGACAAAAGACGCCTTGCCAGACGAGCGAACGCGGACGAAAACCCACGCCGTGGATCACACCGGCACACACCGCCCACATCAACAGAAAGCCCTGCCAGACAGCAAGCTCGCTGGTCTTTGCCGCAAATTTTGACGGGTCCCAGAAAATACAGCCCGCCAGCACCAACGCCATGATTAAGGAAAGCGCCCTTAACGGGCGCTTATCCATTACCGCATAGAGCTTTGCGATAATCTCATCCATCAATGTTCTTCTTTTCCAGCTTTGGTCGCTTCCACGTGCTCAAACGCCAACGCGGTAATAATCCCAAAAGCACAGGCAAGAAGCGTTCCTAAAATCCATGCGAAATACCACATTATCAGCTCCTTACTTAGTACATTGAGTGGGTATTGGTTTCAATTTGCTCTTTGGTGATGCGCCCGAACATTTTCCAGTAACACCAGCTGGTGTAGATAAGGATCAACGGAACGAACACCAGCGCCACGAAGGTCATCAGATTCAGCGTCATCTGACTTGATGTGGCATCCCACATAGTCAGGCTGGCATTCATCATAATACTGGATGGCATCACAAACGGGAACATCGCAATACCGGCCGTCAGGATAATGCACGCCAGCGTTAATGAAGAGAAGATAAACGCCAGCGCGGTTTTTTCCAGACGCGCACTGAGGATGGTCAGTACCGGTAAAGCCACACCCAGAGCCGGAATCGCCCAAAGAATCGGGGTGTTATTGAAGTTAACCAACCAGGCGCCGGCCTGACGTGCCACTTCTTTATTCAACGGGTTAGACGCCGCGTGATGATCCAGCGTAGAGGTCACGACATAGCCGTCGATACCCAGAACCACCCAAATACCGGCCAACAGGAAGCACACCATGGTCAACAAGGCGGCAAACTGAGCGACAGAACGTGCACGCAGACGCAGCTCGCCAACGGTACGCATTTGCAGGTAGGTCGCGCCCTGCGTGACGATCATGCCCACGCTCACAATACCGGCCAGCAGACCAAACGGGTTGAGCAGCTGGAATAAATTACCGGTATAGGTCAGGCGCAGATACTCATCCACGCTGAACGGAACGCCCTGCAGCAGGTTACCAAAGGCCACGCCAATCACCAGAGGCGGAACAAAGCTACCGATGAAAATGCCCCAGTCCCACATGTTACGCCAGCGGGTGTCTTCAATCTTGGAGCGGTAATCAAAACCGACCGGACGGAAGAACAAGGACGCCAGTACCAGAATCATCGCCATATAGAAGCCGGAGAAGGCGGCGGCATAGACCATCGGCCAGGCAGCGAACAATGCGCCACCTGCAGTGATCAACCACACCTGGTTACCGTCCCAGTGCGGCGCGATGGAGTTAATCATCACGCGGCGCTCGGTGTCAGTACGCCCCAGGAAACGGGTCAGCATGCCGACCCCCATGTCGAAACCGTCCGTCACGGCAAACCCGATCAGCAGAATGCCAACCAGCAGCCACCAGATAAAACGCAATACTTCATAATCGATCATTTGACGACTCCTGTCTTAGCGTGCCGGCTGAGAAGCCACGGTGGACTGCTCATATTCGCCAGAAACACCCTTGGTCTGCTCATAGTGGTAGCGACCGGTTTTCAGGCTGCTTGGGCCAAGGCGTGCAAATTTGAACATCAGGAACATTTCAGCCACCAGGAACAGGGTATAGAGACCACAAATCAGCACCATCGAGAAGATCAGGTCGCCTGCGGTCAGCGTAGAGTTTGCTACCGCAGTCGGGAGCATTTCACCCACGGCCCACGGTTGACGGCCATACTCCGCCACAAACCAACCGGATTCGATAGCGATCCAGGGCAGCGGAATACCATACAGCGCCGCGCGCAGCAGCCACTTTTTCTCACCGATACGGTTACGACACACGGTCCAGAACGCCACGGCGATGATGAAGAGCATCAGCACACCGCACGCCACCATAATACGGAAGGCGAAGTACAGCGGCGCCACGCGTGGAATGGAGTCCTGCGTCGCCAGCTTGATTTGATCTTCAGTGGCGTCAGAAACGTTCGGGGTGTAGCGCTTGAGCAGCAAACCGTAACCCAGGTCTTTTTTCACCGTGTTGAACGCATCGCGAACAGACGGATCGGTGGAACCTGAACGCAGTTGCTCCAGCAGGTGATACGCTTTCATCCCGTTACGGATACGCTCTTCATGCTGCACCATCAGGTCTTTCAGGCCAACCACTGGCGTGTCGACGGAACGGGTAGCAATGATGCCCAGCGCATAAGGAATCTGGATGGAGAAGTTGTTTTTCTGCCCGTCCTGATCCGGGATACCAAACAGGGTAAAGGCGGCCGGCGCAGGCTGGGTTTCCCACTCTGCTTCGATAGCAGCCAGTTTGGTTTTCTGCACGTCACCCATTTCATAACCGGACTCATCACCCAGCACGATAACAGAGAGAATTGCAGCCATACCGAAACTTGCTGCAATGGCAAAAGAGCGTTTGGCGAAGGCGATATCGCGGCCACGCAACAGGTAGTAGGAGCTGATACCCAGCACGAAAATCGCGCCGCAGGTATAGCCGGAGGCGACGGTGTGTACGAATTTCACCTGAGCAACTGGGTTAAGCACCAGTTCGGCGAAGCTCACCATCTCCATGCGCATGGTTTCGAAGTTGAAATCTGCGGCAACCGGGTTCTGCATCCAGCCGTTAGCCACCAGGATCCACAATGCAGATAAGTTAGAACCCAGCGCAACCAGCCAGGTCACTGCCATATGCTGCACTTTGCCCAGACGATCCCAACCAAAGAAAAACAGACCTACAAAAGTCGACTCGAGGAAGAAAGCCATCAGGCCTTCAATGGCCAGCGGCGCACCGAAGATATCCCCAACATAGTGAGAATAGTAAGACCAGTTAGTCCCGAACTGGAACTCCATGGTCAAACCGGTTGCCACGCCCAGAGCAAAGTTGATACCAAACAACTTGCCCCAGAACTTGGTCATATCTTTATAAATCTGTTTGCCGGAAAGAACGTAGACCGTTTCCATGATGGCCAGCAAGAACGCCATACCGAGCGTCAGTGGTACAAAAAGGAAGTGGTACATCGCGGTCAAGGCAAACTGTAAGCGTGACAGTTCGACAATATCTAACATCCTGACTCCTTGCTCATCGCATGAAGACTCCGAGAGTAAACCCTGTTAGTGAAGGTTTACACGCATGCCCCAATACAAAGTTGTTGCACTTTTAAATCGCCATCATGAATAAAACTGATGCCGATTCAAAAAAGTTACAACCACGTTAATAAAAACCCGAATTGATCTCTCGAATATATTACTCCGCAAAACCCTTACAATAAAAAGGTTTTTATTGGGTTTGTTTTACGTTTTTCGACAGTGATCAATTTATACCTAATTTGCTCACTTTAAGCCAATTTGATCGGCGACAATTTATCGATTTTTAGGGTTTTTTCCAAGCTTTTAAATATTGATTTAAATCAATTTAATTCTGGCATGTTAATTTTGTAGCCATAGTATCCGCTTAGTAAAGACCATGTTAACGATATGTATACTTTATCGTGCTTTATGGTTATCAATCGGCGAGAAAGAGGAAATATTACCGAGCTTATTTAACGTTTAACACCGGGGCATTATTCGGCTTGTGGATTTGGTAAAAACACGGTTTGGGGAGGGTGACAGAAGTATGAAAGTAAGATTTTACAATTATTTCACTTACTCCTTTATGAGACTTAACACCGCAGCGTGACTATTTAAAAAAGCCACGCAAAATAATGCATGGCTTAATTTACATTGGCACGCTATTTACTGGTCAATACTATTCCCGGCGGTTATAGATTACTGACCCGTGCGCAGTGTCTTCAGGGTATTAAGCAGCCTGGCGACATGCTGTTGCTCGGTACGCCATGACGAAACGCTAATGCGCATGGCTAACCTTCCCTGCCATCGGGTACTGCCAAACCAGATGTTTCCTGACGCCTGCGCCGCCGCCAGCACCGCTTCCGTCTGTGCATCGGTGGCGCAACGGAACAAGACCTGATTGATCACCACCCGGTTTAATACCTCAAAACCCTGTGCGCTGAGCCCCTCGCTGATGACGCGCGCCAGGGCACAGTGCGTGTCTATCATTGCCCCTATCCCCTCCCGCCCCAGAGAACGCAATGCAGCCCAGACCGGGATCCCACGCGGGCGGCGAGAAAACTCCAGCGTCAGGTTTTTTTGTGCATCGGCGCTGGCACGCATATAGACCGCATCGCTGTTCATCGCACCGGCAAGCACCTGCGGATCGCGGCATATCACCATTGCACAGTCATAGGGGGTATTCAGCCATTTGTGGGCATCGGTCGTCCAGCTGTCCGCCAGCTCAATACCTTCCGTAAGGGCTGCCTGTGAAGAAGCCCGCGCCCACAAACCAAATGCGCCGTCCACATGGACCCAGGCCCCTGCCTCGTGGGCAAGCGGGATTAACTGTGCAAAGGGGTCGAACTCCCCGGTATTTACCTCTCCGGCCTGCAAGCACAGAATGGTGCGGCCATCCAGCGGAGGGAGCTGAGCCACGTCTACGCGCCCAAAACCATCTACCGGGGCGATAATAAGACGTGACAGGCCAAATCCGAGGATGCGCAGCGCTTTTTTTATGGTGATGTGGGCCAGTTCAGAGACCACGACCTTTATCTCCGGCGCACCCAGTAAGCCGTCATTGTCGATATCCCAACCCGCACGGGTCAACAGTTCACGCCGGGCAGCCGCAAGGGCGGCCAGCGTGCAGGCTGTCGCGCTGGTGCCAAACCCTACGGCGCTGTCACGCGGCAGATCGAGCGCTTCCAGCGTCCATCTTCCGGCAACGCGTTCGATGCGGTCAGCGACCGGGGAGTTGATAAACGAAGAGGCACATTGATCCCAGGCCATTACCATGCGCTCTGCCGCTGCGGCTGCCGGTAAGGTGGCCCCCACCACAAAGCCAAAATAGCCCGGCCCATTGGATGCAGTGGTCGCAGGCGAGCCCCGCTCATCCAGCAAGGCCAGGGTTTCTTCTGCGGGCAACCCAGCCTGCGGCAGGGGCTCATCGAAGGCCGCAAGGGCCGCTATCGCCTCGGGCGAAGGAAATACGCGCCGCGTATTAGTCCCCTCAAGATAACGCAGGCCGCGCGCGTCAGCCTCTGCCAGTAATTCACGTTCTTCCATCTTAATCCCCTGTTGTGTTATCGGTATTCTTCTGGCATCAGGCGTCGCGTTAATCCCCATATCATCAGCGCCAGCAGGCTCACTGATGCCCCCAGCCAGCAGACACCCTGCCAGCCATATTGTGAATATACGGCGGTGGTTAATAGTGCGCCGACGCCGCTGCCGATGGCATAAAACAGCATATAAAGCGCCACCAGCCGCCCATGCAGATCGGCCGCCGCACGAAATATCAGACTCTGGTTGGTGACGTGCAGCGCCTGGCCGCCCAGGTCGAGGAGCACAATCCCCAGCAGCAACAGCGGAATTGAGTGCTCAAGTCGGGAGAGAGGCCACCACGCCAGCAAGAGCACCAGCAGCGCAAGAAAGCTGGTCCGCTGCGCATAACCCCGATCGGCGGCCTGCCCTGCCCTGGCAGCAGCAAGCGCGCCCGCCACCCCGGCCAGGGCAAACAGCCCAATAACAGTATGCGAAAAACGGTACGGTGGCGCGCTCAGGGGCAGTACCATCGCACTCCAGAAAATCGTGAAGGCGGCAAACATCAGTAACGCCAGCATCCCCCGAATCACCAGCACACGATCGGTAATGAGCAGTTTCAGCATTGAAAAAAGTAACTGCGACCAACGGACCGGCTGCTCCTGCGTTTCGAAACGGGGTAGCCACCGCCAGAGAAGCAGCAGCAACACCAGCATTAACAGTGCCGAGGTACCGTAGACGGCGCGCCAACCTGCCAGGTCGCTCACCACGCCTGAAAAAACGCGGGCCAGCAGCAGGCCAATAAAGACGCCCCCCTGAGCCGCTCCCACCACTCGCCCGCGTTCCTGCGAATCGGATGCACTGGCGGCAGAGGCGATAAGCCCTTGCGTCATTGCCGTGCCCAGTAAGCCAACCGCCAGCATCCCGGCAAGCAGCATCCCTGTGGAGTTTGCCAATGACACAACGCCCAGCACCATCACCAGTGCGATGAGCTGAACCAGCATTAACCTGCGCCGATTTATGATATCTCCCAGCGGGACCAGCAGCAGTAATGCCAGCGCGCAGCCCACCTGGGTGGCGGTCACCACGCCCCCCACCGCAGCATAGCTAATCGCAAAATCCCGCGCCAAAGCATCCAGCAATGGCTGAGCGTAATAGACATTGGCAACGCTCATTCCGCTGGCAACCGCAAACAGCACGACCAGCCGGCCTGGCAAACGCTTCTCAGAAGCAGCACACCCAATAACAGAGGCTTTCATTGTTAACCTGGTTGCAAAAGAAAACTAGTTGAAGCCTAAAGAAACCAGTTTTAAAATGCAACCGGAATATTATTCATGAGGTCAGCCGATGCCTAACGCATTACCGCCCGATTATCAGCCCTGCCCGGTCGCACGTTCTGTTGATGTGCTGGGCGACCGCTGGGCGCTACTTATCATTCGGGATGCCTTCGATGGCGCCCGACGTTTTGGTGATTTTCAGCGTGGACTGGGAATGGCGCGTAACATTCTTACCGATCGGTTACGCAAGCTGGTGGACGCGAAAATCCTGACGACCCAACCGGCCTCAGACGGCACCGCTTATCAGGAGTATGTGCTCACACCGAAAGGAAATGCCTTGTTTCCCGTGATCGTGGCGCTGCGTCAGTGGGGTGAAGGTCATCTGTTTGCCCCAGATGAACCCCACTCGGTGCTGATAGACAGGCGAACCGGGCGCGCGGTTGCCCCGATGCTACCTCATGCCGGAGATGGCACTGTCCTGTCGGCGCAAGAGACGCAGGTGCGCAAACTGGGCGCATAAAAAAAGGCCGCTCTAGTGGAGCGGCCAACCATGTCGAACATCTTACTGCCCCTTTTCATGTGGGGCATTGAATCTTATTTGATGACGGATTTCAGCGCTTCGCCGATATCTGCCAGGCTACGCACAGTCTTCACGCCAGCCGCTTCCAGCGCCGCGAACTTCTCATCCGCCGTGCCTTTACCGCCCGCGATGATCGCGCCTGCGTGCCCCATACGTTTGCCTTTCGGCGCGGTGACACCGGCAATGTAGCCCACAACCGGTTTGGTCACGTGATCTTTGATGTAAGCCGCCGCTTCTTCTTCCGCGCTACCGCCGATCTCACCGATCATGACGATCGCTTCGGTCTGCGGATCTTCCTGGAACAGCTTCAGGATGTCGATGAAGTTAGAGCCCGGGATCGGGTCACCACCGATGCCCACGCAGGTGGACTGGCCGAAGCCATAATCAGTCGTCTGCTTAACGGCTTCATAGGTCAGGGTACCGGAACGGGAGACGATGCCCACTTTGCCCGGCTGATGAATGTGGCCTGGCATGATACCGATTTTGCACTCGCCGGGGGTGATAACGCCTGGGCAGTTCGGCCCAATCATGCGCACGCCCGCTTCGTCGAGTTTCACTTTCACGGTCAGCATGTCCAGAGTCGGGATGCCTTCGGTGATGGTGATAATAAGTTTGATGCCTGCGTCAATGGCTTCCAGAATGGAGTCTTTGCAGAACGGTGCCGGAACGTAGATAACGGTGGCGGTTGCGCCCGTGGCTTCTACCGCTTCACGCACGGTGTTGAACACCGGCAGGCCGAGATGCGTGGTGCCGCCTTTGCCCGGCGTCACACCGCCAACCATCTGGGTGCCGTAAGCAATGGCTTGTTCAGAGTGGAAGGTGCCCTGGCTACCGGTAAAACCCTGGCAGATAACCTTGGTATCTTTATTGATTAAAACAGACATTATTTACCCTCCACTGCGGCAACAACCTGCTGCGCTGCATCCGTCAGACTTTTCGCTGCAATAATATTCAGGCCGCTGTCAGCCAGACGCTTGGCGCCCAGTTCCGCATTGTTGCCTTCCAGACGTACCACAACAGGTACGTTAACACCCACTTCTTCTACCGCACCGATGATCCCGTCTGCGATCAGGTCGCAACGCACGATGCCGCCGAAAATGTTCACCAGCACGGCTTTCACATTGTCGTCAGAGAGAATGATTTTGAACGCTTCGGTTACGCGCTCTTTGGTTGCGCCGCCGCCCACGTCAAGGAAGTTTGCCGGTTCGCCGCCGTGTAGCTTAACGATGTCCATGGTGCCCATTGCCAGGCCCGCACCGTTAACCATGCAGCCGATGTTGCCATCCAGCGCCACATAGTTCAGTTCCCAGTGCGCCGCCTGCGCTTCACGCGGATCTTCCTGAGACTGGTCACGCATTTCGCGCAGATCCGGCTGACGGAACAGCGCATTGCCATCCGCACCCAGTTTGCCGTCGAGGCAGATCAGGTCGCCCTGTTTGGTGATGACCAGCGGGTTGATTTCGATCAGCGCCAGGTCACGCTCAAGGAAAATAGTCGCCAGGCCCATAAAGATTTTGGTGAACTGCTGAACCTGCTTACCTTCCAGACCCAGTTTGAACGCCAGCTCACGGCCCTGGTACGGCATCGGGCCCGCCAGCGGATCCAGTGCGATTTTGTGGATCAGGTGAGGCGTCTCTTCCGCCACTTTTTCGATTTCCACGCCACCTTCAGTGGAAGCCATGAACACCACGCGACGGGAGCTGCGGTCAACAACGGCGCCCAGATACAGCTCTTTGTCGATATCCGTTGCCGCTTCTACCAGAATCTGGTTAACCGGCTGACCGTTCGCATCCGTTTGGTAGGTCACCAGACGTTTACCCAACCAGTGCTCAGCAAAGGCACGAATCTCTTCTTTGCTGTTCACTACTTTTACGCCACCGGCTTTACCACGGCCACCTGCGTGAACCTGGCATTTCACTACCCACGGGCCCGCGCCGATTTTGGACGCGGCTTCTTCAGCTTCGCGTGGCGTCGAGCACGCATAGCCTACTGGGGCAGGCAGACCGTAACGGGCAAAAAGCTGTTTTGCCTGGTATTCATGTAAGTTCATGTATTCTGTCCATCCTTCAGGTCATCATTATCTTTAAACCCGTAGGCCTGATAAGCCGCAAAAGCGTCGCCATCAGGCATCGCACCAACGCCGGATGGCGGCATAAACACCTTATCCGGCCTACGGGGCAGGGGATACTTTTGCTTACTACACGTCCAGCAGCAGACGAGTCGGATCTTCCAGCAGCTCTTTAATCGCCACCAGGAAACCAACGGACTCGCGACCATCGATCAGACGGTGATCGTAGGAGAGCGCCAGGTACATCATTGGCAGGATCTCCACTTTACCGTCCACCGCCATCGGGCGGTCTTTAATGGCGTGCATGCCGAGGATCGCGCTCTGCGGCGGGTTGATGATCGGGGTAGACATCAGTGAGCCAAAGACACCACCGTTAGTGATGGTGAAGTTACCACCGGTCAGATCTTCCACCGTCAGCTTGCCGTCGCGACCTTTGATGGCCAGCTCTTTAATCCGTTTTTCGATGTCTGCCATGCCCAGCGTATCCACGTCACGCAGAACCGGGGTCACCAGGCCACGCGGGGTAGAAACCGCCATGCTGACGTCGAAATAGTTGTGGTAAACCACGTCATCGCCATCAATAGAAGCGTTCACTTCCGGGTAGCGTTTCAGCGCTTCCACGACCGCTTTCACGTAGAAGGACATAAAGCCCAGGCGGATACCGTGACGTTTTTCGAAGGCGTCGCCGTACTGCTTACGCAGATCCATAATCGGCTTCATGTTCACTTCGTTAAAGGTGGTGAGCATCGCCGTGGAGTTTTTCGCTTCCAGCAGACGCTCGGCCACGCGTTTACGCAGACGGGTCATCGGCACGCGTTTCTCAGCGCGGCCAGCCAGCTGTGGCGCAGCAGGGGCAGCAGCCGGTGCCGCGGGTTTGCTCTCTTCTTTCTTCGCCGGGGCTTTCGCCAGATGTTTTTCAACATCTTCACGGGTCAGACGTCCACCCACACCTGAGCCTTTGATGTCGCTGGCTTCGAGGTTGTGTTCAGCCAGCAAACGACGGATCGCCGGGCTGAGTGCATCGTTATTCTGTTCTTCAAGCGAGGCCTGCTGACGCTGAGCCGGCGTGGACTCTTTTGCATCAGATTTCGCGCTGCTCTCTTTGCCGCCGCTATTGCCTTCACGCAGGCGACCCAGAATCTGGCGAGAGGTGACGGTGGTGCCTTCGTCTTCCAGCACTGCGTCCAGAATGCCATCCGCCGAAGCCGGTACTTCCAGTACCACTTTGTCAGTTTCGATTTCTACCAGCACTTCGTCGCGCTGGACGGTATCGCCCGGTTTTTTATGCCAGGTCGCAACGGTCGCATCAGCTACGGACTCAGGCAGGTCGGGTACAAGAATATCTACGCTACTCATTATTTATCCTTTATTTAATCGACGTTCAGCGCGTCATTGACCAGATCTTGTTGCTGTTTCTGGTGAACGGACAGATATCCTACCGCTGGCGAAGCGGAGGCCGGGCGACCTGCGTAACGCAGTGAAGCCCCAAATGGAATCACTTCATTGAAATGATGTTGGCTGCAATACCATGCGCCCTGGTTAAGCGGCTCTTCCTGGCACCAGACAAAATCTTTCACATGAGCATACTGTTTCAGCACATCCTGAACCGACTGGTGCGGGAACGGATAGAGCTGTTCAATACGGATAATGGCGACATCTTTTTGGTCGTTCTTACGACGCTGATCAAGCAGGTCGTAATAAACCTTACCAGAACACATCACAACACGCTTAACGCCCTGCGGATCCAGTTCATCAACTTCACCGATCGCTGGCATAAAGGTGCCGTTAGCCAGTTCATCCAGCGAAGAGACCGCCTGCGGGTGACGCAGCAGGGACTTCGGTGACATCACGATGAGCGGACGACGCATACCGCGCAGCGCCTGACGACGCAGCATGTGGTAAACCTGTGCCGGGGTCGACGGGACGCAAACCTGCATGTTTTGTTCAGCACACAGCTGCAGGTAACGTTCCAGACGCGCGGAGGAGTGCTCCGGCCCCTGGCCTTCGTAACCATGCGGCAGCAGCATCACCAGCCCACACATACGGCCCCATTTCTGCTCACCGGAGGAGATGAACTGGTCAATCACCACCTGCGCACCGTTGGCAAAATCACCAAACTGCGCTTCCCAGATAGTCAGGGTGCGCGGTTCAGCCGTGGCATAACCGTATTCAAACGCCAGTACCGCTTCCTCAGAAAGGACGGAGTCCCAGACTTTGAACGGCCCCTGGCTGTTATGCACATGGTGTAGCGGAGTGTAAGTTGAGCCGTTAGCCTGATTGTGAATCACCGCGTGACGATGGAAGAAGGTGCCACGACCGGAGTCTTCACCGGACAGGCGCACGGAGATGCCTTCGTCCACGAGGGTGGCGTACGCCAGGTTTTCCGCGCCGCCCCAGTCAAACAGCTTCTCGCCAGCGGCCATCGCCTGACGGTCATTATAAATTTTGGCCACACGCGCCTGCATTTCGATGGCATCCGGCACGGTACTGATGCGTTTCGCCAGTTCCTGTACGCGCTTCATCTCGACCTTGTTCGGGTAGCTCTCATCCCACTCGTGGTTGAGGTACGGCGACCAGGTAAAGGAGTGCATGTTCATCGGACGGTACTCGTCCACCACACACTCACCGGCATCCAGCGCGTCACGGTACAGATTCACCAGTTCGGTGGCATCTTCCAGCGTTGCAATCCCTTCCTGCTCCAGCTTGCCAGCATAGAGTTTGCGCGGCGTCGGGTGTTTTTTGATTTTCTGGTACATCAGCGGCTGGGTCGCGCTCGGCTCATCGGCTTCGTTATGGCCGTGACGGCGGTAGCACACCAGATCGATGAAGACATCACGTTTAAAGGTGTTACGGAAGTCCAGTGCCACGCGTGTAACGAAAGCGACCGCTTCCGGGTCGTCTGCATTGACGTGGAAGATCGGTGCCATCACCATCTTACCAATGTCGGTACAGTACGGTGTGGAACGGGCGTCCAGCGGGTTAGATGTGGTAAAGCCCACCTGGTTATTGATGACGATACGCACGGTACCGCCTACTTCATAACCGCGCGCTTTGGACATGTTCAGTGTCTCCTGAACCACGCCCTGCCCGGCCACCGCCGCATCACCGTGAATGGTAATTGGCAGCACTTTGTTGCTGCTCGGCTCATCAAGGCGATCCAGACGTGCGCGTACTGACCCCATGACCACCGGGCTTACGATCTCCAGGTGCGACGGGTTAAACGCCAGCGCCAGATGCACCAGGCCACCTTCGGTTTCCATATCAGATGAGAAGCCCATGTGATACTTCACGTCACCGGTGCCGAGGTGCTCTTTATGTTTGCCGGCAAATTCGTCAAACAGGTCCTGCGGCTTTTTACCCAGCACATTGATCAGAACGTTGAGACGACCACGGTGCGCCATACCCAGTACCACTTCGCGGGTACCGTTTTTACCGGCATGACGAATCATCTCTTTAAGCATCGGTACCAGCGCGTCGCCGCCTTCCAGCGAGAAGCGTTTCGCGCCCGGGAATTTCGCACCGAGATAGCGCTCCATACCTTCTGCAGCGGTCAACTCGCTCAGGAAACGTTTCTTCTCTTCTTTACTGAAAGTGGCATGACCGACAACCGATTCGATGCGCTGTTGGATCCAACGCTTCTCCTCGGTGCTGGTGATGTGCATGTATTCCGCACCGATGGAGCCGCAGTAGGTTTGCTTGAGCGCTTCAATCAGGTCACCCAGTTGCATCGTGTCTTTGCCGATAGCAAAGGAGCCAACGTTAAAGGTTTCCTGAAGATCGGCCTCACTTAAATCATGGAAAGCCGGATCGAGGTCGGTGACCTTATCCTGCTGCCAGAGTCCCAGCGGGTCCAGATTGGCCTGCTGATGACCACGAAAACGGTAGGCGTTGATCAACTGCAGGACTTTAACCTGCTTGGCGTTGGTGTCAGGGTCGGAAATGGAGGAAGAGTAACGTGAGGCGTCCTTCGCTAAACGACGGAAATAGTCACGTGTTTTGGAATGGAATTGATCCGGTTTCACTCCGGTGCCCGGTAGCTCTTCAAACATGGCACGCCAGTTTGAATCAACCGAGTCAGGATCGGTTAAGAAATCTTCATAGAGCTGTTCTATCCAGCTCTGGTTAGAGCCAGAGAGGTAAGAAGAGTCCAGCCAGGCTTTCAAAGCGCTGTTCTGCATCGTGATCCCTTAAGCATTGTTATGCTTACATCGCCGTGGATAACTACGACGCGCGCAGCAACGCGCACGTCCCGGGGTTCACTTGCGAGCTCTTGTTGGCCCGCGAAGGAACCTTTAAAAACTGCCATTCATCTTCGTCGTTCAGGCTGCGACCTCGTTGGCTGCCTTCGCTTACCCCAGTCACATAGTTCACTATGCTCCTGGAAATGCGCTCAGTTGCCGCCTTGTCTCGCTCAGAACGACTCGATGACTGGAACTGCCATCTGGCGGTTTTTAAAGATTTCCTGCGTTATTCCCTCTCCCCTGTGGGGAGAGGGTCAGGGTGAGGGGAACGGCACTCCCCTCACTTTTATTACGCACTACGTTGCAGCAACATCGACTTGATATGACCAATGGCGCGCGTGGGGTTCAACCCCTTCGGACACACACTGACGCAGTTCATAATGCTATGGCAGCGGAATACGCTGAAAGCATCGCTCAAGCCTTCCAGACGGTTATCGGTTTCGGTATCGCGGCTATCGATAAGGAAACGATAGGCCGCAAGCAGACCCGCCGGACCAATAAATTTATCCGGATTCCACCAGAACGACGGACAGGATGTAGAGCAGCAGGCGCACAAAATACACTCATACAATCCGTCGAGTTTCTCGCGCTGTTCCGGCATCTGTAAATGCTCGCGAGCGGGTGGATTTTGTCCATTATTCAATAAGTAAGGTTTAATCTTCTCATATTGAGCATAGAACTGGCCCATGTCCACAACCAAATCGCGGATAACCGGCAGACCCGGCAACGGGCGGATAACAATTTTCTGCTTGCCGTTACCCAATGCCGAAAGCGGAGTGATGCAAGCCAGGCCGTTTTTGCCGTTCATGTTCACGCCATCGGAGCCACAGACCCCTTCACGGCATGAGCGACGAAATGACAAACTCGGATCCTGCTCTTTAATCAGCATCAGCGCGTCCAGCAGCATCATGTCACGCCCTTCTTCACCTTCCAGCGTGTATTCCTGCATGCGCGGAGCGTCATCAACATCCGGGTTATAACGATAAATTGAAAACTCGAATTTCATTTTCCTGTCTCCGCATTAATAAGTACGAATCTTCGGCGGGAATGCCGGACGCAGTTTCGGTTCCATGTTGACGCTGCGACGCGTCATGGATTCCGTCTCTGGCAGGTACAGGGAATGGCACAGCCAGTTTTCATCATCCCTTTCCGGATAGTCGAAGCGGCTATGCGCGCCACGGCTTTCGGTACGGAAGTTGGCAGATACCGCCGTCGCATAGGCGGTTTCCATCAGGTTATCCAGCTCCAGACACTCAACGCGCTGGGTATTGAACTCGCTGGAGGTATCATCCAGTCGGGCATTTTTCAGCCGCTCGCGAATCGCCTTCAACTGCTCAAGGCCTTTTGCCATCGCATCACCTTCACGGAACACCGAGAAGTTGTGCTGCATGCACTCTTGCAGGGCTTTACGAATCACCACCGGATCTTCGCCATCACGGTTACCGTTCCAGCGGTTCAGACGAGCCAGTGAAGCCTCGACCTCTTCCTCAGTGGCATCACGCAGTTCACCCTGTTCCGCGATGGACTCCTGCAGATGCAGACCCGCTGCGCGACCAAACACCACCAGGTCGAGCAGAGAGTTGCCGCCCAGACGGTTAGCGCCGTGTACGGACACACACGCAATTTCACCCACCGCGAACAGACCCGGAATGACCACATCTTCGCCCTGCTCGTTCACCGTCAGCGCCTGACCGGTCACTTTGGTCGGGATGCCGCCCATCATGTAGTGACAGGTTGGGATCACCGGGATCGGCTCTTTCACCGGATCGACGTGCGCAAAGGTACGGGAGAGTTCCAGAATGCCTGGCAAACGCGATTCCAGCACCTCTTTGCCGAGGTGATCGAGTTTCAGTTTGGCGTGGGGACCCCATGGGCCGTCACAACCGCGACCTTCGCGGATTTCGATCATGATGGAACGCGCCACCACATCACGACCCGCCAGGTCTTTCGCGTTTGGCGCATAGCGCTCCATGAAACGCTCACCGTGTTTATTTAACAGGTAACCGCCTTCACCGCGGCAGCCTTCGGTGACCAGCACCCCCGCCCCGGCAATGCCTGTCGGGTGGAACTGCCACATTTCCATATCCTGCACCGGCACACCGGCACGCAGGGCCATCCCAACACCATCACCGGTATTGATATGCGCGTTGGTCGTGGACTGATAAATACGACCCGCACCGCCGGTTGCCAGCACCGTAGCACGGGCTTTGAAGTAAACCACTTCACCGGTTTCGATACTCAGCGCGGTACAGCCGACCACCGCACCGTCCTGGTTTTTCACCAGATCGAGCGCGTACCACTCGGAAAAAATAGTAGTATGATTTTTAAGGTTTTGCTGATAAAGCGTGTGCAACAGCGCGTGGCCGGTACGGTCCGCCGCCGCCGCAGTACGGGCTGCCTGCTCGCCGCCGAAGTTTTTAGACTGGCCGCCGAATGGACGTTGGTAAATTTTGCCGTCATCCAGACGAGAGAACGGCAGGCCCATGTGCTCCAGCTCCAGAATCGCCTCCGGGCCGGTCTTACACATGTACTCGATCGCGTCCTGATCGCCAATATAGTCCGACCCTTTGACGGTATCGTACATGTGCCATTCCCAGTTATCTTCATGGGTATTACCCAGCGCGACGGTGATGCCGCCCTGCGCAGAGACAGTGTGGGAACGGGTTGGGAAGACTTTAGAGAGCAGCGCACAGGTCTGGCCGCTCTGGGAAATTTGTAGCGCCGCGCGCATGCCTGCGCCGCCTGCACCGATTACAACAGCATCAAATTCTCTGACTGGCAGTTTCATTACACACCCCACACCACAACGAATCCATAAATAACGTAAACCGCGAGCGCAACCACAATCACCAGTTGCAGCATCAGGCGTAAAGCCACGTGTTTAACGTAGTCGGTCAACACCTGCCACATGCCAATCCAGGCATGGATCAAAATAGAGAACAGAGCCAGCAGGGTGAAGACTTTGGTAAAGGCGGATGAGAAGAAGCCTGACCAGACTTGCCAGGTAATGTCACCGTTAATGGCGAAGAAACCCACCATATAGATGATGTACAGCGTCAGGACGATGGCGGTAGCACGGACCAGGATAAAGTCATGTACGCCGTTGCGTCCAAGTGCGGAGGCGTTGCTTACCATACGAGGACTCCTGCGAGAAGTGAAAGCACGACAGTTATTGCAAAAGAAATGTTAGCGGAACGTTTTCCTGCCTCAAAAGTTTCTTCCAGCCAGCCAAAATCCATCAGCATATGGCGAATACCGACAACGGCGTGATACGCCAGCGCAGTCAGAATGCCCCACATAATGAATTTAACAAAAAAGCCGTTCATGATGGCTGAAGCAGCCTGGAAGCCTTCTTCGGATGACAGCGACAGGCCCAGTAACCACAAGAGAATGCCAACGGCGACAAAAGTTATCACGCCGGAAACACGGTGGAGAATGGAGGCTATAGCCGTGGCAGGAAACCGGATCGTTGTCAGATCCAGATTGACAGGTCTTTGTTTTTTCACATTTTTTATCATGAATAACGCCCACATGCTGTTCTTATTAGTTTCCTTCCTCCGGTCTGCGTGCGGGTCAGACAGCGTCCTTTTCTATAACTGCGCGTCATGCAAAAAAATGTGCATCCAGATGCTAAACGCCAGGTTACAACGCTGGGTGGCTCGGGATTGCAGGGTATTCCGGAGACCTGGCGGCAGTATAGGTCGTTCACAAAATCATTACAATTAACCTACATATAGTTTGTCGGGTTTTATGCAGAACAGTGACTGGCGTCACGATAACAACATTTTTTTAAACTTTAACCATTGGATTTGACAAATATTAAACATTATTGTTACAAACTTCACCAGAAGAGAGATATAATTCGCAAAAGTTATGGGGTCTATCTTTCACCTGCAAATAAGTTATGCAACTACAAATAAGTTATGCAACAGTGTGATGGTGTTGACCGAATTAATCAGGACAGTTATTAGTGATAACCAGTTTTGTCAATTTCGGACTACCGACTCCCTGATTTGTTGTTGTTTCAACTGAACTTTCGATGCTGACCTGCATGCGCCCATCGCTCTGTACCCTGGTTCCTCCTCTCATCAGAGCAGCGAGCAACATTATAATCTGGTAGCGTTAAAAGGCAGTTTGAATGCAAATCCGGTAACAGGTAGTCTTAAGCATAAGGCGCTAAGGAGACCGTAAATGGCTGATAAAAAAGCAAACCTCACCTACAATGGTGACGCTGCTATTGAACTGGATGTGCTAAAAGGCACGCTCGGTGAGGATGTGATTGATATCCGTAGTCTCGGTTCAAAAGGGGTTTTTACTTTTGACCCAGGTTTCACCTCTACCGCATCCTGCGAATCCAAAATCACCTTTATCGACGGTGATGAAGGGATTCTGCTGCACCGTGGTTTCCCCATCGACCAGTTGGCCACCGACTCAAGTTATCTGGAAGTATCCTACATCCTGCTGTACGGCGAAAAGCCAACCCAGGAACAGTATGACGAATTCAAACTGACCGTCACCCGCCACACCATGATTCATGAGCAGATTACCCGTCTGTTCCACGGTTTCCGTCGCGACTCACACCCGATGGCCGTCCTTTGCGGGGTTACCGGCGCGCTGGCTGCGTTCTATCATGATTCGCTGGATGTGAACAACTCACGCCACCGCGAAATCGCTGCGTTCCGTTTACTGTCCAAAATGCCGACAGTGGCAGCGATGTGTTACAAATATTCTATCGGTCAGCCGTTTGTTTATCCGCGTAACGACCTCTCCTATGCAGGCAACTTCCTGCACATGATGTTCGCCACGCCGTGCGAACCTTATGAGGTTAACCCGGTGCTGGAACGCGCAATGGACCGTATCCTGATCCTGCACGCGGACCATGAGCAGAACGCCTCCACCTCCACCGTGCGTACTGCCGGTTCATCGGGCGCGAACCCGTTTGCCTGTATCGCAGCAGGTATTGCCTCCCTGTGGGGACCGGCACACGGCGGCGCGAACGAAGCTGCGCTGAAGATGCTGGAAGAGATCAGCACTGTTAAACATATTCCGGAATTCCTGCGTCGCGCCAAAGACAAGAACGATTCGTTCCGTCTGATGGGCTTCGGTCACCGTGTTTATAAAAACTATGATCCGCGTGCCACCGTGATGCGTGAAACCTGCCATGAAGTGCTGAAAGAGCTGGGCACCAAAGACGATCTGCTGGAAGTGGCCATGGAGCTTGAGCACATTGCGCTGAACGACCCGTACTTTATTGAGCGCAAACTCTACCCGAACGTCGACTTCTACTCCGGCATTATCCTGAAAGCGATGGGCATTCCGTCATCCATGTTTACCGTTATCTTTGCGATGGCGCGTACCGTAGGCTGGATTGCTCACTGGAATGAGATGCACGACGACGGCCTGAAAATCGCCCGTCCGCGTCAGCTGTATACCGGCTATGCGAAGCGCGAATTCAGCTCCGACCTCAACAAGTAATTTGCCCTATGACAAAAAACCCGCTTCGGCGGGTTTTTTTATTTCTGACAGCCAGGGCACCAGTAGAACGGTCTGGAGGAGAGCGTGGTTTTCTCAATCACCCCGCCACAGCGCTCGCATTTCTTACCCGCACGGTGGAAGACTTTAAAACTGAACAGGGCCCCATGATGCCGGTTTTCATCCACCCTGCCCCGAGTCTGGTAAGAGAGGCGGGGAATATCAAGCATTGCCTTTGCAAGCGTGGTTAACTGCGTATCGTTAAGATCGCAGGCGCGGTGCTGAGGCGCCAGCGCCGCAGACCAGAGGATCTCCACCCGCAGATAATTGCCTAACCCCGCCAGAAAGGCCTGATCCAGTAGCAATCCGGAAAACTGGCGTTTCGCAAAACGGGGAGAAACCAGCCGCGCTTTCACCTCTTCCGCGGTGAGCGACATATCCAGCACATCCGGGCCAACCCGCTGTAAAAAGGGGTGTGCCGCCAGCTCATCCGCCGTAAGGATCGCAATATCCGAGGCGCTGTAGAGCAAAATGGCTTTGTCCGCCGTCTCCAGCCGCACGCGCAATACACGGGTGCTTTGCGCCGTCTGACCCGCATCCATCACCCGCCAGACACCATAAAGCTGGTTATGGCTGTACATCGTCAGGCCATTGGAAAAATGGGTCAGCAACGCCTTGCCACGGGTTTCAATCTGTTGAACGGTGCAGCCGATAAGCCCGGCTGCGAAAGGTTGCAAATGAGGGAAAGCAAACCAGACATCGGTTAAAGGCTCCCCTTTGATGGCCGCTTCGAGGCTGTCTGCGGCACGGCGAATTTCCGGTCCTTCCGGCATCACATCTCCTGTTAAATCTCGGCACTGACCCGAATGTTCTGTTGTGCAAAAGCGTGTCGAAGACGACGGGCAAACAGCAGCGCATGCTCACCGTCACCGTGTAAACAGACCGTCTGCGCCGCCACATCAACCTGCTGCCCGCTCACGCTGGTCACTTTGCCGTTAAGTATCATCTCCAGCGTTTGTGCCAGCGCCTGAGACTCATCGGTGATTAATGCGCCCGGTTGTGTACGAGGCACAAGACTACCGTCGTCCTGATAGCCGCGGTCGGCAAACACTTCCTGCCGGGTGGCAAGCTGGTAGCGTGCGCCCGCGCGAATCAGTTCGCTGCCTGCCAGCCCCACCAGAATGAGCGCCGGGTCGACGGCATACACCGCACGCGCGATAGCCTCCGCCAGTTGAGGATCATTGGCCGCCTGATTATAGAGCATGCCGTGGGGCTTAACATGGCGTAACTGACCGCCTTCCGCGTTGACGATCGCCGCCAGCGCGCCCGTCTGGTACACCACCTGGGCAAAGACCACCTCGGGCGGCAGGTGCATCAGCGTGCGGCCAAAGTTTTCGCGGTCGGGAAAGCTCGGGTGCGCGCCAATGGCGACACCCAGCCTCAGAGCCTCCCGTACCGAGAGCAGCATGGTTTGCGCGTCCCCGGCATGAAAACCGCAGGCGATATTGGCTGAGGATATCAACGCCATCAGCGCCGTATCGTTCGCCCCGCCCTCGCCCAGGTCGGCATTGAGATCAATCTTCATGACGAATGCGCCAGGCTAGTTGTTCCAGAAAACGGGTCTGCTCACTGCGTGCCGCCAATGCCTCTTCAAGGGTACAGGGAACAAAATGGATCGGTTGCCCCAGCGGGATCTGCGCCAGATGGTACATATCGGCTTCGATGATGCAGGCAATGCGCGGGTAACCGCCGGTGGTTTGAGCGTCGTTCATCAGTACAATCGGTTGGCCGTTAGACGGCACCTGAACCACGCCCGGTAACAGGCCATGTGAAACCAGCTCCCGGTCAGCGGTCCTGACCAGCGGTTGCCCCTGCAGGCGGTACCCCATTCGGTTACTTTGCGGATTCAACTGCCACGGCAAACGCCAGAACGACTCCTGAGAGGTTTTGGCAAACTCGTGATACTCCGGCCCCGGTAGCGCACGAATACGGTTGTTCCACAGCAGTTGCTTGACCCCTTGCGGCCCGGAAAACTGTTTTGATGCCGGTTTGAGAGCAAGCCGATCGCCGTCACGCAGCAACCGCCCTTCCAGTCCGCCCACGCCGGTTTTCAGGTCAGTGCTGGGGGAGCCCATCACGTCAGGCACATCCAGCCCACCCGCCACGGCAAGGTAACTGCGCATCCCGTGTAGAGGACGCTTTAACACCAGCCGCTGACCCGCTTTCGCCAGATAACGCCAGCCCGTCCAGACATCCTGACCATCCAGTTTCGCGTCGCAGCCGGCCCCGGTCAGCGCAAACCAACTTGTTTTTGCGAATTCCACCTCGCACTGCCCAAGAGTGATTTCAAGTCCTGCCGCGTTAAGGTCGTTGCCCACCAGCGCGTTGGCAATGGAGAGCGCAGGGCCGTCGAGCGCACCGCAATAGCTCACGCCTGACTGACGCAACCCGATGCGTTTTCCGCCCTGAACGCTGGTGTGGATCCCGGCACGAATAATTGTCAGCATACGCCTTCCTTGTGAGGGATAAACCTGAGAGTATCACCGGGGCGAAGCAGCACCGGTTCGGGTAATGAAGGGTTAAAGAGTGGGACATCCGTGCGGCCAATCAGATTCCAGCCGCCCGGTGTTTGCAAGGGATAAATGCCGGTTTGCACCCCGCCGATACCCACCGATCCGGCCGGTACGCGAAGGCGCGGTTCAGCACGACGCGGGGTAGCCAGCACATCAGGTAACCCACCAAGGTAAGGGAAACCCGGCTGAAAACCTAAAAACCAGACCACGTAATCCACCGAGGCGTGCAGTTCCACCACCTGCTTTTCCGATAATTTCGCGTGACGAGCTACCAGCGCCAGATCCGGCCCAGCCTCCCCCCCGTAAATCACCGGAATCTCAATGTTGCGTGACTCGGGCTCCAGCGCCTCGCTCTCTTCCCACCAGCGCTGTAGCCGTTCAATGGCATCCAGGGCGAGGGCCTGCGGCTCACGCAACACCACGGTGATGTTATTCATACCGGGAATCGCTTCGACCACCTCTGGCACATCCACCAGGCGCTGGGTTAAGCGCCAGATGCGTTTTTGTGTGTCCAGCGTCACCGGAGGTTCCAGCTCCAGCACCACTGCCGTTTCACCTAACAGATAACAACGTGCTCTCTGCACTGTCCCGCTCCTTTCACCACAGGTACGTTATCGATACGTAAAATAAGATAACGTGCACGATGGCTTCCGTCGACAGGCATATCTTTGGTGAATAGCCGCTCGGTCTCAATAAAAGGGAAGAAGATTAATAATAATTAATCAGGTAGGTGATTTTGCCGTTGGCTTTTCCGGGCATGATGTCGTTTATAGAGCCTGCCGTTTGAATGTAGCGCGCCACCAGAGGGATGGTATAGTTCTGCCCCTGGCTGGACGACATGGTAAATTTTTGCTCTGCTTTCCCTCCCGAAAAGCTAACAAGCTGTGGTGAAGCGGCAGTGCCGTACGCCAGCTGGATACCCACCCCTGTTGCCGCCTGGCTGACGTTATCGACAGGCATTATCCCCTGGTTGCTGGTGGTCGCATTGCCCGGCGTCAGGGTAACGGTCATGACGTTGTCGCGAACGGTATCTTTATTGCTACCGCGTTCTCCGGTACCGTAGAAGACCGGGCAGTTGGTTAAGCGGATGCTGGCATCTGTCCAGGGGGTAGCAAATTTCCCGCCCTCACGGTTACTGGTATCGCCCTTCCTGCGTTTGCCCAGATCAACAGTGAAGTCCGGGGTGTCACAGGTGCCGGTGACAATATCGAAGGTGGCAGGGGATAAAACAAAGCGAGCCAGGATAACATCCCCGTTGGGAAAACCGGTAGTATCGGCGCTGTTGGAATATCTCATGACTTGGTCAAAACCAGAGATTACCGAAGGATCGATTTCTACCGTGCGGGCGCCCGCCGGAATATCACCATATTTAACAATATCAATATCGAAATTTGAGATGGAGCTTTCACTGTAGCCCCATACACCAGTGTAATCAGAACTGTTCCACCAATAGGGCCAGGCCCATGCCCCCACTCGTGCAACCAGACCAATGCCGGGCACATTGGTTTTATATACAGAATAGTTAGCACCATTCTGACTATACAGACCACCACCGCTGATAGATACCGCCTGCCCCCCTGCCGCATAAATAATGCCACGTTGTCTTGTAAAACTATGGCTTGCGCTGGTTGAACACTGAAAGCTCACACTATATGCGGGTACATAATGCTCAAAAAAAACAGTGCCAACGGGCGCATTCGGGTCGATGGTGATTTTCTTACCGGAGGGTATCTGAACATTAACGATTTTTGTTGTGTAATTGCAGTCCGTCCCCCATGCGGTAGCATAAACGGGTTTTACAAACATCACCCACATTATTATCAATAAAAAATATCGCATCCCCTGCTCCTTTTATTAAATCCTTTTAGTTCAGCCTGGCAGTCAGTGGCAGCGCTTTCCCCAAATCATCCACGATGGCGTAATTTATCTGTTCCCCGCTTTTCATCCTGATCTGTTTCGCAATAACGCGCTTTTCGAAAGGATGAATCATTTCGCCCTGAAGTGAGTTGGCTTTACTGTTTGCTTCTCCGCTGACGTTAAGCAACGTAATATGATAAGGCGTGGGGTTAAATACGCTGAAGGTGTCGCCTTCTCTTTTCCACTGCAGCTTCTCCCCGGCAGCCTCTGCACTCAACTTCAGTCCGGCAGGTCGGTAAAAAAGCTTGATTCGCGTCTGATATGCCACATTGAGATACTGATTATGCGCGTCTGATTTTTTGGGCGGTACGGAGAGAATATTCAGCCAGAAAACGGACTCCCGGTCCTGCGGCAGCGCCCCGCCCGTGTAGACCAGCCGTAGCGTCTGGCCTTTACCGCCATCAACGCGGGCGATGGGTGGCGTCAGCACAAAAGGCACCGTTATGTTTTGCGGCGCTTCAGTTGGGTCGCCGGTATCAATCCAGCTCTGCACCAGCGCAGGCGACCGCCCGGTATTCTTCATGCTGACGGTCACTTCTTTTTTATCCGCAGGGTAAACAACCCGCGTCCCGGCCACGACAATCCCGGCCTGCGCACTAAAATTTATCAGGGCGATAACAAGTAAAAGAATCGAGTAATAACCAGAACCCATCAGGTGCCCTTCATCTTAATAAGACTGTCCGGCCACCATCATTTCACCTGGTACTCTCTCAGAATAGAAATTAGAAAAATGAATTTAAGAAAACCCTCAAAGACAATAATGACTGCGCGTTCAAAGCACAATAACACGATCACGCATTTTTACGTTTAACTGTGAATTATGACAAAAAACGCGCCCGCAGGCGCGTCTGTAATTCGGTAGCAGGCGGTTAATAGTAATTAATCAGGTAGGTGATTTTGCCGTTGGCTTTTCCGGGCATGATGTCGTTTATAGAGCCTGCCGTTTGAATGTAGCGCGCCACCAGAGGGATGGTGTAGTTCTGCCCCTGGCTGGACGACATGGTATAGTCTTGCTCTGCTTTCCCTCCCGAAAAGTTAACAAGCTGTGGTGAAGCGGCAGTGCCGTACGCCAGCTGGATACCCACCCCTGTTGCCGCATCACTGCCCGCGTCGACTGGCATGATCCCCTTACCGCTGGTGGTCGCATTATTCGGGATTAGGGTAACGGTCATGACATTGTTACGTGTGGTGCCTTCATAACTCCGTCCGCCAATGCCGTGAAACTGCGGACACCCGGTCAATCGGATGCTGGAATCCACCCACGGGGTTACAAATTTCCCCCCGGACTGGTTTGCAGAATCGGAGAGCCCTCGTATCCCCAGATCGACAGAAACATCAGGAGTATTACAGGTAGCATTCAGAACACTAAACGTCGCCGAAGCTATTTTTATACGCGATACTGTTGCACTTCCATTGGGGATCGCCGTTGGCCCTGTTGTATTCGTACTGCCGGAAACATTATAAACATATTCTAATATGGGCATATCAGCCGACTTAACTTCTACCAGACTGAGTCCTGGCTTAATCGTGCCATATTTAATCAAATCCATGGAAAATTTCATCAGCCAGGCATTACCGACTGTGCCGTTTATTAAATCAGTGTGTAAAAAATAGGGCAGCGCTTTGGAATCAGATCTAAACACTACCCCAATACCATCCACGCTGGTTTTAAATACCGGGTATGTTGAATCCATACTAATCAATCCGTATCCACTCACTGATGCTGCAGAAATGCCATTAGTTAGTATATAGCCTAATTTTTGGGTGTAACTATTCGGCTTAGTACACATCATCGAACCAGTAACCCCCACCGAATACTTTATAGAATATAATACCGTCCCGTTAGCCGCATTAGGATCTATTGACAATTTAGCCCCGGACGGAGGCGTCAATGTATATTCATTTGTCGTATATGTACAGCTTCCCCATGAAAATGACCATGCGGGATAGGTGAATGCAAACAGTGCCAAACCAAATAGAGTATGCCGAAAATACATAGAGTAACTCCTGTTATAGTTTTACTATAATTCAGTATGAAATTCTCTGGCGGAGCCCTGGTCGTTAATTACCTGGTAAAAAAGGGACGTTATGTTATTGAATCCCCCTTTTTCTGGCTCAGGGAAAACGGAGGAGGAGTATGGCATTAGCATATTTCCCGGCAGAGAATGCGTTGCGCCCTTAAGCGTCCAGCCAATGGTGGTGACAGTAATATAGTAAGGTGTGGGATTGTGCACGGTTAATGCGCCCGCTTCTTTTTTCCAGCGCAGCTGTTGTGGTGCGTCATCCGCAGGAACGGCCAGCGAGGCCGGGCGATAAAACAGTTTCACCCGCGTCTGCCAGGCAATATCAATATGGTTTTTTCCCTGATGGCGAGTTTTTGGTGGGATAACCAGCACATTCAGCCAGAAAACGGACTCCCGGTCCTGCGGCAGCGCCCCGCCCGTGTACATCAGCCGCAACGTCTGGCCCTTACCGCCATCGATGCGGGCGATGGGTGGCGTCAGCACAAAAGGCACCTGTATATTCTGCGGCACTTCAGTCGGATCGCCGGTATCGATCCAGCTCTGGACCAGCGCAGGCGACCGCCCGGTATTCTTCATACTGACGGTCACTTCTTTTTTATCCGCAGGGTAAATAACCCGCGTCCCGGAGATGACGATCCCGGCCTGCGCGCTGAAATTTATGAGGGTGATAAAAAGTAAGAGAACAGAGTAAAAACCAGAACCCATCGGGTGCCCTTCATCTTAATAAGACTGTCCGGCCACCATCATTTCACCTGGTACTCTCTCAGATTAGATATTAGAAAAACGAATTTAGTGAATTTCTTAAAGAATAATGCTGAAACATTCAGAGCACAATAACGCGATCACGTATGCTTACTTTAAACCTTCAAATATGACAAAAAACGCGCCCGCAGGCGCGTTTAAACTGAGTTAAAGGCGGTTAATAATAATTAATCAGGTAGGTAATTTTACCGTTGGCTTTTCCGGGCATGATGTCGTTTATAGAGCCTGCCGTTTGAATGTAGCGCGCCACCAGAGGGATGGTGTAGTTCTGCCCCTGGCTGGACGACATGGTATATTTTTGCTCTGCTTTCCCTGCCGAAAAGTTAACAGGCTGTGGTGAAGCGGCGGTGCCGTACGCCAGTTGGATACCCACGCCCGTTGCCGCCTGGCTGACGTTATCGACAGGCATTATCCCCTGGTTGCTGGTGGTCGCATTGCCCGGCGTCAGGGTGACGGTCATGACGTTGTCGCGAACGATATCTTTATTGCTACCCCGTTCTCCGGTACCGTAGAAGACCGGGCAGTTGGTTAAACGGATGCTGGCATCCGTCCAGGGGGTGGCAAATTTCCCGCCCTCACGGTTACTCGTATCCCCCTTCCTGCGTTTGCCCAGATCAACAGTGAAGTCCGGGGTATCGCAGGTGCCGGTAACTATATCGAAGGTGGCAGGAGATAAAACAAAACGGACAGTTGGCACATTGCCGATAGGTAACCGGGAATTATTGTCGCTAGATATTATTCTGATAATCCAGTCGATACTTGTTATTACCGTTGAGTCAATATGCACAGTGCGCGCCCCTGGCGGAATATCACCATACTTAACAACATCAATATCAAATACCATTGTCTGACTATTGGTAGAGTAGTTTAACACCGTATTGGTATACGATACTGAAGACCAATAGACAGGAAATCCGGACATCCCATTGCGGGCAACAAGGCCAATACCCGGCACGTCCGTTTTATAAACTGTATAGGTATTGTTCAACCCACCACCGCTTATGCTTACGGTCTGCCCCCCGGCTCCATAAATTAAAGCGTGTTGACGAGTATAATCGCCCGCCGTCTGGCATTTGAAATCCTGGCCGATAACTGCCGGTACAAAATGCTCAAAAAAAACGGTCCCCACGGGCGCATTCGGGTCGATGGTTATTTTCTTACCCGATGGTATCTGAACATTAACGGTTTTTGTTGTGTAACTGCAGTCCGTCCCCCACGCGGTAGCATAAACGGGTTTTATAAACATCACCCACATTATTATCAATAAAAAATATCGCATCCCCTGCTCCTTTTATTAAATCCTTTTAGTTCAGCCTGGCAGTCAGTGGCAGCGCTTTCCCAAAATCATCCACGATAGCGTAATTTATCTGTTCCCCGCTTTTCATACCGATCTGTTTCGCTATGACGCGCTTTTCGTAAGGATGAATCATTTCGCCCTGAAGTGAGGTGGCTTTATTGTTTGCTTCTCCGCTGACGTTAAGCAACGTAATATGATAAGGCGTGGGATTAAATACGCTGAAGGTGTCGCCTTCTCTTTTCCACTGCAGCTTCTCCCCGGCAGCCTCTGCACTCAATTCCAGTCCGGCAGGTCGGTAAAAAAGCTTGATTCGCGTCTGATACGCCACATTGAGATACTGATTATGCGGGTCTGATTTTTTGGGCGGTACGGAGAGAATATTCAGCCAGAAAACGGACTCCCGGTCCTGCGGCAGCGCCCCGCCCGTGTACATCAGCCGCAACGTCTGGCCCTTACCGCCATCAATACGGGCAAACGGCGGCATCAGCACAAAAGGCACCGTTATGTTTTGCGGCGCTTCAGTCGGGTTGCCAGTGTCGATCCAGCTCTGGACCAGCGCAGGTGTCTGCCCGGTGTTCTTCATGCTGACGGTCACTTCTTTTTTATCTGCAGGGTAAACAACCCGCGTCCCGGCCACGACAATCCCGGCCTGCGCGCTGAAATTTATGAGGGTAATAAGAAGTAAAAGAATCGAGTAATAACCAGAACCCGTCAGGTGCCCTTCATCTTAATAAGACTGACCGGCCACCATCATTTCACCTGGTACTCTCTCAGATTAGATATTAGAAAAACGGATGTAGTGAATTGCTTAAAGAATAATGCTCAAACATTCAGAGCACAATAACGCGATCACGTATGCTTACTTTAAACCTTCACATATGACAAAAAACGCGCCCGCAGGCGCGTCTGTAATTTGGTAACAGGCGGTTAATTGTAATTAATCAGGTAGGTGATTTTGCCATTGGCTTTTCCGGGCGTGATATCGTTTATTGAACCTGCCGTTTGAATATAGCGCGCCACCAGAGGGATGGTGTAGTTCTGCCCCTGGCTGGACGACATGGTAGAGTCTTGCTTTGCTTTCCCTCCCGAAAAGCTAACAAGCTGTGGTGAAGCGGCAGTGCCGTAGGCAAGTTGAATACCCACTCCTGTTGCCGCATCACTGCCCGCGTCGACTGGCATGATCCCCTGGTTGCTGGTGGTCGCATTATTCGGCGTCAGGGTGACGGTCATGACGTTGTCGCGCGTGGTTTCTTTGAGTTCACGCTGGCCCGTTCCGTAGAACACCGGGCAGTTGGTTAAACGGATGCTGGCATCCGTCCAGGGGGTGGCAAATTTCCCGCCCTCACGGTTACTCGTATCCCCCTTCCTGCGCTTGCCCAGATCAACAGTGAAGTCCGGGGTGTCACAGGTGCCGGTAACTATATCGAAGGTGGCAGGAGATAAAACAAAACGGACCGTTGGTACACTGCCGTTGGGTAGCCGGGAAGTATTGCTGCTGTTTGTTATTTTGACTATCCAGTCAACACTTGTAATAACTGTTGAGTCAATATGCACAGTACGCGCCCCCGGCGGAATATCACCATACTTAACAACATCAATATCAAAAACCATTGTCTGACTATTGGTAGAGTAGTTTAACACCTTATTGGTATACGATACTGCAGACCAATAGACAGGCAATCCGGACATCCCATTGCGGGCAACAAGGCCAATACCCGGCACGTCCGTTTTATAAACTGTATAGGTATTGTTCAACCCACCACCGCTTATGCTTACGGTCTGCCCCCCGGCTCCATAGGTTAAAGCATGTTGACGAGTATAATCGCCCGCCGTCTGGCATTTGAAATCCTGGCCGGTAACTACCGGTACAAAATGCTCAAAAAAAACGGTCCCCACGGGCGCATTCGGGTCGATGGTAATTTTCTTACCGGAAGGTATCTGAACATTAACATCTTTTGTTGTATAACTGCAGTCCGTGCCCCATGCGGTAGCATAAACGGGTTTTATAAACATCACCCACATTATTATCAATAAAAAATATCGCATCCCCTGCTCCTTTTATTAAATCCTTTTAGTTCAGCCTGGCAGTCAGTGGCAGCGCTTTCCCCAAATCATCCACGATAGCGTAATTTATCTGTTCCCCGCTTTTCATACCGATCTGTTTCGCTATGACACGCTTTTCGTAAGGATGAATCATTTCGCCCTGAAGTGAGGTGGCTTTATTGTTTGCTTCTCCGCTGACGTTAAGCAACGTAATATGATAAGGCGTGGGGTTAAATACGCTGAGGGTGTCGCCTTCTCTTTTCCACTGCAGCTTCTCCCCGGCAGCCTCTGCACTCAACTTCAGTCCGGCAGGTCGGTAAAAAAGCTTGATTCGCGTCTGATACGCCACATTGAGATACTGATTATGCGCGTCTGATTTTTTGGGCGGTACGGAGAGAATATTCAGCCAGAAAACGGACTCCCGGTCCTGCGGCAGCGCCCCGCCCGTGTACATCAGCCGCAACGTCTGGCCCTTACCGCCGTCAATGCGGGCGATGGGTGGCGTCAGCACAAAAGGCACCTGTATATTCTGCGGCACTTCAGTCGGATCGCCGGTGTCGATCCAGCTCTGGACCAGCGCAGGCGACTGCCCAGTATTCTTCATACTGACGGTCACTTCTTTTTTATCCGCAGGGTAAACAACCCGCGTCCCGGCCACGACAATCCCGGCCTGCGCGCTGAAATTTATGAGGGTAATAAGAAGTAAAAGAATCGAGTAATAACCAGAACCCATCAGGTGCCCTTCATCTTAATAAGACTGACCGGCCACCATCATTTCACCTGGTTCGCTCTCAGATTAGATATTAGAAAAACGATTTTAAGAATATAAAAAAAATCCATACCAATAAAAATGCAACGATGATTTCCTCACTCTCACCCTTAACAAGAATTATTAACAAAAACACGTCAAATACAATACCCCTATTGAGATAAAAACTCGTTAACAATCAGTGCATCATTTCACCCCTACATTAACCAGCAAGATACTTACTTCATACAAACATTCACCATCCGTATATAACCCCCTTAATCAGGCCTCGCAACAAAAGCGATATCGACAACATCAATAAGAGAATAAAATAAAAACCAAGAACAACCGCCCAAAATAATATTCAAAAAAATCATATTTAAATTATGAATAATATTTATTGCAAAGATATTAGTACAGTCAGGATTAACTCAGGCGCGACACGCTAGCGGTATCGCGCCTGCAGATTTACGCCGGATTCGGAATATCAATAAACGTCACGTCCAGATCCGTATTTTCATTCAGCCATTCGCTCAGCGCACGAATTCCGCCGCGTTCGGTGGCGTGGTGACCCGCAGCGTAGAAATGCAACCCCTGCTCACGGGCAGAATGAATGGTTTGTTCGGAAACTTCGCCGGTGATAAACGCATCCACACCAAAGCGCGCAGCGTTGTCGATAAACCCTTGCCCGCCACCGGTGCACCAGGCCACACGCTTAATCAGGTCTGGCCCGGTATCACCCGACCACAGCGGTCTGCGCCCAAGACGGGCTTCAATCCAGGAGGCCAGTTCCAGCCCCGGCACCGGCATCGACAGTTCGCCCCACGGCAGAAGCTGTTCACCGTCCACGGTGCCCATCACGGTAATGCCCAGCAATGAGGCTAACTGAACGTTATTCCCCAACTCCGGGTGCGCATCGAGCGGCAGGTGCCAGCCATACAGGTTGATGTCATTCGCCAACAGCGTTTTCAGGCGATTGCGCTTCATCCCACGGATAATGGCAGGTTCATTCTTCCAGAAATAGCCATGATGCACGATGACGGCATCCGCTTGCTGGCGGACCGCTTCATCCAGCAACGCCTGGCTTGCCGTTACGCCGGTAATAATCTTCTGTACGGTCTCGCGTCCTTCAACCTGCAGGCCATTCGGGCCGTAATCGCTGAACGCCGCACTGTTAAGTTTTTCGTTAACCAGTTTTTCCAGTTCGGTATTTTTCATCGTCACTCTCTTTACGCTTTACGGGCGGCTTCATAGGCTGCAAGCGTAGCAGCACGAGCCTGTTTGTGATCCACGATTGGTCGTGGGTAATCGACCTTAACGCCCTTTTTATCCGCCCACGACCAGGGATCGTGGATGGCCTTGCCAGGCACTGCCGCCAGCTCAGGGAGCCACTGGCGGATAAACTCGCCCTCAGCATCAAAGCGTTCGCCCTGGGTCGTCGGGTTAAAAATGCGGAAATAGGGAGCCGCATCGGTGCCGGTAGAGGCTGCCCACTGCCAGCCGCCGTTATTCGCCGCCAGGCAACCATCAATCAGTTGAGACATAAAATAGTTCTCGCCAAGACGCCAGTCGAGAAGCAGATCTTTGACCAGGAAACTGGCGACAATCATGCGCAGACGGTTATGCATCCAGCCCGTGCTGTTCAACTGACGCATTGCCGCATCGACAATGGGAAAACCGGTCGCCCCTCGCTGCCAGGCCTGGAATAAATCAGGCGTATCATTCCATTTCACATTATCTGTCCAGGGAATGAAAGGTCGGTGCTTACAGAGATAAGGGTGGTAGGTGATTAAATGGCGGTAGAACTCTCGCCAGATCAACTCACTCAGCCAGACAGCGCCCTTCCCGCCGTTCAGGGCATCGGGTTGCTCTGCAAGTAAGCGGTGCAAACACTGGCGCGGAGAGAGAACGCCAAGAGCGAGACATGCCGAGAGACGGCTGGTACCTTCGATAGCCGGGAAGTCACGCCGCTCGTCATATTCACCCGCATGATGCTGGCAGAAATGACGCAGCTGACCAATGGCGCTTTTTTCATCAGCCGGGAACAGCGCCGGGTCAAATTCCTGCTGCGGATAGTCAACATTAAGAGCCGGTAAATTCCCGTTCATCGCCCCGGATTCCCGCACGCGCGGAGCACCGACGCACTCAGGTAAATCCTCTTTTAAGCGGCGCAGATACGCATTTTTGAACGGCGTGAAGACCTTATACATCTCATGATTGCCGGTCATCACGCTACCCGGCGGGAGCATGACGCTGTCATCAAATCCCTGACACGCCACATTCGGCAGCGCCTTTTCGACGGCGGCATCGCGCAAGCGTTCATTGATTTCATACTGGTAGTTGTAAAAAAGGTGGCTGACCTGCTCCTCTTCACACACCGACACCAGCGCATCGACGCTGGCGGAAAAATCGTTCACTTCCCGATAAATCAGTGGGATCCCTTTTTCAGCCAGCGTTTGTTGAAGCGCATTCAGATGGGCATTGAGATACGCCGCCTGACGCGGAGCCATCGCATGCGATTTCCACTGACCCGGCGTGGCAATGAATAGCGCTTTAACGGTGGCCGAGGGATCGCTGCAGGCTGCAGCAAGGGCAAAATTATCGTGGACGCGTAAGTCCGCACGAAACCAGACCAGATGGGTGGCCATAACTCTCCTGATAAATGATGTCCGTCAGAAACGTAGCGTAGTGTGTTAAAGGAAAGTGATCAGTGCAAGCAGAGGTTGTATGTTGCGACAATCAAAAGTGTAACTGTAGCAGGGGAAGGAAAAAAGGCCGCACGTAGCGGCCTTTGAACGTTACTTGCTTAACGCAACACTGGCAGTATCAAGCAACCGCACTGGCCGATCACTTTTTGCCAGCATCACGCTGGTGATAATGAATACTATGCAGAGATAGCGATTCATTTTTTACATTCCCTGTATACACCGCTCCACCGTATTGCCACCGGCGACAATGCGGTAGACACAAGCCCTGGATGGAGCTCGTTTTACGATGGAAAGTACACCTTCCTTACAGCCGATGCCCATTTGCGAGATAGCGGAAAGGGACGAGGCATAATAATTGAAAAAAAAATCAGTGAGCCAGCGCCATAAGGTTTTTTAGGAATACGTTTAGGGGCGATGGGTTGACGATGATTGCGAGGAGTATAAGAATAGATTTCCCTGGATGGGGCTTGAGACTTTCCCCCAACGGACCGCGAATCCTGAGGGACAAAAAAAACCGCTACGCAGAAACGTAGCGGTTTTTTTTATTGCTGTGTGTAATCAAGTGATCAATAAAAATCGCAGGTCGCTTTTTCGGCCTGGTCCATCCATACCGGTTTTTCACTGGTTTTTGCCCAGACGCGATGCAGATAGCTGTAAAAACGTGCGCGGTCTTTCCAGAACATCATTACCGGCAATGCCAGGATACCCGCCAGCACGGCGAAAGTACGACGCATTAACACGATGTGAGCCGGAAACGCTTTATAGATAGCCATAATACTCTCCCCTTTTTGTTGGCCGGTAATCTTCACCGGAAAATAGATACCCTGACGACATTCTTAATTCAGGGCTCAACTGGAATCTGGTTAAAATAGTACCGTTTTGTTGGTAATTTTACTACTCATCCGACCACTATTTTTTATCAATTTAAGCTTTATTTACATTCATGCCGTAATTGAGTTACAAAAAAGTTAAATTAATACTAACCATTAGTTAAAACATGGTCTTCGCCGTTTTTATACTTTTTTTACATCTGCCTGTCTGATTTTTGCGAAATCTTTGCACGTGAAATCCTAACCTCCCCTTATCAATGAAAACACCCGGAGGTGGATTGTGAGTGCAGGCGTCGTAACCGGCATCGTGCTGGTGTTCCTGTTGTTGGGCTACCTGGTTTATGCCCTGATCAATGCGGAGGCTTTCTGATGACGGCCCAGGCATTTTTACTGATTGCCAGTTTCCTGCTGGTCCTGTTTATTCTGGCCCGCCCGCTGGGAACGGTACTGGCAACACTGGTAGCAGGCACACCGCTTGCGGGCACCGGCAGAATGGAGGCCGGTCTCTGGCGCATAGTGGGTGTTGATCCCCGTGAAATGGACTGGCGCCAGTATCTGGTAGCCATTTTGCTGCTTAACCTGCTGGGCCTGGCCCTGCTCTTTACCCTGCTGATGCTTCAGGGCGTGTTGCCCCTCAATCCACAGCAGCTCCCTGGACTCCCCTGGCATCTGGCGCTGAACACCGCCGTGAGCTTTGTTACGAATACCAACTGGCAGTCCTATGCCGGTGAAAGCACGATGAGCTACTTCAGCCAGATGGTCGGTCTGACGGTGCAAAACTTCCTCTCTGCCGCTACCGGCATTGCGGTGATTTTTGCGCTCATCCGCGCCTTTTCCCGCCATAGCGTTAACACGTTGGGCAATGCCTGGGTCGATATCACACGCATCACCTTGTGGATCCTGCTGCCGCTGTCGCTGGTGCTCGCCCTTGTCTTCATTCAACAAGGGGCACTGCAAAACCTGCTGCCTTACCAGCCATTCACGTCGCTTGAAGGCGTGCAGCACATCCTGCCGATGGGGCCGGTCGCCTCTCAGGAAGCGATCAAGATGCTCGGTACCAACGGCGGTGGCTTCTTTAACGCCAACTCCTCACATCCCTTTGAGAACCCAACGGCACTGACCAATTTCCTGCAAATGCTGGCCATCTTTTTGATTCCCACGGCGCTCTGTTTTGCCTTTGGGGATGCGGTCAGCGACCGTCGCCAGGGCCACGCGATTCTGTGGGCGATGTCGGTCATCTTTGTGGTTTGCGCCGCCATCGTGATGTGGGCGGAGTGGCAGGGTAACCCGCACTTCCTGACCCTTGGGGGCGACAGCGCCGGCAATATGGAAGGGAAAGAGAGCCGCTTCGGCATTCTCGCCAGCAGCCTGTTCGCCGTGGTGACCACCGCGGCATCCTGCGGCGCGGTCAATGCCATGCACGATTCGTTTACCGCACTCGGCGGCATGGTGCCGATGTGGTTAATGCAGATTGGTGAAGTGGTGTTTGGCGGCGTGGGATCCGGTCTTTATGGCATGCTGCTGTTCGTGTTGCTGGCGGTGTTTATCGCCGGGCTGATGATTGGCCGCACACCAGAATATCTCGGTAAAAAAATCGACGTGCGCGAAATGAAAATGACCGCGCTGGCGATCCTCGTCACGCCCGCGCTGGTCCTGCTCGGCACTGCCCTTGCCATGATGACCGAGGCCGGGCGCAGCGGCATGTTTAACCCCGGCATCCACGGTTTTAGCGAAGTGCTTTATGCCGTCTCGTCAGCCGCGAACAACAACGGCAGCGCCTTTGCTGGCCTCAGCGCCAACACGCCCTTCTGGAACTGTCTGCTGGCCTTCTGCATGTTCGTTGGTCGCTTTGGCGTCATCATCCCGGTGATGGCGATTGCCGGTTCACTGGTGGCGAAAAAGATCCAGCCAGCCAGCACCGGTTCCTTGCCGACCCATGGTGCACTGTTTGTCGGCCTGCTGATCGGCACCGTGTTGCTTGTGGGTGCCCTGACCTTTATTCCCGCGCTGGCCCTGGGGCCGGTGGCGGAATATCTCTCTTTACGCTGAATTTAGGATCTTGTATGAGTCGTAAACAAATGGCCCTGCTCGAACCCACCCTGGTCCGTCAGGCGCTGATCGATTCCTTTATCAAATTAAGCCCGCATACCCAGTGGCGTAACCCGGTCATGTTCATCGTCTGGCTAGGCAGCCTGTTGACCACGTTGCTGGCACTGGCGATGGCGACCGGCCATCTTGATGGCAGCACCGGGTTTACCGCTGCCGTCAGCCTGTGGCTGTGGTTTACCGTTCTCTTCGCTAACTTCGCTGAAGCGCTGGCAGAAGGCCGCAGTAAAGCCCAGGCCAACAGTCTGAAAGGGGTGAAGAAAACGGCTTTCGCCCGTAAATTGCGTGCTCCCCGGCATGATGCCGAGGTCGATCACGTTCCGGCGGAAGATCTGCGTAAAGGCGACATCGTGCTGGTGGAAGCCGGGGACATTATCCCCTGCGATGGTGAAGTGATTGAAGGGGGCGCATCGGTTGATGAAAGCGCCATTACCGGAGAATCCGCACCGGTTATTCGCGAATCCGGCGGTGACTTTGCCTCGGTGACGGGTGGCACGCGGATTCTTTCTGACTGGCTGGTCATTCAATGTAGCGTTAATCCGGGGGAAACCTTCCTCGACAGAATGATCGCCATGGTAGAGGGCGCGCAACGGCGTAAAACGCCAAATGAAATTGCGCTGACCATTCTGCTGGTTGCCCTGACCCTCGTCTTTTTACTGGCGACCGCCACGCTCTGGCCCTTCTCGGTCTACGGCGGTACGGCGGTCAGCGTGACGGTGCTGGTTGCCCTCCTGGTGTGCCTGATTCCCACCACCATCGGCGGCTTGCTATCAGCCATCGGTGTCGCCGGAATGAGCCGTATGCTGGGCGCAAATGTGATTGCCACCAGCGGCCGTGCCGTAGAAGCAGCAGGCGATGTCGATGTATTACTGCTGGATAAAACCGGCACCATCACGCTCGGCAACCGTCAGGCCTCAGAATTTCTTCCGGCCCAGGGAGTGGATGAGAAAACGCTGGCCGATGCCGCCCAACTCTCTTCGCTGGCAGATGAAACTCCGGAAGGCCGCAGCATCGTGGTGCTGGCCAAGCAACGCTTTAATTTGCGTGAGCGTGATGTACAAAGCCTGCAGGCGACCTTTGTTCCCTTCACCGCCCAGACACGAATGAGTGGGATCAATGTCGGTGACCGAATGATCCGCAAAGGGTCCGTTGACGCCATTCGTCGCCACATTGCAGCCAATAATGGTCAGTTCCCTGCCGATGTCGATACCTTAGTCGAGCGCGTTGCCCGGCTGGGAGCCACACCGTTGGTCGTCGCAGAAGGGTCGCGCGTATTGGGCGTTATTTCACTGAAGGATGTGGTGAAAGGCGGCATTAAAGAGCGTTTTGCCCAGTTGCGTAAAATGGGCATCAAAACCGTAATGATCACCGGTGACAACCGCCTGACCGCGGCTGCGATTGCCGCCGAAGCGGGGGTGGACGACTTTCTTGCGGAAGCCACACCGGAAGCCAAGCTGGCGCTGATTCGTCAGTACCAGGCTGAAGGCCGTCTGGTGGCGATGACCGGAGACGGCACCAACGATGCCCCTGCTCTGGCGCAGGCGGATGTGGCGGTGGCAATGAACTCCGGCACCCAGGCTGCCAAAGAGGCGGGCAATATGGTGGATCTCGATTCCAACCCCACCAAGCTCATTGAAGTGGTGCACATTGGTAAACAGATGCTGATGACGCGCGGTTCGCTGACCACGTTCAGTATTGCCAACGATGTGGCGAAGTATTTTGCCATTATTCCGGCAGCCTTTGCGGCGACCTATCCACAGCTCAACGCGCTCAACGTCATGCACCTGCACTCCCCTGCCTCCGCCATTTTGAGCGCGGTAATTTTTAACGCGCTGATCATTGTCTTCCTGATTCCGCTGGCGCTGAAGGGGGTGAGCTACAAACCGCTGAGTGCGCCCGCCATGTTGCGTCGCAACCTTTGGATTTATGGTCTCGGCGGGTTGGTCGTGCCCTTTATCGGTATCAAACTTATCGACCTGCTGTTAACGCTGTTCGGCCTGGTGTAAGAGGAATATAAAATGTCTTTCATTCGTCCTGCTTTTCTTCTTTTAATCGTACTGACGCTGGTTACGGGCGGGCTCTATCCGCTGGTCACCACCGCGCTGGGTCAATGGTGGTTCAAGGCGCAGGCCAACGGCTCGTTAATACAGGATGCCGGGCAGGTGCGCGGCTCCCGTCTGATTGGGCAAAACTTTACCGCGCCGGGCTATTTTCATGGCCGTCCATCGGCGACCGCAGATGCGCCTTATAATCCATTGGCCTCTGGCGGTAGCAACCTGGCGGCGAGCAATCCTGAACTGGACAAAGAGGTCAGCGCCCGCGTGGCGGCACTGCGTGCGCAAAACCCCGAGGCTGGTGCCAGTATCCCGGTTGAGCTACTCACGGCTTCGGCGAGCGGGCTGGATAATAATCTGACGCCGTCAGCCGCCGCATGGCAAATTCCCCGCGTCGCGCAAGCCCGAGGGCTGAGCCGTGAAGTGGTGGCAAAGCTGGTGGCTGAACACACGCTAAAACCGCTGGTAGATTTTATTGGCCAGCCGGTGGTAAATATTGTCGAACTGAATCTGGCGCTGGATGCGCGTAAGGATAACTAAGCCATGACCGACGAGCCTTTGCGCCCGGATCCCGACCGATTGCTGGAGCAGACCGCAACCACCCACCGGGGAAAACTCAAAATTTTCTTCGGCGCCTGCGCCGGGGTCGGCAAAACCTTTGCCATGTTGCAGGAAGCCCAGCGGCAGCGGGCGCAGGGGCTGGATATCCTTATCGGCGTCGTGGAAACCCACGGGCGGAAGGAGACTGCCGCCCTGCTGAACGGTCTTACCGTTCTGCCGCCCAAACGGGTCGCCCATCGCGGGCGGCTGATTCAGGAGTTTGATCTCGACGCCGCCCTTGCGCGGCGTCCGGCGTTGATACTGATGGACGAACTGGCGCACAGCAATGCGCCAGGCACGCGCCACCCAAAACGCTGGCAGGATGTTGAAGAGCTGCTGGAAGCGGGTATCGATGTGCTGACCACGGTGAACGTGCAGCATCTGGAGAGTCTGAATGATGTGGTCAGCGGCGTCACAGGCATTCAGGTCCGTGAAACGGTGCCCGATCCTTTTTTTGATGCCGCCGATGAAATCGTGCTGGTGGATCTGCCTCCTGACGACCTTCGCCAGCGTCTACATGAGGGCAAGGTCTATATCGGCGGTCAGGCGGAACGTGCCATCGAGCACTTCTTTCGCAAGGGCAATCTCATCGCCCTGCGTGAGCTGGCGTTACGCCGAACCGCAGACCGCGTTGATGACCAGATGCGCGCATGGCGTGACCGTCTGGGTGAGGAAAAGGTCTGGCATACCCGTGACGCTATCCTGCTCTGCGTAGGACACGGTAGCGGTAATGAAAAATTGATCCGCACCGCCGCACGGCTGGCCGCTAAACTCGGCAGCGTCTGGCATGCGGTTTATGTAGAAACCCCCACCTTACACAAACTGCCGGAACCACAGCGGCGGGCGATTCTGGCCTCCCTGCATCTGGCGCAAGAGCTGGGCGCTGAAACGGCCACGCTCTCAGACACCGCTGAAGACAAAGCCATTTTGCGCTACGCAAGGGAGCATAATCTCGGCAAAATTCTGATTGGCAGACGGGCAAAACGCGGCTGGTTTAACCGCGAGTCGTTTGCCGACCGCCTGGCACGACGCGCCCCGGACCTCGATTTGGTGATCATTGCGCCGGACGATACTCCCGTCTCCCTCCCCTCGCGCCCGAATGATAGCCGTCCGTTTATGGAGCGCTGGCGCGTACAGCTGAAGGGCTGCGTTGTCGCACTGGCCTTGTGTGCGGCCATCACGCTGATTGCGATGCAGTGGTTGGTCGCGTTTGATGCCGCCAACCTGGTCATGGTCTATCTGCTGGGTGTGGTGATCATCGCCCTGTTATACGGGCGGTGGCCTTCAGCCTTCGCCACGGTCATCAATGTCATCAGCTTTGATCTCTTTTTCATTGCGCCGCGTGGGACGCTGGCGGTGTCGGATGTGCAATATTTACTCACCTTTGGGGTCATGATGACCGTCGGGTTGGTGATCGGCAACCTGACCGCCGGGGTGCGTTATCAGGCCAGGGTGGCGCGTTATCGTGAACAGCGCACCCGCCATCTGTATGAGATGTCCAAAGCGCTGGCCACAGGACGCAGCGACAAAGACATTGCCGCCACCAGTGAGACCTTTATCCGTTCAACCTTTAATGCCCGAAGCCAGGTGCTGCTGCCGGACAGCACGGGGAAACTGGTGGCTATTACCGGAACGCAAAACATCCCCTCCTGGGACGACGCCATCGCCCGCTGGAGCTTCGATAAAGGCCAACCGGCAGGTGCCGGTACCGATACGCTGCCCGGCGTGCCTTATCAAATTTTACCGCTGAAGAGTGCGCAGAAAACTCACGGACTGGTGGTCGTCGAACCGGCTAACCTGCGCCTGTTGATGGTACCGGAGCAGCAGCGCTTGCTGGAAACCTTTACCCTGTTGGTCGCCAGTGCGCTGGAACGTCAGTCTTTGATCACCAGTGAACAGCAGGCCCGCTTTGCCAGCGAACGCGAAAGCATCCGTAACTCCCTGCTGGCCGCCCTCTCCCATGACCTGCGTACACCGCTAACTGTGCTGTTCGGCCAGGCAGAAATCCTGACGCTGGATCTTGCCAGTGAAGGCTCTAAGCATGCGCCCCAGGCAAGTGAAATTCGTCAGCATGTGCTGAACACCACGCGCCTCGTGAACAATCTGCTTGATATGGCGCGTATTCAGTCCGGCGGCTTTAATTTAAAGAAAGAGTGGCTGACGCTGGAAGAGGTGGTGGGCAGCGCCTTGCGGACGCTGGAGCCAGGGCTCGGTGGGCGACACATTGCCCTCGACCTGCCGGACCCGCTGATGCTGGTGCATGTGGACGGGCCGTTGTTCGAACGGGTGCTAATTAATCTGCTGGAAAACGCCGTGAAATATGCCGGTTACCGCGCCGAAATCGGTATTTGTGCTCGGGCAGACCTTTCGCAATTAACGCTGGAAGTGTGGGATAACGGGCCGGGGATCCCTGCCGGACAGGAGCAGGCAATTTTTGCCAAGTTTGCGCGGGGGACGAAAGAGTCGGCGATCCCCGGCGTCGGCCTGGGACTGGCAATCTGCCAGGCCATTGTCGATGTCCATGGCGGCACTATTTTTGCCACAAACCGCCCGGAAGGCGGCGCCTGTTTTCATGTTACACTGCCGCTGGACACGCCACCGCTGCTGGACGACCTTCCCGAGGATCTGTGATTAACGTACTTATTGTCGAAGATGAACAGGCCATTCGCCGTTTTCTGCGCAGCGCGCTGGAAGCAGAAGGGCTGCGGGTTTTTGAAGCGGAAACGCTGCAGCGCGGGCTGATTGAAGCGGCAACGCGTAAACCGGATCTGGTCATTCTTGATTTAGGTTTACCGGACGGCGACGGTATCGATTTTATACGTGACCTGCGTCAGTGGAGCCAGATGCCGGTCATTGTGTTATCTGCCAGAACGGAAGAGAGCGATAAAATTGCTGCCCTGGATGCGGGCGCCGATGATTATCTCAGTAAGCCCTTTGGCATCGGGGAATTACAGGCGAGGCTGCGGGTGGCCTTACGCCGTCATGCCGGTACGCCGCAAAACGATCCGGTAGTGACTTTTTCGGATATTCAGGTCGATCTCGCCAGCCGACGTATTCTACGCGGTAGCGAAGAGCTGCACCTCACCCCTATTGAGTTTCGCTTGCTCGCAGTGCTGTTAAACAACGCCGGAAAAGTGCTCACCCAGCGCCAACTGTTAAGTCAGGTCTGGGGGCCTAACGCCGTCGAACATAGCCACTATTTACGCATCTACATGGGCCATTTGCGGCAAAAGCTTGAGGCCGATCCTGCGCGTCCGCGTCATCTGCTAACCGAAACGGGTATCGGCTACCGGTTTATGCTGTAACTGCAGACATAAAAAAGCCCGGTCACGTTTACGCAACCGGGCCGGGTCATTCACCGAGGGTTATCAGGCGTTTTTCAGCACTTCGCTGACAATTTCTACCGCTTCTTTTTCAATCAGCTTACGGTGTTCTTCGCCGAGGAAGCTTTCGCAGTAAATTTTGTAGGCGTCTTCCGTGCCTGATGGACGTGCGGCAAACCAGCCGTTGTCGGTCATCACTTTCAGACCGCCAATGGCAGCACCGTTACCCGGAGCCGCCGTCAGACGAGCGGTGATCGGGTCACCTGCCAGCGTGCTGGCACTGACCATTTCCGGAGAAAGCTTAGACAGCGCGGCTTTCTGTGCGGAGGTGGCGCTGGCGCCCAGGCGGTTATAGCTTGGCGCACCGAAACGCGCGGCCAGCTCATCGTAGTGCTGCTGCGGGTTTTTACCGGTGACGGCGGTGATTTCCGCAGCCAGCAGGCACATGATGATGCCGTCTTTATCGGTAGACCACGGGGTGCCGTCAAAACGCAGGAAGGATGCCCCTGCGCTCTCTTCGCCGCCAAAACCAAAGCTACCGTCGAACAGGCCATCCACAAACCATTTGAAGCCGACCGGCACTTCTACCAGTTTGCGGCCCAGATCGTTAACCACACGGTCGATCATCGCGGAGGAGACCAGGGTCTTGCCCACAGCCACATCTTTGCCCCACTGCGGACGATGCTGGAACAGGTAATTAATGGCAACAGCCAGATAATGGTTCGGGTTCATTAACCCTGCCGGCGTGACGATGCCGTGGCGGTCATAGTCCGGGTCGTTGGCGAACGCCAGGTCGAACTTATCACGCAGCGCCAGCAAACCTGCCATTGCGGATTCGGATGAGCAATCCATACGGATCACACCATCTTTATCGAGGTGCATAAAGCGGAAAGTCTGATCGACCTGATCGTTCACGATAGTGAGATCAAGCTTGTAGAATTCGGCAATGCGCTTCCAGTACTCAATGCCGGAGCCGCCCAGTGGATCAACGCCAAGCTTCAGACCGGCTTTCTGGATAGCCGCCATATCGACGATGTCGGCCAGCCCTTCAATGAAGGGTTGCACCAGATCCTGTTCTTTCACGTGACCTGAAGCCAGGGCCGCGTCCAGCGTAATACGTTTCACGCCTTTCAGGCCGTCGGCTAACAGGGCATTAGCACGGTCTTCCACCACTTTGGTGACGTTGGTATCAGCCGGCCCACCGTTTGGCGGGTTGTATTTAATGCCACCATCTTCCGGCGGGTTGTGCGACGGGGTAATCACGATACCGTCCGCCTGCGCGCCACCTTTTTTGTTGTGGACCAGAATGGCATTGGAAACAGCAGGCGTCGGCGTAAAGCCGTTGTTTTCCTGCACAACCAGGTCAACACCGTTGGCCGCCAGCACTTCCAGCACAGAGATAAAGGCAGGTTCAGACAAGGCGTGGGTATCTTTGCCCACATAGCATGGCCCGGTGATACCGTTTTTGGCGCGCTCTTCAGCGATGGCCTGGGCAATCGCCAGGATATGCTGTTCGTTGAAGCTATGACGCCCTGCGCTACCACGATGCCCGGACGTACCAAATTTAACTGCATGTTCAGAATTACCCACTTCCGGTTTCAGCACGTAGTACTGCGCGGTAAGCTGGGCGACGTTGATCAAATCGCTCTGTTGTGCAGGTTGACCCGCACGTTCATGGTTAGCCATTGCCTGGTCCTTCTTATGCAAGGATTAAATTGTGCCGCAAACCTTTTCAATCAATTCCGCCGGGAACTGCATTGACTGCATGATGTGTTCTACCATGCTGCATTTACGACCCGTATTAGTGTTGGTGATGACCCAGTATGGTGTATCTGGCACCTGTTTTGGCTTGGTCTGCGTGCCATTTTGCAACAAGGTTTGTTCATCAGACGCAAAGTATACGCGGGTACGCCCGTGCAGGGACTCGGTGGATTCTGCAAAGGCTTTGTTGTCCAGAGAATAGAGTGTAGACAGCACCAGCATGAAACGGTTAACGGCTTTTTTCTGATCGGCGTATTCGTCAGAAAGCAGCAACTCGCGCACCGCACGAACTTTGTCTTTCGCGGTGTTGGTCGGCTTACTCTCTTCGACTTTCGGCGTAACAGGGGCTTCTTTTGCAGCGGCAGGCGTCGTGGCGGCAGGCTGAGAGGAGGCGGAAAATTTCAACATGCGCCGTAAAATGTCGGATGCGCTCTCACCAATATGCTTCGTGTGGCTGGCAATATAACTGTAGAGTTCATCATCAACTTCAATCGTTTTCATTTTAATCCAGTGCAGTGTCTTATCTGAATACAAGTTATTGAGATTATAAAGTCAAATCTCAACAGCGGATAGCGCTAAACCTGAGTGGCGGCTAAGTTAGATTGTGTCTGAACCTTGCAGCCGGGCGGCAGAATGTTCAACATAATACCCTAATCCGAAAGAGCGAAAAAAAGAACTTTGCCATGAAATTGAATACCCGAGCGCAATCTGCACAACAATCGCACAACAATTCTCCCATCGTGTTAGTCCACGGCCTGTTTGGCAGCCTGGATAACCTTGGCATTCTGGCGCGCGACCTTGTGAGCGACCATGACATCCTTCAGGTGGACATGCGTAATCATGGGCTTTCTGCGAGTTCGGACGAAATGAATTACCCCGCGATGGCCCAGGATTTGGTTGATACGCTGGACGCGCATTCCCTTGAGCGGGCCACCTTTATCGGTCACTCAATGGGAGGGAAAGCGGTCATGGCCTTAACCGCGATTGCCCCGGAACGTATTGACGGACTGGTAGCGATTGATATTGCCCCCGTGGATTATGCCGTGCGTCGCCACGATGAGATTTTTGCTGCTATCAATGCGGTGACGGATGCCGGGGCCACGACGCGACAACAAGCGGCCACCGTGATGCGCACCGTCATCGATGAAGAAGGGGTGATTCAATTTTTGTTGAAGTCCTTTGTTGACGGGCAATGGCGCTTTAATGTCCCCGTGCTGTGGGAGCAGTACCCCCACATTGTCGGCTGGGAAGAGGTGCCGGTCTGGGACCACCCTGCCCTGTTCATCCCCGGTGGCAACTCCCCTTACGTGACCGAGCAGTATCGTCAGCCTCTGCTTAAACAGTTTCCGCAGGCGAAGGCGCATGTCATTGCCGGTGCCGGACACTGGGTGCATGCGGAAAAGCCGGAAGCGGTTTTGCGCGCTATTCGTCGTTATCTTGCTGAAAAGACAAACTGATTAAAAACCCGGCGCTCGGTCATCATAACGCGCCCGGGCGTTGGCGTCCCTGCCTCCCTGATGTATGATGGCGCGCTAATCAACCCGGGCTCAGGCTCGATTGCTTGTACTTCCCGTAGTATTTCTTAAATCATGGCTAAAGAACAAACGGACCGCACGACCCTAGATCTGTTCGCGAATGAGCGTCGCCCGGGACGTCCTAAAACCAATCCGCTCTCTCGCGACGAGCAATTGCGCATTAACAAACGCAATCAGCTTAAACGCGATAAATTTCGTGGGCTTAAACGCGTCGAACTGAAAATCAACGCGGAGGCCGTTGACGCATTAAACGCCCTGGCTGACGCGCGTCAAATGAGTCGCAGCGAACTCATCGAAGAGATGTTGCTGGAGCAGCTAAAAGCGCTGAACAGCATTGATTCCTCTGATTCTTCATCTGAATAACGTTTTCATGTAGCAGAGAGTGCAGTCCGACGCGATTGCAGTTTCCGCGTGCTTCTCTGATCTGCTATGATTGCCCTTATCCGTGGGCTAAACGCCACCACCATATCATTAAGTTTCAAGAGGTTATTTTACTCATGGCAATCACTGGCATTTTTTTCGGCAGCGACACCGGTAATACCGAAAACATCGCAAAGATGATCCAGGCACAGCTTGGTAAAGACGTTGCAGATGTACACGACATTGCAAAGAGCAGCAAAGAGGATCTGGAAGGCTATGACATTCTGCTGCTTGGCATCCCGACCTGGTATTACGGCGAAGCGCAGTGTGACTGGGATGATTTTTTCCCGACGCTGGAAGACATTGATTTCAATGGCAAGTTAGTCGCATTGTTTGGCTGTGGTGACCAGGAAGATTATGCAGAGTACTTCTGTGATGCGCTGGGGACAATTCGTGACATCATCGAACCACGTGGCGCGGTGATTGTGGGTCACTGGCCGACCGAAGGCTACCACTTTGAAGCCTCTAAAGGCCTTGCCGATGATGACCATTTTGTTGGGCTGGCCATTGACGAAGATCGTCAACCAGAACTGACCGCTGCACGCGTGGATAAATGGGTTAAACAGATTTCCGAAGAGCTGAATCTTAACGATATCATCAATGCCTGATGCTGTTTGGCGCATCCTGCGGGTTGCGCCAGATCGATAGTTAAAACCAATGGAAATAATTGCTACATTTTTTTAACTTTTGCCGCCAGCACTGTACAATATGGCCTGGTTAAAACGGGTAGCGCAACGGACTTTGTTGGCACTACCACGTTTTATACGCTTACTTTACTTGAGGGCTTGCAGTTTTCATTTAGACATGGCAGTTCTATAATGAGACGCATTTCCCAGTGCATTCCTTGTAGCTTCCCCTTGGGGAGCGAACCGTTTAGCAACAGGACAGATTCCGCATGACTGACAACAATACCGCATTAAAGAAGGCCGGCCTGAAAGTCACGCTTCCTCGCTTGAAAATCCTGGAAGTGCTTCAGGAGCCGGACAACCATCATGTCAGTGCGGAAGATTTATATAAGCGCCTGATTGACATGGGCGAAGAGATCGGGCTGGCCACGGTTTACCGTGTTCTGAACCAGTTTGATGATGCCGGGATCGTAACCCGTCATAATTTTGAAGGCGGCAAATCTGTCTTCGAACTGACTCAGCAACATCACCACGATCACTTGATTTGCCTCGATTGCGGCAAAGTGATTGAATTCAGTGATGACTCCATTGAAGCTCGCCAGCGTGAAATCGCCTCTCAACACGGCATTCGCCTGACGAACCATAGCCTGTACCTCTATGGCCACTGCGCTGAAGGCGATTGCCGCAGCGATGAAAACGCCCACGAGATTGCGAAGTAATCTTCCGTAAACGTAAAAAGCCAACCTCCGGTTGGCTTTTTTATTGGTGGTACAAAAAGAGTGTCTACGGCGTATTGTTGCTGCGAATTTCCTGCCAGATACGATCGCAGTTCGCTTTTACCGCCTGACCATTGCCCGTATGCGTGGCGTCCAGACACTGCTGATAATCCAGTGTACGGACGGATTCTTCATGAGCAAACTGTTGATGTGCCTTTTCTGACTTCAACACGTCTAACACGCTACGGCAGGCTTCAAGTTTTTCCGACGATCCTTCTGCGGTGTTAATGCAGGCACTGTAAGCTGCTCTCAAACGCATATCTTCTTTCGGCGCTGAGGGTTGCTGTACGCAGCCAGCAAGTCCCAGGGTCATAAACAGAATCATTATGCTTTTTTTCATTTTGCCCTTCTCTCGCATCAGAAAATCGTAAACGGTGCGATCACGATAAATTTCACATCGCGCTCATCCTGGAAGATGTTGTTGTAACCACCGCCCCAGCTTGGAATATCAGAGTGGTTATCAAACTGCGTGAAGTGCAGTTTAAATAACGTCCCTTTCGCCAGACCATCCTGCAGGGTGTAAACGACGTCGAGGCTGTAAGCGGATTCCTTAATTGAATTATTGGCTTTATAGTATTGGTCGCCAGAGGAAACGTTGGATGGCTTGGCATCCCAGCCATACACATAGGATGCGCCTACCGCCCAGCCCGGAAGATTTAAATCTTTAAGATCATACATAGCGCCAACAAATACCGCTTTCTCATTATGGGCGTTAAAGTCAGAACGATTATCCCACCAGATATCCAGTCGGCCATTTGACGAGCCATAAAGCGGCGTCATACGCGAATTGAAATATCCCTGGCGACCATCGGCTTTGACCCATGTTCCCTCAAGACGTAAATCGACAGGCCCTGCGGTATAATTAAAGGTCAGTGCCTGTAACCAGGCCGTACCGTCATAAATATCATTGATGGTGTGATTAGATGCTTTATCGCGTGAGCTGTAGAACTGATAGCTTGTCGACAATGGGCTGCCCGCAATATCAAATTTATAACTGGCTTTTGCAAAGTATTGGTCAACATAGCCCTGCGCCTGACCAAATGCCGCTTCTAAAATGAGATCGTTTTTAAAATCATATTGCGCGCCGAGTGAATGGACATAATCAATCTTGCTCACGCCATCATTTTGATAGAAATAATCGGTTTCGTTGTACCAGGGGGCTTTATATTCATTGGCCCACATATACGAGAAACTCAGTGCACCGCAATCTTCATAATCAAGTTTTGCACCTAGTTCCGTACCCTGATACGTACCCGGCATAAAGCTCCAGTTGGAGGCCAGCAGTGTCTGCCCCGTTGGCTGAATGTAACCCGCTCGCGCCCATACCGGACCATATTTAAATTTTGCCGCCGCGGTATAAAGACTGGCCCCACTTCTGTCGCCCGCCCAGTCTTCGTCATAGACTTTGTGACTATTGGAAAACGCCATTTCATTAGGGTGTGCACTGCCGGATGACTCTGCCATTTCGATTGCCGCAAACGCGGCAATATCGATACCGAACATATCTGCTGCATAACCGGACTGGAAATCGAGGTTAGTATTCCAGGTTGAGTGTGCAAGGTTTGTTTTATATTTATTACCGTCGGTGACGTCCTTACGATCGCGTTCACGCTGCCAGTAATACACCCCGCCGGTAAGCGTTGAATCATCGACAAAACCTTCGGCATTTACCGCAGGGGTTATCATTAAACCTGATATTGCTGTTGTGCTGGCAATAGCTAACGCTATCGCCTTACGTTTAGCGACAAACGCGATCATAATTGTTCCTCTTTGACTAAAAAAACAAAAGTGCTGTGCAAAGGCATTCAGCAACAAATTAAAACCAGGGAATAGCTGTGAGTGCTAAAAACTTGTTTCACACCACGAATCAAGATTATTTTTGCCCGCATGAATGATCAAGCACTTTACCTGAATGAGCATCAGGAATATGACCAGGAACACAGATTTCAATCCGTTTTGGCGCAGACGTGGAATAACAGTTGGGAATGGTAATTTATCGCGTTAAATAATCGGGAAAATGAAGGATGAGAATGAAAAAATTAAAACAACTTTTCATGTCAATCACAGACAATTATTAAAATTTCAGATGGGAAGAATAAAAAAACGCCGCACGGGGCGGCGTTCAGATAAAGTCGCGCGTTAATTACTCGCCGACTTTCGCCCAGGTGTCACGCAGACCCACGGTGCGGTTGAAGACCAGCTTATCAGCTGTTGCATAACGGCTATCGAGGCAGAAGTAACCTTCACGCTCAAACTGGTAAGCTTTACCGGCTGCGGCAGACTGCAATGACGGCTCAGCATAACCCTGTTTAACGACCAGAGATTCCGGATTCATCACCGAGAGGAAATCTTCAGCGGCGCCTGGGTTTGGCACGCTGAACAGACGGTCATAAAGACGGATTTCAACCGGCAGCGCGTGGGCCGCACTCACCCAGTGAATGACGCCTTTCACTTTACGGCCATCCGCTGGATCTTTGCTCAGGGTGTCCGCATCATAAGTACAGAAGATGGTGGTGATAGTGCCGTCGGGATCTTTCTCCACACGCTCAGCCTTCACCACATAGGCGTTACGCAGGCGCACTTCTTTGCCCATCACCAGGCGCTTGTACTGCTTGTTGGCTTCTTCGCGGAAGTCGGCGCGATCGATCCAAATCTCTGCGCTAAACGGAACCTCACGGCTGCCCATCTCCGGTTTATTCGGATGATTCGGCATGGTCACAATTTCGCTTTCGCCCTGAGGATAGTTCTCGATAACCAGTTTAACCGGATCGATAACGGCCATCGCACGTGGCGCGTTTTCGTTCAGATCTTCACGAATGCAGGATTCAAGAGAGGCCATCTCGATGGTGTTATCCTGCTTGGTCACGCCAATGCGTTTGCAGAATTCACGAATAGACTCCGCAGTATAACCACGACGGCGCAGGCCAGAGATGGTCGGCATACGTGGATCGTCCCAGCCTTCAACGTGCTTGTCGGTGACCAACAGGTTCAGCTTACGCTTGGACATCACGGTGTATTCCAGATTCAGACGCGAGAATTCGTACTGACGCGGATGAACCGGAATAGAGATGTTGTCCAGTACCCAGTCGTATAAGCGACGGTTGTCCTGGAACTCCAGCGTACACAGAGAATGGGTAATCCCTTCCAGCGCATCACTGATGCAGTGGGTGAAGTCATACATCGGGTAGATGCACCATTTGCTGCCGGTCTGGTGGTGATCGGCAAACTTAATGCGGTAGAGCACCGGGTCGCGCAGCACGATGAACGGCGATGCCATGTCGATTTTAGCACGCAGGCAGGCTTTACCCTCTTCGAAGCCACCCGCGCGCATTTTTTCGAATAGCGCCAAGTTCTCTTCCACGCTGCGATCGCGGAACGGGCTGTTTTTGCCCGGTGCGGTCAGCGAACCACGATATTCGCGGATTTCGTCAGCGGAGAGTTCATCAACAAACGCCAGCCCTTTGTTGATCAGTTCAACCGCATACTGGTGCAGTTGATCGAAATAGTCAGAGGAATAACGCACATCGCCGGACCAGTGGAAACCCAACCACTCTACGTCATGTTTTATAGACTCAACGTACTCGATATCTTCTTTTACTGGGTTCGTGTCATCGAAGCGCAGATTGCACTGTCCGTTGTAATCCTGGGCGATGCCAAAGTTCAGGCAGATAGATTTAGCATGACCAATGTGCAGATAACCATTCGGCTCTGGCGGGAAACGGGTGCAAACAGAATTATGCTTACCAGTGGCCAGATCTTCGTCAATGATCTGACGAATAAAGTTTGTCGGGCGGGCTTCAGCCTCACTCATCGTAGATTCCTCAAAGCGTAAACAACGTATAACGGCACATGATCTTATAAGCGGGTCCTGGAGACAACCCTTAGTTACGGAAAATATATACAAAGCGGAAGCGTGAAACGGCGGCAAAAAAAAGCGGCAGAGGAAATCCTCTGCCGCTTTGATAATGCTAACGGGTTAAGTCATTAGCCTTTGATGTCATACAGCGGCGTTTGCCCTGCAACGACCGACCCTTGCGCTTTAAGTACCAGACCCGAGAAGTCGTCGATGTTGCTGCAAACGACCGGGCTAATCATCGAACGTGCTGTTGCGTTCAGGTAGTCCAGGTCCATTTCGAGGACTGGCTGGCCGGCAACCACAACGGCACCCTCTTCAACCAGGCGGGAGAAGCCCTGGCCGCCCAACGCGACGGTATCAATACCCATATGAACCACGATCTCCGCCCCTTTCTCGGTTTCGAGACAGAACGCATGATTCGTGTTGAAAATTTTCACAATGGTCCCGGCTGCCGGAGCGACAACCACTTTGTCTGTCGGTTTAATCGCCACACCATCACCGACCGCTTTGCTGGCGAAGGCTTCATCCGGCACTTCATCCAGAGAAACGACATCGCCGGTAATCGGGGAGACCAGTTCTGCAATGACGGATGCGTTAGGCACCGCCTGAGGCTTAACCGCTGCAGCCGTCACTGGCGCAACCGGGGCTGCCGTATCAGCGGCAGGTACGTTGCCCGCAGTCTTCATCGCGTTCGCGATTTTCTCAGCCACAAAGCCGACGATAATCTGCACGCTGGTTTTATTCAGACGAATAATACCGGTCGCACCAAGACGTTTCGCCATCGCTTCATTCACCAGCGCAGAGTCTTTTACATTCAGACGCAGACGGGTGATACAGGCATCAATACCGGTCAGGTTAGAAGAACCGCCGATAGCGGCAATGTACTGGCGAGCCAGACCTGCAACATCCTGCTCTGAACCTGCGCTCACGTTGACGTCCCGACCATCAGCTTCGTCACCCGCAACAGCCAGTTCACGGCCCGGCGTCAACAGGTTGAATTTCAGAATGGTGAAACGGAACACCACGTAGTAAATAACAAAGAATACCAGGCCTTGCAGAATCAGCATGTACCAGTGTACGGCCAGGGGGTTACGTGACGAGAGCACCATATCCACCAGACCCGCACTGAACCCGAAACCGGCAATCCACTGCATGGTCGCAGCGATAAACACGGAAATACCGGTCAGCACTGCATGGATGAAATACAGTACCGGCGCCACGAACATGAAGGAGAACTCCAGCGGTTCAGTAATCCCGGTAAAGAAGGCGGCAAAGGCACCCGCCATCATAATACCCAAAACTTTGGCTTTGTTTTCTGGACGTGCGCATTGGTAGATAGCCAGTGCTGCACCCGGCAGACCGAACATCATGATTGGGAAGAAGCCCGCCTGATAACGACCTGTAATCCCGATTTCAGCTTTACCTGCAGCGATAGACTGCGCGCCACCGAGGAAGTTAGGAATATCGTTGATACCCGCTACGTCGAACCAGAATACGGAGTTCAGCGCGTGGTGCAGACCTACCGGAATCAGCAAGCGGTTAAAGAAGGCATAGATACCCGCGCCCGCAGAGCCAAGTTTTTGAATATGTTCACCAAAGCCTACCAGACCGCTGAACACCACCGGCCAGATATACATCAGAATGAACGCTACAACGATCATCACGAAAGAGGTCAGAATCGGCACCAGACGGCGACCGCTAAAGAACGACAACGCTTTCGGCAGCTCAACGCTGCTAAAGCGGTTGTAAAGCTCTGCCGCGATGATACCGACCATGATCCCAACGAACTGGTTTTTGATCTTGCCAAATGCAGCAGGCACCTGATCGGCCGGAATTTTTTGAATCATGGCAACGGCTGCTGGCGAACACAACGTCGTTAATACCAGGAAGCCGACGAAGCCTGCCAACGCGGCAGCACCGTCTTTATCTTTGGACATACCGTAGGCAACACCCACTGCAAATAGCACGCCCATGTTATCGATGATGGCAGATCCAGACTGGATAAAGAGCGCTGCCAGCGCATTATCACCACCCCAACCTACCGGGTCGATCCAGTAACCGACCCCCATTAAAATTGCTGCTGCAGGCAGCGTGGCGACCGGCACCATCAGTGCGCGACCTACCTTTTGTAAGTAACCTAAAAGACTCACGTTATTCCCCCTCTGACCCCACACCGGGCGCTTAGAAACAGTATTTTTTTATTGTCTTACTTAAACCTGAAAGCACGGCCTTTTTTTACGACAGTATCAGTGTGTGAAAAATTAATTCGCCTCGCAAATTAAATGCACACTTTTTGTGATTACAGTCACCAAATATCGTTATTAACCCTCCACTTTGCTGGCTAACAAGCAAAACTTATTTTATGATTAAAAAAATCAACACGGATTGCCCCCTTGTAGAGCAAAACTGCATTACGCTTACTTCAGTACGGCTTGCAATCCACGAACTTTTAAATTCAACCTGGAGATGAACAATGAGACTGATCCCTCTGGCAACAGCAGAACAAGTCGGTAAATGGGCTGCACGTCATATCGTAAACCGTATCAACGCCTTTAAACCTACCGCAGATCGCCCGTTCGTTCTCGGCCTGCCAACTGGCGGCACTCCCCTGACGGCCTATAAGGCATTAGTTGAAATGCACAAAGCGGGCCAGGTTAGCTTCCAGCATGTTGTAACTTTCAACATGGACGAATATGTCGGCCTGCCAAAAGAGCATCCGGAAAGCTACCATAGCTTTATGCACCGCAACTTCTTTGATCACGTTGATATTCCGGCAGAAAATATTAATCTGCTGGATGGTAATGCCCCGGATATTGACGCAGAATGTCGTCAATACGAAGAAAAAATCCGTTCCTACGGCAAAATTCACCTGTTTATGGGTGGCGTGGGTAACGACGGTCACATCGCATTCAACGAACCTGCGTCTTCGCTGGCCTCTCGTACGCGTATCAAAACCCTGACCCATGACACCCGTGTGGCGAACTCGCGCTTCTTTGATGGCGATGTAAGCCTGGTGCCGAAATATGCCTTAACCGTCGGTGTGGGTACGCTGCTGGATGCAGAAGAGGTGATGATTCTGGTGCTGGGTAATCAGAAGGCGCTGGCGTTACAAGCGGCGGTTGAAGGTAACGTCAACCACATGTGGACCATCAGTTGTCTGCAGCTTCATCCTAAAGCCGTTATGGTATGCGATGAGCCGTCAACCATGGAACTGAAAGTTAAGACATTGAAATACTTCAATGAATTAGAAGCCGAAAATATTAAAGGTCTGTAATTGTGTTTCCGTTCTGCCACAGTGATTGTGCGGAACGGCACTCATTTGTTAACCGGGGGTCGTTATGTATGCTTTAACCCATTGCCGCATTTTCACCGGCTATGAAATTCTGGATGACCACGCGCTTCTCGTCGCGAATGGCCTGATTGAGCGTGTCTGTCCATTGGCGGAGCTACCGTCAGGCATTGAGCAGCGTGACCTGCATGGCGCCCTGCTTGCCCCCGGTTTCATTGATGTTCAGCTTAACGGCTGCGGTGGCGTTCAGTTTAACGATACCCCGGAAGCCGTGAGCGTTGAAACGCTTGAAATTATGCAGCGTGCGAACGAAAAATCTGGCTGCACCAGCTACCTGCCGACGCTGATTACCAGCAGCGATGCGCTAATGAAGCAGGGTATTCAGGTAATGCGTGATTACCTGCGCCAGCATCCTAATCAAGCGCTGGGGCTTCACCTTGAAGGTCCGTGGCTGAATATGGTGAAAAAAGGGACGCACAACCCTGACTATGTCCGTAAACCTGACGCTGAGCTGGTGGATTTGTTGTGTAAAAACGCCGATGTCATTACCAAGGTCACTCTCGCCCCTGAAGTGGCGGGTGCCGAGGTGATCGCTAAGCTGGCCGCTGCCGGGATTGTGGTTTCCGCCGGGCACTCAAATGCCACGCTTAAAGAAGCGAAACTCGGTTTTCGTGCAGGTATCACCTTCGCCACGCATTTGTTCAATGCAATGCCCTACATTACCGGGCGTGAACCGGGTCTGACAGGCGCTATCCTTGATGAAGCAGAAGTATATTGCGGTATCATTGCAGATGGCCTGCATGTCGATTACGTTAATGTACGTACTGCTAAACGCCTTAAGGGAGACAAGCTTTGCCTGGTGACCGATGCAACGGCTCCGGCAGGCGCTGATATTGACCAGTTCATTTTTGCTGGTAAAACAATATACTACCGTAATGGATTGTGCGTAGATGAAAACGGTACCCTGAGTGGCTCTGCCCTGACGATGATCGAAGGGGTACGTAATCTGGTTGAGCACGTCGGTATTGCACTCGATGAAGCTCTGCGTATGGCAACCCTCTACCCTGCCCGGGCGATGGGGTTTGCGGACAGTCTCGGCAGCATTGCGCCGGGTAAGGTAGCGAACCTGACTGCCTTCACGCGCGATTATAAAATAATCAAGACCATCGTTAATGGTAACGAGGTCGTCACTGAGTAAGTAAAAGGTATGACATCAGGCGGACAAGCTCAAATCGGTAACGTTGACCTCGTTAAACAACTTAACAGCGCGGCCGTTTACCGCCTGATCGACCAGCTTGGCCCTATTTCGCGCATTCAGATTGCCGAACAAAGCCAGCTTGCCCCCGCCAGCGTGACTAAAATCACGCGCCAACTTATCGAGCGCGGCCTGATCAAAGAAGTGGATCAGCAGGCTTCAACCGGCGGTCGCCGCGCCATCTCCATCGTTACGGAAACCCGCAATTTTCAGGCTATCGGTGTGCGTCTTGGCCGCACCGATACCACGCTGACGCTCTATGATTTGAGCAGCAAGGTCCTTGCGGAAGAACATTACCCGCTGCCGGAACGCACCCAGGAAACGCTGGAGCATGCGCTGCTGAATACCATCCATACCTTTATTGAATCCTGCCAGCGCAAAATTCGCGAGCTGATCGCCATTTCGGTTATTTTACCCGGACTGGTCGATCCGGAGAGCGGCGTCATTCGCTATATGCCGCATATTCCGGTGGAGAACTGGGGACTGGTCGAGGCACTGGAAAAACGTTTTAAATTAACCTGTTTTGTTGGTCATGATATTCGCAGCCTGGCCCTTGCCGAGCACTATTTTGGGGCAAGTCAGGATTGTGAAGACTCTATTCTGGTGCGTGTGCATCGTGGTACGGGCGCCGGAATTATCTCGAATGGCCGCATTTTTATCGGTCGTAACGGTAATGTCGGTGAGATTGGGCACATTCAGGTTGAGCCGCTAGGCGAACGTTGTCACTGCGGAAATTTTGGCTGCCTCGAAACCATTGCGGCAAATGCAGCCATCGAGCAGCGGGTTCGCCATCTCTTGCAGCAGGGATATCAAAGTCGCTTAACCTCTGATGACTGCTCCATCAAGACCATCTGTAAAGCCGCAAACAAAGGTGATGCGTTGGCGTGCGAAGTCATTGAGCACGTCGGGCGCCATCTGGGTAAAACCATTGCTATTGCGATTAACCTCTTCAATCCGCAGAAAGTGGTGATTGCCGGAGAGATCGTTGAAGCTGAGAAAGTCTTGCTCCCGGCCATAGAAGGCTGCATCAATACGCAGTCGCTTAAGGCATTTCGCAAGAATCTTCCGGTGGTGCGCTCCACGCTGGACCACCGCTCCGCCATTGGCGCTTTCGCCCTGGTTAAACGCGCCATGCTCAACGGTTTATTGTTGCAACGTTTGCTGGAAAGCTGACCGGTGTGCGCAATCATCGCCAACGCATAGGCAACTTCAGGTATGCCAGGTATAGTTACTGCTTCTTTTTATGAGCCGGATAGTCAATGACCATTCAGAACGTAATATGTGATATCGACGGTGTGCTGATGCACGATAACGTCGCCGTGCCAGGGGCCGCTGAATTTCTTACGCGCCTTCTGGAGAAGGGCATGCCGCTGGTTGTCCTGACAAATTACCCCTCTCAAACGGGTCAGGATCTCGCGAACCGTTTCGCCTCTGCAGGCATTGATGTGCCGTCCACGGTCTTTTATACCTCAGCCATGGCAACAGCAGATTTCCTGAAACGTCAGGAGGGGAAGAAAGCCTATGTCGTGGGCGAAGGGGCATTAATCCACGAATTATATAAAGCTGGTTTTACCATTACCGACATCAACCCGGACTTTGTGATTGTGGGTGAAACGCGCTCCTACAACTGGGAGATGATGCATAAAGCGGCTTTTTTCGTGGCCAATGGTGCACGCTTTATTGCTACCAATCCGGATACACACGGGCGCGGTTATTACCCTGGCTGTGGCGCTCTTTGCGCAGGCATCGAGAAAATCTCCGGCCGAGAGCCGTTTTATGTGGGTAAGCCCAGCCCGTGGATCATTCGTGCCGCACTGAACAAGATGCAGGCGCACTCTGAGCAAACGGTGATTGTCGGCGACAATTTACGCACCGATATTCTGGCAGGCTTCCAGGCCGGGCTGGAAACCATTCTGGTTCTCTCGGGCGTTTCAACGCTGGACGACATTGATAGTATGCCCTTCCGCCCCTCCTGGATTTACCCGTCGGTGGCCGAAATCGACGTTCTCTAAAACGAACCACGTCTCAGGACGTGGTTTTTTATTTTTAGCCGCCACCAAAGAACATCAATTCAGCAAAAACCCTCAAAAAATGATAATTCGTCAATAATGATGCTTATTTCATGTTCTTTTTTCAGCTTTCCACAATGGTCATTGCGCTTTTTATTTTTCTGACTGCAAAAGGCTTGCGAACGCTTCGGCTTTACGGCATTTTCTTAAACAAGCGATAAGACAACGCGATGGAGCGATGTCTGCACACCACAACATGCAATGCCTGAAGGTAACGGAGAAGTCTATGTGTTCTATTTTTGGCGTACTGGATATTAAAACCGACGCGGTTGAATTGCGTAAGAAAGCGCTGGAATTATCCCGCCTGATGCGTCACCGCGGTCCGGACTGGTCTGGCGTCTATGCCAGTGATAAAGCGATTCTTGCGCATGAGCGTCTGTCGATTGTCGACGTCAACGCCGGTGCCCAGCCGCTTTACAACGAACAAAAAACACATGCGCTGGCCGTTAACGGTGAAATCTACAACCACCAGGCTTTGCGCGCGGAGTATGGCGACCGTTACGCATTCCAGACCGGCTCTGATTGCGAAGTCATTCTGGCGCTCTATCAGGAAAAAGGACCGGAGTTCCTTGATGAACTGCAAGGCATGTTTGCCTTTGTTCTCTACGATACTGAAAAAGATGCGTACCTGATTGGCCGTGACCACATCGGTATTATCCCGCTGTACATGGGCCATGATGAGCACGGCAACATGTATGTCGCGTCAGAAATGAAAGCGCTGGTGCCGGTCTGTCGTACCATTAAAGAGTTCCCGGCAGGCAGCTATCTGTGGAGCAAGGACGGTGAAATCCGCTCTTACTACCAGCGTGACTGGTTCAGCTATGATGCGGTGAAAGACAACGTCACCGACAAAAACGAACTGCGTCAGGCGCTGGAAGATGCGGTGAAAAGTCATCTCATGTCTGACGTCCCTTATGGCGTATTGCTTTCTGGTGGTCTGGACTCCTCCGTTATCTCCGCCATCACCAAGAAATTTGCCGCCCGTCGCGTTGAAGATGAAGAGCGTTCTGAGGCCTGGTGGCCACAGCTGCACTCCTTCGCGGTCGGCCTGAAAGGTGCGCCGGATCTGAAAGCGGCGCAGGAAGTGGCCAACCATTTGGGTACGGTTCACCACGAGATCCATTTCACCGTACAGGAAGGTCTGGACGCAATCCGCGACGTGATTTACCACATCGAAACCTACGATGTGACGACAATCCGCGCTTCAACACCGATGTACCTGATGTCCCGTAAAATCAAAGCGATGGGCATTAAGATGGTGCTGTCTGGTGAAGGCTCAGATGAAGTCTTTGGTGGCTACCTTTACTTCCACAAAGCGCCCAACGCCAAAGAACTGCACGAAGAAACAGTACGCAAGCTGCAGGCGCTGCACATGTTCGACTGTGCACGTGCTAACAAAGCCATGTCTGCTTGGGGTGTGGAAGCGCGTGTTCCCTTCCTGGACAAGAAATTCCTGGATGTGGCTATGCGTATCAACCCGCAGGACAAAATGTGCGGCAACGGCAAAATGGAAAAACACGTCCTGCGTGAATGTTTCGAGTCTTACCTGCCGGCAAGCGTTGCATGGCGTCAGAAAGAGCAGTTCTCTGATGGCGTAGGTTATAGCTGGATTGATACGCTGAAAGAAGTGGCTGCCCAGCAGGTTAGCGACCAACAGCTCGCGACCGCCAGCTACCGTTTCCCGTACAACACGCCTGGCTCGAAAGAGGCGTATCTGTACCGTGAAATTTTTGAAGAGCTGTTCCCGCTGCCAAGCGCTGCGGAATGTGTTCCGGGCGGTCCGTCAGTGGCCTGTTCGTCTGCGAAAGCCATTGAATGGGATGAATCTTTCAAATCGATGAACGATCCATCAGGCCGCGCAGTAGGTGTTCATCAGTCTGCTTATAAATAAGCGACTGTTCTCATTACAGGCCCTGCGGGGCCTGTTTTCGTTTATGCGCATTTTTTAGGGCACAAAAGCGATAAATAACCAATAATTGCCGAATTATGCGCCAGGCTGTTCGCAACCTAACCAAACAGTCACATTACGGCAATTTTCGATGAAAAAGGTATTGACGCTGCCAGGCCCAATACGCATAATGCGCCCCGCAACGCCGATAAGGTAACGCGAAAAAAAGATGGCTACGTAGCTCAGTTGGTTAGAGCACATCACTCATAATGATGGGGTCACAGGTTCGAATCCCGTCGTAGCCACCATCTTTTTTTGCGGGAGTGGCGAAATTGGTAGACGCACCAGATTTAGGTTCTGGCGCCGCAAGGTGTGCGAGTTCAAGTCTCGCCTCCCGCACCATTCACCAGTCAGCGTTGCACGGATGGGGTATCGCCAAGCGGTAAGGCACCGGTTTTTGATACCGGCATTCCCTGGTTCGAATCCAGGTACCCCAGCCATATTTCTTCGAGTTAGCGGTTCTCCGCGGTTTTTGGGGTATCGCCAAGCGGTAAGGCACCGGTTTTTGATACCGGCATTCCCTGGTTCGAATCCAGGTACCCCAGCCATCGAAGAAAGCAGTTTGGCTACGTAGCTCAGTTGGTTAGAGCACATCACTCATAATGATGGGGTCACAGGTTCGAATCCCGTCGTAGCCACCAAATTAAAGATTTAACGTATCGCTGTAATTTTAGCGGTGCATGAAGAAAAATTATTGGGGTATCGCCAAGCGGTAAGGCAGCGGATTCTGATTCCGCCATCCGAGGTTCGAATCCTTGTACCCCAGCCAATTTAAAAAGTCGTTTGCTCTCGGGTAAGCGCACAGTAGTTGAAGTTTTATAATAAATGCGTAAAATTTCACGCTATTGGGGTATCGCCAAGCGGTAAGGCAGCGGATTCTGATTCCGCCATCCGAGGTTCGAATCCTTGTACCCCAGCCACTTAAAAAGTAAAAAGCTCGCTTCGGCGGGCTTTTTGCTTTTTTGCGTCCAGAGAATGCTGGCCTCCCCTAACGAGAGAGGCCTCTGGCATTACAGACCTAACGCATACTTTAACGCCTGGCGTTTCAGCACGCCCGCACGCTCTGCCGCCATCAAACCGAGGTTACGCAAAATGCGCACCGGCCCAAGGTCATTGCTGAACCCGGCATAGAACACGTCCATTCCACTTTGCATCACAAAATTGTCCGCCATTCTTCGTGCCTGATAACGCTTAAGCACCTGCTGACTCGACCAGGCTTCGCCGTGACTACGCGCGCGGGTTAATACATCCAGCAAGCAGTCCACATCCCGATAGCCAAGATTAACGCCCTGCCCCGCCAGCGGGTGAATGGTATGCGCGGCATCGCCAACCAGCGCCAGCCCCGGACGGGTGTATTGCAGGGCATGGCGACGTGTCAACGGAAATGCCCCGGCGGCCACCGGCGTGACGCGTCCTAATCGTGCAGGGAAATGCCGCCCAATCTCCTGTTGCAGCTGCGGCAGGGTCAACGACTGAAGCTGTCGCACACGCGCTGGCGTGTCGTACCACACCAGAGAGGCCCAGTTATCGAATAACGGTAAGAAAGCATGCGGACCCGTGGGTGTGAAATGCTGCCAGGTGCTGTCGCCGGGATCGTTTTCACATTGCACGGTAATCAGCATACAGGCCTGCTGATAGTGCCAGGCATGGATACCAATCCCCGCAGACTCCCGGACGCGGGAATTTGCGCCATCAGCGCCGACCACCAGTTTTGCCGACAAGGTTTCGCCATTTTCAAACACCAGCTGATGACTGTCGGCCTGGAAGTCGATTGAACGGAGCGACGACGGCACACGCAGCGTCACCTGCGGGTGAGCATCCAGCGCTTCCCACAAGGCACGCTGCAGGACGTTATTTTCTACCATGTACCCCAGCAGAGGAAGTTTTAACTCCCGCGCGTCAAACACCACATGGGCGTTTTCCCACTCCCAGGTCTCCAGACGGCGATAGGGATGACAACGCATTGCCTGAATACGCTCCCAGACACCCAGCCCTCTGAGCAGGGAGACTGACGACGCGCTAATGGCAGAAATACGCACATCAGGTTGGGCGTCCGCTCTGAATACGGGAGGCACCTGATGCTCAATAACCGTGACGGCAAAGCCGTGTTGCGCCAGGCCCAGCGCCAGCGCCCCGCCGACCATTCCGCCGCCGACAACCGCGACCTCAGTGGATTGATTATTCATGGCTCATTGTCCTTTAACGAGAATCCCTTAAGTTTACCGGATTTTTGACAGCTTGAGACTGAGAAGCGTCATACTGGTCAGCGCGCAACCAAAGCATTACACTATTCCCCCTGCAATTCTGACGTTATACCCGTCACGCTTCGCATCTAAGATGCGCCAGCGGAAAACGACAAAAATTCGGGTATACAAACCTTAAGCATGAGCAAGTCGATGACAAAAAAACTCCATATTAAAACCTGGGGCTGTCAGATGAACGAATATGATTCATCAAAGATGGCCGATCTGCTGGATGCCACCCACGGATATCAGCTTACCGAGGTGGCGGAAGAGGCGGATGTGCTGCTGCTTAATACCTGTTCTATCCGCGAGAAAGCACAGGAAAAAGTCTTTCATCAGTTGGGTCGCTGGAAATTACTCAAAGAGAAAAATCCTGAGCTGATCATTGGCGTCGGCGGCTGCGTGGCGTCTCAGGAAGGGAAGCTTATCCGCCAGCGCGCTCACTATGTCGATATTGTTTTTGGGCCGCAAACGCTGCACCGCTTGCCTGAAATGATTAACGCAGTGCGGGGTAACCGCAGCCCGGTCGTTGACGTCAGCTTCCCGGAAATCGAGAAGTTTGACCGTCTGCCTGAGCCGCGAGCAGATGGCCCGACCGCCTTTGTTTCGATCATGGAAGGGTGTAATAAATACTGCACTTACTGCGTCGTCCCCTACACCCGTGGTGAAGAGGTCAGCCGCCCCAGTGATGATATTCTGTTTGAGATTGCGCAACTGGCCGCGCAGGGTGTGCGTGAAGTCAACCTGCTGGGTCAGAACGTCAACGCCTGGCGCGGTGAAAATTACGATGGCAGCATCGGATCCTTTGCCGATCTGCTGCGTCTCGTTGCAGCAATCGACGGCATTGACCGCATTCGCTTTACCACCAGCCATCCGATTGAGTTTACCGACGATATCATTGAAGTTTATCGCGATACTCCTGAGCTGGTGAACTTCCTGCACCTGCCGGTGCAAAGTGGATCCGATCGTGTCCTGAACCTGATGGGCCGCACCCACACCGCACTGGAATACAAGTCCATTATTCGTAAACTGCGCGCCGCGCGCCCGGATATCCAAATTAGTTCCGACTTTATCGTGGGCTTCCCGGGTGAAACCGTGCAGGACTTTGAGCAGACGATGAAGCTGATTGCTGATGTGAATTTTGATGTGAGCTATAGCTTTGTCTTCTCTGCCCGACCGGGAACGCCAGCCGCGGATATGGTTGACGATGTGCCGGAAGAAGATAAGAAGCAGCGCCTTTACATTCTGCAGGAACGCATCACTCAACAGGCGATGGCCTGGAGCCGCCGTATGTTAGGCACGACTCAGCGTATTCTGGTTGAAGGGACGTCACGCAAAAGCCTGATGGAGCTAACCGGGCGCACTGAAAACAACCGCGTGGTGAACTTCGAAGGCTCGCCGGATATGGTCGGCAAATTCGTCGATGTCGAGATTACGGATGTCCTCACCAACTCGCTCCGTGGAAAAGTCGTGCGGACGGAGGCCGAGATGGGGCTGCGCATCGCGCAATCTCCGGCGTCGGTTATTGCCCGCACCCGTAAAGAGAATGAGGCGGGCGTAGGCTTCTACCAGCCTTAATGCTGCCGGCCTGCCAACCTGGCAGGCCTTGTTTTTGTCTTTCAACTCCCCCATATCACTTCCAGCGCTTGCGCCTTTATTGAGTGGCGTGAATAATTCTCTGAAAGGCTTATTGTCCGTCAGGCAGTAAGCGAAGCCCATCCGGCAATCCATAGATAAGAGGAACAGTTTGAATATAGATACCCGTGACATCACCCTTGAGCCAGCAGATAACGCTCGCCTGCTGAGCCTGTGTGGACCGTTTGATGACAATATCAAACAACTGGAGCGGCGACTGGGCATCGAAATCAACCGTCGCGATAACCACTTCAAACTTACCGGACGCCCGATATGTGTCCATGCGGCTGCCGATATCCTGTTGAATCTGTATGTTGATACCGCCCCGATGCGCGGTCAGATTCAGGATATTGAACCGGAACAAATTCATCTGGCTATCAAAGAAGCTCGTGTGCTTGAACAAAGCGCTGAGAGCGTGCCGGAGTTCGGTAAAGCTGTAAATATCAAAACCAAACGTGGCGTGATTAAACCGCGCACGCCGAATCAGGCGCAGTACATCGCCAATATTCTCGATCACGACATCACCTTTGGCGTGGGGCCGGCAGGTACGGGTAAAACCTATCTGGCGGTGGCCGCTGCGGTAGATGCGCTGGAGCGCCAGGAGATTCGCCGCATTCTGTTGACCCGTCCGGCGGTAGAGGCAGGTGAAAAATTGGGCTTCCTGCCCGGTGACCTAAGCCAGAAGGTGGACCCGTACCTGCGCCCACTGTACGACGCGCTGTTTGAGATGCTGGGCTTTGAAAAAGTTGAGAAGCTAATTGAGCGCAACGTCATCGAAGTCGCACCGTTAGCCTATATGCGTGGCCGCACCCTGAATGATGCCTTTATCATTCTGGATGAAAGCCAGAACACCACCATCGAACAGATGAAAATGTTCCTGACCCGTATCGGCTTTAACTCGAAAGCGGTCATTACCGGCGACGTGACGCAAATCGACCTGCCGCGCAATCTTAAATCCGGGCTGCGTCATGCCATCGAAGTGCTGGCTAACGTTGACGAAATCAGTTTTAACTTTTTCCACAGCGAAGACGTTGTTCGTCATCCTGTTGTCGCACGCATCGTGAATGCTTATGAGGCATGGGAAGAAGCCGATCAAAAACGCCGTGCGGAACAAGCCGCAGAGCGTAAACGCGAAGCCCAGGAGCACGAGCAAAAATGAGTCAGGTAATACTCGATTTACAACTGGCATGTGAGGATAACAGCGGTCTGCCGGAAGAAGCCCAGTTTCAGGGCTGGCTGGACGCGGTTATCCCGCAGTTTCAGGAAGAAGCAGAAGTCACCATCCGCATCGTGGATGAGGCTGAAAGCCATGAATTAAACCTGACCTACCGCGGGAAAGATAAATCAACCAACGTGCTTTCTTTCCCGTTTGAAGCCCCACCGGGGATTGAACTGCCGCTGCTGGGTGATTTGATTATTTGCCGTCAGGTCGTCGAGCAGGAAGCAAAAGAACAAGGCAAACCGCTGGAAGCACATTGGGCACATATGGTGATCCACGGCAGTTTACACCTGCTGGGTTATGATCATATCGACGATGACGAAGCGGAAGAGATGGAAGGCCTCGAAACAGAGATAATGCTTGCTCTGGGCTATGAGGATCCGTACATTGCCGAAAAGGAATAGCCCTGCAGCCCGTTAACAGGCGCAGCAGAGCACTATGCCGTCAGGTGCTGAATTCACGCGTGACGGCGTTATTTTAACTAACATGAGAACCCACACGACGCCATGAGCGACGACAACTCCCACAGTAGTGACACCCTGACCAATAAAAAGGGATTTTTCTCTCTTTTACTGAGCCAACTCTTCCACGGCGAACCGAAAAACCGTGAGGATTTACTGGCGCTCATCCGAGATTCCGGGCAAAACGAGCTTATCGACCAGGATACGCGCGAAATGCTTGAAGGGGTGATGGACATCGCAGACCAGCGCGTCCGCGACATCATGATCCCCCGTTCGCAAATGATCACCCTGAAACGTAACCAGACCCTCGATGAATGTCTTGATGTCATCATTGAATCTGCGCACTCACGTTTCCCGGTCATTAGTGAGGACAAGGATCACATCGAAGGGATCCTGATGGCCAAAGATCTGCTGCCGTTCATGCGCAGCGATGCCGAAGCCTTCAGTATGGAAAAAGTACTGCGTCAGGCGGTCGTCGTTCCCGAAAGCAAACGCGTTGACCGTATGCTGAAAGAGTTCCGCTCCCAGCGCTACCATATGGCGATTGTTATCGATGAGTTCGGCGGCGTCTCTGGTCTGGTCACTATTGAAGATATTCTCGAACTTATCGTCGGCGAAATCGAAGATGAGTATGACGAAGAAGAGGATATCGATTTCCGTCAGCTCAGCCGTCACACCTGGACGGTGCGTGCGCTTGCCCCGATTGAAGATTTCAATGAAGCCTTCGGCACCCACTTCAGCGATGACGAAGTCGACACCATCGGCGGACTGGTGATGCAGGCCTTCGGGCATCTGCCAGCTCGTGGTGAGTCCATAGATATTGATGGTTACCAATTTAAGGTCGCCATGGCCGACAGTCGACGTATTATTCAGGTTCATGTCAAAATACCGGACGATTCCCCCGAACCGAAACTGGACGAATAACGTAAATGGCATTTGCCCCCTTGTTTGAACGCCAGCGCGTACGACTGCTGCTGGCGCTGCTATTCGGAGCCAGCGGAACGCTGGCTTTTTCTCCTTATGACATCTGGCCTGCCGCCCTCATCTCCTTGATGGGTCTGCAAGCGCTCACCCTTAATCGACGCCCGGTGCAAGCTGCCGCTGTTGGCTATTTCTGGGGGATGGGTCTGTTTGGCTCTGGCGTGCATTGGGTCTATGTGAGCATCGCGCAGTTTGGCGGTATGCCCGGCCCGGTTAATGTCTTCCTGGTGGTGCTGCTCGCCGCTTACATGTCGCTCTATACCGGCCTGTTTGCCGGTGTGCTGTCGCGCTTATGGCCGAAAACAACCTGGCTGCGCGTCACTATCGCCGCACCCGTGGTCTGGCAGCTAAGCGAATACCTGCGCGGCTGGGTGCTCACCGGCTTCCCGTGGCTTCAGTTTGGCTACAGTCAGATTGATGGGCCACTGAAGGGGCTGGCACCGGTGCTGGGCGTCGATGCGATTACCTTCCTGCTGATGGCAGTGAGCGGCTTACTGGTGCTGGCTGCGACCACACGCTCGTGGCGCCCGCTGATTATCGCCCTGGTGCTCTTCGTCCTGCCCTTCCCGCTGCGCTATATCCAGTGGTATCAACTACTGCCGGAGAGAGCAACGCAGGTCTCGCTGGTACAGGGCAACATCCCCCAGTCGGTGAAGTGGAATGAAGGGCAGCTTCTGGAGACGCTGAAGGTCTATCTCAACGCCAGCGAGTCGGTGATGGGAAAATCGCAACTGATCATCTGGCCGGAGTCTGCGATTTCCGATTTGGAAATTAATCAGCAGGATTTTCTCAGCAAGGTTGATGGCCTGTTGCAGTCAAACAACAGTTCACTCATAACCGGTATTGTTGACGCACGCCTGAATCAGCAGAATCGCTACGACACCTACAACACCATCATTACGCTGGGCAAAGACAATCCGTACAGCTACAACTCCACTGACCGCTACAACAAGAACCATCTTGTGCCGTTTGGTGAGTTTGTGCCGCTGGAAAGCATTTTGCGCCCGCTGGCACCGTTCTTCGACCTGCCGATGTCCTCATTCAGTCGTGGCCCCTACGTACAACCCCAACTGAGAGCTCATGGGCTGAAACTGACCCCGGCCATCTGCTACGAGATTATTCTTGGCGAGCAGGTGCGGGACAATTTCCGCCCGGACACCGATTTCCTGCTGACCATCTCCAACGATGCCTGGTTTGGCAAATCCATCGGCCCCTGGCAGCACTTCCAGATGGCCCGTATGCGGTCACTGGAACTGGCTCGCCCGCTGTTGCGCAGCACCAACAACGGCATTACCGCCGTGATTGGCCCGGAAGGTGAAATTCAGGCGCAGTTGCCGCAATTCACTCGCGGGGTGCTGACAGCCAAAGTGACACCAACGTCCGGCCTGACGCCGTATGCCCAAATGGGCAACTGGCCGCTGTGGGTTATGACAGGCCTGCTGGGCTTTGGCGCGCTGATTATGAGTTTGAGACAGCGCCGCAAATAATCCTCCCGCTTTCGCCCTCTCCGCCCGGAGAGGGTTTCTCGCTTTATCTCTCCCTAATGCCACTTCTGGCACATCAATTGCTTAATATCATCCGTTCTGGGGATTTTTTGCGGTCGTGCAATTCAAGCGCACCACAACCGATCACGACGAGCACCAAAACGGTGCAATGGAAGATTTTTGCCTTTAAACGGTGCGGTGCACTTCGCAAAAACAAACAATATCGCAGCAAAATCTTTACATTAAGCCAGACTAAATGTTAACAAACGCACACAACACTGCACGCATTTGCAGCAGGATATAACAACCACAACATTCACAATGGGTATCAAAGCGTCTCAGACGCGACGATAAAGGAGTTGGATATGCAATTACGTAAACTGGCCACTGCAATGCTGGTAATGGGAATGTCTGCCGGTATCGCACATGCCGCTGATGAAGCTAAACCTGCCGATGCAGCCGCGGCGCAGCAGGCTACGTTGGAAAAAATTGCCAAAAACGGCGTGATCGTGGTCGGACACCGTGAATCTTCCGTACCGTTCTCCTATTACAACAACGAACAAAAAGTCGTGGGCTATTCCCAGGACTACTCAAACGCTATTGTTGAAGCGGTGAAGAAAAAGCTCAACAAACCGAATCTGGAAGTCAAACTGATTCCAATTACCTCACAAAACCGTATCCCGCTGTTGCAGAACGGTACCTTTGACTTCGAATGTGGTTCTACGACCAACAACCTCGAACGTCAGAAACAAGCGGCCTTCTCTGACACCATTTTCGTTGTGGGCACGCGCCTGCTGACCAAAAAAGGTGGTGACATTAAAGATTTCCCGGATCTGAAAGGCAAAGCCGTTGTCGTGACCTCCGGTACCACCTCTGAAGTCCTGCTGCACAAACTCAACGATGAGCAGAAAATGGACATGCGCATCATCAGCGCTAAAGACCATGGCGACTCCTTCCGTACGCTTGAAAGCGGTCGTGCTGTTGCGTTCATGATGGATGATGCTCTGCTGGCTGGCGAACGTGCGAAAGCGAAGAAAGCGGATAACTGGGACATCGTGGGCAAACCGCAGTCGCAGGAAGCTTATGGCTGTATGCTGCGCAAAGGCGATACCGAGTTTAAGAAGTTGATGGATGACACCATCGCGCAGGTACAGACCTCGGGCGAAGCGGAAAAATGGTTTGATAAGTGGTTTAAAAACCCAATCCCACCGAAAAACTTGAACCTGAATTTTGACCTCTCTGACGAGATGAAAGCCCTGTTCAAAGAGCCGAATGACAAAGCACTGAACTAATTAAAACCAATAAGGGCGGGTTCTCCTGCCCTCTCGATTGTCGAAGCAGCACGGACAGACTATACGTTGAAGGGTCGTTCCCCCTTCAGCGCGAATACAAGCTCTTCACACAATCTTCGAGGGTAGCGCTGCTACCCTTTTTTTTCCGGAGTAGATTTATGTCCATAGACTGGAACTGGGGAATCTTCCTGCAACAAGCCCCGTTCGGCAACACCACCTATCTTGGCTGGCTGTGGAGTGGTTTTCAGGTCACCATCGCGCTGTCGATTACCGCCTGGATTATCGCTTTTTTGGTTGGCTCGCTGTTTGGTATTCTGCGCACCGTGCCCAATCGCTTCTTATCAGGGATTGGCACCCTTTACGTAGAACTGTTTCGTAATGTGCCCCTCATCGTACAATTCTTCACCTGGTATCTGGTGGTGCCTGAACTGCTGCCGGAAGATCTGGGTATGTGGTTTAAAGCGGAGTTAGATCCCAATATTCAGTTCTTCCTCTCGTCGATGATTTGCTTAGGCTTGTTTACCGCCGCCCGCGTCTGCGAACAGGTGCGTGCCGCCATTCAGTCGTTGCCGCGCGGTCAGAAGAATGCCGGGCTGGCCATGGGGCTGACGCTGCCGCAAACCTACCGGTATGTGCTGCTTCCTAATGCCTATCGCGTGATTGTGCCGCCAATGACGTCTGAGATGATGAACCTGGTCAAAAACTCGGCCATCGCCTCCACCATCGGGCTGGTGGATATGGCCGCTCAGGCCGGTAAGCTGCTGGATTACTCGGCGCACGCCTGGGAATCCTTTACTGCCATCACCCTCGCCTATGTGCTGATTAACGCCGTTATCATGCTGGTGATGAACCTGGTTGAACGCAAAATTCGCCTGCCAGGCAACATGGGAGGCAAATAATGTACGAGTTCGACTGGAGTTCAATCGTCCCTTCGCTGCCCTATCTAATGGCAGGGCTGGTGATCACCCTGAAAATCACCGTGACCGCCGTGATCGTGGGCATTGTCTGGGGTACTTTGCTGGCGGTTATGCGCCTGTCCAGCTTTGCCCCCATCGCCTGGTTTGCAAAAGTCTACGTCAACGTTTTCCGTTCCATCCCCCTGGTGATGGTACTGCTGTGGTTTTATCTGATCGTGCCCGGACTGCTGCAAAACGTGCTCGGCCTGTCACCGAAATCAGATATCCGCCTGATTTCTGCGATGGTCGCTTTCTCTATGTTCGAGGCAGCCTACTATTCTGAAATTATCCGTGCCGGTATTCAGAGCATCTCCCGTGGCCAATCCAGCGCCGCCCTGGCATTAGGGATGACGCACTGGCAATCCATGAAACTGATTATTCTGCCGCAGGCGTTTCGCGCAATGGTGCCTCTGCTGCTCACGCAGGGGATCGTCCTCTTCCAGGATACCTCCCTGGTTTACGTGCTGAGCCTTGCCGACTTCTTCCGTACCGCCTCTACGATTGGTGAACGTGACGGAACCCAGGTCGAAATGATCCTGTTTGCCGGCGCCGTGTATTTTGCTATTAGCCTGAGTGCCTCATTGTTGGTCAGCTATTTGAAAAGAAGGACAGTTCAATGATTACCCTGAAAAATGTTTCTAAATGGTATGGTCACTTTCAGGTGCTGACCGATTGCTCCACCGAAGTGAAAAAAGGTGAAGTGGTGGTGGTCTGTGGGCCGTCTGGCTCGGGAAAATCCACGCTGATCAAAACGGTCAATGGCCTGGAACCCGTACAGAAAGGGAATATTGAGGTCAACGGCACGCCGGTGAACGATAAAAAAACCGATCTGGCCAAACTGCGTTCTCGTGTCGGCATGGTATTCCAGCATTTTGAACTGTTCCCGCATCTGTCGATCATCGAAAACCTGACGCTGGCGCAGGTGAAAGTCCTTAAGCGCGACAAAGCCGCCGCCCGCGAGAAAGGGCTGAAGTTGCTGGATCGCGTGGGTTTATCCGCCCATGCCAATAAGTTCCCGTCGCAGCTTTCAGGCGGGCAGCAACAGCGTGTGGCCATTGCCCGTGCGCTTTGCATGGATCCGGTTGCGATGCTGTTCGATGAACCTACCTCTGCACTCGATCCGGAAATGATCAACGAGGTCCTGGACGTCATGGTCGAACTCGCTAACGAAGGGATGACCATGATGGTAGTGACCCACGAAATGGGCTTTGCCCGTAAAGTGGCGAACCGGGTCATCTTTATGGACGAAGGGAAAATTGTCGAAGATTCGCCGAAAGAGGCCTTCTTTGCCAATCCGCAGTCCGACCGTGCGAAAGACTTCCTCGCTAAAATTCTGCATTGATCCTGTCGACGCGCATTCGCAAGAATGCGCGTCTCATCACGCTTTAACTTTTCGCTTCTCGTCTGAATTTCAGCAACGCCTTACCCTTGTCACACATTCAATGCTAACAAGGAGTTGCTATGGTCCAGACCATTATTCTTGATTGCGATCCGGGTCATGACGACGCTATCGCCATCGTTCTCGCCCTGGCCTCACCTGAACTCGATGTCAAAGCCATTACCTCTTCTGCCGGTAACCAGACGCCGGATAAAACGCTGAACAACGTACTGCGTATGCTGACGTTATTAAAGCGTACCGATATTCCGGTTGCGGGCGGGGCCGTCAAACCGCTGATGCGCGAACTCATCATTGCCGATAACGTGCATGGCGAAAGCGGGCTGGACGGGCCTGCACTGCCGGATCCCGCTTTCAGCCCGCAGGGTTGTACGGCGGTAGAACTGATGGCCAAGGTGCTGCGTGAATCTTCCGTGCCTGTCACCGTCGTTTCCACCGGTCCTCAGACCAACGTGGCGCTGTTACTCAACGGCCATCCTGAGTTGCACTGCAAAATTAAGCGTATCGTGATCATGGGCGGTGCCATGTCACTCGGTAACTGGACGCCGGCGGCTGAATTCAATATCTATGTTGATCCCGAAGCGGCGGAAATCGTCTTCCAGTCGGGCATTCCGGTCGTCATGGCCGGGCTGGATGTCACCCACCGGGCGCAGATTCATGCCGAAGATATCAGCCGTTTTCGTGCGATTGGTAACCCCATCTCTACCATTGTGGCAGAGCTGCTCGACTTCTTTATGGAGTACCACAAGCAGGAGAAATGGGGGTTTGTCGGCGCACCGTTACACGACCCGTGCACCATTGCCTGGCTACTGAAGCCGGAAATTTTTACCACCGTAGATCGCTGGGTCGGGGTGGAAACGCAAGGAAAATACACACAGGGAATGACGGTGGTGGATTACTATTTCCTCACCGGGAACAGGCCAAACGCAACCGTGATGACAGATGTGAATCGCGAAGGGTTTGTGGATTTACTGGCGGACCGTTTGACATTCTACAGTGCGGCCTGATGCCCTCTCCCACGCGGCTGAGAGATCCCCACAAAATAATACGAGCACGGACAGTCCCCTCTCCTCTTTGGGGAGAGGGCAAGGGTGAGGGGAAACATGCGGCTCTGATGGTCATTCCGTTCACCTTATGTTCCTTGCTTTTCTGTAGCGCCAGAACCCGTGAACGTGCCAGGGCGGTTCACCGCCACCGCCCTGGCGACCCGGGCTCCCGGCCAGGAAAATCGCCGCTGGCGCGGTCCACTTAGCGTATGCCTTCAGGCTTATCGGGGGCGGGCGAAGGTAACGTCCCTGTAAAGTCGCCCTCGCCGCGCATCCCTGCGCGTCGCCCCGGCCTTACGGATACGCTTCGTCGATTTTCAGCCGGACCCAGTCATCGCGGTGACTATTGTGTTCTCATTGCGCAGTGTTATCGCTGTAATACGTAATATTACTAGGGATCCCTCAGCCCACGGGGAGAGGGAGCAAACACTAAAAACGGCAACTGAGGTTGCCGTTTTGCGTTCTGCTAGGGCTCAAAGGGCCTGCGCTGGAACTGATCATGCCCGCATTTCGGGCACAGCGGCAGTACATCCGGGGTGTAAATCGCCAGATGGAAGTGGCACTTCTCGCACACCAGATTACCGAGTCCCACCACTTCGCCACTGTGGTAAACACCGTGATGGTTAAGGTCCTGGAATACCTCCCGCCACTCAAGCTGGGTTTTATCCGTGATGTCCGCCAGCTCCTGCCAGAGACTCTCTTTAATCACGCGCATAAAAACGCTGTCGGTGACTTCGTCCTGACTCTCTTCGTAGCTGCGGGCAAACTCCTCCAGATCGCGACGAATGGCCCGCGTCAGCTCATCAATTTCGGTACGCGTTAACTCCCCGGTCTGGCTGACTCTGAGCCTGGCTTGTTCCACCAGTGCATCAATGTCCCTGTCACCATTGCGTAAACGTTCCGTTAATGTCGTTACCAGTTCGCGGTAAAATTGAGCAACCTTGTTCATCATTTCTTCTCCCGGGTCGTTAACCTGTTCTAATGATAGACGTTATTTTCTGCTCGCTTTGTCAATTACCCCACAGAGTGCGTAAATTCAGGTCTGCGCTTTTCTCGGGCTTAATGTGCGAAAGGCTGTTTTGACGTTGGCGTTTGGGCTATGCTATGCGGATCTGAAAAACCACGAAATAACGCTACATTTGTAGCCGTATCGAAAACAGGACCACTGGCTGCCATGCAAGAGCAATATCGCCCGGAAGAGATAGAATCCAAAGTACAGCTTCATTGGGAAGAGAAGCGCACCTTCGAAGTAACTGAAGACGAGAGCAAAGAGAAGTATTACTGCCTGTCGATGCTTCCCTATCCTTCTGGTCGACTACACATGGGGCACGTACGTAACTACACCATCGGTGACGTGATCTCTCGCTACCAGCGTATGCTTGGCAAAAACGTCCTCCAGCCTATTGGCTGGGATGCGTTTGGCCTGCCGGCAGAAGGCGCTGCGGTAAAAAACAATACCGCTCCGGCCCCGTGGACCTACGACAACATCGCGTACATGAAAAACCAGCTGAAAATGCTGGGCTTTGGTTATGACTGGAGCCGCGAGCTGGCTACCTGCACGCCGGAATACTACCGTTGGGAACAGAAGTTCTTCACCGAGCTGTATAAAAAAGGTCTGGTGTACAAGAAAACGTCTGCCGTCAACTGGTGCCCGAACGATCAAACGGTCCTGGCGAACGAACAGGTTATCGACGGCTGCTGCTGGCGCTGCGATACCAAAGTTGAGCGCAAAGAGATCCCGCAGTGGTTTATCAAAATTACCGCTTACGCTGAAGAGCTGCTGAATGACCTCGATCATATGGATCAGTGGCCTGACACGGTAAAAACCATGCAGCGTAACTGGATTGGCCGCTCTGAAGGTGTAGAAATCACCTTCAACGTTAACGGCTACGACCAAACGCTGACCGTTTACACCACCCGCCCGGACACCTTCATGGGCGCGACCTACCTGGCCGTTGCCGCGGGTCACCCGCTGGCGCAGAAAGCCGCCGCAAACAATGCTGAGCTGGCCGCCTTTATCGACGAATGTCGCAACACCAAAGTGGCCGAAGCCGACATGGCCACGATGGAGAAGAAGGGTGTGGATACCGGCTTTAAAGCCGTTCATCCATTGACCGGTGAAGAGATTCCGGTCTGGGCCGCTAACTTCGTGCTGATGGAATACGGTACCGGCGCAGTGATGGCCGTTCCGGGTCACGATCAGCGCGACTATGAATTTGCCAGCAAATATAACCTGCCGATCAAAGGCGTTATTCTGGCCGCCGACGGTTCTGAACCCGATCTGACTGTGCAGGCGCTGACCGAAAAAGGCACCCTGTTTAACTCCGGTGAATTTAGCGGTCTGAGCTTCGAAGCCGGTTTCAACGCCATTGCTGACAAGCTGGCAGCGCAAGGTGTGGGTGAGCGTAAAGTAAACTATCGTCTGCGTGACTGGGGCGTTTCCCGTCAGCGTTACTGGGGTGCGCCGATCCCGATGGTGACCCTGGAAGACGGTACCGTGGTGCCAACGCCGGAAGATCAACTGCCGGTAATCCTGCCAGAAGATGTGGTCATGGACGGCATTACCAGCCCGATCAAAGCCGATCCTGAGTGGGCAAAAACCACCGTTAACGGTCAGCCAGCACTGCGTGAGACCGATACCTTCGATACCTTTATGGAATCGTCCTGGTACTATGCGCGTTATACCTGCCCGCAGCACAAGGAAGGTATGCTGGATCCGAAAGCGGCCAACTACTGGCTGCCGGTTGATATTTACATTGGTGGCATCGAACACGCCATCATGCACCTGCTCTACTTCCGCTTCTTCCATAAGCTGATGCGTGATGCGGGCCTGGTCAACTCCGACGAACCGGCTAAACAGCTGCTGTGCCAGGGTATGGTGCTGGCGGATGCCTTCTACTACGTTGGCGAAAGCGGCGAGCGTAACTGGGTTTCTCCGAAAGAAGCTATCGTTGAGCGCGACGAAAAAGGTCGTATCATCAAAGCGAAAGACGAGGCAGGTCATGAGCTGGTGTATACCGGCATGAGCAAAATGTCCAAGTCGAAAAACAACGGTATCGACCCGCAGGAAATGGTTGAACGTTATGGTGCGGATACCGTTCGTCTGTTCATGATGTTCGCATCACCAGCAGACATGACCCTGGAATGGCAGGAGTCAGGCGTTGAAGGTGCAAACCGCTTCCTGAAACGTGTCTGGAAACTGGTTTACGAACTCAGCTCACAGGGTGCCTCAGCGCAACTGGATGTGGCTGCACTGAATGAAGATCAAAAAGCCCTGCGCCGTGATGTTCACAAAACTATCGCTAAAGTCACCGATGATATCGGTCGTCGTCAGACGTTTAATACGGCGATTGCTGCGATCATGGAGCTGATGAACAAGCTGGCGAAAGCCCCACAGGAAAGCGAGCAGGATCGTGCGCTGCTGCAGGAAGCCTTGCTTGCGGTCGTGCGTATGCTCAACCCGTTCACCCCTCACGTGTGCTTTACCCTGTGGCAGGAGCTGAAAGGCGAAGGCGACATCGATAACGCGCCGTGGCCGGTTGCCGACGAGGCTGCAATGGTGGAAAACACCACCCTGGTGGTTGTCCAGGTAAACGGCAAAGTGCGTGGTAAAATTACTGTGGCGGTTGATGCAACCGAAGAACAGGTTCGTGAACGTGCAGGCCAGGAACCTCTGGTAGCAAAATATCTTGATGGCGTTACCCTGCGTAAAGTGATCTACGTTCCGGGCAAACTGCTTAATCTGGTCGTTGGCTAAGCGCGGGAGGAAGCGTGCGACATCTGGCAACATGGTTGTTATCGCTGGCGGTGTTACTCACCGCTGGCTGTGGTTGGCATTTGCGTGATACGACGCAAGTGCCTTCCGAAATGAAAACAATGATCTTCGATTCAGGAGATCCTAATGGCCCGCTTAGCCGCGCGGTGCGCAATCAGCTGCGCCTGAACGGTGTCGAACTGGTTGAGAAAGGGTCACTGCGTAAAGACGTGCCTTCACTTCGTCTGGGCAATGCCACCTTTGCACGTGATACCGCATCGATTTTCCAGGATGGCCGTACAGCGGAATATCAACTGGTACTGACGGTTAACGCCAGCGTGCTGATTCCGGGTCACGATATTTACCCGCTCAACACCAAAGTTTACCGCTCGTTCTTCGATAACCCGCAGACGGCGCTGGCAAAAGATGCAGAGCAAAGCATCATTATGCAGGAAATGTACGAAAAAGCGGCAGAGCAGTTGATTCGCAAACTGCCCAGCGTTCACGCCGCTGATAGTGATAAAGCCGCAACGTCACCCGCTGTTGCGAAGACACCGGGTAGCTGATGCTTAAGCTGTATCCGGAACAACTCGGCGCGCAGCTCAAAGAAGGGCTGCGCGCCGCGTATTTACTCCTCGGTAATGACCCGCTTTTGTTGCAGGAAAGTCAGGATCGGGTGCGCCAGGAAGCCGCAGCGCAGGGTTTTATCGAACATCACACCTTTACCGTGGATGCCAGTACCGACTGGGATGCGCTCTATTCTATTTGTCAGGCACTCAGTCTCTTCGCCAGTCGGCAGACGCTTACCCTTCAGCTTCCTGAAAATGGCCCCAACGCCGCCATGAATGAACGGCTGGCTCTGTTAGTCAGCTTGCTGCATGAGGATCTGATTCTGATTGTACGCGGTAATAAGCTGACCAAAGCGCAAGAGAATGCCGCATGGTTTACTGCCCTGGCTAACCGCAGCGTCTCTGTCAGTTGTCAGACGCCCGAACAGGCGAATCTGCCGCGCTGGGTCGCCGCGCGTGCCAAACAGAACAATCTTCAATTAGACGATGCGGCTAATCAGCTGCTTTGCTACTGCTATGAAGGCAATTTGCTGGCTGCGGCTCAGGCTCTGGAACGACTGGCACTGCTCTTCCCGGACGGCAAACTGACGCTGCCGCGCGTTGAACAGGCGGTAAACGATGCGGCCCACTTTACCCCATTTCATTGGGTCGATGCGCTGCTCGCCGGAAAGAGTAAGCGCGCGTTGCATGTGCTTCGCCAGCTCAGGCTGGAAGCCTGTGAACCGGTCATTTTGCTGCGCACGGTTCAACGAGAGCTGCTCCTGCTGGTTACCTTAAAGCGTCAGTCGGCCCACACGCCGTTACGGACGCTGTTCGACAAGCATCGCGTCTGGCAAAACCGCCGGGGTATTACCGGAGAGGCGCTCCAGCGTTTGAGTCACGATCAGCTCCGTCAGGCGGTACAGTTGCTCGGGCGAATCGAGCTGATTGTTAAGCAGGATTATGGTCAGTCTGTCTGGGCTGAGCTGGAAGGGCTTTCTCTGCTACTCTGTCATAAGGCACTGGCTGACGTTTTTATTGATGGTTGATATGAAGCAGTTGCAGGCACTCTTTGGCGGTACCTTCGATCCCGTGCACTTTGGGCACCTGAAACCCGTGGAAGCGCTGGCCAATCAGATCGGGCTTTCACGGGTGATTATTATGCCCAACAATGTTCCTCCTCATCGCCCACAACCCGAAGCCACCAGCGAACAGCGCAAAGAGATGGTGGCCCTGGCGATTCAGGATAAGCCCCTGTTTGCCCTGGATGAGCGTGAACTGAAGCGCTCATCGCCCTCATATACCGCGCAAACGTTGCGGGAATGGCGTGATGAACAAGGCCCGGCGCGGTCGTTGGCTTTCATCATCGGCCAGGATTCTTTACTGACTTTCCCGACCTGGCATGAGTACGAGACCATTCTTGATAACAGCCATCTGATCGTCTGCCGCCGTCCGGGTTATCCACTCACAATGGCGGAGGAGAAAGATCAACTGTGGATGGAGGCCCATCTGACGCACAATGCCGATGACCTTCATGCGCAACCTTCAGGTAAAATTTACCTGGCGGAGACGCCCTGGTTCAACATTTCTGCGACAGTGATTCGCGAGAGACTGGAAAAGGGAGAGGCCTGCGATGACCTCCTGCCCTCTTCGGTTCTGGATTACATTACACGTCAGCGCTTGTATCGTTAAACACACTTTCCATCGCGGCAATCAGGGCATCATTTTCTACGGCGCTTCGTACCGCCACACGATAATAGCGTTCATCCAGACCCGGATAATTTGCACAACTGCGGATGAGTATCTGTTTCTCCAGAAGCGCGCGTTGCAAATCAAGCCCCGTTACATCGCAACGCAGAAACAGATAATTCGCCACGCCCGGCCAGACATGCAATCCCCTCACCTTTTGCAGTGCACGATACAGGCGTGGGCCTTCCGTGCGCAGCCACGCCCAGCTCGCCTGCTGGTAATCGCGGTCCTGTAACACCACCTCACCGGCGAGCGCCGCAAAAGCATTTATCGACCATGGCATCTGCCGTTCACGCATAAGGTCAACCTTTGCCACATCGCTGCTCACCAGGTAACCCAGGCGCAAACCGGGCATAGCGTAAAATTTGGTCAGGGAACGCAGGACCCAGATGTGGGGATTGCTCGCAAGGTGAGGAATAAAACCGTCGCGATCGCAGAGAAAATCCATGAACGCTTCGTCCAGCACCAGGGTGATATTCAACTGTCTGCAACGTGCAGCAATAGCGTGCAATAGCGACTCGTCAGGCAACAAGCCGGTGGGGTTGTTCGGCGTACATAAAAAAAGACAATCAATACCGCCGGTCAGGGCATCGAGAATTGAGGCTGTGAGTTGCCAGCCATCCTCTTCGCAAAGCGCATAATCGACGCAGTCGCACCCGGCCAGTTGTAGCGCACGGCGATATTCAGCGAAGCCGGGGGTAATCAGCATCGCCCGGCGTGGCTGAAGCCCATTGACGAGGGCAAAAATAGATTCCGTTTCACCGTTACCCGCCAGTACCCAGCTTTCCGGGACCTGGTGATGCGCCGCCAGCGTTTGATGGAGTTGATGATACGCAGGATCCGGGTATCGCTCAGCCACGGCCATGTTTTCCAGAACAGCGCGCTTGAGTGAATCAGGCATGCCGGCCGGATTAATATTTGCACTAAAATCCAACAGACTTTCGGCTGGAATACCCAATACAGAGGCAGCCTCACGGATATTGCCTCCGTGCGCGCTGTGAAATAAAGCCATCTTCCCTTTTGCTCCGCTAAAAGAGGCTATCTTAAACGAAAAAAGCCTCACCAATGTGGGGGCGATGATAAACTTTGTCCAGAAATCAGCACGGGAGTAAAAAATGCGACTCTGGCTTATTCGTCATGGCGAGACCGATGCAAATGTCGCCGGTCTTTACAGCGGCCATTCCCCAACGCCGTTGACAGCAAAAGGGGTGTCTCAGGCCCATACCCTGCACCGTCTGCTGCGAGAGGTGCCTTTTGACCAGGTGCTTTGTAGCGAACTCGAACGCGCGCAGCACACCGCGCGACTGGCACTACACGCGCGGGATATTCCCACCCACACCACGCCGTTGCTCAACGAAATGTTTTTTGGCGACTGGGAGATGCGCCATCATCGCGATCTGACAAGAGAAGATCCGGAAAGCTACGCCGCCTGGTGTACGGACTGGCAGAACGCGGTTCCGACCAATGGTGAAGGTTTTCAGGCTTTCTCAGCCCGGGTGCAGCGCTTTATTGCGCAACTGCCCACCTGGTCGGCGTCAGAAAATATCCTTATCGTGAGCCATCAGGGCGTGCTCAGTTTACTGATTGCGACCTTACTCAAAATGCCTGCGTCATCACTCTGGCATTTTCGTGTCGATCAGGGCACCTGGAGCGTTATTGATATTCATGATGATTTTGCGACCCTGCGTGTGCTAAACAGCCGTGCAGTATGGGAATCTGAAGAATAAACACTATTTTCTCGCCCTTACTGACGCCAACGCACGCTGGTCATTGACACGGGCAAGCAGGCTGTTATCCTCCGCACCGCCATCGTCAGCTTCGTAGAAATTGTTTTACAAAAATGGCGATGCAATCTCGTGCCAGGGGTGGGATGATAGCCCACTTCGTACGACCAGCCGGGCTTTTGTCCCGAAAATGGCTGCAGTTCAGGTATAATGCCGGGCCATTTATTAATACCATCACTCTTTTTCCCAGGGGGAACACTTGCAGGGTAAAGCACTCCAGGATTTTGTTATCGACAAAATTGATGACCTGAAAGGTCAGGACATCGTTGCGATCGACGTTCACGGTAAATCCAGCATCACCGACTGTATGATCATCTGTACGGGCACCTCTTCTCGCCACGTCATGTCTATTGCCGACCATGTGGTTCAGGAATCACGCGCTGCGGGCATGTTGCCATTAGGTGTGGAAGGCGAAACGGTTGCAGACTGGATTGTTGTAGACCTGGGCGATGTCATTGTCCATGTTATGCAGGCAGAAAGCCGTGGCCTGTACGAGCTGGAAAAACTCTGGGGCTAATGCGTGAAGCTGCAACTGGTCGCCGTCGGCACCAAAATGCCGGACTGGGTACAGACGGGTTTTACTGAATATTTGCGGCGTTTTCCCAAAGATATGCCCTTTGAGCTGGTGGAAATTCCCGCCGGAAAACGCGGTAAAAATGCAGATATCAAACGTATTCTCGACAAAGAGGGTGAGTTAATGCTTGCTGCGGCAGGCAAAAACCGTATTGTCACCCTCGATATTCCCGGGAAACCCTGGGATACGCCGCAGCTGGCGAATGAACTGGAACGCTGGAAGCAGGACGGACGCGACGTCAGTCTGCTTATTGGTGGTCCTGAGGGGTTATCCCCCGCCTGTAAAGCAGCGGCAGAACAAAGCTGGTCACTCTCTGCGTTAACGCTTCCTCACCCGCTGGTGCGCGTGTTGGTTGCGGAAAGCCTCTATCGTGCATGGAGCATCACGACCAACCATCCTTATCATCGTGAGTAATCAAGACCAGGTAAACTAAGCAGCGGATGAAATTACAGAATTCTTTTCGCGACTATTCGGCTGAGTCTGCGCTGTTTGTGCGCCGGGCGATAGTCGCTTTTTTGGGGATTTTGCTGCTCACCGGCGTGCTCATCGCAAACCTCTATAATCTGCAAATCGTCCGTTTCGCCGATTATCAAACGCGTTCGAATGAAAACCGGATCAAGCTGGTGCCGATCCCCCCCAGCCGCGGCATAATTTACGATCGCAACGGCACACCGCTGGCGCTCAACCGCACGATCTACCAGATTGAGATGATGCCGGAGAAGGTTGATAACGTTGAACAGACCCTGAATGCGCTGCGTGATGTGGTGGATTTAACGGATGACGATATCGCCAACTTTAAAAAAGAGCGCTCACGTTCGCACCGTTTCACCTCGATCCCGGTAAAAGTCAACTTAAGTGAGATTCAGGTCGCGCGGTTTGCCGTTAATCAGTACCGCTTCCCCGGTGTCGAAGTCAAAGGCTATAAGCGACGTTATTATCCCTTTGGTTCCGCGTTGACCCACGTGATCGGCTATGTTTCCAAAATTAACGATAAAGACGTCGAACGACTGGATAAAGACGGTAAGCTCGCCAATTACGCCGCCACGCACGACATTGGCAAACTGGGTATTGAGCGCTATTACGAAGACATGCTTCACGGCCAGACCGGTTACGAAGAAGTTGAGGTAAACAACCGCGGGCGCGTGATTCGCCAGTTAAAAGAAGTGCCTCCGCAGGCCGGTAATGACATCTACCTGACCATTGATCTTAAACTTCAGCAGTATATCGAAACGCTGCTGCAAGGCAGTCGTGCAGCGGTAGTGGTGACCGATCCACGTACCGGCAGCATCCTGGCGCTGGTGTCTACGCCAAGCTACGATCCGAACCTGTTTGTGGATGGTATTTCCAGCAAGGACTACTCCGCCCTGCTGAACGATCCGAATACACCGTTAGTCAACCGCGCCACCCAGGGCGTTTACCCGCCTGCCTCGACGGTCAAACCCTATGTCGCCGTTTCGGCACTCAGTACCGGTGTGATTACCCGCAATACCACGCTCTTCGACCCAGGTTGGTGGCAGCTTCCGGGTTCCGAAAAACGCTATCGTGACTGGAAGAAATGGGGACATGGCCGCCTTAATATTACCAAGTCGCTGGAAGAATCTGCGGATACCTTCTTCTATCAAATTGCTTATGACATGGGTATCGATCGCCTGTCCGAATGGCTGAGTAAATTCGGTTACGGTGAGTACACCGGTATCGATCTTGCGGAAGAGCGCTCCGGTAACATGCCAACCCGTGAATGGAAACTGAAGCGCTTCAAAAAACCCTGGTACCAGGGCGATACCATCCCGGTCGGCATCGGCCAGGGCTACTGGACCGCGACGCCGGTACAGATGAACAAGGCGATGATGATTCTTATCAACGACGGGGTCGTCAAAGTCCCACATCTGTTGCAGAGCACGTTGCAGGATGGCAAGCAGGTACCGTGGAAACAAGAAGAACAGAAACCGGTAGGCGATATTCATTCCGGCTACTGGGAAATTGCAAAGGACGGTATGTACGGCGTAGCCAACCGCGCCAACGGTACCGGTCATAAGTACTTTGCGGGCGCACCTTATAAAATTGCCGCCAAATCGGGTACCGCACAAGTGTTTGGCTTGAAAGCCAACGAGACTTACAACGCACACCGCATCGCGGAGCGTTTGCGTGACCATAAACTGATGACGGCATTTGCCCCTTACGATCATCCTCAGGTTGCCGTTGCGATGATTCTTGAAAACGGCGGTGCGGGTCCGGCGGTGGGTACCATCATGCGCCAGATCCTTGACCATATTATGCTTGGCGATAACAACACCGACCTGCCGACGGAAAACCCGGCGTCGGTCGCCGCAGAGGACCAATAACCATGACGGATAATCCGAACAAGAAATCGTTCTGGGATAAAATCCATATCGACCCGGCATTTTTGCTGATAATCCTGGCCCTGCTGTTTTACAGCGCCATCGTCATCTGGAGCGCCAGTGGTCAGGACATTGGTATGACCGAGCGTAAAGTCGGGCAGATTGCCATGGGTCTCATCGCGATGGTGGTACTGGCGCAGGTTCCGCCGCGGGTTTACGAAGGTTGGGCACCCTATCTGTACGTTATTTGCGTGATACTGCTGGTTGCCGTTGACGCCTTTGGTGCCATATCAAAAGGGGCCCAGCGCTGGCTGGATTTAGGCATTGTCCGCTTTCAACCCTCTGAGATCGCCAAAATCGCCGTACCCTTAATGGTTGCGCGCTTTATTAACCGCGATGTCTGTCCACCGTCTTTAAAAAATACCGCGATTGCGCTGGTTTTAATTTTTATGCCGACGCTGCTGGTGGCCGCGCAGCCTGACCTTGGCACCTCAATTCTGGTTGCCCTTTCCGGTCTGTTTGTGCTGTTTTTATCTGGCCTGAGCTGGCGTCTGATTGGCGTGGCGGTGGTATTGATTGCCGCGTTTATTCCCATCCTGTGGTTCTTCCTGATGCACGATTATCAACGCCAGCGCGTGATGATGTTGCTCGATCCGGAAACCGATCCGCTGGGCGCAGGCTATCATATTATTCAGTCTAAAATTGCCATTGGTTCGGGCGGCCTGAGCGGTAAAGGCTGGCTGCATGGTACCCAGTCACAACTGGAGTTTTTACCTGAACGCCACACGGACTTTATTTTTGCCGTGCTTGCCGAAGAGCTGGGGCTGGTGGGCATTCTGATTCTGCTTGCGCTTTACGTACTGCTGATCATGCGCGGTTTGTGGATTGCGGCCCGGGCACAAACCACCTTTGGCCGGGTCATGGCGGGCGGTTTGATGCTGATATTGTTTGTCTATGTTTTCGTTAATATTGGTATGGTGAGTGGTATCTTACCGGTGGTGGGCGTACCGTTGCCGCTGGTGAGCTATGGAGGGTCAGCGCTGATAGTGCTGATGGCCGGGTTTGGAATTGTGATGTCTATCCATACCCACAGGAAAATGTTGTCAAAAAGCGTATAAGAGGTGCGCAATGCGAAAGCAATGGCTTGGAGTCTGTATAGCGGCTGGATTACTGGCGGCATGTTCAAGTGATGATGGTCAACAACAGACGATCGTTGCGCCGCAACCTGCGGTATGTAACGGTCCGGTCGTTGAAATTACCGGTGCCGAACCTCGTTTCGAAACGCTGAATCCCTCCGTCAATCAGGACTATGAACGTGACGGCAAGCGCTACAAAATTGTTCAGGATCCGTCCAAATTCAGTCAGGCGGGCTTTGCCGCCATTTATGACGCCGAACCGGGCAGTAATTTAACCGCCAGTGGTGAAGCCTTCGATCCCACGCAGCTGACGGCTGCGCACCCGACGCTGCCGATTCCGAGCTACGTGCGTATCACCAACCTGGCGAACGGCCGCATGCTGGTCGTCCGTATTAACGATCGAGGCCCGTACGGCAATGACCGCGTCATCTCATTGTCGCGTACCGTTGCGGATCGCCTGAACACATCGAATAACACGAAAGTCCGTATTGACCCGATCATTGTGGCCCAGGACGGCAGTATGTCTGGCCCCGGTATGGCCTGTACGACTGTCGCCAAACAGACCTACGCTCTGCCGGCACGTCCGGATCTGAGTGGTGGAATGGGCAGTGTCTCCTCACCGGCTCAGGCGCCACAGCCGCAGGCACCGGTAAGAACGATTGATGACAGCCCGCAAATGGGTGCGCAGCCCGATCAAGGCGATAATGCCCCCGTCTCCGCACCGGCCGCGACCACGAGCAACGGCGGTGGTTTCTTAGGCGCGCCTGCGCCTCTGGCCTCTGGCGTGCTTGAGGGAAATGAACCCCCTGCTGCTACCGCAGCGCCTGCCGCCACGGTTCAACCTGCGGCTGTTGCGCCGGTCACTCGTCCTGCACCGGTTACCGCCCCAGGTTCCACTCAGGGTCAGGTGACGCCGGCAGCGTCGGCCCCCACTGCCGCTGCAAGCACGGGGAGTTATATGGTTCAGGTGGGCGCGGTCAGCGATCAGACCCGCGCGCAGCAATACCAGCAGCGCCTGGCTCAACAATTCTCCGTGCCGGGCCGTGTCGTGCAAAATGGTGCTGTCTGGCGCATACAGCTGGGGCCATTTACCAATAAAGCCGATGCCAGTCGCTTGCAGCAACGCCTGCAAAGCGAGGCGCAGTTACAGTCATTTGTGACCGGCGCGCAGTAAAGGATTAGGCATCCGACATTGTCAAGTTACGTCAACCGTATTAACAAATCATGCGGAAAGTCGGATGCCTGCCCGTATAGCTTTTGCTATAGTAAGGCACTTTTTTTAACTCCATCACGGATGTCGTTGTTCAGACCATGAAGACCACTTTCTCCGCTCGATTCGTACAGCGCCTGGCGCTCACCACGGCACTGACCGCGGCCACTCTCGGTGCCGCTCATGCCGACGACCTGAATATTAAAACCATGATTCCTGGTGCGCCGCAGATCGACGCAGAATCCTGGATCCTCATTGATTACAACTCAGGTAAGGTGCTGACAGAACAGAACGCCGACGCCCGTCGCGATCCAGCAAGCCTGACGAAAATGATGACCAGCTACGTCATCGGTCAGGCCATGAAAGCGGGTAAATTCAAAGACACCGACCTGGTGACCATCGGTAACGATGCCTGGGCAACCGGCAACCCGGTATTCCGTGGCTCTTCTCTGATGTTCCTGAAACCGGGCATGCAGGTTCCGGTTTCCCAGCTTATTCGCGGTATTAACCTTCAGTCGGGTAACGATGCCTGCGTAGCGATGGCGGACTATGTCGCCGGTAGCCAGGATGCGTTTGTTGGTCTGATGAACAACTACGTTAATGCCCTGGGCCTGAAGAACTCTCACTTCCAGACCGTGCATGGCCTGGACGCAGACGGTCAGTACAGCTCTGCACGTGATATGGCGCTGATTGGTCAGGCGCTGGTCCGTGACGTACCTAACGAATACACCATCTATAAAGAAAAAGAGTTCACTTTTAACGGCATCCGTCAGACAAACCGTAACGGTTTGTTGTGGGATAACAGCCTGAACGTGGATGGCATCAAGACCGGTCACACTGACAAAGCGGGTTACAACCTGGTCGCTTCTGCGACCGAAGGTCAAATGCGCCTCATCTCCGCCGTCATGGGCGGCAGAACCTTCAAAGGCCGTGAAACCGAGAGCAAAAAACTGCTGACCTGGGGCTTCCGCTTCTTTGAAACCGTTAGCCCAATCAAAGCCGGTAAAGAGTTTGCCTCTGAACCCGCCTGGTTTGGCGACAGCGATCGCGCCTCACTGGGCGTTGATAAAGACGTCTATCTGACCATCCCGCGCGGCCGTATGAAAGACCTGAAGGCCAGCTATGTACTGACCACCAGCGAACTGCATGCGCCGCTGCAAAAAAACCAGGTTGTAGGCACCATCAACTTCCAGCTTGATGGAAAAACCGTTGAACAGCGTCCGTTGGTCGTGCTGCAGGAAATCCAGGAAGGGAATTTCTTCGGCAAAATCATTGATTACATTAAATTGATGTTCCACCACTGGTTCGGCTAAAGATCGGGCACTTGAAAGTGTGATCTTCGTCCCCATATACTAAGCATCTCAATAAACTCCTGCCCCTCTGGCAGGAGTTATTATTTTTACGCCGGAGCTGACATGAAAACCAATCTCAAAGAACTGCTTGAATTCCCGACTCCCTTTACTTACAAAGTGATGGGTCTGGCGAAACCAGAGCTGGTTGATCTGGTGGTTGAAGTGGTACAGCGCCATGCGCCCGGTGATTACTCTCCGCAGATAAAACCGAGCAGCAAAGGCAATTACCACTCGGTATCCATCACCATCAACGCAACGCATATCGAGCAGGTTGAAACGCTTTACGAAGAACTGGGCAATATCGAAATCGTCCGCATGGTTCTGTAACCTGTCAGGTGTTATCCGGCACGCGCTGGGTAACACCGCTCTCTGTGATATACTCCCCGCACCCTTTCTTCTCCCGGAGATGCTGTTTTGTCTCAGGATACAATCCTAATCCGTAATCTGGGTTTACAACCCTACGATCCCGTTTCCCGGGCAATGCACGACTTTACCGATACGCGCACCGATACCACGCAGGACGAAATCTGGCTGGTGCAGCATCATCCGGTATTTACTCAGGGTCAGGCTGGCAAAGCTGAACACGTGCTGGCAGCGGGCGATATTCCGGTGGTGCAAAGCGATCGCGGTGGTCAGGTCACCTATCATGGCCCTGGTCAGCAGGTCATGTATGTGCTGATTGACCTCAAGCGACGTAAGCTTGGCGTGCGCGAACTGGTCACCTTGCTCGAACAGACCGTGGTTAACACGCTGGCTGAGGTTGGCATTGAAGCTTATCCTCGCGCAGATGCCCCGGGCGTATATGTTCAGGGAAAGAAAATTTGCTCCCTGGGTTTGCGCATCCGTAAAGGCTGCTCGTTTCACGGGCTGGCACTGAATATCGATATGGATCTTGCTCCCTTCTTACGCATCAATCCCTGCGGCTATGCGGGGATGGAAATGACCCAGGTCAGTCATTACCAGCCTGCGGTGAATATAGACACACTCAGACCCATATTGCTGGATAAGCTTTTAGCGCTGCTAAACAATCCACCTCATGAATATACTGCTGCTTAATATATAACGCAGAGCGGCCCACACGCTGTTGGGCCGCGGTATATTTCCGCCCGCAACCTTCACGTTTGAAAATATATTTTATTTTTTTATTTTCGCTGTCCGCCTGGAATTATTCACTCCGCCAGGTAACCCCCTGCTTAGAGGGCTTTAGAGATTCTGAATTAAATTTATGCACAAGATGCTGCATCTTCCTGTAAAACATTCATAATGATGATATGCGATGGACAAGCACCTCCCAAAATTCGTCACCACAAAAATAAATTCAACTATCATTCGTTATGTGAATGATTACGGAGTAAAAGCGTGGATTATAATAACCCGTCGGAACAGCGAATAACCGCACGCCCCGAAGAAGACAAGCCGCAAATCTTCCGCACGTTACGCAATATTGACCTCAATTTGTTGACTATCTTTGAGGCCGTATATGTGCAAAAAGGGATAGTAAATGCAGCTAAAGTGCTTAATCTCACGCCTTCTGCTATTAGCCAATCTATTCAAAAATTGCGCACAATATTTCCTGACCCACTATTTATCAGGAAGGGGCAAGGGGTGACGCCCACCGCCTATGCATCGCATTTGCACGAATATATTAGCCAGGGCCTGGAATCTATTCTTGGCGCCCTGGATCTGACGGGGAGTTACGACAAACAACGCACCATTACCATTGGTACCCCACCTTCCCTTGGTGCCATCGTTATTCCCGTAATCTGGAAGGCAATCAAAGAGGCGGCGCCGCATTTACTTATGCGTAATATCCCCATTCATGATGCGGAAAATCAGCTCAGCCAATTCCAGACCGACCTTGTCATTGATACCCATATCCCGACCGCCCGAACGCTCAATCATCATGCGCTTTATACCGACAGACTGATGCTAGTGTGCCGCCAGGGTCACCCCTGCTTGCGTTCGACCATCAATGAGGATGTGCTACAGCATTACGATCACACCCTTTTAATGATGGAGGGTCAAAATCTGAGCGGGCTGCGTCAGCGCGTGCAGGATCTCTTCCCCGAACGTCAGGTAAGCTTTAGCAGTTACAATATGTTTACCATTGCAGCACTCATCGGCAACAGCGATATGCTGGGATTAATGCCAACGCGGTTGTTTAAACTTTTCAGCGCCTGCTGGCCATTAGCTGAGATAGATTTTCCGCCTGTCAGCAATGAACGCCTTGATATCTCGCTCTATTACAATAAGTTGAGCCTGCGCGACCCGGTGCTGGAAAACGTGATTAACGTTATCCGTCGGGCATTCTAGCGCTCAACCTGGCCTGGCAAAACGACGCATGCTCTCTGGGCATTTGGTGCAAAACAACAACTATTTTACATTTTGCCCCGTTGTCAGGCTGCTTTCTCCCCCTCATCAATGGTATACTGCTCGCCGTGAATTCAAAAATAGTTGATAAATACAACATTCCCTTGAATTGAATCACTTACTTCGTTATCCGCAACTGGAACACGCACGCTATGAGTAAACCCATTGTGATGGAACGCGGTGTTAAGTACCGCGATGCCGATAAAATGGCTCTTATCCCGGTTAAGAATGTGGCAACAGAGCGCGAAGCGCTGTTGAGAAAACCGGAATGGATGAAAATAAAACTTCCGGCTGACTCGTCCCGTATTCAGGGTATCAAAGCAGCCATGCGCAAAAACGGGCTGCATTCTGTTTGCGAAGAGGCGTCCTGCCCTAACCTTGCTGAGTGTTTCAACCACGGTACGGCTACCTTTATGATTTTGGGTGCCATTTGTACACGTCGCTGCCCGTTCTGCGATGTGGCACACGGCCGCCCCGTTACGCCGGATGCGAATGAGCCAGTGAAGCTGGCACAAACCATCGCCGATATGGCCCTGCGTTATGTGGTTATCACTTCCGTTGACCGCGATGACCTGCGTGACGGCGGTGCTCAGCACTTTGCTGACTGCATCAGCGCCATTCGTGAAAAAAGCCCGACCATCAAAATCGAAACCCTCGTCCCGGACTTCCGTGGGCGTATGGATCGTGCGCTGGATATCCTTACTGCAACGCCTCCTGATGTGTTTAACCACAACCTTGAGAACGTGCCGCGCGTTTATCGTCAGGTACGCCCGGGTGCAGACTACAACTGGTCTCTGAAACTGCTGGAGCGCTTCAAAGAAGCCCATCCGCATATCCCGACCAAATCAGGTCTGATGGTAGGTTTAGGTGAAACCAACGCGGAAATCGTGGAAGTTATGCGTGATTTGCGTCGTCACGGTGTCACTATGCTGACGCTGGGCCAGTATCTGCAGCCGAGTCGCCACCACTTACCGGTGCAACGTTATGTGAGCCCGGAAGAGTTTGATGAGATGAAAGAAGAGGCGCTGGCGATGGGCTTTACCCATGCCGCATGTGGTCCTTTTGTTCGCTCTTCTTACCATGCCGACCTGCAGGCAAAAGGCATTGAAGTGAAATAATGGTGTAATATTCGATTACACTTGAGACAAAAAAACCGGCCAATGTGCCGGTTTTTTTATACTGTCAGCAAGACTTACTCTTTATGAGAAAGCTTTTCTGCCGTGATGTCATCCGTGGTTTTCTTAGCCGCGGTATCTTCATCATTCATCGCTTTTTTGAAGCCTTTGATGGCCGTGCCCAGATCGCCGCCCAGCGTACGCAGTTTTTTGGTACCAAACAGCAGAACAACCAGCGCGGCCACTACCAGCAGTTTGGTAATACTAATCTCACCCATAGATACCTTCTTTCATAGAACACAGCATAAAGCGCCATTATACCCTGACGTAATTAACGGTCATTCGGCGCGCGCACACAATAGCAATCTGTAACGAGATGAATCAAGCATTGTTTAAAAAAACATCACTTCAGCGTTGGCATAGCGAAGCGACGATTGCGTAATACGGGCAATGCGTCCCGCGTCTGCGTCAGCCGCGCGCGCGTCACCTCAGCGAAAATCAGTTGCGGAGCGTCCGCTGCCGCCGCAAGGGTCACACCCTGGGGATCGATAACCCGGCTTTGACCAATATTTTTGTTACCGCATTCCCCTGCGGCCACGAAATAGCAGGTCGTATCCAGCGCACGCGCCGCCAGTAAGGTTGCCCAGTGATGTTCTTTGAGCGGCCCACGCACCCATGCCGCCGGCAATACCACTATTTCCGCCCCTTGTAATGCCAGATTCGTTGCCAACTCCGGGAAGCGCAAATCATAACAGGTCATCAACCCAACTTTCATACCTTCTACATCAATAAGCGGGGGGATTTCTTGCCCGGCATCTACTCGCGCCGACTCCTGCATGTTGAAGGCATCATACAAATGCAGTTTGGCATACTGCGCAACGAGCTTCCCTTTTCTCAACACCACCAGCGTATTGACCGCCCTTCCCTGCGTAGAGGGGACATGAATCGTCAGTACGGTCGTCAGCGTGTTGCGCTGGCTTTCAGCTAAAAGAAGCTGCAAAAATTCACCATCCAGCGTCTGGGCGGAGTTCACTGACCGGTGCGGATCGTTATCATCACGCGCCAGTAAGGCCTCCGGCAACACTAACAAGGCGGCATTCTGAAGGGTGGCACGGGCCATCAGGTCCACGCAAATCCCGGCGTTGGTACGCCAGTCCGGGGTCACAACAAACTGCCCTGCAGCAACAATCATCTCTGTTTCTCCTGAAGGTGCCGATATAGCCATGTGACCGCTTCGGCGCTACACTCGTCACTCTAACAAATGGAATAGCAGGATTTCGCGGTGTTACAACTTCTTTTGGCGGTTTTCATTGGTGGTGGAACAGGCAGCGTCGCGCGTTGGGCGCTGAGTATGAAACTAAACCCTGCTCATCATGCCATTCCGATGGGCACACTGGCAGCGAATTTAATCGGTGCATTTATCATTGGCCTGGGCCTGGCCTGGTTCAACCGAATGACGCACATTGACCCGATGTGGAAACTGTTGCTGACCACCGGTTTCTGCGGCGGATTGACCACTTTTTCGACCTTTTCTGCCGAAGTGGTTTTTCTACTTCAGGAAGGCCGTGCTGGCTGGGCGCTGCTAAACGTGGCGGTCAATCTGCTGGGTTCGTTTGCAATGACGGCTTTCGCTTTCTGGCTGTTTTCCAGTGCGAGCACAAATTGAGGGCAAAAAAAACCCGCTTTTCAGCGGGTTTTGAAATTCTGTCTTAATGCTAACTTAGATAGGCATCACGTTAGCAGCAGAAGGACCTTTGGCACCGTTAGTGATTTCGAACTCTACACGCTGACCTTCAGCGAGAGTTTTGAAACCATTGCTCTGGATTGCAGAGAAGTGTACGAACACGTCTTTGCTGCCATCTTCCGGAGTAATGAAACCGAATCCTTTGGACTCATTAAACCACTTAACGTTACCTTTAATCTTAGACATCTATATTACCTTTACATGAAAAACGACACAAATGCTGTGTCGAGTAACAGTACAACAATTGTAGAGACTTTTGTCCAGTCGTTATTCATCAAAAAGTGATAAATGTCGCGAAGTTTATTCCAATCTACCGTTTGTAGCGCCGTTTACGCACAGGCTATTAAATGTGCGATACGAGGCGGCGTTACACTCAAAGACGCGGCCCATTTTTGTCGCGGCGATGCAGCAGTTCATACACGGCAGGGATGACAAACAGCGAGAGCAAAGGCGCAGTGACCATCCCACCAATCATCGGCGCAGCAATACGACTCATCACTTCAGAACCGCTGCCACCGCCCCACATGATCGGCAACAAACCTGCCATGATGGTCGCCACCGTCATCACCTTCGGCCGTACGCGTAATACCGCCCCCTCGTGGATTGCCCGGCGCAACATCTCATGCCCGCCATCGGGATCCCGCTTGCGGTGTTTATACAGCGCCTGATTTAAATAGAGCACCATGATAACGCCGAACTCTGCCGCCACGCCCGCCAACGCAATAAATCCGACCGCGCCGGCAACTGACAGGTTATACCCCAATAACCACAGTAACCAGACGCCGCCAATTAACGAGAAGGGTAGCGTGCCCATGATCAGTAGTGCATCGGAAATCCGCCTGAAGGTCATGAACAGCAACACGAAAATGATTAATAGCGTGACAGGAAGCACCACCTGTAATTTCGCGCTGGCGCGCTCGAGATATTCAAATTGCCCTGACCAGGAGAGCGTCACCCCCTGGGGCAGAGTGATTTGCTCAGCGACACGCTGCTGCATTTCATCCACGGCGGATTTTAAATCCCGTCCGCGCAGATCCACATATATCCAGTTTGATAAACGCGCATTTTCGCTCTTCAACATTGGCGGGCCTTCACTGACCACAATGTCAGCCAACTCCCCCAGGGCAATCTGATTACCATTTTCGGTAATCACCGCCAGCGCGCGCAGATCATCAACATTTTCTCGTAGCTCACGCGGGTAGCGAATATTGACAGGAAAACGTTCGCGTCCTTGTAAAACTTCCCCCACATTGTCGCCCCCTACCAGCGTGGCCACCAGCGACTGCAGCTCTTTTACCGAGACCCCGTAGCGCGCCGCCTGCTGACGGTTGATGTTAATGTCTACATAGCGCCCCCCCGCCAGGCGCTCAGCCAGTGCAGAGGTCACCCCAGGCACGGTTTTTACCACCTGCTCTATGCGTTGCGCCACGCGTTCAATGTCGGCAATGTTATTCCCGTTCACTTTAATACCAACCGGGCTTTTGATCCCGGTCGCCAGCATATCGAGGCGGTTACGGATCGGCGGCACCCATACGTTGGCGATGCCCGGCAGGCTCACGGTTTTATCCAGTTCATCCACCAGTTTTTCCGGCGTCATGCCGGGTCGCCACTGGTCACGAGGTTTAAAGCGAATGGTCGTTTCGAGCATGGTTAACGGTGCAGGATCCGTCGCAGTTTCCGCCCTGCCCGCTTTGCCAAACACGCTCTCCACTTCCGGTACGGTTTTGATCAGGCGGTCAGTTTGCTGGAGCAACCGCCCGGCTTCTCGCGCCGACATACCCGGCAGCGTCGACGGCATATACAGCAAATCACCTTCGTTGAGCGGCGGCATAAATTCGCTGCCCAGACGGCTCAGTGGCCAAAGCGTGACGAGCAGCAGCACAAAAGCCAGCATCAGCGTCGCCTTTGGCCAGCTCAGCACGCGCTCCAGAGCGGGTTCATAGAGGCGAATAAGAAAACGGTTGATGGGGTTGGCTTTCTCATCCGGGATTTTTCCCCGAATAAACAGCCCCATTAAAACCGGCACCAGGGTGATACCCAGTCCTGCCGCGACGGCCATCGCCCAGGTTTTCGTAAACGCCAGCGGTGAGAACATTCGTCCTTCCTGCGCTTCCAGCGAAAACACCGGAATAAACGACAGGGTGATAATCAGCAGACTGCAAAACAGTGCAGGCCCAACCTCCACCGCCGCCTGTTCCGACAGCCGCCAGTAATCGCCTGGGACCAACTGACGACCGGGATTATCATGCCGCCATTGCTCAATCACTTTATGCATGTTTTCGATCATCACGATCGCCGCGTCGACCATCGCGCCTATTGCAATCGCAATCCCCCCCAGCGACATGATGTTGGCATTGATCCCCTGGTAGTGCATCACAATAAACGCCCCCAGGATCCCCAACGGCAGCGAGACAATCGCCACCAGCGCCGAACGGAAGTGGAATAAGAACAGGGTGCACACCAGCGCCACCACAATAAACTCTTCAATAAGTTTGTGGGTCAGGGTTTCTACGGCGTGTTCGATAAGCGTTGAGCGATCGTACACCGGCACAATCTCGACCCCGGCGGGCAGCGTTTTCTGTACCGCCTGAAGTTTCTCTTTCACCGCGTGAATCGTTTGCAGCGCATTTTTGCCATAGCGCATGACGATAATGCCACCGGCCACCTCCCCTTCACCGTTGTACTCCGCGACGCCGCGACGCAGCTCAGGCCCGAGGCGCACACTGGCGACATCAGAAAGCATCACCGGCACCCCATCACGGCTGGTGATGACCACCTGGCGAAAATCGTCGAGCGTCTGAAGATACCCCGTGGTACGCACCATAAATTCGGCTTCCCCCATCTCAAGTAGCGCACCACCGCTTTCCTGATTGGCGGACTGCACGGCGGTAATCAACTGCCCATGGGTAATATTGAGCGCACGCATTTTTGCCGGGTCAGGCAGGATTTGATACTGGCGAACCATGCCCCCTACGCTTGCGACCTCCGCCACATTGGGTACGGTTTTCAGCTCAAACTTAAGCGTCCAGTCCTGTAACGCGCGCAGGTCGGCAAGATTGTGTTTACCGCTGCGGTCGATCAGCGCGTATTCATAAATCCAGCCCACACCAGTGGCATCGGGTCCCAGCGCAACACTCACTCCCGTCGGCAGTGAGGACTGAATCTGACTGAGGTTTTCCAGCACCCGCGAGCGCGCCCAGTAGAGGTCCGTATCGTCTTCAAACAGAACATAGACATAGGCGTCACCAAACATGGAGTAGCCGCGCACCGTCTTCGCCCCTGGGACGGAAAGCATCGCGGTCGTCAGGGGATAAGTGACCTGATTTTCGATGATCTGCGGCGCCTTACCCGGATAGCTGGCGCGAATAATCACCTGTACGTCCGACAGATCCGGCAGGGCATCCAGCGGCGCACGCTGCACCGACCAGACACCCCACCCTGTCAGCACCAGTGCCGCGAGCAGGATCAGCAGACGGTTGCGTAACGAAGCGCGAATAATGGCAGCAATCATTTCCTGCCCTCCCCACTTGCCATCAGATGGGTAATAACTGCACCGTTTTCATCATCGAGGGTGAAACTGAACATCACCCTGTCACCCACGTTGATCTCCGGTTGTGGCCGTTTGAGGACAAAATCCATGGTCATCGCCCCCCAATTCAACGCGGGAATCGGCTGGTGCGAAAGGGTGACAGACTGCCCGTCGATGGCTTCCACCACGCCGGTGCTTTCAAACTGTTGCGGCTGTTTTTCGAGGTTGGCGTCGGGCAGCGCGCTGCGCAAACTGGCCTCAGAATCAATCAGGAACTGGCCGGAAGTCACGACTTCATCCCCTTCTTTTAAGCCGGAAAGGACTTCCGTCCAGCCCTGCGCCGTTCTGCCGGTCGTCACCGTCACCGGCTGGAAGTGGCCCTCTCCTGAAGCCAATAACACCCGGCTGGCAGTACCGGTGCTGACCACTGCCTCTTCGGGAATCGCCATGACCGCAGGCTGTTTTTGCGCCTGCGGCTGGGTGACCGTCAGAAACATGCCCGGTTTCAGTTTTTGCTGCGCGTTCTCCAGCACAATGCGCGCCTTGAGCGTTCGGGTTGTGGTTTCCAGTTGCGGTAACAGTTCGCTCACCCGGCCACGAAATTGCTCTCCCGGCCAGCTTGCTGAGGTAGCAATAATCTCGCTGCCCGCCGTCAAGGTTTGCGCCTGGGTTTGCGGGTAATCCACCACCAGCCAGACGGGGTCAAGGCTCGCCAGTTCGAACAGCGTTTGTGTGGCGGCGACCTGAGCTCCCTCACGGGAATCAAGCTTAACCACATACCCGGCTCGCTCAGCACGCAAAGTCAGGCGAGTCTGCGGCTTACCGCTGCGCTCTACCGCCTGAACGATCGACGCAGGCATAAATTGCAGGGCCAGCCTGTCACGGGCAACACGCGTTAAAGTCGCATCACCAAGCTGGCGCACGGCCAGATACTCCTGCTGGGCCGCCGTCCATTGTGGGATCCATAACTGAGCCAGCGGTTCACCTTTTTTCACCCACTGCTGAGGGGCACGGACAAACAGCTTTTCCACTACCCCAGAGGCGGGCGAAGGCACCGCCTGGATGCCGCGTTCATCCGTGGTGACGGTGGCGAACGCCGAAAACGCCGAGGCCAGGGCACGTTTTTCCACTTTTGCCGTCGTCATCCCCAGATTTTGTTGCTGCCGAGCACTGACGGCCACCCCTGCGCTGTCCTGCTCTTCGTCGGCATAGCGCGGTACCAGGGGCATGTCCATAAACGGGGATTTACCGGGTTTATCAAATCGCTGTCCGGGTACCATCGGGTCGTACCAGTAAAGGACTTTTCGCGCGGAGTCCGAAACCTGATGGGTCTTCGCGGTGGGTTCAGGCTGCCAGCGCCCCACGCCGAAGCCCGCAGCTGCCGCCAGCCCGGCGGTAATCAGCACTGCAATAACCGTTTTTTTCATTGGCCCAGCTCCTGAGGAATCAACCACTGGATGGCGGCCCAGCTCCGGGCCATCTCTTTTTCGGCTTCAATCGTGGCCAGCTCGCTGTCCAGCACGGTGCGATGTGCTTCCAGCAGTTCAGATAACTGGCTTTGCCCGCTGCGATACTGGGCGGCCATCAGCAAAGCCCGCTTATGTACCAACGGCAACACGTCCTCTTTCTGGCGCATCCATAGCGCCTGTGCAGCGTGGTATTGCGCGATGAGCGACTGCACCTGTGCGACATGTTCGCGCTCGATGAGCGCAAGCTGGTCGTTAGCCTGCATCGTGCGGGAAATATCAGCGGCGTGATCTTTGTCCTGGCGCATTGAGGTGAACAGCGGTAAATCAACGGTGACCATCACGCCTGCCATATCTTCGTAACCTTCAGCGCGTCGCCCGTACCAGACCTCCACCTCCACATCCGGGATGGCTGCTATCGCCGACTGCGCCGACTGCGCTTTGGCACTGTTCGCCTCGCTGGCTGCCGCCACCATTTCCGGGTGCTGACTTACGCCGCTTTCCAGCGTGTGTTCATCGGCAGGCAAACGTTGATAACGCGGAAGGGGGCCACGGGCAGCGGTGACCGATTGCCCGGTTAATTGGGTCAGACGTGCCTTTGCAAGCTGCACGTCACGTTCGGCGAGAGTCACCTTGTCGCGCATCGCGTTTAGCCCAATCTGAAAGGTGAGCACGCTATCAGGGGCGGCATTACCTGCGCCGACGCTGGCCTTTTGCGCCCCCTGCTGGGCAGCCGTTTCTGCCAGCAATTGACGGGCGGTTTGCAAGGCGCGCGTCGACAAAGCCAGATCCAGCCAGGCCTGAGCCGCATCCCGCTGAAGCGTGGCGCGGGTGACGGCAGATTTGGCCTTCACGCTTTGCGCCTGTGCCAGCAGGGTATCGGCTTTGCGATCGCGCTTGTCTGAACTGACATACTGTTGCATCACGCCCACCCGCTGCATGGTCATGCCTTCCCGGGTAAAGCGGCGGTCGTTACTGCCTTGCACGGGCAGGTTTTCAATCCCGAATTTCAGCTTGGGATCAGGGAGCTGGCGGGCCGAGTCTGACATTGCGTCCAGCGCCTGGGCCTCATTGCGGCGGGCAGACAGCTCAGCGGAATAGTGCTCCGTAGCGGAAAGGGTTTGCATCAGCGTCAATGACTCCGCCTGCGCGGCGGAGCACATCACACCCAACACAACCCCACTCAGCCGGAGGCTCAGTGAGAATCGTTTCATCATTTCCCCAATTAATGTTGTGGTGTCAGAGAAACGATCTGGTAGCCGCGCTCATGCTGGCTGAAGGTAAAATCGACCTTCTGTCCTACCTGAAGTTCAGGCAAGTCGACACCTTGCGGCAGCGCAAACTGCATGGTCATCGGTGGCCAGTTGAGGTCCGGGATAGCCTGGTGGGAAATAGAAACGGCCTGCGGGGTGACTTTTTTGATAATGCCCTGCGAGTGGTAAACCGGTGCCTGCATCGCCGCGTGCCGCGACATGTCGTGATGCATGGTGTGGTTCATCTCAGCCGCCTGGACAGTGGAGACGGAAAGGGTAGCCAGCACTGCGGCCAGCAAGCAAAGAAGATAAGAACGCATGTCAGAACTCCTGTTAATCGTAAAAGAATGAAATTTCAACGAATTAACAGGTTTTATTCTCTGAATCGACAGAAGCGAATGGCGGCCGGGGGGCCAATAGCCGGTGGGGTGAGTGCCCATCCTTCCTGCGCCGTATCAACACAGACGGGGTCCGCAACAGCGAGAATCAGGTTAACAGGCAACGCCACCAGTGGCGGATGCCCGGTCTCTTTTTGCGCGACATCAGGGATGCAGTGCTTATCACACAACGGTGCCTTCATGGCGTGTACCGGTTGTGGCATCGCACTGTTATTCATCACATCGCCAGTCATCATGTGATCGTAATGCTGGGTCATGACCGTCGCGCCCTGCACATCAAGGTCGCAATCATGTGAAGCTATCGCCACCTGACTCTGGATCAACAGCCAGCCAAACGCCATCAGCAGCATCATAAGATGCCGCTTCATTGCGCGAAGTCGACTTACCCAACCAATGTGCATAATGACCCAGTGATGAACAGGAAACGGGCTGAGTATAGGCACCCATTTTTTTATTTTTAAAGGCTTTTTTAATTAATTTACGTGGTGAATGAATCGATAACTTAATACACGAATATCATTAACTTTTTATTTTCTTTTATAGGGTTAATTCTTTCACATTAAAGCAGGTAAGCAGACCTGCGTTTTCGGTTAATTTGTATCCTTCGGTTAAATTTACACGTTTATATTCTAAAAACGATCCTTCCTTGATTTTAATCATCTACTTGCTGACCGTTCTTCGGCACATTGCGTTTTTTCGTTTTCCCGCTGCTGTTTTCTCTGACCTTTATCCTGGGATCCAGAACATTATGTTAACGTTTATTGAACTACTCATTGGCGTCGCCGTTATTGTCGGTGTCGCACGCTATATCATCAAAGGTTACTCGGCAACCGGCGTGCTCTTTGTCGGCGGCCTGACGCTGCTGATCATCAGCGCCATTATGGGGCATAAAGTCCTGCCCGGCAGCGCCACCAGCACCGGTTACACCGCCACCGACATTGTAGAGTACGTGAAAATTCTGCTGATGAGCCGTGGTGGCGACCTTGGCATGATGATCATGATGCTGTGCGGATTCGCGGCGTATATGACGCACATTGGCGCCAATGACATGGTCGTTAAACTGGCTTCCCGTCCGCTGCGTTTTATAAACTCACCTTATTTACTGATGATTGCCGCCTATTTTGTCGCCTGCTTAATGTCGCTGGCCGTTTCGTCGGCCACCGGGCTTGGCGTATTATTAATGGCGACGCTGTTCCCGGTCATGGTCAACGTGGGAATAAGTCGTGGTGCGGCAGCAGCAATTTGCGCCTCTCCGGCAGCGATTATTTTATCGCCAACCTCAGGGGATGTGGTGCTGGCAGCTAAAGCCGCAGAAATGCCGCTGGTCGATTTTGCCTTTAAAACCACTCTGCCTATCTCTATTGCCGCCATTATAGCGATGGCGATTGCTCACTTTTTCTGGCAGCGCTATTTAGATAAAAAAGAGAATATCACTGCCGAAATTCTCGACGTTAAAGACATCACCACCAAAGCTCCGGCCTTTTACGCCATCCTGCCGTTTACGCCGATCATCGGGGTGCTGATTTTTGATGGTAAATGGGGCCCGGAACTGCACATCATCACAATCCTGGTCATTTGCATGCTGCTGGCGGCGGTGCTGGAGTTCTTCCGTGGCTTCAACACGCAAAATGTTTTCTCCGGTCTGGAAGTGGCTTACCGGGGCATGGCCGATGCGTTCGCCGGCGTGGTGATGCTGTTGGTTGCCGCAGGCGTCTTCGCCCAGGGGCTTAGCACCATCGGCTTTATCCAGAGCCTGATCTCTATCGCCACCTCCTTTGGATCAGCCAGTATCATTCTGATGCTGGTGCTGGTGATCCTCACCATGCTGGCAGCGATGACCACCGGCTCAGGTAACGCGCCGTTTTATGCGTTTGTTGAGATGATCCCAAAGCTGGCGCACGAATCCGCCATCAACCCAGCCTACTTGTCGATTCCGATGTTACAAGCCTCTAACCTTGGCCGAACCATTTCGCCGGTCTCGGGCGTGGTGGTTGCGGTCGCAGGGATGGCAAACATCTCCCCCTTCGAAGTGGTGAAACGCACGTCCGTACCCGTGCTTGTCGGCCTGATTGTGGTCATTATTGCCACGGAAATTCTGGTGCCCGGCGCCGCCGTTCGTTAAGTATCGCTCTGCCCTGTAAGCAAAAAGCGCCCGCCCGGCGCTTTTTGTGCTTTAATAACTGCCAGCAATTATCTCACCGTATGTATCAGGACTATCAATGTTAAGAAAGGGTCTCGTCGCCAGCCTTAGCGTCGCTGTGGCGATCCTCTCGCTCACCTCAGCCCACGCCGAACCGCTTGTTCCCAAAAGCTACGGTGATTTCGACCGCTATGTACTGGCGCTGTCGTGGCAAACCGGATTCTGCCAGAGCCAGCACGATCGGGGCAACCGGGAGCCGGACGAATGTCGTCTCCAAAAAGATTCGCCGCAGAAAAGTGATTACCTTACCGTACACGGCCTCTGGCCGAGCCTGCCGAAATCTATCGCCGCGCGGGGCGTCGATAATAATCGCTGGATGCGCTACGGCTGTGCCAGCCGCCCTATCCCCAATATGCCGGAAGCGAAAGCCAGCCGAAAATGCGCGGCGGAAGAGACAGGCTTATCGCTGGAGATGGCCAATAAACTCAACGCTGTCATGCCGGGTTCAGGAGGCAAGTCCTGCCTTGAGCGCTATGAATACGCCAAACATGGCGTCTGCTTTGGTTTTGATCCGGATGCCTGGTTTGGCGTGATGGTGCGCATGAATCAGGAAGTGAAGCAGAGTCCGTTAGGCGCTTTTCTGGCAGATAATTACGGCAAACGCGTGACCCGTCGTGATTTCGATGCCGCGGTAGCCAAATCCTGGGGCGACAGCAGCATTAAGTCCATTAAATTAAGTTGCAGTGGCAACCCCGCCTATATTACCGAACTGCAATTTACCCTGGATGCCGCTTCAGTGAATGCTCCACTTTCGCCGCTCAGTTTTCGCGCTCAGCCCCATCCGGGCAACTGTGGAGAGGCGTTTATTATCGACAGTCTGGGCTATTGATCTGCCATTCGCGGGCCCTTAACTCATAAACCCGCCAAATGTGAGCTTAGTCACTTCAAACTTGCCCTCACTCTCAGTATCATCGGATCTGCTAAACCCTCGCTGCCCGACGGCGAGGGTTTTTCTTTGGATCAATCGGGCACAACGCCGCCTAAGACATGGAGTAAGAGATGTCCAGACCTGCCATTATCATCAACGAACTCGACGCTGAGCGTATCGACCGCCTGCTGGAGAAACCGGCATACGCGAACCTGCCCGTCGCCCAGGCGTTAAACACCGAGCTGGATCGTGCGCAGATGTGTGCGCCTGAAGCGATGCCTGCCGATGTTGTCACCATGAACAGTACCGTGACGTTTCGTGAGCTGAAAAGTGGCGAAACACGCACGCGCACGCTGGTTTACCCGACAAAGATGACCGACAGCGCTGCCCAGCTTTCCGTTCTTGCGCCGGTGGGCGCCGCGCTGTTAGGTTTGCGCGTGGGTGACAGCATTCATTGGGAATTACCTGGCGGTACCGCGACCGACCTTGAGGTGCTTGAGCTGGTGTACCAACCCGAAGCGGCTGGCGAATACCTTCTCTGATTCACTCCCTCCCCGCGCTTAGAGGATGCGTGCTGCATCCTCTTCCCGTTCACTCACCCGAATGTCGCATTTCTTCGCGCCGCGTTTGATCCTAACGTTGTTTACAGGATCTTGCTCCGGGTTCGTGTATGAACGAGATTGCCCTCATCACGCTCATTTATTTTCTCATCGTCGCGGTCGTCGTCGCAGCGGTGCTCTATCTGGAACGCCATCGGTAGAATGCCCTGTCATTTCGCTAAAAAAGCAGATATTTCATCGATAATTCATCTACAAAGTAAATAATTGCCAGTGACCTTACAAAATTACGCTGCTGTTTGTGCTGCAATACACAGGACATAACCTACAGGGAGACGCGTTTATGTATCAGACAATTATCATGCCGGTTGATGTATTCGAAATGGAGTTAAGCGACAAAGCCGTGCGCCATGCTGAGTTCCTCGCCCAGGATACGGGAGTGATTCATCTACTGCATGTCCTGCCCGCTTCCGCCAGTTTAAGCCTGCACCGTTTTGCCGCCGATATTCGTCGTTTTGAAGAACATCTCCAGACCGAAGCGCAAACGAGGCTGAATACGATGGTCAGCCATTTCTCTATTAACCCTGAACGGATCAAAATTCATGTTCGTCTGGGCAGCGTGCGAGATGTGGTCAATGAAATGGCCGAAGAGTTGAAGGCTGATATGGTGGTGATTGGTTCCCGTAACCCTTCCATTTCGACCCACTTAATGGGGTCGAATGCCTCAAGCGTCGTGCGACACGCCCACATTCCGGTGCTGGTTGTGCGATAAAAAAAGAGGCTGCCCTGGGGCAGCCTCTTGATTATTGCAGGTGTAGTCCCTTCATTCTTCGAGCTGCCTGGGCGTTGGCTTCATGCAACTCGAATTATTTGGACTTGTCTTACTTTCTTTTTATGCACTCTTGGTGCGGATCAGGTAATCGAATGCGCTCAGAGAGGCTTTCGCACCTTCGCCAGTGGCGATAATAATTTGTTTGTACGGCACGGTGGTGCAGTCACCGGCGGCGAACACACCTTTGACGCTGGTTTCACATTTCGCATCAATGATGATTTCACCCATGCGGTTGCGCTCAATCGCACCTTCCAGCCAGGTGGTGTTCGGCAGTAAACCAATCTGCACGAAAATCCCTGCCAGCGCGATGTGGTGCACATCACCGCTCACACGATCCCGGTACTCAAGGCCAGTCAGCTTGCTGCCATCGCCTTTCACTTCGGTGGTCTGCGCATTCAAAATGATGTCGACGTTACCGAGGCTGCGCACTTTATCCTGCAGTACCTGGTCAGCTTTCATCTCTGGCGCAAACTCCAGCAGGGTGACATGTTCCACGATACCCGCCAGATCGATGGCCGCTTCCACACCGGAGTTACCGCCGCCGATGACCGCCACGCGTTTACCTTTAAACAGCGGACCGTCGCAGTGCGGGCAGTAGGTGACCCCTTTGGTGCGATACTGATCTTCGCCGGGCACGTTCATGTTGCGCCATTTTGCCCCGGTCGCAATGATGATACTGCGCGCTTTCAGCACGGCACCCGACGCCGTTTCAATCTGATGCAGGCCACCTTCCACCGCAGCCGGCGTCAGTTTGGTCGCACTCTGCGAATCAATCACATCGACATCGTATTCAGATACGTGTGCTTTCAGTGCGCCCGCCAGCTTCTGGCCTTCCGTCTTCGGCACGGAGATGTAGTTTTCGATGTCTACGGTGTCCAGCACCTGACCACCAAAACGCTCACCCATCAGACCGGTACGAATACCTTTACGTGCTGAGTACACAGCCGCCGCCGCACCGGATGGACCAGAACCGACAATCAGCACATCATACGCATCACGCTTGTTCAGCTCTTCCGCCGCACGTTTTTCTGCACCGGTATCAATTTTGGCAACGATTTCGGCGAGCGTCATACGCCCCTGACCGAACTCTTTACCGTTAACAAACACCGCCGGAACGCCCATCACATTACGGTCAGTGATTTCATTCTGGTAGGTGCCACCATCAATCGCCGTATGCTTGATACGTGGGTTGAGCACGGCCATCAGGTTAAAGGCTTGCACCACGTCCGGGCAGTTGTGGCAGGTCAGTGAGTAATAGGTTTCAAACTCGAAATCACCCTCGATATCACGGATCTGCTCCAGCAGTGCCTGTGTTTCTTTCGACGGATGACCACCGGTCCACAGCAGCGCCAGCACCAGTGAAGTAAATTCATGGCCCAGCGGCGAGCCAGCAAAGCGCGGACCCTGGTGTGAACCTGGATTTGTAATCAGGAACGACGGTTTGCGCACGGCCAGCGTGTTATCTTCTTTATAAGAGACTTTGTCTGACAGTTCAGCAATCTCAGCCAACAGTTCCTTGATTTCTGCCGATCTGGCGCTGTCATCCAGCGTGGCAATCAGCTCAACAGGCTTAGTCAGTTTCTCAAGGTAAGCCTTGAGCTGCGTTTTCATGTTTGTGTCGAGCATTTTTAATCTCCTGGGCTTAAAACATCATCATGCAAGCTGCCTTATTACGGCGGCTTCAATGCAACTTGAATCATGGTGCGTGGGATAAAAATCGGGTGCAAAACAGCACCCGATATTAGACGTCAATTTCCGAGAATTTCGCGTCAGAGCAAGGTGGCTAGCCTGAGAGTCCCCGGGAGCTTACATCAGTAAGTGACCGGGGCGAGCAGGTGACGCCAACGCCGCTATGGCACGAAAGGCGACGGAAATTTTAGATTTTGCCGACCAGGTCCAGGGACGGAGCCAGAGTCGCATCGCCTTCTTTCCACTTAGCCGGGCACACTTCGCCTGGGTGGGACGCTACGTACTGTGCTGCTTTGATTTTACGCAGCAGGTCAGATGCGTCGCGGCCGATACCTTCAGCGGTAACTTCGATAGCCTGGATGATACCCTGCGGGTCAACGATGAAGGTGCCACGGTCAGCCAGGCCTTCGTCTTCACGCATGATTTCAAAGTTACGGGTCAGGGCGCCAGTCGGGTCGCCGATCATCGCATATTTGATTTTTGCGATGGTGTCAGAGCTACCGTGCCATGCTTTATGGGTAAAGTGGGTATCAGTAGAAACAGAGTAAACGTCTACGCCCAGTTTCTGCAGCTCTTCATGATGGTCAGCAACGTCACCCAGTTCAGTCGGGCATACGAAGGTGAAGTCAGCCGGGTAGAAGAAGAACACGCTCCAGCGGCCTTCGGTATCTTTCTCAGTAACTTCTACGAACTCACCGTTTTTGAACGCCTGGTTTTTGAAAGGTTTGATTTTAGTGTTGATTAAAGACATCTGTACTTCCTCCGTGTTTTCGTTGAGGTGTAAGTTAACGAAATTTTTGTGATCCGGCTAATGCGTTTGCATTATCAAATCAATAAGCGTTAGCTAACAACCCGCACAAAACTGTTTAATAAACCGTACATGAACATTCGGTGAAGCTGATAAAGGTCCAGCCGCACCGCGAGAAACAAAAAAGCCACCTCACGGGTGGCTTGATACCTGAAAGACCCATGGGTGCTTCAGCGCCAGTCATGCTGGCATGGTCTCATGCGACATGCGATAAGTTGTCACACTGACGGTGGGGATTAGAACACTCTCGCGCGCGTATAACAATGTGTACCCCCCAGTTACTGCCTATGATTGTGATAGGTTTCACCGTCGTGGCGCTTAATGGGTTAATAAACGCACTTTCACGACGCCTTTCCAGTCTGGAGCTTAAGGTAAATGCGTACGTGCAGAGGTTCAGCCGCTACCTGACTGTTAAAAATCGTAACTAAAATTACACCCCTGCAAAATGAGATGACCCGCTGAAATCCATTTATTTAATGAATAATTGAAGAAAAACATAAATCCCGCATTTTTCATCACGCCTGAGTTATAGATACCCCGTGACGCCAGGGAATTATTTATCATGAAAATTTAGCAGGAATGAATTTATTGATGAGAATTATGCTTCAGAAGCAGAATGACAATCATAGTTACATTCTGCAAACTGGAATAACCTGTTTTACAAAAAATAGACAGTTTGATAAATTCTACGCATAAAATAATACCAGACATTCATGAATGTTATACCACTGAATTATATGAAAAATTAAAGGTTAACTCTTCGATTAATTTCTTTATCATTCTCTGCTAAACCTTTCGGTCAATCAGGAATCATTGACGATGCATATTCAAAAGCAGATCCTCGAACAGGACGTTCTGGAAGCTAGCATAGAAAGAATCACCTGGACATTAGAAAATTTTTCAAAAGTATGTGTCTCTTTTTCTGGCGGAAAAGATTCCAGTATATTGCTGAACTTAACGGCGCAAATCGCCCGAAAACACAATAAGAAATTCAGCGTTTTATTTATCGACTGGGAAGCGCAATTTAATTACACCATCACGTATGTCGAACAAATGCGGGTGGACTTTCAGGACGTTATCGAACGCTTCTACTGGGTTGCGTTGCCGCTCACCACGCAAAACGGGCTGTCGCAATTCTCTCCCACCTGGCAATGCTGGGAACCGGGAGCGGAATGGGTGCGTCAGCCCCCTGAGCACGCCATCACACAACCCAATACGTTGTCTTTTTATGAACAGGGAATGACCTTTGAGGCCTTTGTCGGCAAATTTGCTGACTGGTTTGCCAATAATCGCCCCGCCGCCATGTTGATTGGCATCCGGGCGGATGAGTCCTACAACCGTTTTATGTCTATTGCGTCTGCGCGGAAAATGCGGTTTGCCGATGATAAACCCTGGACTACAGCGGCCCCCCGAGGCCATGCCTGGTACGTTTACCCTATCTATGACTGGAAAACTGCCGATATCTGGACCTGGTTTGGCAAAACCAAAACACCCTATAACCCACTTTATGATTTGATGTATCAGGCGGGTGTCCCGGCACGTTATATGCGCATTTGCGAACCTTTTGGCCCGGAACAGCGCCAGGGTCTGTGGCTATATCACGTCATTGAACCTGAACGCTGGGCCATTATGTGTGAACGCGTGAGCGGCGTCAGCAGCGGCGGGATCTATGCCGGCCAGGATAATCAGTTTTATGGGCACCGCAAACTTCTCAAACCTGACCATCTGAGCTGGCGTGAATATGCTTTACTGCTGCTCGACAGCATGCCTGAACAGACCGCTGAGCACTATCGCAATAAAATCGCGGTCTATTTACGGTGGTATGAAAAACAGGGCATCTCCTCAATTCCTGACACACAATCTAACGATGCGGGAGCGAAAGATATTCCCTCCTGGCGACGTATCTGCAAGGTATTACTTAACAATGATTACTGGTGCCGGGCGCTTTCCTTTAGCCCGACAAAGACGAGCACCTATCAGCGCTATCACGACCGAATCGCATTGAAACGCAAGGAATGGGGAATTTTATGCAACAGCAATTAATGCAGGCTCTGAATGACTTTCTGAACACCCTGGCGGTGGAAGAACGCATCAGTGCAATCAATGATTTTCGTCGGTTGCTGCATGAGCATAGCCCGTTTAGCGATCAGCCTGTCGATTGTGTGTTGTGGGTTAAGAGCAGTAAAGTTTCGCCTAACGACTACAACCCAAATAACGTCGCCCCGCCAGAAAAAAGATTGTTACTTAAATCCCTTGAAGCAGATGGCTTTACTCAGCCGATCGTCGTGCAGGAAGATACGCCGGATCACTTTGAGATTGTCGATGGGTTTCATCGCCACGAACTGGGCAAAACCCGGGCATCGCTTAAAAGACAGCTGTTAGGCTATTTGCCGGTAACCTGCCTGAATCGCGAACGTTCCAGCAAAACCGACCGCATGGCATCCACCATTCGCCACAACCGGGCACGCGGGCGTCATCAAATCAGCGAAATGTCAGAAATTGTGCGCGAATTAACGCGATCTGGCTGGGATGAAGAGCGAATTGGCAAGGAGCTGGGAATGGACAGCGATGAAGTGCTGCGTCTGAAACAGATCAACGGCCTGACAGAACTCTTCGCAGGCCGCCGATTCTCACGTGCGTGGACGGTTAAATAACATCATTCAGAGTTTGCACAACCGCTCTGCCGCCGCCAACAGCGTCGATTCCTGTTTCGCAAAGCACAGACGAATCAGTTTATGTGGGAAGGGGTCGGCACAGAAGACCGACAGCGGAATCGCCGCCACGCCGACCTCTTTGGTCAGCCACTGGCAAAAACTCACGTCATCAAGACTGGAAATGGCGCTGTAATCGGCCAGCAGGAAGTAGGTGCCCTCGCAAGGGAGAATCTCCAGCCGACTGCTGCTCAGCGCATTAATCAGCACATCGCGGCGGGCCTGATAAAACGCCGGAAGTTCGCGATAATGTTCCGGCTCGGTACGCAGCATATCTGCCAGGGCCAACTGCGCGGGTGTGTTGACCGAGAAGGTCAGGTACTGATGCACTTTGCGCAGTTCAGCACTGATGGCAGCCGGTGCCACGCAGTAACCCACTTTCCAGCCGGTCATATGGAAGGTTTTACCGAAGGATGAAACCGCAATCGCCCGCTGGCGTAGCTGCGGATGCGCCAGCACGCTGGCATGTCCTTCTTTTGCAAAGCAGATGTGTTCATAAACTTCATCGCTCAGCACATAGATTTCTTTCTCACCGATCGCCTGCCACAGGGCCGAAAAATCCTCTTCGCGCCATACCGTTGCGGATGGATTATGCGGCGTATTAAGGATAACCAGCCGCGTTTTATCGCTCAGCAGCGCAGCGAATGCCTGCCAGTCCACGCGAAAATGCGGCGGCTGCAGGGCAATCCGTTTCAGCACGCCGCCGGAAAGCTCCACCGCCGGGGCGTAGCTGTCGTAGCTTGGGTCAAAACAGATAACTTCATCCCCCTTACGCACCAGCGCAGTGATGGCTGCATATAAGGCTTCCGTTGCACCGGCGGTGACCGTCACTTCAGTGTTCGCATCCGGTTTGTAGTCGTAAAGTTCTTCTGTTTTATCGGCAATGGCCTCACGCAGCGCCTGCACGCCGGTCATCGGCGCATACTGATTCGCCCCCTGTGCCACATGGTGCGCCAGGCGCTCCTGCAAATAGCGCGGGCCGTCAAAATCCGGGAACCCTTGCGAGAGGTTAATTGCCTGGTACTGCTGTGCCAGGGCGCTCATCTGCGTGAAAATGGTAGTGCCGAGGGCGGGAAGTTTGCTCTGCGGAATCAGTGTGTTGTCGCTCATTGAGGCCTGCCTGCTAGTAATACTGGTGTTGCTGCCACTATAACACGATGTTAGTATTTGGCAATCAAGACGCTTAGACGTCTAAATCATAATAATATGCCTCCCCACGCGCCACGTCGTGCGCATAAAGGAAGACCATGACTGATAACCTGCAACTTCAAGAACTCGTTCACGCCTGTCACTGGATTGGTCAGAAGGGGTGGTCCCCCGCAACCGGTGGCAACATGTCGGTGCGCGAAGATACACAATGGTGCTGGCTGAGTGAATCCGGCAAAGATAAAGGCAGCCTGACTCCCGCCGATTTTCTGCAGGTCTCCATTGCCGACAACCACGCGCCATCCGGGCGTAAACCGTCGGCGGAAACCGGATTGCATACGCTGATTTATCGCCTGTTCCCGGATGCCGCTGCCGTGTTGCATGTTCACACGGTCAATGCCACGGTACTGTCTCGCGTGGAGCGGGCGCCGGAGTTGCTCATCAGCGGCTTTGAAATGCAAAAATCCCTGCGGGGGCAAACGACGCATCTTGATACCGTGCCGATTGCTATTTTCGATAACTCTCAGGATATTGATGCCCTCGCCCGCCAAATCGCGCATTATGCGCAAACGCGCCCGCTTAACTACGGCTTTTTACTGCGGGGTCACGGTCTGACCTGCTGGGGGCGTGATGTGGCGGAAGCCCGTCGACACCTCGAAGGGCTGGAATTCCTGTTTGAATGCGAAATGCAGCGACGGCTGCTGGAGAAATGATGATCCGAGCGATTGTAACCGACATTGAAGGCACCACCAGCGATATCCGCTTTGTGCACAACGTGTTATTTCCTTACGCCCGCGAACGCCTGCCGGCGCTTCTCGCTGCGCAGCAATATGGTGAGCCGGTGAAAACCATCCTCGACAATCTGCGCGAAGAGATCGGCCAACCCGATGCCTCCACCGCCAGCCTGCTTGATACCTTGCTGGCGTTTATGGATGAAGATCGTAAATCGACGGCGCTGAAAGCCCTGCAGGGGATTGTCTGGCGTGACGGTTATGTTAACGGCGACTTCACCGGCCATCTTTACCCGGATGTTCTGCCTGCTCTGGAGCAATGGAAAGCCAAAGGCATTGATTTATATGTTTATTCCTCTGGCTCCGTAGCAGCGCAAAAACTGTTATTTGGCTACAGCGACGAAGGTGATATTACTCATCTGTTCAGCGGCTATTTCGACACCCTGGTGGGGGCGAAGCGCGAAGCGCAGTCGTATCGCAATATTGCTGAACAATTGGGCGTTCCTGCGGCGCAGATCCTGTTCCTCTCTGATATCCACCAGGAGTTGGACGCCGCCGAAGCGGCCGGTTTGCGTACCGTACAGCTGATTCGTGGCGACAATGACGCCGCCAGCCATCATCACCAGGTTCCCTCTTTCGACCATATTAAGCCGGAGCAGATCCCCTCATGAGCGCACTGACCATTTATTCAGACAAGGACGCCAGCCAGCCAACCTGGCAGAGCACCGACGCCACCGAGATTCAGCAGAAGCTGAACGCGAAGGACGTTCGCTTTGAGCGCTGGGAAGCCGACCGCGACCTGGGCGCTGACCCGTCACCGGAAACGGTGATTACCGCTTATCAGCACGCCATCGACAGGCTGGTTGAAGAAAAAGGCTACCAGAGCTGGGACGTCATCAGCCTGCGCGCCGATAACCCGCAGAAAGAAGCGCTGCGTGCCAAATTCCTCAACGAACACACCCACGGCGAAGATGAAGTCCGCTTCTTTGTGGAAGGTGCCGGGCTGTTTTGCCTGCACATCGGCAACGAGGTCTACCAGGTGCTGTGCGAAAAAAACGACCTGATCTCGGTGCCCGCCGGCACCCCGCACTGGTTTGATATGGGCTCAGAGCCGAATTTCACCGCCATCCGCATCTTCGACAACCCGGAAGGCTGGATTGCCCAGTTTACCGGCGATGCCATTGCGGACGGGTATCCGAGACTGGCGTGACATTTACTCCTCTCCCTTGTGGGCTGAGGAATCCCCAGAAAAAATGTATGCACGGACAGTCCCCTCGCCCCACCGGGGAGAGGGTTAGGGTGAGGGGGAAATGCAGCTCTGATGGTCATTCCGTTCACCTTATGTTCCATGCTTTTTTGTAGCAACAGAACCCGTGAACGTGCCAGGGTGGTTCACCGCCACCACCCTGGCGACCCGGGCTCCCGGCCAGGAAAATCGCCGCTGGCGCGGTCCACTTAGCGTATTCCTTCAGGCTTATCGGGGACGGGCGAAGGTAACATCCATGTAAAGTCGCCCTCGCCGCGCATCCCTGCGCGTCGCCCCGGCCTTGCGGATACGCTTCGTCGATTTTCAGCCGGACCCAGTCATCGCGGTGACTGTTGTGTTCTCATTGCGCAGTGTTATCGCTGCAAAACGTAAGATTACTGGGGATTCCTCAGCCCTTGTGGAATCATTCCTTATAATATGAAACTAAAAACATCCCTTTCCCCAGAACAATAAATAGTGCACTGAGAGCATATCCCACTTGCCTCTATCAAGTCGCAGGTGGGATTCTGGATTACTTCATTTCAAACAAGGTCTGTACTACCGCACCCACATCTACCCCCACCAACCTCGCCAGATGCACAAACTCCACCACATCCAACCTTCTCTCACCATTTTCAACTTTAGCGATAAATGACTGTGGTTTGCCAAGAGCTTCAGCGAGTTGAATCTGCGTGATGCCACGGGCTTTGCGGGCATCTTTCAGAGCATTGATTACGAGTTGATACTCTTCTGAGTAGACGGAGGCCATGGCATCGATTCCTTGAAATTATCCTGAAATCGAATATCTGCTCATTGCCTTTTTATCCCAAAATAGGATAATCGAATCCTTAACAGCATAGTGAAAGGAGAACACGATGAACGAACGGAACTGGCACACGGCGGACATTCTGGCTGGGCTAAAAAAACGTGGTATAAGCCTGGCAGCGCTTTCTCGCAGTGCAGGACTTTCATCATCCACGCTGGCGAATGCCCTGCATCGCCCATGGCCAAAAGGTGAAATGATCATCGCGCAAGCACTTGAAGTCTCACCTGAAACCATCTGGCCTGAGCGTTACTTTGATAAAAATGGGCAAAAGCGAATCCGCTTAACCCGAGAGACTCGCCGCAAACAGAGCCCCTACCCATTCCCGTAGCCCCTCTTCCCCTCAATTCTGCACGATCTATACTTCTCACCCAATAAAGATCGATTCACATGGAAGAGACAATGAAGAAAATTGTATTGATGCTGATGATGATGGTGCTGGCTGGTTGCACATTAACAACACCGATGCCGAAAGAGGATACCCTCACTTACCTGCGGGTCACGGAGAATAATATTACCGTCCTGTCTGACAAGTACGGCTATGTCTTTCAACGTGATAAGACGCGCGATGTGTATAACGATTACAAAGCATTTTATGACGAGTTCGGTGATAAAAGCCCCGGCGTAGCGGTGTACTTTGTGGTGAAAGATAAAGATGTTACAGCGGAGTATCGCGCGATTGTCGATGCAACCCAGCTCACCCCCGCGCAGGCTGACCGACTCAAGTACCACTACAACGCACACGTTATGGAGTCCGGAAAAACGTTGGTGGCGATCTTTAAAGCCAGGGGTTCTTATGATGGGAGCTTGCATTATCGCACCACTGGCGCGACCAAATTGGATCCTCCCGTGACGGTAATGATTACCGACAAGACCGAGCAGAAGGTCAGTTATCTGGCACCACTCATGATCCCTATTTTCCCGCTGGTGATGATGTACGGCTGTGCGACCGGGCCATGTGTGTAAGCGGGTGTCCTTCTGCCATTTTTGCGGGTAGTGGAGCAATCAGATGTCATGGATTACTCGAAAGTCGGATAACCAGATAAGCGTCTTTACATGAGTAAGAGGCGCTTAAATAGCAGTTGCTTTATATCCTGTTTTTGGGCCAGAACAGCATGGACAGTGATGACTTCCGCATCGACTGAATACAGGATCCGGTAGCCTCTGCTCGTGTTACATTCCCGATATTTCCCACAGCCAATCTTCAATGTTAGGGTGAGGGGAAAATGCAGCTCTGATGGTCATTCCGTTCACCTTATGTTCTTTGCTTCTCTGTCACGCCAGAACCCGTGAACGTGCCAGGGCGGTTCACCGCCGCCACCCTGGCGACCCGGGCTCCCGGCCAGGAAAATCGCCGCTGGCGCGGTCCACTATTCGCCCCATCCCTGGGGCTCACCCTTTCAGGGCTAGCGCATACGCTTCGTCGATTTTCAGCCGGCCCCTGTCATCGCGGTGACAGTTTTATTCTCATTGTGCAGTGTTATCGCTGCAATACGGAATATTACTGGGGATTCCTCAGCCCCTAATGGGCACATCATGAGCATCATTTCCGCCCCAGAGCTCTCGCTCTTACCTGAGTAAAAAACACCGGAATCAGCACTTCGAGCATAAACAGCACCAGGCTTATCTTCTGATTATCTTCACCCGGCTGCCAGTTCCCCAGCAGAGCTGAAAACACAAAAAACGCCCCGCCCGCAACCAGCATTGTGATGCCGTACAGACGATTGGTGCGGTACCAGAGCCCCTCATCATTCAGCGTTCGTCCGGTGCGAACACCATACCAACGGTTCGGTTTCACCTTCTGCATAAGCAGCGGAATGGCAATTGCCATCAGCATCAGGCTGACGATACTCAGCCAGATAAAATTCATGTCCATCACGGGCTCTCTCTTTTTGCACATTCATCCCCCGAAAGGGATATTCATCACCACGATACGCTTTCGCAAACGGCCATATTAGCTATAACTAACGAACAAATAATCCCAACGTCATATTTTGATTAACTTTATGGGGAGATGTAACAGCTTGATGCTGGTCAGGCGACGGCCAGACGCCGTAGGATCCATGCTCCTGACGTTATGCCCACGAGAATGGATGCGTGAAATACTCCCTGTTTTTATTGTTACTCACTTTACCCGCCATGGCAGCACAGGCAGACAGTGCCATCAAGCTTAACTGCCCGCCGCGCGGTCAGATGACCGTCTCCTTTTTTAACTATTACCTCATCACCATGAAATGGGGCGACCATTTCCAGGTGGCTTCGGGTAAAACCCAGAGTCATACCAAAGCCGGGGTGCCGTTCTGGGCGACGGAATTTGGCAACGGCGATGAGCTGACGTTCTTCCCCAACAGCGGCCAGTACTATCTCTTTTATGCCGGGGCCAGCGAGCCTGCGCAATGTACGGTGCAGGGAAGTTATCTCTATCCGGTCATCACGCCGCCGCGTTATGAAAACAGTCTGGCTAACAGCAAAGACAGTGCTGAAGAAAACGCAGAGAGTGAGGAAGGCAGTTCGCGGGTAATTTTACGCAGGCCCGGCGTTCAGGGGTAAATCCCCTCTCCGGGCAGAGAGGGGAGAGCAGATTAACGCAGCTGTTTTTGCGTATGCCACAGGGCGGCAACGCTCAGGAACACGGTGACCATCAGGTAGAACCCTGGCGCAAAATGGCTGCCCGTGGCGCTGATAAGCAGCGTACAGATGAATGGGGCAAAACCACCAAACACCGTAACCGCAATGTTGTAACTGATGGACATCCCGCTGGCACGGGTCGAGACCGGGAAAATATCCGCCATCACCGAAGGAATGGTCGAGAAGTAAATGGACTTCAGTAACGCCATCCACCCTACCAACAGCGAAAGCGACAGCGGCGTCACGTTGAGACTCATCAGCCAGAAAGCAGGCAGCAGCGTAAACGCCAGCAGTCCCAGTGCCGTCCACAACAGACGCTCACGCCCGACACGCTCCGCCAGCAGGCCACCAATCGGCGTGACCACGGTGAGGATCACCCCGGCCAGCAAGGTCGCGCTGTAGGCGGATGACGCAGGCAGGCCAAGGCTTTTGGTCGCCCAGGTCGGCACATAGTTGAGCATGTAGTTGATTGCCGTTGAAACCACCATCAGGCCGATCGCCAGCAGCAGCAAGCGCTTTTGCGAGCCAAACAGCAGCTTCACCGGGTGACGCGGTTTCTCAATCTCAACATACGCCGTCGGTTCGTGCACATGACGGCGGATCCACAGCCCTACCGGGCCAATCAGCAGACCAAAGGCGAACGGCACGCGCCATCCCCAGTCGAGCAACTGTTCCGGCGTCAGCCAGTGTGCCAGACCCAGGCCAAACGCGGACGCCATCAACGTACTGGCCCCCTGGGTGGCGAACTGCCAGCTGGCAATAAAGGTTTTGCGCTCCGGGAAATGTTCCACCAGAAATGCCGTGGAGCTACCGAACTCGCCGCCTGCGGAGAAGCCCTGAATCAGGCGCGCCAGCAAAATCAGCAGCGGGGCAGCCACACCCAGCGTGGCGTAACCGGGCATAAAGGTGATCATCGCCCCGCCCAGCATCATCAGGTTGATGGAGAGCAGCAGTGAGGCCTTGCGGCCGTGCTTATCGGCATAAGCACCCAGCACCACCGCGCCGAGAGGGCGAATCAGAAAGGCGATACCAAAGCTGCCAAACGCCAGCAGTAACGAGACGGTCGGGTTAGTGGTCGGGAAAAAGACCTGAGCGATATAGCTGGCAAAGAAGCCATAAACCGCAATATCAAACCACTCCAGGGCATTACCAATACAGGTGGCGAACAGCGTTTTCATCAGGCTCGGGCGGGCGCTGCCCTGCTCTGTTTCACGGGCGAGAGTGGTCATTTTGCACCTCCGTTCTGATGCTCAAGGTGGCGAACCAGCAGCTCTGCGCCACGTTCATGCAGATCCCAGAATAGACGGGTCATGATCGCCAGCCCCTCACGGGCAATAGCAATCGGCAGGTGTTCATCCGGCGCATGCTGTCCGCAGGCAGGATAAGAGTGCGGCACCCACAGCGTCGGCAGGCCCAGAATCCCGGCGAACACATCGTTAGGTAACGATCCGCCCAGGTTGGGTAACAGAGCCGGCTTTTTGCCGGTCGCCTCCGCCATCGCCTCAAGCGTCCAGTTGACCAGCGGATCGGTAGGGTCAAAACGGGTGGCAGGCGTGCCGCGCACCTCGCTGATCGCGACCATTGAAAAACCCTGTGCGTCCAGGTGTGCGCGGACCGCCTGCTCAAGCTGCTCCCACTCGGTGCCGACGACAAAGCGTAGCTGACACACTGCCGTCGCCTGGCCTGGGATCGCATTCATCGGCTGTGCCGGATTCCCCGTCAGGAAAGAGAGTACTTCAAGGGTGTTCCAGCCAAACAGTTTTTCCGCCGCCGACAAACCGGGCTCGCCCCAGTTCGGGTCGGTACCAGGATCGTTTTCGCCCCGTGCCGGGGTGATATCCGCCAGAATCGTTTTCAGTTCAGGCGTTAACGCTGGCGGTTTCAGTGCTGTAATCTGGATCTCGCCTTTACCGTCCACCAGGCTTGCAATGGCGTTTGCCAACTGCGTGCCGGGATTACTCAGCAGGCCGCCCCAGTTGCCGGAGTGATAATCTTTGGCGCGCGCGTTGATGGTCAGACGGAAGTTGACGCAGCCGCGCGAGCCGAGGAACAGCGTCGGGCGCTCTGCGCTCAGACGCGGGCCATCGGAGGCGATAAACAGATCCGCGTGGATGCGATCTTTAAGCTGTTCGCACACGGCTGCCAGCCCCGGCGAACTCATCTCTTCACCCATTTCGCACAGCCAGACGCAGTTAAAGCCCAGCCGCCCATTGCGTGCATGGTAAACCTGCTCCAGCGCGGCGAGGTTGACCGAATGCTGACCTTTGTTATCAGCGGCACCACGTCCGTACCAGTTACCGTCACGCTCCACCAGCGTCCACGGCGACAGCCCTTCCGCCCAGCGTGCATCGTCACCGAAAACCACATCACCGTGCCCGTAACACATCACGGTGGGCAAGGCCGGGTCTTCTTCGCGGCTGGCGAGCAAAAATGGCCGGGCGGCATTCACCGGGTTAGCAATCACCTCGGTGGTAAAGCCCATCGCCTGAAACGCGGGAATAAACGCTTCGTTGTAATAGCGGGTGAGCTGGTCATCCCGGTCGGTACGCTGGCTTTCGCTGGGGATAGCCACCCGGCTGGCAAGCGTAGTTTTAAAATGGCCGCTGTCGAACCACGCCAGCGCCTGCTCAACGATCTGTTGTGTTGTCATGTTGTTTACCCTGTCTTCCCCGTCATACTTCAAGCTGCAACCCGAATTATTTAGGGGCTATTTGCTACCGGTGGCGCAAATGCCTGTTGTTGTCTTTTTGTTCTAAACCGAACAGAGCCTTGCCACAATAACAATAATCGCAAATTGGCGTTGCCTTTTTGATAAGGGTACACTGCACAAATTCAGGGCGTCGCAGAGGATTCATCTATGTTAAGCAACGAACTACGCTATTTTTTTGCAGTGGCGACTACCGGCTCGCTCAGCACCGCCAGCGAGCAGCTTTACGTGGCAGGATCCGCCATTAGTCGGCAAATTCAAAAACTGGAAACCCGGCTGGGTGTCACCCTCTTTGAACGCCATTCGCGCGGCATGGTGTTGACGGATGCCGGGCAGATTCTGGCGAACCATGTGCGCAAAAGCATGCGTGATATGGAATTTGCCATGGCGGAAATCCAGGGGCTGAAAGCGGTGCGTAAAGCGCTGGTGCGTATCGCCTGTACCGATGGCATGGCCTTTGACCTGTTGCCCGGCTTACTGGCGCGTTTTCGCCAGCAGCACCCTGCCGTGAGTTTTGATTTACAGGTCGGTACGGCGATGCAGGTGGCAGAGTGGATCCGACGCAACGATTGTGATGTGGCGTTCCAGTTCAGTCTCGCGCCCGAACGGGATGTGGAGATTATGGCTGCCTGGCCTGCGCCGGTGCTGTTATTGCTGGCGGATGAGCACCCGCTGACGCAGCAACCGAGTGTATCCATGGAGGATTTACATCACTACCCGCTGGTGTTACCGGAAGCGGGTACCACGCTGCGCCAGCTTTTCGACCTCTCCTGTCGGATGGCGGGCACCTTTCTGGAACCGGCGTTCAGCAGCAATAATTTCTCGGCGCTGTATGGCTTCACCCGCCACACGCCAGACGCGGTAACGGTTTGCAGCCATTTCAGCGTGCTGTGGCGCGCAAAGCAGGATGGCATGGCGCTTAAAAGCATTAATAACTCGTCGCTGAGCCAGCGCACCCTGCAAATTCAGGTGCCCGGCAGCAAACATCGCCCGGCGGCAGTTAACACCTTCCTCGATCTTACCGCCCAGGAACTGGACCGCGAACATAAGCAGTGGATGGCAGCGCTGACGCCGGCTTAGGCGGCAAGGTGCTGCCTGACAGCATCCAGAAACAGGCCGAGCGCCGCGTGCTGATGGTCCCGGGATTGATATAACCCGTAAATGCCCAGCGGCTGCGGCTCCAGTTGCGGCAGCACGTTGACCAGCCGTCCGCTCTTAAGCCCCGGCTGCGCTTCGATGTCTGGCACCATCGCCAGGCCCACATCCGCCATTGCCATATCGCACAGCAGTGACGATATGCCCGCACTGAAATTGCCATTGACTGCAATGGCGACCGCGCCCTTATCCGGATCGCGAAATGACCATGATTGCCCTGAAAAACGGCTGTAATGCAGACAATTGTGCTGAGCAAGATCGTCAAGGGTTTCAGGCTGCCCAACCCGGGCCAGATAACCCGGAGAAGCGCACAGCACTGAACGACATTCCCCCAGCAGGCGGGCGATCACGCCGGGTTCCGGGGCATTGGTAATGCGAATCGCCAGGTCGATGCGCTCCCCCACCAGGCTGACCGGCTGATTGTTGATGTCCACTTCAATGCGCAACGCCGGATAACGCGCCAGAAATGCCGGGATCACCGGCCCCAGCAGGTGCGTGGCCGTGAAGTGGGCGCAGGCAATCCGAAGCGTACCCGATGGCGTCAGATGCGTGGCGTCGCCTTCAATGTCCTGCGACAACAGGGCCAGTTGACGCGTCTTCTCAAGGATTTTTTCACCGGCAGGCGTCAGCGTCAGCCGCCGCGTCGAGCGGTGAATCAACCGTGCTCCGGCCCATTTTTCCATTTCATCCAGATAGCGGCTGACCATCGGGCGCGAAATGCCCAACGCGCGTGCCGCTGCGCTCAGGCTGCCGAGTTCGCAAATCCGGTTGTAGGTCATTGCCGCCATTATCCTGTCCATTCCCGCTCCATTTGATCGTTTCATGAAACACAGCATGAATTGTTTCAGGAATAGTAGCAGAACTCGTAATCCGTAGAATGGTAATCACTGACTGACTGGAGAATCACACATGAGCTTTCAACCCGGACTTTACTGGATAATCGATCCGCTTTGCGGCTGGAGCTATGGCGCACTGCCGCTGCTCAACCGTGTGGCACAGGCGTTTTCACAGCAGCACATTTTACCGGGGGGATTATTCATTGGCGCTCAGCGCAGAAGGCTTGATGCCGACTGGCTTTCACATGTACATGAACATGATGCTCGCATTGCCGTTTTAACCGGCATGACCTTCGGCAGCGACTACCGCATACAGTTGCTGGTGAACAGCGAGATTGTGCTGGACTCCCTTCCCGCCAGTCGTGGGCTTCTGGCTGTACAGCGCTTTGCCACACCCGGCAGCGACCTGAAGTTTCTGAATGCGGTTCAGCAAGCGTGGTACGAAAAGGGCCAGGATATTACCCGCGCCGACGTGGTTAATACGGTCATCGTTCAATCCGTTGCGCCGGGCATTGTGCTTGGGCAAATCCCGGAAAATGAAGCGCTGAATGCCATTCAACACGGGCGAATGCTGATGGATCAGACGGGCGGTCAAGGTTTCCCCACCGCCGTCTTCATCCATAACGACGGGCAATACACCCTGTTACCCGTCTCACGTTACTACGGGCAACCAGACGCGTTCTTCACGCTGGTTAATCCGCTTCTCTCTTCATTAAGCCATTAAGGAATGCCATGAACGCAAAATCCGCCACCCTGTTACTGTCACTGGCCGCCGCGCCGGCGTTTGCTGCTCCGCTGCAACTGGATGTTTATAACCCGCAGGAAAAAGGCATTTTCCCGGTCTCTTCTACACTGGTCTCCGGGCCGAAAGAAGCCGTGCTATTTGATGCCCAGTTCAGCGTTAAAGATGGCGAAGCACTGGTGAAGCTCATCCAATCCCGTGGCAAAACGTTAAAAGAGATTGTGATTACCTCTGGCGACCCGGATTTTTATTTTGGTCTCGAACCGCTGGTGAAAGCCTTCCCGCAGGCCAAAGTGGTGGCCTCTGAAGCGGTGGTTGAGCATATTAAGGCCACGAAAGACGCCAAACTGGCCTTCTGGGGGCCGCAGATGAAGGACGGCGCACCAAAAACACTGATCGTTCCGCAGGTTGCCAGCACCACGCACTTTACCGTTGATGGGGAATCACTGGAGCTAAAACACGCGGGCGATTATGCCGCTTATGTCTGGATCCCCGCGAACAAGGCGATTCTTGGCGGAACGGGTATTGCGTCAGGAATTCATGTCTGGACGGCAGATACCCAGACCCCGGCCATTCGCCAGGGCTGGATGAACGTATTAAGCGAAATGCAGGCGCTGAAACCCCAGCAGGTCATTCCGGGCCACTACCTGGGTGAACGCCCGGCAGGCGATGGGGCCATTACCTTTACCCATGGGTACCTGAAGACATTCGAACAGACGCTGGCCAGCCAGAAAGGATCGACAGCCGTGATCGATGCCATGAAAAAGGCGTATCCAGGCCTTGCGGATGAGAGTTCGCTGGAGCTAAGTGCAAAGGTGAACACCGGCGAGATGAAGTGGTAAGAGACTGTTGAGAAGGGGCAACTTCAGCGCTGTCTGCCCCACCCTCACCCCTGCCCTCTCCAAGAGGGAGAGGGGGAAAGGCAGGCCCGCAGCACTCTCGATCTGTTCCCTCTCCCTTGAGGGCTGAGGGATCCCCAGAAAAAATCCGTGCACGAGCGGTCCCCTCTCCCTTGAGGGAGAGGGCCAGGGTGAGGGGGAAAATGCAGCTCTGATGGTCATTCCGTTCACCTTATGTTCTTTGCTTCTCTGTCACGCCAGAACCCGTGAACGTGCCAGGGTGGTTCACCGCCACCACCCTGGCGACCCGGGCTCCCGGCCAGGAAAATCGCCGCTGGCGCGGTTCACTTAGCGCCTTCCTTCAGGCTTATCGGGGACGGGCGAAGGTAACGTCCGTGTAAAGTCGCCCTCGCCGCGCATCCCTGCGCGTCGCCCCGGCCTTACGGATACGCTGCGTCGATTTTCAGCCGGACCCTGTCATCGCTGTAACTGTTTTATTCTCATTCATCAATGATATCGCTGCAAAACGTAATAGTACCGGGGATCCCTCAGCCCTCAGGGAGAGGGAGAAAGGCATGCCCGCAGCGCTCTCGATCTGTTCCCTCTCCCTTGAGGGAGAGGGTTAGGGTGAGGGGCAATAACCGCACCACTGCCACCGCCACTCAGAGGCGGTCGAGGTAATCCTGGAATCGCCTTCCCTTCTGATGAGCAAAACGTTCTCCGGTCGCAGAAAGATGACGAATCCGGTCCAGGCGGAAATGGCGAAAATCACTGCGCATCTCACACCAGGCGGTCAGCAGCCAGGCGTCATCAAAAAGAGTCAGCCCCAGCGGCCAGACGCGGCGACAGCTCTCATTTTCAGCCAAATCACTGTAGGTGAGCTCCACAACCACACGCTCACGAATCATTTTTCTCAGCGCATCTCCCCATTGTGCGGCCTGGTCTTCGCCCGGGCGCTCGCGGGACACCGCCAGTAGTGGGAGGTCATGAAATTGCTCGCCTCGTTGCTGCCCCATCGCATCCGCCACTTTGCCCGCAACGCGCGCCGCGGCGTCATGCAAACCGCCGGTTCCTCGAGCCCTGACTAACCGCAGCCCGAGCATAATGGCTTCCGCTTCATCGGGGTCAAAACGCAGCGGAGGCAGAAAATAGCCTTTTTCAAGCTGGTAGCCCAGCCCCGACTCTCCACGCACCGGTGCACCCAGCTGGGTAAGCGTAGCCATGTCCCGATAAATCGTTCTCAGTGAAACGCCAAGCCGCTGCGCCAGTATCTCCGCAGAAACCGGATGACGCGCGAGCCGCAGTTGATCAAGCAGAGCGAATAAACGAAGGGTTTTCATGGCGTGAGGGTAACACACCCCTGACAGGAACTGACAGGGCCAATCTGCGACACTGCCCACTCCCAAAACCCTGGAGAGAGAAAACCGATGACACAGCAATGCACTGAAAGCATTAACGAAAAAACCAATACCTCACCCGCCGATAAGGGCGTCCTCATCCAACCAAATGACGGCATAGAAATGGGGCGTTTCAGGCTTCGGGAAGGGGTAACGGAAGCGGCCATGCGGGCCGCCTGGGCACACATGACCTCAACGTATCTGTCTGCTCAGCACGGATGGCGAGGCCAACGGCTGATAAGGTTCGAAGATGGCACCTTCATGGACATGGCCTTTGCCGCCTCACCGGCCTGCGCGCACAGTATTTGCGACAGCTGGGCCGGGCAAGCGGCATGCGATGCCTTTTTACAACTGATTGACCCGGTGAGCATGGAATTCGGCTCGGTTATCTGAGCAGTAACCGAAACGCAGCTAAAAGCTCAGCGCGCAAAGTAGCCGGCGCTGACCTGCTCTGGCGTCACCACGCCGCTGTCCAGTACCCAGCCGCTGATGAGTGCGGCTGGAGTCACATCAAAGGCCGGGTTATAAACCTGGGCATTTTCCGGCGCCCACTGCACGGCGCCAAAGCTCCCGGCAACGCCCGTCACTTCACTCGCGGCGCGCTGTTCGATAGGGATCGCCTCGCCGTTCGGGCAGTTCGGATCGAGGGTGGTTTGCGGTGCGGCAACGTAGAAGGGAATACCGTGGAATTTCGCTAGTACCGCCAGGGAGTAGGTGCCGATTTTGTTGGCGACATCGCCATTAGCGGCAATCCTGTCTGCCCCCACCCAAATCGCATCCACCTGCCCTTTGGCCATCAGGCTGGCGGCCATCGAGTCGGTAATCAATTGATAAGGCACCCCGAGTTCGCCCAACTCCCAGGCCGTTAAACGCCCGCCCTGCAGCAACGGACGGGTCTCATCCACCCAGACATTCGCCACCTTGCCCTGCTGATGGGCCAATGCAATAACGCCCAGCGCAGTACCGACACCCGCAGTCGCCAACCCACCGGTATTGCAGTGCGTTAACAAGCGGCTGCCCGGTTTCACAAGCTCGCTGCCCGCCTGCGCGATGCTGCCGCACAAGGCTTTGTCTTCTTCAATCAGGCGCAACGCTTCTGTCACCAGTGCCGGAACGAAATCCTCCTGCGCCAGCGCCAGCTTCATTCGGTCGAGGTTGTTCATCAGGTTGACCGCCGTCGGGCGCGAGGCTCGCAGCGTCTCCAGCGACCGGGCCAGTTCGTCACGGCTATTCCCGTTTTCCGCCAATAGCGCCAACAGCAGACTGGCGGAGAGGCCAATCAACGGCGCGCCCCGCACGCGTAACGCATGGATATGCTCCACCAGCAAGACTACCGAGTCCGCTGGCAGCCAGCGTTTTTCCTGCGGCAGCGCCTGCTGGTCAAGTATAAAGAGTTGATTATCAACAACCCGCAGGCTGGTGGTCTGTAATGTCTGCATAGCGTTAAATCCCTGTTGCGTTGTTGTATCGTATTGTGTCAGGATGAAATCCAGATGTATAGACGTCTGAATGGCTTTATTAGCATAAGAACATGAGGAACTGGCAATGTCGCAATACCGTACCTTCAACGCTCAGGATGCTGTGGCGTATGCACAACAATTTGGTGGTCTGGACAACCCGTCCGAGCTGGTTGAAGCGCAGGAGGTCGGCGACGGTAACCTGAACCTGGTGTTTAAGATTTTTGATAGTGAAGGCGTAAGCCGCATTATCGTCAAACAGGCGCTGCCCTATGTGCGCTGCGTTGGGGAATCCTGGCCGCTGACCCTTGATCGCGCACGGCTGGAAGCCCAAACGCTGGTCGAGCACTATAAACACGCTCCGCAGCACACGGTCAATATTTTGCATTACGACCCGGAACTGGCGGTGATGGTCATGGAAGATCTCTCCGATCATCGCATCTGGCGCGGTGAGCTGATTAAAAACATCTATTACCCGCAGGCAGCACGCCAGTTGGGGGAGTATCTGGCGCAAACGCTGTTCCACACCAGCGACTTTTTCCTGCATCCGCATGTGAAAAAAGCCCAGGTCGCGCAGTTTATTAACCCGGAGATGTGCGAGATCACCGAGGATCTGTTCTTCAACGATCCGTATCAGATCCACGAACGTAATAACTACCCGGCGGCGCTGGAAGTTGACGTTGACGCTTTGCGTCAGGATACGCAGCTCAAGCTGGCGGTTGCCTCGCTGAAGCACCGTTTCTTCTCACACGCTGAAGCGCTGCTGCACGGCGATATCCATAGCGGTTCGATTTTTGTTGCCGATGGCAGCCTGAAAGCCATCGACGCCGAGTTTGGTTACTTTGGCCCGATGGGCTTTGATATCGGCACCGCGATAGGCAATTTGTTGCTGAACTACTGCGGTGTGCCAGGCCATCTGGGCATTCGCGATGCGGCGGCGGCGCGTGAGCAGCGTCTGATTGATATTCAGGAATTGTGGTCCACATTCGTCGAGCGTTTCCAGGCGCTGGCGCGCGAAAAAACGCAGGACGCCGCCCTGAGCGTGCCGGGCTATGCTTCTGAATTTCTAAAGAAAGTATGGACGGATGCGGTCGGCTTCTGCGGCACCGAGCTGATTCGCCGCTCGGTAGGTCTGTCGCATGTCGCCGATATCGATACTATCGCCGACGAGGAGATGCGCCACGCGTGTCTGCGACATGCCATTACCCTCGGCAAGGTGTTGATTGTGATCGCCCCGCGCATTGACAGTGTGGATGAGCTGATTGCCCGGGTGCGTCAGTATAGTTAAGTGTGCGCGGGTGCCCTCACCCTCAAGGCTGAGGGAGTCCCTACAAGAAAATGCGAGCACAATCTGTCCCCTCGCCCCACCGGGGAGAGGGTCAGGGTGAGGGGGAAAATGCGGCTCTGAGGGTCATTCCGTTCACCTTATGTTCCTTGCTTTTCTATCGCTCCAGAACCCGTGAACGTGCCAGGGTGGTTCACCGCCACCACCCTGGCGACCCGGGCTCCCGGCCAGGAAAATCGCCGCTGGCGCGGTCCACTCAGCGCATTCCTTCAGGCTTATCGGGGACGGGCGGAGGTAACGTCCCTATAAATCCGCCCTCGCCGCGCATCCCTGCGCGTCGCCCCGGCCTTGCGGATACGCTTCGTCGATTTTCAGCCGGACCCTGTCATCGCGGTGATTGTTTTATTCTCATTGAGCAATATTATCGCTGCGAAAAACAATATTATTGAGATCCCTCTCAGCAGGGTGAGGGTTGCGTCACCCCAGATACTCAATCACCGACAACCCACCGTTGTAATCCGTGCTGTAAATCACCCCCTGCGCATCCACAAACACATCACAGGACTGGATCACCTGCGGGCGGCCTGGACGCGTATCCATCATCCTCTCCGGTGCGGCGGGCACCAGTGCACCGGTTTCCACCGGACGATAGGGATTGGAAATATCATAGGCACGCACGCCGGCGTTCTGGTAAGTGGCAAAAATCAGCGTCGAGCTAATAAAGCTCCCCGGACGGTTCTCATGCAGGTTATGCGGTCCGAAGTGCGCCCCTTTTGCCACATAATCACTCTCATCCGGCTGCGGGAAAGTAGAAATACTGACCGGGTTTGACGGTTCGCGAATATCGAACAGCCAAATCAGCTTCTCACCGTCTTCCTGGTTATCCAGCACTGCTTCATCCAGCACCACCAGCAGGTCACGGTCCGGCAACGGCAGCGCGGTATGGGTGCCACCGCCAAACGGCGGACTCCAGTTGCGATGACTAATCAGCGTCGGTTGGGTGCGGTCTTTCACATCCAGCAGCGTCAGGCCGCCGTCGCGCCAACTGCCATAGGCGGTATCGCCTGCAATAATGGCGTGGTGCAGGGCATAGCGTTTTCCGGCCTCCCAGTCCGGCGTCTCGCCTGCCGCCTGGTTCATGCCGGGCAGCCACCAGCGCCCCGCCACTTCAGGCTTACGGGGATCGGCCAGATCGATAGTCAGGAAAATATAATCGGTAAAGCCATCGATCAGCGCAGAGACATAGGCCCAGCGTCCGCCTACGTACCAGATGCGGTGAATACCGATCCCGTTAAGCGACAGGAAGCTAATTTCACGCGGTTTATCCGGCGTGGAGATATCAAAAATGCGCAGCCCGGCGCTCCAGCCTTTGTCCTGTACGTCACTGACCGTCTCACCCACCGAGCGGGTGTAATAGACTTTTTCATCGGCAAAGCGGGCATCGGCGAAAAGGTCACGGGCGTTGATCACCAGCAGAAGATCGTCATGCGCCTGTAAATGCACGTTCCAGGTGCCGGGAGGGGCCGGAACATAGCCTGCGGGTCTGGGATTTTTGGGGTCGCGCACATCGACGATGGAGAAGCCCTGAGAGACCATGTGACCGATGTACGCAAAGCCACGGTGCACCATCAGTTGTACGCCATCCGGGCGTCCGCCCTGGTCGCTGTGACCAATCAGCCGCATATTACGACTGTATTCCGGGCGTGGGAGTTCAGTTGCCATGAGATGTCCTTTCATGCCGGATGACGGCTTCGCCTTATCCGGCCTAAGAATCACGTAACCCGTAGGCCCGGTAAGCGGAGCGCCACCGGGCAATGATTATTTCGCTTTTGCTTCCAGGGTAGCGAACCACGGCGCGATAAAGTCTTCGGTCTGGCCCCAGCCTGGGATGATTTTCGCCAGTGATGCCACGTTCACCGCACCAGGTTGTGCCGCCAGCAGCGCCTGTGGAATGGCGGCCGCTTTAAAGTCATAGGTCGCAGGCGTCTGTTCACCCGCGATCTTATTGGCAATCAGACGCACGTTGGTCGCGCCAATCAGTTTCGGATCCACCGCCACGCTCACTTTCCACGGGCTGTTGGACTCGCGCATCAGTTGCAGATCCTGGTTAGACACATCGATGCTGTAGAGTTTGATCTCGGTACGACCGTTCTCTTTCAGCGCCTTGTAAGCCCCCTGGCTGAAGGCGTCCCAGGTGCCCCAGATAGCATCAATCTGCCCTTTCGGGTATTTCGCCAGCACCGCGCCCACTTTGTTGGCGGTATCGCCCTGCACGTCGGAAGAGACCGCACCGATGGACTCCAGCTCTTTAATACCCGGATACTCCTTCAGCAACTCAGCATAGGCGGCCTGACGACGCTCCATTGGCGGGAAGCCGGCGACCCACAGTTTAATGATGTTGGCTTTGCCGTTGAAGTCTTTTGCCAGCGCGCCAAAGGAGAGTTTGGTCAGGGAGGCATCGTCCTGCTGGGTGACGGTCACGCCCGGAATTTCACCGTTCACAGCGGTATCAAACACCGACACTTTGATCCCGGCATCGACCGCTTTTTTAATCAGCGCGGTCGAGTACGGGTCACGGCCCTGAGAGAGGATGATGCCATCGTATTTCTGGGTAATGGCCTGGTTCACGAAATCCTGGAACTTAGCATCATCGCCGTTGCTCAGGAAGGTGCTGACTTTAAACCCGAGTTTTTTGCCTTCCTGCAGCGCGCCGGAAACAAACTGGGTGGTGTTGTCATCGGAACCGAGGTTACGAATCAGCGCAATGCGAATCGGGCCGTTATGGCTGGCAATGGCGTCCGGTACCGGAGCCGGTGTTGCCGCATAACCCGGCAGCGCGCTCAGTAATCCCAGCGTCAGTAAAGAGAGTGCTATCTTTTTCATCTGTTATCCCCTGAATAATTAACGACGCTGGAAGTAAGTCAACGCAAGGGCACCGGCCAGCACCAGCCCCTTAATAATGTCCATGGCGTAATACGGCACGGAGAGCATCACCAGTCCGTTTGAGAGCACGCCGAGAATCACCGCCCCCACCAACGTGCCAAGCGCATTCGGCTTACCGGAACCCGCCAGCGAGAAACCGATCCATGCCGCCGCAACCGCATCCATCAGGTAGCCGCCACCAGCGTTCACCTGGGACGAGCCAATACGCGAGGCCAGCAGGATGCCGCCTAAACCGGCCAGCAGTGAGGCAATCACGTAGGCCGCCACTTTGTAACGGGTGGTGCGGATACCGGATAAACGCGCCGCTTCCGGGTTACCGCCGATGGCATACATCCGGCGTCCGTGGGTGGTCAGCGACAGGCCTAACTGCGCCAGAACGGTCACTACCAGCATGATGATGACGATAGTGGGCACCTGCCCGAGCAGACCAAAGGCCTCCGGGATCATCCCTTCTGCCATCTCGCCGCTCGGCAGTACCATGTTTTGGGTGATGGAGCCGCCGTAGCTGTAGGTCATCGCCACGCCCTGAATCACAAACAGGCTGCCGAGGGTCGCCAGCATGTCGGGGATCCGCAGCACCACAATTAAGAATGCGTTAAACAGGCCCACCAGGGTGCAGAGTGCCAGCGTCACCAGAATGGCTTCGGTGGTGCCAAAGCCATGCCAGACGAAGAGTGAAATCACCAGCGCGTTCGCCAGCGACGCGGTTGAACCGACCGACAGGTCAAAACCACCGATAGTGAGTGAAATCGACACCCCAACCGCGATCACCGTGACAATGGCGATAGAGCGTAAGATGTTGATGATGTTGAACGGGTCGAGGAAGTTATCCGATGCCAGACCAAAGATGGCAACCAGCGCGACAACCGTCAGCAACATGCCCCATTTATAAAGAAAATCAAAAAACTGCTGACGGGGTGACACCGCAGCCTTAACTGAAAGGGCTTTGCTCACGCTGCCGTTCCTCCGGTGGAAAAATAAAGTAAGGTCTCTTCTCGGGCCTCCTCGCCCTTCACTTCTGCGACAATGCGCCCATCCCAGAGCACACAAATGCGGTCGCACAGGCCAACCAGTTCGGAAAACTCCCCGGAGGCATAAATCACGCCTTTCCCTTCCCGCGCCAGCCCGTCAATCAGCTGGAACAGGTCAGTTTTGGCTTTCACGTCGACCCCTTTGGTTGGCTCGTCAAAAATCACCACGTTGGCATTGCCGCGCAGCCATTTGCCAATCGCCACTTTCTGTTGGTTACCGCCGGACAGGCGACGCAAGGTTTGCCCAGGCCCGGTGGTGCGCACGCCGACGCGGGCAATCACCTCCTGCGCCCAGCGCCAGGCCTGGCGATGACCGAACAGACTCCAGCGGGAGAAGGTGTTGTCCGCGCTGACCGAGAGATTCATGGCAATAGGCTCTTCAATAAAAATGCCCTCTTTGCGCCGCTCTTCCGGCACCAGCGCCAGCCCGCGAATCACGGAGTCTGCCGGGTCGCGGGGCCGCCACGGCTGGCTGTTAAGTTCACCGCGCGTGACTTTGCTTTTGCTCGCGCCAAACAGCGCCTTACACAGTTCGGTTTTACCCGCACCAGCCAGCCCGGCAATGCCCAGAATCTCCCCTTTGCGCAGGCGCAACGAGATATCCTTAAGCAGTTGCTCGTCATGCAGGCCGTCAATACTTAACAGCACGTCATTGCTGTGCGGCGGGCGCTTAGGCGGGTAGATGTCGCTCAGTTCATGGCCGAGCATCTTCTCGACGATTTGCTCGCCGCTGAGTTCTGCCATCGGGCCGGATTCAATCAGCTTGCCGTCACGCAGCACGGTCAGGGTGTCGCAAATGGCTTTCAGTTCATGAATGCGGTGGGAGATAAACACCACACCAATCCCTTGCTGTTGCAGACGACGCACCACGGTAAACAAGCGCTCACTTTCATGCTGATCGAGCGGCGCGGTAGGTTCGTCCAGAATCAGGAAACGGCAGTGGTGAGAGAGCGCGCGCGCCAGCAGAATTTGCTGCTTCTCCGCCAGGGTGCAGGTATCGATTGAACGACGCACATCAAGGGTCACATCAAGCTGCGCAAGCGCCTCCTGCGCAAGCTGGCGCATTTCGCCCCAGCGCCACGTATGCCCCGCCTCAGCCAGACGGTCGAGCATGATGTTCTCCGCAATCGACAGGCCGGGAATCAGCGCCACATCCACTTCCTGCTGCACCAGGTGAATGCCCAGCTGTTTGGCATCGCGGGGAGTGCGAATAGAAACCGGCTGGTTATTGATGACGATTTCGCCTTCGTAATGGTCGTGGGTGCCGCACAACACCGCCATCAGCGTCGATTTCCCCGCGCCGTTCGCGCCCGTTAACGCATGCACGGAACCGCCTCGCAGGGTGAAATCGACATGCGACAATGCGCTAAATCCGCCAAACGACAGGCTAATAGTGCGCATTTCGAGGTGGTGAGTGCTCATCCGACGCGAGTTCCTGATAAATAAGTTATTTGATGAATTTTTCATAGGCCGCCTTGACTGGCAACGACAGAAAAGGCATAAGATAAAGCAAAATAATATTAGCCATCCGGATGTCCAGACATAACATCAGGTTAGCGATAGTACACAAGGACACAACAAATGAGCAACACGAATATTCGCGTCGTCACCGGCCCGGCTAACTACTTCTCCCATGCGGGCAGTCTTGCGCACCTTCATGATTTTTATACGTCTGAACAGCTTTCCCGTGCGGTGTGGATTTACGGCGAGCGCGCCATCGAAGGGGCACGCCCTTTCCTGCCGGAGGGCTTTAACGCGCCGGGCGCGAAGCATCTGTTGTTCAAAGGCCATTGCAGCGAGCACGACGTGGCGGAGCTGGCTGAGCTATCGGGCGATGACCGGGCGGTGGTGATTGGCGTGGGCGGCGGTGCGTTGCTCGATACCGTTAAAGCGGTGGCGCGCCGTTTAAGGTTGCCGGTGGTGGCCATTCCAACCATTGCCGCCACCTGTGCGGCCTGGACGCCGCTCTCCGTCTGGTATAACGATGCCGGTCAGGCACTGCATTTTGAAATTTTCGATGATGCCAATTTCCTGGTACTGGTCGAGCCGCAAATCATTCTCAATGCGCCGGCGGAATACCTGCTGGCGGGGATCGGCGATACGCTGGCGAAGTGGTATGAGGCGGTCGTGCTGGCGCCGGAGCCAGAAAACCTGTCACTGACCGTTCGTCTGGGGATCAACAACGCGCTGGCGATTCGCGATGTGCTGCTCGCCAGCAGTGAAGAGGCGCTGGCGGATCAGGCGCGGGGCGAAGTGACACAGGCGTTTCGTGATGTGGTGGATGCGATCATTGCCGGTGGCGGAATGGTCGGCGGTCTGGGCGAGCGTTATACCCGTGTTGCTGCGGCACATGCGGTGCACAACGGCCTGACCGTGTTACCGCAGACGGAGAAATTCCTGCACGGCACTAAAGTGGCCTACGGCATTCTGGTGCAGAGCGCCCTGCTCGGCCAGGAGGAGGTGCTGGCGCAGTTAGTGAACGCCTACCAGCGCTTTAACCTGCCGACGACGCTGGCGGCGCTGGCGGTGGACATCAATAATCATGAAGAGCTGGACCGGGTGATTGCCCATACGCTGCGCCCGGTGGAGTCGATTCACTATCTGCCCGGTGAACTGAGCCCGGCCACCCTGCGCGCGGCGTTTGAAAAAGTCGAACATTTCGCCCGCTAGATCAGCCAGGCCATAGCGCCATGGCCGAACGGGCAATGCTCAGCAAGGTTTCACGGCTCGCGCCATCGCGGGCCTGAATCGACATTCCCTGTTGGATGCTGACATACAGGCGCGTCAGGGCCTCGACGTCCACGGAGCCGGGCAAATCCCCCTGTTGCTGCGCCTCGGCAAGCCGCGCTTTTAACAGCGCATTTCCCGCCGTGCGCATGCGGCGCACCAGGTTTCCCAGTCGGTTATTGCCTTCACTGCCCACGGCAGAGAGCGTGACCATACAGCCGTGCGGCATATCGGTTTGCGTCAGCATTTCAGCAGAACGCGACAGCCACAAGCCAATAGCCTGCCGCGGCGACGGTTCGCTGGTCATATGTCCCCAAATCATCGGTGCAACAGATTGCTCGTAGTGCAGCAGCACCTCTTCATACAGATCCTCTTTGCTACCGAATGCGGCATACAGGCTGGGCGATTTAATGCCCATCGCCTCGTATAAGTCATTCATTGACGTAGCGGTATAGCCTTTCTGCCAGAAGATTTTCATCGCCTGGTTCAATGCTTCAGTACGATCAAATTCGCGTGGTCTTCCCCGGCTCACGGTGGCCTCCAACATTTTGTGCTGATCGGTATATTAATACCATTGACGCGTTCATGGAAGTGCGTTTACTTTAATTATGTGCCAATCGATACACAATTAAATTCAGGAGTTACTATGTCTTTTTCACTTGCTGGTAAACGCGCGCTGGTGACGGGCGCAAGTCGTGGGTTGGGTAAAGCCATTGCCTTGTCATTAGCCCGTGCAGGGGCAGACGTGGCGATCACTTATGAGAAATCGGCGGAGAAAGCGCAGGCCGTTGCCGATGAAATACGCGCACTGGGGCGCAACGGGGCGGCCATTCAGGCCGACAGCGCCAGCCCGCAGGCCATACGCCAGGCGGTGGCGCAGTCGGTTGAACAACTGGGGGGGCTGGATATTCTGGTCAACAACGCAGGCATCGCGCGCGGCGGGCCGCTGGAAGCGATGTCGGATGAAGATATTGATGCCTTAATCAATGTGAACATCCGCGGCGTGGTCATCGCCACTCAGGCTGCCATTGCCCATCTTCCGGACGGCGGACGCATCATTAACATCGGCAGTTGCCTTGCCAATCACGTTCCGCTGACGGGCATTGCGGTTTACTCGATGACCAAATCCGCGCTGAACTCGTTAACCCGCGGGCTGGCGCGCGACCTGGGCCCACGTGGTATCACCGTCAACCTGGTGCATCCAGGCCCAACGGACAGCGACATGAACCCGGCCGATGGCGAAGGTGCTGAAACCCAGCGCCAGCTGATTGCGCTCGGCCATTACGGTAAAGCGGAAGACATTGCCGATGCGGTCACTTTCCTGGCAAGCCCCGCGGCGAAGCACATCACCGGTACCGGCATCGATGTGGACGGTGGCGCTAACGCCTGATGATTAACCAGGCCTCTGTCGCCCGGCAGAGGCATTTGCGTAGCGGCTCGTAGAATTATTTACCCAAAGAGGACTAACAGCACTTCGCCCCACCCTTGCCGCCATAGCGGGCGTCCTGACGCTCGCGGAAGAACTCTTCATAAGTCATTGGCGTCTGGTCCGGGTGCGTTTTACGAATATGTTCCACGTAGTTGTCGTAATCCGGTACGCCAATCATCATTTTGGCGGCCTGGCCTAAGTACTTGCCTGCTTTAGATAAAGTGTCGAACATATTTCATCTCTCGTTACCCCTCACCCTAACCCTCTCCCACAGGGAGAGGGCCGGGTGAGGGCAAAGGTTAATGTGCGCTTTTCGCCTGGGTCACAATCTCATCGAGATTTTCCGGCATCGGCTCATACGGGCGCTCTTGTGAGGTTGGCTTGTCGATTTTCAGCGACGCCATCGCTGTTTTCACCGAGTAAAACGCCAGCACCACAACCACCACCATAAAGAAAATGGTCAGCCCGGCATCCAGACGGTTATTGAATACCAACTGGGAAAGCTGAGACTGGGTGTACTGCGCCGGAATAGTACCACTGTCGATCATCGCCTGGAACTTATTGGCAATCGCCAGGAAGCCCACTTTCGCATCCGGGCTGAAGGCCTTCTGCCAGCCCGCGGTCAGGGTACAAATCAGCAGCCAGGCCGTCGGCACCAGCGCCACCCATGCGTAACGCTGACGCTTCATCTTGAACAGCACCACCGCGCAGAGCATCAACGCCATCCCGGCCAGCATCTGGTTTGCGATACCGAATAGCGGCCACAGGGTGTTAATGCCGCCCAGCGGATCGACCACCCCCTGGTGGAGGAAGTAACCCCAGGCCAGCACGCACAGCGCGGTGGCAATCAGGTTTGCCGGTAATGAGTCGGTGCGTTTGAGCCCCGGAGAGATCACCCCCAGCAGGTCCTGTAGCATAAAGCGTGCGGCACGGGTACCGGCATCGACCGCCGTCAGAATGAACAGTGCTTCGAACAGAATCGCAAAGTGATACCAGAACGACACATCCATCATGCCGCCCAGCGCACCGTGCAGAATGTACGCCATGCCCACCGCCAGCGTCGGCGCGCCGCCCGCACGGGAGATGATTGACTGTTCACCCACCTCGTCGGCAATGTTTTTCAACGCTTCCGGCGTGATGCTGAAGCCCCAGCTACTGACCACCTGGGCGGCAGATGCGACCACATCGGTGGTTCCCGCCGGTGCCAGCACCGCCATCGGGCTGTTCATCGCGAAGTAGACGCCCGGATCGATGATACAGGCCGAGACCAGCGCCATAATCGCCACGAACGATTCCATCAGCATGCCGCCGTAACCGATAAAGCAGGCCTGCCCTTCGTTCGCCAGCATCTTCGGCGTGGTGCCGGACGAGATCAGCGCATGGAAGCCAGACACCGCACCACAGGCGATGGTGATAAACAGGAACGGGAACAGGTTCCCCGTCCAGACCGGCCCGGTGCCGTCGACAAATTTCGTCAGCGCAGGCATGGTCAGGGTCGGGCGCATGATCAGAATGCCAATCGCCAGACCGATAATGGTGCCAATTTTCAGGAAGGTGGAGAGGTAGTCACGCGGTGCCAGCAGCAGCCAGACCGGCAATACTGCCGCCACGAAACCATAACCCACCAGCATCCAGGTCAACTGTACCCCGGTGAAATCAAAGAACGGGGCCCAGGTCGGGCTTTCCGCCACCCAGCCGCCGGAGATAATCGCGAAAATCAGGAAGAACAGGCCGATAACGGAAACTTCACCGATGCGCCCGGGACGCAGGTAGCGAATATAAATTCCCATGAAAATCGCCAGCGGGATGGTGAAGGCAACGGTATAGGTCCCCCACGGGCTGTGGGTCAGGGCTTTCACCACGATCATCGCCAGCACCGCGAGGATGATCACCATGATCATAAAGGTGGCCACCAGCGCAATCACCCCGGCAGTCGCGCCCATCTCTTCTTTAACCAGCTCCCCCAACGAGCGTCCATCGCGGCGGGTAGAAACGAACAGCACCATAAAGTCCTGCACCGCACCGGCGAGCACCACCCCGGCGAGGATCCAGATCATCCCCGGCAGGTAGCCCATCTGTGCTGCCAGCACCGGCCCCACCAAGGGCCCTGCCCCGGCAATCGCGGCAAAATGGTGACCGAACAGCACTTTCTTGTCGGTCGGAACGTAATCCAGCCCGTCGTTGTATTTCACAGCGGGGGTCATACGGGTCGGGTCGACGGCCAGTACGTTTTTGGCGATGTACAGGCCATAAAAACGATAGGCAATCAGATAGATACAGACTGCGGCAACGACTATCCACAGCGCGTTGATCTGCTCACCGCGGTTAAGCGCGATGTAGCCAAGAGCAAACGCCCCAACAACGGAGAGCAATGCCCAAATAAGGTATTTCCCTGAGTTATTCATAGCGATTATCCGTGTGCGTAAAAGTAAATGTTACATTTTGTTTCTAGAACACTTTGCGTGTTTTAACAACGTTGAAACATTGGAATTTCGCTATCAATCCGGGCATTTACTTCAGTGTGCTACGGGGATCACTTATAGGGCGTATTTGAATGAGTATGGGAGGAGAAGAATGAGAGGGGGAAGCGGGTTTGGATTTGGGGGGATGGTGCAGCCTGTTACCCTCACCCCAAAGGTTGAGGAATCCTCACAAAAATGCGAGCACGGACAGTCCCCTCTCCTCTTTGGGGAGAGGGTTAGGGTGAGGGGGAACATGCGGCTCTGATGGTCATTCCGTTCACCTTATGTTTCTTGCTTTTCTGTCACACCAGAACCCGTGAACGTGCCAGGGTGGCTCATCGCCACCACCCAGGCGACCCGGGCTCCCGGCAAAGAAAATCGCCACTGGCGCGGTCCACTTAGCTTCTCCTTCAGGCTAATCGGGGACGGGCGAAGGTAACGTCCGTGTAAAGTCGCCCTCGCCGCGCATCCCTGCGCGTCGCCCCGGCCTTACGGATACGCCTCATCGATTTTCAGCCGGACCCTGTCATCGCGGTGGCTGTTTTATTCTCATGCCGCAGCGTTATCGCTGTAAAACGTAATATTACCGGGGATTCCTCGCTTCTTTGAGGCAATGGCCAGGGCGAGGGGCAATCTCGCTACCCGATCACCGCCGTACTTAACCGGCAGGTGCAGCAGCGGCGGTCTCGCTCGTCGAAGACCACAATCTCCCAGCTCTGATGCTGTCGCCCCAGATGCAGCGGCCGACAAACAGCGCGAACCTTGCCCTGCGACACCGCGCGGTGATGGGTGGCGTTAAGCTCCGTTCCCACCACACACTGACCCTCCGCCGTCATCATGTACCCGGCCATTGATCCCAGGGTTTCGGCCAGCGCGGCGGAAGCGCCGCCGTGCAGCAGGCCAAAAGGCTGATGCGTGCGAGCATCGACCGGCATTTCAGCTTCCAGTACATCCTCGCCCAGGCGGGTATAGACAATGCCTAAATGCGCCACCATCGTGCTGGCACTGGTGGCATTGAGTTCATCCAGCGTTAGCGAGCGTTTCCAGATCATCTATGCCCCCAGCGTCGAGCCGCCATCCACCACGATATCCTGTAGCGTGATGTGGCTGGCGAAGTCGGATGCGAGAAACAAAATCGTGTTGGCGACCTCTTCCGGGCGGGCTATTTTCCCCAGCGGGATGCCGAGCTTGAACTGTTCGCCAAAACCCGCAATCCGCTTCTGCTCCGCATCACCGCTGGTCCAGAGGGTGCGCTGCATATCGGTATCAGTGGAGCCAGGGGAAACAAGGTTTGCCCGCACGCCGCTGGCCGCCAGCTCAAGCCCCACCGTCAGCGCCAGGCTTTTCAGCGCCGCTTTCGACGCGCCGTACGCGCTCATGCCAATACGCGGCGTGTGGGCCGCATCGGACGCCACGGTGACAATGGCCCCACCCTTCTGCTGGCGAAACTGCGCCATGGTCGCCTGAAAAAGATTAAACGCCCCGCCAACGTTAACCGCGAACGTCTGCTGCCAGTCATCCTGTGAGAGCGCATCCGTCGCCCCCATACGTAAAATACCCGCCGCGTTGACCAGAACATCCAGCCGCGAGCTCTGTGCGAGCACGCGCGGGCAGACCTGCGCGACCTGCTCAGCATCGGCGATGTCCAGCACTTCGGTGACAAAAGGATAATGTTCACCGTCAAAAGCCCGATCAAACCCCGTTACCTGCGCGCCCGCCTCAGTAAACGCCAGCGCCGTAGCGTAACCGATGCCTTTACCGGCCCCGGTCACCCACACCGTCTTCCCTGCGAAATCCATTATTTGACCTCGCGGGAGAGTAGCGCCCACCAGGCATCAATAGTCGGATTCTTCGCCAGCATGACAAAATCGATATCGCCATGCACTTTGCGCCAGCGCGCCGCGAGCGCCATCATGCGCACGGAGTCCAGACCGTAATCAATCAGGTTTTCATCGTCAAACGGCTCATCGGATTCATCCAGCAGCGGCAGAATCAGCGCGCGCAGGGCCGCTTTACTGGTCGGCACCGGCAACAACGCTTCGGTCATCACCACACGCCCTGAGCGGCCCGCGACATATTTCAACGACATCAAATGCTCTTCGCGACTGAAATCGGCCAACGCATCGGCCACCATAAACGGCTTGATATCACGCATAAAGGCGTCAGTGGCGGTGGTCATGCAGCCAATGTGCGAATACACACCGGTAATGATGAGCTGGTTACGCCCGCTCTCTTTCAGCATCTGCTCAAGCGGCGAGCGGTGAAAGGCGCTGTAACGCCACTTCACCAGCACCGTATCGTCTTCGTCTGGCGCAAGTGCGGCGACAATCTGCTGTTGCTCTGGCGAACGGGTTAAGCCCGGCCCCCACATGTCGTTGAGCAGCGCACGATCGTCATCGCTCTGATCTTTTGGCTGAGCGGTGTAATAGACCGGGATAGCGTGCTGCTTACAGAACTGGCGCAGGGCGGCAATGTTGGCGACCACCTTTTCCATCATCGGGCAGTTATCACCCCAAAAGTTGAGAAAATACTCCTGCATATCGTGAATCAACAAAGCAGCACGGTCAGGCTCAAAGGCCCACTGCACCTTATTATCAGGAATATCATTCGCGGTCGGCAGTGCGTACCCGGTCAGTTTTGGAATAGCCATGTTCTCTCCTCGTTACGCCTGCGTGCGTTGTGCCAGCGTCAGGCGTAATTGTTTCTTATCGACTTTGCCCACCGGGGTCAGCGGCAGCGCATCCAGACACTCAACGCGGTCCGGTAGTTTGAAATCAGCGACCCCCTGCTCGCGCAGGAAACGACGAATCTCCACCGCACGCACCGGGTGCTTCACCACCAGATACGCGCAGCTTTTTTCCCCCAGCAGGCTGTCTTCCATGCTGACCAGCGCGGCGTGGATCACCGCCTCATGACGCAGCAGTAAATTCTCAATCTCCTCGGCGGCGATCTTCTCACCGCCACGGTTGATCTGATCTTTCTCACGCCCCTGTACGGTGATGTAGCCCGCGTCATCAATAGAAATCAGGTCGCCAGAGCAGTAAAAACCGTTGGCATCAAAGGCGCTGGCGTTATGTTCCGGGCTGTTGAAGTAGCCACGGAAGGTGTACGGCCCGCGTGTCATCAGGCGTCCCACTTCGCCGCGCGGCAGGGCGTTGCCGTGCTCATCGGCGACCCAGACTTCATCGTCCGGGCACATCGGGCGGCCCTGGGTGTTGAAGATGCGCTCCGGGGTGTCGTCCAGCGCGGTGTAGTTCACCAACCCTTCTGCCATGCCGAAAACTTGCTGCAACTGGCAGCCAATCTCAGCCGGAATACGTGCTGCCAGCGTCGCAGGCAGACGCGCGCCGCCCACCTGCAACAGCGCGAGGGTAGAAAGCTGCGCGGGGTTCGCCCCTTCGCCAATCGCCTGAAGCCACAGGCTGACCGCAGGCGGCACCAGAGAGGTGACATTGATGCGGTGCTTTTCGATCAGCGGGAAGCAGAGCGTGGCGCTGGGATCGTTCGCCAGCACCACGCAACCGCCCGCCAGAAACACACCCAGCGATCCTGGGGAGCTCATCGCATAGTTGTGCGCGGCGGGCAGTGCGTTCAGGTAACGGGTCTCTGCCGTAATGGCGCAAATCTCGTTGCTGCGGCGAATACTGTAGTAATAGTCGTTATGAGTACGCGGAATCAGCTTCGGCGTGCCGGTGCTGCCGCCGGAGAGCTGGAAAAAGGCCACTTCATCCGCCGGGGTCGGCGTTTCTATGAAACGCGCTGCCGGGGCTGCGATTGCCGCCGTTAACGATTTTTCACTGCTGTCGTTGAGGAACAACGAGACACGCAGCGAAGCATGTTCAGCGATGAACGCCTGGCAGAGTGCATCGGTTGCAAAGCGCGCATGTGCGCGGTCAGCAATCAGCAACGCCGGTTTGATTTGTGCGGCGTAAGCATTCAGTTCACTGCGCTGATGGCTAAAGAGCGCATTCACCGGGGCGACGCCGATTTTCAGTAGCGCAAAAAAGGTGATGTAAAACTCCGCCACGTTGCCAAGCTGCACCAGTGCGGTCTCGCCACGCTGAATGCCCAGCCATTGCAGCCTGCTTGCCAGATTGTCAGAAGCCTGATGCAACTGTTGATAGGTAAACGTGCGCTCACCGTCAATCACCGCCACCGCATCACTCTCTGCGTGACGGGTCAGCATGTCGGTCATCGGCAAATCCAGCCAGTAACCTTTTTCGCGGTAACGTGTGGCGAATTCATCCGGCCAACGGGTAAAGGGAACGGTCATCATCACTCCTTAATGCAGGCCAAAAACGTTAAGCATGGTGGTCAGTTTGACGCCGGTTTCGCGCCACTCTCCCGCCGGGGAAGAGGCAGGCACAATGCCTGCACCGGCAAATAAGCGAACACGGTTTTCATGAATCCGCGCGCAGCGAATGGTCACCACCCACTCGCCGTTACCGTCGGCGTCGCACCAGCCAACGATGCCGCCAAACAGCTCGCGCTCAAACGGTTCCAGTTCGGCAATCCACTTTTTCGCCACCTGATGCGGGAAACCGCTCAGGGCTGGCGTCGGGTGCAGCAGGCAGGCCAGCGTCAGGGCGGTTTCGCCCTTCTGTGCCGTGCCTTCAATCGGGGTTGCGAGGTGCCACAAGGTAGGCGTGGTCACCAGTTGGGGAGAGTCCGGCAGGCTCAGGTTACGGCTACGCGCCTGCAATACCTGCTTCATGGCCTGAGTCACCAGCGCATGTTCATGTCTGTCTTTTTCAGAGGCCAGCAGCCTGTTACCCGCTTCACGGTCGAGCATGTCATCGGGCTGGCGGCGCGCGGAACCGGCGAGCGGCAGCGAACTGAAGTGTTCGCCGTCCTTACGCAGCAGCAGTTCCGGGCTGGCACCTAACAGTGCGCCACCGCTGCTGAGCGGCACGTGGAAGTTAAAGCTCGCCGGGTTCTGGGCTATCAGACGCTCCAGCAGGATGCCGCTGTCGATACGGGCGTCGGTAGCGATATCAATCAAACGCGAGAGGACAATCTTATCCACCTCGGGGGTGGCCGTCAGTGCCGCGCCCCTGGCAACCATGTCCATAAAGACATCCTGGGGAGGAATTTCCTTACGCGAGGTGACATCCGGGGTATCGTGCCCGGAGAAGTATCGGGAGGATCGCTGCTTAGACGGGCGCGAAAAGGTCTGCCACGAAGCCGGAATAAAGAGTTCAGAAGGTTGGGTCGTGTCAAAAGGAATGGCACCCACCACGACCGGGTTCGCGATGCCCTGCGCTTTCGCCCTGGCAAAAGCCTGCGTCAGCGTTTGCTGGAACCGGCTTTCCGCGCTCTCCCCTTCCACGGCAGGTTCACTGATACGGGCAACGCACCCGGAGGTCGTGAAGCTGCGGAACGGTGACATAAAGAAAAACTGGTCCGCTGCCAGCGTTTTTGTCGTCTGCTGGACGTCCTCAGCCAGTGACGTATCCATATCATCCTCCAGAAATGATAAATAAATTACGAATGATTATCATTTGAATTTCGGTCGATAAAGCTAATGGTATTGCTCTGGTGTGTCAACCGCAGTGCATTGTGCTCTTCGCGCTAACGCTTGCATCCGTCACCGTCAACGATGAAAATGAGAAGCATTAACCTCAACAAAATCAGGATGCGATGTTGTGACTCTTCCTTTTCTTTGCCGTAAGCCCCTTATCATGCTGGGCATTTTTGTTTTAGGACTTACCTCAGCGATGGCCGCAGACTGGCCGCGTCAGGTCACCGACAGCAAAGGCACCCACACGCTTGAACAAAAACCGCTGCGTATCGTCTCGACCAGCGTCACGCTGACCGGTTCGCTGCTGGCGATTGACGCGCCGGTTATTGCCAGCGGGGCAACCACGCCGAATAACCGTTTTGCCGACGATCAGGGCTTCCTGCGCCAATGGAGCGAGGTGGCAAAAAAACGCAACGTTGCACGCATCTACATCGGTGAACCCAATGCGGAAGCCGTTGCCGCGCAAATGCCGGACCTGATCCTCATCAGCGCCACCGGCGGCGACTCCGCGCTCTCGCTCTACGATCAGCTCTCAACCATCGCGCCGACGCTGGTCATCAACTACGACGACAAAAGCTGGCAAGCGTTGCTGACCCAACTGGGCACCATCACCGGCCAGGAAAAACAGGCCGCCGCGCGCGTGGCTGAATTTAATCAGCAACTGGCAGAGGTGAAGGCGAAAATGACCCTGCCGCCACAGCCAGTTACCGCGCTGGTTTACAATCCGGGTGCGCACAATGCCAACCTCTGGACCCAGGACTCGGCGCAGGGCAAGCTACTGGCTCAATTAGGTTTTACGCTCGCCACGCTGCCGCAAGGGCTTAACACCAGCAAAAGCCAGGGCAAGCGCCATGACATCGTGCAATTGGGCGGCGAAAACCTCGCCAGCGGCCTGAACGGTGAAGCCCTGTTCCTGTTCGCCAGCGATCAGAAAGATGCGGACGAACTCAATGCCAACCCGCTGCTCGCCCATCTCACTGCCGTGCAGAACAAACGGGTCTATGCGCTGGGGTCAGAAACCTTCCGTCTGGATTACTACAGCGCGACCCGCGTGTTGCAGCGCCTGTCAGCTCTGTTCGGTTAAGACGTTACGGGCTGCTGCCGGAAACGGCGCAGCTCGCTCAGCACCAGCAGCAGTAGTGCCCCGACTACCGCCAGCGCGAAGCCACTGCTGCTGGCGGACGCCGCCGGAGTCATCACCACGCCCAGCCCACCTAACAGCGCTGCACCGATGGCGTCACCGGTGACGTTCTGCGCCGTCCACAGACCGTTAATACGCCCGAGCATCGACTCCGGGGTTTGCGTCTGGATAAGGGTATATTGCAGTAGCGAACTGATGGCGCTCAGCCAGCCAAACAGCACCAGGAACAGCGCCCCCAACGTCCAGTGAGGCATCAGGCTAAACAGCCCGATGGCGATAAATGCTCCCACGCTTGCGCCCAGCATCAGCAGGCCAGGCCGTAAATGATGCGCCAGCCGCCCGCTGGTTAACGCCCCCGCTGCGGCGCCGAGCGGGATAGCCGCGTACAGCAGGCCAATCTGTGCCGCCGACATCTGCCAGCTCATCGCCAACGCCGGATAGAGCACGCGCACGGCGCTGGCCATTGTCAGCAGGGCGCCAAGCAGCGCAATCCCGCCAATCAACGGGCTGCTGAGCAGAAAACGAAAGCCTGCCACCAGCGAGGTGAAGGGGTGTTCACGCGCCTGCGGTGGCGGTGGCAACAGCGGCAAACCGAGCAGCGGAATCAGGGTAATAAACGACCCCGCCGCCGCCAGACCGTAGTTCCATGCCACGCCGCCGGTAGCCAGCAGTAAACCGCCGCACATCGGGGAGATAACCGAACCCAGGCGCACGGTCAGCATGGTAATCGCCCCGGCCTGCATGAGATTTTCACGCCCTACCAGCGCAGGCGTGGCCGCCAACAGGGCTGTCACGCCAAGCGAGGCGAAGAAACCGTCCCACACGCCGAGCAGGTAAATCGCCAGCAGCGAGGGTTCAGGCAGCAGTGCGTTGAGCCATAAGCCGATAAAGCCCACCCCGCAGGTGCTGCGGGCAATAAGAATCAATTTTTTACGTTCGTAACGGTCAGCCAGTACGCCCCCCGCCATCAACCCCACAAACATGGCGCTGCCGGTCAGGGTGACGGCAAGGCCCACCTGCCAGCTTGAATGGGTCATTGCCTGAATCTGTACTGGCACGGCAACGCCCAGTAAACCCAGCGATAAAATGGAGATAAAACGGGCGAGAAACACGGCGCGGAAGGCCGGATGCGTTCGCAAGAGGCTGACGTTCAGCAGCCAGGATTGTTGCTTCATTACAACGCCTTAACATGAACTTTTTTTATTCATTCCAGGGCGTGCATGGTAACATACACAAACAAGATCGATAACGATAATTACTATCATTATCAAGTCAGGAACGTATTATGTCGTCTTCCCCTTCCCCGACGCGCGTGCTTACCGTGGTCGGGTTATTGATATTGCTGGTTTTAGCAATGACACTCAGCCTCTTTCTTGGCGCAAAGGCCATGACTCCCGCCGTGGTGCTGGATGCCCTGTCTGGCACCTGTCAAAGCGCTGACTGCACCATCATTCGTGATGCCCGTTTACCGCGCACCCTTGCCGGGTTACTGGCAGGCGGGGCACTGGGCATCGCTGGCGCATTAATGCAAACCCTGACGCGCAACCCGCTTGCGGATCCGGGCCTGCTGGGCGTGAATTCCGGCGCCAGCTTCGCCATCGTGGTGGGCGCAGCGCTGTTTGGCGCGGCGTCTCCGGTCGAACAGCTTGGGCTGGCCTTTTGCGGCGCGTTCAGCGCCTCGTTACTGGTGGCCTTCACCGGCAGTGCGGGCGGCGGGCAGCTCAGTCCGGTGCGTCTGACCCTGGCGGGCGTGGCGCTGGCAGCCGTACTCGAAGGGCTCTCCAGCGGTATTTCATTACTCAATGCCGATGTTTATGACCAGTTGCGTTTCTGGCAGGCCGGTTCGCTGGACATTCGCACCTTGCAAACGCTCAAAATCGTGCTGATTCCCGTGCTGCTGGCGGCGGGGGCGGCACTGCTGTCAAGCCGCGCGCTGAACAGCCTGAGCCTGGGCACCGACACCGCCACCGCACTCGGCAGTAAAGTCGCCCGCACGCAGTTGCTGGGGCTGATTGCCATTACCGTGCTGTGCGGCAGCGCCACGGCGGTGGTGGGGCCGATTGCGTTTATCGGTCTGATGATGCCGCATCTGGCACGCTGGCTGGTGGGAGCCGACCACCGCTGGTCATTGCCGGTGACGCTCATTGCCACGCCAACGTTACTGCTGTTTGCCGATATCCTGGGTCGCTTTCTGGTGCCGGGCGAGTTACGCGTCTCGGTGGTCAGCGCCTTTATCGGCGCACCGGTGCTGATTGTGCTGGTGCGGCGCATCCGCGGAGGTGGCCTGTGACCTCCCCTTCCCGCCGTCTGCTGTTGAGCTGTTTGCTGATGATCCTCGTCAGTGTTGCGTTGGCCGTCTGGGGGCTGCGCAGCGGTGCAGTGATGCTCAGCGTCAGCCAGGTTATGGACGCGCTGGGAGGCAACGCCCCCCGCGCCATGCAACGGGTGGTCACCGAATGGCGTTTACCGCGCGTGTTTATAGCCCTGCTGGTGGGTGCCGCGCTGGGTGTCAGTGGCGCGATTTTCCAGTCGCTGATGCGTAACCCGCTTGGCAGCCCGGATGTGATGGGCTTTAACACCGGCGCGTGGAGCGGCGTGCTGGTGGCGATGGTGTTTTACGGGCAGAGTCTTACCGCGATTGCGCTGGCGGCAATGGGGGGCGGGATTATCACCTCGGTTATCGTCTGGCTGCTGGCGTGGCGCAACGGCATCGAGACCTTTCGTCTCATCATCGTCGGCATCGGGGTGCGCGCCATGCTGGTGGCGTTCAACACCTGGCTGTTGATGCATGCCTCACTGGAGACCGCGCTCTCCGCCGGGTTGTGGAACGCTGGCTCGCTTAACGGTCTGACCTGGGCGAAAACGCTGCCCTCGGTGCCGGTGATTATCGCGATGTTTGTTTTTGCGACCCTGCTTTCTCGCCGCCTGCGCCTGCTGGAGATGGGGGATGACAGCGCCTGTGCGCTGGGGGTGAGCGTGGAACGTTCGCGCCTGCTGCTGATGCTGGTCGCCGTGATGCTGACCGCCGCCTCGACCGCGCTTGCCGGCCCCATCTCGTTTATCGCGCTGGTCGCGCCGCACATTGCCCGCCGTCTGAGCGCCACCGCGCGCTGGGGGCTGACCCAGTCGGCACTCTGCGGTGCGGTGCTGCTGTTGCTGGCAGACATCTGCGCGCAGCGGCTGTTTATCCCTTATCAGTTACCCGTGGGCGTCGTCACCGTCAGCCTCGGTGGCATTTACCTTATCGCCTTGTTGATTCAGGAGTCCCGCAAAAAATGACCGATACAGCAGCCCGTTTGCGTGGCGAAGCCTTAACCCTGGGCTACGGTAAGAAAATTGTTGCCACGGACTTAAGCGTGGCTATCCCCAATGGGCACTTCACCGCCATTATCGGCCCTAACGGCTGCGGGAAATCGACGCTGCTACGCACCCTGAGCCGCCTGATGGCGCCGGAACAGGGGCATATTTATCTTGATGGCGAGCAGATCCAGCGCTATGCCAGCAAAGAGGTCGCCCGCCGTGTCGGTCTGCTGGCGCAGAATGCGACGACCCCGGGAGATATTACCGTGCAGGAGCTGGTGGCGCGCGGGCGTTACCCTCATCAGCCGCTGTTTACCCGCTGGCGAAAAGAAGATGAAGAGGCGGTCACCCGCGCCATGCGTGCAACCGGCGTGGACAGTCTGGCAACCCAGAGTGTGGATACGCTTTCCGGTGGTCAACGCCAGCGCGCCTGGATTGCAATGGTACTGGCGCAGGAAACCGCCATTATGCTGCTGGATGAACCAACGACCTGGCTCGATATCAGTTATCAGATTGATTTACTGGAGCTACTAAGCGACCTCAACCGTGAGCAGGGGTATACGCTGGCGGCGGTGCTGCACGATCTCAACCAGGCCTGCCGTTACGCCACCCATTTGATTGCGCTGCGCGACGGCAAGATTGTGGCCCAGGGGGCACCGAAAGAGATTGTTACCCCAGAGCTGATTGAAGCGGTGTATGGGTTGCGCTGTTTGATTATTGAGGACCCGGTGGCGCATACGCCACTGGTGGTGCCGTTGGGTAAATATGCGGGGTGAGCCCCCTCACCCTAACCCTCTCCCTCAGGGAGAGGGAACCGTTTAGTGCGGTTTGTCAGTACGTTTCTCCCTCACGTTTTCCAGCGATAACACCGCGCAATGAGAACACAACAGTCACCGCGATGACTGGGTCCGGCTGAAAATCGGCGAAGCGTATCCGTAAGGCCGGGGCGACGCGCAGGGATGCGCGGCGAGGGCGACTTTACACGGACGTTACCTTCGCCCGTCCCCGATAAGCCTGAAGGAGAAGCTGAGTGGACCGCGCCAGCGGCGATTTTCCTGGCCGGGAGCCCGGGTCGCCAGGGTGGTGGCGGTGAGCCACCCTGGCACGTTCACGGGTTCTGGCGCTACAGAAAAGCAAGGAACATAAGGTGAACGGAAATACCCTCAGAGCAGCATGTTGCTCCTAACCATGACACGTTCCCCTCACCCCAACAACTCCCGCAGCACCGGGCCGATGGACGCAAACGCCTGCGGAGAAATGATATCCACATGCGCGCAATCCTGACGGTACACCTCTAACTCATCTACCCACGGTGACCAGGCGGTGTGAGGGTCCATTCCTTTAGGTAGCGTGCGTTCGGCGACAAACAGCGTCGCTTTGCCGGCAAAGTGCGCACTGTGTGCGGTGGTCAGCAAGCGAACCGCGTCGCCATAGTTGCCCTCAATAGTGGCAAACATCTCGCTCGATCCCTGGCCTTGCTGAGCGGCGATAAACGCCTGACGCTCGCGCTCAATCTCTGCCAGCACCTCCGGGTCGAGGCCGTTTGCCTCTTTTTCTGCCCAATTCTGTGTTTCCGGCGGCCAGGTATCCAGCAGCCCCAGGAATGCTACCGTTTCACCACGCGCCCGCAGTCGGGCGGCAATCCCCTGCGCCAGCGTGCCGCCCAGCGAGTAACCAAACAGGTGATAAGGCCCGTGCGGTTGCGCTTTCAGCAAGGTGGCAAGATGGTGCTCGCACACGTCGTCCAGGTTCGCTGCCTGCTGCATTGGCCCTTCGGGGCGTGGCGACTGAATGCCGGAAATCGCCCAACGGGGCGAGAGATAACGCGCCAGCACGCTGAACTGCCAGGCAAAGCCGGAAGCCGGGTGGAAGCAGAATAGGGTCGGCCCCTTTCCTTCGCGCAGCGGCAGCAGCGTCTCCAGCCCCATACGGCTGTCGAGAGCATCCTGCGTCACCAAATGCGCCAGCTTCTCCACGGTGGAGGCCACCATGATCTGCCCCGGCGTCACATGGCGTTCAAAGCGTTTGCTGAGCAGTGCCGCAAGGCGCATCGCCAGCAGCGAGTGGCCGCCGAGGGCAAAGAAATCGGCTTGTGCATCACGTACTTCGCAGCCCAGCAGCGCTGAGAACGCCTCTGCCACTTCGGTTTCAGCACCCACGGCCAGCGGGCGGGCAGCTTTTTCACGTACCGGCGTCGGTAAAGGCAGGGCTTTGCGGTCCAGCTTGCCGTTGGCGCTGAGCGGCAACTCACTCAGTTGCAACAGGACAACCGGCACCATATGTGGCGGAAGCTGCTGCGCCAGCTTCTCGCGAAGTGCGGTGACATCGAGCGGCAGGCCTGAGTCAGAGACCAGATAGCCCACCAGTTGACGCGCATCGCCGCCCCCGGCCAATGCCTGATTGAACACGCAGGCATGGGTGACCGCCTGGGCCACATCCGGCAGGCCCTGCAACGCCCGGTCAATGTCACCGAGTTCGATACGCTGACCGCGAATTTTAAGCTGATCGTCGCTACGGCCAAGGTATTCCACCGCGCCGTTGTTCAGCCAGCGCGCTACGTCACCGGTGCGGTACATCCGCTCACCGGGGGCAAAGGGATCGGCGATAAAGCGGCTGGCGGTGAGGTCTGGCCGCCCCAGATACCCCTGCGCCAGTTGGATGCCGGTCAGGTACAAATCCCCGGCCACGCCTGGCGGAACCGGCTGCATCATGCCGTCAAGGATACGCAGCCCGGTGTTCCATACCGGGAAGCCAATCGGCACGCTGGTGCCGCTTACCGCCGCCAGCGTCTCACCGTGGGCCGGGTACCAACTCACGTCCACCGCCGCTTCCGTCGGGCCATACAGGTTGTGGAGCGGCGCGTGGGTCAGTTGCTCCCACTCCCGGCAGAGTTGGGCGGGCAGCGCTTCGCCGCTACAGAATACCTTGTTCAAGGTGTGGCAGGTTTCCCGTGCGCTGTCCGGGGTGAGGGAAGCCACAAAGGCTGCCAGCATCGAGGGCACAAAGTGGGTGGTCGTCACGCCAAAGCGGGCGAAGAACTGCTGGAGCGCCAGCGGATCGCGGTGCGCTTCAGGTTCCGCCATCACCAGTTGCGCCCCGGCGATAAACGGCCACCAGAACTCCCACACCGAGACGTCAAAACTGCACGGTGTCTTCTGCGCCACCACATCCTGCGCATTCAGCGGATAGTGATTTTGCATCCACAACAGGCGGTTAACGATGGCGGTCTGCCCGACCATCACCCCTTTCGGTCGCCCGGTCGAGCCGGAGGTAAAGATGATGTAGGCAGTATGCTCCGGGCGGGACAGCGCCAGGGGTTCACTGCCCTTAAGATCAAGCGGCGCGCCGTAACACAGGTACGCCAGGTGTGGAATATCACTGAAACGAGCAAGCTGATCCTCAGAGGTAATCAGCAAGCGCGGTTTTGCATCTTCCAGCATCGTACGCAGCCGCTCGTCCGGGTAACCGGTGTCGAGCGGCAGCCAGGCTGCACCGGCCTCCACAATGCCGTGCAGCGCCAGCGTCAGAAAGACCGAGCGCGGCAGCGCGACGGCGACGCTGTCGCCCGGCCTGACGCCCTTCTCACGCAACAGGTTTGCCAGCGCCACCACCTGTTCACGCATCTCGCGGTAGCTGAACTGCCAGCGCGCATCGGCCAGCGCCGGGGCATTCGGGGTTTTCGCCGCCTGCTGCGCCACTAATTCACTCAGGGTGGTCACTGGCAGCATGACGCCGGTGGCGTTAATTTTTTCCAGTTGCTGCACATCCTGCACCGAAACCAGCCGGGCATCGCCGCAACGCAGCAGGGGGTTCGCGGCAAACTGGCGGAGTAAATCGGGCAGACGTGCCGCGTGAGCCGAAAGCGTGGCCTCTTCATAGCGACTGCGGTTCGCCAGCACTTCCAGAGTCAGGCCGCCCTCCTCGTGCGGGAAAAGCGCGATTTCCAGATCGTTAACCGGTCCGGTCGCCAGCGTATGGGTTTGCCCGGCAATCCCGTCCACATCCAGCAGATAGTCGAACATTTTGACGTTAAATACCGGGCCGTACAGCGGCTCATCTCCCGCCGCGCGTCCGGTGTCGCGCAGAATTTGTTCCGCATCATAGCGCTGATGGCGGCGCATCTTTTTCAGTTGCCCGGCAAGGCTTGTCGCCAGTTCCGCCAGGGTCTGGCCAGGGTTAATGTGCACACCGAGCGGCAGCACATTGAGCACCGGGCCGGTAGCGGTCAGTGCGGCTGAGCCCATCCGCCGCATAAAAATAAACCCGGCGGCATAGTCAGGGCGGCTGCTGAGTCGGCCTAACCACAATGCCACCAGCGCCAGCGCCAGATCGGCAGGCTGACAGCCAGGTATAGCCTGCGTCAGACGACGAAATGCCGATGGGTCGAGGTCCTGCTTCAGACGCAAAATGTCGGTGGTCGCAGCACGCCCCGGCAGCGGCGCACCCGAGAGCGAACCAGCGGCGGGAAGTGTGCGTTTGTGTTCAGACCAGAAGGCTTTATCCCGCTGCCAGGCGTCGCTATCGCGGTAGCGCTGATATTCGTCCACCACTTCAGCAAACGGGGTAAAGGGGGAATCTGGCAGGGGGGCATCGTGGCGCATAGCGCGGTAAATGGCGGCAATCTGGCGGGTAATAGCCGGGAAACTGAAGCCATCGACCAGTAAATGGTGATAGCGCTGATACCAGTACCAGCGGGTGTCGGTCACCTGAATAAGGGCATGATGGGCGAGCGGTTTACCGCCGTCCACGCGCAGATTTTGCGCCAGATCCGCGTTCATCAGCGCCAGGGCCGCCGCGTGCGCATCAGGCTCAGCACGTAAATCGACACGCTGCGGCAGCGGGAAGGTCTGCGTGTCATCAACCCACTGCCAGACCTCTCCGTTGTCCTCAACGAAGCGCAGCCGCAGGGTATCCGCCTGCTGCATACCTTTAACAATCGCCTGCGCCAGTAATGGGGCATCCAGCATGCCTTCCAGCTCCACATAGTGCGCCACGCTCCAGGCGTTGGGCAGCGTGGAGAGTTTTTCTGCCATCCAGATCCCCGGCTGTGCGGCAACCAGGGGGTATCGAGTGGTCATCCGCCTCTCCTTATTGCGCGTGGTGCGCCGGGGTTAATGTCTGCCAGTGTTGTGCCAGCCATGCGGTGCAGGCGTCCTGCGATGCGGGGGCGCAAACCACCTGCCAGCCTTCCGGCAATGCGCATGGCTCCGGCCACAGGCTGTACTGCTGCTGGGCGTTTTGCAGAATATAAAAGTGCCCCTCGGGATTATCGAAGGGATTGCTGAATTCCATACCGGACTCCTGTGGTGAAAAAGTGCGCGTTACTCAGCGCGCAGCAACGGTTGCCAGAGGGTGATAAGCCCTGAGGTCAGCCCACCGCGCCAGCAAAGCGCATCATGCCCACCGTCAACCTGACGCCAGAAAACGGCGGGTTGCGTGCGTTGCAACTGGGCAAGCATCGCCTGATTGGCCCGAAAGATAACCGGCTCTCGCACCCCTGCTTCCAGCACAATGCGCAGTCCTTGCGCCGAAAGCTCGTCGCGCCTGAGCGCCTCCGTCAGCACGCCATCCTGGCTGCCCCCGCGATGCGGCCACCAGTAAGAGCCCGACTGGCTCAGCACGCAGCCAAAACGCGCCGGCCAGTGCAACCCGGCATACAGCGATGCCAGCCCGCCAAAGCTCTGCCCGGCCACGACCGTGCGTTCGGGGCGGTCGCTGAACGGCGTTGTTGACTGAACGTGTGGCAATAATTCCTGCTGGACCGCCAGCCAGAAATCCTCATTGCAGGGAAGCTCCCGGCTGCGGTGGGCGGTATCAATCACATCGATGAGCACATAGACCGCCGGGGGCAATTTGCCCTCGTGGGTTAACGCGGCAAGCGCAGGCCAGACCGGCATGCTTTCCGCCCAGAATTGCCCGTCGAGCAGCACCGCTAGCGGGCGTTCTGCACCGTTGTCATCCCCGGTGGTATAGACCCACACGCGGCGGCGGTTGCCTAACCGGTCGCTCTGCCATTCGAAGCAAACCGGCGGGGTATATTCCGCATCCGGCGCGCCCCAGCCAGGCTGTTCCGGTGCGCCCGGCAGCGAGAGAGGGGAAACCGGATGCCCCCGTCCGCCCCGCCAGTGCTGGGCATTGAGCGGATCGGCTATCGCGTGAGGGAAAAGAGTGCGCCAGCCTTCGCGCAGTGCGGCACGGTCAGGCGGTGTCTGGGTAAAAGCCTGCGGCGGAAAATCGTCCCGTTTTGTCGACGGGATCAGGCAATAGCTCCCACGCCATCCGGCTTCGAGGCGGGTTTGCCAGCGCCAGACGTCGGTGCCCGCAATGCGTTGCAATGATTGCGGCGCGGACTGTTGATGATGATCGGTGACGCCGGTGATATAGAGCCAGACGCGCTCAACGGTGGAGGTCGCTTCGGTGCCCGCCGGGTCACGCCACCAGAAGGTGACCCGATAATGCGTTGCTGATTCCCGCTCCCACTCTGGCCCCTGTTTTGATGCCCACCAGGCATCACTTCCTGTCTCTTGCACCACTGCGTTACCCCAAATGACTTGTGGAAATTTTGCCTGCTCAATCAAATTTCTTGATAATATTATTGATAATTATTTGCATTTGCAATAGCGTATTGCCCGCGCCTGCACCGGCGCGTCTTTCACTCGTAACGTGTCACTTGTCGCGATTTTTCTCAGGAACGAGCGCCCTTCGCAGCAAGCTGGCGACATCATGCCGCTTTCCTTACCCCATTGGGAAAGGATCGACCGGGGAGAGCGGCGAAGAAAAGCAGGAATTACAATGAAAAATAAAATTCGTTCCCTGACCTTACTGGTCAACCTGGGAATTTATGGTGTGGCTCTGCCCGCTTTCGCAGCAGAGACCTCCACTGACGCATCCAGCAACGAAGACACCATTGTGGTGACCGCAGCGCAGCAGAATCTGCAGGCGCCGGGGGTTTCCACCATCACCGCCGATGAAATCCGCAAGAATCCCCCCGCCCGTGACGTTTCTGAAATTATTCGCACCATGCCGGGTGTCAACCTGACCGGTAACTCAACCAGCGGCCAGCGTGGCAACAATCGCCAGATTGATATTCGCGGTATGGGCCCGGAAAACACCCTGATTCTGATCGACGGTAAGCCAGTGACCAGCCGCAACTCCGTGCGCCAGGGTTGGCGTGGTGAGCGTGATACCCGTGGCGATACCAGTTGGGTCCCTGCGGATATGATCGAACGCATTGAAGTCCTGCGTGGCCCGGCAGCCGCCCGTTACGGTAACGGCGCGGCAGGTGGCGTGGTGAACATCATCACTAAAAAATCCACGGATCAGGCATGGCATGGCTCCTGGAACAGCTACTTCAATGCCCCAGAGCATAAAGAGGAAGGCTCCACTAAACGCACTGATTTTAGCCTGATGGGGCCGCTGGGCGGCGATGTCAGCTTCCGTCTGTACGGTAACCTGAATAAAACCCAGGCCGATGCCTGGGATATTAACCAGGATCATCAGTCCGAGCGCACCGGCATCTATTCCAACACCCTCGCCGCAGGCCGGGAAGGCGTTGAGAATAAAGATATCAATGGCGTCGTACGTTGGGACTTTGCCCCGATGCAGGCGCTGGAGTTCCAGGCCGGTTACAGCCGTCAGGGCAACCTGTACGCAGGTGACACCCAGAACACCAACAACGACAGCAGCAGCAACAACTATGTGAAGGAAAACTACGGCAAAGAGACCAACCGTCTCTATCGCCAGAACTACTCCGTCACCTGGAACGGCGGCTGGGATAACGGCATCACCACCAGCAACTGGGTGCAGTACGAACACACACGCAACTCCCGCCTCGGTGAAGGGTTAGCCGGCGGGCTGGAAGGCCTGTTCAATAGCGATAAATTCTCCGACACCGATCTTGCTGACCTGATGCTGCATAGCGAAGTCAGCGTGCCGTTCGAGCTGCTGGTGAACCAGAACCTGACCGTGGGCACCGAGTGGAATCAACAGCGTCTCAAGGATCGTGCCTCGAACACTCAGGCGCTGCAGGGTGGGCCGATTCCAGGTTATGACAGCACCGGTCGTAGCCCCTACTCCAGCGCGGAGATCTTCTCTCTGTTTGCAGAAGACAATATCGAAGTGACCGACAGCACCATGCTGACGCCGGGTCTGCGTTTTGACCACCACACCGTGGTCGGCAACAACTGGAGCCCGTCTCTGAACCTGTCGCAGGGGCTGGGGGATGACTTCACTTTGAAAATGGGGATCGCCCGCGCCTATAAAGCACCGAGCCTCTACCAGACCAACACCAGCTACATTCTCTACAGCCGCGGTCAGGGCTGCTACGCCAGCGCCACCGGTACTGGCTGTTATATGCAGGGGAATGACGACCTGAAAGCCGAAACCAGCATCAACAAAGAGATTGGCCTTGAGTTTAAACGCGACGGCTGGCTTGCCGGTGTGACCTGGTTCCGTAACGATTACCGTAACAAGATTGAAGCGGGTTACTCACCGCTGAACCAGACCTCTCAGGGCGCGCTGAAGACCGACCTCTATCAATGGGAAAACGTGCCTAAGGCGGTCGTTGAAGGTCTGGAAGGTACGCTGAATGTTCCGGTTACCGATGCGGTCACCCTGAGCAACAACGTCACCTACATGTTGCAGAGTAAGAATAAAACCACCGGCGAGCGTCTGTCGATCATCCCGGAATATACGCTGAACTCCACCCTGAGCTGGCAGATTGTGCAGGATGTCTCCGTGCAGTCCACCTTCACCTGGTACGGCAAGCAAGAGCCGAAGAAATATGACTATCAGGGCAAACCGGTGACCGGTTCTGCGAAAGATGAAGTCAGTCCGTACAGCATTGTGGGCCTGAGCGGTACCTGGGATGTGAACAAATTCGTGAGCCTGACGGCGGGTGTCGACAACGTGTTTGATAAACGTCACTGGCGCATGGGCAATGCCCAGACCACCGGCGGTACGACGGGCTATATGTATGGCGCGGGCGCCAATACCTATAATGAATCCGGTCGCACCTGGTATATGGGTGTAAACACCCACTTCTAAGGTCGCCCCGAACGTACCAACCCTCCTCTCCCTGCGGGGAGAGGAATTCCCAGTAATCTTACGTTTTGCAGCGATATCATTGCTGAGTGAGAATAAAACAGTTACCGCGATGACAGGGTCCGGCTGAAAATCGACGAAGCGTATCCGCAAGGCCGGGGCGACGCGCAGGGATGCGCGGCGAGGGCGGATTTACAGGGACGTTACCTCCGCCCGTCCCCGATAAGCCTGAAGGAATGCGCTGAGTGGACCGCGCCAGCGGCGATTTTCCTGGCCGGGAGCCCGGGTCGCCAGGGTGGTGGCGGTGAACCACCCTGGCACGTTCACAGGTTCTGGCGTTATAGAAAAGCAAGGAACATAAGGTGAACGGAATGACCACCAGAGCTGCATTTCCCCCTCACCCTGTCCCTCTCCCCAGTGGGGCGAGGGGACCGTTCGTGCACGTATTTTTTCTGGGGATTCCTCAACCCTGCGGGGAGAGGGCTGCATGAGATTTACCATGCACACATGAGGTTTACCATGCACACTCACCACACACTGCTCACGCTGAATGCCCACCCTCTGCATCTCATCCGCTTCGATCTCGCTACGTTTAACGATAACGATCTGCTATGGCTTCCTCATCACCAGCTGTTGCAGGATGCGGGCCGTAAGCGGAAAGCCGAGCATCTGGCCGGGCGCATTGCTGCCGTGCATGCCCTGCGCGAACAGGCTATCAAAGCCGTGCCGGGCATTGGTGAAACAGGGGCACCGCGCTGGCCCGCAGGTTTATATGGCAGCATCAGTCACAGCGGCAGCAATGCGCTGGCGGTTGTCGCTCACTCACCTGTAGGCGTAGACATTGAAACGCTGTTCACCGATGCGCTGAGCCAGACGTTAACGTCGAGCATTATCACCCCGGCAGAACAGCGGATTCTGGTCAACGCTTCTCTGCCGTTTCCGCTCGCACTGACGCTGGCGTTTTCCGCGAAAGAGAGCCTTTTTAAGGCATTGTCGTCTGCTGCCCTTCCCTTCCCGGGCTTTCATAGCGCCACCGTCATCGCCCTCGATCAGCGTGCTCTTCGCCTGCGAATAGATGCCACATTCAGCGCTGAACATGCGGGTAAATGTGTTGATATTGCATGGATGACGCATGAACAGCAGATCATAACCTTGTTAGGTGAATCGCCCTCAGGATCGTGATCCTTTTCTCCTTTTAAGAAATTAGCTGAGCAAACCGTAGACAGTTTGCTTTTGCCGATTTATCGTTAATTTGAATAATAAATCATTATTGAATAAATATTCAATGTGGAGAAAAAGATGAAAACGACCCTACTGAAATCGGCTGTACTGGCTTCCCTGATCGCCGCTTCCGGCTCGCTGTTCGCCGCAGATAACGGACTGATCGCCATAATTACCCCCTCACACGACAATCCGTTCTTTAAAGCAGAAGCGGACGGCGCGGCGGCAAAAGCAAAAGAGCTTGGCTACACCACGCTGGTGGCTTCACACGATGACGACGTGAACAAACAAAACCAGTTGATTGAAACGGCGATAGCCCGTAAAGCCAAAGCGATCATTCTGGATAACGCCGGGGCCGATGCCACCGTAGGGCCGCTGGAAAAAGCCAAAGCCGCAGGGGTTCCGGCCTTCCTGATTGACCGCGAAATTAACAAAACCGGCGTCGCCGTCGCGCAAATCGTCTCCAACAACTACCAGGGTGCGCAACTGGGTGCCGAGAAATTCGCCAAGCTGTTAAATGGCAAAGGCAAATACGTTGAGCTGCTGGGCCGTCAGTCTGACACCAACGCCAGCGTTCGTTCGCAGGGCTATCACGACATTCTTGATGACTACCCGGACATGAAAATGGTGGCGCAACAGACCGCCAACTGGAGTCAGACTGAAGCCTTCACCCGTATGGAAGCCATTTTGCAAACCAACCCGGACATCGTCGGGGTGATTTCCGGTAACGACACCATGGCACTCGGTGCCGAAGCGGCGCTGAAAGCGGCAGGTAAAAATAACGTGATTGTCGTCGGCTTTGACGGCAGCGATTACGTGCGTGATTCCATCATCAATAAAGGCAATATCAAAGCCACGGTTCTGCAACCTGGCTGGCAGCAAGCCCAGATGGCCGTTGAACAGGCAGACTATTTCCTGAAAAACGGCAAAGCACAGAAAGATGAAAAACAGTTGATGGATTGCATGCTGATCGACGACAGCAACGCCAGCAAACTGAAACTCTTCAACCTGAGCAAGTAATCCGGAGACGTTATGTCGTTAAAACAATGGGGTGCTGCATTTATAGGTTGCACCACCCTGTTGCTGACGGCCTGCACCGTGGTGGATCTGGATGAAAACGGCAAGCCAATCCTGCCTGCCGATCCGAATGCGAAAGCCAGCTTCGACAATCAGACCCCACAGCAGATCGCGCAACAAACCTGGCAAGAACGCGTCATTGACGCGGCTCATAAACATGCGCTGGATGCCACCGCGCTTACCACACAACTGAAAACTACTAACGACAAACCCCATAGCGTGTTTGTCCACCTGACCAGTCAGGTTGAACGCGTCGATGTGAGCAATGAACGCGAACAGAAACTGGTGATGACGTTGAACGGGAAACCGCTGACGATTCAGGTGGGCCCGGTGGTGCGGGGCAATGCCATTCGCGATGCCACCGGCTTTAAATTTGAAGACTTTACCAACCAGGTTCAGTTCGCTCAGCTCTCACGTGCTTACAACCGTCTAGCTGTGAAAAATCTGCCAAAAATTGACGCAAGCTGGGCAGGAAAACCCGCAACCGTTGTGATGGCGGTGACAATTAACGCGGGTCAGACCGAAGACGCCGTGGCACTGGAGTTGAAACAGGAGGGGCAGTGATGAGCGATGTACCTGTGGATGACATCATTCTGCGCACGCGCGGCATTTCGATGCTGTTTCCCGGCACGGTCGCGCTGGATAACGTGGATTACAACGTCTGGCGCGGCAAAGTGAATGTGATTATCGGCGAGAACGGCGCGGGGAAATCCACCCTGATGAAGATCCTCGCCGGCGTGCAGCAACCGAGCCTCGGCGCCATCGAACTGAACGGCAAGCCCGTGCAAATTTCCAGTACCCGTGCCGCTGCGGCACTCGGTATTGGCATGGTTCACCAGGAACTGAATCTGTTTGAAAACCTCAACGTCGCCGAAAATATTTTCCTCGGACGTGAGCTGCAAAAAGGGGTCAGCCCCATTAACGAAGCCGAGCAGGAGAAGCGCACTGCTGAACTACTTAAACGCCTCGATCAGCCCATCTCCCCTAAAGCGCTGGTGGGGAGCCTGAAGGTGGGGCAACAGCAGCTGGTGGAAATCGCAAAAGCGCTGGCGGAAGACGCGGATATTTTGATCCTCGACGAACCCACCTCCGCGCTGAGTAAAACAGAAGTGGAGATTCTGTTTCGCGTCATCCGCGAACTGACCCGTCAGGGGGTGTCGATTATCTATATTTCGCACCGCCTCGAAGAGCTGATGGCGATTGGCGATGTCATCACGATTTTGCGCGACGGCAAATTTCAGGCCGAAGCGAAAGTGTGTGATATCGACGTGCCGTGGATTGTGCGCGAAATGCTCGGCAGCGATCCGGTCAGCAATTTCCTGACTCCGGGCCGGACCTTCGGCGCACCGATACTGGAGGCTGAGCACATCACCTGTGTCAACAGCGCGGGCAACACGGTGGTCGACGATGTGACATTCAACGTACACAGCGGGGAAATTGTCGGCATTTATGGCCTGATGGGGGCCGGACGTACGGAGCTGTTTGAATGCATGCTCGGCACTGAACGCAACTACTTGGGCAAATTGTGGCTCGACAGCAAACCGGTGCCGCAGCGGCTGGCTACCGCTGACCGCATTCGGATGGGCATGAGCCTGGTACCGGAAGACAGGAAACGCACCGGCATCTTCCCGATCTCCTCGGTTGCGACCAACCTGACCATCGCCAGCTTATGGCGACGGTTGCAGCGCGGTTTCACCATCTCGGAAAAAGATGAGCAGGCGGTGGTCGCCAGCACCATCGGCAGCCTGTCCATTAAGGTCTCCACGCCCGAGGTCGAAATTCAGGCGCTGAGCGGCGGCAATCAGCAGAAAGTGGTGATTGGCCGCTCACTGTTGACCAGCCCGAAGGTGCTGTTTCTCGATGAGCCGACGCGTGGCATCGACGTGGGTGCCAAAGCCGATGTGTTTCGCATGATGGTGCAACTCTCGGAACAGGGGATCGCGGTGGTTTTTTCCACCTCGGATCTCAAAGAAATTATGGCGGTGTCTGACCGCATTCTGGTGATGTCCGGCGGCAAGCTGACCGCCGATATCGTACGCGATCGGGCCGAAGAGTCGGCACTGGTAACGGCAAGTGCTCAGGGGTTCTGATATGAAAACTACACAATCTGTGGCTGTCGCCCCGCGAGCGGGTGCCTCATTGTCACGCGAAAGTATTCTGCTTTTACTGTTGAAGCTGCGAACCTTTATCGCGCTGTTCCTGATCGTGGGCTTCTTTACCGCGACAGTACCGGGCTTTTTATCGACGGGCAGCCTGGTCATTATGATCAAACACATTGCCATCAACGCCTTCCTGGCGCTCGGCATCACCTTTGTCATCATCACCGCAGGGATTGATCTCTCCATCGGCGCCACGCTGGGTCTGTGCGGCATGATGGCCGGGTGGATGATCACCAAAGGGATTGTGCTGCCGATGTTTGGCATCGCCATCTTCCCGAGCGTCTGGGTGATCGTACCGCTGGTTCTGCTGATAGGCGGGGCGATAGGCGCGGTGAACGGCTGGATAATCACTCGCTATAACGTTGCGCCCTTTATCTGCACCCTGGGCACCATGTACGTGCTGCGTGGGGCGGCCATGCTGACCTCAGACGGGCAGACGTTCCCTGGCCTTGCGGGCAATCCGCAGCTTGGCAACACCGGGTTTGACGAAATCGGTGCAGGCACGCTGTTCGGCATTCCCTGGGCCATCTGGCTGATGATTGTACTGGCGCTGGTCATCGCCTACGTCGCACGCCGCCTGCCCTTTGGACGTCACGTTTATGCGATTGGCGATAACGAACGCGCGGCAGAATTGTCCGGCGTAAAGGTGAAACAGGTCAAAATCTGGGTCTATACCCTTTCCGGTTTCTGCGCCGCACTGGCCGGTATTGTGGTTTCTGCCCAGCTTCTGGCGAGCCACCCGGCCAACGGCACAGCGTTTGAAATGAACGCCATCGCCGCGGTGGTACTCGGTGGGACCTCGCTGGCAGGCGGTCGTGGCACCGTACTCGGCACATTAATTGGTGCTTTTGTCATTGGTTTCCTCGCCGATGGGCTGGTAATGATGGGCGTGAGCGAGTTCTGGCAGATGGTGATCAAAGGGATCGTGATTATCGTGGCCGTCATCATCGATCAGATGCAAAACCGTATGCAGCAGAAGGCGGCAGTGGTGGCACAAAAAGCCGTCATGGAGAAAAAATAGATCTACCGGTAAGTGCATGTTGGCCTGAGTTCGCTCAGGCCTTTTTTTATTCCGCTTTTCCCACCAGGCTTCGTGCGGTGGGGTAGTCGGTTATCAGCACGTCCACGTAGTTGCCCTGTAGCGCGCCGCGAATCGCATTGCGCTTTTCCGGCCCACCCGCTAAGGCAATCACCTGCTTACAGGCGCGAATTTGCTCCAGCTCCATGCCAATGACCGGATCTTCTTGCTGGCTCAGCACCGGTTTTCCCGCCGCATCGTAGTAGTGAAGGCAGATATCACCGACCGCACCGCGTTCCGCGAGCAGATTCAGCATGTCTTCGTTGTAGTAGTTACCGGAATTTTTCAGCAGTTGCGACGGCTCCAGTTCGCCGATGCCGACAATCGCCACATCCACTTCGGCAAACTTTGCCACGACCGCCGCCACGTCCGGGCTGTTCACCAGCCGGGAACGCTCTTCAACGGAGTGTTCAATGCTTTGAGAAGGCAGTAACCCTGCCGGGCAGCCCAGGTGCGCTGCAAGCTGTTGCGTCAGAATGGTCGCCTGCACGTTGCCGTTTGGCCCCACGCCGCCCAGCAACTGTATGACGCCTGCGGCACGAATGTTCTGGGGGTGCATCTCATCCACCATGCAGCGAATGGTGCTACTCCAGGCTGAAATGCCGACCAGGTCTTCCGGGCGCACGCGGGTTTCGACATAGTGCGCCGCCGCGCTGCCGATGGCGTGTTTCACCTGCGCATTGGTCGGGTCTTCCCCCACATCCACCACGATCGCCTGGCGAATGCCATACTGCTGCTCAATGGCCTTTTCCAGCGAGACGAAGATATTGGTGGGCTGAACCACGGTAATTTTCACCAGCCCCTCTTTTTGACAACGGGTCAGGGCGCGTGAGACAAATGACTGAGACAAATTCATCAGGGAGGCGATCTCTGACTGTTTTTTGTTCTCGTTGTAATAGAGCGTGGCAATTTTCACCAGCAGCCGCTGTTCATCCTGCTTCGACATAGCTTTCCCCTTAATTCATCTCCTGTCATTTTTATTCATACCTGAATAGATAACAAGCCAATCACGTCGCTCCCTGCACGATCCAAATGTGATCGTTTTCTCCTTTCTTCCAAATAGGCCTCTTCAAAGCGTAGACAAAGCGCTTTTCAGAGCATATCTTTAATCATGAATAATAAATCAGTAGTGAATATTTATTCCAAGTGCCATCAAGCCTGTCTTAAAACCTTGCGTTAACCGACGCATCGAGACCTTCAGGTGCACTTTTTCACCCTGATTGAATATTTATTCACGATAGATTATACATTCAAGAGGTGTACTATGAATCCGTTTTCGCTCTCCGTTGAGGAGCTTGAAAAAAAAGCACGCGCCGTTCGCCGTCGCATTATTGTGCTTAATGCCGAAAGTCCGGCCGGCGGCCACACGGGCGCTGATTTATCACAGGTGGAACTCCTTACCGCCCTCTACTTCCGCATTCTGAACTGCTCGCCGGAAACGAAAGAGAGCGACGAGCGCGATATCTACATCCAGTCGAAAGGTCATGCGGTCGGCGGCTATTACTGCGTACTGGCAGAAGCCGGATTTATCCCCGTCGACTGGCTCTCTACCTATCAGCATGCTGACTCACATCTGCCGGGGCACCCGGTGAAACATAAAACCCCAGGCATTGAGCTGAATACCGGAGCACTGGGCCATGGCCTGCCTGTTGCGGTGGGCATTGCACTGGCCGCAAAACGCAGCAACAGCAAGCGCCGTGTGTTTGCGATTACCGGTGACGGTGAACTGGCCGAAGGCAGTAACTGGGAAGCCGCGCTGGTCGCTGCTCACTACCAGCTCGACAACCTCATTATTATCAACGACAAGAATAACTTACAGCTGGCAGGCTCAACCAAAGAGATCATGAATACCGATCCGCTGGATGAAAAATGGCGCGCCTTCGGCATGCAGGTCACCGAGTGTAAAGGTAACGACATGGCCGACGTGGTGGCGACGCTGGAAGGATTACAGCCTGGCGGTAAACCGCACGTTGTGATTGCTCATACCACCAAAGGCGCTGGCGTTTCCTTTATTCAGGGACGCCCGGAATGGCACCACCGTGTGCCAAAAGGTGACGAAGTTGAACTGGCGCTGGAGGAACTGAAAGATGCGTAATAGCGAACATCTCGCCACCGTGATGGTGAATGCCTTTATTGATGCGGTCGAACGTGGCGTGGATCTGGTACCGGTCGTGGCCGATTCCACCTCCACGGCCAAAATTGCGCCGTTTATCAAGCAATTTCCCGGCCGCCTGGTCAATGTGGGTATTGCCGAGCAAACCTTAGTGGGCGCAGCCGCTGGGCTGGCAATTGGCGGCAAAGTGGCGGTGACCTGTAACGCGGCGCCGTTTTTGATCTCCCGCGCTAACGAACAGATCAAAGTCGACATTTGCTACAACAACACCAACGTGAAGCTGTTTGGGTTGAACTCGGGGGCCAGCTACGGCCCGCTTGCCAGTACGCACCACAGTATTGATGACATCTCGGTGCTGCGCGGGTTTGGCAATATCGAAATCTATGCCCCCTCCTGCCCGGTTGAATGCCGACAGATTATCGATTACGCCCTCGCACACGTTGGCCCGGTCTACATCCGCCTTGACGGCAAAGCACTGCCGGAACTGCATGATGAACACTACCAGTTCGCCCCCGGCAATATTGACGTCCTGCGCAAGGGCAACGATGTCGCTCTGGTGGCGATGGGGTCAACGGTCCATGAAATTGTCGAAGCCGCCACACAACTGGCAGCACAAGGTATTGAGGCCAGTGTTATCAGTGTACCGTCTATTCGTCCCTGCAATACATCACAGCTGCTGGACGCGCTCAAAACCTGCAACGCAGTGGTGAGCGTGGAAGAGCACAACGTGAACGGCGGTGTCGGTAGCCTGGTGGCAGAGGTGCTGGCTGAAGCGGGTTGCGCGATTCCCCTGCGCCGTCTTGGTATTCAGGATGGTCAGTACGCCATCGCCGCTGACCGCGCATCGACCCGCGCCCGCCATGAAATTGATGCCGCAGGTGTCGTTAAAAATGCCCGGCAGATCTTACTGAACCGGCAATAAAAATAATAAAGAACAACTTACTGGAGATAATTGCAATGTCCCGAATCCCTCAAAAACTGACCATGGCGGTGATCATCGGCAACCGTGGCTTCTTCCCAAGCTACCTGGTGGCTGAAGCCCGTGAGCAAGCCGTCGCCCTGTTCGACCGCCTGGGTATCAACACCATCATGCTTGATGAGACGCAAACGGAACTGGGCGGCGTGGAGACGCGTCAGGATGCAAAAGTGTGCGCCGAACTGTTCCGTGCACACCGCGACGAGATCCACGGCGTGGTGGTGTTGTTACCCAACTTTGGCGATGAGAAAGCCATCGCCGAGACCCTGCGCCTTTCCGGCCTGAACGTGCCGGTGCTGGTGCAGGCGGAAGAGGATAATCTGGACAAGATGGGGCTGGCGACCCGTCGCGACAGCTTCTGCGGCAAAATCTCCCTGTGCAACAACCTGCGCCAGTACGGCATTCCGTTTACATTAACCACTCAACACGTTTGTGCCCTCAGCGGTGACGTCTTCGAACAAGACCTCAAGCGCTTTGAGCAGGTCTGCCGTGTGGTGAGCAGCATGCGCGGAGTGCGTGTCGGGGCCATTGGTGCGCGCCCGGCGGGCTTTAACACCGTGCGTTACAGTGAAAAACTGCTGGAGCGCCTGGGCATCGCCGTTGAAACGCTCGATCTCTCTGAAGTCTTTACCCGCATCAAAACCCTGCGTGACGATGACATCCGCGTCGATGAAAAACGCCGTCTGCTGATCGACAACGCCGACGCCAGCGGCATTCCGCCGGAAAAACTGGTCACGATGGCGAAGCTGTTTGTGGTTATCAGCGAGTGGGTGATGGCTAACGATATCGATACCACCGCCATTCAGTGCTGGACATCGCTCCAGGAAAACCTCGGTATTAACGTCTGCTCCATTATGAGCGTGATGTCCGGTCAGTTGATGCCGTCCGCCTGCGAAGTGGATGTGATGGGCGCGCTGTCGATGTATGCCCTGGCCAGCGCCAATATGAGCCCGGCCTCCATTGCGGACTGGAACAATAACTTCGGCGACGATCGTGATAAATGCGTGCTGTTCCACTGCGGCAACTTCGCTTCGGCCAGCCTCGACACCCCGCATATGGGCACCGCCGACATCATCGGCACCACCGTCGGCAAAGAGAACACCTGCGGGGCTGTGCATGGTCGCCTCAAAGCCGGTTCCCTCACCTATTTCCGCCTGAGTACCGATGACTTAACGGGCGAAATTAAAGCCTATGTCGGTGAAGGTCAGTCGGTGAACGATCCGCTCGACACCGTTGGCTGTCGCGCCGTTATTCAGGTTCCCCGCCTGGAAGAGCTGCTTTCCTTTATTTGCCGTAACGGCTTTGAGCACCATGTCGCCATGAACCATGCCGCCAGCGGGAAAGTGCTTCACGAAGCGTTCACCCGTTACCTCAACGTTGACACCTACCTGCATCGGTAATGCACGTCGCCGGGCCTGATGGAGAAAGGGAATGTCGAAAGAGATTATCATTGCACTTGATGAAGGCACCACCAACGCCAAAGCCGTTGCGCTGGATGCAAGCGGTCATGTGGTGGCGAAGGCCTCCCGTCCGTTGACCATCCAGACGCCGCGCGAAGGCTGGGTGGAGCAGTCGGGTGAAAGGCTGCTCGACGCCTCGCTGGAGGTTATCCGGGAAGTCGTTGCGCGGGTGGGAGGTGAACGTGTTGCTGCGCTGGCTGTCAGCAATCAGCGGGAAACCGCGATGGGCTGGTATCGGGCAAGCGGTCAACCGCTCGGTCCGGCCATTACCTGGCAGTGTTCACGCACCGCCGACTTTTGCCATGCGCTGCGGGCGCAGGGGAAGGAAAGCCAGATTAAAGCGGTGACCGGTTTGCCGGTCGCCCCGCTCTTCTCTGCTTCTAAAATGCGCTGGCTGCTGGAGTCCGTGCCGAACGGCAGCCTGTTGGCTGAACAGGGCGAAATTTGCCTGGGTACTGTCGATAGCTGGCTGCTGTGGAACCTGACCGGCGGCGAGGCGTTCTGTTGCGATTACTCGAATGCTTCCCGTACCCAGCTACTGAACCTGATTACCGCCGAATGGGATGCCGACATGCTGGCGCTGTTCCAGATCCCCCGTCAGGCATTACCGGAGATTCGCCCTTCCAGCGGACTTTTTGGTCACACCAAAGGGCTAGACGGCATCCCGGATGGCCTCCCCGTGATGGCGATGATCGGCGATTCTCATGCCGCCCTCTTTGCCCACGGACTGGGCGCGGCGGGCTGCGTCAAAGCGACCTATGGCACGGGTTCCTCGGTGATGGCACCGGTGACATCGGCGCAGTGTGACGTGAAATCGCTTGCCACCACCGTGGCCTGGCATGACGGCGACACACTGGTGTACGGCCTGGAGGGCAATATTCCGCACACCGGTGATGCGGTGGCCTGGATGGCAGAAAGTACGGGTCTGAATGAATTGCCGGAAGCGGAACTCGCCCAGGCGCTGAATACGCTACCGGCCTCGGTGGACTCCACGCTCGGCGTCTATTTTGTGCCGGCGTTGACCGGGCTTGGCGCCCCCTGGTGGGATGAAAACGCACGTGGCCTGATTCATGGTCTGAGCCGTGGCGTGAAGCGAGCCCATCTGGTGCGCGCGGCGCTGGAGTCCATCACCTATCAGATTGCGGATGTGGTGGTCGCAATGCGCCAGCACGGTGACTTCGCTCTGAAAGCCCTGATGGTCGACGGTGGCCCGACCAAAAATGACTGGCTGATGCAGTATCAGGCTGACCTGCTTGGCTGCCCGGTCATGCGCAGCGACGTGGCGGAACTCTCAGCAATGGGCGCCGCTTTGCTGGCGCGTAAGGCGTTATTGAAAGTCGATAGCGAAGAGTTACGCCAGTATCTACCTGAACATGTCACCTTTGCCCCCGATGCTCAGCGCCACGGCAGACTGCAAAAGCGCTGGCATGAGTGGCAAAGCGCGGTACAGCTGGCGCGCTCGCAGAAAACGCAGGCAAGTTGAAAACGTGTGGGTACGTGGGGTCAGTGCCGAACGGTCTGAATTTTAACGGCCTCAGCCCGGTTGATTACCGCCTGAACACGTACCCGCTGCAAAGGTAAGAAGGTGATGTTTGTTACGGACGCTTGCCGCAAGACGGTGCCAATGTAGTAATATTTTTAGGCTGATGCCCATGCCTTGTTTTGGATAATCACTCTGTAGCCGTCAGGGTCAACAAATGTCCTTCCGTTCACATCCCTGTAAGGGTTGAATGACCCGGTCATTCTGAAACCCGCATTGATCATTCTTTCGCAGCCATGCGCCCATTCATTTTCATCCGGATAATAAAGAACGAGCAAATCCTCCTTGAGAAGACCTGACTAAACAGTGCGTTAGCATTTCCTGTAGGGAATCATAAGGCGTCGCAATTGACTTACTATTGTGAATATAATTTCACTATAGTAAATTTACGCATATTCATTTTGTGTGTTAATACATAAAGCAATGGCACGTTAAGGTAGAAAAAATGTTAAAAATCAGAATGTCACGCCCATCTGAAACGTCAGAAATTATCCAAATCTGGAAAAACTCTGTAGATGCTACGCACGATTTTCTGACAGCCTATGACCGACAAGAGATCGAAAAAGAAGTTGTCAGTTTTTTTTCACAAACCCCTGTCTGGGTTGCCACAAATCAGGAAGACCAACCGCTGGGATTTATGTTTTTACATGAGGGCCATCTGGAGGCGCTTTTTGTCGATGCTTCTGCTCGCGGACTTGGCGTCGGAAAACGGTTGATCTCATATGCACTGGATCTGCATCCTGATTTACGGGTCGATGTAAATGAACAAAACCAGCAAGCTGTAGGGTTTTATCAGCATATGGGCTTTCAGGTTTCAGGGCGTTCCGGGCAGGACAATCAGGGAAGGCCCTATCCCCTGTTACATCTAAGCAAGGCAAATGTGATGTCACCCTGCAAGTAGGGGAAATGTCATTGATTTTTTTGACTGAAAGCGACGATGTAAGAGCAGCTCCGATCGCTCTCAGGATTGGTCATTAGGTACTCGCTTGCAAAGGTAAGCGCCAGGCAGTCACCAGCTTGTAAATGATGGGTCCGATCATTAACCCGAAAATCAAGGCTACCGCTCAACATCCAAAGTGTTTGCCCGGAAAGATGCTCATTCGCAGAGGCGGGTATCGTCAATTGACCCATAGCAGGAATTTCAACTTTTATCAGTTCCGGGCATGCCCCTGCCGGGGAGAGAGACCAGCGGGTAATGCCTGTTTGTTCATCAATCCAGTGCTGCTGCTGATCGGCAAAGCGCACAAGTGAATTCTGATGTGACTCAAGCTCTGCGAAAAGCTTTGATAATGTAATATTCATCGCACTCGCTAACCGACTCAGTATCGTTGCACTGGGGCTGGAGGCGCCTCGTTCAACTTTGCTAATCATGGCCTGACTGACGCCCGATCGCTTAGCAAGCTCTGTTAAAGTCAAGTTGCGAGCCTTTCTGTGCTTAAGCAATAAACGCGCAATGTCGCTATCTACTATCTGATTTTTAGATGTTTTATCCATTTTAGTCCTCACTTTCGCCAGCCTGATTATGCCATTACTCCACTTCCGCACACCAAATAAACAGCCTCCGCAGGGTAGATTTGCTCTGCAATCCGGTTACAGGGCTCTTCACAATAATGAGTATCTCGAAAAAATTTACTTAGGTGCGCAAATTTCTGACCATCAAGGCGCTTACTTTACCTTGTTGGCCCAATCCATCGGTGGTGGGGAGCGAAGCCTTTTGCAATGTTTTGACGACAGGGATGATGAGGACGCGCTGGCCTGGTAGGACGCGTTTTTGCAGGGGTTTAAACCACTCGAGTAATCCTGAATATCGTTCAGGCCAGCTAATGCGCCCTACGCGTACTTTTCTCTGCTCTTTGTACTCCGAACATGATGAATGTCATACGCATCATTTTCGGTATACCTGATAAGTCAGCGCGACAGCCGAAAAGAAAACATAAGGGCTTAAAAGCAAAACTTCCGAATAACGAATGCCAAATATCCAGATAACAGGCCATGCCAGTGCAGCCAGCCAAATGAAGAGCGTAGAAAAGACGATAAACAGGCTGCCCTTAATGAAAGCCTCAGGATAAACTTTCCGGGCAATCATCGCTAATGGCATGCTGACCATTAAAGAGCCCACAATGGTCCCGGTAAAGCTCGTCATGGCGGTGAAGGTATAAATGAAAATCAGAGACAGCATATCCATTGTGGATGTGTTGTTCTTACTCAATGATATATAAATTAAAACCACCAATGATCCAACTATGCCGCTAAAAATTCCTGATATCACAGATTTTATAACCAAATTGTCATCGTTAGTTTTCGGCATCATTTCCTCTATGTCTGAGCGGCGATATCTCATGGGGCAAACACGCTGACGCTTTCGGCGTAAGTCTCAGCGCAAAACAGGCGTCCTACACGCTGTCCCTGCATGGTCGCGTGCGTAAAGAACATTCCAGCAAATTCAGTAACTAAATAGTATCTTTAAATCAGCCTTTTATCATGGCGTAATCGGTCTTTGATGACGAAACAGAAATTTCGCCCTCCCGCTCTCTATTCCGGGCTCGCGACCCGCGCGTCCGTTTCATGCCAAAAACGTCTGGCTTATGCCGTAAGTGCATAAACAAAGACGAATTTAAACTTTAAGAAAAATCGGAAGCAGCCTACTTTAGCCAGACAAAATAATTTCTATATACACGCATACTTTACAGGGATCTCATATGACCAAAAAACTGCTGCCCCTCGTCATCATGACGCTGCTCTCTGCCACCAGCTATGCGGCGACACCGCCCGATACGCTGGTAGTCGCGCAAGGGCTGGATGATATCGTCAGCCTGGACCCGGCAGAGGCCAATGAGCTCTCCAGCATTCAGACCGTGCCGAGCCTGTATGAGCGCCTGGTTCAGCCGGATCGTGAGAACCCTGAAAAAATTAACCCGGTGCTGGCGGATAGCTGGCAGGCCGATGCGGCGGCGAAGACCCTGACCGTCAAGCTCAAAAGCGACGCCAAATTTGCCTCTGGCAACCCGCTGCGTGCCGACGATGTGATTTTCTCATACACCCGCGCCGTCACCATGAACAAATCCCCGGCGTTTATTCTGAATGTGCTGGGCTGGCAGGCTGACAACATCGCCAGCCAGTTGAAGAAAGTGGATGACCACACGGTTCAGTTACACTGGACGGCGGATGTCAGCCCGGCGGTGGCCCTGAACATTCTCTCCACGCCCATTGCCTCGATCGTCGACGAGAAACTGGTCAGCGCCAATGTGAAAGACAATGACTTTGGCAATGCCTGGCTCAAAATGCACTCCGCTGGCAGCGGCGCCTTCAAAATGCGCGTTTATCAACCGCATCAGGCCATTGTGCTGGACGCTAACCCGACCTCACCGGGCGGCGCGCCAAAAGTCAAAAACATCATCATTAAGAACGTCCCGGACCCGGCCTCACGTCGTTTGTTGATTGAACAGGGTGATGCGGACGTGGCGCGTGACCTGGGTGCCGATCAGATAAGCGCCCTGACCGGTAAAAAAGGCATTGAAGTGCTGAGCATTCCATCAGCTGAGCAGAACTACCTGGTGTTTAACGCTGGCAACAGCGCTAACCCGCTGCTCAATAACCCGGCCTTCTGGGAAGCGTCACGCTGGCTGGTCGATTACGACGGCATCACCAAAAACTTGCTGAAAGGCCAGTATTTCGTTCATCAGAGCTTCCTGCCGGTGGGTCTGCCGGGTGCCCTGGAAGACAATCCGTTTAAATTCGACCCGGCAAAAGCCAAAGAAATCCTCGCGAAAGCCGGGATTAAAGACGCCCATTTCACGCTGGACGTGGAGAACAAACCGCCGTTCATCACCATCGCCCAGTCGATGCAGGCAAGCTTTGCGCAGGGTGGCGTCAAAGTGGATCTGTTACCGGCTGCCGGTAGCCAGGTGTATGCCCGCGTTCGTGCCAAACAGCACCAGGCGGCCATTCGTCTTTGGATCCCCGACTATTTTGATGCCCACTCCAATGCCAGCGCCTTCGCCTATAACGACGGTAAATCCAGCACCGTGGCAGGTCTTAACGGCTGGCAGATCCCGGAACTGAGCAAAGCCACACTGGCGGCAGTGGCTGAGCCGGACGCCGCGAAGCGTCTGGATCTCTACAAAAACATCCAGCAGGAATTGCAGCATAAATCACCGTACATCTTTGTCGATCAGGGCAAGACCCAGATCGTGGTGCGCGATAACGTGAAGGGCTACCAGCAGGGTCTGAATGCGGATATGGTCTGGTATGACCGCGTAACCAAATAATTTTTACTTGGCCCCTCACCCTCTACCAATGGGAGAGGACGAGGGGCACTTTCCAGACAGACGCTATCAATGAGTTATACATGCCCGCTATTTCGCCCCGTTTGACGCGCGCCTTCCAGGCCCTTCTCACTCTCGCCCTGACGCTGCTCGGCCTCTTACTGGTCACCTTTTCGCTGTCCGCTTTCTCGCCCGTTGACCGGGTGCTGCAGATCGTTGGCGATCACGCAAGTCAGTCCACCTACGACCAGGTTCGCCACCAGCTTGGGCTGGATCAGCCGCTGCCGGTGCAGTTCTGGCACTACCTGCTTAATCTCTTCCATGGCGATTTAGGCACAGCCAGTTCAACCGGGCAGCCAGTGCTACAGGATTTGCTTTCTGCCTTCCCGGCCACGCTTGAACTGGCGACCCTGGCGCTGGTTATTGGTACCGTATTCGGCGTTATCGCTGGTGTATTGTGCGCACGTTTCGCCGGTTCGCCCTGGGATCTGGCGGTGCGTACCTTTACCCTGCTCGGTAACTCGGTACCTATTTTCTGGCTGGGTCTGCTGATGCTGGCGCTGTTTTATGCCCGTCTGCAGTGGAGCGCGGGGCCCGGGCGGCTGGACGATATTTATCAGTACACGGTCACGCCGCAAACCGGCTTCGCGTTAATTGATACCTGGCTTTCCGGCGATCGTGAGGCGTTTAAAAACGCCATCAGCCACCTGATTCTGCCGGTTCTGCTGTTAGCTTATTACTCCATGGCCAGTATCACCCGCCTCACCCGCTCAGCCTGCCTGGGCGAGATGAATAAGGAGTACATCCTGCTGGCGCGCGCTAAGGGTGCCGGGGAGATGACCATCCTGCTGCGTCATGTGCTGCCCAATATTCGCGGCACATTGTTGACCGTGGTTGCGCTGGCCTACACCGGCATGCTCGAAGGCGCGGTGCTAACGGAAACCGTCTTTTCCTGGCCTGGCATTGGTCGCTACCTGACTACCGCCCTCTTCGCCGGAGACACCACCGCCATCATGGGCGGCACGCTGGTGATTGGCGTGTGCTTTGTGTTGATCAATAACCTGACCGACCTGTTGGTGCGGTTAACTGACCCGAGGGTGCACTGATGCCGACGTCTCTCTTTTTGCGCCGTCTGCGCCGCTCCCCCGCCGCCTCTCTTGGGCTGCTGATTGTGTTGCTCTTTCTGCTGCTGGCCCTTTTCGCCCCCTGGTTAGCGCCGCTCGACCCGAACTGGCAGGATGCCGCCTCGCGCCTGCAGCCACCGAATGGAGCCCACTGGCTCGGTACGGACAGCTATGGGCGTGACCTGCTCTCGCGACTGATTTACGGCACCCGCCCGGCGCTCGGTCTGGTGGCGCTGGTCACCGTGATTACGCTGCCTGCGGGCCTGCTGATCGGGATTCTATCGGGTTATTACGGTGGCTGGCTGGAACGTGTTCTGATGCGCTTTACCGACGTGGTGATGTCGATGCCGCGCCTGATTCTGGCTTTTGCCTTTGTCGCTATGCTCGGCCCAGGCCTGGTGAACGGTGCGCTGGCATTAGCGCTCACCACCTGGCCTGCTTACGCACGCCAGGCACGCAGTGAAATTCAGCGTCTGCGCCATAGTGATTATCTGGCGGCGGCAGAAATGATGGGCATACGCGGCGCTCGCCTGCTGATCGGCCACATTCTGCCGCTCTGTTTACCTTCCGCGATTGTGCGCCTGGCGCTCGACCTGGCAGGCATTATTCTCGCGGCCGCCGGGCTGGGCTTCTTAGGACTCGGCGCCCGCCCGCCGATGGCGGAATGGGGGGCGATGATTGCCGACGGTATGCAGGTCATTTTCGATCAATGGTGGATTGCCGCCGCACCCGGTGCGGTCATCCTGCTGGCAAGCCTGGCCTTTAACCTGCTGGGCGATGGCCTGCGTGACGTACTGGAGCCGCATCATGACTGAGACACGTGTTCAGGTATCAGGATTAAACATTGATTATCCGGCTGCCCGTGTAGTGAAAAATCTGAGCTTTACGCTGGGCAACGAACGCCTCGCGCTGGTCGGGGAATCGGGCTCCGGGAAATCAATGACTGCCCGCGCTCTGATGGGTCTGGTACGTCAGCCGGGAAAGGTGAGTGCTGAAGAACTCAACGTGCTGGGGCACGATCTGCGCACCCTGCAGGCCAAAGGCTGGCGAAATTTGCGCGGTAACGGCATTGCCATGGTTTTGCAGGATCCGCGCTATGCGCTCAATCCAGTTAAAACCGTCTTATCTCAGCTTGATGAGGCTCTGACCCTGCATCAACGCCTGAGCCGCAAGCAGCGGCTGGAGAAGATTCACGAGGTGCTGCGCGCAGTGGAACTCGAACCCGCGGTGCTGCAACGCTACCCCGGTCAACTCTCTGGCGGCATGGGGCAGCGCGTGATGATCGCCATCGCCCTGGTCAACGATCCCAAAGTATTGATTGCCGATGAGCCTACCTCAGCGCTCGACGCAAAACTGCGTAACCAGATTCTGGAACTGCTGGTGGCCCAGTGCGAACAGCGGCATATGGCGATGCTCCTGATAAGCCATGACCTGCCGCTGGTGGCGCAGCACTGCCACCGTGTGATGGTCATGTATCAGGGAGAGTGTGTGGACGCCATGCCCGCCCCCGCGCTGCCGGACGCGCAGCACCCTTACACGCGCACGCTGTGGACCTGCCGACCAGGCGCAGAGACCTATGGAACAATGCTGCCGACACTCGATCGCCGTCAGTCTTTTAGCGAGGTGAATGATGGCCGTCGTTGATATTCGTGGCCTGCGGGTCAGCTTCGGTGAGAAAACCGTGGTCTCAGATGCCCATTTTGCCATCGAAAAAGGCGAAACCTTTAGTCTTATCGGGGCCTCCGGCTGTGGTAAATCCACTCTGCTGAGGGTGCTGGCAGGCTTACAGCGAGAATGGCAGGGTGAGGTGTCGCTGCTGGGCAGCCCGATAAAAGCGCAAACCCGCTTTCAGGGCAGCCTGCGGCGTAACGTGCAGATGGTGTTCCAGGACCCGTATGCCTCATTGCACCCGAATCACACCTTGTATCGAACGCTTGCCGAACCGCTGAAAATTCATGGTGAGAACGCGATTGAGCAAAAGGTAAATACAGCGCTTGCGCAGGTTGGCTTACCGGCAGATGCGGCACGTCGTTTCCCGCATCAGCTTTCTGGCGGTCAGCGTCAGCGCGTGGCGATTGCCCGCGCCCTGTTACTGCACCCGCAGATTTTGCTGCTTGATGAGCCCACTTCGGCGCTGGATATGTCAGTGCAGGCGGAGATCCTTAACCTGCTTAATCGCCTGAAAGCAGAGCATGGTATGAGTTATCTGCTGGTGAGCCACGATGCCGATGTGATTGCCCATATGTCTGACCGGGCGGCCTTTATGGCTAACGGCAGAATTGAGCGCTTTTTTGACCGCGATGCACTGGTGCGCGGTGAGCACCGAATGGGATGAAAAATGCGGCATCTCTTGATGCCGCCAAATTCTCAGAAATGAAAATCTATAGCTTCGCAAGATCGCTAAACTGCCCCAGCACCTTGTCAAAAATAGCTAACCCTTTTTGTACTTCAGCGGCACTGATGGTGCATGGCGGCACCACATGGATGCGGTTTTCCACCACAAAAGGCAGCAGACCCGCATTGATCAGCGCGCTTTTGATGGCGCCCATATCGGCGGCGGCAACCGGGGTTTTGCTCTTGCGGCTGGTCACCAGCTCAAGGGCCTGGAACATGCCGCGACCGCGAACCTCACCTATCAGTGCATGTTTCCCGGCCAGTGTTTCAAGCCCTGAGCGTAAAACACCATTGCCGATGGTCGCCGCGTTTTCCACCACCTTTTCCTCTTTCATTGCGTCCAGCGTGGCAACAATCGCCGACATCGCCAGAGGATGACCAGAATAGGTCAGCCCGCCTGCAAAGAAGTGGTCGTCAAAATAGTGGGCGATTTTTTCAGAGATGATCACCCCGCCCGCCGGCACATAACCTGCGTTAACCCCTTTGGCGAAGGTAATGAGGTCCGGCACAATGCCATCCTGTTCGAAGGCGAACCAACTGCCGGTACGGCCAAAGCCCGCCATCACTTCGTCGACAATCAGCATAATGCCGAATTCGTCAGCGAGTGCGCGCACACCCTGCATATAGCCTGTCGGCGGCACCAGCACCCCTGCGGTGCCCGGCACTGACTCCAGTAAAATGGCGGCAATCGAGGTCGGGCCTTCAGATTCAATCATGCGGCGCAGATGTTGCAGCGCGCGCTGGCACTCTTCAGCTTCCGTGGTGGCATTAAATTCGCTGCGATAAAGATACGGATTGAAGAAATGCACATGCCCACGGGCATATTCATTCGGCACACGACGCCAGTCGCCGGTTGCGACAATGGCGCTGCCGGTATTGCCGTGATAAGAACGATAGGCCGAGAAAATCTTGTCACGACCGGTGTACATGCGCGCCATACGCATGGCGTTTTCATTGGCATCAGCGCCTGCGTTAGTAAAGAACACCTTACTGAACCCCTCCGGGGCCAGGTCAACGATACGCTTTGCCGCTTCACCACGCGCCAGATTTGCCGTGGCCGGAGCAATGGTGGTTAAGGCTTCCAGTTGCGCCTTCATCGCGGCCAGTACGCGCGGGTGCTGATAGCCGATATTGACATTAACCAACTGGCTGCTGAAATCCAGGTACGTGTTGCCGTCGTAATCCCAAAGCTCGCACCCTTTCGCACCGGCAATCACCATAGGATTTAGGTTGCCCTGCATTGACCACGAATGAAAAACATAGGAACGGTCCAGCTGACGTACATCATCATTGGTTATCGCCATCTCGCTCTGAAGTGCCAGTTTCATCTCCTGCTCCTCTCTTACCGTTGTTGTTGTCATCATCATGCGGTGGGGCCTTTGTGATGAGGTAGAGCCAGTCTGATTCGCGGCGTGTGACACGGGTGTCACACCCTGGTCGATTAACTGGCTCTGTGTCGGGCGCGCGCGCGTTTTTATAGTGAGAGCGAAACCCGCACAGGAGCATGAAATGACGAATGTAAACAAAGTGGTCTTTATTACCGGCGCAACCTCCGGGTTCGGCGAAGCCGCCGCCCATGTTTTTGCTGACGCAGGCTGGTCTTTGGTGCTGAGCGGGCGTCGTCTGGCGCGCCTGGAAGCGTTAAAAGATGCTCTGCAAGGACGCGTGCCCGTTCATATCATCGAACTGGATGTGCGCGATAACGCCAGCGTAAAGCAGGCCGTTGCCGACCTTCCCGCTGAATTTGCCGATATCACCACGCTGATTAACAATGCCGGGTTAGCGCTGGCGCCGCAGCCTGCGCAAAAAGTCGAGCTGGAAGACTGGCAGACGATGATCGACACCAACGTCACCGGGCTTGTCAACGTGACCCACGCGCTGCTGCCGACGCTGATAAAACACGGTGCCGGGGCCAGTATTATTAACATCGGCTCGATTGCCGGGCAGTGGCCCTATCCAGGCAGCCACGTTTATGGCGCGACCAAGGCCTTTGTGAAGCAGTTCAGCTACAACCTGCGTTGCGATTTATTGGGCACCGGCGTACGCGTGACGGACCTGGCGCCAGGCATTGCCGAGACAGAATTTACGCTGGTGCGGACCAAAGGCGACCAGGCAGCATCAGATAACTTGTACCGTGGCACCACGCCACTGAGCGCGCTGGATATCGCCGGGCAGATGTTCTACATCGCCACCCTGCCGGATCATATGAACATTAACCGTGTGGAAGTGATGCCGGTACGCCAGGCCTGGCAGCCGTTTGCGATTGACAGGGATTGAGGGTTTCCCCTCACCCTGTCCTTCTCCCCAAAGGGGCGAGGGCCATGCCTTTCTCCCTCTCCCTTTTCAGGGAGAGGGCCGGGGTGAGGGGGAAAATGCAGCTCCGATGGTCGTTCCGTTCACCTTATGTTCCTTGCTTTTCTATCGCTCCAGAACCCGTGAACGTGCCAGGGCGGTTCACCGCCACCGCCCTGGCGACCCGGGCTCCCGGCCAGGAAAATCGCCGCTGGCGCGGTCCACTCAGCGTATTCCTTCAGGCTTATCGGGGACGGGCGAAGGTAACGTCCATGTAAAGTCGCCCTCGCCGCGCATCCCTGCGCGTCGCCCCGGCCCTGCGGATACGCTTCGTCGATTTTCAGCCGGACAAGGGTATCGCTGTTATATATTCATCACCATGAAACACCTTTTTGGCTGCAAAAAGCAGTGTCTGAACTTGCAGAAAAGGCCGGGGTGAGGGTATCAACGACTCGACTGCAAAAACTTTCTTACCCTGTCTGAATCAGGCTGAGTGAAGAATTTCTCCGGCGGCGCTTTCTCAATCAACAATCCCTTCTCTAAAAACACCACTTCATCGGAGACCTGACGGGCAAAGTCCATCTCGTGGGTCACCACCACCATTGTATAACCCTCCGCAGCAAGGTTTTTCATCACGCCGAGCACTTCGCTGACCAGTTCCGGATCCAGCGCCGAAGTCGGTTCATCAAACAAAATAACCTCTGGTGACATCGCCAGCGAGCGGGCAATAGCGACACGCTGCTTTTGACCACCTGAAAGGGTAATCGGGTAGACATCCGTTTTATGGCTCATGCCGACCTTTTCCAGTTGCACACGGGCAATGTCATCCGCAGCATCGCGCTTCATTCCTTTCACTTGTACCAGCGCTTCGCTCACGTTTTGCAGCACGGTCAAATGCGGCCAAAGATTAAAGCTCTGAAAAACCATACCGACACGTTCGCGCACTTTAGAGAGATCTTTGTGCGACATGGCTCTACCGGTGCTGGCGTCCACGCCAATACGTTGCCCACTAATGTGCACCTCGCCGCGGTCCGGTTGTTCCAGCCAGTTCATACAACGCAGGAGCGTCGATTTCCCCGAGCCGGATGAGCCCAGAATGCTGACGACGGTGCCCTTTTCTACCGTCAGGTTGATGTCACGCAACACTTCGATATTATCAAACTGCTTGGACAGGTTTTTAATGCTCACCGCACTGGGTTCAGGCATGGGTCATTCCTCGTTTCGCGCCATAGTGGCTCAGACGTTTAATCATGAGTTCAAGCAAAATGCTGATGCCCCAGTACAACGCAATCGCGACAATAAAGGCGTTGAAGGGAATAAAATAAGTGGACTGCACACCGTTGGCTGCAGCGGTGATCTCCTGAACGGTAATAATGCACAGGAAAGCCGTGTCTTTCAGGCAGATAATAAGCTGGTTGCCCAAAAGCGGCAGCGCGGAGGAAAAAATATTGGGCAATACGATACGTTTAAATATTTTATAGCGCGGGAAACCTTGCGACACGGCCGCTTCTATATAACCGGCAGAAAAGAGCCGACGTTGGCTGCGTAATATTTCAAAGAAGTAAGCACCGTGATAAATAATCAGCGCCAACAGCCCGGCAGTCCAGGCTTCCATACTGATCCCAACCTCAGGTAATCCGTAATAAAGTAAATAGGCGAGGATCAAAAAAGGTACCGCGCGCATCAGACTTACAAACCCAATAATCATTCTGTCCACCAGGCGCTGTTGGTACTCCATGACGTAGCACAGAAAAATACCGATCGCTAACCCGACAACAGCGGCGATAATAAAGAGTTCAAGCGTTGCCAGCAGGCCGTTAAAAAAGCTTTCACGCGCTGCCCAGATAATGCCCCATTGATTCATAAATCCTCCTGCATTTACCGCGCCAGGCGCTTCGCTTTGCGTTCCGCCATGCTCTGCAATTTCAGCAGCAGACCGATAATAACGACGTACAACAACCCAGCCGCCAGAATGGGCGACAGCGGCTCATAGGTAACAGACGAGATACGATTGGTCACGCGGGTCAAATCCACCACGCCGATCACCGCAATTGCCGGGCTTCCTTTGATGAGAAAAGACATTTCATTGACCAACGCAGGCAGGCTCTCTATCCACATCTGCGGCAGCATGATGCAACGAAAATAGGTCCAGCGCCGCATGCCAACGGACTCCGCGGCCTCACGCTGTTCACGTGGAAAGTTACGAAAGGCATTGCGCCATATTTCGGCGTTGAAGGCCGACGTGTTTAACGTCAGCGCCACTATCGCCGCCAGCGTCTTATCCATATTGATGCCCAGCGTCGGCAGAGACAGAAAGAGGAAAAGCACCAGCGTGACCAGCGGTGTGGCACGCGCCAGGCTGATATAAACCACCAGAATCTGATCGACAACGGGGATTTTCATCATGCGGATGAATGCGATCACCAGCCCTATTACCACCCCGAACGCGATCGCCACGCCCGAGATCCAGAGGGTCGTCCATGCGCCTTCAATCAGCAACTGCCAGGCCATTGCATCCATAACCCCTCCTTTTTACAGGCGGCGGTTGCCCGCCGCATTAATCTTAGAATCCAGCTAACTTATGGAACTGATCGGCAGAGGTGATAGGCTCTTTCGGCATATCGTAAGTTTCACCGAACCATTTTTTCTGCAGTTCAGCCAGCTTGCCGGTTTCGGTCATGTGGTTCATAAATTTGGTCATGTAGGCCAGCAACTCCGGGGAGTTTTTCGGGATAGGCCATGCCATATAGCCGGGGCCGGAAACCGCCAGGCCTTTGGCGAAGACTTTCGGTTTCGCTTTCACCAGGTCGTTCACCGAGATGACCACGTTGATCACATAATCCACGCGTTTGTTGGCAAGATCCGCATAGGCTTCCGGGTAGGAAGGGTATTCAACGACCGGACCCAATTTACCGCCGGTTTTTTCCAGCATGGCTTTCAGTTCCGGCAGCCGCGCCAGCAATGCGCTTCCCGCCTGGACGCCCACTTTTTTGCCGCTGAGATCGGCAATGGTATTTAAGGTTTTATCGTCTGCACGCTTAACGAAATAATGCTGAGCGGACGCCCAGGGTGGCGTGAAATTAAAAACGTTGAGGCGCTCGTCGGTAATAACGGCTCCGGTTAAGGCCATGTCATATTGCCCGGTGGAGACGGAAGCCAGCAGCCCAGTCCAGGGTAAAATACTTTGCGTAACGTTAAATTTCGCATATTTGCGAAATTCATCGAGCATGTCCTTGTTAAACCCGTCGGCCTGTCCGTTGGTCATAAAGTTAAACGGGGCATAATCATCTTCCGTGGCTACTTTCATCGTGCCGGACTTTTCGATTTCGGGTAAATCCGCTGCGACTGCGTGTAAAGAAAAAGCCAAAGAGAACATGGCTGCAAGACAATATTTGCCGAATACTTTTTTCATTTCTCTACCCTTCATTCAATAGGCGAAACAGGTTCATTCCCGCCGTGCTGGAATCGTTGCAATAAATATGCCGAATGAGTTTCTCGTCCGGGGCGGTGACTGCGTTTTTACAATAGGGAGCCTTTTTGCATTCTGAATAGAGCCAGCTTTGCGCAATTTATGTGTCAGATGAAGAAGAGCTGGTATGGAATTTGCTGAATATCCCTCATGTAAAAATCGCTGGGGGGAGCACCATGATTCGTCACCTGATGCATATCAATTTCGACGGCCAACGTGGGTTACAGGAGCAGGTCCGTGAATCGCTGATTAACGCCATTCTGAGCGGCATTTTCCCCGCAGAAACGCCACTGCCCTCCTGCCGACAGTTGGCCGGGCAACTTAACGTGTCGCGCAACACCACTGCGCTGGTTTTCGAAAGCCTGGTCAACGAAGGCTATCTGGTGAGTCGGCCGCGCAGTGGCTATTACCTGCACCCGGATTACTACGGGGCGGGGCAAAACGTCTCTCAAAGTGCACCTGAATGCGAAAGCGGCGCACCACTTTGGGGCAAACGCCTGCACATCACCCCCAGTCAGCAGGAGTCTATTCTGAAACCCGCCGGCTGGATGAATTATCGCTACCCCTTTATCTACGGTCAGCCCGATACCCAACAATTTCCGCTGGCCACCTGGCGTGCCGCAGCGAACTGGCTGCACGGTGGCGTGCGTGACCCCGCGTGGGTGGTGGATCATGTGGATCAGGATGTGCCGATGCTGATTGAACAGATCCGCACGCGCGTTCTGCCCAAACGGGGAATTTTCGCTGCGTCTGACGAAATCCTGATAACCCTGGGTTCACAAAACGCGCTCTACTTACTGACACGTCTGCTGATGTCGCGGCAGACTCGCGTGGCGGTGGAGAACCCAGGTTTTCGCGAGGCGATTAACACCTTTCTGCTGAGCGAACCGCAGATTGTGCCTCACCCTGTGGATGAAGAAGGGATCGTGCTCGGCGAGAGCCCTTGTGATTATTATTACGTCACACCAGGTCACCAGGTCCCCACCGGCGTCACCATGAGCAAAGCGCGACGCATGCAACTGCTGGATTATGTGGCGCGTCACGATGCGGTGATCATCGAAGACGATTACGATTCGGAGAGCAACTTTACGCAAAATCCCCTCCCCGCCCTCAAAGCCAGCGATCGCAGCGGACGCGTGATTTATGTCAGCAGTTTGTCGAAAGCGTTATCGCCCGGCCTGCGGCTGGGGTACATGGTCGCCGCACCGGAAATCATTGACGAAGCCCGTGCCCTGCGCCGCCTGGTCTATCGCCATCCGCCCACCAACATTCAGTACCAGATGGCCCATTTTCTGGCGCAGGGCCATTATGAAACCCATCTGCGCCGCTATCATGATGACTCTGCGCGGCGCTGGGACAGACTCCATGATGCGCTGCGTACGTTTTTGCCGGAGTGCCAAACCGTTGGCGGCAGTGAGCACGCCAATGCGTTCTGGCTCAGTACGCCTGCGCACATCAGCACCCAACAACTCACCTGGCGAGCGGCCCATGCCGGCGTGTTGATTGAACCCGGTGCGCGACATTTTCTTGACGGCGCTCCGCCGGATAATTTCTTCCGCATGGGTTTTCATGCCATCAACCCGGATGCCATTATGCCGGGCGTGGAAGTGCTGCGCGGCCAGTTGCAGCAGCTCGCCTGATGCCCAGGCAACTTGAAGTATGACGGGTATATACCCTAAATAATTCGAGTTGCATGAAGGCGGCAACGCAGCAAATCCCCAGGAGCTTACGCTGGTAAGTGACTGGGGTGAGCGAGGAGAGCCAACGCCCAGGCAACTTGAAGTATGACGGGTATACTTATCTGAACCTCACATGGAAAGGATAAGAGAGTATGCCATTACCCGATTTTCACGTATCTGACCCCTTTACCCTGGGCGTTGAGCTTGAGCTGCAGGTCGTAAACCCGCCGGGCTACGATCTTAGCCAGGACTCATCACGCTTGATTGATGCCGTAAAGAGCCAGGTTAAGGCGGGTGAAGTCAAACATGACATCACCGAGAGCATGCTGGAAATTGCCACCGGCGTATGCAAAGACATCAATCAGGTCGCCAACCAGTTTTCGGCCATGCAGCAGATCATTTTGCAGGCGGCGAGCGAACATCATGTGCAGATTTGCGGCGGCGGCACCCACCCGTTTCAGAAGTGGCAGCGTCAGGAGATCAGCAAAGACGAACGTTATTCCCGCACGCTGGAGATGTTCGGCTACCTGATGCAGCAGGCAACCGTCTTTGGTCAGCACGTGCATGTGGGCTGCCCTAACGGCGATGATGCTATCTATTTGCTACACGGCCTGTCACGTTTTGTGCCGCACTTTATTGCCCTCGGCGCGGCATCGCCCTATATGCAGCGCACCGACACCCGCTTTGCATCGTCGCGGCTGAATATTTTCTCCTCCTTCCCGGACAACGGCCCGATGCCCTGGGTCAGCAACTGGCAGGAATTTGAAGGACTGTTTCGTCGTCTGAGCTACACCAGCATGATTGAGAGCATCAAGGATTTGCACTGGGATATTCGCCCCAGCCCCCGCTTTGGCACCGTAGAGGTGCGGGTGATGGATACGCCGTTGACGCTCTCTCACGCCATTAATATGACCGGGTTTATTCAGGCTATTGCCCACTGGTTACTGGCAGAACGCCCTTTCAAACATCAGGAGCGCGATTACCTGTTGTATAAATTTAACCGTTTCCAGGCCTGTCGCTTCGGGCTGGATGGTCTCATTACCGACGTCCATACCGGCGAACAACGCCGGATTGCCGATGACATTGAACGCATGCTGGAAAAAGTGGCTCCGTGGGCAGATAAACTGAACGCTGGCAGCGCGATTACCGAACTGGGTTATTTTGTAAAACGCGGGAAAAGTGAAGCGCAGTTGATGCGGGACTTTGTCGCCGACGGGGGTTCGCTGATTGGCCTGGTGCAGAAGCATACGGAAATCTGGGCCGCGAGCTAAGCTGTGGCAGGGAGATTGCACCTTGCTGCACTTTCCCTGACAATGCTTCTTTTAACACGCGATTAACTCTTATGAAGCACCCACTTGAAACACTGATCACCGCTGCGGGTATCCTCGGGATGGCGTTCGTCTCCGTCCTGCTGCTGCCCGCCCCGTCGCTGGGGCTAGTGCTGGCACAAAAGCTGATAGATACCTTTCATTTTCAGGATCTGAATCAGCTTTATACCGTACTATTTTGCCTCTGGTTCCTGTTGCTGGGTGCCGTTGAATTCTTGGTTTTACGCTTTATCTGGCGTCGCTGGTTCTCGCTGGCGTAGGCCCGTCATATCCCGCAGTCCGTGTACCAGCGCCTCGACCCAGGCCGCATAATCATGACCGCTCGACCACGCATGGAAGCGGGTGTGATAGCCTTTTTCCCGCAACATGCTGTCAAACTCCACGCTGTTACGGTAAATCCCGCCGTCTGCTCCCTGCGATTCAAAACGCCCGGCCTGGATCCAGAAACGCACCGGGTAGCGCGGAGACTGCGCATACTGCCGGGTTAGCCATCCCGCTTTTTCCCCTGATGGCGCCCACCAGTAGGACCCAGAGAGACTGAGCACATTGCCGAACAGGCGCGGGTAACGCAGCGCCACCCAGGAAGATGCCAGACCACCGTAACTGGCCCCTGCCACTATCGCCTTCTTGCGCGTCACCGTGATGCCCTGCTGACGCAGCCAGGGAAGCAGGTCGTGCGCCATAAAATCGGCGAAATCGGCGTTTGGCGGTAACTCCCGTGACCGCCGCGCGTGGTCAAGACTGTCAATAAAGACAATATTGACAGGAGGCAACTGGTGACGCGCTATCAGTCCATCCAGCACGTTGGCGGTATGATAATCGTCCTGCCAGATTTGCCCGTCGAACAGGAACAGCGTCCAGCGTGCCGGTTGGGCAGCGTGGGGACGATAAATCACAATCTCCCGACGATTCCCCAGGCGCGCGCTGTATAAGGATTTTCGTATCAGCGAACCATGCTGAATGGGTTGGGCCATGGCTTTGCTGGAAAAATAGCGAATCGGGCTTAAGTCCAGCAATGAAGCGCGGTTCCAGCGGTCGGCATCAGGGCGGCTGAGGGTATCGGTGTTAAGGGGATCGGCCTGGGCACTGACCAGAATGGCACGGCGCTGCTCGCGTGCCGTGCCATCGATTTTTGGCACATCCGGTGCAAGTTTGTACTGCATGCGGGTGTCTGCAGGAACAACGTAGCTGCGAAACCAGACGTCCGAATCAGCCAGTTTAAACAGCGGATCGTGATCGCCTGCCGGGGAGCCAAGAATAAAGACGTTGCTGCGCGCACCTCGCCAGAGGAAGGTGACACGCTTGTGGGTAGCATCCACCGGCTCGACCAGCGGCGTACCGCTCTGTTGGCGGGCGGCCCAGAAGGCTTCCGTTGTGCCCCCTGCCGCAAGCTCTCTGGCAAGCCGTTGCAGCGTTGGACTCACGGGATCCAGGACCAGCGCGCGGGAGAGCGGTTCCGCCTCTTTCATCCGCCAGCTAAACGACCAGCGCACACCTTCATTGCCGTGAAGGACCAGCGAGGAAGGGTGTTTTACCGGCAGAGAAAAGAGGAGTGACTGCTCACCATCAGCAGGCCCCCCTTCAAGCAGCGCGCGGAGGTGGCGATTCTGCCCATCAAGCAGATGCGCATCGGTCACCCCTTTCAGAGTCGCCTGGACATAGTTTTCACTGAGTACGGGAAGCTGGAAACAGACTTCACCGCTGGCATCGAACTTTCCCTGCTGCTCGCCCTGAACGGACGAAGAGTCACAGGGTGCCGCCATCCCGGACATTGCGCTAAATCCTACCAGTAACCCGCCCCATACCATCTTCATCAGCGTTGCTCCCTGTAAAAGTGCCACCGACGCTAATGCAAATGGTAATAATTTGCAATATCATTCACCACGTTAATGATAGCTCTCCGCAGCGTCTGGGTATGTTTTGGGGAGCGTGGATGGCAAGTAACAACAACGGGAATATAAAAATAATGTTTAAAAAGAACAAAATAATGCAGCTCTGGCTGCTGAGTCTGGCCGTGGCAGGGGCAAGCTCTCCAGCGCTGGCGAAAACCGGCGGCGAAGAGACCCTGATCGTCACGGCAGGTGCGGCTGAAGACCCTACCGCGCCGGTTAAAGGGATAGTCGCGACCAAAACCCTGTCGGCGACCAAGACTTCCGCCGAACTGGTGAAAACGCCGCAGTCCGTTTCGGTCATCACCCGCGACCAGATGAAAGCGCTGGATGCCACCTCAGTGTCGCAAGCGCTGCGCTACACCGCTGGCACGTTCACCGAATACCGTGGCGCGTCCAACCGTAATGATGAGGTGTTTGTCCGTGGGTTTAGCTATGTGCCGAAATTCCTCGACGGCCTGAGCTTCGGTGCGACCGCTTCTTCGCAAACCGGCACCGTCGATCCGTGGTTGCTGGAGCGAGTGGAACTGGTGCGTGGCCCGGCTTCCGTGCTCTTTGGTCAGGTTAATCCGGGCGGCCTTATCAGCATGACCAGTAAACGCCCCACCAGCGAATCCCTGCATAACGTTCAGTTCCGTACGGGTAATAACCATCTGGCGGAAGGTGCTTTTGATTTCGGCGGTAAACTGAGCGACGACGGCCGCGTGCTCTACCGCCTGAACGGCATCGCTCGCAGCCAGAACAATCAGATGAGCGATTACAAAGAGACGCGAATGGCCATTGCGCCCGCGATCACCTGGTACCCGAACGATCAGACCCGTTTCACGTTGCTCACCAGCTACCAGAAAGATCCGGACGCGGGCTACCGTAACTTCCTGCCGTACTACGGCACCGTGGTGAGCGCCAACGGCAAGTACCTGCCGTGGAACATGAATATCAGCGATCCGGACTACAATCAGTCCTGGCGCGAGCAGACCATGATTGGCTATGAATTTGAGCATCAACTGAACGATGTCTTCACCTTCCGCCAGAACGCCCGCTACGCCACCATCAAGCAAAAATACCGCTATCTGGTTTACGCTAACAGTGCCGCGAACAGTACCGTGCTCACTCGCCGTGCGCAGCACGAAGCGCGTACCACCAACGAATTCGGTCTGGATAACCAGCTTGAAGCGCAGTTCGCAACTGCCGATGTCAACCACACCGTACTGGGTGGTCTGGATTACAAGCAGAGTAAAGATAAGCAGTTACTGCAGCGCGGTGCCGGCACGCAATATGATTTCGACTGGACGAAGCCAACTTACGGCGTGAGCGTCGATGAGAGCACCTTCGCAACGCTCACCGACGAGCAGCAGAATCTGGATCAGATGGGGGTCTATTTACAGGATCAGCTGAGCTGGAATAACTGGGAGCTGCTGCTGTCTGGCCGCTATGACTGGTCAGAAGTGCGCACCATGGACTTCACCGCCTCGGATGCACTTACCCAGCAGAATGACAGCAAATTTACCTGGCGTACCGGCTTGCTCTACGCGTTCGATTTCGGCCTGTCGCCGTACGTCAGCTACAGCACCTCGTTTGAGCCGAACCTGCAAACCAACCGCGCACCGGGCGTCGCACCGTTCAAACCGACCACCGGTAAGCAGACGGAAGTGGGCCTGAAGTACCAGCCAATGGATAACACGCTGATGTCGGTTGCCGCATACGATCTGCGCCAGACCAACGTACCGACCTACAACAGCACGGAAGGCTGGTTTGAAAACGCCGGTGAGATCCGCTCAAAAGGGGTGGAAGCAGAAATTCACTCTACCCTGTGGGATAGCTGGAACATGATTGCGTCTTACACCTATACCGATGCGGAAGTGACCAGCACCACGGTCGCAGGCGTAAAAGGTAAAGTGCCGCAGCGCATTCCCACGCATATGGCCTCTGCCTTCACCAGCTACACCCTGCCCTCTGGCCCGCTCAAGAGTCTGACCGCCGGTGTGGGCATGCGCTACATCGGCACCAGCTATGGCGATGCGAAAAACACTTTCAAAGTGGCGTCGGTGGATTTGTATGACGCGATGCTGGGGTACGATCTCGGCGAGCTGAACGGCAATCTGAAAGGGGCAACCGTACAGTTTAACGTTAATAACCTGGCGAACACCAAGTATGTGGCATCCTGTGCCAGCGACACCGCCTGCTTCTACGGCGTGGGCCGCACGTTGACCGCCACCGTGAACTATTCCTGGTAACCACTGGCTAACAAAAAAACCGGCTGGGTGACAGCCGGTTTTTTATTAATGCGTATGCGGGTGGTTTTCTTTGCGGTAAGCGCCCGGAGGCTGATGGAAGGTACGGGTAAAGATCCGCGTAAACGTCTGTTGCGAATCAAAGCCATACTTGAGGCAGATATCGTAAACCTTCTGATCGGTGTTCAATAAATCCTGCGCCGCCATCGAGAGCTTTCTTTCCCGAATATAGCGCCCCAGACTCTCCCCTTTGTACTGCAAAAATAGCCGTTGCAGGTGCCATTTTGAGTAGCCCGAATGGCGGGCAATATCGTCAATCCGTAATGGTTGATGCAAATTATCGTCGATCCACCCGACGATGGTGTCGATAACCTGAGCGGAAATAGTCATGTTACGCTCCCCTTTGCTCTTCGAAATAAACCGTTATTCCCACCAGGCCCGGAAGCCTTGTGTGCTGTCTGCCGCCAGAACCGGCTCGCCCAGCGTGGGGGTCAACAATCGATACCCTTTACCCTGGCTTGCTGCCGCCAGTCGTTTGTAAGGATCGTTCCAGGTGTGCTTTGCCAGCACAAAACGTCCGGCGTGGCCCGGCAAAATTGCCTGAGCATGAAGCTCTTGTGCTGCCAGCGCCGTCTCCTCAGGCATCATGTGGATGTACTTCCAGTCCTCGTCGTACTGGCCGTTTTCCAGAATAGCCAAATCCACCTTGCCAAATTGCTCGCCAATCGCTTTGAAATGCGGTCCGTATCCGGTGTCGCCGCTGTAATAGAGCGTGCGCTCAGGGGTCACGAACATAAAACTGGCCCACAGCGTCTGGTTGCGCTTGAGCCCGCGCCCGGAGAAGTGCCGCGCCGGAAGCACATGCACGTCAACACCGTCTGCGAGCGTGATTTTTTGCTGCCAGTCCGCTTCCTGAATGATCTCCGGGTTCATGCCCCAATAGCGCAGGTGAGAACCGACGCCCAGCGGGGTGATGACATGTTTGATTTTTGGCATCAGCGCTTTGATGGTGGCGTAATCGAGATGGTCATAGTGGTCGTGGGAGATCACCAGCAAATCGATTTCCGGCATGCTTTGCGCCGTCCACGGATACTCACCGGCAAACGCTTTGTTCAGGAAGGAGAACGGCGCCGCGTAATTGCTTAATACCGGGTCAATCAGAATACGTTTGCCCGCCAGTTGCATGTACCAGGAGGAGTGCCCCAGCCACACCACGGTATCTTGTGCCAGCGGTAAGCTTGCCAGATCGGTGTTTACCAGCGGCAAGGGCTGCTGTGGGCGCGCGTTTTCACGGCGGGTAACGAGAAAATCCCACATTGCCGCAAGCATATTTTTCTGCCCGGTGTAGTTGGGCGTGGGCAACTGATTCTGAAACTCACCGTCACGGTAGTGTGGCGACTGCTCGACACGCGTGCGCTGCTCACCCTGAGGCGGCTGACCGAACCCGGCGTTTAACACAAATGGCAAACTGGCGGCTGAAACAACGAGCATAATGAGAACCACGCTAAGCAAAAGACGTTTCATCTTCCCTTCCTGAAAGCGGTTCCCATCCGTTGGAACGCCAAAATGTGTTAGACTTGATTATGAGTGAGTAAGCACTCATTATAGAAATGAATAGAAAGTCGTCAAGATGATTTTCGAAGTTTGATATTGAACGTTGCAGCGCCCCGATGGGCATGTTCCAATTGCGGTCTTTAAAATCCGATGAGGGAGTGAGAAGTGGCTCGTCCTAAGAGTGAAGACAAAAAACAGGCATTACTGGATGCGGCTGCCGTCGCTATCGGTCAAGCTGGCATTGCGGCCTCAACGGCGGTGATTGCCCGTAATGCAGGTGTCGCAGAAGGCACCCTGTTTCGCTACTTTGCCACCAAAGACGACCTGCTCAACGCACTCTACCTGTATTTGAAATCCGATTTGTGTCGCACCATGATCGACGGCCTTGACCGCTCAGTGACCGATCCCAAAGTGCATACCCAGTCTATCTGGAACAGCTACATCGACTGGGGGATTCGCCATCCGACCGGGCATAACGCCATTCGTCAGATTTCGGTGAGTGAGAAAATCACCCCCGAAACGCGCCAGCAGGTTCAGGAGATGTTCCCGGAGCTGCACGACATTTGCCACCGCTCCATCACCCCGGAGTTTCTGTCAGAAGAGTACTCGCCGTTTGGCGATGCCATTTTCCTGACGCTTGCGGAGACCACCATGGACTTTGCCAGTCGCGACCCCAACAAAGCGAAAGAGACCAAACGCTTAGGCTTTGCAGCGATGTGGCGCGCGTTGACCTGCGAGGAAGCCCGTGGACAGTAAAACCCTGCAGGGCCTTGCCCACCGCATTGCGCTCGAGTTGCCTTTTACCGACCACTGCTGGCCGTTTGGCCCGGAACATGACGTCTTCAAAGTGGGCGGCAAGGTATTCATGCTGACCAGCACCGCCCACGGCAGACCGATGGTGACGCTGAAATCCGACCCACAAAAATCGCTGCTCAATCAGCAGATTTACCGCAGCATTGAGCCGGGTTATCACATGAACAAAAAGCACTGGATCTCGGTTTATGCCGGGGACGATATCAGCGAAGCCTTACTGAACGACCTGATTAACGACTCGCGCAATCTGGTGATCGATACTCTTTCTCGTAAGGATCAACAGCGCCTGCGCCCACGCTAATCCCGCCGCTCTCCTGTTCGCCACCGTCAAAACGCGTTACCGTAGCGGTTCGATGACTGACAGGAGTAACATGCGTGGAACTGGCGATTTATCAAGTTGATGCCTTTAGTAAGGGGCCTTTTTCCGGTAACCCGGCCGCAGTGTGTATCACCCCCGACGCTCTGGCTGCCAGCACAATGCAGAAGATTGCCGCTGAGATGGCGGTGTCGGAAACCGCTTTTTTGACCCTCAACAACCGGCAGTTACGCTGGTTTACCCCTCTTGCTGAAGTTGACCTTTGCGGCCATGCCACCCTCGCCACCGCCCATATTTTGCGCCAGACGGGTCAACTAAAGGTGGGAGAAAGCATCGAATTTACCACGCTCTCTGGCCCACTCACTGCCACTGCGCGCGAAGAATCCATTGAGCTTGATTTTCCGCTGGCGCAACCCGACATGCGCCAGGTTACGGATGCACGCATTCTGGCAGCGCTGGGTTTGCACGAGCGTGAGATTGTGGCCTGCGGTAAATTCGGGGCTAAAGCGATGCTGGTTGTTGAAGATGCACAGCGCATTGACCGTCTTAAACCGGATTTCCAGGCGCTGGCGGCGCTGCCGGGGCGGGGTGTGGCGGTGACCGCACCAGGGCACGGAGACTGGGACTTTGTCTCCCGCTATTTTGCCCCCTGGGTGGGAGTGAACGAAGATCCGGTCACCGGCTCGGCCCACTGCGCCCTCGCCGCCTACTGGTCCGAACGTCTGGGTAAACGTTCACTGCGGGCCTGGCAGGCTTCCGGGCGGGGCGGCGAATTGCACATTGCACTCACCGACTCAGGCCGGGTGCTGCTGTCCGGCAAATCCCATACGGTGCTTGCCGGCACACTGTTTATTTAGGTTCTGCGAACCAGGCTAACGCGCGCTCGCCCTGCTCATCTATCGGTAAATAGACCAGCAGTCGCGAGCCGTTACGCGGTGCGGAATACCAGTACATTTGCTGCAATGAAAACTCACCCAGCTCCGGGTGAGTGAAGGTTTTCACCTGATTTTCCACCCCACGCACGTCGTACCTTTTATGCCAGAGCGAGGCGAATTCCTCAGAGGCCGCACAAAAGCGCGCCAGTTTGGCTTCCCATTGTGGGTCGCCCCGGTGCTCTGCCATCGCCGCACGGAAATAGGCGACAAAGGTTGGCAGGACGGACTCGCGGCGACCAATGCGGCTGCGCCAGGTCGGGTTAGTCAGATAGAGATAAATACAGTTGCGTTCATCTTCCGGCATCGCAGCGAAATCCACGCCCATCATCCGGGAAAATGCTTCGTTCCAGGCGACAATATCAAAGTTCGACTTCTGAATGCTGGCCGGTTGTGGCAGCAGGCTGTCGAGCATTTTGCGCGTACCGGGGCTGATACCTTCGCACTGCGGCACCAGCAGAGGTTCTGCGGGGGTTAATCCGGCGAGTAAAAACAGGTGGCGGGTTTCGGTTGGTGAACACTCAAGGGCACGGGCTATCGCCTGCATCACGCTCGCAGAGGGATTTACCTCCCTGCCCTGCTCGAGCCAGGTGTACCAGGTTACCCCCACATCGGCGAGCAACGCCACTTCTTCCCGACGCAGGCCCGGCGTGCGTCGCCGCCCACTGCGCGGTAGCCCGAGACGTTGAGGATCCAGACTTTCCCGGCGTGAGCGTAAAAATGCGCCCAGTTGTTTGCGTTTCTCATCCTGAATGTTCAATACAGGATCGCGCTCTGACATCACCGACATACCACCTCCAGCAGGGTAGTGCCAGTACCAGTATAAGCAAGAACTGGTACCCGTTTTTCATATCAGCGATGCTACGTCCATCTGATGAATGACGCAATGGAGTAACCATGAATACGTCTGCTGTTTCATCCGGTCGTGCGGCCCTGATACTGCTGCTGACCGGCCAGATGTTGCCGCTGATTGACACCTCAATCACCAACGTCGCCCTCGACTCCATCACCCTGTCGTTGCATACCTCCACAACGCAACTGGCGCTTATTGTTGCGCTTTACGGCGTGGCCTTTGCCGTCTGCCTCGCGATGGGCAGCAAACTGGGGGATAACTTTGGTCGTCGTAAACTCTTTATGTGGGGAGTGGCGCTGTTTGGTCTGGCGTCACTGCTTTGCGGGCTGGCGAACTCTATCTCCGCCCTGCTGATTGCCCGCACGTTGCAGGGCATGAGTGCTGCGCTGATCATGCCGCAGATTCTCGCCACCTTGCATGTGACCTTAAAAGGCCCGGACCATGCCCGCGCCATCAGCCTTTACGGCGGCATCGGCGGCGTGGCCTTTATTATCGGCCAGATGGGCGGCGGCTGGCTGGTCTCAGCCGATATTGCCGGACTCGGCTGGCGCAACGCCTTCTTCATTAACGTGCCGATTAGCCTGCTGGTGCTGGCATTAAGCCCGCGCTACGTACCTGAAACCCGCAGTGACACCCGCACCCGCATTGACTGGCAGGGCACGTTTACGCTGGCGCTGATGTTATGCTGCCTGTTATTTCCGCTCGCTCTGGGGCCGGAAATGCACTGGCCGTGGCAGAGCCAGGCGGCGCTGCTGGCGATTATTCCGCTCGGACTCTGGATGCGCGCCGGGGCATTACGTCAGGAGAAACGCGGTCTGCACCCGCTGATGCCACCGCGCCTGCTGAAGCTGCATAGCATTCGCTTTGGCATGCTGATTGCCCTGCTGTTCTTTACGGTCTGGTCCGGTTTTATGTTCTGCATGGCCTTAACGTTACAGGCGGGCGTGGGCATGGCGCCCTGGCAGTCCGGCAACAGCTTTGTGGTGCTCGGCGTGACCTATTTCGCCTCCGCCTGGTATGCGCCAAAACTGATCGCCCGCCACAGCATGCGTTCTATTCTGCTGAGCGGTATTGCCATTCAAATGAGCGGGTTGATGGCGTTACTCGCCACCCTCTGGCTCACCCATGGAAAACTGAGTGCGCTAAATCTTGCCCCGTCGACTGCGCTTATCGGCTACGGTCAGGCGCTGATCGTGAACAGTTTTTATCGCATCGGGATGCGTGATATCACCACCGGTGACGCCGGGGCGGGCAGTGCCATTCTGAGCACCCTGCAACAGGCAACGCTGGGACTGGGCCCGGCGCTGTTAGGCGGACTGTTTATGCACGTACTTAACCGCACGCAGGGAAATTACAGTGAGGCGCTGGCCGGTATGCTGATTGCCGAAGCCGTGATGATGCTCCTGCTGGCCGTCGCGGCCATTGGCGCACGACAGCAACTGGCTCCCCGCTGCCCGGCGAACTGAACGGCGTCAGACCTTTGAGGGCAGTTTCGCCACCAGTCGCCAGCGGAACCACAGTTGGGCCAGCAGAATCAGTACACCGCCGAGGATTTTTTGCAGCGGCAGGCGTTCGCTGTACCAGAGGGAGGCAGCAATCACGGTGAGCAGCGGCTCCAGTACCATAATCAATGCCGCGCTGGCGACGGCGGCATACTTTTGCCCCTGAATCTGCAGGCCAAAACGCAGGCTGGTGGCGATGAAAATACTGGCGACCAGCCACATCGCAGTCGAGGCGGTAAACGGTTGGGTCCAGTGTTCGAACAGCAGCGAGAAGAGCACCCCCACCGCGCCTGTCACCGCCAGTTGCACGGTGGTGAGTGGAATGAGCGGCACCTCGCGCGCCACGCGACTGGTGTAGCAAAACGAGATGGATTGGACAAACGCCGTCAGCAGAAACCAGCCCTGGCTCGGGTGAAACACAATGGGGGTGTGCAAGCTCAACAGTGCCAGCCCGATAATGGCGACCGGCAGACACTCCCAGTACGCGCGGGCCGGACTGACGCCCATCATTGCCCAGGCCACCAGCGGCACAAAAAGCATGGAGAGGCTCATGATAAATGCCCCCTCACCCAGCGATGGCGTGGTGGAGACGGACCAGATCCACAGACACATGTTGGTCGCCATCCAGAAACCGCTCGTCACCACCTGGCGAAGCTGAGCACGGGGGATCGCCTGCCCGCGACAAAAGGGCAGCAGTACCAGCGCCGCCCCTAAAAAGCGCAGCCCCAGAAAGGCAAAGACCGGCATGCCGGAGATAGCTTCACGGGAAAAAATCCACCCGCAGGCGGCAATCAGCGTGGTTAAAACGAGAAAGAGTTCTGCTTGTCGTTGCCGGTTCATGGCAAAGCTCCCTGAGCATAAAAAACCAGCGAAGATCGCTGGCAAAAAATTATCGGCTTAATAATACCCTAAATAGTTCGGGTTGCAGGAAGGCGGCAAGTGAGTGGCCCCCAGTTACTTACTGCCGTAAGTGACTGGGGGTGAACGAGTGTAGCCAACACACCTGTAGCCCGAAATATGACGGGTAGATTAGGCGCTGGCGCGAGAAATATAGTGCCAGTCCATCATGATTCTTTCGGCTGGTGCTTCCGGGTTGTCGATTTTATTGAGTAGCAACCCTACCGCCTGACGACCAATCTCCCGCGACGGTTGTTGCACGGTACTGAGCGGCGGCGTGACCATTTCTGCCAGCTCCGTACCATCAAACCCGACGACAGCGATGTCCTGTGGCATGGATAACCCGGCTTCGTGAATCGCCAGCAACGCCCCGGCGGCCAGGGTGTCGGACACCGCAAACACTGCGTCAGGACGTTCGTTCGCGCGTAACAAATTTTCCATCGCCGCTTTTCCGGCGCTGAAACTCAGGTCCTGCGCGTATTCAACGGCCTGCCAGGTACGCTGTTTTTCCTGCAAGGCATGGGTGTAACCCTGCTCGCGCAGGCGGGCATATTTGTAGCTCAAATCGTGGTTGATGAGGGCAATGCGCTGGCATCCGCGTGCAATCAGATGCTCAATCACACACTGGGCTGCATCGACGTCATTAATGCCCACGCAGGAGACGTCGCCTTCGTCGGCATACTCCGCACACTGCACCCAGGGCGCGCGACCAATCAGGGTGGTCAGCTCCGGCAGTCGGGCAAACGCATCCATGGTGATAATGCCGTCAACGATTTTACCCGAAAGAAGTTTGAGCGCGGAGCGGGAACGCTCCATATCAGAACCCGAGTTGCAAAGCAGGATGCGAAAGCCGTTCTGTTCAGCTTCCTCTTCAATGCCTTTCACCACTTCGGCACAAAAGGGGTTGGCAATATTTGAGACCAGCACGAGGATCATGGAGCTGCGGGCGGTACGAAGCTGACGCGCCAGCAGGTTGGGTTGGTAGTTGCTCTCCGCTATGGCTTTCAACACACGTTCACGGTTTTTTTCTTTGACGGATTCGCTGTTGTTGAGAACGCGTGACACCGTGGCAACGGATACGCCAGCCAGCCTGGCGATTTTCTGAATGGACATAACGTTGATATTTCCTGCGGTTAGCGGTAGTTAGCAGGCTATCACATTGCCGGAGGGCATGCACGATGGACTCCCTTGCTATTAGGGAGAGAGTGGGGGTTAGGGCGATAGGCTCATTCGGAGTCACTCCAGTTCCCTCTCCTCTTTGGGGAGAAGGCCAGGGTGAGGGGAAAATGCAGCTCTTGTGGTCATTCCGTTCACCTTATGTTCCTTGCTTTTCTGTAGCGACAGAACCCGTGAACGTGCCAGGGTGGCTCACCGCCACCACCCTGGCGACCCGGGCTCCCGGCCAGGAAAATCGCCGCTGGCGCGGTGCCCTCAGTGTATGCCTCCAGGCTTATCGGGGACGGGCGAAGGCAACGTCCCTGTAAAGTCGCCCTCGCCGCGCATCCCTGCGCGCCGCCCCGGCCTTACGGATACACTTCAGCGATTTTCAGCCGGACCCAGCCATCGCTTTAACTGTTGTGTTCCCATTACGCAGTATTATCGCTGTAAAACGTAATATTACTGGGCATCCCTCAGCCCTCAAGGGAGAGGGGACCGTCCGTGCTCGCAGGCACATCCATCTCAATATTCCACCGTTACCCATTTTTGCTGAGCGTGACTCTGCAAAATCGCATCAATAATAAACATCACGTTTGCGCCGTCGTGGAACGAGGCAAAACGGGCCTCCTCGCGCGCAGGCATCTTCCCGACTTTTACTGCTGAATAGAAATTAAGCATCATATTCTTGAAAGCGTCCGGCCAGCCTTCGATATGACCGCCGGGGAAGTGGGCGCTGGCGGCGACATCCGGGGACATCAGGCCAGGGTCATCGGTGAGAGTTTGGTTCGGCTGCTGACGATGCCCAATCCACAGCTGCTGAGGTATCTCCTGATCCCAACCCAGTGAGCACTCACTACCATTTATCTCAAAACTGAGGCGGTTTTTACGCCCTGCGCTCACCTGCGAAACGCTGAAACAGCCTTTACTGCCATCCTCAAAACGAATTAACACTGAGGCCGCATCTTCGGTCGTGACCGGTCGATCTTCGCGGGCCTCACTCGCGCTGGCTGAGGAAAACGTGGCGGCAGACGGGTTGACCTTACGGGTCGGCCAGACGATTGATAAATCCGCCATCACCTGGGTAATACGTTTCCCGGTGACAAATTGCAGGGTATCGCACCAGTGGGAACCGATGTCCCCCACGGCTCTGGATGCGCCCCCCACGGCCGCATCCACGCGCCAGTTGTAGTCGGTTTCAAGCTGCATCCAGTCCTGCAAATAGCTGCCATAAACAGAGAACAGCCGCCCCACTTTCCCGCTGCGGTTCATGCTTGCGGCCTGCTGCACCATTGCAAACTGGCGATAGACAAAGCTGACGCCGTGCACCACGCCTGCCTCTTCTGCCAGTGCGACCAGCTCGCGGGCCTCGTCTGAGGTCATGCAGAGCGGTTTTTCAGAAAACACGTGTTTTCCGGCACGCAGAATCTGGCGGTTAATCGCCGCATGTAAGTGGTTAGGGGTGCAGTTATGCACCACCTGCAACCCCGGATGGGCGAGAAGTTCATCCACGCTGCCGTAGGCATGTGGCACCCCCAGCGCACGCGCCTTTTGCGTGGCATCTGCCAGCGACGCATCGCACAGTGCCACCACCTCAACAAACCCCAGCCGACGCAGGGCCTCAATATGCGCCGGGCCAATAAACCCGGTGCCAACAATCCCAACCTGAATCATGCATCCTCTCCCAAACCTAACATCCTGCGCACGCTCGCCCTGTCTTCCGCACCGGCAGCAAAATCGTCAAACGCATGGGCGGAGACCGGAATAATGTGGCGGCGAATAAATTCACTGCCCTCGCGCGCCCCTTCTTCACTTGATTTCAGGCAGCACTCCCACTCCAGCACTGCCCAGCCTTCGAAGCCATACTGGGTGAGCTTGCTGAACACGGCGCCAAAGTCGATCTGCCCGTCTCCCGGTGAACGAAAACGCCCTGGCCTGTCGCCCCAGTTCTGATAACCGCCGTAGACACCACTGCGCCCGTTCGCCCGGTACTCCGCATCTTTGACGTGGAACGCTTTAATGCGTGAATGATAGATGTCAATAAACGCCAGATAATCAAGCTGCTGCAAATGCAGATGGCTGGGGTCATAGAGAATGTTGCAGCGTGGATGGTGGTCGACCTTCGCCAGGAAACGCTCGAAGGTGACGCCGTCATGCAGGTCTTCACCTGGGTGAATCTCAAAGCAGAGATCCACGCCTTGCTCGTCAAAGTGGTTAAGCACCGGCAGCCAGCGGCGGGCCAGCTCGTCAAAAGCCTCTTCAAGCAACAGCGCATTATGCGGCGGCCACGGGTAAAGATAGGGCCAGGCCAGCGCCCCGGAGAAGGTCGCATGCGCCTTCAGGCCGAGGTTTTTTGACGCCACCGCCGCCTGCTTCACTTTCTCCACTGCCCACGCCTGCCGCGCCGCCGGGTTACCGCGCAGCGCCTCAGGGGCAAAGCCATCAAAGGCCGCATCATAGGCCGGATGCACCGCTATCAACTGCCCTTCCAGATGGGTAGAGAGTTCGCTTATCACCAGTCCATGTTCTGCCAACAGCCCCGTCACTTCATCGCAATAGGTCTGGCTTTGCGCGGCGCGCACAACATCAAAAATTGCCGGATGATTACAGGGAATTTGCAGTGCTTTATACCCCAGCCCGGATGCCCAACCCGCCAGCCCGGCCAGCGAGTTGAACGGTGGTTGCCCACTGATAAATTGCGCCAGGAAAATACCCGGCCCCTGAATGGTTTTCATCACATCTCCCAACACTATGCGTGCTCGCGGTCGTTATATTTGAACGAGAAAAGGAAAATCAGTGCGATAACGGCAGCCGCGACGGCCGGTATCCACCAGAAGGTGACCCACGCCTGCGGGACAGCCTGACCCGCCACGATGCGGTTGTAGAGCGCGCCGGAAATCTGCGAGCCCAGCAGCATGCCGATACCGTAGGTAAACATCACAATCATGCTCTGCGCCTGGCCTTTAACTTTTTCCCCGGCCACGCGATCGGTGTAGATAAAGCCCACCACGAAGAAGAAGTCGTAGCAGACGCCGTGCAGCAAAATGCCGAGATAGAGCAGGAAGCGCCCCTCTTCACTGACGCCAAGGGCAAAGAAGGCATAACGCACAAACCAGGCGAGCATGCCGATAAGCAGCATGTACTTCACGCCCAGACGGCGGAACAGCAGCGGAATGACCAGCATAAAGAAGATTTCAGACATCTGACCAAACGACATGGCGGTACTGACATCGGCGACGCCGGCATCCGCAAGGTAGGAAGCGGTGTAAGCGTAATAGGTGCCCAGCGGCACCGAAATCAACATGGCGCACAGCGAGAAGACGAAGAAGTGGCGGGTTTTGAGCAGTGCAAAGGCGTCGGCACAGAACAGGTCGCGCAACGCCACCGGCTGCCCTTTTGCCGGGGCTGGCGTATGAGGCAGCGTCAGGCTGTAGATCGCCAGCAGAACGGAACACGCCGCTGCCACCTGGAAGATGGTGACGCTGGACGCGATCCCGGTGACCCCAATAAAGATGCCTGCCACAATCCAGCCGATGGTGCCAAACACGCGCACCACCGGGAAGGTTTTGTCGATATTCGATAAGCTATGGAACGCAATGTTGTTGGTCAGTGCCAGCGTAGGCATGTAGCACAGCGTGTAGCCGAACAGCAGTGCAATCAGCAGCGAGCCGTTTTCCGCCACCAGCGCCTGCGGCACAAACAGCAGGATTGCCGCCCCCGCCAGATGCATCACTGCCATCACTTTTTGCGAAGCAAAGAAGCGATCCACCAGCATCCCGAGGACGAACGGCGACAGAATCGAGGCGATAGGCCCCGCTGAGAAGGCATCACCAATTAACAGCGACATGTTGTGCTGCGTCATCACCAGACCTAAGGTGACCGACCAGCTTCCCCAGATAAAGAACTGTAAAAACATCATCAACGACAGCCGGGGGACCAGCAGCCGGTGCACTACTCTGTTTCCACTACTTTCGGTTGTTGACACCATTTTTTTGCCTCACCCTTAAAAAGTAATCGATTACAAATGAACTCAAATGAAAAGTAATCGATTACAAAATAATTTTCCTGTTTGATGAAATAAGAGTGGGAGATCGGTCACGATAAATTTTTACTGGAATACCGTCCCGCCGGAACCAGCGGGACGCAAGGTCAGCGCGTTACGCTTTACGACGAGAGAGGGTGAACGCAATAAACAGGAACACGATCCACACCGGCAGCAGAATGGCCGAGGTACGCATCCCGTCCATGGTGCACATCAGCGCCAGGATCATCAGCATAAAAGCGATGCACAGGTAGTTGCCCGCCGGGTAAAGCAGCGCCTTGAAGAGCGTATCACGGCCTTTACGACGCATCGCGGCACGGAATTTCAGGTGCGCCAGCGAGATCATGATCCAGTTCAGCAGCAGTGTTGCGACCACCAGCGCCATCAGTAGACCAAAGGCCTCTTTAGGCAGCAGATAGTTCACCAGCACCACCAGAGACGTGATTGCCCCGGAGAGGAACAACGAATTCACCGGGACACCGCGACGGCTGACGCGGGTTAAAAATGCGGGCGCATTCCCCTGCACTGACAGGCCAAACAGCATGCGGCTGTTGGAGTAAACACCACTGTTGTAGACCGACAATGACGCCACCAGAATGACAAAGTTCAGCGCCGATGCCACCAGGTTGCTGTTCAGATCGTGGAAAATCATCACAAACGGGCTGCTGTCGGCCTTGATATCAACCCACGGGTAGAGCGTCAGCAGCACCACCAGTGAACCGATATAAAAGAGGAGAATGCGATAAACCACCTGGTTAACCGCTTTCGGAATTGATTTATGCGGATCGCTGGCTTCGGCTGCAGTAATCCCAATAAGCTCCAGTCCGCCAAAGGAGAACATGATTACCGCCAGCGACAGCACCAGCCCGTTCCAGCCGGTGGCAAAGAAACCATCAAAACGCCAGAGGTTCTCGACACTGGCTTTCTCCCCGCCGTTGCCGCTAAACAGCATCCACAGGCCAAAGCCGATCATACCGATAATGGCGAGGACTTTGATCAGCGCAAACCAGAATTCGGTTTCGCCGTACAGGCGCACGTTCACCAGATTCACGGCATTGATGATAATGAAGAAGGTTGCGGCCCAAATCCACGTCGGCACGTCCGGGAACCAGTACTGCATATAAATCCCGGCAGCGGTCAGCTCCGCCATCCCCACCAGCACAAACATGGCCCAGTAGTTCCAGCCAGAGAGGAATCCGGCAAACGGCCCCCAGTATTTAAAGGCGAAGTGGGCAAACGACCCGGACACCGGCTCTTCGACGACCATCTCACCGAGCTGACGCATAATTAAGAAGGCAATAATGCCTGCGACACCGTAGCCCAGCAGCACCGCTGGTCCCGCCATCTGGATTGCCGGACCAATGCCGAGAAACAATCCGGTGCCAATCGCGCCGCCAAGGGCGATTAATTGAATGTGGCGGTTTTTAAGTCCTCGTTGCAGCGTCGGCCCTGTTTCCGACGCGGCATCTGCGGAGTGCTCAGATGCCATTGACGCGTTTTTCACGTCTTTCCCCTTTCTTGTTGTCATGAAGCCGCACCTTTTAACACTTACGGCAGGGTGTAGCAAGGCCAGGGAAATAGCCTCCCAGTCTCTCTGCGCAGCGCTCGTCATCCAGGCCTGAAGGATAGTCAGGATAGATTTTAATACTTTTTATAGATGTTATTGACATTCTATTTTTTATTTATATACTTTCACCATACTTTTAATAAATCGTGAGGATGAAATGACAGATTCAGCCATCGTTGTGTATACCGCCCGGGGTTTTGAAAGAATGCTCAAAGAGGGGGGGTCTCAAGCCTGGGTACTCAGCGAAAAGCGTGCGAGAGGGTGTAAGTACGTGGTCTGCGTTCAGAATCGGGACCCTGCGGATAACCAGCATAATGACTGGGGGGATGCCTCCGACCCGCATAAAAATGCCTTCTTCATTGGCAAAATCGCTGACATCGTCCCTTCCCCAACCTGGGACGGTACGCGCCCGAAGAAGTGGCTTATTCAGGTCAGTGAATATGCCCGTGTTGCCATTCCCGATATGTGGGATGGCGCCAGAAACCCGGTGGCCTACTCCTCTTTAAAAGCGTTGGGTATTCAAGAAGACAAGCTGACTTTCAATAAGATGCCTGCGGTTGAAATTGCACCGCCCAACGTTGTCGAAGCGCCAGCGTCAGAACCCGACCTGAGCGGCATTACCATCCAGCAGGCAAAAAAGCTGCTGGCCCAAAAATATGAAGTCTCCGAAGAGTGTATCGAAATTATTATCCGGGCCTAGCACGTCGGCACCAGTAGCCATTAGCAGATTAATTAACTGATAGTAAAAATAAAAAGAGGAAGAGAGAGTGCGCAAAGACTGGGACGGCAATTTTCGTGATATTCCATTAGATCATTTTGAAAAGATGAAAAGTGCAGCACGCATGCTGGCGAAAGTGAAAAAACAGCCGGAAGATGATAAGAAAATTTTCCTGCGTATTGGTTTATCCGGGACGGGTGTGAGACCTAACTATCAGGTTGAGCTTTTTAATGGCAGCATCACGCCCATCAATGGTATTAATCATGAAGCCTTTGGGGTGGAGGAGTTTGCCAGACAATGGGTTTCAAAACGTTATTCTATTGACGATCTCAACACCCTGCGTCTGTTTGGCGGTACGCTGGAGGCTGACGAGCAGTAACGTTATTGGTCGCAGGGAGACGGTCATTTTGTGCAGGCCAATTCTGGCGCTTAGCCGCGCCAGTCGCGCTGTCAGGTCCGTGTCAGCCTGCTGTCGGGTCCGTGTCGTGTTGCTGTTTCACGATTTGAGCGACGCTATGATCCTGTTCAAAACGGAGAGACCAACATGAGTACCAACAGAGTTAAAGCCTACCGCCTTGCCCGCGCCTGGTCACAGGAGCAACTGGCCGAAATGGCCGCTATCAGCGTTCGCACGGTGCAACGCATTGAGAATCAGGAACAGCCCAGTCTGGAAACGCTGAGTGCGTTAGCCGCGGTGTTTGAGGTGAGCGTCACAGAGCTTTCCGGAAACGGTGACAGTGAATCTGACGAGGCCGTGGATCAGCGCATTATTGCCGCACGAGAGAAGGTTAACGCTGAGAGTCGCTTCTGGCGCAGCCTGCTGACAGCAGTGATTGTCTGCGCATTGCTGTATTTGCTCAATCGCACCACCTCACCACAAAGCGACTGGTCACTGTGGGTCGCCGCCATCTGGGGCGCGCTGATTCTGCTGCGTGGGCTGCGTATTTTTATCTTTGCCACGCTGATTGCCGACTGGCAAAAGAAACGGCTGCAAAAATTGCTGCGTAAGTAAGGCAGTACTGGCTTAAAAACCGTCCAGCAGAAAATCAAGTGCGTCTTTTACACGTTGTCGGTGATGACGGACATCCGCCACTTCCGCCCCCAATTGTGACTGACGCACGCTTGCCATCTCATGCGTCATAATCAGATACTCTTCGCCCTCAATATCCAGAACAGGCGTCAGTCGAAGCACCGGGTCGGCGGTGAATTTAGTTAATGGATACAGCGGGATTACCATCCGCGTATGCAGTTCACCGATGATGTCACTCTGCACGTCAAGCAAGTAGGGGTAGGCCGCACTGTTCCCTTTATTACGATAAACCACATATTGCATCGTTAAAACGTCCTGTAATCGTCAGAAAAAAGTCCCTGTTCGTCGGTGATACGATTGAGCGCCTGAATGCCTAAACGATTTTCGCGCTGCCAGGTTTCCGTTTCCAGCAAGCGGATCTCCTTTTGTACGGCGTCAGCCAGCAGAGAAGAAAGGTTAAGCCCCGCGTCACGCGCCTGCTGCAAAAGCATCGGTTCCAGCGTCACACTGACCGTCTTTTTATGTCGAATACCTGTTGATGGCATGCTCACTCCTGAAATTACACGTGTCTAATACACATGTTATTATCCGCAACCATAGGTGAAACGGCAATCCGTCACAAGAAAAAACACCCCGGCATGCTGCCGGAGTGTCAGCCCGTGGGTTTAGAAAGACATAGTGACGCCTGCGTAGTACGCGCGGCCCGGTTCGTTATAAGTGGATGCACCGTCGTTTTCACGGTAGAGACGCTTATCAAACAGGTTGGAAATCCCGCCGTTAAGACGCAGGTTTTTACTCAACTGATAGTTCGCCCCAACGCCAACGATGGAGTACGACCCCACCTCTTTCGACGACATCGAGGTGACGTCCGTACGCGACTCCACATATTCACGCGGCTTCTGGCGGCCATACATCGTCCAGTTGACGTTGGCTGAGAGCTTGTCCGTGGCCTGCCAGTCCAGCATGGTGTTGACGGTATATTCGGGAATAATCGACAGCGGGTTACCGGTCTCTTTATTCTTCGATTCAATCATGTACGTCCCGTTGGTGCGCCAGGTCAGGGTGTCTTCAATCACCGGTACGCTCAGGTTGGCTTCCAGCCCCTCAACCACCGCTTTCCCACCGTTCTCCCATTGTAGTATGTTGTAACTATTAGCGGTCACACCCAGAACGTGTGTGCCGGAGACAATCTTGTTCTTATAGTCGTTGCGGAAGTAAGTAATACCGGCCACAAAGCCTGCGTGATTGAACTCCAGACCTACCTCTTTATTGATGCTGATCTCCGGATCAAGGTCCGGGTTACCCAGCAGGTAGCAACTGCCGCTCTCAATGCTGTTCGGGCAGCCATTACCACGCGTCGCCAGCAGGTAACCCTCGCTGGACTGATAGAGGTTCGGCGCTTTATAGGCCCGGGCAATACCGGCTTTCAGTTTGAACATCTCGCCCAGGTCCTGGGAAAGGTTGAGCGACGGACTCCAGTTGGTGCCAAATTTATTGTGGTAGTCCATGCGCAGGCCCGGAATGACAAAGGTGCCTGCGAAAGCCTCAATATTGTCTTCAATATAGAAGGCGGAGGTCTCTGCACTGTTCTTGCTGCTGCGCCCGGCCGGATCGCCGGAAATGCCGTTGATCACCCCATCAGCCGCTGAGGTCGCAGACATCGACGCCGGATCGTCGAGTTTTTCACTTTCCCACTCGGCGCCCAGGGTCAGCATATTGGGGACCCACAGGGTCAGCGGCAGGCTGATTTCCCCGGTGCCGCGCCAGGTTTCCAGCCGACTGGTATCAAAGGTGTCGCTGTTGATCATGCCTTCCACGCGCCCGGTAGATCCTTCCTGCAGACGGGTATTGTTGGTCTTCTCGTAGTAAACCCCCGCTTTGGACTGACCCCAGTCCCAGATGCCGTTCCAGGTCAGGCCATAGTTCTGACGGTACATACGGTTAGTCTCTTCACCGTAGAGCGAGGAGACCAGGCCGTTCGGGCTCAGATTGCCATTACTGTATTGCGTATCCCCCGCATAGATATTGCCCTGGCGGCTGTAGCCATAATCGAGGTCGACAATCTGCGTGGGGGTAATTTTCCAGGAGAGCTGGCCGTTGATGTCTTTGTTACGCACACCTTCGCGCCCGGCAGCATAAGAGCCATTTTGCGCCTGGTTGATATCGGCATCATCAGCATCGGTTTTGTTGATGTTGCCGTACAGGCGCATGGTCAAGGCGTCACCGGCCAGCGGACCGCTTAAGTCAACATTGGCGCGTCGGGTGGCCCCCTCTTTGTCGTTTTCAGGTTGGTTGGTGTAAAGAGAGAGCGCGCCGTGCCAGTCATTGGTCGGTCGTTTGGTGATGATGTTCACCACCCCGCCTGCGGCACCCGAACCGTAGCGTGCTGCGGCCGGGCCGCGAATCACTTCAATGCGCTCCACCAGTTCAGGCGGCACCCAGTTGCTGTCGCCACGGGTATCGCGTTCACCACGCCAGCTATAGCGCACTGCGTTACGTGAGGTCACCGGCACGCCATCCACCATGATCAAGGTGTTTTCTGGCCCCATCCCACGGATGTCGATCTGACGGTTATTGCCACGGTTACCGGTGGCGCTGTTACCGGTGAGGTTGACGCCTGGCATTTTACGGATGATCTGGGAAAGGTCGTTGACCGGCGGCTCTTTTTTGATGTCTTCGGCGGTGATAATAGACACGCCGGGCTGCTGCTTTAACTCCTGCTCCGCCGTAGCCTGCACCAGGATTTCGTCTTCATCTGATCCGGGCGTTGTCTCAGCGGCAGACGCGCCAGCACTCAGACAGGAGGCCAGTACCCACACCAGAGGACGTTTCCTGAAAATAGGATTTACCACCATGTCACGCTTCTCCATTTTTATGTCATATTTCGAGAATGAGCATGATAATGATTTGCATTACATCTTCATATTGTGAAGAAGGAACTTCATTTTTCTTGCGAAAATCTCCTTCAAATCTCCACACTTTTACTTAACCTGACAGAGAATTTCGCTTAAGGCTTCGCCACACTGCCGAAAAAATCATCGGCAAGAGGAAGGTAAATGAGCGAGGAAAAGCAGTAAAAGAGGTGTGGTCGGGCATCCTTGCCCAACGCATCAAGTGGACTGCAAAACGGCGTAGAACTTAGAAGTCGTAACTCATCGAGACTTTCAGGGTTCGAGGCTCCCCCTGGAAGATATAAGAACCGTTGTCTTCGACGCTGGCCCAGTATTTCTCATTGGTGACGTTGTCCATACCGACGCGCCAGACCATCTCATTCTGCTGCTGATTCAGACGCATACGATAACGCATGCCCAGATCGAGGGTGGTGTAGCTGTCCAGTTTCTTGGTGTTGGCGTTATTAGCGTACTGCGAACCGGTGTGGTTCACGCGTGCGGTCGCCGTCAGACCGTCAACCGGTTTGATATCGTACTCCGCGCCAACGACAGCGTAGAAGTTGGCCACACCAATCGGCTTGTTGCCTTTATTCACACCGTTCTGCGTTTTGGTCAGTTCAGCGTCAAGCCAGGTGGCGCTACCGTTCAGACGCAGGCCGAGCATTGGCTCACCGAAGACGTTCAGCTCAATGCCCCGGTTACGCTGCTCACCATCGAGCGCGTAAATATTGGTGTCGCTGTTCTGAATGGCGGTCGGCTTTTTGATTTCAAACAGCGCCAGCGTGCCGCCCACGCGTCCGAAATCGGTCTTCACACCCACTTCATTCTGTTTGGAGTGGGCAATCCCGGTGGCCTCGAACTGGTTCGCTGCGCCTCGCGGTGCGGTGCTGCCCGGTTGCAGCGCCTCGGTATGGTTGGCGTACAGTGAGACGCTTTCCAGCGGTTTGTAGACCACGCCAAAGGTCGGCATCCAGCGGTCTTCGGTGTAGCGAGAAGAGGTCGTTTCTGCGCCCGTGGCATTGCTGTAGTTGCGTACCCATACCTTCTGGTAACGGGCAGCGGCGGTAAAGAGCAGGCTGTCATCCAGCACCCCGAGGGTGTCGCTGAAGAGCCAGCCCTGGGTGCGGGTGCGACTGGTGGTGAGCGGGTCGTGATAGTTGCCGCCAAAAAGCGTATTGGTTGGAATAGAGACATCGTCATTGTCGTAAATATTGACCGATGCCCCCTTTCCTGCCATCCGCCACGCGGTTTTATCGCGCTTGATGTTTGCAGAATACCCCACGTTAACGTCATGCGAGACAACGCCGGTATCAAAGCGACCGCGCACGCCGCCCATGCCACTGGATGAGTCCATGATGCGGTTGGTATCCAGCCGCCCGGCGGTGGCATCGCCCTCTTTGTTGAGCAGCTTCGGTGTACTGTAAATGCCCTCTTCATGCGCGTGCTGGGCGCCATATGCCGTGTACGCCGTCCAGCTATCCGTCAGATCGTACTCTGCGCGCGCCATCCCGAATTCGTTTTCAATATTGCTGTAGCCCCATTTCTGGGCGAAGTTTTTGCGCGGGTCGGGGACATCAGGAATGAAGTCCACGCCGCTGATATTCAGCCCGGTGGAACCGCCATGGAAGGTTTTTTTCTGATAACCCACATCCAGTGAGGACCGCAGGCGATCGCCGCGGTAATCCAGGCCCAGTGACGCCAGGGTCGTGCGACGTTTATCGTCCTCGGCTGCCGCTTCACCTTCGCGATGCACCAGGTTAACGCGGGCACCAAACTGGTTGCTATCGCCAAAGCGACGCCCGACGTCCAGAGTTCCTCCGACCTGAGACCGGGTGCCGTAATCCACACCCACGCGCGTCACCGGCGTCTCTTCAGCATGTTTTGGTTCAAGGTTAATCATCCCGCCGACGCCGCTTGATGCCGCACCGTTTAGCAGGGCATTAGCCCCTTTAAACACTTCCACACGCTCAATCATCTGCGTATCGACCACCTGACGCGGTAACACTCCCGGCAGGCCACTCAGTAGCATGTCATCGCCGTTCAGATTAAAGCCACGGATGCGATAGGTTTCGGCAAAGTTGCCGTAGCCCTGAACAGTCTGCACTCCGGCGTCATTGCTGACCACATCCGCAACGGTCTTCGCCTGCTGATCCTGAACCAGTTTTGCGGTGTAGCCGATAACGTTAAACGGCACATCCATGGCTTTTTGCTCACCCATCATGCCCAGACGGCCACCGTGCGCCACCTGTCCATCGAGATAAGCGGGGACCAGCGCATCGCCACCGGCTTTAAAATCGCTTGCAGGTGTTGCCTGCACAACAATGGTGTCGTCCGGTGAGGGTTTGCTGTTGGCGTCCGTGGTGGCAGCGGTCGCGGAGTGCGTGGCTGCACCTATTGCCAGCGCGAGTAAGGTCTTGCGCAAAGGGGTGTATGTCTTAACGTTCATGATTAACTCGTGGTTGAAACAAAAGAGGGCCCGTTTCCGGGCCAGATTTTTTATTGATTCAGCGGGATACGCACCAGGCTGTCAGGCCCATTGGTGGAGTGATCTTTATTAAAGGACTGCTTCACGGTCACGTACAACGTCTGCCCATCAGCAGAGAGCAGCAGGCTGTTCGGATGCGGCTTCAGATCCCAGCTTTTCTTCACGGCATAAGAGGTCGCATCCAGGCTCAGCAGCTTGCCGGACTCACGCTGAGTGAGGTAAATCTCATGGCGCGTTGGATTGAATTTCACTGCCAGCGCGTCGCCAGGCAGCGCTTTGATGATGCTGCCGGTATGAATATCCAGCACCAGCGTGGTTTTGGCTTTGGAGTTTTCGGTCACAAACAGACGGCCCGTCTCTTTGTCTTCGGCGATGTTCAGCAGCAGCGCTGGTTTGTCGCCCAGCGGCTGCCAACGCTGTTCAATACGGTTGTTGCGCGGGTTGACCACCAGGATTTCACCGCCGCCGTTGGCGACATAAATGCGCTGGGTTTGTTCAGACCAGTGCAGACCGGTGACCCACTTGCCTGCATTTTTGATGCGCGTTTTCAGTTTCATGGTTGTGGCGTCCACCACCCATACCAGCGCGGGATCGCCGACCGCGCCAATGTAAAGGAGGCCGTTGTGCAGCAGGATTTCCCGCGCACCGAACGGGAACCCTTCTTTATTGCGTTCCGGGAACAGCACACGGTTGAGGACTTTACCGCTCGCGGTGTCGACCGCACTGACGCCGCCGTCTAGCGAGTTGGTCACATAAACGGTTTTGCCATCTTCAGAGATGACCATGCCGAAGTTTTTCAGGTCGGTGTGCGTGGCGCCCAGGGTTTTCAGGCTGGTCGGATCGAGTTTATAAATCATCCCGCCCTGCACATCTTTGAAGCCTTCCGCGCTCGCCACATACAACGCGTCCCCTTTCGGACTCAGCGCCATTTCATACAGGCCGCTTGCCAGGTCTCGTTTTTGTACGTTGACCGCCGTTTCTGCGGCCGCAGGTTTCTGCACGTGGGCATCATTTTTAGCCTGATGCGCAGACTGAGCCGTACAGCCAGCCAGCATCATGGCAGCCATGAGTGCCAGGGCGGAGGTTTTCATTTTCATCGGGAGGATCCTTTACCAGTAACGTCAAAAAGGCAGGCGAAAAGCGCATCACGCAGGTGACGTGAACGTTGTTATTGGCGGGATGTAGACCCGGTGCGCTCGCCACTCCTGTTCAGTGTTCCCTGTGCGCCTTGAAGCCCACTTTATACGGGTGAATCTCTCCTGCTTGCCCCGATAACACTAAAGAGAATGAGAACTATACGCATTCTTTATGGTCAATCAAGCGTTATTACGCGACAGGATTTTTAGAAAAGTGAAATGGAGGACCGAAAATAAAAAGCGCCGGGCATCTGCACATAATCCTCGCAGAAAACCCAGCGTTTTGAACAAAAAATTAGCTGTTCTTGCACCGCCGGTGCGTTACAGGTAAGCGCGACCTGCCTGCTAACGCTGCATCCCCCAGCGGCGAATGGTGATTCTTTCCAGTGTGGCAAACACCACGCCCTCTACCAACAGGCCAATCGCAATCACCGTCACCAGCCCCGCAAAGACGCGGTCGGTGAAAAGCTCGTTACGATTCTGGAAAATGTACCAGCCAAGCCCCCCTTCACCGCTGGATGCGCCAAATACCAGTTCGGCGGCGATCAGCGTACGCCATGCAAAAGCCCAGCCGATCTTTAACCCTGAGAGGATCGCAGGCAATGAGGCCGGGATCAAAATGGTGAGGACATAGCGTGGGCCACTGAGCCCATAATTGCGTCCAGCCATGCGCAGGGTTTCTGGCACGCTGCTAAAACCCGACCAGGTATTCAGCGCAATCGGCCACATCACCGAATGCACCAGCACGAATACCAGACTGATGTTGCCCAGACCAAACCACAGCAGTGCCAGCGGCAAAAGTGCGATAGCGGGGAGTGGGTTAAACATTGCCGTCAGGGTGCTAAGCAGGTCGCGGCCAAACTGGGTGGTGACCGCCAGCGCGCTCGCCCCCAGCGCCAGAACGCTACCTATCACATAACCTTTGAGCAGCGTGCTGAAAGAGTTGATGACCTTATGCGGAAGCTCACCGTTGCGCATATCCTCCACCAGCGCATGCAGCGTCTGCACGACGCCCGGCAGCATCAAATCGTTTTGTGCAATTCGCGCCCCCAGTTCCCATAGCGCCAGTACCAGTACTAAAATCAGTGATTTGCGCAACCACGTCTGGTTCCAGATACGCTGGCCTACTGGCAGCGGGGTTTCAACGGCGAGGTCGCGTAACGGGGGCAGCTCGCGCTCAAACTCAGGACGAATGTAGGGTGGCTGCGACATAGGCCCGCTCCTTTTTCTGCTCAGGACGCGGTTCAGTCGCCGTCGTCGGGAACAATAAATCATGAATGTGGCGGGCAGCGTGCTGAAACGCCTCGCTGCCGTAATCATCCAGCGAATACTGGTGGCAGTTCAGCTCGGCCCGTACCCGGCCCGGATGGGGTGAAAGCACCAGAATGCGGCTGCCGACCACCAGCGCCTCTTCAATAGAGTGGGTGACAAACAGCAGCGTAAAACGCTCTTCTTCCCACAGCGCCAGTAGCTCTTCCTGCATGGTGCGGCGAGTGAGCGCATCAAGCGCGGCAAAGGGTTCATCCATCAACAGAATGCGCGGTTTCATGGCCAGCGCACGGGCAATCGCCACGCGCTGTTTCATGCCACCGGAGAGCGTGTGCGGCATGACGTTGGCAAACTCGGTTAACCCGACTTTATGCAGAAAGTGCAAAGCCGTTTCGCGTGCTTCCGCTTTGTTCGCTTTGCGGCTCGCCAGCAGCGGAAACATGACGTTCTCCAGCACCGTCTTCCACGGAGGAAGCTGATCGAACTCCTGGAAGACCATCATGCGCTCTGGTCCGGGCGTACGAATCACCTGCCCTTCCAGCAGCATCTCGCCACTGTGCGGCGCAAGGAAGCCCCCTGCCGCTTTCAGCAGGCTGGATTTACCGCATCCCGATGGCCCCAGCAGAATGAAACGGTCCCCCGGCCAGACATCAAAGCTCACATCATGGGTGGCCCGTACCTGACGCTCACGGGTACGGTATTCAATATCAACGTTTCTGACCTGTAAAAGCGGCCCGTCGGTGGTTGCTTGTGCCATCAGTCTCTCCCGTATCACGGCCTAACTGCCTGGGTTTTCCCACGCTTCGCTAAAGAAGTAATCTTTCCAGGATGCGGCTTTGTTTTTCAACACGCCCAGCTCATGGAGTTTTTCGGCATACACACCGGTTCTTTCCGGGGAAATGGTGAAGCTGATTTCCGGATCGTTAACGATTTTTTGTACCAGCGGTAAAGGCAGCCGGGATTTCTCGACCCGAATATAGGTTTCAGCCGCCGCATTTTTATCTGCATTAATGATTTTTGCCGCTTCACCCAGGGCACGATAAAACGCTTTGTAGGTTTTTGGATTTTCATCGTGGAATTTCTGCGTGGTATAAAGCACGTTAAAGGTTGCCTGACCGCCTAATACATCATAAGAACTCAATATTTTATGAACGTTGCTGTGTTCCAGCGCCTGATACTGGAACGGCGGGCTGGAAAAATGGGTGCTTATTTCCGAACCGCCGGCAATTAATGCTGCGCTGGCATCAGGGTGGGGCAAGCTGACGCTTATTTTATCAAAACGTTTAAAATCGTTGTTGCCATATAGTTTGGCCGTTTCGATTTGCAATGTGCGTGACTGGAAACCGACCCCAGCAGCAGGCACCGCAATTCTGTCTTTATCGGTCAGATCTTTGATAGTTTTTACGTCAGGATTATTGCTTAAAAGATAGTTGGGCATTGAGCCTAATGAGGCAATGGCCTTCACGTTCTGTTTATCTTTGGTGCGGTCCCACAAGGTCAGCAGCGGCGGCACGCCTGCGGATGCCACGTCCAGCGCGCCGGAAAGCAGGGCTTCGTTCATGCCTGTTGCCCCGGAAATCGTGCGCCAGTCGACCTCAATATCGATCCCCTCTTTCTTGCCTTCTTTCTCAATAAGCTGCTGGTCACGCACCACATCAAGAATTAAATAACCAATACCAAACTGCTGTGCAATACTGATTTTCCCTTCCGCCAGTGCAGCCGTGCTAAGGCCGCTCAGCGCGACGGCAAGCATGGCGCTGGCAACCCTTTTCATTTTATTCATCTCATTATCCCAAAAGTATGCGGTCAATATGGGCAAAATGATTGGCCGCGCGGCACAGAAAAAGGAAATGATTTTATTCGCTATGCTTTGCCGAATATTCACTATGCATTCTTCTTTGCAGGCTTAATCAAAAACTGGCAAAGCAATATCAATTTTTATGGTTATGTGAAAAAAGCATCCTCGTTATAGTCCTCTAAGAGCCTATCCCACCAGGCGTAATTGTTGCAGGCAGTTTGAACACGGACAGCGCGGAGAAACCGGAGCGTACACGTAGTACGTGAGGAATTCGAGCACTGCCCGGGTTCAAACTGACAAATAAAATAGCCTAATGGGATAGGCTATAAATATCCTTTATTTTATTGAGATTAATGATGCCCTTATTATCCCACCAGCAATTACGCACCTTATTGGAGCAGCATCTTGTGCGTGTGAATACCCCGGCGGAAAGTGCGCGTCTGGTCGCTAACAATCTGGTCGAGGCTTCCCTGAAAGGCCATGACTCGCACGGCGTTACTCTACTGCCCCGCTATATTGATGCCATTCTGGCCGGAGACCTGAACCCCACTGCGCAACTGCGTGTAGTGCGTGATGCTGGCCCCTTGCTTGCGTTTAATGGTGAGCACGGATTCGGCCAGGTGTTGGGACAGAAGGCGATGGACGCAGGCATTGCGCGTGCACAGCAGTTTGGCGTGGCGGTTATCACGCTTGCCGACTCCCACCATCTCGGGCGCATCGGCGCCTGGGCGGAACAGGTGGCGGATGCCGGACTGGTGTCGATTCATTTTGCCAACGTGGCGGCACCGTCTGCGGTGTTGCCTTTTGATGGCCGTCATCCACGCCTGGGCACCAATCCCTTCTGCGTAGGAGTACCGGTTGCGGGGCGCAGGCCGGTGATTCTCGATTTCGCCACCAGCGCCATTGCCGGCAATAAGGCGCGTATAGCCTGGAACGAAGGCCGTCCTATTCCCGAAGGGTGCGCGGTGGATGCTGAGGGGAACCCCACCACGGAACCCCGCTGGTTAATGGAAGAACCACGTGGCGCACTGCTGGCCTTCGGCGGTCATAAAGGGGCCGGACTGTCGCTGATTTGCAGCCTGTTGGGGGCGGCGCTGAGCGGCGGCGAAACGGAGAGTCATCAGATTCAGCCACGGCCTGGGATCATCAATAATATGTTGTCGATCATTATCGACCCCACTCGCCTGGGGGCAGGAGAAGCGTATGCCCGCGAAGTGCTGGCGCAACTTGATTGGGTGCACCACGGACAAGAGGGTCGCGATGTGATGCTGCCCGGCGAGCCGGAAGCCCGCGCGTACGAGCAGCGCGTGGTAGAGGGAATTTATGTAGACGAAGTAAGCTGGCAACAGTTCGAGGCGCTGACGCAGTGATGTCCGCTTGCCCCGGTTAATGCGCGCAGGCGGCCTGCAGTTTATCCAAAAAAGTGAACAATGCTGCGTTCATTTCGCTGTAATCATGCGCACGAAGCACTTCCGGGGTGTTAACAAAGCGGTAGTGTGCAGCACGGCTCAAATCCTTCTCTGAATGGGCGATAAGCTGTTCAACTACGTCTGGAGTGAGCTCCATATGACACTGGAATCCATAAACCTGTTCTGAGTAGGCCACAATCTGACGCGGACAACCTTCACTGAAGGCGATGATTTTCGCGTCAGCCGTAAGACCGGGCATGTCGTTATGCCAGTGCCCTACTTCAAGCCCCTGCCCAAAATGGGCGAACAGTTCGTTTTTCTTTCCCGCGTCTGTCAGGGTAATGACGAATTTACCTATCTCCTTCTCCGGGCTATGGGCAAACGGCGCGCCGAGCGCTTCGCCAACTAACTGCGCGCCCAAGCAAACTCCGATGACAGCTTTGCCGGCGTTGATTGCAGAAGCAATGACGGCCTGCTCTCCTTTTGCATCAAAATGCGCGCATTCCTCAACGGTAACAGCCGGATCCTGCGGCCCGCCCATAATGACTAACAGGTCAATGCCCTTGACCTCTTCTGGCAGTTTCTCACCGGCATAAACGCGGGAAAAAGTGACCTCATGCCCCCGCGTTCTTGCCCATGTTTCATACGCGCCTGGGGCTTCAAAACTTTCATGTACGATAAAGTGAACTCGCATTACGATAGGCTCCTGTCAATGTGATGTTGACTGCATCCCCTCCCGCCAGGCCAACTCCGGGGAGGTCGATTTCGCTATCATAAGGGCAGGAGCTAAATCTGAAATGCCAGGTAGTATAGATAAAGCGCCAAGGCATGATGACGCAACAGGTTGGTCAAGTACCGCTTTGCGCTATCAGCGCGGGGACACTGACCCGGAGCATCATCATATTGAAGGGCAATTGCTCTTTGCAACCAAGGGCGTAATGCTGGTTGAAACAGAGGGCCACCGCTGGGTCATCCCTCCCCAGCGTGCCTTGTGGCTACCGCCTCTTCACATCCACAGTTACACCCTGTTGTCACAAACAGACCTGCGGGCCGTCTATTTCAGCACCAGCCTGATGGCTGAATGTACAAACTTCACGAAGAGTGACCAGGTCCACGTCATCCACGCGACTGCCCTGGTGAAGGAGCTGATAGCCGGGTTATTCAGTGCGGAGTACAGAGGAGCGAATCAACGAAAAATGGCCTTGTTACTGCTGGAGATACTCAGTGAAGCGTCTCCTTTAGCGGCGGAGCTGCCGATGCCGAAAGATGAGCGCTTATTTTGTGCCGCCAGAGAGCTGCTGGTCGGCCATCGCTGGGAAGCCTCCCTCAGTGATTTGGCGTTTATTGCCTCAATGTCTGAGCGCACGTTTTCACGCCTGTTTATTAAGGATACGGGCTTTAGCTTCAGAAACTGGAAGCAAAGAGCCAGGATTTGCGCATCATTGGATCTCCTCGCCAATGGGATCCCCATCAAGCAGGTGGCTTACCAGTTGGGTTTCTCATGCCCGGCTGCCTTTACCGCCGCTTTCCGTTCCATTCTGGGTTTAACGCCACGCCATTTTTTGCCGTCGTCCGCAGGCCTTATTACACCGGCCTCCTCTTAACGATGCGCGGCCTGCGGACGGGTTAGCGGGTGGTTATCCGGTTAACGGATATGCCGGTCAAGAAAGTCGCGAATGACCGGCTGAATCTCGTCACAATGCGTTTCCAGCGCAAAATGCCCGGTATCAAAAAAATGTATTTCTGCCTCGGGAATATCGCGCTTCCAGGCTTCCGCGCCCGCCGCCAGGAAAAACGGGTCATTTTTGCCCCATACGGCTAAAAACGGCGGTTGATGCTCACGGAAATAGCGCTGGAAGCGAGGATACATCTGCACGTTTGAGGCGTAATCCAGCAGCAGATCAAGCTGAATCTCCGCATTGCCTGGCCGCACTATCTGCATTCCTTCGAGCGTATAGCCATCAGGTGAAACCTGACTCTTCTCGGCGACACCTTCCAGATACTGCCATTTGATTGAGGCGGGCGTCGGAAATTCGCGCAGTGCATGGCGGTTCTCCGGCGTCGGTTCGCGCCAGTATGCCTGGATAGGTGCCCAGGCGTCGGCCAGCCCCTCTTCATACGCATTGCCATTCTGGGAAATGATAGCGGTCACCCGTTCAGGATGCGCCAGCGCCAGACGCCAGCCGACGGGAGCGCCGTAGTCGTGGACCATCAGCGCATAGCTGTCGAGATCAAGCGCTTCGGTGAACTGGCCTATTGTCTCTGCAAGCTGGCTGAAGGTGTACGCATAGTCGCCTCTCTCTGGCGCTTTCGTAAACCCAAAAGCCGGTAAATCCGGCGCGATCAGATGATATCGATCGGCCAGTTGAGAAATAAGGTCACGAAACATGAATGATGAGCCTGCAAAGCCGTGAAGCATAAGCAGCGTGGGCGCTTGTGGGTCGCCTGCTTCCCGGTAGAAGACCTTAACATTGCCCGTTTGTTGGTAACGGTAATGAACCTTTGCTAAAGATGCCATAACAACCTCTGTAACCACTAAAACATGAAATTGAAGGTTACACACAAATCTGGTAACCTGTCAAAATCAATTTATGGGTTACGGAAAATTATGGATACCAGGCAAACAGCTCCTCAGCCTCTCTTTCTCGCAGATAACCTCGCACTGGATTTTATTAACACTGAATACGGGACAGGCGACGCAAAACAGGATTGTCTGGAAGACGATCGCAGTGTCATAGACTGGCTTATAACGGCAGGCGTTGCAGAAGCAGGCACGCCGGCGCCGCCCGGATTACACGCACAAGCGAGGCAGCTACGCAGCGCCGCCAGCGCGGTCGTGCATGCTGCGATGAACGCCGTTGCGGTTGACCTGGGTGTGATTAACCGAATTCTTGAGAAAGGGCATCCGCTGACGAGACTGCAATGGGACGAGGATGGGCAGCATTATCGTGTCGATACGCATTCCGTCAGCACCCGCCCCGAAAGCCTTCTCTGGCCCGTGGCCGATGCATTGGTGAAACTGGTCACCGGCAATAAATTTGAATTTGTGCGTCAGTGTGAAGCACACGACTGTGTTTTACTGTTCCACGACCTGAGCAAATCACATCGCCGCCGCTGGTGCAGTATGGCAACCTGTGGCAATCGGATGAAAGTGGCGGCCTTCAGAAACAGAACGAGATCGTAGCAATTCACTTAATGGGGGCAGGCCTGGCATCACCGCGCATGCAGTGATGATGACGTAAAATGAGAAGGCATGCTGTCGATGACTTGACCAAGGAGAACGTCAGTTCTACCCTAATTCTATGAACAAAAATACCACTAACACCCGAGAAAAAATTCTCGAAACCGCCGAGCAACTTATCTACCAGAACGGTATTCATGGCACCGGTATGGATCTGCTGGTTAAGACATCAGGCGTGGCCCGCAAAAGTATTTATCGTTATTTCGCCAATAAAGACGAAGTGGCGGCCGCCGCGCTGGATGCACGTGATATACGCTGGATGGAATGGTTCCGGGCAGAATGCGACAAGGCGGATACCCCGCAGGCGCGCATCCTGAATATCTTCACCGTGCTTAAAAGCTGGTTTGAGTCTGAGGGATATCGTGGCTGCGCGTTTATTAATACCGCAGGTGAAGTGAGCGACAGTAACGATCCTGTTCGCCTGATAGCCAAACGCCATAAACAGAAATTACTCGATTACACCCTTGAGCTTGCCGGGCAACTGAATATTGAGCACACCTTACCCCTTGCCAGAAAGTTGCTGATACTGGTGGAAGGCGCTATCACCATGTCATGTGTGATGGGGGATTACAGCGCCGCCGACGATGCCAGAGAGATGGCTAAACTGCTACTGGAACAGGCATCGTAATAGCAACATCGGCAAGCGTTTTACCTTTCTTTTCCGCAGAATCCCCACGAGTAGAGCGCTTTGGGGATTCATTGCGTCATCCAGACCCCATCACTATTTACCCTGCCATGACAGTCATTATTGGTAGTCGTAAAGCCATAGCATTATACCCTCAACCCTAACGCCCTTTTATTTTCCCCTACTCCTGTAAAACCTCCTCATGGCGCAACCGAACGCCATTGTTCGTTTTTTTATCCTCTTTTTAAACTGCTGCTTGACGAAGGTAGAACGATCGTTCTACCATGAATGCATGGACACGAAATCATACCTCTGGCCAAACGATTGTTAACGCAGTGGGGAGTCGATCGCCGGGTCGGATGAGACAGGCGAATGCCGCTCCGACCTTCGCGTAAGGGACGTTGTAGGGCAGTGGCTGAAATCGCATGTCTGAGTATCAAGAACCCGGTTTACGGGTGCACCTAACAACACAGGAGTCTTTAACATGTCCCATACAGAAATTCGTCCGCCGCTTCCTCCTTTCACCCGCGAATCGGCAATTGAGAAAGTGCGCCTCGCTGAAGATGGCTGGAACAGTCGCGATGCGCAGAAGGTATCGCTGGCCTACTCGCTGGACACCAAATGGCGTAACCGCGCCGAGTTCGCGACCAACCGTGAAGAAGCTGAAGGCTTCCTGGCGCGCAAGTGGAAAAAAGAATTTGAGTATCGCCTCATCAAAGAGTTGTGGGCGTTTACTGACAACCGTATTGCCGTTCGTTACGCCTATGAATGGCACGATGATTCCGGTAACTGGTTCCGTTCTTACGGCAATGAAAACTGGGAATTTGGTGAAGATGGCCTGATGCATCATCGCTATGCGTGCATCAATGACATGCCGATTAAAGAAAGCGAACGCAAGTTCCACTGGCCGTTGGGGCGCCGTCCGGATAACCATCCGGGTTTATCTGAGCTGGGCCTCTGAGTTTCCTGGTCACTTCCTGTAAGCGTCTGGCGACTGTCCTGGCTGGATGCTTATCTCCTCCTTGTGATGCGAGACGTGCCCGTGAAGGCGAGGCAGCTTTCAGATGAGAGAAGAGAATTATTTCTATTAAGCAGCTGAAAAATATTATTTTTTTAATTATATAAATAGCGCGCAATTTAATTGCAAGCAACTTTAATAAGGTAACATCATGACTATCAAATCTGCATTACTCTCTGCCGCGATGGCAGCCGTTTCACTCAACTGTTTTGCTGATGCATCTGCACCGGAACGTCATGTCCAGCAATTCCTGGATGCGCTGAACGGCAGTGGGGGAAAACCCATTGAGCAACTGTCTCCACAGGCTGCACGCCAGGTCTTGATCGATGCGCAGAAAGGCGTCACGCTGCCTGCGGCTGACGTCAGCAAAAAAACGATCAATGTTGACGGCCAGACGATAACGCTGAACATCGTTAAGCCGCATAACGCGCACGGGACCCTGCCCGTTTTCATGTTCTTTCATGGTGGCGGCTGGATTCTGGGCGATTTCCAGACGCACGAGCGCCTCGTGCGTGACCTTGTCAGTGAGTCCGGCGCAGCCGCAGTCTTTGTCAACTATACCCCCTCGCCAGAAGCGCATTTCCCTGTTGCGATAAATCAGGCGTATGCGGCTACCCGCTGGGTCGCTGAGCACGGCAGTGAAATTGGGGTTGATGGCAAACGTTTAGCACTGGTGGGTAACAGCGTGGGGGGAAACATGGTTGCTGCCGTAGCGCTACAGGCTAAACAACATCAATCCCCTGCGATTCGCTATGACGTCATGCTGTGGCCCGTCACGGACGCGAATTTCAGTACCGGTTCATATAACCAGTATCCAACCGGCTATTTCCTGTCACGGAACATGATGAAGTGGTTCTGGGATGCCTACACCACAAACGAGAGTGAGCGTAATAATGTTCTCGCCTCTCCGCTGCGCGCAACGCGTGAGCAATTGCAGGGCCTACCGCCTACTCTGATCCAGACCGCCGAATTTGACGTACTGCGTGATGAGGGAGAAGCGTTCGGCCGTAAGCTTGATGCCGCAGGCGTCGATGTGACGGTGACCCGTTATAACGGTTTGATTCATGATTTTGGCTTGCTCAATGCGCTGAGTGATGTTCCTGCGGTGCGGGCAGCCATCGGTCAGGCGGCGGGTCAACTGAAAGAGCATCTTAAATAACGCACGGGTGGCCGGTCGGGTCTACCGGCTGGCCGCCTTCTTCTATGCTCTACGATCTGCTGCTCCACGCTGGTGCGGAAATTTGCACCCTGCACAATTCGCGAACCTGTATCCGGCGATTCATGAAAATTTATGTGCAGAGTGCCCACTCTGTTGTGTTGCCCCTGCCCTGATATTTTTGGCATACCTCTTGCTATCTCTCTGACATCGCTCTTCGGATAGCCAATCAGAGGTTCCACCATGTCAAACAGCAATGATTTCCCGCTCGTCGAAGCCCCAGCCTCCGGGCGTAAAGGCGTATTTTCCATCTCCATGGTTCTGTTCAGCTTTACGTTTTTTACCGGCACGATGTTCGCAGGCGGCAAGCTGGGCGTCTCTTTTTCCATCGTTAACCTGTTGTGGATTGCGGTTATCGGTAACTTTCTGCTGGCTCTGTACGCCGCCTCGCTTGGCTGGATTGCCGCGCGCAGCGGGCTGAACACCGTGCTGATGGGGCGCTTTTGCTTCGGCGAAATCGGCAGCAAGCTCGCTGATTTTATTCTCGGCTTCGCCGAGCTGGGCTGGTACGCCTGGGGGACGGCGACGGTCGCCATCTCGCTGGTCAAAATTCTCGCCCTGCCCGAGGCAATGACGGTTCCGCTGATGATCCTGTTCGGCATCCTGTTCTGCGTCACCGCGCTGGTGGGCTACAAGGGGCTGGATGCGCTGTCGCGCGTGTCGGTGCCGCTGATGTTTATTCTGCTGGTGGTCTCGATGTACCTTGCCGCCCATCATGCTGGCGGCTGGCAGGCGATGACCAAAATCGAACCGGGTGAAACCATGACCTGGTCGGCGGCCATCACCATGGTCTTCGGTACCTTTGCCAGCGGCGCGACCCAGGCGACCAACTGGACGCGGCTCGCCAACTCCAGCCGCACGGCCATCGTCGCCAGCATGAGCAGCTTCCTCGTCGGCAACGGGCTAATGATTGTTGCCGGCGCCTGGTGCGCTATCGTCTACCAGCAGGCTGATATCGTGGAAGTGCTGATTTTGCAGGGGCTATCAGTCGCCGCAGTGGTGATGCTGTGCCTCAATCTGCTGACCATTCAGGGGCCGACGATTTATAACGTCTCTGCCGCCGCCTGCCACCTGCTGCGCAGCGAGCGTCGCCGCACCCTGACCGTGGTCGCCGCTGGCGTTGGCATTCTGCTGGCCATCGGCGGTATGTATGAAATGCTGATTCCTTTCCTCGTGCTGCTGGGCAGCATCATCCCGCCCATCGGCGGTGTGATCCTCGCCGACTACTGGTTTTATCGCGGCGGCCGCTACCCACTGCTGCACACCGTCCGTTTGCCGCGCTTTAACTGGCTGGGTCTTGGCGCCTACGCCGTGGGTGCCGTGTTGGCGTACCTGTCGCCGTGGGTAGCCCCGCTGGTGGGGATTTCCGTGTCTGCGCTGGTGTATATCGCCCTGACCCGCCTCGGCAAACGCCAGCCCGCCGCTGATTCGGCCATGGAGCAGTAGCCGTGAGTCTGACGGTCAGCGAAATCCTCGCACTTGAGGAACTCTCCGCCCTGCGCCTGCGCGCCGGTCAACAGGGACTCCAGTTGGCGGTTCGCTGGTACTACGTGGCGGAAAATGAAAATATCGCCGAGTGGATCATGGGCGGGGAGCTGGTGTTTATCACCGGGATCAATCATCCTCGCGATGAAGACAACCTTACCCATTTGCTGATGGAGGGCAAGCAGCGCGGGATCGCCGGCATGGTGATTCTCACCGGTGACGCCTACATCCAGACGATCCCGCCGCGCCTGATCGCGCTCGCCGACGAGCTGGGTATTCCGCTGATCGAACAGCCCTATCTGCTGAAGATGGTGCTCGTGACCGAACGCATCGGTACCGCACTGGTGCGCAGCGAAAACGCCCTGCAATCGCAGCGCGATATCTTGTTACAGCTGTTAACCGGGGACTATCCCGACCTGCAAATCCTGCATCAACGCGCCATCCATCAGCAGCTGGATTTTACCCGCCCGCTGCGACTGGCGGCGCTGCGCCTGGAAGGGATAGAGCGCCTGTTCCGCCAGTTTCCACCGGAGCAGGCCGAAGCCTGGCTCCAGCAGGCCCGACGCACCGTGCGCCAGAGCCTGCAGCAGCAGCTCAATCAACAGGGCAATCCTTTTCCGGTGGCCGAGCGCAGCAATATGTTTCTTTTCCTGCTGCCGGATGAAGAAGGCGAGTTTTATCAGCAGAAAACGTGGCTTCAGGCGTGGTTGCTGGCGCAGGCGGAAAGCGGGCTGTCGATGCTGTGTGGCCTGTCGGCACCGGTGCAGCAGCTACAGGCGTATCCGCGCGCGCTGTCGCAGGCGCGTCAGGCACTGGATCTTAGCGATAATCTGCGCCCGGCCCAACGCATCAGCGACTATCAACAACTGGGCTTTATCAAACTGCTCTCCGCCGTCGGCGACCCTGGGCTACTGAGCGATTTTATGCACGACACCCTCGGCTGCCTGATCGAACCGGATCGCAAAAGCCCGTGGCTGCTAATGGAGACGCTGGAAACGCTGCTTCAGGAGAACGGTAACGTGGTCCGGGCCGCTGAACGGCTGGGGATTCACCGCAACACGCTGCATCAGCGTATCCAGCGCATTGTAAAGCTGACCCACTCTCCGGTCAGCCATCCGCAATTTCATCTCAACGCTTCGGTCGCCCTGGCTATCTGGCGTATGTCGCAAAACCATTTACGGGAACAACCATGAAAATTATTAACGCGCGCCTGCGCCATCAAGAAGAACTTTATACCCTCGACTTACAGGATGGCCTGATCAACAGCATCACCCCACAGGCCGCCGCGCTGGCGGCTGACGCCAGCGACATAGATGCCAGGCAAAAGCTGGTTATCCCGCCGTTCGTCGAGCCGCATATCCACCTCGATGCCACCCTGACGGCGGGCGAGCCGGAGTGGAATATGAGCGGTACCCTGTTTGAGGGCATCGCCCGTTGGGGCCAGCGTAAAGCGAGCGTCACCGTGGAAGATACGCGCCAGCGGGCGCTGAAAACCATCGGTATGCTGCGCGACAACGGCGTACAGCACGTGCGCACCCATATTGATGTTACCGACCCTTCCCTGACGGCCCTTGAAGCGATGCTGAGGGTGAAGAAAGAAGCAGCTCATCTTATTGACCTGCAGATCGTCGCCTTCCCGCAGGAGGGCATCGAGTCCTTCCCCGGCGGACGCGAGCTGATGACCCGCGCCATTGAGATGGGCGCCGACGTGGTGGGCGGCATTCCTCACTACGAAAACACCCGCGATAAAGGTGTCAGTTCGCTGATTTTTCTGATGGATCTGGCCCAGCGCCACGGCTGCCTGGTAGACGTACACTGCGATGAAACCGATGACCCGCAGTCGCGCTTTCTGGAAGTGCTGGCGGAAGAGGCCAGGGTGCGCGGCATGGGCGCACAGGTTACCGCCAGCCATACCTGCGCGATGGGGTCTTACGATAATGCCTACTGCTCGAAACTGTTCCGCCTGCTCAAAGCATCGGGCATCAATTTTATCTCCTGCCCGACCGAAAGCATTCACCTGCAGGGGCGCTTTGACAGCTGGCCGAAACGCCGTGGTGTGACGCGGGTGGCGGAGCTGGACCGCGCCGGGATCAACGTCTGCTTTGCTCAGGACTCCATTCAGGACCCGTGGTACCCGCTGGGCAACGGCAACATCATGCGCATCCTCGATGCCGGGCTGCATATCTGCCATATGCTGGGCTATGAAGATTTGCAGCGCTGCCTCGATCTGATAACCGACAACAGCGCCCGCGCGATGTGCCTCGGCGATAACTACGGGATCGCCGAAGGACGCCCGGCGAACCTGATTATCCTTGATGCGGAAGATGACTATGATGCGGTGTGCCGCCAGGCCAAAGTGCTGACCTCCATTCGTCACGGCAAGGTTATTTTGCAGCGCCAGCCGGAACAGATTCACTATTCAAATTGATGTTTCATGCGCCCGGCGGACCAGACTGCCGGGCGACATTCCCCCGCTCTGCCCTGGAGGAACTGCCGACCATGGTAAAAAAGGGAATTAAAATCGCCAGTTCAGGCTGACGACAAAAACCGAGGGTAAAATAATCCCTGCCTCGACGCCAAAATAATGAGTGAAATTATATTGTGCCGCGTGATAAATATAGGGTGCGAAGCCTACCCGCGTTATTTTTTTGAAAGAGTGATAAATGCCTTCATTCCCGCACTGGCTAAATTCATCAAAAAAGAATTCACCGGTATAGCCATATATTCCCTTATAAACAATATTGCCCTGTTCGGCCCAGTCTTTTCTGACGCCCAGAGAAAGGCAGCGGTGCCCGTAACTGTTGCGCATTGTGCCAACGAGCAGGCTGTAATCGGAGTTGTCAGAGAGCCTCTTCTCAACGGAATAAAACTCATTATCAAATTTCTCCGTATAAAGGCCATGGTTACCAATCAAGTGATAGACAAAGGAGCCGGTATTAAAGGAAAGGGTTTCGGCAGCCGGGGCAAAAGAAATCATCAGGGCGGAAGCTGCGGCAAGCATGCAAAAATTCTGGCGTAAAGGCATTCTAAAATGAAATCTTGTCTTGAAGAAACATTGGCAGAGGATAGCATTATTATATTCCCTTTATCCAGTTTCAGCGTCAGGTGTAATTTTTGAAAAACAGAAATAAATCATGATTGTCAGCGACTTATTCTTAACATGAAAGCTGCATGTGGCTGTAGAGAATAAGACATATCTCAACCAATCAGGCAGAGCGAGTATTTAAATATACCCGCTTAAGTAGCAGACTAAATATAATCACACTAATTTTTAGCTATTCTCCACTCAGATTCTTATGATGAACAGTCATGTTGCATAACCCTGTTTAGTCGCAAAAGCGAATGGCGTGCAGTGTCTCATTCAGATACGGTATTGACTTGCGCGCATCACTGCATTGTGATTTTATATGCACAAATAATGCATAAAAACACAAAAGGAAGAGGTTCACATGTCCGTAAAGTCCTCCGTTCAGGCGCAATTTGAAGCCTATAATGCGCATGATATTGAAGCCTTCATGTCTTGTTTTTCAGATGAGTTTAAAGGTTATCGGATGCCAACCGAAACGCCTTCTACCATAGGAAAAGCATCACTACGCGAATTCTACGTTAACCATCGCTTTAACAACCCAGCACTTAAAGCTGAGTTAATTTCCAGAATTGTTCTGGGTAATAAGGTTTTCGATCACGAGTTGATTCACGGCTTGTCTCCTGAGCCTCTGGAAACGGTGGCTGTTTTTGAAGTAAAAGATAACCTGATTTCGACAGCATGGTTTTATTTGCCATAGTTAAACGTTCACCCATCCTTAATAAGCCCCAGCCTGAGAGATACTGCACGCTGGGGATGAACAGACGGAATACGTATAAGGAACGTAATTGATGACACTCCCCACGCTCGAAACAGAACGCCTGGTACTTAAACCGCTGATCGCAGAAGATGCCATTCAGATTCAAAAGCGCTATCCGCACTGGGAGATTGTTCGTTACATGGTCGCCTCGGTACCCTGGCCCTACCCGGATAATGGTGCTGAGCATTACGTCAATAACGTTGCTCTGCCTGATATGGCAAAAGGCATTGCCTGGTTTTGGACAATAAGACGTCGTGAAAAGCCTGACGATCTCATGGGTCTGATCTGCCTTTATGATGTAGAAGATAATAACCGCGGATTCTGGCTGGCGCCTGAGTATCAGGGGCAGGGCTACATGCGTGAGGCGAGTATTGCTGCAACCGATTTCTGGTTTAATACCTTAAATAAACCGGTATTGCGAGCGCCAAAAGCAGCCATTAATACCCGATCCCAGCGTATTTCTGCCAGTAGCGGTATGCGGCTTATCAGAACGGAAAAGAAAGAATATGTCAGCGGCCTGCTTGATTCCGAACTGTGGGAAATTACCCGCGAAGAGTGGAATGCGCGTCATTTGGGCTAAGCGTCTCTGAGCGATGTCTGGATCGAGCACAGGATGATGTGAAACCCGCCGGGAGCAGATATTTCATCAACGCTCTATTATTGTCATCAGCGTTTATGACAGGAAATGGCTTGAGCTGATTCTTCGTGATAACGTCAAGGAAATCACCCGCTCAGGTGTTTTACCGGCAGCAACAGGCTACCTTACTCAATCGAGTCGAACGGGTTTTGCTTTGAGGATTCCGCTATGTCCGCTTTTCATCAACTTACCGCCACGCGTCTGGATGGCAAGCTTCTCTCTATGGCCGACTACGCCGGTAAGGTGATTCTGGTCGTGAATACCGCCAGCCACTGCGGCTTTACGCCACAGTACGGCGGCCTTGAAGCGCTTTATAAGAAGTATGCCGCTCAGGGCCTGGTGGTGCTGGGTTTCCCCTGCAACCAGTTCGGTAAGCAGGAACCCGGCGGCGCGGATGAAATCGCGCAGACCTGTCACATTAATTATGGTGTGAGCTTCCCGATGTTCGAAAAAGTTGAGGTCAACGGAACCGCAGCACATCCGCTGTTTCGTTATCTGAAAAGCGAATTGCCCGGCCTGCTGGGTGGTCGAATCATGTGGAACTTCACAAAGTTTCTGATCGGACGCGACGGTAAACCGCTCACGCGTTTTGCCCCCTTCACTCCCCCGGAGAAGATGGAATCCGCAATCCTTGCCGCACTTGAAGTCGACGTGTTTCGTTAAGTCGAACGCTTCAGTGTTAACGCGCGGCCGAAAACGCATTCTATGTGGCAGAAAATATCCGCACGAAACGCGTTTTTAAGGCGGCGATTTTCATTCATTACCTTTGGTACCCAAAGTCGGTCTCAACACCGCTTACGCGAAACATTTGGGAAAATCACAGATTCATCTCCCCTGTTTCTGCTCTGAAAAGCCATTGAATCATGAGGTTGATAAAATCGATACAGATTGAAATGTGTCCGAAATGGCGGAAGAATATGTCGTTGTTTCTGACAATTTTATGAAACCTATGGGGTTGAAAGTGGGAAAGTCTGCAAGAGTAAAAAAAATCCTGATGCTGGCAGTTTTAGGCTCCCTGATTTCGGCTTGCGCGCCGTTACATCCTCCCGGTTGTCACAAGACCACCGCTATGGGAAATTGCGGTTCTGGCCGCTGGGAGGATCAGGATGAATGGGGTGCACAAGCGCGCGCAATCCGGGCTGCAATAAACGCCAAACTTGCTGAACCAGTAAACTGGAAGGGAAAAAAATGCAGGTTGCATTTAGAATTTCAGCAGGATGGTACGGTGTCGAAAATATCCACCAGCGATGGTAATAAAGCCTATTGTGAAGCGCTGAAATCAGCAGCTCAGAGAGCCAAATTCCCCGCTTTCACAAACCCGGATGTTTATCAGGATTTTCAAAAATCCCGCTTCGATATGCGCGGTTAGCCACCTCACGGTCATTAACATGCCCGCTTTACGCTCAAAGCGGGCGACAACGCGTCAACAGACTCCGACTGTTCTCCTGACTACAGCAATAGCCTTGGGGCACACTTCAGCTCTGACCTTTCAACATATGACGTTGCAGCGCAGCATGAAAGAGGTGTAGATGACACCCCAACCACACCCGCTTTTATACTGGCTTCGTCATGCATCAGGTAAGGTGACCTCCGCTTTTACCGTCCTACCTTGTGCTGAGCGCAAGTTTCGCCGCGAAGCATAAAAACAAGCCGCCCGTGGCTCTGTCCATTACCTTGATAACGCTGCTTTTCTTAAGTATGGCAGAGGCGAAATGCGTGGACAGAATGAGCGTGCCTGACCAGATTGTCCCGATGGCCACGTGAATGCTGACCAGGATAAAGGTCCAGATGAGGGGGGAGTGTCCGGCAGGTATAAACTGCGGCAAAAATGAGACGTAGAAAATGCCCATTTTGGGATTAAGCACATTTCCCATCATGCCCCTGACAAACCAGTTGCCCTGCCCCGCTATATCGCCATCCCCCTGGCTAAACGAGGAACGGGGGCGCATCAGCAGTTGTAAACCCAGCCAGCTCAGCCAGGCAGCGCCGCAGACTTTGAGCACCGTATACGCCAGCTCAGAGACTGCCAGCAGAGCACCCAGCCCCAGCGCCACCAGCGCGCCCCATATGAAGCAGCCCACATCAATGCCCAGCGCCGCCTGAAAAGCCTTTTTCCCACCTTCAGCGCAGGCGGTTCGAAGAATGAGGGCAGTATCCAGACCGGGCGTGAGAGTAAGCAGAAGTGCAGCAAAAGAGAAAGCGAGAAGGGAATCGGTTACAGACATTTTCTTTATCCGAAAGCGTGGATGTTACTGACTTAACCTTTACCTTTCAAGCCTGGCGAAAAACAGGGGCGCCAGGGAGATAAGAAAACGCTGCAGAAGTCCGGCCGGTTTTACTATCAACTGCCGCATTTTGTAACGTTGCATTTTATTCAAACATCTCTGGCACAGAACGCGAATCTTTCCACGATTAAAACCCGGAGAGTCTTTCTACAATCCAGTCAATGAACAGACGCAAACGTGCATTCAACTGCTTAGTAGGAGGATAAATAATGGAAACAGGGAAGGAGGTGTTGGTTGCGTCTTCAAGTATAGAAACGAGTTCACCGGATTCAATAAAGCGCTTTGCTACGGAAGCATGGGTCTGCCCGATGCCACTACCCTGTACAAGCAGATTAATCAGAGCAGCGCTGTCATTAGTGGCTATGTCGAAGTTAAGCACCTGCTGTTCACCTGTACGATGACGAAAACGAAGAGGCCAGGCTTCTCCTGTGGCAGCGCTAAAGTAACCCACCACTTGATGCCCATTTTCAAGATCGCTAACGCGGGAGGGGGTTCCAAAACGCTCAAGATAGTCAGGACTCGCACAGGTCACTAAACGATCCTTATATAATGTTCTGCCTATCAAAGATGAATCCGCCAGCTCGCCTGCACGAATGACGCAGTCCACCCCTTCTTCAATGAGGTTAACTGGCCTATCGCCAATGCCAAGCGCTAGCTGAATATGTGGATAGCGTTCGCGAAATTCATCAAGAACCGGTATCAACACAAAATTGGCAAGTGAGGAGTGAAGATCTATGCGTAATCGTCCTTTAGCCGCTGCTCCTCGGTCGCGCATAGCCGCTTCAGTCTCATCCAGCTTCGCAACGAGTTTGCTGATTCTCTGATAATACTCAGCGCCCTCGGCGGTCAACGTAACGGTGCGCGTGGTACGTTGTACAAGTTTGATGCCAAGGTGTTCTTCTAGCTCTTTGAGAAATTTACTGACCGTAGAGCGCGGTAATGCGAGGTGTGCGGCGGCCCTGGTGAATGAGCGCGTTTCAACGATGCGCTGGAATATACGTATTGAAAGTAGATGATCCATTCATTAATTCTAACCCAGGCTAATGGATTGTGCACACACATGAAAACTGAAGTCGAAAATTCAGGGATTATCATTATTGATAGTCTCGCTATTCTGCGGTCATCTTATTTGTAAGAGGACAACGACATCATGACCGCCAGCCAAACCGAACACCGCGCATTGCTTGAAGAACGATATGGGGCAGCACAGCAGAAGCCAGACAACATTATCTGGACGCCGGAAGTCGAAACCCTTCTTCGCCATAAGTCTGTCAGAACGTTCTTGCCTGATTCGCTGCCTGATGGTTCTCTGGAGACAATGATCGCGGCAGCTCAGTCTGCCTCAAACTCTTCCGCCCTTAATCAGTGGAGCGTTGTTGCCGTTACGGATGCTGAGCTTAAACAGCAAATTTCAGACAAGGTTGCTCGTTCGGTACCGCTGGCTCGAATCCCCTGGATTGAAGAAGCCCCCGCATTGCTGCTTTGGGTAGGTGATTTGTCACGCGGAGCCGAAATCACTAAAGAAGCAGGAGAAGTCCCGTTTGTATTTGATTACCTTGATTCAATGCTGATGGCTTCAATTGACGCCTCTCTTGCCGCCCAGAATGCAGCAGTTGCGGCGGAATCGATGGGGTTAGGCATCGTTTATCTTGGAGTAATGCGCAATATTGCCAGAGATATTGCTGAGATGATCAATTTGCCTCCACACAGCTTTGTCACCTTTGGTATGGCTGTAGGGCGACCAGATACAAGCAGAACCAGCGGTATTCGTCCACGCCCTGCACAGCCGATGGTCCTGCATCACAATCAGTATGAACAGGGGCGATATCGCGACTATCTTGATGATTATGAGAATGCCTATAAGGCTTTTCGTAACAGTCAAAATATGAGCACTAAAACCTGGGTTGGAGCGGTGATCGAATCAGCAACCAGCATTGATTATATGGGAGGACGTGAACAGCTGCGTGAAACGCTTACAGAGCGAGGTTTCAAGTTGAAGTAGAACTCATGGCACTCCTTCCAAAATGGAAGAGAGCCGTTAGCGCTCTTCGCCCATATCCTCTCAAAACGCGGCTGCACTTTATTCCTGCAATATTCCTGCAAATTTTTTCTGACTGGCCATCCTGGGATGGCCGTCGGGCTAACGTTTAAACCTGTGTCATGCCGCCATCCACACAAATCTCAGCACCTGCAATATAGCGACTCTCATCGCTTGCGAGGAAAAAGGCAGCGTTTGCTACCTCTTCAGGTTGGCCCATTCTGCCAAGGGGTATTGCGCTGGTCAGCACGTTACGCACTTCATCCGTCGTCGCGGCCATCATATCGGTGTCTATTGGACCGGGCGCCACTACGTTCACACGGATGCCACGCGCAGCGAGTTCACGAGTCCAGGTGCGGGCAAAAGAGCGCAGTGCGGCTTTGCTGGCCGAGTAGACGCCATAGCCGTGCGTGCCGATAACATCCGCAATGGAACCGATGAGCACGACACTGCTGCCGGGTTTCATTAATGGCAATGCTGCCTGCAGGGCAAAGACGGGCGTGCGAACATTCAGGCCGAATGTCTGGTCAAAATGCGGCTCACTGACCTCTTCAAGCGTGGCGTATTCCGACATTCCCGCATTGATCACCAGGATGTCTATCTGACCCGATGTTTCTGAAATGGTCTGCATGATACGGCTCAGTTCATTCTTCTGACTGACATCCGCCCGCAGTGGTATAGCGGTCCCGGATAGCTTGCTTTTGGCGGTCGCAAGCTCTTCTTCACGTCGCGACGTGAACCAGGTAACGGCGCCCTCGGCGGCCAAACGCTGGCTGATAGCCAGACCAATGCCTTTCGCGCCGCCAAGAACCACCGCGATTTTTTTCTCAATGTTGCCCATCTGCTCTCTCCGATTTAAGTCGAAAACAGATGATATAAATTCTATACTTAATATCAATTACGCACTTTTACTATACCAACTATAACTGACGATATCGCCATGCAAGAAAATCACGCTAACTGCCTGCCAGACCTGAAAAATACCCGATTAGTGTTAGAACATATCACCAACAAATGGTCGATATTAATTCTTACAGTGCTGTGTACGGAGCCTTGCCGGTTCAATGAACTTCGCAGACGCCTGGATGGGATTACCCATAAAGCGCTGGCCGATGCGCTTAAACGGCTGGAGCGAAACGGTTTAATTCATCGTCAAGTACTGGCCACTCACCCTGTGAGTGTGGAATACACGATCACGCCGCTGGCGCAGTCCCTTCAGCAGCCCTTTGTTGCTCTGGCGAATTGGGCACAGGAATTCGGTCCAGCTCTGGCAATCGCTCAGGCTGAATACGACAGTGCTCATGGAGAAAGTCACAGCGAAGATAAATCTGGAATCGAATAAAAACTACGGTTGGCACTTTCACGGGTTCTTTCGCTTTAGAAAAGCAAGGAACATAAGGTGAACGGAACGACCCTCAGCGCCGCATGTTCCCCCTCACCCTAACCCTCTCCCCGGTGGGGAGAGGGGACCGCTCGTGCACGCATTTTTTCTGAGGATCCCTTCCCCTTACCGAATCAGAACTGTGGTTTGGTCGCTCTTTGCTGGTCCATGAACTTCATGCGCGCGTTTTGCCAGGCCGGATCGATCAACTGCAGCTTTGTGCCGCCCAATGAGAGTTTGGGCGAATCGGATTCACATCCCATACCTGACGTAGGCAGGGGTTTGTTACACCATAGCGGGGCCATCATACCGCCGGTTGAAATCGGGCCATATTTTGCGATCGCCGCTTCCTTCATCGACGTTTCATTGTCTTTGGTCCAGGGGATCTCATAGCTGACTGAATCCACCGCCATCGGGTTGCTCTTGTTATAAGGAATGCGGGGTTCAAAATTCACCTGCATCCGGGTGCCATTGTTGTCATAGACAAGCGTTGAAACCTCTTCACTGTTGGTCACCAGGTAAGCGACCTGGTCCTTTCTGTATTTAGAGACGCGAATCTGGTCGGCAGAGATACCGAAGTTTTTCTGCATTGCCGCGCGGGCTTCTTCAACGCTCATACCGGTTTTTACACCGCCTACGTCGAAGGGCGTCACGTCTACCGCGCGTACTGGCGGCACGGCATGGGCGGGAGTAACGATGCAAGGCAACGCCACAAAAAGGGCAGCAGGCAATCCAAACCAATATTTTTTCATCTTCTTTCCTCTGAGATTGATTGATCGCGACGTCCATGTTCAAGATCTGACATGTGGTCATCCTTCCACAATGAGAAACATTGTTAAATATTTTAACATATATGTCTAATTGTATGAAGAACATCACCTTTTTTTGTCATTTTCTTCTCGGATTACTCCTTTTTGTTCTGCGCTGACCGGGCATGCTGCTCAAGCTCATACTCGATGAATGCGTCTATCATCGCCCGGTAGATTTTCTCGATAATCTCGCCGGGCAGCCCTGCCTCTGCCGCCTTCACTCGCACCTTATCAATGACCTGCTGCACGCGATCCGGCGCACGAACGGCTGCACTGTCGGTTTTAAAGGCAGCAGCGGCTTTAACACATTCAGCACGCTGGGCAATAATGCTGACCAGCTCACTGTCTATCTGGTCAATCTGCTTTCTGACGGCATCAAGGGAGGTAAATGTCATTTATCGAACTCTCAAACTAGTACACGGGTTCAGCAGGATACCGGTAATGTTTACTTTTTCCAGCTCACATATTTAGTGGGTACCGAACACACTTTTTTGGCAATAACACAAAATTTGGGGTTGATCGTTAAGATGATAAAGATTATCTTTCTCATTACCGAATAGTTGAGCGAATCACTCAGGTATTCGGTACGACATTGCTCACATTGCTTCCAGTATTATTTGCCCGCCACTATGTGCGGGCTTTTTTTTGCCTGCGAGATGCGGTCATGGTTTGTCTTTAGGAATGATAATCTTCCGTAGTTGCTGGCTGTAACCTGTTGAAATAAAACCGCAACAATCAGTCTTTATCCTAAGATTATTCTTATCCAGGAACGATATCAGGATCATGGACCTACCTCTCTCATCGCGACAACTCAATGCGGGTGTGCTGCGCATTGCCGTTCCTCACGTAACGGCGGATGCTAACAACCTGCAGGTGATGGCCCTGTTCAATGAACATAAATCGTTAATTGGCCTGCCGGTGCTTGAGCAAAATCGACCGATTGGCATGATTAATCGCCACATTTTCCTCTCGCAGATGAGTCGTCCGTTTTTCCATGAACTTTACGATCAAAAAAGCTGTATCGCGTTTATGGATAAAACGCCGCTGGTCGTCGACGCCAACGCCGGGCTGGACTTTCTCGCCGAACGGGTCATCGAAACCGGTGATAAGGCCATTACCGAAGGCTTTATTCTGACCGAAAACGACCAGTATAAGGGCATTGGCCTGGGTCTCGATTTGATCCGTACCGTCTCCGATTTGCATGCCAGGCAGCACCTGCAAATCATGCAAAGCATTGAATATGCACGAGTGATACAGGAATCCATGTTGAGCCGCTCTCGTCAGAGCATTGAGCAAAGCCTCTCGGACTGGTGTCTCTACTGGCACCCCCGCGACTGCGTCGGAGGGGACATTTATGCGTTTCAGCGCAGTGAGAATGGCTGGTTGATGGTGCTGGCAGACTGTACCGGCCACGGCGTTCCCGGCGCTTTTATGACCTTTATTTTCTCCTCAGCGTTGGAAAAAGCGCTCAGCGTGGCGCCGGCCAGCGAGCCAGAGCGCCTGCTGGCGGTTATCAATGACTACATCAAACAGACCCTGAGCCAGGTGCATCCAACCGACGACTCCAGCCAGTCCAATGACGGCTGTGACGCCATTGCCCTGTTCGTCGATGCGCAAAATGCGCAGGTCATCTGGTCCAGTGCCCGTATGCACGCCTTCATGCTCGGCGTCGATGATGAAGAGGTCTACACCCTTGATAGCGATCGCAAGGGGATTGGTTATACCGACACCCCTGCCGATTATCAGTGGCGTCGCCATCAACGTCCGCTTCGCCCCGGCGACCAGCTTCTGCTGGTGACCGATGGCGTGACGGATCAGATTGGCGGTGCGCGCGACATTATGTTTGGGAAGAAACGTATTCAGTCATTGTTGAGCGAGCAGCGTGGGCAGCCCATGTCTGCGGTTTCCGGGGCGCTTCAGGCCGCGTTGACCGAATGGCAGGGCAAGCAACCGTCGCGCGACGACATGACATGGTTTGGTTTTAGCTGGCGATGAACACAATGGAAATTAACGACCTGCAGGTCAAAGAAGCCGTACTGTTACCCCTTTTTACGCTTCAGCGTCAAAGCGCTGTTGAGCTGTTTTACACCGGCTATTTTTCACAGCAGAACATCATGTCGATGGGCGGGGTGATTCGCGCCTGGCTGGATAAAAACGAATCCTCATCGGTGACCCGCCGCAAACTCTTCTCCGTCTTCATTGAGATGGGACAGAATATTGTGCGCTACTCCTCTGACGAGCGTTTTATGTGCACCGGCCATGAGGAGCTACGTTTCGGCTCGCTCTGCTTCCACACCGACAACGGGAATTATTATCTCGAAACCGCCAATCTGGTGGGCCCGGAAGAATCCTCACTGCTAAAGACAAACCTTGAAGTGCTACGCACCATGACCCAGGCGGAAATCCGTGACGCCTGGAAGCAGGGTTTGCGTAGCGAAGCGCCTGCCACCAGCAAAGGGGCGAACATCGGTTTGTTGACCATGGCGCGGGATACCAGTGTACCGCTGGAGTATCGCATTCATCCTCTGGCGGCCAGTTCGTTGTCCGCCTTTCATTTAAAGGCGACTTTCTGCCATGACTGAAGTGACACTGACTCCTTCCATTGAACAGGCTGCGACGCAGGCCACGCCGGAAGTGAATTTCGATTTTTCAGCGCAGCGTCTGGTCCTTAAAGGTGAAGCCTGGCCCGAAAATGCGGCAGCGTTTTTCCGCCCTCTGTTGCAGGCGATAGAAAACTGGTTGCAGGAAAAGCCGGCCAGCAGCGAACCGGTCCGCTTGCATGTGGCCCTGAGCTACTTCAATAGCTCCAGCACCAAAATGTTGTTTGAACTGTTCGAGTCTATGAACGGTTTTGCCAAACGTGGCACCCCGTGCGAACTCTACTGGTACTACGACGCAGAAGACGATATTTCCGAAGAATTCGGTGAAGAGTTACGCATCGACTTCACTTCTCTGGCGGTTGTTCTCATCCCGGATCTCAACGAATGCTAGATATTAACGAGCTTTTCAAGGATGAATATTCCGTACTCGAAGAGACTCGGCTGGCGGCAGCGGACGCCCAGCTTCCCGCAGACGACTGTCGCGAGAAATTGTGGACGGTGGCGAAACACTATCAGCGCCTGATCCGCGAATCGTATCGCTTGATCACCCGTAGCGATCGCGCCGAGCGTGAACTCAACCGCATGAACGAGCAGCTTCAAAAACTGGCGGCTCAGCTTGAGTATGAGGCCACACACGATCCGCTCACCGCCGTCTTTAACCGCAGCGCGATCATTAACCAGATCAATAAATCGCTGACTCAGGCCAATGTTGCGCTGATCCTGCTGGATATTGACCATTTCAAGCGCATCAATGACGAGTACGGGCATCCAACGGGCGACCGGGTCATCTGCGCGCTGGTGTCACGCATTCGCCGCGCACTCCCTGAGAGCGCCGCCATTGGTCGTGTCGGCGGCGAGGAATTTACTATTTTACTGCCAGAGGCGCGCATTGAAGAGGCGATGATTATTGCGAGCTATATTCATTCATCGCTGAATGCCTCGCCGCTGGATGTCCTGCCTCAGCAACGGGTTACCGCCAGTTTTGGCGTCAGCCTCGGGGCGAAAGACAGTGATTTTGAGACCCTGTACAGCGCCTCCGATGCCGCACTCTATACGGCCAAAAAACGGGGGCGGAATCAGGTTGTACTGCATGAGGATTTCTATCGCCCGCCAATATCATCGCATGCCGGAACGGTGTTCGCCCGATAGCGTTGCCGTTCCGGTAGCCGTCAGGGCGTCGTGTTACTTCTCATTCAGACCGAGTTTTTTCTCCAGATAGTGGATGTTGGTGCCACCCTGCTGGAATTTCTCGTCGTTCATGATGCGCGCCTGCAGATCCACGTTGGTTTTGATGCCGTCGATGATCAGCTCCTGCAGGGCGTTCTTCATGCGGGCAATCGCCACGTCACGGGTTTCGCCAAAGCAAATCAGCTTGCCAATCATGGAGTCATAGTACGGCGGCACGGTGTAACCGGCGTAGATATGCGACTCCCAGCGCACGCCAAAACCGCCCGGCGCGTGGAAACGGGTGATTTTACCCGGGCTCGGCAGGAAGGTGTTCGGGTCTTCGGCGTTGATACGGCACTCCACCGCATGGCCTTTCACCACCACGTCTTCCTGTTTGATGGACAGCGGCTGACCGGCAGCGATGCGCAGCTGCTCTTTGATCAGGTCCACGCCGGTGATCATTTCGGTAACCGGGTGCTCCACCTGGATACGGGTGTTCATCTCAATGAAGTAGAACTCGCCGTTTTCGAACAGGAACTCGAAGGTGCCCGCGCCACGGTAGCCGATGTCCACGCACGCTTTCGCGCAGCGGTCACCGATGAAGCTGCGCAGTTCCGGGGTGATGCCCGGCGCCGGTGCTTCTTCAACCACTTTCTGGTGACGACGCTGCATGGAGCAGTCACGTTCTGCCAGATAGATGGCGTTACCCTGACCGTCTGCCAGCACCTGAATTTCGATGTGGCGGGGGTTCTCCAGGTATTTCTCCATGTAAACCATGTCGTTGCTGAAGGCCGCTTTGGCTTCCGCTTTGGTCATGGAGATGGACTGCGCCAGTTCGGCGTCGCCGCGCACCACGCGCATACCGCGACCGCCGCCGCCGCCGGACGCTTTGATGATAACCGGGTAGCCGATGCGTTTTGCATGGGCACGGTTAGCCTCCATATCGTCCGTCAGCGGGCCGTCAGAGCCCGGTACGGTCGGCACGCCGGCCTGTTTCATGGCGGTAATGGCCGACACTTTGTCGCCCATCAGGCGGATGGTGTCAGCTTTCGGGCCGATGAAAATAAAGCCGGACTGTTCAACCTGCTCGGCAAAGTTGGCGTTCTCGGAGAGAAAACCATAGCCGGGGTGAATGGCAGCCGCCCCGGTAATCTCAGCAGCGCTGATGATAGCCGGGATGTTGAGATAGCTTTTCACGGACTGAGCCGGGCCAATACAGACCGTCTCGTCCGCCAGCAATACGTGTTTTAAATCGCGGTCCGCAGTGGAGTGCACGGCGACAGTCTTGATGCCCAGCTCTTTACAGGCACGAAGAATACGCAGTGCAATCTCGCCGCGGTTGGCGATGACAATTTTATCCAGCATGTTCGCCTCGTTACTCGATGATGACCAGCGGCTCGTCGAATTCAACCGGTTGACCGCTCTCGATCAGGATGGCTTTCACCACACCTGCTTTATCTGCTTCGATCTGGTTCATCATTTTCATCGCTTCAACGATGCAGAGCGTGTCGCCCACGTTGACTTTCTGGCCCACTTCGCAGAACGCTTTCGCGTCCGGGCTCGGGGTGCGATAGAAAGTCCCAACCATTGGGGAACGGACAACATGCCCTTTTATTTCTGCGGTTTCAGGCGCTTCCATTACCGGCGAGCTGGGAGGCGCAATGGCGTCGGACAAAGCCGTTTGCGGCGCGGGAGGGACATACGCCTGGTGCATCATCGGGTAAGCGGGGGCAACCGTGGCACGGCTGATACGTAATGACTCTTCACCTTCGGAAATTTCCAGCTCGGAGATGCCTGATTTCTCAACCAGCTCAATCAGTTTTCTAATTTTATCGATGTCCATGGGGTTCTCTGCGTTTCGCTTTCTTGCTGACGACGTCAGCCTGTAATTAATTAAGCCAGAGTGTAGAAGAGGTTAGGACAAAGCGCATCAGGAAAGAGGGAGAGGATGGAACGCGAAAGTGGGGAGCGACGGTACGCTAAAAACAGTAAGCCCCGGCAGATGCCAGGGCCTGGTGTATTAAGTAAAGCAAGTCATTCAATCTAAATTGGCCCCCCGGCGCTTATCTCCGGCACTCACTATATTGTGGCGTTAGCTCTGTCTGGGGTAGGGCCATCATAGTCTATCGGATTAGTCCGATCAATAACCTGATCGGACCGGATTTCAGGATTTATGACCGCGATCATAATTTCCAGAAGGCGTCAAAAAATGGTTAACATTTACGCAAAAAAAAGCCAACTCAAACGAGTTGGCGGCAACATGCACAATACCTTTTATTCCATTACCTTCCCGGGAGAGAAGGCACTGTTTAGCAGTGTCAGAGAGTTTGCATTCCTCATGCCTTTTGAGAATAGAAACGAAAGTAACTGTCTGCTGTAAAACAAGAAAATTCCGAGCGAAACGGCTACAACCATTCATCAAGTAAAGGACCCTCCGCCCCAAAGACCGGATCGCTGGCCGGGAAAGGCGCACGGGCAATGGCCTCAAGCATCTGCGGGGTGGCGGCATGGCGGCAAAGATCGAAGTCCTGCTCCGGTGGATAGGCGCCGACCACTGAAAAATCCGCACTGCTGCCTAAATTGCAGTGTCCGGTGCCAGCGGGAAGCAGCAGCACATCCCCTGCCCTGACGTTCACCACCCGTCCGTCCGGGCCACCCAACATCAGTTTTGCCTCACCGGCCACCACCCCCAGCACTTCGTGGGCATTGCTGTGGTAATGGTGATAATCAAACACGCCGTCTACCCATTGGGGAGGCCAGCCGTTACTGGCGAACAGGGTCTGCGCCGCCTTTACGCTCACCGGCGCGGCAATACCCTGCGAATAGAGTAAAACAGGCAGCCTGGGGTTATTGGGCACCCACTGATGCGGCGCTAACAGAAACGCCTGGGTTGTCGGCGCCGGGAAATCATCGACCATAACACCTCCTTTCAATGCCTCGTGTCTCTTTAGGGTAGAAGAGTTTCCCTCTGTACACCTGTTCGCTTGCCTGAACGCGTGCCTGACACAACGCCGGGCGTTAACTGTCACTGCCCGCGGGATGCGCGAAAAGATACTCTACGGGCTGGCGCTTTCGCGCTGCCATTTTCTGCGCACGTTCGTTATTCCCCCTGCCCCACCAGCAAGCACACCTGTCGACATTTGCACCAATATAGCCATCAAAATGATGCATTGTGCAGCTAAAAGCCCCAAAAAACCTTGTTTTCGCACCTGGCACAAAAATGGCATAACAAAAACAAACCTAACCAGTTAGTCAACAATCAGGGGTGCAGGGGAATGAGCCAGATAATGTACGCGCCAACGTCCGCCGTCGTAACACTGAAACCGACGGCGTCCACCGCACGGCCTGCCATTAAGGTAAATCAGGCCAATGTGATTTACCCGGCAGCCGATCAGCCTGTTCACGCGCTGAAAGATATCAATCTGACGATTCGCCAGGGTGAGTTCGTTTCCTTTATTGGCCCCTCCGGTTGCGGTAAGACCACGCTGCTGCGCGCCATTGCCGATCTCGAACCCATTACTTCCGGCGAAGTGCTGGTCAACGACATGACGCCTTCAGAGGCCCGCCAGGCGGGCGCCTATGGTTATGTGTTTCAGGCACCGGTGCTCCTGCCGTGGCGTACCGTACTCACGAACGTGATGCTGCCGCTGCAAATTCAGGGCGTACCGCCGGAGCGCTGCGACGAGATTGCCCGCGAACAGCTGGCTCGCGTAGGGTTAAAGGGATTTGAGAAGAAGTTCCCGTGGCAGCTTTCCGGCGGGATGCAACAGCGCGTGTCCATTGCCCGCGCGCTCGGGTTTGAGCCGAAAATTCTGATGATGGATGAGCCATTTGGCGCCCTGGACGAGCTGACCCGAGACAATCTTAATCAGCAGTTGCAACAGCTATGGTTCAATGCGCAGCGCACCATGGTGTTTGTCACACACTCCATTTCCGAAGCGGTTTATCTGTCGACCAAAATCGTCGTGATGTCGCCGCGTCCAGGGCGCATCGTGAAGGTGATTGACTCTCCGCTCCCTGCCCAGCGCACCCTCGATATCCGCGATACGCCGGCGTTTTTGCAACTGGCCGCAGAGGTGCGCGAGGCGCTGGTGGAGGGGCATCATGACCATTAACCGTCGCTTACAGCTCCATGCCCTTCCCATTGGTACCGTGCTGCTGGCGGCGTTCATGCTCTGGTACCTGCTGGCGTTTGCGCTTAATGCGTCCGGCGTTATTGACCGGGTTCTGGCCCCCCGTGGGCCCTGGACAAGCGGTGATCTGATCTACGCCTCGCTAAACGCCAGCCGCCCGTTACTGCCCGCTCCACATCAGTTAATGGTTGATATCTGGAATAGCGTCACCGGGTGGCCTGTGACCTCGCCACGTAATCTGCTGCTGCATACCTGGGTGACTGCCAGTGCGGCGCTGACGGGCTTTGCGATGGGTGTCGTGCTCGGCGTGCTCCTGGCCATTTGTATCGTCCACTCCCGCACCCTTGATAAAGCGCTCATGCCCTGGATTGTCGCGTCGCAAACTATTCCGGTACTGGCCATTGCCCCCATTGTGCTGATTATTCTCGGCAGTGTGGGCATCACCGGCCTGCTCCCCAAAGCGACCATCGCCATGTATCTCTGCTTCTTCCCGGTCACCATTGCCACGGTACAGGGGCTGCGCTCGCCGCAAAAAATGGAGATGGAGCTGGTGTATACCTATGCCGCTCGCCGCCTCGACACCTTCTGGATGGTGCGTCTGCCCTCCTCTCTGCCGTATCTCTTTCCGGCCTTTCGCGTTGCCATTGCCAGTGGCCTGGTGGGCACGATGGTCGCCGAATTGCCCACCGGGGCACAGGCAGGACTCGGCGCGCGTTTGCTGACCGGGTCTTATTACGGCAACACCCTGCAGATTTGGTCAGCGCTGGTGATGGCTTCACTCCTCGGCCTTTTTCTGACCGGACTGGTGACCTTAACGGAGCGTCTGGTGATTCGCCAGCGTAAGGGGGCATGATGAAGACCAAAGCGATACCGGGGACGTTTTTCGTGGTGAGCGCCTTTGTGCTGGCGGTGCTGGCGCTGATTCAGTTGAGCCTGATGCCCCACGCCGTACCCGCCCTCTCAGCCAACGCTTTACTGCTGGTGGTCACTACGCTACTCGCCTGCTCCACCCGCCGTCTGTGCTCAATGCTGTTCGCGGTAAGCCTGGCAGTGAGCGCCGCCTGGCTCATCTCGCTGCCTTACCATGCGTTGAGTACGGCTGTTCTGGCGTTGCTCGCCATGGTCAGCGTGCAGCGCCTCGCTCAGGCAAGCACGCCTGCCGGGGCCGTCGCCGCTTTGCTCGGTCTGTGGTTCATCTTGTTCTGGCAGATTCTGGTGACCGGCTACGCCGTCCCGCAGGTCATTCTGCCTGCGCCCATCGATATTCTTGCCGCGCTGGTGGACAGCATGTCGTTGCTGGCAGGGGACCTGGTGCAGACGGTGGTTAAGTCGGTACTCATCGGGTATCTGTTGGGCTGTGGCTTAGGCATTGGCGTGGCGCTGTTGATTGACCGTGTTCCCTTTTTGCAACGTGGCCTGTTACCCGTCGCCAGCCTCACCAGCACCATCCCGCTGGTGGGTGTCGCCCCCATCGCCGTGATGTGGTTTGGTTTTGACTGGCCGTCAAAAGCGGCGGTGGTGATCCTTGTCACCTTCTTCCCGGCGCTGGTTAGCACCCTGGCGGGTCTAAAAGCCAGCGGCAAGCTGGAGCAGGAGTTGATGTACTGCTACGCCGCCACACCGCGTCAGCGTTTACTGATGCTGCGCCTGCCCGCTGCGCTGCCGTTTATTTTTAGCGCCCTGAAAGTCAATGCCACGCTGGCGCTGATCACCGCTATCGTCGCGGAGTATTTCGGCTCACCCACCGCAGGGCTGGGCTTTCGCATTTCAACCGAATCGGCACGCATGCATATGCCGGTAGTGTGGTCCGCCATTCTGGTCTCTTCCCTGGCCGGTTCACTCATTTATGCCCTGCTGGTGCGGTTAGACCGCCGGGTCAATTTCTGGCACCCCTCCCTGCGAGGGGACGCTGCTGCGAAGTAAAAAACATGGTGATGCACATTAACCCGAGGAGTTATCCAATGATGAAACGTTCTGCTTTTTGCCGGGGGTTGTTGCTGGCGGCAATGTCAGCCTCTTTTGCCTTTTCTGCCCAGGCCGCAGAGAAAGTGACGTTGCAGTTAAAATGGCTGCCGCAATCGCAGTTTGCGGGCTATTACGTGGCGCAGGAAAAAGGGTTTTATAAAGAGGAAGGGCTGGATGTCACCATCAAGCCCGGTGGGACGGATATCTCCCCGGTGCAGGTGATTGCCGGGAAATCGGCGGATGTGATCGTCAACTGGCTGCCGGATGCGCTGGCCTCGCGCGAAGCAGGGGTTCCGCTGGTCAACATCGCCCAGGTTTACGACCGCTCCGGGATGATGCTGACCTGTAAAAAATCGAGCGGCATTAAAACCCCGGCGGACTTCAAGGGCAAAACCCTTGGCGTCTGGTACGGCGGCAACGAGTACCCGTTCTTTAACTGGATGAGCAAGCTCAACCTGAAGCCGGGCAAAGACATCACCATCCTCAAACAGGGCTTTAACGTCGATCCGTTGCTCCAGGATCAGGCAGCCTGTATCTCGACCATGAATTACAACGAGTACTGGCAGTTGATCGACGCCGGGTTAAAAGAAGCGGATCTGATCTCCTTCCCTTATGAGGATCAGGGCGTCTCTACGCTGGAAGACGGGCTGTATGTGCTGGAATCTAATCTGAAAGATCCGGCCTTCGTCGCCAAAATGGCCAAATTCCTCAAAGCCTCGTTTAAGGGCTGGGACTATGCCGTGAAGCACCCGGAAGAAGCAGCCAAAATCGTGGTTGCGGAAGATGCGTCCGGTTCCGCGACCGAAGAAGTGCAAACGCGCCAGATGGAGAACGTGGCGAAGCTCATCACCAACGCCAACACGCCAAAAATCGGCTATCTCGATCCGTCGGCCTACCGTCGCACCGTGGATGTGCTGCTTCATAGCGGCGGCGACACGCCGGTCATCAAGAAAGATCCCGGTGACAGCGCCATGACCCACAGCGTCTGGGATGCCGCAGCAAAACTGAAATAATCCCCATGCCAGGGACGGCAACTTCAACAGGAGCCAGCCATGAACGAGGGACTGCTTAGCAGCGTCGCAGAATCACTGGATAAAGGGCGTATTCGTCAGGACAACGAGGCCATTATCCTCTCTGCTGCCGAGCGGGTCTTTGCCCGCTACGGCTTTCGCGGCACCACCATGCAGCAAATTGCCGATGCGGCCGGCCTGCCGAAAGCCAATCTGCATTACTACTTTGGCAATAAGCAGACCCTCTACCTGCGCGTACTTGAAGAGATCCTGCAGGACTGGCTGGCGCCGCTGGAAAGCCTTTGTGCCAGCGCCGATCCAAAAACATCACTGGCAGACTATGTCGGCAAGAAAATTGCCTTCAGCTTTGAGCGCCCTGAAGCCTCACGGCTGTTTGCCAACGAGATCTTACAGGGTGCCCCGGTAGTCTCGCCGCTACTAAAAACGCAGTTGCACGACCTGGTGGCACAAAAGGCGCGCATTCTCGACTGCTGGATCGCTGGCGGAAAGCTGCGTCAGATGGATACCACGCACTTCTTCTTTACCGTCTGGTCGATGACCCAGACCTACGCCGATTTTGATATTCAGATTGCCGCCGTGCTGGGGAGTGATTCCCGCACCAAAGATGCTCAGGCCCGGGCAACGGCGCACGTATTTGACTGCCTGTGGCGGATTTGTGGCTTAGAGGAAGAGCAGTAACCCTGCCGTAAAGCGGCAAAAAATCACGATCATGGTGCGAATTGCACCAAAAATAAGCAAAAAATGCGACAGATCCGTCTCATTTATGTTGAGGATACCTGAACGAAGGGGCTTTCAAAGCGCAACGTCAAAAATGGCACGTAAATAGCAAGGTTATTTCGCAAAAACTTAACCATCTGGTCAGGATTTTTACGCCAGGGCGCACTCACCCTGCTAACGCTTCAGGAGAACCCTTTATGAGCAATGAATCACCTATCAGCACGCCGGGGATCCAGCCAGGTCGGTGTGCCCCCACTGACTATGCCCGCGCCTTTGCGGATTGCGCGCCTCCGCTAAACGCAGCCCAGGCGGTGGTAGAGGCCGAACGCTGCCACTACTGTTTTGATGCCCCTTGTACCCGCGCCTGCCCGGCGGAGATAGACGTACCCAGCTTTATACAGCGTGTCGCCCAGGGCAACCCACGCGGAGCCGCTGAGATCATTCTGCGGGCCAATATCCTGGGGGGCACCTGTTCCCGCGTCTGCCCTACCGAAACCCTGTGTGAGCAGGTTTGCGTGCGTCACGCTCAGGACGGCCGCCCCCTTAATATTGCGCTTTTGCAACGCCACGCCACCGATCGTTACTTTGCCGCGCCCGGCAAACCGCTGTTTAACCGCGCGCCGGCGACCAGCAAACGCGTAGCCGTGGTGGGTGCCGGTCCGGCCGGGCTGACGGTCGCCCATCATCTGGCGATTGCCGGGCATGAAATCGACCTTTTCGATGCTCGTAGCAAAGCCGGCGGCCTGAACGAGTACGGCCTTGCCCGTTACAAAATCACCGATGATTTTGCCGCCAGAGAGGTGGACTGGCTGCTTTCGATAGGCGGCATCACGCTGCATTGCGAAAACGCGTTGGGAAGCGATTTCACCCTTAGCGATCTGCGTGAAGACTACGATGCGGTGTTCCTCGGTCTGGGCCTGAGCGGCGTGAACCAACTGGACAGCATCGACATAGAACCGGAAGGCGTGTGCGAAGCGGTGGATTTTATTGCCGGGCTACGCCAGTGCGACGATCTCAGCCAGTTCGCCGTCGGGCGCGACGTGGTGGTGATTGGCGGAGGCATGACCGCCGTGGATGCCGCGGTACAGGCAAAAAAACTCGGTGCGCGGGAGGTGACGCTGGTCTATCGCCGGGGCGAGGCTGAGATGAAAGCGTCAGAAAAAGAGCGGCAGTGGGCCAGAGAGTGTGGCGTCAGCGTGCGATTTTGGGCAGCCCCTCTGCGCTTTGAAACCCGTAACCATCAGCTTACCGGCGTCACCTTCAGCGTGATGCAACCGGGGCCTACGGGGCTGGAATCCTGCGACGAGCAGTTCACCCTGCCCGCCGATATGGTGCTGAAAGCCATCGGTCAGACGTTCGACCCGACCCCGGTGGCACATGCTGTTCCACTCAGGCAGGGGCGGATCGCCATTGACGATAACGGTCGTACCGCATTGCCCGGCGTGTGGGCCGGTGGCGACTGCTGCGCCGGTGGACTCGATCTTACCGTTGATGCGGTTCGCATGGGCAAACTTGCTGCCCGCTCTATGGCACTGGCGCTGGCGATACCCGCCGCCGATGCCGCTAATGCCACCGCTTTTCAGGAGCGCATTCATGGCTAGTTTACAGACCGATTTTCTGGGTATTAAAAGTCCAAACCCCTTCTGGCTGGCCTCCGCGCCGCCAACCGATAAAGAGTACAACGTGGAGCGTGCCTTTCAGGCGGGCTGGGGCGGCGTGGTCTGGAAAACGCTGGGTCAGGACCCGCATGTGGTTAACGTCAACGGCCCGCGCTACGGCACGCTGACTGGAGCCGACCGGCGCATTCTCGGGCTCAATAACATTGAACTGATTACTGACCGATCGCTTGCCCTCAACCTCGAAGAAATCACCCGCATTAAACAGCGCTGGCCCGACCGGGCGGTGGTGGTGTCTCTCATGGTGCCGTGCGAAGAAGAGGCCTGGCGCACCATTCTGCCGCAGGTTGAAGCGACTGGCGCAGACGGCATTGAACTCAACTTTGGCTGCCCGCACGGCATGAGCGAACGCGGCATGGGCGCGGCGGTGGGTCAGGTGCCAGCCTATATCGAGCAGGTCACCCGCTGGTGTAAGCAGTACTGCAGCCTGCCGGTTATCGTCAAACTCACGCCTAATATCACCGATATTCGCTATCCGGCGCGGGCAGCACGCGCTGGCGGTGCCGACGCGGTGTCGCTGATCAATACCATTAATTCGGTGATCGGCGTGGATCTCGACACGATGCTGATGTCGCCCCATACCGGGGACAAGGGATCGCACGGTGGCTACTGCGGTCCGGCGGTGAAGCCTATCGCGCTGAATATGGTTTCCGAAATTGGCCGCGATCCAGAGACGCGTGGTCTGCCGATCTCCGGCATTGGCGGCGTATCAACCTGGCGCGATGCGGCGGAGTTTATCGCGCTCGGCTGCGGCACCGTGCAGGTCTGCACGGCGGTGATGGTGCACGGCTTCCAGATCGTCCGCGACATGGTCAGCGGGCTGGAAAACTACATGGATGAGAAAGGGTTTCGCACTCTGGATGACTTTCGCGGCATGGCGCTGCCGAGCGTGACCGACTGGCGCTATCTCAACCTCAATCATGTAGACAAAGCGGTCATCGACCAGGACGTCTGCATTAAATGCGGACGCTGCCATCTGGTATGTGAAGACACATCTCATCAGGCGATTGCAGCTATTACCGAAGGCGAGCGTCGCTTTGACGTTCTTGAGGAAGAGTGCGTCGGCTGTAACTTATGCGCCTCCATTTGCCCGGTGGAGAACTGCATCTCGCTGCGCAGTTTGCAGCCAGGTGAAGTGGATAAGCGCACCGGCAAGGTGGTGACGGACGTGTATGCCAACTGGACTACGCATCCGAATAACCCGATGGCGAGGTCAGCATAGAGGTGCGGCGTTTTCCCCTCACCCTAACCCTCTCCCCGGTGGGGCGAGGGGACCGTTCGTGCTCGCATTTTTTTGTGGGAATCCCTCAGCCCTCAGGGAGAGGGAGAAAGGCGCACCCCATTCAATAATAAGCACTCTGGAGAACATGACACATGCGTAATCTGTTGATTAAAGGCGGCACCGTTGTTAACGCAGACCACCAACGGCGCGCCGATGTGCTATGCGTCGACGGCGTGGTCGCCGCTGTCGGGGACGCCTCTCAGTGGGACATCCCCGCCTCGACCGAAACCCTCGATGCGGGCGGGCTGTACGTCATGCCGGGCGGCATCGACCCGCACACCCACATGAATTTTCCGTTTATGGGCACCACCACGGTGGATGATTTCTTCAGCGGCACCTCTGCGGCCCTCGCAGGAGGGACCACGACCATTATCGATTTCGTGATTCCAAACCCGCAGCAACCGCTGATGGAGGCTTATCAACAATGGCGAGGCTTCGCAGAAAACGCCGCCGCTGATTACAGCTTTCACGTCGCCATCACCTGGTGGGATGAGAGCGTGCGCCAGGACATGGGTACGCTGGTGCAACAGGAAGGGGTCAACAGCTTTAAACACTTTATGGCCTATAAAAACGCCATCATGTGCGATGACGAAACCCTGATGAACAGCTTCCGCCGCTGCCTGGAACTGGGGGCCATGCCCACCGTACATGCTGAAAACGGCGAGATGGTCTGGCTGCTGCAACAAGAGCTGTTGAAACAGAGGATAACCGGGCCGGAAGCCCACCCGCTCTCCCGTCCTCCCGAAGTCGAAGGTGAGGCAGCTAACCGCGCCATCACCGTCGCCAGCATTATGGGGGTGCCGATTTATGTGGTCCACGTTTCCTGCCGGGAATCCGCAGAGGCCATTGCGCGTGCCCGCAGTCGGGGGCAGCGCGTCTACGGTGAAGTGCTGGCAGGACACCTGGTCATTGACGACAGCGTTTATCGCCACCCGGATTTCAACATCGCCGCGGCCCACGTCATGAGCCCGCCGTTCCGTGATAAATCCCACCAGTCGGCACTCTGGCACGGGTTGCAGTCTGGTCAGCTTCACACCACCGCCACCGATCACTGCACCTTCTGCACCAGCCAGAAAGCGGCGGGCAGCGATAACTTCACCAAAATACCCAACGGCTGCGGCGGCGTAGAAGAACGCATGGCGGTGCTGTGGGATGCGGGTGTCAATAGCGGACGCCTGACGCCGAGCGAGTTTGTCGCCATTACGTCCGCCAACACCGCGCGGTTGTTCAATCTCTACCCGCGTAAAGGCTGTATCGCGCCAGGGGCTGACGCTGACCTGGTGCTGTGGGACCCGATGGGCAGCAAAACGCTCTCCGCCCGTACCCACCACTCACGTAATGATTTCAATATTTTCGAAGGGCGCACCGTGACGGGGGTACCGGCCTTTACCGTCAGCCAGGGCAACGTGGTCTGGGCCGAGGGCGAACTGCGGGTGCGTGAAGGCGCAGGGCGTTACATCAAACGCCCGGCCTTCGGCCCCGATTTCAGCGCCGCTGCCGTATGGGAACGCCATCGTGCCCCGAAAGCCGTCATCCGTTAATCATCTTTCAAAGAAGGAGTCACTCATGAACAGTGAAGTCGTTTCGTTAAAGACCAGCACGACCAATATCGAAAACCTGCGAATTAATGGCGATCGCTTGTGGCAGTCGCTAATGGAACTGGCGCAAATTGGTGCGACGCCGAAAGGCGGTGTTTGCCGCCTGACGCTCACCGACCTTGATCGCCAGGGGCGCGACCTGGTGATCGGTTGGGGCAAAGCCGAAGGGTTATCCGTCGAAGTGGATAAGATTGGCAATGTGTTTATGCGGCGGGCCGGTCGCGATAACACGCTGCTGCCGATTGTGGCGGGCAGCCATATTGATACCCAGCCAACCGGCGGTAAGTTTGACGGCAATTTCGGCGTACTCGCCGCGCTGGAAGTGATCCGCACCCTCAACGAGCAAGGGATTGAAACGCAAGCGCCCGTTGAAATGGTGTTCTGGACTAACGAAGAGGGGTCACGTTTTGTTCCGGTGATGATGGGCTCGGGCGTGTTTGCCGGCGTGATTCCCCTTGAGGTCGCTTATGCCGCGACCGACACCGAAGGAAAAACGGTAAAAGATGAACTGACTAAAATCGGTTATGCGGGCGATGTAACACCGGGCGACCACCCCATCGGGGCCTACTTTGAAGCGCATATTGAGCAAGGCCCGATCCTGGAAGATAAAAATATCGATATTGGCGTCGTGCAGGCCGTGCTGGGTATCCGCTGGTATGACTGCATCGTCACCGGAATGGAGTCCCATGCTGGCCCTACCCCGATGGCGATGCGCAAAGATGCCTTGCAGGTTGCGACGCGCATCATGCAGGAAGTGGTGAATATTGCGGGCCGTCACGCTCCTCATGGTCGTGGCACCGTCGGCATGGTGCAGGTGCATCCCAACAGCCGTAATGTGGTGCCGGGCAGCGTGAAATTCTCCATCGATTTTCGCAATATGACCGATGCCGACGTGGATGACATGGACGCGGCATTAAAAGCCTTCCTGCAAAAGCTCGAAACAGAGACCGGGCTGGGCATCGCGCTACAACAGGTCTCCCACTATCCTGCTGCGCCTTTCCATCCTGATTGTAAAGAGGCCGTACGCAATGCAGCACAGAAACTGGGCTATTCATCGATGGACATCGTTTCCGGCGCCGGGCACGATGCCGTTTATATGAGCATGCTCGCACCTACCGGAATGATTTTTATTCCCTGTAAAGACGGTATCAGTCACAATGAAATTGAATATTCGTCACCGGAACAGGTTACGGCCGGGGCAAATGTCTTATTACACGCTATGCTGGAAAAAGCCGGGGCCGTGTCGAGGCCGTAGTCTCATTTGATGAAAAGATGACCCGGTTACAGGCAATCGGGTCATTTCGCTATTTAGCTGGACAATTTTTCACAGATATTTCGCTTTATGACCCTCTGTTTACGCATAAGGGATTTGACTTAAGTCCCTCAGAAGTTTACAAAAGATGCTGCCTTCTGTAAGACCCACTTGCGACGTTGCATTTCGCTCCCCTTCTTTTCGCCGCTCAGGGAAAATGACGAGGGCTAGCCGGTCACGACTTGTAACCGGACCTGATATTTGCAGGCATTTGTATGGAGTATCCCATGTTTTCTTTTGTCGCCCGCCAGGCGATTTTTGACGAAAATATGAACACGGTCGGTTACGAACTGTTGTTCAGAGACAGTATGACGAACCGGTTTCCCGACGTTACTCCGGAATATGCCACTGCCCAAATCATCGTAGAACAGTTTCTTGGCGCGCCTCTCGGTCGTTTGAAAGAGTACAGCGCCATTTTCGTTAACTTTCCCTATGAACTGCTGGTTCAGGGCATGGCGGAGACGCTGCCTAAAGATCGCGTTATCGTCGAGATTCTCGAAACGGCAGAGCCGACGCCACGCCTGCTGAAAACGGTCAAGCAACTGTCCAAACACGGTTTTCGCATCGCATTGGATGACTTTGAACTCGGCGATACCTGGAATGAATTTTTACCCTACGTCAGCATTATTAAGTTTGATGTACGGGTAAATACCGCAGAAGAGATAAAACATTATATTCAGGACAAAGCCGACCTGCTTGAGGGAACGGTCTTTCTGGCCGAGAAGGTGGAAACGCTTGAAGAGTATGAATGCTTTCGCCAGGTCGGCTGCACGCTTTTCCAGGGGCATTTTTTCAGCAAACCCGTTATTCATGCGGGCAACAAACTGATTCAGAACCAGACCGTTACGCTGAAGCTGATGAAAGAAGCTAATGCGGATTCGCCGGATTTTGGCAAAATCGAAGCGTTGCTGAAGCAAGACCTGGCGCTCTCCTTCAAGCTGATGCGCTATGCGCAAAACATTGTGTTTAACGCACGCGGCATTAAAAATTTCCGCAGCCAGTCACTGAAAGACATCATCTTCTATCTCGGTACTAATGAACTGCGACGTTTTGTGCTGGTTGCCTGCCTGACCTCCGTTAACGTGGTCAAAACAGATGAGATTTATCACCAGAGCCTGATTCGCGGCAAGTTTTGCGAGCTGGCTGCGGCGCGCTCCATTAGCCGTCACTCCTCCGATGATGCCTTTATTGTGGGGCTTTTCTCCCAGCTGGACAGCATTTTTGAAATGCCGATGGCGGACCTGATTGGTCAGATTGATGTTTCCTCAAGCGTCATGATGGCGCTAAAAGAGCAGCGCGGCCCGCTCTACCCCTATTTGCATCTGGCTATTTTGTACGAAGATCATAAGTGGGAAGAGGTCAGCGCGCTGGGTCACCGCCTCGGTCTGAATCGTAGCGTCATCGCCGAACTGGTGAAAACCGCCACCCAGTGGGCGGATGAGATCCCGACCGGCGGGGCACATTAGCCCTGCTGCGTTATTCGTAATTAACAATAACCTCAATGGCCGCTCTGGCCGGGCCGGCCTGGGGTATCGCTTCCGTCTGGATAAAACGGGCTGCCATTTTGATGGTGGCAGGTTTGGCAACTGAACCGATGGGAGTAATGGTGGCAGGGTAGCCCGCGACCAGTGAGTTCAGCGAAATTGGGATATTAAATGTCACCGGTTTTGCAGGGTTTACGCCTGTCCCTTGTGTACTGTAATCCCCCCATGCAAGCTGAACGCCGTATCCCTGAGCTCCACCCGCATCCAGCGCAATCGTGCCATTGAGCGCATTGGCGAGATAGTCACTCACAATCGTTGACGAGTAAGGAATCACCTTTATTGAGGGTGCGCGATTAGGGTTATTTTTGCCGCTATTCACATTATTGTTTCCGCCATAGCCCCAGGCCTTAACCGGACACTCCACATCAAAACTGGCGTCGCGCCACTCTGAAAAGCGATTGAAGTTAAAATGCTTACCCAGCAGTACCGTTTGGTTCCTTTTTTTGAGATTGCAGGTACCGATATAATAATTAGCCGTACCAAGGAGACTGCGTTGACTGATTATCCAGAAAGTAGGGCTAAGTGCACGATCAGCGGTCATTATTGAGGGATTGAGATAATCGCTGCCACTTGCGGGCATAATACCCTGTAAGACCGTTGGCCCGACGATCCCAACAGGCGAAGCTAAATCAGGTATATCACCAGGTATTTTCCAGATCCGAATAATAACATTCTGGTGACGCCAGGTATTCCCCATCGGACTAGTACTTGCAACCTGATAAGATGGCCAGGCCGGAATAGCGGCATTACCCGCACTTGTGGAGTTCACTGAAATACCAAGACCATTAATATTGGATGGAAAAATAAGATAACCTGACTGTGAGCTATCCGGGCTCCCCAGCACATTAGTTAGAGTATTAGCAGTGATAGCGACATTTCCGCCTGCTGGTGAACTAAAACAATAAGCGGAAACATCACCCACAATGCGCTGTTGTAAGGTATAGAGAATGGTGTAGTCAGCAATATGCGAACTGATAGTGATATTAACAGGCGATATTTCAACATTAAGAGGGGTAGGACTGTTGCCTGACGAGCAGGTAATTTCTGCGGCATTTACTTTTGCCCCATAGCTTAAACAAAGAGATATCATAAAAAACACCTCTTTTACTGGAGCCAATAAAAAGATCTGATAAATTATAGTTCTAATATATTTCCTCATAGTCATTAACACTCTTTGCAAGAGATAAAAAGCTTACCAACCAGAGGTTAATACTAACGTTTAACTTTTATGCCTACAACCTACTCCAAATCCTAAAAATTTTTTTAAAAATCCGTGATTCAATAGATTACTTCGACTTAACTTTTTGAGGGTAAAATGGAACAAACTACAAATTACACCCCCCAAAAATTGAAAATGCCACTTGTTTACATTAGTAATATTCACGCAATAGTTTGCCCATTTTGGAAGACAGAGCGCAGTATTATTATCATAAGCTAATTTGCAAAGCCGATTATTTAATATCAGAAATAAAAAAGGCGGCAATCAGAAATTGCCACCGAAATATGACAAAAGAGAAGAAGAGTGTAATTAAGGCGCCGCTGCCGCCAGGGTACCGCCCGGTGTTGCAGTACGCCCCGGTGCCTGATACGTCTGACACGGCATGGTGAACTGCTGTGGTAGCCCCTGCATTTCTTTGTCTAATGGTTCAGGGGCAAGCACATAGCTGACCTGGCAGCGATTATGCATTTCTTCGCCCCATTTCACCACCAGCGTACCTTTGTCTTCTTCAACGCGGGCATAAATCAGCCCACCCTGAGTAACGGTACCGACGTTGGCATTTTTCTCGTCAAAGACTTCCGCTCCAAACGGAACCGGTTCGCCACCGAACATCGAGCGAATCAGTACGGCTGTCCCACGATGGGTTTCAAATTTCACTTTCACCACCGCCCCGGCACGCGGCACCACATTTTGCGATGTGTTTTCGAACTCGACATCCAGCGAAGAACCTTCCGGATCGATCCCCACGCTGTTCATGCTGTATGGCACCAGAGACGGATAAAGCGCGTAGCCGAACATATCCACTTCCGCACCAGCATAACCGGCCACTTTAGCCCCTTTAGCGCCTTTGGCTTCAATCAAGGCGAAGGTATCACTGTTAAACGGTGATAAGGTGATGCCACCCGAGTGAACTACAGCCGCTCCGTTCATACTGAGGGAGGTACTTTTATAATCGCGCCCCTGGCTATAGCTGCCGTTTAAGGTCGCTGCGCTGCCCTGCCAGCCTGCACCGACGCTGCTGGAGGTGCCGCTATATTTGTCATGGCTGGCGGTCATGTTGTAGTTGTATTTATTATTTTCCCCGAATGTCCCGGAGACCATTGCCTGCTCACCTTTTCCGCCATTGCTATCCTGGTTATAACGCAAGCTAAGATAAGGTGCGCGCGTTTCATAACTTTCCCATAACGGCATCGAGAGACCCAAGTACCAGTTGGTCTGTTCCTGCCCGGAGGCCGATTTGCTGCGCCCGACGTTTAAATTGTAATTAACGCGCCAGAGATTGTTGGAATAGCCCATCTGGTAATATTTGTTATAACCCTGCTTACTGTTCCAGTAGTTCTCTATAGACGCGCTGGTATAGATATTACCCCAGCCCTCCGGTAACCCCTGACTCAGGCTGAGTGTAAAGCGGTTTTTGGAACGCAAGACGCTGTTAACGCTGTAGCCTTCTTTCACATAATCACGGGCCTGCAGGGCAGTGAGGAACTCCATATAGTTTTTACTGGAGAACCGGTAGGCTGCCAGGGTGATATTACTATCAGTTTCGTTGATAAGCTTACTGTAACTAAGCCGATAACTTTGCCCTTTGAGCTTACCGCCACCTTTTTCTCCCACATCGCTGACGGAATAGGTGACGTCAGCACTCAACGCGCCAAGGAAAGTCCCCAGTGCGGTACCCAACTGTGCAGACTGATAATGTTTACTGAACTGTACGCCGCTATAGGCGGTGAAATAGTTATTCAGACCACGCTGATAGGTGGCTTCGTAGAACATCGGTTCACTGGAGGTATTAGTTTCACGTAATTTACCCGCCGTAAAGCTGTATTCCTGCACGCCTGGGCGTAACAATTGGGCAACAGAAGCGTAGGCCATCGTGTACTGTTGAACGCTGCCATCAGCTTCAGTGATCGTAATATCCAGATCGCCCCCGTAACCCGCCGGGTACAGATCATCAATAACAAACGCACCCGGTGTGACGGTGGTTTCATAAATGATATTACCTAACTGACGGACGGTGACTTTGGCATTGGTTTTAGCTACACCGCGAATTTCTGGCGCATAGCCACGCTGCGCATCCGGCAGCATACGCTCGTCACTGCGAATACTCGCCCCCGTGAAGGGTAAGGAGCTAAAAATTTGCCCTGTGGTGTTACTTTCACCCGCGACAAACTGGCTGCGCAGGGCGGCAATATCACGCTGAATATAGGTATTGGTGACGTTGTACTCGCCACCATTATCTTTATCCCAGTTGTAGGAACCGTTATGGCGTAACTGCCAGGCACCGATATTCAGCCCAGCGTTGAGCGAGGCAAACATTGAACGAGAGTCATAACCCCCGCTGTAGCTGGAGTCATAACCATTTAAATAATAGCCGAGGGTGAGTGCCGGAATACCGCTTTCCCACAGTTCAGGGCTGACCGCGCCGCGCATGACCCGGCTCATCATCGCCTGCGGAATGGTGATGTCCAGCCGCTGCTCGCCGCTGTCAAAAGCCACTTTGGCCTGCGGAATGAGGCTTTCCAGGTCGGTACAGGGGTGCGCCGCTTCTACTGTTTCCCGGGCTTCGGTGGAGAGACGGTCTTCTTTCAGGCTAATCAGGCGCACCAGTTTCGGAGTTAAGCAGGGGTAAACGCGTTTATCGGCGCCCTCTTTAAACTCCACCTCTTCACCGTTGGTAATAGGCATGTCATTGACATAAATGCTGGTACGGTATTTTCCTGGCGTGGCACTCGCGCCACGGGTGAAGCGATCGAGGTCCACCTTATTATGACCCAACATGCGTAGCAGGTCGTCTTCAAATTCCACCACGTTACGGGAGTATTCATCGGGGTTCGCGGCGGCAATTTCTTCCATATCCTGATTGGCAATATCCTCCGCCCAGACGGGGAACGCCATTAATAAGGATAACGCCACTGGCGACAGTCGGCCACGAAATGGCGATGTTTTAGATTTGGCGTTAGAAGATTCCATGAGCAACTCCGGCAATAATCCGTTATTCCATTAATTGCAAAAAAAAGAGGTATTGATAATTTATTTATTAATTTTTCGGCTGAGCCGACGTTAACGCACCATAATCGTTAATGGCGTGATAGGTTATTTTCGTTACATCAGTTACGCTACCAATACCGGGGAATTTATAATGCTGTGTTTCCCCCGGTGAAATCATTTTCCCGTCGATAATCTTCCCACCATATTGAATCACCTGCAAGGAGACATAATACGGGGTGGGATTGGTGACATTGACACCGTCTTTCGCTGGCTGCCATTTCAACTGGCCAATAGCCTGTAGTGAATTGCCTTTTAACCCTGCCGGGCGGTAAAACAATTTAATGCGCGAGCGAAACGCAATATTCAGACGACTTTGATCTTCTTTGACACCTTTCGCTTTTGACGGCACTTCCAGCACATTCACCCAGAAAACAGACTCTTTATCCTGCGGTAAAGGTGGGGAACCCAAATAGGTAATACGTAACGTCTGGGATTTCCCCGGATCAATACGGTTAATGGGCGGCGTTAATACAAAGGGCACGCCAATTTTAGACGGTACGGCTTTTTCTTTTCCCGCATCCATCCAGTTCTGCACTAATACCGGTGTTTTATTGCTGTTAGTAACGGTAACGGTGACTTCTTTTTTCTTACCGTTATAAATTACGCGTGTGCCACTAAGCACAACACTCGCCTGCGCCAGTTGGACTCCACAGGTCGCCAAAGCGATGAGGGCTACCACAGCGCATTTATATAAATGGCGCAATCCCATATGCACTCCTGTTAGCAGAAAAAGAAAAGGGGCAATCTCTGCCCCTTAAGACATTACTCGTAATACAGATCGTAAGTAACGAAGCTGCGCAGCATACCTGCGTCAACAGTGATATCAGTTGAAATGTAGCGCACGTAGTAAGGCAGCAACGTTTTGTCGGGAGTAGCCAGAGCAGCAGAGGTGTTACTTGCCATCTGACTTGTGGCATCACCCACTTTAATAACCGAAAGATCATTATTCAGCAGTTGCAACTGCACATTTTTAGAACTGCCATTAGGGTTTGAACTTAAATCGGTAGGAAATGTGCGGGTACCGGCACCGCCTGCAACTTCAGCGATGTTTTTTAAGTAACCCGTCGTCATATCGACGTTATTGAAGGTATCAGAGGTGAAAGTCGTACTTGTAGTGCTACCCGGCGCGTAATAGTTGTTTGTCTTATTAGCATCGGACAGTGTACCGCCAAAAATTGCACGGACTTTGTTCACTGTATGTGAAGTATTCTTCGGCAAGCCATTGGCATCTCTGTCCGCAACTTTGCCCAGTGTGCACGCAGAAGCGCCCGAAGTAATATCGGCTCTCACGGCAATATTGAATTTTGTCAACCCCGCGGTTTTACCCTTCGCACCGTTAAGCAGACTTTTTGCAACTACTGGCAAAATAACAGTGTTACTGGTGTCACCAGGAGTTCCCGCTGTGCCTGCTGCCGTGCCATCGACAGCGGCATAGCAGGTGGTATCTGAAATTTCACCGATAAACTCAATGGTACCGCCGTTCAGGGTCTCGGGGTCGGCATGCGCCACACCCATGGTCAGTGCAGTCAGCACAGATGATGCAATCAGAAGCTTTTTCATATTGTGATGTCCCATAATAGAGATAAAAAAATGCAAACGTCCATTTGCTTAATGAGTAAGCAGATAAAGATGGCTGTGCCGTTATCAACACTTTCGGCGACAGGCAAGTCGGAACCAGCAAGAGATTTATTCGCGACACGCCATCTTTTCGTCGGTAAATTTATCTTTAAATGCGAAACGTGCATAACACCTGCAATGCTAAACACGGAAAACCACAATAAGCTTAAAAATCAGCATAAAAAACCAATCACAAAGGAGATAGGCAGTGTTTAATATTTTTCACTTAATAAATTATTGACCGGAATCAATTCATCTATTCCTTTTTTTCCGTATTTTTTTTCGCTTTTTTTAGCGCGTTAAAAACGAACTAAATTTTTACGCTTTAAAAACAGCGTATTAGAGCAGCTCCGTTACGGGGGCAGTTATTCTTTTTTCGTAAGGTAAATGTAATTTATGTTGCAGGATTTTTCTTATAAGGATAATTAATATTGATAACGTAAATATTTAATGGATATAAAAGCCGAACCTATAATTCCGGAAAATATGTTTTTTCCGAAAAAATGGAATGACACACTTATTATATTCTCCCGTTTCCATGAAGGCCGTATACTCGTTGTGCAGTTAGCGTATATTTCGCCAACTGCGTCAGACGTAATACATCAAGGATGAGAATAATGAACAAAGTATTATTCGGCTACTATATAGGTCAAGACATTCAGTTCGACATTATTCACAAACATCTGATCAACACCGGTGGAAAAGTGAAACCGGGTAAACGCAGCAGGATCCCTTTGCGTGATACCAAGCTGCGTCTGTTGATGTTTTTGCTGGCGAATGGCGATAAAGGCGTGATTACCACACATCGGCTGCTGGTCAATGTCTGGGATAAATATGGCTTACGCTCTTCGGCACCGCGCCTTTGGCAAGTGATGCAGGACCTGAAACTGACGCTCAGTTTGATGGGTATTGAGGATGACTTTATCAGTCGGGTAGACAATAAAGGTTACCAGGTAAAAACGGAGATCGTGACGGCACTTTATTGCGAGAAACGTTTACAAATCCAGCAAACCTATGTTCCTCCCGTTGAGGTCATGATGAAGCCTTTGCAACACTCCGCCTGACCTGCGGCACCCGTCTTTTCTGTAACGTTCAGGCAGCGCATTCGTCCGGTTTTTATTCCATTAGGTAATCGATCACATCTTCGTTATTCATGATAATTATTTATACATGTGGCATTTACTTACAGGCTCACTAGATTGAAGGGGCTTTTGTAACGAATGGCCATGTGGTCTCCCCTTCTGAAGAGAGGGATTTCCCTTCAGAAGGGGTATTTTTTACAGTGTGATGGTGGGTCAGGCGTCAATGGTCTTCTGACCGGCGGCTATCACCCGGTTACGCCCCTGCTTTTTTGCTGCATAGAGCGCGTTGTCGGCTTTATTTATCAATGTGCTGGCAATCATATGCTGCGGCAGATTTTCCGCAAACGCGCTTTCACAATCTAACGTAGCAACACCGATACTGATACTCAAAAACCCCAAAGGGCTGGAGGAATGAGGCAGTTTGAGGCCGTTGATTTTTTCACGTAAACGCTCTGCTACCGTCAGCGCGGCCGCTCTGTTGCTGTCCGGCAATATGACCAGAAATTCCTCTCCGCCATAGCGGCTGACATTATCATCACTTCTGGTTAATGACGCGATCAGCGCCTGGGCCACCGTTTTCAGGCACTCATCGCCTGCCTGATGCCCCTGGCTGTCGTTGTACAGTTTAAAAAAATCGATATCGAGCAAACAGATGGAAAGCGGGGATTTGAGCTGGTGGGCACGCGCGATCTCACTCAGCAGGCATTCATCCATGTAGCGTCGATTAAACAGCCCGGTCAGATGATCGTGCTGCGCATGCCGCTGAAGCACCTGGTTGGCCCCGGCCAGCTTCTGCTCTGCCTGGCGACGAGCGGTAATGTCCACCCATGTCACGGAGAGCCCGACCACATTGCTGCTGGCATCACTGACCGCAACAGACTGCGTATCATAGCACCGGTCATGCCAGATGATTTCTCGCCCCGGAATGCTCTCGCCCATATCGGCTAATGCAAAATCTTCTTCAAACAGATGCCAGAATTCCGGCATCAGTTCTGAGAGATGCCGCTGGGTCAGTTCCTGAGAATCATTGCTTAACAGCAGGGTCATGGCTTTGTTAGACATCACCAGATGCCCGTGCCGGTCAATCATGCAAAGCGCGACTGGCGTTGTCTCATATATGGTTTCGAGCTGGAGTACGCGCTCACCTAAATTGGAAATGTTACGATCGACCCCACGGTAGCCACGCAATTCTCCACTCTCATCAAACAGCGGGATGCCGCTGGTTTCCAGTACGACAATACGCCCGTCGGCACGCCTGTTGCGATTGACCAACCCCGAAAAGGCCCGCTTTTCGGTGACGATTTCAAGAAATGCGCGTCCAACACGTTCTGCTTCCCCTGCCGGCATAAAATCAAAAGGCGTTTTGCCAATCACTTCTGCTGTCGGGTAGCCAAGCAGGTCAGTGACCACATCCGAAGACCAGGTATAACGCCCCTGCGCGTCGACTTCCCACACCCAGTCTGAGTTGTAATTCAATAATTCATACAGGTGATTAACATCGTCATTCTGCAGTGTCATCTGCTTTTTCTTATCATTCATCATTATTATCCGCCTGCCCATAATCCGCCCGGACAGCCAGGGCCAGGTGAGCTTGTCCACCTGTCACACACTACTGCATGGCAGCGCACCCATCGGGGATGCCGCTTAGGTAAGAGTTTTACTTATTCACCACATCAATGGCAACTAAGACAAGCCCGAAACGCTGTTTCGCTAAAGAATCACGCATTTCGTCCATAATGACTGGTTACATCGGCCCCCAGGCGTGGATCATGAAGGTAAGCATTGAGGCCCTCAGGGTTTACGTGAAATATTACTTCCCGCACCGGCTTCAAGGCGCGTCATGTCATACCAACCCACGGCGGTTATCAGCGCAATAATGACAAAACCCAGCCGGAACGCCATGCCCTGAATATCTTCATAACCCATCCAGTCGGTCAGCAAGCCCCCCGCCCGGATACTGAGTGCCCCCATGGTGACACCTAACCCACTCGCCAGTTGAAGCGACGTGCTGAATAGGGTGTTGGCTGAGCTCATCTCGTTGGAAGGTACCTCAGCAAACGCCAGTGAACTGATGCCGGTAAATTGCATTGAGCGGCTCAGCCCCCCGATGAAAAGCAGCGCAAGCGTCAACATCTGCGGCGAGTCCGGCGCTAAAAATGCGCAGAAAAAGAGGGAGAGTACGCAGACGATACCGTTGCCAATCAGCAGCTTTCTAAAACCAAAGCGGCGGATGAGCGGCGTCGTGGCAGGCTTCATCGCCAGATTTCCGGCAAATACCGCCAGCACCAGTGCCCCGGCTTCAAAGGCATTCATGCCAAACCCAACCTGGAACATCAACGGCAGCATAAAAGGCGCAGAGCTGATAGTGGCACGTAGAATAAAACCGCCGCGCATGGTGATGCGAAATGAGGGTACGGAAAGCGCCGTGAGACTGATTAACGGTGTGCGTGCCCGACGCAGATGCCGCAGGCTCCAGACTAATGCCAGCACGCCAACCGCAAGGGTAACAGCCGCCATCGTCAGGCTGACATGCTGCTGGCTGAACATTTCCAGACCAGCCACCAGGCACATCATGGTGATGCCGGTGGCAAGAAAACCCTGCACATCAAAAGGCCGTTTCTCTTCGGCAGTCAGACCCGGCATCATGCGTAGCGCCAGGACGATCGCCACGATCCCAAGCGGCACATTGAGGAAAAAGATCCAGTGCCAGCTAGCATAAGTAGTGATAAACCCACCCAATGGTGGACCGATAATCGGTGCCACCAGCGCCGGCCATGTCAGCGTCGCAATCGCTTTGATCAACTGGTTTTTTGGCGTAGTGCGCAGCACGACCAGACGTCCGACCGGCACCATCATGGCACCGCCGATGCCCTGCAAGATCCGCATGAGGACAAATTCGGTGACGTTATGGGTCAGTCCGCAAAGCAGCGATGCCACGGTAAAAATCAACAACGCCAGGCTGAATATTGTCCGGGCGCCAAAGCGTTCAGCCACCCAACCGCTGGCAGGAATGAGCATGGCCAGGGTGAGCAGGTATGCGCTGATCCCAATATTGAGATCGACTGCCGAGACGCCAAAAGCCCGCGCCATATCGGGCAAGGCCGTGGCAATCACCGTACCGTCAAGGAACTCCATAAAAAATGCGCTGGCCACCAGCAGCGCCAGGCCGGAAAGACGCCCGGAACCGCTTACCTCTTCCCGCGGCGTTTCTGCCTGGGCTGAATCAGACGAGGACATAAAGTTTCCTCAGCATGGATAACCTCGACGAATGCGTAAAGGTCTTACAGGATTGAAAAGTTGTTATACCAAAAAACCGTTAGCAGGATAATCTCTTTTGCCCCGGATTGCCCCCGCTTTGATGTTGGGCAATATATTCACCCGCCCAGTCGCAAGAAAGGGAGGCAGATAGTCATCTGCCTCCCTTTTCGTTAATTGAACTTGTGGCACGCATTCAGGCGCTTTTACGCCGCTGCTCCTGAAATGGCGCAGCCGTCACGAAACTGCGAATTCAAAAATTTGCATAGCGGATTGAACCGTTCAACATTAATCCGTTAATTCAGACAGACGATCAACAGCGTAAGACAACACCTTTTCAGCATTCATCGAGGCAAATGGATAGCTTTCAATGATGGCTATCGATTGCCCTTCTTTTATCAGCTTTTTAAGTTCAGGTAACTTGTACTGAATATGTGGCGCAACCAGGAAGCAGTCAAACGCAGGCGCCACGCTTGCAAAACCATCGACACCCACGCCACTGATCTGAATTTGATACCTGTTTGCATCCGCAACGATCTGCATTTTTTTGGCGAGGGTCATCGCCGTATTACCAAACAAGCAACATATAAGTAACCTTTTCATGGTCCTGTCCTCTTATAAGATGCTTTTACACTATGCCTTACCTGAATGAAAAAATGTGGAACTGTTCATTATTTCACCAATAAAGTGGCAATTTATCATTGCGTTTCTGTCTGCTCATCTCTCCGCTGCCCGCGTAGGGCTGAGGAATCCCCACAAAATAATACGAGCACGGACAGTCCCCTCTCCTCTTTGGGGAGAGGGCAAGGGTGAGGGGAAACATGCGGCTCTGAGGGTCATTCCGTTCACCTTATGTTCCTTGCTTTTCTATCGCTCCAGAACCCGTGAACGTGCCAGGGCGGTTCACCGCCACCGCCCTGGCGACCCGGGCTCCCGGCCAGGAAAATCGCCGCTGGCGCGGTCCACTCAGCGCATTCCTTCAGGCTTATCGTGGACGGGCGAAGGTAACGTCCCTGTAAAGTCGCCCTCGCCGCGCATCCCTGCGCGTCGCCCCGGCCTTGCGGATACGCTTCGTCGATTTTCAGCCGGACCCAGTCATCGCTTTAACTTTTGTGTTCTTATGGCGCCGTGTTATCGCTTTAATACGTAAGATTACTGGTGATTTCTCAGCGCGTAGGGTCATCGAAAGGCTTTTTGCGTTGTTGATGCGCCGTTTGTACTCCCTTCATAAGCGCCAGGCTACTATTGCAGATGAGACGCGTGCGGCATGTACGCTTAACTTCCCTTCCTGCACTTGAGGTTTTTGCTATGCAACTTGAAGAACAACGGCTTATTGAAGGGCTGTTTCAGCGTCTGAAACAGGCAGAACAGCAAAGCGGTGCACGGGATGCACAGGCCGATCGGCTGATTAGTGATTTTGTCCGCCAGCAACCGGCTGCGGCTTACTACATGACGCAATCGATGCTGATTCAGGAAGCAGCACTGAAACGCCTGCATGCGCAGGTTCAGCAATTAGAAAATGAGGTAGCGACGCTAAAAAGCCAGCCACCTGCCAGCGGCGGTTTTCTTAGCAGCCTGTTTGGTGGCGCCAGAAGCCAGCCCCAACAGCCAGCCAATAACTGGAACAGCGGGCAACAACCCCCTGCGCCCAATTATGCCCAACAGCCACCGGCCTCTGCATCTCGGGCGGGAGGGTTCATGTCAGGTGCGTTACAAACGGCTGCCGGTGTGGCAGGCGGTGTGGTGATCGCCGACATGCTCACCAGCATGTTCCATCACTCGCAACCGCAAGAGATTGTGAACATTATTGAGCAGCCACTCGAACCGGTATCCAGTTTCACCAGCGATCCGACGCTCAACGATCTGAACCAAGGCAATTTTATCGACACTTCGGACCGGAGCTTTATCGATCCCAATGACGATAACAGTTTCCTTGATCAGAGCGACGACGACTTTGATACCAGCAACGATGACGACGGGTTTATTTAACCACCAATAATACCTGCCCTATCCGACAGTTTGCGTGGATGGGGCAATACCTTGATATAAATCTCATTTCCCTTCCCATTAAAAACGTAACAATCTCTTTCCAGACAGGGTCAAAGAAAAGCAATCCAAAAAATGAATTTTGGATAGTTAATATGACCCACATAAAATCTTAATGACGAATTAATGACAAAGATAAAACCTTCAACAAAAATTAAACAAAATCGTGATAGTTAAAAATAAATCAGCGAATAATGAACTTTTCCAAACTATCTCCCCCCCAACACCCAATACAAATCAACGTATTGATTCAAAAGAAAAATAAAACATCACAAAGCAATTCATTATTAATTTTATAAACACATCCTAAACAACTCTTTTTTTAAATGAACATTAAAAGAAGTTAGCACTCTCTTAAGGTTGAGTTAATAAACAACTCATAACCTAAAAATGTGTTTTCGACTTTATGGGCATATCGCGCCTCTGATTACAGTGCGTTTTCATATTGCCAGCATCGGTAAGGAAAAATAATGCATGAGTTTCTGCCTTTTTCTCGCCCCTCAATGGGCGAGGATGAATTAACAGCGATTCAGGATGTCCTTAAATCAGGCTGGATTACCACTGGCCCTAAAAATCAGGAACTGGAATCGGCTTTTTGTCAGTTGACGGGGAACCGCCACGCCATCGCGGTCAGTTCGGCCACCGCGGGCATGCATGTCACGCTGATGGCGCTGGGTATTGGCCCGGGTGACGAAGTTATCACCCCCTCCATGACCTGGGTTTCCACGTTAAATATGATCGTGCTGTTGGGCGCCACACCGGTGATGATCGATGTCGATCGGGAGACCCTAATGGTCGCCGCCGAGTCCATTGAAGCCGCCATCACTCCCCGCACCAGGGCCATCATTCCCGTCCATTATGCCGGTGCACCAGCTGATATTGACCCCATTTATGCATTGGGTGAAAAACACCGCATTCCGGTCATTGAAGATGCCGCCCATGCCGCGGGTACCCGTTACAAAGGTCACCCCATTGGCTGGCGCGGCACAGCGATTTTCTCCTTCCACGCCATCAAGAATATGACCTGTGCTGAAGGCGGACTCATTGTCACCGACGACGAGGCGCTGGCTCAGCATGCGCGCAGCCTGAAATTTCATGGTCTGGGCGTCGACGCCTATGACCGCCAGACGCACGGGCGCGCGCCTCAGGCTGAGGTGATCGCGCCCGGTTACAAATACAATCTGGCGGATATCAACGCGGCGCTTGCCCTTGTTCAGTTGGGCAAGTTGCCGCAGGCCAATCAGCGGCGGGCAGAGATCGCTGCGCGCTATTTACGAGAACTGGCGCAGACGCCCTTTGCTCCCCTGGCGCTGCCTGCCTGGCCACACACTCACGCCTGGCACCTGTTTATTATCCGTGTCGATGAAGAACGGTGCGGCCTTTCCCGTGATGCGTTGATGGAGAGGCTGAAAGCGCGCGGCATCGGCACCGGCCTGCATTTCCGTGCGGCCCACACCCAAAAATTCTACCGCGAACAGTTCCCGAATGTGTCGCTACCTAATACCGACTGGAACAGTGCCCGCATCTGTTCTCTCCCGCTGTTCCCGGATATGACCGATGACGATGTCAGCCGTGTTATCGCCGAACTTCATCACATTGCGAGACGATAGCCATGTTCGACTCCACGCCCATTCATAAAGTGTCGGTGGTCATCCCTGTTTATAACGAACAGGAGAGCCTGCCGGAATTAATTCGTCGCACCCATGCCGCCTGCGATGCCATCGGCAAAGCGTATGAAATCCTGCTGGTCGATGACGGCAGTCAGGACAACTCCGCCAGCATGCTGGTTGAGGCGGCGCAAGCCTCCGGCAGCCATATTGTCGCAGTGCTGCTCAACCGCAATTACGGCCAGCATTCGGCCATTATGGCCGGATTCAGCCACGTGACCGGGGACCTGGTTATTACCCTGGATGCCGATTTACAGAACCCACCGGAAGAGATCCCGGCGCTGGTCGCCAAAGCGGAAGAGGGTTTTGATGTGGTTGGCACCGTGCGTCAGAACCGCCAGGACAGCCTGTTTCGTAAAACGGCCTCGCGCCTGATTAACCATCTGATCCAGCGTACCACCGGCAAAGCGATGGGCGATTACGGCTGCATGCTGCGCGCCTACCGTCGGCACATTGTGGATGCGATGCTGCACTGCCATGAGCGCAGCACCTTTATTCCCATCCTGGCAAATATGTTTGCCCGTCGGGCAACGGAAATACCAGTGCATCACGCTGAACGTGAGTTTGGTGACTCAAAATACAGCTTTATGCGTCTGATTAACCTGATGTACGACCTGGTGACCTGCCTGACCACCACGCCGTTACGCCTGCTGAGCGTGTTTGGCAGCATCATCGCCCTCACCGGTTTTGCGCTGTCCATCGTGCTTATCATTATGCGCCTGATATTGGGCCCGCAGTGGTCGGCGGAGGGGGTGTTCACCCTGTTTGCTCTGCTGTTCACCTTTATTGGTGCTCAATTTGTCGGAATGGGCCTGCTCGGTGAGTACATCGGGCGCATCTATAACGATGTGCGTGCCCGCCCCCGCTACTTTGTCCAACGCGTCATTAGCCAGAATACTTCGCCTTCAACTGAGGAAACACCGCAATGAAAACCGTCGTCTTTGCCTATCACGATATGGGATGCGTGGGCATCCAGTCATTACTGGAAACGGGCTATGACATCGTTGCCATCTTCACCCATGCTGAAGCACCGGGTGAAAATGCCTTTTTCAAATCGGTCGCCCGCCTGGCCGCTGAGCGCGAAATCCCGGTTTATGCGCCGGATGACGTGAACCATCCACTGTGGATCGAACGCATCCGTAAAGAAGCCCCCGAGGTTATCTTCTCCTTCTATTACCGCAACCTGATTTGCAGAGAGATCCTCGAACTTGCGCCGCGCGGCGCCTTTAATTTGCATGGCTCGCTGCTGCCGAAATACCGTGGTCGCGCCCCGCTCAACTGGGCGCTGGCAAATGGCGAAACTGAGACTGGCGTGACGTTGCACCGCATGACCGCCCGCGCCGATGCTGGCGGCATCGTGGCGCAACAGCGGGTCGCTATCGCACCGGACGATGTGGCGCTCACTCTGCACCATAAACTGTGTGACGCCGCGCGGGCATTGTTGAACCAAAGCCTGCCGCTGCTCCAGTCTGGCGACGTTATAGAGCGCGTCCAGGACGAGGCCGACGCCAGTTGTTACGGTCGCCGTACGCCGGAAGACGGTAATCTTGAGTGGGAAAAACCGGCCACCGCGCTGCATAACCTGGTGCGCGCCGTCTCTGACCCGTGGCCGGGGGCGTTCAGTTTTGTGGGCACCAACAAATTCATCGTCTGGAAAACGCGGGTTATCAACGATCTCCCCCCTGCCCGCGCTGGCACGGTTGTTTCTGTTTCGCCGCTGCGTGTGGCCTGCGGCGAAGGGGTGCTGGAAATCGTTACCGGGCAGACGGATAAAGGGGTCTGGATGCAGGGCTCGCAGCTGGCCCTATCGCTGGGCCTGGTGGCGGGCGCCCTGCTCAGCAGCAAGCCGGTTTCGACCATTAAGCGCCGTACCCGTGTGCTGATCCTCGGGGTGAATGGGTTTATCGGTAATCACCTGACCGAACGTCTGCTGCGCGATGATAACTTCGAAATTTTTGGTCTCGATATCGGCACCGACGCCATCAGTCGCTTCCTCGATAATCCGCGTTTTCATTTTGTCGAAGGGGATATCAGTATTCACTCCGAATGGATTGAGTATCACATCAAGAAATGTGACGTCGTGCTGCCGCTGGTCGCCATTGCCACGCCTATCGAGTACACCCGTAACCCGCTGCGCGTGTTTGAGCTGGATTTTGAAGAGAACCTGAAAATTATCCGTGACTGTGTGAAATACCAGAAACGCATTATTTTCCCGTCAACTTCTGAAGTGTATGGCATGTGTACAGACAAAAACTTCGATGAAGACAGTTCTAACCTGGTGGTTGGGCCGATCAACAAACAGCGCTGGATCTACTCGGTATCAAAACAGTTGTTGGATCGCGTCATCTGGGCGTACGGCGAAAAAGAGGGGCTGCGCTTTACCCTGTTCCGCCCTTTCAACTGGATGGGGCCGCGTCTGGATAACTTAAACGCCGCACGTATTGGCAGTTCACGCGCCATTACCCAGTTGATCCTTAATCTGGTAGAAGGATCGCCGATTAAGCTGATTGAAGGCGGTAAGCAAAAACGTTGCTTCACCGACATCAGTGATGGCATCGAAGCCCTGTTCCGTATCATCGAGAATAAAGATGGGCGTTGCGACGGCCAGATTATCAATATTGGTAACCCGGAGAACGAAGCGAGCATCAAAGAACTTGCCGAAATGCTGCTTGCCAGCTTTGAACGTCACCCGCTGCGCGCTAATTTCCCGCCGTTTGCCGGCTTCCGTGATGTCGAAAGCAGCAGTTATTACGGCAAGGGCTATCAGGACGTTGAGCACCGCAAACCGAACATTCGCAATGCGCGCCGTTGCCTGAACTGGGAGCCGGTGGTCGACATGCACAAAACGGTTGAGGAGACGCTGGACTTCTTCCTGCGCACCGTTGAGGTCACGGAACAGAAACCATGAGAAAAGTGGGTCTGCGCATCGACGTTGATACTTTTCGCGGGACGCGTCGGGGCGTACCGCGGCTTCTGGAAATGCTCAAGCGTCATGGCGTGCGGGCAAGTTTCTTCTTCAGCGTAGGACCGGACAATATGGGCCGCCATTTATGGCGGCTGATAAAGCCGAAATTCCTGATGAAGATGCTGCGCTCCAATGCCGCCTCGCTGTACGGCTGGGATATTTTACTTGCCGGAACGGCGTGGCCGGGGAGGAATATTGGCCGCGCCAATGCGGATATTATTCGCGATGCGGCGGCACGCCATGAAGTCGGGCTGCATGCCTGGGACCACCACGCCTGGCAAACCTGGTGTGGGGTGTGGGATAACGATCGGCTTTTACAGCAAATTGCACTGGGTAAGCAGGAGCTGGAAGCCATCATCAACGCTCCCGTCACCTGCTCTGCGGTCGCGGGCTGGCGCGCTGACCAGCGGGTGGTGAAGGCCAAAGAGGCCTTTGGCTTTCACTACAACAGCGACTGTCGCGGTATTTCACCCTTTACCCCTCTGACCGGAACAGGAAAAACCGGCACGGTGCAAATTCCCGTTACCTTGCCGACCTGGGATGAGGTGGTGGGGCGTAGCGTGAGTGCCGCAGAATTTAACGATTTTATCATCGGCAAAATGCTCGACGATCCCGGTGTGCCGGTTTACACCATCCATGCGGAAGTCGAGGGCATCGCCTGGCGCGATACCTTTAACGATCTCCTGACGCAGGCCGCGCAAGCCGGGATCTGTTTTTGCCCGTTAAGTGAGCTGCTGCCGGAACATGTCCGCACCCTGCCCGTGGGCAAAATTGTCCGTGGCGAGATAGCAGGTCGTGAAGGCTGGCTTGGCTGTCAGCAAATGGAGAGAACAGAATGACGAAATCTTCGCGCTACGGCCTTGCCGTTCTGGCGCTTTTCGCCCTCTATTATCTGGTGCCAGTGGAATGGCGCTTGCTCTGGCAACCTGATGAAACACGCTATGCCGAGATCAGTCGTGAAATGCTCGCCTCTGGTAACTGGGTGGTGCCGCATTTCCTCGACTTACGCTATTTCGAAAAACCCATCGCCGGTTATTGGCTGAATAGCGTGGGCCAATGGCTGTTCGGCAGCAGCAACTTTGCCGTTCGTGCTGGCGCGATTTTTTCCACCGCCCTGGTGGCTTGTATGGTGGCCGGGCTTTCATGGCGCTTCTGGCGCGATAAGCGCATCGCGCTGGTTGCCGCAGCCATTTTCCTCACGATGCTGGAAGTTTACGGCATCGGGACTTACGCCGTGCTCGATCCGATGATTGCCCTGTGGCTCATCGCCGCCATGTCTGTTTTCTGGCTGGCGACGCAGGCGCAAACCCGCTCACGTAAAGCATTGGGCTATTTTGCCCTCGGCGTGGCCTGCGCCATGGGCGTGATGACCAAAGGCTTTCTTGCCCTCGCCGTGCCGGTACTGAGCGTACTGCCCTGGGTCATCGTAGAGAAAAAATGGAAGGAAGTGCTGAGTTGGGGGTGGCTGGCGATTTTCAGCTGCGTGCTGGCTATTTTGCCGTGGGGTCTGGCGATTGCCCAGCGTGAGTCGGATTTCTGGCACTACTTCTTCTGGGTGGAGCATATTCAGCGTTTCGCCCAGGATAACGCTCAGCACAAGGCTCCGCTGTGGTATTACCTCCCGGTGATTGTCTTGGGCAGCCTCCCGTGGCTTGGGCTGTTGCCGGGTACACTGCGCCAAGCCTGGCGTGACCACGATAACCAACGGGCGACGCTTTATCTGCTGTGCTGGATAGTGATGCCTTTCCTGTTTTTCAGCATCGCTAAGGGCAAACTGCTGACCTACATCCTCCCCTGCTTTGCCCCACTCGCCATGCTGATGGCACATTACGCGGTGCGGGCGGCGGAGAGAGGATGTCGGGCGCTACGGATTAATGCCTGGATCAACATCGGCTTTGGCGCTGTCGGCATCGTTGCGGCCTTTGTTGCCTCCCCCTGGGGACCAATGAAACATCCGGTCTGGGCGCCGCTTGAAATCTATAAAGCCTTTTGCGCGGCTATCGCTTTTTTTGTCTGGGCGCTGGCGGGTTGGTACAGCCTGCGTAACACGGAAAAAAACTGGGTACTTTCGGCGCTCTGTCCTTTAGGTCTGGCGCTGCTGCTCGGGTTTATGCTCCCGAACCGGATCATGGAAGCCAAGCAGCCGCAGTTTCTGGTGGAGATGAACAGAGAAACACTTCAGCGCAGTCAGTATGTCATCGCCGACAACGTCGGGCTGGCCGCAGGCCTCGCCTGGGAACTTAAACGGAGCGATATCATGCTGTTTAATTTTGGCGGAGAGCTGAAATATGGTCTCGATTACCCGGATGCGAAAGGTAAACTGATCAGAGCGCGCGACTTCAGCGAATGGCTGGCAACGCACCGTCAGGACGGCACCACCTCACTGGTGGTGCTACTGGCTAAAAACGAAGATGTCAGCGATCTTGCCTTGCCGCCTCCCACCAGCGTGTACGTCCAGGGACGCATCGCACTGCTTGAATATGCGCCTCTGCCATGACCTGGAGCTTATTGATTCTCGCCAGCCTGCTCAGCGTTGCCGGGCAGCTGTGTCAAAAACAGGCCACCCGCCCACCTTTAGGGGCGGATCGTCGCCGCCATCATCTTCTGTGGCTGGGGTTAGCGCTGGTCTCTCTCGGTCTCGGCATGCTGCTCTGGTTGCGGGTGTTACAAAAAGTGCCCGTTGGGCTGGCCTACCCGATGCTCAGTCTTAATTTTGTCTGGGTGACGCTGGCGGCATGGGGGATCTGGCGGGAACCGGTAAGCGCTCGTCACTGGCTGGGGGTGGGCCTCATCATCATCGGGATTATTATGTTGGGAGGGATCGCCTGATGGGCATCGTCTATGCGTTAATCAGCGTGTTGTTGACCAGCGCCGCGCAGCTCGCCATGGGCTATGCCATGTCCTCACTGCCACCGGTTTCAGAGTATGACGCTTTTGCCAGTGCGCTCTGGCCTGTTCATCTGCAAACCACACTGCTGCTGGCCGGTCTGGGGGGGTATCTGGCATCCATGTTTGTCTGGTATCTGGCGCTGCACCGCCTGGCGTTGAGTAAAGCCTATGCGCTGCTCAGCCTGAGCTATGTGCTGGTGTGGCTGGCATCGCTGCTTTTACCGGGGCTTGAGGGCGTCTTTTCGTGGCAATCGCTGGCCGGCGTATTAACGATTACAGCCGGGGTGTGGGTGATTTTTTTGCCAGGAAGAAGTCAGCAGGATTAAGGTGTGTGGTTGTGATTGCGATGATGAATCTGCTTTTTTATTTCGCTGACCGGGTTACTGTTCAGTGAATACGAACATCAGGGCGTTTCTGCTCATTCAGCCTATCCCACCCATGTTGCTGGTTATCTCTTTAATAAAGGGTCGGATTTTACGCAGCATGTTTAAGCGCAAACATGCTCTTAACGACACCAGTTCCGCAACTCGCTATTTATAAAAAACGAAATGAGAATCTAAACAATTCTCAACAATATAGTGCGAATTTAATTCAGCCCCTGCGTTGTAAATACGATACGCCTTTAGCCGTCGGCATATAGAGCGCGACAACATTAAGAAAACCTTAAGAAAGGCATCACCAGGGATTATTTTTGTCTGCCATACTCTTTTTAAGCCGATGGCCTTTTCTTCCCGGGCATATAAAATTAATATCATGACGTCTGCGCGTCAGCCTGGATACAACAAAAGATAATAAGAGGCTAACAGATATCCACATGAAAGACAGGAAAGTAGATCCCATCGCCAAAATTGCCATGCGCAGTCGGGGCATCACCGTAAAAGAGCGGCGGGTGCGTTTTCAGGGCGACATCATTGTCTTTAAGTACAATGAAGATCGTTACGATGTTTATCTCAATCAGGTGAAAGTCGGCGATATCGTCACCAACAACATCAATGACGCCATCGCCGTCTGGAAACAGCGCAAGTCAAAACTCTGACGTTCAGCTGATAATATGCTTGCGCTCTTCGCGTAAAAGGTTCCCTCTCTTAAGGCAGCATGATGTCATTATAAAGTGATGTCAGTCGGCCACGCAGATAACGTACCGCTTTATGTTTTCGCGATAACAGGGTCTGCACTGGAAGACCCGTTTCAAGCGAAAGCTGTTTAAAGCTGTAATTCTGCAAAGTGGTTTTTTCAAACACCTCCCGCTGCGCTGGTGGTAAAGCAGCCAGCGAACTTTCCAGTTCATCCCAGAAAAGTTCTTTTAAACGGGTATCTTCCGGGCTACCCGCCTCGCTGAATAATATGGCCTGACAATCATTCTCAATGTTTTCATCATCAGAAAATAACCACTCCCGCTTTTTACGTGAGCGATCCACCATTTCATTGCGTGCGGCGCGAAAAAGCCAGGCAGAGACATTCTCAACAGGCTGCTCAACATTTATTAATTGCAGCGTAACATCCTGAAGAATGTCGTCGACATCTTCCCGTACGGGAATACGACGACGGATAAATGCCCTGAGCTTTGTCTGGCATGCTAACAAGGCATCCAGGATTCGTCCTGAGGAGGCGTTATCGGCATTGTCCATCACGATTACGCATTATCAAAAGGTTTTGCCGGTTCATTATTTTTGTCAGGCGTTTTATCTTCATCATGACATCCCCAGCCATGACGATGCCCACGATGTTGACGCCTGGCAAAAAATGCCTGCTTATCTTCTTCGCTCATATTCATCCAGCGCTCATGTAATTGCCGGTTATCGCGTGCCATTTTGAACATCATTGGCCCCATTCCCATGCCGCCGAATAAAACCCGGCAAAGCACCAGTAAACCCAGCGCACTCCAGAAACTGATGCTTTTAAGACCGAACAGCTCGGGCATTAATGCATTCCATAGCGACATTACCAGCAGCGTCATCACCGCTGTGATAATAATAAACAGTAATCCAAACTTGCCGGGATGACGGCGACGGGGGTTACCAAAATGTCTCATTGTCTCTCTCCACTTACGTTAGTCGTATCGAGGTAGACGAATCAGCAATAAAAATATTGCTACAAAACGCAAAAAATTTTTGCCTTAAGCGCAAAAAATTTCTTGCTCGCTCACAGCCTGACGGAAAAGACCTACGTTTTTGCAGGATATAAGCGATACGCTGCGCTTTTTTGGGGCAACACGTCATATTTATACAAGTGATATCTGAAATCGCTGTGCAGAAAAATATATCACGATGTTAAAAACTGAGCGCCGTTTTAAAAAATAATGCGTTATCGCGAAATTACTCTCTATTCCGGTATTGATTTTTACTCAATAATAACTAAAAATTGTTTTGTTAGATTTTAATTTCCAGGACAAGGAGTAATGTGATGTCAGAAGCACTAAAAAACCTTAACAACATTCGCACCCTTCGCGCACAATCTCGTGAAGTTTCTCTTGAAACTCTTGAAGAGATGCTCGAAAAGCTGGTTGTTATTGTTGAAGAACGTCGTGAAGAAGAATCTTCACAGAAACGTGAACTCGAAGAGAAAGAAGCCAAACTGGCTGCCTTCCGTCAGAAATTACTTGATGAAGGTATTGATCCGACTGAACTTCTCTCTTCTCTGAAAACGACCACCACTAAACGTAAGTCAGTGCGTGAGCCGCGTCCGGCTAAATATAAGTATATTGATGAAGACGGCAGCGAGAAAACCTGGACTGGCCAGGGTCGTACCCCTAAAGCAATTACTGCCGCTATTAAGCAAGGCAAAAAACTCGAAGATTTCGCTATCTGATTTCTTTAGTGGGGAGTTTACTGACTCCCCACTACCCTTTCCTTACTTCCCCACCCATTTTCATTACTCATGTTTTTTGTGCGTTTTTACGTACGATTCAAACCGACTCTCTCCTGAGACGCATTGCTTTTCTTAATGATTCATTCACGCTACGTTTCATCTTCATCCCATAAGCACGGTCAAATTATCGCCGCACGCATTGATAAAAATTCAGAAGTATCCTGAATATTTAATCAGCCAGGCGCATGATATTTCTTTCGACACTGACAAATTTGCCACAAAGCTGCCAGTCACGCGTTCGCATCCTCACACTATTATCCCTTCGGCAAACACGTGTTTTAAAGCAGGAATAATGTTTGTCTGATAAATACCCGGTTGCATTCAGAAATACTTCCAACACAGTTTCTGCTTTTTTCAAAAAGGTATTTAAGATGCCTGATGTTTAAGATTACCCACTCAACGCGTTTCGCCTGAGTCGATAAGAATGAAAATTGAGGAAAATATCGCGGATACTGTCTGCCCGCAGTGATAATAAACCGACAGTATTAATGCATATTTAACCACACGAGCCGGGGCAGGATGATGAACTGCCTGTCCCCTGTGCAGAAATAATATCTGTCCCTGACGGGCCACACGTACTTACGCCGGGTTAAAGCAAGCCAGCTAAAAAGGCGAGCAGTTCGCTGCCCTGCTACAACCGGGTCACGCCGCGCCTTATCGCGTCATCGCGCCAGTCCAGTAGCACCCTGTAGGCCTCTCGCCTGACCTCACTGAAACCGTCAATATCGTGCGCGGCGCAAACGGCCTGGTGTGCTGCGTCACTTACCAGTTCATGCAGAGCGTCGCGTAATAACGAAAGGGTTTGTGGCGAAGTTAACGGCGAAGTCACCAGCGGTAATCCCGGCGCCAGCGGGCTTTGGCCGATAATGACCAGTCCATCGAGCAACGCGGGTTGATGCCGTTTGATCAGTGCCCAGGTCACGCAATCAATCGCGGCGATATCCGCTGCTCGCTTTTTTAGCGCAATGAGCGACTGACGGTGACTGCCGCTAAACAGAACATGAGAGAAAAACGCCCCGTCCGCGGCCAGTGGCGTAATCATTTTTAGTAATACGTTGTAGCCGGACTGCGAATCTGCGCTGTTACAAACCACGCGGCGGCCGCGGAAGTCGGCAAACTGCTGGGGGAGCTCTTCCCGGCGCGCCACGATAAAACTGCGATAATGAGTCCCTTCACAACCGGGGGCGGCATAGTGAAAACCGCCCACCAGTTGCAGGTCCGGCAGTTGCGTCATCAGCGGGAAACCACACGTCTGGCTCAGCAGCAGATCGTCACTGCGCCAGTGGTCAATAAGGTTCGACGTCGGCCAGCAAGGTTCTGCCGTTAATCCTCTTTTAGCCAGCAGAGAACGTAGTGTCTGTATGAACGCTTCGCTGTCCGGTCGGTGCAGACTGTACATCGGAAAGGCTATCTGATGGGGCATGTGCTTCGCTCGAATGAAAACCGGGGTGGGCATTGACCTCCACCGATCTGAAGAAAAATTGCTTTACCCATTCACCGTAACCGCGCACCACGAACCCATGATTGCGTCGCTGATAATCAGCACGATAAAGCAGGTAGAGGGATCGTAAACCATACCAGGGCACGCCTGGCAGATCATGATGCACAGAATGATAGTTCAGGTTGAGAAACAGGACCCGCCATGGCCATGCTGCTTCATTGATCACTGAGCGTGCCAGCGGATCATCAGCAACTCGATGCTCAAGGAAAGAGCGAATCTTGGTAAGCGCCAGCGACGGATAGCTGACCGCCAGTACAAACCAAAGGATCGAAAAATCACAGTGGGCAATCCAGACAAAAGTAACCACCAGCAACATAAAGTGGACCATCCACATCATGAGGGCTCTGGGCTTCCGTTGACGAAAGTCCGCGACAATCCCCTGCATCATTGCCACGATATCGAGCAGCGGTGCAATAAGGAGGCGACCAACAAACGTATTGCGCAGATGAATAAGTTGACGTTGCCAGCGGGGCAAACGCCGCCAGTGACGGCTAGAAAAATAGTAGGATTCGGGGTCTTCGTCCGGCAGCGTCAGGCTATGGGCGCGATGGTGCGCCAGATGCGAATCACGGTATAACCCAAACGGATACCAGACTGCGAGCGGCATCAGGCCGAAGAGCTGATTCACCCAGGGCCAGCGCGTCGGATGACCATGTATAAGTTCATGTTGTAACGACATATACCATGTGGTGAACCAGATCAGTAACAACGTTGCCGGTAGCAGACCCACCGTTTGCCAGTACGCCAGCGTGCCAAACCAGCCGCCGTAGACCACGCCGATTAATCCCCAGGTCGGCCATTCGGTGCGCCACCGCCAGGAGCGGGACAGATTCTGAATGAATATCCGCTGCTGCTCATGCAAATACGCCGTTGTCTTTTTTGTCATTCACTCGTACACCTTTGGGCCATTACGCTTTGGCGACGATGTGAGAAAAGCGCAGAAATAACAAAGTATTTAAATGGATTAGCTCATGAAGAAAATGGCTTTTACACCTCCTATATTCATGTGCCTGTTTACGTCAGGTCTCCTGCGGGAAATAAGCGTTCGCTAAGGAAGTCGATCAGTGCGCGTAGCTTGGGAGAGGGGTGTTTGCTTGCCGGCCAGAGAAGATACATGACGCCGGTATGATTAGCATAATCAGATAACACTTCGCGCAGCGTACCTTCTTCCAGCCTGTCGCGGATGGCGAAGTCTGGCAGCCAGGCGATGCCGAGCCCGCGCAGAGCAAAGCAGACTCGGGTTTCAATATTGTTGCAAACCATAGACGCGGGCAACGCTAACTCGACTTCCGCATCATTGCCACGCATCAACCATCGTTCCACTTTACCGCTCGATGGAAAACGGTATTGCAGGCAAGCGTGATCCAAAAGCGCGGTGGGCGTTTGCGGTTCCCCACGCAAGGCGAGATACGAGGGTGCGGCAACGGTTATAAAACGAAAATGGCCGAGCTTGCGTGCTGAAAGGCGGGAATCTGAGGGGTGGCCGATGCGTAATACGGCGTCGAAACCTTCGGCTATTACATCCACCATCCGGTCACTGAAATCCAGTTCCAGCTGAATGTCCGGGTACTGCCGCATAAATTCCCCTAATACCGGTAGCACCAGTGTCCCGACCAGCGGCAGGCTCACGCGCAGTTTACCCATCGGGCGCGCCGAGGCCTGTGAAAGCTCCTGCTGGGCAGCATCGATTTCCGCCAGGATGCGTCGACTCCGTTCCAACAACAGGTGCCCTTCGGCGGTGAGCGTGATGCTACGCGTACTTCGATGAAACAGGCGCACCGCCAGTTTCTCCTCCAGACGGGCGATGCTCTTCCCTACTGCCGACGCCGAAATCCCCAGGTGTCTGCCTGCGGCAACAAAACTGCCCGCTTCAGCGACCTGCACAAAAACCATAAACCCATTGACGCTCTCCACCTGCCCTCCTATTACGGAATTTTTGTCCGCACAGAGATGAAATATACCCCTCTTTTTCCGTAATCACGAAGTCTTTACTGTGAACGCGTTGATATCAGAGGAGATAAGCCCATGCATGATTTTATTGTGAATGTCATCCACCAGGCGCTGGCAGAACAACGTCTGGTCGGCGTTGAAGTGATGATTAACCATCACGGAAAAACGGTTTTCCACAGCGCGTCTGGCTTTGCTGACCGGGAAAATCAGCGACAGATGGCACGCCACACCCTGTTTCGTCTGGCATCGGTCAGCAAGCCCATTGTGACCACCGCCGCAATGGTGCTGGTCAAAAAGGGCGTGCTTGATCTTGATACGTCTGTTAGCCATTACTTACCCGTTTTCAGCCCACGCCTGGCGGAGGGCCGCGCCGCGTCACCAACACTTCGGCAGTTGATGAGCCACACGTCGGGCCTCGGTTATCGTTTTCTGGAAGAGAGCGCTGACGGCCCTTATGCCCGGGCAGGCGTCTCAGATGGGATGGATAGTTCCGCGTTAACGCTCGTTGAAAATACGCAGCGTATCGCCTCGGTGCCGCTGCTTTTTCCCCCTGGCACCGCGTGGTGCTATTCACTGGGGATCGATGTGCTGGGCGCGGTCATTGAGCAAGTGCAGGGGCAGAGGCTGGATAACGCGGTAAAAACACTGGTGACCGATCCGCTGGGCATGCATGCCACGGGCTTTTTTGTCTCACCCGAGCGGCAGGTAGCCGTTGCGTATGTAAACGACCAGCCGCAGCCCCATCCCCTGGAAGAGGGGGAATATGTTGCTCCCTTCGAGAATACTGTCGGCGTTTGCTACAGCCCGGCGCGTGTTTTTAACCCGCAGGCTTATCCGTCTGGTGGCGCCGGAATGGTGGGAACGGTAAGTGATTTTATGCGCCTGTTAGAGACGTTACGCATCGGCGGGGGTGAAATCTTATCAGAACAGTGGGTCGCGGAAATGGGCCGCGACCAGATTGCGCCACTTGAGATACCAAATACGCCTGGCGTCGGCTTTGGTCTTGGTTTTTCTGTGCTGCGCGACCCACACTCAGCCCTCTCACCGGAGTCGCCCGGTACCTGGCGATGGGGAGGTGCCTACGGGCATGCCTGGTTTGTTGACCGTGCACAAGAACTCAGCGTGGTCGCCTTCAGCAATACCTTATATGAAGGCATGTCCGGGCAGTTTGTAAATGACCTGCGTGATGCGGTGTACCGTGGAATTGAGGGAATGAAATGAGCCAGGTTGCCCAACGGTTACCCCTCGTGCCGCTGCTGGCAATGTCCCTGGCGGCGTTTGTTACTATTTTGACCGAGGCGCTGCCTGCCGGGTTGCTGATCCCGATGTCCGCGGATCTTTCCATCAGTTTGGCGGCTGCGGGTCAGAGCGTAACCGTCTACGCCATCGGTTCTTTTGCCGCCGCCATTCCATTAATGTCTCTCTTGCAAGGGTGGCGGCGTCGGCGATTGCTAATCCTCACGCTGGCGGGTTTTACCCTTGCCAATACGGTGACGGCCTTAACTCATGATTATGCCACGATGCTGGCTGCGCGCGCAGTGGCGGGAATTGCTGCCGGCGTGCTGTGGGCGCAACTGGCGGGTTATGCCGCAGCCATGGTGCCAGCGCATAAACGGGGTAAAGCGATTGCTATCGCGATGGCAGGCACACCGCTTGCCCTCTCGCTTGGCGTTCCAGTTGGCACATTTATGGGCAATTTAATCGGCTGGCGGTTCTGTTTTGCCGCTCTGAGCGCCCTGTCGTTATGCCTGATGCTTATTCTACGGCTGAGTGCGCCGGATATCGCAGGGCAGCCTCTTAAGCAACGTCTGACATTACGCGATGTGTTGCGATTACCTGGCGTAGGCAGATTATTACTGTTGGTACTTACGTTTGTGTTGGCTCACAACCTCCTGTACACCTGGATCGCGCCTTTCCTGGCACCTGCGGGTCTGACGGCACGAACCGATGCGGTGCTGTTGTTGTTTGGTATTTGTTCGTTGTTAAGCATTGTACTCACCGGCCTGCTGATCGACAGGCATCTCCGCCGTCTGACGTTGCTGAGCATCGGTCTGTTTTTAATGGCGGCACTGTTGATGCAACTGAAAATTACCTGTGCGCCTGCTATCAGGGCAGCCGTGGCGCTCTGGGGTCTGGCCTTTGGCGGCGCCGCCACGCTGTTTCAGACCGCTATGGTGATCCGTGCGCAGCCAGCAACCGATGTGGCACAATCCATGCTCGTCACCGTGTGGAATGTGGCGATTGCAGGAGGGGGGATACTGGGCGGGCTTATCTTAGAGAACGCAGGCATCACGGGGATCGCACCCTGGCTGATTATTTTGTTAATAGCGGCTATGTGGCTGGCCCGGTCGCCAGCCTGCCAAACCTGAATACCGCTCACTGCTTAACCGGTAATCCCTGCGCAACCAGGTGGGCAAATTGTGATGAACTGACCGCCGGAGAGAAATAGAACCCCTGAAAAACAGAACAGCCGTACTCTTTCATCATGAGCCACTGCTGTTCTGTTTCAATTCCTTCAGCGACCACCTCAAGCCCCAGTTCGCTTCCCAGCCGCGCAATGTTCCTGACGATCACCTCGCCTTTTTGATTTTCGCTGGCGCTGGAAATAAAGCTGCGATCAATTTTGATCTGTTCCAGAGGCAATCCGCGCAGGGTGCTTAACGATGAGAATCCCGTTCCGAAATCGTCAAGTGAGAACATAAATCCAATGGCTGCCAGCTCATTCATTCGCGCGGCAACAGTATCCGGATCGGAGACGAAAACGCTCTCGGTTAATTCCAGGTGTACCTGTTTACAAGGAATATTTTCTTGACTGACCCGGTTCAGGAGTTTGCGAACGAAATCAGGCTGCATCAAGTGGTCGGCAGTGATATTGATAGAGACGGATAAATGGCGCGTGTCTGCCGAGGCCTGCCATTTCAGTAACTCATTAAAGGCATGCGTGATCACCCACTCTCCTATCATCGGCATCAATCCCGCATCCTGAGCGTCAGGAATAAAGGCGGAAGGCAGCAATAAGCCAGAAGTGGGATGATTCCAGCGGATCAGGGCTTCGGCCCCCACCACCTGGCCGGTGCTATCAACCAAAGGCTGGTACATAAGCATAAATTGCTCATTGTACAACGCGTGATGAATGGCTTTGGCTCTCTGCGCTCTTCGCGAAAAATCAGTATGCATCGCCACGATGCCACCAAATAAAAACAGGGTCGCAAGCACCGGATTCAGCCATGCACTGACGACGCGAAAGCTTCGTGAAACAGGATTATCAATAGAAAAAAGGCTATGGTTACTGCAGTAAAAAATGAAAGCAATCAAACTTGCCAGGATAATGATTATCTGGAGGCGAGAGCGGTACCGCTGATAATTCATATAGCCGACAAGGGCAATGACGGGCAGATAAAGATGGGTTGTTCGTTGAACGGTACTGTCGGACACATCATACCGATAGCAAAAAACCACCACAAAAAGTAAACAAGCAATCTGCGCGCCCATCAACCCGGTGGAAAAATGTCCTTTTAATGCCAGTCGCCAGCAGGGCAAAATCACCACGGCCAGAATAAGTAAGGAACAGGCCAGTTCCCAATCCTGCAACGACATGAAAAATGCGAGCCATCCCAAACACACCACGAATCCGGTCCAGGCCGCAACACGGCACAGAAAAGCAAGGTGTTCAGATGCCGGAGTCATTATGGGATAGCGATGACGCATTTTATAAACACTCCTTACACAGTCAGAATTTCAATATAAAACGCTCGTCTGAAAACTACCAGCAGAGGAATATAAAAATTCAGTTAACCGGTCGTAGATGCATGATAACGTAGGAAGCAAAACATATTATCGCTCTGTTTCCTGTTATCCAGAGATGTCACAGTGTGACGGCGACCCAATTTATTTCAATGAATATTAGCATGTGAAGTTTGCCAAAAAAAAGTGCTACTTTTAATTTGCCTTTAATACAACAACAGACGCGTGCTGGCATGGCGATTATCTTTTCGGAAATTCCTTACTACCCTACCTGATGTAGCAGGATAAATCGCCAGGCCTGTCCTGATTAAAATTGCTTTTGAATGGTGTCTATGTTTTGATCAAGGACTGGATAAAAAGTTGTCGTCTTTTTGATTTGCATGGATGTTTATGTTCAGAAGAAAATTCCATCTCCGCACGTTGATGCTGGCGCTCTCCGTTGGGGGGATATTGCTCACTTCTTTGTTACTTCTCAGTGCGTTAACGCTTTTTCAAAAAGGCAACATTGAAGACAGTTTGCTGGAAAGCAACCTGGCCTATGCGCGAAAACTTGCCGATACCACCGACCGCTATCTTATGACGGCACAAAGAGAACTGGCATACAGCGCCAGTTTGATTGAAAATTTTAACGACCCTAATCAGTTGAAACAGGAAGCAAATCGCTTACGGTTGCAGTCAGGTTTTTTCAATTCTGTCGTCATTGTGAGTGCAGATGCAGTTATTACCGCTGCCTCGCCGGAAAGTTTAGGTTTGATTGGCTTGAAGTTACAATCACAAACCAGTGAACAGGCCATCAACGCAAAAAAAGCATTTATCTCCGAGCCGTTTACTTCTGCCGCAGGTAATTATGTTGTTCTCGTCTCGCAGCCTGTATTTGCTAAAAACGGGAAATATCTCGGTTATTTAGGGGGTACTATTTACCTCAAAAAAGAAGGCATACTCAGTGAAATACTCAGTATGCATTTTTACGATAATAAAACCGATGTCAGCATCGTGAGCAGTAACGGGAAAATTATCTTTAACCAGGACACCAAACTTATCAGCAAAAATTTCAAACCAGGCGTTACGCTTAAAGAGAAATTAAACTCAAACCGCAATGGTTATTTTTATGATAGCGATGGTAACGCCGGGGAACTGGTGGGTTATGCGAGCATGAACCAGGCGAACTGGAAAATTATCATCTCCGGCGCACCGGATAGCGTTTCACGTATATTATTGCAAACGGTGATAAATGCCTTTTGGTTTACCCTCGCGATTATTGTCCTGACCGCAGCAACGGTCACCTTCTTTTCAGCGAGAATATCTTTCCCACTCGAAAGGCTGGTTGAATTCGCCAAAGAAGAGGACAGCGAAGTTACGCTGAAGAAGCTCTCAAAAATAAATGCCTGGTATAACGAAGCTGATCGTCTGCGCGAGGCGGTGATGTTCCATTTACAAATGGTGACGCGCAGAGTGAACAAGCTCAGCGATGAAGCCATGACCGATCCCCTCACCGGGCTCTATAACCGTAAAGGGTTTGATGTGCTGGTTAAACGCCATGCCACCACCCATGAACACTGCATCATTGCCATTGATATTGACCACTTTAAAAAGATTAATGACAAATATGGTCACACTGCCGGTGATGCTGTACTGGTTGCATTAAGCGCTCGATTAAAGAGTGTGTGTATTGAAGACGAGATCATCTGCCGGTTTGGCGGGGAGGAATTTGTGGTATTTCTGCCAGACACCCCGCTCAGCGAGGCCGTTACGGTCGCAGAAGGCATGCGCTCACATATCGACGATGAAGATTTCCCTTACACCGGCAACGTGACGATTTCACTGGGTGTCGCGAGCGTGCGTAAAAACGGCAACGACATAAACCTGGCACTGCAACAGGCCGATGAGGCGCTTTACGCCGCGAAAAGTGCGGGAAGAAATCAGGTCGTGGTCAGCGAGGCGCAGGTGTCATAGGGAGGCACCACACGAATTTGCTTAACCCGCCTCCTTCAGGGTGCTAGGGTATGCCCATTCCGATACTTTGCGCAGCATGCAAAAATGATGACACCCGCATTTGCTGAATACCTTGCTGTTTTCGCCGATGTCGTGCGTGCGGGCAGTTTTTCCGCCGCCTCCCGCCAGCGCGCTCAAACGCCCTCTGCCGTGGTACGGCAAATCGATGCGCTTGAGCAATCCCTCGGCACGACGCTTTTTATACGCTCCACCCGCTCGTTGATGCTAACGGATGCCGGGCAGAAACTTTACCAGCGCGCCCAACGCCTGCTTGATGAACTCGCCGATGTACATGCCGAGGTTTCAGCATTCGATACTGCCGTCGCAGGCACGCTGCGTATCGCCTGCCTACCCTCGTTCGGTAAACGCTACGTCCTGCCCGTTATCGCCCAACTGGAAGCGGAGCACCCGCATTTGCGCGCTGAACTGGATTTGACCGAGCGCCTTTACGACCCGGTGACGGAACGGCTTGATGTGATGATTCGCATGGGCGAGTTGCCCGACAGTACGCTGATCGCCAGTACGCTTGCCCCCTTACATCGCTTTCTGGTGGCAAGTCCGGCTTATCTGGCTCGTGCAGGCACACCAGTCTCGGTAGACGAGCTTGCCAGACATCGGCTTATCGACAAACTTCACGGCGCTGATTTACTCGGCTGGAAAGATCTGCCGGGCTTTTCATCAGAGGCGGCAGAGAATGCAGGCGTCTTTTTCCGCTGTGATGATTTTGAAGCCTTACGTAGTGCGGCTCTGGAGGCGATGGGGATTGCTTTTTTACCAGCCTGGATGGTGGGTCACGATATCCAGTCTGGCACGTTGAAGCGCCTGAATTTAGAGAGCGAGTGCTGGAATATTAACGCATCACGTATTCATCTTCTCCGGGCGCTACCGCAGCCCGGTGCAAAAGTTCGCGTCTTCATTGAGGCGCTGCGTCAGGCGGTGGGCAGCCCTCCCGTCTGGGGACCCTGACGCAACATCTTTGCATTTTACGCAAAGATATTGCGTCAAAAACGGCGTTATCGGCGCGGCCGTGCGCAGTTACAGTGATGGCACTTACCTCATACGGGAATGTTGTCATCATGATTACCGTCACTAAGCAGTCCTGCCCGCTCACCTCCACCACGGTTTTTCTCATGGCGGTGGCCTGCGCCTTTGCCGTATCGACTCTTTATTACAACCAGCCTTTACTCGCCAGCATCGGCGCAACGTTTGGCCGTAGCGATGCCGATGCAGGGCAGATAGCTATGCTTACCCAGTTGGGTTACGCCACCGGCCTGCTCCTGCTGGTTCCTCTGGGCGACAGAGTGGATCGCAAACAGCTGATTCTTACTCTGCTGATATTCAATATGGCAAGCCTGCTGGCCGTTGCGCTCGCGCCAGGATTTGGACCACTCAAACTGGCAAGCTTTGCGGTAGGGGCCAGTGCCGTTACCGCGCAAATCATTATTCCGGTGGTTTCTGGCCTGGCCTCGCCGCAAACACGTGGGCGGGTCGTGGGTACGCTGTTGAGCGGTCTCTCAGCTGGATTGTTGTTCGCCCGCACGTTAAGCGGGTTCGTGGGGGCATGGGGCGGCTGGCGAACAATGTTTTTTCTCGCTGTCGCCATTGATCTGGTCGTCATGGCCGTGGTCATCGCCCAGTTACCCCAGACCGAGCGTGTGACTGCCCTGCCCTATACGGCACTGCTCGCCTCGCTGGGGTCGCTACTGCGTAATGAACCGGTTCTGCGTGCCGCCTGCGTCACCGGCTTTCTGATGTTCGCTGCTTTTTCGGCATTGTGGTCAACCCTTGCCATGCTTATGGCGCGTCCCCCTTATCATTTTGGCCCTGATACGGTGGGTGCTTTTGGCTTTGTGGGTATTGCCGGATTACTCGCTTCACCGATGATTGGCCGACTGGTCGACCGCGTAGGCTCACGGCGTATGCTGCTCGCAGGGGCATTGATTCTCAGTATCGCATTTCTGCTGGTCGGTATCAGCGCCTCGCATCTTTGGCTGCTGTTAGCGGCGATGGCACTGATTGATATTGGTAACCGGGCTGGACTGGTGGCGAACCAAAGCCGCATTACCGCACTCAGCATCACCGCCCGTAGCCGTTTGAATACGTTATTCATGACCAGCTATTTTCTCGGTGGCGCCACCGGAACCGCCGTCGGGGCAGGCATGGCGGCGATATGGGGCTGGCATGGGCTGGCAATAACCGGGTTTGTGTTTGCGCTCGCCGCACTCTGCGCCCATCTTTTAATGACACCTTTTGCAGCCATGCCGTCATCGACGCATGCCTGACGTCTGACTAAATTTAAGGGGAGTACCATGTCTGAGCAATATGGAAACCTGCCGTCAACCATGACGGCGATTGAGATAACGGAACCCGGAGGGCCGGATGTTTTACAGGCCACTACCCGCCCTGTGCCGCAACCTAAAGAGAATGAGGTTTTGATCCGCATTGCCGCGGCAGGGGTTAACGGTCCGGATATTATGCAGCGCAAGGGGCAATATGCGCCGCCTGACGGGGCATCGGATATCCCCGGTCTCGAAGTCTCCGGTGTGGTGGTTCAGACCGGCGAGCGGGTACAAAACGTGAAACCGGGCGACCATGTGGCGGCCCTCATCCCCGGCGGTGGCTATGCGCAATATTGCGTGGCGGATGAAAGCAACACGTTACCGCTCCCGCCAGGGTTAAGCCTGATTGAAGCTGCCGCCCTGCCGGAGACGTTTATGACCGTCTGGCTAAACATGTTTGAACGCGGTCAGTTTAAAGCAGGCGATATTATTCTTATCCACGGCGGTGCGTCGGGTATCGGCACCACGGCAACTATGCTGGCCAAAGCCTTCTGTGCCGGGAAAATCATAACCACCGTCGGGTCTGAAGCCCACCAGCAGGCCAGTCTGAAACTGGGAGCGGACGTTGCCATCCTCTACAAAGAGGAAGATTTCGTCGATGCCACCCACCGGGCGACTGACGGGCACGGTGCCGATATCATTCTCGACATTGTGGCTGGTGACTACGTGGCGCGAAACTATGCGGCGGCAGCGATGAACGGGCGCATCGTGCAGATCGGCGTGATAGGCGGCGTGGCGAAAGAGGTGAACCTGTTCCCGATGCTCAGCAAACGGCTCACTCATATTGGTTCGACCCTGCGCTCACGCTCACCCGCAGAGAAAGCAGAGCTTATCAAAGCATTGAGCGATAACGTCTTACCGCTGGTCGAAACCGGCGCGGTGAAGCCACAGGTGTTTAAAACCTTCCCGCTGGAGAAAGCGGGCGAGGCGCATCAATTGATGGATGCCAGCGGGCACATTGGTAAGGTTGTCCTGATTGCTGACGAAACGATTCGCTGATGCGGTGACCGGTAAGTCTAAGAGGCGCAAGGAAATACGTGTCCGTATCGTTCAGTTTTAGAACAAATAATGAACGAAAAAAGTCCCCTTGAGCCTCTTCGTTATAATCGCCTGACAGCAATTGCGTTTCGCGCTTATATTTTAACCAAACGGTAACATGACCTATTTTCCTATCTTACTGATTTCACTCGTCTAATTAAGTGTATCTTGATCTAAAAGACATGTTATTAAAGACAGTATTGACAGCGTCATAAAAATGACTAAATTAGATATTAACAGCACGCAACATTAATTCGCTGTTAGTAGTAAAGATGTTTAAATGCTCTTTAAATATTCTGCGATAAAGGCCACGAAGTATATTTTGTATGGGTTAGTCGCGGCGGGAAAAAGTAACCTCCCCGCGTGACAATGCTTTCAGGCCACGTAATCAAACTCGACAATCGAGACAATCGCAGAGGGTGTGGACCAACGCGCGATGATGTAAGGCCATGTTTTACTGTATATTGTTGCGAATGGGTTGAGTAAGTTTCAGGTAATAAAGATCGCAACAGCTGTCAGGCTACGCATCAAAGAGTTTATATCGCGCCGGGAGATGTACTTGTTTGTCCGCTGTATTTTCAGGCATCAACGAAGCCAGCGGAGTGTTTAACCGATAACTAGTGGGAGGAATTTTTTTATCTTTTCAGTACCCAATATTATCAGTGATAAACGCGTACATTTAAGGTTGTACAAATAGCAGTACGAACCGATTAAGTGTATTAATGTTAAACAATGAGTTAGTCGTAACGTAAAAAGCCCTGACGTTCACCGTTGGGGCTTTTTTATTTGCTTCGTAAACTCACCGACGTGAAAAATCCCCTTCCGTTTGCGCATCGACATAAACCAACTGATAGCCTTTATCCGTCGCGTATACATGCGCAAATCCCGGTTTCCCAAAATGCATCCCGGCAACCAGCCAGTGGTACCGGCTCGCCTGCGCCATGATCGCCTCACGCGTCTGCTGCGCCAGAACCGGGTCGCCATCAAAAGCTATCGACACAGCGGGTCGTGCCGCCTGAATGTGCGGGAAATGCACAATGTCTCCCCAGATAAGCAGGCTGTTGTCAGCCCCATCAATGCGAAAGCCAGTGTGACCGGGCGTATGTCCCGGCAATTCAACAGGTGCAATATCCGCAATGGGGTCATCTTTATCGAGATAATGCAACTGTTCTGCATAAGCGGTGAAGGTGGCACGTGCGAGGTGGAAATTGCGTTTCTGCCGCTCATTCCCCTGCGCCATCATCGCATCATCCGTCCAGTAAGCCGCTTCCCGTGGATGAATGTAGAGTTGAGCATGTGTAAAGGCCCGCTCTCCTTTTAGATTCAGTAATCCGCCGAGGTGATCAGGGTGGCCGTGAGTGAGGAGGACGGTATCGATCTCCCCGGCGCGAACGCCAATGGCCGACAGATTCCTGAGCAGATCTCCGCCCGCGTTATTGGCTCCGCCCGTTCCCGCATCCACCAGAACCGTTCTCCCCTGGCCCCGAACCAGATAAGCGTAAATATGAATTTGGCCAGCGTCACGGATGCCTGCACGGTGCTGAATGTCGCAGGCTTCGGCCGTTTCAATACCCCTGAGTAAGTCGAGGCTGACAGACATAGTGCCGTCGCTGAGCGCAGTGACCTGAAAATCACCTATCTGGCAGGTTGGAAAAATGGATTGAGACATAGGGAGCACCTTTTGCTGGCAGCGGCTGCGCTGCTTCTTGACGTTTCCTCATGCTACCTGCTGAAGTTAAGCCTAAGAATCGATATTATTTCATTCATCAGTGACATTAAGTCACTAAATCACAAGCATGACCGCGTGCAAAAAGGTGTCCTGATGCGCAGAAAACTTCCCAGCAACCGCTCTCTGTTGGCCTTTGAGGCCGCCGCAAGGCACGGCAATTTTGCCCGGGCGGCAGAAGAGCTTTCTCTGACCGAGGGGGCCATCAGCCGCCAGATTGCCCGGCTTGAGGCCCTGCTTGATTGCAAACTTTTCGATCGCACCGGCAGCCGGGTGCAGCTTAATCCGAATGGCGCACGCTACGCGCACCGGGTTCGGGAAACGCTGGAGCGTCTCGACCGCGACACTCAGTACCTGAAAGGCGTACCTGACGGCAGTAAAAGTCTGGAGATTGCGGCCCCGCCGACCTTTGCCAGCCGATGGCTGATCCCGAGGCTGGGGAAATTCAGGGAGAAGCATCCCGACATCATGGTCAATATTGCTGTACGAACCGACCCTTTTATCCTGACCGGCAGCGGTTTTGATGCCGCAGTGCATTTCGATCATCCCGCCTGGGCGGGTATGCGCACGCGCTCTCTTTTTCATGAGCGACTGGTGCCGGTTTGCCACCCGAGCCTGCTCACCGATGCGCCGGTAAACGCGCAGTTGAACAGACTGCCGCGCATTCATCGCCGCCAGACGCCGGAGGCATGGCATCACTATGGGCGGGAGAGCGGCATCGCGCTGGATAATCCGGCGCTCGGCGTGCGCTATGACCTGCATGAAATGGCGATTGCCGCTGCGCTCTCAGGACAGGGCGTCGCGCTGGTGCCACAGGTCTATATTGCCAATGACCTGAGCCGGGGTGCGTTGGTCGCTCCCTGGCCCGTCGCCAATAGTCTGAGCAAACACTTTTGCCTGGTGAAGCCAGCAGAAACCGGCGTAAACGACGCGGCGCTGGCGGTTTTTGAGGGTTGGTTAGACGATGAAGCCAGTGTTCGGCCTGGTTGAAGGTTGAAGACTAAAGGTAGGCCCGTGCTGCCACGGGCCGCCAGAAGGTCAGTCGTTAGCGTTAAATCCCGGTATCGCCGTTAGTGGCAATGACCTTTTTATACCAGTCGAAAGAGCGTTTTTTACGACGGGCCCCGCTGCCGTTACCAGCGTTGTCGCGATCGACGTAGATCAGACCGTAACGCTTTTTCATCTCACCGGTGGTGAACGACACCAGATCGATACAGCCCCAGATGGTGTAGCCCATCACGTCCACACCGTCACACTCAATGGCCTTTTTCATCTCCTCGATGTGGAGACTCAAAAAACCGATCCTCTCCAGATCGTCGACGCCATCCTGCGTCAACACATCGTTGGCGCCAAAACCATTTTCGACGATGAAAATGGGCAACCCGTAACGGTTATTAAGCATATTGAGGTAATAGCGCAGGCCAACGGGATCGACCGACCATCCCCACTCCGTTGACGAAATATACGGGTTTTTCACCAGATGATTATCCCCCAACAGATTATCCTTCAGACGCTCTCCTCGTTCGCAGGCCGAGAGCGTATTGCTGAGGTAATAGCTGATGCCAATATAGTCCACGGTGCCGCGCTTCAACACGCTGAGATCGTCCTCGGTCACATCAATCTCATAGCCCCGGTTCTCCCACTCTTTGCGCACCCATGACGGCCAGGCCCCGCGTACATGCACGTCGGTGAAGAAGAGCTGCTTTTCATTTTCCCGCTGAGCGAGCAGGTTATCGAGCGGATCACTGGTGAGCGGGTAGTTCGGCGTCGCCGCAATCATGCAGCCAATGTGAAAATCCGGGTTAATTTTCCTGCCCGCTTCCACCACTTTTGCGCTGGCCACCAACTGATAATGCGCCGCCTGGTACACCACCTCCTGACGGTCCTCTCCTTCGCCATAAATAATGCCGGAGTTGGTAAAGGCATAAATCGGATTATCGAGGATCTGCTGATTATTGATCTCGTTAAACGTCATCCAGTATTTAACTTTGTTCTTATAACGCTCCATGACGGTCACGGAAAAGGTGGTGAAAAAGTCAATTAATGCCCGATCGCGCCAGCCGCCGAATCTCTCCACCAGAGACCAGGGCATCTCAAAATGCGAAAGCGTGACGACAGGTTCAATGCCATATTTCAGCAGCTCATCAAAAAGCGCATCGTAAAATGCCAACCCTTCTTCATTTGGTGCGCACTCGTCACCCTGCGGATAAATACGCGTCCAGGCAATGCTGGTGCGAAAACATTTAAAACCCATCTCCGCGAATAACTGAATATCCTGCGGATAGTGGTGATAAAAATCGATCGCGTCATGATTCGGATAAAAATGACCGTCCATGATACCCGGCGTTATCTTGCGGGCCCTTTCTTTGGTGCCATCCGTCATCACATCAGCAATACTGATGCCCTTCCCGCCAACGTTCCATGCACCTTCCACCTGGTGGGCAGCAACCGCGCCGCCCCAAAGAAAATCTTTTTTCATGTCTGGATTCCTGTTTGAAGATCTTTATCTGCAATATTTAATGGCGTCAGCACACGGACAATTAACAGTGACGGATAATTTTAAACAGCGTGTCTTTTTCACTGACGCGACCATCCTGTTCAATATGCACATCGCCCCCGGTTCCGCGATCGTCGACGTAAATGACCGGCGTAATCAGTGACAGCCCCTCACGCTTAATCGCATCCATGTCGAAGGTCATTAACACCTGCCCGGCAAGAATGTTATCGCCGACGTTCACGCAGGGCGTAAAACAGCGACCGTTGAGGTGCACGGTATTAATGCCGACATGAATGAGCACCTCATCCCCTTTATTTGAGGTCACACCAATGGCATGGCGGGAAGGGAACATGGATGAGACCACGCCATCAAACGGGGCATAAACCGCATTTTCCAGAGGAATAATACCGACACCCTGCCCCACCACACCGCTGGAGAAGACATCGTCCGGGATCTCACTCAACGGGATCACTTCACCGCGCAGTGGCGAGAGAATATCGCTAATAGGCGTCGTTTCTGCCGCCGGGGCCGCTACTACAGCAAGCGGTGTTTGTGGTGCGGCGGCAGCGGCTTCTGGCAGCAGTTCGCTCTCCTCACCTTTTTTAACGCCAAAACACCAGGCCAGCACCGCACCGGCAATCATTGCCGCCAGCACGCCGGCGAAATAGCCGAGTTTCGGGGTATAAACCGGAATGGAAAAGACGTTGTGGAAGACGTAGGCATTCATGGTTACGCCGGTGACACCGCAGATAGCGCCACCGATGGCCCCTGCCAGCGCAACAATGACCATCAACCTCTTGTAACGCAGGATAAGTCCATAAACGATAGGCTCGGTCACGCCTGCCAACAGCCCGGTCAGAATGATTGGCCCGGTCAATGCGCGCATTTTCGAATGTTTGCGGGAGCGCAGCCAGAAGCCGATGGCCACGCCAATTTGCGCGAAGACAGACGCCACGGCCATGCCTTCAATCGGATCGCCGCCGGAGACACGCAGGTTTTCCAGCGTGATCGGCGAGAAACCCCAGTGCAGCCCCAGCATCACCATAAATGGCATGCCGCCGCCAATCACAATCCCGGAGAGCAGTTTGCTCTGGCTAATTAACCACATAACACCGTGAGAGAGGCCGTTCCCCAGCACCGTGCCGAAGGGGCCAAAGAACAGCGCCGTAAAGGGCACCATCACCATCAGAGAAAAGAGCGGAACGGCAAAGAGCTGGATCTCTTTGTAGATGATGCGTTTAAGCAGTTTGTCGAGCCACGAATAAATAAAGATGGCGATAAAGATCGGGAAAATGGTGGTGGAATAGTTCACCGCCGTCAGCCCCATACCGAGGAAGGTGGTATCTGCTTTGCCAATCAGCGCGGTGAATGTGGGTTCCATTAAGGCCGCACCAATGGTGCCGCCGACGTACATGTTGCCACCAATTTTATTGGTGAGCGTGATGCCGAGGAAAACCGGCAGGAAATAGAAAATCGCATTGCTCGCCGCACTCAGGACCGCATACGTATCACTGGCATCGGAAAGCAATTTGGCCTCGACCAGCACCGTTAATACGGCTTTCAGCATCCCGGAACCGGCCATGGCCGGAATTAATGGGCTAAACGCACTGGAGATAATTTCAAAAACCGCGTCCATGCTGAATTTTTTACTTTTCGCGGAATCGCGGCTCTCATGTGAAGCCTGCTTGTCTTTCCCGGTCACCGCCAGAATGGCATCGTAATATTCCGCCACTGCACTGCCGATGACGATTTGATATTGGCCGCCGCTCTCCACGGCCGTGAGCACATAGGGCAATTTTTTCAGCGCCTCGCCGTTGGCCTGGGCTGAGTCCTTCAGGGAGAAACGCAAGCGGGTGGCGCAATGCACGACGCTTTCAATATTCTCTTTGCCCCCCACCAGCGAGACGATTTCTTTACTCTCATTTTCATATTTCATGATGCCACCTGGCCTCTGATACTTTTCTTCAGGTAATAGCGGGCCGTAGAAAATGCCGAAGCATTTCCCTGGTGTTGGCCTGCTGATAAATTAAATTAGTTGCTTAATGACAACCGATTCAGTCGCAGCGTGAGATAGACAATATCGTCTCGCGTAACTAACCAGTCGTATTTACTTTCTAAATAACGTTTTATTTTCATCGCACAGAGATAGTCGTTTTTGTAGCGCCCGGTCAGTAATCGCTCCAGCGTCGTATCGCTGTCATCAATGGCTTTGGTTTTTAAATGGCGCATGATGTAGTAACGCACATGAGTGACGAACCGGGTGTAATCGTAGGCCGCTTCATTAAACTCCTTTTGATAGTGGTACTTCACAATATCCAGAATGTTATTAATAATTTGCGTGACCTTCATGGTCTCATGCATGTCATTTTCGAGAATGCCACCGTTGACGATGTGCAGCGTGATAAACACCGCCTCATCATCCGGCAGGTCGACACCAAAAGTATCGCGAATTTTTTGTAGCGCCTGCAGGGCATAGTGATATTCGTTGAAATAGATCTGTTTAATATCCCACTTCAGTGGACTACTGATGGTGACCCCTTCCCGCGAACGCTTTAATGCAAAACCAATATGGTCTGCCAGCGCCGGAATAATCGCCTCATCAATCCGATAGCCCAGGATCTGTTCGCCGTTTTTAATGATGCCGATGGCTATCTCAATTTCTTCTGCATTGATATGCGATGCCAGAGAATGGGTGGTTTTACTGAGCGCCGCCGTCGCCAGTACAAAACGTTTTTCCACCAGGGCAGCATCAACCCAATCCCCTTCGCGTTTGTTAAACCCCAGCCCTTTACCAATGACGATTTCTTCCTGACCGGCTTCATTGAAAACGAGAGACACATTGTTATTAAATACTTTTAAAATCTTCATGACTGCGCCGTCGGTTTTCTTCAGGTAAAAAAAAACGTGACCAATTAATTCCCTGTAAGGGGAACAAATTGGTCACGCCTGCATTATCAGTAACGATCCTCTGCGGCTATTGATAGGGAAGTCCGCAGTCAAACGCAATTCCTGTCCCGATGATTTGTGACTCGATTCACAAAAAAGCCTTCACCGGGCACCTCATTCTGCTTACTAGTGGGTCGACCACTGCGTTAACAGCGCGTGAAGGGTCGCGGGCTCAAGGGGTTTGCGCAGAACCAGATAGCCCTCCTCCTCGGCTTCACGCAGAACCGGAGAGTTGAACTCACCGCTGACCATCGCCCCGCTGACGTTGGGCAGGCGTTCAATTAGCGCTTTCAGAATATCAAACCCACTCTCCCCCGAGCGTAACCGCTGATCGCACAACACAACGCTGGGCGTGAATCCCCCGTCAACAATGGCAAAAGCCTCTTCTGCGGAGTCAGCGCAGCGCACCGTAATACCCCAGCTGCTCATCAGACTTTCCCAGGCAGAGGTGACCAGCGGATCGTCGTCCACTACCAGGCAGTACCCCTTCAGCGATGCGCGGCGGCTGACTGGGGCCACGGCGTCACTGGCCGGCGCGGGGTCAGCCACCGTGACATCGCCGGTATACTGCCGAAAACGCATCCAGAAGCGGGAACCTTTGTCCTCAATGGATTGCATACCGTATTTCACGTTCATCAGTTTTGCGCAACGGGCTACCACGGCAAGCCCAAGGCCGTGACCGGCACTGTCTATTTTCCACGCCAGTTCGGGTCGGTAATAGGGGGAGAAGATTTTGCTTTTCTCGCCGTCAGCAATGCCTACCCCGGTGTCCCACACCTCAATGAGGCACTCTGCGCCGCGCGGGCGAATCGCGACCAGCACTCCCCCTTTTTGCGTGTAACGCAGGGCATTCTGAATCAGGTTGATCAGCGACTGGCGCACCAGTAACGGATCGCCCATCACATGGATCTGCCGCCCTGGTCGCCAGGTTCGCAGCTTCAACCCCCGGCTTTTAGCCTCTTCGCGAAAAAGTGTGATAACCGAATCCAGCAACGCACCAATGTCCACATGGGTGGTGGCCGTGGTCATATTACCGGATTCAATCTTGCTCAGATCCAACAGTGAATTGAACATCAGTTGAACGGAGCGCACGCTTTGTTGCAGATCCAGCAACTGTGGCATCAGCGCGTCGTTGCTGTTTTTATGGATAATCGCCTCGATAAGAAAGCCCATGGCGTGCACCGGCTGGCGCAAATCGTGGCTGGCGGTGGTCAAAAACTGATTTTTATCCAGCAGCGCCTGCTCGGCCTCTTCCTTTGCCTGACGAAACTGCTCGGCAAGGCGGGCGCTCTCCTCTTCAAGCCTGGCCTGCTGAATGAAAAAGGCGTGTGACGTTAACGCATGGCGGTAAATCGCAAGGGCATAGAGTAAATTCAGCATCAGTACGATCAGCATGACATTGTCCATGCGGCAGATGATGCCAATGTTTAACACTCCCCAGGAGGCGATGAAAAAGCGTTTAAAGGTGCTGATAACGGGTGTCAGATGGGTCGCGTTAGCGGCGACGATCGCAGCGATGCTGATATTCAGAAGCAGGAAAAAATCAAAATTTTGGCCCGGCGGCGTAATCCAATAGAGCGAGGAAATACCCAACCCATGGGCAAGGGCGACTTTATTAATATGCGGAAGCCAGCGGCGCAGGACCTCCTCTTCGTTAATTTCTTTCACCTCCCGCTGATAGCGGTGGTGCCATATTCTGATTATTACTGCACAAATCAGGTAAATACCGATCCAGACCAGCGTAGGCCCAGTGTCAGCACCCAACCAATATAGCCAGATTGCAAACGGAATGCCGACAAACGGCACGGCGGTAAAACTGAACACCAGGCGGATAAAGGTATTATTCAGCAAGCGGATCTGTGCCCGAGAGGAAATGCCACCCTCTTCGGTTTCGGCAACCCATTTCATGGCGTCTCTCCCTGCTTACCATGAAGGAGTGTTATTACTTCCACGCGAGTATTAACACCAAGCTTTTTTAAAATATTGCTGATGTGCTCTTTAACCGTAGGTTCTGAAATTGCAAGCTGCGAGGCGATCCTCTTATTTGGTAGGCCACGCATCATCATCTGTAAAACCTCGGTCTGACGAGGCGTTAAGTTAAATTTTTGCAATGCGTTGCTGGTTTTTGCCGAAATATCCACACTGGCTTCAGGGAACCATGACTGATTATTCATAAGCGCTTGAACTGCCTCACCAAATAATTCCGGTGCCGCATTTTTCAGAACAAAACCATGGCCGCCAGCGCTCTGCACTTTCATCCAGATATCATTATTTTCGTCGCCACTCACCACCAGTAACCGCATCTTTGGAAAGCGGTTTTTAATTTCTTTAAGTAATTTCAGGGCAGTAGAGGATGAAAGCCAGAAGTCGATGACCAGCAGGTCCGGCGGGCCATTGTCGCGGATATGCCGGTAACAGCTCTCCTCATCCGTCACCACCAAAACTGATTTGAATGCAAAGTGGGTCGACAGAAAATTGGCTATTCCGCTGCCTACCAGAGGGTGATCGTCAATAACCAATGCATAATTTTTTCCCAACGGTTTCTCCTTTTTTGTGAGTTGCACCAGCAATATTCTGCCAATTTTCCCTTTATCGACACTCCCTACTTTAGGAGGGTTTTTTATTCCGGGAAAGCGAAATATCTTATTTCAGGGTTTTAAAAAGTGAAACGTATTGCCATGCAGCAATCGATACTGCCTGGTTACAAGGATAATTTATGAAAAGACCACTCATCGCACTTGCTATTACTATGTTGGTAGCGGGTTGTTCGACGTTGAAAACCGATCAGGCTATTCCGTTGCTTCAGGCAGAAACGGCAAAAATGCTGGGTCTCGGATCTTCAGATGAAATTACCGTTACCCAAGTGAATGGTGCTCAGCCCGATGCGCTGGGCGGCCAAAAACTTACCTACCGCGCGACCACCGAAAAGGGCCGTATTTTCGATTGCTCATCCATGATGATGCCGGGCATTTTGGGCTCTGCGCCATCGCTGAGCGCACCGACCTGTACGCCAATCGTGACCCATAAATAATTTGTCAAAGAGACCGCGGCTAGCGTTCTCTATTTTCACTCGACGAAGCGCAATAATCAGGGAGTCACAGATTTTCGCTTCGTCGGTTAATTTACCTGCACGCCTGAATTCGCGAAATAAAGCGTCATACAAGTCAGTATCCGGAATTCTATTTCTACAAAATAATGGCCTTCGCGACATCACGTTAATCAATCTGGAGATAGCACGTGAATGACAATTTCTCGCACCAATTAAAAGTGAAGACATCACTTTCTAAACTTTACCTCGCTCTGTTCTCTGCCCCGCTGATGTTACTTACACCCGTTGATGCCCTGGCCGCCGACGCCATTTACGACGGCGATTCCACGGTCACGGAGTCGTTGGTCTATACCGGCGATGTGTACGTTGGCCGCACGCAAAGCGGCAATGTGCTGATCGATAACGGTAAAATTACCGCTTACAACGTGAATATCGGCAGGCTCTATAACGGTCAGATTTTTGAAAGCACGGTAACGGTCAGCGGACCGGATGCCGAGCTGAACGCCCTGAACGATCAGGCTGTACTGCACGGCAGTCTGGATCTTGGCCTCGGTACGCTTCGGGTTGAAAACGGTGCGCTGGCCAGCGCGAAAGAGATTGTGGTCGGCACCACCCGTGGCTACGACAGTCATCTCATCGCCACCGGTGCGAACTCCCGCGTGACCAGTAACTATCTGAGCGTAGGCACCACATCAGGCTCACGATCTACCCTGTCGATTGAGGATGGCGCTGTCGTTACCATCGCCAACCAGGCGCGGATCGGCGATGGCTACGATCCAGATGAAACCGACAAAGGGAATCCAAAAGCCACGGTGACGGGGGCAAATTCTCAGTGGAACGTCGCGCAGTTACTGACGCTTAACGGCGATATGGACGTGCTCAACGGCGGCGCGGTCACGGTCGGCAGCATCGAGGTCGCAGGCGTTTCCGGTTCCCGCAAAACCGCCGAACTGTACGTTGAAGGCAGCAATTCCCGCTTTACCAGCGGTAGCAACATTCTCGTCGGTGATTACGGCAACGGCGTTGTGTCAGCTGTGGATGGCGGCGTGGTCTCTGCGGGCAGCAACGCTATCGTACTTGGCGATACGGGTTCAGGCTCTAATCGCGGCGCACTGGTTATCGGCAGCCGCGGCAATTTCGATACTGGCACCGGTCTCACTGAGCCGACGCTGGGCCAGGCCGGCGGCGCAGGGACTATTGATGCGCAGACGACGATTAACCTGCGCGGCGGGCTGTTCGGCAGCTACGTCTACTTCAACCACACGGATGAAAACTATCAGTTCACCAACACGATGAGTGGTGAAGGTGATGTCATCAACACTGCCGGGCAAACCACGCTCAGCGGCGACCTGACCGGACTGAAGGCAAACGTCCTCGCCCGCAGCGGTAAGATTATTATCGCCAGTGATATCAACACGCAGCCTGAAACCGATATTTTTGATATTCAGACCCTGAGCGCGGAAAACGGCGGCACATTGATCCTCAACGCCACCGCCGGGAGCGACGTCAGCAACGGCCTTGGCTACAGTAGCGCTGCGTCAATTAAAGCGGGCGGTACCTTAGGAGGCACCGGCACCCTCGGGCAGACCGAAATTCTCTCCGGCGGTCATATTTCTCCGGGCGATGGCGGCATCGGCACCCTGACGCTGAAACGCTACCTGAACTTTATCGGCGAATCGTTCTATGACGTCGACATTACCGGTGACGGACGCAGTGACCTGCTCAACGTCGAAGGTAAGACCACCATCAGCGACCAGGCCACCGTACAGGTTACAGCGCTTGATCCGCAGACCAGCTACCAGACAGGCCAGACCTACCGCATTCTAAACTCGGCAGGCGGCATTGATGGTCAGTTCGCGTCAGCAGTCTCAAAATCCGCCTTCCTGGATGTGGCACTGAACCAGAGCGCGAATGCCGTTGATCTGAGCATCGCGCAGAAAGACACGGGTGGGAATCCTGGCAACCCTGAGAACCCAGGCAATCCTGAGAACCCAGGTAATCCTGAGAACCCAGGTAATCCTGAGAATCCGGGCAATCCTGAGAACCCAGGCAATCCTGAGAATCCAGGCAATCCTGAGAATCCGGGCACCCCTGAAAACCCGGGTAATCCTGGCACGGGCAACCCAGGCAGCGGCAAGCCGGGCATTTTCCAGACCGTCGCCCAGACGAGTAACCAGTGGAATACCGCAGGCGCGCTCTCTACCCTGACGCAAAGCGGCCCATCGCTTGCCCTTTACAACTCCCTGCTGATGTTAAGCGCACCGGAGGCACGCGAGGCATTTAATCAACTGTCGGGCGAGGCTTACCCTTCGGTTCAGTCCACGCTGATCGCGGGCAGCAGTCAGCTGTTTAATGTGTTGAATCAGCGAATGACGGGCGCCTTCGATGATGACATGCAGACGATACCGCCGCTGGCGATGTCCTTTGCGCAGTCGCCGGTCGAACAGAGTAATGGCGTTTGGGGTCAGACGTTCGGCTCCTGGGTGAAAACCGACGGCGACGGTAATACCGGTAAGCTGGATGGTAATACCGCGGGCTTCCTGTTGGGCGGCGACCGCAAGCTGGATGGGCAGAACGTGAGACTGGGTGGCTTCTTCGGCTACAGCCGTGGAAACTACGACATCGACAGCCGTCGCTCCTCAATGGATATCGATAACTACCATCTCGGCCTGTACGCGGCAGCGCGTCAGGAAGCCTTCTCCCTGCGCGGATCGGTGGGTTATACCTGGCATAAAATTGACGCCGAACGTAAGGTCGATTTCAGCGGTTACTCGGATCGCCTGAACGCGGACTATGACGCTAACTCGCTGCTGGCCTTCACCGAAGCCGGTTATCGCTTCGGCCAGGCAGAGCAGAACGTCGAACCGTTCATCAACCTGAGCTATGTACGCCTGAATACGGATGACTTTAAAGAGAAAGGCGGTGCCGCCGCGCTGAGCGTGCGTAATGAAACCACCGATACCTTCTTCTCTACGCTGGGTGCGCGTGCCGTAACCGAACTGCCGAAAAACGTCAGCCTTTACGGCTCGTTAGGCTGGCAGCATGCCTACGGTGATAAAAAAGCCTCCTCGCGCATGGCATTTGCCGGCAGCGATGGCTTCACCACCGAAGGTACCCCGGTTGACGAGGATATGCTGGTCGGCGATGTGGGCGTCAGCTTCGCGCTGCCGAACTCAGCGACGCTGAACGTGGGTTATAAAGGGCAAATCGGCTCTGATACCCGCGTCAACGCGGTGAACGCCAACCTCCGCTGGACATTCTGAGTGATATAACGCGTTAGCAACACGCCGCCCCGCAACGGGCGGCTTTTTTACTTCTTGAGCAAACCGATTATTTTGCGGTTCTGAAACAGCCCCGCCAGTCACGTAACCATTTTTCGCGTTTGATTTCCGGGTTTTCACTCACTTCAATCACGCCGAAGACACTCTTTTTTATACCTTTCACCTGCTCTTTGAGCACTGCGCACTTTGCGACGCCCTCGCCCGGCCCACGCCGTTCGCACGACACATTTTCATCTGTCGCCAGTATGGACTTTTCAGGAGGCTAATCCCGAAGCCTGATTTTGCAGGCGCAAAACCACCATACTGAGAATATATACAGGGAACAATGAAACGAGCCTGAGTGTGTGCGGTTTAATTGTAAAATGGAACAGCACTCGTAAAACAGAACTTACTTACTGAAATTTTAGGAATATCGGAATCTGTTTATTGCTTGAAAAAATTGAGACTGGAATTGTGAGCTGCGTGTTGAAATTTCAAGTGTAAGTAATTGAATCTATTAATTAAAAAACATCAGCCAGTAAGATACTGGTTCAGTATGCTTTTGGCAAATTAAACAAAGAATCATTTTAACTTGCCGAATGCAATTTGGAGTTTTAAAAAATAGTTATGTTCTTTCTGTATTTTGCCTGAGTGGAAAAAGACGAGTATTAATTATTGCGATGTTCACCTCACATGGCGTGCCATCATCCAGATAAACCGTTTCGTTAATCTCCATAACCGCATCATTTTCTTTTAAACCGAGTAATTGTATAACCTCAGGATCAGATAAATGTACGGCGGTCAGGTTTTGATCCCTACGTTGGACTTTCTTCCCCGTAAGTTGCTCAATATAAGTATATTTTGAAATTTCAAGCTGACTGAACTCCATGCTGCTAAACATGTTTACAGGCAAATGAATGTACTCAAGTGCAACGGGAGTCTCGTCAAAGCACATTAACCTCAGAATTTTATATACCTGATCGCTGTTCTTAATTCGTAAGGCTTGTGCCATATCCGCTGAAGGCACTTTCATTATACCTACCGTTATGATTTTCCTGACCCCTTTATGACCATTCTTTTGTGCCTGATAGTCAAAAGGTGAAAGAGCGTGAAATCGTCCAGAATGATTGCTCTTGCCTATAGATCCAACAAAGAGTCCAGAGCCCTTCACCCGATAAATCCGTTGCTGCTCAATCAGAATCCTCGTGGCTTCTCTTACTGTTGCTCGGGTAATGCCGATATTCTTTGCTATCGCAATTTCAGTATCCAATTTATCACCAGGAAGCAACTCATCCTCCTTAATCTTCCTGAGGATGTAATCGACAACCTCTTTCTGCTTCTCTGTAATGCCATCGATCATCTCTTTTTTTCCTGATAAGTGGGTATGTATGGCTCATCTGAGCCCAAATGTGAGCATGTTTGCACGACTTTCTTTTCTGTCTACTGATTCGTTCATAGCATTATGTGATCAAGTTAACGAATTTATACTAATCAGCACCATGTCTAGCTATATTTCAATTTTACATATTGTATCTGTACACGTCCAGGTGCATCATCAAGATGACTATACACATTAAACATGTCTATACTTATATTATTTGATATGAATGAGAAACCAGTAATTTACGGCATGAATAAGAAACATATTATTCTACTGTTTTTAAAGAACAAATAATTATACCTGGGTTTGTTTTTATCGGTAGGCATGCTGCATGCCTGCCCGGGTAATGTCATTGTTATTCATTCGACCAACATAGTTTGACTGGACATGTTTGACATTTAAACGACGTGAAGAGAGAAGAGAATGTTCAATAGAGAGTTAGCAAACGCGATTCGTTTTCTCAGTATCGATGCGATTGAGAATGCAAATTCCGGTCATCCTGGTGCACCGATGGGTATGGCCGATATTGCAGAGGTTGTCTGGCGCCGTCACCTTCGCCACAATCCGAAAAACCCAAAATGGGTCAACCGTGATCGGTATGTTCAGTCAAACGGTCATGGCTCCATGCTGATTTATGCGTTACTCCATCTCACCGGATATGACCTTTCCACCGATGATCTTCGTGCATTCCGTCAACTTCACTCCCGTACACCAGGACACCCTGAATATGGATACACCCCTGGTGTGGAAACAACAACCGGTCCATTGGGTCAGGGTGTTGCCAATGCGGTAGGCATGGCAATTGCGGAGAAAGCGCTCGCCGCACACTTTAACAAGTCTGGTATCAACATTGTTGATCACCATACCTGGTTATTCCTCGGTGATGGCTGTCTGATGGAGGGCATCAGTCATGAAGCCTGTAGTCTGGCTGGAACTTTAAAACTTGGAAAACTCATTGCAGTCTGGGATGACAATGGAATCTCTATTGATGGTCACGTGGAAGGCTGGTTCTCAGAAAATACTCCTGAGCGTTTTCACGCTTATGGTTGGCATGTTGTTGAAGGTGTAGACGGCCATGACCCGGCGGCTATTGATGCAGCAATACGTGAAGCGAAGTCGGTAACTGACAAACCCAGCCTTCTGTGCTGCAAAACGATTATTGGTTTTGGTTCCCCAAATAAAGCTAACAGCCATGAATGTCATGGCTCCGCTCTTGGTTCTGACGAAGTTGCACGGGTACGCAAGGCACTCAACTGGCCTTATCGGCCCTTTGAAATTCCGGAGCACATCTACCAGGCGTGGGATGCTACAGAGCAAGGCCGCCAGTCAGAAGAAGAGTGGAATACACTCTTTGCCCATTACCAGCAGGAATGGCCAGAGCTTGCGAATGAGTATATCCGTCGGATGAGTGGGGAGTTACCGGATAGCTGGCAGGAAAATATCTCTACTTATATCGAAAAATTGCAAGCCAACCCTGCAAGTCTGGCAACACGTCAGGTCAGCCAGAACTGTCTGAGCCACTTTGCTGAAACACTCACTGAGTTGATGGGGGGCTCTGCAGATCTGTCGCCTTCTAACCTGACTCGTCATAAAGACTCAGTTGATTTCAGCCCGGCAAACCCTGCGGGAAATTATATCTCTTTTGGAGTCCGTGAATTCGGCATGTCGGCCATTATGAATGGTCTGGCATTGCATGGTGGTTTCATCCCCTATGGGGGAACCTTTCTGATGTTTATGGAATATGCCCGTAATGCGGTACGCATGGCCGCCTTAATGAAGATCCGTTCAATATTTGTCTATACCCATGACACCATTGGGTTAGGAGAAGATGGTCCCACTCATCAGCCTGTCGAGCAACTCGCTTCCCTTCGTTTAACCCCAAATATGGAAACCTGGCGTGGATGCGATCAGGTTGAAGTCGCAGTCGCCTGGCAGCAGGCCTTAGAACGCAAGAATGGTCCATCTGCGCTGATTCTTACCCGCCAGCCGCTTGAGCAGCAACACCGAGACACGCAGCAACTGAACAATATTACCCGCGGCGGTTATGTTCTGGTTGATTGCGACGGACAGCCTGAAATAGTGCTTATTTCAGCCGGTTCAGAAGTTCAGCTAGTCGTTGCAGCAGCCGCCACTCTGAAAGAGGAAGGGTATCAGGTTCGTGTCGTATCTATGCCTTGTACAGAGCGTTTCGACAAGCAAGAGGAAACGTATAAAGAGTCCGTATTGCCGAAAAATGTTCGTAAGCGTCTTGCTGTTGAGGCGAGTATTGAAGGGTTTTGGCAACGTTATACCGGACTTGATGGCAAAGTCATCGGTATGACTTCATTTGGTGAGTCAGCACCGGCAAACGTGCTGTTTAAACATTTTGGTTTTACAAAGGAAAATGTCCTCGACGTCGCTCGAAGCATGCTGGGCTGATTAACACTAATAATTTCACCAAGAGAATACGACATGTCACATTTATCAAAATGGCTCAATACCCATAGGATTCAGTTCGTTGAATCAGTTTCCGACTGGAAAGAAGCCATTGAAATTGCAGGAAAGCCGCTGATTAAAGATGGGGCAATATCTCAGAACTATATTGATGCGATTATTCGGCAAAAAGAAGCGATAGGTCCTTATTTTGTCATCGCACCCGGCATTGCAATGCCTCACGCTCGTCCTGAGGAGGGAGCTCTTTCTCTCGGTCTTTCAATAGTAAAAATTAAGCATGCGGTAAAATTTGGCTCAGAAGATAATGATCCGGTGACTATTGTTTTAATGTTCTCTGCTCCTGACAGTAATAGCCACATTGAGATGATTTCGCAGATGGCCGAGGTATTATCTGATGAAGAAATCATGGGCAGGATTTTTAACGTAAGCAATGCCCAAGAACTACATAATATATTAATGGGCAGCCCTGCTGCTCAGTAATTACACAATCACTTGAAACAAATAACTAATGAGGCAGATTATGAAAATTATGGCGGTATGTGGCGCAGGTTTGGGTAGCAGTTTCATGATGGAAATGAATATAAAAAAGGTGCTCAAAAAACTCGATATTACGGCAGAAGTTGAGCATTCAGATTTAGGATCTGTTACTCCGGAACTGGCTAATGTTTTTGTTATGGGTAAAGACATTGCTTTTAGTGCAAACCTACCTGAAGAAAAAATCATTGTGATTAACAGCCTCATTGACATCAAAGAACTTGAGGAAAAAATCAAAGCATTTTTTGATAAACAATAATTAATCAAATGAAAATTTACACCCTACCACTGAGGTTAATATGTTTACACAAAACCTTTTACAGTTTGTTGTCGATGTAATGAAAGTGCCATCCATCCTGGTCGGGTTGGTGGCATTGTTTGGACTTGTTGCTCAAAAAAAATCGTTACCTGATATTATCAAGGGCACGGTAAAAACTATACTTGGCTTTCTTGTGTTATCGGGTGGTGCCACAGTATTGGTAGGGTCTCTTTCACCGTTGGGCGATATTTTTAAACAGGCGTTTGATGTTCAAGGGATCATCCCTAACAATGAGGCGATGGTGTCAATTGCTTTGGCAAAATATGGCGCACCCACCACACTAATTATGGCTTTTGGTATGGTTGCGAATATCATCGTGGCGCGATTCACTCGCCTCAAATATATCTACCTCTCAGGGCATGTGACATTCTATATGGCCTGTATGGTCGCCATTATTCTCTCAGTTGCAGGGTTTGAAGGTGTGCAGCTCATCTACACCGGTTCGCTGACTCTAGGTATATTAATGGCTTTTTTCCCGGCGATTGCGCAACCTTATATGCGTAAAATCATTGGTAATGATCAGGTCGCCCTGGCGCATACAGGAACGGTTGGCTACGTTCTTTCCGGCTGGATTGGATCTTTAGTGGGTAAAGGATCAAAATCAACCGAAGAAATGAACATGCCAAAAAACCTGAGTTTTTTGCGCGACAGTACAATTTCTATCTCGCTCACAATGATGATTATTTACCTTGTTTTATCGATATCAGCGGGTAAAGAATATGTAGAGGCTAATTTCAGCCACGGACAAAATTACCTGGTATACTCGTTCATCCAGGCCATTACATTTGCGGCGGGAGTATTTATAATACTACAAGGTGTACGTTTGATCCTTGCTGAAATCGTGCCTGCATTCACAGGTTTCTCTGAAAGGCTGGTACCGAATGCAAGACCTGCGCTAGATTGTCCAATTGTGTTCCCGTATGCACCTAATGCTGTTCTTGTCGGGTTTATTTCAAGTTTTATCGGTGGGCTAGTAGGGCTTTTCATTTTAGGCCAACTTCACTGGGTTTTAATTCTGCCGGGGGTCGTACCACATTTCTTCTGCGGTGCAACTGCTGGAGTATTCGGAAATGCGACAGGAGGTAAACGCGGAGCGATTCTGGGAGCTTTTGCTCACGGTATATTAATTACTTTCCTGCCAGTGGCACTGTTACCTGTACTAGGTGCAATTGGTTTAACCAATACCACTTTCTCTGATACAGACTTTGGCGTTGCAGGTATTATCCTTGGTAATATGGCTCGATTTATGACCCCGGGCATCATTACTGCAGTTATTACTGGCATTTTCGCCTTGATGGTCATCTATAATATTACGGCCAAACAGAAAGTCATTATTGAAGAACAATAAGTATCTTACTTTATTACAGCCTAAGCCTTCTTTGCTCATGCAATGAGGGCTTTCATAAATCCTCCAATACCCAACAACAACTGTTGACTTTATCCGCAATACTAAACAGTCAATATCCATTCATTATAAAATGTATTTCTCATCGGCACAGATAAGAGCAATAAATAGATTTTTATTCACATAAAGGCTGCACACTGGAAGGATACTTTACTTATCCGATAACACCAAAAGATGCATATTGAAGGCAGCGGTTAATATAAAGCTGTACGCTGACGCCCCAGGATTATTAATTTCTGCGTTCACAACATCAGGAACCCATTTAACCGAGCATGTGTGCCAAATTGATGCGTTCTTTAACGATGATGTCCCAAACATGTCCCACGAAGAAAACATGGAGATGAAGATAAACGGATAACGGCTTGAGTTGAAATGGTACGCCCTACAGGGTTCGAACCTGTGACCTACGGCTTAGAAGAACGTAGAGCGTTCATTAAGACACTGTTAAACAATGTTTTTTCCGCGTTCGCATTCGGATTTGTGTCTTATCGTGTCTTAACGAATACTTTCGATACCAATTGCACCCATGTGTTCCGACACAAAGGCGACACATACCTCACATCACCGGGCAGTCGTCGAACTCCCCCAGGCGCGCATCGTTTATCACATAGGTGATCACTCCGAACACCGGCGACTCGACTCCGTTGCTGCTTGCGTCTGGCAATCTCTCCTGCCGCCCGTTCTGGATATTCACCAGGTGCGGATACGGATGCGTCCGGTACCGTTTAATCCTCAGCTCTCCATCAACACTGCAAATCAGCAGTGAACCATCGCAGGGAGTGAGTGACGAGTCGATGACGAGCAATGCGCCACCCATTATCCCCTCGCGGTAGCACGTCTCGCCTGCCCTCATGAAGTACGTCGATGCCGGCCTTTCGATTATCCGGCTATCAAGAGAAATGCGGTCTTCCTCAAAATCTGTTGCAGGCGATGGGAAACCCATGAATCACCCCTCATTATTACTGTTTATATATACAGTATAAGCATGAGTGGCTGATCGCCACAACCGATCGATATCACTATTTCGATCGATAGTAACAATGAGCAAAAAGCACACAATCAGCGGATGATGTATGTCCATTCCATTTGCAGGGTGAATGTATGTGGTGGCTGATTGGCATCCTTGCCGTGTTCGTCCTTCTGGTCGCGATTATCGTCAGGTCACATCTTCAGGATATTGATGATGACTATTAGTCGCGTAGGCAGAGTGCGATAGCGTAGCCTTTGGTGACATCATACGGCTTGCGAATTTCCATGCAGCGCATTCTGGTAGGCGTCTCAGACACACCACCCAGACCAGGCGATACCGGCGCAATGTAGTCATCGACGCCAACGTGCTGGTCGACTCTTACGTGAACCTCTCCAGTGAGTGCAACCGGAGTCCATTCATTGCGACGCTCAGAGCGTGGTATTTGCTCAATGGTTGGGTCGTAATCAGGGTTCTCCAGTTGCCCGATGACGTAAGCGCCGACATATCCGCCTTCACCGTTGTTAGCTTTAGGGTCCCAGCCACCGGCCTCTTCATCCCAAATCTGCCCCATTACTTTTTCCCCAAAATCATCTACCAGGTAGCGGCCAGACCATGTGAATGTGCTGTCACCAAGGAGCATGGCATAGGTTCTGGAGTGGGCGCTGACAGCGACATCACCAGGTACTGCAAGGCGAACCTTACGCCCTTCCCAGGCGACCAGGGAGCCAACTGGTATTGCAACTTCCTCAATGTTTTCGAACATCTTGGCGATGTCTGTAAACACCTGGTTTTGCGTCAGCGCACCAGAAATTTGCAATGCGCCGGATGGGAAAATATGGAATTTACGGTTTGAGGTTGCCGCTCCACCCGTACTTCCATCACCAAACGCGAAGGACCGCGCCACGTTGTTCTCTGTTCTGCGCCCAATAGTGACTGCGCCTACTGCGCTGGCCTTTGAAGACGTGCCGCTCATTACCAGAGCCGATGCGGCTGTTGCATCAGAAGAACCGGATGCGAGAGTTGCTGCATTGTCCGCCGTTGCGGTGCAGATATTGGAGGCAATATTAACTGAGTACAGCCCGGACGTTGACGAGCCGTTAGCGGCAATATTTCCTGAGCGGCCGGCTTTTGCTGAGCAGTTATTAGCACCAATGTTGAAAGACAATTCCTGGTACGCAACGCAGCCGTTCGCGGTGAATATGTTTCCGCAGTACGAGCCAGAGCCAAGCACATAAAGCTGTACAACACTGCTGTACCCACTGCCTCCTGAGGTTAGCGTGACAGATGCAAAGCTGCCGTCCGAGTTAAGCGTGAATGTTGCAGCCGCACCCGTTCCCTGCCCCATCCTGTCAGCGAATACCAGAGTGCATTGAGTGTTATAGGCCAGACCTGCCTTGCCAGAAACAATACCGATACTGGTAATCACGCCACCGCTGACTGTCAGATAAAACTCAGCGCCGAAACCGCCCCCTGCGTAGGCGTCAACAGAGGCAATGTTTGCAGTGTGGTAGCCATTGTTCCAGCCACGGCGCGATGCCACGTTTACGCCAGTTTCACCCTCGCAATGCGAAGTTATTGAGCTGTAGTTTCCTCCTCGGAAGCCCTTATCAACGCGGCAGTCTTCTGAGCCTATGTTAACCGACTGAGGCACGGTGGATCGGCATTGTCGCGCAGAGTAGCAGCCAGATACGTTACCAACCGAATAGGAATAAATTGATCCCATCACTACTGCGCGAGGGAACCCGCCGCCAGCATATGAGTTCTGAGAGCACCATAACCCGGCCAGGTCTGGCGTGGTTCGCCCCGACATCTGGTAATCGCCAGTGAGCGGGTTTTGATATTTAGGCTCATATTGCCCTGTATCTGTTGCTGCAGAAATCGTCGCAGGTGATGTAGGTGCGCGAAGCGTTACAGGAAGTCCGGTATCCAGAGAGTTTGTGAGGAAGTAGCCATTTACGTAGTTGTTGAGGGTCGGGAGACCGTCAACTTTGTAGGTTTTTCCGGCAAGATTAACCACTCTCCCTGTAAATGCTGCCTCCAGGGCGGCAAATCCTGGAGTGTCACTGTTGACGCCATCAGCAAACATCTGGAAATCCAGCGCTGACACTTCATCACGCATTTTGTTTTGGAAGGTACGATAAATAGCGCCAGAACCATACTGAATAAACCATCCAAAACCACCAACAACACCGGCTACAGCCCGATCAACATAGTCACGCATGGTGCGGTTGTTGACGGCATCTTGCTGCGCGGCTGGGTCAGCCAGATTGCTGATTTTGTTTTGTTTGGCGTCGTAGTAAGTAGCGTAGAAATTTGGGCGCTTCAGAGCCAGATTATCCCACCAGTACCCCCACTGCTGGATAAGCATGGTCAGTTTATCCAGGGCCTTCTCGTGAGACTTGGCCGGGAATTTTCCATTCTCTGCATACTGAGTTTCCTGAGTGGCCGGAGGCGCTCGCAGAATGAGAACTTTATTCCCTGCCGGGTACGCAGCATTGAGTGTTACGCTGCCGCCTGCTGGGTTTCCGGCACCGGAAGCTGAGAAGTTAATTCCATACGTCAGGTCGGTGGTTGTGTTGTCAGAATAGCGGATGGTAACGCCAAGGTCCGAACCCTGAAGGAAATAAAATGGAACCGTGAAGGTGGTTGTAGAGCCGTCTGCGTTGTACTCTACATATGACTGCTGGCTGGATACTGTCATCTGCCGATCTCCGGGCGCGAGTAATCCCCACTGCATTGCAGCGGTATGTGTTGTGAAACGAAAAACCCGCCGAAGCGGGTTATGTTCTCAATGAAAAATCAGGAGGAAATATGTTTACTGGAATACTTATTGGTGGAGCTTTAGCTTTTTGGATTTATATGATTTTCTTCAGATATAAATCTTTTGACAGCGAAGCTTTTAAAGGCTTTATGTTGTGCAGTGGTGGGCCATTTATTTTATGGCTTATTTACAAGATGCTTTAACGCCCCAGCATAAATTGAGATGGTGGAACTAAAAACTCATTCCCTTGTTCACGCTCAACTCTCCTTTGGTATCGCTCAAGGGACCCAGGGTCAAGCCCGTCCTGAATCCTGTTCAGGATAAGCCCATTCATTGCCGTCCTCAGCCAAAACACATTCAGGAAAGGTGTGTTATCGAGAGCCGTTCGGTACCAGTCACCCAGGTCTGCATCGCCACGAGATGTTTGCTGGAGCAGCCTGATTATTGAATCTGCATTTGACGCTGCCGGACCAAGTAAAGATGTGACCGGGCCAGCACCCATCCTGTTAACCTCGCCAAACATGAAGTCGCCCAATATCCCAAGGCCCCCGCCTTGAGTGGCCGCCGCAAGGAATGTTTTCCCATTAGCAGGCCGAGGTGTCTGGCCTTTGAGAAGAAGTTTTGACTGCATGGATACGTAGCCAAACAGGGTGGCCCAAACGAACAGGTTGGCCGCCCCGAGGAATGCACCCTTTCCGTTATTGAGAAGCGCATTGGTGAGAGATGACGTCTTTGATTCACCAAGGCCGGCAGGAGTGTATCCGCGCCCAAATACTTCGCGGCCAAGTACGTTCTGCATGAAGCTGGCAGTAAACGACTTATACTGCCCTGCAAACCTGAATGCCTCGCCAGCGACGGTGCCGGGCACGGTACCGAACTTCATAAAGGCTTGAGTCCTTTCCCCTGGCTCTGACATGGCAATGTTCAGTCGGTCAAGGGTGTATCCCCTCAACTTTCCTTCCAACTCCTCCCTGGCGTCAGCGATAGACCGATCAGTTACCTTCAGCCCTTTGCTTTCCACATACGCGCCAATTACATCGTCAGGCACCCCGCGAACGCCACTGCTGGTCATGAACTTGCGGCCTTCGCTGTCTGCCATATCCATGCTTCGATAGATGTTCCATTCAGGTTCGCCTATCTCATGGATATTCAAAACCCGCCGCAAATCTTCACTCAACTGCGGATAAGACAGCTCAGAGTTTTTGGCAAGCCAGTTTGTGATCATCATGGCGTTGGAGTTGCGGCCACTTTCAGTCCAGAAGTTCATCAGGTTATATTTGAAGAACAACTGCTGAGCGCGCCCCATTTTACCGCTAAGGCTGTCATCTCCTGACATTCTGCGGATAATCTCCTGCGTCATCGTGTCCGAGTACACGCCGACAGACGAGAGGATCTCCTTCTGTTCCGCGCTGTTGTAACGGCTGAATCTACCCTTCATTGCACCAAGAACAGCACCCATGAAGTTCTGCCCCTGGTAGCGCATTTCCGTTGCCGCTATGGGAATATCGTTGAAAGATGATATGACCGCGCCGCCAAGCTGACTCATGCGCAACCACCCACGGACGTTTGCAGAGGCGTTGGCCCATCCAACACTACCAGGAATGTTCAACGAGCCATCAATCTGAGGCATCGTGACCCGGTTTAGCCGGCGCACTTTTGTCTGGAAGTCAGCCTGCGCTGATGGTGATGCGCTTCCACGCAGGTCTTCTGATATTGAATCGGTCAGGTACTTGAACATGTTCTGCGGGTTGGTACCCAGCACTCTCATCATGCCCGTTGTTCGAGCAGCGCTGTTCAGCCCACCGAACACGGACTCACGCAGGCTGCCGGTTCCGTACTGCTGGTTGTACTCATGCCATGACACACCGTCTTTAAAGTGAAGCACGCGCTCCTGGCTGGCGCGCCGGGCGGCGTTTTGCGACCCTTTAAAACCAGTCATCCAGTCTGGTTTTTCAGTGGTCAGGTGGACGCCAGAGGCCAGGCCGTTGTAGACGTTTCGCAGAAATTGCTCTCTGTCGGTAACGCCGTCAAAGGTGACATCATCCAGGCTAGGGAGGATTGAATTGCGCCAGGCGTCATAACCTGCTGCGCGGATTTTCAGGATGTCGTGCGACTGGCGGACAATGTACCCGGGCACTTTTCGAATCCAGGCACCGGCGCGGTTCTCATCAATACGCGCAGACTCCTGCCACTTCATGATAATTTTGGCCGCGTCAACGGATTGCTTTGTCATGCCGTCTGTCGACTGGTCACGACCAATACGCCACATTGCATCTGCGATTTCTCGATCGTTGCTGCCGCTGGCGATAAACTTCACCACTCCAGCCTGGTCGAAATCGTAGTTGATACCGGCGTGATACTTGCCGCGCAACTGCGCAACCTCCGATGCCACCGAGCGGCGGGAACCGGTACGTGCATCATTTCGGCCTACCAGCAGGGATTCAAGGCCAATATCAGGTCGGTCTTTCCATGTAGTACGCAGTTCGCTCAGGCGCTGGGCGGCGATGCGGGTATTAAGCGCCTTATTGCGCGCCTCAATGGTCTTGGCAAGCTTATCGGCGTTGGTCAGTTCATCTGCCGCGCGCAATGCCGCCTCTTCAAGTGACAGTGCTTCATTACCAGCCAGGATGCGATTGGTAGTGTCGTTCATGTCACGAACGAGGGATTCCATTTCCTCTTCGGAGAGCTTGCGCCCGGCGGCGGTGTTTACCGCCACTTCGCACTGAGTAAGAAATTCGTTAGCCATTAAAGACCCCGGTTAATCATGCATGAAGCAAAAGCGCGGAAGGCTTTACCAAGTGAATCATCGTTAGCCTCAGCTCGGATTGCGGTGATGTTCTCCCGCATGCTGGCCGCTGCCTCAGGGTTGTTGGTTGCAATGTCGTTCAGCAGCGCATCGCTAATGTTGATCTCATTATCGAGGTCATCAATGGCGGCCGTGATTTCGTGGTCGGGATTTTGAGTGTCTCGCCATACACGGTCAGCGCTTTCACTCACCGACCTGCCGCCTTCATCCGCAGCGCGAACCGGGTTCTGAATGCGCTGTATGGAGCGCTCACGCAACGCAGGCTTGTGCAGGTCATAGAACGGTTCGACATCAGGAGATCTGCCATCCATCATGTGAGCCAGCGCAGCACGATATGCCTGCTGGTTAACTACCCAATCAGCTTCTCTTATTGCGGCGGCCGCCGTTCTGACAGCGCCAGATACCGGTGATAACTGAAGTCCGCTGCGTATTTTCTGAGCCCGTTCATCAATGCTCACTCTCAACTCGTCAGGGATTTCTCCGCGAGAGATAGCGGCCTCATTGCCACGCGCTCGCTCAGCCTGCGCATGCTGCTGAAGTGAATCACTGATCTCCTGGTTCCTGGATGCCAGAGCATCCTTCTCTGCCTGGATATCACGCATTGCGGCATTACGAGCATCGCGATACTTCATTCGTCGAGACTGATACTGAGAGGTGCGATCAGATAGAGTTGCGTCTAATGCGTCAGCCGCGCGGGAGTTCGATGCGATCTCCCTGCGAAGGTCTGCAACATTATCCAGTAGCCCCGCCTGCAACTCCTGCTGCCTGGTGATGTACTCTGGCACCACGTCATTGTAGGCACGGCTATAAGCATAGCTTTCAGCATCCCTGGATACGGCTGTCGCAAGGTCTGCTGTAGTTCCTTCCTCAGGGATGTTCACGCCTTCTGGAACGTTGTCAGGAGTCATCACCGGAGTAGGTTGAGCCTCACTGGCGGTAGATAAAGGCTCAGAACTTAAAGCCTCATTAGCCGCCGGACGCCTGGCCCTGATGGCGTCAGAGATAAGACCGCCACCGGCATGCATCAGCCCACCTGCCAGCGTGTTGAAGAATGTACTCTCCAGCGCGTTACCGTATGTGAAATCACTGCCTTCTGCCGCTGCCGCCTGCGCGGTAAACGGAACAGTAGCCACCGCCTGAGCTGCGCCTACTCTCGCCCCCACCGCCAACCTTTCCCCAAATCTACCAAGCGTACTGGCCGCCCTGACTTCGCCACCCAGCGGAACAAACGCCAGTGCTACGTTGCCAGGGTCGGCCATTGCACCGGCCAGACTTGCCACAAAGTTAAGCGGTGTCGCCACCCACCCAGATGGTGCAGATAATGCCACCTGCTGCTTTGCCAGCGAATCCTTTCGCTCGCCGATGACGTGATCCAAAAATGTCTGCGTTACACCGGTGTCAGGAACAGTAATGCTCTTTACGCCATATTCCTTTAACTGAGCGTCGGCATCGCTTTTACTCACAACCTTTGCGTTTGTGTCGTTAGCAAGCACATCCGCCTGCGCAAAACGAATGCCTGACATTACCGGGCCTTCATCAAAGCCCTGGCCAAGAGAAGATAAAAGCGACTCACCAAGCCCTGATGGTACGTTACTGATTGGCTGGTTAATGCCCTGCCCAGGGCTTTCGGTGTAAATTGTCATCTTACCTTCCGGATTGCTGTCCGCCCTGAATGATGTCGATTAAACGGTTTCTCTGGCTTTCGACAGAGTAGTTTTTGGACTGGCCTGGTGTGTAGGTGACTGGTGTTTGTGAGAACTTAACAACACTGTTCCATCCTGAGCGGTTTTCAGCGCCAAGCTTGGAAAGGTCAGTAAACGAAACGGTGATGGGATGGCCGTCTGCTCCGTTGACCAGAAGGCCATTCAGCGTCAGGGTCAGCCCGGACTCATCACTGTTCGTCACCCACTGAGCGTTATCCTTGACTCTCGATATGCTCTGCTGTTGGTTTACTTCAGCAGGTAAGCGAGGGTCGCCGATGAGTGGCATGATTTTCTCAGCAGTAAGCGAATCGAGATACTTGTCAGCACCATCACTGACATCGCGCAAATCAAGCCCGTACTTGTTCGGCATGCGCCATGTGCCGCCGGTCTGATACTGCTCGCCGAGAACATCCTGATAAGCCTGCTTGGCCGCATCGGACGGAGACATGCCGCGCTGAACGTTGATGTACGTGAGGCGTTTACCCTGCTCGTTGAAGTTGTTCCACACTGATGTGCCTCCTGGCTGCAGAGTCATCGTGCCGGCGAAGTCTTTCGACTGCTCGCTCCAGGCTGAATCAGCGCTATCAGCAGAAGGCTTCTCAATGCCACCGCGCAGGTCAGTGGTTTTGACATTGCGGCTTTGCCACAAGGCGTTTGCCGCCCGAGGATTCGCCGTGGCCATGACCACCTGCAATACAGGGCCTGCCTTCTTCTGAATCTGCTCCATCACCTGAGGCGCATACTGACCGAACTGCGCGCCGACAGACTGGATAGTTGCCACGCTCTGCTCTTTGCTGTTGTCGATCTCCTGCAAAATAGAATTGGTCATCACGTCAGGCAGAATGTCCTTGCTGCGAATTCCAAGACTGTTTTTTGCGGCGATGATCGTCTGAGCGAGAGCCGCGCCCTGGGATGGGTCTTGCGCATAGGCAGCATAGGCAGATTTAACATCAGGTGAGTTTTGCGACAACCAGCCGCCAGGGTCTTTCTCTCGCGCGCTAATCACTTGCTGATATCGCTGCTGAGCCTGCTGATATGCCTGCTGTTTAGTGGCAAAGTTTTCCTCTCCGCCAACCGGCTTGATCGCCTGCACTGAGACCAGACCATCTGCCGCCGACTTCGTGTTAATGTCGGAATAGACGCCCTGCAAACCCATCTGAAGCTGATAGTTGTCATACTGCCGCCCAAGCAATTCAATCTGCTGCGGCGTGGCATCAGATGGCGCTGTCGCCATCCATGACTCGCGCGACACCGGGTTATTAACCGGGATTCCCTGCTCAACTTGCGCTGCGTCATTCCGCATTTGCTGCTCTATGAGCATCCGTGTTTGCGCGCTACGCTGGTCAACTTTGGCCTGCGCCTGATTAATCACACTTTGGGTTTGTTGAGGGGTTAACTGTCCCCACGGAACGCCGGGAGCAAGCAGGCTTGGGTCATTAACCGAATCCCACGCCCGGTTTATCTGGTTGTCAGATACAGGCGAGTTGTAACCCTCCTGCTTTGCCATCGCTCTGGCGACAGAGGTGATCTGCTGCCGATCATTTGGATTGAGTTGCGCATCGACAGGAATACCAGTGTCACGGCTAACCGCCTGAGCGTACTGAGCCGGATTGTTGTTGTCCGATGCCGGGGCCCACGTCCTGATCAACGAAGATAACGTATTGTCACCGTTGCTGATGTGGTTCTTAATCAGCTTGATGCCAGCACGAAAACCATGGTCTGCAGTGTCGAAGTTCTCAAACCCTGAGCCGTTGTCTGCGCCCTTGCCAGCCCATGCGTTATTACCGGTGCGGATATTCAGCGGGTTGTTGTTGCGTACTGCAAGGGTTCCCGGTGAGCCACCTGGTAAAGATGCGCCGTCTCCAGCGCCAACGGACTGCGCAGACTTGAAAGAGCTTTCCTGATCAATGACGTGCTGAGGGTTGCTGTTAATACCGTACTGCGCCGCCGCCAGGGCCCACATATTGCGCGATCGGCTGGCTAACTGCGCCTTTGTCGCCGGGTCAAGGTCACTCTGGTCAATAGCCTGAAGATGAGCATCGGCAAGCGAACGGGCCTGGGTAGGGTTTTGCAGGATGGTATTTCCGACCGCCGCCGCGCTATCCTCCAGGTTGGCTACCGAAATGGATTTGGCCTGACCCTGACCCCAGTTGATCGCCTCTGTCTGGACGTTGCCGCGCAACTGAGCCCAGCGCAATGCATATTCTGACTTCTGCTGCTCTGACATATCAGGGTGAGCAGTATAGAAATCCTCTTCGTGCTGCTTCGCGATCGTGGACGCCGCCGGGATGTAGTCCACACCAGTGCGTGATTGCTGCCTGGCGGTGTTCAGGGAATCAGACAAAGCAGACTGAGCGTTTGCAAAGTCAGTTAAATTTTTTGTATCAAGAACCGCCTGCTGCTGTCTGGCAAGCCGTGTGCCAGCGTCAACAATGCTGCCCACTCCCTGCTGGAATATCTGCGCATCAGTCGATTCTGTCTGATAGCGCACCGGTGAATTTCCGCCAGCGCGTATGCCTACCTGGCTCTGATATACGGGGATTCTTGCCATTTCTTAACCTTTTAAGAGTGATTTTGTCCCGTAATAAGCGCCAGCCGTATTCGCAGCCCCACCAACCAGGCTGAGCAGACCAGGCTTCTGATTCTTCGCACTCAGGCGCATTGCATTGGCCTGGTTGCCAAGGTCTGCAATCTGAACGCGCCCGTTATAATCGGCGTTGGCCGCATCAAGCTCAGTGTCGATAGCTGACGAACGCTGTATCAGGGCATTGGTTCCACCGGTGCCGGTACCGTTATCTGCAAATGCCACCGCCTGCTGCCCTGCTACTTCTGCACCCTGGCGGCGAATCTGCCCAACCTGAGATCCTGTCTGAAGTGCGACGCTTTGCGCCTGCTTGTCGAGCAGGTTGGCGTTTATGTTGCTTTGCTTTGCCTGCGCTGAGCCTTGAGTAATGCTGCTGATTGCCCCTAGAGCTGCTGCACCACCGGCCAGCCATGGCAATGCAGTAGAAGCAGCTGGAAGCGCTGAGCCAATGGCTGTTGCTGCCGGTGCTAAAGCCTGCATGATTCCTCCCGCACTATGCTGTATGATTTTGCATCTGACCCATCAGGCATGACACGCCTCAGGACGCCTTCATATTCGAAGCCGAGAAGCTCGAGCCACCTGTCTGCATCACCGAAAGCGCTCATCGTCTCAAGCCTCACATAATCATCAGAGACGGCATCTATCAGCCTGCGGGCCGCCCTGTATAGCTTTATCCACTGGTGAGGGATATCTTCAGAGACGATCATGTGCATATACCCACGCCCTGCATAAACAGGAAGTATCCCGCCGATGGCGACAATCTTTCCGTCCTGCACCCCGGTAAAGCAGTTACCCGTCGCCAGGTACTGTCCATACTCAAGGGTGAGGTTCATGTATGATTGCGTTTTCTGCGGTTTAATTTTCAGGACATGCTCTGGTTCGAAATCAATTATCTTCATTCGCTTGATGTCCATGCACGTGGGTAGATTGCGCATACCGTCATCGGCAACGGCTGGTCTTGCACCACGCGTATGCAGGCGTTGGTGTCGTACTGCGGCTGGATAACCATCTTGCGATCATCCGTAAACCACCCTGGTGCCTGGTCCATCAGGTCATGGAAGTCACGCGAAGGGATTGTGTCGAGGAACATGCTTCCCTCCATCCCCGTCTTTCCGCCCAACGTGTTCACAAACCGGATTGCCAGTTCGTTTACTCGCTTGGTTTTGCTCTGCGCAGTGCCTGCGGTGCCGCCAGCTTCAAGGGGAAGCGTGACGATTTCAGACCGGTAACTAAGGCCGATGTGCGCAACGCTTGCCGTCCATTCGAGAGACACCGCGCCGCCGGAAACAACGCGATCAGGATGAACAGCACCGTCTGTCAAAATGGATACCGTGCGCCCTTCAAGGTGTGACAATCCGCTGAGAGTGCTTACCGCAGCGCCGTTGTAAGACAGCCCGCAATCCACATAGAAGGCCTGCGATTGAGGCTGAGTGTTCGCATCCCATGTTGCATGCAAATACTCAACATAGCGGCGCTGCACGCCGTTAATGGTGCGCCTGACAACCAGCCACAAATCATCTCGCTCGCCAGCAGGGTCAGGAATGGTTGAGACAGCCTCAACAAATCCGCTCACCGTGTGCCGGTGCCATCCAGTGATTTCCTGTTCAGCGTTATACGTCAGGCCGACCAGGCTTCCGTCCGTCAGCACTACCCACAACACGTAATCAGGCTCTTGCTGCCAGGCGAAATTGACTATGCCGGTTGACGTGATGTGTTCTGCAATGACAGACAAATCCACCGAGCTATAAGAGCCGCTGGAGGCGTCCGCAGTGACAGCGCGAACCTTACGTCCTGCGCGCTGAACGAACATAACAGTGTCACCCACTATCGCAGAGTTAATGCCCTTCGAGCCGTAATGCGACTCCTGCACAATCTGGATGTTGTCCGGGCCGAACCCACTGGTGGTGGTTGAAGGTGAGCATGAAAACTCACTGCTCGCGGTACCGATAATCAGAGAGCTACTCGCGGCCAGCCACTGAATCGTGTTGGTTGCATCAGCCTCAATCTGTACGTTGATGCCGTCATCTGCCTGCACCTGGAACCCGTCAGACATCGGGGTAAAGTTCTCAAAGTCAGATGCCACTGAGAACCAGAGTTTCTGGCGACCGGCAAACACCAGGCGGCTTTTGTAAAAGCCAACCTTGGTCGGGAAGCCTTTGGCATATGACCAGTCGCCAAATGCCCATTTGAATGTCTTACCAGTAGTTGTGCGCACCGATGGGGTTAGCTCGCTGACAATCTTCCCGACAGCCTCAGTAGCTGAGTTGACTGCGGTGATTTGAACAACGCCCCAGCCTCCATTAGAGAATCGCCAGTTCACGCCGTTGTTGCCGTCAGAGTGCGCGCCAAATGTCCATGTTGGCTGAGTGCTCCCGGCGGTTCTGGAGTTGAGAGCCTCGTAATATTTACCGTCAGAGCGGACAAACCTGCCGGTGTTGTAATCGGTGTCTGATTGCCAGGCCTGAATGCGCCCCTCGTATCCAACCACCGCATCATCGGTGACGTCAGTCGATACCTCGATATAAAACAGCGAGCCGACATGGCCGGATTCAAAAATTGACGTGTTGGAGGTGATGGTGCATAGGCTGGTTGTCGTTGGTGTTCCGTCTGGCCTGGTTGCGCCGTCTGCTGACCAAATCAGATACTGGTCGGTGTAAACCGTCGCGGTGCGATCTGAATTAATGTTAGCAAATGGCCCCATGGCCGCCGCATAGTCGAACGGCTGCATTGTCCAGTTGGTATTGCTGATGCGAGACAGTTTGTACGGCGGGACATTGCCAGTGTGGCAGCAGATGTAAATCACATCGCCGCTCTGCACCATCGACAGGCCAAACCCGCCGTCGCCATTGGTGAGGTCGGATGCTGAGTAAGGCGAAGCAACCTCAAGCGGGTTGCTGCTGCCATCCAGCGCTACACCATGATTGGAGAAAAAACGAATGTAACCTGGCCCGAACTCCAGGATGAATGCCTGGGTGGTGTTGTACTCAAACCGAGCCAGCCACACCTTGTTAGCCGAGTTTTTAATCTCGCTGACAAAGTATGTCCCCCCGCGGCGCTCTGCCGGGCCCTGAGATCGGGGGATGAAGTTCAGCATCTTCTTGCAGCCGCTTTTCCACTTAACAAAATCAGTCTGCCCCATCATCAGCGGGGAAAACTCACCGGCGTTAAAACTGTTGATGGCGGGAGATGTGGATGGCATTTATAACCTCGCGGTAAACCAGGATGTTTCCTGCTGCTGAATTGGTGGGCGCTCAATGGCGCTGGCTGAGCGAGCCGCCTTGAGAGCCATGTCAAAGTCCTGCAGCGCGGCTTGTTTCTTCGTTGACGACTGCGTGATGGTTTCGCAAAGCTCGACAGCGAGCTTGCATGCGAAGGCCTCAGTAAACGCTTCGTCGTATGTTGTAGGGTCTGGCATGCGCGCACCGTATCTAATAAACACGGTGTCCATGTCCGTCAGGATACTTCTACCTTCCACCTGATATCTCGGCACCGGCAGGCTGTAACTTTCCCAGCCGTGGCAACTCCATTCCTGGTGCGCATAGTCGGTGATCGCATCAATCCTGATGCAGTCAGCAGGTAGTTGGTATTCGAACTGGTATCCATAGACAGGTGTTTCTGTCAGTTGAGCCAGTTGTTTTCGTTTGATAGCAAATGACCAGCGATATGAGCGAAGCAGGCTATCAAGCACGCCGTCATAGATGGCCTCTACTGCGCGAGATGCGGCGTTATCGTCACCCTCGTTCAACAGCCGATCACTTCCGAGTTTTGTTAACGCTCTGTTGATGATTCCGATTCTGGTAGCCATATCTCACCAAAAAAAGAAGGGGCCGAAGCCCCTTTGGTTACGCGGTGTAGTTGCGAGAGTATGCGCGCCACGCCTGGATATCTTTGACCAGGAACGCAGAGAAAGAGCCAGCGGTCAGTGGTCCGGTAGATACCGTGTAGCGGACGCCGAGGTAGCGCAGATACGGCAGGTTAATGCCACTTGGCAGCTTGATAGCCGCCAGGGTTTTACCTGCGGTAAGGTCAGTAAGCGCCCAGGAAACGCTTGTCCAGTGGACGTTAGAGCTTGTCAGCCCTGCGGCCGCAGAGGATTCCAGAGTAACGACAACTGTTGCAGCACCGGCAGCGGTGGCAGCGGCGTCAGACTGAATTACCAGATAGACATCCTCACCAGTGCCAATATCGACAGAGGTGTTGTAGTTGAATGCCGTGTTGAGGTCCATAACGTTGGTGGAGATTGCTGTCGCAGTCACCGCCTGAGTGTCAGAAAACTCAGCTTGCTTATCGAGATACATGATTGCTCCTTATTAGACGATGCGAGCTTCAGCGATGTTGAGGGCGTCAACGCGACGGACAGGAACTTCACCAAAGCGCAGAGCTGGCTTGCCGCCGACTTCGTCATAGGCGAGCGTACTGGCTGCAACTTTGTTCACGGTCTGGCGACGCAGGAATGAACGAACGGTGCGGTTGACATAGAAAGACGGCGTGACACCAGTCAGGCTATGGATTTTCTCAACGGCCTGGGTCATCAGGTCGATGATGTCAGGGCCGGTCGCGGCGTTTTTAGTCAGCGCGGTAACGTCGATGTTCGCGATGCGCACAACATAGCGCCAGTCGTGCAGAGCAATACCGCACTTCCACTGATACTGATCCATGAATGCACGGTAGCGGTTCTGGTTAGCATCGAACGCATCACCTTCACCCAGATCATTGTGAATCAGACCAGCCTGAGAGCCTTTCGGGTAGATGCCGTGAACAGTGTTGGCGCCCCAGCCTACCAGCCAGATGGAGGTGTTGTTTGAGCCGGTACCGCCAGCATCGATAACGTTGACCTTGTTAGGCGCAGCCGTTGAGTTGGTCGGCGCAAAGCCAAAGCGAGGAGCCAGGCCCAGGAATGCTTCCGGGGTGGTTTCAGTTGAGCCGTAAAGAACGGTCTGCTGCATGCGTTGGTTCATCGCTTCCATGAAGCCTTTAGCTTGCAGGAGACGGAATGAACCGGTGTTGCCATTCAGCATGGCCAGGTCTTTATCGATTTCAGAGCGTGCTTCCAGGATGCCGCACGCTTCATCAATCTGCGCGGTAGTCGCCTTGCTTGGCGGCACACCGGCGTTGAGCTTACGGAAGATTACGTCAGGCAAACCAGTGCGAGTCGTAATGCGATGCCCGGTAGGGAGGTTGCCCTCGTACCACGGCATATCCATCAGCATTTCGTTTTCTTGTGACAGCAACTCAGCCACCGCAGCAGTGCTGCCATTCGGGTCAAGAGTTTTTGCCACATCCAGAAGAGTGTACTTTCCAGAAAGTGTAGCCATTGATGTTTCTCCAGTTGTGTTAACTCATGCCCGGCCAGAGTCGGTGAGCAAGTGATTGCTCGCCGTCCTGCGGAGAGCCTTTTGGTGATGAAACTGATTTGTCCTCGCCAATGGCATTGCCGATTTTGAGGAACATGTTTGTGATGATTGGGCTGTTGATGAGGCCTGACTTGCTGAGCATTTCCACAAACTCAGGCGGCGCGAACTCGTTTACGGCGCGGGATACGATCGCTTTGTTCGCTTCGAAGTTAGCGCCCCACTCTTGCTTAACAGAGGCCATGTCCGTTTCGGATTGCTTCTGGATGGCTGCCTGCTGCGCGGCGTTTTGTGCGGCAACGTGCTCATTCCACTTACCAGCAAGCGACTGGGCCTGGGCTTTGTTCAGCCCCGCCTCATGCATCCAGGCGGAAGAGGTTTTGGCGAACTCGCCCGCGTCACCTTCTGGTACCGGTAGCTCGTAGCCTTCTGCTGTCTCAGGGCGGCCAAGTTTCGCGTACAGCGCGCTCCATCCGTCCTTGTCTTCAGCGCCGGGCAACTCCTTAAGGAATGGCTCGACTGCCGCAGGAGCAGGAGCCGGTTCTGACGATGGCGCAGGGTCGCCACCAAGCAGTGAAGGAGATGATGCACCAGGCGCTGCCGCCGGTGCTGGCTCTCCGCCTGGTGCTCCTTCAGCTCCAGCCAGATCGCACTTGATGTGAAAGTAATCGGATAGCTTAAACATTCTCGTTTAGTGCCTCGTTTAGTTTCGAAATCGCCAGGAGGATTTGCGTATCGTCCAGCGTCGTGAAGTTGATGATTCGGTGCGCCACTTCCCGGCGACCCTCGCTCAGCATTGTTGCCAGCGGGTCAACCGTTCCTGACTGCTTTGAGATGGCGACAGAGCTTGCGAGCAGCTTTGAGAAGTTCATCAGGTCAGCGATGACCGCCTCCTGCTCCTTGCTCCTGCTGCCACTCACACCGAAGACGTTTCGGTAAGCGCGAGACAAAAGCAGGTCGCGCCTGTTCTGAAACAGACGGTCTTTAATCGACATGGGTTATCTCTTACTGAGGGGCCGGGAGAGGCGTGTTGAATTTCTGCTCTGCTGATGCAAGGCGATCTGCCGCAGTTGCCAGGTTAGGTGCTGCCTGTAACAGATTGCTGAGTTGTTGCTGCTGAGCCTGGGCTGCCTGCATTTGCTGCTCTTCATCTGCGTCGATGACCAGTGAACGAGGCATGCCATTGATGTCGGCAAACTCACGCATGATGTCGCCGTATTTGAACAGGTTCATTACGTCCGGCTTGAACTGAGCCAGGCTGGTAGCCATCTGCAATGTCTGAGCGATACCAGAAGCCTCATCGCTCATCTGCATTCTGATAAGCGGTGATTTGTAGTCGATGTCGAATTCCATACCGGCATCAATCAACTGCTGAGGCGGGTCAGGGAATAGACCCATTCGGGCGCAGATATCGACCTCACGCTCAATCATCGGGCCGAGTTGCTCGGACATAATGCGACCAGCGGTCGGCGCAAGTAGTTGTCCTTTCTCCTGAGCGCGAAGCATTGCCTCTGTTGCTGTCATCTGCGGGTTCTGCACCAGAATCTGGAACAGCGTAACCAGGAAGATGTCGTTAATCAGTTGCCGCTTCTGGTCCATCATCTCAAGGCCAAGCTGCGGTTGAGCACCAGTATTGAATGGCACCGCCAGAGGACTACCGCTTGAGCTCACTGCACCAGAATTGATGCTACCAGGCACCAGAGAGAACGCATCGAGAGCGCCATCATCAGCAACCAGCACCGGTGGACGGTTAGCCAGTTGAGCGCCGATTAGCGTCTCTTTGTTCATCTCATTCAGGACTTTGATATCGGGCAGCGCCGTCATGCCTGGTCCGCGACCGTACGTCTCGCCCGGTGATTTGTAATACCGGGCAATGCAGTAAGGCATCGTGTGATAACCGCTCTCACGGATTATCTTCTTGCCTGAAATGCTGATGTATACCGATTTCCACGGCATGCCATCTGGCCCGGATACCGGCTCACCATTGGCATAGCGGATGTCATCGTTAGGCCAGACACGGTGAACAAACTCGTACTTGGTCAGCGGTGAGTTCTCAGACGCTGTCTTGATGAATTCAGGCAGGTTGTCTTTACCGAACTGCTGCACCGCCTGGCGCGCCGTCAGACAGAACTTGCGATGAACCAGATCGACCAGACCCTGATAGTTTTCCTCGAAGTAGATTTCCTGCAGCGGATAGGTAATGTACCTGGTTCCTTTGCCAGGAACCTCATCGACAAACACACACCCATTGCCGAACGCACCGATGGAGACGTAGTTCTCACTCATCTGGTTGGCAAAGTTTGCTTGCGGGGCGTAGCGGATGCGGAACAGGATTTTGGTGCACTCTTCGTAATACCGCTGCACCTCATTGTCATCAGCAAAGCGCTCATTCTGTAGGCCGTGCCACGTCTGCGTACGCGGGGTAATAACAGACTCCATCGCCGCAGCGAAACGCTCAAGGGCGAGGATTGGCGTTGAATCAATAGCCTTCTCGTTGCGCTTGGTGCCGTCCTGCTTCTTGCTGGTGAATCCTGATGCTCGCGGCAGGCATCGCTCTGCAACCTCTTCCCAATGCTGCTCCCAGGTCTTACGCGATGTCTCCATGGAGGACTGATCGCGCATAATCTGGTTCAGCATCTCCTCCTGGCTTTTATCCATCTTATCCACCGAGTAGTGTTTTCTGACCTGTAGAGGAAGCTGAGATTGTGTTCGAGCTACCGCCGGAAAGGATGTTCGCATTGACGCCCTGACGCGAACGGCGTCGCAACAGGTCATCAGCCTGGTTAATGGCATCCTCAGTGTTTACTGAAGAAGCCTGTTTGATTGTCGGTGTCGCGGTGCTGCCAAGACCCAGCACACTGCCTACGCCACCGATGACCTGCGTAATTGGTTTCAGTGCTTCACTCATATTTCACCCAAAGAGGTTGTATTCGGTGTTTGCCATGCGAGGCTTGTTGCGAGGTGAGGCGATTCGGTACTTAGGTGTTGCCATTCTGCGCATCATGTACGCATAGCGAACCGCATCGAGTACGTCATCATTGGTTTTTGCAATCTTCCCGTGCTCATCACGGTGGTACATTCTGAACTCATCGAAGAAGTCGGTGCAGGTGCTGAACACCTTGAACTTGCCATCAAGCATGCGTTCACGGATTTCATGAATTCCGGGCTCAACCTTGTTGTTGCCATCAGGCCAGGTTGCGTGCTCGCCAAGCATCTTGAACCCTTCAGCCTTGTACTGTTCTTTCACCTGCTGGCCGCCGCCCTTCTCATGCTGGCTTCCATCGTGAGGCCATGCGACGGGAACATCCTTTGCCCAGGGCTTAACGATTCTCCACGCCTCATCAGCTTTCTTCTGCCTGGCTTTCCAGACGTGAGCGACGTAGATGACATCTTCATCACGGTCTTCCCAAAGCTGAATGTGTGCCTGAGGGTGATCCCATCCGAAGTCCTGGCCGTCGATGATGAAGAAGTGATCCGGGCAAGCGAATGGCTGACAGATAATCTCGTCATCAGAGATGTCGTAGATGCGACCATGTCCAAGCATCGGGATACCTTTTGTTCGCATATCGCGCTGATGAGCAGGGAAGGAAGCGAGAAGCTCAGCTTTAATCTTCTCGCTGAGGTGTGGAGCGTCATCCCAGCCGACATTCATACAGGTTTGGGCCACGCTCGGGTTATCCATGAATCCGATAACCAAATCAGTCCGCCCGTTCTCAGGCGTAAACGTCAGAATTCCGCGACCGCCGTTACCTTTGTCACCAGTAGCGGTACGCGTCAGCACCTGGGGAAATATGTCAGGGTCTTTTGGTTCTTCATCGATGTGAAACCAGTCAACGCTGTCTCCCATCAATGCATGCTGGCCTTGTGAGTACGACCAGAACTGTATTTTTGATGTCGAACCTGACTTGTGCTTAACGTAGACAGAGCGGACTGCGTTTGGCGTACCGGTCATCGCCTCAACACCGACGATTAACTCACCGGGTATCAGCCCGCCTTCCCATCCATTATCTGTCTTCCTGCCAATAATTGGCGTCTGCAACAGGTCGCGGCACTTTTCACCGGAGTAACCAAGCACCCATATCAGCGGGGCGTGGTCGAATTTGTGTCCGGCCCACTCGTCAGGGTAATCACCCATCGCATGGATGGCGTCGATATAGGTAGCCGTCTCCGTCTTGCCAACACGGTTAGCAGCGATAAGCGCTGACTGGGAATAGTCTTTCGTGCTGGCGATGAATTTCTTTTGCCATGGATGACGAGACTGGTAGAAGTTGCGATACCGGTAAACGTTCTTGCGGCGCTGTTTCTCTTCAAGGAGCCTGACTAGCTCAATCTTCTGCTCCCGGCTGAGGTTGTGCATTGGTTAGCTCCTTCAGCCGCGCATCAAGTTCTGCATCTGTCAAATCAGTGATCGTAATGTTCTGCTCATGCGTAACCTTGTCGCCATACTTCTTCGGCGCAACCTTGGACGCGTACCATTTTCTGGCGTCAACACGCAGGCGAGAACGGGCGACAAACTCAGCATCCATTCTTTCATTGCCATCTTCATCAGCGACCCGGTCACCAGATGAATCATCAGCAATGTGAATGATTTCTTCTGCCAGAAATTCAGCCTGAACCTCTCGTGCGCGCGCGTATTTCTCCGAGAATGTCTCGTTCTCAACAAGCCATTTATAGACGGTACTTTGCGCTGGCATATTCTCATCCATGCAGATACGTCTAACGCTTTCGCCTGATGCGATTCGCTCGCATATAGCCATAGCGATTTCGGCATCGTATGTGGATGTTCCTGCCATATCAGAATTTCCTGCTGGGGTTGTTTGTTTCCATCCCGTGTGAGGCGATACCAACACATCAGGATTCAGTGTTTTTATTCTGTCAAAGGCACTCATTGAATGCCTTTTGCAGAACTTTATAAATCAGTCGATGAACACGATATCGTTCAGTGTCTCTTTGAGCTTCTGCACGGTGTAGCTGATTTGGTCAGCATCAAACCCCGGCGTCTTTGCCAGCGTCACCGCAGCATCAAGGAGAGCTTGCTGCTTCTGCTCTGCGTATTGGTCTTTAGTATCTTTGCCTGCCATGTTTACCTCTTAGCTGATTGAGATTGCAGTAGGCACCCCGGCGGATACCGTGAGAGTGACTGTTCGTGTCGCAGTGCCAATAGCAACCAGGATCCCAGCAGTAACAGGAATCGACAGCACCTGACTGTTGGATACGATTGCGTTAGTGGCTGGAAGGCTGACGCGTTGTACTGCGTTTGTGGATACAGTAGCGGTGCCGCTTGCTGTCACTGAGTTGGCAGAGTTAGCTACCGTTACTGCATCGTTGTTCTTGACCACCGAGTTAGCAGCCGCCAGGCGTACACCATTCAGTGCACCAACACTCACATCAGCTGTCTGCGCTGATAGCAGCGGAGTTGATCCGGATGCTGGCAGTACAGTGATGTTTGCGTCGCTGTTTTTGACGATGGTAGATGTAGCCGGAAGCGTTACCGCAGTAATGACGTTCTGCGAAACAGAGAATGTGCCCGTATCGGTGATTGTGCCCGCACTATTCCTGACAGCCGTTGTGCCGCCGTCAGAGACAATGCTCTGGTAGGTTTCCAGGTCGATGTCATTGCCCTGATACATGACCTGATAGAAGTCGCGTGGTGAGTCGGTAACAATAAGGCGTCCGAATGGCTTCCAGCCCTGGCTCATTGATGAGGTCAACTGCTGATTCATCGCGCCATAGTCATTGGCCTGCAATACACGACATGCTGACATTGCCATTTCTTTCTCTCCTGAGATAGACATTATCAAGCGCCCGGGATAGGACGCTTTGTAATGGCTACTGGATTGGTTCTGCCAGCCAGTCATTGGCGAACAAATCGCCTGTAGACGGAACCCACACGCAATATGCTGCCTGGGAGTTACGCAGCATAAGGAAAGGAGTCAGGTTGCTGGCTGGGGCGTAGGTATCATCCAGATTCATTTCGTATTTTGGCTCATTCGGCTCGGCTGACTGAGGTGGCTTCACTAAAAACACATGCTGACCTTTGCCGTTCCATCCTTCGCGGTAAATCTTCGCTCCGCTCTTTACTGCTTCGAGTGCATCACCAAAGTTCATGTTGTCTCCGGGTTATTTAGTTTGCTCGCCACACAACCTGTCCCACGTATCGTTGTGGGCGTTGATGGCGCGGACTGTTCGCACATCCATCACATCAGGGTCGTTTCCGTGCGTGATGATTGGCTTGAATGCAGTGCAGGAATTGTCGACGTATCTAATCTGCTGAGTGGTACTTTGAGGAACGCATGCGCTCACGAGCAGCAGAATCAGACAGAGATTGGTTATCTTGCTCGACATCTTTCACCACCCGTATTGTTTCCTGCGTCTTTTGGGTAATCTGCTGGGCCTGCTGGGTTTCGATATTGGCCGCTTTCACGTCGGCTTTAGCCTGGGTCTCAGTGGTGCCTTTACTCTTACCTCCAGACCAGGCCAGAAACAGGCCTATCACGATTGCTACAGCACCGGCAATGTAGCTACCGAATGAACCGATTAACTCACCCATTCTTTTTCTCCTGGTCTACCAGACGACCGATAATCCCGCATATTGCTACCAGCGCAGCGATAGACCCCATTGTGCCGGGAGGGATGCTTAATTTAAGGTCAGAAGGCAGTTCAGCCCACACGTTAGGGATTGCGGCTGCTATCCAGAGGCAGTGAATGCTGAACCAGCGCCAGGCGCTCTTCCAGTTGTTGACGAGTTTCATTTCAGCAGCCCTGCGTATGCGCCCATTTCACCAGTCCGCATAACTTCTGCGTGACGAGCAGCGCGGTTTGGTGTCTGTTTAGCCCACAAACTTGCAAGCATGCCGGAAGCAGCACCGGTATAGTTACCAGCCGCAATCATAGCCAGCGTATTCTTGAACCCTGACAAACCAGTAACTCCCATCTGATAAGCCATGCTGATTAACACGTCTCGGCGTGGTGGGTTGCATTGCTTCAGAGCCGCCAGGATAAGTGGAGTCGAGTTCATCTTCGCTATCGTGGTATCGACCAGGCTCTGCAACCACACATCGCTAACTTCTTTCGGAAGCGTGAAGGTGTAATTCGATAACGCCACGCCTTTTGGCCCAATCTTGAACCCGGTACCAACTGTCGGATAACCCTCAGTGTCGATATAAGGCGCAGACCTGTAACCCTCTTCGAAATTGAGGATGGAAATAATCTGGCTCATGGGTACCTCAGAGTGGTTTGTTTACGTCAGCAAACGCTGGTTCGGTGTAACTGGCTCGCTGCTTACCATCAGGCTGAATCACGATCACATTCAGCGAACTACCGTCAGCAGGTGATTGCTCTGCTTTCTGAGCACGCATTTCTGCTGCTGTTCGCTGTCGGTTCATGTCGTTTGCAAGCTTGACAGCCTCATGACTGGTCTTTACCGAGTCATTCAGCTGGTTGCATAGGATTGCGGTTATCACGAGGAATAAGAGCGGGACGAAGTCGATAATGTATCGCCCGACTCTGATTTCAGTTCTTGCCATAATTGTCACCGTTGTCGGTCTGGCTAAACCACGGCAGCCTTTTCAATATTGCAGCGCCCTGCCATCCGGCAGCGCCGCAGGCCAGACCCATCAGGTTAAGCGACCATTGTTTATCCAGCCCGTAGAGAGCCATCATCATTCCGGCGAAGATCGACACGGTCATATGACTGGACAGACTTACCTTTTCACTGATTGGCCTTGTCTGAAACTTCGCCAAAGAGCCAAGCACCGTCATGATGAGCGCGACCAGCAACACCGGAATCAGTTCCGTGTTTGCCATTGCGTAGTCTCCACCATGCGGTGGCTGAGAAATACAGAGCCGGATAAACATCAGACTCAGAAATAAAAAAACCAGCCGAAGCTGGTAGGGGGAAGTGGCTTTTAAGCCAAAGATACAGCTGCTGGTATGGGAATTTGGTTGTGAATTTGCCAATAAAAAAGCCCAAGGTTTTGGCCTCTGGCTTTAATGAATGACAGTTATCCATCATTAGTGTCAAATTTACCCAATGTTATTCAATATGTCAACATCATGCAGCTAAAATGATGCCATCCGTGGCGATTGCGCTACTATCGTGTAACTTTAGCCAGGACATCATCAGCAGATGACTCCTCTTTGTGGCATTGAGCCACCATGGCGTCGTACAGCGGCTTTATCGCCCTTGACCATGTAGGTTGTGTCAGGTCATGGATATAAACGCTTACAGCACGATACGCAGCGCTTGCTGGCATTCGGCTATAACCAACACCCTTGCACCGGCAGCACTGCTTTTCAACAAGCTTTCCCCATTGCTCTGTTTTCACCTGGTCAACCGCCCTGCCTGTTCCGTGGCAGTCTTTACATCTGGCGCCAGGCGTCGCAGCACTCCGGCAGTAATCCGCATAAGCGAATGTTGCGAGCACTTGCAGCACCTTTGCCTTAGTATTTCCCTCAAGCTTTGCAACGCCGCGGTATTTCCCCGATACCTTGTTTGCAAACTGCATTAGATAGCTGATCGCCTTTTGCTTTTCGGTCTGGCTGAGTTCATGTTTCCCGCAGAAAGCAGCCATACCGAAACCAGCTTGTGACTGAGCCATCCCCATGGCTGCCATCACATCAGTACCGTTGAGATTGTCAGAAGCCGTAGCCCGTGGTGAATCGCTCATCATCGGGCTTTTTGGCGAGTGATATTTGGCGACAGATTCCAGTCTCATCAGGCAGCATCTCCATCAGGCTTATTCAGTCCCAGTCGGTTGATTACCTCTCTTCGCATCATCTCCAGTCGTTTTCTGGTTTCTTCGTTTGTGGCCAGGGCTTCGTCTATCTGCTGAAGTTGATTGCGATCGAACTGACGTTGCTGAGCTGCTTCGAATGTAGTGACGGTGCCCATATCAGCGCCCTCTTCCCATTGGATGGACCATCAGAACGCCGTTGACTACGGCATGGCGCTCACCTTTTCTGTCGTATGCGTATTTGTTCACCGTTCTACGATGACACTGGAGCTTCCTGGCTACTTCTGTCTGATTGCCATAGTTCTCTACCAGGTAATCAGGAATGGTTTTGACTGTATGGTTCATGCTCCCTCCCCTTGCAGCTGGCGAATAGTCAGGTTTCCGCAGAAAACTGCGCCGGTATCGATGTAATACTGATTGGCAAACCTCAAAGGCTCGCGAGCTGGGGTGTGCCCGAAAATGAACAGGTCAGCACCTTTTATTTCTTTCAGTTCTCCATCCATCGATTCGCTGATTCTTTCGCGATTCCAGATAACCTTCTCGGTATCAATCTGGGCACCGTACTCATATTCGCTTCGTGGGTAATCTGCATGGCAGATGACGAATTTTTTATCAGCAGTGTTAAGTTCAATAACCAGAGGGAGTTCATGAATGAGGTGCAAAAGTGCTTTAGCATGGCGCTCTTTGTCATAGTCCTGATAGAAGAACCAGCCGCCGCCATTCGCTATCCAGTGGTTGACGTTGCCATGCTCAGATAGCCCATCCAGCATCATTTGCTCATGGTTGCCACGCACCGCTTTGAACCATGGGAAAGTTACAAGCTCCATGCACTCAACGTTTTCACTGCCGCGGTCAACCAGGTCTCCTACAGAGATAAGCAAGTCCTGCCTGGTATCGAACTTTCTTTCATCAAGCTCTTTCATGAGCAGCGTGTAGCATCCGTGCAGATCGCCAACTACGTAGATATTTCGGTATTTGCTACCGTCTATCTTTTCGTAAATATTCATGCTGTCTCCAGTTCAGTGATTTTGATATCCAGGCTGCCGCCGCGAACCTTCTGCCCACGGATTACGCGAATGTCATCAAATTGCTCATCGTCCAGCGCAAACCCTGCGTGGATGAGAGAATCGAGTAGTGACTTCAGGATGTTGTCGAGGTCTCTGCGCCGGGAGTCGGGAACTGCGGCGATGACTTTGATGCGTAAGCGGGATTCGGTCTGAATATCAAGGTTGTTGCTTTGGATAATCTGGATAACTTCTTTGCGGTACTGCTGGCCTTTCTTGCTGATGTAGTACTGGCTTCCTCGTCGTCGCCAGTAGCTGTTAACGCTGGGCGGCCAGGGTAGTTTGAGGTTGTATTCGTTCATCGCACTGAAAGCCTCCCGTCTCTGGTTAGCTTCTGAATGGTGAGGACGATAGCGCGATCCATTTCTGAGCGTCGCTCTTCTCTGCTCATGTCCTTGCCGTTGTCGATTCTGCTATGGCACGCCTCACACAATGCCGCCGTAAGGCTGTCATCCACTTTAATACCCATTCCTTTGCCTTCGTTACGATGGGCAGCCTGCACCCCATAAGCACCGCAAAGCACACAGCACTCTATTTCCCTTACTGCCTTCAACCACTTATTGCTCCTGAACATCTTCATCCTCCTTCATCAGTCCGTTCGGGTCGTGATACATAGCCATTTCTTTCTCGCAACGTTCGCAGATGTATGTCTCGCTGGGGTGGAGTTGCTTTGTGCATCCGCAGCAGTAACCAGCAGCGTTAACGAGGTCTCGCTCACACTGGCGATAGGGGTCAGGTGTTTGCATATGACCTCCGATAAACCCGGGCTGCCCAGGTGCGCAGGTTATGGCTTACGGTTTCATTGAAATCGTCTTTGTATTTTTTCCTCATGCTTTTGCATCTGATGAAAATCGCAATCGCAAATATTGGATAACAAAACAACATTGCCCCTAGGAGAAATAGCCCGATAAGCAGCTTGACCATAAATGCAGGGAGGTCTCTAACCTCGGTATCAGGAAGCTCAAGGAGGTCATCCTTCATATTGCTGCCAATGTTGAACGTGCAATGCACGGAGGCTGATATGCAGTCGATAAAATTAAAATCATATCCAGCTGCCGCAGCCCATGATGGGTTATCCATGAAGTGAGTGAATGTTATTTCACCGTATCGGGTTATTACCATGCTTCCTCCGTGCTCGTTCACGCAGCCAACGGATGTCGGTCAGGTGCGCGGTGTAATTGAAACTGGGAATGTCGGATGGTTTTACTTCTGGCTTGCGTTTCTTGCGGTGGGTGACGCGGTAGATGCAGTTCTCACAAATTCGCTCTATCGGGCTTCGTCGGGTCATGAATGCACCCTCACGACTGGCTTCACATAGCTCTGCCCGTTCAGAGTCCACTCTCTCTCCGTTAATAAGCTGCTTTTTTTGCCATGCCACGGATGAGCTATTACTCGGTACAGATAGTGCAGGTCCTCATGCTGATTAATCATCGTGAATTTATGCCCATTTCTCACCAGGCAGAATTTAACCCCGGGAGGTATGTCTCTAACTCTCAGTGTCATATACGCCTCAGAAGAAGTTCTGTAGTTGATTGAGGATGTTCGGGTCTTTCGTGCGACCGAACACGTGTTTAATGGCGGCGTTTATCAGCGCTGAGTAACAACGCTCGAATTGCTCCTGGTCCATGTTTGAAAATGCGAGGCTTTGCGCCTCCGTCCTGATTTCACCGTTAAGCCGCATCGTCTGCTCATAGAATCCGGCGAGGATGGTTAAGTCCTTGCGGAAGCGATCGAACTGGCTAACCTCATCCATGCTCTCAAGCCCGGCCCTTTCGGCTGACCAGTGAGCAAAGCAGAAGTTGAAGAAAGCGAAGACCTTTCGATGATGTGCGGGATTACGGGATAACTTGATTTCGGCGGTGTACATCTCGCCGTTTTTGAATCGCTGGAGCCTTTCGAGGTCGCTGTCATGTGCTGGAGTAAAAGTGCCGCCTGGGTGTTTAACCAGGTCGAATTGCAATTATACTCTCCTATTCCCCTTTAATGCGGAGGCCAGCGGCGCGGATGACCTCACTTCTTCCCGGCAGCGGGTGCCAGTGCGTCGGCGTAGCCTTACTCAGAAAGTCGTAGTCTCCCCAGTATTTTGTTGTGAAACTACCCAGGAAAGGGTCCCACGCAGCAGTGTAAATATCGTCATGCGCCGGAATGTGCTCGTTGGCTTTTTCGTCATCTACGCATAAGACGTACTCACCATCTGGCGGCATTTGCTCACTCACTGGAATCCATTTGTCTTCAGTGACGTCCTGTCTGCTTGCCTGCCATGCCCACCACGCCGTGCGAGTACCAAGCCTGTAGTAACTGCCGCCTTCACATTCGCAGATGCTGAAAACTTCTCTCCTTTCCTCATCTTCAAATTGACCAAACTCATCCCAGTACGCTTCTTCAAACTGTTTTCTGCTCTCTTCCATATCCCCTCCAGTGCCAGCGTAGGCTGACGGTTATTGTCCGCTCAGGTTATTAGGTACGCATATGTAGCTTACCTCACGCCGTGACTGGGTCTCTTGGCTCTCTTTGTAAGCAGCCCCAGCAGATTCGCAGAGTTCTTTATTCACGAATTCAGCACTAGCAGCCCCAGTTCCGGTATATGTAACAATTGTTATTAAAAGCACCCACATCACGCATCCCCCATCAGCTTCGCCCCGCACTCGCGGCAGTGCTTATCCCATGCATCTGCTTTACGGTGCTGACACTTCGTGGTGTCCCATCCACAAATAGCGCAAATTCTCATGAATTCGTCTCCCTTGCCAGTGCGACCGCCGTCGTGCTTGCAATAAGCTTGAAAGCGTGCCTCCAGCACTTCATATTTTAATTTCGCCATTTCTTTTTCATCCGTCATGCATTCGCGGCTCATCACGCGCCCCCCAGCTTAGCTTTTAGCAATTCTAATTCGCCTCTCATTTCTTCAATGCGGGAGTTCCTGAACTTGAGCAGGTGCTGCAAATCCCACACTGAATTAGACAGAACGGTGTTAACGGCCATACAAAGCACACGCCATTGTTCAGGGGTGAATTCTTGCCTGCTTTCTCCCTGCCTGAGGACATAGGTTCGTGTCTCATGGTCGTAGTGGAGGTACGCCTCGTTCATTGCTGGCTCTCCATCAGCTCGTCAGGAATGTCTACCTCATCACCCAGCTTAGAGGCGACTACAGCTCGACAGATGGCGATTTTTGGGTCGTCTGCGGTGTGCCCTCTGCGTTTGGCGTATGGCAATTTTTCATTGACTGCCACCCAGTGATATAACTTGCCATTTTCTGGGTCGACGGATGCATAGCAGCTTATTTTGAACTTCTCAATCAACGGCCCGCACTTCTCCCAGTTCCCTGAGTAATCGAAAACGGGGCGATAGGCCTTCTGTCGATCAATAAGAATTGACATTCCCTCCGCGCTACAATCGTCCAATTGCCGGTCAGCAATAGCCACCGCCCAATCCAACGCCCTGCCGCTCAGCTCTGCTGTTTTAATCTTCATGATTTATCCCCAAGTGCTTTGGCTATTGCGGCGCGAGCCATATCAAACTCTACGGTCTCACGGTCAGCAACTCTCACTACTGCTTGCAACGCTTCCAGCAATTCCGGCGCGGCGGCGATGAGGTTAGCATCTGCCTGGTGATGTCCGGGCTTGCCATCGAATTCCACCCACGCAACAGGAATAATCATCCCGTATGACTGGTCATCATCTTTGCTCACCGGGCCGATGCTTCTGTCAGAAGTTGAAGCAACCCACGGCCCCGGCGTACCTTTAAACTCTCTCATCTCTCTATCCCTCTCAGTAATTAAATGGCTCGACCGTCAATTGCGGCCAGTTCGCGAAGGTTTTCTTCGGTGATTTCCACGTCGCCAATTTCCCGTGTTAATTCCGTTTCCATTTTCTGGATACATCCACGGATGCGGGTTATCTGGGTCTCAGGAAACAGGCTCGTACTCATTTCCTGTAATGTGCTGCGCAGGTTTTTGTTGGCAACTTCAGGCGCTTTAACCCGGGCGCATTGACGTAATGCCTCGCCAATTTTCCTTCGCTCTGTCCGTGCCATGGCCCGACATAGTTCCAGCGTCAATAGCGTGTCGGGAAATTCACGGTATTTGCTGCTCATGATGATTTGCATTGCAGGTGTCATACGTCTGCTCCTTTGGAGTATCTCTTGCCACGTGCCGGCTCGTTGGATTTTGTGCACATCCCTCGCGCTTCTTCCTGGTCACATGGAAGGAAATGGCCGTTGTGGAAGCGTTGGTAGACAGTACCCAGCGAGCCGAAACGGTTTTTAGTCACGATGATTTCTGCGAATTTTGCTGCCGGGCTGTTCTCGTCATACACCGCCTCGCGGTAGAGCATGATGATTGAGTCGGCGTCCTGCTCGATGGAGCCGGAGTCACGGAGGTCGCCGTTGGTAGGGCGCTTGTTGGGTCGCTTCTCAACATCTCGTGAAAGCTGGCTTAGCGATATGACCGGAGTTTTCAGGTCTTTCGCCAGCGCCTTCAGGCTGCCGGAGATATGGGCTATCGCCAGGTCGTTGCGGTCAGCTTTTGGCTTCTCAATCAGGCCCAGGTAATCGACCATGATTAGCGACAGTTGCGGATGCTCCTGCTTGTGACGTTCTGCTAACGCGCGGATTTGCTCGACGGTCAGCTTTGAAGAATCAACCAGCCAGACATCCAGGTCCTGCAGGTGTGATATTCCATTCGACACCCTGGCCCAGCCTTCATCGTCCATCTTCGCCGGGTTACGCAGAACGCTCACCGACAGATTTCCGGCACCGGCTATGCTTCGCTCAGCAATCTGGAGTTTGCTCATCTCCATGCTGAAAATCAGCACTCCGCGCTTCGTGTCACTGCCAGGTATCTTCCGGCTTGCCACGCCCTCAGCGATTTTTAGCGCCAGCTCTGTTTTACCCATGCCAGGACGGGCCGCGATAATAACCAGGTCTTCCGAGTTCATGCCGCCGGTAATGGCGTCAAGCTCGTCGATCCCCGTCTTCATCGTGTCCGACTCTTCGCCGTTGGTGAGTCTTTTTTCCAGCGTGTCAGTGTAGTCAGTGAGCAGATCGCCAAGCCGTACAGGTTGAACCTGCTGCTGAGGCTTCCTGATGACGCCCAGGCGCTTCGATAGCTCGTCCATTGCCTGAGTTGACTGGTCAAGCGTTCCGTTGCTTATGGGGCCTCTCAGCTCGTCCATCAGTTGCAAAACAAGGCGGCGCTGGTAGGCATCAGTCACCATCCCGGCGTAGCCCCTCAGGTTTGCCGCACTCGGACATGCCCTGGCAGTCTCCATGATGTCGGCGAAATGTCCGTCACCGCATTCCTCGGCAACCATCAGGCCATCAATCAGGTTTCGTACAGCGGCTTGTTTCTGGATGACCCGGAATGCCGTCTGGTACAAGGGGATTGAAAATGCTTCTGGAGGCACCGTCGCCAGCACCTCACTCGCTGCCGGAGTTAGTCCGCCCATCAGCAGCCCGCCGATAACGCTGGCCTCGATATCCTGTCTCATAGAGTTCCCTCCCGGATGTCAGTTAAAACCTTTGGTCTGAGCAGGTAGTCGAAGTTAGCCACCCAACCGCGATCGTTGTCTCCGAAGTGGAATGGCCTGGCAGCGCGCATGAATGCTCCTACGTAAGCCCGGAAGCCGTCGATGTTTTTGGTAGCGAGGGAGTCGATGAGTTTTTTGAGTTTGCGCTGACGTTCCGCATTTGCTTCGACAGCATGGGGTAGCTTGTCACCAACGATTTCGTTGTAGGCTTCAAGGTACTCTTCGTAGTTGATGCGAACTGCTTTTCGTCTTTCAGGTTTAACCGGTTCACGGTCATCGCAAGATGACGATGTGTTTACTTGTCTTTCTTTCTTTTGAATAGTGTCTTTTGTGTCCCCCTGTTTTGAGGGATACGACTCCCTCAATTTGAGGGATGTTTTATCCCCTGTTTTGAGGGATATTCCCTCATTTTGAGGGATGCGCCATTCTGAGATGTTTTTGTTGGGTCCAAACATGCCGCCTTGCTGCCTGATAAGCCCCATCCTGACAAGCTCCAACTTTGCTTCATTGCACCGTTTGACGGGCAGTTTTGCTATCTCAGAAAGTTGAGAATCGCTTATCCTGTCCATCGGCTTATTCCATCCGTAGGTCTTTCTCAGGATTGCCAGGAGAACTTTGTACTGACGCTTGGTCAGGTCCGCCCCGGAGTATGCTTCAAGCAGCGTGTTTGACAGTCTGGCGTACCCGTCATCGAGTTCAGCCACTTTATGCTCCACCGCCGCAACGTGCGGCCTCAGTTGCACTACTTCTGCCAGGTTACCCACGATTAGCCTCCTTGCGTTTCAGCTCTTCCAGGATGGCGCGGAGTTTTGCGCCTATCTTCGGGTTTATCGATTTCATGAACCGAAACCGGGTGATAGCTTTGTGTTCCTTTGGTGTGATCATGACCCACTCTCCCACCCCGCTGTTTTCATGAACTCACGATATTCAGTGAGGATTTTTTTCGCGTTATCTGGAATGGTGATTTCCCATTCGATATCAGCGATTAGCTGGATGAACTCTCGCGCCTTAGTTGCGTTAAACTGCGGCAGCGCCGCGCTACGCGTTAGTTTCGACTTGCCCGCAGCCTTTGCCTTACCCATCTGCTCGACGGCTACAGCGGAAGCCTGAGGGCCGTGCTCGCGTGACAGTGCGACGGCTGTTGTCGCCGCAACCTCTCCGGCGCGAACCATATCAATCAGCTCGTCACCGCAGGTCAGCAACTGGAGATGGTGATCGACATCAGCCACTGAGCGCTTAACCTTCTTGGCAATCTCTGCCGGTTCCCAGCCCTGGTTAATCAGGCGCTGGTAGGCGGCGGCACGTTCCAGAGGGGTAAGTGGTTTACCCTGGGAACTGGTAACCATGAAGGCAATGCGATCGGCGTCAGAGCCGACAAAGTCTTTGCACTCCAGCCGCGGTATTTCGGTACCGGACTGCTGCGCCGCCAGCGCACCGTAATACCGGTGGTGACCGTCGATGATTTTCACGCCCTGCTCTGTTACCTGCACCGCCAGTGGCGGCACATACTCACCGGCGATAAACGCATCGCGGAATTCTTCGACGTGCACCTGGTCAATTTCACGGACGTTGAAACCGGGTTCGACGTAAATCTCCGCCAGCGGCACCAGGAAGGTTTTCTTCACTGTCGTCTCGGTACCGTTTTTATCTTTGGACTTGTAAAGCTGCGATAGAGAACTCATAATTACTCCTGTAGATTGATCCAGTCTTTCTGCATCAGGCCTCGAATGAGTTACCGCTCATCGGGGCTTTTTCTTTGGTAATTCCTTCCAGTGCACATCTGAACGCCCGGCTTATCGGACTGATGTCAGAATCCATCCCAAATGCGCATAGAATCGACGCTATAAAGCGCCAGTCAGTGCGGCTTATCTTCGACTCATGACAGCCGACCATCTTTGCCAGGCCGCGCTGAGTAATCGCAGACAGGTTGATGAGTAAATCGGTTTCGGCGCGGTCGATATCGCGTTGAGTTGGTTTGCTATTACTTGCGTGTTCCATCGTTGATACTTTCCTTGGTGAAATAGATAGTTATGCGCATTCGTTGATGCGCTTTTGTTATCTCCACAAGGGCGGAGAAGTGAGCCAGTAGTGTTAAAGAGCGGTGTTACTAAGCGGCCTGCAATTCAGGCCAGATTTTGAACCAGTCAGTCGGGCGCAGGTCTTTCCTGCTAACTTCGCCACCCGTTGCATTTTCAATCTCTACGCAACGAGTTGGAGAGATGGCAGTTTTCCCTGATGCCATTTGAGAGAGGTATGAACTGGAGATGCTAAGTGATGCAGCCAGCTCCTTTGCCTTACCTCGCTCCAAGCTGTCGATATATGTTTTTAATTCCATGTGTCACCTCTTATGTACAAATACGAGTTTATTAAATACTAAACTCTTCGTCAAGTATTTGCTTATTTAGTTATTGCTAATCATCATGAAGAAATGAATATCAAAGACACGCGGCGGCAGCGCTTGCAGGAGTGGTTCTCAACGAGGACGCTACCAGCGAAAGACAAGAGCTACATATCCCAGATCATCACCGGGAAAAGCTCTCTTGGAGAAAAGGGGGCAGCCAGGCTGGAGAAGGAGTATGGCATGTCGCCAGGATTCCTTTCAGAGCCAATCAGCGAAACCCCAGGTAACGTATCCGGGTTTGCACCTCATCACCCTAAAGGTGCATTCCCTGTCATAAGTTGGGTTAGCGCGGGACAATGGACAGAAGCAGTGGAGCCTTACCAATACCAAGAAATAGAGCGATGGCTTGAGACTACAGTTGATTGCTCATCTAGGGCTTTCTGGCTTGATGTTAAGGGCGACTCCATGACCGCCATAGCAGGGCTTAGCATCCCTGAGGGCACTGTCATTCTTGTTGATCCAGATGTGGAGCCTCGCAATGGAAAGCTCGTCGTGGCTAAGATTGATAGCGAAAACGAAGTAACGTTTAAGAAATTAGTAATCGACTCAGGACGTAGGTTTTTGAAGCCACTTAATCCGCAATACCCTATGACAGAGATAAACGGAAATTGCCGGATCGTTGGCGTTGTAGTGGACGCAAAAATAGCCAATCTTCCTTAAAGGAGCATTGAATTACATGGAATATAAATATGTATTCATGATTTCTTATGGGCTAGCGTTTCTTGTGGCCATTTTCTTTTTGGGGCAAAGAACCCATCAGGCAGTAAACAGCATGAAAGAAATGGGCATGGGGAGCCAGCAAATTAATGACTATCATCGCATGATGCGCTGGCCAACCATCATCGGAGCCATTCAAGCCACCATAATCACTGGAACAGCCATAGGACTCGTAGGGTCCGCCATCAATTTCCTCTTTAGATAACCCCCATTCAATATATAAATTACTAGACACTTCAAATGTTTAGTGATTTGTTTACCTTTTTGTTTAGTATTTACTTGACGCGGAAGTTTATCGTTTATTAAACTAATCCCATCGAAACGAAACATCGATGCGGCAACCGGAAGTCAGCCGCGCCAGACATGATGTCAGGCTGCTTCTTTAACATTGATGGGGTTACTTCTCCCGCCCTTGTGGGAGACCAAAGGAAGTTGCTTTGGGGTGTGGCTGGGTGAGCCATATGAGATGCGAGCTAAGCCACCTGAGTAGCGCTGCGAGTGCGCTTAACCAAGACGGAAGCAAGCAAGACTCGCCAAGCTGCTTTGAGCGCAGAAAAGCAATAGCCCAGCACACCACCAAAGCAACCACTGGAGGATGTATGACCACTTTTATCGCACACAACAGCGTTACACGGCGTTATCTGAAACGTGGTGAGCTGATGGCTAAACGACGCGCTGAAGCTTCTCAGGACGCGTTACAGCAAGAATCACGGAAAAGCACAAGGGTAGACCGAGCCACTTCGCTTGATTTCCCTCGTGACTACGTAGCAGGTGAGTCAGGGCAATGCCTGCCGGAGATAGCGTTATTTGCGGCGGGACATCGTAAATCTAAACAGGTAACGGCTCGTTAATTTGAGGTGAGGAAATGGTCTACACAATTCTGGCGGGAAAATTCGATGACGGCGAAGAGAACATTAAGTTCTGCGATGACGCTGAAACGATGGAGGATGCACAACGCATCATTCATGAGAACAAGCTCTACAAGTACCCGATATGCCGGGTAGAAGTTACGGGATTCGAGGCTGCCTAATGGCGGCCTTTTTATTGGCTCACGATACAAACAGAGGTAAGGGGATGGAAGTACAAGTCAGCTTCAAAAAAGAGGTAAATGTTAAACGCATAAAAACCTGCATCAAGGTGTGCGACAGGTTTACGGCAGATGTTCTCGATGAGACAGGGAATACTGTTCGAAGCATTGAGGATGAGTATGTTCCTGACTGCTTTCCAGGACAGCACTATGGAGATTATCTGGAGCTTGATATCGATATCGAGACCGGTCAAATCCTTAACTGGAAAAAACCGACGCCAGAGGAATTAAGCCAGTTGCTAGGCGAGCAAGACGACTAACCCGCTCCGGCGGGTTTTTTCATACCTCAGTCGCTTCACCGAGGCGGCTTAGTTATGCAATCACACAACCAAAGGAACCTACCCCATGATGCACTTAAGGCTCGCGGGTAGCGGCGTCATGTCCGCTTATTACCCGCCTGAATCAGAACTACAGCGCCGTGTTCGCCGGCTGATTAAAGCCGCAGCTCAACAATGGAGGTTGTTATGCAAATAAACCATCACGCACTTCGGGCGGCTCAGGTTAAGGCCGTCATCGCCCGCTATCTCGGAAATGCTGAGATGTGGATTGCTGCAAACGAGCAGATGAAGGCAGCAGTGAGCATGCCGTGGTATCGCCGGGGTGTGAAATGAGTTGCCGCGATATGACCGATGAGCAATTCGCTCGCCTGATGAAAGACCTCGGCGTACCAGTCAAATTACCTGAGCCTCAGAAGGAGTAATCATGAACGCCTATCACGTACAGGACCGGATTGAAGAACAAAGCTGGGTTAATTACCAGATGCAGGTTGGGAAGGCGGCGCGGGTAAATGAGCTGGCAGAGGATTTGGAGAAGGGACTAAAGCAGCACCTTCTTGAGGGCGTTTGCCTGTCTGAGTTACAGCGCCGGGGTGCAAGCAAACAAGCAATTTCTCGCGCATTTGATGATGACACATTCTTCCAGGAGCGCGCCGCGGCATTTCTTCATCTTGTGGCAGAAGTCATCGCGCAGCACCAGATTGATATTGAGGATGAAGCATGAAACCAGGCATCTACTACGGCATGCCCAATGAGGAATACCACGCCGATAACGCAATCGGATCGACATCGGTCAAGGCGGTAAGCGTCAGCCCTGCAAACCTGTATTTTAACCCATTCAAAGGCAGTAGGTCGGCTCACCTGGGAAGTGCAATTCACTCAGCCCTACTGGAGCCAGGTTTATTCGAAAGAGACTATCTGTTGATGCCGGACGTGGCGTCCAGAAGCCTGAAAGAATACAAAACCGCTGCGGCCTGGACCAATCCTGAATATATCCTGGTCGGTAGCGAGGTGGAGACAGTAAACCGAATGTTTGAGTCGTCACGGATGAATGAAGACTTCATGGATTATATGAACACGAAAGGGGAATCAGAGGTTTCTATGTTTGTGACCTGCCCTGAAACAGGATTAGACCTCAAGTGTCGATTTGACCGGTTGTCAGAAACAACACCCTACCCGCTGGATGTGAAGAGTTGCAGGGATGCAACAGAGCGCGGTTTCAGTAACGCCTTTGGTCATTACCGCTACCACATACAGGCGGCCTTCTATCTTTATGTTCTCAAGCTCGCCACTGGCATTGAGCGCAATCAGTTTGCATTTTTCGCCATCGAAAATACCGCTCCATATCGCAACTGCATGTATTACATCGGCGAGGAATCATTAAAACTGGGACGCGAACAAATGTTTGCCGCCCTCTGGAAAATAAAAGAATGCATGGAAGATGAATCCTTGAAATACGAAGGCATTGTCCTGCCATCCAATGAAATTAACGTTCCGGCATATTTGCTGGATGATGAATATGACGATGAGGTAATTCTCTGATGGACCTTTCACGCACAATTATTCCCAAGTCAGACCAGCTCAATTTTGAGGATGTTCAAAGCCAGCCCATAACGGCAGTCATCAAAGCAGTTCGCGCCGGGAATTCAGAACAGCCGGTGTTTATCGACCTGGAAGGCTATGAAGGCCGCCCATACAAGCCTTCTAAATCCATGCGTCGCGTGCTGATTGGCGGCTGGGGTGCAGATGGTCATTCATGGGTCGGGCGGTCGCTGACAATCACTGGAGACCCATCCGTGAGATTCGGTGGTGTAGCGGTTGGCGGTATTAAGATTTTTGCGATGAGCGATGTTGAAGCCGACTTTTCAATGATGCTTTCAGTGTCTCGCGGTAAGCGCCAGGAGCATCGCGTCAGAAAGCTCGTCGTAAAGGCTGCGCAAACGCCAGAATCAGTACTTTTGTGGTTCTCAGAAAACGCACTGACGATGGACCTGCCGAAACTTGAAGCGGCATATTCGCGAGCATCCAGCGCCATCGGTGGTGATTCCGACCTTAAATCGAAGCTCGACAGTGTTTATGGAATCAGGAAAAAGGAACTGAATGGTGAAGTACAAGCATAAAGAAATTTATGCGGTGCGCTCAAATCAGTTAAGCCAGGGAAGGCCATGGACACCATCAGAAATCACCAAAGTTAAGCGCCTCGCAGGAACCATCCACACCAAATTAATCGCTCGCCAAATTAACCGCTCTTACGAATCTCTTCGCCAGATGGCAAAGCGTGAAGGGATAAGTCTGCGCCGAATTTAGAGAGAAAACATCATGAGAAACGGCACCTATGATCCGGACATTACGCCCGGCGACCTCATCATCCGCTGTCGCATCAAGCCCTACCCTCCACGCTCTGAATTACTCAAACGCAACTCATTCGATAACGAGCATCGACTCGCTAACAATCCCTACCTCACTGCACGATTAAAGGAGATGCAGAGATGAACCAGCGCGAACAATTAGCAAAAGAAAATGACATGAGTATCGATTTCGTGAACTGGTTTTTCGACAACAAGAAAGAAGGATGTGGAAATGTCTGGTTCATGATGATGGCTGCAATGTGGGAAGGATGGAAAGCACAATCCGAGCAGGTGCGCCAGCTGACTGAGCAGCGCGACGCAGTGGTGGCGGAGATGACTGAGTTGGAAGAAGTCATTTTGGATATCACCTTCATGGATGATGATTTTTTCTTTGGCTCAACGCAAAAGGTGCAGATAGTAATGAATCGCCTGGTAAACATCAAAACCCCCGCCACATCCGCCATCCTCGATTCCCTGCGAGAAGAAGCGAAAGCAGATGTGTTGGACGAAATGGCTGCAACATACCGTGGTTGGGCCAATGAGGATGTTTGCTCCTGCAACATGAAGAGCAGTTACAACCTCACCGCAGAACGCGCCGAAAACTACGCTGCATACGTGCGCCGCCAGCTTCGCGAGAGCAAAGGAGCGCAGTCATGAGCAGGCCCGTAATTGCCGTCTGGTTCTCTTGTGGTGCCGCCAGCGCCGTGGCCGCAAAACTGACTATCGAGAAATACAGCCAGACTCACGATATTCGCGTGCTGAACAACCCGATAGCCGAGGAACACCCTGATAACGTCAGATTCCTGCACGATGTTGAAAAGTGGCTTGGGGTGACAGTTGAGTCAGTTACTCACCCGCTGTTCCCGTCGGCCAGCGCTGTAGAGGTCTGGGACCATCAGCGATATATGTCTGGCGTTCATGGAGCTCCGTGCACGGATACCCTGAAAAGGAAGGCTCGCCTTTTGTGGGAAAAATATAACCGGTGCGAATATCTCGTTATCGGATTAACAGAGGAAGAGCAGTGGCGAATTGAAAACTTCAACGCAGGTCGAACCGAAAAAGACCCTCTCATGATTTCAGTTCTGGCAGATGCAGGATATTCGAAGCAGGACTGCTTCGATGTTCTGTCTGCAGCAGGAATCGCTGCTCCATATATCTACAGCCTGGGTTTCCCAAACGCCAACTGCATAGGATGCGTCAAATCAACATCCCCAACCTACTGGAACCTGGTCAGGACGCACTTCCCGGCGATTTTTGCAGCGCGTGCCGAGCAATCAAGACGCCTGGGCGTGAGGCTTGTTCGCGTTAAAGGTGAGCGCATATTTCTGGATGAGTTGTCCCCAGATGCGGTCGGACGAAAAATGAAGAGCTTCGACTGCGGTGTTATTTGCATGAGAGAGGATGCAGCATGACCAACGAAAAGATTCAGGCACTCAAAGCGCTGTATGCAAACGTGGAGAAACAAGCGCACTCGTTGCGGGGAAGTCCAAGGGAGTATTCGGTTATCACCGGATTATGCCCGGTGAATGTCATTGAAATGCAGGCTCAGAAAATACAGGCGCTATTGTCAGAGAAGGAAGCGGATAAGGCGCTGATTGCTGAGCAGGCGAAAAGTATCGCCGAACTGGAGGCCAGGGCGCTCACCGTTAACTTGCCGGAAGATGAAGACGGACAACCTTTTGGGTTTGGTAAATGGGCGAATAGCAAACTCCCGGCGACAACTGGAACTATGACGATCGCGCAGTGCGAAGATTCATGGCGAGAGGCGTTTAAGGTATTAGCTGACGCCGCTGGCATCACCCTGACCGTGGGAGGGGAGTGAAGATGTCAGACGAATCAGGCTAACCGATGCGCAAGTGTATACCCTTCGCCGCATTCATTACGGCACCAGCTACTTCATGCGTGGTGATATGGAGAAAGGCATACAGGATAAAGGTTCGCATCGTGTTAATTGCCCATCGTTGCCAGTGCTTTTTCGAGAAGGGCTTGTGTATTGGCGTAACCGGGAATGCCGAAAATTCGATGCGCTGCATTACCGCGTAACATTAACTCCAGATGGAATATCAGCCGCCATTGGCGCACAAACAAGAGAGGAGCGAGGGCTATGACAACACAATTACCGAGCAAAGAGCGCCTGGCGCATATCGCTAACTTCCACCGCGCCATGACGCTGCCGCCGTCTCACGATGAAATCGAAGCGATGGCCACCGCACTCCTGGCGGCGCATGATCAAGAGCCGGTGGCGTATATCGCCTACTACGATTCAGGCGCGATTCATGGAGTTTGCCAATGGGACGACACTGTAAAAATGGAATGGCTGAAGCGCGGGTTCAGCGTACAACCCATTTACACCCACCCCGCGCCATCAATCCCGGCAGCGGTGCCGGAGGAAGGAAAAACGGAAATAAAGTGGCGAGACTTGGCGTTACAGTTCGATGGGCATCGCATGCAGGCAATTTGTTTCCTCAGGACAGCTTTAAATTGTCTTCCTGAGGAAGATTTTTCAGAAGCTCGTGAATTTCTTAAAGCCGGCCCATTGCCTGGCGAAGAAGTTTTGCGTGTTCGTATTTCCGCCATGCTCAACCACCAATCAAGCAACCAGGTCATTACGGCTGCGGCTGTAGGCGGAGAAATCAAGCAACCGGCAAGCAATGGCTGTTGGTGCCACACCTGCCGCCAGGTAACCATGGGCGACATGCGCTTTGTAGTCTGCCCTGACTGCGGCAATAAGCGCTGCCCGAAGGCCAATAACCACCGAAACGCTTGCAGTGGAAGCAATGAACCAGGTCAGGAAGGAAGTGCGTATCCGGCAGCACCGAAGCAGGATGTAACATTAAAGATATCCGGCCTGATTTGCACATCTGACGAGAGGAAAATGGAAGTGCCAACATGCAGGAAACATCCGGGCGTAGCGCTGCGCAAACATCCGTTCATGCAGCTTTCCTGCTATCCGCCACGCCCGGCACTGTACTGCCGAAAATGTGAGCCTCATGTCGCAGAGTGGGAAGAAAGAGACAAGAAACTGCGAAGCTACGGAAAGGGGGTGTGATGTGGAAAAGCAAACAATCGTGATACGTGCAAACAGCAAAGAGATGGCTGAAAAACTCTATCGCGGCGTGTGGGCCGTATGCCCTGACGCCGATATCCAGCTCTATTGGCCTGGCACGAATGTAGCTTACGGACGGCAAGCTTCATCGCTCGGATTCATGCAGGGTAATGCAATGATGGGCTCACCATGCCCTCTCCCTTCGTAGCGGTGATATTCGTGCTGCTCACCGTGGCAGCACTCAGTGAAATTAAACTCTGGTAACTCGCTGCGGCGGGTTTTGTTTTATGGATTAGGGTATAGTTTGATAATTACCGAAACTGGAGGTTGTTATGCGGAAGGTTTACCGGGCACTAGCCATTCTCTTTGGCGTTGAAAAGGAAGCTATGATAGAGGCCGCAATCATCTTAGAGGCTAAGAGGCAACAAAGGATTGCGGCAATGGAGAGGAAGATGCTCAACGAAATACAATCAATAGGTCGCTAAGGCGGCCTTTTTTATTGCACCACCACTAACCGCCCACTGAGGCGGTTTTTTTATTGCTCGGAGATAACCAATGGTTTCAGAAAAGCCACTTACCGCGCAGCAGGCGGCGGAACTCCTGATCGTCTCTCCCAGAACCATCTACCGCCTTATCGACTCCGGTGAGCTTGCAGGTAAAAAAGTCGGCAACAAATATCGGACTACTGATGCGGCTTGTATTGCGTATTTGAATAACCCGCGTGATCCTGTTGCTGCGAGCGCGGGTGAGCATAAAGGAGGTAAATTATGTCCATCACCCTCAGGGGCGGAGTATGGCACTGTCATTTCTTTACGCCGTCAGGGAAAAGAATTAGACAGTCTCTTGGTACGGGGGACAAGAAGCAAGCTCAGGAGTTGCACGACAAGCTGAAGTCTGATGCATGGAGAGTGGATAAAATCGGGGAACTTCCGGCGCGAACATTCGAAGAGTGCTGCATACGCTGGATAAAGGAGAAGGAGCACAAGCGGTCGCTGGATGATGACAGGACGAAGATTGAATATTTCCTTCGTCATTTCTCCGGGCGTGACGTTTCCACGATAACGGCTGAACAGGTTCATGAGGCCGTATCCAGGATGGTTAACCGCAAGCATATTCAGGTGTGGGAGTCTCGCAGGGATGCGGCAATAAGGAGAGGGAAAGAGCCACCGCCGTATTCAGCCAAACCGGTAAGCCTGGCAACGAAGAGCCAGCACCTTTCATTCATGCGTTCACTGCTGAAGGCGGCAGCCAACGACTGGGGATGGATAAAGTCTCACCCAGCAATCAAGACAAGGAAGCCGGTAAGCAAGAGAATTAGATGGTTAACCAGGGATGAGGCTGAACGCCTGATTGAGTGCATGCCAGAGAGCATAAAGCCGGTGGTTATTTTCGCACTGGCAACCGGCCTACGCCGCTCCAACATAATTGATCTGGAGTGGCAGCAGGTCGATATGCAGAGAAAGGTTGCATGGGTAAATCCTGAGAACGCGAAGGCGGGCAAAGCTATCGGCGTCGCTCTGAATGATACCGCATGCAAGGTACTGCGTGATCAGATAGGAAAGCATTCAAAGTGGGTTTTCGTACACACCAAAGCAAAGCACCGACCAGATGGGACTTTAACCCCTCAGGTAAGGAAGATGCGTGTGGACGACAATAACGCCTGGAATGCCGGTCTGAAGAAGGCTGGAATTGAAGACTTCCGTTTTCATGACCTGAGACATACGTGGGCAAGTTGGTTAATACAATCCGGGGTGCCACTATCGGTTCTTCAGGAAATGGGCGGATGGGAAAGCATTGAGATGGTGCGCCGTTATGCTCACTTGGCACCTAATCATCTTACTGAGCATGCAAGGAAAATAGATGCCATTTTTGGCACCACCGACACAAATACGACACAAGGAGAAAATCAGGCTGGATTGAAGTTAGCATAACTTCTTGATTTGAAATGGTACGCCCTACAGGGTTCGAACCTGTGACCTACGGCTTAGAAGGCCGTTGCTCTATCCAGCTGAGCTAAGGGCGCACTGATTCCCTTTCGGGAGCGTTGCGGACAGGGATTATACGGTCAACACCAGTCGAGTCAATGGCTTTGCAGTCGTATGCTCGCGAAGTGAGCACTCAACCGCACTTTCTTCACGGCGTCTTTTCGCACGAAACAGAAACGGTAACTGACAGCGCGGCGCACTTCTGACAAAATATACACATCCCCCTTTCTTTTTAGTTACAGATGGAATCTTCTCTCTGATGGCAGCAAAGATTATTGATGGTAAAACGATTGCGCAGCAGGTGCGCTCTGAGGTTGCTGATAAGGTGAAAGCCCGAGTCGCAGCAGGATATCGCGCCCCTGGTCTTGCGGTTGTGCTGGTTGGCAGCAACCCGGCTTCGCAAATTTATGTCGGCAGCAAACGTAAAGCGTGTGAAGAAGTAGGCTTCCTCTCCCGCTCCTACGATCTGCCGGAAACCACAACCGAAGCCGAGCTGCTGACGCTTATCGACAAGCTCAACGCCGATAGCGTTATTGATGGCATCCTGGTGCAGTTACCGCTGCCTGCGGGCATCGATTATGTGAAGGTGCTGGAACGCATCTCGCCAGACAAAGACGTCGATGGCTTCCACCCGTACAACGTTGGCCGCCTGTGCCAGCGCGCACCCCGCCTGCGTCCGTGCACGCCGCGTGGCATCGTCACGCTGCTTGAGCGCTATAACATCGACACTTACGGCCTGAACGCCGTGGTGATTGGCGCATCCAATATTGTCGGTCGCCCGATGAGTATGGAACTGCTGCTGGCGGGTTGCACCACCACCGTTACCCACCGTTTCACCAAAAATCTGCGTCACCATGTGGAAAACGCCGATCTGCTGGTCGTTGCCGTGGGCAAGCCGGGCTTTATCCCGGGCGAGTGGATCAAAGAGGGTGCGATCGTAATTGATGTCGGCATCAACCGTCTGGAAAATGGCAAAGTGGTCGGCGATGTGGTCTACGAAGAGGCCGCTGCGCGCGCAGCTTATATTACCCCGGTTCCGGGAGGCGTTGGCCCGATGACCGTGGCAACGCTGATTCAAAACACACTTCAGGCATGCGAAGAGTATCACGACGTGGAGAAAGCATAAGATGGCAACCTTTTCCCTGGGTAAACACCCGCACGTTGAGTTGTGCGACCTGCTGAAACTCGAAGGCTGGAGCGAAAGTGGCGCGCAGGCCAAAATCGCCATTGATGAAGGGCTGGTGAAGGTCGATGGTAACGTTGAAACCCGCAAACGGTGCAAAATCGTAGCGGGCCAAACGGTGGTCTTTCAAGGACAAAGCGTGACCGTTACCGCCTGATTTTGCTCTACCCCAGGCCCGTTAATCGGGCCTCACCCCCCTTAAATTCCCCCTCGCTTTGCATGGTGACTTTTGATCACCTTCGCATAATCACAAATTCCTATGCCCGGAATCATTATTTCTGTTGCGCCGGAGAGTTTCCTCTCTCACGATAGGTAGAACGTTCTACTAAAACGTTCTACTCACAATAATAGCGCACTATGTGTGCAGAATAATGGTCGGCACTCGGGGGAAATCAGGATGAGACTGTTATCAGGGTTTATTAAATCGTTATCAAAGCTGTCGATGATTGGTCGCGCATTGATGCTGCCAATTTCACTGCTGCCAGCGGCAGGTTTGTTACTGGCGTTCGGTGATAAGTTCCACTTACCGCTGATGATGAATGCCGGCGGGGTTATCTTCGATAACCTGCCGCTGCTGTTCGCCATCGGTTCTGCGGTGGGCCTGGCGTCTGAATCGGGTATCGCTGCCCTTTCGGCTGCCGTATCGGTGTTTATCACCAACATCACCATCGGTACCGTGCTGTCCATCACACCGGAAATGGCCTCGCAGGGCGGCAAATACGCCATGGTCGTCGGCATTCCAACGCTGCAAATGGGCGTCTTTGGTGGGCTTATCTGCGGTATTCTTGCTGCCTGGTGCTACAATCGCTTCCACACCATGCAGTTGCCGGAATTCCTCGGCTTCTTCTCGGGTAAGCGTTTTGTTGCCATTGCGACAGCGTTCATGTCGTTTATTTTGGGGCTGCTGCTGCCGTACGTCTGGGAACATATCCAGTCTGGTATTGATGCGCTCTCGGTTATCGTCAACGGTGATAACCAGGCGGCCTCAACCTTTATCTTTGGTCTGACGGAACGCGCGTTGATCCCACTCGGTCTGCACCATATCTGGTATCCGTCCTTCTGGTACTCCTTCGGTGACTACACCACCCAGGCAGGCCAGGTGATTCACGGCGACCAGACAATCTGGTTCAAAATGCTGGAAGAAGGGACCAAGACCTTCAGCAGCAATACCTACCAGAACGCTGGCAAGTTCATGCAGGGCGAGTTCCCGCTGATGCTGTTCGCGCTGCCTGCGGCCTGTCTGGCGATGTACCATGAAGCCCACACCAAAAACAAAAAAATCGCCGCAGGTATCCTCTTCTCCGCCGCGTTAACCTGTTTCTTAACAGGCATTACCGAGCCGGTCGAGTTTACCTTTATTTTCGTGGCGCCGATCCTGTATGTGTTCAACGCCATCATGGCGGGCCTGGCCTACATGAGCATGTATCTGATGCATGCGCATATCGCTAAATCCTTCTCCGCCGGGCTTATCGACTATATCTCCTTCGGTATCCTGCCGTCGTTTAACGGTTATGAGACCAACTTCCTCAGCGCGGTCTTCATTGGCGTGCCGATGGCGCTGATCTACTACTTCACCTTCCGCTTCGTGATCCGCCGTTTCGATGTGAAAACGCCGGGCCGTACTGAAGTTTCAGCGGATGCAAGCGATAAGACCGACGAAGAGCTGGTCACGGAAATCATTGGCCTGTTGGGTGGGGCGAAAAACATTGATACCGTGGGCTCCTGTATCACTCGTCTGCGTGTTGAAGTGCTCAACGGCGACAATGTCGATAAAGAAGGCCTTAACGGCGTCGGCGCACGAGGTGTGGTCTTCGTCGGTGACAAAGGCGTACAGGTTATATTCGGCGCGCGTGCGCAGTTTATCGCTCAGTCTATGGCGACCACGCTTGGCAAATAACCTTGTGCTCAAAAGGTAAATAAGTCTCCTGTATTCGTACAGGAGGCTTTACTATTTCTGACTGATTATTTTGTACTTTCAGGGAGCAGGTTTGAAAAAGGTCAGCATCATTGATGTCGCTAAACTGGCGGGCGTTTCCGTCTCAACCGTGTCGCTGGTGTTGCGCCAGAAAGGCAAGATTTCGGAAGCAACCATCGAACGCGTCCATTCGGCCATCAACGAGCTGGGCTATGTGCATAACGTGGCGGCGGCTAACCTTCGTTCAAATACCTCTAACCTCATAGGGCTGATTTTACGCGATTTCAGCGACAGCTTTTCCATCAAGGTGATGGCGAGCATTGTTCAGGAACTGGAGCGTAAGGGCTACATGGTCTTCCTCGGGCAGCCTCTTGATGAGCACGATCATCTCGAACGCTGCCTGCTCTCCTTCAAACAGCAAGGTGTGGCGGGGGTGATTTATCTCGCCAGTGACGCCACGACCGCGCAGTTGCCGGAAAAAATCCGCCAGTGCCCCATGCCGCTGGTCGTCGTCTCGCAGTCTGTTGTGGATGACCCGTGCAATCTGGTAATGCGTGATAATCGCCAGGCCGCCAGCCTTGCCACCCGCTATCTGATTGAACGCGGCCATCGCAATATTGCCTATGTTGGCGGTATGGAAAACGATCGGGTGCGCCACCAGCGCTTGCTCGGCATGCATAGTGCGCTCAAGCAGTACGGAATGACGTTGCGCGATGAATTCACCCCCGCCTGTTTTGAAAGTACCGACTCGGTGAGTCTGGCTACCCGTCATCTGCTGGAAAAGAACAACACCATTACCGCCCTGCTCTGCCATTCACCGAATGCGATTATTGGTTCAATAAACGGTATTCATCAGGTGGGGCGCACCGTGGGGAAGGACGTATTCCTGAGCCAGTCGGTCGCGCTGATTGGTTTTGAAGATATGCTGCATGTGAACCTCACTTCGCCGTCGTTTACCTACGTCTCCTCTGCCAGTGAAGAGACCGGGCGACAGGCGGCGGGCCTGATGATGCGTAAGCTAAAAGAGCCTGAATTACAGACTCAGCGCATTACCCTTTCCGGGCAGTTGATTACCCAGGAGTCGGCCTGATACTCCCTTTTCCCCTCCGCCCGACCATTTTGTTTTGCCATTGCCGATAGACCAAAAACGGCTGTTCTGTGCCATCGGCTTTGTTGGCCCGCTCGATGTTCACGCCCCATCAGAATGAATGTTTACCTCTGCGCTGACTTTCAGAAAACAGGTAACCGGTGATGGCGTCGCCTCGTTTATACTGCTCTCTTTTGTTCAAGGACTGACGATGCCAACCATTATTACTCACGCCGCCGTACCGCTCTGCCTGGGGCTCGGGCTTGGCAGCAAAGCGATCCCCCGCGGCCTACTGCTGGCGGGCATTGCGCTGGCGATGTTGCCCGATGCCGATGTGCTCTCCTTTAAACTCGGGGTGGCCTACGGCAACGTATTCGGCCATCGTGGGTTTACCCACTCGCTGATCTTTGCTTTTGTGGTGCCAATACTCGTTCTCTGGCTGGGAAGACGCTGGTTTAAGGCAAGCCTGATGCGCTGTTGGGCATTTCTGACGGTGTCGCTGCTGTCACATAGTTTGTTGGATTCGGTGACGACCGGCGGTAAAGGGGTCGGCTGGCTATGGCCGTGGTCGGATGAACGCTTTTTTGCGCCCTGGCAGGTGATTAAGGTCGCGCCTTTTGCTTTGTCAAAGTACACCACGCCCTATGGGCATCAGGTGATCATGTCAGAGCTATTATGGGTATGGGTGCCGGGAGTGATTTTTATGGCTGTAATGATCTGGTTGCGTCGGCGCTGAGGGATGCCCCCTCCTCGCAAGAGGAGAGGGAACCCCAGTAATATTACTTTTTGCAGCGATAACATCGTGCCATGAGAATAAAATCGTCACCGCGATGACTGGGTCCGGCTGAAAATCGACGAAGCGTATCCGTAAGGCCGGGGCGCCGCGCAGGGATGCGCGGCGAGGGCGACTTTACACGGACGTTTCCTTCGCCCGTCCCCGATTAGCCTGAAGGAATACGCTAAGTGGACCGCGCCAGCGGCGATTTTCCTGGCCGGGAGCCCGGGTCGCCAGGGTGGTGGCGGTGAACCACCCTGGCACGTTCACGGGTTCTGGTGTGAAAGAAAAGCAAGGAACATAAGGTGAACGGAATGACCCTCAGCGCCGCATTTTCCCCCTCACCCTAACCCTCTCCCCGGTGGGGCGAGGGGACCGCTCGTGCACGCATTTTTTTGTGGGGATTCCTCAGCCGCAAGGGGAGAGGGGAAAAAACTACTTACGACGCCAGGTCGTACCCTGTGCCCCGTCTTCCAGCACAATGCCCATCTCGTTCAGACGATCGCGCGCCGCATCTGCCGCCGCCCAGTCTTTGGCTTTACGCGCGTCCAGACGCTGCTGAATCAACGCTTCAATCTCCGCGACCTCACCGTCATCCGCCTGCGCACCGCTTTGCAGGAACTGATCCGGCTCCTGCTCCAGCAAGCCCAGTACGCCAGAGAGCTTACGCAGATGAGAGGCCATCGCGTTCGCGGCCTGCGCGTCTTCGGTTTTCAGGCGGTTTACTTCACGCGCCATATCGAACAATACCGAGTAGGCTTCCGGCGTATTGAAATCGTCGTCCATCGCTTCAATGAAACGCGCTTCAAAGGCTTCGCCACCTGCCGCGGCGACCGAAGTGTCAGTCCCACGCAGTGCGGTGTACAGACGCTCCAGCGCGGAGCGTGCCTGCTTGAGGTTCTCTTCGCTGTAGTTCAACTGGCTGCGATAGTGGCCCGACATCAGGAAGTAACGAATCGTCTCGGCGTCGTAATACTTAAGCACGTCGCGCACGGTAAAAAAGTTGCCCAGCGATTTGGACATTTTCTCACGGTCGATCATGACCATGCCGGAATGCATCCAGTAATTGACGTATTCCCCGTCATGCGCACAGGTCGACTGGGCGATTTCGTTTTCATGGTGCGGGAACATCAGATCGGAACCGCCGCCATGAATATCAAAATGGTTGCCCAGCTGCTTGCAGTTCATGGCGGAACATTCAATGTGCCAGCCCGGACGACCTTCACCCCACGGCGACGGCCAGCTTGGCTCTCCGGCTTTGGACATCTTCCAGAGTACGAAGTCCATCGGGTTACGTTTTACATCCACCACGTCAACGCGGGCGCCGGCCTGCAGTTGATCGAGATCCTGACGCGACAGTTGACCGTAGTTCGGATCCGTCGGCACGGAGAACATCACATCACCGTTATCCGCAACATACGCATGCCCACGGGCGATCAGTTGCTCGGTAATTTCGATAATTTCATGAATGTGGTGGGTTGCGCGCGGTTCAAGATCCGGGCGGAGAATGTTAAGTGCATCAAAATCTTTGTGCATTTCAGCAATCATGCGATCGACCAGGGTCACAAAGTTTTCGTCGTTCTCATTAGCACGTTTGATGATTTTGTCGTCAATATCGGTAATGTTGCGCACGTACTTCAGCTTATAACCGATAAAACGCAGATAGCGGGCAACAACGTCAAACGCGACGAAGGTACGGCCATGGCCGATATGACAGAGATCGTAAACCGTAATGCCACACACGTACATGCCGACTTCCCCGGCATGGATAGGTTTGAATTCCTCTTTTTGGCGCGTTAGTGTATTAAAAATTTTTAACATCGAAGATTCCATGTAGACGTGTGTGAACAGTTTGTTCCGTATGATACCCATAATTCGTAACGGAAGCAGCACCGATTGCAAGGTGATCCCACCTCCCGGTTATGCTATAACAAGCGACTATCTCTGACCCCTGATGGGGTTTGCGCACCACACTATCGGAACAGGATGCAAAAATGGTTACTTTCCACACTAATCACGGCGATATCGTAATCAAAACATTTGATGATAAAGCGCCTGAAACAGTTAAAAACTTCCTGGACTACTGCAGCGAAGGTTTTTACAACAACACCATTTTCCACCGTGTTATTAACGGTTTTATGATTCAGGGCGGTGGCTTTGAGCCGGGCATGAATCAGAAAGAGACCAAAGACCAGATCAAAAACGAAGCCAACAACGGTTTGAAAAACACCCGTGGTACGCTGGCAATGGCCCGTACTCAGGCTCCGCACTCCGCTACCGCGCAGTTCTTCATCAACGTAGCAGACAACGACTTCCTGAACTTCTCCGGCGAAAGCCTGCAGGGTTGGGGCTACTGCGTCTTCGCAGAAGTGGTTGAAGGTATGGACGTGGTCGACAAAATCAAAGCGGTTGCGACCGGTCGCAGCGGCATGCACCAGGACGTTCCTAAAGAAGATGTTGTGATTGAAAGCGTGACCGTTAGCGCGTAATCGTGGCGACACTCTTTATCGCAGACCTTCATCTGCAAACAGAAGAACCGGCGATCACCGCCGGTTTTCTGCATTTTCTACACGGCGTTGCCCGCAAGGCGGACGCGCTCTATATTCTGGGCGATCTGTTTGAAGCGTGGATTGGCGACGACGACCCCACCCCGCTGCACCGGGAGATCGCCACCGCCATCAAAGCCGTGGTCGACAGCGGTGTCCCCTGCTATTTCATTCACGGAAATCGTGACTTCCTGCTCGGCAAACGCTTTGCCCGTGAAAGCGGTATGCAACTGCTGCCGGAAGAACAGTTGCTTGATCTTTATGGTCGCAAAGTGTTGATCATGCACGGCGACACGCTCTGTACCGACGATGCAGGCTATCAGGCATTCCGCGCTAAAGTGCACAAACCCTGGCTACAAAAGCTGTTCCTCGCGCTGCCGCTGTTTGTTCGCCAGCGTATCGCCGCCAAAATGCGCGCCAGCAGCAAAGCGGCCAATACGCATAAGTCAGTTGCAATCATGGACGTCAATCCCGATGCGGTAGCGGCTACCATGGGCAAACACCATGTGCAGTGTCTGATCCACGGTCATACCCATCGCCCGGACGTTCACGAACTCCTTGTTGATGGCAAACCCGCCATCCGCGTCGTACTCGGTGCCTGGCACACACAAGGCTCTATGGTTCGCGTCACCGCTGACGACGTCGAACTCAGCCACTTCCCCTTCTGAGGTAGCGCCTCTCCCGCGTCTGCGCGCGCAGGAGAGACGTCTGTTAAGTTCGCAACCATAGCCTGTATTCATCACTACGCAACCGTTTTCCTTGCGGTTTTTCCGTGTTATTCTTTGTGCCCTCAAAAGCTGTCCGTCGTCACCTCCACAGGAGTTTTCTAAACGCATGTCTTCTGCTAACCAACCGGCGCGTATCGCCATTGTCATGGGGTCGAAAAGCGATTGGGCGACCATGCAGTTCGCCACCGAAATCCTCGATACCCTGAATGTCCCGCACCATGTTGAAGTCATCTCCGCACACCGCACTCCCGATAAGCTGTTCACCTTCGCCGAAAGCGCGGAAGAGAACGGTTTTCAGGTGATCATCGCCGGTGCGGGCGGCGCGGCGCATCTGCCGGGCATGATTGCAGCGAAAACACTGGTGCCAGTGCTGGGTGTACCGGTACAAAGCGCAGCCTTAAGTGGTGTCGACAGCCTTTACTCCATCGTTCAGATGCCGCGTGGTATTCCGGTCGGCACGCTGGCGATTGGCAAAGCGGGTGCAGCGAACGCCGCCCTGCTGGCCGCACAAATCCTCGCGCAGCATGACGCCGAACTGCATCAGCGTCTGACTGAATTCCGCCGTACGCAGACCGACGAGGTGCTGGAGAATCCAGACCCACGGGGTGCTGCATGAAACAGGTTTGCATCTTAGGTAACGGTCAACTGGGCCGTATGCTGCGCCAGGCGGGCGAGCCGCTGAGCATTGCCGTCTGGCCCGTCGGGCTGGATGCCGACCCGGAAGCCGTGCCGTTTGCCCAAAGCGTTATCACTGCCGAAATTGAACGCTGGCCGGAAACCGCGCTAACGCGTGAACTGGCGCGTCATCCGGCGTTTGTGAACCGTGACGTCTTCCCGATCATTGCGGACCGTCTGACGCAAAAGCAGCTTTTCGACAAACTCGGCCTTGCCACTGCGCCCTGGCAGCTACTGGCAGATAAAAGCGAGTGGTCGTCCGTCTTCGATACCCTCGGCGAACTGGCGATTGTGAAACGCCGCGTTGGCGGTTATGACGGTCGCGGTCAGTGGCGTCTGCGCGCGGGTGAAACCGATCAGCTACCGGATGACTGCTACGGCGAATGTATCGTTGAGCAGGGGATTAACTTCTCTGGCGAAGTTTCGCTGGTGGGCGCTCGTGGGCACGACGGCACGACGGTGTTTTATCCACTGACCCATAACCTGCACCAGGACGGTATTCTGCGCACCAGCGTGGTCTTCCCGAAACCCAATACAGAGCAGCAGAAGCAAGCCGAAAGCATGCTGACGGCCATCATGAATGCGCTGAACTACGTTGGCGTGATGGCGATGGAGTGCTTTATTACTCCGGCAGGCCTGCTGATTAACGAACTGGCGCCACGCGTCCACAACAGCGGCCACTGGACGCAGAACGGCGCCTCCATCAGCCAGTTTGAGCTGCACCTGCGCGCGGTGGTGGATTTACCCCTGCCACAGCCGGTGGTCAACAGCCCGTCGGTGATGATCAACCTGATTGGTAGCTGCCTGAACTATGACTGGCTGAAGCTGCCGCTGGTGCATCTGCACTGGTACGACAAAGAGGTGCGTCCGGGTCGTAAGGTGGGTCACCTGAACCTGAATGATGACGACAACGGCCGCCTGAGCGCCACTCTGGAAGCGCTGGTCCCGCTGCTGCCACCGGAGTATGCGAGCGGCATTGCCTGGGCACAGGCGAAGCTGGTTTAAGGTTTACTTCTCGCTCACCCTTTTCCCAAAGGCTGAGCGATCCCCACAAATAAATGCGAGCACGGACAGTTCCCTCGCCCCTTCGGGCTGACGGAACTGTCCGTGCTCGCGTTAAGCTATATCCAACTCAGTGCCTGTCGCGTTTATCCGCACGTTGCGCCAGCCAGTCGCCGAGCATCTGTACCACCTGAACCAGCACAATCAGCGCGATAACGGTGACGATCATCACCTGCGTTTCATAGCGATAATAGCCGTAGCGGATCGCGAGATCGCCGACACCGCCGCCACCCACGATCCCCGCCATCGCCGAGTAGCCAATCAGGCTGACCAGCGTAATCGTCAAACCGCGCAGAAGGCCCGCGCTGGCTTCCGGCAGCAGTACCGTGCAGATGATACGCATCGGACTGGCCCCAAAAGCCTCCGCCGCTTCAATAATCCCTTTGTCTACTTCACGCAACGCTCCGTCGACCAGGCGCGCGTAAAACGCAATCGCCGCCACGGACAGCGGCACCGATGCCGCAATCGGGCCGATGGTGTTACCGAGCAGGAACTGGGTCAGTGGCAGTAACAGTACCAGCAGGATCACGAAGGGCACCGAGCGGATAATGTTCACCAGCACGGAGCTGATGAGGTACACCGCACGGTTTTGCCAGAAGAGGTTTCGGTCGGTAACGAAGATCAGAAAGCCCAGCGGCAGGCCACCGATAATCGCCAGCACCGTGGAGATGCTCAGCATCTGGAAGGTTTCGCCAAAGGCGAGGCTCAGGTCAGCCAGTAAATCATCCACGGATCACCTCCACCTGTGCGGTCCGGTTACGAATATAGTCCACCGCCTGCGTCACTACAGTCGGATCCTCTGCGGTCAGTTGTACCACCAGAATGCCCAGCGCACGCTCACCAATGTACTCAATCTTGCCGTGCAGAATGTTCACCGCCACGCCAAAGTTGATGGCCGCATCAGAGAGAACGGGCTGCTCGGCGGAATCGCCGATAAACAAAATCTTCAACAGCTGACCCGGCAGGTGCTCGCGCAACCGCTCCGGCAGGGTCAGATTGAGGGTGCGTGATACCAGCTGTTGGGTAAACGCATGCTGCGGATGCGCAAAGATATCAAACACATCGCCGCTCTCCACCACTTTGCCGCCGGACATCACCGCCACCCGATCGCAGATGGATTTGATCACGTTCATCTCGTGAGTGATCAGCACGATCGTGATCCCCAGCTGCACGTTGATCTGCTTGAGCAATTCCAGAATGGTGGCGGAGGTTTCCAGGTCCAGCGCTGAAGTCGGCTCATCACACAACAGCATATCCGGGTGGTTGGCGATAGCGCGGGCGATGCCGACGCGCTGCTTTTGCCCGCCGCTGAGCTGAACCGGGTAGCGGTTGGCTTTGTCGCTCAGCCCCACCAGCGCAAGAATTTCCGCCACACGCGGAGCGATTTTCGCCCGTTCCCAGCCTGCTGCTTTCAGGCTGAAGGCCACGTTCTGTGCCACGGTGCGGGTGTGCATTAAGTTGAAGTGCTGGAAGATCATGCCAATGCGCTGGCGCGCCTGGCGTAGCGTCACGCCTTCCATTTGCGATATCGCCACGCCGTTCACTTTCACGCTGCCTTCACTCGGGCGTTGCAGCGCATTCAGGGTGCGCAGTAGCGTACTTTTCCCGGCACCACTGGTACCGACAATGCCAAAAATCTCGCCTGCGGCGATGCGCAGGCTAACATCATCGACCGCACGGGTCGGCGTGGCTCCGCGCACGGCCGGAAAGTCTACGCAGACCTTGTCTATCTCAATCATGATTCCCTCAAACGGCAAAAGGCAGGCCGCAGCCTGCCTGTTAACTCAGTCCGACGCTTACTTCTTATCAGCGGCGGTCATCCAGTCTGGTTTCTGGAAGGCGCCATAGACGTGGTCCGGCGAGTCAATTACCGCACGGTAGGCCGGGGATTTCACCACCTCAACGATATCTTTGGCGAAAGGTTTGTCCGCATCTTCACTGCGGACCGCAATGATGTTTTTGAGGTTCTCGTCCAGGTGTTCCTGTTTGATAGCGGTAGAGAGATCCAGCCCGGCCGCAATCGCGAAGTTACCGTTGACCAGCGCAGCGGTGGCGCTGTCCAGCGTACGCGGTAGCTGCGCGGCTTCCAGCGGCTTGAACACCAGGCCTTTCGGGTTGCTGGCAATATCACGCTCCGAGGCTTTAGTCGGATCGATATTCTCTTTGATGGTGATGAGATCCAATGAGGCCAGGAAACGCAGGCCACGGGCCAGGTTGGTCGGGTCGTTGGAGAGCGTCACGATGTCGCCTTTTTTCAGCTCATCGAGGCTTTTAATTTTGTGGGAGTAGAAGCCCATGCCCGCGGTCGGCACGGCGATCAGTTTGGTCAGCTTCAGCCCTTTATCGGCGGTAAATTTATCGAAATAGAGCGAGTGCTGGAACAGGTTGGCGTCAATGCTGCCGTTAGACAGCGCCATATTCGGCTGTACATAATCGCTGAATTCGCGCACCACGACTTTGTAGCCTTTCTCTTTTAATGACGGCGCTATGGCCTGTTTGACCATGTCACCGTACGGCCCAGGGGCAACGCCGAAAACAATGGTGTGCGGTGAGCTGTTGGCCAGGGCGGAACTCAAACCGCAGGCCAGAAGGAGTGCCCCAAAGGCGGCACGAAAACCGAGACGACGTCCCATACATTCTCCCTAACGAGGTGTGTTGCGTGTGGCGCACCGTCCACGCGGCGCGCTCCATTTTCATATCACGCAATAAGATGGCACAAAGACAGCGCAGCGGTAATTGAAAAAAATTCATGTTGGTGTGAAGTATGTCACTGAATGATGGGGAGATTTAGCAGGGTAACGCGATGAAGCATAAAGAAAAGCGAAACACGCCCGCCTCTCTTTATGCTTTTTTTAGCTTAGCAAAGTCAGATCTTTGCTAATAGTGGAGGTATCAAACATCAATTCTGGGTCGTTAGAAGTCGTAGCGCAGACGCACTAAGTTCATGTCGCCCAGCTCGTCGGTGCTGGAGGTAAATACGTGTTCGTAATCGACGCGGAAACCATAATCCAACTGGAAGCTCACGCCCACACCGTTGTCGATACGCTGATAATTGCGACCATTCATGGTCTCAATGCGATCGCCCATAACGTAAGGCTGAACAGATTTCAGTGCATACTGCCCTACCGGGATTTTATAACCGGCGAAGTACTCAATACCCCATGCATCGCCCGCAAAGTAGTCGTTCACCGATACTTTTTTGCTGGTCATAAAGTTCTGATACCAGCCGCCGCCTGCGGAGAAGGTCCAGTTATCCGGCGTCCAGCTCAGCGCAGTACCGAGGATATTCTGGTCCCAGGTTTTGCTGTCACCATTGTTCGGATTACGCATCTCGGCACGAGTATAGTTCCATGCAGCACCCAGCGTCAGGTCGGTGGTCAGATGATAATCCAGACCCAACGAGCCGCCGCCTTTACGCTTATAACGCAGGCCATTACCCGGTAAATATTCGCTGTCATCAAACAGATAAGAGGCATAGACATCTGCATCACCAACGCTGTTTTTGTATTTCAGCATATTGCGGGAACGGTATGAGCCGTCATAGTCGCCGTTGATGCCGTTACCTGGTGCCTGGCCAATCATGTCGTAGTCCCAGATATCAGTTTTCGCACCAACCACGTCGTAATAAACGCTGTTCTGCTGACCGTAGGTCAAAATACCCCAGGTTTTGCTTTTCAGACCGGTGTAAAGCATACGGCGCGAGGTGTCATTCGCCCCCTCCGCATGGTGGTTATCCCAGTCGAAGACTGCCGGAATATTGACGCCCAGCTCGTAGTAGTTGATCCAACTGATGTCATCAAACAGATAGTAGTCGGTTGCAAAGCGGAAACGCGTACCGCCATCAAAACCGTTACGTTTGTAAGAGCCTTTATCGCCATCGCCGGTCATCATGTTGAACTGCGGACGGATACTGCCGCCTACGGTCAGATTGAGACGGCTCAGCGGATCGCCCGCTTGCGGATCTTGTTTTAGCAGCGTGATTTCTGCATGCGTTGCAAATGAAGTCAGCGCCAGTGCTGCGCCGATCGTCATCGCCAGCGCTTTTATATTATGTGCCATGCTCTTTCCTGGATTAATAAGCAGCCAAATTGTTGCCCGCTGAATATTAACGCCGATTAAACATGTCGTGTTGCTGGGTTTTTGGTGGAATGTGCGCTTAAAAATCAGGTATTTAGCATTTCGTGCACTTTAAAAATCACACGCCGGTTGTTTAGCCGACGTGTAATGAAATGGCTTTATTATGTGAGGTTGAACTGACGGAAAAGCGCTTTGCCTTTCAGCAAGCGGGTGCCCAGCCAACCGCCACATAAAGAGAGCAACAGTGCGCCACACACGGGGAGTATCACCCACAATCGCCAGTCCGGCTGCCACGGGAAGTCAAAGACGTAGGTTTGCAGCACCGCCAGTGCGGTCTCCGCACCCATCGCCGCCACCAGCCCCGAGACAAACCCCAACAGCGCAAACTCACACCATAGCGTGGTACGCAGCAGCCGTTTGCCTGCCCCGAGCGTGCGGTAGACCACCAGTTCCTGATGACGCTGACGCATGCCCACCTGCACCTGTGCCAGCAGCAGCAATATGCCGCAGACCGTCACCAGCACCACCATCACCTCCAGCGCACGGCTGACCTGCTCCAGCACCTGACCGACCTGCTTCAGAATTGCGCCAATATCAAGCAGGCTGATGGTCGGGAACTCGCGGTTAAGCTGGGTGAGCATGCCGTTGCCATTCTGCCAGCGGAAACTGGTCAGCCAGCTCTGCGGTTGCCCGTCCAGCGCCCCCTGCGGGAAGATAAAGAAGAAGTTCGGGCGCAGGCTCTCCCAGTCCACTTTACGCAGGCTGGTCACTTTAGCACTGAATTCCTGAGTATCTCCCGTAAAGGTCACGGTATCCCCGAGCTTGAGCTTAAGGCGTTTTGCCAGCTCCTGTTCGATAGAGACTTCGCCGGCTTTCGGCGGCCAGGTGCCTGCGGTGACCGGGTTGTGATTCGCTTCTGCTCCCTGCCAGGTGAGGTTCAGTTCGCGATTGAGCGACTCATCACTGTTACCGTCGGTGGTCTGGCCGTTAATCTGCGTCAGCCGGGCACGCACGATAGGCCAGAACGTCTGCGGGATCACATGATGTTCAGACAGGAACGCCTTCACCGGCACCACCTGCTCCGGCGCGATGTTAATGAGGAAATAGTTCGGGCTTTCCGGCGGCAACTGTTGCTGCCATCGGTCGAGCAAGTCCCCACGCAGCACCAGCAGCATGGCCAGCAGCATAAAGGAGAGGGAAAACGCCGACAGCTGGCTCAGCGTTGAGCCCGGCTGGCGCAGCAGGCGATTCACCGCAAGGCGCAGCGGTAAGGCTTTTAGCGTCAGCGTCTTCATCACGCTCAGCAGCAGCCAGCCCACGACGCCGCAAACCAGTGCCAGCACCACGGCCCCGGCCAGCACCGACCATAACAGTATGCTTGCGCCCATTAAGCAGGCGAGCAGCAGCACGGCCACGCCGCTAATCATCGGCAGATAGAACTTCAGCGGCCAGACATCGGCAACGGCATCGCGACGCAGCACGCGCAGCGGTTGCGTTGCCAACAGCAGACGATAAGGGCGCAGCCCCACCAGCAATGAGATAACAACCATCGCGCCAATCGACCACAGCCACGGCCAGCCGCTGGCGGCAGGCAGCGAGACCGGTAAAACGGGCTTGAGGAGAGCCATCAGGATTTTTTCAAACCCCAGCCCAATAATGCCGCCGGCGATGGCCGACAGCGCCAGCACCATCAGCCACTGACCGACGATCAATTTGCGCAGTTGCGCCCTGCCCGCCCCCAGCGTTTTGAGAACTGCCACCAGGTCGTAACGACTGCGGCAGTAGTGGTTCATGGCGACCGCAACGGCGGCGACCGCCAGCAGCAGCGTTAACAGCGCCGAAAGCAGGAGGAACTGCTGCGCGCGTTGTAAAGACTTACCAAGCGCGCCTTCATCCTGCTCAAGCCCGTACCAGCGATGTTCCGGTTTGAGTTGCGGCAGCAGCCAGCTTTCGTACGCCTCAAGTTGCGCAGGCGTGCCGGCAAACTTTACCCGCCAGCTCACACGACTGCCCGGCTGCACCGCCCCGGTTTTCGCCACATCAGCGGTGTTCATCAGCAGACGCGGCGCCATTTCAAACGGGTTAAACCCGGAGTCCGGCTCCTGAACCACCTCACCAGCAATGCGTAACGTGGCATCGCCCACATCGATAGTGTCACCGGTTTTCAGATTCAGCAGCGCCATCAGGCGTGGGGCCAGCAGTACCGTGCCCGCCCTGGGCTTGACCTGCGGCGGGGTGGTTTGTAACTCACCGTACAGCGGATAGCTATCGTCTACGGCTTTCACGTTTGCCAGTTGGGGCGTATCTTTGGCGAACGTCATGGTGGCAAAAGAGATCTGCTCGCTGACTTTCAGGCCATTTTTACGCGCTTCATCCAGCCAGGCCTGCGGTATTTCACGGGAGCTACGCAGCGCCCGATCGCCGGCCAGAAAATCGCGACTCTGCTGGCTTAACCCCTTCTCCATGCGATCGCTAATATTGCCAAGCGCCAGTACGCAGGCCACCGCCAGACTTAACGCCAGCCAGACGATGAGCAGTGAAGGCGAGCGCCACTCGCGCCAGAACCAGCGGGCTATCATGCCTCCTCCTGCAGTTCGCCATTCACCAGACGTAAACGGCGGTCACAGCGTGCCGCAAGCGCCGGGTCATGCGTCACCAGAATCAGGGTGGTGCCATATTGCTGGTTCATGGAGAAGAGGAGGTCGGCAATTTTGTCGCCGGTCTGGCGGTCGAGGTTGCCGGTGGGTTCGTCAGCAAAAAGTAATTCAGGTTGACCATTAAAGGCGCGGGCCAGCGCCACGCGCTGCTGCTCGCCGCCGGACAGCTGTGCCGGAAGATGGTCCAGACGTTTACCCAGCCCCAGGTTTTCCAGTAAGGCTTTCGCGCTCGCCCGGCTTTCAGCACTGTTTTCCCCCCGTAGCAGGGCCGGAAGTTCGACGTTTTCCAGCGCATTGAGGGTGGGAATCAGCATAAAGGATTGAAAGACAAAGCCAACGCTGTCGGCACGCAGCTTCGCACGCGCTTCTTCATCCATTGCATGCAGCGGCTTACCGAGCAGATTTACTTCACCACTGCTACCATCATCAAGCCCGGCGAGGATCGCAAGCAGCGTCGATTTCCCCGAACCGGACTCACCAATCAGGGCAAGGGTCTGCGCCCGTTTGACAACAAGCTCAACTCCGGTAAGGATGGGAAGTTCATGCTCCCCCTGACCGACGGACTTCTTAAGATGATGAACTTCAACAATGTTTTCCGCTGGCATTTGCCCTTCCTGTTTCTGCTTCTGTTTAGCCTGCGCGCCGCGGCGGCGGACACGTTACTGGTGTTGGGAGACAGCCTGAGCGCGGGCTATCGTATGGCGGCCAATACCGCCTGGCCTGCGTTACTCAATGATAAATGGCAGCAAAAACCGCCGGTCGTCAACGCCAGTATCAGTGGCGACACTTCACAACAGGGGCTGGCACGTCTGCCTGCGCTGCTCAAAGAGCATCAGCCGCGTTGGGTGCTGGTGGAACTCGGTGGTAATGACGGCTTGCGTGGATTTGCTCCGCAGCAAACAGAAGCCACGCTGCGCACCATTTTACAGGCGGTGAAAGCGGCGAACGCCCAGCCGTTGCTGATGCAAATCCGGCTGCCTGCTAACTACGGTCGCCGTTATACTGAGTCCTTCAGCGCGGTGTATCCTAAGCTCGCCAAAGAGTTTGATATTCCTCTTGTGCCCTTTTTTATGGAAGAGGTCTATCTGAAACCCCAGTGGATGCAGGATGACGGTATTCACCCGAACCGCGATGCTCAGCCCTTTATTGCTGACTGGATGGCAACCCGGTTGGCTCCATTAGTTAATCACGACTCCTGATTTATCAGGGACGCTTTCAGGTAAAGTTATGCAAAAAACGGTCTTAATAACAGGATGTTCCAGCGGAATTGGTCTGGAAAGCGCCCATGAACTCAAGCGCCAGGGCTTTCGCGTGCTGGCAGCCTGCCGTAAAAGCGACGACGTGGCGCGGATGAATCAGGCAGGATTTACCGGCGTGTTGCTGGATCTCGACTCCCCTGAGAGCGTAGAACGCGCCGCCGATGAGGTCATCGCTCTGACGGAAAACCGTCTGTACGGTATCTTTAATAACGCAGGCTACGGCGTCTATGGCCCGCTTAACACCATCAGCCGTGCCCAGATGGAACAGCAGTTTTCGGCCAACGTTTTTGGCGCGCATCAGCTCACGATGCGTCTGCTGCCCGCGATGATCCCCCACGGCGAAGGGCGTATTGTGATGACCTCTTCGGTGATGGGGCTGATTTCCACCCCTGGGCGCGGGGCCTATGCGGCCAGCAAATATGCGCTGGAAGCCTGGTCCGATGCCCTGCGTATGGAACTGCGCCATTCCGGGATCAAGGTGAGCCTGATTGAACCCGGCCCGATTCGCACCCGTTTCACGGAAAACGTCAATCAGACCAGCGATAAAGCCGTGGAAAACCCAGGCATTGCCGCACGTTTCACCCTCGGCCCGGAAGCCGTTGTAGCCAAAGTGCGCCATGCTTTTGAGAGTCCGAAGCCGAAACTACGCTACCCGGTGACCGTGGTGACTCACGTGGTGAGCCTGCTTAAGCGCCTGCTCCCGGCACGCGCAATGGATAAAATTTTACACGGGTGAGTTGAAGGCGCTTAGCCTGTACCCCATGTATGAGTAAACACTTAAACAGAGAAATGCCCATGTCTGTACAGAACATCGTCAACATTAATGAAGCAAACCTGCACCAGACGCTCGAACAGTCCGCCACTGTCCCGGTGCTGTTCTATTTCTGGTCCGAACGCAGCCAGCACTGTCTGCAACTGACGCCGGTGCTGGAAAGCCTCGCCGCGCAATACAACGGGCAGTTTATCCTCGCGAAAGTGGACTGTGATGCGGAACAGATGCTCGCGTCGCAGTTTGGTCTGCGCGCGATCCCGACGGTTTACCTGTTCCAGAACGGTCAGCCTGTCGACGGTTTCCAGGGGCCACAGCCGGAAGAAGCGATTCGCGCCCTGCTGGACAAAGTCCTGCCACGGGAAGAAGAGTTGAAAGCCCAGCAGGCAATGCAGCTGATTGAGGAAGGCAACCACGCCGATGCACTGCCGCTGCTGAAAGACGCCTGGCAGCTCTCGAATCAAAACAGTGAAATCGGTCTGCTGCTGGCAGAGACGCAAATTGCCCTTAACCGTTCTGAAGATGCCGAAACGGTGTTGAAAACCATTCCGTTGCAGGACCAGGATACCCGCTACCAGGGGCTGGTCGCGCAAATCGAACTGTTGAAACAGGCCGCGGATACACCCGAAATCCAGCTGCTTCAGCAGCAGGTTGAGCAAAATCCGGCGGATGCGCAGCTGGCGAGTCAACTGGCCTTGCAGCTGCATCAGGTAGGACGTAATGAGGAAGCGCTGGAGCTGTTGTTCAGCCATTTGCGCAAAGATTTGGGTGCTGCTGACGGCCAGGCGCGCAAAATGTTGCAGGAGATTCTGGCAGCCCTGGGCACCGGTGATGCGCTGGCATCGAAGTACCGTCGCCAGCTCTACTCTCTGCTTTACTGATCCCGCCTGCTAAATTTGGGGATCGCGCTGTTATGATCCCCAAATTTGTTTAGAATGACATCAAATTAAACAGGAGGTTTATTTGATGCTCATCGTCATCCCTATTCTTATCTTCGTCGCGCTGGTCATCGTCGGTGCGGGTGTCAAAATCGTGCCACAGGGATATCAGTGGACGGTGGAACGCTTCGGTCGTTATACCCGTTCTCTCCAGCCAGGCCTGAGCCTGGTGGTGCCATTTATGGATCGGATTGGTCGTAAGATCAACATGATGGAACAAGTCCTCGATATTCCTTCTCAGGAAGTCATCTCGAAAGATAACGCCAACGTTACCATTGATGCCGTCTGTTTTATTCAGGTTATCGATGCCCCGAAAGCCGCCTATGAGGTGAGTAATCTGGAGCTGGCGATCATCAATCTCACCATGACTAACATCCGTACCGTGCTCGGTTCCATGGAGCTGGACGAAATGCTGTCACAGCGTGACAGCATCAATACCCGCCTGCTGCATATTGTCGATGAGGCCACGAATCCGTGGGGCATCAAAGTGACCCGTATTGAGATTCGCGATGTTCGCCCACCGGCCGAGCTGGTGTCCTCCATGAACGCGCAGATGAAAGCTGAACGTACCAAGCGTGCGTATATCCTCGAAGCCGAAGGGATTCGCCAGGCGGAAATCGTCAAAGCCGAGGGTGAGAAGCAATCAAAAATCCTGAAAGCCGAAGGCGAACGTCAGTCGGCATTTTTGCAGGCGGAAGCCCGTGAGCGTTCCGCAGAAGCGGAAGCCCGCGCAACGAAAATGGTTTCCGAGGCGATTGCCGCAGGTGATGTACAGGCGATTAACTACTTCGTGGCGCAGAAATATACCGAAGCGCTGCAACAAATTGGTTCCGCGAATAACAGCAAAGTCGTGATGATGCCGCTGGATGCCAGCAGCCTGATGGGGTCGATTGCAGGTATTGCTGAGCTGGTGAAAGACAGCGCCAGCGAACGGAAAAAACCATGATCGCCCTGCTGTTTGAACATGCGTATATCTTCTGGCTAAGTCTCGGTGGCCTGCTGCTGGCCGCCGAAATGCTCGGCGGCAACGGCTATCTGCTCTGGAGCGGCGTGGCGGCAGTCATTACCGGTTTGCTGGTCTGGATTGTGCCCTTTGGCTGGGAGTGGCAGGGCGTGCTCTTTGCCGTGCTGACCCTTATCGCCGCCTGGCTCTGGTGGCTGTGGCTGTCAAAACGCGTGCGTGAACAGAAACCGGCTGACGCTGCACTTAATCAGCGTGGGCAACAACTGGTTGGCCGCCGCTTTACGCTGGACACGGCGCTGGTCAACGGGCGTGGGCACATGCGCGTGGGTGACAGCTCCTGGCCCGTGAGCGCAGATGAAGAATTACCCGCAGGCTCGAAGGTTGAAGTGGTTGCCGTAGAAGGCATCACGCTTCGCATCAAACTCCATTCAGAAAACAGTTAAACATGCACAAAATAAAAACAGGGAAATGGGTTTTCCTCGCGACGGCCTTTGCCAGCGCAAATGCTTTTGCATCATCAGACATGGGAAGTTGCCCCTGGGGCGTTGAAAGCTGTTATCTTTCAAGCCCTCCGGTGTTGGGCACTGGCAACGATACCCGCGATAACCTGCTGCGTCTGGTGGGTGAAAAACATGCACTGACGCCGCTCCGCCAGCCGGTGCCGGAAGATCTCACCCGCAACCGTAACTACTATTTCGGCGAACATATCGAAGAGTGGTATGCCGCGCCGGGGTCAGCCGAGACGCCCCCCGTCGAAGATACGACACTGGCTGAACAACTGAAACAACTCGCCCTGCCGCCGGAGCTTATCAAAGAGACGACCCTGAAAGGGGATGACTCTGCGGGTCGTTTTGTCTCCAATAACCGCGATTCGGTGTCGCAATTTTATGCCGCCCTGCTGGCGGAACCGTCGCTGACCGCCGATCAGCGGGCCGCGCTGGCGAAAGCCAGACTTCAGATCCCAGGTGATGCTGCCGATCTCAACGATCTCACGGCACTGGCTGCTGACCCAGATTCTGCGGCTGCCCATTTTCGTGATTACCTGCTGGCGGCCAATGATTTCTATCTGGGCAATTATACCGAAGCGGCTCAAACCTTTACCCGGCTGAAAGCCCTTCAACAACCGTGGCTTGCTGAAACCGCGACCTATATGTTGATGCGCACCGCACTCAACCAGAGCACGGTGAATGCCAACGGCGAGTACGGCGATTTTGATGTAAAAAAAGTCGACAAGGCCGCGGTCGGTCAGGCGCGGGACACAGCAAAAGCCTATCTCGACCAGTGGCCAAAGGGAGAGTATGCGGCCTCCACTCAGGGGCTGCTGCGGCGCATCAACTGGTATCTTGAGGACTGGGACGCGCTGGCCGCGCTGTATGAAAAAGCGTTGTTGCAGGCAGAGAACGGTGACGCACTGGTGGCGCTGATCGCTGAGAACGACAGCAAAATGCAAAGCAAAGACCTGACGCAGTACGACAGCTATTTCGTCAGCGCGCCGGATGCTCCGCTTATCACCTTTACCCAGGCGCTGCGCCTGATGCGCGAAGTAAAATGCAACGATCGCGCACCCTGCGTGGACGATGCGTTCCTGCAGAACATCAAGCCCATTTTCGAAAAGAGCAATGCGCTCGATCTGTGGCGCTATCTGACGCTTACGCTCGATTATGCGCAGGAAAAATATCCGCAGATTGTGCAGAGCATCAAACCGGCAGAAGCCCTGCCTGCCAATAACATTCTGTTGTTCAGCGAACAGTCGCTGTATGGCGAAGCGTTAATGGCACAAAAGCAGTGGCCGCAAGCGCGCGCGCACTGGCTGCATCTGCTTACGCTGAGCAAAGACGTTGAACAGCAGCAGTATTTGCAGGCCAAAGTGGCGGCGACGGACGCGTTCAGCGGGAATGTCGATGCTATTTTTGCCGCCGACAGTGCGGTGAAAAATCTGCGTTACCGTTCACTGGTGCTGAAAACCGTCGCAACGCCGGCGCGTCTGCGTGAACAGGTTGCCAACGGCCCGAATAACGAAGAGCGCACTATCGCCCTGCATACGCTGCTGATTAAAGACCTGATCCATGGGGAATATAAGACCTGGCTGGACGATAAAAAGCTCAGCAGCCATATCACTCCCCCGGTCATTGATAAAGCGTTCGACGATGTGGATCTGAATGTCTTTGGCTGGGACGGGAGCCAGGCGGACGGCGAGTACCACTGTGCATCGCTGGAAAAAACCGTCGGCGTACTGGCACAAAAACCGCAGGACGCTCATGCACTGAACTGCCTCGGGGAGTTCTTCCGCACCACGCAAGCCAGCGTCGGCGTCTGGAAAGAGTCACAAGGCAACGGCATGCTCGATAGCGCAGTCGCAAAAGCGCTGGACAGCGGCCAGTCGGATCGCCAGCGCTACTACCAGCAGGTTATCGCGGATAAGAAAGCGGAGCCGGAAGATAAGAGCTTTGCCCTTTACCGTGCGGTGATGTGTTATTCACCGTCCGGCTATAACGACTGCGGTGGCGAAGAGGTCGATAAGGCGCAGCGCAAAGCCTGGTTCACGCAGCTCAAACAGCAATATCCGGGCAGTGTGTGGGCACAACAGCTCAAATATTACTGGTAATTGCCGCCTTGCTACTGCCGCCCCCCACCCTGGCGGCAGTCAAGGCTGATCAGCACCGCGCATTCTGGCTATGGTCTGGCGTTAAGCCAACCCCGGCACTGAAGGATGCGCAGACCGTTTATCTGCACCAGGCGGAGATTCTGCTGCGCCCCTCTGGCGCGGTCTTTCAGAAAGTCGGCCTGCCGGTCAGCAAACTCACCTTCCCTCACATCTGGTTAACGGTGCGCCTCGAAACGCTGGATGTGCCGGACGCTGACTTGCAACGCATCAACCAGCTTCTGGAAAGCTGGAAGAAGGCCGGGAACGAGGTGGTGGGATTACAAATTGATTTCGATGCCGCCACCCGGCGGCTCGATAACTATGGCCTGTTCCTGAAACGGGTTCGGGCGATTCTACCCGCAGGTTACGCGCTGGGGGTGACCGGGCTTCTCGACTGGGCGAAAACCGGCAATATTGCGGTACTGAACACCCTACCCGTTGATGAACTGGTGATTCAAAGCTACCAGGGGCGTAAAACCGTACCGGAGTATGCTCAATACTTGCCAGCCCTCGCCGGGCTGCGGATTCCGTTTAAGCTGGGGCTGGTGCAGGACGGTGAGTGGGACGCCGCGCAGTTGCCCCGCTTCCCGGCGTGGTATCGTGGTACGGTAGTCTTTATGCTCAACCCCGTCAGGCATTAACCTTGTGATGGCAGCAGCCCGAGAGATTATCAATGATGGGGCAGTTCGCGCTGTCATCGCCAGGACAGGATGCCGCCAGCGACAGGAGCTGTTTGCGCATCGCTTCCAGTTCAACAATATGACGTTCAATTTCAGACACTTTTTGCAGGGTGCGCGCTTTCACATCCGCGCTGTGGCGTGCCGGATCGTTAAACAGATTCACCAGCTCACCGCACTCTTCGAGGTTGAACCCCACCTGACGCGCCTGACGTAACAGCGTCAGCTCGTTGATGTGCTGCTGCGTGTAGCTGCGATAACCGTTGTCTCCACGCAGCGGCGGCGTCACCAGCCCTTTATCTTCATAAAAGCGGATGGCTTTGCTGGTCAGCCCGGTTTTTTTGGCCACGATGCTGATATTCATACTTCCCCCTTGACCTTCCCCTTGATGGAAGGTTTAACCTGTTCAACAATCAGTACACGTGATTAATCAGGTCAATGTTTATACGACCAATCATACAGGAAATTAATTATGTCTCACATTATAGAGCTGGATCTGGACGGACTCTCCTGCGGGCACTGCGTTAAACGGGTGAAAGAGAGCCTGGAGCAACGTGACGATGTCGAGCAGGCTGAAGTCACCATTACGCACGCGCAAATCACCGGCAGTGCAGAGGCGTCTGCGCTGATCGACACCATCAAACAAGCCGGGTATGACGCGAGCGTCAGCCACCCAAAGGCTAAACCGCTGGCAGAGTCATCACTCCCGTCGGAAGCACTGACAGCGGCCACTTCCGAGCTTCCGGCAGCCGATGACCTTGATGACAGCCAACAGCTGTTAATTAACGGCATGAGCTGCGCCAGCTGTGTCTCCCGGGTGCAAAAAGCCTTACAGGCGGTACCGGGCGTCACCCAGGCACGGGTCAACCTTGCGGAGCGCTCTGCATTAATCATGGGGAGCGCCTCCGCCACAGATTTAGTCCTCGCCGTCGAACATGCCGGTTACGGCGCGGAAGCCATTGAAGATGATATGAAACGTCGGGCGCGCCAGCAGGAAACGGCGGTCGCGACCATGACTCGATTCCGTTGGCAGGCCGTCATCGCCTTACTGCTCGGCGTGCCGGTGATGGTGTGGGGAATGTGGGGTGACAATATGATGGTCACCGCCGACAACCGCACCCTGTGGCTGTGTATTGGTGTTCTGACGCTGGGTGTGATGATAGTGGCAGGCGGCCATTTCTACCGCAGCGCCTGGAAAAGCCTGACCAACGGCACCGCCACCATGGACACCCTGGTGGCACTGGGCACCGGGGCGGCCTGGCTTTACTCCATGAGCGTCAACCTCTGGCCGCAGTGGTTCCCGATGGAAGCGCGCCATCTCTATTACGAAGCGAGCGCGATGATCATCGGCCTGATTAACCTTGGCCACATGCTCGAAGCCCGCGCCCGCCAGCGCTCATCAAAGGCGCTGGAAAAACTGCTCGATTTAACGCCCCCCACCGCGCGCGTAGTGACAGAACAGGGCGAGAAAAGCGTGCCTCTGGCCGAAGTTCAGCCGGGAATGACGCTGCGCTTAACCACCGGGGATCGTGTGCCGGTCGATGGCAACATTACCCAGGGCGAAGCCTGGTTCGACGAAGCGATGCTCACCGGGGAGCCGGTACCGCAGGAAAAAAACACCGGTGACGGTATCCACGCCGGGACGGTCGTGCAGGACGGTAGCGTGTTATTTACTGCCAGCGCCGTCGGCAGTCACACCACCTTGTCGCGCATTATTCGCATGGTGCGCCAGGCACAGAGCAGCAAACCGGAAATCGGTCAGTTGGCGGATAAGATCTCAGCCATTTTTGTCCCGGTGGTGGTCGCCATTGCGCTGCTAAGTGGGGCTATCTGGTATCTGTTCGGCCCGGCGCCGCAAATCGTCTACACGCTGGTGATTACCACCACGGTGCTGATCATTGCCTGCCCCTGCGCGCTCGGGCTTGCCACGCCAATGTCGATCATTTCGGGTGTCGGTCGTGCGGCAGAGTTTGGCGTACTGGTGCGTGATGCTGATGCCCTGCAACGCGCCAGCACCCTCGATACGCTGGTGTTTGATAAAACCGGCACCCTGACGCGCGGTATGCCGCAGGTGGTCGCGGTTAAAACTGTTAACGGCTATAGCGAAGCGCAGGCCATCATCTTTGCCGCGGCACTGGAACAAGGCTCCAGTCATCCGCTGGCAAAAGCCCTACTCGAAAAAGCGGGTGACGGCGTGCTGCCTGAGGTTCAGAGCTTCCGCACCCTGCGTGGGCTTGGTGTGAGCGGAGACGTCGAGGGGAGTACGCTGCTGCTGGGTAATCAGGCGCTGCTTAGCGGGCAGAGCATCGCACTGGATAGCCTGACCGATGAGGTTAACGCCCAGGCGTCGCAAGGTGCCACACCGGTGCTGCTGGCGGTGGACGGTAAGGCGGCCGCGCTCTTTGCTATTCGTGACCCCTTGCGTGATGACAGCGTCAGCGCTTTGCAGCGCCTGCACCGGGCGGGTTACCGTCTGGTTATGCTCACCGGTGATAATCCTGTCACCGCCAATGCTATTGCCAGAGAGGCAGGCATTGATGAGGTCATCGCAGGTGTGCTGCCGGATGGCAAAGCCGATGCGATAAAAAAATTGCAGGCGGAGGGCCGCCGGGTCGCCATGGTGGGTGACGGTATTAACGATGCGCCCGCGCTGGCCCAGGCGGAAGTCGGAATTGCGATGGGCGGCGGCAGCGATGTCGCTATTGAAACCGCCGCCATTACCCTGATGCGCCATAGTCTGACGGGTGTGGCCGATGCGCTGGCAATTTCCAAAGCGACCTTGCGCAATATGAAGCAGAACCTGTTGGGCGCGTTTGTCTATAACTCACTTGGCATTCCGATTGCCGCCGGTATTCTCTGGCCGCTGACCGGCACCCTGCTTGACCCGGTGGTGGCGGGCGCGGCGATGGCGCTGTCGTCCATTACGGTGGTGAGTAATGCTAACCGGCTGCTGCGCTTTACGCCGAAGGAGTGAACCTTCCCCCGCCGTAATGGTGGGGGATTTGCACCTTTCCCCTCTACGCGCTAGCATGGCTTTTTCACTTCGGGAAGCGCGTATGGGGCTGTTTCAGCGAATAAAAAATTTCTTTCATGCGCGCCACTATGCCTGGCCTGCCATTGACGTCACCCTGCCTGGCCAGCGCCACCTTCACCTGGTGGGCAGTATTCATATGGGCACCCAGGGCATGTCTCCTCTCCCCGATGGCTTATTGCAAAAATTGCGCAAAGCCGATGCCCTGCTTGTTGAGGCCGATGTTGCCAGCAGTGGCTCCCCTTTCTCAAATCTTCCTGTCTGCCCGCCGCTGGTCGAGCGACTTTCCACCGAACAACTTGCCGCGCTCGACGAAACTCTGCGCACCTTAGGTCTGTCGCGAGAGGAGTTTGATACTCGTCCGGCCTGGCATATTGCGCTGGTGTTGCAGGCTACTCAGGCTCAGCGTCTCGGTTTACGCCCGGACTTTGGTATCGATTATCAGTTACTGCAATCTGCACAACAATTTTCGACGCCGGTGATAGAGCTGGAAGGGACAGAAAACCAGGTAGAGATTCTGCTCCGGCTTCCCGATGGCGGTAATGAGTTGCTAAATGACACGCTCACCCACTGGCATGAAAATGCGCGCCTGTTACAGGTGATGTTGAGCTGGTGGCTGGAGTCGCCGCCGCCCGAGGAGCCGTTAACGTTGCCGACAACGTTCAGCGCCTCGTTGCATGATGTGTTGATGCATCAGCGCAATCGGGCCTGGTGTGAACGATTGTGGGCGTTACCGCCGGGCCATTATGTGGTGGCGGCAGGCGCGCTGCATCTCTATGGCGAGGGAAATTTACCGACGCTGTTGCGGCAAAAAAATGGCCAATAATGATATTGGCCCGTCAAAGAGGAATTTCAGTTTTATTATTATGCCGAAACTCGCGCTTCGGGTGGCAAGATTGTCGCTCAATCTTTTGCCACTGCCAATACTCTTGCGCAAGATAGTACTATTTTTGCGTCCCTGGACGGGCGTATGCTGAACGCGTGAAATAACTGTGGTTTAAAGGACTGCTATGACTCCCGCCGTTAAGTTACTCGAGAAAAACAAAATCCCTTTCCAGATTCATACCTACGATCATGATCCCAATGAGACCAACTTTGGTGACGAAGTGGTGCGTAAGCTGGGGCTGAATCCAGACCAGGTGTATAAAACGCTGTTAGTCGCGCTGAACGGCGACATGAAACAGCTTGCCGTTGCCGTCACCCCGGTTGCCGGGCTGCTTGATCTTAAAAAGGTGGCGAAAGCGCTGGGCGCCAAGAAAGTCGATATGGCCGATCCGATGGTCGCGCAGCGTGTGACAGGCTACCTGGTAGGCGGGATCAGTCCGTTAGGGCAAAAGAAACGCCTGCCGACGGTGATTGATGCGCCTGCACAGCAATTTGCCACCGTGTATGTGTCCGGTGGCAAACGCGGGTTAGATATTGAACTGGCGGCAAGCGATCTGGCGAACATTCTTGATGCGAAATTTGCCGATATTGCCCGCCGGGAGTGAGGGTTTCGTGCAGGTTTATTCCCTCATCCGAGGGATGTGGGATTCTCAGTAATATTACGTTTTGCAGCGATAACACTGCGTCATGAGAATAAAACAGTCACCGCGATGACAGGATCCGGCTGAAAATCGACGAAGCGTATCCGCAGGGCCGGGGCGACGCGCAGGGATGCGCGGCGAGGGCGACTTTACATGGACGTTACCTTCGCCCGTCCCCGAGAAGCCTGAAGGAATACGCTGAGTGGACCGCGCCAGCGGCGATTTTCCTGGCCGGGAGCCCGGGTCGCCAGGGTGGTGGCGGTGAACCACCCTGGCACGTTCACGGGTTCTGTTGCTACAAAAAAGCATGGAACATAAGGTGAACGGAATGACCATCAGAGCTGCATTTCCCCCTCACCCTAACCCTCTCCCCGGTGGGGCGAGGGAACCGTCCATGCCCGCGGGGATGCCTCACATATCCCCGTTACTGCCAGCTTACCTCGCCTTTCGGCTCGTAAGCCCCCACATCCAGCGGCGAGTTTTGTTCAATAAACTGTTTGAGCACTTCAGCATCAATAAAGCCGGTATTCACATAGCCCGGTTTATCGTCGATATGCGGGTAGCCGTCACCGCCGGTGGCGTTAAAGCTTAACGTTGCCAGGCGGTAGTTTTTTGCCGGGTCAATGGCTTCGCCTTTGATTTTGAGATCGTTGAGCACACCGTCTTTTGCGACAAAACTGACGTTCGCAAACTGCGGATAGGCACCAGAGTCCGGTTTCATCTTCGCCACGGCGGTCAGGTAATCGGTCAGCTCTTTACCGTTCATGTCCGCATACACCACGGTGTTACCAAACGGCTGCACTTTCAGCACATCTTTATAGGTAATGTCACCCGCCTCAATGGAGTCACGCACTCCGCCACCGCTCATCACCGCAAGATCGGCACTGGTGCGGGCCATTTGTGCGGCCAGCAATACCCGTGACAGATTGGTTTGCACGAAGCGTACCTTGCTGCGATCGCCCTCCAGATGCCCGTTAACACTGCCGACTTTCACGCCAAGCTGCGCTTTGCCTTTATTCTGGAATGGCGTCAACAGAGAGAGCATTTGCGGACTCTCCTGAATTTCAGGGGTGAACAGCACACGTTCACTCTTACCGTTGTCGTAGGTCACTTTCTTCTTCAGGTTCACCGGAATGAGCTGGTAGCGCACCATCTTCATTTCACCGTTGCGAAACTCGAAGTCAGCACGTCCCACATATTTGCCCCACTCGTGGGCCTGAACGATCCAGATGCCGTTCTGCTGGTCGGGCGCACACGGCGTACCGGGCACATAATCCACCTGTTTTTTATTTTCAGAGGCCATGCAGACCGGATCCTGAGAGTGACCACCCACAATCATCGCCAGCGCACCTTTCGGCAGGCTGCGTGCCATCTCCACGTCGCCCGGCGCATTTGAACCATGCTCGCCGTTGTCATAGTGGCCCATATGGGTTGTCGCAATAATGACATCCGGTTTCTGATTCTGATTGAGTTCATCAATCACCAGCTTCGCTTCCTCGGCAGGTTTACGGAACTCGATGTCGGTGAAAAACTCCGGATTGCCAATCTTTGCCGTGTCGTCGGTGGTCAAACCGATAACCGCGATTTTCAGTCCCTGCCTGTCGAATATCATCCACGGCTTAAACAGCCGTTCGTTCGTACTTTTTTGATAGATATTGGCCGACAGGAACGGGAATTTGGCCCATTTCTCCTGCTGGCGCAGCACGCTCATCGGATTATCAAATTCATGATTACCCACGGCCATCGCATCGTAACCAATCAGATTCATGCCACGGAAATCAGGCTCGGCGTCCTGCAAATCAGACTCCGGCACGCCGGTGTTGATATCGCCACCGGATAACAGCAGTACGCTGCCGCCGTCAGCCGCGACCTCTTTACGAATGCCATCCACCAGCGTTTTTTGCGCCGACAAGCCGTACTCGCCGTAGTCGCTACGCCAGAAGTGACCATGGTGATCGTTGGTATGCAGAATGGTGACCTTATAGGTTTTATCCTGCTCATATGCCTGGACCTGGGTGCTTACCAGACTCAGTGCCGCCAGAATTGCCAGCACCCCGCTCTTTTTTAACAATTTCATGCTTCTCTCCCTGATTCATTAACAAACGCAAAAGTACTGTGCATTGCGAGAATAGACAAATAAGTTTTCAGAATTGCGACTTCCTTCAAACCTTAAGCGCAGGTATGTTAGCCAGATAATTATTACAGTTCCGAAACTTTTTACATCGCACACTAAGACAGAGTATTTATGGCAATCAGTGAAAACCCTCAACCGCTGACCGCTCCGTCCGGGTCGGCTGCAAAAACGCGCACCTCCTTCGGCATTCTTGGTGCCATCAGCGTGTCGCATCTGTTAAATGATATGATTCAGTCGCTGATTCTGGCGATTTACCCCATCCTGCAGGGCGAGTTTTCTCTCTCCTTTATGCAGATAGGGATGATTACCCTCACCTTCCAGCTCTCTTCATCATTGCTACAACCGGTGGTGGGTTACTGGACGGATAAACATCCGATGCCCTGGTCACTGCCGATTGGCATGTGCTTTACCCTCTGCGGTCTGGTACTGCTGGCGCTGGCCGGTAGCTTCGGCAGCGTATTGATTGCAGCGGCGCTGGTCGGCACCGGCTCTTCGGTCTTCCATCCGGAATCCTCCCGTGTCGCCCGTATGGCTTCCGGTGGCCGCCACGGCCTTGCGCAGTCCATCTTCCAGGTGGGCGGCAATTTTGGCAGCTCGTTAGGCCCGCTGTTGGCCGCGGTCGTCATTGCCCCTTACGGCAAAGGTAACGTGGCCTGGTTTGTACTGGCGGCGCTGCTGGCGATTGTGGTACTGGCTCAGGTCAGCCGCTGGTATGCGGCGCAACACCGGGTCAACGCCGGGCAAAAATCCACGCCAGTGATAAATCCCCTGCCGCGGAATAAAGTCATTCTCGCCGTGTGCGTGCTGCTGATTCTGATTTTTTCGAAATACTTCTATATGGCGAGCATCAGCAGCTATTTCACCTTTTATCTGATGAATAAGTTCGACCTGTCGGTGCAAAGCGCCCAGCTTCATCTGTTTGTCTTCTTATTCGCCGTCGCTGCCGGTACGGTGATTGGCGGGCCTGTCGGTGACCGGATTGGACGCAAATATGTGATTTGGGGCTCTATCCTCGGGGTTGCACCTTTTACCCTCCTTTTACCCTATGCAACCTTGTTCTGGACCGGCATTTTAACGGTGATCATTGGTTTTGTGCTGGCATCGGCGTTTTCCGCCATTCTGGTCTATGCGCAGGAGCTGTTACCGGGGCGTATCGGTATGGTTTCAGGGCTGTTTTTCGGTTTTGCTTTCGGCATGGGTGGCTTGGGCGCCGCGGTTCTCGGCGTCATTGCGGACCATACCAGTATCGATTTGGTCTATAAAATCTGTGCTTACCTGCCTTTACTGGGGATTCTGACCATATTCCTGCCCGATAACCGTCATAAAGGGTAATTTCCGTAGGGTCAAAGCCAGACTTTGGCCCTCAACTTCTCTTGTAGATAAGCACTTACAACCCGATCACTACGTTTGATGCCCCTCATCCCCTTTTTTTTCGCCCAACGTGCCATTTTCTTCTGAATTCAACAATTATTCACAAACACAATGGTTAAAATTGTCATAAACTGTAACTCGGGTTTTGGTTAATCGACCAAAATGGATCCACGCATCAACGAAAGGAGACGGAATGCATCACGCCACACCGCTAATCACCACCATTGTGGGCGGGCTTGTTCTCGCTTTTATCCTCGGTATGCTTGCCAACAAACTGCGTATTTCCCCTCTTGTGGGTTATCTGCTTGCTGGCGTACTGGCCGGGCCGTTCACCCCTGGATTTGTGGCGGACACCAAGCTTGCACCTGAGCTGGCGGAGTTAGGCGTTATATTGCTGATGTTTGGCGTGGGTCTTCATTTTTCGTTAAAGGATTTGATGGCGGTAAAGGCCATCGCCATCCCCGGAGCGATAGCGCAGATTGCCGTCGCCACGCTCCTGGGTATGGCGCTTTCCGCAGCACTGGGCTGGTCATTAATGACGGGCATCGTGTTTGGACTCTGTCTTTCAACTGCCAGTACCGTGGTGCTGTTGCGAGCGCTTGAAGAACGACAGCTTATCGACAGCCAGCGCGGGCAAATCGCCATCGGCTGGTTGATTGTTGAAGATCTGGTGATGGTACTGACGCTCGTCCTGCTGCCCGCCGTCGCTGGAATGGTTGAAAAAGGAAACGTTGGCCTGGCAACGCTGGCGGTGGATATGGGCATTACCATCGGCAAAGTGGTCGCCTTTATCGCCATTATGATGCTGGTGGGACGCCGTCTGGTGCCGTGGATCATGGCACGAAGCGCCGCCACCGGCTCCCGGGAGCTTTTTACCCTTTCGGTTCTGGCGCTGGCCCTCGGTATCGCCTTTGGGGCTGTTGAGCTCTTTGATGTCTCCTTTGCGCTGGGTGCGTTCTTCGCCGGGATGGTGTTAAACGAATCAGAACTGAGCCATCGTGCCGCCCATGATACGTTGCCGCTGCGGGACGCCTTTGCGGTGCTGTTCTTCGTCTCCGTCGGCATGTTGTTCGACCCGCTGGTGCTAATTAAGCAGCCGCTGGCGGTACTGGCGACGCTGGCCATCATCATCTTTGGTAAATCCGTCGCCGCCTTCTTGCTGGTGCGTATGTTTGGCCACTCACAGCGCACAGCGCTAACCATTGCGGCCAGTCTTGCACAAATTGGTGAGTTCGCCTTTATCCTGGCCGGTCTGGGCATGGCGCTGGATCTGTTGCCTCAGGCAGGTCAAAACCTGGTCCTGGCCGGGGCGATTCTTTCCATCATGCTGAATCCGATTCTGTTCGCGGTGCTGGAAAAATACCTCGATAAAACCGAAACCCTGGAAGAGCAGACGCTGGAAGAGGCGATTGAAGAAGAGAAACAGATCCCGGTGGACATCTGCAACCATGCGCTGCTGGTAGGCTTTGGCCGCGTCGGCAGCCTGCTTGGCGAGAAGCTGATGGCGCAGGGGATTCCGCTGGTGGTGATCGAGACCTCGCGCACGCGGGTGGATGAGCTTCGTGAACGCGGTATCCGCGCGGTGCTGGGTAACGCTGCTAATGAAGAGATCATGAATCTGGCGCATCTCGACTGTGCTCGCTGGCTGCTGCTGACCATTCCGAACGGCTATGAAGCGGGTGAAATTGTCACTACCGCGCGTGAGAAGTGCCCGAACATTGAGATCATCGCCCGTGCCCATTACGACGATGAGGTGGATTACATCATGGAGCGCGGGGCTAATCAGGTGGTAATGGGTGAGCGTGAGATTGCCAATACCATGCTGACGCTGCTGGAGAAGCCCCCGATTGAAGAGGCGGTAACGGGGTAGTCGGTGCTGTCTTTGCCCCTCACCCACGAAGCTGAGGGGGCGGAATATTACATCTTACAGCGATAACATTTCGCCATGAGAACACAACAGTCACCGCGATGACTGGGTCCGGCTGAAAATCGACGAAGCGTATCCGTAAGGCCGGGGCGACGCGCAGGGATGCGCGGCGAGGGCGACTTTACAGGGACGTTACCTTCGCCCGTCCCCGATAAGCCTGAAGGAATGCGCTGAGTGAACCGCGCCAGCGGCGATTTTCCTGGCCGGGAGCCCGGGTCGCCAGGGTGGTGGCGGTGAACCACACTGGCACGTTCACGGGTTCTGGCGTGACAGAAAAGCAAGGAACATAAGGTGAACGGAATGACCACCAGAGCTGCATTTTCCCCCTCACCCTAACCCTCTCCCCAGTGGGGCGAGGGGACCAATCGTGCTCGCATTTTTTTGTGGGGATCCCTCCGGGCTGTTACCTCTCCCAGTAGGACTCTTCCAGACTGTCTTCACGCTCGGGCAAACCGCGTGATAAGCGTGGGGCATGCTGGTTCAGCACCTGATAGCTCACGCGATTCGCATATTTGCATACCTGCGCCAGCGAGGAGTAGGTCAGCCAGGTGAAGCTGTGTTTGCTGGAGTTCGGCACATTAAGGCGGTGGTAGTTATTTGCCGTGATGTCATGCAGCAACGCCGCCAGTGCGCCATCCCCTGCCCCGTTGGTATTCATGATCTTTTCCGGGCCGCCCATATAAGGAGCGATGTGCGAGAAGATACGCAGCGGGTTCACACAATCTTTATGGCGCATCGCACGGCTGAATTCGAACTGATTAAATTCGGCAATGGCACCGGGCAACAAGGGATGCTGGGTTTTACGTTTGGCTTCATCTTCGGTGAAACCGGCCATATACAGTCCAATGGGACCCGCGGTACACAGCACCAGGTCAACCCAGTCCAGCGCCTTATCGGCTGCGACCAGCGGATCGCTCTCGCCGGTCAGCGCATGGGCCTCTTCTTCGTTCATCGCCAGAATCGACACGTGTTCTTTGAGAAAATCGCGCCACCACTGCGGGTTATCGGCGATGACGTATTTCGTGCCCAGCGTCAGCACCACCGGCACGTTATGTTTTTTAGCGTAGGCAACGGCCTGCATGGTGGCGGCCGGCATTGGCTCACCGGGGTTACAGCGCACCAGATAAGACGTCAGCACCAGGGCTGAAGCGCCGGCAATCACCGCTTCAGGAATGCTGTCGGCACGAAGCTGATTCATTTGCCCTGGGCTGATAGCAAAGGTGCGCTCACCGGAATCGTTGATCAGGGTAAAGCAGCGTCCAATGGCGCCATCAACACCCTGCAGGTAGTTAAGATCGGTACGGCTGGAGGTGTTACACAGGTAACGATAGGCGTAGCTGCCAATCTCGATGTTGTTACACATCACTCCCAGGAGGACAGAACGATCGTCCGCCAGCACCGAATAATTGTGCATGGTGTTACCGATAGTGCCACCGGCAAACTGATGGGTAATGAGATTGTCTCGCACCAGCTCCTGATAGAGCGCTTCGGCGACATCATCGGCGATCACCAGTGAATGACCGGCGCTTAATCCATAACGGGTAATAAACGCATCATCGACTTTGGCTTCAATATCCACCAGCGTCTGATCGATTCCCACTACCCAGGTCGCACTGGTCTCATTTTCAGGCTGAATTTGTTGCAGCAGCGGATCGCGGGCGTTTACAGGGAAATAGTGTTTGGATTTGCGTTTACCGGGAAATTTCATGGTCGTTGTTACGGCGTGAGGAGTGGGCCGGGAATGTTAGCACACTCCCCGCCCGGCGCGCGATTAGCGATATTTCTCAGTGAGACTCACCATCATCTCGATATGATCGGGTGAATCATTAAGTGCAGGAATATATTCATATTTCTCACCACCCGCTTCGAGGAAGAATTCCCGGTTCTGCACGGCTATCTCTTCCAGTGTCTCCAGGCAATCGGCGGCAAAACCTGGACTCATGACCTGAATATGCTTCACGCCCTTCTCACCCAACATTTTCATGGTTTCGTCAGTGTAGGGGGTCAGCCAGGGTTCACGCCCAAAACGCGACTGGAAGGTCATCATCACCTTTTCCGGCGGCAGCTCCAGCGCAGAGACCAGTTCACGCGTGGTATCACGGCAGCGCTGCGGGTAACTGTCACCTTCATCTGCATAACGCTGCGGGATGCCGTGATAAGAGAGCAGCAGCAGATCGGGCTCCCCGTGAAGGGCAAAGGAGGCACGCACGCTGTTAGCCAGCGCGGTGATATAAGCCTGCTCGTCAGCATAGTCGCGAATGAAAGTGATACCGGGTATCTGGCGTTTCTTTGCCAGAATGCGCCCCAGTTCGTCCCATACGGCACCGACGGTTGAGCAGGAGTACTGCGGGTAGAGCGGCAGTACAACGATGTGCTCGACATCCTGCGCCATTAACTCTTCTACAGCGCTCTCCAGCGACGGTGAACCGTAGCTCATACCGAGGGCGACGGGCACATCTGCAAGACGTGCGGCCAGCGCCCGTTGTTGCCTGCGGCTGAAGACCATCAACGGCGAGCCCTCTTCCATCCAGACGGACTGGTAGAGTTTAGCAACGCGCGGAGAACGAATGGGCAAAATGACGCCACGCAGCAGCGGCCACCATAGCAAACGAGAGGTATCAACGACGCGACGGTCACTTAAAAATTGCCGCAGGTAACGTTTTACCGCATCGGGAGTGGGTGCTTCGGGGGTACCAAGATTGGCCAGCAGAATACCTGTTTTCGCCTGACTCATTCGCGCCTCTTAACCATTGAACTGGTTAATGATTGTAACTGAAAAGCGCGTAAACGAAACCAATTGCAGCGATTGTTAAAGCATCCCCGACGGGCGTCGGGGATGAGCAGACTTAGCCGAGGATTTTTTCCAGTTCGGCACGCACGTCGCTCACGGCTTTGGTGCCGTCAACTTTAGCGTACTGGGTGTTGCCTGCTTTGGCTTCGTTCTGGTAGTAACCAATCAGCGGTGCAGTCAACTGATGGTATTCCACCAGACGCTTACGCACGGTCTCTTCCTGATCGTCTTTACGGGTGGTCAGCTCTTCGCCGGTCACGTCGTCTTTACCTTCCACCTTCGGCGGATTGAATTTGATGTGGTAAACGCGGCCAGAAGCCGCATGGACGCGACGACCGATAATACGGTCAACGATCAGTTCGTCCGGTACGTCGAATTCCAGAACGAAATCAACATTGATACCAGCTTCTTTCATGGCATCAGCCTGCGGGATAGTACGCGGGAAGCCGTCGAGCAGGAAACCGTTACGGCAATCTTCCTGGGTGATTCGCTCTTTTACCAGCGCAATAACCAGTTCATCGGTGACCAGCTTACCGGCATCCATGATGTCTTTTGCTTGCTTGCCCAGCTCACTGCCAGATTTAACAGCAGCACGGAGCATATCGCCCGTGGAGATTTGCGGAATACCGTATTTCTCCATAATGAACTGTGCCTGAGTTCCTTTACCCGCGCCTGGAGCGCCAAGCAGAATAATACGCATTGCGGAAATCCCCTCAAATGTCGATTCAAATTTTCAAAAAAGCGCTAAACGATACCACCAGAATGAGTATGGCTCAAGGAAGGCGAAAGGGCTGAAACGGTTAATGAGGGGATTTTATTAGGGGGTGCACACCCTCTCCCATAGAGGAGAGGGTGTGATGAGGCGTTTGAAGAACTTAGCTCAGCAGCAGCGCATTCACGCGCTTGATGAACTGGTTCGGATCTTCCAGCGTACCGCGCTCGGCGAGCAGCGCCTGATCCATCAGCAGTTCAACCCATTGCGCAAACTGCGCTTCATCTTGCGTGTCTGCCGTGCGTTTTACTAACGGGTGATCCGGGTTCAGCTCAAAGAGATATTTCACTTCCGGCACGCTCTGGCCCGCAGCGGCAAACAATTTCGCCATCTGGGTGCTCATCTCGTCGTTATCGGTCGTGACGATAGCCGGCGTGTCGGTCAGACGGTGAGTCAGACGTACCTCTTTCACACGATCGCCCAGCAGGTTTTTCACACGCTCAACGAACGGCTCAAGGGCTTTTTCCGCCTCTTTCACGGTATCGTCCACTTCATCAGCCAGTTTATCCAGTGACTCATCCGCTTTGGACACAGACTGGAAGGCTTTACCGTCAAACTCGGTCAGGTAGCTCATCATCCATTCGTCGATACGATCGGAAAGCAGCAGAACCTCAATGCCTTTTTTGCGCAGCAGTTCCAGGTGCGGGCTGCTTTTCGCTGCGGCATAGCTGTCGGCGGTGATGAAATAGATTTTCTCCTGGCCTTCTTTCATGCGGGAGACGTATTCATCCAGCGATACGGTCTGCTCAGAAGAGTCGTTGTGCGTGGAGGCAAAACGCAACAGTTTGGCAATGGCCTGCTGGTTGGCATTATCTTCAGCCGGACCTTCTTTCAGCGCCAGGCCAAACTGTTTCCAGAAGCCCAGGTATTTTTCCGCATCATCTTTTGCCAGTTTTTCCAGCATCTGCAGCGCGCGCTTGGTCAGCGCATTACGCAGATTGCGGGTCACGGTGCTGTCCTGCAGAATTTCACGGGAGACGTTCAGCGGCAGGTCGTTGGAATCTATCAGACCGCGTACGAAGCGCAGATAGTTCGGCATGAACTGCTCAGCTTCATCCATGATAAACACGCGCTGGACATAGAGTTTCAGCCCATGTTTATGGTCACGGTTCCACATGTCCCACGGCGCCTGGGACGGGATAAACAGCAGGCTGGTGTACTCCTGCTTACCTTCCACGCGGTTGTGGCTCCATGCCAGTGGGTCGGTAAAGTCGTGGGCGATGTGTTTGTAGAACGCTTTGTACTCGTCCTCTTTAATTTCCGCCTTGTTACGGGTCCACAGCGCCTGCGCTTTGTTGATTTTTTCCCAGGAGACCACGGTCTCGCCGTCGACCTCTTCCTGCTTTTCAATTTCTACCGGCAGCGCAATGTGGTCGGAATATTTGCCGATCACCGAACGCACACGCCAGTCGTCGAGGAAATCATCTTCGCCTTCACGCAGGTGCAGCGTAATTTCGGTACCGCGGTCTTCTTTAGTGATGTCGGCAACGGTGTATTCGCCTTCGCCCTGAGACTCCCAGAACACGCCATTTTCCGCGCTCTCACCGGCAGCACGGGCGCGCACGGACACTTTATCAGCAACGATAAATGCGGAGTAAAAACCAACACCAAACTGACCAATCAACTGACTGTCTTTTGCCTGGTCGGAACCCATAGATTCAAGGAAAGATTTGGTGCCGGACTTCGCAATGGTGCCGAGGTTTTCGATGACTTCATCGCGGCTCATCCCGATACCGTTATCGGCGATGGTCAGGGTGCGGTTCTCTTTATTGAATGAGACGCGGACACGCAGGTCGCCATCACCTTCATACAGATCCGGTTTTGACAGTGCGCGAAAACGCAGTTTATCCGCCGCATCCGACGCGTTAGAAATCAGCTCGCGCAGGAAAATTTCTTTATTGGAATACAGGGAATGGATCATCAGGTGCAGAAGTTGTTTCACTTCTGACTGGAAACCGCGGGTTTCTTGTCCTTTCATCTATCTCGACCTCAACAATGCCATTTAATGGATTAAGCCATGCTTCTTCATGCCGCAGACACGTGGTCTACCACACAATGCGCCAGGCTATTGAAATGATGAAGGGGAGATGGGGATATGGAAGGGATTTTTCAAGCGGAGGCCAAAAGAGCAGCCTCCGTTTGGTCAGAATTTAATCTTGTGGCGACCTGCCAGAGAGTGGGACAGCGTGGTGCCATCGACCATTTCCAGTTCGCCGCCAACCGGCACGCCATGGGCGATACGGCTGGCCTCTACGCCATACTGCCCGCAAAGCTCGGCAATATAGTTGGCAGTGGCCTCACCTTCTACCGTGGGATTGGTCGCAAGGATAACTTCTGACAGCGTTTCCGCCTCCAGACGTTGCTCCAGCCGGTCCAGACCAATGTCGTCAGGCCCGATGCCATCCAGCGGTGAAAGGTGGCCCATCAGCACAAAGTAGCGACCGGAAAACTGCCCGGTCTGCTCAATGGCGTAGATGTCTGCCGGGCTTTCCACGATACAGATTTGACCGTTTTCCTGCCGACGAGGATTACTGCAGATATTGCAGACCTCCTGCTCGGTAAAGGTACGGCAATCCGCACAGTGGCCAATTTCTGACATCGCGCGGGTCAAAGCCTGCGCGAGGCGCATTCCGCCGCTGCGATCGCGCTGCAAAAGCGTAAACGCCATACGTTGCGCCGACTTCGGGCCAACACCCGGCAGGCAGCGCAGCGCTTCCATTAGCTGCGTTAACAGCGGACTGGTTTGCATCAGAACGGCATCTTAAAGCCTGGCGGCAGCTGCATTCCGGAGGAAACAGAGGCCATTTTTTCTTTCTGAGTTTCTTCAATGCGGCGAGCGGCATCGTTGAATGCAGCAGCGACCAGATCTTCGAGCATCTCTTTGTCGTCTTCCAGCAGGCTGGGGTCGATTTCAACGCGACGGCAGTTGTGCGCGCCATTGATGGTCACTTTCACCAGGCCTGCACCGGATTCACCGGTCACTTCCAGCTTCGCGATCTCTTCCTGCATCTGCTGCATTTTTTCTTGCATCTGCTGGGCCTGCTTCATCAGACCACCCAGACCGCCTTTTCCACCGAACATAGGCTTATCTCTCTTTCACGTTTAAGGATTACAACCGTAAGTCAGACTCACGATCAAAGGGGGCGAATACTCTCTTCATCCAGATCGGCGTCGAAGAACCGACGCAGGGTCTGGATATTGTTATCCGCAATAATCGCCTCACGCGCCTGCGCGAGTTTTTCTTCATAGATGGCCTGTCGCCATTCCAGCGGCGTGCGTACTGCCGGATTATCATCTTCAATGATAGTCAATTCAACCGTCACGCCGTGAAGCCCGCTCAGCGCATCCGCCAGCGTTTTCTGTGCCGACGGTGAATTCAGATGGCGTTGAGTCGAACGCAAATGCAAGGTAATGCGGTTGTCATCCTGCTCTTTCCAGGCATTAAGCGCCACCTGCTCAACCAGCTTCGGCAAACTGAGCTGACTTACTTCTGCCGCCCAGGCATCACGCACCAGCGACTCTTCCGCCAGCTTTTTCGCAAGCTCAGGTGTTTTTTCATGTTCCAGCGCCTTTTTTAACGCCTTGGGAGTGGCGACAGTCTCTTTGACCTCGTCAACCACCGTCGTGGCCTTCCAGCGATAGGCCTCTTTCTTAACCGGCGCCTCGGCCTTTGCTGCACCTGACGGGCGGGATTGCACCCGCTCAGTCATTGACGCCAGTCTTTCGAGGGCGTTGTTATTCACCGGCCGCACGCGGGTTGCGGCTGCCGGTTCACTCTTTTTTGCTTTGTCGGCTCCCTGAGCGCGTTGCAACTGACGACGCGCGGCCAACACCTGGTTGGTCGCTTCCGGCAGGGCCGCATCCTGCTGAGGTTGCGGCGCGGGTGCTGCGGCTTCAGCCTGGGGGGCCAACTGCGACGTACTTAACACCGCCTTCGGGGCGACAGGAGCGAAAGCGTGCTGCGGGGCATCGGGTACGGTCAGCGGCTCACGCGGGTGAAATGCCAGCGCGCGCAGCAGAGTCATCTCCATACCCATGCGCCTGTCCGGAGCATAGGGCAGCTCTTTACGGCCAATCAGCAAGGTCTGGTAATAAAGTTGTACGTCGGTGGGCGGGATAATCCGCGCCAGTTCGCGCATGCGCTGCTCAATAGCCGCCATGTCACTGCCCAGTGCGGCGGGCGTTAACTGCACCATCGCAATGCGGTGGATGAGCATTTGCATCTCGACCAGCAGGGCTTCCCACTCAACGCCACGAGACGCGGCGTCATTGACCAGCGCCATCGCCCTTTCACCGTCGGCCGCCGCAATGGCTTCAATCAGCGCCAGTGCCTGATCGTCATTCAGGGTGCCAAGCATGGTGCTTACCACCTGCGCGGTCAGGTTGCCGTCACCGCTGGCGATGGCCTGATCGGTCAGACTCAATGCATCACGCAGACTGCCATCCGCCGCACGGGCGATAAGCTGCAGGGCGCGAGTCTCATGACCGATCTTCTCTTCATCCAGAATGTGCTCAAGCTGCTGGCGAATCTGATCGACATCCAGCGCCTTAAGATGAAACTGCAGGCAGCGGGAGAGAATCGTTACCGGCAGCTTTTGCGGATCGGTCGTTGCCAGTAAAAATTTGACGTGCTCAGGCGGCTCTTCAAGCGTTTTTAACAGCGCGTTGAAGCTGTGACGCGACAGCATGTGGACTTCATCGATGAGATAGACTTTGAATCGACCACGGGCCGGTGCGTACTGTACGTTATCCAGCAGATCGCGGGTATCTTCGACTTTGGTTCGCGAGGCGGCGTCGATTTCAATCAGATCGACAAAACGCCCCTGTTCGATTTCACGGCAGCTGTCGCACACGCCACACGGCGTGGCCGTAATCCCCGTTTCGCAGTTCAGTCCTTTCGCCAGCAGTCGGGCGATAGAGGTTTTACCCACACCACGCGTACCGGAAAACAGGTAGGCATGATGGATGCGTCCGGAGGTTAAGCCGTTCGCCAGTGCAGTAAGTACATGCTCCTGGCCGACTACGCTCGCGAAAGTTTGGGGTCGCCATTTTCGGGCTAAGACCTGATAACTCATTGGCAGGCTCTGAAACGCTGGAAGGTGAATTGATTGAGGGGAATGCTATCACAACCTCACAAAATCAGCGAGGTCGTGTCTTTCGGTAAAGATCAGATTATCGTTGCAGCCAGTTGGCTTGCGGACAGCGCGCAGTCGCCGGCGCGTACACGCTGTACGTGAAGACGACGAGCACTGCCCGGAATCAAAAGGGCAAATAAGAGAGTCTGAAGATTAGTGACCCGGGAAAGGCACTAAGCAATAGCTGGTGATGCCCTGTTTTTCCAGGCGTTGTTCACCGCCGAGATCGAACAAGTTGATGATGAAGGCCGCGTCGGTCACTTCGCCACCCAGACGGCGGATCAGTTTTACCGTGGCTTCGATGGTGCCACCGGTCGCCAGCAGATCGTCAACCACCAGCACTTTGTCGCCAGTCTGAATCGCATCAATGTGGATCTCTAACTGGTCGGTACCGTACTCCAGCTCATAGCTTTCTGCGATGGTTTCGCGCGGCAGTTTACGTGGTTTGCGTACGGGTACAAAACCCACCCCCAGTCCCAACGCAACAGGTGCGCCGAACAGGAAGCCACGCGCTTCGGTGCCGACTACTTTGGTGATCCCGGCGTCTTTAAAACGCTCAACCAGCAGTTCAATGCTGAGAGCGTATGCTTTCGGGTCTTCCAGCAAACTGGTGACATCACGGAACAGAATCCCCGGTTTTGGGTAATCCTGAATGCTTTTGATGCTGTTTTTGAGAAATTCAAGCTGCTGCGCAGTCGCTGTCATGGATTTTTTGCCTGATAGAAACGGTATTACTCACGGTACAGGTTACGTTTCGCTGTAACCGACGGTTAACATTTAACCAGTCGTACCTGTGCTCGAAAACGCCAGAATTTACTGGCTGAGCGCGACAATTGCAACAGCGATTACTGCCCTTTACGGTTTTTGTTGCTTTGCATCAACCACCGGCAGTCGCCACATAAAAATAAGCAGGCAGGTGAGGATAACCAGAAGCAGGATCCGTACCCACATCATCTTAACGAACCATAATGAGATGGCGAACGTCACCAGAATCACCGCAATCGCCCTCGGCTTAGCGCCAGGCGGCATCGCCCGATACTGTTGCCAGTGGCGTAAATACCCACCAAACCAGGAACGGTAAAGCAGCCAGTTATGAAAACGTGGGGAAGATCGCGCGAAACACCATGCCGCGAGCAGGATAAACGGCGTCGTCGGCAACAGCGGCAAAACCACACCCAGCGTGCCCAGCACTACCGCAAGCCAGCCAATGATGATTAAAATAGTTCGTTTCATAATGCGAATCGTTATCAAGATGAGCGGCTAATGTAGCATAGTCGCAGGTTTTTCAGGGGAGTCCGAAGTGAAAAGCACCTTGCTGTTACAGACGCTGGAACAAAAATTAGCAGAGCTGACCCGGGTGATTACCCCCTTGTCGACGCATGCTACCGTGAGCCCACGTTTTGACCGGCAGCTTTTTCGGACGCGTAGTACCCTGCTACGCGCCTGTCTCGACGAAGCGTGGGAGAATTTACGCGCTTTGCGCCATGCCGTTGAAGCAAAACAGTTACCCCAGGTTGCCTGGCTGGCGGAGCAGTTAACCTCCCAGGTTGCGGCCCTGTTACGGGAAAGTACGGCCTGGTCTTTGCGAGGATGGGACGCGGCGAAGCCGGGCATCGCAAAATGGCAACGTAAGCGACTTCAGCATCAGGCGTTTGAACAACGATTGATGAATATGAAACGCGAACGTGAAGAGAAAGTCATTCAGGTTGCCACCTTTGCCGAACAACAGCAGCTACATAAAGAAATTATCGCCTTTGATGAAAGGTTACGCCGCTGCCGCCATGCACTGGATAAAATAGAACGCGTATTGGCCCACCTGACACGTTAAACGAGGAAAAATTATGTCACTGGAAAACGCCCCGGACGAGGTCAAGCTGGCGGTCGATTTGATTATGCTACTGGAAGAGCATGAGGTTGCACCGGATACGGTACTGAAGGCGCTGGAGATGGTCCGCAGAGATTTTGAGAAAAAAATCGAACAACGATCAGCTGCAATGCCCGCCCCCTCTCCCTGACGAGCTGAGGGATCCCCAGAAAAAATGCGTGCACGAGTGGTCCCCTCTCCCTTGAGGGAGAGGGTTAGGGTGAGGGGAAACATGCGGCTCTGAGGGTCATTCCGTTCACCTTATGTTCCTTGCTTTTCTATCGCTCCAGAACCCGTGAACGTGCCAGGGTGGTTCACCGCCACCACCCTGGCGACCCGGGCTCCCGGCCAGGAAAATCGCCGCTGGGGCGGTCCACTCAGCGTATGCCTTCAGGCTTATCGGGGACGGGCGAAGGAAACGTCCGTGTAAAGTCGCCCTCGCCGCGCATCCCTGCGCGTCGCCCCGGCCTTGCGGATACGCTTCGTCGATTTTCAGCCGGACCCTGTCATCGCGGTGACAGTTTTATTCTCATTGTGCAGTGTTATCGCTGCAATGGAATATTACTGGGGATTCCTCAGCCCTGACGAGAGAGGGGTCAGTTAGTCACTCAATCAATGGCAGGCGTGGGATCATCGCCTTTGATCTCACGCTTCACTTCCCGGTGCTCTTCACCCTTTTCATTGCGCAGATGCACTTCAAGCTGATTGAAGGCGATATTGATGCCGTTTTCACGGCACAATCTGTCGATGGTGCGGTTTAGCTCATCCACGGTGTAACTGCGGTCGCGCAGTTCGCGCACATACAGACGCAGTTCATGATCCAGCGTACTCGGGCCAAAGGTGGTGAAGAAGACCGACGGTTCAGGATCGTGCATCACTTTCGGATGCTCCATCGCCGCCTGCAGTAAAATTGCTTTCACCTTATCCAGATCCGAACCGTAGGCGACGCCAAGACGAATGACCACACGGGTAATGGTGTCGGACAGTGACCAGTTAATCAGACGTTCGGTCACAAATGCCTTGTTGGGAATAATGACCTCTTTGCGGTCAAAATCGGTGATCGTCGTGGCACGAATACGGATCTTACTGACCGATCCGGAGAAGGTGCCGATAGTGACCGTATCACCAATGCGCACCGGACGTTCAAACAGGATAATAAGACCGGAGACAAAGTTACCGAAAATTTCCTGCAAGCCAAAACCGAGGCCGACTGACAATGCTGCAGCCAGCCATTGCAGTTTATCCCAGGAGACCCCCAGCGAGCCGAACACCGTCATCGCCCCGGCCCCAATAATGACGTAATTGAGAATCGTGGTGATGGCATACGACGCCCCCTGGCGCATGTTCAGCCGGGAGAGCACCAGCACTTCAAGCAAACCGGGGAGGTTTCGAATCAGCGCCCAGGCGATAACAAACGCGATAACCGCAAAGAGCAGACTGCCCATGGTGACACTCTTCATCACCGCAGCGCCGGCTTCGGTACCGTTGTAATGCCAGAGCACCACGCTGTCCAGATAGGCGAATACGGTGATCAGATCGGACCAAATTGCCCAGAACATTACGGCGAACAGAGAGATCATCACCAGCATGGTAATACGCAGCGTCTGCTGGTTGACCTGCTCAAGGGCGATGGTGGGCTCTTCCTGCGGCTCAGCCCCTTCAGCGCCCTCTTTGACCATGTTCTGGCGACGCGCCAGGGCACGGCGGTAAGCAATACGTCTGGCCGCCACGCTCAAGCCACGTAACACTGTCTGATAGAGCAGATTCCAGACAATCACCAGATAAACCGTTTCGATCCAGCGGCCTGACAAACGCAGCGTAGTGTAGAAGTAGCCCGTTGCCGTCAGCACCATCAACGCCACCGGTACAAAAGCCAGAACGGTGATGGTCACCAGACGAATGCTGTGGGACTCTTTATCGCGCCAGCTTTCGCGGAACATCGGCCAGACCAGCCCGGAGATAACCAGTAAGTTCAGCAGAATCACCGTCTGCCCGAGCACATCGTCCATCAGATGCAGCGGAGAGAGTTCAGAGACCACCGACCAGAAATGCAGAGGTAACAGCGCGAGGCTAATGCGGACAATTTGCCGACGCCAGTGGCTGGTGAGCTGCTCCGGCATATTGAAGTGGTTCACCGCCACCCCGTCTCTCTCCAGCACTTTCCAGCACAAGCCAAATACCAGCCAGAAGACCGCCAGTTTTTTACTGAATGCCCACAACAATTCACTGATGCTCAGTTGCATGGTCAGGAGAATGAGCCCGGCCGCCAGAATAATCAGGCACACCGGCAGCGCGCGAATAAGATCGATAAAGATCGCCTTTGGCGTATGCAGTTGGCTGTCGTTACGCAACTGCCCCACCTGTAAGGCGAGCTTAGCCTGGTAGCTTCGCAGCCAGCTCAGGCGCCAGCGGATAAGCCCGGCAATCAGCAGTAACGGCAAACCGGTCAAAAAGGCGATCGCCACCGCAGGCCAGGCTTTCTCCCAGTTCACCGTGATTTTCATCTTGCTGATCTGGTCTTTCAGCGCCTGCGGGAAGGACTTAATCCAGTCCCAGTCCATCGGTTTGTTGCTGTTAACCCAGAAAATTTGCTGGGTCAGAATTTCTTGTAAGCTTTTGGATACGCTCATCAGCTGCTGCTGATTGACCTGCAGATTGATTGCCATCATCAGTTGGTTACCCAACTGCTTGTTTAACTGATCGAGCAGCTCACGGCGCATGTCCACGACTTGCAGAAGGGCATCGTGGACCTCATCGTTGACATCACTCTGATGGCCCTCTTCCAGTTTGGCGACGAAAGTATCGCTCTGGAACAGCGCATCACGCTGCTGGTTCACTTCAAACTGCTCAAGGCGCAAGTCCGCGATGCGGTTGGTCATATCCTCAAGCTCGTCCGCCGAAGGCAACGTTTGCTGCTGCTGATAAAGAATACGCGACAGCAGCAGGCTGCCTTTCAGGACAGAAATCTGCTCTTTAATCGTGCGCTCAGACTGGAGTGCACGATCGAGCCAGTTTTTCACTTTGATATTCTGCTGTACCAGCGCATTGCCGTTTTGAGTGGCGGTGATGAGCTTCTGGCTAAGCTGATGATTGACGTCCAGTTCCTGTTTGACCAGGGGGACAGACTGAATACGCGCAGTTTCGTCCGGGGTGACCGCTTCCTGCGCCGTTTTTTCGGTTAGCGTGAGTCGCTTATTGTTTACTGCTTCCTGGAGAAGCTGTAGCTGGTGCTCCAGGCGATTACTGTTGGCGGTGACATAATCACGCTGTTTCTGCAGCGTATCCTGGAGCGTCGTGTTGCCTTCCAGGCTCTTACGCTGCTGCTCGATTTGCGCATTCAGCAGCGCCTGCTCGGCCAGCAGCAAGGTTTGCTGTGTCGGACGTAATGCCCCTTCTCCGGCGGCGGTGCCATTCAGACGGTTGCGAATCTGCTGCAACTGCTGCGAGGCAGTATACATTTGATTCTGTACCCGTTCCGGCTGCGTCTGTAACGAGACTAACTGGCTGTTGTAATTGGATAAATCATTTTGCGATGTCTGAAGATCGTCAAGCAACTGGGCGAGGCGTGACTCAAGCTGACGCAAGGATAACGTCGCAAGTGTTTTACGCGTCTCATCATCGTTATCTTTATCGCTCAAACTGCTGAGCGCATCCGTGGCCTGGCGAAGCTTATCCGGCGCCTGGGTCACTTTTTGTTTGAGCAGGGCTGTTTCCTGCTTCACCCGATCGATTTTATCGAGGGTATCCAGCGTGGCTGTCAGATCTTCAATGACCAGTTTGTCGACCGCAGTGTGATCTTTTTGCTTGTTCAGCGCGTCAAGTTGGCTCTGAACGTCGTTGCGGGACGGTAAATCCGTGCCTGTCACTGCCCCAACGGCGTTACCGGTGAAGAAGGCAAAGAGAATAAATAGCATGACAGCTAAAGCTGTGAGCGGGCGGCGCGAGCGTGTGAAATGCAGCATCATTTGCGTGATTAATCTGTATACAGGAAAGATGGCCGGAACTAGCCACCGCCGAAGAATACCACGCCGCGAAAAGACAACCTAGTCCTTGAGATTCAGCGCCAAAATTTCCGCATCGAATGGACTTAAGCTGTCTGATTTTCCGCGCTATTATGAAGCGTTGGGCAAAAGCTGCACATTTCGAGTAGAATTGCCACAAAGTCCCTGGCTTCTGTTTTCAAGTCAAAGGATTGAGGGGCAAAAAGCCAGTTTTCCATGATGCCGGAAATATAGCCTCGCATCAGAATTGCCGCCCGCCTTGTTAGCAAATTTGCCGGCAGTAATTTTGCTTCCATGCAGTCTTTGAGCGTTTGCTCAATACGGTCGTAACTTTCGAGGCATAAATTTCGCTGTGCCTGTTGAACAATGGCCATTTCGCCGACAAATTCACATTTGTGAAAAATGATCTCCATCATCAGACGGCGGCGCTCTTCAATAACGGTAGCTTCAAGGACATAGACCAAAATTTCCCTTAAAACTGAGAGTGGATCGCCGGGGAATTTTGCCCGATACTCAGTTTCAAGATCGCTAATGCTGGACTCTGACAATTCCCAGATTTCACTGAATAATTCCGACTTGTTTTTGAAGTGCCAATAAATTGCACCACGTGTTACCCCCGCCGCCTGCGCAATATCTGCAAGGGAGGTTGACGAGACGCCCTGCTGGGAAAAAAGGCGCATAGCCACATCAAGGATGTGTTGACGCGTTTCCAGAGCCTGCTGTTTGGTTTTTCGTGCCATATGTTGGTGAATTGACAGGAGTCAGATTTACATACATTTATGAATGTTTGTACCATAGCATGACGATAATATAAACGCAGCAATGGGTTTGGGATACGTGATCCATTGATCAATTTGAAATCGGAAACTCGAGGTTTACATATGAACAAAAACAGAGGGTTCACGCCTCTGGCGGTCGTTCTGATGCTTTCAGGCAGCTTAGCGCTTACAGGATGTGACGAAAAACCCGCTCAACAGCAGGGTGCGGGGCAGATGCCAGAAGTGGGTGTAGTCACACTCAAAACTGAACCTCTGCAGGTCACAACAGAGCTTCCGGGCAGGACCAGTGCATTCCGTATTGCAGAAGTCCGTCCGCAGGTGAGTGGTATTATTTTAAAGCGCAACTTCACTGAAGGGAGTGACGTTGAGGCGGGTGTCTCACTTTATCAGATTGATCCGGCGACCTATCAGGCCTCTTATGAAAGCGCAAAAGGTGATTTAGCGAAAGCGCAGGCCGCTGCCAATATCGCGCAAATGACCCTCAACCGTTATCAGAAGCTGATCGGCACCAAGTACATCAGTCAACAGGACTTCGATACTGCCCGTGCTGATGCACAACAAGCGTCTGCTGCTGTCGTCGCAGCGAAAGCCGCCGTTGAAACGGCACGTATCAACCTTGCTTACACCAAAGTCACATCGCCAATCAGTGGCCGTATTGGCAAATCTTCGGTTACCGAAGGCGCGCTGGTGCAAACCGGTCAGACAACGGCGATGGCGACCGTTCAGCAGCTCGACCCTATCTATGTTGACGTTACCCAATCCAGTAATGATTACCTGCGTTTGAAGCAGGAACTGGCGAACGGCACGCTGAAACAGGAAAACGGCAAAGCGAAAGTTGAACTGGTCACGAACGACGGTGTGAAATATCCGCAAACCGGTACGCTGGAGTTTTCTGACGTCACCGTGGATCAAACAACCGGCTCAATTACGTTACGCGCCATTTTTCCTAACAAGGATATGACGCTGCTGCCAGGGCTGTTTGTTCGCGCCAAACTGGAAGAAGGCACTAATCCTAATGCCCTGTTGGTTCCGCAACAGGGTGTCACCCGTACACCACGTGGCGAAGCGACAGCGATGGTCGTGGGTGAAGGCGATAAGGTTGAAATTCGCAATCTTACTGCCTCTCAGGCGATTGGTGACAAGTGGCTGGTAACGGATGGTCTGAAAGCGGGCGATCGCGTCATTATCACCGGTTTGCAGAAAGTGAGACCGGGTGCGCAGGTAAAAGCTCAGGAAGTGACGGCAGATAACAAAGAGCAAGCCCAGGCAGGTGAGCAATCCCAGCCGTCTAAGTCTTAACTTAAACAGGAGCCGTTAAGACATGCCAAATTTCTTTATTGATCGCCCCATATTTGCGTGGGTGATCGCGATCATCATCATGCTGGCCGGGGGTCTTGCGATCCTGAAGCTGCCTGTTGCGCAATATCCAACGATTGCGCCACCGGCAATTCAGATTAGCGCGTCCTACCCAGGTGCTGATGCCAAAACGGTGCAGGACACCGTGACGCAGGTTATCGAACAGAATATGAACGGTATCGATGGCCTGCTTTATATGTCCTCCACCAGTGATTCCTCTGGTACGGTACAGATAACAATCACCTTTGATTCCGGTACTGACGCAGACATCGCGCAGGTCCAGGTGCAGAACAAACTGCAACTGGCCATGCCGTTGTTACCGCAGGAAGTACAGCAACAAGGCGTGAGCGTTGAGAAGTCCTCCAGTAGCTTCCTGATGGTTCTCGGTATGATCAGTACCGATGGTTCCATGACGCAGGAAGATATCGCGGACTATGTCGGCGCGACGGTAAAAGACCCGGTCAGCCGTACGACCGGCGTGGGTGACGTACAGCTGTTTGGTGCGCAGTACGCCATGCGTATCTGGATGGACCCGACCAAACTGAACAACTTCCAGCTGACGCCAGTGGATGTGATTACGGCTATCAAAGCGCAGAACGCCCAGGTCGCCGCAGGTCAGTTGGGCGGTACACCGCCGGTGAAAGGCCAGCAGTTGAACGCCTCCATCATTGCGCAGACCCGTCTGACATCCACCGAAGAGTTCGGCAAAATTATGCTGAAAGTGAATCAGGATGGTTCACAGGTTCGTCTGCGTGATGTTGCGAAGATTGAGTTGGGCGGTGAAAACTATGACGTTATCGCACGCTACAACGGTCAACCCGCATCCGGTCTCGGCATTAAGCTGGCCACCGGGGCTAACGCCCTCGACACCGCAAATGCGGTACGTGCAACCATTGCCAAACTTGAACCGTTCTTCCCACACGGGCTGAAAGTGGTTTATCCGTACGACACTACGCCGTTCGTTAAGATCTCTATTAACGAAGTAGTGAAAACGCTGGTTGAAGCGATCGTGCTGGTATTCCTGGTCATGTACCTGTTCCTGCAGAACTTCCGCGCCACGCTGATTCCTACCATCGCGGTGCCGGTCGTGTTGTTGGGGACTTTTGCTATCCTCTCGATCTTTGGTTACTCGATAAACACCCTTACCATGTTTGGTATGGTGCTGGCGATCGGTCTGCTGGTGGATGACGCCATCGTAGTGGTCGAAAACGTCGAGCGTGTAATGTCCGAAGAAGGATTACCGCCGAAAGAAGCCACGCGTAAATCCATGGGCCAGATTCAGGGCGCACTGGTCGGTATTGCGATGGTGCTGTCGGCAGTATTTATCCCGATGGCCTTCTTCGGGGGTTCAACCGGTGCAATTTACCGTCAGTTCTCTATCACCATCGTTTCGGCAATGGCCCTGTCAGTGTTGGTAGCATTGATTCTGACGCCTGCGCTGTGTGCGACCATGCTCAAACCGATTGCCAAAGGCGATCATGGCGAAGGCAAGAAAGGCTTCTTTGGCTGGTTCAACCGCGTATTTGATAAGAGTACGCACCACTACACCGACAGCGTGGGCAATATCCTGCGCAGTACCGGTCGTTACCTGGTGCTGTACATCATTATCGTGGTGGGCATGGCGGTGCTGTTTGTGCGTCTGCCAAGTTCGTTCCTGCCAGATGAAGACCAGGGCGTGTTCCTGACCATGGCACAGCTTCCGGCGGGTGCGACGCAAGAGCGTACGCAGAAGGTGCTGGATGAAGTGTCCAAATACTACCTCGATAACGAAAAAGCCAACGTAAACTCAGTGTTTACCGTTAACGGCTTCGGCTTCTCGGGTCGTGGGCAGAACACGGGTCTTGCGTTCGTTTCGTTGAAAGGTTGGGATGAGCGTCCGGGCGAAGATAACAAGGTTCCGGCCATTGCAGGCCGTGCAAGTGCGCACTTCTCGCAGATTAAAGATGCGATGGTCTTCGCCTTTAACCTGCCCGCGATTGTGGAACTGGGTACGGCGACCGGCTTTGACTTCCAGTTGATTGACCAGGCTAACCTCGGTCATGACAAACTGATGCAGGCGCGTAACCAATTGTTTGGTGAAATTGCCAAGCACCCTGACCTGCTGGTGGGCGTTCGTCCAAACGGTCTGGAGGATACCCCGCAGTTCAAAATCAATATCGATCAGGAAAAAGCGCAGGCACTGGGCGTTTCTCTTAGCGACATCAATACCACGCTGGGTTCAGCATGGGGTGGTAGCTATGTGAATGACTTTATCGACCGTGGTCGCGTGAAAAAAGTGTATCTGATGGCTGAGGCGAAATACCGTATGCTGCCAGACGATATTGGAAACTGGTTTGTACGCGGAACTAACGGACAAATGGTGCCCTTCTCTGCCTTTGCCACCTCGCATTGGGAGTATGGTTCACCGCGTCTGGAACGTTACAACGGCTTACCGTCGATGGAAATCCTCGGCCAGGCAGCACCGGGTAAAAGTACCGGTGAAGCAATGGCGATGATGGAAGAGCTGGCAGGTAAATTGCCGACAGGTATCGGTTATGACTGGACGGGGATGTCCTATCAGGAGCGCCTGTCCGGTAACCAGGCGCCGGCCCTGTATGCCATCTCACTGATCGTCGTGTTCCTGTGTCTGGCCGCCCTGTACGAGAGCTGGTCAATTCCCTTCTCGGTCATGCTGGTCGTTCCGCTTGGGGTTATTGGTGCACTGTTGGCGGCAACCTTCCGCGGGCTGACGAACGACGTGTACTTCCAGGTGGGCCTGCTGACAACCATTGGTTTGTCGGCGAAGAACGCAATACTGATTGTGGAATTCGCCAAAGATCTGATGGATAAAGAAGGCAAAGGGTTGATTGAATCCACCCTGGAAGCGGTTCGTATGCGTCTGCGTCCGATCCTGATGACGTCACTGGCGTTCATCCTCGGGGTTCTGCCGCTGGTTATCAGCTCAGGCGCGGGTAGTGGCGCGCAGAACGCCGTTGGTACCGGTGTTATGGGCGGTATGATCACCGCAACCGTACTGGCTATCTTCTTTGTCCCTGTGTTCTTCGTGGTGGTACGCCGCCGCTTTAGTCGCAAAAACGAAGATGTGGAGCACAGCCATAAGGTTGAGCAACACTGAGTTAGCTAAATGAAAAGGCCGCGCAAGCGGCCTTTTTTTTCGCGTGGGGAAAAAACATTAAATACACTTATTGTCTGATTGTTTATTTTATGAATGATAAATAAGGCTTAGAATTAATATGGCATTTACGGTATGGCTTATATATCCAGGTATTATTCTTAATTAACTGGTACAATCTCTTTAAGTAAGAATATTCCTGGTTATTCTTAACGTGCGGTATTTATATTACCTTCAATGACCATTTTCGCCGCTAACACGATGAAGTTAAAGGAATGTTCTTTGCCTTCTGCTGTGGCTAGCCAGACGATATGATCCGCCTTTGTGAGAGGCTCTGGCTTACTAAGGCAAGATAAATGGAATAATTGTAATTTTTCGTAATAGCGCCATGAAATCTCTTTAAGACTAGCTTATAGTTAAATCAATGCAGAAAGCAGCACAGGCTGCTGGTCAGATCAGAAGTTTCCATCCCGAGCAGTGTTTGATTAGTAAAAAAAAAGCGACTCAGAAGGGGATGCGTGATGGACGAATACTCGCCAAAAAGGCATGATATTGCACAGCTTAAATTTCTCTGCGAAACGTTGTACCATGATTGCCTCGTCAATCTCGAAGAAAGTCATCATGGTTGGGTTAACGACCCTACGTCAGCAATCAATTTGCAGTTAAATGAGTTGATCGAGCATATCGCAACCTTCGCACTTAATTATAAAATTAAGTATAATGAAGATAATAAGCTGATTGAACAGATAGACGAATACCTTGATGATACGTTTATGCTGTTCAGTAGCTATGGTATCAACACACTAGACTTGCAGAAATGGCGTAAATCAGGCAATCGCCTGTTTCGTTCTTTCGTGAATGTGAGCAAGGCTAACCCCGTTAGCCATTCCTGTTAAATATTACAACCAGTAAAGGTAAATTTATGTCCGACAAACCATTAACCAAAGTTGATTATTTGATGCGTTTAAGACGCTGTCAATCAATTGACACTCTGGAACGTGTTATTGAAAAAAATAAATACGAACTTCCTGACGATGAACTAACGGTGTTTTATTCAGCAGCGGACCATCGTCTGGCTGAACTCACCATGAATAAGCTTTACGACAAAATCCCTTCTTCCGTGTGGAAATTTGTACGCTAATCCTCCGCGACGTTAAATATGACTTCAGTTTTTATCATGCTTTAGCAGGTGTGCGATATCTTCATGAATGAAGAAAAACAAAAGATGATTTCGGGACTCCCCTATCAGCCAGCTGATGAAACGCTGCGCGCCGATCGGATGCATGCCAGAGAGTTACTTCATCGTTATAACCACTCCAGCCCATATGACAAAGCCGAGCGTAAAGCCATTCTTTCAGAATTATTGGGCCAGGGTGCTGACGCATATATTGAACCGAGCTTTCGTTGTGACTACGGTTACAATATTTATTTAGGCAAAGAATTCTACGCCAATTTTGATTGTGTCATGCTGGATGTGTGCCCTATCCACATTGGTGACAACTGCGTGTTGGCGCCCGGTGTGCATATCTACACCGCGACGCATCCCTTAGATGCGGCAGAGCGTAACAGCGGGGTTGAATTTGGTAAACCGGTTCGAATTGGCAACAATGTCTGGATTGGCGGGCGTGCGGTGATAAACCCTGGCGTCACCATCGGCGACAATGCCGTTATCGCATCGGGTGCGGTGGTCGTTAAGGATGTGGCAGCCAATACCGTCGTCGGTGGTAATCCTGCGCGGATCATAAAAACGTTGCCGGAAGGAAAAGAGTAACTGTTATCCTTTTTTGCCGCAAAACTGTTACTTTTTTCACACAATGCGGCAACCTAAAATATCTTATTCCCTGCATAAAACTCAATACGAAGGCGTCAGATGACAGAGATCCAGCGGCTGCTCAACGAAACCATTGACGACATTAATCATCGCGAAAAACGTGACAATCGTCCGCGCTTTAGCATCAGCTTTATTCGCAAACACCCCGGGCTGTTTGTTGGCATGTACGTCGCTTTCTTCGCGACCCTTGCCGTTATGTTGCAATCGGAAACTCTGGAAGGATCGGTCTGGTTGCTGGTGGTGCTCTTTGCACTGCTGAACGCGTTCTTCTTCTTCGATGTCTCGCCACGTTATCGCTATGATGATATCGATGTGCTCGATTTCCGCGTGTGCTACAACGGTGAATGGTACAACACCCGTTTTGTTCCGCCGGAGTTGATCAACGCCATCCTCAGCTCCCCGGCGGTGGACGTAGACAGCAAATCACAGTTGCAGAAAATGATCGCACGGAAAGGCGAACTCTCCTTCTACGATGTTTTCACCCTTTCCCGTCCAGGTGCCGTTCAATAAGGTTGTTCAGTGTCCGTACCGCTGAAGGAAACAGGCTGGCTGAAGTATTTCCAAACCCCAGTACCAGCCCCTGAGATTCCCGTGACGGCGACAAGTAAAATCGACTGAGGGCGTGAGGGGCAAGATGATATTTCTGCGCCTCACGGACCAGTTCACGATCGTTAATCCCCGTTACAGACAGCGTGACGTGTAAACCCCCTTCGCCCCCCAGCAGATGGTACGGCACAGTCAGCTCATTCATGAGCGTCTCACGCAATATCTCCTGCCGTGTACGGTATAAACGGCGCATAGCCGCCAGATGACGCGCGTAATATCCTTCTTCGATAAACTGCGCTAATGCCAGTTGTTCGCTGCGATGCCCCCCACGCAGCAGGCTACCAATAACCGGCGCGGCAGCCTGTACCAGGGCAGGCGGCATCACCATAAAACCGATGCGCAACGACGGAAAGAGCGTTTTACTGAAGGTTCCAAGATAGACCACCGGAGGATGAGGCAACATGCCAAGCATGGCAGGAACCGGATCGCCGTGATAGCGAAATTCACTGTCATAATCATCTTCGATAATCCAGCTTCCTGATTTTCTCGCGGCCTCCAGCAGCTGTAGCCGCCTGGCCGCACTCATGACATACCCTAACGGATATTGATGAGAAGGTGAGGTGTACATGATGCGTGGTAAGGGGAGATCGGGGGGGAGCAGCATTCCTTCGTCATCCAGGGGTATACCACTCACGCGCAGTCCGGCCGCCAGAAAGGCGCTTTTCGCGCCGTTGTATCCCGGCTCTTCAACCCACGCGCTGTCCCCTGGGTCGCAAAGCAGATGCACGCAAAGCAGCAATGCTTCCTGGGCCCCTTCAGTAATGACGATTTGTTCGGCTTCACAATGAATGCCCCGCGCCAGCGCCAGATGGCGGGCAATCGCTCGCCGTAGTCGCAGTTCTCCCGCAGAATCGCCATAGCCCAGCAGCCGACTTCCTTCTTCACGCCAGACGCGTTCAGTCAGCCTTCGCCAGGTCGCCATGGGGAAATAATTCACCGCAGGTAACCCTGGCGTAAACGTGAAAACGGGCGAATGTCGCGTTGCCCCCCGCGGCAGGGCGTTTACCCGCTGAGCAAGTGCGACAGTGGGTGCCTGGACCTCCTCCGCATTGCTTGCCAGCATCAGTACGCGTGTCCCCTGGCGTTCGCGTGCCACAAACCCTTCGATAGTGAGCTGTTCCAGCGCCGCATTGATGGTGTTACGTGAAACCGTCAACGCTTTCGCCAGTGCTCGCGACCCCGGGAGCAGGCTATCTGCTTTGAGCCTGCCGCTGAGAATGGCCTCCCGAAGCGTCAGGTAAAGCGCGCGCTGGCGGGTTAGCCTGCCCCGCCTATTCAGCGCCGCGCGCAGAAGAGCCTCAAGCGCTTCATCGGGAATATTCATCTTCATGCTCCATAGGTGGTCCTATGAAAATATAGCCTGATGGTACTTCTTAGGGAACCACATAACGGTCAGGATGAACGCAACTGTACAAAGGAGCCATCATGAGTCAACTGAATCACTACGGACAACCCGTGGGGGAGCCCCTGCCTGACTGGCAGCCTCGTCCTTTACCCCAGCGCGTCACGCTTGAAGGCCAGTATTGCCGTCTGGAACCGCTTCGGGCCGAGCACGCCCCGGCCCTCTTTGCGGCACACAGCCTCGCCGGGGACACCCGCAGTTGGACCTGGATGCTGCGTGAAGCAGATCCGCACGCCGACGCCTTTACGGCATGGGTCGCCAGCGTCTGCGAGTTAAAAGATCCGCTGCATTTTGCGGTTATCGATAAGCTCACGCAGTTACCCGTCGGCTCGCTCTCACTGATGAGGATTGATGCCAGTAATGGGGTCGTGGAAGTGGGCAGTGTGCATTTCTCACCGCTATTGGTTCGCACCGCCGCCGCAACAGAGGCGCAGTGGCTGTTGATGCGCTATGCCATGGAGACGCTCGGTTATCGCCGTTATGAGTGGAAGTGTAACAGCCTGAACGCGCCCTCAAGACGAGCCGCACAGCGCTTGGGTTTTCAGTATGAAGGTCGGTTTCGCCAGGCACTGGTGAGCAAGGGCCGCAACCGGGATACGGACTGGTTTTCGGTGATTGATAGCGAATGGCCGCGTCTGGATCGGGCGTTTCGCCAGTGGCTTGCCGCCGACAATTTCACGGCCGACGGCAAACAACGGCAACCCCTTGAGCACTTTCGCGATTAACGCCTTTTCTTTTTCCCCTGCACGGCCTTAAAGCGCGGGTTAGATTTGCAAATCACATAAATACGCCCCTTGCGCCGGACAATCTGGCAGTCAGGGTGGCGTTGTTTTGCACTGCGTAACGAGTTGAGCACCTGCATGATTTAGTCCCGTTTGGTTCCAATAAAGCGGCCATAACGCTGTTGAAAACGTGCAGCGCTCCCTTCCGTTCCCACCACTTTTTGCTTGCCCGTGTAATACGGATGTGACGCCGAAGAGACATCTAAAGTGACATAGGGGTAGGTTTCGCCTTCCAGCTCAATCTCACGATCGGTTTTGATCGTTGAACCTACTTTGAAGTACTGGTTCGCACTGGTGTCATGAAACACCACGGTGCGGTAGTGCGGGTGAATATCGGGTTTCATTTTGCCCTCGAATGTATTGTTATAACATAACAAAAGTCTATCGGATTTATTCTGCTATCGCAACCGTCATGCTTTATCTGTTTTTCGCAAAAGCAACGAACCCCCAACGGACATAAATTAGAAAAGAACGTTATTGGTTGAATTTTTTAGCTTAAGGCAATCTGCTTTTAAACCCCATATGAGGAAGCATCATGATGCGCTGCTGTTGTGCCGAACCCCGGACTCTAACAAGAACTGACACCTGCGAACCTTTATTCGGAGAACACAATGAACGCCACCACCTTACCGATCCTCAACCTCGCGCGGTACTTCAATCCCGCTGAACGGGATGCCTTTCTTGAACAACTGCGCACTGCCGCACGCGATATCGGTTTCTTTTACCTCACCAACCACGGCGTGAATGACGATCTCCAGCTCGCCGTTCAACAAGAAGCCCGCCGCTTTTTTGCATTGAGTGATGCGCAAAAACAGCAGGTGGCGATGATTCACTCTCCCCATTTTCGCGGCTATAACCGTGCTGCCTCGGAGCTGACCCGCGGCAAGCCGGACTGGCGTGAGCAATTTGACATTGGCGCCGAGCGTCCGGCACTGCAACTGGACGAAAACGCCCCGCGCTGGCGTCGACTGCAGGGGCCAAATCTTTGGCCAGAAGAGCAACCCGCCCTGAAAACCACGCTTCTTGAATGGCAGAAATCAATGACCGAAATGGCCATCGTCCTGCTGCGTGCTTTCGCCGAAGCGCTGGCATTGCCCGCCGATGCGTTCGATGCCCTTTATGGCAACAAACCCAACGAGCATATCAAATTGATTCGCTATCCCGGCCAGGAGAGCAGCCAAAGCAATCAGGGAGTGGGTGCGCACAAAGACTCCGGCTTCTTGAGCTTCCTGTTACAGGATGAGCAGAAAGGCCTACAGGTTGAAGTCTCGCCGGATAACTGGATTGATGCCACGCCGCTGCCGGGCAGTTTTGTCGTCAATATTGGTGAATTGCTGGAGCTGGCAACCAACGGCTATTTGCGGGCCACCGTGCACCGCGTTCTCTCACCACCGGCGGGACAGGATCGCCTGTCGATTGCCTTCTTCCTCGGCGCACAACTGGATGCCGTCGTCCCGGTTTACGCACTGCCTGAGGCACTGGCACGTGATGCGCAGGGGCCGGAAAGCGATCCGCATAACCCCCTTTTACGGGACGTAGGCTGGAACTACCTGAAGGGCCGTTTACGCTCCCACCCGGACGTAGCCGAGCGTTACTACCGCGACGTGCTGCGCGAACGCAGTGAACAATTGATCGTATAAACCATAACAATATAAGGAAAAACATCATGAAATATGCCGCATTTAAACTGGCAGGGGTGGCGTTGTCTCTTTCTCTGGCATGGGGTACCGCTCAGGCTGAAACACTGCGTATTGCGGCGGATCCGGTTCCGCACGCCGAGATCCTCAATTACGTCAAAAAAATTGATCCGAAGCTGGATATCAAAATTGTTGAACTCACCAGCGGCGCGAACGCCAATGAACTGCTGGCCAGCGGCGATGTGGACGCCAACTACTTCCAGCATGTGCCTTATCTGAAAAGTCAGGAAAAGGCGTTGGGTAAAACCTTTGCCGTTGCCGCCACGGTGCACATTGAACCGCTCGGCATCTATTCACACAAATACAAAGATTTTAAATCCGTGCCGGATGGCGCTACCGTCGCAGTGCCGAACAATGTGACCAACCTCAGCCGTGCGCTGTTCCTGCTGCAAAAACAGGGGTTAATTAAGCTGGATGCGAAATTCACCGATCCGGCCAGTACCCTGGCCACGCCGAAGGATATCGTTGAAAACCCGAAACATCTGAAGATTCTGGAAGTGGAATCACCGCAGATACCACGTTCGCTGGATGATGTCGCACTGGCGGTGATTAACGGTAACTATGCGCTTGAAGCCGGTCTGTCCCCAGCCAAAGATGCCCTGGGTCTGGAGAGTGCCGACCATAACCCGTACGCCAATATTCTGGTGACTAACCCGAATCTTGCTAACGATCCGCGTATCAAAGAGCTGGCAAAAGACCTGACGTCACCGCAGGTGGCCGAATTTATTCGTAAAACCTATAACGGTTCCGTGATCCCGGTCGCCCCGCAGTCATGATTGAAATTGCAGGGCTGAGTAAGACCTATGCCGGAACGGGCCGACCGGCACTGAACAACGTGTCGCTGAGCGTACCGAAAGGGGCCATCTATGGCATCCTCGGGCGCAGCGGCGCGGGGAAAAGTACCCTGATCCGCTGTCTGAACCTGCTGGAGCGGCCCACCACGGGCCGCATCCTCATCAACGGCAGTGATATTACGCAACTCGACAAAGCCGGACTGCGCGAGCATCGCCTGCGCACCGGTATGATTTTCCAGCACTTCAACCTGCTCCATGCGCGCACGGTGGCAGATAACGTCGCCGTTCCGCTGGAGATTGCCGGCACGCCGAAAGCCCTGCGTCAGGAGCGTGTGGAAGAGCTGCTCTGGCTGGTAGGACTAAGCGACAAAGCGAAAGCGTTTCCCTCACAGCTTTCCGGCGGGCAGAAGCAGCGCGTCGGTATCGCACGGGCACTGGCGGCTCGTCCCGATGTGCTGCTTTGCGATGAGGCGACCAGCGCGCTCGACCCGGAAACCACCGCGTCGGTGCTGTCATTGTTGGCTGATATCAACCAAAAACTGAAGCTAACCATTGTGCTGATTACCCATGAGCTGGACGTGGTGAAAACGCTGTGCGATCACGCCGCCCTTCTGGAGAACGGTGAAGTAATTGAAAGTGGAAAGATCGCCGATCTGCTGGTCGCTCCCTGGTCAAAACTGCGTCAGGCATTGCTTCACGATCCGCAGGCCGAGCGCGATTTCCTTGCCCGCCACGGCTTTAACGGGAGGCCTTTATGCGTGGTAGCATGAGTTGGGAAGATTTGTGGCCGTTGCTGGTCGACGGAACGCTCGATACCCTCTATATGGTGGCGCTGGCATCACTCTTTACCGTGCTGATTGGATTACCGCTCGGTGTTCTTCTGTTTATTTCACGTAAAAATGGCCTGGTGCCGATGCCGAGAATCAACGCCCTGTTGGGTACGATAATCAACTTTGGTCGCTCCCTGCCCTTTATCGTTTTGCTGATTGCCCTTATTCCGTTCACCCGGTTACTGATTGGCACGACGCTCGGCAGCACCGCCGCCATTGTGCCGATTACCATTGGCGCTTTCCCCTTCTTTGCCCGGTTAACGGAAAGCGCGCTGGACGAGGTCGACTATGGGCGCATTGAAGCCATTCTCTCGATGGGCGGCAGCCCGTGGCATGTGATTGCCAAAGCGCTGCTGCCGGAAGCACTGCCTACCCTGCTGGCGGGCATCACGCTGACCGTGGTGATGCTGATTGGTTTCTCATCCATGGCAGGCGTAATCGGCGGGGGTGGCTTAGGCGATCTGGCGATTCGTTATGGCTACCAACGCTTTAACGATCAGGTCATGCTGGGCACGGTCGTCATTTTGTTGGTGATGGTTCAGGGCGTGCAAATGGCCGGAGACCATCTGGTGCGCCGACTGGCGCACCGACGGTAAATCAGTCGCTGGTCTCTTTGCCCACCAGCAGGGTGGTCAGCACAAAAGAGAGCACCAGCGCCATCACCACCCCGGAGAGGGCATAAACAAAGTACGGACCGATATAGGCTGGCAGACTGAAGATACTCGACAGAATGTAGCCGTAGAGCCGGACACCAAAAAAGGCGATAAACGCCGAGGCCAGGGAGCTTGCCACCGTGGCGGCAATAAAGGCCTTTTTATAGCGCGTCAGTACCCCAAACAGGGCTGGTTCAGTAATGCCCAGCAGTGCGGAAATGGCCGCTGACAGGGTCACCGTCTTGTCCTGACGGTTTTTACTGAGCCGCCAGATAGCAAAGGTCGAGCCAGCAATCGCCATATTTGCCATAAACATCATCGGCATCAGCATGTCGTATCCGCGGTCACTGAAGTTCTGCAACGCTATAGGCGTCATGGCGTGATGCATCCCGGTGAGGATCGCCACCGGACGAATCGCCCCGACCACCAGTCCGGCGAAGCTGGCGGACACACCAAACAACCCTTCAATAAACAACGCCAGCGCCTTACCCAGGTAAATACCAATCGGCCCGATAATGACCAGCGCCGCCAGCGCGCCGAGGAACAGCGTCAGCGTTGGGGTAAAGACCGTTTTCAGCACGTCCGGCATAAATCTGTCGACCCAGCGATGGATGTAACTCAGTGCCAGGATAGAGAAAATCACCGGAATGACGCTGGAGGCATAGTTAAACACCGACACCGGGATTGCATTCAGCAGCCAAAGGGCGCTCACTGCCCCTTCCTGGTGTGCCGCCAGCGCTTTCGCCGCATCGATTAACGACGGATACATCAAACAGGCTGCGACCGCCGCCGCCAGGTATTCATTGGTTTTGAAGATTTTTGCCGCCGAGACCGCAAGAAAAAACGGCAGGAAGTAAAAGACGCCGCTGGCGATCAAATCAATGATCACCACCGTATCGCTTTTTGCTGATACCAGTTTCAGGGCAATGAGTCCGGCCAGCAGACCTTTGATCATCCCGGCCCCGGCAATGGCAGGCACTATCGGCCCAAAAACGCCGGATACGGTATCCATGAACATCGATACCAGGCTTTTTCGCCCTTTGCCCGGAGTGCTTGCCGCAGGTTTATTCCCCAGCGCCGCCAGCATTTGCTCATACCAACTGTTTACTTTTGGGCCAATGACAATCTGGAACTGGTCGCTCTGCAGCTGCGCCCCCATTACCCCTGGCAGAGCTTTGATCGCCCCCTGATCGACTTTATTATCGTCAATCAGATCAAAGCGTAAGCGCGTCATGCAATGCCAGACGTTGTTGATATTCTCTTTCCCGCCTACCAAACGGATAATATTGTTGATGGCCTCTTGTGTCCCCATACGTGCTCCTGCAGGAATATTGTCGTTTTAATACTTTCCCTAAAGAGTAAAGAAAGAAAAACAACAAAACAAACCAATAAAACATGAGGCACATCACAATTAACCATAGAACAGCTACAAAAAGCCAGATCAACAACAAATTGGTACGGTTTTTAATTAAAAATAAATAAAATAACTGACCAAAATATTTATATTAAAAAAGGGTTTACCTTGAGCAAAATTTAAGGAGAAGATAATAACCATTCTGGCTTATCACCTCGTTGTAAAGGAGTTCCCAGTGACGCCAACGCTGATTCAAAATATCGAATGTTTTATCACCCGTCCGGACAGGCACAATCTGGTGACCGTGCGCGTCACGACCGATAAAGGCATCACCGGCCATGGTTGCGCCACCTTCCAGCAGCGCCCGTTGGCGGTCAAAACAATGGTGGATGAGTACCTGAAGCCGCTGCTTATCGGCCGTGATGCTAACCACATTGAAGACCTGTGGCAGATGATGAACGTGAATGCCTACTGGCGAAATGGTCCGGTGATGAACAACGCCATTTCCGGCGTGGATATGGCACTTTGGGATATCAAAGGCCAACTGGCGGGCATGCCGCTCTATCAGCTCCTCGGCGGGCAGTCACGCAACGCCATTCCTGCCTACAGCCATGCCAGCGGCGACACGCTGGAAGCATTGTTTGCAAGCGTTGACCGCCTTCGCGAACAGGGATATCGCCATATTCGCTGTCAACTGGGCTTTTACGGCGGCACACCCGAACAGCTGCATACCCCTGACAATCCGACCCCAGGGGCTTATTTCGATCAGCAAGAGTACATGAACAATACCGTGGCGATGTTCAAGGCGCTGCGGGAGAAATATGGCTACGGCCTGCAGATTCTGCACGACGTGCATGAACGTCTGTTCCCGCAACAGGCGGTGCAGCTGGCCAAACAGCTCGAACCCTATCAGCCCTATTTTATTGAAGATATTCTGCCCCCTCAGCAAAGCGGTTGGTTTGAACAGATTCGCCATAACAGCAGCGTGCCGCTGGCGATGGGGGAGCTGTTCAATAATCCGGCAGAGTGGCACGATCTGATTGTGAACCGCCGCATCGATTTTATTCGTTGCCATATTTCGCAAATTGGCGGCATTACGCCCGCACTTAAACTCGCGGTACTCTGTCAGGCCTTTGGCGTCCGCCTTGCCTGGCATGGCCCTGGCGACATGACGCCGATTGGGGTGGCGGTGAATACGCATTTGAATATTCACCTGCATAATGCCGCCATTCAGGAATATATTCCGCGCTCTGGTGAGACCGACGCCGTCTTCCCCGGCGCGCCCGTGGTTAAAGAAGGGTTTGTTTATCCGCCGCAAACGCCGGGTATTGGCGTCACCTTTAACGAAGAAGAGGGATTGCGCTACCCGGTGCTTTATCGCCCACATGAGTGGACGCAAAGCCGCTTACCGGATGGAACGATGCACACGCCTTAATTCACTGCTCGCCTTTGCGGAAGGCCAGGTTCTGACGGTTATGGGGGATAACGTAAGTGCAGGTGTAATTGATGTCGATGATGTCACTGATTTCATACACCCGCCCCCCTTCGAGAATACCGCGATTGCTGATGTGCATAGCCGGGCTGCCCTTTTTGCAGCCCAGCAATGCCGCCTGCTCGCGACTGACGGTGACCGCCCGGTAGGTCGTTAACATATGCGAAATCTGATACCCTTTTCCCAATACATACTGCTGCAATGAACTCTCAATCACCTGCTGATTCAGGTCGCTAAAATCCACCGCCGGCATACGAGACACTTCAATCTGCACCGCCTCTTCATCCACAAAACGCAGGCGGCAAAACTGCCAGATAAAGCTTTCGTCGCTCAGACCGAAGATCTGCTGCTCATCCCTGTTCGGGCGCTTTTTATGCAGACTGATCATCCGAAAGCGAATCTGATCGAAGCGCTTTTCAGTAATTGAGTTGTAGACCAGGGGGTTGTTTCGCGCCTGCTCGTTAATCCATGCGCCCGATCCTTGCACGATGCGCACCACGCCAATACTGGCCAGTTTCTCAATCGCCTGACGGACGGTAAAACGAGAGACGCCGTACTCTTCGGCAAGTTGTCTTTCAGGGGGGAGTTTTCGCGGACCCGCATCGCTGAACTGATAAATTTTGCTAAGGAGATCCTGGGTTACGAATTCTTTTTTCTTCATCCCGTCATTCCTGAAAGAAATCAATCATTGTCGCGTGTTATAACATTTGTGGATTTCAAATACGCATGTTTATCAGTATCAAACAGGGATTTTTGGTCATGACAAACCGACGATTGGTGAGCCTGATTACAGGTGTGTTACTTTTCGCCGTTCTCTTGCCCGTGGCGCTGAGCGTGTGGCTTTCGCATCGCCAGGCGGAAGAGACATTTATGAACGAGCTGGATACCTTTTCCAGACTGGTGAAGATGCGCGCGGAAAAAGTGGCCGCTCAGGGTAAAACGGCTCTTCGCCATTTAGACAGTTTCCAGGGAGAACCCTGTAGTCCGGCGCACCTGCTGATGATGCGTCGGGCATCCTATACCTTTCGCTATGTGCAGGAAGTGATTTATCTCAATCACAATATCCCTCAATGCTCATCGCTGGAAAGTGGCAGCGAAGCGACCGCCTTTCCACCACCGGAAAAAGTCACCAACGACGGGTTTCGCGCCTGGCTGACCAGCCATAACGATCTGGGGTTGACGCAATATATGGTTGCGATCGGCACCGAACACCACATCATTATGACCGATCCCCAGTCGTTTATTGACGTGCTCTCATCCGGATCCTGGCCGATAAACATTGCGCTGATTGGCCTTAATACGAAGCGCGTGATTGCCAGTAACAGTCAAGCGCCGGGCGCCGACGTGTTACGTCAGGTCAATGCGCAGCATTCGGTTCAGCTTCAGGCAAGTAATGCCGCATGGAATATCACCCCCGTGCCGGAAATGGGGATTGCTATTATTACCTGGGCCTCACTGACCCCGCTGGAGACAAGCTGGTTGCGACTGCTGGCAATCTGGCTTCCCGTGGGTTTATTGCTGAGCCTGGGCATCGCGCTCTTCCTGATTCGTATTCTTCGCCGTTTGCAGTCGCCCCGCTACCGTTTGCTGGATGCTATTCGGGCCCGGGAGATCGAGATGTTCTATCAGCCGATTGTTGCTCTTGGAAACGGAAAAATTGTAGGCGCGGAGGCGCTGGTACGCTGGCGGCAACGCGACGGCGGGCTGCTTTTCCCGGATACCTTTATCCCGCTGGCAGAGCAAACCGGCCTGATGCCGCAACTGACGAAACTCATTATCGAGAAGGTGTTTGAAGACATGGGGCCCTGGCTTAGCGCCCATCCCGATCAGCATATTTCCATTAATCTTGAGCCATCCGATTTATTGACCTCAACGGTGCCAACGCAGATACACACTCTGGTGACCCAGTGGCAGCTTGCTGCCTCGCAGATAGCCCTGGAAGTGACCGAGCGGGGCTTTGCCGATCCGGCCACCAGCATGCCGACGATTTCCGCCCTTCGCGCTGCTGGGCATGCCATCTATATCGACGATTTTGGTACCGGTTATTCCAGCCTCAGCTACCTGCAAAATATGGAGGTCGATATCATCAAAATCGACAAATCCTTTGTGGATGCGCTGGCCTATAAAAACATGACCACCCATATTGTCGAGATGGCCAAAGCCCTGAAGCTGGCGATGGTGGCGGAAGGGATTGAGACAGAAGGACAGCTGGCCTGGCTGTATCAGCATGGCGTGCAGTACGGACAAGGCTGGTTATACAGTAAGGCATTGCCAAAAGAGCGTTTTATCGCCTGGGCAGAGAGAAATCTGGAAGATCATACAACGTGACATACGGCGGGAGCATCCCCGCCGCATCTGAGAGGTAACCGTCAGTCCTGAGACCAGAGGAAGGCGTAGCGCACCGTATTTTCGCTCAGCACGAACTCCGGCGACACGCTGGGGCTCCAGGAGTCATCGCCGCCCAACCCCATATGGAACGCATCAAGCTGTAGCCAGCAGCCGTCCTCTTCACGCAGTAAATGGTGATGCGTGGTCTCTTTCAACTGCTGCTGGCTGTAGCGACTTAATGAGAAATGGAATCGTCCATTCCACTGATGTGCGCCATAACGCAACATACGGGTGTCGCAGCGTAATCCGTTTTCACTGGGGAAAATATAGGGCGTATGTAACTGCGCCAGTTCCTGCGTCCACTGTCCCTGGCGAGCGGCCAGTTTGCGATCCGGGTAGTTTTCATGGGGACCCAGTCCCAGCCAGGTCGCGCGTGGGTACACCCCAGCAAGCTGACAGTGCAGGCCGATACGCGCCGGCGGGGGAACGTCAGCGGCAACAAGCACATCCACTTCGCCTTGCAACACACCGTCGCCCGCAACCCGCCACCATTTCTGGCTGATAAACAACGTTTTACCCTGGTGCTGCCAGCCATGACGGGTCATCACCGTCACATCGCTGGCATTTTCCTGCGCCTCACACTGCAACAGGTGCGGCGTCAGTTCATACATTCCTGCCGCTTTCCAGCGCTCCACCCACGCATTCGGATCGATGCGGGTCGCCTCACTCACGCCAATGTCGTTATCCAGCGGCGCGCGGGTAAAGTTGTCGATAACCGCCGACAGCAGCGTGGGTTGCCCGTTACGCCACCACTGGGTCAGATGACCGCTCTGACGTGAGAATGCCCACCGCTGGTTCGCCAGTTCAATCACAAACATCTCGTCATCCGTTATCAGCGTCGGACGTTCAGCAGAAGCGGACCTGGGTGCCACGCACAACGGTGCAGGCAACGCCCACTGATCCCAGGCGCAAAGGTGCTGCGGCGGCGACCACGGGGTGGCGTCGCGTTGATAAATATCGACATTCAGCCAGACTTCGCCGGGAGCGGCTTCCAACGCTGGCGCCGGGAGCGTAATACGTTGAGAACCCTGCGGTGCAATGGCCAGCGCAACGTCACCTTCGGCAAGCGTCTGACCGTCGCGCATAATCGACCAGCGCAGGCTTTCGTTATCGGTGTCGCGGAACAGAAATTCGCTGGTGACTTCAATCACCAATGGCGAGGTGCCGATCAGCGCAAACTGGAAAAATTGCTGCGCACGCTGGGCTTCGTACAGCGCCGGGTGCGGTGTTCTGTCCGGGAAAACCAGTCCGTTCATGCAGAACTGGCGATCGTTTGGCGTATCGCCAAAATCGCCCCCGTAAGCCCAGAAGGACTCCCCCTTTTCATCCTTTTTGCTCAATGCCTGGTCGACCCAGTCCCAGACGAAACCGCCCTGCAAACGGGGCCAGGCGCGGAATGCTTCCCAGTACTTTGCGAACCCACCAAAGCTGTTACCCATCGCGTGCGCATATTCACACAGGATCAGCGGACGGGTTTCGTCGGGCATGCTGACCCATTTTTTAATGGACCACTTTGGCACCGCCGGGAAAGGCTGATCCTGGTCGACCCTGGCATACATCGGGCAAATAATGTCGGTTGCCGCCGTATTCGCTCCGCCGCCTTCGTACTGCACCGGACGCGTCGGATCGGTGGTTTTTATCCAACGGTAAAGCGCATCGTGACTGGCACCGTGGCCCGATTCATTGCCCAGAGACCAGATGATGATGGAGGGATGGTTGCGATCGCGTTGCACCATGCGGGTGACACGCTCGCTCATCGCCGGCAGCCATTGGGGATCGTCAGAAAGACGGCTCATCGGAACCATACCGTGCGTTTCGATATTGGCCTCGTCCACCACGTACAGCCCGTACTGGTCACACAGGCGATACCACAAGGGATGATTAGGGTAATGCGAACAGCGCACGGCATTGAAGTTGTGCTGCTTCATCAGTTCAATGTCACGACGCATCGTCGCTTCATCCACCACCTGACCGTTTTCCGGGTGGTGCTCATGCCGGTTAGTGCCACGAATCAATAGCGGCTTGCCATTCAGCTTGAGCAGGCCATTGCTGATTTCCACTTCACGAAAGCCGACGTCACAGGCCTCAACTTCGAGCAACTGGCCTGCGCTGCTATAAAGCGCAACCGTTAAGCGATACAGATGGGGGGTTTCCGCACTCCACAGCAGCGGATTTTCAACGGGCATCGCGACGCTCAGCCGCTCCGCCCAGGCGCCACGCTCATCAATAATCTCGCTGCCCGGAACCTGTCGGGCCTCAGCCTTTTTGCACTCGCCCTGCCAGAGGGTGAATACCACCTCACAATCGGTGTAGTTACCGGCAAGTTGCGCATCGACCTGCAACAGAGCGTGGTCAAATTCTGCATTCAGATGGGTCACATGGTGGAAATCCGCTATTCTCGCTTCGGGCTTATGCAGCAGAGACACATCACGGAAAATTCCGCTCATGCGCCACATATCCTGATCTTCCAGATAGCTGCCGTCGCACCAGCGCAGCACCATCACTGCCAGGCGGTTCGTGCCCGGTCGCAACACGGCGCTGAGATCGAATTCAGCAGGCAGGCGGCTGTCCTGCGAATACCCAACCCAGTAACCGTTACACCAGAGATAGAAGGCGGAATTCACCCCATCGAAAATAATTCGCGTCTGCCCGCTGGTCAGCCAGTCAGTATCCACCTCAAATGTGAGCGAGTAACAACCGGTGGGATTCTCCTTTGGTACGAACGGCGGATTCACCGGAATCGGATAGGTCACATTAGTGTAAATGGGGATGTCAAAACCCTGCATCTGCCAGTTGGAGGGCACCGGCATCGCCACTGAATCCACGCAATCTTGTTCTGTCCAGCTGTCCGGCACCTGTTCGGGCGCCCCAAAGAAGCGGAACTGCCATTCACCGTTGAGTAAACGCCGGGAGGTAGCGCTGCTGTCATCGCGCGCAGCATCAAGATTGCGCCAGCTTTGCAGGGGAGCATGGGCGGCAAGGCGGTGCCAGTGGGTGATAACCGGATTTTCCCAGTCCCGGCGGGATAACAGCGTGCTCACAGCGTTGATGGACATATCGACCTCTTTTTGCGAAGCGCTCACAATTTTGGATAACATGCCCGTTTTTAACGCACGGGTAAAGCCGCGTCGTGAGAGAAAGCGAAAAGGATCACAAAACTAATTACGTCGATCGAGTTGTGCCGCCAGCTGCGCCAGCTCATGCAATTGTCTCGCCAGATTTTCCCCGGAGACCTCGGTGCGGGTGGCCGGTGACGTTGAATTACGTTCAATCAGAGTAACGGGTAATCGCATCTGCAATGGACATTCCGCAGGGTCGGCCTGCTGGGCCAACAGCCAGTCAACGCTGCGCTCTCCGGCATCGCGGAAGGCCTGACGGACCGTCGTCAACGGGGGAGAATACCAGGCGCTGTCAGCGGTATCGTCATACCCTACGACGGAAATATCCCCAGGGACTCTCACGCCTTTTTCTGTACAGGCACGGATCACGCCGAGCGCCATTTGATCGTTGGCAACCAGAATGGCCTGCGGTAGCGGGCTGACGGCAAGAAGCTGATGCCCTTTTTCATAACCGGATGCCGCACTCCAGTCTCCGTGTTCGCATCCGTAAGGTGCAAGGTGCGCAGCCTCAAGGGCAGATTTCCAGCCCGACAGGCGCGCTCGCGCCGAGACGGAGGAAGCAGGCCCTCCCAGCAGCGCGATACGCTGATGCCCTTCGGCGAGTAAATGGCTGACGCCCAGACGCGCGCCCTGCCCGGCGTCAAAAATCAGGCTGTTGACGGGGGCCGTTTCGCTGACGTCAAGAAAAAGTGCCGGCACCGGCTGGGCCAGTTCGGCGAGCATAATGGCGCGCTCATCGTCCAGCGGCACGTTGACCACCAGCCCTTCCACGCGCTGAGCCAGCAGTTCCTGCAACGCGACTCTACAGGCGGCGTCGTCATGTTGCTCCAGCATCGAAATAATGACGCTCACCCCGACCTGCCCGGCTCTCGATTTTACCGCTGCTGCGATTTGCGATGGCGCATGAAGTGCCAGATCAGCGGTGAGAAGCCCCAGCGTGCGGGTTCGTTTTCCAGCGAGCTGCTGTGCACCGCGATTCGGGATGTAATGCAGTTCCGCCATCGCCGCCATCACCTTATCCCGCGTGCGCACAGAGACGTGCGCCCCCTGGTTGATCACTCGGGAAACGGTCTGATAAGAGACCCCGGCAAGGCGGGCAACATCATAAAGGGTGATAGGTTTCATGGTGTTCATCATGACAACAGAGTTGGCAGAGTGTAACCCATTACGCTCAGGACTGTTATGTGCGAGTTTGCACTCTGGAAGGCGAAGCGAGATACCAGGAAACGCAGGAGAATAAACGTCGACGAGCCAGGACCGGCTCGCCGTAAACATCATCCATGATGAATTGAGATGGTTAACATATTATATTTTGCGTATAGCATCACAAAACTTCATGCAATTAATATGACAGTTTCATGATTAAAGTATTACTGCTGACGTGGAATAGGAAACCCTTTCAGGGAAATGATAAAGTTGTTTCCTTCTTTTTTAATTTTTGCGCCAGCGTCACACCAGTCACTCGCGATGCGAAAGAACTCATCCGTTCCAATATTCCAGTTCAGGCGAACCTGCTTAACAAATCCCGAGCGTAACAGCTCGCAAGCTTCACCGTAGTTACTGGCGATAGATAGCAGTTGTTGGTTCATTTTTTCTTCTTCAGGAGTTTGCGTAGCGCTTTGATTTCTTTGGAACTCAGCGGGGATGCGTTGTCTTCTTCCAGATGCTGATTATCGATATCATCTTCTGAAACGCCGCCTGCTTCATCTGCCTCAAGTGCCAGAAGCAGCAGCTTTTCTGTTGCTGTACTCAGGTTTTCGTTATTCACTTCTGCATAATGACGAAGTTTCTCTTTCAACGCCTCATCAATTTTGACGTTTAAAACCGCAGTGACCATGATTATCCCTTCTCGTGTGAATAAGATAAAATATTAATACACGAAGTTAATACCTTGATCCAGAAATATATTTAACTGTGATGACAGTTTGAAAATTTCCCAACTTTATTTTGCAGCCTTTATATGACAGTTATATGAAGGTAATATTTCAAATGAATGACAATACTGATAAAAAGGAATAAATATCTCCTCAGTATGATTGGCGTTACCAGACTGTGCCCTAAATACGTCGAGGGCAGAACAACACGGTTACCGTTTTAAACAGCGCTTGCACAGGCCCCGAAGAGTAAGGCCACCGGCCAAATCACGCGGCAACGCAGTGAAAAATGGGTCATGAACAAATCAGGTGAGCAGAGAAAGTAAAAATGGGGGGGCAGAAATGGGTGGAGGCCCTGCCAGCTACATCCCGGCACACGCGTTCTTTGCCTTGGCTGCTTCCTTCCGGACCTGACCTGGTAAACAAAGTAGCATTGCGGGAGAACCAACAGGGCCTCCATTGAGAGCGTTGTTACCCAACGCGCTGGCGCATTATCCCTGTCCGTTACCCTAATTGCAAGCGACCGGCAAACAGATGCTGTTTTCTTGCACGATTCCGCCTGCACTGGCGCTAACACCCTGATATTCTAAAGGCTCATGCATCAGGACAGACATATGGATAATCACGATTCTTTCCCGCAACGGGTGTGGCAAATTGTTGCTTCTGTCCCGGAAGGCTTTGTTACCACCTACGGTGACGTTGCCAGACTGGCGGGTTCCCCACGCGCAGCAAGGCAGGTTGGTGGTGTGCTCAGACGCTTACCGGAGGGCAGCACGCTGCCGTGGCATCGCGTAGTGAATCGCCATGGGTGCATTTCACTTACCGGTCCGGATTTACAACGTCAGCGCCAGGCACTCATGCAGGAAGGGGTGGTTGTCTCAGGAAGCGGGCAGATTGATCTCCAGCACTACCGCTGGATTTACTGACAACTCCTCTCCCGTTTCAGGAGAGGAGCAGAACAGGTTTTACATCTGGGTCGGTGCCGGGGTGGCTGCCGAAGGATTAACCTGGGTCGGTGACGTTGAAGGCACCGTGTTCACCGCGCCACCACTCTCCTGGAGCGGAACCGCCGTTTGCTGGACGGGTACCAGCGTCAGCTCTGCCTTCGTCCCACCCTGGTTGATGATAGGTTTGACGGAATCGGTGATAAAGACCACTTTATCGTTGATGGAGATAGCGGCACTCAGGAGAATACGGGCGTTAGGCTGCACGTCTGCCGGATTGAACGGCAATACGAAGCTAAAGGGCGACTGTTTACCCTCGGTACGCACCGCTTTCTGGGCAATAATTTTTGATGGCGCGTCGGCCATGGTGGCATCAGACACCGTCACGGTTAAGACCGCATCAGGGGGAAGTGCCACTTTTTGACGAATCCACACGGTCCCTGAGACGTTAGGCTGCGTAATCGCCGCCTGATTCACCGCCGACGGGGCATTAGGATTCGGTGTTGGGGTGGGAATGTCTGCGCCTTTTTTGGCACAACCGGCCAGCGCAACCGCCACGGCCAAACCACTTAACATGTGCACAAGTTTCATGAGTTCTCCTTATCTTCTATGCACCAACAGGACGCTGTCCTGCCAGAATGTGTGGTTAAATCCTCGTAACGTCTTCAAGTGTGGCACAGGTCACTGATTTCTGCCTGCAAACTGCTGGCTATTCAGATTATTGCACCCATCGGACCGCTTGAATTTCCAGGTTATACTCTGTAGAGCATTCGCTTCGGCGGCGTTTATATTATTGAGGACACCTATGAGTCAGGCGCTTAACAATCTGCTGTCATTATTGAATCTGGAAAAAATTGAAGAGGGCCTTTTTCGTGGGCAAAGCGAAGATTTAGGGTTGCGTCAGGTCTTCGGTGGGCAGGTCGTCGGGCAAGCTTTGTATGCCGCCAAAGAGACCGTCCCGGCTGAGCGTCTCGTCCATTCGTTTCACAGCTATTTTTTGCGCCCCGGCGATAGCCAAAAACCGATTATTTATGATGTAGAGGTGCTGCGCGACGGCAACAGCTTTAGCGCCCGCCGCGTCGCCGCCATTCAGAATGGCAAACCTATCTTTTATATGACGGCCTCATTCCAGGCCCCGGAGCCGGGTTATGAACATCAAAAAACCATGCCCCCTGCCCCTGACCCGGAATCACTGAAATCGGAAACCGACATTGCCCGCGAGCTGTCGGCCTTTTTGCCGCCACTGGTAAAAGAGAAGTTTCTCGGCGATAAGCCCATTGAAATCCGCCCCGTTGAATTTCATAACCCCCTGAAAGGGCATAAGGCTGAGCCCACCCGCCAGGTGTGGATGCGGGCGAATGGTCAGTTGCCGCAGGATTTACGCGTTCAGCAGTATCTGCTGGGGTATGCCTCAGACTTTCACTTCCTGCTGGTCGCCCTCCAGCCACACGGCGTGGGCTTCCTGGAAAAAGGCATGCAGGTGGCGACCATCGATCACTCGATGTGGTTCCATCGTCCTTTCGACCTGAATGACTGGCTGCTCTACAGCGTAGAGAGTACTTCGGCCTCCAGCGCGCGCGGCTTTGTACGCGGTGAATTTTACAACCGCGACGGGGTGCTGGTTGCGTCCACCGTACAGGAAGGGGTGATGCGTAACCGCGGCGCATAATCCGCTTATCAGAATGACAAAAGCCTCCCGGTGGGAGGCTTTTTTGCTCAGGAGATTACGCAGTCTGATAAGAATCAGGCGTTATAGGCGTTTTCGCCATGGCTGTTAACATCCAGCCCTTCACGCTCTTGATCTTCAGGTACGCGCAGACCTACGGTCATGTCAGCCAGCTTGTAGCCGATAAAGGCAACCACACCTGACCAGACGATGGTGATCGCGACACTTTCAAGCTGTACCAGCACCTGGTGACCCATGGTCACGCCTTCAGCGTAACCCACGCCGCCCAGTGAGGTCGCCGCGAAGATACCGGTCATGATGCAACCCACGATACCGCAGACGCCGTGCACACCAAACACATCGCAAGGATCGTCCACTCGCAGCCAGCGCTTAAGCGTTGTCACACCCCAGATACCTGCCAGACCCGCAACGATACCCACCAGCAGCGCGCCGCCAACACCAACGTATCCGCATGCCGGGGTGATGCCGACCAGACCGGCAATCGCACCCGAACAGGCACCCAGCAGTGAAGGTTTGCCGCGCAGCGCCCACTCACCAAATACCCAGGAGAGGATGGCACCCGCCGTGGCGACAACGGTGTTAACAAACGCCAGCGCAGCGATTTCGTTAGCCGCACTTGCAGAACCGGCGTTGAAACCGAACCAGCCAAAGTAGAGGATCGCGGTGCCAATGAACACCATCGGCAGATTATGCGGTTTGAAAGCCTCTTTACCAAAGCCCACACGTTTGCCAATCAGGTAGGCGCCTACCAGGCCTGCTACCGCAGCGTTGATGTGAACAACGGTACCGCCAGCAAAGTCCATTGCGCCGTGGGAGGCGAGCAGACCACCGCCCCAGACCATATGCGCAATCGGCACGTAGGAGAGCGTCAGCCAGACCACCACGAAGATCAGCACGGCAGAGAAGCGGATACGTTCAGCCAGGGCACCGACGATAAGACCCACGGTAATACAGGCGAACGATCCCTGGAAGGCAACATGAATGTACTGATAGAAGCTGCCCATTACGGCGGTCAGCTCGATGTTTTTCAACATCGCCCAGTTAAAGCTACCAAAGAAGCTATTACCTTCACTGAATGCGAGGGAGTAGCCATACACCACCCACAATACGCAGACCAGGGCGAAGGTCACGGCCACCTGAGTCAGCATAGAGAGAACGTTTTTGCCACGGATCAAGCCGCCGTAGAACAGGGCAATACCCGGGATAGTCATAAACAGCACCAGCGCGGTGCAGATCATCATAAAGGCGTTGTCAGCTTTATCCGCAACCGCCGGGGCAGCCATCGCCAGACCAGGCAGTAATGCCAGCGAAGCAAGACCTGCTTTTAACATTGTTTTCTTCATTTTCTTCCCCATCCTTCTCACTGTGTGCAGGTATTACAGTGCCGCTTCGTCGGCTTCGCCGGTACGAATACGAATGACACGTTGCAGCTCAGCAACGAAAATTTTGCCGTCGCCAATTTTTCCGGTGTAGGCCGCTTTGCTAATCACATCAATCACTTCATCAAGTTGATCGTCTGCAATAGCCACGTCAATCTTCACTTTTGGCAGGAAGTTAACGCTGTACTCGGCACCACGGTAAAGCTCGGCATGCCCCTTCTGACGCCCGAAACCTTTTACTTCAGTCACGGTCAATCCTTGAATACCAATTGAAGACAGCGCTTCACGAACGTCTTCCAGTTTGAATGGCTTAATCACCACGGTAACCAGCTTCATAGATCCCCCTCCAGTCAAAATCGATAATGGCCGCAGCTAACACACAGGAGATATTGCAAGGGCTGTGCCAGAAATGAAAAACAGGCGTTATTCAGGCTTTTATGGCCTACAGGAGGGGTTGGCTAACCCGAAGTGAAAAGCGAGACGCGTTCAGATTGTTCCTGGAAAAGAAAAACGCACCACGACAGTGCGCAGTGCGTTATTTTTTTGCACCAACAGAGGTTCCCGTCAGTAGCGTGCCTGATTATGGTGCATCAGGCGATAAGGGTTTCTTCTTGTAAACCGGCAGCCAGTTCTTCCCCCGCCAGCTGCAACTGGTACATCTGCCAGTAGCGTCCTTTCTTTTCAAGCAGTTGTTGGTGAGTTCCGCGTTCAACGGCTTGCCCACGATGAAGCACAAGTATGGTTCCGGCATCCACAATGGTCGACAATCGATGGGCAATCACCACCAGGGTCGTCTTCTCCCGTACGGCAACCAGCGCCTGCTGAATGGCCTGCTCGGTGCCGGAGTCAATGTTAGCCGTCGCTTCATCAAGGATCAGGATTTGCGGGGTATCCACCAGCACGCGCGCCAGAGCGAGCAGTTGCTTTTGCCCCACTGAGAGGTTGTTACCCTGCTCCCCTAGTCGCGTATAGATGCCGTCACTCATGCCGCGCGCCAGCTCCGCAAGCTGCACCGTTTCCAGCGCATGCCAGACCTGCGCCTCAGAAATGTCGCGCCCCAGCGTGACGTTGGCAAAGAAGCTGTCGGCCATTACTACCGGGTCCTGCTGCACCATCGCCACCCCTTTGCGCAATGACGCGTGACTCAGCGCGGAGAGCGGGCGACCGTCCAGGCGGATCTCCCCTTTGGTGAGCGGGTAGTACCCCATGAGCAGATTGGCGAGGGTACTTTTACCGCTGCCGGTGTGCCCGACCAGTGCGACGAAACTGCGCGGCGGCACGCTCAGGCTGATGTCCTGTAACACCAGTTGATCATCACGATACGCAAAGGAGACATTCTCAATATCTATCGCGCCGCTTTTCAGCGGTTCATCGTCATAGCCGTAGGTCTGACGCGGGCAATCCATCAGTTCAAACACGCGCTCTCCGGCCACTACCGCCTGTTGGAGCATCGATTGCTGAGTCGTGAGTTCAATTAAAGGCTCATTGAGTCGCCCCAGATAACTGATAAAGGCGTACAGCACCCCGACTTCCACTGTTCCGGTGGGGCTAAAACCGAACAGCATCAACAGGCCGCAAAGAATAAGTGTGGTAAACAAGCTCAGCAAAGGACGCAACAGGAAGCCATCAAGACGCAGGGTTTGCATCCGCGCCAGATAGTGCGAGCGGCTCGCCTCACCCATTCGTTCACCAAAACGCCCCTGCTGGCGGAACTGCTGGATAACACTCATTCCGTTAATGACTTCGTTAAAACCGTCGTTAATGTCCGCAAGATAGGCACGCATGCGTCGGACGATGGGCGTGCTGTAACGCTGATAAATCAACATCACAATCAGTACCGCCGGGAAAATGGCGATAGCCACCAGCGCCATTCGCCAGTCAAGGCTGAACATGGCCACCAGCATGGCGCCAATCAATGCTGCGCTGCGCAGTACCGTAGCCACCACGGTGACGTACAGATCACGAATCACTTCGGTATCGTTGGTCACGCGGGAGATAATTTGCCCTACCGGTTGGGTATCAAAGGCATTAAGCGGCTGACGAAGCGCAGCATCCATCACATCAGTACGGAGCTGTTGCACCACACCGACCGCGGCCTGGTTGAACAACAACGCCTGGGCGTAATGAAGCCCCGCCGCCAGGAATTGCAGGCCAATGTAGGCGACGACCAGCCCGGCAACCAGCCCCAGTGGCAGATAGCTTTTCGCCACCATGTTGTCGATAAAATAGCTGATAAGCGCCGGCCCCGTCACTTCCGCCGCTGCCGCAACCCAGAGCATCACCACGGCTTTTATCAGCTGTTTGCGCCAGGGTTTTCCATAGACCAGCAGACGCTTTAAGGTCGGCCATAGCTGCCCGAAGTTACGCATGACTGGCCTCCTGTGGCGCTTCATCCAGCGCCGCTTCCAGTTGCTGATAGCGATACATATCGCGATACCACCCAGGCGTACTCGCCAGTTGTTCATGTTCCCCGCGCTGTGCAATGTGCCCGTGCTGCATCACCAGGATTTCACTCGCCTCCGTCAGCGCCGACAGGCGATGCGCACTGATGATGACCGTGCGCCCTTCTCCCCATTGACGGAGATTATGCAGAATCTGATGCTCGGTACGCCCGTCAACGGCAGAAAGCGCATCATCCAGCAGCAGAATTTCCGCATCCAGCAAAAGCGCACGCGCAATAGAGATACGCTGTTTTTGTCCACCGGAGAGCATGACGCCGCGCTCCCCCACTTCGGTTTCATAGCCCTGCGGCAGTCGCAAAATATCGTCATGCACGCTGGCAAGTCGGGCGACATGTTCAATCTCTTCGCGGGTGGCGCCCGGTTTACCCAGCGCAATATTACTGGCAACCGTATCGGAGAAGAGGAAGGGAGTTTGATTGACGACCGCAAGGCGACTGCGCCACGCATCCAGCTTGAGTTCGGTTAGCGGTATCGCGTGGAAGCGAATGTCGCCCTGCTCAACGTCGAAATGGCGCTGAATCAGGGAGAGCAATGTGCTTTTCCCTGAGCCGGTCGGCCCGCAAATCCCCAGCATCTGACCCGGCTGGAGAGTGACGTTAACGTCACTCAAAATCGGCTGCGTGGTTTGCGGATAGATAAACTGGCGGATAGCTATCTCCAGCGTGCCCCGCCCCGCTGGTACTGGTTCATTACCGTCATTCACCACCGGGGCTTCCGACAGCATATCGCGGATACGGGTATAAGCGGCACTGCCGCGCTCAACGATATTGAACATCCAGGCCAGGGCTAACATCGGCCAAATCATCAGTCCCAGATACATCATAAAGCTGGTGAGTTGCCCCAGCGTCAGCGAACCTTGGACCACCATCCAGCTCCCGCCGCCGATCGCCAGCAGATTCGCCATACCAATAGCGATATAGATCGTCGGATCGAAGCGGGCATCGACGCGCGCAACCCGCATGTTTTTCTCGCCAGTGTCCGCCGCCTCACCGGAAAACAGCGCCGACTGACGATCTTCCAGACCAAAGGCTTTGATCATCCGAATGCTGGTCATGCTCTCCTGGGTACGATCGTTGAGGGCAGAGAACGCCGCCTGCGCCAGCTTGAAACGTTGATGCAGTTGATCGCCGTAACGCTTGATCACCAGGGCCATAATCGGCATGGGTAGCAGGGAAAGTAAGGTGAGCTGCCAGCTGATTTGCGTCGACATCACGATCAGCACTACGCAGCCCATCACCAGGGAATCCACCAGTGTCAGCACCCCCTCTCCGGCGGCGAAGACCACACGGTCAACGTCGTTAGTCGCACGGGCCATCAAATCCCCGGTGCGGTGACGCAGATAAAACTCCGGGTGCTGGCGACTGAGCTGGCGATAGAAATCTTCGCGCAGTTCGACCGCCAACTGATAGGAGGCACCAAACAACCAGACGCGCCAGACATAGCGCAACAGGTAGGTGACGATAGCGATCAGCACCAGCGAGCCAATCCACATCATCACCTGTGAAGGGGTGTAATGCTGTCGGGTTACGCCATCAACCAGAATGCCCACCACTTTAGGCGGAACGAGCTGCAAAATGGCAATGATGATAAGTAAGCCAACGGCACCGAGATAGCGTCGCCATTCCCGGCGAAAATACCAGCTTAACTGAGCAAATAATCGCACGCGTTTACATCCTGAACGTGATTTTCCGACACATGCCGGGAGGGTTATTCTATGGGCAAAGCCGTGGTGTATTTAATCTGCTCCATGGCGAAACTCGAGGTAACATCTGATAAGCCTGGCACACTGTTGACCAGTTTTTTATAGAAGTCATCGTAACGTTTCATGTCTGCCACCTGTACGCGCAGCAGGTAATCGTATTCCCCTGCCATACGCCAGAATCCGAGCACTTCAGGCATCTCCGTCACCACGGCGGTGAACCGTGAGTACCAGTCACTGCTGTGATGCTGCGTTTTGATCAACACAAAAGCGGTCAGGCTAAGCCCCAGCTTTTCCGCATCCAGCATCGCCACCCGCGCCAGAAGGATACCGTCATCTTCCAGCCGTTTTAATCGTTTCCAGCAGGGTGTGGTGGTCAGATTAACGGCATCCGCGAGTGCCTGCAAAGAGAGGGAGCAATCCTTCTGTAGTAGCGAGAGCAACTTACGGTCAATTTTATCTATCATAGCGAACTCATAGAGAAAAATTTTCTCTTCACATTCTATTCTAAAGGCGAAATGGCAACAATTTTTTCTGCGCTTTGCTCTATTCTGGGCACAAAATGATAAACGGAACAGATGAATGAACAGTGACTGGGTTAAACACGCGATAAGTGAAATCAATGCAGATTATCAACGCTCCGCGGACACGCACCTGATACGCCTGACGCTGCCCGCTTTTGCCGGGATCTCACTCTATCTCAAAGACGAAAGCACGCACCCGACCGGCAGTCTGAAACACCGACTGGCGCGCTCATTGTTCCTGTATGGCCTGTGCAACGGCTGGATTAAAGAAGGCACCACCATTATTGAAGCCTCTTCCGGTTCAACCGCCGTGTCGGAAGCCTATTTCGCCCGCTTACTGGGTTTGCCGTTTATCGCCGTGATGCCGAGCTGTACCGCAAAACGCAAAGTTGAACAGATTGCGTTTTACGGCGGTCGCTGCCATTTCGTCGAGAGCGCTTGCGAAATTTACGCCGCCTCAGAGAGGCTGGCGCGCGAGCTGAACGGCCATTATATGGATCAGTTCACCTTCGCCGAACGCGCCACCGACTGGCGCGGTAACAACAATATTGCCGACAGCATTTTCCGGCAGATGAAAAATGAACCCCATCCGGTGCCCGAGTGCATTGTCATGAGCGCCGGAACAGGCGGAACCTCAGCGACGATTGGCCGTTATATCCGCTGTCAGGGGTATAACACCAAACTCATGGTCGTGGACCCGGAAAACTCCGTGTTTATGGATTTCTGGCAGACCCGTGATACCGCTCTGCGCGCGTCCATTGGCAGCAAAATCGAAGGAATTGGGCGACCGCGCGTTGAGCCTTCATTCATTCCTGATGTGGTCGATGAGATGCTGCGCGTACCTGATGCAGCGAGTGTCGCCACCGCGCTGTGGCTGGATACGCAGTTGGGCCGTAAAGTCGGCGCGTCAACCGGCACCAACATGTGGGGCGCACTGAACATAGCGGCGCGCATGCGCGAAGAGGGCCGCACCGGCTCGATTGTAACCCTGCTGTGCGACAGCGGTGAGCGCTATCTGGAAACCTATTACAACCCGCAGTGGGTAGCGTCCAACATCGGCGATATCCGCCCCTGGCAGGCAGAGATTGAACGGTTAGTGAAATAAAAAAAGCCAGACAACATGTCTGGCTTGCTGGAAAATCTCGTCATTCGGGGGAATAAGGAAGATGTGGTGTATCCAGCCAATGCGTTAAATAGTGGGACACTGCCTGATTACGACAGTGTCCTATAACCGGTAAGTTGGGTAGTGCAGCGCGCAGCTGCGGCATCGCATTGCCCATGATCAGGCCTCGCCCGACGCTCGCCAGCATTTCAGCGTCGTTCATGGCGTCGCCGAAAGCCATGCAGTCCTGCATCGGTAAATTCAACAGGCCGCTCAGCATGGTCAGCGCAGCGCCTTTATTGCACCCAAGCGGCAATATCTCAAGGCAGTACAAGGCAGAGAAGCAGAGGGTTGCCCGCCCATCCAGGATCTCATTAAGCTGAATACGCAGCCGGCAGAGATCGTCATGCTCACCGACAAAACAAATTTTCGTTACGTCATGCGCCGGCAGGCGTTTTAAATCGACAAGCTGATAGGTGAACCCGCTGTAGAGGTGTTCGTTCAGCGCGTCCGGAATCGGTTTATTTGTCAGCCAGCCAGAATCATTAAAAGCGTGAATGCTGGCCTGCGTATCCCATGTGCCGTGCAGCACACGCTCAGCAATCTCCGGGTCCAGATCCTGACGATGCAGTAGCTCTCCCTCCATCGAATGGACACGCGTGCCATTACCGGTAATCAGAAAAGCATCCAGCGCAATGGTCTTGACGATCTTACGCATCTCCAGGGCATGCCGACCGGTGGCAAACGCCAAGGTGATGTCGCGTTCACGCAGACGACGTAGCGTCGCCAGCGTCAGATCGCCTAAACGGTGATCGGGCATGAGCAAAGTGCCATCCATATCAAAAGCTGCCAGCCGGGCCATATGTCGTCTCCAGATTTTCACGCTTCGTATTGCGCAAAAGTATTGCCTGGTATATACGGAAGTAATAGTGAGGAGATAGAGATAATTGTTCCGGGTTTATGCGACAGCTTAACCGACTCAATCAGTATCAGCGCCTGTGGCAGGTTTCGTCAGGGGAAGACCAGCACGTCAGCGTTGCCAGCCTCGCCAGCGACTGTTGTTGTAGCGAACGTCACATGCGTACGCTGCTGAGCCAGATGCAGGCAGCCGGCTGGCTGCACTGGCAGTCACAATCAGGACGCGGAAAACGGGGAACGCTGCAATTTTTACGCACCCCGGAATCTTTGCGCCAGGAGATGATGGAAGCGGCGCTGCGTACCGGGCAGCAGCATAGCGCCCTGGCACTGGCCCAGCTTGCGCCTGACGAACTGCGAGCATTGCTTAATCCCTTTCTTGGCGGTTCCTGGCAGAATGACACCCCGACGCTGCGTATTCCTTATTACCGTCCGCTGGAACCCCTGTACCCCGGATTCTTACCGGGGCGTGCGGAGCAGCATCTGGCCGGGCAAATCTTTTCCGGCCTGACTCGCTTCATGAATGACAGCGCTTTGCCTAAAGGCGATTTAGCGCATCACTGGGACGTCAGCGAAGACAAGCTCTGCTGGCGTTTTCACATCCGCCCGACGCTGCACTGGCATAACGGCGATGTCGTGGACACCCGTCAACTGGCGCAACGTTTTATGCTGCTGCTCGACCTCCCCGCCCTGCGCACATTGTTTGCCAGCGTGAAGAGCGTTGACGCCACGCACTCCCATTGCCTGACGTTCAGGTTGTATTACCCGGACTTCTGGCTGGCGCACCGTCTCGCCAGCTATGCCTGCGTGCTGGCGCATCCGCAGTTGCCCATGGTGGGTACCGGGCCATTTAAACTGGTCTCCTTTAGCAAAGAACTGGTGCGTCTTGAAAGCCACGGGCAGTACCATCTGAATCATCCATTTTTATACGCCGTGGAGTACTGGATAACCCCCCTGTTGTTCGAACAGGATCTTGGCACCAGTTGCCGCCACCCGGTGCAAATTGCCATTGGCGAAGCGGATGACCTGGCTCGACTGAAAACGGTCAGTAACAGTACCAGTCTGGGCTTTTGCTATCTGGCGCAGCGTGCAGGCTCAACGCTGAGCCCGGCACAATCACGTCGGCTGGTGCAGATTATTCATCAGACAACGTTGCTGCAAACGCTACCGCTGGATGAAGATCTCATTGCCCCAAGTAAAGCGTTAATCCCCGGCTGGGATATGCCGCAATGGGCGCACCAGGAGACCGTACCCCTCCCGCCCGCCCTGACGCTGGTCTATCACCTGCCCGTGGAACTCCACACCATGGCCCAGCAGTTGCAGAGCTATCTCGCCACGCTGGGCTGCGAATTAACCGTTATTTTCCATGATGCCAAGACATGGGAGGGGTGTGAGGCGCTCGGCTGGGCGGACCTGATGATGGGAGACAGGCTGATTGGCGAAGCGCCGGAATACTCACTTGAACAATGGCTACGCTGCGATTCGCTATGGCCGAATGTGCTGAACGCTTCGCAATTCGCCCATCTGCAGACCACACTGGATGCGGTACAAAGCCTGCCAGCTGAGCAGACAAGAATGACTGCGTTACAGGAGGTATTTAACCAACTGATGGATGAGGCCATCCTGACACCGCTGTTCAATTATCAGTACCGGATTAGCGCACCGCCTGGCGTTGAGGGGATTCAGTTAAATACCCGCGGCTGGTTTGATTTCACCGAGGCCTGGCTGCCACCGCCGATGCGGTGAAGAAGCTGGTCGATGCCCGCTCCTCGCGTTACCATACGGCTTTATGAATGAATCCGGGAAGAATTATGAAACGTGCCGTTGTCGTGTTTAGTGGCGGGCAAGACTCCACGACCTGTCTGGTACAGGCGTTACAACAATACGATGAAGTGCATTGCGTCACCTTCGATTATGGTCAGCGCCACCGCGCCGAAATTGACGTCGCTCGGGAACTGGCCCTGTCCCTCGGTGCACGCGCACACAAAGTGCTGGATGTCACCTTATTGAACGAACTGGCGGTGAGCAGCCTGACACGCGATAGCATCCCGGTTCCGGATTATGAGCCTGACGCCAGCGGTATCCCGAACACCTTTGTCCCTGGCCGAAATATTCTGTTCTTAACCCTGACGGCAATTTATGCTTATCAGGTACAAGCAGAAGCGATCATCACCGGTGTCTGCGAGACGGACTTCTCTGGTTACCCGGACTGTCGTGATGAATTCGTCAAAGCACTGAACCACGCGGTCAGCCTCGGTATGGCGAAGGACATTCGCTTTGAGACGCCGCTCATGTGGCTCGACAAAGCAGAAACCTGGGCACTGGCCGATTACTGGGGCAAACTTGACCTGGTGCGTACCGAAACGCTGACCTGCTACAACGGCATCAAGGGTGACGGCTGTGGGCAGTGCGCGGCCTGTAACCTGCGTGCTAACGGGCTGAACCACTACCTGGCAGACAAACCCGGCGTGATGGCGAAAATGAAACAGAAAACCGCCCTGCAGTAAGCCAATGTCCCCGGTAGCCTTTGCCCGCCGGGGATGCACTGAATGAAAGAGGTTCTCGATCGCTACATCTCTTCGCGGATCATCTCCTCCAGTTTCGAACGTAATTCACCGTCCAGAGGCAGCGCCTTTTGCGTTTTAAGATCGATGCACACAAAGGTCACGAGCGCATCTGCCACCACTTCCCCTTCAGGATCCAGCGTGACCACCTGGCTTAACACACCACTCTTGCCATTGATCTGTTTTACATGGCTGGTTACCGTCAGACGATCGCCAAGTACGGCCGGGCGACGGTAGTTGATGTTGATATTGACGACCACAAACGCGATGTTATTCGCCGTCATCCACTGAAAGTTTTCGTTGTTTTCGAGTCCATCCCATCTCGCTTCTTCCAGAAATTCCAGATATCGGGCGTTGTTGACGTGTTGATAGACATCAAGATGGAAACCACGAACTTTGATTTGAGTCTGCATAGCGCTTTAGCCTTTACTTTTGTTATAGGAACAGAGGTCATAACTGGTATGACCTCTTTAGCATGGCAAATATTAGCGACTGCGCAAGGGATAAATTCAGAGAGTGAGATGGCTGAGGTTACGTTCAACCAGCGAATGGCCCATTCCCGGTACCTGCTTCAGATCTTCTACTGTTTTAAAAGGGCCGTACTCTTCCCGGTAGCTGACAATGGCCTGCGCTTTTTTCATGCCTACGCCGTTCATGACCCGAGCCAGATCCTCCGCGCTGGCGGTGTTAATACTGACCTGAGCGCCACCTTCATCATCCGCGCTTTTCGCCGCCTCCAGTTTTTTGCCTTGTGAACTGGAGGCGTTGTCCGCTTTAGACTGCACCACGGGGGCTTTAGCGCCCGCCTCTGACGGGGCGGCAAAGGCATTTTGCCCGATGCCCGCACAGGCAAAAGAAAGGGTGATTAAGAGGGCTTTGATTCCACGTTTCATACTGTTTCTCCTTGTTTGTTAACAGTGAGCACACGATAAACAGCGTAAGAAAGCAGAACAAATGGCAACGTGCAGAAATGGAAAAGGCCGCGAAAGCGGCCTTTGAGTTTGCATTAGATTGCAAAAATTGTGGAAGACATCTCGTTATTGCTGCTGATCGAGCTGGCTACCGATTTTGATTTTGGCTTCTTTGCGCAGGTTGCTCATCAGCGCTTCAAAAGCGATCTGGGCATTATTCTGCGTGATGCCCTGAACCATGGCTTTTTTCTGTGCATCCGGCATGGTTCCCGCTTTCACTTCATCCAGCGCCAGCACCACCACGTTGCCCTGCATATCGTTGGCAACGCCATAACCCGGCTTATCTTTTGCTGGCAGCGGTAAAGCGAACGCCGCCTGACTAACAGGGTCCTGCCCGGTGCGAGCCAGCGTTTTGGCTTCACCAAAGCTCAGGCCTGCCGCTTTAAGCGCGTCATCGCCTTTCCCTTCTTTCAGAGCGGCAATGAGCTTGTCTGCATCCAGCTTCGCCTGCTGCTGGGCTTTATTGTGTTTCACAATATCGCTAACCTGCGCTTTTACCTCTTCAAGAGGCTTAACGGCTTCCGGTTTATGCTCGCTGACACGCAGGACGAACGCACGGTCACCATCAACAGTAATGATGTCAGAGTTGCTGCCCGGCGCACCGTTCTGCCCAACCAAACCGCCGTCAAAGATAGCATCGGTTACCGGTTTAAAGTTGAGCTCTTCCGGCAGGTTGTCACGACCGAACCAGCCCGTTTCAACAGCTTTCACACCCGCCGCTTGTTCTGCACCGGCCAGGGTTTCGTTGTCGTTGCTGGCTGCTTCACTGACTTTCTGCTGCAACGCATACCAGGCATCCAGCGCTTTTTCCTGCTTCACTTTCGCCGCAATTTCATCATGCACTTCGCTCAGCGGTTTTGCTTTTGCAGGGAGTGTGTCGTCAAGACGAACAACGAGGAATCCGACAGAAGATTTGATCACACCAGACAGCTGACCTTTCTCTTTCAGTCCTGCGTTTTTCAGTTCATCCGGGGTGGTGGACGCTTCCAGCCAGCCCATATCGCCGCCGTTACGGGCAGAGATAATATCGGCTGATTTGGCTTTCGCCAGCGCAGCAAAATCGCCCCCTTTATTCAGTTCATCCAGAACCGCTTTTGCTTCATTTTCGGTTTTGGTCTGAATCACGCTGTAGCGGTTACGCTGCGGCTGAGTGAACTGATCCGTATGCTGATCGTAATAAGACTGAATATCCGCATCGTTGACCGCCGACTGCATGCTGGCGGCGTCCAGTTTGATGTAGCTGACGCGGAACTGCTCCGGCGTCATAAAGCGGCCTTTGTTTTGCTCGTAGAAGCTGGAAATTTCTGCATCGCTGACGGACTGGGTTGCGGCCAGTTTATTCACATCAATGATGGCTTCACGCACAACACGCTGCTGCGCAACCAGCTCAGCCAGTTCGTCCGTTTCGCCTTTCAGCATAAAGTCGGTTCCCGCCACCGCATTGATCAGCTGCTGGGAGATAAGTTGATTACGCAGAGCCTGGGCATACTGATCGGCACTCATGCCCATCTGGTTTACGATGCCGTTAAAGCGCGCATTATCAAACTTGCCATTGGTCTGGAAAGCCTGGGTGGCAAAAATCGCATTTTTAACCTGATCATCGCTCACGCCAAGATGCAGTTGCTTCGCGTATTGATTGAGCAGCGCTTCATCAATAAGGCGATTCAGCACCTGCTGACGCATAGACTTGATGTAGTTTTCGTTGGCAGCCAGTTCAGAGAACTGCTCGCCCAGCTGCTGCTGCATGCGGTTACGTTCGCTGGCAACGGCGTTTTCAAATTGACCACGACCGATTTCCTGGTCGTTTACTTTTGCGGCATAGGAATCGTTACCGCCGATGAGATAGCTACTGACGCCGGTCAAAATGAACGACACAATAATGATGCCGAAAATGATCTTGAGCACGATGCTGTTTGCTGCCGTGCGTAAATTGTCCATCATGGTGTAACAACACTCCGCTGTAGGTGACTGTAGACCTCGCGCAGTCACTCAGTTTCCCGACGCTGCGTACAAAGATGTATTTTGACAAGAAAAGGGGTCAATTGTCAGCCCGGAACTCGCAGAAACTCGGATAAAGATGGCTGAACAAATAAAAAAGGCACATCTCTCGATGCGCCCTTGTTCTTTTTCACCTTCCACAAGGGAAAGCGATCAGTTTACCGCGTCTTTCAGTGCCTTGCCTGCGCGGAAGCCCGGAACTTTAGCTGCGGCGATGGTGATTTCTTTACCCGTCTGTGGGTTGCGGCCTGTACGGGCAGCACGCTCTTTAACAGCGAAGGTACCGAAACCTACCAGCGCTACGTCGTCCCCAGCTTTCAGAGATTCAGTAACAGAAGCAATTAAAGCATCTAACGCACGTCCAGCTGCCGCTTTAGAGATATCGGCCCCTGCGGCAATCTTGTCTATCAGCTGAGATTTATTCACTCTTCTCTTCCTCTCTTTATAATTTATATCGCACCTCTATCCTTCCCAGTGCGAACGCGCAGCAGTTATATCAGGCCTGTCATGCCCTTACAACATCAGTTGATGATGACATACCCAGCCAGCAATCTAAATTAGCTATACAAAAAAAGACTGGCAAGTGCGAAATGCCTTACCAGCCTTGTTTTTATCAACGCTCTTTGCGCGGGGTCACTATTTTGCAGTGACAACCTGCATTCCGAACGGGGCGTTCTGCAGTGCAAGTGCCAGAACCTCGTCAATGCGTTTCACCGGATGGATATCCAGGTCGGCAATCACGTTTTCCGGAATTTCCTCAAGATCGCGTTTGTTCTCGAAAGGAATCAGGACGGTTTTAATGCCGCCACGGTGTGCTGCCAGCAATTTCTCTTTCAGACCACCAATCGGCAGAACCTGGCCACGCAGCGTGATTTCACCGGTCATGGCGACATCTGCGCGAACCGGGTTACCGGTCAGGCATGAGACCAGTGCCGTACACATCGCGATACCGGCGCTTGGGCCATCTTTCGGCGTCGCGCCTTCCGGCACGTGAACGTGAATGTCACGTTTTTCGTAGAAGTCGCCGTTGATGCCTAACTTCTCAGCACGAGCACGCACCACGGTCAACGCCGCCTGGATAGACTCCTGCATCACTTCACCCAGCGAACCGGTATAGGTTAACTTCCCTTTACCCGGCACGCAGGCGGTTTCGATGGTCAGCAGATCGCCACCGACTTCAGTCCATGCAAGACCCGTAACCTGACCAACCCGGTTTTCGTCGTCGGCACGGCCATAGTCAAAGCGCTGAACACCTAAGTAGTCATGCAGATTTTCACCGTTAATCTCGATGTGTTTGAGAGACGGATCCAGCAGCAACTGTTTCACTGCTTTACGGCACAGCTTAGACATTTCACGCTCAAGGCTACGCACGCCCGCTTCACGCGTGTAGTAACGGATGATGCCGATAATGGCGCTATCATCAACCGTTAACTCACCTTTTTTCAGTGCGTTACGTTCAATCTGCTTCGGCAGCAGATGCTGTTTGGCGATGTTCAGTTTTTCGTCTTCGGTATACCCGGACAAACGAATCACTTCCATACGATCCAGCAACGGCGCCGGGATATTCATGGAGTTCGAGGTCGCAACAAACATCACGTCACTGAGATCGTAATCCACTTCCAGGTAGTGATCGCTGAATGCAACGTTCTGTTCTGGATCCAGGACTTCCAGCAGAGCAGATGCCGGATCGCCACGCATGTCTGAAGACATTTTGTCGATCTCATCCAGCAGGAACAGCGGGTTTTTAACGCCCACTTTCGCCATTTTCTGAATCAGTTTGCCCGGCATGGAGCCGATATAGGTACGACGGTGACCGCGGATTTCCGCTTCATCACGTACGCCGCCCAGCGCCATACGGATATATTTACGTCCGGTGGCTTTGGCGATGGACTGCCCCAGGGAAGTTTTACCCACCCCCGGCGGTCCAACCAGACACAGAATCGGCCCTTTGAGCTTGTTAACACGGCTCTGCACCGCAAGGTATTCAAGAATACGGTCTTTGACGCGCTCCAGACCATAGTGGTCGGTATCGAGAATTTCCTGCGCCTGACGCAGGTCTTTTTTGACCTTGCTACGCGCGTTCCATGGAACCTGCACCATCCACTCAATGTAGCCACGCACCACGGTCGCTTCCGCAGACATCGGGGACATCATTTTGAGTTTCTGCAGCTCGGCTTCGGCTTTCTCTTTTGCCTCTTTTGGCATTTTCGCCGCGTCGATTTTGCGTTTCAGCGCTTCATTTTCATCCGGCGCATCATCCATCTCGCCCAGTTCTTTCTGAATGGCCTTCATCTGCTCATTCAGATAGTACTCACGCTGAGATTTCTCCATCTGTTTTTTGACGCGATTACGAATGCGTTTCTCAACCTGCAAGAGGTCAATTTCCGATTCCATCATCGCCATCAGATATTCCAGACGTTCGTTGACGTCGGACATCTCCAGAACGGACTGCTTGTCGGCCAGTTTCAGCGGCATGTGCGCGGCAATGGTGTCCGCCAGACGCGCAGGGTCGTCAATGCTGTTCAGTGACGTCAGCACTTCCGGTGGGATTTTTTTATTCAGCTTGATATAGCCTTCAAACTGGCTAATCGCGGTGCGGACCAGCACCTCTTGTTCACGCTCGTCGATGGCGGGCGAATCCAGATACTCTGCTTTCGCCGAGAAATGCTCACCATTGTCAGACAAAGCAGTAATACGCGCGCGTTGCAGGCCTTCAACCAGCACTTTGACGGTACCGTCAGGCAGTTTCAGCATCTGCAGAATGGATGCCACGGTCCCGACGGTGAAAAGATCATTTACACCCGGCTCATCTGTTGAGGCTTCTTTCTGGGCGACCAGCATGATTTTTTTATCATGGTCCATGGCTGCTTCCAGACAACGGATAGATTTCTCCCGCCCGACAAACAAGGGTATGACCATGTGCGGATAAACCACCACATCGCGCAACGGCAATACGGGGATTTCAATGCGTTCAGAACGCTCAGGATTCATAGAGCTCTCTCTTAGTTTAATGTCCGCCAGGTAATCCGGTGACGTGACTGTGCAACACGCACCGTTAACATGTAAACCAGTATATGGGGATGTTTCCCACACATTCAACGGCGGGAATCAGGAAAAATAAAAGGGGAGATAAAATCCCCCCTTTTTTGATAAATGATTGTATGAATTGGTTAATTATTCACCAGATGCCTGCTGTGCTTCCGGCTTGCCGTAGATCAACAGTGGCTTGCTTTGCCCACCGATGACGGATTCGTCGATAACCACTTTTTCGACTTCTTCCATTGATGGCAGGTCATACATGGTATCCAGTAACGCGGCTTCAACGATAGAACGCAGCCCACGCGCACCGGTTTTGCGCACCATCGCCTTTTTAGCGATAGCCGTCAGTGCTTCGTCACGGAATTCCAGATCCACGCCTTCAAGATTAAACAGCGCCTGGTACTGCTTCGTCAGGGCATTTTTCGGCTCTTTCAGGATCTGAATCAACGCTTCTTCGCTCAGCTCGTTGAGCGTCGCAACCACCGGAAGACGACCGATGAACTCAGGGATCAGACCAAACTTGATCAGATCTTCTGGCTCAACCTGGGCCAGCAGCTGGCCTTCATTCGGTTTCTCAGCGGTGGATTTAACCGTCGCACCGAAGCCAATGCCCGAGCCCGTTTCAACGCGATGAGAAATCACTTTATCCAGACCGGCAAAGGCACCACCGCAAATGAACAGGATCTTCGAGGTATCGACCTGGAGGAATTCCTGCTGCGGATGTTTACGACCACCCTGCGGCGGAACGGCTGCAACCGTGCCTTCGATCAGTTTAAGCAACGCCTGCTGGACGCCTTCACCCGAGACGTCACGGGTAATGGACGGGTTGTCGGACTTACGCGAGATCTTATCGATCTCATCGATGTAGACAATGCCGCGCTGCGCTTTTTGTACGTCATAGTCGCACTTCTGCAGCAGCTTCTGAATGATGTTCTCGACATCTTCACCTACGTAACCCGCTTCGGTAAGCGTAGTAGCGTCGGCCATAGTGAAGGGGACATCCAACAGACGCGCCAGCGTTTCAGCAAGCAACGTTTTACCGGAACCGGTCGGTCCAATCAGCAGAATGTTACTTTTGCCCAATTCAACACCGTTGCTGGTGTCGCCATTGCGCAGACGTTTGTAGTGGTTATACACCGCTACGGCCAGCACTTTCTTCGCCTGCTCCTGGCCGATGACATAATCATCGAGGTGATGGCGAATTTCATGCGGTGTAGGCAGTGCACTGCGCTCGCGATGCGGCGCAACCTCTTTAATCTCTTCGCGAATAATGTCGTTACACAGATCGACACATTCGTCGCAGATATACACGGACGGCCCGGCAATGAGTTTGCGCACTTCATGCTGGCTTTTGCCGCAGAAAGAGCAGTACAACAGTTTGCCTGAACTGTCTTTGCGTTTATCTGTCATGAGTCAAAACCTCTTTTCTGTTCTTTGTGCCGCACATGACGACGCAGATGCCATTCCAGGCGCAAAACGCTACACAAGCGCATTGCCGCTTTTATTGAGTATAGCGGCACACCTGCAGCCTGGGCATTAATTACGATGGGTCAGAATTGAATCGACCAGCCCGTATTCGACGGCTTCGCTTGCATTCAGGAAGCGGTCACGCTCGGTGTCACGTTCAATTTGTTCTAAAGATTGACCCGTATGATGCGCCATGAGTTCATTCATGCGCCCTTTTACTTTCAGGATCTCACGCGCATGGATTTCAATGTCCGTTGCCTGGCCCTGATAACCGCCCAGCGGCTGGTGAATCATTACACGTGAATTTGGCAGGCAGAAACGCTTGCCTTTTGCCCCCGCCGTTAGCAGGAATGCGCCCATTGACGCGGCCTGGCCCATACAAATGGTGCTAACGTCAGGCTTAATAAATTGCATGGTGTCATAAATTGACATCCCGGCAGTGATGACGCCACCAGGAGAGTTAATGTACAGGTAGATATCTTTTTCCGGGTTCTCTGCTTCCAGAAACAGCATCTGCGCGACGATCAGGTTAGCCATGTGGTCTTCAACCTGACCCGTCATGAAAATGACACGTTCCTTGAGAAGACGGGAGTAGATATCAAAGGAGCGCTCACCGCGTGAGGTCTGCTCAATAACCATTGGCACCAAAGCCATATGGGGTGCAAAGGAATCTCGTTCGCCGCTGTATGACATTTCCGTCTCCTGGATATAAAAATAAAACCTGCTGTACTGATTGTACTTGAGTGAGCCAGGTCTGACTACGATCGGCACACGGACGGAGTATCAACCACGGTGTTACAGCCACCCATCCTTTATGGGGATGCCGCCACCTTATTTCAAGCATAACAACCTTTTGCTGTTACGCTAACACTGAAACATCCTTTTAGCACACTTCTGATAACGTCAATGCGATAAAAAAAGCCCGCCACCTGACGGTGACGGGCTTATTGTTTACTCTTTGTACGGAAGTAAATTAAGCCTGCTGGTTCATCAGTTCCTGGAAGCTGGTCGCTTTCTCAGTCACTTTAGCTTTTGCCAGAACAGCTTCAACCGCTTGTTCTTCCAGAGCAACGTTACGCATGTTGTCCGTCAGTTCTTTGTTTTTGCTGTAGAACTCGATAACTTCAGTCGGATCTTCGTAGGCGGACGCCATCTCTTCGATCAGACCTTTTACGCGCTCTTCGTCAGCTTTCAGCTCATGGGTACGAATCACTTCGCCCAGCAGCAGGCCAACAACTACGCGGCGTTTAGCTTGTTCTTCGAACAATTCGCGCGGCAGTTCCAGCGCTTGCTTCTCGTTACCACCGAAACGCTGAGCAGCCTGACGACGCAGAACGTCGATTTCGCTGTCGATCAGTGCAGCCGGGATTTCGATATCGTTGGCTTTCACCAGGCCGTCGATAGCCTGAGTTTTGATGCGGTTACGCACGGCGCCTTTCAGTTCACGCTCCATGTTTTTACGCACTTCGCCACGCAGGCCAGCCAGAGAACCATCTTCCACGCCGAAACGCTTGATGAACTCTTCGGTGAATTCCGGCAGTTCGCGCTCTTCAACTTTTTTCAGGTTGATAACGAACTGAGCCGCTTTACCTTTCAGGTTTTCAGCGTGGTAGTCTTCCGGGAAGGTCACGTCGATAGTGAATTCTTCGCCCGCTTTGTGGCCTTTGATACCGTCTTCAAAGCCCGGGATCATGCGACCCTGGCCCATTGCCAGTACGAAATCGGTCGCTTTGCCGCCTTCGAATTCTTCGCCGTCTACAGAACCGGAGAAGTCAACGGTAACACGGTCTTCAGCATCAACTGCGCCGTCTTTATCTTTCCAGGTCGCCTGCTGTTTACGCAGGGTGTCCAGCATAGTGTCGACGTCTTCGTCATTCACTTCTACAACCGGTTTTTCGACTTCGATAGTTTCCAGGCCTTTCAGCTCAACTTCTGGATACACTTCGAACTCGACGGAATAGGTAAAGTCTTCGCCCAGTTTGTATTCGCCCGGAACGTAGTTCGGTGCGCCAGCTGGGTTGATTTTTTCCTGGATGATCGCGTCAATAAAGTTGCGGCTCATCAGCTCGCCCAATACGTCCTGGCGAACAGAAGCGCCATAACGTTGAGCAACAACGGTCATCGGTACTTTGCCTTTACGGAACCCGTCGATACGTACTTTTTTCGCTACGTTGACCAGTTCGCTCTTAACAGCGGTCTCGATGCTGTCAGCAGCGATAGTAATCGTTACACGGCGCCCAAGGCCCTGAGTGGTTTCAACTGAAACTTGCATCTTGTTACCTCAAAAAATCACGGTGCTCGGTCAACTCTTCACTGGAAGCTGTCGTTGGCTTCACAAAACCGGGGTGCTTTCTTTAATTAGATAAACATTCCCTGTCGCCAGAATCATCCCGAAGACGTTCATATATAAGACGCGGCATTATAGCGGCATCACTTTAGTGAGTCGAGAACGGTAATGCCGCATTGTTGCGCCATTTTTCACAATTCCGAGGTAATTTTGACCTAAAAACTGCGCATCTCGCTCAAATCTCAGACAAAACAAAACGGCCCGCAGGCCGTTTTCACATAATCTGTACGCAACATACTGGAAAAGTTCACGCAGTTGCAAATGCGTTTTACGCGATGGTGCCTGCTCCACGGCAAGGTGGCGAGGCGAAAATGGTGTCCTGCAGACCCGCCCACTCCTTAATGGTATAGGTGTGCAGTGCCAGAGCATGGACGGTGCTGGATAACTCTGCCGTCAACGTACCGTAAATCATGCGATGGCGATTCAGAAAACGCTCGCCGCTAAAGCGATCGCTTACCAACACCACTTTAAAATGGCTTTCAGAACCGGCCGGTACATTGTGACGATAGCTTTCATCAACAACTTCGAGGAACACGGGTTCAAACGCTGCCCTTAACTTTTCTTCTATCTGTTCACGTATCATCATGAAATGACTCCTCCGCAACGCTGAGATGCTACCCATCCCTTTAAATGTTAGCCGCTTTTATCCTGCCCATAACAAGAAAACAACAAAAATTTAGCCTTCGTCGTCATTTCTCAGCCAAAGGTATGAACTCTGATTTAAAGGTCGCATTGAGTATCGCCAATAACGAGGTAAAACTATGCCACTGTGCAATTTACGCACAAGGCGATGAATTTACATGCGTTGAACCCTTCCCCTTGCGGATGGCGATGTTATGATGGCGCAAATTTTTCCCGTTTACGTATACAGTCTGCAGAGAGTCTGAACATGTTAAAAAAACTTCTTCTTCCGCTGGTCGCTATGTTTATGCTGGCCGGATGTGCAACACCGCCTACCACACTGGATGTAGCGCCTAAAATCACCCTGCCACAGCAGGATCCAAGCCTGATGGGCGTCACCGTGAGCATTAACGGTGCAGACCAGCGTCAGGACCAGGCTTTGGCGAAAGTAAACCGTGATAACCAACTGGTTACCCTTACCGCATCCCGTGACCTGCGCTTCCTGCTGCAGGAAGTGCTGGAGAAACAGATGGCTGCGCGCGGTTACATGATTGGGCCAAACGGTGCGGCAAACCTGCAGATCATTGTTAACCAGCTTTTTGCTGATGTTTCTGAAGGCAACCTGCGTTACAAAATTTCTACCAAAGCCGATATCGCCATCATTGCAACCGCTGCTAACGGTAACAAGATGACCAAAAATTATCGTGCCAGCTATAACGTTGAAGGCGCACTTCAGGCCTCCAATGACAAAATCGCCAATGCGGTTAACAACGTGCTGACCGATACCATTGCCGATATGTCTCAGGACACCGCTATTCATCAGTTCATCAAGCAGAACGCGCACTAATCTCTGCTCTCTGGCCCGGTACGCCGGGCCAGTCTTAAACCATGCCTAATCAATACTTACGCATTTTTCAGCAGCCTAAGTCAGCGATTTTGCTGATTCTCGGCTTTGCTTCCGGCCTTCCTCTGGCACTGACGTCTGGCACGCTACAGGCGTGGATGACGGTGGCTAACGTCGACCTTAAAACCATCGGTTTCTTTTCCCTGGTGGGCCAGGCCTATGTCTTTAAGTTTCTTTGGTCGCCGGTTATGGACCGTTACACGCCGCCATTTCTTGGGCGTCGACGTGGTTGGCTGCTTCTCACTCAGCTCTGTCTGCTTATTGCCATTGCGGCAATGGGATTCCTGGAACCGCTAAGCCAGTTACGCTGGATGGCTGCACTGGCGGTCGTCATCGCCTTTTGTTCTGCCTCGCAGGACATTGTGTTTGATGCCTGGAAAACGGACGTGCTGGCGGCAGAAGAGCGAGGTACCGGCGCCGCAATCAGCGTTCTCGGCTACCGCTTAGGGATGCTGGTTTCCGGGGGGCTGGCACTGTGGCTCGCCGATCGCTGGCTCGGCTGGCAGGGCATGTACTGGCTGATGGCCGCGTTATTGATCCCCTGTATTGTTGCCACCTGGTTCGCTCCCGAACCGGATGACGCCATCCCTGCTCCCCGAAGTCTTGAGCAGGCTGTCGCCGCGCCGTTGCGCGACTTTTTTGGGCGTAATAATGCCTGGCTCATTCTGCTGCTGATCGTTCTCTACAAACTGGGGGACGCGTTTGCAATGAGCCTCACCACCACATTTTTGATTCGTGGCGTTGGATTCGACGCTGGCGAAGTGGGTGTGGTTAACAAAACGCTCGGGCTGATTGCCACCATCATTGGCGCTCTCTGGGGCGGGGTATTAATGCAGCGTCTGTCACTGTTCCGCGCCTTGCTGATTTTTGGCATTTTGCAGGGAGCGTCTAATGCTGGCTACTGGCTGCTGGCAGTGACCGACAAGAATATGCTGAGCATGGCATCAGCCGTGTTCTTTGAGAATCTTTGTGGTGGAATGGGAACATCGGCTTTTGTCGCCTTGCTCATGACGCTCTGCAATAAATCCTTCTCCGCCACCCAGTTCGCCCTTCTCTCCGCGCTCTCTGCGGTGGGGCGCGTCTATGTCGGCCCGCTGGCAGGCTGGTTTGTTGAAGCGCATGGCTGGTCTACGTTCTATCTTTTCTCTATCGCCGCCGCCGTGCCGGGCCTGATTCTCCTGTTGTTGTGTAAAAAAACGCTGGAATTTACCCAATCGAGCGAACGCTTTATGCCAAGAACGGAGTTTGCTCAAAGCTACCGGCTGGCGCTGCGCGTGTTGGGTGCAGGATGTGTCTTGCTGGCGGCGTGGCTGGTGATTGTGATCGTTAATGCCGCTGGGCTGGCCGCCATCACGTTCGGCAATGTGCTGCTTGAATCGGGCGTTCTTCTGGCATTCGGGGGAATTGTATTCGGCGGCTTGCTGGATCTGCTTGCCTTGCGCAAAACGCAGCCTGGTTGACGGTGGGGGCTCGGCCTCCCGTCTGCCTCACCAACGCGGCAGGACGGAGGTTCTGCCACAGAATATTTCACGACATTCATTTTTTCAAAATCAGTCGCTTAAGAAATAAACGCAACTAAATAATTACTTCTCGGTATCATATCGTTCAATATTTAATCGCATTTTATAAACAACATTTGCGATTATTAATGTGTGTCGTAATATTTTTTCTTTAATTAATTTGTGCGGTATAAATTAAGGGCTACTCTATAACGATTCAGCACCGTTATTAAATTACGCTTTCCAGTAATGTTCAATAAATGCTGAATTGTTGTTAACCAAATGTGTATTATTTTGATTGGTTATACCAATTAACCCACACCCATTATTGTAAGGTAGTGGTTTCGTTATAACCTTGATGAGAGGTTGTGCGAACGCCCGATTTTACAGATTGTTGCATTCCGCGTGACACAATCGGCAGAACTCAGTAACACCTTACTGACACTACGCCATTCATGTTTACAGTAATGTAACCTTCCCGTAAAATGCCCGCACACTTTAAACGCCACCAGACCCCCGTGGAATTGAGGTCGTTAAATGAGACTCAGGAAATACAATAAAAGTTTGGGATGGATGTCATTAATCGCAGGTACTGTTTTACTCAGTGGTTGTGATTCTGCGCTCCTCGACCCAAAAGGACAGATTGGACTGGAGCAACGTTCGCTGATACTGACGGCATTTGGCCTGATGTTGATTGTCGTGATTCCCGCCATCTTGATGGCAGTTGGTTTTGCCTGGAAGTATCGTGCAAGCAATAAAGATGCGAAGTATAGCCCTAACTGGTCACACTCCAACAAAGTTGAAGCTGTCGTCTGGACCGTGCCGATTCTGATCATCGTGTTCCTTGCCGTGCTGACCTGGAAGACCACTCACGCGCTTGAGCCTAGCAAACCGCTGGTTCACGATGAGAAACCGATTACGATCGAAGTCGTCTCCATGGACTGGAAATGGTTCTTCATCTATCCGGAGCAGGGCATTGCTACCGTCAATGAGATCGCCTTCCCGGCGAACACACCGGTAGAGTTCAAAGTGACCTCAAACTCTGTGATGAACTCCTTCTTTATCCCGCGTCTGGGTAGCCAAATCTATGCGATGGCCGGTATGCAGACTAACCTGCACCTGATCGCAAACGAAGCAGGCACCTATGATGGTATCTCCGCCAGCTACAGTGGCCCGGGCTTCTCAGGTATGAAGTTCAAAGCCATTGCCACACCTGACCGTGCCGCTTTCGACCAGTGGGTTGCTAAAGCAAAACAGTCAACGACAACCATGTCTGACATGGCTGCATTCGAAAAAGTGGCAACACCTAGCGAATATAACAAGGTGGAGTACTTCTCCGACGTGAAACCTGATTTGTTCAAAGATGTGATCAACAAATTTATGGACCACGGCAAGAGCATGAACGTGACCCAACCAGAAGGTGAGCATAGCTCGCATGAAGGGATGGAAGGCATGGACATGAATCACGCGGAAACCTCTCACTAAGGGGCCGAGGAAGAAAATGTTCGGAAAATTGACACTGGATGCGGTGCCGTACCACGAACCTATTATCGTGGTAACGCTCGCTGCAATTATCATTGGTGGTGCGGCCTTAGTTGGCCTGATCACTTACTTCGGTAAGTGGAGCTACCTGTGGAAAGAATGGCTGACTTCGGTTGACCATAAAAAACTCGGTATCATGTACTGCATCGTCGGTATCGTCATGTTAATTCGTGGCTTTGCGGATGCGATCATGATGCGTAGCCAGCAGGCTCTCGCCTCTGCGGGTGAAGCCGGCTTCCTGCCACCGCACCACTACGATCAGATCTTTACCGCCCACGGCGTTATCATGATCTTCTTCGTGGCGATGCCGCTGGTCATTGGTCTGATGAACGTTGTCGTACCGCTGCAAATCGGTGCACGTGACGTTGCTTACCCGTTCCTGAACAACCTGAGCTTCTGGTTCACGGTTGTTGGTGTGATTCTGGTTAACCTTTCTCTGGGCGTCGGTGAGTTCGCGCAGACAGGTTGGCTGGCTTACCCGCCGCTATCAGGAATCGAGTACAGTCCTGGCGTAGGGGTCGATTACTGGATTTGGGCTATTCAGCTCTCCGGTGTCGGTACCACCCTGACCGGTATTAACTTCTTTGTGACCATTATCAAGATGCGTGCCCCTGGCATGACGATGTTCAAGATGCCGGTATTTACCTGGGCATCTCTGTGCGCCAACATCCTGATTATCGCATCATTCCCAATTCTGACCGTCACCGTCGCGCTGCTGACCCTGGATCGTTATCTGGGCACCCATTTCTTCACCAATGATATGGGCGGCAACATGATGATGTACATCAACCTGATTTGGGCCTGGGGTCACCCGGAAGTGTACATTCTGGTTCTGCCGGTCTTCGGTGTGTTCTCCGAAATTGCCGCGACCTTCTCACGCAAGCGTCTGTTTGGTTACACCTCACTGGTGTGGGCAACCGTCTGTATTACCGTTCTGTCGTTCATCGTTTGGCTGCACCACTTCTTCACCATGGGTGCCGGCGCGAACGTTAACGCCTTCTTCGGTATTACGACGATGATCATCGCTATCCCGACCGGCGTGAAAATCTTCAACTGGCTGTTCACCATGTATCAGGGCCGCATCGTATTCCACTCAGCGATGCTGTGGACGATTGGCTTTATCGTGACCTTCTCGGTCGGCGGCATGACCGGCGTACTGCTGGCGGTGCCGGGTGCTGACTTCGTTCTGCACAACAGCCTGTTCCTGATTGCGCACTTCCATAACGTTATCATCGGCGGCGTGGTCTTCGGCTGCTTCGCAGGTGTGACCTACTGGTGGCCAAAAGCCTTTGGCTTCACGCTGAATGAGAAGTGGGGCAAACGCGCCTTCTGGTTCTGGATCATTGGCTTCTTCGTAGCATTTATGCCGCTGTACGTGCTGGGCTTCATGGGTATGACCCGTCGCCTGAGCCAGCAGATTGATCCGCAGTTCCATCCAATGCTGGTGGTTGCAGCAGTGGGTGCGGCGCTGATCGCCTGTGGTATCGCGTCTCAGCTGATTCAGTTCTACGTCTCTATTCGCGACCGCGAGCAGAACCGCGACCTGACCGGTGACCCATGGGGTGGCCGTACGCTGGAGTGGGCAACCTCTTCTCCGCCTCCGTTCTATAACTTTGCCATTGTGCCGCAAATCCATGAGCGCGACGCATTCTGGGAAATGAAAGAAAAAGGCGAAGCGTACAAGCAACCTGCTCACTATGAAGAAATTCATATGCCGAAAAACAGCGGTGCCGGTATCGTGATTGCCGCCTTCGCAACGGTGTTTGGTTTCGCCATGATCTGGCATATCTGGTGGCTTGCCATCGCAAGCTTCGCGGGCATCGTCATCAGCTGGATTGTGAAGAGCTTTGACGAGGACGTGGATTACTACGTACCGGTTCGCGACGTCGAAAAACTGGAAAAACAGCATTTCGATGAAATCACTAAAGCAGGGCTGAAAAATGGCAACTGATACTCTGACGCATGACACTGCCCACGCGCACGAGCATGGGCACCATGATACAGGGCCGATGAAAGTCTTCGGTTTCTGGATCTACCTGATGAGCGACTGCATTCTGTTCTGTTGCTTGTTCGCAACCTATGCCGTTCTGGTGAACGGCACAGCAGGCGGCCCGACCGGCAAAGATATTTTCGAACTGCCGTTCGTGCTGGTAGAAACCGCGCTGCTGTTATTCAGCTCCATCACCTACGGCATGGCGGCTATCGCCATGTACAAAAACAACAAAAGCCAGGTTGTCTCCTGGCTGGCGTTGACCTGGTTGTTTGGTGCGGGCTTTATCGGGATGGAAATCTATGAATTCCATCACCTGATTGCGGAAGGTTTCGGTCCGGATCGTAGCGGCTTCCTGTCAGCATTCTTCGCGCTGGTAGGTACCCACGGTCTGCACGTCACCTCTGGCCTTATCTGGATGGCGGTACTGATGTTCCAGGTATCCCGTCGCGGTCTGACCAGCACTAACCGTACCCGTATCATGTGCCTGAGCCTGTTCTGGCACTTCCTGGACGTAGTGTGGATCTGCGTGTTCTCTGTTGTCTATCTGATGGGGGCGATGTAATGAGTCATTCTAACGATCATGGCGCTTCCCATGGCAGCGTAAAAACCTACATGACAGGTTTCATCCTGTCGATCATCCTGACGGTCATTCCGTTCTGGATGGTGATGAACGGAACGGCATCTCACGGTGTCATTCTGGGCACGATCCTGGTGACTGCGGTGATTCAGATTCTGGTGCATCTGTCTTGCTTCCTGCACATGAACACCAAGTCTGACGAAGGTTGGAACATGACGGCCTTTGTCTTTACCGTGATTATCATCGCTATCCTGGTAGTCGGCTCCATCTGGATTATGTGGAACCTGAACTACAACATGATGGTTCACTAAGAGCGGCGAGTATGTTTAAGCAATACCTGCAAGTAACGAAGCCTGGCATCATTTTTGGCAACCTGATCTCGGTGATCGGGGGGTTCCTGTTGGCCTCTAAGGGCCATATTGATTATCCCCTCTTCGCCTGCACCCTGCTGGGTGTTTCACTGGTTGTCGCCTCGGGTTGTGTATTTAACAACTACATTGACCGTGACATCGATAAAAAGATGGAACGGACGAAAAACCGCGTACTGGTTCGGGGGCTGATTTCGCCAAACGTCTCGCTGGTGTACGCAGCCTTGTTGGGTATTGCTGGCTTTATGCTGCTGTGGTTTGGTGCAAATCCCCTGGCCTGCTGGCTGGGGGTGATGGGCTTCGTGGTCTATGTGGGCGTCTATAGCCTGTATATGAAGCGCCACTCGGTCTACGGTACCCTGATTGGCTCACTTTCTGGCGCAGCGCCTCCGGTCATCGGCTATTGTGCCGTAACCGGTAACTTCGACAGCGGTGCAGCCATTCTGCTGGCCATCTTTAGTCTGTGGCAGATGCCGCACTCTTATGCCATTGCCATTTTCCGCTTTAAAGATTACCAGGCGGCAAATATTCCGGTACTGCCGGTGGTAAAAGGCATCTCGGTGGCCAAAAACCATATCACCCTGTACATCATTGCCTTTGCGGTAGCGACACTGATGCTCTCTCTCGGCGGCTACGCCGGTTACAAGTATCTGATAGTGGCGGCGGCAGTGAGCGTGTGGTGGCTGGGTATGGCGCTACGTGGTTATAAAGTGGAAGATGATAAAGTCTGGGCGCGTAAGCTGTTCGGCTTCTCCATCATCGCCATTACGGCACTGAGCGTGATGATGTCCGTGGATTTCATGGTTCCTGACTCACACAGCCTGCTGGCCTACGTCTGGTAGACGGGCAACTGACTAGCGGATAGCACATCCTCTGTTCATGACAGTGAAGAACAAAGCCTGACACCGGCACAACCGGGTTCAGGCTTTTTTATTATCTTCGCGGTTAATTTTTTCATCGCCCAATTCCGTTTCAAGCGATACGGTGCTGATAGTTTAAATCTTATTAATATCATTGCTCTTGCGAATATTGGCTATAAAATACTCCCTCGTTGTAAAAGGTTTTACGCCTGAAAACCTTTCTCTCAGTCTGCTATTTCACCCACGCTTAAATCTTCAGGCTATACTCTAAATGTGGATAAAGCCTAAGAACATTAAAAATAACACTCGCTGCACCTCCACCCGATAATTATTCCCTGGCATCATCAAGTATTACTTATACCCATGCGTAATCAATTTAGCATTGCGAAACCTCGTTGTGCCTGAAAAACAAAGCGGCGCAATGACGGTTTCGATTGTTATTAAAAATCACGCCAGCCATCATCAACGAAAGGAATTTAAACAAACGAAACAACAAAAAGATTAAAATCTTCAACATGTTGATTTTAATCATTTTAATGAAAAAATCATCATTTCCTATGTCTTTCGCCTCATTTTATTTATCAGAGGTAATGCGATGGGTCTATTTAAATCATTTTGGCAGGCGGGTTATGAAGGTGCCGATCATATAAATCGAAGCGGTATCAAACTCTCGATGAATGATGTTAATGCACATAATCAATATCATGCAGAGGATTATAACGCACTGAGGATGTTTGATATTAAAACCGTCAGGGAAAGCGTTTGCTGGCGTGTCGTTGAACAACCTCGCGGTTTTGATTTCTCCAGTGTTGCAGAAAAAATGGCGTCCGCAAAAAAAGCCCACTGCCAGATTTGCTGGACAATATGCCATTACGGCTGGCCGGACGATATTGATATTTATTCAGAAGATTTTATTTTTCGCTTCGCTCGTTTATGCGGTGAACTGGCCACTTTTTTACGTCCCTTATACGCAGAGGCTCCCGTCTATTCCCCTGTCAACGAAATATCTTTTACCAGTTGGGGGATTTCCGTGGGCCTGTTCGCCACCGCGCAACAGGTCACTGAAGATGGCGGTTTCCAGAGTAAAAAGCAGTTGGTGAAAGCTGCTCTCGCCGCCAGCGATGCTATCTGGGCGGTGGATCCACGTGCGCGCATTCTGCACTGCGATCCGCTTATTTTCCTGACACCACCCGACGCCAGCGAAGAGAGCCAAAAAGAGGTATCAGGCTGGCATGAGGCGCAGTTTGAAGCCTGGGACATGCTTGCCGGGAAGAAAGCCCCCGAACTGGGCGGCGCCCCCCGTTATCTCGATCTGATAGGGGCAAATTACTACCACGACAACCAGTGGGAGTTTGGTACCAACCAGCGGTTGTCGTGGCATCTCGGCTGCCCACAGCGACAAAAACTGCACCACATGCTGCATGAACTGTGGTTGCGTTATTCGCGCCCCATTTTACTGGCGGAAACCAGCCACGTGGGAAGCGGTCGCGGTGCCTGGATTACTGACGTGACGCGGGAAGTGGCCATGGCGCAACTGGCAGGGGTGGAAATAGTAGGAATTTGTCTGTACCCCGTCATCGACCGCCCCGACTGGGACAATCTTTCCCACTGGAATCACAGCGGATTATGGGAGGTAAACCTCTCTTCAGAAGCAACGTTTACCCGGGAGCTCAATACCGTTTATGCCCGTGCTCTTTGGAACGCGCAGCGGATGCTGAGAAATTTTCAGCATCCGCTTAACGCCCTTACCTTTATCAGCGAAGCGAGGCAATCAATGAAAACACTGTATGTTTTTAGTCATTTACGCTGGGATTTTGTTTTTCAACGTCCGCAACATCTTCTGACCCGTCTTGCAGAATATTATAAAATCGTTTTTATCGAAGAGCCGCTCTACGCTGCGGATCCCCCCGCACTTTTAAGGCACTCCCCTGCTCCCAATGTGACTGTTATTCAGCCACAAACCCCTGAACAGGCACCCGGCTTTCATGATGGTCAAATCGCCTGGTTACAACCGCTGCTGGCGGAATTAGTGCAGGATGAAGAGGCCCCGATTGTCTGGTTTTACACGCCCATGGCGCTGCCGCTGCTAGATGTCTTTCCTGCCAGTCTGGTTATTTATGATTGCATGGATGAACTCGCAGCCTTCGAGCAGGCTCCACGGCAGCTTTTACAACGTGAATCGGCGCTCTTATCACGGGCAGATATCGTGTTTACGGGCGGACCGGGTTTGTATGAAGCACGAGCCGGACGGCACCCGAATATCCATTGTTTTGCCAGCAGCGTTGACGCAGTCCATTTCGAGCAAGCGCTCGACAGGGAAAATCATCACCCGTTACAGGATGCGATTCCCCATCCTCGTCTCGGTTTCTATGGCGTGATTGATGAGCGTATGGACCTTGAGCTTATTGCCGCCATTGCCGATGCGCACACCGACTGGCAGTTAGTCATGGTAGGGCCGGTCGTGAAAATCGATCCGCGAAGCCTGCCCCAAAGAAGCAATATTCACTATCTGGGTATGCAACCCTACCAGGCGCTGCCGCAGTTTCTTGCCGGCTGGGATGTCTGCCTGATGCCTTTTGCTCTCAATGCCGCCACGCAATTTATTAGCCCAACCAAAGTACTTGAATACATGGCCGCACAACTGCCCGTGGTCAGCACTGCTATTACCGACGTTAAAAAAAGCTACGAGCATGTTGTGGCGATTGCGGGAGATGCCGCGCAGTTTATCGCCGCATGTGAAGAGGCATTGGCTCAGCCCGCTGAGAAACGAGAAGCACAGCGGCGCACGATGGAACAGATTGTCGCAGCAACATCCTGGGAACAGACCGTTGCGCAAATGCATACCTTGATTGAAGCTCAGCTCGCCATTGCGGCAGAGAAAACGGCTGAAAAAGAGCTCATCGAAGAGAAAACAAGCGTTGCACAACGCGCCATCGCCCGCCCCGCTTTACGCTTAATGCCGCCTTCGGTGGTCACCGCGCCCTGTCTGATACTCGGGGCTGGCCCAACGGGGCTGAGTGCGGCATATCATTACGGTGAAGGCGCCACGCTTCTGGAGCGTAACTCCTCGGTAGGCGGATTGTGTCGTTCAGTGACAAACGACGGTTTTACCTTCGATTATGCTGGTCACATTATGTTTTCCAATGACCCCTACGTTCTCGAATTATATACGTTGTTACTGGGTGACAACGTGCACTGGCAGGCGCGCGAAGCCTGGGTTTATACGGATGGGGTTTATACACGCTATCCTTTCCAGGGCTCTCTTTTTGGTTTGCCGGCTGAGGTTATCAAAGAGTGTATTCTCGGTGCTATCGAAGCCCGATATGGCCTCTCAGCCAGTGATGCCCCGCCAACGTTACGCTGCCAGCCCCACGCCGCCGCCAAAAAAGTCCATACGGACTGTTGCGCCGATGGCAGCGTTCCTGACTTCACCTCCACCAGCACGGCAAACGATGACAGGGAAGAGGAGAGCTTTGAAACCTTTATTTATAAAACCTGGGGTAAAGGGATTGCCCGGCACTTCGCTATTCCTTACAACCAAAAGCTGTGGACCGTCCCACTTTCTGAGATGGAAACGTCCTGGCTTGGTGGACGCGTCCCCCTTCCCGATCTGGCACAAATTATTGCTGGCGCGCTGGAGGAGACCGGCAAACCCATGGGGCCCAACGCCCGTTTCGGTTATCCGCTCAAAGGCGGCTTTCAGGCCTTAATGTCCGGTTTCTTGCCGTTGATTAAAGGAACGGTAGAGACCGGGGCCGAAGTTAAACGGATTTCTGTTCACCAGCACCGTGCCATGCTCGCAGACGGCCGCTGTTTTGATTACGAGCAGATGATCAGTACCCTGCCGTTGCCACAGCTGATCCGTTTGATTGATGATCCCGTTCCCTCAGAAGTCAGAAAGGCGGCGCTCGGGTTGCGGCACGTCTCCGTTCGTTGTGTGAATTTAGGTATCGATCGGGCAAACCTGACGAATAAGCACTGGATCTATTTTGCCGGTAAGACGGTCTTTCATCGAATCTTCGTCCAGGGCAATGCCAGTCCCTTCTGTAGCCCTCCCGGCGGCTGCGGCCTGACCTGCGAAATCAGCTATTCCGCAGATAAACCCCTTCCTGAAGAGGGAGACGCATTGACCGAAAGGTGTATCAGGGAGTGTATTGAAGCGGGTATTTTTTCCGCCAGCGATCGGGTGGTGACCACCAGTCAGGTAGACATACCTTGTGCCTACGTCATCTACGATCATCACCGCAAAGACAATGTGGCGACGGTACGTCACTGGCTGCTACAGCATGATATTACGCTCGCAGGGCGCTACAGCGAGTGGGAATATTACAATTCCGATCATGCTTTTATTGCGGGCAAACTGGCGGTCGAAAAAGTCAGGAGCCGTGTCTGGCGACACTCAGGCTCGTGAGAAACGCGGAACCGTCCTTATACAAGCTTGTTAAGGACGGTTCGCGCATGGCTCCCCTCTCGCGCTGCCCCCAATAAGCTTTACAGCCTCGTAATAACTATTAAACAAACATCTGTTTACCCCGCTTACCACCCCGCCTACACTATGGCCTGCTTTCGAATTGAGGTGGTAATGAACGATAATAAAATGACGCCAGGCGAGTTGCGCGCAACCTGGGGTTTAGGGACTGTTTTCTCATTGCGCATGCTTGGCATGTTTATGGTCCTGCCCGTTCTGACTACGTACGGTATGGCATTACAAGGCGCCAGCGAAGCCTTAATCGGTCTCGCCATCGGTATTTATGGCCTGGCGCAGGCGGTGTTTCAAATTCCGTTTGGTTTACTCTCCGATCGTATTGGACGTAAGCCGCTGATTATTGGCGGGCTGGCTATCTTTGTGCTGGGGAGTGTGATCGCAGCGCTGTCTGACTCCATCTGGGGCATTATTCTTGGCCGTGCGTTACAAGGGTCTGGTGCGATTGCCGCCGCCGTGATGGCGCTGCTCTCGGATTTAACCCGTGAACAAAATCGTACCAAAGCGATGGCCTTTATTGGCGTCAGCTTCGGCGTTACCTTTGCGATTGCCATGGTGCTGGGGCCGATTATTACCCACCAGCTCGGTCTGCACGCCTTGTTCTGGATGATTGCCGCCCTGGCAACTGCCGGCATTTTGTTAACACTTTGGGTGGTGCCCGACAGCGAAAATCATGTGCTTAATCGCGAATCCGGCATGGTCAAAGGCTGCTTTAGTCAGGTTATTGCCAGCTCCAGACTGCTGAAACTCAATTTTGGCATCATGTGTTTGCACATCCTGCTGATGTCCACCTTTGTTGCTCTGCCCGGCCAGCTTGAAGCCGCCGGTTTCGCCGCTGCTTACCACTGGAAAATTTATCTGGTGACCATGCTGGTGTCGTTTGTGTCGGTCGTACCGTTTATCATTTACGCTGAAGTTAAGCGGCGTATGAAGCGCGTTTTCCTGTTCTGTGTGGCGTTACTGCTGATTGCTGAGATCGTGCTCTGGGGCGCGGGGCCACACTTCTGGGAGCAGGTGCTGGGCGTGCAGATTTTCTTTATTGCTTTCAATCTGATGGAAGCACTACTGCCCTCGCTTATCAGCAAAGAAGCGCCTGCCGGTTATAAAGGCACCGCAATGGGCATTTACTCCACCAGCCAGTTTATCGGCGTGGCGATTGGCGGTGCATTAGGCGGTTGGGTCGATGGCTGGTTTGATTCGCAGACCGTCTTCCTGGCTGGCGCGCTACTGGCAATGGTCTGGTTGCTGGTAGCCAGCACGATGCAAGAGCCACCGTATGTCAGCAGCTTGCGCATCGAAATTCCTGAAGGTGTGGTGCTGGACGATGCACTGCAACAGCGGTTGCTGCAGACGGCGGGAATCAGTGATGTGCTGGTCGTGGCCGAAGAGCGCAGCGCCTATGTGAAAATCGACAGCAAAGTGACCAATCGTTTCGAGGTCGAACAAGCTATCAAAGGTGCATAAAAAAAGCGGGGATATCCCCGCTTTTTTTGACGCTTATTCCGTTAATCGCGGAAGTTTTTAAACTGGAACGGCTGCCCCAGGTTGCCACCGCGCACCAGCGCCATAGCGGCCTGCAAATCATCACGCGCTTTTCCGGTGACGCGCAGTTCTTCACCCTGAATCTGGGTCTGCACTTTCAGCTTGCTCTCTTTGATAAGCTTAACGATTTTCTTCGCCACATCGCTCTCAATACCCTGTTTGAGTTTGGCTTCAACAAACCAGGTTTTACCGCTGTGCACGAACTCGTCCGGGACCTCAAGCGACGCCCCTTCAATGCCGCGTTTAAGCAGCTTGGCGCGCAGAATATCCAGCAACTGATTGACCTGAAAATCAGACTCACTGAGTACTTTGATGGTCTTATTCTTCTCGTTCAGCTCGATTGTGGCCTCAACGTTACGAAAATCGAAACGGGTTTCAAGTTCGCGAGTCGCATTCTCGATCGCGTTGCGGACTTCCTGAAGTTCAACCTCAGAAACAATATCGAAAGATGGCATCTTTTCTTCTCCCTCAGTGTTTGTTGCGATGCATAATACCCGCAACAAAGCATAACTCAACTTGTAATGGCCGGAAGCAGCACCATCGGCGCTATACTGAAAGCAGTAACACCTGGCGCAGTTGCAGGTGAGGAGGAAAAATGAAAATTACCGTACTTGGATGCGGTGCGTTAGGGCAGTTATGGCTGACCGCGCTGCACAAGCATGGACATGAAGTACAGGGCTGGTTACGCGTACCTCAGCCCTTTTGCAGTGTGAATGTGGTCGATGAAGACGGTTCCATATTTAATGAATCCCTGACCGCAAACGATCCGGAATTTTTGGCGCACAGCGATTTGCTTCTCGTGACGCTTAAAGCCTGGCAAGTCTCCGATGCCGTTAAGGGCCTCGCTAATACCTTGCCGAAGCGCACGCCGATAGTGCTTATCCATAACGGTATGGGCACGGTGGATGAACTCAAAAGTCTTGAACAACCGTTGCTGATTGGCACCACCACCCATGCGGCCCGCCGCGACGGTAACGTCATTGTGCATGTCGCCAGTGGAACCACACACATTGGCCCTGCTCGTCAGCAGGATGGTGATTTCAGCTATCTGGCTGAGATGCTGCAAGAGGTGCTCCCCGACGTCGCCTGGCATAACAATATTCGCCCGGCATTGTGGCGCAAACTGGCCGTGAACTGCGTCATCAACCCCATTACCGCGCTTCAGGAGTGCAAAAACGGTGAACTGCGCGATTTCCCGGAGGAAATCAGAAAAGTGACCCATGAGGTTGCCGCCGTGATCGAACGAGAAGGCCACCATATCTCTGCCGATGAATTGCTGGATTACGTCTATCAGATTATTGAAAACACGGCGGACAATGTCTCCTCAATGCTGCAGGATATTCGTGCGATGCGGCATACCGAATGCGATTACATTACCGGTTATCTGCTGCGTCGCGCCCGGGCACATGGCATCCCCGTGCCGGAAAACGCCCGCCTGTATGATTTAGTCAAACGTAAGGAGAGTGAGTATGAGCGCGTCAGCTCTGGTCTGTCTCGCCCCTGGTAGTGAAGAGACCGAAGCGGTTACTACCATCGACCTGCTGGTCCGCGGCGGCATCAGCGTGACGACCGCCAGCGTTGCCAGCGACGGCAGCCTGGCTGTCACCTGCTCACGCGGCGTAAAACTGCTTGCCGATGCGCCGCTGGTGGCCGTTGCGGATGGGGATTTTGACGTGATCGTGTTACCCGGCGGCATCAAAGGCGCGGAAAATTTCCGCGACAGTCCGCTGCTGGTGGAAACCGTCAGGCAGTTTCATCTCTCCGGTCGCGTAGTGGCTACCATTTGCGCGGCAGCCGCCACGGTGCTGGTGCCCCATGATCTGTTCCCCATTGGCAATATGACCGGTTTCCCGGCATTGAAAGAGCAGATCCCTGAAGGTCAGTGGCAGGATAAGCGCGTCGTCTGGGATCCCAGGGTGAAACTTATTACCAGTCAGGGACCGGGAACGGCTATTGATTTTGCGTTGAAGATTATTGATGTGCTGGTCGGGCGGGAGAAAGCCCATGAAGTGGCAAAACAGCTGGTGATACCGGCTGGGATTTATAACTACTACGAAGCCTGAACAGAATCGTGCCGGGTGGCAAATGCACACCACCCGGCCCAGCGTTTACGGGCGATACACCTTCACGTTCTTAAAGCCCTGCTCCAGCAGATAGAGCGCCTGCAGTCGGCTCATCACACCGCGCTCACACCACAGCAGCCAGTTTTTACTCTGATCGAGATCGCCGAATTTGGTGCTCAGTTTGTAGAACGGCAGTGAGACCACCTCGATGCCTTCGACCTCTAAGGGTTTGGCATCCTGTTCATCAATCGAACGGATATCCAGCAGCATGTCATTTGGACCAAAACCGCTGACGGTTTCGACTTCAACGACATCCTCACTGGTCTGCTCGGCAATCACACGAATATCGATATTAGAGGCTTCAGCCACTACTTTATCGAGAATAGCGAAATCGAAGTTTTGCTCTTCGGCTTCGATTTTGGCCTTCACCGCTTTCACCGTCGGGCTTTTCGAGATCACACCGCAATATTCGGGCATGGTACGCGCGAAGTCTTCAGTGCCGATTTCACGCGCCAGATCGATAATGTGCTCTTTATCGTAAGAGATAAGCGGGCGCAGGATCAGCGTGTCGGAGACGTTATCAATCAGGCGCAGGTTGGTCAGGGTCTGGCTGGAGACCTGGCCCAGCGCTTCGCCAGTCACCAGCGCCTGTACGCCGTAGCGTTCCGCAACCTGAGAAGCGGCACGTACCATCATGCGTTTGAGCACAACGCCCATCTGGCCATCGTCGACTTTCTCAAGGATTTCACCCACGACCGGTTCAAAGTTGATGGCGACAAAACGGACGCGGTGGGAGCTGCCAAAGCGGTTCCACAAATAATGAGCAACCTGACGCACGCCAATTTCATGGGCGGCGCCGCCAAGGTTGAAGAAGCAGTAATGCACGCGGCAGCCGCGACGCATCAGCATATAGCTGGAGACGCCGGAGTCAAAACCACCGGAAATCAGCGACAACACATCTTCCTGCGTACCGATAGGGAAACCGCCGATCCCTTCGTAGCGGCCTTTTACCAGCAGCAGACGATCGTCTTCGATTTCCAGATTGACGGTGATATCAGGGTGCGTCAGCTTCACGCGGGCCGTTTCGATATGCTGATTCAGCCCACCGCCGACATAGCGCTCCACTTCGATAGAGCTAAATTCGTGTTTACCACGACGTTTTGCACGCACGCAGAAGGTTTTTCCTTCCAGCTTCTCACGCCAGGCTTCCAGCGTTTTTTCGAAGATATCGTGCAGGGAGGTGAAAGGCACATCTTCCACTTCCAGAATATGGTGAATGCCCGGAATACGGGTCAGCGCATCGCGGATAACCAGGCGCTGGTTTTCATCTTTTGCGCGGACTTCAATGTTATCCCAGTGGCGAACGACCGCGAGGGTCTCATCGTACTGCTTCAGAACGTTACGAATATTCCCGGTCAGGATCTTAATAAAGCGCAAACGCACAGATTGGCTTTTGATGGTGATTTCCGGGAACAATTTAATGATAAACTTCATGGCGGCAAGGGTTCGTTGGCAAGCCCGGTTGGGCTTCTCGGAAAAAAATACAGCAGCCCACACCTGCGGCTGCATCCAGGCGCGGAAGTATACCACCATCGCAGCGTCCCTGTGTATTTTGCATGACCCTTGCGCGTTATTTGCTTAGCTTCGCGACTTCGCTACCCTAGTAGAGTCGGTAAACAATGAGAGTCAGACAGTCATTATGCCAAAGAAAAAAGACGCACCCGCCAGCTTTGAAACCGCGCTCGGCGAACTCGAACAGATTGTTACCCGCCTGGAAAGTGGCGATCTTCCGCTGGAGGATGCCCTCAATGAATTTGAACGCGGCGTGCAGCTGGCCCGTCAGGGGCAGGTTAAACTTCAGCAAGCGGAGCAGCGTGTGCAGATTCTGCTCTCCGATAATGAGGAAGCGCCCTTAACGCCGTTCACCCCGGATAACGAGTAAATGGACTTTAATCAACAGCTCCAGACCTGCGTTACGCACGCCAACGATGCCCTGCGGCGTTTTATCGCGCCTCTGCCCTTTCAGAACTCTCCTCTGGTTGAGGCAATGGGGTATGGCGCACTATTAGGTGGCAAACGCCTGCGTCCTTTCCTGGTGTATGCGACGGGCACGATGTTCGGCGTTAGCCGGGAAACGCTGGATGCCCCCGCAGCGGCGGTGGAATGCATCCACGCCTATTCGCTGATTCACGATGATCTCCCGGCGATGGACGATGACGATCTCCGCCGCGGTCAGCCCACCTGCCACATCAAATTTGGCGAAGCCAACGCGATTCTGGCCGGCGACGCGCTGCAAACGCTGGCATTTACTATTCTTAGCGATGCCCCGATGCCAGAAGTGGCCGCCGAGGATCGGTTGGCCATGGTACGCGAACTGGCCTTTGCCAGCGGTGCGGCAGGCATGTGTGCCGGGCAGGCACTGGATTTAGCCGCAGAAGGCAAATCCGTAGATTTACAGGCGCTTGAACAGATTCATCGTCACAAAACAGGCGCACTGATTCGTGCGGCGGTGAAAATGGGTGCGCTGAGCGCAGGAGAAAAGGGGCGCGTTTGGCTGCCGGTGCTGGATAACTATGCGCAATGCATCGGCCTGGCGTTCCAGGTTCAGGATGACATACTCGATGTTGTCGGCGATACTGCGACCCTTGGGAAACGCCAGGGCGCCGATCAGCAACTTGGCAAAAGCACCTACCCTGCGTTACTGGGCCTTGAGCAAGCCCGGGTAAAAGCCCGCGATCTGATTGCGGAGGCACGTCAGTCGTTAAATCTGCTGGCTGCGCAATCACTGGATACAACGGCACTGGAAGCACTGGCTGATTACATAATCCAGCGTGATAAATAATGACAACACCACAATGAGTCTCCGATGAGTTTTGATATAGCCAAATACCCGACGCTGGCGCTGGTCGATTCCACTGCGGAATTGCGTTCACTGCCTAAAGAGAGTCTGCCGAAACTGTGCGATGAGTTGCGTCGCTACCTGCTCGACAGCGTGAGCCGCTCCAGCGGGCACTTCGCCTCCGGGCTTGGCACGGTAGAATTAACCGTGGCATTGCACTACGTCTATAACACCCCCTTCGACCAGCTCATCTGGGACGTCGGCCATCAGGCTTATCCGCATAAAATTCTGACCGGACGTCGCGATCGCATCGACACTATCCGCCAGAAAAACGGCTTGCACCCCTTCCCCTGGCGTGGTGAAAGCGAGTACGACGTATTAAGCGTCGGGCACTCCTCCACCTCGATCAGCGCCGGTATCGGCATTGCCGTTGCCGCAGAAAAAGAGGGTAAGCAACGCCGTACGGTCTGCGTGATTGGCGACGGGGCGATCACCGCGGGCATGGCGTTTGAAGCGATGAACCACGCGGGCGATATTCGTCCGGACATGCTGGTGGTTCTCAACGACAACGAAATGTCGATTTCTGAGAATGTCGGTGCGCTGAACAATCACCTGGCGCAACTGCTCTCCGGTAAGCTCTATTCCACACTGCGCGAAGGCGGCAAAAAAGTGCTGTCTGGCGTTCCGCCGATTAAAGAGCTGATTAAACGCACTGAAGAACATATCAAAGGCATGGTCGTGCCGGGTACGTTGTTTGAAGAGCTGGGCTTTAACTACATTGGCCCGGTTGATGGTCACGATGTGCTGGGTCTGGTGCAAACCCTGAAAAACATGCGCGGCCTGAAGGGTCCGCAGTTCCTGCATATCATGACCAAGAAAGGCCGAGGTTATGAGCCTGCCGAAAAAGATCCTATTACTTTCCACGCGGTGCCGAAGTTCGATCCGACCAGCGGCACGCTGCCGAAAAGCAGCGGCGGCATGCCCAGCTACTCCAAAATCTTTGGTGACTGGCTGTGCGAAATGGCGGGCAAAGACAGCAAATTAATGGCGGTGACGCCTGCGATGCGCGAAGGTTCCGGCATGGTGGAGTTTTCCCGTAAATTCCCGGATCAATACTTTGATGTCGCGATCGCTGAACAGCACGCCGTCACCTTCGCGGCAGGCCTGGCCATTGGCGGCTACAAGCCTATCGTGGCTATCTACTCCACCTTCCTGCAACGTGCCTACGATCAGGTGATCCACGACGTTGCAATTCAGAAATTACCGGTCCTCTTTGCCATCGATCGTGCAGGGATTGTAGGCGCTGACGGCCAGACGCATCAGGGCGCGTTTGATATCTCTTTCCTGCGCTGCATCCCCGAGATGGTCATTATGACCCCGAGCGATGAAAACGAATGTCGCCAGATGCTGTTCACCGGCTATCACTACAACGAAGGCCCGAGCGCCGTGCGTTACCCTCGCGGCAACGCCGTGGGCGTGACGCTGGAACCGTTGCAGAAACTGCCGCTGGGCAAAGGAGTGGTGAAACGTGAAGGCGAGAAAATTGCGATCCTCAATTTCGGTACGTTGCTGCCTGCAGCGGAGAAAGCCGCAGAAGCGCTGAACGCTACATTGGTCGATATGCGTTTCGTTAAACCGCTGGATACCGCGCTGATTTTGCAGATGGCTGCGCGCCATGAGGCCTTAATTACGCTGGAAGAGAACGCGATTATCGGTGGCGCGGGCAGTGGCGTTAACGACGTGCTGATGGCCCACCGTAAACCGGTGCCGGTGCTGAATCTGGGGTTGCCCGATTTCTTCATTCCGCAAGGAACTCAGGACGAAGCCCGTGCCGACGTGGGCCTGGATGCCGCCGGTATTGAATCTCACATCACGCGCTGGCTCGCATAACCTCCTCTACCGCTCCTGCTATGCTTAACGGTAACGTTTTTTTAATCTTACTCGAAGTAAGACGAGTAATAGCAGGAGTGGAGCGATGCAATACAACACGTTAGGAAAAACAGATCTCAAGGTTTCGCGCCTTTGTCTTGGCTGCATGACGTTCGGCGAACCTGACCGGGGTAATCACGCCTGGACGCTGCCGGAAGAGAGTAGCCGTCTGCTTATCCAGCACGCACTAAACGGCGGCATCAACTTTTTTGATACCGCAAACAGCTACTCTGACGGCAGCAGTGAAGAGATCGTCGGACGCGCGTTGCGTGATTTTGCCCGTCGCGATGAGGTGGTGGTCGCCACCAAAGTTTACTACCCGTCCGGTACGCTGAGTGAAGGCCTGTCGCGCGAACAGATTCTACGTTCCATTGATGACAGTCTCACGCGCCTCGGCATGGATTATGTCGATTTACTGCAAATCCACCGCTGGGATTACAACACGCCCATTGAAGAGACCCTGGAAGCGCTGAACGACGTGGTGAAAGCCGGGAAGGCGCGCTATATCGGCGCTTCTTCCATGCACGCCAGCCAGTTTGCTCAGGCGCTGGCGTTACAGAAACAGCACGGCTGGGCGCCGTTTGTCACCATGCAGGACCACTACAACCTGATTTACCGCGAAGAAGAGCGCGACATGCTGCCGCTCTGCTACCAGGAAGGGGTGGCAGTGATTCCCTGGAGCCCGCTGGCGCGAGGTCGCCTGACGCGACCATGGGGAGAGAGCACTGCCCGACTGGTGTCGGATGAGGTGGGGAAAAATCTCTATAACGAACATGATGAAAACGACGCGCAAATCGCCGAGCGCCTGGGTGCCATTGCCGAAGAAACCGGCGCCACGCGTGCCCAGGTTGCGCTGGCGTGGCTGTTAAGCAAACCGGGTGTCGCCGCGCCAATCATTGGTGCGTCGCGCGAAGAGCAGCTTGAGGAGTTACTCCAGGCGGTAGATTTGACGCTGAAACCAGAGCAAGTTGCCGAGCTGGAAACACCGTATAAACAGCACCCGGTGGTCGGCTTTAAGTAGCAGGTCAGACACTTCCCTCTCCCTCCGGAGAGGGAAAATCATACAATACCCAGCGGCCAGTGATGACCAACAACGTACAGAATCCCCGCTGAGATAACCCCCGCGATAATATCATCAACCATAATGCCCATTCCGCCATGGACATTGCGATCGAACCAGCGAATCGGCCAGGGTTTCCACATATCGAAAATGCGGAAAATTACAAATCCGGCGGCAATCCACTGCCAGTCGTGCGTCGGCAGCGCCATCAGGGTTATCCACATGCCGATAAACTCATCCCAGACAATGCTGCCATGGTCATGCACGCCCATGTCTTTTGCCGTACGATGGCAGAGATAGACGCCAATGCTGATGCCCAGCATCACCATCAGCGAATAGAGTTGCCAGGGGAGCAGCGTCAACAGATACCAGAACGGGATGGATGCCAGCGATCCCATGGTACCCGGCATGACAGGGCTTAATCCGCTGCCAAATCCCGTTGCCAGCAGGTGCCATGGATTACTCATTTTCAGACGGCTTTTGGCAATATCTTTCTTAAAGAGTGGCAAAATGGTCGTATCCTTTCCAGTCGAGCGTCACGGCCTTGTCATCACGGGTAAAAAGCATGCCTTCCACATCCGCGCTCATCTGACCAATACAGGTTATGGGTGCGCCCAGATGGGCAACCGCGACTTCCAGCGCGCCACGGTTCAGTTCAGGGACGGTAAAGCAGAGTTCGTAGTCTTCCCCCCCTGAAAGCGCCCAGCGCACGGCTTGTTCCACATCCACATGACGCTTCATTGCTTCCGAATAAGGCAGCGCGTCCAGATCAATACGCGCACCGCATTCGCTCGCATTGAGGATATGACCGAGATCGGAAATCAACCCGTCAGAAAGATCGATGGCGGCATTCGCCAGACCACGCATGGCCTGACCGTGTAAGACGCGCGGAGTTGGGCGTAAATGCCGCTGGACCAGGTAGTTCGAATCATTGGCATCACTGACCTGCAACCGGTGCTGTAAAATCGCCAGTCCGGCTGCGCTGTCACCGGGGGTGCCGGTCACATAGATCCAGTCCCCAGGCCTGGCCCCTGAGCGCTTAATGGCCCGGCCAACCGGCACATAACCGTGAATACCCAGCGTCATGGAGAGTGGACCACGCGTGGTATCGCCGCCAATAAGCTGCATATCGTAGTAGTTAAGCTGTTCGAACAGGCTGTCGCTAAACGCCTTGAGCCAGACTTCATCGACGTTCGGGAGGGTCAGCGCCAGCGTGAGCCACGCAGGATCGGCGCCCATCGCCGCCAGATCGCTCACGTTTACTGCCAGCGCTTTATACGCCAGATCGGCAGGATCGATATCAGGAAGAAAATGAATGCCTGACACCAGAGTGTCAGTGCTGATTGCCAGCGTCTGTTTTTCAGGAACATTGAGCAGTGCACAGTCGTCGCCAATGCCGGTTTCGACATCACGACGCGCATTTTTTACACGGTCAAAATAACGGGCAATCAGGGAAAATTCGCCGCATGCCATACGTTATGCCTCAGCATAGAAAAGAAAAAAGCCGGACAGAGTGCGGTCAGACATCGCACTCCACTCCGGCTTGAGGATCATTTTTTGTTGGGACGAATCACGGGCGCGGCTTTGTCGAGCACACCGTTAACAAACTTGTGGCTATCTTCAGCACCGAAAGTTTTCGCCAGTTCGATAGCTTCGTTAATGGCGACTTTGTACGGCACGTCAGAACGTTTAGACAGTTCGAACAGTGCGATTCGCAGTACCGCTCTCTCAACCTGACCCAGTTCTTCAAGCAGACGGGACAGGTACGGCTTCATCAGGCCGTCGAGATACGCGCTGTTAGTCGCCACCCCGCTTAACAGTTCACGGAAGTATGGGACGTCAACGTCTTTAACGTCCTGTTCCGCCAGGAACTGGTATTCGACATCAGCGACGTCGTTTTGGGACAACTGCCAGGAGTAGAGTGCCTGGACAGCACACTCACGGGCGCGGCGACGAGCAGCAGGTTTCACGGATTTCCCCTTACAAAAATCAGGCCTTGATGGCTTTCAATACATTAATCATTTCAAGCGCGGTCAATGCAGCTTCCGCACCTTTGTTGCCAGCTTTAGTGCCAGCACGTTCGATAGCTTGTTCAATGCTTTCGGTGGTCAACACACCAAAAGCAACCGGGATTTCGCTGTCCTGCGCAACATGCAACAGGCCATTGCTTGCACCACCGGCCACATATTCAAAGTGAGCCGTGCCGCCACGAATAACCGTGCCCAGCGCAATCACCGCGTCATATTTACCGGTTTTCGCCAGTGCACCCGCCGCCAGTGGCAGCTCATATGCACCTGGAACCCATACTACGGTAATATTGTCATCGTTAACCTGGCCGATACGTTTCAGGGCGTCAACCGCACCTTCAAGCAGGCTGTCATTGATAAAGTTGTTGAAACGCGCAATGGTGATGGCGACGCGAGCGTCCGGGGCAGCAACGTTAGCTTCAATAATGTTCATACTTTTCCTTCACAGGTTCAGTTCAGACCCCGCAGGGGGGCGGATTTTATCATAATATTTGACGCGCTGCTTCCCTTTTACAGGAGTCGCTACGCGTGGGTGAGATGCAGGCAGACATCGGGGCCGACCTGACGTATCTCGTTGAATTTGAAACCGGGCGCATCCGCAAGCGCGTTGAGGCCCGGCAGAATGCATAGCCCTCTGGCATCGGTACCCAGCAGTTTTGGCGCAAGATAGACAATCAGTTCATCCACCAGCCCCGCCTGCAACAGTGCACCGGCAAGACTCGCCCCCGCCTCAACCCAGATGCTATTGATCTGTTGTTTGCCCAACAGCATCATCATCGCCACCAGATCGACACGGCCATTATATTCCGGTACGGAAATATCACGTACCGACGCGGGCCATACTCGCGCATCTGGCGCGGTGCGTGCAAACCAGGTTTCACCAGGCTGTTGCACCAGCGCATGTTCTGGCGTCACGCGATTTTTGCTGTCTACCACGATACGCAGCGGCTGGCGCAGATTCTCTTTGGGATAAAGCGCCTGCACATCAGAACTTAGCTCATCCCAACGCACCGTCAGTTTAGGGTTATCTGCCAGGACAGTCGCGCTACTGGTGAGGATGGCGTGACTTTGCGCACGCAGCCGCTGAACATCACGGCGCGCCTGCGGGGAGGTAATCCATTGGCTTTCGCCATTCGCCATCGCCGTTCGCCCATCCAGTGATGCGCCCAGCTTCAGTTGTACATACGGAAAGCCGGTGCGCATGCGCTTGAGAAAGCCTTTATTCAGCGCTTCAGCTTCCGGCATCATCAGACTATGGCTGACGTCGATGCCCTCCTGCTGTAGTCGGTAAAGTCCCCGCCCCTGCACTTGAGGATTCGGATCCTGCATCGCTGCCACAACCCGGGACACGCCCGCATTGATCAAGGCTTCACAGCACGGCGGCGTCCGGCCGTGATGGCTACAGGGCTCAAGCGTGACGTAGGCCGTTGCCCCTTTCGCTTTCTCACCCGCCATCCGCAGTGCGTGCACTTCAGCATGCGGTTCGCCGGCACGGTAATGGAACCCTTCGCCGACAATCGCGCCATCGTTAACAATAACGCACCCGACATTTGGGTTCGGATGGGTCGTAAAACGCCCGCGTTGCGCCAGCTTTAGCGCTCGCGCCATGTACTTTTCATCCTGCATGGTCAGTCCTGTAAGCGGGCGATCTCTTCGCCAAATTCACGAATATCTTCGAAACTACGGTATACCGAGGCAAAGCGGATGTAGGCCACTTTGTCGAGTTTCTTCAATTGCTCCATGACCAGATTGCCAATCATCTTACTGGCAATCTCACGCTCGCCGGTTGCGCGCAATTGTGACTTGATATGATTGAGCGCCATTTCAACGTCATCCGCGCTCACCGGGCGCTTCTCCAGCGCTTTCAGTATGCCACGTCGTAATTTATCTTCGTTGAACGGTTCACGAACATCATTGCTTTTAATGACTCTGGGCATCACCAGCTCAGCCACTTCAAAGGTGGTAAAACGTTCATTGCATACCAGACACTGACGACGGCGACGAACAGAGGATCCTTCACCCACAAGGCGAGAATCGATTACTTTGGTATCCACGGCGAAACAGAATGGGCAATGCATACGACGTCCTGACGTGTGAGTTGATTAAAATCTATTTTACCCTGAACTGGCGTGACAACAAAGACGGGCCGATTTTGAGACAATGGATAGATGGCAACGCGACGGTTGCTGGCTACCATTAAGAATATCTTCAATTTCAAGGAAACAGACACAATGACAAGACGTTACCTAAGATCCCTGTTGCTGGGAAGCGTTTTTGCCCTCAGCGCCTGCGCGCAGCAAAGCGAAGTACGACAACTGCATCAAAGTGTCAGCACACTAAATAAAGAGATGACCAAGCTCAACCAGGAAACGGTCAAGATCACCCAGCAAAATGCGTTGAATGCAAAATCCACCAGCGGCGTGTATCTGCTCCCTGGATCGAACACGCCAGCCCGTCTCAACAGCCAGGTCGGCATGCTACGTATGTCACTGAAGAATGTCGCGCCTAACGCGGGTGGCACGCGCGTGACGTTACGTATTCAGGGCGAATCAAACGATCCTTTACCGGCATTCAACGGTACGGTGGAATGGGGTCAGATTCAGGGAACCACCGAAAATTACCAGGAAGTTAATGTTCAGAATCAGCTCATGAGCGCACCGGCAAGCACGCTTGCCCCGAGCGATGTGGATGTTGCGCTTCAGCTAAACGGAATTACGCCTGAGCAGTTAGGATTCGTACGTATTCACGACATCCAGCCGGTTACTCCGCAATAACGCAGGAAATTTGTCGCCCTTTTTCATACTTTGTAACGCCTTCTCCGCCGTCTGGTCTTAATCAGGCGGCTTTCATTTATTGGCAACAATGATAATCGCCAGTACAATCCCCGCTGTTTATTACACGCAAACGTGAACGCAATCGATTACGTATGCGTCAGTAATGTGAAACAACACATATTTTTGTGAGCACGGATACTTATAATAACGGCGCAGAAATATGAAACATTTAGCAACGCAATGCGTGCATTCTTTCATTCCCGAAAGGGATCTCTTATCAGTGGCATAACTATGAAAAATACATTACTTGCAGCTGGCGCTGCGCTGGCGATTTCAACGTCCTTCTCCGTAAGTGCAGCAGAAACCAATAAACCGGAATATGTTTCCGACTGGTGGCATCAGAGCGTTAACGTCGTTGGTAGCTACCACACCCGCTTCGGACCTCAGATTCGTAACGATACCTACCTGGAATATGAAGCCTTTGCCAAGAAAGACTGGTTTGATTTCTATGGCTACCTGGACGCCCCGGTATTCTTCGGCGGTAACACCGATGCGAAAGGTATCTGGAACCACGGCTCTCCGCTGTTCATGGAAATTGAGCCGCGCTTCTCTATTGATAAGCTGACCGGTACCGATCTGAGCTTCGGCCCGTTCAAAGAGTGGTACATCGCTAACAACTACATCTACGACATGGGCCGTAATGAATCCGGTCGTCAGAGCACCTGGTACATGGGTCTGGGTACCGACATCGACACGGGTCTGCCGATGAGCCTGTCCCTGAACGTATACGCGAAATACCAGTGGCAGAACTACAAAGCCGCGAACGAAAACGAGTGGGACGGTTACCGTTTCAAAGTGAAATACTTTGTTCCGATCACCGCTTTGTGGGGCGGCCAGCTGAGCTATATCGGCTTCACCAACTTCGACTGGGGTTCAGAACTGGGTGACAAAGATTTCCACGATCTGAACAACAAACGCGCACGTACCAACGACTCCATCGCGTCCAGCCACATCCTGTCTCTGAGCTACGATCACTGGCATTACTCTGTTGTTGCCCGTTACTGGCACAACGGTGGCCAGTGGAACGATGATGCCAGCCTGAACTTCGGCAACGGTGACTTCAGCGTCCGTTCTACCGGTTGGGGTGGATACCTGGTTGCGGGTTACAACTTCTAAATCAAGCCAGTTGCTATCGCGATAGCATGGTCTGAAAAAAAGCACCGGCGAGATCCTCGCACGGTGCTTTTTTATCCTACCCACGCTGCATATGCCGCGAGAGGTTACTTCTTATTTAACATTGCCTTGAGATCGGCGAATGGATTATAGGTCGCCTCGCCAACATCTTTTTGCGCATCTTCCCCCGCCACCACGGTAGAGCCGTACTGATCCGCTTCGGTATATTTCGAATGCTCGTGATCGTGGCAGAACAAGCAGAGCAATTCCCAGTTACTGCCGTCTTCGGGATTATTGGTATGATCATGGTCCATGTGGTGAACCGTCAATTCACGCAGGTTCGAATAAACAAACTCCCGCGAACAACGCCCGCATACCCACGGAAACAATTTCAATGCTTTTTCACGATAACCGCTTTCGAGCCGGGTATAGTTTTTAGGGATAATAGCCATAAGAGTGTTGGTTCCTGCGTCAATATCGGATGAGGGGCAGTTTCATGCGCGCCTGTATTTTTATCAATGATAAAAAAAACCGCAGCACGAAGGCCACGGTTTTTATCAAGCAGACGCTAAATTAAGGCAGAATTGACGGCTGATCCGCCCCTTCTTTCTCTACTTTCTGCTGAATCAGGTGTTCGCGCTTCATACCCAGCTTCAGCGCCAGTGCGGACGCCACGTAAATAGACGAAGCAGTACCGATGGAAACACCGATCAACATGGTCAGCGAGAAGCCAGCCAGAATCGGGCCGCCAAACAGATACAGCATCAGGATCACCACTAACGTCGTACCGGACGTAATAAGCGTTCGGTGCAGCGTCTGGGTCAGAGACACGTTAAAGATCTCGTAAGGCGTACCGCGACGAATCTTGCGGAAGTTCTCACGAATACGGTCTGATACCACAATACTGTCGTTCAGCGAGTAGCCGATGACGGACATCAGCGACGCCACAATCGTCAGGTCAATCTCGATGTGGAAGAGCGATAGCACACCCATGGTTATCACCACGTCGTGCGCAAGGGCGATAACCACCCCGGCCGCCAGTCGCCACTCAAAGCGGAAACCGACGTAAACCAGGATTGAGATCAGCGCCACCATCAACGCCATCGCACCGGTTTGCGCCAGATCGGCACCCACGCTCGGCCCCACGAACTCAATACGTTTTACCGCTGCGTTCTGGCTGGTCGCTTCGTTGATCACGCCCAGAACTTTACTTCCGAGCTCCTGACCACCGGTAGCGCCCTGGGCAGGTGGCATACGCACCATGATATCGCGGCTGCTGCCGAAGTTTTGCAGCAGTGGGTCTTCAAAACCCGCCTTCTGCAGCGCTTCACGCATCATGTCCATATCCGCGGGTTTTTCCAGCGTGATTTCGATAACCGTACCGCCGGTAAAGTCCAGGCCCCAGTTAAAACCGCGCACACCCATAATGACGATGGATACGATTAACAGCAGAGCTGAGATACCGAAAGCCCAGTAATCCCAGCGCATAAAGTCCCAGACTTTACGGCCGTAGTTCAATTGTTCAACAGTGTATTCCTGTGCCACAACGCACTCCTCAGATAGACAGCTTTTTAACGCGCTTGCCGCCGTACAGCAGGTTCACGATGGCACGGGTGCCGACGATAGCGGTAAACATTGAGGTCGCCACACCGATACCGGTTGTAATGGCAAACCCTTTGATAGCACCGGTACCGACCGCATACAGGATAAGAACCTTGATAAGCGTCGTGATGTTCGCATCAAAAATGGAACTGAACGCGCCACGGTAACCTTCGTCGATCGCCTGCTGCACTGTACGTCCGTTGCTCAATTCTTCTTTGATACGTTCGTTTATCAGTACGTTGGCGTCGACCGCAACCGCAAGGGTTAACACGATACCCGCAATACCTGGCATGGTGAGCGTCGCACCTGGAAGCAGTGACATAATGCCGACAATCATTATCAGGTTCGCAATCAGCGCCGAGGTCGCAATCAGGCCGAACTTCTTATAGAAGAAGATCATAAAGATGATTGAAACAACGAGGCCCGCCAGACAGGCTTCCAGACCCTGCGTGATGTTTTGCATCCCAAGGGTTGGACCGATGGTGCGCTCTTCAACAATCTGAATCGGCGCAATCAGCGCACCGGCACGCAGCAGCAGAGAGAGCTGTCGCGCTTCATTCGGGTTATTGATACCGGTAATACGGAAGCTGTTACCCAGGCGAGACTGGATGTTGGCGATGTTAATCACCTCTTCCTCTTTCACCAGGATGGAGCGACCGTTAGCATCTTTCTTACCGCTGTCTTTGTACTCCACAAACAGGGTCGCCATCGGCTTACCGATATTGTCCTTAGTGAAGTTAGACATGATATTCCCGCCCGCGCTATCCAGTGAGATGTTCACCTGCGGCTGATTGTATTCATCCTGGCTGGAGGTAGAATCGGTAATATGGTCACCGGTCAGAATCACACGCTTGTACAGCACAACCGGCTGACCTTCACGCGTCTGTTTGACCTCAGAATCACCCGGAACGCGCCCTGATGCAGCGGCAGACTGATCGACATTGCTGTTGACCAGACGGAATTCCAGCGTCGCCGTGGCGCCCAGAATTTCTTTAGCACGTGCGGTGTCCTGAATACCCGGCAGTTCGACCACGATACGATCGGCACCCTGACGTTGTACCAGTGGTTCAGCCACGCCCAGTTGGTTTACACGGTTGCGCAGAATGTTGATGTTCTGCTGAACCGCATATTCACGGGCTTCGCTCAGACGTGCGTCGGTCATCACTGCACGCAACACGTTGTCGCCCTGGTTAGTCAGCACCATGTCACGATGGCGAGCAGCAAGATAGTTATTCGCTTCATTACGTGCCGCAGAATCACGGAACTGAATGCTCAGACCGTAGTTCTCTTCCTTACGCACGGTGGTGTAAGGAATACCCTTTTCACGCAGGTCGCTACGCAGGCTGTCAGTGTTTTGTTCCTGAAGCTTGCCAAGGGCGGTATCCATATCCACTTCCATCAGGAAGTGCACACCACCACGCAGGTCGAGACCCAGTTTCATGGGTTCGGCATGGATGGTCGTTAACCAATATGGGGTTGCCGGCGCAAGGTTGAGCGCCACGACAAACTGATCGCCGAGTTCATTGACCAGCGCTTCACGGGCGCGCAACTGAATATCGGTGGTGTCAAAGCGAGCGAGAATAGCGCCGTTTTCCAGTGCCACAGACTTCGCGTTGATTTTTTCTTCTTGTAGAGTTTTCTGGACCTGGATCAGCGTTTGTTCACTGGCGGCGGCACCGCGCGCGCCAGTGACCTGAACAGCCGGATCCTCACCATACAGGTTGGGAAGTGCGTACAGCAGGCCGACGATAATCACGACGACCAGCATGATGTACTTCCACAAAGGATAACGGTTTAACACGGCAGTTCCCTTTGGGAAAACAAGAAATTACAGCGCCTTCATCGTGCCTTTCGGCAGAACGGCAGCTACGAAGTCACGTTTGATAACCACTTCAGTGGTATCGTTCAGGGCGATAGCCAGGTAGCCAGTGTCTGCTACTTTGGTCACGCGACCTACCAGACCGCCAGTGGTCAATACTTCATCGCCTTTAGCAATAGAGCTCATCAGATTCTTGTGCTCTTTGGTACGTTTCTGCTGAGGGCGCAGGATCATGAAATAGAAAATCAGACCAAACACCGCCAACATCAGAATCAGAGACATCGGGCTACCCTGCGCCGGTGCGCCGCCTGCTGCTACCGCATCAGAAATAAAAAAGCTCATTCAAATTCCCTCATTATTTATATTAATCAACGTTCAAAGCCGGAACTTCCCGTCCCTGACGTTGGTAAAAATCGGTCACGAAGCTCTCTAATTTACCCTCTTCAATAGCCTTGCGTAAACCAGCCATTAAACGCTGATAATATCGCAGGTTATGAATGGTATTGAGTCGCGCGCCCAATATCTCGTTGCAACGGTCGAGGTGATGCAGGTAAGCGAGAGAATAATGGCGACAGGTATAGCAATCACACTCGGCATCAAGTGGGCCAGTGTCGCTCTTATATTTCGCATTACGGATTTTCACCACGCCATTGGTCACAAACAGATGGCCGTTACGGGCATTACGGGTTGGCATGACGCAGTCGAACATGTCGATGCCGCGACGCACGCCTTCCACCAGATCCTCTGGCTTGCCGACGCCCATCAGGTAACGTGGTTTATCTGCCGGAATTTGCGGGCAAACATGTTCCAGAATACGGTGCATATCTGCTTTCGGCTCGCCGACAGCCAAACCGCCGACAGCGTAGCCATCAAAGCCAATCTCTACCAGACCTTTGACGGAGATATCACGTAAATCTTCGTAAACACTGCCCTGAATGATGCCGAACAGCGCATTTGGGTTTTCCAGTAAGTCAAAGCGGTCGCGGCTGCGTTTTGCCCAGCGCAGTGACATTTCCATCGAGCGCTTAGCATAATCCCAATCCGCCGGGTACGGCGTACATTCGTCAAAGATCATGACGATATCGGAACCGAGATCGTACTGAATCTCCATCGACTTTTCAGGATCAAGGAAAATAGGATCGCCATTGATCGGATTACGGAAGTGCACGCCGGCTTCGGTGATCTTGCGGATATCCCCCAGGCTGAACACCTGGAACCCCCCGGAGTCGGTAAGGATAGGCCCCTTCCACTGCATAAAGTCATGCAGGTCACCGTGCAATTTCATGATTTCCTGGCCAGGACGCAGCCATAAATGGAAGGTGTTGCCGAGGATGATTTGCGCGCCCGTCTCTTCGACTTCTTCCGGCGTCATCCCTTTTACCGTGCCGTAGGTGCCGACAGGCATAAAAGCAGGCGTTTCCACTACGCCACGATCAAACACCAGGCGGCCGCGACGTGCGCGTCCATCGGTGGTATCCAGTTCAAATTTCATTTTTTCTCCCGCGTCAGAAAAACAGTCTGACGTTTATATCAGTGCCGCGGATTTATTCCCCGACACGCTCAAAAATAGCCTGCGGATTGTACGTGATAAACATCGCATCACCGTAACTAAAAAAGCGATATTTGTGCGCAACCGCTTCCTGATAGGCGTGCATGGTGTGCTTATAGCCCGCAAAGGCCGAAACCAGCATGATCAGCGTCGATTCCGGCAGGTGGAAATTGGTCACCAGCGCATCAATCACTTTGTACTGATAGCCGGGGTAGATAAAGATTTGCGTGTCGCCAAAGAAGGGCTCAATGAGATCCTGTTTTGCGGCCTGAGCGGCGCTCTCCAGCGAGCGTACTGAGGTGGTGCCGACGGCAATCACCCGGTTACCGCGCGCTTTCGCTGCCAGGACGGCGTCTACGACCTCTTGCGGCACTTCGGCGTATTCGGAGTGCATGATGTGATCTTCGATGCTATCCACGCGAACCGGCTGGAAGGTCCCTGCGCCGACGTGCAGCGTGACGAAGGCCATCTCAATGCCTTTTTCACGCAGGCGAGCTAACAGCGGCTCATCAAAGTGCAGACCGGCGGTCGGCGCTGCAACTGCGCCCGGCTTCTGGCTGTAAACCGTTTGATAAAGCTCACGGTCAGCGTCTTCATCCGGGCGGTCGATGTACGGCGGAAGCGGCATATGGCCGATGGCATTCAGGATATCAAGCACCGGACGGGCATCATTAAATTCCACCTCAAACAGCGCATCGTGACGCGCCACCATGGTGGCTTGAATGCTTTCGTCATCACCCAGCAACAGTTCCGCACCCGGCTTCGGCGCTTTAGATGCGCGAATATGTGCCAGAATACGTTTATCGTCGAGCATACGCTCAACCAGCACTTCAACTTTGCCGCCGCTGGCTTTACGCCCAAACAGACGCGCCGGAATCACGCGGGTATTGTTGAACACCAGCAGATCGCCCGGGTTGAGCTTGTCGAGTAAATCGGTGAAAGTGTCGTGCGACAGCGCGCCCGTCGGCCCCTCCAGCGAGAGCAAGCGGCAACCGCTGCGTTCAGGTTGTGGATAGTGGGCAATCAGGGATTCAGGCAACTCAAAGGAAAAATCGGCAACGCGCATGACACTAACTCGAGACATAATTAAGAGGCGAGTAGTCTAGTGCCGGGGCGTTCTCCCTGCAACCTTTACCCCTCAGGATGAATGACATAATCTATACGCGAAATCATTCTAGATACGTCAAGGCGGCAACTGAATGAGCCCCCGGGAGCTCACATGAGTGAGTGACTGGGGTGAATAAAGGCAGCCAACGAAGAGGCAGTTTGAAGGATGAAGTGTATATGAATTTTCTGGCTCACCTGCACCTGGCTCATCTCGCGGATAGTTCGCTATCCGGCAATTTACTGGCCGATTTCGTCCGTGGTAATCCAGCGGACCTCTACCCTGCTGATGTGGTTGCAGGCATTCACATGCATCGGCGCATTGATGTGTTGACCGACAGTCTGCCGGAAGTGAAAGAAGCCCGTCAGTGGTTCCGCCCGGAAACCCGCCGCGTAGCCCCCATTACGCTTGATGTGATGTGGGACCATTTTCTTTCCCGGCACTGGGCTGAAATTGCGCCGCAAACGCCGCTTGAAGAGTTTGTGGAATATGCACAGACGCAGATTAGTGCCATCCTGCCGGACGCCCCGCTCCCCTTCGTTAACCTCAACGACTATTTGTGGTCAGAGCGCTGGCTCGAACGCTACCGGGAGATGGCGTTTATTCAGCGCGTGCTGAACGGAATGGCCAGTCGTCGCCCTAAGCTTGATGCTTTACGCGACTCCTGGCAGGATCTCGATCAACACTATGCCGCCCTGGAGCAACAGTTCTGGCAGTTTTACCCGCGCATGATGGCGCAAGCAAAAGCCCGGACGCTATAACTCAGGCGGCGTTATCTTTCTGAATGTCGCGCCATATTTTCAGCGCCATCCAGACCAACGCTAATACCCCTAGCACCAGCGCCCCCCACACTAAAAAGGTGTACCACTGACTTTCTCTGTCAGCAGGCGATACCGCACTCAGTCGGGATTCGCCGCCCAGCTTGACCGGTTCGTGTGCCACAGCCTCCGGTAAGGTTTCGGGGTCATGTTGGGGACGCAGACGTGTAGGAATCAGGTTATCCAGCGTGAGGGCGGCGGGCGTTGCCGCTTTATTCCCCCATGCCAGAATAAAGGGGCCGTTGCCCTGCGCATTGAAGATGAGACTCTGACTTTCGCGAAGCCCCCCCACCCGTGGCAGTGCCCCCGGGAGATGCGCATTCACTGTCGTCAGGCGAACGCCCTGCACCAGTTGACCGGAGAGAGCGATGTCATCTGAAGCCTGATTGTTAAGATGAAAAATCACCTCTTTCGTCAGTGGCTGCCACTTATCCTGTGCCGTGGCGCGCCATTCAAGCTCCACGGGTAGGACACCGTCATAATCCAGTCTGACGGAAAGCGCCGTCAGCGGCTGCGGCTGTGTCCATTGATAGTGCACCTCATCAGCCGAAACCTTTGTCGCCCAGCCCGACAAACTGACCTGCGCTGGCGTCTCCTGCACCTGTTCTTCAACCACCGATGCCCGCGTCAGAGTGATAGGAAGCTGAGGCTTATCAAACACCACCAGCAAATAGCGCGGGCCGTCGCTACCCATGTGTAGGTCAAGACCGATTTTATCCAGCGCAAGACGGTCATCCCCGCTGGCGATGTCCATCAGCGGGACGTCCCGCCTCATGATCACCCACTCTTGCATATTGCTGCTGCTGTAAACTGAGGCTTTTCCCTGCCAGTTTACCGTCGGTTTATCCCAGCCAAGCCGCAGCTGTGAAACGGTGAGGGTCTCATCGATATTGTCGGGTAAAGCCAGAAGATAACTTTTGCCGATGCCCTCGACACCCTCGCCTTCCATGCTGATTTCATAACCCTTTGGCGAACGTAACCAGACCCGTTCGCCCCTTGCCTCGTCACTGTTTACAGACTCAACAGGGGACGTGGTGAGTGGGAAGATGCGCAGTTCAGTGGTTTTCGCGCTCACCGGAGCTGATTTTTGCTTTTCGAGTGAGAAAGGAACGCGCTCACCCTGATGATTGAACACACGCACATCGCGAAGATCGGGCCATGCGCTTTGTTTATATACCTCATCAGGCAGGTTTACACGGTACCAGGGAGAAGATTCGGTCGTCGCCAGCGCCTTCCCCCAGCCATAATCCTGAGGCCTTTCAGGCGCATCTTCTGTGCGGGCGAATCCACTGGATGCCACGCTGAGGAGTGCGCCAACGGCAATATATTTCATCCATTTCATGGTTTTTCTTCCTCAGTGAACCCTGTTGTCTCTTTTGGCGGTAATGGCGAGAAATAGCCCACAATCAACACCAGCACCGCAACACCGATAAAGGCCACGGCCCGCGCCAGACCGCCGCCGCCCGCACTGTCTACCAGCATCAATTTGATAATCACAACGCCCAACAGCGTTGCACCATACAGCCATCCGCGTCGTGAACCACGGCGGTTAGCAATCAACATCACCACCAGCGCACCCAGCATCCAGAAGAGCGCGAAGGTCGTCTGGATCAAGCGAGAGCCCCACAGCGTCTCAAGCGTCCAGTCTATGCCTGCATAATTTGCCAGCGCGCGAAGCAGAAGCCCGTTCAGCCACCAGAAGCTCAGGCCGATAAGCACCTGTGGCACGACAGGGGGCACCGAAGGAGCATAACGCGCCAAACGGGAGGCGCTGAACCGTGCCCAGGCCCATAATCCCAGTAAGGCAAAGCCAGCGCCCTCTTCCAACGGGTTAATGAGCGGCAGATAAAGGGTATGAATCACCCGCCCATCCTGCAAATTCGCCAGCGCCAGCAGCACGATAAGCACCGGAAGCAGTGGCAAGAGCGCCAGCGTGCCATAAAGTTCAGGCCACACCCGGAGCGGCCAGAAGGCGCGACGGACCCCGGCAAGCATGAGCAGGATTGCCCCACCGCCAGCGGCCATCAGCAGACCGCTGCGCCAGGCATCCATTCCCCAGGGGAGTTCATCGGCAAACCAGTATACTTCTGCTCCCAATGCCAGCAGCACCATCCATGCAAAGGAGAGATGCAGCCCCTGCGAAACCAGGCCCGATGATGGTTTATCTTCACGTTGCAACAGCAACAACGCCGACGGCAGCGCCACGCACCAGGCCAGATTCTGCCAACCGGCCGCCAGCAGATGTGAATGGTTCGCCAACTGCCAGAACAGGATAACCAGCATCGCGGGCCACAGTAGCCATACCGCCATTCGAAGCTGCTGCCAGCCCAGACGCTGACCGGCGCTGCGCCAGATCCAAACCGACAGGCTCAACAGCGCGAGCAAGCCAAAGGCCTCTTCCACGCCGAGCGGCTTCGCAAGCCAGGCAGCGCCCCAAAGCGCGACAAGCCAGAAAGCGATCCCTCCGACCAGCAACAGATCACTGCCGATACGATAAATGCCTCGCCACAGCCATGCGGCCGCCAGCCAGCTCACGCTGAGCACGGTGAAAATAACAAAGAGGGAAAGCGCCGTCAGAGAATCATTAAGTGCCCACAGCGCACTGCCCAATGCTAATACCAGCAGGCCGGTGCCGCTGTAGCTCATGCGCCGTTGCCCCTGCATAACGCCCAGCCACAGAATGCCAAGCCCTTCCAGCGCCCACGCCATGGATGTCCAGCGGGCGGAAAGCGCCAGCGGAATAGCGAGCGTAGCGAATGCGCCGCCCAACGCCAGAGCAGCCAGTACCAGCGGCTTGCCCGCGCCCGGAAAACGCTTCAATGCCCCGAATGCCAGCAGCAAATAGAAGGCGCCGAACCCCAGCGCACTGAATGCCGGGCCATACGCCAGATGCTGCGTAATCGCATATTGCATGCCAAACCCAATCAGCGGAGGCGCAAACAGCAGTACGCCGTCCACGATCCGCTCGCCACGCTTCTGCGCCCTAAGAGACAGCGCCACGCTCAGCACGCCGAAAATGATCAGGTTGGCTATCAGGAACAGCTGACAACTTAGATAATAGTCCGGTCGGTAATCGGTAATACCCCAGACACCCGCGACCCCAAAGGTAAACAGCATTCCCAGCAGATTGAGCTCGCGCCAGTGCTGCCAGATGCTGATAACGAGAATGCCAACGGAGAGCAGGAGATAGAAAGAGAACAGCGCGATATGGCTACCGCCGCCAGTGGAGAGTAACAACGGTGCAGCGTACCCGCCCAGACTTGCCAGCATCGCCAGGCTCAGGGCGCGCTGCAGTACCGCCAACCCAACGCTTGCCGCACAAATCAGCAGCAGCAGACCGAACGCCAGGGGCATTGGCAACATTTGCCAGAGCCGGAAGGCACCGAACACGGTCATATAAAGCGCACCCGTGGCACCGCCTTGCAGGATTAATGCAAAGACCGGTTGTTTACGCCGTAACCGCCAGCCAATAAACAGCAGTACCATCGACGCCACCGCGGCAAAGACCAGACGCAGAGACAACGGGAAGAGAGAATTTTCAACGCTGTAGCGGAAGAGGAATCCCAGCCCGAGGAAAAGCAGCACAATACCCAGCTTTGCCAGCGGGTTACCCTGCATAAACCAGCGCACCAGCGACGTGGTCATTCCGCCTAACGGGTTTGGCGTTTTTGCCGCCGTCGCCACTGGCGCAGGAGCCCTCACCGGCTTCGCGGTTACAGGCGTGCCCCTGGACCAGACGTTGGCGGGTGCGGGTTCAATCTCGACCGGTTTTTCAGGCTCAGGCAGAGGCTCTGGTTCAACAGGTGTCGGAACAGCAGAAGGTGCCACTACCTGAGGCTCTGGCATCGGGCTTTCCGACTCAGAGGTAAGACGTTGTTCAAGCGTCGCCACCCGCTGTCGCAGTTGCGACAGCTCATTTTGCGCAGCGGTACTTCTTCGATATGCAACCACCGCCAGGGCCGGACAGACCACCAGCAGCATAAAGAGCACGACACAGGCTAACAGCACCAGTTCATCCATGATCTCACCTTCATTACGGAGCGTGAGTATACTTTGGCACAAATTGACACATTTGCGCTATCCGTTGCGCTTAACCGTATGTGGAGATAAAGAATGCGACTGGCGATGCCAAGTAAGAGCACTTAGTGCATAGATAATTCCCTTTTCACACCTGCTACTTCAAAGATAGGTAACTACCACTTCCACACTTGCGGTAGCTTCACCGGGCTGTGCTTCCTCACCCGGCAAGGGGACAAAGCGAGCAGACATATTGAATTCTTGCTGAGGCGTCGCCCCGCGTTCAAATTCAGGGAATCCTATGTCGGGTATTAAAAATCCAAAAAGTTCGGTGTTAAACAACACCGGATTTGCGGGTTGTCCAGATGCAGTTTGAGAGGCGGGTTTTCCCCATGCTAACTGAAGGCCATAACCTTGTGCACCACCACTCTTGAGAGCAATGATGCCATTTGTATTATCAATAACGGTTGTCCTTGGTAGTACAGTGACCAGATAGCCCCAATCATTCACTCTGAATTCAGTGTTAATATAGGCGTGCGAATCTGAATAATTATCGACCTGACCCAGCCCCCAGGCTGTATTACAATGGACGGTAAAACTTGCATCTTTCCAGGTTGATGGTTGACTTCCATTTTTCAGTGGGTGGCTACCCATCCATACTGTTTTATTCTGGAAATTACATGTCCCACGAAGAACTGTCATTGCGCCGCTAAAATTGATATTTACCCGATTAATAACCCAATCATTAGCAATCTCTACCTCTGGAAAGGGTACTGTAGAAAATGTGCTTGTTGGGTTTGAAAGGGCCATTGTATGAACAAACTGAAAAGTATTATTGATCGCGTAGCTATTATCAGGGCGTGCGCTTGCAGGGAAGGAGCCTAATTTCCAAATAGTAATATCAAGCCTGTCCGCCCATGAATATTTACCATTACTGTCAAAAAAAGCACTCAATGTTGTTGGATTGCTTTTAGTCGTCAGTCCAAGCGTCCCTTCATGCCAGGCAAATGAGACACCGATTCCTGCTGTCGAAGTAGGATAAATATATTGAGGGTATAAAGTTCTCATATCTAATTCGGGAAGACCACCTGTACTGGAGGTAATAAATGCTGTTCTTGAAGCTAGCGTTGCTGAGTCATCTGATGAATTGCAATCAAGTTTGATATTACCCATAAAATAGGCGCGAAAAGTGTATAAAGGCTGAGATTGAGAATTCTCAGAGGGTGTGGTCTTAATTCCCCCCAGAGGAACAGTAATTGTTCTTTCAGCCAAACCACTGTCTGGGCTGCACGAAACCGTATTCGCCATTGCAATATTTGCAATTAATAAAATTGAAAATAAAAAGAACCTAAACAATGCTACCTCCTTGTAACATTAGTTGCAGCCACACAACATACGCATGAATATTAAATGCACAATAAAAATACTGGAATCCTGAATAAAAATCAAGCCACTTAACAATACAAAACATATATAATTTAGAGTAAAAAATTCGCCTGATAAATAACCCTTTAAAAACAGAAAGATAAAACCCAAAAAAATAAACCCCCTATAAAAACAATAAAAAAACTCAAACCTCTTTAATTATAAAAAAATAAAGAAACAAGAAAATAATATAAATTAAAATATGAGCATAAATATTTACACCCATATTAAAGTATATAAATTTAATTACCCTGCCACACCGTTGCTGAAACGCCCGGAAGTGACAACACCTCCTCCGTAAGCGTGCCTTTGCCCTCTTTACAGTGCCACACTTTGGCATCTAACAGCGGAGAGTCGGCCAGCACAACTTCGCAAGCCTCGCCCCGGTTGATGGCAATCAGCACGCGCTCCTGCTGCCAGACACGCAGGAAAACCACCACGTTTTCCTCAGCATAAACCACCTGACACCCGCCGTGACACAGTGCCTGACTACGCCTGCGTAAGCGGGTCATACGCTGATAGAGCGCGAGCAAGCCGCTGTCCTGCTTTGCTTTATCCCACGGAAAAGGTTTGCGGCAGAAGGGATCGTTAGCGCCATCCAGCCCCACTTCATCGCCATAATAGATGCAGGGAACGCCCGGCCAGGTGAACAACCAGATCACCGCCAGCGGCAGGCGCGCCACGTCTTTGCCCAGTACGGTTTTGAAGCGCGGCGTATCATGACTGTCGAGCTGATTGAACATGCGAATCTGCTGCTGATGGGAGAGCCCGGCCCGGTAGTTATCCATCCACGCCATACAGGTCTGGGCATCAATGCGCTGCGGATCCATAGAAATATCGGTATTCGCCAGGAACGCCCATACCGGGAAGGTAAAACCACGGTAGTTCATGGCGGCATCTTCCACATCCGCCTGCAACCACTGCCGCGCATCGCCGAAATGCTCGCCGACGATATAGGCGTCTGGTCGGGTCTCTTTTGCGGCTTTCGCGATGCCCGCAACGTGCTGCAAATTGTTCCGCGCCCCACCCGCTTCACCCAGCATATGCACGACGTCGAGACGCCAGCCGTCCATATTCCAGGGCGCTTTCAGCCAGTGACGCACAATACTGTCATCACCCTGATAAATCTCCTCGACCAGCGTTTGCGCCTGATAATCCAGCTTCGGCAGGCTGGCGTAGCCCAACCAGTCACGCGCACGGCCGTCATCATGAAAACTGTACCACTCACGCCAGGTTGACGCGGGATTATGGCAGGCTCCGGTGGTGCCCCGGTTGTGCCTGTCAAACCATGCATGTGAGTCGCCGCTGTGGTTAAACACGCCGTCCAGAACCAGGCGCATGCCCAATTTATGGGTATTGCGGCGCAGACGAAACAGCGCCTGATCGCCACCAAAACGCGGATCGACATGCCGGTAGTCTTCCGTGTCGTACTTATGCACGCTGGGGGCCACAAAAATCGGGTTCAGATAGAGCGCAGTTATGCCAAGCTTACGCAGATAAGGCAGCTTTTCGCTGATGCCGTCCAGGCAGCCGCCATAAAATGTGGATCCCCCTGCCTCTCCGGTCAGCGGCGCATCCCAGTCGCGCAACACGATCTCCTGCTTCGCCGCATGGTGAAAATAGACCTTATCCTGTTGATCGTTACCCTGCTCGCTACGGGCAAAGCGATCCGGGAAGATCTGATAAAACACCTGCTCTGCCACCCACTGCGGCCCGTCATCAGGAGAGTCCACTGCAAATTGCTCCAGACGTGCGGGAGGAAAACGCGTCAAGCCCTGCGGGGTGAACCACAGCTGGCGATCCTCCCACAACAGCTTAAAGCTGTAGCGACGACGCGGCTGACCGCTTTCCAGAGAGAGCGTTGCCCGCCAGGCCGTCACACCCGGTTTCGGCGCGATACGCACCCGACGCATCACCAGCGATGTCTCTTCGTTATCAATTTCAACCCGAAGCGTGACGCGGGATGGGAGCTTATTTCCGGTGAGCCAGAGTGTAATGACCAGTTGGTCTTTGTTCTGTTTCACAAACGGCGCGACAGGCAAATGCCAGGCATGCAACATCGACTTTCCCCTTCGTCAAAAATGGCGTCACTCTTGCACAAATGTAGACCCGCAAACTCATCTTTTCTGCTTTTTTATGGGGTTGAGAGCCAGGGCGCAGAAATTTAACGCTGAGCATTTTTTCCCACACGCCGATGTGATCCGCAGGGATCTCTACCGGGCATATGCGCGAGGATTTTGAACCAGGCTTCGTGCGATTGCCCGAAGTCTCCCCTCTGTCCCCTTTTTATACTGGGTAAAACCATAGCGTGAGAAGGGATTTAGCATGAGCAGCAAACCTGAAATTCTTGTCGTCACTGAAATTCCCCAGCCGATGATCGATGTGCTTGAGCAGCATTTTGTGGTGCACAAATACTGGTTGCAGGACCCGCAGTCATTTCTGCGTGAACACGCGCATGCCATTCGCGGCGCCCTGACCCGCGCCGCCAAAGGCATCAAAAAAGAGTTGCTCGAACAATTGCCCGCACTGGAAGTCATCAGTGGTTTTGGCGTTGGCGTCGATGCCACCGATCTGGATACCTGTCGCCAGCGCAATATTCGTGTCAGCAACACGCCGCGCGTCCTGAACGAATGCGTGGCGGATACAGGCCTGGCGCTGATGCTGGCGGTCTCGCGTAAGATTTGCGCCGCTGACCGCTTCGCGCGCGCTGGCGCGTGGGGAAGCGCGCAATTTGAGAGTGCCTGGAAAATGACCGGCAAACGCTGCGGCATTGTGGGCATGGGTAACATTGGTCATGAAGTGGCAAACCGCGCCGCGGCCTTTAACATGCCGATTCATTATTTCAGCCCCAATAACGCACGTAATCCTGCGTGGACGCATCACCGCTCGCTGGTTGAGCTGGCAAACGCCGTTGATTTTCTCGTTCTGACCCTGCCAGGCGGGGCAGACACACACCACATTATTAACCGCGAGGTGCTGGAAGCCCTGGGGCCAGACGGCATCCTGGTGAACATTGCGCGCGGAAGCGTAGTCGACACCGAGGCGCTCATCGCGGTGCTAGAGGAAGGCAAACTGCGCGGCGCAGGCCTCGACGTCTTTGAGAAAGAGCCACATATTCCGGCGGCCTTAATGGCATGTCACAACGTGGTACTGCTGCCCCATATTGCCAGTAATACCGTGGAAACCCGTCAGGCGATGGCCGATCTCACCATCAATAACCTTATTCACTACTTCACTGAAGGCAAACTCATCACCCCGGTTGTTTAACGTTTTTCTGGTTCACTTTGCCGTACAGAAAACAGGATTCGCCTTCCCGCCGTCCGTGGCGGGAACTGCTACAGGGATCGAATATGAACCGTTATCTGAAAGTCCTTATCTGCGCCATCGTCGCCCTCACCATCTGGTTTTTTCCCGTGCCTGAAGGTTTGACCCCGTTGACATGGCACATTCTCGCGATTTTTATCACCACCGTTGTGGCGTTTATTCTCCAGCCTCTGCCGGTCGGTGCCGTGGCCCTTATCGCCATCAGCATCATTATGCTGACGGGCATGATGACCACCTCTGAAGCCCTGAAAGGCTTTAGCAGCACCACCGTCTGGCTGATTGTGGCAGCCTTTCTGTACGCCAAAGGCTTCATAAAAACCGGGCTCGGACGGCGCATTGCTTACCTGTTGATTCGCAGCTTCGGCGGCAGCTCTTTACGTCTGGGCTATACCCTGGCGCTGAGCGACATGATTATCGCCCCGGCGACCCCGTCCAACACGGCCCGCGCGGGCGGCATCCTGTTCCCTATCGTGCGGGGTGTCTCAAGTAGCTTCGGCTCAGAGCCGGATCAAAACCCGCGCAAGATTGGCGCCTTCCTGATGCAGACCGTGTTCCACTCCAACTGCCTCTCTTCTTCCATGTTTATGACCGCCAGCGCGCCAAACGCACTGATTGTCTCACTGGCAGCCAGCACGTTGTTTGTTGATATCTCCTGGGGGATGTGGACGCTGAGCGCACTGGTGCCGGGAGTCATTGCGTTCCTTACCATTCCGCTGGTTATCTACAAACTCTACCCGCCCGACATCACTCGCACCCCGGAGGCGAAAGCCCACGCCAGTGAAGAGTTGCAAAGGATGGGGCCCATCACCCGTGATGAGCGGATGACCATTGGTATTTTCCTGCTCTCATTACTGGCGTGGAGTACCTCGAAATTAACAGGGCTGGATGCTACGGCCGTGGCCCTGTCAGGCGTCTGCCTGATGCTCATGACCAACGTGATTAACTGGCAGGACGTGCAGTCGGAAAAAGGCGCGTGGGATATTCTGGTCTGGCTGGGGGTCATGATCTGCATGGCAGACAAGCTCAACCAGTTGGGGTTGTTTAAGTGGTTCGCGCTCACCACCTCTGCACTGTTCAATGGCATCCCTTGGGAGATCACCCTCACCGTTCTGCTGATTGTCTACTGCTACTCCCACTACTTTTTCGCCGGCAGTACGCCGCACGTGGTGGCGATGTATGCCGCCTTTGGCAGCGTCTCGGTCGCAACCGGCGCACCGCCGATGATGGTGGCGCTGTCGCTGGCGTTTGTGACCAACCTGATGAGCGGAATTTCCCATTACGGCAACGGTCCGGCGGTCATTTACTATGGCGCAGGGTATGTGGCACAGCGTGACTGGTGGCGTCTGGGCTTTATTGTGATGTTGATTAACATCGTGATTTGGTTCGGACTGGGTGCGGTGTGGTGGAAGATTTTGGGGTTGTGGTAAAGGATTGCCCGGTGGCGTCACCGCCTGCCGGGCTTATTATTGCGTTATGCGAGTTTCTTGCGCACAAACATCCAGCCAACCAACAGCAGCACAATCCACGCACATCCCACATACAGCGAAATGCGCGTCTCCGGGTGCCAGCCAATCAGCCCGATGATAAACACAAGGAAAAGCAGACCGACAATCGTGGTCGCTACGCCGCCGGGGACTTTAAATTTCAGCGCTTTAACTTCATCCGCGGACAAACGGCGACGGAATGCCACCTGTGAAAGCAGGATCATGATCCACACCCACACGGTAGCGAAGGTCGCCAGTGACGCGATCACCAGGAAGACGTTCTCCGGCATGATGTAGTTGAGATACACCGCCGACAACAGCGCCAGCGTCATCACCAGCACCGTGACCCACGGAATGCCCTTGCTCGATGTTTTAGCGAAGATTTTTGGCGCACTGCCCTGCTCTGCCATCCCGTGCAACATGCGGCCCACGCCAAACACGTCGCTGTTAATGGCCGACAACGAGGCGGTCAGTACCACGAAGTTCAGGATGCTGGCGGCAAAAGTAATGCCGAGGTGCTGGAACGTCAGAACAAACGGGCTGCCGTTGGTACCGACCTGATTCCACGGGTAGATGGACATGATGACGAACAGCGTCCCGACATAGAAAACCAGAATGCGCATCGGCACCGAGTTAATGGCGCGCGGAATCGATTTTTCCGGGTCTTTCGCTTCACCGGCGGTAATGCCGATGATTTCAATGCCGCCATAGGCAAACATCACCATCTGCAATGACATCACCATGCCAATCCAGCCATTGCTAAAGAAGCCGCCGTTACTCCACAGATTGTGGATCCCGGTCGGCTGGCCGCCGTTGCCGATTCCCCAGATAATGATGCCGAACCCGGCGGCAATCATGATGATAATGGTCGCGACTTTGAAGAAGGAGAACCAGAACTCCAGCTCACCAAACACCTTTACGCTCATCAGGTTAATGGCGCAGATAATGAGCACCACGCTCAGCACCCATATCCAGTGCGGAACGGTGGGGAACCAGACGCCCATATAGATGCCAAAAGCTGTCACATCAGCAATAGCGACAATCAGAATTTCAAAGCAGTAAGTCCAGCCAGTGATGTAACCAGCCAGCGGGCCCAGGTTTTCCTGAGCATAACGGGAGAACGAACTGGCAGAAGGATTGTGTACCGACATTTCGCCCAGCGCGCGCATGATGATGTACGCTGCGACACCCCCGATAATGTAGGCCAGCAGCACGCTCGGACCCGCCATCTTGATGGCATCCGCCGAACCGTAAAACAGCCCGGTGCCAATCGCCGACCCAAGGGCCATAAAGCGGATGTGTCGGGTACTCAACCCTCGCTTTAGTTTGTTCGTACTTTCCATCGTTCCCCGTTCCAGGATTCAAAAAAACAAAAAAACCACGGGACCATAAGTCCCGTGGTTAGCAAACCATTTCACACTACTTAGTGTGCGCTGGAGGCCACCTGACGCCCGGCAGCGCGATCCCAGCCAGCAGCCAGAATCACCATCACCAGCGTTGGCATCAACCAGGCCAGACCTTGCTCCGCCAGCGGCAGACGCTGAGTCCAGGCCGGCAGCACATCGCTAAACGCAGAGGCTTTAATACCGTCCAGCACGCCGAACAGCAGGCTGATAAACATGGGCGGTGCAATCACGCGGGACGAATTATGCCACCACGAGCGGGTGAAGCTCAACACGACCAGGGCGATACACGGCGGATAGATCATTGTCAGAACAGGAATGGAGATCTGAATCAGGTGGCTCAGACCCAGATTCGACACCGCCATGGAGAAGATACCGAGAATAAACACCAGCGCACGGTACGAGAGCGGCAGGTACTGCGCGAAGAACTCAGCACAGGCGCAGGTGAGGCCAACCGCCGTCACCAGGCAGGCGATGAAAATTAACGCTGCCAGCAGGAAGCTGCCGGCACCACCAAAGGTGTGCGCAACATAGGCATGCAGAATGGCTGCGCCGTTAGCAGACTGATCCACCAAAGAAGAGCTATCTGAACCCAGGCGGAACAGCGCCAGGTAAAGTAGCGTCAGACCCACGCCCGCCATCAGGCCAGCCCAGACGGTATAGCGGGTCAGCAGACGCGCTTCGGTCACACCGCGGGAACGGGCGGCGTTAACAATGACAATACCGAACACCATCGCGCCCAGGGTATCCATTGTCAGGTAACCATTAACGAAGCCGTTAGAGAAGGCCGCGTGCTGGTAGGCATCCATCGCATGGCTGATGGGACCTGCTGGCCAGACAATCGCCGCCACAGAGAGAATCACCAGCGCAATAATTTTCAGCGGCGCCAGGAAGTTACCCACGGTATCCAGCAGTTTACCCGGATAGAGCGACACCAGAATCACTAACGCAAAGTAGATGACGCTATAAATCAACAGCGGCAGAGAGCCTTCGCCGGTCAATGGAGCGATGCCCACTTCAAAAGAGACGGTCGCCGTACGCGGTGTGGCAAACAGCGGCCCAACGGCCAGGTAACAGACCGTCGCCAGTAGAACGCCGGCGACTTTACCGATTGGCGTACTGAGGCTGTCCACCCCGCCGCCCACTTTCGCCAGAGCGACAACGGTGAGCACCGGCAGGCCAACGGCGGTGATTAAAAAGCCAATGGATGCGGTCCAGACGTGCTCGCCTGCCTGCAAACCGACCATGGGAGGGAAAATGATATTGCCTGCGCCGACGAACAGCGCAAAGGTCATAAAGCCCAGAGCAACAATGTCTCGTGGTTTTAAATGATGGGTCATAAACGTTTACAGCCTGTGGATGTGGTGATGCAAATGTTGAAATTTTCGCCTTGTCGTGCGGAACATTACAGCGGCAAGGTCCTGAAACGAAGCGGGAAATACTTCCCTCTTCGCGTGGCGGAGAATAGTTTTTCGATTTACCACGCAAATACAGTGGGTCTGACGACCTACGGGGCGCAATTTAAACGCTTATAACGTTTAAAGGCAATAAGGGATCGTAAAACCAGATGGATATGCCAGATCTAAAAAAAACACCAGAGGATGATGCTGTATATAAGAAAAACGGATGGCTAATCATGCGAACAAAAAAGCAGCAAAGCCATATTCTGTCGATGAATGGATGTAAAGCGGGGTCAAAAAAGAGAGGTTCTGACAGAATTGGAAAGAAAAGCTGACACCCAGGGTGTCAGCTTGCGTGTTTCACCATCAGTCTTTCGGGCAACATAAAGCTAAAGCGGGTGCCTTTACCCGGTGTACTCTGGATTTCCAGCTTGCTGTCATGGTGATTCACCGCGTGTTTAACTATCGCCAGGCCCAGGCCACTGCCCCCGGTCTGGCGGGAGCGGGCTTTGTCCACGCGGTAGAAACGTTCTGTCAGACGCGGAATGTGCTCTGCTGAAATCCCAGGCCCGTTATCCTCAACGCTGAACTGCACACCCTGTGCCACACGCTGCCACTGCACGGTGATGTGCGTCCCGGCGGGCGTATGGTTGACGGCGTTGTAGACCAGGTTCGAAATCGCACTGCGCAGTTGCTCCTCATTGCCCAGCACTTTTAGCGCACCATCCACCACAAACTCCAGTTCGTGCTTATTGTGACTTAAGGTTTGCGCTTCTCTCTCCACCACCCGAAGCATCATCGGCACATCAATGATTTCATTCGGCGGCGTGATGGGTGCGGCTTCGATTTTAGAGAGCGTCAGGAGCTGCTTCACCAGCCCTTCCATGCGCGATGTTTGTTCTCGCATGGTATGTAACGCTTTCTCACGCGGTAGCCCCTCCAGCGTCTGTTCCTGCATCATCTCCAGGTAGCCCTGCAATACCGTTAACGGCGTGCGAAGTTCATGGCTGACGTTGGCAAAGAAGTTACGTCGCGCCCCTTCAAGCTGGTGCATTTGCGTGACGTCACGCGCCACCATCAGCAACTGCTGCTCGCTGTAAGGCATCATGCGCATCTCAAGATGACGCCCATTGTTCAGCACCAGATTCAACGGGCGATCAAAGTTTCGCGCTTTGTAGTAACGGGTAAATTCGGGGTAGCGCAGCAGGTTGAGGATGTTTTGGCCGTTATCGTCCGGCCAGCGCAGATTGAGAAGCTGTTGTGCCAGTCCGTTACACCAGAAAATAGCCCCCTCTTCCGTAGTGAGCACAACGGCATCCGGCAAGGATTCCGCACCGCTGCGAAAACGCTTAATGAGATTGCCCAGTTCGCGACGACGCTTTTTATTGCGCATCTGCATCTGGTGCAGGCCGTAAAGCAGCGGTTCCCAACTGCCGGTGCCAGGGGGCGGGGTCATGCTTTTATCGACCCATAGCCACCAGGAAAGACGCATTAAATTCCAGAAATGCCAGGCCAGTAGTCCGGTGACTGCCGCCAGCAAAAACCACGGCAGGTAACCAAAGAATATGCCAAGCAGTGCAGCAGGTAGACAACATAGGATGAGTTCGAGTACCAGCCTTTTCCATGACAGCCGTTCCAGCACGCGTCACACTCCTGTCAGATTTCAGAAACGGGTTGAGAAGCGATAACCCGTGCCGCGAACTGTCTGTACCATACGATCGTGGCCGCTGGTTTCCAGTGCTTTACGCAAGCGGCGAATATGCACGTCGACCGTGCGATCTTCTACATAGACATTGGTTCCCCAGACGTGGTTAAGCAGCTGTTCACGGCTGTAGACGCGTTCCGGGTGCGTCATGAAGAAGTGCAACAGCTTAAACTCCGTCGGCCCCATGTCCAGCGGATTCTCGCCGGTCATCACCCGATGAGAGCTTGGGTCGAGGCTCAGCCCCTGCATCTCAATGACCTCTTCTACCGCCATAGGCGAGATGCGACGCATAACCGCTTTGATTCGCGCAACCAGCTCTTTAGGGGAGAAAGGTTTAGTGATGTAATCGTCTGCACCGGTTTCAAGGCCGCGCACACGATCTTCTTCTTCACCGCGAGCCGTCAGCATCATCACCGGGATTTCCCGAGTCATGGCTTCACGTTTGAGGTGCTTAATAAACTGGATACCAGAGCCGCCTGGCAACATCCAGTCCAGTAAAATCAGATCGGGCCAGGGTTCATTCAGTTGGTTCACCGCGCTGTCATAATCTTCCGCTTCGACAGGTTGAAAGCCGTTTTGCTCAAGCACGAAACACACCATTTCACGAATGGGAGCTTCATCTTCTACGACCAGAATGCGTCTTGCCATAATTTGCCCTGTTTAATTAAAGTCATCAGTCAACCGCGGCGCCAGTATGCGTCACTTTTGTGACAGATTTATGAAACAAATGACCAACAGATGACGCATCATTCCGTTATATGACAGCGGCTAAGCGCTTTCGCTGGCGGCTCATAGGCTCTTGAATGTTATAATCCCGTTTACGCTTTTTTGCCATGGAACCGCTATGCGCATCATTCATACATCGGACTGGCACCTCGGTCAGAACTTTTACAGCAAGAGCCGTGCCGCCGAGCACGACGCTTTTCTCTCCTGGCTACTGACCACGGCTGAAGAACATCAGGTTGACGCGATCATTGTCGCGGGCGACATCTTTGATACCGGTTCGCCCCCCAGCTACGCGCGCGAACTCTATAACCGGTTTGTCGTGAAGTTACAAAACACCGGCTGTCATCTGGTTGTGCTGGCCGGGAATCACGACTCCGTCGCCACACTCAATGAATCAAAAGATATTCTGGCCTGGCTGAAAACCACCGTCGTCGCCAGCGCGGGAAGCGCCCCTTTCTATTTACCGTTGCGCGATGGCTCGCCAGGCGCGGTGTTCTGCCCGGTACCGTTTTTACGTCCGCGCGACATTGTGACCAGCCAGGCCGGGCTTTCCGGGCAGCAAAAGCAGCAGCATCTGTTAGGCGCCATCACCGACTACTACCAGCAACAGCATGATGCCGCCTGCACACTCCGCGGCGAACAGACCTTACCTATCATCGCCAGCGGTCACCTCACGACGGTAGGCGCCAGTAAAAGTGATGCCGTACGCGAGATTTATATCGGCACCCTGGACGCCTTCCCGGCGCAGAATTTCCCGTCCGCCGATTATATCGCGCTGGGCCATATTCACCGTCCGCAGAAGATTGGCGGTCAGGAACATATTCGCTACTGCGGCTCGCCCATCGCCCTGAGCTTTGATGAAACCGGCAAAAGTAAATATGTCAATTTAGTGACCTTTGACGCGGGAAAGCTGGCCGACGTGACGGCACTGGAAGTGCCTGTTACCCAGCAATTAGGGGTCATTAAAGGCGACCTGACGGCCATTCGCGAACAGCTTGAACAGTGGCGGCATCATGATGCTGCGCGCCCCGTCTGGCTGGATATCGAAATAGCCACCGACGACTACCTCAGCGATATGCAGCGGAAAATTCAGTTGCTGACCGCCGAACTGCCGGTAGAAGTGTTGCTGGTTCGCCGCAGCCGGGAGCAACGTGAACGCATTCTTGCCGGTGAGCGCCGTGAAACCCTCAGCGAATTAAGCGTGGAGGAGGTCTTCGCGCGCCGTCTGGCCCAGGAAGAACTGGATGAGACACAACAGGCCAGATTAGAGGCGCTCTTTGCAGAAACACTGCACGGCCTGCACCAGGAGCACGACGCATGAAAATTCTCAGCCTGCGCCTGAAAAACCTCAACTCCCTGAAAGGGGAATGGAAGATAGATTTTACCGCCGAACCTTTTGCCAGCAACGGTCTGTTTGCCATTACCGGGGCGACCGGCGCGGGTAAAACCACCCTGCTGGATGCCATCTGCCTCGCGCTTTACCATGAAACACCGCGCCTGAATAACGTCTCGCAGTCGCAAAATGATTTGATGACCCGTGACACGGCCGATTGCCTGGCAGAGGTCGAATTCGAAGTTAAAGGCATTGCCTATCGCGCCTTCTGGAGCCAGACCCGCGCCCGAAACCAGCCCGACGGGAATTTGCAGGTCCCGCGCGTTGAACTTGCGCAGTGTGCTGACGGCAAAATTCTGGCGGATAAAGTCAAAGATAAGCTCGAACTTACCGCCTCGCTGACGGGGCTGGACTATGGGCGCTTCACCCGTTCAATGCTGCTCTCACAGGGCCAGTTTGCCGCCTTTCTGAATGCTAAACCCAAAGAGCGCGCGGAACTGCTGGAAGAGCTGACCGGCACCGAGATCTACGGACAGATTTCTGCCGAGGTGTTTGAAAAACATAAAATCGCCCGCACGGCGCTGGAAAAATGCCAGGCTCAGGCAGAAGGCGTAGTGCTGCTCAATGACGATCAGCGCACGGCCCTCACCGCAGGTTTGCAGGTACTCACTGACGAGGAACAGCGCCTGCTGACCCGACAGCAGACCGCACAAACGCAGCTCAACTGGCTGAATCGCAGCCAGGAGTTGCGTCTCGCCCTCCAGCACGCGCAGGCGGCAAGTCAGCGTGCCGTTCAGGCGCAAAATGATGCCCAGCCCCAGCTCGCGCTGCTCAGTCGTGCCCAACCCGCCCTGGCGCTTCGTCCACTCTGGGAGCGTCTGCAAGAGCAACGCACGCTGTGGCAGAGCAGCCATCGGCAGAATGAAGAAGTGAATACTCGCTTACATGACAGGCGCACGCTGCGTGCGTGCATTCGCGCCAGCGCCCTGAGTCAGCATGCGCAGCTCCTGGCCTCGGAGGTCACGCTTAAGACCTGGCTTGCCGATAACGCCCGCTTCCAGCGCTGGCAAAGCGAACTGGCCGGCTGGCGCGCCATGCTCAACCAGCAGGTAGAGGATAAAAAACCCTGGCAGTCATTGCAGACCCGCATCGAGCAAAACGTGCTTAAGCTGCGCGGACTGCAGGCGGTTTCGCTGGACATGACCCCGGCAGAGGTCGAGGCGGCGATGGCCTTAAGCGCGCAGCATCGTCCGTTGCGCCAGAAACTGCACGCGCTGCACGCCCGTTTTGCGCCGCTGCAAAAGCACCTCGCTCAGCGCCAGCAAAGTCTGGTTGAACTCGAAGCAGAACGGAAAAAGCGCGACGATGAACTGACGCTAAGGCGCGCACAATATAAAGAAAAAAATCAGTTGCTGACGGAAATTCGTACCGTCTGCAAACTTGAAGAACGCATTCACAGCCTGGAGAGTGAACGCGCCCGGCTTGAGCCTGACCACCCCTGCCCACTTTGTGGTTCAACCTCGCACCCGGCGATTGCCGAGTATCAGGCTATTGTTCCGGGCGTGAATCAGGCTCGTCGCGATGCGCTCGAGCTTGAGGTCAGCAAGATAAAAGAGGACGGTGTCGCCCTTAGCGAGCGTCTGAAAGGGCTGGCGGAACGGTATGAGAAAGAAGAGCGTGAAGCTAAAATCCTCTCTCAGGATGAGCAAACGTTGCGCCAGGAGTGGGCCACGTTATGTGAAGCCTTGTGCATCAACATGCAACCACAGCACGACCTCACCAGCTGGCAGGCGGCGCAGGATGCCTATGAACATCAGCTCTATCAGCTAAGCCAGCGGCAGACGCTGCAACACCAAATCGATGAGCTGCGCCAGCAGGTGGAACAGTATCAGCAGGCGGCAGAGGCCCGTCGCGCCCATCTCGCTTCTCTGCTTGCGCCACTGGAACTCACCGTTCCGCCAGAGGGGGAAGAAACTGCCTGGCTGGCTGCCCGCACCCAGGAAGCAGAACAGTGGCAGGAAAAGCAGACGGCCTTTACCGCCCTGCATGACAGCATTGCCCGCCTTTCACCGATTATTGATACCCTGCCGGATGACCCCGATTTTGCTGATGAGACGCCCGTCAAACTGGACAACTGGCAACAGGTGCATAACGACTGCGTCTCACTGCAAAGTCAGTGGCAAACCCTGCAACAACAGCTTACCGTAGAAGCCGAACGCCTGACGCTGCTGGAGAAACAGTTTGCCGATGCGCTGGCAGAAAGCGAGTTTACCGACCAGCAGGCATTTCAGGATGCGCTGCTCAATGACGCAGAGCGCCTGCGCCTTGAACAGCTGCGCCAACAACTGGAAAGTGCGTGCCAGCAGGCACTGACCTTAGTGACCAATGCTGAGCAAACGCTGAATGCCCATATCGCCGAACCACCTGTTGTGATGGATGAAAGTGTTACGGCACAGAGCGCTCAGGAGGCGCTTACCCTTCTGGCAAGTCAGATCCGCGACAATACCACCCGTCAGGGAGAGTTCCGTCAGCAACTGAAGCAGGATGCGGAAAACCGCCAGCGCCAGCAGGTTCTGATGAGGGAGATAGAACACGCTGCGGTACGCTGCGATGACTGGGGTCATCTTTCCCAGCTGATTGGCTCCCGCGACGGCGATAAATTCCGTAAATTCGCCCAGGGGCTGACGCTCGATAATCTGGTCTGGCTGGCAAACAATCAGCTCAATCGTCTGCACGGGCGCTACCTGCTTAAGCGTAAGGCCAGTGAAGCGCTGGAGCTTGAAGTGGTGGATACCTGGCAGGCGGACGCAGTGCGCGATACCCGTACGCTTTCCGGCGGGGAAAGCTTCCTCGTCAGCCTTGCGCTGGCCCTGGCGCTCTCGGACCTGGTCAGTCATAAAACCCGTATCGATTCACTGTTCCTTGATGAAGGTTTTGGCACGCTCGACAGCGAAACGCTGGATACTGCGCTGGACGCCCTGGATGCGCTGAACGCTACCGGCAAGACCATTGGCGTTATCAGTCACGTTGAGGCGATGAAAGAGCGGATCCCGGTGCAGATAAAAGTGCGGAAGATTAATGGTCTTGGCTACAGCAAGCTGGATAACGTTTTTGCGGTAGATAAGTAAGCAGGGCCCGGCGAGAGCATCAACGCCGGGACTGTACCTTATTCATAGGCAGCAATAATTTCCACTTTACCGTTAGCAGGCCCGGGCTGAACCGTGCCGGTCGTGCGAATATAGCGGGCAGACATCCGGATGGTACCGTCGGCTCCCGTTGCCAGCGCTGTTCCGCCCAACGTGTAGGGGCCATTTTTAAAGTTGCTGTTGAGCGAGCTTGCCAGAATTCGCGAACCAAAAGCCACAGGTTTGGTTGGCGTGTCTGAAGTGGTTTGTTCACCGGGCATGCCCCACGCCAGTTGAATGCCATAGCCTTCGGCACCGCCTGCATCCAGGGAGAAAACCCCTTGAGCTGCATTAATTACTGTGGTGTAAGGCACCACCTGGATTTTAACGCTGTTGTTTTTGGTCTGATTGGCCGTCAGGGAACCGCCGTCAGCATTATATTGATTATATGAGTTTGAAACGCCACTATTATAGCCGTATGCCACCGGGCACTGTAATTTAAAACTGGCATCCTGCCACGGGGATTTCCCTATATTCGAAGCATATTTACCCATTGTAACAGTACGCGAGGCACTGACCATATTGCACGTCCCTGACTGAAAATCAATGCTGCCTTTTAATATACGACTTAGCCAGACGCAGGTGCGGTCATCTAATTTCCCATCCGCAGTATTATTTGGGCAACTGGAAATTGTATCTCCAGCATTTTGTGGACTTAGCACCTGCATAAACACGGGGCCTGTAAAGTCAAGATTACCAGGCTGAGTAAATTCAGGGGTTTTCCATACTCTAATATCTACCCAGGTATCAATTTGCCCACGGTTGTTAAACACCCACGCTACGTCAGGCCAACGACGATATGATAAGTACGATCCCGCAGATGATTCGTTAAAAGAAACGCCAATACCTTTAATTGTTGTGGGATATATGGGGTAGCCGTCTGGAGACGTATAAACTGTGCCTGCGGGGACATCCTTTACGGCATAACCTGTTTTCCACGAACCGGTACAGGACTCTGTCATGTTTTTATTCGCGCCGGGAATCGTTCCATAGCCTGGTCTGGTTTTAGCCGTAAATAAAACGACGCAGGTGGTCGTCGTGCAGGTATAACCCGGGCCATTAATTGTGCCCGCATTACCGGTGTTGGGTGGGGTAATATTCCTTCCTGCATTGGGTAATCTATAATCTCCACCAACCTGTGTGGTCCCCGTACATGTCAATCCCGCAGCGACGGCTACATTTGATAACAAACATGCCAGTAATATCCATTTACGTATCACCATAGACTCCTTTTCGCACGATCATAAACCTGTGGGGATTAATACGCGGGTTATTTCTGACTGTCAAAAAGCGGAAATACTTATGCTGATAATATTTTATTTTGCAAATAAATATTAAACACCCGATACTAAAAACAGATGATAAATCGTACAAAATAATGATGTGTTACTGTTAAAAGCCAAATTAAACAAGAGCAGATTCCGAAAAATCAGTTACAGACAGACATTAACGTCATCTTACAAAAAAGATTAGAATATAATTTTTAGTGAAAGCTGGCTTTGCCAGCCAAAGATAAGAGGCGATATAATTAATCTTATCAGCTAATTTAAAAAAACAATCTTATTCTTGCTGATACTGTGCCCAAAATAAAAAAATCCCGGCAGTATTATTGCCGGGAGATAAATATGCTTATTCCTGCGGCCATAGCCAGGCCGCACCGCGCACGCCGCTCGAATCCCCGTGCAGTGCTTTGCGAATCGGGGTTTCAAACTCGCCGCCAAAGACCCAGCTTTTCACAAGGCCCGGTACGGTTTTATAGAGCCGCTCGACGTTACTCATGCCGCCACCCAGTACAATGACATCCGGGTCGAGAATATTGACGACGTGAGCCAGCGATTTGGCCAGCCGCATTTCATAACGACTTAGCGCCAGCTCTGCCAGCGGGTCCTGTTCCTCGACCAGGCGAATAATTTCATTCCCTTTGAGCGTTTTTCCGCTCAGCCGCTGATAGTCAGCGCCAAAACCGGTGCCGGAAATGAAGGTTTCGATACACCCCTGCTTGCCGCAGTAACACGGCACTTCCGCACGATAACGCAGCTCGTCTTCGTCCATCCACGGTAGCGGATTATGGCCCCACTCTCCCGCCGTACCGTTACCGCCGATATGGGAACGGCCACCGAGCGCCACACCAGCACCGCAACCGGTTCCGATGATCACCGCAAAAACGGTTTGCGCGCCCGCCGCTGCGCCGTCCACGGCTTCAGAAACCGCCAGACAGTTGGCATCGTTAGCGAGTCGGACGTCACGTTGTAAGCGCTGACTCAGATCTTTATCAAAAGGTTTACCGTTGAGCCAGACCGAATTGGCGTTCTTTACCACCCCGGTATAGGGCGAAATTGAGCCCGGAATGCCCATGCCCACCGTCCCGGTTTGCCCGGTCTCTTTTTCGGTGAGGTCAACAAGAGAAGCAATCAATTCAATGGTTTGATGATAATCACGCGGTGTCGGCTGACGATGACGAAAGAGTTCGTCCCCCTCATCACTGAGCGCAATTATCTCTGTTTTCGTGCCACCTAAATCAATACCAATACGCACATAATGCTCCTCATAGTTGGACAACCATTCATATGCAAGCGCGGCGACAATTGGTTATCATGCCCGCTGCATTTAACGACAAGGCCGTGGAAAAACTCATGCTGTGGTTTAAAAATTTAATGGTATACCGTCTCAGCCGCGATGTAGCGTTGCAGGCGGAAGAGATGGAAAAACAGCTTGCCCCACTATCGTTTACCCCGTGCGGTAGTCAGGATATGGCGAAAACCGGGTGGGTTCCACCGATGGGTTCACACAGTGATGCGCTGACCCACACTGCCAACGGTCAGATCATCATTTGCGCGCGCAAAGAAGAGAAAATCCTGCCTTCTCCCGTGGTGAAACAGGCGCTGGAAGCCAAAATCTCCCGCCTCGAAGCCGATCAGGGTCGCAAACTGAAAAAAACCGAAAAAGACGCATTGAAAGATGAAGTGCTTCACTCTTTGCTCCCTCGCGCATTCAGCCGTTTCAGCCAGACCATGATGTGGATTGATACGGTCAACGGGCTGATTATGGTGGACAGTGCCAGCGCCAAAAAAGCCGAAGACACCCTGGCGTTGCTGCGTAAAAGCCTCGGCTCGCTGCCGGTCGTCCCCTTAACGCTGGAAAACCCCATTGAACTGACCCTGACGGAATGGGTCCGTTCCGGTACGGTCGCGCAGGGATTCCAGTTGCTCGATGAAGCGGAGCTGAAGGCGATGCTGGAAGACGGCGGCGTGATTCGCTGCAAGAAACAGGAGTTGGTCAGCGACGAAATTGCGGTGCATATCGAAGCCGGTAAAGTGGTGACCAAACTCGCCCTCGACTGGCAGCAGCGTATTCAGTTTATGGTCTGCGATGACGGTTCTGTCAAACGTCTGAAATTCGGTGATGAGATCCGCGATCAGAATCAGGACATCGATCGGGATGACGTCGCGCAGCGTTTCGACGCTGACTTTATTCTGATGACCGGCGAACTATCAACGCTGATTCACAGTCTGGTGGAAGGGCTTGGCGGCGAAGCCCAGCGCTAATCATGAAGTATTGCCCGATGGCGCATCGGGCCTACAGCCCCGCTATCAAAAAAATCGCCCGGTTAAACCGGGCGTTTTTGCAGAAGGCTTACAGGTAACGGCAGAGATAGGAAGACGGCTCGGCAATCTGTAAATGAAATTCGCTGTTACCGGGCACGTTGAAAACTTCACCAGCAGAATAGGTTTTCCACTCTGTCTCACCGGGCAGCAGAACATGCAGCGCACCGCTCACCACCGTCATCTCTTCAGGTTGTGCGGTCCCAAAGGTATATTCCCCTTCAGCCATCACGCCAACGCTGGCACGGCCAGTGCTGCTACTGGTAAACCCAATGGATTTCACTTTACCGGAAAAGTATTCGTTACTCTGAAGCATGAACTGGCCCTTTTTATATTCAGATAAGATATGGAAATCCACTATAGAGGCCAGACTTCATTTCTGTCACGCGAAATTGACCTACACCAGCAGTTCGGACGCCAGTCGCGCGACCAGGACGTTAGAGAGTAATACTGGGACATCAAGGGATTTCTGGAGTAAATCCCGGTGCCACTGATGAAAGCCAAGGCAATCAAGCATTAAAACGTCTGCGCCCTGGTCAATCAACGTTTTTCCGGCCTCGACCAGTTCAGACTCTGAGGCATCAAACGGATGTGCCAGCGCGTAGTAAGGCTCGTTTTCCAGCACGCTCCACTTCTGCTTTTGGGGGGCCATCAGTTCTGGAATAGGGACAATCACACCGACCTGATGCCCTTCCACAATGGAGGAGACCAGCGGAGGTATGATGCGTTGAGGTTCGATCAAGATGGAGTTTCGCGCCTTGAGGCCACGAATATTCGCCGTACTCATCAACAGAATGACGTCATAACCCTGGTTATCCATCACCTCAATGACGCTTTGCAGGTCACGCTCTACCTTTTCGCGGGAGACGATCGCCAGACTGTCATCGCATAAGCGCGTTGGGAGCGGGGTTTCGCCCGGTTCGATACGATAATCGGAATGCACATCCTCGGGTGCCATTTTGCCAAGAAGACTGTAATGGGTAATCTGCTGCTCAGGAATATGCTCGGTCAGGAGCGGTAAGATCTCTTTAACAGGCACCACACCTACGGTGAGGATCGCCATCGTTGCATTCATTTATTTTCCGCCTTGCAACACTGCCTTATACGTACACGTCGACGCACCTGAAGGGTAACCTGGGCCACTTCAGGCAATTTCATACCAAAAAATTGACTTCAAAATTCCTATTATTTCCAATAACGAATTAATAACCTCTGATTATTATCGGTCTGCACCGACTTCGCCAGCGCGAAAAATGCGACGCAGACCTCTTTTTTGCACTTTCAGGACAACCTTAAGACAGTATTAAGACGTTACTCTTTGCCAGGATCCTCGTAGCGCACCTTGGCGTCAAGGGCTTCCTGCTCAGTGGGATGCTCGCTGATCAACGCATCGGGCTTAGGATGATCGGCACGCAGTTGATACCAGGTGACGGTTTGCCCGGTTGCGCCTTTCTCAATAGCAACAATACGGGCTTCACGCGGATAGGGAGGTTTACTGGCCATGACTTTTCCTTTTTTGCTCGTCAGGCCCTAAGTATAGACCCTAAATACTTCGCGTTGCAGGCAGGCGGCAACGCACGGGCAACGTGAAGTATGGCGGGTATAGACAATCGTTTCCTAACTGGCGCAGGCCACGCGCATCGCGTTGCGAATGTCGTTCAGCACCTCGTCGAGGCTTGCTGAAGCGTCAACAACATGGTGCGCCGTTTCACGATAGAGCGCGTCACGTCCTGCCAGAATTTCGCCCACCTCTTCACGAACCGGTTTGCCGGTCAGCGTTGGGCGCTGGCTCTCTTTTGGATAGGCTTCCAGACGGTCCACCAGCACGGACACGGGGGCACACAGATAGATGACCAGCCCCTGTTCGCGCATAAATTTGCGATTATATTCGCTCAAAATAATGCCGCCGCCGGTGGCAACAACGTGAGAAGGGGCAGTGACCGCTTCCAGCGCCTGGGTTTCACGCGCGCGGAAACCCTGCCAGCCCTCTTTGCTGACCAACTCAGCAACGGTCATTTGTGCCTGTTCCTGCAACCAGTGATCGGTATCAACGAACTGGCGTGCCTGTAACTCAGATAACGCATGACCAACGGTGGTTTTACCACAACCGCGCGCGCCGATTAAAAAGATGGGTAGCGTCATGAACTGGTGTTCCCTCAGATATCGCAAGGTGAAAAGAGAAGAAAAATGGATATTGACTCACCCTGCCGGTGTCGAGTGGCTGTAAATAAATAATTACACATGAAAAGATAAATCGCATTCCACTTCGATTAACTCCAGAAACGACGCCCGATTTGAGTGTAAAGATTTTAATGCAACCCGTGTAGCGATAACCTTACTTAAAGTAATGTTCGTTGACAAGCCCACAGGCGCGGTTAGCGTAACATATTCATCTGTGGGTGGACGAGATCACTGCTTTGCCTGTCGACGGGTGTTTTCCAGCAGCCATTTATCGAGCTCGGCAGCAAACTGTTGCCGGTCGCGCTGAGAAAGGCTGTCAGGGCCGCCGGTCTGAATGCCACTCGCCCGCAACGTATCCATGAAGTCGCGCATCGTCAGGCGTTCGCGAATCGTCGCTTCCGTGTAGCGCTCACCGCGCGGGTTTAGGGCAACGCCCCCTTTTGCGATCACGTCGGCAGCCAGCGGAATGTCGGCCGTAATGACCAGATCCCCGGCCTCACAAAGCCGAACGATTTCGTTGTCTGCAACATCAAAACCCGACGCGACGCGCACGGAGCGAATAAACCGTGACGGCGGCACGCGTATGTTTTGGTTCGCAACCAGCGTTACCTGCGTCTGCGTGCGGTCAGCGGCACGAAACAGAATCTCTTTAATCACATTCGGACAGGCGTCCGCATCAACCCAAATCGCCATCGTTCCCCCTTACGTATTTGCGCTCATTGTGGCGTTAAATCGTGGTCACGCAAAGCATAACGTTAAGGTTTAGCCCTGCACGGCTGTCATGCGTTAAGCTATAACCCACAACACACTATCAGCAGAGGGACAGACGTGATGGAGAAAAAAATTGGCTTTATCGGCTGCGGTAACATGGGCAAAGCGATTCTGGGCGGGCTGATTGCCAGCGGCCAGGTGCAGCCTGGGCAGATCTGGGTTTATACCCCATCAGCAGATAAAGTCGCCGCCCTGCACGATCAATATGGCATCAATGCCGCGCAGAGCGCGCAGGAAGTGGCGCAGGTTGCAGATATCGTTTTCGGCGCGGTTAAGCCGAACATCATGATAAAAACCCTGAGTGATGTGGCGTCCAGTCTCAATAAAGAGACGCTGGTTGTCTCTATTGCTGCGGGCGTCACCCTGGATCAACTGGCGCGCGCGCTGGGCCACGATCGCAAAATCATTCGCACCATGCCAAATACCCCCTCTCTGGTGAATGCCGGCATGACCTCTGTCACCGCTAACGCGCTGGTGACTGAAGAGGATATTGCAGATGTGCTGACCATTTTCCGTAGCTTCGGCGAAGCGGAAGTGGTCTATGAATCAATGATCCACCCGGTCGTGGGGGTGAGTGGCTCTGCTCCCGCTTATGTCTTTATGTTTATCGAAGCGATGGCTGACGCTGCCGTTCTTGGCGGAATGCCGCGTGCCCAAGCTTATCGTTTTGCCGCACAGGCGGTGATGGGTTCAGCAAAAATGGTGCTGGAAACAGGTAAGCACCCCGGTGAATTAAAAGACATGGTCTGCTCTCCGGGCGGCACAACCATTGAAGCCGTAAAAGTGCTGGAAGAGAAAGGCTTTCGCGCGGCGGTCATCGATGCCATTCAGGCCTGCATGGCAAAATCGGATGCGCTGAGTAAATAAAGTAAGCGCCACGGGTATGCTGGCCCGTGGCGTACCCGCCTCAGTTCAGCATATCGCTGGCTGCCTGCACACTGAGCGGCTGCTGCATTTTCAGCAGTAAGGCCGCCGTTTCGGTATATTCCCCACTGCTCAATACTGCTTTCAACACCCCCTCTTCGCCATACAACACGGCAAAGCGTTTACTGTCGAAGGAACCCAGCATGGTGATGCTGTCCCACTCCGGCGCATAACCGAGGTACTCGAAGCGGGTACCAAAATGGGTGGTCCAGAAAAACGGAACCTGGTTGAACACCCGCTCTTCTCCGAGCATATTCAACGCCGCCAGATGGCCCTGCTGCTGCGCCACTCGCCAGTGTTCTATGCGCCGACGCCCTTCCGGCGCAGGATAGCTGGCGATATCCCCCACTGCCCACACATCGGGTGCCGCACTCAGCGTCTCATCCACCGTCAGGCTACCATCCTCTTCGCGGTGAAGGTCATGAACAAGGTCGGTAGACGGGCGTACACCAGTAGCAAACACCACAACGTGGGCAGGCAGCGTCTGACCATTTTTGAGCTGTACGTGCTGGACCCGGCCATTGCCCTGCAGGGCAACAGGTTCGCCGGTGACAAATTTCACGCCGTTCTGTTTGTGTAATTCCAGAAAATGCCGCCCCATCTCTTCACCAAATTGCGGCACAAACGGCAGCGCATGACGAGAGACAACGGTCACATCAATATCCTGATTACGCAGCGCTGCTGCCAGTTCCATCGCAATAAAACTGTTGCCAATGATCACCAACTGCTGCTCGCGCTCAACATCGTTGAGCAACTGCTCTGCCTGCTGGATATCGCGCAGCACATGCACACCCGTCAGGTGATGACCGTCGATCTCGGGCCACACGGGCTGACCGCCGGTCGCCAGCAGCAATTTATCGAAATGCAATTCTCGCCCGCTGGCGAAGGTTATCTTGTGCGCGCGACTGTTCACATCGCTGACCTCCTCCCGCAGACTCTCAACGCCGGGCTGCTGATAGAAGGCCTCGTCCAGAATGTGCGGCACCTCGCTGATTTTCATTTTTCCGGCCGGAACAAATTTACTCAACGCGGTACGGTCGTATGGCGCATCTTCTTCTTTATCCACCAGCACCAGCCGGCCCGTATAGCCCGCGTCCCGCAGGGTTATTGCCGCTGCGCTGCCTGCCGCACCGGTGCCCACGATCACGGTGGTCTGCTCTTGTTCACCACGAATCTGCGGGTAGCTTGCAGGAGACATCGGGCGAGGGCTGACCAGCACGCGATTCTGCTCAAGGCGTACCGGGTATTGTTTCAAATTAGTCAGCGCCAACGGCTCAAGCCATTGCCCATTTTTGATATCAAATTCGGCCTTATGCCACGGACAGACAAGCCGCCCTTCGCATACCGCACCTTTCTCCAGCGGCGCGCCGGCATGCGGGCATTTGCTTTGAAAGGCGCGGACCTGAGTCAGCGTTCGGATAAGGATCATTGCAGTACCGGCCACTTCGCATTTCACCGGTTGGTTTTCGGGTAAGGCGTTGAGTTCAGTTACAAATTGATAGCTCATCACATTGCTCTCGTGTCAGTGTTGGAGATACGGTCGTCACGCCAGCCAGCGCACACCACGAGGAAAATTAAAGACCCACAAAAGGTAATGGTGACGCTTTAAGCCTGGCAGAGATTGAACGTTCGGCAACAAAGCGGGAGAGTCAGGCGGCGACTTCGGTACGGTTTCGGCCCGCTTTTTTGGCTTTATAGAGCGCCAGATCGGCCGATTTAAGCCATTCGCGATAATGCGCCATCTCTTCGGTAAGAGGCGCAACGCCCACGCTGATATGCAAGGAAAGCTGAGGGGTGTTAGGGAGGCGGAACGTCGCCAGGCGATCGTGAACACGGGTCATGGCGGCGATCGCACTTTCACACGAGGTTCCCCCCATGATCACGGCAAATTCATCGCCCCCGAAGCGCCCAATAATGTCGCTACCGCGCAGGCAAAGCTGAAGATGACGAGTGATCGCCACGATCGCTTCATCGCCAACATCGTGGCCCCAGGTGTCGTTGATGGTTTTGAAATGATCCACATCGATAAGCAATAACGTGGCCCCTCGCTGATGACGGCGGCAGTTGTCAAACTCATCCCGCAGGAGGGTTTCCCAATGACGGCGGTTATAGACGCCGGTCATGCCATCACGAATGCTCATCACCTGCAATCGACGTTTGTGTTCCTCCATGCGGATCGCGGCGCGGTAATTTACCCAGGAAAAGAGCAGCGGATAGATCAGTAACACCGGCACGGTCAACCAGATAGTCAGCAAAGGGCTCACCGGATCCACGGCGATCCCGGTCAACTTGAGGGTCACAAGGCTTGAGACTAACGTCAGGATAGCCCCGGCAATACACAGGCGCGGCCCGCCTGCGCCCATGGTGGTGATAAAGACCATCATTGCCAGCGCCAGGGAGGGCATCAGGTTTACCCCCGTCAGCGCGATCCAGATACCCGCAAGGATGGCGTCAGCCTTCAGGTTATGGGTTTCACTGGCCAGCGGATCGCTGGAGCGCGAAGCAAGTTGCCAGGCCAGATGGGGCCAGACGAAGATCCAAAGAACCAGTAAGACCCACCAGCCCCCTGCCGTCGGCTTAGACACCATTTCAGCAGCCAGAGGGAAAAACAGGCAGGCAAGCCCGGCAGCACGCGGCAGCCTCTCTCGCTTTGCGAATTGCAGCCCCTCGCTGTAATGGTCCACGTCGCTCAGATGAGCGTGCCTCTCCTTGTCTGACGCATCTGAGGTATAAAAATTATTATCATTCATCATGTTTGGGAACATTCTGCAACAATTTCCCAAATTATAGAGAGGGGGCGTGGGGAGAAAGTATGAAATTTCGGGTGAGCAGAGAAAGCCGCTCACCCGTTCGGCTTAGCCCGTTTTTTTCAGGCACGCGCTCATAAATTTACTGCGATCTTCACCTTTAAGGGATTGCTGCGTGGCCTGTGAATTACACTCACGCATTTTTTGTTGCTGCGGTGACAGGCTTTTTTGCCCCGGTTCCGTTTTGGTATTTTTCAGACAGTCGCTCATGTAGCGCTTACGCGCCTCACCGGTGAGCGTCTGGACTTTCGCCTGCTGATTGCAGAGGGTCATTCGTTGTTGTTGAGGGGTAAGGGTTTTCTCAGCAGCGCTCAGCGCCGTGACGAACACAAGACCAAACAGGAGCGTAACCAGTAATGTTATTTTCATAGCACCATCCTTTTTGAAGTGTTGCTTCTTAAGAATGGTCTGTACGGGTGAAAAAACCACCCGACGAGAGAAATTCCCGTCGGGCAGGCTTTATTTCAGGCCGAGCGCTGCTTTCATCGTGAAGAACAGGTCAGTCTGGTCAGTCAGGCCAACCACGTTTGCAGCGTGGGGGCCGTAGGCAGCGATACGAATCTGCGTGCCGGTATGTTCCATGGACTCTTCTTCAGAGTTGCCATAGGTCATGGCCATCACGGTGCCGTCTTTGGTGTTCAGCAACTGGCTCAGGCCTGGCGCTTTGGTATCCGCCGGGATGATCTGGCTGGCATGGGCATGGTCAGCCGTCACAATCACCAGCGTATTGCCATCCTGCTTCGCAAAGGCCAGCGCTTTTTGCACCGCTTCGTCGAGATCGACGGTTTCGCCAATCTGCCCGCACGGGTTCGCCGCGTGATCCTGTTTATCAATGGAAGCGCCTTCAACCTGCAGGAAGAAGCCTTTTTCATTTTTGCTCAGTAATTCCAGCGCCTTATCGGTCATTTGTGCCAGCGTCGGTACGCTATCAGTACGCTTAGCATTAGGCGTACAGGTTACCGCAGGCTGATCGATGTTGCCGTGCAGAGAGGCTTTCGGACCTTCCCAGCGTACGGGCATATTGCCTTCAGAAAACAGGCCCAGCAGAGGTTTATCCTGATTCGCCGCGCTGATTGCCGCAAGGCTTGAAGCATCGCTGACTAACTGATAACCACGCGCTTGCGCCTGCTCACGCAGTGTTTTGCCTTTCCACTCGCCGGCGGTTGCCGTTTCGCTAAAGGTTTTTGCGCCACCGCCCAGGGTAACGTCAGCGCGTGCATTCAGCAGCTGCTCAGTAATGGAGCCTTTACCGCCTTTTTCCAGCGCGTTAGTGGCACATTTTTCACTGGTGACGCTCGGACCATAGCATTTGCGCGAGGTAACGTGAGAGAAAAGCGCAGCCGGGGTGGCATCCTGCAGTTCAGCGGTAGAGACGTTGCCGGTAGCAAGGCCCGCGGCCTTCGCCATTTCCAGAATCGTCATATGATCTTTTTCATGGATATCTACGCCCAGCGCGCCATTGTAGGTTTTCACGCCGGTTGACCAGGCAGTCGCTGAGGCGGCTGAATCGGTCACGTAATCCGGTTTGCCCGTTTTTTTATCGAGCGCATAATGCGTGTATTGCCCTGTTAACGGTAAGGCATCAATTCCTTTAAAGAAGCCGCCTGCGCCTTCAGCATAATTTCGTGCTGCGGTAATTTCGGAATCACCCATGCCGTCGCCAATTAACAAAATGATATTTTTAGCCGGCTTGTCATTCAGGGAGGCACGAATAGCCTCAGTCTGATCGCTGCTTAAACGACGTGCACCGCCCTGAGTGGTAATATCACCCTGCGCAGCACGATTTTCCAGTACGGGGGTGGCGGTGGTATCAGCATGAATAACAGGGGTAAACAGCAGGGGGAATAAAGCGATGAATAATGCGCTCTGTTTCAATTTATTTTCTCCGTGTAAAAATACTTAAAAGAAATAAAAAACAGAGCGACTATAGGCAGCGCGCGTTACAGTGAGATGACAACGTGACTTATCTCAAAACGCTTAGGATCGCGGGTGCCGTAAAAGCTTTTTTACGTACTGTTGCAGTAACTCCGTATCCTGGAGGGAAACATCTGAGTCTGGGGTCACTCCGTCCAGGGCGCCTTCGATACTTTGAATAAGCGCCTGCTGTTCCGGTTGCGCCATCTGGCGTAGCAGCGCGGTGACGACGATCTCCAGCGCCTCTACCTGTGCGACCAGCTCTTTGGATTCTTCTTCCTTCTCCGCAAGTTTAACCAGTAGTTCAGCAATGAGGTTTTTCATAGCGCAATTTCCTTATGGGGTATTCGCTGACGTTATCACTCTCATTAGTTGTTGCAAAGTAGATGCAACTATTATTTTTAGCAAAAATTTGACCGATGCAAATACGCAAAATGAAAACATTTTCAACGAAACGTTTCTCTCGCTGTAACGCGTTTGAATTATCAAAAGGAAGAAGGGAAATTTCAGCGAGAATATATTCTTGATATAAAGAAAACTTATCGTCTGGCCGGAAGTGCGTCTCCCGACCAGCCGGTTAGATTAGCGTTTTGCTTTGCGTAATGCGGTGGCAAGCTGCCATATATTACACAGTACGACCAGCGCCGTGGCGACAAAGACCCAACGGAATCCCGCCATAGCGGATACCGATGCGCCCATCAGCGGCCCCACCACATTTCCAAGGTACATAAACGACTGGTTATAACCAAAAATGCGCCCGGTGACCTGATCGCTGGAGTACTTAAGCAGAAGCGTTTGCACTGCCGGTAGCATGGCGCCATCGGCAAAACCCAGTAGAAAACGTAATACGCCTAACTGTAGGGGCGATGTCACAAATGACATGGCAAAGAACAACACCACGGCACAAACGAGCGTCGCCATCAAGATACGTGCCGTTCCGATACGGTCGCCCAGTTTACCCAGTCGTGGGGCGGACATCAGCGCTGAGACGCCGGGGATAGCGGCAATCAATCCACTGAGAAAGGCAATGTTGCTGCTATCCGGAGTCATTGACTGGATAAATAGCGCCAGAATTGGTCCGACAGAGCCGTTACACAGCTGAATGACCATCGTGGTCACAAACAAGCTGATCACCAGGCCCGGATAGGGCAGCGTGGAAAACACCGCTTTGCCGCTCAACCGCTGCGCCTTACTGATTTTAGGCCGGGCCCCCTCTTTTATCAGAAACAGCGTCACGAGGAAGCTCACTACCAGCAAAATAGCGGTGATAAAAAAGACGGTGCGCAGGCCGAAGTGGTCGGCCAGAAAGCCGCCCATCAGCGGACCACCAATCACGCCGCTAATCTGGGCGGTGGAAAGCGTACTGAGCGCCCAGCCGCTGCGCTCGCGCGGAACCTGCGAAGCAACCAGCGCCATCGCATTAGGAATATAACCGGACGTTAATCCCATCACGCCACGCAAAATCAGCAACTGCCAGACATTGGTGGCGAATGCTTGCAGGAGAATGGCAACCGCCATGCCGAGTGAGGCACGAAGCAGCATTAACTTGCGCCCTTTTCTATCCGCCAGACTTCCCCATAGCGGCGAAACGATAGCAGAAATCAAAAAGGTGATGCTGAACGTCAGCCCCGACCACATTGACAGTGCCTCGTGCGAGGTGACGCCAAGCTGGGCAACATAGAGTGGCAAAAACGGCAAAATCTGGCTGATCGCAAGGCCGGTAAAGAAGCAGCCGAACCAGACAGAGATAAGATTGACCTTCCAGGATTCCATAGACAGCAACAATATTTCAGTTTTTGGTAAAGAAGAGACAGAGTAACAAGAAGACGGACAGGAAAGCATACACGGGGTGCGTTTACCGTTATTTCAGTGTTTTATCCCTCGTGTTTTGTAACAGACGGACGTCGCAAACAAAAAAACCAATTATAACGGCAGGTTATGCTTTAACGACAGAGTCCAAAACCACGCATGCCGAGGTGAAAATGGTTGGCGTGAGCGGCGTTATATTCTGGCCCTAAACCGTTGCCGTAATAACCGCAGCTTGCGCTCAGCATGGCCCGTAGCCAGGGCTGCGTTGCTGAGTCAGGCCAACCGCGCAGTACGGTGACAACATTACCGTTGGAGAGTCGAAAACCGCTAATATCCAGCGCATCTGCACTGGCATGTTCGCTACGCCGCCCTTCGGCACGATTGTAGATATTGCGACAGGCATAGCTGCCCAGATGATCGATACGCGTTAGCGTCTGACCGGTAAATTGCCGGGTAAGCGGACGCACCTGCTGCTCGACAAAGAGCGCCGAACTGAGCGCCAGCGGGCAACTGGCTAAAAAGCTACTGCTCAGCTTTACGGGTCCAAAGTTTCGAACCCGCACTACGTCCGTCAGCGGGCACTCTCCCTGGCTGTCAGCCACGGGTGTTGAGGCGATCATTTGCCTTTGATTAGCCTGTTCAAGTAAGGCGGCACACTCGTGCGGCGCCAGTCGACGTAATTTATATTGCGTGATTCGCCCTGGCGGATCGTCTAACCGGAGCGGCATAAAAGGGTTGTAATATGACGGCAAATAGCGGTAGCCCACACTCCCCGCAACAAGCAAAACGCAGACCACAATCAGGCTTTTTCCTTTCACGCATCCCCTCCATTAATCACTAAAAACAGTATGGCAGAAGTGATATGGTATGTGCTTTCTGATTGATGTGAGTGAAGAATGTGATGGCAAAACTGCGGGTAGGAGTCGTGTTTGGCGGTAAGTCGGCTGAGCATGAAGTGTCGCTGCAATCGGCGAAAAATATTGTCGATGCAATGGATAAGTCGCGCTTTGAGGTGCTGCTGCTGGGCATCGACAAGCAGGGACAATGGCATATCAATGACGCGAATAATTACCTGCAAAATGCCAGCGATCCCGCGCACATTGCCCTGAATCCTTCAGAAGAGAGCGTGTCTCTGGTTCCCGGGCAAACAACACATCAGTTGATCAACGCCCATAACGGTTCGCCTTTCGCCCAGGTCGATGTCATCTTCCCTATCGTCCACGGCACCCAGGGCGAAGATGGTACGCTACAGGGTTTGCTGCGCATGGCGAATCTCCCCTTCGTGGGTTCCGATGTTCTGGGTTCAGCCGCCTGCATGGACAAAGATGTTACCAAACGCCTGCTACGTGATGCCGGTCTGGCGATCGCCCCCTTTGTCACGCTGACGCGCAGCAACCGTCGCCGTTTCTCTTTCCAGGACATTCAGGCAAAACTGGGGCTGCCATTATTTGTTAAACCGGCTAACCAGGGTTCCTCCGTGGGCGTCAGTAAGGTCACTGACGAAGCGCAATATGCCGCAGCGGTAGACCTCGCATTTGAGTTCGACCATAAGGTGGTGGTCGAGACCGGGATCAACGGCCGGGAGATCGAATGTGCGGTGTTAGGCAATGACGATCCCGTGGCCAGTACCTGCGGTGAGATCGTGTTGAACAGCGAGTTTTATGCCTACGACACCAAATACATTGATGATAACGGGGCACAAGTGGTGGTGCCGGCGAACCTTACGCCTGAGGTTAATGACCGTATCCGCGAGATTGCCGTTCAGGCTTATCAGACGCTGGGCTGCGCAGGAATGGCGCGCGTCGACGTGTTTCTGACCCCCGAAAATGAAGTCATTATTAACGAAATCAACACGCTGCCTGGATTTACCAATATCAGCATGTATCCGAAGTTATGGCAGGCGAGCGGGATCGGTTACACCGATTTAATCACTCGCCTGATAGAACTGGCTTTGGCGCGCCATCAGGCTGACAGCGCACTTAAAAGCTCGATGAACGGTTAGTCCAACGGTTTTTCTTCTTTAACTGCGGGCTCTTCGCCGTCTTCTTCAGGACGACGGCGAATAATCAATCCGGCCAACCAGAAACTGATGACCCAGGTGACGAGGCCCACGGCATATTCTTGCCAACCTTTTGCTTCAAATCCTAAAAGCCCCACCACTCCATTCAGAATAAAAATCAAACCAATAGCGAACGCATAATAGTGCCAGTCACGGCGTATTTTCGCGGGTAGCTTCATGACAACTCCGGCAATAAAAAAAATATCGTCGCACATTTCCACTGTTCCGTCTGTGTCGCATACGGAAATTCTGAAATGTTAAATACGTAATCAAAATATTACGGAAATGTGAGCACTCACAAAATTTACTCAACTGGAAACCTTCCCGCAATGAAATTATCACCATTCCGATGTTGACAATTTCTATGTGCTGTCAAAATGACAAGGTGTCACTGGCTTTGCGCCGGGAAAATGAATAAAGCGGAGGTCTCTATGGCTGACTTTACAATGTCGAAACCCTTTACGGGTAAAAAAACGCGCGACGCCTCCACGCCAGGTAACATTGCTTATGCGATATTTGTTCTTCTCTGCTTCTGGGCGGGCGCGCAACTGCTTAATCTGCTGGTCCATGCGCCAGGTGTCTTTGACCACCTGATGCAGGTAAAGGATGCCAGCCGACCGCAGGTTGAGATCGGCTTTGGCGTTGGTACCATTTTTGGCCTGGTGCCATTTTTGGTCGGCAGCGCAATCTTAGGCGTTATTGGCCTGGTGCTGCGCTGGCGACGTCATCACTGACCGGCCATACACTGCGCCCGACGATCGTCGACGCGCTTCGCAAACCAGGCGGTTGTGAGGTTGCGGGTGATTTTCGGGCTTTCCAGTTGAATGCCAGGTAGCATTTCCCTCGGTAATTTTTTCCCCGTCTTCTGTTCCGCCAGTCGATAGACACCCTGGTACAACGCTGTTTTCTCGAAGGCGAGACTGTCCCCAGCGGCGAGCTGCCTGTGGATGTCCCGATCGCTCATGCCCAGTTTAGTCCCCAGTTTTCTGACGGCCAGTTCCGTGCTTCCTGCCTCGCTGCTGTTATACAAAATGACGTCGCCATCCAGCGCGAGTTTTGTTCCCGTCGCTTTGCTTACAGCATTCTGAAATGCCGCATTACGGCTGGCGTACCAGCCCGCATTGAAATCGGCGAAACGGAAAATAGGGGCACTGTAATTGGCCGGGTAGTTGAGCAGATGCCATGTCCCGAACCACAATCCGCCGCGACGGGTAAAGACCTCCTGACGCACGGTTCCGGACATCGTCCAGGGGTAACCCTGGGTGTGCTTTTCAGCAAAAGCGATGCTGATTTGCATCGGCCCACCGGTATGCACCGGGTTGTAAGAGCCGAAGAGCTTCTGCCCCAGGGGAACCGTGCCGATCAAATCGTCGAAAATCTCACTCAGCTGCTTTTCCGTCCGCACGTTATCGAGGCGCTCGCTATAACTCTTCCCATTCGGCGATTCAATCTGCAGTGCGGTATGGACCAGCAACTGCGGAATATGGAGCCTGGCGGCCCGGCGGTCTATCTCTTTCCAGGCAATTTTGTTCAGCCCTGCCACAGCCGGATCGGCCTGATAGTTTGACTCTTGCTGCGCGACGGCCAGCACCGAACAGATATTTTCAAGGGTAGGATCCAGCCCCTGACTGTCGAACGTGGTCGCCAAATCTTTTGCCCATTGTTCTCTGTCTTTTACGCTGGCAGGCATTTTTTGCCGGACCACGCTCGCCACGTCCTGGGGTCTTTGCGCCGCCGGGAGATCTGCATTCCCCGGACGCGTTGTGGTGGTATTTTTACTGGTGGTACAACCGGCGAGAATACATCCCGCCAGCAGGGTCATTGTGGTCGCGAGAAGACGCGGCGCGCAAACTGACATTCGTGTTCCTTGCGTTAGCTAAAATGGTTGGTCATTTGCGCGACCGGCTGGCCATCCAGCTCATGTTCAAAACTGCGCAAACGTTTATAAATAGACATCAACTCAACCAGCGTTGTCCAGGAGGCAATCAGATACTGGAACGAGCTACGAACCTGCTCAAAGACGTTGGTTATCTGGCGCATTAAACCAAAGGTAATCGCGCCGGCCGCAATAGTCGGGAAAAGCACAATCAGGCCGAAAACCACATCGACCTGCAGATACAAAATACGCGCGATGTTGAAATACATATAGTGAAAGTAGAGGCGGAAATAGTTGCGACGTACGGCAGCAAACAGTTCACGCATGGTGTTCGGTTTCGCTCTATCAGCATCATCTTCACCGTAGACCAGTTCTTTACGATATGCCGCTTCCACACGTTGGTTTTTAAACTCCAGCCCCGGTAATTTAATCCCTACCGCCGCCAGCAAAAATGTCCCCAGCAATGACCAGGTAATCGCCGCAATCACCAGACCATAAGGAACATGCCCGACCAGCGGCAGCTCAGGCACGTGTGGAGAGAGGGCCACCAGCACTGGCAGGAACGCAATCAGGGTCATGACGGCATTGATAAAGCTGACGCCCATATCTTCCAGAGTCGTCGCAAAACGCATGGTATCTTCCTGCACACGCTGCGCAGCGCCCTCGATATGACGCAGTTGCTCCCAGTGCGCCATATAGTATTCGTTCATTGCCGTGCGCCAGCGAAAGACATAGTGGCTGACAAAGAAATTGTTTAACACCGCCACGGTGACGGCAATTAATGCTATCCACAGGAAAGTACCTATTTCGCCATAAAGCTGGCCGATGCTGACCTTATTAGGCGCACTGAGGGCAGTCTGAATCAGATCGTAAAAAGGGGCATACCAGGCGTTAATGGCGACATTCACTTCGACTAAAAACCAGGTGACAAAAATGATCAACGCGGTCCCGAGAATGGACCAACGCTGCCAACGGTGTGGTGAGATGAAAAACCATGCAAACGCAAACAAGCCGGTGCATAACGCATAATACGCATAAAATAACAAAAAATTGCGCGACCAGAATCGGGCGGCGCTGATTGGTACATCCGCTGACGCACCCGTGATGCGCAATAGCCAGCTTTCACCACCCGCCTGCCAAAATACCACGGCGATCATTGCCCAAATAAAAGCCGAGAGGAAAAACAGTTTCGGCGTTGGGAAAAAAGACTTAAACATAATGCTCTCCTGCTCTTTCTTATTTTTGCATTGCTTACACGACAAAGCTCACCCCGGATATAAAAATACCCGGAGCCAGCATAGTAGAGACGGATAATCAGACCTGAGCGTAGCGCCTTAGTTCGTCTGCCACTCGTTAAGAATTGTTTCGACGGATTTCACAAAAACGGGGTTTTGCGGCACGGTAAGGTTACGCCAGACATCATTGTAATGGGCGATGAGTGTTTCAGCCTGTGCCGCAGGACGATGGGCCGTGGTGTGGGCATCCCCGGCAACGGTTATGGCATAGCCCCGACTGGCTCCGTTTTTGACCGTGGTATCGACGCAGTAGTCCGTCGCACAACCACACATGACAAACCCGGTGATGTTATGTTCATGCAGCACATCTTCAAGCCGCGTTTTGTAAAAGCTATCACAAGCCGTTTTTGTGACGTAGAGCGCGCTGGCGGGCTGATAGAGTTCTGGAAGTAACTGGAAACCCGCACTTCCCTCCTCCAGTCCACCTTCTTCGATATGCTGGATAAATATCACCGTGTCCGCAGCGTTCGTCAGTTTATTGATCAGTTCTACACACTGTTCACGTCGAATGCGCGGGGTCGCAAACACCCCTTGCTGCATATCCACCACCATCACCACTCGCTTAGCTGACATTTTTGCTCCCGTTCGTCATTCTATTGCCAATAAAAGAGGTTACCACACGCCTCTGCCCCTATGATGTTCAGGAAAAAAGTTCATGTTTACGCATCGTTACGTAATTTCCGGAAAATATGCCTTTTTCGGTGCGTTGCAATACGCTGCCAGGTAGTATAAATACGCTCTATCTCTCTCTTTCTGATACGGATGCTTTCGTTGAAACGTTGTTTGTTTTTCTCCGCCATGCTGTTTGCCTGCGCGCTAACGCCAACCCATGCTGCGCAGACGTCCCCTGATCCGGCTTTTGCGTCCGAAATTGTCGATCGTTACGCCAATCATATTTTCTATGGCAGCGGCGCTACCGGTATGGCTTTGGTTGCCATAGATGGTAACCAGCGAGTATTCAGAAGTTTTGGCGAAACGCGACCCGGGACCAACGTTCGCCCGCAGCTGGATTCCGTCATCCGTATCGCGTCGATTTCAAAACTGATGACCAGCGAAATGCTGGTGAAAATGTTTGATCAAGGCATCGTCAAGCTGAACGATCCGTTAAGCAAATATGCGCCGCCCGGTGCGGTAGTACCGACCTGGCAGGGATCTCCTATCACGCTGTTAAACCTGGCGACGCATACCAGTGCATTACCGCGTGAACAGCCCGGCGGGGCTGCACATAGAGACGTGTTTGTCTGGCCAACGCAGCAGCAGCGCTGGAACTGGCTTTCTACTGCTAAACTTAAGGTCGGTCCTGGCACCCAGGCCGCCTATTCCAACCTGGCGTTTGACCTACTGGCGGATGCGTTAGCAAAAGCGGCAGGCAAACCCTATACACAGCTGTTTGAAGAGCAAATCACCCGCCCTTTGGGCATGAAGGACACCACCTTTACGCCGTCTCCCGATCAGTGTAAGCGCCTGATGGTTGCAGAAAAAGGCGCGAGCCCGTGTAACAACACGCTGGCAGCCGTTGGCAGCGGCGGAGTGTATTCCACGCCAGGCGATATGATGCGCTGGATGCAACAGTTCCTTTCATCTGACTTTTACCATCGCAATAATCAGGCTGACCGCATGCAGACCCTGATTTATCAACGTCATCAACTCACGCGTGTTATTGGGATGGATGTGCCGGGCAGGGCTGACGCGTTAGGGATGGGCTGGGTCTATATGGCCCCCAAAGACGGGCGTCCTGGCATTATTCAGAAAACCGGCGGCGGTGGTGGTTTCATTACTTATATGGCGATGATCCCGCAAAGTAATGTCGGCGTATTTGTGGTCGTCACTCGCTCGCCGTTGACGAAATTTACCAATATGAGCGATGGGGTTAACGATCTGGTGAGTGAAATGAGCAGCAACAAACCCATCGTGGTTCCTGCATCCTGACTAAATCATCGATTTTAATAATCGAAAGGCAAGCGGTTTACTTTTAATAGCTTGCCTTTATACATTTCTATGTAATTGCCTTTGCGTAATGCAGAAAGCACCTCGGCAATGACCGAGCGAGAAATCCCGGTCCGACGTTGAATATAGTGCATCACTCCCACGCGTGAACGTAAATTCTCATCCCAGTCAGACATGGTTAATAGCGTTGAGCGAATCTGATCGTATGAGCTGCTGCCAATAAGCTGGTTGTCTCGCGTCTCCGCCAGACGGTGCCACCAGGTAAGCCAGGAAAATGCTTCGCGCCAGAGCTGATGTTCATCCAGCAACGTCATCACTCGCTGAGAAGACAAATAATAACCGGTGCACAAACTTTGTGTGGTGTAAATATATTCCGTGGGGCGTTCAATCATACCTGCGCTCAATCCATCGATAAACGGGGCCTGAGCAATACCAATAAGGATATCGTTATATTTTCGGCCAATCGTCATTTCACCCTGACAGAGAATAAGAGTGACATCGTCAGGTTTACGATCTGGAAAAGAGAGCTGCGTGTTTTCTGGCATTTCAAAATGTGTGCCATGAGGGGAAAAGCATTTATCTAATGAATAGAATTCCGCAAGCGGCTTTTTTAATGAGATCATTTACGTTCCTTGTAAATAAAATTCCCGCTAATCCGTAGCGGGAATTTGATAAACAGAAAATAGCAGGGAAATGAACTTCCCTGCCAGTTTTTATTACCAGGTGTATTTCACGCCAACTTTAGCACCCCAATCCTGTTCAACGTCGCCGCCGCCCAGATAGGTTGCATCAGTGTAAGCACTGAAGTTTTTGGTGAAGCTGAACTGCGTACCCAGGCCAACACGAACCGCAGAACCTTCAACGCCATTATCGATAGAATCACCGTTCACTTTCGCAGTGTTGTTGGAGTCATCGTAGACGTAAGCCAGTTTGAAGTACGGGGTCAGAGCCTGATCGCTGCCGTAGGTGAAGGTGTAACCCGCATCTACGCCCAGTTCATAACGCAGGCTATCGTAATCCTGATCGCCCGCTTTCAGGTTGTTGCTCAGACGATAGTTATCACCAGACTGGAACAGGCCAGAGATAGCAGCGTACGGAGTAACATAGCCTTTGTCGTTAACTTTCCAGTCGTAACCGGCTTTCAGACCGAAGCCCCATGCATCCGTAGTGGAATCACCGTCAACATACTGACCGTTAGACATGGTTGCAGACAGGTCATTGCTGAAACGGCTGTAGCTCAGGTTACCATCAACGAAGATGTTGTTGTCGAAACGTGCAGAAGAGTAGATGTATGCGGACTGGCTATCCTGATCAACTTTGCCAGAACGATCGCTTACGTCACCTTTCGCAAAACCAGCCGCCGCACCGACGATCCAGTTAGCATTGTTGCCTTCAACGAAGGTATCAACACCGACCATGATGCCGCTAACGTCCTGATCGTATTCGATCACGCCGTTATCGCCGTTGAAGCTACCACCGAAGTAGTTAACCCACGCACCACCGTTATCTTTATCTGTCATGCCATGACGGCCATTAGTCAGACGAGTAGACAGGGTATCCTGTTGCAGATTCCAGATATTGGTATTTGCAGAAGGAATGCTCAGCGCCATGTTGGCATAGTCGGTCAGCTCACGCTGACGCAGAACAACGGTGTTACCTTTCTGCTGAGCTTCGTAGGTGTAAGCACCCAGATCGGCTTTGTTAGCCGCGCTGAAGGTCGCAGTGGTGTTCTTATCGTTGACATAGATAATTTCTTTACCTTTATAGTCAGCGATACGGCCTGCACCGGTGGAGTTATCGATACGAACTTTGTAGTTGCCTTTGGCAGCGGTTACGTCGTCAGTAGCGCTGTTATCCAGTTCATTACCGCCATTGATATCTCCGTTGCCGTTGATAGTCAGGTGACCATCGGAGTTCATTGCAATGACACCATAGCCATAGTTAGCTTTGGTTTTGCCGTTGGTGCGGTCGTTGACCAGGTCAGTATTCATGACATAGTTGCTGCTATGAATATCGAACACACCTGCATGGATATTACGATGAGTGTCAGTGGTGCTGGTCAGATTCAGAGTATCAGCCTGGAACGGATTAGCATCAAACTCATTGACATTCACATCCAGAACACCGTGATTTGTTACGGTGATGGTGTTGGCGTACAGAGCTGCGGAATCAAAGTTCCAGCCAGAGGCAATATCGTCGGCCAGTTTTACGGTACTGTTATCAATAGACAGGCTATCGGTCGCAACATGACCATCTTCGCCGATGTTCAGCAGAGAGTTATTTGTTAATTTAATGCTGTCGGAAACGAGTGAGGAATCACCAACATTAACTTTAGATCCGCTATCGATAGTCAGCGTATCGATATTAGACGCATTGACGGTGTTCCAAATTGAGCCGTTCTTCAATGCTACATTAAATACGCCACTCTGGAAAACTTCATTGTCAATAACTCGGTTCCAGGCATTTCCTTCGATAACAGAGTTCGGATAAATGCTATTGCCTGTAACGTCATACCAGTTCGCTGAAGCGATTGCTTCATAATCGGAAGTTGCAGAACCCGTCCATTTAGAGCCGTTATCCAGCGTAATATTCAGTTCATCAACATTCAGCGCATCATCAGCCCAACCGCCGTTGGTGTCTTTCGCGCCATCAGCGTTGCTATCATGACCCTGAGGATAGAAATTCGCATTCCAGGTGCTTTGGAAAACAACATCGCCAAGCAGCGTAGAGTTGTCGAAGTTAACGTTGTTTTTCATTGAATAGTTAGATGCTGCGCTATCGCTGAAATACAGCGCAACGTCATTAGCGGTACCGTTACCACTATATTCACTTGGTTCAGCAGAGTGACCGTAGAAGCCTGAAGTCTCCAGTGAAGTCACTGAGCCAGAGGTTACAGTAGAATTGGAAACGTTGATGTTGTTATCCCAGGTATGGGATTCAGTCGTGTAGGTATTGTTAACTGTATTACCTTGAGTCAGGCTGATACCAGCCACACGAGAGTTGTTAGAAATATTGATATTGCTTTCAACATCAAGATTTACTGCAAGGCCAAGACCTGACTCATATGGATAACCTTCACCTGCCGCAGTAGTGAACGTTTCATGAGTAGATTTCGTGACGTCACCATCAAGATAAGAATCAGTGAAGTAAAGTGCTTCATAGTCGTCATCAACGATAGAGTTAGAAATATTCAGCGTAAATACATCGCCATCATGCCAGTTTTCATCAATGACACGATCGCTACCATATTCAGAGTACTGATAAGCACTACCATCAGTGCCAACCCCAATAGGCAGATGAGATGTGATAGAGCCATGAATAACTGAATTAGTCACGTTCAATGTGTTATCTGAACCATCAGTACCATTTGTATAGTCATGATTCAGATAATAGGTAGAAATCGTGCCATTCACGGTATCGCCGTTGAACGTCTGATCAAAATCACCATTAGCATTATTGTGGTAAACAAAACCACTATAATTCACATAGTTGCCATTAGCTGTACCTGGCGCATCCATATTGCTCCAGTCAAGAGCGGTTTTAGGATTATCAATGTAATTCCAGGTATCGTAAGTCGTCGCATTTGCCTGAGAAGCGATTGCCAAAGTGCAGGCTAATGCCAATTGAGATACTACAAGTTTCTTTTTCCAGGAGTGCATTTGTCATCCCTCCTCAGGGATATTATCGTTGGTCCATCAATTATTAATGCATCAAATACAATCAAGTTTCGTTGCGGAGAAAATTATGCCGTACATAAACCAAATGGTTCAATTAAAGTTCACGTAAAGTCCGAATTCGGACAAATTACATTTACCCGTCATTAATACTGGCAATTTAAATAACAAAACTCATATTTATCATGCAGATAAAAAGAAACACCCTGGCTTTATGAATTAATAAAAACGAAACACATATCAAAGCAAACCCGATTAAAACCAAAAAGCATTTAATATATAAATGTAATTTGTAATAAAAATAAAAAACCATCATTAATTCAAGACAGAAATATCACACTAATCTATAATTCTGCCACTGCCAATTCCTTCGAGCCTGCTCGCAGTTAAAGGCGATTTTGGTAAAACACACCCTTCTTTTTTCAGATACACTATCCCCCACGTTTCCTAAGACTTCAGGCAAATCATGACAGACTTAATCACCCGCCCGCGCCGCCTGCGCAAATCCGCCTCGCTGCGCGCCATGTTTGAAGAGACAACGCTGAGCCTGAACGACCTGGTGTTGCCGATCTTCGTTGAAGAAGAGATTGATGATTACAAAGCGATCACCGCCATGCCGGGCGTGATGCGCATTCCCGAAAAGCATCTTGCGCGTGAAATTGAACGTATCGCTAATGCCGGTATCCGCTCGGTAATGACCTTTGGTATCTCTCACCACACGGACGAAACGGGGAGTGACGCCTGGCAGGAAAACGGGCTGGTGGCGCGTATGTCGCGCATTGCCAAAGATGCGGTGCCGGAGATGATCGTCATGTCCGATACCTGTTTCTGCGAATACACCTCGCATGGCCATTGTGGTGTGCTCTGCGACCACGGCGTCGACAATGATGCCACCCTGTTAAACCTCGGCAAACAAGCCGTGGTAGCGGCAGCGGCGGGTGCCGACTTTATCGCTCCGTCAGCGGCAATGGACGGCCAGGTACAGGCCATTCGTCAGGCGCTCGACGCAGCCGGTTTTACCGATACCGCCATCATGTCCTACTCCACAAAATTTGCCTCCTCCTTCTATGGCCCGTTCCGTGAAGCGGCCGGTACTGCGCTGAAGGGCGATCGCAAAACCTATCAGATGAGCCCGATGAACCGTCGTGAAGCCATTCGCGAGTCGCTAATTGACGAAGCCGAAGGCGCAGACTGTCTGATGGTGAAACCGGCAGGTGCCTATCTGGATATCCTGCGCGATATCCGTGAACGCACCACCTTACCGTTGGGGGCCTATCAGGTCAGCGGCGAGTACGCGATGATCAAATTTGCCGCCCAGGCGGGCGCCATTGATGAAGACAAAGTGATCCTAGAAAGCCTCGGCGCCATCAAACGCGCAGGTGCGGATCTTATCTTCAGCTACTTCGCCCTCGACCTCGCCGAACGTAAGATTTTGTAAGCCCTCAGGCCCGACGGGACCTGTCGGGCCATCTTAATGTGGTTAACGAGATGGTCATTTATTCACAAAGGTGAAATGTAAGTGTCATCCGCAGCTTCTACTGTCATCGCAAGACGGCAGGAGGAGATACCATGTTTAGTCTCGATAGCGTTCTTGATGACCTCTGGCCCCAGGCCAAACCCGCGCCCTGGCAAAAAAATCTGCTCAGACATCTGTTATACGAAAAAGAGTTTCAGCAGTTTGCCGCCAGCCACCCGCACCTGAAAGGTCTGGATATGGTTGAGCAGGTCCTGGAGCACTTGCAGATCCGCTGCACCATCCCCGCCCACGACATCGAACAGATCCCCGAGCATGGCCCACTGGTGATTGTTTCTAACCATCCGACAGGCACTTTGGACGGACTGGCGCTGCTGTATGCCGTTTCACGCGTGCGCCGGGATGTGAAAGTGGTAACCAACAGGATGCTCAGCCATCTTGAACCCCTCAGTTCGTTGTTTATTCCCGTCGACAACATGGGCGGACGCACGCGCAAAGCCTCTCTTCAGCAAATGGAAAACCAGTTGCAAAGCGGCGGCGTGCTGATCTTTTTCCCGGCTGGTGAAGTATCACGTCTGACCCGCAAAGGGATCCGCGACGGTAAATGGCATCCGGGTTTTGTGAAACTGGCAAAAAAATTCCGCACGCCGTTGCTGCCGATGTGGATCAACGCGCGTAACAGTCCGCTGTTCTATGGCGCGGCATTGCTTTCCGATACGCTGCCGATGCTGCTGCTCATGCAACAGATGTTCCGCCGCCGCGGCACCCCCTTACCGATTACCATCGGCCAGCGCATTCCCTGGGACAGCTGGCAGTCCCCTTCCCTGTCCGCGCGCGACGTAGCGGATAAATGCCGCAAACACGTGCGTCGACTGGGCAAAAAGGTGCCGGGCGTCTTCAAAACCGAGTGTGCGATTGCACGCCCGGAAGACAGAGCGACATTGCGTCGGGAGCTAAGCCGTGCGGAGTGCCTTGGCCGCACCGCTGATGGCAAAATGATTTACCTCTGGCAACGTCAGGGCCAGGAAGATGTGCCGCTGCTGCGCGAACTGGGCCGCCTGCGTGAAATCGCCTTCCGTGCCGTTGGCGAGGGCAGTGGCAAGCGTCGCGACACGGATAAGTATGATGATGATTATCTGCATCTGATCCTGTGGGACGAAACCGATCTGGAAATCGTCGGCGCATACCGTTTTATGCCGACCGCGCGTCAGGTAGAAAAACGCGGTCCGGAGGGTCTCTACAGTCACAGCTTGTTCCATTATGACGAGCGGATGTCCGACGTCCTTGAGCACGGTATCGAACTGGGGCGCAGCTTTATTCAACCGCGCTACTGGGGCCGTCGCGGCCTCGACTATTTATGGTCCGGCATTGGCGCTTACCTGGCGCGGTATCCGCAGTATCGCTATCTGTTCGGCCCGGTGTCGATATCCGGCGGCTTCCCGCCTGCCGCACGGGATTTGTTAGTGGCCTTCTATCGCCTCTGGTTCCCGGCAAGCTGGCCGCTGGCAGCTTCTCGCCGCCCCTGGCCTGCCACCCTCCCGGACGTACTGGCGCAATTTACTGGCGAAGATTACACCGAAGATCTCACCCGTCTGAAATCGATGTTGGGCAATCTTGGCTGCGCAATCCCGCCGCTGTACAAACAGTATTCTGAATTATGCGAACCCGGTGGCGTGCAGTTTATCGACTTTGGCTGCGACCCGGATTTCAATAATTGTGTAGATGGCCTGGTACTGGTGGATTTAACGCGCCTGAAAGCCAATCGCTATGAGCGTTATATCGGCGTGCATCTTGACGAGACGGCCGCCTGAGGGCGGTCTTATTACCGTATAAGAAGCGGTAAATATTGCAATTATGTTACATCGATTGCATATCGCAGACCTGAACGTTGCCAGCCCTGAACCAGACGGCATGATAAAGCTTTCGGCTGGCGAGAGTGCGTTATGGTACGTGTGGTTCTGGTGGATGATCATGTTGTAGTGAGATCCGGGTTTGCTCAGTTACTGGGCCTTGAGGACGATCTCACCGTCAGCGGACAATACAGCACTGCCGCTGACGCCTGGCCTGCGTTATTGAAAGACGATGTTGATGTCGCGGTGCTGGATGTCGCCATGCCGGATGAAAATGGCCTCAGCCTGCTAAAACGTCTGCGTCAGCAGCGGCCAAACTTTCGCGCGATCATTCTCAGTATCTATGACACCCCCGCCTTTGTGCAAAGTGCACTGGACGCGGGTGCCAGCGGCTATCTGACAAAACGCTGTGGCCCCGAAGAGCTGGTGCGTGCGGTCCGTTCTGTCGGCCTCGGCGGTCACTATCTCTGCGCCGACGCCCTTAAAGCGCTACGTGGTGACGTCCAACCGGTTAAAGTCCTCTCAACCCTTACTCCTCGCGAGCGAGAAGTGTTTGATTTACTGGTGAAAGGTGACAGCGTCAAAGAGATCGCCTTCAAACTGGCGTTGAGCCACAAAACCGTGCATGTCCATCGGGCTAACGTGCTCGGCAAACTCAGTTGCAACAGCACCATCGAGTTGGTGCATTTCGCGCTCAACAATAACCTTCTGGCCAGCCACTGATGTCGCGATCGCTGCGTCACGGCGTCATATCGCTGTTTATCATTCTGGCCTGGGGGCCGGGCTGGCTGATGCTGTGGACGCTCAGCTTCTACCTGACCCATAACGGTCAACAGGCTGTGCTGTTCCTGCCCCATGGCGTCTATCTGGCTTTGTTAATTCTGCTTTCCCGCCGCTTCTGGCCTGCGCTGTTGCTCCCGCAACTGGCGCTGATTTTCTGGCTTTACAGCGAACAGTTAATAAACGGTTTCACGATGCTCGCCGCCCCCTTTATCAGTTTGCTGCCGGCGTTCTTCACCCAGCGGTACTGGCACCGATTCCCGCTCTACTGGCAGCGACTCACTCTGGTGTTAGCAGCAGTGACCGTGACTGCGCTGCTTCATACGCTGCTACTGGCCCCGTTTCTACATAGCCCCATACTGCTTGCCGGGCTGGCCTCGTTTACCGGCGGCGTCCTGCTTACCCCTTTTACCTATCTGATTTTCGAGTTCCTGCGCCAGCAGCATCGCCATCATCTGCTGGGGCTCGACACCCTCGCGCCGCCGCTGCGCACCTCGCTGATTATCTGGTGCAGCCTCTTTTTCATCATCGGTATTGGCACCCAGATGGTGCTCTCACCGCAGATAGAACGCCTGTTGCTGATTGTGGTGTTCTTGCCCAACGTGGTGATGGCATGGAAATTTGGCTGGCAGGGCGGCGTCATGTCGGGCCTGCTCGGCAGCATGCTCATTACCCTTGCCCGTCAGGTCGGGGTCGGTTTTACCGATTTGCTGGAGCTGGAGATTTTCCTCGCCACCCAGGCGCTGTTGGGTATTGGGCTTGGGATCGCCATCAGCCGCCAGCAGCATCTGGCTCTTAATCTCGACCACTATCGCCGCCGGCTGGAAGGCGAACTGCACGCACGCCAGGCCCTGGCGGAAAAATTGATTCACACGGAAGAGGATACGCGCAAAAGCCTTGCCCGTGAGTTACACGATGAAATCGGTCAGAACATCACCGCCATTCAAATCCAGTCGCAGTTAGTGAAACGAGCCGGCGACACGCCTCAGGCGCTGGAAGCCGCCGAACAGATTAATGCGCTGGCCCGGCGCATCCACCACTCCACCCGCCAGTTACTGCGCCAGCTCCGACCGCCGGTACTGGATGAACTCTCCTTACAGGAAGCGCTGCACCATTTGGTTAACGAGTTTGCTTTCGCCGAGCGCGGCATTGACTGTCATTTTGATTACCGACTCAGTGCCCCACCCACCAGCGAGACCCTGGTCTTTACCCTCTATCGACTGTTGCAAGAGTTGCTCAATAACGTCTGTAAACACGCCAGCGCCAGCCAGGTGCGCATCCGCCTTAGCGAACAAGATGGCCGCTTATGCCTTGAAGTGCATGACAACGGCATCGGCATCACGGCCGAGAAAATGCCCGGTTTTGGTATTCAGGGCATGCGCGAGCGCGTCCATGCTCTCGGCGGTGAACTGACCCTCGAATCCCGCCAGGGAACATGCGTAACTGTTAACTTGCCCACAATTTTGCAACAAACCCCACGCTGACCAGGAAAAAGTCTTAGTCACCTGGGGAGTTTCTCTCATCCCCTTTCATCTGCGCTTACCTATAGTCAGCGCAACTGGAGACCGTTATGCACGCCATCTCGCCAACTGACATTGACCACCGTTACCGAACGCAGCGCTCGCGTCTGTTGCTCTCCATGGTGGTGGGATACGCCGCGTTTTACCTCACGCGCAAAAGCGTGAACTACGTGCTGCCGGCGCTGCAAAGTGATTTGGGTCTCGACAAAGGCGACATCGGCCTGCTGGGGTCGCTGTTTTATCTGAGCTATGGCCTGTCGAAATTTGCCGCAGGATTGTGGCATGACAGTCACGGGCAGCGCGCTTTTATGGGCTGCGGGCTGTTTGCCACCGGGCTGCTGAACGTGGTGTTTGCCTTTGGGGATTCACTGCCGTTGCTGCTGGTTGTCTGGACGTTAAACGGCTTTTTCCAGGGCTGGGGCTGGCCGCCCTGCGCACGACTGTTGACCCACTGGTATTCGCGCAATGAACGCGGTTTCTGGTGGGGCTGCTGGAACATGTCGATCAACATTGGCGGAGCCATTATTCCGCTGATATGTGCCTTTTCCGCCCATTGGTGGGGCTGGCAGGCCGCGATGCTGACACCGGGGATTATCAGCATGGCACTCGGCGTGTGGTTAACCATGCAACTGCGGGGGACACCGCAGGAAGAGGGACTACCGAGCGTAGGCGAATGGCGGCACGACCCGCTGGAGCTGCGCCAGGAGCAACAAAGCCCACCGATGGGCTTATGGCAGATGCTGCGTGAGACGGTGCTGCGAAACCCATTGATTTGGCTGCTGGGCTTCTCTTATGTACTGGTCTATCTGATCCGTATTGCGCTCAATGACTGGGGCAATCTCTGGCTGTCGGAAAGCCACGGCGTCAACTTACTGAGCGCCAACGCCACGGTGATGCTGTTTGAAATCGGCGGCCTGCTGGGGGCGCTGTTTGCCGGATGGGGCTCTGACCTGCTGTTCAGCGGGCAGCGCGCACCGATGATTTTGCTCTTTACCCTGGGGCTGATTGTCTCAGTAACCGCGCTCTGGCTGGCGCCGGTACACCACTATGCCTTGTTGGCAATGTGCTTTTTCACGGTGGGCTTTTTTGTTTTTGGGCCGCAAATGTTAATTGGTCTTGCCGCCGTCGAATGCGGACACAAGGCTGCGGCAGGCTCGATAACCGGCTTTCTTGGCATTTTCGCCTATCTGGGGGCCGCACTGGCGGGCTGGCCGCTGTCACAAATTATTGAACACTACGGCTGGTCGGGGATGTTCAGTTTGCTCTCCATCGCCGCCGTACTGATGGGTTTATTACTGATGCCGCTGTTGATGGCGGGCATTGCAACATCACGCAGTCCTGGTACCTCATAAGAAGGAAAAGATAATGAAAGTCACCCTACTCTCTACCCTGGTTGCAACCGGCCTTGCGCTTTCCGCCTTTAGCGGCGTTGCCAAAGCAGAAGGTCGTCTGGTGGTTTATTGCAGCGCCACCAACGAAATGTGTGAAACGGAAACGCAGGCCTTTGGCGAAAAGTACAACGTCAAAACCTCATTCATTCGTAACGGCTCTGGCAGCACGCTGGCGAAGGTCGATGCTGAGAAGAAAAACCCGCAGGCTGACGTCTGGTACGGTGGCACCCTCGACCCTCAATCTCAGGCAGGAGAAATGGGTCTGCTGCAGGCTTATAAATCCCCGAACCTTGATCAGGTGATGGAAAAATTCCGTGACCCGGCGAAAGTGAAAGGCAACCTCTCCTCAGCGGTGTACGTTGGTATTCTCGGCTTTGGCGTGAACACTCAGCGCCTGAAAGAGAAAAACCTGCCGGTGCCAAAATGCTGGAAAGATCTGACCAAACCGGAATACAAAGGCGAGATTCAGATTGCCGATCCACAAAGCTCCGGCACCGCTTACACCGCACTGGCGACCTTTGTCCAGCTGTGGGGCGAAGATCAGGCCTTTGATTACCTGAAACAGCTCAACAGCAACGTCTCACAGTACACCAAATCCGGCATTGCCCCGGCGCGCAACGCCGCCCGTGGTGAAACGGCAATTGGTATCGGCTTCCTGCATGATTACTCACTGGAAAAAGAGCAAGGCGCACCGCTGGAGCTGATCTCGCCTTGTGAAGGCACCGGCTATGAAATCGGCGGTATCAGTATCCTGAAAGGGGCGCGTAACATTGATAACGCCAAACTGTTTGTTGACTGGGCGCTCTCCAAAGAAGCACAGGAACTGGCGTGGAAAAAAGGCAAGTCTTACCAGATTCTGACCAACACCACGGCAGAGACGTCGCCGAACTCACTGAAACTCGATGACCTGAAACTGATCAGTTACGACATGGATAAATACGGCTCCACGGACGTACGTAAGGCGCTGATTAATAAATGGGTTAGCGATGTGAAGATGGGCAAATAAACCCACACCTGCAGCATTTGCCGGGTGAAGGCGCAACCGCCCCACCCGGCCTACAACACCGGAACGCTTATGTCACACACACTCACTCTCCATCCCGCCAAAAAACGGGATGCGGTCTTCCTTTGGGTTTTACTCGGCTGGCTGGCGTTTGCCCTGCTGCCGAGCTGGAGCCTGGATTACGGCCTGACCGACTCAACGTCCGATGAAATTCTCGCGGCCTACGGCTGGTCACACCTTAACGTTAGCTGGTTATGGTACTTGCTCCCCACCGTGCTGGTGCTGCGCCCGCTCAGTGAAGCGAAACGTGAGCAGCGCGGCCGCCACTACTTTGATGCTGCCTGGGCACTGCTGTGCATCGCCTTTGTGGCGATCAGCGCCACGGTTGAAGGCCGTGGGCTGGGCTATGCCAGCATCGTGCTGTTCGTCGCGTTAGGCGCGGTGATGACGCTGGCGTTGACCCGTCTGGAGTGGCTTGGCGGTGACCGTTTCGTCATTGGCTCGCTGATCACGATTGTGGCGGGGATCAGCATCTTTATCGTCTGGCCGAGCATCGCCATATTTATTCCGATGTTCACCACCGACAGCGGCGAGTTTGCCCCGTTGGCCTTTATGAGCGTGCTCTCGCAGGCGCACATCATTCAGGTGATCCTCAACTCCATCTGGCTGGCGATGGCCGTTGGCGTCGGCTGTACTTTCTTCGGTCTGGTGCTGGCGATTTACACCACGCGCATTGCCAAACGCAGCGCCATTATTGGTCGCGTGTTTTCCATTTTGCCTATCGTCACCCCGCCGTTCGTGGTGGGCTTAGGCGTGACGCTGATGATGGGGCGTTCCGGCTACGTGACCGAGCTGATGGTCGACTGGTTTGGACTGACCAACACCAACTGGCTGTATGGCTTTACCGGCATCTGGCTGGCGCAGGTGCTGGCCTTTACCCCGATGGCCTTTATGATCATCGACGGGGCCATCAAAACGATACACCCTTCACTGGAAGAGGCGTCTTACACGCTGCGCGCCAGCCGCTGGCAGACCTTTAACGGCGTTTTCGTTCCGCTGCTGAAACCGGCGCTGGCGAACGCTTTCCTGATCGTGGTGGTGCAGTCGCTGGCCGACTTCAGTAACCCGTTGGTACTGGGCGGAAACTTTGACGTACTGGCAACGCAGATCTACTTCTACATCACCGGTTCGCAGCTTGATTATCAGGCGGCGAGCACGCTGGGTGCCTTCCTGCTGCTCTTCTCTCTGCTGGTGTTCTGCGTGCAGTACATGTGGATTGGCAAACGCTCTTACGTGACGGTCTCCGGGAAATCCTACCGTGGCGATGTGCAGCCCCTGCCGGTCACCCTGGTCTGGACCGTGATTGCGCTGCTGACGATTTGGGTGGCCTTTAATGCCCTGCTTTACGGCAGCATTTTCTACGGCAGCTTCACCGTCAACTGGGGCGTGGATTACACCCTGACGCTGGACAACTTCATCAAACTGTTCGGCCAGGGAATGAGCGACGGGGCATGGCCTTCACTGCTTGATACGCTGCTTTATGCCGGTATTGCCGCACCGATCACCGCCGCGTTTGGTCTGTTGATCGCCTGGATTGTGGTGCGCCAGCAGTTCAAAGGTAAAAAGACCATCGAGTTCACCACCATGCTGTGCTTTGCCGTACCGGGCACCGTGGCAGGCGTCTCCTACATCCTCGCCTTTAACAGTGCGCCGGTTTACATCACCGGTACCGCGGCGATTGTGATTATGTCGATGGTGATGCGTAACGTGCCGGTGGGGATTCGTGCCGGTATCGCGGGCCTCGGTCAGATAGACAAATCGCTGGATGAAGCCTCGCTCAGCCTGCGCGCCGGGTCACTGCGTACCATTACGCAGATCCTGCTGCCGCTGCTGCGCCCGGCCATTTTGTCCGCGCTGATTTACAGCTTTGTTCGCGCCATTACCACCGTCAGCGCCATCGTCTTCCTGGTCACCCCGGACACCCGCGTGGCAACGGCCTACATCCTGAACCGTGTGGAAGACGGCGAGTATGGCGTGGCCATTGCCTATGGCTCAATCCTTATTGTGGTGATGCTCGCCATCATCTTCATTTTTGACTGGCTGATCGGTGAGGCGCGTATCTCCCGTTCTAAAGCCAAGAACCAGGCGTAACGGAGCATGACCATGACACAAAAACATTTCGTTGAATTGCGCAACGTTAATAAGCAATTCGGCAGCAACACGGTGATTGAAAGCATCAATCTCGCCATTCCACAAGGTGAGATGGTCAGCCTGCTTGGCCCTTCGGGATGCGGAAAAACCACCGTGCTGCGCCTGGTCGCCGGGCTGGAAAAACCCACCGGCGGGCAAATTCTCATTGATGGCGAAGATGTCACACACCGTTCTATTCAACAGCGTGACATCTGCATGGTGTTTCAGTCCTACGCCCTCTTTCCCCATATGTCGCTGGGCGAGAACGTCGGTTATGGCCTCAAGATGCTTGGCGTTCCGCGCGCAGAGATCAAAACCCGCGTCAAAGAGGCGCTGGCGATGGTGGATCTGGAAGGCTTCGAAGACCGCTTTGTGGATCAGATTTCCGGTGGGCAGCAACAGCGTGTGGCGCTGGCCCGTGCGTTAATTCTGAAGCCTAAAGTGCTCCTGTTTGATGAGCCGCTGAGTAACCTCGATGCCAACCTGCGTCGCAGCATGCGCGATAAAATTCGCGAGCTGCAAAAGCAGTTCAACATCACCTCACTGTATGTGACCCACGACCAGAGCGAGGCCTTCGCGGTGTCCGATACCGTACTGGTGATGAACAAAGGCAAGATTATGCAGATGGGCTCGCCGCAGGATCTCTACCGCCAGCCCGCATCGCGCTTTATGGCAAGCTTTATGGGCGATGCCAACCTGTTCCCGGCGACCTTCCAGCAGGATAGTGTGGATATTTACGGTTACCGTTTGCCGAAGCCTACCCATTTTGCCGCGCAGGGTACGGGGACGGTGGGCGTACGCCCGGAGGCCATCACCCTTGGCGAGCACGGCGAGGAGAGCCAGAAATGCGTCATTCAGCACGTCGCCTATATGGGACCGCAGTATGAGGTGATTGTGGAGTGGCACGGTCAGCGTATTTTGTTGCAGGTGAATGCTACGCGTCTGCAACCCGATGTGGGGGATAGCTACTACCTGCAAATCCACCCCTACGGTATGTTCGAGCTGGCGGAGAGCGTGTAGTTATCCTGGCAGCGCCAGGGTAAGGGGAACATGCGGCTCTGAGGGTCGTTCCGTTCACTTTATGTTCTTTGCTTTTCTGTCACGCCAGAACCCGTGAACGTGCCAGGGTGGTTCACCGCCACCACCCTGGCGACCCGGGCTCCCGGCCAGGAAAATCGCCGCTGGCGCGGTCCACTATTCGCCCCATCCCTGGGGCTCACCCTTTCAGGGCTAGCGCAAGCGCTATTCAAAATTGCTCCAGGCAATTTTGTCAGCGTATGCCTTCAGGCTTATCGGGGACGGGCGAAGGTAACGTCCCTGTAAAGTCGCCCTCGCCGCGCATCCCTGCGCGTCGCCCCGGCCTTACGGATACGCTTCATCGATTTTCAGCCGGACCCTGTCATCGCGGTGGCTGTTTCATTCTCATTGAGCAATGTTATCGCTGTAAAACGTGAGGGAGAGAAGCACTGACAAACCGCACAAAACGATCCCCCATCCCACATAATATTGATGATGGAAGCCCTTCACCAATTCAGGGCGCGCTGCACCAGGCGCTGACTGCCTGCGGTGCATCCTGTTCCTGTTTTACCTGGCAGCGCCAGTTAAATAAAAACAACCTAATGAATATTCAAGATTTATTGAATCTGGCATCGCCTTTGCACCTACGCCATTACTGTGTTTAATGGCGAGGCAGTAAATGATGATCACCGAATCAACCACACTAAAAAGAACACTCGGCAGCTTCCGTTTGTGGGGTATTGCCGTTGGGCTGGTAATCTCAGGCGAATATTTTGGCTGGAGTTATGGCTGGTCGCAGGCGGGGACGCTGGGCTTCCTGATTGTCGCGCTGGCGATTGCCGCCATGTACTGCGCTTTTATTTTTAGCTTTACCGAATTAACGACGGCTATCCCCCATGCTGGCGGCCCTTTCGCTTATGCTTATCGGGCATTTGGCCCCACCGGCGGATTTATTGCCGGCTTCGCGACCTTAATAGAGTTTGTGTTTGCCCCTCCGGCTATTGCGATGGCGATTGGGGCTTACCTGAACGTGCAGTTTCCCTCACTCGATCCCAAATGGGTCGCCTGCGGCGCGTACGTGATTTTCATGACGTTAAATATTCTGGGCGTTGGGATAGCGGCAACGTTTGAATTAATAGTCACTCTGCTTGCCATATTCGAGCTGCTGGTCTTTATGGGCGTGGTCGCACCGGGCTTTTCATGGGATAACTTCACCGCTCACGGCTGGGCAGGCGCAGACAGTTTCAGCGGGCTGGCCCTGCCGGGCATGTTTGCGGCTATTCCGTTTGCTATCTGGTTCTTCCTCGCCATTGAAGGGGCGTCGATGGCGGCAGAAGAAGCCAAAGATCCGCAGCGCACTATTCCTCGGGCACTGGGCGGCGGCATCCTGACTCTCACCGTACTGGCAGTGGGCGTGATGATGTTTGCCGGTGGCGTGGGCGACTGGCGCACGCTGTCAAACATCAACGACCCTCTGCCGCAGGCGATGAAAGTCGTGGTGGGTGACAGCAGCGGCTGGCTGCATATGTTGGTCTGGCTGGGGCTGTTTGGTCTGGTGGCGTCGTTTCACGGCATCATCATGGGCTACTCACGACAGATTTACTCGCTGGCCCGCGCAGGCTATCTCCCGGCCAGTCTTGCGAACCTGAACCGCAAAACCCGCACCCCACATCTGGCCATTCTCGCCGGTGGCGTGGTCGGTATTGCCGCCATCTTCTCCGACTCTCTGATTACCATCAGCGGGATGCCACTGACCGCATGCATTGTGACGATGTCGGTATTCGGCGCTATTGTTATGTATATCACCTCAATGGCCGCGTTGTTCAAATTACGCCGCAGCGAGCCAAACCTGGTGCGCCCGTTCAAAGCGCCGCTGTTCCCGATTGCACCGGCGTTTGCGCTGGGCATGGCGGTGCTCTGCCTGGTGGCGATGGTCTGGTACAACACGCTACTGGCGCTAATTTTCGCGCTGATGATGCTCGGCGGTTATATGTGGTTCCGTAAAACGGCGTCCGCCCGTGAACGGGCTGCGCTGGACCCGCAGTTGCGTGCTCTCTCCTGAGGAGACGGAATGTACAAGACAACTCTGGCGCACCGGACATACCGTTTCGCCAGCCTGAAAGAACTGATGGCAAAAGCCTCCCCGGCACGTTCCGGGGATGTGCTCGCCGGCGTGGCCGCGCAGTCGGCGGAAGAACGCATGGCGGCCAAAATAGCCCTCGCCGATCTCCCGCTGCGCGAGATCCTCGACAACCCGCTTATTCCTTATGAAAGCGATGAAGTCACCCGGCTGATTATCGACACGCACAACGCCGATGCCTTCAGCGCAATTCGCCACCTGACGGTGGGCGATTTTCGTGACTGGCTGCTGGCAGATGCCACCGACAGCACCGTCCTGAGCGCGGTGGCGCCAGCGATTACGCCGGAAATGGCGGCTGCGGTGAGTAAATTGATGCGTAATCAGGATTTGATTCTGGTCGCCAGCAAATGCAGCGTGGTAACCCGCTTTCGTAACACCATCGGCCTGCCCGGCCACCTCAGCGTGCGCCTGCAGCCCAACCACCCGACTGACGACTTAAAAGGCATTGCCGCCAGCATGCTTGATGGCCTGCTGTATGGTGCCGGCGATGCGGTGGTCGGTATTAATCCGGCCAGTGACAGCCTGCCGGTGCTGGACAGGCTCAACCATATGATGGCTGACATCATCAACCGTTTCAGCATCCCCACACAATCCTGCGTGTTAACCCATGTCACTAATACGTTGCAATTGATTGAGCGCGGCTCGCCGGTCGATCTGGTGTTCCAGTCGGTGGCGGGGACCGAGGCGGCAAACAGTGGCTTTGGCATCAATCTGGCGATGCTGAAAGAGGCCCAGGAAGCCGCGCTCAGCCTGAAACGCGGCACGCTCGGTCATAACGTAATGTATTTTGAAACCGGTCAGGGCAGTTGCCTGTCGGCCAATGCTCATTACGACGTCGACCAACAAACCTGTGAAGCCCGCGCCTACGCCGTGGCGCGCCACTTCAGCCCATTGCTGGTCAACACGGTGGTCGGGTTTATCGGGCCGGAATATCTCTACGACGGTAAGCAGATTATCCGCGCCGGGCTGGAGGATCATTTCTGCGGCAAGCTGATGGGGCTGCCGATTGGCTGCGACGTCTGTTACACCAACCATGCAGAAGCCGACCAGGATGACATGGACACGCTGCTTACGCTGTTGTGTAACGCCGGACTGACCTTCCTGATTGGCGTGCCGGGCGCAGACGATATTATGCTCAACTACCAGAGCACGTCATTCCACGATGCGCTCTATGCTCGCCGCCTGCTCGGGCTGCAACATGCCCCGGAATTTGCCGACTGGTTAACCCGCATGCAGATCATTGACGCTCACGGGCAGCTCCGCCTGACGGGGGCCAACCATCCGCTACTCAGCGCCCTGCCACAAGGAGCACCCGCATGAATCCCCCTGATGCCTGGACCCTGCTGCGGGAATTTACCGATGCCCGCATTGCCCTGGGCCGTAGCGGCGCCAGCCTGCCAACCCGCGAGGTGCTCAACTTTGGGCTGGCCCATGCGCAGGCCCGGGATGCCATCCACCAGCCCTTCGACAGCGAAAGCCTTGCCCGACAGCTTCAGGCACTGGGCCTGAAAACCCTGGAAGCGCACAGTGCGGCAACCGACAGGCACGTCTATCTCAATCGCCCGGATTTGGGGCGCCAGCTCAGCGATCAAAGCCGCGCAGAGCTGACCGCCAGCCGCACGTCACCTCACGATCTGCTGCTGGTGATTGGCGACGGCCTCTCTTCTCATGCCGTTCATCGCCAGTCAGTGGGCCTCATCACCGCCCTGCTGCCCTATTTGCAAACCCTCGGGCTTTCGCTCGGCCCGGTGGTGCTGGCGCATCAGTCCCGCGTTGCGCTGGGTGATGACATCGGCGAAACCCTCAACAGCAAAGCGGTGGCGATCCTGATTGGTGAACGTCCCGGTTTATCCTCACCGGACAGCTTAGGGGTTTATCTGACGTGGAAACCGGCGCGCAAGCGGCTGGAGTCTGAACGTAACTGTATCTCCAACATTCGCCCGGAGGGGCTGCAGTTTGAGGCCGCCGCGTTTAAGCTCGCCTGGCTGCTGGAGCAGGCTTTTTTGCGCAGGCTCACCGGTGTGAAACTGAAAGATGAGAGTGACAATCCGGCGCTGCATGACCGGGTTAAACCACGTATCGCCCTGCCCCGTTAATCCTGGTCTTCGCCGCGTGATTCAGCCTGACGGCAAAACGCGGCATTGTGTTCCATACTCTTAACTTCTTGTCCGATGGAGAGAGCAAGGTGAAAGAGAGTGAACCGCCCATGCACCATCATCCCGTCAAAGAAAATCCTTTCTGGCTTCGTTTTGAAGCGCGTACCCAAAAGTACGGTGCCCTTGCACTGCTGTTGATTGTGATTGCAGCGCTTGGCGGCCTGTTTTCCGAGGGATACTTAAGCGACAAAACGGCACACAATCACAACGGGCAACTGACCGTGGATTATCAGCGCTTCGGCCGCCTGCAAAGTGACATGAACATGGTGGTGAACAGTAACGTGCCTCAACAGGGGCGACTAACTGTCACCCTCGGCGGTGACTTTATGCAGCGTTACGAAATTCGCACGTTACAGCCCCAACCCAGCAGTATGACCAGCCAGAACGGCGCGCTACGGCTGGAATACCGGGGCCTTTATCCCGGCAGTACGTTTACGCTCTGGCTGGGCCTGACTCCGCTTTCTCCCGGCAGTATCAGCTCACAAATCGAGGTTGAAAGCCTACCCGGCATCACACTTTGGCAGTTTATCTACCCTTAAGGATGGCGTCATGGAAATGGTCTTGCGTGCTGTCGCGGTGTATCTGGTTCTGATGGTGGTGTTTAAAATTGCCGGGCGCAGAGCCCTGTTGCAGATGACCTCTTTTGACCTGATTTTGCTGTTAATTATCAGTGAAGCCACCCAACAGGCGCTGCTCGGGAGTGATTTTTCCGTCACCGGGGCGGCGCTGACCATCATTACCCTGGTGGTGGTCGATATCCTGTTCGGCCTCGTCAAAAAGTACATTAATAATGCTGAAGACGCGATCGACGGTGCCCCGGTGGTGCTGGTGGAAAACGGACAGTTGCTGCTGAAAAAGATGAAAGAGGCGGACATCACTTATGACGACATTATGGTGTCAGCCCGCAACAACCAGGGCGTCGATAAACTTGATGATATTAAATATGCCATCCTCGAGCGAAACGGCCATATTTCGATCATTACTAAATAATTTGTGCTTTTATAACTCTCGGTCATATTTACGGGCGTCAGCCTTGTTTTTTGACGCATTCCCACTATGGCCATGCCCCCGCGTCGAAAGCGTTTAATTCCTCACAAAACATCCACTACAAACCTTATCCAAAAGCGTTATTTCCTGAAACAAGACTTTGATCACACTTAAATAAGACATTTAATATCAATAAGATACATCAAGTTGATTTTAAATGAGACTCTCATCAACATATTTTTCCCGCAGATTGATTGACGCCAATGCACACGTGTGCATAAATTATGTCAATTCAGATAACCGTTAAAAAACCGAGTCAGAAAATGTTATTCATGATTATTAACATGGCTAACATTTGAGAATGAAAGATATACCGACAGGTATGATACGTCGCGGATTACGTTTCCGCTGGAATACTATTGCCGCATATTTATGACGTGTTTGAATCCTATGAAAAAACAAGTTAATAACAGGTGTATGCATGGAAACGCGTTTTAACGATCTTTCAGCCAATCAGGATGCCATACGTGATGTGTTGCACACGATGGGATTAATTCATGACAACGAAACGCTGCTCGTGAAGCCGTTAACGGGCGGCGTTTCCTCCAACATTTTGAAAGTCAGCATGGGTGAAAAACATTTTTGCCTGAAACAAGCGCTGCCAAAACTGAAAGTGGCAAAAGAGTGGCATGCTCCGCTTGAGCGGGTCTTTGCAGAAATTGACTGGATGAAAACCGTGTCGCACATCGCGCCTGATGCCGTACCGCATATTCAGGGTGTAGACAGAGAGGCGCTCTGTTTTGTGATGGATTATCTACCCGCCGAACATTTTGCTAACTGGAAATCGCAACTTTTGCAGGGCGTCATCGACGTGAATTTTGCCGGGGAGATGGGTGAGGTATTAGGAAAAATTCATCAGCAAACCGCGAACAACAGTGAACTGGCAAAAGTATTTGCGTATGACGACAATTTCTTTTCGCTGCGCCTTGATCCCTATCTGGGGGAAACTTCTCGGGTTCACCCGAAATATAGCGTTTTTATTCAGGCGGTATTAGAGAGAACGCAATCAACAAAGCTGGCGCTGGTTCACGGTGATATCAGCCCGAAAAACATATTACGTGGCCCAACGGGGCCGGTCATTCTGGATGCCGAATGCGCATGGTACGGAGACCCGGCCTTTGATCTCGCCTTTTGTTTAAACCATTTCTTATTAAAAACCATTGCCGCCAACACATGTGTGGCCCGGCAGCAATTAATGCTCTGCTTTGAAAATTTATATCAACGCTATTTCAACTGCATTCGCTGGGAATCTATCGATGGGTTTGAAAATCGCGTCGCCACGTTATTGCCGTGCCTGACGCTGGCACGTGTCGACGGCAAATCACCGGTTGAATATTTGACTGAAGGTCAGGCGCAAAACGTACGCCGCATCAGTTGCGCCTTGTTGGAACGTCAATTTACGACATTGAAAGACATCACATTATTCTGGAGGAAGGAGAGCGGGTTATGAGTCGAATTAAAAATGTACGTGGTCGTCGCGTGTGGGATTCCCGCGGCTGGCCAACGGTTGAAGTGGAAGTGCATCTGGAGAACGGCGTATTTGGCCGTGGCATCGCACCGGCTGGCGCCTCCTGCGGGATGCACGAAGCGGTGGAACTGCGTGATGGCGGTAAAGCGCTGTCAGGCAAAGATGTGCAGAAAGCGCTGCTCAATATTAAAAACGAAATCGCCCCTGCGCTTATTGGCACCGAGATTAACGATCAGCAGTTGATCGACAGCATTCTGATTGAACTCGATGGCACCGGTACTTTCTCCCGTCTGGGGGGGAACGCTTCGGTCGCCTGCTCAATGGCGGCGATTTATGCTGCGGCCAACCATGCCCATCTGCCGCTGTGGAAGTACCTGGCAGGGGATAAAAAAGTGGCGATGCCGCTACCGCAGATCCAGATTTTCGGCGGGGGCGCGCATGCCGGTCGTCGCATCGATATTCAGGATTTGATGGTCATTGCCAACGGCGCAACCTCTTTTGAGGAAGCGCTGGTCATGACCGCCGAGGTCTATCATAGCGCCGGGCGCATCATGAAACAGCGCGGGCATTTGAGCGGTGTGGCGGATGAAGGCGGCTGGTGGCCTGAGTTCAACAGCAACGAACAGGCGCTAGATACCCTGGTAAAAGCCATTGAAGGCGCAGGCTACATTCCGGGTCAGGATGTTTCTATTGCGCTGGATATTGCCTCCTCTGAATTTGGGAAAGCGGGCCGTTACCGGCTGGCGCTGGAATCCTCAGAATATGATTCAGACGGCATGTGCGAACTGCTGCTCGGCTGGCTGGATCGCTACCCCATTCTCTCGATTGAAGATCCGTTAGCGGAAGATGACGAGGCCGGACTCATTGCTTTCACTAAAGCCGCCGGTTCGAAAGTGCAAATTGTCGGTGACGATTATTTCGTGACCAATGGCGATCGCGTCAAAGCGGCAGCGCAATTGGGTGCCTGTAACGCCGTGTTATTAAAAGCCAACCAGGCCGGGACGATTACCCAATTACGCACCGCCTTTGCCGAAGCACAAAAAGCCGGTTATGGCTCGATTGTTTCCGCCCGCTCCGGTGAAACCGAAGACAATATTATTGTGCATCTCGCCTTAGGATTAAACGCCGGGCAACTAAAGGTAGGTTCAATGACCCGTTCCGAGCGAACATCAAAATGGAATGAAGCTATTCGTCTGGAAGACAGCAATGCCCTGGAATATTTTGGCGTGAAAGCCCTGACTCATAAATAACGATTTAAAGATTTGTGTTTTTCCGCTTAGCGGAGCAGGCGTTATCTCCGGGCCCTACACCTGAATTTTAAATGTCTGTTCTGGTTGTATGAGTTTTTTCAAAAATTATTCAATACATAATTGAAGGAGATTCAAATGACCGAGTCCAGTGCCCAGGTTTTGCCTGCGGCCAAACATAAAATGCAGGTCAAACCCATCGTTCAGGTGGGTGCGGGTAATGCCCTGGAAATATATGACTTTATGGTTTACGGCTATTATGCACGTTATATTTCTCAGGCTTACTTCCCGTCAGATAATGAATATGTTTCGTTAATGCTCACTCTGATGACATTCGCCTTAGGTTTCTTCGCCCGACCGTTTGGGGCGATTATTCTCGGGGCCTATACCGACCGTCACGGGCGCAGAAAAGGGCTGATTATGGCACTGGCTCTGATGTCCGTGGGTATTCTCTGCGTGGCGTTGACGCCCACCTATGCCTCCATTGGCATGGCTGCGCCAGTTATCGTCATCCTGGGCCGTTTGCTACAGGGCTTCTCGGCGGGTGCCGAACTGGGCGGCGTGGTGGTTTATCTGGCAGAGATTTCGCCGCCAAACCGCCGTGCGTTCTACACCTGCTGGCAGGTGGGTTCTCAACAGTTCGCGGTGATGGCAGCGTCCCTAATCGGCCTGGTGCTGCTGTACACTCTGAGCACTGAAGAGCTGCACGACTGGGGCTGGCGTATTCCGCTGCTGATAGGCTGTGCGGTTATTCCACTCATGTTCTGGCTGCGTTCTAATTTGCAGGAAACCGAGGTCTTTGCGAAAAAGAAAACCACGCCAAGCGTGAAAGAGATCTGCTCAAGCCTCGTCTCTGGCTGGCGCATCATCCTGACCTGCATGGGTATGGTGGCAATGGCCACCGTGACCGCCCAGACCGTCACTACCTATGCCCCTACCTTTATCAAAAGTCTGAACCTTGGTGAACACGTCGGCTTCATCACCCTGTTCTTCGTGGGCCTGTCGATTCTGTTGTGGTTACCGGTCACGGCAATGATTGCCGACCGTGTAAACAGAAGAACCATGCTGATTGTGGTGACCCTGACCGGCGCCATCACCGCCTGGCCGCTGCTCTCCTGGCTCGCGGCAGACCCTACCGTGTTCAAATTTGTGGTGTTTGAGCTGTGGTTCTCGTTTATGTACGCCTGCTACAGCTCCGTTCAGGTGGCGGCGATGGTGGAACTGGTACCGGCCCATGCGCGAACGGCGGGCTACTCGTTTGCTCAGGCCGTGGCCGCTGCCGTCCTCGGTGGCCTGACTCCGGCAATATGTACCTGGCTTAACCACACCTTTAGCAGTAATGCGATGGTGGGCGTGTGGCTTGGCTTTAACGCCGTACTCAGCTTGCTGGCGGTATTAACCCTCGACCATAAACAGACAGCCATTAATCAGACGAAAGAATTGCATTAATTAATTGCTGACCAAACAGCAGTACATCGATTAAGTTGGTGTACTGCTGCAATTAAACTGGAACAGGTAAATGATGAAAATTGTTATTTTAGATGGTGGTGTACTTAACCCTGGCGATCTTTCATGGGACAAACTTCAGCAACTGGGAGAAATAACCGTATACGACACATCTGAACCCCATCAGGTTGTTGAAAGACTGGCTGATGCCGATGTCGCAATAATTAACAAAGTGGTATTAACCGAAAAAGAATTTAGCCAGTGTCCGAACCTGAAATTTATTGGCGTGACGGCAACGGGCTATAACGTGATTGATTTAGAGGCGGCCAAAAACCACGGCGTGGTGATCTCCAACGTCCCCACTTACGGCACCTCCACCGTTGCCCAGTTTACCACCGCACTGATGCTGGAACTCTGCAACCAGGTCGGCCTGCATGACGCGGATGTGCATGCAGGTGGCTGGGGTAAAAAACCCGACTTCTGTTACTGGCTGAAACCCATGCTGGAAGTGGCAGGCAAAAACGTCGGCATTATCGGCTACGGGCGCATCGGTCAGGCGTTTGGCGCGGTGGCCCAGGCGCTGGGCATGAACGTGCTGGCCTATGACGAATACCAAAACAAAGCGCTGGAAAACGACCGCGTTCGCTATGTCGACCTTGATACCCTCTATGCCGAAGCGGATGTCATCAGCCTGCACTGCCTGTTGACGCCTAAAACGCAGGGCATGATCAACGCCGATGCCCTGCGCAAAATGAAGAAATCCGCCCTGCTGCTGAATGCTTCGCGTGGCGATCTGGTAAACGAAGCCGATCTCGCCGATGCACTGAATAATGGCGTCATTGCCGGTGCCGCCGTTGACGTGCTCTCCAAAGAGCCGCCGGTGCCCGAGAACCCGATGCTGACGGCGAAAAACTGCATCATCACGCCGCACATTGCCTGGGCCTCAGTCGAGGCACGTGGACGCATCCTGGCGACCACGGTCGATAACGTTAAAGCGTTTATTGATGGAGCGCCACAGAACCGCGTCGGTCACTGATAATCTGCACAACATTACCCTAAATAATTCACGTTTCAGGAAGGCGGCAAGCGCATATACAACGTGAAGTATGACGGGTAAGAAAAGAGAAAAACGATGGAAAACAACATAATCAAAGCGGCCGACTTGCTGCGCTAGGCCTGGGATAACAACGAAGCGGGCGAGCCGATTCGCGACATGGTAGACAGCGAAAACCTGACCACCGCCTACATGATTCAGGATTACAACGACAAGATCTGGCAGGCGCAGGGGCGCCGCCTGGTGGGCCGCAAGCTGGGGCTGACCAACAAAGCGGTGCAGCAGCAGTTCGGCATTTCTGACCCGTGCTACGGCAACATCTACGCCGATATGGTACTGATCGACGGGGCCGAGGTAACCAAACCGGTGGTGAGCGACCAGCGTGTCGAGACCGAAATTGCCGTGGTGCTGAAAAAAGACCTCACGCAGACCGAGCACACCCTTCTCGATATCATCAATGCCGTTGACTACATCCTGCCCGCCTTCGAAATTTGCGACAGCCGCGTGACCGGCTGGAACGTGAAGTCCTGCGACTTCGTGGCCGACAACGCCGCCGCCTGCCTGGTGGTTCTGGGCACGAAGCCGGTCTTCCTCTCCGACTGCGATATCACCCGCAGCGAGATGGTTACCAAACGCGGCGACGAGGTGGTGTCGCAAGGTAAAGCGACCGCCATCCTCGGCCATCCGCTGCATGCGCTGAAGTGGCTGGCGGATGACCTGGTACGCATCGGCAAGCCGCTGCGGGCCGGTGAGTTTGTCATCACTGGCGCGATTGGCCCGGCGGTCTCCGCTAAACCGGGTGATGCATTCGACGCAGAAATCACCGGTATAGGGCTTATCAGCACCCGCTTCGCCTTATAAGAACCTCTCCTGTTAAGTACCCTCACACTTAAAGGAAAAATGATGGAACTGCCAAAAAATCATTTTAAATATGCGATAAAAAACAACACCCTACAGCTTGGGCTGTGGACCCAACTCGGGAGCTACATTGCTGCCGAGATGCTCTCCGGCTGCGGCTACGACTTTATTGGCCTCGACGCTGAGCATGGTCCAAGCGAATACATAGAGATTTACGCCCAGTTGCAGGCCTGTGCGGCAGGCGGCCCTACGCAGCCTATCGTACGCATGCCTAACCACGATATTTCGCTGATCAAGCGTTACCTCGATGCCGGCGTGAATACCCTGATGGTGCCGCAGGTGGATACCGTCGAGCAGGCAAAAGCGCTGGTTGCCGCGGTACGCTACCCGCCCAACGGCGTGCGTGGCTACTGCGGTGCTCCGCGCGCCTCCGGATTTGGCCGCATTAAAAATTACGCCACGACCTGCGAGGAAGAGATCTGCCTGATTGTGATGCCAGAGACCACCCAGGCGCTGGAAAATATCGACGCCATGGCAGCGATTGACGGCATTGATGCGTTCTTTATCGGCCCCGGCGATCTCGCGGCAAGCCTCGGCTACATTGGGCAACCGATGCACCCGGAGGTGATTAAGGTCATTGAAGAGACCGGCAGACGCGTCAACGCGGCCGGTAAAGCCGTTGGCATTTTGTGTACTGATGAGGCGCAAACCCGCCGTTATATCGAACGGGGTTTCCAGATGATTGCCATTGGCTCCGATCAGGGGTTACTGACGAAAGGCGCGGAACAGCTGCTGGCAACGTTCAGATAGTTTCTCGAAGCTGGGTAGTAACATTGGATAGACGTTTCCGGATGCGCCTGATGGCCCATCCGGTTTTTTAGCTTGCGTGATTAAGCGCTTTCGTCGAGCCGCCGAGCACCAGCTGCGGCGTAAAAAGCTGGCTTTCGGTGCTGGCGTAAAACACCTCAGGCGAGAGCGGGGTTTCCTGATTCAACAGCCTGTCGATGATGTTGATGCAGGCGTCGGAGATCTGCTTTTCTGGCAGAGAGATAGAGGTCAATTTGACCTCCAGCAGGCTTCCCCAGGAGACGTCACCGTAGGCCACCAGCGAGAGATCGTCAGGAATGGCGATATTCAGCTCTTTGGCGGCAAGCAGGATGCTCATGGCATAGCGTGGGCTGCCGAGCACCAGCGCGCTGGGAGGCTGCACCGAGCGCATAATGCGCCGGAAGGCATCGCCGCCAAATTCAGCCTGGGGCGGCCCCACATAGATAATATCTTCAAGCGCCTGCTGCTGTTCGGCGGAAAAGTTTTGCAAAAATCCCTGCAAGCGCTCAGCGCCGGTACTGAGCTGCTGGGCAGAACCGATATAGCCAATGCGCGTATGCCCCAACTCGCGCAGATGCTTCACCGCCTGGGTAATGCCGTAGCGCTCGTCAATGGCAATCACCGGCGTGGCGAGATGGTCGTGGTGGCGCAGAAGCTGGACGGCATTGGTGCGCATCACCAGCTCCTGAGTTTCCGGTAACGGGTTAGCGGTCGGGGCGAAGATAATGCCGTCGACCCGTGCCGTCATCAGGCGCAGCAGCGCGGCGTGCTCCATCTCCGGTTTATCGCCGCTGATGCTAAGCATCATCTGCCAGGAACGCTCTGCCGCCACATGGGCAATGGCGTTGGTGATGGTAATAAAGAAGTCGTTCTGGATGTCAGGGATCACCAGCCCAAACGCACCGGTGCTGGCGTTGCGCAGCGCGCGGGCGGCGCTATTCGGGATGTAGCCATACTCTCGGGCGGCCTGCAAAACGCTCTCTTTGGTGGCCTGACTGATGGCAGGATGACCGTTTAATGCACGCGAGACCGTGGTGTGTGATAGGCCTAAAATGGCAGCCAATTTTTTTATTGTCACTGCGTCACCTTATTGTCGTCCTGACCAGGCTTTTCCTGTTTGTGGATAAAGCCGGAGAAGGTAATGATAATCCTGACTCTTTTTTGTGATAATGCATGAGATATATTATGCAAAAGTCATAATAACAGGTTCTTATTTCTGGCACTATTTATTTGCAAGCGCCATATTCACTCAAATTAATTAGACAGTGTGCAAACTTATAAATATTTTATCTTGCCTGTAACGCTTTTTTATTATTACGCGAGCATCCGGGATGACGGATATTCCGGTCTATCCGTGCTTCCTTTGTTACGCTATCTCATAAGCCCCGTAGCCCTTTTTCTCATCCCTTGCCCTGAAAATCAATGCGACAGCCGTCACGCTTTTGCATCAGGGACTATGCTGTAAACTGGATCAGTTTTTGTCAGAGGAGCAGTTGATGACTATTTTCCACCCGCTTTTTCCGCGTCGCCAGCCGGACGCGAGCCCAACAGATGCACGCGTATTGAACTGGGCGAAAAACACCACCCTTGCTGAGGCGAGTGCGGTCACGGTGCCGGAGACCGAAGCGCAGTTGCAGGCGGTGATTGTAAATTGTCGGGGGAAAATCCGTATTATGGGGAGCCGGATGTCGCCGGGGAGAATGCTGGCCGTATCGAACCCGGATGATGTGCTGGTGGATCTGTCGCGCATGCGCGGCGTGCTGGCGGTGGACGATGACAGCGTGACCTTTGCTGGCGGTACGCCAATGCACGAAGTGTATGAGGTCCTGACCTCAATGAACCGCATGCTGAATGCCTCTCCTGGGGTCATTGCCTCGCAGACGCTGGCGGGCGCGCTTTCCACAGGCACGCACGGGCAAGGTCTGCAACAAAGCGCTATCGCCGATGACGCGCTGAACATTCGTTTTGTTGATGGCAATGGTCACCTGCATAACATGGACCGCAGTCACCCCTGGTTTGGCGCCGTCCAACTGGGCCTGGGTACGCTGGGGGCGATTACCGCCGTCACGCTACGCACCCGCCCGTCTGCCTTATACACCTGTTTTAAAGATGCCGTCAGTGCCGATACCCTGGCAGAGGATTTAGCCCAGTGGAACCAGACATGGACCTTCAGTAAAGCCTGGTGGTTTCTTGAAGAGAATAAAGTCCACACCTGGAACGCCCGTGAAGCCAATGAAGAGGAGCGCAGCGCCTGGGAGCAGAACCATGGCGATCTGGTCACGCTCGACGACACCCGCGATGAGATGAACCAGGCGGTGGATAAGACATTACAGCATATGCGTAATGACACTCGTATCGTCGATGAGAACGGCAAACCCTTCCGCACCGTCACCCGTTTTAAAGATTTTTCGGACGTGATTGGTGACGTCTACCAGGTCTTCTGCCGCGGCATTGCGACGCCACAAATCAATATCGAAATCGGCGTGCCGCTGGCCAACGCGCCGGCGGCGATTGCCCGTATCAAAGCCTGGTATGCGAAGACCCACCCTCATATGCACTACCCGATTATCTTACGCTGCACGGGCCCTTCTGACGCCTGGCTTAGCCCGTCATGGCAGACGCCGACCTGTTACTTTGGCTTTGTGGTCTACTACGCCGAAGATGGGTCGCTGTCGGAAGAGGGGCTCGAATTTTTACGCGCCGTCGAGCCTCTGCTGGCAGAGGAAGGGGGTAAACCGCACTGGGGCAAATATTTTGATCCCCGTTTGTATGACTGGTCGGCCTGCTATCCGCAATGGTCTGCGTTCCAGGAGGTTCGGCAGGCATTCGATCCGCGCGGTATTTTCCTTAATGATTTTCTGGCGGAGGTGATGTCATGAGTACGACCACTTTCGCATGGGTCACGTTGTTAACCAAACCCGGTTATCTGCCCGGCGTCGAGGCTTTGTACCATTCATTAGTCAGAAGCGGTTCCGCCTGGCCACTGGAGGTGATGGTGACGCCGGACATTGACGCATCCGTTCGGGCGCGCTTACAGGCGTTGGGATGTGGCGTTCGCGAGGTACCGAGGATTGGCCCTGACCCGCAGTTAGCCCATCGCTATGCCAATGCGCGCTTTGCCGACGTGTGGAGCAAACTGGCGGTATGGACCTTAACCGAATATGCCCGTGTGGCTTTCCTTGACGCCGACATGCTGGTCATCAAGAACATGGATGAGGTGTTCGAGCTGCCCCTACAAGAGGGATTTATCGCCGCCTGCCACGCCTGTCGCTGCAACCCTAATCGCATCGAAAGCTACCCCGCAAGCTGGCAGCCGGATAACTGTTATTACAGCTGGTGTGAAGATGAGGAGATGACCGCTCGCCCCCCAACCACCGTCGATAATTATTTCAACGCCGGTTTTCTGGTGCTCACCCCCGACCAGGCACTGTATAACCTGATGCTGACCAAAATCGTGGCGATGGCCGACATCAGCACCTATGTGTTCGCAGAGCAGGATTTCCTCAACGACGTTTTCCAGGGGCGCTGGCTGCCGTTACATTACGGCTACAATGCGCTGAAAACGCTCGAACTTCAGCACCCCAGAATGTGGGAGATGAGCCGGGTGAAAAACATCCATTACATTATCGACAAGCCCTGGGATAAGCAGCCAGAGCCGGGCGATAAGTGGTATCAGCTCCACCAGCTATGGTGGGAGTATTATCCGCACTGAATGTCAGGCGCTACCGTGCCCCTGCCTGTTGTGATGGGTAGAGCCGCAGAATAAAGAGAGCCTGATGACATAGCAAAACGGCAACCTCTTGTGGGTTGCCGTTTTTGCTTCCGGGTTATTAAGACTCGGGTTATTAAGACGTGACAATTACGACAGGGTGTCTTTCGTTAAGTCTCGCTGGGAGGTTTCCGGCGCACGCCATGCGGCATAGGCTGCGACCAGCGCGGCAACAACAACATAGGTCGCGACAAGGGTCCAGTTGTTGTTATCGAGGGTGGTCAGCCCCTTAGCAATAAACGGCGTAAATCCTCCCGCGACAATTGCGCCGAGCTGCGCACCAATAGATGCCCCGCTGTAACGGACTTTTGGCCCAAAAAGTTCGGTAAAGAAAGAAGGCTGTACGGCATTGATTGAGTTATGCGCGATGTTAATAAGCAAGACGTAACCCGTTACCATCAGCACAAATGAACCGCTCTCCAGCAACCAAAAGAAGGGGAAGGCCATGGCGGCGGCGCACAGTGCACCGAAAATATAGACAGGGCGGCGTCCCACTTTATCTGAGATAGCGCCAAAGATGGCATGCATCGGGAAGGCCAGCACGCAGGTCGCCATCACTACGCTCAGCATAGTCTGCTTATCGACACCCAACGTGCCTGTGGCATAGGAAACGGCAAAAACGGTACACATAAAGAAAGGGACGCTTTCCGCAAATCGCAGCACCATAATGAGCAGAATAGTACGCCATTGGTGACGCACAACCTGCACTACCGGACTTTCATCATGGGCGATGTGCTTGTTCTTCTTCTCTTCCTCTTGCTTACGCTGCACTTCCTGGAAAACCGGGGTTTCGTCCAGTTTACGACGCATGTAGAGCCCAACCAGAACCAGCACCACACTTAACATGAAGGGAACTCGCCAGCCCCATGAAAGCAGTTGTTCTTCAGGCAGCAACATGACCAATGCAAAGATACCGGTCGCCAGCAGTTGCCCGGAAAAACCGCCGGTTTGCGGAATGGCACCCAGTACACCGCGACGGTTAGCGGGCGCAGTTTCGACCACCATTAGCATGGCACCGCCCCATTCACCGCCGACCAGGAACCCTTGAACAAAGCGCAAAACGACAAGCAAAATCGGCGCCCAGATGCCGATGGTGTCATAAGAAGGTAAACAACCAATCAGAAAGGTCGCTGCCCCCATCCCGCCCAGGGTAATCAACAGCGTTATTTTTCGGCCCAGGGTGTCTCCCATATGACCAAAGAAAATGCCGCCCAGCGGACGAGCAATAAAACCAACGCCAAAGGTAGCAAATGAAGCCAACAGCGCAGCGAGTGGACTGACGTTGGGGAAAAAGATTTTGCTGAATACCAGCGCACTTGCCAGCCCATATAACAGAAAGTCGTAATACTCAATGGTATTACCCACCCAGCTTGAGATAACCACCCGGCGAATATTGGCTTTATTGGCATTCGCCTGTGGTGCTATCGGCATCTCCAGAGAAATTGACATGACTTGACCTTTTCAGTTTCGCCAGCGCGTTGCCACTGCCTGACGCCGCCTGTCTGTATTACAGCAGGACAGTATTGTAGTGAGAAAATAATTGACTGCATTGCTATCGCGTCAGGAAATCTGAAACTCGCAATAGACGATATTCTTGCGGTTCCATGTCCATGTCACATGTAACCGGTCACCTTCTGAGATAATGGCAGGATAAGAAAACTCCCCCTCTTCACTTTCGAGATCCAACAGCGTTGACCAGCTCTGACCGTTATCTTCAGACAACGTCAGTGACAATGGGAACCGTTGCCCCCAATTACCGGCAATCGGATTGGATGCCAATATCAATTTGCCCTGTTCGGTGCTGACCAGGTCAATGCCACTGTTGTTATTGGGCAGTGAGGTCGCATAGGCCGCGCACCATGTTTCACCGTTATCTGAAGAATCACTGCGGTAAATAAATCCCCGCGTGCTGCGCATTAACATATGAAGTTGACCCGGCGCGGACTCCCACAGAGAAGGCTGGATAACGCCATCCCAACGCATAACGCGGCTAAGATCATTTTCCCATAATGCTTCGTCCTTTAACCCCTGCCATAAATGGGTATCCTGAGCAGGGGAGTGACTTTTATGCTGCAAGGGGACAGGAATAATTTGCCAGCTTTGACCTTTATCCGTTGAGCGATCGATAAAGGCATCCCAATGGCATTCATCTTCGATAGAGCCGGGCGCAAGCCATGTTCCATCAGACGTCACCAGCATTTTATTTTTAACAGGGCCACGTGGCATGTTATCACCCGCCACGAGTTCTCTGGGTTCACTCCAGGTTATTCCACCGTCGGTTGAGGTAACAAACCGGGTTTCCCAGACATGAACGCCTGAGCCCACTTTATAAAACAGCCACAACATTTCGTCGCTGTTGAACAGCACCGGGTTCCAGTGTGCAAGGCCGTCTTTGGCGACGGTGCGTTGCGGGGTTTGCCAGACGCCCTGCTGACGGCGAGCTAACCAAATTGCCGTATCGCCACTGCCCTCTTTCTCACCAGCAAACCAGGCCACCAGCACATCGCCACCGGGTAATATGACTAACGTCGAGGCGTGGCATTGCTTAAACCCGGAAACACTTTCGGGTATGAGGTTGTGTTTTGTTATTAGCGTTAAAGACATCGCGTTTTCCGATTATGCATAGCAGCTGTACCTTCTTCCCGCTGCACCTGATGACGAGATACTGGCGCAGTTAAATACCCCTGCTTGCTGCAATTCGCGTGAGCAATCAAAAGAAAATATATTTTTCGTTAGTCTTTTCAGGGGGCATTATCCGCATCCGGTAAGAATGCGCCGAGTATGGTATTACAGCGCAGTACCGCTGTTAACCAAAAATGCAGTTTATTTATCGCAACGGGTGGGGGCTTTCGCGGATGAAATGGATGGGTGGTACGTATAGGCCCGCCCGCATTCCCAGCGGTTCCGTCGACAAAATATTTTTTGTGATGAACATTGCAGGCTTAAAAAAGGGTGACTAATTTTATTCAGGGTTTGGTTCTCCACCCTTGAGTGAGAGGCCATTTTTTCATTTTTACAGGAACGATTATGCGCATGACAGCCGAGGAACAGTTAAACGCCCACTTTGAAAGCAATCAGCATGCCTTTGAGGTGGAGTTGAAGTTGATTGCCGACCTCAGGAAAAGTATCGGTCGCATAAAACCAGATGTGCAAAACAAAGATCTCATTCTGGCTCTGATACAACTGCTTGAAACGGAAGAAGATGTAGTAAAACTGGATGTGTACCGAAATGCGCTGGAAATTATCGTCCAAAAAACACCGGACGATCTCTAAGACGCCTGTATGGGCAATACGTCTCCACAAGGTGATGCCTTCGCCAACTCTGCGAAGGCACCATACCTGTTTTCTAAATGCGCATAATGGGCGTCTTCAGGCGGTTTTTAACATTTTTTGCGCAAGATGCTGCCGGGTCGCCTCAAGGACAACCTTTTGCCTCGCATCCGTCGTAATGATTAATTGCGCCCGAAGCACCATGATGAGGTTGCCTGCATTAACGGGCAGGCGAGAATTCATCAAATAAGTTGCCGACTGGCCAATTGTCTCGTGGATTTCTTCAAGCCGTACTTGCTCATCTTCGTTCAATGACACTCCATGCTGCTGGGTGAAAATCTTCTGGAGCCCGAAGACTCGACCAAATTCACATTTAGCATTCGTGAGAACATGCCGGAGCAATTCTGATTAGAAGGGATTTTATGGGAAAGCTAAGCCTGTTAATCAGTCCGATTAAACAGGAGGGAACATCATTAGTGCTTAACGGTGTTCACATTCATGATAAGGCTGGCATGCTGAAGCCGACTCTTACGCTGGTTAACCTGTAAACGACCTGGTACCGCCTTTCCTGCCGGACGTGCACGAAAATTATGTACACCCCCAATTGCTGTTCTTAAGGCTTCCTGCCGTTCACCATCATGTTCTGCGCTCAGGCTTTCTTGTAATTGCCCAATCAGCGCATCAAAAGAGACATCGTCATCGGATTCTAAAATCGAAAGAACGGCCTCTCCCATCACGGTATCTACCAGTTTTTCCTTATCATTCTTACTCATTTCGCCTCTCTGGGTTTACGGCACGGGTCTGGATAAGACTTAATCAGTATGCACACATCTCGCGTTTTTGCCGAATTTTTAATTTATGTGCCAGCGTAGCGACACAAAGGGGCAGAACAGTAGCGCAGCCAGAGCAGCAACGCAATGAAGCATTATTTAATTTTCAGCTGACCTTTGCGGCCATTAAAAAATCCTTTTCCCCTATAAATATTAATGAAAACGATCGCTTCGCCGATAATTAATCATCACGTGTACTCTCACAAGGAAAAACCATGAAGCATAGAGTCGTTATTTCCGAAGACGTGCTTTTTCAAATGATTACCGCCGGTCTTGAAGCCTATTGCGTGAAACACCCGAATAAGCGTGAGGTCGGCATTGAGTGTATAGGGCAGTTATGGGGTCACTACACGCGCACATCGCGCACCAGTAAGCTGTTGGTAAAAAGCCTGACTATCGACACCTCAGCGCGAATGAACAGAGGCTGGGTGCTTGATGATGCCGAAAGTGTGAACCTGAAAATGAAAGTGGCGCAACTTTTTGAAGACCACTTTACCTGGCTCGGCGATTTTCACTCTCATCCCTATGTCGAGAGTGAAATAAGCAATGCGCAATTGCTCAGGCAGGGCCGTAACCATAATTTTTCCGCAGCAGATGTCTCCCGCTCTTACCAAAGCCTGCCTATCAAAGACACCTCACTGATGCTCTCCATCGTGATGACCTTTTATCGCATGCAGCGAACGAACATTGCTAAAGATGGGCGCATTGATGACAACACCTTTGAATTTTCCATCGGCAACGTGAAATGCTGGCTGCATGCGCAGATTTATAACGTAGAACAAAAAACCCCGGAAGAAACCCTGGTGGAAACCGACTTCCTTGAGTCGTTCAGCAACATCTGCTCCGATTTCCGGCACACGGTTAAAGCCTGACCGTGGGTGAGATGTCGATAAGATAAACAGAGCCCTCTGGCTCTGTTCCCCCCAGGATTTTGACCGTGTCCCCGCTGGTGAAAAGTGGTTTTAGGCGTTAGGCTGCTGTCTGGTCGCAAGGAGAGCTACACCATGAAACGCTATTCCTGGTCATTTTTAATTCCCGCCACCCTTTTCTTCCTCGCCCTGTTTTTCGCTTTTATCTACTGGCAGGTGCATATCGTTCGGGTGACCTTTCTACGCACTCAGATACTGAACGCTGTTTTGTTGACGGCCTTGCTGGTTGCCCTTCCTGCCGCATACGGGTTAATACGCAGAATGAAAGGCAACAGAGACGATGTATGGATGCGCCTGAAACGCATTGCCGCGAGCATCATGGTCTCCCTCTTTCTGACCACTGCCACTCTGTACTTCGTAGTCAGCGTACTGGCCTGGGCGGTGCCGGGAGAGGAGTCTTATTACTCCGCTACCTTTACCTACGTTGGCGGCGGAAGGAATGATTGCTCGGGCGCAGAAGTGTATGACCCTGACCTGCAAAAAGAGGTTCGGGTCTGCCACCCGATTGGCGACTATTACGATGAGGGAACGCTGGTGGTGCATAAACGCACAAACACGCTGGGGGCGGTGATGATGGATGGGCGCGTGCTGCCCTGACCGCCCCCGGTTACTGATTTACGGCAGGGAAATCCATTTATAGCCGAAGGCGATAGTCGCGAGGACGATGGTCGCCGTCGCGGCAATATGCAGAACAAAATCCGCCACGCTGACATGAGCCGGATGGCACAGCGCCAGCAGCGTTAAGGCCATACAGGCGACGCCCGCCCCCGCAACGCTCAGGCTACGGGCAGGAACCAGGCTTCGGGTACGACGCAAATAGCCCATCACGATGGCAATCATCGGCAGGCTGACCACCATCATAAACAGATAGCAGTTGGCCCCTTCCCTCTGCCCCGTGGCCGGAACGGTATGATGCAGATGCATATTGGCGACAGCGATGCCAAACCAGACAACGATCAGCGGTGCGAAAATCGTCCAGCCAAGCGGACGCTGACCGGCAATACTCATCAAAAAGGCATTCCGAACGGCAAGCACGCCGACCACAAAGGTCAGCAACAGCTGTAATACCACCCACCCGGCCCCGCTCTGGGTCCAGTCGGTGAAGGTACGCTGCACCAGCAGGCTGGCTAGTGCACCGGCGGGCAGCGACATTGCCACCCATGTCACCACGCGCCAGCCAGGGGAATAGGGTCGCCTGACCGGCGTTATGGTGCGGCTTAACTGCTCAATTAACAGGTTATGATCGGCCATGGTGGGCTCCTAACCGGCGAAGGTTACTCAACGCGCGATGCAGCAAGGATTTAACGGCTGAGACCGTCAGATTATTGCGCGCCGCGGTTTCCGAAAGACTCATTTCCCGCAGATGAATCTGTTCAATGACATCACGTTGTCTGGCTGGAAGTTGCTCAAGCAACAGCGCAAGCTCATCACTTGAGCTGTGCCACTCCGCACCGCTGGCTGCGGCCTGCTCGGGCATCACCTCATCGCGCACTTCCCGCTGTTGATGCCGACCGCGTTTGCGCAAAGCATCCACGGCGCGGGCCTGGGTTATCGCTATCAGCCAGGGTAAAAAAGGGGCATCGGGATTGTAGGTATGCCGCACCCGGTGGACGGTCAGCAGGACATCCTGAATGACGTCCTCCACCAGCACATCATCCACAATCTGCTTACAGACCAGCGAACGAATCACCGGCACCAGCGCGGTCAGGAGCCGCGTATAGGCAGCCGCATCCCCGGACTGCGCAAGCGCCATTAGCTGTGGCCATTCGTCCCGCGCTGCCGCACCGTTATCCATAGTCCGCCTTCATCTGCGGACTCACGTTTTTTTCCCGCTCGCCTGCGCCAGGGCATTAACCACGATAGTGGGCGTCAGCACCTGCGGCAGGATCTGTGGCGCGCTGCCATCTGCCGGGTAAACCACATACAACGGCAGGCTGCCGCCGCCCAGTTCACCCATCGCATCATCAATGTCGGCGTTAAATTTGGTGGAGTCCGCCACCAGGTAGAGCGTGCCCGTGCGGGCCAGCGCCTCCCTGACCGTTTGGGTGGAGAGCGAAGTGCGCTCGTTCACCTGGCAGGTAATACACCATGAGGCGGTGAAGTTTACGAAGATCGCTTTGCCGTGCCCCCGATACTGCGCCACGGTTTGCGGCGACCATTTCACCTCTTCAACTTTCGCCATGGTCTGCAACGGCGCGCCATTGTTGATAACTGCAGGCAGGGGGATGACAACCGCCAGCGTCAGCGCCGCCGTTACGGCAAACAGCACCGCATGTCGCTTTCCGGCAATGCGTCGCCGCTGGGCCATGCCGTACAGCCAGGCGGCAAAACTCAGCACCACGGCCGCTGCCAGAATCGCCGCCAGCGCCGTGGTTCCCGCCTGTTCGGCAAGCACCCACACCAGCCAGCCAAACGCACCGAACATCGGGAACGCCAGGCCGTGTTTAAGGGTGCTCATCCACGCTCCCGGTCGCGGTAACGCTTTACCGAGCGCCGGGAACAGCGAAATCAGGCTGAACGGTGCGGCAAAACCCAGCGAGAGAGAGAAGAAAATAGCCAGCGCCACGGCAGGCGGCTGCACCAGCGCATAGCCTATCGCACCGGCCATAAAGGGCGCGGCACAGGGTGTTGCCACAATAATGGAGAGCGCGCCTGTCAGCGCGGAGCGCACAAAAGCACCGCGTTCAACGGTAATCTCCCCTGCCCGCTGCATCGACAGTCCGACTTCAAACACACCCAGCAGGTTAAGCGCCGCACCGAGGATCACCAGCGCCAGAAACGCAATCACCAGCGGCGACTGAAGCTGGAACCCCCACCCCACCGCCGTTCCCCCCGCACGCAGTGCCAGCAGCACCCCTGCCAGCGCCATCATGGTGATGACGCAACCCAGCAGGAAACCGAGCCCCTCTTTTCGGGTCTGTGCCGGGCGTTGGGCATGGCGAATCAGCCCCAGCGCCTTGAGCGATATGATGGGGAAAACGCAGGGCATAAAGTTAAGAATAATGCCGCCAGCAAAGGCGGCGAGCATGGCGGTCAACATAGCGATTCCCGAATGGCGAGTGAGTGAATAACAACAGCGTTTCAGGAATGCGAGTTTTTATATTCCTTCACCGCGTCCATCGTTTTTTGGATATGAGCTTCCGGGTTCCTGTCAGTGTAGCTCAGCAGGATTTTGCCATCCGGCGCGATAACGTAAGAAGTGCGATCGGAAAGGGTTTTGCCCTTCATCTCCATTAGCGTTTTATATTCGCCTGCCACTTTGGCACCGGGATCGGCAGCCACGGTAAATTTATCCCGGCACTCCACTTTTGAGAAAGCATCCACCTGCTCAACGTTCCCGGCGGTCACCCCCACCACGGTTGCCCCCAGCTTTTTAAAATCATCGGTCGCTTCGGCAAAGGCATGCGCTTCAATAGTGCACCCCTGGCTGAAGGCCGCCGGGAAGAAGTAGAGCACTACCGGCCCTTTTTGCAGTTCTTGTTTGAGCGAGAAGGTCAGCGGCTTACCTGCCAGTGCCCCCTGCAACTGGAAGTCCGGTGCCTGTGCGCCAACCGGCAACGCCGCCTGCACATTAGACAGCATTGAGACGCTAAGCAGTACGGCAGAGGTGAGGCTCAGAAAAGTCTTTTTGAATGAGGTCATGTTGCGCTCCACAGGGTTTATCTCGGGCAAAGAGGTTAACGTTCATAGACAGTTCGCCAGAAGAGAGGCAAAAGTTTCGCTGTGCCGGAAAAATTTTTTACGCAGCAGGCTGCCGTAATTTTCCCTCACCCCAGCACTATTACGTTTTACAGCGATAACATTGCGCCATGAGAACACAACAGTTAAAGCGATGACTGGGTCCGGCTGAAAATCGACGAAGCGTATCCGCAAGGCCGGGGCGACGCGCAGGGATGCGCGGCGAGGGCGACTTTACACGGACGTTACCTTCGCCCGTCCCCGATAAGCCTGAAGGAATATGCGTAGTGCACCGCGCCAGCGGCGATTTTCCTGGCCGGGAGCCCGGGTCGCCAGGGTGGTGGCGGTGAACCACCCTGGCACGTTCACGGGTTCTGGAGCGATAGAAAAGCAAGGAACATAAGGTGAACGGAATAACCATCAGAGCCGCATTTTCCCCCTCACCCTAACCCTCTCCCTCAAGGGAGAGGGAACTGTCCGTGTTCGTATTATTTTATGGGGATCCTTCAGCCCGCAAAGGGAGAGGACCGATCGTGCCTCTTTCCGCATTGCATACCGGCATATTATTACCCCGCTAAGACTGTACAAACCGTTACACGGAATCACTCCTGCCCACGGATTCTCCTGGTATATAGTGTCCGATAGCAGAAAGTCGTTTTATTGTGAATTTAATACTCACAATTTTTAAACAAATTATTACCAGGTCGTTTTACATTTATAATGAAAATAAAAAACACTCTGTGCCTGCATATCCTGATGGCAACGCTGGCAATCCTGTTCCTGTGCGCGCATCCGCTGATGACGCGCTTTTCCGGACAGCTCAAGTTTCACCCGTTGATTACCTCAATGGAAGGCACACAAAAAGAGCAAGCCGATAAAATCGCCACTATTTCTCATGCCTTAAAAGGCGATGCGATTTTCTTTATTGGTGCTTCTGAAGTTGCCACCTCACGTAATGAACATTACGCCGTTTATAATTACCTTAATAACCAGTTGCATAAACCGGTCGTGGCCTACGGTGATGCATTTGTTGATGACATTACCCAGTTCTTAATGTTTACCCGCTTTAAAGACGACCTGAATGAAAACAGTAAGGTGGTCTTGTTGTTAGCCCCTGACAGCTTTTATTCCAAAGGTATTCCGCCGGCCATTTTTGCCGACCATTTCCCCTCGCCCATATTTGATCCGCTGATGAAGGATCCGCAGGCGCGTCCGCTGCTGGTGGATTACTTACACAATATCGATAAAGAAGAGGCCAGCCATTTGACCTTCGCTCAGCTGAAAGTCTCAGGTTGGGATGTCAACATGCTCTGGGAGGAGGTGAGCTTCCAGTTTGCAAACTTCTGTACGCTTGTGAAAAACGACTGGTACGCCCTGCTCAATATTGAGACCCATAGCGCCCCCTCGTGGCCAGCGCCGCATGCTGCCAGCGCCGCACCTGACTGGGATAAGGAACTGGCCCACGCACGCGAACTGAACGCCAGACGCCAGCAAAGTGCCGCCACCATGTGGATGGATAAATCCATTTATGAAACAGGCGATACCCCAGAACAGTGGGATGACACCCCGGTCGTACCGAAGCAAATTGCGGTCTTCCGCCAGACCATCCAGTTGCTGAAATCACGCCACGTACAGGTGATTGCGATTATCGATCCCATCAACCCGTGGGCGCTCTACAACACCAATACGTTTCAACCCACGGATAAACAGATCCAGGCGATTTTGACCGAAAACCAGGTGCCTTATCTGGATATGTATGACCAACCTTACCAGAACGGCTGGAACTGGGATCGCCTGCACCCTTCTGAGCTGGCATGGGTGCCGATGGACCGTTTTATTGCGGAGAATTTTAAATGATGAAATATGCGGTGCGCCTTTTTTTCCTTTATCTCTTTCTGGCAGTGACGGTCGTTGCGTGGTCCACGGTGGACGACAGCAAAAATATTAAAGTCCATTTTGAATACCAAAAATTCTGAGGGTGAATGATGTACAGCTCCGGCACATTCTTTTTCTGCCTGTTTTCCTCCGCGCTGATCTTTGCGCTGGTGAATCGCATCCTCAGTTATCGCCTGACCTATTTGTCGGCGTTTTCCGTAATGGCGGCGGTAGGCTGGGGGTTTATTTTCCAGGATGATTACCTGATCCCGGTGGCCGTATTTTTCGTCTTTTATGGCCTCGTCACCTTAAAAGAGAAAGGCTGGCTAAAAACCTGGCAGGCGGTCACCTTAACGCTGCTGCCACTGCTGCTGGTAAAACTCCATCTTAACCACCACTGGGGCATGATTGGCCTTTCGTTTATGACGTTTCGCGCCATTGACGTGCTGCTGTATCGCAGCAAAAAAGACAGCCGCCATTTCCTGCACTATTTCTGCTATCTGTTTATGCCGTTTATTATCCTCGCCGGCCCGATGTACCGCTGGCGCACCTGGGTGACTGACATCAGCAAGCCGGTGTTCGCCATCAACCGCGAACAGTTTTTAACGGCGATGGAGCAGATTTTCACCGGCATCATTCAGAAATTCCTGTTAGCAATGCTGATCGACAACCTGGTGATTCAGTCCTGGAGCCATCGCCCGTTTGACTGGACCGTGGGCGTGGTGATGTCGGTGGCCTACAGCACCTACCTCTACTTTGATTTTGCGGGTTACAGCAACATGGCCATAGGTGCCGGTCGCCTGTTTGGCCTGAATATTCCGGCCAACTTTAACCTGCCGATTCTGGCAAAAAACCCGCAGGATTTCTGGCGTCGATTCCACGTTAGCCTCTCTGAGTGGCTGCGTGACGTGGTCTTTATGCCGATTTATATGAATCTGATGAAGCTCGACTTTTTCCGTCAGAACAAAACACTCGCGCAGAATATTGGCATCTTCTGCACCCTGTTTTGTATGGGGGCATGGAACGGGCTGGAACGGCATTACGTCATCAGCGGCGCGCTCTTTGGCGCCATTTCTGTTGCTCACAACATGCTGCTGTGGTCTGCCAAACGCAGCCCGGCATTGAGCAACTGGCTTCAGCTTCCGGTTATCGCATTTTTGGGACGAATTCTGACGCTGGGAAGCGCCGCGGCCTCCCTTTACATCTTTAGTGGAATGTCTCCCCTATGAAAAATCAAACTGAACTCGTTGAATTACAAGACTTCCTGCGGGCGGCTTTACGTGACCCGGCCAACCCGCAGCAGCTCGCTATCAGCGGCAGTGATGATGCCCTGACCTGGCTTCAACTCTCCGACGCGGTGGTTGACTGGGAACAGCGTTATAAAGCCTGCCAGCAACCCGCCGGTACGCCGGTCGTGTTATACGGCCACCAACAGGCGGAATTTGCCGTCGCCATTTACAGTTGCCTGCTGCACAACATTCCGTACATTCCGGTGGATTGCATCTACCCGCAGGAGCGCCTGAAAGAGATCTGCCACCTTGCCCACGCTCCGTATTACTACGATGTGGCGACAAAGCAATTTATTAACACCGCCGAGGCAGGACAGGTGCTCGCCGAACAGGATCTGGCGTACATCATGTTCACCTCCGGCAGCACCGGCAAGCCGAAAGGGGTACAGATTGGCCGTGAGAGCGTGTGGCACTTTATGAAGTGGGTGCGCGAGGACTTCTCTCTGCCTGAAAAACCGGTGCTGATGAACCACGCGGTGTTCAGTTTTGACCTGTCGCTGATCCCCTTGCTGGCGAACCTGGCGACCGGAGGGCACATCGTCCTCAACGCCAAAGAGACGATCGCCGCTGAACACTGGCTGGATCGCCTGAAAGAGAATGATGTTTCCGTGTGGGTATCGACGCCCTCATTTGCCTACCAGCGGCTGCTCTCCCCGCAGTTCAATAGCGACTATTTGCCTGCGCTTGAGGTGTTTGTGTTTATTGGCGAGGTGCTGAACAAGGCGCTGGTGAAACAGTTACGCCGCCGCTTCCCCCACGCCAAAATCCTCAACTCCTACGGCCCGACGGAAGCCACTATCGCCACCACGGTCATCGAGATTACCGACGAGATCCTCAACAACGACATCGATCTGCTGCCCGTCGGCGCGATGATGCCGGAGTCCCATATGGAGATCGCTGCCGACGGTGAGCTCATCATCTGGGGGAAAAACGTGATGCGTGGCTACCTGGGCCTGGCGCAGGAGAATGCCGAAAAACTGCTGCATCGTGAGAGCGAACAGTACCGTGGCTACCGTACCGGCGATCTCGGTTACCAGGACGGCCTCTTGTACTGCCAGGGCCGCAACGACAGCCAGATTAAGCTGAACGGCTATCGCATTGAGATTAACGAAATTGAAAACCGCCTGCTGGCGCTGTCCGGTATCAACGAAGCCGTGGTATTACCGCTGATGAAATCCGGCGGCGGCGTGCTGCGCATTGCGGCCTTCTGCGTGACGGACCTCGCCCCGGAGGCGATCAGGTCATCGCTGTCTGAGGTGATTCCGCACTACATGGTGCCGTCTCAAATCATCATTAAAGATGCGCTGCCGCTGAACCCGAACGGCAAAATCGATCGTAAGTTGCTGGACACTCACGCCCGCACACATTAATTACCCAGGAAAAAAAGATGGAACAAGACATTCTCGCGCTGTTTGAAAAAGTGTTATCCCGCAAAGTGGGTTTCCACGATGAACTGATTGAGTCTGATATTCTCGACTCGATTCTGGCCGTGGATCTGGTGCTGGAAGTGCAGGACGTTTACGGCTGCATGATCCCACCTACCGAAGTCGCCACCGTGCTGAAAACCCCGGCAGACCTGGCGCAGTATATTGAAGAGAACCGCGGCTAATCCCTACGCGGTGACCGAGTCTGAAAAAGAGTAAAGCCCCTGCGTGCGCTGGCATTCAGGGGCTTTTTTATGCTGTCTGCTTTTTACCGTTTTTCGTCCATTTTAATGTACCGGTCGCCTTTGCCCCTTTTCTGGCTAAGGGCCATAGCGGTGTTCTAATACGGCCCCGTCGCGGAGGTGCGAATGGAAAAGCCCAGAGCAATCGCCTCATACCGGCCTTCATTCATTGCGCTCACCACGCTGTCACCGGTACCGACGTGGTGCGCCCTTAATCTCTGTGCTTTTTCCGGTTGCTCCGCTAATTCGTATGCCTGCGCCAGATCGCCCCGCCAGTGGGTATTCCATGGGCATGTCTGGTGTGCCTTTTCCATGTGCGTAATGCCCTCAGCCAGATGCCCTTTACGCACGCAAATCAGACCCAACATGAAATGCGCGGTCGCGTGTTCAGGCACGTGGTGCAGCAGGCGTTTGAAGAGCATCTCTGCGTCATCAAGCCTCCCCTGACGATAGTGCGCTATGCCATCGGTCTGCATGCCGGGTACGGGCAAGCTCACCATTTCAATAGGCTCATGCACGATCTTGGCGTTCGTACCGGCGATAAGCGGCGTCAAAAAGTCCGCGTAACGGCGCCAGCGTTCGCGGGCGGTCTGATAGATAGGCTGACGCACCTGCCACACACTGGCGGTCTTGACCGGCCTGTTCAGTTCAGAGGTGTCGAGCACCTGCGGCTCCCATTGCACGCCCAGATAATCCAGCATGCGACGCGCCTCGCGCTCCGGTTCAGATACCACGTCCTCGTAGCGCACGTCGAGAATCTCGCCGGGGAACAGCTGGTTCCAGTGGTGCATCATGAGGTTGTGGTCGGCCAGTTGTTCACCAATCCATTGCAGATCATAGGCGAAGCCCATACCGCCATGTTTCGCCGCATAGTCGGTGAAGTAATTGGAGATAGCGATATCTCGTGGGTCGCGTCGCACTGAGATTATCCGCGCGTTCGGGAACAATAGCTTGATAAGACCAATGTTCTCGAAATTGTGCGGCAGCTTATCCACCACATGCCGGACCTCAGACGCGTTTTCTGGCACGCTTTCCCGCAGCTCCTTAAGCAGGCTGGCGGTAATGCCCGCCACAACATCGGCCGACAGATCGTCCACACAGTCCGGGTAATGGCGTCCTGACCCGGTATGACGTTCCCAACGCTCCAGCCTGGCGATCGTGCTGGGAATCACCCCGAGTTCGCCCGCGCCGTGGATTTGGCTGTGTCCCGCCAGAATCTGTTCAATCAGCGTCGTACCGGAACGCGGCATACCCAGCACGAACACCGGCAGCGTTGACGCGTTGCCGATGCCGCGTCGGTGTTCGTATAGCGAACGGCTAAAAGCATGACGGATACGCGCGCTGCCTTGCCGATGCGCAACCGGGTCATAGCTCAGAAAAGCACGCATGGCCGCATTGGCTTCATTGGCCAGGGTGAAGGCTTTGGCGTAGTCCTTGCGCTTTTCCCAGGCCGCAGCCAGTTGCAGCAGCAGTCCAGGCTGCACCGGGCCGATCAGGCCGGGTTGCCGGGCCAGCGCTTCCAGGCGAATCAACGTCTCTTCGTCTTGTGGAAAACGTCGGGCGTTGATCAGTGCCGCATGACCGCGTGCCGGGTCGACAGCCAGTACCTGCTCAAACAGCGCGACGGCCTCGTCGATGCGCCCCAACTGCATATACAACTGCCCCAACCCCTGCAGTGCGGGTACCAGATGCGGATGTGTTTGCAGGACCTCGACATATCGCGCCTCCGCGCCGGTGTACTGCTGCTCCTGCGCATCCACCCCGGCCAGAGCCACCTGCGCTTGCGCCTGCCAGTGGCCGATTTGCGCGGCGTCCATATCGGGTGAAGGCGTCAGCGCCCCGGCCTCTTCAATCGCCTGCTTAGCCATGTCACGCGCCAACGCAGGATGCCCATGGGTAGCGACGCTGGCCAGCTTCAGGCGCAGAGGAAGCGTCATTTTTTGCTGCTGCCCGGCCAGAGTAATGGCGCGGTGCAGCAACATCATGGCCTGAGGCATCCGCCCCTGAAGCTCCGCCAGTTCCGCATGCTGCTGGTACAGGTCAGGATGGTCCGGGTAATGACGCAGACCACGGCGCAGCGCATCCTCGGCCTGGGCATGGCGTCCACGCTCGGCCAGACGCTGAACATAACCGGTCAGCAGGCCGCAGTAATCGTCCTCAGCCAGTTCGGTATGGCGTGCGTCCAGCCAGGCATCAGCGCGGGCGTGGTCGCCACGGGCCAGCCACAGCTCCAGACGCAGGCCGCGCAATTGCTGGTCGTGCAGAGCTACCTGCGGTGCGGGCCAGTGCTCCCGCTCGCCTGCCCAGAAGCGGTCTGCGGCGGCCAGTGTCTCCTCGGCCTGATGCAACGCCTCACTTTGCAGGTAGAGACGCAGCAGTTGCTGATAGACGTCGATACGTGGTTGCAGGCGCAGACTGCATTCATACAGGGGGACAGCCTCCTCCCCCCGTTGATGCTGCACATAACAGGCAGCCAGACGCGCCAGCAGAAGCGAGTGGTCTGGTGCCTCGGCGCGGGTGGCTTCCAGCAGCGCCTGCGCCGCGCCAGATTCCCCAAGAAGCAGGTGTACGGCAGCCAGGTCGACACGAGCATCGACCTCCAGTTCAGCGGGGGTCAGCCCCCCCAATGTCTGGCGGGCCGCCTCTGGCTGGCCCAAATGGGCCTGAGCCAGGGCCAAAAGCACCTGTTCTGCTGGTGAGAGCGTCGGCAGGCTGAAGCCTGCCTCATACAGCGCCTCAAACTGCCGCATATCGACCAGACGGCGTAGCAGAATCAGTGAACCTGTCATGGCATCGCCAGCCCTTGCGAGGTGAGGACGCCGCCAGGCATCGCCTGCAGGTACGCCTGAGCAAACGCATTGTCCGTATTCGGGTTTGCGGCCCAGGTACCGCTCCAAAGATCTGCGTTATTACCACCACGAGAGAATTGGCCGTTTGCGGCAACGCCAGCGACGTTATAAGAAGAAAGCGTAGAAGAGAACCCTGCCATCCAGTTAACAGAGTTCCCACCGTGATTCATATTCATCACTGGGTCACCATACTGTCCCCGAACATCAGTGCCCGTGCCCACCAACACAATCTTGTCGTCGGTGCCCAGATTCTGCGCACCCGACCACATCTCGTTGCTGTCCAGCCCAGTCAGCGGGCCGTAATTGCTGCTGACCTTGATATAGATGGTGTACGCGGTATTGGCGTCAAAGACACGCCCGTTATGCTCGGAGCTTTGCCCCGTCGTCAGGTCGAACACCACGATGGAAGGATCCCCGATCGAGGCGGAAGCGGTCGTGAAGTTCAACCCCGTCGACGTGCTGATACCGGCATAGTCATTCCCCGCCGTGTCGTGCAGCGCGGTGCTGTCGATTTGGACATGATAGTTTGCGCCAGCCGCCAGATCCGTTGTCGGGTTAACCGTCACCGTGTTACCGCTGATGCTGACCTGCGAACTGTCGGTGATATCGATGACCTTGTTCAGACTGCTGTTGCTGTCGTTGACGAGCGTGATATGACCGCTGCCGGCCAGTACATTCTCGCTGAAGGTCAGCGTGAGGTTAGCGCCTGCGGCGACGCTGCCGACGTTGTCCTGCGGCGTGCTGCTGGTGAGCAAGGGTGCGGTGTTGTCTACCGTCAGGCCGGTGCTGTCCGCCGCAGTCGCCGTGCCGTGGTTGGCCGTGGTGACCGTGACGGCGACGTTACGACTATCTACGTGGTTAATGGCCCCGGCGGTGAGGATATATTGCGCCGTGTATTTGCCATCGCCCGCGATGGCGTCCCCGTGGGTGCCGTCGTCGTAAGCTGCCGCCGGCGTGCTGGCGCCAAACTGGCTGAAGTCCATGGTAACGCTGGACACGGCCCTGGTATTGGCGTCTCCGCTGGCCGAGTTATCCCACACGGCGGTAACAGTATCGCCGATTATGTAGGTACTGCCGTCTTCGCCACCTGGCATGGAGGTGATGGCGATATGGGCATCGGTCACTGTCGGTAACGCTGGAGCAGTCAGTCCAATCTGGTAGATATCACCGACGGAGTAGCCGCTCTTGACGCCATCGCTGGTGTTGGAATCAAACAGGACGGAATAGGTGATGTCATAGCCGCCCGCACCATCGGAGACGATCCGCGGGTTATACAACTGCCCGCCCTGGGGCACCGTAATACCGCTGTCGGTGACGGCACTGGTCAGCTCGCCGGTGGTTTTGGAGATCGTAACCTGGCTAAAGCCGCCGTTACCGTCAGGGAAGACAAACACCAGATCCGTGCCGTTGTCATAGACCGTCGCCGATGCCGCCACGGAGCCGTTACTGGTCCACGCCAACTCGTCATGGAGCGTTTTATCCATCGCGCCAACGTCAACGGCGTGGTAGCTCTGGGTTCCCATGTTATAAACAGTATTGCTCTGTACGTTGGTGGTGATCAGCGTACCGTTGTTGTTATAGAGCGTGACCTGCCAGGTCGCAGTGCGATATTCCTGACTAAAGACAGCAAAACCCCCATCGAAAGCAATGGCGTTAGTCGGCGACCCCTGCTCGTCATTCCAGTTAACGCGCTGCCAGGTCTTGCCGCTGTCGAAGTTGGCCAGCGAACCGGTGGCGTCGAGCTTGAAGATGAAGGCGCCGATAGGCGTACTTGTCGCCGACTGACCAGGCGTGCCTATCCAGTCGTAGACCTCGGACGCCAGCACATAGCTGCCATCGCTCAGTGCCGTCAGCACACCTGGCGTCAACTGGAATTTCATCAACTGCACTGCCGGGCTGGCGACGCCGCCAAAATTGGCGCTCGAGCTGTTGCCGCCAATCAGGGTCTGCGTGCCCGCAGTGAAGTTGGATCCCGTGCCGTTGTAGTGGAAGACAGAAACCGCTTCCTGCTGGTCGGTCCCGGTCCCCATCGTCTGGTAGGCGATCGCGAAATCACCGCCATTCGCGCTGCTCTGCGCCGCAATGGTGACGCCGGTGCCAGGTGCTGCCAGGGTGTTGCTGGATTGCAGGTTGCCGCTATTGTCGTAGATAGCGTAGTGAACGCTGTAGTCAGCGTAATTGAGGGCATCCACCTGCGACCAGGCCACGACAAAGCCGCCGTTGGCCAGCGCCTTGATCTGCGTATCCAACATGGTGTAGCCAGCGGGGATGCTGATGTCCAGGGTCTTGACGACGTTGTTATTCGCGTCCAGCACCCTGACGACGCCGTCATACAGCGCGCCGGTCGGATCCCAGGTAATATAGTCGCCGCCGGTCTGCCTCATGTACTCTATGACCGTGTAGCCGTTGCTCAGTTTTTCGAGGCCGACGTTAACCGTCATCTCGGTGGCCGTATCGGTGGTACTGCCCGAGACCAACGCGCTGCCATTAAGGCCAGCACTGACGTTAAGGGTGACAGTCTGGCTGCTGTGGTTGCCAGCGGCATCGGTCGCGGTAACGATGAAGTTATAGCTGCCCTCGATAGCGGCGTTGTTCAGTGTGACGACGCCGGTGGTGGGGTTAATGGCGAAATTGGCGAGACTGTCCGTGTCCAGGCTATAGGTGATGGCATGGGCATCGCTGGCGTTGGCATCGTACACCTGGGTGCCAGCCGCTGCGCCGCTGGTGAGGGTGGAGCCGGTGGCGGTAGCGCCACCTGCGATAACGGGCGCGGTGTTGTCCACAATCACGCTGCTGCCAGAGATAGCAGAGACATTGCCGGAGGCGTCCACGGCATAAGCGTGGTAAGTGCCTTCGGCAAGTCCAGTCAGCGCCAGTGCGGTGCCGGCGTTCGCCGTAACGCTAACGCTGTTCACCAGGTTGTCGGCGGCGCTGGTGAGGCTGTTCAGATCCGTCACCGTCACGCTGTCGCTGACCAGGTACACCGTGCCAGCTTCAGTGCTCTGCACGCTAACGAGCTCATTGCCGTTCTCCACGCCATCCGCATCACCAATAAGCGTGACGCCAGGCGGTGTGGTATCGACGACGTTGTAGGTCACGGTCTGGGTGGTCTGGTTACCGGCGGCGTCGGTGGCGGTGACAACGAATTGCGCGCCGGTAGCCTTAGCCGGGCTGGAGAGCAGCGTCACAACGCCGGTGCTGGCGTTGATGCTGAAATGCTGGGTGTCGCTCAGGCTCCAGGTGACCCCGTGCGCATCGGTGGCCGCTGCGGCGTAGACGGTATCGCCAACGGCTGTGCTGTCCGTAATATCGGCGGCTATGGCTGCGCTGGTAAAGACAGGCGCGGTGTTGTCCACTACCACGCTGCTGCCTGAGATAGCGGAGACATTGCCGGAGGCGTCCACGGCGTAAGCGTGATATGTGCCGTCAGCGAGGCCGGTCAGCGCCAGCGCGGCGCCGGCGTTCGCCGTAACGCTAACGCTGTTCACCAGGTTGTCGGCGGCGCTGGTGAGGCTGTTCAGATCCGTCACCGTCACGCTGTCGCGGACCAGGTACACCGTGCCAGCTTCAGTGCTCTGCACGCTAACGAGCTCATTGCCGTTCTCCACGCCATCCGCATCACCAATAAGCGTGACGCCAGGCGGTGTGGTATCGACGACGTTGTAGGTCACGGTCTGGGTGGTCTGGTTACCGGCGGCGTCGGTGGCGGTGACAATGAATTGCGCGCCGGTGGCGTTGGCCGGACTGGAGAGCAACGTCACAACGCCGGTGCTGGCGTTGATCCGGAAGTGCACGGTGTCGTTCAGGCTATAAGTGACCCCGTGCGCATCGGTGGCGGCCGCAGTGTAGACGGTGTCGCCGGCGTGGGTGCTGTCCGTAATGTCAACGGCAGTGGTCGCGCTGGTAAAGACAGGCACGGTGTTGTCCACCATCACGCTGCTGCCGGAAATGACGGAAAGATTGCCTGCCGCATCCACCGCCCAGGCATGATAGGTGCCTTCAGCGAGGTTGGCGGCGGAGATCGCTGCCGGGGTATTGGCAGTGACGGTCGTGCTGGCCCACTTATCGCTGGCCGCACCGGTAATGTCGCTGAGCTGGCTGACCACGACGTTATCGTTGACCAGGTAGACGGTGCCGCTTTCGCTGCTTTGCACGTTAGCGTGGCCGTCATGGTTCAGCACGACGAGATTTTCGTAGGTACTGCCGTCGGCGTTAAATTTCTGCACGTAGAGGTGGTAGCCAGAGATGCCGCTGGCATAACCGTACCAGGTCACCATGTACTCGCCGTCTGCACCGGCGGCGGTGACCTGTGGGTAGTAGTCAGTCGCGCCACCGGAAGCGCCCAGTTGCACGATATCGCCCACCGCGACACCGCTGGCATTGAACTTCTGCACATAGACATCCCAGCCCGAGTTGCCCAAGCCCATCCAGGTGACGGCGTAGCCGCCGTCGCCCAGCGCCGTGATGCGCGGGTATTGGTCACGGTCGATGCTCGTGTTATCCGGTGCGTCCAGTTGCACCATAGTGCCCACTTTGCTGCCGCCAGCAGAGAACTGTTGTACGTAGACAGTGTAATTATAAGAATTGTTGTTGTTCTCGTATTCCATCCAGGTGATGGCGTAGCCACCGTCGGCCAACGCGGCGACATACGGATAGGTATAGTTGCCACCGAAATTGCCGCCGTTATTCGCGCCGTCCAGCTCGACAATGCTGCCGACTTTGCCACCGTTGGCATCAAACTGCTGCACAAAGGTGCTGCTGTTGTAGTTCGAGCTGCTGTAGTTGAGACCCGACCAGGTGACGACATAGCCGCCGTTAGCCAGCGTCGTGATCTGCGGCTGGGTTTCGTAGCTGCTACCGCTTCCCGTCGTGCCGTCCAGCACCACCGGAGTCGTCCCGTTGCCGCTGGCGTCGAACTGCTGCACGTAGATGTGATAGTCGCCGGAGGTATAACCCTGCCAGGTTATCACGTAGCCGCCGTTGTCCAACACGGTCACCTGCGGGCTGGCGTTGGCATTAGAGTTGGACACTGCCAGCGGCACGGTGTTACCCACGGCAACACCGGCGTCGTCAAAGCGCTGCACGTAAATGCCGCCGCCGCTGATGGACCAGGTCACGATAAAGCCGCCATCGGTAAGCGTTGCGATCTGCGGGGCGATATCCTGCACGGAAGCGGTCCCATCAAGCTGCGCGGCTGCGGAAAGTGGGGTGCCGTCAGCGTTGAACAGCTGCGCATAGATGCTGCTGTCATTGCTGGAGCCCTCCTTGCCGACCCAGGCCACGGCGTAAGCCCCTGCACTATTAATTGCCGTCACACTGATGACACTGTCTGACGCGTTGGAGTAAGTGTTGGTCGCGCCTGATGCGAGCTGTACGGGATCACCCATCGCCACACCCTGAGCGCTAAGGCGCTGCGCATAGATCCCGTAGCTGCCGTTGTTGCTGCCAGCCCATGTCACCAGGAAGCTGCCGTCGCCCAGTGCGGTGGTGTCAAAACCGTTGGGGTAAATGTAGCTGGTCGCCGGGCTCAGCATCACTGGCCCCGTCGAGCTGCCGTCGAGGGTGACAGTCGGTGCGATTTCGTCCACGTCGGTGACATTAACGGTGACGGTCTGCGTGGTCACATGGCCTGCCGCGTCAGTGGCGGCGACGATAAAGGTGTATGCAGGCGCGTGGGTGCTTTCATAATCGGGGCTGGCATTGAAGGTGACCGCACCCGTTGCCGCGTCGATAGTGAAATACTGGGCATCTGCGCCATTATCCGCATCGATCAGGCTGTAGGTGACGTGCTCGCCACCATCGGCGGCGTCATTATCTTTGGCCTGCGCGGTATAGATGGCGGTGCTGGCGGCAGTATTCTCGGCAACGCTCACCGTGGCGCTGGCGAAGCTGTCGCTGCTGTTGCCGGTGGTGAAGCTGGGGGCAACCTCATCGAGGTTGCTGATGCCCAGGGTGACCGTGCGGTCGCTGGCATTACCGGTCGCATCGGTAGCCACAACGGTGAAGCTGTAGCTGGCTTTGCTCTCATAATCCGGGTTGCCGGTCAGCGTCACCGCACCGGTGGTCGGGTTGATGGTCAGCCCCGCGTCGCTGCCCGCTTTCAGCGAGAAGGTCACCCCGCCGCTGATATCCGCGGTGTCGGTCGCGGTGGCGGTGTAAATCACCTGACCCGCGCCGCTGTTTTCGTTGATCGCCGTGGCCGTGGTGCCGCTGGTGATGGTCGGGGCGACCTCGTCGAGGTTATTAACCGCCAGCGTGACCGCCTGGCTGCTGGCATTACCCGCTGCATCGGTCGCCACAACGGTGAAGCTGTAGCTGGATTTAGCTTCATAATCCGGGTTGCCGGTCAGCGTCACCGCACCGGTGGTCGGGTTGATGGTCAGACCCGCGTCGCTGCCCGCTTTCAGCGAGAAGGTCACCCCGCCGCTGATATCCGCAGTGTCGGTGGCCTTCGCGGTGTAAATCACCTGACCCGCGCCGCTGTTTTCGTTGATTGCCGTGGCTGTCGTGCCGCTGATGATGGTCGGTGCTACTTCGTCGAGGTTATTAACCGCCAGCGTGACTGTCTGGCTGCTGGCATTGCCCGCTGCATCGGTGGCCACAACGGTGAAGCTGTAGCTATGTTTAGTTTCATAATCCGGGTTGCCGGTCAGCGTCACCGCACCGGTGGTCGGGTTGATGGTCAGACCCGCGTCGCTGCCCGCTTTCAGCGAGAAGGTCACCCCGCCGCTGATATCCGCGATGTCGGTGGCCTTCGCGGTGTAAATCACCTGGCCCGCGCCGCTGTTTTCATTGATCGCCGTGGCTGTCGTGCCGCTGGTGATCGTCGGGGCAACCTCGTCGAGGTTATTAACCGCCAGGGTCACCGTCTGGCTGCTGGCATTACCGGCTGCATCGGTGGCCACAACGGTGAAACTGTAGCTATGTTTAGTTTCAAAATCCGGGTTGCCGGTCAGCGTGACCGCACCGGTGAGCGGGTTGATGGTCAGACCCGCATCGCTGCCCGCTTTCAGCGAGAAGGTCACCCCGCCGCTGATATCCGCAGTGTCGGTCACCTTCGCGGTGTAAATCACCTGGCCCGCGCCGCTGTTTTCGTTGATTGGCGTGGCCGTGGTGCCGCTGGTGATGGTCGGGGCCACCTCGTCGAGGTTATTAACCGCCAGAGTGACCGTGCGGTCGCTGGCATTACCTGCTGCATCGGTCGCCACAACGGTGAAGCTGTAGCTGGATTTAGCTTCATAATCCGGGTTGCCGGTCAGCGTCACCGCACCAGTGGTCGGGTCAATCGTCAGCCCCGCGTCGCTGCCCGCTTTCAGCGAGAAGGTCACCCCGCCGCTGATATCAGCAGTGTCGATCGCCTTCGCGGTGTAAATCACCTGGCCCGCGCCGCTGTTTTCATTGATCGCCGTGGCCGTGGCGCCGCTGGTGATGGTCGGGGCTACTTCATCGAGGTTGTTGATTCCCAGCGTGACCGCCTGGCTGCTGGCATTACCGGCTGCATCGGTAGCCACAACGGTGAAGCTGTAGCTGGATTTAGTTTCATAATCCGGGTTGCCGGTCAGCGTCACCGCGCCGGTGGTCGGGTTGATGGTCAGCCCCGCGTCGCTGCCCGCTTTCAGTGAGAAGGTCACCCCGCCGCTGATATCCGCAGTGTCGGTGGCTTTCGCGGTGTAAATCACCTGGCCCGCGCCGCTGTTTTCATTGATTGCCGTGGCCGTGGTGCCGCTGGTGATGGTCGGGGCGACCTCATCGAGGTTATTGATGCCCAGCGTGACCGTCTGGCTGCTGGCATTGCCGGCTGCATCGGTAGCCACAACGGTGAAGCTGTAGCTATGTTTAGCTTCATAATCCGGGTTGCCGGTCAGCGTGACCGCGCCGGTGATCGGATCAATTGTCAGACCCGCATCGCTGCCCGCTTCAAGCGAGAAGGTCACCCCGCCGCTGATATCCGCGGTGTCGGTGGCCGTGGCGGTGTAAATCACCTGACCTGCGCCGCTGTTTTCGTTGATTGGCGTGGCCGTGGTGCCGCTGGTGATGGTCGGGGCGACATCATCAAGGTTGTTGATGCCCAGCGTGACCGTCTGGCTGCTGGCATTGCCTGCGGCATCGGTGGCCACAACGGTAAAGCTGTAGCTGGCTTTAGTTTCATAATCCGGGTTGCCGGTCAGCGTGACCGCGCCGGTGATCGGGTCAATCGTCAGCCCCGCGTCGCTGCCCGCTTTCAGTGAGAAGGTCACGCCCCCGCTGATATCCGCGGTGTCGGTCGCCTTCGCGGTGTAAATCACCTGGCCCGCGCCGCTGTTTTCATTGATTGCCGTGGCCGTGGCGCCGCTGGTGATGGTCGGGGCAACCTCGTCGAGGTTATTAACCGCCAGGGTGACCGTCTGGCTGCTGGCATTGCCCGCTGCATCGGTGGCCACAACGGTAAAGCTGTAGCTGGCTTTAGTTTCAAAATCCGGGTTACCGGTCAGCGTGACCGCACCGGTGGAGGGATTAATGCTGAACAGTGCGCTGTCACCATTCGTGCCCAGGCTATAGCTGAATTGGCTAGGGTCGGTAGCGACAGCCGTCCAGACCACCTTGCCTGCGCCGATGTTCTCATTCACACTGGCCGTCGTGACGCTGCTAAAGACAGGCGCGTGCGTATCAATAATAAGGCTGAGGCCGCCGGATGCATCACTGGCGGTCGCGGCGCCCTTAATCAGTATCGACTGCGCCCCCTCAGACAGATTGTTACTGCTGCCGAGTGTGATCCCGGCAGCCACGGTGTCCAGAATTGTCTGGGTGGTCGCACCGGCGTTGGCTTCCGCACCGGAGAAGGCAGCCAGCAGGAGACCGTATTTTTCACCGGCACTCAGGCCATCGGCAGCATTAAAACTGCCGCCGTTGGTGGCGGTGACCGTCGTGTTCAGAATGTTATCCACACCAAACAGGCTGCTGATGGCAGCGGCCGTATCGGCCACCTGCGCAGCACTCAGGGTGGCGGGATTGTCAGCCGTGCCGCCGAGGGCTTCCTGAGCCTTGGTATAAGCGAGCGTGGTCAACACGTTGATATTGAGCACAAGGGTACTGTTGTTTCCAGAGATAACCCCCATGCTCCAGAGCTGAGCGGAGAGGTCTTTACCCGCGCCTGTGGCTTCGTCCATGTAATCAGCGGCGCCGCCGCTGTTGACCAGTTTCACAATAACCACGCCGCTGTAACTGCCAGCGGACAGGGTGACCGAGCCATCGGCCCCCAAACTCCCCGTGCCAATCAGCGTTTTACCGTCGGCCTGATAAATCTCTACTTTCAAATCGTTACTGCTGAGCGCCGGGCCACCGACAAAGTTAAGCTGGACGGAATTCTCTACAGTGGCTTCTCCCCCACCGTTATCGTGCTTGCCGCCATTGTCATGGCCTTTGTTGGCACTTGCCACTGCAACCCCGACCACGCCACCCAGTCCGAGGGCGCCGGCGAGGTAGCCCGCGTAAGAGTGTGATTGCGGGAGATAGGTTACCGGATGGCCAGTCACTACCGAGCCATCCTGCAGGCCAGCTAAGATACCTTCCAGCCCAGGGTGGCCTGAGGTCATGCTGGCCAGCGCGTCCGGAGAACCGTGCGCATAAATAACATGGCTGCCATCGGCTAACGCCGCCCCTTCGGTGCTACCGGGGGTCATCACCTGGGTAGAGGTGCCATCAGCAGGCAGGGTTACGCTGGTATCGCTTTGCGTATACCAGTCTTGCAGGGTCAACGTGGTGCCATCGGCATAATCCAGTTGCAGATCCTGCCCGTGACGCGAAGCCACAACGTCATCGGCCAGTTTTTCCTGATCGTTTTCGCCCTTGCGTTTGAGCACCCGGTACGTTTCACCCGGTGCGGCCTTGTGAATATTATTCTGCCCGGCCTGCAGAGAGATGCGGCTTTTACCGGTACTGAGCGTATATTGGCGTGGCGTCATTTGGGTCTCGGGTTTCATTATGTGTTATCTCCATTTGGGGCGAACAGGTAAATCGAGTTGCAACGACCACCTGAGGTGTCATCGCTCCTGGAATGATTCACTAAGTGTTTTACGCAAAGGTTTAAGTAAAAAGTCCATCAGCGTGCGATCGCCGGTACGGATATCGAGCTGAGAGGTCATGCCCGGCAGGATGTCAAGCTGGCGACCGGTCGTGCTGCGCACAAACTGCCCCTCTTCCTGACGGCCTGCCAGACCTTCTGCATGGCTTTTCAAACGAACATGGACGCGGTAGTAAATTTCCTCACCACGTTGTGTGTTTTCCTTAAGGGTGTCGGCCGACACATAAATCACCTCCCCCTGCAATGCGCCATAAATGGTGTAATCGAAGGGATCGAGGCGCACAGTGGCCGGCAGTCCAACCTGAACGCGGGCAATATCAGCAGGCAGAACCTTGGCCTCAATGATGAGGGCATCATCTGACGGGACGATCTGCATAATCTCATCACCGGCACGCAATACCCCGCCCAGCGTGGTGACGCGGACGTTTTTGACTATCCCCGGCCCCATGGCCGTAAACACGGTATCGTGCACCTGCTGGCGACGACCGGCCATCTGTTGCAAGGTCTGGCCCAGGTCATCTTCTGCCTTGGTGAGATCGGCTCGCGCGTCATCCAAAAACTTATTGCGCCGACCAAGCAGGCGGGCCTGAGCCTCATTAAGCTCGCGCTGTGCGTTAAGCCGCTCACTGGCGCTAACATCGCCAGAACGTTCAAGCCCGTTCACCAGGCTGAGCTTCTGACTGGCTAAATTCACGGCGATCTGCAGCGCGGTAATATCCTCCTTCAGACTCTGACGGCGTTGCACAAACAGCGCGCGTTCAATGTCTGCCTGCTCGCGCAATGCCGGGCCGGGATCGGAGGGGAACTGGGGAGCGGACTGCCCCGTTGATTCTGCGCGAAGTCGGGCAATACGCGCCCTGAGACCGGCGATGCGCGCGTCCACTTCACCCGCTGCTGCCTCAACGCGGGTTGGATCGAGGCGAGCCAGAATCTGCCCCGCTTTAACATGATCACCCTCTTTGACACGCAGCTCGGAAAGGACGCCACCGTCCACGGTCTGGATTATCTGCACCCGGCTGCTGGCGATAACTTCACCGTGTGCCCGTGCGACTTCATCAATGTGAAAAGACATCGCCCATATGACAAAACCCAGCACCAGCGCAACGATGCTCCAGATAAGCCCGGCTGAGAGTCGGCTACGGTGGTAGTTTTCCAGCCGATGCACGCGCGCGGCATCAGCGACCTCATCGTCAAACAGTTCAACGGCCATGGACGACTCCTGCTGAATGTGATGCTTCTGGCATGCGTGTTTTTACGTTCGTGACGTCAACGGTGGGCCTCGGGCTAGCGGCACGGGCCATCAGTCCTGGCATCACCTTGTCTGGAGGGCCATCGCGTACGACGCTCCCTTCCTGCACGACCAGCACGCGGGTAGCAAAATTAATGGCCGCCATTGGACGGTGTGTGGCGACGATGAGGATATCTTCTGGCTGCAGCCTGGCTTGTAATGCTTTCCAGACACGGCTCTCTGCTTCGCCATCAAGCGAGGCCGTCGGTTCATCCAGAAGCCAGATACGTGGACGGGCCATCAGTACACGTGCCAGGCCGACCAGTTGGCGCTGACCGCCAGAGAGACCCGCCCCCCCTTCGCTGATCGCCATATCCATACCCAGCGGATTACTGGCAGCCACCTGATCCAGCGCCAGATCGCGGGCTACCTCCGTCAGCGTGGAGTCGCTGACTGCGCCTGCGAGCATCAAATTGCTTCTGAGCGTACCTTTGAAGAGCTGTACTGCTTGTGGCAGATAGCCAATCTGAGCACTAACCAGTTGGGGGTCAATCTCCCACAAATCGGCATCGCCCAGGCGCACGCGGCCCTCACCGGGGCGATACAGCCCGGCCAGGATCTTCAGCAACGTCGATTTACCGCCGCCAACGGGCCCTAACAGCAGAACGCGTTCACCGGCGTGAAAATTGAGTGCGGGAATATTGAGTTGTTGTACCGGAGACTGCGGAAAGGCGAAGCGCAGCTTTTCCACACCAATATGTTCTGGCAGGCGATCGGGCAACAACAGGGTCTGCCCGGGGCGGCGCTCCCCAGGTTTGCGCAGCAGGTTGTTCACCATATCCAGCGCTTCTTTGACCTGCTGCCACTGCATCAGGTACTGCACGCCCTGGCTCACTGGCCCGATGACGCGCCCGCCCAGAATACTGCACGCAACCATGCCTCCGGTGGTCAAATATCCGGCCTCTACGCCCCAGACGCCCACCACAATCCCCATGACATAGGCCAGCGTCGACAGACTGCCGGTCGTGTTGGTACAGAACTGGCTGAGCGATTTTTGCTGAATGCTGTAGCCCGCGATGGAGTGACTGAGCGTCTGCCAGTCTTGTGCAAAACGCCAGCCAGCATGACTGGCGCGCATAGTCTCAGCCCCGCGAATACTGTCCACTAACAGGCCCAGACGCTCATTGCTGCGCAGCATCTGTTGGCGTGTAAGACGGCGCAAGCGCATGCGGGTGTACAGGCCAAGCGCCAGCGCGACAGGCAGCATCCCGAGGTAAACCCAGCCTACGGGCCCACCGATCAAACCGATAAGCCCGATGAACAGTAATGCAAATGGCAGATCCACGATGCCGAAGACCAGACCGGCAGAGAAAACCTGCCGTACCGAATCCAGCGCCCCTACCTGCGCGGCCAGGGTGCCCAGACTGCCGGGCTGCTGGTCAAGTTGCAGGTGCAGCAAGTGTTCATAGACATGCTGGGAAAGGCGTTTATCCACACTGCTGGCAACGCTGTCCATGATGTGGGCGCGCAGTGTTTTGAGCAGCCAGTCCAGCCCCACAACCAGCACCATCCCGACGACCAGCGTGGTCAGTGTCGCCCAGGCCAGGGTGGGAACCACACGGTCGTAGACCTGCATCGCGAAGAGCGATGTAGGAATGGCCAGGATGTTCACCAGCAGCGTGGCAGCGACGACCCGGTACACCCAGCTACGGTCGCGCAACAGTTCACGCCAGACCAGGCGCATGGCCGGATTTTCGCTCTCAGAGAGATTTTCTGACTGAACCGGTGAAGCCAGGCTGAACCAGAGTACAGCCGTTTCGTCACCCGCAGCCGAACCCGGCGCACCGGTCACAATGTCGTCGACCGGCAGCGTTCGGGATTCAGCACCTTCACGCGTCAGCGTCAGGGTATCGGTTTTCCCTCCTTCACTGTGTCGTTCGGCCAGCCACCATGTCTGGTCGTGCCACATCAGTGCCGGGAGATGACGGGGATCAAAACGCCGCCAGGGAAGTAATGCCAGCCGGACATCTTTCATGCCCGCGTCCGACAGTAAACCGCGCACATGATCCTGTGGGCGATCGTTCACCGGAGGTACGGTCTGCGCACGCGCATATGCCTGCGTTAATGCCGCTTTATTCACCGGGGCGTGCAGCTTGTCCAGCAAGGCCAGTAATTCAGGGAGAGGAACAGGTATCATCAGGGTTGGCTCGCAGACGTGTTAGCTAATTGTGTGCCCGTGGGCTGGGCGCCAGTGATATCGTCCATACGGCCCGTGCGTGCGGCCAGGCGCAGGCAATCGACCCGCCATGCCGATCGCACCGATACCAGCGCTTGTTGTTGTTCGGTTAATTCACGCACGGCGTTGAGGACATCCAGCCAGCTCTTGTAGCCGGATTCGTACTGGCGGCGGAACGATGCCAGCGTGCCGCTGAGTTCAATGACAGACTGCTCATAACCGGCCAGCAGCGTCTGGTTAGCATCACGCTGATCAAGCAACTGGCGGGTCTGGATATCTTCACTGTGGCGTTGTTGGGCCAGATCCTGTCGTGCCGCCTCCACGCGTTCCAGTGCCGCGTTCTGGAGGCCGCGAGACACCAGCCCCAGCCCCTCCATACTGCCGCTCACAACAATATTGATCGTATTGTTATTTCTCTGGTTGGGAATACCGGAGTAGTCATTGCGGGAGGCTTGCAGGGAGACGGTCGGCAGCGATGAGGTACGCTGACGTTCCACATCGGTTTCGGCAAGCGTCACCGCCGCTTCGCGTGCGCGCACGGTCGCACTCTGCGCAAGGATTTGTTCCTGTATAGACTTATCGGCAGGCAGTTTGAGGATGTTGCCAGGAATCGGCAGTTCGCTTGCGACAGGCTCCTGAGTTAAGGACAACAGCGTGGATTCGGCGGTAAGCAGGTCCGATTTGGCCTGTTCGAATGAGGCCCGCGCCTGTAACAGTCGGGCCTTCGCCAGGCTGACATCAGCCGAAGAAGCCAGTCCCCCCTGCGCACGGCGCTGGATCTGTTCCTGCAATGACTGATGGTTGTTAACATTAGACTCAGCAACGGTAAGACGCTCGCGCACCCCCTGCACATTCGCATAGGCCACTGCGGTCTCTTCCAGCAATTGACGACGCGTTGCCCAGGCCGTGGCTTGCTGAGCAAGGGTGTCGTTGTCAGCGTAGTCAATGGCACTGTCGATACGCCCGAAAGCCCATAACGGTTGCGATACGCTCAGCGTGGTCGTACTGGAATCATTGTAACCTGAAATTTGCCCCGTTCCCGCGCTGGCGCCAAGCGTTGGCAAACGTGCCGCGCGAGCACTGTCGGCGCTGGCCTCTTTGGAACGCAGAAGCGCCTGCTGACTGGCGAGACCAGGGTGACGGAGCATGGTGCTTCGCAGTGCGGCAAACAAACCGCCCGCTGAGGTATCGGTAGAAACAGAGTGCGTGGAGGACGAAGGCGCCCTCGCCTGAACCGTCGTCACAGAAATGACAAAGGGTAAAGAAAGTATAATTGCAGGGAGGATGTAAAAACCGTGTCGACCTGAAAGAATCCCCATTTCCTGAAGAGCCCTTTATTTAAGAAAGATTAAAAGACCCGCTGATCATAATTTTTCTCATGTTATCCCGACATAACAGTGAGTTAATAAATGGGGCGGCCGGAATAACGAGCTGGAAATAAGAATAAACTTATTGCTTTACGTAATAATTACCGATTAGCAACATCTATGTCAAGATATGTAATCGTGTAATAAAAGCTGTAATTTAGGGTCAATTGAGGAGATAGATTTACTTAACGCAAATAAGCGTAGAACGAGGAAAATATATCATCGGCGGGCTGTTAGATAAGGCATTATAAAGGTGGGAAAAATAGCAGATTGTAAGCATCGTTACCCGAGGCCCCCAGGCAACCCAGCCAAAAAGAAGATTCATCGCGCTTAGTGGAAATGTGTGAACACGTTCACGACGTGCTCAACCACCTGCGACTGAACCCCGTTGATATGGTCGTGCTCCGCGCCTTCAACCATGTGCCCCATGGGGCATGCGATCACAACATGCCAGTTTCCTCTTCAGCATGGCACGCTCGCTTTTGCTCACCTCTGCGGAGGATTTACTGAGCTTCACTTCCGTTACTTTGCCGTCGAGATCCCGGTAATTTTCGGCATAGTAATCTTTGTCCATCCCGGCATAACCGATGTCTTTGCTGGGGCTAAGAGATATTCATTGGTCTCTGTCCAGGCCTAATGACTTTTTTCGTAGGTGACGGCATGCCAGTAGCCTTTGCCCGTTTTCCCTGTCACGCTAAAGCCTTCCTTTTCTAATCTCGCTCCCAGCATGCGGTTGAAGATGCCGTGCCCCATCAGCAGTACGGTTTGGTTATTTTCTGCAAGCTTAATGAGTTTGCCTGCCGCCTGTGCAGCACGCTTTTGCGCCTGCGAGCGTGATTCAACCTTTGCGGAAAATCCTGCAAGCCAAAGTATCCGTAACCAGAACGCGTAGGTTAAAGGTGATAATTCCAGCCCGAGCAGATTGATCAACGGTAATTGCGCTTCCCTGAAATCAGGATCAATAACCGTGGGTTCAATTCCCAGTTTGTTTAATGAGGTGATGGCTCTGGGTAAGGGACTGGCGACTGAAAGAGAGCGATGCATTGAGAGTAGATTGACTAATGCCGCAGGCGGGTTTTCACGGACTTCACTGTGATCATACGCGGCAATCCATTCTGCCATTTTATCCGCAGTGCATTTGCGGTCGGTTTCAATATCTGGTTTACCGTGCCTTATCAATATGATTTTCATAACTATCCCTGGTTGCTATGGGCAGACCGTAGCATGGGAAGGGCAGGGTTTCTATCCTGAGAATTGAGGGGATACTCAGACCTTGTATTTATCGCGGCACAATCCCGCCATCCGCCCTTCCGGGGTGGGCTGCCAACAGGCTGCACGTTTCTCTTCATCCGCTATTTGAAACCGGCGGGGTATTTAGTGTACTGAACGAGAGTTAAATAAAAACCGGGAGATTCGAGGAGCTTTCCCGGCTTTATATTAGCTATAGTAAGTGAAACCAAAAAAATTATTTGGATCTAAAAACAATTGCCTTTCATTTTCACCATCTTTGTAATTAATCTTAATGGCAGAAAACGAGACTGCTTTATAGTCAATTTGAGTGATTTGTATTTCCTGTTCAGTCTTAAATAATTGTGAATATATAGACATCAAAGAAAATTTGTCATCATCATCAACATCAAACCATTGATTTATATTTTTCAATTGATTATGGCGAACAACCCCATCATCAATATATAATTCGAAGATATTATCATTCACAATGAAATATATCCTCTCATACATTGGGTGGAAAACGGGTGGGTTTTCAGCATCGATATAACCAGAAACTATAACATCACTTATCGTGCCTTGTATCATGCAGTTAAATAATTGTTTCATAGTACATTATTCTCTATGGTGAAAAAAATATCCATGCCTTCCCGACCCAGCGTTGCTGCTGACCACCTCAGACAATGAGGCCATCTTATAAAAACAGGAGTGATGATATCACTTCTGTGATTTAATTATAATGCAATCGGATACAATTTAACCTTATTGAAGGTCGTAAAAAATGAAATATAGCCGTCTGTAATGGGGGCTTGCGACACGTCAATGAAAACCACATCTTCATCCAGTGAATAGTTAATACTCCATCCTTTTCATGTGACAATATCTTTGCAGTAAAAATGATGTTATCACCCACTATTTCAATGCTATCTTTATTTGCATTAACATGAGATATGTTTACTCCCCATTGGAACAACTCATCTATATCCAACTCCGAGTTATAACAAAATGCTGGAGGCGATTCATCCCCACACCATATCGCAATACCGTTGCCTATGTTGGATTGAAATCTCACAAACGAACCATTAAATTCAGTTAAGGTGATATTTTTCATTTTGGGAAAGATACCCTTATGACACTATTATCGACATTGATTACATTATTGAGAGGATCGTATATCCTGGTCTCTTCATGATAATGATGTTTGGTTGGCCCACTATTCATTTCATGATTACCGTAACGCATACTTCGCGTACCCTCCGCTGAAACTATTCTGTCTGGGTCAGGAAGTCCAGTCCCAAGATGAATAGTAGTATGTGGGCCAGTTTTACACAGCCCCCAAGGTTCAATCCAGCTCAGCGGTTCGTCCTCCAGCAGGTTTCCCGCCCTGTCGTAGGTAAAGTGGTCATGGTCATGCCTCTGCCCGGAGAAACCGGACCCTTACAGCGTAGAAACGGGGATCATTCGTGATCGTAACGATGCGCTGGAGCGTTTACGCTGCATTCGCCGTTGGTTTGAGGAAAATGAACCCAGCAGTCCAACCATCCCGCTATTACGTCAGGCGGAACGTCTGGTGGGAAAACGTTTTTCGCAAGTGATTAGCGAAATACCGGTCGAGCTACTGGAAAAATGGGATCAACCTGAGTACTAAACCCGGCATTAAAGTGAGTGAATCATTACCTGCTGCGAATCTGCCCCTGATATTCATAACCAAAGCTCAGAGATGAATAGATATATTCAGCCACGGTAGCGTAATTAATCTTGATTGCGCTCCCCGAACTATTCAGGGAGCCCAGATGATGCTGTTTTAATTAACCGACTGCTTGATCCATTGCAGTAACTCTTTTAATGGATATTGCCCGAAGAGTACGCCATCATGCGTCACCCAAATCGGGCAAAGCATTAACAGGCAAGTTGTGAGGAGGCTCGTCAAAAGCAAACTTACAAACCAGCCGCTGCGTAAAATCTTCTTATTTACCGCCCAGTCAGCCAGATGGGAATCCATTCGCCAGTGGACCCATCCCTTGCGCCATAAATAACCCACAACAGCGATGACAATGGCCGCGATGGCGATAAACGGACCACAGTACCGGGCCAATACTTCAAGGGAGGTGAGTAGTCTTTGTTGATTATCCCAGCGGGTAAAGGGGGTCAGGTAGATGTGTCCCGTCGCGGGATCGCCTATCCAGATTTTGCCATAAGCCGTATAGACCGGCATCAGCAGATAGATAACAATGGCGCTGAAAATTGACCACTTCAACACCGACCAGTTTTGAATGGCTCGGGTGATGGCTTTCAGGCTGGTCAGTGCTTCATCAATATAGGTTGTGGTCACCCCGCGATTCATCGCTTCGCGGAGCATCTCCCCGGATTTCCCCGCCCGGTTGGCATCCAGCATCTCCTGATGGGCTTCCGATTCCATAAATGTGGCGACGGTTTTACGACTAAACGCCGCGACAAATGGGTTGAGCAATTTCCCATAGGTGGCTTGGTGGACAAGGTTATCGAGATCGTTTTTGAGCATCAGTTCAACGACATGTCCCGCGTCAAGTATGTGCGGATGACGACCGTAAACAATCCATTGAATGGGCTGATCGGTAAGCTGCGCCTGCTGTAACTGGCTGTTAAATCTGGCAAAAGGCAGGCTGCCATTGTAGGTAAAATTAACGCTACGCAACCCCTCATCGATATGTGAATCCGCCAGTTCGACGACGCCATAGTTTTCAAGTTCGGGGATACCTGCTTTGTAGAGGCCATCTTTGATGAACGTCTGCACATCCTGGCGATAATAAACCAACTGGTACTGAGGCACTGCCACGCTGGAAAGCTGGGTAATACGGGTCGTTTCTCCCGTCCCCTCACAGGGGGAGCAGCGCTGTCTACCCGAGCCGATGCAGTGGCTACAGCTTACATGACCTGCGGAGCAGGAGGTGCAACTGCGATAATAACTCTCTACGCGATACTGTTTTGTATAGTGATCGAAATGGTTACGCTGATCCAATACCTGTCCGCTTCCTCCACAGGTGGTGCAGGTCAAGCGACCAGAACCATGGCACCATGAACAGTTGACCTGCCCGCGCCCGCCGCACTGGACGCAGTTTTCGATTAAGCAGAGGCGCGTTGGGTGAGAGTAGATCACCCTCTCTTTTTTAATGGCGCCGTAAGGTTGAGAAAGTACCAGCGAGCGGGCTTCACGAAGGGTTTGCACACGAGATAAGACAGCGCTGGTTTCAGCTTGCAGTGCCTGGGAATACTGGCCGTCATGATTAAAAACCTGGGTGCCGTTTCCGGCGCTGACTCTTCCCACCTGAACGTGGTGTTGAGTCTCGACACGAAAATGGAGACTTAAGTTAACCCGGTAGTCAAAATCAATCTTTTCGACTAATTCCAGATCAAGTTTATCGGACTGTAACCTCGTAGAGCGTTCAACGAAGTTTTGAATTGTTGCAGAACACGTTTCCAACCACGCGTCTTTCATCTTCATTCCCTAAATTGAGTTTAGTAATCAGGAGAATGATATATCTTTGCCTGGTTAAGGCAACTACTAATAAACAGAGTCAGAAGTAACAAAGATGCAGCACCGGACATATATGAAAAAAATGACTTATGCTGGATTAAATAACACATTTAATAATGGCAATAATTTATTCCTGTTAAATTTAGCATCTCGATAAAATATATTTAAGACGTTTGAGAAGAATACCATTCACTTTTCATTCTGAATACGTTATTTATCCCGCGCGTGCAGGCTGGAACAGGTAAACAATAGGTTCAGTTGAAAAGAGATAATACACTTCATGGTTTTGTGCGGAGGGCTATAAGGGAGTAACTGCATCATGCTGATTCAGCTATTGCTTCAAAGTTCGCAAGACATATGTACAGCTGGTGCATCAGGCATTGAAAGATACAGTTTTGAGGATAATCCGAATGATGAACACACATTAAAAATGCGATTGCCGTATGTAAGCGCATAAGCGATCCTACTTCCGTGGACAACGCATCAAAGAGACTTATGAAAAGTTACCTTAAGCTTATTCCTCTATTCCCATTTGCTATGTTGGCTGGTTGTGATGATGAGCAACCGCCTACTGCAGAACAGATTAAAAGCGGTCTTGAGCATTTATTCATTTCCTCAAAAACCAGTCCAGATGACCAATATGAGTATGGCATAACTGACATTATCTCAGTAGATATCCTTGGTAATGGATGCGAGAAACAAAGAGAGTCTATCAATTGGTCTTGTGATATCGCGATCAACTATGTGAATTACCAGGGAAGAATGGTTAAAAGACTCACCACAATGAACTTCTATTACCATCAAAAAAAGGTCGTTCCGAGCCTGCTGGATGGCATGCAAATTTTTAACCCTGAGGACATCCGGGAAAAAAAATAGTACTGAATGATGCTTTTTTAATGGATACCGCTAATTTTCCTCGATGCTGACGATGATATAGCAGACGGGTTCATTGAAAAACGATGGCAAGCAGCTACTGCGTCGCAAGCCGACGTCATAATCTTTAATGGCTGGCATTCTAGTGCTGACCTACATCGAAGAGCAGTCCACCGAAAGCAGCCATATGGGGCGACCCTGTCAGGTCATGAGTGGATTAGACAGTGCGTTACACGCCGTGAATGGCCACATTACCTGTGGTTGCAGATGGTCAAGTCAGCCTATATCAGACAACACTCACTGCACTTCCAGTCCGGTAAGAGCCATAAAGACATTATCTGGACGGTTCATCTTGCAGCGAGAAATGGCCAGCTCTGCATATGGGATGTTAAGGACTATATCTATAACAGCAATAGGACCTCTATCACGCACCGACCGGATTACTACGATGTTCGTGCAATAAGCTATGTTGAAGTGATCGCCGAAATCATCCAGCTAGCGGGGCAGGAACAAAACAAAAAAATAAAGATATTTTTTTACAGACATGCGCTGGTGGAAGCTCGTCACTTTTTGGGGCTTTACCGAAAAAAACACAGGATAAGTCAGGTGTGGAAGAATACTTCAAAGTAAAGATACCTCTATATTTTCTGGCCAGAGGCATAGGAAGTTTCAGCGATTTATTTTTTTTCTTAAAAATGATGTGGAAAATTCTTTAAGTAAAAACTCAAGATATTTTCTAATGGATGTTCGGACAAAGTCAGTTTATTGCAACAAGGGAAAGCCTATTATCTGGTTTATTCATCATCATTTCTGTGTTGCTCAATGCCATGTAAAAGATTAATGAATATCACTCATAGTCCCTATCCTCCCCCCTGTGATTATCAGCGAGCACAAACCCGTTAACATACCCCTATCTCTTCATGTCCAACGGATCACCATGCTTAATCAACAGGCACGTACACAGTCGGCTACAGCTAAAAAAACAGGTCTCTCGTTTCTACTCATTCTCAGCGCCCTGATGGCTGTTACCTCTTTATCAACCGACATCTATCTTCCGGCTATGCCCATGATGGCCAAAGATTTGCAGGGTGACGCAGAGCTGACAATCACAGGGTTTCTTATCGGCTTTTGCATCGCACAACTGATATGGGGACCAATTAGCGATCGTTATGGGCGTCGACTGCCGCTGTTTATCGGTTTAGGTCTATTCATCATCGGCTCGGTGGGCTGCGCGTTATCAACGGATATCGTGCAAATTGTCTTCTGGCGTGTTTTTCAGGCGTTAGGTGCCTGTACCGGGCCGATGCTGGCACGGGCAATGATCCGTGACCTGTTTAGCCGTACTCGTGCAGCACAAATGCTTTCGACGCTGATGATAATCATGGCCATCGCGCCGATTGCCGGGCCCCTGATTGGCGGGCAGATGATTAAAGTCACCTCATGGCATGCCATTTTCTGGCTGCTGGCGATTATCGGAACATTAATGCTGATGTCTTTATTCTGGTTACCAGAAACATTACCTGCCGAAAAACGCTCACAAGCCTCCGTAACCAGAGCCTTTCACAACTACTATGCCTTGCTCACCAACGCCAGATACATGCGATTTACTTTGTGCCTGACCTTCTACTACGTTGCAGCCTACGCCTTTATCACCGGTTCCCCGTTTGTGTACATCACGTACTTCGGTGTTGACCCGCAGCATTACGGTTGGCTGTTTGCAGTAAACATTGTTGGACTGATGGCGGTGAGCATGGTCAACAGACGTCTGGTTCACCGCTATCCACTGGAAGCGTTGCTCAGGAATGCCGTATTCATCGCCACTATTGCGGCGATAGTGCTTGCGGTCACCACCGGCCTGGGTGTGGGTGGAATTACCGTGATTGTCGGCGCTGTGTTCGTGTTCTTCTCTATGAATGGCATCATCGCGGCGACATCCACGGCTTGCGCTCTGGACGCAGTGCCTAATGTGGCTGGCTCCGCATCGGCGCTAATGGGGGCATTACAATACGGCAGCGGCATCATCTCTTCACTGCTTCTTGCCCTGTTCAGTGATGGCACACCATGGACGATGGGATGGATAATTGCGTTGTTTACAGCAGCCAGCGCCCTGATGGCACTGACCGTTAAGATAAAAAAATAAAACGTCGTTATTGATGCCAGACGACACTTTCGTCCAGAGATACCCGTCCTTCCCTGTAACTCAGGGAGGGATGCGTTTTATCTGGGCTCCCAAAAGAAATACCGTAAAGCAGCCTGAAACCTTCAGGAACATTTAATATTCGACGCACCGTTTGGGCAAAATAACTCAGCACTGCCTGTGGAACGCCTGCGTAACCGCGAGCTGCCAGGGAAAGCAGGAATGTCTGGGCATACATACCGGCGTCCGAGGCTACGCGAACGTTGTCCCCTACAGCAGGAATGAACAGCAGGGCAACATGAGGCGCGCCGAAAAATCTCACATTACGCTCGACCACTTCTGAGCGACTTAAGTTATCCCCCCGCGCAACGCCCAGTGCCTGATAGTACGAGCGCCCCTGTTCCGAAGCCCGTTGCCTGAATGGCTCGGGATAAGCTTCTTTATCAAACGTAAAATCAAGGCTGTAGTTTCCCGCCCTCAGATCTTCCGTCAGTGCGTGGCTTAATTCACTAAGTTTGTCTCCTGCAACGATATGCATGGACCAGGGTTGAGTATTGCAGTTGGATGGTGCGCATTGCGCTTCGAGCAAAATGTCTTTGAGGATATCGCTGGGGATGTGAGATGGAAGAAAGGCTCTAGCCGAGTATCTGTTTTTTACTACCTCACTAAATGTTGGCTCTTGCGTACTCATTTGCTTCTCCGCCTGAAAGTAATTTGAAGTGAATGATTCACTCTCTCCCGAACAATCCTGTCACATCAGGCTCATCGTTTTCATTCCCGGTTCCAGATTAGGTCTATGAATTCCATTCATAGCGTCTATTTAAGCAGCGTAATTATCTTTAACCGCAACTTCGTTAATCTGGGTCTATCGCGTGAACACGCAAGCGGAAAGTGGCTACAGCTGATGGACACGCCCCAGCCTGCGCGGCTGGGGTGTCATTGGAGGCTAACTAAATATTCTTATCGAAGAAGATGTCTAACTTTTGCAAAGCCTCATCAACGTATTTTGGCACCCAATACGTCTCGATATGGGTAGCGCCATCGATCAGGAAGAGTTCTTTGTCCTTCGTACCGGTGGCTTTCGCGAACGCGTCTTCAGTCATATAGAGCGTATCCGCTTTTGTACCGGCAATCATCAGCAGCGGTTTATTGATGAGATTGATATGGTCCGTTACGTCAAAGCTCATCAAATCCAGAAGACTGCTGGTGGTGTATTTAAACGTGGAGTTCGGGTGCGCGTGGGTTTTCCAGTAGTACTCGTAGCCCTGGCGATACAAGGCAAAAGGTAATTTAGCAATCTGTTCATCAGTCAGGTTGGCATCGCCGGAGTAAAGCACTTCTCCTCCGGCTGCTTCCTGAGCACGAGCGTCAGAAGCCTGCTCAAGACGCTGCTGGATAGTATCCAGCTGTGAATCCTGCATACCGTTGCGGCGCACAAGGCCTGAATTAAACATGCTGATGGTTGCTATCGATTTGAACCGCTTGTCAGTTTCAGCCGCAACAAGTGAATACCCGCCGCCTCCGCAAATACCCAGCAGACCAAGGCGGGCGGTATCTACACCGGGATACTGGCTGATGTAGTCAGCCATGCCATGGATAGCCTCAATGCGATTAGCGGGTTTATCCACGCTGCGCGGCATCCCACCGCTAGCACCCTGATAAGCCGCGTCGGCGGTAATCGTGATGTAGCCCTGTTCGGCGAGACGCTGGGCATACAACCCGGCAACCTGTTCTTTTACGCCGCCATTAGGATGTGCCACCACTACAGCAGGGTATTTTTTGGCGGGATCGTAGTTAGCAGGGGTATAAACATTCGCAGCAATCTGGATGCCATGCAGATCGTATTTTACCGGATGAATGTTGACCTTGCCTTTGACGTTCTCGGTGATGGCACCGTCATAGACGAGTGTGAATGGATTTTTTTTGTAATCAGCCGCATTGACTGAGGTCACTCCAGCCATTGCCGTGAGTAGCATTGCACTGATAAGCGTGAATTTCATGATCTCTCCCGATGAATGTCGGCCTGGTATACAGGCTCGCGGAATCAAATTTGCAGGCTCAGATTAGGCGGAGAGGGCTGTCAGCATCGTGACAGGGAAATAACATTTTTGTCAGGAAACAGGCTGGGATGGGAAAGCATTTCTGACAGCGCTGTCAGGTAGCCGTCAGCTTTATGTTGGCAATCCAAAGGCAGAATGGTCTCGCTTAAATGAGATTCATGTTCAATTTTCTGAGAAACGGAGCGATCAATGAAAAGCCAGGATGCCCCAACAATGCCAGAGCGGCGCAAGCTATTAGTCGCCGGGGCCGGAATTGCCGCCGCCTCGCTGATTCCGCACATATCAGCGGCGAGCCAATCCTCTCAGGTCGATTCATCCAGACAACCCAGCCAACGCAATGCTGCTCCGGGCAAGCGTAAACTCGGGAAGCTGGAAGTTTCTGCCGTCGGTCTGGGCGTGCAGAACATGAGTCGTAAATACGACACCTCCGTTCCCTGGCGTCCCGAGATGATCAATGTTATCCACCGGGCATTTGATGAAGGGGTAACGCTCTTTGACGCTGCTGAAGCCTACGGCCCGTTTGAAGTCGAAAAAATTCTCGGAGAAGGCGTCGCCCCGTTCAGGGACAAAATCGTTATCGCCACCAAGTTTGGCTGGAACATTGACCAACAGACGGGTAAGCGTCTGCCGGGCCTTAACAGCAGACCTGAGCATATCCGACAGGTCGTCGACAATATGCTCAAACGCCTGCGTACCGATCGTATCGATTTACTGTATCAGCACCGGGTTGATCCACAGATCCCGATCGAAGATGTCGCCGGTATGGTTAAGGATTTAATGGATCAAGGAAAAGTCCTGCACTGGGGTTTGTCTGAAATGGGCATCAACACGTTGAGACGCGCTCATGCGGCATTACCCGTTACCGCCGTACAAAGTGAATACTCCATGCTCTGGCGCGGCCCTGAAAAGCAGGTACTGCCGGTGTGTGAAGAGCTGGGCATTGGGTTTGTGCCATGGAGTCCACTCGGTGTGCAGTTTTTAACGGGCTGGATTGATGAGAGTACCCGGTTCGCTGCCGGTGATTTCCGCGCGACAGAAACGCGTTTCTCGCCTCAAAACTTGCCACACAACTTACAGCTGGTTGAGCTACTGAAATCCTGGGCAATACGAAAAAATGCCGCACCGGGACAGATTGCGCTGGCATGGCTCCTGGCGCGTAAACCCTGGATTGTTCCCATCCCTGGCACCACCAATAAAGACCATATGCTGCAAAACACAGCGGCTACCGGCGTATCGCTGACTTCCGCTGAGATGACCGAGCTCACCCGCTCACTGGATGCGATCACTATCCAGGGGCAACGTCTGCCGGATGCCGTGCAGGTTTATTCCGATGTTGAAGCACCAATGAAAAGTTAAGAGGAAGTCCCGTTATGCGCCTGTTGTTAGTCGAAGATGAAGAAAAAACGTCAACCTATCTCTCCCGTGCGCTGGGTGAGTCCGGGTTTACGGTAGATGTCTCTGCAGATGGCGCTGAAGGTCTTCATTACGCGCTGGAGTTCGACTACGACGCGATAATACTGGATGTGATGCTGCCGGGGATGGACGGCTACCGGGTACTTGAGGGTGTGCGGGCAGTCAAACAGACCCCGGTGCTGATGCTCTCGGCTCGCGGCTCGGTCGACGAGCGCGTTAAAGGACTGCGTCTTGGCGCAGATGATTATCTCCCCAAGCCCTTTTCCCTTATTGAGCTGGTGGCGCGTATTCAGGCACTGGTACGTCGCCGCGCTACGGATGGCGCAGACATCACCCAACTGCAAATTCACGATCTGCATCTCGACTTACTGGCTCGCCGCGTATTTCGCGCCGGAACGCGACTGGAGCTGACCGCGAAAGAGTTTTCCTTGCTGAGCCTTCTGGCCCGGCATCAGGGGGAGATCCTGTCAAAAATGATGATTGCGGAGCAGATATGGGACATGAATTTTGACAGCGATGCCAACGTGGTTGAAGTGGCCATTAAACGACTTCGGGCCAAAGTGGATGCCCCGTTCGATATCAAACTGCTGCATACCGTTCGTGGCATGGGGTATGTTCTTGAAGCCCGGTCAGAATAAATGAAGGGGATAAGCATGCCTAAGCGTTCCATCTCCGTTCATCTGGCGCTGATGTTTGCCTTATCCGCGCTGCTGATTGTCTCTGTTATCGGTATCCTGCTCAGAAGCTCCTTGCATGATTCTTTGCAAAAGCAGATGCACAACGAGCTGTTGTTCCGGGAATCATTAATGAGTCCGTGGATCACTGCACGAACCTCGGCTGACGGCTGGTCGACGCTGGCCAATAAATTTACCGTATTAACCAATTCTGAAGGTGAGCGCGTTCGCTACTGGATAGTGAGCGATAACCCACGCTTTAGCATGGGGGGAACACCCCCGGTGGGTGTTCAGTGGTCTTCTCTACAGGAAGGCTTCAATAAAGTGCCAGGTGCATCAGAAGGTGCCTGCTCGCTGTTCCTGTTAGTCAAAACCATCCCCGCCAACGGTGAAAGGCCTGAGCTGCGCTATGTGGTTGCCATCGACTCCACGCCGTACATGGGCACACTCGATGCGTTCACGCGTACATTACTGATCATTACCGCACTGGGCGTCGTGATTGTCGCCTTACTGGGATACGTCGTTTCAAGGATCGGTCTTCGTCCCGTTGGCGCGCTCAGTAAACAAGCCCGGCATCTTGCACCGGGTGACCATGGCCAGCGCCTGAATACCCGCGCTTTGCCAGAAGAACTGCAGCAACTGGCGTCATCATTTAATGGCGTGTTAGAACGTCAGGAAATCGCCTGGCGTCAGCTCGACAGCTTTAACGCCGATGTTGCGCATGAACTCCGGACTCCGCTGACTAACCTGATTGGCCAGACGCAGCTGGGGCTTTCGCGCCGACGCTCGCAGGATGAACTGGAAGAGTTACTGGGCTCCAATCTGGAAGAACTTGAACGCATGACGTCTATCGTTAACGACATGCTGTTCCTTTCCCATGCCCATGCGGGTGAACATGCATCCCAGCTTACGCAGGTCTCCCTGCGGGAAGAAACCCTGAAAACAGCGGAGTATGTGGAACCCTCTTTTGCTGAGAAACTGCTCTCTCTGGATGTTCAGGGCGATGTCACCGCGCACATCGACCGACGACTGTTCCACCGCTCACTGGCTAATTTACTGGAAAATAGCGCAAGACACTCACCCTCCAACAGCACGATTACGGTGCGGTTAAGCGAAACCGGTCATCAAGCCTGTGTTGAAGTTTCAAACCCGGGCGATCCGATAACACCAGAGCACTTACACCGACTTTTCGAGCGGTTCTATCGCGTTGATACCTCCCGAGCCAGGAGTGATACCCATCATGGACTGGGCCTGTCGATCGTGCGTGCCGTCGCCATTATGCACCGGGGAGATGTCTTTGCGCGTAGTGAAGGTGGCATCAATACATTTGGCCTCACCTTTGCGATACAAGCGGATAAAGCGGCGGGCAATGCTCACTCCGGCGCTGAGCCGGAACCCGGGTTAACTGACAGAATTGTCAGGGGGGCGTCAGCCTGACGTCATTACCCCCTCGATAAAATCATCGCAGGCAATCCCCCTCTTCATTGATAAGGACGCTTTGCATGATCGGACATTTACGTTACCTCGGGCTGTTACTGCCTATTACATTTTCATCCTGGGCAGCGGAGCAAAATCCCGCTGTCCATATCGCCCCTGCAGGAAGTCAGAATGCGGTGTTCGGGCCAGCCGAGAACTTTACCGGTCGTGTCAGGGTTGATCCTCTCTTCAAACCGGATAACGACATCAGTGCTTCCGGGGCTTATGTCACGTTTGAACCCGGCGCTCGTTCCGCCTGGCATACGCATCCGGCAGGTCAGCGGCTGATTGTGACCTCAGGTGTTGGGCTCACCCAGCAAGAAGGCCAGCCGGTGCAGGTTATCCGCGCCGGTGACATTGTCTCTTGCCCGGCGGGCGTCAAACACTGGCACGGGGCGGCACCCGGCAGCGCGATGACACATCTGGCGATAACCGGGATTGTGGATGGCAAAAGCGTTAACTGGAAGGAGTTAGTGACAGATGAACAATACCACGCCCATTAAAGCATTAGCGGCAGCGGTACTGCTGACCTTTGGTTTTGGTCTCGCGGCACATGCTGCGCCCGTCAATAAAGGAGCCTCAGAAATGAACCACGAACAAAGGGTTTCAGATACGCTGTCAGCCAGCCAACAGGCCATCCCGTTGATTGCGGCATCGATGGCCAGCAGCCAGATGGATAAGCTGAATGCCGCCCTGAATCAGGGTCTTGACGCCGGACTCACGATAAACGAAGCCAAAGAGATTCTCGTCCAGCTTTATGCCTATACGGGCTTCCCGCGTAGCCTGAATGCACTTAGTGAACTGATGAAGGTCGTCGAAGCACGTAAACAACGTGGTATCAAAGATGTTGAGGGTAAAGAACCCGTTGCCCCAATCCCTGTCGGGGATGAACTTCGCCGTGTCGGTACCGCAAACCAGACAAAAATCTCAGGAGCTCCCGTGCAGGGTCCGCTATTTGATTTTGCCCCGGTCATTAACCAGTTTCTGCAAACGCATCTTTTCGGCGACATTTTCGCCCGCGATAACATTGGCTGGCAAAGCCGCGAGCTGGCAACGGTTGGCGCATTAGCGGCCACGCCGGGCGTCGAATCACAACTGCTGTCGCATACGCGAGCAAGCATACGGGTCGGCCTGACGGCGTCGCAGCTGCGCCAGCTGGCACAGGTTCTGCGTGAACATGGCGAAAGTGATGCAGCAACGCGAGCTGAAAAGGCGCTGCAGCAGGCGCTCGCAAACAATTAGGAGTGGGTTATGGAGCATGATCCCAACCGCAGAATGTTAATCGCCGCACTTGCCGGGCTGACGCTGGCGAACGTTGCTTTTGCCTCAGCTGCGACCGGAACCGCAAACGTGCAGGGTAAAAGCCGTGTTCTGGTGGCGTACTTTTCCCGCAGCGGAAATACACGGGTGATTGCGGGCGTCATTCACCGCAGCCTGAATACCGATCTGTTTGAAATCGAACCGGCTACGCCTTATCCGGAAGACTATTTTCAGACCGTTGAACAGGCGAAAAATGAGCGTGAGCGGGGAGTCAAACCCGCATTGAAAAATAGCGTCGCAGATATTTCACGCTACGAGACCCTGTATTTAGGCTTTCCGATCTGGGGGACCAGCGTGCCGCCTGTTGTGCAAGCATTTCTCAGCAGCCACAACCTTGCGGGCAAATTACTCATCCCCTTCATTACTCACGGTGGCTACGGTAAAGGAGACAGCGACGACATCCTTACCCGTCTTGCTCCGACTGCACGTCGGGAAAAACCGCTGGTCATTGAATGCGACCAAGAGCGAAGAACCACTGAAACGGTCACCAGCTGGTTAGAGACAATACGCATTTAATCGTCCGCATTCATGAGTCTGCCAAATAAGGGCAATCAGGGGTACTAAATAATTAACGCTGACAACTCAGATATGATTGAACGGCAAACATAACAGAGGATGTAATCTTGAAGACAATCTTAAAAACGCTGGCCATCTGCGTAATGGCGGGTGGTCTGGTGGCTCAGTCGGTCTATGCCGAGCCGCTGGTCATTCAGGAACAGGGAAGCTTTTCTGCTGGTGGCACCATCATCACCGCACCAGGAAAATTTGACGCGAAAAAGCCGCTGGACTCTGCTGGCCAAACCTATCATGGCGATCATGCCTCAGTGTTCTACCAAATCCCGGAGAATCCGCATAAATACCCTATCGTCATGCTGCACGGCGCAGGTCAGTTCTCCCGTACCTGGGAAAGTACCCCGGATGGGCGCGAAGGGTTCCAGAATATATTCCTGCGTCGCGGGTTCTCAACTTATCTTGTCGATCAGCCGCGTCGGGGCAGCGCCGGACGCACGACTGTAGAAGGTACTGTTACGCCAAAACCGGATGAACAAATGTGGTTCAATCAGTTCCGCGTTGGCGTGTGGCCAGAGTATTTTAAGGGCGTTCAGTTCTCTCACGACAAAGAAGCACTGAATCAGTATTTCCGTCAGATGACCCCGAATACCGGACCGTTTGATATCAATGTCATCTCTGATGCAATGTCCGCCGTCGTGGATAAATCCGGCCCCGCTATCCTCTTCACCCACTCTCAGGGTGGCGGGCCAGGCTGGTACACGGCGATGAAAAATGACAAGGTCAAAGCCATTGTCGCCTTCGAGCCCGGCAGCAGCTTTGTCTTCCCGGAAAAAGAACTCCCAGCCCCTATGCCAAGCGCGTTCGACACGCTGAAGGGTGAACCTGTGCCAATGGCGCAGTTTATGGCGCTAACCAAAATCCCTATTCTGATTATTTACGGGGATAACATACCGGATAAGCCCGTCATCATGCCCGCGCAGGACAGCTGGCGTGTAAGACTGGCGATGGCTCGTGAGTGGCGTGACGTGGTGAACAAGCATGGCGGGGATGTGACGGTGACGCATCTGCCTGAAGTGGGAATCAAAGGGAATACCCACTTCCCGTTCTCTGATTTAAATAATGTGCAGATTGCTGATTTGGTGAGTCAGTTCCTGAAAGAAAAAAATCTGCAGTAGAAAGAAGTCGTATTGAGCCTTCATTATTGAAGGCTCAATATAAACATCAGTTTTACCAAACAAAATAAAATGGGAACGTGACGGTTTGCTTTGAGCAAATTGCGGACATAACGCTCACATTTTCGGCTAGTTTAGATCGCAGCAGAAAACCAGTCCGACAACATGCTTGTTAGGCACTTTTTAAGTACTCTCGCTGAATTTTATTGGTAAGTTCAATCCTCTGTATCTCGCTTGTAGTAAATAGCAACTGCACAAAACCCTCTTGTGCGGCGTGTAAAAGCCCAGTATCTTCTATTTTGTCTTCCGCCTTTAACCTACATTCTAATTCATGGATGAGCCGTAATAATTCTTTACCTCTAGAGGTCAGTGGTGCCATAAAAGATGGCTGCATCGCACGATCATACCAGTCAATCATACAGTCAGAGAAATCAACATCAGCTATACGCTGGTGTACGATGAACTTTATATACTCAAACAGAAAATTATGTTCTGAGTCGCCCACTCCGACACCAAAAGGTGAATTTTGATTTTGCAATTCAACGTCTGCCACGGTCATTGCTACATCCATACCAAAATATAAAGAGCGACAGATATTAGTTAGGCCGGAGCAGAATAGATTGAAATATGATACAGGAAATGAAGCATTGTTACTTTTAGCCTTGATCAAATAGTCAAGAACCTCTTCGACCGACATGAAGTCTTGATCTATGACCGCAAACCCTTCAAAGAGTGTTTTAGCACTGGTAGATTGTAAGACATTTAATTTGGGTATGGTAATACCCTTTGCATCTGTTGGCTTGGCAACTCTTAACACTTGGCGAGCATCTTGCCAATAACTTAAATTAGTATCTGGGTTGTGAATAATTATGAGTACAGGCAACGGAAATCTTTCCCAGTAGAATCGGTGCTTTTCTTCTGGGTGGAAAACCCAATCTCCTTTACTTTCCTTAAAAAAGGATGGCCCTGACTTTATTTGAACAGCTATCATCCTTCCCGTGGCAAACCCCTCGGGACTAACATACTCAATCTGGCCATCAATTCCAACGTCAGCCATTGGAGTTTCACGCCAAATCTGGCCAATTTTTGCTATAGCCTCTGCGACAGCATTTACACCTAATCTTTCTTGAGAATTAGTTTGGTTATATTTGGGGAAATTCATATTTTTCTCGATTGCTTAATGCTGGCCATAGTGGCAGTAGAATCTGGTACAGAATTACGCCAGTAATTTAAGTAACAGGTTTTGCGGTCCGTTGCTCTTTCTGCCTTCTTTCGTGATTTATTCTCAACCTAAATTAATACCGAACTACCTATTTTTCAACCGGTTGTTTACTCAAGCCGAGAAAACAATCCCGGCAAAATCCGTACTATCTTTTCGCCAGTTATTCGAAAATAAATTCATTGTCATCTGCTGTTTTTTTGCCAATGATTTTGAAGATTTTGGGGACACTGTAAAGCTATACCGGACGGCGTTTGTCCGCTTCTGGCACGGCGCGGACGAGTAGCGTTGCTGAAGGCTCCTTGTGAGCGAGAAGTGAACGCAACCGAGGTGGCGTAAGTCCAATTTGCTAAAAACAGAGTATAGAAGCCAGTTCAAATCATGGATGGCCAATCGGCGTATTGGTAGTATTCCGGTACAACGGAAAATGCCATTCAAAGGTTGAACTATGGGTACTGTAATTTCTCTTGAAGTGTCAGGAATGGGGCTAGATTGGAGTAAGAACTCGCTGGGTATAGATCATGGAGGCCTGTTTCAAAGTGCCGATCATCACGTCAAACCACTAAATGAAGATCAAATAGAGGAAGGAGAGGACTTCGACACTCCTGATGGCATCCTATGTCGTACTGTGCTGCGTAAGCCTTTGGGGCAAGTTGCCTACCGATTGGAATTATTGGGTTTCACACTTGAAAATATACGCTATGAGTACGAACTCATGGCTAAAGATTCAATTGAATACCAAGAGGAATTTAACGAATCCTGCCCGGAATATGCAAAGCCGATTAGTAACATGATGAGCTTTGATGAATTCGTTAACTTCATCAAGAGCGTAAATATTAGCGAGCTAAACGATGATTATATTAGCTTAAAAGATAGGAAAAAGGAACGCGAGCTTATCATGGGCCGATTTAATAATGATGAATTATTAAGCAGGATACCTCAATACGACAATACCTTTGATAATGCATGGTCTGAAAAATCTGCTTTTGGGACTTTAGTTAGCATACTACATCCATACTCAGTGATGCGACTTTTGGCCGAAAACCCAAATAATCATAATGAATTCGTCACTTGGGATTACGGAGATCTAGTTTCTGCTGGTTATGCGAATATAAAAGATATTCAGGTAAATGCTCGCAGACGTGACAAGTTCCTGATTGCCACCGAGGGAAGCACCGACTCCAATGTCATCAAATACGCATTGCACCTCTTACGGCCTGATATAGAAGATTTTTTTCACTTTATCGACATGAGTGAAGGGTACCCGTTCACTGGTTCAGGAAATCTGGTTAAGTTCGCTGCTGGGCTCGTAAAAATCGACATTCAAAACTTGATTGTTTTCGTGTTAGATAATGATTGCGAAGGGATTGAAGCATATGACAAAATCCGCAAGCTCGCATTGCCTCACAATATTAGCTGCATTCATCTTCCTGATCTTCCTCATTTCAATCAATTTCCAGCTATTGGTCCTCACGGCGTTACCTATGAAAACATCAATGGCCGGGCTGTAGCGATTGAATGCTATCTGGATCTAAGATTTTCTGATTATGATGAAGCGAAAATCCGGTGGTCAAATTACAAAAAGGAAAGTGATGCTTATCAAGGAGCGCTGGAAAACAAAGACTATTACACGAAAAAATTCATGAAACTAAAACCAGGAAATAAGGATTTTAGCAATTATGATTTTGCCAAACTCGCTATGGTCTTGGATGAATTAATAAAAGCGTGCTCAAAAATCTCATCAGAGATTAGAAAAAATGAAGTAGATGTTCAGTATCCAGACTAAAAAGGCCGCATGCGCGGCCTGTATGAGTTAGCCGATATTGCGATGGCCTATGAGGTACATCACTCGCTGGTAATGTTCCTGCCGGTTGCGGTGAAGTTGTAATCCCTGCTCCCAGGCAATATCTGCAACCCTCTCCGCATCGGATCCGGTGCGCTCATTTTCGCCCCTGGATTGCCAGAGTTTCAAAATCTCAGTATTCACGTTCATTTTCTGTTTCCTGTGTGTTTGGGAACATTCAGCGTCGTGTCACGACTGTGGGAACGCCAACATAATTTGGTGCGGGCAACGAAATATCCTCATCCACTGTTAACGTGAACTGAAGGTTTGACCGTTCCCAGTTGATTAACACATTTTGATGTCAGTAATGTCCGCTCCTGGCACAAAGCCGACCTTCCCCCCTCCCAAAAAATTAATGAACACATCTAATAAACCCTAGCTAATTACCCCATCTAATCGAATAAATCAGTTTGCGTTATGCTTTTCCAACACAACAGCTGAAGGATAAGGTCATGCAAACTGTAAAACTGAACAATGGTATTGAAATGCCCCTGCTGGGCTTTGGTGTGTTTCAGATGTCTGATCCCGTTGAATGCGAAAGAGCCGTTATTGATGCCATCGATACGGGATACCGCCTGATCGATACCGCCGCGTCTTACCAGAATGAAACCCAGGTTGGGAACGCGCTTAAACAGAGCGGTATCGCCCGCAACGAACTCTTTGTAACGACCAAACTTTGGCTGCAGGATACCAATTACGAAGGCGCTAAAGCCCAGTTCGAACGCTCCCTGAATCGGCTGCAGTTGGATTACGTTGACCTGTATCTGATTCACCAGCCTTATGGCGATGTCCATGGGGCATGGCGTGCTATGGAAGAACTGCAGCAGGCAGGCAAAATTCGCGCCATTGGTGTCAGCAATTTCCATCCTGACCGACTGGCCGACCTTATTGCCTTCAACAAAGTGGTCCCTGCGGTGAACCAGATTGAAGTTAACCCCTTCAACCAGCAGCTGCATGCCGTTCCATGGAATCAAAGCCATGGCATTCAGCCGGAAGCCTGGGCACCGTTTGCTGAGGGTAAAAATGGCCTGTTCCAGCATCCCGTGTTAACGGCGATTGGCCAGAAGTACGGCAAAAGCGTGGGTCAGGTTGTGCTGCGTTGGATCTTCCAGCGAGGCATCGTTTCGCTGGCGAAATCGGTGCGCAAAGAACGCATGGCTGAGAACATCAACATTCTCGATTTTGAACTCAGCTCTGAAGATATGCTGCAGATTGCTGCCCTCGACACTGCAACCAGCGCCTTCTTCTCTCACCGCGACCCGGCGATGGTGGAATGGCTGACGGGCCGCAAACTTGATGTTTAAGTCGCGATAAAAGAGGTATTCATTCAATGCTAAAACGTTATCTGGGTAAATCCCGACTCGAAGTCTCCGCGCTTGGGCTCGGTTGCATGGGCTTAAGCCACGGCTATGGTCCGGCGACCGATACTCGTCAGGCTATCGAGCTCATTCGCGCAGCGGTTGAACGTGGCGTCACCTTCTTCGATACCGCTGAAGTGTATGGCCCCTTCCTCAATGAAGAAGTTGTCGGCGAAGCCTTAAAACCGTTTCGTGACCGTGTGGTCATTGCCACTAAGTTTGGTTTTACTTTTGGCGACGACAACAAGCAGCAGATTTTAAACAGCCGTCCGGAGCATATCCGTGAAGCTGTGGAAGGATCATTACGCCGTCTTAAGACTGATGTCATTGACCTGCTGTATCAACACCGTGTCGATCCGGATGTCCCGATTGAAGATGTTGCGGGTACGGTAAAAGACCTGATAGCTGAAGGCAAAGTTAAACATTTCGGTCTGTCCGAAGCGGGTGCGCAAACCATTCGTCGTGCGCATGCCGTACAACCTGTCACGGCCCTACAAAGCGAATACTCAATGTGGTGGCGCGAGCCTGAGCAGGAGATCCTGCCGTTACTGGAGGAACTGGGTATTGGTTTTGTGCCCTTCAGCCCATTAGGCAAAGGATTCCTGACGGGATCGATTAAGCCAGGAACCACTTTTGGCAAGGATGATTACCGCAGCACCGTGCCGCGTTTCGCCGGGCAGGCGATTGAAGCCAATGAAAAGCTGGTCTTATTGCTGGGTGAACTGGCGGCAGAGAAAGGCGTGACGTCTGCACAAATCGCGCTGGCATGGCTGCTGGCACAAAAGCCGTGGATTGTTCCTATCCCTGGTACCACGAAACTGCACCGGCTGGAGGAAAACCTGGGGGCCGCCGACATCATCCTTTCTCAGGATGACTCGCGACGGATAACCCAGGCGCTTGAAACGATTAAAATCGTCGGCGAACGTTACTCCCCTGAGCACCAGGCTCGCGTAGGCCGTTAATACCCGGACGGGTCCGCTGCAATTGGCGGACCCGTTATTCCTGGTAGCGAAGTGCATCGATCATCAGCGCAAAAGCGGGCGGATGCTGCTTACGGCTCGGGTAGTAGAGGTAATATCCGGGGAAAGATGGGCACCAGTCCTGCAAAACCTGAATAAGCTCTCCTGACTTTATATAATCCTGCAGCCTGTCTTCAGGTATACAGGCGATGCCAAAACCGGATAAAGCAGCATCAATCCTTTCCGCTTGCAGATTAAACGTCACCTGCCCTTCCACTCTGACCCGTAACGGTTTCCCATCCTTCTCAAACTCCCAGTGGTAAAGTCCACCGACAGTCGGCAGGCGCATATTGATACAGCGATGGTTTTGTAGCTCGTGCGGCGTTTCAGGGGCAGGGTTTGTAGCGAAATAAGACGGTGCACCCACTACGGCCATTCTCATGTCTGGCCCAATTCTTACCGCAATCATGTCCTTATCCACGCTTTCCCCCAGACGGATCCCGGCATCAAAACGCCCCTCAACAATATCGACAAAGCCGTTATCAACGACCAGTTCAACATTGATTTCCGGGTATTCCCTGAGGAAGGGTTTTAGCTTCGGCCATACCAGACTTCGCACGGCATGCTCCCCGGCAGATAAACGGATATTACCGGAGGCAGTGCCGTTCAGCTGAACCAGCGATTCCAGTTCCTGCTCGAGATCGGCAATACGCGGTTCAAGGCAGGCAATGATTCTCTCACCGGCCTCTGTAGGGGCTACGCTTCGGGTCGTACGGGTCAGAAGGCGGATATTTAGCCTCTCCTCCAGCGCCTTCATCGCATGGCTGAGTGCAGACTGAGAAACGCCCAGTTTGCCCGCCGCTTTGGTAAAACTTCGCTCCCTTGCCACCACAAGAAAGATTTGCAGTTCGTTGAAGTTTTCTTTGAGCATCGGCGATTTCCTTATGGAGGCATTCCCTTCATCGCACACTTATGAAGGGTGTTCATAGACACAATCATTTTAGCCCTGTTACTGACAATAATGATAATTGATATTCTGACCGTATCGAAAATAAGTCTGAATTATCAGTAAGTTTATCATGAGAATACTCGTTGCAGGGGCAACAGGAAGTATTGGTCTTCATGTCGTGAATAGCGCTATTGAAATGGGCCATCAGCCCGTGGCGCTGGTCAGAAATAAACGCAAAGTGAAATTGCTTCCTCGTGGAACGGATGTTTTTTACGGCGATGTTTCAGTGCCTGAAACCCTCACCGATTTGCCGAAAGATATTGATGCCATCATCTTCACGCTCGGTTCCGATGGTCAGGGTCATATTGGTGCCAGGGCGATAGATTACGGCGGAGTGCGCAATATTCTACGAATATTCAGGGATACGCCTGTTCGCATCGGCTTAATGACTACGATTGGCGTAACTGAACGGCTCAGCACCTGGAATCAACGCACTGAGGTTCATGACTGGAAAAGGCGTGCCGAGCGTCTAGTCAGGGCCAGTGGTCACCCCTATACCATCGTCAGGCCCGGCTGGTTTGATTACAACAATGATGATGAACACCGAATCGTTATGCTTCAGGGAGATCGTCGCCATGCAGGAACACCGGAAGATGGTGTGATATCCCGGGAGCAAATCGCCCAGGTTCTGATCAGTGCCCTGACCCACGACGAGGCAAAAAATAAAACGTTCGAGCTGGTGGCTGAACGAGGTGAAGCACAGCAGGATCTTACCCCACTGTTTGCAGATCTGCTGGCTGATGATCTACAAAAAATTGATGGGATTTTAGACATAGACAATATGCCTCTCAGGGAAGAACCGGAGTGTATTGTTAACGAGCTGAATTTGTATTCTAAAAATTAACTAATCTACAAGCCTGACAATTTTGTCATATAGCGGTCAGCCTCATGACAGCTTGGGTCTGTATATTTGAATACACAGGTGGGGGAAGTTACTCCTGATACAAGACCAGTTTCAAGCATATTGTTATAGAGGTACTAGATATGAAAGCAATACTTATTACTACATTGGTTATGGGATTTATTTCCGTGAGTGCCGCCTCTGCCGCCCAGGAAATTAATCGTGCAGATGGGAAAGAAAAGATAGGTGTAGTCTCAGCCAGCAATGCCTATACGCTTGATGAGTTATCGGATGCGCTCTCTCGTAAGGCTGATGAGCAAGGAGCAACATCGTTCAAAATTCTGTCAACCACGGGGAATAACCGGCTACACGGGGTTGCTGAAATCTATAAGTAAATCAGATGCATCCCAAAAAGGATGTGCCACAGCCCTCTTATAGTGAGCGTCGATCTATGTTCAGAACAGAAGACATCATCGATGAGATAACTCAATGGATTGATTCAAACTTGCATAACCCGCTGAAGATAGGGGATGTTGCTCCGAGGGCAGGATACTCCAGGTGGAATCTTCATGCGGATTTTTATATACTTTAAAGAAATTTGACGTGATAAATATATAAGAGATATGAAACTTAGTCTTGCAGCAGAGGTGCTTATTGAGACCAATATTGATTAACTCAGGCTTAATCTGACCTCCCCCCTAACGAGAACATATTAGGGAGCAGGGCCAATTAAGCTATAATTATAGAAACCAATTCATCGAGATCCACAAACAACAACTTCGTCAAATAATGGACAGCCATTCATGCATGTCGATTTATGACCGCATGGACCACAACGTTCTGAACTAAAATAATTGCGAAACGCTTGCATATTCTGAGACTTCGTCCAAATATCCAAAAGTGAAGATTCATTATTAAATGAATCCCCGGCGGCCAAACCACTCTGAAAAGAGCAAGGATATACCCTAAGATCCTCAGAAACATACATAGAGAACCGGCCTGCATCACACGCGTCCACCATTGATGAGTTAACATTTGTTCTTGCAAATACACCACTTACACAACAAGCATCAAAACCAACCTTAAGTTTCCTCCGTGAAGATGTCGCTAATTTAAAAAACTCATCTAATCTCGAACTATTACGTAACATTCTTTTTTCAAATATTTTTCGGCCAGATGGTTTGTAATTTAAAAAAATGATAGCATTTATATTATAAAGAAATTCTGGTGGTTCGGTGAGCCATTCAATCGCAGTATTAATGCTTGTTGCGTCTAAAATAAAATGTACGTTGACTTTGATTTTTTTTGCAACAAGTTTAGCGATCGTTTTAGCAGCCTCGTGATAGGGAGGATATGCTGAAACAGCTACCGCGCCACAGAACTTTCGCGTTGCCTCAAGTATTTCATCACTCAATCCACGTCCATTAGTTGTGAAGTTTGGGACAACTCCCTTGGATACTGTATATTCGAGTATCTCGATGAAATCAGGGTGTTGATTTGGATTACCTCCACCTAAAGCTACTTGAAAGGTTCCCATTGCTGCAGCTTGGTCAATTATCTTCTTGTAGTCAAAAACCTCCATATGCTCACCACGAATAGTCGATGATTTATAACAAAAAGAGCATCCTTTATCGCACCAGTTGGTTATAGATATATCCATCAACTCTGGTCCGTGAGGAGACCAGAATGGCTCGGGTTTGCCCTTTTCAGGCACACGAGCGAAGAATCCAGTATCTGGATTAAAAAAAGTTGCATATCCCAATGATTTGTATTGAATGGCTTTTAGCATATGGCTACCAATAATTATTGTAAGCATTGATATAGAAATGGTCTGAATCGATCTCAAACATAGCCATGCATAGAACTGATTCCGCTAAAGAGCCATCGCTGCTTAACGTTGAAGTGATGACGCGCTTTCCCTGATCAATTGCAACCTTCATTTTTTCAATAACTTCTGGGGTGAACTCATGCGACCCTGAAAATTTATCAGCTGCAATTTTAGTCGTAAGCTGCTCCCCATATTGTTGGAGCGACGTACTTATTTCGTAAAACATCTGACTAAATAAATCCCCCACAGGACCATCTCTATCTACACCTGCAGCGCGAAGAAAAACTTCTTCAGTCAATTCATCGTCCGAAATGTATACAAATGACGTTGATGAGCTATTCGAAACGAAGTCAAGTTTAAGCTTCACTTTGTTCTCCTCCTAGTTTTGTAATACATTCAATTACAGCATCTAACTTGTTATCTTCATATGCTTTGTCAATGACCTGCGGAAGCCAAGTCACAATGAATATTCGGTCAGCGTCTATATCATGTTCGCTCAAAACTTCACCGTAACGGATTTCCACATAATCAGCTAAATGTGCATATTCTACAGAATAGTATCGATGGAACTCGTCTTTGACTTCAATAGATGATAGGAATAAAGCATCATAGACGGGGCCGAATAACTGTTCGCCAAGCCCGCCATTAGTCACTCCCAATGCTGAAAGGAAATCTTTTAGATCGGGCTTCCACGAAGTAGGAAGGACTAATTTTACCTCATCCTTCATAGCCTGACTCTCCTTTAAATATTTCTTTCAAACAGTTCTGTACTTTAACTGATACTGCATTTGTACACGTATTCATAGCAGCGATAACCTCTTTTTCATTTTTAAACCTCACGAAAAAATTAGTTACCGTCTCGCTTTCAGACCAAAGTGCATGTGGTAAGAAAAATAATACAAGTGCCAGAGATGGAGCTCCCAACTGCAGTTTTTTTTCTACACTTAGTTTTAGAAAACTAGAGAGTAAACCACTAACGCGACTTCGCCAACTTTCACTACTATAACCAAAAGAACCCGAGAATACTGATTTAATGAAAACCCCTGACTCTGATTCATTTAGCCTGTTAAGGTAGTTAAGTAATATACTTACATTCAAACACTCAGATTCATCTCTTTTTTTGAAAAGAAACCAGAAAACCTGCCGAAGCTCTCTATCTGTAGACTCGCCCATTAATACAGCTTCCAACCGCGCTACATCCTGATGCGTCTGAATATCTGCCGATAGAAGATGAAGGTTATTTAAATAATGAGTTTTGAAATCATCAAATTTTTCACAAGCAGATTGAATACATTCATTTTTTTGCTTCCTTGCCAATAAATAGACATAACGGAAAAAACCTTCATAGATAGGCCAACCTGATACTTCCCCCATTATTTCATTTACTTTTTCTGCATGTGATACTGCCAACTCTGAAACAACATAGTAAGCCAATAAAAAATCCCGCAATTCATCATATGTAAACGAGATATTTTCAACCCCGATGGATGAGAGTCCGATAGAAGGGACTTCTCTGCGTAGAATAATGTCTTCCCCTATTAATTTTTCAACAATTTGTTTTTCCGATTCATCAAAGCTTTCTATCGATACCTGGGAAAAGTTTTTATTATTCAGCATATGAGAGCAAATTTTATATATTGACCTTAAAGCTTTTTGCTGCGAAACATTTGGGAATTCTTTAAGCTTCATAATCAAATACTGCTCAAACATATCCCCTTTATAGATATCAGACACATAACCAATATTTTTCCCTTGGTTAATCTCGCAAAAAATTCGCAGCAAGATAAGATCATTTTTCAAAAAATCTTTTGCATGACCGGAAAATTTAGATTTGATTTTAAAATGTTCAATATAAGACTTTAGTAATCTCGCCTTATTATTTTCTGACATTTCCTTTCGAAGATTCTTAACTCGATAAAGATACGTGGAAAATTGTGGTTCAAAAACATCAGAAAATTTGTGATCAAAAAATTCATTTCTACAAGTTATTAATACTTTTACAAAATCATACTGAACTAACCCTTCCAAAAATATTCTTAATTCAGCAACAAAGCCGTTTAAATCTCCAACTTCATTTATTCCATCGATAGCTATTATAAAAGGTTTTTTACACTCTTCAGCAACACTATTAAGCAAAGTAAAAAGATCGTGTAGATGTGAAATACTTGGAGCGAATCGATTATTTGTTATATATGATAAAATCCGATTGGGGCCAGTATAGTCATTCAATGAGCGTGCCGGAATGAAGATCGTGGGAATTTCAAATGCTCTAAACTGATGCTCAACTAAGTCACAAATGAAGTTTGTTTTTCCTTGCCCTGCCATGCCGGTAATCAAAAAAATTTTCGCCTGAGCAATAATTATTTTTTTCAATATTTTTTCAAGTGAGCTATATATGCCACTTCCGCCAGACTGGATTCCTAATCTAAAGACTTCCCAATAATCACTTGAATCCTCACTAGATTCATACCTTTCAGCCTTTTCACCATACCATGAAAATTGAGATACAACTTTTTGAATTGCATCGATTACATCGTATTGTTCTATCAAACGTGTTCTAATATCAAATAGATTTGTAGGCTTGCTTAGGTTTAATATTTTATATAAGTCATCGGTAATGGGCGTTATCTTTGCCATTCTCAATAACTCATTAAATTTAGCTATATTGATTTTTCGAATATCATCATCAATTTTTCTATAAAAAAACATTGGATTTGCGAAATACCGCATTTCTTCCTTTGTATCTGACGTTTCAACAAAGACAGAAGGAATATATTTTTTTGTCAGTTTTTCATCTTCTATTTTTTTCTGGCTAACCTCAAGAAATTCAACTAAATTGGCGTGAAATTTTAATTTAGAATCGGCTGTTAGGAACCCTTCTTCAAGATAATCATTAATTTTTTTAATTTCGCCGTTAGTGAGTTCTTCAAATTTCTTCGCCAAGTCTCGAAAGTCGAGAATGTTGTAAGAAGTATCAAAATCAATTGAGAGTTGACTCACCACTGATGCCAAGCCTTTAGAAGTATAAGAACTTTGCTTCTCAGAAATGACATACATGTAGAGCTTGTCAAAATCGCTATGTAGGTTGTGGGAATCAAATTTTTTAAGTGTTTCGCATACCTTACTACTTGACGGATCCGATGTTATTTGAATTGATGTTCTGCTTGTTTTACAACCTAAGTCTACTGCTGGAAAATTCATTTGAATGCGGTTTTGATTGCACAAATCAGGGCAATCATAAGCTACTGAGAATACTGGAATTAGAAAATCTTCCGCGAGAGTGTTTATATCAAATAAACCCATTGCATTTGAGACCTTCACCTCGTGAGCAAAACGCCCCAGTAGAGAGATTGATCGTTGTAAAAGTTCTTGCCGTGTCATATTTATGTCAATTCAATCAACTTGTTGGTTTCGTTGTTTATATATGTTCGTTTACGAACACGCCAAAGCTCTTACTGATATGCTAAAGCGGTGTTGATGATCTTGCAACTTTACAATCGTTGTACTATTAAGCTAATCAGAAAAAATTTTGCATTTACCATGAAGAATTATCATTTAATTGATTTAGATCAAACTTCCAATCATTCAATCCTATAATTTTACCATCGAGTATTTTCACAACTAAATGCGATGGAGTTTTATTAACATAAACAGATAGAAGATTAATTTATATTAGTTAATTTTTTGTTGGATATTATTCCTGATGATGTGTATAAATTTTCATCCTAATTTCATTATAATCCTCTATTTTAGCTACATATCCGTATGCTTTAATTTATTAAATTATAAAGATTATTTTGCAGAAATACACTGATCTTTCTTAAATTCATAAAAATGAGAGGCGGATGATTTAGATAGTAATACATTAACTTGCTTTATATCACTAGAATCCGGTTTTAAAAATAAAAAGACGTATCCTGATAAAACCATAAACAACGTTGTTATGACATTCATTAATCATGCGATATTAAACTGACCAGTAGTATAACCCCATCCATTATTTCCTAACAATAACAAAACGAAACCACCTGCAACAAATATACATATGCACATACGTAGCCATGACTCGTAAGCTTTTTTATTAAATACTAGTTTGCTTTCATCGATCTCAATGAAACGAATACATTTGAATATTGAATCATCGACATACAACTCCTCTTTAACCGATAGATGCATTAAATAGTAACATAGTGCTCTATATCTATCTTTTACACCGTTTGTTGCTAAAGGTAATGCAGCACCACGAAGGCGGTTGTTGATAATGTCCATGTCATGAGAGTTTGAATGCTCTGATAATTCTAATAATAACTTTGCTTCTTTTAACTGCTCAGAATGATGACGTTTGATTTTATGATAACAATCTATTACATCCTTAAATTTAAATACGAGAAAAATAAACCCTATAAATAAAATAAAGTCGGGCTTAATGGATGACAACTTATCCCAGATCTTAAAAAAATCTTCGAAACTCATTATGTTCCTCTTGATCTTAAATTGTTGATAGTATGGTTAGTATAATTTGTTATGGGTAAAATAACACCTCATAACTTATTTAAATATCAATTCTGTAATTTGTAATGATTGTATTGAAATTAGTAACTAAAAGCCTACGCTTGGTACTTGCTGGCCACCCGCCTTGCATTTATAACACATTAAAATAAAACATTCCTTTGTTAAAGGTTTTAGAGAAAAGAGAAAAAATACTTAGAATCTATTTACATGAAGGCCGGGATAAAACCGGCCTAAATCCCCCCTTATACGCCTGAAACTATTTCTTTCAGAATAGAAGTCACGCTATGTTCAAACCCATCCACATAATCTCCATACCATTGCATCATCTCTCTCCTGCCTTCCAGATACAACGCATGGTTGTACGTCCCACGGATCGCATTCTTATCGACATGCGCAAGCTGGGTTTCAATCCACGCCGTATTGAACCCTTCCTCATGCAAAATCGTACTCATCGTGTGACGGAAACCATGCCCCGTTACCTTCCCCGTGTATCCAATCCGCTTGAACACCTGATTTATACTCGCTTCGCTCATCGTTTTACGGGGGTCATTCCTTCCTGGAAACACCAGAGGATATTGCCCAGACATCACTTTGAGCTGCTGTACGATCTCCAGCGCTTGGGTAGAGAGGGGCACCAGATGAGGCCGTTTCATCTTCATTCGGTCGGCAGGAATTTCCCACACCGCTTTCTCAAGATCAAACTCACTCCAGAAAGCACCCCGAAGCTCACCGGTGCGAACTCCCGTAAGGATCAGCAAACGTGCGGCAAGAACAACCAGCGGGCTGCCTGTATAGCCAGAAAGAGCTTTAAAGAAGTCTGGTAACTCCTCAACGGTAAGGAAGGGATAATGCTTCGATTCATGCCCTGACATCGCGCTGGTTAGATCCGCAGCCGGATTGTATTCCGCACGACCAGTAACGATGGCGTAGCGAAAGACTTCGCTGCAGCGCTGGCGAACCTTCTTGGCCTTCTCTGTCGCACCACGGCTTTCCATTCGACGCAGTACATTCAGCAGAACAAGAGGCTTAATTTCGTTGACTGGCTGCTGACCGATATATGGGAAGATATCTTTATTAAAGGCCTCCAGAATGTCAGAAGCATACCCTTCTGACCATCTGCTCACCTTCGTACCGTGCCACTCAAGCGCCACAGACTGGAACGTATTATTGAGCTGCACATCGCGAACCAGCTTTTCTTCTTTCTTTGCGAAAGACGGATCGATACCCTCGGCCAGCTTTTTCTTGGCTTCATCACGTAATGCCCTCTCTTGTGCAAGAGACACTGCTGGATAAACACCAAAAGCCATACGCTTCTCTTTTCCATTGAAGCGATATTTCATCCGCCAGTATCGGGAACCAGAGGGAACGACTTCAAGATACAAACCAGCACCATCTGCCAGCTTATAGGCTTTCTTTCTGGGTTTAGCTGCATCTACCTGTCGCGCATTTAGCTTCATTGGGGGCATCTCCCTGGACCGAACACAGAATGCCCCCACTTATGCCCCCAACTGTAACTTGATTCCGGTTGAGTCCAGTTGATAGCAGGAGATAAAATACGGGCTAGAAACCACAGGATACGGGCTTTAAGTTGATTTCGGTAGACTTGAGAAGAGTTTGAAATGGTGCCGATAATAGGAGTCGAACCTACGACCTTCGCATTACGAATGCGCTGCTCTACCAACTGAGCTATATCGGCCCTGAGAGGGACGGGATTCACGTTGTGAACCACGGGGCAAAAGGTTAGATCTAACGGGGTGATGCGTCAATGCCCTTGCGAATCAAACGGCTACTTTTGCATCACCCTGCGGTTATTTAGGCACGAATGGTATCGTCACCAAAGCCGATCCACTTATAAGTGGTCAGCGCTTCAAGCCCCATCGGACCACGTGCGTGCAGCTTCTGCGTACTCACCGCCACTTCCGCCCCCAGGCCAAACTGGCCGCCATCGGTAAAGCGCGTAGAGGCGTTAACGTAAACGGCAGAAGAATCCACTTCATTAATAAAGCGATTCGCGTTGCTGAGCGTACGCGTCAGGATGGCGTCAGAGTGCTGAGTGCCATGCTCGCGGATGTGGGCGATAGCATCGTTGAAGTCGGCCACTATCTTCACGTTCAGATCCAGCGACAAAAACTCATCGTCATACTCTTCTGCTTTTACGGGCACAACCGTAGCCGGGCCGGATTGCAGCGCCGCCAGTGATTGCGCGTCAGCATGAAGCGTCACGCCGCTGTCAGCCATCTGCTTGCTCAGGGCAGGCAGGAAGGTACTGGCAATGCCTTGATGCACCAGCAGCGTTTCTACGGTGTTACAGGTGCTTGGGCGCTGGGTCTTCGCATTGACGATAATCTTCAGCGCCGGGGCAATTTCTGCGGTGTTATCAACAAAGATATGACACACGCCGATCCCCCCGGTGATCACCGGAATGGTGGACTGCTCGCGACACAGCTTGTGCAGGCCAGCGCCGCCGCGCGGGATCAGCATGTCGATATACTTGTCCATGCGCAGCATTTCGTTGACCAGAGCGCGATCCGGGCTTTCAATCGCCTGCACCGCCCCGGCGGGCAGACCACACTCTTCAAGTGCTTGCTGAATCACTTTGACCGTCGCGGCGTTGGTCCGCCAGGTCTCTTTCCCACCGCGCAGAATCGCGGCGTTGCCCGTTTTCAGGCACAGCGAGGCGACATCAACGGTGACGTTCGGGCGCGCTTCATAAATCACGCCGATCACGCCCAACGGTACACGGCGACGTTCGATGCGCAGCCCGCTGTCCAGCAGCCCCCCGTCGATCACCTGCCCGACCGGGTCAGCCAGTTGACAGACCTGACGTACGTCATCAGCAATCGCTTTTAAACGAGCCGGCGTCAGGGCCAGGCGGTCGAGCATCGCGTCGCTCAAACCATTACGGCGCGCTTCCAGTACGTCCTGCTCATTCGCCAGCAGGATTTCTTCGGTCTGGGCTTCCAGAGAGTCAGCTATTTTTTCCAGAACGCGATTTTTTTCGCGGCTGGAGAGCAACGCCAGTTTGTACGAGGCGGCTTTGGCAGCCATGCCCATTTGTTCCAGCATACTTCTGCTCCTTAACGGATGATCATGTCATCACGGTGCACGGCCACCGGGCCATACTCATAGCCGAGAATGGCGTCGATTTGCTGCGAGTGATGACCCGCAACACGGCGCAGTGCATCACTGTTATAACGGGTGACGCCGTGAGCGATATCGCGGCCTTCGAGATTACGGATACGGATAACTTCACCACGGGAGAAGTTGCCTGTCACGTTTTTAATCCCTTTTGGTAATAATGAGCTTCCGCGTTCCAGAATCGCTGCCGTTGCTCCTTCGTCGACGGTGATTTCACCGGCCGGTGGCGCACCGAAGATCCAGCGCTTACGGTTCTCCAGCGGAGAAGCCTGAGGATGGAAACGGGTGCCAACCGGGGTTCCGTCCATCACATCGGCAATCACGCCAGGTTTGCTGCCCGCGGCGATCACCGTTTCGATACCCGCACGGCAGGCAACATCGGCGGCCTGCAATTTGGTTCCCATCCCGCCAGTGCCGAGCCCGGAGACGCTGTCGCCTGCAATGGCACGCAGGGCATCGTCGATGCCGTAAACGTCTTTAATGAGCTCAGCGTTCGGGTTATTACGCGGATCGGCGGTGAAGAGACCTTGCTGATCGGTCAACAACAGCAGTTTGTCCGCTCCGGCCAGGATTGCAGCCAGAGCGGAAAGATTGTCGTTATCGCCGACTTTGATTTCCGCCGTGGCAACGGCGTCATTTTCATTAATGACAGGAACAATATTGTTGTCGAGAAGCGCACGCAAAGTGTCGCGGGCGTTGAGAAAACGCTCTCTGTCTTCCATATCCGCGCGGGTGAGCAGCATTTGCCCAATATGGATACCGTAAATAGAGAAAAGCTGTTCCCACAGTTGAATCAGGCGGCTTTGGCCCACGGCAGCCAGCAGCTGTTTTGAGGCGATGGTGGCGGGCAGTTCCGGGTAACCCAGGTGCTCGCGACCGGCGGCGATAGCGCCAGAAGTAACAATAACAATGCGGTGCCCAGCGGCGTGTTGTTGTGCGCACTGGCGGACCAGTTCAACAATGTGGGCGCGATTCAGGCGGCGTGAGCCCCCGGTTAACACACTGGTGCCTAGTTTCACCACCAGCGTCTGGCTGTCACTCATGATTCTCTGCCGTCAACGTGTAAGAAAAAAAGTAAACCGCCTTTGTAACAGGATCGGCAGCAACTTCCAACTGTGAGTTTTCACAACGTAAGAAAATCCTTGAAGCCAATCAGAAACTGTACTTACAAAACTTGACGTTTTTATTACAAGGGATGTAAAACACGATTTCTAAAAAATAAATAAGAATTGTCATAAAACTTTAATTCGCAGACGTTAAAAACTCACCTGAATTTTTCAAGTGAGCGGCGACGCTCGGTGAATCGAAGCGCGTTAATTAAAAATAAATCAGGAAACATAATGAAAAAAACTACTTTGGCATTAATGATGATTGGCGTTGGTGTTGTTTCTGCATCTTCACAAGCCGCGGAAATCTACAACAAGAACGGTAACAAACTGGATCTGTACGGCAAAATCAAAGCTCAGCACTACATGAGCGACGATGCCTCTCAGAACGGTGACAAAACCTATGCACGTCTGGGCTTCAAAGGCGAAACTCAGATCAACGATCAGATGACCGGCTTTGGTCGCTGGGAAACGGAATTCGCAGGCAACGCGGATGAAAGTAACTCCACTCAGAAAACCCGTCTGGCCTTTGCTGGCCTGAAAGTGAAAACTCTGGGTTCTGTCGACTACGGTCGTAACCTGGGTATCCTGTACGACGCAGCAGCCGTTACCGATATGTTCCCTGAATTCGGCGGCGACTCTCTGACCCGTACCGACAACTTCATGACCAAACGTACGACTGGCGTTGCAACCTACCGTAACACCGACTTCTTCGGTGCGGTTGACGGCCTGAACCTCGGCCTGCAGTACCAGGGTAAAAACGAATCGGGTCGTGCTGCGTCTAAACAGAATGGCGACGGCTTCGGTGGTTCTCTGTCTTACAACTTCGGCGGCAGCCCGTTCACCGTAGTGGGTGCTTACGCGAAGTCTGACCGTACCGTGGCTCAGGAAGCACAGCAGTTCGCCTTCGGTAGCGAAAATGCTGAAGCATGGGCAACGGGTGTGAAATTTGACGCCAACAACGTTTACCTGGCTGCAATGTACGGCGTGTCTAAAAACATGACGCCGATCGGCAGCCGTGGCTTTGCCAACACTGCTGACAACTTCGAAGTGGTTGCGCAATACCAGTTCGACTTCGGTCTGCGTCCGTCCGTGGGCTATGTTCAGACCAAAGGCCATGACATCGAAGGTTACGGTGACCAGGATCTGGTTAAATACATCGATGTGGGCGCAACTTACTACTTCAACAAAAACTTCTCCGCCATGGTTGACTACAAAATCAACCAGATCGACGAAGATGCCTTCACCCGTCTGGTGGGTATCAGCACCGACGACGTGGTTGCCGTGGGCGTGACTTACCAGTTCTAATTGCTGCCGGCATAAAAAAACGCCCTTCATTGAAGGGCGTTTTTTGTTTTACCTGACTCAACGCATCAGGCGGTCAGCTTGATCTCGTCAGAAAAGTTGTCCGCAGGCTCCAGCTTCAGATCCAGGGTGGCCAGCAGGTCACGGGCACGCCCATGAAAATCCCGCAGCGTGTGTTCCAGTCGATCCGTCACTTCTGCGTCTTTAATCGCCGTTGGCTTCCAGTCCCCTTCTTTATCAAACAGCCCAAAATGATAGCTGTAGGTAAAGCGGTCTTCCTGCGCTTCCATCTCCATCCACCAGCCCCAGAATTCACGCTTCTCCGGTGCAGGCTTTACATTGACGCATACGGCCAGGCAATCGAAAAAAAAGCGATTATCTACGCACTGCTCTTCCCTAATATAGGGGCCAAGCGCGGTAAACTTTTTAATGAGTCTGCTCTTCGGATGTCCACTCGGTAACGTCATTGCGATCTCTCCTTTTGTGATGCAACTGTTTTACCAAACAAATAGAAATTAGCAATCTATTAACGTAATCGATTACTGATCCACGCCGTGATATCACGTAGCGCTTTATCAAAATTGCGATAAACCGGATTAAACGGGATCTCAAGCAGTTTACCGTCCGCAGATGACGAGGTAATTAAACGTGACTCTTCTTCCGGGCTGAACGGATCATCTTTCCAGAAACCCGAGAGCATCGGCGTCGGACAACGACGACCGAGCAGCCCCTGCGTTTTGAGCGAGTAGCGGTTCAGTTCAACATGCAGCGCGTCGTCCGAAGCATCGTGCATCCCAAGCCGGCTGGCCAGCACATCCATGTACATCTCTGGAATGCGGCCGAGTTGCTGAGGATTGGTCATCAGTGCATGCACAACCGGCCCCAGACAGGCGACAGCCTTAAGCCTGGGTGATTCAAGGTAGCCGAGGCGCACCGCCACGTTTGCCCCAAAGCGGAAGCCAAAAGCGGCCACGCGAGTATGATCGATCCACGGGATGTTGGGCAGCGCTTGTAATACGTGCTGATGCAGCAGACTGGAGTCCTGGGTCAGCTTCCACTTTGATGAAAAACCGACAGAAGGCATATCCAGCGTCAGCATGGCGATGCCTTGTGGGGCAAAATAGCGCTCATACAACGTGTAGTAATCGATTTGCAGATGATCCAGCCCGCCGCACATCAGGATGGTCGGGAACGGCCCCTCCCCTTCGGGCATATGCAAGAAGCCAATCACCGGCGAGCCACCAGGAATAGCGAACTCCATTTCGCGCATTTTACCCGGCAGACGCTGCGCCGCTTCTTCATAGGCGCGGTTCGCCAGCGCCTGGGCCTGATCGGCCAGCGCATCGCCTTTAATATGTGGGTAGGCCGCAATGCTGTAGAGATTCGAGGCGTGCAGCCAGTGGCGACCGCTCAGGGCCGTATCCTGCTCCTGGCTCGCTTTCTGCTGCCAGAGCATCGCCTGAGTTGACCATTCATAGATCCAATTCCCGCCGCGATAACCCACGACCGTGTCGTAAAGATCCGGGCTGGTGCGTTCGGCATCGCTCATGACAATGCGGGATTGCACATCCATGATCTCGCGCGGATCCACGCCACGCCAGACCCACATCAGGCGGTTGATCATGCGATACCACTGCGGCGCGTTGCTGCCATCCAGGGTGGAATCGATATGCGGTTGCGTGCCCGGATTAAATCGGCGCACCAAAGTAGAGGTTTCCGGATGCTTGAACCGGGGTTTAAACAAAGTTTCGCTGAGGTTAGCTTGAGCCATGTACGCAGCCTCCATGATGACGTCACTGAGACTATTGTAACCTGCTGCGCGCTAAAATGAACAACGCCCGGCAAAGCCAGGCGTTGGGGAACGGCAAGGAGATGATTAACGTGAAGAAATTGGCGGTACGAAGACCACGCCCATGTCCCACGGTTGTTCAATCCAGGTATCTTGCGGAATATCAATCACATAATCGTCAACCAGTGGGCGACCTGCCGGTTTTGCAAAAATGGTCACGAAATGCGCTTTGGGGTACATTTCACGGATTGCCACCGCCGTACCACCGGTATCCACCAGATCGTCAATCACAATAAAACCTTCACCGTCGCCTTCGGCGCGTTTAAGGATTTTCATCTCACGCTGATTGTCGTGGTCATAGCTGGAGATGCAAACGGTATCAACATGACGAATACCCAATTCGCGAGCCAGTAACGCCCCCGGTACCAGACCGCCACGGCTAACGGCAATAATGCCTTTCCATTGCTCAGACGGCATCAGGCGATTTGCCAGTTTGCGTGCATGAATCTGCAACATGTCCCAGGTGACGACGTATTTTTCGCTCATGTGAAGTGTCCCAGCCTGTGTATCTACGGCTTAAAAAGTGTTCTACGGGGAAATAGGTTGCGCGAGATTATAGAGATCTGACGCGCTAAAAACCAGTGCTACCCGGCATCACTCTGGCTTTTTACGCGACGCGTACTAACAGGAGGGGAATAAAGTGGTATTCTCAGGGCCATCTCGCAAGCCCGTCTTGTGATGTCCGTTTATTTAACCCTATGACCTGTAAGGTGTGTTTCGCAGGTCTCTTAAAGGAGACTCATCGTGTCTGAATTGTCTCAATTGTCGCCACAGCCGCTGTGGGATATTTTTGCCAAAATTTGTTCTATTCCCCACCCGTCTTACCATGAAGAGCAGCTTGCAGAACATGTGATGAGCTGGGCGAAAGAAAAAGGCTTGCATGCAGAGCGCGATCAGGTCGGCAATATTTTGCTGCGCAAACCGGCAACCGCAGGGATGGAAAACCGTAAACCGGTGGTGCTGCAGGCCCACCTTGATATGGTGCCGCAGAAAAATAACGACACCGTACACGACTTCACCAAAGATCCGATTCAGCCGTACATTGATGGCGAATGGGTTAAAGCCCGTGGCACCACGCTGGGTGCGGATAACGGCATCGGTATGGCCTCCGCGCTGGCAGTTCTCGCTGACGACAGCGTTGAGCACGGTCCGCTGGAAGTGCTGCTGACCATGACCGAAGAAGCGGGGATGGACGGCGCATTTGGCCTTCAGGCGAACTGGTTGCAGGCCGATATCCTGATCAACACGGACTCCGAGGAAGAGGGCGAGATCTACATGGGTTGCGCCGGTGGGATTGATTTTATCACCACCCTGCCGCTCTCACGCGAAGCCATTGCAACGGGTTCCCAGACCTTCAAGCTGACCCTGAAAGGGCTGAAAGGTGGCCACTCAGGTGGCGATATTCACCTGGGTCTTGGCAATGCCAACAAACTGCTGGCCCGCTTCCTCGTAGGGCATGCTGCAGAGCTGAACCTGCAACTGGTGGACTTCAATGGCGGAACGCTGCGTAACGCTATCCCGCGTGAAGCCTTCGCTACCGTTGCTGTGCCGGCAGACAAAGCTGAACAGCTGAAATCGCTGGCGGCGACCTATCAGGATATCCTGAAAAACGAACTGGAAATTAAAGAGAAGAACCTGGTGGTTCTGCTGGAGAGCGTGTCCAGCGACAAACAGGCGCTGACCTCTGCCTCGCGCGACAGCTTCATTCAGTTGCTTAACGCGACGCCAAACGGGGTTATCCGCAACTCTGACGTGGCGAAAGGCGTAGTGGAAACCTCTCTGAACGTCGGCGTTGTCACCATGCAGGACGACAACGTTGAAATCATCTGCCTGATCCGTTCGCTTATCGACAGCGGCAAAGATTATGTGGTGAGCATGCTGGAGTCGCTGGGGCACCTGGCGGGCGCGAAAACCGCACCGAAAGGCGGTTATCCTGGCTGGCAGCCGGACGCCAATTCACCGGTGATGCATCTGGTGCGTAAGACCTATCAGCGTCTGTTTAATAAGACGCCAAACATTCAGATCATTCACGCCGGTCTGGAATGTGGTCTGTTCAAAAAACCTTACCCGGACATGGACATGGTGTCGATTGGGCCAACCATCACCGGGCCGCACTCTCCGGATGAGCAGGTTCATATTGAAAGCGTCGGCCAGTACTGGCAGCTTCTGACCGAACTGCTGAAAGCCATTCCGGCGAAGTAATACGCTGAATCGCCGGATGGCGCTTCGCTTATCCGGCCTACACTGTGACACGTAGGTCGGATAAGAATTTATTACTGCTGACTACCTTTCTCTGAATGCCATTCCTGTGAACGTTCGCACCGGATTTCCGCGTTCAATCTGATGATGGAACATCCTTCTCTCCGCCTTTGAGGCCGCATAACTCTCCTGACGCAGCTGTTCAAGCCGCCAGGCAATCAACACCTTTGCCAGCCGTTTATTAGCATGCTGGCTCCGTTCCGACTGCACCTTTACGCTAATACCACTGGCAAGATGGGTCGCGCGCACTGCTGAATCGGTCTTATTGACGTGCTGCCCGCCCGGGCCGGAAGAGCGTAACGTCTCGAAACGAATCTCTCCTGATACGTCCTGTTCCTCGGCAGCAAAACGCCCAATGCCCAGATACCAGTTTTTCCGTCCGTGGTGGGGTCGCCAGGGGCTGGCACAAATCCACTGCACGGTGCCATGCCAGCGGGCACTCAGCGCCCACGCGTTGTCGCCCTCCAGCGAGACCAGAGCAGAGCGTAAGGTACCGGTTCGTGCCCCCTCTTCGGTTTCCAGCAGCGTTAAGGCAACCTGCTGCGCCTGAGCTTCATGAATGAGTGCATCCAGCGCTTTTTTCACCGCCAGGCAGCATTCGTCTGGCCCCTGCGCGGAAGAGAGTTGTAGTAGAATCATGCTGACTTTCCTCCGCTGGTTTTCAGCGTGAGTACCGGGCGCAAACGGGCCACTGGATTCACCAGCCCGGCGTCCATCAGACAGTTAAGCACGCTTTCGGCGGACTTATAGGCCTGAGGTGCCTCTTCGTAAATCAGTTGCCTGTCGCGGCAAACCACCCGACTACCAAGCTCGGTGCGCGCCAGCTGCTGCGGGCTAAATTTTCCCGAGAGTCGGCCCTTGCACTCGGTACGCATCCATTTGCGCCCTGCGCCATGAGCCAGTGAATGTAACGTCTCTTCACTGACGACAGGCTGCACCAGCCAGCTGTAATCGCCTCTCGAACCCGGAATGACCACCAGCCCCTCACTGTCTGGCGTTGCACCCTTACGGTGTAGCCAGCCTTTTTCACCGTTGATACGGCAAGGCTCAACGAAGTTGTGGGCAACGTCCAGCACCGCTTCCCCTTCCCCACGAACCTGCTGCAAAATACGCCTCGCAATCAATTGGCGATTCGCCCGCGCAAACGTCAGCGCCTCATGGTGTTCAGCCAGATAACGCACGGCTGCTTCACTTTCTTCAGCCAGGCCCGCGTGAGAAAAGGCTGTGATGTGCTGCTGCAAAATCGCCTGCCCCAGTCCACGTGACCCGCTGTGAACCAGAAGCTGAAGGCGATCCGCGTTCAGTCCGGCTTGTTGAAAACAGTCGGCATTGAAAACCTCATCGACCTGCTGAAACTCCGCAAAGTGGTTGCCGCCGCCAATGGAACCCAGCGCGCTTCGCCAGCGATGCCCGGCCATATGTTCAGGCAGATGATTGTCCAGCCAGGCCTCATCGGCATGGTCATCAAACGCAGTCAGCCGTTTTTCAAATTTATCCGCATTATATTTGCGACGCAGGATGTCCGTCTGCCACAGCGCCATGCCGCAGCCAATGTCATTTCCGACAAGCGCCGGGTAGAAACGGCCACGCGAAAAGAATGCGGCGCCAATGGGATAGCCCCGTCCGGGGTGTAAATCCGGCATACCGACGACACGGTGCATACCGGGCAAATCTGCGGTGGTGTGTAATTGTTGGGTCGCTAAACCCTCGACCCATAAGTCGTCCGACGCAATATAAGAAACCGCGTCAGAGAGATAATGAACATTCGTGCCCATATACCAATCCATCTTAAAAATTTAAATAAGGATGTGGCAGACACAGTCAGGGCGAAAAGAGATTAATCCTGGAAAGGTCTGCAAAATGAGTTATTAAAATATGTTGTCATGATTAACCCCCTTTGCAGTCTGATGTATGGAAAGTGCGCGTATAATAATCAGGTTCCGTTTTCATTGCAAGGTTATTTTCTCTACCTTTTCAGCGCCATGTGGTAATTCACAAATGCCACGCCACGGGATTCTACCGATTGTTGCTGAATAACCTGAAAGCCATGGCGTTCGAAAAAGGGCTTCGCCGTAATACTGGCATCGACGGTGATCATGCCGTCTGGAAGACGGGTAACCAGCGTCGCGAATAATGCACTGGCGACCCCGCGACGTATAAATTCAGGAGAGACAAACAGCAGGTCAATATAGCGTTCTATCGCCGTGATAAAACCTACCGGCTGGTTATTAATGACCGCAACCTGTACCCTGGAGTGGGTTAATTTTTCCTGCCAGCGCGACGCATCTATTTGTGCCCAGGCGGCAATCTGGCGCGGGGAATAATCCTGGCTGGCCGTTTCAATAACCGCGCGCAGAAATATTTCGCACAGCGCGTCAAAATCGCTTTCTTTATATTTTCTGATTTCCAGCATTTTATAATCCCAATACCAATTGCCGCTCCAGTTGGGGGTCGAGCAGGGTGACGTGCAGGCCCACTAAACGTACTCCCCGACCGCTGCGGCGCTCATCCCAGGCTTTACGCGCCGTTGCCAGCAAGTCGGCTTTGTTCAGCCGCGGCCAGTTATGCTCCTGGGTGGTGAGCTGAAAATCGGCAAATTTCAGCTTCACGCCCTGGCGGGCAATCAGCAGATCGGGTTTGACGATGAGCAGACGGCGCTCCAGTTCAGCATAAAGGTTCTCGATAATCGCTTCGCACGCTTCCCACTCGTGGATATCGTCCAGTAACGTGCGTTCCACACCCACGGATTTACGCAGCCGCTCGCTGCTGATTTGCCGCTCGTCAATGCCCTGACTGCGCTCCCACAGCACCCTACCAAACTTACCAAACCGTTTAAGTAACATCGCCAAATCGCTGTTTTGCACGTCCTCACAGGTACGCAGACCGAGCGTTTCCAGTTTTGCTGCCGATACCTTCCCGACCCCTGGTATTTTGCTCAGCGGCAAAGTGCGGATGAACGTCGGCACATCGGCAGGCGTGATCACATACTGCCCGTTGGGCTTGTTCAAATCCGAGGCGATTTTGGCGAGAAACTTTATTGGCGCAATCCCCGCAGACGCCGTTAACTGTGTCTCGCGGAAAATGGTCGCCCGAATCTCTTCGGCCATCAAGGTAGCAGAACCGTGGCATTGCGGGCTGTCAGTGACATCAAGATAGGCTTCATCGAGCGATAGCGGTTCAATCAGTGAGGTGTAGCGGGAAAAGATGTCGCGAATCTGATGAGACGCCTCTTTATACGCATCAAAACGACCGGGTAACAGCGTGAGGTGCGGGCAGAGTTTTAACGCCATCGCAGTAGGCATGGCGCTGCGCACGCCAAATTTTCGGGCCGGATAGTTAGCCGTGCTGATCACGCCACGCTTAACCCGACTGCCGCCGATGGCGATCGGAATATCGCGCAGGGCGGGGTTATCGCGCATCTCTACCGCTGCGAAAAAGCAGTCCATATCGACATGTATGATTTTGCGCATAGGCTCACCCTTACCATTACTGGATAAGTATACAGCATTATAACTGGAAACGAGAAGTTACTGAAAAAAGCAGGCACATTTGTGTAAAAAATCGCCTGTCGTGTTGTTATTTCAGGGGTTTTCATCTGACAATACGGCGCAGGGGGATCGGGGCGAAAAAACGAATGTGAAAACTCCGCGATCCGGGCTTGCGAAAAACTACCGTGATGCTAATGTGGGCGCGCCCGAAGCAGATAAATCTGATTTTCTGGGCCTCTTTTTGCCGTCCTGGCAATGTGGTATCCGCTTTATCAAGGAACAAGCAGTATGCGCAAAATCGCATTTTTTCTTGCGATGCTTCTGATGCCGTGCGTCTCGTTTGCTGGTTTATCCAGTAACAGTTCAACAACGCCGATCAGCCAAGAATACAAGCAGCAGTTGATGGGGTCGCCGGTTTACATCCAGATCTTCAAAGAAGAGCGCACCCTTGATCTCTACGTCAAAATGGGCGAGCAGTACCAGCTCCTCAACAGCTATAAAATTTGTAATTACTCGGGCGGCCTGGGGCCAAAACAGCGTCAGGGTGATTTCAAGAGTCCGGAAGGGTTCTATTCCGTTCAGCGTAGCCAGCTCAAGCCGGATAGTCGCTTCTATAAAGCCATTAATATCGGCTTTCCGAACGCCTTTGACCGTGCCCATGGTTATGAAGGGAAATACCTGATGATCCACGGCGCGTGCGTCTCAATCGGTTGTTACGCGATGACGGATTCACAAATCGATGAGATCTTCCAGTTCGTGACGGGCGCATTGGTGTTTGGGCAACCGACGGTGCAGTTAAGCATTTACCCGTTCCGGATGACCGATGCGAATATGCAGCGCCATAAATACTCGACTTACGCGAAATTCTGGCAGCAGCTTAAACCAGGCTATGACTTCTTCGAGCAGACGCGTAAGCCGCCGGTGGTATCCGTTGTCGACGGAAACTACGTGGTCAGCAAACCGCTGAGCCACGAAGTCGTTCACCCGCAGCTGGCGTCAAACTACACGCTCCCCGAGGCAAAATAACGCCCACTCGCCTGGCATAATCTTGTGCCAGGTTTCATTGCCCGTCAGCGGTTGCGTGGCAATCACGGTAACCACATCGTTCGGTGTGGTTTCCCGCTGAAAATCAATTTCAACATCCTGATCCAGTAACGTCGCCACGCCAAAGGGGGCGCGTCGGGTGATCCAGAATAGATTCGTTGAGCAAAACGCCATCACATATCGCCCGTCTGACAGCAGCATGTTAAACACGCCCTTCTCTCGCAGTTGCGTCGCCAGTGTCGCAATGTACTTAAACACCGCTTCCATATTGCCCGGCGTGCGCGGGTAGCGCGTTGTCAGCTTGTCGAGCAGCCAGCAGAACGCCTTTTCGCTGTCGGTCTCGCCAACCGGGCGGAAGTTGCCGGTCTGCAGGGTTTTATAACCCGTCAACTGCCCGTTATGGGCGTAGGTCCAGTTGCGGCCCCACAGCTCACGGGTAAACGGATGGGTATTTTCCAGCGCCACTTCCCCACGGTTGGCCTGACGAATATGGGCCACCACCGAGTGAGATTTAATCGGATAATCCTGCACCAGTTTGGCAATCGGGGAGTTGAAGCTGGGTTGTGGATCCTTGAACGTGCGACAGCCTTTCCCTTCGTAGAAGGTGATACCCCAGCCGTCTTTATGCGGCCCGGTTCCTCCACCACGCTGCACCAGCCCGGTGAAACTAAAGCAGATATCGGTCGGCACATTAGCGCTCATCCCGAGCAGTTCGCACATACAACACCTCCACAACGCCTGAAAAAAAAGAAGGCGTAATTGTTGCAGCCAGTTTGGACACGGACAGCGCGCAAAAACCGGCGCGTACACAGAGTACGTGAGGATTTTGGGCACTGCCCAGGTTCAAAACGGCAAATAAAATAGCCTTCTTAGGCTTTTTCCATCTCTTTTTCGATAAGCAGGATCAGGATGTGAATCACTTTAATGTGAATTTCCTGAATACGGTCAGCATAACCGAAATGCGGCACACGAATCTCGATATCCGCAGTCCCTGCCATTTTGCCGCCATCTTTCCCGGTCAGGGTGATGACTTTCATGCCCTGCGCGCGCGCAGCATCAATCGCTTTAATGACGTTCGCTGAGTTACCGGAAGTGGAAATCCCCAGCAGGACATCGCCCGAGCGACCCACCGCTTCCACGTAACGAGAGAAGACGTGATCGTAACCGAAGTCGTTGCTCACACAGGAGAGATGACTGACGTCGGAAATGGCAATGCCAGGGTAGCCTGGGCGGTTTTCACGGTAGCGTCCGGTGAGTTCTTCCGCGAAGTGCATCGCATCGCAATGGGAGCCGCCGTTACCGCAGGAGAGCACTTTGCCACCGGCTTTAAAACTGTCAGCCAGCAAAACCGCAGCACGCTGGATAGCATGAATATTGGCGTCGTCTTTAAGGAAGTTAGCCAAGGTTTCGGCGGCTTCGTTTAATTCGTTACGAATCAAATCCTGGTACATGAGGATATCCTTCAGTAAACAGTATGAATGTAAATTCTCGAGCGCAGTTTACCGGATAGGATCATCAGCGAGAAGCCAAAGCCATACATATCACCCGGTGTTTTCGTTTTTCGTGCCACAATTCACCCCAACAATGTGAACCAGGTTGTAATTATTTTGTAAACACATTGCTAAAAGAAATAACATCCACTAAAACCTTATCATCACAAGTGGTCAGACCTCCTACAAGCCAGGGAGCTTTTCTCTATGATGATTTTGAGTCTTATCGCAACAGTCGTTCTTATCGGGGTGCTGTTTTACCACCGGGTGAGTTTACTGCTCAGCAGCGCAATCCTGCTGGCATGGACAGCCCTTCTCGGCGCTTCCGGCCTGTGGTCTATCTGGGTATTGGTGCCGCTGGCCATTATCCTTGTGCCGTTCAACGTAGTACCGATGCGCAAATCGCTGATTTCCGCCCCGGTGTTCCGCGGCTTTCGTAAAGTCATGCCGCCCATGTCCCGCACCGAGAAAGAAGCGATCGACGCGGGTACCACCTGGTGGGAAGGCGATCTGTTCCGCGGTAACCCGGACTGGAAAAAACTGCACAACTACCCGCAACCGCGTCTGACCGCGGAAGAGCAAGCCTTTATTGACGGGCCGGTGGAAGAAGCCTGCCGGATGGCAAACGACTTCCAGATCACCCATGAGATGGCGGATCTGCCGCCGGAACTGTGGGCCTTCCTGAAAGAGCATCGCTTCTTCGCGATGATCATCAAGAAAGAGTACGGTGGGCTGGAATTCTCTGCCTATGCGCAGTCTCGCGTACTGCAAAAACTCTCCGGCGTCTCTGGCATTCTGGCCATCACGGTTGGCGTACCGAACTCTTTAGGACCGGGCGAACTGCTGCAACACTACGGTACGGAAGAGCAAAAAGATCATTACCTGCCACGCCTGGCGCGTGGGCTGGAAATCCCCTGCTTTGCATTGACCAGCCCGGAAGCCGGTTCTGATGCCGGTGCGATCCCCGATACCGGTGTCGTCTGTATGGGCGACTGGCAGGGCGAGCAGGTGCTGGGTATGCGCCTGACCTGGAACAAACGTTACATTACGCTGGCGCCTATCGCGACGGTGTTGGGACTGGCCTTTAAACTTTCCGACCCGAACAAACTGCTGGGCGGTGAAGAAGAGCTCGGCATTACCTGTGCGCTCATTCCCACCAACACGCCGGGCGTAGAGATTGGTCGCCGCCACTTCCCGCTTAACGTACCGTTCCAGAACGGCCCGACGCGCGGCGAGGATATCTTTGTGCCGATTGATTACATCATCGGTGGCCCGAAAATGGCCGGACAGGGCTGGCGTATGCTGGTGGAGTGCCTCTCCGTTGGCCGTGGCATTACGCTGCCTTCTAACTCTACAGGCGGCCTGAAATCGGTCGCACTGGGAATTGGTGCTTACGCCCATATTCGCCGCCAGTTCAAAGTGGCTATCGGCAAGATGGAAGGCATCGAAGAGCCGCTGGCACGTATCGGGGGTAACGCCTACGTGATGGACGCCGCTGCGTCGCTTATCACTTACGGCATTATGCTCGGTGAAAAACCGGCGGTGCTCTCCGCTATCGTGAAGTATCACTGCACCCACCGTGGTCAGCAGTCCATTATCGATGCAATGGATATCGCGGGCGGTAAAGGCATTATGCTGGGTGAAGGTAACTTCCTTGCGCGTGCTTACCAGGGGTCACCGATCGCCATCACCGTGGAAGGCGCGAACATCCTGACCCGCAGCATGATGATCTTTGGTCAGGGGGCCATTCGTTGCCATCCGTATGTGCTTGAAGAGATGGCGGCTGCGCAAAACAACGATGTTGATGCCTTCGATAAACTGCTGTTCAAACATATCGGTCACGTTGGTAGCAATGAAATGCGCAGCTTCTGGCTCGGTCTGACTCGTGGGCTGACCAGCGCGACGCCAACCCATGACGCCACCAAACGCTACTATCAGCACCTCAACCGCCTGAGCGCCAACCTTGCGCTGCTGTCGGACGTGTCGATGGCGGTGCTCGGCGGCAGCCTGAAACGCCGCGAACGCATCTCGGCGCGCCTGGGCGACATTCTGAGTCAGACCTTCCTCGCCTCTGCGACGCTGAAACGCTATGACGATGAAGGCCGCAATGAGATGGACTTACCGCTGGTGCACTGGGGCGTGCAGGATGCGCTCTACAAAGCGGAACAGGCGATGGATGACCTGCTGGCCAACTTCCCGAACCGCATCGTGGCCGGCCTGCTGCGGGTGGTGATTTTCCCGACCGGGCGTCATTACTTTGCCCCGTCCGATCATCTTGATCATCAGGTGGCGAAAATTCTGCAAACGCCTTGCGCGACCCGCTCACGTATTGGTCGTGGTCAGTACCTGGCGCCGAGCGAACATAACCCGGTGGGCCTGTTGGAAGAAGCGTTGCTGGATGTGATGGCCGCCGACCCGATTCATCAGCGTATTTGCAAAGAGCTGGGTAAAAACCTGCCGTTTACTCGCCTGGATGCCCTGGCGAAGCAGGCGCTGGCCGGTGGGCTTATTAACCAGGATGAAGCCGACATTCTGCATAAGGCCGAAATCAGCCGCCTGCGTAGCATCAACGTGGATGACTTCGAGCCGGAGGAACTGGCGACCCAGCCGGTAAAGCCGGAAGAAAAAGTACGTAAACCACAAGCCGCTTAATCTACGCCTTACGAGATTCTGACCCCGCTTCGTGCGGGGTTTTTTATTCCCCCAGCGTCTCATTTTCTCGTGCTACAGTGTAAAAATGCTGTTTCAGGAGAGCTTAATCATGCCGGGTTTAAAATTAACGTTGCTACAACAACCGCTGGTCTGGATGGATGGCCCAGCGAACTTGCGCCACTTCGATCGCCAACTGGAAGAGATTACCGGGCGTGATGTCATCGTACTGCCGGAGATGTTCACTACGGGCTTTGCCATGGAAGCAGCAAAACAGTCGCTGCCCGAGGCCGATGTCATTCTCTGGATGCAAACCAAAGCGCAACAGACCAATGCCCTGATTGCCGGTAGCGCCGCACTGCAAACCGAACGCGGCCCGGTGAACCGTTTCCTGCTGGTGGAGCCGGAAGGCCAGGTGCATTTTTACGATAAACGCCATCTGTTCCGTATGGCCGATGAGCATCATCACTATGAAGCGGGTAACGAACGGGTGGTCTTTGCATGGCGTGGCTGGCGGATCCTGCCGCTGGTCTGCTACGACCTACGTTTCCCGGTCTGGTCACGCAATCGCGATGATTACGATCTGGCCCTGTATGTGGCGAACTGGCCCGCACCGCGCTCGCTGCACTGGCAGTCACTGCTGGTGGCCCGTGCGATCGAAAACCAGGCTTATGTGGCAGGGTGCAATCGCGTGGGAACCGACGGTAACGGGCATCACTATCGTGGCGACAGCCGTGTCATTAACCCGCAGGGTGAAGTGATTGCCACGGCGGAGCCGCATCAGGCCACGCGTATTGACGCCGAGCTGTCGCTGACCGCGCTGAAAGAGTACCGCGAGAAGTTCCCCGCCTGGCAGGACGCTGATCCGTTTACGTTAGGGTGAGTTTTTCACCCTGGATCTGTCTGTTCCCCTCACCCTGTCCGCTTTAGGGCTGAGGAATCCCCAATAATATTACGTTTTACAGCGATAATATTGCCCAATGAGAATAAAACAGTCACCGCGATGACAGGGTCCGGCTGAAAATCGGCGAAGCGTATCCGCAAGGCCGGGGCGACGCGCAGGGATGCGCGGCGAGGGCGACTTTACACGGACGTTACCTTCGCCCGTCCCCGATAAGCCTGAAGGAATATGCGTAGTGAACCGCGCCAGCGGCGATTTTCCTGGCCGGGAGCCCGGGTCGCCAGGGCGGTGGCGGTGAACCGCCCTGGCACGTTCACCGGTTCTGGCGTTATAGAAAAGCAAGGAACATAAGGTGAACGGAATGACCCTCAGAGCCGCATGTTTCCCCTCACCCTAACCCTCTCCCACGGGGAGAGGGGACTGTCCGTGCTCGTATTATTTTGTGGGGATCCCTCAGCCCTCAGGGAGAGGGACAGGGTGAGGGTCACTGGCTGCACCGCACTAAATCAGCTTGCTCACCGCCGCGCTGTAAGCCTGTAGCGCTTTTGCAACATCTTCCATCTGCACACGTTCAGCCGGGTGATGGCTGATTCCTTTGTCGCAACGCACAAATAACATCGCTGACGGCCAGCGTTCGGCAACGGCTATCGCATCATGGCCGGCCCCGCTGGGCAGCCATAGCGCCCGGCCCTGCACTTCGCTAACCGCGCCGGCTAACACCTCACGCAGCCTCGCATCGCACGGGGTGGCGGCGATGGTATAGAAAACGTCATGGCTGAACGACAGCCCCCGCTGAGCCGCGATGCGTTCGGCTTCGTCCAGCAAGGCGTTCAGCAACATCTCGCGCCGATCGTCATCAGGGCTACGAATGTCCAGGGTCAGCGTCACGGCACCGGGGATCACGTTCACCGCACCCGGTTCACACTGCAAGGTCCCCACGGTCGCCACCTGCTCCGGGCCGGATTCCCGCGTCTTTTGCTCTACAAAGGCTATCCACTGCGCGGCCGCGGTTAGCGCGTCATGTCGATGAGCCATCGGCACCGTTCCCGCGTGGCCAGCCTCTCCGGTAAAGCAGCAGGTGAGCCTGCGGGCACCGTTAATGGCAGTGACAACACCAAGGGGGACATCCGCCTGCTCCAGCACCGGGCCCTGCTCAATGTGCAGCTCCAGGTAAGCGGAGAATTCCTCGGTTGCTCGCTCAGCCATCAAGATGCGAGATGGGTCGAGCCCGACGTTGACCATCGCCTGCGCCACGCTCACCCCCTGTGCGTCCTGGCACTCAAGCCAGCCCGCAGGCCATGTTCCGGTCAGCCCACGACTCCCCAAGAGCGTAATGTTAAACCGCGTTCCCTCTTCATCAGCAAAGCCGATAATTTCCACCGCCTGTTCACCGTGAAGGCCCTGGCGATGCAAACTGTCGACGACCTCGATGGCGGTCAGCACGCCAAGCATACCGTCGTAGCGCCCGGCATTACGCACCGTATCGAGATGTGAACCCAGTAACACTGCCGGCGCACCTTCACCGGCAGCGTCGTAGCGTCCGCAAATATTTCCCACCGCGTCCTGCCAGGTGAGCATGCCCGCCTCTTCCATCCACTGAGCAACTAGCGCGTTGGCGCGCATATGCTCCGGGGAGAGATAGACTCGGGTAAGCTGGCCCGGCGTCTCACTGATCGTTGCGAGCACATCACAACGCGCCATCACCCGCTGCGCGGCGCGGTCAGCCTCATCGGCGGTCATCATCACACCGCCCCTTCGTAGACGTTCCATGCTGCCTGCATCCCCTCACCCTGCACGGTTCGGAAGCCGAGGCGATTGAGCACCGCTTCAAGTGCGGTCAGGGTTTGCAGCACGCAGTCTTTGCGGGCGTTGTAGCCCATGGTGCCGATACGCCAGATTTTGCCCTGCAGCGGGCCAAACGAGGTGCCAATCTCGATGTGGAAATCATCCAACAGGCACTTACGCACCTCTTCGCCGTGAACAGCAGCAGGGATAACCACGCCGAGCACGTTGTTCATTTTGTGGCGAATGTCGCCAAAGACGTCCAGCCCCATGCCCTGAATGCCGGCCAGCATGGCGCGACCGTGCAGTGCATGACGGGCAATCAGCGCGTCCATCCCCTCTTCGAGCATAATGCGGGCGCATTCGCGGGCGGCGAACAGCATACTGGTAGCTTCAGTGTGGTGGTTCAAGCGCTCTGGTCCCCAGTAATCCATCACCATACCGAGATCGAAATAGTTGGAGTAGATCATCTCGTCATCGCCATCGCGATGGGTGTCGGTGCGGATCCCCTGTTCCACGCATTTACGCGCACGAATCACCGCTTCCATTTGTGGACTGAGGGTGATGGGCGAGCTACCTGACGGGCCGCCGAGGCATTTTTGCAGCCCGGCGGAGACGGCATCCAGCCCCCAGGCATCGGTTTCCAGCGCGTTGCCACCGAGCGAGGCGGTCGCATCGGTATAAAACAGCACCCCGTGACGACGACAAATATCGCCAAGCTGCTCCAGCGGCTGCAGCAAGGTGGTGGAGGTGTCGCCCTGCACGGTCAGCAACAGGCGCGGTTTCACCTGCTTAATGGCATCTTCAATCCGATCTGGGGTAAAGACTTCGCCCCACGGTACTTCGATGGTGTGAACTTCTGCACGGCAACGACGGGCAATCTCACACAGCAGATGCCCAAAGCGCCCAAACACCGGCACCAGCACCTTGTCACCCGGACGAATCGCGGAGACCAGCACGGCTTCAATCCCGGCACGGGAAGTGCCATCCACCAGCATAGTCCAGTGGTTTTCAGTGCGGAATACCCCCCGGTAGAGAGACATCACTTCATTCATGTAGCCAGTCATCACCGGATCGTACTGGCCCACCAGTTGGCTCGCCATGGCGCGCAGGACGCGCGGGTCAGCATTAATCGGGCCAGGCCCCATGAGCAGGCGATGCGGTGGGTTGATTTGCAAACAGTGCTGAGAATCAAACATAAGCGCGTCCTTTGGTATACAAAAGCGGGAATGATGAAACAAAAGATTCTTAAGATAATTTTCTGCAACTAATGTGCCACACACGCAGAGTTCACGCCAGCTCAGGAACCAGTGGAATTCGCTCTTTTTTTGCGCTGTCTACGCGATATCATTTGCGCCATTAGCGACCGCCATCAAGGTGCACAAGCACCATGACGGTGCGCTAGCGCTGCTCCAGTTCATCCAGCTCTGTATACAAAGAGGCTATCTGATGAATACGCTGGCGACCCTCGGTCAGGGCGTTATGTAATAAGGCGTTGGCGAGCAGATTAACCAGGCTCATCGCCCCGCTGTAGCTGTCAAACGCTGAAACGCTGTCGAGAGGCACGCCCAGATGCCAGCGGGCCAGCGTGGTCATGCCTGCGGCCTGTGGCTCACTGATGGCAACCGCTGGCACTCCCTGTTTTTGCAGCGCTTCAAGCACCGGGCGGATCACGCGGGGGCGACGACGAAAGGCGACCACCACCACCAGATCCGCCGGGGTAATATCCACCAGCTCTTCCGCCAGCGTCTGGCCCGGCTGCGGCATCACATAGACCTGCCCACGGCTTTGCATGAGCTGTTGGCGCAGGTGTAGCGCCACCGGCGCGCTGTTTCTGAGGCCCAGAATATAGACCCGTTGCGCCTGGCCCAGGGCCTGTACTATGTCGGCAAACTGTCCGGCATCGAGGGTATTAACCCACTGGGTCAGGTTCGCCATTTCCTGTTTGTAGTGTCGCGCCAGCAGCGTATTGCCCTGTACCGCGTCGCGGTTATCGGTAAGCGGCATTCCGCTCTGGCGCAGGGTGCGTAGCTCGTCGCGCATCTCTTTGAAACGATCATAGCCAAGGCGCTTAAACAGACGGCTGACGGTGGCCTTGGACACCCCGCTCAGACGCGCCAGTTCGGCGCTGTTATAGCTCACCAGATCGTCGAAATGATCCATGATGAACGAAGCAACCCGCTGTTCCTGCGGCGATAATTCGCTGTAGCACTCACGCAAGCGCGTATCTAACTGCTGCATAGCCCCTCCTGCAACTTTTGTTTCACTCTAAGCTGACACAGTGAATCGCTTATCGTCAATCTGGAACAGCTCTTGCTTAACTCACTGACTGAATCAAAAAAGAGAGCCTGACGATGCAAAGTAATATGGCCCCTTCCGGGATGGCGGTAACGCCCCACCACCTTGCCAGCGAGTCGGCATTGTCGGTGCTGCGTCACGGCGGCAACGCCATTGAAGCGATGGTGGCCGCCGCCTCTACCATCGCGGTGGTTTATCCGCATATGAACGGGATCGGCGGCGACGGATTCTGGCTTATCGTCCCCCCCGAAGGGGAACCGCTGGCAATTGATGCCAGCGGTTCCGCCGGGCAGAAGGCCACGCTGGATTTTTACGCCGGGCACACACACATTCCGCATCGTGGCCCGCTGGCGGCCCTCACCGTACCGGGGACGCTGAGCGGTTGGGATGAAGCGCTCAATTATTCCGCCTCCCTCGGCGGCGGATCATTGCCGCTGTCACGCCTGCTGGCGGATGCGATCCGTTACGCCAGTGACGGGATCCCTGTCACCCAATCTCAGGCCAGTGCCACCGAGAGTAAATACCCCGAACTGGTGGATGTTTCCGGCTTCGCCGAGACGTTTTTGGTGGAGGGCAAGGTGCCTTTGGCGGGCAGCCGTTTCTGCCAGCCGCGTCTGGCCCGTACCCTGACCCGCCTTGCGACCGAAGGGCTGGACAGTTTTTATCGAGGGGCGCTGGCGGAACAGATCGCCAGCGAGATGCACGAACTGGGTTTACCGCTGACCGCTGCCGATTTGGCGGCCCATCGTGCCCATCGCCGCGTGCCGCTGCGTCTGGCACATAGCCAGGGCGAGGTCTTCAATATGACGCCGCCGACGCAGGGGCTGGTCTCGCTGGCGATCCTTGGCATCACCGACCACCTGGAGATGGCGCAGGCAACCGAAGTCCAGACCATCCACCGCATCGTGGAGGCCACCAAAAAAGCCTTCGGCCTGCGTGACCGCTACATTACCGATCCTCGCCATGTCACCCTGCCGGTGCAAAGCCTGCTGGAGCAGACCCCACTGGAAGCTCTGGCCGCCAGCATTGATGAATCCCGTGCGGCGCCCTGGGGCAAAGGTAAAGGCCCCGGCGACACCGTCTGGATGGGCGTAGTGGATAAAAACGGGCTGGCGGTATCGTTTATTCAGAGCATTTACCACGAGTTTGGCAGCGGCGTTGTGCTGCCGGAAAGCGGCGTACTGCTGCAAAACCGGGGGGCAGCGTTCAGCCTCGACCCCGATCACCTGCTCACACTGGTGCCGGGCAAACAGCCTTTCCATACGCTGAACCCCGCCGCCGCACGCCTGAAAGATGGCCGGACTATGGTCTACGGCACCATGGGGGGAGACGGTCAACCGCAGACCCAGGCGGCCATATTTACCCGGCATATCCTGCAAAATATGCCTCTGCAGGCGGCAGTATGCGCCCCGCGATGGCTGCTGGGCCGTACCTGGGGCCAGGCTTCCGACAGCCTGAAACTTGAACGCGGTTTTAGCGATGAAACCTGGCAGGCGCTGCTCGACCTCGGGCATGAGGTGGAGTGGCTGCCGGGCCTGAGCGAAGCCACCGGGCATGCAGGCGCGATTGTACGCCACCCTAACGGGATGCTCGAAGGGGCATTCGATCCACGCAGTAACGGCAGCGCCGCCGGTTTTTAAGGAGCAATGATGACGGAGAATACCTTTGACTGGCCGACCTATATCCGGCTGATGGAGCAACTGCTGGCGGTACCGCTGGATGATGCCCGCCGTGCTGAGCTGGAAGTGCAACTGACGCGCATCGCGGCGATGGCGGCACCACTGATGGCCTTTCCCCTCCCGCACCGTCAGGAAGGCGCAGGAGAGTATCGGCTATGAATCTGTCCATTCGGGAAATTCAGCAAGGCTTACGGGCAAAAACCTTCAGCGCCCGCGAACTGGCGCAACAATCACTGACGCATATTGAGCAGACGAACCCGCTGATTAACGCGTTTACGGGCGTCACCGACGCGCGCATGTTAAACGAAGCGGCAAACATCGACGCCCGTCTGGCTGCCGGTGACACACTGCCGCCCCTCGCCGGCGTGCCTTACGCAGTGAAGAATTTGTTTGATGTGGACGGCGTGACGACGCTGGCTGGCGCGAAGCTGTTCAGCACGCAGCCGCCTGCTGAGAAAGATGCCTTTGCCCTGCGCAAGCTGAAGCAGGCCGGTGCGATGCTGGCAGGCACGCTGAATATGGACGCCTATGCCTATGGCTTTACCACTGAAAACAGCTATTACGGGGCAACGCGCAATCCACGCGATCCCTCCCGCGTTGCGGGCGGTTCGTCCGGTGGTTCCGCCGCCGCCGTGGCGGCCGGAATGGTCAACTTCTCGCTGGGCACGGACACCAACGGCTCTATTCGCGTCCCCGCCTCGTTGTGTGGAATTTTGGGGCTCAAACCCACCTTCGGGCGCTTGTCCCGTTCCGGCAGCCATCCGTTTGTCGCCAGCCTGGATCACATTGGCCCGCTGGCGCGCGGCGTGGAGGATCTGGCCTGCGTGTATGACGCCCTCCAGGGGCACGATGTAGAAGACCGCTGGCAGTCTGAGCGCGTAACGACCGCGGCTTTGCCCACGCTTAGCGCCAGGGAGCCTTTACGATGTGCGGTGCTGGAAGGCTATTTCACCACCTGGTGTGACGACGATGCACGTCACGCCGTTGCCACGGTGGCGCGGGCGCTGGAGGCGGAGCAGGCGGTGGTGTTACCGGAGGCGGAACTGGCCCGTAGTGCCGCCTTTTTGCTTTCTGCCGCCGAAGGCGGAAACCACTATCTGCCCGCGCTGCGGACCGACTGGCAGGCGTTTGAGCTCAACTCCCGTGAACGTTTACTGGCAGGCGCCATGACGCCCTCCGCCTGGTACATGCAGGCCCAGCGTTTTCGCGCCTGGTTTCGGGATAATACCCTGCCGCTGTTTGAGGGAGTCGATCTGTTGCTGGCCCCCGCTACGCCATGCTGCGCGACGCCGATTGGCGCCCAGACGATGCACATCAACCATATGGATCTGCCGGTCAAAGCCAGTATGGGCATGCTGACGCAGCCTGTTTCGTTTCTCGGACTGCCGGTAGTCACCGTGCCGGTAAGAACGGCGTCGGGATTACCGATTGGCGTACAATTAATAGCCGCGCCCTGGCAAGAGTCACGCTGCTTACAGGCCGCGTGGCGACTGGAGCAGGCCGGTATTCTTTACTCACAGGATGCATGATGAACAGAGAACATATCGACCGCCCGGCGGTGTTGAATGAGGTTACCGCCGCGTTTTACCGCTATGAGCAGGCGCTGATCGGTAATGATGTACAGGTGCTGGATGAGCTGTTCTGGGCCGATTCCCGCACGGTGCGTTATGGCGCAACGGAAAATTTGTACGGCATAGAGGCCATTCGTGCGTTTCGCAATGCGCGTCCGTCTGCCGGGCTGGACAGGCTACTGCGCAATACCACAATCACCACTTACGGCGAAGATATGGCGGTGGCGAGCACCGAGTTTACCCGTGAGAACAGCGAGCGCGTGGGCCGCCAGATGCAGACCTGGGTGAAGTTTCCCTACGGCTGGCGGATTGTGGCCGCACATGTGAGCTTGATGGGTTGAGGTGGATGGTTTGCTCCCTTTCAGGGCTGAGGACTCCTCAGAGATATTACTTTTTGCAGCGATAACATCGTGCCATGAGAATAAAACTGTCACCGCGATGACTGGGTCCGGCTGAAAATCGACGAAGCGTATCCGTAAGGCCGGGGCGACGCGCAGGGATGCGCGGCGAGGGCGACTTTACACGGACGTTACCTTCGCCCGTCCCCGATAAGCCTGAAGGAATACGCTGAGTGGACCGCGCCAGCGGCGATTTTCCTGGCCGGGAGCCCGGGTCGCCAGGGTGGTGGCGGTGAACCACCCTGGCACGTTCACGGGTTCTGGAGCGATAGAAAAGCAAGGAACATAAGGTGAACGGAATGACCCTCAGAGCCGCATGTTTCCCCTCACCCTGGCCCTCTCCCCGGTGGGGCGAGGGAACTGTCCGTGCTCGTATTATTTTATGGGGATCCCTCACCCCAAGGGGAGAGGGTGAAAACTCACTCGGTGGTATACGGATGCACTTTCATCCAGTGCTCGGCTATCTCCTGGCGGCGGCAAATCCATACACCTTCATGCCCCTGCACATAATCAAGAAAACGCTGTAACGCCCTGAATCTTCCGGGTCGCCCCAGCAGCCGACAGTGCATGCCAATCGACATCATCTTCGGCGCGGTCGCCCCCTCTTCATACAACACATCGAAACTGTCTTTCAGATAGGTATAAAACTGCTCGGCAGTGTTAAACCCTTGCGCGGTGGCAAAGCGCATATCGTTAGCATCGAGGGTATAGGGCACAATCAGATGGGGCTTTTTATCGACCGTCGTCCAGAACGGGAGATCGTCGCCGTAGTAGTCGCTGTCATAGAGCAGGCCCCCCTGCTCTACCACCAGCTTGCGGGTATTCGGGCTGTCGCGCCCGGTGTACCAACCGAGCGGTGCTTTGCCAAATAGCGTGGTGAGGATCTCCAGCGCCTGCTGCATGTGCTGACGCTCGGTCTGAATATCAAGATCCTGGTAGTGGATCCAGCGCCAGCCATGGCTGACCACATCGTAATCTGCCGCTTTGATCGCTGCGACAATCTCGGGGTTACGCGCCAGCGCCATCGCTACGCCAAATACCGTCAGCGGCAAACCACGTTTCTGAAATTCATTATGAATGCGCCAAAAACCCGCGCGCGAGCCATATTCATACAGCGAATCCATCGACATATGGACCGCCGGATAACTGGCAGCGCCGATGATATCAGACAGGAACTGCTCAGAACCTGCGTCACCATGTAACACATGATTCTCACCGCCCTCTTCGAAATTAAGGACAAACTGCACGGCAATGCGCGCGCCGCCAGGCCACTGCGCATGGGGAGGATGACCAGCGTACCCCGCCAAATCGCGCGGGTAGTTGGCAGTAAAGTGCCAGACAGGCTTGTCCGTCTCTGAATGCATGCTGATTAGACCTCATTTTGGGGCCGCCCTCAGTTCAACATTTCGAAGCATCCTGAGAGCGGCTTTTTATTGGGATACGCGAGATCGCCATATTTGCTGGTGCCAAGTCCCAGCCCGACGAGGGATTCCACCATCTTCACCGCCGCCGTAACGCCGTCAATCACCGGTATGCCCAGCTCCTGCGTCAGTTCCTGCGCCAGGTTCGCCATTCCACCGCAACCGAGCACAATTGCACCGCTATGGTCTTCCCGTTTGGCTTGTATACAACGCTCGCGTACCTTTTGTTGAGCAAGACCCGTGCCATCTTCTAACGCCAGCACCGGTAAATCGATCGCATGCAGCGCCGCGCAATGGTTTTCAAAACCGTATTGCTGCAATAAATGACGGGCGATGATTACCGTCCGTGGCAGCGTGGTGACAATGGAAAAGCGCGTGGCGACAAGCGTTGCCACGTGCATTGCCGCTTCCGCAATCCCAACCACCGGTCCGCTTGCCAGCTCGCGGGCGGCCAGTAGTCCCGGATCGCCAAAGCAGGCAATGACGTGCCCCTGGGCCCCCTGCGCCTGGCCGTACTTGATTTGTTCCAGCACGCCAATGGCAGCGATAGCCTCATCGAAGTGCCCTTCTATGGATTCCACGCCCTGGCTCGGGCAGCTCGCCAGAATGGTGGTGCCCGGTGCGGCAACGCTGCGGGCCGCGCTGGCGATGGTGTGGGTCATCTCCGGGCTGGTATTAGGATTGATGACCTGTATACAAATTGCTGTCATGACTGTGTACCTGCTGCGCCGAACAGACGCGTAAAGTCGGGAAGGACCTCGCCCCCGCGCTCAAAACTGAGACTGGAGACAATATGATCGAAGTGATGCGATAGCGCATGGCTGAGCGCCGGGAGATCTTTCTTACGCAGTAACTCGATCAGTTTGTCATGATCGTCGCAGCGGCATCCCTGCTGCCAGGGCGCCCCCCAGGCGGCGATCACCAGCGAAGAGCGCTGAGCAAGCGTGGTCACAATGTCGGTCACCACCGCATTACCAGAAATGGCCTGCAACTGGATGTGGAACGCGGCGGAATGGCGGATGGCGGCGGCACCGTCATGCGCCTGATGTGCCTCGTCTTCCTGAGCAATGATTTTTTCCAGACCCGCCAGATGTGGCGGCTGTAAATGCGCCAGCACCTGCGGCAGGTTGGCGCACTCGATCATTTTGCGGGTAGAGAAGATAGATTTTGATTCATCAATATCAGGTTTTGCGACGAATGCACCACGTCTGGGCGCGATGGTGACCATTTGCACCGTTGCAAGGCGCGTCAGTACCTTGCGAATCCCGGTACGGCTGACGCCGAACACATCCGCCAGCGCCTCTTCCGGTAATTTACTGCCGGGCGGCAGCTGATGTTCAACGATGGCGGTCATCAGTGACTGCCAGATGACATTTTCTTTGTCTTCCAGATCTGCTGGGGTCTGTAGCCCCGTCTGTGGCTTCATTCTGAAATTCCTTTGTTGCGTTTTACTTATCATTTTGTATACGACATTAAAGTATTTTGTATACATAAAATTAAAACCTGGCCTGGTTCATGCAACACATGATGGCAGACATAACGTCACAATCTGTATTCAGAGGAGCAGATTCCATGCCAAACCTTGAACCAAATTATAAAGACAGCTACAGCCCCCGGCTCACCAACGACGACCTGGCTCCTACGCGGGATCAGAACTGGACGTGGTACAACATCTTCTCTTTCTGGATGTCCGATGTTCACAGCATGGGCGGTTACGTGGTGGCTGCGAGCTTCTTCGCCCTCGGCCTCGCCAGTTGGCAGGTGCTGATCTGCCTGCTGTTAGGTATTTGCATAGTGCAGTTGTGCGCCAACCTGGTCGCCAAACCCAGCCAAATGGCAGGCGTACCTTATGCCGTTATCTGCCGCCAGGCCTTTGGCGTATTCGGCGCCAACATTCCGGCGGTCATTCGCGGCCTGATCGCTTTTGCCTGGTACGGTATTCAAACTTACCTGGCAGCGAACGCCCTGATGCTGGTGGCGCTGAAATTCTGGCCATCGTTAGCGCCGATGACCGAAGGGCATTTTCTGGGCCTGTCGCATTTAGGTTGGATTTGCTTTGGGATTATGTGGGTTTTACAGGCGCTGGTGTTCTGGCATGGGATGAGCGCCATTAAGCGCTTTATTGATGTCGCAGGGCCTGCGGTCTACGTGGTGATGCTGGCGCTGGCGGGGTGGATCCTCTCGCAAACCGGCTTTGATGGCATCTCATTTACGCTTGCCAGTAAAGAGCTGACCGCCGGGGAGCAGACCTGGCAGATGATCACCGCGACCGCACTGGTGGTCTCCTACTTCTCCGGCCCGCTGCTGAACTTTGGCGACTTCTCCCGTTACGGAAAAAGCATGCAGGAAATCCGCCGGGGAAACCGCTGGGGCCTGCCGTTTAACTTCCTGCTGTTCTCTATTGTCACCGTGGTGATCGTTTCAGGTACACAGTCGCTGTTCGGCAAGATGATCACCGATCCTATCGAAACCGTCAGCCATGTTGGCAACAGTCTGGCCATGGCGATTGGTCTGCTGACTATGATCATTGCGACTATTGGGATCAACATCGTGGCGAACTTCGTTTCTCCGGCTTTTGACTTCTCTAACTGCTCACCGCAGAAGATCAGCTTCCGCACCGGTGGGATGATTGCCGCAGTGGGTTCCGTGCTGCTGACGCCATGGAATCTGTTCCAGTCACCGGAATTGATCCATTACACCCTGGACGTGCTGGGCTCTTTTATCGGACCGTTGTTCGGTATTCTGCTGGCGGATTTTTACCTGATTAAACGCGGGAAAGTGTTTGTCGACGATCTGTTTACCGTCTCTCCGACCGGGCGCTACTGGTACAAAAATGGCATTAACCCCAAAGCGGTGGTGGCCCTGATTCCCTCCGTCGCCGTGTGTCTTGTCATTAGCTTTATTCCATCACTGCATGAGGTGGCGAATTTCAGCTGGTTTATCGGGGTGTTCCTCGGCGGCGTGAGCTACCGCTGGATTGCGCGTCACGATCGCGAAGGGGTGAGCGAGGGATTTGCCCCACGCCGCGTAACGGCGAAAGAGTAAATGTTAAAAAGCCCGGGCTTGAGTTCGGGCTTTCTTTTATGACCTGACGTGCAGACGAAAAAAAACCGCATCCGTTTTGCAACGTTGCGGTTTTTTTACTTATCAGATGTTAAAAACACCCGAATTAAATGTTGGCGGAACGGACGGGACTCGAACCCGCGACCCCCTGCGTGACAGGCAGGTATTCTAACCGACTGAACTACCGCTCCGCGATGTTCCCGTTGGGGAACGAGGCGCATATTACGTATTGTGTTCAGGGCCGTCAACGCTTTTTCTGACGATTTGTATCGTTTGCTGCAAAAACAACCCAACGGACCGTTTTCTCGACAAAAGTGAAGGCGTTACGCGCGCCAGAGGCAGCTTCCACCCTTCTTTTGCACCAGATCAAGACGCGATTCGTGGTTCAGCAACTCCTCATCACTGGCTAAAACTACCTTTAACTGGCTCGCCTTGCGAACAACACGTTGAATTCCACCAACATCTCCCTGCTGCTGTCCTTCTCTCTCAGTGGAAAAGGACATCAGAGTTTGTCCGCCGGTCATCAGCAGATAGACATCAGCCAGAATCTGGGAATCGAGTAATGCGCCGTGCAGCGTACGTTTACTGTTGTCTATTTCGTAGCGTGAACAGAGTGCATCCAGACTGTTACGCTTGCCAGGGAACATCTTACGGGCGAGTGCAAGGCTGTCCGTGACCTTACAGAAGCTGCTGGTCTTAGGAATATCGCGGTTAAGTTTACTGAATTCATAGTCCAGAAAGCCGATATCAAACGACGCGTTATGAATGACCAGTTCGGCACCACGGATGTAGTCAATAAAGTCATCAGCGATATCACCAAACACCGGTTTATCCAGCAAAAACTCATCGGCAATACCGTGTACGCCAAACGCTTCAGGATCAACCAGGCGGTCGGGTTTGAGGTAGATGTGATAGTTGTTACCGGTCAGTCGACGGTTAATCACCTCGACGGCACCTATCTCAATGATTTTGTGCCCTTCGTAATGGGCGCCGATTTGGTTCATACCGGTGGTTTCGGTATCAAGAACGATCTGGCGTGTAATTGCAGTGCTCATAGCGGTCATTTATGTCAGACTTGTCGTTTTACATATCGATTTCTAATACAGGAAGTCTACCAGAGATGCTCAAGCAGGTAGAAATTTTCACCGACGGTTCTTGCCTGGGTAATCCAGGGCCCGGTGGCTATGGCGCGATTTTACGTTATCGCGGGAATGAAAAATTGTTCAGCGCAGGGTACCACCTTACGACTAACAATCGCATGGAACTGATGGCCGCCATCGTTGCCCTTGAAGCGCTGAAAGAACATTGCGAAGTGACCCTCAGTACCGACAGCCAGTACGTTCGCCAGGGGATAACCCAGTGGATCCACAACTGGAAAAAACGCGGCTGGAAAACGGCAGAAAAGAAACCGGTTAAAAATGTCGATCTGTGGAAACGCCTTGATGCTGCGCTTGGACAGCACCAAATCAAATGGGAATGGGTTAAAGGACATGCGGGCCACCCGGAGAACGAACGCTGCGATGAACTGGCACGCGCCGCCGCCATGAGTCCGACCCGTGACGACGTCGGTTATCAGACCGAAAATCAGGGCTGACGCGTCTGCCTGGTTGCCCCCACCGTCTGCCGTACCTGGGATTTGCTCCGGCGCATCTTCATTGGCGTGGGCGTAAGCGGAATCGTACGCTTACGGGCGACAATCAACTGCATACAGCCAAGTGCTGGCAAGTGCGTACCAAGCAACTTGCCGCCCTGTTTCGTCCAGGGAAGCACATGAAAACGGCTGTAATGCATTACTTCAAAATTGAGCAGTGCAAGCCAGTCCAACTGGCGCATCAATGTAAACATGCGGCTTCTGACCGAAGATGAACGCCGAATCACCGGGATCATTTTGCCGATTCCTAACAGACTCACCGGGTTAAAACCGCTGATCACAAGCCAACCATCATCGATCAATACACGATCTACTTCCTGCAAAAGTCGATGGGGATCCGGGCACCAGGGCAACGTGTGCGCCAGTAAGCATGCATCGACTGACTTCGCCGCAAACGGTAAATGCAAAGGATCGGCACGAACATGAGCCGGTTCACCGGTCAGTGACACATTGACCTGATGGGAGATAGCGCAACTTTCGGCATTGATTTCCGCGCTGAGATTGCCAATCTTAAGCAAATGAAACCCATACATTTTTGCAAACCATGGCTTAAGTTGCTTTTCCAGTGCTTCGCGGTAATGCACTCCTTTAGGCAGCTCTGCCCATTGGGTTGGTGCTGTATATTTACGAGGAGTCCTTGCCGGTTTCATCACAACCTTCCGCTACGCTTTGAGAGGTATTTATGAATCTTACCAGTATTCCCGCTTTTCAGGACAACTACATCTGGGTGTTGAGTGAAGATGAGGGCCGATGCCTGATTGTCGACCCGGGTGAATCCGCCCCGGTGCTGCAAGCCATTGAAGAAAATGGCTGGAAACCGCAGGCCATCCTGCTCACTCATCATCACAACGATCATGTCGGCGGGGTAAAAGATCTCCTGAAGACGTTCCCGGAGCTGGCGGTGTATGGCCCGGCGGAAACACGAAATAAAGGGGCAAACAAGATTGTTGGTGAAGGGGATCAACTCGATGTGCTGGGGCTGAGTTTCAGCGTCATTCACACGCCAGGTCACACTTTAGGACATATCTGTTACTTTAGCGCACCTTATCTTTTCTGTGGCGATACGATGTTTTCTGGCGGCTGTGGACGGCTCTTCGAAGGCACAGCAGATCAGATGTTTGACTCATTTTGTAAGATTGATGCGCTTCCCGAAGATACGCTTATTTGTTGCGCACATGAATATACTTTAGGGAATATTAAGTTTGCTTTGAGCCTCCTTCCGCACGATCGGGACCTTAACGAATATTATCGAAAAGTTAATGAGTTACGTGCAAAAAACCAAAAAACACTCCCCACAACTCTGAAAAAAGAGCGTGAAATTAATATATTTTTACGCACACAAGATACTGATTTAATTGATGTAATAAATAAAGAAACAAAGTTGCAACAAGCTAATGCGCGATTTGGCTGGTTAAGGTCAAAGAAAGATAACTTCTGACAATTGCGGGTTGCCTTTTTAAAACTTCGCCGTTATGATCGCTCGTCTTTTAAGCAACTATTGACACACACATGAAGGCAAAAGCGATATTATTCGCCTCTGTCCTGCTTGTGGGGTGCCAGTCGTCTAACCACGATGGCGCCGTACAACAGCACGCACAGAGCCTTTCTGCAGCTGGTCAAGGGGAAGCAGGGAAGTTTACAAGTCAGGCACGGTGGATGGACGATGGGACACTCTCCGGGCAGGAACAGGACTTGTGGGCTTCCATAAGCGACGAGCTAAAGATGGGAATTCCGGAAAATACCCGGATTCGCGAGCAGAAACAGAAGTATTTGAGAAATAAGAGCTATCTCCACGATGTAACTTTACGGGCAGAGCCGTATATGTACTGGATAGCAGGGCAAGTTAAAAAACGTAACATGCCCATGGAACTGGTACTACTACCCATAGTGGAGAGCGCTTTTGACCCACACGCAACGTCTGGTCGTAACGCCGCTGGCATTTGGCAGATCATACCGAGCACGGGTCGTAATTATGGTTTAAAACAGACTCGCAGCTACGATGCGCGTCGTGACGTTGTGGCCTCTACAACCGCCGCGCTCGACATGATGCAGCGTTTAAATCGCATGTTTGATGGCGACTGGCTGTTAACCGTCGCGGCTTATAACAGCGGTGAGGGTCGTGTACTGAAGGCAATGAAAGCGAATAAAGCGCGGGGTAAACCCACGGATTTCTGGTCGCTTTCACTGCCACAGGAAACCAAAATTTACGTACCAAAAATGCTGGCGTTGAGTGACATACTTAAAAACAGCAAACAGTACGGTGTAAGCCTGCCTTCGTCAGACGAAAGTCGTGCGTTGGCGCGAGTCAGATTGAGCAGCCCTGTAGAGGTTGGTCAGTTGGCGGATATGGCTGGTATTTCGGTAAGCAAACTTAAGACCTTTAACGCTGGCGTTAAGGGGTCAACCTTAGGTGCAAGCGGGCCGCAATACGTTATGGTGCCGCAGAAACACGCCGATCAACTGCGTGAGTCTCTGGCATCCGGTGAAATTGCTGCTGTCCAGCCAACGTTAGTTGCGGACAATACGCCATTGAGCAGCCGCAGCTATAAAGTACGTTCAGGTGATACATTATCCGGCATTGCTTCACGCCTGGGTGTCACCGCGAAAGACCTCCAGCAATGGAACAGTCTGCGCGGAGCAAACCTGAAGGTAGGTCAGAATCTGACAGTAGGTGCAGGTACAAGCGCGCAGCGTCTTGCCAGCAATGCTGACAGCATTACTTACCGCGTACGCAAAGGAGATTCGCTCTCCAGTATCGCTAAGCGTCACGGCGTTAATATCCAGGACGTGATGCGTTGGAACAGTGATACAGCGAATCTGCGGCCAGGCGATCAGCTGACGTTGTTTGTGAACAACAGCAGTTCGCCGGACTCCTGATAAACAGGCTTAAGCAAAAAAGGCACCGCTCCCCCGGTGCCTTTTTTATTATGCGATTTTCACTGCTTCCGCCATGATGGTATCACTGGCAAATGACCCATCCCCGGTCAGCTCAAAATAATTCTTCACCTCCGTAGAGGCACTTTGTTGATACATTCTGATCGCATCGCTCAGCGTTTTCGGCGTACGCATACGTGCAATCCAGGAGCTAAACTCCAGCGTCAGACGATCGGTAATGAGATTGCGGGTGACCAGTCCGGCGTCGTTCAACAACGTCAGCCACTCACCGCTGGAATAGTTTCGTACATGTGAAGTATCGCGCAGCGCTTCAATGGTCTGCAGCCAGATATCACGCACCGGGTGGCCGGGGGACATAATATCCATAATTATGACCGTGCCGCCGGGCTTCAGAACACGCCTCACTTCCCGCAGCGCCTGCCCGACATCGTGCCAGTGGTGTGCAGAATAGCGACTGATTACGACGTCGAACGATTCGTTCTCAAACGGCAGAGCTTCAGCATATCCCTGACGCGTCATAACATTGCTCAGCCCCTTCTCCTTTGCCGCAGCGGCTACCACCTCCAGCATTTGACTGGAGAGATCGTAAGCCGTGACCTGTGCTGCCTGACCTGCGGCAGCAAAGCTCGCATGCCCAGCGCCACATCCCATATCCAGGACATGCGCATGCGGAAATGCGCTGAGACGCTCTGCCAGACGCTGTAAATCGCGCCCGGAAGCATGCACAGCGCTGGTTAAATAGGCATTGGCCCGATCGCCAAACTGTTTTTCGACATTGTCATGATGGGAACCTGTAGTCATTGTGTTGTCCTTATTGAGTGAGAAGAAAGGGCAGCACCAGTGCATATGGCCTGCCCGACGGCAGACCTGACACACCATTATTACTCAGGCTTGCCGGGACTGAATTCTACGAGTAGCGGATTATGATCGGAGGCGCGGGTCACCAGCACTGACGCTTCGTGCACGTTCAGACCGCGATAAAAAACAAAATCCAGAGGACGACCAAACGCCCGGCGGCGATTGTCATCAGTAAAACGTACCTGCCGCAGAGACATTTCGCGTGAGAAGCGAAACAGCGCATTCATACGTGGGCGACTCCAGGCATTAAAGTCACCCGCCATGATAACCGGGCCATTATGGCGCAGGATCTGGTCACCAATCGGCAGCAGCTGTTTACTGTATACATCCACCCCAAGGCTGAAGTTCACCGCATGTACATTGACCACCATCAAATTGCGCATATCGGGTAAGGGGTAAACCGTTACCAGCGCCGATTTTGCCAGACGTAAAATAGGCTCACGCTCACGCAAAGGGCAACAATAGACCGGATGGGCGGAGGAAAGCGTCATGACACCCGAGGGATGTTGTGGCAAGACAAAGGCGGGAACCTGGTCGGCAGCGAGATAGTTAGTGGTCGCAAACCTGACCAGTTCTGGCGTCGTTTGCGCTTCTTGTAACAAGACGAGATGAGCATCTTTACCAAAGTTTTGCAGTACCGACAGCCACTCCGCCCGCTGTTGTTTGAAGATATTCCATACCAGAACGCGAATTTTGTCTTCGCTGCTCAAAGGTACGCCAGCGGGCAACGCCTTACCGATAGTCGCAAACGACCCGGGCGGCATAATGCGCTCCGCAGGCTGTCCGGCAACGTATCGCATGGCATAGGTATTCTTCGGCACTTTCAGATTCTGACCTCTTCACGAACCCTCCATCGCATGGAGTAGTCATTCAGTTATAGGGATTTTAGCGCAGAGTTTCAACGTTGAATGACAGAAAAGAACCAGTTTCAAGTAAGTAAGTGCTCATCAACATTTGAAATGTGGCTGTACCAGGCAGAGCGTGATTAAATGCAAGGGTATTTATAATAAGCGCTAACTATTGCTACAGGTGCAACAATGAAAGCCAGCTCTGAAGAACTCACTATTTTCGTTGCCGTCGTCGAGAGCGGTAGCTTTAGCCGCGCGGCTGAACGACTCGGTCAGGCAAACTCAGCCGTCAGTCGGGCGGTAAAAAAACTGGAGAGCAAACTGGGCGTTAACCTTCTTAACCGCACTACTCGTCAGCTTAGCCTCACTGAAGAGGGTGAGCGTTATTTTCGACGGATTCAGGGGGTGCTGCAGGAAATGGCGGCAGCAGAGACTGAAGTAATGGAAGCGAAACTAACGCCGCGAGGCATGCTGCGCATTGATGCTGCCACGCCCGTCATGCTCCATTTCCTGATGCCGATGATCAAGCCCTTTCGCGAGCGCTACCCGGAAATTACGCTATCACTGGTCTCCAGCGAAACATTCATTAATTTGATTGAGCGAAAAGTTGATGTCGCTATCCGGGTGGGTAAATTGACTGATTCCAGTCTGCGCGCCCGCCCTCTGTTCAGCAGCTATCGTAAAATGATTGCCTCACCAGACTATCTTGCCCGTAACGGTAAGCCAGGAAAGGTGACTGACCTGGAAAAACATGTGTGCCTGGGATTCACTGAGCCGGTGTCATTAAATACCTGGCCTATAGCATCCGGTGATGGGCAGTTATATGAGGCTGAATGTGGGTTAACATCAAACAGTGGAGAAACGCTAAAACAGCTCTGTCTGAGCGGTAATGGTATAGCCTGTTTGTCGGATTACATGATCAATAAAGAACTTAAAAGCGGCGAACTGGTTGAAGTTCTTGCCGATAAACGTCTTCCTGTCGAAATGCCTTTCAGCGCCGTTTATTACAGCGACAGAGCGGTCAGTACGCGTATTCGTGCCTTCATTGATTTCGTCAGCGAACAGCTTTTGTGCTCACCGCTTAACTGATCCCATGCTGCTTGTCTGATTCCTTTACAGCTTAAAATCAACTTCGCCACCAGTAACTTGCATTTTGATAGTTACCATGCGAGTGTGTTTTGCAAAATAATGTTGGAGATAAGAATGAAGAACCAGCCGCTTTGCGAAGCACCCTGTCCTATCGCCCGAAGCCTGGGGCGCATTGGTGACAGCTGGAGCCTGATGATTTTACGTGATGCTATGGCGGGTTTTACCCGTTTTGATGAGTTCCAGAAAAGCGCAAACGTTGCACCAAATATTCTGTCACGCCGGCTCAAGCAGCTTGTGGAAGATGGCCTGCTTGAAAAAGTGTGTTACAACAGCGCCCCTCCACGTTATGAATATCACCTGACCGAACGCGGCCGTGATTTTCGCCCCGTCATGCTGGCGCTGGCCGAATGGGGTAACCGTCATTTTGCGCCTGAAGGCCGGCAGGTTCAGTTGGTCGATAAAGAGACCCAGCGAATGGTGCAGCCGATAATGGTTGATAAGGCCACGGGGCAGCCTATCACGCCAGAAAAGTATGTCATGGTGCCTGGACCTTCCGCCTCCCCTCTTATTCGCTATCGCCATGAATATCTACAGCGTAAAAACGCGGGCGATAGCACTCAGAAATTCAGCCCCGGCTGCTAGTCTTGCGGACTATCTGTATTTTCACACACCTTCACTCCGCTCATAAAACAGAAACCATCATGGTTAGCATGACGACATCAGGAGAGATATATGAATGATTTGAAGCGGCGTATTGTCGTTACGGGGATGGGTATCGTGAGTCCCCTTGGTTGCGGCGTTCAGCACGTCTGGCAGTCACTCATCGCTGGGCATTCTGGGGTGCGTCGGTTGCCTGAATCCATGATTGAAGACATTCCGTGCAAAGTTGCAGGCCAGGTACAGGGCATTGAAGACGATCCTCAACACGGTTTCGATCCTTTATCCGTCATTCCGGCTAAAGATCGCAAGAAAATGGATCGATTTATTGAGTTTGCATTGGTTGCGGCACATGAGGCACTGGTGCAGGCGAACTGGCACCCTCTGGATCAAGCGTCAAAAGACAGGACGGCAACAATTATTGCTACCGGCATTGGTGGGTTTAGCCAAATCGCCGATGCAGTGACGACCACCGAGCATCGCGGCCCGCGCAGGTTATCCCCTTTCACCATTCCTTCTTTTCTCGCTAACCTGGCTGCAGGCCATGTCTCCATTGCGCATGGTTTTCGTGGCCCGATTGGTGCACCAGTGACAGCTTGTGCTGCGGGAGCGCAGGCCATCGGTGATGCAGCCAGATTAATTCGTGCTGGCGAAGCTGACGTTGCTTTGTGTGGGGGAAGTGAGGCTGCAATCCACCGGGTTAGTCTTGCCGGATTCGCCGCAGCCAAAGCCTTGTCATCAGGGTTTAATGAACATCCTGCAGAAGCATCTCGTCCGTTTGATCAGGACAGGGATGGTTTTGTGATGGGTGAAGGTGCGGGATTGCTGGTTATCGAATCACTGGAACATGCGCTTTCCCGTGGGGCGACGCCGCTTGCGGAATTGGTGGGATATGGAACCAGTGCCGATGCTTATCATCTTACGGCAGGGCCAGAAGATGGCAACGGTGCACGGCGTGCCATGGAAGCGGCGCTAAAACAGGCCGGCATTGCGCCGGAAAAGGTTCAGCATATCAACGCACATGCTACTTCAACGCAAGTGGGCGATAAGGGGGAGTTAGCTGCAATTCGCGACCTTTTCAACAATCATCAGGTTGCGATTAGTTCAACGAAATCGGCTACAGGGCATTTGCTCGGGGCAGCCGGAGGCATAGAGGCAATATTTACTATTCAGGCGCTTCGCGAACAAATAGCGCCACCGACATTAAATCTGCATAAACCTGATGATGCTGCGTCCGGCATGAATATGATAAGGCTTACGGCCCGACCTATGGCTATCGAATATGCGCTATCCAATGGCTTTGGATTTGGCGGGGTGAATGCCAGTTTGCTGCTGAAACGATGGGATAGCTGATCAATACAAGGCAAGGAGTGAATGCTCCTTGTCTTTTTTATGGTGAGTGTAAAGACTGAAAGGCAAAAAAACCGCATCTCATATGAGATGCGGCTCTTAATAAGTGGCGGAACGGACGGGACTCGAACCCGCGACCCCCTGCGTGACAGGCAGGTATTCTAACCGACTGAACTACCGCTCCACCGAATTTCGTCACACACCGGTTTATTGCCCCGGTTTACTGCTAATTTGATGCCTGGCAGTTCCCTACTCTCGCATGGGGAGACCCCACACTACCATCGGCGCTACGGCGTTTCACTTCTGAGTTCGGCATGGGGTCAGGTGGGACCACCGCGCTAGTGCCGCCAGGCAAATTCTTTGTGCTCTGTCCTGTGGCTTTTGTGCTGATACTGCGTTGGCTGCTCTTGTGAACGTCAGTCACATACCTCAGTATGCTCCTTCCGTCACTGCGTTTGCCGCCTTGTCTCAGCGCAAAATCCTTCGGACTCTGAATCTAAGCTGAAAATCTCTCAAATCACGCCAAAACAGCTTCGGCGTTGTAAGGTTAAGCCTCACGGTTCATTAGTATCGGTTAGCTCAACGTATCGCTACGCTTACACACCCGACCTATCAACGTCGTCGTCTTCAACGTTCCTTCAGGACCCTTAAAGGGTCAGGGAGAACTCATCTCGGGGCAAGTTTCGTGCTTAGATGCTTTCAGCACTTATCTTTTCCGCATTTAGCTACCGGGCAATGCCATTGGCATGACAACCCGAACACCAGTGATGCGTCCACTCCGGTCCTCTCGTACTAGGAGCAGCCCCCCTCAATTCTCCAGCGCCCACGGCAGATAGGGACCGAACTGTCTCACGACGTTCTAAACCCAGCTCGCGTACCACTTTAAACGGCGAACAGCCGTACCCTTGGGACCTACTTCAGCCCCAGGATGTGATGAGCCGACATCGAGGTGCCAAACACCGCCGTCGATATGAACTCTTGGGCGGTATCAGCCTGTTATCCCCGGAGTACCTTTTATCCGTTGAGCGATGGCCCTTCCATTCAGAACCACCGGATCACTATGACCTGCTTTCGCACCTGCTCGAGCCGTCACTCTCGCAGTCAAGCTAGCTTATGCCATTGCACTAACCTCCTGATGTCCGACCAGGATTAGCTAACCTTCGTGCTCCTCCGTTACACTTTAGGAGGAGACCGCCCCAGTCAAACTACCCACCAGACACTGTCCGCAACCCGGATCACGGGTCTACGTTAGAACATCAAACATTAAAGGGTGGTATTTCAAGGTTGGCTCCACGCAGACTGGCGTCCACGCTTCAAAGCCTCCCACCTATCCTACACATCAAGGCTCAATGTTCAGTGTCAAGCTATAGTAAAGGTTCACGGGGTCTTTCCGTCTTGCCGCGGGTACACTGCATCTTCACAGCGAGTTCAATTTCACTGAGTCTCGGGTGGAGACAGCCTGGCCATCATTACGCCATTCGTGCAGGTCGGAACTTACCCGACAAGGAATTTCGCTACCTTAGGACCGTTATAGTTACGGCCGCCGTTTACCGGGGCTTCGATCAAGAGCTTCTCCTTACGGATAACCCCATCAATTAACCTTCCGGCACCGGGCAGGCGTCACACCGTATACGTCCACTTTCGTGTTTGCACAGTGCTGTGTTTTTAATAAACAGTTGCAGCCAGCTGGTATCTTCGACTGAGTTCAGCTCCACGAGCAAGTCGCTTCACCTACCATCAGCGTGCCTTCTCCCGAAGTTACGGCACCATTTTGCCTAGTTCCTTCACCCGAGTTCTCTCAAGCGCCTTGGTATTCTCTACCTGACCACCTGTGTCGGTTTGGGGTACGATTTTGTGTTACCTGATGCTTAGAGGCTTTTCCTGGAAGCAGGGCATTTGTTACTTCAGCACCGTAGTGCCTCGTCATCACACCTCAGCGTTAAAAAGGTACCGGATTTACCTGGAACCTCCGCCTACATGCTTAAACCGGGACAACCGTCGCCCGGCTAACATAGCCTTCTCCGTCCCCCCTTCGCAGTAACACCAAGTACAGGAATATTAACCTGTTTCCCATCGACTACGCCTTTCGGCCTCGCCTTAGGGGTCGACTCACCCTGCCCCGATTAACGTTGGACAGGAACCCTTGGTCTTCCGGCGAGCGGGCTTTTCACCCGCTTTATCGTTACTTATGTCAGCATTCGCACTTCTGATACCTCCAGCAACCCTCACAGGTCACCTTCAACGGCTTACAGAACGCTCCCCTACCCAACAACGCATAAGCGTCGCTGCCGCAGCTTCGGTGCATGGTTTAGCCCCGTTACATCTTCCGCGCAGGCCGACTCGACCAGTGAGCTATTACGCTTTCTTTAAATGATGGCTGCTTCTAAGCCAACATCCTGGCTGTCTGTGCCTTCCCACATCGTTTCCCACTTAACCATGACTTTGGGACCTTAGCTGGCGGTCTGGGTTGTTTCCCTCTTCACGACGGACGTTAGCACCCGCCGTGTGTCTCCCGTGATAACATTCTTCGGTATTCGTAGTTTGCATCGGGTTGGTAAGTCGGGATGACCCCCTAGCCGAAACAGTGCTCTACCCCCGAAGATGAATTCACGAGGCGCTACCTAAATAGCTTTCGGGGAGAACCAGCTATCTCCCGGTTTGATTGGCCTTTCACCCCCAGCCACAGGTCATCCGCTAATTTTTCAACATTAGTCGGTTCGGTCCTCCAGTTAGTGTTACCCAACCTTCAACCTGCCCATGGCTAGATCACCGGGTTTCGGGTCTATACCCTGCAACTTAACGCCCAGTTAAGACTCGGTTTCCCTGCGGCTCCCCTATACGGTTAACCTTGCTACAGAATATAAGTCGCTGACCCATTATACAAAAGGTACGCAGTCACACCACGAAGGTGCTCCCACTGCTTGTACGTACACGGTTTCAGGTTCTTTTTCACTCCCCTCGCCGGGGTTCTTTTCGCCTTTCCCTCACGGTACTGGTTCACTATCGGTCAGTCAGGAGTATTTAGCCTTGGAGGATGGTCCCCCCATATTCAGACAGGATACCACGTGTCCCGCCCTACTCTTCGAGTTCACAACATATGCACTTTCATGTACGGGACTTTCACCCTGTATCGTGCGACTTTCCAGACGCTTCCATTAACACACATGCTGATTCAGACTCTGGGCTCCTCCCCGTTCGCTCGCCGCTACTGGGGGAATCTCGGTTGATTTCTTTTCCTCGGGGTACTTAGATGTTTCAGTTCCCCCGGTTCGCCTCATGCCACTATGTATTCATGACATGATAGTGTGTCGAAACACACTGGGTTTCCCCATTCGGGTATCGCCGGGTCAAAGGTTCATATCACCTCGCCGACGCTTATCGCAGATTAGCACGCCCTTCATCGCCTCTGACTGCCAGGGCATCCACCGTGTACGCTTAGTCGCTTAACCTCACAACCCGAAGATGTTTCGTAAAACACCGTTCAGTGTCGTGAAAATTTGAGAGACTCGAACACACCGTCATTCTGTTCTTATTACGGAGAACAGACACGATGTGTCGTTTCAATTTTCAGCTTGATCCAGATTTTTAAAGAGCAAAACTTCGCAGTGAACCTTTTCAGGTACACTCTGAAGTTTTCTTATCATGTGCAGTAAAGGATGGTGGAGCTATGCGGGATCGAACCGCAGACCTCCTGCGTGCAAGGCAGGCGCTCTCCCAGCTGAGCTATAACCCCATCGTAATACTGAATCTCTGTTTACCGGAATTTTTCCTGAGGCAAGGCGTGTAACGGCGAAGCATACTGAGGTATGCGAGCTGTTTCACAACGCAGCATTCAGGGAAAATTTGGTAGGCCTGAGTGGACTTGAACCACCGACCTCACCCTTATCAGGGGTGCGCTCTAACCACCTGAGCTACAAGCCTGCAGAGATTGCTTTACTGCTAATTTTCATCAGACAATCTGTGTGAGCACTACAAAGGCAGGTTCTTTAAGGTAAGGAGGTGATCCAACCGCAGGTTCCCCTACGGTTACCTTGTTACGACTTCACCCCAGTCATGAATCACAAAGTGGTAAGCGCCCTCCCGAAGGTTAAGCTACCTACTTCTTTTGCAACCCACTCCCATGGTGTGACGGGCGGTGTGTACAAGGCCCGGGAACGTATTCACCGTGGCATTCTGATCCACGATTACTAGCGATTCCGACTTCACGGAGTCGAGTTGCAGACTCCGATCCGGACTACGACATACTTTATGAGGTCCGCTTGCTCTCGCGAGGTCGCTTCTCTTTGTATATGCCATTGTAGCACGTGTGTAGCCCTACTCGTAAGGGCCATGATGACTTGACGTCATCCCCACCTTCCTCCAGTTTATCACTGGCAGTCTCCTTTGAGTTCCCGGCCGGACCGCTGGCAACAAAGGATAAGGGTTGCGCTCGTTGCGGGACTTAACCCAACATTTCACAACACGAGCTGACGACAGCCATGCAGCACCTGTCTCAGAGTTCCCGAAGGCACCAAAGCATCTCTGCTAAGTTCTCTGGATGTCAAGAGTAGGTAAGGTTCTTCGCGTTGCATCGAATTAAACCACATGCTCCACCGCTTGTGCGGGCCCCCGTCAATTCATTTGAGTTTTAACCTTGCGGCCGTACTCCCCAGGCGGTCGACTTAACGCGTTAGCTCCGGAAGCCACTCCTCAAGGGAACAACCTCCAAGTCGACATCGTTTACAGCGTGGACTACCAGGGTATCTAATCCTGTTTGCTCCCCACGCTTTCGCACCTGAGCGTCAGTCTTTGTCCAGGGGGCCGCCTTCGCCACCGGTATTCCTCCAGATCTCTACGCATTTCACCGCTACACCTGGAATTCTACCCCCCTCTACAAGACTCAAGCCTGCCAGTTTCGAATGCAGTTCCCAGGTTGAGCCCGGGGATTTCACATCCGACTTGACAGACCGCCTGCGTGCGCTTTACGCCCAGTAATTCCGATTAACGCTTGCACCCTCCGTATTACCGCGGCTGCTGGCACGGAGTTAGCCGGTGCTTCTTCTGCGGGTAACGTCAATCGACACGGTTATTAACCGTATCGCCTTCCTCCCCGCTGAAAGTACTTTACAACCCGAAGGCCTTCTTCATACACGCGGCATGGCTGCATCAGGCTTGCGCCCATTGTGCAATATTCCCCACTGCTGCCTCCCGTAGGAGTCTGGACCGTGTCTCAGTTCCAGTGTGGCTGGTCATCCTCTCAGACCAGCTAGGGATCGTCGCCTAGGTGAGCCGTTACCCCACCTACTAGCTAATCCCATCTGGGCACATCTGATGGCAAGAGGCCCGAAGGTCCCCCTCTTTGGTCTTGCGACGTTATGCGGTATTAGCTACCGTTTCCAGTAGTTATCCCCCTCCATCAGGCAGTTTCCCAGACATTACTCACCCGTCCGCCACTCGTCACCCGAGAGCAAGCTCTCTGTGCTACCGTTCGACTTGCATGTGTTAGGCCTGCCGCCAGCGTTCAATCTGAGCCATGATCAAACTCTTCAATTTAAGTTTGATGCTCGTAGAATTAAACTTCGTAATGAATTACGTGTTCACTCTTTGAGACTTGGTATTCATTTATTGTCCGGAGACATTAAGAATCCATGTCACTTTGAGTGCCCACACAGATTGTCTGATAAATTGTTAAAGAGCAGTGCAACGCGGCTTTCGCTCACCGTTGCGAGGTGGCGTATATTACGCTTTCCTCTTTCAGAGTCAACCCTGATTTTCAGGATTTTTTCTCTTCAACCGAACCGGCTGTTTAGTGTGAAGTGATTCACATCTGCCGTGTCGATGGAGGCGCATTATAGGGAGCTCCCGATGAATGACAAGCGGAAAAATGCATTTTTATTTCAACCGCTCATCTTTTCATCACAACGGCTATTTTTGATGCTTTTTGATGGCTGCAGGCAGCTCTGCAAGGCTATTAATCACCCAATCTGCTGCACTTTCTGCTTCTGGCGTGACGGGTTTACCGGTTCGAACCAGCACACGCGTCCCCACCTGCGCTGCATTTGCTGCCTGCATATCTTCAATTTTATCGCCAACCATATAAGAAGCAGACATATCGATGTGCAAATGATCGCGTGCAGAGATGAACATCCCCGGGTGCGGTTTACGGCAGTCGCACGTCTGGCGGAACTCTTCCACGGTTCCCTGCGGATGGTGCGGACAATAATAGATGCCGTCTAATTCAACGTCGCGATCGGCCAGCGACCAGTCCATCCATTCGGTGAGCGTCTCAAACTGCGCTTCAGTAAACTTGCCACGGGCTATGCCGGATTGGTTAGTGACTACAATCAGGGCGAAACCCATTGCCTTTAGTTCACGCATGGCATCAATGACACCATCAATAAACTCAAAATTGTCGATTTCATGGACATAGCCGTGATCGACATTAATTGTGCCATCACGATCGAGAAAAACTGCAGGTACTGATTTTGCCACCGGTTTGCTCCTGAATAAGGCATGTCCTTTCATTATCTCATGTTTCCCCTGGCAGGAAAGTGCTCATCTCACAGGGTGTGATTGATTTAGACGTCTGGATGCCCTAACATCCGCTCTGTTTACGGTCAATGACCGTAACCGGCAGAACAAAATGCCACGGCTCACTCTTAATACGATAAAAATAATCTAATGATTAAACTTTCGAATATCACCAAAGTGTTCCAGCAGGGGACGAGATCGATTCAGGCACTGAACAATGTCAGCCTGCACGTTCCTGCCGGGCAAATTTATGGCGTCATAGGCGCATCGGGTGCCGGTAAAAGTACGCTGATTCGCTGCGTTAATTTACTGGAACGCCCAACCCAGGGGAGTGTTCAGGTAGGTGGTCAGGAACTGACCGCGCTTTCTGAATCAGAACTGACCAAAGCCCGCCGCCAGATTGGCATGATTTTCCAGCACTTTAATTTGCTCGCCTCTCGTACGGTCTTCGGCAACGTCGCGCTGCCTCTAGAATTGGATAACACACCGCGTGAAGAAATTAACCGCCGTGTGAAAGAGCTGCTTGATCTGGTTGGCCTGGGTGATAAGCATGACAGCTACCCGGCGAATCTCTCCGGTGGTCAAAAGCAACGTGTTGCGATCGCCCGTGCATTAGCAAGCAATCCTAAAGTGTTACTGTGCGATGAGGCCACCAGCGCACTGGATCCGGCTACCACTCGTTCTATTCTCGAGCTCCTTAAAGACATTAACCGCCGTCTCGGCCTGACGATTCTGTTGATCACCCATGAAATGGATGTCGTAAAACGCATTTGTGATTGCGTTGCCGTCATCAGCAATGGTGAATTGATTGAGCAGGACACGGTGAGTGAAGTCTTCTCACATCCCAAAACGCCGCTGGCGCAGCAGTTTATTCAATCGACACTGCACCTCGACATTCCAGAAGACTATCTGCAGCGCCTGAAAGAGCAGCCTTTGGCAGACAGCGTACCGATGCTGCGTATGGAATTTACCGGCCAGTCAGTAGATGCGCCGCTGCTGTCCGAAACAGCTCGCCGCTTTAATGTGAATAACAACATTATTAGCGCGCAGATGGATTACGCCGGTGGCGTTAAGTTCGGCATCATGCTGACCGAAATGCATGGCACTCAGCAGGATACGCAAGCGGCCATTACCTGGCTTAAAGAACACCATGTAAAAGTAGAGGTGCTGGGTTATGTCTGAGCCAATGATGTGGTTACTGGTGAAGGGTGTCTGGGAAACGCTGGCAATGACCTTCGTGTCCGGCTTTTTCGGTTTTGTATTAGGCCTACCGGTCGGCGTACTCCTTTATGTCACGCGTCCCGGGCAAATTTCTGAAAACGCGAAGCTGTACCGCACAATATCCGCGCTGGTGAATATCTTCCGTTCTATTCCTTTTATTATCTTACTGGTCTGGATGATCCCATTCACCCGTATTGTAGTCGGTACCTCCATCGGTCTGCAGGCAGCGATTGTGCCGTTAACGGTTGGTGCAGCACCCTTTATTGCCCGTATGGTAGAAAATGCCCTGCTGGAGATCCCCACCGGTCTTATCGAGGCATCCCGCGCTATGGGTGCGACACCGATGCAAATTGTACGCAAGGTGCTGCTGCCGGAAGCATTACCGGGACTGGTGAACGCCGCAACCATCACCCTGATTACCCTGGTCGGTTACTCCGCGATGGGAGGAGCCGTGGGTGCGGGTGGCCTGGGGCAAATTGGCTATCAGTACGGCTACATCGGCTATAACGCGGTAGTGATGAACACCGTGCTGGCCCTGCTGGTGATTCTGGTTTACTTAATTCAGTTTGCAGGCGATCGTATCGTTCGCTCTGTTACGCATAAATAATGTGGTTCACAACACAACGACTCTGAGAAAGGAAAAACACATGGCGTTTAAATTCAAAACCTTTGCGGCAGTAGGTGCGCTGATTGGCTCGCTGGCCCTGGTGGGCTGCGGTCAGGATGAAAAGGATCCTAACCACATCAAAGTGGGCGTGATTGTTGGTGCAGAACAGCAGGTTGCTGAAGTTGCCCAAAAAGTAGCAAAAGAGAAATATGGCCTGGACGTAGAACTGGTTACGTTCAACGACTACGTATTGCCGAACGAAGCGCTGAGCAAAGGCGATATCGATGTTAACGCTTTCCAGCATAAGCCATACCTGGATCAGCAGATTAAAGATCGTGGTTACAAGCTGGTCGGCGTGGGCAATACCTTCGTTTACCCGATTGCAGGCTACTCCAAGAAAATTAAATCTATTGATGAACTGCAGGAAGGCGCGCAGGTTGCCGTACCAAATGACCCAACAAACCTTGGCCGCTCCCTGCTGCTGCTGCAAAAACAGGGCCTGATCAAACTGAAAGAAGGTGTTGGTTTGCTGCCGAACGTTCTGGACGTCACTGAGAACCCAAAAAACCTGAAGATTGTTGAACTGGAAGCCCCGCAGCTGCCGCGCTCTCTGGACGATGCTCAAATTGCCCTGGCGGTGATTAACACCACGTATGCCAGCCAGATCAACCTGACCCCAGCGAAAGATGGCATCTTCGTTGAAGACAAAGATTCCCCATACGTAAACCTGATCGTTAGCCGCGAAGATAATAAAGACGCTGAAAACGTGAAGAAATTTGTCCAGGCTTATCAGTCGGATGAAGTATACGAAGCTGCAAACAAAGTATTCAATGGTGGTGCAGTTAAAGGCTGGTAATTTCCCTCTTCTGCATTATCCTTCAGGACGGGCGTAAGCCCGTCTTGTCATTTGCTCAAGCACCTGATTCAATAAGCGACGTTGAGAATTTTACTGAGGATATATTATGCGTGCTTTACCGATCTGTTTATTGGCACTCATGCTGAGCGGCTGTTCAATGCTAAGCAGATCTCCCGTCGAACCCGTTAAAAGCACCGCGACGCCTCCAAAAGTGGAACCGGCAAAACCAAAACCGCCGCGTCAAGCTCCTGTCAGAATCATTACTAACGCTGAAGACTTAGTGGGTAAAACGTTTCGCGATTTAGGAGAAGTCACCGGTGATTCTTGCCAGGCCAGCAATCAGGATTCGCCACCGAATATCCCAACTGCGCGCAAACGTCTGCAAATTAACGCCTCTAAAATGAAAGCAAACGCGGTTCTGCTGCATAGCTGCGAAGTCACCAGCGGTACGCCGGGTTGTTATCGTCAGGCCGTATGTGTGGGATCCGCCCTTAACGTATCGGCGAAATGACCGCGTTTTCTTTTGAACAGATAGGCGTCATTCGCTCCCCGTATAAAGAAAAATTTGCCGTTCCCCGTCAGCCTGGACTGGTCAAGGCGGGAAGCGGCGAATTGCATCTTATCGCCCCTTATAACCACGCCGAGGCCGTTCGCGGACTTGAAGCATTCAGCCATCTGTGGGTTTTGTTTATTTTCCACCAGACGATGGACGGTGGCTGGCGGCCAACCGTTCGACCTCCCCGTCTGGGAGGAAACGCCAGAATGGGCGTTTTTGCTACCCGTTCGACCTTCCGTCCTAATCCTGTTGGCATGTCGCTGGTTGAGCTCAACGGTATTCGCTGCGAAAAGGATCAGGTCATATTGCAGCTTGGCAGCCTGGACCTGGTCGATGGCACACCCGTTGTCGATATCAAACCCTATCTACCGTTCGCTGAAGCCCTTCCCGACGCACGGGCCAGTTACGCGCAACATGCTCCTGGTGCCGAAATGCCCGTCATGTTCAGTCCAGAGGTTGAAGCACTGTTACCGGGGCTTGAAAAGCGTTACCCTCGCCTTTCATCCTTTATTTGCGAAGTGCTGGCCCAGGATCCTCGTCCAGCCTACCGAAAAGGTGAAGAACAGGGAAAAACCTATGCCGTCTGGCTACTGGATTTCAATGTTCGCTGGCGGGTAACCGAAGCGGGTTTCGAAGTCTTTGCGCTGGAAGACCGTTAATTTCTCCTGCCTCTACTTTTGACATTCCGGCCTCGCTGGTAAACTGAAGCACTTTTTTTAAATCAGGCTCCCTTTGAGTCTGTTCTACTCGTCCAACTGGAAACGTAACAACATGCGTACTAGCCAATACCTGCTCTCCACTCTGAAGGAGACACCTGCCGACGCCGAGGTTATCAGTCATCAGCTGATGCTGCGCGCCGGGATGATCCGCAAGCTGGCCTCCGGGTTATACACCTGGCTGCCGACCGGCGTGCGCGTCCTGAAAAAAGTCGAAAACATCGTGCGTGAAGAGATGAATAACGCCGGTGCGATCGAGGTGTTAATGCCGGTGGTTCAGCCTTCTGAGCTGTGGCAAGAGAGCGGTCGTTGGGAGCAGTATGGCCCGGAGCTGCTGCGTATTTCCGACCGTGGCGAGCGTCCATTCGTACTCGGCCCGACACACGAAGAAGTGATCACCGATCTGATTCGTAACGAGCTTAGCTCTTACAAACAGCTGCCGCTGAACTTCTATCAGATCCAAACCAAATTCCGTGACGAAGTGCGTCCACGTTTCGGCGTGATGCGTTCCCGCGAATTCCTGATGAAAGATGCGTACTCTTTCCATACCTCTCAGGAATCCCTGCAGGAAACCTACGACGCAATGTATGCCGCCTACAGCAAAATCTTCAGCCGTATGGGTTTGGATTTCCGCGCGGTACAGGCTGACACAGGTTCTATCGGCGGCAGCGCTTCCCACGAATTCCAGGTGCTGGCGCAGAGCGGCGAAGATGATGTGATCTTCTCTGACTCATCCGACTTCGCGGCAAACATCGAGTTCGCTGAAGCCGTGGCACCGAAAGAGCCTCGCGCAGCCGCCACTCAGGAAATGACGCTGGTTGATACGCCAAACGCGAAAACCATCGCTGAGCTGGTTGAGCAGTTCAATCTGCCAGTCGAGAAAACCGTGAAAACGCTGCTGGTGAAAGCGGTAGAAGGTAGCAAGTCTCCGCTGGTTGCCCTGCTGGTTCGCGGCGATCACGAGCTGAACGAAGTGAAAGCGGAAAAGCTGCCACAGGTTGCCAGCCCGCTGACCTTCGCAACGGAAGAAGAGATTCGTGCGCTGGTGAAAGCCGGTCCAGGCTCTCTCGGCCCAATCAAAATGCCGGTTCCGGTCATTATCGACCGTACCGTTGCTGTGATGAGCGATTTCGCGGCCGGCGCTAATATCGACGGAAAACACTACTTCGGCATCAACTGGGATCGCGATGTTGCTACGCCAGAAGTGGCTGATATTCGTAACGTGGTTGCCGGTGACCCAAGCCCAGACGGTAAAGGTACGCTGCTGATCAAACGCGGTATCGAAGTGGGCCACATCTTCCAGCTAGGTACTAAGTACTCCGAAGCGATGAAAGCATCCGTGCAGGGTGAAGATGGGCGTAACCAGACCTTGACCATGGGCTGCTACGGCATCGGGGTAACTCGCGTAGTGGCCGCCGCCATTGAGCAGAACTTTGACGATCGTGGCATCCTGTGGCCAGAAGCTATTGCGCCGTTCCAGGTAGCCATTTTGCCAATGAACATGCACAAATCTTACCGTGTACAAGAACTGGCAGAGAAGCTCTATAACGAACTGCGTGCGCAGGGTATCGATGTACTGATGGACGATCGTAAAGAGCGTCCAGGCGTCATGTTTGCAGACATGGAGCTTATTGGTATTCCTCACACCATCGTTATTGGTGACCGCAACCTTGATAGCGACGATATTGAATACAAATACCGTCGCAGCGGCGAGAAGCAAATGATCAAGACGGGTGACATCATGAACTTCCTGGTTAACGCCATTAAAGGCTAACCCGCGCCGGTAGTAAAAAGGCCTCGCATGCGAGGCCTTTTTTTATGGATGATTACACTCTTTTCCCGCAAGGAATGTCGCGTTTTTATCCGCCACCAGTGTTTTCACCAGTGCACCGGTGTCCGGGTTGGGTTTCTGGGTAAAGTGCCCTTCCACTTCCAATAATACCGCCTGATGACGGTTGCCCCGCGCCTCACTAAACTTCTGTTCAAGCTGAGTATCAGGATTAACCGCGATCCGTTTACCGGTGGCGCAGTCCGTAAACGTGGCAGCACCCACTGAGTAAAGGTACATCCCCCGCATCGCCATTGGCGTTGATGGCAATGACGATTTCATCGGCTGCAACGTGTAATTAAGTTGAGAATCAATCGGGTTACCTTCACGATCTAACATTTCCAGCGCGTCGCCTTTAACCCGGAAGTACAGCTTTTCGCCTTTTGCATCCGTTAAGACCAGTTTGTCCGCCGTGCGCGCCCAGGCGCCATAGGCGGCAAATTCTGCAGCGGCTTTCCCGCCCTGATAGCCCTGATTCATTACCCAGGTGCCGTCTTTCTCAAGAAAAAGTGAGGTATCAATCCCTTCACAGTCGGCACAGGGTAGAGTCCCCCGCCAGCTTTGCTGCATCGGTTTGAGTTCTTGTTGTTGCGCAGGTGAGACAACCTGGACTTCTCCCCGGTTATTACATCCCATCAGTCCGAAGAGTGTCATGACCGCCGCCAGTGACAAAATCGCTTTTTTCACTCTCTATTCCTTATGAATCGTTCTGTCTGCGTCCATCACTCAGGTGGACGACGGACTTTTCCACGTAGCGCTTTAACGGAAGATTTTTGTGACTTTGTCGCCAGACGCCGCTCTTTCGAGGCGCGCGTTGGGCGCGTTGCCTGACGGCTTTTTTGTACCACCGTCAGCTCTTTAATGAGTGCGACCAGCCGGGCAACTGCGGCTTCACGATTCATCTCCTGACTGCGGTACTCCTGGGCTTTGATGATCACCACCCCTTCGGCAGTGATGAGATGATGCGAGGCCCCAAGCAACCGCTCTTTATAAAAATCAGGCAGGCTGGAGGCACGAATATCAAAACGCAGGTGAATCGCCGTCGAGGCTTTGTTCACATGCTGACCGCCTGCGCCCTGGGCACGAACGGCCGTTATTTCCAGCTCGTCATCCGCAATGCTGGCATGACGGGATATCTCAATCATTGGTGATGCTGCCAGGTCGTAAACTGAATTTCCAGATTGTTTTGAGCGTCACTGAGCCAGATAGTTCCGTCCTGAATCGTTGCCTGTAATGTCATCGTCCTCCCGGCCAGCGCGCTCAATTTCGCGAGCTGTTCATCATCGAGATACCAGATGCTCAGATTTTTAAATCCGGCGAGTTTTGTCTGATTCTGCTGCCACCAGATTTGTGCCGCCCTGTCATTATAGGTAAACAGCGCGACGTCCTGAGACTGGCTACAGGCTTTTTTGATTCGCCGCTCATCGGGTAGTCCCAACTCAATCCACAAATCGATACCCAAATGATCGTTTCTCAGCCACGCCTCAGGCTCATCTTCCGCGCTCAACCCACGGGTGAACTGCAACCGCTCATCAGCGAATTTTAACCACGCCAGCAGGCGCAGCATCATACGCTCCTGCGTTTCGGAAGGATGACGAGCAAGCGTCAGGGTGGCATCCAGAAATTGATTACGATCCAAATCAGCCACATTCACTGTCGCTTTATAAATTGTTGCTTTTAATGCCATACCGCCTCCTGAGCAAAACAGCCGCTATTGTAGCGAATAAAGCTATAACGCGCTGTTATCTCTTATGCTTCATACGATTCATCGCTCTGATAATGATTAGCTGGCTGTGGTATAGTCACCTTGCGAAACAGAGCGTATCTTCGTAGGCTTAATGGTATCTCACAGCAAAGCCAGAGCGCTTACAGGAGGACATGTGGGAAATTATTGTGAACTAATACGTAAGCGTTATGCGGAAATTGCCAGCGGAGATTTGGGGTATATACCGGATGCACTGGGATGCGTATTGAACGTTTTGAATGAGATGGCATCGGACGATACCGTTTCAGAGTCGGTCAGGGAAAAGGCGGCATATGCTGCCGCGAACTTACTGGTGAGCGATTATGTCAATGAATGATACCTATCAACCCATCAATTGTGATGACTATGACAACCTGGAACTCGCCTGTCAGCATCATCTCTTACTGACGCTGACGCTGAAAGATGGTGAAGAGTTGCAGGCGAAAGCCAGCGATCTGGTCTCGCGTAAAAACGTGGAGTATCTGCTGGTTGAAACAGCCGGGGCGACGCGTGAACTGCGCCTCGACAAAATCGCCAGCTTCAGTCACCCGGAAATCGGCACCGTTGTGGTGAGTGAATCCTGACGTTCTCCTGCGGGCAGCTGAGACTGCCCGTTACTTTTCCCACTGCAGTTGTAAGCCGTTTTCTCCCGTCTGTACCGCCCCTTCCCGCGTCACAAAATGCCCGGCCGCCGCAATCAGCGTTTCGCCATAAAACAACAATGGCGTCGTGTCGCGAAGCCAGGGCGCTACGCCGAGTTCTTGCCAGATCTTTTTGAGTTTACGCCCACCGTTACGACCCACGATGTGCAATGTGCCACTCGCCTGAAAGCGAATGGTCACGCGCTCTTCCGCCAAGGGGAGACGCACTTCTACGCCCGGAACAAGCGAGAGCGTACCAGACCCCTCCGGCAGCACCAGCGGTGCATACGGAGAAGGCCAGTCGATAACTTTTTCACGCAGAATCGGTAGCCCCTTCACCAGCCATAATCGCCCCTGATAGCGGCGAAGATCGAGACGCCCCAGGCGCAGGCAAGGTTCGGCATCGTCTCTGGCAAGGGCGACCTCGTCCCAGATCCGGGTAAGCATTTCTCGCGACGGCATCGGCGCACGCTGCGATGCCAGCCAGCGGCGTAAGAGAGCACTTCGCCTGACTGCGCTTAACGGCCTTAACGCCGCAATCAGCAGCCCGCCGTCATGGTCCATTGCAGCGGCCAGTTCCTCTGCCAGAAGCTCGTCGAGTAGCTGCTCCTGCTCTCCACATAATGCCGCGCTGCGGGCCACCGCGTCGGCAAAATGCGGCCAGCGGGTAGTGAGCTGCGGTAGAACGTGCAGCCGCAGGAAATTACGATCGTAGCGGTCGTCGGCATTACTTTCGTCGTCAATCCACCGTAAGTCGTGGCGTTGTGCCCAGTTGACCAGTGATGCGCGCGTTACATGCAATAACGGCCTTAACAACTGCGTTGCTGCAAAGGGCATCGCCTCTGGCATACTGGCCAGCCCTGCCGGACCGCTACCGCGCTTTAACGCCAGCAGAAAGGTCTCGGATTGATCGTCAAGATGTTGCGCCGTAAGCAGCACTTCGCCTGGCAAAATTGCATCTTCAAATGCGCTGTAACGCGCTTTTCTTGCCTGCGCCTCAACGCCCTTGCCTTCGTCCACGAGCTGAACTCGACGCACGACCAATGGAACCTGCCAGTGTTCGCATAACCGCTGGCAATGTTCGGCCCAACTATCTGCATGAGGGCTCAGACCATGGTGAATATGAATGGCGCGCAGGCTGATGTCGGGACGTTGTTTGCGCCATAACACCAACCGATGCAACAAGACCGTGGAATCCAGCCCACCGCTAAAGGCCACCAGAAACTGGCGCTGCGAAGCAGGAAGATGAGTCAGTAATGGCAGGGTCATAGCGCTAACCGAAATGAGGTTCATGCCCGGCACGTTACCGGGCATTGCAAGAAGTGGCAAGAGTTACTGCTGGTAGAGCTCCAGCGGTAGATTGTCTGGATCTTTGAAAAAGGTAAACCGTTTACCGGTAAAGGGATCAATGCGAATGGCTTCACAGGGAACATGGTTCGCCTCAAGATGCGCCACCGCCCGATCGATATCTTCCACACTAAATGCCAGATGGCGTAATCCACAGGATTCAGGCCCGCTGGCTCGTGCAGGCGGGAACGGAAATGAAAAGAGCTCAATCACATATTGCCCATTCAGCGCCAGATCACCTTTCCATGAATCACGCTCTTCCCGATAGAATTCACTTTGCAGCGAAAAGCCCAGAATGTCGCAGTAGAATGCTTTGCTCTTTTTGTAGTCTGTCGCAATGATGGCGATATGGTGTACCTGTTTTAAACCCAGCATAGTGCCTCCTGTTATCTTGCAGCACGTTACCTTTGGGAGAGATGACCCGCAAGAGGCTAGGGTTTTTTTAAGACACGTACCCAATACACGCCGTCCTCACCCCGCTTCGCCCCATGGATATCCGTTTCAAAGCCAGGGTAATGGCGGCCTATTGCACAGAGCATCAACAGAAAATCGAGCACCGAGCGACTCTGTTCAGTGATCATTTCCCCTGGCATCAGTAACGGCACACCTGGCGGATAGGGGAGGATCATGTTGGCGGATATGCGTCCGGTGAGTTTTTCCAGTTCAATGGTTTCCACATCACCACGGATCTGTTTCTGCCATGCCTGATGAGGCGTCATCTTCATTTCAGGTAAGACGTCAAAGGCCCTGAGCATAAGCTGAGGAAGATCGTGCTGGCGGATCAGTTTGTGGATCCCCTGCGCCAGATCCTGGATACGCATGTTGCGGTAGAAATCTGGATCTTCAGCATAGAGATCCGGCAGCATATTCTTCACCCGCAGGTTCAAATCATAAGCGCGCTTGAATTCCATCAGGCCGCGTAGCAACCCCATGGCGCGGGTTTTATCGATGCCAATACTGAACAGGAACAACAGATTATAGGGGCCCGTCTTTTCCACCACCACACCGCGTTCGTCGAGAAACTTTGCCACCAGCGCAGCGGGGATCCCCTCTTCGCTCATGTTACCTTGCTCGTCCATGCCGGGCGTCAGGATGGTCACCTTCACCGGATCGAGGAACATATGATCCGCATCAGCATTGCGGAATCCGTGCCACTCCGCGCCGGGCGCAACCGGCCAACAATCCGCCTCATCAATCTCTTCCGGCTGCCAGATATCGAAGAACCAGCTATCAGCTTCATCTTTGAGACGCTGGACCTCCTTGCGAAAATGCAGCGCACGCTCTACCGAGCGGTTAATCAGGCGTTTACCAGGATTCCCCCGCAGCATCGCCGCCGCTGTCTCAATAGAGGCCACCAGCGGGTAGCTGGGCGAGGTGGAGGTGTGCATCATAAAGGCTTCATTGAAGGTGTCTTCGTCATAATCGCCTTTCACATGAATCAGTGAGGCCTGCGATAACGCCGCCAGCATTTTGTGCGTCGACTGGGTCTCAAATATCACCTTGCCCGGCACTCGGTCTCCGCTCATTCCGCTTTTGCCAGCATAGATGGGATGAAAGTTGGTGTACGGCACCCAGGCTGAATCGAAATGAATCGAGGGGACATCCAGCGTCTTTTTAATCCAGTCGGTGTTGTAGAGCAGGCCATCGTAAGTCGAATTGGTGATCACCGCATGGGCAGGCCAGCTCGCTCCCGGCGTTGTCGCGACCTTTTGTTCAATACTGGCGTGGGTAAACTCCTGGCGCGGAATACCGCCCAGAATACCCAGCGCGTTCCGCCCCGGCTTTAGCCAAATCGGCGTGACGTCGCTCATCATCAACAAATGTGCGAGAGATTTGTGGCAGTTACGATCGATGAGCAAAGTACTGCCCACGGGCGCGGCATACATCCCGACAATTTTGTTCGACGTAGAGGTACCATTGGTGACCATATAGCTCTGCTCTGCGCCAAAGGTGCGGGCGATGTACTCTTCCGCCTCCAGATGCGGACCACTGTGATCCAGCAGCGATCCCAGTTCAGTCACCGAGATGGACACGTCCGCCTTGAGCGTATTCCCACCGAAGAAATCGTAAAACAGGCACCCCACCGGGCTTTTGAGGTAAGCCGTACCGCCCATATGCCCGGGCGTGCAGAAGGTATATTTCCCCTCTTTCACATAATTGAACAAGGCTCGGGTGAAAGGCGGGGTAATGTTGTCGAGATATTCACGCGTGTACTGCTCAATACGCGTCGCAATATCCTCTGCCATTCCCAGCGCATACTCAAAGAACCACAGCGCCATTCGCATATCCTGAGCAGTGACGTCCATTGTCGAATGCGTATTAATAAAGGCATACAGCGGCAGATACTCGTTGAGCTGATTAATCTCACTACATAATTCGAGGTCGTATTCATCCCAGTCAAAAATGACGCCGCAAATACGCGGGTTATGCTCAATAAATTTCAGCAGGTCATTACTGTTTTGTGGCCAGATAAGCTGAAAGCCTTGTTTCTCAAGCGCCTGTTCAAGCTCCTTGATGGGCTCGTCTTTGTAGAAAACGCCGTGCGGCCCCATGATGGCAATAATATTCACGCCTACCTCCTTAAAAAACATGCGTTAAGCATAGTTGAGGTAAACCATCGATATAAAAAAAGCCACACCGGAGTGTGGCTTTTCAGAATGATCTTTCGCGCAAATCAGGCGTAACCGTAGCTCATCAGACGCTGGTAACGACGATTACGCAGATCCTCTTTGCTCAGCACATCAAGATCGGCCAGATCGGCGATCAGTTGTGCTTTCAAAGAAGCCGCCATCGCTTCCGCGTTACGATGGGCGCCGCCCAACGGTTCCGGAATAATGGAGTCGATCAGTTTCAGCTCTTTCAGACGCGGGGCAATGATACCCATTGCATCTGCGGCCAGAGGGGCTTTATCTGCGCTCTTCCACAGAATGGAGGCACAGCCTTCCGGAGAGATAACGGAATAGGTGCTGTACTGCAGCATATTCACTTTATCACCCACCCCAATCGCCAGCGCGCCGCCGGAACCGCCTTCGCCAATGACGGTACAAATGACCGGCACGTTCAGGCGAGACATTTCACGCAGGTTACGGGCAATCGCTTCAGACTGACCACGTTCTTCCGCACCGACACCCGGATAAGCACCCGGCGTGTCGATGAAGGTGATAATCGGCATGTTGAAACGATCGGCCATTTCCATCAAGCGCAGCGCTTTACGGTAGCCTTCTGGTGCAGGCATACCAAAATTACGACGAATTTTTTCTTTGGTTTCGCGACCTTTCTGATGACCAATGATCATCACTGGACGGCCGTCAAGGCGAGCAATACCGCCCACGATGGCTTTGTCATCAGCGTAAGCACGATCGCCAGCCAGTTCGTCAAACTCATCAAACGCAAGGCGGACGTAATCCAGGGTGTATGGACGCAGCGGATGGCGTGCCAGCTGGGCTACCTGCCATGCGCCGAGATCGGCGAAGATTTTGCGCGTCAGTTCTACGCTTTTTTCACGCAGACGATGCACTTCTTCGTCAATGTTAATATCCAGTTTTTCATCCTGACGGCTCACCGCGGTCAGAGAATCGATTTTCGCTTCCAGCTCAGCAATCGGCTGTTCGAAATCAAGGAAATTCAGACTCATAGTATTCCTGTATTAGTCAAACTCCAGTTCCACCTGCTCCGAACCAATAAGGCCACGGAGATCGTTTAATAAACGATCGCTCGGAGAGACACGCCACGTCGCGCCAAAACGCAATCGTGCTCGTGCATCCGCCCTCTGATAGTAGAGATGTACTGGAATTGTCCCCGAGCGATGGGGTTCCAGAGACTGACGGAGTCGGGTCAAAAGCTGGTCATCAATTTGCCTGTCCGTCAGCGAGATAGCAAGCCCGCGAGCATATTTTTCACGGGCTTCGTCAATATCCATCACTTCACGGGCCATCATTTTAAGCCCACCGCTGAAGTCATCAAAGCTGACCTGTCCGCTGACGATAAGTATGCGGTCGTTTTCCAGCAAATGCTGGTACTTTTCCAGCGCTTCGGTGAATAGCATCACCTCTAATCGCCCGGAACGGTCATCCAGAGTACAGATGCCGATACGATTGCCGCGTTTGGTGACCATTACCCTTGCAGCAATCACGAGCCCCGCCGCCGTGGTGACCTTGCCACGCTCGGTTGGGTGCATGTCTTTTAGCCTAAGGCCGCCGACATAGCGATCGATTTCTTTCAAATACTGGTTGATGGGGTGACCCGTCAGATAGAGTCCTAAGGTTTCACGCTCACCTTCCAGTACTGTATGTTCCGGCCAGGGCTGACAATTCGCATAAGACTGCTCAATCTGCTCCGGCTCTTCGGCCAGCACGCCAAACATATCTGCCTGGCCAATGGCCTCCGCTTTGGCATGCTGATCGGCCGCTTTCAACGCGTCGCCTAATGAGTTCATTAACGCGGCGCGGTGCGGTCCAAGGCGGTCAAATGCCCCGGACATGATCAGTTTTTCCAGCACCCGGCGGTTCAGTTTTTTGGTGTCGGTGCGGGCACAGAGATCAAACAACTCGCGGAAGTACCCACCTTCGTTACGCGCTTCGATGATCGCTTCGATTGGGCCTTCACCCACGCCCTTAATCGCGCCGATACCATACACGATTTCCCCGTCATCATTGACATGGAAGTGGTACAAACCGGAATTAATGTCCGGCGGCAGGATTTTAAGCCCCATTCGCCAGCATTCATCTACCAGACCCACCACTTTTTCCGTGTTATCCATATCGGCAGTCATGACCGCCGCCATAAACTCAGCGGGAAAGTGGGCTTTGAGCCACAGCGTCTGGTAGGAGACTAAAGCATAGGCAGCAGAGTGCGATTTGTTAAATCCGTAACCGGCGAATTTCTCCACCAGGTCGAAGATTTTTATCGCCAGCTCACCGTCAACGCCGCGGCTCTTCGCCCCTTCTTCGAAGGTGCCACGCTGCTTGGCCATCTCTTCCGGCTTTTTCTTACCCATCGCACGACGCAGCATATCCGCGCCGCCGAGGGTGTAACCGGAGAGTTCCTGAGCAATCTGCATGACCTGTTCCTGATACAGGATAATGCCGTAGGTGGGTTCGAGTACCGGCTTAAGGCATTCATGCTGCCATTGCACGTCCGGATACGAGATCTCTTCACGGCCGTGTTTACGGTCAATAAAGTTATCTACCATCCCGGACTGCAGCGGGCCTGGACGGAACAGGGCCACCAGTGCGATCATGTCTTCGAAGCAGTCTGGCTGCAGACGTTTGATCAAATCTTTCATGCCGCGGGATTCAAGCTGGAAGACCGCCGTGGTCTCCGAGCGTTGCAGCATATCGAAACTTTTCTTATCGTCCAGCGGGATAGCGGCGATATCGATAGGTTCAAGCCCCTGCTTTATCCGCCGTGGGTTGATCATCTTTAACGCCCAGTCGATGATGGTCAATGTACGCAGACCGAGGAAGTCGAACTTCACAAGCCCTGCGTACTCAACATCGTTTTTATCAAACTGGGTTACCGGGTGATGACCCGCTTCATCGCAATAAAGCGGCGCAAAATCGGTAATTTTGGTGGGGGCGATAACAACCCCACCCGCATGCTTGCCGGCGTTACGCGTCACCCCTTCCAGCTTGCGTGCCATATCGATGAGCGCTTTAACTTCTTCGTCAGCCTCATAGATTTCCGGCAGTTGTGGCTCTGCCTCAAAGGCTTTTGCCAGCGTCATGCCCGGATCGGGCGGCACCAGTTTGGAGATACGGTCAACGAAGCCGTACGGGTGCCCCAGCACACGGCCTACGTCGCGGATAACCGCTTTCGCCGCCATCGTACCAAAGGTAATAATTTGCGAAACCGCATCACGCCCGTACATTTCCGATACGTGTTCGATGACCTGATCGCGCTTCTCCATACAGAAGTCAACGTCGAAGTCAGGCATGGAAACACGTTCCGGGTTGAGGAAACGTTCGAACAGCAGATCAAATTCCAGCGGGTCGAGGTCGGTAATTTTCAGCGCGTACGCCACCAGCGAGCCCGCACCAGAACCGCGTCCGGGCCCTACAGGCACACCGTTGTCTTTTGACCACTGGATAAACTCCATAACGATCAGGAAGTAGCCAGGGAACCCCATCTGGTTGATAACCTGAAGCTCAATGTCCAGACGCTCGTCGTACTCCGGGCGCTTCTCAGCGCGAACGGCCGGGTCCGGAAACAGGAACTCCAGACGCTCTTCCAGCCCCTCTTTCGATTTGGCCACCAGGAAGTCTTCGGTAGTCATGTCACCCGTTGGGAACTGCGGCAGGAAGTACTCACCGAGGCGCACGGTGACGTTACAACGCTTGGCGATTTCCACGCTGTTTTGCAGCGCTTCAGGGATGTCGGCAAACAGCTCACACATCTCATCTTCGGTGCGCATGTATTGCTGCGCCGAATAATTACGAGGACGCTTGGGATCGTCGAGGGTAAAGCCGTCATGGATGGCAACACGAATTTCGTGGGCGTCGAAGTCACCGCCGTCAATGAAGCGGACATCGTTGGTCGCAACCACGGGCAGGCCGCGCGCTTCCGCCAGCTCTACCGCAGCATGCAGATAGTTCTCTTCATCCGCACGTCCGGTACGGATCAGTTCCAGATAGTAGCTGTTCGGGAAATGCGTTTCGTAGAAGCTGACGCATTGATCGACCAGGGGGGCGTTGCCACGCAGCAGGCTTCGTCCCACATCGCCCATGCGGCCGCCGGAAAGCAGGATCAGCCCCTCTTTGTGCTCGATAAGCCAGTCGCGGTCAATCCAGGGGCCTGCAGCGCCATATCCACGCTGATAAGCACGCGAGATAAGTAGCGTCAGATTCTGATAACCGTCGTTGTTGGCCGCGAGCACCGTGAGTTGCGTCAGTTCATCGCCAAGCACTTCGCTCTGCACATGAAAATCAGCGCCGACGATGGGTTTCATACCCGCGCCATGGGCTGTTCCATAAAACTTCACCAGACCACACAGGTTAGTAAAATCGGTGATCGCCAGCGCAGGCATGCCGAGCGCGGCCGCCTTTTTTACCAGCGGTCCGGTTTTCGCCAGCCCGTCAATCATGGAATAGTCGCTATGCACCCGCAGGTGTATGAAACGTGGTTCAGCCATTTTCAGATTCCGGTGTTAACTTGTGACAAGAATCAGGACACAAGGCCCAACGCGCGTTTGACCGGGCCAAAACTGCGCCGGTGATGTTCGGTTGCGCCATGTTCAACCAGCTTCTGCAGATGAAAAGCGGTCGGGTAGCCTTTGTGCTGCGCAAAACCATACTGCGGGAAGGTTAAATCCAGAGCTGCCATTTCCGCATCACGCGATACTTTGGCAAGAATAGACGCCGCGCTGATTTCCTGCACCCGGCTGTCTCCCTTTACCACCGCCAGAGACGGCATGGGCAGCGTCGGGCAGCGATTGCCGTCGATAAGCACATATTCAGGCACAATCTGCAAGCCCGCAACGGCACGCTGCATCGCCAGCATAGTGGCATGCAGAATGTTCAGCTCGTCGATTTCACACGGTTCTGCACGGCCAAGACTCCAGGCCAGCGCCTTCTCTTTAATCTCATCAAATAGCGCCAGGCGGCGCTTCTCAGATAATTTTTTGGAGTCATTAAGCCCAATGATGGGACGTGCAGGATCTAAGATGACCGCAGCGGTCACCACGGCGCCCACCAGCGGCCCGCGACCGACTTCATCCACACCCGCAACCAGATGCGTGTGTGGGTACTCAAATTCTATCATTGTGCCAACTCCAGTACGGCTTCAGCGGCCTGTTCATCGGCGTTACAGCGTATTTGCAGATGCAACTCGCGGAAAATGTCATGCATTGCATGGTGCGCCTTGCCATTTGCCAGCAGCGGGAGCAACGCTTCTGCCAGCAACGGGGGCTGACACTCTTCCTGCAGCAGCTCTTTGACCAGTTCACGCCCGGCGAGCAAATTCGGCAAGGAAACGTATTCGGTTTTCACCAGCCGTTTCGCCAGCCAGAAAGTGAACGGTTTCATGCGATAGCCCACCACCATCGGACACTTCGCCAGCATACATTCCAGCGCAGCGGTGCCGGATGCCAGCAGCGCAGCATCACTGGCGATCATCGCTTCCCGCGCCATGCCGTTAAGCATATGGACCTGCAAATCAGGGGCAGTCTCCTGCTTAATACGCTCGAACTGTTCACGCCTTTTGGCATTGACCAACGGCACGACAACATGGAGGTCAGGATAATGCTGACGCAGAATTTGTGCCGTGCGCAGGAAGTCAGCGCTGAGCATTTCGACTTCAGCGCCACGACTGCCCGGCAGTAATGCGAGGCAATGGGCGTCGTGAGGAATGCCTAACGTGTCCCGCGCCGCATTTTTATCCGGGTCCAGTGGCATGGCATCCGCCATGGTGTGGCCGATAAAGCGGCAAGGCACATTAAATTTGTCGTAAAACGCTTTTTCGAAAGGCAGAAATGCCAGAACAAGATTGGTGGATCTGCCTATTTTGAAAACACGTTTCTGTCGCCAGGCCCACACAGACGGGCTGACATAGTGAATGGTTTTGATACCCTGCTTTTTCAAATTCCCTTCAAGGGTGATATTGAAATCAGGTGCATCAATGCCGACAAAGACGTCGGGCTGGAGCGCTGTGAAGCGGCGAGTAAGATCGGCGCGAATATGCAACAAACGACGCAACCGTCCAAGCACCTCGACAATCCCCATGACGGCCAACTCTTCCATTTCATACCAGGCTTCGCACCCTTCAGCCTGCATTAATGGACCCGCGACTCCAACAAAGCGGGCATTGGGTACACGCGCACGTAGCGCACGGATAAGACCGGCACCAAGAATATCGCCGGAGGTTTCTCCGGCGACGAGGGCAATCGTTAACGGGCGATGCTCGACCATTACCGAATCAGGCCACGCGTGGAGCGCTCAAAGAATTCAGTGAAGGCTTTCACTTCCGGATGCTGCTCCGCCAGTTCGGCTATTTCAGGTTTCGCTTCATCAAACGTTTTTCCACTGCGGTAAAGCAGCTTGTACGCGTTACGAATCGCATGAATCGCTTCACGACTAAAGCCGCGGCGCTTCAACCCTTCGATATTCACGCCGAACGGTGTTGCGTGGTTGCCCTGAGCAATCACGTACGGCGGCACGTCCTGAGCGACGCCGGAGCAGCCGCCCACCATAACGTGCGCCCCGATGATGCAGAACTGGTGCACTGCGGTCATCCCGCCGACGATCGCAAAATCATCAACGGAGACATGCCCTGCCAGCGTAGCGTTATTCGCGAGGATGCAGCGATTACCCACTGTACAGTCATGCGCAACGTGCGTATTAACCATCATCAGGTTGTCACTGCCCACCTTCGTTAATCCGCCGCCTTGTACCGTGCCACGGTGAATGGTGACGCTTTCGCGAATGCGGTTGCGATCGCCAATTTCCACACGAGTCGGTTCACCAGCGTATTTCAGGTCCTGGTTAACTTCCCCGATGGAAGCGAACTGATAAATCTCGTTATCACGACCAATTTTGGTGTGGCCGTTTATCACGACATGAGACTTCAGTACGGTGCCTTCGCCAATCTCGACGTTAGCACCAACAATACAAAACGGGCCAATGTGAGCATTAGCACCAATAATGGCACCGTCTTCAACAATGGCAGAAGGATGAATAAAGGCGGTTTTATCAATCACGTATCAGGCCTCCCGGCTACGTGCACACATCATAGTAGCTTCGCAAACAACTTTACCGTCAACCGTTGCAACGCCTTTAAAGCGAGTCAGTCCACGGCGCGTCTTCTCAAAGGTGACTTCCATGATCATTTGATCGCCAGGTACCACCGGGCGCTTAAAGCGCGCTTCATCGATACCTGCGAAATAGTAGAGCTCTCCCGGCTCCAGTTTTCCGACGCTTTTAAACGCCAGAATACCCGTTGCCTGCGCCATCGCTTCCAGAATCAACACGCCTGGGAAGATGGGTTTACCAGGGAAATGTCCCTGAAAAAACGGCTCATTTACGGAGACATTTTTCACTGCGCGCAGAAAACGACCTTCTTCAAAATCCAGCACACGGTCTACCAGCAAAAACGGGTAACGGTGCGGCAGAAGCTCCAGAATCTCTTCAATGTGCAGAGTATGAGTGTCAGTAGTCAAAATACTCTTCCTGTCTAAATATACTAAAAGGCAATAATAACACGGCCCGAGGCAATCATGAGAATGCCTACAGGCCGCGAAGTTTAGGTGTTAATGAGCGAGCTATTCGTCTTCTTTATTGACCTTGCGCTCAACAGCTTTGAGGCGCTTGCTCATATCATCAATGTTCATTACCAGCGCAGCGGTTTTACGCCACACTTTATTTGGTTGCAGCGGGATACCCGAGGAATAGACGCCAGGCTCAGTGATAGGACGCATTACCATCCCCATCCCCGTTACGGTGACCTTGTCGCAAATTTCCATATGCCCATTGATAACGCTGGCACCGCCAATCATACAATAACGGCCAATTTTCAAACTACCCGCCATGATGACGCCGCCCGCAACGGCAGTATTGTCGCCAATCACAACGTTATGTGCAATCTGACACTGGTTATCAATGATAACGCCGTTACCAATACGCGTGTCATCGAGTGCGCCACGATCAATGGTTGTACAGGCGCCAATCTCAACGCGATCGCCAATGATCACCCGACCAAGTTGCGGGATCTTAACCCAATTTCCGCGATCATTCGCATAACCAAAACCATCAGCACCGATCACCGTGCTGGACTGAATCAGGCAATTTTCGCCGATCTCAATCTCGTGGTAAATGGTGACATTGGCCCACAAACGCGAACCTGCACCAATTTTCGTCTTTTTCCCAACGAAGCAACCCGGGCCGATGACCACGTTATCACCCAGGATAACGTCGGATTCGATAACGGCATTAGCACCAATGGAAACGTTGTTACCCAAGCTCGCACTCGCATCGATCACTGCACTCGGTGCAATGTGCTCGGCCGGCTGCGGCGTGGTATCAAGAATTTGGGCCAAACGTGCATAGGTGAGATAAGGGTTTCTCACAATCAAGGCAGCGCTTTTGGCAAAAGGAAGATCGTCCTGCGTCATGACGACAGCAGACGCCTGGCAGTCATTCAGGTTTTCACGGTATTTAGGATTAACCATGAAGGTGATTTGACCTGCTTTAGCAGATTGCATGGACGCAACGCCGGTGATGACGAGATCGCCATCACCGTGTAGTTCTGCATCCAACTGTTGAGCTAAATCAGACAGTCGAATTGAAGGCATTACTTATTTAACCTGTTTCAGTACATCAGCGGTGATGTCTTTAACGTCACTGCTGTTGTAGATAGCAGCGTTAGCCGGGATAACCAGGTCCACGTTCTGATCCGCAGCCACTTTCTTCACTGCAGCCTGAATACGTGTCATCAGCTTGCCACGTTCTTCGTTAGAACGACGAGCCTGATCCTGCTCGAAGGCCTGGCCTTTCTGCGCCAGAGACTGACGTTGTGCCTGGATGTCTTTTTCCAGTTTGGAACGATCTGCCGCTTTCATGGTAGAACCGTCACGCTGATAGCGCTGCATTTTGGTCTGCAGGTCAGTTTCCAGACGCTGCAATTCGCTGGCACGACTACCGAATTCGTTTTTCATTGTCTGAGAAACGCCGGAAGTCTGCGCAACCTGTTGGAACAGGCTGTTCATATCTACCACAGCAATTTTGTCAGCTGCCTGAGCAGAAGATGCCATTGCTAAACCGAAACCTGCAGCTAATAACCACTTTTTCACAATAAACTCCTCACCATCCCAATTGTACCAAGAGGTACCGTTCGTTGGCGGGCGGTGAATATCACCGCCCAACCATCACTACATCATGCATTCCATCGCAGCGGTACGTTACCAGGTTTTACCGATGTTAAACTGGAACTGTTCTGCCTTGTCTCCATCGTACTTTTTAAACGGCTGGGCGTAGGAGAATACCAACGGCCCCAATGGGGACATCCATTGTAATGCGATACCCGCAGACATACGGATATTGCTTGGGTCACTATAGTCCGGAACACCCAGGGCTTTCATATCAGCAGTATCCTGCCAGTTGGTGTCCCACACGGTACCGGCATCCCAGAAGAAGGATGTACGTACCGAGTTTGCATATTTTTCACTGATAAACGGCGTTGGCGTAATGAATTCGAGGCTGGCAACACCCATTGCGTTACCACCGACGGCATCATCAGAACTACAGTATTTCGCCGAGGTCGTATTACAGTTATCCAGGCCGCTTCCACCGTAGTACACCGCTTTCGGACCAATGTTATTGGACTGGAAGCCACGAACAGTGCTTGAACCACCGGCATAGAAGTTCTCATAGAACGGCATCTCTTTGCCGCCTAAACCGTCGCCATAACCCCAACGAGTACGTCCCAGAACAACCCATTTATGGTCTTCATCAATGGGGAAGTAGGACGCCGTGTCTACCGTGACTTTATAGAATTCGTTATCCGAACCAGGGATCGTCACTTTACCGTTCAGGTTGACGCGCGAACCCTTAGTCGGGAAATAACCGCGGTCAAGGTTGTTATATGTCCAACCATAGTTGAAGGTGAAGTCATTGGCATTATAGCCATTGTTATCGCTGGTCGTGCTGGATGTCTGGCCGACAGAATCCAGATAACGCCACATCGCCACTTGCGGTTCCATGTTAGACAGGTCGTTATGGACGTAGCCTAAGCCCAGACGCAGGGTGTTGTATTCGTTAATCGGGAAGCCAAGCGTGCCATCCACACCGTAACTTTTGTTGGTGTAGGAGGACAGGTCTGCATCATCAGCTTTGAAGTCATTGTAGAAGATACGACCGCCGAGACTCACGCCATCAACCGTAAAGTACGGGTTGGTAACGGAGAATTCGGAGTAGGTCTGGTAGTCGTTCTTGGTACCGTTGATACCAACAGAATAACCCGTACCCAACCAGTTATCTTGCTGAACACCGACCTGGAAGCTTACGCCGCTTTCCGTGCCGTAGCCCACACCGAAGTTGAAGCTACCGGTGTTACGCTCCTTCACTTTATAAACGACATCCACCTGATCCGGACGACCTGGCACACGTTGCGTTTCGGAATCAACGGTCTCGAAGTAGCCCAGACGGTTCAGACGCTCTTTGCCCTGATCCACCAGGTCGCTGCCTAACCAGGCACCTTCCATTTGACGCATTTCACGACGCAGCACGGCATCTTTGGAGGTATCGTTGCCTTCAAAGCGAATTTTACGCACGTAGTAGCGGTTGCCCGCATCCACGTTCACATGCAGCTTAACGGTTTTATCCGTGTCGTTGATTTCCGGTTGTGACTGAACGCGCGGGTAGGCATAGCCATAGCGACCCAGAAGCTTTTTAATTTCATCTTCCATTTTGGTCACTTTGGCGCCGTTATACAGCTCGCCCGGCTCAATCTTCGTCAGGCTTTCAATCTCAGCAGAGTGACCCGCGAGGTTGCCAGTAACCTGAACGCCAGAGAGTTTGTACTGATCGCCTTCCGTCACGTTAACGGTGATGTAGATGCCTTTTTTATCCGGCGTCAGGCTCACCTGTGTGGAATCGATATTAAAACGCGCATAGCCACGATCCAGATAGTAACTACGCAGGGATTCGAGATCGCCCGCCAGTTTCTGTTTCTGATATTTACGATCGCCGACCACGTTCCACCAGGGAACTTCATCACGAAGCTGGAAGGTGGAGATCAACTGTTCGGTGCTGAACGCATGGTTCCCGACAATATTGATCTGTTGGATCTGCGCAGAAACGCCTTCCTGGAAGACCAGTTTGAGGTCAACACGGTTGCGCGGCAGTGGAGTAACGACAGCCTTCACGCTGGCACTGTATTTACCCACGCTATAGTAGAAATCTTCCAGCCCTTTTTCGATATCGGCGAGCGTGGTGCGATCGAGTGATTCGCCAACACGTACGCCAGAGGCCTCAAGATTCTGCTTCAGCATGTCATCTTTCACCGCTTTGTTGCCGGAGAAAGTGATGCTCGCGATTGTTGGGCGTTCTTTTACCTGAACAAGAAGGGTATCACCGTCGCGGAGTACGCGAACGTCCTCGAAGTTACCAGTGGCAAACAAGGCACGAATGGTGTTACTGACGTCTTCATCATTCACCGTATCGCCTGGACGGACCGGCATACTGAGGAGGGCCGCACCAACGGCGACACGCTGCAGGCCTTCGAAATGAATGTCCTTCACTACGAACCCGTCAGCACCGTATACGGTGGCGCTGCTAAACAGCAGCGACGCTATGAGCAACTTTTTCATCGCCATCGTTATTATGCGTTCTTCCTAACAAACTCTCTTACAACCGAGAGAAATCATTGAAAAGTGCAAGCCCCATTAACAACACCAGCAAAATCGAGCCAATGCGGTAGCTAAAGTCTTGAACTCGCTCGGATACCGGTTTACCTTTCAGCTTTTCAAGCGCCAAAAACAGCAGATGCCCCCCGTCCAGGACAGGAAGTGGAAACAGGTTGATAATCCCGAGGTTCACGCTGATTAAGGCGAGGAACATCAGGTAGTAAATCACCCCGAACTCTGCTGACATCCCAGCCCCCTGAGCGATCGAAATCGGCCCACTGAGGTTGTTCAGTTTTACGTCACCGGTTATCAATTTCCCCAACATACTGACCGTCAACTTCATTAACTGCCATGTCTTGTCCGTGGCCTCGACAATGGCGCTGAACGGCCCGTACTGGCGTACTGTCTTGTATTCATCTGGCAGCGGAATGATTTTTGGCACAACACCCGCAAACCCTTCTGCCTTGCTACCCGGCTTTGTATCCGGTATCAGCGTTAAAGACAAGGAACTCCCATGCCTTTCGATGTCCAGCGCTAGCGGTGTGCCCGGATTATCTCTCACCAGAGTGACAAACGTCATCCACTGCGTTAATTGCTGACCATCGACTTTAACGATCCTGTCGCCAGCTTGCAAACCTGCTTTACTTGCAGCAGAACCTGATTGTATTTCAGCAAGCACCGGTTCGATCTGCGGACCACGAGGACGAATCCCCAATGAGGCGACAGGATCCTCTCTGTCAGGCTCAAAGTGCCACTGGCCTAAATCAAGAACCTTATCCTGACGGCCTTCGCTACCGAACGGTGCCACACTGAGCGTAGTCTGTTTATCACCGATTTTTGACACCAGCTGTAAACGTACTGCATCCCAATCAGGCGTTTCGATACCATCAATTGCTTTAAGTTCCGTTCCGGGCGTAATTTGAGCATGCGCAGCGATGGAATCGGGTGTTATTTCACCAATAACCGGACGAACGCCAGGGACGCCGATGATAAACACCAGCCAATAAGCGAAAATAGCAAACAGGAAATTGGCAATCGGGCCGGCAGCAATAACCGCTGCACGCTGGCCGACCGTCTTATTATTGAAAGCATGGTGGCGCATCTCCGGCGTTACCGGTTCAACGCGCTCATCCAACATTTTGACGTAGCCGCCGAGGGGAATGAGGGCGACAACAAACTCAGTGCCCTGCTTATCGTAACGACGCCAGAGCGCTTTACCAAAACCAATAGAAAAGCGTTCAACCCGGACGCCGCAACGGCGAGCAACCCAGAAATGGCCAAATTCGTGCACAGTAATGAGCACACCAAGCGCAACAATAAACGCCGCCAGATTCCAGAGAATGCTCAGCATAAAACCTTCCGTCAAATCGTCCTGAAAACCAGCAATAACAGGCAAGCAAAAACAGGTACTGCTGCCGTAAGGCTGTCGATGCGATCCAGTATACCGCCATGACCCGGAATTAGATGACCACTATCTTTAATTCCCGCTTCACGCTTGAACATACTTTCCGTTAAATCGCCCAGCACTGATGCCAGTGCTGCAACAACGGAACAAATGAATAAGGTTGAGGAGGCAACCTCAAGGTTCGCCCACGCACCGTATACCCAGGAGATTATCGCGGCAGTAAACAAACCACCTATAAATCCTTGCCAGGTTTTACCCGGTGAAACCTTCGGTGCAAGCTTATGTTTACCGAAGAGTTTACCAAACATGTAAGCGCCAGAGTCCGCACCCCAGACCAGAATCATAACGTATAACAACCACAACGCACCGCTGTAGTGGTTTTCATCATAGTGCCAGGCGCGTAATGCCAGCATGCCCCAGAAAAAGGGAATAATCGTCAGGATGCCGAAAATCAGACGCAGAATTTTCGAATGTCGCCAGACTCCCGCTGATGCCGGATAACCTAACACCAGCAGCAGCGCGACAACCCACCAGCCCAATGATGCCCAAAGAGAGAGCTCAACAACGGGCTGATGAATATTATGATGGTACTCTGGAATAGCTAACAACATGGCAGCCAGTACAAAGCCGCATAACACTGCGAGCCAGACGCGTTGTGTACGGGAGGTGAAACCGCTCAGTTGCCCCCATTCCCATGCAGCCAGCATACAAACGACCAATGTCACAATCGCAAAACCCATCGGCGGCAGCAAAAACAGCGCTGCGATGACAACAGGAATCAATACAAACGCGGAAATCAGGCGATACTTCAGCAAAAGCTACCCCCATCAGGCATTGTCGCTGCCGGGCTCGGTGCCGCCGAAGCGACGCTCTCTATTGGCAAAGGCATGCAGCGCACCTTCAAAGTCTTGTTCATCGAAATCGGGCCAAAGAACATCTGTAAAGTAAAGTTCGGCGTAAGCAATTTGCCAAAGTAAAAAGTTACTTATGCGATGTTCCCCACCAGTCCTAATCACTAAATCTACGGGAGCCAGTTCATGCATGCAGATTTGCTGACTCAGCGCCTCTTCATCAATTTGGTCAGGGTGCAACAGCCCTTCCTGAACCTGAACGGCCAATTGCCGTACTCCCTGTACGATATCCCAGCGTCCGCCGTAATTCGCCGCGATATTTAGCGTCAGCCCGGTATTCTGAGCCGTTAACGCCTCCGCTTTACGAATGCGCTCCTGCAAACGCGTATTGAAACGACTTGTGTCACCGATAATCCGTAAACGCACGTTGTGACGGTGCAGGCTTTTAACTTCGCTATCTAATGCCCACACAAACAGTTCCATCAACGCGGTCACTTCTTGCGGCGGACGATTCCAGTTCTCGCTACTAAACGCATACAGCGTCAGCGCATCGATTCCACTGTTTGCGGCGAAAGAGACCGCACGGCGAACCGATTTCGCGCCCGCTCGGTGCCCAAAGGCACGGATTTTCCCTTGTCTCTTCGCCCAGCGACCATTGCCGTCCATGATTATTGCAACATGACGGCAGCCATGCGCAGGCAAATTTTCGCTTATTGGTTGATTAGCAGACAACATAACGCGTTTTAGTCCCTGAAAAGGATTTAGCGGTACTCAGGAATACAAAAGCCCTTACGCAAAAAAGCCGTGTTAACCACGGCTTCACCTCAGAGCCAGAGATGAATCTGGCAATCGGGTGCGCAGACTATATCACTGAAGCCTAACGCTAACAAATAGCATGACTGAGAGTGGCTGGATTATCACCAGCTTGCGAGGCGCATCACTTGTTTTTGTGCGACTTCACGAGCCATACGATCTATGGCCAAAACATCGTCAATACTTTGCGGTTCACACAACGTCATCTGTTCAAGCACAGATAAATTAAGGGCAGCGATATCCGTAAAGCGAATTGTCGATGCCAGGAATGCTGCCACTGTCACCTCGTTCGCTGCATTCAGCGCCGTCGTTGCGGCCTGCCCCTCAGCAAAAGCATCAATCGCCAGCTTCAGACAGGGGTAACGTTCGTAATCGGGCGCGGCAAAACTCAGGGCGCTGAGCTTACAGAAATCGAGGGTGTTCACACCTGAAGGCACACGACCCGGCCATGCCATCGTGTGTGCGATTGGTGTGCGCATATCCGGTTCACCCAGTTGTGCCAACACGCTGCCGTCCTGATAACGCACCATGGAGTGGATCACCGATTGCGGATGGATCAACACTTCCATCTGGCGAGCAGAGGCATTAAACAACCAGCGCGCTTCAATGTATTCCAGACCTTTGTTCATCATGGTGGCTGAATCAACGGAGATTTTTCGTCCCATTGACCAGTTCGGATGGCGGCAAGCCTGATCCGGCGTCATTGCGGCCAGTTCAGACAAAGGCGTCTCTCGAAATGGGCCACCTGACCCGGTAAGCAAAATCGACATTACGCCGTTCTGCTTTAAATCAGCGTACCCCAGGTTGTGTTGAATTGTTTCCGGCAAACTCTGAAAAATAGCGTTATGTTCGCTATCTACCGGAAGAAGCTGCGCCCCACTCGCCTGCACCGCCTCCATAAAAAGACGACCACAGGTCACCAGAGATTCTTTATTGGCGAGCAGTACGGTTTTGCCGGCACGAATGGCAGCAAGGGTCGGTACCAGACCGGCAGCCCCCACAATCGCCGCCATGACCTGATCAACATCATCAAGCGCAGCCATTTCGCAGGCAGCCTGTTGACCGCTCATCACTTCTGTACCGCTATTGTGCTGCTGCAATGTGGTACGCAATTCGCGCGCGCTGGCTTCATCATCCATCACGGCGAAACGCGGCCTGAACTCCAGGCACTGTTCAACCATACGAGCAACATTTTTACCAGCAACGAGAGCCGTGACGGAAAAACGGTCGGGATTGTGGCGAACCACATCGAGCGTGCTGCAACCAATAGAACCTGTTGAGCCCAGAAGGGTTATATGCTTCATGAAACGCTCACACTATTGCGCGGATAAAAAGCAAAACGCCGTCAGCAAAGCCGCATGGCAGCTCTCTGTACGGCGTTTTAATGGATAGCAGTCTTAGAACTGCATCAGTTCAGCTTCTTTATCTGCCAGCGCCGCATCAATTTTCTTGATTGCTGCGTCAGTCAGTTTCTGGACATCGTCCTGAGAACGACGATCGTCATCTTCGCTGATTTCTTTATCTTTCAGTAACGCTTTTACCTTGTCGTTTGCATCGCGACGCACGTTACGCACGGAGACACGGCCCTGCTCTGCTTCACCACGAACCACTTTAATAAGGTCCTTACGACGCTCTTCTGTCAGTGCTGGCAGCGGAACGCGGATATCGGTTCCCGCAGAGCTTGGGTTCAGACCTAAATCGGAGGCCATGATGGCCTTCTCAACAGCCGGGCCCATTGAACGGTCGAATACGTTGATTTTCAGCGTGCGGGTATCTTCTACCGTGACCTGTGCCAGCTGACGCAGCGGGGTCGGTGTGCCGTAGTATTCCACGACGATGCCATCCAGCAGGCTTGGGGAAGCACGGCCGGTACGAATTTTGCTGATTTGGGTTTTGAACGCTTCTACGCATTTTTCCATGCGTACTTCAGCATCTTTTCTGATGTCGTTAATCACGTTACGAATCCTTGAAAACTTGTCTCGGGCAAACCATACATCACCAGTGTGGTGAGTATAGTCTCGTTCGGTACAAGGCACCGTGAAAGATGCCTGCCACAATCGCTAAATTATAAAGCGGAATCTTACCTTTATTTGTTGCCTACGGGAATTATTCCGTAATCAACGTGCCTTCTTTTTCGCCCATCACAACGCGGCGCAGCGCGCCAGGCTTGTTCATGTTGAAGACACGGATAGGCAACTTATGGTCACGCGCCAGCGTAAATGCGGCCAAATCCATGACTTTCAGCTCTTTATCCAACACTTCGGTATAGGTGAGTTGCTCGTACATGGTCGCAGTAGGATCTTTTGCCGGATCGGCAGTAAAGACACCATCCACTTTGGTCGCTTTCAGTACCACATCGGCTTCAATTTCGATGCCGCGCAGACAGGCTGCGGAGTCGGTGGTAAAGAACGGATTACCTGTACCCGCGCTCAGGATAACCACGCGGTTGTTGCGCAGCAGGCTGATTGCTTCAGCCCAGCTGTAATTGTCACACACGCCATTCAATGGAATAGCGGACATCAGGCGGGCGTTCACATAGGCGCGGTGAAGCGCATCGCGCATGGCCAAACCATTCATCACAGTCGCCAGCATGCCCATGTGGTCGCCCACAACGCGGTTCATACCCGCTTTCGCGAGCCCTGCACCACGGAACAGGTTACCGCCACCAATCACCACACCAACCTGAATGCCCAGTTCCACCAGTTCTTTGATTTCCTGAGCCATACGATCAAGGATGCTTGCGTCAATACCGAAGCCTTCCGTACCCTGAAGAGCTTCACCACTCAGCTTAAGCAGAATACGTTTGTAGACGGGTTTTGCATTGGTAGCCATGTTTCTTTCCTGAGACTGTCAACGATTGAAATGAGTTAATTCCGGCGACATTGTACGTCGCTTTTCAGCGCAACCACTATAAGGGTTAACTGAATTTACAAGATGGGCGCAAAAAGAAGCCGCCCTCAGGCGGCTTCTTCTTTTTATTAAGACTGCTTGGACATTGCAGCAACTTCTGCTGCGAAGTCAGTCTCAACTTTCTCGATACCTTCACCCACTTCGAAGCGGATGAAGTTAGTCACGTCAGCGTTGTGCTCTTTCAGCAGCTGAGCAACAGTTTTGCTCGGATCCATAACGAAAGGCTGGCCGGTCAGAGAAACTTCGCCGGTGAATTTCTTCATGCGGCCTTCAACCATTTTCTCTGCGATTTCTTTCGGCTTGCCAGACTGCATGGCGATGTCCAGCTGAACCTGGAACTCTTTCTCAACAACTTCAGCAGACACGTCTTCCGGTTTAACGAATTCAGGCTTGCTTGCAGCGATGTGCATTGCCAGCTGTTTAACCAGCTCTTCATCAGCGCCTTTAGCCGCAACCAGAACACCGATACGCGCACCGTGCAGGTAAGAACCCAGCACTTCGCCTTCCAGAGCAGCAACACGACGGATGTTGATGTTCTCACCGATTTTAGCAACCAGCGCGACACGTTCTTCTTCGAACTGTGCTTTCAGAACTTCAACGTCAGTGATTTTGCCAGCAACAGCTGCGTCCAGAACTTTGTTAGCAAATGCCTGGAAACCGCCATCTTTCGCAACGAAGTCAGTCTGGCAGTTTACTTCCAGAATGATGCCGTAGGTACCGTCGATCTTAGTGATGATCACGCCGTCAGCAGCAACGTTGCCTGCTTTTTTCGCTGCTTTGATAGCACCGGACTTACGCATGTTTTCGATTGCCAGCTCGATGTCGCCGTTAGCTTCAGTCAGTGCTTTTTTGCAATCCATCATGCCTGCGCCAGTACGCTCGCGCAGCTCTTTTACCAGGGATGCGGTAATTTCAGCCATTCTTTAATCCTCGGGAGAGATGACCTGCCCGGCAATCAGCCAGACAGGTTTAAAAGTGAAAAAGGGGCCCAAAAGTGGCCCCTATCCATACTCGGTACTAATAAGGGATGGACCTTATTATTCAGCTTCTACGAAGCTTTCTTCCGCCTGAACAGCCAGATCCTGAGAACGGCCTTCACGTACGGTAGCAGCAACAGCATTCAGATACAGGCTAACTGCACGGATTGCGTCGTCGTTACCCGGGATAACGAAGTCAACACCGTCCGGATCGGAGTTGGTATCAACGATAGCAAATACCGGGATACCCAGGTTGTTTGCTTCTTTGATCGCGATGTGTTCGTGGTCAGCGTCGATAACGAACAGTGCGTCCGGCAGGCCGCCCATGTCTTTGATACCGCCCAGGCTGTTTTCCAGCTTGTCCAGTTCACGAGTACGCATCAGCGCTTCTTTCTTGGTCAGCTTGTCGAAAGTACCGTCCTGAGACTGAGTTTCCAGATCTTTCAGACGTTTGATTGACTGACGAACAGTTTTCCAGTTAGTCAGCATGCCGCCCAACCAGCGATGGTTCACGAAGAACTGATCGCAGTTGTTAGCTGCTTCTTTCACCGCTTCGCTCGCAGCGCGTTTAGTACCAACGAAAAGGATTTTGCCTTTACGAGAAGAGATCTTGTTCAGTTCAGCCAGAGCTTCGTTGAACATCGGTACAGTTTTCTCAAGGTTGATGATGTGAACTTTGTTACGTGCGCCGAAGATGAAAGGCTTCATTTTCGGGTTCCAGTAACGGGTCTGGTGACCAAAGTGAACACCAGCCTTGAGCATGTCGCGCATGGAAACAGTTGCCATGATTAGAACCTCTATATAAAAGTTGGGGTTATGCCTCCACGTATCCCATATTACCGACCCCTAAGGGCACCCCGGAATATGTGTCGATACGTGTGTGTTATTTACACAAAGTGAGATTTGTCGACTTCGTTCCGAAGAGGAACGTGAGTCCGGCGCGCTTTATACCACAAACAGCAGCCAGACTCCAATCATTGTTAACGGAGAACGCGCGGCTGAACAGTGAATTTCATGTGACAAACACGCGCCATCCCGCAGCAAAGCGTAGCACCTCGAACACGGATGCGGCACAAAAGGCGCCTGGCAAAATGATTCTCAATTTGGCAGCGGGCGGGCCTGACTGTTACCATTAGCGGTACTTGAACTAAATAATGTCGAAAATCGGCACTGATGGACAGAATCAATGGCTATCTCAATTAAGACCCCAGAAGAAATCGAAAAAATGCGCGTGGCTGGCCGCCTTGCCGCTGAAGTGCTGGAAATGATCGAGCAACACATCAAACCTGGCGTAAGCACTGGCGAACTGGATCGTATTTGTAACGATTACATCGTGAATGAGCAGCATGCAGTTTCGGCTTGCCTCGGCTATCACGGTTTCCCGAAATCCGTGTGTATTTCCATTAACGAAGTGGTCTGCCACGGTATCCCGGATGACGAAAAACTGCTGAAAGATGGCGATATCGTGAACATCGACGTGACCGTCATTAAAGACGACTATCACGGCGATACCTCCAAAATGTTTATCGTAGGCAAGCCTACGATTCTCGGCGAACGCCTGTGCCGCGTCACTCAGGACAGCCTCTATTTGTCCCTTCGTATGGTTAAACCTGGCATTCGCCTGCGCACGCTGGGTGCTGCCATTCAGAAATACGTTGAAGGCGAAGGTTTCTCCGTTGTACGCGAATATTGTGGTCACGGTATTGGCCGTGTTTTCCACGAAGAGCCCCAGGTGCTGCACTACGACGCGGACGATGGCGGCGTGGTGTTGCAGGCGGGCATGACGTTCACCATCGAACCGATGGTAAACGCCGGTGATTACCGCATCCGTACCATGAAAGACGGTTGGACGGTGAAAACAAAAGACCGCAGCCTGTCAGCGCAATATGAACATACCATTGTTGTGACTGAGAACGGTTGCGAGATCCTGACCCTGCGTAAAGACGACACTATCCCGGCAATCCTCACTGCGGAATAATCTCTTACGTATGCGTTCATGAAGCGGCCTGTAAGGGGCCGCTTTTTTATTGACCCGCTCAGAAAACTTGCTTATTTCTTCCGTAAGCACGCACAATTTTCCCTTATATTTCCTGCCATGCTTCATAAAGATAAACGTCTTTTCATTTCCGGTTATCTCTTTTAACTTGTCTGATGAAATGCATGTCTTAACCTTTACTGAATACGTTTTGTCCGCACCGACATATTTACGCCCCGTGTCGTGATTTGCTGTCCCATAGATTAGGGTGGCCTGTTAATGAGCAATACATTTTCTGAACAATTTGTCAGTACGCTAAAACCCACGTTACCAGGTCAGCCTGCTTATCCCGGCGACTGGTCATCAAGTGAACTGACCGTCGCGACAATCAAAGCCCGTATAGACAGCTTCCAGCAGTGGCTGGGGCATGTTTTTGATGCCGGGTTGTCAGCAGAGCAACTCATTGAGGCACGGACTGAATTTATTGACCAGTTGCTGCAACGACTGTGGCTGGACTACGGCTTTGGTGAGCAAAGTGACATTGCCCTGGTTGCCGTCGGCGGCTATGGCCGTGGTGAGCTACATCCCCTTTCTGATATTGATTTGCTGATTTTGAGTCGGGCAAAACTCTCCGATGAAGGGGCACAAAAGATTGGTGAATTACTCACTCTGCTCTGGGATGTGAAGCTGGAAGTGGGGCACAGCGTGCGCACCTTAGAAGAGTGCCTGCTGGAAGGATTATCCGATTTAACCGTGGCCACCAACCTGATTGAATCGCGCCTGCTCATCGGTGATGTCGCGCTATTTCTGGAGCTGCAAAAACACATCTTCAGCGAGTCATTCTGGCCATCGGAAAAGTTCTTCCCGGCAAAAGTCGTGGAACAGAACGATCGCCACCAGCGTTATCACGGTACGAGCTACAATCTGGAACCTGATATTAAAAGCAGCCCCGGCGGACTGCGTGATATTCACACCCTGCAGTGGGTTGCACGCCGCCATTTTGGCGCCACCTCAATGGATGAGATGGTCGGCTTTGGCTTCCTGACCGAAGCCGAGCGTAATGAACTCAACGAATGCCTGCACCTGCTCTGGCGGATACGCTTTGCTCTTCACCTTGAACTCAACCGTTACGACAACCGACTGCTGTTCGACCGTCAGCTCAGCGTTGCGCAGCGTCTGAATTACGTCGGCGAAGGCAATCAGCCCGTCGAACATATGATGAAGGATTTCTACCGTGTCACGCGCCGGGTTACCGAACTGAACCAGATGCTGTTGCAGCTGTTCGATGAAGCCATACTGGCGCTGACGACGGATGAAAAACCACGCGCCATTGATGATGAGTTTCAGCTACGGGGGTCACTGATTGATCTCCGTGATGAAACGCTGTTCATTCGAGAACCGCAGGCGATACTGCGTATGTTCTATATTATGGTGCGCAATAGCAGCATCACCGGGATCTACTCGACCACGCTTCGCCATCTGCGCCACGCACGCCGACACCTGACCCAGCCATTGTGCTACATCCCGGAAGCGCGTTCGATTTTCCTCAGCCTGCTGCGTCATCCAGGTGCGGTAAAACGTGGGCTCTTGCCGATGCATCGCCACAGCGTGTTGTGGGCCTATATGCCGCAGTGGTCGCACATTGTTGGTCAGATGCAGTTTGATCTTTTTCACGCCTATACCGTTGATGAGCACACCATCCGGGTCATGCTTAAACTGGAAACCTTTGCCGATGAAGCCACGCGTCCCCGCCATCCGCTTTGTGTCGACCTCTGGCCACGTCTGACCCACCCTGAGCTCATTTTAATCGCCGCATTATTCCATGATATCGCCAAAGGACGGGGCGGCGACCATTCGGTACTGGGTGCGCAGGATGTACTGAAATTTGCCGAACTCCACGGCCTTAATTCCAGGGAGACCCAACTGGTCGCCTGGCTTGTGCGCAATCATCTGTTAATGTCGGTCACCGCCCAGCGTCGCGACATTCAGGATCCGGAAGTCATCAAGCAGTTCGCCGAGGAGATGCAAACGGAAAATCGTCTGCGTTTCCTGGTTTGCCTGACGGTGGCCGACATCTGCGCGACCAACGAAACCCTCTGGAATAGCTGGAAGCAGAGCCTGCTGCGCGAACTCTATTTCGCCACGGAGAAGCAGCTCCGTCGTGGTATGCAAAATACGCCGGATATGCGCGAACGCGTGCGCCATCATCAATTGCAGGCGTTGGCGCTGTTGCGCATGGATAATATTGATGAAGAAAAACTGCATCAGATTTGGGCACGCTGTCGCGCCAACTATTTTGTCCGCCACAGCCCAAATCAACTGGCCTGGCATGCGCGGCACCTGCTTAAGCACGACCTCAGCAAGCCGCTGATTTTGCTTAGTCCTCAGGCAACACGCGGCGGAACCGAGATTTTTATCTGGAGTCCGGACAGACCCTATCTGTTTGCTGCGGTCTGCGCTGAGCTGGACCGGCGCAACCTGAGCGTTCACGATGCACAAATTTTCACGACGCGCGACGGCATGGCGATGGACACCTTTATCGTGCTGGAGCCCGACGGTAGCCCGCTTTCTGCCGATCGGCACGAAGCAACCCGCTTTGGCCTTGAACAGGCCATTACGCAGCACTCCTGGCAGCCACCGCAGCCGCGTCGCCAACCGGCCAAATTGCGCCACTTTAATGTTGATACTGAGGTCAATTTCCTGCCCACACATACCGACAGACGCACCTTCCTGGAGCTGATTGCCCTTGACCAGCCAGGGCTACTTGCCCGCGTAGGGAAAGTTTTTGCCGACCTGGGTATTTCACTGCACGGGGCGCGAATTACGACAATTGGTGAGCGAGTAGAAGATTTATTTATAATCGCGACAGCCGACCGGCGTGGCCTTAATAATGAGCTGCAACGCGAGGTACAACAACGGTTGACAGAGGCCCTCAATCCAAACGATAAAGGGTAACGTTTTTTTTTACAGAGATGGAAAGAGTCATAATGCAGCAGTTACAGAACGTTATTGAAGCCGCTTTCGAGCGTCGCGCAGAGATCACCCCAGCAAACGTAGATACCGTTACCCGTGAAGCGGTTAAGCAGGTTATCTCCCTGTTGGATTCAGGCGCACTGCGCGTCGCAGAGAAGATTGACGGCCAGTGGGTTACTCACCAGTGGCTCAAGAAGGCAGTTCTGCTCTCGTTCCGCATTAACGATAATCAGGTTATCGACGGTGCGGAAAGCCGCTACTTCGATAAAGTGCCGATGAAATTTGCCAACTATGACGAAGCGCGCTTCCAGAAAGAAGGCTTCCGCGTCGTTCCTCCTGCAGCCGTTCGTCAGGGCGCTTTTATTGCACGTAATACCGTGCTGATGCCGTCCTACGTCAACATTGGCGCTTACGTCGACGAAGGCACCATGGTAGATACCTGGGCGACAGTGGGTTCCTGTGCGCAGATTGGTAAAAACGTTCACCTGTCCGGTGGCGTCGGCATCGGCGGTGTTCTGGAGCCGCTGCAGGCTAACCCAACCATTATCGAAGATAACTGCTTCATCGGCGCACGTTCTGAAGTTGTTGAAGGTGTTATCGTTGAAGAAGGTTCCGTTATCTCCATGGGCGTCTATATTGGACAGAGCACCCGTATTTACGATCGTGAAACCGGTGAAGTGCACTATGGCCGTGTACCGGCGGGCTCCGTTGTCGTTTCCGGCAACCTGCCGTCCAAAGACGGTAAATACAGCCTGTACTGTGCTGTGATCGTTAAGAAAGTCGATGCGAAAACGCGTGGCAAAGTGGGCATCAACGAACTGCTGCGCACCATCGATTAAGTCATACCCTCTTCCAGTTCGGGAGAGGGTGACATATACCGCCTTTTTAACATATTACAGTGGCGAAAATAGATTTTTTCGTTAATTATTCATAGGTTATGTTGAGCTTAAGGGTACCGCTATGTACGATAATCTGAAAAGTTTAGGCATTACCAATCCTGATGAAATTGACCGTTACAGCCTCCGCCAGGAAGCGAATAACGACATCCTGAAAATCTATTTTCACAAGGACAAAGGCGAGTTTTTTGCTAAAAGCGTAAAGTTTAAATACCCTCGTCAGCGTAAGACGGTGGTCGCGGATGGTATCGGTCAGGGTTACAAGGAAGTGCAGGAGATCAGTCCAAACCTGCGCTATGTGATTGATGAGCTTGACCAGATTTGCCAGCGCGATCGCACTGATGTGGATTTGAAACGCAAGATCCTTGACGATCTCCGCCATCTTGAAAGCGTGGTTGCCAACAAGATCAATGAAATTGAATCTGACCTGGAAAAACTCACGCGCAATAAGTAATGGGGAGGGGTGCAGTCTGATGCCCTCACCTCGGCCCTCTCCCTCGGGAGAAGGTGCCAACAGCAAAACGGCAGCCCTGCGGCTGCCGTTTTACTTTTACCTAACGCTGCTCATCCAGCTGCAGTGCCACGTACAGCAGCAGTCTGTCATCAAAATTGCCTAAATCTAATCCCGTTAACTCAGAAATACGGTTCAGCCGATATTCCAGCGTATTACGGTGAATAAAGAGGGCTTTTGAGGTTGCCAGGGGCTGCACGTTATGACGGAACCATGCCGACAACGTCCGGCGCAACAGCCCGTTGTTGTCCATTGCTTTAAGTCGCTGAAGTGGACGAGAGAGTTCGTTGGCCTGCCAGCCACCGCGAAGGCTGTCGAGCAATACAGGCAGCATTAAATCCTGATAGAAGTAGCTGCGGCTTTCCGGCATACGCTGTTTACCCACCATCATGGTGGTGCGCGCGGTACGGTATGAACGGGCGATACTTCCCGGCCCGGTAAAGTAATTTCCCAGCGAGACACGAAAACGCAATTGACCGTTTTCTTTCATGCGCTGAATAAGCTGCTCAACGCGTTTACGATGATCTTCGGCATCCCAACGGCCAAACTGATTGAGCGCAGGCTTGAGCACCACCATCTCCGTCAGAGAAACAATCGCGATGAGATTGTTGCGTTCGGGGGTGGTCAGCGCGTTTTGCAGTTGCTGAAGCTCGGCCATGGCGCTGTCTACGCCTAATTGACCGCTGTCGACTTCCACCACGGCAACCACACGCGGCTGATTCAAATCAATACCTAAACGCTGGGCCCATTCGGTGAGTGCTGGCGTGTGCTCTTCAGCCTGAATCAGGTTCATGACCAGCTCTTCACGCAGGCGGCTATCCTGCGCAAGGAGGTGCATCAAACGGGATTGCTCAAGCATCATTTCGGCAGTCATGCACACCAGCTCGCCGTACTTACGTAACGATTCGGGTTCTCCCGTCAGGCCAATAACGCCCACGATCTCCCCTTCAAGACGCAGCGGCAGGTTGATGCCCTGGCGTACCCCGTGCAGATGGCGGGCTACGGCATCGTCGATATCCACTACGCGACCCTGGGCGAGTACGAGCAGTGCACCTTCGTGCAATTCCCCAATACGTTCGCGATCCCCACTACCAATGATGCGCCCACGTGCATCCATCACGTTAATGTTTGTATCAATGATACGCATTGTGCGTCCCACGATATCCTGCGCCATTTTAGTATCAAGATGCCAGCCAGCCATGTAACCCTCCCGTGAGCAGAGCCCAAGCATATGGGAGAAAACCATGCCGCGCATTGTGCATATGCACAAAGCAGGAATCAGAAGTATGGAGTTGTGGAAGGCCTCACAAAATCTGAGGGAAGCCCTCCCCTCCCGGACGGGAGAAGAGGGTTAAAGCGATTATTGCATGAGCAGATAGAGGGAAGTGTCGCCGCGCTGAATGTTCAATGCCAGCACGGAAGGCTTGCTGTCGAGAATTTTGCGCAGTTCGCCAAGGTTCTTCACGGGTTGTTGGTTTGCACCTATCACCACGTCACCTTTCTTCAGGCCAATGCGGGCAGCCGGCGAATTGGCTTTAACATCATTGACCACCACACCTTCGTCTTTGCCTTTGTTGCTCATTTCAGCGCCTTCAATACCACTGAACACAGTGGCCGCTTCAGCAGGCGTCTGGCTACTCTGTTGCAGCTCGATGCTCACATTGACCGGCTTACCATCGCGAACCAGCCCCAGTGTTACTTTGCTACCAATCGGCATGGAGCCCACTTCGGCACGCAAGGCAGCAAAACTGCCAATCGCTTTTCCATTCAACGAGGTAATGACATCACCGGCTTTCACGCCCGCTTTCGCGGCGGCTGAGTTTGGCATCACCTGGCTCACGAATGCCCCGCGCTGTGCATCGACTTTCATCGCTTTCGCCAGCTCAGAGTTCAGCTCGGTGCCCAGAATCCCCAGTTCGCCACGACGAACCTGACCATACTGCACCATTTGCGCCGTCAGGCTTTTCACCATGTTGCTTGGGATAGCAAACCCAATCCCAATGTTGCCGCCGTCCGGTGCCAGAATCGCGGTATTAATGCCGATCAGCTCACCGTTCAGATTGACCAGCGCACCGCCAGAGTTGCCGCGGTTAATCGCCGCATCCGTCTGAATAAAGTTCTCGTAGTTTTCAGCGTTCAGACCGCTACGACCCAGTGCAGAAACGATACCCGAGGTGACAGTTTCGCCCAGGCCAAATGGGTTACCGATAGCGACCGTATAGTCACCCACGCGCAGTGCGTCAGAATCAGCCAACTGAATAGCCGTCAGGTTTTTCGGCTCCTGAATCTGAATCAGGGCGATATCAGAACGCGGGTCTTTACCCACCACCTTCGCATCGAATTTACGTCCGTCGCTCAGTTGAACCTTAATGGTCGTTGCGTTATCGACAACGTGGTTATTGGTCACCACATAACCTTTTGCCGCATCAATGATGACGCCAGAACCTAACGCCATAAACTTCTGCTGCTGACCGCCACCCGGTGCGCCACCCTGTCCACCTTGTCCACCCTGGCAGAACGGCGAGCTCTGGAACGGAGACCCTTCCTGGCAGAACGGGGAATCATCACCAAAGAACTGCTGGAAGTTGCGCGGCATGCGCGGCGTATTAACCGTCGTGCTGCCTTCCACGTTGATACTCACTACCGATGGCATCACTTTTTCGAGCATCGGGGCGAGGCTTGGAAGTTGTTGCGACGTCGCTGTTGACGAGGCTGTTTCAGCCGCCATGGAAGATATCGGGGTCAGCGCCAGACTTAAGCTCAGCGCCAGAGCACTCATTGCTAACGTAGTTTTTTTCATGTCTCTCAATCTCTTTACAGATAACGCAAAACGGCTGTGTATGTGTCACTCAGAGTCGTTTTATAACGTGAAGTTCCGGGATTAAGTTTTTGGAAAAAGTAAAAATTTATTGTTTCTCTTTACAATTCCCGACTCGTTATTCCACTGCCATCAGGCGACGGTATTCATCCCACGCATATAAATCGGTCATACCGCTGATATAGTCCTGGATGAGACGGCAACGGTGGTAATATTCCATTATTGGATACTCGGCGTCCTCCCTGGATAATTTGCTCACCGCTTCTACATAAACCAGTCGATGGCGGGTAGAGAGCTTTTGAAACAGTCGCGATTCAATGGGTAAACGGCGTACGCGATCTTTTTCCACCAGCTCTGTAAAATCAGCTAAGGGTAATTGCAACAGCGGACGATAAATCTCCAGCAAGCCGCTAATCACCCGATAGCCCTGCAGCTCCAGTTGTTCAACATCAGGATGACTGAACACCTCTTTAATGGCGACGTTTTTATATAATTCAAGGAGCTGGCTATAATCGCTGTCGTCCTCGAGCAGCGCATGATTGAATTCGCCACGGTAAATCTGCGGCAAATTATCGATAAACCGCTGGGCCGCATAAGGCACCAGTTTATTTAACGTATTCACCCGTAAATACATAAAAAACTGATCTTCGGCACTGCGACTCAGGGTATTGGCGCGGGATTTCTCCCAGGCATTTTCCACGACCTGAGAAAAGAGAGAACCCTTTGTATGCTCTCCCCATGCTTCATAAAGATGCTGATAAAGCTGTTCAGCTGAGAAAATACGTTTCTCGACCGCATCCTCAAGATCGGCCACGCAATAGGAAATGTCATCCGCCGCCTCCATAATCCAGGTCAATGGGAAGCGACTGTAAGTGTCGAGATCCAATTCTTTACGCAGCCGTGCAACATAGGCCTCTTCAGAAAAATAGAAGCCCGGTTTTTTCATTAAATAACTGTGCGTTGCCAGGGTTTCCCCCGTCCACCACGCAGGACGAGTGTATTTTAAAATACAGCCCACCTGCGCCCAGGTGAGATTCATGCGCATCAGCGTATGCACCAGGCGAATACCCTGTGCATTACCTTCGAAATGGCTGAGATCCTGGCGCACTTTACGCCGCAATGCGTTAAGACTCTCTTCGCCTTCGCGCAGGCGCAGCGTAACCACTTCGCAGCGGTCGTCCGTCAGCGGTTGGCTGGTGGCATCGTCAGGCACAAGACGCTGGCGGAACCAGTCATTGATGGCGGCCTCACCAAAGTGACCAAAGGGCGGGTTGCCGATGTCGTGCATCAGACACGCCATTTCGACAATGCTCTCAAACGGCCCGGTCAGTTCATCCAGCCCGTAGGTTTCGAGTAAGCGCATCTCTTTCAGGCGGCTGAGAATCTCTTTGGCGATATAACGCCCAACCTGCTGTACCTCAAGCGAATGGGTCAACCTCGTACGCACCGCCGCATTACGCTCAAGCGGGAAGACCTGGGTTTTTTGCTGTAGGCGGCGAATGGCTGCCGAATTAATGATTCGCCCACGATCGCTTTCGAAAATGCGCAGGATTTCACGTTCGGTTTTCACCCCCAGCGGGGAGCGATAGCGACGGTGCCAGTTTATTTTTTTTCGAAAATCGATCTCTGTCATTTCCTCTCCTGTCAGCGAGGCGTCACGGGATGACATGCAATTCTGTATGCCATGATAGACTATGCCCTGTAAACGTAATCCTGTCTTATCACTTTAGCGAGTATCTCCATGAAAATTGGTATTATTGGTGCAATGGAAGAAGAAGTTACGCTGCTGCGTGACAAAATCGACAATCGTCAGACGCTGACTATGGGCGGCTGTGAAATTTACACCGGTACGCTGAATGGTACAGAAGTGGCCCTGCTGAAATCCGGCATTGGTAAAGTAGCCGCAGCCATGGGCGCAACGCTGCTGCTGGAACACTGCAAGCCAGACGTGATTATTAATACCGGTTCCGCCGGTGGATTGGCCTCGACCCTGAAAGTGGGCGATATCGTGGTCTCTGACGAAGCGCGTTACCACGACGCCGACGTCACTGCCTTTGGTTACGAACTTGGCCAGCTTCCGGGCTGTCCGGCTGGTTTCAAAGCCGATGAGAAACTGGTTGCTGCGGCGGAAGCCTGCATTAAACAGCTCAACCTGAATGCCGTGCGTGGCCTGATTGTTAGCGGTGATGCGTTTATTAATGGCTCGGTGGGCCTGGCTAAAATCCGGCATAACTTCCCGCAAGCGGCCGCGGTTGAAATGGAAGCGACGGCGATTGCGCATGTTTGCCACAACTTTGGTATTCCGTTTGTAGTGGTTCGCGCCATCTCTGACGTTGCCGATCAACAATCCCACCTCAGCTTTGACGAGTTCCTGGTGGTCGCTGCGAAACAGTCCAGCCTGATGGTTGAGACGCTGGTGCAGAACCTGGCTCGTGGCTAAGCATTTTTTCAGGGCGCTGGCCGCCCTGTTTCTCCTTTTGCCCGTGTGGCTCTACGCTGCGCCACGCGTCATTTCCCTCTCTCCCGGTAATACTGAACTCGCTTTCGCAGCCGGTATTACGCCCGTGGCTGTAAGCAGCTATTCCGACTACCCTGCCGAAGCCGAGGGTATTGAACAGGTCGCTACCTGGCAGGGCATGAACGTTGAACGTATTGTGGCGTTAAAGCCTGATGTGGTGCTTGCCTGGCGCGGCGGTAATGCTGAACGTCAGGTCAATCAGCTAGAGCGGCTGGGCATTACGGTCATGTGGATTGATGCTGTGACCATTGAACAGGTCGCGGAGTCTCTGAATCAACTGGCACATTATAGCCCGCACCCGGAACAGGCAAAAGAGGCTGCGGCCACGCTTCTCGCGCAGTACAACGCACTGAAAAAACAGTATGCCAGCCAGCCGACAAAACGTGTTTTCCTGCAATTTGGCGGCGAACCGCTTTTCACCAGTGGCAAAGGGTCACTGCAAAACGAGGTACTGGAACTGTGTGGCGGCGAAAATATCTTTGCCGCCAGCCGGGTACCCTGGCCTCAGGTCAGCCGCGAGCAGGTGCTGGCACGTCAGCCTCAGGCCATTGTGGTGGCAGGCGGTGCGAGTGAGATTCCTAAAATTGAACAATTCTGGCGCAAACAGCTCGATATTCCGGTCATTCCTCTCACCGGCGACTGGTTTGAACGTGCCAGCCCGCGTATTATCCTCGCCGCTCAACAACTCTGCTCTGCCCTTGCGCAGGTGAAATAACCGGGGATCGAACCATGCTCGTCTACTGGCTGGATATTGTCGGCACCGCTGTTTTTGCGATATCAGGTGTGTTACTGGCCGGCAAGCTCCGGATGGATCCCTTTGGCGTGCTGGTTCTGGGTGTGGTCACCGCCGTCGGCGGTGGCACTATTCGCGACATGGCGCTGGCCCACGGCCCGGTTTTCTGGGTGAAAGATCCCACCGATCTGGTGGTCGCCATGGTCACCTGCATGCTGACTATTCTGTTAGTTCGTCAGCCACGCCGTTTGCCGAAGTGGGTATTACCCGTGCTGGATGCAGTCGGGCTCGCGGTGTTCGTTGGCATTGGGGTTAACAAAGCGTTTCTGGCCGGCACCGGCCCCCTGGTCGCCATTTGCATGGGCGTATTAACTGGCGTCGGCGGTGGGATTATTCGCGATGTCCTTGCCCGTGAAGTGCCGATGATCCTGCGCACGGAAATCTATGCAACGGCCTGCATCGCCGGTGGGATTGTTCATGCGACCGCCTTTTACGGCTTCGATATGCCGCTGGAAGCCGCCAGTATGGTCGGAATGGTGGTGACGCTGGCTATTCGTCTCGCAGCGATTCGCTGGCACCTCAAGCTGCCCACCTTTGCGCTGGACGAGAATGGCAGATAGCAAAAAGCCGTATCATTGACACGGCTTTTTTGTCACATCCTAAAAATCAGATGCTGAAGGAAGAACCGCAGCCGCAGGTGCTGGTCGCGTTCGGGTTGGTCACCACGAAGCGAGAACCTTCCAGGCCTTCGGTGTAATCAACGGCACCACCCACCAGATACTGGAGGCTCATCGGGTCGACAACAAGGCCCACGCCCTGCTTCTCAATGGTCATGTCGCCATCGTTGATTTGGTCATCAAACGTGAAACCATACTGGAAGCCGCTACACCCACCGCCGGTGATGTAGACACGCAGTTTCAGGTTTGGATTTTCTTCATCTGCGATCAGATGCTTTACTTTGCTGGCGGCTGCATCGGTAAACTGCAGCGGCAGCACTACGTCATCACTCATTTTTTGCTCCCATTCATACTGCGATCTGGGCAAATAGTGACCCGATCTTTTCGGCTATTATCCATCACAGACACTAATCCTTCAAGTCTTCTCCCCCTGCCTTGTCTATCCTTTCCGTGCGCAAAACTTTTATAACGATCGCCGGATCCCTTAGAATGACCCCCACTTTCGAAAATTCACCAGGAACGATTTCATGAGTAAGTCAGAAAACCTCTACAGCGCCGCTCGTAAGCTTATTCCGGGAGGTGTGAACTCTCCGGTTCGTGCTTTTACCGGCGTGGGCGGCACTCCGCTGTTTATTGAGCGTGCTGACGGCGCTTATCTCTACGACGCCGATGGCAAAGCCTATATTGACTACGTCGGCTCCTGGGGTCCGATGGTGCTGGGCCATAACCACCCGGCCATTCGCAGCGCCGTGATAGAAGCGGCTGAACGCGGCCTGAGCTTTGGCGCGCCGACGGAGATGGAAGTCAAAATGGCGGAACTGGTCACCGAACTGGTGCCATCCATGGACATGGTGCGTATGGTGAACTCCGGCACCGAAGCGACAATGAGCGCGATTCGCCTGGCGCGCGGCTTTACCGGGCGCGACAAAATCATCAAATTCGAAGGCTGCTACCATGGCCATGCTGACTGCCTGCTGGTCAAAGCCGGTTCCGGCGCGTTGACGCTGGGCCAGCCGAACTCACCGGGCGTCCCGGCAGATTTTGCTAAACACACGCTGACCTGCACCTATAACGATCTCGCCTCCGTTCGTGAAGCCTTCGAACAGTACCCGCAGGAGATAGCCTGCATCATCGTTGAACCGGTTGCGGGCAACATGAACTGCATTCCGCCGAAAGAGGGCTTCCTGCAAGGTCTGCGCGACGTGTGCGATGAGTTTGGCGCCCTGCTGATTATTGATGAAGTGATGACCGGCTTTCGCGTCGCGCTGGGCGGTGCCCAGGCTTACTACGACGTGACGCCAGACCTGACTTGCCTTGGCAAAATCATCGGCGGCGGTATGCCAGTGGGAGCCTTTGGCGGCCGTCGCGACATCATGGAGGCGCTGGCGCCAACCGGCCCGGTTTATCAGGCGGGTACGCTTTCAGGCAACCCGATTGCGATGGCCGCGGGTTACGCCTGCTTAACTGAAGTGTCGCAGGTTGGCGTTCACGAAACCCTGAATGACTTAACGGCACTGCTGGCTGACGGTTTACTCGATGCTGCGCGCGACAAAGATATCCCGCTGGTGGTGAACCACGTCGGCGGCATGTTCGGCATTTTCTTTACGGATGCGCTGGAAGTCTCAAGCTATCAGGATGTGATGGCATGCGATGTCGAACGCTTTAAGCGCTTCTTCCATCTGATGCTTGAAGAGGGCGTGTATCTGGCGCCGTCTGCTTTCGAAGCGGGTTTCATGTCCGTCGCCCATAGCGAAGAAGACATTCGCAACACCGTCGACGCGGCGCGTCGGGTGTTCGCGAAGCTATAAGCGGGGTGCATCAGGTCAGATTTGTGCGGCCTGATGCCTTCACCCCGGCCCTTTCCCACTGGGCTGAGGAATCCCCACAAAAAATTGCGAGCCGGCCTGGTCCCCTCGCCCCACCGGGGAGAGGGTTAGGGTGAGGGGAAACATGCGACTCTGATGGTTATTCCGTTCACCTTATGTTCCTTGCTTTTCTGTAGCGCCAGAACCTGTGAACGTGCCAGGGTGGCTCACCGCCACCACCCTGGCGACCCGGGCTCCCGGCCAGGAAAATCGCCGCTGGCGCGGTCCACTCAGCTTCTCCTTCAGGCTTATCGGGGACGGGCGAAGGTAACGTCCGTGTAAAGTCGCCCTCGCCGCGCATCCCTGCGCGGCGCCCCGGCCTTACGGATACGCTTCGTCGATTTTCAGCCGGACCCAGTCATCGCGGTGACAGTTTTATTCTCATTGCGCAATGTTATCGCTGTAAAACGTAATATTACTAGGTATCCCTCAGCCCATTGGGAGAGGGATGACATATTAACGACTCTGCTTTCTCAGCAGATAGATAAAGTAGGGTGCGCCGATAAAGGTCGACAGCAAGCCTGCCGGAACCTGATACGGGAACATCATCATCCGCCCGCACCAGTCTGCGATCACCAGCAGTAATCCTCCCACCAGCGCCGACATAACGATATGCGGCATCGTACGTCGGAACCCCATCATGCGCGCGATATGCGGGGCCATCAGACCGATAAAGCTCAGCGGGCCAATGGTCATGGTCGCCGCAGCGGTAAGGCAGGCAGCTAACAGTAGCAGCGCGATACGCGATGACGTCAGCGCCATCCCCACCGAACGCGCCGTGTCGCCCCCCAGCGGCAATACCGTCAACCAACGTCGGCACAGCGGCACCATCGCTAAGAGCACAACCATTATCAGGCCGGTACGCGCAACCTGCCCAAAGGTTGCATTGTAGGTCGAACCGGAGATCCAGGTCAGGATCTGCGCCATGCGCGGGTCACCGCTTGCCTGCAGCATCATCAGCAGCATAGTGAATGCGGTACTCAGCGCCATCCCGGCAAGCAGCATCCGGTGTGGCGAGAAACCGCCACGTCCAGCGGCAACCAGGATAATGAACAGCGTAATGGCGGCGCCCAGGCTTCCGGCAGGCATTAGCCAGCCAAAGGCATTGCCGGGTACAAAGAACAGCATCACCACGACACCAAACGCAGCACCCGAACTGATACCTAACACTTCCGGGCTCGCCATGGGGTTACCGGTCAGGCGCTGGATAATGCAGCCCGCCACCGCCAGCATCACCCCGGCGGTCAGCGCGGCGGCGATACGCGGCACACGCCACTGTATGACATCATTGAGTAGCGAACCCGTTAACCAGCGCCAGCCTTCAGCGTCACGCCCGAAGGAGAGCGCGACCCACATCCCCAGCAGCAGAACCATCACCCCTGCAAGGGCAAACCACTGCACGTTTCCGCGCTCGTTGGGTACGTTGTCCCCTGCGTCCATTGACGGCGCGCTCATGCTGCGCAGACGCGGCAACAGCCATAACAGGAGCGGCGCGCCAATCAGCGCCGTCACTGAACCGGTGGAAACTTCCATCCACACGCGGGTCAGCCACAAAATAAGCTGGTCAGAGAGCCACAGGATCAGGGCACCGATTAACGGGGCCAGCATCAGCCGGGCCAGCAAACGCCGCGCGCCCAGCATTTTTGCCAGTAACGGCGCAAACAGGCCGATAAAACCGATAATCCCCACGGCGTTGACCAGCAGTGCGCTGAGCACAATTGCCAGCGTTAATGCGCCAAGGCGGGCTAAAGAGAGCGCCAGCCCCAGGTTGCGCGCCACGCCGTCGTCCAGCCCCATTAACGTCAGCGGACGTAGCAGCAGCAGCGTCAACACCACGCCACCGAGCAGTTGCGGCCATAAGCGCTCTACTCCACTCCAGTCGGTTTGCGTGAGCGTCCCGGTGCTCCAGAGGAACATGCTTTGCAGTTGATCATGATGAAAAAGCACCAACAGTTGGTTTATCGCCCCGCAGTAGAGACTGACCACCAGGCCCGCGAGAATGAGCGTCACTGGTGAGAGCCGCTTACCCCAGGCAACACCAAACACCAGTGCACCGACGACACAGGCACCCGCCAGAGCAGCAAACTGGGTGGTCAGCGCACCCGGCAAGGTCCAGAGCGTGGTTATGGTAATGCCAAGCTGCGCACCGGTAGAGACGCCGAGCGTCGTCGGTTCTGCCAGCGGGTTACGCAGGACCTGCTGAAACAGCACCCCGACCAGACCCAGCCCTGCCCCTACCAGCAGCGCGATGGCCAGCCGCGGCAGCAGACTGTAATGGAACAGCATCTGTTCGATACTCTCGATATCTGGCGCGGTCATGGCCTGCGCCCATTGCGCACGCGGCAGTGCGGCGTTGAAATTCACCCACGTCAGCCAGATGCCGGCAATGAAGAGTAGCGAGAGCAAAATGGCCGGAAGGGGAGCAATACGATTTCTCATGCTTTTCCCCCGAGCGCGTTATCGAGTACGCGAACAAAATGCATTGCCGAAAGCGTGGCACCATAGAACCAGACGGCAGGCACACGCTGGAAACGTCCGGCGCGCACGAACGGCATTGCCTGCCACAGCGGCGTGGCCATTAACGTCTTCATCTCCGCGTCATTGCCGTGATCAAAACACAGGACATCGACATCTTTAAATGCAGCCAGCCGGTCAATGCCCACGGTGGTACTGCCCCAGAAGGTAGTTTCTCCCTGCCAGGCATTTCGAATACCAAACTCATCCATCACTTCCTGGAACAGGCAATTCTGGGTAAAGACCAGCACATGGCGCGCATCCAGTAGCGTCACCATAAGCAGCGGACGTTCGCCTCGTCCGGCAAAATGCGGCTTTCTGCTGGCAATAAAGCGGTCAAATTCATCCAGATGCTTTTGCGCCGCCGCCTCCATATTCAACAGTTGTGCCATCTCATTAAGCGATTTTCTGGCGGTTGCCAGCGGCTTTTTACCGTCGCTAAAGCTAAAACCGCGACCCGGCGCAATTTTTGCCAGGATGTCGGCTGAAGGGCCGTAACCCGCAGACCACATGAGATATGACGGTTTCATTTGGGTCAGCAGTTCAAGGTTCGGTTCGGTGCGTAGCCCAACATCAATCACTCCGTCCGGGAGCGCAGGTTCATTAACCCACATGTTGTAATTGGGAATGTCGCAAATGCCGTAAGGCTTAATCCCCAACGCCAGCATCAGTTCGACCGGCAGCCACTCCAGGCCGACAATACGCTGAGTATCAATGGCAGCGGCCTGCGCGCTGCGCATCTGCCACAGCAGGGGGGAAAGTGCCATCATCGTCAGCAGACGACGGCGGCTAATCTGATTAAAACCATCCATTAGTAGACAAAGCTCACCGGTGCAGCCCCTGACGGGTGAGGGAGTATTCCCATCGGAATACCATAAATTTGCTCGAGGGTTTCGGCACGCATGAGTGCCTCCGGCGTCCCTTCTGCAATCTTTTCGCCCCCGCGCAGCGCCACCAGATAGTCGCAGTAGCGAGCCGCCATGTTGATGTCGTGCAGAACGGCAATCACCGTAAGCCCACGCTGCTGACTTAAACGGTGTACCAGCGCCAGCACATCCACCTGATGGGCAATATCCAGCGCAGAGGTCGGCTCATCAAGCAACAGGCAGCGGCTGTCCTGCGCCACCAGCATGGCGATCCACGCACGCTGACGTTCCCCCCCTGACAGGCTATCCACCAGACGATGCGCCAGTGGCTTCAGACCCACCAGCGTAATCGCCTCTTCCACTTTCTCACGGTCAGCAACGCCAAAGCGCCCCAGCGCGCCATGCCACGGATAACGTCCAATCGCCACCAGTTCGCGTACGGTCATGCCTTCAGCCTGCGGCAACTGCTGCGGCAGATAAGCGACTTTGCGGGCAAAGGACTTGCTGTTCCAGCTTGCGAGCGGTTGACCATCAAGCAGCACCTCACCGTCCGACGGGGGCTGATGACGACCAAGTATTTTGAGCAGCGTGGATTTACCGGAACCGTTGTGGCCAATCAACCCCGTCACTTTTCCGACCGGGAAGGTCAGCGAGAGCGGGTGAAGCAGCGTACGACCAGGCACCCTAAAGGTGAGGTCGGCGAGTTGAAATGTAGTATCGGGAAGCGCGATGTTTTCCTGCATGAGTGCCAACTTATAAAAGGGCACGGCGAACCGTGCCCGAAGAGAGATTAGAAGCGGAAGGTTGCTGTTGCCACCACCTGACGCTCAGCGCCCCAGAAGCAGCCGTAAGAGTTGAAGCAGCTTGCAACATATTCACGGTCGAACAGGTTATTTACGTGTACCGCTACGTTAGAACCCGCCATACCCACGCGTGCCAGGTCGTAACGCACCAGCGCATCAACAACGGTATAACTGCCCACCTTGAAGCTGTTCGCCGGGTCGCCCTGGCTGGAACCGGTGAAGCGCGCGCCCGTCCCTAACGTCAGGCCAGACAGTGCGCCATCATAGAAGGTGTAATCGCCCCACGCAGACGCCATGTGTTTTGGCACCTGAGCAGGTGTATTGCCTTTGTAGTTGGTATCGGTGGTGTACTCAGCGTCGGTGTAGGTATAAGAGCCGACCACGTTAATGCTGGCGGACAGTGCCGCTTTCGCTTCCACTTCAACGCCGCGCGCGCGAATTTCGCCGCCTTCAACGGACCATGAGGAACCCGCCGGGTCGGCCATCAGGTTGTTGCTTTTGGTCAACTGATATACAGCACCGGTTAACACAATAGGGCGATCCTTCGGCACGTATTTCACGCCGGCTTCATACTGCTTACCTTTAGACGGCGCAAAAATTGCACCATCAGCACCGGTTGTAGAGGCCGGTTCGAAGGATTCGCTGTAGCTGAAGTACGGGGTGACACCGTTATCAAACAGGTAGTTCACACCACCACGCCAGGTGAACTGGTTATCGTCACGTGCGGCCTGAGTGCCATAGTCACGGTTAAAGGAATCCTGCTTCGCCCAGTCGTAGCGGCCACCCAGCGTGACCAGGACCTTATCCCACTGCGCCTGATCCTGGGCATAAACACCGGTCTGCTTCTGGTTTAGAAGCACCCGGTAAGGACCAGACGGCCCGTCATGTGCACCAAAGTCGTAATCACTGCGATCGAGATGATAAATATCTGACGGCGCGACAGAGCCTGCATAGCCAAAGTATGAGTTGATATCGTTCCGCATGCGCATGAAGTCGACACCGGTCAGCAGGATGTGATCGATGGCGCCGGTCGCAAATTTACTCTGCAGTTGGGTATCAACGGTAAAGGTCTGCAGTTTCTCGCGGTCAATCACATACTGACGGGTCAGCGTGTGATCCCAGTCAGACTGCGGAACGCTCAGACAAGGACTTTTCTCAAGCGACGCGGCATCTTTGGTATACAACTTATCGGAACACATTCCGTAGCCGTACACACTGTTCTGCGCCACTTTGTTCTCTGCAAAGCGCAGGTTCTGGCGCACGGTGAAGGTGTCATCAAAGCCGTGTTCGAAGCTGTAGCCCACCATTTTCTCATTACGAGAGTAGGTATTGTTTTCCGCGCCTTCGTTGAAATCCCGGGAGAGGCGTTTGCCATTCGGCAGCGGTTGAACCGTACCCTCTTTTGGCAACCAGCCGTAATAACCGGTATCCGGCTCGTTCTGGAAATAAGAGAGGAAGGTGAAGTTCGTTTTGTCATCCGGACGCCAGCTAAATGAGGGCGCAATGGTATAACGCTGCTCTTTTGCGCCTTCCTGCTGCGCATTAGCTGAACGTGCAAGACCGGTTAAACGGTAAGAATAAACACCGTCATCATCCAGCGCATCGCTGAAATCGAACCCGGTCTGGTAGAGATTATCGGTGCCCATTTTGAACTGCACTTCGTACAGCGGCGTCGTAGTTGGACGCTTGCTGACCATATTCAGCAGTCCACCCGGGCTGCTCTTTCCGTACAGCACGGAAGACGGCCCACGCAGGACTTCGGCACGTTCAAGCATATAAGGATCAATCACCGCGTCGTTATAGAAGTTGCCCTGCATCTTCATACCGTCGAGGTAGTTGTTCTGGCTCTGTCCATCAGCGGCAAAACCACGAATGACCAGGTAGTCATAGGTATTAGAGGCGCCACGGGTCCCCACGGCCACACCCGGTGTATAGCTTAAGGCTTCTTTAACCGACTTTGGCTGGTGCAACGCCATCTCTTCGCTGGTCACCACCGAGATAGACTGCGGCGCCTTCTCAATAGAGGTGTCCGTTTTGGTCGCCGTTGCGGATTGCCGTGCCGCAATGGTCGCAGCCGGCCCCCACGCACTCTCCTGCGGAGCGGCGGCAGCATTAACGGTGATGGTATCTTCTTTTTGGGTCGTAGCAGCCTGTGCATAAACAGACATGCCGCTAACCGCTGTGGCTACAACTACTGCGATTTTACGCAGTGAGATGTTGACTGGCTGAGCAGTTTTTGGACGCGCCATGATAGTTTTCTCTGACGATGAGTGAATGATAACGTAAACGATAATTATTATTATGACGGCAGCATAATATGCGAACCATTATCGCTATAGCAAGCAATAAGGGGCGCTCAGCGGCGAGCAGGCACAAGAAATAACCAGAGGAAATGCAGGGCGTTAATGAAGAATGATCTGTTGTTTAAAACGAGGTTATAAAGTTGTTTGCAATGCCGGGGTGGTAAGAAAAAACCCTCAGTCTGTTGACTGAGGGTTCGAGGGATTAATTACTGCCAAACATGTCTTTGATCCAACCCGCTACGCCATCGCTTTTCTCTTCTTGCTTCGGCTGTTGCTGCTGTTGCGGCTGCTGTTGCGGCTGTGCAGACTGATCAAAAGGATTGCCCTGCTGTTGCTGCTGCTGTTGTTGCTGCATCAGCATCTGACTTTGCTGGCACAAGGCATCCGGATTGGTCGTCCATACCGGCAACGATCTCGTCCCACCGCCGGCACACATGAAGTTGCCCATGTCATCGACGCTCATGGTGGTAATGTCTTCCGGCGGCGTCAGGTCCAACGGAATAGGCGACTGATTCGCCAGGTAGCGCTGATAAATCGCCATCGCCCCGCTTGCACCATAAAGCTTGGTCGGTTGGTTGTTATCGCGCCCTACCCAGGTAATGGTCACTTCACGCCCATCAATACCCGCAAACCAGGTGTCCACGTTATTGTTGGTGGTCCCGGTTTTCCCTGCCAGATGCAGGTTCGGATACTTAGCGCCGAGCTGACGCCCGGTACCACGTTGAATGACCTGCTGCATGGTCCATAACGTCATATAGGCGGCCTGAGCTGGCACCGCTCGCTCAGACTGTGGGAAGCTCTGATAAAGCACTGTACCGTCCTCGGCAATCACCGATCGCAACGCAGACAAGGTGGCACGGTTACCACCGCTGGCGATCGTCTGGAACGCCTGGGCCACTTCAATAGGTGTCAGGTTCAGCGCGCCCAGCAGCATCGACGGGTTCGCGTTCAGCTGATCTTTCGGCGCACCCAGTTTCAGCCAGGTATCGGTCACCGCAGGCAGGCCCAATGCCATACCCAGGTTTACGGTAGGCACGTTCATGGAGCGGGTCAGCGCATCCACCAACATCACCTGTCCGCTGAAGCGATGATCGTCGTTCTGCGGTGCCCATACCTGCCCGTTAGAGAGGCGCAGAGAGATGGGGGCATCGGCAATTGAGGTGTTCAGACGGTACTTGTCCGGCTGGCTCAACGCGGTCAGGTAAGTCGCCGGCTTCGCCAGAGAACCAATGGAGCGGCGCGCCTGCATCGCACGGTTATAACCTGCGAACTGCGGCGTGGCGCCGCCAACCATGGCGCGAACTTCACCGCTAAAGCGATCCACCACGACCATTGCGGTTTCAAGATCGTCCAGTTTGCGCTGTTTGATCAGCGCCGGGATCCCTTCTACCGCCGCTTTTTCTGCCGCATCCTGAGCCAGCGAGTCAAAGGTAGTGAAAATCTTCACCCCTGAGAGGTCTTTGACTTTATCGCCGAGCTTAGCCTGCAGCTCCTGGCGCACCATCTGCATAAATGCAGGCTGCGGAGAGATAACGCCACCGCGCGGCTGGACGCCAAGCGGACGGGCACTCAGCATGTCATACAGTTCCTGATCGATCACCTTCTGCTCTTGCATCAGACGAAGCACCAGGTTGCGGCGTTCGAGGGCCAGTTTCGGGTTGCGCCACGGATTATAGATGGACGCCCCTTTCACCATCCCCACCAGCATCGCCTGCTGGTCAAGGCTTAACTCTTCAACCGGACGGCCAAAGTAATACAAGCTTGCCAGCGGGAAGCCACGGATCTCATTGTCACCGCTCTGACCGAGGTAAACCTCATTCATGTACAGTTCAAGGATGCGATCCTTGCTGTATCGGGCATCCATAATGAGCGCCATTAAGGCCTCATTGGCCTTACGCCAGTATGAGCGCTCGCTGCTCAGGAACAAGTTTTTCACTAACTGTTGAGTCAGCGTACTCGCGCCCTGTACGGTGCGTCCGGCAGTGAGGTTTGCCAGCATCGCACGGCCGATGGAGTAGAAACTGATACCGTCGTGCTCATAGAAGTGGCGGTCTTCGGTCGCCAGCAGGGTATCAACCAGCAAATCCGGGAAGCCACTGCGCGGCACAAACAGGCGCTGCTCACCGTTAGGCGAGGAGAGCATGGTGATTAAACGCGGGTCGAGACGGAAGAAACCGAACTGGCGGTTGCTGTCCATGTTCTCAATCGTATCAAGCCTGTTGCCATCAAAGGTCAGACGTGCGCGTACCTGCCCCTCTTTGCTGTCCGGGAAATCGAACGGGCGGCGGATCATCTCAATACTTTTGGCCTGAACGGTAAATTCGCCAGGACGCGTCATCTTCGTCACCTGGCGGTACTGGGTGGATTCCAGCAGTTTGACCATTTCATTCTTGCTGACGGGCATATCCGGCTCAAGGTTGACCATCCGGCCATAGACCGCTGCCGGAAGCTGCCAGACTTTGCCATCAATACGCGCGCGGATCTTTTGATCAAGATAGACGCCGTAAATGGCTAACAGGACCGCACCGACAAGACAGATCTTCAGCAGCAACCACAACCAGCGGCGCTTGCCCCGCGGTTTACCGCCCCGACCTTTACCTTTACGTGGGGCTGGCGCTTCGTCGCCATCCTCATCGTCATAGTCGTCGTATTGCTCTTCTCTGGCTCGACGACGACTGATTTTCTCTTTCGCCGGACGCGTCGTTCTACTCTTACGTCCAATTGGCTCGCGGTCATTCCCCGCCATGCTCTCTCTCCGCAACATTCAGGCGCAAAGGCCCGATTCTCAGTTCTTGCTCCAGGTGGAGGAAGAAGAAATCTCTCAAAATAAACAGCAAGATTTTCTCAAAGAGAAAATCTTATAGTCTTTGCTCCCTCTCCCTGTGGGAGAGGGCCGGGGTGAGGGCATCACACCGCACTCATCTAAACAGCAAGATTTTCTCAAAGAGAAAATCTTATAGTCTTTGCTCCCTCTCCCAGTGGGAGAGGGTCGGGGTGAGGGCATCACACCGCACTCATCTAAACAGCAAGATTTTCTCAACGAGAAAATCTTATAGTCTTTGCTCCCTCTCCCTGTGGGAGAGGGCCGGGGTAAGGGCATCACACCGCACTCATCTAAACCGCAATCAGGAATACTTTTTGGTACGTCGGGTCGGTGCCGTATTCGCCGGGTCGTCCGGCCAGACATGTTTGGGATAGCGTCCCTTCATCTCCTTTTGCACCTCGCGATAGGCCCCCTGCCAGAACGCCGCCAAATCACGGGTAATTTGCAGCGGCCGCTGGGCTGGCGACAGCAGTTCCAGCACCAGCGCAATGCGCCCTTGTGCAATGGTGGGCGTCGAGGCTTCGCCGAACATCTCCTGCATACGCACCGCCAGCGCCGGAGGATTATCTTCATGATATCGAATGGCAATCTGGCTTCCCGTCGGCACAGTGTAATGCGCAGGCAACGAACTCTCCAGCAGTTGACGCAAAGGCCAGGGAAGCCAGCTCAGCAAAGCGCCTTTCATATCCAGCCCCTTCAGGGCACGCAGAGAATGTACCCCCTTCATCTGCGGCAGTAACCAGCTCTCAAGCTCAGCCAGTAGCGCTTCATCATCTACCGCCGGCCACGCCGCTTCCGGCAGCCATTTCGCGGCGCAATGAAGACGTAAACGCAGCTGGATGGCGTCCGGCGTCCAGTTCAGCACGTTGAGGCCTTTCTCGCGAATGCCGTTTAGCATCGCCTGATGCAACTCGTCTTCCGAAGGTTTTGCCAGCGGCTGCGCCTTCACCGTCAACTGGCCAATCTGGCGACGACGAAAGGCTTTTAAGGTGCCCTGGGCATCATCCCATTCAACGGTGTCAGACTGCTGCAAAATCGCCGGACATGCCGCAATCAACGCATCAATATCTATGGGTAACGCCAGTAAAATACGGGCATCCGGCGACTGACTTCCCTGTAACAACAACGGGGCAAGCAGCCATTCATGACGATTCAACGCATCGTCAGGATCAAGCATCGCCCCCATGCCGTTTGCTAATTGATAACGCCCGTCCTGGCCACGTCGTCTTGCAATACGATCGGCAAATGCGCGGGCCAGTAAGGGGGCAACGAGCGCAGCGTCCGGCTCGCCATCCGCACTTTTCAGGCGACGAACAAACTGCCTGGCGCGCTGCTGCCACTGCGGCTGATGACGGGCAAAAGCCGCACTGAGATCGGTATTCCCCCCGCGTAAGGGCTCTTCAAGGATTGCCGCCAGTTTAGCCGCCGTAGCGACTTCATCGGCACCCTTCGCGCCCGCCAGCATTGCCGCGAGCCGTGGGTCGTTACCCAGCGAAGCCATTTTTTGCCCCAGTGCCGACAGCCGCTCGCCCTCCAGCGCTCCCAGTTGAGTTAATACCTTACGCGCGGCAGCAAGGTTAGTCGCAGGAGGTAAATCCAGCCAGTGAAGCTGCGCAGGATCCTGGCACCCCCATTGTAATAATTCCATCAACAGACCCGATAAATCACTCTGCGTCATTTCCGCATCGGCTTGCGCAGCCGCACGCTCTGCCTGCTCCTTGCTTATCAGGTGCAGACAAATACCGGATTCAAGACGACCGGCGCGCCCTGCCCGCTGGGTCATCGAGGCCTGACTGATGCGCTGAGTGATAAGCCTGGTGAGCCCTGTTCGGGGATCAAAACGTGCCACACGTTCCTGACCGCAGTCTACGACCAGCCGGATCCCTTCGATGGTCAGGCTGGTTTCGGCAATATTGGTGGCGAGCACGACTTTACGAAGCCCGCTCGGGGCAGGCAAAATCGCTTTACGCTGTTCATTCAGCGCCAGTGCGCCATATAAGGGGCAGAGCAGAACATCGTTGCCAACGCGAGAAGCCAGTTGCTCCTGCACACGCTGAATTTCGCCCACGCCGGGCAAGAACAACAGCAGAGAACCGGTTTCAGAACGCAGCAGTTCAGCCGTCGCTAAGGCCACGGCCTCATCAAAACGGGCATGGCTATTGAGCGGCTGGTAACGGCGCTCGACCGGAAACATACGGCCTTCGGAGACAATAAGCGGTGCGTCCGGCAACAGCGTTTGTAATCGCGTGTTATCCAGCGTTGCGGACATCACCAGCAGTTTAAGGTCGTCGCGTAACCCTTGCTGTACATCCAGTAGTAGCGCCAGGGCCAGATCCGCTTGCAGGCTGCGTTCATGAAATTCATCAAGGATCACGAGGCTAACGCCGCTGAGCTCAGGATCCTGTTGGATCATGCGGGTGAGGATGCCTTCGGTAACCACCTCAAGACGGGTAGTGGGCCCAACACAGGTTTGCGCCCGCATACGATACCCCACCGTCTCGCCAGGCTGCTCATTAAGCTGCTCCGCCAGCCGCTGCGCGACATTTCGCGCCGCCAGCCTGCGCGGTTCGAGCAGCAGAATTCGCCCCTGGCCTTCCTGTTGCTGCAGCAGTTGTAATGGCAGCCAGGTGGATTTCCCTGCCCCCGTCGGTGCAATAAGCAGCACCTGCGGCGCACGGTGTAAAGCGGCGAAAAGATCGGCCAGGACGGCAGCAACCGGCAAAGAGGACACGCAAGGCTCCAGAGAGATAACGTTGAAAAAAGGCAGTGGAACGCAATTGTACATCAACTCGGTGCCTTTGCAGTCCCTTCACATTTGCGGGTTACGGCCCATCGCTGTAGCATCCCAGCAGATATTTATGGAGAGCCCGCTATGCCCGAATCGAAAAGGCTGTTTTTTGCCCTCGACCTGCCCGATGAGACCCGTCAGGATATCGTGCGCTGGCGAGCCGACCATTTAGCGCAGGATGCCGGTCGACCGGTGGCAGGGGCGAATCTGCACCTGACGCTGGCTTTCCTCGGTGAAGTCAGTGCCGAGAAGCAGAAAGCGCTGGAGGCGATGGCCGGGCGGATTACGCAACCCGGTTTCACCCTGCGGCTGGATGACGCCGGGCAGTGGCTGCGTTCTCGCGTGGTCTGGCTGGGGTGCCGCCAGTCGCCTCGCGGGCTTATTCAGTTAGCCGATATGCTTCGCGCCCAGGCATCGCGAAGTGGGTGTTACCAGAGCCCGACCCCGTTTCATCCGCACATCACTCTGTTGCGTGACACACCCCATACGGTCGCACTGCCGCCGCCGGGTTTTAGCTGGACGGTGCCGGTGAAGGCGTTTGTGCTCTATGAGTCTCATTTTACCGCTGGTCGCCTGCGCTACGCCCCATTGAATCGTTGGACACTGAAAACATAACAAGGACCGCCTCATGGAGTTTTCCCCTGCCCTGAAACCCGCCACGCTCATCCAGCGATATAAGCGGTTTCTCGCCGATATTGTTACCCCGGAGGGAGAAACGCTCACCATTCATTGCCCGAATACGGGTGCAATGACCGGTTGCGCCACCCCCGGTGACACCGTCTGGTATTCGACATCAGAAAGTACTAAACGCAAATATCCGCACACCTGGGAATTAACTCAAACCCAGCAGGGTGAATATATTTGTGTTAACACGCTCCGGGCAAATAGCCTGACTAAAGAAGCGATTCTGCATAACCAACTGCCAGAACTGGCCGGCTATAGCGTGCTGAAAAGCGAGGTAAAATACGGTTCTGAAGCCAGCAGAATTGATTTCCTGTTACAGGCAGAGGATCGCCGCAACTGCTATATTGAAGTGAAATCAGTAACGCTCGCTGAGCAAAGGAACGGTTTCTTCCCTGATGCGGTGACCTTGCGCGGTCAAAAACATCTGCGTGAGTTAATGGGTGTGGCAGCTAATGGCGAACGTGCCGTTATCCTCTTCGCCGTTCTGCATTCAGCCGTTGAACATTTCTCTCCAGCGCGCCATATTGATGAGCAATACGCACAATTGTTAAATGACGCACACCGTCAGGGCGTAGAAATTCTGGCTTATAAAGCGGAACTTTCTGCTAAAAATATGACTCTGAGATTTCCGCTACCCTTCGCGTTATGAAGGAAAACAATGATTATTAAGTGTTCTGGTCGCGTGCGCAAATACGCTTTTCTTCACAGGCTTGTCAAGTGTTACGTTTAGATATTTGCCATCCTCAAAAGCATCTGCTATTTATAGCGGCCTGATTTTCCCCCGAACACGGGGATCGATAGTGCGTGTTAAGGAGAAACAACATGCAAGAAGGGCAAAACCGTAAAACATCGTCCCTGAGTATTCTCGCCATCGCTGGGGTGGAGCCGTATCAAGAGAAGCCGGGCGAAGAGTATATGAACGAAGCCCAGCTGTCGCACTTCAAGCGCATTCTTGAAGCATGGCGTAATCAACTTAGGGATGAAGTCGATCGCACCGTCACCCACATGCAGGATGAAGCAGCAAACTTCCCGGACCCGGTAGACCGCGCGGCCCAGGAAGAAGAGTTCAGCCTCGAACTGCGTAACCGTGACCGCGAACGTAAACTGATCAAAAAGATCGAAAAAACGCTGAAAAAAGTAGAAGACGAAGATTTTGGCTTCTGCGAGTCTTGCGGCGTAGAGATCGGTATTCGTCGCCTGGAAGCGCGTCCGACTGCCGACCTGTGCATCGACTGCAAAACGCTGGCTGAAATCCGCGAAAAACAGATGGCGGGTTAAGTTTTTGATGACCGGCAGCCGGTCAACCCTCTGACGGCGCAGCGCTGATATCAGCCTGCGCCATCAATCCAGGCTGTGCTATAGTCGGGAAAATTTTTTCCCGTATTGGTCTTTTTGCCTGTCAATATGTCTGAACCCCACTATATCGGGCGCTTCGCGCCATCACCCTCTGGTGATCTTCATTTCGGCTCATTGATTGCCGCACTGGGCAGTTATCTGCAGGCGCGTGCCAACCAGGGTGTCTGGCGAGTTCGCATCGAAGATATCGATCCTCCACGCGAAGTTCCTGGCGCTGCAGACACCATTTTGCGTCAGCTTGAGCATTATGGTCTTCACTGGGATGGCGAGGTGCTCTGGCAATCTCAACGTCATGCGGCTTACCGCGAAGCACTGGCCTGGCTTAACGCGCAGCACCTCAGTTATTACTGCACCTGTACCCGCGCACGCATTCAGAGCGTGGGCGGATTTTACGACGGGCATTGCCGCACGTTGAATCACGGCCCGGAAAACGCAGCCGTCCGTATCTTGCAACACCATCCGGTTACGCAATTTCATGACAAGCTACGCGGCGATATTCATGTCGACCCGCATCTGGCGGGAGAAGACTTTATTATCCACCGCCGGGATGGCCTGTTTGCTTATAATCTTGCCGTCGTGGTGGATGACCATTATCAGGGGGTGACGGAAATTGTGCGTGGTGCAGATTTAATCGACCCCACCGTGAGACAGTTATCGCTCTATAAACACCTTGGCTGGCCCGCCCCTGACTACATTCATCTCCCGCTGGCGCTGAACAGCGCGGGGGATAAACTCTCCAAGCAAAACCACGCGCCCGCCTTGCCGGGCGGCGATCCGCGCCCCATAATAATCAGGGCGTTACAGTTCCTAAACCAACACGCTACAGACGAATGGCAGGATCTCAACATAGACGATTTGCTCTCCCTGGCGGTGGCAAACTGGACGCTTTCTCGGGTGCCTGGTGCAGTGGATGCGAATACAGCATTCTCAAACGCTTCGCGCTGAGCTATGATTAGCCGCTATTTTTTTGTCCCGACGTTTGACACTACGAGGTGCACTATTTTTACCCGAGTCGCTAATTTTTGCCGTAAGGTGCTAAGCCGCGAAGAAAGCATGGTCGTTGAGGCTGTTGTACAACCTCAGATGACGGTTGTTCCGCGTGAGCAGCACGCTATTTCCCGCAAAGATATCAGTGAAAACGCGCTCAAAGTGCTCTATCGGCTGAATAAAGCGGGTTACGACGCCTACCTTGTAGGTGGCGGTGTGCGTGACTTATTACTGGGCAAGAAACCAAAAGATTTTGACGTGACCACCAGCGCCACGCCGGATCAGGTGCGTAAACTGTTCCGCAATTGCCGTCTGGTTGGCCGCCGTTTCCGTCTGGCACATGTGATGTTTGGCCCGGAAATCATTGAGGTTGCCACCTTCCGTGGTCACCATGAAGATACCGAAGCCGATCGTACCACGTCACAGCGTGGGCAAAACGGTATGTTGCTGCGTGACAACATCTTCGGTTCGATCGAAGAAGATGCTCAGCGCCGCGATTTCACCATCAACAGCCTGTACTACAGCGTTGCCGATTTTACCGTCCGCGATTATGTCGGCGGCATGCGTGACCTGGAAGATGGCGTGATTCGCCTGATCGGCAATCCGGAAACCCGCTATCGGGAAGATCCGGTGCGCATGCTCCGTGCGGTTCGCTTTGCCGCTAAGCTGGGCATGAGTATCAGTGCAGAGACCGCTGAGCCGATCCCGCGTCTGGCGACGCTGATCAACGATGTGCCCCCTGCCCGTCTGTTTGAAGAAGCGCTAAAACTGTTGCAGGCCGGTTACGGCTTCGACACCTATACGCTGCTGCGTGAATATAATCTGTTCCAGCCCCTCTTCCCGACCCTCTGTCGCTACTTCACTGAAAACGGTGACAGTTCGATGGAGCGCATCATTGCGCAGGTGCTCAGGAATACCGATACCCGTATTCACAACGATATGCGTGTCAATCCGGCGTTCCTGTTTGCCGCGATGTTCTGGTATCCGCTACTGGAAACGGCACAACGGATCGCCCAGGAGAGCGGGTTGGCTTACTACGACGCCTTCGCGCTGGCAATGAATGACGTGCTGGACGAAGCCTGCCGTACCCTGGCTATCCCGAAACGCATCACCTCGCTGGTGCGTGATATCTGGCAGCTGCAGCTGCGAATGTCCCGTCGCCAGGGCAAACGCGCCTGGAAACTGATGGAGCACCCTAAATTCCGCGCCGCTTACGATCTGCTCGCACTGCGCGCCGAAATCGAACGTAACGTCGAGTTACAGCGTCTGGCGAAATGGTGGGGAGAATTTCAGGTTTCCGCGCCACCGGATCAAAAAGGCATGCTGGACGACCTGGGTGATGAGCCCGCTGAACGTCGTCGTCATCGTCGCCCGCGCAAACGCGCACCGCGTCGTGAAGGCGCATAAGACATTCGATTTTCAGGCCTGCCATGTGCAGGCCTGATGCTTTACAGAATCCGTATCAGGAGCCGACATGTCCCCGACGCTTTGCTACATCGCTATTGGCAGTAACCTTGCCTCTCCGCTGGAACAGGTTAACGCGGCTATTGCCGCACTGGCTGAGATTCCTCAAACCCGCGTAATTACCGTTTCTTCGCTCTACCGAACGCCACCGCTCGGGCCGCAGGATCAGCCCGATTATCTCAACGCCGCTGTCGCGCTGGAGACTACCCTTGCCGCAGAGGATTTGCTGGATAACACGCAACGTATTGAGCTGCAGCAAGGGCGCGTGCGTAAAGCGGAACGCTGGGGGCCCCGTACGCTGGATCTCGATATCATGCTGTTCGGCGACGAGGTGATTCAGACCGCACGCCTGACCGTTCCGCACTACGACATGCATAACCGTGGTTTTATGCTGTGGCCCTTGTTTGAAATCGCTCCCGGGCTACGTTTTCCTGACGGCGCGCTGCTAACCGAACGCCTCACGCAATGCGGTGCAGATAAACCCGCCTTATGGTAAAACCCTTTTCTGCCGCCGCAGTGTGATCACGGTTGAACGATTGCCTAAAATCATTGTTCACCTGAGTCAGGCTGCTAGAATGCGCCAGGATTCGTTTTTAGCCATCAGGAAACGTTATGAAACCAACCACCCTCTCCCTGCTGCTTAAATGCAAACAGGAAAAAAAACGCTTCGCCACCATCACCGCCTACGACTACAGCTTTGCGAAGCTGTTCGCTGAAGAAGGCATCAACGTGATGCTGGTTGGCGACTCGTTAGGGATGACGGTACAAGGTCATGATTCAACCCTGCCCGTAACGGTAGACGACATTGCCTATCACACCCGCGCCGTACGCCGGGGGGCCCCGAACTGCCTGTTGCTGGCTGACCTGCCTTTTATGGCTTACGCCACCCCCGAGCAGGCCTTTGAAAACTCGGCGGCGGTGATGCGTGCCGGGGCCAACATGGTCAAAATCGAAGGGGGCCGCTGGCTGAGCGACACGGTGAAAATGCTCACCGAGCGTGCCGTACCGGTATGTGGACACCTCGGGCTAACCCCGCAGTCCGTCAATATCTTCGGCGGTTATAAAGTGCAGGGCCGTGGCGAGGATGCCGCGCAAACGCTATTTGATGATGCACTGGCGCTGGAAGCCGCAGGGGCTCAGCTTCTGGTGCTGGAGTGCGTCCCGGTTGAACTGGCAAAACGCATCACCGAGGCGCTGACAATCCCAGTGATTGGCATTGGCGCAGGTAACGTGACCGACGGACAGATTCTGGTGATGCATGATGCCTTTGGTATCACCGGCGGCCATATCCCTAAATTTGCCAAAAACTTCCTCACACAAGCCGGTGACATGCGCGCTGCCGTGCGCCAGTATGTTGCCGACGTTGAGTCCGGTGTCTATCCGGGCGAAGAACACAGTTTCCATTAAGGAGTGTCGTTGTGTTGATTATCGAAACGCTACCGCTGCTGCGCCAGCATATCCGCCGTTTACGTCAGGAAGGCAAACGCATTGCGTTAGTGCCCACCATGGGTAACCTGCACGATGGGCATATGACGCTGGTCGATGAAGCTAAAGCGCGTGCGGATGTTGTGGTGGTCAGTATTTTCGTCAACCCGATGCAGTTCGATCGTGCAGACGATTTGGCGCGCTATCCGCGTACGTTGCAGGAAGATTGTGAAAAGCTCAACAAACGCAAAGTGGATTTCGTTTTTGCTCCGGCGTCGGCGGATATCTACCCCGCAGGTACGGATACGCAGACCTTTGTCGACGTGCCAGGCATCTCCACCATGCTGGAAGGGGCCAGCCGCCCGGGTCATTTCCGCGGTGTTTCCACTATCGTCAGCAAGCTTTTCAACCTTGTGCAGCCGGACGTCGCCTGCTTTGGGCAAAAAGATTACCAGCAGTTAATGCTCATCAGCAAAATGGTTGCCGACATGGGGTATGACATTGAGATCGTCGGCGTCCCCACCGTGCGCGCAAAAGATGGTCTGGCGCTGAGCTCCCGTAATGGCTACCTCACCGCCGACCAGCGTAAAATCGCGCCTGGCTTAAGCAAAGCGATGAATGGCATGGCCGCCAAACTCCGCGCGGGCGACCGTAATTTTGAAGAGATGATTGCCATCGCTGAGCAGGCGCTCAACGACGGCGGTTTCCGCGCTGACGATATGCAGATTCGCGATGCCGACACGCTGATGCCGGTAACCGGTAGCAGCAAACGTGCGGTAATTTTGATGGCCGCCTGGCTCGGTCAGGCGCGTTTAATCGATAATACGGTAGTGGATTTGGTGTAGTAGACTTTGGTTAAAAATCGGGCAACACTCCCGCTCTGACACTCCCTGCGCCAGCGCTGGCGCGGGGAAATGCAAGGGTGAATCGCAGGGAGCTGCCCTTCCTTTAGCATTTATTATCAGTAACAAAGGTTCAATTTATGATTCGCACTATGCTGCAAGGCAAGCTCCACCGCGTCAAAGTGACTCAGGCTGACCTGCATTACGAAGGTTCCTGCGCCATTGACCAGGATTTCCTTGAGGCGGCTGGTATTCTGGAATACGAAGCCATTGATATCTACAACGTGACCAACGGTAAGCGTTTTTCAACTTATGCCATTGCCGGTGAGCGTGGCTCACGCATTATTTCGGTTAACGGCGCGGCGGCACACTGCGCGGATGTCGGCGATATTCTGATCATTGCCTCCTACGTCACCATGCCCGATGAGCAGGCACGTAGCTGGCAGCCCAAAGTGGCCTATTTCGATGGCGACAACGAAATGAAACGCACCGCCAAAGCGGTACCGGTGCAGGTGGCATAAGCCATCCGAGGGGTAGCGCATCATTGCCCCAATCAGGAGTTAGAAGGCGTTATAGGTGCAGTCAGTTTGGCCCCCCCGGGCTGAGGAATCGCCAGTAATATTACGTTTTACAGCGATAACGCCGCGCAATGAGAATACAACAGTTAAAGCGATGTTTGGGCGGTGGCGGTGAACCGCCCTGGCACGTTCACGGGTTCTGGCGTGACAGATAAGCAAGGAACATAAGGTGAACGGAATGACCCTCAGAGCCGCATGTTTCCCCTCACCCTGGCCCTCTCCCCGCAGGGGCGAGGGGACCGATCGTGCCCGCATTTTTTGTGGGGATCCCTCAGCCCCTAAGGGCAAAATGGCAAATAAGATAGCCTTCTACCCCTGATTTTATCCCTGAGGTTGATTACTGATTAACCTCGACATCTCTTCCAGCGAATCGGTTCTTAAAATATATAACCGCTTTAGCAGCATCGGGTTATCTCCCGGCTTCACCTTTCCGCGTACCGTGGTTACCGCCAGATGGAAACCTGCGTCTTCTGCCGCTTGTACGGCTTTATCGTTATAGCCGCCAAAGGGATAGGAGAGGAACCAGACATGGGTATTAAACTGAGACAGCGCACGGCGTGAGTGCTTGAAATCCATCAGGATATTTTCATAGCTGCGGCTGAGTAAAATCGGATGTCTGGCATCATCTACCCGATGAAGAAAGTGTGTATGCGACTGAAAATCGAACACGCTGGCAATCTGGTTTAATTCTGAGACGCTCATAAACTGCAAAGACTTCGGGTCCCATGTCTGTGGGCGCAGTTTGATGCGGGACGAAATGATAAAGGCGGTCGCTTTGAAACCGTATTCCTTCAGCACCGGATACGCGTAACGGCTAACCGATTTCAGACCATCATCAAAGGTGATGACGACGGAACGAGCCGGTAGGTTCATACGGTTTCGTACATATCCTTCCAGTTGATACATGCTCAGGGTGGTATAGCCCTGGTCACGCAGCCAGGTCATCTGGTTGGTAAATGCGCGCACGGATGTGGTGGTGGAAGTGTGGCGAAAACGAGTGTTCTCTTCATCATGCAGAATATGGTGATAGGTCAGCACCGGAATACCATTATCTTCCTGCGCATCCAGACTGCTTATCCATGCCAGACGATCGCCAACACGAACCTGAAACCAGGTTTGATTCAGCCTGTCCTTGAGTTTACTGATAATAGGGTAGCGAAGATTGGCGGCCAGTACGCCGAAAGGCGTGCTCTTGATATCTGCCGCGTTGTACATCGGCGTGTCCTGCCAGGTAATCAGGTTCTGGTTGCTGAGCGGCTTATTGAGGTCGCCCAGGCTGTCTTCCACCCGCTCATTTCCCCGCAGCGTGCCCAGGTGACCTTTATCTATCCAGGCATGACCAAAGCCAAAACGAAACGCGTAGTAGTCCTCAACGCCAGGCTCCACGGCGATAATTTGCCCGGCGCGGATATGACCGACGGTGACGACGTTATTGCCGATTTGCCCCCAGATATCTGCATCCTCAGTGACCTGCATATAGCGTGCGGGCTCAGGATTATCACTGACCAGACGAGCTGAGGCCGCACAGGAAAAAAAGAGCAGAACAATGATGAATAAACGAGGCATCAGACCAACCGAACGGTAAAAAATTGGCGGTATTGTAACAAAAGAAAAATCAATACCAATGACTATTTTTCGTACAAATCATGCAGTAATACAAAGGGCGGGTTTTTTTGCTGCTGATGCCAGAGGCTGCTTACCGTCGGTCCGCCTCTCTTCACCATCTCATCGCGAAAATCACTGCTGCTGAATGTTTCTCGTAGCGGATACAACGCCAGCAGCAAGGCACTGTCGACGCCGGAAATGACTTCGCAATTATCGTGCTTATGGCTCAACAGGGCCGCGGCCCGATAGGGTGGCGCACCGGTAATATCAGTAAGAAAGACAACGCCATCACCCGAATCTGTTTCATGCAGCGCATCACACATCATCCGGCTCAGCATATTGGTGCTTAACCCACGATGAAAGTTAACCGCCCGGCATTGCACCAGCGGCGCAAACTGCGCTTCCAGATCGTTTAACAGTTCCTGCGCCCGCTCATCATGGCAAGCAATAACCCATCCCAGCATACCTGTCTCCTTAGCTGACTTGCAGTTTAGCTAAGTGACCCTCAGCCGTCGGTGACAGATATCATAGAATGGCGGAGCGGGAAGGCCCGGCGAACAACGCCCGCCGGGCAGAGAGAATCAGCTACGCAGGCCACGACCACGCTGGATTAGGTACCAGCAAAGGGCATAAAACACGACGATAAAGACCGCCAGAACGCCAACGGTAGTAAACAGGGGCACATCGGTGATACCGAGGAAACCAAAGCGGAACCCGCTGATCATATAAACGATAGGGTTCAGGTGCGACAAGGTTTGCCAGATGGGTGGCAGCAGCGTTAGCGAGTAGAATACGCCGCCCAGATAGGTCAGTGGCGTCAGCACAAAGGTAGGGATCAGGCTGATGTCATCAAAGGTGGTGGCAAACACGGCGTTCAGTAATCCCGCCAGCGAGAACAGCACCGCGGTCAACAGCAGCGTTAAGGCGACAAACACCCACGAGTGTACCTGGAACGGCACGAAAAACAGCGATACGGCAGTGACCAGCACCCCGACGCAAATCCCGCGCGCGACGCCGCCGCCAACGTAACCAATGATAATGACATGCGTTGGCACCGGTGCCACCAGAAGTTCCTCAATGTTGCGCTGGAACTTGGCGCTGAAAAATGAGGAAGCGACGTTAGCGTAGGCGTTGGTGATCACCGCCATCATGATGAGCCCTGGCACAATAAACTGCATGTAGGTAAAGCCATGCATTTCACCGATGCGCGAACCAATCAGGTTGCCGAAGATGATAAAGTAGAGCGTCATGGTAATGACGGGCGGCACCAGGGTCTGGATCCAGATACGCATGAAGCGCTGGATCTCTTTATGCCAGATACTTTTGAGCGCGACCCAATAAAGCTGCATCATGCGCGATCTCCTTTTTTATCGTGAACCAGCGCGACGAACAGCTCTTCCAGACGGTTAGCCTTGTTACGCATACTTAATACCTGAATCCCCTGCGCACTTAACTGGCTAAACACGCTGTTAATCCCCTGCTCACGCAGCACTTCCACTTCAAGCGTTGACGTATCCACCAGCCTGTAATCGTAGCCTTCAAGTTTGGGTAACGGGCTTTTACTGGCCAGATCGAGGATAAAGGTTTCCGATTTCAGCTTCGCCAGCAGCGACTTCATCGAGGTATTTTCGACCAACTCACCGCTTTGAATGATGCCGATGTTACGGCACAGCATCTCCGCCTCTTCAAGATAGTGCGTAGTGAGGATAATGGTGGTGCCTTTATCATTGAGATCTTTGAGGAATCCCCACATGGAGCGACGCAGCTCGATATCCACACCTGCCGTGGGCTCATCAAGAATAAGCAGTTTAGGCTCGTGCATTAGCGCACGTGCAATCATCAGGCGACGTTTCATCCCCCCTGATAACATTCGCGCACGTTCGTTGCGTTTTTCCCACAGATCGAGCTGTTTAAGGTATTTTTCGCTGCGTTCCAGCGCGTCTTTACGCTCAACGCCGTAATAACCGGCCTGGTTCACGACGATTTGCTGAACGGTCTCAAAGGGGTTGAAGTTGAACTCTTGTGGCACCAGGCCAAGCTGGCGTTTGGCATTGACGACATCTTTTTCAAGGTCGTAACCAAAGACACTGACCCGACCAGAAGTTTTATTCACCAGCGAACTGATGATGCCGATAGTGGTGGATTTGCCCGCGCCGTTAGGCCCCAGGAGGGCATAAAAATCACCCGCTTCTACTTTAAGATCAATACCCCGCAGCGCATGGACGCCGCCCGGATAGGTTTTTTTAAGCTGCTCAAGCTCCAGTGCAATGGTCATGAATTTTCACTTACCTTTTTTTTACACTCGAATGTGTGGTTTAAAAAAAAATGGAGTTGACCTATATTAGCGCAACGCACTTCTTTAGTTACAGGTCGTTAACTTCCATGAAAGACATAGATACACTCATCAGCAACAATGCACTATGGTCAAAAATGCTGGTGGAAGAGGATCCAGGATTCTTCGAAACGTTGGCGCAGGCACAAAAGCCGCGCTTTCTATGGATTGGATGTTCTGACAGTCGCGTTCCTGCCGAGCGTCTCACTGGTCTGGAACCAGGTGAACTTTTTGTACACCGAAATGTTGCAAACCTGGTCATTCACACCGACCTTAACTGCCTCTCCGTTGTGCAGTACGCGGTCGACGTACTGGAAGTTGAGCATATCATCATTTGTGGCCACTACGGCTGCGGCGGTGTGCAGGCTGCGGTAGAAAACCCGGAACTGGGGCTGATTAACAACTGGCTGCTGCACATTCGTGATATCTGGTTCAAACACAGCGCACTGCTCGATGAAATGCCGGAGGAGCGTCGTCTGGATACGCTTTGCGAGCTGAACGTCATGGAACAGGTTTATAACCTCGGCCACTCGACGATTATGCAGTCAGCCTGGAAGCGTGGTCAGAAAGTGGCGATTCACGGCTGGGCGTACGGTATTCACGATGGTTTGTTGCGTGACCTGGAAGTGACAGCAACCGACCGCAGCGTGCTCGAACAGCGTTATCGCCAGGGTTTGTCAAACCTCAGCAAGAAACACATCAATCACAAGTAATGCTTTCAAGCCGGTATTATGCCGGCCTGTAAAACGAAGCCGGGTTAATCCCGGCTTTTTTGTGCTTATTCGTCCAGCATCACCACTTTGCCGACATACGGCAGGTGACGGTAGCGCTGAGCGTAGTCAATGCCATACCCCACCACAAATTCATCAGGAATGGAGAAGCCGATATACTCCACTTCTACCTGTACTTCACGGCGTGAAGGCTTATCAAGCAGCGTACAGATGGAGAGCGATTTCGGCTCACGCAGGCTCAGAATTTCACGCACTTTCGAGAGCGTGTTACCCGAGTCGATAATATCCTCGACGATCAGAACGTCTTTACCACGAATATCCTCATCCAGGTCTTTGAGGATTTTCACATCGCGGGTGGTGGACATGCCGCTGCCGTAGCTGGAAGCGGTCATAAAATCGACTTCATGAGGGACCTGCACTTCACGGCACAGGTCGGCCATGAACATGAACGAACCGCGCAGCAGGCCTACCAGCACCATTTCGCTGCCGCTGTCCTGGTAATGTTCGGTGATTTGACGACCCAGTTCCGCGATACGCGCTTTGATCTCGGCTTCCGGGATCATCACTTCAACAGTATGTTTCATTTTTAACTAACCATATGATTTAAAAAACAAATCAATCAATAACGGCACCAGAGTTCCGGTTATTGAAGCGCAAGGCGTGCAGTATACCAGCAAACGCATTTCTGATGTTTATCTGTCGATAAAGCTCAATTTGTGATGACGATCACACTTGTTAAATCCTATACTTAGTTGCTACTAAAACATTAATGAATTTGGTGAGTAACTTTCTATGGCAGAAACAAAACCGCAACAGTCAGGGCTCCTGGTGACCCTGACGTCGTTGTTCGCCGCACTATGCGGGCTTTATTTACTCATTGGTGGGGTCTGGCTTGTCTCCATCGGTGGTTCCTGGTACTACCCTATTGCAGGGGTGGTGATGCTTGGCGTGACCGCGCTGTTATGGAAGCGTAAGCGCTCTGCATTGTGGCTCTATGCTGCATTCCTGCTGGCCACCATGATTTGGGGCGTATGGGAGGTCGGCTTTGACTTCTGGGCGCTGACGCCACGCAGCGATATCCTGGTCTTCTTCGGCATCTGGCTGATCTTGCCTTTTGTCTGGCGTCGACTGTTTATTCCTTCAGGCGGCGCCGTTGCCGCGCTGCTGGTTGCGCTGTTAATCAGCGGCGGAATGCTGACCTGGGCTGGTTTTAACGATCCCCAGGAAGTCAAAGGCACGCTGAGCGCAGACTCAACGCCTGCGGCAGCGATTTCGCAGGTGGCTGATGGCGACTGGCCGGCCTATGGTCGTAATCAGGAAGGCCAGCGCTATTCCCCGCTCAAGCAAATTAACGCCGATAACGTCAAAAATCTGAAGGAAGCCTGGGTGTTCCGCACCGGTGACCTGAAGCTGCCGACCGATCCGGGTGAACTGACCAACGAAGTGACGCCAATTAAAGTGGGCGACACCCTTTACCTGTGTACCGCACACCAGCGCTTGTTTGCCCTGGATGCGTCGACCGGTAAGGAGAAGTGGCATTTCGACCCACAGTTGAATGCTAATCAGTCCTTCCAGCATGTTACCTGCCGTGGCGTTTCTTACCATGAAGCACGTGCTGAAAATGCCAGCCCGGATGTCGTTGCAGACTGCCCGCGCCGTATCATGCTGCCGGTCAACGATGGTCGTCTGTTTGCTCTGAATGCCGAAACGGGCAAGCCGTGCGAAACCTTTGCCAACAAAGGTATTCTGAATCTGCAGACCAACATGCCGGATACCACGCCGGGTCTGTATGAGCCGACCTCGCCGCCGATTATCACCGATAAAGTGATCGTGATTGCCGGTTCAGTCACCGATAACTTCTCTACGCGCGAAACCTCCGGGGTTATCCGTGGTTTTGACGTTAACACCGGTAAATTGCTGTGGGCCTTCGACCCGGGCGCGAAAGATCCTAACGCGATTCCATCGGACGAACACACCTTCACCTTTAACTCACCTAACTCCTGGGCACCGGCCGCGTATGACGCGAAACTGGATCTGGTTTATCTGCCGATGGGCGTTACGACACCCGATATCTGGGGAGGTAACCGCACACCTGAGCAGGAACGTTATGCCAGCTCCATCGTGGCGCTGAATGCGACCACCGGTAAATTGTCCTGGAGTTATCAGACCGTTCACCACGATCTGTGGGATATGGATATGCCGTCTCAGCCGACGCTGGCGGATATCACCGTTAACGGCAAAACCGTCCCCGTGATTTACGCCCCTGCGAAGACCGGTAACATCTTCGTGCTGGATCGTACTAACGGTAAACTGGTTGTTCCGGCACCGGAAAAACCGGTTCCACAGGGTGCAGCCAAAGGCGATTACGTCACCAAAACCCAGCCATTCTCTGATCTCAGCTTCCGTCCGAAGAAAGATCTGAGCGGTGCGGATATGTGGGGCGCCACCATGTTCGACCAGCTGGTGTGCCGCGTGATGTTCCACCAATTGCGCTATGAAGGCATCTTTACGCCGCCATCAGAGCAAGGCACGCTGGTCTTCCCGGGTAACCTGGGGATGTTCGAATGGGGCGGCATTTCCGTTGACCCGAATCGTCAGGTTGCGATTGCTAACCCAATGGCCCTGCCGTTTGTTTCGAAATTGATTCCGCGTGGTCCGGGTAACCCAATGGAGCAGCCGAAGGACGCTAAAGGCAGCGGTACCGAATCCGGTATTCAGCCGCAGTACGGTGTGCCGTTTGGCGTGACGCTGAATCCGTTCCTCTCTCCGTTCGGTCTGCCGTGTAAACAGCCAGCATGGGGTTATATTTCTGCCCTGGATCTGAAAACCAACCAGGTAGTGTGGAAAAAACGTATTGGTACACCGCAGGACAGCATGCCATTCCCGATGCCAGTTCCGGTGCCGTTCAATATGGGTATGCCGATGCTGGGCGGCCCGATCTCCACCGCCGGTAACGTGCTGTTTATTGCCGCAACCGCAGATAACTACCTGCGCGCGTACAATATGAGCAATGGCGAAAAACTGTGGCAGGGCCGTCTGCCTGCGGGTGGTCAGGCAACGCCGATGACCTATGAAGTGAATGGCAAGCAGTACGTTGTCATCTCCGCCGGCGGTCACGGTTCGTTTGGTACCAAAATGGGCGACTATATTGTTGCCTACGCACTGCCGGACGACACGAAATAAAAGCAAAAAGGCAACGTAAGTTGCCTTTTTTAGTGTTTTCTCCCTCTCCCCGTGGGAGAGGGCCGGGGTGAGGGCATCAGGCCGCACAGGGTCAAAAGCAAAAAGGCAACGTAAGTTGCCTTTTTTAGTGTTTTCCCCCTCTCCCGTGGGAGAGGGCCGGGGTGAGGGCATCAGGCCGCACAGGGTCAAAAGCAAAAAGGCAACGTAAGTTGCCTTTTTTAGTGTTTTCTCCCTCTCCCCGTGGGAGAGGGCCGGGGTGAGGGCATCAGGCCTCCCCCATTTTAAACCGTAAACCCTACCATCATCCCCGTATCTTCGTGCTCCAGCAGATGGCAGTGCGCCATATAAGCCGATTCCTTCGGGGCGTGATGATTAAATTTCACCAGCACTTCGCTGCGCGCCCCTTCCACATTCACCATATCCTTCCAGCCAGAGCGATGAGCGGCAGGCGGCTTACCGTTCTCCGACAAAATACGGAACTGCGTACCGTGAATATGGAACGGATGCAGCATCATGTCCCCTTCGCCTGAAATCACCCAACGCTCCCAGGTGCCTTGTTCTGCGGCAAATGCCGGGGTCGTCATATCGAAAGCTTTGCCATTGATCCGGTTGCCGTTGTGGAAATCGAACCCGCTCTTACCGTGTTCCATTTGACCATGATTCATTTGGCCATGACTCATCTGGCCGTGATTCATTTGACCGTGGTGCATACTCATGCCAGCCATTGCCGCATCGCCATATTTTTGCTGCAACGCCTGCATCCCCATCATGTCGAGCATGGGATCCATGGAAAGTTGCAGCGTGCGTTGACTAACACCATCAAGTCCGGGGATGGCAGGGACGGTTACCAGCGTATCAGGCAGGGTTGCAGACGCCGTCACCATCAGCGGTTGAATGCGCAATAGTGGGTGTGGTTTATCGAAAGGAGCAACCGCCATGCCCATCTGGGTCACCGGCAAGGTGACAATATCAAAGGGCGCGCGGTCGCGGTTTTCCACCAGCACTTCAAAACGCTCGCCGGGCAGTATCGCCAGCTCGCTGAGCTTGACCGGCTCCGCGAGTAGTCCGCCGTCGCTGGCAACCACATATAACGGACGATTATCGCTGGTAGCAATATTCAGCGAGCGGGCATTACAACCATTGAGCAAACGCAGACGCAGCCAGCCGCGCGGGGCCGCATGTTGGGGGTAGATAGCGCCGTTGGTCAGCAAGGTGTCACCGAACCAGCCCACCGCGGCACTCATTACATCCAGTTGGTAATCAATCTGCCCGTCGGCGGTGAATTTTTTGTCCTGCATGATGACGGGAATATCATCGATCCCCCACTGCTGGGGCAGACGCAGCGTCTGGCTATAATCATCATCAATCACTACCAGGCCTGCGAGTCCCATCGCCACCTGGCGACCGGTTTTGCCATGCTGATGGGGATGAAACCAGCAGGTTGCCGCAGGCTGATTAGGTGTGAAACTGACCGTGCGGCTGGTGCCAGGTTTAATCACACCCTGCGGCCCGCCGTCCACCTCGCCGGGGATTTCAAGCCCGTGCCAGTGAAGCGTTGTCTCCTCAGCAAGGGTGTTACGTATGGAAACCTTAACCGCTTTGCCCCGGCGTAATCTGAGTGCCGGCCCCAGCAGGTTGCCGTTATAGCCCCAGGTGGTTGCGGGTTTACCGGCAAAGGTCGACGTGCCCGCCTGCACGCTAAGCTGGATGTGGTTTTGCGCATCGGGCAGCAACAATTCAGGAATGGCTAACACGGGTCTGTCAGCCGCCAGCGCCGTTCGGCTCCAGAGCGGTAGCGCACTGAGCGCGCCCAGTGCGGCAGAATATTTCAAAAAATCACGACGTTGCATCTGCGCTTCCTTTTCTTTTGCAGGCGAGGTTTTGAGCATAAACCCTCCCCCTGGCGGAAGGTCAAGAAAAGAGGTCATTATCGGACAATAATAAATATCGTCGCCTCGCCTGCAGTGTGCTAACGTTTAATTTCCGTTACGCCGTGGTATGAACAATGAAGACGCTTTTCAGATCAGTCCTGTTTGGCAGCCTGCTGGCTGTCTCCGCTAATAGCTATGCCCTTAATGAATCCGAAGCGGAAGATATGGCCGATCTTACGGCGGTATTTGTCTTTCTGAAAAATGATTGCGGCTACAATAACCTGCCTAATGGCCAAATCCGCCGCGCGCTGGTCTTTTTCGCGCAACAGAATCAGTGGGATCTCACGAACTACGACACCTGGGATATGAAATCCCTGGGCGAAGAGAGCTATCGCGATCTGAGTGGTATTGGCATTCCTACCGCTAAAAAGTGCAAAGCGCTGGCGCGCGACTCACTCAGCCTGCTCGCCTACGTCAAGTAATCTCTTCGTGTGTTGACGCCCTGGCCGTGCAACAACGGTCAGAGTTAGCTATGATGTTGCGCCTTGTTTGAGCAGATGTTAACAAAGGAGCAACCGATGGCCGACAATACCCTGTGGCATGAAACGCTGCACGATCAGTTTGGACAATACTTTGCTGTAGACCAGGTGCTGTATCATGAAAAAACCGAGCACCAGGACCTTATCATCTTCGAAAACGCTGCTTTTGGCCGCGTAATGGCGCTGGACGGCGTGGTGCAAACCACCGAGCGCGATGAATTCATCTATCACGAAATGATGACCCACGTACCGCTGCTGGCCCACGGTCGCGCCAAACATGTGCTGATCATCGGCGGTGGCGATGGTGCCATGCTGCGTGAAGTGAGCCGCCACAAAAATATCGAAACCATCACCATGGTGGAAATCGATGCCGGCGTGGTCTCTTTCTGCCGTCAGTATCTGCCTAAACACAATGCCGGTGCCTTTGACGATCCCCGTCTTGAGTTGGTGATTGATGATGGCGTTAATTTCGTCACCCAAACGACACAAACGTTTGATGTGATCATTTCTGACTGCACCGATCCGGTCGGCCCTGGTGAAAGCCTCTTCACCTCAGCTTTTTATGAAGGCTGCAAGCGCTGCCTGAACCCCGGTGGCGTTTTTGTGGCGCAGAATGGCGTCTGCTTCCTGCAGCAGGATGAGGCACTCGACAGCCACCGTAAACTCGGCCACTACTTTGCTGACGTGAGCTTTTACCAGGCGGCTATCCCAACATATTATGGCGGCATTATGACCTTTGCATGGGCAACGGATAACGAAGCGCTGCGCACCCTCTCCACTGAAATTATTCAGGCGCGGTTCCACGCTGCAGGTTTAACCTGCCGTTATTACACCCCGGCTATTCACACTGCTGCTTTCGCCTTACCTCAGTACCTGCAAGACGCGCTCTCGTCATCGTTGTCTTAGGGAGAAGAGAAGAAATTGAAAAAACTGAAACTGCATGGCTTTAACAACCTGACGAAAAGTCTGAGTTTTTGTATTTATGACATCTGTTACGCCAAAACAGAAGCAGAGCGCGACGGTTACATCGCCTATATCGACGAATTGTACAACGCCAATCGCCTGACGGAGATCCTGACCGAGACCTGCAATATCATTGGTGCCAATATTCTCAACATCGCCCGTCAGGATTATGAACCTCAGGGGGCAAGCGTCACCATACTGGTGAGTGAAGAGCCCGTTGATCCGCAGCTTATAGATAAAACAGAGCATCCGGGCCCGCTGCCGGAAGCCGTGGTCGCCCATCTTGATAAAAGCCATATCTGCGTGCACACCTATCCCGAAAGCCACCCAGAAGGCGGACTTTGTACTTTCCGTGCGGATATTGAGGTCTCGACCTGTGGCGTCATTTCACCGCTAAAAGCGCTGAACTACCTGATTCATCAGTTGGAATCCGATATTGTCACCGTGGATTACCGCGTGCGGGGCTTTACGCGCGACGTGAACGGCATGAAGCATTTTATCGATCATGAAATTAATTCGATTCAGAACTTTATGTCCGATGATATGAAGTCGCTGTATGACATGGTGGATGTGAATGTTTACCAGGAAAACATCTTTCATACCAAGATGTTACTCAAAGAGTTTGATTTGAAACACTACATGTTTCATACCCGCCCGGAAGATCTGACCGCGCAGGAGCGCAAAGAGATTACCGCGGCGTTATGGAAAGAAATGCGAGAAATTTACTACGGTCGCAATATTCCCGCCGTGTAAGACACGCTGGCGCAGGGAAGCGCCAGAGGTTCAGCCAGAGCGCATCGCTCATTCCAGTACATTTCTCGCGTGAAGCGATGCTCAGCGTGTTGTTTGGTCATGGAACCACTCCACGTCCACATTCGCAATGTCTACGCCATAAAGGCTGGCCACGGCCAGGAGCGATTCCATGACGCGCCGACTATTATGTTCCGCATCATCGCGCTGTTCACGCGCGGTGTTACCCAAAAAATAACGAGAAATAAACGCTTTCATGATCGTCTCCGTGACGTGTCCGGAAGACCATAAAAACGTAATTTAAGGCCAAAGGGAAATGCGAAAAACGTCTGACGTTTTTCAGTAGATGTATGTCGGGCGGCAACGAGCACGCACTGGCCTCATTGCCCGACGGAAGAGACTAGCGCTGGCTCAGGAATTTACGGTACGCAGCGACAACCTGCAGGAAGTCTTCAACGCCGCAAAGCGAGAAGCTCTCCTCATCGTAATAGTTCATTCCTTCTTCCATTTCATCGCCGGAAAACTCGAGCTGGTTGGCACGCACCATCACCTCTTCCCCGTCCAGCCATAGAGTGTATTCGTGGCCGGTACGCTGCCAGGAGCGCTCACTGCCCTTCACGGTTTTTGCCGCTTGTTCCACTTCATCCAGCAGCGCTAGGTTCTCTTTCACCTCTTCATTGAACCAGTGCCCCACGACTTCGTGGCCCATCGACATACGGACTTTTACCCCACCGGTAATGTCACGCAAAAATTCATAATCCATAATTTCTTCCTCATGCAGGCTTAGCGTCAGCCCATCTGTTAATTATCGCAGCACAACGGAAGAAAAAAAGCGTGGCGATGGGAAGGATGCAATAAAAAAGCGGAGAAGGCTCTCCGCTTTTAGCTTTAGCTTTAGCTTGGGTGCAGTCTGATGCCCTCACCCCAGCCCTCTCCCACAGGGAGAGGGAGAAAAGCGGGATGCCCTCACCCCAGCCCTCTCCCACAGGGAGAGGGAGAAAATCACCACCAGCCCCTCTCCCACAAAGAGAGGGTCAGGGTGAGGGGAGCCCCTTACACCGCCGTCTGGAAAATAACCCCGTCGGCTTTTTCGGTGTACTGGTTCAACTGGTCAAAGTTCAGATAACGGTAGGTGTCCACCGCCGTCTTATCAACCTGCGCAATGTAGGTCTGGTACTCTTCCGGCGTCGGCAGCTTGCCAAGCAGAGAAGAGACCGCCGCCAGCTCCGCAGAGGCCAGATAGACGTTCGCGCCGGTCCCTAAACGGTTCGGGAAGTTACGGGTCGAGGTGGAGACCACCGTTGCACCGTCCGCTACGCGCGCCTGGTTGCCCATACACAGGGAACAGCCCGGAATTTCAATACGCGCACCGCTCTTACCAAACACGCTGTAGTAGCCTTCTTCGGTCAACTGCGCGGCGTCCATACGCGTCGGCGGCGCAACCCACAGGCGGGTCGGCAGCTGGCCTTTATGGGCATCCAGCAGTTTACCAGCCGCACGGAAGTGGCCGATGTTGGTCATGCAGGAACCGATGAACACTTCATCAATCTGCGCGCCCTGAACATCAGACAACAGACGTGCATCGTCCGGGTCATTAGGCGCACACAGAATAGGTTCTTTAATGTCGGCCAGATCGATGTCGATCACCGCGGCGTATTCGGCATCCGCATCTGCTTCAAGAAGCTGCGGATCCGCCAGCCATTTTTCCATGCCCTGAATGCGACGCTCCAGCGTACGACGATCGCCGTAGCCTTCCGCGATCATCCACTTCAGCAGAACAATGTTGGAGTTGAGGTATTCAATGATCGGATCTTTGTTCAGCTTAATGGTACAGCCTGCAGCAGAACGCTCAGCAGACGCATCGGTCAGCTCGAAAGCCTGCTCAACTTTCAGATCCGGCAGCCCTTCGATTTCGAGGATACGGCCAGAGAAGATGTTCTTCTTGCCCTTCTTCTCAACGGTCAGCAGGCCCTGCTTGATGGCGTACAGCGGAATAGCATGTACGAGGTCGCGCAGAGTAATACCCGGCTGCATTTCGCCTTTAAAGCGCACCAGAACAGATTCCGGCATATCCAGCGGCATTACGCCGGTCGCTGCGGCAAAGGCCACCAGCCCAGAACCTGCCGGGAAGGAGATACCGATCGGGAAACGGGTATGAGAGTCACCACCGGTACCTACGGTATCCGGCAGCAGCATGCGGTTCAGCCAGGAGTGGATAACCCCATCGCCCGGACGCAGTGACACACCGCCACGGTTCATGATGAAGTCCGGCAGCGTATGGTGCGTGGTCACGTCAACCGGCTTCGGATAAGCCGCCGTGTGGCAGAACGACTGCATCACGAGATCGGCAGAGAAGCCCAGGCACGCCAGGTCTTTCAGTTCATCACGGGTCATTGGACCGGTGGTGTCCTGAGAACCTACGGAGGCCATTTTCGGTTCGCAATAGGCGCCCGGACGGATACCTTTCACGCCGCATGCGCGACCGACCATTTTTTGCGCCAGCGAGTAGCCACGGCTGCTTTCCGCCACGTCTTTCGCCTGACGGAACACCTCACTGTGCGGCAGACCCAGCGACTCACGTGCTTTGGTGGTCAGCCCACGGCCGATAATCAGCGGAATACGGCCACCGGCGCGGACTTCGTCGATCAGCACATCGGTTTTCAGTTCGAAGGTCGCCAGCAGGGCGTTGGTTTCGTGGTTACGCACTTCACCTTTGAATGGATAAACGTCAATGACGTCGCCCATATTCAGGTCGTTTACGTCCACTTCGATTGGCAGCGCGCCCGCATCTTCCATGGTGTTGAAGAAGATAGGCGCAATTTTGCCACCGAGGCAAAGACCGCCGCCGCGTTTGTTCGGCACATGAGGGATATCATCGCCCATGAACCAGAGAACAGAGTTGGTTGCAGACTTACGGGAAGAACCGGTACCCACAACGTCACCAACGTAGGCCAGCGGGAAGCCTTTTTTCGCCAGCGCGTCGATTTGCTTGATCGGGCCAACGGCACCGGGTTGATCCGGTTCAATGCCTTCGCGGGCGTTTTTCAGCATCGCCAGGGCGTGCAGCGGGATATCCGGGCGGGACCAGGCATCCGGTGCCGGAGAGAGATCGTCGGTGTTGGTTTCACCCGTCACTTTAAAGACGGTAACGGTAATTTTTTCCGCCAGAGCCGGACGGCTCAGGAACCACTCAGCATCAGCCCAGGATTGCAGCACCTGCTGGGCATACGCGTTGCCCGTTTTAGCTTTTTCTTCTACATCATAGAAGTTGTCGAACATCAGCAGCGTATGGGACAGGGCTTTGGTCGCAATCGGTGCCAGTTTGGCATCGTCCAGGGCGTCAATCAGAGGATGGATGTTGTAACCACCCTGCATCGTGCCCAGCAGTTCAATCGCTTTCTCTGCGTTGACCAGTGGGGAGGTGGCTTCGCCTTTGGCGATAGCAGCAAGGAAACCCGCTTTGACATAGGCGGCTTCATCAACGCCTGGCGGGACACGGTTGGTTAAGAGGTCTAACAGGAAATCTTCTTCGCCAGCAGGCGGGTTCTTCAGCAGCTCTACGAGTGCGGCCATTTGGGTTGCATCTAATGGTTTTGGCGCAATCCCCTCAGCGGCACGTTCGGCTACGTGCTTACGGTATTCTACTAGCACGACGGTTCTCCTCGCTCTCATTGTCATAATGCGGCAGGCGATTCTCTTCACGCTCCTGTGAGACAGCAGTTTGTAGGGTAAATCCGCGATACCGCGACGGCAGCATAGCAGGATTTATAGGGGGTGTTAATCTGTTTACAAAAAAGCAACATTAAAAATTAGCTGAATCGTTAAGGGCAGAATAAAGCAGAGGAAATACGGTTTTGTGGAAACAGATTACACGTTAAAAACCAGAGCAAATGGCCCCGAAGGACCATTTCTCATTGGCTTACAAATCACTCAGTAGCTTTTTAACCGTCTCACGGTTGTATTTTTCCGGCGTATTTATCTCATCCATCAGATCGCCCATCACATACTTCTTCATCGTCTCCAGGTTATTCACCTGAATCTGATTCCTGACGCTCGCCAGTTGCCCTTTGCTGTTGTAGTTCAGGGTAGTGGTATTGACTTCGTCATTTTCCAGCGTGTGATAAATGTAGTTTTGTGACGTCTTGTCTTTGTTCAACGACAGCGGAATAGACGGGTCCAGTTGTTGGTACCATGAGGCGCTTAAGTGGTTATGCGCCGTCTGTTTCACGCTGCGAGAGCCGTCATAACTCAGGCTCTCTTCAGTGGTTTGTGAAGCCTGGTACGAGAAGCTCTCTTTTTCATCCGCACGCGCCGGGTTGATCGACTTCGACGTTTGAGTCAGTGAAAGGGAAAAATCATTCAACCCTTTTGCAGGTGAACTGCTGCTTGCCCCCGTACGCACTTCTGCGGACTTGCCGGTGACATCAATACTTTCGCTCTGCGGCGTGTTTAACGCATGGAACACCGACTTCAACAGATCCATCTGGTTTCTGTCACCGTGCCCGTCGATTCGCGCTTTATCAAATTGCTTATCGTAGGCGGCAAGCGCAATTTGCTGGGCCACCCGGTCACCCGGGTCGTTGCTGGCGCTGCGATCGCTGGTCATTTTCAGGGAGAAGTCAGCATCCTGATACGCTATCCAACTTTCACTGCTGTCGGTGTGGAAGTTGAGCGACTGAAGTGAGTCGTCTCCGTTGCGGACATCGGTTTTCAAGTCAATTGACTTGAGCACGCTGCTGTTAAATTTCGTCAGCCCTGAGATATCGAGTTCAGGCGGCTGTTTGCCCAGCCCATCGACTACCGACTGGAATGCTTTACCTAGCGAGGCCACCGCTTCCGCTTCTTCATCATTAAGCTGATTACCCTCGGTTTTGACGGAGACCGCAATGCCATCATCTTGCTGCGTCAGGGTGAGATGCACCGTGGCGCCTGAACGGGTGGTGATATCTAACGAGAGCGCAGATTTGCCAACCGATCCCACGCTCGCCTCAGCGTTGGTTCCCGTCAATGCTTGTGTGAAATCCCCCCGGTTTTCCTTCAGATTCTCAAGCAGTGCGCTCCCAAGGCCGCTGAAGGATGAAACGGAAGCGCCACCTCGTGCCGACTGCATCAGATCCGTAATCATTGAATTTGCCTGCGTGGAGGCGCTGGCGCTGATTTTTTGCGGTGACAGGCTGTAAATGGCAGCGATGTCCTGCGTCTGGCTGCCAAAAGTGACTTTGGTGGAGGCGTTTGCCGCAGTGGGTGACGCAGCAGTACTGGTTACCCGCGGCGTGCCCACGCGGGTGGCAGACGACATATTCGATAACATCGTCGACAAAGGCGATTTAATACCGGTAACCATGACGATAAAACTCCCTCTTTCGTCGATAGAGATTCAGTATTGTTACATCGGCAGAAGGTGGACGAAATTTATACCAGAGAAGAAATAATTCGCGGTGAGTCACTAAATTGCAGATAAAAAAAACGCCTCCGAAGAGGCGCTTAGTCTGAAGCGAAATTATTTTTTCTTCGCTTTCGGGTTCGGCAGGTCGGTGATGCTACCTTCGAACACTTCGGCTGCCAGGCCAACGGACTCGTGCAGCGTCGGGTGCGCGTGGATGGTCAGCGCGATATCTTCTGCGTCACAGCCCATTTCGATCGCCAGACCGATTTCACCCAGCAGCTCGCCGCCGTTGGTGCCAACAATCGCACCACCGATGACACGGTGAGTCTCTTTGTCGAAGATCAGTTTGGTCATACCGTCTGCGCAGTCGGAAGCGATAGCACGGCCAGAAGCAGCCCACGGGAAGGTGGCGGTTTCGTAGCTGATGCCTTTTTCTTTCGCTTCTTTCTCAGTCAGACCTACCCAGGCAACTTCTGGCTCAGTGTACGCGATGGACGGAATCACTTTCGGGTCGAAGTAGTGTTTCTTACCGGCGATAACTTCAGCGGCAACGTGGCCTTCGTGAACACCTTTGTGCGCCAGCATCGGCTGACCGACGATATCGCCGATAGCAAAGATGTGCGGCACGTTAGTGCGCAGCTGTTTGTCAACGCGGATGAAGCCACGGTCATCAACTTCTACGCCAGCTTTGCCTGCGTCGAGGTTTTTACCGTTCGGCACACGGCCGATTGCCACCAGTACAGCATCGTAACGCTGTGCTTCAGCAGGGGCTTTTTTACCTTCCATGGAAACATAAATACCGTCTTCTTTGGCTTCAACGGCAGTCACTTTGGTTTCCAGCATCAGGTTGAATTTCTTGCTGATGCGTTTGGTGAAGACTTTGACGATGTCTTTGTCTGCAGCCGGGATAACCTGGTCGAACATTTCAACCACGTCAATCTCTGAACCCAGCGCATGGTACACGGTAGCCATTTCCAGACCGATAATACCGCCACCCATAACCAGCAGGCGTTTAGGAACGGTTTTCAGTTCCAGTGCGTCGGTGGAGTCCCATACGCGCGGATCTTCATGAGGAATAAACGGCAGTTCGATCGGACGGGAGCCCGCCGCGATGATCGCGTTGTCGAAGTTGATCACGGTTTTGCCGTTTTCGCCTTCAACTTCCAGGGTATTGGCACCGGTAAATTTACCCAGACCGTTAACCACTTTGACTTTACGACCTTTCGCCATGCCAGCAAGGCCGCCGGTCAGCTGAGTGATAACTTTCTCTTTCCAGGTACGAATCTTGTCGATATCGGTTTTCGGCTCGCCGAAGACGATACCGTGTTCAGCCAGCGCTTTGGCTTCTTCGATAACTTTCGCAACGTGCAGCAGCGCTTTAGAAGGGATACAGCCAACGTTCAGACAAACACCACCGAGGGTGTTGTAACGTTCTACGATAACGGTTTCCAGACCTAAATCAGCGCAACGGAAGGCCGCAGAGTAACCTGCCGGGCCTGCCCCAAGTACCACGACCTGAGTTTTGATTTCAGTACTCATCATGACCTCTTATTGATTTCCGGCAGTCAGGTACTTGTCGCCCTTTATCCACCGGGACGTTCTATCCGCCCGCAGTTTACAAAAATGTTAACAATTTTGAAACAACAAACGGCTCACGAATTCTCGTTTCGCTAATAACCTCACAGACACTGCAAGGTTAAGAGGTAAAAAGCCGGCCGACTGGCCGGCTTTTCAGTTACATCACCAGGCGGCGAATATCGCTCAGGGTGTTGTTGATGATGGTGATAAAGCGCGCACCATCAGCACCGTCAATCACACGGTGGTCGAAGGACAGAGAGATCGGCATCATCAGACGCGGTACGAACTCTTTACCATTCCAGACCGGCTCCATTGCAGACTTGGAGACACCGAGGATTGCCACTTCCGGCGCGTTAACAATCGGGGCGAAGTGGGTCGTACCCAGGCCACCGATGCTGGAGATGGTGAAGCAACCGCCCTGCATTTCGCCAGCAGTCAGCTTACCATCACGCGCTTTCTTGGAGATCACGGTCAGTTCACGAGACAGCTCAGTGATGCTCTTCTTGTTCACGTCTTTGAAGACCGGAACAACCAGACCATTTGGCGTATCAACCGCAACACCGATGTTGATGTATTTTTTCAGCGTCAGACGTTGTGCGTCTTCAGACAGAGAGCTGTTGAAGCGTGGCATCTGCTCAAGGGCCGCAGCAACGGCTTTCATGATGAAGACCACTGGGGTGAATTTCACATCCAGTTTACGCTTCTCAGCTTCTGCGTTCTGCTGCTTACGGAACGCTTCCAGGTCAGTGATGTCGGTTTTGTCGAAGTGGGTAACGTGCGGGATAACAACCCAGTTACGGCTCAGGTTAGCACCAGAGATTTTCTGGATACGGCCCAGTTCCACTTCTTCAACTTCACCAAACTTGCTGAAATCAATTTTCGGCCACGGCAGCAGACCTGGCAGAGAACCACCGGTTGCAGCGCCCGCAGCGGGTGCAGATTCAGCACGTTTGATAGCGTCTTTCACGTAAGCCTGAACGTCTTCACGCAGGATACGGCCTTTACGACCTGTACCTTTCACTTTCGCCAGGTTCACACCGAATTCGCGAGACAGACGGCGAATCAGCGGGGTCGCATGAACGTACGCGTCGTTTTCAGCGAACTCAGATTTGCCTTCTGCTTTCGCAGGGGCAGCAGCAGGTTTAGCAGCCTGAGCCGGTGCAGCAGCCGGTGCCGGAGCAGCAGCGTCTTGTTTAGCCGGAGCCGCAGCAGGTGCGGCACCTTCCACTTCGAAGACCATGATCAGCGAACCGGTAGACACTTTGTCGCCAGTGTTGATTTTGATCTCTTTAACGGTACCCGCGAACGGCGCAGGCACTTCCATAGACGCTTTGTCGCCTTCTACGGTGATCAGTGACTGTTCAGCGGCAACTTTGTCGCCCACTTTCACCATCACTTCGGTCACTTCGACTTCATCACCACCGATATCCGGTACGTTGACGTCTTTTGGACCCGCAGCGGCAGCCGGTGCGGCAGCTTGTGCCGGTGCAGCAGCCTGAGCCGGTGCAGCAGCAGGCGCAGCGCCTTCTACTTCGAAGACCATAATCAGGGAGCCGGTAGACACTTTGTCACCCGTGCTGATTTTAATCTCTTTTACGACGCCCGCGAACGGAGCCGGCACTTCCATAGAGGCTTTATCGCCTTCCACGGTGATCAGAGACTGTTCAGCAGCAACGGTGTCGCCCACTTTAACCATGATTTCAGTGACTTCAACTTCGTCGCCACCGATGTCCGGTACGTTAACTTCTTTCGCCGCTGCAGCAGCAGGTGCTGCCGCTGGAGCCGCTTCTTTCTTCTCTTCTGCCTTGGCAGGTGCAGCTTCTGCTGCACCGTCGGCGGAATCGAAAATCATAATCAGTTTGCCCGTCTCAGTTTTGTCGCCGACAGAGACTTTGATCTCTTTTACGACGCCAGCCTGCGGAGACGGGACTTCCATAGAGGCTTTGTCGCCTTCTACGGTGATCAGCGACTGTTCTGCTTCTACTTTGTCGCCAACTTTGACCAGGATCTCGGTGATTTCAACTTCATCAGCCCCGATGTCCGGTACATTGATTTCGATAGCCATTGTTCTTTTACCTCTTATGCCAGACGCGGGTTAACTTTATCTGCATCGATGTTGAACTTGGTGATTGCTTCTGCCACCACTTTCTTGTCGATTTCGCCACGTTTAGCCAGTTCGCCCAGTGCTGCAACAACCACATAAGAAGCATCAACTTCGAAGTGGTGACGCAGGTTTTCACGGCTGTCAGAACGACCGAAGCCGTCAGTACCCAGTACGCGGTAATCATCGGCCGGTACGTAAGTACGAACCTGCTCAGCGAACAGTTTCATATAGTCAGTAGATGCTACAGCCGGCGCGTCGTTCATCACCTGAGCGATGTACGGAACGCGTGGCGTTTCCAGCGGGTGCAGCATGTTCCAGCGCTCACAATCCTGGCCATCACGCGCCAGTTCAGTGAAGGAAGTGACGCTATAAACGTCAGAACCTACGCCATAGTCGTTGGCCAGGATCTGTGCCGCTTCACGAACGTGACGCAGGATAGAACCGGAGCCTAAGAGCTGAACTTTACCTTTGGAACCTGCAACGGTTTCCAGTTTGTAGATACCTTTACGGATACCTTCCTCGGCGCCTTCCGGCATCGCAGGCATATGGTAGTTTTCGTTCAGCGTAGTGATGTAGTAGTAAACGTTCTCTTGCGCTTCACCGTACATACGAGTCAGACCGTCATGCATGATGACTGCCACTTCGTACGCGTAAGATGGGTCATAAGAGATACAGTTCGGGATAGTCAGAGACTGAATATGGCTGTGACCATCTTCGTGCTGCAGACCTTCGCCGTTCAGGGTCGTACGACCGGAAGTACCACCTACCAGGAAGCCGCGAGCCTGCTGGTCGCCAGCCTGCCAGCACAGGTCACCGATACGCTGGAAACCGAACATGGAGTAGTAGATGTAGAACGGAATCATCGGCAGGTTGTTGGTGCTGTAAGAGGTCGCAGCAGCCAGCCAGGATGCGCCTGCGCCCAGCTCGTTGATCCCTTCCTGCAGAATCTGGCCTTTCTCGTCTTCTTTGTAGTAAGCAACCTGCTCACGGTCCTGCGGGGTGTACTGCTGGCCGTTCGGGCTGTAAATACCAATCTGACGGAACAGACCTTCCATACCGAAAGTACGCGCTTCATCGGCGATGATCGGAACCAGACGGTCTTTGATAGACGGGTTCTTCAGCATCACGTTCAGGGCACGAACGAAAGCGATAGTGGTGGAGATCTCTTTGTTCTGCTCTTCCAGCAGCTGTTTGAAGTCAGCCAGCGCAGGCAGATCCAGCTTCTCGGTGAAGTTAGGCTGACGAGACGGCAGGTAGCCGTTCAGCTTCTGACGCTGGGCGTGCAGATAGGTGTGCTCTTCAGAACCTTCCGGGAAGGTGATGTAAGACAGTTTTTCAACTTGCTCATCGGTTACCGGAACATTGAAGCGGTCGCGGATATAACGCACGCCGTCCATGTTCATTTTCTTAACCTGGTGCGCAATGTTTTTACCTTCGGCGGTGTCACCCATGCCATAACCTTTGATGGTATGGGCCAGGATTACTGTTGCTTTGCCTTTGGTTTCCTGCGCTTTTTTCAGTGCAGCGTAGACTTTCTTCGGATCGTGACCACCACGGTTCAGTGCCCAGATTTGCTCATCAGTCCAGTCAGCAACCAGGGCTGCGGTCTCCGGGTATTTACCGAAGAAGTGATCGCGCACGTATTTGCCGTCTTTGGATTTGAAGGTCTGATAGTCGCCGTCAACGGTTTCGTTCATCAGTTGGATCAGTTTACCGCTGGTGTCTTTACGCAGCAGCTCATCCCAACGACCGCCCCACATCACTTTGATCACGTTCCAGCCAGCACCTGCGAAGATGCCTTCCAGTTCGTTGATGATCTTGCCGTTGCCGGTTACCGGACCATCCAGACGCTGCAGGTTACAGTTGATGATGAAGCACAGGTTGTCCAGTTTCTCACGGGTGGCGATGGTGATCGCACCTTTGGATTCCGGCTCATCCATTTCACCGTCGCCGAGGAAGGCGTAAACGGTCTGCTCAGAGGTATCTTTCAGGCCACGGTGTTCCAGGTATTTCAGGAATTTAGCCTGGTAGATTGCACCGATAGGACCCAGACCCATAGAAACGGTCGGGAACTGCCAGAATTCCGGCATCAGTTTCGGGTGCGGGTAGGAAGACAGGCCTTTGCCATGAACTTCCTGACGGAAGTTGTTCATCTGCTCTTCAGTCAGACGACCTTCCAGGAAAGCACGTGCATAGACGCCCGGAGAGATATGGCCCTGGAAGTAAACCAGATCGCCGCCGTCTTTCTCGGTGCGCGCACGGAAGAAGTGGTTGAAGCACACTTCATAAACAGTTGCGGAAGACTGGAAGGACGCCATGTGGCCGCCCAGCTCGAGGTCTTTTTTGGAAGCACGCAGAACCGTCATGATGGCGTTCCAGCGAATGGCCGAACGAATACGGCGTTCCAGCTCCAGATTCCCCGGGTATTCCGGTTCGTCTTCAACGGCAATAGTGTTGACGTAGTTGCCAGCTCCGGTACCAGCGGCAACTTTCACACCGCCTTTACGGGCTTCGGAAAGCAGCTGGTCAATCAGATACTGAGCACGCTCAACACCTTCTTCACGGATTACCGATTCGATCGCCTGTAGCCAGTCGCGAGTTTCAATCGGATCCACGTCATTTTGTAAACGTTCTGACATGGGGGGTATTCCTTATCTATCTAATACGTTGATTTAGCTGGAACCTGTCCCATTGCACTCTTTGTTCTTCATACTTCTGGCTGTCTCTTTGTTGGCTTCGCTTTCTCACCCCAGTCACATAGTTCACTATGCTCCGTGGGATTCGCGCGCTTGCCGCCGCGATACAGCCAAAATTATTTTGAACAACTAAAAGTGCAATAAGACAGGTTCTGCGTTTAGTTGCCGCGCTCTGAATTTGGCGCTCTCAGTTACAACTCTTCCGGCTCAAACTCCACCAGAAAATGCTAATTCTTTCGCTGCTGTTCCAGTCGACGTAGTGAACGTTCACGACGGCTTTGTTCACGACTGCGATCCAGCAAAATCTCTTCGATAAAGGCCAGGTGGCGATGGGAGGCTTCACGCGCCTCTTCCGGTTCACCGGCCATGATCGCAGCGAAAATACTGCTGCGATGCTTGCTCACCAGCGGCAGCATTTCGCGGCGCGCGTAGAGCAATTCAAAGTTTTCACGAACGTTTTGTGCCAACATCGGCTCCATGCAGCGTAGCAGATGCAAAAGCACCACATTATGCGCCGCTTCGGTTACAGCGATTTGATACTGCACGACGGCACTGGATTCCGCGTCGAGGTCACCGGACTGCTGCGCAAGCTCAATCGCCTGATGCAGTTCTCCAATCCTGACCTTGTCTTCTTCCGTGCTGCGCAATGCGGCGTAATAAGCAGCAATGCCTTCCAGCGCATGACGTGTCTCAAGCAGATCAAATTGGGATTCGGGATGATCGGAGAGCAATTCGACGAGTGGATCGCTGAAGCTCTGCCAGAGGCTGCTTTGAACAAAGGTACCGCCACCCTGGCGACGAAGCAGGAGCCCTTTCGCTTCGAGACGCTGGATGGCCTCACGCAATGAAGGACGAGAAACGTCAAACTGTTTAGCCAGTTCACGTTCTGGAGGGAGTTTTTCACCGGGACGTAGCGTCCCCTCAAGAATCAAAAACTCCAGTTGCTGCTCAATCACATCGGATAGTTTTGGCTGGCGGATTTTGCTGTAGGCCATTGTTCCCTGTCTCTACCATTCGCCCGGAGTAAATTGGTCTTACCAATTTCATATTCGTGACGCTAAAGTAACAAAGTATTCACCTTATGTCCATACAGGTTTTGATTGAAATCAGTAAACCCTGCACATTTTAACAACGTTACAGAAATAACGTTTCAAACATGTAACGTTGCACAAATCTCTCCTTTACTACTTAAGGGGCAGTTTTAACGAAAATGAAACGCCTCCAAACGAATTTGAACCGGTTCAGCATCAATAAATATGCATTCTTATGTCAAATTAATGAATAAAAAATCCAATGCTTATTTTTCAGGCAAAAACGAAGCGATTTACAAATGGTTTCTTTTTATTCAAGTCGTCATCAACCCTTCACAAAGCAGGTGCAAACGCAGGCGCTTATCACTATTCTGAGCCTTACGAAAGGGATGGATGAAAATTCACAACAGCGCTTCGTAAATAAAACAATACAAAAAATGGAATTACTTAATTACACGCAAACGACAGCGTACATATAATAACCACACACGAGGTTTCATGATGGAAGGTCAACAGCACGGCGATCAGCTTAAGCGCGGCCTTAAGAACCGCCATATACAGCTTATCGCGCTGGGCGGAGCTATCGGGACTGGCCTGTTTCTGGGCAGCGCGTCAGTCATTAAATCAGCAGGCCCGGGTATTATTCTGGGTTATGCCATTGCAGGCTTTATTGCTTTTCTGATCATGCGCCAGCTGGGCGAAATGGTGGTTGAAGAACCGGTGGCCGGTTCTTTTAGTCACTTCGCCTATAAATACTGGGGCGGTTTCGCCGGTTTCGCGTCTGGCTGGAACTATTGGGTTCTGTATGTTCTGGTCGCCATGGCAGAATTAACCGCGGTGGGTAAATATATTCAATTCTGGTGGCCTGAAATACCCACATGGGCTTCAGCGGCTGTCTTCTTTATTGCTATCAACGCCATTAACCTGACAAACGTAAAAGTATTTGGCGAAATGGAGTTCTGGTTCGCCATTATTAAAGTGGTGGCTGTGGTTGCCATGATCCTGTTCGGCGGCTGGCTGCTGTTTAGCGGTAATGCTGGCCCGCAGGCCACGGTACGTAACCTGTGGGAACAGGGTGGATTCCTGCCAAATGGTCTTTCGGGGCTGGTGATGATGATGGCGATCATCATGTTCTCATTCGGCGGTCTTGAGCTGGTCGGTATTACCGCAGCAGAAGCCGACAACCCGCACGAAAGCATTCCTAAAGCGACCAATCAGGTGATTTACCGCATCCTGATTTTCTATGTAGGCTCTCTGGCCGTCCTGCTCTCCCTGATGCCGTGGACCCGCGTCACTGCCGATACCAGTCCGTTCGTCCTGATCTTCCACGAACTGGGGGACACCTTCGTGGCTAACGCACTGAACATCGTGGTATTAACCGCCGCGCTCTCCGTTTATAACAGCTGCGTTTACTGTAATAGCCGTATGTTGTTCGGCCTGGCCCAACAGGGCAACGCACCGAAAGCCCTGCTGAGCGTGGATAAACGTGGCGTTCCGGTCAACACCATCATCGTTTCTGCTCTGGTTACCGCACTGTGTGTGTTAATCAACTACATGGCACCAGAATCCGCATTTGGTCTGCTGATGGCGCTGGTGGTCTCCGCGCTGGTCATCAACTGGGCGATGATAAGCCTGGCGCATATGAAGTTCCGTCGTGCAAAACAGCAACAGGGCGTCACCACTCGCTTCCCGGCACTGCTTTACCCGCTGGGCAACTGGGTCTGCCTGGTCTTCATGGCGGCAGTTCTGGTGATCATGCTGATGACCGACAGTATGGCGATCTCCGTCTACCTGATCCCGGTCTGGCTGGTGATCCTGGGCATCGGTTATATGTTCAAAAAGAAAACGGCGAAAGTAGCCAAAGCGCATTAATGCCGTTCCCTCCCCTCTCCCATTCGGGAGAGGGTTGTTACCCTAATGTTACCTTCCTCACACTTTCCTTTACATAGCCGTTTTGTCCATGTCTCTGCCAGCATCCTGTAACGCAAATTATGTGTAGCAGGCGAATAATTATTCCCACATCTCACTGGGAGTATCGCCAATGGACGCGACTAAACTGTCTGTTAAAGAGAAAATCGGCTATGGCATGGGTGACGCCGGATGTAACATCATCTTTGGCGCCATAATGTTGTTTGTTAACTATTTTTATACTGATATTTTCGGGCTGGCACCGGCCCTGGTTGGCGTATTGTTGCTCTCCATCCGCGTCATTGATGCCGTCACTGACCCCATCATGGGGGCGCTTGCTGACCGTACGCAAAGTAAATATGGCCGTTTTCGCCCCTGGCTTTTATGGATAGCGCTTCCTTATGCGGTGTTCAGTGTGTTGATGTTTACCACGCCTGACTGGACCTACAATAGCAAGGTTATCTATGCCTTCATCACCTACTTCCTGCTGTCATTAACCTATACCGCCATCAATATTCCTTACTGCTCATTGGGCGGCGTGATCACCAACGATCCGAAAGAGCGTGTCGCCTGTCAGTCCTACCGCTTTGTGATGGTGGGCATTGCGACCCTGCTGTTGTCGTTGACGCTGCTGCCGATGGCGGAATGGTTCGGTGGCGAAGATAAAGCCAAAGGCTACCAGATGGCGATGACGGTGCTGGCATTTATCGGCATGTGCATGTTCCTCTTCTGCTTCGCCACGGTGCGCGAGCGTGTTCGTCCGGCAGTGCCGACCCATGACGACATGAAGAAAGACATGAAAGACGTGTGGAAGAACGACCAGTGGGTGCGGATACTGCTCCTCACGTTGAGCAACGTCTGCCCCGGCTTTATCCGTATGGCCGCCACGATGTATTACGTTACCTGGGTGATGGGTGAAAGCACCCACTTCGCTACGATCTTTATCAGCCTCGGTGTTGTGGGCATGATGATCGGCAGTATGCTGGCGAAGGTGCTGACCGACCGCTGGTGCAAACTGAAAGTCTTCTTCTGGACCAACATCGCGCTGGCAATTTTCTCCTGCGCTTTTTACTTCTTCGATCCGAAAGCTACCATGATGATTGTGGTGCTGTACTTCCTGCTTAACATTCTGCACCAGATCCCATCACCACTGCACTGGTCACTGATGGCGGATGTCGACGACTACGGCGAATGGAAAACCGGCAAACGTATTACGGGCATCAGCTTCTCCGGCAACTTGTTCTTCCTGAAAGTAGGGCTGGCGGTTGCGGGAGCAATGGTCGGCTTCCTGCTCTCCTGGTACGGTTATGACGCAGGTGCCAAAGCGCAGAGCCCGAGCGCCATCAATGGCATTATGTTGTTGTTCACCATTATTCCGGGTGTGGGCTACCTGATTACAGCAGGGGTGGTTCGCTTGCTGAAAGTGGATCGTGAGTTAATGAAAACTATTCAGGCCGACCTGGAAAAACGCCGCGTGAATTATCACGAACTGAGTGAAACCCAGACCGTACCGGCGGAACAAGTAAGGAAAGCATAATGAACTGGCCTAATCCCTTTATTGAACAGCGTGCCGATCCGTACATCCTCTATCACGAGGGAACCTATTATTTCGTCGCCTCTGTGCCGGAGTATGACCGCCTGGAAATCCGCAGAGCCGATACCCTGGCAGGTCTGCGTGATGCGCAGGGGGTCACCGTCTGGCGGAAGCCGGATAGCGGCCCAATGAGCGAACTTATCTGGGCACCAGAACTGCATCATATCGATGGCAAGTGGTATCTCTACTTTGCTGCTACCTGGACGAAAGCGCTGGATGAGTTGAACATGTTCCAGCACCGGATGTTTGTACTGGAGTGTACCGACGTCGATCCTTTGAGCGGAACCTGGGTTGCAAAAGGTCAGGTTAAAACGCCTTTCGATACCTTCGCACTCGACGCCACCACCTTCGTTCATCAGGGAAAACGTTGGTATCTTTGGGCGCAGAAATCACCGCATATTGCCGGTAACTCAAACCTCTATCTGGCAGAGATGGAGAATCCCTGGACCCTCAAAGGCGAGCCCGTCATGCTGAGCAAACCCGAGTACGACTGGGAGTGCCGGGGTTTTCTGGTCAATGAAGGCCCGGCAGTGCTCTTCCACGGCGACAAACTGTTTATCAGCTACTCCGCCAGCGCCACCGATGAAAACTACTGCATGGGGCTGCTGTGGATTGATATCAGCGCCGATCCACAAAATCCTGCGAACTGGCACAAAGCAGCGGATCCTGTATTCAGAACCAGCTATGAAAACCGTCAGTACGGCCCCGGTCATAACAGCTTTACGCAAACGGAGTCAGGTGAAGACGTGCTGGTGTATCACGCGCGAAATTATACGGAAATCGAAGGCGACCCGCTGTATGACCCCAATCGTCATACCCGTCTTAAGCTGGTGCGCTGGCAAGAAAACGGGATGCCCGACTTCGGCATCCCGTCTGCGGATACGCAATAAATTTATACTCTAAATAATTCTGATTGCAGGAAGGCGGCAAGTCAGTCAGTCCCCAGCAGCATAGCTAACTAGGCGACTGGGGTGCGCTGACGTAGCCAACGCACATGCAGCCTGAAGTATGACGATTATAACGGCACGCGGTTAAATCAGCGTGCCGTAAATGGTGAGTAAGGCGACCACCACGACCACCACAAACGAGGTTTTTTTGGCCATCGAGACGGCGGCTTTCGGCGTCTCAACCTTATCAAGATGAGGTTCACGCGCCAGCGAAAACTGCGCCAGCCGCGTCAGTACCTGATACTGAGAAGAGTGCCTGTCAGCCAGAGAAGCGAACCAGGCGGGTAACGCTTTTTCACCGTGGCCGATCAACGCGTAAAATACGCCCGCCAGGCGAACCGGGATCCAATCAAGCACGTGCAGAATGGCATCAATACCTGATTTTTGGCGCTCATTGGGCGTTTTATAGCGCGCAAGCCAGGACTGCAAGGCGCGCAGGAAGCTGTAACCCACCAGCGTTACGGGTGCCCAAACGCCGCCGACAATGAACCAGAACAGTGGCGCGAGATAATAACGAAAGTTAATCCACAACAGCGCATTTTGTAGCTCACGCAGATATTCACGCTCACTGCACCCTGGCGGCACACCATGAATCAGCGTCAGTTCGCTCGCCATAGCGTTGTGCGCATGTTCATCATTGCGTGAGGCTGCTTTCAGATACGCGTGATAATGCATACGCACCTTTCCCGCCCCGATACACAGCAATCCCAGTAGAATCCAGACCACCAGCAGCGGCACATTGAAAAAGAGCCCGGTCAGCGCCCGCAGAATGAGGAATGTCACCGACATTGCGCAGGCGGTCATGAGCAGTGTGCTGAAGACGGAGTAGCGCTTAATTTTGCGGAACACCACTTCCAGCCGATGGTCCAGGTGCCAGTGCTCACCGAGTTTAAACAGCCGCTCGGCTATCAACACCAGCAGCATAGTAAACAATGTCATGGACTCTCCTTCTCTGTGTTATCCGCCACAAGTGTGCGAAAACGGTCCCAGTCAAACGCCGGGCCAGGATCGGTCTTGCGGACAGGGGCAATGTTGCTATGCCCGGTCATGTGACTGGCAATCTTAGGATAACTAGCGATAAGTGCACGGGTCACGTTTGCCAGTTGAGCATATTGCGCGTCGGTATAGGCCAGATTATCAGTGCCTTCCAGCTCAATGCCGATTGAAAAATCATTACACCGTTCGCGGCCCTCATACACCGACACACCGGCATGCCACGCACGCTTATCAAAAGGGACATACTGAACGATTTCGCCATCGCGGCGAATTAAGCAGTGTGCCGAGACCCGCAGGTGAACAATCTCAGCAAAAAAAGGATGAGCAGCAGGATCCAGCGTGCCGGTAAATAGCGCGTCAATCCACGGACCGCCAAACTCCCCCGGCGGCAAACTGATATTGTGAACCACCAACAGCGAAGGCGTTTCGTCATCGGGGCGGCAATCATAATGGGGGGACGGCACATGCCGCGCATCCACCAGCCAGCCCTTATTTAACAGCATGCAGGATCTCCTTATTTATGGTGCTCATACACGCTCTAGAGTAGCATGTTCAGACGCTGTTCTGTCAGTGTAAGTTGAGTACCTCCTCAATCGCAGAACACACTCTAACTTTCTGATTAGCTACCTTTTTTGGAGTTTTATCATGCCGCCTCGCCGTTATAACCCTGACAGCCGACGTGACGCCCTTTTGCAACGCATTGAGCTGGACATCCCCGCCGCCGTCGCGCAAGCCCTGCGCGAAGATCTGGGTGGTGAAGTCGATGCCAGTAATGATATTACCGCGCAATTGTTGCCGGCAGACAACCACTCCCATGCGGTGATCATCACCCGTGAAGAGGGCGTGTTTTGCGGGAAACGCTGGGTCGAAGAGGTCTTCATTCAGCTTGCGGGCGATGACGTGCAGATAACCTGGCATGTGGCAGATGGCGATGCCGTGACGCCTAATCAGCCGCTGTTTGAGTTACAGGGTCCGTCGCGCGTTCTGCTGACCGGTGAACGTACCGCGCTTAATTTCGTGCAGACCTTGTCTGGCGTTGCAAGCGAAGTTCGCCGCTACGTGACGCTGCTGGAAGGCACCACAACCCAACTGCTTGATACACGAAAAACGCTGCCGGGTCTGCGTACGGCGCTGAAATATGCGGTGCTTTGCGGAGGCGGCGCGAATCACCGCCTGGGCCTCTCCGATGCATTTTTGATTAAAGAAAACCACATCATCGCTTCAGGCTCAGTACGTCAGGCGGTAGAGAAAGCGTTCTGGCTGCACCCGGATGTGCCGGTTGAGGTCGAAGTTGAATCCCTTGAAGAACTGGACGATGCCTTAAAAGCCGGTGCCGATATCATCATGCTCGACAACTTTAAAACCGAACAGATGCGCGAAGCGGTAAAACGCACACGCGGTCAGGCCCGGCTTGAAGTGTCCGGCAACGTCACGTTCGACACGATTCGAGAGTTCGCCGAGACCGGTGTTGATTTTATCTCCGTTGGCGCACTGACTAAGCATGTGCGCGCGCTGGATTTATCCATGCGTTTTCGCTGAACAATGACATGACCCTCTCTCTTTCTGGAGAGGGTTTTTGCGAGACGCCTCGTCATTTTTCTGTACCGCGCAGTAACGACGTTAAAAACGGTGGAACCCCCTTCCACGTTCTGTTTTTCCCTTCTCGTTCGTTTTCTCTTCTGCTGCCAGAGTGGTTTGTACTAACACAAGGAGCAGAATATGAAGCAGAACAGGGACAGAGAACGTGGATTCACCTTAATTGAACTGATGGTGGTGATCGGCATTATCGCCATCCTGAGTGCCATCGGCATCCCCGCCTATCAGAACTACCTGCGCAAAGCCGCCATGACCGATATGTTGCAAACCTTTGTCCCCTATCGGACAGCGGTAGAACTGTGCGCGTTGGATCACGGTGGCGTAGACAGTTGCAATAGTGGCGCCAACGGCATCCCCAGCCCGGCAACCACCCGTTACGTCTCCGCCATGACGGTGACGAAAGGCGTTATCACGCTGACGGGGCAGGAGAGTCTCAATGGCTTGCGCGTAGTGATGACGCCACAGTGGAGCGGTAGTGATGGCATGTCCGGCTGGTCCCGCACCTGCGAAACCACCGATAACACCTCGCTAAAACAGGCCTGTGAAGATGTTTTTCGTGTGAATAGCCAGTAAGGAGAGCGCTATGCAACAGGACAAACTGCACACCTTATGTAAGCGCCACCGGGCAATATTACTCACCAGCGACGCCCACATGCTCAACATTGCCGTTGTTGGAGAACCCTCAACGGAACTGCTGGAAGCCTTGCGATTCGCCACTCAGCGACGCGTGGATATTGAGTGCTGGACCCAGGAGCAGATGGACAGCCATTTTCAACTGGCGAATGATGCGCCGCAGATAACGGCTTCAGAAGAAAACGGTTCCGCAGTGACATTATTGAACCAGACGCTGGAACAGGCATTGGCCCAACGCGCCTCCGATATTCATTTCGAACCCGGTGAACACCACTACCGTATCCGTTTACGCGTTGACGGGGTGCTGCACCCTTTGCCGCCCCTCTCCAGCACGCTGGCAGGCACACTGACAGCACGCCTTAAGGTGCTGGGGAATCTGGATATCGCTGAGCGCCGGGTACCGCAGGATGGTCAGTTCAGCGTAATGCTCGCCGGTCAGGAGGTCTCTTTTCGTATTGCCACGCTGCCCTGCCGCCATGGAGAAAAGGTAGTGCTTCGTCTGCTGCATCAGGTTAGTCAGTCGCTGGATCTGACTAAGCTCGGCATGACGCAACCGCAGCTTGCGCAGTTTAAAGAAGCGCTGAATAAACCTCAGGGGCTGATGCTGGTGACCGGACCAACCGGGAGCGGTAAAACCGTGACGCTCTACAGCGCCTTACAGGCCCGAAACGATGCTGGCGTCAATATTTGCAGTGTGGAAGACCCGGTGGAAATTCCCCTTCCGGGCTTGAATCAGACCCAAATCAACCCGCGTGCTGGCCTGACGTTTCAGACGGTACTCAGAGCGCTGCTCCGCCAGGATCCCGATATTATTATGATCGGTGAGATCCGCGACGGTGAAACAGCAGAAATTGCGATCAAAGCTGCGCAAACTGGCCATCTGGTACTCTCTACACTGCACACAAATTCCACGACCGAAACGCTGGTACGTATCCAGCAAATGGGGGTGGCTCGCTGGATGATCTCGTCAGCGTTGTCACTGGTTATTGCGCAGCGGCTGGTTAGAAAATTGTGCCCGCATTGTCGGCAACGGATGACGGAGAGCGCGCATGTCCCCCCTTCTATCTGGCCCCGACCGCTACCACACTGGCAGGCATCAGGTTGCGATCGCTGTTATCACGGGTTTTATGGTCGGGTGGCATTATTTGAAGTGCTGGAGGTGAATAGCGCCCTCCGTCATGCCATCGCCGGTGGCCTGCCTGCTGCCGAAATCGAAACATTGTCCCGGCAGGCTGGAATGACAACGCTTTTTCAGAATGGGTGCCAGGCCGTTGAATCAGGCTTGACCAGTATTGAAGAATTGGTGCGGGTTCTGGGGATGCCTGATGGCCACTAAAGCGCTCTGGCACTGGTCGGGAATGAATAGCGAAGGGCAACTCGTACAGGGTACAAGCTGGGAGGCGCAACGGCAGGACGTTATGCTCGACTTGCACCAGCAGCACATTCATCCGCTCTCACTCAAGCGCCATTCGGTCCGCACAAGGTTATGGCGAGGCGAGTACAGCTGCGAGATCATGCGTCAGTTAGCCACGCTTTTACAGGCGGGTTTACCCCTTCCCGAAGGCCTGACGTTACTGGCAAATCAGCAGTCCTCTTTACAATGGCAGGCACTGCTGCATACCCTGGCGAGTAAACTGGAGATGGGCGAACCTTTTTCTACGGCCCTGGCGCAGTGGCCCGATGTCTTTCCGCCTCTTTACCTGACGATGGTGAACACGGGCGAGTTAACGGGTAACCTGGACGAATGTTGCTTTAAGCTTGCGGATCAGCAAAAAGCCCAACTTCTGCTTTCCCGAAAAGTGAAAAAAGCCCTGCGTTATCCGTTGATTATTCTCACGCTGGCGTTCGTGGTCGTGCTGGCGATGGTGTACCTGGTGCTTCCGGAGTTTGCCACCATTTATCAGACCTTCAATACGCCCCTCCCTGCCCTGACGCGCGGTGTCATCGCCTTTGCAGATCTTATGCAACAGTGCAGCATCCCGCTGCTGCTATTGACCATCGTGGGAGTGAGCGTACTGTCAGGGTTAAGGCGTCATCAGGGATGGCGGCGTTATCGACAGCGCGTGCTTCTCGCCTGCCCGCAGATGGGTCAGTTGATTCGCGGGCAACGATTAAGCCAGATTTTCACGGTGTTGGCGCTGACCCAGCGCTCGGGCATCACCTTCCTGCAAGGCCTTGAAAGCGTGGTGAATACCCTGACCTGCCCCTGGTGGCAGGACAAAATCCGGGAGGTACATCAGGAGATTGTGCAGGGCCAGGCCATTTCGACAGCACTGAACGCCAGCGGCATGTTTACACCGCTTTGTATTCAATTGGTGAGAACGGGAGAAGCGTCAGGTGCGCTGGATACTATGCTGCAAAATCTGGCGCAACATCATAGTGAGCAAACCTCACATCAGGCAGATAATCTGGCGTCACTGCTTGAACCCCTGCTTCTCGTAGTGACGGGCATCATCATTGGAACACTGGTAGTGGCGATGTATCTGCCGATATTTCATTTAGGAGATGCAATGAGCGGCGTAGGGTGAAGCAGGCGTAGAGCGCTACGCCTGCGAACGGTCAGAGGCTATTGAAAACGCGGTTTTCCTGCTCCTGAACGCGAATAAAGGTTGTACGTTTGGTCAGTTCTTTCAGGCGGGAGGCCCCTACATACGTGCAGGCGGAGCGCAGACCACCAAGAATATCGCGGGCGGTATTCTCCACCGGTCCACGCAGAACCAGTTTGACCGTTTTGCCTTCCGCAGCACGATAACCCGCAACCCCACCAACATGGCGGTTCATCGCAGACTCAGAGCTCATGCCATAAAAGAGCATGACTTTTTCACCGTTTTCTTCAACCACGGTGCCGCCACTCTCTTCATGACCTGCCAGCATACCGCCGAGCATAACGAAATCAGCGCCGCCGCCGAAAGCTTTCGCCACGTCACCAGGCACGGTACAGCCACCATCACTGACAATCTGACCACCCAAGCCATGCGCCGCATCAGCACACTCGATGACCGCAGACAACTGTGGATAGCCGACGCCCGTTTTAACACGTGTGGTGCACACGGACCCTGGGCCAATACCCACTTTGACAATATCAGCACCCGACAGTATCAGCTCTTCACACATCTCGCCGGTGACAACGTTGCCCGCGCAGATGGTTCTGGTTGGCCAGGCCTCACGCGCTTTTGCCACAAATTGTACGAAGTGCTCTGAATAGCCGTTAGCAACGTCAATACAGACAAAGTTCAGTTGCGGATGCAGTGCCAGAATCTGTTTAGTTTTTTCGAAATCCGTATCAGAAGTCCCCGTAGAGACCATCACATGGCGCAGCACGGATTCGGTTTCGCTTTGTACAAAGCTTTTCCAGTCTTCAACAGAGTAGTGCTTATGTACCGCAGTCAGGATATCAAAGGATGCCAGCGCTTTCGCCATCGCAAAGGTACCCACGGTATCCATGTTGGCCGCGATAATCGGTACGCCAGACCAGCGCATGCCTGAATGCTTAAAGGTAAATTCGCGCTCCAGCTCAACATCGGAACGGCTTTTGAGGGTAGAACGTTTAGGGCGGATAAGAACGTCTTTAAAACCTAATTTCAGATCTTCTTCAATACGCATTTCGGATTCCTGGGGTTAATGGCGAACAATGCAGACTTGCAAACACACAACTCCAGTGACGCTATCATACGCACTAATAAGGACTCCGCAAGACTGCGAAATTCTCTTTTTTTACGCTACAATCCTATAAATTTACCTGTTGAAAGAGCGGTTGTTCGGGTTATTACATCGTGTTGTATTGATTAAATTACAACCTATTGATTCAACATGGAAATACATATTCCCTTCCCGCGCTTCGCTTGTTCACGCTGGCTATATTGCCAACCGGATGATGTGAAAAACAGGCCAGTTTAATTTTCAGGGCAGACATTTTTTTGAGAAAGAACGCAATGGGTTACACGGTCGCATTAACCGGCGGGATTGGCAGCGGAAAAAGTACGGTTGCCGATGCGTTTGCCAGACAGGGCATCAATATTGTGGATGCCGACGTTATTGCTCGCGAGGTCGTGGAACCCGGAACGCCAGCACTAGCAGAAATCGAAAAACATTTCGGTACAGAAATCCTTCATCAGGATGGCACGCTTAACCGTCGTGCACTGCGTGACCGGGTATTTGCCTCTCCTTTCGAAAAAAGCTGGCTCAACGGGCTGCTGCATCCGCTTATTCATCAGCAGACGCAACGCCTGTTGGCTGAAGCCACTTCGCCTTACGTACTTTGGGTTGTGCCCTTACTGGTTGAAAATCAATTACAAACAAAAGCCGACAGAGTCCTGGTGATTGATGTCTCGCCTGAAGTACAAATCCAACGAACCATGCAGCGTGACGGCGTAAGCCGGGAGCATGCTGAGCAAATTCTTGCCGCGCAGGCCACCCGTGAAGAACGGCTCGCCGTCGCGGATGATGTTATTGACAATAATGGCGCACCAGATGCAATCGCATCGGATGTTGCCCGCCTGCATGCAACCTATCTGGGTTTTGCATCACAGGCTGTATCACAGGAAACTCCCTAATGCAGACCGACGTATTATTTGAACACCCCCTTAATGAAAAGATGCGTACCTGGCTGCGTATCGAGTTTTTACTCCAGCAACTCACCGTCCGTCTGCCTCTCGCCGATCATGCCGATGCGTTACATTTTTTCCGTAATGCAGGGGAACTGTTGGATGTGTTTGAGCGCGGTGATATCCGTACCGAGTTGCTAAAAGAACTTGAGCGCCAGCAGAGAAAGCTGAAAGCCTGGGTTGAAGTCCCTGGTGTTGATTTAAGCAGGATTGAGGCTATTCGCCTGCAATTGAAAGAGATGAGTAGTATGCTGATGAGCGCCCCACGCGTGGGGCAACTGATGCGTGAAGACAGGCTGATTGGCCTTGTGCGCCAGCGCTTAAGTATCCCCGGCGGTTGCTGTAGCTTTGACCTGCCTACGCTTCATGTCTGGCTTCATATGCCCCAGGAGCACCGCGACGCTCAGGTTAAAGTTTGGCTTGATAGCCTCGCACCGCTTATGCATACCCTGTCATTGATTCTGGATCTTATTCGTAATTCGGCCGAGTTTCGTAAACAGACCAGCCTCAATGGTTTCTACCAGGACAACGGTGAAGATGCCGATCTGCTGCGCCTGAAGCTGGATCTGGCCACTCAACTCTTCCCTCAAATCTCAGGTCATAAAAGCCGTTTTGCTATTCGTTTCTTGCCGCTCGACAGCGAACACGGTGTCGTCCCGGAACGACTGGATTTCGAACTGGCCTGCTGCTAAGGAGCTGAAATGTCTGAAATTATGCACGTTAATTGCCCCAATTGTGGCAAATCCGTGGTGTGGAACGAAACCAGCCCGTTTCGCCCCTTCTGCTCGAAACGTTGTCAGTTGATCGATTTAGGCGAATGGGCGGCAGAAGAGAAGCGTATCCCCAGCTCAGGGGACCTTACCGATAGCGATGACTGGAGTGAAGAACAGCGCTAAGACAGGGTTACCGTACGGGTAATGATAGCCCGTACGGTTTCATGAATCAGTTGCCCAATCGTTGCTGCATTAATTTTGTGATGATGGGTGCATTTGCCGGGGGAAACTTTTCAGCATCGTCTTCAGTCAGTACAACCCAACTGCCGGGTTGTCCTTCTTTTCCCCAGGGTTCCCCTTCCCACTGTTCAACCAGATAGAACCATAACGTAATGTGGCGATCCGGGAATGCATATTCCAGGGTATCAAACAGTTGCGGAGCACGTGCGATAATTCCCACTTCCTCTTCAAGCTCACGGATAACCGCTTGCTCAGGAGTCTCTCCCTGCTCAATTTTCCCGCCAGGGAATTCCCATTTATTTGCCATATGGGCATCAGCAGCACGCTGGGTGATAAAGATTTCATGTTGTGGGTTGCGAATGATTCCCACAGCAATTTGCAGTATTTTCATGGTGATAACTCCATAAAAAAGGCGCAGATTTCTGCGCCTCTCTTTTTATTCGTACCTTTTAGCTCAAGCGGCCATGGCACTGTTTGAATTTCTTACCGGACCCACAAGGACAAGGATCGTTACGCCCCACCTTACGATCGCCCGTTTGCGCGGCCAGATCCGCCGCCGCTTCTGCATGGTCATCGCTGTGGCTGAGCTGTTGCATCTGTGCCAGACGCTCTGCTTCTTCCCGGCGCTGCTGCTCCATTGCTTCAACTTCTTCCGGCATACGCACCTGGACTTTGCTCAACGTGCTGATCACTTCATATTTCAATGACTCCAGCATCGCCGCAAACATCGAGAAGGATTCACGTTTGTATTCCTGCTTCGGATCTTTTTGTGCATAACCACGCAGGTGGATGCCCTGACGCAGGTAATCCATCGCCGCCAGATGCTCTTTCCACAGGGAATCCAGCGTTTGCAGCATGACGCCTTTTTCGAAGTGACGCATCATTTCTACGCCAACGATCTCTTCCTTGCGTTTATAAACCTCGACGGCCTGCTCCAGAATACGCTCACGCAGCGTCTCCTCATGCAGTTCTGGCTCTTTGTCCAGCCATTCGGCAATCGGCAGATCAAGATCGAAGTCGTTTTTCAGACGCTCTTGCAAGCCGGGAATATCCCACATCTCTTCCAGTGACTGCGGCGGAATATGACCATCAATGGTCGCTTTAAAGACATCTTCACGGATACTGTTGATGGTTTCGCTAACATCAGAAACATCCAGCAGCTCATTACGCTGAGTGTAGATCGCACGACGCTGATCGTTCGCCACATCATCGTATTCCAGCAGCTGTTTACGGATATCAAAGTTACGGCTTTCCACCTTACGCTGCGCATTGGCAATGGCCTTGGTGACCCACGGGTGCTCAATGGCTTCGCCTGGTTTCATCCCCAGTTTACGCATCATGCCCGACACGCGATCCGAGGCAAAAATACGCATCAGCGCATCTTCCATAGACAGGTAGAAGCGTGAAGAACCGGCATCGCCCTGACGGCCAGAACGGCCACGCAGCTGGTTGTCAATACGGCGAGATTCATGGCGCTCGGTACCGATGATGTGCAAGCCACCAGCCGCCAGTACGGCGTCATGGCGAATCTGCCAGTCGGCTTTGATCTGAGCAATCTGCTCTGGCGTCGGGTCGGTCAGTTCAGCGACTTCGGACTGCCAGCTCCCGCCCAGCACGATGTCAGTACCACGACCCGCCATGTTGGTTGCGATGGTCACTGCTGCGGTATAACCGGCTTGCGCAACGATATCGGCTTCCTTCGCATGGAATTTGGCGTTCAGTACGTTGTGCTTGATGCCTGCTTTGGTCAGTTCATTAGAAACCACTTCGGATTTCTCGATGGAGATGGTCCCCACCAGAACCGGCTGACCCGCCGCGGTGCGTTCACGGATGTCTTCGATAATCGCCTGAATTTTTTCAGCTTCAGTCATGTAGACCAGATCCGGCATATCTTTACGGATCATCGGGCGGTTTGTCGGTACCACGACGGTATCGAGTTTATAGATAGAGCTGAACTCGAAGGCTTCGGTATCCGCTGTACCGGTCATACCGGCCAGTTTTTCATACAGACGGAAATAGTTCTGGAAGGTGATGGAGGCGAGCGTCTGGTTCTCGTTCTGAATATCCACCCCTTCTTTCGCTTCAACAGCCTGGTGCAGGCCATCTGACCAGCGACGGCCTTGCATGGTACGACCGGTATGTTCATCAACGATAATGACTTCGCCATCTTTTACGATGTAGTCAACGTCGCGAGTAAACAGTGCATGGGCACGCAATGCCGCCGTCACATGATGCATGAGCATAATGTTAGTCGGGGAGTAGAGAGACTCGCCTTCATCCATAATGCCCTGATTGACCAGCAGCTCTTCAATCATTACCAGACCGCGTTCGGTCAGGTTTACCTGACGAGATTTTTCGTCAACCGAGAAGTGGCCTTCACCCTGGAAGGTGTCAGAATCTTCTTTCTCCTGGCGCACCAGATGAGGAATGATTTTGTTCACTTTACGGTACAGCTCAGAGCTGTCTTCCGCCGGACCGGAGATAATCAGCGGCGTACGCGCTTCATCGATCAGAATGGAGTCCACCTCATCGACCAGCGCATAATGCAGCTTACGCTGAACGCGATCTTCCGGGCTAAACGCCATGTTGTCACGCAGGTAGTCGAAGCCGTATTCGTTGTTCGTTCCGTAGGTAATGTCTGCAGCATAGGCAGCGCGCTTCGCCGGGGCAGGCATTCCAGGTAAGTTAATACCGACGGTTAAACCGAGGAATTCAAACAGAGGGCGGTTGTTTTCTGCATCACGCTGGGCAAGGTAGTCGTTGACCGTTACCACGTGTACGCCTTTACCACTCAGGGCGTTGAGGTAAGCTGGCAGCGTCGCGGTCAGCGTTTTACCTTCACCGGTACGCATTTCTGCGATGCAACGTTCGTTCAATACCATACCGCCGAGCAGTTGCACGTCAAAGTGACGCATATTGAACACACGTTTACTGGCTTCACGTACAACCGCGAAGGCTTCCGGGATCAGGCTCTCAACCGTCTCACCTTTTTCGATACGCGCACGAAATTCTGCAGTTTTGCCTTTCAGCTCATCATCAGTGAGCTTCTCCATGGCAGGTTCCATGGAGTTGATTAATGTGACCGCTTTGCGCATACGACGCAATGTACGATCGTTACGGCTACCGAATACTTTTGTTAATAATTTAATAAGCATAATAAAATCTCAAACGCTCCGCTCTGCGGAGGCAAAAATTAGTTGAAGGTTATTTTTTCAGCTAAGGCGTTGAGGTCCGGCGCGGATGCCCTGCACCTGGCTTATCCAGGCACGGACGGTAAAAACGGAGTGCGATGAGAAATCAGCATAAAATGGCTGATTAACGGCAGTCGGCGGTCTGCGCTCCTGAGTCAGAAGAGCACTGAGCGTGTCCAACAGGGCGAGATGATGTGCCTGAATGGGTAAGGCTTCTTCCACGACCGGCAGCGCTTGAGGCGCCATCGCGAAAGAGAGATGACGTATAACGGTTCGAATGGCATGTTGATGCCAGTAATCCACGGTAAAGTTAGGACGACGGCTACCTTCCAGCAGTGCCAGATTGGTAAAGTTGACCGTGCCTGAGCCTTCATGATTACGGGTAGTCGCTCTCGCAGGCTCGGTGTGTTCGGTGCTGCTGAGCGCAGGCAAGCCAAAGCTTGCCGCGACCATCCCTAATAAGAGATGCGGCCAGAAATAACGTCTGCCAAATTGTCGCCAGCGCGTCAGTATTCCGCTCACTCAATCCACCAAAAATGATTCAAACTTGCCCGTATTAACTTCGGAACGCGTTATTTTGCGCACCGATATTACCATTAATGCACAACAACGGCAGCGATAATAAGGCGCTAAGCGGGATAAATTGGCCAGGAAACCAGCAATCGAACGCGTTCATGCCTTAGAGAGCATGTTGGGCATGACAAGTAAAAATTAAACGGGAAGGAAATAAAAAAACGACTGGTTTTCTGGCAGGAGAGAGTTTGCCAGAAAGACCAGTCGAATTTATATCTAACGTGTTACGTTAGATTTATGCGAGAACCAGTGAAGGCGCTTTAAATGCCAGTGGCAGTTCAGCATCGTTTTCGTAAGTCACGTATTCCCAGGCTTCCTGTTTTGCCAGGACTGCCTGCAACAATTTGTTGTTCAGGGCATGACCGGATTTGAACGCGGTAAATGCACCGATAATATTGTGACCACACATGAACAAGTCACCAATTGCATCCAGCATTTTATGGCGCACAAATTCATCTTCGAAACGTAAACCGTCTTCGTTCAGTACGCGATAATCGTCAACAACGATGGCACAATCGAAGCTCCCGCCCAGGCACAAACCACGTGACTGCAGGTATTCGATATCGCGCATGAAACCAAACGTACGCGCACGGCTAATCTGGCGCATGAATGCATCGGCAGAGAAGTTCATCGCATAACGCTGAGTACTGGCATCGATCGCCGGATGGTTAAAGTCGATAGTAAAGTCCAGAGAGAAACCGTTGTACGGTTTGAACTCTGCCCATTTATCGCCGTCTTCAACACGCACCGTCTCTTTGATACGGACGAATTTCTTCGCACTTCGCAGCTCTTCAACGCCGGCATCCAGCAGAAGATAAACGAACGGTGCAGCACTGCCATCCATAATCGGGATTTCTGGCGCATCAACTTCAACAATAATGTTGTCGATACCCAGACCAGCCAGAGCAGCATTAAGATGCTCAACGGTTGAAATCCGCACGTCATGCTCGTTAACCAGACACGTACAGAGCATGGTATCACGCACAGATTTAGCATCAGCCGGGAAATCTACCGGAGGATTCAAGTCAGTGCGACGATAGATGACCCCGGTATTGGCCGGCGCAGGGCGCAACGTCAGGGTGACTTTTTTGCCGGTATGTAAACCGACGCCAGTCGCCTGAACGATACGTTTAAGTGTCCTTTGTTTGATCATCGTATTATCTCGCCTAATTACCTATCCAACCGAAGTGTACTACACAATCGGTGGGCCAGTTTAGCACAAAGAGCGGAGATGCCCAACTTCCAGCCAATTCTTAATCAGCTTGCTTACGCAAAAAGGCTGGGATATCCAGATAATCCGGCTCTTTCGTGGTCTGCGGCGTATTGTCGTTAACCACTTTAGATGCAGGCTTCTGCTCTTGTTGCATGGCCGGGATACCGTGCTGTTGATAACGGTCCATCACCGGTTGCTGCTGCTGTTTATTGGTAACCAGGGTGATTTCCGGACGTTTGTCCATGCCGATACCGGTCGCTACTACCGTTACGCGCAGCTCATCGTTCATATCTGGATCCAGAGAGGTACCGATAACCACAGTCGCGTTATCCGAAGCAAATGCACGGATAGTGTTACCGACGGTTTCGAACTCATCCAGACGCAGGTCAAAGCCAGCCGTGATGTTGACCAACACGCCACGAGCACCAGACAGATCGATATCTTCCAGCAGCGGAGAAGAGATCGCCATTTCCGCAGCTTCTTCCGCACGGTCTTCGCCCTTCGCGACACCGGAGCCCATCATGGCATAACCCATTTCAGACATCACGGTACGCACGTCAGCAAAGTCGACGTTCATCAGACCCGGACGCGTAATCAGTTCGGCAATACCCTGTACCGCGCCTTTCAGTACGTCATTCGCCGCACCAAAGGCATCCAGCAGTGAGATACCGCGGCCCAAAACTTTCAGCAGTTTGTCGTTCGGAATCGTGATCAGCGAGTCCACATGTTTGGACAGCTCAGCGATACCCTGCTCCGCAAATGCCATACGCTTCTTGCCTTCGAAGTTGAAAGGCTTGGTCACGACAGCGACGGTCAGAATACCTAAATCTTTTGCGACTTCAGCGACCACGGGTGCCGCACCCGTACCGGTACCACCACCCATTCCCGCTGCGATGAAGACCATATCGGCGCCATCTAATGCCGCGCGCAGCGCTTCACGGTCTTCTTCCGCTGCGTTGCGACCGACCTCTGGGTTTGCCCCAGCGCCCAGACCTTTGGTGATACCACCACCGATCTGAATGGTCTGACCCACCGCAGTTTTACGCAATGCCTGAGCATCGGTATTCACTGCGAAGAATTCAACACCCTCGATGCGCTCGCGCACCATGTGTTCAACGGCATTACCGCCGCCGCCACCGACGCCGATGACTTTAATCACCGCGTCGTTGGTCAGTTCCATAGGTTCAAACATAATTTCTCTCCGTTTTGTGCCTGTCGCCTGAGACCGTTAATGTGCCCCGGTCTCTGAAAAATTAAAATTCTTTACGCAGCCAGCTGTTGATTCGCTTAAACCATGAGCCGACTGATACGCGTTTTTCCACTTCTGCTTCACCACTTAAATGGGTCTCTTTTCCGTAGTGCAGCAGGCCCACCGCCGTCGAGTAATACGGTTCCTGGGCATAATCTGTTAAGCCAGTAATATTCAGCGGTGCACCAATACGCACCTGTGTATGAAACACACGTTGCGCGCAGGCTGCTAAGCCCTCAATTTGCGCCGCACCGCCGGTCAGAACAATCCCCGCTGCAAGATGGTGTTTCACCCCTTGCTGACGCAGCTGTTCCTGCAATTGCAAAATCTCATCGTTAACCAGATTGAGAAGCTCGGTATAGCGCGGCTCAATCACATCTGCCAGCGTTTGTCGCTGCAGACTGCGCGGCGGACGTCCACCCACGCTCGGTACTTCGACGCTTTCGTCTTTCCCTACCAGCGATCCCAGCGCGCAGCCATGGCGTACTTTGATTGCTTCAGCATCACTTGGCGGCGTGCCAAACGCATAGGCAATATCGCTGGTTACCACGTTCCCTGCATAGGGAATAACCTTGGTATGACGCAGCGCTCCGCCTGTATAGACCGCCATATCCATTGTACCACCACCGATGTCTACCACGCAGACACCGAGTTCACGTTCATCTTCCGTCAACACGGAATAACTGGACGCAAGACCAGCGAAGATAAGTTGGTCAACTTTCAGCCCACATCGTTCCACAGCTTTAACAATGTTTTTCGCCATGTCGTTGTGGCAGGTAATCAAATGGACTTTTGCCTGCATACGCACGCCGGAAAGGCCAACCGGGTTCTTGATACCTTCCTGGTAATCAATGGCATATTCCTGAGGAATGACATGCAGCACGCGATGTTCATCGCGTACACGTACGGATTTCGCAGTATGCACCACGTTCTCGACGTCTTCCTGCGTCACTTCCTCTTCAGAGATAGGTACCATACCAATCTCATTCTGGCAGCTAATATGCTTGCCTGACAGCGCAAGATAGACTGAAGAAATCTGGCAATCAGCCATTAATTCAGCCTGGTCGATGGCGCGCTGAACGCATTTTACCACCGACTCAAGATCATTCACGCCGCCTTTATCCATACCGCGGGACGGGCAGCTTCCCACACCAATGATATTGACCATACCGTCGGGCAGAACTTCCCCTACTAAAGCGGCTACCTTTGCGGTGCCAATCTCCAGTCCAACCACCAGTTTTCTGTCCGTCGCCTTGATCATTATTGCTCTGCCTGTGCCTGATTCTGTTGCTGATTAGGGTCCTGTGCCGGGGCCGGTTTCCAACCTACCGCCGCGCCAGAGTCATAGCGTAAATCCACGTAGCTTATCTCTTTGCCATCAACCTGCGCTTGCTGCTGTAACACGGGATACAGTTCAACAAAACGTGCCAGGCGTTTCATCGTATCGCCTCGGCCCAGATTGAGCTTGATATCGTTATTGAGCGTCAATTGCCACGAACGTCGTGCCGTCATTGCCGCTTCTTTTAACGTGAATTTATCCTTTGCCAGCACTTGCCCCATGTCACGGAAGCCCTGTAACACTTCACTTTCACTCCCTTCCGGGCCATACAGCATGGGTAAAACCTGCTTGCTGGTACGATCGGCTGGGACACTGAACGCATTACCGTCGGTATCCATCATGTGCTGATCATTCCAACGTGCTATCGGCACAAATTCAACCAGATGAATCTTCAATTCATCTGGCCATTGCTTTCTGACACTCGCCTGCTTTATCCAGGGTAGCCGTTCAATCTGGCTCTGGATAATGTTGACGTCCTGCGTCATAAAGGTGCCGGGGGCGCCTAACGCCAGTATGGACTGACGAATATCATCGTTGCGCGTGTAATGGCGATCGCCCGTCAACACTAGCTTCGACAACGGCAATCGTTGCGCATCTTCCATCCAGCCCAGAACCACCCAACTGCTCGCCAACACGGTACACAGCACCGCCAGCAGGAAGATAATGCCTGCAAGACGCGTTCCATTGCTGCGACGGGAAGATGGAGCCTCTTCGACATCGCGATTTCTCGTGTTCAGCGCAGCCTGAGACATATCACTCCGCCAGATTCAAAATACGCACGACAAGCTGGGAGAAACTCAACCCTGCCTGACGCGCTGCCATCGGAACCAGACTATGGCTGGTCATACCCGGCGAAGTGTTCGCTTCCAGCAAATAAAACTGACCATCGCTGTCTTTCATGGCGTCAATACGCCCCCATCCGCGACAACCCAGCGCTTGCCAGGCTTTCAGCACCAGGGACTGTAATTTCGCTTCATCTTCCGCTTCCAGACCTGCAGGGCAGAAATATTTCGTCTCATCAGAGAGATACTTCGCCTCATAATCATAGAAGGTTCCAGCAGGCTGGATGCGAATTGACGGTAAAATTTCTTCACCGAGTATCGCAACCGTGAATTCTGGTCCACTTAGCCATTTTTCGATTAAAACTTCATCATCATGTTGAAAGGCAAGGGCTAAAGCGGCATGCAATGCACCAGATTCATCCACTTTAGACATGCCGACACTGGACCCTTCACGGCTGGGCTTGACAATAACGGGTAACCCCAGGGCCTCAATACGCTGAATAGCGCTGTTCTTAAGTCCAATTTCAAATTCTTGTCGCGTTAAGGCAACGCCAGAGGCGACAGGTAACCCTGCACCTTGCCAGAGCAATTTGCTACGCATTTTATCCATGGAGATAGCTGATGCCATCACACCACTGCCGGTATAGGGCAAATCGATAAATTCGAGCAGTCCTTGCAATGTGCCATCTTCACCGCCGCGGCCGTGAAGGGCGATAAATACTTTGTCGAAGCCCATTGTTTTAAGCGTGGTGACATCGACATCACGTGGATCAATAGGATGCGCGTCAACCCCACCTTCGAGCAGGCCCTTCAGCACCGCTGCACCAGAATTCAACGAAACCTCACGTTCCGCAGAAGAGCCGCCCAGCAGGACAGCAACTTTCTCAGCCATGATGCTCTTCCTCCTGCGGCTTCAGCTTCACTTCCGCCAGATGGCGTGCGATTTTGCCGATGTTACCGGCGCCCTGAATGAGAATCAGATCGTTGCCGGTAAGAACAGGAGCCAGCATAGCCGCCACCTGTGCCGGATCGGAAACCAGAATCGGATCCACTTTACCGCGACCACGGATGGTGCGGCACAAGGAGCGACTGTCCGCACCCGGGATTGCCGTTTCACCCGCGGAATAGACATCCAGCATCAGCAGCGCATCAACCTGCGTCAGCACATTCGCAAAGTCGTCGTACAGATCGCGCGTTCGGGTAAAGCGGTGTGGCTGGAACAGCATCACCAGGTTTTTGTCCGGCCAGCCCGCGCGTGCGGCCTTGATCGTGGCATCCACTTCCGTCGGATGATGGCCATAATCGTCCACCAGCATCGCGGTACCGGTTTTGCCGTTAACGTTTTCCAGCGGAAATTCGCCGAGGAAATCGAAACGACGGCCAGTGCCCTGGAAATTCTCCAGTGCACGCAGGATATCTTCGTCTTCAATGCCTTCTTCGGTCGCTACCGCGACTGCCGCCGCCGCATTCAACGCGTTATGGCGTCCAGGCGCATTCAATAAAACCTGTAGATCCGGCTTATCCTGACGAATCAACGTGAAGTGACCCTGAGCGCCCTTTTGCTGGTAGTCCTGTACGCGGACGTCGGCATCATCGCTAAAACCATAAGTCGTTGTCTGGCGGCCCACGCGTGGCAGCAGTTCACGAATAACCGGATCGTCCACACACATCACTGCACGGCCATAGAACGGCAGGTTATGCAGGAAGTTAATGAAGGTCGTTTTCAGATTTTCGAAGTCACCCTGATAGGTATCCATATGGTCAGCTTCGATATTGGTGACAATAGCCACCATTGGCTGCAGATGGAGGAAAGAAGCGTCACTCTCATCCGCTTCCGCAATCAGGTAACGACTATGACCGAGACGCGCGTGGACACCCGCCGCTTTTACGAGGCCACCGTTCACAAAAGTCGGATCCAGACCGCCTTCAGCATAAATGCTGGAGACCATCGCGGTGGTCGTTGTTTTACCGTGCGTACCGGCAATGGCAATGCCATGACGAAAACGCATCAACTCAGCAAGCATTTCAGCGCGACGGATAACAGGAATACGCGCTTCGTTAGCCGCCACAATCTCCGGGTTATCCTCAGAGATTGCGCTCGACACCACCACCACGCTGGCCTCACTGACGTTTTCAGGACGATGATTAAAATAAATCGTTGCCCCCAGCGCGCTCAGTTGCTGCGTGACGGGGTTCGGCGCCAGGTCGGAACCGCTAATCTGATAGCCTTCGTTAGCCAAAACTTCGGCAATACCGCCCATGCCAGCACCACCGATGCCAACAAAGTGAATGTGCCGAACGCGACGCATCTCGGGCACGATTAAGCGCAGTTTTGCCAGTTGTTGTGTATTCATTATCTATGCCATCTACCACTTCAAATTCGCGCGACGCAAAAGGCATCGCCAGTATTTAAGCCTGAGCTGCCAGACTCACTTCGTTTGCCACTCGTTGGGTGGCGTCCGGGATAGCGGCGGCACGAGCGCGCTCAGCCATCGCCAGTAATTCACTACGGTTCCAGCTCGCCAGGGTCTGGGCAACGGCATCCACCGTAAACTGCGGCTGCTCCAGGATCCTGGCTGCCCCCGCTTTTTCCAGCGGTAATGCATTCCAGTATTGCTGCCGGTCTTTATGCTGGAACGGGACAAAGAGCGCGGGCAAACCTGCTGCGGCAATTTCGCTGACCGTCAATGCACCGGAACGACAGACCACGACATCAGCCCAGGCGTAGGCCTGCGCCATATCATCAATAAACTCAGTCACCTTGTGCTGTGGCTGCCCCGCGTCGGCATAGGCCTGCTCAACGGTTTGCTGCGCGCCTTTTCCGCTCTGATGCCAGAAAGTGACCGTCTCACCCAGTTTCGCTGCCACTTGTGGCATCGTCTGGTTCAGTACCCGCGCCCCCTGCGAACCACCCACTACCAGCACCCGTACCGGCCCTTCGCGGCCAGACAAGCGTTCTTGTGGTAATGGCAGCGCGAGCACATCAACACGAACAGGATTGCCAACCACTTCCGCCTTTGGAAATGCGCCTGGAAAAGCCTGCATCACTTTGGTGGCGATTTTCGCCAGCCATTTATTGGTGAGCCCGGCGATGCCGTTCTGCTCATGGAGCACAACGGGAATGCCCAGCGACCAGGCCGCCAGACCACCTGGACCAGAAACATAACCGCCCATGCCCAGAACTACATCCGGCTTATAGCGCTTCATGATCGCGCGCGCCTGACGCCAGGCATTAAAAATTCGTAACGGCGCGAGCAGTAAGGCTTTTACACCTTTACCGCGTAAACCTGAGATGCGGATAAAGTCGATCTCGATACCGTGTTTGGGTACCAGATCGGCTTCCATGCGATCGGCGGTTCCAAGCCAGCGCACTTGCCAGCCCTGATCCATCAAATGATGGGCAACGGCCAGTCCCGGGAAGACATGTCCTCCGGTTCCCCCCGCCATCACCATCAACCGCTTCCCTTGACCGCTCATCGTGAACCTCGTGTAAACGCCTGGGCTTTCTCCAGACGCGTTTCATAATCAATACGCAACAACAGCATGATGGCCGTCGACATAATCAACAAACTGGAACCACCGTAGCTGATCAGCGGCAGTGTCAGACCCTTGGTCGGCAGCATACCAGCCGCCGCACCCACGTTAACTAACGCCTGGAAGCTGAACCAGATGCCAATAGAGCAGGCCAGAAAACCTGAGAATCGTTGATTAATTTCCAGCGCTTTACGGCCAATGGACATGGCGCGGAAAGCGACGAAGAATACCATTAAAAGCGCCAGTACCACACCGATATAACCCAGTTCTTCCCCGATAATGGCGAAGATGAAGTCCGTATGCGCTTCGGGTAAATACTCCAGTTTTTGCACCGAGTTCCCAAGTCCTTGTCCCCACAACTCTCCGCGTCCAAAGGCCATCAAAGATTGGGTTAACTGGTAACCGCTACCAAAAGGATCATCCCATGGGTTCCAGAACGAGGTCACACGGCGAATACGATAGGGTTCGGCGAGGATCAGCAGCACTACTGCAGCAATACCGGACCCGATGATGGCAATAAACTGCCAAAGCTTCGCCCCTGCCAGAAACAGCATCGCAAGAGTGGTAATGAACAGCACAACGACCGTACCGAGGTCGGGCTGTGCCAGCAGTAACACGGCCAGCACCATGATCACGCCCATCGGTTTCAGGAATCCGCGCAGGTTATTACGCACCTCATCAACCTTACGTACCAGGTAGTTCGCCAGGTAGCAAAACAGCGACAGTTTGGTAAATTCCGCAGGCTGGAAACGCATGATCCCTAAATCGATCCAACGTGATGCACCGTTGATGGAACTTCCCACCAGCAGAACCACAAGCAACATGACGATCGCGGCGATCAACATGGCTGAACTCCAGCGTTGCCAGAACTCCATTGGCAAGCGGAGCGTCACCATGGCAAAACAGAACGCCAGAAAGAGATAGAGCGCATGACGCTTGGCAAAGAAAAACGGATCATCGGTCAATCGCTGGCCTACCGGCATTGACGCTGAGGTCACCATAATGAAGCCGATTGCCGCCAGACCTAACGTCAGCCACAGCATCGTGCGGTCATACATGACAAGGCTGTCATCGTCTTTTACACGTGACCCCATCACCCAGCCCTTCAATGCGCCAAACACCCATGCCAGGATTCCAAATCCTGGCAGGCGCGGCATTCTCGGACGCGGGAGCGTTAAGCGCATCAACCTAACTCCTCTGCAAGGCGAGTAAAGAGGTCGCCACGCTGTTCAAAGTTTTTGAATTGATCGAGGCTGGCACAGGCCGGAGAAAGCAGAACCATATCGCCGGAATGAACACGGGTCGCTATGAGGCGCATCGCCTGTTCCATATCGGCAGTTTGCTCGGCAATGTCCGGGCGCAACGCGGCAAGCGCTGCGCCATCACGGCCAAAGCAGTAAAGCCGCACCCTGTCGCCCTCAAGATAGCGTTTCAGCGGGGTGAAATCGGCTGACTTCCCATCACCGCCCAGAAGAAGATGGAGCGTACCATCCACCTGCAGACCATTAAGGGCCGCCTCAGTACTGCCGACGTTGGTCGCTTTAGAATCATTAATCCAGCGCACACCATTGTGTTCAAGGGCAAGCTGGAAGCGGTGCGCCAGCCCGGTGAATGTGGTCAGGGCCTTAAGGCTAGTGGCGCGCGGTAGACCCGCAGCGTCTGCCAGTGCGAGAGCCGCCAACGCGTTGGTGTAGTTATGCTGGCCGCTGAGTTTCATCTCTTTAACGTTAAGCACTTTTTCACCTTTCACGCGCAGCCAGGTTTCCCCCTGCTGACGATTCAGATGATAGTCACCCACATCAACCCCAAAGCTAATGCAACGTTCATCGGCACCGCGCACCGGCATGGTTAACGCATCATCTGCATTGACCACACAAACTTTAGCGTTTTCATAAACCCGCAGCTTTGCCGCCCGGTACTGCTGTAGACCAAACGGATATCGGTCCATATGATCTTCGGTGACGTTGAGGATAGTCGCCGCCACCGCTTCAAGACTGGAGGTGGTTTCCAGTTGGAAGCTCGAAAGCTCAAGGACATACAGCTCACGCGACTCATCAAGGAGCATCAACGCAGGCAGGCCAATATTGCCGCCGACGCCGACGTTAACACCCGCGGAGGTCGCCATTTCACCCACCAGGGTGGTGACGGTGCTTTTACCGTTTGAGCCGGTAATCGCGACTATCGGAGCCTCGGCTTCGCGACAAAACAGTTCAATGTCACCGACTATCTCGACCCCGGCCTCTGCCGCCGCACTCAGCGAGGGGTGTGCCAGGGCAATACCCGGGCTTGCGACAATCAGATCGGCGTTCAGCAGCCAGCCATCATTCAGACTACCAAGGTGACGCTCAACCTCTTCCGGCAGTTTATCCAGCCCCGGCGGAGAGGTACGCGTGTCCATCACTTTCGGCGTGACGCCGCGCGCGAGGAAGAAATCCACGCACGAGAGCCCCGTCAGACCAAGACCAATAATGACGACTTTTTTACCCTGGTAATCTGCCATGATTAACGTACCTTGAGCGTTGCCAGTCCAATCAGGACCAGCATCAGCGAAATAATCCAGAAGCGCACAATGACGCGCGGCTCCGGCCAACCTTTCAGTTCATAGTGATGATGAATAGGCGCCATGCGGAAGATGCGCTGACCGCGCAGCTTGAACGAGCCTACCTGCAGAATGACCGACAGCGTTTCGACAACAAACACCCCGCCCATAATGACCAGCAGAAACTCCTGACGCAGCAGCACCGCAATAATGCCTAATGCCCCGCCCAGCGCCAGCGAACCGACATCGCCCATAAAGACCTGCGCCGGGTAGGTGTTGAACCACAGGAAGCCCAGACCCGCTCCCACGATAGCCGTACAGACAATCACCAGTTCACCGGCGTGGCGCAGATAGGGAATGTGCAGATAGTTGGCAAAATTCATGTTACCGGTCGCCCAGGCCACCAGCGCAAAACCGCCCGCAACGAAGACGGTTGGCATAATCGCCAGCCCATCAAGGCCATCCGTCAGGTTCACGGCATTACCCGTACCGACGATGACGAAATAGGCCAGCAGAATGTAGAAAATGCCTAACTGCGGCATCACGTCTTTAAAGAACGGCACAACCAGTTGGGTTGCCGGGGTATCGTTGCCGGCCAGGTAAAGAGCAAAGGCCACGCCCAGCGCAATAACCGACATCCAGAAGTACTTCCAGCGCGCAATAAGCCCTTTGGTATCCTTGCGCACGACTTTGCGGTAGTCATCAACGAAACCGATAATGCCGTAGCCCACTAACACGACCAGCACGCACCAGACGTAAGGGTTGGACGGGTAAGCCCAGAGCAGCACGGAAACCACGATGGCGGTCAGGATCATGATCCCCCCCATGGTCGGGGTGCCACGCTTACTGAAGTGCGACTCCGGGCCATCGTTACGAACAACCTGACCAAAGGATAATTTTTGCAGGCGGGCAATCATGCGCGGCCCCATCCACAATGAGATGAAGAGCGCAGTCAGCAGGCTGACAATGGCGCGAAACGTCAGATACGAAAAGACGTTAAAGCCGGAATAATATTTGACCAAATGTTCGGCCAGCCAAACTAACATGCCCTATTCTCCTGTAATGCGCGTGCAACCTCATCCATGGCTGCACTACGTGAACCTTTAATTAAAAGGGTAATAATCTGCTTCTCAGCAATTAACGCTTTTAAACGCGCAATCGCTGACGGCTTATCGTCATAATGTTCGCCAACACCGCTGGCATCGCTAATGGCTTTGCTCAGTTTACCCACGCTAATAACGCGATCGATGCCGACGGCTTTTGCTGTCTCACCCACCTGGCGGTGGCAGGCCTCACTCTCATCACCCAGTTCCGCCATATCGCCGACGACCATCACCCGGAAGCCGGGCATTTCTGACAGCACGTGGGCTGCCGCCGTCATCGAACCAACGTTAGCGTTATAGGTGTCATCAAGCAGTAGCTGGTTTTCACCAAGCTGAACCGGGAACAGGCGGCCAGGAACCGCCTTAAGATTGGCAAGACCGGTTCTCACCGCCTCATGCGTCGCGCCAACGGCCATCGCCAGCGCCGTGGCTGCCAGCGCATTGGCAATATTGTGACGGCCCGGCAGCGGCAGAATGACATCAATGCCGCCCGTCGGCGTCTGCAGGGTGAATTCGGTACCGTGTGAAGTCACATGAATGTGAGTGGCAGTGAAATCGCTGTTGGCGGCATTCGGTGAAAAGCGCCAGACTTTACGTGCTCCGATGGTGTTCTGCCAGTTCAGCCAGTCGTTGTTGTCGGCATTCATAATGGCAATGCCGTTGACAGGCAGCCCGGTATAAATTTCGCCTTTGGCTTTCGCCACACCCGCCAGCGATCCAAATCCTTCCAGGTGCGCCGCAGCCAGGTTATTGACCAGGGCCGCTTCCGGACGGGTCAACCCAACGGTCCAGGCTATTTCACCCTGATGGTTCGCCCCCAGCTCAATCACCGCGAACTGATGCTCGTTTGTCAGTCGCAGCAGCGTCATCGGCACGCCAATATCGTTATTCAGGTTGCCCGCTGTGTAGAGCGTATTACCGCATTGGCTTAGAATCGCTGCGGTCATCTCTTTTACGGACGTTTTGCCAGAAGATCCGGTCAGCGCGACAACGCGGGCAGGCACCTGCTGACGCACCCACGCACCCAGCTCACCGAAGGCGAGGCGCGTATCTTTTACCACCACTTGCGGCAGGTCGATATTCAGTTTGCGGCTAACCAGCAGCGCGCCTGCGCCACCGTCTTTCGCCTTGTCGACAAAGTCATGGGCATCGAAGCGTTCGCCTTTCAGGGCCACAAACAAACAGCCCGGCGTGACTTTACGCGTATCAGAGGTCACGGTATCAAGCGTTACATCTGCGCCGTGCAACTCCCCGTGCAGAATATCGACCAGTTGGCTCAGCGTTACGCTAATCATGCGACAACCCCCAGTAAACGTGCCGCAGTAACGCGGTCAGAGTAGTCCAGTCGGTTTTTGCCAACAATCTGATAATCTTCATGACCTTTACCGGCCAGCAGAACGACGTCATTCTCTTTAGCCTGCATAATGGCGTTAGTGACAGCCTCTGCACGGCCTTCCACGACGTGAGCATGACCGGCGTCGACCATGCCAGCCAGAATGTCGTTGATAATGGCGCGCGGCTCTTCAGTGCGCGGATTGTCGTCGGTCACGACCGGTATATCAGCAAATTCTTCGGCAATTGCTCCCATTAACGGACGCTTGCCTTTATCGCGATCGCCACCGCAGCCAAACACACACCACAACTTACCGGTGCAGTGCAGCCTTGCGGCCTGTAACGCTTTTTCCAGTGCGTCTGGCGTGTGGGCATAATCCACCACCACCGTTGGCTTGCCCGGTGCGCTAAAGACTTCCATTCGACCGCAGACGGGCTGCAGACGCGCTGCGGTTTTCAGCAAATCAGCAAGCGGATAGCCGAGCGCCAGCAATGTTGCCAGCGCCAGTAAGAGGTTGCTTACGTTAAAGGCGCCCATCAGACGACTTTCAATTTCGCCCTCGCCCCAGCTTGAGGAGAAGCGAATGGACGCGCCGCTGTCGTGATAATCAACCGCAATGGCCTTCAGCCAGCGACCATGACAGTTCGGGTTAATGTGGTCTTCCATGGAGACTGCGACCGCATCAGGCAGATTTGCCAGCCAACGGCGTCCCACCTCATCATCGGCATTGACGATGGCCTGACCGTAGTGATGTGCGGAGAAAAGCAGCCATTTTGCGGCTTCGTAGTGGGTCATGTCGCCGTGGTAATCGAGATGATCTCGGCTCAAATTGGTGAACACTGAAGCCGCAAAGGTCAGTGCCGCTACGCGGTGCTGGACCAGGCCATGGGACGAAACTTCCATCCCGGCAAAGGTTGCGCCCTGCTGCGCCAGAGAGGCAATGACATGCTGCACATCGACGGCGGAGCCAGTGGTATTTTCTGAGGGAATCACTTTCCCTAACAGGCCGTTACCGACAGTCCCCATCACCGCACTGGTTTCGCCTAACAACTGACTCCACTGCGCGAGAAGCTGCGTTGTGGTAGTTTTCCCGTTGGTCCCGGTGACGCCGATCAAACGCAGGCGCTCAGAAGGTTCACCGTAGAAGCGCCCCGCCAGAGCAGAGAGGCGTTCATTAAGCTGGCTCAGGTAGATAACCGGCACACCGTGCATTTCGCGAATTTCACCATCGCGGGCTTCATCCTTCGCTTCAGCAATAATGGCAGCCACACCTTGCGCAATCGCCTGCGGGATATATCGACGCCCGTCCGCCTGATGACCCACGACTGCCACAAAAAGATCGCCCGAAGCCGCGATACGGCTATCGAGTGTCATTTCCCGCAGTGCTCGCTCCGGCGCATTTGGCACCCACGGAGCAAGAAGGTCGCGCAAATTACGATCTGCCACCTGATCCCTCACCTTGATTAATTACAAATTCACTTTTATCGCCCGTCGCCAGCGCATCCGGCTCGATGTTCATGGTGCGCAGTACACCGCCCATGATGGCACCAAACACCGGTGCTGAGACGGCACCGCCGTAATATTTACCCGCTTGCGGATCGTTGATGACCACCACCAGCGCAAAGCGCGGATTACTCGCGGGCGCAACGCCTGCGGTATAAGCAATGTATTTATTAATGTAGCGACCGTCAGGGCCGACTTTTTTTGCCGTACCGGTTTTGATCGCAATGCGATAGCCTTTAATCGCGGCTTTCACACCGCCGCCGCCCGGTAGCGCGACGCTTTCCATCATGTGTACAACGTTACGCACGATGGATTCAGTGAAGATGCGTTCACCCGGAACCGGAGGATCGACTTTAGTAATCGACAGCGGACGATAGACGCCATAGCTGCCAATCGTTGCGTAGACTCGCGCTAACTGTAACGGGGTTACCATTAGCCCGTAGCCGAAAGAGAAGGTGGCCCTCTCTATGTCAGACCACCGTTGTTTTTGAGGATATAAGCCACTGCGTTCTCCGACCAACCCCAAATTGGTCGCCTTTCCCAGCCCAAAACGTGAGTAAGTATCTACTAACGCTGAGGACGGCATCGCTAACGCCAGCTTAGATACACCGACGTTACTCGACTTCTGTAGCACCCCGGTAAGGGTTAATTCGCTGTAGCGCGCCACGTCTTTGATTTCATGGCCGTTAATACGATAAGGAACGGTATTCAGAACGGTATTCGGTGTGACCACGCCACGCTGCAAGGCGGTCATCACTACCATCGGTTTCACCGTAGAACCCGGTTCAAACACATCGGTGATGGTACGGTTACGCATGATATCTTTCTGCGTACCGGCGAGGTTGTTTGGGTTGTAGGACGGGCTGTTGGCCATGGCCAGCACTTCACCGGTATTCACATCAACCAGTACGGCGCTGCCGGATTCGGCTTTGTTAAACGCCACTGCATTATTCAGTTCGCGATAAACCAGCGCCTGCAGACGTTCATCAATGCTTAACGCCAGGTTATGTGCCGCCTGGCTGTCAGTGGAAGAGATATCTTCAATTACGCGACCATAGCGATCTTTACGCACCACACGCTCGCCTGGCTGCCCGGTTAGCCATTTGTCGAAACTCTTTTCGACGCCTTCAATCCCCTGGCTATCCACGTTAGTAAAACCAATGAGGTGAGCAGTAACTTCGCCCGAAGGGTAGTAGCGGCGGGACTCTTCACGAAGGTGAATCCCTGGCAGCTTCAGTTTTTTGATGTAATCCCCGAGATCGGGATTGACCTGACGCGCCAGATAGATAAACCGGCCCTTGGGGTTAGCATTGATACGGGCAGCGAGCTGGTCGAGCGGCATGTTGAGCGCATCAGACAGGGCTTTCCAGCGATTATCCAGCGTAACGCCACCTGCATCTTTAAGCTCTTTCGGGTCAGCCCAAATCGCTTTAACTGGCACACTCACCGCCAGCGGACGACCGGAGCGATCGGTAATCATTCCGCGCGAGGTGGCCACCTCCTGAACGCGCAGGGAGCGCATATCGCCTTCACGGACCAGCATGTCAGGGGCGATAATTTGCAGCCAGGCAACGCGGCCCAACAGGAAACACAGCGCCAGTAAAATACAGCCGCACAGCAAGGCAAAACGCCAGCTCACAAAGCTGGCCTGTTCTTCCTGGCGTTTCGGTTTTGGCGTTTTTACCGCAGCGGCTTTCATGCGTTGCGTGGTTCCTTATTTCTGTACAACGATATTCTCCTGGGATGGATCGACATGCTGCATTTGCAGCTTTTCCGTGGCGATCCTCTCAACCCGGCTATGATCGCCGAGGGCATTTTCTTCAAGAATCAGGTTGCGCCATTCGATATCCAGAGCATCACGCTCCAGCACGAGCTGTTCGCGTTGAGCCGTCAACAGACGGGTGTGATGCGCGGTCGTCACCACGGTGACGGCGGTCATAATGATGCAAATGAACAGGCAGAGTGGCAGTTTCCCAAAACGCAAAAGATCGTCACCGATCACGCCAGGCAACGCATGGCGCTCGTTGCTTCCTAACGACTCTTTAACTTTGCTGAGGGTCTCTGACACTCTACCGATCATGCGTTCGTCCTCTCTGCAATACGCAGAACTGAACTACGGGCACGTGGATTCTCTGCCACCTCTTCTTCACCCGGCATCAACTTGCCTAATGCTCTCAGTTGACGGCCACCCAGCTTTCTGAGTTGCGCTTCGGTCATCGGTAATCCAGCCGGCACCTGAGGACCGCGACTCTGCTCACGCATAAAGCGTTTTACAATACGGTCTTCAAGAGAGTGGAAACTGATAACGGAAAGTCGGCCTTCCGGTGCCAACACGCCAATTGAGCTTTTTAGCGCCTGCTCTATCTCCTCCAGTTCACTGTTCACCCAAATGCGCACCGCCTGGAAGGTACGGGTCGCGGGATGTTTGAATTTGTCTTTCACCGGCATCGCCGCAGCAACCACCGTCGCCAGCTCTTTCGTTCTGGTCATCGGTTCAATACGGTTACGCTCAACGATGGCGCGGGCAATACGTTTACCGAAGCGCTCTTCACCAAAGGTTTTAATCACCCATGCGATGTCCGCTTCATCGGCTGTCTGCAGCCACTCGGCGGCAGATTGACCGCGCGTGGGATCCATACGCATATCCAGCGGGCCATCACGCATGAAGGAGAAACCGCGCTCGGCGTCATCAAGCTGCGGCGAGGAGACCCCCAGATCGAGCAGAATGCCGTCGATCTTACCGGTGAGTCCAAGTTCAGACGCGTAGTCAGCAAGTGCAGAGAAAGGACCATGAACGATGGAAAAGCGGGGATCGTCAATTGTCTTCGCGACAGCAATCGCTTCGGGATCGCGGTCAATAGCCAGCAGGCGTCCTTCTGGTCCCAGTTGAGAAAGGATCAGGCGTGAGTGACCACCGCGGCCAAAAGTGCCATCAATATAGATGCCGTCAGGACGAATATTCAGGCCATTAACGGCCTCGTCAAGCAGCACCGTTGTGTGTTTAAAATTTTCCATCATCATTAAAGTGACAAATCCTGCAATCGATCCGATAGCGCCTCAGAACCCGATTGCTCAGCGTCGATATCTTCCCTGACCTGTTGATACCAGGTCGTTTCATCCCACAGCTCAAACTTATTGAACTGCCCAACCAGCATCACTTCTTTCGTCAGCCCGGCATGTTGCCGTAAAACCGGCGCGATTAATAAGCGCCCTGCATTGTCCATCTGGCATTCGCTGGCATGCCCCAACAACAAGCGTTGTACGCGGCGCTCCAGCGGATTCATGCTTGATAGACGCGACAATTTTTGCTCAATAATTTCCCATTCAGGCAAGGGGTAAAGCAGCAGGCAGGAGTGATGAATGTCAATGGTGCACACCATTTGACCGGAAGCAGTTTCAAGCAGCGAATCACGATAGCGGGTCGGCACGGCTAAGCGCCCTTTGCTATCAAGATTAACTAATGTTGCCCCACGGAACATACACGCTCCACCCCTGAATGACCTTTTTCACCACTTTAACCCACAAATCCCCACCAAAGGAGTTTACGGAGCGGAGGAAAACCTTGTCAAGCCAGTGCAAAGACTAACCGGAGCAAAAGATCTCTTATTCGCGTTTACATTCCATATTGGTGAAATACCGCTCACCTGATAGAACAAATTAACGTCATGAATATTTGTAAGAAAAAAAAGCCCTATTCAGTGGAGCGTTAAAACGTACCGAATGAACATTCAGAAAATATAAAATGTCAGTTTGCGACGCGGGCGGCATTTTAAGGCATATTGCAGCCAGATAACAGCCCCTGATGCATGCCCACACAGCAGATGCCGCAAGCTGGAGGAGACGGCCGATGCTTAATGGAGAAAGGAAGCTAATACAATGCTTACGAATGGAGATGTAACAAAACGATTCAACAATAATGTTTAGTTACGTCTTATTTGTCTTAGAGAAAATCTTTAAATGTCAGGAAGCAAATTAATGAGAAAGAGGACAGAAAAAATAAGGATTTATCTGAATTAAGAATTTACTAATTACAGGGCGTATTTTTACAACTATAAGGCAGCCGGAGCTGCCTGGGAAAAGCATCAGACGCGGCTTAAGATACCGCGGCGATAGAGATTTCGACGAATACGGCTTAAGCCCGCTTTTGGTTTGCGGGGTTCATCAAGGCTGGCGAGCACGATCTCCAGTACCCTCTCAGCCACATCACGATGGCGTTGCGCGACAGCCAGCACCGGGCACTGCAAGAAATCCAGCAATTCGTGATCGCCGAAAGTCGCAATCGCCAAATCGGAAGGAAGTTTGCCATCCCGACGTAACGTCACGTCCAGCACACCCTGTAATAAAGCGAAAGAGGTGACGAAGAGCGCCTGCGGCATCTCATGCGTCTCCAGCCATTTCTCAAACAGCTGAGCCGCAGCCTCACGTTCGTAACTGTTCGCGTAGAGATACTGGACTTCGCGCGGATCGTCTTTCCACGCCGTGCGGAAACCCTGCTCACGTAAAAAACTCACCGAGAGCTCAGGCAGTGCGCCTAAATAAAGGACATTTTTTGCCGGGAACGTACGCAACTCTGCCGCCAGCATTTCTGAATCATCCTGGTCGGCACCGACGACGCTGGTGAAATGTTCGCGATCCAGCGCCCTGTCCAACGCGACAATGGGAAATGCATCGTTCGCCCAACGCTGATAAAACGGGTGTTCAGGGGGGAGAGAGGTAGAGACGATAATCGCATCAACCTGGCGCTGCAGGAGATGCTCAATACAGCGCATTTCATTATCTGGCTGATCCTCAGAGCAGGCAATCAATAGCTGATAGCCACGTTGACGCGCCTGACGCTCCAGATAATTTGCAATCCGTGTATAACTGGTGTTTTCCAGATCCGGAATAACCAGCCCAATGGAGCGAGTACGTCCCGCTCGCAACCCAGCCGCCACCGCATTCGGGTGGTAGTTATGCTCACGCACAACCGCCATCACTTTCTCGACGGTTTTATCACTCACACGATATTGCTTTGCCTTTCCATTAATGACATAGCTTGCCGTGGTGCGTGAGACGCCGGCTAGCCGGGCGATTTCATCCAGTTTCACAATTGCCCCTCAAAAAATAAAAGATACTCCATAACCTTTTTAGGGATATAGGTTAAATTCCATAACATCTAAGCGCAGAATAGTCACTGCGGCAACCGCTTTTATGTTTGCTTCAAGCGGATTTCGCAAAAAAAAAGCCCGGCAGAGGATGCCGGGCCAGGAATTCGGTGTAAACATCTCGCTTAACGCATGATTTTGTCACCGCGTGATAAACCCACTACACCCGAGCGTGCGACTTCAACGATTTTCGCTACATCACGAATGGTCGCTAAAAATGCATCAAGCTTATCGCTGGTCCCTGCTAACTGAACCGTATAAATAGACGGCGTCACGTCGATAATCTGCCCACGGAAGATCTCCGCACTGCGTTTGACCTCTTCACGACCGTAGCCACTGGCCTGAACTTTGACCAGCATGATTTCACGTTCAACGTAAGCGCCCTGCCCTAACTCGTTTACGCGAAGCACATCGACCAGCTTATGCAATTGTTTTTCGATCTGCTCTAGTACCTTCGCATCACCCACCGTCTGAATCGTCATACGCGATAACGTGGGATCGTCGGTCGGTGCAACGGTCAGACTCTCGATGTTATAACCACGCTGGGAGAACAGACCGATCACGCGCGAAAGTGCACCTGATTCGTTTTCCAGTAAAACAGACAATATCCGGCGCATAATCAAGTCCTCTCCGTTTTGCTAAGCCACATCTCGTCCATACCGCCGCCACGGATATGCATCGGATAAACGTGCTCGCCACCATCAACGCAGACATCGACAAACACCAGACGGTTATTGCGGACCTGCTCGATCGCTTCCGCCAGCTTACTTTCCAGCTCAGCCGGTTGAGTGATGCGCATACCGACATGCCCATAAGCTTCCGCCAGGCGAACAAAATCCGGTAACGAGGTCATGTAAGACTGAGAATGGCGGCCTGAATAAATCATGTCCTGCCACTGTTTGACCATGCCCAGATAGCCATTGTTCAGGTTCAACACCAGCACCGGCAGTTCATACTGCAGGGCGGTGGAGAGCTCCTGAATATTCATCTGAATACTGCCATCACCGGTGACACAAATGACAATATCATCCGGAAACGCCATTTTTACGCCCAATGCAGCAGGCAGGCCAAAGCCCATCGTTCCCAGGCCACCGGAGTTGATCCAACGGCGGGATTTATCAAAGGGGTAATAAAGAGCCGCGAACATCTGGTGCTGACCCACATCAGAGGTGACATAAGCTTCGCCGTTTGTCAGACGCCAGATAGTTTCAATCACCGCCTGCGGCTTAATGCTTTCGCTTTGGCTATCGTATTTCAGGCACTGACGTGCACGCCACTGCTCAATGCTCAGCCACCAGTCCCGCAGATCGTCCAGAGGTTGTTGTGTCTCTTCCTGGGCTAACTGCTCAAGCATCAACTCCAGTACGAGACGCGCATCGCCTACAATCGGCACATCCGCCTGGACAGTTTTCGAAATAGAGGTCGGATCGATATCAATATGCAGCACGGTGGCGTTCGGGCAATATTTCGCCAGATTGTTGGTTGTGCGGTCATCAAAGCGCACGCCGACGGCAAAAATCACATCGGAGTGATGCATGGTCATGTTGGCTTCATAGGTGCCGTGCATCCCCAACATCCCCAGCGCCTGGCGATGCGTGGCCGGGAATGCACCTAGCCCCATTAAGGAAGACGCAACCGGAATATTCAGCTTTTCAACCAGCGTGCGTAGTTGTGCTTCACAACCGGAAGTAATCGCGCCGCCGCCGACATAAACCACCGGTTTTTTCGCCGCAATCAGCGTCTGGAGAGCACGTTTGATTTGACCTTTATGCCCGTGCGTCGTTGGGTTGTAAGAACGCATGCTTACCGTTTCGGGCCAAACATAAGGAAGCTTATTTGCCGGGCTGAGAATATCTTTAGGCAGATCAACGACCACCGGCCCCGGACGACCGCTGGCTGCCAGCCAGAACGCTTTTTTCAGCACGCCAGGGATATCTTCCGTTTGCTTTACGAGGAAGCTGTGCTTCACAACCGGGCGGGAAATACCCACCATGTCGCACTCCTGGAAGGCATCGTATCCAATTAACGAGGTCGCGACCTGTCCTGAAATCACCACTAGCGGAATAGAGTCCATATAAGCAGTCGCTATGCCAGTAATCGCATTAGTGGCACCGGGACCCGATGTCACCAGCACAACCCCAACGTCACCCGTTGCCCTGGCAAGGCCATCCGCCATGTGTACGGCCGCTTGCTCATGACGCACCAGCACATGGTCGATGCCACCGACGGTATGTAGCGCATCGTAAATATCGAGGACAGCGCCCCCAGGATAGCCGAACACTTGCTTTACGCCCTGATCGATCAGCGACCGGACGACCATCTCGGCTCCAGACAACATCTCCATGGTTTGCCTCCAGGCTATTGTTTGTCGACTGACAGCAGAATTCATTTCCGCTAAGTCGCTCTGCTCAGACAGGAAAACCCTGCATTCTGATTATGAATGGCAGTTACCATAACCGCTCAAAATCTGGCAGGCAATGAGCAAACGGTTTACCTCATGCCTCGTTAAAAGTGAAAAAACGACGTTAGTTAGCAAGAAATGGTGAAATAGTCTGAGATAAGTAAAGTCGATGATAAATCATCGCTCAAATTGCTTGCTGCTCAGTAAATCATGCATTTTTACGACGCAGAAAGCCGCGTGTGAAAACAGCTTCAGCATAAAATTTTGCTACGACATATCTGAGCAGATTAAACCTAAAGCGTTAGCCCCATGCTTTCAGTGCTTGCATTACCGAGAGCAAACAGAGACTAACAGCTCTTCCATCCATTGATGGCCTTTATCACGCCCGGCAGCTTCGTGCCAGGACAAGTAACAGGTTCGGCTATTCAATTTTAAGGGCAACGGTAATATCTGCAGTTGTAATTTTTCCGCAAACTCTTCAGCCAACCAGCGCGGCGCAATGGCAATCAAATGCGTTTGTGAGACCACATTTAAAACACTGGTTAACGCCATTCCCTGATAGGCCACACTGGCTTGTTTATCCGGTGTGTCATACCAGGGCAGGCTAAATGAGGCATAACGTTCAAGCGACACCACTGCATGTTGCTCACCGTAAATATCACTTTCGCGTAATGGCCCCATAATGCGTGGATGTGATTTGCTGGCGACCATGACCATTTCATCTTTAAACAGGGGAACACAGCTAAATTCAGGACGATGAAACTCATCATAGCCAATAACAAATTCTAATTCCTGATAACGAAGTTGATGCTCCGTATTCTGATTGAGGGAGGATTTGAAGACCAGATGGATATTGGGTGCAATCTTTTCCACGTTATTGTAAATAACAGACGTAAGAAAGTTATCGATTGGGCTACATACACAAAGATTAAAAATACGCTCACTGGTGATCGGCTCAAAACCGGAACCGGGCAACTCATTCTGCACAAGTTGCAGCGCCTGACGAACAGAACCGAAAAGCTGGTGGGCCCTCGCGGTTGGCTGAATGCCTCTCCCATAGCGAACAAAAAGTTCATCATTAAACATCACTTTTAATCGTGCCAGCGCATTGCTGACGGCAGGTTGTGACATGCCTAATGAGTGCGCTGCGCGAGTAATGTTTTGTTCCTGCATCACCGCATCAAAAATTGTTAACAAATTGAGATCAACTTTACGCAATTGGGGTTTTATTACCTCAATTTGCGTTGAGTCTTTAACGTGGTCTTCTGACATATTCATCTCCAGTGTCAAACTACATCCCTTTTCCGGTAGTAATAACCGCTAGAAATATCATTTACCATGCATATAGGATTTGGAAAAGAGGATTCTATAAAAATAGGAATATATAAAGGCTCCCAATGCAATAAGGAGCGCATGCAACCAAACAGCATTGAATCAAACTCTATTAGTTGTCTGAAACGATGGGGACGAATCAAAACATAAATGGTATGAATGTACAATATGCTCAGGACACCCAATAAGTGTGAGTTTACTAAAGTATTTCAAACGACATGAATAATATAATTTAACTTAATTTTATCATTTACACCGGATATTCGATTAAAACAATAAGCCTCGGTTATTATTCATATGAATTCATTGGGATAGCCAAATGACTTAAAACGTGTAGGAATATATCAAGTTGCAAGAAATTGTGCCTTCGAGGAACAATCATCAGAAAGTATGAAAAAGCACAAATACCTTATTTTGATTTCAGCGTTAAATCCAGCACGATTAACTAAAACAGCTCGACGCACTCGTCTGGCTTTTGCAACCATTTATAAGCCAAAGTGTTGACTTTGAATTCCTTATCCAGTACCACTATTAGCATTACGCATTCATCTGGAGCATGGTCATGATTCGCAATGTTCGTTTCCTCGGTCTACTACTACTAAACGCATCCCATGTGCGCGGTAGACCGGTGGACGACGCTCAGCGTTAATCATCCTCCAGTTAACACTAAGAACCCGCGCCTTGGCGCGGGTTTTTTTATGCTCGTAGCAAGGCGACCTGAAGAGACAAGGACCAATCCATGAGCCAGCAACAACAAGTCATTATCTTTGATACAACCTTACGTGATGGTGAGCAGGCGTTACAGGCAAGCCTGAGCGTGAAAGAGAAATTGCAAATTGCGTTGGCACTTGAGCGTATGGGCGTGGACGTGATGGAGGTCGGTTTCCCGGTCTCCTCTCCTGGCGACTTCGAATCCGTTCAGACCATCGCGCGCCAGGTTAAAAACAGCCGCGTTTGCGCACTGGCGCGTTGTGTTGAGAAAGATATTGATGTCGCTGCCGAGTCGCTGAAAGTCGCCGAGGCGTTCCGTATTCATACCTTTATCGCCACCTCCCCCATGCATATTGCTACCAAATTGCGCAGCACGCTGGACGAGGTGATTGAGCGCGCCGTCTATATGGTTAAGCGCGCGCGTAATTACACCGACGACGTCGAATTCTCCTGCGAAGACGCAGGCCGCACCCCAATTGACGACCTGTCACGCGTGGTTGAAGCGGCAATTAATGCGGGCGCGAAGACCATCAATATCCCTGATACCGTCGGCTACACCATGCCTTTCGAGTTCGCGAATATCATTACCGGCCTGTACGAGCGGGTGCCTAACATCGATAAGGCCATTATTTCTGTTCATACCCACGATGACTTAGGTCTGGCGGTCGGTAACGCTATCGCCGCCGTCCATGCGGGTGCTCGTCAGGTTGAAGGTGCAATGAACGGTATCGGTGAGCGTGCCGGTAACTGCTCACTGGAAGAGGTCATCATGGCCATTAAGGTGCGCAAAGACATTATGAACGTGCACACCCGTATCAATCATCACGAAATCTGGCGTACCAGCCAGACCGTCAGCCAGATCTGCAACATGCCGGTTCCGGCGAACAAAGCCATTGTCGGTACTGGCGCCTTCGCCCACTCCTCCGGTATTCACCAGGATGGGGTGCTGAAAAATCGCGAAAACTACGAAATTATGACCCCGGAGTCGATTGGCCTGAATCAGGTCCAGTTGAACCTGACTTCACGTTCTGGCCGTGCAGCAGTGAAACACCGCATGGAAGAGATGGGTTATCAGGACAGCGACTACAACATGGATCACCTGTATGACGCGTTCCTGAAACTGGCGGATAAAAAAGGCCAGGTCTTCGATTACGACCTGGAAGCACTGGCGTTCATCAACAAACAACAGGAAGAGCCAGAACATTTCCGTCTGGATTACTTCAGCGTGCAGTCTGGTTCCAGCGATATAGCGACCGCCTCGGTGAAACTGGCTTGTGGCGAAGAAACGAAAGCAGAAGCCGCCAACGGCAACGGTCCGGTAGACGCCATCTATCAGGCGATAAATCGCATCACGGGCTATGACATTGAGCTGGTCAAATACGATCTCAATGCGAAAGGCCAGGGCAAAGATGCATTGGGCCAGGTCGACATCGTCGTCAATTACAACGGTCGTCGTTTCCATGGCGTGGGTCTGGCAACGGATATCGTGGAGTCCTCCGCGAAAGCCATGGTCCACGTCCTGAATAACATCTGGCGTGCCGCCGAAGTCGAAAAAGAATTGCAACGCAAAGCTCAAAATAAAGAAAACAACAAGGAAACTGTGTGATGTCGAAGAACGCTCATATTGCTGTTTTGCCGGGTGATGGCATTGGCCCGGAAGTGATGGCGCAAGCCCTGAAAGTCCTGGAAGCTGTTCGTAACCGTTTCGATATGCGTATCACCACCAGCCACTACGATGTGGGTGGCATTGCCATCGATCGCCACGGTAATCCGTTGCCGCAGGCTACCGTTGAAGGTTGTGAACAGGCAGATGCCATCCTGTTTGGCTCAGTGGGCGGCCCAAAATGGGAAAACCTGCCGCCGGCACAGCAGCCGGAGCGTGGCGCCCTGCTGCCCCTGCGTAAGCATTTCAAATTGTTCAGTAACCTGCGTCCTGCAAAACTGTATCAGGGTCTGGAAGGCTTCTGCCCGCTGCGTGCTGATATCGCTGCAAACGGCTTTGACATTTTATGTGTGCGCGAACTGACTGGCGGCATCTATTTCGGCCAGCCGAAAGGTCGCGAAGGCAGCGGTCAGCATGAGAAAGCGTTTGATACCGAGGTGTATCACCGTTTTGAAATTGAACGCATCGCACGTATCGCCTTCGAGTCCGCACGTAAACGCCGTAAGAAAGTCCATTCCATTGACAAAGCCAACGTCCTGCAGACCTCCCTGCTGTGGCGCGAAATCGTTAATGAAGTAGCGCAAGAATACCCGGACGTTGAACTGGCACATATGTATATCGATAACGCCACCATGCAATTGATTAAAGATCCGTCCCAGTTTGACGTGCTGCTCTGCTCCAACCTGTTCGGCGATATTCTCTCTGACGAGTGCGCCATGATCACCGGTTCCATGGGCATGCTGCCGTCTGCCAGTTTGAATGAACAAGGTTTTGGCCTGTATGAACCGGCCGGCGGCTCCGCACCGGATATCGCAGGCAAAAACATTGCTAACCCCATCGCCCAGATCCTCTCTCTGGCGCTGCTGCTGCGCTACAGCCTGAATGCAGACGATGCAGCTACCGCGATTGAAAGCGCCATTAACCGCGCATTAGAAGAAGGCGTACGCACCGGCGATTTAGCCCGTGGTGACGCCGCAGTCAGTACCGATGAAATGGGTGACATCATTGCCCGTTATGTCGCCGAAGGGGTGTAATCATGGCTAAAACGTTATACGAAAAATTGTTTGATGCGCACGTTGTTCATGAAGCGCCAAACGAAACCCCACTGTTATATATCGACCGCCACCTGGTGCATGAAGTGACATCACCTCAGGCGTTCGATGGCCTGCGAGCGCACAATCGTCCGGTGCGCCAGCCTGGCAAAACCTTCGCTACCATGGATCACAACGTCTCCACCCAGACAAAAGACATCAACGCGTCCGGCGAGATGGCCCGCATTCAGATGCAGGAGTTGATTAAAAACTGCAACGAGTTTGGCGTGGAGCTGTATGACCTGAACCACCCGTATCAAGGCATCGTACACGTGATGGGGCCAGAACAGGGCGTCACCCTGCCGGGCATGACCATCGTCTGCGGCGACTCCCACACAGCAACGCACGGTGCGTTTGGTGCGCTGGCATTTGGTATCGGCACCTCAGAAGTTGAACACGTCCTGGCGACCCAGACCCTGAAACAGGGTCGCGCCAGAACCATGAAAATTGAAGTCCAGGGCAAAGCGGCTGCGGGTATTACAGCCAAAGACATTGTGCTGGCGATCATCGGCACCACCGGCAGCGCGGGTGGTACAGGTCATGTTGTGGAGTTCTGCGGCGATGCCATTCAGGCACTGAGCATGGAAGGCCGTATGACCCTGTGCAACATGGCTATCGAAATGGGTGCGAAAGCGGGTCTGGTTGCCCCGGATGACACCACCTTCAACTATGTGAAAGGGCGTCTGCATGCACCGAAAGGCAAAGATTTTGACGATGCGGTTGAGTACTGGAAAACCCTGAAGACCGACGACGGCGCAACCTTCGACACCGTTGTCACCCTGAAGGCTGAAGATATTGCACCTCAGGTGACCTGGGGCACCAATCCAGGCCAGGTTATTTCCGTGAATGACAATATCCCGGATCCCGCCTCGTTTGCCGATCCGGTTGAACGAGCCTCCGCAGAAAAAGCGTTGGCCTATATGGGCCTGCAGCCTGGCGTCCCGCTGACCTCAGTGGCTATTGATAAAGTCTTCATTGGTTCCTGCACTAACTCGCGTATAGAAGATTTACGCGCCGCAGCAGAAGTGGCCAAAGGCCGTAAAGTGGCACCCGGCGTTCAGGCGCTGGTGGTGCCTGGCTCCGGCCCGGTGAAAGCGCAGGCGGAAGCGGAAGGTCTGGATAAGATTTTCATTGAAGCGGGCTTTGAATGGCGCCTGCCCGGTTGCTCTATGTGTCTGGCGATGAACAACGACCGCCTGAATCCGGGTGAGCGCTGTGCATCAACCAGTAACCGTAACTTTGAAGGCCGCCAGGGCCGTGGTGGTCGCACGCATCTGGTGAGCCCGGCAATGGCTGCCGCCGCCGCGGTAAGTGGTCATTTCGCTGACGTTCGTAGCTTGTAAAAGGAGATAATCATGGCAGAGAAATATACCCAGCATACTGGCCTGGTTGTCCCTTTGGATGCCGCCAACGTCGATACTGACGCTATCATTCCAAAACAGTTTTTGCAGAAAGTGACGCGCACGGGTTTCGGCGCGCATCTGTTCAACGACTGGCGTTTCCTTGATGATAAAGGCGAAGTGCCTAACCCGGAATTCGTCCTGAACTTCCCGGAATATAAAGGGGCGTCGATTCTGTTAGCGCGGGAAAACTTCGGTTGCGGCTCATCACGTGAGCATGCGCCCTGGGCATTAACCGATTACGGCTTTAAAACCGTGATTGCCCCGAGCTTCGCGGACATCTTTTACGGCAACAGTTTTAATAACCAGCTGCTGCCGATAAAACTGAGCGATGAAGAAGTCGATGAACTGTTCAAACTGGTACAGGCAAACCCGGGTATCTCCTTTGAGGTGGATTTGGAAGCCCAGGTGGTGAAAGCGGGCGACAAGTCCTACAGCTTTACCATTGACCCGTTCCGTCGTCACTGCATGCTTAACGGTCTGGACAGCATTGGCCTGACGCTGCAGCACGAAGACGCCATCGCAGCTTACGAAAACAAACAACCTGCTTTCATGAACTGAGTCAGGCGATGCTTCACTTATGCCCGGCCATGGCGTCGGGCATTATTTTATTACCCATACAATAAAGTGACATGCATCACAAATACCGACATTCATCCGTTGAATAAGTAAGGATATTTTCATCTCGAAAAATTGTTGTTCACTCACCGCCTCCTCATTACCGCTCACTCTGCCCGCCAAAATGTATAAACTCACCATCACAAGTAAAATTACCGCTCATTTATTTAATATATAAATACCAACATGTGAAAAAACGGTTAATTGCATAGAAACCCCCTATGATTCCATGCAAAAAAAAGCATTATTTTTCCTGCGCCCCCCTCGTTATCTTGCCCACAGAAAAATATTAACTTTGGAAATATCAAGCATCCCGTTAATCGGCATTCTGGTTTTCCTGTGGAGCGATCGCATGGGCCACTACCCACACCTTTTTAGTCCGCTGACCGTCAACGGAATGACGATTAAAAACCGTATCATCATGCCGCCAATGGGCACCAACCTTGCGTCCCTCAACGGCGAGGTCTCTGGCGAACAGCTTGAATACTACGAACTGCGGGCGAAAGGGGGAACGGGCTTAATTACCATCGAGAATATCTGTATCGATTTTCCGTTTGCCTCCAATGGCACTACGCAGCTGCGTATCGATAACGATCAATATATTCCCGGCCTGTTTAAGTTAACGGAAACATTGCATAAACACGGTGCCTGCGTCTCTATCCAGCTCAATCATGCGGGCGCTTCTGCCTATGCTTATCGTCTGAACGGCGAGCAGCCACTTTCATCGTCAACAACGCCCTCGAAAAAGAACGGTAATATTCCACGCGCCATGACGCGTGAGGAGATTTATCACGCGGTGGACAAGTTTGGTGAAGCCGCTGAACGTGTAAAACGCGCCGGTTTTGACTGCGTTGAGATTCACGCAGGGCACTCATATTTAATCAGCCAGTTTTTATCGCCATTATTTAATAAGCGTACCGATGAATTCGGCGGCGACCTGGAGAATCGAGCCAGGATATTGTGCCTGGTCGTCGACAAGGTTCGCGCGAGTGTGGGTCCTCGCTTCCCTGTCAGTCTGCGGTTTAGCGCTGATGATTTCCTGAAGGGCGGCAACACGCTGGATGACACGCTGCGCATGCTTGAACTCTGCCAGGACAAAGTCGATATCCTCAATGTCTCTGCCGCGCAGAACGACAATCTCAATCTGCAAATTGACCAGATGTCGCTGGAGGATGGCTGGAAACGCTACCTTTCCCGCGCCGTTCGCGAGAGGTTTAATAAACCGACCGTTATCGCCGGTAACATCCGCACGCCGGCAGTTGCCGAAGACATTCTCGCGAGTGGTGATGCGAGTCTGATTGCCATTGGTCGCGGTCTGATTGCCGAGCCGGAATGGGTGCAAAAAGTGCAACAGGGCAATGAGCGCCTGATGCGTAAATGCATCTCCTGCAATATCGGCTGCGCGGACCATCGCATTGCGCGTTCGCGTCCGCTGCGTTGCTCCATCAACCCGGACATTATTCACGGTGATGCTTACAAACAGCGAGGGGTAAACCGCGACACCCGTGTCGTTGTGATTGGCGCAGGCACGGCAGGAATGGAAGCCGCCTGTACCGCAGCCGAAGTGGGTTGCCATACCTGGCTGCTGGAAAAGAAAAACAGCCTGGGGGGGCTGGCCAGCGAAATCTCGCTGCTGCCCGAGAAAAAGCGAATCGCTGACTTCCCGCAATTTATGAAAAACCGCATGTCCGGTTTGCATAACCTGATGCTCCAGGTCGGTCGCGAAGCTAACGTCAATGCTATCGCCGAACTTCAGCCAAACCTGATCATTAATGCCACTGGCTCCACGCCGCTGCTCCCCCCGATTACCGGGCTGAAGGAGTGCATTGATGTTGAAGGCGGTGATCTCTTTTCCATCACCGGCATGATTCACCACCTGGACAGATTTGCCGACGCCGAAGGTAAATGCATTGCGGTGGTCGGCGGCGGCGCCGTAGGCCTCGACGTGATTGAATACTTCTCTGCCCGCGGCGCCCGCACGGTGCTTATTGAAATGCAGGATGGCCCCGGTCGCGACCTCGATATCATCACCAAGAACGCCATGTTGACCATGCTCGATGAACATCACGTGGAACAGCATATGCAGACACAACTTATCGCCGTTCATCCTCACCATTTCAGCGTCAGGAAAGCCGACCATACGTATGACATTCCCTTTGATTACGGCTTTGTGTGCCTGGGAATGCGCGCTAACAGAAGCGGCCTTGATGAAGTTGAACGCTGGGCCAGCACCCAGAAAATCCCCGTCATGAACATCGGCGATAGCGTAATGGCGCGCCGCATTATTGATGGCGTGCGCGAAGGTCGCAACGTGCTGGATGCCCTCGAAGATATGGGTGTGCTGAGCTAACGGCAGTCAAAAAAGAATTCTATTTTCAATACTTGAGGACTTTATCATGGCAGAACGTATAACGGGTCACACTGAACTTATTGGCCTGATTGCTACCCCCATCCGTCATAGCATGTCTCCGACCATGCATAACGAAGCTTTTGCTCATCTGGGTCTGGATTATGTTTATCTGGCCTTCGAAGTCGATAATCAGGAGCTGAAAGATGTCGTGCAGGGTTTCCGCGCGCTGAAGCTGCGCGGCTTCAATGTCTCGATGCCCAACAAAACCGCCATTTGCCAGTATCTTGATAAGCTGTCTCCGGCTGCAGAGCTGGTCGGCGCGGTCAACACCGTGGTGAACGACAACGGCGTTCTTACAGGCCACATTACTGATGGTACAGGTTATATGCGCGCCCTCGCCGAAGAGGGTATCGACATCATTGGCAAGAAAATGACCGTACTGGGGGCCGGTGGTGCCGCAACGGCGCTCTGCGTACAGGCAGCGCTGGACGGTGTGAAAGAGATTTCCATCTTCAATCAGAAAGACGCATTTTTCGCCAACGCGGAAAAAACGGTTGCCAAGATCCGCAACAACACGAACTGCGAAATCCACCTGTTTGACCTTGCCGACCATGACAAGCTGCGCCAGGAGATCGACAGCAGCACTATCCTCACCAACGCCACCGGTGTTGGCATGAAACCGTTTGAAGGCCAGATGCTGCTGCCAAACGACAGCTTCCTGCGTCCGGATCTGATCGTATCTGATGTTATCTACAACCCGCGCAAAACCCATCTGTTGCAAGTGGCGGAGAAAAAAGGCTGCCGCACCCTGAACGGCCTGGGCATGATGCTCTGGCAGGGCGCAAAAGCCTTTGAAATCTGGACGGGCAAAGAGATGCCGGTGGATTACGTCAAGAATGTCCTTTTCTAAGGGTCGGCATGATGAAAAATAAATATGTCCCGACCGCGGCCGGGCTGTATCTCAACTACCTGATTCACGGTATGGGGGTCCTGCTGATTACCCTCAATATGGCGAATTTACAGGAACAGTGGGGAACAGACCGGGCTGGCGTTTCTATCGTCATTTCGTCCTTAGGTATCGGTAAGCTCGCCACTATCGTGACGGGCTTTTTGTCCGATCGTTACGGACGTAAACCCTTTATCTACCTTGGCATCCTGAGCTACCTGATTTTTTTCTTCGGTATTTTGCTGACCAAAAATATCTACATGGCCTACTTCTTTGGCATTCTTGCCGGGATGGCGAACAGCTTCCTCGACTCCGGTACCTATCCGGCGCTGATGGAATCTTTCCCGAACTCCGCCAGCCGCGCTAATGTGCTGATCAAAGCCTTTGTCTCTGCCGGGCAGTTCCTGTTGCCATTCATTATTAGCCTGCTTCTCTGGGCGAACATGTGGTTTGGCTGGTCATTTATCATCGCAGCCATATTGATAGTGCTCAGCGGTATCTACCTGATCAAAATGCCCTTTCCCGATCACCGGGCGAAAAAAGAGGTTGTGGAGCAATCCTCTGTGACTGCCACACCACAGCCTGATGCCAGCATGATGGACATGATCATCTTCACGCTGTATGGCTATATTGGTATGGCGACCTTTTATCTGGTGAGCCAGTGGCTAGCGCAGTACGGTCAGTTTGTTGCCGGGATACCCTACGAATCGGCGATCAAATTACTGAGTATCTACACAGCGGGTTCGTTGACCTGCGTGTTTGTCACGGCCACTTTTGTGAAAAACGTGATCAACTCCGCCGTGGCAATGGTGCTTTACACAGCCATTTCAGCCATTTCGTTACTCGTTGTCTGTCTGTTCCCCACGCCGTTTATTGTCACCGTTTTTGCCTTTGTGATCGGTTTTTCAGCAGCTGGCGGAGTACTGCAACTGGGTGCGACCATCATGGCCATGAGTTTCCCAAGTGGAAAAGGCAAAGCCACGGGCATCTTCTATACCGCAGGTAGCATTGCCAGTTTCACCATCCCGCTCATCACGGCAAAACTGTCGAAAATCAGTATCGCCAGCATCATGTGGTTTGATTTAATTATCGCCATCATCGGCTTTGTGATTGCACTGTACATCGGTTATCGTCAGTTTCAGGTTCATTCGGCCCAGCGAACCGCTCGCGTTGCGGCGACGGCCTGAACGTTCAGCGAAAAAGAATAATGGATACCAACATGACTCAAGCTGTAAAGGTTAAAAACATCACCTTCCAGGAAGGGGAAACGCTGATTTGCGTGCCGCTGATCGGCAAAACACTCGATGATGTCAAAGCCGGTGCCCTCACACTGGCAACCGCAGGTGCCGATCTGATTGAATGGCGTGTGGATCATTTTACTCAGGTAACAGACGCAGAGCAGGTACACCAGGCACTCGTTGAAATTCGCAAACTGCTGGCGGACATTCCTCTGCTGTTTACTTTCCGCAGTAAACGCGAAGGTGGTGAAACGGAGATCGCCGATGACGCTTACTTTGAACTGAACCGTCAGGCAGCGGTGAGTGGGCTGGTCGATCTTGTTGATCTCGAACTGTTCAACGATGAAACGCAGCTTCGTGCGGTGATTGATGCCGCACATGCGGCGGGTGTCAAAGTTATCATGAGCAGCCATGATTTCCACAAAACGCCCGCACAGGAAGAGATTATCTCTCGCCTGCGCCGCATGCAGGATCTGGGTGCTGATTTGCCGAAAATTGCCGTGATGCCGCAGACGCCAAAAGATGTGCTGACGCTTCTTTCCGCCACACTTGAAATGAAAGAGCAGTATGCAACGCGCCCGATTATCACCATGTCGATGGCAAAAATGGGTGGCGTAAGCCGCGTAACCGGGCGTCTGTTTGGCTCGGCCATGACGTTCGGTACCGTGGGTCAGGCTTCCGCGCCAGGCCAGATCGCCATTGCCCAGTTGCGTGAAATGATGGGCATGTTGTCCTGATTTCAGCCTTAAAATGGTATCGCCCGGAGCAACACTCCGGGCATACCGCTAACGTTTTTTCTGGCTGTCATCGATGATGAAGTTTTTAAACGACTGAATCGCAGGAGAAAGCACCCTGTCTTTCATGGTTGCCAGATAGATAAAGCGTGGGGGGATTTTGTTTTTGATCGCCAGAATATGCACATTGTAATTTTCGAGTGCGGAAATGCGCGGCATGATGGCAATCCCGTAATCAATACTTACCAGCCCCGCCATTGCGGTGTCCTCCTCAACATAGCAGGCAATGTCTGGCACCAGTTTTTGCTGAATAAACACATTATCAATAAACGGTCGCAGCCCACTATTCTCAGAAAAATAGATATAGGGATAATGGATCGTTTCCACAAGATCCACTTCGTCGCGATATAACCTTGCCAGTGGATGATCCTTCGCGGTTACAACCACTAACTCCTGCTGAATGATCGGAATAAAATCAATATCTGACTCATCCGCAATATAGGAACATATCGCAAGATCGGTGCGGCCTGACTTTAACTCCTGTAACAGCGTCAGCGATGTGCCCTGGGTAAAAGAAAAGGTTACGTTATGTCGACCTGGCGTAGCAGAATAATTATGAATGAGTTGCGGAACAACATATTCGCCCATCGTGTAAATAAATGCGATGCGAATATTTTCCTTCGTATCCATGCTGCTCTTTTGCAGCGTCAACCGACCGTTTTCTAACGAGGCCAGTGCATCCTCAACATAGGGGAGAAAACGTTTCCCGTTTTGCGTGATCTCTACATTGCGGCCCTTGCGGGCAAACAGTGACACACCCAGCTCTTTCTCCAGTTCAGAAATAGCATGGCTTAGCGACGGTTGCGTGATGAAAAGGCTGGAGGCAGCTTCAGTGTAGTGTTCCGTTTCCGAGAGCCGTTTAAAATAATAAAGTTGCTTTAGGTTCATTATTTTTGACCGTATAATATAAGATAAAATCACTGCGATAAATATAACACAAAGGGAGTATCAAACGGCCTTAAAAGCGCAAACACCGGTATCACATCAAATATTATCTGACACTGTAATCGGCATGTAAAAAAACGGTTTACAAGATGGTAAAACCGAACCTTATTAAAATATTTCTGCATGCAGAGAAACATGCAAAAATATTTTAAACTTTAAAGGGCATTTATATGAGGACGATCGCAAATCAGGAGAGCGCCGTGCCATTGGCGGGAACCCGTAAAAGAAGCCGGGCGCGAATTGTAATTTTATTGTTGTTATCCGTTGGTACCATGATTAATTATCTGGACCGCACCATCCTCGGCGTTGTCGCCCCCGCCCTGACGCGTGAATTGCATATCGACCCCGCGATGATGGGTATCGTTTTCTCAGCATTTGCCTGGACCTATGCGCTGGCACAGATCCCCGGTGGCATGTTTTTAGATCGCTTCGGTAACAAGCTCACTTACGCACTTTCTATCTTTTTCTGGTCCACTTTTACGCTTTTACAAAGTTTTTCTCTGGGCCTGAAGTCCTTGCTGCTCTTTCGCCTGGGGCTCGGCATCAGTGAAGCACCCTGCTTTCCGGTTAACAGCCGCGTTGTCGGTACCTGGTTTCCGCAGCACGAACGAGCTCGCGCCACGGCAACTTACACGGTGGGGGAATATATTGGGCTGGCAGCATTCTCGCCGCTTTTATTTTTAATCCTTGAGCACCATGGCTGGAGAACATTATTTTTCATCACCGGTGGATTAGGCATTGTCTTCACCTTTATATGGTGGAAGTTTTATAAAGAGCCACATGAATCCACGACTGCTAATACAGAAGAGCTGGAATACATCGGCGTTAAAAATAAGGAAAACGCCAATGACAATGTGCCTTTCAACTGGGCTGATGCCAAGCGCCTTCTTTGCTGCCGCCAGGTGATTGGTGCCAGTCTTGGGCAGTTTGCAGGCAATACAACGCTGGTTTTTTTCCTGACCTGGTTCCCGACCTATCTTGCCCAGGAGCGCCAGCTCCCATGGCTTCACGTTGGATTTTTCGCGACCTGGCCCTTTCTTGCCGCCGCGATAGGCATCATTTTTGGCGGCTGGGTTTCCGATAAATTATTAAAGAAAACGGCCTCGGTAAACGTCAGCAGAAAATTACCGATAATCACCGGATTATTGCTCTCAAGCTGTATTATTGCCGCTAACTGGATGTCAAATAACACAATGGTGATTGTGATAATGTCCATTGCTTTCTTTGGTCAGGGAATGGTGGGTCTGGGCTGGACACTTATTTCAGATATCGCGCCGAAAAATATGGCAGGCCTGACCGGCGGAATATTTAATTTCTGCGCCAATATGGCATCTATCATTACGCCACTCATTATCGGCTTTATCATCGCCGGCACGGGGAATTTCTTCTATGCGCTGATCTATATTGGCTTAACGGCGCTGATAGGGCTGGTGGCGTACATCTTCATCATTGGCGACATTAAGCGTATCGAGTTCGATTAACCGATGGCTCCCGGCGCTTCGCTCGCCGGGAGTCCGCAGGCTAGATATCCTTCACCCGGCTGGTCAGGAACAATGTCACCAGCGACAGGGCAGCAATCACCCAGTATACCGCTGCATGCCCGTAGCTTTGCGCCAGCGCGCCCTGAATCACCCCCGCCAGGATCACCCCCGTCGAGATACTGTTGGTGAAAAGCGTTGTCGCGGAGCCTGCACGACCCGGCATCAAGTCCTGGAACCACAGCATGCCAATCCCGGCGATAATCCCGATGAAGATAGCGTTAAAGATTTGCAAACCCAACAGCGCTTCGCGGCTATGGAACATCAGTAACCCTGCATAGAACAACACGCCAGCCATCACGGCGCTTACCATCATTCTGCGTTTACCAAAGCGTTTAACATAGTAACCCGCCAGGATCATTGCCGGGATCTCAAGCCCTGCGGCCGTCCCCATTAGCACACCGGCCAGGCTATCCGGTAGCCCCAGTTCGCTGCTGATCCACAGCGGCATGTCGATGATGTACATGGTGTTGCAGGTCCACATCAATGTGGAGGCGATAAACAACATGCGCACATTTTTGTCACTCCATCCACTGACCTGCGTCACCGGCACATCAGCCGGTTGCGCGACACGGGCCACGGAAGGCAGCCAGAAGGCAATCATCACCAGGCTAATGACAAAAATGCCTGCGGCGATGGCGTACATGGTGGTGAAGCCATAATTGAGGGCCAGCATAAACGCCAGCGGAGGGCCAATCACCCAGGCCACGGAAATCTGCGCACGCATAATGGAGCTGAACATCACCACTTCACGGGCGGAGCTATCCGCATATTCACGGGCCAGCGCGAAGAGTTGCGGCATAGCGGTGCTGGCAAGCGAGGCGAGGAAGACGCCGCAGGTAATGAGCGTGAGATAATGGCGGTTAAAGGCAAACAGCAGCGCATTCCCCACCGCCATCAGGCAGCAGAACATAATCAATTTGCGCCGATCGCCCTGGCGGTCAGAGCGCTTTGCCAACGCAAGGCTTACCCCAATCCCGGCGATGGCATTCACCGTATAGAACAGCCCAACCCAGAAAGGTGCAACGCCCACTTCACGGCTGAGAAACAGACTGAGCGTGGGTGCCTGTAGTGCCCCCGCCACCCCGATCATAAACGCGACCATCATAAAAGCGAGGTAAATACCGTTAAGGCGGCGTCCCATCGTCATCAACCAGAGCATAAAGATCCTTGCATGCAGAAAAACGAAAAAAGCCAGCAGATGATACCTGCTGGCGTGGTGATTCGCACCAATACTCAGTCACACATGATGGCTGCGATTAAGGGTAAGTCAGGGTATGAGACCAGGGGATGTCACTTCCCACTGCATTAATTCTTCGAGCATTTTCAGCCGTTGAGCCGCGTCAGGGCATGAAAGCCATGATGCACCCTGGGTCGCACGAAAATACGCTAAGTAAAATTGCCGGGTTAATCTCTTCATACTCACCCTCCTCGCTTTCATCGAAGAGAATTATTGGCTTAATATAGGGATTAATAAATTGCTGACTTTTTCTCAGGAGTTCCCCTTTTATGTCTTCTGGTCGCCTGCAACAACAGTTCATCCGCCTGTGGCAATGCTGTGACGGGAAGTCGCAAGAGACCACCCTCAATGAGCTGGCGGAGTTGTTGAGCTGTTCACGTCGCCATATGCGCACCCTGCTCAACACCATGCAGGCACGAGGCTGGCTGACCTGGGACGCGGAAGCCGGGCGTGGCAAGCGCTCGCGCCTCACTTTCCTTTACACTGGCCTGGCTTTGCAGCAGCAGCGCGCCGAGGACTTACTGGAACAGGATCGCATCGATCAACTGGTGCAACTGGTGGGCGACAAAAGCGCGGTGCGGCAGATGCTGGTGTCGCATCTGGGCCGCAGCTTCCGCCAGGGGCGGCATATTCTGCGCGTCCTCTACTACCGCCCGCTGCGTAACCTGCTGCCCGGCACCGCGCTGCGCCGCTCCGAGACCCATATGGCTCGGCAAATCTTCAATGCCCTGACGCGCATAAATGAGGCAAATGGGGAACTGGAAGCCGATATTGCTCACCACTGGAAAGAAATTACCCCTTTGCACTGGCGATTTTATTTGCGTCCTGGCATTCATTTTCACCATGGCCGTGAGCTGGAAATGAGCGATGTGATCGCTTCACTTCAGCGCGTCAGTACCTTGCCGCTCTATTCACACATTACCGACATCGTCTCCCCTACGCCCTGGACGCTGGATATTCATCTGAGCCAGCCGGATCAATGGCTGCCGTGGCTGGTCGGGCATATCCCGGCGATGATCCTGCCGCAGGAGTGGAGCACCATGGCCAACTTTTCAAGTCACCCGGTGGGAACCGGCCCCTATGCCGTCACGCGCAATAACACCAACCAACTTAAAATTCACGCCTTTGATGACTACTTTGGCTTTCGCGCCCTGATAGATGAGGTCAACGTTTGGGTGCTGCCGGAAATTGGCGACGAACCCAACGGCGGCCTGACAATAGATGGCCCTACCGATAGCGAAAAAGCCATCGAAAGCCGACTTGAGGAGGGGTGTTACTATTTGCTCTTCGATGCCCGTTCCCATCGTGGCGCAAACCAGGCGGTGCGCGACTGGGTAAGCCAGATCCTGTCCCCCTCCAATCTGCTCTACCACGCGGAAGAGCATTATCAGCGCTACTGGTTCCCGGCTTACGGGCTTTTGCCTCGCTGGCATCATGCCCGCCCCGGCAGCGGCGAAAAACCTGCCGGGCTGGAGTCACTGACGCTCACCTTCTATCGCGATCATAATGAACATAAAGCCATTGCTAACACCATGAGTGCCCTGCTTGCCAGCCAGGGTGTGCACCTCGATATTCAGGAGGTGGACTATGCCGAGTGGCATGCGGGGGAGATCGTCAGCGATATCTGGCTCAACAGCGCCAACTTTACGCTGCCGCTCGACTTTTCTCTTTTTACCCACCTCTACGAAGTGCCGCTCATCCAGCACTGCGTGCCGCTGGACTGGCAGGGCGATGCCGAAAAATGGCGCGCAGGAGAGATGAATCTTGCCGTCTGGTGCCAGCAGTTGCTGGAAAGTAAAGCCATGGTGCCGTTGATCCATCACTGGCTGATGATTCAGGGCCAGCGAAGCATGCGCGGGCTGCGGATGAATACGCTCGGCTGGTTTGACTTTAAATCCGCATGGTTTGCCCCGCCGGATCCATAACGCTTTCCGAAAACTGACAAAATCATTACACTGTTGCGGTGCTCAACGGGGTGCTGCGCGTCATGCGTGTGCTGAGAAAATACCCGTCGAACCTGATCCGGATAACGCCGGCGAAGGGATTTGAGGCTCTCGCTCAAAATCCTTTGCCACCTACATTTTTTGAGGTGCAAAGTGCTTAAAAAAGTTCTGCCCGTCATGCTGTTGGTTGCTGCTCCTGTTTTTGCTAAACCGACGCTCACCGTTTACACCTACGACTCTTTTGCCGCTGACTGGGGCCCTGGCCCGGTAGTTAAAAAAGCCTTCGAAGCGGACTGCAACTGCGAGCTGAAACTGGTGGCGTTGGAAGATGGCGTCTCACTGCTTAACCGTCTGCGCATGGAAGGCAAAAACAGCAAAGCGGATGTGGTGCTGGGGCTGGATAACAACCTGATTGAGGCGGCCTCACAGACCCATCTGTTTGCGAAAAGCGGCGTCGCCACTGATGCGGTTAACGTACCGGGCGGCTGGAACAATGACACCTTTGTTCCCTTCGATTACGGCTGGTTTGCCTTCGTCTACGATAAAACCAAACTGCAAAACCCACCGAAAAGCCTGAAAGAGCTGGTTGAAAGCCCACAAAAATGGCGTGTGATTTATGAAGATCCACGAACCAGTACGCCGGGCCTGGGCCTGTTGCTGTGGATGCAGAAAGTATATGGCGACAAGACCCCGGAGGCCTGGAAGCAGCTGGCAACAAAAACCGTGACCGTCACCAAAGGCTGGAGCGAAGCCTACGGTCTGTTCCTGAAAGGGGAAGGCGATCTGGTTCTGAGCTACACCACCTCTCCTGCCTACCACATCATTGAAGAGAAAAAAGAGCAGTACGCCGCCGCAAACTTTAGCGAAGGCCACTACCTGCAGGTTGAAGTGGCGGCGCGCACTGCGGCCAGTAAACAGCCGGAACTGGCAGAGAAGTTCCTGAAATTTATGGTCTCCCCGGCGTTCCAGAATGCTATCCCAACGGGCAACTGGATGTACCCGGTAACCCACGTGTCGCTGCCAGTAGGCTTTGATACGCTGGTGAAACCGCAAACCTCTCTGCAATATACGCCACAAGAGGTCGCCTCCCAGCGCGCCGACTGGATCAGTGCATGGCAACGCGCCGTCAGCCGCTGATTGCCGGCTGGCTTGCCCCCGGCCTGACCGCCGCTACCCTGATGGTAGCGGTAGCATTAGCCGCGTTTCTGGCCCTGTGGGCACACGCACCCACGACGGAGCTGGCGGAGGTCTTGCACGACAGTTACCTGTGGCATGTGGTGCGTTTCTCCTTCTGGCAGGCGTTTCTTTCGGCTCTGTTCTCGGTGGTGCCCGCCATTTTCCTTGCGCGCGCTTTTTACCGACGTCGGTTCCCCGGACGACTCGCCCTGCTCCGCTTGTGCGCCATGACGTTAATCCTGCCAGTGCTGGTGGGGGTATTTGGTATTCTCAGCGTCTACGGTCATCGTGGCTGGCTGGCCTCTGTTTTCACGGCAATGGGGTTTAAGTGGTCCTTTTCGCCTTACGGGCTACAGGGCATTTTGCTGGCACACGTCTTTTTTAACCTGCCAATGGCCTCACGTTTACTCTTACAAACGCTGGAGCAGATCCCTGGTGAACAACGGCAGATTGCGGCCCAGTTGGGTATGCGTGGTTGGTCGTTCTTCCGCTATGTTGAGTGGCCGTGGCTGCGTCGGCAGATCCCTCCGGTTGCCGCACTGATTTTTATGCTCTGCTTTGCAAGCTTTGCCACCGTGCTGTCGCTGGGCGGTGGGCCGCAAGCGACCACCATTGAACTGGCCATTTATCAGGCGCTCAGTTATGACTTCGACCCCGGCCGCGCGGCATTGCTGGCGTTAATTCAGATGGTCTGTTGCCTGGGACTGGTGCTGCTCAGTCAGCGTCTCAGCAAAGCTTTTGCCGTCGGGAGTCATCAGATTCACGGCTGGCGCGATCCGCAGGACAGACTCTTTAGTCGTCTTTGCGACTACACCTTGATTGCGCTGGCGCTGGTGTTGCTTTTGCCCCCGCTGCTGGCGGTAATGATTGATGGACTCAATCTCAGCCTGCTGAATATGCTCTCTCAACCGGTACTCTGGCAGGCTATCTGGACGTCGGTACGCATTGCTCTCTGCGCCGGGCTACTCTGCGTTATTTTCACCATGATGTTGCTCTGGAGCAGCCGTGAACTGCGCGCCCGTCAGCATACGCTTGCGGGCCAGGCCCTGGAGATGAGCGGGATGTTAATCCTGGCGATGCCCGGTATTGTGCTGGCGACCGGCTTCTTCCTGCTGCTCAACGACAGTATCGGGTTGCCAACGTCGGCAGACGGCATTGTGATTTTTACCAATGCGCTAATGGCGATTCCCTATGCCCTGAAAGTACTGGAAAACCCGATGCGCGACGTCACCGCACGCTACGGTCTGTTGTGCCAGTCGCTGGGGATGACGGGCTTTCGCCGTTTGCGCATTGTGGAACTGCGGGCGCTAAGGGTTCCGCTGGCGCAGGCGATGGCGTTTGCCTGCGTGCTGTCGATTGGCGATTTTGGCGTGGTTGCGCTCTTTGGCAATGACGACTTTCGCACGCTGCCCTTCTATCTTTATCAACAGATAGGCTCATATCGCACCCAGGACGGGGCAGTGACGGCGCTCATTCTGTTAGTGCTGTGCTTCTTACTGTTCACACTTATCGAAAAACTTCCGGGCCGCCATGCTAAGACTGATTGATGTAACCTGGCTGTATCAGCATCTCCCTATGCGTTTTTCTCTGTCGGTTAAACAGGGTGAACGGGTCGCCGTGCTCGGCCCAAGCGGGGCGGGGAAAAGCACCCTGCTAAGCCTGGTGGCGGGGTTTTTAACCCCGGCGAGCGGCATCATCATGATTGAGAATAGCGAGCACACCCACACTCCGCCCGCCAGGCGACCGGTGTCGATGCTGTTTCAGGAAAACAATCTTTTTACTCATCTGACGGTACGGCAGAATATCGGTCTGGGGTTGAATCCTGGCCTGAAGCTCTCCGGCGCACAGGTCAGCAAGCTTGAGACCATCGCCACCACCATGGGGCTGGAGACGCTGTTAAACCGGCTGCCCGGCGAGCTTTCGGGCGGTCAACGCCAGCGTGTCGCGCTCGCCCGTTGCCTGGTACGTGAACAGCCCGTGTTGCTGCTCGATGAGCCTTTTTCCGCTCTCGACCCGGCGCTACGCCAGGAGATGCTCACTCTGGTTGAAGAGGTGTGCCGCCGCCAGCAGCTCACGCTGCTGATGGTGTCGCATAGCGTCGAGGATGCCGCCAGAATCGCCTCAAGATCGATAGTCGTGGCGGATGGACGCATCGCCTGGGATGGAGATACCGACGCGTTACTGAGCGGTAATGCGCCTGTTTCGGCCCTGCTGGGGATCAGGTAACCACTTTTCCCAGAATTTCAGCATAAACCGGCATCAGCGGGTGGCGCACCAGCAGGGTAACCGCAATGGCCGCAGCACAAAGCAGCAGAGGTGTGAGCCAGAATAAGCGCTGGCGGGGCAGATAAGCAGAGAGCTTATCCCGGCCACTTTTTTGGCTACGCCACAGTCGCCAGCACATCCAGCCCGCCAGCCAGACCAGAACCGCCGCCAGCACCAGCAGCCATTTAAAACCGCCGCTTTGTTCTCCCGCCGGAATATCAATGGCTGCGCCCGCCAGAATCCCCGGCAGGAAGTAAAACGGCGGCCAGAGCAGACAACCGATGATATTGGGCACCACGAATTTGGAGACCGGCAGGTCAAGCATACCGGCGACCATCGGGATCAGCGGGCGGGTTGGGCCAACGAAGCGCCCAATCAGAATGGTAAACATGCTGTGCTGGTGTAACGCATGTTCCGTTTTATCCAGCAATGCTTTGTTTTTCTGGAGAAAAGAGAGACGGTGCAGCGGCCGCTTGAAACGCCAGCCGAGCCAGAAAGAGATCCAATCGCCCAGCAAACACCCGACGATACCCGCCAGCCAGGCGTGCCAGAAATTCACTTCGCCGCTGCCAATCAACGCGCCCAGTGCAGCCATCATCACCGTGCCGGGAAGGATCAGCCCCACCAGCGCCAGCGATTCGAGAAAAGCGACCAGCGCAATCGCAATCAGCGAATAGGTGGCTGACTGCGTAATAAAGTGTTCCAGCAATGCTTGCATAGTCTATCCGGTTGAGTAACGACGCCGGGATTGTCCAGAGCCGAACCATAAGGGTCAATCTTCCATTATCCGAATAGTTTAGCGAGTGTGTTATTCACCCGCGCAATTCATTGCGCTTCTTTACCGTTTATTCACATCCTGCACGAAATTCACTGGGGCTGGCCCCCGTGCATTTTTTAAACACCCGCGAGAAATAGAGCTGGTCCTCAAACCCCACGTTGCGCCCGACGCTGGCAATGGGCATGCGCGTCGTACTGAGCAGTAATTTCGCCTGGCTGATGCGCTGATCTTCACGCCAGCTCAGCACGCTAACGCCCAATTGCTGGCGGAACAGATGCGATAAGCGCGAGGGCGAAAGACAGACATGCTGTGCGACACCTGCAATATCAAAATGGTTATCGGCCAGGTGGTCGCTGATGTACTGACAGGCATCGCGCACGCGGTTATCCAGCGGCGGGTGCAGGGATTCGTTAATGGCATCCATACGCCGCAGCAGTAGTTGCTCCAGCAGATTAATAGCCAGCAGTTCCGCGTAGCGCCCCGCGCTCTGCCCGGCGTCGATAATCTGCCCGAACAGCTCGCTAAACTGGGCCAGATGTTGTTCATCCGGGCGGTAGAATCCGGTTTGCGCGAAGATAGTCGGCCAGCTTAGCCATTCATGCCAGTAGGCGCGGGGGCGGAAATAGACCCACTGGTGATACCATTCGCTGGCATCGGGGTGGCGACCATAGTGGTGAACTTCACCGGGTGGAAAGAGCAGCATATCGCCCGGGCGGCAGACGTACTGCTTGCCGTGATTATCAATGACCCCTTCACCGCGGATAGTAAAGTTCAGAATGTAGCCCTTCATGCCCAGCGGGCGATCGATAAAAAAATCGAGGTAACCTTCCGACTCAATGGGGGTTAATCCCGCCACCAGATGGGCGTTAAATGAGTAGCCAGGCAGCAGTGGATCGTTTTGAGATTCAGCCATAAACGCAATACTCCGGTTATCGGTCAGGAAACCAATTGTCCATATTGATACGCGCTTCATTCCCCACGCATTTTGACCGGGCACAAGGAATTCATCGTCACTTTTAACCCCGCCAGATAAAAGCAGTTATGCCAGTTTAGCGCATGTTATTCGCATGGAATGGGCCAACCAAAGTGTCTATAAAGGCGGCAGTAATGTCCACATCGAATTTTTGCACGGCGTCACACTTTGCACTTACATAGCATTTTAGTCCATAAGATTAGCGAATACAGCCTGACGCTTTTTTCAGCCGATCACTATGTTTCTCCATAAGGTAATTCTTCATGGAGCAACACGATGGCAATTGCAATTGGCCTCGATTTTGGTAGCGATTCAGTACGTGCACTGGCCGTAGACTGCGAGTCAGGAGAGGAAATCGCCACCAGCGTTGAGTGGTATCCCCGCTGGCAGGAAGGTCGCTACTGCGACGCCGCCCACAACCGCTTTCGCCACCACCCCCGTGACTACATTGAGTCGATGGAAGCGGCTATCAAAGCCGTGCTGGCGCAACTCACCGACACCCAACGTCAGGATGTAAAAGGCATTGGCGTTGACAGCACCGGTTCAACCCCTGCCCCCATTGACGCCGAGGGCCGCGTGCTGGCCCTGCGTCCGGAGTTCGCCGACAACCCCAACGCCATGTTCGTGCTGTGGAAAGACCATACCGCAGTCGAAGAGGCAGAGGCGATCACCGCCCTGTGCCACGCGCCAGGCAAGACGGACTACTCACGCTATATCGGTGGTATTTATTCCAGCGAATGGTTCTGGGCCAAAATTCTGCACGTCACCCGTGCGGATAAAGACGTCGCCCAGGCAGCCGCTTCGTGGATTGAGCTGTGCGATTGGGTGCCAGCCCTGCTCTCTGGCACCACGCGCCCCCAGGATATCCGCCGTGGACGCTGCAGCGCCGGGCATAAATCCCTGTGGCATGAAAGCTGGGGCGGCCTGCCACCGGCAAGCTTCTTTGACGACCTGGACCCGCTGCTCAACAAGCATCTGCCGACCCCGCTCTTTACCGAGACGTTCACCGCCGATTTACCGGTGGGTACATTGACGGCGGAGTGGGCGCAGCGGCTGGGCTTGTCTGAAGCGGTAGTGATTTCGGGCGGTGCCTTTGACTGCCATATGGGCGCTGTCGGCGCCGGGGCGCAGCCGAATACGCTGGTGAAAGTGATTGGTACCTCGACCTGCGACATCCTGATTGCGGATAAACCCAGCGTGGGCGACCGCGCGGTGAAAGGCATCTGCGGGCAGGTAGACGGCAGCGTGGTGCCGGACTTTATTGGTCTCGAAGCCGGACAATCCGCCTTCGGTGACATCTACGCCTGGTTTGGCCGCGTGCTCGGCTGGCCGCTGGAGCAACTGGCAGCGCAGCACCCGGAACTGAAAACTCAGATTAAAGAGAGTCAGAAACACCTTCTGCCCGCACTGACCGCCGCGTGGGCGAAAAACCCGTCGCTGGAACATTTGCCGGTCGTGCTGGACTGGTTCAATGGCCGCCGTACGCCGAATGCGAATCAGCGGCTGAAGGGGGTCATCACCGATCTAAACCTTGCCACCGACGCTCCGGCCCTCTTTGGTGGGCTGATTGCCGCCACCGCTTTTGGTGCCCGCGCCATTATGGAGTGTTTCACCGAGCAGGGAATCGCCGTTGACAACGTCATGGCGCTGGGCGGCATTGCCCGCAAAAACCCGGTCATTATGCAAGCCTGCTGCGACGTGCTTAACCGCCCACTGCAAATTGTCGCCTCCGACCAGTGCTGTGCCCTGGGTGCAGCCATTTTTGCCGCCGTCGCCGCTGGCGTTCACGCTGATATCCCGAGCGCGCAACAGCAGATGGCCAGCCAGATTGAAAATACGCTACAGCCCGCATCCGCGCAGGCCCAACGCTTTGAACAGCTCTATCGCCGCTACCAGCAATGGGCGAAAAGCGCAGAGCTTCACTATCTCCCGGTAGCCGCGCCAGCAACCCAGGCAGCGCTCACTCACTAAGGACACGGTAATGACGATTTTTGATAATTATGAAATTTGGTTTGTGATTGGCAGCCAACACCTGTACGGACCTGAAGCGCTGCGTCAGGTGACACAGCATGGCGAGCAAGTGGTTAACGCGCTGAACGCCGAAGCCAAACTGCCCTGCAAACTGGTGCTCAAGCCACTTGGCACCACGCCGGATGAGATCACCAACATCTGTCGTGACGCCAACTATGACGACAAATGCGCCGGAATGGTGGTATGGCTGCACACCTTCTCGCCGGCCAAAATGTGGATTAACGGCCTGACCATCCTCAATAAACCGTTGCTGCAATTCCACACTCAGTTCAATGCCGCCCTGCCGTGGGACAGCATTGATATGGACTTTATGAACCTCAACCAGACCGCGCACGGTGGCCGCGAGTTCGGTTTTATCGGTGCGCGTATGCGTCAGCAGCACGGCGTCGTCACCGGTCACTGGCAGGATAAAAAAGCCCATCAACGCATTGGTGCCTGGATGCGTCAGGCCGTCTCTAAACAGGATACTCGTCACCTGAAAGTGTGTCGTTTCGGCGACAACATGCGTGAAGTGGCGGTGACCGACGGCGATAAAGTGGCGGCACAAATCAAATTCGGTTTCTCCGTCAATACCTGGGCCGTTGGCGACCTGGTGCAGGTGGTGAATGACATCAGCGAGGGGGATATTAGCGCGCTGGTGGACGAGTATGAAAGCAGCTACCGCCTGACCGCCGCCGCTCAGGTAAACGGCGACAAACGCCAGAACGTGATTGATGCCGCACGCATAGAACTGGGGATGAAACGCTTCCTCGAACAGGGTGGATTCCATGCATTCACCACCACCTTTGAAGATTTACACGGCCTGAAACAGCTTCCGGGTCTGGCGGTTCAACGCCTGATGCAGCAGGGCTACGGCTTTGCGGGCGAAGGCGACTGGAAAACTGCCGCTCTGCTTCGCATCATGAAGGTGATGTCGACCGGTCTGCAGGGCGGCACCTCCTTCATGGAGGATTACACCTACCACTTCGAAGAGAACAACGATCTGGCGCTTGGCTCGCATATGCTCGAAGTCTGCCCGACCATTGCGCTGGATGAAAAACCGATCCTCGACGTGCAATACCTCGGCATTGGCGGCAAAGCCGATCCGGCGCGCTTGATCTTCTCCACCAAAACCGGGCCGGCCATTAATGCGAGCCTTATCGATCTCGGCGATCGTTTCCGTCTGCTGGTGAACTGCGTCGATGCCGTTGAAACGCCGCACGCCCTGCCGAAGCTGCCGGTGGCCAACGCCTTGTGGAGAGCGCAGCCGGATCTGCAAACCGCCTCTGAGGCCTGGATCCTCGCCGGTGGCGCGCACCACACCGTCTTTAGCCACTCTCTGACCCTGGACGATATGCGTCAGTTCAGCGAACTGCACGGTATCGAGCTTGCTGTTATCGACAACGACACCCGCCTGCCCGCTTTCAAAGACGCGCTGCGCTGGAACGAAGTGTATTACGGCTCCAAACGTTAACAGGGGAACACCTGGCCTGCTCCGGCAGGCCGCTTTTTCCTGGAGGAAAGCATGTTAGAGAATCTCAAACAGCAGGTACTGGAGGCCAACCTCGCCCTGCCAAAACACAATCTGGTGACGCTGACCTGGGGCAACGTCAGTGCGGTGGACCGCGAGCACGGCGTGCTGGTCATCAAGCCCTCAGGGGTCGACTACAGCGTGATGACCGCTGAGGATATGGTGGTGGTGAGTCTGGAAACCGGCGACGTGGTGGAAGGGAACAAAAAACCCTCTTCCGACACCCCTACTCATCGCCTGCTCTACCAGGCCTTCCCGAGTATTGGCGGGATTGTCCACACGCACTCGCGCCACGCCACCATCTGGGCGCAGGCCGGGCAGTCCATCCCCGCAACCGGCACCACCCATGCGGACTATTTCTACGGTGCCGTTCCCTGTACGCGCAAGATGACCGATGCAGAAATCAACGGCGAGTACGAGTGGGAAACCGGCAACGTCATTGTGGAGGCCTTCAAAACTCAGGGAATCGATCCGGCACAGATGCCGGGAGTACTGGTGCATTCCCACGGGCCGTTCGCCTGGGGTAAAAATGCCGACGATGCCGTCCATAACGCCATCGTGCTGGAAGAAGTGGCCTATATGGGTATCTTCTGCCGTCAGCTCACGCCAGAACTGCCCGCTATGCAACAGACCCTGCTCGACAAACACTACCTGCGTAAACACGGCGCAAAAGCCTATTACGGGCAGTAATCTTCCTTTATAAGCGAAGCGTTATGCTTCGCTTATCTCTTTGCCTATTCCGAATTTTCACCTGTTGTCTTCGCGAATGTTGAATCTGTAGTGATAAAGGGTAACGTTGTCGGCTGACGGGTCTCGAAGGATTCAACGCGATGCGTAAAGGCATACTCAAACTCACGCTATTAGCTGCTCTCACTGCGTTCATTGTTATCGCCTACAACGCGACGGCAATCTGGCGGTTCAGCAAACAGGATCAAACGCGCCATGCCGATTGCGCCATTGTTGCAGGCGCAGGTATTAACGGTGACCAACCAAGTGCTGTTTTCAAAGCGCGGCTGGATCATGCCGTCTGGCTATACCACGAGGGCGTTGTCGGTTCGCTGATTCTGACCGGCGGCCTGAGCCGCGGTGCGACGCATTCTGACGCGGCGGTGGCAAAAGAGTACGTGATGGCGAAAGAGGTTCCGGAAGCGGCGATTCTTATTGAAGAGCGGTCGACCATCACGCGGGAGAATCTGCGCAATGCCGCAGAGCTCATGCATCAGCATGGTTTGAAAACCGCCCTGCTGGTGAGCGATCCGTTGCATATGCTGCGCATGCAAATGATCGCCTGGGATAACCGCATTGAGAGCTGGTCTTCTCCGGTCACCGCCAGCCGTTATCAAACCTGGTCGACCCAATTTCCCTTTTTACTGCGTGAAGCCTTTTATTACACGGGTTACCGCATCCTGCGCTACGTCCCGGTGATACCTGTACAAAAAATCAGTACTCACGAATAATCCAGGCTATAATCTCGCCGATACGAACTGGATGAGAGAATGGTGTGGCGCAAGCGCGAGAAGGCTTTTTACTGACCCGGCACTGGCGAGACACGCCGCAGGGCACCGAGGTGGAATTCTGGCTGGCAACGGACAACGGGCCACTGCAGGTCATTTTGCCGCCGCAGGAGTCGGTCGCCTTTATTCCCTCTTCCCAGGTTACGCAGGCCCAACGCCTGCTCAGCGGTGAAACGCATTTTCGCCTTTCGCCTCTGCAACTTCTGGACTTCCACCGTCAGCCGGTACACGGCCTGTATTGCCGGGCACACCGCCAGTTGATGCGCTATGAAAAGCTACTGCGCGAGGGCGGCGTGACGGTGTATGAAGCCGACATACGCCCTCCTGAACGTTTTCTGATGGAACGCTATATTACCGCCCCCGTCTGGGTCGATGGCGAGGAGCAAAACGGGCGCTTCGTCAATGCCCGGCTAAAACCGCACCCGGATTACCGCCCCGCGCTGAAATGGGTCTCACTGGACATCGAAACCACCCGCCACGGCGAACTCTATTGCATTGGGCTCGAAGGCTGTGGGCAGCGCACGGTTTATATGCTCGGCCCGGCGAACGGCGATGCCAGCGGGCTCGATTTCCATCTTGAGTATGTTAACAGCCGCCCGCAACTGCTGGAAAAGCTCAACGCATGGTTCGCCGAGCACGATCCGGATGTGCTCATCGGCTGGAACGTGGTGCAGTTCGACCTGCGGGTGCTGCAAAAAAGCGCCGAACGCTACCGCATCCCCTTGCTGCTTGGGCGCGGCAATACCGCACTGGAATGGCGCGAACACGGCTTTAAAAACGGCGTCTTTTTCGCTCAGGCGACCGGCCGGGTGATTGTTGATGGGATTGATGCCCTGAAATCGGCATTTTGGTCGTTCTCGTCATTCTCTCTCGAATCGGTTTCGCAAGAGCTGCTGGGAGAAGGCAAAGCCATTGATAACCCGTGGGATCGTATGGATGAGATCGATCGTCGTTTCGCCGAGAACAAACCGGCGCTCGCCACCTACAATCTGAAGGATTGCGAGCTGGTGACACGCATTTTCCACAAAACGGAGATCATGCCATTTTTGCTCGAGCGCGCCACGGTCAATGGCCTGGCGATCGACAGGCACGGTGGATCCGTTGCGGCGTTCAGCCATCTCTATTTCCCGCGTATGCACCGCGCAGGCTACGTGGCGCCTAACCTCGGCGATGTGCCACCGCAGGCCAGCCCCGGCGGCTACGTGATGGACTCCCGCCCCGGTCTGTATGACTCAGTGCTGGTGCTCGACTATAAAAGCCTCTATCCCTCAATCATTCGCACTTTTCTTATCGATCCCGTTGGGCTGGTTGAAGGGATGGCGAAACCCGATATTGAACATAGCACCGAGGGCTTCCTTGGTGCCTGGTTCTCCCGGCAGACCCACTGCCTGCCCGACATCGTCGGTCAGATCTGGCACGGGCGCGACGAAGCAAAACGCACCGGCAATAAGCCGCTCTCGCAGGCGCTGAAGATCATTATGAATGCCTTTTATGGCGTACTCGGCACCAGCGCATGCCGCTTTTTCGATCCTCGCCTTGCGTCCTCGATCACCATGCGCGGGCATGAGATCATGCGCCAGACCAAAGCGCTGATTGAGCAACAGGGCTACGACGTGATTTATGGCGATACTGACTCGACCTTCGTCTGGCTGAAAAAGGCCCATAGCGAGGAAGACGCCGCACGCATTGGCCGTGAACTGGTTGCACATGTGAACAGTTGGTGGACGACCCATCTGCAGGCTCAGAACCTGAACAGCGCCATGGAGCTGGAATTTGAAACGCATTTCTGCCGCTTTCTCATGCCCACCATACGCGGCACTGAGCAGGGAAGTAAAAAGCGCTATGCGGGGCTGATTCAGGAAGGTGACACGCAGCGCATGGTGTTCAAAGGGCTGGAAACCGTGCGTACCGACTGGACGCCGCTGGCGCAGCAGTTTCAGAAAGCACTTTACCTGCGCATCTTTCGCAATGAGCCCTATCAGGACTATGTACGCGAGACGATTAAGCAATTGATGGACGGTGAGTTAGACAATCAGTTGATTTACCGTAAGCGCCTGCGCAGGCCGCTTGCAGAGTATGAGCGCAATGTTCCGCCCCATGTGCGCGCCGCACGTCTGGCGGATGAAGAGAACCTGAAGCGAGGGCGACCTGCGCAGTATCAAAATCGCGGAACCATCAAATATGTCTGGACCACGCAAGGGCCTGAACCGGTCGACTATCAGCACTCGCCGCTGGACTACGATCACTATTTAACGAAACAACTTATGCCGGTTGCCGATGGAATCTTACCCTTCACCGACGATGATTTTGCTACACTACTGACAGGGCAAATGGGACTGTTTTGACGCAATGCATGATGACGAAATCATTGCCATCCAGTACCATAGCGCCCTTTCTATTCCTGGCCCCCAACATTAGACGCCCGCCTGCTCCTCAGACGGTGACGAACTATTGCCTGCAATTTGAGATATAGAGTTCATTTATGCCTTTTAAACTTGGTCAACGCTGGATCAGCGACACGGAAAGCGAACTTGGACTTGGTACCGTCGTTGCGATGGATGCGCGAACGGTTACTCTGCTTTTCCCTGCGACCGGAGAAAACCGTCTTTACGCACGCAGCGACTCCCCCGTCACGCGTGTCATGTTTAATCCGGGCGATACGGTGACCAGCCACGAAGGCTGGCAGATGAGCATCGAAGAAGTATTAGAAGAAAACGGCCTGCTCGCCTATATCGGAACGCGTCTGGATACAGAAGAAGCGGGCATTATGCTGCGCGAGGTGATGCTCGACAGCAAACTGGTGTTCAGCAAACCGCAGGATCGACTCTTTGCCGGTCAAATCGACCGTATGGACCGCTTCTCGCTGCGTTATCGCGCACGTAAATACCAGAGCGAGCAGTACCGCATGCCGTGGAGCGGTCTGCGTGGTCAGCGTACCAGCCTGATTCCCCATCAGTTGCACATCGCCCATGATGTCGGACGCCGTTACGCGCCGCGTGTGCTGCTGGCTGATGAAGTCGGCTTAGGGAAAACCATTGAAGCCGGGATGATCCTGCACCAGCAGTTGCTGTCCGGGGCCGCTGAACGTGTCCTTATCGTGCTGCCGGAAACCCTGCAGCATCAGTGGCTGGTGGAAATGCTGCGTCGCTTCAACCTGCGCTTTGCGCTGTTTGACGATGAGCGTTATGCCGAAGCCCAGCACGATGCGGACAACCCGTTTGAAACTGAACAACTGGTCATCTGCTCTCTCGACTTTGTACGTCGTAACAAGCAGCGCCTGGAGCACCTCTGCGATGCAGAGTGGGATCTGATGGTGGTCGATGAAGCGCACCATCTTGTCTGGAGCGAAGATGCGCCAAGCCGCGAATATCTGGCGATTGAGCAACTGGCCGAACGCGTGCCGGGGATGTTGCTGCTGACCGCCACACCGGAACAGCTCGGGCTGGAGAGCCACTTTGCTCGCCTGCGTCTGCTGGATCCAAACCGTTTCCACGATTTCGCCCAGTTCGTTGATGAGCAACAGAATTACCGCCCGGTTGCGGATGCGGTCGCCATGTTGCTGGAAGGCAAACGCCTCAGCGATGCCGATCTGAATATGTTGAGCGACTTGATTGGCGAGCAGGACATCGAGCCACTGCTGCAAACCGCCAACAGCGACCGTGACGGCGCCGACGCCGCACGTCAGGAGCTGATTGCGATGCTGATGGACCGCCACGGCACCAGCCGCGTGCTGTTCCGTAACACCCGTAATGGTGTGAAGGGCTTCCCGAAACGCGAACTGCACACCATCAAGCTGCCGCTGCCGACGCAGTACCAGACCGCGATTAAAGTCTCTGGCATCATGGGTGCCCGCAAAAGTCAGGAAGACCGCGCACGCGACATGCTCTACCCGGAGCAGATTTACCAGGAGTTCGAAGGCGACACCGGCACCTGGTGGAACTTCGACCCCCGCGTTGAGTGGCTGATGGGTTACCTGACCAGCCATCGCTCGCAAAAAGTGCTGGTGATCTGCGCAAAAGCGGCCACCGCGCTGCAACTGGAGCAGGTATTGCGTGAGCGCGAAGGTATTCGTGCCGCCGTCTTCCACGAAGGTATGTCCATCATCGAACGCGACCGCGCGGCGGCCTGGTTCGGTGAAGAAGACAGCGGTGCGCAGGTACTGCTGTGCTCGGAAATCGGCTCTGAAGGACGTAACTTCCAGTTCGCCAGCCATCTGGTGATGTTCGACCTGCCGTTCAACCCGGATCTGCTGGAACAACGTATTGGCCGCCTGGACCGTATTGGCCAGGCACACGACATTCAGATCCACGTGCCTTACCTCGAAAAAACCGCCCAGTCGGTGCTGGTACGCTGGTATCACGAAGGGCTGGATGCGTTTGAGCACACCTGTCCGACCGGCCGCGCAATTTATGACCAGGTTCACGCCAGCCTGATCGGCTACCTGGCTTCTCCGGAAGAGACCGCAGGTTTTGATGAGCTGATCAAAAGCTGTCGTGAGCAGCACGACGCGCTGAAGGCGCAGCTTGAACAAGGCCGCGACCGCCTGCTTGAGATTCATTCTAACGGCGGCGAAAAAGCGCAAGCGCTGGCAGACAGCATTGAGGAACAGGACGACGACACCGGCCTGATTAACTTTGCCATGAACCTCTTCGATATCGTCGGCATCAACCAGGACGATCGTGGCGAGAACATGATTGTTCTGACCCCGTCAGATCACATGCTGGTGCCGGATTTCCCCGGTCTGCCGGAAGATGGCTGCACCATCACCTTTGAACGTGATGTGGCGCTGTCTCGCGAAGATGCGCAGTTTATTACCTGGGAACATCCGCTGATCCGTAACGGTCTGGACCTGATCCTCTCCGGCGACACGGGCAGCAGCACCATTTCGCTGCTGAAGAACAAAGCGCTGCCCGTCGGCACTCTGCTGCTTGAGCTGATTTACGTGGTTGAAGCGCAGGCACCGAAACAGCTGCAGTTAACCCGCTTCCTGCCGCCGACGCCAATCCGTCTGCTGGTCGATAAAAACGGGACGAACCTCGCAGGCCAGGTGGAGTTTGAAAGCTTTAACCGCCAGCTCAGTGCGGTCAACCGTCACACCGGCAGCAAACTGGTGAATGCAGTGCATCAGGATGTGCATACCATCCTGCAGAAAGGCGAAGCTCAGGTGGAGAAAGCCGCACTGGCGCTTATCGAAGCGGCGAAAACCGAAGCCGATGAGAAGCTGTCTGCCGAGCTCTCTCGCCTTGAAGCCCTGCGAGCGGTGAACCCCAACATCCGTGATGACGAACTTTCGGCTATTGAGAGCAATCGTCAGCAGGTGCTGGAAAGCCTGTCGCAGGCAGGCTGGCGTCTTGATGCGCTGCGTCTCATCGTCGTGACGCATCAGTAACGGAGCAGGTTATGTTAATGGAGCCCTACCATCCGCCTCAGGATCCCTGGCTGGTCATTCTGTATCAGGATGAACATATCATGGTGGTCAACAAGCCGAGCGGCCTGCTGTCCGTGCCGGGCCGTCTGGACGAGCACAAAGACAGCGTAATGACGCGCGTGCAGCGTGATTTTCCGCAGGCGGAGTCGGTGCATCGTCTGGATATGGCGACCAGTGGCGTGATTGTAGTGGCGCTGACCAAAGCCGCTGAGCGTGAGCTTAAGCGGCAGTTCCGCGAGCGCGAGCCCAGGAAACAGTACGTGGCTCGCGTCTGGGGGCACCTGGAAAAGGAAGAAGGGTTGGTAGATTTGCCGTTAATTTGCGACTGGCCGAATCGTCCAAAGCAGAAAGTCTGTTTTGAGACCGGTAAGGCGGCGCAAACGGAGTATGAGGTGCTGGAGTTTGCCTCTGACAATACGACGCGGGTCCGGCTCAAGCCGATTACCGGGCGCTCCCATCAGCTGCGCGTGCACATGCTGGCACTGGGTCACCCGATTCTGGGTGACCGCTTCTACGCGACGCCAGAAGCGCTGGCGCTGGCCCCGCGATTGCTGCTGCATGCAGAGATCCTGACCATCACCCACCCGACATTTGGCAATAGCATGACGTTTAAAGCCCCGGTGGATTTTTAGCAAACGGATGAAGTGGTCAGCAAGAAATAAATGCTGAGGGCGTCATTGTCGCAGCCAGTTTGGACTCGGACAGCGCGCAAACGCAGGAGCGTACACGTAGTACGTGACTGCGGTGAGCACTGCCCAGGTTCAAAATGGCAAGTAAAATAGCCCGTTAATCTACTTAAAGCCTTTTTGCTCTTTAATCAGCTCGTAGGCCTTCTGAATTTCCTGCGCTTTTTGCTTCGCCATCTCCATCATCTCTGGTGGCAGCCCTTTCGCCACCAGTTTGTCTGGGTGGTGTTCGCTCATTTGCTTACGGTACGCGCGTTTGATCGTCGTTGCGTCGTCGGTTGGCTTCACACCGAGCACGTTACACGCATCTTCAAGCGTCGGGCCGCGTTGTGCCTGTTGCCAGCCACCAGCGCCTTGCTGCTGCTGATACCCGCCACCAAACTGCGCGCCACCCTGCATCATGCGCAGGAACTGATCGAACTGGGTGCGGGAAATGCCTAACTCTTCGGCGATGACATACAGCACTTCACGTTCGTTCGGGTGCAGTGAACCATCGGCAAACGCCGCCTGAATCTGGATTTCCAGAAACATCCTAATTAAGTCGAAACGCCCAAAGCAGACGCTGCGGAACTGGCGCATTTTCTCGCGTAGCGGGTAGTTATCCGCTTTACCGACTCGAAAGGCCTGTTGCGCCGCCGTACGCGAATCCCCGTGCAAATTCATTCTGTCCATGAATAAGCTGGCGACCTGGATATCTGCCTGAGTGACATGCCCTTTCGATTTGGTCAGATGCCCCATCACCTCAAAGGTGGTGGCGAAAAAAAGCGACTGGCGTTCACGCTGATTGGCAAACCACGCCATTTTGCGGCTGCGAGCCTTATCAAACATATGGCCAATTAATAGCCCGAGGACCGCGCCCCAAAAGCCTCCGCCCATGATCAGAGCGATGACCAAACCCGCCACTTTACCCCAATACTGCATATACTCCCCAAATCGTCATGCCGTCGGCTAAAATTTGCTTTATCATACCCGTCATTCTATGCCGTGCACAGGTACAGTCTTCTCTCACCTGGCTCGAAAACGGGCAGGATTAAAACTAGCGCAGCGAAGATGAGTACGTTAGTCTCTGACCGTTTGCCAGCGTAAAGCCACAGATGACGGAACAACAAATACAACGTATGAAAAAACGTATTCCCACCCTCCTGGCCACAATGATTGGTACTGCCCTCTACACTCAACAAGGGTTGGCAGCCGATCTCGCCTCGCAATGTATGCTTGGCGTACCCAGCTATAACCGTCCTTTGGTTGAAGGCGATACTAACAATCTGCCTGTTACCATTAATGCCGATCATGCGAAAGGCAATTACCCTGACGATGCTGTGTTCAGCGGCAATGTAGATATTAATCAGGGTAATAGTCGACTGCGTTCTGATGAGGTGCAACTTCATCAGCAGCAGGCTGATGGCCAGACTGCCCCGGTTCGTACGGTGGATGCACTGGGTAATGTGCACTACGACGATAACCAGGTCATCCTGAAAGGTCCTAAAGCCTGGGCGAATTTGAATACCAAAGATACCAACGTCTGGGAAGGTGACTACCAGATGGTGGGTCGTCAGGGCCGCGGTACCGCTGACCTGATGAAACAGCGTGGCGCCAATCGCTATACCATTCTGGATAACGGCACCTTTACTTCCTGCCTGCCGGGTTCAGATACCTGGAGCGTGGTGGGTAGCGAAGTGATCCATGACCGTGAAGAGCAGGTGGCAGAGATCTGGAACGCGCGCTTTAAGCTCGGCCCGGTACCTATTTTCTATAGCCCGTACCTGCAGTTGCCGGTTGGCGATAAACGCCGTTCAGGTTTCCTGATCCCCAATGCTAAATACAGCACCAACAACTCGTTTGAGTTTTACCTGCCGTATTACTGGAACATCGCGCCTAACTTCGATGCCACCATTACGCCGCATTACATCCAAAAACGTGGCAACATTCAGTGGCAGAACGAGTTCCGTTACTTAACCCAGGCGGGCAGCGGTCTGGTTGAATTTGATTATCTGCCTTCAGATGATGTCTATCAGGATGAACACCCTACGGAAGGCGACCGCCATCGTTGGTTGTTCTACTGGAATCACTTCGGCGTGATGGATCAAGTTTGGCGTTTCAATGTCGATTACACCAAAGTCAGTGACCCAAGCTACTTCAATGATTTTTCATCGAAATACGGTTCCAGTACCGATGGTTACGCCACGCAAAAATTCAGCCTTGGCTATGCGATTGATAACTTTGACGCCACCGTATCGACCAAACAGTTCCAGGTTTTTGATCGTACCAACAGTAACTCCTACTCCGCTCAACCGCAGCTGGATGTGAACTACTATAAAAACGATCTCGGTCCGTTCGATGCGCGTATTTACGGGCAAGCCGTTAATTTTGTGAATACGAACTCCAGCCGTCCGGAAGCGACGCGTGTTCATCTGGAACCAACGCTCGATCTGCCGTTGTCGAATGCATGGAGCAGCCTGAATACGGAAGCCAAGTTAATGGCGACCCACTATCAGCAAACCAATGTTGATGATTACAACACCGCTAACGGCACGGATTATAAAGAGTCTGTTAACCGCGTCATGCCGCAGTTTAAAGTCGATGGCAAACTGATTTTCGAACGCGACATGTCCTTTGCCAGCGGCTATACCCAGACGCTGGAGCCGCGCGCGCAGTACCTTTACGTACCGTATCGCGACCAGAGCCACATCAACAACTACGACTCGTCATTGCTCCAGTCGGACTATAGCGGCCTGTTCCGCGATCGCGTTTATGGCGGTCTGGATCGTATCGCGTCAGCGAACCAGGTTACCTCCGGCGTCACATCTCGCGTTTATGATGACGCTTCTGTTGAACGTTTTAACGTTTCTGTTGGTCAAATCTACTATTTCACTGAGTCACGCACCGGCGATGACAATATAAATTGGGAGAAAGACAGCAAAACAGGTTCGTTGGTGTGGGCAGGTGATACCTATTGGCGTATTTCCGATAGCTGGGGCTTACGTGGCGGCGTGCAGTACGACACACGCCTGGACAACATTGCCAACAGTACCGCTGCCGTTGAGTATCGCCGTGATGAAGACCGTCTGGTGCAGTTTAGCTACCGCTACGCCAGCCCGGAATACATTCAGGCCACGCTGCCAAACTATGCGACAACAGAACAGTATAAAGATGGGATCTCGCAAGTGGGTGTGGTTGCAAGCTGGCCGGTCGTCGACCGCTGGTCTGTCGTCGGCGCTTATTATTACGACACCAACACAAGCAAACCTGCCGACCAGATGTTGGGTCTGCAGTATAACTCCTGCTGTTATGCCCTTCGCGTTGGGTATGAACGCAAGATCAACGGCTGGGAAAACAACCAAAGCAAGTATGACAACGTCATCGGTTTCAACATTGAGTTGCGCGGTTTGAGCTCGAATTACGGTTTGGGCACGCAGCAGATGCTGCGGTCTAACATTCTGCCGTACCGTAGCTCTTTATGATGTAGTTGATTTGCAACGTAATCCGCATTGCGGTTAATTGAAATGGAAAAGGTATGAAGAACTGGAAAACGCTGCTTCTCGGTATCGCTATGGTTGCGAATACCAGTTTCGCTGCACCACAGGTTGTTGATAAAGTCGCCGCCGTCGTCAATAACGGCGTGGTGCTCGAAAGCGACGTTGATGGTCTGATGCAATCCGTGAAACTCAACGCAGGTCAGGCGGGTCAGCAGTTACCTGATGACGCAACGCTGCGCCATCAGATTCTGGAACGTCTGATTACGGATCAAATCATTCTGCAAATGGCGACCAAAATGGGCGTCAAAGTCACCGATGAGCAGCTCGATCAGGCTATCGGTAACATCGCTAAACAGAACAATATGTCCCTCGATCAAATGCGTAGCCGCCTGGCCTACGACGGTGTGAACTACAGCACCTATCGCGCTCAGATTCGTAAAGAGATGACCATTTCTGAAGTGCGCAATAACGAAGTGCGCCGTCGTATTACCGTTCTGCCGCAGGAAGTGGATGCACTCGCTCAGCAGGTCGGTAATCAGAACGATGCCAGCACTGAGCTGAACCTGAGCCACATTCTGATTCCACTGCCGGAAAACCCAAGTTCTGAGCAGGTCAATGAAGCAGGACGCCAGGCGACATCCATTGTTGAAGAAGCGCGTAACGGCGGTGACTTCGGCAAGCTGGCTATCACCTACTCCGCAGACCAGCAGGCGCTGAAAGGCGGCCAGATGGGCTGGGGACGCATTCAGGAACTGCCGTCTATTTTCGCGCAGGCGCTGAGTACGGCTAAAAAAGGCGATGTTATTGGCCCAATCCGCTCCGGCGTTGGCTTCCATATTCTGAAAGTGAATGACCTGCGTGGTCAGAGCAAAAATATTTCCGTTACGGAAGTACATGCTCGTCACATCCTGCTGAAGCCGTCGCCGATCATGAATGATGACCAGGCTCGTGTGAAACTGGAACAAATCGCGGCGGATATTAAGAGCGGCAAAACCACCTTTGCAGCCGCAGCGAAAGAGTTTTCTCAGGATCCTGGCTCTGCAAACCAGGGCGGCGATCTCGGCTGGGCAGCGTCGGATATCTACGATCCTGCATTCCGCGATGCGTTGATGAAACTGAGCCGCGGTCAGATGAGCGCACCGGTCCACTCTTCATTCGGCTGGCACTTAATTGAACTGATGGACACCCGCAACGTCGACAAAACCGACGCGGCGCAAAAAGATCGTGCATACCGTATGCTGATGAACCGTAAATTCTCCGAAGAAGCAGCCACCTGGATGCAGGAACAGCGCGCCAGCGCGTATGTTAAAGTGTTGAGCAATTAATGCCGGTACAACGCGTTGTTATCACTCCCGGCGAACCCGCCGGGATTGGCCCCGATTTAGTCGTCCAGCTCGCCCAGCGTGACTGGCCGGTTGAACTGGTGGTCTGCGCCGATGCCGGGCTACTGACCGAGCGAGCCCGTCAGCTCGGTCTCCCACTCACTCTGCGCGACTATGCCCCCTCCCTGCCCGCCATTGCTCAGCAAGCGGGCAGTTTGACGTTATTGCCTGTCGCCTTGAAAGCGGCGGTCGTTCCGGGCCAACTGAACGTCGAAAATGGCCCGTATGTCGTTGATACTCTGGCCCGTGCTTGCGACGGTAGTCTGAACGATGAGTTTGCTGCTCTGATAACCGGTCCGGTGCACAAAGGGGTCATCAACGATTCAGGCACGCCGTTTACCGGGCACACGGAATTTTTCGAAGAGCGTTCTCACGTCAATAAGGTCGTGATGATGCTGGCAACGGAAGAGCTTCGTGTCGCACTGGCAACGACACATCTGCCTATTAAAGCCGTGTCGGAGGCGATTACGCCCGCTCTGTTGCGCGATGTCATTACCATTCTTCACAACGATTTAGTACAGAAGTTCGGTATTCGTCAGCCACGTATTCTCGTGTGTGGTCTCAATCCGCACGCGGGTGAAGGCGGTCACATGGGAACGGAAGAGATAGACACTATCATCCCTGTTCTCGACGAAATGCGTGCAATGGGCATGGACCTTCGCGGACCTCTGCCTGCAGACACGCTGTTTCAACCTAAGTATCTGGACAACGCCGACGCGGTACTCGCCATGTACCACGATCAGGGGTTGCCCGTGCTAAAATACCAGGGCTTTGGCCGTGGCGTGAATATCACCCTCGGTTTACCCTTTATTCGTACCTCTGTGGACCACGGCACCGCGCTTGAACTGGCGGGTCAGGGGAAAGCAGATGTCGGCAGTTTTATTACGGCGCTTAATCTCGCCATTACCATGATTGTTAATACTCAATGAATAATAGAGTCCACCAGGGCCACTTAGCCCGTAAACGCTTCGGGCAAAACTTCCTCAACGATCAGTTTGTGATCGATAGCATCGTCTCGGCGATCAATCCACGTAAAGGTCAGGCGGTGGTCGAAATCGGCCCGGGTCTGGCAGCACTGACAGAACCGGTTGGTGAGCGTCTGGATGAACTGACCGTTATCGAGCTGGATCGCGATCTGGCTGCACGCCTGCAAACGCACCCGTTCCTCGGGCCAAAGCTGACTATCTATCAGCAGGATGCGATGACCATGAACTTCGGCGAACTGGCGGAGAAAATGGGTCAACCGCTGCGCGTGTTCGGCAACTTGCCCTACAATATTTCCACGCCGCTGATGTTCCATCTGTTTAGCTATACTGATGCCATTGCAGACATGCATTTTATGTTGCAGAAAGAGGTGGTGAATCGGCTGGTTGCAGGGCCGAACAGTAAAGCGTATGGTCGACTAAGCGTAATGGCGCAGTATTACTGCCAGGTTATTCCGGTGCTCGAAGTGCCGCCAACGGCCTTCACGCCAGCGCCGAAAGTCGATTCTGCGGTAGTCCGCCTGGTGCCGCATACCACTATGCCGTACCCGGTGAAAGATATCCGTGTGCTGAGCAGAATCACCACGGAAGCCTTTAATCAGCGCCGTAAAACCATCCGCAATAGCCTCGGTAACCTGTTTACGGTTGAGGTGCTGACTGAGCTGGGAATCGATCCGGCCAAACGTGCGGAAAATATCTCTGTTGCGCAATATTGCCAACTGGCGAATTATGTTTCTGATAACGCGCCACCGAAGGAGAGTTAACTCATGATCAATTCGCCCCGAATCAGTGTCCAGGTGCAAAGTGTCTACATTGAGTCTCAGTCTTCACCCAATGATGAACGTTATGTATTCGCCTACACCGTCACCCTTCGGAATTTGGGGCGAACCCCTGTCCAGTTGCTGAAGCGTTATTGGCTTATCACCAACGGGAATGGCCGTGAAACTGAGGTTCAGGGCGAAGGTGTCGTTGGCGTCCAGCCACATATCGAGCCAGGCGGAGAATATCAGTACACCAGTGGCGCCGTCATCGAAACACCGATGGGCACCATGCAGGGCCATTACGAGATGATCGATGCGCAAGGGAAGGCGTTCCGCGTCGCAATCCCTGTCTTCCGGCTTGCCGTCCAAACACTGATCCATTAATCCATGTCTACTTATCTTATTGGCGACGTTCACGGTTGCTACGATGAACTGATCGCATTATTAAATCAGGTGCAGTTTGTACCAGGCCAGGACACGTTGTGGCTGACGGGTGATCTCGTCGCGCGTGGGCCGGGCTCACTGGACGTCTTGCGCTACGTGAAATCCTTAGGCGACAGCGTGCGTTTGGTGCTCGGCAATCACGACCTGCATCTGCTGGCGGTGTATGCGGGGATCAGTCGCAATAAGCCAAAGGATCGACTCACGCCTTTACTTGAAGCACCGGATGCCGATGAGCTGATTAACTGGTTGCGTCGCCAGCCGTTGTTACAGGTCGATGAAGAGAAAAAACTGGTCATGGCGCACGCCGGGGTAACACCGCAGTGGGCGCTGGACACGGCCCAGCAGTGTGCACGGGACGTAGAAGCGATCCTTGCCAGCGACTCTTATCCGTTCTTCCTTGATGGCATGTACGGCGATTATCCTAACAGCTGGTCCAATGAACTGAGCGGCATGGCGCGCCTGCGTTTTATCAGTAACGCCTTCACACGCATGCGCTACTGTTTCCCGAACGGCGAACTGGATATGTACTGCAAAGACATTCCTGAGCATGCTCCCGCCCCGTTAAAGCCCTGGTTCACCATACCGGGCCCGGTTTCTCAAGAATATAGCATCGTGTTTGGTCACTGGGCATCGCTGGAAGGTAAAGGAACACCGGAAGGGATTTATGCGCTGGATACCGGCTGTTGCTGGGGGGGGGACCTGACCTGCCTGCGCTGGGAAGATAAAACCTGGTTCGTGCAGCCCTCGAACCGCCAGATGGATTTAGGCGAAGACGAAGCGGTTGCTTCATAGGGGTTGCTTTAGCATTAATGCTGAAATCTTTGCCACAGCGATAAGAACCCATCGAAAGCAGCGCGGAACAAATCAACCGCGCTGAACTTTTCTATCAGACGCCTTCCACCATCGGTAGCGTACGGTCTCGCGACCAACGGGAGTACATAGCTAACAGCATGTTGACGGAGTCAACGTCATAATGGAACACAAAGCTCTGAACATCGCTGACCTCAATATCAGCCAGCCCGATGATACTCAGAAATTCCTCATAATCTTCTTCATGGTTTTGCGGATCGAATACGGCACGAAGAAGAGACATATAGGCGTATGCGCCACCACAATCTTCCGGCGGACAAGCCATCAACCCTTCCGAACATTCGATCTCTGGCTGAATAGCTTCTGAGAGAGGACCTTTACCTTCGAGAACAATTTCATGTTCCCAACTGTCACCAAAATCGTAAATATAGGTTAATTTATTACCGTTACGCTTGAGCAATGTATTCAGGCGAACCGTGGATTCATCGTTATCGCTGATCGTTTCGGGATGTTCATTGAAAATTTGTTTTTTGAAAACAAACTGATGGAGATGGCTATCTTGCCAACCCATAACAATTTGCACCACGTCATGCAAACGGTCGAGCGTTATGTGGGAAGGAACGGTAAATCGACGCCAAATAACGGGCTCGATATCTTTAAGGGTAATTTTGAGTTGATAAAATGTATTCATTCCATTCTCCAGAGGTCTGCGTACATTTTCCCGGTGCAATGACGACACCGGGGTTTGACAAATTAGCGACGTTCCAGAATCTCAAAGCAGTAGCTGTGAGAGTTCTGCTCATCAGCATCGTTAAACTCACTGAACACGGACTCCCAATCGTCGGGATCGTAATCAGGGAAATGGGTGTCGCCTTCCACTTCCGCATCAATGTGCGTCAGATAAAGTTTCTGCGCTTTTGGCAGGAACTGCTCGTAAACACGCCCCCCGCCAATCACCATAATTTCTTCCACGTCGCCGCAGGCGGCAATCGCATCATCAACAGAGGAGACCCATTGTACGCGCTCATCAGTGCCGGGCTTGCTGCTAATGACGATATTCTTGCGGCCTGGCAGCGGGCGTCCGATAGACTCCCATGTCAGGCGGCCCATCACGACAGGTTTGTTTAAGGTATTGCGCTTAAACCAGGCGAGATCGGCGGGTAAGTTCCATGGCATGGCATTTTCCATACCGATGACGCGATCTACCGCTAACGCCGCAATCAGACTGATCATTGATAATTTCCTGGATGCAAAAAAATTGTCGCCACTATACGGAAAGCACAATCTTTCGTCGACTGGCGGCGCGGTAAAGAATGCGAAAATTTTCGCATTCTGCAAGCCAACCCACGCCGCAAAATCGGACACCTGGCTTTCCACACCCACTTAATCAAAATCTTAGCTGTCTATCGGCGATTACAGCACTCAACCCGCTATGCCTCAGGTTTAACCTCAGGTTCATCACGAGGATCGCCACTATGACGCCCCTCTTCCGTTCCCTGCCAGCCATGGCGTTGAATCACTGACAAATGCGCCTGATCCTCGGTAATAATTTCGGTCAGCATAGCACTGGTGCGTTTGAAGACTGCGGCTCTGGATTGCGGGTCGTTTTCTACTTCCGCCATCTCTTCCACCATCTGGGTGTTGAACTGGCGGAACAGGTCAGCACGTTCACGGGCTTCATAACGCCCCAGCCCCAGACCTTCCAGCGCCATACGCCCCACTTTTAACGCGGCCTCGAATGTTTCACGCTCCGGGGTCTCAACGCCGGCCTGACGAAGCCGAATGTAGTGATCGACGTCGCGGGCACGGGCAATGATTCGTAGTTCAGGGAAATGCGTCTGCACCAGCTCAGTGAGCTGCAAACTGGCCTCGGGATCGTCAATGGCATTAATGAGTACTTCCGCCTTCCCCGCCCCCGCGGACTCCAGCAGATCGGCGCGGGTCGCATCACCGTAAAACACCTTCATACCAAATTTGCGCAGCGTTTCAATGTGGTCCGGGTCATGGTCGAGAACCACCATCTTCACGCCGCTGGAGAGCAACAAACGTCCGGCAATCTGGCCGAAGCGGCCGAACCCGGCAATAATGACCCGGGGTTCATCTTCATCAATTTCATCAGCTTCGCGGGTCTGAGTGCTATCGGCCTTGTCCAGACGAGTAAGCAGCACCAGCAGGATCGGCGTGGCCGCCATCGAGAGCGCCACCGTTAACGTCAGTGCTTTAACCCATTCCGGATCCAGCACGCCTGCCATCTGGGCGGCACCGAAGACTACAAAGGCAAATTCACTGCCCTGCCCCAGCAACGCCGCAAACCATCGACGCTGCTTAGCGGGCACGCCCAACGGTCGACCAATCAGCCACAAAACGACGGCTTTGATGACCAGGAATCCCACCAGCAGGATGAGGATCCGCAGCGGGTGCGTGACCAGCGTCCCGAAATCAATCGACATGCCAACGCCGATGAAAAACAGCCCCAGCAGCAGCCCTTTGAACGGTTCGATATCGCTTTCCAGCGCATGACGATATTCAGAGCTTGCCAGCAGTACGCCGGCCAGAAATGCCCCCATCGCCATTGACAGCCCGGCCTCTTCCAGCAACAGACCGAAGCCAAACACCAGAAACAGGGCCACCGCACTGAAGACTTCGCGCAAGCCTGAGCGCGCAACAAAGCGCAGCGCCGGACGCGCGACATAGCGGCCAATCAGTACCACCAGCGCCAGCGCACCAATCACTTTCAGCGCCGACAATGCGAATGCCCCGAAGGTGGTGGATGCGCCGCTGCTGGCCAGCAGCGGGATCATTGCCACCAGCGGAATCGCCGCAATATCCTGGAACAGCAGCACCGAGAAGGCGCTGCGCCCCATTTGCGAAACCGTGAGATTACGCTCGTTCATTGCCTGCATCGCAATGGCGGTGGAGGAGAGACCCAGCGTCAGGCCAATCAACAGCGCCACCGGCCAGGCAAGCCCCAACGCAATGCAAAAGCCGCCGAGTAACAATCCACAGGCGGCCATTTGTAACGCACCTCCGCCAAACACCGAAACGCGCAGCTTCCATAAACGCCGCGGGTCCAGCTCAAGGCCGATGACAAACAGCATCAGCACCACGCCGATTTCCGCAAAGTGCAGAATTGACTCGGCATCCGTCACCAGGCGCAATCCCCACGGGCCGATAATACAGCCCGCGATCAGATACCCGAGCACCGACCCCAGCCCAAGCCTGACGGCGATAGGGACGATCAGTGCGGCGGCACCTAAGTAAATCAGCGCCTGAATTAAGCTATGGCTATCCATGTGACGCCTCCTGCCAGTCGAGAAGACGTTGTCTGTAGTGTCGCGCCTGCGCCTGCAGGGTTTCATCATCACAGATAAAGGTGCAGTGCATCGCAAACGGCGGCAGCCATTTCATGCCGCAGTAGAGGGCGGTCGCTTGTAAGGGCTGAGCCAGAACGTCAAAACCGGGGTGGGAGCCAATATCAAAATGCCGATCGCCGCCGCCAGTGGTGACCGCCCACAGTAAACTTTTCCCTTTCAGCGCGTGCGCGCCATGACCATAAGCCCAGCCATGGGCAAGAACCTTATCGATCCAGAGTTTCATCAACGGAGGGGTGCTGTACCACTGCATAGGATGTTGCCAGACCACCAGGTCGGCGCGTTCGAGCGCGGCCTGTTCAGCCGCAATGTCGATAGTAAAGTCGGGGTAGAGCTCATACAAAGAGCGAACTTCAATCCCTTCCAGCGTCCCTATGTGTTCAAGCATCCGCTTATTGGCATGCGAATGCTGCGGATAGGGATGCGCATAAATAATAAGAATCATTGATTAACCTGTTTTCACTCATCCCTGAATAATTCGAGTTGCAGAAAGGCGGCAATGCAGCGAGCCTGCGACTTGAAGTATGCCGGGTATGCACACTTTTTTGTTTGAGTGTAGACAGTTAATCGCCCCGCAAACAGTCATAATCTGTAGGGAATTAAATATAATCACCAAATAAAAAAGTCCCGCTCATTGGCAGGACCTCTCTCTGTACGGCTGGGATCAGTTATCCAGCTCGCTCATGTTTTTCACCTGATCGCGGTTAATCTGTTCGGTTTTACCGGTTTCGGCATTTTCATAGGAAACCAGCCCGGTATCGCTATCCACTTCGGGTTTACCGTCCGTCACAATGGTTTTGCCGTCGGTGGTTTTTACGGCCTGATTGGATGAACAACCGGCAACGGTAAAGAGCGTGGCTGCAGCAAAGATAGACGTTATCAGTAGTTTCGATCGCATGGTGTTCTCCCCTGCTTTCAGATGGATTTAATTACTTACCTCGTTATTTTAGTTTAACTCACTGAAAATTTATGGAAATACGGAAGGTTCTGAGACCGGGCATCGCGGCAAGTCGATGCCCGGCAGAGAGAAGTTACGGCTTAAGCTCAAGAATGGAGCTCATCATTATGTGATTCATGTTGCTCATAACTTCATAGTAGCGGGTTGTTTCTTCGCCACCCGTTGTAGGTTTACGCCATTTCTCACGGTTCTGTTTTTCAAACTCATCCAGCAAATCTTTTTGCTCACCTGCCGACTCTGCATGAATAAAGGCGGTATAAATTTTGGTGGCGTCATTCAGGTTTTGCTGCAGTTCCGGAGAATTAAATTTGGCGGTTATTTCAGGCGGCTGATAGCGCGACTCAGTGATACGCATATTTTGGCTGTAGTCGGCTGATGGGGAAAACTCATTATTATAATAATGCTTAAAGTCCTGAAGGCGGAAAATTTTGGTTTTGTAATTGTCCTTCGATGTCGATGACATCGATTGCGGGAGAGCCTCTGTCGGGTTCAATTCCCAGCTATTCGCGAATTTATCAATAAACAGCTCGCTACCCAGATCGTTGAACGGACCGGTAACGGTCTGTCCATCAATCGTCAGCGTATGCACGTCACTGTTTTCACCGGCTGGCTGTACCCCTTCCGCCAGGTACTTCTGTACCACGTAAATATAACGGGTGCGGGTAGGGTTAATGAGACCGCTTTCGCCCGAGCGAGGCCAGGCATCAAACACGCTGAATTTGACCGTTTCACCGTTTGCCAGCGTCAGCGTATGTTGACCGGCATCGAGTTTAATATTTTGCGATTCCTGTGCCGGAATCGTTATTTTTTGATCGTCGATCGAAATGGCTAAGGGTTGCCCGGTTGGGTTATCAATAAGGAACTCTTTGCTGTCGCCAAAGCAGGCGGTCAACGCCATGCAGGCACCCAAAAGCATAATTCTTTTTAACACGTGTTTCTCCTTGAACGTGAAAGACGGACTCATTAAACGACACGGTTTAAGGGTAAAGGATGGTCACCCGGGAGTGAAAAAGAAATTGGCTATTAAATTTAGGGGGGGCGGGCGATAAAAAAAGCCAGCTTACGCTGGCTTTTGGCTTATTCACAATGCCTTATTTGGCGATCTGCGCATGCATTTCCTGCACTGAAATCACCTTCTCGGTGGCATCCGCGTTCAGCGCCATGGCCGTTGCGAAACCGCCGTTCAGCGTGGTGTCGTAGTGCACTTTGTACTGCAGGGCGCTGCGGCGAATCAGCTTGGAGTCTTCAATCGCCTGGCGACCTGCGGTGGTGTTGATGATGTAGGTATATTCGCCATTCTTGATGCGGTCCTGAATGTGCGGACGACCTTCATGCACCTTGTTAACCAGACGCGGGTTAATACCGGCTTCGCCCAGCACAATCGCGGTACCGTGGGTCGCATCCAGCTCGAAACCAAACTTCAGCAGTTTTGCCGCCAGATCAACCACGCGCTCTTTGTCGCCTTCGCGTACGGAGAGCAGCGCACGGCCCTGTTTCTTCATCGTCGAGTTGCTGCCGAGCTGTGCCTTGGCGAACGCTTCCGCGAAGGTGCGGCCGACGCCCATGACTTCACCGGTAGAACGCATTTCCGGCCCTAACAGCGGGTCAACGCCCGGGAATTTGTTGAACGGCAGCACCACCTCTTTCACCGAGTAGTACGGTGGAATGATCTCTTTGGTGACACCCTGCTGGGCCAGGGTCTGGCCTGCCATCACGCGCGCGGCGACTTTCGCCAGCGGCACGCCGGTCGCTTTGGAGACGAACGGCACGGTACGCGCGGCACGCGGGTTGACTTCAATCAGGTAGACTTCATTGTCTTTCACCGCAAACTGCACGTTCATCAGGCCGCGCACCTGCAGCTCGAAAGCCAGTTTTTGCACCTGCTCGCGCATTACGTCCTGAATCTCTTTGCTCAGGGTGTAGGCTGGCAGCGAACAGGCGGAGTCGCCGGAGTGTACGCCTGCCTGCTCGATGTGCTCCATGATGCCGCCAATCAGCACCCTTTCGCCGTCGCAGATGGCATCAACGTCCACTTCCACCGCGTCGTCAAGGAAGCGGTCCAGCAGCACCGGCGCGTCGTTAGAGACGCTGACGGCGGTCTGGAAGTAACGGCGCAGGTCGATTTCGTCGTAAACGATTTCCATCGCACGACCGCCCAGCACGTAGGATGGGCGCACCACCAGCGGGTAACCAATCTCTTTCGCTTTTTCGACTGCCATTTCAATCGCGGTCACGGTGGCATTCGCCGGCTGTTTCAGCTTCAGACGGTCAACCGCCTGCTGGAAACGCTCGCGGTCTTCAGCACGGTCAATTGCGTCCGGGCTGGTACCAATAACCGGTACGCCTGCGGCTTCAAGCGCACGCGCCAGCTTCAGCGGAGTCTGGCCGCCGTACTGCACGATAACGCCTTTCGGCTTCTCGATGCGCACGATTTCCAGGACGTCTTCCAGCGTCACCGGTTCGAAGTAGAGACGGTCGGAGGTGTCATAGTCAGTCGACACGGTTTCCGGGTTACAGTTGACCATGATGGTCTCAAAACCGTCTTCGCGCAGCGCCAGGGAGGCGTGAACGCAGCAGTAGTCGAATTCGATACCCTGACCGATACGGTTCGGGCCGCCGCCGAGGACCATGATTTTGTCACGGTCAACGGACGGGTTCGCTTCGCACTCATCTTCATAGGTGGAGTACATGTAAGCGGTGTCTGTCGCAAATTCCGCCGCGCAGGTGTCCACGCGCTTGTATACCGGATGCAGGTCGTACTGGTCGCGCAGCTTGCGGATTTCCGCTTCGCGCACGCCCGCCAGGGTCGCCAGACGCGCATCGGCAAAGCCTTTACGTTTCAGGTGACGCAGGAAGTCAGCATCGAGGCCGGTAATACCGACTTCCGCTACTTTCTCTTCCAGACGTACCAGCTCTTCAATCTGCACGAGGAACCAGCGGTCGATGTTGGTCAGGTTGAACACGCCATCCACGGACAGACCGGCGCGGAAAGCGTCCGCGATGTACCAGATACGCTCTGCGCCCGCATCTTTCAGCTCGCGGCGAATCTTGGTCAGCGCTTCCGGGTCGTCGAGGCTCACTTTCGGGTCGAAGCCGGTCGCGCCGACTTCCAGGCCGCGCAGCGCTTTCTGCAGGGACTCCTGCTGGGTGCGGCCAATCGCCATCACTTCGCCCACTGACTTCATCTGGGTGGTGAGACGGTCGTTGGCGCCGACGAATTTCTCGAAGTTAAAGCGTGGGATTTTGGTCACAACGTAGTCGATGGACGGCTCAAACGACGCCGGGGTACGGCCGCCGGTGATGTCGTTCATCAGCTCATCCAGGGTGTAACCGACCGCCAGCTTCGCGGCGACTTTAGCGATCGGGAAGCCGGTGGCTTTCGAGGCCAGCGCCGAGGAGCGGGAGACGCGCGGGTTCATTTCGATAACAATCAGGCGACCGTCTTTCGGGTTCACCGAGAACTGCACGTTAGAACCGCCGGTCTCTACGCCGATTTCACGCAGTACCGCCATCGAGGCGTTACGCATGATTTGGTACTCTTTGTCGGTCAGCGTCTGGGCTGGCGCCACGGTGATGGAGTCACCGGTGTGGATGCCCATCGCATCAAAGTTTTCGATAGAGCAGACGATGATGCAGTTGTCATTCTTATCACGCACCACTTCCATCTCGTACTCTTTCCAGCCAATCAGCGACTCATCAATCAGCAGCTCTTTAGTGGGGGAAAGATCCAGACCGCGTTCGCAGATTTCTTCAAACTCTTCGCGGTTATAAGCAATACCGCCGCCGGTGCCGCCCATGGTGAAGGATGGGCGGATGATGCACGGATAACCCACGTCAGCGGCCACCGCCAGCGCTTCTTCCATGGTATGCGCGATACCGGAACGTGCGGTGTCGAGGCCGATTTTCTTCATCGCCACGTCGAAACGACGACGGTCTTCCGCTTTATCAATCGCATCGGCGGTCGCACCAATCATGGTCACACCAAACTCTTCGAGTACGCCCTGACGCTCAAGCTCCAGCGCGCAGTTCAGCGCTGTCTGGCCGCCCATGGTCGGCAGCACCGCATCCGGGCGCTCTTTTTCGATAATCTTGCGTACCACTTCCCAGTGAATCGGCTCGATGTAGGTCGCATCGGCCATTTCCGGGTCGGTCATGATGGTCGCCGGGTTGGAGTTCACCAGAATGACGCGGTAACCCTCTTCGCGCAGCGCTTTACACGCCTGCGCGCCGGAGTAGTCAAATTCACAAGCCTGGCCGATAACGATCGGGCCAGCGCCAAGAATCAGGATGCTTTTTATGTCTGTACGTTTTGGCATTTTGTTTGCTCCTGATTATTTTGCTGAAGAACGGTAGTGCTTAATCAATTCGATAAAGTGGTCGAACAGCGGCGCGGCATCGTGCGGGCCCGGGCTCGCTTCCGGGTGCCCCTGGAAGCTGAATGCCGGTTTGTCGGTACGATGAATCCCCTGCAGGGTGCCATCGAACAGCGACTTGTGCGTGACGCGCAGCGTTGCCGGCATAGACGCTTCATCCACCGCAAAACCGTGGTTCTGCGCGGTGATCATCACCGTGTTGTTGTCGATATCTTTCACCGGGTGGTTACCACCGTGGTGACCAAACTTCATCTTCACGGTCTTCGCACCGCTCGCCAGCGCCAGCAGCTGATGGCCGAGGCAGATGCCGAAGACCGGAATATCCGTCTCAAGGAACGTTTTGATAGCAGAAATGGCGTAGTCGCACGGTGCCGGATCGCCCGGGCCGTTGGAGAGGAAGATCCCATCAGGATTCATCTTCAGCACTTCGTCTGCCGGGGTTTTTGCCGGCACAACGGTCAGACGGCAACCGCGGTCAACCAACATGCGCAGGATGTTACGTTTTGCGCCGTAGTCATAAGCCACCACGTGGAATGGCAATTCGCTCTCTTTTTGGGCTTCCGGCAGGTCGCCCGCAAGGGTCCAGCTTCCCTGCGTCCAGCTGTAGGTTTCAGCCGTGGTCACTTCTTTCGCCAGATCCATGCCGTTCAGGCCCGGGAAGGCTTTCGCCTTTTCCTGCGCCAGGGCCGCGTCCAGGTTATCACCCGCGATGATGCAGCCGTTCTGCGCGCCTTTCTCACGCAGCAGACGCGTCAACTTACGGGTATCGATATCGGCAATCGCCACGATGTTATGACGTTTCAGGTAAGAAGAGAGGTCTTCCGTATTACGGTAGTTACTGGCAATCAGCGGCAGGTCACGAATAATCAGGCCTTGCGCATGAACTTGAGAAGATTCTTCATCAGCGGCGTTAGTGCCGACATTACCAATATGGGGATAAGTAAGAGTGACGATTTGGCGGGAATAGGAAGGATCAGTGAGGATTTCTTGATAACCGGTCATTGAAGTATTGAAAACGACTTCCCCAACCGCCGAACCTGTTGCCCCTATGGCCCGACCGTAAAACTGGGTTCCGTCTTCCAGAACCAATAGCGCTGACTTAATCAAAACACCCTCCAGAGAATATTCACTCACTTTATTTGCATATTAATTCAAATATGGACCTTGAATCAATGCAAATCTGCGTAGCCGCGAATTTTTTGCAAACGGCGGCATTCTGGAGACATGCAGGGTAAAAGTCAACTTATCGCGCATATTTTTCATGTCTTTTTGCGCCCCTGGAAAGAATAGCATGGTTTTAAGCGGAAAAAGATCGGTTTATCTCACCTACGTAAACGCTTGCGCAGCGGCATAAATGATTTGCCAAGGCCTGGAACCAGAAAAAGTGGACCATTTGGTCAAAATTAACGTTTAACCAACAAAAAATAGGGGGATAACAGAAATAAACAAAGCACTTACATTTAAATAGACATGAGAAAGTTAAAATAAAAGGGCAATAAAATATTGCCCTATGCAATCAATAGATTAAGACTGCAATAACCACATCACGATGGGTAAAAAATGCTATAAATTGTTAAGATCGAGCACATCTCGCATATCAAAAAGACCATTTTGCTTTGATTTTAGCCACAATGCCGATCTAACGGCGCCGTTTGCAAATGTCATGCGGCTTGAAGCCTTATGGCTAATCTCTACGCGCTCACCTATGTCGGCGAACATCGCGGTATGCTCACCAATGATGTCGCCTGCACGTACGGTCGCAAAACCGATGGTGCCAGGGACGCGTTCGCCGGTATAACCTTCGCGGCTATACACGGCGCACTCTTTCAAATCTTTATCCAACGCATGCGCAATCGCTTCGCCCATCGCCAGCGCCGTGCCAGAAGGCGCATCCACTTTATGACGGTGGTGAGCTTCAACGATTTCAATATCGGTATAGTTGCCCATCACTTTGGCTGCTTTCTCCAGCAGCTTGAGCATGACGTTGACGCCCACGCTGAAGTTGGCAGCAAAGACAATGCCGATCTCTTTCGAGGCATCACTGATAGCCTGCTTGCCTGCGTCATCAAAGCCGGTGGTGCCAATCACCATCCCTTTTTGATGCTTACGGCAGAAATCCAGATGCGCCAGCGTGCCTTCCGGACGGGTAAAATCGATAAAAACATCAAAATCATCTTTTACGGCCTGCAGGTCACTGCTCACGGTGACACCCGTTTTACCGACGCCGGCCAGTTCTCCCGCATCGCTACCCAGCAGGGAAGAACCGTCGCGCTCCAGCGCTGCGCCAAGTTGAACGCCATCCATTTGCAGCGTGGCCTGGATTAACTGACGGCCCATACGACCGCCGGCACCCGCGATCGCTACGCGGATTTGTGCATCATGCATAGTTGTACTCTTTTGTTAATAAAATGCTGAAAATCGCTTCCAGATTAACCAGCCCGCGTTGGGCCTGCCAGCCGAAAACACCGATAATTAGAATTAAATGATAAACAGCATGGAGTATCAGTAAAAGGCATGAGTGCGCATGTTGCGTTTTAAGCCTGAAAACGGGCAGCGTTAGCTCAGGGTGTAGCTCACCACAAGCTGTCCTTTTTTCATTTTTACACTGGTGAGGGTGACATGCCCTATTTCGCCCGTAGTCTGCGAATGGGTGCCGCCGCAGCCATACGCGGGTAATTCGCCAAAACGCACCTCGCGTTTGCCGTCAATAAATTCAATTTTTCTTGGTAATGAGTCTGCGATCCATGCCGAAATTTGCGCCTCGATCAGGCTGGCGTCAGGGGCAGCGCCCACGCTGTTTCCGGTAAAAGTAATGCGCCCTTCTCCCGGCCAGTGATGGGCTTTTACTGGTTGCCAACCATGCAGTTCTCCTGCATAACCAATCAAATGCCCGGCGGAGTGCCAGCGGGCATGTAATGCGCGTAACTCGCTGTCCACACGAATAGCAACGGGCCCCGTCGCCACGGGTTCGGACGTCCGGTGCCATACGGTCTCCCCGTCGTTGAATACGCTCAGCACCGGCACATTGCCAATCCAACCCTTATCAGCAGGCTGCCCGCCCCCCTGAGGATGAAACAGCGTTGCATCCAGTTCACTATCAAAATAACCGTCATGGGTGGCGATACATCGCAGGATATGTGCCTCACCATAGGTATCATCGCGGGTGTAGTAATCTCGTTTCGTCACTGGCTTTCTCCTCTCGTTACCGTCAGTATATTATTTTTCCTGAACACGATAATCCGTGACGAATTCAATGCACTTTTGCCTGGCAGACACAAATGAACCTCACGTTGCTCCCGGATCTTGCGACCTTCGTTCTGATCGTTGATCAGGGCAGTTTTTCTGCTGCGGCCCGCATGACGGGCGCGACACCCTCCGCCATGAGTCGCTGTGTATCGCGACTGGAAGCGGCGCTAGGCAACAAACTCCTGCACCGTACAACGCGTAAACTGCGGCTAAGTGAATCCGGGCATAGCGTCTATCTTCACGCGCTGTCTATGCTGGAAGCGGCAAAGCAGGCGTTGAATTCCGGCAGCAGCGTGCAGGATATCGCCCAGGGAACACTGACGCTCAGCGTGCCGAAAGCCGTAGGACGGAGTGTTATTCATCCATTGATGAGGGAGTTTCTGGAACGCTATCCGCAGGTCAACGTGCGGCTTCGCCTGGAAGATCGTTATATGGATTTAATTGACGAGAGTATCGATCTCGCGTTGCGCATTACCCACTCCCCGTCGCCCGGCCTGTATGGCAGGCCCTTAATGCCCATCAGCCATCTTATTTGTGCAACGCCGGAATATCTTAAGCAGCATGGCCTGCCAGAGCGGCCGCAGGATCTTCGTTATCACAGTTGCATTAGCCTTGGAGAAAACCCCGCAGATGCACGTTGGAAATTTCGCAAAAATGGTCATGCCGAAAGCGTGCAGACCCGTGGGCGCTATGCGGCGAACCACACGGGTGTACGGCTGGATGCGGTGTTGAATCATCTGGGTATTGGCAGCCTCCCTCTGTTTACCGCACAAGAGAAACTGGCGAGCGGTGAGGTGATTCAGGTACTGCCGGAATGGGAGTTTACCAGTACGTATTCAGGGGAGCTGTGGCTGCTGTGGTCGTCAGGAAAACATATGCCCGCACGAATGCGGGTCATGATCGATTATCTCAGTGAGAAAATGCCCGTTAAGGTGCCAGACCAATGACGTCGGCGACCCATTCACGAAACGCATCAATATCAATCCCCAGCGCCACCTGCGCATTAGCCGGTTGACCGAGCTTGCCTTCGATATCCACCACGGTGGTGCCTGCAGTCCAGGTACCTTGCGTTTCGACCGCCACAAAGCAGGGCTTCAGGGTAAACAATGAGGGACGCACCAGCCAGGCAATGGCGCACAGATCATGCATCCGCAGACCGGTTGTCATGCTGCCGCTGCGGTAGTGACTGAACACGGCATGCAGCATTTTTCCCGTCTCATTCAGCTGCGGCAATGAGGCCAGATATTCAGGTGTCAGCGTGGCATGATTGGTCACATCCAGACCGCACATCACAATCTCAAGCCCACTATTGAACACCCGTGCGGCGGCTTCCGGGTCGACAGCAATATTGAATTCTGCATTGGGTGTGAAGTTGCCACGCCCGGCTGAGCCTCCCATCATGACCAGACGACGGATGTTGAACTGGCACTCAGGATAGTGCGTCAGCAGCAGCGCAATGTTGGTTAAGGGACCAATAGCAACTAACGTCACTGGTTCTGGCGAAGCCATCAGCACATCGCGAATGGCTTCAAACGCCGGTTTCGCTAACGGCTGGCGCTGATGTTCAACAAACGCATACCCTTCCATACCCGATTCGCCGTGCACACTTGCCGCATCACGGAGCACGCGTAGCAGAGGTGTTGCAGCTCCCCGAGCGAGGGGAATATCGGCATTCCAGAAATGCAGCAATTGCAATGCGTTGCGGGTGGTTTTTTCCAGTGAGACGTTACCCGCGACCGTGGTCATCAGCTTGAGGTCAAGCTCTGGGGCAAAAAGCGCGGCGGCGATGGCAGCGGCGTCGTCAATACCGGGATCGGTGTCGAGAATAATCGGCAGGCGCATAAATCCTCCATAAAAAATGCCAGACATCAGTCTGGCATCTTCTCATATCGGCAGGGCGAAAACGTTATTCGACTTCGCGAACATCCACGCGTAGCTCTTTCGGCACTTCGAAAACAATGTTCTCTTCACGCCCTTCAAGCGGAATGGCTTCGCCGCCGCCCAACTCCTGCAAACGCGCAATCACGTTCTGCACCAGAATGTCTGGCGCAGAGGCACCCGCGGTCACGCCCACACATTGTATCTCTTTGACCCAGGCTTCCTGGATATCGGATGCGTCATCTATCAGATAGGCGGATTTGCCCATCCGCTGAGCCAGTTCGGCCAGGCGATTTGAGTTGGAGGAGTTTTTTGATCCGACCACCAGCACCACTTCAGCCTGTGATGCCAGCGCACGGACGGCCTCCTGACGATTCGTGGTGGCATAGCAAATGTCATCTTTGCGCGGGCCGACAATTTTCGGGAAGCGGTTACGCAGCGCATCAATCACATCAGAAGTATCATCCACCGATAGCGTGGTCTGGGTCATGAACGAGAGTTTGCCGACATCTTTGATGGTAAGCGTCGATACATCTTCTGGTGACTCCACCAGATACATGCCGCCCTTCTCGTTGCTGTACTGCCCCATCGTGCCTTCCACTTCCGGATGCCCGGCGTGACCGATCAGAATGGCTTCTTCACCACGACGGCTGGCGCGCGCCACTTCCATATGCACTTTTGTTACCAGCGGACAGGTCGCATCAAAGACCGTGAGATCGCGGCTTTTGGCTTCATTGCGCACCGCCTGAGAGACGCCGTGCGCAGAGAAAATCAGAATAGCACCGTCGGGCACTTCGCTGATTTGCTCAATAAAAATAGCCCCGCGTTCGCGCAGGCTGTCGACCACATAGCGGTTATGTACCACTTCATGACGAACATAAATAGGCGCACCGTAGATCTCCAGTGCGTTTTCAACAATGCTGATAGCACGGTCAACCCCAGCGCAAAAACCACGCGGGTTAGCCAACAGGATCTGCATTCAACCCCTCCAGTACCGGTTCAATCTCCAGCACATCGACATCAAAATGAACGGTTTGACCTGCCAGCGGATGGTTAAAGTCAACGGTGATCGAGTCGCCGTTCACTTCGCGGATCACGCCAGGCATTTCACTGCCATCCATGGAGGTAAAGAGCATAATCGCGCCGATTTCTGGCTCACCTGCGTCCATGAAATCGCGGCGGGAAAAATATTGAATAAGATCGGGCATCGGGGTGCCAAAAGCGGCATCCGGCTCAAGCGAAAACGCTTTTTTCTCGCCCTCTTTTAGCCCCAGCAGGTGCTGCTCCAGCCCTTCAGACAGCGAACCGTCTCCGAGGCGAAACAGGGCCGGTTTACCGTTATTGCGGGTTGACTCAGCGGTGGAGCCATCTTCGAGCTTGAGCGTGAAGTGAACCAGCACCGCGCTATTACTCTGTATGGATTTTGACATGCAGGTTTGCTCACTTGTTTTACGCAAAGGTCGATAAACGGTTGGCCGGATGAGGCAATGACGCCATCACCCGGCCATTTTTTATGCGACTTTCTTCTCTCTGGAAGGTAAGAACCCTTCCAGCACGATCAGCGCGGCACCAATGCAGATGGCAGTATCAGCCAGATTAAAGGTAGCAAAGTGCCAGTCGCCCATATAGAAATCGATCATATCGACGACAAAGCCATGCCAGAGGCGATCGAACAAGTTGCCCAACGCCCCACCAATGATCAGCGCATACGCGATGTTATTCAGCTTCTGCGTCGCCTTTGAACGGTACATCAGCACCGCCAGCACAACACAGATACCGATAGCGATACCGGCAAAGAACCAACGCTGCCAGCCACCACTATCGGCGAGGAAACTGAACGCCGCACCATAATTACGCGCATAGTGCAGATTAAGTGACGGGAATAAAGAAACCGTGTCCCCCAGAGCAAAATTCTGGAGGATCAGGTACTTACTTCCGAGATCAATAATCAGCACGGCCACGACCAGCCATAGCCAGCGCAGCCCTGTTGAACCGACAGATTTACTCATCAGGCAAACTTACGTTTTTCGCCGTCACCGGCAACGTTGCTGACACAGCGTCCGCAGATCTCTGCGTGTTCCGCCACCTTGCCGACGTCCTGAGTGTAGTGCCAGCAGCGCGGGCACTTATCCCCTTCGGCTTTGCTTAACGCCACTTTCAGTCCTTTGAGCAATTCGCTCTGTTGGGCATCAGCGGAAGCACCCGCATAATCTTCAACTTTTGCACCCGAGGTCAACAGGACAAATCGTAATTCGTCGCCCAGTGCGGTCAGTTTGGCAGCCAGTTCGGGTTCTGCAAACAGCGTGACCGCCGCTTCCAGAGAGCCACCCACTTTCTTGTCAGCACGTGCCTGCTCAATAACCTTGTTCACTTCGCCGCGCACTTTCAGCAGCTCGTCCCAGAATGCATCGTTCATGGCTTCGGTATCGGCAAGACCGAACAGACCTTCGTACCACTCGCCGGTGAAGACATACTGCTCACGCTCACCCGGCAGGTAGCCCCAGATTTCATCAGCGGTGAAGGACATGATCGGCGCCATCCAGCGAACCAGCGCTTCTGCAATGTGGAACAGGGCAGTCTGGCAGCTACGACGCGCAACGCTGTCTGCTTTCGCGGTGTACTGACGGTCTTTGATGATGTCGAGATAGAACGAGCCCATTTCGATGGAGCAGAAACGCATCAGGCGCTGCACCACTTCGTGGAAATCGTAAGACTCATAGGCTTTAACGATGTCTTCCTGCGCGGCTTGCGCGCAACCCACCGCCCAGCGATCCAGCACAACCATCTCTTCCGGTTTCACCATGTCTTTTACCGGATCGAAGCCATTCAGGTTCGCCAGCAGGAAGCGCGCGGTGTTACGGATACGACGATAGCTGTCGGCTGCACGTTTGAGGATCTCATCAGAGACCGCCATTTCGCCGGTGTAGTCGGTAGAGGCCACCCACAGACGCAGAATATCCGCGCCCAGTTTGTTCATCACTTCCTGCGGCGACACGGTGTTGCCGATGGATTTGGACATTTTGCGGCCCTGACCATCAACGGTAAAGCCGTGCGTCAGCACCTGGCGGTACGGCGCTTTGCCTTTCATTGCGGTTGAAATCATCAGGGAGGACATAAACCAGCCACGATGCTGGTCGGAGCCTTCCAGATACATATCAGCCGCGTGGCCGGCGAATTCCGGGCGCACATCCACGACGGAAGAGTGCGTGGAGCCGGAGTCGAACCAGACGTCCAGCGTGTCCGGCACCTTCTCATAGTTATCGGCATCGTCACCAAGGATGTCGCGGGAATCCAGATCCCACCAGGCCTGAATGCCGTCAACTTCGACACGTTTGGCCACGGCTTCCATCAGCTCCAGGGTGTTCGGGTGCAGTTCCTGGGTCTCTTTATGCACGAACAGAGACATTGGAACGCCCCAGGTGCGCTGACGGGAGATGCACCAGTCAGGACGGTTAGCCACCATGGATTCGATACGTGCCTGACCCCAGTCCGGGATCCACTGCACGCCTTTGATCTCAGACAGCGACTGCGCGCGCAGGCCTTTCTGATCCATGCTCACGAACCACTGCGGCGTAGCGCGGAAGATGATCGGTGACTTGTGACGCCAGCAGCATGGGTAGCTGTGCTGCATTTTCTCAACGTGCAGCAGCGAACCATTGTCACGCAGCAGGTTGACGATAATGTCGTTTGCTTTGAAGACGTTGACACCATCCAGAATCGGGAAAGTCCCCGGCAGATACGCGCCATCCGGGCCAACCGGGTTAGCAATTTCCAGACCGTATTTCTGGCTGATCGTGTAGTCGTCCGGGCCATGACCACCGGCGGTATGTACCGCACCGGTACCGGCTTCCAGGGTGACGTGATCGCCAAGGATTGCAGGCACGTCAAAGTCCAGGAACGGGTGCTTGAAGCGCATCAGCTCAAGCTCAGCGCCTTTTACGGTACCCAGTACGCTGTATTCGCTGATGTTGGCGCGTTTCAGAACGCTTTCGACCAGATCTTTCGCCAGGATAACGGCCTGACCCTCTACCTGTACCAGCGCGTATTCAAACTCCGGAGAAAGGGAGATCGCACGGTTAGCTGGCAGCGTCCATGGGGTCGTCGTCCAGATGACCAGCGCAATCGGGCCATTCACGCTGGAGGCGCCAAATTTGGCTTTTACCGCATCCTGATCGACGGCGTTAAACGCCACATCGATAGACGGGGAGGTTTTGTCGTAATACTCGACTTCCGCTTCTGCCAGTGCAGAACGGCAGTCTACGCACCAGTGAACCGGCTTCGCACCTTTATGCAGGTGACCGTTGCCGATGATTTTACCCAGCGCACGAATAATGTTGGCTTCCGTTTTGAAATCCATGGTCAGGTACGGACGTGACCAGTCACCCAGCACGCCCAGACGGATAAAGTCCGTACGCTGGCCATCAACCTGGGTCGCTGCGTATTCGCGGCATTTAGCGCGGAATTCGGCAGCGGTAAATTTCTCGCCCGGTTTACCAAATTCTTGCTCAACTTTCAGTTCAATCGGCAGACCGTGGCAGTCCCAGCCGGGAACGTAAGGCGAGTCATATCCTGCGAGTCCTTTGGACTTCACAATAATGTCTTTCAGAATCTTGTTAACAGAGTGACCAATATGAATGCTGCCATTCGCATAGGGAGGGCCATCATGCAGAATGAAGGTTTTTTTGCCTTTTTTGGCTGCACGAATGATGCCGTACAGGTCATCATCGGTCCAACGCGCCAGCATTCCCGGTTCGCGTTTGGCGAGATCGCCACGCATCGGGAACCCTGTTTCCGGCAAATTCAGGGTAGATTTATAGTCACTCATCAGATTCTCGGTTCCGTATTTATTACGTGTCAGGCAGTTAAGCCGGTTTTGATAGCCCAAAGAACTCGCGGGCCGTTGACTCATCACGTGCGATTTGCGCTTTCAGTTCATCCAGCGAGCCAAATCGCTGCTCGTTGCGTATTTTCTTACGCAGTATTACATCTATATGGCGTCCGTAAAGGTCCATTGCAACGTCCAGAATATGAACTTCCAGCTGCTGGCGTACGCCTGCAACCGTTGGGCGCGTACCAATATTGGCCACGCCAGGCAGCAATGTTTCGCCTAAACCCACCACTTCTACCGCATACACCCCTTTAACAGGGGAGACCTGACGACGCAGCGGTAAATTCGCCGTCGGAAAACCTATGGTGCGCCCCAGTGCATCGCCGTGAACGACACGCCCGGAAATACTGAACGGGTGGCCCAATAATGCTTCAGCGAGCGGGAGATTATCGTCAGCCAGCGCCTGGCGGACCGCGGTACTGCTTACGCGCGAACCACCGCTGCAAAAGGTTTGGGTACTGGTGACGTCGAAGCCGTATTTTTGCCCGGCTTTCTGTAATAACAAGAAATCACCTTGCCGACCAGCGCCAAAGCGGAAGTCATCCCCCACGGCAAGAAATTGCACGCCGAGTTTGTCAACCAGCAGGTCACTGACGAAATTTTGCGCCGTTAAGGCCGCAAAACGGCGATCAAAACGGATGCATAGCACGTAGTCCACATCTGATTTTGCCAGCAGGTGTAGCTTTTCACGCAAACGGGTCAGGCGCGCAGGGGCTTTGTCACCAGCAAAAAGCTCAAGCGGCTGCGGTTCGAAGATCATGACAACGACGGGCAAGCCGCGCTGGCGACCTTCTTCGCTAAGCCCTTGTAATAGCGCCTGATGACCACGATGCACGCCGTCAAAATTACCAATAGTCAGCACACACTTTTTCGGTGCCTGGCTGAGATTATGTATGCCACGTATCAGCTTCATGTCTGGCTCAAAACAGTGAAAATCGTCGGATTATACCTTGTACAGCGTGCTACGTTAACCGACGATTGCCAGAAGCCGCCAGAAAGGGGAAGGATTTCATTAAGCTGGCCTCCATTGGTACGAAAAACTGCCCAGGTTAGCGATTTTTATCGTGGAAAAGCTGTATTCATGGTCAGCAAGCTGGTAGAATCCTGCGCCATCACTACGTAACGAGCGTTGTATTTTAACGGCGCTTATTTGCACAAATCCATTGACAAAAGAAGGCTAAGAGGGCATATTCCTCGGCCTTTGAATTGTCCATATAGATCATATTTGGGAGTTGGACCTTGGCTAATATCAAATCAGCTAAGAAGCGCGCCGTTCAGTCTGAAAAGGCTCGCAAACACAACGCAAGCCGTCGCTCTATGATGCGTACTTTCATCAAGAAAGTGTACGCTGCGATTGAAGCTGGCGACAAAGCTGCTGCACAGAAAGCATTTGACGATATGCAACCGATCGTGGATCGCCAGGCCGCTAAGGGTCTGATCCACAAAAACAAAGCTGCACGTCATAAAGCTAACCTGACTGCACAGATCAGCAAACTGGCTTAATCGCCCGCTTGCTGTACTTTGTGAAAAGAACCCGCTTAATGCGGGTTTTTTTATGTCTGTTATTCGCGGTTGATAGCGAATAACACCTGTAGTCCCCTCATCCCTTCTTCCGTAAACGTCACTTCCCGAAAGCCCGGCGTTCGATGAATCCATCCTTTGTGTTCAAAGTGCAGCAGCAAAAGCGCACCCGCCTGCCCGCCAAGATGAAAACGTCTTTCACTCCAGTCGAGACATGCGCAGCATCGTTTCCTCGTCGTTTTTCCTGACACCGCCAAGCCGATGCCGGTAAAGAAAGCCGTGCCCTCTTCAGTCAGCGCATCCCCCTCTTCCGTTACCCACCCTTTATTCCGCAAAGCCTCAAAGATTTTTACCGCCAGTTCACCGGCAAGATGATCGTAGCAGGTTCGTGCGCGCCTTAAGGCGAAAGGCGTTCGGGTTGCAGGAGGGTTTACCCGCCGCCAGGAGACGCCCATCATTTGTTCGATGAGCTGAGCAATGTCCTGCCCGGCAAGACGAAAATAGCGATGCCGCCCCTGGCTCAGGCAGCTAACTAATTGCCGGGCCAGCAGCTTATTAAGATGGGCGCTGGCGGTGGAGGCAGAGATATCGGCAACGGTGCTGAGTTCAGTGGCGGTCCATGCGCGCCCGTCCATGAGCGCACAGAGCATTTTTACCCGCGAAGGATCTGCCATCGCGGCAGCGACCGCCGCGATGGAGCGTTCAAGCGCATCGTCTTCGGCAAGCGGCTCAGGATGATTCACGGTCAACGGTGACCTCCCAGGGTTCAGTGGCCTCACTGGCAGCCGCCTGGTTGTCGGTCACCAGAATGAGCTGATTAGCATGATCGCTATACTGTACCAGGATATTTACTCCGCGTAACGCCAGTGCGGCTGCAATTTCCCCTAACTCGCCCGGCCTTTCCTGTTTCAGTTTACGGATCAGCGGATGCGACACATTACGTACCGTAAAGCCCGCCGTTTCGAGCACCCCCTGCGCCCTTACCCCCTCTGCAACCAGAAAGTGGGCATGGGCTTCGTTTCCCGTGGTAAAAACACCACCACCTTCAAGGCCAATGCCATTGCTGCCCAGTGTCTTACCCAATTTCTCCAGTTCACCCGGTGCGTTCTTCAGAATAACGTGAATATCGTACATCGTCTTACCCCCGACTTTCCGATGAGTATTCGCGCTCAAGGCGGGCGATACGAATTCGATAATACGCAAAAATGGCTTCCCGGCCTTCAATCTGAGCAGCATGATGAAAGTGGTTTTTCTTCCATTCAAGAATAGAGGCTTCGTCACGCCACCAGGATAATGAGAGGATTTTGCCAGGCGTGGTCAGACTCTGAAAACGCTCTATATCAATAAAACCATCAATCCCACTCAGGAGTGGCTTGAGCTGCGCTGCCAGTTCGAGGTATCGAGCCTGTTTTTCAACAACTGCATCTGCTTCAAAAAGTACCGCTATCATGATTTATCACCTCTATGAATTAACGGTGATAAATTTACGGCATGGGGATCGGAATGCTTCGTCGCTCAGCGAAACGTGGAGTAAAACGTCAGAGGCCGCGAAACAGGGAGGCGTAATCACGGTTGCAGATGCGCTGCACCGCGGGATGCTGAATCATACGTTCGGCGAAGATGGCGTGATACTCCTCCATCACATTCTCCACACGCCCAATTTCCAGCATGCTGTCGTCAGAATAAAAGTCCCGCGCATACAGCGTGGGGGCAACAAATATGGCGTTGTGCGCTGCGCCAAAAGATTTCATCAGTGCGGCGTCATCAAACTCACCGAGAATCTCAACGTTGAGCCCCTGCGAATTAAACCAGTTCAACAGCTTTCTGCCGAGCATAGAGCGGCGCCCGGGAATCAACAGACGACGCTCTTCCAGACAGGCCGGGAACGGCTTATTTAACGCCGGCTTCTGACACCAGAAACTGACGCTGCACTCGCCGATCTTCACCGAAAACAGCCCTTCCTGATGCGTCGAATCGATCGGGCAGTCCGAAATAATCATGTCGAGTTTATGCTGGCTGAGCTGCTCCAGCAGCATTTCATGAGTGGATTCAAAGCAGCGAAGGTGAATAGGCTCTCCTTCCTGCACGGCGGCATCGAGAATGCCACTGACCAGCGTTTTTGATAATGCATCCGCGACGCCCACATCGAAAAGCAGATGTGACTCTTTGCGGTAGTTAACGATATCAAGCATTTCCTGACTCAGCGTGAACATCTTGTCCGCATAGCGAAACACCAGCTCGCCAAGTTCAGTGGGTTCCAGCCCTCTTCCCCTGCGCTTAAAGAGCTTGCCCTGCAACCGCTCCTCCAGGGATTTGATCTGCCCGGTAATGGTTTGCGGCGTCAGAAATAATACTTCTGCTGCCCCGACAACCGAACCTTCACGGTAGACCTGCCAGAAGTAGTACAAGTGATTGTAATTAATATTCGACATCGCCTCTTCGCTCCCTGAGTGAGATAACGGGAAGGCGGTCACTCGCCTTCCCATCAGAGGTTAACGGACGATCCGCGTGCGCAGCAGACAGTAACCTATAATTGCAGACAGAACAGAGCCCGTCAGGATCCCCAGTTTCGCCCAACCGACGCTATGCGGATCGACATCACCAAAGGCCAGCGTCGCGATAAAAATGGACATGGTAAAACCGATGCCGCACAACACGCCTACCGCCATGATTTGCTTAAAGGCTGCGCCTTTGGGGAGTGTTGCCACTCCCAGACGCAATGCCAGCCAGCAGAAGAGGGAGATACCGACGGGTTTGCCAATCAACAGACCGGCGATGACACCCAGCGGCAACGCTGAGGTCAGGCCGCTCAGCGAGACACCCTCCAGTGACACACCGGCGTTGGCAAAAGCAAACAGCGGCAGAATGAGCCAGGACACCCAGGGATGAATGGCATTGATCAACTGCCGGGCAGGAGACACACCGTCCTTCTCCTTCAACGGAATAAAGAAGCCCAGGATAACACCCGCCAGCGTAGCGTGAATCCCCGATTTAAGCACCGCCGTCCACAGCACCAACCCCACCAGGATATAGATACCGGTGCGCCGGGCATTAAAGATGTTCAGCAGCGCCAGCGCGACAATAGCCGCCGCGGCAACGCCGAGCGCTGCCATCGAAAGGTCGCTGGTATAAAACAGGGCAATAATGATGATAGCGCCCAGATCGTCAATAATGGCCAACGCCATCAGGAACACTTTCAATACAACGGGAACACGATCGCCCAGCAGAGCGAGCACGCCGAGGGCAAACGCAATATCGGTAGCCGTTGGAATCGCCCAGCCATGACTGACCACCGGGTCGTGAAAATTGAATGCCAGATAAATCAACGCCGGTGCCACCATGCCACCGATCGCCGCGATCACCGGAAAAATTGCCTGCTGACGCGTGGCCAGTGCGCCCTGCACCAGCTCATATTTCACTTCCAGACCCACCATCAGGAAAAACACTGCCATTAACGCGTCGTTAATGAAGAGCAGCATATTTTTATCAATATCCAGCGCACCAAATTTGAACGCAACGGGCGTGTCCAGAAAGGCCTGGTAACCTGCTTGAGTAAAAGAAAGATTTGCGCAAAGCATCGCCAGCGCAGCGGCAATAATGAGGACAATGCCTCCCGAAACATCGCTACCAAAGAAGCGTTGTAAAAATTTCATGATTTTCTCCCGATAAACGGCTCCCTGAAGGGTGGCCATATTACCGCGTCCAAAAGCTCGATAAAATCAGATAATTGTTGAGGGTAAACTCGGTTTAGTCGAGCTTTTAAAATCATGGCGCCTGGGAAGAGTTCTAATTTGCTCACATGAGGTTCAGCCTTGACGCGACGGACTGTCATGACAGCTGTTTTTGGTTGTACTCGTAGCGGAGGTAATCCAGCACTCTTCCAACATTTGCCGGGGATAATCGCTGCATCTGGGCGCAAAAAGGGTGGGATTCGACATAGTGAATAAACCGCGCCGCCGGGATAAGCGTCGCCTGGCTAACCTGGCTTAATTTTTTATTGCCTGTCAGGTTTGATACCGCCATCGCATACTCTTGCGTGGAAAAGTAGCGCCAGGCGTTGTTGCGGATCCCACCAGCAAGAAAATAACGAGGGGGACGCTGTTGCCCTGTTCGCTGCATTCCGCGTTCTTTAACAAATGAGATATGGCATCGCCCGTCTTTGACATCGCGATAGTTGGCCATCAGGCATCCACCCAGGATAAAGCATTCGTGCTCCAGAAAATGCTGCACATTCAGAGAACGTTCATCTGTCATTTTTTTGACGAGCTCAAAATGGCGATAGGCAGGGAGAACGGGTTTTACAAGCATCCCCGCATCATTTTTCCATAACCGTGCAGGGCCATAATCAATATCGAAGAGAATTCCGCGCCTTGCAGTCATGCTCTCTTTTCGCTGAACAAGGTGGACGATTGTGCCTGGACCAGGCCGTTCTGCAAAACTTGAGAAATACTGATATTCATTTTCAACAGGAAAGGGAGAGTAGTTGGTCGAGACAGCGACGATGTTCCCACTTTCTACTTCAGCCGTCACAAGGGCGTAAAGCGCATTATTTGAGCCATTAAACTTGAGCGTAAAAGCACGCGTGCTCAGTGCGATATCAAGCGAGGGAAAACGTATCTGAGACATCTCCCGATTCACGTGTAATGCTAATCGAGCTAATTGCCTGGCAAGCGCAGTATTGTCTAACCTGAGTGCCATGCGTAGTTCAGCCAGACTCATGCCGGCGGTTATTGCCTCCGATAAAGGACCCGGCCGTTTTGTCTCTGCCCGATCCGCGACATACAAAAATGTTCTGTTGCAATGTCGACATAAAAGTCTGACCTTACCGCTGTACGCGTATCCATGGCGTTTAAGCGATGTCCCACCACAATCCGGACACTGTCGGACCAGACCTTTCCACTGTTTATTCACCAGTATGCGAAAAGAATTGAGTGCATTTTCAGAAATGAGGGGAAATAAAAACCCGCATTCGCGACAGAGAATATTGTCCCCGTGCGGCTGATAATCAGGGCTTTGCAGCACCCCTACATTCTTACAACCTATCGTTTTACAACAATTCACATTGAGATGATTAAACATTGCAGTTCCTTCTGAATGTTGAGGGGCTTAGCGGAAGATGGTTTTGATATCGGCAGGTGAATGACCATGTTGGAATAATGTTTTCATGGCCCCCATTATTTCTGCCGTGTGGTCAAAGAAATACCGATAGCCCTCGCACAGGTAGTTTTGCTTCGTGTCGCCAGAGAGTGAAGGCAAAAAGCGGTGCTTGGGGCAGCCTCCATAACAGGCAAAAAGCCATGGGCAGGAGTGACACTCACCGGACAGGTTACGATATTTATTTTCTGCAAAATCGAGATTTTGCGCACCATTATTCATTTCTTTTAGCGAAGTTTGATTTATATTGCCTAATTTATAATCGGCATAGACATAATGATCGCAGTTGTAAACATCCCCATTCATTTCCAACGCAAATGCACTACCACAACGTGGCGCAAAAATGCATACCTGAGGGGGGAGATCACACCATGCCGCAAGTGTCTGCTCAAATAGTTGAACAGAAATATTACCAATGTCCTCGCGAATCCAGACATCAAAAATGGCGCTAAGAAATTTACCAAACTGCATTGAACCTACCGACCACGGCATCACCTGCGTTTGAGATTCTTTTGGATGCGCTAACTGCTTCCCATCGCCCGTTATATTTCCTCGTTCGACCAATGGGATGAACTGCATATATTGACTTCCAGCATTTTTGAGGTAACGGTAGACGTCCAGCGCCTGAGAGGCATTAGCCTGACTGACAACGGTCAGGGTGTTGAATTCAACCCCATGACGTCTCAGCGAATAGATGGCCTGTTCAACTTTTTTATGGGTAGGTTTACCTGACCGAGTGACTCGCCATTTATCATGCATTACTGCATCACCATCAATGGAAATGCCGACCAGAAACGCATGTTCCTTAAAAAAAGCGCACCATCGGTCGTCAACCAGGACACCATTTGTCTGGAAGGTGTTAATAACTCTTTTTCCATTAGCATAACGTTTTTGTAACGCTACGGCTTTACGATAAAAATCTATTCCCATCAGCGTAGGTTCGCCGCCCTGCCAGGCGAAGATGACTTCATCAATTTCCTGTGCTGCAATATGTTGCTGGACCAAATTTTCTAATGTACTTTCGCTCATCCTGAAATTGTTATTTCTGTCCGGGTATAATTTTTCCTTTTCCAGATAGAAACAATATTGGCAGTCTAAATTACAAACTGAACCGGTAGGTTTGATCATGACCTGGCAACTTTTTCTGCGCATCGTTTTTACTCGTTAAAACAAAAAGGACCCGATCCCTCTGATGGAGAGATCGGGCGGGCAGTGCCCTAAGTGGCATAATGATTTTTTTATTATTAGAACGTGTTAACCCAGGTCACGGGTGTGGGTTTGTCGCCACGGGCTTTCATGAGTGAGTCATTATCAATATCTTGCTTATATTTCAGGAACTGATCGTACATACGTTTTTCAACCGTCGGGTTTTTCCCGATTTGATTCATGGTTTCCGCTCGATCGTTTTTCAGGTTGTAGAGATATTTTGCTTTCCCTTCCCTGTCGATGATCATTTTCCAATCACCATCGCGTAGCGCCCATTGATCGGTGGGATCGTCCTGGAACGGCATATCAATGCCAAAAATCAATGGTTTGTGCCGCTTCAGCTCCGCTTTCTGAAATACAGGAGTAAGAGACTGGCCGTCAAGCGTACGATCTTTAGGCAGCTCAAACTTCATCATCTGCGCAAGCGTCGGCATCCAGTCCAGCCCGGAAGCCGGTGTATCAGTGACCATCCCCTGTGGCAGATGTTTACCATATTTGATAATCGCCGGTACGCGAATCCCCCCTTCCCACAGATTATCTTTGCGTCCCCTTAGCCCATCGGTCTCCCCGGCCATATTGAGTTCATAAACTTTGCGAACTTCACGTGTTACTGGGCCGTTATCGCTGGTGAAAATAATGATGGTATTGTCTTCTTCGCCCATTGCCTTAATTTTTTCAACGACTTTCCCCACCTGCTCATCCATGTAGCTGATGTTAGCGTAGTACTCACCCGGACCACGCCAGGGTTTATCGGCCCAATCACCATAGAACATATCAGGATGCTGCTTCTGAAAATCGCTCATGTATTGCGAATACATATCAAGATACTTTTTCGATGAAGCAACGGGGGTATGCACTTCGGTAAAGGCAACGTACAGGAAGAAAGGTTTATCTTCTTTCTTCTTCTCACGCTCACCCAGCCAGTTCACCACTTCGGTACTGACCAGTTCGCCGCTGAGTTGTTTTGCCTCACCGAGGGGCTTACCGTTGCGGATAAAGGCGTCCGGGTAAACAAGACCATAACGTGGGCGCTCTTTTGCCTTTGCCAACCGTTCATTGGTGATGAATCCCCCCGCATGAACCAGTGAGTAATCGAAGCCAATATCTTTGGCCTGTGGCTGATCGGTACGGTTTGCCCCGGCGTTAAGGTGCAATTTTCCCATTAATGCGGTGTCATAGCCCTGCTCTTTTAATAGATTGGCAATAGTGAGTTCATTGCGCCCGATGGAGACATCTTTGCCTTCGGGGATCCAGGAACGAATGCCGGTGCGGAAAGGCATTCGCCCCGTCAGTAGCCCCGCGCGGGAAGGTGAACAGAGCGGCGCGGGAGCGTAATAATCGGTAAACCTGACCCCTTCCTGGGCTAATTTATCGATATTTGGCGTCTTAACAATTTGATGCCCATAAGCCCCCAAATCACCGTAGCCTAAGTCATCCGTAAGAATAATAACCAGATTAGGGCGTTTCACTTCTGCTGCCTGTGCGCCAGATAACGTACCGCCTGCACATAACGCCAGACCAATCATGCTGGCAATAAATGTCTTTTTCATTTCAGATCCTTTGATATTCCCTTCAGTAAATAGAAAAATACCCTTAACGAAGCCAGATGCCTCGTCAATAAATTAAGGAAGCGGTTTAGAGTGAACTCAATTACAGGGTTTGTCTTAAATTATAATGTGGTGCATCGACTACATAATGGATGAAAAAATCTCTTGTGCACCGGAGTGCCGCCTGAATTAGTGCCACAAAGTATACAATACTTGTGTAAAGTTAAGTGATGGAGATCACATCTAGGTTGCTCATTAATATATTCACTACCAGATGTCAGATTATGTTGTTTTCCCAGTGCGTTATTATTGATTGTGTTAGAATTTGATCATCGTGGAAACGTGTCATTTTTTAATTTTATAGACACACACTATATATAAAGATTTTATATAACCTCAACATATGATTTGGCTTATAAAAAAACAATCTCTTTTCCTCCATCGCATCTATAAAACATGATGTTAGAGATAAAAAAACAACACAACGAGACACTATACAGCCACCCATTTTTTTTGGCTTTTTTTTGAGAACGCTGTCACTAGTCAATTATAAATCCCTCAATAAACTACTCCTTCCTAATGTTTCAAAACTAACATCTTATATCTCTGGGGAAGAGTATGAAAAAAATAAGAATAAAAAAGTGTGCCTTATGTTCATTGGGTTTCTTTATTTCAATGGCGTCTTTTAATACACAAGCAACTGAACTGAAACGTGTTTATGGCTCGGTAAGTGCGGGTTATGGCGACTGGAACAAAGGTTTTGTAAATGTTGGCCGTGGGGAAGTATGGAAAGCCGTTGCGGATTTTGGCGCTGTTTTTGATAAAGGCGAATTTTCTTCTTTTTATGAAATGAACGTACTGAACCATCCTGTAGATGGCCGTAACCATACCACTCAGTTTTTAGGACATTATCGCTTATTTGAGTCTGATGTTACGCTGATGGGCAAACTCTATATGTCCATGGAAAACAAATTCGGCGATGAGCTTAATATGTTATATGGTTTAGGTTATCTGGGCCTGACGGGTAAATCAGGGTTTATCAAGCCCTATATTGCCGTTCATAACCTTTCAAACGATTATAATTCTAAAAAATATGGCATGGCCAATGGATGGAATGGTTATGTACTTGGCTGGGTGGCCGCCTATCACTTCAACCTTTTCGGCGAAAAATTTACTATTTCGGATTGGAATGAAATTGAATTTGACCGTAATGACGCTTATGCCGAGCAACAGGGCGGTCATACAGGTCTGAGTGGTGCGGTAACGCTTACCTGGCGTTTCATGCCGCAATGGAAGGCCTCTGTGTCATATCGTTATTTTAATAACAAGCTCGGATATAAAGAATATGGTGATCGTATAAACTATCTGATTGGCTTTGAATTTTAATTAATTATATACAGTTCTATCTTTCAAAGAATATATAAATGGAATGACAATGATGAAGAAAAAAATTACGCTTTCTTATTTAGCTGTTTGCATTGGATTAACCACCGCAATGGCACCTTTCACTTTACATGCGAAAGACGTGACCATTTATTACACCAACGATATGCATGGGCATGTTTCGCCAGAAATTGTTCCCTATGTCGATAAAAAACGCCCGATTGGTGGATTTGCGACGATAGCGGGCGTCGTTAATGAGGCAAAAAAAAGCGAAAATAATGTTTTTTTCTTTGATGCTGGCGATTACTTCACGGGTCCAGCCATTAGTACCTTGACTAAAGGCGAAGCCATCATCGATATTATGAACACTATGCCCTACGATGCTGTGTTGGTGGGTAATCATGAGTTCGATCACGGACATGATAATCTTGTTACACAGCTAAGTAAGCTCAAATTCCCGGTATTATTAAATAACATTTTTTACTCCAAAACCAATACCCCACTGATTAAAACGCCTTATACCATTGTGGAAAGAGACGGAACAAAAATTGGTGTTATTGGTGCACATGGTGTGTCAGCATTCTATGAGGCCGTAGCCGCTGGCGTACGTGAAGGCATTGAAGCTCGCGACCCGGTACCATACATCAAAGAGGCAATTGCTGAACTGAAAGGCAAAGTTGACCTGGTGGTATTGCTTATTCATGAAGGCGTTCCTGCACGTCAGTCCAGCTTCGGTAGTAGCGATGTTGCACGCCGACTCCAGGAAGATATTGATATGGCAGGTAAGCTTGATGGCGTTGATGTGCTGATAACAGGGCACGCCCACGTCGGCACACCGGAGCCCATAAAAGTGAATGATACCCTGGTTGTCTCCACTGATGCCTATACCATTGATATGGGTAAGCTGGTGCTGGATTATAACCCCACGACCAAAAAAGTTGATGGTTATAACGGTAAACTCATTACCCTTTATACCGATACGTATAAAGCCGATCCTGTCACGCAACAGAAAGTTGATGAGTGGAATGAAAAGCTATTAAAAATCACGCAACAGGTTATTGGGCATTCTCCCGAAGTGTTAACTCGCTCTTATGGCGAGTCATCACCGACTGGCGCCTTAATTACCGAAGCACTGATGTATAAAGTGCCAGAAGCAGATATCGCCTTCTACAACGCAGGGGGGATTCGCGCGGATCTGCCTAAAGGTAATATCACCATCGGCGATGTGATTAATATGTATCCGTTTACCAACGATGTCATGAGCATGGAACTCACCGGTAAAGATTTGCGGTCGGTTATGTCCCATGCAGCCGACCTCAAAAACGGCATCCTGCAAGTGTCAAAAGAAGTATCGATGAAATATGACAGTACCAAACCGCAGGGTCAGCGAATTGTTGAATTCACCATCAAAGGGAAACCAGTAAAAGACAGTGATGTTTATACGGTTGCTCTCGACTCGTTCATTGCAAATGGCGGCGGCGCATTCTTGGCCTTTAAAAATGGTAAGAATGTGAAGTTTGTTCCGGGTTTACAAACGTCACAGGCTATTATTGATTACATTAAAAAAATGAAGGATATCGCGCCGGATCACACTTTACGTGTCGATGATATAAGTAAATAACTCCGCACTGTTCCCTGCGTATATTCATCCGAAAAAGCCTGAATCATAGATTCAGGCTTTTTAATGCAGCGTTTATTTGGTCAAATCATCAAAAAACTTCTTCACGCCATCGAAGAAGCTTTTCGAACGCGGGCTGTTATGCTCACCGGTAGGGCCGCCAAAGCTTTCCTGCAGCTCTTTCAGCAGCTGTTTCTGCTTGTCATTCAGACCCACTGGCGTTTCAACGACCACGCGACACAGCAAATCGCCCTGCGCACCGCCGCGTACGGACTTCACACCTTTACCGCGCATGCGGAACAGCTTACCGGTCTGGGTTTCACCAGGCACTTTCAGATTCACACGCCCATCGAGCGTTGGCACTTCGATTTCGCCGCCGAGCGCAGCCATCGCAAAGTTGATAGGCACTTCGCAGTACAGGTTGTTGCCTTCACGCTCAAAAATGGCGTGCTGCTTCACCTGTACCTGAACGTACAGATCGCCTGCTGGTGCGCCGTGTTCACCCGCTTCGCCTTCACCCGCCAGACGGATGCGATCGCCTGTATCGACACCGGCCGGGATCTTAACGGACAGGGTTTTGGTTTTCTCGACGCGACCATGACCGTGGCATTTATTGCACGGATCTTTAATCAGCGTACCGCGGCCCTGACAGTGTGGACAGGTCTGCTGTACGGCAAAGAAGCCCTGGCGCATCTGCACCTGGCCTGCACCATGACAGGTAGGGCAGGTCTGCGGCTGCGTACCCGCTTTGGCACCGCTACCGTGGCAAACGTCACACTCTTCGAGCGTCGGGATGCGAATCTCTTTGCTCACGCCGCGTACCGCTTCTTCCAGCGTCAGTTCCATGGTGTAACGTAAGTCAGCACCACGTGCTGCGCGTTGACGCCCCCGGCCACCGCCAAAGATATCGCCAAACACGTCACCAAAGATGTCGCTGAAGTCTGCGCCGCCGCCAAAGCCGCCACCGCCGCCGCCCATACCGCCTTGTTCAAAGGCTGCGTGCCCGTATTGATCGTAAGCAGCGCGTTTTTGGGCATCGGTCAGGATTTCGTAGGCTTCTTTGATCTCTTTAAATTTGGCTTCGGCCTCTTTATCACCCTGGTTGCGGTCCGGGTGATATTTCATGGCCAGGCGCTTATACGCCTTTTTGATTTCACGCTCTTCCGCTGTTTTGGAAACGCCTAAAATCTCGTAATAATCTTGTTTTGCCATTGTTTTTTTCAGCCCCTTAACATGCGAGCACGGGCGTGGAGAAAACTCCTACGCCCGTGCTGATTACTTACCCTGCATCAGGGCGATTATTTTTTGTCTTTTACTTCTTCGAACTCAGCGTCAACAACATCGTCGTCTTTCGCATTGTTCGCAGAAGCATCAGCAGAACCTGCCTGCTGCTGTGCGTGCTGCTGCTGAGCGATTTCCATCAGTTTCTGGGAAACCTGCGCCAGTGCCTGCATTTTCGCTTCGATATCGTCTTTATCTTCGCCTTTCAGAGACACTTCCAGCGCACTCAGAGCAGACTCGATAGCGGTTTTGTCATCGGCTGGCAGTTTGTCGCCGGCTTCTTCAACCTGCTTACGGGTGCTGTGCAGCAGATGGTCGCCCTGGTTACGGGTCTGAACCAGCTCTTCGAACTTACGGTCAGATTCTGCGTTCGCTTCTGCTTCGCGAACCATTTTCTGAATTTCTTCTTCGTTCAGACCAGAAGAGGCCTTGATGGTGATCTTCTGCTCTTTACCGCTGTTTTTGTCCTTCGCGGAAACGTGCAGGATACCGTCAGCATCGATATCGAAGGTCACTTCGATCTGCGGCATGCCGCGCGGTGCTGCATTGATACCGTCCAGGTTGAACTGGCCGAGAGACTTGTTATCACCCGCACGTTTACGTTCACCCTGCAGCACATGGATGGTTACCGCAGACTGATTGTCTTCAGCGGTAGAGAACACCTGGCTGTGCTTGGTCGGGATGGTGGTGTTTTTGGTGATGAGCGCAGTCATCACACCGCCCATGGTTTCGATACCCAGAGACAGCGGGGTCACGTCCAGCAGCAGTACGTCTTTCACTTCACCGGTCAACACGCCGCCCTGAACCGCTGCACCGATAGCAACAGCTTCGTCCGGGTTAACGTCTTTACGCGGCTCTTTACCAAAGAACTCAGCCACTTTCTTCTGAACCATTGGCATACGCGTCTGACCACCGACCAGGATAACGTCCTGAACGTCAGAAACAGACAGGCCAGCATCCTGAAGCGCAACTTTCAGCGGCTCGATAGAACGGTTCACCAGATCTTCTACCAGGCTTTCCAGTTTCGCACGGGTCACTTTGATGTTCATGTGTTTCGGACCGGTGGCATCTGCGGTGATGTACGGCAGATTCACGTCGGTCTGCTGAGCGGAAGAGAGTTCAATCTTCGCTTTCTCAGCGGCTTCTTTCAGGCGCTGCATCGCCAGCGGGTCATTACGCAGGTCAATGCCCTGATCTTTCTTGAATTCTTCAACGAGGTAGTTGATCAGACGGCTATCGAAGTCTTCACCACCCAGGTGGGTATCACCGTTGGTCGCCAGAACTTCAAAGGTTTTTTCGCCATCAACTTCGTCGATTTCGATAATAGAGATATCGAAAGTACCACCACCGAGGTCGTATACCGCGATAGTACGGTTACCGACTTCTTTATCCAGACCGTAAGCCAGCGCAGCGGCAGTCGGTTCGTTGATGATACGTTTGACTTCCAGACCAGCAATACGGCCAGCGTCTTTGGTTGCCTGACGCTGAGCATCGTTAAAGTAAGCCGGTACGGTGATAACCGCTTCAGTTACCGGTTCACCCAGGTAATCTTCAGCCGTTTTTTTCATTTTCTTCAGCACTTCAGCAGAGATCTGCGGCGGTGCCGTTTTGGTGCCTTTCACATCAAGCCATGCGTCGCCATTGTCTGCGGCAACAATTTTGTACGGCATGATAGAAACGTCACGCTGAACTTCTTCGTCCTGGAAGCGGCGGCCAATCAGGCGTTTAATCGCAAACAGGGTGTTTTGCGGGTTTGTCACTGCCTGACGTTTAGCCGGCTGACCTACCAGAGTTTCACCATCCTGGGTATACGCAATGATAGAAGGCGTGGTGCGATCGCCTTCGGCGTTCTCAAGCACACGTGCAGTAGTGCCATCCATAATCGCTACACAAGAGTTGGTAGTACCCAGGTCGATGCCAATAATTTTACCCATCTAAACGTCTCCACTAAAAATTCAGTCAACATGTGGTTGTGAACCTGTAATAAGGGCGAATTATGGAGTTTCAACTGCTCCCCTTCGCTTTTTTTCAGGCCCACACACTGCGGTTGACTACAAGATGGGGTCGTAACGGCAGGCATCAAGGGGAAGGATTAAAAAATTTTTTAATTTCCACCTGTTCAGATCATAGACACAGGGCATAGCGCTATTTATGATGCCGCCGCCCCGCTTCCTCAATACGGATGCCGGGTCACCTTTCATCATTCATATTGATTTATTTTGAGGAATTATGGGCAACACTAAGTTGGCTAATCCGGCTCCGCTGGGCTTAATGGGTTTCGGCATGACCACTATTCTGCTTAACCTGCACAATATTGGTATGTTCCCGCTGGATGGCATTATCCTGGCTATGGGTATTTTCTACGGTGGTATCGCACAGATTTTTGCTGGCCTGCTGGAATATAAAAAAGGCAACACCTTCGGTTTAACCGCGTTTACCTCTTATGGTTCTTTCTGGTTGACGCTGGTTGCTATCCTGCTGCTGCCAAAAATGGGTCTGGCTGAGGCGGCGAACGGCCACTTCCTGGGTGTCTATCTGGGTATCTGGGGCGTGTTCACCCTGTTTATGTTCTTCGGTACGCTGAAAGGCGCACGTATGCTGCAGTTTGTGTTCCTGAGCCTGACCGTGCTGTTCGCACTGCTGGCCGTCGGTCACCTGGCAGACAACGAAAGCATCGTTCACATTGCTGGCTGGATTGGCCTGGTGTGCGGCGCAAGCGCGATTTACCTGGCGATGGGTGAAGTCCTGAACGAGCAATACGGTCGTACCGTCCTGCCGATTGGCGAACAGCACTAATCTCCCCCCTTCGTGCCTGCATCGCGGGCACGAACTTCTTTCTCCCCGCTACGTTTCGATTGATTACCTGTTAACCCGCTTTATGGGATGATGACGCTCTTCCTCAAGATAAAGACGCGGATGATGACCTCATTTCAGGGCAGAACTTACGGACTCCAACGTTGGATGGCGCTGCTTCTCACCGGCATTCTGGCTGGCCTTGGCGGCATGCTGCTTGCCATGCTGCTACACGAGATCCAGCATCTTGCTTATGGCTACAGCCAGAACCTGTTAATCAGCCCGCAAACGTTTTTAGAAGGCGTGAGCGATGCCACCGCGCAGCGGCGCGTTATTGTGCTGATGGCAGCCGGCGTCATTGCTGGCTGTGGATGGTGGCTACTGGCGCGTTATGGCAAAAAACGGGTCAGCATCAGCGCGGCTGTCGCTGACGCCACTAAACCGATGCCTCCTCTCACTACGCTTGCCCATATTCTTTTGCAAATCATCACGGTAGCCATGGGGTCACCGCTTGGGCGTGAGGTTGCGCCACGCGAAGCCGGCGCCCTGTTTGCGGGCGGCGTTGCCCGTCGCTTGCATCTGACTTCGGCGGATATTCAACTCATGACGGCCTGCGGTGCGGGCGCTGGCCTTGCCGCCGTTTACAATGTCCCTCTGGCTGGCGCTATCTTTACTCTTGAAGTCCTGCTGGTGCGCTTTAACTGGGATACGGCCATTGCTGCCCTGGCGACATCCGCCCTTGCCGCCTGGATTGCCTCACTGGGGCTGGGGGACGAGCACCAGTACCGTTTTACAGCGGAGTTCGCCGCGACGTCGCTGGTTTTCTGGGGACTAGCGTGTGGCCCGTTGTTGGGGGCTGCCGCGTATCTTTTTCGTCGGCTTACCCAATATGCCAGCAGTAACGTGCGTGATAACTGGCAAATGCCGGTAATAAGCCTCCTCGCCTTTACGCTGCTGGGCATTGGCGCAATCTGGTTTCCACAATTGCCTGGCAACGGCAAAGGCGCGGCGCAACTGGCTCTCAGTGGTGAGATGACAGCAGCGCTTGCAGCCATATTGCTGGTGCTAAAGGTCACTCTGATATGCGCGGTGATACGCGGTGGCGCAGCCGGGGGGCTCCTGACGCCTGGTCTTGCGGTAGGCGGACTGTTAGGTTCATTGCTGTTTTTACTTGTCGGACATCTCTTCCCTGGCAGCGATATGGAAAGCTTTGCGCTACTGGGTGCCGCCGGATTTTTAGCAGCCTCGGCGCATATGCCGGTGACTACATTAGCGTTAATCATGGAATCGACCCGCATGGACCATAGTTTTCTGGCGCCGGTCGCCTTGTGTATTGCAGGCGCTTATGCCAGTTGCCGTGCGCTGGAAGCCCGTTTGTAAGTCTATTATTTAAGCAGAACAATAACGGTTCTTAAACGAAGCGTTGATAACCTCACCGCTTAATTGATAAGCATTATCATTTCTATTATGTTCGCCGGGAGCATCCCGGAGAACGGAATTCATGCAACGAACCTGACAGGTACGTCGGGTGGGATAAAACCATTCAGTTGTGTTGCATAAGGTCAGACAATGAGTTCCACCCTTACCGCCAGCGTGAAGTCTGACGAGTCAGCCGTGGCGTCGCATTACAAAAAAATCCTGCTGCGGCGTTTTATCTTAGCGGGTGTGATCCTGCTATTCATTCTGCTATCGCTGGTCCTTGATTTCACCCTCGGCCCTTCCGGCCTCTCCATTTCCACGCTCTGGCGAACGCTGTTCGACGCGGCATCTGCGGATGCAGGCACCCGCGTTATCGTCTGGGAATTACGCCTGCCTTTCGCCCTGATGGCGGTGCTGGTCGGCATGGGGCTGGGGCTTGCTGGTGCCGAAATGCAAACCATCCTTAATAACCCGCTGGCCAGCCCCTTTACCCTCGGCGTCTCCTCTGCCGCCTCATTTGGCGCAGCGCTGGCGATCATTCTGGGTATTGGTATTCCCGGTATTCCCGATCAATGGTTCATCTCGGTCAACGCCTTCGTCTTTGCGCTGATGGCCTGTTTTGTGCTCGACGGCATCAGTCGCTGGACACGCGTCGCCACCTCAGGCGTGGTGCTGTTTGGTATTGCATTGGTGTTTACCTTCAATGCGTTGATCTCCATCCTGCAATTTGTTGCCAGCGAGGACACGCTGCAAGGGCTGGTCTTCTGGACAATGGGCAGCCTGGCGCGCGCCTCCTGGGACAAACTCGCTATCCTGGCCGTGGCGCTGCTATTGGTAGTGCCGCTGTCGATGCGAAACGCCTGGAAACTGACCGCGCTGCGTCTGGGGGAGGATCGCGCCGTTAGCTTCGGTATCAACGTACGTAAGCTGCGTCTGGCTACCCTTCTGCGCATCAGCATTATCTCCGCCCTCACCGTCGCGTTCGTCGGCCCGATTGGTTTTATCGGCCTTGTGGCTCCGCACATTTCACGCATGATATTTGGTGAAGATCACCGCTTTTATCTGCCCGGCAGCATGTTGATTGGCGCACTGGTACTCTCGCTCGCGTCAGTGTTATCGAAAAATATTGTCGCCGGCGTCATCATTCCTGTGGGTATCGTCACTTCCCTGGTGGGCGTGCCCTTCTTCCTCAGCATCATCATTCGCCACCGGGGAACGTTATGACCGACGGCCTGAAAATCAGCGACCTGCACACCGGCTACCGCAAAAAGAAAATTATTGATGGGCTGAATACGCCCATCCTGCCGCGCGGCAAAATCACCGCCCTGCTCGGCCCGAACGGTTCCGGCAAATCCACTCTGTTGCGCGCGCTGGCCGACCTTAACCCGGCGCAGGGGCAGCTTGCACTCAATGGCGAAGACCTGATGAGGTTGCCGTCAGCGACGCGGGCACAGAAAGTGGTTTACCTGCCGCAATCGCTGCCGCAGGGCGTGCATTTGCATGCGCTTGAATCAGTGATTGTGGCACGCCGGGCCAGCGGTTTTGACGCACGAGGCGATGTCGAAAAAGAGGCTTATGACATTCTGCATAAGCTGGGGATCTCGCATCTGGCGATGAGCTACCTCGACCAGCTCTCTGGCGGGCAGAAACAGTTGATAGGCCTGGCACAGTCGCTGATCCGCAAGCCTGACCTGCTGTTACTGGATGAACCGCTCAGCGCCCTCGATCTTAACTATCAATTTCATGTGATGGACATCGTCGCTCGCGAAACGCGCCTGCGCCACATCGTCACCGTGGTGGTCATTCATGACATCAATATTGCACTGCGTCATGCCGAATATGCAGTGATGCTAAAAAATGGCGCACTGGTCGCCAGCGGCGTACCGGTCGAAGTGGTTACGCCCGCCAATCTGGCCACCGTTTACGGCGTAAAAGGAAGAGTTGAATGTTGTTCACAAGGACTGCCACACGTGGTGGTCGACGGTTTAACCACATAAAAAAGAAGACGGGGAAATAATGAATCTGAAGAAGGCACTCATTGCCGCCGCCGGTGGGGCGGTTCTGTTGCTCTCGCCATTACTGGCCCAGGCTGCTGACTGGCCGGTCACGGTGAAGGATATGGATAACCGCACGGTGACCATTCCACAGGCGCCGCAGCGCATCATTTTGCAGGACGGTCGTGATATTTTTGCGCTCGCGCTGCTGGAACGCGATAACCCGTTTGCCAAAGTTGTCGCCTGGAACAACCTGCCTAAAAAGCAAGATACCCAGACCTGGGACGTACTGAAACGTCAGTGGCCGGAAGCGGAAAAGATCCTCGACATGCAATTTTCCGATCAGGGAAATGTGGATCTGGAAACCATTATCTCCCGTCATCCTGACCTGATGATTGCCCAGCTGCGTGCGAAGCCGTCGCTGGTGCAGAGCGGTGTGTTGGCGAAACTGGAAGCGCTGCATGTGCCGGTCGTGTTTGTCGATTATGAACTGCACCCGGTCGAAAACACGCTGCCGAGCATTACCCTGCTTGGCAAAGTAATGGGGCAAAATGAACGCGCAAAAGCCTATACCGATTTCTATCAACAGCGCCTGGACACCCTGCATCAACGCCTGGCAACCGTGACCAAAAAACCGCTGGTCTTTATTGAGCCTATCGCGGGTGTCGCCGGTCTGGACAACGGCTGTTGCTTTACCCACGCGCACAACGGCTGGGGCGGGCTGGTAGAAGCGGCGGGCGGCGTGAATATCGGTTCACAGCTGCTGCCAGGGGCGACCGGCACCGTGTCGGTAGAGAAAATCATCTCCCTGAATCCTGACTACTACCTGATGAGCGGTTCAAAGCGTCCGGGCAAAGGCACGGCGGTCGTTCCATTTGGATACAACGTCGACAGGAAGGAGGTTGAAACGGCCTTTAATGCGCTGATGGCTCGCCAGGGCGTGAGCAGTATTCCTGCGGTCGTTCAGGGACACACCGGGGCGCTGTATCATCACTTCTACAACAACCCGTACAATATTGTCGCCATTGAAACCTTGAGTAAAATCTTCTACCCGGACCACTTAAAAGATATTGATCCGCTGGCGGATTACCACACTATCATCAAGGACTTCACGCATATTCCGGATGACAGTATTATCCTGAGCTACACCCCTTCGCACTGATCGCTACACGCGCCGTCATCCGACGGCGCTGAATAACACTAAGACTGAATCTCTTCCGCCAGCGTCGGGCTCGGCGCGGCGGCCCAATCCTGGCGTAACCAGATACCTAAGCCCAACCCCATCAGCGCCAGCGCCAGCACATACCAGGCGGGTGCCATCGGCGAGACGCCCATCAGCATGGTCACCGCGATCGGCGTCAGGCCACCGAAAATGGCATAAGAGACGTTGTAAGAGAACGAGATCCCGGTAAAACGTACTTCCGCCGGGAAGGCACGCACCATCACATAGGGCACTGCACCGACGACACCAACACAAAGACCGACCAGGCCGTATAAAACAAACAGCTGTTCCGGATGCGCGCCGACCTGATGGTAGAAGAGCCAGCTGGAGCAGGCGAGCAGGATACCGCCCACAATGAATGTTTTACTCGGACCCACCCTGTCGACCACCAGGCCGGCAATCAGGCAACCAAAGCAGAGCATGATAATAGCGATGCTATTTGCCTGCAGCGTCAGCGCCGGAGCAAAGCCATACTGTTTCTGTAGCCAGACGGGCGACATCAGAATCACCACCACGATCCCAGCCGAAAGCAACCAGGTCAGCAGCATGGAGACCACCACCGCTTTTTTATGGTTCTGCACCACCGATTTAACCGGTAACTCTTGCGCCAGCGCTTTACGTTGCTGCATTTCGAGGAACACAGGGGTTTCCTGTAACCAACGACGCAGGTACATCGCCACCAGACCAAATGCGCCGCCAAGCAGGAACGGCACACGCCAGCCACCATCATGAATCGCCTGCTGGGTCATGCTGGTGTTGATCAGCGTAGCCACCACCGAACCCAGCAAAATACCGACGGTCAGCCCTGCCGTTAAGGTGCCGCAGGCGATGCCAATACGGCGCTCCGGCACATGCTCAGCCACAAACACCCATGCCCCCGGCACTTCACCGCCGATTGCCGCCCCCTGGAGGACACGCATCAACAGCAGCAGTAACGGCGCGACAATGCCAGTTGACGCGTAGGTCGGCAGCAAACCAATTGCCAGAGTCGGCACCGCCATCAGTAAAATACTGAGGGTAAACATCTTCTTACGCCCAACCAGATCGCCAAAATGCGCCATCACAATGCCACCTAACGGACGTGCCAGATAGCCTGCGGCAAAAATACCGAAGGTTTGCACCTGACGTAGCCACTCAGGAATATCCGCCGGGAAGAAAAGCTCTCCCACGACGGCGGCAAAGAACACGAAGATGATGAAATCATAAAACTCCAGCGCACCGCCTAATGCGGCGAGCGTAAGCGTTTTATAATCCTGTTTGTTCAGAGGGCGTGTGTGTTTTGACATAACGGACCATTTGTAAAGAGGAGATGTTGATTGAGTATTTACGCTAACTGTAAATTAAAAATTACTATACCGTAAATAAATCAACACGCCAGTATCCGTCTTATTTAAATCCAAAAACCACCACTTTTAGGAGATTATTTCGCGTCTCGCACTCTTTGGACGGAAAGACACTACCCTTGCCGGATTGGTTTCGACATAAGGACCGTCAAGTAACTGTACACAATACGGTACACTTGCGAAAATCCCCGTCACTTTTACGTTACCCTTATCATCTTTTAGCCCTTCCAGCGTCTCTTTGATGGATTTAGGCTGGCCTGGCAGATTAAGGATCAGCGCCTGCTTACGAATCACCCCCACCTGGCGCGAGAGAATGGCGGTCGGCACAAAGTTAAGGCTAATCTGCCGCATCTGCTCACCAAAACCGGGCATTTCGCGATCGGCAACCGCCAGCGTGGCATCCGGGGTCACATCGCGACGAGCAGGCCCGGTTCCGCCGGTGGTCAGTACCAGATGGCAGCTCATTTCATCCACCAGCTCGCACAGCGTCTGCTCAATGATAAGTTGCTCATCCGGGATCAGACGCGTTTCAATCGTAAAAGGGGTGGTAAGGGTAGCGGCGAGCCACTCTTCGAGTGCCGGGATGCCTTTGTCCTGATAAACACCGCTGGAGGCGCGGTCAGAAACAGAAACTAAACCAATGCGTAATGTGTCCATATTCATTCCGTATAAAAAAGTATGACTTACGGAAATGATACACGCTGAAGGGGGATGCAGACAGAGGGGAAGCGTGACCGGAGGCCCGGTCACGCAGAATGATTACAGCAGGTCGCCGATCATTTTTTCCAGTTTTTCCTGGTCAACAGCAAACTTACGGATACCGTCCGCGAGTTTATCTACGGCCATAGGATCCTGGTTGTGCTGCCAGAAGAACTGCGCTTCGGTAATACGTTCCGGACGCGCTTTTACTTCGCCAGTGTAAGACAGTTTACGCTCGATAGCGCCTTCGCTCTCCGCCAGCTCTTTCAGCAGGCCTGGCGCGATGGTCAGACGGTCGCAGCCAGCCAGTTCAAGGATTTCGCCGAGGTTACGGAAGCTTGCGCCCATCACCACGGTTTCGTAACCGTGCTGTTTGTAGTACTGGTAGATTTCTGTCACGGAAACCACGCCTGGATCTTCAGCCGGCGCGTACTCTTTCTTATCCGTGTTAGATTTGTACCAGTCGAGGATACGGCCCACGAAAGGAGAGATCAGGTAAACGCCCGCTTCTGCACATGCGCGCGCCTGCGCGAAGGAGAACAGCAGCGTCAGGTTACAGTTGATGCCTTCTTTTTCCAGCTGTTCTGCAGCACGGATACCCTGCCAGGTTGAAGCCAGTTTGATCAGGATACGATCGTTGCTGATGCCTGCATCGTTGTACAGTTTGATCAGGTGTTTGGCTTTAGCGATAGAGGCTTCGGTGTCGTAGGACAGACGGGCATCCACTTCAGTAGAGATACGACCCGGGATCAGCTTCAGGATTTCCAGACCGATATTCACTGCCAGTTTGTCTGATGCATCAATAACCTGCTGAGCGCGATCGCTGCTCTGGCTTTTTGCCCAGGCAATGGCGTCATCAATCAGTTTACGGTATTCAGGAATTTGGGCAGCGCCAAGAATCAGAGAAGGGTTGGTGGTAGCGTCCTGCGGCTGATACAGCTTCATTGCCGCGATATCTCCGGTGTCAGCCACGACTGTCGTGTATTGACGCAGAGAAGTCAATTTATCCGTCATGATAGTGTTTCTCTTTGAACTTGTTAGGGGGATGTAACCGGTCTTCCCTGATGATAACACGACGCACTGGCAGCGCAACCGCGCAGTGAAGTTGCGTAATTATGGTAAACTCGATTGATTAATTGCCTGCGAAGTAGTGTGCTATTGACCATAGCGCCGCTTTTTATCCTGCGACCCGGCATAGACAAGAGGGATGTTAATGCCTGAATTTTTTTCTTTTATCAGTGAAATACTGTGGGGTTCATTGATGCTTTATCTGCTGCTTGCGGTGGGCATCTGGTTCGCATTTCGTAGCAAATTTATTCCCTTCAGATTGCGAAGTGATTTTTTGCAAAATCTCAAAAGCCAGGGCGGCGCACACGCCGGTGGCTTAACATCTTATCAGGCTTTATTCCTGAGCCTCGCAGGCAGAATGGGCACGGGTAATTTAGCCGGTGTCGCGCTGGCTATCAGTGCTGGCGGTCCTGGCGCTATATTCTGGATGTGGGTGTCAGCGCTTATTAGTATGACAACCTGCTTTGCCGAATCGACGCTGGCGCAACTTTATAAAGAGCGCGGTGCGAATCAGGAGTTCAGGGGAGGCCCGGCCTGGTATATGTCTCGCGGTCTTGGCATGCGCTGGATGGGCGTGCTTTTCTCCATTATTCTGCTCCTCACTTATGGACTGTTGTTTAACACCATTCAGGCCAATTCGGTGGTGCGCGCGGTCCACTATGCCTGGCATATCCCTGAACTTTATACAGGCGGGCTCCTGGCCTGTATGCTTCTGATTTTGCTAACTAAGGGTCTGCGTGACATTGCCCGTTTTATGCAGTGGGTGGTGCCCATCATGGCTTTCGTTTGGGTGGTCACGAGTATCGGTATTGGTATCGATAACATCACCCGTTTGCCCGGCGTGATGGCCACCATTTTACAAAGTGCATTTGGCTGGCAGGAAGCGGCGGCAGGCGCAATGGGATACACCCTGAGCCAGGCGCTGACCAGCGGCTTTCAGCGAAGTATGTATTCCAATGAAGCGGGCATGGGATCGACGCCCAATGCCGCCGCCGCCGCGTCTGCTTCACACCCCGCAGCACAGGGATTCGTTCAGATGATTGGGGTCGTGGTCGATACTTTTATGGTATGTACCGCCAGCGCATTCATTCTCATGCTGGCAGATCTCAGCCCCACGGATAATGCCGTAAGTGGCGTACAACAAGTGCAAGAAGCGATGGTCGCGTTAACCGGCGAATGGGGAGCCAGTTTTGTCGCCGTTATTATTTTTATGTTCGCCTTTAATTCCATCGCGACAAACTACGTTTATGCAGAAAATAATCTTATCTTCCTGAAATTAAACAATGCGCGAAATCGCTGGCTTTTACGTTGTGGGATTGTATTGATGATTCTCGTCGGCTCACAACTTCGCGTTCCCCTGCTCTGGCATCTTGCCGATGTGCTGATGGCGTTTATGGCTATCACGAACCTGATCGCCATTTTGTTGCTGTCCCCCGTTGTTAGCATTATTGCGGGCGATTATTTACGCCAACGCAAACTGGGAATCTTGCCGGTTTTCGACGCCAGTCGTTACCCTGAAATTCAGCGCCAGTTAGCACTCGATACCTGGCATAGTAAGGTTGAGCAACGTCCGGACAATCGCAACTATTGATCAATACCCCCTGCTTTTTTGTTAAAATCTGCAACAAATTCCCTGCAAGGACTGAATATGCTGATTCTCATTTCACCCGCCAAAACGCTGGATTATCAGAGCGAGCTGGCCACGACGCGCTTCACTCAGCCTGAGCTGCTGGACCATTCTCAGCAGCTCATTGATGTTGCTCGCCAACTGACTGCGCCGCAAATCAAATCTTTAATGGGGATTAGCGATAAGTTAGCCGATCTGAACGCCACCCGCTTCCACGACTGGCAACCGGACTTCACGTTGAAAAATGCCCGCCAGGCTATTCTGGCCTTCAAGGGCGACGTTTATACCGGCTTACAGGCAGAGACCTTCTCCGAGGCTGATTTCGACTTCGCTCAACAGCATTTGCGTATGCTGTCTGGTCTCTATGGCGTGTTACGTCCGCTGGATTTAATGCAACCTTATCGCCTGGAGATGGGGATTCGACTGGAAAACGCGAAAGGCAAAGATCTCTACCAGTTCTGGGGCGATACCATTACTCAGAAACTGAATGAGGCTATCAAGGCACAGGACGACGACGTGGTGGTCAACCTGGCTTCAGATGAATACTTTAAATCAGTGAAGCCAAAGAGTCTGAATGCGCAAATCATCAAACCGGTCTTTCTCGATGAGAAAAACGGCAAGTTCAAAGTCATTAGCTTCTATGCCAAGAAAGCGCGTGGGCTGATGAGCCGTTACATTATTGAAAAACGTCTGACGAAGCCTGAACAGTTAACCGGGTTTAACAGTGAAGGCTATTTCTTTGACGAAGAGCAGTCGGGGAAAGGTGAGCTGGTGTTTAAACGTCACGAGCAGTAATGACGTTTCCCCTCTCCGCCCGGAGAGGGGAATCAGTAGCATTAGCGACGCCAGCCCGGATCGCGATCGTCGTGTCGGTCATCATGGCGATCGTCATGGTGGTCACGAAACGCTTCACGATGTGGCCGCCAGTGGTTGTCCCGCATCTCATAGTGACGGTTCCACCAGTCATGGTCACGCCAGCGCCCGCCGTCCCAACGATTTCCGTGATTGTCACTGTCGCCAATTTGCAGTTTGACTGCCGGCACGAGGGTAATTTCTGCAGCCTGTGCCGCCAGCGGAGCCACCATCACCAACGAAAGCGCTAAGAATACAGGTTTTAACATGGGTTACTCCTTGGTTCATCTTGCCCGTTATGGGCCGATGAAAGGAGCTTAAGCAAAGTGATGTCCGCTTGTTATTCTCTGCAATCCTAATCTTTAAGTACCCGCATTTATTGGGAATTTCTACATTTTTCCTGCGCAATGCCTCCGCAATTTCTCCGTATTTGCGCGAAAAAAAAGCCGGGTTGCAATGATGCATACCCGGCCTGTAGAAAGGTCGTCTAATGCTTACGCTTTGCTCATCATCAGCTTACGTAATTGTGCAAAGTCGGCAGGCAGATGGTGAGACAAAAGCTCAAGGTCTGCACGCTCTGCCAGCTCTTTCGGCAGCACCAGCGGCTCACCCAGAATCTCTTCCACGCTCTCTTTGAATTTTGCCGGATGCGCGGTGCCGAGGAACAAACCGTATTCACCAGGGTGCAGCTGATCGCGCAGCGCACGGTACGCGATGGCTGCATGGGGCTCGGAGAGATAGCCCTTACCCTTCAACTCACGCATGGTTTCTTTGGTGGTTTCGTCGCTAATGGCCGCATAGCCCAGTTCGTTCAGACGCCAGATTTTGCGGCGGAACAGCTCTTCAACACGTGGCCAGTTATTCGGCTGGCTGACGTCCATTGCGTTTGACAGCGTCGCCTGCGTTGCTTTCGGCTTCCACTCCCCTTCCTGCAGGAAGCGCGGCACGGTGTCATTGGCGTTGGTGGCAGCGATAAAGCGCTTGATTGGCAGCCCCAGAGATTTCGCCAGCAGACCGGCGGTCAGATCGCCGAAGTTGCCGCTTGGAACAGAGACGACCAGCTGGTTACGGGCTTCCTGCGGAAGCTGCGCCACCGCTTCAAAGTAGTAGCAAATCTGCGCCAGCAGGCGGCTGATGTTAATGGAGTTGGCGGAGTTCAGTCCCAGCGCAACTTTCAGTTCTTCATCATCAAAGGCCTGTTTGACCAGCGCCTGGCAGGCATCAAAGTCAGCATCAATGGCGACCGTTTCGATGTTGCCACCCAGCGTACAGAACAGTTTTTCCTGCAGTGGGCTGATTTTGCCGTTCGGGTAGAGAATAACCACGCGCACGTTTTTCAGACCGTAAAACGCATGGGCAACCGCCGCACCGGTATCACCTGAGGTCGCGGTGAGAATGGTCACCGGCTTGTCGCCGCTGATGGTGGTCAGCATCTGCGCCATAAAGCGCCCGCCGAAGTCTTTGAAGGCCAGCGTTGGGCCGTGGAACAGCTCCAGGCAGCCAATGTCGCTTTCGACCGCCTTCACCGGAGCCGGGAAAGCGAAGGCGTCACGGACGCGCGCTTCCAGGATCTCCTGCGGCAGTTCATCGCCGATAAAGGCACCGAGGATCTTTGCACTACGGGTGATGAAATCCTGATCCAGCATTTCATCAATTTCTGTCAGGCTAAATTCCGGCAGATCGTGCGGAAAAAAGAGCCCCTGATTCTTGCCCAGGCCTTGCGTGATGGCCTGTGCGAAGCTGACCTGTTCGTTGTGATCTTTTAAGTTATAGAGTTTCATTGGTTATCCCACTACTCGTGCACCCGTCGTATCCAGACGGCAAATATGAACAAAGCCTTCCTGATTTTGCAAATAGTGTTTGCTCAGCCAGTCTGCCACACGCTGCGCCGTTTCGGTTTTATCACATAACGCAAACAGCGTCGGACCCGATCCGGAAATCCCGCAGGAGATGGCCCCGATATCCGCCACCGCCTGGCGTGCTTCATTAAAGCCCGGCAGCAGTTTGGTGCGGTATGGCTCTGCAATGACATCTTTCATCAACTTAGCGGCAAGCGCAGGCTGGCGTGAATAGCAGGCGTGAATAAAGCCGGCCAGATGCCGCCCGTGGGCGATACAGTCCTGACGACGATACTGCGCCGGCAGAATAGCGCGCGCTTCCGCCGTCGAGACTTTAATCCCTGGATAAGCAAGCACCCATAACCACTCATCAAAGCATGGCACCTGCTGGCTAATAATGTCGTTTTCCTCGATCATCAATTGCATGCCGCCGAGGAAGCAAGGCGCGACGTTGTCGTAATGAATGCTGCCAGAGATGCGTCCTTCCAGCTCGCCCATGATCGCCAGCATTTTGCTATCGTTCAGCGGCTTACCGCAGTATTCATTCATGGCGACCAATGCGGCAACAACGGAACAGGCGCTGGAACCCAGGCCTGATCCAATCGGCATGTTTTTTTCAAGCGTCATCGCCACCGGAACGGTTTTACCGATCTCCTGACAGAAACGCTCCCAGCACTGATAAACGATATTCTCTTTCGGGTTAGTGGGCAGTTTATTGGCAAAACGCCCCAGATTCTGAAGGCTAAAACTGTCAGCCGCCTCAACAGAAACGTTGTCCCCCAGTAACGTGCCATCCACAGGCGTTACCGCAGCGCCCAGTACATCAAAACCTACGCTCATATTGGCACTGGAGGCCGGAGCATATACTTTCACCATCTTAAACTCCCAACTTCCAGGAAAGAGTGCGTAACAGATCGGCAAACACACCCGCCGCCGTTACGTCATTGCCTGCACCATAGCCACGCAGCACCAGCGGAATCGGCTGGTAATAATGGCTGTAGAATGCGAGGGCATTTTCGCCATTTTTCACTTTATAAAGCGGATCGTTGCCATCAACTTCGGCGATTTTTACCCGACAGGTGCCATCTTCTTCAATGTTACCGACATAGCGCAACACTTTACCTTCATCCCGCGCTTTCGCCACGCGTGCGGCAAAGGCATCGTCCAGTTGCGGCAGGCGATCCATAAAGTCAGCGACATCGCCATTGGCCTCAAATGAGTCAGGTAAGACTGGCTCGATGACGATATCGGATAGCTCAAGCTCGCGGCCGGTTTCACGCGCCAGAATCAACAGCTTACGCGCAACGTCCATGCCGGAAAGGTCGTCTCGTGGATCCGGCTCGGTAAAGCCAATATCACGTGCCGCCTTCGTCGCTTCCGACAGGCTCATCCCTTCATCCAGCTTACCGAAGATGAATGAAAGTGAACCCGACAGCACACCGGAAAAACGCTGTAACTCATCGCCCGCGTTGAGCAGATTTTGCAGGTTCTCAATGACCGGCAACCCCGCACCGACGTTAGTATCGTAGAGGAATTTACGCCGTGATTTTGCCGCAGCATGGCGCAGTTGATGGTAGTAATCCATCGACGACGTATTGGCCTTTTTGTTCGGCGTGACCACATGGAAACCTTCACGCAGGAAATCGGCGTACTGATCCGCAACGGATTGATTAGAGGTACAGTCAACAATCACCGGATTCAGCAGATGATACTCTTTCACCAGACGGATCAGGCGCCCCAGGTTGAACGGCTCTTTCGCTTCCGCCAGCTCAGCCTGCCAGTTTTCCAGGTCCAGGCCATGCACGTTGGTCAGCAGCGCTTTGGAGTTCGCCACACCACACACGCGTAAATCGATATGTTTGTTCTTCAGCCACGCCTGCTGACGCTTAAGCTGCTCCAGCAACGCACCGCCTACACCGCCCACTCCGATAACAAAGACTTCGATAACCTGATCGGTGTTGAACAGCATCTGGTGGGTGACGCGCACGCCGGTCGTCGCGTCATCGTTACTCACCACTACGGAAATAGAGCGCTCAGACGAGCCCTGGGCGATAGCCACGATGTTGATATTCGCCCGGGCCAGCGCAGCAAAGAATTTCGCTGAGATGCCGCGCATCGTGCGCATGCCGTCACCCACCACGGAAATCACGGCCAGGCGTTCCATCACCGCAAGCGGTTCCAGCAGACCTTCTTTCAGCTCAAGGTAGAATTCATCGTTCATTGCACGTTGGGCGCAGGCACAATCGGACTGCGGCACGCAGAAGCTGATGCTGTATTCCGAAGAAGATTGGGTAATCAACACCACGGAGATCCCCGCGCGTGACATAGCAGCAAACACGCGCGCCGCCATGCCCACCATGCCTTTCATGCCAGGACCTGACACGCTGAACATTGCCATGTTGTTCAGGTTCGAAATCCCTTTTACCGGCAGGCCATCTTCATCAGAAGTGGCACCAATCAACGTACCCGGAGCCTGGGGATTACCGGTGTTTTTGATTAAGCAGGGAATCTGGAACTGGGCGATAGGGGTGATAGTGCGCGGGTGAAGCACCTTCGCGCCAAAGTAGGAAAGCTCCATGGCTTCCTGATACGACATAGATTTTAGCAGGCGAGCATCCGGCACCTGGCGGGGATCACAGGTGTAGACGCCATCGACGTCGGTCCAGATTTCACAACAATCCGCGCGCAGACAGGCGGCCAGAACGGCGGCAGAGTAATCGGAACCGTTGCGTCCGAGCACCACCAGTTCGCCCTTCTCATTACCGGCGGTAAAACCGGCCATCAGGATCATATGATCCGCAGGGATACGGCTGGCGGCGATACGGCGGGTAGATTCAGTAATATCGACAGTAGATTCGAGATAGTGACCAACAGCGAGCAGCTTTTCGACCGGATCAATGACAGAGACGTTATGACCACGTGCTTCCAGCAGTCCGGCCATAATGGCGATAGAGAGTTTTTCACCGCGGCAGATCAACGCCGCATTGATGCTGTCAGGGCATTGGCCAAGCAGGCTGATACCGTGCAAAACATGCTTAATTTGCGCAAATTCTTGTTCGACGAAAATTTTAAGTTGAGCCAGAGGAAAACCGGGTTGGGCGTCTGCGAGTCCAGAGAGAAGCTCAGCAAAAATCCGTTCTGCATCACTGATGTTCGGTACGGCGTCCTGACCACCAATGGTTTTTTCAATCATGGCGACCAGATGGTTGGTGATTTTCGCCGGGGCAGATAACACTGTCGCCACCTGCCCCTGCCTGGCATTACTCTCCAGGATATCGGCAACACGCAGAAACCGTTCCGCATTTGCCACTGATGTACCGCCAAACTTCAACACTCGCATGTTATACCCCTTGATCTTTGGTCGAAAAAAAAGCCCGCACTGTTCGGTGCGGGCTTTTTTCTGTTTTTCCTGTACGCGTCAGCCCGCACCATTACCTGTGGTAATTGTGGTGGTGGTAATAATGGTGGTGACGATGCTGATGCGTTTCATGGATGTTGTGTGCTCTGTAATTTTTATCTGTCTGTCGCGTTACCTATATTGGTTAAAGTATCCGCCGTCTTAAGTCAATGAATTTTTGGTTTTTGACTATTTTCTCGCTTGTTCGTCTACGCCAGTTTATGCCGCATTAACGATCCGTAAAGACCACAAGATAAGTCATATAGCGGGGCCTTCAACTATAAAATAAACTTATCACCAGATATTACTCGGTGAGTTTTTTTTCGATGTCGTGGAGCAATCTGTGCAACATTGCGGTGTCTCGCTGTCCTAAAACGCCAATACGCTGATCGAGCCAGTCAGCCATTTTAATGTCATCCGCCACTCCCAACTGGTCGAGTAAGGCGTGGGCGCGCATACGTAATGCATGAAGCGGATTATCATCACGCGCGGCGATAGGTTCAGCCCCGTTTTGTATTAAAGTTGCTAACTGATAACAGTAAACCATTACCGCCTGCCCAAGATTGAGGGAGGGATAATCCGCCACCATCGGCACGCCCGTTAAGATATCCGCCAGCGCCAGTTCATCGTTCGTTAGCCCGGAATCTTCCCGCCCAAAAACCAGTGCGCCGGTCTGTAGCCACTCGCTTTTCTCTCGCAACAACGGAACCAGCTCTTCAGGTGTCGCGTAGTAGTGAAACTTCGCCCGGCTGCGTGCCGTAGTCGCAACCGTAAACTGCACATCCGCAAGCGCGTCAGCAAGAGTGGTATAAGTTGTAATATTATCAAGCACATCGCCAGCACCGTGGGCAACACGGCGCGCGCCCTCTTCAAGGTGAGCCACGCTGTCAACAATGCGCAAATCCGTAAACCCCATGGTTTTCATCGCGCGCGCAGCCGCACCGATATTTTCCGCTCTGGCGGGGGAAACAAGGACAACAGCCAGGTGCATTTTTTGCTCTCTTTTTGATCATTTAACGGATGAAGTGTCGTCGCCGCCCGCATATTACGCGGCGCGAATTTACAATTATGTAACAGGAATCACTGTATTTCACTCTGGCAACGGTTAAAAGAAGCTAAACTGTTGGATGATGAAACTGCAGGCCAGAATGTTAACAGAACATGCTTATCCCTATGTTTATGCATGGTATTTTGATGAAGAATCTAAATCTACTATTGGATTCACTATGTTTATCAATTAATATTCGCAACTTGTTGGTTTATTGAAATATTGTGAAATTCGCTAACATTAAGATACGGATATTTCACCAAACTGTTAACGTGCTACAATTGAACTTGATATATGTCAACGAAGCGTAGTTTTATTGGGCGTCCCTTACGTCTTAGCCTGTTATGTTGCTGTTAAAATGGTTAGGATGACAGCCGTTTTTGACGCTGTCGGGTCCAGAGGGAAAGTACCCACGACCAAGCTAATGATGTTGTTGACGTTGATGGAAAGTGCATCAAGAACGCAATTACGTACTTTAGTCATGTTACGCCGATCATGTTAATTTTCGACATGCATCAGGCAGGTCAGGGACTTTTGTACTTCCTGTTTCGATTTAGTTGGCAATTTAGGTAGCAAACATGCAGACCCCGCACATTCTTATCGTTGAAGACGAGTTGGTAACACGCAACACGTTAAAAAGTATTTTCGAAGCAGAAGGTTACGATGTATTCGAAGCGACCGATGGCGCGGAAATGCATCAGATCCTGTCTGAAAATGACATCAACCTGGTGATCATGGATATCAACCTGCCGGGGAAAAACGGCCTGTTGCTGGCCCGTGAATTACGTGAGCAGGCCAATGTCGCGCTGATGTTCCTGACCGGCCGTGATAATGAAGTCGATAAAATCCTCGGTCTTGAAATCGGTGCAGATGACTATATCACCAAGCCGTTCAACCCGCGTGAACTGACTATCCGTGCCCGCAACCTGCTGTCTCGTACCATGAACCTCGGCACGATCAGTGAAGAACGCCGTAGCGTTGAAAGCTACAAATTCAACGGTTGGGAGCTGGATATTAACAGCCGCTCTCTGGTCAGCCCGAATGGTGAACAGTATAAACTGCCGCGCAGTGAATTCCGCGCCATGCTGCACTTCTGCGAAAACCCGGGCAAAATTCAGTCTCGCGCAGAACTGCTGAAAAAAATGACCGGCCGCGAGCTTAAGCCGCATGACCGTACCGTCGACGTGACCATCCGCCGCATTCGTAAACATTTCGAATCTACGCCGGACACCCCTGAAATTATCGCGACAATTCACGGTGAAGGTTACCGTTTCTGCGGTGATTTGCAGGAATAACGGTCGTCGTTCCAGACGAAAAGCGGCGCCAGGCGCCGCTTTTTTTATTGCCTCATTGTTCAAACATTACTTCCACAACCGCAAGGCGTCATCTACTGGCTCCGCTTTCTCTGTCTGCACTTTTCGTGTGGCGGAGATGGAATACCAGTTAAACCGCCGCGTGAGCATCATTACTGTACTCAGTGCCGCAAACAGAACCCCTGTTCCCAGGAGTAACGCGCTGTCTTCCGAATGCAGCAGACTCCACATCACGCCATACAGCACCAGCAGCGCGCCCGTAAACGGCAGGCTGGCACGCCAGGTTTTCATCACGCCCTGCAAATAAAGCCCGTTAATCACGCCGCTCAGTAGGCTGGCCGTGACCCACGCGGGGGTGAAACCAATTCGTTCAGAAAGCGCCAGTAGAACCAGGTAAAACATCACCAAAGAGAGTCCCACCAGCAAATACTCCATCGGGTGCATCTGCCGTGCGGTCAGGCTTTCAAACACAAAGAAGGCGGCAAAAATAAGCGCAATCAGCAAAATGGCATACTTAATAGCACGATCAGTAAGTTGATACTGATCCGCCGGAGTGGTGATGTTGACGCTGAACGCAGGCAACCGCCATTCGTTTTGCTCGGTCAGGAGCAGCATGTCACGGATTTTACTGTCCAGATTGTTAGCAAACCAGGTACTCTGCCACTGCGCCTGAAAACCGCTGGGGCTAATTTCACGCTTTGCGGGTAGGAAATCCCCTTTGAACCCCGGATGGGGCCAATCGCTGATCAGCGTCATTTCACTGTTACGCCCGACGGGCACTACTGAGAACGTCCCCGTGCCGTTAAGGCTAAAGGACATATCGAGTTTAAGCGCCTTGCGGGTCATATCTGCCGATCCCAGCGGCACATGCATCCCCTGCATATCGCTTTGCAGACCAGAACCAGGCTCAACGGTAAGCGCTTCACCGTTGATTTTCAGGGTCTGAACCTGCCCAATGCCACGGGCGTCGCTTAGCGCTAACACCACAAAGGGCTCGCCAATCTGTCGGTTTTCATTGGCTTCCAGGCCAATGCGTTTCGGATCGAATTCCGCCTGAATGGAGATATCGCCATGCCAGACCTGGCCGTTATAAATACCGATTTGCCGTGATTCAACCTGCTGCTCACCTTTAACCATCAGCGATTCTGGCAGCCAGAAACGGATATAGCTTTTGCTTCGCCGAACCTCTTTTGGCGCCTCATCGTTGGTAGATTCCAGAACCGTTGTCACTTCTGTCACCGGCACGGCAATCAGTGGCCCGATCAGTTTTTGCGACCCCGCACTGCTTTGCCGCAACGCGTCAGAAACCTCATCCCGATAGTCACTACGCTCTTTAATCAGATTGCTGACGAACATCAGCGGTACCAACAGTAAAACGATGCACCCAACCAGGGTAAATACTTTCCAGAATAACGGTGATTTCAACATAGCCCCTCCTTTGTATTGCACGCAGAATAAAGGGGCTATGTGGGGAGACGTTGAAGCTATGTGAAGTGACGGTGAAGTGTCAGACGCGCCTCGACGCCTCCTTCGGGACGATTAGCAATGTGAATGCTTCCCTGATGTAAACGCGCGACTTCCTGCACAAACGCCAGGCCCAGGCCACTGCTCTTGTGACCATCTTCACGAGGGAGAGAATAAAAACGTTCGAATATGCGATCCAGTGCGTAATCCGGGATGCCCTGCCCGCTGTCGCAAACGCCGATGGTGGTGACGTCACCGTCTTCGCTGGCGTGTAAACAAATCACCCCGTTCTCCGGGGTGAAGTCGATGGCGTTATCCAGCAAGTTTCCGAGCGCCTGGGTTAACAATTCGGCATCAGCCGTGGCAATCACCTCTGCCGCATGGTGTTCGAGGGTAAGATGTTTACCTGCCAGCACGACGCTACGTTCATCCGCGAGCTGAGAGAAAATCTCACTGAGCCTGACCTGGGACAGGGCAATCTCCTGGCGGTTTTCCAGTTTCGCCTGTGAGAGAAGCTTTTCCACCAGCGCCTGCATACGGGCATTTTGCGCAAGAATATTGCCCGTGAAATGGGCAGCGACAGCGGGGGGTGGATTTTCCCGAAGGATTTCAGCCGCACCGCGAATCGCAGCCAGAGGGCTTTTCAACTCATGCGTCAGCGCATGAACATAGCGCTCAATGTAATTTTTCCCCTCGAGTTTCTGGCGCATGCTCTCCAGAGCCTGAGCGAGTTTGCGCAGTTCGCTACTACCGAGCGAGGGCAGCGGCAGCGGGGTCTTCTCCGTCACCGCATCAGCATAACGCGTCAGTTTGCCAATAGAGCGGTTGATCCAAAGCGCCATGCCAAAGCCAATCAGCAGGGCGATCCCGAGCAAAGCGGTACTGGCCCAAAGGATCCGGCGCTCGCTGCGTTTAATCACCGGCGCGATAGCACTGTTGGGCTTGCCCACGCTTATCACACCGATGATTTTTCCCTGTTCGGTTATCGGAGCCGCCACGTACATTACGGTGCTTTCGGGATCGTTCGGATCGGACAGAGTACTACGTGCACCGTATTTCCCCCGCAGCGTCAACCAGACATCATTCCAGCGAGAATAGTCTTCCCCCAGCGCTTTTCCCGCCGAGTCAAAGACCACCTTGCCAACGGCATCGGTCATGTAGACATGATATTCATTGCGAACTTTACGGATACCACTGATGTTGGCCCTGAAAGCCCGCTGTGACAGTGAGGAGAATGCCTGCGCCAGTTGCCCGTTTTGCGCCTCGCCGGAAAGCAAGTCGCCACGGCCGATCTCAGCCAGCAGCGTGGCGGTATCAATCAGCGTCCCTTCGGTTGCTCGCCTGACGCCAGGTTTGATCTCCTGCACGAAGATCGACAACACAAACCATGCTGCCACCGCCACAATCAGGAAATAGCCCAGCAACAGCCGCATGCCAATGCGCATTAGCGGATCCCCAGGCTGTAGCCCATACCACGATGAGTATTAATGGGTGAAGCCTCCGTGTTGATCGCCCGTAATTTGGCGCGCAGGGTTTTAATGTGCGTGTCGACGGTACGGTCAAAACTCTCTTCTGCATCCACCCAGACAATATCCATCAGTTGCTGCCGTGAGAAAACCCGGCCCGGCGCATGCAGCAGGGTTTTGAGCAATAAAAATTCATAGCGCGTCAGGGGCAGGGTTTCACCGCACCAGCGTATCAGCGCCGCGGGTTCGTCCAGCTCAAACTGACCAACACGGACTGTGGTAGACGGGCTCGCCGCTTTCTGAAAACGCCGTAAAACGGTCCTTACCCTGGCACACACCTCCCGGGGTGAGAAGGGTTTAGCGATGTAATCATCTGCCCCCATCTCCAGCCCCAGCAGCTTATCGATCTCATCGCTGCGGGCCGTGAGAAACAGCACGGGCAGCCCAGGCGCAACGGCCAGTAAACGGCGGCAAAGCTCAAAACCGCTGATGTCCGGCAGACCCACATCCAGAATAGCCAGATCGGGCAACTGCCGGGTTGCCGCATCCAGAACGGGCAGCCCACGCTCGAAGGCGCGAACATTGAAACCATCCTGTTGCAGCATGTAGATCAGCGTATCGGCGATACTTATCTCATCTTCCACCAGCCAGATTTGCGGTTGTGGCATGCCCACTCCTTTTATTTGCCCCAGGGCATAATCGGCACGGCACTCAACGCATTCTTCGGTGACCCTTCCACCACTTTGTCGGAATACGTCAGGTAGATAAGTGCATTGCGCTTAGCATCGTAAAAACGGACAACCTGCAGTTTCTTAAAGACCAGCGATGTGCGTTTCTGGAAAACAACATCTCCCTGCGCTTTGCCATTTTTAATCTTATCGCTGACTTCAATTGGCCCTACCTGCTGGCAGGAGATGGCGGCATCAGACGTATCCTCCGCCAGACCCAGACCGCCTTTAATGCCGCCGGTTTTCGCCCGGCTGATGTAGCAGGTCACGTTTTGCACATCCGGGTCGTCAAACGCTTCAACAACGATTTTATGGTCCGGACCAAACATTTTAAAAACGGTGTCCACGGAGCCAATCTGTTCTGCCTTTGCAGCGCTACATAACAGCAGTACTGATGAAAGGATGAGGCTTGTATATTTCATATTGTTACCATTTTTGAATATAACGTTGAGCAACTATTCTTAGCTGTAGGCGAAAACGTTTATAGATCACTAATTTACAAAAATCATCATGAAAATCAGTCACAATGCGCATTTATGAACAAAAAAAACACTGAATGCTAAAACAACAAACGGTGATATTATCCCATCCTTGTATCAGGCGTTCGCCGTTTTATGGAAGAGGATATTGTATGGATCAGGCCGGGATTATTCGCGATCTGCTTGCGTGGCTGGAAGGCCATCTCGATCAGCCGTTATCGCTGGACAATGTGGCGGCGAAAGCAGGCTATTCCAAGTGGCACCTGCAAAGGATGTTTAAAGACGTGACGGGCCATGCGATTGGTGCCTACATTCGCGCCCGCCGCCTGTCAAAATCCGCCGTTGCGCTGCGTTTGACCTCACGTCCGATTCTGGATATTGCCCTGCAATACCGTTTTGATTCGCAGCAAACCTTTACCCGCGCTTTCAAAAAGCAATTTTCGCAAACGCCTGCATTGTACCGTCGCTCGCCTGACTGGAGCGCATTTGGCATTCGCCCGCCCATGCGCTTAGGTGAATTCACGATGCCGAAGCACGAGTTCGTTACCCTGCCTGAAACGCAGCTGGTGGGGATTACCCAAAGCTATACCTGTTCTCTGGAAGAGATTTCTGATTTCCGCCATCAGATGCGCATTCAGTTCTGGCGGGAGTTTCTGGGTAACGCGCCTTCTGTTCCGGCTGAAATGTATGGCTTGCATGAGCCGCGCCCAAGCCTTGAGAAAGATGATGAGCAGGAAGTCTTTTACACCACCGCGCTGACGCCTGAGATGGCGAACGGGCACATGCATAACGCCCATCCGGTGGTGCTGGAAGGCGGCGATTACGTGATGTTCTCCTACGACGGACTGGGCAGCGGCGTGCAGGAATTTATCCTGACCGTCTACGGCACCTGCATGCCAATGCTCAATCTGACACGCCGCAAAGGCCAGGATATTGAACGTTTTTACCCGCAGGATGATGCGCGGACGCAAGAGCCACCGCACCAGATTCGCTGCGAATATCTCGTCCCTATCCGCCGTTAACGCTGCAGTTCATCCAACGCAGGGGCGTCCAGATGCGATACGTCCCCTGCGGTCTCTACAACCCAGCCGGATGCCAGCCACGCGCTGTCCTGATAATCGATACGCGAGATGGAACAGTTACGCAGGCGCAGACGACGCTCAGCATACGCAGGCAGGCCGAGGATGGTACTGACCAGGCAGCCCAGCGCCATACCATGACTGACGATCATCGGGCGACTCCCTTGCGGTAACGTCAGGCAATCCGCCAGCGCCGCATGCATACGGTCAGCCAGCTCCTGCATTGACTCGCCCTCAGGAATACGCCCGCCCGCCGTCCCATTAACCAGGGTACGACGCCAGCCTTCTTCTTCGTCGGTAAGGGATTCGATACGGCGCTTTTCCAGCACGCCCATATCCAGCTCGCGCAGACGTGAATCAAGGGTAATGTCACATCCACATAATTCTGCGATGATTTCAGCCGTGCGGCGCGTCCGTCCGAGGTCGCTGGCAATAATATGGGTGATGCCCAGCGCTTTTGCGCGCTCAGCAACCTGCCATGCCTGCTGTTCCCCTTTCTCCGTTAACGGACTGTCTGAATGGCCTTGAATACGACGCTCGGCGTTCCACTGCGTTTCACCGTGGCGGACAAGGTATACCTGTAACATGCTTTTTTATCCATTATACTGCGATGAAATTTATTATTTGAGGACGGCTTTACCCGGCATGGAAAACGCATCTCATTTCGGGCTGCCAAGTATAGATTATGCACCATGTTGTCGTTGCTACCACCAATCCCGCCAAAATTCGGGCGATTCTGCACGCTTTTCATGAGATCTACGGCGAAGGTTGCTGCGAAATCGAATCCGTTGACGTCGCAAGCGGCGTGCCGGAACAACCCCTCGGCAATGAAGAAACTCGCGCAGGCGCCCGCAACCGGGTAAACAACGCCCGTCTTGCCAGACCGAATGCGGATTTCTGGGTCGCCATAGAAGCAGGAATTGATGAAGGCAGCACCTTTAGCTGGGTGGTGATTGAGAATAGTGAGCAGCGCGGAGAATCGCGTTCCGCCACCCTGCCCCTGCCTGAAGTGATTCTGAAAAAAATCCGTGAAGGTGAAGCCCTGGGACCGGCGATGTCGAGTTACACCGGCATCGATGAAATTGGCCGTAAAGAGGGGGCCATTGGGGTATTTACCGCCGGTAAACTCACCCGCGCCAGCGTCTATCACCAGGCGGTGATTCTGGCCTTAAGCCCGTTCCACAATGCGGTTTATCGCTGAGCGTTGAGTAAGATCGCTTCCAGCCATACGCGTAAGTCGGCCGGTGCTGACTTTAAACTGTTGGAGCCACGGGTAATAGTGGCAATACCGGCACCCAGCTCCGTTTTCAGCTCGCGCTGACTCATCTCGCCGCGCAAAAGCTCTTCGATGATCCGCACGCGAGTGCCCAGTGCTTCACGTTCATCCGGCGTAAGCATCAGATTGAGCAGGGGGAGATGCAGATCCTGTTCATACGATTGTCTGACGAGTTCAACGAAGCGCAGCCATTCCTGGTTGCGTTGTTCGGCCATGGCCGCTGAATAGGGTGATTGTTGAGTCATAATATTCCGCCATTTTGCTGCGTACTCGTTAATGAGTACGCAGCATAGCATAAACAACGGCGATCAGTAACGACGCTGCCATTCCGCGTCAGTCAGCACGGTTGGCTTGGTTCCGTTCATAAAGAAGCGGTAATAAGCATCATAGGCCAGTACGTTTTTCACATAACTGCGCGTTTCAGAAAACGGAATGCTTTCAATAAATGCGACCGCATCAATACGCCCTGCGCTGTTATTCAACCAGGTACGCACGCGCCCGGGCCCGGCGTTGTACGCCGCCGAGGAGAAGATACGGTTGTTGCCAAACTGCTGATAGACGTACTGCAGGTAGCTGGTACCAATATTGATGTTGGTTTCCGGGTCGAGCAGCTGCGCCGCGTTGCTGTAGCCCGGAATATTAAACATCTTCACCGTGTGCGTTGCCGTTCCCGGCATAATTTGCATCAAGCCGCTTGCTCCCACCGGTGAACGAACTTTAGGGTTCCAGGCACTCTCCTGACGCGAAATTGCCATCGCATAGCTTTGCGGAATGTCTTTCCCCTGGGTATAACGCGCATAAAGATCGTTATATGCCAGCGGGAAACGCTCTTCCAACTGATCCCAAAGCTTACCGGCGATCGTTGCCTGAACGCTCAGATCCCACCAGTGTTGATTAAACGCATAGCGTGCCAGTTGAGCCTGCTCGGAGACAGTGCGGCTGGTGATCAAATTGGCCCATTCACTGCGCGCGGTATTGTCCTGATTCCAGAACATTAATTCGCGCACGCGTGCCATTTCTGGCCCTTGCGCCAGTGCGGGATCAATATTGCCGGGGGCTTTATCGATTTTCATCGTGTAATCTTCCCCCAGCCGCTGGGCGGCCGCCATCGGGTAGAATCCGCGCTGCTGCATCAGCGTATGCAGGATCTCTTTTGCCTCAGTCTCGCGGCCACGCTCAAGCAGCAGATCGGCCTGCCAGTAGCGCCATTCATCTTTTTCTTTCGCGTCCATCGGCAGACGCGCCAGCCAGGTATTTAATCCGGCCCGGTCGCCGGTGCCGATTGCCATACGCACCCGGCGTTCCACAATGGACGTCGATTGCGAGCGCATGATGGCATCATCGCGCCAGCGCGCTTGCTCCTCAGTCACGTCGTTGCCCATCAGCCGCCAGGCCACGGTATCTCTGAGGATCTGGGTTTGATCTTCGTTCAGTTGCTGCGCCTGCACCAGGGATGGAATCATCAGCCGCGCATTTTCCACATCCTGACGCGCCACGCTTTCAAACGCTTCAGCCGCCATCTGACGGGTGAAGTCGGTGGCTCCGGTGGTGCGGGCAAAATTCATGACGCTGTTTGGATCGTTTGCCAGCGCAATGATCGCCGTAGAGATGGTTTGATACTCCGAGGGCATTTGGCCTGCCAGCACCGTCACCAGTCGGGTATTCCCCGCTTTCATCGCCAGACGGATACGTTCCAGAAACGCCAGCGGATCCTGTTGACCAGACGCACGCCATGCGCCAAACAGCTGGTCACAGGCATTCGGTTGGCTGTTGCCGGTCAGCCAGAGTTCTTTTGCCCCCTGCCAGGCCTCTTCGGCCTGCCCCGTATTCCACTTCGCATAGTAGTAATTACATTGCGCCTCGGTCGCTGCCGGTTTTTCCGGGCTAAAAGCCAGCAGGCCACGCCAGTCCTGTCGGCGCGCCAGTTCATTCACAAAGCGCGTCTTCAGGGTACGAGCGGGCGGTAGCGTAGGGTTAGCCTGAATAAAATTGCTGACGGTGACCGTGGGCTGGTTCATCAGATCGTCGGTAATCTGGCGATATTCCAGGTACGGATAGAGGGGGTAATTTTTCAGCGTCGGCATCAGTTGCGACACCACATCCATCTGCTTCAAGTCCCACGCCTGCTTGATTTGGGCGTAGCGACTACGTTGTTCATCCAGTGAGTCCGCTCGAGCTGCATTGCTGAGGGACAGTAAACACATACTGGCCACCATGTAACGCCAGGCGGCTTGTTTCGCTCTCTGCACTGCGCATTCCTCTTATAAAACGGTCATTGCAGCCTCATGCCGCACAATTTATTAATGCTAACCGTGCCTGACGCAACGCGCCACGTAATGGACACTTTTTTACCTTTCTCGCCCGTTTTAACACACCTGACAGGGCTGGCTGGGATTGGGCAAAGAAAACGGCTACACTCCGCTGTTGATATTACATAAAAGAGGCGAAGTCCAACGTGGCTCAATTCGTATATACCATGCACCGTGTCGGCAAGGTGGTTCCGCCGAAACGTCATATTCTGAAAAACATCTCGCTGAGTTTCTTCCCTGGCGCAAAAATCGGCGTACTGGGCCTTAACGGCGCCGGTAAGTCCACCCTGCTGCGTATTATGGCTGGCATCGACACCGATATCGAAGGTGAAGCCCGCCCTCAGCCGGGTCTCAAAATTGGTTACCTGCCGCAGGAACCGCAGTTAAATCCTGAGCAGACCGTGCGTGAATCCGTTGAAGAAGCGGTTGCCGAGGTCGTTAACGCGCTGAAAGGCCTGGATGAAGTGTATGCTAAGTACGCGGAACCGGATGCCGACTTCGATAAGCTGGCGGCTCAACAGGGCAAATTTGAAGAGATCATTCAGGCGCACGACGGTCATAACCTGAACGTCCAGTTGGAACGTGCGGCGGATGCCCTGCGTCTGCCTGACTGGGATGCGAAAATCGCAACCCTGTCCGGTGGTGAACGCCGCCGTGTGGCGCTTTGCCGCCTGCTGCTCGAAAAACCCGATATGCTGCTGCTCGACGAACCGACTAACCACCTGGATGCGGAATCCGTGGCGTGGCTGGAACGTTTCCTGCACGACTTCGAAGGCACCGTGGTGGCAATTACCCACGACCGTTATTTCCTTGATAACGTTGCTGGCTGGATCCTTGAGCTTGACCGCGGTGAAGGTATTCCGTGGGAAGGTAACTACTCCTCCTGGCTGGAGCAGAAAGATCAGCGCCTGGCACAGGAAGCTTCTCAGGAAGCAGCGCGTCGTAAATCGATTGAGAAAGAGCTGGAGTGGGTTCGTCAGGGCGCGAAAGGCCGTCAGTCTAAGGGCAAGGCCCGTCTGGCACGCTTTGAAGAGCTGAACAACGCTGAATACCAGAAGCGTAACGAAACCAACGAGCTGTTTATTCCACCAGGAGCCCGCCTGGGTGACAAAGTGGTGGAAGTCAGCAACCTGCGTAAATCCTACGGCGATCGCCTGCTGATTGACGACCTGAGCTTTGCCGTGCCTAAAGGGGCGATTGTCGGCATCATCGGTCCAAACGGCGCGGGTAAATCCACCCTGTTCCGCATGATGTCCGGTCAGGAATCACCTGACAGCGGCACTATCACCCTGGGTGATACCGTCAAGCTGGCCTCCGTTGACCAGTTCCGTGACGCAATGGACAACAGCAAGACCGTGTGGGAAGAAGTCTCAGGTGGGCAGGATATTATGCGCATCGGCAATACCGAGATGCCAAGCCGCGCCTACGTTGGCCGCTTCAACTTCAAAGGGGTTGATCAGGGCAAACGCGTCGGCGAGCTGTCCGGTGGTGAGCGCGGTCGTCTGCACCTGGCAAAACTGCTGCAGGTTGGCGGCAACGTGCTGCTGCTCGATGAACCGACCAACGACCTGGATATCGAAACCCTGCGCGCGTTAGAAAACGCTCTGCTGGAGTTCCCGGGCTGCGCGATGGTTATCTCGCATGACCGTTGGTTCCTTGACCGTATCGCCACCCACATTCTGGACTACCAGGATGAAGGTAAAGTGGAATTCTTTGAAGGTAACTTTACCGAGTACGAAGAGTACAAGAAACGCACCCTCGGCGCTGACGCGCTGGAACCAAAGCGCATCAAGTACAAACGTATTTCAAAATAAACAGCAAAAAGGCAGCGTTAGCTGCCTTTTTTAGTGTTTGCTCCCTCTCCCCATAGAGGTAAAAGCAAAAAGGCAACGCAAGTTGCCTTTTTTAGTGTTTTCTCCCTCTCCCCGTGGGAGAGGGCCGGGGTGAGGGCATCAGACCGCACAAATTCAAAGCAAAAAGGCAACGCAAGTTGCCTTTTTTAGTGTTTGCTCCCTCTCCCCGTGGGAGAGGGCCGGGGTGAGGGCATCAGACCGCAGAGGACTCCCCCTTTTCACCCATCAACTCTCTGACCAACTCAACGCAGTGCAGAAACCGCGAATCGTAATCCGGCTCTTCAACGTGCCGCCAGGTGATATTGTTCTCTTTGAGCATATCCACCAGCATGTTCTGGAACTCCCGGCGGTCGACTGAACTGCCCAGACTTCTTAACCCATCGGCAACCCAGGGAACGTTGTTTTCCAGCAGGATCACCAGGTCAAAGCGGTACTCGTCGATCATCGCCTGCACAAAGGGATGTTCGCGCCCTTCGTACTTGAGACAAAACGCCTGTGTGGTAACAAAATCGGTATCAATAAACGCGATTTTATTGGCATATTTAACTGCAAAATCAATGTACTGTGCCTGACCCAAGGCGATTTTGTCATAGTCAGAATACTGCAGCGCCATCTCATCGCCGCCCAGATGAGAGAACACATAATCCCGCCCATATTCCCAGGCACTGGTGGTATTAAAAATATTGGCAAGTTTATTCACCAGCGTTGATTTTCCGCTGGACTCCCCTCCCAGTATCGCCACCGTACGCACGAAAAAGGGTTTTACTTCGGTGGGAATATAATCCCAGTAACGGAAGGGATTGGCACGAATCTGCCCGCCGCTGATGTTCATAAAGGTGCGTTTGGGGTCGATCAACACCGTCTGCACGCCAAGATGTTCAAGATATTGCTCAGCATCCGCCTCTTCTGAGGTGTAGATCCAGTTGGGCTGAATGCCTTTCTCATCCATAAAGGCGTTAATGCCTTTACTCCAGACATCCCAACCGTGCGGATACGGCTCCATCCCCTCTTCGTTGAAGGCATGAATACGGATATTTTTCTGATACTTAAAAGTCTGAAGCAGCCAGCGCAAACGGTCGCTGATGGTCGGCTGCTGCGACATGGCGCTGTTCTCAAAGAGCTCGCGGTCGCGTTTTTCGTCGTAACCCATCACGATATGCAGCTCATCCACCTGGCTACAGGCGCGCTGAATCAGGTAAATATGCCCGGTGTGCAAGGGGTAGAATTTGCCGAACACCACGCCAATGTTTTTCTGCTGACGAGGGAATTCAAGGCCGAGAAAGCGGTGTAAGGCCTCCAGTTTTTGCGCACTGGGACTTTTGATTTTGGCATTCAGCAACTGGCTCAGATAGCCTTTGGTCATACCGCTGGCGTCCGCAACCTGCTGAAGCGTACAGCCCTTTTGACGAATCGCGGTTTTGAGATAGTCGAATGACGACACTGGAGCCTCCTGCTGAAAAAAATCGTAGGCCGGATAAGGCATCGCCGCCATCCGGCAAATTAACGCAATGCAGTAAATCGCAGTGCCTGATGGCGCTTCGCTTATCAGGCCTACAACATCGGTGCATACATTTAATTATAAGTCGTCAAAGACACTTAGCGCATCTGAGAGTTTCTTCACGCCAAAAATCTGCATGCCTTCCGGCACTTTTTTCGGCACGTTGGCTGCGGGCACGATAGCCCGGCGGAAGCCATGTTTCGCGGCTTCAGAGATTCGCTCCTGCCCGCTCGGTACGGGGCGAATCTCGCCCGCCAGCCCCACTTCGCCGAAGACCACCAGATCCTGCGGCAGCGGCCTGTCGCGCAGGCTGGAGACCATCGCCAGAAGCAGTGCTAAATCGGCGCTGGTCTCTGTCACCTTCACGCCGCCCACCACGTTGACGAAAACATCCTGGTCGGCCATTTGCAGACCTCCGTGGCGGTGCAGCACCGCCAGTAAAATGGCCAGACGGTTTTGCTCCAGCCCCACCGCGACACGGCGTGGGTTGCCCATCATGGAGTGATCGACCAGCGCCTGAATCTCCACCAACAGCGGTCGCGTACCTTCCCACACCACCATCACCGAGCTGCCAGAAGTGACTTCATCACCGCGGCTCAGGAAGATGGCAGATGGATTACTGACCTCGCGCAGCCCCTGCTCGGTCATGGCAAACACGCCCAGCTCATTCACCGCGCCAAAGCGGTTCTTGTGGCTGCGCAGCGTACGAAAACGGGAATCAGCATCGCCATCCAGCAGTACCGAGCAGTCAATACAGTGCTCCAGGACTTTCGGCCCGGCCAGCGAGCCGTCTTTAGTGACATGCCCCACCATCACAATTGCCACGCCACGCGTCTTGGCAAAGCGCGTCAGATAAGCAGCGGTTTCTCGCACCTGCGCCACGCTGCCCGGCGAAGACTGGATATCCGCCATATGCATCACCTGAATGGAGTCGATGACCATGAGCTTCGGCTGTTCTTCATCCGCAATCAGGCAGATTTGCTCGATGCTGGTTTCAGAAAGCATATTCAAATTGGTGGTTGGAAGACCCAGCCGGTGCGCGCGCATCGCCACCTGCTGCAATGACTCTTCCCCGGTGACGTACAGCGTTTTCATGTGTTCGGCAAGTTTGCACAGGGTCTGCAACAGCAGCGTGGATTTCCCGGCACCCGGGTTACCACCAATCAGAATGGCGCTGCCCGGCACCACGCCGCCGCCAAGTACACGATCGAACTCTTTAAACCCGGTGGAGAAGCGCGGTAATGCCTCAAGGCTGATATCAGATAATTTCTGCACCTTTGAGACGCCCGCGTTGCCCGCATAGCCGCTCAGACGCTCATTGCGGGCCACGGTAGGCGATGCCGCCACGCGCACTTCGGTAATGGTATTCCAGGCATGGCAGGCACTGCACTGCCCCTGCCAGCGGGGGTAATCGGCACCACATTCATTACAGACAAATGCGCGTTTTGGAGCTTTCGCCACAGAGACCTCGTTTATTTTTTACTGATGCTGGCTGAGAGAATGCAGAACACGCCCATCAGGTCAGCGTGACGGATCGTGACTTCCGCCTTTTCGTTAACTTTGGGTTTTGCATGGTAGGCAATGCCCAGACCAGCAGCTTTAATCATCGGCAGATCGTTTGCGCCGTCACCAATCGCAATGGTCTGCGTCAGCGGAATTTCATATTTTTCCGCCAGCTCGGTAAGGGTTTTCGCTTTGTACTGCGCGTCTACGATATCGCCCAACACATTGCCGGTAAACTTGCCGTCAAAGGTTTCCAGTTGATTAGCCACCGCATCGGACAGGCTCAATTTTTCCCGCAGATGGTCGGCGAAGAAGGTGAAGCCGCCGGAGGCGATGGCCACTTTCCAGCCCAGGGTTTGCATCTTCAGCACCATCTGCGTGAGACCAGGCATTAATGGCAGCGTTTCACGTACCTGATGCAGAATATTGGCATCCGCACCTTTGAGCGTGGCCACCCGGCTGCGCAGGCTGGCGGTAAAGTCCAGCTCGCCGCGCATCGCGCGTTCCGTGACTTCAGCCACCTGCTCGCCGGTTCCCGCCAGTTTGGCAATTTCATCAATACATTCGATTTGAATGGCGGTGGAGTCCATGTCCATCACCATCACGCCCGGCATGCGCAGCGACGGGATTTTTCCTAGCGGAGCCACATCCAGCCCACTATCATGCGCCAGACGCGTGGCACGCGGCGTCAGCGAGCCGGCCAGGCGAATGACCTGATAATCATCCACCCGCCAGGCCGCCACAATCACCATGGCAGCCCCCAGTTTACGCTGCCAGGCGGTCAGATGTGCTTTATCCAGCTTGCGTCCATACAGAAGCCAACCGCTGCGTCCTGCGTGATAATCCAGGGGCATGACCTCATCGCCACTTAATGAGAGCGGCAACCCAGGCCACTGTGAAACGTCGTTGGGCAGGTCGCACCAGGTCAAATTATTCGGCATTACAGCTCCTGTAGGGATATGTGCTGAGGTAAAAATAACGCATGAGGCTACCTTGTAACCAGCGCTTCTGGCAACATTAAGCCGCAAATTTTCAACAGGTGGAATATGGCTCGCGCAAAACTTAAATTCAGGCTTCATCGCGCCGTGATCGTGCTTTTCTGTCTGGCCTTGCTGGTTGCTCTGATGCAGGGGGCCTCATGGTTCAGTCAGAATCACCAGCGCCAGCGAAATCCGCAGTTCGAGGAGCTTGCCCGCACGCTGGCAAAACAGGTGACGTTGAACCTCGCCCCGCTGATGCGGACTGAAACCCCTGACGATAAGCGAATCAGTGTTGTACTCCGGCAATTAACCGATGAGAGCCGCATCCTGGATGCTGGCGTCTACGATGAGGGCGGAGATCTTATCGCTCGCTCTGGTGAAAGCATTGACGTGCGCGACAGACTGGCGCTGGACGGTAAAAAAGCGGGCGGCTACTTTAATCAGCAGATCGTCGAGCCGATTCAGGGGAAAAGCGGACCGCTGGGCTATCTGCGCTTAACGCTCGATACTCATACTCTGGCGACAGAATCCAAACAGGTGGATAACACCACCAATATTTTGCGCCTGATGCTGCTGCTCTCACTGGCAATTGGTGTGGTGCTGACCCGCACCCTGCTGCAGGGTAAGCGTACCCGCTGGCAACAGTCACCTTTCCTGCTGACGGCCAACAAGCCCGTCGTGGAAGAGGAAGAGAGCGAAAAGAAAGATTAGTGGTACAGTGGGCGCCTCAAAATGGAAAAGGAAATCTGCCATGTCTACGCTGCGCCTGCTTATCTCTGATTCTTACGATCCCTGGTTCAATCTGGCGGTTGAAGAGTGTATTTTCCGCCAGATGCCTGCCACTCAGCGCGTGCTTTTTTTGTGGCGCAATGCCGATACGGTCGTCATTGGCCGGGCGCAGAACCCGTGGAAAGAGTGTAATACGCGGCGGATGGAAGAAGATAACGTCCGGCTGGCGCGACGCAGCAGCGGCGGTGGCGCGGTATTCCACGATCTCGGTAACACCTGCTTTACCTTTATGGCGGGTAAGCCAGAGTATGACAAAACCATCTCCACCTCGATTGTGCTCAACGCGCTAAACGCCCTTGGCGTCACCGCAGAAGCCTCCGGGCGAAATGACCTGGTGGTTAAAACCGATGAGGGCGATCGCAAGGTTTCCGGTTCGGCCTATCGCGAAACCCAGGATCGTGGTTTCCATCATGGCACGTTGCTGCTGAATGCAGACCTCAGCCGTCTGGCGAACTACCTCAATCCCGATAAGAAAAAGCTACAGGCCAAAGGCATTACGTCGGTGCGTGGACGGGTCGCGAACCTCGTCGATTTGCTGCCCGGCGTCAGCCATGAACGCATTTGTGAAGCGGTGACGGAAGCCTTTTTCGCGCATTATGGTGAGCGTGTGGAAGCCGAGATCATTTCGCCGGATAAAACCCCGGACCTGCCAAACTTCGCCGAAACCTTTGCCCGCCAGAGCAGTTGGGAGTGGAATTTTGGCCAGGCCCCGGCATTCAGTCATTTACTGGATGAGCGTTTCACCTGGGGCGGCGTGGAACTGCACTTCGATGTTGAAAAGGGGCATATCACCCGCACGCAGGTGTTCACCGACAGCCTGAATCCCGCGCCGCTGGAGGCACTGGCTGCTCGTCTGCAGGGCTGCTTGTATCGCGCGGATGCACTGGCGCAAGAGTGTGATGCACTGCTGGGAGATTTCCCGGAGCAAGAGAAAGAGCTGCGGGAGCTGTCGGCGTGGATTGCAGGGGCCGTGAGATAATGACTCTTCCAGTCATGGCTCCGTCATTTCTTGTCAGCTCATGGGCTCTCCCACTTAATGGAATGGCTGCATGTTTGACGTGATAAAACAAGAGCAGGCCATTGCGCTAACCATGGCTCAGCAAAAAGTATCCTGGCTTGCTGCGGTACGTATCTGTAAACACTTATCTCGTACTGATGCTGCAAAAATGTTGAACATCACCCCGGAATCGCTTGCTCGTATTGAAAAAAAAGAACAAATAAGCACTCCTATGAGAAGCCGCATGGCTGAAATTTATGGATGTTCGGAAGCCCTGCTTGTATGGCCAACATGGATGCAAGTTCGTACTGCATGAATAGATACCTGGATAGATATCTGAATAGATTAAAATCACATCACAATGAAAAATATGGATAAATATTAAGAATGAGAAGATTTATGAATAAATACTTCGATAAAAAATAAGCCGGATGGCGGCTACGCCTTATCCGGCCTACAGGTTTTTGCCCAGGCCCGGTAAATGCAGCGCTACCGGGCGACACAATACTTACTCTTTGTCGCCCAGCAGAACGGATTCCAGCGCGATTTTGATCATGTCGTTGAACGTGGTCTGACGCTCAGCTGAAGTGGTCTGCTCGTGGGTACGGATATGGTCAGAAACGGTACAGATGGTCAGCGCTTTCGCACCGAACTCTGCCGCCACGCCATAGATACCTGCTGCTTCCATTTCGACGCCCAGGATGCCGTATTTTTCCATTACGTCGAACATCTCGCCGCCGTCCGGTGCGTAGAACAGATCCGCAGAGAAGATGTTACCGACGCGGGCATCAACGCCCAGCGCTTTGGCTGCATCAACCGCGTTACGCACCATGTCAAAGTCGGCAATCGCCGCAAAGTCATGATCCTTAAAACGCATACGGTTAACTTTAGAATCGGTACAGGCACCCATGCCGATAACGATATCACGCAGTTTTACGTCCATGCGTACAGCGCCGCAGGAGCCCACACGGATGATTTTCTTCACGCCGAAATCGGTGATCAGCTCTTTCGCATAAATAGAGCAGGACGGGATACCCATGCCGTGACCCATTACGGAAATTTTGCGACCTTTGTAGGTACCGGTGTAACCCAGCATGCCGCGTACGTTGTTCACTTCACGGATATCTTCAAAGAACGTTTCAGCGATGTGTTTAGCGCGCAGCGGATCGCCCGGCATCAGAACAACATCAGCGAAATCACCCATTTCTGCATTAATGTGAGGCGTTGCCATCTTCAGTTCCTTTTCATTTTAAGTTCTCCCTCCCCCCGTGGGGGAGGGCTGGGGTGAGGGCATCAAGCCGCACCCGTGTTTCATGTAGTTTTGTAGGCCGGGTAAGGCGCAGCCGCCACCCGGCAATGGCCTCAGAACATGGCTTTGCCATATTCCATGTCAGACGTACCAAAGTATTTCGCGACGGTCTGGCCGATATCCGCGAAGGTGTCACGGTGGCCAAGCGACCCTGGTTTCACTTTCGGGCCGTAGATCAGAACCGGAATGTGCTCACGGGTATGATCGGTGCCCTGCCAGGTCGGATCGCAGCCGTGGTCAGCGGTCAGGATCAGGATGTCATCCTCACCCACCAACTCCATCAGCTCCGGCAGTCGGCGGTCAAAGAGTTCCAGACCACCCGCATAGCCCGCGACATCGCGGCGATGGCCCCAGGATGAGTCAAAATCAACGAAATTGGTAAAGACAATGGTCTTATCACCCGCGATTTTCATTTCTTCAATGGTAGCGTCAAACAGCGCGTCCAGACCGGTGGCTTTCACTTTTTTGGTGATGCCGCAGTTGGCGTAGATGTCGGCGATTTTACCCACGGAGACGACCTGGCCGTCTTTCTCATCGACAAACTTCTGCAGCACGGTCGCTGATGGTGGCTCGACAGCCAGGTCATGACGGTTACCGGTGCGCTGGAAGTTACCGGCTTTGTCGCCTACAAATGGACGGGCGATAACGCGACCAATGTTGTAACCGCCTTCGGTCAGCTCTTCGCGGGCAATTTCACACAGCTCGTAAAGCTTATCCAGGCCGTAGGTCTCTTCGTGACACGCAATCTGGAACACCGAGTCAGCGGAGGTGTAGAAAATCGGCTTGCCGGTTTTCATGTGCTCTTCGCCAAGCTGGTCGAGGATGACGGTACCGGAAGAGTGGCAGTTACCGAGGTAACCCGGCAGGTTGGCACGCTTAACCAGTTTATCCAGCAGTTCCTGCGGGAAGCTGTTCTCGTGATCGGAGAAGTAACCCCAGTCAAACAGGACCGGTACACCGGCGATTTCCCAGTGGCCGGATGGCGTGTCTTTGCCGGAAGAGAGCTCATGCGCCCAGGCGTATGCGCCCACCACTTCCGCGTTGCCATCCATGCCAGCAGCAACTTTACCGGTTGAACCTTCGTGCGCTTTCACCAGGCCCAGGCGAGTCAGGTTTGGCAGATTCAACGGGCCTTTACGTCCGTTATCCGCTTCGCCTTTAGCACAGGCTTCTGCGATGTGACCCATGGTATCGGAACCCACGTCACCAAAACGTTCTGCATCTTCTGTTGCGCCGATGCCGAAAGAGTCCAGCACCATAATAAATGCACGTTTCATATTGTTCTCCGTACGTAGTGCTTCAAAAAATAGCGATCAGATCAGTATATCGTTAATCGGTAATGCGCCGCCAGACCGTTGGCGTTTCTTTCGGCGCATTATCTGCAATAACGATCGCCGCTTTTATCGCATTTGCCGCATCCTGCCAGCTTGCTTCATCTTTCGCATGAACGATGGCAAGCGGACGTTGGCCGTCTACCGCATCGCCCAGACGCGCCATGTCGGTGAAGCCCACGCTGTAATCAATGGCGTCCGAGGCCTGACGGCGACCACCGCCCATGGAGACAACCGCCATACCGAGGGCACGGGTGTCCATCTGTCCGACGAAGCCTTCACGGTCTGCATAGACCGCTTTGGTCAGCATCGCCGTCGGTAAATACTTATCGTAATTTTCGATGAAATCGGTCGGGCCACTTTGTGCAGCGACCATGCGGCCAAAGATTTCAGCCGCTTTGCCGTTATCCAGCACCGCCTGCAGTTTGGCACGCGCTTCGGCGTCGTCCTTCGCCAGTTTGCCGGAAATCAGCATCTCCACGCACAGTGCCATGGTGACCTCCAGCAGACGCGGGTTACGGTAATCACCGGTCAGGAAGCGCACGGCTTCTCGCACTTCCACTGCGTTACCCGCGCTGGAAGCGAGCACCTGATTCATATCGGTCAGCAGCGCGGTGGTGCGGACGCCTGCGCCATTCGCCACGCCAACGATGGCCTGCGCCAGTTCAGCGGAGAGTTCCGGCGTTGGCATAAAGGCACCGCTGCCCACTTTCACGTCCATCACCAGCGCATCCAGCCCTTCCGCCAGTTTTTTGGCGAGGATTGAGGCGGTGATGAGTGGAATGGAGTCGACGGTCGCGGTGATGTCGCGGGTCGCATAAAAGCGCTTATCCGCAGGAGCGAGAGAGTTGGTCTGGCCAATAATCGCCACACCCACATCTTTAATAATGTCGCGGAAGCGTTGGTCATTCGGGAAGATATCAAACCCCGGAATGGCTTCCAGTTTGTCCAGCGTACCACCGGTATGACCCAGCCCACGTCCGGAGATCATCGGAATGTAGCCACCGCATGCCGCCACCATTGGGCCGAGCATCAGCGAGGTTACATCGCCCACACCGCCGGTGGAGTGTTTGTCAACAATCGGGCCATTGAGATTGAGGCTTTTCCAGTCCAGAACGGTTCCTGAATCTCGCATTGCCATGGTCAGCGAAACACGCTCAGGCATCGACATATCGTGGAAGAAAATGGTCATCGCCAGCGCAGCAATCTGCCCTTCGGAGATGGTGTTATCGCGAATGCCATTGATAAAGAAGCGAATCTCTTCGTCGCTTAAGGCGTGACCATCACGTTTTTTACGAATAATTTCTTGTGCGAGAAACACGGTAACCCCCATGCGGAATCGGGTGAATTGTGGCGGGTGACGCTACGCTTACCCGCCCTACGATCCTGTAGGCCGGATAAGCGAAGCGCCATCCGGCATTGACGAGTAATCAGTAGCTGCTTGCGCTCTTACCATCGCCATGGCCCAGTGCCTTGAGCAGGCTGGCCAGCAGGCTGGATGCACCGAAGCGATAGTGGCGAGCATCAGCCCAGTCGGCGCCAAACAGTTCATCGGCAATCGCCAGGAACTGTTGCGCGTCTTCAGCGGTACGTACACCACCAGCGGGTTTGAAACCCACGGTTTTCTCAACACCCATATCACGGATCACTTCCATCATGATGCGGGCGCTTTCCGGGGTGGCGTTGACCGGCACTTTACCGGTAGAGGTTTTAATGAAGTCCGCACCGGCTTTGATCGAGATTTCAGAGGCCTTACGGATCAACGCTTCTTCTTTCAGTTCCCCGGTTTCGATGATCACTTTCAACAGCACGTTTGCCGCAGCGCAGGCCTCTTTGCAGGCTTTCACCAGGTCAAAACCGACCTGCTCATTGCCCGCGATCAGCGCGCGATAGGGGAACACCACATCCACTTCGTCTGCACCGTAGGCGATAGCGGCACGGGTTTCCGCCAGCGCGATCTCGATGTCGTCGTTGCCATGCGGGAAGTTGGTTACCGTAGCGATACGCACATCCGGGGTGCCCTGCGCATTCAGCGTCTTACGTGCAATGGGGATAAAGCGTGGGTAGATGCAGATGGCCGCCGTGTTACCCACCGCTGTTTTTGCCTGATGGCACAGGGCAATGACTTTTTCATTGGTGTCATCGTCGTTCAGGGTGGTCAGGTCCATCAATTTCAATGCACGCAGGCTGCTTGCAGTTAAATCAGTCATAGCTTTCTCCGTCGGCAACTGCCGATTTAGTCGGGTCTGTTATTATTCTAACATTTACCCATCATCACACTTCGACACTCATCACAGTTAATGAAAACGACATTCATTTTTGCAAAACCATAATGAGACATTCATCAAACTTCAGTACTGAGCGAGGCGCTTTACCGGTGGTTTAGCGCATGTGGATCAAAAGAGGTAAACGCCCGATTACCTACACTTCGCTCACCACTTAAGGAATAAGAGGAGCGAATATGTCCACATCCAATGATTCATACCACCAGTCGCGGTGCCGGGATATTGTCACCAGCCGTACGCTGACACCGGCGCAAAAACGCCATTTTCTGGCGCTGGAAGCGGAGAACACGCTTCCCTATCCCGCTTTGCCTGAAGAGGCCCGCGCCGCGCTGGAAGAAGGGACAATTTGCGACATGTTTGAAGGCCATGCCCCTTATAAACCGCGCTATGTGCTGCCGGACTACGCAAAATTCCTCGCTAATGGGTCGCAGTGGCTTGAACTGGAAGGGGCAACCGACCTCGACGACGCGCTGTCGATGCTGACAATCCTCTACCACCATGTTCCTTCCGTCACATCCATGCCCGTCTATTTGGGGCAACTCGACGCTATCCTGCAACCGTATGTTAGAATTCTAACACAAGAGGACGTCGATATTCGAATAAAACGTTTCTGGCGTTATCTCGACAGAACCCTGCCCGATGCCTTTATGCATGCCAACATTGGCCCTGCGGACACCCCCATCACCCGTGCCATTCTCCGCGCAGACGCCGAACTTAAGCAGGTTGCGCCTAATCTGACCTTTATTTATGACCCCGAGATTACGCCAAATGACTTACTGCTTGAAGTGGCGAAAAATATTTGTGAATGCAGTAAGCCGCATATCGCCAACGGCCCCGAAAATGATAAAATTTTCACAAAAGGTGGTTATGGCATCGTCAGTTGTTACAACTCACTGCCGCTGGCAGGGGGTGGCAGCACCCTGGTGCGACTGAATCTTAAGGCCATTGCCGAACGTAGTCGTGACGCGGAAGACTTTATCAATAATGTGCTTCCTCACTACTGCCGCCAGCAAATGGCCATTATTGATGCGCGCTGCGACTTTCTGTATCAACAATCCGGTTTCTTTGAGCAGAGCTTTCTGGTCAAAGAAGGGTTAATTGATCCGCAACGTTTTGCGCCGATGTTTGGCATGTACGGGCTGGCAGAAGCGGTCAATATTCTCTGCGATCGATCTGGTCTTAACCTGCGCTATGGTAAAGATATGGAAGCCAACGCGCTGGCCTACACAATTAGCGAACAACTCGCTGAATTTGTAGAAAGAAATCCGGTAAAACAGGGCTGGAACAACAGGGCCATGCTGCATGCCCAGTCGGGGATCAGCTCGGATACCGACACCACGCCGGGCGCGCGTTTGCCTTATGGTGATGAGCCCGACCCCATCACTCACCTGCTAACGGTCGCACCACATCACGCCTGGTACACCTCGGGCATCAGTGACATTCTGACGCTGGATGAAACGGTGAAACGTAATCCGCAGGCGGTGGTACAGCTCTGTCTTGGGGCTTTTAAGGCCGGGATGCGTGAATTCACCGCTAACGTCAGCGGTAACGATTTAGTTCGCGTCACCGGCTACATGGTGCGCCTCTCGGATCTTGAGAAATTCCGTGCCGAAGGATCACGAACCAATACCACCTGGCTGGGTGAAGAAGCGGCCCGCAATACCCACATCCTTGAACGACAGTCTCGCGTGGTCAGCCATGAACAGCAGATGCGCTTTAGTCAGTAAAATCATCCCGTTCTCCTGCGTAGATGGGCCTGGCAGTCGCCTGGCCCTGTTTTTACAGGGCTGCAATCTTAACTGTAAAAACTGCCATAACCCGTGGACCATAGGGCGTTGTGATCATTGCGCAGCGTGCGTACCGACCTGCCCACACGGCGCTTTAACGCTGTCGGAGGGGCGGGTCAGTTGGGATTCCGCCGCATGCAGGCAGTGCGATACCTGCCTGACGATATGCCCGCAGCAATCAACGCCGATGGCGTTAACGCTCAGCGTGAGCGAGGTGCTGGCACAGATTCAAAAAGCGGCGATGTTTATTGAGGGCATTACCGTAAGCGGTGGCGAGGCGACCACGCAATTGCCCTTTTTAGTGGCGTTGTTCAGCGCCCTGAAGAGCAGCACGTCTCTGGGGCATCTTACCTGTCTGGTAGACAGCAATGGCATGTTGAGTGAGACCGGCTGGCACAAACTTATGCCTATGTGTGACGGCGCCATGATCGATCTAAAGGCCTGGAGCGGCGGCCTGCACCGCTTTCTGACGGGACGCGATAACACACAGGTATTCACCAGCCTGCGCTTACTGGCTGCGCACAAAAAGCTGACGGAGCTTCGCCTGCTGGTGATTCCCGACCATTGCGACTATCAGCAACATATCGATGCGCTGGCTGCCTTTATTCGCACGCTGGGCGATGTGCCCGTGAGGCTTAATGCCTTTCATGCCCACGGGGTGTATGGCGAGGCAAAAAAGTGGCGCAGTGCGACAAGGGAGGATATCGCCCCTCTGGCGCAGGCGCTGGAGGCGCGAGGCGTTGAAAAGGTGATCCTGCCCGCGCTCTACCTGTAGCGATTATTATGCAAACCTGAACAGGCGCTGCGTATTGTCGAACAGCGCCTGGGCTATTACATCCGGTGCCTCCGGGCGCAGTTCGCAAAGGGTTTCGAAGACGCGTGCGGCCTGTTCGGGTCGGTTGGGCTGCCCTTGAAAACCGTTCAACGGCATATCCGGGGCGTCGGTTTCCAGCAACAGCGCATCAAGCGGCAATTGCGTCATCACCTCGCGCGTTTTGCTGGCACGGGGATAGGTAATGGTGCCGCCCACCCCAATGCAGTATCCGAGACTGATAAAACGCTCCGCCTGCTGCACACTCCCGGCGAAACCGTGTACCACACCGGTGCGTGGGAGGTTGTGGCGCTTGAGATGCATGGCGAGTTTATCGTGCGTGCGACGTGAATGCAGAATCACCGGTAAATCAAAGCGTTTGGCCAGCTTTAGCTGAGCGTCAAGCACCGCTTCCTGCCTGTCAAACTGGGGATTTTCGCGATACAAATCGAGGCCAATCTCACCGATGGCGACCAGTTTTTCCGGCCGCGAGGCGAGCCATTGCTCCAGCTTGTCGAGGCAGTCCGGCGTGTGTTCTTCGATAACGATGGGATGCAACCCCAGTGCGCTGTACAGCGCAGGCCAGGTGCGGGCAAGTGCCATCACCCGGTCGAAATAGTGTGAGCCAATCGCCGGCACAATAATGCGTTCAATACCCGCCTCTGACGCCAAATCAATGCTGTGCGCTTCATCGTTCTGAAAGGGAGGAAAATCGAAATGACAGTGGGTATCAATAAAATGCCAGCTCACGCCGTGTCCTCGCTATTGAAAGGGAGATCATTGGCTTGTTCAGCGTTAACTAACGGTGTGTCGAGCGCGTCGTTCGCCACGGCCGCCGGCGGCACCACGACCGTGGCCGCGGGGGTGACCACCGGAGGGTGACGGAGCAACGGGGGCGTAGCCACCAGCAGTTTGCCCACGGTTGCAAGGAAGTAGCGACCACAGAGCCTGCCCAGCTTGTAGTCTTCACGCAGCGCAGGTAATCGGCTGCCCAGCGCCATGCTGTTCAGCAGTTTTGGCGGGTAAATTTCGATTATGCGCAGTTGACCGGGCGGTGCCTCGATAAATTTCTGCGTAGCCGAATAGGTCTTCTCATGATGCTGCACCAGGTTAATCAACGGTTGCAGACTGCTCTCCCCCAGCCAGCGTTCCATGCGCTTAAACCATTGTGGCGTGTAATACATTTGTGAAGGAACCGTGCGGATGACCACTATCGTGTTTGCGCCGCGTTTCGCCGCTTCCTGTACCGGAATGGCATCGCTCACGCCACCATCCAGGTAGTTAATGCCATTCAGCATTACCCCCGGTCGATAAAAACCCGGAATCGCACTGGAGGCGCGAATCAGATCCAACCAGGTATCGTGCTGAGGCGCAAAGTATTCCGCGGTATAGTCATCCTGGCGGCAGGCGGTCATCAGGAACGATTTCCCGGCATCAAATCCACGTGCGGCGTAATCCATGGCCAGTGGCATTTTGCTGGCGGTCGCTTCCACCAGCCAGTCAAGATCAACCAGATTGCCGCCACGCACAAAGCGTACAGGGTCAAAGAACTCACGGCTGGTAGTGTAACGCATGATCACTTTGCGGGCATAACCCGGCTGGTTACAGACAAAAGCGGAAAGGTTCTGCGCACCCGCAGAGGTGCCAAGATAGAGATCGAAAGGGTCAAATTCGGCGCGCATAAACTCGTCCAGCACCCCGGCGGTGAAAATACCGCGCTGACCGCCGCCTTCACATACCAGCGCGACCCGGCCAGGACGAAATGGTTTTAACGCTAATGGCGCGATATTGCCAGGCGTTACAGGAATATGCTGCCCCACCCTGCCTTCCTTCAATTCTTATTGATTATCGTTAAGCCAAAGTAACGCATTTTATTGACCATAGAAACAATGAAAGCCAGTCACATGGACTGGCTTTATGATTCGTTTAGTTAAACGTTACATCGCTACGGACGTCGACGTCCCATGAACAGGCTGACCAGGAACAGAATAATACCGACGATGAAGACGATTTTCGCAGCGCCAGCTGCCGTACCCGCCAGACCACCAAAGCCCAGAGCGGCGGCAATTAACGCGATGACCAGAAATATAATGCCCCAACGAAACATAAGACTCTCCTTACCCATAGTTAATGTCGACCGCTTAAAGTGAGCGCTCAGGTGCTCACTGCGATATTTCCCAGGTGCTTACTGACTTCTCCCGAATTCATCGGGTTCGCACATTTTCAGGGTTTATTACTTTGCTTTAAGATCGTTTTTCACACTTTTCACGCCATCAACTGCTTTGGCGACGCTTTCTGCACGGTCAATTTGTGCCTGAGAATCAACCGTACCGGACAGCTGGACAACACCATCAGTGGTTTCCACTTTCACCTTACGGGAAGGGACGATGTCATCGGCCAGCAGTTTAGCTTTGATCTCACTTGTGGTTGCCGTGTCGCCTGCATAACCTTTCGCAGACGATGATTTACCGTCGCGAACGTGCAGTTTGTCACTCACGGAATCCACACCTTCAACACCTTTCGCTGCGTTTACTGCCAGTTCAGCCTGAGCCTGGCTTTCAACAAAACCACTCAGGGTCACCACTTTTTTCTCAGTTTTCACGGAGATATCAGTGCTTTTGATATCTTCATGATCAACCAGCGCGGCTTTAACTTTTGCCGTAATGGCACTGTCATCCATGAAATTACCGACTTTATTCATAGAGCTATCGATTTTCTGCCCTGCATTGTCAGCTGCGTTTTCCGCTTTGTCTGAAGTGGAGGTTTCTGCAAACGCAGAACCACTTGCAAGCGTTGCACCCAACATTACTGCCAGCAGAGTTTTAGAAATCTTCAGTCTTGTCGTAGTCATCGATCTATTCCTGTAGTTTGCCCACAATTTGGGCTGTCCACGGCAATCAAGCCGTTATTGCTCTGGTGAAATCACCTAATATTGAGTCAATGGCTCAGGTCACACTCACGGCTTTTACCGTTTTCACCCTTTGCACACGGCCCTTTTCCAGTCATTAATATTAAGTAATGACATTTTGGATGAATTAATAACCATTGAACATGCATTGAACAGGATTAACACCCAACCAAAATGTCATTACATTGTTAAATATAGATCACAATCGTAAAAACGCTTGTTGGGGAGATTAAAAAGCGAGCAATGAAAGCGAAATAGTGGCTATTTAAGAACTTTCCGCAAGAGGCTAATAAGACAGGTAAAGTGACGGAGCACGGTGTCTGCCGCGCTCCGTAGGGGGGATTAGTGTTCGCGGGTCTGGTGGAACTGAACCTCAGGGTAACGCTCACGCGCCAGGTTCAGGTTAACCATGGTAGGGGCAATGTAGGTCAGGTTATCGCCGCCATCCAGCGCAAGTTGGATTTCATTCTTGCGTTTGAACTCTTCGAATTTCTTCACGTCGTTACATTCTACCCAACGCGCGGTGGCGACGTTGACCGATTCATAAACCGCTTCAACGTTGTATTCGCTTTTGAGGCGTGAAACCACCACATCAAACTGCAGCACACCCACCGCACCCACAATCAGATCGTTGTTAGCAATCGGACGGAAGACCTGAACCGCACCCTCTTCAGAGAGCTGGACCAGGCCTTTAAGCAGCTGTTTCTGCTTCAGCGGATCTTTCAGGCGGATACGACGGAACAGTTCCGGTGCGAAGTTCGGAATCCCGGTGAACTTCATCATCTCACCCTGCGTGAAGGTGTCGCCGATTTGGATAGTGCCATGGTTATGCAGACCAATGATGTCGCCGGGGAAGGCTTCTTCAACGTGTGAACGGTCACCGGCCATAAAGGTCAGCGCATCAGAAATCACGACGTCTTTACCCAGGCGCACCTGGCGCAGCTTCATGCCCTTTTCATATTTGCCCGACACTACGCGCAGGAAAGCTACGCGGTCGCGGTGTTTCGGGTCCATGTTGGCCTGAATTTTAAAGACGAAACCGGAAAACTTCTCTTCAGCGGCGACGACCTCACGAGTATCGGTTTTACGTGGCATCGGCGCAGGCGCCCACTCCACCAGGCCGTCCAGCATGTGATCCACACCAAAGTTACCCAGCGCGGTACCAAAGAAGACCGGGGTGATTTCACCAGCGAGGAACAGCTCTTCATCAAACTCGTTTGATGCGCCCTGTACCAGTTCAAGTTCATCACGCAGCTGTTGTGCCAGATCGTCGCCGACGGCAGCGTCCAGATCCGGGTTATTCAGCCCTTTAACAATGCGGACTTCCTGGATCGTGTGACCCTTACCGGTCTGGTACAGATAGGTTTCATCTTTATAGAGGTGGTAGACGCCCTTGAACAACTTACCGCAGCCAATCGGCCAGGTAATCGGCGCGCAGCCAATTTTCAGCTCGTTCTCGACTTCATCCAGCAACTCCATTGGGTCACGGATGTCACGGTCGAGTTTGTTCATAAAGGTGATGATCGGCGTATCGCGCAGGCGGGTAACTTCCATCAGCTTACGGGTACGGTCTTCTACGCCTTTTGCGGCGTCGATGACCATCAGGCAGCAGTCTACCGCCGTCAGCGTACGGTAAGTATCTTCGGAGAAGTCTTCGTGGCCGGGGGTATCCAGCAGGTTAACCAGGCAATCCTGATACGGAAACTGCATCACGGAGGTGGTAATGGAGATACCACGCTGCTTTTCCATCTCCATCCAGTCAGATTTTGCATGCTGGTTGGAACCACGGCCTTTTACCGTACCGGCGGTCTGGATAGCCTGTCCGAACAGCAGCACCTTCTCGGTGATGGTGGTTTTACCGGCATCCGGGTGAGAGATAATGGCGAACGTACGGCGCTTCGCTACCTCTTGTAAATAAGGAGACAACGTCATAATGAATTTCTTCTGTGTAAAGGCACGGCTACAGCCACGCCAGGAGATACGAAAAATGCGGCTATTGTACTCAACGACTGAGTGCAGACAATCAATGTTTACACAGGAGTTGCTCCAGTTCGGTTAGCGAAGTCACGGTCCACGTCGGGTTGATGCCCTCAGGCAGGACGCGCGAGTGCGCGTTGAGCCAGCAGGTAGACAGCCCAGAGTTTATGCCGCCCAAAATGTCTGACTCGGCGGTATCACCGACCATCAGCACACGGGCGCGATCCGGATTTTGCGCCTGTCCCAGCGCGAAATCGAAAATACGGGGGTCGGGTTTTGCGACACCGACCTGCTCGGAAATCACCAGTAAATCAAAGTAGTCACGAAAACCGGTGCGTTCCAGACGAATTTGCTGCAGGGCGGTAAAGCCGTTGGTAATGATACCCAGCTTCACTTTGCCTTTTAACGATTTGAGCAGAGATTCAGCCCCCGGCAGCGGCGCGCAAATTTCCGCCATCGCATTGAGAAAGGCGTTGTTTAAATCGCCGGGTGCAACGCAAAGGCGCTCGGCCCAGCCCTGAAAGCGTTGGTGCTGAAGCTGCAATGCGGTGATGGCGCCGTTCTGGTAATCCACCCACAACGGCTTGTTAATCGCCTGATAATCCTGAAAATCTTCGCTAGTGAATGTGACGCTATAGTCAAGAAACATCCGCTGTAAGCCGCCGAACGCATCAAACGTAAACAAGGTTTCGTCAGCATCAAAGAATATCCAGTCCCATCTCATTACATCATCACCTTTCATTTATTAAATCGGCAGCGCCATGATAATGGCGTCTTCGCGTCCGCTCGCCGTGGGGTAGTAGTTACGACGGATTGTCGCCTCGTTAAAGCCCAAACTTTCGTACAACGCGATAGCGGCATGGTTTGACGCCCGGACCTCAAGCCAGAGCGTTAGCACATCGCGCTTTTCCAGCTCAACGATCAGGTGCTCCAGCAACTGCCGCCCCAGCCCCTGACGTTGCCAGTCCGGGTCGACGGCGATATTAAACAGCGTTGCCTCATCCACCACGACCTGAGTGATGGCAAACGCAGCCATCACCTCACCGGCCATCAGGCGAAAATTGAGATACCGTTCGCCCTGGTTGGTGGCAAACGTTTTCTCACTCCAGGGAAACGCATGTGCCCGGGTTTCAATCTCGTAAGCGCGGGTTAAATCAGTCGTGGTGAGGGAAGAAATCGTGTTCATAGTCGCAGATTTGTTGCCATAACGCGGCACGTGCCGCCGGGTTTCCCCGAAGTTCGTCTAAAGCGGGTGATGCCACTTGTGCGCCTGCCAGCATCAGGGGCGTTGCAACCCCGAGTCGCCAGCTATTACAGGCAGAGCCTTCAGGTAGCATGACCACGCGGTCCGGTGTCAGTTGCAAAACCTGATCGGCACTCACGGCCAGCGCACGTAATACATCGCCGATAAGCGGCTCCGCCAGTGCGGGAAGTTCAGGAGATACCATCACCAGACGAATATGAGCCGGAAGCGAGATAGCGATTTCGCCCTGTAACGCCGTCGGGCGGCGCAGGGACCACTGGGTGATGCCCAGTTGCTGTAATTGCCAGTCGCGTCGGGTCGTCATCGTGAATCACTCCTGTTTGTCAGGCGCGCAAATATACCAAACTCGTCGATTATGCGCCATCAAGCAAATAAGTGACCGGGGTATGATGCGCCCAATCGCAAAGAGGTTGTGTGTTGGGGTGCGAAGACGCCGTCAACAAAGAGGCAGCATGAAGGATAACGTGTATACACAAAATCATTCATATTGCATCGCGGCGACAAGGATGAGTATCCCCGGGAGCTTACTCAAGTATGTGACCGGGGTGCGAAGACGCCGTCAACAAAGAGTCTGCGTATTGGATAACGTGTATACACAAAATCATTCATGTTGCATCGCGGCGACAAGGATGAGTATCCCCGGGAGCTTACTCAAGTAAGTGACCGGGGTGCGAAGACGCCGTCAACAAAGAGGCAGCATGAAGGATAACGTGTATAATCCCGGGCTGAGTTTAATGAGGAACCCTCCATGTCTGCTTTAACCCCGGCAAGTGAAGTCTTGCTGCGCCACAGTGATGATTTCGAACTAAGCCGTATTCTTTTTGCCGGTGACTTGCAGGATGACCTGCCTGCCAGGCTGGACACGGCGTATAGCCGTGCCTGGACCCAACAATATCATCAGTGGCAAACGCTCAACCGCCAGATGGGCGATGACGCGGTCTTCGCACTGAGCCTTGAACAAGGCGCGGTTGGCGATAGCGATACGCTTATCTACTACTGGCCGAAAAACAAACCTGAAGCGCTGTACCAGCTCATGAACCTGCTCTCCCTCCTGCCGGTTGGGACGGACATTTTCGTGGTCGGCGAAAACCGTAGCGGCGTGCGCAGTGCTGAGCAGATGCTGGCCGACTACGCACCGTTGAATAAAGTCGACAGTGCGCGTCGTTGCGGGCTTTACCATGGTCGCCTGGAAAAACAGCCGACCTTTGATGCTCAGGGTTTCTGGAACGAGTATGCGCTGGATGGCCTGACGATCAAAACCCTGCCGGGCGTCTTCAGTCGTGATGGCCTGGACGTGGGCAGCCAGTTGCTGTTATCCACCTTTACACCGCACACTAAAGGTAAAGTGCTGGATGTCGGTTGCGGAGCTGGTGTGCTTTCCACCGTGCTCGCCAGTCATTCGCCGAAGGTGCGTCTGACGCTGTGCGATGTTTCTGCTCCGGCGATCGAAGCCAGTAAAGCCACCCTTGCCGCCAACGGCCTGGAAGGTGACGTATTCGCCAGTAACGTCTTCTCTGACGTAACCGGTCGTTTCGATATGATTATCTCCAACCCACCGTTCCACGATGGCCTGCAGACCAGTCTTGAAGCAACGCAAGTCTTGATCCGTGGCGCGGTTCGTCATCTGAACAGCGGTGGCGAGTTGCGCATTGTCGCCAACGCCTTCCTGCCCTACCCCGCCGTGCTTGATGAGATCTTCGGCTTCCATGAAGTGCTCGCACAAACCGGGCGTTTCAAGGTCTACCGTACGGTGATGACCCGCCAGGCTAAGCGTTAATACTCTCTTGCCCGGTAACGGTTTGTTTACCGGGTTTTTAACTGCCCATTTCCGCTGCGTTTTTTTACATCAGTTGCAAAAGTGGCCTGCAATTAACTGTTGACGAATACCAGAAAACATCTAGAATGCGCCTCCGTGGTAACGATACTTATTGTATCGATGGTATGCGAAGGTGGCGGAATTGGTAGACGCGCTAGCTTCAGGTGTTAGTGTCCTTTGGATGTGGGGGTTCGAGTCCCCCCCCTCGCACCATAATCCACAATGATATTGCTCGCACTGGGCGAAGGTGGCGGAATTGGTAGACGCGCTAGCTTCAGGTGTTAGTGTCCTTAGGATGTGGGGGTTCGAGTCCCCCCCCTCGCACCAACGAGGCGATATCAACGTAAGACCCAAAGTAAGATAGTTGTGCGAAGGTGGCGGAATTGGTAGACGCGCTAGCTTCAGGTGTTAGTGTCCTTAGGATGTGGGGGTTCGAGTCCCCCCCCTCGCACCAAATATCTTATGACCTCTCCCGCAGCACTTCTCAGCTCGATTTCCGCTTACATCATCGTTTTTACATTCAGCATGGCCATGATAATTCCGCCCACCAATGCAACGCCTGATGGCAGCAAGATAAAGTGGCGTAAACGTTTATGGTAGAGCATGGCCGGTGTCAGCAATAAACCTATCACGATGACTGCACGCCAGGCATTCAGAGGAAGGTCGGCAAACGCCATCACTGCGACGACAATACCTGGTAACAGAAGGGCCCACCGGCTTCCCAACGTACGTTGCAACATGGTTTTGACTCTCACACTGATAATGATAACCAATATCATATGATATGTTTTCTCATTTGTCAGCATACCGACAAAAAGCGGCAAAAAGCAGTATGAACTTTACTCATCTTCAGGTGACAGACATTCATGAAGGTGATAAATTAAGCGCCACTTAATTAAATCTAAACAATTTCGTCTTTTCGCGGTCACTTTTCTTCGCGTTATTTATCACTTTGGCAACCCATTAAATTATACATTGCAGATTAATAACGACTTTTTAAATATATGACAGCTCAATCCTGGCAATCGCTCTGTAAAAAGAAATATCGCTTATCACTTCGACTTTTCTTGTTACTCAATGTCATTTCAGCCCTGTTTTCTATCGCTCTGCCGCTCAGCAACCTGCGCGCGCTCACCCTGCCTTTGTGCCTGATCCTGGGCTCAAGTGGGCTTGCATTACTCTGGCAATGGCATTACCCCAAGAAGAAATTAAATATCACTCTGAGTTCATTTTTATTTGGCGGCCTGTGGGCCTGGCATGTCATTATTAAAGCCAGGGCATTGGAAAATAATGATTCTACTTATCTGCTAATTGCCCTATTAAGTGTTTTGTTTATTGGCGCCCTCGCCTTTTCAAATAATATTATCGCGTTTGTGCTGCACTCTTTCCCGGCCTTCGCTACCTGCCTTTGGTTAAGCAGTGGTGAAATGTCGATACGGCTGTGTTATGCCTTTGCGCTACCGCTGATCGCCATCTCCATACAGCATGTAATTCAGAAGCGTAACGATAATTTCTCACAGGCGTTGATGTATCGCCTGATGCAAGAGCGAAAAACGCTCAATGACCTAAGCATGCTCGATCCCCTTACTGGCCTGTACAATCGCCGTGGCTTACAGCACAAACTTGATAATCTGCTGGCGCTGGATGATGGCACGCGCTTTGTCCTGTTACTGGATATCGATCATTTTAAAGCCTACAACGATCACTACGGTCATATGATGGGCGATCAGGCGCTGATTCGGGTTTCAGCGGCCATTCGAAATGCCGTTCGCTCTCGTGACATCGTGGCTCGCTACGGCGGTGAAGAATTTATGATTTTGCTCAACAGCATCGATATCGAGCGCGCCCGCGCCGCAGCGGAGCGTATTCGCCAGCAGGTCTATGATCTCGATATTCCCCATATGTTTAACGAAAGTGTGGCCACGAATGTGACGGTGAGTATCGGTATCGCTCCGCTCGAAGACGGTGATATTGAAGAAGCGTTGAGTAAAGCGGATAAAGCGCTCTATGAAGCTAAGCATCAGGGACGCAATAATATTCTGGTGAGTGATGATTTACAGCTCGCCTGACAACGCATGATGCTTTCTTTACCATAAACATCTTGCTATCGGTTTTACCTCTGGCTAGGATTGGCAATCATTATCATTTAGATTTCCATCTATCCGGTCACTATGGCTTATCGTTGCGCACCGTTAAATGAATTCGTTATTCGACGCGTCAGGCATGTTTCAAACACTGACGCGTTGGCGAGCGCTGTGCGCGACACGCTAACCCGCCTGCGGCCGCATCTTTTAGATTTCATCAAGCTCAACGAACTTGCGCCCCGCAAGGCGGTCACGCTGACCGAGTGGCGGCGTCCAGCCTGGCTGGATGAATTAAAAGAAATTTATGCCAGGCATATCTATCAAAAACAACCAACATTGCCCTACGAAGGTAAACCCCTTCTTTCGCTCTGGGCGCAGTGGTATCTCGGGCTGATGGTGCCCCCGCTTTTGCTGGCACTCTTAACCCAGAAGCAGGCGCTGGATCTGTCGCCGGAACATCTTCACGTTGAGTTTCACGAAACGGGTCGCGCGGCCTGCTTCTGGATGGATGTGTGGGAGGACGACAGGCTGACTGCACAAGGCGATATCCCACGTATTGAAGCCCTGATTCGTGAAGCCATGCAGCCTGTTGTCGAGGCACTGGAGGCGACGGGTGAGATAAACGGTAAGCTTATCTGGAGTAATACCGGTTACCTGATTAACTGGTGCCTGGGGGAGATGATTCCGCTGTTGGGTGAAACGCGAGTGGCAGCCCTGCGTCAGTTCTGTTTCTTTGAGAAACACCTTTCTGATGGCAACGATAATCCCCTCTGGCGGACCGTTGTGACCCGAGAAGGCGCACTGGTCAGACGTACCTGCTGCCAGCGTTACCGCCTGCCGGATGTCCAGCAGTGCGGCGACTGCACGCTGAAGTAACCTTGTGCGGCCTGATGGCCTCACCCCTACCCTCTCCCACAGGGCTAAGGGATCCCCACAAAATAATACGAGCACGATCGGTCCCCTCGCCCCACCGGGGAGAGGGCCAGGGTGAGGGGAAAAATGCGGCTCTGATGGTCGTTCCGTTCACCTTATGTTCCTTGCTTCTCTGTCACGCCAGAACCCGTGAACGTGCCAGGGTGGTTCACCGCCGCGCATCCCTGCGCGTCGCCCCGGCCTTGCGGATACGCTTCGTCGATTTTCAGCCGGACCCTGTCATCGTGGTGACTGTTGTATTCTCATTGCGCCGTGATATCGCTGCAAAACCTAAGATTACTGGGGATTCCTCAGCCCACTGGGAGAGGGAGCAAACACTAAACAAACGCTAAAAAAGGCAACTTGCGTTGCCTTTTTGCTTTTATCTCCTACACACGGCTCAGGCCACCTGCTGTTTCTCTTCTTCCCTGCGTTGTGCTTCTTCGGCTTCCTGTTCCAACAGCTGCTTCTCGTAAACCTTAAAGAACGGGTAGTAAATGATGGCAGAGATCACCGCCAGAATAACCACCAGAATCGCCGCGCGGAAATCCCAGCCTAATGCCCACGCACCACCGATAGGTGCCGGTGCTGTCCAGGGTACAACAGAAATCACACGACCAATCAGATCCATTTTCATCGCCGCCCAGGCAACAATCGCATTTATCATCGGTGCCAGCAGGAATGGAATAAAGAACACCGGGTTCATGACGATCGGCGTACCAAAGATCACTGGCTCGTTGATATTGAACATGCTGGGTACCACGCTCAGCCGTCCGATTGAGCGTAAGTGCACGGATTTACTGCGCAGATAGCACAGCACCAGCCCCATGGTTGCACCCGAACCGCCGATCACAATGAAGAAGGTCCAGAACGCCTCCATAAAGATGTGTGGCAGAGGGGCACTTTGCGCCAGTGCCGTCTGGTTAAGACCGAGGTTGGTCAGCCAGAACATTTGCAGCATCCCGGAGACGATAGCCGCCCCGTGGATCCCCGCAAACCAGAGCAAATGACCAATCAGTACGGCCAGCAAGATCGCCGGCAGTGAGTCCGCCGCGGAAACCAGAGGTTTAAACACCGCCATAATGGCTTGCGGAATCAACATATCAAATTGGGTTTGAATAAACAGGCTCAGCGGATAAAGCGTCAGCACCACCACCAGCACTGGGATCAGTAAATCAAACGAGTTTTTAATCATCGGTGGCACCTGCTCGGGCAAGCGGATACCTATATTCCAGACCTTCAAAAGGCGCATCATTTCAACACAATAGAGTGCCACCAGAATAGCGGTGAAAATGCCGACGCCGCCCAGGCTGTCTACGGGCAGCGTACCATTGGTTTTCGGCGCAGCAACCAGCAGGAAGGCCATCAGGGCAAGCATGGCGCACATAAAGGGATCGAGCTGATGCGATTTCGCATAATGTTTGCCGAGGTTGTAGGCAATCGCCGCGCAGACATAGATGGACATAATCCCCATCGTCATATCAAACGGCGTGAGAATGCGCCCCTCATACTGCTTCGCCAGGTCAAGCCAGGCACGAGCAAAACCCCAGGTGGTATCAGGGGAGAAAGGGGGATAGGCAAAGACCAATAAGAATGAACCGACAATCATAAATGGCATGGCTGAGATAAAACCATCACGAATGGCCATGATATGACGCTGGGAAGAAATCCGCCCGGCTATCGGGCTGACGTAGTTTTCGATAAAGCGAAAAATCACGTTAAACACAGCATGGTTGGCAGACATAGCGGCTCTCCTGTCAGTCTAAATAATTCAGCGCAACAGCGATTACTTTGCCGTGCAGCAATCCATTTTTTGGGTTTAAGACCATGCTGGCTAACGAACCAGCATTACAACGAAGCAGGATACGTTTCATAGACGGCTCTTATTAATTATCAGAACAGAGGAAGTGACGGAGTCAGTATTAACCCCGCTTTGAAACACTGCAACCGGTTACTGTAACCGGTTTCCGCGATTGTGAAGGCGATCCAGAAATGCGCCGTAACGAGTTTGTTATGACAAAATATTTACAGGGATCACAGGCTTGTGACAGATTATTGAAGGTTATGTTCAGGAGAAGAAAATGAGTTTGCAGTCAGTGCGGCAATTCTTTGCCGACAATGCCCCCGATATTGACATCATCGAGCTAAATCAAAGTACGGCGACGGTCGCCCTTGCCGCCGCTGCACACAGCGTCGAACCGGGTCAGATAGCCAAAACCCTGTCATTGAAAATTAAAGATGAAGTCGTGCTCGTCGTTGCCAGGGGCGATGCCCGTCTGGACAACAAAAAGCTCAAATCAACCTTTGGTGCAAAAGCGCGGATGCTCAGCAGTGATGAAGTGGTCACCCTGACGGGGCACCCTGTTGGCGGTGTCTGTCCTTTTGGTCTGGAAAATCCATTAGCCGTGTTTTGTGATATTTCACTGAGGCATTACGAGGAAGTGCTGCCTGCCGCCGGAGCTATCCACAGCGCGGTACGTATTTCACCCCAGCGAATGGCTGAACTGACGCAAGCAAAATGGATTGATGTCTGCCTGTAAAAAAAAGCCAGGGTAATGACCCTGGCGTCGCTCAGCGTGTTATCACGCCACGGCAGAATCGGTGTTCTGCACAAAGGTAGACATGGGAACACAGGTAATAATATCTGCGGCATGGAGCAGAGCGACTTCAGAGTTAATCCCCAGCTTTGCCATCGCATTGAACTTGTGTGCCCGAACCGTTTTGATATTTCGATCCAGCATATGCGCTATCTCAGGGATCGACATCCCACGCGTCATGTAGCCTAAAATTTCATGTTCAGTCGGGCTGAGCATGCGGCTGCGGCTGACATACCAATGATTAATGACATTGTCATTTACCCGCCGGGTCTCTCCCAACAAGGTCACAAGCTGGCTGAGCAGTGCAGATAATGTATCTGATTTACTTAAAATACCGTGCAGCTCCTTTGGATAAAGCCGGCTAACCAGCCGTGCTTCACGATCGTCTTCTGCCAACACAATCCGCTGAATGCCCGGATGGGAAACCGAAAGCATATTTAAGCACATCAGACACTCTCGCCGGGGTTCACGCAAACCCGAAAGTGAATAGATGACGGAGAAAAAATCCGTCTTACTCATGGCTTCAATGAAAATCTGAGAATTTCTGAAAAAATGAAAACGGTATTTTTGGGTGGCGGGCGAAGATAAAAGATGGCGAAGGCCCGCCTCGCTCATCATGCACTTCTCGATGATGGCCACGTGTTTTTTGACTGAGGTGCGTTCCATTCTGAGCGTTCTCCATAGGCTGAAATTAGGTTCAGCTCTTTCATGCCTTCTGAACTATTTATCCATGCATACAATTCTGCGTTGCTGCGCAGTGATAAACGTCGCATCGCACTATTCTTTTGCGCGCTCACGGTTTTATTACTCTTTTTAAGCAGCATCGCGATTTGATTAATACCCCATCCTTTTCCCAGCAATCGCATCACCTTACGTTCAGAAAGCGTCAGCCGCTCCGTCTTTTCCCGGGATTCATCATTCTCGAGATAATCAGACGACAATAGCGTCTGGCTGATTTTTTCTGCCTGCCCGTTACCGTGGCGAATGGCAGCAATAATGCCTTCGACAGGCTCCATATCTGAAAGGAGCGTACTGCCCGGGCGCATGAGTAATTCAACCGCGGTAGGATAGAAAAAGCGGGAAACAAAAAACACCCAGTGAATATCAGCATGTTGATTGATAATTGAAAAATACTGCTCACATACATTTCTTGTATGCCGCTGATCGCCAGAGAGATCGGCAATGATTAAATCGGCACGGCGCAATTGCAATAAAGTGACTTCTTCCAGTGACCTGAAAAAAGTCATTTCATAATCGGGAAAGTGACGTTCCATAATGTCACTTAGCCCAACTTTTAACACCGGGACTCTACTAATGACTATTCCATACTTACATAGTTTTGATAACATATAACCTCCGCATCCATTCGCGAGTCTTATAAGATAAACAACGTGAATAATTTAAATAACGCCAACGACCTTGTTAGCAAAAAACACTAATGACATCGATAGCGAGGGTGCTGACCTGAGTCATATCAAATATAAAGTTGCAACAATTTGTGATTATAAAAACCGCAATTAATAGTGTCAACAAATAGCCGCGTACTGAAACAGGACAAAAGGCGATACCTGATAAATACTAATTTAAATAGCTATTAGTTCCTGATAATTAATTCATCTCTATTATATATAGAACCAGAAATTAGACATTTATACAGGCACACACGCCTTCCGGCGCCTGAATATTTCCGTTGCGACAGAGCGTCACGCCCTCCCGCGTCCTGGCAGTATTTTGTGATTTATTGCACGAATCTTGATCTGCTCCCGCGCCATCATGGGCACAACCTGTGCTAAAAATTAGCGATTCGTGCCACATCTTGTGGGACTTGAGCAACGTCACCAGGGCTATCATGCAGATGCAAGAAGACCAGTCATCACAACGGGCCATCACACGTCTGTGTATTCAGTGCGGCCTATTTTTATTGCAACACGGTGCCGAAAGCGCACTTGTTGAAGAGCTCTCTACGCGCCTCGGCCTGGCGTTGGGAATGGACAGCGTTGAGAGTTCAATCTCCTCAAATGCCATTGTGCTCACCACCATTAAAGACGGGCGGTGCCTGACATCGACACGAAAAAACAGCGATCGCGGCATTAATATGCATGTAGTGACTGAGGTGCAACACATCGTCATCATGACAGAGCACAAATTGCTCGATGCGCGCGATGTTGAAAAACGTTTCGCTCAGGTTAAGCCATTGCGTTACCCACGCTGGCTGGTCACGGTCATGGTCGGTCTTTCCTGCGCCTGTTTTTGCCGGTTGAATAACGGCGGCTGGGATGGCGCCTTTATCACCTTTTGCGCCAGCAGCGTGGCAATGTATGTCCGCCTGGTGCTGGCGAACCGGCATATGCATCCACAAATTAACTTTTGCATCACCGCCTTCGTTGCCACTACCGTTTCTGGCCTGATGCTGACGCTACCTGTTTTTATACATACCCCTACCGTCGCCATGGCGGCAAGCGTTCTGCTACTCGTTCCGGGTTTTCCGCTAATTAATGCCGTCGCAGACATGTTCAAAGGTCACATCAACACCGGCCTCGCCCGCTGGGCAATCGCCAGCTTGCTCACGCTGGCTACCTGTATCGGCGTGGTCATGGCAATGACTTTATGGGGGCTGCGCGGATGGATGTAATCTGGTTTTTACTGGCGCTTATTCAGGATATGTTGCTTGCAGCCATTCCGGCCGTGGGTTTTGCGATGGTCTTTAACGTGCCACACCGCGCGCTGCCCTGGTGTGCGCTGCTGGGTGCCATTGGCCACGGCACCCGCTTCGCTATGGTTTACTGGGGGTTCAACATTGAATGGTCAACGTTTGTCGCCTCGATGCTGGTCGGTAGCATCGGGATTCACTGGTCGCGTTGGTATCTGGCTCATCCTAAAGTCTTTACCGTTGCGGCGGTCATCCCGATGTTCCCCGGCATTTCAGCGTATACCGCAATGATCTCTGCCGTGAAAATTGGCCATCTTGGCTACAGCGAAGAACTGATGATTTTGCTGCTCACCAACTTCCTCAAAGCGTCATCGATTGTAGGCGCGCTGTCGATTGGCCTGTCGATTCCGGGATTGTGGATTTACCGCAAACGCCCACGGGTGTGAATTTTGAGTTATTGCGCCAGCGTGGTAAAAAATCCTTATCCCTAAGGTGGTTGATAAGGAAAAGATGTGGAACAGCAGGGTTTATATGCACCCGACGATTTTGATGAATCTCGGGTGAAAGACAAAATCTTCCTTAGCGCGATTGCGCTGTTCGCAGAATATGGCCTCAATGGCGCGCGCATGGAGCAGATCGCTGAAAAAGCGGGGACCACCAAACGCATGGTGGTCTACCACTATAAGACTAAAGAAAACCTCTACTTACAGGTTTTGGAGTATGTTTATGCCGCGATTCGCGCCAGCGAGAAAGCGCTAAACCTGACTACCCTCCCCCCCGTAGAAGCCCTGGTACATCTGGTTGAAAACACCTTCGACTATCACGCCGATCACCCGGATTTTATTCGTATTATCTGTATGGAGAACATGCAACGTGGGCGGTATATCCAGCAGTCGACCTGGCTACGCGATGTCAACCGGAGCGCCCTGACCTTGCTGGAAGATATTTTAGTGCGCGGGCAGAAGAAGCATCTGTTTAACCAGAGCGTATGTGCGCGTGACCTCCACCGGGTGATCAGCAGCTTTAGTTTCCACTATGTCGCTAACAGTTACTCCTTCTCCATGCTGTTTGAGGCTGATGAAGACCAGCAGCAGCGTCAGCACTACCGTCAAATGGCTGTTCAGGTGGTACTGCGTTATATTTGCCCATAAATAACTTGCAATTAAATCGTGCACTATCTATATTCATAAACATGAAAACAAAACACACCCCGAACGCGCAGCTTGAACTTGATAACCAGTTTTGTTTTGCACTCTACTCAACAAACCTGGCGCTGCATAAACTGTATCGGCAGTTATTAGCGCCGTTAAATCTGACCTACCCGCAGTATCTGGTGATGCTGGTGCTCTGGGAGAAGGATGATGTCACGGTGTCGGACATCGGCGAACGCCTTTTTCTCGACTCGGCGACACTGACGCCCTTGCTCAAACGTCTGGAAAGCGCGGGGCTTATTCGTCGCCAGCGCTCCCGTCAGGATGAACGCCAGGTGGTCATTACCCTGAGCGATGCCGGACGAGATTTACAGCAGCAGGCGCAATCTATACCGAATGCCGTTATGTGTTCGTTTGATTGTGACCACGCCCAGTTAATGGTACTGAAGCAGCAACTTGAAGTGCTTCGCCAACAATTTCAACGCGCATAACGCCCTCTTAACCGGGGTGCTATGCTGATAGATAAATAGCGCACTATAATATAGCAACCGACAAATACGATAAGGAACCTGTTATGTCTTTAGAAAAAGTGGTTTACACCGCAAACGCCAAAGCGACCGGTGGCCGTGATGGCCGTGCAACCTCTTCCGACGGCGTGCTGGATGTTAAACTCGGCGTCCCTAAAGAGATGGGCGGCATGGGCGGTGAAGTCACCAACCCGGAGCAACTGTTTGCCGCTGGCTATTCTGCCTGCTTCCTGGGCGCGATGAAATTCGTTGCTGGCCGTGACAAATTCACCATGCCGAAAGATGCCTTTACTGAAGCAAACGTCGGGATCGGTCCGTTGCCAACAGGTTTTGGGATTGAAGTTGAACTGAAAATCCACCTTGAAGGTATGGATCCAGCCGAAGCGAAAAAACTGGTCGATGCCGCGCATATCGTTTGCCCTTATTCCAACGCCACTCGTGGCAACGTTGATGTGACCTTAACGATCATCGCGTAATACGAAACCGGGCAGGCTCACGCCATCGATCCGGTAGCCAACACCATTGGGAAATACACAGCCGGGGCAACCCGGCTTTTTCGTCTCCATCTCCTTCCTCCGCTCTGTGTTACTATGTGTCATTATGCCTGCGAATCCGCCACGCGGTGCGCCCGTACTGTCTTTCATGTTTTGAGAATGCGTTATGTCTTCCAGAATCCTGACGTCCACTGTTATTGGTGTTGATGAATTTATACGCGATCACGCAAGCGCTCTGGCGCGAACGAATGAGGGCGCCGTAGCTGTCTTTGCGAATAACGCGCCGGCGTTTTATGCCGTCACGCCTGCACGTCTGGAACAATTGCTGGCCCTGGAAGCGCGTCTGGCACGCCCGGCCATTGATGTCGCACTGGATACCCAATTTTTTGACGAACCTTCTACTGCCCCCACGCGCATACCGATGGGCAAATTTCCCATGTACGCCGACTGGCAACCCGATGCGGACTTTCAGCGCATGGCGGCACTCTGGGGCATAGCCCTGGCCCAGCCCGTTACGCCTGAAGAACTGGCTGCTTTTGTCGCTTACTGGCAGGCCGAAGGAAAAGTCTTTCACCACGTTCAGTGGCAGCAGAAACTGGCACGTAGCGTACAGATAAACCGCAGCAGTCAGGGCGGTTCAGCGAAGCGCGATGTGAACGCTATTTCCCAACCTGATAATCATATTCCACCGGGATTCAGAGGTTAACGATGAAAAACGTCGGCGAATTGATGAAACGTCTGCAAAAGATGATGCCTGCAAATACTCAGCCCGCCTTTAAAACGGGCGAAGAGCTGATGGCCTGGCAAAAAGAGCAAGGTGAAATTCGTGCGGCTGCGCTGGCGCGTGAAAACCGGGCAATGAAAATGCAACGCACCTTTAACCGTTCCGGCATTCGTCCTCTGCACCAGAACTGCTCGTTCGAAAATTATAAAGTCGAGTGTGACGGGCAGATGCGCGCGCTGGGCCAGGCTCGCCAGTATGTCGCTGAATTTGACGGTAATATCGCCAGCTTCATTTTTGCAGGCAAACCCGGCACCGGGAAAAATCATCTGGCTGCCGCCATTTGTAACGAGCTGCTGCTGCGCGGGAAATCGGTTCTAATCATTACGGTGGCCGATATTATGTCTGCCATGAAAGAGACGTTTGGTAATCGTGAGAGTAGCGAAGAGCAGTTGCTTAACGATCTCAGCAGCGTCGATCTGCTGGTGATTGATGAGATCGGTATGCAAACCGAATCGCGTTATGAAAAAGTCATTATCAATCAGATTGTTGACCGACGATCTTCCTCGAAGCGCCCCACCGGCATGCTGACCAACAGCACCATGGATGAGATGAACAAACTGCTTGGCGAACGCGTGATGGACAGGATGCGGCTGGGTAACAGTTTATGGGTTAACTTCAACTGGGACAGCTACCGTAGCCGCGTGACCGGAAAAGAGTATTGAGAATTGTCCTCTGATTAAAGCGGGTCGCACGGGGTGTATACTGTCGACTTTGCCGTCACATCCAGGGTTCCAGATTATGTCATGTACCACTCGCCTTTTAAGCGCCATCGTTATCAGCGGCGCTCTCTTCTCCAGCACGACCTTTGCCGCCTCATGGCAAGACAGCCTTTCCAGCGCTGCCAGTCAGCTGAGTCAAAATAACGGCGCGCAGCAGGGTGGATTATCCCTGTCGTCGCTCACCGGTTTGCTCAACGGCGGCAGCCAGTCTTTAAGCGCTGATACCATGAACAATGCGGCAGGTATTATGTCGTACTGCGCCAAAAACAAGCTGGCTTCGCTGACCAACACCGAAAACATTAAAAACCAGGTGATGGATAAGCTCGGCCTGGGCACCACGGAGCAGAAGCAGGACACCAACTATCTTGAAGGCCTGCAGGGTTTGCTGAACACCAAAAACGGTGAACAACTTAACCTGAGTAATATTGGCAACACGCCGCTGGCGGAAAAAGTGAAAACCAAAGCCTGCGACATCGTGTTAAAACAGGGCGTTAACTTCCTGTCATAAGATTATCTTCTCGCGTTTGCCCACCGTCGGGCAAACGCGGTTCCCCCTTTGTGCTGTTCCCGCAATGCGGCCCGCCTTTTTATCCAGAAGCGACCGCGATCAAACTTCCGCTTATCTAAACCGATTCCTAATAACTTGCAAATAACGTGACACTACAATTGCAGCTGTGTTACATCGCCATTAAATTGTTTCACTTTGTTAATGATCGAGCACCAGCAGTGAGCTGGTCATATTGAGGAAAGCCGGTTGTCCGAGTTACTTTCAATTGCCCTGTTTCTCGCATCTGTGGTGATTTACGCATGGAAAGCGGGCCGTAATACCTGGTGGTTCACTGTCACCTTGCTGGTACTGGGCTTCTTTGTCGTGTTAAACATCACGCTGTACGCCAGCGACTACTTCACTGGCGAGGGGATCACTGACGCGGTTATTTACACGCTGACCAGCAGCCTGACAGGCGCCGGTATTGGCAAATACATTCTGCCTGGTGCAGGCATCGTGTTGGCTCTGATAGCTGTTTTTTGTGCACTGGGGTGGGTCCTGCGCCGCCGTCGCCATCGTCCTTACCACTTTGGCTATAGCCTGCTGGCACTTGCGCTGGCGCTCGGCTCCGTTGATGCCAGCCCGGCATTTCGTCAGATAACCGAACTGGTGAAATCTCAGTCTCGGGAAGGCGATCCCGACTTTGCTGCCTACTACAAAGAACCAGCGAAAAAAATTCCTCAGCCAAAACTCAATCTGGTTTATATCTACGGCGAGAGCCTTGAACGGACCTATTTCAATAACGACGCCTTCCCCGATCTTGCGCCAGAATTGGGCACGCTGAAAGACCAGGGGATGGACTTTTCCCAAACAGAACAACTGCCTGGAACGGATTATACCATTGCCGGTATGGTCGCTTCCCAGTGCGGTATTCCGCTTTTTGCCCCATTTGAAGGTAACGCATCCGCGTCCGTATCCAGCTTCTTTCCGCAGAACCTGTGCCTGGGCGATATCCTGAAGAATTCTGGCTATGAAAACTATTTCATCCAGGGAGCTAACCTGCGCTTCGCCGGGAAAGATGTCTTTCTGAAATCCCACGGTTTCGATAATTTGATCGGCGCGGAAGAGCTAAAAACGCAGGTAAAAGACCCGGCTTACCGTAATGACTGGGGGTTCTACGACGATACCGTGCTGGATGAGGTGTGGCAAAAATACGAGGAGCTGTCCCGCTCCGGCAAACGCTTCTCCCTGTTTGCCCTGACCGTTGACACCCACCATCCTGATGGTTTTATTTCCCGCACCTGTGAACGTAAGAGCTATGCATTTGACGGTAAACCGAATCAATCCTTCAGCGCTGTAACCTGTAGCCAGCAGCATATTGCTGCGCTTATCAATAAGATCAAAGCCTCACCCTGGTTTAAAGATACGGTGATCGTCGTCTCTTCCGATCATCTGGCCATGAACAACACCGCGTGGAAATACCTGAATAAAGAGGATCGTAAAAATCTCTTCTTCGTTATCCGCGGCGATGAAGAGCAGCAAGATACCCTGTCCATGAAGCGCAACACCATGGATAACGGTGCCACCGTGCTTGATATCCTTGGCGGTGACAACTTTATCGGCCTTGGGCGTAGCAGCCTTTCCGGGCAGTCACTCTCAGGCATCTTCCTGAACATGAAAGAAAAGGCCCTGGCCTGGAAACCCGACATCATCCGCCTGTGGAATTTCCCGAAAAAGATGGAAGCCTTCACTGTCGACCGGGATAAGCAGATGATCGCGTTCTCCGGGAGCAAATTCCGTCTGCCGCTGCTGGTGCGAGTTTCCGACAAGCGGGTCGAGCCCCTGCCGGAAAGTGAGTATTCGGCACCGTTGCGCTATCAGCTTGCTGATTTTGCGCCGCGGGATAAGTTTGTCTGGGTTGACCAGTGCTACAAAATGGCGCGTCTGTGGGCGCCGGAACTCGCACTCTCAACCGACTGGTGCGTCTCTCAGGGGCAGCTCGGTGGGCAGCAAAGTGTACAGCGGGTCGATAAGGCGCAGTGGAATGGCAAGACCGCGATAAAAGAAACGGTGATCAGCACCGATCGCTATAAGCAAAACATCGACAGGCTAAAAATCGTCGATGATGATATTCGCTACAAGGCAGATAGCTTCGTCTTCAACGTTGCCGGCGCGCCGGAAGAGGTGAAAAAGTTTACTGGGATCTCTCGCCCGGAAAGCTGGGGACGCTGGTCCAATGCCCAGTTAGGGAATGAGGTCTCCATTGAATTCAACGACCCGCTCCCGGCGAATTTTGACCTGGTGATCACCGCAAAAGCGTTTGGACCGAATGCCAATAAGCCAATCCCGGTGCGCGTAGGCAAAGAGGAACAGGTGCTTACGCTTGGCAACGACGTGTCTACCACTACACTCCGTTTCTCCAACCCGAGCCGCAGTAATACATTGGTGATTGTCCCGCCGGATCCGGTCTCGACGAATGAAGGCAATATTCTCGGCCACTCCCCGCGTAGCCTCGGGATTGGGATGGTGGAAATCAAAGTCGTGAATACCAACGGTTAAAAAATCCGGCGGGCATCACAGCACTGCCCGCATCTCCAACTGCCTGATATCCATCATCGAATACCCCGCTTGCGTAAACAGCGGGGTAAACGACTCCGGTACCGCCACCGGTGTACTCAGCCCGGCAAAACGGTGATGAAGAACCGTCAACATCTCGCGCGCAAACCCGTTACCTCGATATTCCGGCTCAACATAAATAAAACGCAGCGAGGGTGTATCCATCAACGTTGAAACGGCTGCATACGCATGCTTACGGTACTCATACACCTGAAAAGGCAGGGTGAGGAGCGAAAGCGGATCGAGTTGCCAGGGGAGCGTGTCTTTCACTTCACCCGCCGCTCGCCAGACCAGCTCAAGCGGATTCACATCGCGGAGTACGTTTTCCCCGGAGGCGGAAGAGGTCGCGCCCTGGTAGCCTCGCAGCACCCGATGTTGTTCAAAACCCAGCGCTCGATAAAGACCGATACCGGCAGAGTTATCTGCAATCACTTCAAGCCGCAGTTGTCTGACGCCCTTTTCTCTTAGTCTCTCGAACAGAGGTGCCAGTAGCCGCTTACTGATGCCCTTCCCCCTGTATGCAGGGCGCAGGGCATACGCCGCCAGCCGCGCGGTGTCGGCACGGCGTGTGATAATCGCTATCGCCACCAGCGTCTCCCCTTCCCACCAGACGCAAGAGTCGGTCAGGCTGATACCTTCCGCGCCGAAACGCAGGGCAAAACGTTCTGGGGTGAGAGAAACGGGTACGCTGTAGCCTTCGAAACACGCGCCTAAAAAGCAGGCAAGCTGCTCGCTACTGTAGTGAAGGGCGGAAAGGGGGGTAAGGTTCATAATGCGTCTCCATGTTTAAAACAAGGATAGCATGAGGGAGAGGCGTAAAACGCGCCCCGCATCAGCAGGGCGCATGGGGCTTAGAACGTTTCCCAGTTCTCTTCGCCACCGCTGGCTTTCGCCGCCAGTGGTTTAGACAAGTTAGGTTTGAGAAGCACCGGAGCCGCTGCGGTTTCGCGCGTCACACGACGCGTACGGAACACGGCAACGGCCTGCGTCAGACGGCTGGCCTGTTCTTCCAGAGCCGCCGCTGCAGCCGCAGACTCTTCCACCAGTGAGGCGTTCTGCTGGGTCACACGGTCCATCTCTGCCACTGCCAGACCGACCTGATCGATGCCGCGGCTCTGCTCATCAGAGGCCGAAGCGATTTCGCCCATAATGTCGGTCACACGGGTCACCGCACTGACGATTTCGTCCATGGTTTCACCGGCGCTTTCCACCAGGGTGGACCCCAGTTCAACGCGGCTCACGGAATCTTCAATCAGCCCTTTGATTTCACGGGCAGCCTGCGCACTGCGCTGGGCCAGGTTACGGACTTCGCCGGCTACCACCGCAAAACCACGCCCCTGCTCACCGGCACGTGCGGCTTCAACCGCAGCGTTCAGCGCCAGAATGTTGGTCTGGAAGGCAATACCGTCAATCACGCTGATGATGTCAGCAATTTTCTGCGAACTGGCGGTAATATCACGCATGGTCTGCACGACGTTATCCACCACCTTGCCGCCTTTCTGGGCCGTGCCAGAGGCACTCAGAGCCAGGTGGCTTGCCTGACGGGCGTTTTCGGCGTTCTGTTTCACCGTCGCCGTCAGCTCTTCCATGCTGGCTGCAGTCTCTTCCAGGGACGCGGCCTGCTGCTCAGTACGGGAGGAGAGATCGTTATTGCCCGCAGAGATTTCGCTCGCACCGCTGTAAATCGCATCGGCGCCGTTACGCACATCACCCACGGTACGCACCAGCTCGCTCTGCATATGACGCAGGCTTTCTGCCAGTTGTCCCATTTCGTTAGTGCCATGAACGTTGATCTTCTGCTCCAGATCGCCACCCGCAATATGACGGATATTTTCGATCAGGTGGTTCATCGGAGCAATCATGCCACGTTTGATGCCGACCCATGCTGCAAGGATAACCAACAGCACAACCAGCAAGACACTGATAATGATCCATACGGCCGTCGAGTAAGAGCTATTGCTCTCTTCTACCGCAATCGCGTAGAGACGATCGTTTTGTTGCAGGTAATCAACATACGGCTTTTCGAAGGCATCCTGGTAACCCTGGGTCGGCTGATCGAAGAACTCATTGATTTTGCCTGCGCCCAGCAGCTGAATCAGCTCAGCCAGTGCATTGTGGTAAATGTCGTAAGTACGATTGATTTCCGCTGCCGCAGCCTCGCTCTGACGTGGATCGCGCGGGGTAGATTGATACGCCTTCCAGTTCACCTCCGCTTGTTTCAGCGAGGTGCTGGCGATCTGCATCAGCTCGTTAACCGTGGCGCCGCTGCCAATCTGATTCTGATCCATCATGTAGCGGATCCCGGCGCGGTTCAATGTGTTACGCGTTTGCAGCAGGGAAACCCAGCTGGCATTCAGCGTCGACTGCTGTTGACGAATGGTTTGTAAAACGGTGAAGTTTTCTTTGTCGTGCTTGAGTGCATTAAAGAACAAGCCGCCAGAGGTGAGTTGCAATAGGCCAAAAAGTCCCAGTACCAAGAGTAAACTGGTGACAAGTTTCATACGGTTTAACATGTTTTTTCATCCCTTTTCCAGATATCAAATTTTCGGCCTGGAAAGCGAAAACTTTATAGTCAGATCTGCTAAAAACCGATTGTTTACACTAACAATTTTGCAACATGTTGTTTTATAACCGCAGAATAAAATCAGGGTAACTGCCCAACGGGGCGTGATCGTCATCACACAATCTCAACCGCTTAACGCCGTATAAAACCGCTTACTTGCATGGCTGACCGCTTACCCCCGCTTTCCCACCACTCAGTCAAATCGCCCCCTTTTTACGCTTGTAATTTGTCATGATCGCCACCAGCAAAAATCGACTTTCAACACATCAACTCTCATTCCATTTTTCTGATAATCAGGTCTGATATGGATACTAAAAAGCTATTCAAACATATACCCTGGGTGATTCTCGGCATCCTCGGCGCCTTCTGTTTATCCGTGGTGGCGTTACGCCGCGGTGAGCACGTCAGCGCGCTGTGGATTGTGGTTGCCTCTGTTTCTGTTTACCTCGTGGCCTACCGCTACTACAGCCTCTACATCGCACAAAAAGTGATGAAGCTGGACCCGACGCGCTCCACTCCGGCAGTCATCAACAACGACGGTCTGAACTACGTGCCAACCAACCGCTACGTGCTGTTTGGTCACCACTTTGCGGCTATCGCTGGCGCAGGTCCGCTGGTTGGGCCGGTTCTCGCGGCGCAAATGGGTTATCTGCCTGGCACGCTGTGGCTACTGGCAGGCGTGGTGCTGGCCGGTGCGGTGCAGGACTTCATGGTGCTGTTTATCTCTTCTCGCCGTAACGGCGCGTCTCTGGGTGAGATGATTAAAGAAGAGATGGGCCGCGTTCCAGGCACCATCGCACTGTTCGGTTGTTTCTTAATCATGATCATTATCCTTGCCGTACTGGCACTGATCGTGGTGAAAGCACTGGCCGAAAGCCCATGGGGTGTGTTCACCGTTTGTTCCACCGTACCGATTGCCCTGTTTATGGGTATCTACATGCGCTTCCTGCGCCCCGGTCGTGTGGGCGAAGTTTCTGTAATTGGTATCGTGCTGCTGGTGGCCTCCATTTACTTCGGCGGCATCATTGCCCATGACCCGTACTGGGGCCCGGCGCTGACCTTCAAAGACACCACCATCACCTTCGCGCTGATTGGCTATGCCTTTATCTCCGCGCTGCTGCCGGTCTGGCTGATTCTTGCACCACGTGACTACCTGGCCACCTTCCTGAAAATCGGTGTGATCGTTGGTCTGGCGCTGGGTATTGTTATCCTGAACCCGGAACTGAAAATGCCTGCGGTTACGCAGTACATTGACGGTACCGGTCCACTGTGGAAAGGGGCCATGTTCCCGTTCCTGTTCATCACCATCGCCTGTGGCGCCGTTTCAGGCTTCCATGCGCTGATTGCTTCCGGTACCACACCGAAACTGCTGGCCAACGAAACCGATGCCCGCTTTATCGGTTACGGCGCCATGCTGATGGAATCTTTCGTGGCAGTGATGGCGCTGGTTGCCGCGTCTATCATCGAACCGGGCCTCTACTTCGCGATGAACACCCCGCCTGCGGGCCTCGGCATCACCATGCCGAACCTGCATGAAATGGGTGGCGACAACGCCGCCATGATCATGGCGCAGCTTAAGGACGTCAGCACACACGCGGCAGCGACCGTCAGCTCATGGGGCTTTGTCATCTCTCCTGAGCAGATCATGCAGACCGCGAAAGACATCGGCGAACCCTCTGTTCTGAACCGTGCCGGTGGCGCACCGACCCTGGCGGTAGGTATCGCTCACGTCTTCCATAAAATCATGCCGATGGCAGACATGGGCTTCTGGTACCACTTCGGTATCCTGTTTGAAGCGCTGTTTATCCTGACCGCACTGGATGCGGGTACCCGTGCGGGCCGCTTTATGCTGCAGGATCTTCTGGGTAACTTCGTGCCGTTCCTGAAGAAAACCGACTCTCTGGTTGCCGGCATTATCGGTACCGCAGGTTGCGTTGGTCTCTGGGGCTATCTGCTGTATCAGGGCGTGGTCGATCCGCTGGGCGGCGTGAAGAGCCTGTGGCCGCTGTTCGGTATCTCTAACCAGATGCTGGCCGCCGTGGCGCTGGTACTGGGTACCGTTGTACTGATCAAAATGCAGCGCACCAAATACATTTGGGTCACCGTGGTTCCGGCTCTGTGGCTGCTGCTGTGCACCACCTGGGCGCTGGGTCTGAAACTGTTCAGCACCAACCCGCAGCTGGAAGGCTTCTTCTTCATGGCTAACCAGTACAAAGAGAAAATTGCCGCAGGCGGCGCTGACCTGACTGCCCAGCAGATTGCGAATATGAACCATATCGTGGTGAACAACTACACCAACGCGGGCTTAAGCATTCTGTTCCTGGTGGTGGTCTACAGCATCATCTTCTACGGCATTAAGACCTGGCTGCAGGTGCGTAACAACACCGTGCGTACCGATAAAGAAACGCCGTACGTGCCGGTACCTGAAGGCGGCGTGAAGACCTCTTCACACCACTAAACCCGTCTTTCCCCCTCTCCTTTTGGGGAGAGGGCCGGGGTGAGGGGAACAACGCCCGGTGGATTCACATCCCCGGGCTTTATTCGTTATCTGGAACCTATAATGTTTGGTAACTTAGGTCAGGCAAAAAAATACCTCGGTCAGGCGGCGAAAATGCTGATTGGCATTCCGGACTATGACAACTACGTTGAACATATGAAGACCAACCATCCGGATAAGCCGTATATGACCTACAACGAATTCTTCCGTGAACGCCAGGAAGCGCGCTACGGCGGAAGTGGCGAAGGCGGCGTGCGCTGTTGCTAATGGAGGCAAAATGACACCGATTGCAGTCACTCTACTCACCGGTTTTCTCGGCGCGGGCAAAACCACCCTGCTGCGCCACATTCTCAATGAACAACACGGTTTTAAAATCGCCGTCATTGAAAACGAGTTCGGCGAAGTCTCTGTTGACGATCAGCTGATTGGCGACCGGGCGACGCAAATTAAAACCCTGACCAACGGCTGCATCTGTTGTACCCGTTCAAACGAACTCGAAGATGCACTGTTAGACCTGCTCGATAGCCTCGACCGAGGCGACATCGCCTTTGACCGCCTGGTGATTGAGTGCACCGGCATGGCCGATCCCGGCCCGATCATTCAGACCTTTTTCTCCCATGAAATTCTCTGCCAACGCTACCTGCTGGACGGCGTGATTGCGCTGGTAGACGCGGTACATGCCGACAAGCAGATGGACGAGTTCACCATCGCTCAGTCCCAGGTGGGCTACGCCGACCGCATTCTGTTGACCAAAACCGATGTCGCCGGTGAGAGCGAAAAGCTGCGTGAACGCCTCGGCCGCATCAACGCCCGCGCCCCGGTGTATACCGTGACTCACGGGGATATCAACCTGGCCGCCCTGTTCAACACCAGCGGTTTTATGCTGGAAGAGAACGTCCTGCCCGGCAAACCGCGTTTTCACTTTATCGCCGACAAGCAAAACGATGTCTCATCGATTGTGGTGGAGCTGGACTACCCGGTGGATATCAGCGACGTTTCGCGAGTAATGGAAAATCTGCTGCTCTCCTTTGCCGATAAGCTGCTGCGCTACAAAGGCATGCTGTGGATCGATGGCGAACCCAACCGCCTGCTGTTCCAGGGCGTGCAACGACTTTATAGCGCCGACTGGGATCGCCCCTGGGGTGAGGAAACCCCACACAGTACGCTGGTGTTTATCGGCATTCAGCTTCCTGAACAAGAGATCCGCGATGCTTTTGCAGGGTTGATGCGTCCTCAAAAATAGCCCGTATACACGAAATGCTATGCTTTTCAGAGATGCATCAACAGGAGGCTCAATGAAGCACAGCATTCGTGGAATCGATCATATCGGCATAACAGTCCCGGACATTCAGGCTGCAACGGCGTTTTTATCTGCCGCTCTCGGGGCGGAATTGATTTATGAATCGGTGGGGCTGGAGGATGAAAGCCCGGATGAACAGGCGCAGCAAAAAACGCTGAATCTGGTCCCTGGCACGGTGGTGAAAGCCGTCAGAATGCTCAAGCTACATCATGGGCCGGGTATTGAGCTGTTTCAGATGCAGGGGCCATCGCAGCGTGAGCCGCTGCGTCCGAATGATTTCGGCTTACAGCATTTTGCGGTTTACAGCGATGACGTAGACGCCGCTCTGGCGCGTTTCTCTGACGCAGGCGGCGAGGTGTTCACTCAGCCTCAGCCGCTGGGCTTTCCCACCGAAGTGGGAGACGGCAACGTGTTCTGCTATGGCCGCACGCCCTGGGGCACGATCATTGAATTTATCTCGACCCCGTCGCCTATGCCCTATGAGCAGGAAACGCCGCTTCGCAGATGGAAACCCTGATAATCACTCAAGTGTATGATTAGAGACAGATAAACCTGAATCATTTAATCAAACAATTCTGCATGCGTGCCTAAATCGGTAAACACCACCAGGTGTTTGCCGTATTCAACTTTATAGATCAGCAAATAATCCCCGCCCAAATGCAACTCTCTGAAACCTTGCATATTCCCTGTTAAGGCGTGGTCATTGTAGTGCGCTGGCAGTGGATTGCCTGAAAGAACCATCGTCATTACAGCGGCAGTTTCATGCATGTCTCTGCGCCCGGCTTTGTTATAGCGCTCCCAGGCTTTGATAAAAGATCGCGTATAGTCCGATCGAAAGGGCAAGCTAGTCCGTTTGCTTTTTACCATCATTCAGGCTGTCCATAAGCTGCTGCGCACTCTCAAAGCGTCCATGCTGGTGCGTGATAATCTCATCTGCTTCGCGCATTGCTGTTAGCAAACGGGCATTAGGTTTGCGGGTAACTTCGAATGGCAGCCCGTCATTTTTCACTATTTGCTCAGCGAACAAACGGATAGCCACGCTCCAGCTCAGGCCACAGCCTTCAAGCACCGAACCGGCACGCTCTTTAAGCCCTTTGTCGATCCGCGATCGAATAACAGAGTCCATAGATCCTCCTCATTTGTAGCCACATTGTAGCTACAAGATGAAGATAATAAAATCTGAAAAAGTTACGCGCTAACTGGCCCATTTAGGGTGATATCGCTGGATTGGCTCTCACTCCCGTTCGGCACAATATCACTCTCAGGTTCCGTCAGCGCCTCGGCAATCAGCGTCAGGCGCTCATGTTCAAAGTCCCGATGCGACAGCTCCAGCTTCGGTAGCTCTTTATTGACCTTCTCGGAGAGTTTGCCAAAACGTTCCACTTTGCCGTACAGCCCCTGGTTGCCCACCAGTGCAGTGATGGTAGCGTTATACTGATTGCTGGCAGTAGAGAGCGTGCCGCCGAGCTTGCCTAATCGGTCTGCCACCAGACAGACGTTATTGAAGATTTCCCCAGCGCGTTCGCTGATTTCCCGTGCTTCACTGTTGCTGCGCTCAATCATCCACAAATTGGAAACGGTACGCAGAATAGGGATAAGCGTCGTGTGAGAGACCAGCACAATGCCTTTACGATAGCCATATTCAAACAGCCCTTTGTTGGTTTTCAGCGCCTCGATGTAGGCTGCTTCGATAGGCATAAACATCAGCACAAAACTGGGGCTGCGAATGCCCGCCAGGTTGGTGTAATCCTTCGAGGCAAGATCGTCAATGTGACGGCGCACCGCCATAATATGGTCGTCCATCGCCCGCGTTTGTTCGTCCGGCGTCTCAGCAGAACAGGCGCGGTCGTAGGCATTGAGAGAGACTTTGCTGTCGATGATGATGTGTTTGTTGCCCGGCAAACGAATCAGGTAATCCGTCTGTTTGCGCTTACCCTCTTCGTCCCGGAAGGCGCTCTGCACTTCGTAATGCTCTTCTTCTACCAGCCCACTCATCTCAAGAGTGCGTCGTAGCTGCGCCTCCCCCCAGGCCCCGCGCTGTTGAGAATCCCCCTTCAGGGCGGAGGTCAGGTTGGTCGCCTCGGCGCTCATCTGCAGGCCAATCTCCAGCACCTTTTTGATCTCGGCATTGAGGTCGGCGTTACCGCGAATTGAGGCGTCATGCACCTCGTTGACCCGTTTCTGGAACCCTTCAATCTGTTCGCGGAACGGCTTGAGCATGTCGTCCAGGCTGGTTTTACTGGTGGTGGTAAAGGTTTTGCCCTTCTCTTCGAAAATCTTGTTGGCGATGTTTTCAAACTCGCGCGACAGAGACTTTTTGGTCTCATCCAGATTCGCTAACTGTGCCTGAAAATGCTGCTCGCGCTGCGTCAGGGTCGTTTTCAGCTCGGTATAGTCGTGGTCAAGCTGTGCTGACAGACGACGTTCATCCGTTAATTGATCCTCTGTTTTTCCCAGACGCTGGAGTAGTTCTGCCGTTCGCGATTTGAGGTCGTTTATCTGCTGGCGAAGCACGCTGGTCTCTACGTCCAGTTGGTGCTTTTCATTGCGTAGCGCTTCGGCTTTCCCTTCCTGCTCACGCAGCATTTTTTTCGTTGCTGCCAGTTCGTCTTCGGCCTGGTCGTTGTCGTGTTCAAGGGCGGCAATTTTTTGCGCGAAGGTTATCTTTGTCAGCAGCCAGCCAAAAACGCCCCCTGCCAGCGCAGCCAGCACGGCAGCCATTATCGTGAGTGTCATGTCAGTCATTCCTTTCTCCCTTGTTTCTGCGACTACCATACCCGTGGCACATCAGGATGCAATCATTGCTTATGCGGCCTGCTCAGCTTTTCTCTCTCGCCCCTTTGGGGCTGAGGAATCCCCGGTAATATTACGTTTTACAGCGATAACATTGCGCCTGGGAATAAAACAGTCACCGCGATGACTGGGTCCGGCTGAAAATCGACGAAGCGTATCCGTAAGGCCGGGGCGCCGCGCAGGGATGCGCGGCGAGGGCGACTTTACAGGGACGTTACCTTCGCCCGTCCCCGATTAGCCTGAAGGAGAAGCTGAGTGGACCGCGCCAGCGGCGATTTTCCTGGCCGGGAGCCCGGGTCGCCAGGGTGGTGGCGGTTGCACTGAACCCCAGTTCCTGGACACTTTTTTATTCGTGTCTTTCTGCCTGAGCCCGGTATGCCACCGGGCTCATCCCGCCCGTTTTCAGGCTGATCCGTTCGTTATTGTAGTAGCGGATATACACCCTGATATCGCGCTCCAGTTCTTTCACGGAACCGTATTTCTTACGGTAGTACATCTCCACCTTCAGATGGCTGAAGAAGTTTTCTATCACTGCGTTATCAAGACAGTTCCCTTTACGCGACATGCTCTGGGTTATCCCGGCTTTCTCCAGCATTAACCGCCATGCCGGTGTCCGGTAAGCCCAGCCCTGGTCGCTGTGTAATATCAGACCTTCTTTGTGTCTGCCGGCTTTCACTGCCCTTTGCAGCATCCTGCAGACCAGAGGCTGTGACGGGCTGGTCGACATATTCCAGGCCACGATTTCATTGTTGAACAGATCCTGCAGGGCAGACAGATACAGTTTCTGCCCCGCGGCCCGGAACTCCGTCACATCCGTACACCACTTCATCCCACTTCGTTCAGCGCTGAAGTCCCGGGCAAGAAGATTAGAGGATGCCAGCCCGGCATCCGGCATGTACGAGCGATATCTTTTCCGGCGCAGCTGACAGGTCAGGCCGTGTTCTTTCATCAGCCTGCGCACGGTTTTGTGATTGAGCATGAAGCCCTGATCACGCAGCGCTTTTGTCATTCTGCGGTAGCCATAACGCTGAGCATGCCGCTGGCTGATGGCCTTCATCGCGCTGACGGCCTCCGCATAACGTTCAGTATCATGTGCTGGATGCGAGACATGATAATAATACGTGCTGCGTGACAGTCGCGCGGCATACAGCAGGCAGGGCAGCCTGTGTGCCGCCAGTAATGACTGCACTATTCTGGTTTTTTTTGCTGCTCCCTGAGCGCGCTTTCCTCCCTCAGGGCTTTCAGCTTTTTTAAATAAGCATTTTCCGCACGCAGATATTCCAGTTCCCTCTGAAGCTCTCTCGGGGTCATTTCACTGAATGGCTTCGCGCCAGGAATGTACTTTTTCTGTGACATAGCGGGTCCGGGTCTGGCAGAGTGAAGCGCCTTTTTACCCCCTTTCCGGTAACGCCTCATCCAGTCGAGAATAAGGGATTCATTGGGGATAGCGAAGCGCACGGAAGCCTCCGCGTAGCTGCACCTGTTTTCAATGACGTAGCGGACAACGCGGAGCCTGAATTTTGCAGTATAGGCACGGGCAGGACGGTCCTCCAGCCCGGCTTTACCCAGGCGTCTGAAGGCCCGCAGCCAGCGGGTCAGCGGTGTCCTGCCAACACTGAACAGGCGGGCCGTTTCCTTGATAGAGGAATGCCCGGCCATGTAATGCTGAACAGCAGCAAGCCGGATGTGAAAAGGATATTTCATCGTACTGAACCTCCAGACTGAGAAATCTGGTGTCCAGGATCCTGGGTTCAGTGCACGGTGAACCACCCTGGCACGTTCACGGGTTCTGTTGCTACAGAAAAGCAAGGAACATAAGGTGAACGGAACGACCATCAGAGCCGCATATTCCCCTCACCCTCTCTCCGGTGGGGCGAGGGTGAGGGTGAGGGTGAGGGTGAGGGTGAGGGTGAGGGGAAATAATCCGCTTTCTGTTGCACCTTGAAAACTCTGCGAAATTCACCGCCTGGCTCTATGCTTAACACCATGGATAAAATTACCGAACTCAAACGCGCCAAACGGCTGGCGCTTTCATTACTGCTGATTGCCGCAGCGGTCTTTGCTACCACCCTCTTTCTGCAACCTAATTTCTGGGTAAGCGGAGTGAAAGCGATTGCCGAAGCGGCGATGGTCGGCGCCCTGGCGGACTGGTTTGCGGTGGTGGCGCTGTTTCGTCGCGTACCCATTCCGTTCATCTCGCGTCACACGGCGATCATTCCGCGCAACAAAGACCGGATTGGCGACAATCTCGGCCAGTTCGTGCAGGAAAAATTCCTTGATACCCAATCGCTGGTAGAGCTGATTCATCGCCACCAGCCCGCGCAGATGATTGGTGCCTGGTTCAGCCAGCCGGATAACGCCCGCCGCGTGGGCCAGCATCTGCTTCAGGTGATGAGCGGGTTTATGGAACTGGCCGACGATACGCGGATCAAAAACTTGCTCAAGCGAGCCGTTCATCGCGCCATCGATAAGGTGGATTTAACCCAGACCAGCGCCTCGATGCTGGAGAGCATGACCAAAAACCAGCGCCACCAGGTCCTGCTTGATGCATTGATCGGCCAGATGATGCAACTGCTGCAAAAAGAGAGTAGCCGCGAGTTCATCGCCACTCAGGTTGTGCGCTGGCTGAAGACCGAACACCCCCGTAAGGCCAAAATCCTTCCCACCGAATGGCTCGGCGAGCAAAGTGCCGAGATGGTGACCCGCGCGGTAAACACCCTGCTGGATGATGTCACCCATGATAGCGCGCACCAGATCCGTCGCGCCTTTGACCGCGCCGCGCTGAAGCTTATCGACAACCTGAAACACGACCCGGAGATGGCGGCCCGCGCCGACAACATCAAGCAGTATCTGAAAGAAGACGAGGCCTTTAACCGCTATCTGGGGGAGATGTGGGGCGATCTGCGGGCATGGATTAAAACCGACATGCAGTCCGACGATTCCCGCATCAGGCTGCGTATCACCGAAGCAGGCCTGTGGTTTGGTGAAACCCTGCTGGCGGATAACGCCCTGCGCACCTCGCTGAACGAGCACCTGGAGCAGGCGGCGCACAGCGTCGCGCCTGATTTCGCCCGCTTCCTGACCCGCCACATCAGCGATACGGTAAAAAGCTGGGATGCACGGGATATGTCACATCAGGTTGAGCTGAATATCGGTAAAGACCTGCAGTTTATCCGCATTAATGGCACCCTGGTCGGCGGTAGTATTGGTCTGGTGCTTTATCTGCTGTCGCAGGTCCCTTCGCTACTCGCGCTCTCAGGTGGATAAAAAACAGCCTATTATCCTCGACATAAAAATTGTCTGCCAGCACACTGGATCTGTTTTTAAGCCCTAAAAGGAGTCGGTTATGCCATGGAAGTCTGCTTTTTTCGCTCGCTACGGCGGGGCCTTTATTTTCCCGATGGCGCTGGTGTTGTATGACTTTGCCGCCTATCTGACTACCGATATGATCCAGCCGGGGATCATTCAGGTGGTGCGCGACTTTGACGGTGACGTCAGCCTGGCCCCGCTCTCGGTGAGCCTGTATATGGCGGGCGGCATGGCGCTGCAATGGCTGCTCGGGCCACTCTCGGACAGAATTGGCCGCCGCCCGGTTCTCCTGACCGGCGCGCTGGTTTTTACCCTGGCCTGCATCGCCACCCTGTTCACCACCAGCTTTGAGCAATTCCTGGTGGCGCGCTTTGTCCAGGGCACCAGCATCTGTTTTATCTCCACCGTGGGTTACGTCACCATTCAGGAAGCCTTTGAGCCGACGAAAGCGATCAAACTGATGTCGATGATCACCTCGGTCGTCCTGCTCGCCCCGGTTATAGGCCCCCTAAGCGGCGCGGCCTTAATGCACTTCGTGCACTGGAAGGTGATCTTCGGTGTGATCGCCGCGTTCGGTTTTATCGCCTGGCTTAGCCTTGTACTGGCAATGCCAGAAACCGTTAAAAAGCAGAACGCGCCCCTGCGGGCGAAAGCGGTGGCGCAGGACTTTTATGCCGTGTTTCGTAACCGCGTATTCCTCAATGGCGCGGCCACGCTCGCACTCTATTACATCCCGCTGATGACCTGGGTCGCCGTCTCGCCGGTTATCCTCATTGATACAGGCGGCATGACCACGGCGGAGTTTGCCTGGGCGCAGATCCCGGTTTTTGGCGCGCTGATCGCGGCCAATATCGTCATGATGCGTTTTGTCGAGGATCCCACCGATCCGCGTTATATTCGCCGTTCGATACCGTTCCAGCTTGCCGGGCTGGTGATGCTGATTGCCGGAAACCTGCTCTTTCCGCACCTCTGGCTGTGGTCGGTGGCAGGCACCAGTTTTTATGCTTTTGGCATCGGGCTGATTTTTTCCACGCTTTACCGCTTCACCCTTTTTTCCAACGATCTGCCAAAAGGCACCGTCTCCGCCTCCCTTAACATTGTGGTGCTGAGCACCGTTGCCCTCGCCATTGAGGGGGCACGCTGGTTGTGGTTTTCTGCCGGCGGGCGGATCCCGTTCCATATGCTGGCGCTGGTAGCAGGCGGGCTGGCGGTCATGTGCCTGTTAAGCCTGATACGCCGGGTGAAGCAATACGAAAACGCCGCTGACGGCCCGTCATCTCTGCCTGCTGATCGCTAATCCCCCGCCACGGCACTGCCGCAGTGAGCGCAGTGGGTGAGGACGTTGGGCGGGTGGCGCTGTCGTCGCCTGCTCCCCCATCTCTGCTATGATGCCCTTTTCTTTTTTAAGGCATTCTCATGAGCAAAATTGATCTCAGCCACGGCGAACGCGATCTGCTACGCGAAAAACTTCAGCACTACTGCACCGAACATTTCGACCTCGAACTGGAGCAATTCGACGCCGAGTTTTTCGTGGATTTCGTTATCGAGAATCTTGGCCCGGTGCTGTTTAACGCCGGGATCGACGAAGCGATCCGCACCCACGTGGCCTACAGCGAACATATTCAGGAAGAGATGGATCTGAAGAAAATCTATTGATCCTCAATCACGAATCGCGTCGCCTCGAAGCGGTTCAGGATCAGGTGCACCAGGAAGACCATCGTCAGCGTGCCCAGTAAAGCGACCGTGACCGAGACAATACGGTAGAGATCGCTGAACACCAGATCCGTGTCGGGGTGCAGATTCTGCCCAAACATAATGCCGATGGTCGTGACGCTGGCAAACCCCACGCCAGCACCAACCTTTTCCATCACGTGCAGCCGCGCGCTAAACGCCAGCCCAAGGCCTATCAGCGGCATCATCAGCAACATATGGCTACTGTGGTTATAGAGCACCAGTTGCACCAGCAGAATATAGAGACAGGCGAGCATCACCCCCACCACGCGCCAGATGGAACTCATCACCGCCCCGCGATAATGCATCGGGAAGAGGATCAGCACCCCCGCCATGAGTGCCGACAAGGAGTCGCTGAGATCGCTGAGCTGGAAGACCACGAAGATCATCGTCGCCACCGTGCCGGAAAGCAGCGATTCATGGCGCACCCGGGCATCGCTTTTCTCGATCCTCGGAGGGGGATTACGCGGGGCCACATCCGGGATCAGGTAGTTCATCAGCGCACTGAGCATCACCGCCATCACGCTGGCTTCAATATTAGAGAAAATCAGCGTATGCCAGTCGCTGGTCGGGTAGCTCATAAAGTTGAGCATCGTGCTCTGGCACACCACCCCGGCAGAGCCGAACAGAAACAGCGGCCCTTTGCTCATAAAGCGAAAGCGCATCACGTAGAGACCGAACACCACCAGCGTCATTATCACTGGCCACTTCGCCAGGAAGCCAATGATCAGCACCATCTCTACGCAGTTGATCACCGCGCTAAAGATGAACTGCTTCGCTACGTGGCGGTTAAACACCGGCACCAGCGAAAGCAGCATGACCGGATAGACGACGTAGAACACGCCATAGCTGGTGTTGTAGAAACTTGAAATGCTCAGCGCAATCATCCCGGCGAACACGATACGCAGGGTCTGGCGAAAATCATTCGCCGTGTAGACGATGTTGCCGTGCGGCGTGAAAACCCGCGCCAGGGTATTAATAGACATAGTGCAACCAGCTCACCAGATGGATTTGCAGCCCGGAGAAGAAGCGGGCAAAAACGCCTTCGCTGTTATAAAGCTGCACGGTCGCACGCGCGCCGGTTGGCAGGTTGTCGGGCAGCGGGTCATTAAGCGCGACGTGAATACGCATGCGCTGGGCATCACGCACCCAGCGGTTGGAGGTTTCCGGTTCAGACAACGAGCCGTTTACCGCCTGTTGGCCTGCCAGTACGCCAGCATCGCTGCTGGTCACATGGGCGCGGAATACCTGCCCCGGCAGGGCATCAAACACCACCGCCGCATCGGTCCCCGGATGGGTATGACGCAAACTCTTCTCGCGGAAATCGGCCACGATATCGGCATCGTCATGCACCAGCGCCAGTGCGGCACTGCCTGCGGCAGCATAAAAGCCGGGGCTGAGTTGCAGGTTGCTGACCTTGCCATCCATCTCTGCACGGACCTTCGTCCAGCCGAGGTTCAGCTGTGCCTGTTCGAGGCTGTTCTGGTATTTCTGTAGCGTCACATTGCGACTATCGTCCCGCTCGCCACGCTCAATAGCCAGCGCGTGGATGCTGGCATTCAGGTTGTTAACCGACTGCACGCTGCTCTGCCAGGTGGTACGCACTTTATCGAGATCGGACTGAGAGACGTTCTGCATGGTGCCTAAACGCTGGTAACGGTCATAGGTCACTTTGTCGTTCTGCGCGGTAAGCTGCGCTGTTTTCAGGTTCGCCTGGGCCGCCGCAATCTGTGCATCCAGTTGCTGGTTGGTCAGCCTGGCCTGCGCCAGCGCAATTTTTGCGGCTTCGACCTGATTAATAAACGGCGTCGCATCCAGCTCGAACAGCAGGTCGCCCTTTTTCACCAGGCTGTTATTTTGCACGTGTACCTGGGCGACATAGCCCGCCACGCGCGAGGAAACCGGCGTCACCACGCGCATTACCGTAGAGTCCGGCGTCAGCGGGATCCAGATATCAGCAACGATAAAATAGATAAACATCAGCAGGAAAGAGGCAATACTGACCCTTACCCAGCGGGCAAATTTTTGTTCTGGCGTCATCATGATTTATTGAGTCTTGTTATCTTCATTACGCATTACGCGTAAATTGCAGGCGATTTGATTCAGGGTGGCGCTGAGGATCTCAAGATTCTCAGCCGGAATGTTTTGTGCTGCCCGTTGCTGGCAGGCCTCAATCACGCAGGTAATCTTTTCCAGCATGAGCGTACCCGCAGTCGTCAGAGTGAGCAGGCGGATGCGCTTGTCGTACGGCGATATCGTACGGGCAATCAACCCCTGAGTCTCAAGGTGCGAGAGGGTGCGCATCAGCGGCGGCAGTTCGATGCCCTGCACTTCCGCCAGTTCGCTGACCGAGACATTGTTCCCTAACTGACGAAGCTGCATCAGCACCGTCCAACCGGACTGCGTCAGCCCGGTATCTGCCAGCGCGTGATCGATAGTCGCACGCCACTGGCGCACAATCATCGCCATACGCATGCCTAACGGTCGGCGGGCAAAGCGTTCATCTTCAGTCACGGGAGGCTCCTCATTTAACGCTGAGGAGGATAATAGTTACCAGGGTAACTATCAAGAAACCTGGGGGAGAAACAGCATGGAATGCGAAAGGCCACATAAACGTGGCCTTGCTGAACGTTTGCTACCTGATAAAGGCGTGCCGGGCCGTGCAGACACTATTCTTGATAGCACGACACCAGAAAATCGAGCATGTCGGTGGCATCCTGGCTGTGATAAAACTTCACCATTTTGCTGTTGAACTCCAGCGCACGTGCGGCTGGAATGCTAATCGGGTTATACCCATGTTTCATTAGCCAGCCATTCATCATCAGGCGGCTGGTACGCTTATTACCATCGAAGAAAAACTGAAAATAAGCCCCAAACAGAAACATGATGAGCGAACCTTCAAAGGGGGGAAGCGTTTTAATCTTGCTCACTCCTTCGACGAAAATACGATTCAACTCTGGCGCGCCGGCTTCTGTCGCAGGAGGAAAATGCGTGCCGAGCTCACCGAGATGGACGCGTGCGTTGTAGTGCACTTCGTCGCCCTCGCCTCGAAAGACGCCCCACTCTAATGCTTCATTGCGAGCAATAATGCTGTGCAAAAGTGTGAACGTTTTTTTATCAAGATCAAATCGTCCCGTATTCACCAGTTCAATGAGCTTTTTGCTGCTGTCAGCCAGATTGAGTACCTGCTCAGTATCGCTGACTTTGTGTCCCCCTACCGTCACACCGTCGAGCAAGGTTTTAACTTCAACATAGGTATAAGGGTTGTTCTCAAGTTGGGCGGCGTCCCATACAAAGCCTGCCATATGCGTTTTGAACGTGAAAAGCGCTACGCGTGTGCCCACGTTTTTGACATTCGGGATGACAGTCGCGTCCCAGCTTATTCCCACCAGTTCAGTTGCCATTTTTCGATCTCGCGTAACGGGTAATGAGAAGATCCTGCAAGTGGCAGGGCTAACGCAATAGTGTATTGGTTATTTTTATTTCTTGTTCAGGTCGCGCAGCATGGCGTCACGCAGAATAGCATTCAGGCGGGTCTGATAGCCTTTACCGGGCCGCTTCAGCCATTCCATAACATCAGCATCAATTCTGACGGAGGCCTGAGTTTTTAGCGGGCGATAAAATTTGCCGCGTGCTGCTTCAGCCCACTGCGCATCGTCTGTCGGAGGAATATCAATATAATCAATGACATCATCTGCTTTATTCGATAGCGTCTTCAGTTCAGCCTGATGCTCAGCACTCAGAACAAGCGTGTCGCCACGTTTATGTTTAATCATGCTCATATCGATTTCTCTCCTTACGATCAGCCTTGTCCGAGTGCCATTCAAACTCCATTGGCATAGTGTACCCTCCCTGATTGTATATACAAAAAAGAATATACAATCCGTGTTATGTACACCCGAAAATGGCGTTTTGATTGTCTAAAACAGGAAGGTAGATTCAGGAAAGCTTAAATTTGTTACGGTCCCCCCCTCCCCCACATCTCCCTTTGCCACCCAGCCCGTTCGACGATCGTCGGAATGCCCTCCTGCTCCCAGAAACGCAGCGAGAGATGGCCGCTGCTCATGCCGCCACGACTGAAGCGGGCAATATAGATGGCATCACCGTCCAGTCGGGTGGTATTGGTATGTGCCAGCACCAGATTATGCAGCAGGGCTGTCAGCTCTGTTTGGGTATCGGGTAATGGAATGCGCGACGTGGATTTACGCAGCTCTCTCCACAGCCAGGGGTCACCGCGTAGCCCCCAACTCTCTTTTTCCGGCACCAGCAGATCGCCGATGGTGGCCCAACTGTCTTCAAGCGCAATAGACGATTTTTGTTTCTCAAGCGCCAGTAGCGCAGGCAAAAAGGTTTCGCGCCAGTAATCGGTATTCACCCACCAGTGCGGCGGGATAGAAACATGAGGTGTATAGGGCGTTGAAAGCGGCGTGCCCGTCAGCGCTAAAAAGGCCGCGCTAAACCGTTCTGCCGCAGGCGCATCAGGGCTAACGCACTCTTCATCGCAACAGAGCGTCAGCAGATTATCCATTAACAGCAGGTCAGGGTAAGCCAGCGTGTCTGGCAGTCGCTGGGCGAAAATTTTGCGCATCAGTTGGCCGAGCGTGCGGCCTCCTGGAAAGAGAGCAAATTCCAGCTCCGGGCGCTGTTTATGCTGCTTTCGCGCGATGTCACACGCCGTCTGAAGAGTATCTTTGGTCTTGCGTTGTGTATCTGCGCCACACTGCAGTAAACGGCCCAGGATGTGCAGATCTGCACCGTGCCAGGCTGCCTGATGCAGCACGGTATACCCTTTGCCCGGTGACGCATGGTTAATCAGTGTCGGAAACTGTTCGAGGAGGGTGAATACCGCCTCCCACTCTCCGTGAAAAGCCTGGTGAGAAAGCTGCGCCGAAGCGAGCGCCAGTGCATCATCCATACTGCCTCCGTTGTCCATCATTACGACCATTACTGGCGATTTTATCCCCACTGTTTGTAAAAGGAACAGCGACCCTCTACGAGATATCTATCCGTTCGGCATGCAGATGCCTGTTGCATGAATCTAAGTCAAGATACCCCTTCCACCAGTTGCTCTCGCAACCACTGATGTGCGGGGTCACGGTGCTGACGCTCATGCCAGAGCATCAGCATATCAAAGCCCGGCAGGGCAATCGGCGGGGCAATGACCTGTAATGTGGCGATATTTTTCACGAGCCGTTCCGGCAATACGGCCACCAGGTCGCTGTTTGCCAGCGCATCCAGCATAAACAGAAAGTGCGGCACGGAGAGCACCACCTTTCGCCTCAGCCCCCGCTTTGCCAGAACCTCATCGCTGATCGCGTGAAAACCCCCACCCTCCGGGGAGACAATAACATGCTCCAGCTTGCAAAATTGTGCCAGCGTCAGGGGGCGGGTTAAGGCCGGATGATTCAGCCTGCCCGCCAGCACATAGCGTTCGGTGAATAACAGCCGTTGATGTAAAGAGGGGGGCGATCCTTCACGAAGATGGAAGATCAGGTCGACATCCCCCTGCTCCGCCTGGCGTAAAATCCGGGAAGGATTGAGTTCGAGTATAGCCAGCCTTGTTCCCGGTGCTGCCGAGCGCAGGCGGTTCAGAATCGGCAGCACCACGGCGGTTTCGGTGTAATCGGTCGCCGCGATACGCCATGTATTGTCGGCAAGCATTGGCTCAAACGTGCTGCTCGTCGACACCGCGCTTTCAAGTGCCTCCAGCGCCTGGCGCAGCGGTTCGCGCAGTTCGATCGCCCGCGCGGTAGGGAGCATGCCACGCGGACCCGGTAGCAGCAGCGGATCGCCAAACACCTCGCGCAGGCGAGCAAGCTGCACGCTGACTGAAGGTTGCGACAGATTGAGCCGCTGCGCTGCACGCGTCACATTAAGCTCGCTTAGCAGCACATCCAGGGTTGCCAGCAGGTTTAAATCAATCTGCCTGAAATTAACCATGACTATACCTATGATACATGCAATTCATTTCTACTATACCGAAGAATTCCCTACCGTGGAGTGACTTTCCTGACACGAGTAAGACGATGAATATTTTAATTGTTGCTGCATACCCTGAAGCGCACTCCCTGAACGGGGCGCTTAACCACTTTGCCGTCGGGCATTTGCAACAGGCGGGCCATCAGGTCCAGGTATCCTCTCTGTATGCCATGAAATGGAAGTCACAACTGGATGCCGACGACAGCCTGGTCCCCCCCGTTGGCGAGTTTTACCACCCTTCACTGGATTCAAAACATGCGTTTGAACAGGGGCTTCAGCGGGAGGATATCGCGCAGGAGCAGGAAAAACTCCGCTGGGCAGATGCCGTTATTTTCCAGTTCCCGCTCTGGTGGTTCTCCATGCCCGCCATCATGAAAGGCTGGTTTGACCGGGTTTACGCCTACGGATTTGCCTACGGTGTCGGTGAACATAGCGAGACCCACTGGGGCGATCGTTACGGCGAAGGAACCCTCGCAGGGAAACGGGCGATGCTGTTAGTCACAACCGGTGGCTGGGCGTCGCACTACAGCCCGCGCGGCATCAATGGTCCTATCGATGACGTCCTGTTTCCCATCCAGCACGGCATGTTGTTTTACCCCGGCTTTACCGTGCTTCCGCCGATGGTGATTTACCACACCAGCAAAATGAACGAGCAAAAATTTGCCGCTTACTGCGAGGAGCTTGCCGGGCGCCTGGACAGCCTGTGGCAGACGGAGCCGGTGCCCTTCCGCCAGCAAAACGCAGGTGATTACACGATCCCGGCGCTGACTCTGCGCCCCGACATTGCCCCAGGGGAGACGGGCTTTGGCGTGCATGTGAAGTGAGGCAGGAGAAGAGGTAGACGTCGATAAGGCAAAATGGCCACTCCACTTACCAGAAACGGAAAAAAGTAAGCAGAGTGGCCCGCGGGCAATGCAAAACCTATTTCGGTTCTTTTACCTGCGTCACCAATGAAGGAAGGTCCCAGGTGCCGCCTGCGCGGATGGCGCGACACATGCCGGTCGTGGACTGGCTGCTCTGGACAAAGGTTTTGCCCTCCCACACCCACTCAGATGAGGACCAGCAATCGCCAATACCGCGGCCACGCTGGCCCTGAGAAATCATGCCATCACTGTAGTCGGAGGCGGAGTCGGTTATCAGTACCGGCGCGCCCTGCATTTTGCTGTCAGTAACCCAGAAGCCATAACCTTCGTTATATGCCGCACGCCAGCACAGCGTCGAAATAAGGACCTGGGTATCATTTAACGGTGTCAGAGTGATGTCGCTATCGCCCTCATCTGCATATTCATTCGGGGTTTGCAGACGATCGCACCCGCTGTCGTTGCTCAGCGTGGCGAGGAGCTTAGGTGTCAGGGACGCCACTTCCGCTTCAGTCAGCGTCCGTTCCGGTGTCGCACTCACTTTCACCGCCTGGATAACCGGTGCCGCTACCGGGGCGGTCACACTGCTTTCAGGCTTGTCGCCTTTTTTGATTAATGCGCCGGGGGTGCCAACACGCCCCTGCACATCGTCCATTTTCAGCATCACCGCGGTGGCGCCGTCACCGGAGAGAATAAAGGGTTGCGCTCCGCCTTTAAATTCCACCTTGCCGCTGAGTTTTGCCGCATTAATCAGCGCGGTGGCTTGCGCATCCGAGAGACGCCAGGTGTCACTGTCCTGAGCCTCCACGCCACCCAACGTTTTTCCATCAATCCACAAGGTTAACGCAGGCTGCGCAACGGTTTCGTCAGCATCCATTTCCGCCAGCACCACGTCCACCGTCACGGGCGTATCAGCACCCGCTTTGCGCGTCAGCAGCACGGAGCCCACGGAGCCATCGGCCACTTCCTCTTCCTTGCTGTAACCCGCCGCGCGGCAGGTCAAGGTGTTGTCGCACACCACTTCCCAGTCTTTATGGTTGAATGAGGTGCCGTTGTTGTCCGCCAGGACAGGCGCACTGAGCGTCGCCATCATCACAAATGCGGCTTTATAACTGTTATTCATGCCGTTTCTCCGTAATCAGAATCGCGGACAGTGTGAAGAAATTCAGGCGTTCGGAGAAGTGAATTTTTGCTATCAGGCAGAGGAAAAAAGATTGATTTTTGCCCCCGCCATGCCGACAGGGGCATTGATGAGATAAATCAGTCGAGATTCAGCTCTTCATAACTCTTCACCACGCGGGAAACAATCCCGTAATCAATGGCTTCCTGCGGGTTCATCCAGTAGTTGCGGTCCGTATCGTGCTTCACTTTTTCCTCCGTCTGACCGGTAGCATCAGCGATAAGACGGTTCACACGATCCAACATGCGAATGATCTCTTTGGCTTCGATTTCAATGTCGCTTGCCTGACCACGCACGCCGCCCAGCGGCTGATGAATCATAAAGCGGGTGTTCGGCAGCGCATAACGGTGCTCTTTTTTCGCCGCGAGGAAAATGGTAATGCCGGCGCTGGCAACCCAGCCAGTGCCAATCACGTGCACTTCCGGCTTGATGAATTTGATGATGTCGTGGATGGTATCCGCCGCTTCAACATGCCCCCCCTGGCTGTTGATGTAGATCTTAATCGGCGCATCGCTAATGCCCTGCAACAGCAGCAGTTGGGTGACCACTTTTTCGGTCAGCGTCTGGTTGATTTCACCGGAAATAATGATCGAGCGCGAATCCAGCAGCTTCTGCTGCATCAGTTGCGTCACATTGCCGCCTTCGCTCTCTTTTTTCTCGTCGTCCTTACCGCCCATAAAATGCATGTTGTGTCCCCCGTAATGGTGATGGCATTAAGCATAGTCTACGCCAGAAAAGGCGGAAATTAACAAGATGTTATCTCCGCCCTTTGGGGGGATCAATAACCAAGGTCGCTGCGCTTCAAACCTAAGTCTTTCAATTGTTCATCACTTAACCTGTGCAGCACTTTTCGGGTATGTCGCCGTTGCCATTTTTTTACCAGCCAGTTCCAGGTATGGGTAAACAGCAAAAACGGTCGTTTTGACTGGTTTTCATGGAATTCCATCGCGTCTCTCCTCACTCTCGCAGAGCCTTATTTTCGCCGGAATTCGCTAAAACAATACAGATTCAGAAATCACTTTTCTTTAACATACAGATCCGCTAAAACGTTATCTGAAAGGCAAGATCAGGGCGATTCTGTACTGGTTTTGAAATCTGTATGGTGGGTATTGGGGATACAGCATGACGCGTTATGAGAATCTGGCGACGCTTTTGGCCGAGCGTATTGAACAAGGGTTGTATCGCCACGGTGAGAAGCTTCCCTCGGTGCGCAATCTCAGCCAGGAGCATGGCGTGAGCATCAGCACCGTGCAACAGGCCTATCAGGTACTGGAAAACCTTCAGCTTATTCGCCCCCAACCGCGTTCCGGCTATTTTGTTGCCCCACGCAAAGCGCAGCCGCCCGTGCCCGCCATGTCGCGCCCGGTGCAGCGCCCGGTAGAAGTGACCCAGTGGGACGAAGTGCTGACGCTGCTGGATGCCCGTAGCGATCGTGAGATCGTGAACTTTGGCGGCGGGTCGCCGGATGTCACCCAACCGACTTTAAAACCCCTCTGGCGCGAGATGAGCCGCCTGGCGCAACATCATGTTCACGATGTGCTGAGCTACGACCCGCTGGCCGGGCAACGCGAGCTGCGAACCCAAATTTCCCGTCTGATGCTCGACAGCGGATCGTCAGTCGAACCCGACGACATCGTGATTACCAATGGTTGCCATGGCGCGCTGGCCCTGGCGCTACTGGCGGTCTGTAAACCGGGCGATATTGTCGCCGTCGAATCGCCGTCATTTTACGGCACCATGCAGTTGCTACGCGGGTTCGATATTAAAGCCATTGAGATCCCAACCGATCCGGAAACCGGGATCAGCGTTGAAGCGCTGGAAATGGCGCTGGAACAGTGGCCAATCAAGGGGGTGATCCTGGTCCCCAACTGTAATAACCCGCTGGGTTTTATCATGCCGGAAGCGCGCAAGAAGGCGGTGCTGGCCCTCGCCCAGCGTCACGATATTGTGATTTTTGAAGACGATATCTATGGCGAACTGGCGACGGAATACCCTCGTCCGCGCACCATTAAATCTTTCGACATTGATGGCCGGGTGCTGCTGTGCAGCTCATTTACCAAATCAGTCGCACCGGGTCTGCGGGTTGGCTGGATCATTCCAGGGCGCTATCGTGACCGCGTACTGCATATGAAATATGCCGCCATCGGCACCAACGTTCCCTCCACGCAGCTGGCCATGGCGGCCTTTATCCGCGATGGTCATTATCACCGCCATGTCAGGCGCATGCGCCAGATTTATCAGCAGCATCTGGAAACTTACACCTGTTGGGTGCGCCAGTATTTTCCTTGTGAGATCTGCGTTACGCGCCCACAGGGGGGCTTTATGTTATGGATAGAACTGCCGGAGACGGTGGATATGCTTTGTGTGTCGCGCCAGCTATGCCGCCTGAAGCTGCAAATTGCCCCCGGCTCGCTGTTTTCCGCGTCCGGTAAGTACCGCAACTGCCTGCGCATTAACTGCGCGATGCCGCTGAGCGATAAGAACCGTGAGTCGATTCAAAAGGTTGGGGAAGCGGTGCATATTGCCATGGAGGAGGGGTGAGGTGTGAGGGAGAAAACATGCCCGGCACACCGCCGGGCATCTTCATCAGAATGAGTAAGACACACTACCTACAATGCTGCGCTCAGCGCCAAAGTAGCAATAAGACAACGAGTTACAGGCTGCTACATAGCTCTTATCGGTCACGTTATTCACGTTAACCTGCGCGCTCAGCCCTTTCAGACCCACATTGCTCAGGTCGTAGCCCACCACCATATCCATCAGCGTATAAGACGGCAGCGTATGGGTGTTCTGACGATCGGAAGTAATGCCGTTCACATAGCGCACGCCGGAACCCACGGTCAGACCGTTCAGCGGACCGCTCTTCACATCGTAGCTCAGCCAGGCGCTGGCCTGATTACGCGGTGCATAGACGGCACGCTTGCCCTGCTCTTCCGGGCTGCTCTTTTTGTAGCGAATATCGGTATAGGTATAAGCCGCCTGCAGACGGACGTTCTCCGTCAATTGACCCACGGCTTCCAGTTCCACACCCTCAGACTCAATTTCACCAATCGAGCGGTACGGGTCGGTCGGCTCTTCTTTGGTGGCAATATTTTCCTGATTGATGCGGAACACGGACGCGCTGTACATCGCCTGCATGCCTTCCGGCTCATACTTCAGTCCGGCTTCCCACTGCTTGCCCTTCATCGGCTGGAGGATTTTGCCGTACTCATCGGTAAAACTGGTCGGCGTGAAGGCGGTGGAGTAGCTCACATACGGGGCAATCCCGTTGTCGAACAGGTACAGCAGTGCCGCACGGCTGCTGAAGTGGCCTTTGTCCAGCGTGTCGCTGGTGTCGTTCAGCTTGTTGACGTTGGTGACTTTCACCTGGTCATGGCGACCGCCGAGGGTTAAGCGCCAGTTGTCGAGTGACATCTGATCCTGCACATAGATACCGGTCTGCTCCAGCTTGTGCTTCTCGCGGCTGTACATGGTGATGTAGTCCGGGTCAGCGCCGTAGACAGGATGGAAGGCATCAATCGCCGGGAAGCCGCCGTAGTAACCGGTGGTGTTGTTGCTGCGACGTTGGTAATCCACGCCCAGCAGCACACGGTGGTTCACAATCCCGGTTTCGATGTTGCCGTCGACCTGGTTGTCCAGGGTCAGCGCATTCATCTTCTCATCGGAACCGGAGTAGCCGCGGTTCAGCTCAGTGTCGTTCAACCAGCCCGCCGCATACACCTGATTCAGGTTAACTTTGGTCTGCAGATAGCGCAGCTTCTGACGCACCGACCAGCCGCTTTCAAAGGCGTGCTCAAAGTTGTAGCCCACCATGTTTTCACGGCGATCGTAGTTGTCGTAATCGTCTTCGCCTTCAAAGAAGGTGTTAGAGATTTTTTTACCCGCGTGCGGGACCACGGTGCCTTCATATGGCAGGCCGGAGTGGCTGCCGCCCTCTGGATCACGATGCAGATAGGCCATCACATCGAGGCGCGTCCTGTCGGTAATGCGCCAGGTGAGGCTCGGCATGATCGCATAACGTTCTTCTTTAAGATGGTCAAACTGGGAGTCCGCATAGCGGGTCATCCCGCTCAGGCGCACCGCAACGCGATCATCATCATCAACCGGGCCGGTTACATCAAACGCGGCGCCGCGCTGGTTATTGTTGCCAGCAAACAGTTTGACCTGACCGCCTGGGTCAAAAGACGGTTTGCGCGAGTTCAGCGCCACAATGCCGCCGGGAGATGAGCGACCGTACAGCACCGAGGCCGGGCCACGCACCACTTCCACGCTGTCGAGGAACCAGGGGTCAACCACCAGCGAACTGTGGGAGTTGGTGTCGCCCATCATTTTCAGGCCGTCAAGATAGATGTTATCCAGGCTGCCATCGGAGAAACCACGCATCACAATGTAATCAAAGCGGTTAGATGCGCCAATCTGGTTAGCATAAACACCCGGCGTGTAGGTCACGGCCTGGCGGACGCTGGTCGCGCCCTGCTCTTCAAACTGCTGGCGCGTCACGATGGAAACAGACTGCGGCGTTTCGATATCCGGCGTTTCCAGCTTGGTTGCGCCACTCTGCATTTGCGAGGTCACTACCAGCGTGTCGTTTTTTGGCGAAGCGGTTGAGGTCTCCTCAGCGTAAGCCATCAGGCTCATTCCCCCGGTCACACAACCTATCATCAGCGCCAGCCGCGTTTTTGCGAACATGTAAATCTCCAGAAGCCGTTATTATTGTAAATAAGAATTATTACCCTTTTGAACGCGGCAATAGCTATGCGCAATGCCAGGACGCGTATGCGTGATGCCAAAGTGCATCACAACAGGGGAACTTTGGTCTACAAGGCGGGTAAAAGCGGCGAAATACCCGATAAAGTGCCGGGTTAACTGGCCTGCCGGACATCGCTGGGGGCCATGCCGTAACGGCGGCGAAATGCCGTGGAGAAGTTGGTCGCGTGCTGATAACCCGACATCCAGGCCGCCTGCTGCACGCTGTAACCCTGCGCGAGGTAGCGCCGCGCCTGCTCAAGCCGGCAATCGCGCAGGTAATCAAACACCGAATGGCCGTAGGCCTGGCGGAACTTCACCCGCAGACTGCTACTGCTCATCGCCGCCAGTTGGGCAAGTTCGGTGAGGGTGTACTCTTTTTCGGGCTGCTGTTCCAGCATACGACGCACCGTCTCCAGCCGACGATGTTCGCTGACGGGAGAAGTATGGCGGGCGACGTGGTTTTCCAGACGGTGCGCAAGGCCGTGGCCCAGCAGTTGCAGCATCACGCCCTCGATCATCAACTGCCGTGACAGCCCAGGCACGCCAGACTGCTGAGTATGCTGTAAACCTGACAGCAAAAAGCCTGGCACCTGCCACAAAAACGTGGGTGCGCCGCCGTTTTCCCACTGTTGCAACAGCGCCGTCAGAAGCGGGGACTGCCAGCAATTTTGCGGATCTACGCCCAGGGAGAACGTACGCAAATGGTGGTCAGCGAGATGGCTGGCGTTCATCACCTGTTGCTCGCCAAGCCGGGAGGTAAACGCCATACCGGAACGCACCACAAACTCCTGCCCGCCCACGCGCAGCATCACGCTACCTTCGAGCACCACCAGCATATAGAGCGGGCAGCTGTGCAGTGATGTGGTTTCATAAGGTTGCAGTACGCGAATGTCTGAGCAGGTCAGATTAAGGCCAGAAGAGAGCGCGATCTCCTCCACCTCGCCCTGAATGACAATGTGTTTTTCTTTGCTGACATCACGGGTCAGGGGCAGCGAAGGGAAGCGATAATCGATGCCGTAGCGTTCGCCAAACACAATAAAGTCTTCTACGGAAAAGTGTTTTTTTTGCATAGCGGGCAACCGTGACGATCCTGTTCTGCGTCCCGGCAGGAACGCACTGTAACGCGCGTTACACCTTACCATTGGCGCGAAAGCGCGGCAATAATATTGAGAACTATTCTCACCTCCAAAAACAACGCGATCGTTCCCCTCGCCACGTTGGCGGGCGCGATCCAATCATGTTAGGTTTTACAGCGGTAACATCGCGCAATGGGAACAAAGTGAACGGAATGCCCCTTTAAGCTACATTTCCCCCTCACCCTAACCCTCTCCCGAGGGGCGAGGGAATCGTTTAGTGCAGTTTATCAGTACCTTGCTCCCTCACGATTCGCAGCAATAACTTTGCTTAAGTAAGAATAAAACCGTCATCGCGATGACTGGGTCCGGCTGAAAATCGACGAAGCGTATCCGTAAGGCCGGGGCGACGCGCAGGGATGCGCGGCGAGGGCGACTTTACACGGACGTTACCTGCGCACGTCCCCGATAAGCCTGAAGGAATATGCGTAGTGGACCGCGCCAGCGGCGATTTTCCTGGCCGGGAGCCCGGGTCGCCAGGGTGGTGGCGGTGAACCACCCTGGCACGTTCACAGGTTCTGGCGTTATAGAAAAGCAAGGAACATAAGGTGAACGGAATGACCAACAGAGCCGCATGTTTCCCCTCACCCTTGCCCTCTCCCCAAAGAGGAGAGGGGACTGTCCGTGCTCGTATTATTTTGTGGGAATCTCTCTTTGATTTGCCACTCCAGAAAATAAATAATAAAAGTGTGGATATTAATACCGCCCCCAATAATGTCCCTCACACGACCAGAAATATATTTCCTTTATTCCCGCGTAACCCTCTTCATTATTTCTCCACAATATGGACTTTTGTAAATCCATATTATCTCCTCAGAAAAAGATTCCCCCTTCCGGCAAAATTCATATATTCTTACGGTCAATGAGAATGATCACTCTCAAAACTTATTCGCCCGGAGCCGACATGCAACCCAAAGCCACACAGCAAGAACGCCACCAGATCCGTCAGGACGAAATCATCACTGCCGCCCGGCACTGCTTTCGCGCCAGCGGCTTCCATGCGGCCAGCATGTCGCAAATCGCGCTTGAAGCGCAGCTCAGCGTCGGGCAAATCTATCGCTACTTCACCAGCAAAGACGCCATCATCGAAGAGATGATCCGCCGCATCATCGACTCTCGCATCGCTGAGATGGAAGGTAAAACCCAGACGCAGCACCTGGCACAGGTGCTGGCATGGCGGCAAACGCTGAGCCAGGACGACGATGCACTGATGCTGGAAGTGGCCGCCGAAGCGACGCGTAATCCCCGTGTCGCGGCGATGATGGAAGAAGCAGACACCCGAATGTATGAAACCGCCTGCGCCCATCTGAAAAAAACGCACCCACACCTTGATGATGACCGCGTACGTTGCGGCGTGGAGATCATGGCAACCCTGATGGAAGGCACCATGTTTCGCAGTCTGACGCCGCAAAAATGCGATCCGACACAACTACACCAGATGTATCAGGACATAATGCAAATGCTGTTTGCTGAAAAATAACCTTAATTAAATAAATTACAGGCGGTGCTTAACACCGCCCGTCATCATTTCCGCTCATGCGGAAGTGGCGGCATGCTATTGCCAAAATAAAACGTCATCCGCCTTTGATTTATCAACGGGCAGGCCTTTTACACGCCGGGAAAAATATAATGAAGTTAATAACAACCACCGTTGTGGCCTTATTCGCGCTAACCGGCTGCGACAATGCCACACCACCTGCACAACAACCTACGGCTGCGGAAGTCGGCGTCGTCACGCTCCAGAGCCAACCGCTTTCCATCGTCAGTACCCTGACCGGGCGCACCGCCGCGTCCCTCACGGCTGAAGTTCGCCCTCAGGTCGGCGGCATCATCCAAAAGCGCCTGTTTACCGAAGGCGACACGGTAAAAGCCGGACAGGCGCTCTACCAGATTGATCCTGCCAGCTACCGTGCCACCTTCGATGAAGCCGACGCCTCACTGAAGCAGGCACAATCGCTGGTGGAATCCGATTGTCAGAAAGCGCGCCGTTACGCGCTTCTGGTGAAGGACAACGGCGTGTCGCAACAGGATGCTGACGATGCGAAATCCACCTGTGCACAGGACCGCGCCAGTGTCAGCGCCAAACAGGCCGCGCGCGAAAGCGCCCGCATCAACCTCAACTGGACCACCGTGACCTCGCCGATCGCCGGACGCATTGGCATTTCATCCGTCACTCCCGGCGCACTGGTCACTGCCGAACAAACCACCGCGCTGGCGACCGTGCGCGGCCTCGACACCATGTATGTCGACCTGACCCGCACCAGCGCCGACCTGCTGCGTCTGCGTAAACAGGCACTCGCCAGTAACGACAGTACCCTGAGCGTCACCTTAACGCTGGAAGATGGCAGCACCTACAGCGAAACCGGCAAACTGGCTCTCACCGAAGTCGCCGTGGATGAAGCGACCGGTTCCGTCACCCTACGCGCCGTCTTCCCTAACCCGCATCAGCAACTGCTTCCGGGCATGTTTGTCCGCGCCCGCGTCAATGAAGGCGTGATGGATGATGCCATTCTCGCGCCGCAGCAGGGCATCACCCGCGACAACAAAGGCAACGCCACAGCACTCGTGGTCACCAAAGAGAACAAAGTTGAGCAGCGCAGCGTGGAAACCAGCGACACCTACGGGGATAAATGGCTGGTGCTCAAAGGCCTGCAAAGCGGTGACAAGCTGATTGTGGAAGGCACCGACAAAGTCGCGCCGGGCACACAGGTTAAGGCCGTGGAAATGCAGAAAGCGGGAGGCAACGCCTGATGTTCTCCAGCTTCTTCGTGCGTCGCCCAGTCTTTGCCTGGGTGATCGCCATTCTGATTATGATGGCAGGCGTGCTGGCTATCCGCACGCTGCCCATCGCCCAGTACCCGGATGTGGCGCCGCCGTCGGTCAAAATCAGCGCCACCTACACCGGTGCGTCGGCCCAAACCCTGGAAAACAGCGTGACCCAGGTGATTGAGCAACAGCTTACCGGTCTTGATAACCTGCTCTACTTCACCTCCACCAGCAGCTCCGACGGCCAGGTGAGCATCACCGTGACCTTCGCCCAGGGCACCGACCCGGACACCGCCCAGGTTCAGGTGCAGAACAAAGTGCAGCAGGCAGAATCCCGCCTGCCCTCCGAAGTGACGCAGTCCGGCGTGACGGTGGTGAAATCCCAGAGCAGCTTCCTGTTGATCATGGCGCTGTATGACACCACCGATCGCGCCAGCAGCTCTGACATCGCCGACTGGCTGGTCAGTAACGTGCAGGACCCGCTCGCCCGCGTGAGCGGCGTGGGAAGCCTGCAGGTGTTCGGTGCCGAATACGCGATGCGCATCTGGATGGACCCGGACAAGCTGGCCTCGTTCTCGTTGATGCCCTCGGACGTGCAGTCGGCGATTGAAGCGCAGAATGTACAGGTCTCTGCCGGTAAAATCGGTGCGCTGCCCGCGTCCAACAGCCAGCAGTTAACCGCCACGGTGCGCGCTCAGTCGCGCCTGCAAACCGTCGAGCAGTTCCGCAATATCATCATTAAAAGCGAAACCAACGGTGCCGTGGTACGTGTGGGTGACGTCGCCCGTGTAGAAATGGGCAGTGAAGACTATTCGGCGATGGCGAAGCTGAACGGCCACCCGGCTGCCGGTCTGGCGGTGATGCTGGCCCCCGGTGCGAACGCGCTGGATACCGCCACCCTGGTGAAAGACAAAATCGCCGAGTTCCGCCACAGCATGCCGCAGGGTTATGACATCGCTTACCCGAAGGACAGCACCGACTTCATCAAGATTTCCATTGAAGATGTAGTGCAAACGCTGATTGAGGCCATCGTGCTGGTGGTCTGCGTGATGTATCTGTTCCTGCAAAACGTGCGTGCGACCCTGATTCCGGCGATGGCGGTTCCGGTGGTGTTGCTCGGAACCTTTGGCGTGCTGGCGCTGTTTGGCTACTCCATCAACACGCTGACGCTGTTTGCAATGGTGCTGGCCATCGGCCTGCTGGTGGATGACGCCATCGTGGTGGTGGAAAACGTCGAGCGTATTATGCGCGACGAAGGGCTCCCCGCCCGCGAAGCCACCGAGAAATCAATGGGAGAAATCTCCGGCGCACTGGTGGCGATTGCGCTGGTGCTCTCCGCCGTGTTCCTGCCAATGGCTTTCTTCGGCGGTTCGACCGGGGTGATTTACCGTCAGTTCTCGGTCACCATCATCTCCGCCATGACGCTCTCCGTCGTGGTCGCCCTGACGCTGACCCCTGCGCTTTGTGGCACGGTGATGCGGCACAGCACGCCGCATAAGAAAGGCTTCTTCGGCGCGTTCAACCGCTTTTACAACCGTACGGAAAAACAATACGAACACCGGGTTCTGCACGTATTGCGTCGCGCCTTTACGATGATGGCGACCTGGGGGGTGCTCTGTGCGGCGATGGCCTTTGTCATGTGGCGACTGCCCGGCAGTTTCCTGCCGACCGAAGACCAGGGTTCGATCATGGTGCAGTTCACCCTGCCCGCCGGGGCGACCGCACCACGTACCGAAGCGGTTGCCAGCAAAGTGACCGACTGGTTCCTCAATGAAGAAAAAGCCAATACCGACGCGATTTTCACCGTCACCGGTTTTAGCTTCAGCGGCAGCGGGCAGAACGCCGGAATGGCCTTCGTCTCCCTGAAAAACTGGTCCGAGCGTAAGGGGGATGAAAACACCGCGCAGGCGATTGCGCTTCGGGCAAGCCAGCAGCTCGGTAGCATTCGCGACGCCAGCATTTTTGCCATGACGCCACCGTCGGTGGACGGGCTGGGGCAGAGTAATGGCTTTACCTTCGAGCTGTTGGCAAGCGGCGGCACCGATCGCGATGCCCTGCTTAAGCTGCGTAATCAGCTGATTGGTGAGGCCAGCAAAAGCGATGCGTTGCAGGCCGTGCGTGCCAACGACCTGCCGCAAATGCCACAGTTGCAGGTGGATATCGACAGCAATAAAGCCGTGGCGCTCGGCCTGTCGCTAAGCGAGGTCAGCAATACCCTCTCCAGCGCCTGGGGCGGCACCTACGTCAACGACTTTATCGACAGAGGTCGTGTGAAAAAGGTCTACATCCAGGGCGACAGCGAATTCCGCGCGGCCCCGTCGGATCTGAAAAAATGGTACGTGCGCGGCAGCGACGACAGCATGACGCCGTTCTCCGCCTTTGCGACGACCCATTGGGAGTATGGCCCGGAAAGCCTGGTGCGTTACAACGGTTCCGCCGCCTATGAAATTCAGGGAGAAAACGCCAGCGGCTTCAGCTCCGGCGCCGCAATGAGCAAAATGGAAAGCCTCGCCGATAGCCTACCCGCCGGCAGCACATGGGCGTGGAGCGGTCTGTCACTGCAGGAAAAACTCGCCAGCGGTCAGGCCATGAGTCTGTATGCCCTGTCGATTATGGTGGTGTTCCTCTGCCTGGCGGCGCTCTATGAGAGCTGGTCGGTGCCGCTGTCGGTGATTCTGGTTATCCCGCTGGGCCTGCTCGGTGCCGCGCTGGCGGCCTGGATGCGAGACCTTAATAACGACGTCTACTTCCAGGTGGCACTGTTGACTACCATCGGGCTGTCGTCGAAAAACGCCATCCTGATCGTTGAATTTGCCGAGGCCGCCGTGCAAGAGGGCCACTCGCTGGGCCGCGCTGCCCTGCGTGCCGCCCGCACCCGCCTGCGCCCGATCATGATGACCTCGCTGGCGTTTATCGCCGGGGTACTGCCGCTGGCAATTGCGACCGGGGCGGGGGCCAACAGCCGCGTCGCCATCGGTACCGGCATCATCGGCGGGACGCTGTCCGCGACGCTGCTCGCCATCTTCTTTGTGCCACTTTTCTTCGTGCTGGTGAAACGTCTCTTCGCCGGTAAACGCCAACGCCAGGGGTAATTATGTTTCGTATTAGTGTGTTAGTGCTTGCTCTCCTGAGTGCGGGCTGTGTGTCTCTCGACCCGACGTATCAACGTCCCGCATCGCCGGTTCCTGCCACCCTGCCCGGCAGCAGCAGCCAGGCGCAGGCGGTGGCAACCGACTGGAAGCAGGTGGTCAACGACAGCCGCCTGCAGCAGGTAGTGAGTCTGTCGCTCAAACAGAACCGCGATGTGCAAAAGGCGATTGCGGATATCGATTCTGCCCGTGCGCTTTACGGTGAGCAGCGCGCCGCACTGTTCCCGACGCTGAATGCCGAGCTCGGCAGCACCCGCAGCCGGACGGTCGCCGGTGGCATTACCTCAAGCGCCGAGGCCAGCGGGGCCGTATCAAGCTTCGAGCTGGATCTGTTTGGTCGTAACCAGAGCCTGACCCGCGCCGAGCGGGAAACCTGGCTTGCCAGTGAATTTACCGCGCAGAACACCCGGCTGACGCTGGTCGGGGAGATCACCACCGCGTGGCTGACCCTCGCCGCAGATAACAGCAATCTGGCGCTGGCCCGGCAAACCCAGACCAGCGCGCAAAACTCGCTGAAGATTGTGCAGCGCCGTCAAGAGATTGGCGTGGCGGCGGCAACGGACGTCAGCGAAGCGATGGCGGTGTATCAGCAGGCCCGCGCCAGCGTCGCCAGTTACCAGACTCAGGTAGCGCAGGATATCAACGCACTGAATCTGCTGGCAGGCGACACCGTGGCGCAAAACCTGCTGCCCGGTACGCTGGAGAGCCTCGGTAGCAACAGCATCAGGCTGACGCCTGCCGGGGTCTCCTCCTCGGTGCTGCTACGCCGCCCGGATATCCAGGAAGCGGAACACAATCTGCTGAGCGCGAACGCCAATATTGGCGCAGCACGGGCCAACTTCTTCCCGTCGATTTCGCTGACCACCAGTGCAGGCGTCGGCAGCAGCGCGCTCTCCTCGCTGTTTGACCACGGCATGAAGGTCTGGTCATTTGCACCGTCTATTTCCCTGCCGCTGTTTACCGGGGGCAGTAATCTGGCGCAGTTGCGTTATGCCGAGGAGCAGAAAAAGGGGCTGATTGCGACCTACGAGAAGACCATTCAGAGCGCCTTTAAGGACGTAGCCGATGCGCTGGCCCGCCGCCAGACGCTGGATGAGCAACTGGACGCCCAGCGCGAGTACGTTGCTGCCGAGCAGAAAACGCTGGATATCGCTCAGCGCCAGTACCAGGCCGGCACCGGGGATTATCTGTCGGTGCTGACCGCGCAGCGCTCGCTGTGGTCCGCACAGGAGGGGCTGATTGCGTTGCAACAGACGGACCTGGAAAACCGCGTGACCCTGTGGCAGTCGCTGGGCGGTGGCGTGGGATAATGCCCCTCCCTTGAGGGCTGAGGGATCCCCACAAAAAATGCGTGCACGAGCGGTCCCCTCTCCCTTGAGGGAGAGGGTTAGGGTGAGGGGGAAAATGCAGCTCTGATGGCCATTCCGTTCACCTTATGTTCCTTGCTTTTCTATAACGCAAGAACCCGTGAACGTGCCAGGGTGGTTCACCGCCACCACCCTGGCGACCCGGGCTCCCGGCCGGGAAAATCGCCGCTGACGCGGTCCACGCAGCTTCTCCTTCAGGCTTATCGGGGACGGGCGAAGGTAACGTCCGTGTAAAATCGCCCTCGCCGCGCATCCCTGCGCGTCGCCCCGGCCTTGCGGATACGCTTCGTCGATTTTCAGCCGGACCCAGTCATCGCGGTGACTGCTGTGTTCTCATGGCGCAGTGTTATCGCTGTAAAACATAATATTACTGGGGATCACTCAGCCCTTGAGGGTGGGGGGAAGCAGCCTGCACCAACGCTAAATTCGTCACTCATAACAACGAGAAACATCATGCAAAGATTACCCATTTCTTACGTACTGGTACTCGGGCTCCTCACAGCAACGGGCCCCCTCTGTACCGATCTTTACCTGCCGGCGCTGCCTGACATGACCCGACAGATGAGCACCACCACCTCGCTGACCCAGCTCTCCCTGACCGCATCGTTAATCGGCCTCGGTCTCGGGCAGTTGTTCTTCGGCCCCCTCAGCGACAAATTCGGCCGTAAGCGGCCACTGCTGCTGTCACTGGTGCTGTTTATCGTCTCTTCGGTGCTCTGCGCCACCACCAACGATATCTATCTGCTGATTTTATGGCGCTTTATGCAGGGCTTTGCCGGGGCGGGCGGCTCGGTGCTGTCGCGTTCTATCGCCAGGGATAAATACTCCGGCACCCAGCTCACGCGTTTTTTTGCCCTGTTAATGACGGTCAACGGCATCGCCCCGGTTGTCTCTCCCGTACTCGGCGGCTACATCGCTCAGACCTTCCACTGGCGCGCGCTGTTCTGGACGATGGCGCTGGCGGGAGGCATCTTATTCCTGCTCAGCCTGACGCTGATTAAAGAGACGCGTCAGCCGCAAAGCACGCCGCAGAGTCTGCTCATCACGACCCGTGCGGTACTGAAAAATCGGGCATTCCTGGGATTCTGTTTCGTGCAGGCGTTTATGCTGGCGGGACTGTTCGCTTACATCGGCGCATCGTCGTACGTGTTGCAGAACGAATACGGCATGAGTCCGATGCAGTTCAGCCTGCTGTTCGGCATTAACGGCACTGGACTGATTATCTCTGCGCTGATCTTCTCCTCCCTTGCCCATCGGGTTGCTCAGGAGACGCTACTTAAGCGCGGTCTGATCCTGGCGCTGTTGACGGCGCTCACAACCCTGGGTTTTGCCCTGGCGGGGGCTGACTGGCTCGCGCTGGTGGGGCTGTTCTTCACCGTCGCCTTCAGCAGCGGCGTGTGCACACTGTCAGGCTCGGCGGCAATGAACAGTGTAGAAGCGCGTTGCTCAGGCACCGCATCCGCTCTGCTTGGCATGCTGATGTTTGTGTTTGGTGGTATAGCCGCCCCACTGTCAGGCCTCGGCGGTGAAGCCATGTGGAAAATGACCCTTGCCATTGTGATGGCCTACGGCGCGGCGCTGGTGGTTTACGTCCTCGCCCGCCGGAAAGCTTAAGCCTTTTTCCCATAAAGCGTGTTCGTCTTCAAACTTTCATGCCCCACATCGTCGTGAGTAAACTATTTGTGAGGTTAATCGCGGATATTATTTCAATTCACACTATTTTTATTACACCCGTAACGTCTGAGGACGATGTAATGAAATACAGATTGATTTACCGCCTCATTGCTCAGGGCGGTCTCAACGCCTGGTATAATCTCGACCCTCGCATCACTGACGACTTTCCTCGTTAATTCTCCGCTGCCCGTTATTCATTAAAAAAATCAAACTCAACACGACGTTGAGCGATATTTTTTGCGCGCTTTATACCGCCGGAAATATCGTGACGTCGCACGGCATGCTATTGGAGAAATAAAGATGAAACGTATCCCTGAACCTTTCCGCATTAAGATGGTTGAGAATATCCGCATGACCACCTGGGACGATCGTGTCAAAGCGCTGGCCGAGGCCGGATATAACCCGTTCCTGCTCAACAGCGAAGATGTTTATATCGACCTGCTGACCGACTCCGGCACCGGGGCGATGAGCGACCGCCAGTGGGCGGGGCTGATGATGGGCGATGAAGCCTACGCAGGTTCACGTAACTACCAGAATTTATGCGCAAAAGTGAAGGAGATTATCGGGTACCCGTTCACTATTCCTACCCACCAGGGGCGCGGCGCTGAACAGATCCTTTTCCCGTCGCTGATTGCCCGCTGCAAATCGAAAAAGCCGGTATTTATCTCTAACTTCCACTTCGATACCACCGCCGCCCACGTCGAACTGAACGGGGCGAAGGCCATCAACGTGGTGACGCCAAAAGCGTTCGACACCACCTCGTGGTACGACTGGAAAGGCAACTTTGATATCGACCAGCTAAAAGCGACCATTGCCGAGCATGGCGCTGAGAACGTGGCGGCCATCGTCACCACCGTGACCTGCAACAGTTCAGGCGGCCAGCCGATTTCGCTGGCGAACATGCGTGAGGTTTACCAGATCGCGAAAAGTCATAAGATTCCAGTGGTTATCGATTCTGCCCGTTTCTGTGAAAACGCCTGGTTTATCAAGCAGCGTGAAGAGGGCTGCGCGGATCGCTCCATCAAAGAGATCATCCGCGAGATGTACACCTACGGCGACATGCTCACCATGTCGGCGAAGAAAGATCCGCTGGTGAACATTGGCGGGCTGTGCTGCTTCCGCGACGATGAAGACTTGTTTAACGAAGTGCGCATCCGCTGCGTGCCAATGGAAGGCTTCGTGACCTATGGCGGCCTGGCGGGGCGCGATATGGAAGCGATGGCTATTGGTCTGGAAGAAGGCACGAATGAAGATTACCTCACCTACCGTATTGCGCAGGTGGAGTATCTTGGCGAGCGTCTGCGTGAAGGCGGCATTCCGATTCAGTACCCGACCGGGGGGCACGCGGTATTTGTCGATGCGAAACTGCTGCTGCCACACATTCCGGCCGAGCAGTTCCCGGCGCACGCTCTTAACAACGAACTCTATCTGGAAGCGGGGATTCGTAGCGTGGAGATTGGCTCTCTGCTGCTGGGTCGTGACCCGACCACCGGGCTGCAAAAACCGTCACCGATGGAGCTGCTGCGCCTGACCATTCCGCGCCGCGTCTACACCAACGACCATATGGACTATATCGCTGACTCGCTGATTGCCGTGAAGAAGCGTGCCTCGTCCATTAAAGGGCTGACCTTTACCTATGAACCGCCGGTGCTGCGCCACTTTGTGGCTCGTCTGAAACCGGTGGAATAACGTCCCTTCTGACGCGCCTGCAATGGGCGCGTCTTTCCAATATTGATCATCATGAAATGTGAATCTATTAACGCTGCATTTTAACCGCAGCGTTAATTATGATGTGCTGAAACACAAAATTATTCGAGTTGCATCGAGGCGGCAAGCGATGACATGCCAGGAGCATAGTGAACTATGTGACTGGGATTTCGTCGCGTAGCCAACAAAGAGGCAGTTTGAAGAATGAAGTGTAAGCCACGCGAGGAAAACGCATTATGGCTACCCTATCAGTAACAAATAAAGCCCCATCGCTCGTCGGCGGCGCGATGATTATTGGTGGTACTATTATTGGCGCAGGCATGTTTTCATTACCGGTTGTAATGTCTGGCTCCTGGTTTTTTTGGTCACTGCTCGCCTTAGTTTTCACCTGGTTTTGTATGCTGCATTCAGGGTTAATGATTCTGGAAGCTAACCTGAATTATCATATTGGTGCCAGTTTCGATACCACTACCAAAGATTTACTTGGCAACCGCTGGAATATCATTAATGGCCTGACGGTGGCCTTCGTTCTTTATATTTTGACTTACGCATATATTTCCGCCAGCGGTTCCGTTATTCATCATACCTTCTCGCAAATGAATATTAACTTCCCGGCACGCATAGGCGGGGGGTTATTTGCGTTAGTGGTCGCGTTTATTGTCTGGTTGAGCACTCGGGCGGTCAGCCGGATGACCACGATTGTGCTCGGTGCCAAAATCCTCACCTTCTTTATGAGCTTTGGCGGCTTGATCTGGCACGTGCAGCCTGCGGTGCTGTTTAACACCTCCGAAGTGAACCCCAGCTACTTCCCTTATATCATCATGACGCTGCCCTTCTGCCTGGCCTCTTTTGGTTATCACGGTAACGTGCCAAGCCTGATGAAATATTACGGCAAAGATCCGCTGACCATTCGCCGCTGTCTGCTGCTCGGCACCCTGATGGCGCTGATCCTTTACATCTTCTGGCTGGTCGGAACGATGGGCAATATCCCACGCCCGGCGTTTATCGATATCGCTGAGAAAGGCGGCAATATTGACGTGCTGGTGCAGGCGCTCAGCGGCGTGCTGAACAGCCGTGGTCTGGATCTGCTGCTGACGGTGTTCTCGAACTTTGCGGTCGCCAGTTCGTTCCTTGGCGTGACGCTGGGGCTGTTTGACTATCTGGCGGATCTGTTCAAGTTTGACGACAGTCCGAAAGGTCGCTTTAAGACCGCGCTGGTGACCTTCCTGCCACCGATGATCGGCGGGCTTGTGTGGCCGAATGGCTTTATCTATGCGATTGGTTTTGCGGGTCTGGCCGCCACCGTGTGGGCGGCGATTGTGCCCGCGCTGCTGGCGAGTGCGTCACGTCAGCGCTTTGGCAGCCCGCACTATCGGGTGTGGGGTGGTAAGGCGATGATCATTTTGATTCTGTGTTTCGGGGCAGGCAATGCGCTGATTCACGTGCTGTCGAGTTTTAATCTGCTGCCGGTTTACCGGTAGTGCCTCTCACCCTGACCTCTCGGTGTCGAGGTATCTTCACAAAAAAATGCGTGCACGAGCGGTCCCCTCGCCCCACTGGGGAGAGGGCTAGGGTGAGGGGAAGCATGCGGCTCTGGGGGTCATTCCGTTCACCTTATGTTCCTTGCTTTTCTATAGCGACAGAACCCGTGAACGTGCCAGGGTGGTTCACCGCCACCACCCTGGCGACCCGGGCTCCCGGCCAGGAAAATCGCCGCTGGCGCGGTCCACTCAGCGTATTCCTTCAGGCTTATCGGGGACGGGCGAAGGAAACATCCGTGTAAAGTCGCCCTCGCCGCGCATCCCTGCGCGTCGCCCCGGCCTTACGGATACGCTTCGTCGATTTTCAGCCGGACCCAATCATCGCTTTAACTGTTGTGTTCTCATGGCGCGGTGTTATCGCTGTAAAACCTGATATCCCTGGCTCCCCCTATCCGTGAGGGAGAGGGGATCGTCCGTGCTGGCATTTTTGTGGGGATGTCTCCGCCTCTTAGGGCCGAAGAGATCGATCGGGCACCTGTTCTTACTCGTCGAAATACCAGTAGCCCTGGTTCACCAGCCCGGTCAGCTCGGCGATGAAGGTCGGGTTGTTTAACGCCTCGCCCAATTCGTCTTTGCCAATGAGCAGATGACGGCACAGTGCTTCGGCGGCCTGTGGTGCGACGGTCTCAAAACGATCGCTGTTGACGAAGAAGCCGTCGCCGACCTGCAGCACGCGCAGGCCACCGAGACGGGTCAGCACCTCGCCGTCCATTAGCGCGTCCCGCACTTCCTGCGGCTCATACGGCGGCTCTGCCGGGGCAATGTCCAGCTCGTGGCGTGGTGTGGTAATAAAGCGGCCAAACCACTGTTTGAACGCTTCCGGCTGATTGATCATTTCGATCATCATGCCGCGCACGCGTTCCAGCTCGTAATCTTCTATCCGGCCCGGGTTTTCGCGGCTGACGAGGTCCGGGTCGGTGTAGTGATCGCCGCCGAGATCGTTATCGACCACATAGTCGGCAAAGCTGCTGATCAGGTCACGACCGTTGGGCCCACGGAAGCCGATGGAGTAATTAAAGGCGGTTTCATGAGTGATGCCGTCGTGTGGGAATCCTGGTGGGATATAGAGAATGTCGCCCGGTTCAAGATCCTCATCAATGATCGGCGTAAACGGCTCAACGTGCAGCAGCGCCGGATGCGGGCAGAACTCCTTCAGCGGCAGTTTATCGCCCACGCGCCAGCGGCGGCTGCCCATCCCCTGAATGATGAATACATCATACCAGTCAATATGTGGCCCCACCCCGCCGCCCGGCACGGAGAAAGAGATCATCAGGTCATCAAAGCGCCATTCCGGGATCGCACGGAACGGTTTCACCAGCTCAGCAGAGGGGACATGCCAGTGATTAACCGCCTGCGCCAGCAGTGACCAGCCGGTTTCGCCCAGCCCGTCAAAATGCTCGAACGGGCCGTTACTGGCCTGCCATTCGCCATTGAAACGGCTGACGAGGCGGCTGTCGACTTCCGGCTCCATCGCCAGTCCCGCCAGTTCATCTGGCGTAATAGGATCGACAAAGTTCGCGAACGCGTTTTTCAATACAACCGGCTTTTTCTGCCAGTATTTCTCTAAAAATTCAGGCCAGTTAAGGTTTAGTTGGTAAGCCATGTGGTCACACCCGTGGAAAGATAAGCGGCGGTGATTATGCGAGGGATCGGCAGAGGTTACTTTGTCGGGGGTCAAGGGAGGGGCGTGCGCTACACTCTATCCAACACGTTCAGCGTAACGGATAAGGAGAAGATCAATGCAGCCTGCTTTTAAATGGATCAACGAACCCGCCCACTGGCATTCTGAAAACGGTGCACTCTCGGTGGTGACGGACGCGCGCACCGATTTCTGGCGTAAAACCTGGTACGGCTTCGAACGTTTTTCCGGCCATATCTACGCCACGGAGATCGCCGACGATTTTACTTTTCAGGTCAAGGTGTGCGCAGATTTTAGCACCCTGTACGACCAGGCAGGCATTATGCTGGTGAAGGACGACCAGCACTGGCTGAAAGCGGGGATTGAATTTAATGATGGCGCGCCGGCTATCGGCAGCGTGCTCACTCTCTCTCATTCAGACTGGGCGACGGGCCTCTTTCAGGGTAATGCCCGCGAGTTCTGGCTGCGGCTGACGCGCAAAGGGGATGCCTTACGTCTGCAATATTCCGCCGATGGCAAACAGTGGCCGCTGCTTCGCCTCTGCCCGTTCCCTGAAGGGGCGGTACAGGTGGGCGTCATGTGCTGCACGCCGGAGCGCCAGGGTCTGGAAGTGACCTTCCTTGATATGTCGCTCACGCCGCCGCTCGAAAAGGATCTGCACGATTTGAGCTAAGCCGGGCTACCGTGGTGAATGTCATGCAACCGATGGTTTGATTTATTCACGAGAGTTATAGAACTCAGGCATATGAATAATTAAACCAATTTCATTCACCATATAAATAAATATTAATGTGATGTATGTCATCATATTATTCCTTTAGTTTGTTACCGTAACCATTCATTTATTCCCCGTCAGAATAATAACGTTTTTTGCTGATTTAATTCAGCGGATATTACACACGCAAAAACAAGGTGGTTGCCATGTCGTCATTAAAAAACATGATGGAAGAAATGGACATAAATATTCATACTTTGCAAAACTGTCTTAATAATACATTGAGAGTCAAACCCAAAGAAGGCCCCTGCACTGACGCTGTTAATAATCTGTTTTCAATGGATAAAACGGAATTAACGCTTAATGAAATTGAAACGCCCGCCCCTTTTCACTTCTATGACTACGTCGACATTGACATATTTTCCTGGCAGAGAGGCGCTGATACGCTGCAACTCGATGTTTATGCTTCATTTAATATAGAACAATGCGAGATGCGATTTATCGCACACTTCCTCGACCAGCATACGCAGAAACACTATGCAGACGTTGAATTAAATGCCGCCACTCACGCCTCGGTATTTACCTCCCGCAATAATATTTCGCTTGCCGACACCTTAGGCAGTGTTGAAATGGATAACGTCGCGGTCATCGTTGAATGCAAAATTCTCGATTTCCTGGGCCGTACGACCCATTTGCTGATGCTGAAAAAGCTTGATATTTCAGAGGTGCTGTTCGCTGCGAATAACGTTGAGCTTTCCCCCCTCTACACCCATATCTATCCGAAAAAAGAACAGATTACCGTCGTCTTTGGTGATGCTATTACCGGGAAGCTGCCTGCCACCTATCACCACGACATGAATAACATCGTTATCTCTCTTCGCCGGGCGCCAGAGCAATCCGGTGACAGTGACTACGTTTGCAACTACAACAGCCGTGATTACTATCCGTATCTTGCTATTCCCGCGAAGGGCGTTATTCAGTTAGGCCGCAGTGTGCAAATTACTGCCGTGCGTAACCGCATGGCCCATCTCGAAAAGATCAGCAGCGGCGGTGTCGCCCCCATTACGGCACAGAAATTTGTCAGTGACATTATTGATAAAGGGACGCTGCAATTTGAGCTGCAAACCAACTGGGAAACGCTGTTAAAACAGACCGGGCAATTAGTGCCCCAGAGCTATAACTTCACGCTCAGTTTTGAGGTCGATTACCAGCTCCCCGCCGGGAAGCCGCAGACGCTCAAATTTACCCTCTCCAGTAAGGCGATGGAACGCATCAGAAGCGGAGAACGCATTCAGGAACCGATGCTGCCGCTGAAAATTATGTGGGGCTGTTTAGCGGCAGATACGCGGGTGACGATGGCTGATGGTCAGACAAAACGCATCGCTGACATACGCATTGGCGACAAGGTGCTCAGCGGCAAAGAGAGTAAAGCCGCCACGGTGGAAAACATCTGGCGGGGCGTGGAAGAGAATCTCATCTGTATCGAAACAGAGAATGGCATGACCCTTAAAGCGACGGGCGAACACCCGGTGATCGTCCGCAAAGAGAGTGGAATGGGCTACAAACGCGCGCAATCACTGCTGCCAGGCGATCGCCTCTATTGCACCCACCTGACCGTCAGCGAGTGGACAGGCGCCAGGTTTGTCTATGTTACGCCATACAACGACATCGTTTATAACCTGTCACTTGATAATCCTGACGGCTTTTACGCGAATGGCATCCTTGTCGGCGACATGAACAATCAAAACGACGGGGGGTTCTGAAATGAAATGCGCGACGTCATGGGCTGAATATCAGGCCGCTATTGCGGAGATAAAAACGCAGGATCGTAAGACATGGTTCAGCCGGGATCAGGCTGTATTAACGCCCAAAGAGAAGAAATTAAATGACTACATGCAGGCAAAACGCCAGGAATTAATCGGCGAGCGTAAATACATTTACGATGCCTATTCACCTTCTTTAATGTTTCATTTGGCTAAGCAGGATATTGAGCATAATCACCTGTTTGATATTTTCAAAAAGATGCCGCAAGGCGGAAATTTGCATATTCATACCGGAGCCGCCTGGAACACCGAGGCGTTTACCGATATGCTCGCCATCGACCCGAATGTGTATGTTTTTTGGGACCCGGATGCCGGTATTCGCCCCGACTGGCCCAACGGTAAGCTCTTTTATTTAACTCAAAAACCGGCGCACAAAAAATTCTACAATTACCACGACATTGCTGAATTCGACTCCACGCCTTTTGTTGAATCAAAACGGATGCTCACCTTCATTGACCGCCGCGTTGATGATATTGAGTATATCTGGGATGGCTTTAACGATTACTTTATAGCCGTATCGTCGATCCTTAAAGTTCGCGCTGTCTACAAGAAATACTACGTTGCCGCCTTTAAGCATCAGTACCACGCGGGCAATGATTATATTGAAATTCGGGCAGGGGTTCCCGAATTAGTGGACAACAACGATGGCGAGATTGCCAGGGTTGCGCCACCTAAAATACCGTACAACGCCACGCCGCCGGAGGCACTGACGCTGTTAAAAGAAGCCTGGCTTATTGCCAGAAACGAAGGCTGCCCGGATTTAACCGTCAAAGCCATTGTTGCCCCCAGTCGGCGTACAGGTATTAGTCACGACGCAGATATCAAAGAAGCCGTTGAGATCCTGAAAAATATCCCAGCCTGGCAAGCGGCGTTAAGAAACGAGGATGGCAGTGAGTTTGTGATCGGCTTTGATCTGGTCAGTGAGGAGGATACCAACCACAAAACCGACGATTACGCGAAAGCCATTATCGAAGCCAACAGCGGCGTGGATTTCTATTTCCACGATGGTGAAAGCAACTGGGCGGATAACGACAACGTCCATTCGGCCTGGGCACTGGGTACTAAACGCATCGGTCATGGCATTAACCTGTACAACTTTCCCACGCTGATGAAAAAGATCCGCGACGAGAAAATCTGCCTGGAAATCTGCCCAATCAGCAACCAGATGCTGCGCTACACCAAAGATTTACGCATCCATCCCATCGCGCAATTTATGCAGCAGGACGTGCAGTGCACGATTTGCTCTGACGATCCGCAGATCTTTGAAACCGCCGGGCTGACCTGGGATCTGTGGGAGGTGTATCACGGTGCGATGATCGACCTGCGCGATATCAAGCAACTGATTGAAAACTCCTATCGTTTCAGCGCCATGAACGAGACCGAGAAGGCGAAAAAACTGGCGGCCTGGGCGGTTAAGTGGAACCAGTTTATCGATGAGATCCAGCCACAACTGATCTGACTCCCCTCTTCACCCCGTTTCGCCTGGAGCCCACATCATGGGCTCCTTTTAATGCCCCTCGATAAGGGATTCCCCCTTCTTACCCTGCCCCGCAAGGTAGGCGGCCCGGCCTTTTTTTTGTATCATCGCCCCTGCCTTTTTGACCCTCAATGGAACGTCGCTTCGGAGTCACCGTGAATGCTTAAAGATTTACTGAAACAGAATGAATCCATTACGCCCAACAGCGCCTTTCTGAATGAACTGCACGCGAAGCTGCCTGAGTTTTTCACCCCGGACGAATACGATGAGAATGGCAACCTGCTAGCCAAAGGCACCTTTGACCTGGCGAAGTTTCAGTACGCGCTCAGAGAACGCAACATTGAGGAGTTAAGCAGCGGTTACCAGCTTGATTTCATTGGCAAAGATTACGCAAAAAAACAGGCCGGTGAGAAATCCGCTACCGTGATTGTGCCGGACAGCGAACACAACGCGCAGCCAGAAAACAGCGCCAGCCAGAACCTGTTCCTCACCGGCGACAACCTTGAGGTGTTGCGCCACCTGCAGAACAACTACCACAACGCCGTCGACATCATCTATATCGACCCGCCGTACAACACCGGCTCCGACGGCTTTGTCTACCCGGACACCTTTGAGTACAGCGACCAGGCGCTGCAGGCGATGTTCGGCTTGAACGATCAGGAGCTGACCCGGCTGAAATCCATTCAGGGTAAAGCGACCCACGCCGCCTGGCTGACCTTTATGTACCCGCGCCTGTGGCTGGCAAAACGGGTGCTGCGTGAGTCCGGCGTCATCTTTATTCACATTGACGAGAACGAGCACGCCAACCTCAAGCTGCTGTGCAATGAGATTTTTGGCGAGGCCAATGATTTGGGCGAAATCGTCTGGGATAAACGCAATCCCAAAGGCGATGCCACCGGCATTTCTCAGCAGCACGAAGTGATTCTGGCGTACTGTAAAAACAGTGAAGCCTTTAAAGCGGTCAACAGCCTGAAGCGGCCGAAAGAGAATGCCGCCCGCATGCTGGAGAAAGTCGACTCTTTAATTAAAAAACACAACGGCATCACCGACGCGGTGCGCAAAGAATATAAAGAGTGGATCGCCCAGCAAAACTTCAGCGGCGGCGAAAAGGCCTATAACCAGATTGACGATAACGGCGATATTTTCCGTCCGGTTTCGATGGCGTGGCCGAATAAGAAAAAAGCGCCGGATGATTATTTCATTCCGCTGATCCACCCGGTAACCGGCAAGCCCTGCCCGTTGCCGGAACGCGGCTGGCGTAACCCGTCCGCCACCATGAAAGAGCTGCAGGAAAAAGGGCTGATTCTGTTTGGCAAAGATGACACCACGCAGCCGAACCGTAAGTACATTCTCAAAGAGAATATGTACGAGAACGTGCCGTCACTGTTCTATTTTGGCGGCAGCGACGACACCCTGCTCTCCGCACTGGATATTCACTTCGATAACCCGAAACCGGTGAGCCTGGTAAAACGGATGCTCAACTCGATTCAGGGCATTGAGAACGGCGTGGTGCTGGACTTCTTCGCCGGTTCCGGCACCACGGCACATGCGGTGCTGGAGCTGAATGCCGAGACCGGCAGCACGCACAGCTTTATTACCGTGCAACTGGCGGAGCCTATCCGCGAAGATAATGCCGCCCGCGCGCTGGGCTTCACCTCCATTGACCAGATGAGCCGTGAACGTATTAAACGCGCGGCCCGCAAAATCCGTGCAGAAATACCGGATACCGAGACGGATCTTGGCTTTAAACATTATCGTTTCGTCACCCCGGTGCAGCAGACGCTGGATGATCTGGACAGCTTCGATATCGCCACCGGCAATTTCATGACCACCAGCGGCCAGTTGACGGCCTTTAGTGAGTCCGGCTTCGACAATATGATTACGCCGTTTTCAGCAAGCGCGCTGGGGCTTTCCGGCAACACCGCCGGGGAAGAGACGATCCTCACCACCTGGCTGGTCGCCGACGGCTACAAGCTGGACGTCGATGCGCAAAAGCTAGCGTTCGCGGACTACACCGCCACGTATGTGGACGGCACGCGCCTCTATTTAATCGAAGAGAAATGGCGCGCGGCGCAAACCCGCGCGCTGCTGAACCAGATTGGCACCCATCAACTGGCGGTGCAGACGGTGGTGGTTTACGGCTATTCGTTTGACCTCGAATCCCTGCGCGAACTGGAACTGGGCTTAAAACAGCTCGACCAGAAAGTGAACCTGGTGAAGCGTTACTGAGGCGGGCGAGATGAAAATTTTATTAGAAGAACTTCCGCACCAGGAACAGGCGCTTGAGGCGATACTCAACCACTTTTCCGGTATTGATGGCTCGGTAGCGGACCACGATAATTTCGCCAATCCGCTGATCAACGGCCGCTATGAAGATAGCACCCATATCGACGTGAAAATGGAAACCGGCACCGGGAAAACCTACGTTTATACCCGCCTGATGTATGAACTGCATCGCCGCTATGGCCTGTTTAAATTCGTGCTCGTTGTGCCGACGCCGGCCATCAAGGAAGGGGCGCGCAACTTTATTACCAGCGACTATGCCCGTCAGCACTTTTCGCAGTTTTATGAAAACACGCGCATTGAGCTTTCCACTATTAACGCCGGGGATTTCAAAGCCAAATCGGGCCGCAAAAACTTCCCGGTGCAGTTGCTCAATTTCACTGATGCCAGCCGCAGCAACAGCCACACCATTCAGGTGCTGCTGATTAACGCCCAGATGCTGAACTCCGCCAGCATGACCCGCAGCGATTATGATCAGACCTTAATTGGCGGGCTGACCTCGCCCATCGAAGGCCTGCAAATGACCCGCCCGGTGGTGATTATGGATGAGCCACACCGCTTCGCCCGTGATAACAAATTCTACAAAGCCGTCGAGTCGATTAAGCCGCAGATGATCGTGCGTTTTGGCGCCACCTTCCCGGAAATCGAAGAAGGGAAAGGCAAAAATAAAGTGGTGCGTAAAGACTATTACCGCCGCCAGCCGCAGTTCGACCTTAACGCGGTGGACAGCTTCAACGGCGGGCTGGTGAAAGGCATCGATATTTATTACCCGAACCTCAGCGAAGCGCAGGCGCAGAACCGCTACATCGTCGACAGCCTCAGCGCCAAAAAGCTGACCCTCAAACAGGGCAGCCGCTATTTCGAGGTGGGCGTGGGGGATAATCTGGCCGACGTGGACGCCGGATTTGAAGGCAATATTGAATATGCCGGCAGCAAAATGCTCTCCAACGATCTGGAGCTGGAAACCGGCATGGCGCTGGTGCCTGGCACCTTTAACGCCAGCTACCAGGCGCTGATTATTCAGGATGCCATCGACAAACATTTCGCCACCGAGCAGGCCAACTTCCTGCGCGGTAACGAACGCGACAACAACGCGCCGCGCATTAAATCCCTCAGCCTGTTCTTTATCGACAGTATTAAGAGCTACCGTGACGGCGAAGGCTGGTTAAAGCTGACCTTCGAGCGGCTACTGCGTAACAAGCTGACGGCGCTTATCAGCGAATACGAGCCCAAGACGTTGCCGCGTGAAGTGGAATATTTGTCCTTCCTGCGCGCGACTCTCGCGAGCCTTAATTCGGATGAGCAGAACGTGCACGCCGGGTATTTTGGTGAGGACCGGGGCAGCGGCGACGAAGCCATTCAGGCAGAAGTTGACGACATTCTCAAAAATAAAGAGAAGCTGCTCAGCTTTAAAGATTCGCACGGTAACTGGGAGACCCGCCGTTTCCTGTTCTCCAAATGGACGCTGCGCGAAGGCTGGGATAACCCGAACGTCTTTGTGATCGCCAAACTGCGCACCTCCGGCAGTGAGGCGAGCAAAATCCAGGAAGTAGGCCGCGGCCTGCGCCTGCCGGTGGATGAAAACGGCCATCGCGTGCAGCAGGAAGAGTGGCCTTCCCGACTGGCATTCCTGATCGGCTATGACGAAAAAGCCTTTGCCCGCACCCTGGTCGATGAGATTAACCGCGACAGTAAGATTCAGCTTAACGAGCACAAACTCGATGAGGCGATGATCAAGCTAATCGTCACCGAACGCCAGAAGGTGAACCCGGCGTATAACGAAGAGACCTTGCTGAACGAGCTGGATGAGAAAGGTCTCATCAAACGAAATAATGATTTCCACGATGCAGTAACCCTTGATGGCGTCACCCAAAGCGGCTTTGCCTGGCTGCTGCACTATTATTCCGAGCTGGATCAGGCGCGCGTGCGCGCAGACCGCATTCAGGAGAATAAACCGGCCTCTAAACTGCGCGTGAAGCTGCGCAAAGAGAACTGGGAGCAACTAAAGGACGTCTGGCTGCACTTCTCCCGCCGCTATATGTTGCAGTTCGAGCGCATCCCGGACTCGCTCGCAGATATTGCTGAGGCGGTGATGGGCAACACCGACCTGTACACCCGGCAGATGCCGAACCAGACGCAGCAGACGCTGCGCATGGGCGACGGCAATAAGATGGTGGTGGCAGAGCGTGAAGGCGACTACGACGCGCGCCAGTTCCTGCCGGGCCTGCCGTACGGCCAGTTTCTCAAGCAACTGGTGCTGCACACCAGCCTGCCGGTGAAGATGCTTCATCCGCTGCTGCTCACCACGCTGCGCGATACCTTCCAGGGCGATGCCCGCTACCTGAGCCAGCCGACGCTGGACAACCTGGTGCGCGAGTTTAAGCAGCGCTTCGACGAACGCTTTGCTCAGCATTACGTGTACGAACCGCTGGCGTTCCAGGCCTCTACGTCGGTTTTCGACAGCGCACGCCAGGCGTTTAAAGAGGACGTGACGGCGGAGATCCTCGGCAAGTCCACCGATCATAGCGCTATCGACGACCCACGTTATCTCTATGAGCTGCCGCCGCTGCGCTACGACAGCGCCGACCCGGAACTGGCGCTGCTCAAGCACAACTACCCGGCGAAGGTCACCGTGTTTGGCAAACTGCCGAAGCGGGCGATTCAGGTCCCGAAATACACCGGCGGCACCACCACGCCTGACTTCGTTTACCTGATTGAGCGCGAGGACGCGACCAACGTTTACCTGCTGGTGGAGACCAAGGCGGAGAATATGCGCGTTGGCGATCAGGCGATTGTCGAGGTGCAGTGTAAGTTCTTCGATATGCTCAAAGAACAGGCGGTGAATGTGGAGTTTACGGAGGCGACCAGCGCGCAGGCGGTGTATGAGAAGATTAATGGGTTGATGGAAAGCAAAGTGGAGTAACTGAGACGGGCGTTCTGCGCCCGTTTTTCTCTCAGTAATTCAGCGACAGGAAATCGCTGAGCGGCACAATCTTCTCCTGCGAAATGTTGAAATTCGCATCGTAGTAAAAAAGCTTAATGCGAGAAGGATCGTCGAAAAATTTAGGCTCTTTATGCCGGACGTTATAGGCAATCACAAAACCCAGCCGTGCCATAGTGCAAAGATTATGCAGAAGCCTGAAATTGGCTTTATCTTTATCAAAAGGTCTCCAGCTTTGAATATCAATATATGACCGCTTCAGTTCCATAATGCATTGCATTTGCTGGTTCTGAACAGGAATCAGGTCAATGTCGCTGACCGTGATATTGCCAAGCATTGCGCGTTGCCACTTATGGTAAACGCTGCTCTCTCTGTCATTGATCGCCTTCGAAAACGACTGGTTATTTACCGGCACCCCACACCCGGCGAATAATGCTTTTAATTGCTCAGAATTCAGCACCTGCGTCGTGCGATCGTCAACATGATGGGTAACCTGAGTAATTTCCGGCGCGTTAACGTCGAATTCGATATGTAAGTTCGGCAGTCCGGTGCGCCGGGATAACGCCGCAATAACGGCAGGCACGCGGTTATCGTGCTGCCAGGAATGATCGTGGGCAAAGACAATCACTTTGGGCGTCGCATCCTGATCGCCATACACCAGAATCCAGGCGTTACCCACCGTCCAGCAGTAGTTTCGGTTACCGACGAGACTGTCATAGATGGCGTTCGAATTGTAATAGCTCATGCTCCATTCCTTTCCAAAACGAGGACTTACGCAGTATAACGCCCTCATCTTGTGAATAAACCCCTTCCTGCCCCCACCTGATTTAGTTGGGAAGGTGGCCGCAAATCGGCTAATCAATCACAAAATACGTTCGTTTTCCCGATCCCGATCACACGCCTTAAGCCAAATTATTCCCCCACAAACCTCACGTGTTAACATTCACCGCGTTAATATCTGTCTACTCATACCGAGGCTTCGATGCTGGAGAATGTAATCATCTGATAATCAGTTAGCCGACCTGTTCAGGCCGGGCTGATTATCACTGCGCTGAAATGGAATGCGGGCACCGCCGGGTGTTTGCACGTTTTGCACATGATGATTTACAGGTTTCAGTATGAATTTATCCCGTCAGGAACAACGTACCTTACACGTACTCGCCAAAGGTGGACGCATCGTCCACACCCGCGACGCCTCTGGCCGCGTCACCACCGTTGCGTGTTTTACCCGCGAGGGGCTGCTGCTCAGCGACTGTACGCTCGCCGTCTTCAAAAAACTCAAAACCAAAAAGCTGATCAAGTCCGTGAAGGGTCAGCCGTACCGCATCAACACCACCGGGCTGAACAACGTTCGCGCCCAGCTGGATAATCGCTAAGGAGCAGTGATGACCATGACAACCACTACACCGTTTACCGACGCCTATGACCGCGCATTTCTGCGCGAGACCATGATGGGCCCGAACGCGATGCGCATTACCGAGGAGCTGGCGAGTTCACTGCCCCTGCGGCCCGGCATGCGCGTGCTGGACCTCGGCTGCGGGAAGGGAATCTCCTCCATTCTGCTCACTCAGAAGTTCGATGTGACTGTCTTCGCCGCGGATTTGTGGATCTCCCCCACCGAGAACGCGCAGCGCTTTGCCGCACTGGGGCTGGATGACCGCATCTTCCCCCTGCGCCTCGATGCCACGAAGGATATCCCGTTCGCGCACGATTACTTCGACGCCATCATCAGCGTGGATGCGTATCAGTACTTTGGCAGCAACGACACCATGCTGCCTGAGCTGCTGCCCTACCTGAAACCCGGCGGGCACATCGCCGTGGCCGTGCCAGGGTTCACTGGCGATTACTCCGAGGGCAACCTGCCGGAGGTGGTGAAGCCCTTCTGGACGCCGGAGTGGTACTTTTTCTCCCGTGCCTGGTGGAAGGCGTTGTGGGAGAAAGCACCCGGCATGGCGCTGAGCGAGGCGCGTGAGATGGATTGCTGCACCAAAGCCTGGGATGAGTTTATGGAATGCCCGATGGCGCAGGAAATGATGGTGCCGATTATGGATGCCGGCGCGGGGGCGTTTTTTAATATGATTGAGCTGGTGGGGAGGCGGGTTTAGGCGGTGGCGAGGCTTAAGGTTATTGCTCGTTAACCAGCGCCGCCACTGCCGCTTTGCTCTCTTTGGTGAGCTGCTGCCAACGCAGTAACAAGGCGGCAAGCTCATCCTCTTCGCTATAGAAATACGCCAGTGGTACATCCAGCGCCTGCGCAAGCTGATGTACCACTTCTATGCTCGCCTGATGAACGCCCTTCTCATATCTATTGATTCGCGTGCTGGCGACGAATTCGTCTATCCCGGCCAGGATGCCGAGCTGTTTCTGCGAGAGTTTCTTTGCCAGACGCGCTGATTTCAGGCGTTCACAAAAGATCTGTTGGTAATTTGCGGAGTCGTTCATAGCTACGATAGTCGTAGCTTTTTACCGCTTCCGATACTACGAGAAACGTAGTTAGCACATCGCTATTCCACGAATGACTTATTGCATCGTTTTACAGGATTGCATGGTGACGATCGCAAAACTACGTAATACGTAGTTTTAAGAGTGCAAATATAGCTACGAATAACGTAGTATTTCACTATTAGCTCATCACATTACAGAAACCGTCAGGAAGGAATCATGACTAAAGACTGGCATAAAGCCGACATCATCGCGGGCCTGCACAAGAAAGGCACCTCGCTCGCTGCGCTATCACGCAGTGCGGGCTTGAGTTCGCCAACACTCGCTAATGCCCTGCTACGACCGTGGCCGAAAGGAGAATATTTGATTGCCGATGCGCTGGGTGTGCATCCGTCAGTGATATGGCCGAGCCGGTATTATCAGGATGGGGTGATGATGGAAAGGAAGGGGTTGATGCGGGGGAAGCGGGTGGTGAGGAGGGGGTGAGAGAAGGCAGTAAACCCGCTTGTAATTAACGCAATGAACTACACGCCCCAAAATGCCGGTAAACAGAGATAACTTTGCCAGCCAGAGAGACCATTGCCTCAAACATGACGCCGACGACTTCCCGCTTCTAGTCTGACGTCAGAACAACCACCTTATATAACATGGCTTCGGCAAGCAGCTCTTGATACGTACGTTGTCCTCTTTAAGTGACTTAAGCGGCTTCACTTCAACCACTTCAATGCCACCCAACTTTTTGCGTCAGGTGAAGAAGGGCGAGCCTGAAAAACATGTTTGCGGCAGAGCTCTAGGGCAGAAACCCACGCTATAGCCTCATGGAGGACACTGATGATAGACTTCTACGTGGGTAAGCTCTCACGTTACTGATGAAGACATTACTAGCATCGTGGTGTATTAATCAAAAGATAGCAGGTCAAGCCTTATGAATATAATGGTGGTTTGAGGTCAAATGAATCAGAACGATTATTCTGGCATACTCTAAAACCGTTGCCAGTTTTCGTTGACCGCTTTAAGGTGACACTTAAGCTCATAGACACCTCTCTTTAAACCATTTAAAATGACTCAGAGGTGTCTGTTTAGCCTGCGGCAATTTGCGAATCTACTTATAACATGTAATACAAGCGCCGCCTCCCTCTTCTAGATCATACATAGCATCCATATCTAACGTGTCAATAAGCATGCTTTCATCCACCATCGCATGCATGCCTAATCGACGATTTCTCTCACGTTGTTTTTTCTTTTCGAAACGAGCTTTGACCTTCTCGTGATTTTCTTTAATTTGCTTGACGCGCTCTGGATCTTCCAGCGTCTCTAATGGTTCATTAGGCCCCATCCAGAAAAAAGTTTCTCCATTAGCACTTGTTTCAGCTCTTTTTTCATAGGATTTCGCTTCTTCAAAGGCTTCAGGATGTTCTTCGCGTAGACGTACCCATTCGATTTTTCGCTGGAAAAAACAGAATGTACAGCCAGAACGGGAACGCCATTCGTAGTATTTAGGTAAACCCAACCCAGCACTCTCGAGTATGTCGAGAACCCCTTGTTTTTTTATGCCATCTTCAGCAAACGGCATTTTCACCGTGAGATATTTTTGATTCTCATTAGGGCGATAACCGTCACGCCAAGGTTCATCTGCACGAATACCAACATAAGAAATAACCTCGTAGCCATCATTGAGGAAAGGTCGAATCCATTTCTCAAATGGTTCAAGTTTCATACGAATAGTGCACCACCGCTGTTGCCCAGCAGGAAGAAAGTTATTGTGCTGCTCAAGCCAATAATCGAAGCCCTTTTTATCATTGATGTGCAAAATCGGTTTACCTAGCACAATTTCAAGTTGTTCTAGGTACTCATAGACCTCAGGCAATTCCTTGCCCGTATCAGTGAAGAAATACTCGATATCAAGTTCAGGATAGTTCCTAGCCATGTACACTGAAAGAGCAGCACTGTCCTTACCTCCTGACAAGCCAAGGACATGTTTCACCTTGCGTTCATCATTCATGAGCATTACCTGTATTATTTAATTTTTCGCTTCAAGCGACTTTCTTAACAACTGCTGTAACACATTGATTTTATGAAAATCATCTAAGTCAGCGAGATGGTTTTCAATAGTGCTCATTGTGCTTTGCAATTCATCCAGTTCTACGGCTCTGATTTCTCGTTTAAATGAAGTCAGTTTGCCATCATCACCTTCTAAAACTAGAGAGACCAGCTTTGTCTTACCAGAGTTAGAAACTGTTCCGGCGCTATGCTGCGACTTCACCACACTCAAAAAATCTTGTGCGTAGTCACTGATTTTATTTGAAGCTGTTTGCAGAATGCCTTCATTCCAGTTCTGTTTTCCACGTCCGATGACTATTTGAATCATGCTCTCTAGCCACTGTAGTAATCCAGTATCACTTTTAGCAAGTTCTCTAGCGAAAGCTTTTAAACGTAAATCGCCTGAGTTTTGCTCAACGTACAGACACATTTGGGCTAACTCTTCACCATTTTCAGGAAAAATGGTTTTCACCTTCGCCTTTATTGCAACCAACATTTGCTCATGTTTGTGCCTGAGGGTCTTAAAACAATCTTCCAAAAGATCGATTTGACTCGAAAAATCATTCGCGCCAAAAGCTATCAATTCTCTCCGCAAATCTTTGATAAGAAGGGTATGCGGATCATTAGCTTGTAGAAAAAGATCTCGGACCCGCAAATAAGTTTTATTGCGTTCCTCATTACCTGTCACTATATGATGTGCATTTTTTACCCACTGAGGCAGATTATGTATGGTCGTCACCAACGGTGTTGCGACAGATAAAACATTATTCGAAATATTTCGGTTGGTTTCCGTCGCAGCAAAAACTGCAAGATTTTGCAGCCACTCTTTTTCTTCAACTGCCAATACGATATATTTCGCAGCAAGATCGCTCGGATTCTTAATCAACTTATGGACATAATCGCTATCAGGCACTGCAATAAATGCAAACTCGCCAGACATATCTTTTTCATAATATGCTATTTGTTCGCCCATCGATTTCAAAAAGGCGAGTAGGAAAATCGGAATTACACCTTTAGTTAAACCAAAGGGAGCGCTAGCCCACAATTCAGCAATTTCAGACAGATCGACCTCATTGCCCTTGCTATCTTTGAGTCGTTGTTCTGCAGCAGCGAATACAGCATTAAGTTTTGTATCCAAATAATCTCTGAACCAATGCTGCCCTTCTGTACCTTCAGCCAAGTGAATACTCGTATTCTTCAAACAACTGATATACATTGATTTTTCAGGAGGAAACCCTTCAATACCTAAATCTTCACGGTCCTCTGCATCAAGCATGGCTTCTAAAAGCTTCTTCAAGGCTGAAACTGCAGTACCAGATAGCTTATTACGATTAACGAGTTCATTAAGAATTTTAGGTGTTTGATAAAAAATATTGTCAGCAGCAAAAGTGGCGATTTCACTAATGGTCTCATTGCCATAAGCTTCGCCATTGTGAATCCATATAGCGTTATCGAACGCATAAGTTAAAGCGGCTTCTAAGGCTGATTGGGCGTTAAATGTACGAGCCCGGTGTTCTTCACGAGCGACTTTGTCGTGTGTAAGAGCGGATCCAGATATTTTGTCACTTTGGATAAGATCCAAGGCATACTTCTCATTTGCCAGCCCAATGATTTCATTAGCATTGGGGGCATAAGCAAGCATCAGCGATTTATTTTTTCTTGTCAGTTCCTTCAGTAGATCTTCCGGCTCTTCTTTTAGTAACAGTAAAAAATTCGCGAATTCACCATTTCGCGAGGTGATTAGTGTATTAATATCGACATAGTTTAGTTGCATTGCTACCGTTTGAGCGGCCCAACGTAAGGTACCAAATTCATGGTAATGGCCTTTAGCAATAACTTGGGAGTTAAAGCTAATACGTTCAATTGCTTCATTGCTGTTATGAAGTTGATCAATTTTTTCTTCAACCAAACCAGCAATATCGAGATCAGAACCTTCAAAAATCACCCAAGAAGATAAGTATTTTCTAAATACAATACACGAAGCTTCTTTTAGTTGTTGCAAACACAAATTGAGCTGTTTTTGTTCTGTTATCTCAGTTGTAGTAAACAGCACCTTCTCCGTTGCGGTAAGATTGGCAGGCTTCCCAAATAGTGTAATCAAAGCGATAGCTTTTAGTAGCTGGATACATTGTGGTGAAAAGTCTTGTTTTAGAGCTTTTCTGATCGCATCAGTTGCGGTCGCCCAACCATGACCATCAGGAGAACCCAGAATAGCGTGCTCCATATTAGCTTCTAGATAATCCCAAAGGTGACCAAGATCATATCGAGCATTTTGATTGCTTGTTTGTTGTAAGAAAAGTTGAAAACTAAACTGCTCGTGAGAATTTAAGAAACTAAACGTACTGCGTTCGTTTTGACTGAACCGTCTCTTGGCAATAGGTCCTAATAGCAAAGCTGTTAATGGATGAAGCGGAATACATTGCTCCAAACGAGTAAGTAAAAGTGCTTTACGCTGTTGCTTATCTTCAAGAGCGCTAAGTACACGTGCAACTAACTTATCGCCTTTATTTTGTGGCAATGATGTTTTTATTGAGTTACTAATCAAGGCAACCGTTTCATCGGTTGATACGTTATAAAGAATGTCGCTATAGCGTCCTTGTATTTTGGCCCATTCATCCTGGAGTCTTGTGCCGCGTTCTTTAGCGTATTCACTAAATGCCTGGTGCAATAAACCCAGGAAAATTACCGGTAGATTAATTCGAGATAGCTCTTCTGCAATATCCTGGAATAAGTGTAAATCACCGCCGCTTCGATTAATGTACTCTAAACTTTTTCCCATCTCATCTGCGATGATGAGTACGCCATCAACATATGAAGCAATATCTTCAAACAGCGCGTTCCATGTGCGAAGAAGCTCGTTGTCAGTCACTACAGTCGTTTTTCTATACTTGTCCAGCGCTTTAACTTTGCATGTTTTTGGATGCTCTTCGAGAGCTCTAAGTGTCGCCCCCCAAAAGGATTCAACTGGACCTCTGACTCCACCAACAGAGCGTATTTGCAGCCATCCCTCTTGATAAGTAGCACTTTCTTCTAATAATGTTTTAGATTCATCATTAATAGCAAGAAGTGCTGAACTACGGATACTAGGGTCGGAATGTAGTAAGCCTGCAATTAGCAGTGCAACTGTCGACTTACCCGAGCCATAGGCACCAGTAAGCGTGTAGGCGCTTTGGCCGGTCTGTCCGTACTGCCGAAAAAGCGTTTCTAAGGAGGCTTGTGCGGTTCCATGGTAAACTAAACTTGGAAAGAAGTCGGTGCTCAAATCACTATCGATACGAGTAGAACGTTGATGGCGGGTAGCGATAGAGTATTGTTTACTGAGAGTCACTCTTATTTTCCCTCTGGTTGGTAGTAGTTTTTAAGGTACTGACTAGCTTCGATATGATCGAGGTTTTCGAAACAGTGTTGCACTTGTCTTAAACCTTGAGTATCTGTCCATGCAATTTTACCTTCGGTGAGTGTTTCGACTTGATCCAGTTTGTCACTGAGCCCAGAGGAGGATAAACGGAATACCCTACCAGGGGAGCCCACATCATTTAATAATGCATCAAAAGACAAAGTATTGACCTTACTTTCCCTATGCTTTCTCTGCATGTAGTCAACGAGTGCATAGGTAAATATCTCAACAGGTAATGAGGGACGTCGAGATAATTCTGCGAAATATCCTTTAGCATCTTCTTGTTTCAGCAAGCCAAGTTCTGTAAAAGGTGAAGCAAAGCTGTCCTCATTTATCTTTTTTGACTGTAATGATTTATGCGCATACATTTGCAATAAACAATCGATATCTTTGCTTAACGTTTCTTCCGTTAGCTCTTTTTCGTGGTTAATTAGGGCATCTTTTATTTCAGTTAATAAAAAATCTTTCCGTACCCGTATTCCATTAAAATAATTAAATAAAAAACGAGATGCATTTAATTCTGCGCGACTTGTATCGATGGATTGTAATAACCAATGTAGTAACCAAGTTGTCCCTATTTTATCGAGATATTCGTCATAAGCTGCACGGCCATTTTTATGAGTAAATAGTTGTTCTGCGAGCGGTGTTAGTTTATAAATTTGTTCTTTATTATCAACACATGTCACTAAGTTTAACGCACGAATCCAATGCCGAACGGAAAGCACCATGTTTTTCCCCATTCCCATTGACTGCATCTGTTTCTCTATATTCGACTTGCTTGAGAGGGATTCACCTTTCACGATTTCTTGAATAATTTTATAAATCCATCCGTAACGGATAGGAAAAGTTTGATGCCCGGAGAATTTCAGTGTCGTAGATTCGATACTCAATGTAATTACCCTGCTGCTGAATTGGAGATTTTATCCAAACGAAAACTGCATTGTAGCAGAAGGTCATTGTATCTAGAAGGTCATTGTATCTTTCAGTTCTTACCGTTAAGATGCAACATAACAACAAACATATAAAAAACAGTATGTTAAAGCTGAAAACCTATAAAATAACGCACTCTGACCAATGAGCCACCAAACACTCTTCCAATGTCTTATTTGAAAAGCTGTATCCATTACTCGCATGGTATGAACTCGTTGTATCTCGACCAGCGTATGGACTTAAGACTGAACACTGACTGACATTTATGTCTAAAAAAACAGCCATTTCAGATAAATAGCGAAGTAACTTAAGAATTACATTAGAAAATACAGCTCCTGCGCCTATTCGCTAGCATTTGTGATAAAGGATCCTTAACATCCTATTCACTCTCACCCAGAGTATGCGACCAAGCAAAATTATCTGCTCGCTAGATATTTAGAAAGAGTGAGATCAACGTCAGCAGTAGACACGCAGAGATGCAAGGAAGGCTTAACACCTTCTTCACGAAATTCAGATATGTTGCTTACACTGACCCTCCACTTTCCCCTACTGATTTTAAGGGATTGACTATCTGAGTTAGCTAAGTCTGAGGGGTTAATCTCTTTAAGCTTACCCTATGATTACCGGTAAACATTAGTAAGGATGCTGTTATCAATAACCATCGTTAACCTAAACTGCAGAATCTGTTCTGAAATAGCAGCTCAAGATCATGGAAATCACATATGTTTAATGCTATAAACTGAACATTTAATCGACATATCAGTCATCTAGGAAAAGTATCGATGCAAAAGTCTCTGGAAATTTTTAAAGCAGAGCCTCAATCAGTTTTTGATGTCATCTGCACGCGTAAAACTACAGGCTTTTATATGCCAGCTTATCAGAGACCGTACTCATGGGAAGAAAGTCATATTAGAGATTTATTTTCTGATTGTGAAAATGTGTTTAGAAATCTTCTTGACTCGCAAGACGCGATTATTTTCCTCGGTTCCATATTGAGTGTTGATGATAGTTCTGCGCTGACGATACATCCATTAATAAAAAAAGATAAGCCTACAGAAATCAAACTTATCATTGATGGTCAACAGCGTCTTTCTACTTTGATGTTGATAATTCTCTGTCTCAATGAAAGATTGAGAATTCTTATGCCGAGTTTAAAGAAAGCAATTCATTCAGAACAATGCGAAGATACCAAAGAGGTTCTTGAAGAACTACGTCAGGTAGTATCGCAATTGGAGATTGATACATCAAATACGGTTATAGAGACAACAGCAGACCATGAAGCATACAAATACCTGCCTAAAATTATTCGTTCACAAGTCGATTGCTGGGGAAGAAGTGAGAAGAAGGCACAATATGCTAGTCCTGTAGCTGAATTGTTATATTTCTATCAACGTCATATTGTTGAACAACGCGATAATTCTGTATTTAAGCCTTTAGATTTATCATTTATGAGTGCTTCTTCGAAACGTGTAGTAAACAACGTTAAGGAAATTAGGAAGCAGCTTGACTGCGTACAAAAAGGTTTTCAATTTAAATCCCCCGACGGTGAAATTGAAGAAAGAATCAATATTAGCGATTTAATTGATCGTGAAACATTAGAAGTATGTCTGGATTTTCCTATCGACCAAGATTTAGCGCAAGCTTCTGAATCGCACTCTAAAGTTGCGGAAGTAATTTACATTGTCGTGTTTGCGAAGTTTTTGCTTCACCGAGTTTGCCTTACATACGTCGAAGTAAACAATGAATCTTATGCATTCGATATGTTTGAAGCTTTGAATACTACTGGGGAACCCCTTACCGCCATTGAAACATTTGTACCAAAAGTAGTTGAATTCATCGGCTATCAACGCAGGAACGGAACTCCCGAAGAAGAGCTTGAAGTATCAATGGAGATTCTTAACTCGATCACGGGACGCTTTGAAGACATAATTGAAAGTAAAGAAAAAAATCTAAAAACTAAAGCATTAATTCTAGCATTTGTTCGTGCTTATGAGGGTAAAGTAAAAGTCACTAGTTTAAGAGACCAGCGTAATGCTATGCTCAAGAGTTATGAAAACTGCAGATATGACCTTAAAAATGAATACTTATCTCAACTAGCAACCACTGCGAACTTTTTGTTCGACCACTGGCAAATAGCATTGCCAGATGTTAAGGGCTTAGTGGAGTCCAACTCTCAGGAAATTTCTAATCTGTGCCTTCGCTACCTTGTAGATATGAAGCATGATATCGTTCAAAGCCTATTAGTTCAGTTTATACTGATTGATGAGAAATATGAAGTAACGGGTACGGAATATTCAGATTTTGCAAAAGTGCTCAAATCTGTTACAGCATTTAGCGTTCTGTGGCGAGCAATGAGTGGCGGAGCTGATGGAATCGATACAGTTTACAAAAAATTATATGAACGTGGAATAAGCACTGATACTAATGGGTATCAGCTGAAGGATGGTTCTCTGACATCGGATCGATTTAACTCTGATGCCATTAACAAATTTTTCAGAGCAGAACTTACAGACAAAATTTTTTCAAAAGGTTCTCCCAAAGAGACTGTAGATGAACAATGGCTTGATATTTGTTCGAAACTACAGACTCTAACAAATCCTAAGAGTATCAAGATGTTGCTCTTAGCAGGTTTACATGGTGTAGAGCTTAAAGGTGTTGATCACCTGATTTCAAATAAACCGAGCACTAACTACCTAACTACCACGATGTGGGAATTAATTTCTGGAAAAAACGCCATTAAGAAGGTTTTCGAGGGTGGTTTTACAAAGGGTAATTCTAGCAAGCCTCGTTTTACAGAAGGATGGAGTGATGAGGAAATCGCTAACCCAGAAGTTTACAACAAGATCGGTAACGTATTAATTGATGCACGAGACGGTGTTTCCGACTCCCCCCCACCGTCTTGGTATAATCTCAAGCAACATTTACTTCAGGCTTTAGCAAATGAGTCGATTAATGATATTGAAGATATCTTAACAGCAGATTGCCATCTTTCTGAGCAGGCGAAACGCCATGCTTCAGTCTTGATGCTGGAGAAAAAATTTGGTGATATTACGTTTGCAGATAAATGGGAAAAACAGCAGATTGATGAACGAAGTTCATTACTACTGACTAATGCATGGCGCAACCTTACACAATGGCTTGATTGGGAGTAATCATGCAGTTTTCAGCCCTTGGACTCAAAGCTAAGTATGACTCTGATGAAGAAAGTATACTGGAATGTGTACATATTCCATTGCTTGCTCACTCACGTCGCTATGACAGAGCAGTGGGTTACTTTTCGTCTGATGTTTTAGTTTCAGCAGCGCAAGGGCTTGATAAATTTGTTTATTCTGGAGGAAAAATGCGACTTATCATTGGAAATCCATTATCTGATGATGAGTATGAGGCGGTGATGATGGGGATATCCAACCCTATTAAGGCTCAATCACTTCAATTTGCAGATTTGTTGCTTGATAGTAAAGAAAGAAACCTGAAGCTGTTAACCTATTTGGTGGCAAAAGGGCTGCTTGAGATTAAGTTTGCTTTTACTCATAAAGGCATGTTCCATAAAAAGATAGGGATCTTTTATCAGAATAGCGAAACCATTGTCTTCAGTGGCTCAGCGAATGAAACTATTGCGGGATTATCCAAGTACAACTCTGAGGAGGTTTCTTTATTTTTCAGTTGGCTTCAATCTTTTGATGATTATGGCCAAGTAGAAATCGATAATTTCAATAACCTTTGGAACAATAACAAGAAGCGTTCTAAAGTTTTTACTATTGATTCAGAAGCTTACCAAAAAATACAGAACAGTGTTGATCCTGAAGTGTTAAGGAATGAATTATTCCCAGAACTCCTTCCACCAAAGATAATCAAACCGTTTTTTTCGTACAGCTTCCCAAAATCGGAACAAGAGCTAACAAAATTAAATATTGAAACAAAAACGCCTCGTAAACCTCTGAAGGTGAAAGGTAGATCGTTTGAGTTATTTCCACACCAAATCGAAGCGATAGATAGCTGGCGAAAGGCTGATTACAATGGTTTGTTTAAATTAGCCACCGGTTCAGGTAAGACATTCACATCAATTTCTGCGATGGTTGAGTTATACGAAGAGCGTCATAAGAATGGAAACGCTACTTTTGTGATTATCAGTGTCCCTTATATCGAATTAGCCAATCAATGGGTAAAAGAGTTAGCCCCTTTCAACGTCATCCCAGTTCAATGTTACGATAGCTCTGATAATTGGGCTGCTGCATTGGATACAAAACTGTTGCGTTTTCGAACAGGAACTTTGGATTTTATCTGTGTTATTGCAGTCAATAAGACTATGGCATCGGAATTATTTCAGTCAAAGATTGCCAAAGTATCATTTGAAGATATGCTGTTAATTGGTGATGAGTGCCACCACCTTGGTGGCCAAGGCTATTTCGAGTCTTTACCTTCTGCTCGTTATCGAATTGGGTTATCTGCAACACCTTTCCGAACAGAAGATGATGAGGTCGAAGGAACACCTTTTCCTGATACAATCAGACAGAATTTAATTTCATATTTCAAAGGTATTGTAAGTGAATATTCACTAAGTGATGCCATTAAAGACGGAATACTATCTCCTTACCGTTATGACCTTGTTCCGGTCTATCTTGATGAGCAAGAGCAAGAAGCCTACGAAGATTATTCAGCAAAGATTCAGAAGCTTATGCTAAGAGCAAAGTCAACAAAGTTAACAAGTGATGAACAGTCAATATTGACCAATCTGTGTGGTGCGAGAGCAAGAATACTGGCCACGAGTTCAGGAAAGTTGCCGGCATTGCTCTCCTATTTGCAGAGCCATCCTGCATTGTCATTAACACACTCGTTATTCTATGTAGGAGAAGGTTCGGCTCCAGGAGATAAAATTCCATATATAACGAAGGTCACCAACTGTCTGCATGAGCACGGTTGTAAGGTTGCCAAGTTTACTTCGCAAGAAAATTCGTCAGAACGACGCAGGATTATGGACAGTTTCAAAGAACAGCATATAGATTCTTTAGTTGCCATGAAGGTATTGGATGAAGGGATCGATGTGCCGGTGTGCAGAAGTGCATTTATCTTGGCAAGTACTCGTAACCCAAGACAATATATACAGAGAAGAGGCCGCGTTCTTCGAAAAGCAGCAGATAAAAATGAAGCCTTAATTGTGGATTTTGTTGTTCTTCCTTTACCAGGCATAGTAAATCAATTCAGTCAGAATTTACGTCGTGCTGAGTTAGAAAGAATAAATGACTTCAGGTTGACAGCCATAAACCCCGAAGAAATTGACAAAAGAATCATTGAATTAGGAATTTATTAATGGATCTTAGTGCATTTAAAGCCTTACTAAAAGAAGTTGATAAGGATACACAGCTTGCTCATGAGAATTACTCCAAAAAGTCAGCTATTCACAAAGCGGCTTTACAGATCATGCAATTTGAGAAAGAGCTGTATTATGGCGATTTGGTGCAAGGTCGTCATCTTCAGAAGATAAAAGATATTATTGAAATTAATGCGGAAGATATCGTAAATGAAATTAATAAAAGTTGAGATAAATAACTTTCGCCAATTTTATGGTAAGCAGACTATCGAATTTGCTGTGGATCCTGAGCGCGGAGTTACGCTAATTCATGGAGAAAACAATGGAGGTAAGACAGCGTTGCTTAATGCTCTTCGCTGGTGTCTCTACGAGGAAACCACTGAAAATTTACTAGATCCTAAAAATCTTCTTAATAAGCATGCTGAAGCACAAAATACGCATATTTTCAGTGTATCCATTCAACTAGAGCATGAAAACCGCTTGCTTGAGGTTCGACGAATTCAGGAAAAAAATAGCGCTAGCAGTAACTTGCATGTTTATGAGATTGAAGATGGTTGTTATGCTGAAAAGGCTGAAGAAAACCCAAATACATTAATCAATACTTTTTTACCAAAAGAGATGTCTCAATACTTTTTCTATCAAGGAGAAGGGACGGGCACGTTAAGTAGTCAAAATGATTTCTCTCACATTAAAGATGCTATAGAAAAAGTTTTGGGATTGACTGTTGCTAAAAACACACTTAGGCACCTATATAGTGTAAAAACAATTTATCAAAAAGATCTCAAGCAGTATGATACAAATAGTGAAATTGAAACTTTTTTATTAAACAAAGATAACTTAGTTGCAAGTTTAGAACGCGAGAAATCACTATTAGCACAAAAACAAGCCGAATTGGAGCTTGCGGAAAAAGAATATGAAAATCAAATACGTAAACTCACTCGTTTTGATAAAACAACAATTGAAGACAAACTAAAGCTTCGTCAAGAAAAATCAGAGTTACTTAATGGCTATGAACGACAGCGGAAGCAGTTATTGTCAGAAAAAAACACAAAAACGCCGACTTGGGCGCTGACTACATTTAGCAAACAGCTTGCTGCAGTCGATCTTTCAGCCATCAATACTGAAGAACTTAATAAGTCACTACGTTATACCGTAGATAAGCAATTATTAAGTGAGATTATAAAGAGTAACGAATGCATCTGTGGCGCTCACATCGGTAAAGACAGCTCGGCAGCATTACTTTTAGAAGAGCTTGGCAGGCATGCTGTTGACCCCGACCTCAAGCGTCGTTGGGGGTTAGCGGTCAAGTTGCAAGAAAAAATGAGTAATCAGTTACTCCCTAAAGCTAGTATGGAAAAGTTATTAGCGGATATTGATAGTCATGAAGATCAGATGCAGGAGCTTGAACACAGCATAAAAGACCTAAGTCATACCATAATTGAATCCGATATTGATGACATTAAGATTATCGAACGAGCAAAAGATTCTGCAAAATATAAATGTAGCCAACTAAATGGTCAGATTCCGCAGTTGGAGCAGAGCATCCGTAAAAAAGAGATCGATATTAAAGAGATTGACCGCCGTGTAATCAGCTTGTCATCAACTCAACCTAAGGCTCATAAAGTTCGTGACTTGATCATAGCGACAGAAAAGATAATCGAATTATACGATGAAGCTATAAACTCCTCACAACATGGTGTTGAGAAAATTTTATTAAGCAAGATGCAGTCTTTGTTTAACCAAGTCGCTTTTAACGGTTATACGGTTCAAAAAGATTCTAAAGAATCGAGCGGAAGTTTCACATGGGCAATAGTGGATAAAGAAGGTAAACGCGCAGCCGCAGGTAACGGTTATCAAGCTATGCTCGCGATATCATTTATTGTCGCATTAATTGAGTTCTCGAAGGTTCGAGCTAATAACAAGCAGCACCTACTTACACCAGGGACAATTGCTCCATTTATTGCAGACTCGATTCTTGCTTTTATTGGTCCAGATAATGGTAGAGAGCTTGTCCGTTACATTGCAGATAAAGTAGAACAATCAATATTTATGTTTTCTCAGGCCCAGTGGACTGAAACGCATACCGATAAGGGAATTCGGCATAAAGTAGGCAAGGAGTATAATCTTGTTCAACATACAGTGCTGACCAAGGATGAATTTAAAGGTCAGTATCCGACACAACTTACAGTGAATGGTATTGACTATGAAGTTGTACGCTTTGGCAGCGATTTTGACAAAGTAACCATTGAGGAAATTCCATTCCATGGCTGAAATTATTGACTGGCGTAAGCTATCTGTTCGTAGGGATTCTCGTTTTGAATTCTTAGAAGAGCAATTATGCTCTACAAAAGGTGCAAAAAATGATTTCCAAGTCTTTGGTACAGTTAAAGAGCTAATGGTTTTCGCTGCGTTAGTTGGTTATCAACTGGATGACTATCAGCCACTTGAGTCTAAGGTAAACACAACACCGATTTTGTTAGATACTTATTCGACGACAGGGCATGACGCTTACATATACCTTATTGCACTAGCGAAAGAATCGTCACTAGACATTCTTAAAGATGAGAATTTAAGGTATGCTGTAAACATCTTTGAGGCATATTGCAACAGTGGTTTAAAACACATTGATAGCTGGATAATGAATAACATTGGTGAGTCGATGGTGGCTAATTTATTATTTAATCAAACCCTTGAGTACTTAATTGAAAATGAATAATTACTTCGACTACGCTGCTTCGACACCGGTCTCTCAACACGTTTTAGAAGCGATGAGGCCTTGGGAGAACGAAAATTTTGCGAATGCTTCCTCTGCACACGAAGCAGGAAGAACGAGTTTTCAAGCAACTCAGCAAGCAAGAGAACTCATTGCAGATAAAATAGGGGCTTTTGCAAGTGAAATTATTTTCACAAGTGGTGCCAGTGAAGCGAACAACCTAGCTCTAAAGGGCATCGCTTTCAAACACTTTGAAACCAAAGGCCACATCATTACTACAGCAATTGAGCACAAATGTATTCTCAATACCTGTACATTTTTAGACTCGCTCGGTTTCGAGGTGACCTACCTATCTCCTGATGAAAATGGTCACATATCACCTTCTTCACTCGAAAAAGAGATACGGAGCAACACTATTCTTATTTCAATCCATCATGTCAATAATGAGCTAGGGACAATTCAGCCCATTGAAGACTTTGGAGCAATAGCTTTTGAGCGCAACATCCCTTTTCACACTGATGCAGCACAGAGTTTTTGTAAGAACGATATTAATGTAGATGACATGAATATCGATATGCTCTCTTTATCCGGTCACAAAATCTATGGTCCAAAAGGCATCGGGGCGCTTTATATTCGTGATGCACGTCATTCAGAATTAGTCCCTCTTATTCATGGAGGGGGACAAGAATATGGAATACGTGGTGGCACATCACCTACTCCCTTGATTGTAGGGCTAGCAGCCGCAGTAGAATGTTACCCCACGCAAGCAAACCCAATCGAACATGAATTTCTAGAACTCATAGCACAATTTGATTTTACAAGAAACGGTGGGGACGCCGTGGTACCAACAACCTGGAGTGTAACATTCCATTCGGATGAAGAGGTAAAACGCTTTACCCATGATTGTCCTTGGCTTATATCTCAAGGTTCAGCATGTAATGCACTTTCAAATGTAGCGTCTCATGTACTAACAGCAATTGGGATGTCTGAAGAAGTGGCACGACGAACTTACCGAATTAGTCTTCCACCCTATAAGACTAGCCAGAAATTAGTTTAAATCCGATTACCTGTTTTTTTGCATGTGCAAGACGCTCTTCAAAAACCTGCCTATTCAAATTAACTTCACCTGTTGATACAATTCCTAAGAGTTTTGATAGTCGCTTGTCAAGGCTCTTCTGCTTTTCATATAGTTCATGCTTGCTATCAACGAGCAAATGTTTATTGAGTAACGGTGGGCGACGAGTTTCATCAAGATAGTAAAAAAAGTCTATATCTTGGTCAGACATTTTTATTTTAACTCGCTCTACTAAATAAGGTACAGAATTCTCAAAATTATCGTATTTTGTCAATGTGAGTTTACCAGAGTTAATATGAATTTTGACGAGGCTAATCGCATCATCAAGCTCACCGTACATTTGCAATGCAGCTCCGACGTAAATACGTAATAAAAGTGGTAATATTTCAATATGATTTTTATGAAAAATAAGAGAGTGTCCTTCATTGAGAATACTTGCAGGCAATTTTTTATGTGCAGTTATACACTGCTCCTCGATTAACTGCGTATCTGCAATCGCAAAAAGTAACTCTGTTGCTAAAGTATTTACCGTTCGAAAGTCATCAAATAATGCCTTAATATCACGTTTTAAACTATCAGGCTGTTGCGTATAAGGTTTTCTTTTCTCGAACAATCCCATAGCAATGTATACTAGCAGGTCTTCTTTGTGCGATTTTTCTGCTTTAGCAAACTCATGATCACCGTACATATCCTTAAGCAGACTGAAGACTTTTTTGTGAGACCCAATCAGGTTTTTAACCTCTTCAGAACGCTCAAACTCATCATTTATTGGTATACGACCAAATTTTAAACAAACATTCCAAAAATCATCAAAGAGCTCGCTATTTTGGGTAATAATTAGTTTTTCTCGACCTTTACTCTCAATTGGTGAAGGAGAGGTAAGTTGTTGCCAGGAATAGCTTCTCTGGTACTTGCTCTGGAGATATCGTTGCTCTTCTAATTTATCTTTAAATACGTAAAATATACCTGGACCAACTGCAATAGCGTCATCCTGTAAAGACCGCTCAAGGTACCCTTTGAATTCTGATTGTGCGTAATATTTTTGGAAAGTATTTCTGGACGTAATGACACCATCCTTATAAGGTTGGAACTGCTCGATATAAGACTCATTTGCCAACATCACGGACACGACAAGTATTTTATCCGCTAGCTCCCAAGCACTCAATAGAGCTTCGAGACGTTCATCTTGATCTTCAATGACATTAAGAACAAATCCTAAGTTCACAATATCAGAGTTTACTTTGTCGTTATCAGGTGAATATACTGGATCCCAGCCTAAAACATCAAGGCCATGAGCCTCTAACTCCCGTAGATCATCTCCTCGCCCACATCCATAGTCAAAAATAGATAAATGACCATCTAAATATCCTTGCTTCGCTAACGTCTTCATCGGACCAGATAATTCATGGCGAACAATAGCAGTCTTATAGCGGTCTATCCCAGGCTCGATAGCTATAATACTTGAGAATTCACTGCCTACTTTCAGCAATCGCCCTTCAACTAACTGGTAACCTTTTTTCTGAATCAAATTAAGCCAAGAGCGTCTGAAGCCTATAATCCGGGAATTTTCATACAAGCCTGCTCTCTCTCCTTCCTCTGTCAATGCCGTGAAGAGATCAAAGAAGTCACTCCCTGGTAAAATCATGGTTTCCTTTCGGTGTAAGATAGGAGGGTTGTCAGAAGAGCGATAGCAAGTGACTTTATGACTAAGCTTACTCAAATCCACATTGAGGCTTTGTTCCAGAGCAGGGTATGATTCCCTATAAAAATCAGGGTAATTGAGCAATGATAAGCGAAATTCGTTCCTAAACAACTTGATTAGGTTCCATTGCTCATCAGGCAATTTCACTGCTCGGGCTACAGCTGGTATAAATTTTTGTAATTCGGATGGGAGCTCATGCATCGCATCTCGGTGCAAATAGACCGCGTCAGGAAGCTGTTTTCCTATCTGAACTTGCTTGATAAGCTGCTTAAATGATTGACAGTCCATCGTATAGTAATAGTTCTTGTTTTCAGGGCTAGGTAGATATTCAATCTTAGCAGCATTGTTTAACGATTAAACGGAAATAGTCGGTAATTTTGTGTGACTGTCCCCATATCTTCAGAGTGATCTGACCAGCAATGGTGAACACGAAACCGTGGACATATCCCAGAGGACGCCGTCAGTGTCCATATTTCAAAATCTTAAGAATGCGGCGTATGGCATTCATTGCAGCACAGTTATCGACACGTTCACGAGAACGTCTCGAGTGCATGTCTTGTCTTGAGAGTAGTGATAGTTTGAACTAATTTCTTAAAGAACTCATTGACTGTCAGTCATCGCCGCCAGCTATGTTCTTCGTTATCAGGAGAGATGCCGTTAAAAAGTCCCACATCACTCAGATATTTATCGTCCTCTATGTTTCGGAGCGTAAGGAATGTTGCGACGTGGGTGACTTCTACCGCTACGGCCAGAACGTTTTGCTTTACTGCTAGCGCCTTGGCTACAGATACTGTTCATGATTATCAATGACCAAATCACCATTGTCACGAGTATAAGAACAGGCAGTATTCTCATTATCTAGGTAATGCATGGCTGTAATCTGGATGGGGAATAAATGGTAGCTTCAGAAGTATTAAATTATCGAGAATAATAGATAACTATCAAATTTCAGACACAAAAAAAGCCGCCCTTGAGCGACTTGATTCCATCTTATGGTGCCGAAGGCCGGACTCGAACCGGCACGTATCTCTACGGTTGATTTTGAATCAACTGCGTCTACCGATTTCGCCACTTCGGCACTGAAGGGGATGCGGAAACGTCTCGGATTATACCTGTCACACGCGGTCATGCAAGCGCCAGTAGCCCTGCCACGTACTGAGTGCTGAAAAAAACAGCGCAATGACAGTTTTGACACCACTTTGGTCACACTTCTGTCTATAAACTAAAATCGCAACGATGAATGTTTTCAGGGCCAAGCGTTTCGCTATTATCAGAATCCTTGCATTCAGGGTATCGAAACCTGGCTTAACGCCTTGTTACGCAAAGATTAGCTCCATCAATCACACTATCCTCTATACCCGTCATACTTCAAGTTGCAGGTGTGTTGGCTGTCCTCGCTCACCCCAGTCACTTACTAAAGTAAGCTCCTGGGAACTCGCTGCGTTGCCGCCTGCCTGCAACTCGAATTATTTAGGGTATACACTCAGTTCTCAACCATCATGAGGGAAAGGCGATGTCGATTATCAAAAGCTATGCCGCTAAAGAAGCCGGGGCTGACCTGGAGCTGTTTGAGTATAACGCGGGAGAGTTAGCTCAGGAAGACGTGGAAGTGCAGGTGGACTACTGCGGGATCTGCCACTCCGATTTGTCGATGATCGACAACGAATGGGGCTTCTCACAATATCCGCTGGTCGCCGGGCATGAAGTCATCGGCCGCGTGGTGGCGCTGGGTAGCACGGCGCAGAGCAAAGGGCTGAAGGTCGGTCAGCGCGTGGGCATCGGCTGGACGGCGAAAAGCTGCGGCCACTGCGACGCTTGTATCAACGGCGACCAGATCAACTGCCACAAAGGCGCGGTGCCGACCATCCTTAATCGCGGTGGCTTTGCCGACAAAATTCGTGCGGGCTGGCAATGGGTCATCCCCCTGCCGGACAGCATCGACATTGAAACCGCGGGCCCGCTGCTGTGCGGTGGCATCACCGTGTTCAAACCGCTGCTGATGCACCATATCACCGCCACCAGCCGCGTCGGGGTGATTGGCATTGGCGGGCTGGGGCATATCGCCATCAAGCTGCTGCATGCGATGGGCTGCGAGGTGACGGCGTTCAGTTCGAACCCGGCGAAGGAAGCGGAAGTGCGCCTGATGGGTGCGGACAATGTGGTCAACAGCCGCGACCCGGAGGCACTGAAAGCGCTGGCGGGTCAGTTTGACCTCATCATCAACACCGTGAACGTCGATTTGCAGTGGCAGCCTTACTTTGAAGCGCTGGCCCACGGCGGCGCGTTCCACACGGTGGGTGCGGTGCTGAAGCCGCTGGAAGTGCCTGCGTTTACGCTGATTGCGGGCGACAGAAGCATCTCCGGTTCAGCGACCGGTACGCCGTTCGAGCTGCGTAAGCTGATGAAGTTTGCCGGCCGGGCGAAAGTTGCGCCGACGACCGAGATGTTCCCGATGTCGCAGATCAACGAAGCGTTGCAGCACGTGCGTGACGGCAAGGCGCGTTACCGCGTGGTGCTGAAAGCGGACTTCTGATGATGTCTTGCTGAGGGAAAGGCAGGAGCAGAGGTGGGGGTGAAGGGTGGGAGTTTTCACCCTCACCCCTGCCCTCTCACTGAGGGAGAGGGAGAAAAGCGCAGTTTCAGTTCACACCGAACCCGCTCTCAGGGAGAGGGAGAAAACCGGGGCAATTTACCCCTTACTCAGCGCCGCAAACACTTCTGCAATCGCCACGGCTCCTGGGTCGGTGACCCCTTCGAGATTCTGACTGTTTACATACGACGAGCGGCCTGCACCGGCTTTTTGCATGGTCGCCGTTTTCTCAGCACCCGTCTTCGCGGCGGCCACGGCGGCATCCAGCCCGCTGTCACGCAGGGCCTCCAGCGCAGGTTGCAGCGCATCAATCAGCGTGCGGTCGCCCAGGTCGGCTCCCCCATAGTGTTTCATCTGCTTTAAGCCACGCAACAGCGCCTCAGGCAGCGGTTTCTCGTCGTGCACCGCCTGACCCGCAGCGGTGAAGAAAATCGACATCAGCACGCCGCTGGAGCCGCCCATCACCGTGGCGAGGCGTTCGCCCACCAGTTGCAGCAGTTGCGCGGTATTGTTCAGCGGCAGCTTGTCCTGCTCCAGTAAACTGGCAATTTCCCGCGCCCCTTCGGCGAAGGTCGAGCCGGTATCGCCGTCGCCTACTTTGGCATCCAGCGCGTTCAGGCGGTTTTCCAGCCCGATAAGTGTTTGTGCGGCGACAGACACCAGCGTATTGACCTGCGCGTTCTCCGACGGTTCAATCTCCAGTTGAGTGTAAACCGGGCTGTGGCGCTGGGTTTTCATCGGCGCAAACGGCACCGGTTTTTGCCAGCCCACGGTCTGCACATCGGCGCATAAAGCCTTCTCAAAGGTCTCGTTCAGGCGCAGAACGGAGAGCGAGAAGCCTTTCATGTCGAGCGAACTGACCAGCGGCGCGGGGCCAATCAGGTATGCAATCTGGTCTTTCAAGGCCGAGTGCGCCAGCTCTTTGGTCAGCAGCGCCATCTCCAGCGCCGATACGCCGCCGAGGTTGTTGATCAGCACCGCAATACGGTCGTTATCCGCCAGCGCTTTCAGCGGCTCGACCAGCGTCTCAATAAGCTGCTTGCTGTTGTGGCTGTCGACGGTACTGGCGCCCGGCTCGCCATGAATACCGAGCCCCAGTTCCACCTGGCCACGCTGGATGCGGTCATCCTCTTCGCTGCCCGGCAGGTTGCAACTCTCCATCGCCAGCCCAAGGCTCCAGACGTTCTCGCTGGCCTGCTGGGCGATGTCACGCACTTCGCTTAAGGATTTCCCCAGCTCAGCCGCGTAGCCCGCAATTTTGTGCACCAGCGCCGTGCCGGCGATGCCGCGCGGCTGCTTATTGTCCGGCAGGGCGATGTCGTCGGCCACAATCACCATTTCGACTTTCAGGCCATAGCGTTTGGCTTTTTCGGCAGCAAGGCCGAAGTTCAGGCGGTCGCCGGTGTAGTTTTTGACGATCAGCAGGCAGCCGCGATCGCCAGTCACCGCCACGATGGCATTCAGCACCGCATCGACGCTTGGGGAGGCAAAGACGTCGCCGCACACGGCGGCAGTGAGCATTCCCTTACCCACGAAGCCCGCATGCGCCGGTTCATGGCCGGAGCCACCGCCGGAAATCACCGCCACACGGGATTTATCCCAGTCGGCACGGGCAACAATACGAATAGCGGGATCGATGTCGAGGCGAACGAGGTTGCCGTGAGGGGCGGAAATCACCATTCCTTCAATGGCGTCATTGACCAGTTGTTTACGGTCATTAAAAAAGAATCTGGACATAGCTTCCTGAATTTTTTGTGAACCATAAGGCAAGCATAGTCTGCGCTACGTATTACGTTTACAAGAACGGATTTTACTGAGGAGGTATTTGTGCGGTCTGATGCCCTCACCCCACCCCTCTCCCACGGGGAGAGGGAGAAAACACTAAAAACGACAACGAACGTTGCCGTTTTGCTTTTACCTTGTGCGGTCTGATGCCCTCACCCCACCCCTCTCCCACGGGGAGAGGGAGAAAACACTAAAAACGACAACGAACGTTGCCGTTTTGCTTTTACCTTGTGCGGTCTGATGCCCTCACCCCAACCCTCTCCCACGGGGAGAGGGAGAAAAGCGGGATGCCCTCTCCCATCGGGAGAGCAAAGCTAGTTCTTGCGCATCAACAACCAGAGGCTAATCAGCAAGAACGACGCGCTAGGCAGCAGCGCGCCGATAATCGGCGGGATGCCATACACCAGGGTCAGCGGGCCAAAAATCTGGTCCAGCACGTAGAACACAAAGCCGAAGCTGATGCCCGTCACCACGCGCACGCCCATAGGCACACTGCGCAGCGGGCCGAAAATAAACGACAGGGCCATCAGCATCATCACCGCCACTGACATCGGCTGGAAGATTTTGCTCCACATGTTGAGCTGGTAACGCCCGGAATCCTGACCGCTCGACTTAAGGTATTTCACATAGTTGTGAAGACCACTGATAGAGAGCGCATCCGGGTCCAGCGCCACCACGCCCAGTTTGTCTGGCGTGAGGTTGGTCTTCCAGGTGCCGGTCAGCGTCTGCGCGCCTGTCACCTGTTTCGGATCGGTGAGATTGGACTCATCCACCTGCGAGAGTCGCCAGACCTTGTGGTCCTTATCGAATTTTGCGGTGGCCGCATAGCGCACCGACTGCAAACGACGCTGGTCATTGAAAGCATAAATGCTTACGCCGCCCAGTTCGTCATCGCCTTTAACACGTTCGATATAGACAAAGCTGTTGCCGTCTTTTGCCCATAACCCTTGTTGCGTGGAGAGCAGCGAGCCGCCGTACATGGACTGCGCACGCTGGTTACGCGCCATCTGCTCACCCTGCGGGGCCACCCATTCGCCAATCGCCATGGTCAACAGCACCAGCGGGATAGCGGTTTTCATCACCGACAGCGCCACCTGCATACGGGTGTAGCCGGAGGCCTGCATCACCACCAGTTCGCTGCGCTGGGCCAGCATACCGAGGCCCAACAGGGCGCCGAGCAGTGCCGCCATCGGGAAGAAGATCTGAATGTCTTTTGGCACGCTGAGGATGGTATAGAGCCCAGCCCCCAGCGCGTCGTAACTCCCCTGCCCGGCTTTTTTCAGCTGGTCGACAAACTTGATGATGCCGGAGAGCGACACCAGCATGAACAGCGTCATCATGATGGTGGTGAAAATGGTTTTACCGATATAGCGGTCGAGTACGCCAAACGCCTGCATTATACCGCTCCTCTGCCCATCATGCGGGCGCGTATCCGACGCATCGGCACCGTATCCCACAGGTTCAGGGCAATCGCCAGCGCGAGGTACGCCAGGTTAACCGCCCACATCCAAATCAACGGATCAATTTTTCCTTTCGCGGCATTGGATCTCAGGGAGGTCTGCAGCAGGAAGAACACCAGATAAAGCAGCATGGCAGGCAGCATTGAGAGCACGCGGCCCTGGCGCGGGTTCACCACGCTCAACGGCACCACCATCAGCGCCATCATAAACACGGTGAAGATGAGCGTCAGACGCCAGTGGAACTCTGCCTGCGCGCGCGGGTTCTCGGTGCGCCACAGGGTGCCGAGCTTCATCTGTTCGGTGTCGTCCGGGTCCAGCGCAACGGCCTGGTGGCCGATAATCGCCTGGTAATCTTTGAAATCGGTAATACGGAAATCACGCAGCAGCGCGGTACCTTCAAAGCGGGTCCCCTGGTTTAAGGTCACCACCTGAGAGCCGTCTTTCATCTGCGCCAGGTGACCGGAGTCCGCGACCACGACCGACGGGCGCGCGTTGCCTTTCGGGCGCAGCTGCGCGAGGAAGACCTCGTGGAACTGGCTACCCTCAACGCTCTCAATAAACATCACCGAGTTGCCGTCAGAGGCCTGCTGGAACTGGCCCTGCGCCAGCGCCGCCATGCCGGGGTTGGCTTTGGCGTCGGCCAGAACCACTTCCTGATGGCGCGATGACCATGGGCTGAGCCACATGACGTTAATCGCCGCCACCGCCCCGGTCAGCAGCGCTAGAATCATTGCCGCTTTGACCAGCACCGCCCGGCTCAGGCCACAGGCGTGCATAACGGTAATTTCACTCTCAGTATAAAGTTTACCCAGCGTCATCAGGAGGCCGAGGAACAGACTCAGAGGCAGTATAAGTTGCGCCATTTCAGGCACGCCGAGACCCAGTAGCGAGAGCACCAGATTCGTAGGGATTTCGCCGTCGACCGCTGCACCAAGGATCCTGACCAGTTTCTGACAGAAGAAGATCAGAAGCAGGATGAAAAGGATCGCAAGCTGGCTTTTAAGCGTCTCCCGCGCAAGATATCTTATGATTATCACTTTACATTACGCCCGTAAAAACCAGTCTTTTTACTGGAAAATCGCTTGTTTCATGGCTTAAACGTCATTTATTCTCTTGAGTCGTCGAAATCATCGCTAAGCGTATTATACTCAGCGATTAAACGTATCCGACCCCGATCTGACGTGCCGAAACCCAAGTAACGTTAAGATTAACACGAAGTCACCGCAACAGCGGTTATGAGTTACGAAAGCTTGCAATTCTATCCGTAGCTGCCGCTGTTGTCTTTAAGATTCAGGAGTGTAGTGCATGGAGTTCAGTGTAAAAAGCGGTAGCCCCGAGAAACAGCGGAGTGCCTGCATCGTTGTGGGTGTTTTTGAGCCGCGCCGCCTCTCTCCGATTGCCGAGCAGCTCGACAAAATCAGCGACGGATACATCAGCGCCCTGCTGCGCCGTGGCGAACTGGAAGGCAAACCGGGCCAGACCCTGTTGCTGCACCATGTGCCTAACGTTCTCTCCGAGCGTATTTTGTTGATTGGTTGCGGTAAAGAACGCGAGCTGGATGAACGCCAGTACAAACAGGTCATTCAGAAAACCATCAATACGCTTAATGATACCGGTTCAATGGAGGCCGTCTGCTTCCTGACCGAGCTGCACGTTAAAGGTCGCAACACCTACTGGAAAGTTCGCCAGGCGGTGGAGACGGCAAAAGAGTCGCTCTATAGCTTTGATCAGTTGAAAACCAACAAGAGCGAGCCACGTCGTCCGCTGCGTAAAATGGTCTTCAACGTACCCACCCGTCGTGAACTGACCAGCGGTGAACGTGCCATTCAGCACGGTCTGGCGATTGCTGCGGGCATCAAAGCCGCGAAAGATCTGGGCAATATGCCGCCAAATATCTGTAACGCCGCTTACCTGGCCTCTCAGGCACGTCAGTTGGCAGACTCTTACAGCAAAAACGTAATTACCCGTGTCATTGGCGAGCAGCAGATGCGCGAGCTGGGCATGCACTCTTACCTGGCGGTCGGCAACGGTTCTCAAAACGAATCCCTGATGTCGGTGATTGAGTACAAAGGCAACCCGTCTGAAGACGCGCGCCCGATTGTGCTGGTCGGCAAAGGGCTGACCTTTGACTCCGGCGGCATCTCCATCAAACCTGCCGAAGGCATGGATGAGATGAAGTACGACATGTGCGGTGCGGCGGCGGTATACGGCGTGATGCGTATGGTCGCCGAGCTACAGTTGCCAATCAACGTGGTGGGTGTGCTGGCAGGATGTGAAAACATGCCTGGCGGTCGCGCTTATCGTCCAGGCGATGTACTGACCACCATGTCCGGCCAGACCGTTGAAGTGCTTAACACCGATGCCGAAGGCCGTCTGGTGCTGTGCGACGTGCTGACCTACGTTGAGCGTTTCGAGCCGGAAGCGGTTATCGATGTGGCGACCCTGACCGGTGCCTGCGTGATTGCCCTGGGCCATCACATTACCGGGCTGATGTCGAACCACAATCCGCTGGCGCACGAGCTGATCGGTGCTTCTGAGCAGGCGGGTGACCGCGCGTGGCGTCTGCCGCTCGGCGATGAGTACTACGACCAGTTAGACTCCAATTTTGCCGATATGGCGAACATTGGCGGGCGTCCGGGCGGTGCCATTACCGCAGGCTGCTTCCTGTCACGCTTTACCCGTAAGTACAACTGGGCCCACCTGGATATCGCCGGTACCGCATGGCGTTCCGGGAAAGCCAAAGGAGCGACCGGTCGTCCTGTTGCTCTGCTGTCGCAGTTCCTGCTGAACCGCGCAGGCTTTAACGGCGAAGAGTAAGCAAAATCCCCCTCACCCTAACCCTCTCCCCCAAGGGGCGAGGGGACGGTTTTCTCCCTCTCCCTTGAGGGAGAGGGCTGGGGTGAGGGTGTACGGTTTAAATCCACCACAAGAAGCCCCATATCATGAAGAACGCCACGTTTTATCTTCTGGACAACGACACCACCGCCGATGACCTCAGTGCCGTCGAGCAACTGGTGTGTGAGATTGCCGCAGAACGTTGGCGCAATGGCAAACGCGTATTGATTGCCTGCGAAGATGAGCAACAGGCTATGCGCCTCGACGAAGCGCTGTGGGCAAGACCAACGGAAAGTTTTGTGCCGCATAACCTGGCGGGGGAAGGTCCACGGGGCGGTGCGCCAGTGGAAATCGCCTGGCCGCAAAAGCGCAACAGCAGCGCCCGCGATGTGCTCATCAGCTTACGCACAAACTTTGCAGATTTTGCCACCGCTTTCACAGAAGTGATAGACTTTGTCCCTTACGAAGACTCTCTGAAACAACTGGCTCGCGAGCGCTACAAAGCCTATCGCATGGCTGGTTTCAACCTGAACACGGCAACCTGGAAATAATGGAAAAGACATACAACCCACAAGATATCGAACAGCCGCTTTACGAGCACTGGGAAAAGCAGGGCTACTTCAAACCGAATGGCGATGAAAGCCAGGAAAGCTTCTGCATCATGATCCCGCCGCCGAACGTCACCGGCAGTTTGCATATGGGTCATGCCTTCCAGCAAACCATCATGGATACCATGATTCGCTACCAGCGCATGCAGGGTAAAAATACGCTGTGGCAGGCCGGTACCGACCACGCAGGTATCGCTACCCAGATGGTGGTTGAGCGTAAAATTGCCGCTGAAGAAGGGAAAACCCGCCACGATTACGGTCGCGACGCCTTTATCGACAAAATCTGGCAGTGGAAAGCAGAATCCGGCGGCACCATTACCCGCCAGATGCGCCGTCTCGGCAACTCTGTTGACTGGGAGCGCGAGCGCTTCACCATGGACGAAGGCCTCTCCAATGCCGTAAAAGAAGTCTTCGTCCGTCTGTACAAAGAAGACCTGATTTACCGTGGCAAACGCCTGGTGAACTGGGACCCGAAACTGCGCACCGCGATTTCCGACCTGGAAGTAGAAAACCGCGAGTCCAAAGGGTCGATGTGGCACATCCGCTACCCGCTGGCGGACGGTGCAAAAACCGCTGATGGCAAAGATTATCTGGTGGTCGCCACCACCCGCCCGGAAACCCTGCTGGGCGATACCGGCGTGGCCGTAAACCCGGAAGATCCGCGCTATAAAGACCTGATTGGCAAATTCATTGTCCTGCCGCTGGTGAACCGCCGTATTCCCATCGTGGGCGACGAACACGCCGACATGGAAAAAGGCACCGGCTGCGTGAAAATCACCCCGGCGCATGACTTTAACGACTACGAAGTAGGTCGTCGTCATCAGCTGCCGATGATCAACATTCTGACCTTCGACGGCGATATCCGTGAAAGCGCAGAAGTGTATGACACCAAAGGTGAAGAGTCTGACGTCTACGAAAGCACAATTCCAGCGCAGTTCCAGAAGCTGGAACGCTTTGCCGCACGTAAAGCGGTGGTGGCTGAAATCGATGCCCTGGGCCTGCTGGAAGAGATTAAACCGCACGACCTGACCGTTCCGTACGGCGACCGTGGCGGCGTGGTCATTGAACCGATGCTGACCGACCAGTGGTACGTGCGCGCTGACGTGCTGGCGAAACCGGCGGTGGAAGCGGTTGAGAACGGTAGCATCCAGTTCGTACCCAAACAGTACGAAAACATGTACTTCTCCTGGATGCGTGATATTCAGGACTGGTGTATCTCCCGTCAGCTGTGGTGGGGTCACCGCATCCCGGCCTGGTACGACGAAGCAGGCAACGTTTACGTGGGCCGCACCGAAGCCGAAGTGCGTCAGGAAAATAACCTGAGCGCTGATGTTGCCCTGCGCCAGGACGAAGACGTGCTCGACACCTGGTTCTCCTCTGCCCTGTGGACCTTCTCGACCCTCGGCTGGCCGGAAAACACCGACGCCCTGCGTCAGTTCCACCCAAGCAGCGTGATGGTCTCTGGCTTCGACATCATCTTCTTCTGGATCGCCCGCATGATCATGATGACCATGCACTTCATCAAAGACGAAAATGGCAAGCCGCAGGTGCCGTTCCATACCGTCTACATGACCGGTCTGATTCGTGATGACGAAGGCCAGAAGATGTCCAAATCCAAGGGGAACGTGATTGACCCGCTGGATATGGTTGATGGTATTTCGCTGGCGGATCTGCTGGAAAAACGCACCGGCAACATGATGCAGCCGCAGCTGGCTGAGAAAATTGCCAAACGCACCGAGAAACAGTTCCCGAACGGCATCGAGCCGCACGGTACTGACGCCCTGCGCTTCACCCTGGCGGCACTGGCCTCGACCGGTCGCGACATCAACTGGGACATGAAGCGCCTGGAAGGTTACCGTAACTTCTGTAACAAGCTGTGGAACGCCAGCCGCTTCGTGCTGATGAACACCGAAGACCAGGATTGCGGCTTCAACGGCGGTGAAATGGTGCTCTCGCTGGCGGACCGCTGGATCCTCGCGGAATTCAATCAGACCGTGAAAGCCTACCGCGAAGCGCTGGATAACTTCCGCTTCGACATCGCGGCAGGCATCCTTTACGAATTCACCTGGAACCAGTTCTGTGACTGGTATCTGGAGCTGACCAAGCCGGTGATGACCGGGGGCGCTGAAGCGGAGCTGCGCGGTACGCGCAACACGCTGGTGAACGTGCTGGAAGCGCTGCTGCGTCTGGCGCACCCAATCATTCCATTCATCACTGAAACCATCTGGCAGCGCGTGAAAGTGCTGAAAGGCATTACCGACGACACCATCATGCTGCAGCCTATCCCGCAGTACGATGCCTCTCAGGTTGATGAAGCAGCCGCAGCCGATACCGAATGGATGAAGCAAGCGATTATTGCGGTACGTAACATCCGTGCAGAGATGAACATCTCTCCGGGTAAACCGCTTGAACTGCTGCTGCGCGGTTGCAGCAAGGATGCGGAGCGTCGCGTGAACGACAACCGCAGCTTCCTGCTGAACCTGGCGCGTCTGGACAGCATCACCGTCCTGCCTGCTAACGAGAAAGGCCCGGTTTCGGTGACCAAGATTGTTGACGGTGCCGAGCTGCTGATCCCGATGGCGGGTCTCATCAACAAGGAAGATGAGCTGGCGCGTCTGGCGAAAGAAGTGGCGAAGATTGAAGGTGAGATTGGCCGCATCGAAGGCAAACTGTCCAACGAAGGCTTTGTGGCCCGTGCACCGGAAGCGGTGATTGCCAAAGAGCGTGAGAAGCTGGATGGCTACGCCGAAGCGAAAGCGAAGCTGATTGAGCAGCAGGCCGTTATCGCCGCGCTGTAATCAGAGTGCATATGAAAAAGCCGGGCTATCGAAGCCCGGCTTTTTTTATCGCTACATTCCGGTAAAACTCACCGTTGGCCGGATAAGGCGTTTTATGCCGCCATCCGGCTCAGTAACTTAGAACACCGCCGGGAAGAAGGACAACCCACGCGCCAGCAGGTTCGCCGGGTCTTTCGCCGGTTGCTGACCGTGGTTTTCCAGCGTCAGATTCTGCAACTCACCGTGCACATGCGTGTTTTCCAGCACATAGCGGGTAAAACGGACTTTCGCCCACGGCCAGGCGAGGAACAGCGTAATCATGCACACCAGCGCGTTGGTGATCGACAGCCACATCACACGGCCAATCGTAACCGTTGAGGAGAAACGAATCGTTCCCGCCAGGCTCACCTGCGAATAGATATAGTTACGCATTTTCACGAAGGCGAAGATAAAGCAGAAAATCGCCCCGAAGATATAGATAAAGTACGCCAGCGCCATTTTGCCGTAGAACGGCCCGGCCAGCATTGCCAGTTGCTCAGGATCGCCACCGACCATGGAGGAGTACTGAATCAGGGTGATAAACGCCGGAACAACAATAAACAGCGCCAGCGCCAGGAACGGGAACAGCAGCAGCATGGAGAACAGCGCAATCAAAATGCACTTCTTCATGGAGAAGGTGCCGGCAAATTTCTGCGTACCGTACTGCAGATTATTGACCAGCATGCCGTACCACTGCGCAGTGTAGACACCCTGCATAACGGCCATGCCCACCAGTAATCCCAACGAGCCAAGACCGATACCAATAAAGATAGCCGTATACGATCCACTGCCAATCGTGCTGCTCATCAGTAAGGAGAAGATAAGCACGGATGCCACCATAATTAACAGCGGGCACCCCAGCATCACCCACCAGGCACGCAGTGGGCTGGCGTAGAAGCTAAAACGGACATTGTTAATTTCCGTCATTAGCATTTGATAACGCAGACCTTGCGTCACCAGCCATGGGAAGAAAATTAAAAATAACCCTATCATGCAAAGGGATAACAGGACGTTATTGTGGACCATGTTAACCAAAAAGATGACATACAGCACCACCAGGCAGAGCCAGCCAACAAATACTGAACTGCCGGTCGCATGATAGGAAAAACGCGCCCCTTCCAGCTCCGTATGGGCATAGAAATAACGGCGAGCGCGCACTAATGCCCAGGGTAAAAACAGGCCCATCGTGACGATAGTCAGTAAAATATTAACCAGCCAGATCCAGAAATAGCCGGCACCGCTCCCCTGGAATGCAAAATTCCGTGAGGGGGCAGCCGCCGCACCTTGCGTTTCGAAAGTCATAACAATCCTTATCGTAAATAGAACAACACTCAATAAGCCATAGAAATATTACGGTATTTTTATTGCCGTTATTAATTTTAGTAAACTTTGTACCAAAAATGTAGCGACCAATATTACTGGTCTTGTCAGTACTGCCGGGAGATGGTATGGCGGTGAAGCGAAGAGAGAAATAAAGGCCGGAATGTGCACCGGCCTGAGCATCATTAAATAAAAGGAACCACTGGCATCACGCCGCGAGAGAGTGTCGCAACAAACCCTTTTTCAATCTTTTCACAATGGTCGGTCAGTTCCAGGCTGTTGAGATCCCCCTCTACCCAGGAATGGCTGGCCTGGTAGCGAATGAACCGCATCTTCATCCACGGATAGGCTAACCCGCAGGTGATCATTGATACAAACACCAGCAGCAGCAACTGCACCACTACCCCATGGAACGTCAGAGTAGAGGCAAAGCGGATGCGCCCGTCTGCCAGGGAAAGACCGTTCATGAAGTGGTTGCGGAAAGCCTGCCAGATATAGGCAGAAGAGAGCAGGATTGCGCCCAGATAGAGCATATAGCACAACAGTATCTGTCCTGGATACTGAGAAATGACCTCATCGCCTGCGCCATTCATCACACGCAGCATCCCCATGCTGCTAAACGAGGTGGAGAGTAAGTAAAACATCAGACCGAGAAAGGGAATCAAAATGCACAGTGAAAACAAGCAGGCTTTAATGCAGTACTTTGTGCTAACGCGAATATCAAATTTATGTACCCCAAACTGCCCGCCTTTGCCGGTAAGCGATATCCATTTGGCATAGACATAGCCGTTGGTGACGCTCATACCGACAATACCTAGAATCGCCAGTACAATAATTTTCACCAGAAAACCGTCAAAGTTATATCCACTGAACATCATACTGCCGAGGCCAAATAATACTGCGCATAAAATAATGAGTAACAGAGTGGGTAACCCCATCATTATCCACCATGCACTTTTCATCGAGCAGTGAAAAGCAAAGCGGACGCTATTCAGCGTGGTCATCAACGCATTATATTGCAGGCTTTTTACCATCAGGAACGGCATCACCAGCATCACAATAAATACCGCTAAGGAGCCAGCCACCGGATGGAGGACTTCTGCGACGAAGATGACAATAAACATAATTATTGAGGTGAGTAGCCAGCTCAGAAACAGCGCGCCGCCCTTTGCGTGGTAACCAAAGCGCGCGCCGTTGAGTTCCAGATGTTCATAGACGTAACGGCGGGAGCGCACCATCGCCCAGGGCACGTAAATACCCAGAGTAATTACTGACAGCAGAATATTGACTAACGAAATTAAAAAATAGTCTAAACCTTTACCATGAAATATAAACGATTGCCGTGCATTATTCCTGAAACGGATATCTCCGTGCATAAAAACATCATCCTTAAATATAAATATTGATTTGATAAATAATGATTATCACTTCCGTGAGCGCGCTACGATAACGCATCGCCAGCTTAATACCAGTCGAATTAAACAGCTTGCGCCTACTTTCAGAGAATGTTATTAAATATGCCAATAAATGAGTTTGTATTATTGAGCGTATGTATGAATGTAGTGGCTAAAGAGAGCGTGGCATTACGCCGGATGACGGCTAAAGATAATGCCGCCATCGCCTCCGTCATCCGTCAGGTTTCTGCTGAATACGGTCTTACCGCCGATAAAGGCTATACCGTCGCCGACCCCAATCTGGACGAGCTATATCAACTCTATAGCCAGAAAGGGGCTGCCTACTGGGTGGTTGAGTTTGAGGGCGTGGTCGTGGGCGGCGGCGGCGTGGCCCCGTTAAGCTGTAGCGAACCGGATATCTGCGAGTTGCAAAAGATGTACTTTCTGCCTTCAGCACGCGGACGCGGGCTGGCCAAAAAGCTGGCGCTTCTCGCGCTGGATCATGCCCGCGTGCAGGGGTTTACCCGCTGTTATCTGGAAACAACGGAATTCTTAAAAGAGGCAATTGGCCTGTACGAGCATCTTGGCTTTAAGCACATCAGTGAGCCGCTCGGCTGCACCGGACACGTGGATTGCGAAGTGCGGATGTTAAAAACGTTGTAATTGCGCCCTCTCTCGCGTTCGACGGGAGAGGCGAATCCCTTACTGATTTTACGAGTCCACCGGCACGCCGCTGTGAAAACGAAACTCTGTGTCCGGCATACTGATTAGCGCCGCTTCCACTTCGCCGAAATGGCGGATCCGGGGCGTAATGTCACTCTTCGATACCCGCTGAGCAAGGGTGAGGTAATCCTCATAATGGCGGGCTTCAGATCGCAGCAGTGACAGGTAGAACTTTTGCAGCCCGTCATCCAGCCAGGGCGCCAGTGCCGCAAAGCGTTCGCAGGAGCGCGCTTCGATATACGCACCGCAAATCAGTTTGTCGATAAGGGTCAGCGGCTCGTGGGTACGCACCTCTTTCAGCATGCCTTTGGCGTAACGACTGGCGGTGATTTTCACATAGGGAATATGGCGGGCGGCCATGGCTTCACGTACCTGCCAGAAATGGTGCAACTCCTCTTTAATTAACAACACCATGCTGTCAATTAATGACTGCCCCCACGGATCGTCCGTTTTGGGCATCGCGCCTTTGGCTACCTGCTTCTGCAACAGATTAAAATCGGGTTCTGGCCCTTCACGAAAGGCGAACGCCTCGTAGGGTTTCAGCCACGCCAGCAGCGTATCCGCACCTTCTTTATCCGCAACGTATTTACGCACCAACAGCATGGCCGTTTGCGCTGCTTTCAGCTCGCAGATCAGATGGTCAGTCAGGAGCAGAGGAAGATTCGCCGGGTCGCGCGCTTTGTCTATCCAGGCCTGGGGGGTAGTGCAGTGGAGAAAATGTAAAACCGGGGAGAGAATCTGGGGGTAATCCATGCCTGTTCCTTGCAGTGCGGCAGCCGAAGCTGCCGCAGGGGGACTTAGTGACGCACGCCGTCGTCGTCTTCATCCTCAAAATCTTCATCATCTTCGTCGCCGTCTTCGCCGTTCGGGTCTTCGTAGTACGTGCCCCAACCGTCGTATTCGACTTCAAATTTTTCAGCCAGATCCATCAGTTGCACAACCTGAGCATCGATCAGATCCGCATTCAGCGCGCTTTCGGAAAGCAGGTCGCAGCAAATGACCACTTCGCCCTCTTCCAGCTCCAGCTCTTCTGGCTCAGTCACTTCATAGCCCATCTTAAAGGCTTCGACCGCGACTTTTTCCAGCGTTTCAAAATCATCTGCCGAAAGATGATGCTCAATGGTATACAGCGCATCAGGATCGCTGCCGTCTTCCAGCAATTCTTCAATAATCAAACGCGTCTCTTCGCGCTGCTCTTCCAGTTGTTCCGGGTTCGCCATGGCTCATTCCTCATAATGTGGCAGATAGACTTATTGTCACATACCGCCGCCAATGCCTCCACTCCCCGGCGAAAAGATTTATTCATAGCGCTTGCAAATGAATATTCATACATATAAATTGAATTTTAATTCAATAAGTGGCCTGAGCCAGGTGAGGGAACCATGACGACGTTTTACCAGAAGCATTTTTTGAAATTACTCGATTTTACCCCTGCTGAAATTCATACCCTGCTGCAGCTTGCCGCCAAACTAAAATCAGATAAGAAAAAAGGCCAAGAAGTACAGAAACTTACCGGTAAGAACATCGCGCTCATCTTCGAAAAAGACTCCACTCGCACCCGGTGCTCTTTCGAAGTTGCCGCATTTGATCAGGGCGCTCGCGTCACTTATCTCGGCCCAAGCGGTAGCCAGATCGGGCATAAAGAATCAATTAAAGATACCGCCCGGGTCCTGGGCAGAATGTACGACGGTATACAGTATCGCGGTTACGGTCAGGAAATCGTCGATACACTGGCTGAATTTGCCGGGGTTCCGGTATGGAATGGCCTGACCAACGAGTTCCACCCGACGCAATTGCTGGCGGATTTGTTGACCATGCAGGAACACCTGCCAGGCAAAGCGTTTAATGAAATGACGCTGGTTTATGCAGGCGACGCGCGGAACAACATGGGCAACTCCATGCTGGAAGCGGCGGCTATGACCGGGCTGGATTTACGCCTCGTCGCCCCGACAGCCTGCTGGCCGGAAGCCGGTCTGGTAGCGAAGTGTAAAGCGCTGGCGGAGAAAAACGGTGGCAATATTACACTGACCGAAGATGTTGCTGCGGGCGTCAAAGGGGCAGACTTTATCTACACCGACGTGTGGGTATCGATGGGCGAGGCGAAAGAGAAGTGGGCCGAGCGCATTAACCTGCTGCGTGCTTACCAGGTAAATAGCCAGATGCTGACGCTGACCGGTAACCCGGATGTGAAGTTCCTGCACTGCCTGCCAGCTTTCCATGACGACCAGACGACGCTTGGCAAGAAAATGGCCGAAGAGTTCGGTCTGCACGGCGGAATGGAAGTGACCGACGAGGTATTTGAATCGTCGGCCAGTATTGTGTTTGATCAGGCGGAAAACCGGATGCACACCATCAAAGCGGTGATGGTCGCGACCCTGGCTCAGTAATCATTTCCACGGCGCGCTACGCCTACCGTGGCGACACTCAGGCGTAGCCCGGATAAGCGCAGCGCATCCGGGAGAATCACCCGCATCTCAAAAATTGAATTTATACCGCTCGGCAACGATAAGCTGCTCGCCGTAGTGAATAGGCTGGTAGTCGGCATCCAGAATCAGCGTCTTCATTAAAAACAGCGGCTCTCCGAGCGGCTGTTCCAGCAACGTTGCCGTCTCGCCGTGGGCGCGCACCATCTCCACGGTGGTTTCCCCGGCATGGGTCGGGCGAATCGCGTACTTTTCGCGTAAAAGCTGATACAACGAACCGCTCAGATCTTCCTGCTGTAAAAAACCAAATCGCTTGAGCGAGTAGTAGTTATTCTCCAGCATCAAAGGTTGGTCCCCCGCGCGACGCAGGCGTTGAATATAGAGCAACGAGTCGTCGTCAGCTAAGCGCAGCGCTTCGCGAACATGGTGATAATCGTCGAGGATAGCGGTACGCAGCACCTTGCTGGCGGTAGTCAGATGGCTACTGTCACAGGCATCGGTAAAGCTCAGCAGATGCACCACTTTACGTTCAATCTTCGGCAGACAAACAAAGGTACCCTTTCCCTGTTTCTTAACCAGATAGCCTTCGTCCACCAGCTCTTTAATAGCGTTACGCACCGTCACACGGCTAATGTCATACAGCTCGCTCAGCTCAACTTCGGTGGGTATTTTCGCCCCTTCCGCAAGTTTGCCGGAGGAGATATCGCTGAGGATTTTATCCTTCAACTGTCTGTATAGCGGGACAGCGGTATGCTGTTGCAGTCCATTACTCAACATCGCGTATTCACCAACAGGGCCATTGATTTGAACCCGGATTATAGTCGATGCGCGCACGGCAAACTATGCCGGCGCGCATAGCGCGGTTAAACCCAGGCGGAGATGGCCGCAAAAATGGCGCTGGTGATCCACAGCAGCGGAAACAGGCGCATAATCACCCGCAGCCACTGACCAAACCCTACGCGCGCAATCGACAACCCGGCCAGCAGTACACCGCCGGTGGGCGAAATAAGATTGGTCAGCCCGTTACCAAATTGATAGGCCATCACCATCGCCTCTTTATTGATATTAACCAGATCGCCCAGCGGTGCGAGCACCGGCATGGTTAACGCCGCTTCCCCCGAAGAGGACGGCACGAAGAAGGTGATGATGTTATGGCTCAGCAGCATCAGCGTCGTAAAAGCATACTGCGGCAAACCATCCAGCATTTCCGACAGGCCATAGAGCAGGGTGTCGATGATTTTGCCGTTTTCCGCCACCACCAGAATGCCGCGCGCCAGGCCGATAACGACCGCGGCATAGACAAACTCTTTGCAGCCATCAACAAAGCTTTCCGCCACATCGCTCACAGACATTCTGCTGACGATACCGGCAAACAGCCCCAGCGCTAAAAAGACGGTACCAATCTCCACCATATACCAGCCACGGGTGATGAGCCCCCAAGAGATAACCGCCAGCGCGAGTACAAAGGCGATGATGATCAACCGGTCACTCAGCGAGAAGTGTACCGTTCCTGTCTGCTCTCCCATAAACAGCGTGCGGTTCTGGGAGTCGCTTTCATACGACGGTGATTTGCTCGGATCACGCTTCACGCGATGGGCGTACCACATGGTGAAGATAATCGACATCGCGGTAAAAACCACCCAGGCAATGGCGCGCAGCCAGAGCTGTGGGTTGCCCTGAATACCGGCAACGCCCTGGGCGATAAGCACGGAAAAGGGGTTGGTCATCGCGCCGACGTAGCCAATCTGCGTCCCCAGAAACAAGATCAAAATGGCGGTGAGGGAGTCATAGCCCAGTGCGAACATCAGTGAAATGAAGATGGCATAGAGCGGAATGACCTCTTCGCTCATGCCGAAAGTCGCACCGCCCAGGCTGAACAGCGTCATAGACAGCGGAATCACCAGAATCCCTTTGCCTGCCAGCCGCCGCGCCAGCGCAAGCAGGCCGCGCTCAATGGCGCCGGTCCGCATAATGATGCCAAACGCGCCACCGACTATCAGCACAAAGGCGATCACATCGGCTGCTTTAATGATGCCTTCTAAGGGAGCGGCAAGAATGGCCGAAAGTCCCTGCCGTAAGTCACCATCAGTGGTGACTTTTTCAAGTACATGATAAGAGCCGGGCACCACCAGGCTTTTGGTCTCGCCACCCGGTAAAGTGACCGCGTGATAGTCAAAGCTGCCGCTGGGGATGCACCACGTGAAAACGGCAACCACAACAATGATAAAAAAGATCAGAGCGTAGCAGTGGGGTACGGCCCATTTTATTGTTGGAATACGCATAATCTGCCTCGGTAAGAATTCGCTTTATCGCCTGTCATCACGTCGTCTGTGCGCGTGAAGGCGGGCGTCTATAAAACATCGTGTGTTGTACGGCCATCCATCAGGGTCAGCACCACTCGCGCGTTACGCACTTCATCATCGGCACAGGTGAGCAGGTTGCGGTCGAACACGGCAATATCCGCGCGCTTGCCCACGGCCAGACTTCCGGTCTGTGCCCCCATGCCATGCTGAACGGCGGCGTTGATGGTCCAGGCTTTCAGAAGCTGTGTTCGCGTCATTCCGTGTTCGCGATACCACCCTTCTGGTGGCGAACCATCGGCAAAATGGCGACAGCAGGCCGCATAGATCGCATCGGGAATACTGGGGATAAACAGCGGCAAATCGGTGCCGATGGTCACCAGAACCCCGGCATTGAACAGCGCGGCATAGTTAAAGAACTGCCTCTCCCTGGCTTCGCCTCCGCGCTCACGCATATAGGCGTCAGACGCGCTCTGATTAAGCAGCAGTATCTGCGCGTAGACCTCAGCAGAAAGGTCCAGTGCGGCAAGACGTGGGATATCGTCCGGATGCGGGCACTCGAGATCGCTTAAGGCGTGATGGCGCACTCGGGGAGGATTGGCGCGGTGACATTCAGCGAAAATATCGATGCAATGACGTATGGCGGCATCCCCTTCGGCGTTCAGGCAGCAATTAAGCCCAAGCCGGTCGGCTTCCAGCACCTGTTGGCGCAATACCGCGTAATCCACCGGTTTTTCGTTATGCGTGTGCGGCCGGTCGGTATAAGGCTGCAACATATCGCCGGTGTAATCGGCAATCACGCCATCCACCATAAATTTAAAGCCATGAAAACGCAGCCGGTAAGAGTGAAAACGGTCACGCGCCTGGCGGGCAAAAGTAAAATTAGCGGCGCTGGCCACTGGCTCACTGACCAGGCTGACGCGCAGTGACAGTTCATCATTCGCCTCAAGCCCGGCCCAGGCGTCCAGCAGCGCGGGGGCATCATCAAAACAGACATCTTTAATTGCCGTTATACCGCGCGTCGCCAGCATCGCCATAAAGGCGCGCAACTCTTCTTTTACCTGCCCCACGTCGTTAAGCATTTCTGTAAGCAGGTGCACACGTGCCTCCGCGCTACAGTCGTCAGGCGTGAACCCGTAGCGAGCGATCGCTGCCTGATTCATCCAGCAATAGCTCTTGTCACTATTAATCGCGACCACCGGGCGATGGGGAAAAGCGTCGTCAAGTTCTGCACTGTCAGGCAACGCTCCCCACTGCGCCGCAGACCAGCCCCACGCGTACAGGCTTTTTCCGGCAGGCAGACCCTGCTCCGCTTTTTTGAGCAGCGTTAGTGCCGCCGCGCTAGTGTTTGTGGCGCTAAGATCTACGCCGCGATGCATGCTCATATACCCCGTGAAAAAGGTGTGATTATCACAAAAACCAGGACAAATTAGCCGCTCGCCAAGATCGCGAAAATGGGTAGTGGGGCCGCGCCACGGGCGAATATCTTCATCGTTTGCAAGTATCGCTGAAATAACGCCGTGGCTTATAACAATATATCCAGAAAATAATTCATCGCTGTCGGCAGTAAATATATTATCCGACCGCAGAATAAGATCGGCAGTATGATATTCAGGCATAACTCTTTCCTTATTGGGGAAAAAGCGCAAAACCGCGCCCCTTCCCCTCATAAAATGAGCGAAATAAAAACCTATTTAGATAGCGTTATTTAATAGCGAACACCGTAGCCGAAAGCCCCCTCTTTGAGGCAGATTTTCGCCGAAAATAATGCGGCTTGCTTAAGGCTTGCAGGAATCGCTTCTTCATCCGGGGTATTTGTCTGTGCAAGATAATGGCACAGGAAGGCGGTAATAAACGCGTCGCCTGCCCCCATCGTATCCACAGGCGTGACATATTCCGGGGCCTGTTGATACCACTGCTTGCCATCAAACAGAATTGCCCCTTCGCTGCCACGCGTGGCACAGACAATCCGACTGCCGCTATTGTGCGCCTGCTGAATAATGCCTCGCGTCTGCTCAAGGCTGTAATCAGCGCAGGAGAAAAAGGCAAAGTCGACATACTGACAAAGCGGCAACGCCTCTTCGAGCACAAAATCATCCGAGAAGTCATACGAGACGGGCACACCCAGTTGCTGTAATGCCGGAAGCTGTTCTTCCATATAGCTATAACAACCGCTGTGTATGAGAGAATATTCCCGCAGATAGTCCGTATGATGGAAAATAAAATCCATTGAAGTTGTTTTACGAATACCTCCGGCATTTGATCCGAGAAATATTCGCTCGCCATTCTCTATTTTAAGCTGCGCACAACCATTCTCCCCGGAGACATATAAACAGTGCGGATGTTTGACACCCAGTTCGTCCAGTACGGAAATAACATGTTTTGCCGCGCTGTCATTGCCAAAAATGCCCAGATACGCCGCTTCATAGCCCAGCATAGAGGCATAAGCTGCAAAATTAAGCGCATTGCCGCCTGGGTACATCGTACGAATATGGGCATACTGATCGACGACATTATCGCCAACGCCTATGACTTTCATCATGCTCTCCTTAATACGCGACCTGTCCCATATAGCGACGTGTTTCCAGCGGGTGTTGACGAATATCCGCCAGCGCCGAACGATATTCACACATAATGCTGTAGAACAGCACCGGGTTAAAGAACTCCACGACGCGGGGAGGAAGTACGCCAATACCCAGCTCTTTTGCATCAACCACTTCCACTTTTTCTGCGTAGGTGGAAAGGAAAGCGTTAGCCCGCTCATCCATCACGCGGGTGCGACCTTCGTTCATCAGTAAGATAAACGGCGTCTCTTTATCGGTCACTTCAAACGGCCCGTGGAAATATTCGCCGGAGTGGATGGGCGCGGCGTGCAGCCACTGCATCTCCATTAACGAACAAATGGCGAAGCCGTAAGCATGGCCATAAGACGCACCGCTGGAAAGGATATAAAACAATTTTTCGTCCTGATAACGACGGGCAAAGCGCTGGCAGCGGTCAGCCACCTGTTGACGCGCTTTTGCAATAACGCCGTTGATTTGTTCCATGCCCTGCTGAAAATCCGCATAAGCCGCATACCCTTCCACCTGATTGAGTACCTCGACGCACAGGCTGAGGATAATCGCCATCGGGTTATCAACGACATTGGTATCGTTGCCCCAGGCATACAGAATATTATGGCTGGCGTGCTGAATAAGCTTCGCCTGTTCGTTGTGGGTCAGGGTCACGGTTTGCGCCTGATGCGCACGCGCCAGTTCTGCCGCCGCGACCGATTCCGGCGTATTGCCGCCGTGCGAACAGACAATGACCAGTGAGTTTTCACTGAGGGTTTTCGGGGTGGCATAAACAAATTCATTCGCGGTGTACATGCCCACATGCAGCGTGGTGGCTTCGCTGTCGAAGAAGTATTTTGCCGGATACATATCCACCAGCGAACCGCCACATGCCACCAGAAACACCTGGCGAATCCCACCATTGTCTTTAACATTGGCCGCCAGTTTTTCAATAATTTCTTTGATATTCATAACGTTGAAAATCTCCACATAAGTTAGACGCAGGGATATTGAATTCGGGATAACATTAATACGTTATAATACGTATTAATGAGATCGCCATCATGTTTTCGTTATGCGATGTGGTAAGGGGAAGCCAGGCAGGGAGGGAGAGTGGAAAGTCAGATTCGTTGGGTGCGCTGTTCGTGTAGCTCTGATAAGGGGTAGAGGGGTAGCCGGATGTTTTCCCGGGTGTGCATGCGCTTACCCGGGCTACGACCGGTTTTCTCCCTCTCCCCCCGGGGAAAGGGCCAGGGTGAGGGGGAAAATGCGGCTCGGGAGGTGGGTTCCGTTCACCTTATGTTCATGGCGAAATGGATCTCCGGACACGTGAACGGGTAAAGAGGAACACCGCGTTCCCCTTTACAATCCCCGCGGCCCCGCAAAGAAATCGGTGCTTCGCACTGCGATCGCTCCCCTCGCCCCGGTAGGATGAGGGGAAACGGGTAACGCGAGTCAGGCTACTAAAACCTTCACAACCACTTTACGCACCTGTGCGGGCGCGCCCACGGCACACAGCGGTTTATGGACTTCTCCTGGGTAGAACACCACAAAATCCCCTTCGCTCAGCACCACCGTTTTTTCCTGGCCGCCTTCCGGCAGGAATGCGATATCTTTATCTGCCAGCCAGTCGGTGTCCGGCGCGCCTGCGGGCAGCGTACTGAATGTCATCCCTTCCTGACCTTTGAGCACAATCTGGATATCCAGATAACGGGCGTGATATTCCGCGCGGCGCTCGGCAAACGGCTGAGTCATGTCTTCAGAAACGAGATAAAACAGGTTATTACCGTCAATATCATGCTTCCCGGTCGGGGTGGCATCCGTCACGTGAGCTTTGACGTGTTCAATGGCCTGGCGCAGCTCTTCCGGCAGCCAGCTCTGTAGGTGGTGAATGTTGCCAACGATCATAGCTATCTCCTCAAGATAAAACATCGTTTCATTTTTAGCTTTTTATACGGAAAAATGACGATGCTCACCACCCCTTTTTACCGAAGAGTTGCGCTTGCGCATGTTTATTCCACCAGATGGTCAGTACAACTATTCACACGCATACAAAATAATTAGTTATTTATTAAATATGCATTTATATGCAAATAAACCGATTGCCTGACGCAAATATTGCATTAATCGCTTGAAACCGAAAAGTAGCTGAGTATAATCGCGGACAATTTGCCGGGAGGAAGCATGGTCCAGTGTGTTCGACATAATGTCCCTGGGCGTCTGAAAAAGGACGCAGGCCTGCCGTTTTTCTTCCCAGTGATCACCCCATTCCACAGCCCCTCTATTGAGGGGCTTTTTTTTGCGCAGTCGTCAGGAGATAACCATGGCTAATCCGCTATATCAAAAACATATCATTTCCATAAACGATCTCAGCCGCGAAGAACTTGAACTGGTGCTGAACACTGCCGCCCGACTGAAAGCCAACCCGCAGCCGGAGTTACTCAAGCACAAAGTGATCGCCAGCTGCTTCTTTGAAGCCTCTACCCGAACTCGCCTGTCATTTGAGACCTCCATCCATCGCCTGGGGGCGAGCGTGGTCGGCTTCTCGGACAGTAGCAACACATCGCTCGGCAAGAAGGGCGAAACCCTGGCGGACACCATCTCCGTCATCAGCACCTATGTGGATGCGATTGTCATGCGCCACCCGCAGGAAGGGGCCGCACGTCTGGCGACCGAGTTCTCTGGCGGCATCCCTATCCTTAACGCCGGCGACGGCGCGAATCAGCACCCAACGCAAACCCTGCTCGATCTGTTCACCATTCAGGAGACCCAGGGCCGGCTGGAAAACCTCAATATCGCCATGGTCGGCGACCTGAAATATGGTCGCACCGTGCACTCACTGGCGCAGGCGCTGGCGAAATTTAACGGCAACCGGTTCTACTTTATCGCCCCGGATGCGCTGGCAATGCCGCAGTACATTCTCGACATGCTGGATGAAAAAGGGCTGGCCTGGAGCATTCACGCCAGCATTGAAGAGGTGATGAGTGACGTCGACATTCTCTATATGACCCGCGTGCAGAAAGAGCGCCTGGACCCGTCGGAATACGCCAACGTGAAGGCGCAATTCATTCTGCGTGCCAGCGACCTGACCGGAGCGCGTAGCAATATGAAGGTACTGCACCCGCTGCCGCGCGTGGATGAAATCACCACCGATGTCGATAAGACCCCACACGCCTGGTACTTCCAGCAGGCGGGCAATGGCATCTTTGCGCGCCAGGCGATACTGGCACTGGTTCTGAATAGTGATTTGGCTCTGTAGGGGAAAAAGAGATGACACACGACAATAAACTCCAGGTTGAAGCCATCAAACGTGGCACCGTGATTGACCATATTCCGGCTCAGATCGGCTTTAAGCTGCTGACCCTGTTCAAGCTGACCGAAACCGACCAGCGCATCACCATCGGTCTGAATCTGCCGTCCGGAGAGATGGGCCGCAAGGATCTGATCAAAATTGAAAATACCTTCCTGACCGACGAGCAGGTCGATCAGCTGGCGCTGTATGCCCCGCTGGCGACGGTGAATCGCATCGACAATTACGATGTGGTGAGTAAGTCGCACCCGAAACTGCCGGAGCGTATCGACAGCGTGCTGGTCTGCCCGAACAGCAACTGCATCAGCCATGCTGAGCCGGTGGCATCCAGTTTTGCCGTGAAAAAACGCGCGAATGATATCGCCCTGAAGTGCAAATATTGCGAGAAAGAGTTTGCCCATGCGGTGGTACTGCGCGGTTAATCGCGCGCCAAGGTGAACAAACGGGGTCATCAGGCATGCAACTTAGAGCATGATGGGTATAATGACCCCGACCTTTTTACCGCTGTTCTTCAGGAGATAACATGACCAAAACTATCGCGACGGAAAATGCACCTGCAGCAATCGGCCCTTATGTTCAGGGCGTTGATCTTGGCAGCATGATCATCACCTCCGGTCAGATCCCGGTGGATCCAAAAACCGGAAGCGTACCGGAAGACGTTGCAGCCCAGGCGCGCCAGTCGCTGGAAAACGTGCAGGCCATCGTCGAAGCCGCTGGTCTGAAAGTGGGTGATATTGTTAAAACAACGGTATTCGTGAAAGATCTGAATGATTTCGCTACCGTTAACGCCACTTACGAAGCTTTTTTCACCGAGCACAACGCAACCTTCCCGGCGCGCTCCTGCGTAGAAGTGGCCCGTCTGCCGAAAGATGTGAAGATCGAGATCGAAGCCATCGCCGTTCGCCGCTAATCTCTGTCTGAAGGGTAATCCGGGTCGAGGCCTGGATTATCTTTTATCCGAACGCCCCTGTTTTCAGCCCCTAAACCGCTCTCGCCATGGAGGGAGATGAATGGCTCAAGCGCGCTTTACCGAAGAGCAAATTGCCGCCTTTCTCCAGCAGACAAAAAGCGGCACCCCGGAAAAAGAACTGTGCGAGACGCATGGCTTTAGCATGAGCACGCTTCGCCGCTGGCAGGAACGCCATGCCCAGCACATCCGCAGTGAATTAAAAAAGATGGAAACCACGGCATCGTTCGTCTTTCTCGGCTTCCTGGTTGCCTCCGTGATGCTGGCACTGATCTTCTCAAAGGCCGTCGCGATCTGGACGATCCCCCTTTTCCTGTTTTACTGCGTGAGTTACATCTGCCGCTACCGCGCACTGTCTGCAAAACACATTAAAAAAGAGAACACCTTCCTCGCCCGCTCTGGCGTGGGGGCGAGTAATGCGTTTTACCTGTTTTGCTGGACCATCCTGCTTCTGGTTTTCGGCTCACTGGGATATGGGTTGATCCAGCTTGTTTTTAAATAATTAGCCTGAACAGTCAGTAAAGGAATAAACCAGTACTTTTCCATTGTTATTTAAAGTCACCACTCCCATTGCAAAGTCATCAATCGTCCAGTTATACAGTTCCATTGGGTTTGTAGTTTGAGATTCAATATATTTAGAGAGACAAACTCGACCTGCAATCCAATTTATTCTGGAGCGATAAACATTCATCTTCAGCACATCAGCATCTTCATTTCGCACTCTTTCCAGTGTGGAAATCATTTCATTGTCGATTCTGAAGCTGACAATATCGTTATACCGCTGGGCTGAACCAATAAAAAAAAGACAAACCATCATAACCAGCAGTAAAAAAATAAGGCTTCCACTGAATTGCCGTAGAAAATAACTCACAGCTTATGCTCCCCATGAGAAAACATAACCCGATGTACCGATAAGGGCTTTATTGTGCTCCAGACATTTAATGGCGCCCCATTTCTCTCTGGCTGTCTGAATGTTACTTTCGTACCCAATAGTCTGGTGACGATATCTGTAAGGCTGAAAGGGGCTGGCAAGGGCGATGCTAATTTCTCTTACCATGACTTTCCCTGATGATTTTTCCAGATAAACGTATAGTCCATGCCTGGAGAGCTCATCTGCGTAATGGAAACGTGATTGATCATTACGGCACCATTGCACGGCCACCAGTTCACTGCTTTCACGTACAAAATCCCAGCAAGCGCAAATCACATAGAGCATATAAAAAAAAGCAGCAACCGTAACGATGCGGACTATCTTCGACAGCAAAAAGGCATACCCACGTTCAGTCATGCCATTTAACCTCGGTCTCAATCGTGCCAAATATGTTGAACTCTCTGGCCAGACACTGTTGATGAAAATCGCCGCGTAATAACAACACGATTGAATTTATATTAATCATGAAAAGACCAATAGCGGTAATAATTATTCTATTACGCTAACACCACTATTTGAGCTGTTCTGATAAGTAGCTTTAAACATTGATTATTTCGGAAAAAATTTAGTCTCTGTACAGCGAGTTATAAAGGGATTACAGAGAAAGCCTCATGGCTGCCGTAGCAGCCATGAGGTGAGATTACTGCCAGCCATACCGGCGGCTGTAGAACCCTTTTACCAGTTGGGTCAGCGTCATATAGCCTGCCAGAATGGCAATCAGCCACGGGAAATAGGCGAGCGGCAGTGCCTGTAGTTGCAGATAGCTCGCCAGCGGTGAGAACGGCAACGCAATACCCACCATAATCACCATTAGCGTCATGACGATCAGCGGCCAGGCGGCGCGGCTCTGGATAAACGGCACGCGACGGGTACGGATCATATGCACAATCAGCGTTTGTGACAGCAACCCAACCACAAACCAGCCGGACTGGAACAGGGTCTGCGCTTCCGGCACGTTCGCCTTAAACACCCACCACATCACGCAGAAGGTAAGGATGTCGAAGATGGAGCTTATCGGGCCGAAGAAGATCATAAAGCGCCCCAGATCCGCCGGGTTCCAGCGCTGCGGTTTCTGGATCTGCTCTTCGTCCACATTATCAAACGGGATCGCCACCTGGGACACATCGTACAGCAGGTTCTGAATCAACAGGTGTAACGGCAGCATCGGCAGGAACGGCAGAAAGGCGCTCGCCACCAGTACGCTAAAGACGTTACCGAAGTTTGAACTTGCGGTCATTTTGATATATTTCAGCATGTTGGCGAAGGTTTTGCGCCCTTCTATCACCCCTTCTTCCAGCACCATCAGGCTTTTTTCCAACAGGATGATATCGGCAGCTTCACGGGCGATATCCACCGCGCCGTCAACGGAAATACCAATGTCCGCTGCTCGCAGCGCCGGCGCATCGTTGATGCCATCACCCATAAAGCCCACAACGTGCCCTTCACGCCGCAGCAGCGTGACAATGCGCTCTTTGTGCATCGGCGTCAGACGGGCAAACAGGGTCGTATGTTTGGCCAGTGCCGCCAGTTCGTCGTCGCCCATTTTCTCAATCTGGTGACCCGTGACCAGCTCACCCACATCGAGCCCCACTTCACGACACACTTTGGCGGCCACCAGTTCACTGTCTCCGGTAAGGATTTTGACGGTGATACCGCTAGCTTTTAGCGCTTTCAGTGCCGGTTTGGTGGTCTCTTTCGGCGGATCGAGGAAGGCAATGTAACCTTCGAGGATCAGATCCGATTCATCCGCCCGGTGATAATCGCCGGTGCGCGCAGGCAGGTATTTCGTTGCCACCGCGACCACCCGCAGCCCCTGGCGGTTTTGCGTTTCGGTCACCCGCTGAATGCGTTTCAACATGGTGTCATCCAGCGGCACAATTTCGCCGTGGTAACGCACCTGAGTACAGACGCTGAGCACCTCCTGCAGCGCCCCTTTGCAAATCAACTGATGAACATCGGCCTGCTCAGCGACGACCACCGACATACGACGGCGTTCGAAATCAAAGGGGATTTCGTCAATTTTCTGCCAGCGTGAAGAGAGCGCCTGCGCCGTTTCCGCGTCCACCCCTTCCAGCACCGCCACGTCGAGCAGGTTTTTTAGCCCGGTCTGGTAATGGCTGTTCAGCCAGGCGGTATGCAGCACACGTTCGCTAACTTTGCCGGCGATATCCGTGTGGTTCTCCAGCACAATTTTATCCTGGGTCAGGGTGCCGGTTTTGTCGGTGCACAGGATGTCCATCGCGCCAAAGTTTTGAATCGCATCGAGATGCTTAACGATGACTTTCTGTTTTGACAGCTTCACCGCCCCGCGCGCCAGCGTCGAGGTGACGATCATCGGCAGCATTTCTGGCGTCAGCCCAACCGCTACCGAAAGTGAAAACAGCGCCGCTTCCCACCAGTCGCCTTTGGTAAAACCGTTGATCAGCAGCACTATCGGTGTCATCACCAGCATGAAACGGATCAGCAGCATGCTGACGCGACCAATGCCTTTCTGGAACGCATTCGGCTCGCTCGCCTGCTCGCTGACGCGCCCGGCCAGTTGCCCAAACCAGGTATTGCCGCCCGTGGCAATCACCACCGCCTGCGCCGTGCCGCTCACCACATTGGTGCCCATAAAGCACAGGGTGTCGCTCTCCAGCGGATTGGTTTGTGCTGGTTGACGCGTTCTTGCTACTTTTTCAACGGGCAGGGATTCCCCGGTCAACGAGGCCTGCGCCACGAAAAGATCGCGGGCCTGCACCACGCGCAGATCGGCGGGGATCATATCCCCGGCGGCCAGCTTGACGATGTCGCCCGGCACCAGTTGATCGAGTGGGATCTCCACCCAGCCGCTTGCCCCCTTCTCATCCACCACCCGTTGCACGGTGGCCGTGTTGCTGACCATCGCCTTGAGCGCATCCGCCGCCCTGGTGGAACGCGCCTCCTGAATGAAGTTCAGGCAGGTTGAAATAGCCACCATCAGGCCAATCACCCCTGCCGCAAAGAGATCTTCTGAAGCATAAGAAAAAAGCCCGAGGCAGGTCAGCAGCAGGTTGAAAGGGTTGCGGTAGCAGCTCCACAAATGCTGCCACCAGGGCGTCGGGCGCTGGCCGGGGATCTGGTTGGCACCATGTGTTTCCCGTGCTTCCTGTACCTCTTTGTCGTTTAGCCCTTCCGGGTGGCCATTGAGTTGTTGCCAAAGTTCAGCGATCTCCATCTTCGCAAGCGTCAGGCAACGCTCGCTTAAGGAGGCCGGAATCTCGGCGTGTTGAAGCGTTGCTGCGTCTGGCAGCGGGTCACGCTGCACCAGGCGGCGGGGTAAATGGCGATTTAACCGGGCCAGAATCCGGGTGATATTTTTGAACATGATAAGTCCCTTATCTTGCGGGCACGGGCAAGCCGCGTCCTGAAGACGTAATTAATTTTGCAGGGACGGATGACGTCGCTGCCTTACGTTTCCGGTAAGGCAGCAGAGGCGGGCTTACCGGAAGGGGGGTCTCCCTGGAGGGAGAGGTGCGGGATCAGGGTCCATATAGCCTCCGGTAAGCGTAAAAAAAGTGTGCGTTTGTACTCTGCAATAATAACCCTGCTGAATTAAACCGAAGATAAACCAGACTTTACTCATTGCCGTCTGGTTGAGTCCTTACCAAACTTTCTTTATTCTGCAATCCGCCCAGATGAGGAACAGGACAGGACCCATGCAAACCCGGCTGACGATCAAAGACATAGCGCGTTTGAGTGGCGTGGGGAAATCAACGGTCTCCCGCGTGTTAAACAATGAAAGCGGCGTCAGTGAACGCACCCGCGAGCGCGTGGAAGCGGTAGTCAACCAGCACGGTTTTTCACCTTCCCGTTCCGCCCGCGCCATGCGCGGCCAGAGCGACAAAGTGGTCGCCATTATTGTCTCCCGTCTTGATTCGCTGTCCGAAAATCTCGCCGTCCAGACCATGCTCCCGGCCTTTTATGAGCAAGGGTATGACCCGATCATGATGGAAAGCCAGTTTTCCCCTGAACTGGTGGAAGAGCATCTGCAAATGCTGAGCCGCCGTAATATCGATGGTGTGGTGCTGTTTGGTTTTACCGGTGTGACGGAAAAACTGCTCTCCGCCTGGCGGGCCTCGCTGGTCATGCTGGCGCGGGATGCCAAAGGGTTCGCCTCGGTCAGCTATGACGACGAAGGGGCGATTACGCTGTTGATGCAAAACCTTTTCGAAAGAGGGCATCGCCAGATTAGCTTTATCGGCGTACCGCACAGTGACGTAACCACCGGCAAGCGTCGCCACGATGCCTATATGGCGTTTTGTCAGCAACACGCCCTTACGCCCCACTTCATCCTGCCGGGTCTGGCGATGAAACACGGTTATGACAACGTGGCCAACGTGCTAACCCCGGACACCACCGCCCTGGTGTGTGCGACCGACACCCTGGCATTAGGGGCCAGTAAGTATCTGCAAGAGCAGCGTATTGAAAATCTGCAGCTTGCCAGCGTAGGGAACACCCCGCTGATGAAGTTCCTCCATCCTGAGATCGTCACCGTCGATCCTGGCTATGCCGAAGCGGGTCGCCAGGCCGCCGCGCAACTGATCGATCAGATCAATGGTCGCACCGATCCGCGCCAGATTGTGATTCCCGCCAGCCTCATCTGATCCCGTCGATTTACGCTTTATTGTGATCTTCGCTTGGTTTCGGGAACGTTCCCATTTTCAGTTATTCTGTCAATGGATATGCTTGCGATCATTCATCAGCAGTCATTATTTTCTCTCAGCAGGGCATCACGATGAGCAAAGTCAGACAAGAAGAGATTACCCGGCTTATTGAGCTGGTCGGCGGGCGCGAGAACATCGCGACGGTGAGTCATTGCCTTACCCGTTTGCGCTTCGTCCTCAATTCCCCGGCCAAAGCCGACCCGAAAACCATCGACACCCTCCCCATGGTCAAAGGCAGTTTTACCAACGCCGGGCAGTTCCAGGTAGTGATCGGCACCGATGTGGGTGACTGGTATCAGGTGTTGATCGCCACGATCGGACAGGCCTCTGCTGACAAAGAGCAGGCGAAGCGCGCGGCGCGCCAGAACATGAAATGGCACGAGCAGTTGATCTCGCATTTCGCGGAGATCTTCTTCCCGCTACTGCCTGCGCTGATAAGCGGCGGCCTGATCTTAGGCTTCCGCAATGTCATTGGCGACGTGCCGATGAGCAACGGCGAAACCCTCGCGCAAATGTACCCCGGTCTGAAAACGGTTTACGATTTTCTGTGGCTGATTGGTGAGGCGATCTTCTTCTATCTGCCGGTGGGCATCTGCTGGTCGGCGGTGCGCAAAATGGGCGGCACGCCGATCCTCGGTATCGTGCTGGGGGTGACGCTTGTCTCGCCGCAGCTAATGAACGCCTACCTGCTCGGTTCTCAAGTGCCGGAAGTGTGGGACTTTGGCCTGTTCAGCATTGCCAAAGTAGGTTATCAGGCCCAGGTCATCCCTGCTCTGCTGGCAGGCTTGGCGCTGGGGATCATTGAAACACGTCTCAAAAAATGGGTGCCGGATTATCTCTATCTGGTGGTTGTGCCGGTCTGTTCCCTGCTGCTGGCGGTCTTCCTCGCACACGCCTTTATTGGTCCGTTTGGCCGCATGATTGGCGACGGCGTGGCCTTTGCGGTGCGCCACCTGATGACCGGCAGCTTTGCGCCAATCGGCGCCGCACTCTTTGGTTTCCTCTACGCACCGCTGGTCATTACCGGCGTGCACCAGACCACGCTTGCCATCGACATGCAGATGATTCAGAGCATGGGCGGCACCCCAGTGTGGCCGCTGATTGCGCTCTCTAATATTGCCCAGGCCTCGGCGGTCACGGGGATCATTATTGTCAGCCGTAAGCATAACGAGCGTGAAATCTCCGTCCCGGCAGCTATTGCCGCCTACCTCGGGGTAACCGAACCGGCGATGTACGGCATCAACCTGAAATACCGCTTCCCGATGCTCTGCGCGATGATTGGCTCCGGTCTTGCCGCGCTGTTATGTGGCCTGAACGGCGTGATGGCAAACGGCATCGGCGTCGGTGGTCTGCCGGGCATCCTCTCCATTCAGCCCTCTTACTGGCAGGTCTTCTCGCTGGCGATGGCCGTGGCGATTATCGTGCCGATGGCGCTGACCACGGTGGTGTACCAGCGTAAGTTCCGCCAGGGCACGCTGCAGATTGTGTAACTTTTGGGGCGCGGCTGCGCCCCTTCTTTTTGACCAGGAAAACGCGATGAATACCCTTCCTCACTGGTGGCAGAACGGCGTCATCTACCAGATCTATCCCAAGAGCTTTCAGGACACGACCGGCAGTGGCACCGGGGATTTACGTGGCGTTATTCAACGCCTCGACTATCTGAAAACACTGGGGGTGGACGCCCTCTGGCTCACCCCGTTCTATCTCTCCCCGCAGATTGATAACGGCTATGATGTGGCCGACTACACGTCGATTGATCCGGCGTACGGCACCCTGGCGGATTTTGACGAGCTGGTCGTGCAGGCAAAAGCGCGCGGTCTGCGTGTGATCCTCGATATGGTGTTCAACCACACCTCGACGGCACACCCGTGGTTCCGTGACGCCCTGCACCCCACCAGCCCGTATCGTCAGTACTATATCTGGCACGATGGCGAACCGAGCACGCCGCCCAACAACTGGCTGTCTAAGTTTGGCGGCAACGCCTGGCAGTGGCATGCCGACAGCGAGCAGTACTATTTGCATCTCTACGCCGTTGAGCAGGCGGATCTGAACTGGGAAAACCCGGCAGTGCGGGCGGATCTAAAAAAGGTTTGCGAATTCTGGGCCGATCGCGGCGTCGACGGCCTGCGCCTTGATGTGATCAATGTTATCTCCAAAGATCAGACCTTCCCGTTCGATACGGCAGGCGACGGTCGCCGCTTTTATACCGATGGCCCGCGCGCGCACGAGTTTTTGCAGGAGATGAGCCGCGACGTGTTTGTGCCGCGCAACCTGATGACCGTTGGCGAGATGTCCTCGACCACCCTTGAGCATTGCCAGCAGTACGCCAGTCTCGACGGGCGTGAACTGTCGATGACCTTTAATTTCCACCATCTGAAAGTGGACTACCCGGGCGGCGAAAAATGGACGCTGGCGGCACCGGACTTTGTGGCGCTCAAAGCCCTGTTTAACCACTGGCAGCAGGGGATGCACAATCGCGCATGGAATGCCCTTTTCTGGTGTAATCACGACCAGCCGCGCATTGTTTCGCGCTTTGGCGACGAGGGTGAATTCCGCGTCCCGGCGGCGAAGATGCTGGCAATGGTACTGCACGGCATGCAGGGCACGCCTTACATCTACCAGGGCGAAGAGCTCGGTATGACCAACCCGCACTTTACGCAAATTACCGATTATCGCGATGTAGAGAGCCACAATATGTTTGCCGCCCAGCGTGCGGCCGGACGCGATGCCGACGAACTGCTGGCCATTCTTGCCTGCAAATCCCGCGACAACAGCCGCACGCCAATGCAGTGGTCCGCAGAGACGAACGGCGGATTTACCACCGGCACACCGTGGATTTCATTGGGCGACAACGCGCGCGACGTCAACGCCGAGGCGGCCCTTAACGATCCCGATTCGGTGTTCTATGCCTATCAGCAACTGATTGCGTTGCGAAAAAAACAGCCCGTGCTGACCTGGGGTGACTATGAGGACCTGCTCCCTCTGCATCCGCATCTGTGGTGCTACCGTCGCCAGCACAACGGGCAGACCCTGCTGATCGTCGCCAACCTCAGTCGCGAATGCCAACAATGGCAGCCTGGCAGCCTGCCGGGTCACTGGCAGGTGCTGATGAGTAACTATGCCGAGGTGTCACTGGCCCCTGGCGATATGACGCTTCGCCCTTTTGAAGCCGTCTGGTGGCTTGGTAGCAACGCATAGCCTCCCCTTGCCCGGCAGGCCAACGTCCGCCGGGCAACGCCCTGATACCACCCTGTTTTTGTTGAATAATTAAGCATTTTTTTCTGCCGACAATTTACAAACCTCGCCAGCGCCCGTCCTTTGTACTCTCTCTTTTTTACCTTGTCCTGAATCAAATAAATCGCAAACATGTTTGATGCAAATCACTATATATAGAACTTAGAATGCACGCCGACCCAACATATTGTATTAATCGTCTATTATTCCAACAAAGCAACGGCATCTCAGCTTGCCGGAATTGTGGATAACAAGGGTCGGGATTCGGGGAACCCACTGTCGCGGCAACACTTAACGATGGTGAATACTTCCTCACCTCTGTGGATAACCTGTTTTTAAGATGGAGTGATCATGACACCGCATGTGATGAAACGTGATGGCAAGAAAGTGCCGTTCAAGTCAGAGCGCATTCAAGAAGCAATTTTGCGTGCAGCTAAAGCAGCGGGAGTCGATGACGCAGACTATTGCGCCACCGTCGCAGAAGTTGTCAGTCAGCAGATGCACAACCGTTCTCAGGTTGATATCGGCGAAATCCAGACCGCGGTCGAAAACCAGCTCATGTCGGGGCCGCACAAACAGCTGGCCCGTGCTTATATCGAATACCGCCACGATCGTGATATCTCACGTGAAAAACGGGGTCGACTGAACCAGGAAATTCGCGGCCTGGTTGAGCAGACCAACTCTGCCCTGTTGAATGAAAATGCCAACAAAGACAGTAAAGTGATCCCGACGCAGCGCGACCTGCTGGCCGGTATCGTTGCCAAGCACTACGCCCGTCAGCACCTGCTGCCGCGTGACGTCGTGCTGGCGCACGAGCGTGGCGATATCCATTACCACGATCTCGATTACTCGCCGTTCTTCCCGATGTTTAACTGCATGCTGATCGATCTGAAAGGCATGCTGACCCACGGCTTTAAAATGGGTAACGCGGAAATCGAACCGCCAAAATCCATCTCTACTGCCACAGCCGTCACCGCACAGATCATCGCCCAGGTCGCCAGCCATATTTATGGCGGCACCACCATTAACCGCATCGATGAAGTGCTGGCGCCGTTCGTGACCGAGAGCTTCGAGAAGCACCGTAACATCGCCACGGAATGGCAGATTCCCGATGCCGACAGCTATGCGCGTAGCCGCACCGAAAAAGAGTGCTACGACGCTTTCCAGTCGCTGGAATATGAAGTGAATACCCTGCACACCGCCAACGGGCAGACCCCGTTCGTGACCTTCGGCTTCGGTCTCGGCACCAGCTGGGAATCGCGCCTGATTCAGCAATCGATTCTGCGTAACCGTATCGCGGGCCTGGGCAAAAATCGTAAAACCGCCGTGTTCCCGAAACTGGTGTTTGCCATTAAAGATGGCCTGAACCACAAGTTTGACGATCCGAACTACGACATCAAACAGCTGGCGCTGGAGTGCGCGAGCAAGCGCATGTACCCGGACATTCTCAATTACGACCAGGTGGTTAAAGTCACCGGCTCGTTCAAAACCCCGATGGGCTGCCGCAGCTTCCTCGGCGTGTACGAAGAGAATGGCGAGCAGATCCACGACGGGCGCAATAACCTTGGCGTGATCAGCCTGAACCTGCCGCGTATTGCGCTGGAGGCGAAAGGCAACGAAGCCGCATTCTGGACGCTGCTGGACGAGCGTCTGCTGCTGGCGCGTAAGGCGCTGATGACCCGTATCGCGCGTCTGGAAGGGGTCAAAGCTCGCGTGGCACCGATTCTCTATATGGAAGGGGCCTGCGGCGTGCGCCTGAAAGCAGACGACGACGTCTCCGAAATCTTCAAAAATGGCCGCGCCTCTATTTCGCTGGGTTATATCGGTATTCACGAGACCATCAATGCGCTATTCGGCAAAGCGCATATGTTCGACAGCGAAGCGCTGCGTGCCAAAGGCGTGGCGATTGTGGAGCGGCTGCGTCAGGCCGTGGATCTGTGGAAAGAGGAAACCGGCTACGGTTTTAGCCTCTACAGCACCCCAAGCGAAAACCTGTGCGACCGCTTCTGCCGCCTCGATACTGCGGAATTTGGCGTGGTGGATGGGGTAACCGACAAAGGTTACTACACCAACAGCTTCCATCTCGACGTCGAGAAAAAGGTGAACCCGTACGACAAGATTGATTTCGAAGCGCCGTACCCACCGCTCGCCAGCGGGGGCTTCATTTGCTACGGCGAGTATCCCAACATTCAGCACAACCTGCGCGCGCTGGAAGATGTGTGGGACTACAGCTATCAGCACGTGCCTTATTACGGCACGAACACCCCTATCGACGAGTGCTATGAGTGCGGCTTTACCGGCGAATTCGAATGCACCAGCAAAGGCTTTACCTGCCCGAAATGCGGCAACCACGACGCCGCCCGCGTCTCGGTGACTCGCCGCGTGTGTGGTTACTTAGGCAGCCCGGACGCGCGTCCGTTTAACGCCGGGAAGCAGGAAGAAGTGAAGCGCCGGGTTAAGCATCTGGGGAATGGGCAGATCGGGTAATCCTCTGCCACGTTGATGCCCGGTGGCGCTGCGCTTACCGGGCCTACAAATCGCACTCTTATTGTAGGCCGGGTAAGCGTAGCGCCACCCGGCGTGGTTATCCTTTCGACGCAATACTTTTCGCAAAGCAATTGGCGTCAGGACAAGGCGGCAAACGAGCGAATCCCGGGGGAGCTTACATAAGTAAGTGACCCGGGTGAGTGAGAGCAGCCAACGCAGTAATGGCGTCAATTGAGAAGCGAAAATGAATTATCACCAATACTACCCTGTCGATATTGTTAACGGGCCCGGCACCCGCTGCACCCTGTTTGTTTCCGGGTGCGTGCACGAGTGCCCAGGCTGCTACAACAAAAGCACCTGGCGGTTAAATTCCGGCAAGCCATTCACGCAGGAAATGGAAGACCAGATAATCAACGATCTCAACGATACCCGCATCAAGCGCCAGGGGATCTCCCTCTCCGGCGGCGATCCCCTGCATCCGCAGAACATCCCGGATGTGCTTAAGCTGGTGCAGCGTATTCACGCGGAGTGCGCAGGCAAAGACATCTGGCTCTGGACCGGCTACAAGATGGATGAACTGAACGACGTCCAGATGCAGATAGTGAATCTGATTAACGTGCTGATCGACGGGAAGTTTGTGCAGGATCTGAAAGACCCCATGCTTATCTGGCGGGGCAGCAGCAATCAGGTGGTGCATCACCTGCGCTGACTAAAAAGCCGCCCTTGAACAGGCGGCTTTCTCAATTATTTGGCAACGATAAAGCGTTTTTCATCTTCGATGAAGGTTTTGTCGCCTGCCGGAGCTTGAATAGAACCGAAGTTCATATGGCCGCGCAGTTTCCAGCTTGCCGGGACATTCCAGGTACGCTGAACGTCTTCATCCACCAGCGGATTGTAGTGCTGGAGGTTAGCGCCGATGCCTTTCTCAGCCAGTGCCAGCCAGACCGCATACTGGGCGATACCAGAGCTGTGCTCTGACCAAATCGGGAAGTTGTCGGCGTAAGCGGCAAACTGCTCCTGCAGCGCGGTCACGACACCCTGATCTTCAAAGAACAGCACCGAACCTGCTGCCGCAGCAAATCCATCGAGTTTATCGGAAGTGGCATGGAAGCTCTCTGCCGGAACAATCTTTCTCAGCTGTTCGCGAACCAGTTCCCAGAATTTATTGTGCTCGTTACCCAACAGAATCAGCGCACGGGAGCTTTGTGAGTTAAAGGCGGAAGGCGCTTGCTTGATAGCGTCCTGAATAGTCTGAACAACGTCATCTTCTGGCAGCGGCAGATCTTTGCCCAGTGCGTAAATGGTTCTGCGTTGTTTCGCTAAAGCAAGGTAGTTCTCTGGCATAACGCCTCCTGAAAGGGTAGTGAATTCCAACGGGGTTGTGGTCGGTGCGACAGGCTGCTCACGTGATAAGAGCGAGTTCAAAATGCGCTGAAACGAGTTCATGATTCGCTGACTCCTGTCTTTCCCCTAAACGAGAGCAAACAACCCGCTGGCAGTTTGCCCTGACAGTTGAAAAGAGTAATCCCAACAGCCGCTTAGTGAAAGCAAAACGATTTGTTTTTATCGTTCAAAAAAAATGAAAGAACGACCGGGTGATTAATTCCTAAACAAATGTTTTTCGCTGCCGATAATGACGTAGTCTCGTTTTGTCCAACGCAGATTCATCCCTCCAACGAGGCGTTAATGCTCCTGGCGTCAGGTACTACGTTGTATTTTTTCGGAGATGATATGAACGGTATTGATAAAATAGCCGCCGTCAGTGCTGGCGCACACGGCGATTCTCACTTATCGGATAATGAAAGCACGTCGGCTCTGCGAAATAAACCTAAATCCGCAGAGATAAATGCTGAGAATAAGAATTCTGACTCAGAGGAAGGCAGTACCAAACTTTCTCTTTCTTCAAAATCAGCAGACGAAATAAAAAAAGAGCAGCAATTAAAACAAGAGGAGGTCAAGAAGACCGATTATACGCTGGAGATGACTGGCATCCCGCTGTATCACGGCCGTCTGGTCTCGGTGGTGAAGTATCCGAACGGGGAAAAGGTCACCGTTGACGCCTTCTCCGGGCTTAAAGTCAGCGCCCCTGAACTGTCATTTAATGTTACCCAACCTGCCACAGTTATTAAGGGTATCTTAAATGATAAAATGACAAATATTGCGGCTAAGGAAGGAGAATCTATAAAATCTCGTCATGAAGAAAAGGAATAAGTATTAATAAAAATAAACACTCTTCCTTGCAAAATTACCAATCACTGTCTATGCAAGAAGAAAAACAGATAACATTCTTATTCCTGACAAGGAAAATAAGAATATATAACACGCCTTTTTATATTATCTGGTCAGCGGTGGAGCGCGTTGCATCAACGCGCTGCCACATTAAAAACGACTCACACACGCCATTGCCAACGCTTTGAAGGCATTAAAATCCTCACAGTGGCTCAGCCTGGAGGCGGCTCTCTCGCGCAAAAAGGTGACAAAAATATCGTATATCGCCATCGCCTCTTCGTACTCACGCTTGCTGATAGCCAGCAGGAAGATGACGTGTGCGGTCTCCTCTCCCCACTGAATACCGTCCGGTGCCAGCACCGTGTAGACCACCGTCTTTTGCGCCAGTAATCCTAGGGAGTGCGGTAGCGCAATCCCATCGCCAAACATGGTACTGACAATCGCCTCACGCTCGATAACCGACTCAACAAACCCGGCATCGACAAACCCCTCTTCGCACAATTGCCCACACAGCGTGCTGAACAATGTCTGCTGATCCATCGCCCCGTGAATAATGCGAAAGTGGCTCTCGTCGAAGTACTTCTCCAGCATCCACGGACGCGTGCGATCCACCAGCACCAGTTTGCCGATCTGTTCGAGCTGATAATCCGTGGGGAATGGCGCGATAGTCACCACCGGTTTGCCCTTCTCACTGATGCGGGCAGTCGATATAACAAAATCTTCGCTGAGGGTGTCGCACTGCTCATAATCACGCAGTGTCACCGTGCGAGTGACCTCAATCTGCGGGTACTTGCGCTGTAACACCGCTTCAATCATTCGTGCCATCGCATTTCCGGCGTCGCACACCAGCATAACCTGCGGCTGACGCTGATAGCCGATGTTGTAGTGGCGCTCCAGCCCTACACCTACGTGCAGCACCAGGAAGCCCACTTCATTTTCGCTGATCGCATACGGCGTGTATTTCCCCCAGCTGGACACCGCCGCCAGCGTCATGTCCCACGCCATCGGGTAGTGCTGTTTAATGTTGTCGAGTAAAGGGTTGGGGATCATTATCTGGTAGCGCACCCGGGTGATCATGGTTTTGATATGGGTGAGCAAGTCTGCATGTAACTGGGCGTCGTTTTGCAGATTGTAGTTATAGTGGCTGTTGATATAACTGAGAATGTAATTGACCAGCGCTTCGTCATCGTCAGCGCTGATAGCACTCGGCGTAATATCCTGCATCTGCCGCCCGGCGATGTGCACCCGCAGCCAGTGCTCCTCCGCCGCTGCCAGCGGTTTGCCTGCCAGTTGCTGCAACGTCGAGGCGATTTCACGCGCCGCGTCGCGCACGTTTTCGTCCCCGTCATCGGCGCAAAACTCCGACAGCGGGAAACCTTCGCTGATGCGGCGAACCGCCACCGCACAGTAAAGGCGGATAAACAGCTCACCTTCATCGGTCAGACGAATACGATGGCGGGCGAACACCTCGTGCAGAACCCGCGCCAGCTGCTCTGGCACGCCGGGGTAGAGCGCCTCTTCTGTGACCAAGGGATTTTGGGCGTTAAGCTGCGCCAGCTCCCATAGCAGATCGGTCAGGCAGGCACGCAGCGCCATCTCGCTGCCAAACAGTTTCATGCCGTGGCGCGGACGCGTCTCAAGCGTCAGACGATAGCGGGAAAACCACTCGCGCACCTCAGCCATGTCGTTTTGCAGCGTGGCGCGACTGACAAACCACTCATCCGCCAGATCCTCCAGTTTCAGCGAAAAAGCCGACGTGAGGAACCGTAGCAGCAGGTAGTGCACCCGCTCCGGCCCACTGCGGGGAATGCGCAGCGTGCGCGGGCGTTCGGCCTGCAGGGTGGCATAGCGCGTGGCATCGTCAATTTTCAGCTGATAGCCGTTGCCCCGGCTGAGAATAAACTGCGCCCCGTGGCTTTCCAGCAATGCATTCAGCGCCGTGATATCAGCCCGGACGGTACGTGTCGACACCGACAGCCGCTGTGCCAGCTCATCCTGCGGCAGCGTCTCGTTCTGCAACATTGTAAACAGTTGCGCTAAACGTTGGTTGGGGAATCGCACCTCGGTGTCCTCTTAACATGGCTTTTCTCCCTCTCCCTAAGGGAGAGGGTCGGGGTGAGGGTGTTTTAACCCACGCGCTGCTGGGTCATCGCCAGCAACTGGCGAACGTCTGCAGGGCGGGTATCGCCGCTGGCCTTATCAATAATAGAACTATAAATATGAGGAATGATTTTACGCACGCCCGCGTCCAGTGCGATCTGTAAAATCTCAGCGTAGTTTTCCAGATCGATGCCCCCCGTCGGCTCCAGCCAGAAGCCGTGGCGGGCGCAGGCCTCTGCCACTGCCTGGTATTCGTCACGGCATTCCAGGCCGCCCATCGGGAAGTATTTAATCGAGCTGCCGCCGAAATCTTTCAGCAGGGCAATCGCGGTGTCTACCGGTACAATGCCGTCCACCGCCTGGCTGCTCAGCGGCCCGGTGGAGATTTTAACCAGGCCCGGCGTGCCCGTTGGCGACACCAGCCCGTTGACCACGGTTTCGTTCTGCCCGAGCAGCGCGCGGCTGGTCGCTACCCCGGTAAAGACCTGGTTAACGTGCTGCGGCTGCACCTCGCGGGAGATGGCGCTGACCATCGCCGACTGATTCGGATCGCCCGCCCCCAGGCCCACTGACAGCGCGTTATCGATAAGCGCCGCGTATTCGCGCATATCAGCAACCGCACTGGCCACGTCCGGGTAATTTTTGGAGAGCACGCCCACCAGCACATGACCTTCCGCCGCCTCATAGATGGCGCTGGCGTTGGCTTTGCTGCCGGCCAGTACGTTCAGACAGACACGATCCCGGTAAAAGTTAGGGGTCAGTTTCATGCACGGTGCTCCTTGTTTAACTCTTCGCTAATGCGGTTTGCCACGATAGCCAGTTGCTCAGCGCTGACGCTACGCACATCGGCTTCGATAATGCCTTCATTGGCTTTGTAGCCACGGAAATAAATAGCGTATTCACCCTGCTTCAGGGCGTTGACCAGCTCACCGGTGGCGATGCCGGTCACGGCTTCATCAAATTTGATTTCACTGCGGGCAATATCACGCCCGGCGCTGTCCCAGACCACGCGGGCACTCACCCCACTGAGGGTGTTAAGTTTGTCGATAAACGGCGTCATCTTCGCCACCATCTCCGCGCCGCTCTCTTTGCGGGCGCTGAGGTAGTGCTCAATGGCGCAGGTCAGCCCCAGAATGCCCTCTTTCCCCACCTTCATCGCCCGGCCAATGCCCGCCGTCTGGCGCTTGACCCACTCCACGTACTGGGTTTTGCCAATAACCAGCCCGCTGGTCGGCCCTTCAATCGCCTTCGCGCCGCTGTAAATCACCAGGTCCGCGCCGGAGCGGTAGTAACACTGCAGATCTTCTTCCGCCGCCGCATCCACAATCAGCGGCAGGTTGTGTTTACGCGCCACCACGACAGCTTGCTCCACGCTGAGCATACTTTTTTGCACGCAGTGGTGTGATTTGATGTAGAGAATGGCCGCCGTGCGCGGGGTGATCGCCGCCGCCAGCTGGTCAGCTGAACACTCGTTGGCGTACCCTGCTTCCACCACTTTGCCACCGCCCAGCGCCACCATGGTGCCCACCGGTGCGCCGTAATTAACGTTGTGCCCGCGCGGCAGGACGATTTCGTTATTCTCAATCGGCGTGATGTGCAGGTTTTCCAGCAGCCAGTCGCTGTCTTTCACCAGCACCGCCGCCACCGACTGGGCAATGCCCGCTGAGGCGCAGGAGACGACCGTCGCCCCTTCCACGTCCAGCAGCTTTGCGATGTACTCCCCGGTTTTATTCACCAGGTCTTTCATTTCGAAGTAGTGGTTCATACCGCTCAGCACCGCCTCGACCACCTCCGGGCGCGGCGTGGAGACACCGAGCGCCGTCATGCGCCCGGAGGCGTTAATCACTTGCTTTAACTGATATTTCTCATAAATCGAAGGCATGCTCTGCACTCCCTTGTTCGGTCATGTAGCCTTTGCCTGCGCGAATGGCAGCCAGCGGCGTCAGTAACTGGTTCGCCTGCAGGCTGTCATTTTCCGCATCACGGAAAAGCACCGGCTGGCTACGGAGGTCAAAAATGGTCAGGTCGGCATCAAAGCCTGGCGCCAGTCGCCCTTTGTGGCGCAGGCGTAAGCTGTCGGCAGCATGGTCGGTGACGCAGGCAATCACCTGCGGCAGTGACATGCCGATGGCGAGGAATTTGGACATCACTTTAGCCAGCGACCAGACCGGCCCGTTGATGCGGTTTCGGCAGTAGATGTCGGAGCTGATGGTCTGTGGCAGAATGCCAAGCGCAATGGCCTGCTTCGCGACGGCGAAGCTGAAACTGGCGCTGCCGTGGCCCACATCCAGCCTGACACCGCGTGCAATCGCCCGGGTGACCGAAGCACGCAGCTCGCCGGACGGCGTCAAAATACGATTCGGCTTGCCGTTATAGCAGTGGGTAATGATGTCGCCCGCGGTCAGTAGTTCGGCAATCTCATCGAGGTTTGGCGGGTTGTTACCGATATGCACCATCAGCGGCAGATCGCCGTTCTCTTTCTGGATTGCTTTGGCGCGCTCCAGCGGTGTAATCCCGTTTTCGCCCACCACGCTGCTGCTCATCCGCGCCTTCAGGCCGACAATGAAATTCGGGTACCGCTTCACCGCCTCACGCACGGCACTGGCGTCAATGTTCGCCATATTCGCCAGCTCGTTTTGCGCAATCAGCCCGACGCGGGAGATATTCAGCAGCGCATAGACCTCCGTGGCAGCGCCCCGCGTGAGAGCGTAGAAATCATCAACATCGTCAGCACCGGTACTGCCTGCGTCAACAACGGTGGTCACGCCCGTGGCGATGCCGACGCTGTCCGGCTGGTCGTTATAAATAGGTGAGTTTGGGTAGCAGTGGACGTGGGCGTCAATCCAGCCTGCGCTGACGTAGTGATCGCCGCCTAAATCAACGGTTTTACTTGCTGACGAATCAATGTCGCCGAGTGCCGCGATTTTGCCCTCTTTAATGCCGATGTCCGTCACCGTGTCATCCACGAGGCGCGCACGGCGCAGGAGTAAATCAAACATAGGTCTTTCCTGTTGAAATGGGGCGCTCGTCCAGGCCTGATAAGCGCAGCGCCATCAGGCCTTATTGCCGGAGGGTGGCTACGCCTTATCCGGCCTACCACTTTCACGCCCGGTCAGATCAAAGTGCAATCGGGAAGATTGAGCCCAGCAGCATGGCACCGAGGATCGCACCACCGGTAATCGGCTTCTGCCAGAGGTAGAACAGCAGTGCGCCAATCAGAGAGCCGACGCCGATGGGAATCGATGCGGTCATCGCGCTGAGGATAATTAACGGCCCCAGGAAGCGACCAGACGCATTACCCGCCCCCATCATCACGTCCGCCCCGTAGGTGGAATCGCTCTGGTTGATGGTGAACTTACGCGCCAGGATGATGATGTAGCCAATCGCCAGACCAATCACCAGGCCGGTCGCCAGCGATGCCATGAAGTTGGTCACCGGGAACATAATCCCTGCGCCCAGCAGCAGGGCCGGAACCCCTAAGCCCACGCCAGTCTGGATCGCGCCGCCAATATCCAGGATCCCCACCAGTGATCCTTCGATGATGCGGGCAAACAGGAAACTCGCGCCAAAGGCCGCCACCGCGCCGTAGGCGCCGGTATCAATGCCCGCTTTCAGCATCGCCACAAAGGCCACTTCGTTAAACGCCCCGATGCCATAGAGGTAGTACATGTGCGTCCCGGCGAACACGCCGGAAGAGAGCAGGCCAACAAAGATCGGAAATGACCAGTCGGCATACCAAAAACCTTTATTCTGTTCCATCGTCATTCCTTACTTGCCGCTGAGCGAGTTATGAATGAGCTCCAGCCAGTTCGGCGCGCTCAGGTGGAAGGACTCGATCATCTTCAGATCGAAGCCACGGAAGAAGGCGCTCAGCACAAACAGGGCCACAATGGCACTCATCATCACTTTGGTGACACGGTTCCAGCCGCTCTCTTCTACCCCTTTACCAATCAGGATGCCCAGCACCAGGCCCGGTACGGCATTGCCCATGATGAGCTGCGCCGCGCCGCCAAACACGGTGGCCCAGAAGCCGGATTTCTTCCCTGCATCAATTGCCGCGAGCCAGAAGATAACCGGCATCACGGTGTTCACCAGCAGGTTGGCCGCGGGCACCAGCACTTTGACCGCCGTGACCTGCAATGCCGCCGGCACGGAGGAGGCTGTCAGGTTGAGGAAGGTCACCACGATCATGCCGATCAGGCCGCAGGCGATGGCCATCTTTTTCGGATCGTGAAGGGTTTCACCGACGTTGCGGTTTTTCACCATCAGGGCCGCCGCGCCCCAGTTAGGGATGATGCGATGATCAACGTCCTGGGTGAAAGATCCTGCCGCCACGGACGAAGCCCAGGCGTTAAAGAAGAAGCCTAAACCAAAGGAGAAGTGCGAAGCCGGATCCCCTTCGCAGGAGTTCAACTCGCCGAGAGTACGAAATGCGCCCATCCCTTGCGTGGTTGGCGCATGAAACATGCGTGCAGCCCCAGCGCCCACGCCGACGCCCACGAGGCCGCCGATGATGAGCGATTTTATTAGTATGATTAAGAACATCAGTCTGCCCTTTCAGTAAAAGTCAGCGTTGCGTAACGAAATCCACCTTGTCGAGATTGATGGCGGTCACGTTGACGGTGACGTCCAGCTCCACGCTGTACGCACGTCTTTCCCGACGCAGAAAGAGGAACAAAAATGCCTCTTTCCGTGCCGTTTCCTGCGCATGAACAACCTGCACATCCTGTGGCTCAATACGCAGTAAAATATGCGGCGACGCTTTCATCACCGCGGCCTGAACGTGGTTCAGCGCATCGGAGAAGGCGCGCGCTTTGCTGTCGCCTTTGCCGTTAACCCTGACCGTGGTGGTGAACTGTTCTTTCATGGTTATGCGCCGTATTTTTTCTGCCACGCCTGCACCAGACGCTCGCCTAACTCTTCTTTGTCCATAAAACCGAAGCCCAGCACATTGCAGCCTTCGTTAATGGCGGTCACACCCTCGTCGACCGAACGCATGCCGTATTTGGCTTTGTAGCCATATTTGGTCTGCGCGGTGATGGCACCCGCGCCACCGCTGCCGCAGAAAGAGATGCCGAAGGTGGCATTTTCCGCTTTCATCATGTCGCCGAGCTTCATGTCGGCAGCCACGCCCGGCACGACGACGGCACGGCCGCCCGCTTTTTCGACCCCTGCTGCCACTTTCTGGCCTTTACCCAGGCGGTCGCCAATCACGACGGTAATCTGTTCCATTTTTCGCTCCTTACAGGTTCTCTTTTGCCACTTCGAAGTGCACCGACAGCAGCCAGGCTTCTTCTTCCGGGAGGTTGCCGAACTCCGCCACCACGTCACGCGCGAGGTTCATGGATTCCGGCGAAATTTCATCAAACAGGCTGGCATCTACGTCCGGCAACGGCTCGCCGGTAACGGACCGGTGTGCCATGGCGCGAACGTGAGAGGTCAGCATTTGCTGCTGCACCGCGTTAGGCACGATGCCGTGATGACCAAGCAGGGCATATACCTGCGTCAGCATGCGTTCGGCCAGGGTTGCCGTTTGCTCAGCCCAGTCTCCAGCGTCGTTCATTACCGCTCCGTTATTCACTCGTCTTACCCCGTTGATGGCCTGGAATAAAACTAACGTTGCAGGTTAAGAGTTTGTAGCGAGGAGTTTTCCACTTCGAAGTGGAAAGGCGAGAGGCTTTAGTGATCTGCACCACATAAATGGGTGACCTGAGGATTTTTGACTCTACGACGGTCACATCTTTGCCCAAAAGATGCGGAAATGAGCCCGGTCGTAAGCATAAAAAAAGTGAGCGTCGAAGGAGAAAAGTGTGAAGTGATAAGGGTTTCTTATGTGATAAATCGTACCCAGCCGATCGAGGTTATCTAACGCGCACCGGATTCCTGGCGCAGAGCGTTAAGAAAGAAGTCGATAAAAGACGATACCGCAGGCAGCGGCGGCCTGACCGGTAAGCGCAGCAGATGCATGGGCCGTTCAGGCGGCGCATATTCCGCTAACACACGGCATAGTCGCCCCTCGTCAATGTCACGCTGTAGCGTCAACGTCGAGTGCAGCACAATCCCCAGCCCGGAGAGCGCCGCCTGACGGATAGCCTCACCGGAATCAACCATCAGCCGGGGGGTGACTGGCACCTCATGCTGGCCCTCTGGCCCTTGCAGATGCCAGCGGTGATCCGACCGCCACTGGCTGAAGCTGATACAGTGGTGCTGTTTTAATTCATCAGGCGTGGACGGCGAGCCATGGCGTTGCAGGTACGCCGGCGAGGCCGCAAGCAGCATGCGGTAGGGTGGGAGCGGCAGCGCAATCATCCCGTCATCGTTGATGCTGCCAATCCTGACCGCCAGTTGAAAGCGCTCTTCAATCAGGTCCACTTTGCGGTCGCTCAACACCATTTCGGCATCCACGCCGGGGTGCTGTTGCAAAAAACGGGAGAGAATGGGGGTCAGGACATGATGCCCGTAAGTCACGGGCGCGCTGATGCGCAGCCTCCCCGTCACACTGTCGTTGAGGTGGTTAGCCAGCCCGTCCGCCTCGCGAACGGCCGCCAGGATTTGCAGGGCGTACTGATAGAAACGCTGGCCCGCCTCCGTAAGGCCCTGTCGACGTGTGGTGCGGTGAATGAGCTGGCAGCCGGTGCGTATTTCCAGCTCGCGAACATGTTTACCGACCATCGCCGGCGTGATGCCCAGCACTTCTGCCGCCGCCGTAAAGCTACCCGTTGTCACCGTACGTACAAAGGATTCCACGCATTTAATGTAGTCCATGCCACCTTCCATTCTAAATTATGGCTATCAAATCATGATACCAAAGTGCGCTTTATCCGCACCTTCGCGGCGAGAATAATGAGTTTATTCTTGGTTATCAGGTCATTTTATTATGCAATCTTTGGTTTTTGAGGATTTTGGTTCTGCCGAGGTGCTCTACCTGCGCGAAACCGCCACGCCCTCGCCTGGGGAGGGCGAGATGCTGGTAGATGTCGCGGCTGCCGGGCTGAACTTTGCTGATGTTTATCGCAGGCAGGGGCGTTACCCCCTGGCAGGAAAAGCCCCCTGGACCGCGGGGTATGAAGGTGCCGGGCGGGTGGTAAACGTTGGCGCAGGCGTGAGCGGCTGGCAACCGGGGGATCGCATCGGCTTTACCGATGTACCGTTAGCGCATGCCAGCCACATCCTCGTTCCGCAAACGCATGCTATTCGCCTGCCGGAGGGCATTACTGAGGTACAGGCCGCCGCCGTGCTGCTGCAAGGATTAACCGCCGATTATCTGATTCATGACGTGCTCCCGGTGTTACCGGGTATGCGCGTTGCCGTGCTGGCGGCTGCCGGTGGGGTTGGACGTTTACTGACCCGAATGCTGGTGCACCGTGGAGTACAGGTGATTGCCGTCGCATCAAGTCAGCAGAAGCAGGAGATTTGTCTGGCCTGCGGGGCAGACACCGCGGTGGGGTATGACAACTGGCACACGTATGCTGCCGGCAGCGATATCGTCTTTGACTCTGTTGGCAGCACTTTGCTGCAAAGCCTGGAAGCGGTAAAAGAAGGGGGGCGGGTGGTGCTGTTTGGCATGTCAGGCGGGACAATTCCGCCGGTTAATCCTGCGGATTTCTTGCTGAAATCTTCGGGCATCCTGGGCGCGGATCTGTGGTCCTATCTCACCTCACGGCAAGAGCGGCAGCTACGGGCGGATCGCCTGTTTGGTCTCATCAAAGCGGGGCATATCTCCCTGCCTCCCATCACCGAATTTCCACTAAGTGAAGGGGCAAAAGCGCATCGTTTGCTGGAGAACCGGGAATTTAGCGGAAAAATTGTGCTGATCCCGTGAGCGAGAAAAAAACGGGGCGAGCGCCCCGCTTCAGGAGACTTAACGGAATTTCTTGTGGTTGCTGTTGCGGGTGGCTTTGAACTCTTCCGCCGCCGCTTTTGCTTCTTTAACTTTACCTTCATTGGCGAGCTTGAGTGCGCCGTCAATCTGCCCAATCAGCGTCTCCATGCCCTGGCGGTAATCTTTCATTTCAGGGCTGTCCGGCGCTTTGTCTTCCAGCTTCGGTGGTGTTGCTTTCTGCGCATCCTGTGCTGCGGTACGCATTTTGGTTAAGGCATCTTTGATGGTCGCCGCATCATCAGACTTTTCGACAACCTGGAGGTTTTTATTGAGGGTGTCCATGTCATCTTCAAGGTCGGCCGCGAAGACATGGGCCGAACTCAGGACAAGGGTAGAGACAGCCAACATCGCCAGCAGTTTTTTCCGCATTGCTCACTTCCTTTTTTATTATTAAAAAAGTTATACCCTAAATAATTCGCGTTTCAGGCAGGCGGCAAACAAGCAAATCCCCAGGAGCTTACATAAGTAAGTGACTGGGGTGAGCGCGTGCTGCCAACGCACCTGCAACGTGAAGTATGACGGGTATTACTGGCCGGCGATTTTCATCTCCGGCAACAACACTGAACCACACTGAATATTGCTACGTGTTTCGATATCGTCAGCAATCGTAACGATATTACGCCACATATCTTTCAAATTTCCTGCAATGGTTATCTCGCTGACCGGATATTGGATCTCGCCATTCTCGACCCAGAAACCGGCCGCACCACGGGAGTAATCCCCGGTGATACCGCTCACGCCCTGCCCCATCAGTTCGGTGACCACCAGGCCAGTGCCCATCTGTTTGAGCAGTTGCTCAAAGCCTAAACCCCGTCCGGCGATCCGCCAGTTGTGAATGCCGCCGGCATGCCCGGTGCTTTTCAGGCCCAGTTTGCGGGCAGAATAATTGGTAAGCAGCCACTGGGTCAGCACACCGTCTTTGATGATGTCACGACGCTCGGTGCGCACCCCTTCGCTGTCGAACGGCGTGGACGCCAGTCCTTTCAGCAGATGTGGATGCTCTTCAATGGTCAGCCACTCCGGGAGGATCTGCTGGCCCAGGGAATCCAGCAGGAAGGTGGACTTGCGGTATACCGACCCACCTGCAATCGCCCCGACCAGATGACCAAAGAGGCCGGTCGCCACTTCATTGGCGAAAATCACCGGGGCTTTCATGGTGGACAGCTTACGCGGTGACAGACGAGATAAGGTACGGCGCGCGCACTCTTCACCTACCCACTCTGCACTTTTCAGGTCATGAATGTCACGACCAATGGTGTAGGCGTAATCGCGCTCCATATCGCCATTTTCTTCGGCAATCACGCAGCTTGAGAGGGAGTGGCGCGTTGAGGCATAACCTTGCAGCATGCCGTGGCTGTTGCCGAATACTTTAATACCATAGTGGCTGTTAAAGCTGCCGCCTTCGGTATTGTTGATGCGCTTGTCTGCTTTAAGCGCTGCCTGCTCGGCACGCGCGGCCAGCTCAATGGCTTCATCCGGGGAGACTTCCGCCGGGTGGAAGAGGTCCAAATCGGGTGCGTCGAAGGCCAGTAGCTCTTTTTCCGCCACGCCCGCGCACGGATCCGGCGAAGTGTAGCGGGCAATATCCAGCGCCGCCTGCACCGTACGGGCGATGGCCTCCGGGCTTAAATCGGTCGATGAAGCACTGCCTTTACGGTTTTGATGATAAACCGTGATGCCCAGCGCGCCGTCACTGTTGAACTCGACGTTCTCCACTTCACCGTAGCGCGTACTGACGCTAATCCCGGTGGTTTTGCTGACGGCCACTTCCGCACCGTCTGATTTTCCAGACGCCAGTTCCAGCGCGGTAGAGACGGCCTCTTCCAGTGCTTTACGTTGTTGTGCAACTTGTGTGATTACTTTCATCGCCAATGCCATAATTAAAGGAGAGATAATTTGAAGTCTAACAGAGAACCGTTTTTCAGTGCGCGCCTTAACTGGTAACATTAGCCTCTTTTTTGAGGAGCCATAGATGACAAAGCAGCCCGAAGACTGGCTCGACGACGTTCCCGGTGACGACATCGAGGACGAAGATGATGAGATAATCTGGGTCAGTAAGAGTGAAATTAAGCGTGATGCCGAAGAGTTAAAACAACTTGGCCTGGAAATGGTTGAGCTTGGCAAAAACGCGCTCGATAAAATCCCGCTGGACCCGGACCTGCGCGCCGCGATTGAACTCGCCCAGCGCATTAAGAAAGAAGGCCGGCGCCGCCAGCTACAGCTGATTGGTAAAATGTTGCGTCAGCGCGACGTTGAACCAATTCGCCAGGCGCTGGACAAGCTGAAAAACCGCCATAACCAACAGGTGGCGCTTTTCCATAAGCTGGAACAGATCCGCGATCGTCTGATTGAAAATGGCGACGACGCGTTGGCAGAAGTGATGAACCTGTGGCCTGACGCTGACCGTCAGCAGCTGCGTTCGCTTATCCGCAATGCCAAAAAAGAGAAAGAAGGCAACAAGCCGCCGAAATCTTCTCGTTTGATTTTCCAGTATCTGCGCGAGCTGGCAGAAGGTCAGGAATAATCCCCTTCCCAGATGTGCGGACTCGCCTCCGCACATCGCTTTTCTCTACACGCTAATACCATTTCTCACTCTTTCTATCCCAGGCACTACAATTCATCATATACATGTACACGGTACATAAAAAACTTTACCCGCGTACCCGGTACACTTAAAATGGTAAAAGGATTACGCTACTATCAGGGATGAAGATGGTAACTTTCATTGAACTCCTGGGTTTCAGCAAACAGCGTCATATACTTTTGCCAGACGACGAATTCCAGGCATTTCAGGAACGATTAATTGAAGATCCTGAAGCTGGAGACACGATTATTGGCACGGGTGGTTTTAGAAAGATTCGGTGGGGCCGTCCTGGAATGGGAAAGCGTGGTGGTGTCAGAGTGATTTACTACAACGTGATATTGAAAGGGCGGATTTATCTGGCGTTGGTTTACCCTAAAAACGAACTTGATGATTTAACAGACGAACAAAAGAAAGCACTGAAAAAATTATCCGATATGTTGATTTAGCGCTTAAGTACTGAACTCCCTCCAGTCAACAAGCCGGATGCGGCGTCAACGAAGGCGATGAGATAACAATGAAAGACGAATTATTTGCCGATCTGCTGGCCAGTGCAGAAGAGATGGTACGAATTGAAAAAGGCGAACAAACACCAGCACCCCAACATGTTCATACCTTTAGCGAGATTGATGTTAAAGCGATTCGTGAAGCAACCGGGTTAAAACAGCAAGACTTTGCCGCTGCCGTAGGTGTCAGCTATGACCTGGTAAAAAGCTGGGAGCTAAAACGCCGTCAGCCCACCGGCGCGCCAAGAAAACTGCTTTTGCTTTTGCAGGCTAATCCTTTTGTCATTAATCAGCTAAAGGCCATTTAAGATTAACCGCGTCATTCAGTACTGACGGCGCGGTAATTCCTGCTCCCCCTATTTCAAAAAACTGCGCATAGCCAGAATGATGTCATCAGCATTGTGGGCAGCTTCCTGCCGGGCAAGACAGGCCATTTCACTACGCACGCTCAGTTCAAGAATTTCGCGCATCATGGCTTTCAGTGCACCGTTGACAGCGGAGAGCTGTTGCAAGGTTCCCGCATAAGGCATAGGGCTGACAAGCAGACCTTCGACTGCCGCTAATTGCCCCTTGAGTTTATTGAACCTGACCTGGAGTTTGTGCTGCTCCGACGGAGTGAGCTCCACCACCTTTTCTTTCATTACCCCCCTCCCCGAATGATTCCCTGTATTGCTCCCTGAAGCATAATATGTATTATGTTATAACATAACAATTTGAGGATCGAGAACGTGTTCATCAGAAAAATAGTGTTGCTGTCTGCCCTAATGGGCTTTGCGCAGACGGGTCTGGCCGCCCAGGTTTATCCACTAACCGTGGAAAACTGCGGAGTCAAAGAAACCTTTAACCAGGCACCGCAGCGGGTAGTGACCGTCGGGCAACATGAAACGGAGCTGCTGCTAGCACTGGGGCTGGAGAAGAAAATCAGCGCCACGTCAGTCTGGTTTGGCCCCTTACCTGGTGCGCTGGCGGAACAGGGCAAGGGTCTGAAAAAACTGGCGGATAATGCCCCTTCTTTTGAAGCTGTCACCGCACAGAACCCGGATCTGGTGCTGGCCCAGTATCACTGGCACATCGGGCCACAGGGGGAAACCGGCACCCGCGAACAATTTGCGTCATTAGGTATCCCGACCTGGATCTCCCCGGCCGACTGCATCGGTAAAAAGGTCACCGACACCTCTAACAGCGACGGTGCGCGCAGCACGCCGTTTACGATTGCGGAAATAGAACGTGAAGTCACTGAACTGGCAGCCATTTTTGACGTGCAGCAGCAGGGTGAAAATCTCAACCAGACGCTGGCCCAGCGTATTCAGAAAGCGCAGGAACGGGCGACAGCGCAGCGTAGTAAGCCGCTGAAAGTGGTGTTCTGGTTCTCCAGCAGTCGTCTGAAAGGTGATCCCTGGGTGGCGGGCGATTATGGCGCACCGGGCTGGATCGGCCATACCCTTGGGCTGAAAAACATCATCGATTCACATGACGAATGGCCAGCCGTGACATGGGAACACATTGCCCAGGCGCAGCCAGATGTTATCGTCATTGCTGAGATGTCGCGTCGGCTCTACCCTGCCGATGATGTGGCAGTGAAGACCGTATTTTTGCACGACGATCCGGTAACCAAAGGTATCCCGGCGGTGAAAAATGGCCATATTATTGTCGTGCCTGCCATGTCGCTGAACCCTTCGCTGCGTAACGTCGATGCCGTCGAGACGATCAGTGAAAAATTAGCAGCGTTCCAGGCGAAACCATGAGTCTTCTCTGCGCCCGCTTACCCTTCGCGCTACCCAATCTGCGCCACCGCAGCCTGATGGCGTTCGGGCTACTGACCCTACCCCTGATGCTGGTGTTCGCGGCGACCGTCGGCGATATGCCGGTCTCTTACGCCAATGCCGGTAAAGCCATCCTCAACGGGCTGGGGCTGGGCACCTACGGCCTGCCCCAGGTTGAAGAGGGCATTGTCTGGCAGTACCGCATGAGCCGGGCACTGATGGCAGCCTGCAGCGGTGGCGGGCTCGCACTTTGCGGCCTGGTGATGCAGGCCATTCTGCGTAACCCGCTGGCGGAGCCGTATATGCTGGGTATTTCTTCCGGCGCGTCTCTGGGCGCGGTCTGCGTGATGCTACTGGGCATAGGCGGCAGCGCGCTGGGCATCAGTAGCGGCGCGTTTATCGGCGCCTGCTGCGCCTTTATCCTGATCATGCTCATCACGCACGGTATGACCGACAGTCCGCCCCGGATACTGCTGGCAGGCATTGCCGGTACCCAGCTTTTTAACGCCATGACCGCGTACATTGTCAGCACATCGGCCAATGCCGAACAGTCGCGTAGCGTGATGTTCTGGCTGCTGGGTAGCCTGAGCGGTGTACGCTGGCCGGATGCCATCCTTGCCCTGATTATCACGCTTATCGGTTTTCTGGTTATCTTTGCTTTTTCGCGATCGCTGGATACCTTCACCTTTGGCGATGAGGTGTCCACCACCCTGGGCGTGCCGGTTTCCCTGGTACGCATAGTGCTGCTGCTCACCTGCGCGCTGGTAACGGCGGTGATGGTCAGCACCATTGGCGCGGTGGGATTTGTCGGACTGGTTATCCCCCATGTCACACGCATGCTGTGCGGTCCTGGTCATCGCCAGTCTATTCCGCTGACCTTCCTGGTTGGTAGCCACTTTATGATCCTCGCCGATGTGGTATCCCGCACGATTATCACCCACCAGGTGCTGCCCATTGGGGTCGTCACCGCGCTCGTGGGCGCACCGGCTTTTGTGTTCCTGCTCTATCGCAGTCGGGAGAAGAGAGAATGAATATTTCAGTCAGTGGGTTACAGATGGCTCTGCAATCACAGAAGGTGCTTCAGGGCATCGATCTTGAACTAGGGACCGGCGAAATCGTCGGCCTGCTGGGGCCAAACGGTTCAGGAAAATCGACGCTGTTACGTTGCCTGGCCGGATTGTTCCCGCGCTATGCCCATCATGTCTGCTTTGATGGCACTCCGCTCAATGAGATGCCTCTGCGCAGCCGGGCAAAACAGTTGGCATTTGTCCCTCAGCACGCCGAGGTCGACGGCGATCTTTGCGTCGAGCAGATCGTCCGCCTGGGGCGCACGCCACACCGTCGGGGTCTTTTCGCCTGGAGCGGCGTAGATGATAGCGCCGTTGAGGACGCTATTTGTCTGATGACACTCTCCTGCCTTCGCCACCGGCACTGGCGGCAACTTTCCGGTGGTGAACGACAGCGCACACAAATAGCCCGTGCGCTGGCACAGCAGCCGCAGCTACTGATTCTGGATGAACCCACCAACCATCTTGATATTGAGTATCAGCTGGAGTTGATGACGCTTATTGCCAAACTGCCAATCACGGTGGTGATCGCGCTGCATGATCTTAATCTCGCCGCCAACTACTGCCAGAGACTGGTGCTGCTGAAAGCCGGTAAAGTGATCGCCAATGGCCCGCCTGAAGCGGTGCTGACCCCTGATGTGATCGAACAAACCTGGCGGGTGAAGGCGAATGTGCTGAGGGAAGAAGCGTCTTTGAACATCCGCTATGCCATGAGGTAATCCCCTTCAGCTTCTCATTCCAACTTTCATTATTTTTAGCGACGCTTTAGCTGAATCGTTAAAGCTAAAACCAATTAATCTCACAACTTTTCTGTATATAACTTGCTTACTACATTGATAATAGCGATCAAACTCATACTTTTGATCGGTTTATATCCCTTTATTACACCAAATGAAATCGATCACATTTTTTGGCGTCAGCAATTATTAGATTTCATGGGTCAGAAACATAATCGATTCAGCAAAAAAGGAATGATGAATGAAAAAGACCCTCGTGATCTCTACCCTGGCCCTGCTTATCTCCGGCAATGTCTGTGCGAAAACCTGGTTGCTGACCAGTGCTGAAAGCGGCATAGAGCAAGGAAACTGGCAGGTCAACAGTCAGAAGCTGAATATTAAAGATCAGACCTTCAGCATCGAACAGAAAGTGTTGCACGGTGGCAAGCAGGAAGGCAGTAAAATCATCACCATTACCAGTCAGAATGGCCTCACCATTACGCTCAGCCCAACGCGCGGCATGAATTTACTGCGCGTAGAAGGTTTTGGCGTCCGTATGGGGTGGGATTCACCGGTTAAAGAGGTGGTTAACCCGGCGTATATCAACCTGGAAAGCCGTAACGGCCTCGGCTGGCTGGATGGATTCAACGAGATGCTGGTGCGTTGCGGTTATGAATGGACCGGACACCCGGTGACCGCTGACGGGCAGATTTACACGCTGCATGGCAAAGTGGGCAACACCCCGGCTTCCCAGGTGTCGGTCGATGTCAGCGAGAAAGCGCCGTATGAAATCCGCATTCGTGGCCTGGTCAAAGAGAGCACCTTTAAGAAGGCCGATCTGCAAACCACGATGGAGCTGAGCTACATCCCTGGCAGCAACAGCTTTACGCTGCACGACGTGCTGACCAACCATGCTGACTATGCGCATGATTATCAGATTATCTACCACAGCAACTTCGGCACGCCGATTCTGGAAGACGGCGCGCGCTTTATTGCCCCGGTCGAGAGCGTCAGCCCGTTCAATGATTACGCCAAAGCGGGCCTGAAAGGATGGCAAACCTACAGCGGCCCGACCAAAGGCTTCGATGAGATGGTCTTCAACCTTAAACCGCTGGCAGACTCCGCCAACCAGACCGTGGCTGCGGTGCTGAACAAGGCAGGCGATAAAGGCGCGGCCATCAGCTTTAACACTCAGCAGTTACCGGTGCTGACGCTGTGGAAAAATACCGACACCCTGAAGCAGGGCTATGTCACCGGGATTGAGCCCGGTACCAGTTACGCCTACCCGGTGACCATTGAACGTGAACAAAAACGCGTGAAGAAACTGGAACCCGGCCAGAGCACCCGTTTTGACCTGACCTACACCCTGTTGCACAACGCCAGCCAGGTGCAGGACGTTGAAAAACGGGTCGCAGACATTCAGGGCAGCAAAACGCAGCAGGTGATTGAGACGCCGATCGCCAAAGAATAAGCATAAAAAAACCGCGCCATTTCCATCAGATGGCGCGGTTACTGTTGGTGGCCTTAACGGGCTACCTTACTCTACGGCTTCGGCTTTCTTCGCCAGACCGTCCAGCAGCTTCTGATGGATGCCACCAAAGCCCCCGTTGCTCATCACCAGAATATGATCGCCCGGCAGTGCGGTTTTCAGGATCATCTCCGCCAGCGCGTCAACGTCGCCGCTCCAGTGAGCAGGCTGCACGCAGGCATCGGCCACTTCCACCACCTGCCAGGGAATGTGCGGTGGCTGCAGCAGGAAAACTTCATCCGCGCGTCCCAGCGACGGCGCCAGATCGTCCTTACTGTGGCCCATTTTCATGGTGTTAGAGCGAGGTTCAAGCACCGCGATGATGCGCGCCGTACCGCCGACTTTACTGCGCAGCGCGGCAAGCGTCGCCAGAATCGCCGTCGGATGATGTGCGAAATCGTCGTAGACCTTCACGCCATGCGCTTCACCGCGTAGCTCCAGGCGACGACGGGCGTTAATAAACGTTCCCAGTGCATCAGCAGCCTCTTTTGGCGCGACGCCCACATGACGGGCAGCGGCAATCGCCATCAGACCGTTATGCATGTTGTGCTCGCCCACCAGGCCCCATTTCACCTGACCGACGACTTCACCATCCAGCAGCACGTCCCACTCGGAGGCATCGGTGGTCAGTTTTTTCGCCTGCCAGTGCCCCTGCTCACCCACCAGCTCCTGTTCACTCCAGCAGCCCATCGCCAGCGTCTGCTTGAGGTTAATGTCGTTTTCCGGCCAGATAATTTTGCCCTGCCCAGGGACGATGCGCACCAGGTGGTGGAACTGTTTCTGGATCGCTTTCAGGTCGTCAAAGATATCCGCATGATCGAACTCAAGGTTATTGAGGATCAGCGTGCGCGGGCAGTAGTGAACGAATTTGGAGCGCTTATCGAAGAAGGCGCAGTCATATTCGTCCGCTTCGATAACGAAGAACGGACTCTCACCCAGGCGGGCGGAGACGTCAAAGTTGCCCGGTACGCCGCCGATCACGAAGCCCGGCTTATAACCGCAAACCTCCAGAATCCAGGTCGCCATGCCTGCCGTGGTGGTTTTACCATGGGTTCCAGCAACCGCCAGCACCCAGCGGTCACGGAGTACGAAATCATGGAGCCACTGCGGACCAGACATAAAGGGAATGTTTCTTTCCAGCACCGCTTCGACGCAGGGATTTCCACGGGTCATGGCATTGCCAATGATCACCAGATCCGGCGGGTTATCAAGCTGGCTGGCGTCATAACCCTGAATAAGTGCAATACCTTCTTTTTCTAACAGGGTGCTCATCGGCGGATACACATTGGCATCCGAACCCGTTACCTCGTGGCCCAGCGTGCGGGCAAGCAAAGCCAGACCGCCCATGAAAGTGCCACAAATTCCCAATATATGAATGCGCATTCGTCTCTTCCTTCGTATCTTTGGGGCGCATTTTACGCATATGTTTAACGTGACGGAAATGCATTTCAGGATAATCCGTATCCTGCTGGCGCGATTCACCTGTGCGCGAACATTTGAATCTTTGTTAAGATTGTTGAGGTCACATTACTCCACATAAAATGCAGGGACAGGGTATGAAAACGTTAGGTGAATTTATTGTTGAGAAACAGCACGAATTTTCTCACGCTACCGGTGAGTTAACCGCGCTGCTGTCAGCAATAAAACTGGGTGCCAAGATCATCCATCGCGATATCAACAAAGCCGGTCTGGTTGATATCCTGGGTGCCAGCGGTGCTGAGAACGTGCAGGGCGAGGTGCAACAAAAACTCGACCTGTTTGCGAATGAAAAGCTTAAAGCCGCACTGCGTGCACGTGATATTGTCGCCGGGATCGCCTCAGAAGAAGAAGATGAAATCGTCGTCTTCGAAGGATGTGAACATGCGAAATACGTTGTGCTGATGGACCCCCTGGATGGCTCCAGCAACATCGATGTTAACGTCTCTGTCGGGACAATTTTCTCAATCTACCGCCGCGTCACACCGGTTGGTACACCTGTCACCGAAGAAGACTTCCTGCAGCCGGGTAGCCAGCAGGTAGCCGCAGGTTATGTGGTTTACGGTTCGTCCACCATGTTGGTTTACACCACCGGCTGTGGCGTTCATGCCTTCACCTATGACCCGTCTCTGGGGGTATTCTGCCTGTCTCAAGAACGTATGCGCTTCCCGGAGAAGGGCAACACCTACTCCATTAACGAAGGCAACTACATTAAGTTCCCGCAGGGCGTGAAGAAGTATCTTAAGTTCTGTCAGGAAGAAGATAAGGCGACGCTGCGCCCCTACACCACGCGCTATATCGGCTCACTGGTAGCAGACTTCCATCGTAACCTGCTGAAAGGCGGCATCTACCTCTACCCAAGCACCGCAAGCCACCCGGAAGGGAAACTGCGCCTGCTGTATGAGTGCAACCCGATGGCGTTCCTGGCGGAACAGGCGGGCGGTAAAGCCAGTGACGGTAAAGAACGTATTCTGGATATCGTGCCGCAAACGCTGCACCAGCGCCGTCCGTTCTTCGTTGGGAACGAGCATATGGTGAATGATGTGGAACGTCTTATGCGCGAGTACCCGGACGCATAACACCCGTACCCCGGATGCGGCCTTGCGCCGTCATCCGGGTTTTCTCTGCGCAGTAATGTGTTAATGCACAAAGGTACGTTTAACGCGTGTTGATACGCGGAAATAAGGTATCCAGATGCAGCAGGCAACAATCGCGCGAATCAGAGAACGTGCATCGTCATAGCCAAACGGAAGGTTCATCAGCGCCTTCGCCAGCCATATATCCATGCCCACAAACACCACGCCGTAAACAAGAAAAATGATGTAAGTAAGCGGTAACTTACGCTTTTTGCGCAGGAAGAGACTGCCCACATAAACCGTTAGCAGAAATTGTCCGATAAAACCAAAGAGCTCAAAATAAATGACCACCAACCCACGGGAGGTGAAGCTGCTGCTAAATTCCAGCAGGGCACGTGCGGTGTTGTTGATGGCGAAAATACTTACCACCAACGCCACAAGCAGTCCCAGCGCGGGAAGATACAGCCAGCCACCGATTTTCTTAAATGCTTTGTTCTCGCATGCTTCGCAATAATCACCGCCCTGCAGCGCTTCGTTATCGCATTGAATACAAATGTTTTTTCTGATTTCTTCCTGCGTATCCATCTATCCTTACCCTGTCGATATTTAACCCCGCGCGAACCTGCGCAGCGTTAATTATTATGCAGCTGGCTGTAAACGGAAAGAGGCCATTGCATCCAGGAGCTCACGGGATTGCTCTTCCAGCGAGCGTGTTGCCGCAGAAGATTGCTGTACCAGTGCGGCGTTCTGCTGCGCCGTCTCGTCCATCTGACTGACCGCGATATTCACCTGCTCGATACCGCGACTCTGCTCCTGCGAGGCGCTGGCAATCTCGCGCATCAGCTTGGTCATGCGCATGACTTCGGCAGCAATTTCATCCATGGTTTCGCCCGCCTGCATCGCCAGGTCGCTCCCTTCAGAAACATGGGCCTGCGAGCTACTGATAAGCTGGCGGATCTCTTTGGCCGCATCACCGCTGCGGCTCGCCAGGTTGCGCACTTCCCCTGCCACCACCGCAAAGCCACGGCCCTGCTCGCCGGCACGCGCCGCTTCGACAGCGGCGTTAAGCGCCAGAATGTTGGTCTGGAAAGCGATGCTGTCGATCATGCTAAGAATGTCAGCAATACGGCTGGAACTGTCAGAAATGTCGCGCATTTTCTCAATCACGTAGCAGACCATTTCGCTGCCGCGATCGGCGGTATCAGAGACGGCTTTCGCCAGCTGATGCGCCTGATCGGCGTTATCAGCGTTCTGTTTCACGGTCGCGGTGATCTCTTCCATTGAGGCCGCGGTTTGCTCCAGTGAGGTCGCCGTGGATTCGGTCCGTTGCGCCAGATCGACGTTACCCAACGACAGCTCACGGCTGCCGGTATCAATCTGCGAGCTGGCATCACGAACGCGGGTCACCGAGTTGATCAACGAATAACGCATGTTCTCAATAGCGGTATTGAGACGGTTGAACTCTTTACTTGCAGAGTGAGTGCTTACTTCGCTCAAATTACCTGCTGCGACGTGCTCAAGTTGGACAATGGACGCATTCAGCGGCTTAAGGAGCATATGGCGCAGTGAAAGCCAGGCCAGCACAATCACCCCTGCCGCTACCAGAGCAACGACCACAATCAGCATCATGACAATGTTCTTGCTCGACTGCACTGCACCCACTTCAGCCTTGCCACGCGCTTCGCCCCAGGCCTGAAATACCTGCATGTCATTATCAAACTGGCGGGAGACAGGGATTAGTTTGTTTTCCAGCAGATCGTAATACTCATCCGGGCTCTGCGCTTTCAATGCGGCCTGCATCGGTTTGATGCCCTGAGCGACATAATCCGCATAGCTTTTAGAGACCTGAGCGAGCAACGCGGTGCCTTTTTCATCATCCACGCCCGCCTTAAACACGCTATCCAGCGCCTTCTGGCCTTTATCAATCTCGTCGTTGATGGTTTTAACCGACTTCTCCGCATCGGTCAGCAGACCGACCTCCATCATGCGCACCGCCTGTCCCGACTCGTTACGCGCACGCAAAATTCGCGTATAGCCTTCGTTCAGGCGCGCCATTTTCTCCCCCTGTAGCACGCTGATGCGTTCCAGTGAAGAAGAGCTTTTACTGAGGGCATAAATCCCCATGCCGCTGACCAGCAGCAGAAGAAGAGTCATCACGGCGAGAAGAGAGAGCAAGCCGGTGCGGAGCGAGAGCGTTCTGAGCATGATAGTTTTTCCGGTAACAGAGATTCTTTCAGGCATAAATTAAGCCTCATTGGCAGGTTATCGTCCGCCACCGGAAAAACTTTAGCTGTTTATAATAATTTCAATACGTTACTGCTTTGTTGCTACCGTGCTAACGCGTGTAACAGGCGAGCTTTGGCGGTTCTCCCAGAGCACCGTCAGACCCCGTTGTAACGCGATGAAAATAAACAACAAAATGCCGATCGCAATTTTGGTCCACCACGAGCTGAGCGTGCCGTCAAAGTTGATGTACGTCTGGATGAGCCCCTGAATGGCCACCCCAAAAAGGGTGCCAAGCACCGTGCCCACGCCACCGCTCAGTAACGTGCCACCGATGACCACCGAGGCGATGGCGTCCAGCTCGACACCGACCCCCGCCAGCGCATAGCCTGCCTGGGTATAAATCGAGAACACAATCCCTGCCAGGGTGGCGAGGCCTGTGGAGAGCATATAGATACGAATGGTAGTACTGCGGGTAGAGATCCCCATCAGGTTAGCAGAGGTGGCGCTGCCGCCAATGGCATACACCTCATTACCAAAGCGAGTGCGGTGCGCGAGGAAGATACCAATCACCACAACGCCCAACATCAAGAGCCCCATTGCACTCAGGCGCCCGCCACCGGGAATCAGCCAGGAGAGGCTGGACAAGCTGTCATAGACCGGGTGATTGATCGGAATGGATTCTTCAGAGAGCAGGTAACTCACCCCGCGCAGGAAGAACATCCCGGCCAGGGTAATGATAAAGGCGGGAATTTTCAGCGCATCGATCAAAAGCCCCATAAAGGCCCCGAATGCGCAGCCCATCACCAGCACCAGCGGAAAGGCTAGCAGGGGCGAAATGCCCCAGAAGCCGATCGCTTTGGCTAAGAACACCCCGGTGAAGGCAATAACAGAACCGACGGAAAGGTCAATCCCGCCGGAGAGGATCACAAAGGTCATGCCGACAGCGATAATGCCTAAAAAGGCGTTATCAGTCAGAATGTTACAAATTACCCGTGTCGATGCAAAACCGGGAAACTGCGTCAGGCAGTAGAGATACCCCAGCACAAAGACGCCGAGGGTGATCATCAGCGGCAGGTTACGTTTTATCATGACCGCGAGCTCCTTTAATCAGTGCAATAAAGCGCGGCGACTGAACAATCAGCACGCACAACACCACCACCGCTTTCACCACCTGGTTAAGCTCTGGCTGGAAGCCTGAGAGCAAAATCCCCGTGTTCATTCCCTGGATAATCAGCGCACCGATTACCGACAGCACTAAGTTGAAGCGCCCGCCCATCAGCGACGCCCCACCAATGACCACGGCCAGAATGGCATCCAGCTCCAGCCACAATCCGGCGTTATTGGCATCCGCACCGCGAATGTCCGCCGCAACAATCACCCCGGCGATGGCGGCACAGACGCCGCTCAACACGTAGGTAAGCATCACGACGACGCGGGTATTTACCCCGGCGTTTTTCGCAGCACGAATGTTAATGCCGACCGCTTCAATAAACATGCCCAGCGCGGTTTTACGGGTGAACAGCCAGAAGATAACCAGCGTCACCAGCGCAATAATCACCGGCGTCGGGAACAGCAGCAGCTTGCCGCTGCCAATCCACGCCAGATCCGGGGCGTTAAAGGTGACGATCTGCCCGGAGGTGATCAACTGCGCCACCCCGCGCCCGGCCACCATCAGAATGAGTGTGGCAACAAAAGGCTGAATTTTGAGGATCGCGACCAGTACGCCGTTCCATAGCCCGGCTAATACCCCGGTCCCCAGCGCCGCCAGCAGCACCACCGGCAGGCTGTGCCCGGCGACGGTCATCGACGCGGCCGTGGCCCCGGCAATCGCCATCGTCGCACCGACCGACAGGTCGATACCGCCGGTGGCAATCACCAGCGTCATCCCCACAGCCAGCAGAGCAACCGGCGCCGCGCGGTTGAGGATATCGATCGGGCTACCGAAGAGACGCCCATCCTGCAATACGACCTGCAGAAAATGGGGTGCGACCATGCTGTCGACCAGCAGCACCAGCAGCAACGCCAGAATTTGTGGCGTGCCTGTCGGCCATCTGAAGCGCCGTTTAGCCGGCCCGGTTTGTGGAAGTGATTGAGGCATCACAGATTACTCCTTATGCCGCGATGGCATTCATGATCGCCGGAACCGACAGCTCAGCGAGCGGAATTTCCGCTACCTGTTTGCGATCGCGCATGATAATCACCCGGTCGGCATAGCCCACCAGCTCCTCCAGTTCAGAGGAGATAACCAACAGCGCCAGACCATCGGCACACAGGGTTTCAATCAGGCGGATAATTTCCGCATGGGCTCCCACATCGATGCCGCGCGTAGGCTCATCGAGGATCAGGAACTGCGGTTTGGTCAGCAGCCAGCGCGAGAGCAGTACTTTTTGCTGATTCCCACCGGAGAGAAACTCAATGGGTTGCTCGGCACTCGGCGTGCGGATGCCCAACTGACGGATGAAGCGCTCTGCGATGGCATTCTGCTCGCGCCGGGGAATCGGACGCAGCCAGCCCCGCTGGGCTTGCAGCGCCAGAACGATATTTTCCCGCACGGATGCCGCAGCAATAATCCCGTCAGTTTTCCTGTCTTCCGGGCAAAAACCAATGCCCAGACAGGAAGCCTGATGCGGCGAACGCAGCGTCTGCGGTTTGCCTTTGATCAACGCGCTGCCGCTGTCGGCAGGCTTGATGCCAAAAATCACTTCGGCAGTTTCGGTACGCCCGGAACCCAGAAGGCCAGCCAGCCCGACAATTTCACCGGGGCGAACCTCGAGATCAAACGGGTTGATGGTCCCTTTCTTGCCGAAATCTTTAAAGGCGGCGACGGGTTTTTCGCTCAGTAAGGTGCGGCCCGCACGTTGCAGAGCGTTGTTATCGAGTTCACGACCAAGCATCATCTTCACCAGCTCAATTTGCGGCAGCTCACGGGTTTCGCGACAGCCAACAAAGCCCCCGTTACGCAGCACGGTGATGCGATCGCTGACTTCGTACACCTGGTCAAGAAAGTGGGTCACGAAAATGAGTGCCACGCCCTGAGCACGAAGCTGGCGCATCAGGGTAAAGAGCATCTCCACTTCCTGCGTATCAAGGCTGGCGGTGGGCTCATCGAGGATGAGCACTTTGGCGGAGAGATCGATGGCACGGCAGATGGCCACGATTTGTTGCATAGCAACAGAATAGCGGTTGAGCGGCTCGCGCACATCCAGTGAGAAACCATAAGATTCCATCAACTCGGTGGCGCGTTTTTCCATCTCTTTGCGGCGCAGTAAGCCGAAGCGGCGTGGCTCACGGCCAATAAACAGGTTATCTGCCACCGACATGTTTGGCAGCAGGTTCACTTCCTGATAAACCGTCCCAATTCCCAGTTGTTGAGCATGGGCGGTATTTTTGGGATTAATTTGCTGGCCTTCCAGCCAGATAGTGCCGCTGTTTGCGTGGTAAACGCCCGTCAGGGCTTTAATCAGCGTCGATTTTCCCGCGCCATTTTCACCGAGTAACGCCATTATTTCGCCCCGACGGAGACTGAAATTGACGTTATCCAGCGCCTTAACGCCCGGGAAGTATTGGCAAAGCCCCTCGGTACGGAGGATTTCCTGGTGTTGTTCGGTGGTCATTGTTTTCTCCCCCTCACCCTGACCCTCTCCCCGGAGGGGAGAGGGGATAGATAGTGCCAGCCCGTCGACACCCTCTCCCCTCTGGGGAGAGGGCTGGGGTGAGGGGCAGAGCGATAAAGGCATTAATAGCCCATATTTTTCTTCTTCTCTAACTCTTCTTTCGCGGTATCCGGCAGGTAGAGCGTCGATTTAGTGATGGTCACTTTTTCAGGCAGGGTGCCGTCTTTTTTGAATTTCTCCAGCGCGTCGAAGGCCGGGCCAGCCATGTTCGGCGTCAGTTCAACGCTGGCATTTGCCTCACCGTCGATCATCGCCTTGTAGATGTCCGGTACGCCGTCAATCGAGCCGGTGAGGATATCTTTGCCTGGTTTCAGACCCGCTTCTTTGATGGCCTGAATGGCACCGATCACCATGTCATCGTTATGGGCATAAACCATGCAGATGTTTTTGCCGTTGTTCTCTGCTTTGATAAAGCTTTCCATGACCTCTTTCCCTTTACTGCGGGTGAAGTCGCCAGACTGAGAACGAATGATTTTGATGTTAGAGGCTTTAGAGATGGCTTCGGCAAAGCCTTTTTTACGATCGATAGCCACGCTCGCACCCACGGTGCCCTGCAGCTCAACCACATTACATTGCTTGCCATCCACCTGTTTGATCAGCCAGTCCCCAATCAACTTGCCTTCGAGTACGTTGTCTGCGGTAACGGTAGTCATGTAGAGATCTTTATCTTTTACATCAATAGAACGATCGAGCAGGAAGACCGGGATTTTGGCGTCTTTAGCTTCTTTCAGCACCGGTTCCCACCCTGTTGCAACAACAGGCGCAATGAAGATGGCATCAACACCCTGCGCGATGAAGGAGCGTACCGCTTTGATTTGGTTTTCCTGTTTTTGCTGCGCATCAGCAATTTTCAGAGTAATACCGCGTTTTTGAGCTTCGCTCTTCGCGACGTTGGTTTCAGCGGCTCGCCAGCCAGATTCAGAACCAACTTGGGAAAATCCCACCGTCAGTGGGGCGGCCATCGCCATAGACGACATGGCTGCCGAAACTGCTGTGACAAGAAGTAAGCGCTTCCACATATGTGTATCCTCGTAGGGTTATTATTGGCTACAACTTCGCCTGCGGGGAAACTATAGACAATTGGAGATGTAACAGAATGCGTTACATCACAAATCAGAAAAGTGAATGAATTGTTAGAGTCCAGTTGCGATCTGGTCCGCGAAAAGATCAGGCAGGATCGGGCCTGCATCGTGCTTTGAAATTACAGTCTTTTTCAGATGAAACGGCTAACCAATCCCGCAGTGTAATCGCTTACACAAATTTATTGATGATGCAGCTGTCTTTATGGATTATTCGGTCATTATTTCCTGCAAAAAAAACGGACCTCAACGAGAGGAGGTCTAAAACAGGCGGAGACATTCGCGGGGAGTTGGCTATAATACCCGGCACTTGTTTGCCACACATTTTAAAGGAAACAAACATGAGCTTACTCAACGTCCCGGCGGGTAAAGATCTGCCAGAAGATATCTATGTAGTCATTGAAATCCCGGCTAACGCTGACCCGATTAAATACGAAGTCGATAAAGACAGCGGCGCGCTGTTCGTTGACCGCTTCATGTCTACTGCGATGTTCTATCCGTGCAACTACGGCTACATCAACCACACCCTGTCTCTGGACGGTGACCCGGTTGACGTACTGGTCCCAACGCCATACCCGCTGGAGCCAGGTTCAGTCATTCGCTGCCGTCCGGTTGGCGTGCTGAAAATGACCGACGAGTCTGGTGAAGATGCCAAACTGGTTGCGGTTCCGCACACCAAACTGAGCAAAGAGTACGATCACATTAAAGATGTGAACGACCTGCCAGAGCTGCTGAAAGCCCAGATCACACACTTCTTCGAGCACTACAAAGACCTCGAAAAAGGCAAATGGGTGAAAGTAGACGGTTGGGACAACGCTGAAGCCGCTAAAGCGGAAATCGTTGCCTCCTTCGAGCGCGCAGCGAAGAAGTAATTCGCTTTACCTGAAAACCCTGCACCGCTGACCTCAGCGTGCAGGGTTTTTTTATGTCTGCTGACTTACATTGCAAACATTACTGACAATCATTATCATTTGCGTTCCATAAATAACATTAAGAAACGCCAATGAAATTTTCTCGTTCTCCCTCTACGAAAATACTCTCTGCGCTTACGCTCACTCTGCTGATGACGGCGCTTTCCACCCACGCGGCGACCCGTCCACAAAGCGATTTTATGACCGCGACAACCGGCCCCGGCATCTACGAGCTGGCTTATGATGCCACTCAGAACAGCCTGTTCGCCGCCTCTGCCCCCTCTTTCGAGAAAGACAAAACGAACGGCCTGGTTTATCGACTGGATCCCCAGACGTTAAAAACCACGGGCACGTTGACGACCAGCCGCCGCGCCTTCGCCACTGCGCTGGATGAAGAAAACCATACCTTGTATCTCGGCAACACGCTGGAAGGCTCCGTAACATTGCTGGACACCCGCAGCGGCAAAGAGATCAAAACCCTGCAATTGAGTCAGGCCTCGAATCCAAAAGAGATCGTTCACACCCGTGAGATGGCGCTCGATAAAGTCCATCAGCGCCTGTACGTTTCCGGCGTCGCAAAAGAAGGCGTGGTCTGGGTTATCGACACCCGGACAAATACGTTGCTGACCACCGTCGAAAATATGGGAAAATGGCCGACCGGCCTCGCCGTTAATAGCGAAAAAGGTCTGGTGTATGTGATTAATGGCAGCGGTGAGCTGGTCACCCTCAACGGCAAAGATAATGCGATCGTCAGCCGCCATGTGATTGAAGGTGATAAAAAACATTTCTTCCTGAATATCGCCCTGGACAGCAAAAACAATCGCGCCTTTATTACTGACCCGGACCTGCCAAATATTCTGGTGGTGGACACCAACACCGGGAAAATTATCCACAGTATTAATAATGTTAATTCGCTGGCGGTACTTTATAACGCTAAACGCGATGAAATCTATATTACCCATCGCAACGCGAAGCTGGTCAGTATTGTCGATGGCACCTCTTATCGTCTGAAAAGCTATATTGCCACTACCCTGCTTCCTAACAGCCTCGCACTGGCCGCTAATGGCAGTGAGCTGTTCGTCAGCCTTAAACAGGGTGAAAAAGAGATGAGTAAGTTGCCGGACGAGGTCATGAAAATCGATCTGGAAAAAATCTAAAACTGACTAAAGCCTGCGCTCCGTCGCCCTGACAGGCGCGGAGCCTTGACCCGCTTGTTCACGCGCGCCTGGCGGCTTTCTCACCCTTTTCTGACCGTTTATTACGCTGTCATAAAACTGCCATAAAAATCTTTTCCCATGCTTATTAAAGGCATAAGGTACATCCTCGCAGTAACCCCATTTTTCCCACCATAAAGTCCCCTGCCCGTTGGTCGATACCCCTGTCTGCTCAATGTCTCTTATGCCCAACGGAAGCTGTATGAAACTCAATCATTTTACCATCGGACAACGCCTTGGCCTGATGGCTACCCTGCTACTGCTGGCGACGCTGTTTATCGGTATGCGTGGCCTGGCGATTAACAGCGCCAGTTTCGACCAGAACCAAAAAATGATGAATACCGAAAAGGTCCTGGCCGACAGTATCGATACCGCCCGCAACGCGCAGGTGCAGTTCAAAATTCAGGTGCAGGAGTGGAAAAACACCTTACTGCGCGGCACACAAAGCCAGGAAGCCTTTGATAAATACAAAAACGCGTTTGTTTCACAAAGCCAGACCACCCAGCAGTTACTGCAAAAACTGAGCGGCCTGCTGCCGCAGTTGGGCATGGATAATGAGCAGGTTGAGAAGACCCGTAAGCTGCATGCCGAGCTTGAGCAGCATTACCTGAGCGCCTTACAGCAGTTTATACTGAGCGACGCTACCAGTGCCTCACGGGTAGACAAACTGGTCACCGGCATCGATCGAGAGCCCACCAGGATGATCGACGAGGTGGTGGCGCGCACCCTGGAACACGCCAACAAAATTCACACCGAGACGGACGCCCGCAATCAGGCGCAGTTTGAGCAAACGCGCCTGATGCTGACTATCGCCATGGTACTGACCATGCTGGTCGGTGCGCTTATTACCTGGTGGCTGGTGCGCAGTATTACTCATCCGTTGGCGCAGGCCGTGGCCGTTGCCCGTACGGTAGCCTCGGGGGATTTGAAAACCACCTTTACGTTTTCAGGTCGCGATGAGACGGCAGAACTGATGCAGGCACTACAGGAGATGAACGGTAACCTGACCCGCATTGTTCATGGCGTGCGTCACAGCACCGAATCTATCGCATCGGCCTCGGTGCAGATTGCCACCGGTAGCCGCGAACTCTCTTCCCGTAATGAAGCGCAGGCCAGCGCGCTGGAGCAAACCGCAGCCTCAATGGAAGAGCTGACCTCTGTAGTGAAGAGCAATGCCGAAAACTCACGCTTTGCCAGCACCATCGCCCGTGATGCCTTTGCTATCGCCGGTCAGGGTGGAGAAGCCGTGGAGCGCGTGGTGCAGACTATGAGCGATATTCACCAGCTCTCCAGCGAAATTAACAGCATCATCGGGGTGATTGACAGCATCGCCTTCCAGACCAATATTCTGGCGCTGAATGCGGCGGTCGAAGCAGCGCGTGCAGGCCCGGAGGGTCGCGGTTTTGCCGTGGTGGCTGCGGAAGTGCGCGCCCTGGCGCAGCGTTCTGCGTCTGCGGCGCGGGATATCCGTCATCTTATCGATAATTCGGTCAGTCGTATTGCCGAGGGTAATTCGCAGGTACAGAATGCCGGTTCCGCGATGAGTGAGATCCTGCGTAGCGTGCAGCAGGTCAGTGAACTGGTGGAAACCATCTCTGCGGCCAGCAAGGAGCAAAGTACCGGTATCGATCAGGTGAATGTCGCCGTGACCCACATGGACACGGCGACCCAGCAAAATGCCACGCTGTCGCAGGAATCCTCTGCGGCCGCGCACCAAATGCAGCGCCAGGCTGAAGAGCTGTTAGAGGCGGTCAGCCTGTTTAAACTGCACCAGAACGCCGCGTAGTGCCTGAGCGCCATTCCGCATGACTGCGGAATGGCGCAACCTTTCTCTTAGCCCTGAACTTCTCGCTCTGGCGCCTCATCAAACGCATTCAGGCCCCTCTGCATCGACCTTGCTGTCATTACAGGCTCAGGGTTTCGCTTGATCCAGCGCTTGTTTCGATGCCTCTAGTACCCCTTTGCTGGACATCGTGGCTCCTGTGACTGCATCAACGCCCTCAACGGTTTGCTTCTCAATGATCTCTGGAATGATATTATCAATCACGCCCTGCATCATTGCGTCGGTGTCCTGATGTTTAACCACCTCCACATCAGCAATTTTACCCGCATTGACTTTCACCGTGACCTCGACTTCTCCCTCCTTGCCTTGTCCTTTACCTGTATACGTACCGTCTTTATATGTATCAGCTGCATGAACAGCCGTAGAGGCGATAAACAATAAGCTAGCTGTAGCGATTAAAGATAACGTTATTTTTTTCATAAGTTTTCCAGTTTTTAACAGTTTCCAGTTTTTAAGCGGCATACTTTTTTAGAGAAGATGGTATCTGTTGATGTGCAGATAAATTTCGCTGAGAGACTGAAGGCTGACATGTCTAAGAAAAAAGCACAGCCCTAATCGGCTGCGCTTATTCTTAATGGTCATAATCTTTAAAACACCATGGCCGGAGAGAATGCCATGACGCCTTACTTTTTATTATCAGCAATATAATTTGCAGCAATTCTGCCCGATGTCAGTGCAAAACTGCTGGCGGAACCTTCAGCAAGCAAGTCGTAGGTTGAATCATAAAGACCACCAATATCTTGCCCGGTGACAAACAGGCCTTTAATCGGATTGCCTTTATCATCCAGGGCTTGCATATGAACGTTCACCTTGACGCCGCCTAAGGTCAGGAAAAATGCGCGCAACCCTTTCAACGCATAATAAGGCCCGGCTTGAGTATCAAATTTGACAAGATGCTCAGGTTTGCGATTAAAATCTGGGTCTGCCTTATTATCCGAATAGGTATTAACTTTATTTATTGATGCTTTTAATGCATCAGCGGGAACGTTTATCTTTTTCGCCAGTTCATCGATGGTATCTGCCTTGAACGCATATCCGACTTTTAACCCTCTGTTTATGCCTTCATCAAGATCCGTCATTTTATGACCAGGAACGACAATGGCATTAAAAGGAATAAGCGGTCCATCGTTAATCATGCGCTGCTTCATTTTTTCATCAAAAATGGAATACATCAGGCCATCATTGACCGTTAGCGCATTGTAAACATCGCTGAAGCTGGAACCCGCGGATTCATTATAAAAACGTTCGCCATGCTTGTTTATCCACAGGAACGGTTGGATCAAGGCAGCATGGGCCTGTTTCAATGAGTCGGGCCCCATGAACTGGTTGATCGGGGGTTCATCATCCAGATACGGACTGTTGCCAGCCAGCGTTCCCATGCCAGCCAGCGCGGCCTTAGCACTGATCGCCATGTTTATGCCATCGCCAGTACGACCGTCGACAACCGGCCCCCGGTACATGACTCGCTCCATGCCTGGGGTGTTAATATCAGGAACATACTTTGCCAACATCGCTTTATTGCTGGCAAACCCGCCAGTGGACAAAATAACATTACGGGCATGAACCGTGATCTTCTCGCCCGCAGCGTTTTTGGCTTCTACACCGATGATGTCGCCTTTAGCATCAAACAACAGTTTTTCGACCGGGGTTTTAGTCAGAATCTTGCCGCCTTTGCCCTTAAAGTCATCAGACATCGCTTTGACAGCCGCCGAGCCTCCCCCCTGATAAATATGCCAGGTATGAAGCGTTTTTTCTGGTGGGAAAGAGGTTTTAATGCCTTTAAATGTCACGCCGATATCTTCTAACCAATCAATCGTCGCGCCTGAGTTCACCAGTAATGTTTTAATCACCGGCGCATTCACGCGCCAGTGGTGAAAATCCATGACACGTTCAAATACCTGTTCGGTCGTGATTTTAATCCCTTCTTTTTTTTGTAAGCGGGTACCAATACCTAGCGAACCTTCTGGAAAGTTTCCTGCACCGCCGATGAAAGCCATTTTCTCCAGTACAACGGTCTTGACGCCGCGCTCCTGCGCGGTAGCGGCGGCTGCAAGTCCGCTTAATCCACCACCCACAACAACCACATCCGATTCAATCACTTGATCGGCAAACACGGGGGCAGATAACAAAGACATAGCAACACATATTGCGCTGTATTTTATGATTTTTCTCATTAAATAGTCCCTTATAGAAATTATTCACTTATTGCTGATGTATAACATATGACTTATTCAAAGTATGAATATTCATTAGGCAATAGATCTCACACATGTGAATCAAACATATTGCACTTATATGTAGTGATAGATGCCTAAAATATTCACACGTGCAACTCTCGAATATCATGATATTTATTAACCTGGCTACGCTAGTGGTTTCACCCGCTAATTAATGTGACTCAGGTATCAAATTACCACTATGACTCAAAAGCGTTATATTTAATATTATAGATTTTAAAAAATCATTTACACATCTTACCAACTCAGAACCTATAGGCTTTTTTTATTAATTTATTAGCCAATTACCTATGAATAATCAGGCAGTAGGTATAAGTGATATTCATATTAATCCTTAAGGTTGCAAGTGTGATTTATCGCACGTTTTGCCAGCTTTGATATATGGTCAAATAAAATACCTGAGCAGCGCAGAGTTTATATCCGCATTATATTGTTTATTTATCGATAAAAATCCCTGATATATACAGAATACCAATATAAATATTTAGTTCACTGCGCCAGGGAGGGAGCCTTCTGTATCGCGCCATTTAAAATCAGTCAGGGCAAAGCCAGCCATGCGAGTATTGTTGGGTATCAGCATCAGCATGACTACATTAACCAGCATTTAATACGGAAGGTGATGTTATGGAAGACCATTCCCGCCGTCGATTTCTCGCTTATATGGGAGGAACCATTTTTATGACGGGCAGTTCCTCGCGGGTGTTAGCAAACGAGACTGCGCCGCAAAGCGCGACGTCCGTTATGAGTTCCTCGAAAAAGGTACGCTATGGGTTATTGCATAACGAAACTCTGTGTATCGGCTGCAAAGCCTGTGTGGGCGCCTGCAAGGAGACCAACAATGTTCCCGATGGGGTTACCCGCCTCGAGATTATTAATTCAGTTTATATTCCTCGCACTTCGACCACTCGCGCAGTGCGCCAGTACTTTCGTAAATCCTGCCAGCATTGCGAAAACCCACCTTGCGTTTCGGTGTGCCCCACCGGCGCATCTTTTAAGGATGCCCTGACTGGCATCGTCGACATTAATGATAAACGCTGCGTAGGTTGCCGCTATTGCATCGCCGCCTGCCCTTACCATGTGCGATTTATCAATCCAGTGACGAAAACAGCCGATAAGTGCAACTTCTGTCGCGAGACCAATCTGGCTGCAGGTAAAAAACCTGCCTGCGTCGAGATCTGTCCAACCCACGCTCTGGTGTTTGGTGATTTGAACGATCCCTCCAGCGAAATATCGCAAATGATTCTCGCCAACCCAACCTATCGCTCCAAAGTGTATCTGGGCACCGAACCGAAACTCTATCGCATCCCTGGCAAACACGGGGTAATCGACAATGTTTAATGCTTTCCATTTCGACACGCTGGTCTGGGACTGGCCTATCGCCATCTATCTCCTTTTAGTGGGCATTTCCGCTGGCATGATCACGCTTACGATGCTGCTGAAATATTATGTGCCTGCAGAGTACAGCGGTAAAAACCCCATTGTTATGGCAACGGCGATCGTGGCCCCGCTGTCAGTGATGGTCGGCCTGATTATTTTGATCTTCCACCTGACACGCCCGACGGCCTTCTGGCACCTGTTGGTCTTCTATAATCCTGACTCCATCATGTCTCTCGGCGTGATGCTGTTTCAGGTTTACTTCGTGTTTATCTTCCTGTGGCTGGTCAGCCTGTACCGTGATGAGCTGCTGAGGTTGGTGGGCAAGTTTAATAAGGGTTGCCTCTTTTCTCTGGTGCGTAACCTGAGCGCCATTCTCCAGAAACGTCGCCAGTGGTTTGAAAACATGCTGCTGGTGCTGGCAGTCCTGCTAGGGTGCTATACCGGTTTTCTGTTATCGGCGCTCAAATCTTTTCCAATGCTGAACAACCCGGTGCTTCCATTACTGTTCCTGGCCTCGGGCACCACGTCAGGCATTGCGGTTGCAATGCTGGTCGGTGCTATCAATCAACGGTTCATTGACGTATACAAAGGGACACTGCATTTCATCCATAAGATTGAAAATCCCGTCATATTCGCGGAGATTTTCCTGCTGTTCGCCTTCTTTGTCGGCCTGTTATTGGGCGACGGGCACAAAAACCTGTCGGCGCATAATGCACTAAGCGGTTTCTGGGGCGGCGTGTTCTGGATTGGGGTTATCGGTACAGGCATCGCGGTTCCGCTTGTGGCCGGGTTCCTGCGCACCAGCCGCAAGCAGATGGCGTTTTCAGCAACGCTCAGCCTGATTGGTGTATTCCTGCTGCGTATGTTTGTACTGTACGCTGGCCAGATGACAGTGGCGTAAACCATGAAGACGTCGTGGACACTGTTCTGGATTGCCTCCCTCACCTTTTTTATACAATCCGCCGACACGACGATGTTGTATATCGCCCTCCCCGCCATTGCGAAGGCGTTTAACCAACCGGTGCTGCATATGGAGCTGATTGTTATCTCCTATATTGTCACCGTAGTGGCTTTCACGCCCGTCAATGGCTGGATGGCAGAGCGATTCGGTGAACGCAATACCTATCTGGTCGCGATAATTATTTTTATGACCGGCTCACTGCTCTGCGTCACGGCGACCTCTATCGCCAGTTTGATCGCATTTCGATTTATACAAGGGATCGGTGGCGCACTAATGCTGCCGATAATCAGAACCATTATTTTGCGGACCACGCCAGATACGCTGAAACTCTTATTCCTCAACCGCATTACCTTGCTGGGGTTATTGGGCACGATGGTTGGCCCGGTAGTGGGGAATATCATGGTTAACACGCTATCCTGGCGCCTGATTTTTGTTCTTAACATGCCCTTGTGCCTGGTCTGCCTGTTGCTGGCGAGAAAAAATATTCCCGCAAACCGGCAAGCCCCACACCTGCGAGTAGACACCTGTAAGCTGATGCTGCTGGTGGGCATGTTGTTTATCAGCGCATTTCTGCTCACCGCCATACCCAAGAACATGATCCCCCCTCCGTTGAGTGCCGTGCTGGCTATCGCCTGGGTTGGCTTTGCATTTTTCTATTTCAAACGGGCCAGGTCCGTCGTTCAGCCTAAATCGGGCGAAAGCCTGTTCACCATTAAAACATTCTCCATTGGTGTAGCCAGCGGTATTGTTACGCGCATTTTGCTCTCATCAACCCCGGTGGTACTGTCGCTGATGTTGCAAACCAAAATGGCGTGCGATCCCCTCACCGTCAGCCTGATTTTGCTGTTGTTTTCCAGCGGCGCTCTGTTCTCGAAAATCGGCTTTGAGCCGTTGATAAAACGCATTGGCTATCGCACGCTGTTGTTGTACACCACACTCTCTACTTCCCTGTGTATTTTCGCCATGGGTGCCGCAGTACAGGAACACGCAACCACGCTCATCGGCATTCTTGCGATGCTGCTCGGCATTTTGATTTCAACGTTATATTCCGCTGAGAGCACGCTGGCCTTTAGCAACCTGAACCAACACACCTATAACAACGGCAATAACATTATGACGGTGACGCAATTGCTGTCTGTTATGGCAGGCATGGCATTCACCTTTCCTGCGTTGCGTTTTCTTACCCGTATCGAGAGCACGATTAATTTAAACAGCTTCAGCCTGTTATTTATTTTACTCGGCATCGGGCTGCCCATGTGCTGTTTTATTTTTATGCGCCTGAATGAGGATGATGGTCGTTATTTTATTCATGGAAGATAAAAGTGAATATGAGAACGAATTTCTTAAGTGACAGACGTTATGATGGTCACGATTATGCATCACTGCCATGAACAGAACCCAAGGACGTATTTCTCTATGTTAAGGTTCCGCCTTACCCTCATCCCGCTGCTGGCCGCTTGCTGCCTGCCCGCTTTTGCTCATCCGCTCACACTGAACAAGGTCAAAGAAGCAGAAGACCAACTCCATGCCCGGGTGGGCTACGCCGAAATGGCCCTTGCCGACGGCACGTTGTTAGCCAATTATCGCGCTCAGGAACGTTTTCCGATGATGAGTACGTTTAAGGTGCTGTTGTGCGGCGCAGTCCTCTCGCGGGTTGATACCGGGCAGGAGCAACTGACGCGCCGTATTCATTATCGCCAGCAGGATCTGGTCGACTACTCCCCGGTCACGGAGAAACACCTTGCCGAAGGCATGACCGTGGCCGAATTATGCAGTGCGGCTATCACCATGAGTGATAACACAGCGGCCAACCTGTTGCTGAAGACCGTCGGCGGCCCACTGGAATTAACCGCGTTTTTACGCAAAACGGGCGATGGGGTGACGCGTCTCGACAGATGGGAGCCGGACTTAAATGCCGCCCTGCCCGGAGATGAGCGAGATACCACCACACCGGAAATCATGGCACGGACGCTGCGCCAGCTTCTCATCGGCAAGGTACTGACGCCAACGTCACGCCAGCAGCTACTGGACTGGATGGAGGCAGATAAAGTCGGAGGACCTCTGCTTCGTTCGGTGACACCTGCGGGTTGGTTTATTGCTGATAAAACAGGGGCGGGTGAGCGCGGGTCACGCGGCATTGTTGCGGTGATGGGGCCTGACGGCCAACCGACGCGCCTTGTCGTTATCTACATCACCGGAACGCAAGCCACCCTGGATGAACGGAATAAAACGATCGCCCAAATCGGCGAGTCGCTGATTAAACACTGGTAGCGGGCTGACAATAAACAACGCCACCCGAAGGTGGCGTTGTTTTGTTTTAAGCCTGGTCTCTGTCCAACCAGTTGCCGGACTCAATGTGCTGTCGCCCATCAACCGGACGCTGATACACGTACATCCAGGCGCTGCCATACGGCGTCTGGATGAGCTGGCGTTTGTATTCGCCACCTGCGGTACGTAGTGCGTCCAGTTCGCTCAGGGTCGTCGCGTCAATGCGGTACACTTCACCCTGCACACATCCATCACCCGGCACAGCACCAGGGTAGTGCCCCAGACTGTAGAGTTGATAATGTTCAACGTTGTGATCGCCAAGCCACTGAGCATTAGTCATCCAATGACTGTTGCCCTGCTTGCGTCGTAAACTGCCGTAGACAAATATTCGCATTGCTAGAACTCAAACTGATAGAGCAAATCAAGCGCCTGATCTATGCCAGACACCGCTTCCAGATACAGCTTAGGCATCAGGCGATAACGTAACGTGAGAGTCGCCAGTGAGTCAAAAATTCCCACGCCATATTTTACCTGCAGACCTGGCAATACATAGCCACTGACCACCACCTGGGAGGAATCACCCACCCCTTCGGTATCCAGCGCCAGATTACTTACGCCAAAGGTCTCGCCGATTTTACCCACAACCTGGCCACTTTGTGCAACCCCCAGACCCACCAGGGCAGATGTCATTGCGGCACTGTCGCTTTGACCACTCTCCAGACCCTGGCCACGCAGCAGATAAGATAACGCTTCCTGCTGCGACATCGCCGGGTCAGAGAAAATTTCTGCCTTCGGTTCATCAGCCGTACCGGTGATACGCACCCCGGCCGTCACGTCGTTTTCGGTCGCTTCCGGGTTACGGATCGCCTCAATATTCAATAACGGTTGATCTGGCGGACCGGAGAACAATAACTCACCTTTTCGCACAATTAAATCCTGACCGTAGGCGTGATAACGACCTTCTGGAATATTGATCTGCCCGTTAAGCCCAAGCCCTTGTTTATCCTGAACAACTTTTAAATCACCGGTCAGGCGCGCTTTCAGGCCAAAGGCATCCATTCGCACGTTATTGCCCACATGCACCGTCAGATTGCTGTTAATCGGGATAGCCGCCGTTTTTGGCTCCTCCGGTTTCAGGTCCGAATTGAGCATCACCTCATCGTTGGAGGTGCCAACGGCGCTCTCCGGGACTTCATGCACGACGATGCGCGCCCAGGGCACATCCACATTGCCATCCAGCGTGAAGAGCGTCGGCGTCGCTTCAAACACCAGGTCCGGCGACACGTCGAGGCGCACCATTGGCGGCACCGTAATGCGGACGTTACTGCCTTTCGCCGCGACACGGGCGCGCCAGTTGTCGATCTGACTCCAGTCTGCATCACCGCTCAGGTTGATCTGTCCGCGTTGCGTGCGCACCACGCCCTGCAGCGTGGAAGTGGTGCCGTTGAAGTTCATGGCCAGCTGGCTTGGCTGCATGTCGAACGGCATAAAGTTGCCCTCCACATCCACACCGTTAACCTGCATTTGCCCGAACAATTGCGGGCTTTGCACATTGCCGCCGAGACGCAGATTGGCATTCAGCGTCCCCGCCGCTTTCTCGCCACGGGTAAAGATAGCGTTCGCCATCGCCAGCGAGAAGTTACGGATGTTCACGTTGCCGCCGAGGTTTCGCCGCCCCTGCGGGTCGGTGACCTGCACCTGGCCGTCAAACTGCCCATTGTTGGTCAGGCGCATCATCCAGCCCAAATCCGCGCGGTTATTACGCAACTGCGCGTTCAGGTTGAGGGTCTCGAAAGCCACCGGCAGCGGCGAACCATTGATGAGCTGCGTCACGCGGACATTACGTCCGTTTAGCGTCACTTCACCCTGCGGCAAGCCCTCTTTGGTGGTGTCCCAGCTTACGTCTGCTTTACCGCTAAAGGTGCCGCTTGCCTGTGTCGCCTCTGGCATAAAGGGTTTGAGCATGGCCAGATCGAAGCGGTTGAGATTGACCACCGCCCGCCCTTCTGCGCCAGCATCAATGGTCTGTGGTACGCACAGCTCCGCATTCGGGTTGGTCCAGCAGTGTGGCCCGATACTGATTTTTTGCTCCTGATTGCGGTAATCCAGCGCAACGGAACGGTTGAGCACCAGTGGCCCAACTGGCGTGGTGAAGCGGGTATCGCTGAGCGTGCCTTTCCAGCGCTGCTCATTGCGATCAAAGCTTCCTGCCAGCTTCAGTTGCCCGGCCATCGGCTCGCCCTGCACGCGCAGTTCAAGCTCGTGCTGTTTTTCACTGCCTTTCGCGGCCAGCGTCACCAGGCTCAGATTGACGTTGGGCTGGGAAATCCGCTCCACGCGCACGTTCATCGTCCCGGCAATCTGATCGCTGGATTTGATATCGCCTTTCACCAGCACTTTGGCGACGCGGAGTTCCTGCCAGCGCAAATTGTTGGCGGTAATGTCTGCCAGCACCTGCGGCGCGTCTACCGTGCCGCGAATATTGACCAACCCTTTGGCGGTGCCCCCCAGGCCCGGCAGGGCGTTATCCAGCCCCGGCGCATCAATGGTGGCGTCCAGCTTGAGATCTTTTACCCCCAGCTCGCCTTTCACGTCCGCCTTATTACGCCCCAGTTCCAGGTGCAGGCCGGGAATGACCCACTGCATGTAACTGTTGCCCTTCAGCTGACCGTCGACGCTCACTTTATTCTGTTTGACGTTCCCGGCCAGCTTCAGCTCAGGGATATCGACCTGCCAGGTACCGCCGTACAGGCTACCGCGCATCTTCGCCAGCCCGTTCAGCTTCGCCGGCCAGTCCGGGAAGGTTTTCGCCGTGTTAATGCCATCCAGCGTCAGTTCGCCGCGCCAGCTAATGGCCTGCTGCCAGTCGAGGAGCGCCTTGAGTTCGGTTTTCCCTTCCAGCGCCGCCACGGTCAGCTTGTCGATATTGATCTGCTGCTCATTACCTTTGCCGTCCAGCGTAATCGTGGCAGGGGGTAAATCGATGCCTTTCACCGCCGTACGGAACGACAGCGTGTAGTCGGTCATTTTACCGGTCAGCTTGAGCTTGAGCGCGTCTGCCTGGTACTGCTTTTCACCGGTAAACGGCCAGTAGAGCTGCTCGCTGGTGATATCGAGATTGAGCGGCAGCCCAGCTTCAGCAAGCTGCGTCTGCCCGCGCAGAACAATATCGACCGGGCCAGACAAGTTAACGCCAAACTCCAGCTGCTTGCGAACTTCACCGCCTATCTTCAGCTTCACTTTTTCGCCCTTGATGGGGTCGACATTGAGCGTGCTGTTGAGGGTGAGATCCACCGGCCAGTTGTCCTTCAGCGTCGCGGTGCCGGTCGCGTTCACGGTACCCTGGTTTGAATCAATATCCAGCGCATCCAGTTTCATATTGCCATCAATGCTACTGACTTTAAGCAGCATATTGCTGACGGTAATGTCCGTGTCGCCGGTCAGGCGCAGCTGCTCGCCGCGAAATTCTTCGATATTGAGATTGAGCGGCAGATGCACATCCGTCATCTCCGGCAGTACCGGTTTCGAAAACAGCTGTTTTAGCGACTCACCGAGCGGTAACTCATCCGGTTTCGGATTTTGAATTTTCGGATCGACCACCTCTTCCTGCGCCACATCTACCACCTTCGGCAGCGCGATCAGCAGGCCACGCAGCGACGTGGGTTTCAGGGTCAGGTTTTTGTCTTCCCAGCTCAGGGCGGAGGAGAAATCCATTACCGACACGGTGGTGTCATCAATTTTGATATTGACGTTGTTCAGCGCCACCCGGCTAAGGGTAATGGGGTACGGGGTGGAGAGATTGAGCGGCCCGGTCTCCTCTTCTTCGACTTTGGCGGCGGGCGGCATTTTTTTGGTGTCAACGACGACATTAATGTCTTTGAGCGAGATATCGTTCACGCACAGGCTGCTGTCACGCAGGCAACCGAGCTTAACACCGAGGTGAAGCTCTCCGGCATTGACCGCCACACCGGGGCTATCGTAGCGCACGTTTTTCAGCGCCAGGTCACGCCAGCCGCCGGTCACCTGGCCAATATGCAGCCCTGGCACCCAGCGATTGGCGGCGTTGAATAACAGATGCAGCCCGCTCGTCGTCCCGACAAGAAAGGCCACGCTCCCCAGCACCAGCAGAATAAACACCACTACCCCGAGGCTTATCTTCTTCCATAAACTCATAATTCAGGCCCCAGACCGATGTAAAACTGTAAACCGTGTTCGTTTTTGTCGCCCACCGGCACCGCCAGGTCAAGCTTGATGGGGCCAACCGGCGACTGCCAGCGCACGCCCACACCGGTGCCGGTTTTGAAATCGCTGCGCCGAATATCGCTGACCGCTTCACCGCTGTCGACGAAGACCGCTCCCCACCATTTCCCGGTGACGTTGTACTGGTACTCCAGCGATCCGGTTGCCATTTTTGAGGCCCCGATCAGTTTGCCGTCGTCATTTTTCGGGGCGATCGATTTGTACTTGTAGCCACGAATACTGCGATCGCCACCGGCGAAGAAGCGCAGATCCGGCGGAACACGATCAAAGTCGTCGGTTTCGATCCAGCCCACGTTGCCACGGGCAACGAAACGGTGACGATCGTAGAGCGTACGGATCCAGACGTTCTGCGCCTGCATCACCACAAACTCCACATCAGAGCCCCAGGCGGTGCTCGAATAATCCACCGAGTAACGCTGGGAGTCGCCCCAGGTCGGCATCAGCCCGCCGCGCGAACGGGTACGGCTAATCATCACGCCCGGATAAAGCAGCATGGTGGTATTAGTGACATTGGCCTGAGTAAAGTGATCAAGGCTCCAGCGCAGGTTAATGGCGCGCTGCCAGCCGCTGGAGAGATCCCAGTAGCGGGAGACCGCAAGGGTCGTGGAATCTGCTTCAGTATCGTTCAGATCGGTGCGTTTAAAGCCGCCCTGCACAAGGTAATACTGCTCAAGCGGATTTTTTAACAGCGGCATTTTATAGCTGAAATCAAGCTGCTGCTCGGGTGCCGAGACGCTGGCGGTGGTCGAGAAACTGTGTCCGTAAGAGTTCACCCATGGCTTACGCCAGGTTGCTTTCACCCTTGGGCCGACGTCGGTGGAGTAACCCACACCGGTTTCGATGGTGTTTTCAATGCGCGGCGAGACGACGCCCTTTAACGGCAGCACTTTCGTTTTACGCGCTTTGTCGAATTCGGGGGCCACGACGACCGAATTAAACCAGCCGGTGGCTGACAGTCGGCGGTTCAGTTCTGCCAAATCTTTCGTCTGGTAATAATCGCCCTTTTCAAAAGGCACCAGATTTTGCAGGTACTCTTCGCGGATTTGCGATCCTTCAAAGGTCACGTCGCCAAAACGGTAACGTTCGCCGCTGTCGTAGTCGATATCCCAGAAGGCCTGATGCCTGTCCAGCGCTACCCCGAGCTGGCTATGATTATACTGGCTGTCAAAGTAGCCTTTGCGCAGGGCCACGCGGGTCAGTGATTTTTTGAAGCCGTCGTAGTCGCCATGATTCAGAATGGTGCCGTTTTTAGGCCGCTTGCTTAATAACGCCAGGTAATCTTCATCGGTCCGTGCGCCGCCGCGCAGAATCACGTCCGTGCCGCCAATGCGCACCGGTTCACCCGCCTTGACGTGGGCAATAAGAACCTGGCGCCCTTTGGCCGGAGGGGGACGCAGCTCGAATTGAATTGTCGGCTCGTAGTAACCGAGTGCTTTTAGCCCTTCACGAATGGCATCATCAACACGTGCCTGGAACCGTTTGTCCGGCGTGACTTCATCGCTCTCGATGGTTGATAACTGGGCGCGTACGTTTTTTTGTAATGTCCCGGTTAACCCTTCGAGCTGTAATCGCACGTTTGCCGCGATAGCGCTATCGCATGCCAGTAATAGGCCGGCAAAATATAAAAAACGGATTTTTGGCACGTTTTCTCCTGAATATCCCTTGTTCCCGCCCCTGGAAGGAAACGTCAACGCCGCTCCGCGGCCTGTAAAAAATCCAAAATGTGGATTGAAAAACGGACGACACCCCAAATATTTCTTATGTTTAAATCTAGTCTTATTTACCACGTTTATTGTGTTAAAAGAGACGCTTCGTTACAACCTTAACCGCAATTTGCGTTCCTGGGAGGGCTCACCATGAGTCTGTTTGATAAAAAACACCTTGTTACTCAATCGGATGCACTGCCCGGACGAAACACCCCGATGCCTGTCGCAACCTTACATGCCGTTAACGAACACTCGATGACTAATGTACCAGAGGGAATGGAAATCGCTTATTTCGCGATGGGCTGCTTCTGGGGCGTTGAACGTCTGTTCTGGCAATTACCGGGGGTTTACAGCACCGCGGCGGGTTATATGGGAGGGTACACGCCCAACCCAACCTATCGGGAAGTATGCACCGGTCAGACGGGCCACACCGAGGCCGTTCGCGTGGTCTATGATCCTGCTGTGATTAGCTACGACCAGCTGCTGCAGACATTCTGGGAAAATCACGACCCGGCGCAGGGTATGCGTCAGGGTAACGATCAGGGTACTCAGTATCGCTCGGCCATTTTCCCGTTAACGCCGGAACAAGATGCTGCCGCCCATGCCAGTCTTGCGCGTTTTCAGTCGGCAATGCATGCGGCGAACGATGAGCGCACGATCACCACGGAAATCGCCACCGCGCCGCCGTTCTACTATGCCGAAGATGACCACCAGCAGTATCTGCACAAAAACCCGTATGGCTACTGCGGGATCGGCGGCATCGGCGTCTGTCTGCCACCGCAACTGGCGTAATCTGTTTTTTCGATCCTCAAGGACCGGTCCTTGTTCCGGGCTGGTTCAGTTTCACTGCTCTGGCCTTTATCTACGTTGCCTCCTGGACATGCCAAAACGGGCTAACGTAGCGCCTGTAACTGAGGAATAAAACACCAGTATGAGGAAAAAACCGCCCGCCGCGTTACGTAACAAACTGCTTACACTGCTGGCGAGCGGTTGTCCGCTTACGCTATACTAGCCAGCGAAATTGCCGGCCCACCGCTTCGGACCGGCTTTTAATGTGCTTTGCCACATGGATTATTCAATTTCCCCTTCCGAGGATCCGGTCACAGACTGGATAAATTATGTTAAACAGCATCTTAGTCATACTCTTTCTGATAGTTGTAAGTGCATTCTTCTCGCTGTCTGAGATTTCACTTGCCGCTTCCAGAAAAATCAAACTGAAACTGCTTGCCGATGATGGCAACATCAATGCGCAGCGCATTTTAAAAATGCAGGAAAACCCCGGTACCTTCTTTACCGTGGTGCAAATTGGCCTTAATGCCGTCGCCATTCTCGGCGGTATCGTCGGCGATGCTGCCTTCTCCCCCGCGTTTTACAGCATGCTCATCAGCGTGGTATCGCCAGAACTGGCAGAGCGCCTGAGCTTTATTATTTCATTCACCCTGGTGACGGGTTTGTTTATTCTCTTCGCCGACCTGACCCCGAAACGCATCGGTATGATCGCGCCTGAAGTTGTGGCTTTGCGCATTATCAACCCGATGCGCTTCTGCCTGTTTATCTTCCGCCCGCTGGTGTGGTTCTTTAACGGCATGGCCAACAACATCTTCCGCCTGTTTAAATTACCGATGGAGCGCAAAGACGACATTACTTCTGATGATGTCTATGCCGTTTTCGAAGCCGGTGCGCTGGCCGGGGTGCTGCGTAAGCAGGAGCATGAACTGATTGAGAACGTGTTTGAACTTGAGTCACGCACCGTCCCCTCCTCCATGACCTCGCGTGAAAACATCGTCTGGTTCGACCTGCATGAAGATGAGCAAAGCCTGAAGAATAAAGTGGCGGAGCACCCGCACTCGAAATTCCTGGTCTGTAATGGCGATATTGACCATATCGTTGGCTATGTCGACTCCAAAGACCTGCTGAACCGCGTGCTGGGTAATCAAAGCCTGGCGCTGGTCAGCGGGGTGCAGATTCGCAATACGCTGATTGTGCCCGATACCCTCACCCTCTCCGAAGCGCTGGAAAGTTTCAAAACCGCCGGAGAAGATTTTGCGGTCATTATGAACGAATACGCGCTGGTCGTGGGCCTCATCACCCTGAACGACGTAATGACCACGCTGATGGGCGATCTGGTGGGCCAGGGGCTGGAAGAGCAAATCGTGGCGCGTGATGAAAATTCATGGCTGGTGGACGGCGGCACGCCAATAGACGACGTGATGCGCGTGCTGGATATCGACGAATTCCCGCAGTCCGGCAATTACGAGACCATCGGCGGCTTTATGATGTTCATGCTGCGTAAGATCCCGAAACGCACCGACGCGGTGAAGTTCTCCGGCTACAAATTCGAGGTGGTGGATATTGATAACTACCGCATCGACCAGCTGCTGGTGACGCGTATCGACAGCAAAGCTACCGTGCTAACGCCAAAGCTGCCGGATGCAGAAGAAAAAACGGCAAGCGAAGCATAAGAATATAACCAGATAAAAAGGGCGGAATAATTTCCGCCCTTTTTTATTTCCACAATAACCTCACAACTATTTTTATTTGCAAAGCAGAATGTGAGTTACCTCACGCCCGTCAGCAGATAGCAGATTTTTACTGGTTGGTAGCGAGACATTCATGACCATGCCGAAGGCGAAACGGTAACGTTGCTCGCGTCAAAACGATCATATTCCTGATACAGGAAAGCGAGGGCATCATGATAGATTCAAATAAAAATTACTATATGAGCTGTCTGTTTTTTCTTTTCTTCTTTATTGGCTGGGGATGTTGTTACCCTTATCTCTCCTTATGGTTAACTGAAACCATTGGCATCAGTTATGGCGACGTTGGGTTGGTTTATTCATTTACTGCAATCGTTGCTGTTTGCGTTCAACCTTTATTTGGTTTTATTTCTGACAAACTCATTTACCGTAAAAACCTGATGTGGATGCTGGCGTTAATTATTACCCTTTTCGCCCCTTACTGGATTTATATTTTTGCTCCGTTACTAAAAATTAACGTCATCCTCGGCGCACTGGCCGGCGGAATTTATATCGGTATGGCCTATGGTGCGGGTTGTGGCATTTGCGAGGCCTACATCGACAAGGTAAGTCGTGCCTCCGGCTTTGAATTTGGCCGTGCCAGAATGTTTGGCGGTATCGGTGCCGCCATGGGTACTTTCGCTGCGGGTAAACTCTACGGCATTGACCAGAATCTCATCTTCTGGACCGCCAGCGCGGCAGGGGTATGTCTGCTGTTTGTGGTTTGGAAAACAAAAGTAAAAACCCAGCAGCAACACAGCGTGCAGCTTACTGCCACTAAACCGGTCACCCTGTCCGACGCAACCGCACTGTTGAAGCTGAAGAAGTTCTGGTTCTTTGCCGCCTACATGATAGGTGTCGGCGCCGTTTATGAAACCTACGATCAGCAGTTTGCTATTTATTACAGCCACTTCTTTGAAAGCAAAGCACGAGGCGCTGAGGTATTTGGTTATTTAACCACCGGACAGATCTTTCTGGATGCCATCGTCATGTTTTTTGCCCCATGGTTTGTGAATAAGATTGGGCCCAAAAATGCGCTGCTTTATTGTGGCCTGATCATGAGTCTGAGGATTATCGGTTCCGCTTGGGCGATAGGCCCGGTTTCAATTAGCCTGATTAAATTACTGCATGGTTTTGAAAGCTCAGTATTACTGGTCGCTGCCCTCAAATACATTACTGCCAACTTTAACCCGCTGTTGTCGGCAACAGTGTATTTGATTGGTTTCCAGTTTTCAAAAAGCTTTAGCTCTATATTCTTATCCACAGGCATCGGTCATATGTATCAAAATATGGGCTTTACCAGCAGCTATATTGTGCTGGGATGTATTGCACTGTTCTTTACTTTGATTTCATTTATTACGCTGGATAAAGCCAGAGTATTTATTACACAACCTGTACCCGCACATTAATTCCAGGAGGTGAACGTGTCCAAATTATATTATGGCGTCGCATATTACGATGAGTACATGCCGGAAGAGCGTCTGGAAAAAGATATCGCCCTGATGCTGGAAACAGGGATTAACGTGGTACGTATTGCGGAATCCACCTGGAGTACGCTGGAACCCAAAGAGGGTGAATACCATTTCCATCACATTGACCGTGTTCTGAATGCCATGCACAAGGCGGGGATTGCCGTCATCATCGGTACGCCAACCTATGCCATCCCCGCATGGCTGGCGGCAAAACACCCGGAGGTGATGGTCACCACGGCAGAAGGCCAGCAGAAGTACGGGCCAAGGCAGATCATGGATATCGTCAGCCCCGTTTTCCGCCGCTATGCAGAGAAGATTATTCGCGTGCTGATGGCGCATGTGCAGCACCATCCGGCGATCATTGGCTATCAACTGGATAATGAAACCAAGCATTACGACAACACCGGGCGCTACATGCAGGAAGGCTTTGTCGGCCATCTGAAAGAAAAATACGGCAGCCTGGCGGCGCTGAACCAGGATTTCGGTCTCGATTACTGGAGTAACCGTATTGACCGCTGGGAGGATTTCCCGCCGGTTGAAAACACCATTAATGCCAGTCTGGCCTGCGCCTTTAGCCATTATCAGCGCCAGCAGGTCACTGAGTATCTGGCATGGCAGGCCAAGATTGTGCGGGAGTACGCTAAGCCGCAACAGTTTGTGACCCACAACTTTGACTTTGAGTGGCGCGGCTACTCATTTGGCGTGCAGCCTCGCGTTGACCATTTTGCTGCCGCGAAGTGCCTTAACGTAGCCGGTGTCGACATTTATCACCCCAGCCAGGACCATCTTACTGGGCGAGAAATAGCCTTCGGCGGCGCGGTTACTCGTAGCCTTAAGGACGGGCAAAACTACTTTGTGCTGGAAACCCAGGCCCAGGGCTTCCCGCAGTGGACCCCCTATCCGGGCCAGCTACGGCTACAGGCATTCAGCCACCTTGCCTCCGGTGCTGCGATGGTCTCCTACTGGCACTGGCACTCCATTCACAATTCATTTGAGACCTACTGGAAGGGGCTGCTGAGTCACGACTTTTCCCGCAATCCCACCTGGCAGGAAGCGACCACTATTGGGGCCGATTTCGCCCGCCTGTCGCCACATCTGGAAAACCTGCGGGCAGAGCACGACGTCGCCCTTCTGGTCAGCAATGAAGCCATGGATGCCCTCAATCAGTTTAAACCCGGCACGGCGCAGACCAACGTCTATAACGACATCGTGCGTCGCTTCTATGATGCACTTTATGACCATAACATTGCGGTCGATATCATTAATGACATTGGCGAAAATGCGTCACGCTATAAGGCCATTGTTATCCCTGCACTTTATGCCGTGGATGATGCTTTGCTGGCACGCATTAATCGCTATATTGCAGACGGTGGACGTGCGCTGATTGGCTTCAAATCTGGCTTTAGCGATGAAAACGTCAAAGTCAGACGTGATGCTCAGCCCGGTGGCTTAAGCGAGAGCTGCGGGGTGAGCTACAGCCAGTTTACGCTGCCGGAAAACGTTGAAGTGGTCGCCTGTTCTCCTGCAATAGATTGCGCTCAGGATAACCGTGCCGAGCTCTGGATGGAGTTGCTCACCCCTGCCCCGCAAACACGCACGCTGCTGCGCTACCAGCATCCTGTATGGGGTAACCATGCCGCGGCAACCGAGGCAGATTTTGGCAAAGGGCAGGCAATGTACGTAGGCTTTCTGCCGCAAAAAAGGGTGATCACGCAGCTGTTTGACCACCTGACGCGGGGACTGACGTTGCGCTCGCGAACCACAGATGCGCATTTCCCGCTCATCATCCGGGAGATGACCAATCGTCAGGGCAAGACGATCGCCTTTATGTTTAACTACTCCGGGCAAGCGCAAAACGCCGTGTGCGATCGGGGAGGCGTGTCGCTGATTAACGCAGCAACCGTCGCCAGCGGTGCGACCGTGCAGCTTGCCCCGTGGGGTTTTGCTATTATCGAGCGCTAAACCGGAAGCGGGAGACAACGATGGAACTGGATATCAATGAGCTACTCAACTTCTCGCCATTGATCAAAACCTTTACGTTCAATGCCTGGATTGTCTCCGGCTTTACCCCGATTTCACGCGGATCGGCGCTTGATTACTACATCAACCGTCCACAGGGTATGAAAGGCTATATCATTAATCTGACGCTGCGCGGTCAGGGCCGGGCCAAAGTCGGCGACAGTTCATTGGTCTATCGTGAAAACGAACTGCTGCTTTTCCCGCCTGGCGTGCCGCACCACTATGGACGCAATGAGCACAGCGAGCATTGGGATCACCTATGGATTTACTTTATCCCACGTCCCTACTGGATCGACTGGCTAAAGTGGGACGTCAATACGCTGGGGATCGGTAAAACAGCTGTCAGCGATCCGGTGCAGTTAAAAACCCTGCGCGATCTGTTTTATGAAGTGATTCGCCATAACTCTGACAATGCCCCTTTGTCAGAAGCATTAGCCATGAACGCGCTGGAACGGCTGATTCTCAACTGTTTTCAGCTTCAGCCAATCAGTAATCGCCATGCGCACGATCCCCGCATCAATGCGGTGTGCGATTACCTGAATGAACACATCGCGGAAGAGTTAAAAATCGAAACCCTGGCCCGCATGGTTTTCCTCTCTCCCTCCCGCCTTGCCCATCTGTTTAAAACAGAACTGGGGCAGACCATTTATGCATGGCGAGAAGTCCAACGCATCAACCGCGCCCGGCTGTTGATCCAGTCAACGCCGCTGCCGGTATTTAAAGTGGCTCAATCGGTGGGATACGCCGATCCGGTCTACTTCACGCGGATCTTTCGTAAACATAATGGCATCCCGCCGATGGAATATAAAAAACGTTATGAAGGGATGAGTGAAGGCAGATGCTGAAAACATCAACGGCTCCATTTCGGAGCCGTTTGTTTGTACCGCGGTTACTGCATAGCATAAGTTGTTAAGCCATCTCCGCCTGGAGACGCAAAACCTGACGGTTGATCTCTGACATAACAGTAAGATGCTGTTTGTCCTTCACTTTCGGGATCAAAATTTTGCCCTTATCGAACTCGAAAGCGCCAACGTCCTTGATATACAACCGTCCACGGAACAGGATTTTCACGTACTTCGCCACCTGAAGTGGGTTGTAACGTTGGAAAATTTTCATTTTTGTATCTCCTGTTGAGTATTACGCCCTTGCGGAGCCACACTTGGCCCGACTGTTGATGAGCGCAAATTTTGTTGCCCAGTGACTATAGTCCAGAACATTCAGGACACATAGTGTGTATAAGTTTATTTACCTTTTGATGACAGTTATTCAGAATTTTCTTTGCAGTCCTTTAGGGAGGGCAGTATAAGCCATCGTTTTTTCACGGATATGTGCGTTAACCCGCAAACTGGCATCCTGCTTGCGGGAAAACCTCATTGATCGCACTTATGATTAAAAGGTTCACTAAGTGGTCGGATCACCTGCAAACATTTTGTGCAAAACAATAAAGGAAACACCATGACCCTACGTAAAATCCTGGTAGCCACCTGCCTGCTACTGCCGCTTCTGGCGCAAGCTCACAATTTTGAGACGGGCCAGCGAGTCCCACCGGTTGGCGTTGCTGACAGGGGAGAGTTGATTCTCGATAACAGTAAGTTTAGCTATAAAGCCTGGAATAGCGCGCAGCTTCCTGGCAAAGTGCGAGTGGTGCAACATATTGCCGGCCGAAGCTCTGCAAAAGAGAAAAATGCTGCACTTATTGAAGCGATCAAGACCGCAAATTTACCCCATGACCGCTATCAAACCACCACCATCATAAACACCGATGACGCCATTCCCGGTTCAGCCATGTTTGTGCGCAGCAGCATTGAGAGCAATAAAAAACTCTACCCGTGGTCGCAGTTTGTGGTGGACAGCAATGGACTGGTGCGCAAGGCCTGGCAGCTTGAAGAGGAAAGTTCAGCCGTTGTCGTGCTGGATAAAGAGGGAAAAGTGGAATACGCCAAAGATGGCAGCCTGACCCAGGGCGAGGTGCAGCAGGTGGTTGCCCTGCTGCAGAAATTGCTCAATAAATAGAGACGCGGAAGCCGGGGTTGAGGAAAGATTCACGCGGCGTATAGTCGAGGGTTTTTCCCTGCCAGTCGTGAACGTGCGCCCCGGCAGCCACTGCCACCGCGTGGCCTGCCGCCGTGTCCCATGAGTTGGTTGGCCCAAAACGTGGGTAAAGTTGCGCCTGCCCTTCTGCCACCAGGCAGAACTTCAGGGAGGAACCAATCGCAGTAGTTTGATGCTCACCTAACTGATTTAAATATTCATGCAGTTCGCTGTCTGCGGCCGCATGAGAACGGCTGATGACCACCAGCGGTGGGCGGGCATCACGCACCTGAATCTGCTGGCGAGAACCGTTTTCCTCTTTCCACGCCTTGCCTTCTGCCGCTGCATACATGACGTTCAGCACCGGCGCATAAACTACGCCAAGAGTCGGTTTACCCTGCTCAATCAGGGCGATATTCACGGTGAACTCCCCGTTACGCTTGATAAACTCTTTTGTCCCGTCAAGCGGGTCCACCAGCCAGTAACGCTGCCAGTGCTGGCGCACATCCCAGCCCGGTGGATCTTCTTCTGACAGCACGGGAATATCCGGCGTTAGCGCCTGCAATCCACGCACAATCACGCCGTGGGCGGCGATGTCCGCTGCCGTTACCGGAGAGTCATCAGACTTGCTGGTCACGTCCATTGGTTGGTGACCGTCATAAACATCCATGATGGCATCACCCGCTTCCCGCGCGAGCTGACAAATCGCTTCTAACATCGTCCACCTCTTATTTATGGCAGTGGGGTATTTACCCTAAATAATTCATTAGTTTACTTATATCGCATTCAGCCTCAATCCGCCAGGTGTGATAGTTGTTGCATTTATGTGGCGAAAATCATGGCAGTATTCACAATTCTGTAAGCAACAAAATGTACATATCACTTTCTTTTGTGGCTCAGATCTAAAAAAGGACCCTTCTGATGATTAAGTTTAGCGCAACGCTCCTGGCAACGCTGATTGCCGCCAGCGTGCAGGCCGCAACAGTGGATTTACGTATAATGGAAACCACTGATTTGCATAGCAACATGATGGACTTTGATTACTACAAAGATTCTGCGACGGAAAAATTCGGCCTGGTGCGCACCGCCAGCCTTATCAACGCTGCCAGAAATGAAGTCAAAAACAGCGTGCTGGTGGATAACGGCGACTTAATCCAGGGCAGTCCGCTGGGTGATTACATGGCGGCCAGGGGGCTGAAAAAGGGTGATATTCACCCGGTATACAAAGCCCTTAATACGCTGGATTATGCGGTCGGAAACCTGGGTAACCATGAATTCAACTACGGTCTGGATTACCTGCACCGGGCGCTGGAAGGGGCTAAATTCCCTTACGTTAACGCCAACATCATTGATGCTAAAACTAAAAAACCGCTCTTTACGCCCTACCTGATCAAAGAGACGAAGGTCATCGATAAAGACGGAAAACCGCAGACCCTGAAAATCGGTTATATCGGTTTTGTGCCACCGCAAATCATGGTCTGGGATAAAGCGAACCTGACGGGCAAAGTTACCGTCGACGACATCACCGAAACCGCGAAGAAATATGTGCCGGAGATGCGTGAGAAAGGGGCAGATCTGGTCGTCCTGGTGGCCCACTCTGGCCTCTCTTCCGAGCCTTATCAGGCAATGGCAGAAAACTCGGTCTACTACTTAAGTGAAATTCCTGGCGTCGATACCATTCTGTTTGGTCACGCGCACGCCGTGTTCCCCTCGAAAGATTTTGCCGCCATCAAAGGGGCCGACATCGCTAAGGGCACGCTGAATGGTGTGCCATCAGTGATGCCTGGCATGTGGGGCGATCACCTGGGTGTTGTTGACCTGGTGCTGAATAACGAGGGTGGAAAATGGCAGGTCACCTCTTCCAAAGCGGAAGCGCGCCCGATTTATGATGCCGCCGCCAAAAAGGCACTGGTGAAAGAAGACAGCAAGCTGGTGGACATTCTCAAGCACGATCACGATGCCACCCGCGAGTTTGTCGGCAAACCTATCGGCAAGTCCGCTGACAATATGTATAGCTACCTGTCGTTGGTACAAGATGACCCAACCGTGCAGGTGGTCAACAACGCCCAGACTGCATACGTGAAGCACTTTATTCAGGGCGATCCGGATCTGGCTAATCTGCCGGTGCTCTCTGCCGCCGCACCGTTTAAAGCGGGCGGACGTAAAAACGATCCGGCCAGTTTTGTTGAGGTCGAAAAAGGGCAGCTCACCTTCCGCAATGCCGCCGATCTTTATCTCTACCCTAATACTCTGGTGGTGGTAAAAGCGACCGGCAAAGAGGTGAAAGAGTGGCTGGAGTGTTCCGCCGGGCAGTTTAACCAGATCGATCCTAACAGCAGCAAGCCGCAGTCACTCATCAACTGGGAGACGTTCCGTACCTATAACTTCGATGTGATTGATGGGGTGAAATACCAGATTGATGTGTCGCAACCGGCCCGTTACGACGGTGAATGCCAGAGCGTGAATCCGCAGGCGGAGCGTATTAAAGATCTTACCTTTAACGGTAAACCCATCGATCCGAATCAGGTGTTCCTGGTCGCCACCAACAACTACCGTGCCTACGGCGGCAAGTTTGCGGGTACTGGCGACAGCCATATCGCCTTTGCCTCCCCGGATGAAAACCGTGCAGTGCTGGCGAAGTGGATAAGCGACGAGTCCGCACGGGCGGGCGAAATTCACCCGGCAGCGGATAACAACTGGCGCCTGGCCCCAATTCATAGCACCACACCGCTGGATATCCGTTTCGAAACCTCTCCGTCAGAAAAAGCAGCGGCATTTATCAAAGAAAAAGCGCAGTACCCGATGAAGAAAGTGGGGGATGATGAGATTGGCTTTGCGCTGTATCAGGTGGATTTGAGTAAGTAAGCGGTGGACAGCCCCTCGCCCCTGCGGTTGAGGGATCCCTGGTAATATTACGTTTTACAGCGATATCACGGCGAAATGAGAATAAAACAGTCACCGCGATGACTGGGTCCGGCTGAAAATCGACGAAGCGTATCCGTAAGGCCGGGGCGACGCGCAGGGATGCGCGGCGAGGGCGACTTTACACGGACGTTACCTTCGCCCGTCCCCGATAAGCCTGAAGGAGAAGCTAAGTGCACCGCGCCAGCGGCGATTTTCCTGGCCGGGAGCCCGGGTCGCCAGGGCGGTGGCGGTGCACTGAACCCAGGATCCTGGACACCAGATTTCTCAGTCTGGAGGTTCAGTACGATGAAATATCCTTTTCACATCCGGCTTGCTGCTGTTCAGCATTACATGGCCGGGCATTCCTCTATCAAGGAAACGGCCCGCCTGTTCAGTGTTGGCAGGACACCGCTGACCCGCTGGCTGCGGGCCTTCAGACGCCTGGGTAAAGCCGGGCTGGAGGACCGTCCTGCCCGTGCCTATACTGCAAAATTCAGGCTCCGCGTTGTCCGCTACGTCATTGAAAACAGGTGCAGCTACGCGGAGGCTTCCGTGCGCTTCGCTATCCCCAATGAATCCCTTATTCTCGACTGGATGAGGCGTTACCGGAAAGGGGGTAAAAAGGCGCTTCACTCTGCCAGACCCGGACCCGCTATGTCACAGAAAAAGTACATTCCTGGCGCGAAGCCATTCAGTGAAATGACCCCGAGAGAGCTTCAGAGGGAACTGGAATATCTGCGTGCGGAAAATGCTTATTTAAAAAAGCTGAAAGCCCTGAGGGAGGAAAGCGCGCTCAGGGAGCAGCAAAAAAAACCAGAATAGTGCAGTCATTACTGGCGGCACACAGGCTGCCCTGCCTGCTGTATGCCGCGCGACTGTCACGCAGCACGTATTATTATCATGTCTCGCATCCAGCACATGATACTGAACGTTATGCGGAGGCCGTCAGCGCGATGAAGGCCATCAGCCAGCGGCATGCTCAGCGTTATGGCTACCGCAGAATGACAAAAGCGCTGCGTGATCAGGGCTTCATGCTCAATCACAAAACCGTGCGCAGGCTGATGAAAGAACACGGCCTGACCTGTCAGCTGCGCCGGAAAAGATATCGCTCGTACATGCCGGATGCCGGGCTGGCATCCTCTAATCTTCTTGCCCGGGACTTCAGCGCTGAACGAAGTGGGATGAAGTGGTGTACGGATGTGACGGAGTTCCGGGCCGCGGGGCAGAAACTGTATCTGTCTGCCCTGCAGGATCTGTTCAACAATGAAATCGTGGCCTGGAATATGTCGACCAGCCCGTCACAGCCTCTGGTCTGCAGGATGCTGCAAAGGGCAGTGAAAGCCGGCAGACACAAAGAAGGTCTGATATTACACAGCGACCAGGGCTGGGCTTACCGGACACCGGCATGGCGGTTAATGCTGGAGAAAGCCGGGATAACCCAGAGCATGTCGCGTAAAGGGAACTGTCTTGATAACGCAGTGATAGAAAACTTCTTCAGCCATCTGAAGGTGGAGATGTACTACCGTAAGAAATACGGTTCCGTGAAAGAACTGGAGCGCGATATCAGGGTGTATATCCGCTACTACAATAACGAACGGATCAGCCTGAAAACGGGCGGGATGAGCCCGGTGGCATACCGGGCTCAGGCAGAAAGACACGAATAAAAAAGTGTCCAGGAACTGGGGTTCAGTGCAGGTGAACCGCCCTGGCACGTTCACGGGTCCTGTTGCTATAGAAAAGCAAGGAACATAAGGTGAACGGAACGACCACCAGAGCCGCATTTTCCCCCTCACCCTCACCCTCTCCCCAAAGGGGCGAGGGGACTGATCGAGCCTGCTTATCTCCCCCTCCCTTGAGGGAAAGGGATCAAAAACGTAAACCGGATAAGGCGTTCACGCCGCCATTCGGCAATTTATCAGGCGGCGCGGTCCTCCCGCGTCGCCAAAACCTGCGGCAAATTCAGCTCAATCCAGTCGGCTAAATCCGCCACCTTCTCACTGACCTGCTCACCGAGCGGCGTCAGACTGTACTCCACATGCGGCGGCACCACCGGGTAAGAGATGCGGTTAAGAAATCCGTCCTGCTCCAGCGCTTGCAGCGATTGTGCGAGCATCTTCTCGCTAACACCGCCCATCTTGCGGCGTAAATCACTAAAACGATGGGTGCCCTGGCGCAATGCGACCAGTATTAGCACGCCCCAGCGGCTGGTCACATGTTTCAGGATATCCCGTGAAGGACACGCTTCGGCAAACAGATTACCGTCGCGCATCTGCTCGCTCAGGGTCGGGTTTGTGCCTTTCATACTTACCTTTTTGTACGTACTTACTAAAAGTTAGTTATGGTGATAGTGTGCCACAACACAAGACAAACACGAAGGAGATTCACCATGATCGCAATTACCGGCGCTACCGGCCAGCTCGGTGCACTCGCTGTTGAAGCCTTACTGAAAACCGTTCCTGCACACGACATTGTTGCCATTGTTCGTAACCCGGCGAAGGCCGAAGCCTTAACCCAACAAGGCGTTGTTGTCCGCCAGGGTGATTACAACGACGAAGCCGCGCTGACGGCTGCGCTGGCGGGCGTAGACAAACTGCTGCTGGTCTCCTCCAGTGAAGTGGGCCAGCGTACCGCTCAGCACCGTAATGTCATCAATGCCGCGCGTGCTGCTGGCGTGAAATTCATTGCCTACACCAGCCTGCTGCATGCCGACAACTCCCCGCTGGGTCTGCACGTCGAGCATGTTGAAACCGAAAAACTGCTTGCTGAATCCGGTATCCCCTTTGCACTGCTGCGTAACGGTTGGTACAGCGAAAACTACCTTGCCAGCGCTCCGGCTGCCCTCGCGCACGGCGTGTTTATTGGCGCGGCGGGCGAAGGCAAAATCGCCTCTGCCACCCGTGCGGATTACGCCGCGGCGGCGGCGCGTGTCGTTAGCGAAGACGGTCACGCAGGCAAGGTGTATGAGCTTGCCGGTGATAATGCCTGGACGCTGAGCGAACTGGCGGCGGAGCTGAGCAAACACAGCGGCAAGGCGGTGGTGTATCAGAACCTGAGCGAAGCTGATTTTGCCGCTGCACTGAAAGGCGTCGGTCTGCCGGAAGCGTTCGCTAACCTGCTTGCAGACTCTGACACCGGCGCCTCAAAAGGCGGTCTGTTTGATGACAGCCATACCCTAAGCCAACTGATTGGCCGTCCGACGACCCCGCTTGCCGAGAGCGTCAAAGGCATTCTGTAACTGTTGCATATTGGTTAATTTTTGTGGCATGCCGCCGGACCATCCTTAATAATGACAGGATGGTCATGGCGGAGAATGAGAGTGCAAGGCGTACCGGAACAGTTTGACGATGAGAAAGACAGCGCGCGTTTTCGCCATCTTGCCCAGGTGCCGGGTGTCGAGTTGTATCATGCGCACATCTCCCGCTACGCCTTTGAGCCTCATACCCACGAAGCCTTCGGCATTGGTGCGATTGAAGCTGGTGCCGAACGCTTTCGCTACCGTGGCACCCAGTACGTTGCGCCCGCGAACTCCGTTGTCACCATGAACCCGGACGAACTCCACACCGGTGAAGCCGACAGCGACGACGGCTGGCGCTACCGAATGGTGTATCTCGACCCCTCGTTACTGGAAGAAGTCACCGGCATCCGCCACTGGTGGTTCAGCGACGTGATGCGTCACGACCCGCTGCGCACGCAGCAAATCTGCGGTTTGATCCATGGGCTCTGGCATACCGAAGATCCGCTGGCGCAAAAAGGATTGCTGCTCGATTTGATTGATAGTTTCAGTCCGCTGGCGCGCCACGCGCCGGTTTATCAGGAAGGGGGCCACCGCTTCGAGCGTGTGCGTGAGTTCCTGCATGACAACTATATGCACACGCTGACGCTGGATGAGCTGGCGAAGGTGGCCTCGCTCAGTCCCTACCATTTTCAGCGCCAGTTTAAAGCCCATTATCACGTGACTCCGCACCAGATGCTGATGGCTATTCGGCTCTGGCGCGCCAAGAACTTCCTGACCCAAGGGATGCCCGCGGCCGAAGTGGCTGCGGCGACCGGGCTTACCGATCAGTCTCATCTCACCCGTGCTTTTACCCACCGCTACGGCATTACTCCGGTCCGCTATCAAAAGCAGGTTGCCCGGCGCTAATGCGCAATCTCCTACAATATTCCGCCGTATTCGCTTCCTACACTGGTGACGTAAACCCTCAACGTGGAAGGAAGTATGATTAGTGGTGTGTTGTATGCCCTGCTCGCGGGCATGTTGTGGGGGCTGATTTTCGTTGGCCCACTGATTGTTCCTGAGTATCCGGCAGCATTACAATCTACCGGGCGTTACCTGGCCCTGGGGCTGATTGCGCTACCGCTCGCCTGGCTGGGCCGCCAGCGACTGCGCCAGCTTACGCGTTCTGACTGGTCTGTCGCACTGGCGCTGACCATGATGGGAAACCTCATCTATTACGTCTGCCTTGCCAGTGCTATCCAGCGCACTGGCGCGCCGGTCTCAACCATGATCATCGGTACGTTGCCGGTGGTGATTCCCGTCTGCGCTAACCTCCTCTACAGCCAGCGCGACGGCAAGCTCGCCTGGACAAGCCTTGCCCCTGCACTGCTCTGCATTGCCGCCGGGCTGATATGCGTCAACATTGCAGAACTGCACGGCGGTCTGCCTGATTTTACCTGGTGGCGCTATGGCTCCGGCATTGCCCTGGCGATGGTGTCCGTCGGGTGTTGGGCCTGGTATGCCCTGCGCAACGCCCGCTGGCTTCGGGAAAACCCGGACAAAAACCCGATGATGTGGGCGACCGCCCAGGCGCTGGTGACGCTCCCGGTCTCCCTTCTGGGATATGCTGCCGCCTGCCTGTGGCTGAACGTTCAGCAACCCAACTTTGCTCTGCCTTTCGGCCCGCGCCCCTGGGTGTTTATCGGCCTGATGGTGGCGATTGCGGTGCTGTGCTCCTGGGTGGGCGCATTATGCTGGAACGTTGCCAGCCAGCGGCTGCCGACGGTGATTCTTGGACCACTCATCGTTTTTGAAACCCTCGCCGGGCTGCTGTATACCTTCTGGCTTCGCCAGACAATGCCCGCGTGGCTAACGCTTTGCGGCATTGCCCTGTTGGTCATCGGCGTGGTGATGGCCGTACGGGCCAAACCTGAAAAGCCCACTGTCGTCTCGCTCTCCGAATCCTCTTCTTAACCTGACCGCTCCCGTTCGGGGGCGGTAAAATTCATTTCCTCTTGCCCAAAAGGGGTATATCATCTCTTTAAAGATGCATTTAAAATACAACTTATAAATTCGATGATGAGGTAACGGCTATGGCCTTTCGTGATCAACCCCTGGGTGAACTGGCGCTCTCCATTCCACGTGCATCTGCGCTGTTCCGTAAATACGATATGGATTACTGCTGCGGCGGTAAGCAAACGCTTGAACGCGCGGCAACGCGCAAAGAGCTGGACGTCAGTGTGATCGAAACAGAGCTGGCTAAACTGGCAGAGCAACCTGTTGAGAAAGACTGGCGCGTGACCGCACTGGGCGAAATCATCGACCACATCATCGTGCGCTACCACGATCGTCATCGTGAACAACTGCCAGAACTGATTCTGCAAGCTACCAAAGTAGAACGCGTTCACGCCGACAAACCGAACGTGCCCAAAGGACTGACCAAATACCTCACCATGCTGCTTGATGAACTTTCCAGCCATATGATGAAAGAAGAGCGCATTCTGTTCCCGATGATAAAACAAGGAATGGGAAGCCAGGCCTCAGGCCCGATCAGTGTGATGGAAAGTGAACATGATGATGCAGGCGAACTGCTGGAAGTGATCAAACACATCACCAACAACGTGACGCCGCCAGCGGAAGCCTGCACCACCTGGAAAGCGATGTACAACGGTATTAATGAATTGATTGATGACCTGATGGAGCACATCAGTCTGGAAAACAACGTTCTGTTTCCGCGTGCCCTCGCTGGGAATTAAGTTAAGGCGCCCGAGAGCGCCCTGTTTCATGGAAGTCACTTTAGAGCCGCCGAAGCGGCTCTTTTTTATTGGCTGGTATGCAGGTTTATTTATTCAGGCCTTGCAGGCGCTTCTTGCCAACAATCAGCCAGCCTAAGCCCAGCACCACAAACCATAGCGGCGTGATAATTAACGCTTCACGAGTGTCCTGCTCCAGGGTCAGGAGCGCGACCACAAACACGAAGAACGCCATACAGACCCAGCACATCACTTTACCCAGCGGCATCTTGTAGATAGAGGCTTCGTGCAGCTGCGGGCGCTGTTTACGGTAAACGAGGTATGAACAGAGGATAATCGTCCAGACGAACATAAACAGGATGGCCGAAACGGTGGTGATCATCGTGAAGGCCGCAATCGCACTTGGGTTCACGTACAGCATTACCACACCGCCAAGCAGGCAGATACAGGAGAAGGTCAGCCCTTTTGCCGGTACCGCGCGTTTAGAGAGCTTGCCGAAGGCTTTCGGTGCCACACCGTCCTGCGCCAGGCCGAACAGCATACGGCTGGTCGAGAATACGCCGCTGTTTGCGGAAGAGGCGGCAGAGGTCAGCACCACGAAGTTAATAATACTCGCCGCCGCAGGCAGGCCAACCAGTACGAACAGCTCAACGAACGGGCTTTTATCCGGCACCACGGAGCTCCACGGCGTCACGGACATAATCACGATCAGCGCGAAAACGTAGAACATGATGATACGAATCGGAATAGAGTTAATCGCCCGTGGCAGGGATTTCTCCGGATCTTTGGTTTCAGCAGCCGTGGTGCCTACCAGTTCAATCCCCACAAAGGCGAACACCGCAATCTGGAAACCGGCAAAGAAACCGCTGATGCCTTTCGGGAACCAGCCGCCGTCATTCCACAGGTGGGCAATGGAAGCCTCTACCCCGGTCGGCGATTTAAAGTGGGTCAATACCATCACCAGGCCCACGATAATCAACGCCACAATGGCGACGATTTTGATCATCGCGAACCAGAATTCCATCTCACCAAACATTTTCACCGTGGCAAGATTGAGGCTCAGCAGCACGACCACCACCGAGAGTGCGACAATCCAATCGGATAGCCCTGGGAACCAGAACTGCGCGTAAGCGGTGATGGCCACCACATCTGCCATTCCGGTCACCACCCAACAGAACCAGTAGGTCCAGCCGGTGAAGTACCCCGCCCACGGCCCGAGCAGGTCGGCGGCGAAGTCGCTAAAAGATTTATATTCGAGATTCGACAGCAGCAATTCACCCATCGCTCGCATGACGAAAAACAGCATAAAACCAATGATCATATAAACGAAAATGATCGACGGCCCGGCGAGACTGATTGTTTTCCCCGATCCCATAAACAGCCCGGTACCAATGGCACCGCCGATAGCAATAAGCTGAATATGTCGGTTTGTTAGATTGCGCCGGAGTGACTGTTCGGTCGAAGCCTCATCATCGGCCACGACTTTTACCTGATCTACCATGTTTATTTCCTGTCTGTGTTGTTGAGGCTCTGCTGGCCTTTAATTACGTCATTCGCCCTTACGCGGACGCAACGATATTAGGTAAGAATTGGCGGGATGAATACTCTGAATTCAAGATGATGTTAAATATTTGTTTAAAGTGAGCAGCATATCACTCGGATTAAGCGATGGAGGTCACAAAAATACACTGCATTTCGCGCATAGCAAGATAAAGTATCGAAAGTAATTCATTTACTGAATGATTAGCGCAGTGGCGCCCTCCTCTCCCCCGTCGAGGAGAGGAAAACGCCGGCAGGATTACAGGATTTCCAGTAATTCCACTTCAAACACCAGCGTGCTGAATGGCGGGATGGACGCGCCAGCGCCACGCTCGCCATAGGCCAGGTTGTGCGGAATGGTTAGTTCCCACTTCGAGCCAACCGGCATCAGGGTCAGCGCTTCAATCCAGCCGCCGATGACGCCGTTAACCGGGAATTCAGCCGGCTCGCCACGGGCAACGGAGCTGTCGAAGACGGTACCGTCGGTCAGTTTACCGGTGTAGTGCACGCGAACACGGTCAGTACGCGCCGGAATAGCACCTTCGCCCTGAGTGATAACACGGAACTGCAGGCCGGATTCGGTGCTGTTCACACCTTCTTTCTCACGGTTTTCTTCCAGGTATTTCACGCCTTCGGCTGCCATTTCTTCGAAGCGAGCACGACGCACGGCGTCTGCACGTTCGTGAATTTCACGCAGCGCACGATGAACAACGTCCACCGGTACAGCCGGTTGTTTGCCTGCCAGTGCGTCGGCCAGACCGGCAACCAGTGCTTCCGGTAACAGCCCCTGTAAGCCGGATTCGCTAAGCTGCTGTCCTACCTGCAAACCGATGCCATAGCTGGCCTGCGCTTCAATCGTGTCAAACGTTGGGGTTGTCATGGGTCTTCCTTTCATCACTTTTTAAGGTAGCGCGCAGCATAACAGCCACGTCGCAACGGGTAAAACTTTGTCGCAGTAAAGATGACAAATCGCAGAGAAACAGAAAGAATAGTGTCGGTAAGATTAATCTCAATGTCACGGCGGGAGATATCACATTACGCAGTCGATCAGAGAGTTAGCCATCTATACTCAACATCACAGGATAATAAATGACGCGGAGCAGGAGGAAAGCCATGCCCGGGCGATTTGAACTGAAACCTACCCTGGCGAAAATCTGGCACGCCCCGGACCATTTTCGCATTCTGGACCCGCTTCCGTCGTTGCACCGCAAGGGGCTGATTTTGGCGTTCCTGTTGGTGGTGATTGGCATTCTGTTGCCGTCGGGGAACGATGCGCCACCGTCTTCAAACGCGACGCGAGAAGCTCAACTGGATATCCAGTCGCAATCTCAACCTTCGTCACCCACGTTGACCACGTCTCCCGCGCAGAGCCAATCTTCCGCGCCGCTGGTCAATGAGCCACAGCAAAACGTCCCGCTTGAACCCGAACCGATTCAGGAACAGCCTCAGGATGAGGAACAAGCGCCACAGCATACCGCTGCACCTGCTGCGAGCGGCATCGATCAGCAATGGCGCGCCTACCGGGTTGAACAGGGAAAAACGCTGGCACAACTTTTCCGCGATCATAACCTGCCGCCGACAGACGTTTATGCGATGGCCAAAGTGGAAGGTGACGGGAAGCCATTGAGCACGCTACAGAGCGGGCAGATGGTGAAGATTCGTCAGAACGCGAACGGTGTGGTAACGGGCCTGACGATTGAAGGCGGCAACGCGCAGTCGGTGCTCTTTACGCGTCAACAGGATGGCAGCTTTATCCGCGCGCGTTAACCCATGCTTGATAAGCCCGGCAGACGTCAGTCACGGCCGGGCTTCTTTAAACAGTTATCTGTTTCTGGCGACCTTATTAACCCACCAGATGCCTGAACAAACCAGAACCAGCGCAACAGCATACTTCCATTCGAGAATGTTCTCGCCAAGAAACAGGGCAGAAAGCAGCGCACCTGATACCGGGATCAGGAAATTGAAGGGGGCAATCATGCCGACGCGGTTGTACTTCAGCAGCACGCTCCACAGGGCAAAGGCGACGGATGAAAGCAGCGTCAGGTAGCCAAGAATCATCACCGATCCAACGCCGTGGAAAGTGAGTGAACCCCCACTAACATAACCGCCAATCATCAACACCAGCCCGCCAAACGCCAGCTGATAGCCCGTCATGACCATCGGATCCACCGTCTGTGAAATGCGCTTACCGTACAGCGTGGCTGCCGACAGGATAAACGCCGCCATCACCACAAAACCATCCCCCATCAGACTGAAGCTAAAATCGAGCGAGCCACTGCTGAGGTTGACGACCATCACGCCGGTAAAGCCCAGCACGCAGCCAAGGCTTTTATTAAAGCTGAGTTTGTCATTCTGATAGATGAAATGTGCCAGCAGCACGCTAAAGAACGTGCCGGTCGCATTCATAATCGACCCTTTTACCCCGGTGGTAAACGCAAGTCCCACGTAGAAGAAGACGTATTGCAGGGAGGTTTGCGTCACGCCAAGCAACGCGACCTGGCCAAACTGGCGGGTTGACAGACGCCCGAGTGGCTTGCTTTGCACCAGCATAAACAACAGCAGCAAAATGCCGGCAAACAAGAAGCGGTAACCCGCAAACACGACTTTGGACGGAATATCATCCACCGCAATCTGGAAAATCTCATAGCCGCTTTTTATCGCCGGATATGCACTTCCCCAGAGTAAACAACAGAAGGCTGCGCCTGCATATGCCGCATTTTTGCGGGCGAAAAGCGGTGCAGGGAGTACCGTTTCCATTTCATCCCCATTTTTAAAATCACGTTTTAATTTTGATTATCGCGGAATGAGCAGGGAATAGGAATAGAGAGTGATGAGATAAGGGCAGAAAAGCAAAACGCCGGCACAAGGCCGGCGTTTTTACGCAACGTCAGAGGCTGAATTATTCAGCAACAACGTTAACGGTCAGTTTAGCAAACACTTCGCTGTGAACCTGGAAGTCCACTTCGTGCTCGCCAGTGGTACGCAGAACGCCGTTCGGCAAACGAACTTCGCTCTTAGCTACGTCAACGCCAGCTGCAGTTACAGCGTCAGCGATGTCGCGAGTACCGATGGAACCGAACAGTTTACCTTCGTCGCCAGCTTTAGACGCGATGGTTACGGTTTCCAGTGCGTTGATTTTCTCAGCGCGTGCATTAGCAGCGGCCAGAACGTCAGCCAGTTTGGCTTCCAGTTCAGCACGACGTGCTTCGAAAAACTCAACGTTTTTCTTAGTAGCAGGAACAGCTTTACCCTGTGGGACCAGGAAGTTACGAGCGTAGCCCGCTTTAACATTGACCTGATCACCCAGGCTGCCCAGGTTTGCTACTTTATCAAGCAGAATAACTTGCATTACCTTATCCTCTTAAAGTCGTATAAATGGACTGTGCCCGATTACTGATGACGATCAGTGTACGGCAGCAGGGACAGGTAGCGAGCGCGTTTGATAGCGCGAGCCAGCTGACGCTGATATTTTGCACGAGTACCGGTGATACGGCTTGGGACAATCTTACCGCTTTCGGTGATGTAGTTTTTCAGCGTTGCGATATCTTTATAGTCGATCTCTTGAACGCCTTCCGCGGTGAAACGGCAGAACTTGCGACGACGGAAATAACGTGCCATATGGCTAGTCTCCAGAATCTATCAATTCAATCTGCTCGGCATGCAGAACCATTTTGCTCAGGCCGTTCTTTGCCTTGTGGCAAGAAATGAACCCCTGAACGGTTACTGCGCTACCGACCGTTATACTGTGAGTAATGGCCTGGTTTTCGTGTCCGCTAATGATAACGGGCATTTGGCACCACGCCTGCCGGTGAAAACCGGCTTCCTCCTGCACAGAACGATGCTCAAGCACGAACTGGCAATGAGGAATTCCTGATGGGCTGACCTTTCGAAGGGGCATCCTGCACACGGTGCCGGATAACACCAGACGGTTGGTCATCAGAAATTACTCTTCAGAATCCCCAGCATCTGCATCATCTGCGGTTTCGTTTGCGAAATCATCGCGACGCTCACGGCGCTCGTCTTTCGCTTTAACCATCGGAGATGCTTCGGTAACAGCGTGCTTAGTACGCATTACCATGCTACGGATAACGGCATCGTTGAAGCGGAAAGTTGTTTCCAGCTCATCGATAACTTCCTGCGGCGCTTCCACGTTCAGCAGAACGTAGTGAGCTTTGTGCAGTTTGTTGATCGGGTAAGCCAGCTGACGGCGGCCCCAGTCTTCCAGACGATGGATCGTACCTTCTGCACCAGTGATGGCAGCAGTGTAGCGTTCGATCATACCCGGAACCTGTTCGCTCTGGTCAGGATGGACCATAAAAACGATTTCGTAATGACGCATCGAATTGCTCCTTACGGATTATTCAGCCTCCTGTCTGGGTCAGCCGAGGCCCATGGAGGCAAGGAACGTGTTAAAGGTCGGCTGAAAAATGACGCGCCATAATACTTATCTCCCCCCTCAAACTCAAGCTGATTGCGCAAATAATTCGCACTAACCGCAAAGCCGCTTCATACGTCGGCATTAAACTTAAGACAAACCGCATCACGGCAAATTTTTGAATGACTGCATCAGAAATGGTCGCGATACGTGTTGGCGGGAAAGCGTAGACTTTATGCATACCCAAACACAGGGACGAACGCATGACCTGACGGTGGTACAGTCAGTTGTTGTGGAGCGTAATACCATGAAAAACATCGCAATCTTATTAACTATGCTGTTGCTCAGCGCCAGCGCGACAGCGGCCATCAAAATTAACGGTCAACAGGCCCGCAATATGGACGACGTCCAGAGTCTGGGCGTGGTCTACATCAACCATAATTTCGCTCAGGAAAAAGAAGCGGAAAAAGCGTTGAACGACGAGGCCAACGTGCGCGGGGCAAAATATTTTCATACCCTGATAATGCATGAGCCGGGCAGTAATAACAGCCTGCATGCCAGCGCAGAAATTTACCGTTAATCGCCGCGCTGAATCTAAAGCCTCCTTACGCGGAGGCTTTTTTATCGCCAAAATTAAATGATAATTATTTCTTTTTAATGCTTATCATCGTCATAGTCTGCTGATTTAATAGCACATTAATCAGCAAACTATCCGGAGTGATATGTGTTTGTGCGTCCTGCTACATTAAGCCGTATTCCAAAAGGCGTCTGGGTACTGGGTGGCGTCAGTCTGCTAATGGATGTCTCGTCTGAGATGATTCACAGTCTCCTGCCTCTTTTTATGGCCACAACCCTCGGGGCAAGCGTGATTGTCATCGGCCTTATCGAAGGGCTGGCGGAGGCAACGGCACTGATTATCAAAGTCTTTTCCGGCGTGCTCAGTGACTACCTCGGTAAACGTAAGGGACTGGCGCTGTTGGGTTACGGCATGGGCGCGCTGAGCAAACCGCTTTTTGCGCTGGCGTCATCCTCTGGCGTGGTCTTTGGCGCACGCATGATTGACCGCGTCGGCAAAGGCATCCGTGGTGCCCCCCGCGATGCGCTGGTCGCCGATGTGACGCCACCAGACATTCGCGGTGCGGCTTTTGGTCTGCGCCAGTCGCTGGATACCCTTGGAGCGTTTCTCGGCCCGTTGCTGGCCGTTGGCCTGATGCTGCTCTGGAACAATGACTTCCAGGCCATCTTCTGGGTCGCCGTCGTCCCTGGCGCGCTGGCCATCGTGCTGCTCTATTTTGGCCTTGAAGAACCGAAAACGCCGGTGATCAAAAAACGCACGAACCCACTTACCCGCGAAAATCTGAAGAAGCTGAGCAACGCTTACTGGTGGGTGGTCGCTCTCGGTTCTGTCTTTACCCTCGCCCGTTTTAGCGAAGCGTTTCTGGTTTTGCGTGCCCAGCAAATGGATATTCCCCTGTTTGCTATTCCACTGGTCATGGTAGCCATGAACCTGGTGTACAGCCTGACAGCCTATCCTTTCGGTAAGCTGTCCGATGGCATGAGTCATAGCAAAATGCTGCAGGCCGGCCTGCTGGTACTGATCGCGGCAGATATCGTCCTGGCGCTGAGCAGCCACTGGAGCACGTTACTGTTTGGTGTTGCCTTGTGGGGCATCCACATGGGCATGACCCAGGGGCTGCTGGCAGCGATGATAGCCCATACCGCTCCTGCGGAACTGCGCGGTACGGCATTCGGCATGTTCAACCTGATGAGCGGTATCGCCCTGCTGCTCGCCAGCGTCGGGGCAGGCGTCTTGTGGGAAACACTCGGCGCCGCCTCCACGTTCTATGCGGGTGCCATCATCTGTGTAATAACGCTGCTGGGCATGCGCTTTTCACCGACACCCTATCGGCAATACTAAAAATGGCCCCGGACGACAGGATACCGTCACCCCAAAGTGAGGTTGTCCGGGGCGCTATTCCTACTTTTGCCCGTAATAAGCATTGGGGCCATGCTTACGCATAAAGTGTTTGTGCATGAGGTAGTCATCAATCGGCTTTAGTGCTGGATTAATGCCCCGGGCTATCCAGGCCATTCGTGCAACCTCTTCCAACACTACCGCATTGTGCACCGCATCTGCCGCATCCTTTCCCCAGGCAAACGGGCCATGCTGATAGACCACAATTCCCGGCGTATGCAGCGGATTATTGTCATCCAGCGTTTCAATGATCACCTTGCCCGTATTACGTTCGTACTCACCTTCGACCTCCTGTTTCGTCAGGCCACGCGTACAGGGAATATCGCCAAAGAAGTAATCAGCATGGGTCGTGCCCATTGCCGGGATCGACAACCCTGCCTGCGCCCAGGCGGTGGCATGGGTAGAGTGGGTGTGTACGACACCACCCAGCTCAGCGTAGCGCTGATAGAGCGCCAGATGGGTCGCCGTGTCCGAAGAGGGACGATACCGCCCTTCTACTACGTTTCCCTCAAGATCAACCACCACCATGTCATCGACTGTCATAACCTCATAGGCTATTCCACTCGGCTTGATCACGATGACGCCGCGCTCCCTGTCGATCGCACTGACATTACCCCAGGTAAAGGTCACCAGCCCGAAACGTGGCAGATCCCTATTCGCTTCAAACACCTGCTGTTTAAGCGTCTGCATCAGGCTGCTTCCTCAAGACCCGCACATGACATCTGCGCTTTGACCCAGTCCCGGGCCTTTACCACTTCCTCTGCCGGGTTGTCAGCCGTTTCGCTCCACATCTCAATCAGATAGGGGCCGCTATAACCACTTTCCTTCAGCGTTCGGAAGCAACGTTCGAAATCCACCACACCGGTGCCAAAAGGCACGTTTTTGAAGATGCCTGGGCGCGTATCTTTTACATGCACAGCGACGATGTGACCAATACCCGCCTGCAGCTCCATCTGTACGTCGTTGTCCCACGCAGAAAGATTGCCGATATCCGGATAAAGCTGGAACCACGGGTTGTTCAGATAATGCGCATAACCCAGCGCTTTACTGATCGAGTTCATCAAGGGATAGTCCATAATTTCCATCGCCAGCGTGACCTGCGCCCGACTGGCCATATCGACGCTTTCTTTTAGCCCTTCACGAAAACGACGCCGGGTTGTGTCGTTCGCCTGCTGGTAGTAAACGTCGTAACCGGCCAACTGAATCACACGAATACCGGTGTCCTGAGCAAACTGGATAGCTTTACGCATTATCGTCAGGCCTTCGGCGCGGACGGCGTCATCCTCGCTCCCCAACGGAAAGCGGCGATGAGCACTGAGGCACATTGAAGGCACTCTGACCCCGGTTTCTGCCACTGCACTCACCAGTGCCAGCCGCTGTTCAGCGCTCCAGTCCAGGCGGGCTAACCGCGCATCCGTCTCATCTACCGACATTTCAACAAAATCAAACCCCAGCGTTTTTGCCAGCCGTAGCCTCTCTCGCCAGCACTCCCCGGCGGGGAGCGCTTTCTCATAAATACCCAGCGGGTTCTGTTTGAGTGTCATGCGCCCTCCTTAATCCCAAAGCTGAGCGATTGAGCGTTTGAACTGGCGGGCAGCCTCTACCGGATCGGCGGCATCACGAATACTGCGTCCGGCAATAAAGACATGGATGGGAATTCCCTGGAACAACGGTAAATCTTCCAGCGCCAGACCACCGGTAACCGTCACTTTAAAGCCCATTTCCGCCAGCTTCGTCACAGCGCTGATATCAGCCTCGCCCCATGCCACCCCTGCCGCCTGGGCATCACGGCTACGGTGATAAACCACCTGCTGAATCCCTGCGTCGCGCCATTGCTGTGCCTGTTGCCAGGTCCAGTAACCGGTCAGCTCAATCTGGACATCACCGTTAAACTCTTTCGCCACATCAAGTGCACCTTTGGCGGTATTGATATCGGCGCAACAGATAACGGTTACCCAGTCCGCATTCGCTTCAAAGCACATGCGGGAGAGGATTTTCCCGGCATCGGCAATCTTGGCATCGGCTAACACAATTTTATGCGGATAGAGCGCCTTCAGGTCGCGCACCGCGCGGACGCCTTCACCCACGCATAAAATGGTGCCGACTTCGATAATGTCCACTTCTTCAGCAATCAAACGGGTGGTTTCGTAGGCGTGGGACAGCGTCTGGTTATCCAGGGCCACCTGTAACATCGGTAAATCAGACATGATTGTTGCTCCTTTAAACAGACGCCGCCGTGGCGCTATCAATTAAATCGAGGACATCCTGCGCCGTGCGGCAGGCTCGTAAACGGTCAAAATTAGCTTCATCCTCAAACAGGTTGACGATCTGCATGATGCCGTCTTCCTGATGGGTCCGCGCATCAACGGCCGCCAGCGTGATGAGGATATCCACCGGGTCGTTATCTTCATGGTTGAACACCAGGGGTGTTTTTAACGTCACCAGTGCGAAGCCGTTTTTCTTCACGCCTTCTTCTGGCCGGCCATGAGGCATCGCCAGCCCTGGGGCAATGACGAAATAAGGACCGAAGCGCGCAACGCCATACAGAATGGCCTGGTAGTAACGCGGCTCAACAACACCCGCCGCTTCGAGAAGGTCTACGCCGATTTTCACCGCGTCCTGCCAGGTGCTGGCCTCAGCCTGAAGACAAATCGCATTGTTCTCCGCCAGTGAGTCACGTAATTTCATGGCGCATCCTTATTTCACATCCTGCGCAAAATGCGCGTTAATCACTTCCATCAGCTTCGGTCCAAAATCCGCCGCTGAAAGCATATTGCGAACGCCCACCACATGTTTGTTGCCAGACACTTCGATCTCACCCGCCACGTGGGTGGAGGCGATAATGATGTCAGCCCCTGAAAGTTCGCTTTTGTACTCGCCTACCGCACAGCTGTTCACCGTGTGGTTGACGCCCTGCTGCGTCAGAAACTGGTCAACTTTCATTTTCATGATCATCGAGCTACCTTGCCCACAACCACATACAGCCAGAATACGTACAGTCATTGTCAAACTCCTTCTTAAGCAGAGTGTTCTGTCAGTTGTTTTTCCGCGTCTTCTTCAGCGCGCAGCGTGCGCCCGGCGAAGAACATGTAGATCAGCGCAATCACGATAATCACGCCCATAAACCACAGGCCCAGGGTCATCCCTTGCATCATCGGTGGTGCCAGAATTGACCAGTCAGCCATGCCCATCCAGGCGCTCATGCCAGTGAGTTTCACCGCCCAGACGCAGCCGAAAATTTCAATCATGCCCATGACCAGGCAAATTTTGAGCGCCGCGCGCCAGCCACCAAAGTGGTTGGCGAAGACGCCGATGGTGGCGTTGGAGAAGAACATTGGGATGAAGCCGGGAATGATCAGAATGGACGAGCCGCAGGCGATCAAAATGCCAACCGCAATCAGCTGGCCGATGGTCCCCCACATAAAGCCCCAGACCACGGCGTTTGGCGCAAAGCTATAAATGGCCGCGCAATCGATCGCCAGTACGGCACCCGGAATCAGACGCTGTGAAATGCCGTTGAACGCTTCTGACAGTTCGGCGACGAACATGCGCACGCCCTGAACGATGATGAAAATCGCCACCGCGAACTGGAAGCCGGTTTGCAGGATATAGACCGTCCAGTGCACTTTCCCGGCCATCGTCTGAACGGTATCGATACCAAACGAGAGCAGGATCGCCCCGAAGAAGACAGTCATCACAATCGCGGTGGAGACAATGTTGTCATGGAAGATATTTAGCCAGCCTGGCAGTTTCAGATCTTCCACGCTCTCCTCTTTTTTGCCCAGGTAAGGAGCAAGTTTGTAGGCTATCCAGGAGGCAAATTGCTGTTGATGACCGATGGAGAATCCGCAGTTGTCCGTTACGGACTGGGTCGGTTTGTACATCATATTGGAGGTGATTCCCCAATAGAGCGACACCAGGACGGCGGAGCAGATAATGGTGGTCCACATGGAGTAGCCAAGTATAAAGAAAAATACCGCAATCAACCCAGCCTGCTGAAACATGATGTGCCCGGTCAGCATGATGGTGCGTATGCCCGTTACCCGCCGGAGTAAGACATAGGCAATGTTCAGCGCCAGCGCGAGCAGCACGGCATAACCGACCCAGCTGTAAGCATCCCCCATACGTTCGATGGTGGCCATCATCGAGGCATAGGTGTCTGAAATAGCACCATTAATGCCATAGACCTCAGACATTTTAGCAACGACGGGCTTGAAGGTACTGGTCAGGATCCCCGACCCCGCCTGCAATAGCATGAAACCAATAATGGTTTTGATGGTGCCTTTAACAATGACGCTGACACTTTTTCTTAGCAGGATGTAGCCAATACAGGTCACGATGCCCAACAGCAGCGGGGCATTGGTCATAACCTGATTAAAAAAAATGGTGAAGACGTTGTAGAGGATCTCCATAACTTGCTCCAGTCAAAAAGGTGCTTCATCTCATCGATGCAGCACAAGGTGTAAATTCACTCTACCAATCAAAAACAATCACAAAAAGATTGGTTTTGATTATTTGTGATGAATCACGCAAATTATTTGCTCAGCCATGAAACGCCTCCACACCCTCTTCGAGCTATTCCGTAAAAATCATTTATATTCAAAAGAATAAATAAAAAACCCTTTAGTAACCATGACAGGAGCACATACTTAAAGGCCTGGATGACCTTTTATTTAATCTAGTCACCCCTCTTGCAGCCATGAAAAAACTGTGAAAACATAAATCATAAGTTGTCATTATTTGATTATTTTTGATAAATAACGGTAAGGAGTGGCGCGATGAGTAAAATTGAAACCATCACCCGTGAGTCATGGATCCTGAGCACGTTCCCTGAATGGGGCAGTTGGCTGAATGAAGAGATTGAGCAGGAAAACGTTGCACCGGGCACATTTTCCATGTGGTGGCTCGGCTGTACGGGCATTTGGTTGAAATCCGAAGGGGGGGCAAATGTTTGTGTCGACTTCTGGTGCGGTACGGGTAAGCAGAGTCACGGTAACCCGCTGATGAAAAAAGGCCACCAGATGATGCGCATGGCCGGGGTGGAAAAACTACAGCCTAACCTGCGTACCACGCCGTTTGTGCTGGATCCCTTTGCCATCCGCCAGGTAGATGCGATCCTCGCTACCCACGATCACAACGATCATATTGATGTCAATGTGGCCGCTGCGGTCATGAAAAACTGCGCCGACGATGTTCCTTTCATTGGTCCACAAACCTGCGTCGATTTATGGGTAGGCTGGGGTGTGCCAAAGTCGCGTTGTATCGTGGTCAAACCCGGTGATGTCGTACGTATCAAAGATATTGAAATTCATGCGCTTGATGCATTCGATCGCACAGCCCTGATCACCCTGCCCGTCGAGCAAAAGGCGGCAGGCGTTCTGCCAGACGGCATGGACCAGCGTGCAGTGAACTACGTCTTTAAAACTCCCGCTGGAACGCTTTATCACAGTGGAGATTCCCACTACTCCAACTATTACGCCAAACACGGCAATGAATATCACATTGATGTGGCTTTAGGCTCTTACGGTGAGAACCCACGCGGCATCACAGATAAAATGACCAGTGCCGATATGCTGCGCATGGCCGAGGCCCTCAATACCAAAGTGGTTATTCCTATCCATCATGACATCTGGTCAAACTTTCAGGCTGATCCGCAGGAAATCCGCGTGTTATGGGAGATGAAAAAAGATCGCCTGAAATATGGCTTCAAGCCCTTTATCTGGCAGGTCGGCGGTAAATTCACCTGGCCGTTGGATAAAGATAATTTTGAATACCATTACCCTCGCGGCTTCGATGACTGCTTTACCCACGAGCCCGATCTTCCGTTTAAATCTTTCCTTTAATCGTCAGGGCGGTTGCGGCACAGCACCCGCCCTTTTTACTGGCATGCAGTACGAATCTTTAGTAATTTCAGGCTATTTCAAATATCATCTTTTCACATCATTTCTTATCGGAATAGCTCATGACGGAAGCGCAAAGACATCAAATATTGCTGGATAAACTGGCGCAGGCGGGCTTTATTACGGTTGAACAAGTTATCGCAAGTCTGGGCGTTTCCCCGGCGACCGCGCGTCGGGATATCAACAAGCTTGATGAAATCGGCAAGCTCAAAAAAGTACGTAACGGTGCCGAGGCAATCAGCCAGCAGCGCGCGCGCTGGTCCCCTATGAACATCCATGAAGCTGTGCATCATGATGAAAAAGTGCGGATTGCCAGGGCCGCCTCGCAACTGGTTAACGCCGGAGAGAGCGTGGTGATTAACTGCGGTTCGACAGCGTTTCTGCTGGGACGTGAGATGTGCGGTAAACCGGTGCAGATCATCACCAATTACCTGCCGCTCGCTAATTACCTGATTGAGCAAGAACACGACAGCGTGGTTATCATGGGCGGGCAGTATAATAAAAGCCAGTCGATTACCCTGGGCCCGCAGAGTAGTGAAAACAGTCTCTATGCCGGTCACTGGATGTTCACCAGTGGCAAAGGGCTGACCGCCGAAGGGCTGTACAAGACCGATATGCTCACCGCGATGGCCGAGCAGAAAATGCTTAACATGGTGGGAAAACTGGTCGTGCTGGTCGACAGCAGTAAAGTGGGCGAACGTGCGGGCATGCTGTTCAGTAGCGCCGATCAAATCGACATGGTCATTACCGGCAAACAAGCTAACCCGGAGATCCTCAAAAAGCTTGAGGATCAAGGCGTCAAAGTGCTTCGGGTGTAATCAAAGCGTCCGGGTGAAGAAGGCGACGGCGGCATCCAGCGCCGTGGGTGTAATGCGGTGCTTCACGCCGGGCTCTTGTAAATATGTCAGTTGGCTATCCAGCCCCTCTCCTGCCAGCGCCTGCTGTAAGCGTACGGTTTCGGCAGCGGGCACCACATCATCATCTTTTCCGTGCCATAACAGAAGTGGTCGGTTTCCCAACTGCTGCAAATGCGTTGTGGCATCCCATTGTGCCAGGGGCGCAATAAGTGCGTTGAAATCCGTCTCCTGAGCGGGTTGAGTAGGGTCAAGCGGTGGGAAAAGCGTTCGCGAAAGCGTGGAAAAATAGCCGGAACCCATCAGACAAGCCACGCTACGCACCTCCGGGAACTGGGTCATGATACCGAGCGCGGTCATTCCGCCCATTGATGCGCCCCCCACGGCCAGCCGATCACCTTCCACTAAATCAGCCTGATAAAGCGCATCCCGTAGTGCGGGAAACTCCGCAAAATTGCCCTGTAAGATTTGCCAGAACTGCTGCAACCTGCCGGTTTCATCATGGTTAAAGCGAGCGCCATGCAGGGGGGCATCCGGCATAATCACCCGAAATCCGGCCTGCGCCAACGCCACGGCAAAGTAGCTGTAAACCAGCTTTGATGACAAAAAGCCGTGGTAAAAAATAATCGTGGGCAGCGGCTGCGCCGCCTTTCCTTGCGGGAAAGCATGGAGTGTTTCAATACCTGCAAAATGCCGTAGATCAAGTTCAATCATTTGCGCCTCCGTGTTCTATAGTGCTGGTATGCCACCCCGCAACGGCAGGTGCAAGTCAGAGTTTTCATATCAACCTTAAACATTGAGATATAGATTACGCTTTCACGGAATTTTCATTCGAAAATAACGGCAGGGATAACAATTCGGGAACATTCCCCTGAGCGGAAATTAACGAGGAACTACACTATGGCAATCAGGAGACATGAAAAAATGATGCGCAGTTTCAGCGCTATTCTGCTGGCGTTCGTTTTAAGCAGCTGTAGCGCACTGGAAGGTAAGCCGCAGGCGGCCCCTCCGGTAAGCGATCATCCTCAGGAAATTAGTCGTAATCAGACGCAAAGCCTGCAGGAGATGGGTGCCGTAAGCGTGACCGTGCTGGGTTCGCCGATGGATGTTGAAGAGGCCATTAAGGTAAAAGCGACCCAGGCCAGGGCGGATTACTACGTCATTTTAATGATGGATGACACGATTCTCCCGGGACGCTGGTACGCCCGCGCCCTACTGTATCGCCAGTAAAAACGCATTGTTTAAGGAAGATTTACACTGATTTTCATCCGTTTATGTTCGCCTGTGCACAATGGACTGTATGGATTCTCTCGCGACGGAATGCCCTGTCATCGATCGGGGTAACGTGAAATGGAGCTGATATGAAACGATCTCTTGCCTTAACCTCACTGCTGCTTTCAGTGGGTATGATAAGCACAACCGCGCAGTCGGCAGAGTTCGCGAGCGCTGATTGCGTCACTGGGCTGAATGAAATTGGCCTGATTTCTGTCAACAATATTTCCGGAAGTCCACAAGACGTCGAACGCGTTATCGCGTTGAAAGCCGATGAACAGGGTGCATCCTGGTATCGCATCATTCAAATGCAAGAAGAACAGCGAGCAGACAACTGGCGGGTTCAGGCCATCATTTATGCCTGACAGGCCGTACATCATGAAAAGCCACGTCAAATGCGTGGCTTTTTTGCTTTGACCCTTTGTTAACAACGAGTTACTGCAAAGATATATTTATGTAATATTTAGTTACATTGACAAATTAAATGTTATCGAATTATTGCCGTTGAAGGTGCTGACATTTTTTTCAGCGGATATTTTATGAGCACCTTTTTTAGTCGCATTGGACTCGGCACCAAACTTTCCCTTCTTACCGGCACCAGTGTAGCCGTGCTCTTTTTGGTATTTACCTTCCTGTTAAGCAATAAAGCCAGTCAACAGCTGGAAAACCTGGCGCTCGAAGACCTCCACAATCAGTCCACCGGCGTTCAGGATATGGTGGAGATGTTTAACAACAGCCTGAGCGAAGAGGTGGAAAGTTATACCCGCCTGTTCACCAGTTTTCTGCCTCAGCCAGTGACCATCGATCAATCGCAACGCCGTGAAATTAACGGTATCAGCGTACCCTTGCTGAAAGGAGGCGATAGCGACCTGCATGAAAACAACGCCACCGTTGATGATTTTCTGACTCGCACCGGCGCGATTGCCACCCTGTTTGTACGCAGTGGCGACGATTTTGTCAGGGTGGCCACCTCGTTACGTAAAGAGAATGGCGATCGCGCCATAGGCACGAAACTGGACAAAGCCAGCCCGGCTTTTGCTCCTGTCCTGAAAGGCGAAGTGTATCGGGGTCTGGCCCTGTTATTCGGCAAGCGCTACATCACACAATACCAGCCAGTTAAGGATACCCAGGGTAACACCATTGCCATTTTATTTGTCGGCATGGACATCACCCACTCGTGGGAGGTCATGCGCAGTAAGATCCTCGGACGCCAGCTGGGTGAAAGCGGTCATTTCTTCGTACTGGATCGCAATCGCGGCAAAAACTACGGTAACTACCTGTTCCACCCCAGTGAGGAGGGGAAACGTCCACAGTGGGATGAACAGGAGCTCGAAACCCTGCTGCAAAAGACGACCGGTACACTGGAACAGCAGCGTCCTGATGGACGCCAGCGTATGCTCTCCTGGATAACCGTACCTGGCTGGAACTGGACGGTGGTGGGCGAAGTCGATAAAGCGGTATTGCTTAATGACGTTAACAGCCTACGCAACCAGTTCCTGATAGCCGGGCTGGTGCTCTCTTTGCTATTTGCAGCGCTGTTTGTGGTGATTGTTCGCCGCTGGCTTACCCGTCCGCTGCGTGATGCCATTGGTCTCGCCAGCCGTTATGCATCAGGAGATTTGCGGGCCAGCCTGGAGGTCAAACGCCAGGATGAAGTGGGGCAACTCATTGATGCGATTAACGGAATCGGAAAGGGCCTGCACGCCATCGTGTTACAAGTGCGTGAATCCGCCAGCGACATTCATCTCGGCACCAATCAGCTTGCCGCCGACAGCAGTGAAATCAGTGAGCAGATCAACAAGCAGGCCAGCAGCGTTGAGGAAACCTCAGCCAGCATGGAGCAGCTCGCGGCCACCGTGCAGCAAAATGCGGCCAACATGGAAGAGATGCAGTCACTGGTCAATGAAACCTGTCAGGAAGTACAAAAGGGGGGAACGACTGTCGGAGAGGCCGTGACCACCATGGACGCGATCCGTACCGCCTCACAGCGCATTGCCGATATCACACATGTGATTGAATCCATCTCCTTCCAGACCAATATCCTGGCGCTGAACGCAGCAGTGGAAGCCGCGCGTGCCGGGGAACACGGTAAGGGCTTTGCGGTCGTGGCTCAGGAAGTACGCGCGCTGGCCGCGCGCAGCGCCAACGCGGTAAAAGAGATCGACGAACTGACCAGTGATACGCTGAAAAAAGTCCGTGAGGGCCACACGTTATCTGACAACACGCGCCAGGCGATGGAATCCATCACTGCGCATATGAACCATATTAATCAACTGGTTAATGAGATCAATAACGCCTCTCACGAGCAATCGGCAGGCATTAATCAGGTTAATATCGCCATGACACACATTGGTGAGGCAACGCACATCAACGCCGGACGGGTTTCGCGCAGTGAGCAAACCGCTGGCACCCTGCGCGAAAAAGGGGCGCACCTGACCGAGGTGGTGCGCCTGTTTAGCCTGAAGACAGATTAACCCGCACCACCCGTGGCACGCAGCAGCAGGTCATTTTGTACCTGCTGACCCACCACTGAAGCGCCACGCATATCCAGCATCATCCGGCACCAGGCCTGCGCCATCGTCGGGGGCGCAAATTGCAGCATCTGCGCCCCCGTCGCTAACAGATAGAGCTGCTGCGTTATTTCTCGCCCTTGTGCTTCCTGCGGTTTACGCAACTGCTGCTGTAACTGTCGCCAAGCCCGATCGAAATGTCGGTCCTGGCCTTTTACTGCCCCAAACGCATCATGCAACAGTTCGTTGATACCCTGCTGTTTGGTCAGCACGCGCAAGGCGTCGAGACACATGATATTGCCGGAGCCTTCCCAAATGCTGTTGACGGGCATTTCCCGGTAAAGCCGGGGAAGCTCGCTCTCCTCACAATAGCCAATGCCGCCGAGCACTTCCATCGCCTCAGCCACAAACGGCATACCCGCCTTGCAGACCGCAAATTTCGCCACCGGCGTAAACAGCCGAGCCCAGAGCGCCTCTTCCGGTGTTGCACGCGCATCCCAGGCACGCGCAAGACGAAATAAAAACGCCGTCTGCCCTTCCAGTTGTAGCGCCATCCGACTGAGCACGTCGCGCATCATCGGTTGATCGACGAGGTTTTTGCCAAAGACCTGGCGTTGATGAGCATGATACAGGGCCACTGAAAATGCCCGACGCATTAACCCATGGCTCCCCAGCGCGCAGTCAAAACGGGTCAGGCCGCCCATTTTGAGGATTTGACGCACGCCGTCCCCTTCGTCTCCTAATAGCCAGCCGCTGGCATCAAAGAACTCCGCTTCGCTACTGGCATTTGAACGGTTACCCAGCTTATCTTTCAGGCGTTCCAGCCGCACAGCGTTGCGCTGCCCGTCAGGCAAGAAACGCGGCACAAAGAAGCAGGAAAGCCCGCCCTCTGCCTGGGCGAGCACCAGATGCGCGTCGCTCTGTGGCACTGAGAAAAACCATTTATGCCCCACCAGCCGATAGCTGTCGCCGCTGCGTTCTGCACGGGTGGTATTGCTGAGTACGTCCGATCCCCCCTGCTTTTCCGTCATTCCCATGCCAATCAGCAGACCGCGCTTTTGGTTGCCAGGGGCCAGATGCGGATCGTAACGGTCGCTCATCAGGGGTTTCAGCCAGTCCCGGAAAGGCGTTGGCAGCGCCTGTTGCAGCAGGGGGGTCGCGGCAAACGTCATGGTGACGGGGCATAACGAACCGGCTTCCACCTGCGCGTGGAGCACAAACCGGGCCGCGCGTGCAACAAATGCGCCGCTGCGCGCCTCCTCTTCCCAGGGAAGATTGTGCACCCGATTGGCGCATAACCCTTGCATCAGTAAATGCCAGGCCGGATGAAAGCGCACATCATCAAGCCGTGCCCCCGTCGGGTCATAGCGCAGTAATTCGGGAGGATTAACGTTCGCCAGTCTGCCAAGCTCCAGCGATTCGGCGGTGCCCAGTTGCTGACCAATGCTCGCCAGTAAATCGGCATCCCAGGCAGCGCCTTCGCGCATGACGGCGTCATATAAGGCACGATCGGACAGGAAAAGATTACTGTTATTCAGGGGGATGGGTTGATTGAAAACGGTATGCGTTTGCCAGTGCATCTGTTTGCCCTCCATCAATGGCAGTGAGGGTAAGTATGGTCAGATGAGTAGCGTTCCGCCCGCGATGACGGTCACAAAACGGTGTGTATGGGCGCTTTCTGTTTGCGTTACCCGCACTTAGCAGCGAGGCTTAAGTTCATGAAACCAGGAACGGTGATGCCCATGACAACGACACTCGCGCAAAGAAGAGCACTGGTCGCAGGCTCTATCGGTAATTTTATTGAATGGTACGAATTTGCCGTCTATGGCTTTCTGGCCACGGTAATAGCGAAAAACTTCTTCACCCTCGAAGGGGAATCCGCCATTACCAGCCTCATTCTTACCTATGCGGCGTTTGCAGTGGCGTTTTTCTTTCGCCCGTTAGGTGCGGTGGTGTTTGGCCGCATGGGCGACAGGATAGGTCGTAAACCGACGCTGATTATTGTCCTCGTACTGATGACGCTAGCCACGGCGGCCATTGGCCTGGTGCCGGTGTATGCGAGTATAGGCGTTGCCGCGCCGCTGCTTATTACCATTCTGCGCATTCTGCAGGGTCTGTTCGCCGGTGGAGAATACGGGGGTGCCGTCTCGCTGATGACTGAGTTTGCCCCAAAGGGTAAGCGTGGATTGTACGGTGCATGGCAGTCATTAACCGTCGCTCTCGGCCTGCTGGCAGGCGCAGGTGTGGTGGCGCTCCTGTCGGTCCTGCTCTCCCCGGAAGCCCTCCACGATTGGGGCTGGCGCATTCCCTTTTTCCTCGCGATTCCCATGGGCGCCGTTGCGCTCTGGCTTCGTGTTCATATGGAAGAAACGCCCAGCTTTGTACGTCAGCAAACCCAGGCCGCGCCTCCTCAGGCTGCCAGTTTCGTCAGTACGTTGAAAGCCATCATCACCGGCATTGGCCGCCTGATGGTCTGGTCCGCAGCGGGTTATACCTATCTGGTGATTATGCCAACCTACCTTCAGTCGGCGCTGCACACTGGCTTTAACCAGGCATTGCTGATTGCGGTGATTTCTAATGCCGGGTTCGCTCTGACGATTATCCCCTCCGGCATGCTCAGTGATCGGATAGGTCGACGCACCGTGATGGTCACCGCCGCAGTGCTGTTACTCATCCTGGCGCTGCCGCTGCTGAAAGTCTTACAGGCGGAATCAAGCACGATATTTATCAAGGCGGTGGTGGTGTTTATCGCTGGTGGGCTGGTAGGAATGCTGGCAGGGCCTGGGCCCGCCATGCTGGCGGAGATGTTCCCAACCAGGGTGCGTTACACCGGTCTGGGGCTGGCCTATTCACTGTCGAATGCGATTTTCTCAGGCTGTGCGGGGTTGATCATTACCGGACTGATTAAGCAGACGGGGAATCTGGATATTCCGGCATATTACGTGATGGCGACGGCGGTGGTCAGCGTGATTGCGCTGATGACGCTCAGGAAGGACGACCATCAGCGTTCACTGGAGGAGTAGTGCGGTCTGATGCCCTCACCCCAGCCCTCTCCCACGGGGAGAGGGAGCAAACCGTGCGGTCTGATGCCCTCACCCCAGCCCTCTCCCACGTGATCTGAACCCCATAACCTGGAACAGATTCAGGTCTGAGCGTGCCACTGAGTCCGGTAATTTACCGGGCTCAGCCCTCCCAGTCCCATCTTTATTCTGTCATGGTTATAGTAATGGATGTATTTCCCTGTCGCCGTTTCCAGCTCCGACACGTTTTCATACCTTATTCCGTAGAACATCTCCGTTTTCAGCACCGCGAAGAAGCTCTCCATTGCCGCATTATCCAGACAGTTACCCCGTCGCGACATGCTCTGGTGGAGCCCGTGTTTCTCCAGCGTGCTTCGCCATTGACGCATCCGATACATCCAGCCCTGATCGCTGTGCAGTACCGCTCCCTGTCTGACAGTGCCTGAACTCAGCAGGGCATCCAGCATTTTTTCCGCCAGCACATACGCCGGACGCGATGCCATATTGGCCGCCACTATTTCCCTGTTGTAAAGGTCCATTACCACAGACAGATACAGTTTCGCGTTGCCCACCCGGAACTCCGTCACATCGGTTACCAGTTTCACTCCCCACGTGTCAGCGCTGAAGTCCCTGTTTAACAGATTGTCGACGGGCTCCAGTTCAGCGGCCCCCTGCCAGCTCCGGTATTTCTTCCTGCGTGTCAGCGCCTGACAGTCCAGCTCTCTCATCAACCTCGACACTTTTTTATGGTTAATGCGGTGGCCCTGCGCCTGCAGCTCATTTGTCACCCGCCGGTAGCCGTAGCGCCGTTTATGGCGAACAGCAGTGGACATAATGAGGTCGCATATCGGATCCGGACTGACCACACGTGCGTCGCGCTTTTGCCGGTCATACCATGTGCTTTGCGCAAGCTCAGCCGCTTCCAGCAAGCGGGACAGCCGGTGTTCGGGGATCAGTGCCCTGACGATAAGGGCTTTTTCTTTCCCTTTTGCGCTTTTTCTTTCATCAGGGCGTCCAGCTTTTCCAGATAAGCTTTTTCGGCACGCAGGTAAAGCACTTCATCAACCAGTTGTTCCGGTGTCATTTCCTCAGGCGGTTTACCGCGATGTGATGGCTTACGGATCATATGTTTATCCTCGTGACTGTCTGGCGCTAACTGTCCGTTTGCTGCGCGTCTGGCCCAGCTACTGACTGTTTTGTGATCAGGAATATTAAACCGTGCAGCCGTCATTCGCACAGAGAGATGTTCACGCTGCATGGTCTGGATGACCTGAAGGCGAAAATCATCGGAGTAAGAACGGCGTGAGGGGCGAAGTGCAGCCTCACCATGAAAGCCGTAAGCGCTGACCCAGGCACGAAGAGAGGGCTCGGGACAGCCGTACTGGCGTGCAGTGGATGTGAGGCTGTTGCCGCCCTCCACATACGCCCGGACGGCGGCCAGCTTAATGTCGAATGTGTACTTCATAAGAACCTCCGAAAAACTGGTTTGGGATTCCAGGTTTCGGGGTTCAGATCAACGGGGGGAGGGATCCCCACAAATAATGCGTGCACGGACAGTCCCCTCTCCTCTTTGGGGAGAGGGTAAGGGTGAGGGGAAACATGCGGCTCTGAGGGTTATTCCGTTCACCTTATGTTCCTTGCTTTTCTATAAACCTGTGAACGTGCCAGGGTGGTTCACCGCCACCACCCTGGCGACCCGGGCTCCCGGCCAGGAAAATCGCCGCTGGCGCGGTCCACTGCGCATATTCCTTCAGGCTAATCGGGGACGGGCGAAGGTAACGTCCGTGTAAAGTCGCCCTCGCCGCGCATCCCTGCGCGGCGCCCCGGCCTTGCGGATACGCTTCGTCGATTTTCAGCCGGACCCAGTCATCGCGGTGACTGTTTTATTCTCATGGCGCAGTGTTATCGCTGTAATACGTACTGTTACTGGGGCTCCCTCAGCCCTTGAGGGAGAGGGTGCAAACACTAAAAAGGCAACTTACGTTGCCTTTTGCAGTTTATTTTGTGCGCTGGCGAACGGCTTCGAACAGGCAGATGCCGGTGGCGACCGACACGTTCAGTGACGACACGCTGCCCGCCATCGGAATGCTGATCAACTCATCGCAATGCTCACGTGTCAGACGACGCATCCCCTCACCTTCCGCACCCATCACCAGCGCCATCGGGCCGGTCATTTTGCTCTGGAACAGGGTGTGGTCAGCTTCACCCGCAGTGCCGACAATCCAGATATTCTCTTCCTGCAGCAACCGCATGGTACGCGCCAGGTTGGTCACCCGGATCAGCGGGACGTTTTCTGCCGCACCACAGGCCACTTTTTTGGCGGTCGCGTTTAACTGGGCTGATTTGTCTTTCGGCACGATGATAGCGTGAACGCCCGCCGCATCGGCGCTACGCAGGCAGGCCCCCAGATTGTGTGGATCGGTGACGCCATCGAGGATCAAGAAGAAAGGCTGATCGAGGCTGGCGATCAGATCCGGCAGATCGTTTTCCTGGTACTGACGGCCTGGCTTCACGCGGGCGATGATGCCCTGATGAACCGCGCCTTCGCTTTTCTCATCCAGATATTGACGGTTAGCGACCTGAATCACGACACCCTGCGCTTCCAGCGCATGGATCAGGGGCATCAGGCGTTTGTCTTCGCGACCCTTAAGAATAAAGACTTCCTGAAAACGCTCCGGAGCGCGTTCCAGCAGGGCCTGCACCGCATGGATGCCGTAAATCATTTCACTCATCAATGGTACTCATTTGAGGCGATATCGCCGGGTTAAAGAAGCTGTGAGACATTCACATCGCCCCATTATAACCGACATAGCCTTCAAATCGACTCCTGAACGTTCAACCGTTCACCACCGCGCGTCTGGCCTCGTAAGTCACCGGGTATTCAGGCAGCCGCGCACTCAGTAAATAGCGCGTGTAGTCCTGCGTCGGCTGGGTGAAGATGCGCTCGCTCTCCCCCTGCTCCACAATCTTGCCGCGGTACATCACCCCCACACGGTCAGCAATATGGCGCACCACGTTTAAATCGTGAGAGATAAACAGATAGGCCAGCCCATATTCCCGCTGGAGTGACATCAGCAGGTTGAGGATTTGCGACTGAATGGAAACGTCCAGTGCGGAGACGGGCTCATCGCAGATAATGAGCTTAGGCTTTAGAATCAACGCCCTGGCAATGCCGATTCGCTGGCGCTGACCGCCGGAGAATTCGTGCGGGTAGCGGGCGACATCCTGCGGGCGTAGCCCTACATGCTCCAGCATTTCTGCGACCTGTGCTTTGCGATTTTTGACACCGTGGATGATAAGCGGCTCCTCCAGGCTGTAGCCAATGCTGCGCTTTGGGTCGAGGGAGGAGAGCGGGTCCTGAAAAATCATCTGCATCTCCCGACGCACCCGCTGCCACTGCGTGGCACTTTGCCCCAGCAGCGACTGCCCCTCAAAGTGCACCTCGCCACCTGAGGCTGGCGTCAGCCCCAGAATCAACCGTCCGGTGGTACTTTTACCACTGCCAGATTCTCCCACCAGCGCCCAGGTTTCCCCGGCGTTAATCGAGAAACTGACGTTGTCCACCGCCTGCACCGTCTGCCCACGGCGGTGAAAGGTTCTGGATAAGTTGTTCACCTGCAAAAGTGCCGTCATCCCGGTAACCCCTCCGTTTCGTCTGCGCGCCAGCAGCGCACGTTGTGATGTTCACCGTTTACCTTTCGCAACGCCGGCGGTTGTGCCCGACAACGCGGCTGCGCCAGCGGGCAGCGATCGGCATAGGTACAGCCAGCCGGTAAATCATGCAACGAGGGAACCTGGCCGCGAATTTCTGCCAGCGGGGTTTTTGATTGGTGCTCCACCGATGGACGAGCCGCCAGCAGCGCCCGCGTGTAAGGATGGCGCGGGCTGGCAAAAAGCGTGTGGACGTCGGTCTCTTCGACAACCTGACCGGCATAGAGCACCACTACACGCTGGCACAACCGCGCCACCACGCTGAGATCGTGGGTAATAAACACGATACCCATGCCCGTCTGCTGTTTGATGTCATCCAGCAAGTCGAGGATTTGTGCCTGAATAGTGGCATCCAGCGCGGTGGTGGGCTCGTCAGCAATCAGCAGCGATGGCGAGGTGGCAATCGCCATTGCGATCATCACCCGCTGGCGCATCCCGCCGGAGAGCTCATGGGGCCAGGCGCTGGCACAACGGCCAGGGTCGGGTATGCCGACCTGTTCGAGCAGGCTGAGGATTTTTTCCTGCCGCTGGCGGCGAGTCAGCGTGGTATGTAAGCGTAAACTTTCCGCAATTTGATAGCCGACGGTCATCACCGGATTGAGGCTGGCAAGCGGGTCCTGGAAAATCATTGCCATATCGCGACCGCTGCGCTGCCGACGCGCCCTGGCGGAGAGCGTATGCAACGCCTGGCCTGCCAGCATCACCTCCCCTTCAATCCGCGTCGTGCGGGGTGAGAGCAGCCCCATCAGGGCCTGGGCGGTGACGCTTTTACCACAGCCTGACTCGCCAATAATGCCCAACGTTTCATGGGCGTTTACCTCAAAAGAGACGCCGCGCACGGGGGATATCACCCCCTGACGGGTGGCGAAATTGACTTCAAGGTGCCTGACCTGTAGCAATGTCTCAGCCATGACGCCCTCCCTGTTTTAGCAAGCGCAGCACGCGCCGTGGCAGTGGTTTCAGGCCAGGATCGGCGCTGTCGCGCAGATCGTCGCCGATAATATTCAACCCCAGAATCAGCAGCACAATGGCCGCCCCAGGGAAGAAGGTCATCCACCAGGCGGTAAAGATCACGGCTTTTCCTTCCAGCAGAAGGTTACCCAGGCTGGGCATCGGCGGAGGCACGCCGGAACCGAGAAAACTGAGCGCCGCCTCGGTGAGAATGGCGACCGAGAAGACCCAGCTCACCTGCACGATAAACGGCGACACCACATTCGGCAGCAGATGCAGCCAGATAATGCGTGAGGCCGATGCCCCCTGCGCCCGCAGTGCCTCGATAAAGTTTTTCTCTTTGATGACCATCGCCGCACCGCGAATCACACGGGCAATCGACGGCACGTAGACCAGCGACAACGCCAGCACCACGTTGCTGATTTTTGGCCCTAACACGCCAACAATCGCAATCGCCAGCAGCAGCGACGGGAAGGCAAAGAGTCCGTCGCAGACGCGCATCAGAATGCGATCCACCGGACGATACCAGGCGCACAGCAGACCGATGGCCAGGCCTGTTACACCTGCAATTACCGCCACCGCCGCACCCACCGACAGCGATACGCGCACCGCCAGTGCGACACGCACAAAGAGATCGCGACCAAAGTTGTCGGTTCCGAACCAATGTTGTAACGAAGGCGGCTTCAGGCGGCTCAGCGGGTCGATGCTGTAAGGGTCGTAGGGGCTGATGGCGCTGGCAAAAAACGACAGCAGCACGATCGCCAGCAACAGCGCGGGCCAGATCCAGACTCCGGGATTTTTTCCGATCATCAGCGGCTTTCCCCCTCAACGGACAAACGTGGATCGGCAAGGTAGCTCAGCAGATCCACCGCCAGATTCACCAGCACATAGCACACGGTAATCAGCAGCACTACGCCCTGAATCACCGTCACGTCGCGCCGCTCTATCGAATCAACAATCAATGAGCCAACGCCGGGAATGCCGAACACGCTCTCAATGACAATCGTGCCCGTCACCAGTGAGGCGAAGGATTCCCCACAAATAGTCAGAATCGGGATCAGCGCATTACGCAACGTATGGCGCAGCAGCACCAACCGCTCCGGCACCCCTTTCGCCCGCGCCGTGCTGATAAAATGCTCCTGCATCACATCCAGCATCACCGCCCGGGTCATACGGGCAATCAGTGCCGCAATGCGCAACCCCAGCGCGAACGCCGGCAGGGTGAGATACCAGACGTTAAGCCACAGCGAGTCGTTGGTAGAGCGGTACCCTACCACCGGGAACCAGCGCAGCTGGACGGCAAAAAAGAAGATCAGAAACAGCCCCAGCAGAAAGCCGGGGACTGACATGCCTAAGGTGGCGAGCGCACGAATGGCTTTATCGATAACACCACCATGCTGCCACGCACTCACCACACCGCCGAGCAGCCCAAGCACCAGCGCGATGGCCTGGGCATAGAGCGCCAGCGCCAGCGTCGGGGTCAGATGCTGTAAAAAGAGGGTCATCACGCTGGTATTAAGAAACAGCGAATGACCGAGGTCGCCCGTTAAGATGCCAGCAAACCAACTGACAAACTGCACCAGCAGCGGCCTGTCCAGCCCCATCTGTTGGCGCATAGCGGCAACGTCAGCCGGGCTTGCATCGTTACCGAGGATAACCAGCGCCGGATCGCCCGGCGCCAGATGAATCAAACAGAACACCACCACCGAAACCACCAGCAGTACCGGCAGCAGCGCCAGCAGGCGGTGAAAGAGGTATCGTTTCATCGCCTTCTCCCGTCAGGGCTGAGTGACGCTCAGGTTCCACAGAATCGGCCCGCTCAGATCCTGATAACCTTTAACGTTGTTTTTAATCGCGACCGCATCCGGCGTGGTGCGCCCCAGCACAATCACCGGCAGGTACTGCCAGAGCAGAACGTTGAGTTTATCCACCAGCGGACGCGTCTCTTTCAGGGTCGCGGCCTGCTTGATGGCATCCAGCACGCCGTCAATTTCCGGGCTATCGCTTAATCCCGGGAATTTTGCCCGCGAGTCGAGGAACGGATACTGATGCAGCACCTGGCGCATGGTGAACTCCAGCGCACAGAGATCGAAGTTTTTCGGATCCTGGCGGCGCTGCAGCACCGTCGGCCAGTCGTAAACATCGAGACGGGACTTCACGCCAATCTGTTTGAGCACCTGCTGGGCGACGATCGCCAGGTTATACAGCTCGGCATACTCTTTGGTGGCGATAATCACCACCTCTTCGCCTTTATAGCCCGACTCTTGTACCAGCTTGCGCGCCTCATCCAGCTTATGCTGATTCCAGTACGGCTTACCGGCATCGCTGTACCAGTCCACCTGATCCGGGAAGCCCAGCGATGGCCCCTCTTTAAAGAAGCGCGGATCGCTATAGCCCGCCAGCAGAGTCTGGTGCACATCCAGCGCCAGGTTAAACGCCTGGCGCAGCTTGACGTTGGCAAACGGCCCCTGATTTTTATTAAACAGATAAGTGATAAGCGAACCACCGCTTTGCGGCTGGAACAGCGAAATGTCCGGCGCGCTGGCGAGGGTATCGATATTGTCCTTCGGCAACTGGAACACCAGGTCATACTCCCCGGTCATCGCCCCCGCCAGGCGGGTGGACTCATCAGTGATGTAGCGGAACCAGATGTCTTTGACGTCCGCTTTTTTCTGCCCGGACAGCCCGCTGGCCGCTTCGGTACGCGAGGCATACTGGTCGTAACGGGTCAGATGCAGATAATCTCCGGCTTTAAATTCCGCCAGCTTGTAGGGGCCGGTGCCAATCAGTTCAGTGACCGGTTTTTTACTGCTGTTCGCTTCATCAATAATGCGTTTCGGCATGATGGCAGCGATGTTTTTCACGTCCGCCAGCACGTTGAGAGTAATGAGCGACGGCGCGGGCAGGGTAAAGGTGACGGTCTTGTCGTCGACTTTGCTGAACTGCACGCCCGGCAGGTTGGCTTTACCCTGGGTCGACACAGTGAGCCAGCGGTTCATGGAGGCCACCACGTCATCGGCGGTAAGCAACTGTCCGTCGTGGAAATGAATACCATCACGCAATACGAAGGTGTAGGTTTTGCGATCGTCGCTTAGTGTGTAGCTCTGCACCAGCTCCGGCACCGGCTCGTAGCGGGCATTAATGGTAAATAGCGTCTCGAAGATATGGCGGTCCACATCCGAAGTGGCGTTGTTGGTGGTGAGATACGGGTCCAGCGTTCCCGGACGGTTACCGTAAGCGATATTGAGCGTGGCGTTCCGATTAACGGTTTCCGCCTGCGCATTCCCCAGAGGTAAAACCGCCGCCAGCATCAGCGCGGCGGCAGAAAACAGCATTTTCATTATGTTGTGGCTCCAGTCGGGTATCAGGCAGCCTGGGTCGCAGTACTGCGCCCGGCGAATTCATCTTTGGTTTCCTGCAACAGCGCCGCATCGGTCAGTAAACGCAGGCCGGTACGCGCCAGCACCTGCGCGCCGGTGACCAGGGCTTCGTAGCCTTTTACCGAGTTCGCTGCTTCACGGAATGCCACGGTGTGACCGATAAGATCGTCCGGGCCGATTTTGATATAGGGGTGTCCGGTCGGTACCGCATGGCTGATATCGCCGGCGTCGGTTGAACCCAGCCCCTCTTTCTCTTTCAGCTCGACCTCTTCCCCGGCGGCGGTGAACTCGTCGAGCAGGACGCTGTTCAGGGTATGGTTGATGTTGAAATCACGCGGGCCAACCTGGTGCTCAATTTTCACCGTGGTGCCGGTTGCCAGTGCAACGCCTTCGGCAATGGCGCGGATGCGCGGCTCAAGCGCCAGCACCTCTTCGCGGGTATGGGCGCGAATGTAGTAGTGGGCGGAAGCGTATTCCGGGATCACGTTTGGAGCCTGACCGCCGTTAGTGATAATGCCGTGGACGCGAATCCCGTCCGGCAACTGCTGGCGCAGCACGCTGATGCCGTTGTAGAGCAGGACCAGCGCATCCAGCGCGTTGACCCCTTTGTGCGGCGAGCTCCCCGCATGGGAAGGCTTACCGTAGAAATGGAAATAGAGATGATTGTTGGCCAGCGACGGGCCGGAAAGGCGGGTTTTACCTGCCGGGTGCACCATCAGTGCGACATCAACATTATCAAGGAAGCCATGCTCAACAAAGCGGGCTTTCACGTTACCGTTCGCGCCGCCTTTACCGCGCAGTCCACCCTCTTCCGCCGGAGTGCCGAGCACTACCACTTTACCGCCGGTCTGATCCAGCACCTGACTTAAGGCTACCGCCGCCGCAATGCTGGTGACGCCAATGATGTTGTGTCCGCAGGCGTGACCAATGTCGATCAGCGCATCGTATTCCGCCAGATACGCAATGGTTGGCCCCGGTTTACCGCTCTCTTTGACGGCGTAAAAGGCGGTCTCGTGCCCGGCCACGTTGGAGGTCACGGTAAAGCCATGCTTCTCCAGCAGTTGGGTCAGCACCCCGTTGGCGTAATACTCGTTATTCCCGGTTTCGGGATGGGCATGAATATCTTTGGCTATTGCCACATACTCGTCGCGGTGCTGATGAATGCTCTCTTCCAGACGGTCTCGTAATTCGCTCGTGCTCATTGCTTCCACCTCAGTAATGACAGTTGATTCATTCCCGACACCGGGAACAGGGAGTTAACCTAAATGACGCTTCGCCTCCTGGCGGACGCGGTGTAAAACGTGCTGCTTGATTTCGCCGTAACGCGGGTGCTCCGCCAGCGTTTCGATATCGCGCTCGCGGCCAAAGGGCAGGACAATCTCTTCGACGATTTTTCCCGGTTTGGCCGACATCACCAGAATGCGGTCGGCCAGAAACAGTGCTTCTTCCACATCGTGGGTGACGAACAGCAGCGTGGTGCCGGTCGTCAGCCAGGCTTCACGCAGCAGCTCCTGCATCATCAGGCGGGTTTGTGCATCCAGTGCGCCGAAGGGTTCATCCAGCAGCAGCACTTCTGGCCCCGGCAGCCAGGCGCGGGCCAGCGCCACACGCTGCTTCATACCCCCGGAAAGCTGCCACGGCGCATGCTGCTCAAAGCCTTTCAGGCCCACGCGGTTCAGCCAGTCCTGCGCCCGCGCATTGACCTCTTCTTTTTGATAGCGGCCCAGGCGCGGGCCAAAGGTGACGTTATCCAGCACCGACAGCCACGGGAACAGATTCGGCTGCTGGAAAATCATGCCGCGCTCCGGCCCCGGCTGCCGCACCGGTTTTCCGCTCGCCAGCACGCGGCCGCTGTCCGGTTTGGTAAACCCGGCGACGAGGTTGAGAATGGTGGATTTGCCGCAGCCCGACGGGCCTAACAGTACGACAAACTCCCCTTTATCGAGGGTGAGATCTATCCCCTCCAGCACCGTAAACGGCTGCGGTTTAGCCGCAAACGAGAGGGAGACATTTTCAAGCGCGATGGCACTCATTATTCTTTCCCCGCCCATGGGACAAACAGACGTTGCAGCCCCAGCAGTAATAAATCCAACAGATACCCCGTCCCGCCCAAGAGCAGGATGCCGAGCATGACGATATCGGTACGCAAATAAGAGCTGGCGTTAATCACCATCCAGCCGAGGCCTGAACTGGCGGCGACCATCTCAGCGGCAATCAACGAGGTCCAGCCAATACCAATAGAGAGCCTGACGGTGGTAAAGAGATCCGGCAGGGCATCCGGCAGCACCACGCGCAGGAAAATCTGCCCTTTGGTGGCGCCCAGCGTTTGCGCGACCCGTATGCGTGCCCGACCAATCCGCTCCACCGCCGCCGACGCCCCCACCACCACACTCAGGAAGGTGGCGATAAAGATCAGGAAGAATTTCGACGCTTCCCCTATCCCCAGCCAGACCACGGCCAGCGGGATCAGCGCGATTTTCGGTAACGGGCGCAGGAACTGCACAAACGGGTTAAGCACCGCGGACAAACCGGGCGACAGCCCCATCAGCAGTCCGAGCGGGATACCCAGCACAATCGCGACCGCAAAAGCGCTCAGCGCACGGGCCAGGCTCACCGCCACATGCTGCCAGAGCGGGACCTGGCGGTAACCGTCCGCCAGCAGCTCTTCAGCCGTCAGGCCAATATCGGTGAGTGACGGCAGTAACAGCGGGTCCACCCATTGCCGGGTGGCCGCCAGTTGCCAGAGCGCGAAGAAAACCGCCACCGAAAACACGCTGATGGCGATATGCTGACCTACTTTCATTTTGCCGCCGCTTCCCGGATGTAACGAGAATCAATCGCCGTGTCCCAGTTGTCCGGGATATCCTGCTTACGAATTTCGCCAATGCCTGCGAGGAAGTTAGAGGTTTTAGTCAGCGCCTTGCCGATGCCGCTATGGGTGGTGTCCGTGCCGTTACCCAGCCAGGCCGCAGTGCCCTGCTCAGCAAGCGTTGGGTACTCCAGCCCGCCCAGCGTATTGGCAGCAGTGGTGACCGGTGCGCCTACTTCTTTCGCAACGATGGCGGCAGCGCTTTCCGGGTCTTTCTTAAAATCGTCGACTTTCTGCTGATGCACGCGCAGGAAGGCGCTCACTGCTTCCGGGTACTGTTCGGCAAAGGCCTTGCGTACCACGTAGTTGTTGTAAATCAGGTAACCATCTTTCTGCAGATCTTTGGTGGCAAAGACCTGATGGCCGCCGGAGGATTCCAGCTCCTGCGCAAAGGGGGCCCAGACGTACCCTGCGTCAATATCGCCGCGTTTCCACGCCGCCACCATCTCTGCCGGGCGCAAAGGCAACAGCGTTATTTTGCTGCGATCGAGTTTATTGACGCTGATTGCCGCTTCCAGAGCATAAGCCGCCGTAGAATTTGGCGGATAGGCCACGCGCTTCCCTTCAATATCTTTAATCGTGTTGATGCCGTCTTTGCCAATTAAACGTTCATAGCTGGCAATGACGCCTGAGACGCCAATAATTTCCACAGGCAATTTGCGGACAATACCTGCGGTTGCCGGACTGGAGCCAAAATTGGCAATATCAATCGCATTGCTGGCGAAATAATTAAGGGCATCGGCACCGGACGCAAATTGCACCCACTTCACCTGGCTGTGTAAGGTTTTATCTAAAGAGCCGTCGGCTTTGGCGAGCATTAATACCTGCGAGCCGCCGCTATAAGCCACGCGGACTTCAGGAGGATTGGCGGCCATACTGATATTGGCCCACAGGCTGCCTGCGGCGAGTAATATTCCGAGCGTTTTTTTCATTTGTTTTTCCTTGCGGTAAATGCGCGTCATTTCTCCCGCGACGCAGGAGAAAAGGGTCAATCAAAGCGTGTTGTTTTATGCCAGCTGCGTGAGGCGATAGTCCTGCCAGAGGCGGGAACATCGCTCGGCCAGCGCGCGTGCGGGGTCGTAGGTAAGTGACAGGAACGGTGCATCCACCGCACGCAGCGCCACCGGGACTTCCGTGCAGGCCAGCACCAGTTGCTGCGCGCCGCGCGCCATCAGCGCCTGCGCCTGCAATGAGAGCAGCTCGCCGCCTTCAGCCAGTTTGCCGCGCTTCACCGCATAGCAGCCGGGCACAAACCACTCCGCCAGTTCGTCTTCGGTGGGCGTAATGGATTCAATGCCCTGTTCACTGAAACGCTGCTGAAACCAGCCGGCGTCCAGCGTCCCTTTGGTGGCGATAATGCCCACACGTTCGGGCTTGTTAGCCGCCGTTAGCAGCGCATCCAGGGTGGCATCTACGATGTGCAAAATGGGCGCATCGCTGGCGGCGCGGAGCTGCGGATACCAGTGGTGTGCGGTATTGCAGGGGATCGCGATATGGCTCGCCCCCGCCCGATTCAGTTTTTCAATGCCCTCAAGCAGTTGAGGCAATGGCGACGGGCCAACCCCAGCCAGCGCTTTTTGCCGGTCGGCGATTTGCGGCACGTTCCAGACCACCGATGGCAGGTGATGCTGATCGCTCTGCGCCGGGGTGACGTCGAGCAATTGGTGCTGAAAATCAAGGGTGGCGAGCGGCCCCATGCCGCCCAGCACACCAAGCAAGAAAGGCTTAGCCATGACGGGCATGCGCCTCCAGCACCTGGCGATAGCCAAACAGGCCAACGGAACCACCGGTGTGGATAAACACCACGTTCTCATCCTTACGGAAATGGCCTTTACGAATCAGGTCGATAAGCCCGGCAGCCCCTTTCCCGGAATAGACCGGATCCAGCAGAATGCCTTCGTGACGCGCAAAGAGGGTCAGCGCCTCCAGCATACTCTCGGCCGGCAGACCGTAGCCGTCACCGACGTAATCGCTGTTCGCCACCACCGCCTCACGCGGCAGCTCACCCGGCACACCCAGCAACGCCAGGGTGCGTGAAGCCAGATTCCAGACGTTCTCTTCCTGTTTTGCCCTGGGTGCGCGAACGCTTATCCCCAGCACCGGCACCTGGCTGTTCGTTGCGGTAAACCCGGCGACCAGCCCGGCCTGGGTGCCGGTGCTGCCGGTGGCGTGCACCACATGATCAATACGCAAACGTAACTGTGAAGATTGATAGAGGAGCTCTTCGGCGCAGGCGACGTAGCCCAGCGCACCAATCGGGTTAGACCCACCGCCAGGGATGATGTAGGGGTTATGCCCTTGTTCACGCAGCGTCGCAGCATACTCCTCCATCGCCTGCTGCATGTCGGTGCCGCCCGGCAGATGCGCGACAATTTCGCCCCCCAGCAAATCATCCAACAGGACGTTGCCGGAGCGCTGGTAATCTTCACCAAAATCAGTGACCCGTTTTTCCAGCAACACTTTCGCGGCAAGCCCCAATTTTGCCGCCCCGGCAATGGTCTGGCGCACATGGTTAGATTGCGTTGCGCCCTGGGTAATAATGACGTCGGCTTTTTTCTCCAGCGCATCGGCCAGCAGAAATTCCAGTTTGCGGGTTTTATTTCCGCCGCTGGCAAGTCCCGTTGCATCATCACGCTTAATCCATATTTTGGGACCACCGAGCAAGGCAGTGAGATTATTTAATGGCTCCAGTGGAGTAGGAAAATGGCCGAGTGACAGTCGGGGAAAACGCGCCAGGTGCATGGGGTGACTCCTTGCTAAATAAGCGAATAGCTGATGCAAGTCACTATACACATCTGATTCTGGCGGCTAATCACCAATAATAAATATCGATTTTCACAATTTAACTAAGCAGGGAAATAACCGTCCGGAGGGCTATATCTATTACGCGCGGGAATATATTACGTTAAAAAAGAATAACCCCTCTGCATGGAGAGGGGTTATGAGTCGATATTTACGGGCTAATTATTCAGCGTCACTCTTTTTTGACGCACGCTTCGCTTTGGTCGCTGCGGCAATTTTTTGCGTTTTTACCGACGGTTTTTTCACGCTTTTTTCTTTCTTCGGTTTCGCAGGTTCTTTCGCTTTCCGAAATGCGCTATCAGGCTCGAAATTGACTTTCTTTCCGCTCTGACGACGTTTGCCCGAAGGCCTGGCGGCGCTGCCTTTCTTCGCGTTTTCACGTGCGGTTTTACCCACATTACGCGGGCCACGCTCGCTGGAAATCAACGAGAAGTCGATTTTACGCTCGTCCATGTTGACCGCTTCCACACGCACTTCCACTTTGTCGCCCAGACGGTAAGTCTGACCGCCCGATTCGCCAATCAGACGCTGGCCCACCTGGTCGAAGCGATAGTAGTCGTTATCCAGCGTCGAGACATGCACCAGACCGTCGATAAACAGATCGGTCAGGCGCACAAAGAAGCCAAAGCCGGTCACGCTGGCAATCACGCCAGGGAAGGTGTTGCCCACCTGATCCTGCATAAAGTCGCACTTCAGCCAGTCAGAGACTTCACGGGTCGCTTCATCCGCGCGGCGTTCGGTCATTGAACAGTGCTGGCCCAGTTGCAGCATCTCTTCCAGAGAGTAGTGCCAGCCGCCAGTCTCAGTGCTGTTGCCGGTATGCCCCTCATCCTTCGCCAGCAGATATTTGATGGCGCGGTGCAGCGACAGGTCAGGATAACGACGGATCGGCGAGGTGAAGTGCGCATAAGATTGCAGTGCCAGGCCAAAGTGACCGCGGTTTTCCGGATCATAGACCGCCTGCTTCATGGAACGCAGCAGCATGGTTTGCAGCATTTCATGATCGGGACGATCGGCGATGGACTCAAGCAGCGCGGCATAATCCGCAGGCTCCGGCTTGTTACCGCCGGGCAGTTCCAGCCCCAGTTCCGCCAGAACGGTACGGAAGGAGGTGATCGCTTCAGTGGTTGGCTTGTCGTGGATACGGAACAGCGCAGGTTCATGCTCTTTCTCAACGAAACGCGCCGCCGAGATATTCGCGAGGATCATGCACTCTTCAATCAGCTTATGGGCATCATTGCGCTGAGTTTGCTCAATGCGTTCAATACGACGCTCGGCGTTGAAGATGAACTTCGCTTCTTCGCTCTCAAAAGAGATACCGCCACGTTCGGCACGGGAGGCATCAAGAACTTTATAGAGGTTATGCAGCTCTTCGATATGCTTAACCAGCGGTGCGTACTGCTCACGCAGATCCTGATCGCCTTGCAGTATATGCCAGACCTTGTTGTAGGTCAGACGGGCATGGGAGCTCATTACCGCTTCGTAGAAGGTGTAACTTGTCAGGCGGCCTTTTGCTGAAATGGTCATTTCGCAAACCATGCACAGCCGGTCAACCTGCGGGTTGAGTGAGCACAGGCCGTTGGAGAGCACTTCCGGCAGCATCGGCACAACCTGGGATGGGAAATAGACCGAGGTCCCACGGCCACGGGCTTCATCATCCAGCGGCGTGCCCGGACGGACGTAGTAGCTGACGTCGGCAATAGCCACCCATAAGCGCCAGCCACCGCCGCGTTTCTTCTCACAGTGAACGGCGTCGTCGAAGTCACGGGCATCTTCACCGTCGATGGTGACCAGTGGTAGTGAACGCAGATCGATGCGACCAATTTTGGCTTCTTCCGGCACCTGTTCCTTCAGCCCGGAAATCTGTTGCTCAACCGCTGGCGGCCAGACATACGGAATTTCATGGGTACGCAGCGCCATATCAACGGCCATGCCGGTGCCCATGTTGTCGCCCAATACCTCAACAATTTTACCGATGGCTTTGGTGCGACGGGTCGGGCGCTGGGTCAGTTCGACCACCACCACAAAGCCCATACGCGCGCCCATCGTCTCTTCCGGCGGCACCAGAATGTCAAAGCTCAAGCGGCTGTCGTCAGGCACAACAAAGCCTACGCCCGCGTCGGTAAAGTAACGGCCCACAATCTGGCCCGTTTTCGGTACCAGGATGCGCACAACACGTGCTTCGCGACGGCCTTTACGGTCGGCACCCATCGGCTGAGCCAGAATCTGGTCGCCGTGCATGCACATTTTCATCTGTTCGCTGGAAAGATAGAGGTCATCTTTGCGGCCTTCGACGCGCAGGAAGCCAAAACCATCACGGTGACCAATAACCATGCCTTTCAGCAGGTCGAGACGTTCTGGCAGGGCGTAACACTGGCGGCGGGTGAAGACCAGTTGACCATCGCGCTCCATGGCACGCAGGCGGCGGCGCAGGGCTTCTTGCTGTTCTTCGCCTTCAATATTGAGTTCTACCGCCAGTTCTTCGCGATTGGCGGGTTTTTCACGTTTAGTGAGGTGTTCGAGGATAAATTCGCGGCTGGGGATGGGGTTAGAATATTTTTCAGCTTCGCGTTCCAGGAAAGGATCGTGTGACATAGCGGTTCCTCCGTTGTCATCTCTGGTGAAAGTCCCTTCAATGTTCAGGCTTTATTCTTCCACCAACAGTAATTTGTAAAGCGGTTGATTCTCTTCAACCAATTCGGCCAGCGTATAGTTATCCAGTTCCATAAGGAAACTCTGTACGGCCTTGGAAAGCGCCAGCTTGAGACGGCAGGCGGAAGTAATATGGCAAAACGCACTGTGGCAGTTCACCAACGTAAGCGGCTCCAGGTCACGCACGACATCGCCAATGCGAATGTCTCTTGCAGGTTTACCCAGCCGAATCCCGCCGTTTTTTCCCCTGACGGCCATTACGTAGCCTTCACGACTAAGTTGGTTGATTATTTTGACCATATGATTACGGGACACACCATAAATCTCAGTGACTTCGGTGATATTCGTCATTTTCCCTTCTGGCAATGACGCCATATAAATCAACGCACGTAATCCGTAATCCGTAAAACTCGTTAACTGCACATCAACCTCAGAAACAGGGGAAAAATGAGATACCCGCAGGTATTGACTCTATTGATGATAAACCAGCCAGCAGGAATGCCGCTAATTTATTTGAATGGGAGGGGGAAAAAGCAGGAACAAGGGGCTTGCCTGGCAAGCCCCTGATGATGATTATGCGTCGAACGGGTCGCGCAGGATCATCGTTTCAGAACGGTCCGGACCGGTAGAGATGATGTCGATCGGCACGCCAGTCAGTTCTTCAATGCGTTTGATGTAGTCCAGCGCAGCCTGTGGCAGGCCATCACGCGTTTTCACACCAAAGGTGGTTTCAGACCAGCCCGGCATTGATTCATAAATCGGCTCAATACCTTCCCAGTTGTCGGCAGCCAGCGGAGTCGTGGTGACTTCACGGCCATCCGGCATGCGGTAACCCACGCAGATTTTCACTTCTTTCAGACCATCCAGCACGTCCAGCTTGGTCAGGCAGAAACCAGACAGGGAGTTGATCTGCACCGCGCGACGGATCGCAACGATATCCAGCCAGCCCGTACGACGGCGGCGGCCAGTGGTGGCACCGAATTCGTTGCCCTGCTTGCACAGGAACTCACCGATGTCGTCAAACAGTTCAGTCGGGAACGGACCTGCACCCACGCGCGTGGAGTAGGCTTTGATGATCCCAAGAACGTAATCGACATAACGTGGACCCAGGCCGGAGCCGGTCGCCACGCCACCCGCGGTGGTGTTAGAAGAGGTCACGTACGGATAGGTACCGTGGTCGATATCCAGCAGCGTACCCTGCGCGCCTTCAAACATGACGAAATCGCCACGCTGACGCGCCTGGTCCAGCAGATCGGAAACATCAACAACCATCGCAGTGAGGATGTCGGCAATCGCCATCACATCGTCCAGCACTTTCTGGTAGTCAACGGCTTCTGCTTTATAGAAATTCACCAACTGGAAGTTGTGATATTCCATCACTTCTTTCAGTTTGTCAGCAAAGGTCGCTTTGTCGAACAGATCGCCAACGCGCAGACCGCGACGTGCCACCTTATCTTCATAAGCTGGCCCGATACCGCGACCGGTAGTGCCGATAGCTTTCGCACCGCGCGCTTTCTCACGTGCTACGTCCAGCGCCACGTGATAATCAAGGATCAGCGGGCAGGCTTCGGACAACAGCAGGCGTTCACGAACCGGGACACCACGGTCTTCCAGACCTTTCATCTCTTTCATCAGCGCAGCCGGAGACAGCACAACACCGTTGCCGATGATGCTGGTTACGTTTTCGCGGAGGATGCCTGATGGAATCAGATGGAGGACGGTTTTTTCACCGTTGATTACGAGAGTATGGCCTGCGTTGTGACCGCCCTGGTAGCGTACAACATATTTAGCCCGTTCAGTCAGAAGATCAACAATCTTCCCTTTACCTTCGTCACCCCATTGGGTGCCCAGTACGACGACGTTGTTACCCATTTTTCAAAATCACCGTTTGCTTAAAAATGGATTCTACCATCGGATTTTCAGATAGACAGCACTTTTTGTACCCAAATTAAGGCAAAACTGACCGCTTTTTGATCAGCCAATCGTTTTCCTCAACATGTAGTAGACAACGATGCCAGCGACCACAAGTCCCCCGCCGAAGCGGCGTAAAATATTATCCGGCAGACTACTCATCGTCGCGATCATCCGGCGCCAGGCACGCGGGTAAAGCATCGGGCCTAACCCTTCCAGGACCAAAACAAGGGCCAGCGCCAGCCAAATTGTTGCGTTCATTTTTATCCTTATAAAAAGAAAACCACCGCTCTTTGAGGAGCCGGTGGTTTTTTTATTCTACCGTCAGGTGAACTTAGCGCGTCACGGGCGTCGGCGACTTCATATAGCGGAAGAAGTCGCTGTCCGGGCTGAGCACCATGACATCCTGATTGCTCTCGAAGCTGCTTTCATAGGCACGCAAGCTACGAATAAAGGCATAGAAGTCCGGATCCTGGCTGAAGGCGTCAGCAAACAGTTTAGCGGCTTCTGCATCGCCTTCACCGCGCATAATGCGGCCCTGGCGCTCAGCTTCAGCTAACGTTTTGGTGACTTCGTAATCCGCTGTTGCACGCAGTTTTTCAGCCTCTTCCTGACCCTGAGAGCGGTGGCGACGGGCAACCGCTTCACGCTCAGCGCGCATACGGTTGAAGATCGCTTCCGAGACTTCAGTTGGCAGGTTGATCTGCTTGATGCGCACATCCACTACTTCAATACCCAGTGCCGCCATACTGTTCGGATTCACTACCGGGACTTTGCCGTTGGTTTCGGTTGCTACACGCTGAGCCGCTTTGGCAATGGCATCATCAGCCGCAGGTGTTGCCACTTCGCCTTCTGCACCCGAAGAACCGGAGTTCAACGCGTCACGCACTTCCAGGGTCAGACGACCACGAGAATCGGTCACGATGTCTTTCACATCCAGACGACCGATCTCAGAACGCAGACGGTCAGAGAATTTACGTTTCAGCAGTACCTCAGCCTGAGACACATCGCCACCACCGGTTGCCAGGTAGTAACGGCTGAAGTCGCTGATTCGCCACTTGATGTAGGAGTCGACGATCAGGTCTTTTTTCTCTTTCGTTACAAAACGATCAGCCTGGTTATCCATGGTCTGGATACGGGCATCGAGTGTTTTAACGGTTTCAATAAACGGCAGTTTGAAATGCAAACCCGGCTCGAAGACGCGTGGTTTGTTTTCGTCGTCACGCAGCACCTTGCCGAAACGCAAGGAGATGCCACGTTCGCCCTCTTTCACCACAAAAACAGAGGTGTAGAGCGCTACCAGCACGATGATGATAATCGCGATAACTGACTTACGCATCGTTATTCCCCCTGACGCTGGTAGTCGTTACGCTGCGCGTTAGCACGGCGTTGGTCCATGATGTCGCCCTGGTTAGCGGACGATGTGTTGCTTGCGCCACTTGAGCCAGAAGAGGACGCAGGCGGCAGGCGCAGGAGATTGTTTGCGCCACTGCTGTCACTCTTTGCTGCAGGGGCGTTACCGCCTTTCAGCATCTGATCCAGCGGCAGAACCATCAGGTTGCCGCCTTTGTCGTTCACCAGCACTTTGCGGGTGTGGCTCAGCACTTTTTCCATGGTCTCGATATAGAGACGCTCACGGGTAATCTGCGGTGCGGCTTTATACTCCGGCAAAATTTTTGCAAAGCGAGCCACTTCACCCTGCGCTTCCAGCACGGTCTGGGTTTTGTATGCGCGCGCTTCTTCCAGAATACGCTGCGCCTGACCGTTAGCACGCGGCTGCACTTCGTTGGTATAGGCTTCTGCCTCACGGATGTATTGCTGTTCGTTTTCACGTGCAGCAATGGCATCATCAAACGCGGCTTTCACCTCTTCAGGTGGACGTGCCGCCTGGAAGTTGACGTCCAGCAGGGTGATCCCCATGTTGTATGGACGCACGGTCTCTTCCAGCTCACGCTGGGTATCGCTACGAATAACGGTACGGCCTTCGGTGAGGATACGGTCCATGGAGTATTTACCGATTACGCCACGCAACGCGCTGTCGGTAGCCTGACGCAGGCTGTCATCAGCGCTGGTCACGCTAAAGAGATAGCGCTCTGGATCGGTCACTCGGTACTGCACGTTCATCTCTACACGCACCACGTTCTCATCAGACGTCAGCATCACACCGGACGCCGCCAGCTCACGAACGGACTCGACGTTTACCGCCGTCACGTTATCGATGAAAGTGGGTTTCCAGTTCAGACCAGGCTCAACCAGATGGCTGAACTTACCAAAACGCGTTACCACGCCGCGCTCGGCTTCTTTAATGGTGTAGAACCCACTGGCAGCCCAGATAATGACGGCAGCCGCCGCAACGATGCTGACGATACGTCCGCCAATGTGGCCACGCGGGCCTGAAGGTTGTTGGCTTCCTCCGCCAGAACCGGTGCCTTTGCCACCGCCCAGGCCGCCGAGTTTTTTGCTCAGCTTACGGAAGATATCATCCAGATCAGGTGGCCCCTGATCGCGACCGCCTTTGTTTCCATTTCCCTCAGAGTTGCCGCCTGGTTTGCTGCTTCCCCACGGGTCGCGGTCTTGTCCGTTATTACCGGGCTGATTCCACGCCATGTATGTGCTCCATATTTGTTATGCGGTGCTATACCTATGTCTTTTGTGCTGCATGTGCGTTGGCTACACCCATCAACCTCAGTCACATGGTTCACCATGCTCCTGAGGATTTCTGGGCTTGCCGCCTTCCTGCACCTCAAAATCCAAAAGGTATAGAGGCGAAAAAATCTTCAAGCCATCTCCAACCGGTCAGACGACGTAGTCTTCCAGTGCCGGTTCTTGTTTACAGAGGCGACGCCAGTCCACGATCGGCATGCGCACCTGCATGCCCAGACTCCCGTCGTCCTCCATCCACTCTTTTTCGATGGCCTGAAGCTGATAAAAACGACTTCTCAGGCGCCCCTCTTTTGCCGGCAAGCGCAACGTATGTTGTGCCACCTCGCCAGACAGACGTTCAGTTAAAGCCTGAAATAACAGTGGTACGCCCACTCCGGTCTGGGCAGATAACCAGACCCGAATCGGTTTGTTCTCTTCATCCCGGTCAATACGTGGCTCAAAATCGTCCAGCATATCGATCTTATTCATCACAAGCAGCGTCGGGATTTCATGCGCATCGATTTCCTCGAGCACAATGTTTACGGCATCAATATTGTCCTGCAACCGCACATCAGCGGCGTCAATGACATGCAACAGCAACGTGGCCTGCCGGGTTTCCTGCAGCGTTGCTTTAAACGCGGCCACAAGATCGTGTGGCAAATGGCGGATAAACCCAACGGTATCCGCCAACACGGTTTCGCCTACGTCAGCGACATCAATACGACGCAGGGTGGGGTCCAGCGTGGCGAACAGTTGGTCCGCCGCGTACACCTGGGCCTCGGTTATCTGGTTAAACAGGGAGGATTTGCCGGCGTTGGTATAACCCACCAGCGACACCGTTGGAATATCCGCTTTCTTGCGCGAGCGGCGTCCCTGTTCTCGCTGCTTTTCCACTTTCTCAAGCCGCGAGAGGATTTGCATAATACGATTACGCAGCAAACGGCGGTCAGTTTCGAGCTGGGTTTCACCCGGGCCACGCAAACCAATCCCGCCCTTTTGTCTTTCAAGGTGGGTCCAGCCACGCACCAGGCGCGTAGCGAGATGGCGCAACTGCGCCAGCTCAACCTGCAATTTACCTTCATGGGTACGCGCACGTTGAGCAAAAATATCCAATATCAGACCTGTACGGTCGATAACCCGGCATTCGCATAACCCTTCAAGGTTACGTTCCTGGGCCGGACTCAATGCGTGATCAAATAAAACAACAGAAGCCCCTGTCGCTTTTACGGCTTCCGCAATTTCGACAGCCTTACCTTCACCTACAAAATACTTAGGGTGCGGCGCTTTACGGCTACCAGTAATCACCTGCATTGCTTCGACACCGGCAGAAGAGACCAGAGATTCAAACTCCTGGAGGTCTTCTATGTCTTTGTCTTGCGAAAAATAGATGTGTACCAGCACCGCCTGCTCACCGGCTTCATAACGGTCAAACAAGCGTAAACTCTCCTAAAATACCAGCGGGGAACTCAGAATCCTGGCTCCCCGACATGGAAAAACAGCCATTAACCTTATTCGGTTTCTTCGCTGTCCTGCTGCGCAGACGTCTGAGCATTGCTACCATGATGGTAGTTACTGCCAGTGCCGCCACCCGCGTTGTTGCTATGATGAGAAACCGGGCGAGACGGAACAACAGTAGAGATAGCATGCTTATAGACCATCTGGCTGACCGTGTTTTTCAACAGGATCACGAACTGATCGAAAGACTCAATTTGCCCTTGCAGCTTAATACCATTCACCAAATAAATTGAAACTGGAACACGTTCCCGACGCAGTGCGTTCAGGAACGGATCTTGTAAAGATTGCCCCTTAGCCATTCTATCTTTTCCTTATATGCTTGTTTTGTACTTAGAACCCGGGAGTTCTGAAAACTGCGTAAAATTTTGCGCACGATACAACTTAATTGTACACACTCAACCCGCTATAGCACCAATAACCTGTAACACATCGTTGTGCGATTGTTGCGGCTTTTCACTGTCTAACCAATGAACGCCGTCCCACCCGCGCAACCAGGTTATCTGCCGCTTGGCTAACTGCCTCGTGGCGCAAACACCTCTGTAAACCATTTCGTCGTATGAAATCTCGCCTTCAAGATATGACCACATCTGGCGGTATCCCACGCAACGAATGGAAGGCATGTCCGTATGCAAATCACCGCGGGCAAATAAAGCCCGCACTTCTGCTTCAAAACCTGAAGCCAACATCTGATGAAAACGCTGCTCAATTCGCTGATGGAGCAGTTCACGGCTCGCCGGGGCGATGGCGAACTGATGCACCTGATACGGCAGAGCGTCTCCTGACGTTTGCGTCAGATCTGTTAAAGTTTTACCCGAAATGAAAAAAACTTCCAGTGCCCGGGAAAGCCTTTGCGGATCATTTGGATGGATTCGCGCAGCAGCAACAGGATCAATCTCCTGTAACTGCTGATGTAGCGCTTCCCATCCACGCTCTGCTGCCTGTTGCTCAATTTCAGCTCTGACCGTTGGGTCGGCGGAAGGGAGTGGTGATAGGCCTTCCAGCAGCGCCTTAAAGTAGAGCATCGTGCCGCCCACCAGCAGGGGAATACGTCCTGCGGCGGTAATTGCGTTCATCTCAGCCAGGGCATCGCGGCGGAAATCCGCCGCCGAATAGGCCTGAGAAGGATCGCGAATATCCAGTAAACGATGGGGGGCAGCACGCAATTCGTCGGCGGTCGGTTTCGCCGTACCGATATCCATCCCCTGATAGATAAGGGCAGAATCGACGCTTATCAACTCAACTGGCAAAACTTTACGTAACTCAATGGCTAACGCCGTTTTGCCGGAGGCGGTTGGCCCCATCAAAAAAATGGCCTTTGGCAGGCCAGCCTTACTCACATCACTCATGTTTCAGGGCGTTCATCGCCATAGATAAATCAACAGGTTGTAATAAACCATCCGGTGGGTTCCTCACCAGATGCGGACAAAGACGTTCGACGTCAGTTAATAAGGTAATGGCCTGCGCCATAGTCCACTGGCTGTGCTCACTGGCCAGATGGCGGGCAATCCACTGGGCAGTATTCACCGCATCAATCGTTGTCTGCTGCGCCAGGTAGCCTATCAGTTCAGGAATCAAGATTTGTAAATTTTGTTGGCGTAAGGGTAAAGGCACCGCACGCAGCGTGACGTGCTGCCCATCAGGGACAAATTCAATCCCCATCTCCGCCAGTACCGCCTGCGCCTGTTTCAACGTCGCACTCTCTTGCGACGAAACTTTCAGGCGCACCGGAATCAATAACGGTTGACCACAGACCGGGCCAGCGTCTGTTGAAAGCTGTCGATAGCGTAGCCAGCGTTCTGCCACGGGCAGCGCCAGCAGAATCAGTTTGCCGTCGCGTTCGAGCAAAGCATATTCAGGAGCAATGATTGTCAGCACACGACCCAGGCTCTGACTATGCGCCTCCAGCGCGGAGGTAGTTGTCTGCGGTGTGATTGCCGTTTTGTGCTCAACGTTCGGCGTATCCAGCAACTGGCGATAGAGTGCGCCCTGCTGTTTCTGGTACCCTGGCTGCGCATTCGGCCAGGCAGGCGTACGAGCGGAAGAGGCATCAGATGAGTACTGGCCCGACGCAGACAAATCGCGCAAAACGGAAGGTTCACGACTGACCGCAGGTTCAGCAAACTGGTTACGGCCTGCCGCCACCCGATTTTGCGGAATGATGCGCGACGCGGGTACTGCCTCGTCCACTAACGGCAGGGCGTTCTCAGCCTGTTGCTGAAGGACGCTTAATACGCCCTGGTAGATAAAATCATGCACCAGCCGCGACTGGTGAAAACGGACTTCGTGTTTCGCCGGGTGGACATTCACGTCAACCTGATGAGGATCAATCTCAAGGTAAAGAACAAACGCAGGTTGCTGATCGGCGCCCAGTTTGTCCTCGCAGGCCTGACGGATGGCATGATTAATGAGTCGGTCACGCATCATGCGGCCGTTCACATAGCAGTACTGGATTTCGGCGAATGCAGACGTCGTCGCGCCAGGCTCGGCCACCCAACCGCGCAGCGCAAGATCGCCATGCTGCCACTCAATAGCCAACGCTTTTTCCAGAAAAGCGGTTCCGCAAATGGCCCCAAGGCGGCGCTCATTCTGCCCGCCCTGCGCAACAGCACGATAATGACGCACCATCTTTCCGTTGTGACTGAGATTAATGGTCACATCAAAACGGGCCAGCGCAATGCGACGCACCACCTCATCAATATGGGCAAACTCGGTTTTTTCGGTGCGCATAAACTTACGGCGCGCAGGGGTGTTGTAAAACAGGTCCAGCACTTCAAGCGTGGTGCCGACCGGGTGGGCCGCCGGTTTGACGGTGACCTCCATGTCTCGCCCCTCGGCGTAGGCCTGCCAGGCTTCAGGCTGTTCGGCGGTACGCGAGGTGAGCATCAGACGCGAGACAGAGCTGATACTGGCGAGCGCCTCACCGCGAAAACCAAGGCTGATAATCGCTTCCAGGTCATCGAGTGAGGCGATTTTACTGGTGGCATGGCGCGCCAGCGCCAGCGCCAGCTCGTCTTTTTTAATCCCACCACCATTATCACGAATACGGATAAGCCTGGCGCCGCCGCGTTCAATATCAATATCGATGCGGGTTGCCCCCGCATCCAGGCTATTTTCTACCAGTTCTTTCACCACCGACGCAGGGCGCTCCACCACTTCGCCAGCGGCGATCTGGTTCGCAAGCTGTGGCGGCAGAATCTGAATCGGCATGAAGACTCCTTAGTTAAACAACCCGTGTGAAGGGGTTTCTGCGCTGGCAGTTTGCCCGGTGCCGCCCTGCGGAGCGGACTGCAACGGGTGCGCCTGGAAGTAAGTGCGCAAACCGCCATAGATGGCTTCAGCCAGCTGTTGCTGATAATCACTGCTATCAAGCAGGCGCTCTTCGCTGTTATTGCTGATAAACCCGGTTTCAACCAGCACCGACGGAATATCCGGTGAGCGTAAGACACCGAGGCTCGCGTGTTCAGGGCGACGTTTATGCAGTGCGCCGATGCGCGAAAGCTGGGTCAGCATGTTTGCTGCAACATCATACCCGACACGCTGGGAATGGCCGAATTGTAAATCCAGTACCGCCTGGCTCAGGTAGGGGTCGGACTGACTGTTTGCCAGCACGTCACCGGCACCGCCCAGCAGTTCAGACTGTTTCTCATGTTCTTCCAGCCAGTTCGCCATTTCACTGTTAGCCCGGCGGTTTGACAGTACCCAGACCGAAGCGCCAGTCGCACTTCGGTTGGGTGCTGCATCAGCATGGATCGACACGAGGAAATTGGCGTTTTGCTTGCGCGCCACATCGGAACGGCCCATCACCGAAATAAAGTAATCGCCATCACGGGTCAGCACCGCTTTAAACATCGGATCGTCATTCAGCAACGTACGCAGCTTGCGTGCGACGGCAATGGTGACGTTTTTCTCCTGAGTACCGCCAGGACCAATCGCCCCCGGATCCTGTCCACCGTGTCCTGCATCAATGGCGATAATGATTTTATCGCCCGTCGCCACCCGCGACTGGACCGCAGGTCGCACCGTTGTATTACTGCTGGTCACGCTGGTAATGCGATCATTGTTCGATTTAAAAGGGTTGCGCGCAGGTTCAGCCGGGCGCGGCGCAACAGCCGGTGTCTCGACGCGCTGCACCACGGCTTTTGGCGGCGGTGGCGGAGGCGGAACATCGGCATCAATCGTAAACACCACGGAGTAGCCGGCACCGTTTTGTTGTTTCACCGCACGGGTTTTACCGTTCTGGGTGAGATCGACGACCAGGCGTAGCGACTGGTTATCTTTCGGCGTCCCGGAGCGAATGCTTTTCACCAGGTTATTACCGCTAAACTGCAACGGCAGCCCCTGAATGATGCCGGTTTGTTTAATATCCAGCGCCACGCTACGTTTGCCTTCCTGCGAGAATGCATACTCCGGGTCGCCCATAAAACTGAAGGTAATGCGGGCCTGCGCGTCGCCATTGGAGACCTGAATATCTGACAAACTCGCCGCACTTACATGGGCGCTGAGCAATACCAGCGCTGCAACCAGCCAACTTTTCACGCGATAAATCATCCCGTCATCCCTAAAACTCGCTGGCTAAACGTGCCAGCAACGAAACGCCAGATGAGGAAACAGCAGTAATGCGCGCCTCACGCCCCTGCGCCTGGTAATCAATATGGATTTCGACATCCGGGTCAGGCAGTACACCCGCGCCTTGTTGCGGCCACTCGACCAGGCATATTGCGTCGTTGGCAAAATAGTCGCGGATCCCCATAAATTCCAGCTCCTCAGGATCCGCAAGGCGATACAGGTCGAAGTGATACACATTTAAACCCTCCAGCGTATAGGGTTCGACCAGCGTATAGGTTGGACTCTTCACATTGCCGTTATGGCCCAGTGCCTGTAAAAAGCCCCGGCTGAAGGTTGTTTTACCCGCGCCCAAATCACCGTACAGATAAATGACAGTTGCGCCCTCGCAAGCGTATGCCATGCGTTGGCCAAAATTCAGGGTCGCTTGCTCGTCAGGTAAAGGTATTACTCGGTTCATCATTCTGTATCACTAACATCCGGGTTAACTACACGCACCAGCGTGGAAAAAAGGTCGGTCGCCAGCATGCCTCGCGTCCCTTGACTGGCCGCAAGAACATCGGCCGCGGCACTATGCGCCAGGCAGCCGGCACAGGCGGCATCGTACAACTCATGTTTTTGACCGAGCAGCGCACCAATAATGCCAGAAAGGACATCACCCATGCCGCCACTGGCCATACCGGCATTGCCGGCATCAATAATGCTGGTCTTACCATTTTCAGCGCTCACCACTGTCCCTGCGCCTTTTAAAACGATAACGCCTGCGTAACGTTGTAGCAGACGTTGTGCAGAAAGTAAGCGATCGCTTTCAATTTCTGCAACGGAACAGTTGAGCAAACGGGCTGCTTCGCCGGGATGCGGCGTCAGAATGCGATTGTGACGTTTATCGGGGTTGATTGCCAGAAGGTTCAGCGCGTCGGCATCCCACAGCATGGGTTTGCGAAAATTCTCAATTTTTTGCAGCGCTTTTTTACCCCATTCGTGCTGACCCAGACCAGGACCAATCACCGCCACGTCGGCCCACTCCAGACTTTCATCCAGCGATTCAGGCGTAAGCTCATGCACCATAAGCTCAGGGCGTGCGGTGATAATAGGCGCGATGTTTTCCCGTCGGGTTAATACGCGCACCAGGCCTGCCCCGGCACGTAACGCGGCTTCTCCCGCCATACGAATCGCCCCGGCAGTACCATGATCGCCGCCAATAATCACCAGTCGCCCGTGAGTACCTTTGTGTGACGTGGGGCGACGAGGTGGAAACCACTGTGAAAGCTGCGAGGCATCAACACGCGAAAGAGTGGTCTCCTGACCCGCGAGCCAGATATCAAGACCCAGGGCGTGGTGATGAAGCGTGCCCACCACATCACGGGCGTTACCCGTCAGCAACCCCGGTTTCAGTGCAATAAAAGTGACCGTGTGGGCAGCGTTGATCACCGCACCCGGTGCGGCACCGGTTTGTGCTATCAGCCCGGAGGGAATGTCCAGTGCCAGAACCGGAGCGGCGTGCTGATTCGCATGGGTGATTAACGTTGCAATGGGATCTCTCGGCGCACTGTGAATTCCGGTGCCCAACAAACCATCAACGATCAGGTCGATGCCTTCCGGCCAGACGATATCTGCCGCATGAATGGTGCCGCCCGCCTCAAGCCAGGCCTCGCGCGCGGCCTGCGCTTCTTCCGGCAATGGCTTTGTGCTATCAAGCGCAAGCAAGGTGACAGTGATTCCCGCAGCGACGGCAAGCCGGGCGACGACATAACCATCGCCTCCGTTATTACCCTGCCCACACAAAATCAGCCAGTGTTGCGTATGTGGAAAATGCAAGCGGGCAATGTCGAAGGCAGCCAGTCCTGCGCGTTGCATTAATTCATACAGCGAAATACCGAGACTGTCTGCCGCTTCTTTTTCTGCCTGTCGTAGTGCATCCGCAGGCCAAATGGAGTGTGGTATACTTGCTGCGTTTTTCTTCATTGTATGGTCCGTCATGTCAGAACCCCTCGATCTCAATCAATTAGCGCAAAACATTAAACAGTGGGGCACTGAACTGGGGTTTCAGCAGGTCGGCATTGCCGATACCGATCTGTCGGCCAGCGAGCCTAAACTGCAGGCGTGGCTGGATAAACAATACCATGGCGAAATGGAGTGGATGGCACGTCACGGTATGATGCGTGCTCGCCCACACGAGCTTCTGCCCGGCACCCTACGAGTCATTAGCGTCAGGATGAACTACCTACCCGCCAATGCCGCTTTCGCCAGCACACTCAAAAACCCGGCGCTGGGCTACGTCAGCCGCTACGCATTGGGTCGCGATTACCACAAACTGCTGCGTAACCGACTAAAGCAGCTCGGTGAAAAAATCCAGCAGCAATATGCCACGCTGAATTTTAGACCTTTTGTTGACTCTGCGCCCATTCTGGAACGCCCTTTGGCCGAAAAAGCCGGGCTTGGATGGACAGGTAAGCACTCACTTATCCTTAATCGCGATGCCGGTTCTTTCTTTTTCCTTGGCGAACTGCTGGTCGATATACCGCTGCCCGTTGATAAACCCATTGAAGAAGGCTGCGGCCGCTGTGTCGCCTGTCTCACCATTTGCCCGACCGGTGCGATTGTCGAGCCCTACACCGTTGATGCGCGCCGCTGTATCTCTTATCTGACGATTGAGTTGGAAGGTGCCATTCCAGAAGCATTCCGTCCGCTTATTGGCAACCGCATCTACGGCTGCGACGACTGCCAGCTGATTTGCCCGTGGAATCGTTTCTCACAGTTAACCGACGAAGCGGATTTCAGCCCACGCAAAGCCCTGCATGCACCTGAACTGACAGAACTGTTTGCCTGGAGTGAGAGCAAATTCCTGAAACTGACCGAAGGTTCAGCGATACGCCGCATCGGTCATTTACGCTGGCTGCGTAATATTGCCGTTGCGTTGGGAAATGCGCCCTGGGGTGAAGCAAACATTCAGGCTCTTGAGCAGCGCCGAGGTGAGCACCCACTTCTCGATGAACACATAGACTGGGCGATTGCGCAGCAAATCGAAAAGCGAAATGCCTGCGTTATTGAGGTACAGACGTCGCAGAAACAACGGCTGGTCAGGGTGATTGAAAAAGGGCTAGCACGTGATGCCTGAGTCGTCCACAGCATGTGAATAAAATTAAAAATGCATTGCGATTCAACGTGACCAAATTCGTCAAGCGATCGCGTTAACAATTTGAAATGTTATTTTATTCATAAAATTCAATGTATTAACAAGATACTATTAATCAAGCGAAGTAATTTAAATATTTAAAGAGAAATCAGAACCTGTGGATAACTCTGTTCACAATATTTTTGAACGGCGAAAAGAATCGTCCCCAGCCTGATATTTCGCTGTGGATAATTTGAAGGGTAAGTAAAATTTGGAGCGGGAAACGAGACTCGAACTCGCGACCCCGACCTTGGCAAGGTCGTGCTCTACCAACTGAGCTATTCCCGCTTGGGTGGTGCGTATCTTGCGATACTTTTCAAATTTGGAGCGGGAAACGAGACTCGAACTCGCGACCCCGACCTTGGCAAGGTCGTGCTCTACCAACTGAGCTATTCCCGCATAATACTGGGCTCCACTGTGCTGCGCTTTCGCGAGACAGGAATCCGCTGATTAGGATGGTGCATTCAAATTTTGGAGCGGGAAACGAGACTCGAACTCGCGACCCCGACCTTGGCAAGGTCGTGCTCTACCAACTGAGCTATTCCCGCAAACATCATTTTTCTTGCTATCGTGCTTTCACATTTCTGTGTCTTCACGGGAGGCGCATTATACGAGAATTCCTTTCTCCTGCAAGCCCCCTAAAACCGTTTTTTTTTAATTTTGGTTCAAGTGCTCGATTATTCGTCACATTGCCTGTTTTTACACCGGAGGCGGGTGTTTTTTCGTCAGATTATCCGACATTACGCCTGACACCACGCCGCCAGCGTTCTGTTTAAAGCTGAATAAAATGTTCGCGGTAGTAAGAGAGTTCTGCCACCGACTCACGGATATCATCCATTGCCTGATGCGTGCCCTGCTTTTTAAAGCCGTCCAGAATTTCTGGTTTCCAGCGACGCGCCAGCTCTTTCAGCGTGCTGACATCCAGATAGCGATAATGGAAATACGCTTCGAGTTCCGGCATGTACTTAAACAGGAAACGGCGATCCTGCCCAATGCTGTTACCGCAAATGGGTGATTTTCCCGCCGGGACCCACTGCTTAAGGAATTCCAGCGTGGCGAGTTCAGCCGCACGGTCGTCCTGCTGGCTTGCTTTGACCCGGTCCACCAGACCGCTCCCCGTATGGGTCCGCACGTTCCAGTCATCCATTAACGCCAGCTGCGCATCAGACTGATGCACGGCGATAGTCGGCCCTTCCGCCAGGATATTCAGATTCGCATCGGTCACCAGTGTCGCGATCTCAATAATGCGATCGCGCTCGGGATCTAACCCCGTCATCTCAAGATCGATCCAAATGAGGTTGTTTTCATTTGCACTCATGCTATTTTCCACCCTTCTCGCGTCATACCAGCGTGACTATATTCATCTAAAATTGCGTGTATCATAAAGGTTTTGCCCATACGGGGCGACCAGGAGCCAGCTCGATTGAGTAAAAATAAACTCTCCAAAGGCCAGCAGCGCCGCGTGAATGCCAACCATGAGCGTAGGTTAAAAACGTCTGCGGAGAAAAAAGAGTTCGATGACAACCTGTTCGGTGAAACTGCCGAAGGTACTGTTATTAGCCGTTTTGGCATGCATGCCGACGTCGAATCCGCGGACGGCGCCGTGCACCGTTGCAACATTCGCCGCACCATTCGTTCACTGGTTACCGGCGACCGCGTGGTCTGGCGTCCGGGTAAAGAAGCCGCTGAAGGCGTGACGGTAAAAGGCATTGTCGAAGCGGTACACGAGCGCACCTCTGTTTTGAATCGTCCGGACTTCTACGATGGCGTAAAGCCTATCGCCGCGAACATCAACCAGATTGTGATTGTTTCCGCGATCCTTCCGGAACTGTCGCTGAACATTATCGACCGCTACCTTGTCGCCTGCGAAACCTTAGATGTCGAGCCACTGATTGTCCTGAACAAAATCGACCTGCTGGATGACGAAGGCATGGATTTTGTGAATGAACAGATGGATATCTATCGCAAAATTGGGTATCGCGTGCTGATGGTCTCAAGCCATAAAAAAGACGGGCTTAAGCCGCTTGAAGAGGCGTTAACCGACCGCATCAGCATTTTTGCTGGCCAGTCTGGCGTCGGCAAATCCAGTCTTTTGAATAACCTGCTCGGCTTACAGAATGAGATTCTGACCAACGAGGTCTCGGATAACTCCGGTCTGGGTCAGCACACCACAACGGCCTCGCGCCTCTATCATTTCCCTCACGGCGGGGATGTGATTGACTCCCCCGGTGTGCGCGAGTTCGGCCTCTGGCACCTTGAGCCGGAACAAATCTTTAACGGCTTTGTCGAATTCCATGACTATTTAGGCCACTGCAAATATCGCGACTGCAAACACGATACCGACCCGGGATGCGCTATCCGCGAGGCGGTCGAAAAAGGTGAAATTGCCGAGACCCGGTTTGAAAATTATCACCGCATTTTAGAAAGCATGGCGCAGGTAAAAACGCGTAAAAACTTTTCTGAATCCGATGACTGACAACTAAGCTAAGCGTCGCTAGAATCGTCCCCTTTTCTATAGATCCGGTGAATAACACCGGGTCAGGAACGACAAAACAATGGCCTGGAGGCTACCTTGTTAAACTCATTCAAACTTTCGCTTCAATACATTCTGCCTAAACTGTGGCTCACTCGCCTGGCGGGTTGGGGCGCAAGCAAACGAGCAGGCTGGCTGACCAAACTGGTCATCGATCTGTTCGTGAAGTATTACAAGGTCGATATGAACGAGGCGCAAAAGCCGGATACTGCCAGCTATCGTACCTTCAATGATTTTTTCGTCCGCCCTCTGCGCGATGACGTTCGTCCGCTTAACACTGACCCGAACGTGCTGGTGATGCCGGCAGATGGCGTGATCAGCCAGTTAGGAAAAATCGATAACGACAAATTGTTGCAGGCCAAAGGCCACTATTTCAGCCTTGAAGCCCTGCTGGCTGGCAACTACCTGATGGCCGATCTGTTCCGCAACGGTTCATTCGCAACTACCTATCTGTCACCGCGTGATTATCACCGTGTACATATGCCCTGCAACGGTATCCTGCGTGAGATGATCTACGTGCCGGGCGATCTGTTCTCGGTAAACCACCTGACCGCGCAGAACGTGCCCAATCTGTTTGCCCGTAACGAACGCGTCATTTGCCTGTTCGATACCGAGTTTGGCCCGATGGCGCAAATTCTGGTGGGCGCCACTATCGTGGGCAGCATTGAAACCGTCTGGGCTGGCACCATCACGCCGCCACGCGAAGGCATTATCAAACGTTGGACCTGGCCTGCGGGCGAAAGCGATGGCGCTGTTGCCCTGTTGAAAGGTCAGGAGATGGGCCGTTTCAAACTGGGCTCAACCGTCATCAACCTCTTTGCGCCGGGTAAAGTTGAACTCGCTGCCCATCTGCAAAATCTGTCAGTGACAAAAATCGGTGAACCGCTGGCGGCGTCGACAGAAACGCTGGTCACACCCGATGTGGAACCCACACCGCTGCCAGCAGAAGAGATCGCAGCAGAACATGAAGCCAGCCCGCTGGTTGACGATAAAAAAGACGAAGTTTAACGAAAAGGTAAGCTGCTGTGCGCCTGATTATCATTTTTCTGATGGCCTGGTGCCTCAGCCTGGGGGCTTATGCGGCAACAGCCCCCGACGCAAAACAGATCTCACAAGAACTGGAGCAGGCCAAAGCGGCAAAAGCGACACCGGATCAAACCGAAACGGTAGAGCTGCTCCAGGGTGCGCTTAACGCGCTTGAGGAACGTAAAGGTTCCCTTGAGCGCGCGGCGCAGTATCAAGACGTCATCGACAATTTCCCTAAGCTTTCCCGCACGTTGCGTTCGCAGCTGGATAACCTACGCGACGAACCAAAGTCAGTGCCAGCAAACATGAGTACCGATGCGCTGAACCAGGAGATCCTGCAGGTCAGCAGCCAACTGCTGGACAAAACCCGTCAGGCGCAGCAGGAACAAGAACGCGCACGCGAAATCAATGACTCCCTGAGCCAACTGCCTCAACAGCAGACGGACGCCCGCCGCCAAGTAAACGAAGTCGAGCGTCGAATCGGTGCTCAGTCTGCAGCGACCCCGCTCGCCCAGGCACAGAATCTGAGTGCACAGGCCGAATCTGCCAAACTCCGGGCGCTGGTCGATGAGCTGGAGCTGGGGCAATTGTCGGCGAACAACCGGCAGGAGCTGGCACGTATGCGCGCTGAGCTGGCGCAAAAGCAGGCGCAGCAGCTTGATACCTACCTGCAAAATTTAAGAAATCAACTCAACAGCCAGCGCCAGCGTGAAGCCGAGCAGGCGCTGGAAAGTACCGAACTGCTGGCCGAGAACAGCGATAACCTGCCGCAGGGCATTATTGAGCAGTTCAAGATTAACCGTGAACTCTCGCAGGCGCTGAATCAGCAGGCCCAGCGTATGGATCTGGTTGCTTCCCAGCAACGTCAGGCCACCAATCAGACCCTACAGGTTCGCCAGGCGCTGAATACGTTGCGTGAACAGTCACAATGGCTGGGTGCTTCGAATATGCTGGGTGAGGCGCTGCGTGCGCAGGTCGCTCGTCTGCCGGAAATGCCCAAACCGCAGCAGTTGGATACCGAAATGGCCCAGCTGCGCGTGCATCGCATGCGGTATGAGGATCTGATGAATAAGCAGCCTCAACTGCGGCAGACCCGCCAGGTTGACGGTGAGCAGTTGACCAGCGAGCAGAACCGTATTCTGGAAGCCCAGCTTCGTACCCAACGTGAGCTGCTCTCTTCTCTGCTTCAGGGGGGCGATACGCTGATCCTGGAGCTGACGAAACTGAAAGTCTCCAACAGCCAGCTTGAAGATGCGCTCCGTGAAGTCAATGAGGCGACACACCGCTATCTTTTCTGGACCGCCGATGTCAGCCCGATGACCTTCGCCTGGCCGATTGAAATCGTCCAGGATCTGCAGCGCCTCATCTCGCTCGACACCTTCAGTCAGTTGGGCAAAGCGGGGCTAATGATGGTTACCAGCAAAGAGACGTTGTTCCCACTCTTTGGCGCGCTGGTGCTGGTGGGTTTCAGTCTCTATTCCCGCAAACATTTTACCCGCTTCCTTGAGCGCTCCAGCGCTAAAGTCGGCAAGGTCACCCAGGACCACTTCTGGCTCACCTTGCGAACGGTGTTCTGGTCGATTCTCGTTGCCCTGCCGCTCCCGGTTCTGTGGGCTACGCTCGGCTACGGTCTGCGCGAAGCCTGGCCCTATCCGCTGGCGGTTGCCATTGGCGATGGGGTAACGGCTACCGTACCGTTACTGTGGGTGGTGATGATTTGCGCCACCTTTGCCCGCCCGACCGGCTTGTTTGTTGCCCACTTTGGCTGGCCGCGCCACCGGGTGGCGCGTGGAATGCGTAACTACCTGATGAGCATCGGCTTTATTGTGCCTCTGATTATGGCGCTCATCATGTTTGATAATCTCAACGACCGGGAATTCTCCGGCTCGCTGGGACGCTTGTGCTTCATTCTGATCTGCGGCGCGTTAACCGTGGTGACCCTGAGCCTGAAACGTGCAGGCATTCCCCTGTATGTCGACAAAACCGGCAGCGGTGACAACATGGCGAACCGTCTGTTGTGGAATATGCTGCTGAGTGCGCCTCTGCTGGCCATTCTTGCCGCTGCCGTGGGTTATCTGGCCACGTCGCAAGCGCTGCTGGCGCGTCTTGAAACTTCGGTCGCCATCTGGTTCCTGTTGCTGGTGGTTTACCACGTCATACGTCGCTGGATGCTGATCCAGCGCCGTCGCCTCGCCTTCGATCGTGCCCGCCATCGCCGTGCTGAAATTCTTGCTCAGCGTGCGAAAGGCGAAGATGACGCGGCGCATGCCACCAGCACCGAAGGTTCTGTTGAAATTGATGAAAAAGAGCTGGATCTGGATGCCATCAGCGTGCAGTCGTTGCGCCTGGTCCGTTCGATTCTGATGCTGATTGCGCTGCTTTCGGTCATCGTGCTGTGGTCGGAAATCCACTCTGCGTTTGGTTTCCTGGAAAACATTTCGCTCTGGGATGTCACCTCCACCGTACAGGGCGTGGAAAGCCTTGAGCCTATCACCCTGGGCGCGGTGCTGATCGCTATTCTGGTCTTTATCATTACCACCCAACTGGTGCGTAACTTCCCTGCCCTGCTCGAACTGGCGCTGCTGCAACACCTGGATTTAACGCCGGGTACCGGCTACGCCATCACCACCATCACCAAATACCTGTTGATGCTGTTTGGCGGCCTGGTGGGCTTCTCAATGATCGGCATTGAATGGGCAAAACTGCAGTGGCTGGTGGCGGCGCTCGGCGTCGGTTTGGGCTTTGGCTTGCAGGAAATCTTTGCCAACTTTATCTCAGGCCTGATTATCCTCTTTGAGAAACCGATTCGTATTGGCGATACCGTGACAATCCGCGATCTCACGGGAAGCATCACCAAGATCAACACCCGTGCTACGACCATCAGCGACTGGGATCGTAAAGAGATCATCGTGCCAAACAAGGCGTTCATCACCGAGCAGTTTATTAACTGGTCGTTGTCGGATTCGGTAACGCGTGTGGTGCTGACGGTACCTGCGCCGGGCGATGCCAATAGCGAAGAGGTGACGCAAATCCTGCATACCGCGGCAGAGCGCTGTTCTCTGGTGATTGATAACCCGCCGCCGGAAGTATTCCTGGTGGATCTCCAGCAGGGTATTCAACTATTTGAACTGCGAATTTATGCAGCAGAGATGGGCCATCGTATGCCGCTGCGCCACGAAATCCACCAGTTGATACTGGCAGGCTTCCGTGAGCATGGGATCGAGCTGCCATTCCCACCCTTCCAGATGCGTCTGGAAAGTCTGGATGGGCGTAAAACAGCGCGCACCTTAACGTCGGCAGGTAACAATAAGCGTCCGGCAGGAAGTTTGTAGGAAGACGGGGGCATTAGGGGTTAGAGCAGCCTGCGGCCCTCACCCACGGGAAGAGGGAGCCCTACCAAATAATACGAGCACGGACAGTTCCCTCTCCTCTTTGGGGAGAGGGCAAGGGTGAGGGGAAACATGCGGCTTAGAGGGGTATTCCATTCACCTTATGTTTCTTGCTTTTCTATAGCAACAGGACCCTGTCATCGCGGTGACGGTTTTATTCTCATGGCGCAGTGTTATCGCTGTAAAACGTAATATTACTGGGGATTCCTCAGCCCCACTGGGAGAGGGAGAAAACCCCAAAACGGCAACCCGATGGTTGCCGTTTGCTTTTACATCAAGCCCGGTCGACGGTAAACGCCATCACGTCTGCCAGGCTTTCTGCGCCCAGCGCCAGCATTACCAGGCGGTCCACGCCCAGCGCCACGCCGGAGCAATCTGGCATGCCGGCCTTCAGTGCATCCAGCAGGTTGGTATCTACCGGCTGCTGTGGTAAACCACGGGCCGCACGTTTACGGTTATCCTGATCAAAACGCTGCTGCTGCTCACGGGCATCCGTCAGTTCATGGAACCCATTCGCCAGCTCAATACCTTTGAAGTAAACCTCAAAACGCTCTGCCACGCGGTGATCTTCGGTACTGATCTGCGCCAGCGCGGCCTGGCTTGCCGGGAAGTGGTAGACAAATGCCGGACGGTCTTTACCAATATGCGGCTCAACGCCCATGGTGAAGAGTAATTGCAGCAAGGTGTCACGGTCTTCTTCGGTATCGGCAATATTGCTTAGATCGAGCTTTGCCGCTACGCCGCGTAACGCGGTTTTGTCAGCAGAAAGCGGGTCAATATCCAGATGACGCTGGAAAGCCTGCTGATAAGAAAGTGACTCTGCGGCCGGGCACTCCAGCACCTGCTGTAAAAGATCGTCTACTTCATTCATCAGTCGGTACATGTCGTAGTGCGGTCTGTACCACTCCAGCATGGTGAATTCCGGGTTGTGGTGACGCCCCATCTCTTCATTACGGAAACTGCGGCACAGCTGGAACACCGGCCCACACCCAGCGGCCAGCAGGCGCTTCATATGGTACTCGGGGCTGGTCATCAGGTAGAGGTTCATTCCCTGAGAATGACCCGGTCCCACAAAGCGAGTTTCAAACGGGAACAGGTGAATATCTGTTACCGTGGCCTGGCTCATGCAAGGCGTTTCCACTTCCAGCACACCGCGATCGGCAAAGAAGCGGCGAACTTCTGCCATGATAGCCGCGCGTTTCAACAAGTTAGGAATGGATGCGCTCGGCTGCCAGGTTGCCGTCTCGCTCATGGTACTTTCTCCGAATTCTGATAAGGGCACGAAGTCTACCCGCATCGGCCAGGAGAGACAAATTTTGCGCAATACATTTACTGAACATGATAAATGGACGCCAGATCACGCTTCCAGACTGACATTTATCAACCTGAGTGATTAATGGGTGGTGAAGAACGGCAAAACAATCGAACACATCAAATTTCCCTTTTTCTCCTAAGGTTATACTCCCCCCGACAAAAAGGAGTAGTAAACACGTTCGTCTTCGGCGCATGCCGTTGTGCGAAATAATAAAACCTGGAGGAATGTCGTGCATACCTTTCAAGCCGATCTTGCTGTGATAGGCGCAGGCGGAGCGGGACTTCGCGCCGCTATCGCTGCCGCCCAAGCGAATCCTGATGCCAAAATCGCCCTCATTTCCAAAGTTTACCCAATGCGAAGCCATACCGTGGCCGCAGAGGGTGGATCCGCCGCTGTCGCGCAGGATCATGACAGCTTTGAATATCATTTCCATGACACGGTCGCTGGCGGTGACTGGCTGTGCGAACAGGATGTTGTCGATTATTTCGTGCATCAATGCCCGACAGAGATGACCCAACTGGAGCAGTGGGGCTGTCCGTGGAGCCGTCGACCCGATGGCTCAGTGAACGTTCGCCGCTTTGGCGGGATGAAAATTGAGCGTACCTGGTTTGCCGCCGACAAAACCGGCTTCCATATGCTGCACACCCTCTTCCAGGCTTCACTTCAGTTCCCACAAATTCAGCGTTTTGACGAGCATTTCGTGCTCGACATTCTCGTCGACGATGGCCAGGCGCGAGGCCTGGTCGCAATGAATATGATGGAGGGCACGCTGGTGCAGATTCGCGCCAACGCCGTGATCATGGCTACTGGCGGCGCAGGCCGCGTCTACCGCTTCAATACTAACGGCGGCATCGTCACTGGCGATGGCATGGGGATGGCGCTCGCGCATGGCGTCCCGCTGCGGGATATGGAGTTTGTACAATACCACCCAACCGGGTTGCCGGGTTCCGGCATTCTCATGACAGAGGGTTGCCGTGGTGAAGGCGGCATTTTGGTAAATAAAAATGGCTACCGTTATCTGCAGGATTACGGCATGGGGCCCGAAACTCCGCTGGGCGAGCCGAAAAACAAATACATGGAGCTTGGCCCGCGCGACAAAGTCTCCCAGGCCTTCTGGCACGAATGGCGGAAAGGCAACACCATCCCCACCCCACGCGGCGACGTGGTGCACCTCGACCTGCGCCACCTGGGCGAGAAAAAACTGCTGGAGCGCTTACCGTTCATCTGTGAACTGGCGAAAGCCTATGTGGGTGTCGACCCGGTGAAAGAGCCGATTCCGGTTCGTCCAACCGCGCACTACACCATGGGCGGTATCGAAACCAATCAACAATGCGAAACCCAGATTCAGGGGCTGTTTGCCGTAGGCGAATGTTCCTCGGTAGGACTGCACGGCGCTAACCGCCTCGGTTCCAATTCGCTGGCTGAACTGGTGGTATTTGGTCGACTGGCCGGTGAGCAGGCCATGGCGCGGGCAAACTCTGTGAATACCGCGAATGATGCCGCACTGAATGCGCAGGCTAAAGACGTTGAACAGCGCCTCAAAAATCTGGTTAACCAGGAAGGCACGGAAAACTGGGCAAAAATCCGTGATGAGATGGGCGAGTCGATGGAGGAAGGCTGCGGCATTTACCGTACGCCAGAGCTGATGCAAAAAACCGTCGATAAACTGGCGGAACTGCAAGAGCGTTTTAAACGGGTGCGTATTACCGACACCTCCAGCGTCTTTAATACCGACATTCTTTACACCATCGAATTGGGACACGGCCTGAACGTGGCGGAATGTATGGCGCATTCCGCACTGGCCCGCAAAGAGTCACGCGGCGCGCACCAGCGGCTGGATGAAGGCTGCACCGAGCGCGATGACGTGAATTTCCTGAAACATACGCTGGCATACCGTGATGCAGACGGCACCACGCGTCTTGACTACAGCGACGTGAAAATCACCACGTTACCGCCTGCAAAACGCGTTTATGGTGCTGAAGCGGAAGCCGCTGAGAAGAAGGAAGCGACCCATGGCTGAGATGAAGACCTTAAAAGTTGAGGTGGTCCGCTACAACCCGGAAGCAGACGTTGCCCCTCACAGTGCCTTTTACGATGTGCCTTATGATGAGCAAACCTCGCTGCTGGATGCGCTCGGGTACATTAAAGATAACCTGGCGCCCGACCTTAGCTACCGCTGGTCATGCCGTATGGCGATTTGCGGTTCCTGCGGCATGATGGTCAATAAAGTGCCGAAGCTTGCCTGTAAAACCTTTTTACGTGAATACAGTAAAGGGATGAAAATCGAAGCGCTGGCAAACTTCCCCATTGAGCGCGATCTGGTGGTCGACATGACCCACTTTATCGAAAGCCTGGAAGCCATCAAACCGTACATTATTGGTAATCCCCGTACGCCGGATCAGGGGCCTAACAAGCAAACCCCGGCACAGATGGCGAAATACCATCAGTTCTCCGGCTGTATCAACTGCGGCCTGTGCTATGCAGCCTGCCCGCAGTTTGGGCTGAACCCAGAGTTTATAGGCCCGGCGGCGATCACCCTGGCGCACCGTTACAACCTCGACAGCCGGGACAAAGGCCAGCAGCAGCGAATGGCGCAACTGAACAGCCCGAACGGGGTCTGGAGCTGCACCTTCGTCGGTTACTGTTCGGAAGTGTGCCCGAAACATGTCGATCCGGCTGCCGCCATCCAACAGGGCAAAGTAGAAAGCTCGAAAGACTTTCTTATCGCCACCCTGAAACCACGCTAAGGAACGCAAAATGACCCAACGCAAACCTTATGTCCGGCCCATGCCGTCGAGCTGGTGGAAATCGCTGCCGTTTTATCGCTTCTACATGCTGCGTGAAGGTACCGCTCTGCCCACCGTATGGTTCAGTATTGTGCTGATCTTCGGCCTTTTTTCTCTTAAGCATGGTCCAGAGTCCTGGATGAGCTTTGTCAGTTTTCTGCAAAACCCGATTGTGGTGATCTTAAATCTGATAACCCTGGCCGCTGCACTCCTGCATACCAAAACCTGGTTTGAGCTGGCGCCGAAGGCGGCGAACGTCATCATTAAAGATGAGAAGCTGAAACCCGGGCCGATTATTAAAGGGCTGTGGGCGGTAACCGTGCTGGTGACCCTGGTCATCCTCTTCATCGCCCTGTTCTGGTAAGGAGACCACGATGATTAATCCAAATCCAAAACGTTCTGACGAACCCGTCTTCTGGGGATTGTTTGGCGCAGGCGGCATGTGGGGGGCTATCGTTGCCCCGGTGATAGTGCTGCTGGTCGGTATACTGCTGCCGCTAGGACTCTACCCAGGCGAGGCGCTCGGCTATGAACGCGTACTGGCCTTCGCCCAGAGCTTGATGGGCCGCGCCTTCCTGTTCCTGATGATCGTCCTGCCGCTCTGGTGCGGTCTTCACCGCTTGCACCACGCCATGCACGATATCAAAGTCCATGTGCCAAACGGCAAGTGGGTGTTTTACGGTCTCGCTGCCATCCTGAGTGTGGTAACCCTGGTAGGCGTGATTTTTATTTGATATTGCTTGCTCTCCTGCATCGGCAGGGGAGCAATTTTTCCGCCAGGTTCTACACTTAGCTAAAAAACCTGAAAGGAAAATATCATGCGCTTGCTGCCTGTCATTGCCACTGCTGCCGCTGCGTTTTTGCTTGTGGCCTGTAGCACTCCCACCCCACCCTCTGGTGTAACCGTTGTTGAAAATTTTGATGCCCAGCGTTATCTCGGCCGCTGGTATGAAATCGCGCGTCTCGACCACAGCTTTGAACGCGGTCTCGAAAAGGTCACTGCCACCTACAGCACCATGGACGATGGGGGCATTCAGGTCATCAACCGGGGATACAATCGGGAAAGGGGTAAGTGGCAACAGTCGGTGGGTAAAGCCTATTTCACCGGCGATACCCGCCGTGCTGCACTGAAAGTGTCGTTCTTCGGGCCATTCTACGGCGGCTATAACATCATTGCGCTCGATAAAGATTACCAGCATGCGCTGGTGTGCGGGCCGAATCGCGACTATCTGTGGATTTTGTCCCGCACGCCGACATTACCGGATACAGTGAAAAAACAGATGGTTGATATCGCCGCCCGCGAAGGCTTTGCGGTAGAAAAACTGATGTGGATTAATCAGACCTATTAATGGGTGCTGAGTTTAAGCCCAATAATACCTGCAACAATCAGCCCCAGACTGAGCAATCGGGCGGGGCTGGCTGACTCGCCGAGCAGCACCATCCCCGTAATCGCTGCCCCCACCGCGCCAATGCCGGTCCAGATCGCATAAGCCGTACCGACCGGCAGGCTTTTCATCGCCCATGACAGCAGGACGACGCTGGCAATCATTGCCGTTACGGTAATAATGCTGGGCGTTAAACGCGTGAATCCCTGCGTGTACTTCAGGCCGATAGCCCAAACCACTTCCAGAAGACCTGCAATAAGAAGAATTAACCAGGACATGTTTGGCTCCAGTGTGGGGCCGTCCCCGTTGTGAATGGCGCTATCGGGTCGTCCCGACAGGCTGGTGAGAGAAAGTAAATTCTGGCTCAGCAACAGTCACAATGCAATATTTTTGCAATTGCATCGATTTAAGTGACTTAAAGCAAGAAATAGCCACTGTTAGCAGCGTAGTTCAGGCATTTATTCGCCATCTCTACCCCCTATGATGAGGTGCTATCCGGGAAAAGGAAGCCGTGCGCCACTACTCTACTGCGAAGAAAAAAATGTTCAAAATCCTCTTGATTGACCGTTGTTATTTCACCCGAACGGGGCTGGAAACCTGGCTCAATCAAACCGATCTTTTCCCCGCCTCATTCCTGGTGACGGCACTGAATAACTTAATGCTCGCTAAAGAGCATATTGCACAATGGCAACCCGATCTGATCATTGCCGATCTGTTTGGCTTCAAAAACGATCTGCACCATATCCACCAGCTCTCCTCTTTGTTCTCCGCATGCAGCGAAGAGAACCGCCTGATTCTTCTTGATTCAGGGAAGGATGAAGCGCTTACGGAGTACTGTGCACAATATGCCGTTCATGCGAGCCTGTTGAAGACGGTTCCGCTGGAGACACTGGCCTACGCGATTGATGCTGCGGTGTTGGCACGCCCTATTCGTCATGTGCCACAACTTGCCACGCCGCTTTTGACACGTCAGGAAGAGAAAGTGTTATCGCTATGGATGGAAGGCAGAAGTAACCAGTCAATCGCCAGTAAGCTCAGCATCAACGGAAAAACGGTTTATACCTATAAGCGAAATATCAGAATGAAGCTGGGGATGGGGACTCGTTTTACACCGTTTCTGTCACTGCCAGAAGTGACCGCAATCGCGCATTCTTTGCCAGAAAGCCTGAATTAACGGTACGGCATACGCCGTACCGACAGGGATTACTGCTGCGCTTTCGTTGCTGCGCCCGAGATAGCGCTGCCGCCATCGGAGATATCCTGACCCACACCACGGGTGGTGTTACAGCCAGTCAGCACAGTAGAAAGTACCAGAACAGAAAAGATCGCAGCAATTGTCTTCTTAACCATAATATCTTCCTTTTATAGCCAATATTGTTTGTGTATAGCCACTTAAGCATAGACAAGATTGCGCAACATGCCGGAAGAGAGATGATTTTTAGGACGATGTGAAAGTATTAGCTGGCAGCGTGGGAAATAGAACTGCCGAGGTGTTTAATGTCTTCACCAAAACCACGTGCGGTATTGCACCCGGCGAGCAAGGTAGTGGCGACAAGAATAAGCGCGACAAGACTGAGAAGACGTTTCATCATTTCTGCCCTGAAAAATAATGGCGCAACAGGGCTGCTGCGCCATCACTCAACACAAAATCTTCAAGCTGCGATAAGGCCGCTTAAAAGATAACGTGGATTACTTAACGCGGGATACGTATTCGCCTGAGCGGGTATCCACTTTGATCACTTCGCCAATCTGTACGAACAGCGGAACTTTAACCACTGCGCCAGTGCTCAGCGTTGCTGGTTTACCGCCGGTACCTGCGGTGTCGCCTTTCAGGCCTGGGTCGGTTTCAATGATTTCCAGCTCAACGAAGTTCGGCGGCAGAACCGCGATCGGACGACCGTTCCACAGGGTAACGATACATTCAGCCTGATCCAGCAGCCATTTCGCGTTGTCGCCAACCGCTTTCTCGTCAGCAGCCAGCTGCTCGAAGGTCTCGTTGTTCATGAAGTGGTAGAACTCACCGTCGTTGTACAGGTAAGTCAGGTTCATATCGACAACGTCAGCACCTTCAGCGGAGTCAGTAGATTTGAAGGTTTTCTCAACGCGAGTACCGGTCAGCAGGCGGCGCAGTTTAACACGTGCGAATGCCTGACCTTTACCCGGTTTCACAAATTCACTGGCTTCAACCGCGTACGGTTCGCCGTCCATCATGATTTTAAGACCGGCACGAAAATCGTTGCTATAGTAAGTCGCCATAAAGGCCCTCTAAAATTGTTAACTGGTAGCTAAGCCACAAAATGGCGCATATTGTAACCCTAAATACCCCATCCAGAGAAGATTGGTTAGTGCAACTTGCCGATGTAATAACCGATCCCGATGAACTACTGCGCGTTTTAAATATAGACGCTGACGATAATCTCCTTGCCGGACGGGAGGCAAAGCGCCTGTTTGCGCTGCGCGTACCCCGCGCGTTTGTTGCGCGCATGCAAAAAGGCGATCCCAACGATCCGCTTTTACGTCAGGTTTTAACCTCACGCGAAGAATTTCTCGCTGCCCCAGGTTTTAGCACGGATCCGCTGGAAGAGCAGCATAATGCCGTGCCGGGTCTGTTGCACAAATACCGCAACCGCGCTCTGCTGCTGGTAAAAGGCGGCTGTGCGGTGAACTGCCGTTACTGCTTCCGGCGTCATTTCCCGTATGCCGACAATCAGGGCAATAAACGTAACTGGCAGGTCGCACTGGACTATATTGCCGATCATCCGGAGCTGGATGAGATCATTTTCTCCGGCGGCGATCCCTTGATGGCGAAAGACAAGGAACTGGACTGGCTGCTTGAACAGCTTGAAGCGATTCCACATATCAAGCGTCTGCGCATCCACAGCCGTCTGCCCATTGTTATCCCGGCACGCATCACTGATAACCTGACCGCACGTTTCGCCCGTTCTACGCTGCAAATCCTGCTGGTCAACCATATCAATCATGCCAGAGAGATTGATGAGGAATTCCGCACGGCAATGGCAAAATTACGTCAGGCGGGTGTGAGACTGCTTAATCAAAGCGTGTTGCTGCGTGATGTTAACAACAATGCGCAGACGCTGGCCGACCTCAGCAATGCCTTGTTTGATGCGGGTGTGATGCCCTACTACCTGCATGTGTTGGATAAAGTACAGGGGGCGGCTCACTTTATGGTGAGTGACGACGAGGCCCGCACTATTATGCGCGAATTACTCACGCTGGTGTCCGGTTATATGGTGCCGAAGCTGGCCCGTGAAATTGGTGGCGAACCGAGTAAGACGCCGCTGGATTTACAATTGCGCCAATCGTAATAACCTCTCCTGTTATTTCCCCGGATGAATTGATTATTCATCCGGGGATCAATGTGCTTTATTTTTTGTTATGATGGCACACTGCATTTATGCATGAATATAAAATATGAATGGTTAAGGAGAACCAGATGATATTCACTATTATGAGTGTCAATACCGGCGTTATTCTTCAAAATGATAAATTCGCGGCTTTAGCCTTAAAAATCAAACATCCTAAAAGTAAGCAGTCTTTACTTTTTTTCCCTCTGGTTGCGCTGAAAGATCTTCTGCTCGGCCTCGAACATCGGCTTACGCTGCAGGCGGCATCTGCGGGGAAGGCCAAAGAACAGCAACGTAAATCCATTGATTCTACAACTAAAAAGATGCAAAGCCATATTCCAGCTATTGATGTGGACGAGCTACAAAACGCCGATATTGGTCAGCGCGTTAATAAAGTAGAATTGCGCGAAAACAGTGAAAACGAGCTCGTTTTTGTTTTTTCTTTGCAGTGTGGCGAAACATTTAAATTAGGCATTAATGCCCAGCAGATTGAATTACTGGTCACGGCAATTATTCATGCAATAAATAATGCGGGCATGCGTGATGTGGCCCTCAGCCTCTCGTCTATTCTGGATTTTCTTCCCTTATACGATGCCGAGTTTTTATCTGATGGCAATATTGCCTATGACACTTATTTTCAGGATGAATGGAAACAGGCGTTATTTATTCATCACCACGCCCTGGTGTATCACTACACCGATGAAAATGGCGAGGTGCAGTATGGCGGAACGGTGATCAAAACCCGCAGTGTATCGAACAGCGACGACATGGCAGCCATTACCCGCCGGGTGCTGGATTACAGCCACCGTTTGAACAAGCTAAAAGGGAAGCCGTGCCAGGTGAGTGTTAAAACGCTGAGTTCCGATAAACGGCACCGTCTGACGCTTGAACAATGTATGCGCAGCCTGCAACTGTTGCAGCAGCAGGTTAAACAAAAATCCGCAGAAAAGTAATTTCAACATGCCCCTGAGACAATTCAGGGGCACCGTGCATTCTCATGACATCAGTTCGGGCATTTATAGACCTGACCGTTCATTTCGCTGGCGGTCGGCACGAAGCTGGACAGGAAGCCCTGCGTCGGACTGGTTACGCTAAAAATCACGTTACCGCCCATCTGGGCTGCCTGATTACGCAGATCGTTCGCTGCGCCACGCATTGAGCCGCCCTCTTCCCCATGCTGCCCGGACAGCCAGTTGTTTTGCTTGCCGGTAGCGGTACCCAGATACTGGCATTCTGCGGCCGGCTTATCTTCAACAAAGCGTACATTCTGCCCGCCTGAAGAGAGCTCATTGCCGGAACTGCAACCTGCCAGCAATAAGGCTGCACCCACGATCCCTGCTAAATATTTTACCTGCATGTTATTCCCCATAATCAATGAGCTGGACGTCTTACGTCCGTGTATGAATCTTATACTAAAAAGATGACCAAAAGAAAAACCCCCGGCCATTTCTGCCCGGGGGTTTCTCATTTTTAGCGAGATGTTTATTTAATCGAATAATTCAGGTTGCAGGAAGGCGACAAGTTCATGAATCCCAGGAGCTTACATGAGTAAGTGACTGGGGTGAATGAACGCAGTCAACGCACCTGCGGCCTGAAGTATGGAGATTAAATTACATCATGCCGCCCATTCCACCCATGCCGCCCATACCACCAGCAGCACCTAAGTCAGGGCCGTCGCCTTTCGGCAGGTCGGTTACCATGCACTCGGTGGTGATCATCAGGCCAGCCACAGATGCCGCGTACTGCAGAGCAGAACGGGTCACTTTGGTTGGATCCAGGATGCCCATCTCGATCATGTTGCCGTATTCTTCGGTCGCAGCGTTGTAACCGTAGTTGCCGTCACCCGCTTTCACGGTGTTAGCCACAACAGACGGCTCTTCGCCGCAGTTCAGCACGATCTGACGCAGCGGAGATTCCATCGCGCGCAGCGCAACTTTGATACCCACGTTCTGGTCTTCGTTCTGACCACGCAGTTCGCCCAGTTTGCTTGCAACGCGAATCAGTGCAACACCGCCGCCTGCAACCACGCCTTCTTCAACCGCAGCACGGGTCGCGTGCAGAGCATCTTCAACGCGTGCTTTTTTCTCTTTCATTTCAACTTCGGTCGCAGCACCGACTTTGATTACCGCAACGCCGCCAGCCAGTTTCGCTACGCGCTCTTGCAGTTTTTCACGGTCGTAATCAGAGGTCGCTTCTTCGATCTGCTGACGAATCTGCGTCACACGACCCTGAATTGCCGTTTCGTCACCCACGCCATCGATGATGGTGGTGGTGTCTTTGTTGATCACAACACGTTTAGCCTGACCCAGGTCTTCCAGGGTTGCTTTTTCCAGCTCCATACCGATCTCTTCAGAGATAACGGTACCGCCGGTCAGGGTAGCGATGTCCTGCAGCATAGCTTTACGACGGTCGCCGAAGCCTGGTGCTTTAACCGCAGCCACTTTCACGATGCCGCGCATGGTGTTAACCACCAGGGTCGCCAGCGCTTCGCCTTCAACATCTTCAGCGATGATCAGCAGCGGTTTGCCAGCTTTCGCAACGGCTTCCAGCACTGGCAGCATTTCGCGGATGTTGGAGATTTTTTTGTCAGCCAGCAGAATGAACGGGCTTTCCAGCTCAACAGCACCGGTTTCCGGTTTGTTGATGAAGTACGGGGACAGGTAGCCACGGTCGAACTGCATACCTTCAACCACGTCCAGTTCGTCCTGCAGACCGGTACCGTCTTCAACGGTGATCACGCCTTCTTTACCGACTTTATCCATCGCTTCAGCGATCAGTTTACCTACGGTTTCGTCGGAGTTAGCGGAGATGGTACCAACCTGAGCAATCGCTTTAGAGTCAGAGCATGGAACGGAAAGGGCTTTCAGCTCTTCAACCGCAGCAGTGACAGCTTTGTCGATACCACGTTTCAGGTCCATCGGGTTCATGCCAGCAGCAACGGCTTTCAGGCCTTCGGTGATGATGGACTGTGCCAGTACGGTCGCGGTGGTGGTGCCGTCGCCTGCAGCGTCGTTCGCTTTAGAGGCCACTTCTTTCACCATCTGCGCGCCCATGTTTTCGAACTTGTCTTCCAGTTCGATTTCACGTGCCACAGAAACGCCATCTTTAGTGATGGTCGGTGCACCGAAAGATTTATCCAGAACCACGTTACGGCCTTTCGGGCCCAGGGTCACTTTCACTGCATCTGCCAGTACGTTTACGCCGCGCAGCATTTTCACACGAGCGTCGTTACCGAATTTTACGTCTTTAGCTGCCATTTTTTCTTTCCCTTAAATTCGTATGTTCAGTGTCGGTCGCGGATTACGCTTCAACAATTGCCAGGATGTCGCTTTCGGACATGATCAACACTTCTTCATTGTCGATCTTCTCAGATTTCACGCCGTAGCCGTCGTTGAAAATCACGATGTCGCCCACTTTTACGTCCAGCGGCTGCACAGTACCGTTTTCCAGAATGCGGCCCTTACCGACAGCGATGATTTCGCCACGCGTTGATTTGCCTGCTGCTGAACCGGTCAGAACGATGCCGCCAGCGGATTTGGATTCAACTTCTTTACGTTTGACGATCACACGATCATGTAACGGACGAATACTCATTGATAGCTCTCCTTTGAGAAAGTCATTATCAGTTATGGATGGCGCCGGTCCGCACTGGCTTCTCCGGCTGGTGACCTGAGAGATGGGGATCGGTTTTTCCCCCTTCAAGGGGGATCCTAAAAAAAATTCGTATAAATGCGCTCTGGGGCAAGAAAAGCAGAAGGCAAGCCGCAGTATCAGGCAGGCTGGCCCGCAGCCATAAGTAAAATCTATTGTGATAGCATGGCCCTAACGACAACGTGATGACAAAGACAGGGAAAAGAAGCATGGCAGGATTAAAACAAGAGCTGGGGCTGGCGCAAGGTATTGGGCTGCTATCCACCTCATTGCTGGGGACAGGCGTGTTCGCCGTGCCCGCACTGGCGGCGCTGGCGGCAGGTGATGACAGCCTGTGGGCCTGGCCGGTCTTAATCGCCCTCGTTTTCCCTGTCGCCATCGTCTTTGCCGTGCTGGGGCGGCGCTTTCCCAGCGCAGGCGGCGTCGCGCATTTTGTTGGTATGGCATTTGGCCCCCGGCTTGAGCGGGTGACCGGCTGGCTGTTTTTATCGGTGATCCCGGTCGGCCTTCCGGCTGCTTTACATATTGCGGCTGGCTTCGGACAAGGGATGTTTGGCTGGCAGGGCTGGCAGCTATTAATGGCTGAACTGGTAACGCTGGGGCTTATCTGGCTGGTCGGCACGCGCGGAGCGGGCTCCAGCGCCAACTTACAGATGATCATTGCCGGGCTTATCGTCGCCTTGATTGCAGTTATCTGGTGGAAAGGCGACTTGTCCCTGTCGACCATCCCCTTCCCTGCACCTGCGGATGTCTCGCTTTCTGGTATGACGGGCGCGCTGGCGGTGATGTTCTGGTGTTTCGTCGGGCTTGAAGCCTTCGCCCATCTGGCATCTGAATTTAAACACCCGGAGCGGGATTTCCCTCGCGCATTAATGATTGGCCTGATGCTGGCCGGTTCCGTTTACTGGGCTTGTACCGTGGTGGTACTGCATTTCGATCTCTGGCGCGCCCAGGGTGCCGCCGCGTCACTGCCCATTATCGTGGTAAACCTCTTCGGCAAAGAGACGCTGTGGATGGCCTGTATTATTGGCTACCTCGCCTGCTTCGCCAGTCTTAACATTTATATCCAGAGTTTTGCACGCCTCGTCTGGTCGCAGGCCCAGTATAAGCCGCAGAGCCCGCTGGCCCGCCTCACCCCCCGGCAGATCCCGCTTAATGCGCTCAATGCGGTACTGATCTGCTGCGTCATCTGTACGCTTGGCATCTATGCCTTCTCCATCAATCTCGACACGCTGATCATCTACGCCAATGGCATCTTTATTCTTATCTATCTGCTTTGCATGATGGCGGGATGTCGCCTGCTGACCGGCCGTTACAAGGCGCTGGCCTGGGTGGGCAGCATTTTGTGCCTGCTGTTACTAGCCATTCCCGGCTGGAAGAGCCTGTACGCGATTATGATGCTGGCAGGGCTGTGGTTGCTGTTACCGAAACGCACGCTGGTGACACAATAAAAAAAGCCCGGTTAACCGGGCTTCTCTCTCAACGTAACGGTTAACGATCGTCTTTGTGATCCAGACGGTCGTGTTGTTCGTCTTTACGCTGGTATTCACCTTCAAAGGTATTGCCCGCACCGGGCCCCGCGCTGAAACCACCGCCCGGCATACGGGCAAAACGCAAGTGCGGCATCAGTTTAAGCGTCAGCAGCTTCTGCAAAGGTGGCAACAGCAGCAACAGCCCCAGCAGATCGGTAAAGAATCCCGGCAGCAGTAACAGCAGACCGGCGATAATCAGCGAGACGCTTTTGATCATCTCCGCCGCAGGGCTTTCGCCTGCCGCCATCTTTTGCTGCATCAGCAGGAAGTTTTTGAAGCCCTGATTGCGCACCAGCGACATCCCAATGACCGAAGTGAAAATTACCAGCAGCAGCGTCATCAGGACACCAAACACATGCGCGACCTGAATGAAAATAGAAATCTCAATGTACACATACAAAAAAACAGCTAATAGCGGTATCCAGCGCACTGGCATCTCCTGTTAGGGGACGAACGCCTCTGGCACCCGTCGAGTATGGTTTGCGATTCGCATCCTGATGAGATGGTGATGGTTAAGACAAAATTCAATTTTTAGACTCAACTATTTTTTTGCGAGTTCGCAAGCGGTGACTCATTTCACAGATTAATGATTCTGCTGGAACAGCTAAGATAATAAGTGATCCAGATTACGGCATTTCGTCATAATCAGAATATGATCGCGAGTATCTGGCCGATAAAGGAGATAATCGTCGGTCAGTAATCACACATAACCACATATCTACTGTGTGTTTGGTGCATTCATTCGTAGCTTGAAAAAGAAGGTTCACATGTTAAACAACATTCGTATCGAAGAAGATTTGTTGGGCACAAGGGAAGTACCAGCGGACGCCTATTATGGCGTGCATACTCTTAGAGCGATTGAAAACTTCTACATTAGTAATAGCAAAATCAGCGACATCCCGGAATTTGTCCGTGGCATGGTAATGGTAAAAAAAGCGGCTGCTCTGGCAAACAAAGAGCTGCAAACCATCCCGAAGAGCATTGCGAATACCATCGTGGCAGCATGTGATGAAGTCCTTAACAACGGCAAATGTATGGACCAATTCCCGGTTGACGTCTATCAGGGCGGCGCCGGAACCTCGGTGAATATGAACACCAACGAAGTCCTTGCAAACATTGGCCTCGAGCTGATGGGCCACCAGAAGGGTGAGTACCAGTACCTCAACCCCAATGACCACGTGAATAAATGCCAGTCCACCAACGACGCCTACCCCACCGGATTCCGTATCGCGGTCTACACCTCGGTTCTGAAACTGATTGATGCGATAAATCAGTTGGGTGATGGCTTCGAGCATAAAGCCGCTGAGTTCCGCGACGTGCTGAAAATGGGCCGTACCCAGTTGCAGGACGCAGTGCCAATGACCCTCGGTCAGGAATTCCACGCCTTCAATGTGCTGCTTAAAGAAGAGACCCGAAACCTGCTGCGCACTTCCGAACTGCTGCTGGAAGTGAACCTCGGCGCAACGGCGATTGGTACACGTCTGAATACCCCGGACGGTTACCAACAGCTGGCGGTACAGAAGCTGGCGGAAGTCAGCAACCTGCCGGTGGTGCCCGCAGAAGATCTGATTGAAGCGACCTCCGACTGTGGGGCTTACGTGATGGTGCACAGCGCCCTGAAACGCCTCGCCGTGAAGATGTCCAAAATCTGTAACGACCTGCGCCTGCTCTCCTCCGGTCCTCGTGCCGGCCTGAACGAGATCAACCTGCCTGAACTGCAAGCGGGCTCGTCTATCATGCCGGCCAAAGTGAACCCGGTGGTGCCAGAAGTGGTGAACCAGGTCTGCTTTAAAGTGATTGGTAACGACACCACCGTCACCATGGCCTCCGAAGCAGGTCAGTTGCAGCTGAACGTGATGGAGCCGGTAATTGGCCAGGCGATGTTTGAGTCCATCCATATTCTGACCAACGCCTGCTACAACCTGCTGGAAAAATGCGTGAACGGCATTACCGCCAACAAGTCCGTTTGTGAGGGCTATGTTTATAACTCTATCGGCATTGTCACCTACCTCAACCCGTTTATTGGTCACCACAATGGCGACATCGTCGGCAAAATCTGCGCCGAAACGGGCAAAAGCGTGCGTGAAGTGGTACTGGAACGTGGCCTGCTCACCGAAGCAGAGCTGGATGATATTTTCTCCGCACAGAACCTGATGCACCCAGCGTACAAGGCCAAGCGTTATACCGATGAAAGCGAACAGTAATACTGGCGGCTAGTGGAAAAAGGCGCGTCAGCAGACGTGCCTTTTTTTTGGCCTTCAGTAAAAAAATTCAATCTCACTTCATCAACAAGGAAGGCAATTATGTTTGCTGCAGAACTCGTCCTCGTGCTGCTGGCTATTTACCTGGGGGCCAGACTCGGTGGCATCGGCATTGGTTTTGCCGGTGGCTTCGGCGTGCTTGTACTCACCCTCTTTTTTCAAGTCAAACCTGGCGCAATCCCCTTCGATGTCATTGAAATCATCATGGCCGTTATCGCCTCTATTGCCGCGATGCAGGTGGCAGGGGGAATGGATTACCTGGTAAGCCTGGCGGAGCGTATGCTGCGCCGCCATCCCAAATACATCACCTTTCTCGCCCCCCTGGTCACCTGGTTTATGACCATTCTGGCGGGTACCGGGCATACGGCATTTTCCACGCTGCCGGTGATTACGGAAGTGGCAAAAGAGCAGGGTATCCGCCCGTCACGCCCGCTCTCTATTGCCGTGGTGGCCTCGCAAATTGCCATCACCGCCTCACCCATCTCCGCCGCCGTGGTCTTCTTTGCCGGGATTCTTGAGCCGCTGGGCGTGAGCTATTTGACGCTGCTGGCCATCTGTATTCCGGTGACGCTAATTGCCGTAATGCTGACGGCGGTGGTCTGTAACTTCCTCGGCGCTGAACTGAAAGACGATCCGGTTTATCAGGAACGCCTGGCGAAAGGAGAGGTAAAACTGCGCGGCAGCCAGGTGTTTGAACTGAAACCACACGCGAAGCGCTCCGTACTGCTGTTTTTAATCGGTATCGTGGCGGTGATGTTCTATGCCACCGCCATCAGCGACACCGTTGGCCTGATCAAAAATCCGGTTCTGCCACGTAACGAAGCGATCGTGGTCTTTATGCTGACTATCGCCACTTTGATCAGCATCACCTGCAAAATCGACACCAGCGAAGTACTGAACGCCAGCACCTTTAAATCCGGTATGAGTGCCTGCGTCTGCGTACTGGGTGTGGCCTGGCTGGGCGATACCTTCGTTAAAGCCCATATTACCGACATCCAGACGGTGGCGGGTGACCTGCTGCACAACTACCCGTGGCTGCTGGCGGTGGTATTGTTCTTTGCCTCGACGCTGCTCTACTCCCAGGCAGCGACCACCAAGGCGCTGATGCCAGCGGCTCTACTGCTGGGCGTGAGTCCTCTCACTGCCGTTGCCTCTTTTGCTGCGGTATCGGCGCTGTTTGTGCTGCCGACCTATCCTACACTGCTGGCGGCGGTGGAGATGGATGACACCGGTTCAACGCGCATTGGTAAATATGTGTTCAACCATGCATTTTTAGTCCCGGGTGTGATTGCCATTTCGCTCTGCGTGCTGCTCGGCTTCGTGATTGGCGGTATTCTGTTGTAAAAGTTGTTAAAACCGGGCCGCACTGCGACCCGGTTTTTCTGCGCGTGGTATAGTCCCCTTTTCGCTGAGAAGAGGTTAACGATGAACACGCCTGATGCTGTTGTTGTACTCTGCACCGCCCCGGATGAAGCCACCGCCCAGGAGCTGGCGGCAAAAGTACTCGCCGATAAGCACGCCGCCTGCGTAACCCTTCTTCCTGGCGCGACCTCCATGTATTACTGGGAGGGCAAACTGGAGCAGGAGTACGAGGTACAGCTGTTGCTCAAAACTGACGTCGCCCATCTGGAAGACCTCTTCGCCTGCATCAAATCACATCATCCTTACCAGACCCCAGAACTGCTCGCTTTACCGGTCACTCACGGAGACTTTGACTACCTCTCATGGCTCAACGCATCTTTACGCTGATTCTGCTGTTATGCAGTACACCTGCTCTTGCCGGGCTGTTTGACGTCCCCGGACGCTCGGATTTTGTGCCTGCGGATCGGGCATTTATGTTCGATTTTCAGCAGCAGGCAAGCGACCTCAACCTGAACTGGCAGATAAAAGAGGGCTACTACCTCTATCGTCAACAAATTAACGTTACCCCCGCGCAGGCCGAGGTTGGCCCACTACCGCTGCCCACGGGTGAGTCCCATGAGGATGAGTTTTTCGGTAAGAGTGAGATTTACCGCCAGCGGTTAAACCTGCCGGTCACGATTAACCAGGCGGCAAAAGGCGCGACGCTGACGGTCACTTACCAGGGCTGTGCCGATGCCGGGTTCTGCTACCCGCCGGAAACCAAAGTGATTCCGTTGAGTGAGGTTCGCCCTCACCCTACCCCTCTCCCCCAGGAGAGGGGACAAACTGTTGCAGCGTCAGAAAACAGTGCCCAGCCTGTCCCCCCTCGCCCCTCCGGGGAGAGGGCCGGGGTGAGGGGCAATGACGACACGGCTCCAGCCACGCTGCCCTTCTCTGCCCTTTGGGCTTTGCTTATCGGCATCGGCGTCGCCTTCACCCCCTGCGTCTTACCCATGTACCCGCTCATCTCCGGCATCGTCCTTGGCGGTAAACAGCGGCTCTCGACGGCGCGGGCCCTCATGCTGGCGTTTATCTACGTTCAGGGCATGGCGCTCACCTATACCGCACTCGGCCTGGTGGTTGCCGCCGCCGGGCTACAGTTCCAGGCTGCACTTCAACATCCTTACGTGCTGATTGGCCTGTCCGTGGTCTTTATTCTGCTGGCGCTGTCGATGTTTGGCCTGTTCTCTCTCCAGTTGCCCTCTGCCCTGCAAACCCGCCTGACGCTGATGAGCAATCGCCAGCAGGGGGGCTCGCCGGGCGGCGTTTTTGCTATGGGTGCCATCGCCGGGCTTATCTGTTCCCCCTGCACCACCGCGCCGCTGAGTGCCATCCTGCTCTATATTGCCCAGAGCGGTAATCTGTGGCTCGGTGGCGGTACGTTGTATCTCTATGCCCTCGGCATGGGATTGCCACTGATTCTGGTGACGGTGTTTGGCAACCGACTGCTGCCCAAAAGCGGGCCGTGGATGGCGCAGGTCAAAATCGCCTTTGGCTTTGTGATCCTCGCCCTGCCGGTGTTCCTGCTGGAGCGTGTGCTGGGTGACGACTGGGGGCTGCGTCTCTGGTCGCTGCTCGGCGTCGCCTTCTTCGCCTGGGCGTTTATTTCAAGCCTTGGGGCAACCCGCCCGTTAATGCGCATCCTCCAGATCCTTCTGCTCGGCGCCGCCCTGGTCAGTGCGCGTCCGTTACAGGACTGGGCATTCGGGCAACCCGTTACTGGAAGTCAGGCGCATCTGCCGTTTACCACGATCAAAACCGTCGACGACCTTGATCGGGCGCTGTCGCAGGCGAATGGCCGCCCGGTCATGCTGGATCTCTATGCCGACTGGTGCGTGGCCTGTAAAGAGTTCGAGAAGTACACCTTTAGCGATAAACAGGTACAAACAGCCTTGCAGAACACGCTGCTCCTGCAAGCCGATGTGACACGCAATAACGCGCAGGATAAAGCCCTGCTGCAACATTTACAGGTACTGGGTTTACCCACCATTGTGTTTTTTGACGCGCAGGGTCAGGAGCATCCGGCACAGCGTGTCACCGGATTTATGGATGCCCCCGCATTCGCCGCGCATTTGCGCAATCTGGCCCCGTAAACAACACTTGGTGGGGAAGCCGGTTTCTGAAGACGAAGGAGTTCATCGTGCAACGTGAAGATGTTTTAAATCAGACGCTTCAATTATTTGAATTAAAAGGCATTGCTGATACAACACCGGAAATGGTCGCTGAGCGTATCGACTATCCGCTGGATGAGTTTCAGCGCTTCTGGCCGGATAAAGAGGCGCTGTTTTATGACGCTCTTCGCCATCTCAGTCAACAGGTCGAGATTTGGCGCAGGCAGTTGTTACTCAACGAATCGTTGAGCAAAGAGCAAAAGCTTCTCGCCCGCTATGGCGCATTGACGGATTGCGTGAGCAACAACCGCTATCCTGGCTGCTTGTTTATTGCTGCCTGTACCTTTTACCCGGACCCCGATCACCCGATACATCAGCTGGCTGAACAGCAAAAGCAAGCTGCCTTTGCTTTCACCCACGAGTTGTTGACCCAACTGGAAGTGGATGATCCCACCATGGTGGCTAAACAGATGGAGCTGGTGCTGGAGGGCTGCCTGAGCCGGATGCTGGTTAATCGCAGCCAGACCGACGTGGATACTGCTCATCGGCTGGCGGAAGATATTCTGCGCTTTGCCTGCTGCCGTGCTGGCGGTGCCTTGACCTGATCAGCCGATAAACCCCATCCAGGCTGACAGTAGCAGACACAGTGCCATCACCCGCTGAAAGATAATCAGTGATGTCGCCGTACGAAACAGTCGGTTAACCGCTTTGCCAAGCAGCGTCCAGGCGCACAGGCAAAGCAGGGAAATAACCAGAAAGCTCAGCGACAGCAGCGAAACATCGCGCAGTGGATGTGCGCCTGCTGGCGCGAACAAGCTCACGATCGCCAGCGCCATCATCCAGGTTTTCGGATTAATGAGCTGCAACATGGCCGCAGATCGTCCGCTAAACGGCGCCCCGGCACTGCCGTGCAAATTGGCCGCCGGGGCGGTGAACAGCTGCCAGCTCATCCAGCTTAGCCAGAGGGCGCCCGCCCAGCTCATAGCCTCACGTATCAGCGGGTGGTCACGCAGTATTTCCCCTGCCCCCACACCGGAAATAAAAACAATCAGGCTCGCCGCCACGCAGGCCCCCATCACCGCAGGCAGGGTCGCCTTAACGCCATAGCGCTGGCTGCTGGTGAGAATCAAAATGTTAGTTGGGCCGGGGGTTATCGACGCCACGAAGGCAAAAAGCATAAACGGCAGGTAAGTGTAGAAGGTATGCACAGTCGGGACTCCTTATTCTCCGTGCTGTGACTGTCGCGCTATTTACTAACACCGTCTGGAAGATTTGTGCAGAGTTTTCGGTAATGGGCGGGAGAGAGGCGATAAGCGCGCTGGAACCAGCGCCCGAGGTGGCTTTGATCGGCAAACCCCAGCGCGGCCGCCACGCTCGCGGGCTGCTCTCCCCGTGCCAGCCTGCTGCGGGCATTGGCCAGCCGCAGTTGAATAAGCCAGGCGTGGGGCGAAAGGTGGAACTCACGTTTAAAGCAGCGCGTCAGGGTGAAGCGATCGGTACCGGTTTCACGCGCCAGATCCGACAGGCCGATATTGTCCCCCATGTGCGCGTGCAAATAATCACGTGCGCGATGCGCCACTGCGGCGCTTTGCAACTGCGACGGCAGGCGCTTTCGCCATTGGGTATGCCGGGTAAGCTGACCAAGCAGATTGTCCATCGCACTTTGCTGAACAATCCGCATCTCTTCGCTATGCAGAGAATGAAAGGTTTGCGAAATAGCGCCGGCGAGCAGCGGCTCGCGCGCCATCGTGCGAGAAAAATGGAGCGAATAGCTGGAGGGCACCGAGTCGTATAATCCACGCAATGTTGAGTTCAGCCACCCTTCATCAAGGTAGAACGTCAAGTAGGTAAAGCCCCCTTCCACCGGCGCGTCGCCATCATGAATCTCACCGGGTTCCAGCAAGAATGCGTCACCCGGCACGCTGCGATGGCGTTCACGGCGGCAATGGAACTCCTGAGTGCCGCTCAGGGTAATACCGACCAGATAGCTGTCATGCCAGTGCGGATCGTATGCGTGCCCCTCAAAGTGGGCACGAATGGTTTCAATACCGGTATCAGCATGTTGCCGTAACTCCAGCCAGTCATTTGCCATATTGCCTCCGCTATCCTCGTGAACAGCATGACCTGCCCACGCTGAAAAAATCTGGAAGATTTGTGCAACACGCCGCTATTTGGCGCAGAATCGCTCAGACTGCCGCAAAGTTGAGCAACTGAACAGCATTTTTTGAAATAGAGTTGACGCCTTACAGCGATTAAGGTTTAATGCGCCCCGTTGCCCGGATAGCTCAGTCGGTAGAGCAGGGGATTGAAAATCCCCGTGTCCTTGGTTCGATTCCGAGTCCGGGCACCACTATTTAGAAGAACCCGCCTATGGCGGGTTTTTTGCTTTTGGTTTTCCAGACTCTCCCTGAGGACTGAGGAATCCCCAGTAATATTACGTTTTACAGCGATAACACCGCGCCATGAGAATAAAACAGTCACCGCGATGACTGGGTCCGGCTGAAAATCGACGAAGCGTATCCGTAAGGCCGGGGCGCCGCGCAGGGATGCGCGGCGAGGGCGACTTTACAGGGACGTTACCTGCGCCCGTCCCCGATAAGCCTGAAGGAATATGCGTAGTGGACCGCGCCAGCGGCGATTTTCCTGGCCGGGAGCCCGGGTCGCCAGGGTGGTGGCGGTGAACCACCCTGGCACGTTCACAGGTTCTGGCGTTATAGAAAAGCAAGGAACATAAGGTGAACGGAATGACCACCAGAGCCGCATGTTTCCCCTCACCCTTGCCCTCTCCCCAAAGAGGAGAGGGGACTGTCCGTGCTCGTATTATTTTGTGGGGATCTCTCAGCCCTGAGGGAGAGGGTCGGGGTGAGGGGGAAAATGCACATCATCTTTCCCGCATGCGGCCCCGGCATTTGCCTAAATCTTATCCCTGAAACCTGGTTACCCTTCCCTGCTCCCTTACCCTCGCTTGCTTTCACGCCACCACCTGACGTATACATAAAAGCCTGTTTCTTACAGGGAAATCCCATGCCTAATATTCTCATGCACTACACCGCCAACCTGCCCGCACAGGATAAGCTCGAAGCTTTTGCCCAAAAGATACACACTCTGCTCGCACCCGTTTTGGTCACCGACGTCGGCAATTTCAAAACCTTCTTTATTCCCGTATCCCGCTACGTCTCAGGTGAAGGCATTGCACACAAAGCCTTCCTGCAAATCGACTTTCGCATGCTACCGGGGCGCAGCCCGGAAGTGAAAAAAGCCGCTGCCGATATCGTGCTGGCGCAGGCGGCTGAACACTTCTCCGTTGAGAACGGCGTAGAAACCAACATCACCGTTGAGATTGGCGATATCGATAAAGAGAACTACCACAAAGTAATCATTAACCCGTAATCACTGACACTTCGGCAGCGTCGTCAGCAATACCGGCCAGCGCGCTGCCCAGTCTGAACCATGCTCCATGCCCGTAACCTCCACGACCTGTACACATCGTTTACCGGCCACCTGCTGGAATCGTCTTGGTACTAACGTTGGAACCGTGGTGTCTTCAGTGCCGCTAAAATGCATCTGCGGTAACGCAGATAGATCTGAAGCTACATCTATTGCGCTGAGTGACTCAGGCATTGGCGTGACGTGATGCAACGCATTAACGTACGCAACATCCAGATTCCCGGCGACCGTGCGCAACGAACGGACATCATGACGACGTGCTGCAAGCAACGCAGCGAGGGTTGCCCCGCCTGAATATCCCACCAGCTCTAATTGCACGCCCGGATACCGATTAGCAAACGTTGTGAGCGCTTCATCCATCGCGCTGACCACCTCCGGCGCAAAGCGTTTGTCCGTCCACCAGGCTGTTGTACAAACGGCGGGCAGCGGAAGATCAGTGAACTGGCAGGGGCGGGCCAGATAAAGGATGTTGGGCGACGGATCCGCAGCCGCGAGTTTTAATCCTACCGGGTTACGCGGTGTCGGGTCATCTGAAGGGGTTGAGCGATTAACCCAGGCGAAACCATCGCCTTCGATATAAACCCGCAAAATGTTAACAGGCGCTGAAGTTTTACTTAAGGCGCGTAGCACAAATGTCTTAGTTTGTAAATTTTCACTGGTAAGACCAGTTATTTTTGTGAGCGCATCAACATTTGCCTGACGATTGGTAGTACCACATCCGCTTAATAAAAAAACCATAGCAATCAACAAAAGACTTACTTTCTTTCCTGATTTATTACGCATTAAGCCTTCTCTTTGCAGGGTTTTATCATGCATAAAATGGCATTGTTATAGCTTGTAGTGAAGCTTAAACATCATTTAGCACGGATTGTGTTTTTTGCAACCAAATGTATATTCTGCATCTGGATAAATATCAGACGAATCTGAGATCCAATTTCACCAACACCAGGAATCTTTTAAAAATATAACGCAACGGTACATCATGAAGAAATTACGACTCGGCCAGCATGGTTCATTGCTGGTGGCACTCACCTCTGCGCAAGGATTGCTGGCGACTTATGCTCACGCCATTACAACGAATGAAACTATTAGCACAGCTGTTAGTACAAGTCGTGAAATTTCATTTACTTTCGATAATTTAGATATTACCAACCAGGGTTCATTGATTGCTTCTGGATTTTCTGCAATCCAGGTGACTTACGATGGAAACCTCAATTATTTAAATAATGCGGGCACGATTTCCGGCACCAGCGGATATTCGGTCTATAACGCTGGCACTATCGGTACGATTGCGAACAGCGGCACGATTGCGAACGCCAGCACCTATGGGGCGATCTACCTTGAAAACGGTAGCCAGACTGACCTTATCAGCAACAGCGGGCTGATTGGCGACACCAGCAGCAGCAACTATGGATACGCCATTCATAACTATGGCTATATCAACACGCTGAATAACAAAGCCGATGGCACCATTATTGGCGCTATGGGTCTGTATAACAACGGATATATCTACCAGGTCGAAAACGCCGGTATCATTTCCAATAATAATAATGGTCACTCAGGTGACAGTGCTATTTTTAACGAAGGCAGCATTGATACCATTGTTAACACCGGAACGATCTCTTCCAATTACAGCAATGGTCTGGTCGGCGGCAGCGTTGCCATTCGAAATTATGGCAACATTGGTACACTGAACAACAGCGGAACCATCAGCAGCAATTATTTCGGCATTTTAAGCGACAGCACACAATATAATGCCATTGGCCAGATCATTAATAGCGGGCTAATTAAAGCACCGCAGGCCATTTATACCTATAATAACAATAGCTTTAGCGACGCTATAAAGATTACCAACAGCGGAACTATCGCCGGTAATATTTATAATTATGGCGCAACGCCGATCGTTATCTCCGGCGGCAAGAACGGGCAAGGCGTACTGACAGGTTATAATCCAGGCGCAACCGGGTATATCTTCACCAACGGCGGAAACGTGACCTTCAGTTCCGGTTCATTACTGTTGAACAACCATGTTTATGCCTCGGGGGGGACGGTCCTTAACGACGCTGCACGTCTTCAGGTGAACGCGCCGCTTATCATTTATGGCAATTATCACCAGAATGCCACCGGCTCCCTGATTCTGGGCGTCAGCGATGGTGCTAATGCCTCTGAAGACACGACGACGGCCTCTGGCTACGGTCGTCTTACGGTGAACGGTGCCGCAACGATCGACCAGGGTTCCCACATCTCGCTGGCCCGTACAGGCAACACTTACTCGTTTGCCACCGGTCAGCGCTATGTGGTGATCAGCGCAAACAGTGCCGATACTCAGTACAACGCCAGCAGCCTGAGTTATAAAGCCGAGGGCTATAACGGTGCCGTGAAGGGAACGGAAGTTAACGACGGCACGCGCAGCGCGTTAGTGCTGAGTCTGGAAGAGGCGCCGGTTATCGTTACCCCGCCGCAGACATCCAAACCGACGCCGGTGACCCCAGAGCCTGTTACGACTCCTGTTACCACCACCCCGGCAACACCGGTGGTTACCACCCCGGTAACGACGGAACCGACCACAACGGCACCGGCAACGCCTGCCGTCGAAACGCCGGTTGTTGTCACGCCCGTTGAGGCGACGCCGGTGGTGGCGACCCCTGTTGCTGTGGCACCGATTGTTGTGACACCGATTGCCGTGACGCCAGCGCAGCCGCAAGCTGAGCCGGTAAAACCAGTCCTGAAAAACCGGGCAACCACGGAGGGCGCAACGTCAACACTGACCGGCCTGACGCAGTATTCCGGTATTTCTCCGCAACTGTTGGAGTTGTATAACGCCTCACTGGCCATTAACGGTATCTCTGAAGCAAACCGTGTTGGCGAGCAACTCTCCTCCAGCCAGAACATCAATGCCAGTACTGCCACCGGCACCGCAGTCACCAAAGCGATGAGTGTTGTCGGTAACCACATGAATACGGCGCGGAATCCGCAAACCGCGGGCATGAGCGGCGTTTCTACCGGTGATGCTTATGATGAGTGGGCCTTCTGGGGTCAACCGTTTGGTGGCTTTGCCCGTCAGGACAGCTCTCGTGAAGTCAGCGGTTATAAAGCGAAATTCGGCGGTCTGCTGCTGGGCGCCGATCGTGCCCTGGGTGACAACTGGCGTGCCGGTGCGGCGGTGAACTACAGCAACACCTCCGTTCATGGTACCGGCAACCTGAATAACGATCGCTCGACTGCCGATAACTACGGTGTGATTGGTTACGCTGGCTACACGGGCAACCCGTGGTACCTGAACCTCTCTGCCGGGGTGAACCGTCAAAACTACGCGTCGACGCGTCATGCTGACTTTACCGGCTTCTCTGGTCGTACAAATGGCAAGTTCAATGGTCAGTCCGTGACGTTGCAAACTGAGCTGGGCTATCCACTACAGCTGCCTGCCGACGTCGCACTAACGCCGATGGCGACGCTCACTTACGGTTATCAGCATATTGATGGCTACAAAGAGAGCGGCGGTAATGGTATGGCACTGAATGTCGGCAGCAGCCACAATCAGTCGGTAACCAGCGATATCGGTGCCCGCGTAGAAAAGACCTTTGATACGCGTCTTGGCAAACTGACCCCGTTCGTGCAAGCGTCCTGGATTCATCAGTACGACGATCGCCAGATGAGCAGCACGGCGACCTTTGGTGCCGATACTCTTGGTGAAACGCAGTTTACGACTAAAGGTGCCGCGCCGGTGAAAGACATGGCCGGGATTGCTATCGGCAGCACATTGTATAACGCGAAGGATCTGACCCTTGATGCGCGTTACGATCTGCAGGCAGGCGAGCGTTACCAGGCGCATACCTTCAGTTTACGTCTGCGCAAAACCTTCTGATCCTCCTCAGACGGGAGCCATTTGGCTCCCGTTTTTCTTCCTCACACTTGTTCGCCACCGCCGGTTCTCTGGAGCGAACCCAGAGCAGCACCTATACTGCCCTTATGGTCTCCCCATCCCGCCTGACACTATGACGACGCAAACCCTGACCCGCCCCTGGCGCGTACCGGGCGCCATCGCGCTGGTACTGCTTGTTATCTTCGCCGCCGTGGCCTTACATACCCATTGGGCCGATTTTTTGCAGTGGTGTCTGAACGCGCAAATCACGCTGCATCGTTACCTGGTGATGTATCTGCTCCAGCTTAATAATCATCAGTACATCGGTGGACTCTGGCTCATGTCAGGTGCCTTCTTTTATGGCGTACTCCATGCCATTGGGCCGGGGCATGGCAAATTCATTGTGGCGACCTACCTGACCACCAATAAAGAGAGTCAGACCGCCGCACGCGTGATTCCCTTTCTGGGCAGCCTGATGCAGGGCGTCAGCGCGATCCTGTTTGTCTTCATTCTGGCGGTAGGGTTCAACCTTGCCTCAGGCGATCTCAGTCAAAGCCGCTGGTATGTGGAGAAAATCAGTGCCGTGATGATTGGCGGGTTTGGCTGCTGGCTTATCTGGCAGGCGGCGAAAAGTTTAAGACCGAAAAAACCACAAATCACCGGGTTACGGCCGCTTGCCGCGGAGCTTGCCCATGATATGGACTGCGGCTGTGGGCAACACGGTGTCGGCATTAGTGCGCAGGGCGACTGGAAAACGCGTCTCGGTGTGATTATGGCCATCGGTGCCCGTCCATGCAGTGGTGCCATCATGATCTTGCTGTTTTCTAATGCGCTGGGGATCGTGAGCTGGGGCATGGCGGCGGTGATGACGATGTCGTTTGGCACGGCGCTGTCTATTATGGGCCTGTCGCTGGCCGTCCGTTATGCCCGTAATAGCACCGCGACTTTCTTCAGCCGGGAGTCCGGACAATTCCCCTGGCTGCTTCCGGCAGTGCGTATTGCCGGTGGAGTGGTCTTACTGCTTTTTGCGGTCGTGCTGTTCTTAACCGTGATTCCGGTCAGTGCCAACGGCGACTATATTGCTGCGGGGTGCTGACAGATAAACAAAAGCCCGGTTCTCACCGGGCTTTATTCACTTACTCGTCAATCTTCGGATGCTGCTGAACAAGTCGCGTACGCTTCTCCTGAAGTTCTGCGATCTCTTGATCAATATCCTCGATTTTCTGTTCGATATTGTCGTGATGCTCTTGCAGGATCTCTCTGGCTTCATGAATATCCGATGCCGCAGGCGTTGCCCCTTTCAACGGTTTATTGGCCGTCTCTTTCATCGTGATACCGGTAATCAGACCAATAACTGCGACCACCATCAGATAATAAGCTGGCATCATCAGGTCAGAGGTCGATTCTACCATCCAGGCGGTGAGCGTAGGCGTCAGGCCGGCGATCAGTATGGAGATGTTAAAGGCACTGGCCAGCGCACTGTAACGCAGGTGCGTCGGGAACATCGCCGGCAGCGTAGACGCCATCACACCGGTGAAGCAGTTGAGCACCACCGCCAGCATCAGCAGGCCCGCAAAAATCAGGCCGATAACGTTACTGTTAATCAGCAGGAACGCCGGAATCGCAAGCACAAAGAGCGCTACGCTGCCTAACAGTACGAACGGACGGCGACCAAAGCGGTCACTCAACAGACCCATGATCGGCTGAACAAACAGCATACCAATCATAATAGCGATGATGATCAGCACACCATGGTCTTCAGAGTAATGCAGGTTGTGAGACAGGTAGCTTGGCATGTAGGTCAGGAGCATGTAATAGGTGACGTTAGTTGCAATCACCAGACCGATACAGGTCAACAGGCTACGCCAGTGCTTGGTCGCAATCTCTTTGAAGGACACTTTCGGGCCTTCCTGCAATCCCTGACGATCGCCCTGCTCAAGTTTATCGACATGCTGCTGGAACGCGGGTGTCTCTTCCAGCGCATGGCGCAGGTAGAGGCCAATCAGTCCAAGCGGCAGCGCCAGGAAGAACGGAATACGCCAGCCCCAGTCAAGGAAATTCGCTTCACCGACAATGGTGGACAGCAGTACAACAACACCTGCCCCCAACACAAAGCCCGCAATAGAGCCGAAGTCCAGCCAGCTACCTAAAAAGCCGCGTCGTCTGTCCGGGGAGTACTCCGCAACAAAGATAGACGCACCGGTATATTCTCCGCCCACCGAGAAGCCCTGCGCCATCTTACAAAGCAGCAGCAGGATGGGTGCCCATATGCCGATGGATTCGTACGAGGGAATCAGACCAATACAGAAGGTACTGACTGACATAATAACAATAGTGATCGCGAGAATTTTCTGACGCCCGTATTTGTCACCGAGCATCCCGAAGAATAACCCGCCGAGCGGACGAATAAGGAAAGGTACAGAGAAGGTACCTAACGCTGCTATCATCTGTACGCTGGGATCGGCATCAGGGAAAAACACCTTGCCGAGGGCGTAAGCCACAAAACCATATACCCCGAAGTCAAACCACTCCATCGCATTACCCAGCGATGCAGCGGTAATAGCCTTACGCAATTTCCCATCATCTATAATGGTCACATCGCGCAAGGTGATGGGTTTAACCTTTTTCCTTTTTAACATAGTTTCCTCTTTTGACTTTCGCCCATTACCGCCCAGCTTTATTCCACAGTAACGCCAGGCGTATTCCGCCGCATCTTGCAGCGTCCTTATTCAAGCGTAGCAGGTTTACTTACACGGACTGGTTACAGCCTGTACAACCGAACCTGTTGACGCCTGCGCGGGCATTAAACGACTCCTTTTTACCCTAACAGGGTTTAAAAAGGTGATCAACTTCACATAAATAGTCCATGTGACTCTCAACACACTTTCCATAACGTAAACATTTTTTTCTCAAAACCTCGTTTTACTTAACGGGAAATTCCGTTCAAAAAATATAACCTTTTCCCTGCACCCTCCTGAGAACTATCAGCCAATAACGCGCGTTATTATTACTTTGCTAGCCATGCTCATTACATAATTCTTCACAAGCCATTTACAGTAATTTTAATTATTGGAGTCTTTAGAAATCTTTACACGGAATATGTGATGAAGATAACTAAAACACTGTTTTATTTTCATTGAATCGATATTCCAAAGATCGCATCATACCCCCAGACATAACGCCACTAAGGATTATGAGATTCATAGCCCGACGTTTTCCCGGTGCCTGACAGAGAGGAAAACGTGAATGGTAAAAAGACCTTAGTGGTTTAACCCTTTGAATATCTAACAGTTACTTTCTGGTTTTTCTCGGTCATTCCGTATGATGAGAAGTGAGGATTTATTATGAAGATCAAAGCCACCATTGAACGAATCCCTGGCGGGATGATGTTGATACCCCTGCTCCTTGGGGCAATCTTAAATACCCTGGCACCGAATACCGGGGCTTATTTTGGCTCCTTCACCAAAGGAATGATTGGCGGTACGGTTCCCATTCTGGCTGTATGGTTCTTCTGTATTGGTGCGTCCATTGATCTGCGTGCGACGGGCACGGTATTGCGTAAGTCCGGTACGTTGGTGGTAACTAAAATCGCCGTCGCCTGGCTGGTGGCGATGATTGCCGCCTCGTTTATTCCTGAAGGCGGCATTCAAACGGGCTTCTTTGCAGGGATCTCCGTACTGGCTATCGTCTCTGCAATGGACATGACCAACGGCGGCCTTTACGCCAGCCTGATGAACCAGTATGGATCCAAAGAAGAATCGGGTGCATTCGTGCTGATGTCACTGGAGTCAGGTCCGTTGATGACCATGGTGATTCTGGGTTCTGCAGGCCTCGCCTCATTCGAACCGCATCACTTTGTGGGCGCCGTACTGCCGTTCCTGATTGGCTTCGCACTGGGTAACCTTGACCACGATCTGCGCGCGTTCTTCAGTAAAGCAACCCCTGTTTTGATCCCTTTCTTCGGTTTCGCGTTGGGTAACACCATTAACCTCGGCGTGATCCTCGATACCGGTTTACTGGGTATCTTCCTCGGCGTTGCGGTCATCATCATCACGGGCATTCCGTTGATCATTGCCGATAAAGTTATCGGCGGCGGTAATGGTACAGCAGGTGTGGCTGCATCTTCTGCGGCGGGTGCAGCGGTGGCCAACCCGGTCATCATCGCCCAGATTAACCCGGCGTTTGAACCGGTAGCGGCTTCTGCAACAGCATTGGTGGCAGCGAGTGTGATTGTGACTGCGATTCTGGTGCCGATTATTACCGCGCTCTATGCGAAGCGGTTCGGCAATATTCCGGTAGCGCAAAAAGTTGAAGAGAAACCGGTCGAGTCCGTTGGCCACTAAAATCGGTTTTACCTCTGAACGGCGAAGCTGATACGAAGAACCTTTTCACCTTGTGGAAAGGTTCTTTTTTGCTATTGAGGGGGTTACTTCTCACAGGGGTCAGTGGCTTTTTGGCGGAGGGTGGGGATTCAAACGCAGCTGCATCCTGCAATTAGCCAACAGCGGTGGATAATTGCAGGGCACATCTTTTTACTCACCAAATATTTCGTCTACCATCGCATTCGCCAGGCGCGTAGCCGAACAAAGTCTCGGCATACCCAAGGCTACCGTTTGCCAGCTCTGGGTCACCGACCAGCAGATCGGATGACGTTCAGCGTCGCACCAGTCGCCTAACCACCCCAGCAGGTCCTTGTAATCCATTAGCCCGGGTGTTGCCGGTGTGGTCAACCATTGATGGTAAAAATAACGAGTAGAGGGAGAGGCACTGATCCCCTGCGCCAGAAACTCCGCCGCAATGGACCGCAGATTATCTTTCAGCATGGAGGCCACTTCGCGGCTGGCCAGACGGCAGGCATCGCCAAACGCGCCCCAGCGCAACTCTTCCAGCGCCACATAACAGCGTCCCGCCAGCGACCAGCCGCCATAATTGCCGGCACGCCAGCGGGTAAAAATTTGCTCACTATGGTGCCCCGCCTGGACCGTCAGGCCACGCTGGGTAAGGGCTTTTTCCTTCCAGCCCGCACGCTGGCTGAAATGCTCAATCATTTCATCGTACTGCTGCTGGTTGCTGACTGCGCCATTCATCGGGCGGCGCTCCGACGATTGCAACGCCGCCAGACGTTGCGTGATGCGCGTCAGCGCCAGATGTCCGGGATCGAGCATACTGGCCAACTTTTCCGCCAGCCCCAGGCGCAACGTATCGTTCTCATTCAGCACCCCCGACATGGCCCACGGACGCAGCTGGGTTTGGGCCATCACTTCCTGGGTTAAACGCTCACGAAACAGCTGCTGTTGGGGCACGACCTGGCTCTGGCGAGGTGCATCAACGCCCTGCACCAGATCCACGATAAATTTGGGATGGATACATTCCAGCGTCCTTCCTGGCCCTTCCAGTATGCGATTTTTCATGGTTGTTCTGCCGCGAATAGGGTTTGAATATCATCGCGTAACAGGCGTGCATCCTCCTGAATCCAGTGGGCCGTCTTGATGCATTGACGCAGTTGCTGTCGCAACGCCTGCACGGAAGATTCGTTTTGTTGCCGTATCGCCAGACTGTCACGCAAACTTTCTTGTAGCCCCGCCAGACTTAACGAGAACTCGGCAAAGAAAGTAGCCATTCCTGCTGTAACAGAAACATCGACCTGAGCCGCTAAAGCTTTACGAATTTGTTCACAAAAATGAGTAACATGCTGTGTGAGCTTCTGCTGCAAAGAGGCCACATCGATAACATAGCGGGTACGCGTGACGACATAGTCATCCCATCCCCAGCTCGGATTGTTGAGCCAGCGCGACACCGTCTCACGCACGCTCGCGGCGCGGGGCATCTGGCCAGCCGGGGTCTCTTCTGACGCGATAGCATTGCTGAAAAGCTGGCGGGTATTAAAGTTTAACGTGCTGGACTGAAAGGCCGGAAAACTAATGCGCGCACGGAATCCCGCGTGGCTTAACTCCTCTTTGATGCGCATCTCAATCGGCCGCATGGCATCGTTAAGGGAACGCGTGAGGGTATTTTCCAGTTGGTCAAAACGCAGCGCCAGCTCACGACTGATTTTTTCCTGTGCCGCCAGCAGAATAGATTCGCAGGAGGATCGCATTTTGCTCAGCACATTTTGCGCCTGCCCCTCATCCTCCAGCACCAGTTGACCCGATGAGAATTCAGCATCAAGACGTACATTCACCTGACTGTCATTAACCATATTCATCAGGTTGCCATCACGGAACCAGGCATCAATAGCGGCAATAATGTCCGTTTCCTGATTGTGAATAAACAGATTCGCGGCAGTCAGCGCTTCGTCAACTTCATGATCGATTTCATCACTAACGCTGACCTGACAGGTTTGCAGGAGCGCCATATCCTCTTCGAGGCGAGCAATGTTGTGCTCCAGGTTCTCAAACGCCACGGTCAGCCCCTGATAGCGGAAATCAAGATACTCGCGGGCGCTCTGCGCGTAATTGAGTAATTTATGCGAGGCGGAACGCAACGCATAGAGTGAGGCGTTAGCATGCGCGGCATGAAGCAACTTGCGGATCGGCTGCTCAAAAAGCGAATCTTCCCATAGCAGCTCGGCGGCGTGATGAATGTGGTCAACATCATCAAGATCGGCAGTACGCCAGCGTCGACCTAATGCCGCTTCGGCAAAGTCCTGCACCCAGCGCTGCTCTTCGGGATCCGGCAATTTTCCCGCATGTTTGATTTCATGCCGGGCACGGTTCGCCAGATAACCCCACATAGATGAGACCGGAAAGATTTGCGTCGGGTTGATAAACCCTTTCATCAGCGTGCCGGAAATCAGCGCCCGCACCTGATCTTCATCATCGCTATTTCGATCCTTCTGATCGAACTTATTGACCAGCGCATACAGCGGCACTGAACGCCCGACGGCAGAAACCGCCCGGCGGACTTCCTCGTCAGAAATCGACTTCAGTTGGGTGTAGTCCATCACCGCCAGCACGGCAGAGGCGCGCGCCAACTGCTCGTTGAGCATTTTTTGCAGGTGCGGTTGCCCCGCTTCGTTTGGCCCTGGCGTATCCAACAGGGTCAACTGGCCGACATCGTTTTCCAGCCCCGCGAGGTGAACAAACTCCACTTCGATAACGGGGATATTTTCTACTGCGGCATAAGCTGAAAAAGGAAAATCGACATCCAGCGCTTTTGATAAGCGCACTAAATCATTGAGACTTTTTAAACAATGGAAAATGGGTTGGGCACCCAAGTAATGTTTATCAAAAGCGTCGCCCTGGGTAATACGATCGAGCAGCGCACTCATGTCTTTGTCCACTTCCAGCCTTTGCGCTAATTTTTCCCGATCGAAATTAAACAGACGCGTTTGCAATTGTTGGGTTAACGCATCAATAGGGCCGACATGGGCAAAATGCAAAACCGGTTCTTTCTGGCCTGGCGTATGGCGAATCAATGTCGGTAAGGCTGTCATTGGCCGGTTACGATTTGGCAGAACTTCTGTTCCAACAATGGCATTAATGGTGGTCGATTTTCCTGCTTTCATGGTGCCGACAATCGCTAACACCATTTCCAGCCGGGTAATTTTACGCAGCTCATTATGCAGGGTGGCTTGCTGTGTCTCGATACCACGCGCACTAAAATGTAAGGGCAGAACATTTGCGTTTTCTGCTTTCTTGCCGGGAGCCACTTCATCAAGCGTTGCTAAGGGCAGGGTTTTAAGCGCTTGCAGGTTATGCAATGAGAGCTGCAACAGCCTCTCTGCTTCCTGGCTTAATTCGAAAATCGTTTGTGTGTGCATATAAAAGTCTTTCCTTAACGCAAATTTCTTACTTTTATTAAGCCGCAATGTTTTATTTGTGAAGTTTCGGCTTTTATAATTACGTGTGGAAAATATCTTGTAAAAGATAAGCGCCTGATGATTATCAGGAAATTATATGTCTCTTGAGAAACTGACAGCGTACGCCCCCGGGGCCAATAAGAGCTGGGGCGATACTGAGCGTAGCTCAATTTTAGGGGCTGCCATAATATATCGTCATTTATTTACCCCCCCAATTTGCGAGGTAATTAACTGCCTTCGATTGAAGGCTTTGCAAGGATGACTGCATGTAAGTTATTAACACTGAATGCGTCATCCCACCTTATCTGAATTGACAATGGGTGGCAATTTCAAGGCGAAAATATTCTAAATATCATTAACGATGCGATTCCACCAGATCAGATGGCCCTAGCATCCCTCACCCCAGTGACAGGTATTGTCACTGCCATCACTTTTTTATCTTTTTCTGAAAAAAAAGAATAGCAACAGCAAATGTGCGGACTTGTTGTATAATCGCGGCCTTTTCAGGCGTAACACCGCCTTTTTGGCTGGCCCGTTTCCAGCGCTGTATCGACTTTCTGAGGATATCCGCATGCAACTCCCTAACTGCCCGAAATGCAATTCCGAATACGTTTATGAAGATAATGGCATGTTCATCTGCCCGGAGTGCGCCCACGAGTGGAATGATAACGAAGCGTCACTGGACAGCGACGCGCTCATCGTCAAAGACGCCAACGGTAACCTGCTGGTCGATGGCGACAGCGTGACCGTGATTAAAGATTTGAAAGTGAAAGGCAGTTCGTCAATGTTAAAAATCGGGACGAAAGTGAAAAACATCCGTCTGGTTGAAGGCGATCATAACATTGACTGTAAAATTGATGGCTTTGGCCCGATGAAGCTGAAGTCAGAATTCGTTAAAAAGAACTGATCCGCGTTACAGCGTCAGAACTGCTCTTCCAGGCGACGCTCTTCGTCATCTAACTGACGACGCTCCCGATCAAGCTGACGCTGCCTGTCGTCAAGCTGGGCGCGTCGGTCTTCAAGCTGTCTGCGCCGCTCTTCATATCGCCTGCTCTGGTCGTCGCTTCGACGACGATCCTCTTCATAACGCCTGTCGTCATCATCACTGCTGTTTTTACCGTTCTGGTTATAGGCATCATTAATGGCGTGCTGAATATTACCAATCGCATCATCAATAACGTCTGCCTGTGCGAACGGGCTGGAGAGTGTGAGCACAGCGGTGAACAGCAGGGTTGAGAAATGTTTCATAAGCCAGCCTCAGAAATGGACTGGCTTTACCTTAATAAAGGGAGAAGGTGGCGAGTAGCGGAGGAATCCCAAACCCAGCCGCCGATTACGGCTTCTGCTGCTCTGCTTCGATTTTAGCGATAGCCGCTACGCGCGTCTGGTGTCGCCCGCCCTCAAATTCTGCCGCCAGCCAGCAGTCCACAATCATTTTAGCCAGCTCCAGTCCCACTACCCGCGAACCAAACGCCAGCACATTCGTATTATTATGCTGACGAGACAATTGCGCAGAGTAAGGTTCGCTACAGACCACGGCGCGGATGCCTGGGAATTTATTAGCCGTAATGGCGATCCCGACCCCCGTGCCACAAATCAGGATCCCCCCCTCAGCGTCCCCGGCTACCACCGCTTCAGCAACGGCGCTGGCATAATGCGGATAATCAGTGCGCTCGCCGGACCACGTTCCCTTATCGATGACTTCAATACCTTTCGCCGCCAGATGCGCCAGAATCTCTTCTTTGAGGATAAAACCAACGTGGTCACAGCCGAATGCAATCTTCTTCATCTCTTCCGCCTTGTGGGTAAGCAAACTTTACGGACCCGGTAGACTTTGTGATTTCGGACCGGTGTGAAGCACAATGAAACCGCAAAATCTCCGGGTACAGCGCTCTTTCTACACAGGCTTAGTTTACAAATCAACCCAATTTCGTGTGGATTGTGATGTAATCAATGCATCATACCTGGTAGAAAATAATATAACTAACTGTTTTAAAATGAAATAAAATGAAGTCACGTTTCACCAGTCATCGTTAAACTTCACAAAACATAAAACTTTATGAATTTTACTATTGTGTGAAGTTATCGACATATTTATGATGCGTCTTGTGGTGATATAGTACCGTCTTCACTACAAGGACAAGAGATAGCAATGAGTCAGTCAGAGTTTGATCAAGGACTCCCCAATGGCATCGGCCTCGCCCCCTGGCTACGCATGAAGCAGGAAGGGATGACCGACAACGAGAGCCGCATTGTGGATTGGTTACTCACGCCGGGTCATCTCAGCGACGCTCCCGCCATAAAAGATGTCGCGGAAGCGTTGGCCGTATCAGAAGCGATGATCGTAAAGGTATCGAAATTGCTGGGGTTCAGCGGTTTTCGTAATCTGCGTAGCGCCCTGGTCGACTACTTCTCTCAGTCCGAGCAGGTTCTCCCGGCAGAACTTGCTTTCGATGAAGCGCCGCTGGATGTGGTGAATAAAGTTTTCAACATCACACTGCGTACGATCATGGAAGGCCAGTCGATCGTAAATGTGGAAGAGATTCATCGCGCGGCGCGCTTTTTCTACCAGGCGAAGCAGCGTGATTTATACGGAGCAGGCGGGTCGAACGCCATCTGCGCCGATGTACAGCACAAGTTTTTACGTATTGGCGTGCGCTGCCAGGCTCATCAGGACGCACACATTATGATGATGTCCGCCGCGTTGTTACAGGAAGGCGACGTGGTCCTGGTGGTCTCCCACTCGGGCCGGACAAACGATGTAAAAGCAGCAGTAGAACTGGCGAAAAGAAATGGGGCCAAAATAATTTGCATCACACATAGCTACCATTCGCCAATTGCCAAAATGGCCGACTTTATTATTTGCTCGCCAGCACCAGAGACCCCTTTATTAGGGAGAAACGCATCCGCGCGGATATTACAATTAACCTTACTGGACGCATTCTTTGTATCGGTTGCCCAACAAAATATTGAACAGGCAACCAAAAATATGGAAAAAACCGGTGCAATCGTTGATTTCTTTTCACCGGGTGCATTGAAATAGAATAACGCTCAACACCAGACGTGAAGTAAACACAAAGGTTAATCCCATTCCGAATGTGGGATTAACCACAACAGTTCCCTACAATGAGAATACTGCTATGAATAAATACCTGAAAATATTCAGCGGCGCTGCTATGGGTTTAATGTTGTCCACCAGCGCATTTGCCGCCGCCGACTATGCCGTCGTTTTAAAAACGCTATCTAACCCTTTCTGGGTGGATATGAAAAAAGGCATCGAAGACGAAGCAAAAACACTGGGTGTCAGTGTGGATATTTTCGCGTCTCCTTCTGAAGGTGACTTCCAGTCTCAGTTGCAATTATTCGAAGATTTAAGCAATAAGAATTATAAGGGTATTGCCTTTGCGCCGTTGTCATCCGTTAACCTGGTAATGCCGGTTGCCCGCGCCTGGAAAAAAGGCATTTATCTGGTTAACCTCGATGAAAAAATCGATATGGATAACCTGAAAAAAGCAGGCGGTAACGTCGAGGCCTTTATCACCACCGATAACGTGGCCGTGGGCGCAAAAGGTGCGGACTTTATCGTTGAGAAACTGGGGGCTCAGGGTGGCGAAGTCGCCATCATTGAAGGTAAAGCGGGTAACGCCTCCGGTGAAGCACGGCGTAACGGTGCCACCGAAGCCTTCAAAAAAGCCAGCCAAATCAAACTGGTTGCCAGCCAGCCTGCGGATTGGGATCGTATCAAAGCGCTGGACGTGGCCACCAACGTGCTGCAGCGTAACCCGGACCTGAAAGCCTTCTATTGCGCCAACGACACCATGGCAATGGGCGTTGCTCAGGCCGTCGCCAACGCAGGTAAAACCGGTAAAGTGCTGGTTGTCGGTACCGACGGGATCCCTGAAGCACGTAAAATGGTGGATGCCGGTCAGATGACGGCGACAGTGGCGCAGAACCCGGCGAACATCGGTGCAACAGGTCTGAAAATGATGGTGGATGCCGCGAAAACCGGTAAGGTCATCCCGCTGGATAAAACCCCGGAATTCAAACTGGTTGATTCCATTCTGGTCACGAAGTAACGACATTATGCAGGTGAGTGCGGCCTGATGCCCTCACCCCGGCCCTCTCCCACCAGGAGAGGGTGAAAACAAAAGGTAATCTACTATGGTCACGCCATATATTTCGATGGCGGGTATCGGCAAATCCTTTGGTCCGGTTCACGCATTAAAATCCGTTGATTTAACTGTTTATACCCATGAAATACATGCGTTACTGGGGGAGAATGGTGCCGGTAAATCAACGTTGATGAAAGTATTATCGGGTATTCATGACCCGACCAAAGGCACCATCACCATCAATGATGTTAACTACGACAAACTCGACCATAAACTGGCAGCACAGCTTGGCATCGGCATTATTTATCAGGAACTCAGCGTCATTGATGAATTAACCGTGCTGGAAAATTTATATATTGGTCGTCATCTCACTAAAAAAGTTTGCGGCGTCAATATTATTGACTGGCGAGAAATGCGCGTCCGCGCGGCAATGATGTTATTGCGTGTTGGCCTAAAAGTAGACCTTGATGAAAAAGTGGCAAACTTATCTATCAGCCACAAACAGATGCTCGAAATTGCTAAAACATTAATGCTCGACGCCAGGGTAATTATTATGGACGAGCCCACTTCTTCGCTGACGAATAAAGAGGTTGATTATCTTTTTCTGATAATGAACCAACTGCGAAAAGAGGGAACCGCCATTGTTTATATTTCACATAAACTGGCTGAAATACGCCGCATTTGTGACCGCTACACCGTCCTGAAAGACGGCAGCAGCGTGTGCAGCGGCATGGTCAGCGATGTCTCCAACGATGACATTGTCAGGCTGATGGTTGGCCGAGAGCTGCAAAACCGCTTTAACGCCATGAAAGAGAGCACCGGTAACGTCGAGCGTGACACGGTCTTTGAAGTGAAAAACGTCACCAGCCGTGACAAGAAGAAAGTCCGCGACATCTCCTTTAGCGTAAACCGTGGCGAAATTCTCGGTTTCGCCGGTCTGGTCGGCTCCGGGCGCACTGAGCTGATGAACTGCCTGTTTGGCGTCGACAAACGCGCCAGCGGTGAAATTCGGCTTAACGGTAAGGTGATTTCGCCCCGCTCACCGTTGGATGCGTTGAAGAAAGGGATGGCTTACATCACCGAAAGCCGCCGGGAGAACGGCTTCTTCGGCAACTTCTCTATCGCCCAGAACATGGCTATCAGCCAGAGCCTGAAGAAAGGCGGCTACAAGGGCGCGATGGGGCTGTTTAACGAAACGGAAGAACACAAGGTTGCCCAGACGCAGCGTGAGCTACTGGGACTGAAGTGCCACTCCGTGGATCAAAACATCACCGAACTTTCCGGCGGCAATCAGCAAAAGGTCCTGATTTCCAAGTGGTTATGTTGTGAACCGGACGTGGTCATTTTTGATGAGCCGACACGCGGTATCGACGTTGGCGCAAAAGCCGAAATCTACAAAGTGATGCGCCAGCTGGCGGATGAGGGAAAAGTCATCCTGATGGTGTCATCTGAACTTCCTGAAATTATCGCCGTCTGCGACCGCATCGCCGTGTTCTGCGAAGGACGACTGACGCAAATCCTGACCAATCGCGACGATATGAGCGAAGAGGAGATTATGGCATGGGCACTTCCACACGAGTAAAAAGTGAAATGAGCGAGAAAAAGTCATTCAACTTCGCGCTGTTCTGGGACAGGTACGGCACGTTCTTTATCCTGGCGATTATCGTCGCCATCTTCGGCTCTCTGTCGCCACAGTATTTCCTGACGACCAATAACATCACCCAGATCTTTGTCCAAAGTTCGGTGACGGTACTAATTGGTATGGGCGAATTCTTTGCCATCCTGATTGCCGGTATCGACCTCTCCGTCGGCGCCATTCTGGCACTCTCCGGGATGGTGACCGCTAAACTGATGCTGGCGGGCGTTGATCCCTTCTTCGCTGCCGTCATTGGTGGCGTTGTGGTCGGCGGGCTGCTCGGGGCCATTAACGGCTGTCTGGTGAACTGGACCGGTCTGCACCCGTTCATTATCACGCTGGGCACCAACGCCATTTTTCGTGGCATCACGCTGGTCATTTCCGATGCGAACTCGGTCTACGGCTTCTCCTTTGATTTCGTCAACTTCTTTGCCGCAAGCGTGGTGGGCATTCCGGTACCGGTGCTCTTCTCGCTGGCCATCGCCATCGTGCTCTGGTTCCTGACCACCCGCATGCGCCTTGGCCGCAACATCTTCGCCCTGGGTGGCAACAAGAACTCGGCGTTCTACTCCGGCATCGACGTGAAATTCCACGTGCTGGTGGTATTCATCATCTCCGGCATCTGCGCAGGCCTGGCCGGCGTGGTCTCCACCGCCCGCTTAGGTGCCGCAGAGCCGCTGGCGGGTATGGGCTTTGAAACCTACGCCATCGCCAGCGCCATTATCGGCGGCACCAGCTTCTTTGGCGGCAAGGGGCGTATCTTCTCGGTGGTGATTGGCGGCCTGATTATCGGCACCATCAACAACGGTCTGAACATTTTGCAGGTTCAAACGTATTACCAGTTAGTGGTGATGGGCGGGTTGATTATTGCCGCTGTTGCCCTGGACAGATTGATCAGTAAATAACCTTTTCGTAAAAGCCGCAGGGTTCTGCCGTGTCGGTTCGCGCCTCACCAGGGAAAACGCGAACTGACGGGGTGCCTGCTGCCTAAAAACACTAAAGATTCAGGAGCTAGCATGAAAATTTCCCCGTCATTGATGTGTATGGATCTGCTGAAATTTAAAGAACAGATCGAATTTATCGACACCCACGCAGACTATTTTCACATCGACATCATGGACGGCCATTTTGTGCCGAACCTGACGCTCTCCCCGTTCTTTGTCAGCCAGGTCAAAAAGCTGGCGAGCAAACCGCTGGACTGTCACCTGATGGTGACGCGCCCGCAGGATTACATCAGCCAACTGGCAAGCGCCGGGGCCGACATCATCACCCTGCACCCGGAAACCATTAACGGCCAGGCTTTCCGCCTGATCGACGAAATTCGCCGCCTCGGCATGAAAGTGGGCCTGATCCTGAACCCGGAAACCACCGTCGATGCCATGAAGTATTACATCCACAAAGCGGACAAAGTGACGGTAATGACCGTCGATCCTGGCTTTGCCGGCCAGCCGTTTATTCCTGAAATGTTGGATAAAATTGCCGAGCTGAAAGCCTGGCGTGAGCGCGAAGGGCTAAGCTTTGAAATAGAAATTGATGGTTCCTGTAACAAAGCGACCTACCAGCGCCTGATGGAAGCCGGAGCCGATGTGTTTATCGTCGGCACCTCCGGTTTGTTTAACCAGGCAGAGCATATTGGCGACGCGTGGGCCGTTCTGGAAGAGCAAGTTCTGGCCGCGAAGAACGAGGTACATCCTCATGCACCAACAGCATAATGTGGTGGCAGGTGTGGACATGGGGGCAACCCATATCCGTCTTTGCCTGCAAACCGCAGCGGGCGACATTCTGCACTGCGAGAAACGTCGCACAGCAGAAACCATCGAACACGGCGTCGTAGCGGGCATTACCGGTCTGTTGCAGCAGCTTTTCGAGCAACATAACGCCCGCTGCTACGGTCTGGTGATGGGGTTCCCGGCGCTGGTCGGTAAAGACAAGCGCACCATCATCTCCACGCCGAACCTGCCACTGACGCCCGAATCCCTGGTGGGACTGGCGGAACAACTGGAAAGCGCGCTCGGCTGTCCGGTGGAATTTTCCCGCGACGTAAACCTGCAACTCTCGTTTGATGTGCAGGAAAACGATCTAACGGACAAGGAAGTGCTGGGGGCCTATCTCGGTACCGGCATGGGCTTCGCCATCTGGCTGAACGGAGCCCCCTGGACCGGTGCACATGGGGTGGCGGGCGAGCTGGGCCATATTCCGCAGGGCGATATGCAGCAACAGTGCGGCTGCGGTAATCCGGGCTGCCTGGAGACCGTCTGTTCCGGGCTGGCGCTGCGCCGCTGGTACGAACAACAGCCGCGTGACTATGAACTCGGTGACCTGTTTGTCCACGCGCAGGAAGAGCCTTTTGTGCAGGCGCTGTTAGACCATGCCGCACGGGCGATTGCCACCAGCATCAACCTGTTTGACCCGGATGCGGTGATCCTCGGCGGTGGCGTGATGGACATGCCCTCCTTCCCACGCGATACGCTCATTGCCGCAACACGCACGCACGTTCGCCGTCCATTGCCCTGGGAAGCGGTGCGTTTCCTTGCCGCCTCCTCCTCGGCGTTCAACGGTGCGCAGGGTGCGGCCGCCCTTGCCCGCAGCCGTTTTACGCCGCAATCCGTCGCAGTGCCTGGGCCAGTTGTACACGGGTAAACGGCTTACGCAGTAGCTCCACGTCCGGCAGCGCAGGGTTGTGCGCCGGACGTAAATCCTGGCCGCTGATGAGTAACAGCGGCAGATGCGGGTAGTGCAGGCGGGCAAAGTTAATCACTTCCGCGCCGCTGAGCCGCCCCGGCAGCATCAAGTCGCTTACCACCATGCCAATCTCCTGCGACGCCGCCAGCAGTTGCAACGCCTGTTCCCCGCACTCTGCTTCCAGGGTCAAGTACCCCAGCTCATGCAGTTGTTCGCACAGGGTCTGGCGCACATCGGCTTCATCTTCCAGCACCAGAACCAGTTTCTCCGCGCGATCCTGTTCCTGGGCGGTCTCTTGTTCAACAGGCGCAGCGACCTGCACTGACGCGCGAGGGAGTTGCAAGCGCACCGTCGTCCCCTGCCCTGGCGCGCTCTCGATCTCCACCCGCCCCCCGGACTGGCGCACAAATCCGTAAACCATCGACAACCCCAGGCCACTGCCGCTGCCCGTCTGCTTGGTGGTGAAAAACGGCTCAAAGACTCTGGCTTTCACCTCCTGCGACATGCCGCAGCCACGGTCAATGACCTCCAGCGCCACCATGTCCTGCTTACGCCCATCGGTACGGGTGACGCGCTGATTCCAGGTACGGATCTTAATCACCCCACTCTGACCGTCCATCGCGTCCCGCGCGTTCATCACCAGGTTGATTATGGCATTTTCCAGCTGCCCGATATCAATCCATGCCGGCCAGGCGGGCTGCTGGGCCTCAATCTCCAGCGTCAGCGACGACGGGAGCGAGTGGTGCATCAGCTCGCTCAGATTCTCCAGCAACGGCTGCATCTCGACAGGGTGTGGATGCAGCGACTGCTTGCGCGAAAAAGCCAGCAGACGCTGGGTCAACAAGGCCCCGCGCTCGGCCGCTTTGCGTGCGCGGGAGATACGCGGCGCATCCGGCGACTGAGGACTCACCAGTTCAAGGCTGCCGATGATCACCGCCAGCAGGTTGTTGAAATCATGGGCCAGACCGCCGGTAAGCTGCCCCACGGCTTTCATCTTCTGGCTATGCAATAGCGCTTCCTCCAGCCCTTTGCGTTCGGTTCTGTCCAGCACCACGTTGACCATGCCGCGCCCCGGGACCGGGCTGAAACGCAGCTCAATGGTACGGCTGTCAGCAAGCCTTAACTCCTGGGCTTTGGGCATCAGGCGCGACAAATTGTCCTGCACATGGCCGGGCAGATCGCCCACCTGACGAAGCAGACTCTGGTAATGCAGCCCTCGCTGTAGCGCATCGGCGGCTAACCCCAGCAGCAGCGGGTATTGCGGGTTCCACACCACCAGGCAGCCGAGGTTATCGAACAGGGCAAAACCGTCGCGCATGGCGTGAAAGGTGGTCTCCAGTTGGGTGCTTTTCTCTTTCAGCAGTCGGGAGGTGTGTTCCAGCGAGGCGGTATTGCGGGCAAAAACGTTAAACGCTCGCGCCAGTTCGCCCAGCTCATCGCGCCGTTGCAGCGCCGGGACCGAAACATCGGCTTCCCCCCGCGCCAGCTGCGTCATCGCCCGGGAGATAGCCGTCAGGTTGGAGCCCAGATTGCGATAAATATACCAACCCGCGCAGCCGGTGATGATCAGCGCCAGCAGGGCAAAGGCACTGATAAAAATGATGATGGATCGCATTTCGCGGTGGCTTTGCGCGGTACGTTGCTCTGAAGCCCGCGCCACCTGTTCAACGTAATGATTGATATCGGTATTCAGGATAGCCACCAGCGCTTTGATATGAAACATCGACCAGTTGATGGCCATATCACTCTCTTCCAGTTGCCCGGAGAGCGGGCCGAGTTGCCCGAGCTCGGTTTTAAACGCCTGTACAATGCTGCTGACCAGCGGATTGGGCGTCTGCTGCGGCAGTTGCGTCATCACCGCCGTCAGTTGCTGCACCGTGGCCGTTGGAGAAGGCGTACGAATAGCGGCATCCAGCAGTCTGTCCATCTCACTGAGCAATCGGGGGTCAGGTAAGGTGCCGCCATCCCGCTGGTTGATGATCTGCACGTGGCGCAGATAGCTTTGGTTTTGATAGAGCGAACTGAGCAAGGTATTGCGCTCCAGGTGCCGGCGCTGACCACGCTCCAGCATCTGCGTTACGCTCTGTTCCAGCTCGTTGCTGCGCAGCGTAATTCGCTCGACAAGCTGAGGTTCAAGCCGTGCCAGCGGCGCCTGAGCCAGCTGCGCCAGCGAGCGCTGCAGCGCGGTCTGTGTGGCTTTCAGACGTTCCGCTTCCCCTTTGTACTCCAGCGCCCCGACAACTTGTGACAAGCGTACCGCCGCCGTGGCGACGTTTGCCGTATCCCGCGCCAGGTTCATGCTGCCGGTCATATCATCAAGGGTTTGTTGCTGTACCTGTTCCTGAATCTGGCTGGCGTGGCGAAAGCCGAGTACCGCTACGCCACAGACCATCAGGGTCACCGCCATCACCAGCAGGTTGAAGAACAGCAATCGCCCGCGGGCGCTGGCAAAGAACGAGTTGTGCCGATAGGGCATAGCGGGCTCCGGTGTCAGTTTCTCCCCTCACCCCGACCCTCTCCCAAAGGAGAGGGAGAAAACATCCCCCGGTGGGAGAGGGCCAGGGTGAGGGCAAAGCGTGCCATTGGTAACGTTAATAAATTGTGATCTTCGTTAACCATTCCACACTATACCCAAAATAATTCGCGTTGCAGGAAGGCGGCAAGGGAGAGAGTCCCCAGGAGCTTACTGTAGTAAGTGACTGGGGTGAACGAGCGAAGCCAACGCACATGCGGCGTGAAGTATGAAGGGTATATGACAAATATGAACGGCTCCTGACATTCTGCATTTATTTCATCGTGGTGGACTGCATGTATTGATAACCCTTGCAGGAGCAAGCGATGAGCGAAACGCCGGTTCTGGAGATGCGCAATATTGCCAAAGTGTTTGGCAAGTTTTACGCGCTAAAAGGGGTGGATCTGACGGTCTACGCGGGTGAAATCCACGCGTTAATGGGTGAAAACGGCGCGGGTAAAAGCACGCTCATGAAAATTCTCGCCGGGGCCTATACCGCCACCAGCGGTGAGATCCTGATTGACGGGCAGCCCTTTCACATTAAAGGGCCCAAAGACGCGCTGGCGGCAGGCATTACGCTTATCTACCAGGAGATGCAACTGGCCCCCAACCTGACCGTGGCGGAAAACATCTTTCTGGGCAGCGAGATCGCCCGCGGCGGTCTGGTACAGCGCCGGGAAATGCTCACTCAGGCGCAAAGCGTCATCGATCGGCTTGGGGCGCAGTTTAAAGCCAGCGATTTGGTCATGAAACTGACCATTGCGGAGCAACAGCAGGTCGAGATTGCCCGTGCACTGCATCGCAACAGCCGTATTCTGGTGATGGATGAGCCCACGGCCGCCCTCTCCTCCCGCGAAACCCACCGCCTGTTTGAACTGATTATGCGCCTGCGTGACGAAGGGATGGCAATCATCTACATCAGCCACCGCATGGCGGAAGTCTATGAACTCTCTGACCGGGTGAGCGTGCTGCGCGACGGGCAGTACGTCGGCAGCCTGACCCGCGACAAACTCAACGCCTCGGAGCTGGTGCGCATGATGGTGGGCCGTCCGCTAAGCGATCTCTTCAATAAAGAGCGGGATATCCCCAAAGGCGACCTGCGGCTTAACATCCATCACCTTACCGACGGCAATAAAATCCAGCCGGTCAGTTTGCAGGTGCGCTCAGGTGAAATCGTCGGTCTAGCCGGACTGGTGGGCGCGGGCCGCTCCGAACTGGCGCAGCTCATTTTTGGCGTGCGTAAAGCCACCGGCGGAGTGATCGAAATTGATGGCGAGCCGGTAGTGATTCATTCACCGCGTGCCGCCATTGATTTGGGCATCGGGTTTCTCACCGAGAACCGCAAGGAACAAGGGCTGTTTCTGGAACTGGCGGCGCAGGAAAACATCACCATGGCGACCATCGAGCGTGATGCGAACTACGGCATGCTCGACCGCAAAAAAGCACAGACTATTTCTGACGAGGCGATCAAGTTGCTCAATATTCGCGTCCCCCACTCTCAGGTGCGGGCGGGCGGACTGTCGGGCGGCAACCAGCAAAAGCTACTGATCTCCCGTTGGGTGGCTATCGGCCCACGTATTTTGATTCTCGATGAACCGACGCGCGGCGTGGACGTCGGGGCCAAGAGTGAGATTTACCGCATCATGAGTCAGATGGCGCGCCAGGGCGTTGCCATCCTGATGATCTCCAGCGAATTACCGGAAGTGGTTGGCATGAGCGACCGCGTGTATGTCATGCACGAAGGCAGCATTGCCGGCGAGCTGGAGGGCCCTCGAATCACCCAGGAAAACATTATGACGCTGGCGACCGGCGTGAACGAATCCCATCACCAGGCGGTGCACCATGACTGAACCCAAAGAGACTTCTGCCACCACGCCACAGCAGGTGGCGAAATCGGCCTCGGCGAAAAAAATGCTGATGGGCGATCTGATGCAAACGGTCGGTATTTTGCCGATCCTGATCCTGATTGTGGCGGTGTTTGGTTTTATCGCACCGAACTTCTTTACCGAAAGCAACCTGCTCAACATTACCCGTCAGGCGTCGATCAACATCGTTCTGGCGGCGGGGATGACCTTCATCATTCTGACCGGGGGTATCGACCTGTCAGTGGGGTCCATTCTTGGCACCACGGCGGTGGCGGCGATGGTGGTCTCTCTGATGCCCGAACTGTCGATGCTCTCCGTGCCCGCCGCGCTGATGCTGGGTATGGCGCTGGGTCTGTTTAACGGTGCGTTGGTGGCCTTTGCCGGGTTACCGCCCTTTATTGTCACCCTTGGCACTTACACCGCCCTGCGCGGGGCTGCCTATCTGCTGGCGGATGGCACCACGGTGATTAACTCCAGTATCGGGTTTGAGTGGATAGGCAATAACTACCTCGGGCCGGTGCCGTGGCTGGTGGTGATTGCGCTGGCGGTCATTGCCATCTGTTGGTTCATTCTGCGTCGCACCACGCTCGGCGTTCATATCTACGCGGTGGGCGGCAACATGCAGGCGGCCCGCCTCACCGGGATCAAAGTGTGGCTGGTGCTGCTGTTTGTGTATGGCATGAGCGGCCTGCTTTCCGGCCTGGGCGGCGTGATGAGCGCCTCCCGTCTTTACAGTGCCAACGGTAACCTGGGCATGGGGTATGAGCTGGATGCCATCGCAGCGGTCATCCTCGGCGGCACCAGCTTTGTCGGTGGTATCGGCACCATCACCGGTACCCTGGTCGGCGCATTAATTATCGCCACGCTGAACAACGGCATGACGCTGATGGGCGTGTCCTACTTCTGGCAACTGGTGATCAAAGGGGCGGTGATCATCATTGCAGTGCTGATAGACAAATACCGTACCCGACATCATCAAAGTGCATAACAAACCTGCCGGATGGCGGCGCACGCGCCTTATCCAGCCTACGAACGGGTAGGCCTGATAAGCGCAGCGCCATCAGGCGTTAATAAAAAAAGACCCTACAGAGGATTTAAGCATGAGATTGAAGCCGTTAGTCACCGCGCTCTGTGCTGGCGCACTGCTTGCCGCAACGCCGTTTGCGCAGGCAAAAGATCTGAAATCTATCGGGGTAACGGTAGGCGACCTTGCCAACCCGTTCTTTGTGCAAATCACCAAAGGGGCGGAGCTTGAGGCACGCAAGCTGGCGGGCGATAACGTCAAAGTGACGCTGGTCTCCAGCGGCTACGACCTTGGCCAGCAGGTGGCGCAAATCGATAACTTCATCGCCGCCAAAGTGGACATGATTATCCTGAATGCCGCCGATTCCAAAGGTATTGGCCCGGCGGTCAAACGCGCGAAAGATGCGGGCATCGTGGTAGTGGCGGTTGACGTCGCGGCAGAAGGGGCGGATGCCACCATCACCTCCGATAACACCCAGGCCGGAGAAATGGCCTGTAAGTACATTACCGATCGCCTGAAAGGCAAAGGCAATGTGGTCATCATCAACGGACCGCCGGTATCTGCGGTGCAGAACCGTGTAGAAGGCTGCCAGACCGAATTCAAGCGCCACCCGGATATCAAAGTGCTTTCACATAACCAGAACGCCAAAGGCAGTCGTGAAGGCGGCCTGGAAATCATGACCTCGTTGCTGGCCGCCAATCCGAAAATTGACGGCGTGTTCGCGATTAACGATCCGACGGCGATCGGCGCGGATCTGGCGGCGAAACAGGCACAACGTAACGAGTTCTTTATCGTTGGCGTCGATGGTTCGCCGGACGGCGAAGAAGCGCTGAAGCGTGAAAACTCGCTGTTCGTCGCCACCCCGGCGCAGGATCCGCAGGTGATGGCGGCGAAAGCGGTGGAGATCGGTTACGACATTCTGCAAGGCAAAGCCGCGCCAAAAGAGCCGGTGCTGATCCCGGTGACCATGATCGACAAGCAAAACGTCGGCACCTATAAGGGCTGGACGGTTAAGTAAGATTTGTGCGGCCTGACGCCCTCACCTTACCCCTCTCCCACCGGGAGAGGGAACTGTTTTCTCCCTCTCCCTTGAGGGAGAGGGTCGGGGTGAGGGGTCTTCTGCAAACTTAAGGAGATGCCATGAAACGCTCCGATATCAATGAAATTCTTGGCCATACCCGTCAGTTCTTTTCCATGCATGACGTGCACTTACCGCCGTTTGCCAGTTTTCCCCCTACCCAATGGCGACAGCTCGACAAAGAAGCCTGGCGCGAAGTCTTCGACCTCAAGCTTGGCTGGGATGTCACCGCCTTTGGCAGCAGCGATTTTTATGCCCAGGGGCTGACCCTTTTCACTCTGCGCAACGGCTCCCCAAACGGCACGCCTTATGCCAAATGTTATGCCGAGAAAATCATGCACGTGCGCGACGGGCAGGTGACGCCGATGCATTTTCACTGGCGCAAGCGTGAAGACATTATCAATCGCGGCGGCGGCAATTTAATCATCGAGTTATGGAATGCCGGGGCCAGAGAAGAGACCGTCAGCAGCGACGTGACGGTCGTGATTGATGGCTGCATTCAAACGCATGCGGCAGGCAGCCAGTTGCGCCTTTCACCGGGGGAAAGCATCTGTCTGACACCGGGCTTGTACCACAGCTTCTGGGGCGAAACGGGCTTTGGTGATGTGCTGGTCGGTGAGGTCTCGTCGGTCAACGACGACGATCACGATAACCACTTTCTGACCCCCGTGGATCGTTATAACGACATTCTGGAAGACGAAACCGCACAGTTGGTGCTGTGTAATGAATACCGTCTGTTTCTGGATTAAAGGAGATTCCCATGCCGTTGATTTCGCTTGCTGAAGGTTTAACCCATGCCCGTGAGCACCGCTATGCGCTGGGCGCTTTTAACGTGCTCGACTCCCATTTCTTACGCGCCCTGTTTGCCGCGGCAAAACAGGAACGCTCGCCGTTTATTATCAATATTGCCGAAGTCCATTTTAAGTATGTCTCCCTTGATTCACTGGTTGAAGCGGTAAAGTTTGAGGCCATGCGCAGCGACATCCCGGTGGTGCTCAACCTTGACCACGGCCTGCATTTTGAATCGGTGGTGCGCGCGCTTCGGCTTGGTTTTAGCTCGGTGATGTTCGACGGCTCAACACTGGAGTATGAAGAGAACATTCGCCAGACGCGGGAAGTGGTGAAGATGTGTCACGCGGTGGGCGTGTCGGTTGAAGCCGAACTGGGGGCGGTCGGTGGTGATGAGGGTGGCGCACTGTATGGCCACGCTGACGAAGCCTTCTTTACCGACCCTGCCCTCGCCCGTGACTTTGTCGATCGTACCGGCATTGACACCCTGGCGGTGGCCATCGGTAATTCACACGGAAAATACAAAGGGGAACCGAAGCTCGACTTTGCGCGGCTGGAGGCTATTCGCCAGCAAACCGGCCTGCCGCTGGTGCTGCACGGCGGCTCCGGGATTAGCGATGATGATTTCCGCCGTGCCATTTCGCTCGGCATTCATAAGATCAACTTCTACACCGGCATGTCTCAGGCAGCACTCGATACCATCGAAGCACGGATGGCCGATCGCCAGCCGGTGTATGACGAGTTCGCCCAGTTATTGTTGAGCATTGAAGAGGCCATTACCGATACCGTTGCCGGGCAAATGCGGATCTTTGGCAGTGCGGGGCAAATCTGATGGCGCGCCAGGGGATTATCGCCGCCGGGAATATGCTGGTGGATCATGTTCATCAGATTGTGCAGTGGCCTGAGCGCGGCTGGCTGGCAGAGATCACCCAGAGCGAGCGCTCCACCGGCGGTGCGCCGCTTAACGTGCTGCTGACGCTGGCAAAAATGCGCACCGGTATGCCGCTGCAGGCGGTGGGTCTGGTGGGTGAAGACAGCGACGGCGACTATATTATGGCGATGCTGGAGCAATATCACGTCAATCGCCAGCATGTGCAGCGCACCCACGCGGCTCCGACCTCCATGTCGCAGGTAATGACCGACCCTACCGGGCAGCGCACCTTCTTCCACTCTCCCGGTGCCAACCGGCTGTTGGATCTGCCCGCGTTTGATCAGCTGGATACGTCGATGAAAATTTTCCATCTCGGCTATCTGTTGCTGCTTGATAGCCTGGACATGCCGGATGAGGAGTATGGCACCCGCAGCGCTCGCCTGTTGGCCGGGATGCGTGAGCAGGGGTATGAGACCTCGCTCGATCTGGTCTCCCGCAAAGGCGACCCTCGCTATCAGCCGCTGGTCATTCCCTGTCTGCCACATCTGGATTATCTGGTGATTAACGAGCTGGAAGCCGGGGAGTTTAGCGGGCTGGACATGCGCACAATCGAGGATTCCCCCCATATCGACAATATCGCCACCGCTGCCGCACAACTGTTGCAGGCTGGCGTGAAACAGCGCGTGGTGATTCATTGCCCGGAAGGCGCGTGGGGATTGCAGGCCGGCAGCGAGGGGCAGTGGGTCGCGTCACGGATGCTGAAACAGGAAGAGATTGTGGGCAGCGTCGGTGCTGGCGATGCCTTCTGTGCAGGCCTGTTGTATGGCTGCCATGAACGCTGGTCGTTATCACGCAGCATTCAGCTGGCACACGCCTGCGCCCGCGCCAGCCTGTTGTGCGCCAACGCAATCGACGGGGCGAAGTCGCTGGATGAGCTGAAAACAGAGCTGCCGGATGCGGCGTAAATAATTACGCCGCTTTCTCACTGTGAGCCACGTCGGCGGCAAACACATAGCCGAGGCCGCGAAGCGTTTTGATAAGCATTGGCTGATGCGGATTAATTTCGATCTTGCGCCGCAGGCGCATGATCAACACATCAATGGTGCGATCGAATACCTCGACGCTTTCGCTGTGGGTCAGCTCCAGCAGTTGCTCTCGGTTTAATACCCGTCGCGCATTCTGTACCAGCGCCAACAGCAGGCTGTATTCCCCCTGCGTCAGCGCGACCGTCTGCTGTTGGGGATTCATCAGCGCGCAGCGTGCCGGGTCGAGATGCCAGCCATTAAAGCTGAAGCCGGGCATTTTTATGGCCTGCGTTTCTGCCGCCAGTGCGCCGGTTCGCCGCATGACCGCTTTGACCCGCGCCACCAGCACGCGCGCATTAAACGGCTTACCGATATAGTCATCGGCCCCCATTTCCAGACCGACCACCACATCGGACTCACTGCCAAGGCCCGTGAGCATAATAACCGGCAATTCCGGGCGCTGTTTTTGCAGCTGCTGCAACACCATTAAGCCGTTGATATCCGGTAACACCATATCCAGTAGCACCAGCGCAATTTCCGGGTGACGCGCCCCTGCCGCGATGGCATCCAGCCCGTTGTGGCAAACGTGAACAGTAAAAACATGCTCGCTGAGCACGTCGCTAAGCAACTCACAGACCGCCAGGTCATCATCCACTATCAGAATTGCAGGTTTCATCGTCCACATCCGTCAGGAAAGTTTTCGCATTCTGCTTTATTTTATTTGTCCGATGCATAAAGGCGGTGAATTAATGCCGTTTTTATAACCACGGTCACATCCCCCTTACCTTCGTCACGTCAAATCTGACGACAGCCTGCCCTTCGTCAGTATTTTGAACAAAGATCGGCCTTAATATCAGGGAATACCCACAACAGAAGCATGGCATAAAAGATGCATAATGGGTGCGAAGGCGCGCAAGCGCACTCTTTATTAACTGGAGCGATAGCGATGAAAAAAGTCGTCACGGTTTGCCCCTATTGCGCCTCGGGTTGCAAAATAAACCTGGTGGTGGATAACGGCAAAATCGTTCGGGCGGAGGCTGCGCAGGGAAAGACCAACCAGGGTACGCTGTGTCTGAAAGGCTACTATGGCTGGGATTTTATTCACGATACCCAAATTCTCACCCCTCGTCTGAAAACCCCTATGATCCGTCGCCAGCGTGGCGGCAAACTGGAATCCGTCTCCTGGGAAGAGGCCCTGGACTACGTGGCAACCCGTCTTAGCGCCATTAAGGCGAAGTATGGCCCGGACGCGATTCAGACCACCGGCTCTTCACGGGGAACGGGTAACGAAACCAACTACATTATGCAAAAATTCGCGCGCGCCGTTATTGGGACCAATAACGTCGACTGCTGCGCACGTGTCTGACACGGCCCTTCGGTTGCAGGTCTGCACCAATCGGTCGGAAATGGCGCGATGAGTAACGCGATAAATGAAATTGATAACACCGATTTGGTGTTTATCTTTGGTTATAACCCGGCAGATTCGCACCCTATCGTCGCTAATCATGTGATTCGGGCGAAACAGAACGGGGCGAAAATCATCGTCTGCGATCCGCGTAAAATTGAAACCGCACGCATTGCGGATTTGCATGTTGCGCTGAAAAACGGCTCGAACATTGCGCTTTTGAACGCACTCGGCCATGTGATCATTGAAGAAAATCTGTATGACCATGCGTTTGTGGCCGCGCGGACGCAGGGCTTTGACGAGTACAAAAAAATCGTCGAAGGCTATACGCCGGAGTCAGTGGAAGCGATTACCGGCGTGAGTGCGGCGGATATTCGCAAAGCGGCGCGGATGTATGCCGGCGCAAAAAACGCCACCATCCTGTGGGGCATGGGCGTCACTCAGTTCTATCAGGGTGTGGAAACCGTGCGTTCGCTAACCAGCCTCGCCATGATGACCGGGAATCTCGGTAAACCGCACGTTGGCGTGAACCCGGTGCGTGGGCAGAACAACGTCCAGGGTGCCTGCGATATGGGTGCATTGCCGGACACCTTCCCAGGCTACCAGTTCGTTAAAGAGCAGGCCAACCGCGATAAATTCGCCAAAGCCTGGGGCGTTGACAGCCTGCCCGCTCATACCGGCTACCGCATCAGCGAACTGCCGCACCGTGCGGCGCATGGTGAAGTGCGTGCCGCTTACATCATGGGGGAAGATCCGTTGCAGACGGACGCTGAACTCTCTGCCGTGCGTAAAGGGTTTGAGGATCTGGAACTGGTCATTGTGCAGGATATCTTCATGACCAAAACCGCGTCAGCGGCGGATGTCATCTTGCCCTCCACCTCGTGGGGTGAGCACGAAGGTGTTTACACGGCGGCAGATCGCGGCTTCCAGCGCTTCTTTAAAGCGGTCGAGCCGAAGTGGGACCTGAAAACGGACTGGCAGATTATCAGTGAGATCGCCACCCGCATGGGTTATCCGATGCATTACAACAACACCCAGGAAATCTGGGACGAGTTGCGGCATCTCTGCCCGGACTTCTATGGGGCGACCTATGAGAAAATGGGTGAACTGGGCTATATCCAGTGGCCATGTCGCGACACATCGGACGCCGACCAGGGAACCTCGTATCTCTTTAAAGAGAAGTTCGACACCGATACAGGCCTGGCGAAGTTCTTCACCTGCGACTGGGTCGCGCCAATCGATAAACTCACTGACGCGTTCCCGATGGTGCTCTCTACCGTGCGTGAAGTCGGCCACTACTCCTGCCGCTCGATGACCGGTAACTGTGCTGCACTCTCTGCCCTGGCGGATGAACCCGGCTATGCGCAAATCAACACCGCCGATGCCGAACGCCTCGGTATTGAGGATGAAGCACTGGTCTGGGTGAACTCACGCAAGGGTCGGATTATTACCCGGGCTCAGGTCAGCGAGCGCCCCAATAGAGGGGCGGTCTATATGACCTACCAGTGGTGGATTGGCGCCTGCAATGAACTGGTGACGGAGAACCTGAGTCCGATAACCAAAACGCCGGAATATAAGTACTGTGCCGTCAATATTGAACCTATTGCCGATCAGCACGCCGCAGAACAGTATGTGATTGATGAATACAACAAGCTGAAGTCTCGTTTGCGCGAAAGTGCACTGGGATAATAGAGCGCGGCAATAAATAAAGGCGCAGAGAATTTATTCCCTACGCCTTTTTATTTACAGCAACAATTAATTCATTAAATAAATATATACCCTAAATAATTCGAGTTGCATGAAGGCGGCAACGCAGCAAATCCCCAGGAGCTTACTCTGGTAAGTGACTGGGGTGAGCGAGGAGAGCCAACGCCCAGGCAACTTGAAGTATGACGGGTATAAACTATTTTTGCGAACGTTATTCCATGAACCTGTAATAAGTGCAACGAAATTACATTCTGTTTTTTCTTTCGTTTTAATGAGATTTGAATAATATACAGGGCGGGTGCTTAAGGCTTTCTGGTCTTGAGCATGATTGTTGAAGGTCAGAGAGTTGAAAAGCCCCGGGCTATTTTCCAATAACCCGAGGCTACTCTACCTCAACTCCAACCAAGTTGAGAGTAGCCTCGTACCCTTTTTTTTGCAAGGAGTATTAGGCATGACGCCATTAAAATATACGTTAGGCATTCTTATTATCGTGTGTCTGACGATCCTGATGTTTTCATTTATTCATCGTGGAAAACTTTGCGAATTAAATATTCGTGGAGAAAATCAGGAGGTGGTGCCGAAATTAGCTTGTTCGTTAGGCTAACTCTCCGGGCGGGGAAACTCGCCCGGCTTTTTGGAAGTGTGGTTCTTAATGCACCCAATTTTTCTCCGCCCTCATCATCTGGCGAGGGCGGAGCAAAAATTACAGATCGGCCGTCTTATCAAACTTACCGAGCACGTCTCGCTCATAAGCCTGTGCTTTTTTGCTGTCGAAGCGGTGTTCCCACTTCGCGATAACCAGCACGGCCAGCGCATTGCCGACAACGTTCAGGGCGGTACGCGCCATATCAAGGATACGGTCAACGCCAGCAATAAACGCCAGACCTTCCAGCGGGATACCGACGCTGCCCAGGGTGGCCAGCAGCACCACAAAGGAGACACCCGGCACGCCTGCGATACCTTTTGAGGTGACCATCAGCGTCAGCACCAGGATTATCTCCTGGCTCAGCGACAGCTCAATGCCATACAGCTGGGCAATAAAGATAGCGGCAATACTCTGGTACAGCGTAGAACCGTCCAGATTGAAAGAGTAACCGGTTGGCACCACGAAGCTGGTGATCGATGCCGGGGCGCCGTAGGCTTCCATCTTCTCAATGATACGCGGCAGCACGCTCTCAGAGCTTGCGGTGGAGTAGGCCAGAATCAGCTCTTCTTTCAGGATGCGGATAAGCGTCCAGATGCTGAGCTTGCAGATACGCGCCACGATCCCCAGCACCACCAGTGCGAAGAACAGAATCGCGAAATACACCAGGATAACCAGCTTCGCCAGCGGCCACAAAGAAGCAAAACCAAAGTTGGCGACCGTCACGGAGATCAGCGCAAACACGCCCACTGGCGCATAACGCATCACCATATGGGTGACTTTAAACATGGTTTCAGAAATGGAGCGGAACACGGTGACCAGCGGCTCGCGGTGGGTGGCTGGCAGGGAGGAGAGCCCCAGACCAAACAGCACCGAGAAGAAAATGATCGGCAGCATTTCACCTTTTGCCATCGACGCGACGATATTGGTCGGCACCAGCGACAGAATCGTCCCCATCAGACCATGAGCATGGCTTTGCACTTCTGCCGTCGTGCTCTGATATTTCGAAATATCCACCGACGCAAGCTGCGTCATATCGATACCGGTACCCGGCTGGAAGACGTTCGCCAGCGTAATACCCAGTACGATAGCAACCGTGGTGATCACTTCGAAATAGAGAATGGTTTTCAGGCCAATTCGCCCCAGTTGTTTCGCATCACCGACACCGGCAATACCGACAACCAGCGTGGAAATAACAATGGGCACCACAATCATTTTGATTAAGTGGATAAAGATATCCCCTGCCGGAGACAGAAGATTGGCGATAAGCCATTCGCGGCTGTCACTCTGGTAGTGCAAGTAACTGCCCAGAAGAATACCCAGCACGAGGGCCAGCAGAATCTGCCAGGCCAGGCTGACTTTAAATGTTTTCATATCTACAGAGATCCTCAATGAAGCGACCTTCCCGATTGGGGAACGACTCATACGGAAAGGGTATGGTTAGCGTCACACGCTCTTGCGGGGTTTTTTAACGCGCATTATCAGTACCATTTGCAAGGTGTAACGTGCAACCCTTTAACAGAAGTGGGTTTGACTGATTTTTTACATAAAAACGCTTTTTTATGTTATTTATCGTGCATAACTATATGTTATGAAAACGCTTTTTTTCAGCCCATTTTCGATAATACATCCCCGTAATTATTTTCCCGCAAAGTGTCATTTGCCCATTTTTCAACCTGTTCATCAATGCGTGATCTGTCGCGCAAATAATAAACAAACCAGGCAAAGCCCCTACAATTAACGTTTATGTGACATATCATTAACATCCTACAAGGAGAGCAAAAGCCATGAGCCAAATCCATAAACACGATATTCCCGCAAATATTGCGGAGCGTTGCCTGATCAATCCGGAGCAGTACGAAACGAAATATCAGCAATCGGTCACTGACCCGGATGCATTCTGGGGCGAACAGGGCAAAATTCTCGATTGGATGCAGCCTTATCAGAAGGTAAAAAATACCTCCTTCGCGCCAGGTAATATTTCCATTAAATGGTATGAAGACGGCACGCTGAATCTGGCGGCAAACTGTCTCGATCGCCATCTTGCAACTCAAGGCGATCGAACGGCGATTATCTGGGAGGGTGACGACGCCAGCCAGAGCAAAAACATCACCTACCGCGAGCTGCATCGCGACGTCTGCCGCTTTGCCAACGTACTGGTCGATCTCGGGATTAAAAAAGGCGATGTGGTTGCGATTTATATGCCGATGGTGCCGGAAGCCGCCGTCGCCATGCTGGCCTGTGCGCGCATTGGTGCGGTTCATTCGGTTATCTTTGGCGGTTTCTCGCCGGAAGCCGTCGCCGGGCGCATCGTGGATTCCAGTTCCCGGCTGGTGATCACCGCCGACGAAGGGGTACGTGCCGGGCGCAGTATCCCCTTGAAAAAGAACGTCGATGACGCGCTGAACAACCCTAATGTGAAAACCGTCGAACACGTGGTGGTGCTCAAACGTACCGGTGGCAAGATTGAGTGGCACGAAGGCCGCGACCTGTGGTGGGACGCCCTCACCGCCAATGCCAGCGATGAACATCAGCCTGTTGAGGTCAACGCGGAAGATCCGCTGTTCATCCTTTATACCTCTGGTTCAACCGGCAAGCCGAAAGGCGTGCTGCACACCACCGGGGGTTATCTGGTGTATGCGGCCACCACCTTTAAATATGTCTTTGACTACCACGATGGCGATGTTTACTGGTGCACCGCCGACGTCGGCTGGGTAACCGGACACAGCTATCTGCTGTACGGGCCACTGGCCTGCGGCGCCACCACCCTGATGTTCGAAGGCGTGCCAAACTGGCCGACCCCGGCGCGTATGAGTCAGGTGGTCGACAAGCACAACGTGAACATTCTTTACACCGCGCCGACCGCCATTCGCGCGCTAATGGCCGAAGGTGACAAAGCGGTTCAAGGCACCGATCGCTCATCGCTGCGCATTCTCGGTTCCGTGGGCGAGCCTATCAACCCGGAAGCGTGGGAGTGGTACTGGAAGAAGATCGGCAATGAGAAATGCCCGGTCATCGACACCTGGTGGCAGACCGAAACCGGTGGTTTCATGATCACCCCGCTGCCCGGCGCCACGCAGCTGAAAGCCGGTTCCGCGACGCGTCCGTTCTTCGGGGTCCAGCCTGCGCTGGTGGATAACGAAGGCAATCCGCAGGAAGGGGCAACCGAAGGTAACCTGGTCATCGTCGACTCCTGGCCAGGACAAGCCCGCACGCTGTTTGGCGATCATGACCGCTTCGAGCAAACCTACTTCTCCACCTTCAAAAACATGTACTTCAGTGGCGACGGCGCACGTCGTGACGAAGATGGCTATTACTGGATAACCGGCCGCGTGGATGATGTGCTGAACGTGTCCGGCCACCGCCTGGGAACCGCCGAAATTGAATCCGCGCTGGTGTCCCATCCGAAAATCGCCGAAGCGGCGGTGGTGGGGATTCCGCACAACATTAAAGGCCAGGCGATTTATGCCTACGTCACGCTGAACCACGGGGAAGAGCCGACCCCTGCGCTCTACACCGAAGTGCGCAACTGGGTACGCAAAGAGATTGGCCCGCTGGCCACGCCGGACGTGCTGCACTGGACCGACTCGTTACCCAAAACGCGCTCAGGCAAGATCATGCGCCGTATTTTGCGCAAAATCGCCGCCGGCGATACCAGTAATCTTGGCGATACCTCAACTCTCGCCGATCCTGGCGTGGTGGACAAACTGCTCGAAGAGAAGCAGGCCATCACCATGCCATCGTAACGTTATTCTCACCCTACCCCTCTCCCATCCGGGAGAGGGAATAATATAAAAAAACCCTACCTTACTTCTGTGGAGACTCTGTGATGAATGACACCATTTATCAACGGATAGAGAACAACGCGCATTTCAGGGAGTTAGTCGAAAAGAGGCAACGGTTTGCCACGATATTGTCGCTGGTCGTGCTGGTGATTTACGTCAGCTTTATTCTGCTCATCGCCTTCGCGCCTGGCTGGCTTGGCACCCCGATTGCCGCAGGCAGTAGCATTACGCGCGGTATTCCGATTGGTGTCGGCGTGATTGTCATTTCGTTTATCCTCACCGGGGTTTACGTCTGGCGCGCCAACGGCGAATTTGACCGTCTGAACAGGGCCGTTCTGCAAGAGGTAAAAGCACCATGAAACGTCTTCTGATGGCGCTCGCCGCCCCTCTGCTCGCCACCTCCTTCGCCTCGCACGCCGCAGATGCGTTGACCGGTGCCGTCCAGCGCCAGCCAACCAACTGGCAGGCGATTATTATGTTTGTGATTTTCGTCGCCTTAACGCTCGTTATCACCTACTGGGCCTCTAAGCGTACCCGCACCCGTAGCGATTACTACACGGCGGGCGGCAATATCACCGGCTTCCAGAACGGCCTGGCGATTGCCGGGGATTATATGTCGGCGGCCTCGTTCCTCGGCATCTCCGCACTGGTGTTTACCTCCGGCTACGACGGCCTGATTTACTCCCTGGGCTTCCTCGTCGGCTGGCCGATCATTCTGTTCCTGATTGCCGAACGCCTGCGTAACCTGGGTCGCTACACCTTCGCGGATGTGGCCTCTTATCGTTTGAAACAGGGGCCAATCCGCACCCTCTCTGCCTGCGGTTCGTTGGTGGTGGTGGCGCTCTACCTCATTGCCCAGATGGTCGGTGCCGGTAAACTCATCCAGTTGCTGTTTGGTCTGAACTACCACATCGCGGTGGTGCTGGTGGGCGTGCTGATGGTGATGTACGTTCTCTTTGGCGGTATGCTCGCCACCACATGGGTACAGATCATCAAAGCCGTGCTGCTGCTCTTCGGTGCCAGCTTTATGGCGTTTATGGTGATGAAGCACGTCGGTTTCAGTTTCAATAATCTGTTTACCGAAGCCATGGCGGTCCATCCGAAAGGCGAAGCTATTATGCGACCAGGCGGATTGGTGAAAGATCCGATATCGGCGCTCTCGCTGGGCCTTGGCCTGATGTTTGGTACTGCGGGCCTGCCGCACATTCTGATGCGCTTCTTCACGGTAAGCGATGCGCGGGAAGCACGTAAAAGCGTCTTCTATGCCACCGGTTTTATGGGCTACTTCTACATCCTGACCTTCATTATCGGCTTCGGTGCGATCATGCTGGTGGGGGCAAATCCGGCCTTTAAAGACGCGGCAGGCGCACTGATTGGCGGCAACAACATGGCCGCAGTCCATCTGGCGAATGCTGTGGGCGGTAACCTGTTCCTCGGCTTTATCTCCGCTGTCGCCTTCGCCACCATTCTGGCAGTGGTCGCCGGGTTAACGCTGGCGGGTGCATCGGCGGTTTCTCATGACCTGTACGCCAACGTATTCCGTAAAGGGGCCACCGAGCGAGATGAACTGAGAGTCTCGAAAATTACCGTGCTGGTGCTGGGTGTCGTCGCCATTCTGCTGGGGATTCTGTTTGAAAATCAGAATATTGCCTTCATGGTGGGCCTGGCGTTCTCCATTGCTGCCAGCTGTAACTTCCCGATCATTCTGCTCTCCATGTACTGGTCCAAACTGACCACCCGTGGCGCAATGATTGGCGGCTGGCTCGGCCTGCTGACGGCGGTGATTCTGATGGTGCTCGGCCCGACCATTTGGGTGCAAATCCTGGGTCATGCGGCACCGGTATTCCCGTATGAATACCCGGCATTGTTCTCCATCGCCGTGGCCTTTATTGGGATTTGGATTTTCTCTGCCACCGATAATTCAGCTCAGGGTGTTCTGGAACGTGAGCAGTTCCGTGCCCAGTTTATCCGTTCACAGACGGGTATCGGTATCGATCAAGGTCGCGCACATTAATAGATTATCCCCGGCTATTCTGGCCGGGGATCACATTTTTCTTCCCTCGCAGTACCCATCCTCGACCGTCGCGTTACAGTAAATAAGCAAACTGAAACATTGTTTTATTACTTCATTACGCTTATTCATTTATGTCAAAGAGGATGCCATGAAAAAGTATGCCCTTGTGGGAACAGGTGGTCGTGCCGGGCTGTATATTTCCGCTATTGGCGGTCAGTGGAAAGACAACGCGCAGCTGGTTGCCTTTTGCGATACCAACCAGACGCGTATGCATTACGCCAACACCTTATTACAAAATGAAGGTGCACCGCCAGCGTCGACATGGCCTGCCGCGCAATTCGAAACCATGATTCATGAGACGCGGCCGGACATTATTATCGTCACCACCATGGACCGTACCCACGATGACTATATTGTGCGGGCGCTGGAAGCCGGGTGCGATGTCATTACCGAAAAACCGATGACGATTGATGAGCAACGCGCACTGCGGATCCTCGATGCCATCGAAGAGACCGGTCACACCGTGCGCGTGGCGTTTAATTACCGCTACGCGCCTCACCACAGTAAAGTGCGCGAATTACTGATGAGCGGTACCATTGGCGAGGTCTATTCGGTCCATTTTGAATGGTTGCTCAACACGGAGCATGGTGCGGATTATTTTCGTCGCTGGCACCGGGAAAAACGCAACAGCGGCGGCCTGCTGGTGCACAAATCCACCCACCATTTCGACCTGATGAATTTCTGGCTGGACAGCTACCCGGAGCGGGTTTATGCCGAAGGCGCGCTGCGTTTTTATGGTAAAGAGAATGCCGAAAAGCGGGGCGTCAGCCAGTTCTACCCGCGCACTCACGGCTATGCAGCAGCGCAAAATGACCCTTTCGCGCTGCATATGGCAGAAAACCCGCAGTTGAAAGCACTCTATCTTGATGCAGAACATGAGGATAATTACTGGCGCGACCAGAGCGTGTTTAGCGATGGGATCACCATCGAAGATACCCTTTCGGTGCTGGTGAAATATCAGAATCAGTGCCAGCTCAGCTACTCGCTGAACACCTATCTGCCCTGGGAAGGTCTGAACGTCGTCTTTAACGGCAGTGAAGGGCGGCTGGAGATGAAAATCATTGAGAAATCTTACGTTAATGCCGGAGGTGAGCGCGAGGACGAAGGCAGCCTGACGTCCTGCAACATCACCGTATTCCCGATGTTTGCTGAGCCGTGGCAGGCAGATTTCACCCTCGGCGAAGGCGGGCACGGCGGTGGTGATAACGCCATGCTCGCCGACCTGTTTGGCACACCGGGCAACGATCCGCTCAAGCGTGCCGCCGACCACCGCGCGGGGGCAATGTCGATCCTGACCGGGATTGCGGGCAATATTTCAATGCAGCAGCAGCGACCGGTAAATTTTCATGAGTTTGAATTGGTTAAGCGATTAAAAAAATAAATTAAAACAGTAGCCGCGCCTCCAGCGGTGCGGCTAATTGCCACATCTTCCCTTTCTGCTGAATGGAGTGTTGAGCCACCGCTACGTTCAGAAATCTATTAAACTCATCCTATACCTGGTTAAAGGAATAATAATGGACATCAGAACGCTGCGTTATTTTGTGGAAGTGGTGCGACAGCAAAGTTTCACGCGCGCAGCGGAACGCTTATTTGTCACCCAGCCGACCATCAGCAAGATGCTTAAAAATCTTGAGGATGAGCTTAATTGCACGCTGCTGATTCGTGATGGCCGTAAATTACTGCTTACCGATACCGGGCGCGTAGTGTTTGAACGCGGTCTGGCGATTCTGGCGGAATTTCGCCAGCTTGAAGCTGAACTGGGCGATATCCATCACCTCAACAAAGGAATACTACGCCTGGGGATCCCGCCGATGGTGGGCATGTTGATGGCGGGACCTATCAGTTTATTTAGGCAACGCTACCCGGGTGTGGAGCTGAAGATTGCTGAGTTTGGCGGGCTAACGGTGCAGCAAGCCGTGACCAACGGCGAGCTGGATCTGGCGATGACCGCCCTGCCCGTCGAGCCCGGTAGCGGCCTCGCGACCCTCCCCTTATTCAGCCATTCGTTGTGCGTGCTGGTCCCGCGTTCAGGGGAGTGGCATAACATGACCTCCATCACCCCGTCGCAGCTTGCCGCTCATCCCCTCTTGATTTACAACGAAGACTTCGCGTTGAGTCGTCAGCTTAATCTGCTTTTCAGTCAGCATGGCGTGAAGCCACGCATTGCCGTACGCAGCGGACAGTGGGATTTTCTTGCCGCCATGGTGCAGGCCGGGGTGGGCATCGCGATTTTACCCGAGCCCATTTGCCAGCGGCTGGATAAGCAGACCCTCAACTGGATCCCGCTGGAGAGCGATTTACGTTGGCTGTTAGGAATGATTTGGCGCGAAGGCGTTTATCTCTCCCACAGCGCCCAGGCCTGGCTGAAATGTTGTGAAGGGTTTTGGTCTGAACAGAGCCCAGGCCCGGTAAACGAAGCGCCACCGGGCCTGTAGAACGTTACTTATGCTCGATTAACAGCGATTCCAGTAAATCCAGATCGTGCAACATTTTCTGCAGCGTTTCGTTACTGATCTGCCGCGTGGCGCGCAGGTGATAAAGCTCAGCACGCTCTGAGCGCAGCGCCGCCAGGCGGAACCGGCGTTCGAGGTTTTCTTCCTGTAGTGAACTTTCAACGTTATTGCGCCCATCGGCACGACGTCGAAGGTTACCGATGACCCGCGAACTGACCTCGGTCAGCAGTTGGTTATCAATATTCTCTTCAGCATCTGCCGCCATGCGCTCTTCCATTTTCTGGATAGCGACAATCGCTACTTCCGCCGTGGCTGCGCGGGCCATTCTCTCCTCTTTAAACTGCTGAGAATGGTCACGAACTTCAATACGTTGAAGCAACTGTGGCAGAGCAATCACGCCCACGAACAGCGAGAAAAGAATCACGCCAGCGGCGAGGAACACCAGCTCATAACGCGCCGGGAAGTCCATACCACTTGGCAGGAACAGAGGAATAGAGAGTACGCCCGCCAGGGTGATGGCCCCACGTACACCCGCAAAGGTAGCAATTAGCAGCTCGCGTGTACTCCAGGAACCAAACTCCATCGGCTTTTTGTGCAAAAAACGTTTACTGAAGTTTTTCATGGTCCACAGCCAGCCAAAACGGACCAGCATCAGCGCCAGATAAATCAGCACGATATCGGTAAACAGCATCCAGGTTTCGACATTCGGATCGGCTTCTGCCGCCACCAGAGAAGATTCGAGGATACCCGGCAGTTGCAGACCTAACAGCAGGAACACCATACCGTTAAAGACAAATTCCAGCATCGCCCAGGTGCTGTTAGCGCGCAGACGCATGGCCAGCGGCGCGCTCCGCATCATGCCGGAACGGGTGATCGTCATCCCCGCCGCCACCGCAGCCAGGATGCCAGAGAAGCCAATGTGTTCCGCAATCAGGTAAGAGGCAAACGGCAGCAGGAACAGCAGCACGATCTGGGTAGCCGGTTCATCACCACCCCAGCGACTGAGGAAACGCAGTGAGCGACCGTACAGCCAGCTCACGACGAACCCGGCCAAAATCCCGCCGATAGCCACTTTGAAGAACTCAACGGTGGCCCCCCCGATGGTAAAGACCATGGTGCCCATCGCCACGGCGACAGCGAACTTCAGTGATACCAGGCCCGACGCGTCATTCATTAACGCCTCACCCTGCAAAATTCCCATGATTTTCTTAGGAATACGGCCTTCGCCGACAATGCCCGACAGCGCCACTGCATCAGTAGGCGACAGTACCGCTGCCAGCGCAAACGCCGGTACTAACGGAATGCCCGGCACCAGCAGGTAGATAAGAAAACCGATACCGACAACCGTGACCACCACCAGCGCCAGCGCAAGGCCGAAGATCTCTCGCCCATGCTCAAGAAACTCACGCGTCGGCGTTTTCCAGCCGTCAGCGAACAAGAGGGGTGGGATAAAGAGAACCAAAAACAGTTCCGGATCGAACTCCACGTGCAGGCCAAACGTGGGAAAAGCCAGCAGTGCGCCGATGGCAATTTGCATAAGTGGGAGGGGAATCTGAAAGGGTAATACGCGTGTAACGACCCCCGAGAGTGAGACCACAAGGGTCATGATGAGAATAGTAAAAAAGAGTTCCATGCGTTCCTTGTTGCGATGTTTTTACAAAAGCGTCATGCCTTGATAATAGAACATTCAGCTTAACGCAAAGGTAACGGGATGTGCGTAAAAAATGAAAACGGGCGGCCTGAGCCACCCGTTTTGAGAGCATTCAGTCGACTTAGATAGCCCAACCGCCAGCATAGAAGGCCACCAGTGCCACCGCAATCACCACGGTGCCGATGTTCAGCTTACGCCATTCACCGGAGAAAATACGCCCAATCACCAGCGAGGCGAAGCCGATCATAATACCGGTCACAATGTTACAGGTCAGCACGATGAACACTGCGGTAATCAGTCCTGACATCGCATCAACGAAGTCAGCAAAGTCAATTTTCGCCACGTTGCTCAGCATCAGCAGGCCAACGTACATCAGCGCAGGGGCGGTGGCGTACGCCGGAACCAGATACGAAAGCGGCGAGAGGAAGAGGATCAGCAGGAACAACACACCCACGGTCAGCGCAGTCAGACCAGTTTTACCGCCTGCTGCCGTACCCGCTGCGGATTCGATATACACCGCTGCCGGTGCCGCACCGACCAGACCTGAGAAGACACTGCTCAGGGAGTCGGTGGTCAGCGCTTTGCCGCCATCGATAATCTGGCCGTCTTTATCCAGCAGGTTCGCCTGACCGGCTACCGCACGGATGGTACCGGTCGCATCAAACACCGCCGTCATCACCAGCGCCAGCACGCTTGGCAGAACAATCGGGTTCAGTGCGCCGACGATATCGAGGCTGCCAATCAGGGAGTTGCCTTTGTCATCGCTCAGCGATGGCATGGCGAAAATACCGGAGAAGTGGACGCTCGGATCAAAAATCAGGCCGACGATGGACACGCCGATGATGGTCAACAGGATGCCGCCTGGCACTTTCAGTTTTTCCAGACCAATGATCACCGCAAGACCAATCAGCGACATGATAACCGGGAAGCTGGCGAAGTGGCCCAGTGCCACCGGCAGACCGTCCAGCGGGTTCTTGATGACCAGGCCCACGCCGTTTGCGGCAATCAGCAGCAGAAACAGGCCGATACCAATACCGGTTCCGTGCGCAACACCCTGGGGGAGATTGCGCAGGATCCAGCTACGGATACCCGTGGCGGAAATCACAGTGAACAGCACACCCATCAGGAACACGGCACCCAGTGCAACCGGCACGCTGATCTGCTGGCCAAGCACCAGGCTAAAGGCGGTGAAGGCGGTCAGCGAGATAGCGCAACCGATAGCTAACGGCAGGTTAGCCCACAGGCCCATGACGATTGAGCCCACACCGGCAACCAGGCAGGTCGCAACGAAAACGGCCGCTGGCGGGAAGCCTGCTTTACCGAGCATGCCCGGCACGACGATGACCGAATAGACCATCGCCAGAAAGGTGGTTAAACCGGCAACGACTTCCTGACGAACCGTGCTGCCACGGGCAGAAATTTTAAAGAAAGCGTCGAGCGAACCGCCGGTACGCGCTGAAGGCGTAGACATAGAAAACATCCCCTGAGAATTATTATCGTTCGTTGATCTGCGCGGCGGACAGTCCACTGCGTGTTAAACGTCGTCTCCCTGTGCTGCGTTGTGACAAAGGGGTGTCACAAAAAGCAAACGTTTAACTCCGCGCATAAAAAACGGTTGGAAGAAAAAGGCAAACGATTATCCAGCGTTTAGACACCGGTTTTCAACTTAACTTTGCCCCTTTTTGCTAATTTTCGCTTATGGCGGTGAAGAATTAAGCGGCAGATGCGCAAACGTTATCGTCGATGCGCAACTTTGCAACATTCAAAGATCATTTTTAGCTGCCGGGAAGTGAGAAGGGTCCGCCCTGCTGAACCGCCCTTTGCCAGGCTGGTCGCGCTTCTACCCGTTTTTGCCAGGCTTTTGTATGGGGCAGATCGTCAATGCCGCCTCTGGCCAGTAAGGCAAAAATGGGGAAGCTCATCTGTACATCGGCCATGCTAAGTTCTTCCCCGGCAAACCAGGGGCGCTGAGCCAGCTCTGACTCAATAAACCGGGCATGGGTGGCAATTTGCTTGTTCAGCCAGGCTTTTTCAATGCCGCCGCCCAACGCTTTCCCTATCGTACGGAAGCCGAAAGGCACCGGCGGTTTACCCAGGCTGCTGAAGACCAGTTTCATCAGTAAAAGCGGCATCAAAGACCCTTCGGCATAATGCAGCCAGAAGCGATATTGCTGGCGCATCGCCACGTCATGCGGTTTGAGGCGCTGCTCGGGGTCGTAGGTCTCCTGCAGATATTCGAGGATGGCTCCCGACTCAGCAATCACCAGCCCCTCATCTTCCAGTACCGGAGATTTTCCCAACGGGTGGATTTTCTTCAGTGAGTCCGGCGCAAGCATGGTCTTTTCACGCTGATAGCGGACTATCTGGTAAGGCTGTTCCAGCTCCTCAAGTGCCCAGAGCACGCGCTGGGAACGCGATTGATTAAGATGGTGCACAGTGAGCATGGCTTTCTCCGTGAAGATGTTGATTAGGATATTTATTCGAATTAACTATAGAGAACGCTCACCGTTGGATGAAAATTTTCCTAAAAAAAACGTTTCTGCACTGGTTGTTTTTTAACCACACTCTAAAATTAAAGTGTCAGTACAAGCCGGAACCTTCAACATAACTGAGGGGTACTGATGTCGGGGGAAACCCTCCCATACGTCAATGGGATAGAGAGAAAGACAAAGACCGGACCGACTAAAGCGCCCCAGTTGGGCGCTTTAGTTTTTTGTGGACAGCATTAATCCTCCTCCAGTAGTCGTGCGCCGGTTCCCTGGGCACCCAGTTGATCGCCCGGATTACGTAACGGGCAATCGCTACGCGACAGGCAGCCACAGCCGATACATCCGTCCAGCTCATCGCGCAGCGCCACCAGCGTATGGATACGTCTGTCCAGTTCCTCACGCCATTGGGAAGAGAGTTGTTTCCACTCTTTTGCACTCAGCGTATGCCCCTCTGGTAATACACCAAAAGCATCATGAATGGTCGCCAACGGAATGCCGATGCGCTGGGCAATTTTAATGATTGCCACATAGCGCAACACATCGCGTGCATAACGCCGCTGATTGCCGCTGTTCCGGGTGCTTTTAATCAACCCTTTGCTCTCATAAAAGTGCAATGCAGAGACCGCAACCCCGCTACGCTTCGCGACTTCTCCGGGGGTCAGTAACGATTTAATGCGTGGTGATTTTAGTGCCATAAAACCTCTTTACCTCAAGTTAACTTGAGGAATTATACTCCAGCCCAGACAAGGAAACAGGCTTTGTACGCGCATAGTTCACGTTGTTGGAAGTATGACGGGTATAACGACGAATCGAGAAAGAGGCACCAATATGTCCCATCAGCAGATTATACAAACACTGACGGAATGGATTGATGAGCATATCGACCAACCGTTGAACATTGATGTTGTTGCCAGAAAGTCAGGCTATTCTAAGTGGTATCTGCAGAGAATGTTCCGCACCGTGACCCATCAGACGTTGGGAGACTATATTCGTCAGCGTCGGCTGCTACTCGCGGCTGAAGCGCTACGCACTACGCAGCGTCCGATCTTTGATATTGCAATGGATCTGGGGTATGTCTCGCAGCAGACATTTTCGCGCGTGTTTCGTCGTGAATTTGATCGGACTCCCAGCGACTATCGCCATCATGCGTAGCTGCCGCCGGGACAATCACTTTAGTGGAGGTGGCTGCTTAACCCAGGCCATAAAGTCCTGCGGTGGTAGCGCCTTTGCAAAATGCCAGCCCTGACAGTATTGCACGCCGCGTTTTAGCAACCAGGTGACTTGCTCACCCGTTTCAACCCCTTCAGCAATGATCTTCAGACGCAGACTGTGAGCCATCTCAATGATGTGCTCCGCAATAAGATGGCTGGTGCTATTGGTGGTCAGGGTGTCGATAAAAGACTTATCTATTTTCAGGATATCGACATTTAATGAGTACAGGTTATGTAAGTTGGAATAGCCAGTACCAAAATCGTCGATAGCGACCTCATAACCTGCCTGGCGAAATGCCTGAATTACCGGGGTAGTCTTGGGTACATCAATAAACCCACGTTCAGTTACTTCAATTTTAATTTGTTCAGCACGAACAGAATATTCCCGCGCTTTATTTGAGATAAGTGCAATAAGTCGTGAAGAGTGGAAATCTACTGCTGATAAATTGATCGAAATATAGATATCTGGCCATTTCGCCAGAAACTCACCTAAATCCTCAAAGACCTCATCAACCACATAATCGGTCACACGTTCGATCATCCCTTCTTTTTCTGCCAAAGGAATAAATTCCGCAGGACTCATTACCGGGCCATTAAAACCAGGCCAGCGTAATAATGCTTCAGCGCCGACGCATTGGCCATTCTTAATATCAATAATAGGTTGGTAATGAAGTTTGAGTTGATTTTTTATTAATGCTCGGTGAAGCAGGCGACGTGGGGAGTTGAACTCCTGTCGTGTTCGGGACCACATTAATAACACGATAATGCTGCAGATCATGCCCAGCGGCAGCGTCAGCATTGCATGGTGATAAAGCGACTGGAAATAGCTGTCGCTGGAGGTCGAGACAATAATAGCTATCGGACGGCGGTCTGAATGAGCGATGGTGTAAAAACGTTTATTTTGCTGGAAAGTCAGGTCGCTTTTACGAACCAGCGTCTGCATCGTTCGGAGATCGGCCTGCGCACTGACCGAGAAGAACATGCCAGTCACGGTATCATAGACACCAAAAGCCAGAGAGCGATCGTCTGACATCACTTCGCTAAACGAGAGCGGATTCACCACCGCAACATAATTACCCTGCTGCAAATAGACCATTTTATATCCAGGGTAAAAAGGCGTATCGCGGTAATAATAAATAGAGATATCTGGTTTGCGTTTATACTCAGGTGGCGAAATAGCATACGATTGCGCAGGCTGCATGGCAGTAGAACAGTAAAACTGCTCGCCGTGGGCATAAATTAAATCTGCAACATAGAGGCTACCGCGGATGATATTGAGCATATTATTACGATGCTCGGGGGAACAGATACGCCCCTGATATTTTTCTGCAGCATTGTAGGCTGAATCAACCTGCCCAATAACAATTTCAGTTTTATCTAAAGCCAGTTGAGCAAATGAACGCAACTGTGCCCCTGTTTCCTTTACTGCCCGGACATGTGCAAACCATAGCGACAGCATCACCGGTAGGAGCACTACCACGACGATCCCGACGAGTCTCAGCATCCTGCGACGCACGCTATGATTCATTTCCGCCTATATCCCTGCATTTAGTGTGCCTGCATGTAATGAAGGCAGGATGCTTTGATAAACAGGTGATTACGTTGCATGAATCATACGACATTAGCAACTTACTTTTTTCATTAAAAACCTAATATTTGGTTATGACGATAATATTTGCCCGTAAGGCAAACTAAAAGTATGCGTTGTGTTTATATTAAGGTAGATATTTATCCAAAGCTTATGAGGCTTTTTAGTTTGCGCAACATACAATCTTTGATTAAGTCAAACTCTCCACAGGATAAAAAAAGGACAGCCCCATAGGGTATTTTTTCAGCTATTGAGCCTCCCGGTATTTGGCTATCAGGAATAATGATAAGGCCGACTCTGAGATGACGCTTTTGCAGCCCTAGTGCCGTGGCGTTCAGTGTACAACGAATTCCATTCTGTCATTTATCGACAGCTGCATGTTCAGACGAAAATAATAAGACGCCTGGCTGTCGCCACCAACATATTACCTGCCATGCATGCTAATGACGACATCATGGTGAATGCGCCAAAAGCCATCGCTCGCTGCAGTGTGCAGGGAATGAGACCGCGTGGTTAGGGAAGTCAGTAAACCAGCGCTGAGGTTTAACGTAGCTGTATCCTCCATCCTGAAAGCCGTTTTAGCGATAAAAAATCCCGTTGGCCACGCTGGTGAATAAAAGAACAAATGTGATATAGTTCACATAATTCGAAACAGGAACACTGTTTCCCTTTTTCGGTTTTACTGCGGACTTTCGCATCGCCAGCCGCTGGTGTGCAGGGTTCAGGCCCGTCCGCCTGCGCGTTGATTCTTTTTGAGGATGGTTTCATGGCAACCTTAACCACCAGCGTTGTTCTGTTGCGCTGGCAGATTTTGAGTGCAGTGCTGATGTTTATGGCGAGTACGCTGAACATTCAGTTTCGTAAAGCGGATTATATCGGGCTGGCTGTTATCAGCAGCGGTCTCGGTATGGTTGCAGCCTGCTGGTTTGCCACCGGCTTGCTGGGCATCACGATGATGGACGCAGCAAACGTCTGGCACAATGTGGTGAATATCATGACGGAAATGTCTGCAAAAGCGCCACCTGAATGGCCGATGGTCATTACCTGATTAAAAAGCCCCTATGGCGCAGTTCACCTGCGCAAGCTGCAGATGTAAAAAAACCCTCATATGTGAGGGTTTTTTTATGCTTAACGGTGACTTCCCGATCGTTATCAGAACGGGATGTCGTCGTCAAAGTCCATAGGTGGTTCGTTGGACTGAGCCGGAGCAGACTGCTGCTGCGGACGGGACTGTGCACCGCCGCTGAACTGGTTGCCGCCCTGCGGCTGCTGAGGTTGACCCCAACCGCCCTGCTGGCCCTGACCACCACCCATGTTGCCACCAGCCGGAGCGCCACCGCCCTGACGGCCACCCAACATTTGCATGGTGCCGCCAACGTTGACGACCACTTCAGTGGTGTATTTCTCAGCCCCGGACTGATCGGTCCATTTGCGGGTACGCAGCTGGCCTTCAATATAGACCTGAGAACCTTTACGCAGGTATTCACCCGCCACTTCAGCCAGTTTGCCGAACAGCACAACACGGTGCCACTCGGTCTGCTCTTTCATCTCGCCGGTCGCTTTATCGCGCCAGGATTCGGAGGTCGCCAGCGTAATGTTGGCCACTGCACCACCACTCGGCATATAGCGTACTTCCGGGTCCTGCCCCAGATTACCGACGAGAATCACCTTGTTTACGCCTCTGCTGGCCATGATCGTGTCTCCTGAAAACATTTCTAAATAGTGTAAGCGCGCGAGTGTACCATTTCCACGTGGTCTTTCGAAAGTTTCGAAGCATCTTCCAGAGTTCTCACGAACAGTACATTGTTGCACACTTAATCAGAATGTGCATTCCAATACTGTATATTCAAACAGGTTAAATTGTGTCATAATTAGCCGTTTCTGCCGGTTGTCCTTCAAACAAATCAGGCATTCCGAGTCATTACCGGGAAAGGTGAATGGATAAGATCGAAGTACGGGGCGCACGCACCCACAATCTCAAAAACATCAACCTCGTCATCCCCCGCGACAAGCTGATTGTCGTTACCGGGCTGTCAGGTTCAGGTAAATCTTCACTGGCTTTCGACACCCTGTATGCCGAAGGGCAGCGCCGTTATGTGGAATCGCTCTCCGCCTACGCCCGCCAGTTCCTGTCTCTGATGGAAAAACCGGACGTTGACCATATTGAAGGGCTGTCGCCTGCGATTTCCATTGAGCAGAAATCCACCTCGCACAACCCACGCTCCACGGTCGGCACCATCACCGAAATTCACGATTATCTGCGTCTGTTGTATGCGCGTGTGGGTGAGCCACGCTGCCCGGATCACGACGTGCCGCTGGCGGCGCAAACCGTCAGTCAGATGGTCGATAACGTGCTGGCCCTGCCGGAAGGGAAGCGTCTGATGTTGCTGGCGCCGGTTATCAAAGAACGTAAAGGCGAGCACACTAAGACCCTGGAAAATCTGGCAAGCCAGGGCTACATCCGCGCCCGTATCGATGGCGAAGTCTGCGATCTTTCCGATCCACCGTCGCTTGAGCTGCAAAAGAAACACACCATTGAAGTGGTTATCGATCGCTTCAAAGTCCGTGACGATCTCTCCCAGCGTCTTGCAGAATCCTTTGAAACCGCGCTGGAACTCTCCGGCGGTACGGCCATCGTTGCCGATATGGACGATACCAAAGCAGAAGAGATGCTGTTTTCAGCCAACTTTGCCTGCCCGATTTGTGGTTACAGCATGCGCGAGCTGGAACCACGCCTGTTCTCGTTCAACAACCCGGCTGGGGCTTGCCCGACCTGTGACGGTCTCGGCGTACAGCAGTATTTCGATCCGGACCGTGTTATCCAGAACCCGGAACTGTCGCTCGCTGGCGGCGCCATCCGCGGCTGGGATCGCCGTAACTTCTACTATTTCCAGATGCTTAAATCTCTGGCAGAGCATTACAAATTCGATGTCGACGCCCCCTGGGCCAGTTTGAGTGCGAACGTGCATAAAGTGGTGCTGTTCGGTTCAGGTAAAGAGAACATCGAGTTCAAATATATGAACGACCGCGGTGATACCTCGGTACGTCGCCACCCGTTCGAAGGCGTGCTGCATAATATGGAGCGCCGCTATAAAGAGACCGAATCCTCGGCGGTACGGGAAGAGCTGGCGAAATTTATTAGCAATCGTCCTTGCGCCAGCTGCGAGGGGACACGTCTGAACCGTGAAGCGCGCCACGTTTATGTTGAAAACACGCCGCTGCCGACCATTTCGGATATGAGCATCGGTCATGCGATGGACTTCTTCACCAATCTGAAGCTGTCCGGCCAGCGCGCTAAAATCGCTGAGAAAGTGCTGAAAGAGATTGGCGATCGCCTGAAGTTCCTCGTCAACGTCGGGCTGAACTATCTGACGCTCTCCCGTTCGGCGGAAACCCTGTCCGGCGGTGAAGCGCAGCGTATTCGTCTGGCAAGCCAGATTGGCGCGGGCCTGGTGGGGGTGATGTACGTTCTGGATGAACCCTCGATTGGCCTGCATCAGCGCGATAACGAGCGTCTGCTCGGTACACTGGTGCATCTGCGTAATCTCGGTAATACCGTGATCGTGGTCGAGCACGATGAAGACGCCATTCGCGCTGCCGACCACGTGATTGATATTGGCCCTGGTGCGGGCGTTCACGGTGGCCAGGTGGTCGCTGAAGGTACGCTGGACGATATCATGGCCGTGCCAGAATCCCTCACGGGCCAGTTCATGAGCGGTAAACGGCAGATCTCAGTGCCGAAAACGCGCGTCAAAGCCGACCCCGAAAAAGTGCTCAAGCTGACCGGCGCCCGCGGTAATAACCTGAAAGATGTCACCTTAACGCTGCCGGTTGGCCTGTTCACCTGCATCACCGGGGTGTCCGGTTCCGGTAAATCAACGCTGATTAACGATACCCTGTTCCCCCTCGCGCAAACCCAGCTGAACGGGGCTACGCTTGCGGAACCCGCGCCTTATCGTGACATCAAAGGCCTTGAGCATTTCGACAAGGTTATCGATATCGATCAGAGCCCGATTGGTCGCACACCACGTTCTAACCCGGCGACCTATACCGGCGTGTTTACACCCGTACGTGAACTTTTTGCTGGCGTACCGGAATCTCGCTCACGCGGCTACACGCCGGGGCGTTTCAGCTTTAACGTCCGTGGCGGACGCTGCGAAGCCTGTCAGGGCGATGGCGTTATCAAAGTTGAAATGCACTTCCTGCCAGACATTTATGTGCCGTGCGACCAGTGCAAAGGTAAACGCTATAACCGCGAAACGCTGGAGATTAAGTACAAGGGCAAGACCATTCATGAAGTGCTGGATATGACCATTGAAGAAGCCCGTGAGTTCTTCGATGCCGTACCGGCGCTGGCGCGTAAGCTGCAAACGCTGATGGACGTTGGCCTGACCTACATTCGTCTGGGTCAGTCGGCTACCACGCTCTCAGGTGGTGAAGCGCAGCGCGTTAAGCTGGCGCGTGAGTTGTCGAAACGCGGCACCGGGCAGACGCTCTATATTCTGGATGAGCCGACGACCGGTCTGCATTTTGCCGATATCCAGCAACTGCTGGAAGTGCTGCACCAGTTGCGCGATCAGGGCAACACGATTGTGGTCATTGAGCATAACCTTGACGTGATTAAAACCGCAGACTGGATTGTCGACCTGGGTCCCGAGGGCGGTAGCGGCGGGGGTGAGATCCTCGTCTCTGGCACCCCTGAAACCGTCGCCGAATGCGAAGCCTCGCACACGGCGCGATTCCTGAAGCCGATGCTCAAGTAATCAGACAGAGAGCTGCTGCCTGATTGGATCAGGTAGCAGCGACATGGCCTGTTTGTATGATGCATCCACCAGGTAGTAGATTTGCGAATCAGGCAATGAGCCGTCGAGATAGACCGTGCTCCAGTGGGCTTTATTAAGATGCCTGCTGGGGCGCACATCTTCATGCTGTTGACGTAGCAGATCGGCCAGCTCCGGGCTGGTTTTCAGTGACGCCGCCGGGCGCCCTTCCACCTCTTTCACCATGGCAAACAGCACGTCGGACACCTTGATCTGCGTGGCTTTCCAGTCATTATGCACGCTCTGTTCTGCCCCCGGTTTCGCCATGCAGTACTGCAGTAACTCCGAAATAGTCATCTCTATTCTCCTTGTAGCGTCGCAATGATTTTTCGCGAACCGCCGTGGATACGATGTTCTCCCAGCCAGATCCCCTGCCATGTTCCAAGCTGTACGCGCCCGTGAGAAACAGGCAGCATCAACGCCACGCCAAGCATGGAAGACTTAATGTGCGAGGGCATGTCATCCGGCCCTTCGTAGTCATGCTCATAGTGTGCATTCTCGGGAACTGCCTTGAGAAAATGCTGCTCCATGTCATGACGCACCGTCGGGTCGCAATTTTCATTGAGGGTGAGAGAAGCGGAAGTATGCTGGAGCAGCAGGTGTAACAACCCCGTCTGAATGCGGGACAAATCGCGGATTTGCCCCAGCACTTCGTCAGTGACTAAATGAAAACCGCGTGATTTAGCGCCCAACGTTAACGTTTGTTGATACCACATCTGCTACTCCCTTTTGAAAGACGAATCTTTTTAAGTGTGCAGCAAGTCGGCAAAAGGTAAAACCCGCCTGTGTAATTTTGTTTAAGTAATCAGCAATGATTCATCAATATTCAGAATTAACGATCACCTCTTCACCGAAAACGCCTGCCTGTGGCAAAGGTCGATAGGTGGAGTTTGACGCACGAAGGATGCGAACCGGACGCGCCTGAGCCGCTTTGGCAGCGCTAACATCGTTATCTGAATCGCCGTAGAAAATTTTGATCTGCTTATCTACCAGCCACTGCGTTTTGGTGTTCTGCCCTTCTTTGTCCCCGGCAAAAATGACCGGATTCATGTTAGCGGCAGGGATCAGGAAATCATCCTGCAAGGTTTTGGATACGGTTTCGGTCGCCGTCTGACTCCGCCCCGTCACAAAATAAATGCTGTCACCCCGTTTCACGTGCATCGCAATCAGTGCCCGTGCCACTTCTTTTGGAATGCTGAACTCATCCCAGCCGTTATTCATCTTTTCCCAGAACTCTGGGTTTTGCAGATAGGCTTCGCTGTCCGGGGAGTACGTTTTCTTACCACGCCAGAAGCCCGGACTTGAGAAAAGCACCGTGTCGTCGATATCAAACCCTACCGCCATTGGCGGGCGGTCCACGAGACTGTTTTCGATTTGGGCCACGGAAACCCAATGGATGGGCGCTTGCTCAGCCAGTTTGGCCACGTTGGTCCCTGGGGTGCTATCGGGGGATGGCGTGGAAGCGAGAGCAGAAACAGCGCTGAAAAGCGAAAACGACAAGCAGAGGGCCAATGTGATCTTTCGCATATTTATCCCTAAATATTCAGTTTGTTGTGCTTAGAATTTGAGCAACTGGTCAAAAAGTTATTCGACCATACCGCCTGAAGAGAGGTAAGGAAAGGCGTTTCTATAAACCGTGGGCATTTTCCTCCCTGACGGGAGGAAAATTTATGGCTATCACATGACGGCAGCAAAGGCCTGCGCAACACGGTGCACATTGCGGCTGTTGAGCCCGGCCACACACATGCGACCACTGGCAATAAGATAAACACCAGACTCATCGCGCAGACGATCCACCTGCGCTGGGCTCAGACCGGTGTAGCTGAACATGCCGCGCTGCTTCAGCAGATAGTCAAAATTGTGCCCCGGCACGGCTTCTTTCAGCACGTTAACCAGCTCCTGACGCATCGCCAGAATACGGGTGCGCATGGTTTCCACTTCCGCCAGCCATGAGGCTTTCAGCGTGGTATCACCTAATACCGTTGCCACCAGCTGGGCACCAAAATTCGGTGGGCTGGAGTAGTTACGGCGCACGGTGGCTTTCAGTTGACCCAGCACACGGGATGCGGCATCTGCATCTTCACACACTATCGACAGGCCACCGACACGCTCACCGTAGAGCGAGAAAATTTTGGAAAAAGAGTTGCTGACCAGCGCAGGTAAGCCGGCATCGGCAATCGCGCGGATAGCATAGGCGTCTTCTTCCATTCCGGCACCAAAGCCCTGGTACGCGATATCGAGGAAGGGGATCAGGTTCCGCGCTTGCAGCACGGTGACCACCGCATCCCACTGATCGTTGGTCAGGTCAGCGCCGGTCGGGTTATGGCAGCACGGATGCAGCAGCACAATACTTTGCTCCGGCAGCGTTTCCAGTTTTTCGAGCAGTGCCGTAAAACGCACACCATTGGTTTCACTGTCAAACCACGGGTAAGTGCTGACGTTAAAGCCGGCACCTTCAAAGATGGCCACGTGGTTTTCCCATGTTGGATCGCTGACCCAGACGCCGGAATTCGGGAAGTAGCGTTTGAGGAAATCCGCCCCGACCTTCAGCGCACCGGAACCGCCGAGCGTCTGAATAGTCGCCACGCGTTTTTGCGCCAACACCGGGTGTTCAGCACCGAACAGCAGCGGCGCGATAGTATGGCGATAGGTATTTAACCCTTCCATCGGCAGATAGAGAGACGCGCCATGCGGCTGGGCATTCAGCCGGGCTTCGGCTTCGGCAACGGCCTGAAGGCGCGGAATGATGCCATCTTCGTTGTAATAAAGCCCAATGCTGAGGTTAACTTTGTCGCTTCGGGGATCGTCTTTGAAACGCTCCATCAGCGTCAGGATAGGGTCGCCCGCATAGGCGTCAACTTTCTGAAACACGAGGGGATTCTCCAGGTTTACAGTGGCAAGAAGAACACAATAAACCGGAAGCGGAGGAAGATCGAGAGGGATGTTTGCCCCTCATCGTCTGGTGCCCTCACCCCGCCTCTCTCCCACGGGGCTGAGGAATCCCCACAAAAATATGCGAGCACAGTCGGTCCCCTCTCCCTTGAGGGAGAGGGTTAGGGTGAGGGGGAAAATGCAGCTCTGATGGCCATTCCGTTCACCTTATGTTCTTTGCTTTTCTATCGCTCCAGAACCCGTGAACGTGCCAGGGTGGCTCGCCGCCACCACCCTGGCGACCCGGGCTCCCGGCCAGGAAAATCGCCGCTGGCGCGGTCCACTCACCGTATTCCTTCAGGCTTATCGGGGACGGGCGAAGGTAACGTCCGTGTAAAGTCGCCCTCGCCGCGCATCCCTGCGCGTCGCCCCGGCCTTACGGATACGCTTCGTCGATTTTCAGCCGGACCCAGTCATCGCGGTGACTGTTTTATTCTCATTCAGCAATGATATCGCTGTAAAACGTAATATGATTGGGGATTCCTCAGCCCGCAGGGAGAGGGAGAACATCAACGTGCAGAGGGGGAAAGCAGTAGCCCGGATATGGCCTTTGCGCCGCATCCGGGAAGAGAACCGACTCTACATTAATCGACGTATTTCAGCGCCGCGCGCGAGGTCAGGCGCGTAATCAGCTCATAGGCGCTGATACCCGTACTTTCCGCGATCCGTTCGACGGGCAGGCCTTCACCCCAGAAGACAACCCGATCGCCAGGCCGATCCTGACAATCTGGCCCCAGGTCGACACAAATCATATCCATCGCCACACGTCCGACAATCGGCACCTCGCGTCCGTTCACCAACACTGGCGTGCCGGAGGGTACCGAGCGCGGGTAACCGTCACCGTAGCCCATTGCCACCACACCCAGACGCGTATCGCGCTCGCTCACCCACGTGCCGCCATAGCCCACGGGGTCACCGGCGCTATGTTCGCGTACGGCAATCAGGCTCGATGTGAGAGTCATAACAGGCTGGAAGCCAAAATCTTCGCCCCACGGGCGACGGTCAAGCGGTGAAACACCGTAAAGAATGATGCCCGGACGCACCCAGTCAAAATGCGCCTGCGGCCACAACAGCGTGCCGCCTGATGCCGCAATCGAACGCTGGCCAGGTTTGCCTTCACTGAAGGTAGTGAAGATATCCAGCTGGCGTTCAGTGGCACCGCAGTCAGGTTCATCGGCGCGGGCAAAATGGCTGACAATGTTGACCGGATGACGCACGTTTTTACATTGCGTCAGGCGCTGATAGAACGCCTCGGCCTCATCTGGCCTGATGCCAAGGCGATGCATGCCGGTATCGAGTTTCATCCATACGGTAACCGGTGCCGCCAGGTCGGTTGTCTCCAGCGCCAACAGTTGTTCAACGCTGTGCACGACGGTATCCAGATGCTGAGCGGAGACCTGATGCAGCTCGTCGGCGGTGAAGAAACCTTCGAGCAGTAAGACAGGTTGAATGATGCCGCCTTCACGCAGGCGGAGGGCCTCTTCGAGACGGGCGACGCCAAAAGCGTCGGCATCGGGGAGCGTTCGCGCGGTCTCAACAAGACCGTGTCCGTAGGCGTTCGCTTTCACAACCGCCACCAGTCGGCTGGCGGGAGCCAGTTCGCGCAGGCGTTGCAGGTTATGTCGCAGAGCGCGGCGGTTGACTACAACAGTTGCCGCTTGCATTTGAATTCCTTGCCTTGATGAAAAATAGACCATCCTCTAAATCATTTGAGTTGCAGCAAGGCGGCAAGCCCACGAATCTCCGGGAGCGTAGATCACTACGTGACCGGAGCGAGCGGGCGCAGTCAACGCCGCAGCAGCTCAAAGGATGACGAGGATTACTCGTCGTCGTATTGAGGTCCCGCATAGTTGTCAAAGCGCGACCACTGTCCGTTAAAAGTCAGACGCACCGTACCGATCGGGCCGTTACGCTGTTTACCAATAATAATTTCCGCGATGCCTTTCAGGTCACTGTTCTCGTGGTAAACCTCGTCACGATAGATAAACATGATCAAGTCGGCATCCTGTTCGATAGAGCCGGATTCACGCAGGTCGGAGTTCACCGGGCGTTTATCGGCACGTTGTTCCAGCGAGCGGTTAAGCTGAGACAGCGCCACCACCGGCACCTGTAGCTCTTTCGCCAGCGCTTTCAGCGAGCGGGAGATTTCGGCGATTTCCAGCGTACGGTTGTCGGAAAGCGACGGCACGCGCATCAGCTGGAGGTAGTCGATCATGATGAGGCCAATGCCGCCGTGCTCACGGGCAATTCGGCGCGCGCGGGAGCGCACTTCCGTCGGCGTCAGGCCGGAAGAGTCATCGATATAGATGTTCCGTTTTTCCAGCAGAATGCCCATAGTGCCGGAAATTCGCGCCCAGTCTTCGTCATCCAACTGGCCGGTACGAATACGGGTCTGGTCCACGCGCGACAGCGAGGCCAGAGAACGCATCATGATCTGCTCGGAGGGCATCTCAAGACTGAAGATCAGCACCGGTTTGTCCTGCAACATCGCCGCGTTTTCCACGAGGTTCATTGCAAATGTCGTTTTCCCCATCGACGGACGCGCGGCGACAATAATCAGGTCCGAGGGCTGTAAGCCTGCGGTTTTTTTATTGAGATCGTCATAGCCGGTGTTAACGCCGGTCACCCCATCGTGAGGTTGCTGGAAGAGCTGTTCAATACGCGCAACGGTCGCCTCAAGCACATCGGCGATGTTCTTCGGACCTTCATCTTTGTTAGCGCGGCTTTCCGCTATTTTGAAGACCCGGGATTCAGCGAGGTCGAGCAGGTCTTCACTGGAACGCCCCTGCGGGTCGAAACCGGCGCTGGCAATTTCATTGGCGACGGCAATCATCTCACGCACAACCGCACGTTCACGCACGATGTCTGCATAAGCACTGATATTCGCCGCACTTGGCGTGTTTTTGGACAATTCAGCCAGATACGCGAAGCCGCCGACGATATCCAGTTGTCCCTGCAACTCCAGCGATTCCGCCAGCGTAATCAGGTCGATGGGTTTGCCCATCTCCTGCAAACGATGCATCTCAGTAAAGATATGGCGGTGCGGGCGGGTGTAGAAATCTTCTGACACCACGCGTTCTGCGACGTCGTCCCAGCGCTCGTTATCCAGCATTAAACCGCCCAACACCGACTGCTCCGCTTCAATTGAATGAGGCGGCACTTTCATCCCTTCGAGCTGTCTGTCGCGGGGTTCAGTCTGTTTGTTGAAGGGTTTATTTCCTGCCATAGTGAATGGAGTTACCGAGATAGAGAGTGGGTCGAAGATTATGACATTCAGGAGGAAACATGGCGACAAGAATTGAGTTTCACAAGCACGGTGGCCCGGATGTCCTGCAAGCCGTTGAATTCACTCCCGCCGACCCGGCGGCGAACGAGGTGCAGGTAGAAAACAAAGCGATCGGTATTAACTACATCGATACCTACATTCGTAGCGGCCTCTATCCGCCGCCGGCGCTGCCCAGCGGCCTTGGCACTGAAGCGGCAGGCGTAGTGAGCAAAGTCGGCAGCGCGGTTACACACATCAAAGCAGGTGACCGCGTGGTCTATGCGCAATCCGGTCTGGGCGCGTACAGCTCGGTACACAACGTTCCGGCGGACAAAGTCGCTATCCTGCCGAATGCCATCTCCTTTGAGCAGGCGGCAGCCTCGTTTCTGAAAGGGCTGACGGTCTTTTATCTGCTGCGTAAGACTTATGAGATTAAACCCGATGAGCCTTTCTTGTTCCATGCCGCTGCCGGGGGCGTTGGCCTGATTGCCTGCCAGTGGGCAAAGGCCCTGGGTGCAAAACTCATCGGTACCGTCGGTTCAGCCCAGAAAGCGCAGCGTGCATTGCAGGCCGGTGCCTGGCAGGTCATTAACTATCGCGAAGAGAGCATTGTCGAGCGGGTAAAAGAGATAACCGGCGGCAAAAAAGTGCGCGTGGTGTATGACTCGGTGGGCAAAGATACCTGGGAACATTCTCTCGACTGCCTGCAGCGCCAGGGCCTGATGGTAAGCTTTGGCAACGCTTCCGGCCCGGTGACCGGGGTAAACCTGGGTATTCTCAATCAGAAAGGTTCGCTGTACGCCACCCGTCCTTCACTCAATGGCTATGTGACCAATCGCGAAGAGCTGGAAGAGGCGAGCAATGAGCTGTTCTCGCTGATTGCCAGTGGCGTGATAAAAGTCGAGGTGCCCGATACCCAGAAATTTGCCCTGAAAGATGCACAACGGGCGCACGAGGCGCTGGAGAGTCGCGCCACGCAGGGGTCATCTCTGTTAATCCCTGTTTCCAATGAATAATTGATGTTGCAAAAAGGCGGCAATTGAATGAATCCCTGAGCGATTACTCAAGTAAAGGGCTGGGATGAATGAAAATAGCCAACGCATCTGCGGCATGAATTATGACGAGGAAGAAAGAATTAGGGCTTCCCGAAGGAAGCCCATTCTTTTTTTAGTTCGGCTGTATGTAGGGTACAGCGCGATGAATTCGTTAACGGCGCGATAGTGACAGATTTGATATCTAAATCCTATTCGGTTCTTAGCAATGCGCCCGGAAAAGTGTCGATGTTGTGATCAAACACTCAAACCTTTAGTAACGCCAACGCTTATTGCGCTGATATTGAGGCACTTTTGGTGCTTTGATGGCGCGGATGACCCAGACAACCGCGATGGCCAGCAACAACCATGGCAGCAGCTTAATCATCATGGCGAACAGCCCGCCTACAAACATCAGCGCCGTTGCTACCACGATGGCTGCCAGAATGCCCAGTAGTGACACCCCGGTCGCCAGCAGCACAACAAAGAAGCCGATAACAAACAGTAATTCCAACATAGTGCGCTCCCGATAAATGAGTCATGACGTGGACTCTATACCGGGGATATATCAAGAAACGTGCCAACGTATTTCTCTTTGATTTATCAATAAAAAACCCTGCAAGCAGGTGCAGGGTTTAGTGAAATTGACGAACATGTGGTGAAAATTTAACGATCGGCTACCAGGCTCAGGGCATGTTCCAGCACGGCGACACCGGCACCCGGCTTGTGGGCGTTTTCGCTGAGGTAACGCCGCCACTGGCGTGCACCCGGAATGCCCTGGAACAGGCCCAGCATGTGTCGCGTGATATGACCGAGGTAAGTGCCTTGTTGTAGCTCATTTTCAATGTAGGGGTACATGGCACGCACCACGGCAACCGGATCGGCATCCGGGCCATCCACGCCAAAAATCTCTCTGTCCACGCGCGCCAGGATGCCTGGGTTCTGATACGCCTCACGCCCTACCATTACGCCATCCATATGTTCAAGATGGACCTGCGCCTCTTCCAGCGACTTAATGCCCCCGTTGATGGACAGGGTGAGATGCGAAAAATCACGTTTGAGTTGATAAACGCGTGGGTAATCCAGCGGTGGGATTTCGCGGTTCTCTTTCGGACTCAGTCCAGACAGCCATGCCTTGCGCGCGTGAATGATAAAGGTCTCACATTCGCCTTTGCCGGATACCGTATTGATGAAGTCGCAGAGGAATTCGTAGCTGTCCTGATCGTCGATCCCGATACGGGTTTTGACGGTCACAGGTATCGAGACAACATCACGCATCGCCTTGATACAGTCAGCAACCAGTTGAGCATTGCCCATCAGGCAGGCTCCAAACATGCCGTTCTGCACGCGATCCGATGGACAGCCGACGTTCAGGTTGATCTCATCATAACCACGCTGCTCGGCCAGTTTTGCACACTGCGCCAGGGCTGCCGGGTCACTCCCGCCTAACTGCAAGGCAACAGGGTGTTCATTATCACTGTAGGCTAGATAGTCGCCTTTACCGTGGATAATCGCCCCTGTCGTCACCATCTCGGTGTAAAGCAGAGTATGGCGCGAAAGCTGACGCAGGAAGTAACGGCAATGCCTGTCCGTCCAGTCGAGCATCGGCGCGATGGAGAAGCGGTGAGCGGGGTAAGCAGCGGGCTGAATTTCTGGCGACATGGCGAATAAATAAGCTTTACGGAAAAAAGGGGCGCTACTATAGCACATAGATACGCCGCCGAGCAGCGGATGCTTAAAGTATAAAAAATGTTCAATCGAGAAATTAACTTCACGCCAGGTACTGATTGTTATTCAGACGTTTTTTACGTTATATTTATACCCATATGGATATATTTTACGCAAGGATAACGCGTATGAAGCCACTGTTTTGGGTTGGCAGCAGTAAGAAAGATTTGCAGCAACTTCCTGAAGAAGTTCAGGATATTTTCGGATATGCATTACATATCGCCCAATGCGGAGGCAAGCATCCCCAGGCCAAGCCCTTAAAAGGGTTCAGTGGAGCAGGAGTGCTCGAGGTGGTAGAGGATTTCTCAACTGATACTTACCGCGGGGTGTACACCATCAAAACGGGTAATGCGGTTTATGTTTTACATACCTGGCAAAAGAAATCATCGTCAGGCATTGGTATTCCCAAACCCGATATGGAAAAAATCAAAGAACGTTTGAAAGCAGCAGAATCACACGCCAGAAGGGCTGAACATGAATAATGATATTGAAGCAAGCGGCGGCAACGTCTATGCGGATATTGGGCTGGAAAATGCTGAGGAAATGAAGGTCAAAGCTCAGCTCGCCTGGGCTATTGGAGATATCATCAAAAGCCGTGGGCTTACACAGGCAGAAGCCGCAAAATTATTGGGTATGACTCAACCAAAACTCTCTCATATGTTGCGCGGCCACTTTCGCGGAATCAGCGAAGTCAAAATGATTGAGTGTCTGACTCGCCTGGGACGCGATATACAGATTGTCGTCGGTAAACCCCGACGAACACCTGGCAGCCTTAAGGTTGTGTTTGCCTGAAGCCAGCACAAAGAAAAACCGGAGGCGCGAGGCCTCCGGTTTGTCATCAGAATGTCAGGCTCAGCTGCGCGCCCGCACCCCAGGTTTCTCTTTCACCCACCATGCCGGTTAAATCTACGTGCACGGTATTAAAGGGTGCAAAGCCAACACCGCCGGTAAAGACGTTACTTTCATCCCCTTTCACGTCCGCACGATAACCGGCGCGTACTGCCAGCCAGTTAAGCGGGCGAACTTCGGCACCCACGCCCACAAACTGAGAGTTCTTCTCACTTTTGAAGCCCTTGGTTTCGGTCAGGTCACCGTCTGCACTTAACGTCAACAGCTCGTTCTGCCACGCCACACCGGCAGTGACCAACGGGCTGATTTGGTAAGTGTCTTTATAACTCTTCACTTCACCGGTACGACGGTTTTCAACGCGGACATCTTTCGTATCGATGTTATTAGAAATAAGGTTTTGCCCGGTTAAGCCTACCGTGAAGTTTTCAGTCAGATCCGCAGCCAGACCTACGTCAATGTTGAACGAGGTATCGTCATTACGATAACGATCCTTTTTCCAGTCATTTTTGTTGTAGTCACTGATTGAGGTGGTGTAGTTATAAAGCCAGGTTTTCTGCATTTTCGGTGTTACACCCACCATCAACGGCACGCCGCCCGCTTCAAACTGGTGCGCAAAAGCCACGCCAAAATCGGAGACAATAGCAGCGCGACCTGATGCGGTAGAATTGAGGTTGTCCTTAATTTGATCGGAACCCCGCACTGCGGCATCCAACGCCCTCAGGCTTGCCGTCGCAAAATCACCCGGGTCGTTGGGATCATCCATTTCACGCAGATACTGGATATCCTGCTGATCGATAGAGGTGGTCACAAAGGCATGAGCCTGCGCTTTGGTGACAAAGGCGACCGACAACGTGTCGTTTGGAATACTAACCGCGATCCCCGCCCCCGCATTCGCACTGGCGCGCTTGCCTTTCAGGAATTCAAGGGAGTCCGCAAGATCGCCTGCGGCGCTCTGGAACTGGTTGACGGTACCAATGGGGTCAGCCAGAACATCGCCCAGTGAAAGACCATCAACAACATCGCCGTAGTAGTCGATCTTGTCATTGATGTCTTCAATTTCATTACGCAGATCGTCTTTATCGTTAATTTGCGCGGTAAAACTTGGCAGAATAACGGATATATCATCTTCAGGTTTTGCTTTTGCCAGAAGTGCCGGGTTAATTAATGCCGCACTGCCATAACTGGCAGACGCCACCCCCGTCCCCCCCATTGCATCATTACGCGCTTCCGCCCAGGTATTCGCTGCTCCCGCTTGATTGGCCACGGAAAAGGAGACAGCGATAGCGACCACTGAAAGTTTGAGTTTGTTTTTCACAATTATGCGTCTCGTAGTCAGATGAGTTTTTTTTATGCCCTGTTCCTTTTTACATGAACAGGAATGCTCTATTGCTGCGAATAACACCGGAAAAATGTCTAATTCTGCCAAACAGGTAATTACTGGCAGAAATTATAGTTATAAGAATTGACCCTCATTATTTATAGAAGACGTAATGCGATTGTGAAAGCCGGAGGAAGAAGCCCGATCTCGGCGTTTAGTGCAGAACATGGTAAAGTGAGGAATTATGCCGCCGGGAAATGAGAGGACGACAATGGACAAGACCACTTCGCAAGAGATGCTAGCGCAGGCTGAAAAACTGTGTGTGCAGCGCAATGTGCGTCTGACGCCACAGCGCCTCGAAGTTCTGCGTCTGCTAAGTCTGCGGGAAGGTGCAATAAGCGCTTATGATCTGCTGGATCTGCTGCGGGAGAGCGAACCGCAGGCGAAACCCCCTACCGTTTATCGCGCGCTGGACTTCCTTTTGGAACAGGGTTTCGTGCACAAAGTAGAGTCCACCAACAGCTACGTCCTGTGCCATCTGTTCGATCAACCGACCCACACGTCGGCCATGTTTATTTGCGACAGATGCGGCGTAGTTAAAGAAGAACAAGCGGAAGGCGCAGAAGATATTATGCATGCACTGGCGGCTAAATTAGGATTTGCCTTACGTCATAATGTCATCGAAGCACATGGTTTGTGCGCTAAATGCGCCGAAGTGGAAGCGTGTCGTCATCAGGGTGAATGCCACCATGATCACTCGATTCTGGTAAAGAAAAAACCGCGCTAGCGGCGGTTTCTCTTTTAAGCAGTGTGATTTGAAAAGAGTGGTACGTCCATGTACCGTCGGGCAGGGTAGTCACTCTAATGCATATTCAGAGGGAAAAAGGACTACCAGCGGTATTCGTTGCGGGTTTCCCAATCAACGACTTCTTTTTCCGCCTGATCTTTCTGGTAGCCATAACGTTCCTGAATTTTACCTACCAGCTGGTCGCGTTTACCTTCGATGATGGTCATATCATCGTCGGTCAATTTGCCCCACTGTTCTTTCGCTTTACCTTTGAACTGTTTCCAGTTACCGCCGATTTCGTCTTTATTCATAATCATTTCCTCATCGTTCGGTTTTGAATAGCGAGTATTCATCCATTTTTGTTACGTTCGTAATCTGCTGAACGTGATAATAATTGTAGTCACGGATAACGACGTGGTGGATTTATTCGGAATTTTTAACCATCCAGACGGTATTTTTAAGAACGTCTATCGGCAGAAAGAGAGGAGAAAAAAAGAAAGGAAAGATATCTAAGTAATTGAATTTTATTAAAAAACCGTGACAACACAGAGCGCTACCACGGCTTACAATTGAGGGTTACAGCCATTCGCCATTGCGAATCACACCGACTGCCAGACCTTCGATCGTGAAGTTTTGCTCGCGCAAATTGACCACAATCGGCGAGAACTCGCTGTTTTCAGGCAGCAATTCAACCGTATTACCCTGCTTTTTCAGTCGCTTGACGGTCACTTCATCGTCAATGCGCGCGACAACGACCTGACCATTACGTACGTCCTGCGTTTTATGCACTGCCAGCAAGTCACCGTCCATAATGCCGATGTCTTTCATGGACATTCCACTTACGCGCAGCAGAAAATCCGCATTCGGTTTGAACAGAGAAGGATCGACCTGATAATGGCCTTCAATATGCTGCTGAGCCAACAGAGGTTCACCTGCAGCAACACGGCCTACCAGCGGTAAACCGGCGTCTTCTTCGACTTCCAGCAACAAACGAATACCGCGCGATGCGCCAGAGACAATCTCAAGTACGCCTTTACGCGCCAACGCTTTTAAATGCTCTTCGGCAGCGTTTGGGGAACGGAACCCCAACTGTTGCGCGATCTCCGCACGCGTCGGCGGCATGCCGGTTTGGTTGATTCGATCGCGAATGAGATCGAACACCTCTTGCTGCCTGGCCGTTAAAGCTTTCATTCCGCCCCCTGGGTGTATATACAGTTATGCTGTTAGTATATACAGCTAAAGGCGATTTTGAAACCAAAATTACGCAAAAAACCAGCAGTTAGCGCAATTCTGGAAGGCTTATCGGAAATGGCCCCACAGCAGTGAAATCCAGGTGAAGAGAGCAACCAGAATGGTCATGAGCACCGCCGCTGAACCCATATCTTTTGCCCGTCCGGAAAGTTCATGAAAATCGGAACCAATACGGTCAACGACCGCTTCAATCGCACTGTTGAGAATTTCAACGATCATCACCAGCGCTACCGAGCCAATCAGCAATACGCGGGTGATCGCGTCGACATCAAGGAAACAAGCGATAATAATTGCCAGAATGACCGCAACGGACTCCTGACGAAAGGCAGCTTCGTTTATCCAGGCGGCACGGACGCCTTTCCAGGAGTACCCGGCTGCTTTGATAATACGGGTCATGCCAGTGGTGTTATTGGCCATTAAAAGAACCTTTTTATGTTATGAGCATCAATCTCTATGTAAGGTTATAGAGGTACAAAAGAATTTGTGCGCGCTTTCTGATATTCTTGCGGCGCATTGGCATTAATAACCAGAGGCTTTACATCCTTTATGTCCGGCTGGCCACGAATTTACTACAAATTACTTAATTTACCATTAAGCGTGCTGGTAAAAAGTAAGTCTATCCCTGCGGAACCCGCACAGGAACTGGGGCTCGATACCTCACGCCCTATTATGTATGTTTTGCCTTATAACTCTAAGGCCGACTTACTGACGTTACGCGCTCAATGTCTGGCACATGATTTGCCGGACCCGTTTGAACCGCTTGTGATCGACGGCGTGGAGCTGCCGCGATATATCTTCATTCATGGTGGGCCGCGGGTATTTACCTGGTACACACCGAAAGAAGAGTCCATCAAGCTGTTTCACGACTACCTCGATTTGCACCGTAGCCATCCCGACCTGGATGTGCAGATGGTGCCGGTTTCGATGATGTTCGGTCGTTCGCCAGGCCGCGAGAAGGGCGAAGTGAATCCGCCGCTGCGTATGCTCAATGGCATTCAGAAATTCTTTGCCATCTCCTGGCTTGGACGTGACAGCTTTGTGCGTTTCTCACCGCCAGTTTCACTGCGCCGCATGGCCACTGAACACGGCACGGATAAAATCATCGCGCAAAAACTGGCGCGCGTGGCGCGTATGCATTTTGCTCGCCAGCGTCTCGCTGCGGTGGGCCCACGGCTGCCTGCGCGTCAGGATCTGTTCAACAAGCTGCTGGCCTCGAAAGCCATTGCCCGCGCCGTTGAAGACGAAGCGCGCAGCAAGAAAATCTCCCATGATAAGGCGCAGCAAAACGCGATCGCGCTGATGGAAGAGATCGCGGCGAACTTCTCTTACGAGATGATTCGCCTCTCTGACCGTATTCTCAGCTTTACCTGGAACCGCCTGTACCAGGGCATCAACGTGCACAACGCCGAGCGCATACGCCAACTGGCCCATGACGGCCATGAAATTGTCTATGTGCCCTGCCACCGCAGCCATATGGACTACCTGCTGCTCTCTTACGTGCTCTATCATCAGGGGCTGGTGCCGCCGCACATCGCTGCCGGTATTAACCTGAACTTCTGGCCAGCAGGCCCTATCTTCCGCCGTCTGGGGGCGTTCTTTATTCGTCGCTCTTTCAAAGGCAACAAACTCTATTCCACCGTGTTCCGCGAATACCTGGGCGAACTGTTCCAGCGGGGTTATTCGGTTGAGTACTTTGTGGAAGGCGGGCGTTCACGTACCGGTCGTCTGCTGGATCCCAAAACCGGCACCCTGTCGATGACCATCCAGGCAATGCTGCGCGGGGGCACGCGTCCTATCACGCTGGTGCCTATTTATATCGGTTACGAGCACGTGATGGAAGTCGGTACCTACGCTAAAGAGCTGCGCGGGGCGACGAAAGAGAAAGAAGGCTTTATGCAGATGTTACGCGGCCTGAGCAAGCTGCGTAACCTTGGCCAGGGCTATGTGAACTTTGGCGAGCCTATCCCGCTGACGGCCTATCTTAATCAGCGAGTGCCGGAATGGCGCGAGTCTATCGATCCTATCGAAGCGGTGCGTCCGTCCTGGCTCACGCCAACCGTCAATGCTATCGCGGCCGATCTGATGGTACGCATCAACAACGCCGGGGCAGCCAATGCCATGAACCTGTGTTGTACCGCCCTGCTCGCTTCGCGCCAGCGTTCACTGACCCGTGAACAACTCACGGAGCAGCTGGACTGCTACCTGAATCTGATGCGGAATGTGCCCTATGCAGAGGATTCAACGGTGCCCACGGCCACCGCTTCTGAACTCATCGCCCACGCCCTGCAGATGAACAAGTTTGAGGTGGAGAAAGACACCATCGGCGACATCATCATTCTGCCGCGCGAACAGGCGGTGCTGATGACCTACTACCGTAACAACATCGCGCATATGTTGATGTTGCCGTCACTGATGGCCGCCATCCTCACGCAGCACCGTCACATCTCGCAGGACGAGATGCTGCGTCATGTCGAGTTGCTCTACCCGATGCTGAAAGCAGAACTGTTCCTGCGTTGGGAAAAAGAGGAGCTGGCAGGTGTGCTGGACAGTCTGGCGCAAGAGATGCTGCGTCAAGGGCTGGTCACCATCAAAGACGGGCAACTGAACATCAATCCGGCGCATTCCCGTACCTTGCAGCTGCTGGCTGCGGGTGCACGCGAAACGCTGCAGCGCTATGCCATCACCTTCTGGCTGCTGAGCGCTAACCCGTCGTTTAACCGTAGTACGCTGGAGAAAGAGAGCCGCACACTGGCTCAGCGTCTCTCGGTGCTACACGGCATTAACGCACCGGAGTTCTTCGACAAGGCGGTGTTCAGTACCCTGGTGCTGACCCTGCGTGACGAAGGTTTCATCAGTGATACCGGCGATGCGGAACCGGCGCAGACCCTGGCGGTTTATCAGTTGCTGGCGGAGTTGATTACGTCGGATGTGCGTTTGACGATTGAGAGCGCGACGCAGAGCGAATAAGGGCTGTGCTGCCTCATGCCCTCTCTCACCGGGAGAGGGAGCCTCTGTAATATTACGTTTTACAGCGATAATATTGCCCAATGAGAATAAAACAGTCACCGCGATGACAGGGTCCGGCTGAAAATCGGCGAAGCGTATCCGCAAGGCCGGGGCGACGCGCAGGGATGCGCGGCGAGGGCGGATTTACAGGGACGTTACCTCCGCCCGTCCCCGATAAGCCTGAAGGAATACGCTGAGTGAACCGCGTTAGCGGCGGTTTTCCTGGCCGGGAGCCCGGGTCGCCAGGGTGGTGGCGGTGAACCACCCTGGCACGTTCACGGGTTCTGGCGTGACAGAAAAGCAAGGAACATAAGGTGAACGGAATGCCCCTCAGAGCCGCATGTTCCCCCTCACCCTAACCCTCTCCCCGGAGGGGCGAGGGGACCGATCATGCTCGCTTTTTTTATGGGGATCCTTCTCTCTGATAGGGAGAGATAAGCGTCAGAATAGCATTATCAATAATTCAGATAACTCACTGCCAGGCCCAAAAACAGCACCAGCCCCACGTAGTTATTATTCAAAAAGGCTTTGAAACAGGCATCCCGCTCACGGTTAGCAATCAATTTTTGCTGATAAACAAAGAGCGCGCCCGCTACCAGCACCGCCCAGTAGAAGTGCCAGCCCAGCGCATTAATCTCGCCCACCGCAACCATCAGTGCCAGTACCGCAAGCTGCAAGATACCGATAATCAGCTTGTCATGGCGACCAAACAGAATCGCCGTCGACTTAATGCCTATTTTCAGATCGTCATCCCGGTCCACCATCGCATACTGGGTATCGTACGCCACGGCCCACAGGATATTAGCCAGGAACAAAATCCAGCAGCTCAGCGGCACGGATTCACTCACCGCAGCAAAGGCCATCGGGATCGACCAGCCAAACGCCGCACCCAGCACCACCTGCGGCAGGTGGGTATAGCGCTTCATGAAGGGGTAGATCCAGGCCAGCGCCAGTGCGGCGACGGAGAGCAGAATGGTCATGGTATTAAGAGTAAGCACCAGCACAAACGCCAGCAGCACCAGTACTACAAACAACACCCGCGCTTCGTTTTCCGTCACCGCCCCGCTGGGCAGCGGGCGATTGGCGGTACGCTTAACGTGCCCATCAAATTTGCGGTCGGCGTAGTCATTGACCACACATCCTGCCGCACGCATTAACCAGACACCGGCAACAAACACCAGCAGGATCCACAGCGGCGGAACACCCGGTGTCGCCACCCACAGCGCCCACAGCGTCGGCCAGAGCAGCAACAGAGCCCCAATAGGCTTATCCGTGCGCATAAGCCGGTGAAAGGCCAGCAGCTTATTCTGCGTGAGACTCCACTCCATTCTTCTTTCCTCTTAATACAGCGGTGATGCAGGCAAAAACAGTTCGGTCAACAGCAGCGGTTTTCCACCCAAACGCAAGCGGGAACGGCGCCCCCACAGCGCTTCAACCTGACCGACTTCAATAAAATCTCGTGTTAGCGTAGATGATGTGAAGAGATAGCGCCCGAGCGGCGTCGTGCCGAGTTTCTGCAACGCCAGTTCCGGGCCGGTTAACGTTGATTCCGGCACCACCGTGCGCCCGGCAAGCCAGGGTTCACCGTTGGCGCACAACAAAATTTCACGCAGCCAGTAGCGCGTATCAGCAGGGAGCAGATGCCGTTCGTTTTCCAGAGATGCCGCCGTCACAAACGCTTCCTGAATAACGGTAACGGTCACCTTTTTATCCAATTGTTCGAACCGTTTGGTCATGGAATCTTCCAGCAACAGCCAGTCGAGCCGTTGCGGGTCAAGCGCGGGAAGTGCGTCAAAATAGCGCAGCGCACGCAATTGCGTAAGCGCGGGGTGTGACATGCCTTACTCTCCAATACAGTACGTCTTAGCATTGTATCGTAGAACAGGCTGCCTCGTGCGGGGAAACTTCTTTCGGTTTTCATAAGCGCAACAGCTGTGCAACAGCGCCCGCTGCGCCATGAAAAAAGGGTGCGTCAGGCGACGCACCAGTTGTTGCAAACATCAGCATTGCGGGGAGTGATTTACCCCTTGCCTTTTACACTGCTGATAAAAGTACTTCGGGCGGATGAAGACCCGAGACGCTCAGCTTCATTCAGTAATTTCAGGGCTTTATCAACATCACCTTTCGCCACGGCCTGCTTAATGGCCTGGTTATAGTAGCGTTCGGTATCCTCTAACACGGGTTCACTTTTCGCTGCGGGGGTAGCCGCGACGGGTGCCGGAGCCGTTGTTGCAGCAGGTGCGCTATAAGCGGTAGCTGGTGCTGCCGTATTCCCCACGGTGACTGGGCCTGGGCCTGAGGAGCCGAACAGTGGCCCCACCAGCACACTGGAGCCGCTGTTGGTTTTCACTTTCAGCTTCAGCGTGCCCTCGGTGGTATGTCGCGCGATAGGGTCAGGAATATCCGGCACGGCATTACCCGCACCTTTGGCGTAAGATTTTGCCGGGTCCATCAGCTGCGTGGTCTGCTGCAGATCTTTCTCGGTGGTAAAGACCAGCACATAGATTTTTTGCTGGCCGAGAGCGGGCGTCAGACGCATCACCCCTTCAAGCCTGTCGGCACTCATGACGCCAGGCGCCTGATAGGTAAAGAAGCTGCTCGGGAAAAAGGCGGCTGGCGCCAGATTCTGATCGAGGATCAAGACATTCGGCGCAAACACGCTGGTCTGCTTGCTCACTTCACTGGTGAGGGTAAGGGTTAACTCACCGATATTGGCCGGTACACTGTAAGCCGCCACCGGGCCACTTATCCCCGCCACGTTCAGACGCTGGCCTGCAGTAGCAAGGTTTGTTGACTGAACATGGCTTTGATCGACCGGCGTCCAGCTCAGTTGCTGGAGGGCAGAGGCCGGAACAGACGGCGCAGCGGTCGTATTCTGCGGAACAATGTTTACATCTGCGATACTCGCACCAGGGGCCGCTGCCATCAGGCCAGCAGTCAGACACAGGGCGAGGAGACTTTTTTTCATTTTCATTGTTATCACCTTCTTCACGTGAGCCAGCTAACGCCCGGCAATAGCGCGCCGTCTCTAAGAGTTGAGGGGCTTGCGCCCCTCTTGTTCGTTACATCAACGTCTAAGCATTACCACCAGATTTCCATCTGTGCACCGAAGGTCCACTCGTCGTTGTCACCACGGCTGAAGGTTTTTGCGGAGGTATCGTTGTAAGCCACACCATTGGTGTAACCGGCGCCAGAATCATTGTTGGCATAGCCCCATTTCTCATCCCATTTCGCGTAGGTCGCGAAGACACGGATGGCCGGACGTGACCAGATGCTGTCGCCCGCTTGCCACTGTTGAGCAAGGGTGATTTTGTACTGGTTGTTGGTTTCGTCAGTGCGTTGAGACTTCACGTTGTCATAGCCCACTTCAAGCAGGGTGCTCATGATTGGCGTCCATTTGTACATAGGACGGATACCCACGGTCCACCACTTGGTGCCGTTGTTATCATCACGATCGATATTCTGGTACATACCGACATACATCAGGTCCCAGCTGTCCGCCAGGGTCACCGCACCGTGATCCAGCACGCGCCACAGCGAGCCGTTGTTGTTGATGCTACCGCCCTGCGGGATCCCTTTACCGTTAGAGGTCATAGAGTCCGTTGCGTACTGCAGAACAAACTTGTTAAAGCCTTTCAGCATGCTCTGGGTATGTTCAGCGGTGAACATCCAGCCATCTTTGGACGCATCGGGTGCGAGGCTGTATTTATCCGGCAGGTTGGTGTGACCGTAGTCGACGCCGAATTCAAGCGTGCCGCCCGGGTTGATTTCCATTCCGGCGAAACGCACGTCAAAGACATCGTTTGGCACGATGTTGTCATATACGCGGTTACCGAATGCATCACGGTCAGCGAAGGTGCCTGAGCCGCCGGATTCAGACGAACGGGTTGCCGCCAGAGAGAGCTTGCTGAAGCCAAGGTCGATGTTTTCGATACCGGCGCCTGGGCCTGAAATATCCCAGTAGTAGAAGTCGATCATGTGCACATCATGACGCTGGTAGAAGCGTTTACCGGCCCAGATGGTGGAGCCCGGCAGCGCTTCAATCAGGTTTTTACCCTGAACGTTGGCTTCACGGAACGCCGGGCTGGTGGATTCCCAGTCATTCTGTTGCGAAACGGAGTAGGCTACGTTGGTATCGAAGTAGAAGCTCTTATCGCCTTCTTTCCAGACTTCCTGGCCCAGCTTCAGCTCGGCATAGGTTTCACATTCGTTACCAAGACGATATTTACTTTGAGCACCGGTGGCCTGGAAGCATTGCTGCTCGCCGCCGCTCCCGGTCCAGCCGATGCCGGAACGTGCGTAACCTTTGAAATCAACGGCGCCCGCCTGCGCAGACAAAATGCCTGCGGTAATGGCGATAGCCAGTGGAAGTTTGCGCAGAGTAGTCATCATTCTATCTCCTGAGAGAGTTGCTTTTCTTTGAACGCTTCACCCTTCGGGCTGCCTCTTCGTTGGCTGCAGCCGCGAAGGAGTTTGGCGTTTTCTTTTAGTGGGAAGCCTTAAACGCCCGGCTCTTTGTGCAACCGACGACAGGCGGTGCCATCTTCACGGAAAAGATGGCAACGCTCCGGTGGCAGACCGATGGCGAATGTGGCTCCCTCTTCTACCAACACCACGTCATTCTGGCGGTAGACCAGGTTCTGACGGATGGCGGGGATCTGGATATGAATTTGCGTTTCGTGACCGAGCTGTTCGACGACCTGAACCACCCCTTCCAGCGTGACATCGGCGATGTCACTGGGCAGCAGATGCTCCGGGCGAATACCCAGCGACATGTTGCTGCCGACCTGCACGTTGGCGCTGTCGACAGGCAGCCAGACCTGCTGGCGGTTAGGCAGTTCCACCTGTACCTGTTCAATCGCGGTAGCCGTGACTTTTACCGGCAGGAAATTCATTTTGGGTGAGCCGATAAACCCGGCAACAAAGCGGTCAGAGGGGTAGTGATACAGCTCAAGCGGCTTACCCACCTGGGCCACGCGCCCGGCATCAAGCACGACGATTTTGTCGGCCAGGGTCATCGCTTCAACCTGATCGTGAGTGACGTAAATCATGGTGCGCCCGAGGCGCTTATGCAGACGGGAAATCTCAATGCGCATCTGCACGCGCAGTGCGGCATCGAGGTTGGAAAGCGGTTCATCAAGCAGAAAGACGCGGGGTTCTGCCACCAGCGTACGGCCAATCGCCACACGCTGACGTTGCCCGCCGGAGAGCGCTTTCGGTTTGCGCTCAAGCAGGTGCGCAAGTTGCAAAACTTCCGAAACCTGCGTCACCTTCTGCTGAATCATCTCTTTTTTGGCGCCGGCCAGCTTCAGGCCAAATGACATGTTTTCCGACACGGAAAGATGTGGATAAAGCGCATAGGACTGAAAGACCATGCCCACGCCGCGTTCGGCCGGAGGGACGTCATTCATTCGCACATCACCAATAAAAAGATCGCCGCTGGTGATGGTTTCCAGCCCTGCAATCATACGCAGCAGCGTTGACTTACCGCAGCCAGACGGACCGACAAACACCACGAATTCCCCTTCATGGATGTCGAGATCGATATCTTTTGATACGACAACGTCGCCCCAGGCTTTCGTTACATTACGCAGCTGTACGTTCGCCATGCCCTCTCCCTTCGTTACAACTTGTCACTAACGGATACATTCAAGATGGGGCTGACTATGGGCCATCCGAAAACGTGGCGAATCCTCCACCCCCCTTCTTTTTCATGGGGGAGGAGACGGGAGGATGAGAGGGACGAGTCTGAGCGGGGCCTGCGGAGGCTGAGGCAATTTTCGTGACGCAGATGGCAAAAAACGGCACTTTTTTGTGTGCGCTGACACACATAACGAAAGTTTATGTAACAAGGATCACACATTTCCCCCCAGGGGCGTAGGGGTGAGGAGGATGAGAAGCGCTTGCCAAAAAAGGAGACTACTTCCCGTCAGACCACTCAACATATCCACGAGCACATCACCTAAAGGACGGGATATATGAAATTCAAAACAGGCGCACGCATCCTCGCATTGTCCGCACTGACGACGATGATGTTCTCCGCTTCTGCCCTCGCAAAGATTGAAGAAGGTAAACTGGTCATCTGGATTAACGGTGACAAAGGCTATAACGGCCTGGCCGAAGTGGGTAAGAAATTCGAGAAAGACACCGGTATTAAAGTGACCGTTGAGCATCCGGACAAGCTGGAAGAGAAATTCCCGCAGGTTGCCGCAACCGGCGACGGCCCGGACATTATCTTCTGGGCGCATGACCGTTTCGGCGGCTACGCGCAATCTGGCCTGCTGGCAGAAGTCGCGCCGGATAAAGCCTTCCAGGACAAACTGTTCCCGTTCACCTGGGATGCGGTGCGTTACAACGGCAAGCTGATCGCCTACCCGGTGGCCGTAGAATCCCTCTCACTGATTTATAACAAAGACCTCGTACCGAACCCGCCAAAAACCTGGGAAGAGATCCCGGCGCTGGATAAAACCCTGAAGGCGAAAGGGAAGAGCGCGCTGATGTTCAACCTGCAAGAGCCGTACTTCACCTGGCCGTTGATCGCTGCTGACGGTGGCTACGCGTTCAAATATGCCGACGGCAAATACGACGTGAAAGACGTGGGCGTTGACAGCGCAGGGGCAAAAGCCGGTCTGGCCTACCTCGTGAAGCTGATCAAAGACAAGCACATGAATGCGGATACGGATTACTCCATCGCCGAAGCGGCCTTTAACAAAGGGGAAACCGCGCTGACCATTAACGGTCCGTGGGCATGGGCCAACATTGATAAGAGCAAAATCAATTACGGCGTTGCACCGCTGCCAACCTTCAAAGGCAAAGCGTCTAAACCGTTCGTGGGCGTGCTGAGTGCCGGTATTAACGCGGCCAGCCCGAATAAAGAGCTGGCGAAGGAGTTCCTCGAAAACTACCTGCTGACCGACCAGGGTCTGGATGAGATGAACAAAGATAAACCGCTCGGCGCGGTGGCTCTGAAATCCTTCCAGGATCAGTTAGCAAAAGATCCACGTATTGCGGCCACCATGGATAACGCCCAAAAAGGCGAAATCATGCCAAACATCCCGCAGATGGCCGCGTTCTGGTACGCCACACGCACGGCGGTGATCAACGCAGTCAGCGGTCGTCAGACCGTGGATGCCGCGCTGAAAGATGCTCAGGGTCGTATTACGAAGTAAGGCTGTGATCCCCTCTCCCTCAGGGAGAGGGTTAGGGTGAGGGTTGTTTCGTCATGCCCCCTCACCCCGGCCCTCTCCCCCTGGAGAGGGGGAAAGATAAAACGCTGTAGAGGAAATTTCCCATGGATGTCGTTAGAAAGAAGCACTGGTGGCAAAGCAACGCGCTTAAGTGGTCCGTCATCGGACTGCTCGGACTACTGGTGGGATATCTCATTATTTTGATGTATGCCCAAGGGGAATACCTTTTTGCCATCACGACGCTGATTTTAAGCTCAATTGGCCTGTATATTTTCGCTAACCGTAAAGCCTACGCCTGGCGCTATGTCTACCCAGGGCTTGCAGGCATGGGGCTGTTTGTACTTTTCCCGCTGATTTGTACCATCGCCATTGCTTTCACTAACTACAGCAGTACCCATCAGCTCACCCAGGAACGTGCCCAGCAGGTTTTGATGGACCGCTCATATCAGGCGGGCAAAACCTACAACTTCGTGCTTTTCCCGGCCCAGGGAAGCTGGAAACTGGCGCTGACCGACGGTGACAGCGGCAAAAATTATCTCTCGGACGCTTTCAAACTCGGCGGCGAGCAACACATTACCTTAAAAGAAGCCGATGCCCTGCCTGCAGGCGAGCGTGGCACCCTGCGTGACGTGACGCAAAACCGCGCGGCATTAAGCCAGCTTACCGCCGTGCTGCCAGACAACAGTAATGTGGTGATGAGCTCCCTGCGCCAGTTCTCCGGCACCACGCCGTTATACTCGCTGGCGGATGATGGCTCTCTGACCAACAAGCAGAGCGGTGTGAAATACCGCCCCAATAACAGTCTCGGCTTCTATCAAGCCGTGAACGCGGATAACAGCTGGAGCGATGAGAAACTCAGCCCCGGCTATACCGTGACCATCGGCTGGGATAACTTCACGCGCGTCTTTACCGATGAAGGTATTCAGAAACCGTTCTTCGCTATCTTTGTCTGGACCATCGTCTTCTCGCTGTTGACCGTGGTGCTGACCGTCGCGGTCGGCATGGTGCTGGCCTGCCTGGTCCAGTGGGAAGCGCTCAAAGGCAAGGCGATTTATCGCGTGCTGTTGATTCTGCCTTATGCCGTGCCGTCGTTTATCTCCATCCTGATCTTCAAGGGCCTGTTTAACCAGAGCTTTGGTGAGATCAATATGATGCTGAGCGCGCTGTTCGGCGTGAAGCCGGCCTGGTTCAGCGACCCCACTACCGCGCGGTCGATGATCGTTATCGTCAACACCTGGCTCGGTTATCCGTACATGATGATTCTGTGCATGGGCCTGCTCAAAGCCATTCCGGACGATTTATATGAAGCCTCGGCAATGGACGGCGCCAGCGCATTCCAGAACTTTTTCCGCATTACCTTCCCGCTGTTGATCAAACCGCTGACGCCGTTGATGATCGCCAGTTTTGCCTTTAACTTTAACAACTTTGTGTTGATTCAGTTGCTGACCAACGGTGGCCCGGACCGCATCGGTACCACCACACCTGCGGGCTACACCGACCTGCTGGTCAGCTATACCTACCGCATCGCCTTTGAAGGCGGCGGTGGGCAAGATTTTGGCCTCGCCGCCGCTATTGCCACGCTGATTTTCCTGCTGGTCGGTGCGCTTGCCATCATCAACCTGAAAGCCACACGCATGAAATTTGACTAAGGAGGGCGATGAAAATGGCTATGGTCCAGGCAAAATCGCAAAAACTAAGATTACTGATTACCCACCTGCTGCTGCTGGCATTTATCGCGGCCATTATGTTCCCGCTGCTAATGGTCATCGCCATCTCCCTGCGTGAGGGTAACTTCGCCACCGGCAGTCTGATCCCGGAAACCATCTCCTGGGAGCACTGGAAGCTGGCGCTGGGCTTTAGCGTCGAGCACGCCGACGGGCGCGTCACCCCTCCCCCGTTCCCGGTGCTGCTGTGGTTGTGGAACTCCATCAAGATTGCGGTGATCACCGCCATCGGCGTGGTGGCCCTTTCCACCACCTGCGCGTATGCCTTTGCCCGTATGCGTTTTCCTGGCAAAGCGACGCTGTTGAAAGGGATGCTGATTTTCCAGATGTTCCCGGCGGTGCTGTCACTGGTGGCGCTGTACGCCTTGTTTGACCGCCTGGGTCAGTACATCCCGTTCATTGGCCTCAATACCCACGGCGGGGTCATCTTCGCCTACATGGGCGGCATCGCCCTGCACGTCTGGACGATTAAAGGCTATTTCGAAACCATCGACGGGTCGCTGGAAGAAGCGGCGGCGCTGGACGGTGCAACGCCCTGGCAGGCGTTCCGCCTGGTGCTGTTGCCGCTGTCGGTGCCGATTCTGGCGGTGGTGTTTATTTTGTCATTTATCGCCGCGATTACCGAAGTGCCGGTCGCCTCGCTGTTACTGCGCGACGTCAACAGCTATACCCTGGCGGTGGGCATGCAGCAGTACCTGAACCCACAAAACTATCTGTGGGGCGATTTTGCCGCTGCCGCCGTGCTGTCCGCCATCCCGATTACCGCCGTCTTCCTGCTCGCCCAGCGCTGGCTGGTTAATGGCCTGACTGCAGGCGGTGTGAAAGGTTAAGTTTCATCATCATGTGCCACTGTTGTCCTCATTGGAATATTGACCCTAACTTGTGACTGTTATTCCTTATTAGGCGCTCTACGGAGCGCCCTTTTTTTATTCGCGCTTCAGGCGTTTGGAGTTACACAACCACAAAGTGATCACCAGCAACAGGATCGCGCCGGAGTAGATCAGCACGTCCATCGGTGATTTATGATCGACAATGATCAACCGCACGATGGCGGTGATCCCAATGTAGATAAAGTAGCGTAACGGGAAGTGAAAACCGGACTGAAAGTACTTCACAATCAGGGCGATAAATTCGAAGTAGAGAAAGTAGACCACCAGCCCTTCGACCAGCGCGTACTTGCTGGTTTGTTCGGGTGCAAACAGAACGTCTGCCAGATGCAGTGTCTCTTTGCCAAGGAAAACAACCAGGATCAGCCCCAGACTCAACAACCCCAGGTTTAACACGGTCTGAAGAACGGTAGAGATAAACTCCACGCGTGGACGAGCAGTTAACGATGGCAGCGTCATACCGGCACCTCATTCTCAGTGGCGAGCCTTTTGTATAACGCAAAAATGTGATCCAGATCTAGATTTTTTGCTTATATTTTGTGCCGTACCATGATGACATAACGCCCTGTACTGATAAGAACACGGAGAAAAAGCAGAGTGCTGACAATCAATAAGGCGCACGTTCACGACGCGCCGTTACTGCACGAAATGGGCTGCGCAAGTTACCACTATCATTTCGCCCACTTGTGGCAGGAAAAAGGCGAGCTGACGAATTTTCTCGAACAGGAATATTCTCTGCACGCTCTGCAGGAAAGCTTACAGAACGACAATTGCTGCTGGCTTATTGCCAGGAATGACAGCGAGCCCGTCGGCTTTGCCAAATTCAGCTGGCACCATCCTGTTAATCCTCAAGGCCCTGCTGGCACCCTGCTGAATAAACTCTATTTTCTGCCGCACGCGACCGGCAAAGGCTATGGCGAGGTGGTTTTCAACGACGTCATTCAGCGAGCCAAAGCACATGGCGAGACATTTTTCTGGCTGGAAGTTCTGGACGCAAATGTACAGGCCCGCCGCTTTTATGAACGCCAGGGGTTGATCCATCTACACGATACCGTGTTCAGCAGTCCCTCACAGCAGAGCACGATGCATATTTTGGGAAAATCAATTTAAGGCGTCGCAATGAATCCAAATATACGGCAGGTGGCAATACGCAATGTGGTGCGCGGTGAAAATGTGGTGATTTACGAACCGGTGAATCTCTACGACTGCGAGCTGGCTGATGACGTTTTTATCGGGCCTTTTGTAGAGATCCAGGGTCATACCCATATTGGCAAAGGCAGCAAAATTCAGTCGCACACCTTTATTTGTGAGTACGTGACCCTTGGCGAGCGTTGCTTTATTGGTCACGGCGTGATGTTCGCCAACGACATGTTCCGTGAAGGCAAACCCAATCCCAATAGGGAAAGCTGGGGGCGAATTGTGGTGGGTAACGATGTGTCGATTGGCAGCGGCGCAACCATTCTGGCTGTCTCGATTGCCGACGGCGTGGTGATCGGTGCGGGCAGCGTGGTGACGAAGTCGCTAACCGAGAAAGGCGTGTATGCAGGGAATCCGGCGAGGCTACTGCGACGGCTGTAGACCCTCACCCTGCGCCTTTGGGGACTGAGGAATCCCCAGCGGTATGACTTTCTTGCAGCGATAACATTGCGCAATGAGAATAAAACAGCCACCGCGATGACAGGGTCCGGCTGAAAATCGACGAAGCGTATCCGTAAGGCCGGGGCGCCGCGTAGGGATGCGCGGCGAGGGCGACTTTACATGGACGTTACCTTCGCCCGTCCCTGATAAGCCTGAAGGAATATGCGTAGTGGACCGCGCCAGCGGCGATTTTCCTGGCCGGGAGCCCGGGTCGCCAGGGTGGTGGCGGTGAACCACCCTGGCACGTTCACGGGTTCTGGCGTTATAGAAAAACAAGGAACATAAGGTGAACGGAATGGCCACCAGAGCCGCATGTTTCCCCCTCACCCCGCCCCTCTCCCTAAAAGGGAGAGGGAGAAAAGCCCGCACCTTTTAGCTGGCTCGATCGTCCCCTCGCCCCTTTGGGGAGAGGGTCAGGGTGAGGGGGACCGTAAAAATATCACCTGAAATTCATACTCTTATCACTGGTGATACCATAAAGATCAAACTTACGTCCCAGCTGTTGTCCCCCATCGCGCGTCAGTGGCGTCCAGCCAATTGCAGCACGGCTGCGGGTCGCACCGGTGGAGAAGAGATCCAATGGAACAGACACATACACGCCTTTCGTAAAGTCCCCTTCACCATACTCATCCGGCGAGACATTGGTGATGGTGGCATATGCCCCTACCACCACACCGCTGTCGAAGTGCTTCGCCACTTCCAGGGTGCCGCCCTTGTCACCCGCCAGATACTGCCCGACGCTGGCTTTGATCAACACATCCTGAGCAAACGGCGGCGTCCAGTAGGCGGTTAAGTGTCCGGTCTTCACGCTGTAATCAGTGAACTTCATCAGATCCTGCGCGCTGCGCCAGTCACGCTGCTTCACGTAGTTGGCATCCACGCCAAACGCCCAGTTGCTGTCCACCGGACGCCAGAGCACTTCCGCCCCCGCGCCACCGTACATGGTCTCCAGATAACCGGCATACACCTGGCCATAGAAATTATTACCCAGATACTGGAAGTAGTTGGCCTGCAGGTTGTTCACATAGACATCGTTCTGCACATATTCACGTACGCGGGTACGCACACGCGGCAGCTGTGAATCCTTCGGCGGGTTAGTGTAATTAAATTTGCCGTAGTTGTTGTCGATGTTGGCAAACAGGCTGCCGGTGGTCAGCAGATGGTCGGTGAGCCACCAGTCGGCGGTCGCCATCACCCCAAGCTGATACATATAGAACCCTTCCGGGCCACCAATCGACTGATTGAGCACCGGATCGATATGGAAATCAAAACTCGACTTCTCGATATACCAGCCCTGCTCGGTTTTATCCGGCACGATAGGGGTCACGCGTTTTTGTACCAGCGGCGTCTCCTGCCCCAACGGTTCCCCTTCGAGGTGACGTTGCAGGCTGGCAACGTCCGTCTCGGTGGTCACCTGCGGCATGTTCAGCCGGTTCTCCGTCACGCGGATGGTACGAATCCCTTCCGGCAGGTCATTCATCACGATGCGATTTGCTCGCTCAATCCCCTGCTGGGAATCGCGGTATTTTACCTGCTCGCCGGTCACGTACAGCGTGTCGCCCTGCACCTGAATTTTCGGATCAGCCAGCCCCGCGTTGTATTTAAGCAGGGTCAACTGATTCGCCACCACGGAATGCTGGAGGATCGCATCCTGGGGTTGCGGACGATATTGCGCAGGGGCGTTGTCATTGTAGGACGGTCGCAGGTCGTTAAAGTTATTGCGCAGGGTGAAGCCAAACATCCAGGTATTGCCGCGCTCATAGCTCAGGTTAACGTCAGCCCAGTCAGCCACCCGGTAAATCGCGCCGACGTTAACCTTGCTCCTTTGCGGCAACTTACCCGCAAAATCCTGCTGGTAGTTGTTGCCCTCATACTCAAGCTTCAGGCGCAGCGGCTGCCACGGCGTCTGGTATTCCACACCACCAAACAGCGCCGTTGGTCCACGGAACATCTGGCTGGCGTCGACAGAACCCGCCTGGTTATAGCTGTTGTCGCGGTAGCAGTACTTCTGCTCATAGGAGCAAAGTGGGTTCTTGACGTTCCCGGATGTACCCAGATAACCCCAGCCCAGACCGAGGGAGAAATCAAACGGGCCCCAGGCTTTGTTGGCGGCCACATATTCGCCATCAAACAGCCCCGTCCCGCCAATATCACGCGCCCCGACGGAGACCTGTGGCATCCAGTAACTCTCTTCCCACAGGCGTAATTTCAAATCGAAAGCTTTGTCTTTATAGGACTGATCGCCCGAGAAGGCATCCACGCTGCTGTAGCGCCGGGTGCGCACATCGGTATAACGCAGCGTGGTTTCAAGCCACGGGAAAAGCTGTATTGAGCCGGAGTAATAGCGGTACTGGTCGTTATCGCGATAGTTAAGGCTGATTTCACCTTCCCGCGCCATACGCGCCGTCGGGGTTTGCAAAAGCCCAACGCCGCCGAAGTCAGACTGCGAGGGGCCAACCGGCGCCGGGTAACTTTCCGCGTGGCAGGCGGCGCTGATCCCCAGTGCCAGCACGCTGATGACAAAGGATTTTTTCATTATTGTTCCGGTATCCTGTGCGTCAGAGAATGAAGAATGTCGGCGTTCAGAGCCTCATAACGATCCCCCCATAACGCCGGGGAAAAGCCGACAAAAATAGTGCTGCCAGGCATCGGTTCGACATGGCGTCGGTTCCAGTAAGCCACCGGCACTTTCTGCGTTTGCCCGTTGGGGTAGATAAGCCAGGCCTCGCTTTTATCAGCACCGCTTAGCAAATGCATCTCATCGAGATAGCTCACCACGTCGCGCCCGGGTGCGAACGGCTTTTTACCCGGCTGACTGACGAGGCCAAAGACGGTGATGGTGCTCGGCTGCGGGCCCACCCACAGGGTGTAATTCCCCTCAAGAGGCGGATTGGCTAGCGCTTCCACACGCACATAGTCCGGGTCGAGGTTGACCTGCTGCCGGCCGGTAATCTTCAGCGCCGCCACCTGCTGGCGCAGGGTGTTGACAGCCGCCGCATCATCTCCGCTCTCTTCCGCCGCCAGCGCGCTCAACCTGCCCAGCAGCGCCTGTTGACGTTCGGTTGCCACAGCCGTGGCCTGACGCTCGCTGATGACGGCGCCTGGCCACCAGCTCTGGGCCAGTCGGGGCTGCCCGACCACATCAATCAGATGCGCCGCATCGGTCAGGATTTTAGGTTTGCTGTCGCCAGCGGTGTAGACGTCGACAGTGCCTGCGGCCAGAGCAAGCGGAGTAAAAAAAGCCATAAACAGGGCAGCACAAACGCGTATCTTCATGATTTTGCCGCCTTAATCAGAGTGGTCTTCACCGGGAACCAGTCTGCGCCCAGATATTGCTCCGACTGGCGGATCAGCCCGTCTTCATCCACCCAGTAACGGTTAAGCCAGCGCTTGTTATCCGTTGTTACCTCTTCTTCGAGGATACGCACCGGGGTGACATCACTGCCGACGGTCACGCTGTCGGTGCCGTTCCAGCGGAACAGCGAACGCGCCGTGGCGTAGCGAACCTGGTGGTGTTCGGTCCAGCCCATCGTGCGGGTCCAGTCCGCACCATCAATAATTTGATTCGGGTTTGCCAGCGGATCGGCCGCCAGATTATTCACTTCAAGCAGGTTATCCCCGCCCAGTTGTGTTTTGACGATTCGGTAGTGCTGAGTGACCACCAGGGCCTGATCCTGGGTCGCCCACTTCTGCTGACCGTTTTCGGCAAAAGCGAGCACAACAAATAACTGAGGTCCGCCATTAAGCTGCATGTACTGGCTGGCGTATGGCATGTTGGCGATATCGTCATCGGTCAGGTGCACACCGGGTGTGCCGAATACGCTATCCCACAGCGAATTCCCCAGCCCTTTGGTCGTAGAGGAACAAGCCTGAATAAGCAGGCATAACAGGATGATTGCAGGTCGCTTCACGACTCTTCTCCAGGGGGTGACGAAATAACCACACCGAAGTGTGGTTATGATTAAGTACTCGCGATTACTGAGTACTGGTGGTCGTAGTGGTCGTGGTTCCGGTATTGGAACCATCACCGCCACCGGTTGCCGCCAGGGCAACACCCACCGCGGAGCTTACGGTGCTGACGCTGGTCGCTGAGGAACTACCCGCAGAGACAGACGTCGCTGCCGACCCTGCTGCTTCACCCACCTGAATCGGTGCCGCAAAGGCAGAAGTCGCCGCAAGCGCGGTTATGGCAAAAATGCCAAACAGTGCTTTTTTCATATCAATTTCCCTTCATTGAATGAATGGAGAGGTGCCTGAAATAATCAGGCGAGAACGAGTATACACAACTAAAGCAGGCTATTTGATGAATGGGAAACGCAGCGGCAGGTTTTAAGAAAATTGGATAAAAAGGTGATATGAAAATGATATATTTAATTTAAAATCATTTACTTTCATGAGGTTAAAATTATTACAGCAACCGGGAAGTATAGGTAACATCTGAAAATATCACTGCGCTATTGCCGGTTAAAAGTTCTTTTTCAGAATAACCTCAGAGTGGCAAATAATGCTTAATAGCGAACAAGAAGAATTATCCGATAAAAAATGCCGACATATTGTCGGCATTCAAATTTACTTATTCAGAACGTCGCTTTGTATTATGCCAATTAACGCCAGGCTTTATACAGATTAATAAGCCCATTGGTGGAACTGTCATGGCTGCTGACTTCTTTGTGATCCCCCAGTTCCGGCAAAATACGGTTCGCCAGCTGTTTGCCCAATTCCACGCCCCATTGGTCGAAGGTGAAAATGTTCAGAATCACGCCCTGAGTAAAGATTTTGTGCTCATACAGGGCGATCAATGCCCCCAGGCTGAACGGCGTAATTTCACGCAGCAGAATGGAGTTAGTCGGGCGGTTGCCTTCAAACACTTTGAACGGCACAACGTGTTCCAGAGACTTCGGATCTTTACCCTGGTCTGCGTATTCCTGCTCAACCACATCACGTGCTTTGCCAAAGGCCAGCGCTTCGGTCTGGGCAAAGAAGTTGGACAGCAGCTTCGGATGGTGGTCGGACAGCGGATTATGCGTGATGGCCGGAGCGATGAAGTCACAAGGCACCATTTTGGTTCCCTGGTGAATCAGCTGGTAAAACGCGTGTTGCCCGTTAGTGCCCGGCTCGCCCCAGATAATCGGGCCAGTCTGGTAATCCACGGCGTTGCCGTTACGGTCAACATATTTACCGTTGGATTCCATGTTGCCCTGCTGGAAGTAGGCAGCAAAACGATGCATGTACTGGTCGTACGGCAGAATCGCTTCGGTTTCAGCGCCGAAGAAGTTGTTGTACCAGATACCGATCAGCGCCAGCAGCACCGGCAGATTTTGCTCAGGCGCGGTGCTTGCAAAGTGCTGGTCCATCGCGTGCGCGCCGGAGAGCAGCTCAACAAAGTTGTCGAAGCCCACGGACAGGATGATAGACAGGCCAATCGCCGACCACAGTGAGTAACGACCGCCCACCCAGTCCCAGAATTCGAACATATTGGCGGTGTCGATACCGAACTCGCCTACCGCTTTACCGTTGGTAGAGAGTGCAGCAAAGTGTTTCGCAACGTGTTTATTGTCACCTGCCGTGGCCAGGAACCAGTCACGCGCACTGTGGGCGTTGGTCATGGTTTCCTGGGTGGTGAAGGTTTTGGACGCGACCAGGAACAGCGTGGTCTCCGGGTTCACCTTTTTCAGCACTTCAGCAATGTGGGTGCCATCAACGTTAGAGACGAAGTGCATGTTGAGGTGATTTTTGTACGGGCGCAGCGCTTCGGTCACCATGAACGGGCCGAGGTCAGAACCGCCGATACCGATGTTCACCACGTCGGTAATGGCTTTGCCGGTATAGCCTTTCCAGCTCCCGGAGATGATCGCTTCGGAGAAAGTTTTCATCTTCTCCAGTACCGCGTTCACTTCCGGCATGACATCTTTGCCATCAACCACAATCGGGGTATTGCTACGGTTACGCAGCGCCACGTGCAGCACCGCACGGTCTTCAGTACGGTTAATTTTCTCGCCGGAGAACATAGACTTAATGGCGCCAGCCAGTTCAGTCTCTTTCGCCAGATCCTGCAACAGGGCCAGCGTCTCTTCGGTGATGCGGTTTTTGGAGAAATCAACCAGCATCAAATCGTCAAACGTTGCGGAAAACTTAGCAAAACGGTCGCCATCTTTTGCGAACAGTTCCGCAAGCGTAACGTCCTTCATGTCAGCGTAGTGTTTCTGTAATGCCTGCCAGGCAGAAGTCTGCGTTGGGTTAATATTTTTCATAGCAATACTCTTCTGATTTGAGAATTTGACTGCCGTCGATTGTAGCGCCTGAAAATGAAAATTGTGATGGTTTTTGTGTCACCGCCCTGGACACGGCGCGAAAACGGGCAAAACAGCACGGTAAATTAGACCAACATAAGCCCTGTTTCTAATCAATTCATCTGCATGAAAAATCCGCATAATCACAACATTGACAGCACCGCCGCTAGCCATTATTTATAGGGCGCTACCTGCGCACGCGCGGGTGTGTATTACCAAAGCATTTCTCGCTACACGTAGTGTGAAAGGCAAAGGTAATAGCCAGAAGAGGAGCGTTGCCCAGGTAACCGTATTCGAGGAGCCCATCCAGAGACGATACGTGAGGGGGAGCACCGCCGAGGTGGTGGACTGCACGGCAGCATTCACCATCGGCTACAGGGGCTGAATCCCCTGAGTTGTCACCAGAAACGTTCGCAGTCGGGCGTTTCACAAGTGGTGGAGCACTTCTGGGTGTAATCGTAGTTTGCTGCGCCTACCCCTTTCGCTCTTCCCTTGTGCCATGGCTGAAAAATCGATCCCCTGACACGAGGTTGTTATGTCTGAATTAGTTGTCGCCAAGTTTGGCGGTACCAGTGTGGCGAGTTTTGATGCCATGAATCACAGCGCCGACGTGGTGCTCGCCGACCCGAGCGTGCGTCTTGTGGTCCTTTCCGCCTCTGCGGGCGTCACGAATTTGCTGGTTGCCCTCGCTGAAGGGCTGGAAACGACCGAGCGTTTCGCCAAACTTGATGCTATCCGCAAAATCCAGTTCGATATTCTGGAACGTCTGGCTAACCCGAACGTCATTCGTGAAGAGATTGAGCGCCTGCTGGAAAACATTACCACCCTGGCAGAAGCCGCATCGCTGGCGACCTCAACCGCCCTGACCGACGAACTGGTCAGCCATGGCGAACTGATGTCCACTCTGCTGTTTGTTGAGATCCTGCGCCAGCGTGACGTTCAGTCGCAGTGGTTTGACGTGCGTAAAGTGATGCGCACCAGCGATCGGTTTGGTCGTGCTGAGCCGGACGTAGCCGCGCTGGCTGAACTGGCGACCCAACAGCTCGCCCCGCGCCTTGCCGACGGTCTGGTCGTCACTCAGGGGTTTATCGGTAGCGAAGCCAAAGGCCGCACCACCACCCTGGGCCGTGGCGGCAGCGACTATACCGCCGCCCTGCTGGGTGAAGCGCTGCATGCCGCCCGCGTGGATATCTGGACCGACGTCCCCGGCATCTACACCACTGACCCGCGCGTGGTTCCGGCGGCAAAACGCATTGATGAAATTGCTTTTGAAGAAGCCGCTGAAATGGCGACGTTTGGGGCGAAAGTCCTGCATCCGGCCACCCTGTTGCCTGCGGTGCGCAGCGACATTCCAGTGTTTGTGGGTTCCAGTAAAGATCCGAAAGCCGGTGGTACGCTGGTATGCAATAAAACCCGCAATCCTCCGCTGTTCCGTGCACTGGCCCTGCGCCGTAAGCAGACCCTGCTGACGCTGCACAGCCTGAACATGCTGCACTCCCGCGGCTTCCTGGCGGAAGTGTTCGGCATTCTGGCACGCCACAGCATTTCGGTTGATCTCATTACCACTTCTGAAGTGAGCGTGGCGCTGACGCTGGATACCACCGGTTCCACCTCGACGGGTGACACCCTGCTGACACAGGCGCTGCTGACTGAGCTCTCTTCACTTTGCCGCGTGGAAGTGGAAGAGAACCTCGCCCTGGTGGCAATCATAGGTAACGACCTGTCGAAAGCCTGCGGCGTGGGCAAAGAGGTGTTTGGCGTGCTGGACCCGTTCAATATCCGCATGATTTGCTACGGCGCATCCAGCCACAACCTGTGCTTCCTGGTGCCAGGCACCGAAGCCGAGCAGGTGGTACAGAAGCTGCACCATAATTTGTTCGAATAAAAGAGAAAGGCCGGAGGGTTTAGCACTCTCCGGCCTCGTTTTATGCCATCACCGTTTGATACAACAATTGGTCAAGCGCGCGGATATCGCCATCCTGACTCTCCGGTAACACGGGTGGAACAGTGCCCCTTTCGATCTCCGCTGCGATAAACGCATGTAATCGGGGCAAACGCGCACCGTACTGCGCTTCCCCGGCACACTGCTTACGCGCCAACAGCTCGTCTACCTCCAGGCGCAGCTCCGCATCCAGTTCACTGCCTGCCAGCAGTTCGGCAAAGCGCATCGGAGGAACGCCTTTTCCTGCTTCCACCCAACGCACGGCCAGTAACGGGCGCAGCACATAGAAATACTTCTTTAGCCGCACCTCATCGCCCTGCAAATAGCTGTGGAAGTTTCTGCGCGCCATCGAATAGTAGTGCCAGCGTGCCCGCACGGGAGAAAACCATTTCGGCACCAGCGCGCTGAGCGCCGATATCACCGCCTCATCCTGTTGGTAAACGACAGGCGAATCCAGCCACTCAATCAGGGTGGGGTTGGCGCTTTTCAGTAAGCCTAATGCTTTGCGCCACTCCCAACCGCTTACGTCCAGCTCATCATCGATAGGCAGTTCGATGACGTCCCGTGGTGTCTCCACTTGTAAGTACCATTCCGGCGGATGCACGTACAAAAATCGCACATCGTAGTCGCTATCCGGTGAGGCAAATCCCCACCCACGACTCCCGGACTCGCAGGCATAGAGCACCCGAACACCATAGTCCTGCTCAACCTTTTTTAAATGCTGCCGCACGCGTTCGCGCATGGCAGCATCCACACCGTTAACCTTCATTTTTTTATCCTTTTACACACACCACCTGACGCAGGGTGTGAACGATTTCAACCAGCGATGCCTGGGCCGCCATGACTGCGTCGATGTCTTTATAGGCCATCGGGATTTCGTCGATCACCTCGCTGTCTTTTCGACACTCAACATGCGCAGTCGCCCGAATCTGATCATCCACGGTGAAGCGCTTTTTCGCAGCCGTACGGCTCATCGCACGCCCTGCGCCGTGGCTACAGGAGCAAAAACTCTCTTCGTTCCCCAATCCACGCACGATAAAGCTTTTCGCCCCCATCGAACCGGGAATAATCCCCATCTGGCCCTTTTGCGCGGAGACCGCACCTTTACGCGTCACCAGCACCTCTTCATTAAAGTGGGTCTCTTTTTGCACGTAGTTATGGTGGCAATTCACCGCTTCCTGCTGGGTGATAAACGGCTTCGTCACAATCCGTGATAACGCCGACAGCACGCGCGACATCATGACTTCCCGGTTATGACGGGCAAAATCCTGCGCCCACGACACGGCTTCCATGTAGTCGTCGTAGTGCTTACTCCCCTCTTTGAAATAGGCCAGGTTTTTATCCGGCAGGTTCGCAATGTGCTGCTGCATATCCTGCTGGGCGAGCGTGATGAACAGCGTACCGATGGCGTTACCCACGCCACGCGATCCACTATGTAGCATCACCCACACGCGCTGCTGTTCATCCAGGCACACCTCTATAAAGTGGTTGCCCGTCCCGAGCGTACCCAGGTGCTGATAATTGTTGGTTTTCAGCAATTGCGGATAGTTATCCGTCAGGCGCTTAAACCGTGCCGCCAGCATTGACCAGTGGTTATCCACTTCCTGCGGGGGCGTTTCCCACGCCCCTTTATCACGCCCGACGCGGGTGCTGGTACGACCGTGCGGCACCGCCTGTTCGATTGCGCTGCGCAGCCCACTCAAACTCTCCGGCAGATCGCTTGCCACCAGCGAGGTGCGCACGGCGATCATCCCACACCCTATATCCACGCCGACCGCCGCCGGAATAATGGCCCCTTTGGTCGGGATAACGCTGCCGATGGTGGAGCCTTTACCGAGGTGCACATCGGGCATCACTGCCAGGTGCTGAAAAATAAACGGCATCTTCGCGGTGTTCTGCAACTGCGCACGCGCCTCAGGCTCGACCGGCACCCCGTGCGTCCACATTTTTATCGGCGCGCTGTCTGGCGCCGTCAGCAGTTGAAATTGATTATGCTGCATTGGATTATCCTTTAATCGTTACCAGTCCATTGAGGACATTATCGAGGCCACCGAATACCGAGATTTTATCGATACGTTCAGCCACTTTTTCCAGCGTTTCCAGCTCTTTTAAGCGCAATGCTACCGGGTTGTTTTCCATCACTTTCGCGGTATTCAGCAGTGAGCGGGTCGCCGCCGTTTCTTCACGCCGACGGATCACGTTGGCCTGCGCCGATTTTTCCGCTTCAATCAGCTTGGTCAGAATGGTTTTCATATCCCCTGGCAGCACGATGTCCCGCACGCCGAGGGAGGCGACCTCCATACCGAAGGGGGCCATACGGATTTTGACCTGGGCACTCACAACCTCATCAATCACCTGCTTATCTTCCAGCAGTTCGTCCAGCGTGCGGGTACCCACCGCTTCACGCAGGGCAAACTGCAATTCACGATAGAGATGATCCACCGGTTTGGTTAACTGGCTAAACGCCTGCAATACATCGCGGTACTGCCAGTTCGCGCCCAGATTAATGCGCAGGTTCACTTTGTCTTTGGTCAGAATTTCCTGACCCGACACTTCCAGCAGTTGCAAGCGCGTATCGACAACTTCCGCTTCGACCAGGTGATTCACTTTCCAGTAAGCGCTTAATCCCGGTGGCAACAAGGGCTGCGTTTCGCCATCAATCTTCAACACACCCACATGCCATGCGGCGACGTTCACCGTCAGTATGGCATCACGGCCTTTTACTGCTGCGCCGCTGCGGGGTTGCAGCACGGCATGCATGAGGCTTTCAGGTACACGCACCTCACGCGTATCCATCAGCACGACGCTCAGGCTACCGTCCTGCCAGAACAGGCGGCGGGAAGCGGGAGGAATGATTTCCGCCAGGATACCGTTACGGTAGAGCGCAGCAACGTCATGCTCGGCGGTATCGACGGTCAGGCACCAGGCCTCAATCCATTCCGGTCTGAAACGACGCAGATAATTCGCCAGCCCGGCCTCCACATCGCTGCCATTAAGCTCAACGATCGTCACCTCTTGCTTACCAAACCAGGACAAGCGGTGTTCCCCTGCCTCAAGCATTTTTGTGTAATCGCCCGCTTTCGCCAGCAGGCCCAGTTGTCCTTTACGGAGAGTGATTTTTTTATTCATTTTTTTATCCTTATCTTTTCACGTACCAGCGCGAATGCAGGTGCGGAGCCGGAGGGAAACAGGCCATCACTGCCCGCCTGTTTTGCCTGCGACCCGGAACCCTTATCGGCGCCGGTTTGTTGCTGCCGTTAACAACATGGCAGCGCATTAATCAATACAACCAGTGTTCACCTGGAAGGGTGAGTCGGGAATCGAACCCTCGACGTGTCTCTCTGCTGACAGAACGCCCCGCGGAAAACGTTTTACCGTTCCGGGTGCGCTGGCGGGGCATAATCCCCTGCGTGCTCAGCATCGTGACGTATCAGGTATTGCCAGAAGTGTGCCAACCGCGAGAAAACGAAAAATAAAATTCTAATATATTGATATTTAATCATTTTGTTTTTATCCAGCTTTGAGCACTTGCTCTCAGCCCTGTCATTTTTTTATATTTATTTATCGTCATTTATCTTTAAGGATAAAAATGCAAAAGCGCAAAGTGGTCATCGGCGTACTGGGCACCGTTTTAGACAAGCGAGGGAAACGGGCGAATCGCTTACGCAAATGGCGACCGACCGTTGGGCTATGCCAGCAGGCAGATTTCCCGGTCGCCAGGCTGGAGCTGCTCCACCAGCCGCGTGATGAAGGAATGGCCCAACAGCTGGCGGAGGACATCTCACTGCTTTCACCCCACACCGCTGTGCGCCCTCATGTGGTGAGCATTCAGGACCCGTGGGATTTTGAAGAGGTGTACGCGGCATTTCTGGATTTCGCCATCCATTACCCCTTTGATACCGAAAATGAAGAGTACCTGGTACACATCACCACCGGCACGCACGTGGCACAGATTTGCTGGTTCTTGCTGACAGAGGCCCGCTACCTGCCCGCCAGCTTGCTACAAACCAGCCCGGCCCCGAAAGGCGCGCCTGAAGAGGATGTCGCCGCAGGGGTCTACTCGATCATCGATCTGGATTTAAGTCGCTACACGACCTTAACCAGCCGGTTTCAGCGCGAGCAGCAACAGTCGGTCTCTTTGCTGAAGGCAGGTATTGATACGCGAAATGCGACATTCAATAAGCTCATTGAACAAATTGAGCGGGTGGCTTTACGCTCTACGGCACCGATGCTATTGACCGGCCCCACCGGGGCGGGTAAGTCCTTCCTGGCAAAACGCATCTTCCAGCTTCGTCAGTCACGCCATCGGGTGGCAGGCAAACTGGTGGCGGTGAACTGCGCCACCTTACGCGGCGATAACGCCATGTCGACACTGTTTGGTCATGTGAAAGGGGCGTTTACCGGTGCATTAACACCACGGGCCGGGCTCCTGCGCGAAGCCCACGGCGGCGTATTATTCCTTGATGAAATTGCCGAGCTAGGCCTGGATGAACAGGCCATGCTGTTGAAAGCCGTTGAAGAGAAGACCTTCTTTCCTTTCGGTTCTGACAAAGAGGTCGAGAGCGACTTTCAGCTTATTGCCGGTACCCATCGCGACCTGCGTCAGTGGGTGGAAGAAGGCAAATTCCGCGAAGATCTCTATGCGCGTATCAACATGTGGACCTTTGCGCTGCCGGGGCTTGCCGAGCGGCGAGAAGACATTGCCCCCAATATCGAATTCGAACTTCAGCGCTTTTCGGCGCAGGAACAGACGCAAACCCGTTTCGATAAAGATGCCCGCGAGCGTTATCTGGCCTTTGCCTGCTCAGGCCAGGCGCTGTGGCGTGGGAATTTTCGCGAGCTGAGCGCTTCTATCGCCCGCATGGCGACGCTGGCGGAACAGGGGCGCATCACCCTGCCGATTGTCGAAGAAGAAATCGTGCGTTTGCAGCACGGCTGGCGGCAGCCCTCTTCGCTTCCTGCCGTCAGTCAGGAGATTGACCTGTTTGACCAGCGCCAACTGGAGACCGTGCTGGAGGTGTGTCGCCGCAGCCACTCACTTTCCGATGCCGGACGCGAACTGTTTGCCGTTTCCCGCCTGAAAAAAGCCAACCCGAATGATGCCGATCGCCTGCGCAAATACCTGGCGCGTTTTGGATTAACGTGGGAGCACGTCCGCTCCGCGACTTGAATCCTCTTCACCATAATTTGTTTGAATAAATTTTCCTCACGCGATAAACAATACCTATGGCCGGGCTCGAACCCGGCCTTTTTTATAACGAAATACAACACAACGCGTTACAAGGAAAAACTATGCTCGCCGTTATCACCCGGCTGTTCCCGTTATGGGCGCTGCTGCTCTCTGTTGTTGCTTATTACACGCCCTCAACGTTCACCCCCATCGGCCCCTGGGTGACCACGCTACTCATGCTGATTATGTTTGGCATGGGCGTACATCTAAAAATTGATGACTTCAAGCGCGTGCTGTCGCGCCCGGCCCCCGTCGCCGCAGGGACTTTTCTTCACTACCTTGTGATGCCCTTAGCCGCCTGGCTGCTGGCGATGATATTCAACATGCCGCCGGACCTCTCTGCCGGGATGGTGCTGGTTGGCAGCGTGGCAAGCGGCACGGCCTCCAACGTGATGATCTATCTGGCAAAGGGTGATGTGGCGCTGTCGGTGACGATTTCGTCTGTTTCCACGCTGGTTGGCGTGGTGGCCACGCCGTTGCTGACTCGCCTCTACGTGGACGCGCATATTCAGGTTGATGTCATGGGGATGCTGCTCAGCATCCTGCAGATTGTGGTGATCCCGATTGGCCTCGGTTTAGTGATCCACCATCTCTTCCCACGCGTGGTAAAAGCCGTGGAGCCGTACCTGCCGGCATTCTCCATGGTCTGCATTCTGGCGATCATCAGCGCGGTGGTGGCGGGGTCAGCGGCACACATTGCGTCGGTCGGTCTGGTGGTGATTGTGGCGGTGATTCTGCATAACAGCATCGGTCTGCTGTGCGGCTACTGGGGCGGACGTCTGTTTGGCTTTGATGAGTCCACCTGCCGCACGCTGGCGATTGAAGTGGGTATGCAGAACTCCGGGCTGGCGGCAGCGCTCGGTAAAATCTATTTCTCACCGCTGGCTGCCCTGCCGGGTGCGCTGTTCTCGGTGTGGCACAACCTGTCCGGTTCGCTGTTGGCAGGCTACTGGTCCGGTAAGCCTATCGAGAAAAAACCGCAGGGCGCGGTGAAGAAAGGCTGATCAGCACAATGCCGGGTATACCCGGCTTTTATCATAGTTAGCGATGCCGCATTGCCGTACACTGAACCCTCTTTCCTATGAGGGCACTCCCATGGCACTCCCCCGCATTACCCAAAAAGAGATGACCGAGCGCGAACAGCGTGAACTGAAAACGCTGCTGGATCGCGCACGCATTGCGCACGGGCGTGTATTGACCAACGCCGAAATCAACAGCGTCAAAAAAGAGTACATCGACAAACTGATGGTTGAACGGGAAGCCGAAGCCAAAAAAGCCCGCCAGATAAAGAAAAAGCAGGCTTATAAACCGGATGAAGCGACCACCTTTTCGTGGTCAGCTAACACGTCCACGCGCGGCAGGCGTTAACGTCCTTTCTTTTTGCGCCCCGGCTGATTAAAGCGTTTACCGTTCGATGCCGGGCGCGATTTCTCTTCCGATTTCTCAATCTTCACTACCGGCCGCTTAATATCGGCGGTTTTCGGCTTCGGTTTGGCTTTTGCCTTCGGCCTGGCCTCGGAGGAGGAGTTTTCAATCAGCTTGAACAGCGCAATTAACTCGTCATCGGTGAGATCACGCCACTCACCGAGCGGCAGACCCGACAGGCCGACGTTCATGATGCGCGTCCGTTCAAGCTTGGTCACTTCATAACCAAAGTGTTCACACATGCGACGAATCTGGCGGTTAAGTCCCTGAATCAGAGTAATGCGAAAGACAAACGGCGCCTCTTTTTTGACTTTGCACTTTTTGGTTACCGTTCCCAGAATCGGCACGCCTGCGCCCATGCCACGAATAAATTCATCCGTAACGGGTTTATCCACCGTGACCAGATACTCTTTTTCGTGGTCGTTGCCGGCGCGCAAAATCTTATTCACCAGGTCGCCATGGTTGGTGAGGAAAATCAGTCCCTGGGAATCTTTGTCCAGACGACCGATAGGGAAGACGCGTTTGCTGTGGTTGACGAAATCAACAATGTTGTCGCGCTCGCTGTCCTCGGTGGTACTGACGATCCCCACGGGTTTGTTCAGGGCGATAAAGACCAGGTCTTCTGCTTCGCGCGGCTCTATCAAGCGACCATTGACCTTCACCACGTCCCCAGGGGTAACCTGGTCGCCAATGGCGGCACGTTTGCCGTTGATGAACACGTTGCCCTGTTCAATGAAGCGATCGGCCTCGCGACGCGAGCAAATTCCGCTTTCGCTGATGTATTTATTTAATCGGATTGATGAGTCTGGCAGCATAAATTCTCCTGTAATCGGGGAAATATATCTCACCTGTGGGCAGATAAAAAATCCTCCGGGCCAGCGCTCGCGAATTAAATGTGATCCATCCCGTTTTTCTTCACAAAAGTGACGCCTGAAAAGCTGTGCAACTTTGTGTGATTAACAAACGCAGAATCAACAGGTTAGAAATACGAGCACAAAAGTGCTGATTCATGAACAGCGCATCATCATTTGTGCAATACAATCGTGTGCTCAACCCACCTGAAATAACAGAAAATCCCTTTGAAACTGCCACGGTGTGGGGTTATATCGGATCAAGAGACGCCAACCACGATTTGCACATATGTGCAGAGAGCAAAGATGACGATGGAAAACAGTGACGATATCCGGTTGATTGTAAAAATTGCCCAGCTCTATTACGAGCAGGACATGACCCAGGCGCAGATAGCGCGCGAATTGGGTATCTATCGCACCACCATCAGCCGCCTGCTGAAACGCGGACGCGAGCACGGGATTGTGACCATCGCTATCAATTATGACTACAACGAGAATCTGTGGCTGGAGCAGCAACTCAAACAAAAGTTCGCCTTAAAAGAGGTGGTCGTCGCCTCCAGTGAAGCCGAGCAGGAAGAAGATCAGCTTAACGTCATGGGTCAGCAAGGGGCGCAGTTGCTGGAACGCTTGCTGGCGCCGGGGGACATTATCGGCCTGTCATGGGGACGTGCGGTGCGATCGCTGGTGGAAAATCTGCCGCAGTCCAGTCAGTCCCGGCAGTTAATTTGCGTGCCGATCATTGGCGGGCCGTCCGGCAAACTGGAAAGCCGCTACCATGTGAACACGTTGACCTACAGCGCAGCGGCGCGCTTAAAGGGAGAGTCACATCTGGCCGATTTCCCGGCCCTGCTGGATAACGAACTGATCCGTAACGGCATTATGCAATCACAGCATTTTAAGACTATCGCCGCTTACTGGAACAATCTCGACGTGGCACTGGTGGGGATTGGCTCACCGGCAATTCGTGACGGCGCCAACTGGCATGCGTTCTACGGCAGTGAAGAGAGTGATGACCTGAACGCGCGCCATGTTGCGGGGGATATCTGCTCACGTTTTTACGACATCAGCGGAGCGACGGTTGAAACCAATATGAGCGAAAAAACGCTCTCCATTGAAATGCAGCGCCTGAAGCAGGCGCGGTACTCCATCGGTATTGCGATGGGAGAGGAAAAATACAGCGGGATCCTCGGTGCATTACACGGGAAATACATTAACTGTCTGGTGACTAATCGCGAAACCGCTGAATTATTGTTGAAGTAAATTTCTCATCGGGTGAATAACGCAATGATTATTGCGCGGGGATCCCTTTGCCCTAAATCAGGAGTCTGGTATGCAAACGTGGTTAAATCTGCAGGATAAAGTCATTATTGTCACCGGAGGTGCATCCGGTATTGGTCTGGCGATCGTGGATGAGCTATTAGCACAGGGAGCGAATGTACAAATGGCCGATATTCATGGAGGGGAAGGCCAGCACGAGGGAAATAACTATTACCACTTCTGGCCGACGGATATTTCCAGCGCGGGTGATGTCAGCCATACCGTCAACGAAATTATTCAGCGATTTGGTCGTATTGATGGTTTGGTTAATAATGCAGGCGTCAACTTCCCTCGTTTATTGGTTGATGAAAAAGCCCCAGCGGGAAAATATGAATTAAACGAAGCGGCCTTTGAAAAAATGGTCAACATCAACCAGAAAGGTGTTTTTTTAATGTCACAGGCCGTGGCGCGGCAGATGGTTCAACAGCGCGACGGTGTCATTGTGAATGTCTCTTCCGAAAGTGGTCTTGAAGGTTCCGAAGGCCAGAGCTGCTATGCCGCCACCAAGGCCGCACTCAATAGCTTCACCCGTTCCTGGTCGAAAGAATTGGGTAAACACGGCATCCGTGTGGTGGGTATCGCCCCTGGCATTCTGGAAAAAACCGGACTGCGCACGCCCGAATATGAAGAAGCGCTGGCCTGGACGCGCAATATCACCGTTGAGCAGCTGCGAGACGGCTACACAAAGAACGCCATTCCCATTGGGCGCTCAGGGAGGCTGACAGAAGTAGCTGATTTTGTTTCGTATTTACTCTCAGAACGCGCCAGCTACATCACCGGAGTAACCACTAACATTGCCGGCGGTAAAACGCGCGGTTAAGGAGGCGTTATGGTGAATGCAATTTTCTGCGCCCACGGCCAACTGGCCTGCGCCATGCTGGAATCCGTACAGATGGTCTATGGCGAAACCAACGTTACCGCCGTTGCCTTTGTGCCCGGCGAGAATGCGCAGGACATCGCCGACAAGCTCGAAAAGTTAGTAAGCGCACACATACATGGCGAGTGGATTATTGCCGTCGATTTACAGTGTGGAAGCCCATGGAATGCCGCCGCAACGCTTGCCATGCGCAACCCGAAGCTGCGCGTCATCAGCGGCTTCTCTCTGCCGCTGGCGCTGGAACTGGTCGACAATCAGGCCACGATGAACGTTGATGAACTCTGTACACACCTGACCGCTATCGCCCACCAGACCTGCGTGGTCTGGCAACAACTGGAAACCGCCGAGGAGGATTTCTGATGAACATTACGCTGGCGCGCATTGATGACCGCCTGATTCACGGCCAGGTGACGACCGTCTGGTCTAAAGTCGCCAATGCGCAACGCATTATTATTTGCAATGACGAGGTCTATAACGATGAAGTGCGCCGGACGTTATTACGCCAGGCCGCACCACCGGGCATGAAAGTGAATGTGGTGAATATCGAAAAAGCCGTCGCCGTTTACCTGAACCCACAATATAAAGATGAGACAGTATTTTATCTTTTCACTAATCCACAGGACGCCTTAAAGATGGTTTCCCAGGGCGTGAAGATTGCCACGTTAAATATTGGTGGCATGGCCTGGCGACCGGGTAAAAAACAATTAACCAAAGCTGTCTCCCTGGATGATGACGATATTCACGCTTTTCGCGAGCTGGATAAGCTGGGTGTGAAATTAGATTTACGGGTGGTTGCTTCCGATCCATCAATTAATATTCTCGACAAAATAAAAGAAATCGCCGTAACAGAATAAAAAATAACGCCTGTATTTCTATGCCGTAACAGGCAGGGATGTCTATATCTCAAAGGTGACATATTATGGAAATCAGTACCCTACAAATCATAGCCATATTTCTTTTTTCCTGTATTGCTGGCATGGGCAGTGTTCTGGATGAATTCCAGACTCACCGGCCATTAATTGCCTGTACCGTCATTGGTTTGATTCTTGGCGATCTTAAAACCGGCATCATGCTCGGCGGCACGCTGGAGTTGATCGCTCTGGGCTGGATGAACGTCGGTGCCGCGCAATCCCCGGACTCCGCACTTGCCAGCATCATCTCCGCCATTCTGGTGATTGTCGGTCAGCAGAGCATTGCCACGGGGATCGCTATCGCCCTGCCCGTCGCGGCGGCAGGCCAGGTGCTCACCGTCTTTGCCCGCACCATCACCGTAGTGTTCCAGCACGCAGCCGACAAAGCCGCAGAAGAGGCGCGTTTTCGTACCATCGACCTGTTGCATGTTTCTGCCCTCGGGGTGCAAGCCCTGCGCGTGGCCATTCCGGCTCTGGTGGTGTCGCTGTTCGTTAGTGCCGACATGGTCAGCAATATGCTCAGTGCCATTCCTGAATTCGTCACTCGTGGGTTGCAGATTGCCGGGGGCTTTATCGTGGTCGTCGGCTACGCCATGGTGCTGCGCATGATGGGTGTGAAGTACCTGATGCCCTTCTTCTTCCTCGGCTTCCTGGCCGGGGGATATCTCGATTTCAGCCTGCTCGCCTTTGGTGGCGTCGGGGTGATTATCGCCCTCGTCTACATCCAGCTCAATCCGCAGTGGCGCAAAACAGAACCGCAAGCTGCTACCTCCTCCACCGCCCTTGACCAGCTTGACGACTAACGGAGCCCATCATGGAACAGAAAAAACTGACCAAATCCGACCTGTTCAGCATGTTTGTTCGCTCGAACCTGCAACAAGCGTCGTTCAACTTCGAGCGTATTCATGGCCTGGGCTTTTGCTACGACATGATCCCTGCCATCAAGCGGCTCTACCCGCTCAAAGAGGATCAGGTTGCCGCACTAAAACGCCACCTTGTGTTCTTTAACACCACGCCCGCTGTCTGTGGCCCGGTACTCGGCGTGACGGCAGCCATGGAAGAGGCGCGGGCCAATGGTGCAGACATTGATGATGGGGCCATTAACGGCATCAAAGTTGGCCTGATGGGGCCGCTGGCTGGCGTGGGCGACCCACTGGTCTGGGGCACGCTGCGCCCGATCACCGCCGCACTCGGTGCGTCGCTGGCGCTGTCCGGTAATGTGCTTGGCCCTTTGTTGTTCTTCTTTATTTTCAATGCAGTACGCCTTGCCATGAAGTGGTACGGCCTGCAACTGGGCTTTAGAAAGGGGGTCAATATCGTCAGCGATATGGGCGGTAATTTGCTGCAAAAACTCACTGAAGGGGCCTCGATTCTCGGCCTGTTTGTGATGGGGGTGCTGGTCACAAAATGGACCAGCATCCATGTGCCACTGGTGGTGTCACAAACCCCAGGTGCAGACGGCACCACCGTCACCATGACCGTGCAGAACATTCTTGATCAGCTCTGCCCCGGCCTGCTGGCGCTAGGCCTGACCCTGCTGATGGTGCGTCTGCTCAATAAGAAAGTGAACCCGGTCTGGCTGATCTTCGCCCTCTTTGGTCTGGGGATCGTTGGCAACGCGCTGGGCTTCCTGTCCTGATTTTTCGCCCCGGTAACTGCCGGGGCCATCGCTCACAACAAGGTGGTTAATGTTATGAAAACAACAGCACTTCGCCTGTATGGCAAACGCGATCTGCGTCTGGAAACCTTCGAACTTCCACAAATGCAGGACGATGAAATTCTGGCAACGGTGGTCACCGACAGCCTGTGCCTCTCCTCCTGGAAAGAGGCCAATCTGGGCGAGGACCACAAAAAAGTGCCGGATGATGTGGCAACCCACCCGATCATCATCGGCCATGAATTTTGCGGCGATATCCTGGCCGTCGGCAAAAAATGGCAGCATAAGTTCCAGCCAGGTCAGCGCTACGTGATTCAGGCCAACCTACAACTGCCGGATCGTCCGGATTGCCCCGGCTACTCGTTCCCATGGGTCGGCGGCGAAGCCACGCACGTGGTTATCCCTGATGAGGTGATGGAACAGGACTGCCTGTTGGCGTACGAAGGCGAGACCTATTTCGAAGGCTCGCTTGTGGAGCCGCTCTCTTGCGTGATTGGCGCGTTCAACGCCAACTATCACTTACAGGAAGGCACTTACAACCACAACATGGGCATTCGCCCGCAGGGACGCACGTTGATTCTGGGCGGAACCGGGCCGATGGGCCTGCTGGCGATTGACTACGCACTGCATGGCCCGGTCAACCCGTCTCTACTGGTGGTCACCGACACCAATCACGACAAACTCAGCTACGCTCGGCAACACTATCCTTCTGAGCCCCAGACCCTGATTCATTATCTGCATGCGCAGGCCGCCTCGTTCGACACGCTAATGGCGCTCAGCGGCGGTCACGGTTTCGACGATATTTTTGTCTTCGTTCCCAATGAGGCCCTGATCACACTGGCCTCTTCACTGCTCGCTCCGGACGGCTGCATGAATTTCTTTGCTGGTCCGCAAGACAAACAGTTCAGCGCCCCGGTGAATTTCTACGATGTGCATTACGCCTTTACTCACTATGTCGGGACTTCCGGCGGTAACACCGACGATATGCGTGCAGCGGTGAAGCTCATTGAAGAGAAAAAAGTGCAGGCGGCAAAAGTGGTCACCCATATTCTCGGCCTTAATGCTGCGGGTGAAACCACCCTCGAACTCCCGTCCGTTGGTGGCGGCAAAAAGCTGGTTTATACCGGAAAATACCTGCCGCTAACCGCACTGAAACAGATTGCTGACCCTGAGCTTGCCGCCATCATTGAGCGCCATAAAGGCATCTGGTCCGGGGAAGCCGAGCAGTACCTGCTGGCCCACGCGGAGGAGATTAACCATGATTAACCGCGACACGCTGCTCTGCATTTCTCTTGCGGGACGCCCGGGGAACTTTGGTACCCGTTTTCACAACTATCTGTATGAAAAACTGGGACTCAACTTTATCTACAAAGCCTTCACCACCCAGGATATTGAGGCAGCGGTGGAAGGGGTACGCGCGCTGGGTATTCGTGGCTGTGCGGTCTCAATGCCGTTCAAAGAGAGTTGTATGCCATTTCTGGATGCCATCGATCCTTCGGCAAAGGTGATTGATTCGGTGAATACCATCGTTAATGACGGCGGGCAACTGACGGGCTTCAACACCGATTACATTGCGGTCAAAAGCCTGATAGCCAGCCACCAGCTTGATACAAGTGCCAGGGTAATGATTCGGGGCAGTGGCGGGATGGGTAAAGCAGTGATCGCCGCCTTTCGTGACGCCGGTTTTCGCGACGTCATCATCGCTGCCCGTAATCATGATAGTGGCACGGCGCTGGCCCGCCAGTATGGTTTTCAGTGGCAGCCTCAGCCGGAGGGCATCCGCAGCGACATTCTGGTCAACGTGACGCCCGTCGGTATGGCCGGTGGCAAAGAGAGCGAAGCACTTTCCTTCAGCGAAGCGATGGTCGCACACGCCAGCGTCGTCTTTGACGTGGTAGCCCTGCCCGCAGAAACCCCGGTGATTCTTCTGGCGCAGCGGTCAGGAAAAAAGACCATCAGTGGCGCGGAAGTCATTGCCCTGCAGGCCGTTGAGCAGTTCGCCATGTACACCGGCGTTCGCCCGGATGCGGGGCTCATTGCTGAAGCATCGGCGTTTGGCAGAGCAGGGTGATTGAATCTATAGAGCACCAGGGAAGGTGCTCTAATAACCATTAACGAGAAAATCCATTGCACCTGTAAATGCCAGCCTGGCAGGTGACAAATCTGCCACTCGTTCACCCACCTCTTTTACAGATATACCCGCCATCAGGTGCATCATCACGACGTAAGGCTTGTCATTTATCTCTACAATGGGGCAAATTTTTGCGGGAGGAGAACCCCCTGCAAGGCTGGCAAGCTCAATAGCCGGGGCGACCAGAACGTGCTTAAGCACGTTGGCAACAGGATGTTGAAGATTAATCAGAATAGGGTAAACGCGCTTCCCGTTACCCCTGTTTTCATAAGCATGAAACTGCTCCATCAGAATGACCGTTGGAAATCGCTGAAAGAGCCATTTTCTTCAACCCAGTTATTCACCGCATCGATAGATTTTTTGTTTTCACGTAACCATTCATCACGTTTATTTTCACGGAATTTTTCAATTAGCGCTTCCGTTAATACCGCAGATAAATTGATTTTAAGTTTGCGAGCTTCCTCAAGAATTTCAGGCGATAACGAAACATTTACGGATTTTTTTAAACCAGACGCAGTGCGCATGATAACCCCCACTGTAATGCGCATGAATTGTCTAAGACTAGCGTAGTCAGACTGCATTTTCTATTTCTCCATCCCTGAATTTTTACGGGATGCTATTTAATTAATACTGAGCAGTCACGCCTCACATATCAATTATGCGAGGCGCTTTCCTCTTTGGTTTTACACCCGCTCAATCAAACCTTAATACTCATCCTTCCCATCGTCTTCGTCAGGCTGTTCCAGCACGCTGTAGGCCACGGAGCAGAACAGCGAGTTGAGACGTTTCATGTCGCCCAGCAAGCCCATGTGCAACGAACTGGTTTCGATACTCTGCACGTTTTGCTGATGCAGCCTGTCAACGTGAGCATGGGAATAGCGTCGGTTAAGGATGCGGAAACGGTGCTTGCTCCGACGCAGACGCCGTGCGCTGGTCACATCGCCGGAGAAAAAGACTGACATCGCCAGCTTCAGGTTAGTGAGCAGTTGCTCATGCAATGAATCCAGCTCCTTCAGGCCTTCAACCGAGAACGCCCGCCGGGCCGCCAGTGATTTATCGGCGATTTCACTGCCCATTCGCTCGACAATATCGGACGCCTGCTCCAGGTTGAGCGACATTTCGATAATCTCGGCCCAACGCTTAGACTCCTCCTCCGCCAGTTCCTCTTTTGGCATCCTCGCCAGGTAGAGTTTGATGGCGGTATAAAGCACATTGATATCATCAGCGAGCTTGCGCAGATCTTTTTCCTGCCGGGGCTCGCCGTGCATCACTTTATGTAACCCCTCCAGCATCAGCTCCATAGCATCACCAATACGCAATGTCTCCCTCGCCGCGTTAGCCAGCGCAAGGGTGGGCGTGTCGAGGGCTGAGCTGTCCAGATGCTTGGGTTTTAACCGCGCATCCAGCTCGGGTTCATCGCGAATCAATCGCTCACAGAATGCCGCCATCGCGCCGACAAAGGGCACCATTACCAGGCAACGGACCAGGTTGTAGAAGACGTGGAAGTAGATAACCATCTCGGCTTTGGGCAGCGGCAGCTCATCCATCAGGTCCGCCAGCATGTGAACAAACGGGAGAATGGCAAAACTGCCCACCAGTTTGAAGAGCAAGCTGCCAAGCGCCACACGGCGCGCCGCCGCATTCGCCGCGCTATTGTTGAGCATCGCCAGCAAGCCGGAGCCGAGGTTGGCACCAATCACCAGACAGAGGGCGACCGGGAAGGAGATGATGCCTGCGGTGGTCAGGGTTGCCGTCAGCAACACCGCCGCCAGGCTCGAATAGCTGACGATAGCAAAGACCGCACCAATGAGCGCATCCAGCATGATGTCGCCCGTCAGCGACGCGAAAATGACCTGGACACCGTTGGCCTGGGTGATGGGCGTCACCGCCTGAACAATGAGTTCGAGTGCCAGTAGAATCAGGCCAAGACCAATGCTTACGCGGCCCAGTTGCCCTTCTCGCGTCTGCTTGCGACCAAGGAAGAAGATGACGCCGACGAAAATCAGCAGCGGCGACAGCCATGAAAGGTCGAAGGTGAGCACGCGGGCCATCAGCGCGGTCCCCACGTCAGCCCCCAACACAATCACCAGCGCCGGGGCCAGCGCCACCAGATCCTGGGCCACAAACGAGGTCACCAGCATGGTGGTGGCATTGCTGCTCTGAACCAGAGCAGTGACGCCTATCCCGGCGCTAAAGGCGAGCGTTTTTTTCTCGACGCTGCGGCTCAGTACGGTGCGCAGTCGCGCCCCGAATACGCGCATCACGCCGGTACGAACGATATGTGTCCCCCAAACCAGCAGGGCTACCGAAGAGAGCAGATGAAGCAGAATTAACACGGATGCAGATTCTCCTTATTGTTATATGTTTTACGTTTCCCCTCGCTGCCTTTTTCTCATATGAGAAAGAGAGCACGACTCGTCCCCGCAGGGGGACAAGCGAGAATGATTAACTCTTAGTATAAGGGCTTAAACACAATAAAGAGACAGTAAGGTTCAACATCTGATTAACAATTCTGTTTTCTGAGCCACAATAACGAGCCAATTTTGAGGGTTTCAGAAACAACAAACAGAATAAAACCGACAAGCGCCTCTTCAACATACATAACGCGAAGAATAATCGGGAAAATCGCCACCGAACAGCTCAGAGAAAATACCCGCATGACCTCCTGCAAGCTGATGAAGAGAAAACTGATTTCGCGCTTTTTAAGGAATGCCCAGGCGGAAAAAAACAAGGTTACCAGCAGGATCAAATTAAGAAAAAAGAGGCCTTCCATCAGCATACTGATAGCCCCTGTCACTTCCATAAAGGCCAGGTTGGCGTAAAAGTGCTGGATATCGGACCAGAACGGCACATTGCCCATCCTTACGGAAAAAAAGAGGTAGCTGGCGATGGCCAGTACGTCCATCAAACCCCAAAAAGTAAATATTTTATCTTTGTTACTCATGTAATTAGTGCATCCTTGTCATGATTGCATGTTTTGCTCAGTATAAATCTATATTACATAATTAAGATAAAAAAACGGGTGCACACAGTTTGTAAATGGTAATAACAGAAATATTAAGAAAAATTCTGGCGCTATGCCAACGCTGGCATTATTCCCTGTCTCTTCTGTAGAAACTTTGTTAAAGAAAAAACAGTGTTGTTATCATCGCAAATTTAAAATTATCCGCTTTATTTATAATTTATTATGTTAAATAATATTTCCTGAATCACCTGGCAGTTGAGGAAGTGAGATGCGTTTCAGTACGATGTCCGACAGTGACATTATTTCCGAGTTGTGTCGCCGAATTAAAGAAACCCGAATGCAACTTGGCCTGTCGCAGATAGAGCTGGCGGAACGTGCCCAGGTGGGTGCCGCCACCATCAAACGCGTAGAGCTGGGGGAGTCTGTTACGCTCAGCACCTTGATTGGCATTCTGCGGGGCCTTGATCGCCTGCATCAGCTCGAATCCATTCTGTATGACTCGCACATTCGCGCGTTTAACGCACAGATTAACGCTGCCGTCCCGGCCCGTATCCGCATTCGTAAAAAACAGGCCTCTCCGCCGAAAGAGAAATATGCGCCTGACGCAGAACAAAAAGGCGATGCCCACTCCACCATCAATGAGTGGTATACCTCTTCGGCCTCACACAGCGTGGTCTGGTCGCATCAGCCACCGGATATCGAGAAGAAAGAGTAACAACAGCGCGTTTTTGAAAGGACATCGCCTGCAATGCAGGCGATTTTTTTAGGGGACTCAGGACTCGCACACCGCCACTTTAATGGCTAACCCGCCACGTGCCGTTTCACGGTATTTCGCATTCATATCTTTGCCGGTCTCAAACATGGTTTCGATGACTTTATCCAGCGAAACTTTCGGGTCGCTGGTGCGGTACATCGCCATGCTCGCCGAGTTAATGGCTTTCACCGAAGCAATAGCGTTACGTTCAATACAAGGGACCTGAACCTGACCGGCAACCGGGTCGCAGGTCAGCCCCAGATTGTGCTCCATGCCGATCTCCGCCGCGATGCAGACCTTCTCAGGACTGCCACCCAGCAACTCAGCCAGCCCGGCAGAGGCCATTGAGCATGCTACGCCGACTTCACCCTGACAGCCCACTTCCGCGCCGGAAATCGAGGCGTTCATTTTATAGAGGATGCCCACTGCGCCAGCGGTCAGGAAGTAGCGCATGTAGATTTCTGGCGTCACGGTTTTGATAAAGCGGTCATAGTAGGCCAGCACCGCCGGGATGATGCCGCATGCCCCGTTGGTCGGAGCCGTTACCACACGCCCGCCAGCGGCGTTTTCTTCACCGACGGCCATGGCAAACATGTTGACCCAGTCCATCGCACTTAACGGACTCATCGAGTGGCTTTGCGGTGCCAGCACGCGGTGCAGCGCAGATGCGCGACGCGGCACTTTTAGCGGCCCCGGCAGAATGCCTTCGGTGCTCATGCCACGGTTAATGGCGTTACGCATGGTCTCCCAGATCTTCGCCATATTTTGTTCAACGTTGTCACGCCCATGACGGGCGATTTCGTTTTTCATCATCACCGCAGAAATGGACAGGCAATTGTCGTGGCAGTGGGTCAGTAAATTACGCGCAGAGTAAAACGGGAACGGGAGATCAATATCCGCATCCTGGCTTTTGCCAAAGTTCTCTTCGGTGACGATGAAACCGCCGCCGATGGAATAATAGGTCTGGAAATGGGCAATTTTGCCATCGCAAAAAGCGGTGATACTCATGCCGTTTTCATGCAGCGGCAGAAATTCGTTGTGAAAACGCATGCACTCCACTACCGGGAACTGGATTTCACGTTTTCCTTCTTCAATAAACAGGCGCTGATGAGTATTAACGTCACGGATAATACCCGGAATCGCGTCAATATCGACCGTCTCCGGTAAATAGCCGGACAGACCAAGAATAATCGCGATATCCGTGTGATGCCCTTTACCGGTTAATGACAACGAGCCATATACATCCACCACCAGCCGCGTGACTTTATGTAACAGGCCTTTTTCCTGCAGGGTATCAACAAACTGTTTTCCTGCCTTCATGGGTCCGACGGTATGGGAACTGGACGGCCCGATGCTGATTTTGAAAATATCGAAAACACTAATCATGTGGCACCCATGCGAGTTGCTGAGCAAAACGGAAGCGCCGCCCGAGTCAGGCGGCGCGGGGAAGTTAGCTGAACAGAGAGAAGAAGATGGCGGAGATGGCAATCAGACCCATCGCGACCACAAAGATGTTGCTGATCGCACCGCTGTATTTGCGCATCGCCGGCACTTTATTGATGGCATACATCGGCATCAGGAACAGAATGATAGCGATAATCGGGCCACCCAGGTTTTCAATCATGCCGAGGATACTCGGGTTCAGGGTGGCAACAATCCAGGTGGTCACCAGCATGAACAGCGCAGTAATTTTGTTCAGTTTGTTGAGTTCGATGGATTTTCCTTTACCACGCAGAGATTTAATCACCATGCCGTTAAAGCCTTCACGCGCGCCCAGGTAGTGGCCAAGGAAGGATTTGGTAATGGCGATCATGGCGATAATCGGTGCCATCCAGGCAATCACCGGGGCGTTAAAGTGGTTCGCCAGGTAAGAGAGGATGGAGATGTTCTGGGCTTTCGCTTCCGCCAGGTTTTCCGGCGACAGGCTCAGGACGCAGCTGAACACGAAGAACATCACCGTCAGCACCATCATGATGTGGGCAAAACCGAGGATGCGGGAGCATTTACGTTCCGCATCCTGACCGTACTCTTCACGTTTCGCGACGGCGAAAGAGGAGATAATCGGCGAGTGGTTAAAGGAGAAGACCATAACCGGGATCGCCAGCCACAGGGTCATCCACAGGCCGTGACCCGTTGGTGCTGCAATGCTGAAAGAGAGCGTATCGAAAACCGCACCGTTCCATTGTGGGATCAGGTACAGCGCCAGCATCATGAGTGCGGCAACGAACGGGAACACCAGTACGCTCATCGCTTTAACGATCATTTTTTCACCAAAGCGCACGACTGCCATCATACCGATAATCAGAATCAGTGACAGAATGGCACGCGGTGGCGAGACCAGCCCCAACTGGTGGGTAATAAAACTGTCGACGGTGTTAGTGATGGCTACGCTATACACCAACAGAATCGGGTAAATCGCGAAGAAATAGAGCAGCGTAATTAACTTACCTGCACCCACACCAAAATGCTCTTCCACAACTTCGGTAATATCCTCACCCGGATTTTTACCGGAGAGAACAAAACGGGTTAAACCGCGGTGAGCAAAAAAGGTCATTGGGAAGGCCAACAGGGCCATAATAATTAACGGAATTAAACCGCCCACACCGGCATTAATGGGCAGGAAAAGTACGCCTGCACCAATCGCAGTACCGTACAGACCCAGCATCCAGACGGTATCACTCTTTCTCCAGCCGCTGCCTTCACGCGTGGCGAGAGTACTTTGAACGTTTTCCATATATGGCCTCTGTAATAGATATTTAAGCCAAATTAATTTGGCTCATATTCAAGTAATAAGAACGCTGTCTTTATTTTGTTATTTTATAAAATAAGGCTAAGCTTAGTTATTTACAGCGATCACATAACCTGATTTAAAGAGGTGACTTTTAAGGTATCAAAAATAGCACCTAATTTTTGATATTATCTTGAGGTATCATTTTTAATACTTTATTAATAACGGCGCGAATTAACACTTTATATAGTTATATATACTAAGGCAGCTAATGACAATTATAATTGTCATACGATTAATAGAAAATATTCCGATGATAATTTATAGCTGAACAGAAGACAAAAAAACGGCCTGATAAATCAGGCCGAGGAAGTCGTTAATGGCGAGAAGACTTAATCCGCGTCGTATCCCAGGTTCGGCGCCAGCCAGCGTTCCACTTCCTGAGTCGACATCCCTTTGCGACGGGCATAATCTTCAACCTGATCGCGCTGCAGCTGCGCCACGGCAAAATATTTGCTGTCAGGGTGGCTGAAGTACCAGCCCGAGACCGATGCGCCCGGCCACATGGCGAAGGATTCCGTCAGTTTCATGCCGGTGTGCGCTTCCACATCCAGCAGCTCCCAGATGGTGCCTTTCTCAGTATGCTCCGGGCAGGCCGGGTAACCCGGTGCCGGGCGAATCCCCTGGTAGTTCTCGCGGATGAGTTCCTCATTACTGAGGTTCTCATTCGGCGCGTAGCCCCAGTAGACCTTACGCACACGCTCGTGCAGGTACTCGGCAAAAGCTTCGGCCAGGCGGTCTGCCACCGCTTTCACCATGATTTTGTTGTAATCATCGTGCTGCGCATCGTAAGCCTCTGCCAGCGCATCCTCTTCGAGGCCACCGGTCACCGCAAAGGCGCCAATGTAGTCTTCTTTTCCGCTGAGTTTGGGTGCGACGAAATCGGCCAGGCAGTAGTTTGCAAAGCCGACTTTTTCCGTTTGCTGGCGCAGATGATGCGCGACGGTCAGCACCTGAGTGCGGCTCTCATCGCGGTAGATTTCCACATCGTCACCGACGCGGTTTGCCGGGAACAGACCGACCACGCCGCGCGGATTGAGCGTCTTCTCACGGCTGAGCATATCCAGCATATCGTTGGCGTCCTGGAACAGGCGTTTTGCCTCTTCGCCCACCACGTCATCTTCGAGGATGCGCGGATATTTGCCGGCCAGCGACCAGGTCATAAAGAACGGCGTCCAGTCGATGTAGTTGCGCAGCGTCTCGATGCTGGCCTCCACTTCCTGCACGCCCAGCTTATGTGCAACAGGCGGCGTGTAGCTTGCCCAGTCAAACGCCAGATCGTTTTCGCGCGCAGCGGCCAGCGTTACCGGTGGAGTACGCGGTTTCTTGCGGGCATGCTGAATACGCACGGTTTCGTACTCTTTGCGGGTACGGGCCACGAAGTCATCACGTTGGGTGTCCGACAGCAGTGCAGCCACCACGCCCACGGTGCGCGAAGCATTTTGCACGTAAACCGTCGGGCCGCTGTAGTTCTGCTCGATTTTCACTGCCGTATGCGCTTTCGAGGTCGTCGCACCGCCAATCAGCAATGGCAGGGTAAAGCCCTGGCGCTCCATCTCTTTTGCCACGTTGACCATTTCATCCAGCGATGGCGTGATAAGACCAGACAGCCCAATCAGGTCAGCGTTCACTTCGCGCGCGGTCTTGAGGATTTTCTCCGTCGGCACCATCACGCCCAGATCGACGATTTCGTAGTTATTACACTGCAGCACCACCCCGACGATGTTTTTGCCGATGTCGTGCACATCGCCTTTAACGGTCGCGATAACCATCTTGCCGTTGCTGGAGCCCTTCTCTTTGCTGGCTTCAATGTACGGCTCAAGGTAGGCCACCGCCTGCTTCATCACGCGGGCCGATTTTACCACCTGCGGCAGGAACATTTTCCCTTCACCAAACAGGTCACCGACCACGTTCATGCCGTCCATCAGCGGACCTTCAATCACCTCAATCGGGCGCGAAGCCTGCTGACGGGCCTCTTCGGTGTCCAGCTCAATGAACTCGGTAATGCCTTTGACCAGCGAGTACTCAAGACGCTTTTTCACATCCCAACTGCGCCATTCCGCCTGCTGGGCGTTGGCGGTTTCATCAGTTTTACTGCCGCGATATTTTTCCGCCAGATCGAGAAGACGCTCGGTGCCGTCATCGCGGCGGTTGAGGATCACATCTTCAACCGCGTCACGCAGCTCGGCAGGCAGGTCGTCGTAAATCGCCAACTGGCCGGCGTTCACAATGCCCATGTCCATGCCGTTGCGAATGGCGTAGTAAAGGAAAACGGCGTGGATCGCTTCACGCACCGGATCATTACCACGGAACGAGAACGACACGTTGGAGACGCCACCGGAAATCATGGCATGGGGCAGTTCGCGCTTGATGTCTTCACACGCGCCAATAAAGTCCTGCGCGTAGTTGTTGTGCTCTTCAATGCCGGTGGCCACGGCGAAGATGTTCGGGTCAAAGATGATGTCTTCCGGCGGGAAACCCACCTCTTTGGTCAGGATGTTATACGCCCGGCGACAAATCTCGATTTTGCGCTCGCGGGTATCCGCCTGGCCCACTTCGTCAAAGGCCATCACCACCATCGCGGCACCGTAACGGCGCACCAGCTTCGCGTGATGGATAAAGGTTTCTACTCCCTCTTTCATTGAGATCGAGTTAACAATGCCTTTGCCCTGAATGCATTTCAGCCCTTTCTCGATGACGTCCCATTTGGAGGAGTCAATCATGATCGGCACGCGGGCGATGTCCGGCTCACCGGCGATCAGATTAAGGAAACGTACCATCGCCGCTTCGGCGTCGAGCATCCCCTCATCCATGTTGATATCGATAATCTGCGCGCCGCTTTCGACCTGCTGGCGAGCAACGTCCAGCGCTTCGTTGTACTTTTCTTCTTTGATCAGTCGCTTAAACTTCGCCGAGCCGGTAACGTTGGTACGTTCACCGACGTTGACGAACAGGCTGTCGTCACCAATGTTCAATGGCTCCAGGCCCGCCAGGCGGCAGGAGACCGGAATGTCCGGCAGCTTGCGCGGCGGCAACCCTGCAACGGCATCGCTCATTGCTTTAATGTGTTCCGGCGTGGTGCCGCAGCACCCCCCTACTATGTTCAGGAAGCCCGCCTCGGCCCATTCACGAATCTGTTCCGCCATGGTTTCCGCATCCAGATCGTATTCGCCGAAGGCGTTGGGCAGGCCGGCGTTCGGGTGCGCGGTCACGTAGCATTCAGCAATGCGCGAAAGCTCCTGCACGTACTGACGCAGTTCATCTGGCCCCAGCGCACAGTTCAAGCCGAAGGTGAGCGCATCGGCGTGGCGCAGGGAGTTATAAAAGGCCTCGGTGGTCTGCCCGGAGAGCGTACGACCAGAGGCATCGGTAATAGTGCCGGAAATCATGATCGGCAGGTCGACGCCGAGGGCTTCAAATTCTTCTTTCACCGCAAAAATCGCGGCTTTGGCATTGAGGGTATCGAAGACCGTTTCTATGAGGATGAGGTCACTACCCCCTTCCACCAGCGCTTTGGTTGACTCGCGATACGCCTCCACCAGCCCATCAAAGGTGATGTTACGAAACGCCGGGTCGTTAACGTCTGGTGAGATGGACGCCGTGCGGTTGGTCGGGCCGAGAACACCGGCAACATAGCGCGGTTTTTCCGGCGTGCGGGCGGTCCACTCGTCGGCACAGGCGCGTGCCAGCTTCGCCGCGGCAAAGTTGATTTCTGCCGACAGGGATTCCATCTGGTAATCCGCCATCGCAATCGTCGTCGAGTTGAAGGTATTGGTTTCAATGATATCTGCGCCTGCCGCAAAATAGGCAGAGTGGATAGTGGCAATCACCTCCGGCTGAGTGATGACCAGCAGGTCGTTGTTACCTTTAAGATCGCAGGGCCAGTCGGCGAAGCGCTCGCCGCGAAAATCCTGCTCACTCAGACGTTGATTCTGGATCATGGTGCCCATGCCCCCATCCAGAATCAGAATACGTTCGTTTAATTGCTGCTTTAGTTGCTCAACTTTGCTGCTCACACGTGCTCCCGACGACGCTCAACCAGGCCAAAAGGCCAGCAGGACATACTGGCACAAACTGTCAGGTCGGAAAAGTCGCACGGGGGTAACATGAGAGATGTTCACCTGAACTCATCCGATCAGTATTTTGTGGGGTTGCATTATAATTCTATAAAACGAAAATGATTTCCACGATACAGAAAAGGAGCCAGCCATGGTTGCCAATGTGCCCGCCAAACGCGGCAGAAAACCCTCTACCGCTGCCACCGCGCAACCCACCGGTCAGGTCCAGTCGTTAACCCGTGGACTTAAATTGCTGGAGTCGATTGCGGAATCCCACGGCAGCGTGGCCTTAACCGAGCTGGCGCAGCAGGCGGGCTTGCCTAACTCCACCACGCACCGCTTACTGACCACCATGCAACAGCTTGGCTTTGTGCGCCAGGTGGGCGAACTGGGCCACTGGTCCGTTGGGGCGCATGCCTTTATCGTCGGCAGTAGCTTTTTGCAAAGCCGTAATCTGATGGCGATTGTGCACCCGATTCTGCGCACCCTTATGGAAAACTCTGGCGAAACGGTGAATCTGGCGGTGCTGGACCAGAGCGATCATCAGGCCATTATTATCGACCAGGTACAGTGTACTCAGCTCATGCGCATGTCCGCACCGATTGGCGGCAAGCTGCCGATGCACGCCTCTGGCGCAGGGAAAGCGTTTCTGGCTAATCTCAATGACGATCAGGTCTCCAGCCTGTTACACCGCAAAGGGCTGCATGCTTATACTCACGCTACCCTAGTGTCGCCGGTGCACCTGAAAGAGGACCTCGCCCAGACGCGCAAACGCGGCTACTCCTTTGATGACGAAGAGCATGCTCTTGGCCTGCGCTGCGTTGCCGCCTGTATTTATGATGAGCACGGCGTGCCTTTTGCTGCCATCTCTATTTCCGGCCCCATTTCGCGTATTACCGACGACCGGGTGACGGAACTGGGGGCGATGGCAATCAAAGGCGCAAAAGAGGTAACGCTGGCCTGGGGCGGTATGCGCTGAGGCAGATGCCCTCACCCCGGCCCTCTCCCACGGGGGTGAGGAATCCCCAGTAAAAATGCGTGCACGGACGGTCCCCTCGCCCCACCGGGGAGAGGGTTAGGGTGAGGGGGAGCATGCGGCTCTGAGGGGCATTCCGTTCACCTTATGTTCCTTGCTTTTCTATCGCTCCAGAACCCGTGAACGTGCCAGGGCGGTTCACCTGCACTGAACCCAGGATCCTGGACACCAGATTTCTCAGTCTGGAGGTTCAGTACGATGAAATATCCTTTTCACATCCGGCTTGCTGCTGTTCAGCATTACATGGCCGGGCATTCCTCTATCAAGGAAACGGCCCGCCTGTTCAGTGTTGGCAGGACACCGCTGACCCGCTGGCTGCGGGCCTTCAGACGCCTGGGTAAAGCCGGGCTGGAGGACCGTCCTGCCCGTGCCTATACTGCAAAATTCAGGCTCCGCGTTGTCCGCTACGTCATTGAAAACAGGTGCAGCTACGCGGAGGCTTCCGTGCGCTTCGCTATCCCCAATGAATCCCTTATTCTCGACTGGATGAGGCGTTACCGGAAAGGGGGTAAAAAGGCGCTTCACTCTGCCAGACCCGGACCCGCTATGTCACAGAAAAAGTACATTCCTGGCGCGAAGCCATTCAGTGAAATGACCCCGAGAGAGCTTCAGAGGGAACTGGAATATCTGCGTGCGGAAAATGCTTATTTAAAAAAGCTGAAAGCCCTGAGGGAGGAAAGCGCGCTCAGGGAGCAGCAAAAAAAACCAGAATAGTGCAGTCATTACTGGCGGCACACAGGCTGCCCTGCCTGCTGTATGCCGCGCGACTGTCACGCAGCACGTATTATTATCATGTCTCGCATCCAGCACATGATACTGAACGTTATGCGGAGGCCGTCAGCGCGATGAAGGCCATCAGCCAGCGGCATGCTCAGCGTTATGGCTACCGCAGAATGACAAAAGCGCTGCGTGATCAGGGCTTCATGCTCAATCACAAAACCGTGCGCAGGCTGATGAAAGAACACGGCCTGACCTGTCAGCTGCGCCGGAAAAGATATCGCTCGTACATGCCGGATGCCGGGCTGGCATCCTCTAATCTTCTTGCCCGGGACTTCAGCGCTGAACGAAGTGGGATGAAGTGGTGTACGGATGTGACGGAGTTCCGGGCCGCGGGGCAGAAACTGTATCTGTCTGCCCTGCAGGATCTGTTCAACAATGAAATCGTGGCCTGGAATATGTCGACCAGCCCGTCACAGCCTCTGGTCTGCAGGATGCTGCAAAGGGCAGTGAAAGCCGGCAGACACAAAGAAGGTCTGATATTACACAGCGACCAGGGCTGGGCTTACCGGACACCGGCATGGCGGTTAATGCTGGAGAAAGCCGGGATAACCCAGAGCATGTCGCGTAAAGGGAACTGTCTTGATAACGCAGTGATAGAAAACTTCTTCAGCCATCTGAAGGTGGAGATGTACTACCGTAAGAAATACGGTTCCGTGAAAGAACTGGAGCGCGATATCAGGGTGTATATCCGCTACTACAATAACGAACGGATCAGCCTGAAAACGGGCGGGATGAGCCCGGTGGCATACCGGGCTCAGGCAGAAAGACACGAATAAAAAAGTGTCCAGGAACTGGGGTTCAGTGCACCGCCACCGCCCTGGCGACCCGGGCTCCCGGCCAGGAAAATCGCCGCTGGCGCGGTCCACTGCGCATATTCCTTCAGGCTTATCGGGGACGGGCGAAGGAAACGTCCGTGTAAAGTCGCCCTCGCCGCGCATCCCTGCGCGGCACCCCGGCCTTACGGATACGCTTCGTCGATTTTCAGCCGGACCCTGTCATCGCTGTAACTGTTTTATTCTCATTGGGCAATGATAACGCTGCAAAACGTAACATTACTGGGGATTCCTCAGCCCACGGGGAGAGGGAGCAAACACTAAAAACGGCAACAGAAGTTGCCGTTTTGCTTTTACCTTCGCATGCAAAATCGCTGGCGTCGCCGGTAAGCGTAAACATCCTCGACATGACCGTTCTTGATGCGCATTTGTAACCCGCGCCAGTAGTCTGCGCGCAGCAGGTCGGCATGCATCTCCTCAAATAGCGGTCCGATGTGTGGATCGGCGCACAGCCAGTGACGAAATTCTTCGGGAAAGACATCCCCCGGTGTCACGCTGTACCAGGGTTCCGCACTCATCTCATCTTCCGGGTAGCGTGGCGGCGGAATATCCCGAAAATTCACCTCAGTCATGTAGCAAATTTCGTCATAGTCGTAGAACACCACACGCCCATGCCGGGTAACGCCGAAGTTTTTAAACAGCATATCGCCGGGGAAGATATTGGCGGCGGCAAGCTGGCGGATCGCGTTTCCGTACTCCTCAACCGCATCGCGTAGCTGCTGGCCACTTACCCGCTCAAACCAAAGATTGAGCGGCACCATCCGCCGCTCAATATAAAGGTGGCTGATGGCGATGCGATCGCCGAGATCAGTGATTTTTTGTGGCGCCTCTTTCAGTAACAGCGCCATTAACTCCGGTGCTATCCGGTGCTTTTCCAGCACGAAGTTTTCGAACTCCTGGGTATCCGCCATGCGCCCCACGCGGTCATGCTCTTTGACCAGTTGATAGCAGGCACGCACATGGGCGGCGCTCATCTCTTTTTGCGGCGGGAACTGGTCTTTAATGATTTTAAATACCCGGTCGAAGCCAGGCAGGGTGAAGACCAGCATCACCATGCCGCGAATGCCCGGCGCTTCGATAAACTGCTCATCGCTGCCCGCAAGATAGGTCAGGTATTCGCGGTAGCTCTCGGTTTTGCCATGCTTCTGGCAACCAATGGCCATATACAGTTCAGCGGTGGTTTTGCCCGGCAGGATTTCCCGTAACCACTCCACCAGCGCGGCAGGCAAGGGGGCATAAACCATAAAGTAGGAGCGGGCGAAGCCAAACACGATGCTGGCCTCTGAAATTGCCGTCAGACAGGTATCAATAAAAAGTTCACCCTCGTCGCTGCGGTGCACCGGCAACAGAAAGGGTAGCGTCCCTGCAGGCGTGATCAGTTTACCGACCAGCCAGGCCGCTTTATTGCGATAGAAAAGTTCATTGGCGATTTGCAGATGCGCCTGTCTTAGAACCTCAGAACCAAAGGTTTCGACCAGATGGGCAATGATGTCTGCCACATCGCGCGCTTTGTCTTGCCAGGGAAGACGCAGCGGTAAATCGCTCAGCACGCGTGTCAACATGGTTTCCCAACCCGCATCAGGATAAAAATCCTTCGCCAGCGGACGAGCGAGCCCGCGAAAATGGCGCTCAGGCTGGGAGCTAAAAATAAATAAACGTTCGGGCGTTAGCGCATGGTGATCGAACAATCGGCAATACACGGAGTTAAAAAAGCTCTCGGCGATTTCATAACGCGGGTAGTCCGGCAGCAAACCGGTGTAGTGCGCTTTAACCCGAAGTAGAAAGTCGGGATCGGGGCGCTGGTTATCGGTGATACAGCGAAGCTGTTCTACCACCAGCCCCACATGATGATCGTAAAGGTGGATACGCTGCTTCATCGCCTGCTGCACGGCATGCCAGTCGGCGTGCTCAAAGCGTTGCTGGGCACCGGAAGTGACTTCAAGAAAACGGCCATACTGGGCATCGAAGCCCTGCAGAATAGTTTGTGCAATCAGTAGTTCCAGGCCACGCGACATCTTTTTCCCCATCCGGCACCGAGTCATGCCGGATGACGCATTCGCTTATCCGGCCTACATTTCGTTGTAGGCCCGGTAAGCGCAGCGCCACCGGGCATTGATTAAAACTGCGACTCTTCCGTCGACCCGGTCAGTGCCGTCACTGACGAGGTGCCTCCCTGGATAATGGTGGTTACCTTGTCGAAGTAGCCTGTTCCCACTTCCTGCTGATGAGACACAAAGGTGTAGCCCTCTTTGGCGGCGGCAAATTCCGGTTGCTGCACTTTTTCGACGTAGTGACGCATCCCTTCCCCCTGCGCATAAGAACGCGCAAGGTCAAACATGTTGAACCACATGCTGTGAATGCCCGCCAGGGTGATGAACTGATATTTGTAACCCATGTCTGACAACTGTTGCTGGAAGCTGGCGATGGTTTTATCGTTCAGGTTCTTCTGCCAGTTAAACGACGGCGAGCAGTTATAGGCCAGCAGCTTGCCGGGGAATTTGGCATGAATCGCATCGGCAAAGCGTTTCGCCAGTTCGAGATCCGGCGTCGAGGTTTCACACCACACCAGGTCTGCATACGGCGCATAGGCCAGCCCGCGGCTGATTGCCTGTTCGATTCCGGCACGGGTACGGTAGAAGCCTTCGCTGGTGCGTTCACCGGTAATAAACTCGCTATCGTAGTCGTCGCAGTCAGAGGTGATCAGGTCCGCTGCATCAGCGTCTGTGCGGGCAATTACCAGCGTTGGAACACCCAGCACATCGGCAGCCAGACGCGCAGCCACCAGTTTTTGAATCGCCTCCTGCGTCGGCACCAGCACCTTACCGCCCATATGACCGCATTTTTTCACCGAGGCGAGCTGATCTTCGAAATGGACGGCCGCTGCACCGGCTTCAATCATCGATTTCATCAGTTCAAAGGCGTTCAGTACGCCACCGAACCCGGCCTCCGCATCGGCGACAATCGGCAGGAAATAATCCACATAGCGTGGATCGTTGGGTTCAATACCGGATGACCACTGGATCTGATCCGCACGGCGGAAAGTGTTGTTGATCCGATCCACCACGGAGGGAACGGAGTTAGCCGGGTAGAGCGATTGATCCGGATACATACTGGAGGCCAGGTTGGCATCTGCTGCCACCTGCCAGCCGGAGAGATAGATGGCTTCCACACCCGCTTTTGCCTGTTGTAACGCCTGTCCACCGGTCAGTGCACCGAGGCTGTTCACATAACCTTTCTTCGATTCGCCATGCAGCAGACGCCACATTTTCGCGGCACCCAGCTGCGCCAGGGTGCATTCCGGGTTAACGGAACCGCGTAATTTCACCACCTCTTCCGCACTATAGGGACGTGTAATGCCTTCCCAGCGTGGTTGAGTCCACTCTTTTTGTAATTCTTCGATTTGTTGGGTACGGGTATTCATGTGCAGATGCTCCATTTTCATCCTGGCTTCCCAGGCGTTATTGGTGAAGGCAGTTTGGTTTCGGGAAGCCGCGCAAAAACCGGAGCGTACTTGCAGTACGTGAGGATTATGCGCTTTGCTCATCCCTTCGGGACCGCCCGGAGGGCGTTCAAAACGCGTTGCGTTTTGTCAGAGCACTGCCCGGAGCCAAAATGGCGAACAAAATAGCCTGGGTATTACGCAAGCAGGCGGTAGCCCGGTAAGGTCAGGAAATCAATCAACTCATCGGAAGTGGTGATCTGCTCCATCAACCGTGCAGCATCGTCGAAACGGCCGCTGCTGAAGCGGTGTTCCCCCAACTCGTCCTGAATAACCCGCATCTCTTCCGCAAGCATCTGGCGGAACAGGGCTTTGGTAACAGGTTTACCGTTGCTGAGCGTTTTCTCGTGGTGGATCCACTGCCAGATAGAGGTACGGGAGATTTCGGCTGTGGCCGCGTCCTCCATCAGTCCATAAATCGGTACACAACCATTGCCGGAGATCCAGGCTTCGATGTACTGCACCGCTACGCGAATATTGGCGCGCATCCCCTCTTCCGTGCGTTCGCCATCAGCCGCAGCCAGCAGTTGATCCGCCGTAATCGGGGCATCTTCAGAACGGGTGACGGACAGCTGATTGGTGTTATTGCCCAGCGCATGGCTGAAGACCTCCATGGCGGTGTCGGCCAACCCCGGATGGGCAATCCAGGTACCATCGTGGCCATTCTTCGCCTCAAGCTCTTTGTCGGCCTTAACTTTGCTGAGTACCTGGTTGTTACGCTCAGCATCTTTACTGGGAATAAAGGCCGCCATGCCGCCCATCGCGAAAGCACCGCGCTTGTGGCAGGTTTTAATCAACAGCCGCGAATAGGCGTTGAGGAATGGCTTATCCATCGTGACCACCTGACGATCCGGCAATACCCGATCCGGATGGTTTTTCAGGGTTTTGATATAGCTAAAAATGTAATCCCAGCGACCGCAGTTCAGGCCCACAATATGGTCGCGAAGCGCATGCAGGATCTCATCCATCTGGAAGACGGCAGGCAGCGTTTCAATCAGCAGTGTGGCTTTAATGGTACCGCGGGGCAGGTTAAAGCGATCTTCGGTATAGCTGAAGACTTCACTCCACCAGGCCGCTTCCTGCCAGGCCTGGGTTTTTGGCAGATAGAAGTAAGGGCCGCTACCTTTTGCCAGTAATGCTTTATAGTTGTGGAAAAAATAGAGGGCGAAATCAAACAGGCTGCCGGGAATGGCTTCATTGCGCCAGGTCACATGTTTCTCCGGCAAATGCAGACCACGCACACGACAAATCAGGACCGCCGGATTGGGTTTGAGTTGGTAAATTTTGCCGGCTTCGTTGGTATAACTGATGGTGCCATTCACCGCATCACGCAGGTTGATCTGCCCTTCAATCACTTTGCTCCAGTCCGGCGACAGAGAATCCTCAAAGTCCGCCATGAAGACCTTCACATTTGCGTTGAGCGCATTGATCACCATCTTGCGCTCAACGGGCCCGGTGATCTCCACACGACGATCCTTCAGGTCATCCGGGATACCACGGATTTGCCAGTCACCTTCACGAATGGAATTCGTTTCCGAAATAAAATCAGGTAGATTTCCATTATCAATATCCTGTTGTTGCTGGATGCGTGCAGCCAGCAATTTATTACGGTGCGGTGTAAAGCGCGTAACCAGTTCAGTGAGAAACTCCACCGCTTCTGGCGTGAGAATATGCTTTTCCAGCTCGCCAAAAGGCTTTTTAAAAGCCAATTCGTCCGTGGTCGTCGCCTGTTGTGTCATTCCGCAGCTCCTCGTCGTTGATCCGAATACATCCCCCAATGCGAACGAATGATCATTGCCGTTTTTTCGTTCAGCAGAATTAAGACTACTCAATTAAAAAGCAAAATCAAAAACAATTTCCATTTTAAATGTAAAATGCATTTAACGTATTGATAACAAATGATTTAAAGTTTTCATACAACATGGAGGGTGTTTCGGAAATAAAAAAGGCACCCGAAGGTGCCTTTAAGCGCTGCTGAAACGGTTAACGATCCTGGAGGAAGATCAGTCCAGCGTAGGGTTCATATGACGCAGATCGAATGGCGTAATCTGGTAAACGTAATAGTTTAACCAGTTGATAAACAGCAGATTTCCATGGCTGCGCCAGGTGGCATGCGGTTTGTTCTGCGGGTCGCCTTTGGGGAAATAGTTATAGGGAACGTCCGGGGAAAGACCGGCATCCACATCCCGAAAATACTCACCCGCCAGGGTGTCGGCATCATACTCCGGATGGCCGGTAACAAAGGCGATACGCTTGTCTTTGCTGGCAAACAGATAAGCATCACCGCTGTCTGTTTCAGCGAGGATATCCAGATCGGTATAGTCGCGGATCAGTGCTGCCGGGAAGTCGGCGTAGCGTGAATGCGGCGCCAGGAAAGTATCGTCAAAACCGCGGGTCAAAAGCGCATGTGGATGGAGAATATGGTGCTCGTATACGCCTGAAAGTTTCTCTTCGCGAGTCTGTTTGGGAATGCCGTACAGAATATTAAGAGCCGCCTGGACAGCCCAACAGACAAACAGCGTTGAGGTCACATGATCTTTAGCCCACTCCAGCACCTGCTGGATCTGCGGCCAGTAGGCCACATCGTTAAACTCAACCAGACCAAGCGGCGCACCCGTGACAATCAGACCATCGAAGTTTTCTTCGCTGATTTCGTCGAAGTTACAGTAGAAATTATTCAGGTGTTCAGCGGGCGTATTACGGGACTCACGTGCATCAATACGTAACAGTCTGACGTCAACCTGCAACGGAGAGTTGGAAAGCAGACGCAGGAACTGGTTCTCCGTCTCGATTTTTTTTGGCATCAGATTGAGGATAAGCACCTTCAGCGGACGAATTTCCTGACCTGTTGCACGAGATGTCGTCATGACAAAGACGTTTTCATCACGCAAGAAATTGACGGCTGGTAGCTCGTCCTGCACCCGAATCGGCATAACTTATATCCTCACTGCATACGTTTAAACGTTTAGACATCCAGACAGCTGGAAAGATACCCAGGAATAACCCAAATGTCGAGCCTGCATGTGAAAGGTGAGAAAGTTTCACGTCACGACGACGGCCGTAACGTGGGTCTCAGATGAGGTTAGTTGATAATGTTGGATCTGTTTGCCGGTCGGGTGGATGACTCGTGCTGGCGTTTAAGCGCTGCGATGACCTGGTCATCGGTCAGAAGGGATTCATCAGCAATGACTTTTGGATATTTACACCTGCCTCGCGAGGCGCCAAAGGTCATTTCAAGCAGTGCGCGTTCTTCTACCGGTGATAACCCACCTTCATTCATCTCCAGCGCGTGGGTCAGGATCTGTAGGTTTCCCACTCCGGGAAGACGATGCCAGATGGAGCGGGGAGCAGTCTGCTCGATAAGCTGACCCAGCAAACCCTGTGCTGCGAAGAAGTCAGCGATAATAATACGCGTGTTGCTGAAAATATGATTGCCGGAGACCTGCTGGCGAGTCTCGAGGTTGCGAACAACCATGCGATTTTGATAAATCTGGGCGTACAGAACAGTCATAGCCAATTCCTTTAGCATTACGTTCAACATTTTTTCAGATGTAACCATAGCAAAAAAGCCTCATGCTTTCGCATGAGGCTTTTCTGTTTATTTGATGCCTGGCAGTTCCCTACTCTCGCATGGGGAGACCCCACACTACCATCGGCGCTACGGCGTTTCACTTCTGAGTTCGGCATGGGGTCAGGTGGGACCACCGCGCTAGTGCCGCCAGGCAAATTCTTTGTGCTCTGTACGCAATTCTTTATCGCATCAGCCGCGTTGCCTGCGCTCGCAAAGTCAGTCACATACCTCAGTATGCTCCTTCCTTTCCTTCGCTGGCCGCCTCGCTGCTGCGCAAATTATTGCGCACTTAATTCCGGAATCAGCTGAAAATCTCTCAAATCACGCCAAAACACCTTCGGCGTTGTAAGGTTAAGCCTCACGGTTCATTAGTATCGGTTAGCTCAACGTATCGCTACGCTTACACACCCGACCTATCAACGTCGTCGTCTTCAACGTTCCTTCAGGACTCTCAAGGAGTCAGGGAGAACTCATCTCGGGGCAAGTTTCGTGCTTAGATGCTTTCAGCACTTATCTTTTCCGCATTTAGCTACCGGGCAATGCCATTGGCATGACAACCCGAACACCAGTGATGCGTCCACTCCGGTCCTCTCGTACTAGGAGCAGCCCCCCTCAATTCTCCAGCGCCCACGGCAGATAGGGACCGAACTGTCTCACGACGTTCTAAACCCAGCTCGCGTACCACTTTAAACGGCGAACAGCCGTACCCTTGGGACCTACTTCAGCCCCAGGATGTGATGAGCCGACATCGAGGTGCCAAACACCGCCGTCGATATGAACTCTTGGGCGGTATCAGCCTGTTATCCCCGGAGTACCTTTTATCCGTTGAGCGATGGCCCTTCCATTCAGAACCACCGGATCACTATGACCTGCTTTCGCACCTGCTCGAGCCGTCACTCTCGCAGTCAAGCTAGCTTATGCCATTGCACTAACCTCCTGATGTCCGACCAGGATTAGCTAACCTTCGTGCTCCTCCGTTACACTTTAGGAGGAGACCGCCCCAGTCAAACTACCCACCAGACACTGTCCGCAACCCGGATCACGGGTCTACGTTAGAACATCAAACATTAAAGGGTGGTATTTCAAGGTTGGCTCCACGCAGACTGGCGTCCACGCTTCAAAGCCTCCCACCTATCCTACACATCAAGGCTCAATGTTCAGTGTCAAGCTATAGTAAAGGTTCACGGGGTCTTTCCGTCTTGCCGCGGGTACACTGCATCTTCACAGCGAGTTCAATTTCACTGAGTCTCGGGTGGAGACAGCCTGGCCATCATTACGCCATTCGTGCAGGTCGGAACTTACCCGACAAGGAATTTCGCTACCTTAGGACCGTTATAGTTACGGCCGCCGTTTACCGGGGCTTCGATCAAGAGCTTCTCCTTACGGATAACCCCATCAATTAACCTTCCGGCACCGGGCAGGCGTCACACCGTATACGTCCACTTTCGTGTTTGCACAGTGCTGTGTTTTTAATAAACAGTTGCAGCCAGCTGGTATCTTCGACTGAGTTCAGCTCCACGAGCAAGTCGCTTCACCTACCATCAGCGTGCCTTCTCCCGAAGTTACGGCACCATTTTGCCTAGTTCCTTCACCCGAGTTCTCTCAAGCGCCTTGGTATTCTCTACCTGACCACCTGTGTCGGTTTGGGGTACGATTTTGTGTTACCTGATGCTTAGAGGCTTTTCCTGGAAGCAGGGCATTTGTTACTTCAGCACCGTAGTGCCTCGTCATCACACCTCAGCGTTAAAAAGGTACCGGATTTACCTGGAACCTCCGCCTACATGCTTAAACCGGGACAACCGTCGCCCGGCTAACATAGCCTTCTCCGTCCCCCCTTCGCAGTAACACCAAGTACAGGAATATTAACCTGTTTCCCATCGACTACGCCTTTCGGCCTCGCCTTAGGGGTCGACTCACCCTGCCCCGATTAACGTTGGACAGGAACCCTTGGTCTTCCGGCGAGCGGGCTTTTCACCCGCTTTATCGTTACTTATGTCAGCATTCGCACTTCTGATACCTCCAGCAACCCTCACAGGTCACCTTCAACGGCTTACAGAACGCTCCCCTACCCAACAACGCATAAGCGTCGCTGCCGCAGCTTCGGTGCATGGTTTAGCCCCGTTACATCTTCCGCGCAGGCCGACTCGACCAGTGAGCTATTACGCTTTCTTTAAATGATGGCTGCTTCTAAGCCAACATCCTGGCTGTCTGTGCCTTCCCACATCGTTTCCCACTTAACCATGACTTTGGGACCTTAGCTGGCGGTCTGGGTTGTTTCCCTCTTCACGACGGACGTTAGCACCCGCCGTGTGTCTCCCGTGATAACATTCTTCGGTATTCGTAGTTTGCATCGGGTTGGTAAGTCGGGATGACCCCCTAGCCGAAACAGTGCTCTACCCCCGAAGATGAATTCACGAGGCGCTACCTAAATAGCTTTCGGGGAGAACCAGCTATCTCCCGGTTTGATTGGCCTTTCACCCCCAGCCACAGGTCATCCGCTAATTTTTCAACATTAGTCGGTTCGGTCCTCCAGTTAGTGTTACCCAACCTTCAACCTGCCCATGGCTAGATCACCGGGTTTCGGGTCTATACCCTGCAACTTAACGCCCAGTTAAGACTCGGTTTCCCTGCGGCTCCCCTATACGGTTAACCTTGCTACAGAATATAAGTCGCTGACCCATTATACAAAAGGTACGCAGTCACACCACGAAGGTGCTCCCACTGCTTGTACGTACACGGTTTCAGGTTCTTTTTCACTCCCCTCGCCGGGGTTCTTTTCGCCTTTCCCTCACGGTACTGGTTCACTATCGGTCAGTCAGGAGTATTTAGCCTTGGAGGATGGTCCCCCCATATTCAGACAGGATACCACGTGTCCCGCCCTACTCTTCGAGTTCACAACATATGCACTTTCATGTACGGGACTTTCACCCTGTATCGTGCGACTTTCCAGACGCTTCCATTAACACACATGCTGATTCAGACTCTGGGCTCCTCCCCGTTCGCTCGCCGCTACTGGGGGAATCTCGGTTGATTTCTTTTCCTCGGGGTACTTAGATGTTTCAGTTCCCCCGGTTCGCCTCATGCCACTATGTATTCATGACATGATAGTGTGTCGAAACACACTGGGTTTCCCCATTCGGGTATCGCCGGGTCAAAGGTTCATATCACCTCGCCGACGCTTATCGCAGATTAGCACGCCCTTCATCGCCTCTGACTGCCAGGGCATCCACCGTGTACGCTTAGTCGCTTAACCTCACAACCCGAAGATGTTTCGTAAAACACCGTCAGTGTCGTGAAAATTTGAGAGACTCGAACACACCGTCATTCTGTTCTTATTACGGAGAACAGACACGATGTGTCGTTTCAATTTTCAGCTTGATCCAGATTTTTAAAGAGCAAATATCTCAAACATGACTCGCAAGTCAGTTTTGAGATACGGGGGTCGGCGACTTTCACTCACAAACCAGCAAGTGGCGTCCCCTAGGGGATTCGAACCCCTGTTACCGCCGTGAAAGGGCGGTGTCCTGGGCCTCTAGACGAAGGGGACACTGAAGTCTCAATCGCAAGACGCCTTGCTGTTTACTTTTCATCAGACAATCTGTGTGAGCACTACAAAGGCAGGTTCTTTAAGGTAAGGAGGTGATCCAACCGCAGGTTCCCCTACGGTTACCTTGTTACGACTTCACCCCAGTCATGAATCACAAAGTGGTAAGCGCCCTCCCGAAGGTTAAGCTACCTACTTCTTTTGCAACCCACTCCCATGGTGTGACGGGCGGTGTGTACAAGGCCCGGGAACGTATTCACCGTGGCATTCTGATCCACGATTACTAGCGATTCCGACTTCACGGAGTCGAGTTGCAGACTCCGATCCGGACTACGACATACTTTATGAGGTCCGCTTGCTCTCGCGAGGTCGCTTCTCTTTGTATATGCCATTGTAGCACGTGTGTAGCCCTACTCGTAAGGGCCATGATGACTTGACGTCATCCCCACCTTCCTCCAGTTTATCACTGGCAGTCTCCTTTGAGTTCCCGGCCGGACCGCTGGCAACAAAGGATAAGGGTTGCGCTCGTTGCGGGACTTAACCCAACATTTCACAACACGAGCTGACGACAGCCATGCAGCACCTGTCTCAGAGTTCCCGAAGGCACCAAAGCATCTCTGCTAAGTTCTCTGGATGTCAAGAGTAGGTAAGGTTCTTCGCGTTGCATCGAATTAAACCACATGCTCCACCGCTTGTGCGGGCCCCCGTCAATTCATTTGAGTTTTAACCTTGCGGCCGTACTCCCCAGGCGGTCGACTTAACGCGTTAGCTCCGGAAGCCACTCCTCAAGGGAACAACCTCCAAGTCGACATCGTTTACAGCGTGGACTACCAGGGTATCTAATCCTGTTTGCTCCCCACGCTTTCGCACCTGAGCGTCAGTCTTTGTCCAGGGGGCCGCCTTCGCCACCGGTATTCCTCCAGATCTCTACGCATTTCACCGCTACACCTGGAATTCTACCCCCCTCTACAAGACTCAAGCCTGCCAGTTTCGAATGCAGTTCCCAGGTTGAGCCCGGGGATTTCACATCCGACTTGACAGACCGCCTGCGTGCGCTTTACGCCCAGTAATTCCGATTAACGCTTGCACCCTCCGTATTACCGCGGCTGCTGGCACGGAGTTAGCCGGTGCTTCTTCTGCGGGTAACGTCAATCGACACGGTTATTAACCGTATCGCCTTCCTCCCCGCTGAAAGTACTTTACAACCCGAAGGCCTTCTTCATACACGCGGCATGGCTGCATCAGGCTTGCGCCCATTGTGCAATATTCCCCACTGCTGCCTCCCGTAGGAGTCTGGACCGTGTCTCAGTTCCAGTGTGGCTGGTCATCCTCTCAGACCAGCTAGGGATCGTCGCCTAGGTGAGCCGTTACCCCACCTACTAGCTAATCCCATCTGGGCACATCTGATGGCAAGAGGCCCGAAGGTCCCCCTCTTTGGTCTTGCGACGTTATGCGGTATTAGCTACCGTTTCCAGTAGTTATCCCCCTCCATCAGGCAGTTTCCCAGACATTACTCACCCGTCCGCCACTCGTCACCCGAGAGCAAGCTCTCTGTGCTACCGTTCGACTTGCATGTGTTAGGCCTGCCGCCAGCGTTCAATCTGAGCCATGATCAAACTCTTCAATTTAAGTTTGATGCTCGTAGAATTAAACTTCGTAATGAATTACGTGTTCACTCTTTGAGACTTGGTATTCATTTATTGTCCGAAGACATTAAGAATCCATGTCACTTTGAGTGCCCACACAGATTGTCTGATAAATTGTTAAAGAGCAGTGCAACGCGGCTTTCGCTCACCGTTGCGAGGTGGCGTATATTACGCTTTCCTCTTTCAGAGTCAACCCTGATTTTCAGGATTTTTTCTCTTCAACCGAACCGGCTGTTTAGTGTGAAGTGATTCACATCTGCCGTGTCGATGGAGGCGCATTATAGGGAGTTCTTCGGAGGCCGCAATAGAAAAATGACAGAAAAATGACTGACTGCTGCATTCCCCAGCAAAACCCCGCCTTATACCCTTTTACGCACAGAGTTATCCACAAATCGTTTCGTTTCTTTACCGGGAATCGCGGGAAGAACACCTTTATAGAGGAGGAAATGTGGTGGTCTGGATCGAAAGATAAAAATTCGCGAGCGTTGCGCAAACGTTTTCGTTACAATGCCCGCGCAAAAAAGCAGCCCCGTAAGGGGCGTTAGCTGAGTTTTTAGAGGAAAATTCAGCTAACGCTCTCTGTTATCGTCAAATCCAGGGGATTTACCATGCAACAACGTCGTCCAGTCCGCCGCGCTCTGCTCAGTGTTTCTGACAAAGCGGGCATCCTCGAATTCGCTCAGGCACTTTCCGCACGTGGTGTGGAACTGCTCTCTACAGGTGGCACCGCACGCCTGCTGGCAGATAAAGGCTTACCAGTGACCGAAGTTTCCGATTACACCGGTTTCCCGGAAATGATGGATGGACGTGTGAAGACCCTGCATCCGAAGGTGCATGGCGGTATCCTCGGTCGTCGTGGTCAGGATGATGCCATCATGGCTGAACACAGCATCGCTCCTATTGATATGGTTGTCGTTAACCTCTACCCGTTTGCCCAGACCGTTGCCCGCGAAGGTTGCTCACTGGAAGATGCGGTAGAGAATATCGATATTGGCGGTCCGACCATGGTGCGCTCCGCCGCGAAGAACCATAAAGATGTTGCCATCGTGGTGAAGAGCAGCGACTACAACGCCATTATTGAAGAGATGGATGCCAACGAAGCCTCTCTGACGCTGGAAACCCGTTTCGACCTCGCCATTAAAGCGTTTGAACATACCGCTGCTTACGACAGCATGATTGCCAACTACTTTGGCAGCATGGTTCCGTCCTATCACGGTGAGAGTAAAGAAGCTGCTGGCCGCTTCCCACGCACCCTCAATCTGAACTTCATTAAGAAGCAGGATATGCGTTACGGCGAAAACAGCCATCAGCAGGCTGCCTTCTATATAGAAGAAGAGGTAAAAGAAGCCTCCGTTGCTACCGCCCGGCAGCTGCAGGGTAAAGCCCTCTCTTATAACAACATCGCGGACACCGACGCAGCGCTGGAATGTGTGAAAGAGTTCCATGAACCGGCATGTGTGATTGTGAAACATGCCAACCCCTGCGGCGTCGCCGTAAGCACGTCTCTGCTTGACGCCTACGATCGCGCGTACAAAACCGACCCGACCTCTGCCTTTGGCGGCATTATTGCCTTCAACCGTGAACTGGACGCCGAGACCGCACAGGCGATCATCTCCCGTCAGTTCGTTGAGGTGATCATTGCCCCGTCTGCCACCGAGGAAGCACTCAAGATTACTTCGGCCAAACAGAACGTTCGCGTTCTGACCTGCGGTGAATGGACGGCTCGTGTAGCAGGGCTTGATTTCAAACGTGTTAATGGTGGCCTGCTGGTTCAGGATCGCGACCTCGGTATGGTGACTGAAGGTGAACTGCGTGTTGTGAGCAAGCGCCAGCCGACCGAGCAGGAGCTGCGTGATGCCCTGTTCTGCTGGAAAGTGGCTAAGTTCGTTAAATCTAACGCCATCGTGTATGCCAAAGAGAACATGACCATCGGCATAGGTGCAGGTCAGATGAGCCGCGTTTATTCGGCAAAAATCGCCGGCATTAAAGCAGGTGACGAAGGACTGGAAGTGAAAGGCTCCGCCATGGCGTCTGATGCCTTCTTCCCGTTCCGCGACGGTATTGATGCAGCGGCAGCCGTGGGTGTGAGCTGTGTTATCCAGCCTGGCGGGTCTATTCGTGATGACGAAGTCATCGCTGCCGCTGACGAACACGGCATCGCGATGATCTTCACCGACATGCGTCACTTCCGCCATTAATTCACGGAGCAGACAATGAAAGTATTAGTAATTGGTAACGGCGGGCGCGAGCACGCGCTGGCGTGGAAAGCGGCACAATCGCCGCTGGTTGATACCGTATTTGTGGCGCCGGGTAATGCGGGTACCGCGCTGGAACCCGCTTTGCAAAACGTCGCCATTGGCGCAACTGACATTCCGGCCCTGCTGAGCTTTGCACAGAATGAAAACATCGACCTGACCATTGTTGGCCCGGAAGCGCCGCTGGTAATAGGTGTAGTGGATGCTTTCCGCGCCGCAGGATTGCAGATTTTCGGCCCAACGCAGGGTGCTGCCCAGCTGGAAGGCTCAAAAGCGTTCACCAAAGACTTCCTTGCGCGTCACAACATTCCGACAGCGGAATACCAGAACTTCACGGAAGTGGAACCTGCACTGGCCTATCTGCGTGAGAAAGGCGCCCCTATTGTTATCAAAGCCGACGGTCTGGCTGCCGGTAAAGGCGTTATCGTTGCGATGACCCTGGAAGAAGCGGAAGCGGCTGTCCATGACATGCTGGCAGGCAACGCCTTTGGTGACGCAGGGCACCGTATCGTGATTGAAGAGTTCCTGGACGGCGAAGAAGCCAGCTTTATTGTGATGGTTGACGGTGCGCATGTGCTGCCGATGGCCACCAGTCAGGACCACAAGCGTGTGGGCGACGGCGATACCGGTCCGAACACCGGCGGCATGGGTGCTTACTCCCCAGCTCCGGTCGTGACGGATGTCGTGCATCAGCGCACTATGGAACGCGTGATTTGGCCAACCGTGAAAGGAATGGCCGCAGAAGGCAATACCTACACTGGCTTCCTGTATGCGGGCCTGATGATCGACAAACAGGGCAACCCAAAGGTTATCGAATTCAACTGCCGTTTCGGCGATCCGGAAACCCAACCGATTATGATGCGTATGCAGTCAGATTTGGTTGATCTTTGTATTGCAGCCTGCAAGGGCAATCTGGACGAGAAAACCTCTGAATGGGATCCGCGTGCTGCATTGGGCGTGGTGATGGCGGCTGGGGGCTATCCAGGGGATTACAACACGGGTGACGTCATTCATGGTCTGCCGCTGGAATCCTCCCCGGAAGGTAAAGTCTTCCACGCCGGCACTACACTGTCCGCAGATGACCGGGTGCTCACGAGTGGCGGTCGAGTGCTTTGCGTAACTGCACTGGGTGAAACGGTTGCCCAAGCCCAGCAACGCGCGAATGCTTTGATGACGGATATTCAATGGAATGGCAGCTTTAGCCGCAAGGATATTGGTTACCGCGCGATTGCACGCGAACAAGGGAAGTAATTTACCCTGACTCTCACCCTCTCCCCATTCGGGAGAGGGTGACGCATTACACTCGTCTCAGAAGCTTTTCTCAGTTGGCTGCCAGGTGCAAAAATCTTCATTTGCGACCAACAGCAGCTGCGCCCCTTCCGGCCCTTCAAGCCAGGCAACGCTCACATCTGCTGAAGAGTGATTCTGCCGCCGTTGAATGTGATTGATAGCCAATCCATCCAGTTCAGGCTTTATGGTTTGCCCTTCACAGGTCGTCACTGAACCATTAGCGTGCCAACGCCCCTGACGTAGCACAACTCTGCCCTGACGCAATGCATCGCTGGTCTGGCGAATCTGATCCGCACGATAGTGGTAAAGGTCGATTTGATCGCTGGAGATCTGTTGCTTCTGACCGTTGATCTCGCGCTGCATGAAGCTGAGTTCGCCATGGTCGTCGAAGCGTACGCGAATGTGTTCCGGCTGCTTGCCGTAGATATTGAGTTCGATAAGGCTAAGCTCATCGCCCTGCCAGCGGTATTCACTCAGTGAAGTTTCGCCGCGATGCCACGGACTGAAAGCCGCAAGGATATGGGTTTCGTCCCCGGAGTCTTTACGCCATAAGCGCACCGCGCCCTGGTCACCCGCATAGCCGCTGGCGGTGAAAGGAGGTAAGGAGGAGTCGTGACTACAGGCGCTCAGTAACAGTACGCCCCCCAGCATCAATGACCGACGCCAGAAAGACAAAAGGGGCCGCAAAGCCCCTTCGATAAAACTGTTCACTGCCACGCTGTCTTACTTAACAGAGTCTTTCAGTGCTTTACCAGAAACAAATGCCGGCACGTTAGCTGCGGCGATTTTGATTTCTTTACCGGTCTGCGGGTTGCGGCCAGTACGCTCAGCGCGGTGGTTCACTTTGAAGGTACCGAAACCAACCAGTTGTACAGCATCGCCTTCTTTCAGAGACTCAGTAATCGCAGCCAGGGTGGATTCCAGAGCAGCTTTAGCCTGTACTTTAGACAGGTCAGCTTTGTCTGCAATTACATCAATTAATTGAGTCTTGTTCATAAGTTATCCTTTCAATGTGTTTATCGCTTGCTAAGCATCGAGTGCGACGGAAATGCCTCAAAAGCACCCTCCTGCATACACGCACCGATAGCCACTTTTTTTCGCCCCCCAAATGTAGACCAGACGGGGGTGCGAAGGGAAGCCTTCCAGGACGACAAAACAGGCGTTAAATCACGTTTTGTTGTCTCATTGCTGCAAATTTATACCGATATTACTGTCGCCAGCCTCACGCAGGTCTGCGCGCAGGCCTTTAATCAGCTCAATATCCCGTTCTTCGCATGCAGCCAAAAGGCGGAAGATTTCCCACTGGATGTCCCATTCCTGCTCTACTGCGGGGTTCTCTTTCAACTCTTCATCGGTCATTTCACGACCCGCCTGCGTCATCTCCAGCATTGCCACGGTAGTGATTGAGGTCTTACTCACCTCAATAGCGTACTCCAGCGCTTCACCGCTCAGCAGAGCATGAATCAAGTCGCTCAACGCGACACACGCATCGATCGCCGGGTAGACACCGTACATATCGTAGTCGTCAGCGGAAGGAATTGCCTCTTCCAGTTTCTCCAGCTGACTGTCAAAGTTCACTTTGGCATCTTTAACCGTCAGAGTTTCCCACACCAGATCAACGATTCGGCGATAGAGCTGCGGATCGCCAAACTCGGTTTGCTGACAGAACATGGCGTAATTGGGGTACATACGTTCGCACAGGCAAGCCATAAAGGTGACATGTTGCCACGTAGCGAGCTTCTCCAGACGCAGGTGAATCGGGTTTTGTAACATGATGAATTCTCAAAGGCAGAAATTAGCCGCAGTGTACCTGAATCAGCCCTGAATTGCCTGCCATCGCGTGAACGCCGGGCGCCCCGACGCCACCGCATCCGCCCAGCGGGTCGGTTCAGGAAGACGATAGCCCTTCATGCAGCGCTGAACCCATGCCAGCGCCGTATCTGTGCTTACCCGATGCCCCGTCGCCACAAACAGCGGATTGCAACGTGCTTTACTGCGCCACACCCACGCCAGTTGCTCGCCTTTGTCCATGAGCGGCGCCAGAGCGCCGGGTTCATCAGAGAGCGGCTCGAATTTCCCGCACAGCCGTTTTTTGGCCACCCCAATGGTCGGTACATCCACCAGCAGACCAAAATGGCTGGCAACACCCAGACGACGAGGGTGTGAGATGCCGTGGCCGTCGACAAACAACAGATCCGGTTTTTGTGAGAGTTGTTCCCACGCCGCCAGCAGCGCAGGATATTCACGAAATGAAAGAAAGCCGGGGATGTAAGGCATGGTGGTCGCTATACGCGCCACTTTATACTCAACCAGTTCCAGTTCAGGCCAGGTCAACAACACCATCGCCGCGCGAGTGACCTCGCCGCCTTGCTCGAACCCGACATCCGCGCCGCCGATCAGGGCGGGAGGATCTTTTTCCAGACGATCCTCACGGGAAACCGAAGAGGCAAGTTCGATTTGTTGAGCACGTAACGACGCGAGATCCATAACCACTCCTTACTTGTGATACTGGGCAGAAAGCCTGTGCACCGCCTCCACAAATACGCCAGCATGTTCTGGCGGGACATCCTGGTGGATGCCGTGACCGAGGTTGAACACATGCCCTTCGCCCTGGCCGAAACCAGCAAGTATAGACGCGACTTCCTCTTCAATGCGTGCAGGTGCGGCATAAAGCATCGAAGGGTCCATGTTACCCTGCAGTGCCACTTTGTGGCCCACACGGCGTCGTGCATCGGCAATATCCGTCGTCCAGTCGAGGCCCAGTGCATCGCATCCGGTGTCTGCTATTGCTTCCAGCCACTGGCCCCCGCCTTTGGTAAACAGCGTTACCGGTACGCGGCGACCGTCGTTTTCACGCAGCAGGCCATCGACGATTTTGTGCATGTAATAGAGTGAAAATTGCTGATAATCACGCCCGGTCAGCACACCGCCCCAGGTGTCGAAAATCATCACCGATTGGGCACCGGCTTTGATCTGCGCGTTGAGGTACAGAGTGACGCTGCTGGCAAGCTTATCCAGCAAGAGATGCAACGTTTTCGGCTCGGCATACATCATCTTTTTAATGACGGTAAACGCTTTACTGCTGCCGCCTTCCACCATATAGGTTGCCAGCGTCCACGGACTCCCGGAGAAACCGATCAGCGGAACCTCGCCTTTCAGTTCACGGCGAATGGTACGCACCGCGTTCATGACGTAACCCAGCTCTTGCTCCGGGTCAGGCACCGGCAGTTTTTCAACGTCTGCATGACAGGTAACAGGAGAGGTAAAACGAGGACCTTCGCCCGCTTCGAAATAGAGTCCTAGCCCCATCGCATCCGGGATGGTCAGGATGTCAGAAAACAGGATGGCCGCATCCAGCTTGTAACGACGCAGCGGTTGCAGAGTGACTTCACACGCCAGCTCGGCATTTTTGCACAGCGACATGAAATCGCCCGCCTGTGCGCGCGTCGCTTTATACTCCGGGAGATAGCGGCCGGCCTGACGCATCATCCAGACTGGCGTCACGTCCACGGGCTGGCGCTGGAGTGCGCGAAGGTAGCGATCGTTTTTTAATTCGGTCATGTTTACATTCCTTTAGCGTTTATGCGCCCAGTGTAACATGTCACTCATATTCTGCCCGACACTGCGCCACCGTATCTTCGATCAGACGACGGGCGACGGTGCCGGGCGGAGGCAGCAGCGGCAGGTCGTCGTAGCGGTACCAGCCTGCATCAATCAGCTCCTTAGGATCGATGACTATCTCCCCGCTGTCGTATTCCGCCATAAACGCCGTCATCAGCGATTGCGGGAAAGGCCATGGTTGGGAGGTGATGTAGCGAAGGTTTTTTACTTTGATGCCGCTCTCTTCCATGACTTCACGGGCAACGGCCTGTTCCAGCGTTTCGCCCACCTCAACAAAACCGGCCAGAACGGTGTAAATGCCATTGCGATGGCGAGTATGTTGGGCCAGGAGAATTTTATCTTCACGGCGTATGGCTACGATAATGCAGGGGGCTATCTGCGGATAATAACGTTCACGGCAGTGGTCACATAACAGGGCCCACTCGGTTTTGCTGGGGTGCATAGTATGGCCGCAATAACCGCAAAACTTGTGCGAGCGATAAAACTCAGCAAGCTGGACTCCGCGCCCGGCCAGTTGAAATAATCCGGGATCCTGCTCGATCACCTGACGAACCGATCCCATCTCCTGACGTCGATTCTGACGGATCATCCACACCGGATCGCCTTCCCATTCTCCTATCAGGAGTGCGCTTTGCCCCACAAGATCGAAATTTCCTGCATAACCGAGTGGTAATTCTCCCCCGGGCAACCATAATTTTTGTTCATGGCTTACGATCCACCAGCCATGATCTGATGACTCGATAATACGATGCATTTGTTTGCACTACCTTAGCTTTACTGGCATGTTGTTAACATTATTATTACATTCGAGCGTTTTTTAATCTTAATATTGCGGAGTCAATTATGCTAAACCAGTTAGCCACCCTGGCGGAACGAATTGGAGGAAGTAACGAACTGGTCGACAACTGGCTGTATAATCGAAAACAGCTACTGGTTCATTACTACAACCTGGTTGGCATAACACCTGGAAAAGGCTCGTACATGCAGCTGAATGAAAAAGCGCTGGACGAATTTTGTCATAACCTGGTCGAGTATCTTTCTGCCGGTCATTTTAATATTTATGAACGGATTATCGGCGAAATGGAAGGGACCAGCCCACTTTTAGCCTCCACGCAGATTTACCCTCTCCTCGAAGCCAACACCCTGGAAATCATGGAGTACTACGACTCCAGCCTGGAGAATGCTATCGACAATGACAATTACATTGGATTCCAGCAGGCGCTGTCCGACATCGGCGAAGCCCTTGCCGCACGCTTTACGCTGGAAGATAAGTTGATCGTGCTGGCGTTCGACAACAATTTGAAAGAGAGCGCCAATGACGAAAGCGGAATGGCGCGCCCTGCTTGAGTTCTTTCTGATTAACACGTAGTTTACATACAGCCCCCTGCGACTGAGGGGGTTTTTCTTGTCGGAGTGCCTATATTTTCACAATAGCATTCGCGATGCGTCGAGGCGGCATGTCAGTGAATCCCCGGAGCTTACATAAGTAAGTGACTGGGGTGAGTTGACGCAGCCAACAAAGAGGCAGCGTGAAGGATGAAGTGAAAAAGGCTGAGACCGTTTATTCGGGATCCGCGGAACCTGATCAGGCTAATACCTGCGAAGGGAACAAGAGTAATCCAGCTTTATGCTGCTGCCTCTACGGGCCGCGCACATCTATTACTCCATCCGTCGTCTGACAAGCCATGTCCTTAACTTTTGGAATATGAGCTATGTCTACCACTACTAAACTGACCCGTCGTGAACAACGCGCCCAGGCGCAACACTTCATCGACACGCTGGAAGGGACCGCCTTTCCCAACTCAAAACGCATTTACATCTCCGGCTCACGCGCCGACATCCGCATTCCCATGCGTGAAATCCAGCTCAGTCCGACGCTCATCGGTGGCTCAAAAGACAACCCTCAATACGAAGAAAACGAGGCGATTCCGGTCTATGACACGTCCGGTCCCTATGGCGACCCGAATGTGGCTATCGATGTACAGCAGGGCCTGGCAAAACTGCGTCAGCCATGGATTGAGGCCCGTGCCGACAGCGAAGCACTGACCGACCGCAGTTCAGCCTATACCAAAGCGCGCCTGGCGGATGACGGTCTGGATGAGCTGCGTTTTAGCGGTTTGCTGACGCCGAAGCGGGCAAAATCCGGTCAGTGTGTCACACAGCTTCACTATGCGCGTAAAGGTATTATTACCCCGGAGATGGAGTTTATCGCCATCCGCGAAAACATGGGGCGTGAGCGTATCCGTGGCGAAGTACTGCGCCACCAGCACCCGGGTGAAGGCTTTGGCGCCCGCCTGCCGGAGAACATCACCCCGGAATTTGTGCGTGACGAAGTGGCCGCCGGACGCGCCATCATCCCCGCTAACATCAACCACCCGGAATCGGAACCGATGATCATCGGTCGCAATTTCCTCGTAAAGGTGAACGCCAACATTGGTAACTCGGCGGTCACCTCTTCTATTGAAGAGGAAGTGGAAAAACTGGTGTGGTCAACGCGCTGGGGTGCGGATACGGTGATGGACCTCTCCACCGGGCGCTATATTCATGAAACCCGTGAGTGGATCCTGCGTAACAGCCCGGTGCCGATTGGTACGGTGCCCATCTACCAGGCGCTGGAGAAGGTCAACGGCATTGCCGAAGATCTCACCTGGGAAGCGTTCCGCGATACCCTGCTGGAGCAGGCCGAGCAGGGCGTGGACTATTTCACGATTCATGCAGGCGTACTGCTGCGCTACGTGCCGATGACTGCCAAACGCCTGACCGGCATCGTCTCGCGGGGTGGCTCCATTATGGCGAAGTGGTGTCTCTCTCATCATCAGGAAAACTTCCTCTATCAACATTTCCGCGAGATTTGTGAAATCTGCGCCGCCTACGATGTGTCGCTGTCACTGGGCGATGGCCTGCGTCCGGGTTCGATTCAGGATGCCAACGACGAAGCCCAGTTTGCCGAGCTGCACACCCTCGGCGAGCTGACCAAAATCGCCTGGGAATATGACGTTCAGGTGATGATTGAGGGCCCGGGACACGTGCCGATGCAGATGATTCGTCGCAACATGACCGAAGAGCTGGAGCACTGTCACGAAGCGCCGTTCTACACCCTGGGGCCGCTGACCACCGATATCGCACCGGGCTACGACCATTTCACCTCCGGGATTGGCGCGGCGATGATCGGCTGGTTTGGCTGCGCCATGCTCTGTTATGTCACGCCGAAAGAGCATCTCGGCCTGCCGAACAAAGAAGATGTTAAACAGGGGCTGATTACCTACAAGATTGCCGCTCACGCCGCGGATCTTGCCAAAGGCCACCCTGGCGCGCAGATCCGCGATAACGCCATGTCGAAAGCGCGCTTCGAATTCCGCTGGGAAGACCAGTTCAACCTGGCGCTCGACCCGTTCACCGCCCGTGCGTATCACGATGAAACCCTGCCGCAGGAATCCGGCAAAGTCGCCCACTTCTGCTCCATGTGCGGGCCGAAATTCTGCTCAATGAAAATCAGCCAGGAAGTGCGCGACTACGCCGCCGCGCAAACCATCGACGTGGGGATGGCGGATATGTCAGAGAACTTCCGCGCCAAAGGCGGTGAAATCTACCTGAAGCGGGAGGAAGCCTGATGTACCAGCCAGATTTCCCCGCAGTCCCCTTTCGCCTCGGGCTTTACCCGGTGGTCGATAGCGTGGAATGGATTGAACGCCTGCTCGACGCGGGTGTGCGAACCCTTCAGCTACGCATCAAAGATAAGCGTGATGACGAGGTGGAAGCCGACGTTGTGGCGGCCATTGCCCTGGGGCGTCGCTATGACGCCCGCCTGTTTATCAATGACTACTGGCGACTGGCGGTGAAGCACAATGCCTATGGCGTGCATCTCGGTCAGGAAGACCTGGAGACCACCGATCTTGCGGCCATTCGTGCCGCCGGGTTGCGCCTTGGGGTCTCCACCCATGATGACATGGAGATCGATATTGCATTGGCCGCGCGTCCCTCTTACATCGCGCTCGGCCATGTTTTCCCGACGCAAACCAAGCAGATGCCCTCTGCGCCGCAGGGGCTGGCGCAGCTCGCTGCCCATATCGAACGACTGGCAGATTACCCGACGGTGGCTATCGGCGGCATTAGCCTTGCACGTGCGCCTGAGGTACTGGCCACCGGTGTCGGCAGCATTGCGGTGGTCAGTGCCATTACACAGGCTCCTGACTGGCGCGAGGCCACGGCGCAGTTGCTGAAACTTGCGGGGGTGGGCGATGAACGATCGTGACTTTATGCGCTACAGCCGCCAGATCCTGCTGGACGATATCGCCATTGACGGGCAACAGAAGCTGCTCGCCAGCCGGGTGCTGATTGTCGGGCTCGGTGGCCTGGGCTCCCCGGCAGCGCTTTACCTTGCGGGCGCAGGCGTCGGTACCTTGGTGCTGGCGGACGATGACGACGTGCATCTGAGCAACCTGCAACGCCAAATCCTCTTCACCACGGACGACCTCGCCCGCTCGAAATCTCAGGTGACGAAACAGCGCCTGGGGCGGCTGAACCCGGACATTTCACTGATTGCCCTTGAGCAACGTCTTATGGGCGATGCGCTCCTTGAGGCGGTGAACAGTGTCGATGTGGTACTGGATTGTACCGACAACATGGCGACCCGCCAGGCGATCAATGCCGCCTGCGTCAGCAGCAATACGCCACTCATCACCGCCAGCGCCGTTGGCTTTGGCGGCCAGTTGATGGTGCTGACGCCGCCCTGGACTCACGGCTGCTACCGCTGCTTATGGCCTGATGAACGCGAACCCGAACGTAACTGCCGAACGGCAGGCGTCATTGGCCCGGTGGTGGGAGTGATGGGCACGCTTCAGGCGCTGGAAGCCATTAAGCTGTTGAGCGGTATGCAGACCCATACTGGCGAGCTGCGTCTGTTTGATGCCCGCGCCAGCAGTTGGCGAAGCCTGGCGCTACGCCGGGCGCACGGTTGCCCGGTCTGTGGAGGGCTTCATGCAAATTATGTTCAATGACGCCCCTATGGTTCTCGACACCACGTTGACCGTGACGGCGCTACTCACCCGACTCGATCAGCTCAAACCCGGCGCCGCACTGGCGCTTAACCAGCAGATCCTGCCGCGCGAGCGGTGGGAACATCATCATGTGCAGGACGGCGACCAGATCCTGCTTTTTCAGGTTATTGCAGGGGGCTGAGATGTTACGTATTGCTGATAAAACCTTTGATTCACATCTGTTTACCGGCACCGGCAAGTTCGCCTCATCAGCGATGATGATCGACGCCATACGTGCTTCGGGTAGCCAACTGGTCACGCTGGCTATGAAGCGCGTGGATTTGCGTCAGCAGAATGACGCCATTCTCGGCCCGTTGATCGCCGCAGGCGTCACCCTGTTGCCCAATACCTCCGGGGCAAAGACAGCAGAAGAGGCCATTTTTGCCGCTCAACTGGCGCGGGAAGCACTGGGCACCCACTGGCTGAAACTGGAGATTCATCCCGATGCCCGCTGGCTGCTTCCTGACCCTATCGAAACGCTTAAGGCCGCGGAGGCCTTAGTCAAACAGGGGTTTGTCGTTCTCCCTTACTGCGGTGCGGATCCGGTGCTATGTAAGCGTCTCGAAGAGGTCGGGTGTGCCGCCGTGATGCCACTCGGCGCGCCAATTGGTTCTAATCAGGGGCTGGAAACCCGAGCCATGCTGGAAATCATCATCGAACAGGCGACGATACCGGTGGTGGTGGATGCCGGAATCGGAGCCCCCAGTCACGCCACCCAGGCGTTAGAGATGGGTGCCAGTGCAGTGCTGGTGAATACGGCCATCGCGGTGGCGGATAACCCGGTGCAGATGGCGCACGCCTTCCGCCTTGCGGTGGAGGCAGGCGTACTCGCCCGGCAGGCGATTCCTGGCGCGCGCCGTCAGTACGCCAGCGCCACCAGCCCGCTAACCGGCTTTCTGGAGGTCAGCGCGTGAAGACCTTTACCGAACGCTGGCGCACGCTGGACTGGGATGACATCCGGCTTCGCATCCACAGCAAGACCCCCGCCGATGTGGAACGGGCGCTGAATGCCACCGAGCTCAGCCGTGACGGTTTAATGGCCCTGCTCTCTCCTGCCGCCAGCGCATACCTGGAACCTTTAGCGCAAAAAGCACAGCGCCTGACGCGGCAGCGTTTTGGCAATACGGTGAGCTTTTACGTCCCGCTTTATCTCTCCAACCTGTGCGCCAATGACTGCACCTATTGCGGCTTCTCAATGAGCAACCGCATCAAGCGCAAGACGCTGGAGGGGGCGGAGATTGCGCGCGAGTGCGCCGCTATTCGCGAGATGGGATTCGAGCACCTGCTGCTGGTGACCGGTGAACATCAGGGAAAAGTGGGAATGGACTATTTTCGTCAGCACCTGCCTGGAATCCGCAGCCAGTTCGCCTCTTTACAGATGGAGGTGCAACCGATGTCGACGGAGGAGTATGCCGAACTGAAAACGCTTGGCCTGGACGGGGTGATGGTCTACCAGGAAACCTGGCATGAGGCGCAGTATGCCCGTCATCATCTGAAAGGGAAGAAACAGGATTTCTTCTGGCGACTGGAAACCCCCGACAGGCTCGGTCAGGCCGGTATCGACAAAATTGGCCTCGGCGCGTTAATCGGCCTTTCCGACAGCTGGCGGGTGGACTGTTACATGATGGCGGAACACCTGATGTGGTTGCAACAACACTACTGGCAAAGCCGTTATTCTGTTTCGTTCCCGCGCCTGCGGCCCTGCGCGGGGGGGATAGAACCTGCGTCACTCATGGATGAGCGGCAACTGGTGCAGACCATCTGCGCCTTCCGCTTGTTCTCTCCAGAGATTGAACTTTCGCTCTCCACCCGGGAGTCGCCCTGGTTTCGCGATAATGTCATTCCACTGGCGATCAATAACGTCAGCGCGTTCTCAAAAACCCAGCCTGGTGGTTATGCCGATAATCACCCTGAACTGGAGCAGTTTTCGCCGCACGATGCTCGCCGACCGGAAGACGTGGCCCGTGCGCTGGAAGAGAGAGGGTTACAACCGGTCTGGAAAGACTGGGACAGTTATCTTGGGCGCGCGCCGCATAACGGTCAGCGCGTTGCTGCAACACGCTGATTATTTTCGCGCCGTCCCGAACAACAAGCATCAGGGAGTGGAGGTTTCGCTCCCCGATTCTTTATGCTGCTGATGTCAGCACGGGATGCTGACCGGGGTGACGCGCCATTCTCAGTCACCCCGCCTCCCTTTCAGCGGCAGACCCTCGCCTGTAAATTGACATCAGTCAGCCGCCGCGCTTACCTATACTTCCAGGATGATTGTCTAACGCTTTCAAGATAACGAATATGCATAGCCGAAAACTTTCCTTCACTACGCCCATTCTGCTGAGTTTTACCGGCATATTTTTGTGCCTGGCGGTGATCGCAGCGCTGGTTACCCTAAGCCAAAGAAAAGATATTACCGATAACTATCATAAAGTTAACCAAACCTTTACCCATAATATTGCGGTCAACTATACGGAAGCCGTTTTTCAGGAGAATGATTATATTCTCAACCAGGCAGCAGCCTACTTTTCTCGTTACAACCGTCTCGACAACGCGGTAAATCTGGCCTCACCCGAGGGGCTACAATCTCTGATGCAGCTACTGAGGCTGATGCCTTCGGTCTCCTCTATTTCACTGGCTGACCCACAGGGCCACTACCTGCGCGCACCGGCCGTTTTCGCCAGTGAAGAGAGTCAGCGTTATGACGCGAAAACACGCCCCTGGTTCGTCCATCAGGCGGAAGCGACTGCATTCAGCCAGTACACCGGCGTCTACGACGATTACTTTACCCATCACCCCACCGTTACGGTTTATAAACCTGTTGTCTCCCCGGAGGGAACACTGAAAGGTACGCTGGCCTTTCACCTCGACCTGGCCTCTATTAGCCACGGGCTAAGAACCATGCAATCTCCCATGCAGGGAGAGTTTTTTGTGGTCGACCGCAGTGGCCGGGTCATGTTGCACCCCGATACGGGCGTACTTTTTGCGCCGTTTTCACAACAGTCGCGCATGAAAGAGATGAACAGCGGCGAGGGCATGTTCCATGACACTCAACGAAATAGCTGGCTTTATTACAGCTCACTGACCAATCCGGACTGGTTCGCTATCTATATTGTGCCGGGAAACACGCTGGAAAATCTTCTGCGCGATGAAACGCTCGTCGTGGTGTGGGGCTTTGGCGCAGCCGCGCTCATTGTCCTTCTGTTCGGCCTGTATTTGCGTTACGCCTCTCGCACAGTGTTAATGAATATCCTCAATGCCATTAAGACCGGTGACGTACAACAGACGCCGAAGCTGGAGGCAATGTTAAGTAAAGCGATAGCCACTAACAAAGAGCGGGAGCAGGCCTGGGTCAGGCAGGCCACGATGGATGCGCTGACGAATTGTAAAAACCGTCGGGCTTTTGATAACGACATCGCCGCGCTGATGAACAACCATCAGCCTTTTGCGCTGGCGATGGTGGATATCGACAACTTCAAATCCATCAATGACACCTGGGGGCACCTGAGCGGCGATATTGTCCTGCGCAACGTGGCGCGTGAAGGGTTGCAGGTTTTGCAACCAAAGCACATCTCGCTTTACCGCTACGGCGGTGAAGAGTTTGCAGTGATCTTCCCACAACAAAACCTCCCCGAGGCACGGCAGCTGCTTGAGCAATGGCGAATGCAGGTTGCCAGCAGGGACTGGCGCGAAGAGGGACTCTTTGTCACCTTCAGCGGAGGACTCGGCGAGTGGCGGATGGAATCGCTGGAACAACTCGTTAGTGGTGTTGATGCGGCCTTATACCAGGCCAAACAGCAAGGCAAAAATCAGATAGTCCTGCGCAATGAGTCGCTTTCCTCCCGTTCGTCAACCTCACTGTAACCGGTTTCAGCCAGAAGGGTGAATGTTTGTGATGCTATACACACATTCATGGAAATGCGGTTGTTGAAGCGGCCCTCGCGGGATAATTATCAGTTATCCCATCCACATCGAGGCTGACTATGAAAAACATCGTTTTATGCTGTGCTGCGGGAATGTCCACCAGCATGCTGGTTCAACGCATGAAAGACGCAGCGCAGAAAAAAGGGGTAGAAGTCACTATTAAGGCGGTTCCGGTAGCGGAATTTAAAGACAATATCGCCACGGCAGACATCGTACTGTTAGGGCCGCAAGTCAAATATGAGCAGGCCAAACTGCAGGCACAGGCCGATCCGTTAGGTAAAAAAGTCGCCGTTATCGACATGATGGATTACGGCATGATGAAAGGTGATGTCGTTCTGGAAAAAGCCCTCAAGCTGATGGAGTAAGCGCGTGGAAGATTTAGAAACCATTATCATGGAGCTGCTGGTTAACGCCGGTGCAGCACGTAGTCAGGCGCTGACAGCCTTGCAACTGGCACGCAAGGGCGACTTCGCCGGTGCCGAACAGGCGATGGAAGAATCACACGAATTTGTGAAGAATGCGCATAAAATCCAGACCCAGCTCATCGGTCTTGACGAAGGAACCGGTAAATTGCCGGTCAATCTAATTACCGTGCATTCGCAGGATCACCTGATGAATGCCATGGTCATCCAGGATTTGGCGGGCGATATGATAGAACTGTACCGCCGCCTGCCGCCCGTTAACGCATAATAAGATTTTCATCAGTCATGCATGATGCCCGAAGTGTCGGGCATTTTGCTTTTTATACGCTGTCAACGCGCTATCTGGTGGCGTGTATTTTCCCGTCATTTATGGCACAACAGGAGCATTGTTTCTGTTAAGCCACATCAGGACCCAGGTTACCTATGCCTTCGCTCCCTTTTCCCGTCTTTACGCTTTTCGTGCTGCTTATTTTACTGGCCAAAGTTTGCCTGCAGCCGGGTGAGAAATCGCGGGGGGTGATGTACTTCATCATCGGTTGTACGCTTCTGGTCATGATGTCTGCCCTGCGTTGGGCGTTTGATGACGTGCTATTTCGGCAGCTTCAATCGCTGCTGGCGATACTTTTCCCGCCGCTGGTATGGCGCTGCTTTACCGATCTTACCGGGCAGAAGCGCGGCTGGCATATTTCGACGTCCGTTATACCGCCCATCCTCGCCCTGCTGGTGAATCTTGCCAGGCCCGATGCAACGGATGCCGTGCTGGTGCTGCTTTATCTGGGGTATGGCATTGCGCTACTCAGAACGGCCCTGTTGGGCGCTGATGCTTTTATCTTAACGCGGCTTAGCGATTCACCGACAACCTCGGTGATGGCGTTTGCCGCAGGATGCTTCCTGTGCTTTTCCAGCCTGACGGATATCGCAATAGCGTATGATTTTAGTCAGTACCATGGGCGACATGCGCCGGTGCTGGTTGCAATTTCACAAGGTCTCTTGTTGCCCTTTATTTGCCTGGCGATTTTGTTCACGGGACGAAAAATCGCGTCACCCCCACCCCACATAGCCGTAGAGGCTACCGAACCCGAAGTAGAGGAACCAGAGGCTGAGGATCCTGAAGTCCATACGCTCTGTCAGGAACTGGAAAACGCGCTTACCACGCGCACGCTTTTCCTCGACCCGGATCTCTCTTTACAGGGGCTGGCACGAAAAACCGGGATACCCGCACGACAGATATCCCGGGCCATCAACCGTGTAAGGGGCTGCAATGTTTCCCAGTGGATTAATGGCTTTCGTATACAGCATGCACAGCGCTTATTAGTGCAGTCAGGCGCGCCGGTGACTCAAATCATGCTGGAGGCTGGTTTTTCCACAAAATCCAACTTTAACCGTGAATTTACGCGCGTCAGCGGGATGAGCCCTGGTGATTATCGCCGTGCGGCGGCTGATAACGCAGCGTCTGATTTAAAAACTGACTTATCGTCATGAACAACTGCTGATGGATGGCCTGCCGAGGCAGACTCCCGCCGTCGCGACACACGATGCCATCGCCTGGATCCTGGGCCTCAATCAACGCCACGGCACCGGGTTTACACACTTGCATAAAGCTGAAATGCGTCGCCCCCGCCACACTGACGTAGTGACGACGATTTTTCGGGAGTGAATCGAACAGATAACCCGATTCAAGCCGGGCGGGAACGTCATCGCTGTCAGCCTGCGCGGCCATCACCAGTACGGGTAGCGAGATCTGCGCCAGGCTTTCAGGCGTGAAGCCCCGAGCCAGTCCTAAATCCAGAGAGACCACCGCTTTGATGCGCCCGTCACCCTGGCTTACCGCCAGCGGAGCCCGTGACTCAGGCTTATCAATGCCCAACACCTGCGCCAGTTTGCAGCCGCCTAAAGCCTGATGGATTTTGCAATCCGCCAAAAAGCGATCCGTTGAGAACTTCCCACCCGCCAGTTCGATGACTGTCCAGCCTCCAAGAGAGTGGCCAACGGCCGCAATGCGCTCGGGGTCGACCGGCCCGGCAAGCTCAGGTTTTTTCAATAAATGGCTGAGCAAAAGCGTCAGGTCATGCGGGCGCTGCCAAAGCTGCTGTGCCGCAAGCTTGTCTTTGTTTCGGGTTGTGGTGCCGGGATGATCGACCGCGGCCACGATATAGCCCTGCTGCGCCATTCCACTGGCCAGCCAGTTCAGGTTGCGCCAGTTGCCGCCATAACCGTGAGAAAGTAATAAAAGAGGATGAGGCTGGGCGATAGGCTGGGCATCATTCAAGGCAGGCGTACCGAGAAATACACGGTTCTCACCTACCTGTGCAGATTTTCCTTTATCAGAAGTGGGATACCAAAGGGTAACGTCAGTAGCACGGTCGTCCCCATTATTGAGTGTGAACTGACGAAAACCGACGTCTGCACTGGCCAGATGACTGAATAAAGCAGTGATGAAGAATAGAAAAAAATAACGAAACATAGGGATATCCCCGGTTAATGAACACCCGGCTTTTTTAGCAGCCCTGCACATCTGGCGCGTCCTGAAACACGATCGAGGTCTTTTTTGAGGGTTTTTGGGTATTAAAAAACCCGCCAGAGCGGGTTTTTCTTTCATTCGAAGCAAAAATGTTAAGACAGAAAGTCTTCGCGTTGCGGCGTGAAGGTATCCAGTAAGGTTCCCGCCTCCAGACAAACGCAGCCGTGTTCAACATTTGGCTTTTTATAGAGGGTATCGCCGGCGCTGACCTCTTTTGTTACGCCATCAATCGTAAAGCTGAAGCGCCCCGACAACACATACGTCAGTTGCTCATGTGGGTGGCTATGCATTGGCCCTACGGCACCTTCGGTGAAATTGACTTCCACCGCCATCATGCCTCCGCCATGGGCCAGAATTCTGCGGCTGACGCCGTTACCCAGATCCTGGAGAACCGTCTCTTTTTTATAAATAAACATCATGACACCTCGCTAAAAAAGAATATGCAGGCCTGAGAGCCGGCCTGCTGCAGAATTAATGACCTAAGCCAAACGTATATTTGATGATAGCGGACAAGAAGGTAAAGTCAGGGTCGGCAAAGGTGACGCTGTCTACGCCAAGATGGCTGAACAGCGGAAGTACCAGGGCCGGAAGAACACAAAGTAGCAGGCCATTGACAAAGCTGGCGATAATTGCGCCTCTGAATCCCCCTGTCGCATTACCGAAGATTGCCGCACTGCCACCAGTGATAAAGCTCGCCATAATGCCAGGAATAATAATCGGCAGGCCAATCATCGGGAACAGAGCCACGCAGAACAGCTCGGCCATAAAGCTGACTAAAAACCCGATCAACACGGCGTTAGGTGATTTATCGAAAAGCACCATCGGGTCCACTGCCGGGATAGAGCCCGGTGCGACGATTTGTGAAAACCCTTTGAACGCCGGAACAATTTCTTCCGTGAACATCACGACGCCTTTTTTGGCGATATACAAACCACCAGCAAAGGTTGCTGATTTTTCTAACAGCCAGACCAGATAGGGCTTACCCGCCAGCATTTTTTCGAGGTACGCCGGCTCTGCAAATAGGGAAGAGACCCCTAGCAGGCAGAACATGGTGATGAATGTCGCGACGTCCGGGTTTTTCAGGAAGCTGAACTTATCGCTGACTTTTACTTCTTCAACATTGGTAGCGGTATTACCAAACCACTTGCCGAGGTAGGAGCCAATAATGTACGAACTGGATGCCGCATGGGCAATACAGTAATCATTATGGCCTATGATCTTGCGGCTAAAGCGGGAAAGGATTGTCGGGAACACGGCCATATAGCAGCCAATAACAAGCGAACCGAAAATAATTGCAAATTGTTCACTATACCCCAGCCCGATAAGCGCAGCGGTTACTGAGAAAGACATAAAGACAATTAAATGCAGCGACAAATAGATAGCTTTAAATCGGGTATAACGTGCCATCAATATATTGATAATCATGGCAAAGAAAAGGATAAAAGCGGCAGGTCGCCCAAGTTTATCAATAGTCAGAGCCATAATTGCTTCGTTGCTGGGCACCACGCCCCGCAGGCCGAAGGCATTGGTGAACAGGTCACTGAACATGGTCAGCACGCCGCCAAGAATACTGCCCCCGGTTTTAATCAGTACAAAACCAATAAAGGCCAAAAGTGTGCCTTTAACAATATTACTGATGCTGCTTCTTTGTAATGCCAGTCCTAAAAATGCAATAAAAGCGATAATAATGGCAGGCGTGCCAAGTATTTTTATCACGTAATCCATAGAATAAACCCTTCTCACCGTAAGTAATAATCAACCGTTAATTCTTTATGTCTTATAGTTAGTATTTCAGTAATATTGAAACGAGCCGATTCCTGAGAAATAAACCTCAGATTAATTATTTTTATGCTGCCGCAACCGAGGCAAGAAATACATTGTTAAAAATATAATGAAGCACTGGTAAATTTAACCAGTAGCTATAAATCTGAATATAAAACTTAACAATAAGAGTTGAAGATAAGGCCCTCTCTTTGGGTCAATTAAATGGTATGGATAAAACACCTGCTAACGGTGTGCATTTTAACAAATGGCAGAAAAGAAATTGTGACGCACACAACTAAAACACCATTTCATTTTAATTAATCTTGGATTTTACTTCTTAAGAGGAGTGAGAGTTTTAATCAGAAAGAGAAGAGGAAGTGAGTAGAAAAAAGGCAAAAAAAACTGCACCTTACTCAGTTGGTATCCAACCTTTGGGGTGCAGCTTAACTTAAGCTAACGTATCAGCAACGATTACTCGTTGTCAGAACCGCCCAGACCTGCGTTCAGCAGTTCTGCCAGGCTCGCGGATGCATCTTCTGCAGTGACCTGCGGTGCTGCTGGCAGTTCGCCTGCTGCACGACGACGCATACGATCCTGATGGTACGCATAACCCGTACCAGCCGGGATCAGACGACCCACGATAACGTTCTCTTTCAGACCGCGCAGTTCATCACGCTTACCTGCAACAGCCGCTTCGGTCAGGACACGGGTAGTTTCCTGGAACGATGCTGCAGAGATGAAGGACTCGGTTGCCAGAGACGCTTTAGTGATACCCAGCAGGTCGCGAGCATAGGTTGCTGCGATTTTGCCGTTCGCTTCCAGATCGCGGTTAGCAATCTTAACGCGAGAGTATTCAACCTGTTCGCCTTCCAGGAAGTCGGAGCTACCTGCATTTTCAATGGTCGCTTTACGCAGCATCTGACGAACGATAACTTCGATGTGTTTATCGTTAATCTTAACGCCTTGCAGACGGTAAACGTCCTGGACTTCGTTGGTGATGTAACGCGTAACAGCGTGAACACCACGAAGACGCAGAATGTCATGCGGTGCTTCCGGACCGTCGGAAACCACGTCACCACGTTCTACACGTTCACCTTCGAACACGTTAAGCTGACGCCATTTCGGAATCATCTCTTCGTACGGATCGCTACCATCCAGCGGGGTGATCACCAGACGACGCTTCCCTTTGGTTTCTTTACCGAAGGAAATGATACCGCTGATTTCCGCAAGGATTGCTGGCTCTTTCGGACGACGTGCTTCGAACAGATCCGCAACGCGCGGCAGACCACCGGTGATATCTTTGGTACCACTGGATTCCTGCGGAATACGCGCCAGAGCATCACCAGCACCGATCTGGATACCATCTTCCAACTGAACAATCGCTTTGCCCGGCAGGAAGTACTGAGCAGGCATATCGGTGCCTGGGATCAGAACGTCGTTACCGTTCGCATCAACAATTTTCAACGCCGGACGCAGATCTTTACCACCTGCGGTACGTTCTGCAGAATCCAGAACCACCAGCGAGGAGAGACCGGTCAGTTCGTCGGTCTGACGAGTAATCGTCTGGCCGTCGATCATGTCGGTGAAGCGAATGAAGCCCGCTACTTCGGTGATAACCGGCATGGTATGCGGATCCCAGTTTGCTACGGTTTCGCCGCCAGCAACCTGCTCACCATCACCTTTCGCCATGACAGCACCGTAAGGGACTTTATAGCTCTCTTTGGTACGACCGAATTCGTCGATCAGTTTCAGCTCGGTGTTACGGGAGGTCACTACCAACTTACCGCTGGAGTTCACAACCGATTTCGCGTTGCTGAGCTTGATGCTACCTTTGTTTTTCACCTGGATGCTGGATTCAGCAGCCGCACGAGATGCCGCACCACCGATGTGGAACGTACGCATCGTCAGCTGTGTACCCGGCTCACCGATGGACTGTGCAGCGATAACGCCGATTGCTTCACCTTTGTTGATGATGTGGCCACGCGCCAGGTCACGACCGTAGCAGTGTGCACATACACCAAAGTCGGTGTCACAGGATACGACTGAACGTACTTTCACAGAGTCAACAGAGTTAGCTTCCAGCAGGTCACACATGTGCTCGTGAAGCAGTGTGTTACGTGGAACCAGAATGTCTGCAGTACCCGGCTTCAGAATATCTTCAGCAGTGACACGGCCCAGAACGCGATCGCGCAGCGGCTCTTTAACATCACCACCCTCGATAACCGGGGTCATGGTGATACCTTCGAGGGTGCCACAATCGTCTTCGGTGACCACCAGGTCCTGCGCAACGTCAACCAGACGACGCGTCAGATAACCGGAGTTCGCGGTTTTCAGTGCGGTATCCGCCAGACCTTTACGCGCACCGTGCGTGGAGATGAAGTACTGGAGTACGTTCAGACCTTCACGGAAGTTCGCGGTGATTGGCGTTTCGATGATGGAGCCATCTGGCTTCGCCATCAGACCACGCATACCTGCCAGCTGACGAATCTGTGCTGCAGAACCACGCGCACCGGAGTCGGCCATCATGTAGATGCTGTTGAAGGAAACCTGCTGCTCTTCTACGCCGTCACGGTTAATGACGGTTTCAGTCTGCAGGTTGTCCATCATCGCTTTGGATACACGATCGTTCGCCGCGGCCCAGATATCGATAACTTTGTTATAGCGTTCGCCCGCTGTTACCAGACCAGACTGGAACTGCTCCTGGATCTCAGCAACTTCCGCTTCCGCTTCAGAGATGATCTCGTGTTTTTTCTCCGGGATGACCATGTCATCAATACCTACAGATGCACCTGAACGCGCTGCATAAGCAAAGCCGGTGTACATCGTCTGGTCCGCAAAAATAACGGTCGGTTTCAGCCCCAGAATACGGTAACAGGTGTTCAGCATCTTGGAGATCGCTTTCTTACCCAGTGCCTGGTTCACGATAGTGAACGGCAGACCTTTAGGTACGATCATCCACAGAATCGCACGGCCAACGGTCGTGTCTTTCAGGCTGGTTTTCGCAACAAACTTACCGTTTTCATCTTTTTCGTATTCGGTGATACGCACTTTAACGCGCGCATGCAGAGAGGCCAGGCCAGCGCGATAAATACGCTCAGCTTCTTTCGGGCCGGTCAGCACCATGCCTTCGCCTTTGGCGTTAACACAATCACGGGTCATGTAGTACAGACCCAGTACAACGTCCTGAGAAGGAACGATGATTGGCTCGCCGTTCGCTGGAGACAGGATGTTGTTGGTAGACATCATCAGCGCACGCGCTTCCAGCTGGGCTTCCAGCGTCAGCGGTACGTGAACAGCCATCTGGTCACCATCGAAGTCGGCGTTATAGGCCGCACAAACCAGCGGGTGCAGCTGGATTGCTTTACCTTCGATCAGTACCGGTTCAAATGCCTGAATACCCAAACGGTGCAGTGTTGGTGCACGGTTCAGCAGTACCGGGTGTTCGCGGATAACTTCGTCCAGGATATCCCAAACGACAGCTTCTTCACGCTCAACCATTTTCTTCGCGGCTTTGATGGTGGTGGCGAGGCCACGCAGTTCCAGCTTGCCGTAGATGAACGGTTTGAACAGTTCCAGTGCCATTTTCTTCGGCAGACCGCACTGATGCAGACGCAGGTATGGACCTACGGTGATAACAGAACGACCGGAGTAGTCAACACGCTTACCGAGCAGGTTCTGACGGAAACGACCCTGTTTACCTTTGATCATATCGGCCAAAGATTTCAGAGGACGTTTGTTAGAACCGGTGATCGCACGACCGCGACGACCGTTATCCAGCAGGGCGTCAACCGCTTCCTGCAGCATACGTTTTTCGTTGCGTACGATGATGTCCGGCGCCGCCAGATCCAGCAGACGTTTCAGACGGTTGTTACGGTTAATGACGCGACGATACAGATCGTTCAGGTCAGAAGTCGCAAAACGACCACCATCCAGCGGAACCAACGGACGCAGATCTGGCGGCAGAACCGGCAGAACGGTCAGGATCATCCACTCTGGTTTGTTACCAGACTGAACGAATGCTTCCAGCAGTTTGATACGCTTGGTCAGCTTTTTACGTTTGGTTTCGGAGTTGGTTTCGTTCAGCTCTTCACGCAGCTGCTCGCACTCTTGCTCCAGATCCATGCTCTTCAGCAGGGCCTGGATCGCTTCCGCACCCATCTTCGCGTCAAACTCGTCACCGAACTCTTCCAGCGCATCCAGATACTGTTCTTCGGTCAGAATCTGGTTACGTTCCAGGTTCGTCATCCCGCCTTCGATAACCACATAAGATTCGAAGTACAGAACACGTTCGATATCGCGCAGCGGCATATCCAGCAGCAGGCCGATACGGGACGGCAGAGATTTCAGGAACCAGATGTGGGCAGTTGGAGACGCCAGTTCAATGTGGCCCATGCGCTCACGACGCACTTTAGTCTGGGTCACTTCAACGCCGCACTTCTCACAGATCACACCACGGTGCTTCAGGCGCTTGTACTTACCGCACAGGCACTCATAATCTTTTACTGGCCCGAAAATACGCGCACAGAAAAGGCCGTCACGTTCAGGTTTGAACGTACGGTAGTTGATGGTTTCCGGCTTCTTAACTTCACCAAAAGACCATGAACGGATCATGTCTGGCGAGGCCAGAGCAATTTTGATCGCATCAAACTCTTCGGTTTTAGTCTGCGCTTTCAGAAACTTTAATAAATCTTTCACGGATTTGCTCCCGTCGGAGTTAGCACAATCTGGCGCTGGCTGTTACGCCAGCACCAGTGACCTGTTTGAGCGAGAGTTACTCGTCTTCCAGCTCGATGTTGATACCCAGCGAACGAATCTCTTTCAACAGTACGTTGAAGGACTCTGGCATACCCGGTTCCATCTGATGGTTGCCGTCCACGATGTTTTTATACATCTTGGTACGACCGTTCACGTCATCAGACTTAACGGTAAGCATTTCCTGCAGGGTGTATGCTGCGCCGTAAGCTTCCAGCGCCCACACTTCCATCTCCCCGAAGCGCTGACCACCGAACTGTGCCTTACCACCCAGCGGCTGCTGAGTAACCAGGCTGTAAGAACCGGTAGAACGCGCATGCATCTTGTCATCAACCAAGTGGTTCAGTTTCAGCATGTACATGTAACCCACGGTGACCTGGCGCTCGAATTGCTCACCGGTACGACCGTCGAACAGTGTGATCTGACCGGAACTCGGCAGGCCACCCAGCTGTAACAGCTCTTTGATTTCAGACTCTTTTGCACCGTCGAAGACAGGTGTTGCGATCGGCATACCTTTTTTCAGGTTCTCAGCCAGACGCAGTACTTCTTCATCGCTGAAGGTATTCAGGTCGACTTTCTGACGAACGTCAGTACCCAGATCGTATGCCTTCTGGATAAACTCGCGAAGCTTGGCCACTTCTTCCTGCTGCTTCAGCATGGCGTTGATTTGATCGCCAATGCCTTTTGCAGCCATACCCAAGTGGGTTTCAAGGATCTGACCGATGTTCATACGAGACGGTACGCCCAGCGGGTTCAACACGATATCTACCGGCGTACCGTTAGCGTCGTGAGGCATATCTTCGATCGGGTTGATCTTAGAGATAACACCCTTGTTACCGTGGCGGCCTGCCATTTTGTCACCCGGCTGAATCTGACGTTTAACGGCCAGATACACTTTAACGATTTTCAGCACGCCTGGTGCCAGATCGTCGCCCTGAGTGATTTTGCGGCGTTTCGCTTCGAGTTTTTTCTCGAACTCGTGCTTCAGTTCGTCGTACTGTTCAGCCAGTTGCTCCAGCTGATTTTGTTTCTCTTCGTCGGTCAGGCCAAGTTCCAGCCAGCGATCGCGCGGTAGTTTGTCAAGCTTGTCAGCTTCAACACCGCCAGCAACCAGCACCGCGTAGATACGACTAAACAGGCCAGCTTCGAGGATCTGCAGTTCTTCAGACAGGTCTTTTTTCGCCTGCTTCAGCTGCATCTCTTCGATTTCCAGCGCACGTTTGTCTTTTTCTACGCCATCGCGGGTAAAGACCTGAACGTCGATAACGGTACCAGAGACACCGTTCGGTACGCGCAGAGAAGAGTCTTTAACGTCGGACGCTTTCTCACCGAAGATCGCACGCAGCAGTTTTTCTTCTGGCGTCAGCTGGGTTTCACCTTTCGGCGTTACCTTACCAACCAGAATGTCGCCGCCGGTCACTTCTGCACCGATGTAAACGATACCGGATTCATCCAGTTTGGAGAGCGCAGCTTCACCCACGTTCGGGATGTCAGCGGTGATCTCTTCCGGCCCCAGCTTGGTGTCACGGGACACACACGCCAGTTCCTGAATGTGGATGGTGGTGAAACGGTCTTCCTGAACCACACGCTCGGATACGAGGATGGAGTCTTCGAAGTTGTAACCATTCCACGGCATGAACGCTACGCGCATGTTCTGACCGAGCGCCAGTTCACCGAGATCGGTGGACGGGCCGTCAGCCAGCACGTCGCCGCGCTCAATTGGCTCACCTAAGGACACGCACGGCATCTGGTTGATGCAGGTGTTCTGGTTAGAACGGGTGTACTTGGTCAGGTTATAGATGTCGATACCGGCTTCGCCTGGGTACATCTCGTCTTCGTTAACTTTAATAACGATACGGGATGCGTCCACGTACTGAACCAGACCGCCACGTTTAGCCACCGCAGTTACACCGGAGTCAACGGCAACAGCACGTTCCATACCGGTACCCACCAGCGGCTTATCAGCGCGCAGAGTCGGAACCGCCTGACGTTGCATGTTCGCACCCATCAATGCACGGTTGGCGTCATCGTGTTCCAGGAACGGGATCAGGGACGCACCGACGGATACCACCTGCTGGGTGGATACGTCCATGTAGTCAACCTGGTCGCGGCTGAACAAGCTGGATTCGCCTTTACTACGGCACGTTACCAGGTCTTCTTCAAAGTGGCCTTCGTCATCCAGGTTGGAGTTCGCCTGAGCGATAACGTAGTTGCCTTCTTCGATAGCAGACAGGTAATGAATTTCGTCAGTCACAACGCCGTCAGTCACTTTACGATACGGGGTCTCAAGGAAACCGTATTCGTTAGTCTGTGCGTAAACGGACAGGGAGTTGATAAGACCGATGTTCGGACCTTCAGGCGTTTCGATTGGACATACGCGACCGTAGTGGGTCGGGTGTACGTCTCGAACTTCAAAGCCTGCACGCTCACGGGTCAGACCGCCCGGGCCGAGTGCGGAGATACGACGTTTGTGCGTAATCTCAGACAGCGGGTTGTTCTGATCCATAAACTGAGACAGCTGGCTGGAACCGAAGAACTCTTTCACTGCCGCAGAAATCGGCTTGGCGTTGATCATATCCTGAGGCATCAGGGTATCCAGATCGCCCAGAGACAGACGCTCTTTCACCGCACGCTCAACACGTACCAAGCCAACGCGGAACTGGTTTTCCGCCATTTCGCCTACAGAACGGATACGACGGTTACCGAGGTGGTCGATATCATCGACTTCACCCTGACCATTACGAATACCAATCAGCTTACGCATAACCTGAATGATGTCGTCTTTGCTCAGGATGCCGGAACCTTCAATCTCGTCACGCAGCAGCGAACGGTTGAACTTCATACGACCTACAGCAGAGAGATCGTAACGGTCTTCAGAGAAGAACAGGTTCTCGAACAGGGTTTCAGCGGCTTCACGCGTCGGCGGCTCGCCCGGGCGCATCATGCGGTAGATTTCTACCAGCGCGCTCAGACGGTCGTTAGTTGGGTCGACGCGAACAGTTTCAGAAATGTACGCACCGTGATCCAGGTCGTTGGTGAACAGCGTTTCGATACGCTTGTGGCCAGACTGGCTCAGCTTAGCCAACAGATCCAGGCTCAGTTCCATGTTCGCCGGGCAGATCAGCTCACCGGTAGATTCGTCGATATAGTCTTTAGAAACGACTTTACCTGCGATGTACTCAACCGGTACTTCAATGTGCTGAATCTCGTCTTTTTCCAGCTGACGAATATGGCGCGCCGTAATACGACGACCTTTTTCTACGTAGATCTTGCCATTGGCTTCGATATCAAAGGAGGCAGTCTCACCACGCAGACGTTCCGGCAACAGCTCCATTTGCAGCTTGTTGTCGCGAATTTCGAATACTACTTTCTCAAAGAACAGGTCAAGGATCTGCTCAGTGGTGTAGTTCAGCGCACGCAGAATAATGGTCGCAGGCAATTTACGGCGACGGTCGATACGTACGAACAGGTTGTCCTTCGGATCGAATTCGAAGTCCAGCCAGGAACCACGGTAAGGAATGATGCGCGCGTTATACAGCACTTTACCCGATGAGTGGGTTTTACCTTTGTCGGAGTCAAAGAAGACGCCAGGACTACGGTGCAGCTGAGAAACGATAACACGCTCAGTACCATTGATAACAAAGGTACCGTTGTCAGTCATGAGCGGAATTTCGCCCATGTAGACTTCCTGCTCTTTGATGTCTTTAACGGTGCCTTCCGGCGCTTCACGTTCGTAGATCACCAGACGCAGTTTTACGCGCAGCGGTGCAGAATAGGTTACGCCACGGATTTGACATTCTTTAACGTCAAAAACAGGTTCGCCCAGACGGTAGCTGACGTACTGCAGCTCCGAATTGCCGCTGTAGCTTTTAATGGGGAACACGGAGCGGAAAGCTGCTTCCAGACCGTACTGCCCTTCGGGATCTTGCTCGATAAACTTCTGGAACGAGTCAAGCTGGATAGAAAGGAGATATGGAATGTCCAGTACTTGTGGACGTTTACCAAAATCCTTACGAATACGTTTTTTCTCGGTATAGGAGTAAACCATAGGGTTCCTCAGCTCGCTGACAAGTCGACCCACTCTGTCCGTCGAATGGACAGTTTATGCAACACCATTTTGTTGATCGGAAAATAGAAAACTTTCCGCAATATCTGTTGCTATCACGCTTAAATCATTTCATTGCGGTTTACACAGAACTCGCGCCCTGCCGCAGTATATTAAGTCATAGATAGAAACAAACATTGAACAGGTAACCCGTAGTCAAACAGTGAGAAATGCTACCGGTACCCTACAGCGCAAAAAGGCTGGTGACTAAAAAGTCACCAGCCATCAGCCTAATTACTCAGGCTGCAACCGGAAAGGTTGGCTTATTTAACTTCAACTTCAGCGCCAGCTTCTTCCAGGGATTTTTTCAGTGCTTCGGCGTCGTCTTTGCTGATGCCTTCTTTCAGGGCAGCAGGTGCAGATTCTACCAGGTCTTTAGCTTCTTTCAGACCCAGACCAGTTGCGCCACGTACTGCTTTGATAACAGCAACTTTGTTAGCGCCGATGCCTTTCAGAATTACGTCGAATTCAGTTTTTTCTTCAGCAGCTTCAGCCGGGCCAGCAGCTACAGCTACAGCAGCAGCAGCGGAAACACCGAATTTTTCTTCCATTGCAGAGATCAGCTCAACAACGTCCATTACAGACATAGCGGATACTGCTTCAATGATTTGATCTTTAGTGATAGACATTTAAATTGTTCCTGAAAATCAGAATAAGTTTATACGTAAGCAGATGCTTTACAAAGATAACTGCGATTAAGCAGCTTCTTTCGCATCGCGAACAGCAGCCAGAGTGCGAACCAGTTTGCCAGCCGAAGCTTCTTTCATGGTTGCCATCAGGCGTGCAATTGCTTCTTCGTAGGTCGGCAGAGTTGCCAGGCGATCGATTTGCGATGCCGGGATCAATTCACCTTCAAAGGCTGCAGCTTTGACCTCAAATTTTGCATTCGCTTTCGCGAAATCTTTGAACAGACGAGCAGCAGCGCCCGGGTGTTCCATAGAATATGCAATCAGGGTCGGACCAACGAACGCGTCTTTCAGGCACTCGAATTGAGTACCTTCAACAACACGGCGCAGCAGGGTGTTACGAACAACACGCATGTATACGCCGGCTTCGCGACCTGCTTTACGCAGTTCGGTCATTTTGTCCACAGTAACGCCACGGGAATCCGCAACTACTGCAGACAGCGCGCCTTTGGCTACTTCGCTGACTTCAGCAACAATCGCTTGTTTGTCTTGAAGATTTAAAGCCATTAGCTTTGCTCCTGGATGTTTGCCAGAACAAAATGTTCTGGAACTCACTTCACTCTTCCAAACGAAAGAGCGTCTTAATACGGTGAGCAGAAACAAGCCAGAGTATCAAAAAATAATCTTAGCGTTCTGTCACCGTCTACGCAGGGGATTAAGTTTCTAACGAAACACCTGCGGTCTTCGACGGAGGCCTGGATAGGCCAGGCTCCAACGAACAAATTCTTTCTATGACATCGTCCTTTGAACTGCTGCTGCGTTGCCTGCTCTCGCTCACGCCAGTCACATAGTTAACTATGCTCCTGCCGATTCACTCGCTTGCCGCCTTGCTGCAATTCAAATGACTCGCATAGCGTCTGTATCTTTCAACAGAATCGTGGGGGTAGAATTGTAGACAAATCCACCGCCCACGTAAAGGCATTAGTTTGCAGCAGCGCTCAGGCCAGCCTGATCAACTGCAACACCTGCACCCATGGTGGTGGAGATGCTAACTTTCTTGATGTACACGCCTTTAGCCTGAGTCGGTTTCGCTTTTTTCAGCGCAACCAGCAGAGCTTCCAGGTTTTCTTTCAATTTGTCAGTATCAAAGTCCACTTTACCGATGGTGGTGTGGATGATGCCGTTTTTGTCGTTACGATAACGAACCTGACCTGCTTTAGCGTTCTTAACCGCTTCAGCAACGTTAGGGGTTACGGTACCCACTTTCGGGTTAGGCATCAGGCCGCGTGGACCCAGGATCTGGCCCAGTTGACCAACAACGCGCATTGCATCCGGGGAAGCAATAACAACGTCGAAGTTCATTTCGCCTTTTTTGATCTGGTCAGCCAGATCTTCCATACCTACCAGTTCAGCACCTGCAGCTTTAGCAGCTTCAGCGTTTGCACCCTGGGTAAATACGGCTACGCGAACGGAACGGCCAGTACCGTGCGGCAGTACAGTCGCACCACGTACGTTTTGGTCAGATTTACGTGCGTCGATGCCGAGGTTAACGGCAACGTCTACGCTTTCTACGAATTTAGCAGTGGCCAGCTCTTTCAGCAGAGCAACGGCTTCGTTGATGTCGTACTGTTTGGTCGCATCAACTTTCTCACGGATCACGCGCATGCGCTTGGTCAGTTTAGCCATTTCTTAATCCTCCACTACCAGGCCCATGGAACGTGCAGTACCTTCAATTGAGCGAGTCATCGCTTCAATATCAGCACCAGTCATGTCCGCGGCTTTAGTCTGAGCGATTTCCTGCAGCTGAGCGCGGGAGATTTTGCCCACTTTGTCTTTGTTCGGCTTACCGGAACCAGACTTAATACCAGCCGCTTTCTTCAGCAGAACTGCTGCCGGAGGCGTTTTGGTAATGAAAGTGAAAGAACGGTCGGCATAAACGGTGATAACAACCGGAATTGGCAGACCTTTTTCCATGGAATCAGTTTTCGCGTTAAACGCTTTACAGAATTCCATGATGTTAACACCCTGCTGACCCAGAGCCGGACCAACCGGTGGGCTCGGGTTTGCCATGCCAGCTGCAACCTGCAGCTTGACGTAGGCCTGGACTTTCTTAGCCATTCTTAAATCCTCAAATTGGGTAATAGCGCTTCAGAGAAGCTCCCCGATGTATAAAAATCGTTTTACGGGCTTGGCCCATAAAAACAAAAGGCGCGAAATTGTATGCCAATTTCGCGCCTTGTGCAACGATTTAATCGCTGACTTTTTGATCGATAACTTAGGCTTTTTCGACCTGAGCAAAGTCCAGTTCAACCGGGGTCGCACGACCGAAGATTGAAACAGAAACTTTAAGACGAGATTTCTCGTAGTCGACTTCTTCAACAACCCCGTTGAAGTCAGCAAACGGACCATCACTAACACGGACCATCTCACCCGGTTCAAACAGCGTTTTCGGACGCGGTTTATCACCAACCTGCTGCAGGCGGTTCATAATCGCATCAACTTCTTTATCGCTGATCGGTGCCGGACGATCGGAAGTACCACCGATGAAGCCCATTACGCGCGGTACGCTGCGCACCAGGTGCCAGCTTGCATCGTTCATAACCATCTGGACCAGCACGTAGCCCGGGAAGAATTTACGTTCGCTTTTGCGACGCTGGCCGCCACGGATTTCGACCACTTCTTCGGTCGGCACCATGACTTCACCAAACAACTCTTCCATATTGTGTAATTTGATATGCTCACGCAGCGATGTTGCTACGCGGCCTTCAAAACCGGAAAACGCCTGAACGACGTACCAGCGCTTTTTAGGAGCTTCAGACATCTCAGAACCTCAGGCCAGTGATAAAGGAAACGAGGCGAACCAGAATACCATCCAGGCCCCACAAAATAAGTGACATAACCGCAGTTACCGCAGCTACGATCAATGTGGTGTGCAATGTTTCCTGGCGAGTTGGCCAAATAACCTTACGGACTTCGGTTCTCGCTTCACGGGCAAAAGCAACGGTTGCTTTACCTTTCGTTGTCAACAGCGCGACACCACCCGCTGCAGCAATCAGAATCACCACGGCCAGCGCACGCAGCGGCAGCATCATGTCACGATAGAGGTAGTTGCCTACAATAGCCACAATGAGCAGTAGAGCAACAGCAACCCATTTCATCGCTTCCAGGCCGCGCCCGCTCCCTTGAGCTTCGGTATTCGCACTCATAAACCAACCCGTTACAAGAATCAGACAAACATTTTTGCCCCGCATGAGCGAGGCAACCAAACCGAAAAGCTTTGTCGCGTTTCGGACTCAACGCTACCTACAGAGCCTGTCTCAGCAATGATTATGAGAAAAAAATCACTGATGAGCCAGGTTCTGATTCGAGCGCGTACAAAAAGGGCATCAAATGATGCCCTTTTATTGCGCATAGCGTCAAATGTTATCAGCGATTAAGCGATAACTTTTGCTACCACGCCCGCACCAACAGTACGGCCGCCTTCACGGATTGCGAAACGCAGACCGTCATCCATCGCGATTGGGTGGATCAGGGTAACAACCATTTTGATGTTGTCGCCCGGCATTACCATCTCAACACCTTCCGGCAGTTCGATGGTGCCAGTCACGTCAGTTGTACGGAAGTAGAACTGCGGACGGTAGCCTTTGAAGAACGGAGTATGACGGCCGCCTTCGTCTTTGGACAGAATGTACACTTCAGATTCGAACTGGGTGTGCGGCTTGATGGTGCCCGGCTTAGCCAGTACCTGACCACGTTCGATTTCTTCACGTTTGATACCACGCAGCAGAACACCAACGTTCTCACCCGCACGGCCTTCGTCCAGCAGTTTGCGGAACATTTCTACGCCAGTACAGGTAGACTTGGCAGTCTCTTTGATACCAACGATTTCAACTTCTTCGCCTACTTTAACGATACCGCGCTCTACACGACCGGTAACAACAGTACCACGGCCGGAGATGGAGAATACGTCTTCGATAGGCAGCAGGAACGGCTTGTCAATCGCACGCTCTGGTTCCGGGATGTAAGAGTCCAGGTAGCCAGCCAGTTCGATGATTTTCGCTTCCCACTCAGCTTCGCCTTCCAGCGCTTTCAGCGCGGAACCACGAACGATCGGGGTGTCGTCGCCCGGGAAGTCGTACTGTGACAGAAGTTCACGAACTTCCATTTCAACCAGTTCCAGCAGCTCTTCGTCATCAACCATGTCACATTTGTTCAGGAACACGATGATGTAAGGAACGCCTACCTGACGACCCAGCAGGATGTGCTCACGGGTCTGCGGCATCGGGCCGTCAGTCGCAGCAACAACCAGGATCGCGCCGTCCATCTGCGCAGCACCAGTGATCATGTTTTTAACATAGTCGGCGTGGCCCGGGCAGTCTACGTGTGCGTAGTGACGGATTTCGGTATCGTATTCAACGTGAGAGGTGTTGATGGTGATACCACGTGCTTTTTCTTCCGGCGCGTTATCGATCTGGTCGAATGCACGAGCCTGGCCACCGAAGGTTTTGGACAGAACGGTAGTAATTGCAGCAGTCAGCGTTGTTTTACCATGGTCAACGTGGCCGATAGTACCGACGTTAACGTGCGGTTTTGTACGTTCAAACTTTTCTTTAGACATCGATTGTCCCTCTAAGACACGGATAAATCGGTGATATCACCACATCAACCAGGCAACATGCCCGACTTGTTGAATTAAGTAACAGAGAGAATTGGGAGGGAGGAATGAAGTGGTGCTGATACCCAGAGTCGAACTGGGGACCTCACCCTTACCAAGGGTGCGCTCTACCAACTGAGCCATATCAGCACGTCTTGGAGCGGGCAGCGGGAATCGAACCCGCATCATCAGCTTGGAAGGCTGAGGTAATAGCCATTATACGATGCCCGCATCCTGAAACTCGGCTACCCAGTTCTTTCTGTACAAAAAAAGAGATAAATCTCTTTTATTGTTTGAGCTGATTAAATTTTCTAACCCGCTCAGGCGGCGAAAACGCTGCCAGAAAGTGGTGGTGGGGGAAGGATTCGAACCTTCGAAGTCTGTGACGGCAGATTTACAGTCTGCTCCCTTTGGCCGCTCGGGAACCCCACCGGACTTGATGGTGCCGACTACCGGAATCGAACTGGTGACCTACTGATTACAAGTCAGTTGCTCTACCTACTGAGCTAAGTCGGCATCAAGTAGCGCGCATTCTATGGAGACCTGAGAGTTCATGCAACTAAAAAATTGCATAAAATATTCTTTCGCTCACATTTTAAACGAAGAGACCGGTAAATGGTGCTATTTCAAGCAACTCAGTGTAAAAAAAGAACGATCTCGATGATTCAAATAGCAGACGTTAGTCAGTCGACTGTAAAAGTGCATTGAATTTCTGCCAGCAATAAACAGCCGTGCTTAGTGTGGCGCGGAAAAATCAGGCCCATGTATCTAAAATAAGCCTCTGACCATGGAAAGTCAGGCGGCCCCCGTAAGCTTTCCTTCCGCTCGCAGCAAAGCTATCCATAATCAACTTATAGAAGAGGGAGGTAAGGTATAGCGCAGAATGCCCCAGGAATGGCTGCGCATGCTATGGCATCATCCTGGCAGGAGTAAAGAAGGGGTAACGGAAGTGATGCAATCAGGGCGCGCGTTTCGTCACCCTCAGGAGGAACGTGATACTCGTTTTGATAAGCGTCATGCAATAGACATTTTTCATATTATTCCCCGCCATCTGGTGTTAACCTCCTGCCCATTGTCCTAACTTATTTCCATAACGTCACGCCATCACATAATCGATAGAGAAGGCTTCTCGCAGTGTTTCAGGAGCATATGTGGCGAGCCAGAATGGCAGGCATAAAAGCTTATGAGTAAAAAAGAACAAACGTTAATGACCCCGTACTTACAGTTCAATCGTAGCCAGTGGGCTGCACTTCGTGATTCAGTGCCAATGACGCTTACTGAAGGTGAAATCGCACGGTTAAAAGGCATTAATGAAGACCTCTCTCTGGAAGAGGTTGCTGAAATTTATCTTCCTCTTTCCCGTTTGCTCAATTTCTATATTAGTTCTAACTTGCGCCGCCAGGCTGTTCTTGAGCAATTTTTAGGCACCGATGGCCAACGTATTCCCTATATTATTAGTATCGCTGGCAGTGTTGCCGTAGGTAAGAGTACGACTGCGCGTGTCTTACAGGCACTATTAAGCCGCTGGCCGGAACACCGTCGCGTAGAATTGATTACCACTGATGGTTTCTTACATCCGAATCAGGTTTTGAAAGATCGCGACCTGATGAAGAAGAAGGGCTTTCCTCAGTCTTATGATATGCACCGTCTGGTTAAATTTGTCTCAGATATTAAATCTGGTGCGACAAATGTTACCGCACCGGTATATTCGCATCTGATTTATGATGTCATTCCTGATGGAGATAAAACGGTCGCACAGCCGGATATATTGATTCTTGAAGGATTAAATGTCCTGCAAAGCGGAATGGATTATCCTCACGATCCTCACCATGTGTTCGTCTCCGACTTTGTCGACTTTTCGATATACGTGGATGCGCCCGAGGAGTTGCTTAAACGTTGGTATATTAACCGCTTCCTGAAATTCAGAGAAGGCGCCTTTACCGACCCAGATTCTTATTTCCATAATTACGCAAAATTATCGGAAGAAGAGGCCGTTGAGATTGCTACATCACTTTGGCAGGAAATTAACTGGCTCAATCTGCAGGAAAATATTCTTCCAACACGTGAGCGTGCCAGTCTGATAATGACCAAAAGTGCAAACCACGCTGTTGAGCAAGTACGCTTACGCAAATAAAAAGAGGGGAGCCTGAACTCCCCTTCTTCATTCAGCGCTACGCAGAGAGATTTCCCCCCCCATCCAGGGTTTAATAACTCCATCTTGTTCCAGAAGCAATGCGCCTTGCATATCAATGCCGCGAGAAATACCGAAAATTTCACGTTCGCCAATAATAAGTTTAACCGGGCGGTTGATGAAATTATCAAGCTGATCCCAGCGGGACAACCAGGGCGCGAGTCCCTCTTCTTCAAAGAGCGCGAGAGCAGAACGCAGCTCGGTGATCAGACGAACCGCCAATACATTACGGTCAATGGTGATACCGGCTTCTTGCAGGTTGGTCCAGGCCTGATTAATGACACTCTCTTCAATGTTACGCATTACAAGATTGATACCCGCACCAATAACGATTTGCGCTGCATCGCCTGTTTTTCCCGTTAATTCCACGAGGATGCCTGCAAGTTTACGATCGTTAAGATAAAGATCATTCGGCCATTTTACGCGCACTTTATCAGCACCAAGCTCCTGTAATACCTCCGCCATGACCATGCCAATAACCAGGCTCAGCCCGACGGCAGCAGCCGGACCTTGCTCAAGACGCCAGTACATAGAGAGGTATAGGTTAGCACCAAATGGAGAGAACCATTTACGGCCACGTCTACCGCGGCCCGCCTGCTGATATTCCGCCACGCACGCATCACCCGACGCAATTTCAGAAATCCGGTCCAGTAAATACTGATTGGTAGAATCGATAACAGATAACACTGCCACGTTACCGTCAGGGACCTGTTCAGATATCCAGGACTGGCTCAGCAATTGAATCGGCTCCGGCAGACTGTATCCCTTACCTGGAACGGTAAAAACATCGACTCCCCAATCGCGAAGAGTTTGGATATGTTTATTAATAGCAGCACGGCTCATTCCCAGGCGTTCACCTAACTGTTCGCCAGAATGAAATTCACCGTCAGCGAGCAGTGAAACCAGCGTCAATGGGATTGTGTTGTCCTTCATGCAATAACCTCTACTGCGTTCACTTCACCACTTGCGCCAATAAAACGGACTTCAGGCTCCAGCCAGATATCAAATTTCTCGCCAACCCGTTCACGTACGAGGTGCGCCAGTTTTACCACATCATTACTGGTCGCATTGTTTTCATTAATTAACACCAGTGCCTGGTGTCGATGTACAGCTGCGCCACCTACAACTGTGCCCTTCAGCTGACACTGATCGATAAGCCACCCCGCGGCTAGCTTTACGCTCCCGTCAGCCTGGGGATAATGTGGCGCATGTGGCCATTCAGCGAGTAAAGATGTCGCTTTGTGATGGGAAATCACCGGGTTTTTGAAGAAGCTCCCTGCATTACCATTTACTTTTGGATCAGGCAACTTACTCATACGCATATGACAGACCGTATCAAATACCTCTTTAGCCGTCACGGTAGCAGGATCCAGTCGGATCAGATCACCATAGGATAAGATCGGTGTCCATTTTTTCGCTAAACGCAGACCGACTGCGACAATCACATAGCGATCCTGGTATTCATGCTTAAATATGCTGTCACGGTAACCAAAGCGGCACTCTTTGGCGCTAAGGCGCGTGTTCTTTCCCGTTGTCAGCTCAACACACTCTACATATTCACAGACGTTTTTTAGCTCTATGCCATAAGCGCCAATGTTTTGAATCGGCGATGAGCCTGCACACCCCGGGATAAGTGCGAGGTTTTCCAACCCAGGCATACTGTTATCGAGCGTAAATTGCACCAGATTGTGCCAGTTCTCACCGGCACCGACATGGAGATGCCAGGCGTCTTCGCTTTCTGTAACCTCAATGCCCATTATCCTGTTGACGATAACAGTCCCTGAAAAGTCATCCAGGAAGAGGACGTTGCTGCCTTCGCCCAGAATAAGTACCGGCTGATGGTTCTGAGTCGCGCTTTGCCACGCATTTAGTAATGGCTGAACACTTTCAGCACAGACAATATTGTGAGCATTCCGGTTGATACCAAATGTATTCCAGGGCTTAAGGGAGTGATTCATAGACGCTATCCTGATGCAGAAACCAGGCTAGTTTACCGTATCTGCAAGATGTGCGCTTGTGGTTATAGATAAGCTTTTCCGGGGAATAAAAACGCAAAAAGCCCATCCGTCAGGATGGGCTCTTCACGTGTTTGATGCCTGGCAGTTCCCTACTCTCGCATGGGGAGACCCCACACTACCATCGGCGCTACGGCGTTTCACTTCTGAGTTCGGCATGGGGTCAGGTGGGACCACCGCGCTAGTGCCGCCAGGCAAATTCTTTGTGCTCTGTCCTGTGGCTTTTGTGCTGATACTGCGTTGGCTGCTCTTGTGAACGTCAGTCACATACCTCAGTATGCTCCTTCCGTCACTGCGTTTGCCGCCTTGTCTCAGCGCAAAATCCTTCGGACTCTGAATCTAAGCTGAAAATCTCTCAAATCACGCCAAAACACCTTCGGCGTTGTAAGGTTAAGCCTCACGGTTCATTAGTATCGGTTAGCTCAACGTATCGCTACGCTTACACACCCGACCTATCAACGTCGTCGTCTTCAACGTTCCTTCAGGACCCTTAAAGGGTCAGGGAGAACTCATCTCGGGGCAAGTTTCGTGCTTAGATGCTTTCAGCACTTATCTTTTCCGCATTTAGCTACCGGGCAATGCCATTGGCATGACAACCCGAACACCAGTGATGCGTCCACTCCGGTCCTCTCGTACTAGGAGCAGCCCCCCTCAATTCTCCAGCGCCCACGGCAGATAGGGACCGAACTGTCTCACGACGTTCTAAACCCAGCTCGCGTACCACTTTAAACGGCGAACAGCCGTACCCTTGGGACCTACTTCAGCCCCAGGATGTGATGAGCCGACATCGAGGTGCCAAACACCGCCGTCGATATGAACTCTTGGGCGGTATCAGCCTGTTATCCCCGGAGTACCTTTTATCCGTTGAGCGATGGCCCTTCCATTCAGAACCACCGGATCACTATGACCTGCTTTCGCACCTGCTCGAGCCGTCACTCTCGCAGTCAAGCTAGCTTATGCCATTGCACTAACCTCCTGATGTCCGACCAGGATTAGCTAACCTTCGTGCTCCTCCGTTACACTTTAGGAGGAGACCGCCCCAGTCAAACTACCCACCAGACACTGTCCGCAACCCGGATCACGGGTCTACGTTAGAACATCAAACATTAAAGGGTGGTATTTCAAGGTTGGCTCCACGCAGACTGGCGTCCACGCTTCAAAGCCTCCCACCTATCCTACACATCAAGGCTCAATGTTCAGTGTCAAGCTATAGTAAAGGTTCACGGGGTCTTTCCGTCTTGCCGCGGGTACACTGCATCTTCACAGCGAGTTCAATTTCACTGAGTCTCGGGTGGAGACAGCCTGGCCATCATTACGCCATTCGTGCAGGTCGGAACTTACCCGACAAGGAATTTCGCTACCTTAGGACCGTTATAGTTACGGCCGCCGTTTACCGGGGCTTCGATCAAGAGCTTCTCCTTACGGATAACCCCATCAATTAACCTTCCGGCACCGGGCAGGCGTCACACCGTATACGTCCACTTTCGTGTTTGCACAGTGCTGTGTTTTTAATAAACAGTTGCAGCCAGCTGGTATCTTCGACTGAGTTCAGCTCCACGAGCAAGTCGCTTCACCTACCATCAGCGTGCCTTCTCCCGAAGTTACGGCACCATTTTGCCTAGTTCCTTCACCCGAGTTCTCTCAAGCGCCTTGGTATTCTCTACCTGACCACCTGTGTCGGTTTGGGGTACGATTTTGTGTTACCTGATGCTTAGAGGCTTTTCCTGGAAGCAGGGCATTTGTTACTTCAGCACCGTAGTGCCTCGTCATCACACCTCAGCGTTAAAAAGGTACCGGATTTACCTGGAACCTCCGCCTACATGCTTAAACCGGGACAACCGTCGCCCGGCTAACATAGCCTTCTCCGTCCCCCCTTCGCAGTAACACCAAGTACAGGAATATTAACCTGTTTCCCATCGACTACGCCTTTCGGCCTCGCCTTAGGGGTCGACTCACCCTGCCCCGATTAACGTTGGACAGGAACCCTTGGTCTTCCGGCGAGCGGGCTTTTCACCCGCTTTATCGTTACTTATGTCAGCATTCGCACTTCTGATACCTCCAGCAACCCTCACAGGTCACCTTCAACGGCTTACAGAACGCTCCCCTACCCAACAACGCATAAGCGTCGCTGCCGCAGCTTCGGTGCATGGTTTAGCCCCGTTACATCTTCCGCGCAGGCCGACTCGACCAGTGAGCTATTACGCTTTCTTTAAATGATGGCTGCTTCTAAGCCAACATCCTGGCTGTCTGTGCCTTCCCACATCGTTTCCCACTTAACCATGACTTTGGGACCTTAGCTGGCGGTCTGGGTTGTTTCCCTCTTCACGACGGACGTTAGCACCCGCCGTGTGTCTCCCGTGATAACATTCTTCGGTATTCGTAGTTTGCATCGGGTTGGTAAGTCGGGATGACCCCCTAGCCGAAACAGTGCTCTACCCCCGAAGATGAATTCACGAGGCGCTACCTAAATAGCTTTCGGGGAGAACCAGCTATCTCCCGGTTTGATTGGCCTTTCACCCCCAGCCACAGGTCATCCGCTAATTTTTCAACATTAGTCGGTTCGGTCCTCCAGTTAGTGTTACCCAACCTTCAACCTGCCCATGGCTAGATCACCGGGTTTCGGGTCTATACCCTGCAACTTAACGCCCAGTTAAGACTCGGTTTCCCTGCGGCTCCCCTATACGGTTAACCTTGCTACAGAATATAAGTCGCTGACCCATTATACAAAAGGTACGCAGTCACACCACGAAGGTGCTCCCACTGCTTGTACGTACACGGTTTCAGGTTCTTTTTCACTCCCCTCGCCGGGGTTCTTTTCGCCTTTCCCTCACGGTACTGGTTCACTATCGGTCAGTCAGGAGTATTTAGCCTTGGAGGATGGTCCCCCCATATTCAGACAGGATACCACGTGTCCCGCCCTACTCTTCGAGTTCACAACATATGCACTTTCATGTACGGGACTTTCACCCTGTATCGTGCGACTTTCCAGACGCTTCCATTAACACACATGCTGATTCAGACTCTGGGCTCCTCCCCGTTCGCTCGCCGCTACTGGGGGAATCTCGGTTGATTTCTTTTCCTCGGGGTACTTAGATGTTTCAGTTCCCCCGGTTCGCCTCATGCCACTATGTATTCATGACATGATAGTGTGTCGAAACACACTGGGTTTCCCCATTCGGGTATCGCCGGGTCAAAGGTTCATATCACCTCGCCGACGCTTATCGCAGATTAGCACGCCCTTCATCGCCTCTGACTGCCAGGGCATCCACCGTGTACGCTTAGTCGCTTAACCTCACAACCCGAAGATGTTTCGTAAAACACCGTTCAGTGTCGTGAAAATTTGAGAGACTCGAACACACCGTCATTCTGTTCTTATTACGGAGAACAGACACGATGTGTCGTTTCAATTTTCAGCTTGATCCAGATTTTTAAAGAGCAAAACTTCGCAGTGAACCTTTTCAGGTACACTCTGAAGTTTTCTTATCATGTGCAGTAAAGGATGGTGGAGCTATGCGGGATCGAACCGCAGACCTCCTGCGTGCAAGGCAGGCGCTCTCCCAGCTGAGCTATAACCCCATCGTAATACTGAATCTCTGTTTACCGGAATTTTTCCTGAGGCAAGGCGTGTAACGGCGAAGCATACTGAGGTATGCGAGCTGTTTCACAACGCAGCATTCAGGGAAAATTTGGTAGGCCTGAGTGGACTTGAACCACCGACCTCACCCTTATCAGGGGTGCGCTCTAACCACCTGAGCTACAAGCCTGCAGAGATTGCTTTACTGCTAATTTTCATCAGACAATCTGTGTGAGCACTACAAAGGCAGGTTCTTTAAGGTAAGGAGGTGATCCAACCGCAGGTTCCCCTACGGTTACCTTGTTACGACTTCACCCCAGTCATGAATCACAAAGTGGTAAGCGCCCTCCCGAAGGTTAAGCTACCTACTTCTTTTGCAACCCACTCCCATGGTGTGACGGGCGGTGTGTACAAGGCCCGGGAACGTATTCACCGTGGCATTCTGATCCACGATTACTAGCGATTCCGACTTCACGGAGTCGAGTTGCAGACTCCGATCCGGACTACGACATACTTTATGAGGTCCGCTTGCTCTCGCGAGGTCGCTTCTCTTTGTATATGCCATTGTAGCACGTGTGTAGCCCTACTCGTAAGGGCCATGATGACTTGACGTCATCCCCACCTTCCTCCAGTTTATCACTGGCAGTCTCCTTTGAGTTCCCGGCCGGACCGCTGGCAACAAAGGATAAGGGTTGCGCTCGTTGCGGGACTTAACCCAACATTTCACAACACGAGCTGACGACAGCCATGCAGCACCTGTCTCAGAGTTCCCGAAGGCACCAAAGCATCTCTGCTAAGTTCTCTGGATGTCAAGAGTAGGTAAGGTTCTTCGCGTTGCATCGAATTAAACCACATGCTCCACCGCTTGTGCGGGCCCCCGTCAATTCATTTGAGTTTTAACCTTGCGGCCGTACTCCCCAGGCGGTCGACTTAACGCGTTAGCTCCGGAAGCCACTCCTCAAGGGAACAACCTCCAAGTCGACATCGTTTACAGCGTGGACTACCAGGGTATCTAATCCTGTTTGCTCCCCACGCTTTCGCACCTGAGCGTCAGTCTTTGTCCAGGGGGCCGCCTTCGCCACCGGTATTCCTCCAGATCTCTACGCATTTCACCGCTACACCTGGAATTCTACCCCCCTCTACAAGACTCAAGCCTGCCAGTTTCGAATGCAGTTCCCAGGTTGAGCCCGGGGATTTCACATCCGACTTGACAGACCGCCTGCGTGCGCTTTACGCCCAGTAATTCCGATTAACGCTTGCACCCTCCGTATTACCGCGGCTGCTGGCACGGAGTTAGCCGGTGCTTCTTCTGCGGGTAACGTCAATCGACACGGTTATTAACCGTATCGCCTTCCTCCCCGCTGAAAGTACTTTACAACCCGAAGGCCTTCTTCATACACGCGGCATGGCTGCATCAGGCTTGCGCCCATTGTGCAATATTCCCCACTGCTGCCTCCCGTAGGAGTCTGGACCGTGTCTCAGTTCCAGTGTGGCTGGTCATCCTCTCAGACCAGCTAGGGATCGTCGCCTAGGTGAGCCGTTACCCCACCTACTAGCTAATCCCATCTGGGCACATCTGATGGCAAGAGGCCCGAAGGTCCCCCTCTTTGGTCTTGCGACGTTATGCGGTATTAGCTACCGTTTCCAGTAGTTATCCCCCTCCATCAGGCAGTTTCCCAGACATTACTCACCCGTCCGCCACTCGTCACCCGAGAGCAAGCTCTCTGTGCTACCGTTCGACTTGCATGTGTTAGGCCTGCCGCCAGCGTTCAATCTGAGCCATGATCAAACTCTTCAATTTAAGTTTGATGCTCGTAGAATTAAACTTCGTAATGAATTACGTGTTCACTCTTTGAGACTTGGTATTCATTTATTGTCCGGAGACATTAAGAATCCATGTCACTTTGAGTGCCCACACAGATTGTCTGATAAATTGTTAAAGAGCAGTGCCGCTGTATTTTCGCTGCGGCGCGGGGTGTGCATATTACGCTTTCCCGCTTCAGAGTCAAGCATTAATTTTTGCTTTTCTCTACGAGGTTCTCAGTGGAACCCCGCTGACCCGGCGGCGTGTATGCCGTTGTTCCGTGTCAGTGGAGGCGCATTATAGGGAGTTATTCCGGGCTGACAAGTATAAAATTCAAAAAAATTATCGTTCGCTCAAATTTCATTCGTAAAGTTTATTAAAGAGACGAATTGCGGTTTAACTGAGCGATTTTATGGGCAAACAGGCTCACTTGCTGCCAGTCGGTATAGACCACTTCTTTACGCGTATCGGTTTCCCCGCCCGTCATTTTCATAATGAGTTGAATCATCAGGCGATCAAACCAGCGGTAGCGCGGGTAACGTAACGCACCAGCAAAGACGGCGCAGGCATCAGGCTGCCATGGAGATCGCGCCAGGAACTTCTGCGTATAGCTGTTTGTCTCCGGCGTGTTCTTTTCCGGCTTACGCGCCACCAGGTTTACAGAGAAGAATGCCCCAGGCAGACGGCTCAAGGTTTCACCGTGCTGTTTCACAAAACTGTCCAGCACCGGGTTGAAATGACCATAGCGAATGGAGGCGCCTATCACGACCCGGTCATAAGCGTCCCAGAGAACGTTTTGTGCATCATTAAGATTAACCACATCACTCTCGATACCCAGCCCCCGGAGCTCGGCAGCAATCGTGTTTGCAATCTCATGCGTCTGTCCATCGCGGGTCGAAAACAGAATCAATGTTTTCACGTGTTACGTCCTTATTCGCGCCAGAAGGTGGGAGTGAAAAGTACTAATAAGGTAAAGACCTCAAGACGACCAAACAGCATATTGGCAATCAAAATCCATTTTGCCACTGGATTCATACTGGCAAAGTTGTCTGCCACCACGCCGAGGCCAGGCCCCAGGTTATTAAGCGTCGCCACAACAGAAGCAAACGCTGAGAAGTCATCTACGCCGGTGGCAATGATAGCCAGCATGCTAACGATAAACACCAACGCATAGGCCGAGAAGAATCCCCATACTGCTTCGAGGATACGTTCAGGCAGCGCACGGTTACCTAATTTAATGCTGTACACCGCATTCGGGTGCACCAGACGTTTCAGTTCGCGGTTGCCCTGTTTGAACAGTAACAGGATGCGGATGACCTTCAGCCCCCCGCCCGTCGATCCTGCACAGCCACCAATAAAAGCAGAGCACAGTAACAGCACCGGCAGGAAGAGCGGCCAGCGTGCAATACTGTCCGTGGTGAAGCCAGCGGTGGTCGCCATTGAGACTACCTGGAAGAACGCCTGATTGAGCGTGGTTACCGCAGAGGCATAGACGTTATGGAACCACAGCACCACGGTACAGATAACCACCAGCGTCAGTTGCACCCCAATAAACATTCTGAACTCAGGGTCACGCCAATAGACCTTTAAATTACGTCCGCTTAATAAAGAGAAGTGCAGGCCGTAATTACAACCAGAGATCAGCAGGAAGATGGCAATAATCGTGTTGATCGTCGGGCTGTCGAAATAGCCCACGCTGGCGTCATGGGTTGAGAAGCCGCCAATCGCGATGGTTGAGAAGCTATGACCAATAGCGTCAAAGGCGGGCATACCGGCAAACCACAGTGCCAGCGCGCAGGCGATGGTCAGCAAGACATAAATAAGCCACAAGGTTTTCGCTGTTTCGGCAATTCGCGGACGCATTTTGTTGTCTTTCAACGGGCCCGGCATTTCGGCACGGTAAAGCTGCATCCCCCCCACGCCCAGAATAGGCAGAATCGCCACCGCCAGCACGATGATCCCCATCCCGCCGAACCATTGCAGCATCTGTCGATAAAAGAGAATGGCGTGCGGTAACGAATCCAGCCCTACCAGCGTCGTGGCACCAGTGGTGGTTAACCCTGAGAAAGATTCAAAAAACGCATCGGTTATTGTCAGGTTGGGGCTTTCGGAAAAGATGAACGGCAGCGCACCCACGCTGCCCAGCACCGTCCAGAACAGGACGACGATGAGAAAGCCCTCGCGGGATTTCAGCTCACTCTTTTCGCGGCGGTTTGGCCACCACAAAAGGGAACCAATCGCCAGCGCAACAAAAAATGTTTGGGTAAATGCTCGCCCCGCCCCATCGCGGTAGAGTAAGGCCACCAGCCCCGGCAGAATCATCGTCCCGGAAAAGAGGATGATAAGCAGGCCAACGATTCGGGTTATGGCGCGAAAATGCATCTCTGCCGCTTCCTTAGATAGTAAAGTGTGCGAAAACCAGGTGGGGATTATTCTTCAATCTTATCTAAATGCAACGCACCGCGACTGAAATCAGCGAGTTTTAGTGAAAAAGCCGTCACTTCAGAGAGTGGCAGCGCGACCCGAAGGCGGACAGCAGCCTGGTATTCACTCGCGACAATTTTCCCGGCGAACTGCCCGAGCAGGGTTTCGATGCCCGCCAACTGCCCATATTCACATTGCACCGTATATTCGGTTAATGGCGTCTTGCGCTGCGTCGTGAGCAGGGCAAGCGCCTGGCTGACACCGCCACCGTAGGCTTTTACCAGCCCACCAGTGCCTAACAGTATGCCGCCGTAGTAGCGCACAACGACGGCGGTGATTTCTCCGACCCCGCTTCCCATTAACTGGGCGAGGATCGGTTTTCCGGCGGTACCGGCGGGTTCACCATCGTCAGAAAAGCCCAGCTGTTGGGAATCATCTGGCGGCCCGGCAACCCAGGCCACACAATGGTGACGTGCGTCCGGGTGCGCTGCCCGAACCGATTCCACAAAGCTCTTCGCCGCCTCTACGCCATCGGTATGCGCCAGTAGCGTAATGAAGCGGCTCTTTTTGATCTCTTCAACAACGGTAACCGGCGCGTCCGGTATCAGCCAGCTTTCCATTACGCCAGTTTCAGATCCCGCGTCATGTTCTCAATGCTGTTCTCATGAATGACAACGTTGTCTTCAATACGAACGCCACCAAACGGCTTCAGCGCTTCAATTTTCTGCCAGTTGAAATGCTGACTGAACGGACCTTCACGCCATGGGGCCAGCAGAGAGTCAATAAAATAGATGCCCGGTTCAATAGTCAGCACCATACGTGGCTGCAGCACACGAGTGCAACGCAGGTACGGGTATTTCGACGGCGCTGCCAGATGCGTGCCGGTATCATCCTGCATAAAACCGGCAACGTCATGCACCTGCAGCCCCAGCGGATGCCCGATACCGTGCGGCATAAACGGCCCGGTGAGATCGTTCTCGACCATCGCTTCTTCACTGATGTCAGTGATGATTTGGTGTTTACGCAGCAATTTAGCAATACGTTGATGGAACTGAAGATGATACTCGAGATAGTTGACCCCGGTTTTCAGGGTACTAATCAGCGCCAGTTGCTCATCGTTAACGTCTTTCACCAGGTGGGCGTAGTCGTTATCACTGTTCGCAGACCAGGTACGGGTCAGGTCGGCGGCATAACCGTTATATTCCGCGCCGGCATCCAGCAGGAAGCTACGCAACTCGGCAGGCGCGCGGTGATCCAGCTTCGTGTAATGCAGCACGGAAGCATGCTCATTCAGCGCCACGATATTGCTGTATGGCACATCGGTATCACGATGACCGGTGGCCGTCAGGTATGCAAGATTAATATCGAACTCGCTCATGCCGGAACGGAAAGCCTCTTCCGCCGCGTGATGTCCGTTAACTGCGGTTTTCTGCGCTTCACGCATGCACGCCAGTTCATAATCGGTTTTATAGGCACGATAGTAGTGCAGGTAATCAATCACCCCTTTCGGGTTGATGTTGCTGGCAGTGATATCCAGCGCGAGAGCGCGTTCGGGGACCGGGCCAATATAACCGATATTGCCACGCGAAGCGGGCAGTTGGCTGCCAATTCCGTCCGCTTTCGGCAATGCGATAACCTCAACCTCTTCGGTCCAGAAGGATGTCGGCAGCGGCTCCACGTTGTGCCAGTAATCAACTGGCAGGTAGAACCACAACTTAGGTTTATTCACCCCATCCACCAACAACCAACAATTCGGAACCTGGGTTACCGGCACCCAGGCTTTGAACTGTGGATTCACTTTAAACGGATAAGGATGATCGTCGAGAAAGACATTGAACAGTTCACCGGAGTGAATCAACAGCGCATCGAGCTTAAAACGGGCCAGTACATCGCGGGTACGTTCCTGTAACGTAACGATATGATTTTTATATAGCGCGGCCAGTGAGTCCATCATTCTTCCTTCTGTTTTTTTGACCTCATGTTTTCGCATCTTAGCACAGCTCCATCAGGGAGCGAGATTTCCACTGAGCGTGATCGGCCCTGCAATTTCTTAATGATAAATTTGCAATTTATTAACATAAAATCCACACTTCGCCTCATCTGGTACGACCAGATCATCTTGCTGGATTCAGGAGACTGACATGCTCTACAAAGGCGAAACCCTATATCTCAACTGGCTGGAAGACGGCATTGCCGAACTGGTGTTCGACGCCCCCGGCTCAGTGAACAAACTTGATACGGCAACCGTTGCCAGCCTCGGTGAGGCGCTGGACGTGCTGGAAAAGCACGCCGATTTAAAAGCCCTGCTACTGCGTTCTGAAAAAGCGGCATTTATTGTCGGTGCAGACATCACCGAATTCCTCTCCCTGTTCCTGGTTCCTGCAGAGCAACTGAGCAGTTGGCTCCATTTTGCTAACAGCGTCTTCAGCCGACTGGAAGATTTGCCGGTACCGACGATTTCCGCCGTGAATGGCTACGCGCTGGGCGGAGGTTGCGAATGTGTCCTGGCGACGGATTACCGCCTGGCTACCCCCGATCTACGCATCGGGCTGCCGGAAACCAAACTCGGCATCATGCCGGGCTTTGGCGGTTCAGTGCGCCTGCCGCGCCTGCTCGGGGCAGACAGCGCGCTGGAGATAATCGCAGCCGGTAAAGATGTGGGTGCCGAAGAGGCGCTGAAAATCGGCCTGGTGGACGGCGTGGTAAAAGCAGAGAAGCTGAAAGAAGGTGCCATTGCCATTCTGCGTCAGGCCATAAGTGGCGATCTTGACTGGAAAGCCAAACGCCAGCCGAAGCTGGAGCCACTGCACTTAAGCAAAATCGAAGCGGCCATGAGCTTTACCATTGCCAAAGGCATGGTCGCGCAGACCGCAGGAAAACACTACCCCGCCCCGATAACGGCAGTGAAGACCATCGAAGCGGCTGCACGCTTTGGCCGTGATGAAGCGCTGAAGCTCGAAAACCAAAGTTTCGTTCCGCTGGCGCATAGTAAAGAAGCCCGCGCCCTGGTTGGCATCTTCCTCAACGATCAGTTTGTGAAAGGCAAAGCGAAGAAACTGACCAAAGAGGTTGAAACACCCAAACAGGCTGCCGTACTCGGCGCTGGCATTATGGGTGGCGGTATTGCTTACCAGTCAGCCTGGAAAGGGGTGCCGGTGGTGATGAAGGATATCAACGACAAGTCACTGACGCTTGGCATGACCGAAGCCAGCAAGCTGCTTAATAAGCAGCTTGAGCGCGGAAAAATTGACGGTCTGAAACTGGCCGGCGTCATCTCAACCATTCATCCGACCCTCGACTACAGCGGTTTTGACCGTGTTGACGTGGTCGTTGAAGCGGTGGTTGAAAACCCGAAAGTCAAAAAAGCGGTACTGGCGGAAACGGAAGACAAAGTCCGCCCGGATACCGTGCTGGCATCGAATACCTCGACGATCCCCATCAGCGAGTTGGCGAGCGTACTCAAACGCCCGGAAAACTTCTGCGGCATGCATTTCTTTAACCCGGTGCACCGGATGCCGCTGGTTGAGGTCATTCGCGGCGAAAAAACGTCTGATAGCACCCTCGCCAAAGTGGTGGCGTGGGCCAGCAAGATGGGCAAAACGCCGATTGTGGTCAACGACTGCCCCGGCTTCTTCGTCAACCGCGTGCTGTTCCCCTACTTTGCCGGCTTCAGTCAGTTACTGCGCGACGGCGCGGATTTCCGCAAAGTCGACAAAGTGATGGAAAAACAGTTTGGCTGGCCGATGGGCCCGGCGTATTTGCTGGATGTGGTCGGCATTGATACTGCGCATCACGCGCAGGTAGTGATGGCAGCAGGCTTCCCGCAGCGGATGCAGAAAGATTATCGCGATGCGATCGATGCCCTGTTCGACGCTAACCGTTTCGGCCAGAAAAATGGCCTCGGCTTCTGGCGCTATAAAGAAGACAGCAAAGGTAAGCCGAAGAAGGAAGAGGATGCTGCGGTCGATAGCCTGCTGGCAGACGTCAGCCAGCCGAAGCGTGATTTCAGCGATGAAGAGATTATCGCCCGCATGATGATCCCGATGGTCAACGAAGTGGTGCGTTGCCTGGAAGAGGGCATTATCTCCAGCCCGGCGGAAGCCGATATGGCGCTGGTCTATGGTCTGGGCTTCCCGCCGTTCCACGGTGGCGCGTTCCGTTGGCTTGATACGCTCGGCAGCGCAAAATATCTCGATATGGCCCAGCAGTATCAGCATCTCGGTCCGTTGTATAAAGTGCCGGAAGGTCTGCGCGAAAAAGCGCGCCATAACGAACCGTACTATCCCCAGGTTGAGCCAGCCCGTCCGGTTGGCGAGCTGAAAACGGCTTAAGGAGTCACAATGGAACAGGTTGTCATTGTCGATGCGATTCGTACCCCGATGGGCCGTTCAAAGGGCGGGGCTTTTCGCAACGTGCGGGCAGAAGATCTCTCCGCACACTTAATGCGTAGCCTGCTGGCGCGAAACCCGGCGCTGGACGCTACTGCTCTGGACGATATCTACTGGGGCTGCGTACAGCAGACGCTGGAGCAGGGCTTCAACATCGCCCGTAACGCTGCGTTATTGGCAGAAATCCCCCATTCGGTGCCCGCCGTGACCGTCAACCGCTTGTGCGGTTCATCAATGCAGGCATTGCATGACGCGGCGCGCATGATTATGACCGGCGACGCGCAGGCATGTCTCGTCGGCGGCGTGGAGCATATGGGGCACGTGCCAATGAGCCACGGCGTGGATTTTCATCCGGGCATGAGTCGTAACGTCGCCAAAGCGGCGGGAATGATGGGGCTGACGGCAGAAATGCTGTCGCGCATGCATGGTATCAGCCGTGAGATGCAGGATGCGTTTGCCGCCCGCTCTCACGCTCGCGCCTGGGCCGCCACGCAATCCGGTGCGTTCAGAAATGAAATCATCCCCACCGGGGGTCATGACGCAGACGGCGTGCTCAAACAGTTTAACTACGACGAAGTTATCCGCCCGGAAACCACCGTTGAGGCGCTCTCGGCGCTGCGACCGGCGTTTGATCCGGTGAACGGCACGGTGACCGCAGGGACGTCTTCCGCTCTCTCAGATGGCGCTTCCGCCATGCTGGTAATGAGCGAAAACCGCGCCCGTGAGTTAGGGTTGAAAGCGCGCGCCCGTGTGCGTTCGATGGCTGTGGTCGGCTGCGATCCGTCGATCATGGGCTACGGTCCGGTGCCGGCATCACAACTGGCGCTGAAAAAAGCCGGACTCGCCGTGGGAGATATCGACCTGTTTGAAATGAATGAGGCCTTCGCCGCGCAGATCCTGCCATGCATTAAAGATCTGGGGCTGATGGAGCAGATAGACGAGAAGATCAACCTCAACGGTGGCGCGATCGCACTCGGCCATCCACTGGGTTGTTCCGGTACACGTATCAGCACCACGCTCCTTAATCTGATGGAACGCAAAGATGCCCAGTTTGGTCTGGCAACGATGTGTATCGGGTTGGGTCAGGGTATCGCGACGGTATTCGAGCGGGTGTAACACGCGCTCCGGCATCCATAATCGTAGGCCGGATAAGACGCCTGGGCGTCGCCATCCGGCATGTTTGCCGGGGGCGCTGCGCTTGCCCGACCTACACAAAAGTATCTCAAAGCCAATGGCGCCAGAACAAGGCGGCAAGCGAGCAAATCCCGATGAGCTTACTGAAGTAAGTGATTCGGGTGAGCGAGCGCAGTCAACGCAGTTATGGCGTCACTGGCGAAGAGAGACAGTTTAGTTGCCGTTTTTCCCGCCCGTCAGGGGCGGGTTTTTTGTTTCTTAAATAAACGCGAATGCATCGCCGAACAGGCGGTCTTCACGTGCACCGCGTTCGTTACAGAACAGGTCACGGGCAATCTTCGCCATTTCAAAACGGCCGGCAATGTAGATGTCGTGCTCCGCCAGGGTACCAAAATCCTGTAATACTGCAGTCAGTACCGTACCGTTACGGCCACGCCAGTTTTCATCCGGCTGCTCGACCACGGCTTCAACACGCAGATTCGGGTGGTTGACAGAGAGGGCTTCCAGTTCAGCCAGATCGTAGAGATGTTTCTCTTCGCGACCGCCCCAGTAAATGGTGATATCACGGTCAGGATTCTGAGCCAGCGCCGTTAACAGAATAGAACGCGCGTAGGAGAAGCCGGTCCCCCCGGCAATCAGCACTAACGGACGTTCTTCGTCATCACGCAGCCAGGCTTCGCCGTGTGGAATATCAACAACCACTTCACGATCCTTGAGAATGCGATCCATCACCGCCATGGCGTAGAGATTGATTTCCGACGCACCAATATGCAGCTCAATATACTCGTGCTGATCGGGGGTTGAAGCTATGGAGAAGGGGCGTTTGTCTCGTTCATCCATCACTACCATTAAGTACTGGCCAGCGCGAAAAGAAAAAGCCGCTTCCGGCACTAAACGTACGCGATATACGGTATCGGTGATGGCATCTACCGAGGTCACTTTACAGCTTAAGGTTGTCATGCGCTCCCTCTGTCGGGTTCATACTTGTTATCGTAGTGTCAGGCGAAAAACGGTGGTGCGTTATGCACCTTTACCGTCGCTAAAAATGGCCAGTTCATCCCAGATGGCGTCGATACGCGCCGTCACCTCAGGATCCTTTCTGATTGGGCGACCCCATTCACGCTGGGTTTCGCCGGGCCATTTGTTGGTGGCATCCAGTCCCATTTTTGAGCCAAGGCCGGAAACCGGCGAGGCAAAGTCCAGGTAATCAATCGGCGTGTTTTCAATTAACACCGTATCGCGGGCCGGGTCCATACGCGTGGTAATGGCCCAAATCACGTCGTTCCAGTCGCGGGCGTTGACATCGTCATCGCACACAATCACAAACTTGGTGTACATAAACTGGCGCAAGAATGACCAGACACCCATCATGACGCGTTTTGCGTGGCCTGCGTACTGTTTCTTCATGGTGACCACCGCAAGGCGATAGGAACACCCTTCCGGCGGCAGATAAAAATCGACGATCTCCGGGAACTGCTTTTGCAAAATCGGAACGAACACTTCATTCAGCGCCACACCCAGCACCGCAGGCTCATCTGGCGGCCGACCGGTATAGGTTGAGTGATAGATCGCGTTTTCACGCTGCGTGATATGCGTAACGGTGAAAACCGGGAAGTTGTCGATTTCATTATAGTAACCCGTGTGGTCACCATAGGGCCCTTCCGGCGCCATCTCACCCGGCTCAATATAGCCCTCCAGGACGATTTCCGCACTGGCAGGGACTTCTAAGTCATTTGAGATACACTTAACGACTTCCGTCTTGTTGCCACGCAACAGACCGGCAAACGCATACTCAGACAGCGTATCAGGCACTGGCGTCACCGCCCCCAGTATTGTCGCTGGGTCTGCGCCTAATGCAACAGCAACGGGGAAACGCTCGCCCGGATGCGCTTTACACCACTCCTGAAAATCGAGTGCGCCGCCACGGTGAGATAACCAGCGCATAATCAGCTTATTTTTGCCAATCAGCTGCTGACGATAAATGCCAAGGTTCTGCCGCTCTTTATGCGGCCCACGGGTCACAGTCAGTCCCCAGGTGATAAGGGGTGCCGCATCCTCAGGCCAGCACTGCATAATCGGGATTGTTGTCAGGTCGACATCGTCACCCTGCACCACTTTTTGCTGGCAAGGCGCACCGCGCAGTCGGCGGGTTGGCATGTTGAGGACTTGCTTGAACTGTGGCAGCTTGTCGAAGAGATCGCGAAAGCCTTTTGGCGGCTCCGGCTCTTTCAAAAAAGCCAGTAATTTCCCTACTTCGCGCAACGCGCTGACATCTTCCTGCCCCATCCCTAATGCAACGCGGCGTGGGGTACCGAACAGGTTGCATAAGACAGGCATGGTGTAGCCTTTCGGGTTTTCAAACAGCAACGCCGGGCCACCCGCACGTAGCGTACGGTCAGCAATCTCCGTTATCTCAAGGTGAGGATCAACCGGCAGCGTAATGCGTTTGAGTTCGCCCTGCTGCTCAAGCAGCGTCAGAAAATCGCGTAGATCGTGGTATTTCATGGGGTTTATGCTGGCCTCTTGATTAGCGCTTTATTATACGGTGTTCATCTTCACGTTGCTGTAATTTTGTTAAATTGAGGTGAAATACAACGGGTAATGCGAGCGAGACGTATAATCAACTTAGCCATCGCAGCGTGCATTTGATATTCTTGCATTCCGAACTTCCGGAAAAGAACATTATGCAATCCTGGTATCTACTTTACTGCAAACGAGGCCAGCTTCAGCGCGCCCAGGAACACCTCCAACGCCAGGCGGTAAACTGCCTGACGCCAATGATCGCACTGGAGAAAATGGTCCGCGGTAAACGTACGACAGTCAGCGAACCTCTGTTCCCCAACTATCTGTTTGTGGAATTCGATCCGGAAACCATTCATACCACCACGATTAACGCCACGCGCGGCGTCAGCCACTTCGTTCGCTTTGGCGCCCATCCGGCGCTCGTGCCTTCGACGGTCATTCACCAGCTCTCGCTTTATAAGCCTGACGGGGTGACCGATCCTGAAACACCTTATCCAGGCGACCAGGTCATCATCACCGAAGGGGCACTGGAAGGGCTGCAGGCCATTTTCAAAGAGCCAGACGGCGAAGCACGCTCCATGCTGCTGCTCAACCTGCTGAACAAACAGGTTATGCAGAGCATCAAAAACACCGATTTTAAGAAAGCCTAATCCCAAAAAGCGTCTCGACGTTATTATCGAGAACCTTATCCAGCCACGCCACGTCGTCCCCACGCAGCCCGGCCACACTCTGCAGAATATGCTTAAGATACGCAGGTTCGTTGCGTCTGGATTTGGGCTTCGTCGCGAGATCTCGTGGCAGCAAATAAGGGGCATCCGTTTCCACAAACAGGCGCTCAGCGGGAATATGGGGCAGCACCTCGCGCAGTTCCAGCCCACGACGCTCATCGCAAACCCAGCCGGTTATTCCCAGATACATGCCTCGATCAAGGCAATCCTGCGCCTCACTCAGCGTGCCGGTAAAACAGTGCAAGACCGCGCCAGGCAGCTTGTCGAGCCACGGATCGAGCAGTGTCAAAAAGCGCGAATGGGCATCGCGGCAGTGCAGAAAGACCGGCATTGAAAGTTCCGAGGCCAGCGCCAATTGTGCAACAAACGCCCTCTCCTGCGCCTCAGGCGTCGAGAAATTACGGTTAAAATCGAGGCCGCACTCGCCGATGGCCACCACCTCAGGCAGCGCTGCGAGTTCGCGAATGTTGCTTTCCGTCTCCTGGGTCCAACTGCTGCTGTCATGAGGATGCACGCCGGCGGTGGACCAGCAGTGCGGGTACAGACGCGCAAACTGCTGTGCCTGCTGACTTTCGTGCAAGTTGGTGCCAGTCAGTAACATGCCGCTCAGGTCTGCGGCCTGAGCACGGGCAACCACCTCGTCACGATCGTGGGAAAACTGGGAACTGGTGAGGTTTACGCCAATATCAAACATGCTTCGCTCCATACAACAACCGCCCTGGCGGGCGGTTGAATTTACTCTTCGGTGGACTCTTCTTCATCCTGTTCGCTACGGCGCCCCTTGCCCGTGTAGAAACGCGCAAAGAAGACGCCAACCTCAAACAGGCAGTACATCGGGATGGCCAGCAGCGTCTGGGAGAAGACATCCGGCGGCGTGAGCAGCATGCCGACGACAAACGCCCCCACCAGCACATACGGACGTTTCTGGCGTAAGGATTCCGGCGTCGTTACGCCCATCCAGCACAGCAGCACAATGGCTACCGGCACCTCAAAGGAGACGCCAAAGGCCATAAACAGCGCCATGACGAAGCTGAGATAACTGGCAATATCGGTTGAGACCAGCACTCCTTCCGGCGCCGTGTTGGCTAAAAAACCAAACGCCAGAGGGAAGACCACAAAATAGGCGAATGCCATACCGATATAGAACAGCAGCGAGCTGGAGACCAACAGCGGCACCACCAACCTGCGCTCATGGCGGTAGAGCGCCGGGGCGATAAACGCCCACACCTGGTACAAGACAACCGGCGCAGAGAGAATCAACGACACCATAAAGGTCAGTTTGATCGGCGTGAAAAAGGGCGATGCCACATCGGTCGCGATCATCGTCGCGCCCTGCGGCAGCTGCTTAATCAGCGGCGCGGAGACCAGATGGTAGATGTCGTTCGCGAAGTAAACCAGCGCCAGGAAAATCACCATCACCGCAATGATGCAATTTAGCAGGCGCTTACGCAGCTCAATCAGGTGCGCGATGAGCGGTTGGGTATCATCAACAGCCATGTTCAGAATTTATCACTTGGGGAAGAGGGAATGTTGGAAGCCGGTTTGGTTTCCGCTGTCGGCGTCTCGGTTTTATTCACGTCCACCGCATCAGGGGCTTGTTCCGGCGCGCTGGCCTGATTTTCCGCCGTGGAAGGCGTTACGCCCTCGTGCTGTTCTTCATTGCCTTTCACTATCGGGTTATGGATGGTGTGGGCCTCGTCACTCGATTTTTCCGGATCGTTGGCGGTATAAGAACGCTTCATTGACTCTGCCGCGTGACGCAACTCATCCATCGAGGCTTTGAGCTCCGGCGTCAGGTTTTCCAGACTCGCCTTTTCAACTTTCTTCAGGCTGTCCTGAAACTCTTGCATCTTAAGTTCTTGCGCCAGCTCATTTTGCACCGTGGTGGCAAGAGAGCGCAGGGCTCTGACCCAGCCTGCTACCGTGCGTACCGCAACGGGTAAACGTTGCGGGCCCAGCACCACAAGGCCGATCACGAAGACTAATAAAAGCTCACCGAAACCAATATCAAACACGGATTACACCTGCTCTTTGTCGTGACGCTTTTCGTCTTTTTTCACATCTTCTTGCTTGTCAGCAAGGGATTTAGCCGTGAAATCCGCATCTTCTGCAGACTTATCTTTATCCTGCTTGTCATCGTCACTCATGGCTTTTTTAAAGCCTTTGATTGAAGCACCTAAATCAGAACCGATAGAGCCCAGCTTTTTCGTTCCGAACAGCAGTACGACGATAACTGCGATGATCACTAACTGCCAAATACTGATACCACCCATACACAGTCCTCTGTAAGTGATGATGAAAAAAAACAGGCCTCAGTATATACCCGTCATACTTCAAGTTGCATGTGCGTTGCCGCCTGCCTGCCACGTGAATGAGTCGGGGTATAGGCTACCGGGCCTTCCGGGAGCGAGGTGAAAATTAGCGCGTTTTGCGCCAGCCAATAAGCCAGGCCATCGCACCCGCTGCCATTAACCAACCGGGATTAAGCCCCCATTCCGGGCGATTAATCAGCAATAATGTGCCACTTAGCAACAATGTCGCGCCAATACCGAATAAATAACGCGATTGCCCCTGGCGCACCCGGCTTGTGTGCAATTCAGACGCGATTTTATCAACACTAATCTGTAGTTGCTTGCCATGGCGCAAACTGTTGTAAATCAGTTCAGGAAGTTCTGGCATTTTTTCGATCCAGAACGGCCCTTTTTCTTTCACCGCCCTGACCAGCGCCGGCAGCCCGACCTGATCTTTGATCCAGGTTTCGAGGAAGGGTTTCGCGGTTTTCCACAAATCGAGCTGTGGATAAAGCTGCCGCCCTACCCCTTCAACATACAGCAAGGTCTTCTGCAACAGCACCAGCTGAGGTTGCACTTCCATATTGAAGCGGCGCGCGGTGTTAAACAGATTCAGCAAGACGTGACCAAAGGATATTTCTGCCAGCGGTTTTTCAAAAATCGGTTCGCAGACGGTACGAATAGCAAATTCAAACTCTTCGACGTTGGTGTCCGGCGGAACCCAGCCTGAATCGACGTGCAGTTCGGCAACCTTACGGTAGTCGCGATTGAAGAAAGCGATAAAGTTCTCAGCAAGATAGCGCTTATCTTCTTTGTTCAACGAGCCAACGATGCCGCAATCAATGCCGATATACTGCGGATCTTCCGGGTGCTCGAAGCTGACGAAGATATTGCCGGGGTGCATGTCAGCATGGAAGAAGCTGTCACGGAAGACTTGTGTAAAGAAGACCTGCACGCCACGCTCGGCAAGCAGCTTCATATTGGTCCCGTTTTTTTCCAGCGTCACCACGTCAGAAACCGGGATGCCGTAGATGCGCTCCATGACCATCATATTCTGGCTGCAATAGTCGGAATAGACTTCAGGAACATACAGCATTGAGCTGTTATCAAAGTTGCGGCGCAGCTGAATCGCATTCGCCGCTTCGCGCAGCAGATCCAACTCGTCAATCAGCGTTTTTTCATACTCGCGCACCACTTCCTGCGGACGCAGACGACGCCCATCCGGCAGCAGGCGCGGCACCCAGCCCGCCAGACGATAGATCAGTTTCAAATCGGCTTTAATGATAGGCATGATGTCCGGGCGGATCACCTTAATGACCACCTCTTTGCCATTCTCTTTCAGCCGTGCGGTGTGCACCTGCGCGATGGATGCCGAGGCCAGGGGCTGAATGTCGAAATCATCGAACCAGGCTTCAACAGGCCGATCGCCCATGGCTTTTTCAATCTGCTTTTTGGCAAGATGGCCATCAAAGGGCGCAACCCTGTCCTGCAGCATCGCCAGTTGGTCGGCAATCAGTGGAGGGAAAAGGTCCCGACGCGTGGAGAGCATCTGACCAAATTTAATCCAGACCGGCCCCAGCTCTTGCAAGGCGAGACGCAGGCGCTCGCCCAGTTGTTTCTCTTTGTGCCGATTTGGCATCCAGAATAGCGTTCTTCGCCACAGGCGTAGCGGCAGCGTGATGCGCATTTTGGGGATGAGTTCATCAAGGCCGTAACTCAAAAAAGTCTGGATGATGAAATAGAGGCGCCGAATTTCTCCTGGCGTCATTTGCCCTCCAGTTTATCCATTCGTTTGATTAAGGCGTCGGTCGCACGTTCAACCGCAGCAGTCTCTTCCGCAAGCCAGGCCACTTCCAGCGCACCGGGTGCAAGACGCCACTCTTCGGTAACGACCTCTGCGACATAACGCTGCTGGCGTTTGAAGCCGTGCTGCACAAAAGAGGCCCCCGCCCGCAGCGTTTTCCCGATGCCTTCCGCAGCGACATCCCCGGTATAGGGAGCCAGCAACTCAGCGACATCAAACTCCGCCAGATCCATCAGGGCGACCAGGTTCTGAACCACCTGGATATCACCCTGCACTTCCAGATCGCCGGAGCGAATCAGGGCCGTTAACTGCTGACGATCGCGAAGCGTTGGCAGGACACGCAGACGGGTCACCACCGTGCAGTCGGCCTCGCCTTCCCACTCACCCAGAACATCGACCTGACGCTCACTGAACGCCAGTACAAGCGGTGAGGTGAACTCTTTGAGTTCGACGCGCAGGACTTTTCCCTGCAAACGCTGGCGAGCCGGCTTTAAGGCTTTTTCACGGTAAATAAAGGTGTTGAAAACCCCTTCAATTCCCGCATTCACCAATGGCTTAAAGGGCATATAAACTCCTGTCAGAACTTATAGCCACGATGCAGCGCAACCACACCCGCCGTCAGGTTGTAGTAATCCACGTTTTCAAAACCTGCGCCCTGCATCATCGCTTTCAGGGTTTCCTGATCGGGGTGCATGCGGATGGATTCAGCCAGATAGCGATAGCTTTCGGCATCGCTGGCAACCAACTGACCAATGCGCGGCAACACATGGAAAGAGTAGGCGTCGTAGACTTTACTCAGCGGCTCAATAACAGGCTTGGAGAATTCCAGCACCAGTAAACGACCGCCCGGTTTCAGTACGCGGTACATCGACTTCAGCGCTTTCTCTTTTTCGGTGACATTACGCAGGCCGAACGAGATGGTGATGCAATCAAAGGTGTTATCGGGGAATGGCAAGGCTTCGGCATTGGCCTGCACATATTCCACGTTGCCGATGATGCCAATGTTGCGCAGCTTTTCACGCCCCATCTTCAGCATGGAGTCGTTGATATCTGCCAGCACGACCTGACCCGTTTCACCAACCAGACGGGAGAATTTTGCCGTCAAATCACCGGTGCCGCCCGCCAGGTCGAGCACTTTCTGCCCACGGCGTACGCCACTACAGTCAATGGTGAAGCGTTTCCATAAACGATGGATGCCCATGGACATCAAATCATTCATCACATCATATTTCGAGGCGACCGAGTGGAACACGTGTGCCACCATATCGGCCTTCTGATCTTTGGCGACGGTCTGAAAACCAAAATGCGTCGTCTCGTTTGAATCTTCCGCCATCTTAGTGCCTGCTATTGAAGAAAATGTTCGTGAAGTGTAACAGATTGGGCGAGATTGCCCTACGTTTCAACCTTAGCGAGATATGTCGGTTTGCAGAGGAAATAAGAACAATAAGGAATGAATACCGTGCGTTAATGATGAACGGTAAAAGGCGTATCTTCACCTCGCGTACACCACTTCCAGATTTATCGCGCCCTCAAAAGACAAAAAGGCCGAACAGGTCGGCCTTAGGTGCAGGTTAGCAGAATTAGATTAAACGGCGCGCCGCTTCAACGACGATTTTCACCGCGTGGCTTTCGGTCTGCTTCATGGTTTCCGCGTTCGGAATTTCCTGCTGGGTACGGTTGACGATAACCCCGGCAACCATACCGGCGCGCAGGCCCTGGCTGGCGCACATGGTCAGCAGGGTGGCGGATTCCATTTCATAGTTCATCACGCCCATTGCCTGCCACTCTTCCATTGAGCCTTTAAAGCGGCTCACGACGCGGCCGGAGAAGGTATCGTAACGCTCCTGGCCCGGATAGAAGGTGTCGGAAGAGGCGGTAACACCGATATGGGTGGTCGCACCGATAGATTTCGCCGCTTCAACCAGCGCGGTAGTACATTCAAAATCCGCCACCGCTGGGTATTCCATTGGCGCAAAGTGCAGGCTGGCACCGTCGAGGCGGACAGAAGCGGTCGTCACCAGAACATCGCCAACATTAATGTGCGGCTGAATGGCGCCGGTGGTACCAATGCGCAGGAAGGTACGGATGCCCAACTGGGCCAGTTCTTCCACGGCAATAGAGGTAGATGGGCCACCGATACCGGTAGAGCAGACGATAACCGCTTTACCGTCAAGCTCAGCGCGCCAGGTGGTAAATTCACGGTGAGATGCCAGTTTAACCGGCTTATCCATCAGCGCGGCGATCTTTTCCACACGCTCCGGATCGCCAGGGACGATAGCCAGGGTAGCCCCTTGTAAATCGTTTTTGGTGAGGCCGAGATGAAAAACATCAGACTTGGACATACAGACTCCTCTGTGGTCAGGTTTAGTCAGAAGAAGCAAAAAGATACTTTACAGAAGAGATGCAGAAAATTTCGTGACTGAGATCGCCATGAAGAAATTTGTTTGCATAACATTTCCATAAAATAGTGATGCGCATCACATTAACATATTCACTCTTGCAACCCTGCTCCAAAGATAGCCTTTTTCTCACAGGAAGGTTTGCGCCTGAGCGGACTATAGTTACCTAAGCGCTAATAGCTAAATAAAAGGTATGGAGAAAGCCATGACAACCAACACCCTGCCGGGCTACGCCCCCGCGGCTTCACCTCATGCGTCCACAACATTGCACACCCCGGAAGACGCTATCATCGCCGGCGAAACCACGATCCCAAGCCAGGGCGACAGTATGCCTGCGTACCATGCGCGGCCTAAAAATGCCTCAGGCGATCTGCCGGTAGTGCTGGTCATTCAGGAAATTTTTGGCGTACATGAACACATTCGCGACCTCTGCCGTCGCCTTGCCCAGGAAGGCTACCTGGCCGTCGCCCCGGAGCTCTATTTTCGCCAGGGCGATCCCAATGATTTTGCCGATATCCAGACGCTTTACGACGGGCTGGTGACGAAAGTGCCGGATGCACAGGTGCTGGCCGATCTCGATCACGTTGCCAATTGGGCGGCACGCAACGGCGGTGATGCTCAGCGTCTGCTGGCGACCGGTTTTTGCTGGGGAGGAAGAATTGCCTGGCTTTATGCCGCACACAATCCGCAGCTTAAAGCGGCGGTCGCCTGGTACGGCAAGCTGGTGGGGCAAAAATCCCTGAACTCACCCAAGCACCCCGTGGATATCGCCGTCGACCTTAGCGCGCCGGTATTGGGTCTGTATGGCGCACTGGATAATTCTATTCCTCAGGACACCATCGAGACCATGCGCCAGGCATTGCGCGCCGCCAATGCCCATGCGGAAATCGTCGTCTACCCGGATGCCGGGCATGCGTTTAATGCCGATTACCGCCCCAGCTACCATGAGGAATCGGCCAAAGATGGCTGGCAGCGCATGCTGGACTGGTTTGCGAAATCAGGCGGCGTGCCTCGCGACAACTCAGCGGCGTAACCCGCAGCACGTCTTATGTTTTTTACCGCTGCCGCAAGGACAAACGTCGTTGCGGCAGCGGTGGGTGGCGTCATTGTCGCCAGGGTGCTAATGAAGCCTCGGAAAGCGGGACTATCTGCCACTCTTCTTCGGTTTTACCTGGTGATATCCACATCGGCACCACATTGCCCACGCGATCGCCATAGGGCGTACCGCTGGCGTAGTAGCGGATAACGCGAAAGACGCCAGAGTGCGCAACGATAAGCGGCATCTCGTATTTTTCGAGCAGGCTATTCAGGGCATCCGTGACGCGGGTCGTGAAGACCTCCCAGCTCTCTCCCCACGGCGGCGTACTTTCATAAGGCGGCAGCTCGGCGATGGGGTGATTTTCAAGCAGGCCCCAGTCACGTTCGCGCAGGCCGTCCAGGGTCTCATATTGCACACCCGGCAAGGCCAGTTCGAGGGTATGACGGGCACGTTGTAGCGAACTCACGCCCACCCCGCTCCAGGTCCGTGAGCGAAGTAACGGACCGGCGGCCAGCGCCTGTTTTTCTCCCTCTTCGGTTAACGGCACATCCGTGCGTCCACCAATTAATTTATCGCGATTCAACGGCGTTTCACCGTGACGAACAAAGACAAATGGCTTACATATCAGTGACATTAATCAATTCCAGAATAGCTTTGCATCATAATCTCGCACTGTAGCGTTTGCTGCCAGTGCCCGATATCGTCGATCGGTGTAAACAGCGGGAACAGCTTACGGCAATCCAGCATGGCGACCAGCGCCTGTAAACTTTGCCGGGTCGGATGCACATTCCAGCGGCAGAAATCCACGTCACCGTTACGCCACTGTTGGTGGGCTACGCGGTTGAGGTAGCCTGTAAACAGCGTCCGATGATGAAAATCGTCACGGGCGCGCAGCTCACCGGCCATCCCGCTTTGACCGTCGGGATCGGCGGCAAACAGAACCTTCACCTGGGGCGAAAACGGCGGGAGCGTCTGCAGTAACTGGCGCAATTCCCCCATGATATCTGGCCGTAAGCTGCCATCGTTGTGTTCCACCATCTGCCGAAGCATCGCCAGGCAAGGGCCATCCAGCGCGATATCCTGGTGGCCAAACCTGGCCAACAGCAACGCCAGTTCTACGGCTCGCCCGGAAGGCGGTACCGGACAAAGTGTAGGAAGAGAGAATAGGGTGTGCAATTTATCCCACTGTTCAGCCTGGGAGACCTCGTACAAACCGTAAGAGGCATCCAGTAGCGCGACCTGCGCAGGGGGCGGAGTGTCAAAGTGGAACAGCGCCGACTCCATGCTGACATCGCCGCTGTAAAAAATGCCGCCCGCGATGTTGAGATGAAACCACACACCACCGAGCGCATGCCCGCAGCTGCCTGTCGTCACGATGATGTCCCCAAGCTGGAACTGGCCGCGTACGGGAATAATGTGCACATTTGTGCCCGGCGGTAATGCCTGGGCAGTGATCGCCGTACAGTAAACGGGGATCGCTGACGGCAGACGCGCCAGCCCGGCAATATGATCCACATGATCGTGACTCAGCAACACGGCATCCATGTTATCTGGCACTGACCAAAGGGAGGCGTCAGGATCCAGCGCGCCACCGGCGTCGAGTAAAATACGCTGTTGTGCCGTGGTAATCAGGATCGCCGCCGGGGCTTTACTGTTCAGCCCGCTGATAACGTCAATATTTACCGTCACGCCGCCTCCAGCCGCCAGCCCTGCAACAGGCGAATACCCGTGCGTTGCTGCTCGCGCAGCGGCGAATGGTGGAAGGCGCTCAACGTTTGCCCGTCCTGCAGACGCAGCGCCAGCAAATAGCGCTCACCCTGGAAAATGCAGCTCTCCACCGTTGCAGCCAGGCCATTTTCGGTGACCTGAACATGCTCAGGGCGAATCAGCACCTGTTGGCGCGGCCCGTCGTTGCCGGACGCCAGGCCATTGTGCAACTGGATGCTGTCGAGATCCTGCACATCGCCATGACCGGCCAGCGAAACAATATTGCCCTTGCCGATAAAACCCGCCACCCAGGCGTTGTCCGGGTGCTGATAGAGCGTCTGCGGTGCGCCCCACTGCATCAGCTCCCCTTTGTTCATCACCGCAATATGGCTCGCCAGCGCCATCGCTTCGGCCTGATCGTGGGTGACATACACAAAGGTTGCCCCGGTGCGACGATGAAAATCGCGGAAAGTCTGTTCCATGGTGGCACGCAGATGTCTGTCGAGGTTGGCCAGCGGTTCATCCAGCAGCACCACCTGCGGCTCCGATACCAGACAGCGGGCCAGCGCCACACGCTGTCGTTGCCCCCCGCTCAGCTCCTGCGGTGAACGGTCGGCATACGCCCCCAGTTCCACCACCTCTAAGGCGTCCATGACCTGCTTCTGCCGCGCCGCGCCCTGCACTTTGCGCAGCTTGAGCGGGTAACCGACGTTTTCCGCCACCGTCATATGCGGCCATAAGGCGTAGGATTGAAAGACCATGCCCATGTCGCGGGTCTCCGGCGGCATATGGACGCGCGCGTCGGCCAGCAGGCGGTCGCCGAGGGTTAAACGCCCTGAAGAGAGATGTTCCAGCCCGGCCAGAATGCGCAGCGTGGTGGTTTTCCCGCAGCCGCTCGGTCCGAGCAGGGCCGTAAAGGCCCCTTCGGGAATGGTCAGATCCAGGTCCCGTACCACGAACTGATCGCCAAATGCCTTACATAACCGTTCCAGTTTCAGTTCTGCCACGGAATCACTCCTTTGGGTAAATACTTGCCGAGGTAGCTCAGCAGCAGCATGACGCCCGCCACCAGGGTGACCACCAGCACCGAAATCGCCGAGGCCAGCACTTTGTTGCCGCTCTCATCCAGGTTGAAAATCACCACGCCGATGGTCTCTTTGCCCGCACTCCACAGCAGGGCCGACACCGTCAGTTCGTTTACCGCCGTCAGGAAAACCAGCAGCGCACCGGCAAATGCAGCGGGGGCCAGCAGCGGCAGGACGATATGTCGCAAACGTTGGGAGAAGCTGGCGCCCGCCAGACTGGCCGCCTCTTCCATCGCCGGATCGAGCTGCAGCATGCTGTTATGCACGGGCTTCAGACACACCGTGAGGAAACGGGCGAGATAGGCGAGGAAGATGAGGGTCAGCGTGCCGCTGAGGCTAATCCCCACCAGCGGCAGCGGGCGGGCAAACAGCAGGATGAAGGCAATCGCCAGCACCACGCCGGGCAGCGTATAAGGGATGTCGATGACGCTGTACAGCCAGCGCAGCGGACGGCTGGGATAACGCACCAGCAGCCATGCCAGCGGCAGGCAGATCAGCATCAACGCCAGTGCAGCACTGACTGACAGCGTCACACTGTTAGTCAGTGCTCGCCAGGTTGCGCTTTGATCGTCAAAAATGGCGCGCCAGGCTGAAAACGTCAGCGTGTCCATATTCAGCGGCACGCCAAGCGTTGGCACCAGCGACGTGACCAGCAGCGCCAGCAACGGAGCCAGCAGAATGGCAAACAGCACCGCGCTTAACAGCAGTTCTGTTGCCAGTCGCCACCGGCCCAGTTCAAAACTCAGCGCGCGCCCCGCCATACCAATCAGCGGCAGGGCATAGCGCCGTTGCATACGCCCTTGCAGGGTGACAATACCGATGGCCAGCACCCCCATCAGCACCGACAACGCCGCCACATCGTTGAGCATCGACGGGCCAAAGCTTGAGAGCGTCTGGTAAATCTGAATTGGCAGAACAAAGTAAGAGATGGGAATACCGAGCATCGCCGGGATGCCGAAGTTCCCCAGGGCAGAGACAAACGCAATGGCGGCACCTGCCCACAGCGCGGTGCGGCACAGCGGCAGTACGATGTCGAGAAACACCCGCCATAGCGAAGCACCGTTCAGGCGAGCGGCTTCAATTTGCTCTTTCGGCAGGCATTGCAGTTGGGTGCGCAGCGCCAGAAACACCAGCGGCGCATGCTGGATACCCAGCAACAGCGCAATGCCTTCCGGCGAATACAGGGGATTGGGGCTACCAAACGCCGGAGCAAGCCCAATGCTGTTAAGTAAAATGCTGCTTGGCCCGAACAGTTGCAGCCAGCTCAGAGCGGTCACCTGCGGGGGGATCATCATCGGCAGCATAAACAGGAACACCCAAATCTGCTTGCCGCGAATGTTGGTCAGCGCCAGGCAGAAGGCAAACAGGCTACCCAGAATCAGCGACAGCAAGGTGCCAAGTCCGCTGGTGTAGAGGCTGTTATAGAGCGCAACCCAGGTGGAATGATTACTGAGCACGCGCCACAGGCTGCTGTTGCTGCCCTGCTGCCAGTCGAAGAGTGCGGAGATCAGTAACCTGAGGCTTGGGAGCAAACTTAACAGCGCAAGCAGACAGAGTAAAAGCCACAGCAACCCCTTCGGGGGGCTGCTGCTGGCGGGCGGGCGTAGGGTCATTGCAGTCATGACTTAGCGGTTTCCAAAAAGATCGGCAAAACGTTTCTTGTTGGGTTCGGCATCTGCCAGCGCTTTCGCCGGGTCGTAGGCCATGAGTTTGATGCTATCGCGTGCCGGGAAGCCCTGCGGGACCGGCAGGCTGGGGTCAGCCGTCAGGTAACCCTGTTTGAGCACCAGCTTCTGGCCTTCCGGGGAGAGAACAAAATCGATAAAAGCTTTCGCCCCTTCGACGTTTTTCGCCTCTTTCATCATGGCGACGGGCTCCGTCACGATGCTGACTCCCTCTTTCGGGAAGACGAACTCAATCGGCGCACCCTTGGCTTTTTCACGGATAGCCATATAGTCCACCAGCACACCGTAGGCTTTGCTGCCGGAGGTAATCGCGCTCATCACCCCGCCGTTACCGCTTTGCGGCATTGCCCCGTTCTCTTTCAGTTTTTCGTAATACTGCCAGCCGAGCTGCGGGTCGTTCATCAGGGTCGCGAGGTGAATCTGTGCCGCACCGGAATAAAGCGGGCTGGGCAGCGTGGTCATGTTTTTCAGCTCAGGTTTGAGCAGATCCTGCCAGGATTCCGGTTTCACCGGGGCTTTGGTGTGATAAGCGATCCCCGTGGTGATAAGTTTGGTGCCGTAGTAGTAACCGTCTTTGTCGTACAACTGGGCATCGTAGCGGCTGGCCTGCGGTGACTTATACGCCGCCAGCAGATTTTTTTGCTTCAGGGATTCCATCGTGACGCTATCGGCGATGAGTAATACGTCCGGGCTGGCCCCTCCGGCGGCGATTTCCGCCTGCAGACGGGCAATCAGCTTGGTGGTTCCGTCACGTATCCACTTCACTTCCACATCCGGGTGTGCCTGCTCAAACGCACTGACCGTCATTTGTGCATCTTCGTTAGGCTGGCTGGTATAGAGCGTGAGGGTCGATTTGGCGAAGGCCGACGCGCTCATCATGGCCAGAAAGACCACAGACAGTACAGGTGTTTTAATCATGTTTTCATCCCCTTGGTTTTCGTTGTGACGATTAAAACAAGGGAATCTGACAGAAATATGACCTGATTTTTTCGTAGTAATAATTTCATATTCGCGGGCTAGCATGTGCCAAATGTCTTCAGCAGGATGCAAATATGACCCCGGAAGCCCGCCGCAGCGAGATTGTCTCTCTCGTGACTGAACAGGGTGAGAGCAGTATTGAACAGCTCGCCCATTACTTCGGCGTTTCGCTGCAAACCGTGCGCAGCGACCTGCGTGAGCTCACGGCACAAGGCCTGCTGCTACGCCGTCACGGGATGGTCGCCCCTTTCGCACGCGAAAATATTGGCTATCAGCAGCGTGAGATCGTCAACGTCATCGGCAAACGCTGGATTGGCGAGCGCGTCGTTCAGCTACTGAGCGATGCGGAAAGCTGCTTTTTCGGTACCGGCACCACCGTCGAGATGGTGGCCCGCGCCCTGCCCGTGGATAGCCAACTGGCAATCTGTACCAATAATCTGCATGCCGCCACGCCGCTCAGCCAGTTAGCGGGCTGCGAACTGACGGTGGCAGGTGGGCGTGTGCGTAAACGCGATCTGGATGTGATCGGCAGTGATGCGCTGACTTTTTTTCGCCGTTATCGGGTCGACGTTGGCGTGGTATCCGTAGGCGGCATTGGCGAAGAGGGTGAGCTGTATGATTTTAACGACGAGGAAGTGGTGGCCCGCCTGGCGCTGGTCGCCAACGCCGAAATCAACGTGCTGGTGGTAGACAGCACCAAGTTTGGACGCCGGGCGATGTGCCGCAACGGCGATATCGGCGATTTTCACTATGTGGTCAGCGACCGGGCGCCCACGCCGCAGCAAAGAGAATTACTGGCGCGACGGCAGACACGATGGTTGTGTCGGGAGGACGCGTAACGCGCCCTCCATGCCGGATGGGCCTAAATGTTACCCCTGGCGCAGGTTCTGCGCTGCTTTGACCATGTTTGCCAGCGCGGCGCGAGTTTCCGGCCAGCCACGGGTTTTCAGGCCGCAGTCCGGGTTCACCCACAGCCGCTCAGACGGGATACGCCGGGCAGCTTTTGCCAGCAGGGCTTCAATCCACTCTACGCTTGGGACGTTCGGTGAGTGGATGTCATAGACCCCCGGCCCGATATCGTTCGGGTAGTCGAAGGCTTCGAACGACTCCAGCAGCTCCATATCTGAGCGCGATGTTTCAATGGTGATCACGTCCGCATCCAGCGCCGCGATGGAATCCATGATGTCGTTAAACTCGCAATAACACATGTGGGTGTGAATCTGGGTGTCATCTTTCGCCACGGCGGCATTGATGCGGAAGGCTTCGACGCCCCAGGCCAGATACGCCTCCCAGTCGCTGCGGCGCAGCGGCAGGCCTTCACGCAGGGCCGGCTCATCAATTTGAATGATGCCGATACCGGCCGCTTCCAGATCCGCCACTTCGTCACGCAGCGCCAGCGCTATCTGTTTGGCGATGGTTTCGCGACTCACATCTTCACGCGGGAAGGACCAGCACAGGATCGTCACTGGGCCGGTCAGCATCCCTTTTACCGGCTTGTCGGTCAGAGACTGGGCGTACTTCGCCCACTCCACGGTAATGGCTTCCGGGCGGCTGACGTCGCCAATCACCACCGGCGGCTTCACGCAGCGGGAGCCATAGCTCTGCACCCAGCCATTCTGGGTGAAGACGAATCCCTCCAGATGCTCACCGAAATACTCGACCATGTCATTGCGTTCGGCTTCGCCATGGACCAGTACATCCAGCCCCAGCCGTTCCTGCTCCACAATCGCCTGTTTGATATGTTCAGCAATGCCAGTGCGATAGTGGCTGGCGTCAAGATTGCCTTTTTTGAAGTCCAGACGCAGGCCACGAATTTCGGTGGTTTGCGGGAACGAACCGATGGTGGTGGTGGGCCAGGCAGGCAGATTAAAGCGCGCACGCTGGGCTTTTGCGCGCACGGCGTAGGGACTGTTGCGCTGGCTGTCCTGCCCGGTTATCGCCGCCAGGCGGCGGTTGACAGCCGTGTTATGCACACGGGTGGAATGACGACGCGCCTGAATCGGTGCGCTCCACGCTTCAATGGCCGCGGTGTCGCCGCTGTTCAGGGCATCGCGCAGCAGTGCAAGCTCTTCACACTTCTGCAGCGCGAAGGCAAACCAGCTCTTTACCTCGGCATCGAGGCGTGTTTCTACACTCAGATCGATGGGGCTATGCAACAGCGAACAGGAAGAGGCCACCCATAGCGGACGTTGGCCGATGATCGCTGCAATTTGTGCATATTTTTCGCTGAGATCGGCACGCCAGACGTTGCGGCCGTTGACCAGTCCTGCCGAGAGCAACCAGTCAGAGGGCAGGCGCTCGTGTAGCCCGGCAACGTCATCCTTTCCGTGAACAAAATCAACGTGCAGACCCTGTACCGGCAGTGCCGTAATGGTGTCGAGGTTCGGTGTGACGCCCTCGAAATAGGTGGTCAACAGCAGCTTCACCTGCCCGGTTAACGCATCGTATGCTGGTTTAAAGGCGTTCAGCCATGCCTGCGGCAGTTCCAGCACTAACGCCGGTTCGTCGATTTGTACCCACTCAACGCCGCGTGCGGCGAGCTCCGCCAGCACCTGCTGGTAGACCGGCAGAATATCGTGCAGCAGGCTCAGGCGATCAAACGCCTCACCTTTGACTTTACCCAGCCACAGGTAAGTGACCGGCCCCAACAGCACGGGCTTGACCTTGTGGCCCAACGCCAGCGCTTCGTCCACTTCCTCCAGCAGTTGCGTCCAGCTCAGTGTGAATTGCTGACCTTTCACGAACTCCGGCACCATATAGTGATAATTGGTGTTGAACCATTTGGTCATTTCTGCCGCCGCCGCGGGTTCGCCGCTCGGTGCCCGACCGCGCCCCATACGAAAAAGCGTATCGATATCAATGGAGCCGTCTCTGTTCTGATGACGAGCCGGGACGTTGCCGAGCAGCAGGCTGGTGGTCAGAACATGGTCGTACCAGGCGAAATCACCCACCGGCAAAAGATCGATACCCGCTGCTTTTTGCTGATCCCAGTGACGGGCGCGCAGTTCACGCCCGACCGCCAGCAGTTCATCGCGGGAAATGTTTCCTGCCCAGTAACCTTCTTGCGCTTTTTTCAACTCGCGGCGCAGGCCAACGCGAGGAAAACCGAGGGTGTGGTTTAAAACTGTCATATGAGCTTCCTCTAAGTCATTGTCAATCCGATGGATTTTGAATTCAGGGAAGGCGGTGAGTTTGCTTATCTCCGGGAGCTTACTGAAGTAAGTGAGCGGGGTAAGTAAACGCAGCCAACGCGCCATAAATTTAAAAGACGAAGGATTTTAGCCGTCCAGATGTTTACACATCTATATTTGGCGGTTACTGTATATTCCTCAAGCGCAAATTGTTCACGCCGAAGTGAAGGACTTTCATGATCGAAATTAAACATCTGAAAACGCTGCAAGCGTTACGGAACTGCGGATCGCTCGCGGCGGCGGCGGCCACGCTGCACCAGACGCAGTCCGCACTTTCCCACCAGTTCAGCGATCTGGAACAACGCCTTGGCTTCCGGCTTTTTGTGCGTAAAAGTCAGCCCCTGCGCTTTACGCCGCAGGGTGAGATCTTGCTGCAACTGGCAAACCAGGTGCTGCCACAAATCACCAGCGCATTGCAGGCCTGCAACGAACCCCAGCAAACGCGCCTGCGCATTGCCATTGAATGCCATAGCTGTATTCAGTGGTTAACCCCGGCGCTGGAGCGTTTTCATACCCAGTGGCCGCAGGTGGAGATGGATTTTAAATCCGGCGTGACCTTTGACCCGCAGCCTGCGCTACAGCAGGGTGAGCTGGATCTGGTCATGACATCGGACATTCTGCCGCGCAGCGGTCTGTTCTATTCGCCGATGTTTGATTTTGAAGTGCGTCTGGTGCTCTCCCCTGACCACCCTCTGGCCACCCGTGCACGGATCACACCGGAAGATATCGCCGCCGAAACCTTGCTTATTTATCCGGTGCAACGCAGTCGGTTGGATATCTGGCGTCACTTCCTGCAGCCGGCTGGCATTAGCCCGTCGTTAAAAAGCGTGGATAACACGTTGCTGTTGATTCAGATGGTAGCCGCACGGATGGGGATCGCCGCGCTGCCGCACTGGGTAGTAGAGAGTTTTGAGCGCCAGGGTCTGGTGGTCACAAAGACCCTGGGTGAGGGGTTATGGAGCCGATTGTACGCCGCCACGCGCGATGGTGAGCAGCGTCAACCCATTACCGAGGCTTTTATTCGCTCAGCGCGGAACCACGCTTGCGACCATTTGCCGTTTGTTCGGAGCGCGGAGCGACCCACTGTCGATGGACCCACAGCGAGGCCATTATCACCGCAGCCCCAATAATAAAGCTCGGCCAGTGCGGCTGCTCCTGCCAGATGGCAAGGTTAACCAGCAGCCCGGCCGGAACGTGTACATTGTTCATGATGCCAAGCGTACCAGCATCCACCTGCGTTGCCCCGTAGTTCCACATAAAGTAACCCAAACCTGAAGCAACGACGCCGAGCCAGATAAGCACTCCCCATTGCAGATTCGTGGTCGGCAGTTTTTGTGGATTTCCCAGCGCAAACCAGGCGGTCACCGCCACCACAAACGCCCCGAGGTAGAACCAGGCAAAGGCGTTGTGCTGCGGCATCGGACGGGTTTCCATCAGGCGCTTATAGCCCACCATACCGATAGCAAAACTGATGTTGGCGAGCTGTACAAACATCAGGCCAGTCCAGAAGTGGTCGCTGACTTTGTCATAACGAATAATCGCCGCCCCCACGACCGCCAGCAGCGCACTTAGCGCGTAGCCCCAACGCAGCTTGCGCTTACTGAGCAGATCATAAATCAGCGTGATATAGAGCGGGGTAAAGACGGTGAAGAGTAAAAACTCCGTGACCGTGAGGTAGAGGTACGCCCGGAAGCTGAACAGGTACATGATACCCAGCTGTAACGCCCCCACCAGCATATACAAGCCGAGGGTTTTAAACGGCAGCCCACGCGTGCGCAGGAAAGGTAAAAAGACCAGTGCCGCCAGCCCGACGCGCATCAGCACCGAAAAATAGCTGTCAACGTGCCCGGCAAGATACTCGCCAATCAGACTAAAGGAGAAGGCCCACAGGATCGTGGTGATGATGAGAAGCGCCACAATGAATGTCTCTCTGAATAAGGAACATCCATTGTAGCGGAGTCTTTGGTTGACGACTGGTCAATAAATGACCTTAAAATCAGTCCAGGAACAATTTGCGCAGATAGTGGGGAACGGCGTTATCCGCGTTGGTACCGATCACTTCCAGCTCCGGGTGCAAATCTTTCAGGCGCTGGTGCGCGTTACCCATGATGCACCCCTTGCCCGCCATGGAGAGCATTTCGGCATCGTTCATGCCATCACCAAAGGAGATGCACTCTTTGAGGCTGTAGCCCAATGCTGCCGACACCGCTTCCAGCGCATGACCCTTCGACACCCCGCCTGCCATCACTTCCAGGCAGGTCAGCGTGGAAAAGCTGACGTTAACGCGATCGCCCCAGCGGGCATTGATGGCCTGCTCCAGCGGCAGCAGTTGTTCGTGAGTCTCGCAGGTAAAGAAGACTTTGCTGATCCCTTCCGGCTCCAGCAGGCCCGGCTCGTAAAGAGAGTACTGGAAAATCGCCTCTTTAAAGAAACGCATTTCGTCCGGGCGGTGGCGGTTCATAAACCATTCGTCATCACGGTAGACGTTGGTGACGATATCCGGGTTGTTATGCACGACGCCAAACAGGTCGCTGGCGATGTCACGGTCCAGGTTATGGGTAAACACCAGATTGCCGTCGGTATCGTGTACGCGCGCACCGTTCGAGGTGATCATATAGGCCTTGATCTCCAGGTTGTCGCGGATTTGCCCGACATCCACATGGTGACGCCCGGTGGCGAAGACGAAGTTGACTCCGCGCTCGGTGAGCAGCTTCAGCGTTTCTTTCGCATACGGGGAGAGTGTGTGATCGGGGGAGAGCAATGTGCCATCTAAATCAGATGCAACAACCTGATACATAAGAACCTTATACCTCAATAATTCATTAGTTATGCCGATCGAAGAAGTCGACGATGGCGCTGAGCGCGACTGAGCGCATGGCGTCCTCTTCAAAGAGGATCTCATGGTACGCGCCCTTTATGACAAACGGCTTGCCCCCTTCACAAGGGTGCCCCGCTGCGGCGCGAATATCACAGAAGCGATCGTGCATGCGGTTATCCACAACACGCTCCTCCTCTGCCTGAATAATTAACATCGGCGATGTGTCGGATGCCGCCCCTGCCAGCACCTCTTCACCCGCCAGAATGCCTTCCCGCACCCAGTGCCAGGTCGGCCCACCGACGCGTAGCTGGGGCTCATCGGCATAAAAACGCAGATTGCGTCGATAGCGTTCCCGACTATGGGTCAGCGTGTTTATCGCAAACGGCAGCGCATACCAGCGGCCGGTTCCAATTGCGTAATTTTCGCGAATACGCGGGTAACCTTCCGCCCAGTCAAGCAGCGGACGGACCATCCAGTCCGGCAGATGAATGATGATGCCGAACATCGGCGCGCACAGGGCAATGGCATCACAGTTTGCTTGCGGGTGGCGCTGCACAAAAAGCGTGGCAATCGCGCCGCCCATGGAATGCGCCAGAATATAGCGTTTACGCCAGGGGCCGGGGGCCACTTCCTGCTCCCAGAATGCCAGCAGATCATCAACGTAATCACTGAAATTGACCACATGCCCGCGGTGGGAGTCTTCCAGCAAGCGGCCGGAACGCCCCTGACCGCGATGGTCGATAATGAGCACGTCATATCCAAGATGGAAGAGGTCATATGCCAGTTCAGCATACTTCACATAGCTTTCAATACGGCCCGGGCAGACCACAATCACCCGGTCATTCGTGGCAGCATGAAAACGAACAAAACGCACCGGGACGTTATCCACACCGATAAACTCTGCCTCTTCACGCTGACGCCAGAAATCGGTTAACGGGCCGGTAGCAAAGGCTGCGAACGCGCTTTCTCTGGTTTCCCACTCCTTGTTTCGCCGGAACATTGGGTACGCCCTCACTCACGAGAAAAAAACGTTTTTTGTGACCTATAGCAACGTCTGCGGACAATAGCGTATTGTGGCATAAAAACAGACAACCAGGGAGTTTCTCATGACCTTCGAGTGGTGGTTCGCCTATCTGCTGACGTCCATTATCCTCAGCCTGTCGCCCGGTTCCGGGGCGATTAACACCATGACCACCTCGATAAGCCATGGCTATCGCGGCGCAGCGGCGTCCATTGCCGGACTACAAACTGGCCTCGGCATTCATATTGTGCTGGTCGGCGTGGGCCTGGGCACCCTGTTCTCCCGCTCGGTGCTGGCGTTTGAGGTGCTGAAATGGGCGGGGGCCGCCTACCTGATTTGGCTCGGTATTCAACAATGGCGTGCCGCCGGGGCGATCGATCTGAATACCCTTGCGCAGACCCAGTCACGCACGCGCCTGTTTAAACGTGCGGTCTTTGTGAACCTGACCAACCCGAAGAGCATCGTCTTTCTGGCTGCCCTGTTCCCGCAATTTATCGTGCCGCATCAGCCCCAGCTCATGCAGTACGTGGTGCTGGGCGTGACCACCATCGTCGTCGATATCATCGTGATGATTGGTTACGCGACCCTGGCACAGCGTATTGCGGGATGGATCAAAGGGCCGCATCAAATGAAGGCGCTAAATAAGGTGTTTGGTTCGTTGTTTATGCTGGTGGGCGCCCTGCTGGCATCGGCAAGACATGCCTGAGGAGATGACCGGATGGCAGACGTCACCCGGTCTTTCAGTTAGCGCGAAATGATGAGATGAATGCCGAAACCGGCGAACAGCGCACCGGCAAAACCGTCAATCCACTTTGCCAGACGCTGATAACCGCGACGCATCGCCGGTAAGGCAAACAGGCTTGCCACCACGGTAAACCAGGCGAAGGTTTCCAGTGAGATCAGCACGAAGATGCCCCAGCGCGCGTGAGCGCCTACGTTGTCGCCCACAAACAGAGAGAATACCGAGCCGAAGTAGATAATGGCTTTCGGGTTGGCGAGATTGGTCAGCAAGCCTTTCATAAAGCTGCGGCCACTGGTCGCCAGCGCTACCGCAGGCGCTTCGGCATTTTTCTCTTCTTTTTTCAGTGCCCCCCGCAGCATCTGGTAGCCCATCCAGCACAGATAGAGGCCACCGCCGACCATAATGATGCTGTGCAGCCAGGCCATTTTCTCCAGAATCAGATTCAGACCGAGCAAGGCAACACCTGCCCATACCATGACGCCCGTGGTAATACCCAGCACACCCATCATCGCCTCTTTACGGGAGCGGCTGACGGCGGTTTGCGACACAAAGAAAAAGTCCGGGCCTGGACTCATTAACGCCACAATGTGCACCAGGGCGACGGTGAGAAACAGCATTAACATGGTTAACTCGCGGGGAAATAATAAAGTAGGTAACTATCCTGGCACTTTTCGGCCGGGCTGGCTACTCGTCATCACCATCAACGTGCGCACGGATCAGCGCCATAAATTCCTGGCCGAAACGCTCAAGCTTGCGTACACCGACCCCGTTCACGCCGAGCATTTCACCGGGCGAGATGGGCATCTGTTCTGCCATTTCAATCAGGGTCGCATCGTTGAAGACCACATACGGCGGCACGTTGTTTTCATCGGCAATCGCTTTGCGCAGTTTACGCAGTTTGGCGAAGAGCTTACGGTCATAGTTGCCGACGGCGGCCTTTTGCATCACCCTGGATTTAATCGCCACCATGCGCGGTACGGCCAGTTGTAAAGGCACTTCACCCCGCAGTACGGGACGCGCGGCATCCGTCATCTGTAAGCACGAGTGTTGCGCAATATTCTGCGTAACCAGCCCCAAATGGATAAGTTGTCGAATCACGCTTACCCAGTGCTCATGACTTTTATCCCGCCCCATCCCGTACACTTTGAGCTTATCGTGGCCAAACTCACGGATACGTTGGTTATTCGCGCCACGGATCACCTCGACCACATAGCCCATCCCGAACCGCTGATTAACCCGACCAATGGTGGAAAGGGCAATTTGCGCATCGGTGAGCCCGTCATAGCGTTTCGGTGGATCAAGGCAGATATCGCAGTTGCCGCAGGACGCCTGGCGCCCTTCGCCAAAGTAATTGAGCAGCACCAGACGACGGCAGGTTTGCGCCTCGGCAAAGGCCCCCATGGCATTGAGCTTATGGCGCTCAATGTCCTGTAGCTGCCCGGCGGGTTTTTCTTCCAGGCAACGACGCAGCCAGGCCATGTCTTCCGGGGCATAGAACAGCATGGCTTCGGCGGGTAACCCGTCACGCCCGGCGCGACCGGTTTCCTGATAGTAGGATTCGATATTACGCGGAATGTCGAAATGGACCACAAAGCGCACGTTGGGTTTGTTGATGCCCATGCCGAACGCCACGGTGGCCACCACAATCTGCAGGTCATCGCGCTGGAATTTCTCCTGCACGCTGGCGCGCACATCATTCTCCAGCCCGGCATGGTAGGCCGCTGCGCTAAAGCCCCGGCTTTGCAGGCGGGCTGCGGTATCTTCCACCTTCGCGCGGCTATTGCAGTAAATGATCCCGGATTTGCCGCGCTGGTCATGCACATAGCGCAGAAGCTGATCGAGGGGCTTGAACTTCTCCATCAGCATGTAGCGAATGTTCGGGCGATCGAAGCTGTTGATTTGAATCAGCGGGTCGTTAAGCCCCAGCAGACGCACGATATCGGCACGCGTGGTGTCATCCGCGGTGGCGGTCAGCGCCATAAAGGGAACCGCAGGCAGATACTGGCGCAACTGCCCCAGCGCCGCGTATTCCGGGCGGAAATCGTGGCCCCACTGAGAAATACAGTGCGCTTCATCCACCGCTAACAGGGTAAGGTTCCAGTGGCGAAGTTGTTCAAGGAAATTGTCGAGCATCAGCCGCTCAGGAGCGATGTAGAGCAGACGGATGTGCCCGGAGCGGCACCCCGCCATCACTTCAAGCTGCTGCTCACGGTTTTGCGTTGAGTTCAGGCACGCCGCCGCCACGCCGTTGGCAAGGAGCTGATCGACCTGATCTTTCATCAGTGAAATCAGCGGTGAGACCACCACGGTTAACCCCGGGAGGATCAGCGCCGGAATTTGATAACACAGGGATTTCCCGCCACCGGTGGGCATGACCACCAGGCAGTCGCGACCGGCGAGCGCCGTGTCGATAATATCCAGCTGGCCCGGACGGAACTGCTGGTAGCCAAAGGTTTCACGTAAAACCTGTAAAGCTGCCGATTCCAGATTCAATACTTCCGCCTGCGCCACATGTACCCCATTCACCCGCAAAAAAAACAGGCGCTATTTTCAGCGCCTGCTCGTCAAACTGCAATGCTTAAAACAGATCGTTGAGCATTACGCCAACACCGACGCGTGTCTGATTGAAATTGTAGTCAATCAACGACTCGCCATAACCACTGTACACCTGGGTGTAGAAACGGACATGTTTGGTGATCGGATAGCTAACGCCCAGTTCTGCGCCACCGTAGCCGGTGTTCCAGTTATATTGCCCTTTCACGCTGAAGATGGTCTCTCCATACTGATAACCGATTCGCGCCTGGTAGTAGCCCATATACTTGGTGATATCCGGGTTATCGTCAGTGTTCCCCACCACGTACCAGGGTTTCACCTCTACCAGCCAGTTGCCGTTTTGCGCCATCAAACGCGTGTAGAGGCGGTTCCAGCTACGCGAAGTCGGGTCGGAGCGGCCGTTAGAATCATGGTTGAAACCAAACTCCATATCGCGCAGCGTCCAGCCAGCGAGGCTGTAGTCGGTGGCGAAACCGAGAAATAGCTGCGGTTCATAGTTGGTTTCGCGGAACGGCGAGGAAGCGGGTTCATCGGTGTTCGAAAGCTGCCACCAGGATTTTTGTGTATAGGACGCACCCAGTACAGAATTCGGACCAACAATGCCGCGCCAGAGCGGGAACGCCAGGCTGAGCTGGAATTTCACTTCATCCTTGCGCGCTTCGTCAGACCAGCTATATGTGCGTATGGCCTCTTTGTTCATGTCGCTCGTATAGGTATAAAGCAGGTAGTTCGATTCATACGGATAGAGCGTGAACGGATTATCATGCTCTTGCAGCATATTCGCGATAATACTGCCGCGTACCACGGGTGCATCATGAACTTCTTTTACTGTCGCTTCCTGCGCAAATGCTGCAAATGGCAGCATGCACACTGCCGCAAACCAACCCAGAAACGTCCGCATCGGCTCTCTTTCCCCTGAACAATGTTGTTGAACTGAATATTTTAACGCCACCTATTCTACAGATTTATTGAACTACTGCGCAGGTATCCTTTCTGAAACTGGCAATCAACAATTTAGAGGCATAAAATCAACATTTCATTAACTTTATGGATAAAGCCCCTATGTCAGCCATCCTCACAGCCGATGCCGCGCTCAAACTGGTGGGTGAGATCTTTGTTTATCACATGCCGTTTAATCGTGCACTGGGTCTGGAACTCATTCGCTATGAAAAGGAGTTCGCCCAGCTCAGTTTTAATAATCAGCCGATGATGGTCGGCAACTGGGCGCAGAGCATTCTTCATGGCGGGGTAATTGCCTCTGCGCTGGATGTCGCCGCCGGACTGGTCTGCGTCGGCAGTACGCTCACCCGCCATGACACACTCACTGAAGATGAACTGCGTACCCGCTTATCGCGTATGGGAACCATTGATTTACGTGTGGATTATTTACGCCCGGGCCGTGGAAACCGTTTTACCGCCAGCAGCAGTTTACTGCGCGCAGGAAACAAAGTGGCTGTTGCCCGCGTGGAGTTACATAACGAAGAAGAGGTCTATATCGCAAGCGCAACCGCGACCTATATGGTGGGTTAAGTCACAAAATCAGGTAAAGTAACGTCACTTTTTCAGCAACGAGTTCACTGACATGGATGCAAAGCAGACGCGACAAGGGGTGTTACTCGCCCTCGCGGCTTATTTTATTTGGGGTATCGCGCCGGCCTATTTCAAAGTCATTTGGTTTGTTCCTGCCGATGAAATTCTGACTCACCGCATCATCTGGTCTTTTTTCTTCATGATTGCGCTGATAAGCGTCAGCCGGCAGTGGCGGCAGGTCAAACAGCTGCTGAAGACCCCGAAAAAAATCTTTCTGTTAGCCTTGTCAGCCACCCTGGTGGGGGGAAACTGGCTGCTGTTTATCTGGTCGGTGAATAATCATCATTTACTGGAAGCGAGCCTCGGCTATTTCATCAATCCGCTGGTGAACATTTTGCTGGGGATGATCTTCCTCGGTGAGCGTTTTCGTCGCATGCAGTGGGTCGCGGTGGTGCTGGCGGCGACCGGCGTACTGGTGCAATTGTGGGCCTTCGGTTCGCTGCCTGTCATCTCACTGGGTCTGGCCTTTAGCTTCGCCTTTTATGGTCTCATCCGTAAGAAAATTGCCGTGGATGCGCAAACCGGCATGCTGGTTGAAACGCTCTGGCTGCTTCCCGTGGCGGCAATCTGGTTGTTCGGCATCGCCAACAGTGAAACCAGCCATATGATGCAAAACACCTGGTCACTTAACCTGCTATTGATGGCAGCGGGTGTCGTCACCACGGTTCCCCTGCTTTGCTTTACCGGTGCGGCAACGCGTCTGCGTCTGTCCACGCTCGGATTCTTCCAGTACATCGGCCCAACGCTGATGTTTCTGCTGGCGGTGGGCTTCTACGACGAACATCCGGGCGCCGACAAAATGGTGACCTTTGCCTTTATTTGGGTGGCATTGGCTGTTTTTGTTGTCGATGCACTGTATACCCAGCGTCGTGGTCGATAAGATAAACCCCATTAAACTAACCGTCTTTCAGTGGTGGACAGCGTATGCCAGGGCGTAAACAGACTGTTTCAGGACTGCGCATCGCAGATGTAGCGAAAATGGCTAACGTGGCGCCCATTACGGTGTCCCGCGTGCTGAACCAGCCGGAGCAGGTCAAAGAATCTACGCGCAACCGGGTGCTGAAAGTCATTGAAGAGACGGGTTTTGTGCCTAATCAAAACGCGGGTGCGCTGGCCTCTAACCGCAGCCGCCTGGTGGCGGTACTGGTGCCGATGCTCACCAACCCCCTTTTTTCGGATACGTTTCAGGCGATTGCTGAACAACTGGCCGCTAACGGTTACCAGGTGCTGCTCGGTATCTCGGGGTATGAAGCCAAACAGGAGCAGGAGCTGCTGGACGTGATCCTCAGCCGCCGCCCGGACGGCATTATTCTCACCGGGACAGTGCACACCGAACCCAGCCGCAAGCGTCTGCGCGCAACGGGCGTGCCGGTGGTGGAAACCTGGGATGTGAGTGATTCGCCTATTGATATGCTGGTGGGATTTTCGCACGAAGAGGTGGGGCGCCGTGTGGCTCATCATTTATTTGGTCAGGGATACCGTCATTTCGCGCTGCTCTCCGTTGATGACCCACGCGGTAAAGTGCGAGCGCAGGCGTTTCTGGAGACCTTACAGTCCCATGGTATCACTGATGTTGTGCATCATAGCTTTACGGAGCTTCCAGCGTTGGAGCAAGGGCGCGAGGGCTTAACACGCATCCTTGAAACGGACAGTACGCCGCGTGTCGTTGTATGTACTTCCGATACCCTCGCCCACGGCGTTCTCACCGAAGCCGCGAGCCGCCACCTGAAGGTGCCGGAACAGGTTTCGGTATTTGGTTTTGGCGATATGAGCTTCGCTGCGCATACTTTCCCGCCTCTGTCGACGGTACGCATTGATGGCAAACGACTGGGTCAGTTGGCCGCGGCCGCCCTGCTACGTCGCCTGAAAAACGGCGATCATGATATCGTCAATGACGACATCGGCTTTACTCTTATTGACCGACATTCGACGCGCGTCCAGACGCCATAAAGCTCTCGCCTATTATCTTTGTTCGAGAAATTAAATAAGCAAGTGGGAGTCTCGCCTTCGCTTATTCGATATACTTCAATTTCTGTTTCGCATATTTCAAATCTCAATGCTATGTTTTAAGCTCTTTCATTTTCACTGTTCAGGATGAATGCGAAATGATGAGCAGGATTTTTTTGCCCTCTGGCAAAACACGGCTGATGCGCGGGCCGTATATCCTTATCTATATTCTTTTACACGTTATCTATCTGTCCCTCGCCTTCAATCTGGATGAGCACCCTGTCATTCTCCTGTTGTGCATGCTGTTATATACCTACCTGAAGGTAAATATTAATGCGCAGCGTAGTCGAGACAGTGGATTAAAAGCACGCTATGTGATTATTACCTCGATAACGATTTACAGTGCCTCTGCCGTGCTTGGGTTCTTCTTTGGCGCAGAATGCGAAAGCATCGCGATCAAACTCAGCAACGGCTTCGACTTTCTCGTTTTTTTACTCTTACTTCTCGCCCCTACACATGACAAACCCGCAGATTAACCCTGCAAAAACTAACCTTTTATGGAGAGAAACATGAGCGTCGCTAACGACTATGATTACCAGAATGATCCGTCATTAAGTGAGAAATGGAAGTTTCGTTTCGCTTTCTTTGATAAGAATGGATTACCTGCTTTTTGGGGTGCGACCCCAGCGTGGAGAGAAGCCTTTAAGACAATGACCTTTGGCCAAAAGATTAAAGTATCGATGAACTTCTTCGCCTATTTCTTTTCAGTTATCTATTTGCTGATATTGGGATTGTGGAAAAAATCAATTCTGATCTTACTACTAAATATTGTAGTTGCAGTGATTATTGCGGCAACCGACCTGCGTTTTCTGGCCTTTGTCGTTAATATCTATACCGCCTCGCGGGCGAATATATGGTTTTACGAATTAAAGGTTAAGGGTATTCAGACCTGGAGCCTGTAAAACAGAAAGGTTCAGCGTTATTGCTGAACCTTTTTATATATCGACTTACAGCCAGTTACGCCGTTTGAAATAGAGATACGGTGCCAGACCGGCAAGCATCATCAGAACAATGGCTGCGGGGTAGCCAAAGCTCAGATGCAGCTCAGGCATAAACTCAAAGTTCATACCATAGCTTGATGCCACAAGCGTCGGCGGCAGGAACACCACGGAGACCACCGAGAAGATCTTGATGATGCGGTTCTGCTCGATATTGATAAAGCCCATCGCCGCCTGCATCAGGAAGTTCACTTTCTGGAACAGCGATTCGTTGTGCGGCAGCAGGGATTCGATATCGCGCAGGATTTCACGCGCCTGTTCGAGTTGACCGCCCGGTAAACGCGCTTTACGCACAAGGAAGTTCAGTGCGCGCTGGGTATCCATCAGACACAGACGAACTTTCCAGCCGATATCTTCTTGTTCCGCCAGCGTGGAGAGGGCTTCATCGTACTCATCACCCTGATGCCCTTCCATGATCACCCGGCTCAGCTTTTCCAGATCGCTATAAATATTCTCGATCTCATCGGCCAACTGCTCAATTTTGGTTTCAAAGAGATCGAGCAGCAATTCGTAGGCGTTGCCATCTACCATGGCCTGGCTACGCGCTCGCATACGGTAGAGGCGAAATGCCGGCAGTTCACGCTCACGCAGGGTAAACAGGCGGCCTTCACGGATAGTAAATGCCACGGTGGAGTTGCCAGCGTGATCTTCCGCATCTTCATAAAAGAAGAAGGAGTGAATGTGCAGACCGTCTTCATCTTCAAAAAAACGTGCAGATGCTTCGATGTCTTCCAGTTCAGGGCGTGTTGCCAGATTCTGGCCAAGTTCCGTTTGCACGCGTTGTCGTTCGTCATCGTCCGGCTCGACCAAATCAACCCATACAGAGCTGGCGAGGTGCTTGATTTCATCAGCCTCGAGGCGGGTTAAACGATTATTTTCGAGTTGAAATGCGCTCAGCATGACCGGGACTCCCAATACAAAAATGTCTGGACAGTTCGGTTGGGCACACAAGAAACATGAGGCGTTTCAGACCATTAAACAGCCTGACTCAGCGCGACGGGAATAAAACAGATCGCTGACAACCACTAAGGCCATCAGCATGAGGAGATAGCCTTAGGAGTTGTTCCTGGATGACAGGGAATTGAGCCAGTATGTACTGGGTGTGTCCAAGGCGAATGTCCTCTTAGCGTGATCGTGCGCGCATGTTACGCCAGCAAAAATTAGGCGTCAACTCGCAACGGAACGCTAAGGGGTAATATTTCCCCCTCAGCGTATAAGGCTAGCAGATTATTACAAAAAGATGATATTTTTCTGAATGTTAGACTGTCTCAAGCCGAGCGTAGGCAGCGACAAGCCATTTGATGCCCTGCCCCTGGAACGCCACCTGCAAGCGGCTGTGTTCGCCGCTGCCTTCCAGGTTCACAATGGTGCCCTCGCCGAACTTCGCGTGGCGGACCCGCTGCCCCAGCTTGTAGCCGGTGTCGTTTTCTGCCATCGGTGTTCCCATGCGCTGGTGGTTGACCGGGCGGCTAACGGTGGCGCGTAAACGTACCTCTTCCACGCAGGCTTCCGGCAGTTCGCCCACAAAGCGCGACGGGCGGTGATACACCTCTTTGCCGTACAAGCGACGGGTTTCCGCGTAGGTGAGCGTCAGTTTCTGCATGGCACGGGTCACGCCGACGTAAGCCAGACGGCGCTCCTCCTCCAGACGCCCGCCTTCATCCAGCGACATCTGGCTCGGGAACATCCCTTCTTCCATACCGACGATAAACACCTGCGGGAACTCCAGACCTTTCGCCGAATGCAGCGTCATCAGCTGCACCGCATCCTGCCAGGTATCAGCCTGCCCTTCCCCCGCTTCCAGCGCGGCATGGGAGAGGAACGCCTGCAGCGGCATCAGATCTTCATCTTCTTCGTTGTAGCTGAACTGACGCGTTGCCGTCACCAGTTCCTCTAAGTTCTCGATACGCGTCTGGCCTTTCTCGCCTTTTTCCTGCTCATACATCATGCGCAGACCTGAATCTTTGATCACCCGATCGGTCTGTACGTGCAGCGGCATTTCGGCCGTTTCCTGAGCCAGAGCGTCAATCAGCTCCATAAAACGCTGCAACGCACTGGCTGCGCGTCCGGCCAGCGCTTTTTCCTGCAATAACTCACGGGTGGCCTGCCACAGCGTTAGCTTGCGGTCGCGGGAGGCCTGCCGCACCACATCCAGCGTACGATCGCCAATCCCACGCGTTGGCGTGTTGACCACACGTTCAAACGCCGCATCATCATTACGGTTAGCAATAAGACGCAAATAGGAGAGCGCATCTTTGATTTCCTGACGTTCGAAGAAGCGCATCCCCCCATAAATACGGTACGGCATGCTGGCCTGCAATAACGCCTCTTCCAGTACACGCGACTGGGCGTTGCTGCGATAGAGAATGGCGCACTTCTCGAGCGCACCGCCGTTGTCCTGCCAGGTTTTAATCCGGTTGACGACAAAGCGGGCTTCGTCGAGTTCGTTGAAGGCGCAGTAGAGCGAAATCGGCTCTCCCTCAATGCCTTCGGTCCACAGTTTTTTGCCCAGACGACCGTTGTTATTTTCGATCAGGGCGTTTGCCGCGCTGAGAATATTGCTGGTCGAGCGATAGTTCTGCTCAAGACGGATGGTTTCGGCACCGGGAAAATCCTTCAGGAAGCGTTGAATATTCTCCACTTGTGCGCCACGCCAGCCGTAAATGGACTGGTCATCATCACCAACAATCATCACTTTGCCGGTGTCCCCTGCCAGCAGGCGGATCCACGCGTACTGAATGTTGTTGGTATCCTGGAATTCGTCCACCAGAATGTTGGTGAAGCGTTCGCGGTAGTGCTGGAGGATGTGCGGTTTATTCAGCCACAGCTCGTGGGCACGCAGCAGCAGCTCGGCAAAGTCCACCAGCCCTGCGCGATCGCAAGCTTCCTGATAGGCCTGATACACTTTCTGCCAGGTCTGTTCAACGGGGTTGCCGTAGCTTTGAATATGATGCGGGCGGATACCCTCATCTTTCTGGCCGTTGATGTACCACATGGCCTGACGCGGCGGCCACTGTTTCTCATCAAGATTCATCGCTTTAATCAGACGCTTAAGCAAACGCAGCTGATCTTCGCTGTCGAGAATTTGAAAATCCTGCGGCAGGTTCGCATCCATATGATGGGCGCGCAACAGGCGGTGCGCCAGCCCGTGGAAGGTGCCGACCCACATGCCGCCCTGGCTTGTGCCCATCAACTGGGCAATACGGTGACGCATTTCCGCTGCCGCTTTGTTGGTAAAGGTCACCGCCATAATGGAGTACGGGGAGCAGTTTTCCACACTTTGCAGCCAGGCAATACGATGGACCAATACGCGCGTTTTACCACTGCCTGCCCCAGCCAGCACCAGCATATTGGAACGTGTCGCTGCAACGGCGTCACGTTGTTTGTCATTGAGGCTGTCAAGCAGGTAAGAAACGTCCATTGGCACCGCCGGGTTAGTATGAAGCCGTTGCGCTATATCATGTGGTTTACAGGAAGGCGGCAAGCTCATGAATCCCCAGGAGCATAGATAAACTATGTGACTGGGGTGAGTGAGGACAACCAACGCACCTGTAAACCAAAGGATGACGCGCAACAACCCCTGGGAATTTATACAGAACTGTTGGTGATTATATCAGCGTGGTGAGGGATGCCAACCGCGAAATTTCCAGATGGGGCAGCAAGCGGCTATCGTTTGCCGTCAACAGGTCAGCACCTTCAGGTTTGATCCAGCAGGCCTGCATTCCGCAGCGAATGGCACCTGCCACATCGGTGGTCAGATCATCCCCTACGTGAAGGATTTCGCCCAACGGCACATCCAGGCGCTCGGCAGCAAGGTGATACATATCGTTAAAAGGCTTGGAACGGCCATCAGGGCCAGCGCGAAGCACAAACTTAAAGTAGTCATTCAGACCAAAAAGCGCCGGCTGCGCATTGCCGTTGGTGATGGCTACCAGTGGCCATTTTTCCGCCAGTTTTGCCAACGTCTCGTGCGTCTCCGGCGGGACATCAATGCGGCTACGCCATTTGGCGAAATGGTGCATTGCCGCTTCGGCTCCGGCGGTAGCCTCATCTGCCGTTAAGCCCATATCAAGCATCGCGCGCTCAACGGCACGTCGACGCCACTCGGTCACGTCATGATAAATTTCCGGCTCCGTCTCACGCAAAGACTGACGAATGCGGTGCAGATCGGTGCTTTCCAGCGCATTCAGCGATGGGTGATAGCCCTGCACAAAGCGCAGAGACTCCTGCTCCGTACGCAGGATGACCTGACGGTTGTCATACAGCGTGTCGTCCAGATCGAAGGTGAGAGCCGAGATCGGGCCTGTTGGTCGGTAAAATCGCATTATTTCCCCCGTTTGGCGCGTGGATGCGCTGCGTCATACACTGAGGCAAGGTGTTGAAAATCAAGATGAGTATAAATTTGCGTGGTGGAAAGATTAGCATGGCCGAGAAGCTCCTGCACACCGCGCAGGTCGCCGCTGGACTCCAGCATATGGGTGGCAAAGGAGTGGCGCAGCTTATGGGGATGTACATGACTGTTCAGCCCCTGCCTGATACCCCATTCGGCAAACCGTTTTTGTACATTGCGCGCCGAAATACGTTTACCCAGTTTCGACAGGAACAGCGCATCGTCATCAGTGCCGAAAAGGCCACGTAAATCCAGCCAGTGCTCAATCCAGATAACCGCATTACGCCCGATGGGCAGGCGACGCTCTTTGCTGCCTTTGCCCATCACCCAAACTTCACCGCTCTCCAGATCGACATGTTTAATGTCCAGCCCAACCAACTCAGACAGACGCAAACCGGCGCCATACATGACTTCGAGCATCGCCCGGTCGCGCACCGCCAGGGGGTCGTTAAGATCGATATCCAGCAGACGATTCACATCATCGACATCAATATTTTTAGGCAGGTGACGCGGCGTTTTTGGCGCAGAAACCCCTTTCGCCGGGTTGGCAGGCAGTTCGCCCTGCCCCACCAGCCAGTCGAAGAAACTGCGCAGGGCTGAAAGACGCAGCGCCAGGCTAGCGGCACCGAGCCCTTTACGACGACTACGCACGGCAATGGCGCGAACCATGGCGGCATCGCATTGCTGCCAGCGCTGAAGCCCAATCTCACTGGCTAACGCAATGATGGCATCCAGCTGGCGCTGATAATTGAGTAAAGTGATGGGGCTGAGCTGGCGCTCGACACCCAGGTAACGCAGGAATCGTGCAACGGCCTGGTGAAGTGGCGTATCGGTCATACGCGTTCGATCCAACGCTCCAGCAGATCCGGTAACATGATGGCGATCTCTTCAATTAACTGCGTGCCCTGACCAGATTGATAATGGTGGGGATCGCGGCTGCTGAAGATAACCACGCCCAAATCGGCATCGCGCCCCATCATTGAAACAGCTGACGATCCAATCGCTTTCGCTTCGGGTAGCAGCAGTAATAGCTCAGGCCCGTTCAGCGACCCCAGGTAGTGCTGCTGATGACCCAGCCGTTGAATGCGAAAAGATTCGAACGCCTGTCGGGAGAGCGCAAGATGCGTAAAGCCGGAGGGGGCTCCCAGACGCCAGCGGTCCGGGAAGAGACGAATGGTCGCGCCTGCAAGCCCAAGATCTTTTGCCCACCGATGGAAGCGATTGAGCATCTCTTCGAGACTGCCGGCCGATGCCAGCTTACTTTGCAGACGGAGTAATCGATAGAACAGGCCTTCGTTCGCACTGGCCTGCTCCATCAACAGCGTCATGTTATCTTCCAGCACATTGATATGATTGCGCGCGCGCGCCATGTGCCATTCCACCAGAGAAACCATGCCGCGCACCGGGTGCGGGACCTGAATTTGTTCCACTGCGTGTGCATTACGAATAAAGAATTCAGGATTGCGCAGCAGATACTCCACAACCGCCCTGTCGTCCAGTTCGGCCAGGGTGTCCTGCTGTTCTTCCCCAACTTGCTTCATAGATGAATAAACCCGTCGTAGACATGTGCCGCCGGGCCAGTCATATATAACGGTTGGCCCGGGCCTTTCCAGGCGATATCCAGTCGGCCGCCTGGCAATTCGACTCGTACTTCTTCCGTCAGCAAACCTTGCTGAATACCGACTGCAACGGCTGCGCATGCGCCGCTGCCGCAGGCCTGCGTTTCACCGGCGCCGCGTTCAAACACCCGCAGGCGGATAAAATCGCGTTTAACAACCTGCATAAAACCAATATTGGCCCGCTCAGGAAAGCGTTCATGGCTCTCCATGACCGGTCCTAACGTTTCGACCGGCGCGGTATCGATGTCATCAACCTGAATCACGCAGTGCGGGTTACCCATTGAGACGACGCCGCACATTATGGTTTGCTCCGCCGCCCGCATAATATAGGTCTTTTCCGCTTTGTTCGCGCGGAACGGCACCTGGGACGGTTCGAAATTAGGCTCACCCATGTTTACGCGAACCAGCTCGTCTTCCGTCACGCTTAATACCATGCGTCCGTTAGCGGTGCTGACACGAATGTCTCGCTTGTTGGTTAATCCTTTCAGTCGAACAAAACGCGCAAAGCAGCGTGCGCCGTTGCCACACTGCGACACTTCACTGCCATCGGCGTTGAAAATGCGATAGTGGAAATCAAGTTCAGGATCGTACGGAGGTTCAACCACCAGTAGTTGATCAAACCCCACGCCCAGATGCCTGTCCGCCATACGACGAATCAGTTCCGGGGAAAAAAAGACATTCTGCGTCACCGCGTCGACGACCATAAAATCGTTGCCAAGGCCATGCATCTTCGAGAACTGCATCATCTACTCCAATTACCTACGCGGGTACAGAATGGGGATCGTAATTAGTTAACCTGGCTCGGGCCACCGTTATCACCACGATCGTTACGATCCGGCGTACTCGACTGGAGAACGGGTGTAGCTTTCTTCGTTGGCGGCGGCGCGTTTTTATCGGCCGGCGGGAAATATAACGGTCCTTTCAGACCACAGCCGGTCAGGCTGAATAGGGCCAGTAGTACGGTCAGCGTGCGACACACTTCTTTCATTGTAGGTAGCCTGTTAGTTCATCCTTTCTTTCATCTATCATCGCAGGAGAAGACACAAAAGCAAGAGTTTGCACGCACCCTGCATCGGGAAATATTTCGCGTTATACTGCCGCCATCACCTAAAACGGGAAACGACAATGAACGACAGTGAATTTCATCGCCTGGCAGATGCCCTCTGGGAGACCATCGAAGCGCGTCTTGACGATTGGGACGGCGACAGCGATATCGACTGCGAAATCAACGGTGGCGTACTGACCATTACCTTTGAAAACGGCAGCAAAATCATCATTAACCGTCAGGAGCCGCTGCATCAGGTATGGCTGGCAACCAAACAAGGTGGCTACCATTTTGACCTTAAAGGGGAAGAGTGGGTAAGTGACCGTTCAGGTGAAACCTTCTGGGATTTACTTGAACAGGCTGCGACACAACAGGCGGGTGAAGAGGTTAGCTTCCGCTGAGTTTTTTTGCCGGATGGCGGCTCCGCCTTATCCGGCCTACACGTTATGCACCATTTGTAGGCCGGATAAAGTGTTTACAACACCATCCGGCATCATGGTTAAGAGAAATACTGCTGCAACAACGGCGCGTTGTTATCCTGGTTGGCAGACGCTACGGGCGTAATGGCCTGATTGCGGAACGGAATCACCTGCATCCGATTATCCACATTCACAATCTGGTAGAACTGCGGCAGATTGAAGTTGATGAAGCTGGAACCGTAGGTAAAGCGGTCGTGAGACGAAGAGTAGAAACGACTTACGTCACGCACCAGCTCCTCTTTGCTGCCTTCGCAGTGATGATAAACTTCCGCGCGGTTGCTCTCATCGAGAATATAGATGTTGAAGCCGTCATCGCCGGTCTCTTCAAAGAAGAACTGAATAATCCCTTCGCTGGCAAAACCGTCCACCACCTGCGGCAGCTTAACGTGATTGGTTTCCACCTGAACCGAAAGACCGTGCAGCTTGTTATGGGAAATGGCACCGTAAAATTCGATCGCATTTTCCAGTTTTTGCACCGACACGTTCAGACGCTCAAAGAACAATCCCCAGGTCTGCCCGGCGACGCGCAGCGCTTTAAAGCGCCCGGTTTCCTGACGGGTACTGGAAAGGCGCAGCTCAATGCACTCAGAAACAAGCTGTTGCACACGCGTACGGATCAATCCACGCAGATGCTGGCTGTAGCAGAACACTTCCACACTGTCCGGCGGCGCGGCATCCTGGTGCATTTTACCAAGGATGGTTTTTAGCGCTTCGATCATCGCCTGCTCGCCGTTGAAGTGCAGCGTACGCACTTCGTTCCACGAGTTGCGGTACAAGAGGTCAACGCTACCGACCAGGCAGTTTTGCTGCTCGCCAAAACTGAACACATCCAGTTTGCGGAAATCGAAGTGCACAACCTGATTGCGGAATGCCGCCGTCGGGTCATATTCAAGATTGACGATAATCGCCAGATGGCGAATTTCACACGGGCTGTAGAGCGCCTTTGGCGTGGGCGCGGGCAGGCGCAGCGGGAAGTGATGCGACACGTTCGCCACCATCTCCTGCAGTTTTGCCAGATCAACAATGCCGTTACCCTTCACATAGAGATGGGTACGCGACGTTAACAGACCGTTGAACCACGCCCAGGCCACCAGCTTGTTAAGGTAGCGGTTATATTCCAGCGGCTGATGGCTAACGATAGAGTCCATGTTCGGGGCGCGATTGTAGAGATACCAACCCGTGCGGTTCGCACGGCCCGGCGGAACATGAATAAAGGTTAAATTTGGCTCGGAGAGATCCGGCGAAATTTGCGGGTTCACCAGCGTGACTTTGCCCGGCAGCGCTTCAAAAGCGGCGTACAGCTTACGGGTCAACACGCCGATGTCCTGCGGACTGGCGGAGACGCTCAGATTATTGCGGCGAGCAAAGCGGATGAGGTTACGGTAGCTCTGCATCATGGCATCGAGCAGTTCGTTGTGCGCTTCACGCACCTGATCGATTTTCCAGTTTGCCCGGTTATCGAGCATAGTCAGGCGCGCATCGTCCCAACCCCACTCTTTCACTAATTGACTGACCACTTCACGCCGCCAGCCGACACACGCGCGCTCGCGACTCAGTTTCTCACACACTTTTAAGTAGAAACATCGACGCACGAGATCAAGACGAGTGAAATCTTCAATGGCAGTCAGATACTGGGTCACACGCTCCAGCATCATGCAGTAATGGTCCAGGCCAAACGAGACGATTTCGCCGTCGTGCAGACGCTGTTTAATGTCTTTTGCCAGCAGGCGGGTGTTTGGATACTCCCAGGAATAGGCTTCCAGCAGCAGCGTTTTCAGCACCGCTTTATACGGAGAATCGATGCTTTTATAGAGTTGCCACAGGCTGGCACCGAAGTACTCTTCGGCAGAGAGGGAACTCAGGCCACCCAGATCCAGCCATTCGTTTGGCGTCAGTACACCCTGTGCGTAGAGCGTCATGACGTAATCGTCATAATGTTCTTCTTCATCGCCCGGGACCATATTCCACAGAATACGCTTACCGGCCAGGCGCACAGCGGTACGATAGAATTCATCAAGCAGCAAAATATGCTGCGTCGAGCCACAGTCTTCACCACCCAGACTGCCGCTTTCATTATGGCGGAAACGGTTCTCATCAATCAGGAAGAAGCTGACTTCCACCCCCAGCGACGCAGCCCAGCTCTCAAGCAGGCTGCATTTGCGTTGCAATAGCTGGCGCTCTTCGTTATCCAACCAGGATTGATGGCACACCCAAATATCCAGATCGGACGAGCAGCTCTGCCCTACCGAAGAGGTACTCCCCATGGAATAGACGCCCGTAATCGGCAGTTCGCCTTTTGCCGACACCTGCGGCGGCATACCACGATAGAGTTCGAGTTCATTGAGGTAGTGCAGTTGGGTTTCATCAGGCGTGTAAAGGCAAATGCCTTTTGGAACGTTACCGTCGAGGTAACCCGGCATCAGCGGATGATGATGGTGCAACAATGTCGGCAGCAGACTGTAGACCTGCTGGAAAGCAGGACCCATGGCAGCAAGCGCGCGATCCACACGCAGTTGATTGATGGCATCCAGTCTCTGTTTCAGAGTCTCAATATAGAGGTACAAGACATATCGCCTGATGGTTACAGAAAAGCCAATTTAGCCGTCACCCTTTTTCGCCTTACACTTTATGGTGGTAAAGACGAAAAAATGGTCTAAAACGTGATCAATTTAACACCTTGCTCATTGACCGTAAAGAAAGATGCGCTACATACCATTGTAGCACCCTTCACTACGTGTAAATTCCCACTTACGACTTAGGCGAGTCTTGTCGTGATGGTAAAACCCACCACTTCCCGTGCATTCACCGCAAACCTGACACCCCAGGACAACAATGTTAGGATGGTCAACAGACGATAATGACGGTAACAAGCATGTTAGACAATGTTTTAAGAATTGCCACACGGCAAAGCCCCCTTGCGCTCTGGCAGGCACATTTTGTTAAGGCGCGCCTTGAAGCGCACCACGCAGGCCTGACGGTTGAACTGGTACCGATGGTGACGCGTGGTGATGTGATTCTGGATACGCCTCTGGCAAAAGTGGGCGGTAAAGGCTTGTTTGTTAAAGAGCTGGAACTGGCATTGCTTGAAAACCGTGCCGATATTGCCGTGCATTCCATGAAGGATGTGCCGGTTGAATTCCCGGACGGTTTAGGGCTGGTAACGATTTGTGAGCGCGACGATCCGCGAGATGCTTTCGTCTCCAATCACTTCGAGAGCCTGGAGGCATTACCGATTGGCAGCGTAGTTGGCACGTCAAGTTTACGCCGCCAGTGCCAATTGGCCGCCCGTCGCCCGGATCTGTTGATACGTTCCCTGCGAGGCAATGTTGGCACGCGTCTTAGCAAACTTGATAACGGTGACTATGACGCCATCATTCTTGCAGTGGCAGGGCTCAAACGCCTGGGTCTGGAATCCCGTATTCGCCAGGCACTGCCAGCGGAACTCTCGCTTCCGGCAGTGGGCCAGGGCGCAGTGGGTATTGAATGCCGCCTCGCGGATGAGCATACCCGCGCACTGCTCGCCCCACTCAATCATGATGAGACCTCGCTGCGTGTTGCAGCCGAACGCGCCATGAATACCCGGCTGGAAGGAGGCTGCCAGGTACCGATTGGCAGCTACGCTGAACTGATTGACGGTGAGCTCTGGCTGCGCGCGTTAGTCGGCGCACCGGATGGCTCAGCCATCATTCGTGGCGAACGACGTGGTCATCCGGCAGACGCCGTTCAGATGGGTATTTCGCTCGCTGAAGAGCTGTTGGAAAACGGCGCACGCGAAATTCTGGCCGACGTGTATAACGGAGATGCGCCCGCATGACTATTCTTGTCACCCGCCCCTCCCCCGCAGGGGATATTTTAGTGAGCCGGTTGCGCGCACTGGGTCGGGTGGCATGGAGCTTTCCGCTGATCGAGTTTTCGCCGGGCCGCGAGCTGAATTCCCTGGCGACCAGGTTACTCTCGCTCACCGCGGACGATCTGGTTTTTGTCCTTTCACAACATGCTGTGACGTTCGCCCAGGCTCACTTACGGCAGATCCACCAAACCTGGCCAGTGCAGCCGCATTACTTTGCTATTGGCCGCACCACCGCACTGGCATTACATAAGGTCAGCGGTCTTGATGTACGCTATCCGCTGGATCGGGAAATTAGCGAAGTCTTACTACAATTGCCTGAATTACAAAACATTCAGGGCAAACGTGCGCTAATCTTACGAGGTAACGGCGGCCGTGAATTATTGGGTCAAACTCTCGAAGCTCGCGGTGCCAAAGTAGAATTTTGCGAATGCTATCAACGTAATATGAAACATTACGATGGTGCGGAAGAGGCGATGCGCTGGCACACGCGTGGGGTGAAAACTCTGGTGGTCACCAGCGGCGAAATGTTACAGCAACTTTTCTCGCTCACCCCGCCCTGGTATCGTGAAAACTGGTTACTTCATTGCCGACTCCTTGTCGTCAGTGAACGTCTGGCGAACCTCGCCCGGGAATTGGGCTGGCAGGATATTCAGGTCGCTGATAACGCAGAAAACGATGCGCTGATTCGCGCATTACAATAACACTCATAATGGGAAGCCATAATGACGGAACAACAACACTCCTCTGCCGTGGTCGAAGAGACCAAACAGGTTGATGGCAACACGCCGCCGCCCGAAAAAGCCGAGAAGAACAACCGCGCTGGCAAGACAAGTCTTGCGCTGAGTGTGATTGCGATTGCTATCGCACTGGCCGCAGGCGTCGGTCTTTATGGCTGGGTCAAGCATCAGACCACCGTTATTCGTGCAACGAATGATGAACTGGCAAACCAGGTCATCAGCTTGCAGCAAGCGCAGGATAAACAAAAAGCCGGGCTGGAAGAGATCATTAAACAGCAGGCGACTCAGCTGGACGATGCGAAAAACCAGCAGGCAGCGCTCACGAAGCAACTGGATGAGCTGCAGCAAAAAGTGGCGACCATTTCGGGCTCAGACGCTAAAACCTGGCTTCTGGCGCAGGCTGATTTTCTGGTCAAACTGGCGGGGCGTAAGCTCTGGAGCGATCAGGATGCCACCACCGCCGCCGCCCTGTTGAAAAGTGCGGATATTAGCCTTGCGGAAATGAACGACCCCAGCCTGATCGCTGCCCGCCGCGCCATCACCGAAGATATCACCCGTTTGTCGGCGATTACCCAGGTGGACTATGACGGCATCATCCTGAAGGTGAATCAGCTTGCCAACCAAATTGATAATTTGCGTCTGGCAGACAATAACGACGATGATTCTCCGATGGATGCCGACAGTGGCGAACTCTCCAGCTCTATCAGCGAATGGCGCGTTAACCTGCAGAAAAGCTGGCAGAACTTTATGGATAGCTTTATTACGATTCGCCGTCGTGATGAAACAGCGGTGCCGCTGCTGGCCCCTAATCAGGACGTGTACCTGCGTGAAAATATTCGTTCACGTCTGTTAGTAGCGGCGCAGGCCGTACCTCGTCATCAGGAAGAGACTTACAAGCAGGCGCTGGATAACGTGTCGACCTGGGTTCGTGCTTACTACGATACCGACGATGCCACAACCAAAGCTTTCCTTGATGAAGTCGACAAGCTCGATCAACAAAGCATCGGCATGGAAATTCCGGAATCCCTGCAAAGCCAGCCGATTGTGGAAAAACTGATGCAAACCCGCGTGCGCAATTTACTGACGCAACCCGGTGCCGAGGCTGAACAGCCCGCCCCCGCTAACGCGCCGCAGGGAGAATAATCATGCTGAAAGTATTATTACTCTTTGCACTGTTATTGGCGGGTATCGTCGTAGGGCCGATGATTGCGGGTCATCAGGGTTATGTACTTATCCAGACGGATAATTACAACATTGAAACAAGCGTTACCGGTCTGGTGATCATCCTCGTGTTGGCGCTCGTGGTTCTGTTTGCCGTTGAATGGCTGCTGCGCCGTATTTTCCGTACTGGCGCCCATACGCGCGGTTGGTTCGTTGGCCGTAAGCGTCGTCGTGCTCGTAAGCAAACAGAGCAGGCGCTGCTCAAACTGGCCGAAGGGGATTACCAGCAGGTTGAGAAGCTGATGGCGAAAAACGCCGATCACGCTGAACAGCCGGTGGTGAACTATCTGCTGGCCTCCGAAGCGGCCCAGCAGCGTGGCGATGAGATCCGGGCCAATCAGCACCTGGAACGTGCCGCTGAACTGGCAGGCAACGATCTGATTCCGGTCGAAATCACCCGCGTCCGGTTACAGCTTGCCCGTAATGAAAATCATGCTGCGCGTCACGGCGTCGATAAACTGCTTGAAATCACGCCAAGGCACCCTGAAGTGCTGCGTCTTGCAGAGCAGGCTTATATTCGTACCGGCGCATGGAGTTCGCTGCTCGACATTATTCCTTCCATGACCAAAGCCAATGTCGGTGACGAAGCGCATCGTGATGCCCTTCAGCAACAGGCCTGGATTGGTTTGATGGATCAAGCCAGGGCAGACCAGGGCAGCGAGGGACTAAAAGCGTGGTGGAAAAACCAGAACCGTAAAACCCGTCATCAGGCAGTGCTACAGGTGGCGATGGCTGAGCATTTGATTGAATGTGACGACCATGATACGGCGCAGGAAATCATTCTTGATGGCCTCAAACGCCATTATGACGATCGCCTGGTACTGGTCATTCCACGGCTGAAAACAAATAACCCTGAGCAGGTCGAAAAGATCCTTCGTCAGCAGATCAAAACCCAGGGCGACCGCCCACTCCTGTGGAGCACGCTGGGACAGTCATTGATGAAGCACGGCGAATGGAAAGAAGCGTGCCTGGCGTTTCGTGCCGCCCTTAAGCAGCGGCCTGATGCGTTCGACTATGCATGGCTGGCGGACTGTCTTGACCGCCTCCATCAGCCGGAAGAGGCGGCGACAATGCGCCGCGACGGATTGTTACTGACATTACAAAACAATCCTCCTTCCTGATATCACGGGGCCAGTCGGCCCCGTTTTTTTTGCCTGTTAATGTGACCGTGCTGTGCTACAGTTTTCGAGTCTCAATTAACGGAATACGCCCGCCAATGTAACGATTTCCCTCGAGTTCCCCTTTTTCAACTGTGCAGCACCTTGCTGCAGGGCATCACTCGTTTTGGGAAATCATCATGAACACTCTGTTTTTTGCGCTTACGCGCGCATTGCGCGTGCATCATTGGCTGCGGCTGTTGCTTTGCGCATTCATCTTATCTTCGCTTGGCAATGGCTTAACGCAGGTGCTGGTCTTTGGCCTGTTACTTGACTGGCAGGCCTCACCGTCAACACTGACACTTGCCTGGGTGCTGGCGACATTGCCCGGTTTTGTAGGGAGTCTCATTGGCGAGAGGCTTTGCCAACGCCTCTCCCCCTATTACCTTTTGATCCTCACCGAAACCCTGGGCCTGGTCGCGCTGACCCTGCCATTGCTTGGGATCTTGCATCACAGCATCACGGCGTTACTTCTGGTTCAGTCGGTTGAAGCTCTGTTGGGCGGGATGTCGTGGCCGGCGCTGACGCTTATCTTTAAGCGCGGCTTGTCAGAGCGGGAGTTACCGGCGGCGACGGCTATGGAAAACGTGATTTTTGCTTCCCAGGTGTTGTTGGGTACCGGCATTGGCGTGCTTTTGTATGGTCGCGTCGATCCACGGGTGCTACTGAGCGTTGATGCGGTGAGCTTCCTGGCCGCGATAACATTATTGATCCTCACATTTCTCTCCAGCCATGCGCATCATGGGGAACAACATGGGAAGTCAGAACAGGCGTCAGCGGTCAATTGGCGTCAACTGAACAAGGCACAAAAGCGAAGCATACTGATACTTCCTGTGCTCGCTGCGGTTGGCTCACCTGCCATGGCATTACTGCCCGCACTGATCCAGCAGATACAACCGGATAATGCGACAAGCCTGACGCTACCTTTGCTTTTTGCTCGTAGCCTGGGGCAGCTTTGTGGCCCGTTACTGCTCGATGGTAATAAGCTCTCCCACTATGCCAGTCGCAATCGGGTTTTGTTGATGTGTCTGGGAATCTATCTGGTGAGCTACGGTATGGTGCCGCAGGTGTCAGGTGAGTTGTTAGCGGCATCGGGACTGATTTTTGTCGCCCATCTGGCTTCTAACATATTGTTTGCAATAGGAACCTTTAGCCTGCTCGCCGGGTTTTCTGCCGAACAGGTCTCGTCAGCCAGTGCCCGAGCCTGGCGCTGGCAAACGGTCACCGCCACCGTGGTGACATCCCTTGCCGCAGCGCTTGCCAGCGAATGGGGAGCCATGCAGGCACTCTACGCGGTATCACTCTGCACGCTGCTATTGTCGGCCCTGCTCATGCACCATTACCGACAATAATCTAAAAAAGCATAAAAAAACGCCTGCTAAAAAGCAGGCGTTAAAACAGGTCTTTATGACAACATAATTGGGTGCTTCACTCAACGTTATGCCCATGGTGTCTGATGAGGCCGAAGCGACATCTGTCAGTGGACGATAAGCACCGTAAACGGCTCTGCATCATTCCTGAGTTTATGAGGCCCTGAGGCGAACATAAGAGATGGAATGAGCATCTACAGGTATATTATTGCACATAGTGTGCCAGGTTCGCATTAGCAAAACCGATCGTCAGCAAGCTTTTAGGAATGCAGGAAATTCAGGGGGCGAAAGAAGCGGGACATCTTGAGCGAGTTGGCGTTAGTACACAGAAGTGTCGCCTGCGAGCGACAAGTCGTATCTCTTACGATTAAGGTAAATTAAATCAATAAGTTAAACGTCTCTCAACGGCGACATTCAGGGTTCAGGTTGTCGCTGATTCGCAACAAAAGAGAAAGGCATAATTTGCAGGGCGTAGAAAACAAAAAACCCCGCCGAAGCGGGGTTCAAAATTGGTCGGCGAGAGAGGATTCGAACCTCCGACCCACTGGTCCCAAACCAGTTGCGCTACCAAGCTGCGCTACTCGCCGATGTACTACTTTTTGACTTTTTGTTTAATCAAAGTTGTGGTGCGAGGGGGGGGACTCGAACCCCCACATCCAAAGGACACTAACACCTGAAGCTAGCGCGTCTACCAATTCCGCCACCTTCGCATTCCACTAAACTTTTTACAACTAAACTTTTACTACTAATTAATGGGGTGGCTAATGGGACTCGAACCCACGACAACTGGAATCACAATCCAGGGCTCTACCAACTGAGCTATAGCCACCACTACAAATTTTTTCACGCGGCCCTGTATTTTACAGGCCACCGCAGCTCATCAAGCACCGGGTTAAATGGTGCGCCCGACAGGATTCGAACCTGAGACCTCTGCCTCCGGAGGGCAGCGCTCTATCCAGCTGAGCTACGGGCGCTTAGCGCCGTTGCGGGGCTGGATATTACGGACTTCCCTACCCTCTGTCTAGTGCCTTTTTAAATAAAATGTTCGTTTGGTCATGCTTTGTGCATTTTGGTGATTATTCCCCCACTTTATGGCTTTCAACACGGCGACCGAAGCCTAAAAGCTTGTAGGCGACGCTCACAATGGCCATAAAGAGGATGCCGACAAACAGCGACATACGGGTATCTTCATTGAATGCCATGCCGATCAGCACGCAAACCAGGAAGGCCATCGTGGCATAGTTAGCCCACGGAAAGAGAATAGAGCGGAACGGATGGCTGGCAATGGCCTGCTTATGAGCAATGCGGAAACGTAGCTGGCTTATCAGAATCACAAACCACGGCACCATACCCGGTAATACGCTGGCGCTGTAGACGTAAACAAACACGCGCTGTGGATTAGGGATGATGTAGTTAAGGCATGAACCGATCAGCAGAATCACAATAGAGATGCTGACGCCCGCTACCGGTACACCGCTTTTAGATACTTTCGCAACGGATGCCGGTAACTGACGGTTTTTTGCCAGCGCGTAGAGCATGCGCCCACAGCTGTACATACCGCTGTTACAGCCAGAAAGCGCTGCGGTCAGTACCACGAAGTTAATGATCCCTGCCGCCGCTGTAATGCCAATCTTAGCGAAGGTCAGTACAAAGGGGCTTCCATTGGTACCAATTTCATTCCACGGGAAAATCGTCACGATAACGAAGATGGCACCCACATAGAAAATCAGGATGCGCCACAGCACCTTACTGACCGCACTGCGCAGCGTAACCTGCGGATTTTTCGCTTCACCCGCAGTAATGCCGATCAGTTCCACGCCCTGGTAAGACGCAACAACAATACACAGCGCCGTCAGGAAGCCTTTCCAGCCGCCGGCAAAGAAACCGCCATGTTCGGTGAGGTTACCGAAACCAATAGAGTGACCGCCATTGCCGAAGCCGAAGAAAATAACGCCCAGTCCCACCACAATCATCACAATGATGGTGGTGACTTTGATCATCGCGAACCAGAACTCGATCTCGCCGTACAGACGGACTGCCGCAAGGTTGGCCATCGCCACCAGTCCGACGGCAATCAGCGCAGGTATCCACTGCGCCATTTCCGGGAACCAGAACTGGACGTATACCCCGATGGCGGTTATTTCCGAAATGCCCACTGCCATCCACATAAACCAATAGGACCAGGCGGTGAGATATCCAAAGAAGGGGCTCATGTAGCGATGCGCATATACGGCGAAGGAGCCTGCCACCGGCTCCATAAATAACATCTCGCCCATTGAGCGCATAATAAAGAACACAAAAAGCCCGGCGATAATATAGGCCAGTAACACGGAAGGGCCTGCCCATTTCAGGGTGCTCGCGGCCCCCATAAACAGGCCAACGCCTATTGTGCCGCCAAGGGCAATTAATTCAATGTGACGAGACTCCAGACCACGCTGGAGCTCGGGTTTGTTTTCGGCCATATAACCTCTGTTGTGATTGCTTATTTCCCGCCTGGCGGGTTGTTTTTATGAGAGTAACGTGCAGCAACGCACCGATACCGGCGTCGAATGTGCGAAATACGTCGCCACAATGCATTGAGTGAGCGAATGGTTTATTAAATTGAGGAAAATGGCAAACGATGTGTAAAAAAATCCTCTATTTCGCGCAATAAAACGGCGAATACATCGCGCCAGAGCGGCGCGATGGCAGAAAATTACAAGTTACCGCGATAGTGCCAGGAGAGATAACGCAGCAAACGTAGCTGCCTTGAGATACGACTCGGCTGGGAAAGGAGACGATATAACCACTCAAGCCCCAACCGCTGCCATATTCCCGGCGCGCGTTTTACATGCCCTGTAAAGACATCATAGGTGCCCCCTACTCCCATATATAACGCATGTGGATATACGGCACGGCAGTCCCGCATCAGGATCTCCTGACGCGGCGAGCCCATGGCGACTGTCACAATCTTTGCCCCGCTGTCACGGATGCGCTCGAACAGGGCCTGGCGGTCTTCGGTACGAAAGTAGCCGTCCTGGCTGTCAACAATGTTAACCTGCCACTGACTGCGCAGCTTTTCTTTTGCTTGCGCCAGTACGTCCGGTTTACCGCCGACAAGAAACACCGGCGTCCCCTCACGCCCCGCTTTCTTCATCAACGCTTCCCAAAGATCGGCGCCCGCAACACGTTGAACATCGGCGTGGGGGTACTTCTTACGCACCGAGCGCACCACGCTGATGCCGTCCGCGTACTTGAACTCAGCGTTTTCGATCAGGGTGCGAACCTGCGGCTCATCCTCAATCGTCAGCATTTTTTCTGCGTTAATGGCGACCAGCGTTCCTTCCTTGATCGCCCCATCGGCATATAAATAATCCAGTGCATGCTGCATATCGCGCCAACCGATAAGCTTCAGTCCACGCAGCTCATACACCGGAGCAGCAGTGTTGTCAGTCATTCGCATCCTTATTCAGACCTGAGACAATGGAGCGCCGCGCTTGTGAATCAGCCCGGCAACATCAAATAACCAGTAAAGCAGTTTCGCCATCAGCACGCAGGCACCGAAAACGAGGAGGAAAAAGACGACCCGCGACGTGAATGCATCCAGCCCCTCACGTGCAAGGACAATCATATTGAAGATGGCACCGAAGCAGAAACTATGCAAAATGGCGGCCTTGTAGCGGTTTGTTTCCCGATTCCCCAGGGTATAAATCCAGTCGAACCACTTGATGATAAGCCCCACAACCACGCCACCAAGAGGGATAAACCACACCCCACCCATCACCACCAGCGAGCCGATAAGCGTAGGGGAGATCGCGAGGCCAGAATGGTTGTTCAGGACTTCCCAGGTAAAGTAGTTTGCTGAGTTGAGCACAATACCGGGGCGTGAAGGCCAGAGCCAGGTGGGAATAAAGACATAAAAATCACGCACGATGGGGGCCAGCCCCTGGAAATCAATCTTGTCGTAATTTTGCAACAGCAGTGACAGGTTTTCCCATGGTGAGAACGTGTCGCGGGTGAGGTACAGGAAGGTGTAGAACGCCTCATCCCCGCTCACATTCAGGCCATAGCGCTTAAGCGCCAGCCAGAACATGCCAACAATCCCCATCACGCCAGCCGTCGCCAGCATCCATAGCGAGATCCAGCCGCGAATAATGCCGATAAACAAGAAGATAGCAAACGCGATAATGATATTGGCGCGCGTCCCCCCCACAATCATATAGGTCAACAAACCAAAGGCGACCGTGCTGACGAGGAAAAACAGCCACGCCCGCGCATCCTGACGCAGGAAGTAGATCACCAGCATCGCTGGGATGAAGAAATAGAAGAAGCGTTTGAGCGCAACGCCAGATACTTCACTGGAGAAGATCTGGCTGTACGAGTGCAGGCGAAACAGCAAAAAGCCGTTGTGCATAAAGAAAATACCGACACTGACCAGCGCGATCGCCAGCAGCATCGCGCAGGTGAGATGCGCCTCCACCCTGTTCACCGTGAACAAAGGACGACGAGGCATCTCCTGCGATGAGGCGCGCAACCGGGTTTTATAGGTAACGTAGTAGATGCCATAGAAGCAGGTTGCCGCCAGCAGGGATTGCATCATGATGCCTGGAGGCGCGACACCAACGTCGAAACGAAACACCAGAATACTGGTCAGTGGGAAACCAAAGAAAAAGGTCAGCAAAAAGAGCAACGAGAAGAAGACGTTGAAATTGAAGCGTACGCGGCGAAACTCAAACCAGGTAAGGGCCGCGATAAACAGGGATGACACTAACCAGAGGATCAGTAATCCACAAAACTCAAGTGGGCTCATCGCGTCTCCCCTGCGGCAATACGTAACGCCTGATGCCACGGACCAAGATAATTCGGGCTGAAGAAGGTAATAGCGTCTTTATCCACCGCCAGTAACTGGCGCTGTGCTTCCCGGATAATACTTTCATTCAGCGTATCATCGGTAAACAGTACCGGAACGCCCTCTTCCACCATATCCCGCCAGAAGGGGTTTTTACGATTAAGCACGCAGGGAACACCGGCCTGAATCAACAGGCACAGCGTGCCAATGCCTTGCTGCCGGGCAAAGATGAAATAGCCCAGGTCGCACTGGCTGAGCAACGCCAGGTAGTCGTCAAATGCCATTTTTTGGTCTAAAACACGGACATTTTGCGCGCTAAAAAGCGCCAGCCCGGCCTGACGCACCTGTTCAATATAGCTTTCGTTATTCGCCGGATACCCCATGGGCACAATGACATTCACCGTGTCGCCAAACTGACGATGAATGGCATTCAGGGCAGCAATGTGTTCGTTGCTCGGATCACCCGAGTTGCCCACCAGTATTGTCAGCTTACCTTCACGCTTGATTTCATAGGCCAGCGTATTCAGCGCCGGATCCATTCGGGTCGGGAAATAGAGCAACTCGCCACGAACGTCCGGGTGAACGTTAGCAAACCAGGCCAGATCGCCGCGAGTGGCAAAGATAGCGCCAACACGCCCCTGGGCAAAACGCCGCAGCGGGTAAAACAGTCGGAACTTGATGCTACGGGAGACTTCATAAAGATCGGCTCCCCAGGCATGCCAGTAAAATTGGTAAGACTTAATCGCGCCGCGCAACAGCGCCAGCCAGATGCCGGTATTAAACTGGCCGTGAAAGAAGAAGCGTTGCTGCCTGTTTGCTTTCGCCTTAGCAATCACCGCCTGCGCCAGAGCCTGTTTGGAGCCAAAAAAATGCAGCGTTAACGCAGGGTATGTCGAACTGATCCCTTCATCCTGACCGGCCAACATAAACTCACGGGCGCGATCGCCCGATGCCGCGAGATTGTCATTAAAGAATCGCAACACGGTGTGATTATGGTGTGGGATATCCGATCCCAGTACGTGTATGAGTGCAGTCATTGCCGTCTACGCCAGAGTAAAAACACGCCACAACAGAGGGCGAAATAAATAATATATGTTGCCATGTACGCCTGTGCTGCTCCCGCCGCACCGTGGGCCGGGATCAGTAAACGAGAAAACGCCGTCAGCAACGCAAACTGACTCAATTCCGCCAGAATATAAAATCGCAGAGAGGCCTTTGCGATAACCAGATAGCCAAATACGTAAGCGCCGACTTTCAATACATCCCCGACCAGTTGCCAGGCGAACAGATCGCGCATGGCGGTGAATTTGTCAGAGAACAGCAGCCAGATGGCGAAATCCCGCAACAACCAGACGCAGAAGCTCGCCGCGGCTACCGCCGGCAGTACAAATTTCAGTGATTTCACAATCTCACGGGTAATGTCCTGCTTTGCCGTTAACCGTGACAGCGTCGGCAGCAGATAAACGCTAAACGAGGCGGTAATAAATTGTAGATAAGCATCGGAAATACTGCTTACCCCCTGCCAAATACCCACCTCTTCCCAGCTGTAGTGTGCGGCCAGTTGGTTTCGCATCAACACATAGGCCAGGGGTAACGTGGCGGAGGTGATGAGCGCCATCAGCGTAAACTTACTGAGCTGGCCGGCGAGGCCGTTATCCCAACGCGGCCTGAAGTCTGAGAGCGGCACATGGCGGCGGCGGATAAGCATAACCAGGGCCGGAACAACCACCAGCGCTGGCACCAGCGCCATTCCAAGCAAGGCCCCCTGATAATCGCCGACTTTATAGCAGGCGTACCAGGCTAACACGCCAATCACGCTGCCGGTAATCAGCGAAATGGCATTGCCTGCCGCATCGCGAAAGCCCTTCATGACCGCAAGCAGCAGGTTTGCCCAGGCAATCCCCATCTGCACCAGCGCCACCAGACGGACCAGCCCCTGGTAATCCGTGTGACCAAACAGGCCCTGACTAATGGGTGCCGCCGCCAGCAGGAAAACCAACGCCATCAGCGTTGAGAAGCCCAGTACCATCGCCGAAGAGGTGCCAACAACATCCCGCAGACGCTGCGGCGAGTCGTGGTACTGAGCCACGAATTTCGTTACGCCGTTAAAAATACCCGCGCCAGCGAGCACGCCCAGTACGGTGACGAGCTGGCGGAAATTCCCCGCCTGCCCGACGCCTGCCGGTCCATACGCCAGAGCCAACAGCTTAACCACCAGCAACCCTGCGCCAATTTTGACGAGGGTACTGGCTGCGGTCCAGACAGATGCTTTTGCCAGCGACATGTCAGTTGAAGTAACTCAGCAAGGTGTTAATCACCGTACGCTGATTCACCGGGGCAAGGTTGTAGAACAACGGCAGGCGGAGCAAACGCTCACTCTCTTCGGTGGTATGCAAATCTTCGCCGTGGAATTCACCGAATTTCTCACCAGCCGGAGAGGCATGAAGCGGTATGTAATGGAATACCGACAGAATTTCAGCTTCTTTAAGGAAGTCGATTAATTTACTGCGGTCGTCCTGATCCCGCAGCTTGATATAAAACATGTGTGCGTTATGACCGCACTCTTTCGGAATCGACGGTAGCGTGATTCGCCCGCTACGTGCCAGTGGGGTGAGCGCATCAAAATAGGTCTGCCATAAGGAGAGACGCTGTTGATTGATGCGGTCAGCGGCTTCGAGTTGCGCCCATAAATAGGCAGCCTGCAAATCAGCCATCAGGTAGCTGGAGCCGATATCGCGCCAGGTATACTTATCAACCTGGCCACGGAAAAACTGGCTGCGGTTGGTGCCTTTCTCACGGATGATCTCCGCGCGTTCAACCAGAGCACGATCGTTAATCAGCGTTGCGCCACCTTCACCACCGGCGGTGTAGTTCTTGGTCTCGTGGAAGCTAAAGCAGCCAATATGGCCGATCGTCCCCAGCGCACGCCCTTTGTAGGTCGACATGACGCCCTGCGCGGCATCCTCCACCACGAACAGATTATGGTGTTTGGCAATCGCCATGATGGTGTCCATTTCGCAGGCCACGCCGGCATAGTGCACGGGCACAATGGCGCGGGTGTTTTCGGTGATAGCCGCTTCAATACGGGTTTCATCAATGTTGAGCGTATCCGGACGAATATCAACAAAGACGATTTTCGCGCCGCGAAGTACAAACGCATTGGCGGTCGACACGAAGGTATAGCTTGGCATGATCACTTCATCACCCGGCTGAATATCCAGCAGCAGCGCCGCCATCTCCAGCGAGGCCGTACAGGATGGCGTGAGCAACACCTTCGGGCTACGGAAGCGTTGTTCCATCCACTGCTGACAGCGACGGGTAAACCCACCGTCACCGCAAAGCTTGCCGCTGCCCATCGCCGACTGCATGTAGTCGAGTTCCGTTCCTACTACCGGAGGTGCATTAAAAGGGATCATAGGGTCACCTGTATAGCCAGTAAGCGGTACTTTCCATTATCGCACCGCTGCGAGTGTATCGTTTGATGGCGGCGAGATTACCTATCTGCGTCGCCACGCGAAGCGTCGTAAGCTGACGCTGACGCGCCCATTGGCATGCCGCCAGCATCAGTTTTTCCCCGGCACCAAAGCCGCCCAACAAGCCAATTCGGGCTTCATGATCGTTGAGCTGACGCAGGGAGACAAAAGCCGAGACGTCGCCGGTGGTCGTTCGAAACAGCAGGCACTGGTGGTCAAACACACCTTTAACGGCGTTTTCAATCCACTGCGCGTAAAAACGACCACTGGCCTCTGCGGGGTACCAGGGCGCACGGAAACGACTCTGGCTGAACAGCGTGGCGGCCATTTCGCGCAATGGCGCGATGTCTGCGTCTGCAGCGGTTTGCGCCAGCGGATCGATTCCACTCTCGGGCACCGCCAGGGCAAAATCCGCTTCCCCTTCGACCAGTTGAAACCCCAATTGTTGCAGGCGATCAAGCTGATGGGCGTGCGCGGCCGGAATTTTGACCTGCACGCGAGGCCAGGCGTTAAATGATTCTGGATCCAGCGCGGGCGCATCATCCTGCAAACGCAGAATAGCGCTACGAATGCCGAAAAAGGCGCTTTCCCACGTCAGTTCTTCAAGCGTGCCGTGAATCACGTTGCGCAGCCTTAACGCCAGACGCCTTTGGCGTCGACAATGTACTGCTGCTGTACTTTTTCACCGGCAATAGCTTTGAATTCGTTATGATCGACCAGCATGACGAGCACATCGGCTTGCGCCAGCGCCTCATCAAGGCTCACCAGTACGCTGTTTTCAGCCAGACGCGCCGGCAACTGATGAATATTCGGCTCAACCACCAGCGTTTCACCGCTATGCCACTGCGCAATGCTGTGGGCGATTTCCATCGCCGGGCTTTCACGCAGGTCGTCAATATTGGGCTTAAACGCCAGGCCAAAACAGGCGATTTTCACATCACTGGCCCGTTTGTCGGTTGCGGCGAGACAGTCGGCCACCGTCGCTTTGACCTGACCCAGGACCCAGTGCGGCTTGCTGTCGTTAACTTCACGCGCGGTACGGATGAGACGCGCCTGCTGCGGATTTTGCGCCACGATAAACCAGGGATCGACAGCAATGCAGTGCCCGCCGACACCCGGGCCCGGCTGCAGAATATTGACGCGCGGATGGCGATTCGCCAGACGTACCAGTTCCCAGACATTGATGCCCTGGTCGGCACAAATCAGCGACAGTTCATTGGCAAACGCAATGTTCACATCGCGGAAGCTGTTTTCGGTGAGCTTACACATTTCAGCGGTGCGGGAGTTGGTCACCACGCATTCGCCTTCAAGGAAAATATTGTACAGCTCGCTCGCACGTGCAGAGCAAACCGGCGTCATTCCGCCAATCACGCGGTCATTTTTGATAAGCTCAACCATCACCTGCCCCGGCAGTACGCGTTCCGGGCAGTAGGCGATATTGATGTCAGCCTGTTCGCCTGCCTGCTGCGGGAAGCTGAGATCTGGACGCGCTTGTGCCAACCATGCGGCCATCTGTTCGGTAGAACCGACGGGGGATGTCGATTCGAGGATCACCAGCGCCCCTTTCTTCAGCACGGGAGCGATAGACTTCGCAGCCGCCTCGACATACTTCATGTCAGGTTCATGCTCGCCTTTGAATGGCGTCGGCACCGCAATCAGATAAGCATCAGCGGCAACCGGCGTAGTGCTGGCACGCAACCAGCCCCCTTCCACTGCGGTTTTCACCACCTTATCCAGATCCGGTTCAACAATATGGATCTTGCCCTTGTTGATGGTGTCTACAGCGTGGGCGTTAATGTCGATCCCCACGACCTGTTTTTGCCGGGAAGCAAAAGCCGCTGCTGTTGGCAGTCCAATATAGCCAAGGCCAATGACGGAAATGGTTGTGAAGCTCATAGGGTTACCCGATTATTTTTCAGTGCATGCAAAATTCGACCACAGGCCTGTCCGTCTCCATACGGATTATGGGCACGGCTCATGGCTTGCCAGGCGTCGTTGTCATTCAGCAGTCGTGAAACCTCTTCAACAATGCGCTGACAGTTTGTTCCGACCAGTCTGACCGTACCGGCATCAACCGCTTCCGGGCGTTCAGTGGTATCACGCATTACCAACACCGGTTTACCCAACGACGGGGCTTCCTCCTGAATCCCACCCGAATCGGTGAGGATCAGCCAGGCATGATTCATTAACCACAGGAATGGCAGATAGTCCTGCGGCTCAATCAACGTGATGTTTTCAACGTGTCCAAGAATGCGATTGACCGGCTCACTGACGTTGGGGTTAAGGTGTACCGGATAGACGATTTGCACATCGTCATGCTGCGCGGCGATGTCAGCCAGTGCATGGCAAATTTCTTCAAACCCACGCCCGAAGCTTTCACGACGGTGGCCGGTAACCAGAATCAGCTTCTTATTAGGGTCCAGGAAGGGGTAGCGCGCGGCCAACGTCTCCTGCAGAGAAGCGTCATCCAGAATGCTGTCCCGTACCCAGAAAAGCGCATCAATCACCGTATTACCCGTGACATAAATATGCTTTTCAGCAATGTTTTCGCGCAGCAGGTTACTGCGTGAATTTTCCGTCGGCGCGAAGTGATACAGGGCCAGATGGCCGGTCAGCGTGCGGTTTGCCTCTTCAGGCCACGGCGACGAAAGGTCGCCGGTCCGCAATCCAGCCTCCACATGACCGACCGGGATGCGTTGATAGAAGGCAGCCAGGCTTGCGGCAACTGTGGTAGTGGTATCACCATGCACCAGCACGACATCCGGCCGGAATGATTCAAGAATGGGTTTTAAGCCTTCCAGAATACGACAGGTGATTTCAGTCAGCCCTTGCCCTGGCCGCATGATGTTGAGGTCATAGTCCGGAACGATAGAAAAAAGATTCAATACCTGATCGAGCATCTCCCGATGCTGCGCAGTGACGCATACCTTTGCGTCGAAATCAGGATCCTTTGCCAGCGCATGAACCAGTGGTGCCATTTTAATGGCTTCCGGGCGTGTGCCAAATACGGTGAGTACTTTCACAACGTTTCTCTTCGATTAGGTGATGAAGGCCCAAAGCCTTCATCGTAGACAGCGTATTAGAGTGAACGGCGACGCGCTAAGGCAACGCCTGCGCCAATCAATGCGCCCACCACTCCCCACATAATCATCAGGAAGGCACGACGCGGGCTATCGCGTTTTACCGGCTCCTCCGGCGTGCGCAAGTAACGATATGTCTGAAAACGGGGATCGAGTGTGGGACCAACGTTTAGCGTGTTGAGCATGGCCCGGTTCTGGAAATAATCCAGATCGAACTCAGGGCCTACGGCTTGCAAATTTTCCAGTCGCGCCTGAAGCATCGGCCGACCTAACAAAAACAGTTCGGAGTCCGGCAACTCTGCAGGCGGTACTTCTGTTTCAGTACGAGAAATGTTGTGCTGTTCTGCAACCTTCAGGGCGTTTTCCACGCTCGTGACGCGGCGGTTAAAAATGGCTTTCGCCACCTCTTCCTGACGTTTAACCTGCGCTTTCATCTGAATCGTTCGCGCAGCCCAGGCCCCTTTCAGTTCATCATTTAAATGCCTCGCCGCACGCTGGCTGGCAAACGCAACGTACTGACGGAGCAAGTTATTGGCATCCGGCGCCGTTTCAGCCGTCAGTTTGATATTGTCATTCATATTACGGGTGACATCGCCTGCGGTGTACTGAATGTTGTTTATCAACTCATCCAGCATAGCGGCATCCGCTTTACTGTTACCCACTTTACGCTGCTTGAAGTAATCCGTTTGCGACCAGAAATCGCGTCGGGTATCCCAGGACGCCAACTGCATCACGAACTCTTTATACGCCTCATCCATGACGGAAATCTGATCAACGGGTGCGAGACTGGCTTTGACATCGAGATTACGTAAAAACTGCTGCTGCGAGTAATAACCGCCGAGCATGTTTACGGTAGGTCTGTCGGTGATAGCCGTGGCTCCCCACTCCTGGCGCGCAAAGAAGGTCCAGATTAAGGCGGCTAACGCCAGCAATAGCGCAATGCCCACAATCCATAATTTTCCAGCCCAAAGGGTACGAAACAGACCACGAATATCCAGCTCATTTTCCGTACCTGCTAAAGGTGCTCCCGCCAATGGTTGAGTCATCTCTTTCCCGGATTTACTTGGTTAGTGTTGGTTTGTTACCGCTGTTGCGGCGAATTCTGCGCTTCACACGCTTAATAAAACGCGCCACTTTCCAGGCACGCTTGATGCAATAACCGTACAAGAAGAAGGATAGCAAAAATAATGCCAACATCACCCACTCAGGCACAATGTGGGTATATTCGGCGGCCACCCCGATGGAAGCCAACAGGGCAGCGGCTAAGGTAATCAAAACAAAGGCCTGACGGGAGGTAAACCCGGCGCGCATGATGAGATGGTGAATATGCTGGCGGTCCGCTGAGAACGGGCTCATCCCTTTACGCAGACGGCGATACATGATTGCTACCATGTCCATCAGCGGGATGGCAATAATCCAAAGTGCGGTGACGGGGCTTATCGGGTGCGTCTTTCCCTGGGTGGTTTCCAGCAGGATCCAGATAAGGGTAAAGCCGATAAACGTACTGCCCGCATCACCCATAAAGACTTTATAGCGGCGACCCAATACACCCAGATTTAACATGATGTAGGGCACGATGGCGGCAATCATGGCGAAGCACCACATGGCGAGGCTAATCTGCCCGTCAAACCACAGAATGATGCCAATCGCGGCGAAGGAAACACAAGAGAGCCCGCCCAGTAAGCCATCGATGCCATCAACCATATTAAAGGCGTTAATCGCCGCCCAGATAGCAAACAGCGTAAGCAGGTAACCAAAGGGCCCCAGTACCATTTCCCAGGTACCGAAGATATAACCGAGGCTGCTCAGATAAAGTTTTCCAACGGTCATCATCACAATGGCGATGAGTGCCTGGATCAGAGCGCGAATTTTGACGCTGATATCAAACCTGTCATCCATCACTCCCACGAAAACCAGCACACCGGCACAAGCCAGGTAGAGCGCAGCGTGGGGGATGTAATAGTTGGCGATTCCAAAGGTAAAGCAGATGCCCGCGTATACTGAAATTCCCCCCACCAGCGGTATCAACCCTTGATGCCGTTTGCGGAAGTTAGGCTTATCCACCAGACCGACGCGCTTTGCCACTTTGCGGGCAAAAAATAAAAACGCGGTGGTGAATAAGAAAATACTGAATAATTCAGTAAACGCAGTGAGTAAATTCACAATGCAAGCTCTCAGCGAATGTTAATCCTGGCAGTATAACGACGATGCCACGCTCCAAAAAGGAGAAAGCAGGTCATTCACAGGCGTTTTAGTATATTTATCAAGCAATCAGAGCGCTGATTCCATTGACGTTTGCGTTGGGGTGGCCTGCGGTGGACTATGCCTGTCCCTGTGCATATAGCGTATAGCCCATAAATAAAAAACGCCACGTAAAAACGTGGCGTTTCTGAGGTTTATTTGAATTAAGAGCGCTTCATCATGTCGAAGAACTCATCATTCGTCTTCGTCATTGCCAGCTTATTAATGAGGAACTCCATCGCGTCGATTTCACCCATCGGATGGATGATTTTGCGCAGGATCCACATTTTTTGCAGCTCTTCTTGCGTGGTGAGCAGCTCTTCTTTACGGGTACCGGAACGGTTGTAGTCGATGGCCGGGAAGACGCGTTTTTCAGCGATCTTACGTGCCAGATGCAGTTCCATGTTACCGGTGCCTTTAAACTCTTCGTAGATGACTTCATCCATTTTAGAGCCCGTGTCTACCAGCGCCGTCGCGATAATGGTCAGGCTACCGCCCTCTTCGACATTACGTGCAGCACCGAAGAAACGCTTCGGACGATGCAGGGCGTTGGCGTCCACACCACCGGTCAGTACTTTACCGGAAGCAGGCACCACGGTGTTATAAGCACGCGCCAGACGGGTAATGGAATCGAGCAGAATGATAACGTCTTTCTTATGCTCAACCAGACGCTTCGCCTTCTCGATCACCATCTCAGCAACCTGAACGTGACGCGAGGCCGGTTCGTCGAAGGTGGAAGCAACCACTTCGCCTTTAACCAGACGCTGCATCTCGGTCACTTCTTCCGGACGTTCGTCGATGAGCAGAACCATCAGTACGCAGTCTGGGTGGTTATAAGCGATGCTCTGCGCGATGTTCTGCAGCAGCATGGTTTTACCGGCTTTCGGCGGTGCCACAATCAGACCACGCTGACCGCGACCGATCGGCGAGGCCAGATCCAGTACGCGAGCGGTTAAGTCCTCGGTAGAACCGTTACCACGCTCCATACGCAGACGAGAGTTTGCGTGCAGTGGGGTTAAGTTCTCGAACAGGATCTTGTTGCGCGAGTTTTCCGGCTTATCGTAGTTAACCTCGTTAACTTTCAACAACGCAAAGTAACGTTCACCTTCTTTCGGCGGACGAATCTTACCAGAAATGGTATCACCAGTGCGGAGGTTGAAACGGCGGATTTGGCTGGGGGAAACGTAGATGTCATCAGGACCGGCGAGGTAGGAGCTGTCTGCAGAGCGGAGGAAACCAAATCCATCCTGCAATATCTCCAGTACACCGTCACCAAAGATATCTTCGCCACTCTTTGCGTGCTGCTTCAGGATGGCAAAAATAATGTCCTGCTTGCGCATACGAGCCTGGTTTTCCAGTCCCATATTTTCGCCGAGAGTGATCAGCTCAGAAACCGGCGTATTCTTTAATTCGGTAAGATTCATAATGGTGTGGGTTCTTAAACTCGGGGTAAAACTCGAACTTAATGTTGTGAATGGTATGGCAGGGTCATCCATGCCTGTTAACGGCCATCACTCATGTCCAATCGCTGCCTGGTCACAGGAGAGTACGCAGAACTGAAACGACAAGACGGAATTAAGTGACAAGCCCGGAATCTATCCACTTCTCTCGCAACAAAAGTTCTCAGCGGGAAGTATCGGGTAATACAAGGTTCAAACTACAAGGTATGTTCAAAACGAAGTCAAAACTAAATTAGCACGACTGAAGCCGGGCGTCCAGCGATCCCCTTAATTTAGGAAGACTGGCGCGCCGGCTGAGATTCGAGGGGTTACGCCAGGTTGGCGTCCAGGAACTCTTTCAGTTGACCCTTGGACAGTGCGCCCACTTTGGTCGCTGCCACTTCGCCGTTTTTAAACAGCAGCAGGGTCGGGATACCACGGATACCGTACTTCGGTGCCGTACCTGGGTTTTGGTCAATATTCAGCTTCGCGACGGTCAGTTTACCTTCGTACTCGCTAGCGACTTCATCCAGAATCGGGGCGATCATTTTGCACGGGCCGCACCATTCTGCCCAGAAATCGACGAGAACCAGCCCGTCCGCTTTGAGTACATCCGTGTCAAAACTGTCGTCAGTCAGGTGAATAATTTTATCGCTCATATTTACTCCACAGGATTATGTCTACCTTGTTAGTGTATGTAGCATAACCTTACTAAAGGTTGACTTTATTTCACCCCGTTTATTTGAACGGATGTGCTTTCGTAAAGCAATAGTAAACTGATATTCTACCACACTATGAGCAAAACACATTTAACAGAACAGAAGTTTTCCGACTTCGCCCTGCACCCTAAGGTGATTGAAGCCCTTGAAACTAAAGGCTTTCATAATTGTACGCCCATACAGGCACTGGCCCTCCCGCTGACGCTGGCTGGCCGTGATGTTGCAGGGCAGGCGCAAACCGGTACCGGCAAAACGATGGCGTTTTTAACGTCAACGTTCCATTATTTGCTTTCTCATCCTGCTATTGACGATCGCAAGGTTAATCAACCGCGCGCCATTATCATGGCACCAACCCGTGAATTAGCGGTTCAAATTCATGCTGATGCCGAACCTCTGGCACAAACCACTGGCCTGAAACTGGGTCTCGCCTATGGCGGTGACGGTTATGACAAGCAGTTAAAAGTGCTTGAGAGCGGCGTCGATATCCTTATCGGCACCACCGGTCGCCTCATTGATTACGCAAAGCAGAATCACATTAACCTTGGAGCTATCCAAGTAGTGGTTCTTGATGAAGCCGATCGTATGTACGATTTGGGCTTTATTAAAGATATCCGTTGGTTGTTCCGCCGTATGCCTGGGGTCACTCAACGCCTCAATATGCTGTTCTCTGCCACCCTCTCTTACCGGGTACGCGAGCTGGCGTTTGAGCAGATGAACAACGCGGAATACGTTGAAGTCGAACCGGAACAGAAAACCGGTCACCGTATTAAAGAAGAGCTTTTCTATCCGTCAAACGAAGAGAAAATGCGTCTGCTGCAAACGTTGATCGAGGAAGAGTGGCCAGATCGCGCCATCATTTTCGCCAACACCAAGCACCGCTGCGAAGATATCTGGGGCCACCTGGCAGCAGATGGGCACCGCGTGGGTCTGCTGACCGGCGACGTGGCGCAGAAAAAACGCCTGCGTATCCTGGAAGAGTTTACCCGTGGCGATCTGGACATCCTGGTGGCAACCGACGTCGCGGCTCGTGGCCTGCACATCCCTGCAGTGACCCACGTCTTCAACTACGACTTGCCGGACGATTGCGAAGATTACGTTCACCGCATCGGGCGTACCGGTCGTGCAGGCGCCAGCGGTCATTCTATCAGCCTTGCCTGTGAAGAGTACGCACTGAACTTGCCAGCGATTGAAACTTACACGGGTCACTCGATTCCAGTGAGTAAATACAATCCGGATGCATTGTTAACCGAGTTGCCCCCTGCGAAACGTCTGGTTCGATCGCGTTCAGGTAATGGTCCGCGCCGTAATAGCGCGCCACGTAATCGTCGTCGTTCAGGTTAAAAAACATGCTCGCTTCCGCCTCGCTTTATGCCGCTATTGATTTAGGCTCAAACAGTTTTCATATGCTGGTTGTTCGCGAGGTGGCAGGCAGTATTCAAACGCTGACCCGCGTGAAGCGCAAAGTGCGCCTTGCGGCGGGTTTGAGCCGCGAAAATGTTCTGTCGCAGGAAGCCATGGAGCGCGGCTGGCAGTGTCTGCGTTTGTTTTCAGAACGCTTGCAGGATATTCCCTCCGCTCAAATTCGTGTAGTCGCTACCGCAACATTGCGCCTGGCGGTGAACGCGAGCGAATTTATCGCCAAAGCCCAGCAAATTCTCGGCTGCCCGGTCCAGGTGATCAGCGGTGAAGAAGAAGCCCGGTTGATCTATCAGGGTGTTGCCCATACCACCGGAGGCTCTGACCGCCGTCTGGTTGTCGACATAGGTGGCGCCAGCACCGAACTGGTCACTGGGACTGGCGCACAGGCCACCTCCCTTTTCAGTCTCTCTATGGGATGTGTTACCTGGCTTGAGCGATTCTTTACCGATCGTAATCTGGGGCAGGAAAATTTCGCTGCCGCAGAGCAGGCGGCGCGCGAAGTGCTTCGCCCGGTGGCTGCTGAACTGCACCGTCATGGCTGGCAGGTTTGCGTCGGCGCTTCCGGCACCGTTCAGGCGCTGCAGGAAATCATGATGGCGCAGGGCATGGATGAGCGCATCACCCTCGTTAAACTTCAGCAGTTAAAGCAGCGGGCGATTCAATGCGGTCGCCTGGAAGAGCTTGAGATTGAAGGCCTGACGCTGGAACGTGCGCTGGTTTTCCCAAGCGGCCTTGCCATTCTGATTGCCATTTTCACTGAAATGAACATTCAGAGTATGACCCTGGCGGGCGGTGCGCTTCGCGAAGGGCTGGTCTATGGGATGTTACATCTGACCGTCGATCAGGACATTCGCAGCCGCACGCTGCGCAATATTCAACGCCGTTTTATTATTGATACCGATCAGGCACGCCGCGTCTCTACTCTGGCCGCCCTGTTCGCAGACAGCGTATCTGCCGCCTGGGATCTGGATGCATACAGCATCGAAATTCTGCAGGTCGCCAGTGAATTACACGAAATCGGTTTAAGCATTGAGTTCAAGCAGGCACCGTTACATGCGGCCTGGCTGGTGAGAAATCTGGATTTGCCCGGTTTTACACCTGCGCAGAAAAAACTGCTGGCCACCTTGCTGTTAAACCAGACGAATACGGTCGATCTCTCCTCGTTACATCAGCAGAACGCCGTTCCGCCGCGCGTTGCAGAACACCTTTGTCGTTTGCTGCGCCTGGCGATTATTTTTGCCAGTCGTCGTCGTGACGATTTGCTGCCGGCTATCACGCTCACGGCCGAAGGAGAAAAGCTGACGCTGCGCTTGCCACAGGATTGGCTGGCGTGTCATCCGCTGGGTGCGGAGCTGATTGAGCAGGAAAGCCAGTGGCAAAGTTATGTTCACTGGCCGCTCGCGGTGCTGTAAATCGATGTGCCCGGCCTGTTCCTTGTGCCGGGCAACGCTCACTCCTACGCTTTCCCTTTCGCCCTTTCCAGCATGGCCTTAATGTTGGCGACGTTAGCCTGCCCCTTGTGCATCCTTTCTTCGGCGGTAATGACCTTACGTTCCTGTTCCCAGATAACATCATCCTGGGGCAATTCAAGCAGGAAGCGGCTCGGCTCAGGGCGCATCAGCTCCCCGTACTGACGTCGCTCTTTACACAACGTAAAGGTCAGCTCTTTTTGCGCACGGGTGATACCGACATAAGCCAGTCGGCGCTCCTCGTCGATGTTATCTTCATCAATACTGCTCTGATGCGGAAGGAAGCCCTCTTCCATGCCCACCATAAAGACATAGGGGAACTCCAGACCTTTCGAGGCATGCAGGGTCATCAACTGCACCTGATCCAGGTCTTCATTGCTCTCACCCCGCTCCATCATGTCGCGCAACGTAAAACGCGTCACCACCTGGTCCAGCGCCATCGGGTCATTGAGCTCATCCCCCTCCAGCATTTCTGTCATCCAGGAAAAGAGCGTGTTGACGTTCTTCATTCGCATTTCAGCGGCTTTCGGGCTGGGTGAGGTTTCGTAAAGCCAGGATTCGTAATCGATGCCATGAATGAGATCGCGTACCGCTGAGATAGGCTCACGTTCTGCCAGTCGCTGAATTTCTCCCAGCCAATGGGTAAAACGCGTTAATGATTCATAGCCACGACCGGTGAGCGTCTGATTTAGCCCCACATCGAAGCTGGCCGCGAACAGACTCTTATTACGAACCATCGCCCATTCACCCAGCTTTTGCAGCGTCGCCGAGCCGATTTCACGTTTAGGGGTGTTCACAATGCGTAAAAAAGCGCTGTCATCATCCTGATTGGTCAGGATCCGTAAGTACGCCAGCAAGTCTTTAATTTCGGGGCGTGAGAAGAAAGATGTCCCGCCGGAAATACGATAAGGAATGCGGTTTTGCATCAGGAATTTTTCGAACACGCGGGACTGATGGTTCCCACGGTACAGGATGGCGTAGTCCTTGTATTCCGTCTTGTTGATAAAGTGATGGGCAATCAATTCGCCGGTGACGCGTTCCGCTTCGTGCTCTTCATTGTTTGCGCTCAGCACTTTCAGTTCAGCACCATAGCCCAGCTCAGAGAAAAGGCGCTTTTCAAACACATGGGGGTTATTGGCAATCAGAATGTTTGCGGCTTTCAGAATACGCCCTGAGGAGCGGTAGTTCTGCTCAAGCTTGATGACCTGCAAGGCCGGAAAATCTTCATTCAGCAGTACCAGGTTTTGTGGACGCGCGCCACGCCAGGAGTAAATCGACTGATCGTCGTCACCCACGACGGTGAAACGCGCCCGCTGCCCTACCAATAATCTGACCAGCTCATACTGACTGGTGTTGGTATCCTGGTACTCATCCACCAGCAGATAGCGAATTTTGTTTTGCCAGCGCTCGCGCACCTCTTCATTACGTTGCAGCAGTAAGGTTGGCAGCAAAATCAGATCGTCAAAGTCGAGCACATTACAGGCTTTCAGGTGGGCATCGTAAAGGCTGTAACAGTGGGCAAATATGCGATCCCGCTCGCCACTGGCGCGTGCTGCCGCCTGGGGAGGCGTCAGAAGATCGTTTTTCCAGTTTGAGATCGTTGAGATCAATTGCTGCAATACCACTTTGTCATCGTCGATCAACCCTTCAGTCAGATCCTTAAGTAACGCGACCTGATCGGTGTCATCGAACAGTGAAAAGTTGGATTTCATCCCCAGCGCGGCAAACTCACGTTTGATAATATCCAGCCCCAAAGTATGGAACGTTGAAATCATCAAACCCCGCGCCTCTTTACGCCCCAACGTCTGCCCGACACGCTCTTTCATCTCGCGCGCCGCTTTGTTGGTAAATGTCACCGCAGCGATGTGGCGAGCCTGATATCCGCACTCGCGGATCAAATGGGCGATTTTGTTAGTGATAACACGGGTTTTACCGGAGCCAGCCCCCGCCAGCACCAGGCAAGGACCAGTTACAAATTCTACGGCTTGTTGTTGGCCAGGGTTAAGACGCATGGACATATTGCTCAATCTTCGAACGGGGGGAGGATTGTAGCAGAAAGCCGAAGGGAGATTTACCTGCGGATGGTAAAGTGTGGCGACATGAATACCTCACAGGGCCAAACAAATGGCGAAGACCGCAGCAGCACTGCATATCCTGGTGAAAACCGAAAAACTGGCGCAGGAGATCCTGGCGAAACTGGAAAAAGGTTCAAGCTTTGATTATCTGGCAAAACGTCATTCTACTTGTCCATCTGCACGCAACGGTGGCGATCTTGGTGAGTTTAAGCAGGGAGTCATGGTTGGCCCCTTCGATAAGGCGGTGTTCAGTTGTCCGCTGCTCACCCCTTTTGGTCCGGTGAAAACCAAGTTTGGTTACCACATTATCAAGGTGCTGTATCGTCGCTAACGCATGCTACTATTGCGGCCTGATTTATCCCCATTTATTTAAGGCGCGATCATGGCAAAAACAGCGGCAGCAATGCATATCCTGGTGAAAGAAGAGAAACTGGCACTCGATCTTCTCGAACAACTGAAAAACGGCGGCGACTTTGAGAAGCTGGCGAAGAAACATTCCACCTGCCCGTCAGGTAAAAAAGGCGGCCATTTAGGCGAGTTCCGTCAGGGTCAAATGGTCCCGGCTTTCGATAAAGTCGTCTTCTCCTGCCCGGAACTGGAGCCAACCGGCCCGCTGCATACCCAGTTCGGCTACCACATCATTAAAGTGCTGTACCGGAAATAAACAGCAACGCCTTCTCCAGGAGAAGGCGTTTAGTGTTTGCACCCTCTCCCACCGGGAGAGGGCCGGGATGAAGGCACCAGCGTGCTTTGTAATTAGCCAGCGACGCCAGTTTTTTTATTTCTGCGATTGCAGCATCTGTTGAGCGTTATGTTTCATCACATGTGTGCTGACGGCCGCCTGGAATACTTTGAACATCAGTCCGTTAATCAATGTGGCCAGCGTGATGGTGATAAAAGCGGTCATCACCCAGTCGATAAATGCAAAACCGCTGTGTAATAACGCCGGGCGGTAAACCAGCATCCCACCAAACACCACCCAGTGGCTCATACAGTAAAAGCACTGGAAAAGATGCCCCATCATTGCGTTCTTTTTGGTCGTCCACTCGCGAAACGCAGCGAACAGTTCTGTTTGCGTTATCGTCATTGAGATGCTGCTGGCTGCCAGAGCGATCATCAGGCAAGTGGTTACATCGGCTAGAAATTCAGACATCATGATTCGTGACCCTTCTCGTTGAAATAAGACATAAATTCCACACCAATGTCCTGCAGCGTCAGCCCCTTGAAACGCGCCAGGATCAATGTCTCAGCATCGGCAAGCGTAGATGACATCATCCGGTTTACCCCTTGTTCTACCAGGCATGCCGGGTTCTCGCTTCGATTCCCCAGCGCAAACAGCGCGGGTTCGCCTAACGCGACGTAAATATCGTGGAGCGTGACTTCGTTGGCAGGACGACAAAGCCGCCAGCCGCCGTGGTGCCCTTTTATGGCACAGACGATCTGGCTTTCCCGAAGGCCAGCGAGCAGCTTACGGATGAATGCAGGATTACCGTCAATAAAGGCGGCCATCTGCTCCGAGGTCATGGGTTTATCGGCCTGCTCCATATGCAGCAGGATGTGAAGCGTTGCGGAGAATGAGTTATTTATTTTCATGTAACTTACGATATTACATAAGAGTCTAAATAACAATAACGCCAGTGAAAACTCGTGGCGGAAGATAACTATCTTGTTGATCTAATGGATTATATAGATAAAAAAACCTGACGGCATTTGTGCACGTCAGGTTTTTAAGCCGGAGGGAGCGGCAGGTCAGGTCGGCAAAAAGCGACCCGACGCTTGATTAGCCTGCGACAGCGATACGTTTCATATCGGTCATATAGCCACGCAGTTTCTTACCTACAGCCTCGATAGGGTGAGCCTGAATAGCTTCGTTAACATCACGCAGCTGCGCGTTGTCTACAGAACCTTCTGCAATGGCTTTGCCCAAATCGCCAGTCTGCAGGGTAGTCATGAACTCTTTCAGCAGCGGTACGCATGCGTAGGAGAACAGGTAGTTGCCATATTCAGCGGTATCGGAGATAACCACGTTCATTTCGTACAGACGCTTACGGGCGATGGTGTTCGCGATCAGCGGCAGTTCGTGCAGGGATTCATAGTAAGCGGACTCTTCGATGATGCCGGAATCGACCATGGTTTCGAAGGCCAGCTCAACGCCTGCTTTCACCATCGCAATCATCAGAACGCCTTTGTCGAAGTACTCCTGCTCGCCGATTTTACCCTCGAACTGGGCAGCGGTTTCGAACGCGGTTTTACCGGTCTCTTCACGCCAGGTCAGCAGGTTTTTGTCGTCGTTTGCCCAGTCAGCCATCATGCCGGAAGAGAATTCGCCGGAGATAATGTCATCCATATGTTTCTGGAACAGCGGGGCCATGATGCCTTTCAGTTGCTCAGACAGCGCATAGGCGCGCAGTTTTGCCGGGTTGGACAGACGATCCATCATCAGCGTAATGCCACCCTGTTTCAGCGCTTCGGTGATGGTTTCCCAACCGAACTGAATCAGTTTTTCTGCATATGCCGGGTCGGTACCCTCTTCCACCAGCTTATCGAAGCACAGCAGCGAGCCCGCCTGCAGCATGCCACACAGGATAGTCTGCTCACCCATCAGGTCAGATTTCACTTCTGCAACGAAGGAAGATTCCAGAACACCTGCACGATGACCACCGGTTGCTGCTGCCCAGGCCTTCGCAATCGCCATGCCTTCGCCTTTCGGATCGTTTTCCGGGTGAACGGCAATCAGGGTCGGTACACCGAAACCACGTTTGTACTCTTCACGGACTTCTGTACCCGGACATTTTGGCGCAACCATCACCACAGTGATGTCTTTACGAATCTGCTCGCCCACTTCTACAATGTTGAAGCCGTGGGAGTAACCCAGCGCCGCGCCATCTTTCATCAGCGGCTGAACGGAACGTACAACATCGGAGTGCTGTTTGTCCGGCGTCAGGTTAACCACCAGATCGGCTTGCGGAACCAGCTCTTCGTAGGTCCCCACTTTAAAACCGTTTTCGGTCGCTTTACGCCATGAAGCACGTTTCTCGGCAATGGCTTCTTTACGCAGTGCGTAGGAGATATCCAGACCAGAGTCACGCATGTTCAGACCCTGGTTCAGACCCTGTGCGCCACAACCCACGATGACCACTTTTTTACCTTGCAGGTAGCTTGCGCCATCGGCAAATTCATCACGCGCCATAAAGCGACATTTACCCAGCTGAGCCAGCTGCTGGCGCAGATTCAATGTATTAAAGTAGTTAGCCATGGTGAAACCTCGTTGATGTGTCGTGCTTATTGTTCGGTTCGCATATGCGAGAATGAACTTACTATATGACAGGAAATTTATTGCGGAAATTGATATATTCACAACGTCACATTGCAAATTCTGCAACGTAAATAAATCAGGAGCGGGCTGTGGATTTACGCGATCTTAAAACCTTTTTGCACCTCGCAGAGAGCCGTCATTTTGGCCGCAGCGCCCGTGCAATGCACGTGAGCCCCTCGACGCTCTCCCGCCAGATCCAACGTCTGGAAGAGGACCTGGGTCAGCCGTTATTCATCCGCGATAACCGCACCGTGACGCTCACCGAAGCAGGTGAAGAACTCCGTATCTTTGCCCAGCATACGCTGATGCAGTATCAGCAGCTTCGCCATACGATGGATCAAAAAGGTCCCTCGCTTTCCGGCGAATTGCATCTGTTTTGCTCCGTTACCGCCGCATACAGCCACCTGCCGCCGATCCTTGATCGCTTCAGGGCTGAACATCCCTCCGTTGAGATCAAGCTCACCACCGGCGATGCCGCTGATGCAATGGAAAAAGTTGTCTCAGGCGAAGCCGATCTGGCGATTGCCGGGAAGCCAGAAACCTTGCCCGGTGCGGTGGCATTCGCCATTCTGGAGAATTTAGCCGTTGTGCTGATTGCGCCTGCTCTGCCCTGTCCGGTACGAAATCAGGTCTCTCATGCGGAACCGGACTGGTCTTCCGTACCGTTTATCATGGCCGATCAGGGGCCGGTGCGCCGCCGTATTGAGCTCTGGTTTCGTCGTCACAAAATCAGTAACCCTTTGATTTACGCGACGGTGGGTGGGCATGAGGCGATGGTATCTATGGTCGCGCTCGGTTGCGGCGTCGCGCTACTACCAGAAGTGGTACTGGAAAACAGCCCGGAACCCGTGCGTAATCGTGTGATGATTCTGGAACGCAACGATGCGGAATCGCCGTTTGAGCTTGGCGTCTGCGTACAGAAAAAACGGCTGCATGAGCCGCTGATTGATGCGTTCTGGAAAATTGTTCAGGGTTGATAAGGAGAGACTATGCGTACCAGACCTGCTCTGCTCATTGTGTTGATGGCAATGTGCGTTGGTGTACAGGCGAAACCTAAGGGCGTGACCGTCCAGGATGTAAAACATCTGGCCTTAAAACAGTGCCTGTTGCAGAACTACCGCGATCTTACCCCTGCAGATACCTTTTCTGCCCCCGCTCACGATGCCTCATTTCTGGTAGAAAGTTATGCGCTGGGCAATGCAGGCCTTTGGGATGCGTTCCAGGCATTTGTTACCAGAGAGACCAAAGATTTCGATAAGCTGACCCTTTCGCTGAAAGATGAAAGTGGAAAAGCGAACAATGTGCTGGCGCAATGCATGACGTTTTATGAGTCGAAGGCGCTGGATAAATACGTGCGTGAGACGGTCATGAAATAAAGGCGCTGGGGAGCAGATCAGAAACAGAGGCGTGTTCCCCAGTGAGCAGGTTGTGGCGCCTGGCCTACGTAGACTGGCTAGCCATCATCTTAATATTATGATTAAGCCAGAGAGACTGCGGCCAGGCCGTTAACTGCGCTTTAGCGTACTCAAGCGGGCTTAACTTTGTTTTCTCCAGACCCACCACCACGGCGCGCTCAGGCGGCAAACTGAAATCAATGCCCGCATCTGACAGTAGTGCCAGCATCGCTTCACCGCTCTCTTTCACCGCGGCCTGATGATAGACACCTTTTTCCAGGCCTTTGAGTTCAGGATACATCACGGTCAGGCTGGCACCGCGTTGCAGCAATAGCGATACGGCTTCCACAGAATTTTTCAGTATTCCCCAACATAACGCGGAATGAATGCCCGTCTGATTGATGCCATTGGAGAGCAGGAAATCAAGCGCGTCGGTATTGTTGTTGCAGGCAGCGATATTCAGTAAATCATACTTATCCCGCGAGGTTTGATTGATATCGCACCCCTGGCTCAACAGGTAATGAGCGAAATCACGATCCCATGAATAGCAAATAAGCTGGTTGAGCGCATGTCGGCTCTGACAGCCTTTTTTATTGATGTCTGACCCCTTCTCAATGAGGTACCTGGCCATGGCTAATTTGCCTTCGGCAATACAGGTTAACATCGCGTTATTACCTAAAAAGTTACCCGCTTCGATATCTGCGCCTGCGGCTAAGAGAAGTTCGACCGCCTCCCTGTTTTCATGTAAGGAAGCCGCATGAAGTGGCGTGCCGTCTTGTTGAGTGCGCTTATTAAGCTGGGCGGGTGAGGCATTGCTAACCCTTTCTTTAATCAAAGGTAAATCATTAATGACGCAGGCATAGAGTAACGACTTATCAGCTTTCATTTTACTGGCCCTGTAAAAAAGTACGCATCCATTGGATCTGTCCGTTTCCGCGTCGTCACCGTCAGCAATGACTAAACGGCGGCCAGGACGACCGCTTTACACCGCCGGGTTTCTGAAACAGACAAGGCACGATGAATCGTGCCTTGTTTTCCTGACCTTTACATTTTAGCCCGCAAGAAAGAAGCGGAACGCCGGATTATGGGTCTCATCGTGGCAGTCATAACCCAGTTCATTGAGCCGGGTTTCGAAATCCGGCTCATGCTCACCCAGTTCGAAGGCTGCCAGTACGCGACCATAATCGGTGCCGTGGCTACGATAGTGGAACAACGAGATATTCCAGTGCGTACCGAGCGTATGCAGGAATTTCAGCAGCGCGCCCGGTGACTCCGGGAACTCAAAGCTGAATAACCGTTCTTTAAGCGGTTTTGACGGGCGCCCACCGACCATATAGCGAACATGCAGCTTCGCCATTTCGTCGTCAGACAGATCCACCACGCTGTAGCCGCCGTCGTTCAGGAGCTGCAGGATCTCTTTGCGCTCTTCCAGCCCCCGACTTAAGCGTACCCCAACAAAAATGCAGGCTTCTTTGGCATCTGCAAAGCGGTAGTTGAACTCGGTAACTGAACGCCCACCCAGTAGCTGACAGAATTTCAGGAAGCTGCCTTGTTCTTCAGGGATCGTCACCGCTAACAGCGCTTCGCGTTGTTCACCCAGCTCACAACGTTCGGAAACGTAACGCAGCCCGTGGAAATTCACATTCGCACCGGACAGGACATGTGCCAGACGTTCGCCACGGATCTTATGCTGAGCGACATACTTTTTCATTCCTGCCAGCGCCAGTGCGCCAGAGGGTTCAGCCACCGCACGCACGTCTTCGAACAGGTCTTTCATGGCTGCGCAAATAGCGTCGCTGTCGACGGTGATGATGTCGTCGATATACTCCTGACACAGACGGAAAGTTTCATCGCCAATGCGCTTAACCGCCACACCTTCAGCAAACAGGCCAACCCGCGGAAGATCCACCGGATGACCGGCATCCAGCGCCGCCTTCAGGCAGGCAGAATCTTCAGCCTCAACGGCAATCACTTTGATTTGCGGCATCAACTGTTTGATAAGCACGGCAACGCCCGCCGCCAGACCACCGCCGCCAACCGGCACAAACACGCGGTCAATGTGGGCATCCTGCTGGAGAAGTTCCAGCGCCAGCGTCCCCTGCCCGGCAATCACCATCGGATGGTCAAACGGTGGCACCCAGGTAAAACCCTGTTGTGCAGAAAGCTCAAGCGCTTTGGCTTTGGCCTCATCGAAGTTGGCACCATGCAGCAGCACTTCACCGCCGAAACCGCGTACCGCATCGACTTTGATATCTGCCGTCGCAGTTGGCATCACAATCAGGGCTTTCACCCCAAGACGGGCGGAGGAATAGGCCACGCCCTGCGCATGGTTACCTGCCGATGCCGTGATGACACCCCGTGCTTTCTGCTCAGCCGTTAAACCCGCCATCATGGCGTAAGCGCCACGCAGTTTAAAGCTGTGCACGGGCTGCCTGTCTTCACGCTTGACCAGAATGACGTTGTCGAGGCGAGAAGAGAGTTTTTCCATCTTCTGTAGCGGCGTGACCTGCACGGCTTCGTATACCGGAGCGCGTAACACGGCACGCAGATACTCCGCCCCCTCAGGGGCGGCGGATAGGGGTTGCGACTCAGCCATCATTAGCCCCCGAGTTTAGATTTATCGCGTACAGCGCCTTTGTCTGCACTGGTGGCGAGGCTGGCGTAAGCACGCAGCGCGAAGGAGACCTGGCGCTCACGCGATTTCGGTGTCCAGGCTTCGGCGCCGCGGGCATCCTGAGCTTCACGACGTGCCGCAATTTCGGCATCGCTCAGTTGCAGTTGAATGCCACGGTTCGGGATATCAATCGCGATCATGTCACCATCTTCGATGATGGCAATGTTGCCGCCGCTCGCCGCTTCCGGAGAGACGTGGCCAATAGAGAGGCCCGATGTGCCGCCAGAGAAACGCCCATCAGTCACCAGCGCACAGGCTTTGCCAAGGCCCATCGATTTCAGGAAGGTGGTCGGATAGAGCATCTCCTGCATCCCCGGCCCGCCTTTCGGCCCTTCGTAGCGAATCACAACCACATCACCAGCGACCACTTTGCCGCCGAGGATCGCTTCCACCGCGTCATCCTGGCTTTCGTACACTTTTGCCGGGCCGGTGAATTTCAGGATGCTGTCATCCACACCCGCGGTTTTAACGATACAGCCATTCTCGGCGAAGTTACCGTACAGCACGGCCAGGCCGCCGTCTTTGCTGTAGGCATGCTCCAGAGAGCGAATACACCCTTCCGCACGGTCATCATCCAGTGAATCCCAGCGGCAATCCTGCGAAAACGCCTGCGTTGTGCGGATACCCGCAGGTCCGGCGCGGAACATTTTTTTCACCGCTTCGTCCTGGGTCAGCATCACATCATATTGCTCAAGCGACTGCGGCAGCGTCAGACCCAATACGTTTTTGACTTCGCGGTTCAGCAGACCGGCGCGATCCAGTTCACCAAGAATGCCTAATACGCCACCTGCACGGTGCACATCTTCCATGTGATATTTCTGCGTACTCGGCGCGACTTTACACAGCTGCGGTACTTTGCGGGACAGCTTATCGATATCACTCATGGTGAAGTCGATTTCAGCTTCCTGGGCGGCAGCCAGCAGGTGCAGAACGGTGTTAGTGGAACCGCCCATGGCGATATCCAGCGTCATGGCGTTTTCGAATGCGGATTTGTTAGCGATATTACGTGGCAGCGCGCTGGCATCATCCTGCTCGTAATAACGTTTCGTCAGTTCAACGATGCGTTTGCCCGCATTCAAAAACAGCTGCTTACGATCGGCATGCGTGGCCAGCAGTGAGCCGTTACCCGGCTGAGAAAGGCCCAGTGCTTCGGTCAGACAGTTCATGGAGTTTGCAGTGAACATACCAGAGCAGGAACCGCAGGTCGGGCAGGCGGAACGCTCAATCTGATCGCTCTGATCGTCAGACACTTTCGGGTCAGCGCCCTGAATCATCGCATCGACGAGATCCAGCTTGATGATTTTGTCAGAAAGCTTGGTTTTACCCGCCTCCATTGGGCCACCGGAAACAAAGATCACCGGAATGTTCAGGCGCAGAGAGGCCATCAACATTCCCGGGGTGATTTTGTCGCAGTTAGAGATACAGACCATCGCATCTGCGCAGTGGGCGTTGACCATGTATTCAACGGAATCGGCGATCAGCTCGCGCGATGGCAGCGAATAAAGCATGCCCCCGTGGCCCATGGCAATCCCATCATCCACAGCGATGGTATTGAACTCTTTCGCCACGCCGCCGGAGGCTTCGATCTGCTCAGCAACCAGCTTACCGAGATCGCGCAGGTGCACGTGCCCTGGCACGAACTGGGTAAACGAGTTTACGACAGCAATGATCGGTTTGCCGAAATCAGCGTCTGTCATTCCGGTGGCGCGCCACAGCGCGCGGGCACCCGCCATATTACGGCCATGGGTGGTGGTGGCGGAACGGTACTTAGGCATGCTCTGTTTACTCCCGTCTGTCTTTCCCCGGCAACGTCGATTATTGGGGGAAATATGAATTTTTTATTGGTTTACTGAATCCAACCAGCCCCATTTATCTTCGGTTTCACCGGTAAAGAGGCCAAAGAATGCTTGCTGAATACGTTTGGTGACCGGGCCACAACGACCCTCGCCCACCTGAATACCATCGACGCTACGAACCGGCGTAATTTCTGCCGCCGTGCCGGACATGAACACTTCATCAGCCAGATACAGAGATTCGCGGGAGAGCGTCTGCTCACGGACTTCCAGGCCCAGATCCTGCGCCAGTTTGATAATCGCATCACGGGTAATACCCGGCAGGGCGGAAGAGGTAAATGGCGGTGTGAACAGCACGCCATCTTTCACTTCGAACAGGTTTTCACCGGCCCCTTCTGAAATATAGCCATTCACATCCAGCGCAATACCCTCCTGATAACCGTGGCGGCGAGCTTCACTACCCACCAGCAGAGAGGAGAGATAGTTACCACCCGCTTTTGCCGCAGTCGGGATGGTGTTCGGCGCGACGCGGTTCCAGGAAGAAACCATCGCATCAATCCCCTGATCCAGCGCTTCTGCACCGAGGTACGCCCCCCACGGGAAAGCGGCGATGATCACATCGGTGGTGTATCCTTCCGGCGGATTCACGCCCATACCCACATCACCGACAAACACCAGCGGACGAATATAGGCGCTGGTCAGGTTGTTTTTGCGGATCACCTGGCGGCAGGCTTCCATTAATTCATCCACGCTCTGAGAAACCGGGAAACGATAGATTTTTGCGGAATCACGCAGACGCTGCATATGTTCACGATGACGGAACACCACGGGTCCTTTGTGCGAGTCGTAGCAACGAATGCCTTCAAACACCGAGGTACCGTAGTGCAGCGCATGAGACATGACGTGGACCTTCGCTTCTCCCCACGGAACCATCTCGCCATTGAACCAAATGTAATCAGCTTTCTTCGTCATTTTCATTCCTTTGCGCTCAAGCGCGAATCTGTTGTGATGATGTTGTGCATTGCTGGATATCAACCCGGGCGACGTCGATCAGTTTACTTAGCTGGCTAAACAGTAATTCGACGGGGCGAGGACTGGCAACGGTCAATTCAATATTTATATTCTGAGCGTCGGTGGTGGTTTCCATGTTCATCGCACAAACCTGAAAGCCACGATGGCGCACTACACGTAAGACACGTTCTAACGTTTCCGGGTTCAAACGAGCCTGCACGGCGACCTGATGTTGCATCATGATAATTTCTCCAGCATTTCTGCATTACTGGCACCGGGCGGTACCAACGGCCAGACATTCTCAAGCTCGTCGATTGAGACATGAAGCAGGTAAGGCCCCTCGCAGGACAACATGGTGTCGAGTGCCGCTTCAACCTGGTCTTTACGGGTGATGTGCTGACCGGGAATGCCGAAGGCGCTGGCCAGAACGAGGAAATCGGGGTTATCGGTCAGGGTGGTTTCGCTGTAACGCTCATTGAAAAATAACTGCTGCCACTGACGAACCATGCCTAAGCGCTGATTGTCCAGTAACACGATTTTCAGCGGTAACTGCTTGCGTTTAACGGTGCCGAGCTCCTGTACATTCATCATGAAGGAGCCGTCACCGGAGATACAGATAACCGTATCATCCGGGCGTGCCACCTGCGCGCCTACAGCAGCTGGCAGGCCGAAGCCCATCGTGCCTAAGCCACTGGATGTGATGAAATTCTCCGGGCGCGTGTAGGTCATGTGCTGCGCTGACCACATCTGGTGCTGGCCCACATCGGTAGTCACCACGCTGTCGGCAGGCTTACGATCTGACAATTGTTTTAACAACAGGGGGGCATAAATTGCGTCACCCGGATGGTCATAACGCCACGCAAACTCGGTACGCATATCGGCATTAAACTGGCGCCATTCATTGATGGCTAACGTCTGCTGCAATGCAGGCAAGAGCGCATTGAGGTCGCCCTGCAAGCTGACATGCGCCTGACGCAGTTTGTTCATTTCCGCCGGGTCGATATCCATATGGATAACTTTTGCATGCGGGGCAAAGGTGTTCAGCTTGCCGGTCACGCGATCGTCAAAGCGTGCGCCAACGGCAATCAGCAGATCACATTCCTGTACCGCCAGGTTTGCTGCTTTGGTGCCATGCATCCCCAGCATGCCCAGATACCAGGGGTAGTACTCTTCAACGGCACCGAGACCTTTCAGCGTACAGGTCACTGGCATTTGGGTGACAGCCAGAAATTCACGCAATGCAGGAACCGCCTGCGCCATCCCAACGCCGCCACCGACATACAGCATCGGTTTTTTGGCCTGGGCCAGCATCTCGCTCGCCTGTGCTACGTCTTCATGCGGAAAAGAGAACTCATCTTCAACCGTAGAGAAATAAGGCTCTAAATCGCCGGAAGCTAACTGAATATCTTTAGGAATATCAACCAGCACGGGACCAGGGCGGCCTGAGTTTGCCACCTGGAAAGCTTGCGCCATAACACGCGGCAGCTCTTCCAGCGACTGCACCAGAAAACTATGTTTGGTACAGGCCAGCGACAAACCAAGAACGTCCACTTCCTGAAACGCATCGGTACCTATGAACGGGGCAGAAACCTGGCCGGTGATGGCAACAACAGGAACGGAATCCAGCAGCGCATCAGCAAGGCCGGTGATCAAGTTAGTCGCGCCAGGCCCAGAAGTCGCAATGCAGACTCCCGTTTTACCGGTTGAACGCGCATAGCCAATGGCTGCCATGGCTGCGCCCTGTTCATGTCGACACAACAAGTGCTCTACGCCTCCATCATATAACGCATCGTACACAGGCATGATGGCGCCACCCGGATACCCGAAGACGGTATCGACCTGTTGTGCCCGCAACGCATGTACCACCCACTGCGCCCCATTCATAGTTAGTTCCCCGCCGTAAATCGAGAGAAACAGAATTTTGTGCTAATAATCATTCTCTGCTCCTCGCTTATGTTTTCAGGTCATAAAAAAACCCCCGGACCTTTCGGTGCGGGGGTCTTAGTTCGTTAAGGCTTGATTTTTAAGCCTTTCCTCGTCCAAGTGCAGCCCCGCACGGTGGGATAATAATCACCACCACGCTAATCACGACCAGGCTAATCACTCGTAGAAGGGCTGTCATTTTCGTTAATTTCGGTCTTCAGTTCGAAGGAATACCTAAAGAGTTATCACAGATATGAGACGTGACACAAGAAAAATTTATGACGCACTTTAACCAAATACAAATTATCTCTATGAAACACGTTGTTTTACATAAAGAAAATTAAAAATGAATTTTCTTCATTCTTTTATGCCCATGACGGCCACCGCGTGGAACGCCATTAAATGCGAAGAGGCTTCAAGAGTATTGAAAATGTTGATGCAACTGTAAATCAACCTGGAAGGCGTTTCGCATACTCACTATTTCATCCCTCTTATCCCTTCACGAGCGGTGCATAATTTTGTTTTACAAGGAGGGGTCATGGCGCTATCGGTTATCTACACGCGAGCAGCATTAGGGGTCTCTGCGCCGCTCATTACTGTTGAAGTTCACATCAGCAACGGCCTTCCGGGTTTGACCATGGTCGGTCTACCAGAAACCACCGTTAAAGAAGCACGCGATCGCGTACGTAGCGCAATCATCAATAGCGGCTACGAATTTCCGGCTAAAAAAATCACCATTAATCTCGCACCGGCAGATTTGCCGAAGGAGGGTGGGCGATACGATTTACCTATCGCTATCGCGCTTCTCGCCGCCTCTGAGCAGCTCAATGCGCATCATCTGGCCCAGTTTGAGTTTGTGGGTGAACTGGCCCTTACAGGCGCGTTACGGGGCGTTCCCGGTGCGATATCAAGCACTGTCGAAGCAATTAAAGCGGGCAGACGTATCATCGTGGCGCAAGAAAACGAGGCGGAAGTGAGCCTTGCAGAAACAGAGGATTGCCTCGTTGCCCGCCATTTACAGGAAGTGTGTGCTTTTCTTGAGGGCAAACATACATTGCAGCCACCTTCGTTTGCCCTGCAGCCAGTGCTGGAAAGTACGCAGGATGATTTAAGTGATGTGATTGGTCAGGAACAGGGCAAACGTGCGCTGGAAATCACGGCCGCCGGAGGACACAATCTGCTGTTGATCGGCCCACCCGGCACCGGAAAAACGATGCTGGCCAGCCGCCTGGGACCACTACTCCCCTCTTTAAACAATCAGGAGGCGCTGGAGAGTGCAGCAATTCTTAGTCTGGTGAACTCTGCCAGCATTGCAAAAAAATGGCGTCAAAGACCCTTTCGCGCACCTCACCACAGCGCTTCACTGACGGCAATGGTTGGGGGAGGTTCAATACCCGCGCCAGGTGAAATCTCTCTGGCTCATAATGGTGTACTCTTTCTGGATGAACTACCTGAGTTTGAACGCCGGGTTCTTGACGCCCTGCGCGAACCGATAGAATCAGGCCAAATACACATTTCCCGAACGCGCGCGAAAGTCAGCTACCCCGCACGTTTTCAGCTTATCGCCGCCATGAATCCCAGCCCCACGGGGCACTATCAGGGGAACCACAATCGGTGTACGCCAGAGCAAACGCTACGCTATCTGGGACGGCTTTCAGGGCCTTTTCTTGACCGATTTGATATCTCACTGGAAATCCCATTACTTCCACCTGGCTTGTTAAGTCAGCCACAACACAAGAGTGAGTGCAGCGCGCTTGTCCGTGAACGGGTCACCAGAGCGCAGGCACGTCAGTATCATCGGCAGAATAAGCTCAACGCCCGACTGGAAAACAGTGAGATGAGAACGTGCTGCTCGCTCATGCCGGAGGATGCACATTGGCTGGAGGAAACGTTGATGCAGTTAGGACTTTCAATTCGGGCCTGGCAACGGCTGTTGAAAGTCGCACGCACGATTGCCGATCTTGAAGAGCAGGAAAAAATCCATCGCACACATTTGCAAGAAGCATTGAGCTATCGCGCGATCGACAGGCTACTCATTCACCTGCAAAAAATGATGGGATGAAAAAAGGGGCCTGAGCCCCTTTTTGTTAATCGTCAGATTCCGTGTAGTCTTCGTTACCTTCAACCTGCGGTTTTCCGCCGGAAAGAGTATGAAAACGCTTCGGACGCTTCACACGTGCCATATACTTGCACCAGACACGCTCTGCTTCAGTTTTTGGCTCACTTTCGCCACGGCATACGGAGACAAAATGAGTTTCTTCTTCAGTACCTGGCTCACGCTTTCCGAGATCCAACTCATTGAACGCATAACCGTGGCGCTCAAGTAACTGAGCTTCTTTGATGGTGAAATCACCATGACGGGAAAACCCGCGCGGATAATGTTTGTTATCGAAAAAACGATTAGTCGTCGTAAAGCTTTCCGCCATCCTGCACGCTCCTAATTCTTTGGCCGAGCTATTTATGGCGCGGAGTATTAGTTACGCTTGACAGAGTGTAAAACAAAAGATTTAAATCATTACGACAAATAATTTTGCGGAGAAACCTGTGGATACGGAATTGCTGAAAACTTTCCTGGAAGTCAGTCGAACACGTCACTTTGGACGTGCCGCTGAAGCACTTTATTTAACACAATCAGCAGTAAGCTTTCGTATTCGTCAGTTAGAAAATCAACTTGGCGTAAATCTCTTTACCCGGCATCGCAACAACATTCGCCTGACGGCTGCCGGAGAGAAACTGCTGCCCTATGCCGAGACCTTAATGAGCACCTGGCAGGCTGCACGCAAGGATGTGGCTCACACCTCCAGGCACAATCAATTTTCCATTGGGGCCAGCGCTTCTCTTTGGGAATGCATGTTGAATAGTTGGCTGGGAAGGCTGTATCAACTGGAAGAGAATTTGCAGTTTGAAGCACGAATCGCGCAGCGGCAGTCTCTGGTCAAGCAGTTACATGAGCGTCAGCTTGATCTACTGATCACCACCGAAGCGCCGAAAATGGATGAATTTAGTAGTCAATTGTTAGGGCATTTTGCGCTTGGACTTTACTGCTCCGCACCAGACAAGACGAAATCTCAGCTCAATTATCTGCGATTAGAATGGGGCCCTGATTTTCAGCAACACGAAGCCGAGTTGATCGCAGTTGATGATGTTCCTACCCTCACGACCAGTTCGGCGGAAATTGCTCATCAGCAGCTACCTCTGCTCAATGGATGTACCTGGCTTCCCGTTTCATGGGTTCAGCAAAAGAGTGGCCTGCATCCGGTTACAGATAGCACAACGCTTTCTCGTCCTCTTTATGCGATTTGGTTACAAAATAGCGATAAACAGAGCCAAATCCGTGAACTTTTGAAAGTGACTGTTATGGATTGAATGTTTTCGTGTGTGGAAAATGGCGGGGGTGGAGGAATTAGGGGTAAAGAAGGCAAAAAAAAATCCTTAGCATTTGCTAAGGATTTTTAATTTCTGGCAGGGGCGGAGAGACTCGAACTCCCAACACCCGGTTTTGGAGACCGGTGCTCTACCAATTGAACTACGCCCCTAATAGGGTGGCGGAACGGACGGGACTCGAACCCGCGACCCCCTGCGTGACAGGCAGGTATTCTAACCGACTGAACTACCGCTCCACCGAATTTCGTCACACACCGGTTTATTGCCCCGGTTTACTGCTAATTTGATGCCTGGCAGTTCCCTACTCTCGCATGGGGAGACCCCACACTACCATCGGCGCTACGGCGTTTCACTTCTGAGTTCGGCATGGGGTCAGGTGGGACCACCGCGCTAGTGCCGCCAGGCAAATTCTTTGTGCTCTGTCCTGTGGCTTTTGTGCTGATACTGCGTTGGCTGCTCTTGTGAACGTCAGTCACATACCTCAGTATGCTCCTTCCGTCACTGCGTTTGCCGCCTTGTCTCAGCGCAAAATCCTTCGGACTCTGAATCTAAGCTGAAAATCTCTCAAATCACGCCAAAACACCTTCGGCGTTGTAAGGTTAAGCCTCACGGTTCATTAGTATCGGTTAGCTCAACGTATCGCTACGCTTACACACCCGACCTATCAACGTCGTCGTCTTCAACGTTCCTTCAGGACCCTTAAAGGGTCAGGGAGAACTCATCTCGGGGCAAGTTTCGTGCTTAGATGCTTTCAGCACTTATCTTTTCCGCATTTAGCTACCGGGCAATGCCATTGGCATGACAACCCGAACACCAGTGATGCGTCCACTCCGGTCCTCTCGTACTAGGAGCAGCCCCCCTCAATTCTCCAGCGCCCACGGCAGATAGGGACCGAACTGTCTCACGACGTTCTAAACCCAGCTCGCGTACCACTTTAAACGGCGAACAGCCGTACCCTTGGGACCTACTTCAGCCCCAGGATGTGATGAGCCGACATCGAGGTGCCAAACACCGCCGTCGATATGAACTCTTGGGCGGTATCAGCCTGTTATCCCCGGAGTACCTTTTATCCGTTGAGCGATGGCCCTTCCATTCAGAACCACCGGATCACTATGACCTGCTTTCGCACCTGCTCGAGCCGTCACTCTCGCAGTCAAGCTAGCTTATGCCATTGCACTAACCTCCTGATGTCCGACCAGGATTAGCTAACCTTCGTGCTCCTCCGTTACACTTTAGGAGGAGACCGCCCCAGTCAAACTACCCACCAGACACTGTCCGCAACCCGGATCACGGGTCTACGTTAGAACATCAAACATTAAAGGGTGGTATTTCAAGGTTGGCTCCACGCAGACTGGCGTCCACGCTTCAAAGCCTCCCACCTATCCTACACATCAAGGCTCAATGTTCAGTGTCAAGCTATAGTAAAGGTTCACGGGGTCTTTCCGTCTTGCCGCGGGTACACTGCATCTTCACAGCGAGTTCAATTTCACTGAGTCTCGGGTGGAGACAGCCTGGCCATCATTACGCCATTCGTGCAGGTCGGAACTTACCCGACAAGGAATTTCGCTACCTTAGGACCGTTATAGTTACGGCCGCCGTTTACCGGGGCTTCGATCAAGAGCTTCTCCTTACGGATAACCCCATCAATTAACCTTCCGGCACCGGGCAGGCGTCACACCGTATACGTCCACTTTCGTGTTTGCACAGTGCTGTGTTTTTAATAAACAGTTGCAGCCAGCTGGTATCTTCGACTGAGTTCAGCTCCACGAGCAAGTCGCTTCACCTACCATCAGCGTGCCTTCTCCCGAAGTTACGGCACCATTTTGCCTAGTTCCTTCACCCGAGTTCTCTCAAGCGCCTTGGTATTCTCTACCTGACCACCTGTGTCGGTTTGGGGTACGATTTTGTGTTACCTGATGCTTAGAGGCTTTTCCTGGAAGCAGGGCATTTGTTACTTCAGCACCGTAGTGCCTCGTCATCACACCTCAGCGTTAAAAAGGTACCGGATTTACCTGGAACCTCCGCCTACATGCTTAAACCGGGACAACCGTCGCCCGGCTAACATAGCCTTCTCCGTCCCCCCTTCGCAGTAACACCAAGTACAGGAATATTAACCTGTTTCCCATCGACTACGCCTTTCGGCCTCGCCTTAGGGGTCGACTCACCCTGCCCCGATTAACGTTGGACAGGAACCCTTGGTCTTCCGGCGAGCGGGCTTTTCACCCGCTTTATCGTTACTTATGTCAGCATTCGCACTTCTGATACCTCCAGCAACCCTCACAGGTCACCTTCAACGGCTTACAGAACGCTCCCCTACCCAACAACGCATAAGCGTCGCTGCCGCAGCTTCGGTGCATGGTTTAGCCCCGTTACATCTTCCGCGCAGGCCGACTCGACCAGTGAGCTATTACGCTTTCTTTAAATGATGGCTGCTTCTAAGCCAACATCCTGGCTGTCTGTGCCTTCCCACATCGTTTCCCACTTAACCATGACTTTGGGACCTTAGCTGGCGGTCTGGGTTGTTTCCCTCTTCACGACGGACGTTAGCACCCGCCGTGTGTCTCCCGTGATAACATTCTTCGGTATTCGTAGTTTGCATCGGGTTGGTAAGTCGGGATGACCCCCTAGCCGAAACAGTGCTCTACCCCCGAAGATGAATTCACGAGGCGCTACCTAAATAGCTTTCGGGGAGAACCAGCTATCTCCCGGTTTGATTGGCCTTTCACCCCCAGCCACAGGTCATCCGCTAATTTTTCAACATTAGTCGGTTCGGTCCTCCAGTTAGTGTTACCCAACCTTCAACCTGCCCATGGCTAGATCACCGGGTTTCGGGTCTATACCCTGCAACTTAACGCCCAGTTAAGACTCGGTTTCCCTGCGGCTCCCCTATACGGTTAACCTTGCTACAGAATATAAGTCGCTGACCCATTATACAAAAGGTACGCAGTCACACCACGAAGGTGCTCCCACTGCTTGTACGTACACGGTTTCAGGTTCTTTTTCACTCCCCTCGCCGGGGTTCTTTTCGCCTTTCCCTCACGGTACTGGTTCACTATCGGTCAGTCAGGAGTATTTAGCCTTGGAGGATGGTCCCCCCATATTCAGACAGGATACCACGTGTCCCGCCCTACTCTTCGAGTTCACAACATATGCACTTTCATGTACGGGACTTTCACCCTGTATCGTGCGACTTTCCAGACGCTTCCATTAACACACATGCTGATTCAGACTCTGGGCTCCTCCCCGTTCGCTCGCCGCTACTGGGGGAATCTCGGTTGATTTCTTTTCCTCGGGGTACTTAGATGTTTCAGTTCCCCCGGTTCGCCTCATGCCACTATGTATTCATGACATGATAGTGTGTCGAAACACACTGGGTTTCCCCATTCGGGTATCGCCGGGTCAAAGGTTCATATCACCTCGCCGACGCTTATCGCAGATTAGCACGCCCTTCATCGCCTCTGACTGCCAGGGCATCCACCGTGTACGCTTAGTCGCTTAACCTCACAACCCGAAGATGTTTCGTAAAACACCGTTCAGTGTCGTGAAAATTTGAGAGACTCGAACACACCGTCATTCTGTTCTTATTACGGAGAACAGACACGATGTGTCGTTTCAATTTTCAGCTTGATCCAGATTTTTAAAGAGCAAAACTTCGCAGTGAACCTTTTCAGGTACACTCTGAAGTTTTCTTATCATGTGCAGTAAAGGATGGTGGAGCTATGCGGGATCGAACCGCAGACCTCCTGCGTGCAAGGCAGGCGCTCTCCCAGCTGAGCTATAACCCCATCGTAATACTGAATCTCTGTTTACCGGAATTTTTCCTGAGGCAAGGCGTGTAACGGCGAAGCATACTGAGGTATGCGAGCTGTTTCACAACGCAGCATTCAGGGAAAATTTGGTAGGCCTGAGTGGACTTGAACCACCGACCTCACCCTTATCAGGGGTGCGCTCTAACCACCTGAGCTACAAGCCTGCAGAGATTGCTTTACTGCTAATTTTCATCAGACAATCTGTGTGAGCACTACAAAGGCAGGTTCTTTAAGGTAAGGAGGTGATCCAACCGCAGGTTCCCCTACGGTTACCTTGTTACGACTTCACCCCAGTCATGAATCACAAAGTGGTAAGCGCCCTCCCGAAGGTTAAGCTACCTACTTCTTTTGCAACCCACTCCCATGGTGTGACGGGCGGTGTGTACAAGGCCCGGGAACGTATTCACCGTGGCATTCTGATCCACGATTACTAGCGATTCCGACTTCACGGAGTCGAGTTGCAGACTCCGATCCGGACTACGACATACTTTATGAGGTCCGCTTGCTCTCGCGAGGTCGCTTCTCTTTGTATATGCCATTGTAGCACGTGTGTAGCCCTACTCGTAAGGGCCATGATGACTTGACGTCATCCCCACCTTCCTCCAGTTTATCACTGGCAGTCTCCTTTGAGTTCCCGGCCGGACCGCTGGCAACAAAGGATAAGGGTTGCGCTCGTTGCGGGACTTAACCCAACATTTCACAACACGAGCTGACGACAGCCATGCAGCACCTGTCTCAGAGTTCCCGAAGGCACCAAAGCATCTCTGCTAAGTTCTCTGGATGTCAAGAGTAGGTAAGGTTCTTCGCGTTGCATCGAATTAAACCACATGCTCCACCGCTTGTGCGGGCCCCCGTCAATTCATTTGAGTTTTAACCTTGCGGCCGTACTCCCCAGGCGGTCGACTTAACGCGTTAGCTCCGGAAGCCACTCCTCAAGGGAACAACCTCCAAGTCGACATCGTTTACAGCGTGGACTACCAGGGTATCTAATCCTGTTTGCTCCCCACGCTTTCGCACCTGAGCGTCAGTCTTTGTCCAGGGGGCCGCCTTCGCCACCGGTATTCCTCCAGATCTCTACGCATTTCACCGCTACACCTGGAATTCTACCCCCCTCTACAAGACTCAAGCCTGCCAGTTTCGAATGCAGTTCCCAGGTTGAGCCCGGGGATTTCACATCCGACTTGACAGACCGCCTGCGTGCGCTTTACGCCCAGTAATTCCGATTAACGCTTGCACCCTCCGTATTACCGCGGCTGCTGGCACGGAGTTAGCCGGTGCTTCTTCTGCGGGTAACGTCAATCGACACGGTTATTAACCGTATCGCCTTCCTCCCCGCTGAAAGTACTTTACAACCCGAAGGCCTTCTTCATACACGCGGCATGGCTGCATCAGGCTTGCGCCCATTGTGCAATATTCCCCACTGCTGCCTCCCGTAGGAGTCTGGACCGTGTCTCAGTTCCAGTGTGGCTGGTCATCCTCTCAGACCAGCTAGGGATCGTCGCCTAGGTGAGCCGTTACCCCACCTACTAGCTAATCCCATCTGGGCACATCTGATGGCAAGAGGCCCGAAGGTCCCCCTCTTTGGTCTTGCGACGTTATGCGGTATTAGCTACCGTTTCCAGTAGTTATCCCCCTCCATCAGGCAGTTTCCCAGACATTACTCACCCGTCCGCCACTCGTCACCCGAGAGCAAGCTCTCTGTGCTACCGTTCGACTTGCATGTGTTAGGCCTGCCGCCAGCGTTCAATCTGAGCCATGATCAAACTCTTCAATTTAAGTTTGATGCTCGTAGAATTAAACTTCGTAATGAATTACGTGTTCACTCTTTGAGACTTGGTATTCATTTATTGTCCGGAGACATTAAGAATCCATGTCACTTTGAGTGCCCACACAGATTGTCTGATAAATTGTTAAAGAGCAGTGCAACGCGGCTTTCGCTCACCGTTGCGAGGTCCCGTATATTACGTTTTCCTCATTCAGAGTCAAGCGTTTATTTTCGCTTTTCTCTGCCGGAATTCTCAGGAGAATCCCGCTGACCCGGCGGCTTGCAAGCCGTTGTTCCGTGTCAGTGGAGGCGCATTATAGGGAGTTATTCCGGGCTGACAAGGGCTAAATTAAAAAAACTTTTCAACCGTCTCTTTTTTGTGCAAAACGCCATTAAACTGCCAGTTTTTCAAGCGTTCCGAACCCATACCGCTGTAATACGGGTAATAAAAGTACAGTTTCGGGCGTCACTTCCATGCAATACGCTAAATTATCATCTGCTGATTTTGCATCGGGTGCCTCATTCTCCAGCAGCCAGGCAGTACGGCGCGCAATAGCCGCCCCGGAATCAATGAGACGCGTGCCTTCCGGCAACACCTGCACTAACTCATCATGTAATAGAGGGAAGTGAGTACAGCCGAGAACCACGGTATCTGGCGGCTCTGCCATACGCAGCCACGGACGGAGAATTTTTTTTACTTCATCAAGCGGGACCGGCTTGCCGTGTAACTTCGCTTCCGCGAGCTCAACCATCTCAGCAGAACCCAGCATTTCGATTTTGCACTCGTTGGCAAAACGGGAAATCAGCTCATGAGTATAAGGCCGTTTCACCGTCGCCCGTGTTGCCAGTAATCCCACCACGCCGTTGGCGGTTAAACGTGCCGCCGGCTTGATTGCCGGCACAACACCGACCACGGGGAAGGCGAATTTTTCGCGTAATGCTGGAAGAGAAACGGTACTGGCGGTGTTACAGGCGATAATGGCGAGAGAAAGTGGGTATTGAGCCTGAACGGCGGTGACGATTTCCACCACACGCTCAACAATAAACGCTTCGCTCTTTTCTCCATAAGGAAAGGCAACGTTATCGAAGGCGTAGATGTAATGCAGATCCGGCAGGAGATGCCGGATCTCATCATAAACCGATAACCCACCGACGCCGGAGTCAAACACCAGCACGGTGGGCCGTAGTTTAGAAGGTGTAGCTGCCAGACAAGGTGTATTCTCGTCCTGCAGTTTGGTAGCCATAAGCTGTCTCGTAGTCTTTATCGAACAGGTTAGCTATTTTACCACGAACTGTCAGGTGAGAGGTCACTGGATATGACGCAGAAAAATCGACGGTACTGTAGCTTGGCAGCACGCGCTGCTCAGGATTGTATGTCGATGTTCTGTTGTCATAGCGCTTACCGAAATATTCCCAGGCGAGATTCATGTCCACATCGAAGACCGCCCAGTCAAGCTGATACTTGGCCTGGCGCTTCGCACGACGCGGCAGCACTTCGTTCGTTTCATCATCACGCGGGTCAATATATTGCAGCGTAACGCGGTGCGAGAAGATGCCCGTATCCACACTGCCCGTCCACTCTACGCCCTTAATGGTTGCCGAGTTGATGTTGTAATACGCCGTGTCGCTGTAGGTAATGAGATTATCAATCTCATAGCGATAAGCAGACAGGCGCCAGTCGAGCGGTCCGGTCAGCCCTTCAACACCCGCTTCCCATTGCTTAGACTCTTCCGGCTTCAGATCCGGGTTGGAAGCAATATTAAAACGCTTCGCGCCAAACTGTTGACCGAGAGACGGTGCCAGGAATCCTGTGCCGTAGGAAACGGTCAGACGGTAATCTTTAACGAACTCCCAACCGGCAGCCGTCTGCCAGGTGCCGTGCCAGCCGAACTCCTCGTCTTTGTCCTCACGGCCAGAGGCCTCCAGCGTGACGTCGCCGAACTGCTGCAGGCCAGACAAGTAGAGCCCGGTGTTATCACGGTCGTAGGCTTCACGGGAGGTTTTATTAGAAGACACCAGACGCTCCTGCTTCCAGTCTGCGCCCGCGCTCACCGAACCATGACCGACTGCAACATTATTCGCCCACTGAATATAACGCTGCTCCATGTCATCCAGCGTGGTGCCGTCTTCATAACGACCATAGATGCTGCTGTAGTTATAGTCTTTGCTTTTCTGGTAGCTCGCCACCAGCTGGGACGAGTAGATCCCCTGGTTAAAGCTCAGCCCGGTATCCCAGCCCTGACTATACAACTGACGTTCATCTGCACTGTACTCCGGCAGAAATGGCGGGCTCCCCAGGTCATAGTCCACATTATTGCTGAAGCTGTACCCGCGGAAGAAACCGTCAATGTTCTCGTTGAACTTATGCTGCAGGCTTCCCCAGAAGGTTTTATTGCGATAACCGTCACGGTCGGCATCATGATCCCATGACGAGTCAGGCTGAACGTTAAACCCACGTGTACTGGTGTAAGAACCTGCAGCAGTGGCGACAGTGTCGCCAAAACGTTGGCGGACCGTGCCATCCAACGTCTGGTAGCCTTTCGAACCGACACTGGCGTTAATCTGCGATTGCTCGCTACCGGTCTGGGTGATGACGTTAACCACACCGCCGATTGCGCCGGAACCGTAAACGGTCGAGCGTGGGCCACGGATGTATTCAACGCGTTGTACTAAAGAGAGGGGAATTTGGTTGAGCTCAGGATCGTTAGAAATACCCGAGCGCGCGACCGGCACGCCATCAATCAGCAGCAGAAGGTGTTTCGCTTCTGTGCCACGCACATAAACGGAAGCGGTCTGACCCAGGCCGCCGTTTTGCGCAATATCAACGCCAGGAAGTCGGCGAAGCACATCCACTAACGAACGGGACTGCCAGCGATCGATATCTTCACGGGTAACGACTTCCGTGGGTGCCAGTACCGTTTTAGCAGGCTGTTGAAAACGATTTGCTGTCACTACCAGAGTGTCTGGGTTGCTGTCCTGCGCCCAGCCAGAAAATGCCGTGACGGAGAGAGCCGTCAGCAGCGAAGCTTTTTTAATCATTGTGTGAGCATCCACATAATAAGAAGGATGCCGCAGGTACCCTCAGTAGCTCGCGACGATGGCACCAAATGCGACGTAACTCCGGTAGGTCTTCGGGCTTGGGGGTACTACAAGATGATGACTTCCCACTTTATATCTACCCGTCATACTTCAAGTTGCATGTGCGTTGGCTTTTCTCGCTCATCCCAGTCACTTACTTCAGTAAGCTCCTGGGGACTCGCTGCGTTGCCGCCTGCCTGCAACTCGAATTATTTAGGGTATAAGCAGTGTCTGCTTTCGCTATCATCCCACCCTTCCTTACCGCTGCGCGTCAGCCCCAGATTCACACTGGATTCCCTTTTAACTCACAGGACCGGAACAGGGATGCTACATTCAGAAACATATAGATGTCCAGACTGCTATGAGACGAATCGAAAAAACATCTGAAGCTGGACATCCCCTGAGCAATCCCTACAATCCCCGCGTTATTCTTAATCATTCAGGAAATACGATGACACCCGAACACCTGCCAACAGAACAGTACGAAGCGCAACTGGCCGAGAAAGTCGTGCGTCTGCAGTCGATGATGACGCCCTTCTCCGCGCCCGTACCGGAGGTGTTCCGCTCGCCGGTCAGTCACTATCGTATGCGCGCCGAGTTCCGCATCTGGCATGATGGCGACGACCTCTACCACATTATTTTCGATCAGCAGACCAAAAGCCGCATCCGCGTCGACAGCTTTCCGGCCGCGAGCGAGCTGATTAATCAGTTGATGAACGTGCTGATGGAGAACCTGCGCGAGAACAAAACGCTTCGCCACAAGCTCTTCCAGATTGATTACCTGACCACCATGAGTAATCAGGCGATTGTTTCCTTGCTCTACCATAAAAAACTGGATGATGAATGGCGTGAAGAGGCGAGCCGCCTGCGTGATGCGCTGCGTGCGCAAAACCTGAATGTGCATCTGATTGGCCGTGCCACCAAAACCAAAATCGAGCTGGACCAGGACTTTATTGACGAGCGTCTGCCTGTCGGCGGCAAAGAGATGATTTACCGTCAGGTGGAAAACAGCTTCACACAGCCCAATGCGGCCATGAACGTGCAGATGCTGGAGTGGGCGCTGGGTGCAACAAAAGGGTCAACAGGGGATCTTCTGGAGCTCTACTGCGGTAATGGCAACTTCTCGCTGGCACTCGCCCGTAACTTCGACCGCGTTCTGGCGACAGAAATTGCCAAGCCGTCGGTCGCCGCCGCGCAATACAACATTGCGGCAAACCATATCGATAATGTACAGATTATCCGTATGTCGGCAGAAGAGTTCACTCAGGCCATGAACGGTGTTCGTGAATTTAACCGCTTGCAGGGCATTGATTTGCAGAGCTACCAGTGTGAGACGATTTTCGTCGATCCGCCACGCAGTGGACTGGACAGCGAAACCGAGAAGATGGTGCAGGCTTATCCCCGGATTTTATATATTTCCTGCAACCCGGAAACGTTGTGTAAGAATCTTGAAACGCTAAGCCAGACGCACAACATTGAACGTCTGGCCCTGTTCGATCAGTTCCCCTATACGCACCATATGGAGTGCGGGGTTCTGTTAACAGCGAAGTAATACTGGTTGCCGGATGGCGGCATAAATGCCTTATCCGGCCTATAGCCCCTGATTGCGGTTACGCATGCGGAAACCGATCCAGAACACCAGAATCACCGACAGCACCGCCGGGAAGAAGTTGGAGCCAATGTCCGGATATTCCGCACGAACCACGGTACTGTAAAGCAGCACGCCGAGAATAAAACAGGCGGCGGCAAGGCCGGGCAAGCCCACCGGCATGGTGCGATTTTGATAACGCTGATGCAGACAGTAAACCGTCAGCACCAGTGAAATAATAGGGAATACGGAGAAAGGCACGATGGAGCTGAAAATCGCTGCAAAGGTGCCATTAATCGATAAGCCAGCGATCAACGCCAGCAGCAACGTACCTTTATCTTGACCTGTCTGTTTCATTACTCATCCTTCACTCATCGGGTTGATGCGCCATTTTTTCTTGTTCGCGGCGATACCAGTAATACGCGCCTTTGGAAATCATCCTCAGCTGTAAGACCAGTCGCTCTTCTAATTGCCTGCGTTGTTCAATGCCCACATCCAGCGCCTCGGCACCAGCACTGAATACAATCGTCACCATCGCCTCAGCCTGCGCTTCGGTGAACGCTCGCGGCATATGGTTTTCGAGTTCAAGATAGTCGGCAAGTTCCGCAATAAAATGCTGGATTTCACGCGCTACTGCCGCACGAAACGCCGCAGATGTACCGGAGCGCTCTCGCAGCAACAACTGGAAAGCATTAGGGTTATTGCCGATAAATTCCATGAACGTTGAGACTGACGTGCGGATAACACTGCCACCTTTCGCAATACGCTGACGCGCCTGACGCATCAGTTGGCGCAGCATCAAACCGCTCTCATCAACCATCGTCAGGCCAAGTTCATCCACATCGCGGAAATGACGATAAAAGGACGTAGGGGCTATACCCGCTTCACGCGCCACCTCGCGCAGGCTCAGACTGGCGAAACTACGCTCGGCACTCAGTTGACTGAATGCTGCTTCAACCAGCGAACGCCGGGTTCTCTCTTTTTGTTGCGCTCTTACGCCCATCACGATGCTTGAATCCTTCCGCAGACCTGCTGGCACTATACCAGAGAATAAAACTAATCGGATTGTACTGGATTGTGAATGATTGTTTACGAGGTCTTTCTGCTTTCCCGCACGAAAAAAGCACAACGATAATTGGGTTATCCTGCCGTTGATGTTACTATTATGTTGCTTTTATGTATAAGAACAGGTAAGCCTTACCATGCCACATTCCTACGATTACGACGCAATAGTTATAGGCTCAGGCCCAGGCGGTGAAGGTGCTGCTATGGGACTGGTTAAACAGGGTGCCCGGGTAGCGGTCATTGAGCGCTATCATAATGTGGGCGGCGGATGTACCCACTGGGGAACTATCCCTTCTAAAGCGCTTCGCCATGCTGTCAGCCGTATTATCGAATTCAATCAAAACCCTCTTTACAGTGACCACACCCGAATTCTTCGCTCCTCATTTGCCGACATCCTGAATCACGCAGACAGCGTGATTAACCAGCAAACGCAAATGCGTCAGGGCTTTTACGAGCGTAACCGCTGTGAAATCCTGCAGGGTAATGCGCATTTTGTTGACCCGCATACGCTGGCCATGGAGTGCCCGGACGGTTCGATTGAAACCTTAACGGCGGAAAAATTCGTCATTGCCTGCGGTTCACGCCCTTACCACCCGACCGATACCGATTTTGCGCATCCGCGCATTTACGACAGCGACTCCATTCTGAATATGCATCATGAACCTCGCCATGTGATCATCTATGGCGCGGGGGTGATCGGCTGCGAATATGCATCGATCTTCAGAGGAATGAACGTCAAAGTGGATCTGATCAACACCCGCGATCGCCTGCTGGCCTTCCTCGATCAGGAGATGTCGGACTCCCTTTCCTATCACTTCTGGAACAGCGGTGTGGTGATTCGCCATAACGAAGAGTATGAGCGTATAGAAGGCATGGACGACGGTGTGATTATGCACCTGAAATCCGGTAAGAAAGTGAAAGCAGATTGCCTCCTCTACGCCAACGGACGCACCGGCAACACCGACAGTCTGCAGTTGGAAAACATCGGGCTGGATGCTGACGGACGTGGGCAGTTAAAGGTCAACAGCATGTACCAGACCGCGCTGCAGCATGTTTATGCAGTGGGAGACGTCATTGGTTACCCGAGCCTGGCCTCTGCAGCCTATGACCAGGGCCGGATCGCCGCCCAGGCGATGATGAAAGGGGAAGCCACCGCGCATCTGATTGAAGATATTCCGACCGGGATCTACACCATTCCTGAAATCAGTTCGGTGGGCAAAACCGAGCAGCAATTGACGGCGATGAAAGTGCCTTATGAAGTGGGTCGGGCGCAATTTAAGCACCTGGCGCGGGCGCAAATCGTCGGGATGAGTGTGGGCACGCTGAAAATCTTGTTCCATCGTGAAACCAAAGAAATTCTAGGTATTCATTGCTTTGGCGAGCGCGCGGCCGAAATCATTCACATTGGCCAGGCGATAATGGAGCAGAAAGGCGGCGGTAACACGATCGAGTACTTTGTTAACACCACCTTTAACTACCCGACCATGGCGGAAGCCTATCGGGTAGCCGCGTTAAACGGTTTAAACCGCCTGTTTTAACGCGCTGTCGAAATGGCCATCCATCGTACTGCGGATGGCCTCTGCCAGCTGTTCATAACGGCTACGCAGCGGGGAACCCGGGCGATAAACCAACCCAACGGTACGCCGGGGTTCTGGCTTGATACAGGGCAGATAAATCACCCCATCACGCTCACGTTCGCGCGGAACGGACAGTGCAGGCAGCAAAGTAATACCGCTTCCTGCCGCCACCATGTTGCGCAGCGTCTCAAGGCTGGTTGCCCGGAAATGGGTGTCTTCTTCAGCACCCGCTTCAAAGCAGAAGCCCATTGCCTGATCGCGCAGGCAGTGCCCATCTTCCAGCATAAGCAATTTCTCACCTGCCAGGTCGGCCATCGGTACGCGGTCACGATTCGCCCATGGATGATCGGCATAAATTGCCAGCATCATTGGCTCATCAAACAGCGGTACTTCAATAAAGGCTTCACTTTCTTTCACCAGCGCGAGAATGGCACAATCGAGTTTGCCGCTGTCCAGCTGCGCCAGTAATTGATGGGTTTGCGCTTCGTGCAAATACATTTCCAGCTTCGGGAACGTCTGATGCAGCAAAGGAATAATTTGCGGCAGCAGGTAAGGTCCAACGGTGGGGATTAGACCAATATGCAGTGGGCCGGACATCGCTTCCCCCTGCTGGCTTGCCATCTCCTTGAGCACTTTGACCTCACGCAACACAGTGCGTGCCTGATCAACCAGCAACAGACCGGCCTGTGTAAACAGGACTTTGCGGCTGGTGCGCTCTAAAAGCATCACGCCAAGCTCGTCTTCCAGTTTACGTATTTGCCCGCTCAGGGTTGGCTGGCTGACATGGCAGGAATCCGCTGCACGGCGAAAATGGCGGTGTTCTGCTAACGCCACCAGATATTCAAGATCACGAATATTCATTATTCATCCTCCGTCGCCACGATAGTTCATGGCGATAGATAGAATAGCAATGAACGATTATCCCTATCAAGCCTTCTGTACAATAATTAACTCCAGAAACGAAGCGGTCACCATTACCCTTGATGCCACTGCCTCTATCTCTCTGAATAACTAAAGCCAACGTGAACATTTTGCGGACCTGTGTGTCCGCTTTTTTTTGCGTAAAAAAGCCCAACGCAAGGTCAGGCTGTTTTGCTCCCTCTGCCTGTGAGCAAAGGGCCGGAGTGAGGGCATCAGGCGACTGATAATTACACTAAACGCCCTTTTGCATCCGCAATCGCCTGTGAGACCTGTTGTGGAGATACACCGCCTTTTGCGGCGCGCTTATCGAGGCAGGATTGCAGCGACAGGATCGGATAGACATCATCCGCGATAACCGCACTGAATTTCTGCAAATCTGCCAGCGCCAGATCTTCCAACGGTTTGCCCTGGCGAATAGCTTCAACCACCGCTTCGCCCACAATATGGTGTGCTTCACGGAACGGAACGCCTTTGGCCACCAGGTAATCCGCCAGCTCTGTCGCGTTAGCATAGCCCTGTTGCGCGGCTTCCTGACAACGTGGACGCTTCACCTGAATGCCATCCAGCACCAGTGCCGCCATATGCAAACAGTCGAGCCAGGTGTCGAGCGCATCGAACAACCCTTCTTTGTCTTCCTGCATATCTTTGTTGTAGGCCAGCGGCAGACCTTTCAGGGTCATCATCATGCCGGTCAACGCCCCTTGTACGCGCCCACATTTCCCGCGGATCAGCTCCAGCGCATCCGGGTTTTTTTTCTGAGGCATCAGGGAAGAGCCTGAGGTAACACGGTCGGACAGCTCCACAAATCCTGCTTCACCGGTATTAAAGAAGATCAGGTCTTCGGCGAAACGAGAGAGGTGGACCATGCTAATAGACGCATCCGAGAGCAGTTCCAGCACATGATCACGGTCAGAGACGGTGTCCAGGCTGTTGCGGGTTGCGGATGCAAAGCCAAGCCAACCAGCCAGCTGCTCACGATCGATTTCATAGGCGGTACCTGCCAGCGCACCGCAGCCCAGCGGGCTGACGTCCAGACGTTTCAGCGTATCCTGCAAACGGCTTTCGTCACGCGCCAGCATCTCTACATAGGCCAGGCACCAGTGCGCAAAGGTTATCGGCTGGGCACGTTGCAAATGGGTATAACCCGGCATTACCGCGTCCTGGTTATTTTCTGCGGTTTCTACCAGCGCGCTTTGAAGCTGACGGCATGCGGCCAGCAGCTCTGTTACCGTATCTTTGCACCACAGCTTAAGATCGGTCGCCACCTGATCGTTACGGCTACGCCCGGTGTGCAGCTTTTTACCCAACTGACCCACTTTGTCGATCAGCTTGCCTTCAACCCAGCTATGAATATCTTCGGCATCACTTTCGAGGATCTGCTGCGGATTCGCCTGAACCTCTTCCAGCAGGACGTTGAGTGCCCCTTCCAGCTGAGTTTGCTCTTCCGGCGTTAACACCCCCACGGTGACCAGTGCTTTGGACCAGGCCACAGAGCCAACGATATCCTGCTCCGCCAGGCGATAGTCAAAGCGCAAAGAGTCATTGAACTGTTTGAACCGTTGATCCGCTGCCTGAGTAAAACGCCCGCCCCAAAGTGCCATAACATGCTTCCTTAAATTCGTTTCGTTCTGATATTTATGCCGGATGGCGCTGCGCCTGTCCGGCCTTAAGATTCTGTTGTTTGTGCTTACGCGAGAATACGCGTGCCGATCGGCGTACCGTTAAACAGCGCAGGCAGTTGCTCTGCGTGGCGCCAGGAGGCGATATCCACCGGACGGTTCAGGGCGCGCGCGGCATCCAGTGCGGCGTTCACCTTCACAATCATGCCGTCGGTGATAATCCCCTGCTCAATAAGCTGCTCCGCTTTCGCTGCGGTCATTTCAGCAATACGTTGGCCCTTGCCATCCAGAATGCCGCTCACGTCGGAGAGCAGAATCAGATCCGCCCCCAGTGTTGCCGCCAGTGCCGTCGCCGCCTGGTCAGCATTGACGTTCATCAGGCGGCCATCGTCAGTCACACCAATGGAGCTGATAACGGGCAGGAAGCCCCCGTCCAGCAAAGCGTTCACCAGCTTCGGTGAGCCCGGCAGGGCCTGACCGACATGGCCCAGCTCTTGATCCAACTGGGTGACTTGCACGCTATCACCATCGCCGAGGAACAGGCCAACGGAGGCAATTTTGTGTTTTTTCGCCCAGGCCAGCAGGGTTTTATTGGCCGTGCCCGCCAGCGCGCCAGTAATAATGTCGATTTGATCGGCAGGCGTCACACGCAGGCCGTTTTTCTTAGTGACCGGCAGATTAAGCTTTTTCATGAGCTCATCCACCACGCAGCCACCGCCGTGCACAATCACCAGCGGGCGGTCGTGCGATTCACGGTAATTCACCAGCGCGGTGAACAGACGCTCCAGCGCTTCTTCACTATCCAGCAGTACGCCACCGAGTTTAATAATTAATGGGTTCATCTTCACGCCTGCACTTAATTAGATTAGAGACTGGGTTTCAGCATAGCCGAAACGAATATTTGCACATTGCATGGCCTGAGCAGCCGCCCCTTTCAAGAGGTTATCTTCTGTGGCGACCACAATCAGGTGTTCATCCTGCACCGCAAAACCAATATCACAGAACGGCAGACCCACCACATTTTTCAATGCCGGAACGCCTTTGTCATACAGCCGCACCAGCGGTTTGTCGCCATAGGCTTGCTGGAAAAGCGCGGCAATTTCCGCGTGCATCACGCCAGGCTTCAGACGGCAGGTGATGGTTTCCAGAATGCCACGCGGGAAGTTACCCAGATGCGGGGTGAAAATCACCGGTGCGCCCAGGTGAGTCGTAATTTCAGGATGATGACGGTGATTGAACACGCCATACGGCTGCAGACTAACTTCGCAGAAACTGTTGGAAATCGCGGCTTTACGCCCTGCACCGCTCACACCGCTGGTCGCATTAATGACCGGCCACTGGTTGAGATCCAGCACGCCCGCATCAATCAGCGGTTTAAGGGAGAGCTGCGCCGCCGTTGGGTAGCACCCCGGCACCGCGATGAGATTCGCCTCTTTCAGCGCATCAGTGCTCCACTCCGCCAGCCCGTACACCGCCTGCGCGAGCAGGTCAGGATGCTGGTGAGTGAAGCCGTAGAATTTTTCATAAAATGCGGGATCGTTAACGCGGAACGCACCAGAGAGATCAAACACCACGCAGCCAGCGGCAAGAAACTGCGGCGCCAGGTCATGACTCACTTCATGTGCGGTGGCCAGAAATACCACATCCACGCCCTCAACGAACTCGCTGATGTCGGACATGGGCTGCAACGGCAGATCGACAATACCTTTCAACTGCGGATGTAAATCGGAGATTAATTTTCCTGCATCATTGCTTTGCGCTGAAACCGTCAAAGCGGTTATGTTCATATGAGGATGGCGATTTACATAGGTCACTAGCTCTGCGCCGGCGTAGCCGCTGGCACCCACAATTAACGTGTTCAACATCGGGGCAGTCTACCTTCTTAGTGCGTCAAGTTTGCCAGGGAGTGATTTGGCATCAGTCCCACGTCGCTCTGTAAAGGCGCCGAATGGGTTCCTTTACGCTCAACATTAATGTATTTTTATTCACTATTAATGCATGAATATTGATACTATCACGAACTCAGGTATGTCAACAATGAAAATGAATTTGCCACCATTTATCGAGATTTACCGCGCCCTGATTGGCACTCCGTCCATCAGCGCAACGGAAGAAGCTCTTGATCAAAGCAATGCTTCTTTAATCAATCTGCTGGCAGGATGGTTTGGCGATCTTGGGTTCAAGGTGGAAGTGCAACCCGTTCCCGGCACGCGTAACAAGTTTAATCTACTGGCCAGCATTGGCGAGGGGGCTGGTGGCCTGTTATTAACCGGTCATACCGATACCGTGCCGTTTGATGACGGCCGCTGGACGCGCGATCCCTTCACCCTCACCGAACACGACAACAAGCTCTACGGTCTCGGTACCGCCGACATGAAAGGCTTTTTCGCCTTCATCCTGGATGCGCTGCGTGATGTTGATGTGACGAAACTGAAAAAACCACTTTACGTGCTGGCAACGGCCGATGAAGAGACCAGCATGGCAGGGGCACGTTACTTTGCCGAAAACACGCAACTGCGGCCGGATTGCGCCATTATCGGTGAGCCGACCTCCCTGCAGCCGGTGCGCGCCCACAAAGGTCACATCTCAAGCGCGATTCGCATCCTGGGGCAATCCGGTCATTCCAGCGACCCTGCGCGTGGGGTCAACGCCATCGAACTGATGCATGATGCCATCGGTCATATTCTCCAGCTGCGAGACAGCCTGAAAGCGCGTTATCACTATGACGCCTTCACCGTGCCGTATCCCACGCTGAACCTGGGCAGCATTAACGGCGGCGACGCCTCCAACCGCATTTGTGCCTGCTGCGAGTTGCACATGGATATTCGCCCACTGCCGGGTATGACGCTAAACGATCTGAACGGTCTGCTTGAAGAAGCATTAGAGCCGGTGAGCAGCCGCTGGCCGGGCCGCCTGACCGTGTCTGAACTGCATCCACCGATTCCAGGCTACGAATGCCCGCCGGACCATCAACTGGTCGAAGTGGTGGAAAAACTGCTGGGTGTAGAGACGGAGGTGGTGAACTACTGCACCGAAGCGCCGTTCATCCAGACCCTGTGCCCCACCCTGGTGTTAGGTCCAGGTTCAATTAATCAGGCCCATCAGCCTGATGAATATCTTGAGACACGCTTTATTAAACCTACCCGTGAATTGATCACGCAGGTCGTGCATCACTTCTGCTGGCACTGATCAACGCCCTCCCCATACCGCTATGTCACCTTCGGGATGGGGAGGAAACGTCGTGACGTTATTCACAATTCCATAAGCAATACTTATCAGCGGCAAAGCGAATTAAATTTCATAAATTCACGCCTTTTATTCGTTTGCTGAACCGATTTCGCCGCAATTGACGCCGTGGGTTTTACGTGGCTTTATAAAAGGCGGTGTCTGATATCTATCCGTTTCACGTTGCAGGACGGTGGATATAACAAAATAAAATGAGATGGGGTGTCTGGGTTAACATGAACGAACAATATTCCGCTTTGCGTAGTAATGTCAGTATGCTCGGCAAGCTGCTGGGGGATACCATCAAGGATGCGCTAGGAGAGAACATCCTTGAAAGGGTCGAAACTATCCGTAAGCTGTCCAAATCTTCACGTGCTGGTAACGAGGTCAATCGTCAGGAGTTGCTCAACACGCTGCAAAACCTGTCCAATGATGAACTGCTGCCGGTGGCGCGTGCCTTCAGCCAGTTTCTGAATCTTGCCAATACCGCTGAGCAATACCACAGCATTTCGCCAAAAGGCGAAGCCGCAAACAACCCGGAAGTGATTGCTCGTACTCTGCGTAAACTGAAAGACCAACCCGATCTCAATGAAGCGACCATCAAGAAGGCAGTGGAGTCGTTGTCGCTGGAGCTGGTACTGACCGCCCACCCGACTGAGATCACCCGCCGCACGCTTATCCACAAAATGGTGGAAGTTAACACCTGCTTAAAGCAGCTGGACAACAAAGACATCGTTGATTACGAGCGTCATCAGCTGATGCGCCGTCTGCGCCAACTGATTGCTCAGTCATGGCATACCGATGAAATCCGTAAGCACCGTCCAAGCCCGGTCGATGAAGCCAAATGGGGCTTTGCCGTGGTGGAAAACAGCCTGTGGGAAGGGGTGCCAAGCTATCTTCGTGAGCTGAATGAACAGCTCGAAGAGAACCTCGGTTACAAACTCCCGGTTGATTTTGTGCCCGTCCGCTTTACCTCCTGGATGGGGGGTGACCGTGATGGCAACCCAAACGTTACATCCGATATCACCCGCCACGTTCTGTTGCTGAGTCGCTGGAAAGCCACCGACCTGTTCCTTAAAGATATTCAGGTACTGATTTCTGAGCTTTCGATGGTCGAGTGTACGGATGAACTTCGCGATCTGGCCGGTGCCGAAGGGGCGCAGGAACCGTATCGCTATCTGATGAAAAAACTGCGTAGCCAGCTGATGGCGACCCAAACCTGGCTGGAAGCGCGCCTGAAAGGGCAGAAACTGCCGAAACCGGCTGGGCTGCTAACCCAAAATGAGCAGCTGTGGGAACCGCTCTACGCCTGCTACAAATCTTTGCAGGCCTGCGGCATGGGCATCATCGCCAATGGCGAACTGCTCGATACGCTGCGTCGCGTGAAGTGTTTCGGCGTGCCGCTGGTGCGTATCGATGTCCGTCAGGAGAGCACCCGTCACACTGAAGCGCTGGGGGAACTGACCCGTTACCTCGGTATCGGCGATTATGAGAGCTGGTCCGAAGCCGACAAACAAGCTTTCCTCATTCGCGAACTGAACTCCAAACGTCCTCTGCTGCCTCGCCAGTGGGAGCCGAGCGAAGAGACCCGCGAAGTGCTCGATACCTGCAAAGTTATCGTTGAAGCACCGCGTGGTTCCGTGGCCGCTTACGTCATTTCAATGGCGAAAACCCCCTCCGACGTTCTGGCAGTACATCTCCTGCTGAAAGAAGCAGGCATTGGTTTTGCGCTGCCTGTCGCACCGCTGTTCGAGACGCTCGACGACCTGAACAACGCGGATGATGTTATGACCCAGTTACTGAACATCGACTGGTATCGTGGCTTTATCCAGGGCAAACAGATGGTGATGATTGGCTATTCCGACTCCGCAAAAGATGCGGGCGTGATGGCAGCGTCCTGGGCGCAGTATCAGGCGCAGGATGCATTGATCAAAACCTGCGAAAAAGCGGGCATTGAACTTACGCTGTTCCATGGTCGCGGCGGCTCCATTGGCCGTGGCGGCGCACCAGCACATGCTGCGCTGCTCTCTCAACCGCCGGGAAGCCTGAAAGGTGGCCTGCGCGTGACCGAACAGGGCGAGATGATTCGCTTTAAATACGGCCTGCCGGAAGTCACCATCAGCAGCCTGACGCTTTATACCAGCGCCATTCTGGAAGCGAACCTGTTACCACCGCCGGAGCCGAAAGATGACTGGCGTCATATTATGGACGAGCTGTCGGATATCTCCTGCGATATGTATCGTGGCTACGTGCGTGAAAACAAAGACTTCGTGCCGTACTTCCGCTCTGCCACACCAGAGCAGGAACTGGGCAAGTTGCCGCTCGGTTCCCGCCCGGCGAAACGTCGCCCAACCGGTGGCGTAGAGTCTCTGCGTGCCATTCCGTGGATCTTCGCCTGGACGCAGAACCGTCTGATGCTTCCGGCCTGGCTGGGTGCGGGTGCCGCGCTGCAAAAAGTAGTGGAAGATGGTAAACAGAGCGAACTGGAAGCCATGTGCCGTGACTGGCCGTTCTTCTCCACTCGTCTGGGTATGCTGGAGATGGTCTTCTCCAAAGCCGACCTGTGGCTGGCTGAGTACTACGATCAGCGTCTGGTTTCCCCGGAACTGTGGGCGCTGGGCTCAGAGTTACGTAAGCTGCTCGAAGCAGACATCAACGTGGTGCTGGCCATCGCTAACGACTCCCATCTGATGGCCGATTTGCCATGGATTGCCGAGTCCATTCAGTTGCGTAACATCTATACCGACCCGCTAAACGTCCTGCAGGCTGAGTTGCTGCATCGTTCGCGTAAAGCGGAAGAGGAAGGGAAAGAGCCGGATCGCCGCGTTGAGCAGGCGTTGATGGTCACCATCGCCGGTGTGGCAGCGGGTATGCGTAATACCGGCTAATCTTCACAGCGTTGAGCAAAAAGGCCACACCGGGTGTGGCCTTTTTTTATGCTGCCCGTTAAGGTTATGCGGTTCGCGAGCGAGGATAAAAAACCATGAATTACGATGTCAGCCACCTTCTCTCTCGCCTGATCAACGGCCCGGCCCCGTTGCGCCAGATTTACTTTATCGGTGCAACAGGACCCGCGCCCTCTCAGGCTTTTCAGGTAGATTTTCCTCGTCTGGAAATTCTGCTGGAAGGAAAGCTGGATGATGGGGGGCTCGCCGGTGAGACATCATTCATGGTGGAACATGATGTTTTATACGTGCCCGCTGGCGGCTGGAACTTCCCGCAGTGGTCAACGCCCGCCACCACATTAAGTATTCTGTTCGGCAAGCAACAGTTGGGGTTCAGCGTGACGCGCTGGGATGGCGAAGAACTGTATAATCTGACGAAACAGCATGTTGCCCGCCGGGGGCCGCGTATCGGTTCCTTCCTGTTGCAAACGCTGCACGAAATACAGATGCAGCCTAAAGAGCAGCAAACCGCCCGCTTAATTGTCGCCAGTCTGCTGAGCCACTGTCAGGATTTGCTCGGCAGTCAGATCCAAACCGCATCCAAAAGTCGGGCACTTTTCGAAGCCATTCGCGACTATATCGACGAACATTACGCCATGCCGCTGACGCGGGAATCTGTGGCGCAGTCTTTCTACATCTCCCCTAACTACCTCTCCCATCTGTTTCAGAAAACCGGTTCCATTGGCTTTAACGAGTACCTTAATCACACGCGCCTCGAACACGCCAAAGCGCTGCTCAAGGGTTATGACCTGAAGGTGAAAGAAGTCGCGTACACCTGTGGGTTCGTCGACAGTAACTATTTTTGTCGCCTGTTTCGCAAGAATACGGAGCGTTCGCCGTCAGAGTATCGTCGGCAGTACCATAGTCAGTTAACCGAGAAACAACCGCAGTAGCTCGCCGTTAAGGCGTGCGTGTAAAAATGCTATTTTCTGGATTTTTGTAATATCCACACTTCTTACCACTTGTTAAATCTCACGTTATCAGCCGCTTAATGACTTTATGGCACCTAAACGTGATGCAGATCATGCTTTGATTCGGACATTACATTTGTCCAGTTTTTGGCAGAAATGTCGCGTAGCGTCCCCTCTCATTCCCCTCGTATCCTGTAGGCAGAAATTATTCGGGGAAATTAAGAGGAAGCATCATGGAACTGTATCTGGACACCGCCAATGTGAACGAAGTTGAACGCCTGGCGCGTATCTACCCGCTGGCCGGCGTTACCACCAACCCGAGCATCATCGCTGCGGGTAAAGCGTCCATTTGGGATGTGTTACCGCGCCTGCAAAAAGCGGTCGGCCCGGAAGGTATTTTGTTCGCCCAGACCATGAGCCGCGACGCGCAGGGCATGGTTGAAGAAGCCAAACGTCTGAGCAACGCCGTACCCGGTATCGTGGTAAAAATCCCGGTGACCTTTGAAGGTCTGGCCGCTATCAAGCTGTTGAAAAAAGAAGGCATCCCTACTCTGGGCACTGCGGTATACAGCGCCTCCCAGGGGCTGCTGGCTGCGCTGGCCGGAGCAAAATACGTTGCCCCTTACGTAAACCGCGTCGATGCCCAGGGCGGAGATGGCATCCGCATGGTTCAGGAGCTACAAAGCCTGCTGGAACTGCATGCACCGGAAAGCAAAGTGCTGGCTGCCAGCTTCAAAACGCCTCGCCAGGCGCTGGACTGCCTGCTGGCAGGTTGTGAAGCGATCACCCTTCCTTTAGACGTAGCGCAACAAATGCTCAATACCCCCGCGGTAGAGTCAGCAGTAGAAAAATTTGAACAGGACTGGAACAACGCATTTGGCAATCTCAACCTGTAACCCGGCGAAAAGGCCGCAACCCGCGGCCTGAAGAGCCAGAATGGAGGACATGTATGGACCGCATTATTCAATCCCCAGGCAAATATATTCAGGGTGCAGATGTTATCACCCGTCTCGGTGAATACCTCAAACCACTGGCAGCACGTTGGCTGGTTGTGGGAGACAAATTTGTTTTAGGTTTCGCTCAGGAAGCGCTGCAAAAAAGTCTGGCGGATGCCGATCTCGCCTGTGAAGTGGTGCCTTTCGGGGGCGAATGTTCGCAAAATGAAATCGATCGGCTGCGCGCGATAGCAGAAAGCGCACAGTGTGGCGCCGTGCTCGGTATTGGCGGCGGTAAGACGCTGGATACCGCGAAAGCGCTGGCCCATTTTATGGGCGTTCCGGTGGCGATCGCCCCGACTATTGCCTCCACGGATGCCCCCTGCAGCGCGCTGTCGGTCATCTACACCGATGATGGCGAGTTTGATCGCTATTTGATGCTGCCCAATAACCCGGACCGTGTGATTGTCGACACCAAAATTGTGGCAGGGGCGCCGGCACGTTTACTGGCGGCGGGGATTGGCGATGCGCTGGCAACCTGGTTTGAAGCCCGCGCCTGTTCCCGCAGCGGTGCCACTACGATGGCCGGTGGCCAGTGCACTCAGGCAGCATTAGCACTGGCAGAGCTTTGCTATAACACGCTGATCGCCGAAGGCGAGAAAGCAATGCTGGCCGCCGAGCAGCATGTGGTCACTCCCGCGCTGGAGCGGGTTGTAGAGGCAAATACCTTTCTGAGCGGCGTCGGCTTTGAAAGCGGTGGCCTGGCAGCAGCACATGCTATCCACAATGGCCTGACGGCTATTCCGGATGCACACCACTATTACCATGGTGAAAAAGTCGCCTTTGGCACACTCACCCAGCTGATACTGGAAAATGCGTCAGCGGAAGAGATTGAAACCGTTGCCGCACTCTGTCACACCGTTGGTTTGCCGATCACCCTGGCACAGCTGGATATCACTGACGATATCCCGGCCAAAATGCGCATCGTGGCAGAAGCGGCCTGCGCCGAAGGGGAAACCATCCACAATATGCCGGGTGGCGCGACAGCAGATCAGGTGTACGCCGCGCTGCTGGTCGCCGACCAGTACGGTCAGCGCTTCCTTGCAGACTGGGAATAACCCTTTCACACTCCCGGCATCCCCGGGAGTGTTTCTTTATGTTCCTTTTAAGCCATATTGTCACGACAATGTATGTGCTTTATAGTGCGTTTTTCCCTTTGTGAATCCTCCTCATGCAATCATCAGACAGAAGAATGAGCATCTATGCCATTCTGCAACAGGAAAAAAAGGTTGTGGTTAACGAGCTGGCGGAGAAGTTTGGCGTCACCAAAATGACCATTCGCCGCGACCTCTCCTTCTTCGAAAAGCAGGGCATTGTGAAAACCAGCTACGGCGGCGCTTATCTCACCAGCGGCGCCAGCGTAGAACCCAGCTTTCAGCTCAAATCCATACAAATGGTTGATGATAAGCACCTGATCGGGCAAAAAGCGGCTGATTTAGTGGAAGATGGCGATACGATCATTATTGACTGCGGCACAACGGCACTGGCCTTCGCGCAATGTATTTTCGACAAGAAAATCATGGTGATAACAAACTCTGTGCCGGTCGTTAACCTGCTCAAGGGGCGCAGCAACATCAAGCTGATTGTCGCGCCTGGCGAGTACGAGGACGATACGCAGGGAATGGTCTCTTTCAGCACCGCCGAATTCTTCAGTACCCTGCATGCCGATAAAGTCTTTCTGAGCACCCAGGGTATCAACGAACAAGGTGAACTGACCGTCCCGAAAATGACTGATGCCCATGTGAAGCGTGCGCTGGCGCGTGCCGGGCGGCAGAAAATTCTGTTGGCCGACAAAAGTAAATTCGGTCAAACCTTCCTGGCAGCCCACGGGCAACTTGGCGACTTTGATGTAGTGATTAGCCAAAGCGGCATTTCAGCCGACGTTTTATCCCTTCTCGCCAGCCACTCTGCTGAACTTATCCTGGCCGACAGCGCCGAATAACCTCCTGCGCCCTGAACGGGCGCTTGTGTTTTTTAGTGCTCTTTTATGTTCTATTTAGATTTATTTGTGACAAAAGGAACAAAATAGATCACTTTTTGATTGACAAAAACACACCCCAGGCATGAAATACATAAAAACCACTTCACCAGTGAGGGAATTTATGAACGGATTGCTTAGCTTCAAACCCACCAACAACGATTGCGATTTTGATCGTATCGCCAAAAAACAGGATCAGATGTTTCATCGCGTGGCAACCCTTTGCCCGGAGCGCGCCGAGATCATCACCGAATCCTTCAAACGCTCCGAAGGTAAATCCATTGTGATTCGCCGGGCGCTTGCGATGGCCGATATTCTGGAAAAAATGACCATCTATATCGAACCGGACATGCTGATCGTTGGTAACCAGGCGAGCGCCAATTTTGCCGCCCCCGTCTTCCCGGAGTTCTCATTTAACTGGGTTATCGATGAACTGGACGAGTTTGATAAACGCTCCGGCGATAGCTTCCAGGTGAGCGAAGAGACCAAAGCGCGTCTGCGTGTATTGCAGGATTACTGGCAGGGCAAAACCCATCAGGACGAAGTGCTGGCTAACCTGCCGCAAATTAACCGCCTGGCAGAAAAACAGGGGGTCTTGCACCGCGGCGGCATCAGCATGTCTGGCGACGGGCACATTATCCCTAACCATGACTTTGTCCTGGAAGTGGGCTACGGCGGGATGCGCGATATCGCCAAACAGCATCTGGCGGAAGACAAAGACCTGACCGAAGAACAGACCGATTTCTATCAGGCCGTCATCATCACCATGGATGCCGCGCTGAATTACTGCAAACGTTTCTCGCTACTGGCGAAAGAGGAAGCTGGGAAAACCGCAGACGCTAAACGCCGCGATGAGCTGCTGGCGATGAGCGACATGTTCGCCCACCTGATGGAAGGCAAAGCACAGAATTTCTACGAAGCCGTCGAAACCGTCTATCTGACTCACCTGTTAATGATGATCGAAAGTAACGGTCACTCCTTCTCCTTCGGCCGTTTCGACCAGTACGTCTGGCCGTTCTACGAAGCGGATATCAACTCCGGCAAAATCAGCAAAGAGAAGGCGCTGGAGATCCTGACCCACTTCTTCATCATGACCAACAGCCTGAACAAAGTTCGCCCGTGGGGCCACACCCAGTACAGCGGCGGCTACCCGCTCTACTCTAACCTGATGGTTGGCGGTATGAAGCCGGACGGCACCGACGGTACCAACGACCTTTCCTATCTGTCTCTGGAAGCGATGGCGTTGACCGGCCTGCCGGAGCCAAACCTGAGCGTGCGCTTCTCCAAAGACACTCCGCACTCGCTGATGCAGGACTCCGCGAAGCTTATCCGCAAAGGTTTCGGTATGCCGTCCATCTTCTGTGACGAAGTGGTTATCCCGGCGATGATGACCCTCGGCCTGACGGAAGAAGTGGCGCGCGAATATGCCTCAATGGGCTGCGTGGAAACCGCGATCCCGGGCCGCTGGGGACACCGCGCTACCGGTATGACCTACGTTAACTTCGGCAAAATCCTTGAGCTGGTGATGAACAACGGCTGCGATCCAGCAACTGGCGTACAGCTGGTGAAAGTGAACGGTAAAGAAGGTCGTGAGATCAATTATGCATCTTATGACGAAGTCTGGGCCGCGTGGAACCAACTGCTGGAGTTCTACTCCGACCTGGCGGTGGACTGCGACCTGGTCTGCGACCGCGCGCTGAAATATCACGATGCCGATGCCTTTGCTTCAGCCACGATTAACTGCTCGCTGGAACGCGGCAAAACCCTGAAAAACGGCGGCGCCGAGTATGACTTCGTCAGCTCCTCCAATATCGGGCCTTCAGTGGTTGGCGATAGCCTGGCCGCGGTGAAAAAGCTGGTCTTTGATGACAAGGTGCTGACGCTGAAACAGCTGCGCGATGCCATGGACAGCAATTTCGACGGCATCGAAGGCGCCCGCGTACGCAAACTGTGCCGCAACGCGCCGAAGTTCGGTAACGATATCGACTATGTCGACCATATCGTCGCCGACGTGTTCGAGTCCTATCTGAAACTGCTGCCGAAGTACAAAACTGACCGTTATGGCAAAGGTCCGAAGGGCTGTGGATACACCATGTCCACCTCCAACATCACCTCTTATGTGCCAAACGGTTTTGACGTCGGCGCAACCCCGGACGGTCGTCTGGCGACCCTGCCGCTGAACGAAGGCGCATCACCGTGCCTTGGCGCAGACAAAGAAGGCCCAACGGCGGTGATCAACTCCGTGGCCAAGCTGCCGAATCAGAAAATCGCCGGCGGTCAGCTGCTGAATATGAAGTTCACCCCGAGCGCGCTGGAAGGCGACGACAACCTGGAGAAATTCACCAACTTCATGGAAGCCAGCCGCGAGAAGAACATCTTCCACAACCAGTTCAACATCATCGACTCGAATATCCTGCGCGCCGCCAAAGCGCACCCGGAAGATTATCCGAACCTGATGGTCCGCGTCGCCGGTTATTGCGCGCTGTTCTCGACGCTGATGCCGGAAGCGCAGGACGCGATTATTGCCCGTACAGAACTGGCCTGGTAAACAGCCAGGGTATATATGGAGATAATATGAAAACTGGCCTGATTTCCCGCATTCAACGCTACTCCACCAAAGACGGCCCGGGGCTGCGAACGACGGTTTTTATGCAGCAGTGCAATCTTCGCTGTTTGTGGTGCGCGAATCCGGAGACGCTCAGGCCTGGTTTCAACGTCTTCTGGTTCAAAGAGCGCTGCCGCCAGTGCGGTTCCTGCGTACAGGCGGCGGTCAATAACTCCATCACTCTCGCCGAACCCGGCGAGGGGGTAAACATTGACCGTAAGCAGTGCAGCAACCTGATCGAGATGGTGGACGTCTGCCCTTACGACGCCTACGAAAAAGCTGGCAGAGAGATGACCTCCCGTGAGCTTGCCGATCTGCTGTTGCGCGACAAAGCCTTTTACGACACCAGCGGCGGCGGCGTCACCTTCTCTGGCGGTGAACCCGCGTTACAGGCGGAATTTGTCCATGAAACGGTGCAGTTGCTCAAAGCCGAGGGCGTGCATGTATGTCTCGACACCGCTGGCAATATTCGCCGGGAGAAACTACTGCCGCTCGTAGACGCGGTCGACCTGGTTTCTTACGACATTAAAGCCTTCGATCCCGAAATCCACCTCGCCTGCACCGGTGTCGATAACCGCCTGATCCTGGAAAACGCCAAAGCGATCGCCGCGATGGGAAAACCTATTCTTGCGCGTATGGTGATCGTGCCCACGCAAAACGATCGACCAGACGATATCCGTAAACGCCTCGATTTTATCCACAGCCTTGGCAGCGCCGTGCTGCAAGTGGATATCCTCGCGTACCACATTTACGGTATCGGCAAATATCACAAGCTCGATATGCCTTACCTACTCAACGATCTTCCCCCCCTGGTACCGGAGATCATTGACCAGACAAAACAGTACGCCGAAGAGATCGGCCTGACAGCCACCCTCGGCGGCTAAGGAAAACAGATGCTGAATTTCACTGTCACTGAAAACTATGACGCCATGAGCGCGCTGGCTGCCTGGCGTGTGGCGAAAGCGCTGGAACGCAAGCCCGAGCTGGTGATGGCGCTGCCCACGGGCGGCACCCCCATCGGCATGCTGCAGGAAATGAGCCGCATGGCGCAGCAGAAAAAGGTTGATTTCTCCCAGGCTTATTCATTCAACATTGATGAGTACATTCCGTTGAAAAAAGAGGATCCCCAGAGTTATTACTGGTTCCTCGACCACTATTTTTATCAGCATGCCAACCTGCCGGTGGAAAACCGCTTTGTACCTGACGTGCTGGCAGATGACCTTCTCACCGAGTGCGCCCGCTATGAACAGGCCATTGTCGATCACGGTGATTTTGATCTGACCGTGCTCGGTATCGGTCATGACGGGCATATTGGTTTTAACGAACCCCATGCCACTCATAGCCCGGTGTGTCATATTATCGATCTCAATGAAGAGACCATTGAAGCCAACGCCCGCTTCTTTACCCATCGTGAAGAGGTGCCACGCCAGGCCATTACCCTCGGCATGGGGACCATCCTCAAAAGCAAAGAAATCGTACTGATTGCCAACAGCTTATCGAAAGCGCAGGTCATGAAACAGCTCTTTGATTGCAAGCGCGTCGACCCGTTGTTCCCCGCCTCCTTCCTGTTGCTTCACTCTGACGTAACCATCATTTGCGACCAGGAAGCGGCATCACTTATTCCTTCTCTGAGGTGAGATATGGTTATCCAAAGTGAACGAGTCTGGTTGTTCGGCGGTTTTTACCCGGCGCACATTGCCGTTGAGGAGGGCCGTATTAGCCACATCGCCCTGGGCCTGGCAGACAACGCGACCTATGATTTTGGCAAGCGGCGGATCATCCCCGGCCTGATTGACAGCCACGCTCACGGCGGATGGGATTACGATACCAATGAAAACGACCCGCAAGGTCTGCGCCGCTGGGCTGCGAATCTGCCTGCTGAAGGTGTGACCGCATTCTGCCCCACCACGGTGACGGACGAAGATGCCACGCTGCTTGCCGCACTTGGTAATATCTCACGGGTGATGGATGAGGATTACCGCGGCGCGGAGATCCTCGGCATTCATCTTGAAGGCCCGTTCCTGTGCCAGCAATATCGCGGCGCTCAGCCGGAAAAACAGATTCGCCCGGCAAGTATTGCCGGGTTCGAAGCCTTCGAGAAAGCGGCGCATAATCGCATTATCGCGATCACTCTCGCACCGGAAGAAGATGCAGGTCTTGCCCTGACCCGCTACTGCGCGCAAAAAGGAATAGCCGTCAATATGGGGCACTCAAACGCCTCGTTTGAGCAGGCGCTGGAAGCCGTCGCCAATGGCGCGAAGAACGTTACTCATGTCTACAACGGTATGGCAAAGTATGTGAATCGTGAACCGGGGCTTCTCGGGGCCGCTTTTCGTCTGGACGGGCTGTACGGCGAAGTGATTGCCGACGGCATCTTCGTCAGCCTGGTGTCGGCTTCTCATCTCTATCGGGTGAAAAATGACGATGATGTCATCATGATCAGCGACTCGATGAAGGCGAAAGGCTGCCCGCCCGGCCGCTATATGTTTGGCGGCGAGCCGATGATCCTGGGTGAAGATGGCGCAACACGACGGGAAAATGGCGTGCTGGTCGGCAGTACGCTGCATCTTAACCGCGGTTTATACAATATGGTGGAAGGGGCAATGGTGCCTTTTGGCGCAGCGCTAAAATCCTGCACGCTCAATCCGGCACGGCTGCTCGGCGTTGATGGACATAAAGGAAAACTACAGCGCGGATACGATGCCGATATTGTGGTGCTGGAAGATAATTATGATGTGCACACCACCTTTTGCGCAGGAAAGGTAGCGTTTAGCGTGGCCGGGTGACGCGAACACCCGGCCTGAAGGGCAAAATCAGAGCGCCGGGCGTACGCCCAGGGTGTGGCAAATGGCGTAGCTCATTTCCGCACGGTTCAGCGTATAGAAGTGGAAATCTTTTACCCCTTCACGACTGAGAATTTTCACCATGTCCATGGCGATGCTCGCCCCCACTAACTTGCGGGTTTCTGCATCGTCATCCAGCCCGGCGAACATTTGCGACATCCATGCCGGAATGCGCACGTTGGTCATGTCAGCAAATTTCTTCGCCTGTTTGAAGTTAGAGACCGGCAGAATGCCCGGAATGATCTCTACATCGATGCCCGCCGTCACGCAGCGGTCACGGAAGCGTAAATAGCTTTCCACATCGAAGAAGAATTGGGTAATCGCACGGTTAGCCCCGGCATCCACTTTGCGCTTCAGGTTCAACAGGTCCGCCTGCGCGCTTTTCGCTTCCGGGTGCACTTCCGGGTAGGCCGCAACGGAGATATCAAAATCCGCCACCTCTTTCAGTAAGGTGACCAGGTCCGCAGCATACATATCCGGCTTACCGCTGCCCGGCGGTAAATCACCGCGCAGCGCTACGATATGGCGAATGCCGTTATCCCAGTAGTCTTTGGCGATAGCACGCAACTCATCACGGGAGGCGTCGATACAGGTCAGATGCGGCACGGCTTCAAGACCGGTACGGTCTTTAATGCCTTTGATAATGCTGTGGGTGCGGTCGCGCTCGCCGGAGTTCGCACCGTAAGTCACGGAGACAAACTTCGGCTTAAGGCTGCTCAAACGATCGATGGAGCTCCAGAGAGTCTGTTCCATTTCACTGGTGCGCGGCGGAAAAAATTCAAAGGAAACATTTATCTGTCCGTGCACTTCAGCCAGGCTCTGATTCAGGGCTTCTCGCTGGTTGGCGTGAAAAAAGCTCATACCTTACCTCATCAATCGCGTGTTGTTATTTATTGCGCTACAAACATCTATCCGTTTAGACGTCTGGATGTAAAAATGACGGAAAAGCCGACGGGCGTCAACCGGAAAATCACTATTATGTGTGAGGAATGCTCAGCGAAGATGAAAAAGGTTCAGGATGGGAGGGGGGGAAGTATTTAGTGCTGAAGGCTCCCCACAAAAAATGCGAGCACGATCGGTCCCCTCTCCTCTTGGGGCAGAGGGCCAGGGTGAGGGGAAACATGCGGCGCTGAGGGTCATTCCGTTCACCTTATGTTCCTTGCTTTTCTGTAGCGCCAGAACCCGTGAACGTGCCAGGGTGGTTCACCGCCACCACCCTGGCGACCCGGGCTCCCGGCCAGGAAAATCGCCGCTGGCGCGGTCCACTCAGCTTCTCCTTCAGGCTTATCGGGGACGGGCGAAGGTAACCTCCCTGTAAAGTCGCCCTCGCCGCGCATCCCTGCGCGTCGCCCCGGCCTTGCGGATACGCTTCGCCGATTTTCAGCCGGACCCAGTCATCGCTTTAACTGTTGTGTTCTCATTGCGCTGCGTTATCGCTGTAAAACGTCATCTTTCTGGAGATCCCCCATACGGAGAGGGAGAAAACATACGGGCTACAGCAGTTGCGCCAGACGATTGATATCCGATTGAATCGCCCCGGCGGTCACATCGCGCCCGGCACCGGGGCCCCGGATCACCAGCGGGTTGTCACGATACCAGCGACTTTCGATGGCAAACACGTTGTCGCAAGGCAGCAGTGCCGCCAGCGGATGCTCTTCACGTACCGCTTCCACGCCAACGCGTGCTTTACCATTGGCGTCAAAACGCGCCACGTAGCGCAGCACCAGGCCCATTTCACGCGCCGCTTCCAGACGCTGTAGCATCTGTTCATTCAGTTCATCGCCGTTTTCGAAGAAGTGATCCACGGAACCCTCTTCGCAATGCGCTGGCACCAGCGACTCCACACGCACCTGATCCGGCTCGATGTCATAACCCGCTTCACGGGCGAGGATCACCAGCTTACGCATCACGTCTTTACCGGAAAGGTCAACGCGTGGGTCCGGCTCAGTCAGCCCCTGCTGCCAGGCCTGATCCACCAGGTCGGTGAACGGGACGGTACCGTCAAATTGCAGGAACAGCCAGGAGAGCGTGCCAGAGAAAATCCCGCTGATCGCCAGAATGCTGTCACCGCTGTCGATAAGATCGCGTACGGTGTGATTGACCGGCAGCCCCGCGCCGACGGTGGCGTTATAGAGCCAGCGACGCCCGGTTTTTTCAAAGGCGTCATGGATCTGGCGGTATTTATTGCTGTCGCTCGCCCCGGCCAGTTTGTTAGCACTGATAACGTGAAAACCGTGACTGGCGAAATCCAGATACTGGTCAGCAAGCTGCTCGCTGGCGGTGACATCCAGCACCACCAGGTCATCATAAGGGTGTGCACGCATCCACAGGAACAGCGACTCTTCGTCTTGCTCAACGGCTTCATCATTAAAGAAGGCCAGCGCCCGGCTGGCGTCCAGCCCTTCATAGTTCAGCAGGCTGCGGCGGCTGTCCACCACGCCGGCCAGAACAAATTCAAACCCGGTACGTGCAGAGAGCGCACTTTGCTCGCGAGCAAACAGCTCCAGCCAGCGTGAGCCGATGTTGCCTTTGCCAAACAGCACCAGACCAATCCGTTTTTCCGCACGGAACAGCGACTGGTGGAGCCCCTGAATCAGGCTTTCCGTTGGCCCGACACGCAGCACCGCCACCAGGCTGATACCCTCGTCGGACTGGGAGATAAATTCGACCGGCTGGCCTTTTAACTGCTGCCAGAAACGGTGACTATGCAGCGGGTTACGGCAAACGCCCGCTCCCACCAGCGCGACCAGCGCCAGCCCCTGACGCAGGCGCAGTTCACCGGGCAATCCCGCTTCATCCAACAGTTTAAAGACGCTCTCCACCACTTCAGAGGTGTAGCAAAGCTGCAACAGGTTGCGGTCAGCATGCACCCCTGTCGCCAGCGGCCGCACCTGGCTGCGTTTCAGAATCAGATCGACATCTTTTTGCGCCAGTTTGAAATCGTGCCCGGCAGGCACCTGAAACTCAATCAGGCAGACATCGTCATGGCTGGTGACAATACGCGCGCCCGTGCCGGAGGCCAGCACACGCTCGATACGAGTGGAACCCTGCTCCGGGTTGTAGCTACAACGCAGTTGCAGATCGATGTTACTGCCCGAAACCGGCTGCAACGTGCGGGCATGCAGCACGGGTGCGGCGAGACGGGCCAGCTCACTGGCTTCATCCAGGCGCAGTAACGGCAGCAGACAGGCATCCTTCACCTTACGTGGATCGGCGCTGTACACCCCAGCCACATCGCTCCAGATAGTCACGCGAGACACACCGCCTAACGCCCCCACCTGAGTCGCAGAATAGTCGGAGCCGTTGCGCCCCAACAGTACGGTTTCACCCGCGTCGTTGCGGCTGATAAAGCCCGTCACCACGATGCGTTTTCCCGGATGCTGTGCCAGAAGCTGTTGCAGCAGTGGCCAGGACGCCCCTTCATTCACCTGCGGCTGAGCGGCACGTTCAGCGCGCAGAAACTCACGCGCATCAAGCCAGGTGGCTTCCAGTCCCTGCTGATTCAGCACGGCTGACATCAAGCGGGCCGACCAGATTTCACCGTGACCCACAACTTCAGCATAAACCGCATCGGTGATCCCGCCGTCCAGCAGACCCGCAAGGCGTTCGAGGTCATGAATGAAATCGCTGGTCAGGCCGTCCGCCACCTCTGCGGGCAACAGACCTGCGATCAATTCACTCTGATAACGCCGCAGTGATTGTTGAACCTGATGCGCAGAGAGGCGATCGGTCTGGCTTAATTTAAGCCAACTGATCAGCTGGTTGGTGGTGCTCCCCGCCGCCGAGACGACCATCATGTCATCAGGTTGCGAGTACTCGCTCATGATCCCTGCGACACGCAGGTAACATTTCACGTCAGCCAGACTACTTCCACCAAATTTGTGCAGCTGACGTACCTTCGCCCCTGCCTGCGCATTCACACTCATGTTTATCCCTCAGCTGCGATCCGGAAGCCATTTTCCAGATCGGCAATCAAATCTTCACCATCTTCAATGCCGGTTGAGATACGCAGCAGCGTCTCAGAAATGCCGGCGGCGGCACGTGCTTCCGGCGCCATGCCCGCGTGTGTCATGGTGGCAGCGTGGGAGATTAAACTTTCAACCCCACCTAATGATTCTGCCAGCGTAAATAATGACAGCCCGCTTAAGAAGCGACGCAGTGTTTGCTCATCGCCATCCAGTTCAAAACTCAACATTGCCCCGAAGCCCTTTTGCTGACGCGCGGCAATCTCATGCCCCTGATTATCCGGCAGCGACGGGTGATACAGTTTTTTCACCAGCGGCTGTGTTTTCAGAAAATCGACTATCGCCTGGGCGTTGCGCTGCGCCACTTCCATACGTGGGGAGAGTGTACGCAGGCCGCGCAGCAATAAATAGCTGTCGAAGGCGCTTGCGGTGACGCCGATATTATTCGCCCACCATGCCAGTTCCGTGACAGTCTCCGGCTCTTTTGCAATCACGACGCCGGCAACCACGTCGGAGTGACCGTTCAGGTATTTAGTACAGGAATGCAATACCAAATCGGCACCCAATGCCAGTGGGTTTTGCAGCGCCGGGCTCAGGAAGGTGTTATCGACGACGCTTACCGCCCCGGCTTCGCGCGCCAGTTGGCAGATTTTCGCAATATCCACGACGCGCAACAATGGGTTACTCGGACTTTCCACCAGTACCAGCTTCGGTTTTTGCGCCAGCGCAGCTTTTAGCGCCTGCTCATCGTTCTGATCGATAAACAAAACCTTATAGCACCCGCGTTTCGCCAGGCTATCAAACAGGCGGTAGCTGCCACCATAGCAGTCGTGTGGCGCAACCAGCAGATCGCCAGGCTTCAGGAACACGGTGGTCACCAGGTGAATAGCCGACATGCCGGTATTGGTCAGCACCGCACCTGCGCCACCTTCCAGTTCCGCCAGTGCGCGTTGGGTCACATCACGCGTTGGGTTGCCACGGCGCGAATAGTCATGCGCGCGCGGTTCATTAAATCCGGTGAAGTTATAGGTGCTGGAGAGATGAATAGGCGGGACAACGCAGCCGTACTGCTCGTCATCGTTCAATCCGCTACGCACTGCAATGGTGGCCTGTTTACGCGTCATGGTGAAGGCTTCCTGGCTTAATGGATGAAAAGTCAGGTCACAGAGTAAACACTCGATTAATGGACGTCAATACATCTGGACATCTAAACTTCTTTGCGTATAGATTGAGCAAATGCGCAATAGCCGTTAAAATTATATGCTTTAGTGAAGCGACGTCGCGCGATACACCGTGTCACGATAGTGACTCTACGGTAAACTACGCGAGATTATGGTCCGGGCACTGCGCGTAACCCAGGTTCAGACCTTCTATTAATGACTGAGAGGATTAAAGGTATCTCATGGCTGAATGGACCGGCGAATATATCAGCCCCTACGCTGAGCACGGTAAGAAGAGTGAACAAGTAAAAAAAATTACGGTTTCCATTCCTCTGAAGGTGTTAAAAATCCTCACCGATGAACGTACGCGTCGGCAGGTCAACAACCTGCGTCATGCCACCAACAGCGAACTGCTGTGTGAAGCATTCCTGCATGCGTTTACCGGCCAGCCTCTGCCTAACGATGAAGATCTGCGCAAAGAGCGCAGTGATGAAATCCCGGAAGAAGCGAAAGTGATCATGCGTGAGCTGGGTATCGACCCCGATACGTGGGAATACTGATATGAAAAAGGCAGAAGATATCTTCTGCCTTTTTTATGCGTTGTGCAGTGTCTGAATCAGAAGCGTGTCACTTCAGGGTGAACTTCAGACAGAGAAATGAAGTAAGACACAACGACATTTTTGATTGCATTCAACATGGTTATCGCCTTTCACGCGTTGTTTGATGGACGTTTTCGCTGTGAAAAGCATAGGCCTGATGAAGACAATCAGCAAGAATTTTGTGACATGCATCACAAAAAATAAGCTCAAATAATCAGCTACACTGCTGACGCTACGCGCTGAGCGTTGCCCGTTTACAGGCGAATAAAAGCTGTCACACCTGTCTGCGGAAAATTCCCGAAGGTGTAGGACCGATAATCCCGCGGATCTGTTTTGTGCGCAGACATATTTATATCCAGCATCTGGAAAAGTCGATATTCAGCTTAAAATTGCGATGAAAGACGACGACAAAAAATATGCCGTCGTTTTCTTTAGACACAGAACAGGAGGGGATTAGAAGTTGTAACCCAGGCCGATACGATAACGCGTCTGGCGATCATCTGTAGTCGCGGTATTATAACCAGAGGCGACGTTACCCACTTCAGCAAAGGGCACCCAGGAACCATATTTATAGGCCACGCGGAAGTTATATTCATAATCCGTCTTGGTGTTATTATAAATATTTTCATTTTCTGCAAACTTATAAAAACCATTTAACTCAAACATCCAGTTCCCGGTGTTATAACCAATCCAGGCTTCCGGGCGACTTAAATGTCTGTCATCGCGGCCCTGCGCATTGCGACGAGCGTATTCATAACGGTAGCGGAACGCAGTCCACCAGCTTTCGTTGATGTTGTACTGCACACGAATATAAGGTTTATAAATCGCAATGTTATCACCGGTTTCCACGGCGACACCCGGCTGCCATATGAGGTTATTCCACGTCGCCTGATAGCTGGCGGTGTACTCGACCCCGTTTGACTCCATGTTATTTAGCGGCTTTTTGGCTTGCGCGTCATCAGAACGAGAAATACCCTCTACAGCGACACCAAAACCACTTGCAAAGCGTTGGGATATATAAACACGGTCATAGTTACGACCATCATCATAATACTCATGACGATAATCTACATAACCGGCGTGGGCAGTCCCTGCTATTACTGGCAGCAGTAACAGTGCGTATTTCAGCTTCATGTAAATTCCTCTTTGACGTCATTCAATAAAAGAAAATATGTAGCTGATAATTTCCAGGGCAGCATAACAAGTGAAATTCAACGCTACAGATTTAAAAAAGTGTCACAACGCGAAGAATTGTATTTTAGTGTAAATGTACAAACCTTTTAGATTTTGCCAGGGTTTATCATTCATGGCAAAAAAGCAAAGGTTGATAAGCGCGACATCACCAACTGAAACAATAGGTCTTAAAAAAAGAAACGGCGTGCCAAATCAACAGAGATGACGCTGCAACAGGAGAGGAAAACGACAATCAGTGTGTGATGCGAGGGTGTGCCGGGCAGAAATCAGGCATAAAAAAAGCGCCTTGCGGCGCTTTTTTCATCGGGCAACTTACTTGCTGCCTGGGATGCTGAAACGCTTGTTGAAGCGGTCAACACGGCCACCGGTAGCGACATCACGCTGTTTGCCAGTGTAGAACGGGTGGCACTGGCCGCACACGTCGAGGTTCAGGTCGTGACCTACGGTGGAGCGGATTTTGATGGAATTACCGCAAGAGCAGTTAGCAGTAATTTCGGTGTAATTTGGGTGAATACCTTTTTTCATGGGAAACCTCAGTTTAAGGCCGCGTCGCTCTTCCAGCCCTAACGCCAGACACCACGCGATGTTAATAATTTCCCGTCGCCTTTCACGCCGTAGGGGCGCAAAATTCTCGGGCAATAATATTTTGGCTGCGCGAATACGCACCAAAGGCGGCGAATCATACAGAAATTAACCAGCGTATGCAAACTGATCCGCGCCCCACCGTTAACAATGTGTATACTATCCCGCCAGTTTTCAAGTCAGGATCCTGAAATGCCCGTCGCCCACGTTGCGCTACCCGTACCGTTACCTCGCACTTTCGACTACCGCCTGCCTGAGAGCATGGTCGCCAGTGCAGGCTGTCGCGTACGCGTGCCTTTTGGTAAACAAGAGCGCATAGGGGTAGTGGTCGCGGTCAGCGAACAGAGCGAGCTGCCTGTCAATGAGCTAAAAGAGGTCACTGAGGTCCTCGATAGCGAACCGGTGATCGCCGGATCGCTCTGGCGACTCTTGCTGTGGGCGGCTGACTATTATCACCACCCGATTGGCGACGTGCTCTCCAATGCCCTGCCCATTCTTTTACGGCAGGGGAAACCGGCCAGCGCGGCCGTGCAGTGGTTCTGGTTTGCCACCGAACAGGGCCAGGCTGTCGACATTAATACGCTCAAACGCTCACCCAAACAGCAGCAAGCGCTGGCGGCCCTGCGCCAGGGGCGCATCTGGCGTCATCAGGTCGCAGAGCTGGATTTCACCGAAGCCGCACTGCAATCACTGCGTACAAAAGGACTGGCGGAGCTTAATAGCGAAGAACCTGCCTGGCAGGACTGGCGAACTCATTTTTCCGTCTCTGGCGAGCGCTTGCGGTTGAATACCGAGCAGGCCACCGCCGTGGGCGCGATCCGCAGTGCAGACGACAGATTCTCCGCCTGGCTGTTGGCCGGTGTTACCGGCTCTGGCAAGACCGAGGTTTACCTGAGCGTGCTGGAAAATACCCTGGCTCAGGGTAAGCAGGCACTGGTTATGGTGCCGGAAATCGGCCTGACGCCACAAACCATTGCCCGCTTTCGCGAGCGGTTTGCCGCTCCCGTCGAGGTATTGCATTCCGGCCTTAACGACAGTGAGCGTTTATCCGCCTGGCTGAAAGCGAAAAACGGCGAAGCGGCGATAGTAATAGGTACGCGTTCGGCGCTGTTCACGCCCTTTAAGAACCTGGGTGTTATCGTGATTGATGAAGAGCATGACAGCTCTTATAAGCAGCAGGAAGGCTGGCGTTACCACGCGCGTGATTTAGCGGTCTACCGTGCCCACAGCGAACAGATCCCGATTATTTTAGGCTCGGCGACCCCGGCACTGGAAACGCTGCACAATGTACGGGCGAGGAAATATCACATGCTGCGCCTGACGCGCCGGGCAGGTGGCGCGCGTCCGGCCGCGCAGCATGTGCTGGATTTAAAAGGCCAGGCGCTGCAGGCAGGGTTAGCCCCAGCGCTGATTAACCGCATGCGCCAACATTTGCAGGCGGGTAATCAGGTCATCCTGTTCCTCAACCGCCGTGGATTTGCTCCCGCCCTGCTCTGCCATGACTGTGGCTGGATTGCCGAATGTCCACGCTGCGATCACTACTACACGCTGCATCAGTCTCAGCACCAGTTACGTTGCCACCATTGCGACAGCCAGCGCCAGGTGCCACGCCAGTGCCCCTCATGCGGGTCAACCCATCTGGTGCCTGTCGGCCTGGGCACCGAGCAACTTGAGCAGGCACTTACGCCCCTCTTCCCCGATGTACCACTCTCGCGAGTGGATCGTGATACCACCAGCCGTAAGGGCGCACTCGAGCAACACCTTGCGGATGTTCATCGCGGGGGCGCACGTATTTTAATTGGCACCCAAATGCTGGCTAAAGGTCACCATTTCCCTGACGTCACACTGGTCGCGTTACTGGATGTGGATGGAGCGCTGTTCTCCGCGGATTTTCGCGCCGCCGAGCGTTTCGCGCAGTTATATACTCAGGTATCCGGGCGTGCAGGCCGGGCCGGGAAACAGGGTGAGGTGGTTTTGCAAACCCATCACCCGGAGCACCCTTTGTTGCAAACGCTTCTATATAAAGGTTATGACACCTTCGCTGAGCAAGCTCTGGCTGAACGTCAGACCCTGCAGCTACCGCCCTGGACCAGCCATGTGATTATCCGCGCCGAAGATCACAACAATCAGCAGGCGCCGCTTTTCCTGCAACAGTTGAAGAATTTATTGCAGGCCAGTCCGCTGGCTGACCAGCAACTATGGGTGTTAGGGCCGGTCCCGGCTTTGGCTGCAAAACGCGCCGGGCGCTGGCGCTGGCAGCTTTTACTTCAGCACCCTTCCCGCGTTCGCTTGCAACAGGTTATCAGCGGCACGCTGGCGCTCATCAATACCCTGCCCGAAGCGCGCAAAGTGAAGTGGACTCTGGATGTGGACCCGGCTGAGAGCTAAGGTTGCGAGGCGGGTCTAAAAATTTAACTTTCATCACACTTTTGATGAAAATACTGTAACCGGTCTGGTTAACTATCTGATAAAAATGTCTCTGCGCGTGCCCCGCGCAGGCGAGGAGAAGAAGGTGAAGACCAGGAATCCGGTTGCAGCAGCGACCATGAAAGATGTTGCCCTGAAAGCGAACGTGTCGACCGCAACGGTATCGCGTGCATTAATGAATCCAGACAAAGTGTCGCAGGCCACGCGTAATCGGGTGGAGCAGGCGGCAATGGAAGTGGGCTACCTGCCGCAGTCAATGGGGCGAAATGTAAAACGTAATGAATCCCGCACCATCCTGGTGATTGTGCCTGATATTTGCGATCCCTTTTTTAGCGAGATTATTCGCGGCATTGAAGTCACCGCCGCAGAAAATGGCTACCTGGTGCTGATTGGCGACTGCGCTCACCAGAATCAGCAGGAAAAAACCTTTATTGATTTGATCATCACCAAGCAGATCGACGGCATGCTGTTGCTGGGGTCCCGTCTGCCTTTCGATGCCAGCATAGAAGAGCAACGCAACCTGCCGCCGATGGTGATGGCGAATGAGTTCGCTCCTGAACTCGAACTACCAACCGTGCATATCGACAACCTGACCGCTGCTTTTAACGCCGTCAATTATCTGCGTGAGCAGGGCCATCAGCTGATTGGCTGTATTGCCGGGCCGGAAGAGATGCCGCTCTGTCACTACCGTCTGCAGGGGTATGTGCAGGCATTGCGTCGCTCAGGGCTGACCGTTGACCCTCATTATATTGCGCGCGGTGATTTTACCTTTGCCGCCGGCAGCCATGCCCTGGAGCAACTGATGGCATTACCGAAACCGCCCACTGCGGTGTTCTGCCATAGCGACATCATGGCGCTCGGTGCGCTTTCTCATGCCAAACGCCGTGGTCTTCAGGTCCCGAGCGATCTATCGATTATTGGTTTTGATAACATTTCCCTGGCAGAATTCTGCGACCCACCGCTAACGACCGTCTCCCAGCCTCGCTTTGATATTGGGCGCGAAGCGATGTTGCTCTTGCTGGATCAGCTGCAAGGACATAATGTCAGTAGTGGTTCCCGCTTGCTGGACTGCGAATTGATCATTCGTGGCTCGACAAAAGCGCTGACCTAACGTAAATGGGTTATCAGAATCCCTCTTCTGGTCAAAAGCCCGTCGCTTAAGTAACATGGCGGGCTGATAAACGAAATAAATACAGCGAAACGATAGTGGCACAACGAGATTATGTACGCCGCAGCCAGTCGGCTCCTTCGCGGCAGAAAAAGAGTAGCCCAAGGAAAAAGCAACGCAGTTCGTCTGCTGTCTCGCCAGCAATGGTCGCGATTGCAGCAGCCGTAGTGGTGGCCTTTATCGGTGGTCTGTACTTTATTACTCACCACAAAAAAGAAGAATCCGAAACGCTGCAGAGCCAGAAAGTGGCAGGCAATGGCCTGCCGCCGAAACCTGAAGAGCGCTGGCGTTATATTAAAGAACTCGAAAGCCGTCAGCCGGGTGTGCGTGCGCCAACCGAACCTTCCGCCGGAGGTGAAGTACAGAATGCCGACCAACTGACGGGTGAACAACGCCAGTTGCTTGCCCAGATGCAGGCCGATATGCGCCAGCAGCCAACGCAGCTTAACGAAGTGCCGTGGAATGAACAGACGGCGGAACAGCGCCAGCAAACGTTGCAGCGTCAACGGCAAGCCCAGCAGCAGGTTCAGCAACAGCAGCAGTGGGCAAACTCGGTGAACGAGCAGCCGCGGACGCAGCCAGCGCGTACGGCGCAAAATGCGCCGGTACAACAGCCGCCGCGCCAGGCGCCAACGCAGAAACCGGCGACCAGTAGTCAGCAGCCGTATCAGGATCTCCTGCAAACGCCGGCTCATACGACGGCAGCCGCACCCAAAGCGCAGCAAAGTGCGCCGATTACGCATGAGACCGAAGCGCCGAAGGCCACTGCGGAGAAAAAAGACGATCGTCGCTGGATGGTTCAGTGTGGTTCGTTCAAAGGTGCAGAGCAGGCTGAAACCGTGCGGGCCCAGCTCGCTTTCGAAGGTTTTGACTCCCGCATCACCAGCAGCAACGGCTGGAATCGCGTGGTCATCGGGCCCGTGAAAGGCAAAGAGAATGCCGACGGTACCATTAGTCGCCTGAAGATTGCCGGTCACACAAACTGTATCCGTCTCGCCTCCGGGGGTTGAAACCCCCAAAATCCCCCCCATCTATACTTGCATTCAGCCCCGTACCTGTACGGGGCTTATGTTCTGTATTCCTAACCAGGGGGTCTGCTCGTGACAACAATAGTAAGCGTACGCCGTAACGGCCAGGTCGTTATCGCCGGTGATGGCCAGGCCACACTGGGCAATACCGTTATGAAAGGCAATGTGAAAAAGGTCCGTCGTTTATATAACGACAAAGTGATCGCGGGCTTCGCCGGCGGCACCGCCGATGCGTTCACATTGTTTGAGCTTTTTGAACGTAAACTGGAAATGCACCAGGGTCATCTGGTGAAAGCCGCCGTGGAACTGGCAAAAGACTGGCGCACCGACCGCATGCTGCGCAAGCTTGAAGCGCTACTGGCCGTCGCGGATGAGACCGCGTCACTGATCATCACCGGTAATGGTGATGTGATTCAGCCAGAGAACGACCTGATCGCCATTGGTTCAGGTGGTCCTTACGCGCAGGCAGCGGCCCGGGCACTGCTGGAAAACACGGAAATGGGTGCGCGCGATATTGCTGAGAAAGCATTAAACATCGCCGGTGATATCTGTATCTACACCAACCATTTCCACACCATCGAAGAATTGAACTCCAAGGCGTAAGGATCTCCCATGTCTGAAATGACCCCACGCGAAATTGTCAGCGAACTGAACAAACATATCATCGGACAGGACGCGGCAAAGCGTTCTGTGGCTATTGCCCTGCGTAACCGCTGGCGTCGTATGCAGCTTGATGAAGAGCTGCGTCACGAAGTCACCCCGAAAAACATTCTGATGATCGGCCCGACCGGCGTCGGTAAAACTGAAATTGCCCGTCGTCTGGCGAAGCTGGCAAACGCGCCTTTCATCAAAGTTGAAGCCACCAAGTTCACTGAAGTGGGCTACGTTGGTAAAGAAGTGGACTCTATCATCCGCGATCTGACCGATTCGGCGATTAAAATGGTCCGCGTGCAGGCGATTGAAAAAAACCGCTACCGCGCCGAAGAAATGGCTGAAGAGCGCATCCTGGATGTACTGATCCCACCGGCCAAAAACAACTGGGGCCAGTCAGAGCAACCGGCTGAGCCGTCCGCAGCACGCCAGTCCTTCCGCAAAAAGCTGCGCGAAGGCCAGTTGGATGACAAAGAGATTGAGATCGATCTCGCCGCCGCGCCGATGGGCGTTGAAATCATGGCCCCTCCAGGCATGGAAGAGATGACCAGCCAGTTGCAGTCGATGTTCCAGAACCTGGGTGGTCAGAAGCAGAAGCCGCGTAAGTTGAAAATCAAAGACGCGATGAAACTGCTGATTGAAGAAGAAGCCGCTAAGCTGGTGAACCCGGAAGAGCTGAAGCAGGACGCTATCGATGCGGTTGAACAGCACGGTATCGTCTTCATCGACGAAATCGACAAAATCTGTAAGCGTGGTGGCAACACCTCCGGCCCGGACGTCTCCCGCGAAGGCGTTCAGCGCGACCTGCTGCCGCTGGTTGAAGGGTGTACCGTCTCCACCAAACACGGCATGGTAAAGACTGACCACATCCTGTTTATTGCGTCCGGTGCGTTCCAGGTCGCCAGCCCGTCAGATTTGATCCCGGAACTGCAGGGTCGTCTGCCGATTCGCGTTGAACTGAAAGCCCTGACTACCGAAGATTTCGAACGCATCCTGACCGAGCCAAACGCGTCTGTCACCGTACAATACAAAGCGCTGATGGCGACAGAAGGCGTGAACATTGCGTTTACCGACGACGGTATCAAGCGTATCGCCCAGGCCGCGTGGCAGGTTAACGAAACCACCGAAAACATTGGTGCGCGTCGTCTGCATACCGTGCTGGAGCGTCTGATGGAAGACATCTCCTACGATGCGAGCGACCTGAACGGCGAAAGTATTACTATTGATGCAGACTATGTAGGTAAGCATCTTGATGCTTTAGTGGCAGATGAAGATCTGAGCCGTTTTATCTTATAATCCCCGCCACACCGTTTTCATCATTTTCGATGGGGGCTTATGCCCCCATTTTTATTATTGGCTGGGACTATGACTGAGACACAACCTTTGAGCCGTACCCAGGCCTGGCTGGAAAGCCTGCGGCCAAAAACATTACCACTGGCTTTTGCCGCCATTGTGGTAGGCACGGCACTCGCCTGGTGGCAGGGTTTCTTTGATCCAGTGGTCGCCGTGCTCGCATTAAGTACCGCCGGGCTGCTGCAAATTCTCTCTAACCTGGCGAATGATTATGGCGATGCCGTCAAAGGCAGCGACAAACCGGACCGTATCGGCCCGCTGCGCGGCATGCAAAAAGGGGCGATTTCCCTTGAGCAGATGAAGCGCGCGCTCATCATCGTCATTGTGCTCAGTTGTATCTCCGGTCTCTTGCTCTTGCTGACAGCCACCCAGTCACTGGCCGATTTTTTGGGGTTTGTGGCGCTGGGTAGTTTGTCGATCGTGGCCGCCATTACCTACACCGTTGGCAAACGCCCCTACGGTTATATTGGCCTCGGTGATGTCTCCGTACTGATTTTCTTCGGCTGGCTGAGCGTGATGGGAAGCTGGTATCTCCAGGCACACACGCTGAGTCTGGCCATCTTCCTGCCTGCTACCGCCTGCGGTTTGCTGGCCACTGCGGTGCTCAATATCAATAACCTGCGCGATATCGAGAGTGACAGAGAGAACGGTAAAATCACGCTGGTGGTCCGTTTAGGGCCGGTCAATGCACGTCGTTATCATGCCTGCCTGCTGGCGGGAGCCCTTCTCTGCCTCGCGCTGTTTAATCTGTTCTCATTACAAAGCGTCTGGGGATGGCTGTTCCTGCTCGCCACGCCGTTGTTATTCAAACAGGCGCGCTTTGTGATGCGCGAGCTGAGCCCGAAAGCCATGCCACCGATGCTTGAACGCACCGTAAAAGGGGCCTTACTGACTAACCTGTTGTTTGTGGTTGGAATTATTCTGAGTCAGGTGCATTTTTAACTGACAAAGGTCAATTAACAATTGATGATTTTGCCAACAATGCGTGATGCGGGATATACTGACTATTCTCGCAGCAACTGAACGTTAAGCCTATGAAATACGATACGTCTGAGCTCTGTGACATCTACCAGGAAGATGTCAACGTCGTGGAACCGCTGTTCTCCAATTTTGGTGGACGGTCGTCGTTTGGCGGTCAAATCATCACGGTGAAATGTTTCGAGGATAACGGGTTGCTGTACGATCTGCTCGAACAAAATGGCCGTGGTCGTGTCCTGCTGGTCGATGGCGGTGGTTCTGTTCGCCGTGCCCTGATTGATGCGGACCTGGCCCGCATCGCTACGCAGAACGAATGGGAAGGCATTGTTGTCTATGGCGCAGTGCGTCAGGTCGATGACCTTGAGGAGTTGGATCTGGGTATCCAGGCCATTGCCGCTATCCCGGTAGGGGCAGCAGGGGAAGGGATTGGTGAAAGTGATGTCCGCGTCAATTTTGGCGGCGTGACCTTCTTTTCTGGTGACCACCTCTACGCTGACAACACCGGTATTATCCTTTCCGAAGATCCGCTGGATATCGAGTAGTTCGCTTTCGCTTTATATGAAAAGGGCACCCTCGGGTGCCCTCTGTATTTTACGCGCAAGATGAAGGCGGCAAATGAGCACATCCCCAGGAGCATAGATCACTATGTGACTGGGGTGTGTGAATGCAGCCAACGCCGCTACGGCGCGAAAGATAAAGCGTAATCAGACTTCTTCCATGCGGCCTAAGAGTGCCTGCAGGCGCTCCTGCCAGCCATGCTGTTGGTCTTTCAGCTGATTGTTCTCACGTTCCAGCTCTTCGCGACCCTGCTGAGCGGAATGAATTTCCTGGCTCAGGCTGTTGTTCTTTTCTTTCAGCTCTTCGATTTCCATCTGCAACAACGTGATGGTATCAATCGCCTGCTGTACTTTTGCTTCCAGTTTCTCGAATACTTCTAATGACATCGTCATACCTCTCCTGAATTGCAAGGCGTTGATGGATAACTTTACCCTTGGGGTAAATCCTCGTTCCGTGAACGGCGACGCCTTCCTTTGTTTAGCGCACGGCCCTGGTATCCGATTGTATGAAGCCCTATCGCCCCTGTCCAGCGGCAAGCCGCGCAGATCAAGCTTTGCAACACTTTTCAGTCTATGCCTGGTACCGTAGCGGCCCTACCTCTTAATTGTTAAATTAGGGGTTACAAAAATGATTCAGCTCACACTTCACTGTTCGTACCCGTCATTCGGAAACGCGCTTCATAGCGCGAAAACGCTCATTTTATTGACGCAGTACACACATTTTGATTTCGATATTTCTCGTTTGTGAGCGTTAACGATAAATTAACAGTATGTCTACACGACATCGTGGAGCCCGACCTCCATGCAAACAATAACCATTAAACTCTTTGCAGGATCCGATTATGAGTCAAACCTCAACCTTAAAAGGCCAGTGCATCGCCGAATTCCTCGGAACCGGGTTGTTGATTTTCTTCGGTGTGGGATGCGTTGCGGCACTCAAAGTAGCGGGCGCCACCTTCGGGCAGTGGGAAATCAGTATCATCTGGGGTCTGGGCGTGGCGATGGCCATCTACCTGACCGCAGGGGTTTCCGGCGCACACCTTAACCCGGCAGTAACGATCGCGTTGTGGCTCTTTGCCTGTTTTGACGGGCGCAAAGTTGTTCCTTTTATTGCTTCTCAATTTGCCGGTGCGTTCTGCGCAGCCGCGCTTGTTTACGGGCTTTACTACAATCTTTTCCTCGATTACGAACAGACTCACCATATTGTCCGCGGCACGGTAGAAAGTGTTGATCTGGCGGGCATTTTCTCTACTTATCCTAATCCGCATATCAATTTTGTGCAGGCCTTCGCGGTTGAAATGGTCATAACCGCTATTCTGATGGGCGTCATTATGGCGCTGGGGGACGACGGTAACGGTATTCCTCGCGGTCCACTCGCGCCGTTGCTGATCGGCCTGCTGATCGCGGTTATCGGTGCCTCAATGGGCCCACTGACCGGGTTTGCGATGAATCCGGCACGTGATATCGGGCCGAAAGCGTTCGCCTGGCTGGCAGGTTGGGGCAATGTTGCCTTCACCGGTGGTAAAGATATTCCTTACTTCCTCGTGCCGCTGTTCGGGCCGATTGTCGGCGCAGCGCTGGGTGCCTTCGGTTATCGTAAACTGATTGGCCGCCATTTGCCGTGTGATGTTTGCGCCGTGGAAGAGAAAGATTCCACCCCTACCGCTCAACAAAAAGCTTCGCTGTAATGTGACTACGGGACATAAATCATGACTGACAAAAAATATATCGTTGCGCTCGACCAGGGCACTACCAGCTCCCGCGCCGTTGTAATGGACCATGACGCCAACATCATCAGCGTTTCACAGCGCGAATTCGAACAAATTTATCCGAAGCCAGGCTGGGTTGAGCATGACCCAATGGAAATCTGGGCCACCCAAAGCTCCACCCTGGTAGAAGTCCTGGCAAAAGCTGACATTAACTCTGACCAAATCGCGGCTATTGGTATCACCAACCAGCGTGAAACGGCCATTGTCTGGGAACGTGAGACCGGCAAACCGATTTACAATGCCATCGTCTGGCAGTGTCGCCGTACCGCAGAAATCTGCGAACAGCTCAAGCGTGACGGTCTCGAAGAGTACGTGCGTAGCGCCACCGGCCTGGTGGTTGACCCGTATTTCTCCGGTACCAAAGTGAAGTGGATCCTCGACCATGTTGAAGGTTCACGTGAACGTGCAAAACGTGGCGAACTGCTGTTTGGTACCGTCGATACCTGGCTTATCTGGAAAATGACCCAGGGACGCGTACACGTGACCGACTACACCAACGCCTCCCGTACCATGCTGTTCAACATTCACGACCTGGACTGGGACGATAAAATGCTGGACGCGCTGGATATCCCACGCGCCATGCTGCCGCAGGTTCGTAAGTCTTCAGAAGTGTACGGCCAGACCAACATTGGTGGTAAAGGCGGCACGCGTATTCCTATCGCTGGCATCGCCGGCGATCAGCAGGCGGCGCTGTTTGGCCAGCTGTGCGTGAAAGAGGGGATGGCGAAAAACACGTACGGCACCGGCTGCTTTATGTTGATGAATACCGGCGAGAAAGCGGTGACCTCAACGCATGGCCTGCTGACCACCATCGCCTGCGGCCCAAGCGGTGAAGTGAACTATGCGCTGGAAGGTGCCGTGTTCATGGCGGGTGCCTCTATTCAGTGGCTGCGTGACGAGATGAAACTCATCAGCGATGCGTTCGACTCTGAATACTTCGCGACCAAGGTGAAAGACACCAACGGCGTGTACGTTGTACCCGCATTCACCGGTCTGGGCGCACCCTACTGGGACCCGTATGCCCGCGGCTCGATTTTTGGCCTGACCCGTGGCGTAAATTCAAACCACATTATTCGCGCAACGCTGGAGTCTATTGCCTACCAGACGCGTGATGTTTTGGAAGCGATGCAGGCAGACTCTGGTATTCGTCTGCATGCGCTGCGCGTGGACGGCGGTGCGGTCGCCAACAACTTCCTGATGCAGTTCCAGTCCGATATTCTGGGTACCCGTGTAGAGCGTCCGGAAGTGCGTGAAGTGACGGCGCTGGGGGCTGCGTATCTGGCTGGTCTGGCCGTCGGCTTCTGGCAGAACCTGGACGAGCTGCAGGAAAAAGCGGTGATTGAACGTGAATTCCGTCCGAGCATCGAAACCACCGAGCGTAACGTGCGTTACAGCGGCTGGAAAAAAGCGGTGAAACGCGCCCTTGCATGGGAAGATCGCGAAGAGTAATCCTTACATTGCCGGATGGCGACGCAAAAGCGTCCTATCCGGCCTACGGGTTGTCGTTTCGTAGGCCGGATAAGGCGAAGCCGCCATCGGGCAAAGTCTCACCCCCACATCAATAATCCCTCCCCTCTCTGTGTTAAACTTCGCGCAATTTCTTTGACTTCACGAGTATGCAATGAGACGAGAACTTGCCATTGAATTTTCCCGCGTGACGGAAGCGGCTGCGTTGGCTGGCTACAAATGGCTGGGTCGCGGTGACAAAAACGTCGCCGACGGCGCAGCGGTTCATGCCATGCGCATTATGCTAAATCAGGTCAACATCGACGGCACCATCGTCATTGGCGAAGGCGAAATTGACGAAGCCCCGATGCTCTATATCGGTGAAAAGGTCGGGACCGGCAAAGGGGATGCGGTTGATATCGCCGTTGATCCGATTGAAGGCACCCGCATGACCGCAATGGGTCAGGCTAACGCTCTGGCGGTGCTGGCGGTGGGCGATCAAGGCTGCTTCCTGAATGCGCCGGACATGTACATGGAAAAACTGATTGTCGGCCCGGGCGCAAAAGGGGCTATCGATCTCAATCTGCCGCTGGCGGATAACCTGCGTAACGTCGCTGCCGCACTGGGCAAACCTCTCACTGAACTGACGGTAACTATTCTGGCAAAACCGCGCCACGATGCGACTATCGCCGAAATGCAAAAACTTGGCGTACGCGTGTTTGCGATCCCGGACGGCGACGTTGCCGCCTCGATTCTGACCTGCATGCCAGACAGCGAAGTCGACGTGCTCTATGGCATCGGCGGCGCACCGGAAGGCGTGGTCTCAGCTGCGGTTATTCGCGCGCTGGACGGCGATATGCAGGGCCGCTTGCTGGCTCGCCATCACGTAAAAGGCAACAGCGAAGAAAATCGTCGCATCGGTGAGAATGAGCTGGCGCGCTGCCAGGCGATGGGTATCGAAGCCGGGGTTGTGTTGCGTCTGGATGACATGGCGCGTAGCGACAACGTCATTTTCTCGGCAACCGGGATCACGAAAGGGGATTTACTGGATGGCATCAGTCGTAAAGGCAACATTGCCACCACCGAAACCCTGCTGATTCGCGGCAAATCGCGCACCATTCGTCGTATTCAGTCCATTCACTATCTGGATCGCAAAGACCCGGACGTGCAGACCCATATTCTGTAAGTTTAAACCCTCATACTGCGAGCTGCAGCCTGGGCACCTGCAACTTGTAGTATGACGGAGATATTTATCAGGGAGAGCTTTCCGACGCTTGCGGGGTGGAAATCCTCTCCATTCACGACGAAGATAAGGCAATGATTCTGAACAGGAGAAAATCATGGCCGACTGGGTTACAGGAAAAGTCGTTAAAGTCGAGTTCTGGACCGACGCGTTGTTCAGCCTGACCGTTCATGCCCCCATTCTTCCTTTCACCGCCGGACAGTTCGCCAAGCTCGGACTCGAAATCGACGGGGAGCGGGTACAGCGAGCCTACTCGCATGTGAATGCGCCGGGAAATCCTGATCTCGAGTTCTATCTTGTCACCGTACCGGAAGGAAAGCTCAGCCCGCGTCTCGCCGCACTGCAGCCGGGGGATGATATCCAGATTGTCAGCGAAGCCGCCGGGTTCTTTGTCCTCGACGAAGTGCCCGACTGCACTACGCTGTGGATGCTGGCGACCGGGACGGCGATTGGTCCCTACCTGTCGATTTTGCAGGAGGGCAAAGGGCTTGATCGCTTCACCAATCTGGTGCTGGTCCATGCGGTGCGTTACGCCGCCGATCTAAGCTACCTGCCGCTGATGCTGGAGCTTCAGCAACGCTACGAAGGCAAACTGCGTATTCAGACGGTAGTGAGTCGGGAGAGTGTTTCGGGTTCATTGACCGGGCGCGTACCCGCGTTGATTGACAGCGGGGCGTTGGAGGAGGCGGTGGGGCTGCCGATGACCACCGATACCAGCCATGTGATGCTGTGCGGCAACCCACAGATGGTGCGTGATACCCAGCAGTTGTTGAAAGAGACCCGGCAGATGACCAAACATTTACGCCGTCGGCCAGGCCATATGACCGCAGAACATTACTGGTAATCAGCGGTATTTCACGTCCAGCGTGTCTTTGCCGAATTTATTTTCGCCCTGGGTGCCTACAAACGCGCCCAGGTCGATAAGCATGCCGACCATAATCAGCGCCGGAGCAAAGCGCCCGACGGCCCACTGCAACGTCCCATTCAGCATGTCCCAGTTCCCGGCCAGCAGCATCCACGCGAGAATAAACAGCAGCGCCCATGGGCCCGATTTACCGCGATCGTGCAGGCGTTTCACAATGACGCAGGCCGTCGGCCATAACAGGCAGACCAACATAAATGCGGCGGTCTGGCTGGCAAGCAGATTGAAATCAACCGCATAAAAGAGGGCAGCCATGGCCACCACCCAAATGACCATCCACACCCAAAAATCACGGCGGCCAATGCGCCCTTTAATTGAGAATAACCACTGCTGTATGCCCATGTAAGGTTCCTTATTATCGTACTGCCGGCTAGTTTACCCTGGCGACGCGACTTTTTGACAAGCCCGCCCGTTATCGTTTTAATCGTGAGCAACGTGATAAGAGGATGATGTTGATGAAAACCTGGTGGCCCCTGCTGGCGGCATTCATTTTAGCCCCGTCGGCATTTGCAGAAGATGCGCCATCTGCGGCGACAGCACCCTATTTGTTGCCTGGCGCACCGACCTTCGAACAATCTATTAGCCAGTTCAGAGAGAAGTTCAACGAGGATAATCCTACGCTTGCCCTCAACGAATTCCGCGCCATTGATTCGGGTGCCGACACCGCGCGCCTCACCCGTGCCGCCACCAAAATTAACGACAATCTTTATGCGTCGACCGCGCTGGAGCGTGGCACGTTGAAAATAAAGTCGATGCAGATAACCTGGCTGACCGTCAGAGGGCCGGAGCAAAAGGCCTCACGCGCTAAGGCCCAGGAGTATATGGCGGCGGTGATCCGCGAGTTTTCACCGGGGCTTTCCAAAGCACAAAGCCTGCAGAAACTGCAAAAGTTGCTGAATAACGGTAAAAATAAACTTTGGTATGCCGAAACCGAAGGCGCTATTCGCTATGTGGTGGCAGATGACGGCGAAAAGGGGCTGACCTTCGCTGTTGAACCGATTAAGCTGACCCTATCTGAAGCCCCCGAAGGCGACAATAAATGACAAAAAGCAAAGCCTTTGCAGGGACGAATCTCTATACTGTTTCACAGACCACGCTGCCCTGAAGGGTAGCTATATTCCTTAATTCGCTTCGTGCGTGGAGAGTAAAAATGCGACATCCTTTGGTGATGGGTAACTGGAAACTGAACGGCAGCCGCCACATGGTAAACGAACTGGTTGCTAACCTGCGTAAAGAGCTGGCTGGCGTAACCGGTTGTGGCGTGGCCATTGCTCCGCCGGATATCTACCTGGACCTGGCGAAACATGCCGCTGACGGCAGCCACATTGTGCTGGGCGCGCAGAACGTAGACGTTAACCTGTCTGGCGCATTCACCGGTGAAACCTCCGCTGAAATGCTGAAAGATATCGGCGCGAAATACATCATCATTGGCCATTCCGAGCGTCGTACTTACCACAAAGAATCTGACGAGTTCATCGCGAAGAAATTCGCCGTGCTGAAAGAGCAAGGTCTGATCCCGGTTCTGTGCATCGGTGAAACCGAAGCAGAAAACGAAGCAGGCAAAACGGAAGAAGTCTGTGCACGTCAGATTGACGCTGTCCTGAAAACGCAGGGCGCAGCGGCCTTCGAAGGCGCGGTTATCGCTTACGAACCAGTATGGGCTATCGGTACCGGCAAATCTGCCACCCCGGCTCAGGCTCAGGCCGTTCACAAATTCATCCGTGACCACATTGCTAAAGCTGACGCGAAAGTGGCTGAGCAAGTGATCATTCAGTACGGCGGTTCTGTTAACGCATCCAACGCGGCTGAACTCTTCACCCAGCCGGACATCGATGGCGCGCTGGTTGGCGGTGCATCCCTGAAAGCTGACGCTTTTGCGGTCATCGTTAAAGCAGCAGAAGCGGCAAAAGCGTAATTGCCTTTGCGGCGGGTGGCGCTTCGCTAACCCGCCCTACGGTTCTCCAGGCCCGGTAAGCGCCAGCGCCACCGGGCTTTTTTACAGCCGTCCCAAGAGACTAAACCACGCATAATCCAGCGGCAGCAGTACCAGATAAGTTGCCACCGCCAGCGCGATACACAACAACATCCCCGCCCGGGCAGGCACTTTGCCTAATGCCATCGCCACCACGATCGGTGACGCCTGATACGGCAACAGCGGCGTGGAATACCCCAATACCTGAATCATAATCACCGAAAGCAGCGGGAACCCTGTCGCATCCGAGAAGCTTTGCGCCAGCGTGGTGAAGAGTGCCGGTACGCCGTTAGCGGTCATGATGAAATTCAGTGCCGTGGTGATACCTGTCAGCGCAAGGAAGCTGGTAAAGGGCTTATCAGGATCCAGCGGCATCACATGCAGCAAGGCGTTGCCCACTGCCGCACCGATCCCCGTCTGGGTTACCGTAATCGCCAGTCCAAGAATACCGGCCACATAGATGCAGGTACGAATATTCACGCCACTGGAAAACTCTTCGCCGTTAATAAAACCCACGCGCGGCAGGAGCGTAATGCAGGCGGCCACCAGCCCCGTCCAGGCCGGGCCAATGCCGTGTACGCTCTCTGTTACCCACATAGTCAGAACCACGGCCAGTAACCACGCCAGGCGCTTCTCTGCCCTGCTCATCGGCTCTGAGGGTGGCATCTCTTTCGCGGCATGCGGCTTGCCCGGGAAGAGCCAGCAAATCAGGCCAATCAGGATCAGGCCTTTGAGTATTCCCAGTACCGGTGTGTGCAGCAGCAGATAGGGGACGTAGTTCAGATGGATACCATAGGACCCTTCCGCCGCCCCGCTCATTACCAGGTTAGGGACGTTCGCAGGCAGGATGGTTGCCGAGAGCTGGAAGGTGCCAAACCCCACCGCCAGCGCCAGCCCGTACCAGCCGCGCGTGCCCTCTGCAATGCCCGCCCGTGCCGCCATCGCCGCCACAATCGGCATCAGCAACGCAATACGTCCCATGTTGGAGGGCATCACAAAAGCCAGCGCGTAGCTGAGCAGCACCACGCTTGCGACCATGAGCAGCCATGAGTCCGTGAGTTTCGCCGACAGTGCCCGTGCCGCCCTGTCAGCCAGCCCCGTTTTGCGAATCGCCACACCCAGCACAAAGCCGCTGAAGACCAGCCAAAAAGCAGACGACGCGAAACCGCCGAAAATCACCTCCGGTGGCGCAATTTTGGCAATCATCGCGGCGGTGAAAAATAGTAGCGCGGTAATAAACTCCGGTAGCAGCGAGGTCGCCCAGAGCAGAATCGTAATGCCAACAATCACCGAGGGAAGGAACAGAGGGTGAGTAAACCAGAGCGACATACCTGTCTCCTGTAGAAAATTTCGACAAGTCTACGGCGGCAGGCTTGCCTGGTAAACGCCAAATCTGGTGGGGTTATTGCAGGATATCGCATTGATGATCCTGGATTTCCTCAGCAAATGCGCGGTTAAACGTCAACAGATCCCGCTGCGTTGCCAGCAGGACAAACGAGCCATCCGCCTGCTGCAACATGGCCATCGAATAGCGCCCCATATGGTTACGGGCATCCGGTACCTCTTCTGCCAGCATCAGGAACGGGCTGCGCTGCACCAGTTCAGCTTCGGTGACTCGTCGTGCCAGATAGTGATGCCCGCGCAGCCCCCCAGGCAGGGCCAGCCAACGGCTGCTGATGTTGGCGGCTTCATTGTTGAGCTGAATACGAACATCACTGCGCAGGCACGAGAGATGAAGGTGAAAGTGATTCTGCGTGCGGCCGGTGCGCGAGTTAATGGTAAGAGAAATCACGTTATCCGGCACCGGACTGCCGCGCGTTTTATCCATTACCCTGCGCGATTGCCAGGCCTGCCAGAAAAAGTTGGGGGTGTGCGGTTTCAGCAACAGGGGGCTCTCAATGCCGTTGATACGGTAAGTTGGCATCAACAGGTATTGCAGCGGGCCGTTGCGATCTTTAAGCAGGACGTAACCGGCGCCAAGATTGACCTGCTCACAGGGTTCAGGCTGCTGGTTATCGCGCTGATGTGGGACGCATTGTCCTAGCACTCTTTCGCGGAGCTGGTCCCGATCGCTGCTGTTCCACCAGTACGCCCCCCATGCTGCAGCCAGCAATATTAGCATCATCAGGACGATAGCGGTTCGGAGCACAATCTTCATCGGACGTCCTCAATTCTGGAAGAACATGAAGCATAGCGCAGTCAAACGGGAAAAAGATGTACGGAGGGGAAAAACAAAAACGGCCCCGTTAAGGGCCGCCTGGGGATTAGCGCTTGCTGATTTCGTCGAACTTGCCGCCGTTGGAGAAGTGCTCTTTCTGCGCTTTCGTCCAGCCGCCAAAGACATCGTCAATGGTGAACAGCTTCAGTTTCGGGAATTCGTTGGCGTATTTCGCTGCCACATCTTTGTCACGCGGACGGTAGAAGTTCTTCGCCGCAATCTCCTGCCCTTCTGGGGTATAGAGATACTTCAGGTACGCTTCGGCCACCTGCTGCGTGCCTTTCTTCGCGACCACTTTGTCGACAACAGCGACGGTCGGCTCTGCGAGGATGGATTCGCTTGGCGTCACGATTTCGAACTTATCTTTGCCGAGCTCGTTCGTCGCCAGCAGGGCTTCGTTCTCCCAGGCAATCAGCACGTCGCCGATGCCACGTTCCACGAAGGTGTTGGTTGCGCCACGGGCGCCCGAATCCAGCACTTCAACGTTTTTATACAGCGCCTTCACGAACTCCTGAGCTTTCGCCTGATCGCCGCCGTTCTGATGCAGGGCATAACCCCATGCAGCCAGGTAGTTCCAGCGCGCACCACCGGAGCTTTTCGGGTTCGGGGTAATGACGGACACGCCCGGTTTGATTAAGTCATTCCAGTCATGAATCTGTTTCGGGTTGCCTTTGCGCACCAGGAAGACGATCGTCGAGGTGTAAGGTGCGGAGTTATCCGGCAGACGTTTGATCCAGTTTTTATCGATACTGCCGCGTTCGGCAATCGCATCAACGTCGTAGGCCAGCGCCAGGGTTACAACATCGGCATCCAGGCCGTTGATAACGGACGTTGCCTGTTTGCCGGAACCGCCATGCGACTGGCGAATGGTAACGGTGTCGCCCGTTTCCTGTTTCCAGTGGGCACTGAACGCTTTGTTGTACTGTTCGTACAACTCACGCGTTGGATCATATGACACGTTCAGTAATTGAATGTCTTTTGCCAGAACGCTGCCGGATGCCAGCAGCAAAGTTAACCCCACGCCCCATTTATTCATCGCCCACTCTCTCAGGTTATGTATTTTGATGTGCTCAGCCTGCCAGAAAGCGATTCAATCATTAAAGAATAAAAAAAGATTGACTATAACTTTGGGGAATATCGACAGGCAAATAAACGCCCTCGAAAAGGAGGGCGTTTAAGGGGATCAGTAGAGCTTTTTAGCGCAGTCCAGCCAGTCACCTTTGAACGGACGCTTCATGTTCTCGATAGCATCGATGATGTCGTGGTGAACCATTTTCTCGTTCTGAATACCGACGCAACGACCACCGTGGCCCTGCAGCAGCAGTTCTATGGCGTAAGCACCCATGCGGGAAGCAAGGATACGATCGTATGGCACCGGGGAGCCGCCGCGCTGAATGTGGCCCAACACGGTCGCACGGGTTTCGCGCTCAGTTTCGGTTTCGATGTATTTCGCCAGCTCATCGATATCGCAGATGTGCTCGGTGATGGCAACGATAGCGTGTTTCTTACCTTTAGCGATGCCGGCTTTGATCTCAGCCACCAGATCTTCGCGGCTGAATTCGACTTCCGGCAGTACGATAAATTCACAACCACCCGCAATGGCTGCGGCCAGGGTCAGGTCACCACAGTAACGGCCCATCACTTCAACGATGGAGATGCGCTGGTGAGAGGAAGAGGTGTCACGCAGGCGGTCAATGGCTTCCACCACGGTGTGCAGTGCGGTGAAGTAACCGATAGTGTAGTCAGTACCCGCTACGTCGTTGTCGATGGTGCCAGGCAAGCCGATGCACGGGAAGCCCATTTCAGTCAGGCGCTTAGCACCCATATAGGAGCCGTCACCGCCGATAACGACCAGCGCATCAATACCCCGTTTCTTCATGTTCTCGATAGCCACGGCGCGAACGTGCTCTTCGCGGAATTCCGGGAAACGCGCAGAGCCGAGGAAGGTGCCGCCACGGTTAATCATGTCTGACACGCTATAGCGATCCAGTTGAATCATACGGTCTTCATACAGGCCGAGATAACCATCATAAATACCCGCGACTTCCAGACCTTCAGTTAATGCTGCACGGACCACGCCACGAATTGCTGCGTTCATGCCCGGCGCATCACCGCCACTTGTCAACACACCGATTTTTTTAATCATGACTACCTCTGAACTTAGGAATGCAAAAATAATGTTCTGTTGGCCAAAATGACGCCCCAGAGGGGCAAACGATTATGATGCAAATTTTATATCAATCGCTTTTTGCTGAATTGATTCAGGTCAGACCATATGGCGGTAATTTATACACGAAATGCGGGTCTGACTCTCTTTTTTTGCATCGAAATACGACAGCAGCAACGCGCTTATCGTCCTTGAGGTACTACCGAGCAGGGATCCTGATGAATAATGACATCTGACCCGGGAAAACGCTGCAGGATTGCCTGTTCCACCTGTTCGGCGACGATATGCGCCTGAACCAGCGGAAGGTTATCTTCCATCTCCAGATGGATTTGAATGAACCGTGTAGGACCGGACTGCCTGGTACGAAGATCGTGGGCACCACTGACGCCCGGCCAGGTGGTGACGATATTGAAAATATCCTGCCGTTCTTCATCCGGTAACGCCCGATCCAGCAAAGACTGAACGGCGTCATATCCCATACGTAATGCGCTGTATAAAATATAACAACCGATGCCCAAAGCAAACAGGGCATCCGCCCTATGCCAGCCATACCACGACAGCCACAAAGCGACCAAAATTGCACCGTTCATCATAACATCAGATTGATAATGAAGCATATCTGCCCTTACCGCCTGACTCTGGGTTTTTCTCACTACCCAACGCTGAAAGGTGACAAGGATCACAGTGCTGACTAAAGCAATCAGCGTGACGATCATCCCTATACCGGGTGAGAACATCGGTTCCGGGTTAGCCAGATGCTGAATGCCGGTCAAAAACAGGAACAGTGCTGAACCGGAGATAAACATACTTTGCGCCAGCGCGGCGAGCGATTCCGCTTTTCCATGACCAAAGGTATGTTCATCATCTGCCGGTTGCAGTGAATAACGCACCACCAACAGATTGGTTAGCGAGGCGGCAATATCCACCAGCGAATCCACCAGCGCCGCCAGAATACTTACCGATCCGGTGTACCACCACGCAAAGATTTTAATCACCAATAATGACGACGCCATGATCGTGGCTGCGATGGCAGCGCGGCTGACCAGACGCCCATAAGATTCATTCATAGAGGCTCCCACTGTGTGCAGTGGGTAGTATAACGAAAGGCGACTTCACAGGCGGAAAATCAAGGGTCTGAATTTGGGGCAAAAAAAACCCCCACATCATGTGGGGGAAGACAGGGATGGTGTCTATGGCAAGGAAAACAGGGTTCATTACTGGGAACGCTGGGTACTACTGCTACTGAAGAACTTCAACGGCGAACCTTGCTGCATTTGCGCGACTTCGCGCAGTTGGGTCATCCGTTGTTGATGCTTCTGGTTCAAAACCGCTTGCTGCTCAGGCGTTAGCAGGTGATACATCTGGTTGCGGACTTTCGCCATCTCAACCTGACGCGCTATCTGTTCCTGCGCCATTTTTTCTGCCTGATTCCGCACGGCGGTTTCATCAAAATTTTCTGCGGTGATAAGGCGGTGCATTGCCTCCACTTCGCTAACATTAACAGGGGGCTGGTCGTGCCGTGCCTGCTGCATCAAATCGCGCAACTGTTGACGCTGATGCTCGGTTAAATTTATGCCGTCAAACATATGGTTCTGACCGTTACGCTGCGCGATGCCATCAGTCGGGTGCCAGTTATCGCCTGTTACGACTTCAGCAGCCTGGCCAACCGTACTGAGCGCCAGTGTTGAGGCCATGACGGCAGCGGTAACAATGCGCATCATTTGCTCCCAAAATCTTATGTGTCGCGAATCAACGAGAATCAGTCTACGATTCAGGCTGCAAACATGCGTCAGGGGGTGTAAAACAACGTAAAGTCATGGATTAGCGACTCTTGATGACGTAATTTCTGCCTCGGAGGTATTTAAACAATGAATAAGATTCTTTTAGTAGATGATGACCGAGAGCTTACATCCCTGTTAAAAGAGCTGCTCGACATGGAAGGTTTTAATGTGCAGGTTGCCCATGATGGGGAGCAGGCGCTCAACCTCCTTGATGACAGCATCGATTTGCTTTTGCTCGACGTCATGATGCCGAAGAAAAATGGTATCGACACCCTTAAAGAGCTACGCCAGACACACCAGACACCCGTCATTATGTTGACGGCACGCGGCAGCGAGCTGGATCGCGTACTCGGCCTTGAGCTGGGCGCGGACGACTATTTGCCGAAACCGTTTAACGATCGCGAACTGGTCGCGCGTATCCGCGCCATTTTGCGCCGCTCGCACTGGAGCGAACAGCAACAGAACACCGACAACGGCTCACCGACGCTGGAAGTGGATGGCCTTAGCCTCAACCCAGGCCGCCAGGAAGCCAGTTTCGATGGTCAGTCGCTTGAACTCACCGGCACTGAATTCACCCTGCTTTATCTGCTCGCACAGCATCTGGGACAAGTTGTCTCGCGCGAACATTTAAGCCAGGAAGTGCTGGGTAAACGTCTGACGCCGTTTGACCGCGCCATCGACATGCATATCTCTAACCTGCGCCGCAAACTGCCGGACCGCAAAGACGGTCACCCGTGGTTTAAAACCTTGCGTGGCCGCGGCTATTTGATGGTATCCGCTACATGATAGGAAGTTTGACCGCCCGCATCTTCGCCATTTTCTGGCTGACGCTGGCGTTAGTGTTAATGCTGGTCCTGATGGTGCCAAAACTGGATTCACGCCAGATGACGGAATTGCTCGACAGCGAGCAGCGTCAGGGCGTGATGATTGAGCAGCACGTCGAGGCGGAACTGGTCAACGATCCCCCTAATGACCTGATGTGGTGGCGCAGATTATTCCGCGCTATCGATAAATGGGCTCCGCCGGGGCAACGCCTGCTGCTGGTCACCAGCGAAGGCCGCGTCATTGGCGCAGAACGCAATGAAATGCAGATTATCCGCAATTTTATTGGTCAGGCGGATAACTCTGATCACCCACAAAAGAAAAAGTATGGTCGGGTGGAGATGGTAGGGCCCTTCTCCGTCCGGGACGGGGAAGATAATTACCAGCTCTATCTTATCCGCCCTGCCAGCAACTCTCAGTCTGACTTTATTAACCTGTTGTTTGACCGCCCGCTGTTGCTGCTTATCGTTACCATGCTCATCAGCTCACCGCTGTTGCTCTGGCTGGCGTGGAGCCTCGCAAGGCCAGCGCGTAAGTTGAAAAATGCGGCGGATGAAGTGGCACAAGGCAATTTACGACAGCGGCCGGAGCTGGAAGCCGGGCCACAGGAGTTCATTGCTGCCGGGGCCAGCTTTAACCAGATGGTCACCGCGCTGGAGCGAATGATGACGTCACAGCAGCGTCTGCTTTCTGACATCTCTCATGAGCTACGTACACCGCTCACGCGCTTACAGTTGGGTACCGCCCTTCTGCGTCGCCGCAGTGGTGAGAGTAAAGAGCTGGAACGTATTGAAACGGAAGCGCAGCGACTCGACAGTATGATCAACGATCTTTTGGTGATGTCGCGCAATCAGCAGAAAGCCGCGCTGGTGAGCGAAACCGTGAAGGCGAACCATCTGTGGAATGAGGTACTGGATAACGCCGCATTTGAAGCCGAGCAGGTGGGCAAAACGCTGACGGTGAACTTCCCGCCAGGCCCGTGGCCGCTGTACGGTAACCCCAACGCGCTGGAAAGTGCGCTGGAGAATATCGTGCGTAACGCCCTGCGCTATTCACACACCAAAATTGAAGTGAACTTCTCGGTCGACAAAGAGGGCATCACCATCAACGTGGATGACGATGGCCCTGGCGTCAGCCCGGAAGACAGAGAGCAGATTTTCCGTCCTTTCTACCGTACCGACGAGGCGCGCGATCGCGAATCAGGGGGCACGGGACTGGGGCTGGCTATCGTAGAAACTGCCATTCAGCAGCACCGTGGTTGGGTGAAAGCCGACGACAGCCCGCTGGGGGGATTACGTTTAACGATTTGGCTGCCGCTGTACAAACGCGCATAAAGATCCGATTTCCCTCTCTGCAAGGAGAGGGACGTCGGGTTTATTTTCCCCACAATCTTCGCGAATTATCCTCGATAACCCCACTTAAACGACGCTTCTGCATCGTTCTGGCCCAGCTTGCTGAGAGACCGGCCGCAGAGAGCAAATGACGGTACTGGTCGTCATCGAACGGCATATGCCAGGCAATAGCCGCGGCGTCCTGAACGCTGACATCGCTGGTACGAGACACCAGCTCCAGCGGTGAGTCAGCTGGCACCTTTCCACCCGCAATCACCCGATACAGCCAGCCTACGCGCCCACTGGCCTGCATTTGCGACGCCATGTCGCTGACGTTAAAGTGAAAGTTGAGTTTATAGCAGGGCGATCGCGGCTGCGTCACCTGAATCAGGGCCTCTCCCCAGCGAAAAATATCACCGATAAAAACATTCCGTTCCGTCAGCCCTTCCGTCGACAGATTTTCACCGAAGGCGGGGGCGTAATAGAGCGCCTCGTCGTCAGGGAACGTTTGACGCCAGAAAGCATAATGCTCTCGCGGATAATGGCAAAGCGCTCTGTCCGGCCCGCCATGAATCACCTTTTCCGCCTGTTCATCCCCCACCAGACCACGATCCGTTAAGGTTAACTCCCCGTCGACCTGGAGTTTAGCGATAGCACTGGGCTTACCGCCCACATAATCCTTTATTTTCCCTGTATAAACATTAACCGGATGCCGCATCTTTTCCCCCAGCCGCTAGAATTGTTCGGGTATTACACCACACTTTTTACTGCAAAATCGTGCAGAAATGAGACACCGGTTCGCGTGCCCTCCGCCGGGACGTGCTATCTCTTAATTGAATAACTGAAACGCTATTTCACATTCAAGGAGACAGTGACGTGAAGACTGAAAATGAATTTTTCGGCGTCTGGTGCCCGTCCATTACCCCCATGACGCCCGACGGTAAAGTCGATCTGAACGGACTGAGGCAGCATATTGCACGCCTGACCGATGCCAGAATTGATGTGGTCTTGCTGATGGGGAGCATCGGGGAGTTTGCCTCTTTCACGCTTGACGAGCGCCTGATGCTGATTCGTGAAGCACGCGGCATGACTGCCGGCACCCTGGTCGCGAACGTCTCCTCGACCTGCATGAATGATGTAGAGCGGATGGCAAATGAAGCCTTCCACACCGGCTATCAAGCTGTGATGGTGCTGCCGCCCTATTACTACGGACAATCGCCGGCACAGTTGTTAAGTTATTTCCGTCACCTGGGGCAACGGTTGAGCGGCAAATGGTTCGCCTATAACTTCCCGGCACGCACTGGCTGCGATCTAACGCCAGAACTGGTGGCAACGCTGGCAGCAGAATTCCCGAACTTTGCGGGTATCAAAGACACGGTCGATTGCCAGTCGCATACCCGTAATATCATTCTGGCGACTGAAAAAATCCGTGAGGATTTCGCGGTGCTTTCGGGTTATGACGAGTATTTTATTCCAAACCTGCTGGCAGGCGGCGCGGGAGTCATCTCTGGATTAAATAATGTGATGCCAGAGCTGTTCGTCAACGCGCGTGAGGCGTGGAAACAAAACGATTTGGCGGCCTTGCATGACGCCCAACGTGAAATAGGCAAGTTCATGTCGATTTACACGATTGGCGAGGATTTTGTCACCACCATCAAAACGGTAGTTTCGCGGAAATTTAACTATTGCGGCGCCACTTCGCGTAATTTTGGCGGTGAGTTAACGCAAGCCGAGTGTGCGCAGGTTGATGAGATTTTTGGTATACGCCACTAACAAAAAACCGGCCTGCCAGGCCGGTTTCTCTTTTAAAGATCCACGCTATTTCACCGCACCGCGCAACTCGGCTTCTGCCGCATCCCCTTTCACTTTACGTGACCAGACAGAGGTCAGGATCGGCACCAGAATGGAGGTCACAATAACCGATGTGGCCACCAATGCGGTCGCGGCCGGTGCCATCGCTTTAAACTCTGGCACCATCTCAGCAATCAGCACCGGCGTTGCGACCGCCGCACCGGCAGAGCTTGAGGCAGCAAGCCCTGCGGTTCCGTCCCCGCCACCGATCAGCTTGTCAGCAATAATCAATGGAATACCGGTTATCACAATCACCGCCAGCCCAAGCAGAATACCGAGCAGGCCGGTCTGGGCGATAACGCTTAAATCAATGGTGTTGCCGAGCGCAAAGGCAAAGAAGGGGATCAGCGTCTGCACCGCGCGGGTAAAAAATTCCCGTAATTCGGGGTCGAGGTTACCCAGCCCAAAGCCAATCAGGAAGGGCAGCACCGCACCGACAAACACATGCGGTTCAAACGAAGCAATTCCTGCCGTGCCAAGGATAACCATTGTCATCAGCGGACCCGATTCGAGAGACATCAGCACAAACGCCCCGGCCTCTTCTTTGGTGCCGTACTGCTGCATGATGGAGGCATACAGCCCGCCGTTGGTCATGTCCATCGAGGCCACCAGCGCCAGCGTCGACAGCCCGGCAAAGAAGCCCGCCTCCACACCGTGAGCGGGAATCAAACGTGAGGTCACCGCTGCAACCACCCAGGCCACGGCGATTTTCGTCACCACCAGGGTACCGGACTTGCGCAATACCGTACCCGTCGCGCTGAGCTTAATGGAGGCGCCCATGCAGAAAAACCACACCGCCAGAATGGGCACGGTACCGGTAATCATGCCATTGGTGAAGGAACCAAAATACTTCCCGGCACCCGGTGAGAAGGTATGGCACAGCGCCCCCAGAAACAGAGGAACCAGCATCATCCCACCCGGGATTTTTTCAATTGCACGTTTGATTTGCATATCGCCACCTGTAATACATCAGTGATTTTTTGTGCGCCATCTCGCCCATTTTCAGGAGCGTTTCCAGCGCTGATAGCGAAATGCTAGAACGTCGTCACACTCAGAAAAGTGATCTCACATGCAAAATCAAAACTATATTTCATTTTTATCAGATCAGCGTTTCTTTACATCTTGACGCTGAGTTGCAGCCATAAAAAAGCCCCCACTGACAGCATCAGTGAGGGCTGAAATCTCCCGCGTTACCACGGGAAATTTAACGAAACATTACTTCTTAGCAGCGAAACGTGCTGCTGCTTCGTCCCAGTTCACCACGTTCCAGAACTCTTTGATGTAGTCCGGGCGGCGGTTCTGGAATTTCAGGTAGTAAGCGTGTTCCCACACGTCCAGGCCCACGATCGGGAAGCCAGACGCGCCAGAAATCGCTTCACCCATCAGCGGGGAATCCTGGTTAGCGGTAGAAACCACAGCCAGTTTGTCGCCTTTCAGCACCAGCCACGCCCAGCCAGAACCGAAGCGGGTTGCTGCTGCTTTTTCAAATTCAGCTTTGAAGTTATCAACGGAACCGAAGTCACGCTCGATAGCGGCTTTCAGGTCGCCCTGCAGGGTGGTGTCTTTTTTCAGGCCTTTCCAGAACAGGCTGTGGTTAGCGTGACCGCCCGCGTTGTTACGCAGAACGGTTTTTTTGTCAGCCGGCAGTTGATCCAGTTTGGTGATCAGCTCTTCCGCAGACAGGTTAGCGAATTCTGGCAGGCTTTCCAGCGCCGCATTGGCGTTGTTAACGTAGGTCTGGTGGTGTTTAGTGTGATGGATTTCCATCGTCTGCTTGTCGAAATGAGGCTCAAGTGCATCGTAGGCGTACGGCAGGGATGGCAGTGTATAGCTCATACTAATCTCCATTATTGTCGGGCGGCGGGTATGTTAACGCCGCGTAAGCAGTTGGTTCATTATAGTTAGTTAAATGCTATTGAAAATGTTTATCAATGCCGTAGTTTTATTATGGTTATAACATTCTGTTATGTAAACAAGTCTATGCGGCATAAGGAAATGTCGGGTGGCAAGGATTCTATGCCGCTTCGTTATGGCGCTGCCGCCACTGACTGGGCGTCATGCCGGTTTCACGGGTAAAAACCACCGAAAAGTAATTGCTGTCTTCAAAGCCACAACGGGTAGATACCTCACCTATCATCAACTCCGTATGTTGCAACAGGTACTGCGCGTGGCAAATCCGCAGCTGGCGCAGGTAGTGGTTGATGGTCATCCCGGTCTGGGTGCGAAATTGCTGACGTAGCGCGCGCTCGCTGCACCGCTCCTGTTCACAAAACTGCTCCAGCAGGAAGCTGCGATTGAGACTGCCTGAAAGCGCAGTGATAAGTTTATCCAGCAGCGGTTCGCTGTTAGCGGCGGCGAGGTTATCAGCGGCAAAGCGATGGCGTTTAAGGGTCATGACCAACTGAGCGAATAAGGCTTCCGCCATGGCGTTCGCCAGCGGATCATTTTTGCTACTTTCCTGTTCGAGCTGCGTGATCACCTGCCGCGCCTGGGTCATTCCGGTGCTGCCAATGCGCCAGTGCGAGGTCCACTGTTCATCATTCAGGCCGGGAATATGCGCGGCCCAGTCAAGATTGAGCGACAAGCGATCGGGGCAGTAGATGATATTTTGCAGGACCAGATCGTTGACCGAGGCATAGGAGTGTTTGTCCTGCGCGCGGATGTAAAACAGATCGCCACGGGTGATGCGATAGGGCCGGTCGTTGAGCACATGCAAGCCGTTGCCACGCCAGACCAGCACCAGCTCATAAAACTCATGCGTATGCTCGGCAAACACATTTTGCGGATAGCGATCCGCCACGGCAACGGTCTGCCCGGGCCGGGGGAAAAAATCGGCGCTACGAAGAATTAACTGGCTTGCCACGACGTCACCTCAGCCTTAAACAACCGATAAGTATTAGCTGATTTGCGACGAAAAATCGGTGACAGCCTTCTCGTTACCGTCATTGCAATTGCACATCACGCCCCTGACGAATATCGCGCGGCGACCAGTTGAATTCGCGGCGAAAAAGGGTCGAAAAGTGGTTACTGTCGCCGAAACCGCAGCGATAAGCGATATCCGTAATGCTATCGTCGCCGTGACGTAACATATGGCGTGCCTTGATGAGTCGCAGCCGGTTGAGATAGCGCTGCGGGGTCAGCCCGGTATAGCTTTTGAGTTGACGATGCAGAGTCCGCAGCGACAGCGCGTGGCGATCTGCCAGTGACTCCCAGCACACCTCTTCGGCAAAATGGTCCTCAAGCCAGGACATTAACTGATTAAGCCGCGCATCATTACTGAACGCCCCCTCCTCCAGACTGCTTTTACGCAGCAGCACCAGCAACTGCATAAAGAGAATTTCGCGGTTGGCGGTAGTCGGCATATCCAGCGCCTCACCCAGGGTTTCCATCTGACCAATAATCTGCCGCACCTGCTGCAGGACACACTGATTAACACGCCAGTGGGAGGGGTAATGCCCATCCTGCTCCTGCGGCAAGAGTTCGTTTAACCCGGCGAGGAACGTAAACGCATCCGGTGAGCGATAGAGCACATTGGTCAGGCAAAGGTTGTCAGTATGTTCATATAAGTGCCTGTCGTGATCGCGAACGAAACAGACCGTTCCACCGCTGATGGTATATGCCTGACCGTTAAACACATGAATACCGGTGCCGTGCTCAACAATCACAATCTCATGAAAATCATGATGATGTTCAGGAAACGCCGCCTGGGGCAATCGCGGTTCGATAGCAACTGGCGTGATGCCCGAAGGAAAAAAATCCGCGCTGTGTAATACGGTCATGATTGCCCCACTCACTAATGAGAAATGTTCTCAAAATAGTAATTAAGGGTGGTCAATCGCACCTTGAATTTTTAACCGCAAACGTGGCAAAGCCTGTCGGTTTTTCAAGAAAAGGCAGGAAAGATCAGGAATTGCGGCATGCGTCACACCCTTTAAATCCGCCGCTTTTACTGGAAATTGTGAACTCCCTCACTTTCACCTTTGCTTTCTTGCCAGTCCCGTCAGAGGGCTGTCATTGGCAAGAAGGTTACAACGACGTCCTTTTTTTAGACTGGGGGTAACCACTCTCACAAGGACCTCACCATGACTTTTCGCCATTGTGTCGCCGTCGATTTAGGTGCCTCCAGCGGTCGGGTAATGCTGGCCTGCTACGCGACAGAACAGCGGACGCTCACGCTGCGTGAAGTTCACCGCTTTGCCAACTATCTGGAGAAAAAGCACGGCGTCGACTGTTGGGATATCGATGCGCTCGAAGATGAAATCTGCCTGGGGCTGGAAAAAGCCTGTGCCGAGGGGGTGACCATCGACAGCATCGGTATCGATACCTGGGGCGTTGATTATGTGCTGATCGATAAGCATGGGGAGCGCGTCGGATTACCCATCTCTTATCGCGACCATCGCACCGATGGCATCATGTCCTGCGCGCAGGAGCAGCTTGGCAAAGCCAATATCTACCGCCGCAGTGGGATCCAGTTTCTCCCCTTCAATACCCTGTATCAGCTTCGCGCCCTCGCCCAACAGCAACCGGAGGTGATGACCTCCGTCGCGCATGCCTTGCTGATCCCCGATTATTTCAGCTTCCGCCTGACCGGCAAACTGAATTGGGAATACACCAACGCCACCACCACCCAACTGGTGAATATTGAAACCGACAGCTGGGACGAGACGCTGCTTAACTGGACGGGGGCGCCCGCGTCCTGGTTTGGCACACCGACGCATCCCGGTAACATGATTGGACACTGGCAAAGCCCGCAGGGTGAAGCCATCCCGGTGGTGGGCGTTGCCAGTCATGACACCGCCAGCGCGGTCATCGCCTCACCGCTTAAACATGCCGATTCCGCTTACCTCTCTTCCGGCACCTGGTCGTTGATGGGCTTTGAAAGCACCACGCCTTATACCGGTGACGATGCGCTGGCGGCCAACATTACCAATGAAGGCGGGGCTGAAGGCCGCTACCGGGTATTGAAAAATATCATGGGCCTGTGGTTGCTCCAGCGGGTGCTGAAAGAGCGCAACGTAGACGACCTGCCTGCGCTGATTGCCGACGCCCGTGCCCTGCCCTCCTGCGGTTTCGTCATCAATCCCAATGATGAGCGCTTTATTAACCCGCTCAATATGAGTGACGAGATCCAGGCCGCCTGTCGCGAAAGCCACCAGCCTGTCCCACAAAGCGATGCCGAACTGGCACGCTGCATTTTTGACAGCCTGGCGCTGCTCTACGCCGACATCCTCGGTGAACTGGCCCTGCTTCGCGGCACGCCCTTCACGCAATTGCATATTGTGGGCGGCGGCTGCCAGAACCAGCTTTTGAACCAGCTTTGCGCCGACGCCTGCGGCTTGCCGGTAGTGGCTGGCCCCATTGAAGCCTCGACCCTCGGCAACATCGGTGTGCAACTGATGACGCTCAATGAACTCACCAGCGTCGACATGTTCCGTGAGGTGGTGACCGCCAGCTACGCGCTGACCACTTACACCCCGAATCCTGATAACGAAATTGCCCGCTACGTCGTGCGGTTTCAGCAAAAACGACAGACTAAGGAGCTTTGCGCATGACCACTCAACTTGAACAAGCCTGGGAAATTGCTAAACAGCGTTTCGCCGCGGTAGGCATTGATGTCGAAGAGGCGCTGCGCCAGCTCGACAGGCTGCCGGTCTCCATGCACTGCTGGCAGGGTGATGACGTCGCCGGTTTTGAAAACCCGGAAGGCAGCCTGACCGGCGGCATCCAGGCAACGGGTAATTACCCAGGCAAAGCGCGTAACGCCACCGAGCTGCGAGCGGATCTGGAGCAGGCACTGAGCCTGATCCCCGGCCCGAAACGCCTGAATCTGCACGCGATTTACCACGAGGCCGGCACGTCAGTCAGCCGCGATGCCATCAAGCCTGAGCACTTCGAAAACTGGGTGGAGTGGGCAAAAGCCAACAAACTGGGTCTGGATTTCAACCCCTCCTGTTTCTCGCATCCGCTCAGCGCAGACGGGTTTACTCTCTCTCATGCGAACGACGAGATTCGCCAGTTCTGGATTGATCATGTGAAAGCCAGCCGCCGCGTTTCTGCCTACTTCGGTGAGCAACTGGGAACCCCATCAGTGATGAACATCTGGGTGCCGGATGGCATGAAAGACATCACCGTTGATCGCCTGGCGCCGCGCCAGCGTTTGATGGCAGCCCTTGACGAAGCGCTGAGCGAGAAGTTCGACCAGGCTCACCACATCGACGCTGTGGAAAGCAAACTGTTCGGTATTGGGGCGGAGAGCTATACCGTCGGCTCCAACGAATTCTGCCTGGGCTATGCCGCCAGCCGCCAGACCGCCCTGTGTCTGGACGCCGGTCACTTCCATCCAACCGAAGTGATTTCCGACAAAATTTCCGCCGCCATGCTCTATGTGCCGCGCCTGCTGCTGCACGTCAGCCGCCCGGTACGTTGGGATAGCGACCACGTCGTCCTGCTGGATGACGAAACCCAGGCGATCGCCAGCGAGATCGTACGCCACAACCTGTTCGACCGTGTGCACATTGGCCTCGATTTCTTTGATGCCTCTATCAACCGTATCGCCGCCTGGGTGATCGGCACCCGCAACATGAAAAAAGCCCTGCTACGCGCCCTGCTGGAGCCGGTTGAGCAACTGCGCCAACTGGAAGCAGACGGTGATTACACCGCGCGCCTGGCGCTGCTGGAAGAGCAGAAATGCTTACCGTGGCAGGCCGTGTGGGAGATGTATTGCCAGCGTCACGACACCCCGGCCGGCAGCCAGTGGCTGGAGAGCGTGCGTGCGTATGAGAAAGAGATATTAAACAAGCGTGGGTGATTGACCCTCACCCCGGCCCTCTCCCTAAAAGGGAGAGGGAGAAAACCGAACAGTTCCCTCCCCCCTACGGGGTGAGAGGGAGAAAACCGCACTGACAGTTCCCTCGCCCCTTTGGGGAGAGGGTTAGGGTGAGGGGAAAAACCTCACCGATACAACAGGAACCATAAGACTATGCAGACCATTACCGATTCCTGGTTCACCCAGGGCATGATCAAAGCGACCTCTGATGCCTGGCTCAAAGGCTGGGATGAGCGCAACGGCGGCAACCTCACGCTGCGTCTGGATGATGCGGACATCGCCCCGTATGAAGCTGATTTTCATGCTGAGCCGCGTTACATCGCGCTGAGCCAGCCGATGCCGCTGCTCGCCAACACGCCGTTTATCGTTACCGGTTCCGGCAAATTCTTCCGTAACGTCCAGCTCGATCCGACCGCCAACCTCGGCGTGGTCAAAGTGGACAGCGACGGCGCGGGCTACCACATTCTATGGGGTCTGACGAACGAAGCGGTGCCGACCTCTGAACTGCCGGCCCACTTCCTGTCACACTGCGAGCGCATCAAGGCCACCGATGGCAAAGATCGTGTCATCATGCACTGTCATGCCACTAACCTGATCGCCCTGACCTACGTGCTGGAAAATGATTCTGACCTTATTACCCGCAAACTATGGGAAGGGAGCACCGAATGTCTGGTGGTCTTCCCGGATGGCGTCGGCATTCTGCCGTGGATGGTTCCGGGTACTGATGAAATCGGTCAGGCTACCGCAGAGGCCATGAATACGCATTCTCTGGTGCTGTGGCCGTTCCACGGCGTCTTCGGCAGCGGCCCCAATCTTGATGAAACCTTTGGTCTCATCGATACCGCGGAGAAATCCGCAGAAGTGCTGGTAAAAGTCTATTCCATGGGGGGCATGAAACAGACCATCACCCGGGAAGAGTTGATCGCGCTGGGTAAACGCTTTGGCGTCACCCCGCTGGCCAGTGCGCTAGAGCTGTACCAATAAGAACGTCTAATAACCCCTTCGGGCAACGATCCGAAGGGGAAACTCTGTTACCTGCAAACAATCTATTCCCTATGGATTTCGCAGTGCAGGAAGGCGGCGTCGCAGCGAATCCCAAGGAGCTTACAAGAGTAAGTGACTGGGGTTCGTGAGAACGCCAACGCACCTGCAATGTGAAAGACGACGGGAATCTAACTCAGTGGAGTAAAAGCAATGAAAATAAAGACAAGCTTAATCCTCACCGTTGCCGCTCTGGCGTTGTCCGGTTCCGCTTTAGCAGAAGTCAAAATCGCGCTCGTAGCGAAATCATTAGGAAATGGTTTTTTTGAAGCAGCAAACACCGGCGCGCAGGAAGCCGCCAAAGAGTTAGGTGATGTCAAAGTTATCTATACCGGTCCCACCACCACCACCGCAGAAGCACAGATCGAAGTGCTTAACGGCCTGATCGCTCAGGGCGTGGATGCGATCGCCATTTCCGCGAACGATCCGGATGCCGTGGTCCCGGTACTGAAAAAAGCCATGCAGCGTGGCATTAAAGTCGTCTCCTGGGATTCCGGGGTGGCGAAAGGCGGGCGTCAGATTCACCTGAACCCGTCTAACAATGCCCTGATTGGCGAAACCAACGTCAAGCTGGCGGCCGATGCGCTGAAAGCGCTGAATGTGGAAAAAGGCGATGTAGCGATCCTCAGCGCAACGCCAACCTCTACCAACCAGAATATCTGGATTGAAGAGATGAAAAAGGTGCTGCCGAAGTACCCGTCTGTCAATCTGGTGACCGTCGCCTACGGTGACGATCTCTCCGATAAGAGCTACCGCGAAGCGGTCGGCCTGCTCAAATCTTACCCGGACCTGAAAGTGATTGTCTCCCCGTCTTCCGTGGGTATTGTGGCCGCGGCACAGGCGGTAAAAGACCAGGGCAAGATTGGCAAAGTGTATGTCACCGGCCTGGGCCTGCCGTCTGAAATGGCGGGAGCGGTCAAATCCGGGGCAACGAAAAGCTTCGCTATCTGGAACCCGATCGATCTGGGCTACGCCGCAACCTACCTGGCGGATGATCTGGTTAAAGGCACAGCAACCAAAACCGAGGCCAATATGGGCAAACTCGGCAAGGTGAAACTGGATGCTGACGGCAGTGGCGCAATGGCAGAGCCGTTCGTTTACGATGCCAGCAACATTGATAAGTTCTCGAAAATTTTCTAATCCCTTCTCCCTCTCCCAGTGGGAGAGGGTCGGGGTGAGGGCATCAGGCCGCACGCCGCCCTCACTGTGACCCTTTCCCGAGATGAGAGGGGATATATGGAGAACATCATGACGGCATCCACACCCCTGCTGTCGCTCAAGGGCATCACCAAGATCTTCCCTGGTGTGCGTGCTCTTGAGAACGTACAGCTCGACCTCTGGCCCGGTAGCGTCACCGCCCTCATCGGCGAAAATGGCGCGGGCAAGTCCACGCTGGTCAAAGTCATGACCGGTATTTACCAGCCTGAAGAGGGCGAAATCCTTTATAAAGCCATTCCCATTCAGCTTCCGACCCCGGAATCTGCGCACAAGGTGGGGATCACCGCCATACACCAGGAAACCGTGCTGTTCGACGAACTGTCCGTTACGGAGAATATTTTCGTCGGTCAGTACATCTATAAAGGTCTGTTGAAAAAGCTCGACTGGCCCACCATGCACCAGAAAGCGCGGGATATTCTGACCCGCCTCGAAGTGCAGATTGACCCACGTGCCACGCTCAAAACGCTGAGCATCGCCCAGCGTCATATGGTGGCGATTGCCCGTGCGCTGTCGTTTGAAGCGCAGGTGGTTATTCTCGACGAACCTACCGCCGCCCTGTCGCAACATGAAATTCTGGAGTTTTATCAAATCGTTGAGCGATTAAAACAAGAGGGCAAAGCCATCCTGTTTATCTCGCACAAGTTTGATGAAATCTTCGCCCTGGCGGACTACTACACCATTCTGCGCGACGGCGTGTACATCGGCTCCGGCGCCATGCAGGAGATCACCGAAGAGCGCATGGTGGCGATGATGGTGGGGCGTGCCATTACCCAGACCTACCCGAAAGTCGCCTGCGAAAGGGGCGACACGGTGCTGGAAGTCAAAGACCTCTGCCATCCTACCGAGTTCGCCCATATTGACTTCTCCCTGCGTAAAGGGGAAATCCTCGGCTTCTATGGGCTGGTGGGTGCCGGGCGTACCGAGTTAATGCAGGCGCTCTCTGGTGTTTCCCGCCCTTCCTCTGGCGAAATTGTGCTCAATGGCAAAACGGTACGTTTCCGCCAGCCTGCGGATGCGATTCAGGCCGGGATTGTCTGCGTGCCGGAAGAGCGGCAGAAGCAGGGGGCGATTATCGAAATGCCGATTGCCCAGAACATCAGCCTGCCGCAGCTTGGCAAACTCAACCCCAACGGCGTGCTCAACGATGCCAAAGAGTGGGCGCTGGCGGATGAATATGCCAAACGCCTGCAGGTGAAGGCCTTTAGCTGGAAACAGGCGGTTGAAACGCTCTCCGGCGGCAACCAGCAAAAAGTCGTCATTGGCAAATGGCTCGCCACTCACCCGGACGTCATCATCCTCGACGAACCGACCAAAGGCATTGATATCGGCTCGAAAGCGGCGGTGCATCAGTTTATGTCTGAACTGGTCTCCCACGGGCTGGCGGTGATTATGGTGTCGTCGGAGCTGCCGGAAGTGATGGGCATGGCGGACCGGATCATCGTGATGCACGAAGGGCTGATGGTCGCAGAGTATCAGGCCGGTGAGGCGACAGCGGAAACCATCGTCAGCGCCGCCAGCGGCGCCGGTAAGGAGGCAGCATAATGTGGCAACAACTCCTGAAACACCGCGAAGCCCTGCTGGGCGGTGTGATCGTGCTGATGGTGCTCGCCATCGGCAGCCGCGTGCCGTCGTTTATCGGCCCCGGTAACCTGGTGGAGATGTTTAACGACACCTCCATTCTTATCATCCTCGCGCTCGGGCAGATGATGGTCCTGCTGACCAAAGGCATTGATTTGTCGATGGCGGCAAACCTCGCGCTGACCGGCATGATTGTTGCCCTGCTGAATTTCCACTACCCAGCCATTCCGGTTTGGGCACTGCTGATTCTGGCAACCGCGCTCGGACTGGTCATGGGGATGATCAACGGCCTGCTGGTCTGGAAGATGGGCATTCCGGCCATCGTGGTCACGCTCGGCACCATGAGTATTTATCGCGGCATTATCTTCCTGCTCTCGGACGGCGGCTGGATCAACTCCCACCAGATGAGCGCCGACTTCCTCGGCCTGCCGCGCGCCTCTCTGCTCGGTTTACCGCTGTTGAGCTGGTGTGCGATTGCCGCGCTGCTGGTGGTGGGCTATTTCCTGCGCTACAGCCGGACAGGGCGCGCCCTCTACACCGCAGGCGGCAACGCCACGGCGGCGTACTACACCGGGATCAACGCCGGGAAAATGCAGTTCGTCAGTTTCTGCCTGTCCGGTGCGCTGGCGGGGTTTTGCGGTTACCTGTGGATTTCCCGCTTCGCCGTGGCGTATGTCGACGTGGCTAACGGTTTTGAACTGCAGGTCGTGGCAGCCTGTGTGATTGGCGGCATCAGTACCATGGGCGGAACAGGCCGGGTGCTGGGTTGTTTGTTGGGTGCGCTGTTCCTCGGCGTCATCAACAACGCGCTGCCCGTCATCGGTGTTTCCCCCTTCTGGCAGATGGCGATCTCCGGCACGGTGATTGTCATTGCGGTTCTGCTGAATGAACGTGGCAACAAACGCAAAGGGCGTCTTATCCTGCGCGATGCGGCCCTGGCGCGACAGAAAGTGGCGGTGAAATCATGACCAAAATGCTGACGTCCAATGCGGTGAACAAGGTTCCCACCGCAACCCCCTTCTGGCAGCGCGTGCTCTGCTGGGAAGGCTTTTTACTGGCGGTGACGCTGGCCGTGTTCATAGCCAACTCGCTGGCCTCGCCCTATTTCCTGAATATCTGGAACCTTTCTGACGCCACCTTCAACTTCACGGAAAAGGCGATCATCGTGCTGCCGATGGCGATGCTGATTATTGCCCGTGAAATTGACCTGTCGGTGGCGTCCACCATCGCGCTGAGTTCCACGGTGATGGGCTTCTGCGCCGCAGCGGGCCTGGACACGCCGCTGCTGGTCTGCGTCGGCTTGGGTGTGGGTCTGCTGTGCGGGTTGTTCAATGGCCTGCTGGTGACGCGCTTTAACCTCTCGTCCATCGTCATCACCATCGGCACTATGAGCCTGTACCGTGGCATCACCTACATCCTGCTCGGCGATCAGGCGCTTAACGCTTACCCGGACAGCTTTGCCTGGTTCGGTCAGGGCTATGTCTTTGGGGCACTGTCGTTTGAGTTTGCACTGTTTATTGTTCTCGCCGTCGTATTCGCCTTCCTGCTGCATCGTACCAACTTCGGTCGCCGCACTTACGCCATCGGCAACAACCCAACGGGCGCGTGGTACTCCGGCATCAATGTGAAGCGCCACAACCTGATCCTGTTTGCCCTGGTGGGGTTAATGGCGGGCCTGGCGTCGGTATTGCTGACCTCGCGCCTGGGCAGTACCCGCCCGACGATTGCGATGGGCTGGGAACTGGCGGTAGTAACGATGGCGGTGCTGGGTGGGGTCAATATCCTCGGCGGGTCCGGCAGCATGGTGGGCGTGGTGATTGCCGCCTTCCTGATGGGGCTGGTGACCTTTGGCCTGAGCCTGCTCAACGTGCCGGGCATTGTGATGTCGATTATCGTCGGCGCGATGCTGATCGTGGTGATTTCACTGCCGATTATCTACCGCCGGATCATGCAGCGCAGGCGCCTTTAATTTGCCCCTCACCCCTGCCCTCTCCCCAAAGGGGAGAGGGTGAAAACCGCGCTGAGCCGTTGTTTGGCTCCCGAGCACGGGGCCGCACCGGACAGTCCCCTCGCCCCTTTGGGGAGAGGGTGAAAACCGCGCTGAGCCGTTGTTTGGCTCCCGAGCACGGGACCGCACCGGACAGTCCCCTCGCCCTTTGGGGAGAGGGTTAGGGTGAGGGGAACTGGATTTCCCAAAATCAATGTTAAGGAGAATATGATGAGCTTTATGTTAGCCCTTCCCAAAATCAGCCTGCATGGCGCAGGTGCTATCGGTGATATGGTCAAGCTGGTCGCCAACAAACAGTGGGGTAAAGCACTGATTGTGACCGACGGGCAACTGGTCAAACTCGGCCTGCTGGACAGCCTTTTCGCTGCCCTCGACGAACATCAGATGTCTTATCACCTGTTTGATGACGTCTTCCCTAATCCGACCGAAGAGCTGGTGCAAAAAGGCTATGCGGCGTACAAAGCTGCAGATTGCGATTACGTGATCGCTTTCGGCGGCGGCAGCCCGATCGACACTGCCAAAGCCGTGAAAATCCTCACCGCTAACCCCGGCCCGTCTACGGCCTACTCTGGAGTGGGCAAAGTGACAAATGCGGGCGTGCCGTTGGTCGCCATCAACACCACCGCCGGAACCGCTGCCGAGATGACCAGCAACGCGGTCATCATTGACTCTGCGCGTCAGGTGAAAGAGGTCATCATCGACCCGAACATCATCCCGGATATTGCCGTTGACGATGCCAGCGTGATGCTGGATATCCCGGCGTCCGTCACCGCCGCAACCGGGATGGATGCCCTCACCCACGCGGTAGAAGCGTATGTTTCCGTGGGCGCGCATCCGCTGACCGATGCCAACGCGCTGGAAGCCATTCGCCTGATCAACCTGTGGCTGCCTGAAGCCGTCGACGACGGTCATAACATTGAAGCGCGTGAGCAGATGGCCTTTGGTCAGTACCTGGCGGGCATGGCGTTTAACAGCGCGGGTCTGGGCCTGGTTCACGCCCTCGCCCACCAGCCGGGCGCAACGCACAACCTGCCGCACGGCGTCTGCAATGCCATCCTGCTGCCAATCATCGAAAACTTTAACCGTCCGAATGCCGTTGCCCGCTTTGCCCGCGTGGCGCAGGCGATGGGTGTCGATACTAAAGGGATGAGCGACGAAGCGGCGAGCATGGCGGCGATTCAGGCGATTCGCGATCTCAGCGCGCGCGTGGGCATTCCTTCTGGGTTCAGTAAGCTGGGCGTCACCAAAGAAGATATCGAAGGCTGGCTGGACAAAGCGCTGGCGGACCCCTGCGCACCGTGCAACCCGCGCACCGCCAGCCGTGACGAAGTTCGCGAGCTCTACCTGGAGGCACTATGATCCGCAAAGCCTTTGTGATGCAGGTGAACCCCAATGCACACGAAGAGTATGAACGTCGCCATAACCCCATCTGGCCCGAGCTGGAAGCGGTGCTGAAAGCGCATGGCGCGCACCATTACGCCATTTATCTCGATAAAGCCCGTAATCTGCTGTTCGCGACGGTGGAAATTGAGTCCGAAGAGCGCTGGAACGCGGTGGCCAACACCGACGTCTGCCAGCGCTGGTGGAAACACATGAGTGATGTAATGCCCTCCAACCCGGACAATAGCCCGGTGAGCGCAGAGCTTAACGAAGTGTTTTACCTGGCGTAAAAACGTAATAGCTCCCCGCAGGGGGAGCTGAGGACTCCCCTGTGGTATTACGTTTTGCAGCGATAACACTGCGCCATGAGAACACAGCAGTTAAAGCGATGGCCGGGAGCCCGGGTCGCCAGGGTGGTGGCGGTGAACCACCCTGGCACGTTCACGGGTTCTGGAGCGATAGAAAAGCAAGGAACATAAGGTGAACGGAATGACCACCAGAGCCGCATGCTTCCCCTCACCCTTGCCCTCACCCCAAAGAGGAGAGGGGACTGTCCGTGCTCGCATTTTTTTGTGGAGATCTCTCAGCCCCGCAGGAGAGCTATTGCCAGAATATTAACTCAATCTCTCTCATCCTTTGTCGCCACCCTGGCTTTGATGTTTCTGAGGAAAGCATCCTGCTCCCATTTTTTCGCTTCACCGCTTTCCAGCCCTTCAGCTAACAACGCTCTTAGCTGATTTAAACGCGATTGCGCCTGCTGCTCGCGTAGCAGTCTTAAGGAATCACGAACCACTTCACTTTGCGTTCGATAATCCCCGGTAGCGATCAGCGACTCAACAAACTCACGAAGTTCATCGCCCAGATCTACAGTCATTGTACGTGCCATACCTGCTCCAGATGTAAGAACTATTCTTACATTTTAAAACAGCTTTATGCTGTTTTGCCACCCTAAGAGCTGCGTTTTTCGGCTTTATCTCGCCTCCAGCGTATTGCCCGCCACCACCGCAGGTTGCCTGCCGCTGAGCGTAAAGGCGGAGAGCAGCGTGATGGCCAGAACGAAACAGCCGAGGAGTAAATAGGTGTCCTGGAAGCCGATGCGGTCATACATATTGCCAGCAAACGCCGAAAGGAAAATCGCCGCCAGCTGTTTGGCAAAGTTGAAGCCAATCAGGTAGATAGTGGCGGACAGTCGGGTATCAAAGACGCCAGTGATGTACTTGAACGCCCCCACCAGCAGGAACGGCACTTCCAGCGCATGGAGCATTTTCAGCGCGATGACTTCATAAACCGTGGTGGCAAACGACGAACCAATAATGCGTGTGGTCATCATCAACCCGGCAATCAGCAGCGTGTTTTTGGCACCGATGCGGTTAATGATCCACGGCGAGCAGAACATGATGACCGCGTTGCAGAGTTCCCCAGCCGTGGTGGTAAAACCAAAGGCTTTTGTGCCGGCCTGCGGGGTATCGAAAAAGGACTTAAAGAAGGTGGCAAACTGTTGATCGAACACGTCATAGACGCAGGCCACACCCACCACGTACAGAATAAACATCCACATTTTTTTCATGCGGAACAGGTCGATGACCATTCGGGTGTTAATGGTTGATGGGCGGCTGCCGTCGCCTGCAAAAGAGATCGTTTCCTGCGAAGTGACTTTCGCCAGCGCCAGCAACACCATTAATACGACGGCTGCCGCCGAGCCCATCCAGAAGACAAACGCCGGGTTAACGCTGAACAAGATGCCCGCCGTCGAGGCGCATAACCCCCACCCCAGGCAGCCGAACATGCGTGCTTTACCATATTCGAAATGGCTGTGGCGGCTTACCTTCTCCACATAGGCTTCAATCGCCCCCGAGCCCGCAGAAAAGACAAAGCCAATGTATAAGCCCCCGGCCAGCGCACCGGCCCAGATATTAAATTTCAACAACGGGGCGAAAACATACAGGAAGAACGGGGCAAACAGCACCAGCATGCTGACGATCACCCACAGCATATTTTTCTTCAGCCCAAGCTTGTCAGAAACCACCCCCAGAATCGGCTGGAAAGAGATAGCCGAGAGCGACATGCAGGAAAAGACAATGCCAGTGTGGGTTTTGCTGAGGCCAATTTCATCCGAGAGCCAGATAGGCAGGAACGGAAAACAGGTGGCCATGATGAAAAAATACAGGAAAACGAATAAGCCAAAGATCCAGAACGTCGGGTTGTTTTTATGGGTACAGGGGGTCGTGTTCATTATTATTATCCTCAGAGTTGAGGCCGCAGTGCGGCCCCGTTAGGGTCACACGCGTTCAAAACCTACCAAAATAGCGCTTTCCGGATCGAGCACCGGCAGCGCAAGCCCCGCCTGCATCAACCACTCTCCGCCAGCGATTTGCGGCGCCGTCATCCAGGCCGGAAGCTGGCGCATGGTGTGCCCGCCCTCGTCGGTAATACGGATGTTCGGGTGATCGAGAAGCGTAATGCGATACCGCGCCTGTGCCTCCAGACCGGCCACCCGCAGGGGGGCCAGCAGCGTATAGTCCGGCATCGCAAGCTGGCTCACGGTGTACAGCGCCTGGCGTTTATCCTGACTCACTATCCCTTGTACCAGCGTGGTGCTATCCGGCATATCAATGCGCCACTGCGTGCCGCTGTGAATCACTTCGCGCCACTGTTTATACAGCGCGGCGTAATGACGATAACCTTCACGCTCTTTGGCATCCGCATTCACCGGATCCAGCTCCAGCCCCAGATGACCAAACAATGCCGTCAGGCCACGGAATTCAATGCTGTGCTGGCGATACGTCGCATGGCAGCGGTGATTGCCAATGTGCGCGCCCATCACTTCCGGCGGGAAGAAATAACCCATGCCGCGCTGGATGATATTACGTTCCAGGGCATCATTGTTGTCCGACGCCCAGAAGCGATGGCAACGGGTCAGCACCTCATAATCGATGCGCCCGCCTCCGGCCGAGCAGGATTCAAATTCAATGTGCGGGAACCGGCTACGTAGGGTGTCGAGCAAACGATAAAAGGCGTGGGTTTGCGCATCCGCGGCGGCACGGCGCCCCTGGCCCGGCTGCACCAGCTCGCGGTTCATGTCCCACTTCACGTAGTCAATCTCATGCTCGCCAAGCAGCCAGCTCATGCGCGCCAGCAGATAATCAAAAGCCTCGGGAAGGGTGATGTTTAAGACCAACTGATGGCGGCCAAGGATCTGCGAATAGCCCTCCAGCGCCAGCACCCAGTCAGGGTGGGCACGGTACAAATCTGAGTTCGGACTGATCATCTCCGGCTCAATCCAGATGCCGAACTCCATGCCCAGCGCTTTTACATGGTCGATAACGGGCCGCAGCCCATCCGGGTATTTTCCCTCATCCAGGTACCAGTCGCCGAGTGCGGCAAGGTCGTCATTACGCCCTTTGTACCAGCCGTCATCAATGATGAAACGCTCTACGCCAAGTGCCGCTGCATCATCCGCCATCTTCATGATATACGCCGGATTGTGGTCAAAATAGATACCTTCCCAGGTGTTGAGATGCACCGGGCGCGGTTTGTTGTCGACGAAGCGGATGACGTTGGCACGCAGGAATTGATGGAACTGCTGGCTCATGCCGTTCAGCCCCTGCGAAGAGTGGCTGCCGTAAAGCCATGGCGTCCATAACGTCTCCCCGACTGCCAGCGCCATTTCGCCAGGCAGGTAGAGCGCCTCGGCCTGAACATAGCGACGGCCGTCGGTTTTGACCTCTGCACGCAGGCGGTGGTTGCCGCTCCAGCCCAGATGCACGCCCCAGACGCTGCCCTGCGATTCACTAAAATGGCGGCTGCCGGTCATCAGCGCCGGGAAATGTTCGTGGGAGGTGCGCCCGCGACGGTTTTCAATCACAAAACTGTCGTGTTCGAGGGTGACGCGGTGCGGCTGAAATTCGCGGATCCAGCGTCCATGAAACGCCATCACGTCGCGGGCGTATTCCGCCACCGGCAGCGTAACGGCCAGACGATTCACCTGCCAGGCCGAGTCGGCCAGATTGGTCAGACCATGGCGTACCTGCAGTACACCGCTGACATCAAGATAAAGCTCACTGGTGAGGCGCAGCCCCGCGACCTCGTCCTCGCTGATAAGCGTCAGGCTCTGCCCGTTGTGCTGCACGTCAACGGTGGTAAAAATGGGCGAGCCGTCGAGGCCATTGCGATGCCCTTCCAGCCCCGGCGAACCAAACAGGCCATGCCCGGATTCCGCCATCAGCGTCACCGGAGAATCCACATCCAGTCGGCCATTAGCAACGGGGCGGATCAGGCTTTGGGCATCTTGTGCTGAGAAATGCTGGAGATGCGGCCCCCAGTAGATGATTTCCGCAAACGGGTGGGTTTTGATAATGACATCGGTCGTGGCGCTTTCAAGGCGCAGATAGCGAGTTTCCATTAGGCGTCTCCAGATTCGGGATACCGCTATCCTTGATCCGAAACGTTTCGGGTAACAACCGAAACGTTTTGGTTATGTGATCTGCACAAAACTTTATTGATGCTTTAATGGAGAATCAGGCGGTGATACCGGGGCGAAATTCGGTCTGCCAGAGCACCTGAAGTTGGTCTACAGGCTCGCCTGCAATAAGCTGAAGTACCATGTCGGCAATCTGCTTCCCTACCGCTTCGCGGGTGGCCTGCACCACGGCGGCGACATCCACGTCGACAATGCTGTCGTCGGGTAATCCGTCATACACCACCAGCGCCACCCTATCGTCGCCAAGCAACTTACCTTGCCTGAGAAGCGCCATGGCGGCCCCGTCTCCGTGGGTGTTGCAGTCGGTAATAATGGCCTGCGGCGGCGCTGGCAGGGCCAGCAGCGCGTCAACAGCCTGATAGCCCGCACGGCGTGAAGGCGGCAGCATGCGGAGCCATTCATCGGACAGGCCGCTCTCCTGCAGCGCATCCAGGTAGCCCTGGCGTCGCTGGGTGATGAAGGCCTGATTATTGTTCTCACCCAGCATTGCGATGCGCTGATGCCCTTTTTCAATAAGGTAGCGGGTGGCGCGATAGGTTCCGGCGTAGTTATCAAAATCAAACCACGCATAGGGCCTGGCAAGCTGGCTTCGCCCCAGCGCGAGGAAGGGAAAACCGGTGGCCTGCAACTGCGCCAACCGGGCGTCGTTATCCAGCGTGTGGGCAACAATCAGCGCATCCACACGACGGCTTTGCACCATGCGCAAATAGCTGTGTTTGTCCGCCAGGTCATCATCAGCAATCAGCAGTAAATCGATATCATGGTTCGCCAGCTCCCGGCTGATTTCGCCCACCATCTCCATAAACACGCTGTTGTTGAGCGGCACCGGATGCACCGGAAATACCAGCCCGACGGCATCGATTTTGCCCATTTTCAGACGACGGGCCAGGGTATTGGGGCGATAGCCGCGTCTGTCCGCTTCGGCCTGCACACGGGCGCGCGTCTCCTGCGACACATCATCGTAGCCATTCAGCGCACGGCTGACGGTGGTGACGGAGATACCGAGTTGTTTTGCGATTGCTTTAAGTGACATACCTTTCCCTGTCTGCGGACAGCATTAGCGCTAGTGTCCTGTAAGCCCCTGGCTGAGTCCAGCGCAATGGCTCAGTTCTGTTCAGCCATCATCACGGCTTCGGTGTCCGGCTCCAGCGCTTTAAAGATATGCGCCTGGTCGGCCGGGTAACAGATATAGTCGCCAGCGCTTAGCTCTTCCGGCGATTCCGTCAGCCCGACCATCGCACGACCACGGGTCACAATAATATGCTCAACGGAACCCGGCGGATGCGGCTGCGAAACACGGTCAGCGCCAGGCTGGGCGGTCAGAATATAGAGATCGCGGCGCGCGCCCGGCGGGCAGGTGGCGAGCAGGATCGCCTCATAGTTCGCATGTTCCGCCAGCATTTTAGTACCTTCGCCACGGCGAATGACTTGCGTTTTTGCAGCCTGTGGTTCCAGTAAGCGCGCAAAAGGAATGTCCAGCGCCACGCATAGCGACCACAGGGTTTCGATACTGGGGTTGCCGTTCCCGGCCTCAAGCTGCGAAAGCGTCGATTTCGCAATCCCGGCACGGCGGGCGATCTCCGCCAGCGACAGCCCGGTTCGCAGGCGTTCCCGCACCAGGCTTTTGGCAATGACGCTAATAGGCTGTGTCATGACACGGCTCCAGTGTTCTATATAATGAACGAGTCGTTCTTCTTGAAAAACGATGTCAGTGTGTTCATTATAATGGATTCTCGTTCGATATAGCTAAAAAACCTATGTTCAGACATCACTTTTCAAGTCTTAAAAGCGACACCATCAGAGCCATTTTCCTGGTCTGCCTCGCCGTTGGCGTGGTGGGCGTCTCCTATGGATCGCTGGCGATGGCCTACGGTTTCCCGCTCTGGGTCCCCCTCGCTCTCTCTATGCTGGTGCTGGCCGGTGCTTCCGAGTTTATGTTTATCGGGATTGTGGCCAGCGGTGGCAATCCGCTGGCTGCCGCCGTTGCCGGTTTGCTGGTGAACGCGCGTCACCTGCCGTTTGGCGTGACGGTGCGTGAACTGGTCGGCAGCCGTGCGGCAAGCTTTTTGGGTTGCCACATCATGAACGATGAAAGCGTGGTGTTTGGTTTATCCCAGCCTGCACCGGAACAGCGCAAAGCGGCTTACTGGCTCTGTGGTTTGGGTGTGGCCCTGTTCTGGCCGGTGGGCGTGCTGGTCGGTGCCGGGGTCGGAAAACTGTTGCCCGCCCCGGAAACCATCGGCCTGGATGCAGTCTTTCCCGCCATTTTGCTGGCGCTGGTGCTGCCCGCTCTGAAGAAGCGAACTACGCTGATTCGCGCCTCAAGCGGTGCGTTGATCTCACTGGCCGCGGTGCCCTTTACGCCGGTGGGGCTGCCGGTACTGCTCTCCTTACTTGGCCTGCTGACGAGGAAGAAATAATGGCGAACACGACGCTCATCATTTGTGGCATTGCGATTTTATCGGCGGGCACCTACCTAATGCGCCTGGGCGGCGCGAAGCTCGGCAACACGCTGGCCCTGTCGGAACGCGCGCAGGCGCTGCTCTCCGATGCGGCCACCACGCTGTTGTTTGCGGTGGCGCTGGCTGCAACGCTCTACGAAGGCGAACACTTCGCAGGCCTGGCCCGCGTGCTGGGCGTGATGTTTGCCCTGTTTCTTGCCTGGCGCAAGATGCCGCTAATTGTGGTGATTATTTCCGCCGCGGTGGTAACGGCATTGCTGCGCCTTGCGGGGGTGCAATAACGGCTGCGAGTCCCGTCACATTCTGATTAAAACAGGGTTTCATTTTCTTTCAGGGCGGTAGAAAGTAATCAGTGTTTAATGAATTTCTTAGTGTCTAGTGTCGAATAAAATCGACACTGGATGCACACTGCGCTTGTGAGGCATACCCATGGCACTCTCTGCCAAAGAAAAACTCTTTCAGAATATATTAACGCACTACGCTAGTTATACGGCTGGCTTTACCGCTCAGGACTGCGCGGACTTTATGCAGGTGAATCGCAGCGTCATTAGCCATTACTTAAACCGACTGTGTGATGACGGTAAATTATTAAAAGAGAATACCCGGCCGGTTCGTTTCTTTGTCAACACTATCGGTGATGCCCCTCTCACTCGCCCGGCTTTAGTGTCGAAAAATCATGATGCCTTCTGTCGATTGATTGGTGCTGAAGGAAGTTTGAAAGAAACAGTTTCATTGTGCCGCTCCGCCGTGGACTATCCCACCCAGGGCTTGCCTGTTTTACTCTCGGGTGAGAGCGGCGTGGGTAAGAGTCATCTGGCTTCGCTTATCTGGCAATATGCGCTTGAGCGTGGAGTAATTTCTGCCAATGGCCCATTCATTGAGCTTAACTGTGCAGACTACGCCAATAATCCCGAATTACTGTCGGCAACGCTGTTTGGCTACACCCGGGGCGCTTTCACTGGCGCCGATCGGGAAAAGCGCGGCGCGTTCGATGAAGCCGATGGCGGTTTCCTTTTTCTGGATGAAGTGCATCGTCTCTCGGCTGAGAATCAAGAGAAGTTATTTCTTTTTATGGATAAAGGTTATTTTTATCGCCTGGGTGATAATCGTACCCGTCGTCCCGCCACGTTACGGTTTATCTTTGCCACTACGGAAAATATTGATACCGCGCTACTTAACACGTTTCGCCGACGCATACCGGTACGTGTCACTCTGCCTAACTATATCTCTCGCCCGTTAACCGAGCGTATTGCTCAGGTCGAGCATTTCCTGCATGAGGAAGCCGCCAGCCTGAACAGAGACATTCATCTGGATAGCCAACTGATGCATCAGTTGGTGATGTCCCCGGTGCGCGGAAACATTGGCGAACTTAAAAACCAACTCAAGGTGATGGCGGCCAGCGCGTGGAGTGAACAGAAGCAAAATGCCTTTATCACGCTACATACCACTCACCCCAGCGGTGAAGTTCTGGTTATTACAGCCAAAGAAAAATGCGCCCCACTGGATGTCGCTGTATTGCTACCAAAAGCCATGCGTGATGACGTTATTTTTCGTGAGTTTTGCCACAGTGGCAATGTGTTACTGCTGAACCGCAAGCTGGAACAGCTCCTGACGACCGTGCATGGCGTGCTGAGCACGGAACAGATCTTCAGCGGCTATCTCTGGCAAAACACGATGCATGCCATCAATGAGCTGGAAGCGCTGACGGGCATCACATGCCAGCAGGAGTTACGCAAAGCAATATGGCTAAGCCTTATCTGGGCGCTGCATATTCAGCATGATGACGCGCAGGTCGCAGAGTTACAGGCCATCACTGATTACGTTTCCTGCAAAGCGCGCCTGCTCGCAGAGAGCTGCATCGACCTGCTGCAAAAGCATGTCACGCCCAGCCCGCTTCCCATGCTTATGCCATTACTGAGCTGTGCGCTGAATAAACTGGCGGGCGAAGACGATGCGATACAGGGCGTCATTGTCTCACACGGTCGTTCAACTGCGTCCAGCATCGCAGGGATGGCCAACCAGCTAACTGGTGGCTATTTCTTTAAGGCCTTCGACATGCCCTGGTCTACCTCCACCAGCGACATTATTACCTTGTTGATTGCCCATCTTGCCGCCCTTAAGCAAGGAGCCGGACTCATTATTTTGGTGGACATGGGTTCGCTTAAAGAGATTTACGAAGAAATTAAGCTTCACCTGCATGGCGAGCTGCTGGTGATTAATAACGTCAGTACGGCGATGGCTTTGGATATTGCGGCAAAAATTCAAAGCCAGCTGCCGATGGAAGACATTATTGAAAGCGTGAAAGGGGCTTATGAAATCGAAACGCGCTATTACGCAGGTGTATTGCCTGGCAATAAAATCATAATTTCCTGTATTTCGGGTGAGGGAATTTCGAAAAAGCTCAAAGATATTTTAAGTCGTTATCTCGCCAGAGAAGAGATAGATATCGTGACGATGGAATATGACGATCTGAAATGGAAAATTGCCCGCGCCGATCCTGCCCTGCATGGCACCCGGTTGATTATTACCACCACCGACCTCGATGCCGGTTACATCCCGCTGCTGAACGTCGAACAACTCATTAAAGAGAAAACCCAGGTGCTGCGACGCGACTACTTCACCGACCTGGTGACTGAAGGTAGCCTTGAGCCGATGGTGGAAGAAGTGGTGAAGCTCTTTACCGTTGAAGGAGTGGCCAGCCGACTGAACTTTCTGAACCCCGTTATCATCATTGACGAAGTCGAATCAGTGATTAAGCAATATGAATCTTTTTATAAAATCCATTTTGAGAGCTACTTGCGTATCAACTTATTCATGCATATCGCGCTGATGATTGAGCGCGTGATGGTGAATACCGGCATGCGCCATCGGGACGACGCCTCACTGACGCTTGAGCAACAAGCTTTTGTGGCTGTTCATGACACCTTCTTCCAGGCACTAAACCGCAAATATCATCTGACGGTGCCCCTGACCGAAGTGCTGATGATTTATGAAATCATGGAACCCTGGATCGCAACAGATCCCCTGTAACCCTTCTCACGCTGGCCCAGGCCAGCGTTTTCATTTCGACGCTACGCTAAATTCACGAATTCAACAGTAATCAAAGCGTCCAGGATGCAATAAAAATCATTAAATTACAATATGTTAAATAATTGGCACGTCCTTTGCTGAGTACTATTAGCAAATAACACTCAGCGTCCGGTTAAAGAGAAAGGAACAGGTAATGCGAGAAATTTATATCGCCAGTCATGGCCGCTATGCCGAAGGCATTATTTCCGGCCTGAATTTACTGATTGGTGAAGAGCATGGCGTGACGCCCATTTGTGCCTATTGCGGCGAAATAGGTTCCACCGCCGAGTTAGGAAGATACGTTGAAGGTATCGCCAGTGAAGCCGCTCGTCGTGGCAATGAACTGGTGCTGTTTACGGATATGCAGGGTGGCAGCGTCAACAACACCGCTGTGCAACTGATGGTGAAATACCCTCATATGCACGTCATTAGCGGTGCCAATTTGATCATGCTAATGGAGTTTTGCATGTCAGAGCAGGAAAGCACCGAAGCCCGTTTACAGGACGCGATTGCCGCCGCCACGAATGCCATGCAGTACATGAATGTTCTGCCTGAAATTATGGCCGCACGTCAGGCCACGCTGGCAGCACACCGTGATGATGCCGACGACTTTTTTGCTACCGGAGGCAGCCTGTGACTATTGCTCTGGAAACCTTAGACCGTCGCTATTTTTCTCCACAGGATGTGCTGGACAAGGACTGGATTGATTCTGCCATCCGGGACGTGCTTAGCAGCATCGACGCTCTGTTACCTCGCTTTAGCCATACTTTTCCGGCAGCAAATACTCTGGAAGGACGTTATACCGAGGTAGCGAAAGTAGACTGGACAGAGGGTTTCTGGACGGGCTTGCTATGGCTCGCCTGGGAGGTCACCGGGGAAGATAAATATCGCCGGGTGGCAGAAGGGTTTCTCGACAACTTTGAAGAGCGCCTGGATAAGCAAATAAAAGTCGACACGCATGATCTTGGCTTTTTATACCTGCTCTCCTGCGTTAATGCGTGGCGTCTTACCGGCAATACGCGCGCCCGCTCGCTGGCGCTTCGGGCGGCTGATTTACTTTACTGCCGCTTTAACGCCACCGCAGGAGTCATTCAGGCCTGGGGGGATTTACGCGATCCCGCCCGCCAGGGGCGCATGATTATTGACTGCAACCTCAACGTCCCACTGCTTTTTTGGGCAGCGAACGAGACCGGTAATGCCGATTATCGCCAGGCGGCAACACGCCATCTTGAGCAAGCGGCACGTTACCTGGTGCGCAATGATGGCTCAACCTTCCATACTTTTTACCTGGATATTCACACGGGCAAAGCGCTACGTGGCGACACCCATCAGGGATTCAGCGACAGCTCATGCTGGGCACGCGGTCAGGCCTGGGGCATCTATGGGTTTGCGTTAGGTTATCACCATACCGGTAATGCTGCGCTGCCTGAGTTATCGCGCAAATTGACCCACTATTTTCTTAATCGCCTGCCGGAAGACTATGTCTGCTATTGGGACCTCATCTTTACCCAGGAAGACCACGCATACCGCGACACTTCAGCAGCCGCTATCAGCGTTTGTGGAATCGCTGAGCTTCTCAAACAGTTACCGCTGACGGATCCCTTACGCCCGGCATACCTCAATGCGATTAGCCTGATGATGCGTAATCTGCAGGCTAACTACTTTGCGCATAACGAAGACGGCCTTTTGCGTGAAGGCGTTTATAACTTTGGCCGTGATATGGGCATCAACGTACCGAATCTTTGGGGCGACTATTTCTGGTTCGAAGCCCTGGTACGCCTTTCCCGCGTCTGGACACCCTACTGGTAAATATAAAAACAGGAGTACGTAAGAATGATTTCACTAATAAGAATTGATGATCGATTAATCCACGGTCAGGTGGCTGTTGTCTGGACTAAGCACCTGGGCGTCAATCGTATCCTGGTTGCCAACGATCAGATTGTGAACAACGAGGTACAGAAAATGTCTCTACGCATGGCGGCACCAGACACGGCGAAATGCGCCATCATGGCGGTCAGCGATGCGGGGGATGTCCTTAACGATCCGCGCTCCGAAGCGATGAAAATTATGGTCATCGTTAACAATGCTGCCGATGCCCGTCGGCTGATTGAGCAGGTTCCGGCGATAAAAGGGCTCAACGTCGCCAATTATGGACGTATTACCGACAACCTCGCGGCCAAAAAGCGGATCAGCGACACCGTATACGTCACCCCCGAAGATGTGGCTGATTTTCATGCCATCGCCGAACGTGGTGTGCAGGTCGACTATCAGGTTTTACCGTCTCATCCGGTCAAAAACCTGATTGAAATGCTGAACCAAGCCGGTTAAGAGAGGCCGCTATGTTAACGTCCGCATTACTCGTTGCTCTGGTGATGTTCCTCGTCAAGACCGCCGATCACACCCTGGGTCAGCCGCTGGTTGAACGCCCGCTTATCTGCGGTGCGCTGGTCGGTCTGGTGTTAGGTGATTTTCAGCAGGGAATCATCATTGGCGCCACGCTGGAGCTTATCTTTCTCGGTACCATTACGATTGGTGGTTCTGTCCCGGCAGATCTTGCTGTCGGCTCGGTACTGGCAACCGCATTTACCATTCTGACGAAAGCAGAACCTCCGGTGGCCGTGGCCCTCGCTTTACCTATCAGCCTCCTGGCCGTCTTTGTCTACCAGGTCCTAAAACTGGTCTATACGGGACTGGTGGAAAAGTATGACGCCCTCCTTGAAGAGGGACGAGATCGCGCGGCGTTAGGTCTGGTGCTCGGCATGACCTTTTTCTATGGCGTGCCTTTTGCCGTGATCGCCTTCTTTGGCATACTTTTCGGCACCGATGTGATCCGCAGTCTGGTGGAAAGCATTCCCGATACCGTTATGCGCGGCATGACGGCTGTGGGCGGCGTACTGCCTGCGCTGGGTTTCGCCATCCTGCTTAAAGCCCTGTGGAATCGCAATATTGCCGCGTTCTTCTTTATCGGCTTCGCAATGACGGCGTACCTCAAGCTGCCGATCATCGGCATTGCGATTATTGCCGCCTCCGTTGCCGTGTACCTGTGTCTGAACGAGTTCAATCAGCTAAAAGCCAACAAACAGAAAGCCGCAACCACTGCGCCCGCGTCTGTTGATGATAAGGATGGGTTCTTCAATGACTGATATTCACATGAAAAACATCGCCGCCCGCGATGATGATAAAAGCGAGAAAAAGTTGTTTCGTCAGCTCTTTATCCGCCAGTTCCCCCTGCTGGGCACAATGAACTTTACCCGCATGGAAGGGCTGAGCTACGGCTGGGCGCTGGCGCCGATGCTGAAAAAGATTTACCCGGATCCGCATCGCTATATGGAGGCGTTAAAACGCAACAGCCAGTTCTTTAACACCAACCAGCATCTTGCCCCTTTTATTATGGGCCTGACGCTCTCTATGGAAAAAGAGAACGCAGCCAATCCCAATTTTGACACCTCCAGCATTAATGGGATTAAAGTTGCCCTGATGGGGCCCTTTGCAGGCGTTGGCGACTCATTCTTTTACGGCGTGCTGCGTATTATCGCCACCGGCATTGCAATAGGGCTTGCGTCGCAGGGCAATCCATTAGGACCGCTGTTATTTCTACTGATTTATAACATCCCCAGTTATTTAATCCGCTACTACGGCGGGGTGATGGGCTATCGGCTGGGGTCAAAATATATTGCAGAAGCTACCCAGTCGGGGCTGCTCGGCTGTGTCACGAAGGCCTCGGCCATCATGGGGTTAATGATGGTAGGAGCGATGAGTGCCAGTATGGTGAAATTTACCACTACCTTTAAAACCACTATTGCCGGGCAGCCTTTTGTCTTACAGGATATTCTCGATAAAATCTGTGTTGGGTTAATTCCGCTGATGCTGGTGCTGGTCTGTCTGCGGATGCTTAATAAAAAAGTGAGCCCCAATAAAATCCTGTTGTTCTTAATCGCCTTTGGCTTTGCCGCAGCGGGCATTGGCATTATTTAATTACACGCCCCTCTTTTCTCTTAAAGAGGGGGCATCAGGATCATAATTTTTCAAGCTGGGAAATATTTCCGCTGCGTTCCATAATCGTCGTCGGTAGCTGGCGAACCCATGCCGTATCCGTCGATGAATTTCACCATTGAATTAATAATAAATCCCTACAACACAAAATAATGAATTAATTATGTGAGCAATATCATATGCAGTGTTTAAGTTAATTACTCAACGCGATCTTGTGTCGATAAAATAAAACCCGCAAAGAATAAACCAATGCAATTCAATGAATTATCTATTGGCACACCCTTTGCAATATGTTTTATATGGAAAACAGCTGCGTAAAGGGAGTCACCATAAAAACAGCGGTGATATTAATAAAATATTTAATTTCGTTTCCCGCTTCACTTTTCACCCTATGAAAAACATATTAATAATGAGATGAACACTACCATGAAAAAAATAAACTGCATTGCAATTGCTTTGCCACTGACCTTTTTTACCGTTAATACTTTCGCCGCTGCGACCTGGGTTGATAATCGCTATGCGCATACCACTGCTTCGGAAAAGAACCAGTACAAATTGGGAGCCGGACATATTTTTGATAATGGCGCAGGTATTCTGGTATCAGCCATGTACGATCTTGGTCAGAATTTTGACCAGATGCGCAGTACTTTTCAGGAATATGAAGGCTGGTACCCCGTTCCACTAAGTGATAAATGGACACTGACGCCCGGTGGATTGTCAGATATCGACAGTAATGGGACAAAGATCGCTCCCTATTTAGGCCTGGATTATAAAGTCAGCAAAGCCTTTAGCATTGGGAGTCGCTATCGTTACAACCACATGACGCATAAAGAGCACGATTACAACGGTAAGATGGACTATAACGACAGCCATCAGTTCGACCTGTTTTTCAATTATCAGGCAACCGACAAACTCTGGCTGCAGTTGAATCCTGAGTTTTTCGTCAATGCGAATGATTTTAATGCCTCGAATGGGCAAAAAACGCACTGGGAACCGAGCGTCGTAGCTCGTTACCGACTGGACAAAAACTGGCTGCCCTATGCGGAAGTCGCCTGGCTCGATCAGGATAAAAATCATGACGATCAGGTTCGCTTTCGCATCGGGATTCGCTACTACATCAACTAATCGTCATGATGACCGGGGCCGTGTTCCCGCCCCGGTCAGATTACCAGGTGTTGACCTCAACCGATGAAAACAGAGCTTCACCTTTTAGCTCTGGTCCATGGCCGGACGCATAAATCCCAAACCGTGCCCCCACCCACTTACCGGCACCCGCAGAAAAGGTGGGGGCCACATCTCGCCATTCACCACCCGGTAGTCGATAACAAAAACAGCTGATGCCGTCGTAACCGACATGAAATCCCAGCGCGACACGCGATCCCACGTCATTGGCAACCGGCAACAGGGTTTCGCTCAGTTCACCGCGATCGCTGTTCCAGCCGTGGCGAAACCGCAACTGCATTCCGACATCATCGCGCACCAAACTCAAGGCAGCAAACCGTTCACCATAAATGATCAGACCGGCTTCATCGCCCGGTTGTATGAAACAAGCTTCAAGAGAGGTGATAACCGAGAAGCGCTCGGCGGGAAATTTCTGTAGTAACAACTGAGGCATCGTATAAAGGCTGCCCGCATGGGGAACGCAGTGTAGTAATAACCCTCGCCCCTTCTCCCCTCGCCAGTTTGGTTGGGGATTAGCCTGCCACTGCCATTGCAAACCAGGATGGCCATGTGTGAAACCATCACTGGCCTGGAGCTCACAATATGTGGTGGGTAAGGAAGGACGAACAGAGTTTAACACTGGCTGGCCTTTACCCGTGTCGTCGAGTGGCTCACCGATTGCTGGCCATCCGTCCTCACGCCAGTGAAGCGGTTGCAGATGTACCACTCTTCCATAGACGCCCTTGTCCTGGAAATGAAAAAACCAGTTTTCACCCTTTTCCAGTTCCACCCATGCTCCCTGATGTGGACCATTAACCGACGTTTTCCCTTGATGAAGTACATCGCGAGACTGCCAGGGTCCCGCCAGAGAGGGGGCGCGCAGTACCGTCTGCCATCCCCGTTTAACGCCCCCGGCGGGAGCAAAGATCCAGTATTCGCCCTGTCGCTTGTAGAGTTTCGGTCCTTCCAGCGTAGGGTGGGAAGGGGTGCCATCAAAAATAATACGCCCTTCATCGAGTAATCGGGACGCATCCGGCGCCATTTCAAGCAACTGGAGTTTGTTTTTAATACCACTGCGACTGTAGGCAAAACCGTGTATCAGCCAGGCCCGTCCGTCGTCATCCCAGAGCGGACAGGGGTCAATCCAGCCCGGTGCGCGTTTCAGGCAAAGCGGCTGGCTCCATTCTCCGAGTGGATCACGTGCATGGGTAACAAAGATACCCTCATCAGGGAGGCTGAAGAAAATCCAGTACTGGCCGTCATGATAACGCAGTGAGGGTGCCCAGACGCCTTTACCGGGCTGCACCTGATCATATTCAGGTGACGGTAGGCGGTCGATGGCATGGTTTACAATCTGCCAGTGAATCAAATCACGGGAGTGGAGCAGGGGTAACGCAGGGACCTGATTAAAACTGGATGAAACCATCCAGAAATCCTCGCCCACTCTTATTACATCGGGATCGGCATAATCAGCATGCAGGATGGGGTTTTGATAGCGTAACGTCATAACAGGACTCCTTTTAACTGTCGAAGTCGTTGCAATAATCACGCCACTGATTTTTTAATATCTATTTCAATTAATTAGGATGGTTACGACACAAAAAAAGCGCCACCAGGCGCTCTTTCGACAGTAGAAACATGTCAGGAGTGTAAATGTTCCTCAACCCAGGCGTTAAGCGCGGCGAATGCGATCTCACTCCCCTGCTCAAGGCGAAACACCGGGCCAAGCGCCATCGGTTCGGCCTGGGCCGCCAGCACGGCAAGTTCGGGCAGATACTCTTCTCCAGGATGCCCCATCCGGCGCTCGCCCAGGCGGCTGGCATAGCGGGCAACGGCTACCTCCGGCGATACCGCATTCCACACTTCCAGCACCCGCGTTACGCCCGCTTTTTCGAGGTAATCGACAAGCGTCTCCCGTGGCTGAAAACCAAACCAGGCATCAACCAGAAACGGGCAACCGGGCGGGGCATCACGAATGATGGACCAGATAACCTCGTAGGCGGCATAACCGAGTTGCCGGTTAAATGGGCGATCAATCTGATCGAACTTCGCCATAAAGGGCTCTTTGATGCCGTCAATGGTAAGAACCGGCAGGGAAAAACGCGCAGAGAGTTGCCGCGTGACCGTAGATTTGCCGGAGGCCGGAATGCCATTAACCAACACGACGGTTTTGGTTTGTGTCGTCATAGCAGCGCCACTACCTCCTCTCTTGTGCGCGCCGCCCGCAGCGCCGCCATCGTCTCATCGTTATCCAGCAGATGAACGATGGCCCGGATACCCTCTTCGATATGCGCGTTGCTGTCGCAGGCCCCGAACATAATGACAATGTCCGCTGCTTCACTTTGACCAAAGCGAATCGGCTCCTGGAGTAACACCAGGCTGAAGCAGTCCCGCTTTACTCCACATTCAGGGCGGGCATGTGGTATCGCGACACCTTCATCAAACACATAATAGGCCCCATGCTCCAGGGTACTGTCGATCACCGCTTCGCCGTAGCGCGCCTCCAGATAACCGCCGTCGATTAAGGGCCTGGCAGCCAGCCGGATCACCTGCTGCCAGTCCGTTTCCGTGACACCGACCTGAATAGCATCTGCTTCGATGAGAAGGTCTTTAATCGTCATCTTTTCTCCCTAAATATTACGCCGGATAATATTGCGCAATTCATCGATACGAAGAAATAAAGAATCCACGTCCTGGCGATGGCTTTTACTTTTCGCAAAGACATTTAATGCCCGGTTATACATCAACATTAATTGTTTTTGTACATCACTGTTCCGTGGATCCTCTTCCAGCTTACCTTCCAGTTTCTTAATATCTTCAGACAGTAATACGGCCTGCCTTTCATATTCTTCCACTGCCGATTCGTCTTTTTTCCACAACGATTTCAATGATTCAAACATGACTGACTCCCGCCCCAATGGATGCCGGAGCATCAGGGTTATGGAATAAAATGAATGTAGTAATACGGGATTATTTAAATAAATTCATTTTCTCGATCAGCACCTGAGTGACCGCATCGTTGGCGGGGATCAGGAATTTTCGCACGCTGTCGTTCACCTTACCTTTATCAAAGGTGGATTTGCACTGGCCGACCCACTGCACGTTCATCTCGGTCCCTACATTCACCTTATTGATGCCCTCGGTGACGGCTTTGCGCATATCCTCATCGCTGACACCCGTCCCACCGTGCAGTACCAGCGGCGTACCGGTGGCGGCGCTAATTTCCTGCAAACGCTGATGTTGAATCTGCGCTTTGCCGGTGTAGAGGCCGTGTACGGTGCCGACGGAGACGGCCAGCATGTCAACATCGGTTTCTTCGACAAAGCGTTTTGCATCCGCCACGGTGGTGAAGCTGATATCTTCCACCGCCACCGCCTTACCATCTTCTGAGCCGCCAATTGCGCCCAGCTCGCCTTCAACTGAAATACCCCGTGGGCGTGCCATTTCCACTACAATCCGGCTATTGGCAATATTCTCATCAATATCCAGGTGCGAGCCGTCATACATAATAGAACTGAATCCCGCATCTATTGCTGTTTGAATCGCGTTAATATCCGAGCAGTGATCCAGGTGCAAACAGGCTGGCACATTTTCGCTTACCGATAATGACCGGACGGAATCGACCAGTAATTGATATCCGAGATATTGCGCCGTGCCCGTGGATATCTGAACCATCAACGGACTATTGGTTTCCTTTGCCGCTTTAAAAAAGGCAGGCAGCATTTCCAGACAATGTAAATTAAAAGAACCGACGGCTTTAAACTGACGCTCTTTAGCAATATCTAACAGCGCATTGAAATTATGCAGACTCATGGACTTTCTCCCCTTTAGGTTTAGCTGACTTGCCATTAACGAACCAGGCAAGGAAGGCAACGAAGATGATAAACAGACCAACAAATAACCAGTTATTCTGGAAGGCATGGCCCAGTACCAGCCCGGAGCTGATGACATCGGAATCACTGAATGTCACGCCGGTAAAGCCATAACTTTCCAGCATCGGCACCAGAATGGCGGGCAGGAAAGTAATAAAGAGACCATGCACAACACCCCCGATGACCGCCCCACGACGCCCACCCAGCGCATTGCCGAACACACCCGCCGTGCCGCCCGCAAAGAAGTTCGTCAGCAGCCCAGGCAGGATCATCGCCAGACCAAACATCGGGAAGACCAGCATGCCGATGATGGAACCGACGGTCGTCGCCAGGAAACCGACAATCACCGCGTTAGGGGCGTAAGGGAACAGGACCGGGCAGTCGAGTGCCGGTTTGGCATCCGGTACGATGCGCATGGCAATACCACGAAATGCGGGAACCAGTTCGTTAAGCAGCAAACGTACACCGCTATAAAGGACAAAGACCCCTGCTACAAACTGAATGGACTGCATAAAGGCGTACATCAGGAAGTTCACACCGTTAGAGAACTGAGAGATGTATTCCGGGCCTGCCGCCACGGCTGGGATCAGGTACATCGGTACCATTACCACTGCCATCGCCAGATAGGTGTCCTGAAGGAATTTGAAATTGTCTGGTAGTTCCAGATCTTCGGTTGAACGCGAGCCTTTACCGACGACTTTTGCCACCGCGGCCTGCACCAGATAGCCGATAGTGCAGAAATGCCCCAGGGCCACATCATCAGAGCCGGTAATGCGTCTGACCACTGGCTGTGCCAGCGCGGGCATCAATACCGCCATTGCGCCACCAAATATGCCGCCGGTCAGGATTAACGGCAGCCCGGTCAGGCCCGCTTTGTAACCAATAACCGCACCGATGGTTGCCATCCACAGCAGCGCTTGCCCGGTCAGGAAGATGTATTTCAGCGGCGTCAGGCGGGCAATAATAATGTTAACCGCGAAAATCACCATCAGCGTCAATGCGACTTCAGAGCCGAGTTCGCGGTTCGCCAGTCCGGCAATAGCGGCAACGTCGGTGATGTAGCCTTTCATGCCGAAGCCGTGAGTGAAGATATCGTTCAGGAAGGTCAGGGTAGCAACGATAATATTGATACCTGCCATCATGATTAAAAAACCGAGTAACGTTTTAAATGTCCCCTCGGCAATTTTGCCCAACGACTTCTTCTGTAATATCAACCCAAGCATGGCAATAAAGGCGATTAATATTGATGCCTGTCCGAGCAAATCTTTTACAATAAACTCAACAAAACTATTCATGATCGGTCACCTTCATATCATGCAGTTTTAAAAAGGCGATAATTTTCTCTTCTATTTCCTCTTTATCGGTCAATTTATTGAGCACAACGACGCGCCGAATTTCTTCTTCACTGGCATCCGCTGTTAAAATGTCGGCAAAGACTTTTTGTGTCAAAATCATGTCAGATTTAAATGCACCGGCTTCAGAAACGGTTGTGTGTTCCACCTTTGCCGGTATTTCTAATTTTTTCAGCACTGCCTTTGCGCTCATTTCGATAGCAAAGCTAGAGCCGAGGCCGCAGCCACATACGCAGAGAACTTTAAGCATGTAAATCTCCTCAAATAATATTGAGTTGTTTGGCCAGTTTGTAAGGATGTCCTTCAGTGTCTACCAGACGTTTTTTCATACTAATAAGATCAATCGGAATCGGTTTATTACTTGAATTTATAATAATGGCTTTATTTTTCATGCCAGTCTGAATACAACGAACTACTTCACTGGCCATAATGGTGCCCTGATATATTTCCTCGCAGGTAGGGTCGCCGTTACGCAAACCATAGCCAATAATCGTTTTGCGGATTCGTACCCCAATTCGGGGTTCAAGCTGCTTAATCATGGTGTCGATAGCCCCTTGAAACCCGGGAGAATACTCGCGTGTATAGCCTTCAGAGCAGAGAATAACGACGCTATTTTGTCTGGTGAGACGCGTTTTGATGCGCTCCGCCAGCTCATTAATCGGGATTTGACACTCTGGTATCAGGGCAATATCGGCGTTGCTTTTAAGCGCGGATTGCAGCGTCAGCTCACCGCAATATCCGCCAAGTAATTCCACCATAAATACACGGCCCGGCAATGCTCTCCCCGTATTTCTTAGGCGAGAAACCTCTTTGATGATTTGCTCACAGGCGGTGGAAAATCCAATTGAATAATCACTGCCGTAGACATCATTATCAATAGTCATGCCTACACCAAAACAATTCACATCAAATTCACTGAGCGTATTGAGGAATTGTAATGAGCCATCTCCACCGGCCATGATTAACACATCGATGCGCAGTGATTTTAATTTACGCGCAATCGCTTCATATTCGCTGCGCACCAGTTTTCGTGTGGTCCTCCCTGAAGTGATAATGGGAATAGAGGCGATCGAAAAATCTACCAGATCGCACCAGGCTACTTCATTATGATTTTTTTCAAGTAACCCCTGAATCCCTCCGTTAAAGAGGGTTATTTCAGCCTGAGCCAGCCGTGCAATCTGGAAAATAAAATTATTAATACCAGAAACATCACCACCGCTAATGACTACTCCGATTTTCATCGCGAATTCCTCAAGGGCTGTCAGTGAGATTATTTTTCCCTGACTTCAAGCCTTATATTTGCAATGAAAGTCACATTTTTTAGATAATTTTAATATGGCAAAGCATTGACTCTCTTATTTATTGGCTTGTTTTTGAGATATTCATCACATAATAAAGTCGCGAGATAACTCACGTTATTTTTATTAATTCCTTTTTAATCATCCAGTTATAAGTCAATAAAAATGCATCAACAGGCGGGGAATAAAAACGCAGATTAAAAAAATTGCAGGAGTATAAATTTGTGACTTTACGCGCATTTTTTGCCGTCAAAGAGGCATAGCGAGGCGTCAGAAAGGGAAATGCAGGCGTTCAGAGGGAAAGAAATGAACCTGTCCCCGCTCCGAAGAGCAAGGGACAGCGGCAGTGTGGGAAAACCTTATTTGCTGAGTTCAGCGGTCATATGAACCTGGTTGCCAGAGAAGGCTTCAGTGATTTGGTAAGACGATGCGCCAGCCTGCTGTGCCTGAGCGGCGATTTTAGCTTCTGCACCGGACAGGGTTGAATCAGTTGCGGTCACAGTCTGTGCGGCGAAAGAACCAAAAGAAGTAGCCATAGCGATAACTGCGACAAAAGTTTTGATGCTTTTCATGATATGTATCCTTCAGTAAGTTTGTTTAAGTAAGGCACCGTGCCTCGATGAAATAAATAATAGACCTGTTCACACTCAACAGAAAGCGGAATGATTTGCATTTATTGTTCAGTTTTATTGAATTAATATCGTGGGGCAAAAATGTCCAACAGACTGGCTGCAACTATTTATCAAATACAGTCACTTATGCACGGTTTGTGCGATGATATTTTTGCAAAGACGGGGTGGACTGAGTTTGTGCTGGCGACTGGATCGTGCTTAAGAGTGAGTGAGAGAATTTACCTGATACTCATATACCCGAAAAACGTAAAAGATGATTTAAACGAGTCTGAGAAAGCAATTTTGAAAACACTGTCTCAGCTCTGGGAATAAGGGATATTGCCCTGAGGGGTGCCCGGCCTTCCTTATGAGGAAAGAAAAATGGATAAAGCATTGTTTGCAGATCTTGTGACTAGCCTGGAAGAGATGGTGGCCATTGAGAACGGCCAGGTAATTCCTGCACCCGAAAATATTCATCGTCATATCTTGCCTGATGTTAAAGCCATTCGAAAAAATGCAGGTATGAAACAAGCTGAATTCGCGGATGCGATTGGTCTAAGCGTGGATCTTGTTCGCAGTTGGGAACAGCAGCGCAGAGTGCCATCAGGCATCGCGTTGAAGCTCCTGTTTCTTTTGGAAAAAAAGCCTGAAATTCTCAACACCCTAAAAACCTTTCCCGTTTGAAAAAGCAGTGTGGATTTCGGACCATACAAAAACGAAAAAAGCGCCCGCAGGCGCTCTTTCGACAGTACTGATTTTGCTTATTTGGTCAGTTGTGCGGTCATATGTACACGGTCACCGGTGAAAGCTTCAGTGATGTGGTAAGACGCACCCGCCTGCTGTGCCTGAGCGGCGATTTTAGCTTCTGCACCGTCCATGGTAGAGGAGGTCGCTGTAATGGTTTGTGCTGCAAAAGAACCGAAAGAAGTAGCCAGAGCGATAACTGCAACGAAAGTTTTGATGCTTTTCATGATGTAAACCCTTCTGAATGTTTGTTTGGATAAGGCACCGTGCCTCGATGAAGTAGATATTAGACCTGAACCCTATCAACAAAAAGCGGAAGGATTTGCTTTTCTTTGTCAAAATTATTGATTTAAATTTCAGCCCGCAATCAGACGCTGCGGATGCGTATAAATAGTGGCCCTGCCCGGCTTGCAAAAGCCTACCAGCGTCAGGTTACAACGCTCTGCAACCTCGACCGCCAGCGTAGTCGCTGCGGAGACGGCAAAAAGAATTTCCACGCCACACATCGCTGACTTCTGCACCATCTCATAGCTTGCCCGACTGGAGACCAGCGCCGCACCGGGCAGCCAGCGCTCAGCTTCCTGCGCGCGATGCCCCAATAGTTTATCCAGCGCCACATGGCGGCCCACATCCTCATGCCCACCCACAAGTTGCCCGGAGGGTAATATCCAGGCAGCAGCATGGGTGCAACCCGTGAGGGTCCCGACAGGTTGAAAATCGGTCAGATGACGAAGCGCCTGGTCGAGGTTTGCCAGATCAAAAGTCTGCGTAAAAGGAAGAGGCGTGACGGGTTTACCGATGTCGTTAAGTTGTTCAACACCACACACACCACAACCGGTTCGCCCGGCCAGTGCGCGGCGACGCTCCTTAAGCCCCATAAACCGACGACTGGACAGATCGATCTGGACTTCGATGCCATGACAGGAGGAAACCACTTCCATACCGTAGATTTCTGACGCGCTTTTTATAATCCCTTCGGATAAGGAAAACCCAACAGCAAACCACTCAAGATCTTTGGGTGATGCCATCATCACGACATGCGAAATGCCGTTATACACCAGAGCGACAGGGACTTCCTCGGCCAGATGGTCGGGCTGCGTATGCTGTAAATCACTTCGCTTCCAGAGTGACACCTGGCGTGAGCCTGTGATCTGTGTAGCAATTTCGTCTTGTTCAGTATGGATTTTGTTCACGTTGTATTAACCGAATTAAAACAGGCGTACCCGCATTGTGGTATTCTGAGGCATACCCCTTTTTGACCAGGGGATTTACAGCAATTCTGAACCTTTGCGGCGACGACCGCAAAGTAAATAAAAGCGTATGACAATGTCGAAACAAGGAGTAACCCATGCAGGTCAGCAGAAGGCAGTTCTTTAAGATCTGCGCTGGCGGTATGGCAGGTACTACAGCAGCGGCACTGGGCTTTGCCCCAGGGGTGGCGCTGGCGGAAACGCGGCAGTATAAATTGCTGCGCACCCGTGAAACTCGAAACACCTGCACGTACTGTTCCGTTGGTTGCGGGCTGTTAATGTACAGCCTCGGCGACGGCGCGAAAAATGCCAAAGCGTCTATTATTCATATCGAAGGCGACCCGGATCACCCGGTCAACCGTGGGGCACTCTGTCCGAAAGGCGCAGGCCTGCTGGATTTTGTCCACTCAGAAAGCCGTCTGAAATACCCCGAATATCGCGCGCCAGGTTCCGATAAATGGCAGAAAATCAGTTGGGATGATGCCTTTGACCGCATCGCCAAACTGATCAAGCAAGACCGTGATGCTAACTATATTGCGCAAAACACCGAAGGCACCACCGTTAACCGTTGGCTCTCCACCGGTATGCTGTGCGCTTCTGCCTCCAGTAATGAAACCGGTTATTTAACCCAGAAATTTACCCGCGCCCTCGGCATGCTCGCCGTGGACAACCAGGCGCGTGTCTGACACGGACCAACGGTAGCAAGTCTTGCTCCAACATTTGGTCGCGGTGCGATGACCAACCACTGGGTAGATATGAAAAACGCCAACCTCATCGTCGTGATGGGTGGGAATGCGGCTGAAGCGCATCCGGTGGGATTCCGCTGGGCGATGGAAGCTAAAATCCACAATGGCGCTAAATTAATCGTTATCGATCCTCGCTTTACGCGAACCGCTTCGGTCGCGGACTTCTACGCGCCTATTCGTTCCGGGACGGATATCGCTTTCCTGTCCGGCGTACTGTTGTACCTGCTTAACAATGAAAAATATAACCGTGAGTACACCGAGGCCTATACCAACGCCAGCCTGATTGTGCGTGAAGATTTTGGCTTCGAAGAGGGCCTGTTCACCGGTTATGACGCAGACAAACGCAAGTATGACAAAACCAGCTGGAACTATGAGCTGGACGAGAAAGGCTTCGCGAAACGTGATATCACCCTCACCCATCCGCGCTGTGTGTGGAACTTGCTGAAACAGCACGTTTCCCGTTATACGCCTGATGTGGTTGAAAACATTTGTGGTACGCCTAAAGCCGACTTCCTCAAAGTCTGTGAATATATTGCAGAGACCAGCGCCCACGACAGAACGGCCTCGTTCCTTTATGCATTGGGCTGGACGCAGCACTCTGTCGGCGCGCAAAACATCCGTACCATGGCGATGATCCAGTTGCTGCTTGGCAATATGGGGATGGCCGGTGGCGGTGTGAACGCACTGCGTGGTCACTCCAATATTCAGGGTCTGACCGACCTGGGGCTGCTGTCGCAGAGCCTGCCCGGCTACATGACGCTGCCCAGCGAAAAACAGGCCGATCTCCAGACCTATCTGACGGCAAACACACCGAAACCGCTGCTTGAGGGTCAGGTGAACTACTGGAGCAATTACCCGAAATTCTTCGTCTCGATGATGAAAGCCTTCTATGGTGACAAAGCGACGAAAGAGAATGACTGGGGCTTCGACTGGTTGCCGAAATGGGACAAAGGTTACGATGTCCTGCAGTATTTCGACATGATGTACAAAGGTCAGGTGAACGGCTACCTCTGCCAGGGCTTTAACCCGGTGGCGTCGTTCCCCAACAAGAACAAAGTTGTGGCGGCCCTGTCGAAACTGAAATTCCTGGTGACCATCGATCCGCTCAATACTGAGACATCCACCTTCTGGCAAAACCACGGTGAGTCAAACGATGTGGACTCGTCAAAAATCCAGACCGAAGTGTTCCGTCTCCCCTGCACCTGCTTTGCTGAGGAAAACGGTTCTATCGTTAACTCCGGTCGCTGGCTGCAGTGGCACTGGAAGGGTCAGGATGCGCCGGGCGATGCAGTGACGGACGGCGAAATTCTGGCTGGCATCTTCTTACGCCTGCGCAAAATGTACGCCGAAGAAGGCGGTGCTAACCCGGAACAGGTTCTGAACATGACCTGGAATTACTCCACGCCTCACGAACCGGCTTCGGAAGAAGTGGCAATGGAGAGCAACGGTAAAGCGCTGGCCGATCTGGTTGATCCGGTAACGGGTGCGGTGATCGTGAAGAAAGGCCAGCAGGTAAGCTCGTTCGCTCAGCTGCGTGATGACGGTACCACCTCAAGTGGTTGCTGGATTTTCGCCGGCAGTTGGACAGCGGAAGGCAACCAGATGGCGCGTCGTGACAACGCCGATCCGTCAGGCCTCGGTAACACCCTGGGTTGGGCATGGGCGTGGCCGTTAAACCGCCGTATTCTCTATAACCGTGCCTCAGCTGACCCGCAGGGCAAGCCGTGGGATCCAAAACGCCAGCTCCTGAAATGGGACGGGGCAAAATGGGGCGGCGTGGATATTCCAGACTACAGTACTGCCGCACCGGGCAGCGAAGTGGGTCCGTTCATCATGCAACCCGAAGGCCTGGGGCGTCTGTTTGCCATCGATAAAATGGCGGAAGGGCCTTTCCCGGAACATTACGAGCCGTTTGAAACGCCGCTCGGGACTAACCCGCTGCATCCAAAGGTTATCTCTAACCCTGCCGCACGTATCTTCAAGGACGATGCCGACGCGCTGGGTAAAGCAGATAAGTTCCCGTATGTCGGCACGACCTATCGTCTGACCGAGCACTTCCACTACTGGACCAAACACGCGTTGCTAAATGCCATCGCGCAGCCAGAACAGTTTGTGGAGATTGGGGAAAAGCTGGCGGGCAAACTGGGTATCACTCAGGGCGATACCGTAAAAGTCTCTTCTAACCGTGGCTATATCAAAGCTAAAGCGGTGGTGACCAAGCGAATTCGCACGCTGAAAGTGCACGGCCAGGATGTGGATACCATCGGCATTCCTATTCACTGGGGTTATGAAGGTGTGGCGAAGAAAGGCTTTATTGCCAACACCCTGACCCCGTTTGTCGGCGACGCAAACACCCAGACGCCAGAGTTTAAGGCGTTCCTGGTGAATGTGGAAAAGGTATAGCGGAGACGAATTATGGCTTATCAATCGCAAGATATTATCCGTCGTTCCGCGACTAACGATTTCACCCCCGCGCCTCAGGCGCGGGATCATCAACAGGAAGTCGCGAAGCTCATTGATGTCACGACCTGCATCGGCTGTAAGGCCTGTCAGGTGGCGTGCTCGGAGTGGAATGACCTCCGTGATGAAGTGGGGCATAACGTCGGTGTTTACGACAACCCTGCTGATTTGACCGCAAAATCCTGGACGGTAATGCGCTTCTCGGAAGTGGAGCAAAATGACAAACTGGAGTGGCTCATCCGTAAGGATGGCTGCATGCACTGTGCCGATCCTGGCTGTCTGAAGGCATGCCCGTCGGAAGGGGCTATCATTCAGTATGCCAATGGGATTGTCGACTTCCAGTCAGAGCAGTGTATTGGCTGTGGCTACTGCATTGCCGGCTGCCCGTTCGACGTACCTCGCCTCAACCCCGACGATAATCGTGTCTACAAATGTACGTTGTGCGTAGACCGTGTCACCGTCGGGCAGGAGCCTGCCTGCGTGAAAACCTGCCCGACCGGCGCTATTCACTTTGGTTCTAAAGAGGATATGAAAGAGCTGGCAGGCGAGCGTGTCGCTGAGCTGAAAACCCGTGGTTATGACAACGCAGGTTTGTACGATCCGGCCGGTGTTGGCGGAACGCACGTGATGTATGTCCTTCATCACGCTGACAAACCGACGCTGTACCACGGGCTGCCGGAAAACCCTGAAATCAGCGCGACCGTGAAATTCTGGAAGGGTATCTGGAAACCTCTGGCTGCCGTTGGCTTCGCCGCCACCTTTGCAGCAAGTATCTTCCACTACGTCGGTGTCGGTCCGAACCGTGCAGAGGAAGAAGACGATAATCTGCATGAAGAGAAAGACGAGGTGCGCAAATGAAAAGACGTGACACCATCGTGCGCTACACGGCGCCGGAACGCATTAACCACTGGGTCACCGCCTTCTGCTTCGTGCTGGCGGCAGTGAGCGGGTTGGGATTTTTCTTCCCCTCCTTCAACTGGCTGATGCATATCCTTGGTACCCCGCAGCTGGCGCGCATTCTGCATCCGTTCGTCGGGGTGGTGATGTTCGCCTCGTTCATCATCATGTTTTTCCGCTACTGGCATCACAACCTAATCAATCGGGATGATATCTTTTGGGCGAAGAATATTCGTAAGATCGTCGTTAACGAGGAAGTGGGCGACACCGGGCGCTATAATTTCGGTCAGAAGTGTGTCTTCTGGGCGGCGATTATCCTGTTGGTACTGCTACTGGTGAGCGGCATCATCATGTGGCGCCCGTATTTTGCACCCGCATTCTCTATTCCGGTTATCCGATTTGCCATCATGTTGCATTCGTTTGCCGCCGTCGGGTTAATTGTGGTTATTATGGTGCATATTTACGCTGCCCTATGGGTTAAAGGCACCATTACCGCCATGGTGGAAGGCTGGGTTACCAAAACGTGGGCGAAAAAGCATCATCCACGCTGGTACCGGGAAGTTCGCCAGAAAAAGGAAAATACGACTGAATGAGTATTCGCATAATCCCGCAAGATGAGCTGGAGAAGAGCGATAAACGCACGGCGGAAGTGATTCCGCCGTTATTATTCCCCAGGCTGAAAAATCTCTATAACCGTCGCGCAGAACGTCTGCGCGAACTGGCTGAAAACAATCCATTGGGTGACTATCTGCGCTTCGCAGCCTTGATCGCCCATGCTCAGGAAGTGGTGCTGTACGACCACCCGTTGCAGATGGATTTGACCGCCCGCATCAAAGAAGCCAATGACCAGGGCAAGCCGCCGCTGGATATTCACGTCCTGCCGCGTGATAAACACTGGCAGCGGTTGCTGCATTCGTTGATTGCAGAGTTGAAGCCTGAAATGAGTGGCCCGGCGCTGGCGGTTATTGAGAATCTGGAGAAAGCGTCCGAGCAGGAGCTGGAAGCCATGGCGAGCGCGCTGTTTGCTTCCGACTTCGGTTCGGTCAGCAGTGATAAAGCGCCGTTTATCTGGGCAGCCCTTTCGCTCTATTGGGCACAGATGGCCAGCCTCATTCCCGGCAAAGCCCGCGCAGAATATGGCGAGCAACGTCAGTTTTGCCCGGTATGCGGCTCCATGCCGGTCTCAAGCATGGTGCACATTGGCTCCACTCAGGGGTTGCGTTACCTGCACTGCAATTTATGTGAGACCGAATGGCATGTGGTACGCATCAAATGCAGCAACTGCGAGCAGACCCGCGATCTGCATTACTGGTCGCTGGACAGCGAGCAGGCAGCCATCAAAACGGAAAGCTGTGGCGACTGCGGTACTTACCTGAAGATCTTGTATCAGGAAAAAGACCCAAATGTGGAAGCCGTAGCCGACGATTTGTCATCGCTGGTGCTTGATGCACGCATGGAGCAAGAGGGCTTCGCCCGTAGCTCGATCAACCCGTTCCTGTTCCCCGGTGAAGGGGAGTAGCATTATCTGTACCGGGTGGCGAATGCGCCCGGTTACAGTTGACAGGGCATGATCACACCGATATGCCGGCAACGTTTTTCGTATTACGAATGACTCATTCCCGGCGCTGAATTTGTGCCGTTGCGAGCCGCTTTCCAGAACCAGCCCCCTCTCCAAAATCGCCATTTTCTTTCGCATTTTTCCAGGTTATAAAGCTGTATATCCATACAGAGAGAGACGTTAAGCATGGCGCTGGAAAAGGGTATTGCAGAGCAGGTAAAAGCGTTTATCGCCGCCGGGCGGCCTTCAATGCGGGATCAGAGTATTGATGATCGGAGGGCGGGTTATCTTGCGAGCGCGGTGTTAGCCGGCGAGACAGAAACCCGAGTGAACGTTAAAGATATTGACCTCGAGGGCATGACGTTTCGTCTCTTTTCTCCCCTGGATGGGGAACATATGTTACCGACGCTGATTTACTACCATGGAGGTTGCTTCGTCAGCGGAGAGTTTGCTACTCACGACAAACAATTACGCCAACTGGCCTTTTACAGCGGCTGCCGGGTCATTGCAGTCCAGTACCGTCTCGCACCCGAGCATCAATTCCCGGCCGCACATGATGACGCCCAAAAAGGGGCAGACATTATCTGGCACCATGCCGCCGAGCTGGGCGTTGACCGCCAAAAAATTACTCTGGCGGGTGACAGCGCAGGAGGGCATCTGGCCCTTGTCACGGCGCTTCGCTTAAAAGCAGCAAACACATGACTGCCTGCGCAATTGATCCTGATCTACCCGATGCTGGACGCAACGGCTTATTTTGAAAGTTATGTCAGTAATGGCGCGGATTACATCATCACTCGCGATTCACTACTGAGCGGCTACGAAATGTACCTCGGCGACACCGATTTTATGCACCCGGAAGCCAGCCCGCTCTGGCGTGATGATTTTCACGGTCTTCCTCCCACGCACATCATTACCGCAGAATTTGACCCACTGAGCGACGAAGGCGAAGCGCTTTATCAGCGATTAACCGAGCAAGGCGTGGCATGCACCTGTCAGCACCACCTTGGGGTAATACATGGCTTCTTCCAGTTGGCAGGTATCAGTCAAGCGGCACGCGGTGTGATACGGGATGTGGCCGGGCGATTAGCGGTTTAAGCACGCAAGAAACAGAGTCCGACACGCGCCGGACTCAGTCCTCACTCTTCTTCGTTGCCGCCTTCTTCAAACGACCCAAAGGGTTTAGCGGGAAGAACGATATAAACCGCTTCAAAGACGGCACCCTGTTTGTCATCGCCAAACAGTTCAACCTGAAGTTGCACGCGTGCTTTACGTCCGCGAGCCAGCCTGTCGAGATCGCCGCTCAGTGAACCTAAATCGGCAATGGCGCTCGGTTTGCCGGTGATAGGGGTGCTGTAACGAATATGGGCATCAGCGAGAATGATAGTCCCGCCAAGGTGGCGTTCACGCAGCATTAACCAGATGAGCCCCCACCCGGTGAGTGTGGCCAGCGAGAACAGACTCCCGGCAAAGAGCGTGTGGTGCGGGTTTTGATTGCCGGTCTCCGGCATGGTGGTAATAAATTTTTGCCCGGTGTATTGCTGGATGCGGACACCCATCTTTTCACTCAACGGGATATGCTCATACCACGCCTGCTGCAACTGTCCGCACCAGTCGCCGCGATGCAAAATATCATCCAGGGTAGCAACGGGTTTGATCATCAAAAAGTGACGGACCGGCGTGGTTTGCGGCGCTGTTATCTCACCTTCGTTGATGAACCCCAGCTTGGCAAAGAATTCGACAGCATCCTCACGGGCGCTACAGGTGACGCGTTTTACCCCTTCCTGGCGAGCAACGGACTCAAGAGTCATTGCCATTAGTGTCCCTAAGCCTTTATCTTGTACCGACGGGTGTACTGCCATAAATCGGATCGAAGCTTCATAATCAGCATTAATGTAAAGCCGACCAACCGCCACCAGCCGACCTTCTTCATCCACAACCATTTGATGATGGGCCATGGCATCCCAGGCATCACGTTCGGAGCCTTTCGGCTGATGCAACGGCTTGCGCAGCATCTCCCAACGGAACTGGTAGTAAAGCTCTAGCTCTTCTTCTGTCTGCGGTACGCGAAGGTGATACATAGCTGTATTCTCTCTTGTGACCCGGGGCAACACCGCAAGTTGGCTCATACCTGCAACCAGAACGTTACGGGGCCATCGTTGACCAGCGAGACCTGCATATCTGCAGCGAATCGTCCGGTTTGTGTTTCTATCTGCTGGCTGCGGCAACGGCTAACGAAGTAGTCGTAAAGCGCTTCAGCTTTTTCCGGGGCGGCACCTTTGGAAAAGCCTGGGCGCATACCCCGCTCCGTATCCGCCGCCAGCGTAAATTGTGACACGACCAGCAGGCTACCACCGGACTGTTGAACATTCAGGTTCATCTTGCCGTCAGCGTCGCTGAAAATGCGATACCCCATAACGCGTTCGCACAGGCGGTTCGCTTTTTGTTCGTCATCATCCCTTTCGACACCTAACAACACCAAAAGTCCCGGGCCAATTTCGCCCGTCACCTCTCCCGCCACGGACACGCTGGCCTGAGATACGCGTTGAATCAATGCAATCATGGTTGGTCTGCTTCTTCTTGTTCTGCTGCGATTTTTAGTTTTCGGTATTCTCCGAGAGTGACAGTTATTTCCGCGCCAAGCAAGACGATACACCAGGTCCAGTAGACCCACAGAAACAGAATGGGAATGACAGCCAGTACGCCGTAAATAAGCTGATAAGAAGGAAATGTGGTGATATAAAGCGCGAACCCTTTTTTACCCGCTTCAAAGAGTACCGCAGCGACAAAAGCACCAATAATCGCGTCCCGGTTGGGTACCTGAGTCGTCGGCACCACGCTGTAGAGCAGCCAAAAAGAGAGCCACGATAAAATCAGCGGGAAGATACGAAGCACATCATCAATAACGCTGTTCAGCTCGCTGGCCCAACGCAATGAAAGCAAATAGGAGCTGATGGCCAGACTCGCCCCGGCCAACAGGGGGCCCAGCGTTAATATCATCCAGTAAACGGCAAAGGAGTAAACCCGTGGGCGCACCCGGGTACTGCGCCAGATGGCATTCAGCGCACTGTCGATGGAGTACATCAACAGCAGCGAGGTGACGACCAGACCACACGCCCCTACTGCCGTCATCTTGCTGGAGTTTGCTACGAACTGCTCAATATAGTTTTGAATCACATCGCCGGTAGTGGGAATAAAATTAGCAAAGACAAAATGCCGCAGCTGAATACTGACATCTGAAAACATGGGGAACGCGGCGAACAGAGCGAAGATCACGGCCACCAGCGGTACCAGAGACAGTAGCGAGACGTAGGCAAGGTTGCCCGCCAGCGTGGTCATATGGTCTTCATCAATGCGCTGCCAGAGTAACTTCAGCCACGCCCAGAGGGTTCGGGTGTGGTGTTTCGCTTTGCGACGAAAAATTTTTAACATAGCTGCTTCGCAAAATAGTCCGGAAGGGTGTGCTTATCGACAACCAGTATGCTGGTTATCCCCAACTGGTTAGCCCCTTCAATATTGTCGGCGTTATCATCAAAGAAAACCGCATCCGCCGCGCTAAATCCTTCAAGCGCCAACACCTGCTGATAAATTCTTGCCTCCGGTTTGCGCATTCCCATCTCCTGCGAGAGATAAATCTGGTCAGCGGCAGCGCGAATTTCTGGATATTGATCGGGCCAGAAGGTGGTGTGAAGACGGTTAGTATTGGAGAGCACAACAACGCGGTGCCCTTGCTCACGCAGCTTCTGCATGATGGTAATCACCTCTTTACGCAATGACACAAAGACAGCCTGCCAGCCGGTCGAAAACTGCTCATAGCTGAGTGGCAGTTCCATCTCTTCACACAGTGCTTTTGCAAACGCCTCATCGCTTATTTCACCGCGCTCATGCTGATGAAACGGCTCACCCATGGTGAAACTCTGCTTCAATGTTGCCAACGGCACGCGGCTAAAATCGCTCCATGCACCTAACACCCGGTTGAAGTCGATATCGACGATCACATTACCTAAATCAAAGATATAGAGCATTTCCCTCTCCTTGTTTGCCGTGGAAAGTTAACTGTAGCGGGAAAGTCTGAGGTTGAATAGTTCGCCCACTCACGCGGGCGAGAGGAAGGTTACTCACAGGAGGGGAACGGTAAACATCACGGTATTTATAAAACAAAAAAGCCGGACAACAGCGTTGCCCGGCTTTTTTTACTGAAGGAAACGTAAATTACGCTTCTTTCGCACCACGACCCGCACGTTTACGGTCGTTTTCGGTCAGGTGGCGTTTACGGATACGCACGGAGGTAGGAGTAACTTCTACCAGTTCGTCGTCATCAATAAATTCCAGAGCCTGTTCCAGCGTCATTTTGATCGGTGGAACCAGAACCGTTGCTTCGTCTGTACCAGACGCACGCATGTTGGTCAGTTTCTTACCGGTCAGGCAGTTTACAGTCAGGTCGTTAGAACGACTGTGAATACCGATGATCTGGCCTTCATAGACTTCAGCACCGTGACCCAGGAACAGCTTACCGCGGTCCTGCAGGCTGAACAGTGCAAACGCCACTGCTTTACCCTGGCCGTTGGAAATCAGCACGCCGTTGTTACGCTGACCGATTTCACCCGGACGAACGTCATCATAGTGGCTGAAGGTGGAGTACAGCAGACCGGTACCGGAAGTCATAGTCATGAACTCGGTACGGAAGCCGATCAGGCCACGAGCCGGAATCAGGTAGTCCAGACGAATACGGCCTTTGCCGTCAGGGATCATGTCTTTGACATCGCCCTTACGCTCGCCCATCGCCTGCATGACAGAACCCTGATGCTGTTCTTCGATGTCCAGCGTCACGTTCTCGAACGGCTCTTGCATGCGGCCGTCGATCATACGGTTGATAACTTTCGGACGGGACACAGCCAGTTCGAAGCCTTCACGACGCATGTTTTCGATAAGAACAGACAAGTGCAGCTCACCACGACCGGATACGCGGAACGCATCAGAGTCTTCGGTTTCTTCAACGCGCAGTGCAACGTTGTGTACCAGCTCTTTGTTCAGACGCTCAAGGATCTGACGAGAGGTAACAAACTTACCTTCTTTACCACAGAACGGAGAGGTGTTGACGTTGAAGAACATGGTAACGGTCGGCTCATCGACAGACAGCGCTGGCAGAGCTTCTACGTTCTGCGTGTCGCAAAGCGTATCAGAAATGTTCAGTTCGCCCAGACCGGTAATAGCGATGATGTCGCCCGCTTCGGCTTCGGTGGACTCAATACGTTCCAGACCGAGGTGAGTCAGCACTTTACCGACTTTACCGTTACGAGTTTTACCTTCACTGTCGATCAGTGTGATCTGCTGGTTAGGTTTCACTTTACCGCGCTTGATACGACCAATGCCGATAACACCAACGTAGTTGTTGTAATCAAGCTGAGAGATCTGCATCTGGAACGGACCATCCAGATCAACATTCGGCGCCGGTACGTGGTCAACAATCGCCTGATACAGCGGGGTCATGTCTTCCGCCATCTCAGTGTGATCGTTACCCGCGATACCCATCAATGCGGATGCATAGATGATAGGGAAATCGAGCTGCTCGTCAGTCGCATCCAGGTTTACGAACAGGTCAAATACCTGATCGACAACCCAGTCAGGACGCGCGCCAGGACGGTCAACTTTGTTGATAACCACGATTGGCTTCAAACCATGGGCGAATGCCTTTTTGGTTACGAAGCGGGTCTGCGGCATTGGGCCATCCATTGCGTCAACGACCAGCAGAACGGAGTCTACCATGGACATTACACGTTCAACTTCACCACCGAAGTCGGCGTGCCCTGGGGTATCAACGATGTTGATACGGTAGTCATTCCATTTGATAGCGGTGTTTTTAGCGAGGATGGTAATCCCACGCTCTTTCTCCAAGTCATTGGAGTCCATCACGCGTTCGGTGGCTTCAGCACGTTCGTTACTGAAGGTACCAGATTGCTGCAGCAGCTTATCAACCAGGGTAGTTTTACCATGGTCAACGTGCGCGATGATGGCGATATTACGCAGATTTTCGATCACAACTTTGCCTCAGGCATTTAGAAATAGCGCGTTATTGTACACGGATTAATCGCACTACAAAACAGGATCACAAACATCCCCCGCAAACAAGTATTGCAGAGATGCTTTGTGATCACTTTCACGGAGCGGAATTGGGCCGCTTTACCATAAATTGCACCAATGCGGTGCTCAATGTTCACATTAAAGCACTATATTGGTGCAAGATAACCAACATGGTGCAGCCCATTTGCACTATGGTGCGCATAATAGCGCCTTTTTAGTGACATTTAAAAGTTGGCATAGATTTCGCTTAATAAAATTTATGGCAACACCGTCAGATTGACGCAGTATTGCAGACCTCGTTACCACGACGACAATGAAAATCCGGGAGAGTTTAAGTATGTCCGCTGAACACGTATTGACGATGCTGAATGAGCACGAAGTGAAATTTGTTGATTTGCGCTTTACCGATACCAAAGGTAAAGAACAGCACGTCACCATTCCAGCTCATCAGGTTAATGCCGAATTCTTTGAAGAAGGCAAAATGTTTGACGGCTCCTCGATTGGCGGCTGGAAAGGCATTAACGAATCTGACATGGTTCTGATGCCGGACGCTTCTACCGCTCTCATTGACCCGTTCTACGAAGAGTCGACCCTGATCATCCGCTGCGACATCCTGGAACCAGGCACCCTGCAGGGCTACGATCGTGACCCGCGTTCTATCGCTAAACGTGCTGAAGAATACCTGCGTTCTACGGGTCTTGCTGACACCGTGCTTTTCGGGCCAGAACCAGAGTTCTTCCTGTTTGACGACATTCGTTTTGGTGCGTCCATCTCCGGCTCTCATGTTGCTATCGATGACATCGAAGGCGCATGGAACTCTTCCACCAAATACGAAGGCGGCAACAAAGGCCACCGTCCTGGTGTGAAAGGGGGTTACTTCCCGGTTCCGCCAGTCGATTCATCACAGGACATCCGTTCTACCATGTGCTTGATCATGGAAGAAATGGGTCTGGTTGTTGAAGCTCACCACCACGAAGTAGCCACTGCTGGTCAGAACGAAATCGCAACCCGCTTCAACACCATGACCAAAAAAGCGGACGAAATTCAGATCTACAAATATGTGGTTCACAACGTCGCTCATCGCTTCGGCAAAACGGCAACCTTCATGCCAAAACCAATGTTTGGCGATAACGGTTCCGGTATGCACTGCCACATGTCTCTGTCCAAGAACGGCGTAAACCTGTTCTCTGGTGACAAATATGCGGGTCTGTCTGAGCAGGCGCTGTATTACATTGGCGGCGTTATCAAACACGCTAAAGCCATCAACGCCCTGGCAAACCCGACCACGAACTCCTACAAGCGTCTGGTCCCGGGTTATGAAGCGCCTGTTATGCTGGCTTACTCAGCCCGTAACCGTTCTGCTTCCATCCGTATTCCAGTGGTTGCCTCTCCGAAAGCACGCCGTATCGAAGTGCGCTTCCCGGACCCGGCTGCTAACCCGTACCTGTGCTTTGCTGCCCTGCTGATGGCAGGTCTTGATGGTATCAAGAACAAAATCCATCCGGGCGAAGCAATGGACAAAAACCTGTATGACCTGCCGCCGGAAGAAGCGAAAGAGATCCCACAGGTTGCCGGCTCTCTGGAAGAAGCACTGAATGCTCTGAACGAAGACCGCGAGTTCCTGACAGCGGGTGGCGTATTCACCAACGACGCTATCGATGCTTACATCGCACTGCGCATTGAAGAAAACGACCGCGTACGCATGACGCCGCACCCGGTAGAGTTCGAACTGTACTACAGCGTTTAATACATTAGTAATAATAGCCAACGTATTTCTTGTCCCGGCAAGATGGCAACTGAGCGAGTCCCCAGAAGCATAGCAACCTATGTGACTGGGGTGAGTGAAAGCGGCCAGCGCAGCAGGGGCGAGAAAGACGCAGGATATTTAGTTGCCGTGGAAACTTTCAGCCCATCTTCGGATGGGCTTTTTTCTCCGCCAACGACCTGAATATCGGCATTTTTTATCAACAAAACGCTATAATGCACTAAAACAGTGCAACCTTTGGGAGACTGCTTAATGGCGAGTGGCTCGTTGCCCGATGCTGGGCAGATCCTCAATTCTTTGATCAACAGTATTTTGCTGGTTGATGATGAGCTGGCGGTGCATTACGCCAACCCGGCCGCACAACAGCTTCTGGCACAAAGTTCGCGTAAATTATTCGGCACCCCGCTGCCGGAACTGCTGAGCTATTTTTCACTCAATATCGCCCTGATGCGTGAGAGCCTGAATGCCGGGCAGGGATTTACGGATAACGAAGTGACCCTCGTGATTGACGGTCGCTCACACATTCTTTCGTTAACGGCGCAACGCTTACCTGAAGGCCTGATCCTGCTGGAAATGGCACCGATGGATAATCAGCGACGTCTTAGTCAGGAACAGTTACAGCACGCTCAGCAGATTGCTGCACGCGATCTGGTTCGTGGCCTGGCACATGAAATTAAAAACCCGTTGGGTGGCTTACGTGGCGCGGCGCAGCTGCTCGCAAAAGCTTTACCGGACCCGTCATTGACGGAATACACCAAAGTGATCATCGAACAGGCTGACCGGCTGCGTAATCTGGTCGACAGGCTGTTAGGACCACAGCATCCCGGCATGCACGTCACCGAAAGTATTCATAAGGTGGCTGAGCGCGTGGTGAAACTGGTGTCGATGGAGCTGCCTGAAAACGTCACGCTGGTGCGCGATTACGATCCAAGCCTGCCTGAGCTGGCGCACGATCCCGATCAGATTGAACAGGTTTTACTGAATATCGTCCGCAACGCCTTACAGGCCCTCGGCCAGGAAGGCGGTGAAATCATTCTGCGGACGCGCACGGCCTTCCAGTTGACGCTGCACGGTGTTCGTTATCGCCTGGCGGCACGCATTGATGTGGAAGATAACGGCCCGGGTATTCCGTCGCATCTTCAGGACACGCTCTTCTACCCGATGGTTAGCGGGCGCGAAGGTGGCACCGGACTGGGTTTATCTATCGCTCGCAGTTTGATCGATCAACATTCTGGCAAAATTGAATTCACCAGTTGGCCAGGCCATACCGAGTTTTCGGTGTTCCTGCCTATTCGGAAATAGAGGTGTTTATGCAACGAGGGATAGTCTGGATCGTTGATGACGATAGCTCCATCCGTTGGGTGCTTGAACGCGCGCTCACCGGTGCTGGCTTGAACTGCACGACCTTTGAAAATGCGAACGAAGTGCTTGATGCACTGACCACCAAAACACCGGACGTGTTGCTGTCTGATATCCGTATGCCCGGAATGGATGGCCTCGCTCTGTTAAAGCAGATAAAACAGCGCCATCCGATGCTACCGGTCATCATAATGACCGCTCATTCGGATCTGGATGCTGCCGTTAGCGCCTATCAGCAAGGGGCGTTTGATTATCTGCCAAAGCCTTTCGATATTGATGAAGCGGTGGCGCTGGTTGAGCGAGCCATCAGTCACTATCAGGAACAGCAGCAGCCGCGTAATGTGCAGGTGAGCGGGCCAACCACCGATATCATTGGTGAAGCGCCGGCAATGCAGGACGTATTCCGCATCATTGGCCGTCTGTCTCGCTCTTCCATCAGCGTGCTGATTAACGGCGAATCCGGGACCGGTAAAGAGTTAGTGGCCCATGCGCTGCATCGCCACAGCCCACGCGTCAAAGCCCCGTTTATTGCATTGAATATGGCGGCTATCCCCAAAGATTTGATTGAATCGGAGCTGTTCGGTCACGAAAAAGGGGCGTTTACCGGCGCGAATACCATTCGCCAGGGCCGTTTTGAGCAGGCGGACGGTGGCACCCTGTTCCTGGATGAAATCGGCGACATGCCGCTGGATGTACAGACGCGCCTGCTGCGCGTACTGGCAGACGGTCAGTTCTACCGCGTGGGCGGTTACGCACCGGTGAAAGTCGATGTGCGCATTATTGCCGCAACCCATCAGAACCTCGAACTGCGCGTGCAGGAGGGGAAATTCCGTGAGGATTTGTTCCACCGCCTGAACGTCATCCGCGTGCATTTACCGCCGCTGCGTGAGCGCCGTGAAGATATTCCTCGCCTGGCACGCCACTTTTTGCAGGTTGCCGCCCGCGAACTGGGCGTCGAAGCGAAGCTGTTGCATCCGGAAACGGAAGCTGCTCTGACACGTCTGGCCTGGCAAGGTAACGTGCGCCAGCTGGAAAACACCTGCCGCTGGCTAACCGTGATGGCCGCAGGGCAGGAAGTATTAATCCAGGATTTACCCGCAGAATTGTTTGAAACGACCGTGCCGGACAGCCCATCCCAAACGCTACCGGACAGCTGGGCAACCTTACTGGCGCAGTGGGCCGATCGTGCCCTGCGTTCCGGTCATCAAAATTTGCTTTCTGAAGCGCAGCCCGAGATGGAACGTACGCTGCTCACCACCGCCCTTCGGCACACGCAAGGGCACAAGCAAGAGGCTGCTCGCCTGCTCGGATGGGGTCGTAACACCCTGACCCGTAAGTTGAAAGAGTTGGGAATGGAGTAAGAGCTGGCTAATTTGTAAAGAATGAATAGTGAGCGCAAATTGCTGCAATTTTGCGCTTTACTGTTCCGATGAGTTCAGTAAGATCTCGCCCGTTCACGGGGGAACTGAATCATGCTGCAATCATTAATTAACATGGTGTCGAGCGGTGCTGAGATCAGCGCTGCTGCAGGTCATACACCACAAGCCGCCATTGCCGCCGTACTTTGCGCGGCGCTGTTTGGGCTGTTTAGCTAAACGCATCAGGCCTACGAACGTTTGCAGTTTGTAGGCCTGATAAGCGGCACTGATTAAATCACCCGAGAGAACTGTTGCATCCGTGCTTTCTGACGTAAATAGACGTCAAAGCACATGCAGATATTACGAATCAGCAATCGCCCCTTCGCCGTCACCTGAATGCCCTGCTCGTTTATTGCCACCAGCCCGTCTTTCGCCAGCGGGGCAAGCAGCCCTAAATCCTCAGCAAAGTATGTTTCAAAATCCAGATCCCACTGTTTTTCGACGGCGGCGAAATCCAGTCTGAAATGGCAAATCAGTGCTTTAATGACATCGCGACGAATGCAGTCATCCTGCGTAAGTGCAATACCCCGCCACAGTGCATTGCCGTTCTCATCGACCTGTTGATAGTAACTTTTGAGTTCTTTTTGGTTCTGCGCATAGCTGTCACCCATCATGCTGATCGCAGAAACACCCATGCCTAACAGATCGGAATCTCCCTGGGTGGTATAGCCCTGGAAATTACGGTGCAACACGCCTTCTCGCTGCGCTACGGCCAGTTCATCATCCGGGCGGGCAAAGTGGTCCATACCAATAAACTGGTAACCGGCAGTGGTCAGGGAGGTGATGGTCTGCTGCAGGATATCCAGCTTTTGCTGCGCGGACGGCAGGTCAGCATCTTTAATTTTACGTTGAGCGGCAAACAGGGTCGGCAAGTGGGCGTAATTAAACACGCTCAGGCGGTCCGGGCTGAGCTCTGCCACCCGGTTCAGGGTAAAGGCAAAGCTTTCAGGCGTTTGCTTTGGCAGGCCGTAAATCAGGTCGATATTGGTCGAGGTAAAGCCAATCTCACGGGCACGCTTAATCAGCGCGAAGATGAACGCCTCATCCTGCTCGCGGTTGACCAGACGCTGCACCTCTTTGTTGAAGTCCTGCACGCCCATGCTCAGGCGGTTAAAACCTTCGGCCCGAAGATGGTCAAGCACATCGAGTTCAATCTCACGCGGGTCCACTTCAATGGAGATTTCCGCGTCGGCATCAAAATGGAAATGCTTACGCAGCAGCGTCATCAGTCGGCTTATTTGCGCTTTATTCAGGTATGTTGGCGTCCCGCCACCCCAATGCAACTGGCTGACCCGACGGGCAGTGAACAGCGGCGCACGATGAATAATCTCCTGCTCCAGCGCATCCAGATATTGATCGGCTTTATGCTGCTGACGAGTGACAATCTTATTGCAGCCACAGAAGTAGCAGAGTTTGTGGCAAAACGGGATGTGAACGTACAACGAAAGGGGACGGCCCGGATAGCGGGCAACGGCAGTACGGAAATCGTCTTCACCGTAGGCGTCAGAAAATTCGAGCGCGGTAGGGTAGGACGTGTAGCGCGGCCCGGAATAGTTATATTTCTGGATGAGGGCCAGATCCCAGTCAATACATTGCTCAGACATGCTCACTCCTTCCGATGATGCCGCTGTCGTTTACGGCGGCCCGGCCTGACCGCTTTTCGGGTCATAAGCCGGTTGCGCAGCCACCTTTTGCGCTGCGACAACCGCTGTAGTTTAACGAATAACCACACCAGATAACACATAACCGGAAGGGTTATAAGCAGGACGGGTAAGCCCATGCATTAGCCGTTACTGGCCACCTCTCAGCAGACGCATCATATCTTCCCGCCCTTCTTCCTCTTCTTCGTCGTCTTCATCATCGTAGGAGAGCCCCAGCTGTTGCATCAGCTCATCAATACGATCAAGTTTGGCATTCACCCAACTTTGTTCTTCGGCACTCAGGCTTTCGCCCTCTTCTAAACGTTCCAGCAGCGCATCCAGGCGCTCATCAGTTTCCAGCGAATCCAGTTCAGCTTGCGGTGAAAGCATAGGTTTCTCGCTCTTGGGTTTTTGCTGCTTTTTAACTGGCGCGTCAGTCACGCCCAGTGGGATCGGTTTTTTACTGCCAATACGCGGATCGTTCTGCTGCGAACGTTTGCCAGAACCTGAGCTTTCGCTTGCGCCACTCGCACGGCTACCCGCCGCGTTACCGCGATGCTTTTTATCGCGCTTGCGGTCACGCGATTCCTGGTTCAGTTCTTCACGGGTTTTACGGTGCGTTTTTGCGCGCGATGTGGTCGAAGGTTTTTTCATGATGCTCAGCTTTGATGGTTTCAATCAGTATAGAATTGCGGCGGAATCTAGCAGAAAGCAAGCAAAGAAAAAAGGCGACAGAGCAATCTGTCGCCTTTTTTTCTGACCCTCTACCCTCATTGGGTATGACATTCCTTGTTTGCTAACAACGTACCCTGTTTTTCCCTTAGCATTTAACAGTCCGTGTCGTGGTCCTTTTTCCTTTTTGCCTGCCATCCTGACAGTTTCCTGGTCTTCGCCTCCTGGCGCTCCCGACCCCTTGTCCTTAAGTCTTCATCCTGTTGGCTTCCTCGCCTTGACAGATACTTTACCTGCTAAATTCAAACTCACAAGCAACAAAAGGGCCAAAAAAGATAAATTCAGAAAATTCTATAAAACCAACTCATTGATTTACTTTGCTTTACCTTTTTTTGACCCTGCAATTTCTCCGAAAAGTCGCAGATGTTTTATGGCAAATGTCTTACAGGAATAAGGGAAAGTTTCGTTCGTGCGTAATCTGGCGAGAAAAACAGCCTTTTACGTGGGTTCAGGTATAATCCACCCAAGCTATAGATTATGGAGACGACCATTTTGACTAACTGGAACTACCAACAGACGCACTTTGTGACCAGTGCGCCTGATATTCGCCACTTACCCTCTGATACAGGCATTGAGGTGGCATTTGCAGGCCGCTCCAATGCAGGAAAATCCAGCGCACTGAATACGCTGACCAATCAGAAAAGCCTGGCTCGCACCTCAAAAACCCCAGGGCGCACCCAATTGATAAACCTGTTTCAGGTTGCCGACGGCAAGCGTCTCGTTGACCTGCCCGGTTATGGCTACGCAGAAGTCCCGGAAGAGATGAAGCTCAAGTGGCAGCGCGCGCTGGGTGAGTATCTTGAAAAACGTCAGTGTCTGCAGGGCCTGGTTGTCCTGATGGATATCCGTCATCCGCTCAAGGATCTTGATCAGCAGATGATCCAGTGGGCAGTTGAAAGTAATGTGCAGATTCTGGTGCTGTTGACCAAAGCAGACAAGCTGGCAAGCGGTGCGCGTAAAGCACAAGTGAATATGGTTCGTGAAGCGGTGATCGCATTTAACGGTGATGTGCAGGTTGAAGCCTTCTCTTCACTGAAGAAGATCGGCGTGGATAAACTGCGCGAAAAGCTGGATAACTGGTTTAACACCATCCCACCCGTTACCGAACAATCCCCTCAAGAATAACCTTTCTGCGCGGCATTTGACCGCGCTTTCCTTTCTTTCGCGCAATAAAAAACGCCCCAGTCATTTCTGACTGGGGCGGCTAAATATTCAGCCAAATCCGATTACGTGAAGTAAAAGGTCTGAAAGATAGAACATCTTACCTCTGTACCCTACGTCTTTAACTCTACTCCCTTTTCGTTTTCGCACAAAGCACTTTTTGTAGTTTTTTTTCAACCTTTACATAGGGAATTCTAATGATCGTCACAAAACCTGTAAGTTATGTTGCTTACTTACAGAAAAATGGCCTTGTAACACGAACACTTAGTGCGCTTGATCCCAGTTTTGCCCGCTTCCTACCTCCACCAGCAGAGGCACATCCAGCGTGGTGCTGCTTTCCATAAGCTCATGGATCTTTTTCGAAACCGCATCCACGTCGTCCTGATGCACTTCAAACACCAGTTCATCGTGGACCTGCATGATCATTTTCACCCGTGGTTTTTCGCTTTCCAGCCAGGCGTCTACGGCAATCATTGCACGTTTGATGATGTCAGCGGCCGTGCCCTGCATTGGCGCGTTGATAGCAGCTCGTTCGGCGCCAGCACGACGAGCCCCGTTACTGGACTTAATGTCCGGCAGGTAAAGTCGGCGGCCCTCAAGCGTTTCAACATAGCCCTGCTCTTTCGCTTGTGCGCGAGTTCGCTCCATATAGTCCATCACACCCGGATAGCGCTCAAAGTAGAGATCCATATACTTCTGCGACTCTTTACGGGGAATATTGAGCTGGCGAGACAAACCAAATGCACTCATGCCGTAAATCAGCCCGAAGTTGATCGCTTTCGCGCTGCGACGCTGTTCGTTAGTCACACTCTCCAGCGGCATACTAAAGACTTCGGCCGCAGTGGCACGGTGAATGTCTTTCCCTTCGGCAAATGCAGACAGCAGACCTTTATCGCGCGACAGGTGCGCCATAATGCGCAGTTCAATTTGCGAGTAGTCAGCGGAGACAATGACGTAATCTTTTGGCGCGATGAATGCCTGACGAATACGTCGCCCCTCTTCATTACGTACCGGGATGTTTTGCAGGTTCGGATCGGTTGAGGACAAACGCCCGGTCGCCGTCACCGCCTGATGATAAGAGGTGTGCACACGGCCCGTTTTCTCGCTGATCATGAGCGGCAGCTTGTCGGTGTAGGTCGATTTAAGCTTCGACAAACCACGGTGCTCAAGAATCACTTTCGGCAGCGGGTAGTCCAGCGCCAGCTCTTCCAGCACCTCTTCTGACGTAGACGGTGCGCCGCCAGGCGTCTTTTTCAGGGGCTTAATGCCCTGTTTTTCGAAAAGAATCGTTTGCAGCTGTTTTGTTGAAGCCAGATTAAACGGCTCACCGGCAATCTCGTGTGCCTTTTTCTCCAGTTCGGTCAAACGCAACGCAATTTCAGCGGAGTGTTTGCGCAGAACGGCCGGATCGATATTAACGCCGTTACGCTCAATACGTGACAGTACGGGCACCAGCGGCATCTCAATATGCTGGAAAACATTCAACGGGCCAGCGTGTTTTTGCAGCTCTGGCCACATTTTTAAATGCAGTTGTAGAGTGACGTCAGCATCTTCCGCAGCATAGCGCCCTGCCTGTTCAAGATCGATTTGGTTAAAGGTGAGCTGATTCTTGCCCTTACCCGCAATCTCTTCAAAGGTGATGGTTTTGTGCTTCAACCAGCGATCGGAAAGGCTGTCCATATCGTGACGGCCTGCCACACTGTCCAGAATGTAGGACTCAAGCATGGTATCAAACGCAATGCCGCGCAGTTCGATGCCGTAATTTTGTAAAATCCCGCGGTCGAACTTCAGATTTTGACCAACCTTCAGCGCTTTTTCGTCTTCCAGCAGCGGCTTGAGCAATTCCAGTGCCCGATCGCAAGAAATCTGTTCAGGGGCATCCATGTAGTTGTGCGCGACCGGAACGTAGGCAGCAACGCCTGGTTCTGTGGCAAAAGACAACCCGACCAGATTGGCGCTGACGTTATCCAGGCTGTCGGTCTCAGTATCAAAAGCAAAGAGAGGGGCCTTTTTAAGTTTCGCAATCCACTCCTGCAATACGGCTTCATCCAGAACGGTAACGTAGCGATCCGCTGACAGCTGCACGGCTGGCGCCTCTTCAACGTCAGCGTCAACAACAATCGTTTCCTGAAGCTTCGCGGCCGGCCTGGCCCCTTTCGCCTGGAGCCATTTACCGGCTTCCACATCAACGATCCAGCGTTTGAATTCGTATTTTTTAAACAGCTCCAGCAGTGATTCTGCGGCCGGTTGCTGGACTTCAAGTTGTTCGCAGGTCAGTTCCAGCTCAACATCCGTTTTGATGGTAGCCAGTTTGTAGGAGAGATAAGCCAGATCTTTATTCTGCTCAAGTTTTGCGGCCATGGTTTTGGCACCACGGAATGACAGCCCGGCAATTTTATCCGGGTTGGCATAGAGCGTATCCAGTCCACCCAGCCCCTGAAGCAGCCCCTGTGCAGTCTTCTCCCCCACGCCCGGTACGCCAGGGATGTTGTCCGATGAGTCTCCCATCAGCGCCAGAAAGTCGATAATCAGGTCTGGTGGAACGCCGTATTTAGTGGCCACTTCTTCCGGGCCGAGAATGGTGTTGGTCATGGTGTTAATCAGGGTTATACCTGGCGTCACCAGTTGTGCCATATCCTTATCACCAGTGCTTATCAGCACTGGACGGCCCATCTTTTCAGCTTCACGCGCGAGCGTACCGATCACATCATCGGCTTCGACACCCGACACCGCCATCAAGGGTAATCCCATTGCTCTCACCATCTCATGCAGAGGTTCAATCTGCGCACGCAGATCGTCGGGCATAGGTGGACGGTGAGATTTATAGTCCTCGAATAACTCATCACGGAACGTTTTGCCTTTTGCATCAAACACCACCGCAGCATGGGTTGGCTGATACTGCAAAATCAAACTGCGCAGCATATTCAACACACCGTACATCGCGCCAGTCGGCTCCCCTGCTGAGTTGGTCAGCGGAGGGAACGCGTGGTAGGCGCGATAGAGGTAGGAAGAACCGTCGACGAGAATGAGGGGATTTTCTGGGATCTGAACCATAATGTCCGTGCCTGTTTATCAATTTATGGTTAAAGGATGCCACAGACCGGCGAAAACATCAGTTTTTCGCCGTCATTGTCGGCAAAAGAATTGTCGATCATCACGATCGCGGAGACCATCTTCTGTGGATAAGTTTGTGAATTATTTCTCAGGGGCTGGATTATTGTGTATTTCTAAAGATCGCAGAAAACTATTTATGTATTACTATCAGAAACTTATACAAAGATGAACGATCGTTATTGCCTTTTGATGATTATTTGCTCTATGTGGATATAAGAATAAGCAATTGTCTTTTACGGATATTGTCACTTACTGAAAGCAGACCTCCTTTCCTCAAATAACACTGCACATATTCTGTTAAAATCTGCGCCTTACGCTTTTCTGAAGCGCGTATTTGCTATCAACTCTTTGAATAAATTAATTATGTCGAGATTGCTCGCTGTTCTCACCCTGTCGCTAAGTATTCTGCTTACCCTCCTGGTGACTGTTCTGTGTTCTGTGTTCTGTACCCATTATTACTGCCGGAGTCGTTAAGCTACTTTTGCCGGTACCCGCGCTGTGGCGCGTCATATCCGCTTTCTGTAACTTTATGATGTATTGCTGGTGTGAAGGGCTGGCCTGGCTATTACGTCTGAATCCTCACTTAAAGTGGGATGTTGAAGGTCTGGATGGGCTGAATAAGAAAAACTGGTATCTGCTTATCTGTAACCACAATAGCTGGGCAGATATCGTGGTGCTTGTGTTCTTTTACGCCAACACATCCCGATGAATAAATATTTTTTAAAGCATCAGCTTGCCTGGGTGCCCTTTATTGGGCTCGCCTGCTGGGCGCTGGACATGCCTTTTATGCGTCGCTACTCGCGTGGTTATCTGATTCGACACCCGGAACGGCGCGGGAAAGATGTTGATACAACACGGCGCTCCTGCGAAAAGTTTCGTCTACACCCAACCACCATTGTGAACTTCGTTGAAGGGTCACGCTTTACTGATGAGAAACGTATTCAGAGCCGCTCCACCTTTACTCATCTGTTACCGCCTAAAGCCGCAGGCATTGCGATGGCACTGGGTGTTTTGGGTACACAGTTCGATAAATTACTGAACGTCACACTGTGCTATCCGGAAAATGAAGCCAAACCTTTTTATGACATGTTAAGCGGAAAATTAACAAGGATTGTGGTTCGAATTAATGTATTGCCGGTTCCCGCTGATTTACATGGGGATTATGTAGGTGATAAGAACTTCAAACGAGGATTCCAGCAGTGGCTGAATAATCTTTGGAACGAAAAAGACCAACAAATTGAAATCATAAAGCGTCAGTACCATAACGCCGGTCAGTGACCGGCGTTATCTCATTACTTCTTCTCAACCAGGAATTTCACCGTGTCAGCATACTGTTGGACAAAGATGTCCATGCTGCTGGTATCCATGCCTTGCATATTCAACTGATACTTACCGTTGACATACATGGCCGGTACGCCGCGCAGTTGCAGGTCAGCAGCCGCTTTTTCTTGCTGGGCCACCAGTGATTTCACCACAAAACTGTTCCACGCAGCGTCATACTCTTCGCCTTTCACACCTGCTTTGATAAAGACGTCGCGGATATCCGCAACGGACTGAACTGTTTGCGTTTTCTGTACAGCTTCAAACATCGGTGCGGTAATTTTGTCTTCTACACCCAGCGCCATGGCCACGGCCCACGCCTGAGTCATCTCTTTACCCAATGGGCCAAGGAACTCAACATGGTATTTGGTCATTTTAGTGCCTTCCGGCAATTTTTGTTTTACGGCGTCAGCAACGTGCCAGACGTGTTCAAAGTCGTAGCAGTGAGGGCAATAGAAGGAAAAGAACTCAAGAACCTGCGGCTCGCCCGCAACAGGTTTATCCAGCGTGATGTACTGTTTGCCATCGGTGAATTGAGCAGCAGATGCGCTAAATGCCAGAATCATTCCCGCCAGCGCCAGCCAAATTTTCTTCATGGTTAATACTCTCCAGGATGTGTCACATTAATAAAATGGCGTTAATTGCAAAGGCGGTTCTTGTAGCGCCTTCACTTGCCAGAGAAAGGTTGAGGTTTGTTCGCGCCAGTAATCTTCCCCAGTTAACCATGGGAAGTTTTTCGGAAAAGCAGGATCTTCCCACCGACGGATTATCCATGCCAGATAATAAACCTGACGCATGGCACGCAAGGGTTCAATAAGACTTAGTTCAGCCGTATCGAACTCACAGAACTCTTCATAGGCTTCAATAATGGTCTCAAGTTGCATTCGCTGCTCGGCTTTATCGCCATGTAACAGCATCCACAAATCCTGCACGGCAGGGCCATTACGGGCATCGTCAAGGTCAACAAATAGGGGTCCATCACGCCAGAGTATATTTCCGGCATGACAATCACCATGCAAACGTAGACGTGTAAATCGGTTATGCCACTGCGCCATTACCGCATCGATCAGCGTATCCGCGGCGCTCAGGAAAGCAGGCTTTAACGCAGAAGGTATAAGCGTGGTCTTTTCAAACACCTGCCGGGGTTCGATCAGATATTCTTTAACGCCCATATCAGGACGATGCGCGAAGCATGCTTTGCGCCCTGTCTGGTGCATGCGTCCCAGATAACGCCCCACCCACTCCATTTGATCGAGATTATCAGGCTCAAACTGGCGGCCACCGACGCTGGGGAAGACGGCGTAGTAAAAACCTTGATGGGTTAACAGCGTTTGATGTTTAAAGGAAAGGGGGGATGCAACGGGAACTTCATCTTGCAGAAGTTCCTCGGCAAACTGGTGCTCTTCCTGTATTTGATCGGCAGTCCATCTTTCGGGACGATAAAATTTCACCACGTAGCGACGACGATCTTCATCCTGGAACTGATAGACGCGATTTTCATAGCTATTGAGTGGTGTCAGGCCTGAGTCGACCCGAATTCCCAGTTCAAAAAGCGCATCCATAATGGTGTCTGGATGGAGAGTCTGGAAAGTAAAAGCGTTATGGTTCATCCCATTATCCGCAAATGAAAACGAATGATTCAGGATATCATCTCACTGCGCTTTCGGTGGCTCCTCTTACAAGCTTTTACTCTTTAATTACGCCGCGGGCGCGAAGTAACGCGGTTTTGAAGTCCTCCTCATAATCTTTCTTGATGCCAGGAATCACCGCATCCTTCTGCGAATCACGCATTTTCAGATGGTAGATCAGGATGTCGTCACTTAAATCACTCAGTTCGCCGTCGTAACCTGATTCTTTCGCCAGTTTCTGCAAGAATTGAATAAGGTTTAATTCTGGCTCTTTCTGCCATGCTGGCTGGAGGAGTTCGATAACTTCGTTCAGGCGTTTACATTTCATGGTCGTGCTCCTTACTCTTGGTACAGACACGTTAGCAGGGTCAATCCCACAATAAAAGAGGCGATAAGGGTGAGTGAAATGGGTACGGTAACAGGCGTGATCCTGGCAGGAGGCAAAGCCTCACGCATGGGTGGGCAAGATAAAGGTTTGCTTGAGTTGAACGGTAAACCTTTATGGCAGTATGTCGCCCATGCATTGCGGCCGCAGGTAGATAAACTGATTGTCAGTGCAAATCGCAATCTGGAGATTTATCGGGCAAGTGGATTACCTGTCATTCAGGATAGCATTGCCGATTATCCAGGTCCGTTGGCCGGAATGCTTTCTGTGATGCAACACATTGACAGCGAATGGTATCTTTTTTCGCCATGCGACACCCCTTTTATTCCCCACAACCTCGCGAAACGTTTAAGTTCGGTCAGTGAGTCCACATCAGCCGTATGGGTCCATGATGGTGAGCGCGATCATCCAACAATAGCCTTACTTCACCGAAAGATCGTGCCTGAACTGCAGCACTACATTGAACGCGGTGAGCGTAGAGTGATGGTGTTTCTGAGGAGTTTGGGTGGATGTTCTGTTGATTTCAGCGATACACAGAACGCTTTTATTAATGTAAATACGCCGGAGGATTTAGCGCGTTGGGAAGAAAAAGCGTGATTCCATTACTGGCAATTGCCGCCTGGAGCGGTACGGGAAAAACAACCTTATTAAAGGCACTGATACCGGCACTTTGTGCAAAAGGCGTCAGACCAGGTCTTATCAAACATACTCATCATGATATGGATATTGATAAGCCGGGCAAGGACAGTTACGAATTACGCAAAGCTGGCGCAGCGCAAACGCTTGTTGCCAGTACGCAGCGTTGGGCGTTAATGACAGAAACACCGGAAGAACCCGAGCTGGATTTACACTATTTGGTCAGCAGGATGGATGCATCAACGCTGGATCTGGTGCTAGTGGAAGGTTTCAAACACGAAGCGGTTCCAAAAATAGTGTTATTTCGCCATGGCTGCGGGCATGAAGCACATGAGCTCGTGCTGGATGAGCACGTTATTGCTGTTGCCAGTGACATTCCACTTGTTCTGGATGTACCAAATTTAGATATAAACGGTATTGCACAGATCGTGGCGTTAATTATGCGGTGGTTAGAGCAGCAGAAGTTGAACGGTGAACGGTGAACGGTGAACGAAAAATGCCACCTGATGGTGGTTTTTACCGCGCATTAAAGCAATAAAACGCAAAAAGCCCATCCGTCAGGATGGGCTCTTCACTTGTTTGATGCCTGGCAGTTCCCTACTCTCGCATGGGGAGACCCCACACTACCATCGGCGCTACGGCGTTTCACTTCTGAGTTCGGCATGGGGTCAGGTGGGACCACCGCGCTAGTGCCGCCAGGCAAATTCTTTGTGCTCTGTCCTGTGGCTTTTGTGCTGATACTGCGTTGGCTGCTCTTGTGAACGTCAGTCACATACCTCAGTATGCTCCTTCCGTCACTGCGTTTGCCGCCTTGTCTCAGCGCAAAATCCTTCGGACTCTGAATCTAAGCTGAAAATCTCTCAAATCACGCCAAAACACCTTCGGCGTTGTAAGGTTAAGCCTCACGGTTCATTAGTATCGGTTAGCTCAACGTATCGCTACGCTTACACACCCGACCTATCAACGTCGTCGTCTTCAACGTTCCTTCAGGACCCTTAAAGGGTCAGGGAGAACTCATCTCGGGGCAAGTTTCGTGCTTAGATGCTTTCAGCACTTATCTTTTCCGCATTTAGCTACCGGGCAATGCCATTGGCATGACAACCCGAACACCAGTGATGCGTCCACTCCGGTCCTCTCGTACTAGGAGCAGCCCCCCTCAATTCTCCAGCGCCCACGGCAGATAGGGACCGAACTGTCTCACGACGTTCTAAACCCAGCTCGCGTACCACTTTAAACGGCGAACAGCCGTACCCTTGGGACCTACTTCAGCCCCAGGATGTGATGAGCCGACATCGAGGTGCCAAACACCGCCGTCGATATGAACTCTTGGGCGGTATCAGCCTGTTATCCCCGGAGTACCTTTTATCCGTTGAGCGATGGCCCTTCCATTCAGAACCACCGGATCACTATGACCTGCTTTCGCACCTGCTCGAGCCGTCACTCTCGCAGTCAAGCTAGCTTATGCCATTGCACTAACCTCCTGATGTCCGACCAGGATTAGCTAACCTTCGTGCTCCTCCGTTACACTTTAGGAGGAGACCGCCCCAGTCAAACTACCCACCAGACACTGTCCGCAACCCGGATCACGGGTCTACGTTAGAACATCAAACATTAAAGGGTGGTATTTCAAGGTTGGCTCCACGCAGACTGGCGTCCACGCTTCAAAGCCTCCCACCTATCCTACACATCAAGGCTCAATGTTCAGTGTCAAGCTATAGTAAAGGTTCACGGGGTCTTTCCGTCTTGCCGCGGGTACACTGCATCTTCACAGCGAGTTCAATTTCACTGAGTCTCGGGTGGAGACAGCCTGGCCATCATTACGCCATTCGTGCAGGTCGGAACTTACCCGACAAGGAATTTCGCTACCTTAGGACCGTTATAGTTACGGCCGCCGTTTACCGGGGCTTCGATCAAGAGCTTCTCCTTACGGATAACCCCATCAATTAACCTTCCGGCACCGGGCAGGCGTCACACCGTATACGTCCACTTTCGTGTTTGCACAGTGCTGTGTTTTTAATAAACAGTTGCAGCCAGCTGGTATCTTCGACTGAGTTCAGCTCCACGAGCAAGTCGCTTCACCTACCATCAGCGTGCCTTCTCCCGAAGTTACGGCACCATTTTGCCTAGTTCCTTCACCCGAGTTCTCTCAAGCGCCTTGGTATTCTCTACCTGACCACCTGTGTCGGTTTGGGGTACGATTTTGTGTTACCTGATGCTTAGAGGCTTTTCCTGGAAGCAGGGCATTTGTTACTTCAGCACCGTAGTGCCTCGTCATCACACCTCAGCGTTAAAAAGGTACCGGATTTACCTGGAACCTCCGCCTACATGCTTAAACCGGGACAACCGTCGCCCGGCTAACATAGCCTTCTCCGTCCCCCCTTCGCAGTAACACCAAGTACAGGAATATTAACCTGTTTCCCATCGACTACGCCTTTCGGCCTCGCCTTAGGGGTCGACTCACCCTGCCCCGATTAACGTTGGACAGGAACCCTTGGTCTTCCGGCGAGCGGGCTTTTCACCCGCTTTATCGTTACTTATGTCAGCATTCGCACTTCTGATACCTCCAGCAACCCTCACAGGTCACCTTCAACGGCTTACAGAACGCTCCCCTACCCAACAACGCATAAGCGTCGCTGCCGCAGCTTCGGTGCATGGTTTAGCCCCGTTACATCTTCCGCGCAGGCCGACTCGACCAGTGAGCTATTACGCTTTCTTTAAATGATGGCTGCTTCTAAGCCAACATCCTGGCTGTCTGTGCCTTCCCACATCGTTTCCCACTTAACCATGACTTTGGGACCTTAGCTGGCGGTCTGGGTTGTTTCCCTCTTCACGACGGACGTTAGCACCCGCCGTGTGTCTCCCGTGATAACATTCTTCGGTATTCGTAGTTTGCATCGGGTTGGTAAGTCGGGATGACCCCCTAGCCGAAACAGTGCTCTACCCCCGAAGATGAATTCACGAGGCGCTACCTAAATAGCTTTCGGGGAGAACCAGCTATCTCCCGGTTTGATTGGCCTTTCACCCCCAGCCACAGGTCATCCGCTAATTTTTCAACATTAGTCGGTTCGGTCCTCCAGTTAGTGTTACCCAACCTTCAACCTGCCCATGGCTAGATCACCGGGTTTCGGGTCTATACCCTGCAACTTAACGCCCAGTTAAGACTCGGTTTCCCTGCGGCTCCCCTATACGGTTAACCTTGCTACAGAATATAAGTCGCTGACCCATTATACAAAAGGTACGCAGTCACACCACGAAGGTGCTCCCACTGCTTGTACGTACACGGTTTCAGGTTCTTTTTCACTCCCCTCGCCGGGGTTCTTTTCGCCTTTCCCTCACGGTACTGGTTCACTATCGGTCAGTCAGGAGTATTTAGCCTTGGAGGATGGTCCCCCCATATTCAGACAGGATACCACGTGTCCCGCCCTACTCTTCGAGTTCACAACATATGCACTTTCATGTACGGGACTTTCACCCTGTATCGTGCGACTTTCCAGACGCTTCCATTAACACACATGCTGATTCAGACTCTGGGCTCCTCCCCGTTCGCTCGCCGCTACTGGGGGAATCTCGGTTGATTTCTTTTCCTCGGGGTACTTAGATGTTTCAGTTCCCCCGGTTCGCCTCATGCCACTATGTATTCATGACATGATAGTGTGTCGAAACACACTGGGTTTCCCCATTCGGGTATCGCCGGGTCAAAGGTTCATATCACCTCGCCGACGCTTATCGCAGATTAGCACGCCCTTCATCGCCTCTGACTGCCAGGGCATCCACCGTGTACGCTTAGTCGCTTAACCTCACAACCCGAAGATGTTTCGTAAAACACCGTCAGTGTCGTGAAAATTTGAGAGACTCGAACACACCGTCATTCTGTTCTTATTACGGAGAACAGACACGATGTGTCGTTTCAATTTTCAGCTTGATCCAGATTTTTAAAGAGCAAATATCTCAAACATGACTCGCAAGTCAGTTTTGAGATACGGGGGTCGGCGACTTTCACTCACAAACCAGCAAGTGGCGTCCCCTAGGGGATTCGAACCCCTGTTACCGCCGTGAAAGGGCGGTGTCCTGGGCCTCTAGACGAAGGGGACACTGAAGTCTCAATCGCAAGACGCCTTGCTGTTTACTTTTCATCAGACAATCTGTGTGAGCACTACAAAGGCAGGTTCTTTAAGGTAAGGAGGTGATCCAACCGCAGGTTCCCCTACGGTTACCTTGTTACGACTTCACCCCAGTCATGAATCACAAAGTGGTAAGCGCCCTCCCGAAGGTTAAGCTACCTACTTCTTTTGCAACCCACTCCCATGGTGTGACGGGCGGTGTGTACAAGGCCCGGGAACGTATTCACCGTGGCATTCTGATCCACGATTACTAGCGATTCCGACTTCACGGAGTCGAGTTGCAGACTCCGATCCGGACTACGACATACTTTATGAGGTCCGCTTGCTCTCGCGAGGTCGCTTCTCTTTGTATATGCCATTGTAGCACGTGTGTAGCCCTACTCGTAAGGGCCATGATGACTTGACGTCATCCCCACCTTCCTCCAGTTTATCACTGGCAGTCTCCTTTGAGTTCCCGGCCGGACCGCTGGCAACAAAGGATAAGGGTTGCGCTCGTTGCGGGACTTAACCCAACATTTCACAACACGAGCTGACGACAGCCATGCAGCACCTGTCTCAGAGTTCCCGAAGGCACCAAAGCATCTCTGCTAAGTTCTCTGGATGTCAAGAGTAGGTAAGGTTCTTCGCGTTGCATCGAATTAAACCACATGCTCCACCGCTTGTGCGGGCCCCCGTCAATTCATTTGAGTTTTAACCTTGCGGCCGTACTCCCCAGGCGGTCGACTTAACGCGTTAGCTCCGGAAGCCACTCCTCAAGGGAACAACCTCCAAGTCGACATCGTTTACAGCGTGGACTACCAGGGTATCTAATCCTGTTTGCTCCCCACGCTTTCGCACCTGAGCGTCAGTCTTTGTCCAGGGGGCCGCCTTCGCCACCGGTATTCCTCCAGATCTCTACGCATTTCACCGCTACACCTGGAATTCTACCCCCCTCTACAAGACTCAAGCCTGCCAGTTTCGAATGCAGTTCCCAGGTTGAGCCCGGGGATTTCACATCCGACTTGACAGACCGCCTGCGTGCGCTTTACGCCCAGTAATTCCGATTAACGCTTGCACCCTCCGTATTACCGCGGCTGCTGGCACGGAGTTAGCCGGTGCTTCTTCTGCGGGTAACGTCAATCGACACGGTTATTAACCGTATCGCCTTCCTCCCCGCTGAAAGTACTTTACAACCCGAAGGCCTTCTTCATACACGCGGCATGGCTGCATCAGGCTTGCGCCCATTGTGCAATATTCCCCACTGCTGCCTCCCGTAGGAGTCTGGACCGTGTCTCAGTTCCAGTGTGGCTGGTCATCCTCTCAGACCAGCTAGGGATCGTCGCCTAGGTGAGCCGTTACCCCACCTACTAGCTAATCCCATCTGGGCACATCTGATGGCAAGAGGCCCGAAGGTCCCCCTCTTTGGTCTTGCGACGTTATGCGGTATTAGCTACCGTTTCCAGTAGTTATCCCCCTCCATCAGGCAGTTTCCCAGACATTACTCACCCGTCCGCCACTCGTCACCCAAGGAGCAAGCTCCTCTGTGCTACCGTTCGACTTGCATGTGTTAGGCCTGCCGCCAGCGTTCAATCTGAGCCATGATCAAACTCTTCAATTTAAGTTTGATGCTCGTAGAATTAAACTTCGTAATGAATTACGTGTTCACTCTTTGAGACTTGGTATTCATTTATTGTCCGAAGACATTAAGAATCCATGTCACTTTGAGTGCCCACACAGATTGTCTGATAAATTGTTAAAGAGCAGTGCAACGCGGCTTTCGCTCACCGTTGCGAGGTGGCGTATATTACGCTTTCCTCTTTCAGAGTCAAGCGTTTATTTTCGCTTTTCTCTGCCGGAATTCTCAGGAGAACCCCGCTGACCCGGCGGCGTGTGTGCCGTTGTTCCGTGTCAGTGGAGGCGCAGTATAGGGATTTATTTCGGGCTGACAAGTCAAAAATACAAAAAACTTTTCAACCGTCTCTTTTTTCAACAAGACGGGGAAAAATAGAGCATAACAGCGCTAATTTGCTGTATTTACCACCACATCGATATACCGGATGGCATACTAATAAGTGAATAAGTAAAAACCAGGAACTCATCAATGTCTTTAAATGCACAACAGCTTGCGGCACAAAAGAACCTTTCCTGGGTGCTGGCAGAAAAACTCGCTCAGCAAATCCTCAAAGGTGAATATGTTCCCGGGAGCATCCTGCCAGGTGAAATAGAATTAGGAGAACAGTTCGGTGTAAGCCGGACTGCGGTCAGGGAAGCAGTAAAGACATTAACAGCAAAGGGTATGGTTCTTCCGCGTCCGCGGATTGGTACTCGCGTTATGCCGAGGGAGAACTGGAACTTCCTGGATAAGGAGTTACTGTCGTGGTGGATGCATGAGGGTAATTTTCAGGAAGTCATTCAGCACTTCCTTATTATGCGCAGTAGTCTTGAGCCACAGGCTTGCCGCCTGGCCGCCATCTTAGGTGAAGCTGAGCAGAAAGCGTACCTGAATACATTAATGGAGGAGATGGTCTGCCTGAAGAAGCATTTCAATCGCGAACGCTGGATTGAAGTGGACATGGCCTGGCACGAACACATCTATGCTATGAGCGCCAATCCTTTCCTTACTTCTTTTGCTGCACTGTTCCATTCGGTCTATCACACCTATTTCACATCGATAACGCAGGATCAGGTGATTAAGCTCGACCTTCATCAGGCGATTGTTGATGCTATTCAGGAGAGTGATGGAGAGGGAGCCTTCCAGGCTTGTCAGATTTTATTGAATACCCCTAACGCGCCTGCGGCAAAATAACAGGATCCCGCATGACAGAGAAAAAACACCGCAGCATGGCCGGATTGCCATGGATTGCAGCAATGGCTTTCTTTATGCAGGCACTGGATGCCACCATATTAAACACCGCACTACCGGCTATTGCCGAGAGTCTCAACCGTTCCCCCCTTGCGATGCAGTCCGCCATCATTAGCTATACGTTAACCGTCGCTATGTTGATTCCGGCCAGCGGCTGGCTGGCTGACAGGTTCGGCACCCGTCGCGTCTTTATGTTAGCCGTCAGCTTATTTACCCTTGGCTCACTGGCCTGCGCCCTCTCAACCTCACTAACCTCACTGGTACTGTTCCGCGTGCTCCAGGGAATTGGCGGTGCCATGATGATGCCCGTTGCCCGCCTGGCACTGCTTCGAGCCTACCCGCGCAGCGAACTGCTTCCCGTACTCAACTTTGTGACCATGCCGGGTCTGGTAGGGCCAATACTCGGCCCGGTGCTGGGCGGCGTAATGGTGACCTGGGCCACCTGGCACTGGATATTCCTGATTAATATCCCGATTGGCCTTGCCGGCCTGCTGTATGCACGCAAATACATGCCCAACTTTACTACGCCCCGTAAACGCTTTGATACCGGCGGTTTCTTCCTGTTCGGTCTGAGCCTGGTGCTGTTTTCCTGCGGCATGGAGCTTTTTGGCGAGAAAATCGTGGCAAGCTGGCTGGCTTGCAGCGTGATCCTCAGCGGGATTGTGTTGTTCCTTCTTTATATACGTCACGCACGTCGTCACCCCACGCCGCTCATTTCTCTTCATCTCTTTAAGACACGGACCTTTTCGGTGGGGATTGCCGGGAATATCGCCTCACGGCTGGGAACCGGATGTGTACCCTTTTTGATGCCGCTAATGCTGCAGGTTGGATTCGGTTACTCCGCGTTGATTGCCGGATGCATGATGGCCCCGACGGCGATGGGCTCCATTCTGGCAAAATCACTCGTTACGCAGGTACTCCGCCGCCTCGGTTATCGCAAGACGCTGGTCGGCATAACGCTGTTTATTGGCGTGATGATCGCCCAGTTCTCTCTCCAGTCGCCGTCAATGGAGGTCTGGCTGCTGATATTGCCGCTGTTCATTCTGGGAATGGCGATGTCGACGCAGTTTACTGCGATGAACACGATTACCCTTGCGGATCTGACTGATGAGAACGCCAGCAGCGGCAACAGCGTGCTGGCCGTCACTCAACAGCTCTCAATCAGTCTGGGTGTTGCAGTCAGTGCGGCAGTGCTGCGGTTTTATGAAGGGTTTGAGAACAATAATACCGTGGAGCAGTTCCACTATACCTTTATTACCATGGGCGTTATCACGCTGATCTCCGCTTTTACCTTTATGCTGTTACGACCCAAAGATGGCCGTAACCTGATAAAAGAAAAACATTGATTGCTAAGCCGATCCGCGCTCCATCAGCACTGGCGTAAGTTGCAAACGCTGCTGCTGTTGAGTGGGATCGGCAATTCGATGGATTAACACATCGATGGCCAGTTCACCGAGCTCATCTTTCGGTTGATGGACCGTGGTCAGAGGCGGTGTCATGTAGCGCGCCAGCTCAATATCATCATAGCCAACAATAGCGATATCCTGGGGAACGTGGAGCCCGGCCTGATACAGCGCCTGATAGGCACCGAACGCCATCGCATCGTTACCAATAAACACCGCCTGCGGGCGGACATCCCTCGCCAGCAAGGTTTGCATGGCTTCAAGCCCACCAGCAAACTCAAAATCGCCGATGATTTCATCCCCTTCGTGGACGGTCAGCCCGGCGTTGGCCATCGCTGCGCGGTACCCTTCAAGTCGCAGACGAGCGGGCGTTTTATCCAGCGGCCCGGTGATACAGGCGATATGCGTATACCCTTTCTGGATAAGATATTGCGTCGCCATGTCACCGCCCAGCAATGAGTTATCCTGAATCAGGTCACTGTCGCCATCAAACGGCGCCCAGTCCATCATCACGGTGGGGACAGAGGGATAACGCTGGAGAATTTCCTGGGAAGGTTGATGCGTTTCGGTACATAAAAGCAGAAGACCATCGACACGCTTTTGCATCAGCGTTTCCAGGTTGCGGTTCATCCGCTGCTCATCGCCTTCGGTGTTGCACAGCACGAGGCTGTACCCACGCTCAAAACAGCTACGTTCCACCCCTCTGACCAACTCAGAATAGAAAGGGTTAGTACTCGCAGTGATCAACATCCCGATGGTGCGGGTCTGATTGATTTTCAGGCTTCGGGCCAGTGCAGAAGGCGCATAATTCAGCGCCTTGATGGCGGACTCCACCTTCTCACGAATGGCATCACTGACAAAACGATCGTTATTGATGACATGTGAAACGGTCGAGGTAGATACACCCGCCACGCGGGCCACATCCTTCATCGTAGCCAATCGTCACCCCTGCTGACTGAGAAAATCATCGATTTCGTTGCGCCATGGCACTGACGGTTGCGCGCCTTTACGGGTCACAGCGATCGCTGCGGCCGCATGAGCAAATCGAATGGCATCATCAAGCGCATGCTTTTCGAGTAATGCCGTCATCAGTGCGCCGTTAAAGGTGTCGCCTGCCGCGATGGTATCAATCGCTTTCACTTTGAATCCCGGGATACGGCGACCTTCACCTTTTACACTCGCCCAGACACCACGACTGCCGAGGGTAATGATGACAGTCTCAATACCTTTAGTATGTAGTACTTGCGCCGCATTTGAGGCGTCTTCGTCACTGTTTACCCGAATACCTGTCAGTTTTTCTGCTTCAGTCTCATTTGGCGTAATGATATCTACCAGCGCCAACAGCTCATCTGACAGTTCACGGGCAGGCGCGGGATTCAGCGCCACAATAGTATTGTTTTCATGCGCGATACGGGCTGCTGCCAGCACGCTCTCAACGGGTGACTCCAGTTGCATCAGCAATGCGGAAGCCTGACGGATTAACTCGCGTTGTGCTTCAACACGCGCTACGGAGAGCGCCGCGTTTGCACCTGCATGAATACCGATGACATTCTCACCTTCGCCGTTAACGAAAATCAGCGCAACGCCTGTCGATTCCCCCGTAATGACGCTGACCGGAGCGACATCAATATTGTCACTGCTCAGCTGCTGGCGAACACGCTCTCCGGTGTCGTCATCACCCGTGCAGGCAATAAAGGCAATATCTGCGCCACTGCGGCCCGCCGCAACGGCCTGGTTTGCACCTTTACCACCGAAGGCAACCTGATACTGACTACCGGTGACGGTTTCCCCAGGGGTCGGGAAGGATTCAAGGTTGAGAATGTGATCGGCATTAATGCTGCCAAGAACAACGAGTTTGCCACTGGTTTTCATGATGAGCTTGTCCATTAAAGTGCGCCACCCGCGAACGCGTGGCGCATGCCCTGCTTTTTGAGGTTATCCTCAAGACTGACTCCCAAAGGGAGCGTCTGAACCCGGCTTACTGCTTGATAACCAGCTTCAGGTCGACCGGGATCTTAACGTGTACTTTTTCGCCTTTCAGCACTTTATCAGCGGTTTCAACGCCTTTCGCGCCAATTTGCTCAGGTAACTGTGCGATTGTAGCCGCCAGTTTGCCGTCGTTAACCGCTTTTACGCCATCCGGTGTACCGTCAAAACCCACCACCATGACATCGGATTTGCCCGCCGTTTGCAGCGCACGCATAGCGCCCAGTGCCATTTCGTCGTTCTGAGCAAACACGGCCTGCACGTCCGGATGCGCGGTCAGCAGGTTCTGCATGACGTTCAGCCCCTTGGTGCGGTCAAAGTCAGCTGGCTGACTGGCCAGGACATTGAATTTATGCGCCGCAACGGCTTGCTGGAAACCTTCGCCACGTTCACGCGCCGCTGAAGTCCCTGCAATGCCCTGCAGTTCGATAACCTTCGCGCCTTCACCGGCTTTCTTGGCAATGTAGTCGCCTGCGATTTTGCCGCCCAGTACGTTATCAGAAGCGATATGGCTGACCACTTCGCCTTGTGCCGCTGCGCGATCAAGGGTGATTACCGGGATTTTCGCCTGGTTAGCCATCTTCACGGCGTTACCGACCGCATCAGAATCGGTAGGGTTAATCAGCAGCAGTTTAGTACCACGTACGGTCAAATCCTGAACGTTAGCCAGCTCTTTTGCCGGATTATTCTGCGAGTCCAGCACCACCAGGTCATAGCCCAGTTTGTCTGCTTCTTTCTGCGCACCGTCTTTCAGGCTAACGAAGAACGGGTTATTCAGGGTGGAAACAACCAGAGCAATCGTATCCTTTGCCATCGCATTTGCGCTTACGGTGGCGCTCAGTGCAACAGCAGAAACCAAAAGAGCCAGCTTTTTCATGTTCATATTCATGATGTCCTGTGTAGGTAATTACTGCTTTTTGTTGTCTACCAGCACCGCGAGCAGAATCACCACTGCTTTAACGATCATCTGGTAATAGGAAGAAATGCCTAATAAGTTCAGTCCATTACTCAGGAAGCCAAGGATAAGCGCACCGATCAATGTTCCCACGATGCGACCTTTACCTCCCGCCAGACTGGTACCACCCAATACAACAGCGGCGATAGCGTCCAGCTCATAACCTGTTCCTGCAACGGGCTGCGCGGAGGAAAGACGCGCTACTTCGATAATACCGGCCAGTGAAGCCAGCAAGCCGCACAAGGAGTAGACAATAACTTTAACTTTATCGACGCTGATACCTGACAGGCGCGTTGCCGCTTCGTTACCCCCCAGCGCATAAATATAGCGCCCAAGACGCGTGTGATGCAGCAGATACCAGGTGGCGATAAAGACCACCGCCATAATCCATATTGGCGTCGGAACCCCAAACGGGCGACCGATACCAAACCAACCAAAGACATCAGCATTGTCAGTAAAGCCGGTATTCATGGGGCTTCCGTTGGTATACACCAGCGTTACACCACGCAGTAACAGCATCATGACCAATGTCGCGATAAAGGCCTGAACGCGCCCTTTGGCCACAATAACCCCCGTCACCGCACCGATGGCCGCACCCAACGCCAGGGCGGCGGCGACAGCCACCAGCGCATTCACTTCCATACCAACAAGCGACGCGGCGACCGCACCGGTCAGTGCCAGTAAGGAACCGACGGACAGGTCGATCCCGGAAGTCAAAATAACCAGCGTCATGCCGACCGCCATAATGGCGTTGACCGAGGTCTGTTGCAGAATATTCAGCAGATTATTGACGGTAAAAAAGTTCGGGCTCAGGGTCGATACAATGGCAATCAGCACCAGTAAAGCGATCAGTGATTTTTGTTCCATCAACCACGCTTTGGTGAAATAGCGGCGACCAGATACAGCCTGGGTAGTCATCTTTTTTACTCCTGATTCACACGATTAAGCTTGCCCACTGCGGCAGCCATCAATACTTCCTGAGTGGCCTGCTCGCGCGTGAATTCACCGCCGAGATGCCCTTCGTGCATCACGATGATGCGATCGCTCATGCCCAGCACTTCCGGCATTTCCGATGACACCAGAATGATGCTCAGCCCGTCGGCCTTGAACTGGTTGATAAGCTGATAAATCTCTTTTTTCGCCCCAACGTCCACGCCACGGGTGGGTTCATCAAGAATAAGCACCTTCGGACGCGTCATTAAACCGCGCGCAATGGCCACCTTTTGTTGATTACCACCGGAAAGCAAACCGATGGCCTGCTCCATAGACGGGGTTTTGACATTAAACAGGCGAATGAAATCGCTCACCGCCTGCTGTTCATCTTTGTGTTTGAGATTACCGCCGGTTCGGCTGAAATAACCCAGTGCCGTCAGCGACATGTTCTCTTTAACCGACATACCGAGCACTAAGCCATCGCGCTTACGGTCTTCTGAGATATAGACGATACCGTTCGCCAGCCCATCCTGCGGTGTACGGGTAATCACTTCATGCCCGTCCAGGGTGACATAACCACTGGTGCGCGGCATCGCGCCATACAGCACTTTCATCAGTTCAGTGCGTCCGGCGCCCATCAGGCCCGCCACACCCAAAATTTCACCTTTACGCAGCGTGAAGGAGACGTCGTTCACCCCCGGTCCACAAAGGTTGTCGACTTTCAGACGGATATCACCGGGTACTTTATCGAGACGCGGATATTGATCCTCAAGCTTGCGGCCGACCATCATTTCAATCAGCGAGTCTTCAGTAAGCGATGCGACTTCGCGCTCGGCGATAAACTGCCCATCGCGGAACACGGTCACATCATCGCAAATCTCAAAGATCTCTTTCATACGGTGGGAGATGTAAACGATGCCGCGCCCCTGCGCTTTCAATTCGCGAATAACACGGAACAACGACGCTGTTTCGGTATCGGTCAGGGCATCTGTCGGTTCGTCCATCACAATGACTTGTGACTCATAGCTCAGCACTTTGGCGATTTCGACCATTTGCTGATCGCCGATGGAAAGTTCGCCCACCAGCTTGTCGCTTTTGAAACGCAAATTCAGTTTCGCCAGCAGTTTGTCCGCTTCGGCATACATTGTTTTCCAGTCAATTTTGCCAAAACGACCGACAAACTCACGACCGAGGAAAATGTTTTCCGCGATGGTCAGTTGCGGGATCAGGTTAAGTTCCTGGTGGATAATCCCAATGCCCGCTTCCTGGGAGGATTTCGGCCCCGTAAAGGTTGTCTCTTTCCCCAGCCACAGCAGCGAACCGGCATCACGCTGATAGATACCGGTCAGGACTTTCATCATGGTGGATTTGCCCGCGCCGTTCTCGCCGACCAGCGCCATAACGCGGCCAGCGTAAACATTCAGCGCCGCACCGGAGAGGGCTTTTACCCCCGGGAATGCTTTGTCGATTCCCTTAAGTTGCAGTAATGCGTCCATACCGGCCTCAGAAGGTGACGCCAGCACAGAGAATGATATTCGCATACGGGGAACACTCCCCGCTGCGAATAACCGCCTGACTGTCCGCGGTCTGTTTTTTGAATTGTTCGTGGGTCACATAACGAACATTTATGGTATTGCCCTGGTGTTGTTGCAGCTGCTCAATATGCTTGAGCAACGTTTCGTGGAGCTGCGGATTCTGTTCCTCAATTTCCGACGCAATGATAGCTGCCTCAACCTGCATTTCTGCGGTGACCACCTCCAGCACCTGCATAAAGCCGGGTACGCCCTGAGTGAGAGCCATATCAATGCGCTGAGTACTCTGCGGCACAGGCAAGCCTGCATCGCATACCACCAGCGTATCGGTATGCCCAAGACGAGAGATGACCGCCGAGATTTCTGAGTTGAGAACAGGACCTTTTTTCATTTTATGCTCCATTAGCGAAACGTTTCGCTAGACTCAGTGTAAACCTGAGAAAGTTCAGAAAACCACCGTGGGGTTACAGAAGTGTGATCGAAATCGAAACGTTTCGCTCGTGTTGCATCAGGGAAACATTTCTTTGCTTTCTTAAGCAAAATTGCGGGGGATAAATAGCAAAAACCCCTCAGAAAGAGGGGTTTTAAAGGGCCGTTATATTTCGACCTGGGTACCGAGTTCGATGACCCGGTTAGGCGGAATTTCAAACTGATCTGGCGCACGCAATGCATTACGCTGGAGGAGAAGATAAAGCTTACCGCGCAGGCGCAAATACCACGGGCGTTTACCCACGATCAGCGATTCATGAGACATAAAGAACGAGGTCTCCATCATGCGACAGCTTAATCCTTCAAGACCACAACGGTGGAAAACCTCTTCGACGTTTGGCGTTTCACGCCAGCCATAGCTCGCCACCACCCGCCAGAACGTCGGGGAGAGTTGTTCTATTTGCACACGGCGCACGTTGTGGACATAAGGCGCATCTTCCGTACGCAGCGTTAGTAGAATGACGCGCTCGTGCAGCACCTTGTTGTGCTTGAGGTTGTGCATCATGGCAAACGGGATCACGTTCAGTGCACGAGACATATACACCGCAGTGCCCGGTACACGTACCGGTGGTGATTTTTCCAGTGATGCAATCATCGCTTCCAGAGAGTTCCCGTGCTCATGCATACGGCGCAGCAGGCGGAAACGTTCACTCTTCCAGGTCGTCATGATAACGAACATCACGAGGCCCAGACTCAGCGGCAGCCAGCCCCCTGACAGGAGCTTATCGAGGTTCGCTGAGAACAGCGGAATATCAATGCACAAGAAGCCCGTCAACAGCAGCCCCACGAACAGCCTGTTCCAGTGCCAGTTTTTGCGCGCCACCGTCATGGAGAGAATGGACGTCAGCACCATGGTGCCGGTCACCGCGATACCGTAAGCGGCCGCCAGGTTACTGGAGTGTTCAAAGCTGACAATAACGATCACGACGGCAAAATAGAGCAGCCAGTTAACAAACGGAATGTAGATCTGACCGGACTCCATCTCCGAGGTGTGGATAATGCGCATCGGTGACAGATACCCCAGGCGTACCGCCTGACGCGTCAGCGAAAAGACGCCTGAGATGACCGCCTGCGATGCGATGACCGTTGCCAGGGTGGCAATAATCAGCATCGGGATCAGCGCCCAGTCGGGAGCCAGCAGGAAGAAGGGGTTTTTGATGGCTTCCGGCGTTTTCAGCAGCAGCGCCCCTTGCCCGAAGTAGTTGAGCACCAGCGACGGCAGTACCACCAGGAACCAGGCCACGCGGATCGGCAGTTTACCGAAGTGCCCCATATCGGCATACAGCGCTTCAACGCCCGTAATAGAGAGCACAACCGCCCCGAGCGCCACAAACGACACCGTTTTGTATTCAAGGAAGAAATGGACAGCCCAGGCAGGATTAAGCGCCTGAAGCACTTCAGGATTAGAGATAATCCCGCGCGCCCCCAGCATGGCCAGAATCAAAAACCAAGCGAGCATGATAGGCGCAAAGAGTTTCCCAACAAGCCCCGTTCCGTGCTTCTGAATCACAAACAGCAGCGTCAGTACCACAATAGAAAGAGGAACGGTCCAGGTTTCCAGGGAAGGGGCGACGATTTCCAGACCTTCAATGGCTGACATCACCGAAATGGCAGGGGTTATCACCACTTCCCCATAGAAGAAGCTACCGCCAATAAGCCCCATGATCACCAGAACCGAGGTCATCCGCGCCGACGTATTTCGCCCGGCAAGAGACATCAGCGTTAAAATCCCGCCTTCTCCGGCGTTATCAGCACGCATCACGAAGGTGAGATATTTTATAGAAACAACAAGTATCAATAGCCAGAAAATCAGCGACAGGAAACCAAAGACGGCATCGCGCTCAACACCAAAACCAAACTGACCTGACAGACATTCACGAAGAGTATAAAGCGGGCTGGTGCCGATATCACCGTAGACAACCCCAATAGCCGCGAGTGTTATCGCGGGCAATGATTGCTTATTATCAGTGCTCATAGACTAATCTTTTGTTTGAATGACAAATGTGTGCTTAGTCCCTTGGCCCACAAAAAGCGCACAGTATGCACGATTATTTGCTAAATCGTACCCCTAAATGCGACCACATTATTCTGGCGCAATGAAAATGATGCCATTGTTCAGTCTATTACAAGCCTTTATCTAAATGGCTATACTCGCACAGGCAAGCCGGAATCGCGGCGAAAGGATGCAAATCAATTATGGCTCACTCCCATTTATTAGCAGAAAGAATTTCCCGTCTCAGTAGCGCGCTGGAAAAAGGTCTTTTTGAGCGTAGCCACGCTATTCGCCTGTGTCTGCTTGCCGCACTCTGCGGCGAAAGCGTTTTTTTGCTGGGTCCGCCGGGGATTGCCAAAAGCCTTATCGCCCGCCGACTGAAATATGCGTTCAAACATGCCCGTGCGTTTGAATACCTGATGACCCGTTTTTCCACCCCCGAAGAGGTCTTTGGCCCTCTGTCTATTCAGGCACTGAAAGATGAAGGCCGCTATGAACGTTTAACCCGGGGTTATTTACCGGAAGCGGAAATTGTCTTTCTTGATGAAATCTGGAAAGCGGGACCGGCGATTCTGAATACCCTGCTCACCGCCATTAATGAACGCCGTTTTCGTAACGGCGCCAGTGAAGAAAAGATCCCCATGCGCTTACTGGTGGCGGCATCCAACGAACTGCCCGAAGCGGACAGCAGCCTTGAAGCGCTTTATGACCGCATGCTAATTCGCCTGTGGCTCGATAAAGTGCAGGAGAAGGGAAATTTCCGTTCCATGCTGATAAGCCAGCAGGATGAAAATGATAATCCCGTACCTTCCGATTTGCAGATTAGCGATGAAGAGTACACGCAGTGGCAGCAGGACATTGCGCAGGTGAAGCTGCCTGACGTCGTTTTCGAGTTGATCTATCAGCTCCGCCAGCAGCTTGATAGCCTGCCCAATGCGCCTTATGTTTCGGATCGTCGCTGGAAAAAAGCCCTTCATCTGTTGCAGGCCAGTGCCTTTTTCAGCGGGCGTGATGCGGTCGCGCCAATCGATCTTATCCTGTTGAAAGATTGCCTGTGGTATGACGCGCAGAGCATGCAATTACTGAAAAATCAGCTGGAAATATTGATGACCGGGCACGCCTGGCAGCAGCAAACCATGCTGACGCAACTGGCGACCATTGAGCAACGCCGAATTCAGATTCAACAACAACAAAGCGATAAAACGGCGCTAAAAGTCTCCCGCCAGGGGGGAATGTTCAGCCGCCGGCCGCACTATGACTTACCGGAAGATATACAGGACACCACGCTGACGCTGCTGCTTCAGCAGCCCCTTAAGCTTCATGATATGCAGGTCATTCACGTGACTATCGAACGTGCAGCGCTGGCGCAATGGCTGGCAAAAGGGGGGGAGATCCGCGGCAAGTTGAACGGAATTGGCTTTGCTCAGGTGCTTAACCTGGATGTGGACGGTGGCCTGAACGTGCTGATCCGCGATGTCAGTTTGCAAGGATCGCGTCTTGCCCTGCCAGGCAGTACAAGCGCAAACGTACCTGAAGAGGTGACGCAGCAACTGGAAGCGCTGGATACGCTCTGGCACCAGCAACATACCCGGTTCAGCGAACTGCAAAAATGCCTGTTTATTCCGGCCGACTGGTTAGGGCGTATTGAAGCCAGCCTGCAGGATGTGCGTGCGCAGATTCAACAGGCGCGTCAATGCTAACGCTGGATGCGCTCAATGCAATACTGACCATTGGTGAAGAGACGATCATCGAAGAGTTGATCGTCGCCTTACTCGCCTCTCCACAGTTGGCCATCTTTTTTGAAAAATTTCCGCGTCTTCGTCACGCCATAACAGAGGATATTCCCCGCTGGCGTGATGCGCTCAGAAGTCGCCTGAAAGAGGCCCAGGTTCCGCCGGAACTGACTGAAGAAGTTTTGTCCTATCAGCAATGCCAGCTACTCTCAACGTCGCAGCTCATCAGCCAGCTTCCGCAAGTCCTGGCATTACTGGATAAGCTCCGCTCTCCCTTTGCTGCCCAGGCCCATGCCATGGTGGCGGATACCCCCACCTTTACCCCGGCGCTACATACGCTCTTTTTACAACGCTGGCGACTTAGCCTGGTGGTGCAGACCACCGCCTTTAATCAGCAGTTGTTGGAGGAAGAGCGAGAGCAGTTGCTCAGCGAGGTGCAGGATCGGATGACGCTGAGCGGCCAGCTTGAACCGGTATTGATCGAAAACGAGAATGCCGCCGGGCGGTTATGGGATATGAGCGCCGGGCAGATCAAACGCGGCGATTATCAGCTCATCGTGAAGTACGGTGATTTTTTAACGGAACAGCCGGAGTTAAAACAGCTGGCGGAACAGCTCGGGCGCTCACGAGAAGCGAAATCCGTTCCCCGGAAAGATGCGCCGATGGAAACCTTTCGCATGCTGGTTCGGGAGCCATCGACGGTGCCAGAACAGGTCGATGGCATTCATCAAAGCGACGATATCCTGCGCCTGTTACCACCAGAACTGGCGACACTGGGTATCACGGAACTGGAATACGAGTTTTACCGCCGGCTGGTGGAAAAGCAGCTGATTACGTATCGACTGCATGGCGATGCCTGGCATGAACGGGTTACCGAGCGGCCGGTGGTACATCAGGATTTTGACGAGCAGCCGCGCGGTCCTTTTATTGTCTGCGTGGATACTTCTGGATCAATGGGCGGATTCAATGAACAGTGTGCAAAAGCGTTTTGTCTCGCCCTGATGCGTGTTGCCCTGGCGGATAAACGGCGTTGCTACATCATGCTCTTTTCCAGTGAAGTGGTGCGTTATGAACTTACCTGTCAGCAAGGGCTGGAACAGGCAATCCGTTTTCTTAGCCAGCGCTTTCGTGGGGGGACAGATATTGCGAGCTGTTTTCGCGCCATTATCGAGCGTATGCAGGGGGGAGAGTGGTATGACGCCGATGCGGTGGTCATCTCCGACTTTATCGCCCAGCGATTGCCGGACGATGTGGTCAGTAAAGTCAAAGAGCTGCAAACCGTACATCAGCAACGTTTTCACGCCGTTGCAATGTCAGCACACGGGAAACCCGGCATCATGCGCATCTTCGATCATATCTGGCGCTTTGATACCGGGATGCGCAGCCGTCTGCTGCGCCGCTGGAAGCGTTAGAGAAGAGAAGCGACGCTTGACCGTACCTGCTCAGGCCAGACGCCACATTGAACCTGGCCGATGTGTGGCAGTTGCAGCAGAAGCATCGTCAGACGTGATTGCCCGATGCCACCCCCGATAGTTTGCGGCATTTCTCCCTGCACCAGTGCCTGATGCCACTCAAGGCGCAGACGATCTTCATCGTCAGTAAGTTTAAGCTGACGTTTCAGGGTTTCGGCGTCCACGCGAATACCCATTGAAGAGAGTTCAAGGACATCCTCCAGAACCGGGTTCCACACCAGAATATCGCCGTTCAGGCCCTGCAAACCGCTGTCGCCAGGGGTACTCCAGTCATCATAATCCGGCGCACGTACGTCATGGCGCTGACCGTCGCTCAGCGTTCCCCCAATCCCTATCAGGAAAACAGCACCCAGCTCTTTGGCAATAGCACGTTCCCGACCTTTAGCATCCAGATGCGGGAAACGGCTCAGCAGCTCCTGGCTATGAACGAAATGGATTTTCTCCGGCAGAAACGCCGTCAGGCCAAACTCTTCACTCACAGCCGCTTCGGTCGCTTTGATCCCGGCGTAAATGGCTTCTACGGTCGACTTCAGCGTGCCGGTGTGGCGTTCACCCTCGCCCATCACCCGTTCCCAGTCCCACTGATCAACATAAACCGAGTGAATAGGGGACAGGCGATCTTCGTCAGGGCGCAGGGCTTTCATGTGCGTGTACAAGCCCTCACCCGCGCTGAAATCATGTTGACCCAGCGTTTTACGTTTCCATTTGGCCAGCGAATGCACCACTTCAAACTGTGCATCCGGCAGGTTTTTAACTTTCACCTGCACCGCTTTCTCAGCCCCCGACAGGTTATCCTGAGTGCCATCCCCGACGCGGCTCAAAATGGGTGCCTGCACTTCAATAAGCCCCAGTTTTTCTTCCAGCTGACGAGAGAAGTGCGACTTCACGAAAATAATCTGACGTTGTTTGCTGATGTAGGCGGATTTCATTTTTTTACTTCCTGTTTGCTGTCTGTTGCAGTTATTAAGCAACAAAAAATACCCTTTATTCAATAATCATCAATAAAAAAGGCCTTATGGGTTTTGATTCGTTAAAATCCACCGCTAAAATAGAAAGATTGTTTATTCAACATAAGAAAAACCTATGGAAAATTATCAGATCGACAATCTGGACCGCGGCATCCTTGAGGCGCTGATGGCGAATGCGCGTACCGCCTACGCTGAACTGGCCAAGCAATTTGGCGTCAGTCCGGGCACTATCCACGTCCGCGTAGAGAAAATGAAGCAGGCGGGTATCATCACCGGCGCACGCATTGATGTCAGTCCCAAACAATTAGGTTATGACGTCTGCTGCTTTATCGGCATCATTTTAAAGAGTGCAAAAGATTACCCTTCCGCGCTGGCGCGACTGGAAAGTCTGGAGGAAGTAACCGAAGCGTATTACACCACCGGCCACTACAGCATCTTTATTAAGGTGATGTGCCGATCAATTGATGCGCTGCAACAGGTGCTTATCAACAAGATCCAAACGATTGATGAAATTCAGTCCACCGAGACATTGATCTCCCTGCAAAACCCCATTATGCGGACGATCCGTCCCTGACAGGGAGATTTTCATTCACGCATAATACCCATATTGTCCACAGGTAGATCCCAGCTCATTCACAGCGTACAATACGCCCCTCATAACCGGAGTGGACTTCATGGCAGAAATTACGCTGATTAGCGGCAGCACCCTGGGCGGCGCGGAATACGTGGCTGAACATCTGGCTGAAAAGCTGGAAGAGGCGGGTTACACCACCGAAACCCTACATGGTCCTCTGTTGGAAGACCTGCCGCAGGAAGGTATCTGGCTGGTGATAAGCTCAACCCATGGTGCGGGCGATCTTCCGGACAACATCCAGCCTTTATACGATCAGTTGCAGGAGCAAAATCCCGATCTCTCCGGGGTTCGCTTTGGCGCTGTCGGGATCGGCAGTCGGGAATATGACACTTTCTGTGGCGCCATAGAGAAACTGGAAGCGGTATTGACCGCAAACGGCGCAAAAGAGATCGGTGAAATGGCCAGAATTAACATTCTTGAACACGACATTCCCGAAGATCCGGCCGAAATTTGGTTGGGATCCTGGATTAATTTACTCAAAAACGCTTAAAGATCACGCAAACAGTTGTGGATAACTATGCTTAAAAGCACTGATCAACCGGTAGTTATCCAATGAACAACCCTTGCTCACTTTTTGTCTTGTGTATAACTAGCCCTTTTGATCCCAGCTTATACTGAACAGGATCACCGATCATTCACAAGCAATGATCCTCTCTAAGATGATGATCTTTCTGCCAGGATCGGGCTTATCCACAAGCAAGTGGGATCCTAATAAGAGATCACAATAGAACAGATCTCTCTATCTAAAGATCTTCTTTTTAATACCCCGGATCCCAACGCTTTCTCCCTGAGCTAAAGTTGAGTAGAATCCACGGCCCGGGCTTCAATTCCATTTCTAACCGCTTTATGCGAGGCAATTCACCATGTTTTATCCGGATCCTTTTGACGTCATCATCATTGGCGGGGGTCATGCAGGCACTGAGGCCGCGATGGCCGCAGCGCGTATGGGTCAACAAACCCTGCTTTTGACACACAATATCGACACGCTGGGGCAGATGAGCTGCAATCCGGCGATCGGCGGTATTGGGAAAGGACACCTGGTTAAGGAAGTGGATGCCCTTGGCGGTTTGATGGCGAAGGCGATCGATCAGGCAGGTATCCAGTTTAGGATACTAAACGCGAGCAAAGGCCCTGCGGTACGGGCAACGCGTGCTCAGGCGGATCGTGTTCTCTATCGCCAGGCGGTGCGCACTGCCCTGGAAAACCAACCGAATTTGATGATCTTCCAACAGGCGGTTGAAGATTTGATCGTGGAAAACGATCGCGTCGTGGGTGCAGTCACGCAGATGGGATTGAAATTCCGTGCCAAAGCGGTCGTGCTGACGGTCGGGACTTTCCTTGACGGCAAAATTCATATTGGACTGGACAACTACAGCGGTGGCCGTGCAGGCGATCCGCCGTCTATCCCCCTCTCCCGCCGCCTGCGTGAACTGCCTCTGCGCGTAAGCCGCCTTAAAACCGGTACACCGCCGCGTATTGACGCGCGCACCATTGATTTCAGCGTCCTCGCGCAACAGCATGGTGATGATCCCATGCCGGTCTTCTCGTTCATGGGCAATGCAAGCCAGCATCCGCGCCAGGTACCGTGTTACATCACGCATACCAACGAGAAAACCCATGATGTGATCCGCAATAATCTCGATCGCAGCCCGATGTATGCGGGGGTGATCGAAGGGATCGGGCCGCGTTACTGTCCGTCGATCGAAGACAAGGTCATGCGCTTTGCCGATCGTAACCAGCATCAGATCTTCCTTGAACCGGAAGGACTGACCTCTAACGAAATTTATCCGAACGGCATCTCCACCAGCCTGCCGTTTGATGTACAGATGAACATCGTCCGCTCAATGCAGGGGATGGAAAACGCTAAAATCGTTCGTCCTGGCTATGCCATTGAGTACGATTTCTTCGATCCGCGTGACCTGAAACCGACACTGGAGAGCAAATACATCCAGGGGTTGTTCTTTGCCGGGCAGATCAACGGCACCACCGGTTACGAAGAAGCCGCTGCACAAGGATTGCTGGCTGGCCTGAACGCCGCGCGCAGCTCTGCCGAGAAAGAGGGGTGGGCACCGGCGCGCTCTGAAGCTTATCTGGGTGTGCTGGTGGACGACCTGTGTACGCTGGGGACAAAAGAGCCCTACCGCATGTTTACCTCGCGTGCCGAATACCGTCTGATGCTGCGTGAGGACAACGCCGATCTGCGTTTGACGGAAAAAGGGCGTGAACTGGGCCTGGTCGACGATGAACGTTGGGCGCGTTTCAATGAGAAACTGGAAAGCATTGAACGTGAACGTCAGCGTCTGAAGTCAGTCTGGGTCAACCCGACCTCTGAAACGGCACCGGAAGTGAACAAAAACCTGACGGCGCCCCTGTCACGTGAAGCCAGCGGAGAAGACTTACTTCGTCGCCCGGAAATGACCTATGAGCAACTGGTGCAAATGACTGCGTTCGCACCGGGCCTGACGGATGTGCAGGCGGCCGAACAGGTTGAGATTCAGGTGAAATACGAAGGGTATATTGCGCGTCAGCAGGACGAAATTGAAAAGCAGCAGCGTAATGAAAATACGTTACTGCCTGCCTCGCTGGATTATCGTCAGGTCAGTGGATTATCCAATGAAGTGATCGCCAAGCTTAACGATCATAAACCGGCATCCATCGGTCAGGCATCGCGTATTTCCGGCATCACGCCTGCGGCGATCTCTATTTTGCTGGTATGGCTTAAAAAGCAAGGCATGCTGCGCCGCAGCGCGTAACATGTTGATTATCGCCCGGTAACGCAAATCGTGCCGGGCTGTCAGAATCGCTATAGCGGGTAAGTGTTTCTTCACCCGCTGGCATCGTTTACAGGTATTCACCGTGCTTAACAAACTCTCCCGTCTGCTGGACGAAGCAGGTATTACGCTCACCGATCACCAGAAAAGTCAGCTCGTTGCCTATGTGGAAATGCTGCATAAGTGGAACAAAGCCTATAATCTGACCTCGGTGCGTAACCCTGATGAAATGCTTGTCCGCCATATACTTGACAGTATTGTGGCTGCACCGCACTTACAGGGGGAGCGCTTCATTGATGTTGGAACAGGGCCTGGATTACCCGGTATTCCGCTCGCCATCGTCCTTCCTGATGCGCACTTTACCCTGCTGGACAGCCTTGGAAAGCGGGTTCGTTTCTTACGCCAGGTGCAGCATGAGCTTAAGCTGACCAATATCACGCCAGTGCAAAGCCGGGTTGAGGATTTTTCAGCGGTTCCACCGTTTGATGGGGTCATCAGCCGCGCATTTGCCTCGCTCACTGATATGGTTAGCTGGTGCCACCATTTACCTGGGCCTGACGGGCGCTTCTACGCACTTAAAGGATTGATTCCTTCGGATGAAATTGCGCTGTTGCCTATAGACCTTAGCGTTGAATCTGTCATCGAACTTTCGGTTCCTCACCTTGAGGGAGAGCGCCATTTAGTGGTCGTTAAGCTAAACAAAATTTAATTTTCCTCAAAAAATGTAGAATTTGTGCTGTTTTTTGATTGTTAAAAAACGGCACCAAAAACACCGATACGTTCGGTTACATTTAACGGAATTGTCACCTGCAATTTTCGAGATTTTAACGCCGGGATTATTGTTAACCGTTAAAATAGTCAACATTGAAAATATCAGGCTGCTAAAAATCGGCAAAGCAACAGAAATGCTGTTGTTAAAAAATTATTAAAAATGTCAATGAAAGGTTTTTAAGTTGTACCTAACTATTTTTAAAAGAGTTGAAGATAATCGCTCGAAATATCAAAACCTTGAATTGGCGCATTTTCCGCATGGGCATCATTGGGTGACGGCATAAATGTTTAATTTGTGATCTGGTGCGCACTTTAATCCCAGGGTTTTCGCGTTATTTGGGATTTTGCTTAAAGGTTCACAGTTTCCCTAAAAGTTGAAAAATAGGGCGTGAGAAAAATATTTAAACATTTATTCACCTTTTCGCTACTTATTGTTTGAATTCACGAGGCCGCACCGTATAATTTGACCGCTTTTTGGTGCTTGACTCCGGGCGTTAAAGAACGTTTTATACGACACGCGGCATACCTCGAAGTGAGCAGGAGTGAATACGATGTCGGTGTCGCTATTAAGTCGAAACGTTGCGCGCAAGCTTCTGCTTATTCAGCTTCTGGTTGTGTTTATTTCAGGAACGCTGTTTAGCCTCAAAGACCCCTTCTGGGGCGTCTCCGCCGCGTGCGGAGGGATGGCAGTATTTTTGCCAAATATGTTGTTTATGATTTTTGCCTGGCGCCATCAGGCACATACACCTGTCAAAGGCCGCATGGCCTGGTCCTTCGCCCTCGGCGAAGCGTTTAAGGTGTTGGCAACATTCGTGTTGCTGGTGGTGGCGCTGGCGGTTTTTAAGGCGGTGTTTCTACCGCTGATAGTCACGTGGGTTTCGGTGCTGGTTGTTCAGATACTGGCACCCGCTGTAATTAACAACAAAGGGTAAGAGGCATCATGTCTGCAGGAGAAATCTCAACACCGCAGGAGTACATTGGCCACCATCTGAATAACCTTCAGTTGGACCTGCGTACGTTCTCGCTGGTGGATCCGCATAACCCCCCGGCCACTTTCTGGACGCTCAACATTGACTCCATGTTTTTCTCAGTGGCGCTGGGTCTGTTGTTCCTGGTCATGTTCCGTAGCGTAGCCAAAAAGGCGACAAGCGGCGTTCCAGGCAAATTCCAGACTGCAATTGAGCTGGTTATTGGTTTTGTCAATGGTAGCGTGAAAGACATGTACCATGGCAAAAGCAAGCTCATTGCGCCACTGGCCCTGACGATTTTCGTCTGGGTATTCCTGATGAACCTGATGGATTTGCTGCCTATCGACCTGCTGCCGTACATCGGCGAGCATATCTTTGGTCTACCTGCGCTGCGTGTGGTGCCGTCTGCTGACGTGAACATTACACTCTCCATGGCGTTGGGCGTATTTATCCTGATTCTGTTCTACAGCATCAAAATGAAAGGCCTCGGTGGTTTTGCTAAAGAGCTGACACTCCAGCCGTTCAACCATCCGGTGTTTATTCCGGTCAACCTGATCCTGGAAGGTGTTAGCCTGCTGTCCAAACCGGTTTCTCTCGGTCTGCGACTGTTCGGCAACATGTACGCCGGTGAGTTGATTTTCATTCTGATTGCTGGTCTGTTGCCGTGGTGGTCACAGTGGATTCTGAATGTGCCATGGGCCATTTTCCACATCCTGATCATTACGCTGCAAGCCTTCATCTTCATGGTTCTGACGATCGTCTATCTGTCGATGGCATCTGAAGAGCATTGATTTTTAATACACTACTACGTTCTAACTGAAACAATCTGGAGACTGTCATGGAAAACCTGAATATGGATCTGCTGTACATGGCTGCCGCTATTATGATGGGTCTGGCGGCAATCGGTGCTGCGATCGGTATCGGCATCCTCGGGGGCAAATTCCTGGAAGGCGCAGCGCGTCAACCTGATCTGATCCCACTTCTGCGTACTCAGTTCTTTATCGTTATGGGTCTGGTGGATGCTATCCCAATGATCGCTGTAGGTCTGGGTCTGTACGTGATGTTTGCTGTCGCGTAGTACGGGTTGCTTAACAGCAAATATTTAAGAACGTTAACCAGATAAGAGGCATTGTGCTGTGAATCTAAACGCAACAATCCTCGGCCAGGCCATCGCGTTTGTCCTGTTCGTTCTGTTCTGCATGAAGTACGTATGGCCGCCGTTAATCGCAGCCATTGAAAAACGTCAGAAAGAAATTGCTGACGGTCTTGCTTCCGCTGAACGGGCTAAAAAGGACCTGGACCTTGCACAGGCCAATGCGACCGACCAGCTGAAAAAAGCGAAAGCTGAAGCTCAGGTCATCATTGAACAGGCGAACAAACGCCGTGCTCAGATCCTGGACGAAGCGAAAGCTGAAGCCGAGCAGGAACGTACTAAAATCGTGGCGCAGGCGCAGGCGGAAATTGACGCTGAACGTAAACGTGCCCGTGAAGAGCTGCGTAAGCAAGTGGCTCTGCTGGCTGTTGCCGGTGCCGAGAAGATCATCGAGCGTTCCGTGGATGAAGCTGCTAACAGCGACATCGTGAATAAACTGGTCGCTGAACTGTAAGGAGGAGGGGCTGATGTCTGAATTTGTAACGGTAGCTCGCCCCTACGCCAAAGCAGCTTTTGACTTTGCCGTCGAAACCCAGAGCGTTGACCGCTGGCAGGATATGCTGGTGTTTGCCGCCGAGGTGACGAAGAACGAACACATGGCAGAGCTTCTTTCCGGTGCGATGGCACCAGAAACGCTCGCCAATTCGTTTATCGCAGTCTGTGGGGAGCAACTTGACGACAACGGCCAAAACCTGATTAAGGTAATGGCTGAAAACGGTCGTCTTAAAGCGCTCCCTGATGTTCTTGAGCAGTTTATTCAATTGCGTGCAGCCAGCGAGGCTATCGCTGAAGTCGAAGTGACTTCTGCGACCGCACTGAGTGAAGAACAGCTTTCGAAAATCAGTGCCGCGATGGAAAAACGTCTATCACGCAAAGTGAAGCTGAATTGCAAAATCGATAAGTCTGTAATGGCAGGCGTAATCATCCGTTCGGGTGATATGGTCATTGATGGCAGCGTACGCGGCCGTCTTGAACGCCTTGCAGACGTCTTGCAGTCTTAAGGGGACTGGAGCATGCAACTGAATTCCACCGAAATCAGCGAACTGATCAAGCAGCGCATTGCTCAGTTCAGTGTTGTGAGTGAAGCTCACAACGAAGGTACTATTGTTTCCGTAAGCGACGGTGTTATCCGCATCCACGGCCTGGCCGATTGTATGCAGGGTGAAATGATCTCCCTGCCGGGTAACCGTTACGCTATCGCACTGAACCTGGAGCGCGACTCCGTAGGTGCAGTTGTGATGGGTCCTTACGCTGACCTCGCCGAAGGCATGAAGGTTAAGTGTACTGGCCGTATTCTTGAAGTTCCGGTAGGCCGTGGCCTGCTGGGTCGCGTGGTGAACACCCTGGGTGCGCCAATCGACGGTAAAGGTCCGGTTGATAACGATGGCTTCTCGCCAATCGAAGTTATCGCACCGGGCGTTATCGAACGTCAGTCCGTCGACCAGCCTGTTCAAACCGGTTATAAATCTGTTGATGCCATGATCCCAATCGGCCGTGGCCAGCGTGAGCTGATCATCGGTGACCGTCAGACCGGTAAAACCGCGATGGCAATCGATGCGATCATCAACCAGCGTGATTCCGGTATCAAATGCGTGTACGTGGCCATTGGCCAGAAAGCGTCCACCATTTCCAACGTGGTTCGTAAACTGGAAGAGCACGGCGCGTTGTCCAACACTATCGTTGTTGTGGCGACTGCGTCTGAATCTGCTGCACTGCAATACCTGGCACCGTATGCGGGTTGCGCAATGGGCGAATACTTCCGTGACCGCGGTGAAGATGCGCTGATCGTATACGATGACCTGTCTAAACAGGCTGTTGCTTATCGTCAGGTTTCCCTGCTGCTCCGTCGTCCGCCAGGACGTGAAGCATTCCCGGGCGACGTTTTCTACCTGCACTCCCGTCTGCTGGAACGCGCATCCCGCGTTAACGCTGAGTACGTTGAAGCCTTTACCAAAGGTGAAGTGAAAGGGAAAACCGGTTCTCTGACCGCGCTGCCAATCATCGAAACCCAGGCGGGTGACGTTTCTGCGTTCGTTCCGACCAACGTAATTTCTATTACCGATGGTCAGATCTTCCTGGAAACCAACCTGTTTAACTCCGGTATTCGTCCGGCGGTTAACCCGGGTATCTCCGTATCCCGTGTGGGTGGTGCTGCTCAGACCAAGATCATCAAGAAACTGTCCGGTGGTATTCGTACCGCGCTGGCACAGTATCGTGAACTGGCTGCGTTCTCTCAGTTCGCATCCGATCTGGATGAAGCAACCCGCAAACAGCTGAGCCACGGTCAGAAAGTGACCGAGCTGCTGAAACAGAAACAGTATGCCCCTATGTCTGTTGCACAACAGGGCCTGGTGCTGTTCGCGGCTGAACGCGGTTACCTCGAAGATGTGGAACTGGCGAAAATCGGTAGCTTCGAAGCCGCTCTGCTGGCTTACGTCGACCGTGATCACGCTCCGCTGATGCAAGAGATTAACCAGTCCGGTGGCTATAACGACGAAATCGAAGGCAAGCTGAAAGGCATCCTCGATTCCTTCAAAGCAACCCAGTCCTGGTAACGTCTGGCGGCTTGTCTTAGGACAGGCCGCAAGGCATTGAGGAGAAGCTCATGGCCGGCGCAAAAGAGATACGTAGTAAGATCGCAAGCGTCCAGAACACGCAAAAGATCACTAAAGCGATGGAGATGGTCGCCGCTTCCAAAATGCGTAAATCGCAGGATCGCATGGCGTCCAGCCGTCCTTATGCAGATACCATGCGCAAAGTGATTGGTCACCTTGCGAACGGTAATCTGGAATATAAGCACCCTTACCTGGAAGAACGCGACGTTAAGCGCGTGGGCTACCTGGTGGTGTCGACCGACCGTGGTCTGTGTGGTGGCTTGAACATCAACTTGTTCAAAAAACTGCTGGCGGATATGAAAGTCTGGTCTGATAAAGGCGTTCAAAGCGATCTCGCGATGATTGGCTCTAAAGGCGTGTCTTTCTTTAATTCCGTAGGTGGCAACGTTGTCGCTCAGGTAACCGGTATGGGGGATAACCCTTCCCTGTCCGAACTGATCGGCCCGGTAAAAGTCATGCTGCAGGCTTACGACGAAGGTCGTTTGGACAAGCTTTATATTGTCAGTAACAAATTTATCAACACCATGTCTCAGGTGCCAACGATCACTCAACTGCTGCCGTTACCGGCCGCAGAAGATGAAGAATTGAAGCGTAAATCCTGGGATTATCTGTATGAGCCTGATCCAAAAGCACTGCTGGATACCCTCCTGCGTCGCTATGTTGAATCTCAGGTTTATCAGGGTGTTGTTGAAAACCTGGCCAGCGAGCAGGCCGCACGTATGGTGGCGATGAAAGCCGCGACCGACAATGGCGGCAGCCTGATTAAAGAGCTGCAGTTGGTATACAACAAAGCTCGTCAGGCCAGCATTACTCAGGAACTCACCGAAATCGTCGGTGGTGCATCCGCGGTATAACCAGGTTAATTCGTAGAGGATTCAAGATGGCTACTGGAAAAATTGTCCAGGTAATCGGCGCCGTGGTTGACGTCGAATTCCCTCAGGATGCCGTACCGCGCGTGTACGATGCTCTTGAGGTAAACAATGGTAACGAGAGCCTGGTGCTGGAAGTTCAGCAGCAGCTCGGTGGTGGTATCGTGCGTACCATCGCCATGGGTTCTTCCGACGGTCTGCGTCGTGGTCTGGAAGTTAAAGACCTCGAACACCCGATCGAAGTCCCGGTAGGTAAAGCAACCCTGGGTCGTATCATGAACGTCCTGGGCCAGCCGATCGACATGAAAGGCGACATCGGTGAAGAAGACCGTTGGGCTATTCACCGTGCAGCACCGTCCTATGAAGAGCTGTCCAGCTCTCAGGAACTGCTGGAAACCGGTATCAAGGTTATCGACCTGATGTGTCCGTTCGCTAAGGGCGGTAAAGTCGGTCTGTTCGGTGGTGCGGGTGTGGGTAAAACCGTAAACATGATGGAGCTGATCCGTAACATCGCGATCGAGCACTCTGGTTACTCCGTGTTTGCAGGCGTAGGTGAGCGTACTCGTGAGGGTAACGACTTCTACCACGAAATGACCGACTCCAACGTTCTGGACAAAGTATCCCTGGTTTACGGCCAGATGAATGAGCCACCGGGAAACCGTCTGCGCGTTGCGCTGACCGGCCTGACCATGGCTGAGAAGTTCCGTGATGAAGGTCGTGACGTACTGCTGTTCGTCGATAACATCTATCGTTACACCCTGGCCGGTACGGAAGTATCTGCACTGCTGGGTCGTATGCCTTCAGCGGTAGGTTACCAGCCGACGCTGGCGGAAGAGATGGGCGTTCTGCAGGAACGTATCACTTCCACCAAAACCGGTTCTATCACCTCCGTTCAGGCGGTATACGTACCTGCGGATGACTTGACTGACCCATCCCCAGCCACCACCTTTGCTCACTTAGATGCAACCGTGGTACTGAGCCGTCAGATCGCGTCTCTGGGTATCTACCCGGCCGTTGACCCGCTGGACTCCACCAGCCGTCAGCTGGATCCACTGGTTGTTGGCCAGGAACACTACGACACCGCGCGTGGCGTACAGTCCCTGCTGCAACGTTACCAGGAACTGAAAGACATCATCGCCATCCTCGGTATGGATGAGCTGTCTGAAGAAGATAAACTGGTGGTAGCACGTGCGCGTAAGATTCAGCGCTTCCTGTCCCAGCCGTTCTTCGTGGCAGAAGTATTCACCGGTTCTCCGGGCAAATACGTCTCCCTGAAAGACACCATCCGTGGCTTTAAAGGCATCATGGAAGGCGAATACGATCACCTGCCAGAGCAGGCGTTCTACATGGTCGGTTCTATCGACGAAGCCGTGGAAAAAGCCAAAAAACTTTAACGCCTTAATCGGAGGGTGATATGGCTATGACTTACCACCTGGACGTCGTCAGCGCAGAGAAACAGATGTTCTCTGGTCTGGTCGAAAAAATCCAGGTAACGGGTAGCGAAGGTGAACTGGGTATTTACCCGGGCCACGCCCCGCTGCTCACCGCCATTAAGCCTGGTATGATTCGCATCGTTAAACAGCACGGTCATGAAGAGTTTATCTATCTGTCCGGCGGCATTCTTGAAGTGCAGCCTGGCAGCACGACCGTTCTGGCTGATACCGCAATTCGCGGCCAGGATCTCGATGAAGCGCGAGCCCTGGAAGCTAAACGTAAGGCTGAAGAGCACATTAAGAGCTCTCACGGTGACGTGGATTACGCTCAGGCGTCTGCGGAACTGGCCAAAGCGATCGCTAAACTGCGCGTTATCGAGTTGACCAAAAAAGCGATGTAACACCGGCTTAACGTCAAAAAGCCAGTCTGATTATCAGGCTGGCTTTTTTTATGTCTGTTATCGCGCATTTCATACTTTCCAGTGATGCTTTATTCAGGATTAAAAAGAATAATAAAAACAGCGTACTGTGAATATTTTCCACACATTCGTCTTATGTTTTCGAAATAATTATGTGTGTATTACCCGATAATATGCCCTAAATTACCTTCCGATGAGGTGGGTTGAGCACTTCATCCTCAAACCAATTCGCGTCGAAAAAAATGTAGAACTTTCAACGTGAAACGGTAAAAATTCCACTCAAATTACAGTCAGGACGCGTATGTTGAACACGAAAATGAGTGTGGTGATCCTTGCCGCTGGCAAAGGCACTCGCATGTATTCCGATCTTCCGAAGGTGCTGCACACCCTTGCCGGGAAAGCGATGGTTCAGCATGTGATTGATGTGGCAAACAATCTTGGTGCCAGCAATGTGCATCTGGTTTATGGTCACGGCGGCGATCTGTTGAAACAGACGCTGTCTGACGACAAGCTCAACTGGGTATTACAGGCCGAGCAGCTCGGTACCGGGCACGCCATGCAGCAGGCCGCTCCTTTCTTTACCGATGATGAAGACATCCTGATGCTTTACGGCGATGTGCCATTGATTTCAGCCGCAACGCTGACGCGCCTGCGTGAGGCGAAGCCGCAGGGGGGGATTGGTCTGCTGACGGTGAAGCTCGACGATCCCACCGGTTATGGTCGTATCACGCGTGAAAATGGCAAGGTCAGTGGCATTGTTGAGCAGAAAGATGCCAGTGAAGAGCAGCTCAGGATTCAGGAAATCAACACCGGCATTCTGATTGCCAACGGCGGCGATTTGAAGCGCTGGCTCGCTAAGCTCACCAACAATAATGCGCAGGGTGAATATTACATCACCGACATCATCGCGTCGGCTTATCAGGAAGGAAATGCCATTGCGGCCGTTCATCCTGAGCGCCTGAGCGAAGTGGAAGGCGTAAACAATCGTCTGCAGCTTTCCCGCCTTGAACGTGTTTATCTTACCGAGCAGGCCGATAAACTGCTGCTGGCAGGCGTCATGTTGCGTGACCCGGCACGCTTCGATCTGCGTGGCACCTTGTCCCATGGGCGCGATGTTGAAATCGATGCTAACGTGATCCTTGAGGGAGAGGTAACGCTTGGTCATCGCGTTAAAATTGGCGCAGGCTGCATTATCAAAAACAGCGTCATCGGTGACGATTGTGAAATCAGTCCCTACAGTGTTGTTGAGGATGCGCATCTGGAAGCGGCGTGTACCATCGGACCCTTCGCGCATTTACGCCCTGGTGCTGAGTTACTCGAAGGCGCACATGTCGGCAATTTCGTTGAAATCAAGAAAGCGCGTCTGGGCAAAGGCTCCAAAGCAGGCCATCTGACCTACCTGGGTGATGCTGAAATTGGCGATAACGTGAATATTGGTGCGGGTACGATTACCTGTAACTATGACGGTGCCAACAAGCATAAAACCATTATTGGCGATGATGTCTTTGTGGGCTCTGATAGCCAACTGGTCGCGCCTGTCAGCGTCGGCAATGGCGCCACCATTGCTGCGGGCACCACGGTGACCCGTAATGTCGCCCAGAACGAGCTGGTATTAAGCCGGGTGCCGCAGGTGCAAAAAGCGGGCTGGCAACGGCCCATAAAGAAAAAATGATTCTTTTGCCGGACAGCGGTAACGCTTATCAGGCAAATCAGGGATGAGGGGATAACATAATCCTCCGCCCGCTGGCAGTACCATAAAAATAACCCCACTCTCTACAAGGCTCGGGGCGCCTGGAAACAGGCATACAGGTTGACCGACAACGCATGGCATAACGCCATAATCAGGAAATCTAACTATGTGTGGAATTGTTGGCGCAGTTGCGCAGCGTGATATTGCTGAAATCCTTCTCGAAGGATTACGTCGTCTGGAATACCGTGGCTACGACTCTGCCGGTCTGGCAGTGGTGGATGCAGAAGGTCATATGACCCGTCTGCGCCGTCTCGGTAAAGTGCAGATGCTGGCTCAGGCTGCAGAAGAGCATCCGCTGCACGGTGGAACAGGTATTGCGCACACTCGCTGGGCGACGCACGGCGAACCGTCTGAAGGCAACGCACACCCGCATGTGTCTGACCACATCGTTGTGGTCCATAACGGCATCATTGAAAACCACGAACCGCTGCGTGAAGCGTTGAAAGCACGTGGTTACACATTCGTCTCTGAAACCGACACTGAAGTGATTGCTCACCTGGTGCACTGGGAGCTGGAGCAGGGCGGTTCGCTGCGTGAAGCAGTGCTGCGTACTATTCCACAACTGCGTGGGGCATACGGTACGGTAATCATGGATTCCCGCGATCCAAGTACCCTGCTGGCTGCCCGTTCCGGCAGCCCGATGGTTATCGGACTGGGCATGGGCGAGAACTTTATTGCTTCCGATCAACTGGCGCTGCTGCCGGTAACACGTCGCTTTATCTTCCTTGAAGAGGGCGATATCGCAGAAGTGACCCGTCGTAGCGTGACGGTATTTGATAATGCCGGCGCACCGGTCAAACGTGAAGAGATCGAATCCAATCTGCAATATGACGCGGGTGACAAAGGTACATACCGTCATTACATGCAGAAAGAGATTTATGAGCAGCCGAACGCGATTAAAAACACCCTCTCCGGGCGCATCAGCCATGGTGAAGTGGATTTAAGCGAGCTGGGTGCGCAGGCCAATGAGCTATTGAGCAAGGTCGAGCACATCCAGATCATCGCCTGCGGAACGTCCTATAACTCCGGTATGGTTTCCCGTTACTGGTTTGAGTCGTTGGCGGGGGTTCCGTGCGACGTGGAAATCGCTTCTGAGTTCCGCTACCGCAAATCCGCAGTGCGTCGTAACAGCCTGATGATCACCCTTTCTCAGTCTGGTGAAACGGCAGATACCCTGGCAGGCCTGCGTTTATCCAAAGAGCTGGGCTATCTGGGATCGCTGGCCATTTGTAACGTACCGGGCTCTTCACTGGTGCGCGAATCCGATCTTGCCATCATGACCAATGCCGGTACGGAAATTGGCGTGGCGTCCACCAAAGCCTTCACCACCCAGTTAACCGTGCTGCTGATGCTGGTGGCGAAACTGAGCCATCTGAAAGGGCTGGATGCCGCCATTGAGCATGAAATCGTTCACGGTTTGCAGACGCTGCCGAGCCGTATTGAGCAAATGCTGTCGCAGGATAAGCGCATCGCGCAGCTGGCAGAAGATTTCTCCGACAAGCATCACGCGCTGTTCCTTGGCCGTGGCGATCAGTACCCGATTGCACTGGAAGGTGCGCTGAAGCTGAAAGAGATTTCGTACATTCACGCGGAAGCTTATGCGGCAGGTGAACTGAAACATGGCCCTCTGGCGCTGATTGATGATGATATGCCGGTTATCGTTATCGCGCCGAACAACGAATTGCTGGAAAAACTGAAGTCCAATATTGAAGAAGTGCGTGCGCGTGGCGGCGTGTTGTATGTCTTCGCCGATAAAGATGCTGGCTTTACCAGCAACGACAATATGCACATCATTGAGATGCCGCATGTTGATGAGGTGATTGCACCCATTTTCTACACCGTACCGCTACAGTTACTGGCTTATCACGTTGCGCTGATTAAAGGCACAGACGTGGATCAGCCACGTAATCTCGCCAAATCTGTGACGGTCGAGTAAGTGTTCACACGCCCCGCCAGTCGGGGCGTTTTTTTTTACTCTCTGCGCCCCAGTGGTGTCTCTTTTTTAAGCGTAAAAAGATGACATTCTCACCGCTTCGACTATTTTTTTATTGTCATAAAAGTAAAATCTTACTGAAAACTCACGGTCATCAAAATAAGCATCTTCATGATGCGACAGCGATTTTTAATCACATATCGACTTTCATGGTCATTGTCATCAAACAGTAACAATCCTTGCATATAACTGTCATCAAAGTGTCCTATTTTGCTCATCGTAGCCACTAAACAACGATTTACGATTCCTTGCAGGAGACATTATGAACGTTATGCGTACCACTGTCGCAACTGTTGTCGCCGCGACCTTTTCTCTGAGTGCTTTTGCAGTTAACGCCGCTGCAAGTCTGACGGGTGCGGGTGCAACTTTCCCTGCGCCGGTGTATGCCAAATGGGCTGATACCTACCAGAAAGAAAACGGTAGCAAAGTAAACTACCAGGGTATCGGTTCTTCTGGCGGCGTAAAACAGATCATTGCTAACACCGTTGATTTCGGTGCTTCAGATGCTCCTCTGGCTGACGATAAGCTGGCTCAGGAAGGTCTGTTCCAGTTCCCTACCGTTATCGGTGGCGTTGTGCTGGCCGTTAACCTGGAAGGTTTCAAGTCCGGTGAGCTGGTGCTGGATGGCAAAACCCTGGGTGACATTTACCTTGGCAAAATCAAAAAATGGGATGACGCAGCCATCGCTAAGCTGAACCCGGGCAAAAAACTGCCGGCTCAGAACATCGCGGTTGTTCGTCGTGCTGATGGTTCAGGCACATCCTTCGTATTCACCAGCTATCTGGCGAAAGTGAACGAAGAATGGAAATCCTCTATCGGTGCGGGTTCTACCGTTAACTGGCCGACCGGTCTGGGCGGTAAAGGTAACGACGGTATCGCTGCATTTGTACAGCGTCTGCCGGGCTCCATTGGTTATGTTGAATATGCTTACGCTAAGCAGAACAATTTGACCTACACCAAGCTGCTGTCTGCTGATGGCAAACCGGTCTCTCCAACTGAAGAAAGCTTCTCCAACGCGACGAAAAACATCGACTGGAGCAAATCCTTCGCACAGGACCTGACCAACCAGAAAGGTGCAGATGTGTGGCCAATTACCTCCACCACCTTCATCCTGGTGCATAAAGAGCAGAAAAACCCTGAGCAGGGTGCTGAAGTCCTGAAATTCTTCGACTGGGCTTACAAAAACGGTGGCAAACAAGCTAACGAACTGGACTACGCAACGCTGCCAGAAAGCGTGGTTGAGCAGGTTCGTGCCGCATGGAAAACCAGCGTGAAGGACAGCAGCGGTAAAGCGCTGTACTAAATATCCGACTTACGTCGAGTCGCTGCCGTGTTGGCTGCGACTCGAATGGGTTAGGGTATGGCATTACGTTAGCCAGAAAGCACGATAGAATGCGCGCTTTCTGGCCCAACCTTAAAGAGTGATTTATGGCTGCAACCAAGCCGGCTTTTAGCCCCCCGGGCAAAAAAGGTGACATGATATTCAGCGCGCTGGTAAAACTGGCTGCGCTGATTGTGCTATTGCTGCTCGGCGGCATTATTGTGTCTCTGATTTTCTCCTCCTGGCCGAGTATTCAGAAATTTGGATTCTCCTTCCTTTGGACAAAAGAGTGGGATGCGCCGAACGAAATTTTTGGTGCGCTGGTGCCGATTTACGGCACGCTGGTCACCTCTTTTATCGCCCTGCTGATCGCTGTCCCGGTCAGTTTCGGTATCGCTCTGTTTCTGACTGAACTGGCGCCTGGCTGGCTGAAGCGCCCGTTAGGGATTGCGATTGAGCTACTGGCAGCGATTCCCAGTATTGTTTACGGCATGTGGGGGTTGTTCATCTTTGCGCCGCTGTTTGCCAAATATTTCCAGGAACCGGTCGGCAATGTGATGTCAGCGATTCCTTTTGTTGGCGCACTGTTTTCCGGTCCGGCGTTCGGTATTGGGATTCTGGCTGCAGGCGTGATCCTCGCTATCATGATTATTCCTTACATCGCTTCCGTTATGCGCGATGTATTTGAACAAACCCCAGTGATGATGAAAGAGTCAGCCTATGGCATTGGCTGCACCACCTGGGAAGTTATCTGGCGTATCGTTCTGCCGTTCACCAAAAACGGTGTGATTGGTGGTGTGATGTTGGGGCTGGGCCGTGCGTTAGGTGAAACCATGGCGGTAACCTTCATCATCGGTAACACCTACCAGCTCGACAGCGCATCGCTGTTTATGCCGGGTAACAGTATTACTTCCGCACTGGCGAATGAGTTCGCTGAAGCGGAGTCCGGACTGCATGTTGCCGCCCTGATGGAACTGGGTCTGATCCTGTTCGTGATTACCTTTATCGTGCTGGCAATCTCAAAAGTGATGATCATGCGTCTGGCGAAAAATGAGGGGGCACGCTAATGGCTACGCTCGAAATGCAAGCCTCAACTGAACTGGCAGAATCCCGCCGTAAGATGCAGGCAAAACGCCGTGCGAAAAACCGTATTGCGCTTACGCTCTCCATGGCGACGATGGCATTCGGTTTGTTCTGGCTTATCTGGATCCTGATGTCGACCGTGACACGCGGTTTTGACGGTATGTCCCTTGCGCTCTTCACCGAAATGACGCCGCCGCCGAACACGGCGGGCGGGGGGCTGGCTAATGCCCTGGCAGGCAGTGGATTACTGATTTTCTGGGCCACCGCTTTCGGTACGCCATTGGGCATCCTGGCAGGTATTTACCTTGCTGAATACGGGCGTAAATCCTGGCTCGCTGAAGTGATTCGCTTCATTAACGATATTCTGCTTTCTGCCCCGTCTATCGTTGTCGGCCTCTTTGTCTACACCATTGTGGTGATGCAGATGCAGCACTTCTCTGGCTGGGCTGGCGTGATTGCACTGGCGTTGCTGCAGGTTCCTATCGTGATTCGTACCACTGAAAACATGCTGAAACTGGTACCGGACAGCCTGCGTGAAGCGGCCTACGCGCTGGGAACGCCGAAGTGGAAGATGATTTCTGCGATTACGCTTAAAGCCTCGGTTTCCGGCATTCTGACCGGTGTTCTGCTGGCGATTGCGCGTATTGCAGGTGAAACAGCCCCGCTGCTGTTTACTGCGCTCTCGAATCAGTTCTGGAGTACCGACATGATGCAGCCTATCGCCAACCTGCCGGTCACCATCTTCAAATTCGCCATGAGCCCGTTTGCTGAGTGGCAACAACTGGCCTGGGCTGGTGTGTTGCTGATTACGTTGTGTGTGCTGTTGTTGAATATTCTGGCGCGCGTCGTTTTCGCGAACAAGAAACACTAATTTTTGCGGCACGGCGTAAGCGGTGCTGATTGAGGAAAGAGACTAATGAGTATGGTTGAGACAACGCCGGACAAAATTCAGGTTCGTGATTTGAACTTCTATTACGGTAAATTCCATGCCCTGAAGAACATCAGCCTGGATATTGCTAAAAATCAGGTCACGGCATTCATCGGGCCATCAGGCTGCGGTAAATCCACCCTGCTGCGTACGTTCAACAAAATGTATGAGCTGTACCCGGAACAGCGAGCGGAAGGTGAGATCCTGCTGGATGGGGATAACATCCTCACTAACACCCAGGATATCGCCCTGCTGCGCGCGAAAGTCGGGATGGTATTCCAGAAACCCACGCCGTTCCCGATGTCGATTTATGACAACATCGCCTTTGGTGTGCGTTTGTTTGAAAAGCTTTCTCGTCCGGATATGGACGAACGTGTGCAGTGGGCATTGACCAAGGCCGCATTGTGGAATGAAACCAAAGATAAGTTGCACCAGAGTGGTTACTCTCTCTCTGGTGGTCAGCAGCAGCGTCTGTGCATCGCGCGCGGTATCGCTATTCGCCCGGAAGTGTTGCTGCTGGATGAGCCTTGTTCTGCACTGGATCCGATCTCAACGGGTCGTATTGAAGAGCTGATTACTGAGCTTAAGCAGGATTACACCGTTGTGATTGTTACCCACAACATGCAGCAGGCTGCGCGTTGCTCCGATCACACAGCGTTTATGTACCTCGGCGAGTTGATTGAGTTCAGTAATACTGATGATCTGTTCACGAAGCCGAAGAAGAAACAAACCGAAGATTATATTACTGGCCGCTACGGTTGATATGCCCTTCATCTTTCAGGCCGTACCCGCGTTGGCTGTCTTTGCTCACTCCGGTCACGTAGTCATCTACGTTTCCGGGGATTCGCGCAGTTGCCGCCTTGCTACAGCCAGAAATCTTTTGGGCATCTGGAGGAACGATGGACAACCTTAACCTTAATAAACACATTTCTGGCCAGTTTAACGCTGAGCTGGAAAGTATCCGCACTCAGGTCATGACCATGGGTGGGATGGTAGAGCAGCAGCTTTCTGATGCGATTACCGCCATGCACAACCAGGACAGCGAGCTGGCGCAGCGCGTTGTCGAAGGTGATAAGCAGGTCAATATGATGGAAGTCGCCATCGATGAAGCCTGCGTACGCATCATTGCAAAGCGTCAGCCGACCGCCAGCGACTTGCGCCTGGTGATGGCGATTATCAAGACCATCGCTGAGCTGGAACGTATTGGCGACGTGGCGGATAAAATCTGCCGCACGGCGCTGGAGAAATTCTCTTCTCAGCATCAGCCGTTGCTGGTCAGCCTCGAGTCTCTGGGCCGCCATACCGTACAGATGCTGCATGATGTGCTGGATGCGTTTGCGCGTATGGATCTTGACGAAGCGGTGCGTATCTACCGTGAAGACAAGAAAGTGGATCAGGAATATGAAGGCATCGTGCGTCAGCTGATGACCTACATGATGGAAGATCCACGCACGATTCCCAGCGTGTTGACTGCCCTTTTTTGCGCACGTTCCATCGAGCGTATTGGCGACCGCTGCCAGAACATCTGCGAATACATCTTCTACTTCGTGAAAGGCCAGGACTTCCGTCACGTGGGCGGCGATGAACTGGACAAATTGCTTGCGGGCCATGACCCTAAAGAGTGATTTTGCTCTCTGACATAACACTTAAGGCTATGTCGCGAATGTAAGACGGGCAAAAAATTCGCGGTGAATCACAGTTTGTTCTTTTGCTCATTGCTGGCGGATTAAAAATCGCTATGTTGTGGGCTGAAACTGGATTGCTACCGCGTTGCGGGCTAAACCTGACATCTCTTTAACGGAGGTGCCGGGTTTTTTTGTTTTTGGGGCACGGAAAAGTGCGCCGCCGCATTGCGATATCCAGCACAGGATTGTTACTGCATTAGACAGGCAAAACCTGAACCCGCACGTATTGTTACGTGCGGGTTCAGGTTTTTTTTTATTCAAAAAATGGTTGGATGGAAACCATGAAAAAAACAATACCCTTAATTCTGGCATCATCATTTTTATACTCCGTTACACCTGCTGTGGCTGCGACAGAAAACCTGACTATCGAACAGCGCCTGGCGGCGCTGGAGAAAGATCTCAGCGAAACGAAAAAGGAATTACAGCGCTACAAGGACGATGAGAAAAACAAACAGGCGTTGTATTACTCTCAACCTACAGCCACTGCTGCAAAAGCCCCGGTTGCTGCACCGTCGGCAGTGCTGGTTCAGGCCGCGCCAGCGGCGGGCACGCAACCTGCGAAAACAGAGGCGGTAACGCCGATGTCGATGAAGGATCTCAGTAAGTACGTTAAGGATGAAATTGGTTTTAGTTACAACGGTTATATCCGTTCGGGTTGGGGGGCTTCCACCAATGGCTCGCCAAAATCATGGGCTATCGGATCGCTGGGGCGCTTTGGTAATGAGTACACCAGCTGGTTTGATTTGCAGCTCTCTCAGCGTGTCTACAATGAAAATGGCAAAACGGCGAAGGCCGTGGTGATGCTGGACGGTAACGTCGGTCAGTCTTATGCGTCGGGCTGGTTTGGCGACAACAGCAGCAACGATAATCTCCTGCAATTCTCCGATATCTACCTGACCACCACCGGGTTCCTGCCGTTTGCGCCTGAGGCTGAACTATGGGTCGGTAAACATCAGCTACCTAAGCACGAAGTGCAGATGCTTGACTGGAAAACCCTCCCTACCGATAACGCGGGCGGTGTCGGGATCGAAAATATGGTGCTGGGTAGCGGCAAGCTGGATATTGCCCTGCTGCGTGCCGATATCGACCAGTACGATCGTACGCTCAGCCACTCGCAGCAGCTCAACACCAACACCGTGGATGTGCGTTATAAAGCGATTCCGCTATGGAATAACGCTGAGTTGATGGTGAATGGTCGTTATGCGATGGGGAACTCCACCGACGAGCAGAAAGATAACGTTAACGACAACGGGTATTACAAATGGAAAGATACCTGGATGGTAGGAACGGCGCTGACGCAGAAGTTCAATAACGGCGGCTTTAACGAGTTTAGCTTCCTGATGGCGAACAACTCACTGGCCAGCAGCTTCTCCCGCTACACCGACTCCAGTCCGAATACAGCCTTTAATGGTCGTTACTATGGCGATCACACCAACGGTACGGCAATTCGCCTGGTCTCTCAGGGGGAAACGTATCTGACCGACAACGTGATCCTTGCCAACGCACTGGTCTATTCACGTGGTGAAGATGTCTACAGCTACGAAACCGGCGCGCACAGTGATTTTACCAGCTACCGCGCAGTGATTCGCCCATCTTATGTCTGGGATAAATACAACCAGTCTGGTGTAGAACTGGCATATTTCAATCAACAGAACAAAGATCAACTGGGGGTGAAGTACAAAGAGTCTGGTTATAAAACCACGCTTTACCATGCGCTTAAGGTCAACACCAGCTTACTGACTTCTCGTCCGGAAATTCGTTTTTATGGGACTTACATCCACGCATTAAACAACGAACTGGATAACTTTAGCTTTGCCGATGAGAAAAACGACCAGTTTGCGGCGGGCGTACAAGCCGAAGTCTGGTGGTAAAGCGTGCGAAGAGTAATCGATGAGTCTGAACGGAAAACAACATGAAGGTAATGATATGAAACGACAACTTACCTGTCTGACCCTTGCGGTATCAGCGCTGTTAGGCGCTATGGCAGTTCCTGCGTTTGCAGCACCCTTCCCGGTCACGCCAGATATGTCTGTTCCGGTAAGCCAGTATGTTACGCAGGTCAACGCAGATAAGAGCATCACCTATCGCCTGTTCGCGCCGGGAGCTAAACGTGTTTCGGTGGTTACCGGGTCCACGCCGGACAGCTTCGTCTCCCATGATATGACCAAAGACGACAGCGGTGTCTGGTCCTGGAAGAGCGAGAGCCTGGCACCGAACCTCTACGAGTACTATTTCGATGTGGACGGGTTCCGCTCGGTAGACACCGGCAGCCGTTATCAGAAGCCGCAGCGCCAGGTGAATACCAGCCTGATTCTGGTGCCGGGGAGCATTCTGGACGATCGCGCGGTTCCTCATGGCGACCTGCTGACCGTGACCTACCATTCAAAAGAGCTGCGTTCTGAGCGTCGCGTCTATATCTGGACGCCGCCGGGCTATAACGGCAAAGGTGAACCGCTGCCGGTGCTCTACTTCTATCATGGCTTTGGTGACACCGGTCTTTCGGCGATCGACCAGGGGCGTCTGCCGCAGATCATGGATAACCTGCTGGCAGAAGGCAAAATTAAGCCGATGCTGGTGGTTGTGCCGGATACAGAGACCGACATCGTGCAGGCGATTGCGGAAAATTATCCGCCGAAAGAGCGGCGTAAGACCTTCTATCCTCTTAATGCCAAAGCGGCTGACCGGGAATTAATGCATGACATTATTCCGCTGGTCGACGGTCGATTTAACGTGCGTAAGGACGCAGCCGGGCGCGCCCTGGCGGGATTATCGCAAGGTGGCTATCAGGCGCTGGTGTCAGGGATGAACCATCTGGAGAGTTTCGGCTGGCTGGCGACCTTCAGCGGCGTGACCACCACAACGGTACCGGACGCAGGGGTGACGGCACAGCTTAATAAACCGCAGGGGGTTAATGCCCAGCTTCATAACTTTACGGTGGTGGTGGGCGAGAAAGACTCGGTGACCGGTAAAGATATTGCGGGCCTTAAAAGTGAACTGGAGAAGCAGGGCATCAAGTTTGATTACAAGATGTACCCGGGCCTGAACCATGAAATGGACGTCTGGCGTCCGGCTTATGCTGAGTTTGTGCAGAAGTTATTTAAGTAAGGTGTTACGCCTCTCTCTTCCTTCGCGGGAGAGGCGTCATTCTTAGCGAATGATGTTCCAGCCGCGGGCGCGCCAGAGTTCCGGCAGCTGTGAAAGCGCCGTAAAGGTCGTGACCTGCGGGTGCTCAATGGGCTTGTTATGCGGATCGGCACAGAAGTAAAAGACCTCCATACCCGCTGCGATGCCGGACTGAACGCCAGCCACCGAATCATCCACCAGAATGCAGTGTTTTGTGTTTACCTTCAGCGCGTTGGCGGCATGGAACATCAGCGCCGGGTCAGGCTTCCAGCTTTGGATATCGTAGCCACTAAACAAGAGTTCCGGGAAGTGGTGCAGTAGCCCCAGTTTGCCCAGAGAGTGCTGCATTTTGCTGACCGGGCCGTTGGATACCACGCAAATCGGCACGGTCACCGCGTCTAAAAGCGCTTTTGCGCCAGGAATGATTTCCAGCTCAGCATCAAAAAGACGGGCAACTTCGCTGCGGAACACGGGCTCCAGCGCAGTCTTGTCCAGCGTCTTTCCGTGTTCTTCGCCAATCACTTCGATGATCTCGTAGAGCTTCATGCCTTTGAAGCGTTTGAACACCTCCTCCAGATCGAGGGTGATACCAAACTCTTTAAACATATGCACATACGCGCGCGAACAAATGACTTCACTGTCGACCAGGGTGCCGTCACAGTCGAAAAATACTGCTTCTATTTCAGACATGCCTTTTCCTGTTACTTGCAAGTTTAACGTTTACTTAAGCCAGATTACCCCACGCAATCGTTGCCGTATAAGCAAATTCAATGAAAAAAAGTGTGTGATAACGGTCAACATTGTCTCATTTTGGTATAGGATAGCGACGAATTTTCCCTCCTTTGTCCGGAAATTGATAATGAGCCAACAACACACTACCCAGGCGTCGGGCCACGGGTTGCTCGAGCGCGTGTTTAAACTGCGCGAACATGGCACGTCGGCACGCACCGAGGTGATCGCCGGTTTCACCACCTTTTTAACGATGGTGTACATCGTTTTTGTTAACCCGCAGATTTTGGGTGTCGCTGGCATGGACACCAGCGCGGTCTTCGTGACGACCTGCCTGATTGCAGCGTTTGGTAGTATCCTGATGGGCCTGGTGGCCAACCTGCCGGTTGCGCTGGCACCCGCAATGGGGCTGAATGCCTTCTTCGCTTTTGTCGTGGTCGGGGCAATGGGACTTTCCTGGCAGATCGGCATGGGCGCGATTTTCTGGGGCGCGGTTGGCCTGCTGCTGCTGACCATTTTCCGCGTGCGTTACTGGATGATTGCCAATATCCCGGTCAGCCTGCGCGTGGGGATCACCAGCGGGATCGGTCTGTTTATCGGCATGATGGGGCTGAAAAATGCCGGTGTTATCGTGGCGAACAAAGACACCCTCGTCTCCATTGGCAACCTGACCTCCCACAGCGTTCTGTTGGGCGTGCTGGGCTTCTTTATCATCGCGATTCTGGCTTCCCGTAACATTCATGCTGCGGTACTGGTTTCCATCGTTGTAACTACCCTGCTGGGCTGGTTGCTGGGCGATGTTCAGTATCACGGAATTGTGTCTGCCCCGCCGAGCATCACAAGCGTAGTGGGTAACGTAGACCTCGCCGGTTCGTTTAATATCGGTCTGGCAGGGGTCATTTTCTCCTTCATGCTGGTTAACCTGTTCGACTCCTCCGGCACGCTCATCGGGGTCACCGACAAAGCCGGGCTGGTGGACGAAAAAGGTAAATTCCCGCGTATGAAGCAGGCGCTGTATGTCGACAGCATCTCGTCCGTCGCGGGTTCCTTTATCGGTACCTCTTCCGTGACGGCTTACATCGAGTCATCTTCTGGTGTCTCAGTCGGTGGCCGTACGGGGCTGACGGCGGTTGTGGTCGGCCTTCTGTTCCTGTTGGTTATCTTCCTGTCGCCTCTGGCCGGGATGGTGCCGGGCTACGCTGCGGCGGGCGCGCTGATCTACGTTGGTGTACTGATGACCTCCAGCCTCTCCCGTGTGAAGTGGGATGACCTGACGGAAGCGGTCCCTGCGTTTATTACCGCGGTCATGATGCCGTTCAGCTTCTCAATCACTGAAGGTATTGCGCTGGGCTTCATCTCTTACTGCGTGATGAAAATTTTCACCGGACGTCTGCGCGATTTGAGCCTGTGCGTCATTGTGGTGGCCCTGCTGTTCCTGCTGAAAATCGTCTTTATCGACCATTAATAACTTCAGCTGTAACGATAAAAGCCCGGAGCGCGATATCGCCTCCGGGCTTTTTTATTGGATTAGCACACGCTGAGCAGACTCAGCCAGGCCCGTTCAGCGGCCCAACTTTACCTGTCTGCTGGCAAGCTGGTGAATCGCATCAGACGGGAGGCGGGGTCGTTGGCACGGGTTTGCACGTCAGAGAGATAGCGCCAGCCGTTCTTGCCGTCATATTCCCATATTTTCAGGCTTTCAATCGCCGGTGTGGCGGCGACCGACCAGATCAGGACATCTTCAGCATCACTCAAGACTTCTACCTGCGCCCGTTGCTGTACACGCAGACGCCCTGCGCCGGGCAGCAGTTGCAGCATATCGTTGCCATCCCCCATCTGGCTTATCATCTTCAGCACGCTTTGTCTGAGGGTGGAGAGCTGAGTCTGAGCCTCATTGGGGTCGTTTTGATTGTTAATCCACAACTGTTCATTGCTGGAAAAGTGTTTACCTTGCTGCGCGTGAGGGCTATGGAAGCTGCGTGTCGCGCGCTGGAGTTCCATATCCAGGCCACATTCACCTTCGGTGATGATCGCCACGCCCACCATATTTCCGGCATACGCCAGAGAAAAGTGCGGCAGGTCAGGATCGGCAAATTTAGGGCGGCCGCTGGCTTCAGTCATGATGTCCGGTAATTCACCGAGTCCGTACAACATAAACATCATTTCTGCGAGTAAGGCCCGTGATGCCAGGAAGCGTGATTGCTGGTGCTCAGGAAGTTGTCTCGCGCTGTCGCGACAGGCCTGAGAGAGCCGGGGGGAGGCTGAACAGCCTTCAGAAAGGATCCCTCTTGCAAAATGCGTTGCCATTTTTCGCTCCGTGATAATGGTCTGGTACTGGAAACGATAATTCACATTATCGCGTATACCGTTTAGGTTTTAATGTGGAAATACAGATCTGAAAAGCCCCTGATGGCGACTTTTACAATTTATTTAGTCAATACTTCCCCCTTTCCACATTTCCTCCACAATTGAGTCAGCAGGGCAGTACGCGCGTCCAGTTGTAGTTCACCTGGGCAAGGGTCAACGTGCCCTCGACAGCGCCGTAACGCTGATGCTGATGTTGTGCAAAAAAGTGCCGAATCGGCAGGGGGAGATATTGTGCACGATAACGTAATAATGTTGTGTGCCAGAAGAGCGGTGGCAGCGGGGCGTTCCGGTGTCGAGCCATCAGCTTATCGCGCCAGGGTGAGGTCAGCAGTGCCTCGCAGAGAGCCTGCCGTGCCTGTATGCTTTTTTCATCGGCAACGCCCGCGAGTAAAAGCTGGCTGGGAAGCGCCACCAGTCGGAGCGCTTCGATGTTTAGCGGTTGGCGGTGCCACTTTTGCCAAAGGGCCTGCAACGGCGCGAGATCGTCAGGCTGATGTTCGTCATCATACAGCGGCAAAGTGAAGGGCAGAAAGGTGAAGTGCAGCCCTGCGGGCGGCATGATATCAGCCCGTTCATCACCGTCGGTTAACAGCGCCAGCTCAGCGAGCAGTGCGGAAACTGCGGATGATAACGCCGGTTGGATCCCGCTCGCCAGCGCCAGTTTATGCGGATCATAATAAGCCTGACGCATGGGTTCGCCGCAATCAGGTGCGACCTGCCAGGCGGCCAGCGTTTTTTCACTGGTCGCCGTGTAAAGCCTGCTAAGTGCAGCGGCAGAGAGGGTCATTTTCCGATACAGAAGCTCGAGAAAATGCGGCCAAGCAGGTCGTCAGAGGTAAAGTCGCCGGTAATCTCGCTGAGCGACTGCTGCGCCAGGCGTAACTCTTCCGCCAGCAATTCACCTGCCCAGGCACCCAGCAACTGCGCTTTGCCCTGTTGCAGATGGTTTGCCGCCTCTTCCAGCGCCTGGAGATGGCGACGGCGAGCAAGGAAGCCGCCTTCCATGTTGGTATCGAACCCCATACTCTGTTTGAGATGGTTTCTTAGCGCCTCCACACCCTCACCGGTTCGCGCGGAAAGGCGAATAAGTGAGTGACCATTCACATCGCTGATACCCAGCGCCTCGCCTGTGACATCGGCTTTGTTACGTACAACGGTGATCGGCAATTTTTGCGGCAGGCGGGCAATAAAGTCCGGCCAGATTTCGGCAGGATCCTGCGCGTCGGTGGTGGTGCCGTCCACCATAAACAGCACCCGGTCGGCTTGCTCGATTTCCAGCCAGGCGCGTTCGATACCGATACGTTCAACTTCGTCGTTGGCATCACGCAGGCCGGCAGTATCGATAATATGCAACGGCATACCGTCAATATGGATGTGTTCACGGAGTACATCGCGTGTGGTGCCAGCAATGTCCGTCACAATCGCCGCTTCACGGCCCGCCAGCGCGTTCAGCAGGCTTGATTTCCCGGCATTCGGGCGACCGGCAATCACCACCTTCATCCCTTCGCGCAGCAGACTGCCCTGGCGCGCTTCAGCACGCACGGCGTCCAGATCAACAATGACCTCGTTGAGCTGGGCTTCAATTTTACCGTCAGAGAGGAAGTCGATCTCTTCATCAGGAAAGTCGATAGCCGCCTCAACGTAGATTCGCAGGTGAGTAAGTGCTTCCACTAAATGATTTACACGCGCGGAGAACGCACCCTGCAAGGAGTTCAGTGCGGAGCGTGCTGCCTGCTCTGAGCTGGCATCAATCAGGTCGGCGATGGCTTCTGCCTGCGCTAAATCCAGTTTGTCATTGAGGAAGGCACGCTCGGAAAACTCGCCCGGGTTGGCAATGCGCAGCCCTGGGATAGTCAGAATGCGTTTGAGCAGTAAATCCAGAATCACCGGACCGCCGTGGCCTTGTAATTCCAGGACGTCTTCACCAGTAAAGGAGTTGGGGCCAGGGAACCACAGGGCGATGCCCTGATCCAGTGCCTTACCGTCGACATCGTTGAACGGCAGATAATCGGCGTAGCGAGGCTTTGGCAGCTTGCCTAAAACCGTTTGCGCCACATCACGGGCTTTCAGGCCTGAAATACGCAGGATACCCACGCCACCGCGTCCTGGTGGGGTTGCCTGGGCGACAATGGTGTCGTTATGGCTCATGATAGTTCTCTTTTAAATGTAAAAAAGGCGGTCTAATGACCGCCTTCTCTGGCATTAACTTTACCGTGAATACTCGAAATAATTCAAGTTGCAGCCAACGCAGCTGCGGCTTGAAGAATGAAGAGTATCAGGAGCTTTTCTTCTCGCGGCTATGCAGACCACGTTTCTCCAGACCACGGTAAATCAGCTGCTGCTGCAGAATGGTCACCAGGTTACTGACGATATAGTACAGCACCAGGCCTGACGGGAACCACAGGAAGAACACGGTGAAGATGACCGGCATGAAGGTCATGATCTTCTGCTGCATCGGGTCGGTCACGGTGGTCGGCGACATCTTCTGGATGAAGAACATCGTTACGCCCATCAGGATCGGCAGGATGTAGTACGGGTCCTGTGCGGACAAGTCGTGGATCCACAGCGCGAACGGCGCGTGGCGCAGTTCAACCGAGCCCATCAGCATGTAATACAGCGCCAGGAAGATTGGCATCTGAATCAGCAGCGGGAAACACCCACCCAGCGGGTTTACTTTTTCCGCTTTGTAGAGCGCCATCATTTCCTGGCTTTGACGTTGCTTGTCATCGCCCAGACGCTCACGCATGGCCTGAATCTTCGGCTGCAGCATACGCATCTTCGCCATGGAGGTGTACTGCGCTTTGGTCAGCGGGTACATGATGCCACGAACGATAAAGGTAATCGCGATGATGGAGAAGCCCCAGTTGCCCAGGAAGCTATGGATCCATTTCAGCAGTTTGAACAACGGCTGAGAGATGAACCACAACCAACCGTAATCAACGGTCAAATCCAGGTGAGGTGCTGCTGCGGCCATTTTGTCCTGAATTTCCGGACCAACCCACAGGGTGCTGTTCAGCGCTGCGGTCTGGCCAGGCTGTACCAGGACCGGCTGAGATTTGTAGCCGATGGCTGCAACACCGTTGCCCAGGTTGCTGGTATAGAAGTTATTCGCGCCCGCAACGTGTGGAATCCACGCAGTCGCAAAGTACTGCTGCAGCATCGCCACCCAGCCGTTGGTTGCACTGACGTTCAGGTTTTCGTTATCAGCAATGGTATCGAACTTATATTTTTCATACTTCGCGTCTGGCGTAGAGTACGCTGCGCCACGGAAAGTATGCAGTGCGAAGTTGCTGCTGCCTGTATCGCGGTGCGATGGCAGATTGATGGATTGCTTCAGCTGACCAAAGGCAGAGACTTCCAGCGGTTTTTCGCTGCTGTTCTGCACGTTGTAATCTACGTTTACCGCATATTCACCACGTTTCAGGGTGAAGGTTTTGGTAAAGGTGTTACCGGCCGCATCCGTAAAGGTTAATGGAATCGCCAGTTCGTTCTGACCGTCAGCCAGTGCGAACGCATCTTTTTCGATGTTATACAGCGGACGCGGACCATTAGCCGGATTATCCGGGCCGTCGCGACCTGTCAGACCGCTCTGAGCCTGATAGATAAACTGTGGGGTGGTTTCCAGTAACTGGAAAGGCTCGTTAGAACCCAGCTCTTTCGGGTAACCCAAAAGATGCGCCTGCTCAACATCACCACCACGGGTGTTGATGGTCAGTTCCAGCACGTCGGTTTTAACCGTAATCAGTTTTCCCTGGCCACTGGCTGGTACGCCCTGGTCGGCTGCGTTACCCGCTGCGGTGGTCGTAGTCTGCGTGATCTGCTGCTGAGGCTGAGGATTTTTATCCTGCTCCCAGGCTTGCCAGATCATGAAAGACACGAACAACAAAGCGATGACAAAAAGATTGCGTTGCGAATCCATCGTTAGTGTTCTCTGGTATTAAAGGGTCCTGGCGGGACGGGATCGTCTCCACCCGGATGTAAAGGGTGGCATTTTAATACGCGTTTCACTGTCAACCAACTGCCTTTTATCACTCCAAACCTGCGCAATGCCTCAATTCCATAGTGAGAGCACGTAGGTGTGAAACGGCAACGCGGCCCGAGTAGCGGACTAATCAGGATTTGATAGGCCCGTATAAGGCCTATCAGGAGCCGTGAGCCAGGCGACAATGGCGGCGCCATAATTTTTCCAACGCTTCCGAGAGAGCACGGTTATCGAGATCGGCAACCCCTTTTTTCGCCACCACCACGAAATCCATTGCAGGAAGTTCGTGCTGACGTAAACGAAAACTTTCACGCGTCAGACGTTTAATCCGATTGCGCTCATGAGCTCGTTTAACATTTTTTTTAGCGACGGTAAGACCGATACGGGGATGCCCCAGCGAATTCAGGCGGCCGAGGATGGTGATTTGCGGCGTGCCAGCCCGTTGTGGCTGCTGGAAGACGAAGGTGAAATGATTGGGAGTTAACAACCGTAACTCCCTGGGAAATGCTAGCTTAACCACTCGAAGGGTTAGCTTTATTACTTAGAAACGGTCAGACGAGAACGGCCTTTAGCACGACGACGTGCCAGAACCTGACGACCATTTTTAGTTGCCATACGAGCACGGAAGCCGTGTGAACGGTTGCGCTTCAGTACAGACGGTTGAAAAGTGCGTTTCATGGCGATTTCTACCTAAACTTGAATGAATTCACTGACTTTTGCGTATGTCCGTAAGGCTAAGCGAACGACTAACGCTTCAGTGTGGATGATTTAAGAGGCCGGATTGTAATAATTGTACACTCCGGAGTCAATTCTCTTTCCTTATAACGCGTCTATTTTTGCACATTTCAGGGTGAAAAACAGCCAACGTTCGACGGTTGAAATGAGCTTAACGCGCCGGGGGGAGGATTATACGACCCAAACAGGAAATCGCAAGGATCGTCCAGGATCTTCGTTAGATCAATTAAGCAAGAATTCAGCTTTACTCATTAAATTTTCCAATATGCGGCGTAAATCGTCCCGCATGCTATCCGGGATCGTTTACACTTAGCCGATTCCAAATTGCCCTGTGGATAAATCGTGAAGAATCTGTGAGAAACACAAGATCTCTGAAGCAGATTAGGCTATGATCCGCGGTCCCGATCGCGATCCGAGGATCAGCACCGGGCAATTTACACCATCCTTTTTTACGTCGCGCAGCGCCAGCCAGCAATATGGTGGCCTGAAGGATGAAGTGTAAAACCGCAGATAGCGGTTCGCACGTCACCCCCGTTGGGTCTTATCGACGTGTGTCAACAATCATTAATGTTTCTGTCTTTTATTTATCGATTTTGTTCGAGTGGAGTCCGCC